>NZ_JAHEAG010000029.1 GCF_018596315.1 Bradyrhizobium sp. SRL28 | reverse complement strand
GCGGGTATCGACCGTCAAAGCCATGCGGGAACGGGCGACAAAGTAATCGGCAAAGCGGTTCTGCTGGCCGAGATCGCCGCTCCAGGCCGGCGCGCCGTGGGCGCCGCCGTTGAACGTGACGTCCGCGCGCAGATAACCGCCGATCTTGATGCAGGTGTCGGTGCCCGGGATGAAGAAGAAGCCGGCGCCGTAAAGCGAACAGATCCTCACATATTCGACTGCCTTGGCCTTGACCGGAAGGTCGGCCGCCTGTGCCCCGCTGATGGCGATCAAGCCTGCCGCCGACCCGAGAATGAGTGTTCGCGCCGTAGTCATTGAAGTCTCCTGTCCTGCGATTCATGCAGCTGCATGCGGAACAAGTAATCCAAAAATGATTACCGGGAATGACAAGGATGTGATGCCGGTCCACTTGGCTGGCGGCTGTGATGTTTTCGCAACGCAGCAGCGTCGCGCCGCTGCAAAAGGCTTGCTTTTGTTTTGTGCGTGAGGCGTTGGGAGCAAGAAAATTCTTCGCCGGTCGAGCCTGGGTATTTTACTGAACGCCCCCTCAAGCGGCAAAACGCATATCAGCACTTCCGCCCCCACGCGCCGCGCGCGCTTTACCGCACGGGTAAATCCTGCTCCAACTGTTGCAAATCGGCCGGACCGAACCGGCCTGCAATCCAGGGGGAGACCGTCATGAAGCTCGGCGCCGCCATTGCGGAAATCATGAAGCGGGAGGGGATCGAAATCCTCTGCGGCTATCCGGTCAATCATCTCATCGAATATGCCGCCAATGCCGACATCCGCCCCGTGATGGTGCGCCAGGAACGCATCGGCGTTCACATGGCGGACGCGATCTCGCGCGTCACCTCGGGCGAGTCGATCGGCGCGTTCTGCATGCAGCATGGACCAGGCGCCGAGAACGCGATGGGCGGCGTGGCGCAATGTTACGGCGAGTCGGTTCCCGTGCTGGTGCTGCCGATGGGCTATGCGCGCAGGCTCGCCAATATCGACCCGAATTTCAACTCCAGCCAGGCGATGAAGGCGTTCTCGAAATCGTCCGAGCCGATCAACATCGCCGCCGAGGTCTGCAACATTTTCCGGCGCGCGTTCACCAAACTGAAGAACGGCCGCGGCGGGCCGGTGATCGTCGAAATCCCCGCCGACATGTGGAACGAGGAAGTGCCGGAACCGCTGAACTACACGCCGGTGCTGCGTACCCGCTACGGCGCGGATCCCGTGCATGTGAAGGAGGCAGCCGCCCTGCTCGTCGCGGCGAAGCGCCCGGTGATCTACGCCGGCCAGGGCGTGCACTACGCAAAAGCCTGGCCGCAGCTCAGACGGCTGGCCGAGCGCCTCGCCATCCCGGTCACGACCAGCCTTGGCGGCAAGTCGTCCTTTCCAGAGACGCATCCGCTGTCGCTGGGATCGGGCGGCCTCGCCGTGCCGCGCGCGGTGCCGAAATTCTTAGGCGATGCCGACGTCATCTTCGGCATCGGCTGCTCCTTCACCGAGACGTCATTCGGCATCGCCCTGCCGAAGGGCAAGACCATCATCCATTCGACGCTCGACCCCAACCATCTCAACAAGGATGTCGAGGCCAGGATCGGCCTGGTCGGCGACGCCGGGCTCGTACTCGACGCGCTGTTGGAAGAGATCGGCAAGACCGTCACGACGGATCGCGACGCGACGGCGGTCGCCGCGGAGATCGCGGCCTCCCACAAGGAATGGCTGGCGAAATGGATGCCGAAGCTGACCCATAACGACGCGCCGCTGAACCCCTACCGCGTGCTGTGGGATCTGCAGCACACCGTCGACATCAACAACACCATCATCACCCACGATGCCGGCAGCCCGCGCGACCAGTTGTCCCCGTTCTGGAAATCGGTCGAGCCGCTCTCTTATATCGGCTGGGGCAAGACCACGCAGCTCGGCTACGGTCTTGGGCTGGCGATGGGCGCGAAGCTGGCAAAGCCCGACAAGCTCTGCATCAATGTCTGGGGCGATGCGGCGATCGGCTTCACCGGCATGGATTTCGAGACCGCGGTGCGCGAGCGCATCCCGATCATGTCGATCCTCTTGAACAATTTTTCCATGGCGATCGAATTGAAGGTGATGCCGATCTCGACCGAGAAATACCGCTCGACCGACATTTCCGGCGACTACGCGGCCATGGCGCGCGCCTTCGGCGGCTACGGCGAGCGGGTGACCAAGCCGGAAGACATCATCCCTGCCATCCAGCGCGGCATTCAAAAGACCAGGGAAGGCGTGCCGGTGCTGCTGGAGTTCATCACCAGCAAGGAGACCGAGGTGTCGCGGCCGGGGACCTGAGCAGCGATGCAACAGAGTCCAGATAGTCACTGATGCCGCGCATTACGATCATAGAGACTGGGTTGGTCAGCTCGAAAAATCGCGAGCTCCACGGATCGTATCCGCAGATGTTCGAGCATATGATCGGCGCCGCCGACGCCACCGTCACCTTCAATACCGTCAGCATTCCCGCCGGCGAGCCGCTGCCGGATGTCGAAGGACTGGAGGCGATCCTCATCACCGGCTCCGCGGCCGGCGTCTACGACGGGTTCGAGTGGATCGCGCCGCTCGAGGAATTCGTGCGCACAGCCCACGACAAGAAGCTGCCGATGGTCGGCGTCTGCTTCGGCCATCAATTGATCGCGCAGGCGTTGGGCGGCACGGCGCGCAAGTCCGAGAAGGGCTGGGGCATCGGGCGGCACGTCTACGACGTCGTCCCTCACAATGGCCTGATCGAGGGCACGCGTATCGCGCTCGCCTGCTCGCACCAGGACCAGGTCATCACGCCGCCAGCGGGCGCCAGGACGATCCTGTCCTCGGATTTCACGCCGCATGCCGGGCTGCTCTACGCTGGCGGCAGCACGTTTTCGGTGCAGCCACACCCGGAATTCTCCGTCGGCTACGCGCTGGCCTGCTGCGAGGTGGTGCGCAGCAAGGGCCACGCGCCCGATAGCGTCGTGACATCAGCGCAGGCCTCGCTTGCCGAGCCGCTGGAGAGCACCCGGCTGGGCGGCGCGATCACGCGCTTTCTCACCCGCTCAGCCTAGCGACGCATTCGGTGACGCACCGGAGAACCCAAATACAAAATTTCGAAAACAACCCCATGCAAAGTAGAAGAGGTCCGGAGATGACGGTACCCCCTACTCCGCCATCTCCGCCGGCATCGAGGGGCCGGCGAGCGGCCGCTCCTCCATGAGGATGATGCAAAGCGCGGCACAAGCAAGCAGCGCGGTGGCGGCGCCGAAAACATAGTGGAATGCGGTGATCATGTCGGCCGCCGGAATCGCATTCGCCGGTCCGCGATGTTCGCCGATCGAGACGCCGGCGCCGAGCGACATCAGGAGGATCGCGCTGAAGGCGGCGACCATGAACGACGACATCAGCGAGCGGAAGAAGTTCATCGCGCCGGTCACGGTGCCGATCTGCGCGCGCGCCACGGAATTTTGCAGCGAGACCACGCTGACCGGGAATGTGGTGCCGAGCCCGAGTGCGAACAGCGAGAGCACGACCAGCAAGCCCCACAGCGGCAGCGTCGTCACGGTCAGCACCGCACCAAAGATCGTTGCCGCGGACGTGCCCGCGATCGCCACACGCTTGTAGTGTTTGGCGCGCGCCATGGTCCGTCCGGCGATCGCCGCACCACAGGTGGAAACCGCGGCGAGCGGGATCAGCGCAAGCCCCGCTTCGCTCGCGGTCAAATGATAGACCACCTCGTAATACAGCGGCAGGTGCACGGTGAGTGCGGTGATGGCGCCCAGCGCGCAGCCACCGGCCACCATCGCGTAAGGCACCACCGTTCCGCCCATCAAAGGCAGCGGCAGGAACGGCTCATCGGCATTGCGCGCGTGCCAGACGAAGGCGAAGGCCAGCGCGACCGACGCACCGATCATCGCCATGATCGCCGGTGATAGCCAGGCATAGCGGTTGCCGCCCCAGCTCAGCACCAGCATGACCATGACGGCAGAGGCCATCAGCAGCACGCCGCCGAGCCAGTCGACCTTGCGGCGGCGATGGAACACGGGGATCTTGCCCATCTTGGGCAGCAGCAGAAACAGTGCGCCGACGGCAAGCGGCACGTTGATCCAAAAGATCATCGACCAGTGCAGATGTTCGGCAAACACACCGCCGAGCACGGGACCCAGCAGGCCCGCGGCCATCCAGACGCCGCTGAAATAGGCCTGATACCTGCCGCGCTCGCGCGGTGAGACCACGTCCGAAATAACGGTCTGCACGACCGGCATGATGCCGCCGCCGCCCAAACCCTGCAGGCCGCGCGCGATAATCAGGACCGTCATGTTCGGCGCCACCGCGCAGAGGATCGAGCCGGCCGTGAACAGCACAAGCGAAACGGTGATCATGACGCGGCGGCCATAGATATCGCTGAGCGTGCCGAACACCGGGGCCACCGCGGTGGAGGCCAGGAGATAGGACGTAATGACCCAGGACAGGTTGCTGACGTCGTTGAACTGGCGGCCGATGGTCGGCAGAGCCGTCGCGACGATGGTCTGGTCGAGCGCGGCCAGGAACATCGTCAGCAACAGGCTCATCAGGATGGTGCGAACCTCGTCGGGGCTCAGCGGCGCAGGCGGCGCAATCGGCGGCGCATCGCTGACATCGATGACCTCCGTCGTGATGCGCGAGAGCTCTTCGCCGATATCGTCAGGCAATGTCGTCTGGTCGGCAGGTTCACGGCCCTGCCGCTGGTGCTTGTTCATGTCGGACGTAATATTGTTCTGCGCGGCCAAAGCCGCCGAGATGGAATCGCCATATCGCAGGCACCTTAGAGGGCAAATTTCCCTCGCGGCAGACGCCTGCGCGCATGGGTGCATCCCGCGAGGATGTCTTCGCGTTTCCGTGATTGATCAGCGCAACAGCTTCGGGGGTTAAGTCAGGCTTTCGGCCGCTTCTTCAGCCGCGCCCGCTTCGGCAACAGCGCCGGCCATTGCACGATGTGGTCTTCGAGATCCTCATCGGCGATCTCGTCCTCGGTGCCTTGCACCCGGCCCCGCACCGAAACCCCGGCTTCATGCACGGTATTGGGGTCGCCCGAAATCAAGGGGTGCCACCAGTAGAGATCGCGCCCCTCTGCGACCAGCTTGTAGCCGCAGCTCGGCGGCAGCCAGTTCAGGGTGCGGACGTTCTCGGGCGTCAGGCGGACACAATCCGGAACCTTGTCGGAACGGTTCGGATAGTCCTTGCAGGCGCATAGGCCGGAATCGAGCAGCTTGCAGGAAACGTGGGTGAAATAGATTTTCCCGGTATCCTCGTCCTCGAGCTTTTCCAGGCAGCAGCGTGCGCAGCCGTCGCACAGGCTTTCCCATTCGGCGTTGGACATTTCCTCCAACGTCTTGGTTTTCCAGAAGAATCCCTCCTGGCTGGAAGCTCGCTTGGGTGGCGCGGTCATGAAGTCAGATAGTTTCCGGGTCGGTTCGGCTTGCAGCCCTTCTAGGAGCTAGGGTGACCCAGGTGCAAGCGGGCTGATTACGGGGACAAAAAAGCCGGGACGGCGTTAGGGCTGACCACCAAAATGGTGAGCGAGAGCATTGGTTTATAGCCCCCGCTCGGTTAGAACAATTACGAGTCCCCAAGCGTCCTAAAAAGCGCCTTGGGTTTGCCGCAACAGCAAAGCATGACGTCTCGATAGCGCCCGGTCGGGCGTGCGAGCGTTTCGAACGACCAAGGGTCCCGGTGCGCCAGATCGTACCTCCGCAGTGGAAGCCGAAGATCCGGAACTTCTTCCTGGATCTGGATGCTCGCATCGACTCGACGCTGTTTTCGTCGGGCAAGGGCCTGCGCGAGTTGTACGAGCGCTACTCCACCTTCATGGACCGCTTCTATGTCGGCCGCTGGAAGCGCTGGGTCTTCATCGAGCCGTTTTCGGAAGCCGCGACCATCGGCCTTGGCGGGCTGATCGTGATGCTGGCGCTTGCGGTTCCCGCGTTTCGCGAAACCGCCGACGACGACTGGCTGAAGAAGTCCGATCTCGCGGTGTCGTTCCTCGACCGCTACGGCAATCCGATCGGCAGCCGCGGCATCAAGCACAACGACTCGATCCCGCTGGAAGATTTTCCGGACAATCTGATCAAGGCGACGCTCGCCACCGAGGACCGCCGCTTCTACGACCATTTCGGCATCGACATCGCCGGTACCGCGCGCGCCCTCGTCACCAACGCGCAGGCCGGCGGCGTGCGACAGGGCGGTTCGTCGATCTCGCAGCAGCTCGCCAAGAACCTGTTCCTCAACAACGAGCGCACCATCGAGCGCAAGGTGAAGGAAGCCTTTCTCGCGATCTGGCTGGAGACGCGCCTTACCAAGAACGAGATTCTGAAGCTGTATCTCGACCGCGCCTATATGGGCGGCGGCACCTTCGGCGTCGACGGCGCGGCGCATTTTTACTTCAACAAGTCGGCGCGCGACGTCAATCTCGCGGAATCCGCCATGCTGGCCGGCCTGTTCAAGGCACCGACCAAATATGCCCCGCACATCAACCTGCCCGCCGCCCGCGCCCGCGCCAACATCGTGCTCGACAACCTCGTCGATGCCGGCTTCATGACCGAAGGACAGGTGTTCGGTGCGCGGCGCAATCCGGCGATGGCCGTCGACCGCCGCGACGAAAACTCACCGAACTATTACCTCGACTACGCCTTCGAAGAGATGCGCAAGCTGGTCGACACCTTTCCGAAATCCTATGTCGAACGCGTCTTCGTGGTCCGCACCGCGATCGACATGACCGTACAGCGCGCCGCGGAAGATGCCGTCGAAAACCAGTTGCGCCAGTTCGGCCGCGACTATCATGCGACACAAGCCGCCACCGTGGTCGCCGATCTTGACGGCGGCGTTCGCGCGATGGTCGGCGGCCGCGACTATGGATCGAGCCAGTTCAATCGCGCGACCGACGCCTACCGGCAGCCGGGGTCGTCGTTCAAGCCCTATGTGTACACAACTGCGCTGCTGAACGGCTACACCCCGAACTCGAAAGTGGTCGACGGCCCGGTCTGCATCGGCAACTGGTGCCCGCAGAATTATGGCCACTCCTACTCTGGCTCGGTGACGCTGACCCAGGCGATCACCCGCTCGATCAACGTCGTGCCCGTAAAACTGTCGATTGCGCTGGGCGGCAAGTCGCCGAACCCCGCCAAGGCCGGCCGCGTCAAGATTACCGAGGTGGCGCGGAAGTTCGGCCTCACGGCGCCGCTACCGGATACGCCGTCGATGCCAATCGGCTCCGACGAAGTCACCGTGCTCGAACACGCGGTCGCCTATGCGACCTTCCCGAACAGGGGCAAGTCGACGAAACCTCACGCGGTGCTGGAAGTGCGCACAGGCGCCGGCGATCTGGTCTGGCGCTTCGACCGCGACGGCAAGAAGCCGGTGCAAGCCATTCCCGCCTCCGTCGCCGCCGACATGTCGGAGATGATGAGCCATGTCGTCAGCGAGGGCACCGCCCGCCGCGCCGCGATCGACGGCATCCCGACCGCCGGCAAGACCGGCACCACCAACGCCTATCGCGACGCCTGGTTCGTCGGTTTCACCGGCAACTTCACCTGCGCGGTCTGGTACGGCAATGACGACTATTCGCCGACCAACCGCATGACCGGCGGTTCGCTGCCCGCGCAAACCTGGCACGACATCATGGTCGTCGCGCACCAGGGCGTCGAGGTGAAGGAAATCCCCGGCATCGGCATGGGCACGAAACTGCCACAGCCCGCCCTTCCCGCCAGCGCCGCCGCACGGATACTGGACACCAAGCCGGGGCCGCCGCCGGTATTGACCAAGCGCGGCGCGGATATTCTGGTACGCGTCGAGCGACTGCTCGACGAGGCCGGCAAGGCCGCGGGCAAGACCTCGTCCAACGATCAGAAGCAGCCGGGCAAGCCGGCCACGTCTGGCGCGCTGGCCTTCCCGGAGAACTACATTGCAGCTGCCGGCGACCAGCCTGCGCCGGCGCAGCGGAAGAATTAAAAGGCATGATCCGGCAGAATGTTAACCGGCTTTCCTCGGAACGGATGCGAGGCGTCTGCGCCGACATGCTCAAACAAAAAGAAGCGCTTCAGGTTTCGGATGAAGCCGGTTCAACCGGGATCTGATGCCGTGAGATTTCGGAGCACTGGCCCGTGCGGCTGATCTTCATCACCTTGCTGGCGTTGGCGCTTGCCACGGCTGTGGGTCTCGGCTCGACCTACATGACGGCGACGCGCGGCACCGATCTCGGCACACTCACGATCGGCGCCTGGACCGCGCGGCCCAAGAGCGGCACCGCCGAGATCGACCCCTATTCGCGCGCCTTGATCGCCCGCAGCGGCGAATTGCCGATCGGCACCGGTGACGGCATCGCCTTTTCCGCTACCACCGACGACAAGAACAAGGCGCTCGACGGCCGCTGCGACGTGGTCGTCAGCGGGGTGACACCGGCGGCCCGGTTCTGGACGCTGACGCTGTTCGACCGCAAGGGGCATCTGGTCGCCAATTCGCTGCAGCGCTACGGCTTCACCAGCCAGGAAATCGTCCGCGGCTCCGACGGCGGGTTCGAGATCCGCGTGGCGGCGCGCTCGCGCGCCGGAAACTGGCTGCCGACCGGCGGCATCGAGCGCTACGCGCTGATGCTGCGGCTCTACGATACGCCGGTCGGCGTTGCGACGCGGACGCAGCGCGACGCGCCGATGCCTTCCATCTCTACGGTGAACTGCCCATGATCCGGCTGCTGTTCACCATCATCGCGGGCGTGCTGCTGGGCGGCGTGGTGCATCTCGTCAGCGTGCTGGCGCTGCCGCGCATCGCCACCCAGGACGCCTATTCGCGGCTGACGCCGATGACCAAAGAGAACGCCGTCACGGCACTGCCGCTTGCCGAACCCAACAACGCGCCGATGCCGTTCATGGACCCGGCCTTTGCGGTCGCGATCTGCCGCTACGACCTTTCCGGCGGACCGCTCAAGCTGACGGTGCCGGTCAGCCAAGCCTACACTTCCGTGTCGTTCTACACCCGCAACGAGGTCGCCTATTACGCCATCAACGACCGCTCGGCCGGCCGCAAGGTGATCGAGCTCGACCTGATGACGGAAGAGCAGCATTCCGCAATTCCGGAGGATGAGGAAGTTACCGCCGCCGACCGCCTGATCATCGACTCCCCCACCGCGACCGGCCTGATCGTGCTGAAGGCGCTTGCGCCGGAGCCGGGGTTGATGCCGCAGGCGCAGGCGTCGCTGGCGGCATCGCGTTGCACCGTGGAGACCGAGCCGACGCCGGCCAAGCAACCCGAACCTGCAGCACCCGCACCAGCCCCTGCGCCTGCGCCGCGGGGCAAGCGCTGATCACGGCCTGAGGCCGGTCATCTCTGCACGGCCGTCATCCCCGCGTAGGCGGGGATCCAGTACGCCGCGGCTTATCCGTTCGATCACTGGCGTCTCTAGAATACTGGGTCACCCGCCCCAGTGCGCAATCGCGCACAAGGCGGGTGACGACTAGGCATCGTGTCTACCGCATCGGCAATTCTCGTAATCCACCGGGTCGTGGCTGTTGAAGATGGTCACGGCATCGCCGTGATTGGCCTTGAGCGTCCGTAGCCGCTCCTGGTTTTGAATGCGCATGGCGCGATCCATGTCGGCGCGGCGCTGAAACATGCCGAGCACCAGCGGCATTTTCGGCGAAGCCTGCATTTGCCCGTGGAAGAAATAGGCGTCACCGGCGTGCAGCAGCCATCTGTCCTTTGTCCGCACGGCGATGCCGCAATGACCCAAGGTATGGCCGGGCAGCGGGATCATCAGGATATCGGGTTCGCGATCGCCGAGCGCGCGGACGCCTTTGAAGCCGAACCAGTCTTCGCCGCCCTCCCCATAGAACGACCATTGCGGACCGTGCTTCCACTGATCGGTGATGTAGCGGCCCTTCCGTGCCGGCGTCCGGCCGGTCACCGCCATATCGTGCTCGCGGCGATGGACGTGCACCTTCGCGTTCGGAAAGTCCGGAATGCCGCCGGCATGATCGCGATCGAGATGCGTCAGCAACAGATGCCGCACGTCGCCTCTCGAATAGCCGAGCGCCTCGACCTGCCGCACGGCAGTCTCGGCCGGATCGAGCCGCGGCGTCGTCTGCCGGACCCATTTGGGCCCAAGCCGCGGCGGGTTGGCGATGTCGTCCAATCCAATGCCGGTATCGACCAGCGCCAGCCCGTCATTGGTCTCGATCAGGAGACAATGACACACCATGCGCGCGCGCTGGAAAATGCTGCCGGTGCCGTTCACCAGGCGCCGGCCGATCGGGCACATGGTGCCGGTGTTGAGATGATGGACGCGCATGACAGGTCTCCTTCGAGGTCAGGCGTCCTGCTTGCCATTCGACACGCCATAGGTAAAATATCGATAACTGATATCATCGATAGGTTTAGACTATGGATATCCGCGAACTCCGCTATTTCGCGGCCGTGTTCAGGGAGCGCAACCTGACGGCGGCCGCCAAGCGCTGCTTCATCTCGCAGCCCTCGATCTCGGCGGCGATCACCAATCTGGAAGCCGAGCTCGGAACGGCGCTGTTTATCCGGCACAAGAAGGGCGTGGCGCCGACGCAAGCCGCCGAACAATTCCACGCCGTGGCCCGCCGCATCATCGATGAGGCGGACGCGGCGAAAAACCTGTTCCGAAAACCTGCGACGCGGAACGCTTTGACGCTCGGCCTGATGCGCACGCTCGACCGACCGCGAACTATTGCGCTGCTGAAGCCGCTGACCGGGACTCCCGACATCGCGCTCCGCCTCGTCGGCGTCGATGACACCGCGGACGCGCGCATCGTCTCCAAAAATCTGCTGCGCGCCGATGAGCATTTCGTTCCGCTCTGGGTCGAGCGCTACGTCGCAGCGCTGCCGCCGTCGCATCCGCTGACGCTGAAAGAGCGGCTCCGCGCCGCTGATCTCGTCGGCGTCGCCATGGTCGATCGCTGTCATTGCGAACAGAGCGAATTCTTCGGCCGTGCGGCGTCGGGCAAGCGCCAGCCCGCCGCGATTGCGGAATCGGAAGACTGGGCGATGGCGCTGGTTGCCGCCGGTGTCGGGATTGCCATCGTTCCCGAAGGCGTGGCGCGCGCCAATTCCGATGTCGCCGTGCGCGAGATCGACGTCGATGTGAAGCGCGAGGTGGGGCTCGCCTATAGCGCGGCGCGGCCACCGTCGGAGGTGCTGCAGAATTTTATCGCGAAACTGCAGAGCCAGCGGCCCAAAGCGGGCCGCGCCAAATCAGCGGGCAAGACCGGGCGCTAGGTCGTGATCCCACAAGACGAGAGATCTGCTTTTGAGGCAAAAGCAGACATGCGCTGGTCACTCCGGAATTTCGCCTTTTTGACCCACAGCAGACATTGCTTCCGCGACGCACGGGAATACTACCGTTCCGGTTTCGACTTCCACTCAACCGCCAGCTTCTGCGCTTCGGCGATCTGTGCCGGGGTCATCTGCTGCGCGATGCGATTTCGATTGCTGATCGCATCTTGGTCACTTCGCGCAGCCGCCAAACTGAGCCACATGTATGCTTGAATACTGTCTTGCGGCACGCCTAGTCCCGTAGCGTAACAGAGGCCAAGATATACCTGCGCTCCAATATGACCTTGGTCTGCAGCGCGGCGAAACCACTTCGCAGCCTCGATCCGGTTCTCGGACACGGCCACGCCCGCGAAATGCAGGACCCCGACGTTGAACTGCGCACCATCGTTACCGCGCTCGGCGGCAAGGTGATACCACTTCAATGCTTCAGCTTTGTTCTGAGGCACCCCATTGCCGTTGTCGTACAAGGTCCCCAGGTTGTACTGGGCGAAGGTATGGCCTTGATCGGCTGCGAGGCGCCACCACTTTGCAGCCCTAGCGTAATTTTTCGGCACACCTTGGCCGCCGTCGTACATGAACCCGAGTGCGTACTGCGCCTCAGCATTGCCTTGGTCGGCCAGCGGACGCCAGAGCCGTAGCGCGGTTGCGTAGTCGCGTCTGCTATGCGCCGCCTGCGCATCCTCAAACGGCCCCGCAACAGCGCCTCCCGCCATCCACAGCGGCGAAGCGAGCGCGAGAAGGACCAGGAGGATTCGGACGATCGGCATGAGAAACCTCAATTGGCGTCGCGCGATCGGCGCGGCACGCGCCGCCGTCGCGACGATGGCGGCTTGTTTGTCGCGGGCCGCCCGCGAAAGGTTCACCGCCGACGGCCTCTTGCGGACACAAACGAACGACCATTGCGCATTAGCCCGGATCCGTGCCTTTGCAAGCATGTCGCCTATTGGCCCAAAGCAGACTCGCTGAAGGCCAGCCCAGATATCCGCTTCTGAGCGTAGTCCGGACATCGCCAAGTACACGGCGCTTTTCAGATTTATGAGTAACGCCGTAGTTTAACCCTTCACCGTCACGGCGCGCCCGATCACGGGCTGGGCTGCGAGCGGCGGGTTGGCGGTCTGCGCCGCGAGTTCGCCAATCAGGCGGTCGGCATCGGCAGCGATATTGTCCGGCGCCTGGATCACCAGCCGCTCCAGCGCCCAGCGATACGATGAAATGCGCCGCTCCAGGCATTGCTGGACCCATTGCACGATCAGCGTGTTCTCTTCCATGCGGGCTATCGCATCGGCCTGTTCGCGCGGCGACAGTTCCGACACCATCCTGAGGCTGGCGCCGCGCTTGCGGTCGAGTTCGATGACGCGCGCGGCGGAGGCAAAGAACGGCTCGAACCTCGTGATGTCGTTGCGGACGTCCTCGATCAACTGCTGATAACGCGAGGTGTGCGAGCGGTGCGGCTCGTCGATCAGCGCGCGCCCGTAGGTGGTGCGGTCGAACACCACCTTCTGCCGCCACGGCGAGGGCAACGGCTGGTAATCGCCGAACACGCTCTTCCAGGCGGGCCGCGAATGCGGCGGCTCGATCAGGGGATAGGCGAGATCGCGAAGCTGGCGCTCGTTTTCGGTGAGTTGGAAGTACGACGGCTTGAGGCCGACGCTAGCGGTAGCCTCAGCGCCCAGCCAGCGGTGCATGTCGTCATTGCGCATATCGGCGCGGGTGCGGCCGAAATCGCCGCCGCTACAGCCGCCGAGCACAGCACTTGCCACGAGCAGCATGAGAGCCGGGAGTGACCGAAGCCCGGTGGTCCGGATCGGGAGGCACAGCTCCGGCATTTCAAAATTCCGTCGTTCAGGGGCGCCGACGGCGACGGCGACCGGGCGCCGTCCCCTCTTCCGGCCCGCGCCCGTCGCCGGTTTCGCCGGCTGCACGTTCGATGCGGACAACGGGAAGGATCAGCACGGTTCCCAGGCCATCGCGTGGAGCGCCATCCATGGTTGAGCCCGGCCGCCGCGAAGCCGCATCCGCCGGAAATTCAATGATGGTGCCCATGTTCCGTTCTTTCTGGTTGCCGCCCGGCACGATCTGGCCGGCGACATCCCATTATTCAGAACAGAACGTGGTTAACGGCATCTTAATTTGTGCAGGCGGTACAGTTACGGGGTTATGGGGCTGCCTGTGCGCACCGAAAGCTGGCATTTTATCGGATTTCTTCACGGGCTGTTTTCCTTAACCAACTCTTAAAGCGCCGTGCGTAGGCTGACGCGAGGGATTACCGAAGTCGCGTACACCATGACCGCAGCTCCAATGTTTCCGGGATTCGACGGGCTGATGACGCTCTCGCGCCGCGAGGGAGTCGATATCAGGCCGACCTTGCTGCGCGTGCTGACCGACCTCTACGTCCAGACCAGCGCCCATTCCGCCGACGAGGAGCGCCAGTTCGTCGAACTGACGTCCCGCCTGATTGATCAGGTCGACGACGCCACCCGCGCCGCGGTGCGGGCGCGGCTCGCGATCTATCCGGCAACGCCGGTCGAGATCATGGACAAGCTCGGGCTGCGGCGTTCGCACCCAGGTCAGCCCCTGCCGCTCGCGGCTGCGATTGCCGCGGATCAACAGCCCAGCACCCCGACGGTAAAGCCGCCGACCGAAGCGCAGTTGCGGATGGCATCCAGCCTGGCGATGCGGCCTAACGATGCCGCGGAAATCAGCGACATGTTCTTTGCTGCCGGCGCCAGCGAGCGCGCGCTGATCCTGCACAATATCGCCGACACGCCGCTGAAAGCTTCGCCGCGCATTCCCGCGGCCCGCGCCGCGCGCGCGCTGCATATCCTGGAGATGGCCGCGTTCGCCGAGGACACCGAAAACTTCGCACTGGAACTCGGCGAAGCATTGATCCTTCCGCAGCGGATTGCCGAACAGGTGGTTCACGATCCCGGCGGCGAGCCGCTGGCCTGCGCCGCGCGCGCACTGGACATGCCGAGCGCCGCATTCCAGCGCGTGCTGCTGTTCCTCAATCCCGAGTTCGGCTCATCTGTGCACAACGTTTATCGCTTGTCGCGACTGTACGACCATTTGAGCGAACGATCCGCGCTGGTGATGGTGGCCGCGTGGCGCGGTTCGACCATGGCGGTCACCCGCGCGAAATACCGCGCCGCGCTCTACGACGACGAACGCCATCGCGTGCGTGCGGCAACATCGCAAACCCGGCCCGCCGTGCAGCCCGGAACTGCGCCGGCCGTTCGCACCGGCACCGACGGTTCGAAGCGTTAGCGCGCGGCGATGCTTGTTTGACGTGTTTTCCTGACGCGACGTTCTGCTCAGGCCTTCGCCAGATCCAGAAAGTGCCGCCCTGCCCGGTCCTCGGTCTCGACGATCCAGGCGTCGGGATCGAAGCGGAGCTCCTTGGCGAGACGCTCTTCCACGGATTGCTCCGGCACCGGCTGCGGCGAAGCCGGCGCGAACAGCCGCTCAGCCGGACGGCTCTCGTCATAGACCGTCTGCGGCGCGGGTGAATACAGCATGGCGTTGCCGTCGAGCAGCGCCACCTTGACGAACACCGCCCCCGCCTCCTCAGCCCCGCGCTTGCGCACGGCGCCAAAGATTCCCTCAGTCTGGCAGCGGCGCAGATAAGCGGCCACCCAGATGGATGATTTCAATCGCATGGAATCGACGATAGGCCAGCGACCAGGCGGAAGCTAGTCGATCGGATGTCCGATCATCGCCGTGAGTTCCTTCACCAGGCGGTCGGACATCTGGCCGGTCACCGGGAGCTTGCGGTCGCGTTCGAATTTTGTGATCGCGGCCTGGGTGTCCGAACCGACCGCGCCGGTCGGCTTCAACTGACCGTAGCCATATTGCGTAAGCGCGCGCTGCACGGCCGCCACGCGGCGCGCGCCGGCGCTTTGCGCGGTGGCCGGAATCGGCGCGGGCGGACGCGCTACATTCGCGGGCGCCGCCGTGGGCGCACCGGTCGACTTGACCACCAGATTGGCCATCGGGTCAGGGTTCTTGGGGTCAGGATTCCTGGAATCGCCCCTTGGATCGGCGCTCTTGATCTCGACCTGTTTTGGGTCAGTGCCCCTCACCTCGACCGGCCTGATTTCCGGCGGCTCCGAGGACAATTCGACCGGGCGCGGGCGCGGCAGTGGGCTCACGACGGCAGCTTGCGGCGCCGGCAGCGTCACCACCGAGCCGAACATCGGCGAGGGATGGCGTCCGGCCTGCAGGAACAGCGCATTGGCGAGGATGGCGCAGATCGCGGCAGCGGCGAGCAGGCCCGCGATCATGTCTTTCGGACTGTGCAGGAGCATGCGCATCACAAGGCCGCGCTCTTCCTCCACTTCAATCGCAGCCGCCTTCGCGCTGCGACGGCGGCGGCGCGGCATCTCGTCATCGTCGTCAATTCGCCTGGGCACGCTTCTTCACCTGATGGACTTGATCCTGTGACTCGGGTCGCAGCGCCGGTTTCAGCGTCGCGATGTTGTTTGAAGGCGACAGCGTCGGCGCAAAGTCAAGCGGCAAGGCAACTGTCACGGTGGTGCCCTCGCCGACCGTGCTCTGCACGTTCATCTCGCCATTGTGCAACGCGACCAGGCCCTTCACGATCGACAGACCGAGGCCGGTGCCTTCGTGCTTGCGCTGATAGGTCTTGCCGGCCTGGAAGAACGGATCGCCGATCCGCGCGAGATCCTCGGCGGCGATCCCGACCCCGGTATCGGTGACACACAGCATCAGCCGCGCGCCCTCGACCTCGGCGGAAACCGTCACGCTGCCGCCGCGCTCGGTGAACTTGATGGCGTTGGCGACGAGGTTCAGCGCGATCTGCTTGAACGCGCGGGGATCGCCGTTCATTACGGGCAAGTCCTCCGCCGCGCGGGTGATCACATCGACGCCGTTGTCCCGCGCCTTCAGCGCCAGCAAATTGCAGCAGTGCAAGAGCGCCGCGCGCGGCGCGAATGGCTCCGGCGAAATTTCGAAATTGCCGGTTTCCATCTTGGAGATATCGAGGATGCCGTTGACCACCGACAGGAGGTGCTGGCCGGAATCGTTGATGAGCTGCGCATATTCCTTGCGGCGCGCGGCGTCGATCATCATCGCCTCTTCGTGCACGATCATCTCGGAGAAACCGATGATGGCGTTCAGCGGCGTGCGCAGCTCGTGGCTCATGGTCGCCAGGAACCGCGTCTTGGAAGCATCCGCCTGCTCGGCGGCGGTGCGCGCCAGTTCGAGTGCCTGCTCCTGGACCTTGCGGTCGGTGACGTCGCGCATCACGGCGACGACCTCGGCCTCGGGCGAATCCTGCTCGAGCGGCCGGCAACGCATCTCGACCCAGATGAAATCTGCGGAAATGTTCTGGCCGCGAACCGCGTCGCGGCGCAGGCGGAATTCGACGCGTTGCTCGCTGCCGCGCGCGGCATCCGACAGCGCCGTGAGGTAGGCCGGACGATCGACGACATGGACGCGGTCGAACAGGCCATGGCCGGTGAGCCGTGGGCCCGACGCGCCGAGCATGGCTTCTGCCGCCGGCGAAATGAATTCCACCGCGCCGTTGCGGTTATGACGCGAAATCACGTCGCTCATGTTTCGCGCGAGCAAGCGATAACGGTCTTCCTCCACATAGAGCAGCGCCACGGAAGTGCGCGCCAGCGATTCGGCGCTGACGGCCAATCCTGCCGCATAGAGCGTCGCGGAAGCCACGCCGACCCCCATCAGGACGCTGTGCAGGGCCGCATTCGAGTCCGGCACCGGCAGGAAGTGAAAATGTCCGAGCGCGATCAGAAGGGCGGCGCATGACAGCGCCAGCGCGGAAGCGAACGCGACCACCCGGCGCGAGGCCGACAACGCGGCTTCCAGGGGAACGACGATGAGCCAGACCGCGGCGAATGATTCGATACCGCCGGTGGTTATGGCAACGATCATGACGAGGCCCGCCAGAGCCAGCGCGGAAAGGATATGCGCGCCTTCGTAGCGGCCGGTGCGCGACAGGAACCAGGACAACAATATGGGTGCGATCAGCCAGGCGAAGGCCGCGACCTCAAGCGCCGTGGGCGCCCCGCGCATCGCCAGATAGATCGGAAAAGCCGCCAGCGCCACCAGGCTGCCGAGCAGCCGCGGCGCCATGAACGCGCGATGACGCGCACGCGTCAGCGCATCATATCGTGCCGAGGGATGCAGCAAGGCATCGAGACAATCGCGGATGATACTCAAAACAATCACGGCTCTCGCGCTTCGGCTTGTTCGTCAGACAGACGCGCCGGAACGCCCCCTCAATCTTTACGCCACCGTGTCAGAGCGAACTTAAGCGAACGCTAAGGCGCCGGGAGCGACCGACCAACACCGTGCATTCGTGGTGGTTTCACGCCCCACACGACGCTCATTCGACGCGGATGGTGAACGATAGGTTTCCGGCGCGATCGATCTATGGTTTCGAAATGGTGGATGCGCGAGCGGCGCGAACTTTTCGCGCGATAGTGGTCATCAATCGAAAATTTACGCCGAATCGAATCATTCCGGTTTTCAGAAAATTTTCGGCGACTTTACCTCAATGGAAACACTTCCGATTTATCGACGGCTGTTAGTCAGGAACAAAGCTGCGGTTTAACCGCAACACAACCATAAGAGACGACCGGGGTCGCGAGATGTTTTTTCTGCTTCGCATGGCATTCTGGCTCGGGCTGGTGCTCGTGCTGTTGCCCAGGGAAAAGACGCCTGAATCGGAAAAGGCGCCGCAGATCGGCGCGTCCGAAGCCGTATCGGCTGCGACCGCGGCCGTCTCCGACATGGGCCAGTTCTGCAAGCGCCAGCCTGCGGCCTGCGAGGTCGGCGGTCAGGCGGCGACGGCGATCGGCCAGCGTGCCCAGGATGGCGCCCGCCAGTTGTACAAGATCATCACCAAGCCCGATCAACCCAGCGTCCCGGACAAGAAGCCCGACCATACCAGTTCGATCGGCATCGCCGACGACGCCGAGGCCGTGGTCATGTCGCCCAGTGACGCGCTGACGGAAGACGATACGGCGATCGAATGGCGGCTGCCGCGGACGCCGCTGGCCTCAAAATAAGGTCGCGGAACCGGTTCCATTTCCGTCGCTTTCGTTCGATCCGCATCCTATATAGGACTTTAAGGAAACGGACGCGGGCCAAGATGACGATCGACGAAATCAGGGACAATTTCGAGCTGCTGGAGGAATGGGACGACCGCTACCGGTACGTCATCGAACTCGGCCGCACGCTTGATCCGATGCCGGAGGCCGAGCATTCTGCCGAGAACAAGGTGAACGGCTGCGTCAGCCAGGTTTGGCTGTCCAGGCAGCTCGACCGCAGCGGCAACGGCGAACCGCGGCTGAAATATTTGGGCGATAGCGATGCCCACATCGTGCGCGGCCTGATCGCGATCCTGCTGACGCTTTATTCCGGCCGCACACCGCAGCAGATCCTGACAACGGATGCGCTTGCCGTATTCGACGAATTCGGATTCCGCGATCACCTGACGCCGCAGCGTTCGAACGGCCTGCGCTCCATGGTCGAGCGCATCCGCTCCGATGCGCGCGAGGCGCTGGCGACCGCCTCGTAACGTTCAGAGCTTTATATTTGACGCGTTTTCTTCACGCGAACCGGCAACCACTTCGCTTGAAAACGCTATAGTAATTACTTCCGCTTCCGCGCCTGCTGGCCGAGACCCATCTTCTTGGCGAGCTGTGAACGCGCCACTGCGTAGTTCGGTGCCACCATCGGGTAATCCGGCGGCAAGCCCCATTTGTCGCGGTATTGCTCCGGCGTCATGTTGTACTGCGTGCGCAGATGGCGCTTCAGCGACTTGAAGCGCTTGCCGTCCTCGAGACAGACCAGATATTCCGGGGTCATCGACTTCTTCACCGACACGGCCGGCTTGGCCGGCTCGAGCGGCGTCTCGGGACGGCCGCTCGACACCCGCATCAGCGCGGCATGGACCTGGCTGATCAAGTTCGGGATTTCCGAGGCCTGGGTCGGATTGTTGCTGAGATAGGCCGATACGATATTGGCGGTCAGTTCGACGGGCGTCTTGCCGGCGGAATCGGTCATGGCTCAACCTTCTGGGATCACGAATGCATCTGTCGGCCATACGGTTCGGACAGTATCCAACCGCGCTTATACATCAGCGGAAACTCATACGACTTGGCGAATATGAACGAAATGCCCAGAAACTGACAAGAACGGCGGCGCTTTATTTTCGATAGCCCGCCCGTGGCAAGTATTGCTGGTTTTAAGTCCGCTGGTCGAGATGCGCGCGCAGCTCATCGATCGAGGCGAAGCGCATCATCCCCTCCGGCATCTGGGCCTCGATCGAACCGTCGGAGTAGAGCGAATAGGCCATGCCATCGACAACGCCCGATTTCAGCACCGTCACATCAGGCTGATCCTCGGGGTGCGCCGGTCCGCCATTGGCTTCTGCGAGCGTCGGGGGCATCCGGCCGCTGCGTCGCGGCGGCGGAATTTCACCGGACTTTGCGCGGTCCGCTCTCGGCCAGGCATCGTCGAACGATGCCGGCTGCGGCTCGGCAGTTTCGACCGGCGGCACGGTGGGCGGCCTGCGGCGAAGGTCCGACGACAACAGGTCCGGCGGCAGCGGCTCGCCAGACCGCGCCTGGGCGCGCTCACGCTCTTTTCGCGACGTCGATGAAAACAGCAAATTGCGCTTCGGTTTCGAAGCCGACGGTTCGGGGTGCATCGGTTCCGGGATCGGATGATCACGCAGGACAGCCTCGTTCTGCCACGGCGGCGGCGCCGCTGGGGAGAAAGCCGGCGGCGCCGCTGGAGAAAAGGGTCCGGAACCGCCGGGTTGCTCGGCCGGGAAGCCGCCACCGGCGGCGGCGGAATCCTGTGCCGCAGCGACGGGAAGCACCGACCGCGCCATGGCTTCGCCGCGCGCTTCGGGCACGCCGGAACCGAGCCGCCGCGCGATGTTCTTCAACTCCCGGACCGTCATCCAGAGCCCGAGCATGATCGCGCCGGTGCAGAAGCCGATCACGCCGGCGATGATTATCGTGTTGCCGGTACTGAGTTGGACCCCAATTCCATATGCGATCGCCAGCAGGCCCGCCAAAACGAGGCCGATCGCGGCGACCAACATAACAAACATCATTGAACCAACCCCTCAGCCGCGCCCGAAACGCTCGCTAGCCGCCCCACGCCACGATACCGTCATATTGTGCGCACCGCCAACCGCCAATTGCATCCATGGTTCCGTATTAGCGGAGTTCGATTACAGCATGTCCGGTCGTCGGGCGATCATGCCATTCAGGTACCGTTCAGCCCGCCACCCGTAGTCTTACTGCCTACCAATTGCTGCCCTTTTGTTGCATTGCATCAGGGATTTAGGCCACAATTCCCAATTACTTGGAAATGGAACTGCGCTATATGGGTACCCGGGGAATGAGGCTCAAGCCTATCCACGTTGGGCCATAGGGGACGCTGGGTTACCAATCGCCATGTCAGCCATCACCACTTCTGCCCTCGATACGCCTGCGCGGCGCTCGGTGGAGCGGACCTGCGACGACCTTGCCATCTTGGTGCTGGCGGTGGTCACCATCGTCGCGGGCCTGACCTTCCGTGACTACGGACTGGGCTGGGACGACTACACGCACGCCGAATATGCCGACCTGTTGCTGCGGATGTACGGTTCCGGTTTCAAGGACACCGGCGCGCTGTCGTTCGCCAATCTCTACATGTATGGCGGCGGCTTCGACATGGCGGCGGCCCTGCTGCACAAGGTCATTCCGCTCGAACTGTTTGAAACGCGCCGTCTGCTCGGCGCCGTCGTCGGCCTGATCGGCCTCGCCGTGACCTGGCGGCTGGCGCGGCGCGTCGGCGGCCCGCTTGCCGGGCTTGCGACGCTGCTGCTGCTGGCGCTGTGCCCGACCTTCTACGGGCACATGTTCATGAACCCGAAAGACGCGCCGTTTGCCGTCTCGATGGTGATCCTGATCCTGGGTCTGGTGCGCCTGGCCGAGGAATATCCCGCGCCCTCGCCGCGAACCATCCTGATCGTCGGCCTCGGCGCTGGTCTTTCCATCGGCTGCCGGATTCTCGGCGGGCTGGCTTTGGTCTATGCGATGGTGGGCTTTATCCCGCTGCTGATCGATGACGTTCGCACGCAAGGCTCGCGCGAAGCGATCCGCCGCTTCGCCCATGTCGTATACGTGCTGCTGCCCGGCCTCGTGCTCGGATACCTGATCATGGGCCTGGTGTGGCCGTGGTCGATCATGGAGGCGGACCATCCCTTCAAGGCGCTGACCTATTTCTCGCACTTCTTCGAAAAGCCCTGGAAGGAAATGTTCGACGGCGCACTGGTCTCGGTGCCTGACATGCCGTGGTCTTATTTGCCGACGCTGTTCGCACTGCAGCTTCCCGAAATATTGCTCGCGCTTCTGCTCGCCGGCGTCGTCGGCACCTTCATGTCGCTGTCGCACGCCGACGTCTCGGCCCGCCGCAAGACCATGTTCCTGATGCTGACGCTGGCCGCCACCCTGCCGTTGGTCATCGCGATGGTGAAGCGGCCGGCGCTCTACAACGGCATCCGGCATTTCGTTTTCGTCATCCCGCCGATGGCGGTGCTCGCCGGCGCATCGTTCGCCTGGGGCATGAACTGGCTCAAGGTCAATCACCGCCGCTGGCAACCTGCCGCGCTGGCGGTGTTCACGTTCGGCTTGCTGTTGCCGCTCGGCGAGATGATCCGCCTGCACCCCTATGAGTACACCCATTTCAACCACATCGCCGGCACCGTTCGCAACGCCGACAGCCTGTTCATGCTGGACTATTGGGGGCTGGCGCTGAAGCAGGCGTCCGATGGCCTGCGCGAAGAGTTGGTCGAGCGGCAGGAATCGCCGCCGGAGGGGCGCAAATGGAAGGTCGCGGTATGCGGGCCGCAGCGCCCGGCGCAGGTGGCGCTCGGCCCCGACTTCACGATCGGCTGGGACAGCCAGTCCGCCGACTTCGCGATGACGCTGGGCGAGTTCTACTGCAAGGGCCTCACCGCGCCCGTCATGGTGGAAATCAAGCGGGACGATGTCGTGTTCGCGCGCGTCTATGACATCCGCGGCCGCGGCATCTCGACTCTGCTGGCGATTCCAGCACCGTAACGGCGCATAGCCGCGATAGCATGACTGCCACGCAGGACGTCCGCCTTGCTGCCCGTCCGGCACAGGGCTAGGCTCGCTCTCGAAAATCAACAATTTGTCCGGAGAAGCGCGTCATGTCGCCAGCAGAAGCTCGCCTGAAGGAAATCCCCTCCGGCATGACGGATGCCGAGTGGAACCAGCGCATCAATCTCGCCGCCTGCTACCGCCTCGTAGCACTTTATGGCTGGGACGATCTGGTCGACACCCACATCTCGGCGCGCGTGCCGGGCCCCGACCATCACTTCCTGATCAACCCTTACGGCCTGATGTTCGAGGAAATCACCGCGTCGAGCCTGGTGAAGGTCGATCTCCACGGCAATCAGCTCAGCGAGAGCGAATACAGCATCAACCCGGCCGGCTTCACCATCCATTCGGCGATCCACGAGGTGCGCGAGGACGCCGGCTGCGTGCTTCATCTGCACACGCCCGACGGAACGGCGGTCGCAAGCTGCATGGAGGGCCTGCTGCCGATGAACCAGACTGCGCAGTTCGTCACCCACGACCTCGCCTATCACGACTACGAAGGCGTGGCGCTGGACCATGACGAACGCCCGCGGCTGCAAAAGGATCTTGGCAACAAGACCCACATGCTGTTGCGCAACCACGGCACGCTGACGGTCGGCCGTTCGGTCGCCTCCGCCTTCGAACGCATGTACCATCTGGAGCGGGCCTGCACGATGCAGGTGCGCACCCGCATGCTGGGGCCGACCGCCTACCCGATCGAACAGGCCGTGATCGACAAGAACGAACAACTGTTCAGCAATGCCGATTTCGCGGAACGGCGCTCGACCAATCTGGTGTGGCCGCCGCTATTGCGCAAACTCGATCGCATCGATCCGAGTTACAAGACTTGAGCCTGGGTTAGCGCGCGAAAGGTTTTGGCGGCGTGACGGTATTGGTGACCGGCAGTTCCGGCCATCTCGGCGAGGCGCTCGTGCGTACGCTGCAGGCGCAGCCGCGCGAGACGATTGGCATCGATGTTCTGCCCGGTGCGTTTACACACCAGGTCGGCTCGATCACCGACCGGGCTTTCGTGCGCCGTTGCATGAAGGGCGTCACGAGCGTGCTGCACGCAGCGACGCTGCACAAGCCGCACGTGGCAACCCACAGCCGCCAGGACTTCGCCGACGTCAACATTTCAGGCACGCTCAATCTGCTGGAAGAAGCTGCCGCGGCCGGCGTCACGGCGTTTGTCTACACCAGCACCACAAGCGTCTTCGGCGATGCGCTGGTGCCGCCGCCGGGCGAGCCGGCGGCCTGGATCACCGAAGACGTCACGGCGGTGCCGAAAAATATCTACGGCGTCACCAAGGCGGCCGCGGAGGACCTGTGCCAGCTGTTCGCGCGCAATCATTCGCTTCGCGCCATCGTGTTGCGCACCTCGCGATTCTTTCCCGAAGAGGACGACAATCGCGCGGTGCGTGAGGCCTACACCGACGCCAACATCAAAACCAACGAGATCCTCTATCGCCGCGTCGACATCGAAGACGTGGTCAGCGCGCATCTGCTGGCGGCCCGTCATGCGCCATCGACTGGTTTCGCGAAATACATCATCAGCGCCACCACGCCGTTCTTGCGCCAGGACGCTGCGGAACTGCGCAACGACGCGCCGCTCGTCGTCCGCCGTTACGTACCGGATTATGAGGCCGAATTTGCACGACGCGGCTGGACGATGATCCCGGGCATCGATCGCGTCTACGTCAACGACCGGGCGCGCGCCGAACTCGGCTGGCAACCGCGCCATGATTTCCGCACGCTGATTGCGCGGCTGAGGGAAGACGACGACATCCGCAGTCCGCTCGCGCGCGAAGTGGGCAGCAAGGGCTATCACGATCGGATTTTTCGCGAGGGCCCCTACCCTGTGGAGTGAGGGCGCGGCGGAAATATCCGATGGACGTGCCGGACGGATGCGCTAAACTGCCGGCCAGACACCCTCTACACGTCCGGAATCAAAACGCCGCCCAATTCCGGGCGGCGTTTTTATTTGGGGACGGCGGTATCGCTGGCGTAACGCTCACGTGCTGTCCGGCATCTGTCTTGGGAGTATGATCCTTATGTCAGTCCCCGCGCCGGGTTCGCTGCTCAAGCGAAGCTGGCCGCCCAGGCGGTCCGTCACCACGCTATAGACGATATGCAGGCCGAGGCCAGTGCCGCCCTGGTGGCGGCGGGTGCTAAAGAACGGATCGAACGCCTGCCGCCTGACGTCCGGGCTCATGCCGCAGCCGTCGTCGCTAAAGATGATCTCGACATCATTGTCGCCGCATGCGCTCACCTTGATGGCAATATTTCCCTGCCGGCCGTCCGGAAACGCATGCGCGATCGAGTTGAGGAAAAGGTTGGTCAGCACCTGCCCGTAGGAGCCGGGATAGCTGCTGATCGAAAGGCCCTTCTCGCACTCGACGTTCAGCGTCACGCCGTGCTTCGGCAGAGCCGGCCGTAAGCCCGTGGCGACCTGCTCGGTGAGATCGCCGAGGTCGAACGACCGAAGCTCCGAATTGTTGCGGTCGGACGCCACCTGCTTGAACGACTGGATCAATCCGGCCGCGCGGTTCAGGCTCTCCTGAAGCTGCGCAGAGCCGTCGCGCACTGCGTCCACAAACTCGTTGAGACTCGACCGCTTGAGCGTTCCCTGCGCCGTTTCCGCGGCAAACAATCGGCTCTTGCGCTCCAGCGAGGACGCGACCGTCAGACTGGTGCCGAGCGGATTGTTGATTTCGTGCGCGACACCCGCCACCAGCCGGCCGAGCGCTGCAAGCTTTTCCGCCTCGATCAGCCAGTTCTGGGTGTCGCGCAGATTTTGCAACGCGGCTTCGGCCGCATCCCTGGCCCTCCGCACTTCCCGCTCGCTGCGCTTGCGCTCGCTGATGTCGATATGCGTGCCGATCCAGCGATAGACCACGCCATGGGGATCGCGCAGCGGAACGACGCGCGTCAGGAACGGGCGATACTCGCCGTCCTTGCTGAGCAGCGACAGCTCCGACTCCAGGGCGGTGCCGGTTGCCAATGCCTCGGTCCAGCTATTGCCAAGCACCGTATGCCAGGCATGCGGGTCGATCTCGCCAGCGGGCCGGCCCGTGTATTCGTACCAATGACTGTTGAGCCAGTAGATCGCGCCGTCGGCGTGCGCCATCCACACCAGTTGCGGAATCGAATCCGCCAGCGTGTGGAACTGGCGTTCGCTGGCCCTCAGCGCGGCCTCGGCGCGCTTGCGCTCGGTGATCTCCTCGGCAGCGACATTGACGCCGACGATCTCACCATCGGCGTTGCGATGCGGGTGCCAGTAGGTGACCCAGAAGCGCTCATCGGTCTGGTCGGCGCGCTGACCGGCCACCTCGACGCCGGTGACGGGATCGCCGGTACGCATGATCGACTGCACGATGCCTTCGACCGCATCCGCCAGCGCCGGTACGCAATCCCGCACATAGCGGCCAAGATGATCCTCAACCGATATGCCGCAGATATCGGTCAGGCGCTGGTTGACCTGGAGGTAGCGGCAGTCCGGCGAAAGGAACGCAAGGCCGATCGGCGCAGCGTCGTAGATCAGTTGCAGCGTCGGCTGGCGCGGATCGAACACCTCGTCTGAAAATCGCGGCGGCACGCCGGTCGTGATCGAGGATTGATATGGTGTCATCGGCTGCTATCGGCTTCCATCGCCGATCCTCCCCCGCACGACGCAACTAAACCCGATACGCTTGTAGAGCTATTGATCGCTTAGGCTACCGCCGCCGGGGATCCGGATCATGTCGCCGACCGCCTCGTCTGTCGGCGGCTAATCGAACTGGTCCGTATCGAACAACGAGACGGTCATCTGCGGGATTGAACGCCTCAATAGGGTGGCGTGCAATAGTCCCAACAACCCTGGACCTGCCGGGATCGCCCCAGAACCACCACATTTCTGCACCGGCGCGCGGTCGCCGCAATGACGGTGCCAAGCGCGGCAGGGTGGCAAAGCCAGCGCGCCGCGCGAACGCGCGTCCGCGACGAGCGCAATTGCGCTCGCACAGTGATGGCAGGCTCCGCGTGCCCACCACTACTCGGATAGTTGGTGGGCACGGCGCAACGCGCCTTTGCCCACCCTTCTGTAACGGGCCCTACTTCGCCTCCGCGAGTGCTCCCAAAATCCGCGCCCAGGAACGGATGCCCTTGTGGTAGCTCTTCAGATCGTACTTCTCGTTCGGCGAATGGATGTTGTCGTCGTCGAGACCGAATCCGACCAGCAGGCTGTCGAGGCCGAGCGTACGCTTGAAATCTGCGACGATCGGGATCGAGGCGCCGGAGCCGACCAGCAGCGCCTCCTTGCCCCATTCCTCGGTCAGCGCACGCTTGGCAACCGCCAGCGGCTTCATGTTCCAGTCGAGCGCGATCGCCGCCCCACTGGAGTGCTCGGTAAAGACAGCCTTGCAGTCGCCCGGAAGCCGGGCGGTGACATAGTCGCGGAACGCCTTCTTGATCTTCTGCGGGTCCTGGCCTTCGACCAGACGGAAAGAGACCTTTGCGGAAGCTTGCGCCGGGATCACGGTTTTCGAGCCCTCGCCGGTATAGCCGCCGATAATGCCGTTGATGTCGCAGGTCGGACGCGAGGATACTTGCTCGATCAGCAGGCGATCCTTTTCGCCGGCGGGGATCGAGAGGCCGATTGGCTTCAGGAACGACTCCGGCGTCAGATTCAGGTTCTTCCACTGCGCCAGAATATCCGGCGGCAGGTCCTTCACGCCGTCGTAGAAGCCGGGAATGGTGATGCGGCCGTTGTCGTCAAACAGGCCGCCGAGGATGTTGGTCAGCACGCGGATCGGGTTGCGCGCGCCGCCGCCGAACACACCGGAATGCAGGTCGCGGTTGGCGGCCTTGATGGTGACCTCGTCATACATCAAGCCGCGCAGCGAGGTTGTGATGGCAGGCGTGTTCGGGTCCCACATGCCGGTATCGCAGACCAGCGCGAAGTCGGCCTTCAACTCATCCTTGATCGCCTCGATAAACGGCACGAAATTCTTCGAGCCAACTTCTTCTTCGCCCTCGATCAGGATCGTGACATCGACCGGCAACGATCCCGTGACCTTCTTCCAGGCACGGCAAGCCTCGATGAAGGTCATCAACTGTCCCTTGTCGTCCTCGGCGCCGCGCGCAACGATGATTTTTCTGCCATCGGCATGATCGGTGACGACGGGCTCGAACGGCGGACGATGCCACAAATCGAGCGGATCGACCGGCTGCACATCGTAATGTCCATAGAACAGAACGTGCGGCCGGCCATCGGTGCTGCCATTCGCTTTGGCGACGATCGCGGGATGCCCTGCCGTCGGCCTCACCTCGGCCTTGAAGCCGAGCGTCGCAATATCCTTTGCCAGATGGTCGGCGGCCGCCTTGCAATCCTCGGCGAAGGCCGGATCGGCCGAGATCGACTTGATCCGCAACAGCGCGAACAGCCGCTCGAGGCTGTTGTCGAAATCGGCGTCGATGTGGTCGAGGACCGGCTGCATCTTGTTGGACATGGTTTGTTATCCCTGGCTGTGAGCCTTGTTCTTGGCGTCAAGTTGTAGCCCGGCCTCGGCCCGAGGCAAGGAAACTTCTGCGGCAGGCGGATGCAATATGTGCCAGACCAGCCCTGCCACGAGCAGGATGGTGGCAGCGAGATTATTGCCATAGGCTTGCAGGTCGATCGGAAACAGCGGAAGCGACAGGAACAGCAGGCCGCCCGCCACGGCCAGCAAGATCCACGTGCCTGTCTTGATCGCAGGTCTTGGATCATAAGCGGCACGATGGGCCAGCACGGTGATCGGAAAGAACAGCCACAGAAAGTAATATTGGCGGGCCAGCGGCGAAGCGACCGTGATCAGACAGAAGAGAATGCCGATCTCCTCGGCATCCGAGCGTTCCGTACGGCGCGAGTCCGGCGGCATCACGGCGAGATAACCGATTCCGATCGCAAGAGAAACGGCCAGCACAATCCAGTTCGCCGTCCTGAAATCGAGATTAGCGATGTTCATGGTACGCACGGGCTTTGACGGATTGATCTGATTGTAGTTGACGGGCCGCGTCAGCCGGTGCGTCATCGCGATGATCGACTGGTTGACCCACGACCAGTTCTGCTCGGCGCGCTGTCCGAATCCCTTCTCCGAACTGGTCCCCACCATGCCCTGGTACCAGCTCTTCAGCTCCGTGGCGTTGTGCTGAAAGCCGCGAAACGGCGCCGGCAGCAGGAACAGAAACACGCCGGTGAACACCAGCATGCTCGCGGCCGCCGCCCACTGCCTTCGCCATAACAGATAGGGCAGCACTGCCACCGGAAACACCTTGATGGCGGTGGCCAGCGCAAACATGCTGCCTGCCATCCAGCCACGGTGATCGCGCAGCAGCCAGAACCCATAGAGCATCAGCGCCAGCAGCACGAGGTTCGGCTGGCCGAGGTCGAACATGTCGAACACGAAGGTGACGGTAACGACGCCCGGCAGCGCTTCCAGCCACGGCCCGGGCTTGCGCCCCGATCCCGCCATCGCGTGCGAGAATTGCGCCGTCATCCACCACGCGACGATGTTGATGAATGACAGGCAGAGATAAAGCGGGATCTTGCCGAACCAGCTCGGGATCGCGAGCAGCACCGCCGAGAGCGGCGGATAGATGAAATCGAAATAGCTGGCGGCATTGTCGGGGTAGAGATTCTTCCCCTGCAGCACCTGCTGCCCCGCCCAGAACCACAGCGGATAGTCCTTGGTCTTGCCGCTGCCCCAGATTTCCGGGACCAGGACATCGGCGGTCAAGGCGATGCAGCAGACCAGAAACAGGATATCGAGCGGTCTTCGCAGCGACGGATATCTCAGCACGCGCTCGTTCCGGAGGTCAGAGGGAAATCGTGGCTTTACCGCCGCAGCAAGCCGCCGAGCGCGCCGCGCACCAGCGAGCGTCCGATCGAACCACCGAGCGAGCCGCCGACCGCTTTGCCGAGATCCGCAGCGACACCACCGATGACTCTGTTGGTGACGGACCGCGTAACGTCTCGCGCAATCACCTGGCCGGTCGACATCCTGCCGCGTTTGACGTTGGTGCCGAAGATCGTGCCGACGATCGAACCGATCTGTCCGAGAATTCCGCCGCCGGCGGCGCCAGCGCCGCCATCCGCGCCATCCGCAGGCGCCGCCGTTCCGGCAACGCGCTTCTGCAGCATCTCATAGGCGGATTCGGCATCGACCGCGGTATCGTATTTGCCCTTGACCGGGCTCTTGTTCATGATCGCCTTGCGCTCTTCCGGCGTGATCGGCCCGATCCGCGCCGTCGGCGGCCGGATCATGACACGCTCGACCATGGTCGGCGTGCCGCCGCCTTCGAGGAACGAAACCAGCGCTTCACCCTTGCCGAGTTCCATGATGACGCGGGCGGTGTCGAGCTTGGGGTTGGGCCGGAAGGTCTGCGCCGCTGCATTGACTGCCTTCTGGTCGCGCGGCGTGAAGGCGCGCAGCGCGTGCTGCACGCGACCGCCCAATTGGGCCAGCACCTTGTCCGGCACGTCGATCGGGTTCTGTGTGACGAAGTAGACGCCGACACCCTTGGAGCGGATCAGGCGGACCACTTGCTCGATCTTGTCCATCAGCGCCTTCGGCGCGTCGTTGAACAACAGGTGCGCCTCGTCGAAGAAGAACACCAGTTTCGGCTTCGGCAAGTCGCCGGCTTCCGGCAATTCCTCAAACAGTTCCGACAGCAACCACAACAGGAAGGTGGCATAGAGCCTGGGGCTCTCCATAAGCTTGTCGGCAACCAAAATGTTGACCATCCCGCGACCATCGCTGTCGGTCTTCATGAAATCCTTCAGCGCCAGCGCCGGCTCACCGAAGAATTTCGTTGCGCCCTGGTTTTCCAGCACCAGAAGCTGGCGCTGGATGGTCCCGACTGTTGCCTTGCTGATATTGCCGTAACCCTGCGCGACCTTTCGGATCTCGGCAAGCGGATCTTCCTCTGCATCCGGGCCCTTCTTGCGGCCAGTGGGAACGATCGCATCCAGCAGCGACCGCAGATCCTTCATGTCGATCAGCGTCAGGCCGTTTTCATCCGCCACACGGAATGCGACATTGAGGACGCCTTCCTGCACGTCGTTCAGATCGAGCATCCGCGCCAGCAATAACGGCCCCATCTCCGTGACCGTGGCGCGAACCGGATGGCCCTGCTCGCCGAACACATCCCAAAACACCGTCGAGAACTGGTCGGGCTGGAAATCGAGGCCCATCTCTTTGGCGCGCTTGAGGATGAAGTCCTTGGCCTCGCCGACCTCGGAAATTCCGGACAGGTCGCCCTTGATATCGGCCGCGAACACGGGAACACCGGCGCGGGCAAAGCCCTCCGCCATCACCTGCAGCGACACGGTCTTGCCGGTCCCGGTCGCTCCGGTGACAAGGCCATGCCGATTGGCAAGCGCAAGCGACAGCCAGGCTGTTTGTTCGCCCTTCCCGATAAAAATCTTCTCGTCGGTATCAGCAGTCTTGTTATCGGAGGTCGCCATCACATCGCCTCATCGCGCATCGGGAAGTTCTAGGTGTCGGGTCACACCATCATATCGCATCCTGTCCGCTGATTGAAACCGTCAGCGGCACCGTCGCAGCGCACCAAGGACCATGCCTCTCATACTTTTTTCCGACCTTCGGCGGAAAAATCGACGGCGCAGCGCAATAACTCTGTATGAAACCGGCATTCACTCTTGCATTGCTGCAACACTCGCCGCGCGAATCGAGAACCACGTTGCCCTGATGTGCGGGGATCGCTTGTATTTCAGATCGCAGGCGCTCAAGATCAAAAGACAAGTAAACGACCCGGCAAAAGCCGGTTGGGGACGGGGCAATATGGACGAACTGATAGGGCGGCTGGCCTCCAAGGCCGGCATCGATGGCGCTGTCGCTGAAAAAACCGTTGGAATCGTTCTGGGTTTTCTCCGTAACGAGGGGCCCTCCGACAAGGTTCAGGCCCTGATCGACCAAATTCCGGGTGCCGAGGCTGCGATTGCGGCTTCCAGCAGCAATGGCGGCTTCTCGCGGCTGATGGGCGGAGGCGTGATGGCGGTCGGCACCAGGCTGATGGCGCTCGGTCTGAGCATGAGCGAGATTCAAAACGTGGCGCGTGAACTTTTCAGGTTCGGCCGTGACAAAATCGGAGCGGATCAAATGGGCGAAATCATTTCAGGGACGCCGGGCCTCAGCCAGTTCGCATAGCACATAGTTGGTGAGCACGTTCGGCCTCAGCACATTCTTTTTTCATTTGGTATCATGACTTATCCCCTTTCCGAGATCGAAGGCCTGACCGCCTACTCCGCCTCGAAACTGAAATCGGTGGGCATTCGCACCACCGAGGCGCTGCTGGAGGCTGCCCGCACGGTGAAAGGACGCAAGGCGCTGGCGGCGAAGACCGGCATCAGCGAACAGCAACTGCTCGAATGGGCGAATTTTTCCGACTACATGCGCATCCCCGGGATGGGCAAGGCCAAGGTGGGCCTGGTGCGCGCAGCCGGCGTCACCACCGTGCGTGAGCTCGCGCTCCGCAATCCGGCGCGGCTCGCGCAGAACATGAAAGACGTGAATACCAAGCGCAAACTGGTCCGCGTTCTGCCCTCCGAAAGATCGGTCGAGCAGCTGATCGAACAGGCGCGCAAGCTTGCGCCGAAGATCAGCTACTAAAAGCCGGTCAGGCCAGCCCGCGGGGCGCGGCTCTCACGCCTTGACTCGGCGGCGCGGACCGCGCAAAGCCACCGCATGATCGCAGCCAAGCCCAGACCCACCGCCGCCACCGGTCCGGCCGGTCATCCGGTGCTGTCTGCGCTGCCGTCAAGGCCATACCCGGCGGTGATGGGCGTACTGAATGTGACGCCCGATTCATTCTCGGATGGTGGGCAGTTCGCCGCTCCCGAGCGTGCGCTGGCCCAGGCCCGGCGGATGGTCGCCGAGGGCGCCGACATCATCGACATCGGCGCGGAATCCACCCGGCCCTACGGGTCGGAACCGATCTCGGCGGAAGAAGAATTGAAGCGTCTGCAACCGGTGCTGCCTGAAATCGTCGCGCTCGGCATTCCCGTGTCGATCGACAGCATGAAATCGGCCGTCGTCGCCTGGGCGCTCCATCAGGGCGCCGCCGTCGCCAACGATGTCTGGGGCCTGCAGCGCGATTCCGGCATGGCCGGACTGGTCGCCGAGCGCGGCGCGCCCATCATCATCATGCATAACCGCGAGAGTGCCGATCCTGCTGTAGACATCATGCAGGACATCTCCAATTTCTTTGCAGCCTCTCTCGATATCGCTGCCCGTGCCGGAATTTCGTCTGACAAAATTATCCTCGACCCCGGCATCGGCTTCGGCAAAACGCCGGAGCAGAGCATGACCGCACTGGCACGGCTCGGCGAGTTGCAGTCGTTCGGACTGCCACTGTTGGTCGGCGCCTCGCGCAAGCGTTTCATCAGCACGGTGACGCCGTCGGAGCCGCATCAGCGTCTCGGCGGCTCGATTGCCGCGCATCTGTTGGCGGCCCAGAACGGCGCGCGGATCATCCGTGCGCATGACGTCGCCGAGACCGTACAGGCGCTGCGCGTCACCGCCGCAATCAGGGAACAGGGATGAGCGATACGATCTTCATCACCGGCGTCGTCATCCATGCCCGCCATGGCGTGATGGAACACGAAACCGAAGTCGGGCAGCGTTTCGTCATCGACCTCGAACTTTCCGCCGATCTGTCGGAAGCCTCGCACACCGATCACCTGTCCGACACCGTGTCCTATGCCAGTGTGGTGACGACCGCGACGGCGGCGTTCAAGAACACCAATTACAAGCTCCTGGAGCGCGCCGCCGGCGCCGTTGCAGACGCGATACTCGCGGCGTTTGCGCGCGTCGACGGGGTCAAGGTCACCGTGCACAAGCCGCATGCGCCGATCGCCGCGATCTTCGAAGATGTCGGCGTGGTGCTGACGCGCAAGCGGCAATCGCCCTGACATGGCGGATGTGCTGATCGCGCTCGGCGGCAATGTCGGCGACGTCCGCGCGACATTCAACAAGGCCATCTCCAATATCTGCGGCATGACACAGGCCGCCCTGCTGGCGCGTTCCTCCGACTACACCACCCCGCCCTGGGGTGAGGAACACCAGGCGCCTTTCACCAATGCCTGTATCGAGATCGAAACCAGCCTCGATCCGCATGCGCTGCTGTTCACGCTGCACAAGATCGAGAAAAAATTCGGCCGCGACCGCGCCCATGAGACGCGCTGGGGTCCGCGCACCCTCGACCTCGACCTGATCGCCTATGACGACGTCAAGCTCGACAAGCCGGAACTGACGCTGCCGCATCCGCGGGCTTTCGAGCGCGCCTTTGTGCTGGTGCCGCTGGCCGAGATCGTGCCCGACCGCATCATTGCGGGACGTCGCGTCAGCGAGGCGCTGGCGCAGCTTTCGACCGAGGGTATCCAGCGGTTGCCCGACCTCGATTGACCCGAAAGATCCCAAAACAACCGTTTGGCTTGGCGGCCGCCCCGTGGCAATTTCCGGCCAAATCAAGAGACGACCAGGGAATAAATAGCCCGGATGACCAAGACTGACGAGCTGACATTGGCCGCGGAGTTTCCGCAAGCGACCTACGAGGACTGGCGCAAGCTGGTCGACGGGGTGCTGAAGGGCGCGCCGTTCGAGAAACTGGTCAGCAAGACGTCCGACGGATTGAAGATCGATCCGATCTACCGCCGTGCCCAGGGTGCCGCGCCGGTCGCCGGCCGTGCTGCGGCGGCACCCTGGCAGATCATGCAGCGGATCGATCATCCCGATGCGAAGGCGGCCAACGCGCAGGCGCTGCACGATCTGGAGAACGGCGCGACGGGGCTGACGCTGGTGTTCGCCGGCGCCAATGGCGCCCACGGGTTTGGCTTGGATCCTTCGGCAGAAGCGGTCGCGCAAGTTCTCGACGGCATCTATCTCGACGCCGGCATCGGCATCGAGCTTCAGATCGGTCCGCAGTCGCGCATGGCTGCCATTCACGTCGCCGAATACATCAAGGGCAAAGGCATCGATCCCGCGGCTTGCGACATCCGCTTCGGCCTGGACCCGCTCGGGTCCGGTGCGGTGTGGGGCTTCAGTCCCTATAGCTGGGAGGAGATCGTTCCGGCGGTCACTGGCGCGATCAAAGGTCTCGCCGCAATGGGCTTCAAAGGCCCGCTCGCAGCCGCCGATGGGCGCGTGATCCATGATGCCGGCGGATCGGAAGTTCAGGAATTGGCATTCGTGCTGGCTGCCGGCGTTGCCTATCTGCGCGCGATCGAACAGGCCGGCATTGCGCTCGAAGATGCGCAAGGCATGGTCTATGCGCGGCTCAGCGCAGATGCGGATCAATTCCTGACGCTGGCGAAATTCCGGGCGCTGCGGCTGTTGTGGGCGCGGATCGAACAGGCCAGCGGCCTGATACCCAAACCACTGTTCATTGCGGCCGATACGGCGTGGCGAATGCTGACGCAGCGCGACGCTTACGTGAACATGCTGCGCGCGACGATAGCGACTTTCGCGGCCGGTCTCGGTGGCGCCAACGCTATTACCGTATTGCCGCACACGCTGGCCTTGGGATTACCCGATCCGTTCGCGCGGCGTGCCGCGCGCAACACGCAACTGGTGCTGCTGGAAGAATCCAACCTCGCCAAGGTCAGCGATCCCGCAGCCGGCTCCGGCGGCATCGAGACATTGACGAAGCAGCTCTGCGAAGCCGCATGGTCGCTGTTCCAGGAGATCGAGAAGGCCGGCGGCATGTTCCCGGCGCTCGAACAGAACCTGATCCAGCGCAAGGTGGCCGCGACCCGCGCCGCGCGCGAAGCCAACATCGCCAAGCGGCGTGACGTGCTGACGGGCGCGAGTGAATTTCCGAACCTGCATGAGGCTGAGATCGCCGTGCTCGAGGCGACGCCGGTGGTGCTGCCGCCCTATGGCGAGGCGAAATTCAAGTTCGATCCCGTCCCGCCGATGCGGCTGGCCGCGCCGTTCGAGGCGCTACGGGACAAGTCGGACGACAAGCTCAAGACGTCGGGCGCGCGGCCAAAGATATTCCTCGCCAATCTCGGCACGGCCGCCGACTTCACCGCGCGCGCCACCTTCGCCAAGAGCTTTTTCGAGACCGGCGGCATCGAGGCGATCGACACGCAAGGCTTTGCCGACCCAGCGGCGCTCGCCGCCGCGTTCAAGGGGTCCGGCGCGGCTATTGTTTGCCTGTGCTCGTCCGACAAGGTCTATGCGGAACACGCGGCGGCCGCCGCAAAGGCCCTTCAAGCCGCCGGCGCCAAGCATATCTATCTGGCAGGCCGGCCCGGCGAGCAGGAGGCCGCGCTGCGCACGGCTGGCGTCGGCGACTTCATCTTTGCCGGCGGCGACGCGCTGGCGATGCTGCAGGAAACCTGGCGGCGGATGGAGCGAGCATGACGGAGAACAACCACAAGACGGTCCTGACCGGCGGCTGTCAGTGCGGCGCCGTCCGCTTTTCGGTGTCGAAAGTGCCGCCCAAGGTCAGCATCTGCCATTGCCGGATGTGCCAGAAGGCATCGGGCGCGCCCTTCGCCTCCCTCGCCGATATCGAGCACGAGCATTTCAGCTGGACCCGCGGCAAGCCGGCGACGTTTCAGTCCTCCTCCATCGCCGAGCGCGATTTCTGCGCGGCCTGCGGCACGCCCCTGACCTACCGGCTGATCGGCGGCCCCCATATCGAGATCATGACCGGCGCGTTCGACCGCCCCGACCGGGTGGTGCCGACGCGGCAGTATGGAACCGAATCCCGGCTCGGCTGGGTGGTCGGCATCGCCAACCTGCCGAGCCAGACCACGCAGCAGAATTACGGCCCGGAGAAGATGGCGACCATCAGCAGCCACCAGCATCCGGACCATGATTAGGGGTGACGATCCCCGACGTTCACATGTGCTATAATGGGTACCATGAGCCGCATACCGAACTTCGCAGATATCGCCTTTGAATCGACCGCGCCCGCGCAGCCCGCCGGTAGCGCCGAGCCGTGGCTGACGCCCGAGGGCATCCCGGTCAAGCCCGGTTACAGCGAGGCCGATCTCGAAGGCATCGACTTCCTTGAGACGTACCCGGGCGTCGCGCCCTATCTGCGCGGCCCCTACCCGACCATGTACGTCAACCAGCCCTGGACCATCAGACAGTACGCCGGGTTCTCGACGGCGGAAGATTCCAACGCGTTCTATCGCCGCAACCTCGCGGCCGGACAGAAGGGCCTTTCGGTCGCGTTCGACCTCGCCACCCACCGCGGCTACGATTCCGATCATCCGCGCGTCTCCGGCGACGTCGGCATGGCGGGCGTGGCGATCGATTCCATCTACGACATGCGCACGCTGTTCGCGGGCATTCCGCTCGACCAGATGAGCGTGTCGATGACCATGAACGGCGCGGTGCTGCCGATCCTCGCGCTGTTCGTCGCAACCGCTGAGGAACAGGGCGTACCGCCGGAGAAATTGTCGGGCACCATTCAGAACGACATTCTGAAAGAGTTCATGGTGCGCAACACCTACATCTATCCGCCCACCCCTTCGATGCGGATCATCTCCGACATTTTTGCGTACACCTCGCAAAGAATGCCGAAGTACAACTCCATTTCCATTTCCGGCTACCACATGCAGGAAGCCGGCGCGACACAGGATCTCGAGCTCGCTTACACGCTGGCCGACGGTGTCGAATATCTGCGCGCCGGGCTTGCAGCGGGCCTCGACGTCGACCGCTTTGCGCCGCGGCTGTCGTTCTTCTGGGCGATCGGCATGAACTTCTTCATGGAAGTCGCCAAGATGCGCGCCGCGCGGCTGCTCTGGGCCAAGCTGTTGAAGCAGTTCAACCCGAAGGACCCGCGCTCGCTCTCGCTGCGCACGCACTGCCAGACTTCCGGCTGGTCGCTGACCGCGCAGGACGTCTTCAACAACGTGATGCGCACCACCATCGAGGCGATGGCGGCGACCCAAGGGCATACGCAATCGCTGCATACCAACGCGCTCGACGAGGCGCTCGCGCTGCCGACGGATTTTTCGGCCCGCATCGCGCGCAACACGCAATTGTTCCTGCAGCAGGAAAGCGGCACCAACCGCATCATCGATCCCTGGGGCGGCTCCTATTATGTCGAACGGCTGACGCGCGATCTCGCCGCGAAAGCCTGGGGCCATATCCAGGAAGTCGAGGCGCTCGGCGGCATGGCCAAGGCGATCGAGGCCGGCGTGCCGAAACTTCGGATCGAGGAAGCCTCCGCCAAGACGCAGGCGCGAATTGACGCCGGACGTCAGGCCGTGATCGGCGTCAACAAGTACAAGCCGGTCAACGAGGCCGCGATCGACGTACTCAAGGTGGAGAATTCCACCGTGCGGCGGCTACAGATCGACAAGCTGAAGCGGCTGCGCACCGAGCGCGACCAGAAGGAAGTCGATTCTGCGCTGGCTGCGCTGACGCGCAGCGCCGGCGAAGGCAACGGTAACCTTCTGGCGCTGGCGATCGATGCTGCGCGCGCGAAGGCAACCGTCGGCGAAATTTCGGACGCGATGGAAAAAGTATTCGGGCGTCACCGCGCCGAAATCAAATCCATCACCGGCGTCTACAAGCGGGAGGCGTCGGCCATGTCCAACCGGGTCGAAAAGGTGCAGGAGCTGATCGATGCGTTCGAGACTGCTGAGGGCCGCCGCCCCCGCATCCTCGTCGCCAAGATCGGCCAGGACGGCCACGACCGCGGCCAGAAGGTGATCGCATCGGCCTTTGCCGATGTCGGCTTCGACGTCGATATCGGGCCGCTGTTCGCCACCGCCGACGAGGCAGCGCGGCAGGCGGTGGAGAACGACGTGCATATCCTAGGCGTATCGTCGCTGGCGGCCGCCCATCTCACCGCGGTGCCGGAATTGAAGGCGGCGCTGAAGAAGCACGGCCGCGAGGACATCATGATCATCATCGGCGGCGTGGTGCCGCCGCAGGATTATGACGCGCTCTACAAGGCCGGTGCAGAAGCGATCTTCCCGCCCGGCACCGTGATCTCGGATGCCGCCGAAGAGCTGATCCAGAAGCTCAACGCCCGGCTCGGCCATAGCAGCGAGGCGGCGGAGTAGTTCTCCGCCGGGCGCAGCTACTTTCCAAAGGATCGCCCTTGCGCGGCATTGCATTCCTCACACGCGTCAGGACCATTGGTTTTGCGGGCGCAGTCGCATGCGGTGCGGCGCTGGGCTTGGCGTTTGCCGCCGAGCCCAAGCCAGATTTTTCCATCAAGACCAAATGGGTCGAGGCCAGCGTCATCCTCGACGCGAAGGTCAAGGCCGATCCGGCGCTGGCGGCGAACTGCCTGGCCGAGGGAAAGGCATGGGCCGTGAAGAACCGCAGCGATGCCGACAAGGAACGCAAGCAGGATCCCGAGTTGTTCCGCAACCCGTGGTCGTTTGAGCGGAAATACGAGACGCGCTCGGTGGTCGATGGCCGCTATGTCAGCATCGTCAGGAGTGACTACGAATATACTGGCGGCGCGCACCCCAACAGTTCGTCCGACACGATCCTGTGGGACAGGTCAGCGGGCAAACGCATCAGCATCCGTCCGTTCTTCACCGAAACAGCCGACAACGGCCCGACGCTGAAAGCGATGCGGCAAGGCGTCATTGCATCCCTCGAGGCCGAGAAAAAGAAACGCGGCGCGGAAGGCACTGACACCAGCGCCATCGAAGCCATCGAGGCAAAGCTGCTCAAGATCGGGCCGGTCTCGCTGGCGCCATCGACCGAGGAAGGCAAGAGCTCCGGCCTGACGTTTCACTACGCCCCTTACGCGGTTGGCTCCTACGCCGAAGGCGAGTATATCGCCTTCGTGCCGTGGGAGACGTTAAGGCCGTATCTGACGCCGGAAGGTGCAAAAATTTTCGGCGGCGCGCGACCGAAGGACGACGAAGACCGGCCGCAATGACGGCTGCACCATCAAGCAGCCTGGCGGCCGAGCGCCCTTTCGAGCGAATGGGTCCAGTCCGGAATCCATGACTGGAACAAATTCTGCCAGCGATCGCTATCCTGCGGTTCGGTGTCGAGCCGGACCGACCATTCGATGAACGTCCTGTTGCCCTCAACGACCGGCAGCAGGTGCATCGTCCCCTCGTAGTGCGTCGGCGCGGGCGCGTCCGGAACAAGCCCGGCAGGAAACGGGAACGGCTCGATGCCCGCATAGGTGAGCGAGTGCGCTTCTTCGGAATGGCCGGCCAGCCGCTGCCTGATCCAGTTGCCGAGGTAGCAGAAGCGCCTGACCGCGCCGACTTCGTCGCCGCCCTTGTCGTCTTCGATCACGCTTTCGCTGACCCCGCCGATATAGGCCGGGTAGTTGTTGAAATCGCGGATCAGGTCCCACACGGTTTCCAGGGGATGGTCCAGCACGGTGCTGTAATAGGCTGTCGTCATGGTTCTCTCCGCAATCGATCGCGGCTCGATGACTGAGCCGCACACGGATACCTATTTCGGCTAGCCCGCTCGCCGCCACCCGATTTCCGGATGTGGCGAGATGCCCACCGGGCGATGATCCTCCTCATGAGCCAATGCCTTGCGACCACAACGCAAAGCCGCCTAGAATGTCGCATCACAAGAGCGTCCGGCTTCACGGATGCCGCAGGGGAGGACCACCAATGTCCAAGAAAATCACGCGCCGCGCCTTCGCGGCTTCATCCGCCGCTGCTGCGGCCGTCGCGGGTTTGGGCTTCAAGCCGGCTTTGGCGCAGGCCTATCCGGCGCGCCCCGTAACCGTGATCGTGCCCTGGGGCGCCGGCGGCGGCACCGACGCCACCGCGCGCATCGTGGCGGCGCTTTTGGAAAAGGATCTCGGCCAGCCTTTCAACGTGGTCAACCGGACCGGCGGCTCCGGCGTGGTCGGCCATTCGGCGATCGCGACCGCGCAGCCCGACGGCTACACCATCGGCATGCTGACGGTGGAAATCTCGATGATGCACTGGCAGGGGCTTACGGAACTCGCACCCAAGAGCTACACGCCGCTTGCGCTGATGAACGAGGATCCGCCCGGCATCCAGGTCAGTTCCACCTCGCCCTACAAGACCGTGAAGGAGCTCGCCGACGCCATCAAGGCCGCGCCTGCCGGCAAGTTCAAAGCCTCGGGCACCGGCCAGGGCGGCATCTGGCACCTAGCGCTGGTCGGCTGGATGCAGGCGATGGGACTTGCGCCGAACCACGTGGCCTGGGTGCCGTCGAACGGTGCTGCGCCCGCGATGCAGGATCTCGCGGCAGGCGGCCTCGACCTCACCACCTGCTCGGTGCCGGAAGCGCGCGCCATCATCGAGGCCGGCAAGGCGCGCAGCCTCGCCGTCATGGCTACGGCGCGCAACCCCGCCTTCCCCGATGTGCCGACGCTGAAGGAGGCGATTGGCATCGACTATTCGACCGGCGCGTGGCGCGGCATTGCCGGCCCCAAGGGCCTGCCCGCCGACGTCGCGACTAAACTCACCGCATCGCTGAAGAAGGTTTTCGACTCCAAGGAGTTCAAGGAGTTCATGAGCAATCGCGGCTTCGGAACGGTGTGGGGCGACGCGTCCGAATTCGCCACCTTCATGGACAAGGGCGACGCCCAGATGGGTGTGGCGATGAAGGCCGCCGGTCTCTCCAAGGCCTGATCTTCATCGGTTAGTCTCGTCCGGTATCCGCGGAGCTTCCTATGCGTCTTCCCGATCGCGTCACGGGATTGTTTCTCGTTGGCCTCGGCGCGGCGGCCGCCTATGGCGGCTGGCAGTTGCCGCCGGTGCCCGGCCAGCCGGTCGGGCCCAATGTGTTTCCGCTGGTGATCGGAACGGGCCTGGCGCTGTGCGGCCTCGCGATCGCGTTCGGGATCGGCCATTCCTTCGAAGAGGAAGAGGAGCTCATTCCGGTCGAGGGCGGCGGCCAGCCGGCGCCACCGACCGGAAAGTTTTACGGCCTGCGCGCCCTGCTGCCGCCGGCGCTCTTGCTGTTCTACGTGGCAGTGGCCGACCGGCTTGGCTTCATCATCACGGCGGGGCTGATCGTTTTCGTAACGTCAACCGCACTCGGCGCCCGCTGGAAGCTTTCGCTGCCGCTTGCGGTGCTGGCGCCGATCGGCGTCCATCTGATTTTCTCAAAGTTGCTGCGCGTGCCCTTGCCGGCCGGGCTGCTGCCGATGCCCTGGTGATCGATGCTCAACACCCTCGCCCAAGCGTTCGCGCTCATCTCCACCTGGGAAGTCATCATCGCGATGTTCGCGGCCTCGGTCTATGGCCTCGTCATCGGATCGCTGCCCGGGCTATCAGCGACGATGGCGACCGCGCTGCTGGTCCCCGTCACCTTTTATCTGTCGCCGATCGCTGCAATCGCCACCATCGTGGCTGCGTCCACAATGGCGATCTTCTCCGGTGACATCCCCGGCGCGCTGCTGCGCATTCCCGGAACCCCCGCCTCTGCGGCTTACGCGGACGAAGCCTATGCGATGACGCGCAAGGGCGAGGCCGAACTGGCGCTCGGCGCCGGCGTATGGTTCTCCGCCGTCGGCGGCATCGCGGGCACGCTCTCGCTAATGATCCTGGCACCGCCGCTGGCCGAGATCGCGCTGTCGTTCTCGACCTTCGAATATTTCTGGCTCGCATTCCTGGGCCTGATGTGCGCCACGCTGGTCGCGCGCTCCTCCCCGGTGAAAGCCATCGCGGCCATGTTTATCGGCCTGCTCGTCGCCTGCATCGGCATCGAAAACCCCGGCGGCGTGCCGCGCTTCACGTTTGGCATGACCGACCTGTTCGGCGGCATCGAGCCGATCCCGGCGCTGGTGGGCGTCTTCGCCGTGGCGCAGGTGATGCGCGCGATGCTGACGCCGGAGCCGCCGCCGATCCCACGCCGCAAATTCGGGAGCATCATGGCGGGCCAGTGGAGGCTCACCAAAAAGTATCACGTGCAGATGACGCGCGGGAACATCATCGGCATCATCATCGGCGTGCTGCCGGGTGCCGGCGCCGACATGGCCGCCTGGGTCAGCTACGCCATGTCCAAGCGTTTTTCGAAGGAGCCGGAGAAATTCGGTACCGGCCATGTCGAGGGCCTGGTCGAAGCCGGCGCCAGCAACAACGCCAGCATCGCCTCGGGCTGGGTGCCCTCGCTGCTGTTCGGCATCCCCGGCGACACCATCGCGGCGATCGCCATCGGCGTGCTCTACATGAAGGGCCTCAACCCCGGTCCGACGCTGTTCACCGAAAAAGCGTCGAGCATGTATGCGATCTACCTGATGTTCATCATCGCCAACATCATCATGATCCCGCTGGGAATCATCATGATTCGCCTGGCGAGCTACGTGCTGCGCGCGCCACGCTCCTCCGTGATGCCGGTCATCATGCTGTGCTGCGCGGTCGGATCGTTCGCGATCGGCAACAACATGTTCGGCGTCGTCACCGTCGCAACCTTCGGCATCATCGGCTACGTCATGGAAGAAAACGGCTACCCGGTCGCCGCGATGGTGCTCGGCATCGTGATGGGCACCATGATCGAGCAGAGTTTCGTCACCTCGCTGATCAAATCCGACGGCAGCGTATTCCCGTTCTTCGAGCGGCCGATCGCAGCGATCCTCGCCGCCATGGCGATCGGCGCGCTGATCTGGCCGGTGCTGGTCTGGATATGGCGGCGGCTCAGGCGCGAGGCGCCCACCGCCGCGTCGGCGCGCTGAAGGACTGCGTAGGGCCCCCTCGCCTGCTTGGCGCGGGCGTTGTAAACCAAGCCATGACCCTGCCGAAGAATCCTTCCCCCGATGTCGGGAAACTCGCCAAAGAACTCCGCGCCGGTCACCGCGCCGCCCTGGCGCGCGCGATCACCCTGATCGAAAGCAGGCGCGCCGATCATCAGGCCGCGGCGCGCGATCTGGTGCAGGTGCTGCTATCAGACACCGGCAAGGCGGTCCGCGTCGGCATCACCGGCTCGCCCGGCGTCGGCAAATCCACCACCATCGACGCGCTTGGCATGTTCCTGATCGAGCGCGGCCACAAGGTCGCGGTGCTGGCGGTCGATCCCTCCTCGGCCCGCACCGGCGGCTCGATCCTCGGCGACAAGACGCGGATGGCGCGGCTGGCGAACTCGGAAGCCGCCTTCATCCGGCCCTCGCCTGCGTCCGGCACCCTCGGCGGGGTCGCGGCAAAAACCCGCGAGGCGATGCTGTTGTGCGAGGCCGCCGGCTTCGACGTCGTGCTGGTGGAAACCGTCGGCATCGGCCAGTCCGAGACCGCCGTCTGCGACATGACCGATTTCTTCCTGGCCCTGATGCTGCCCGGCGCCGGTGACGAATTGCAGGGTATCAAGAAGGGCCTGGTCGAACTCGCCGACATGATCGCGATCAACAAGGCCGACGGCGACAACATCAAGCGCGCCAACCTGGCGGCGGCCGAATACCGCGGCGCGCTGCATATTCTCACCCCCCGCTCGGAGCATTGGCATCCGCCGGTCCTGACTTACTCGGCGCTGACGGGCACGGGTATGGACACGTTGTGGCAGAAGATTCTCGATCACCGCACCGCCATGAACGCCTCGGGCGAGTTCGCAGGCCGGCGGCGGGAGCAGCAGGTGAAATGGATGTGGTCGATGCTGGAGCAACGGATGATGGCCCGCCTGCGTTCCGACGCCGCGATCCGCGCCAAGGTAAAGAAGACCGAGACCGAGGTCGCCGACGGCCGCATCACGCCGGCGGTCGCCGCCGAACAGATCGCGGAGTGGCTGCGGTGAGCGAGAAACTTCGCATTCTCGTCACCGGCTTCGGTCCGTTCCCCGGTGCGCCCTACAACCCGACGCAGCCCCTGGTGGCGCGGCTAATGCGCCTGCGTCGTCCTGCCTTCACCGACGTCGAACTGTCGAGCCATATCTTTCCGGTGACGTACAAGGCGGTCGATCGCGAATTGCCGCTGGCGCTCGCGAAACACCGGCCGCATGCGCTGTTGATGTTCGGCCTCGCCGGCCGCACCGGATACGTCCGGATCGAGACCCGCGCCCGCAACGCCGTCACCATGCTGTGGCCCGATGCCGCGCAAACCCGCGCCCGCAAGGGTTCGATCGCCGATGGCGCCGCTGCGCAAAACTTCGGCCCGCATACCGCGAAACTGCTGCGTGCCGCTGAGGGTACCGGCCTCGATGCCCGCGCCTCGCGCGATGCCGGAAGCTATCTCTGCAACTATCTGAGCTGGCGCGCGATCGAGGCCGTCAATGCCGATAGCGGCCCCCGGCTCGCCGCCTTCGTCCATATCCCGCCGCTCGCGCGCGGTGGCGCGGTCAGGCGCAAGGGGTTTTCGCGCATTACGCTGGACGAACTGGTCGATGCCGGCGAAGCGATGCTGCTGGAAATGGTTCGGTTGGCGAGAAGGGCGAACTAGACTCCGTTGTCGTCCCTGCGAACGCAGGGACCCATAGCCACCGTTGCCAATTGTGAGAAAAGCCGTCTGCCATTGTGCCCCTTCCAAGGGCCGCGGCGTATGGGTCCCGGCTCGCGCTTCGCTTGGCCGGGACGACGTGGATTGACTGTCGTACCCAACATTAACCCTACCCCGAACAATCGCCGCCCTCGGCCTGCGTCTTCACCATGCTGCGCTGCATTTTCGCGATACCTATGAATTCGCGAATGCCAGAACTTGCATCGCGCGAGGGCCATTCACCATGGACATGAACCGCCGCCATCTCATTGGAGGATCCGCCGCCGGTATGGCCGGCGCACTTGCGATGTCGCCCGAGCCCACGCGCGCGGCGCCGCTGACCTCCACGCTCGGCCGCGACGTCACGCAGTATGGCGTGCGTCCCGGCAGCCCCGACGATCAAACAGCAAAACTGCAGCGCGCGATCGACGAAGCCGCACGCGCGCAAGCGCCGCTGGCGCTGCCGCCGGGGGTCTATCGCACCGGCATGCTGCGCCTTTCGAACGGCACGCAACTGGTCGGCGTGCGCGGCGCGACCAAGCTCGTGTTCAATGGCGGCGTCTCGATGCTGCAGGGCGAAGGTGCCAACAATGTCGGCCTGACCGGCATCACCTTCGACGGCGGCGGCATTCCGTTGCCAGAGCGGCGCGGTCTCGTGCATTGCCTTGGCGGGCGCGACGTCCGCATCGCCGACTGCGAAATATCGCGCAGTGGCGGCAACGGCATCTGGCTGGAGCAGGTCTCGGGCGACATCTCCGGCAACATCTTCACGAAGATCGCGACAACAGCGGTTGTATCCTTCGACGCGAAGGGCCTGATCGTCTCCCGCAACACCATCACCGATACCAATGACAACGGCATCGAAATCCTGCGCACGGCGATCGGTGACGACGGTACGCTGGTGATCGACAACCGCATCGAGGACATCAAGGCCGGCCCCGGCGGCTCCGGGCAATACGGCAACGCCATCAACGCTTTCCGCGCCGGCAACGTCATCGTGCGCGGCAATCGCATCAAGAATTGCGACTACTCGGCGGTGCGCGGCAATTCGGCATCGAATATTCACATCACCGGCAACAGCGTCAGCAATGTCCGCGAGGTCGCGCTCTATTCGGAATTCGCGTTCGAGGGCGCCGTGATCGCCAACAACACGGTGGATGGCGCGGCCGTCGGCGTCTCCGTCTGCAATTTCAACGAGGGCGGGCGCATCGCCGTCGTGCAGGGCAACATCGTCAGAAATCTGCTGCCGAAGCGGCCGATCGGCACCGCACCCGACGACGACGCCGGCATCGGCATCTATGTCGAGGCAGACTCGACGGTGACCGGCAACGTGATCGAAAACGCGCCCTCCTTCGGCATCATTGCCGGCTGGGGCAAATATCTCCGCGACGTCGCCATCACAGGCAATGTGATCCGCAAGGCCTTTGTCGGCGTCGGCGTGTCGGTAGTGCCCGGCGCCGGCACGGCGCTGGTCAACAACAACATGATCTCGGAAACCCCGCGCGGTGCCGTGGTCGGGCTCGATCACGCCCGTACCATCACGACCGACCTTTCTAGCGAGGGCGCCCAGCGTTACGCGCAGGTGGTGGTCGGAGGCAATGCGGTGCGGCGGTAACCCCTCCTCGCCCGCTTACAGCGCGTTGCGCAGCAATGGATAGCGGTCTTTCATCGCGTCGAGATCGAGTGCGGGGAACTGCATTTCGTCGAGCGCCAGCACGTCGGGTACGGAAGGCGCCTCATTCGCGACGAGCTGGCTTTCCAGCGCGACCAGAACGTCGGCGGGGACATCGCGCGACGGCGGCCCTGCAACTGGCGCTGGTTTCGGCTGAGGCTGCACCGCCGGCCGACGGAACCCTTCATCGCGCGGCAGCGGCGTCAGCAGCAGCGGCGCGGTTCGACGGCGGCCAAGCCAGGCCAAGTCGACCGCGGAATTGTCGAGCGCGGCCTCGCGGCTCAACAGGTCACGCCAGGTTTCGACGGCGGCCTTGGCTTCCTGGATGTTTTCGAGAAATTCGCGTTCGGTGTGAAAGCGGCGCCAGCGACCGGTCTCGAACAGTTCAGTGAGGTATGCCAGCCGTTGCTCGGCAAGGTTGCACCAGCGCGCAACGATGTTGCGGCCACGTGCCACGTCTGCAGGATGTGCCATAAATCAGCCCGTAAGAGAGAGACGGACGCAGACGCAACCTGTGACGAATCAATTGGACGTGACAGGTATATTCTGTGGAAAACTTTCTCATTGTCCAGTGCGTGCAGCTACGGAGCACGCGGCAATCGAACAAAATCCGCACAAATACGGAGTTATCAGCTCTATCCACCGTCAAGCTGCACGGCAGCATGGCCGCGTTGCGATGCGCAGCGCGATCATGTCGTTCGAAAAGGCGCGAGGAAATATCGGGGCGTCACGCAAACAGACGGAGAGCTTGCGGTTCGCAAAGCCGGGACGGCACCGCGCACGACGCGGCTTCTTCCAAGAAAACCTGTGCCAGAAATGAAAGACCCGTCCGGGGGGACAACCGGACGGGTCAAGCCATATGGGGCGCTTGGGGTGGATGGGCGCTCGCGCCGAATACAGCCGATGGGGAGGGATTACCGCTCCCACATAGATAAGTCGCAGCACCCTCGCCGGACGTTCAAAATATCAGGCGATTTTTTTGACCTCGGCTTCAGGGGAGATTGCCGGAAAATCGCTGCGGAGCAGGCTATTTCGCGGCGTTTGCGGCCGATTTGTCCGACGCCATCGACGGCGGGGGATCGTTCAGCGCCCGGCTCACGGAAGCGTTATCGGCAGACGGGTCAAGCGCCGGCGATTTTTCTCCCGCAGGCTTGCCGGAAACCGAGGCAAGCGGAACTGCCGGCGCGGCGGTCGCCGCGGTGACGGCGGCGAAGGCGTCCGTCCCGCCTGCTCCGAACTGATCGTCGCGGCCGGGGGCGCCGAGATCGCGGGCGGTCTTCGTCAGGATCGCGCGAACATCGCCAGGCTTCAATGCAGGATTGCGCTCCAGCATCAGCGCCACAACGCCGCTGACATAGGCCGCGGAGAACGACGTGCCCGACGTGATCTGATATTTTTCATCCGGCGCCGGCAGGAAGATATCCGCGCCCGGAGCTGCTATCGCGATGTGGTTGCCCCGGTTCGACGCCGCAAACAGCCTTTCCTGCGCGTCGGTTCCGCTCACCGCGATCACGTTCGGATTGGCGCCCGGATAGAGCGGCGGCGATTTCGCGCCGGCATTGCCGGCCGCAGCCACCATCAGGATGCCACGGGCTGCGGTGGCGGCGATCCCCCGCTCGATCAGCGGATCCTTTGGACCGGCAAAGCTCATATTGATGATCTGCGCGCCATGCTCCGCCGCGTAGTCCAATCCCCTCAGGATCACATAGGAGGTGCTCTCCGCGCCCTTCGATCCCGCACCGAATGCGCGGATCGCAAGCAACCTCGCCTCCGGCGCGCTGCCCATCAGTTTGGCATGCGCGACGATCGCGCCGGCAATGCCGGTACCGTGGACATGCGGACCCTCGCTGCTGCCGAGCGCGTCGAAACTGTCGGCGACCGAATTGGCGAGTTCGGGATGTTTGACGTCGACACCTGAATCGATCACCGCGATGGTGACGTTCATGCCGCGGACGAGCGCGTGTGCCTGCGGCAGCCGGAGCTGGGCGATCGCGTATTGCGCGGCGTCACCCTCGATCGCGGGCTTCTTCTGCTGCTGCAGAAAGTAGCGGAAATTGAGCTGCACCGAACGCACGCTGCCGTCGGCCGCGAGTTCGCGGCGCACCGTGTCCACCGGCCGCCGATCGACGATGCGGAACAGGCCGATGGTGCCGCCGAGCAGCGGGAAACTCTGCGAGGCGATGCGCTCCAGGCCATGACGCCGCGCCAGTTCATCGGCCTCGGCGGTGGATAACGCGCCGTCGATTTCGGCGACGAGCTCGTTCTGGACCGTGCGCAGATTGACCGCGGCCTGCGCGTTGTTGTTGCGCGATCCGCCATTGCCCTTCTGGGCCGAGCCGCCATTGCCGTCGCCGGCCGACATCACCGGACGATCGAAACATTCGCCGTCGGGGCCGCGGAACGCATACTGGCAGGCCGGATAGAGGTTGGGCGAAAACCGCGCATGGGGCAGCGTCGACGGCACGCCCGCCCCCGGGCGGACCCGCAGGGTCGAACTCATGGTGCCGATCCGGGACGGCGGCGTCCGCGCGACGGTATCGGCGCGCACGACCGGCCGAGCCGCGATGGTCGGGTTGACCCGCGGCGTAATCGTTGGATTGATGGTAGGCGTCCGCGCCCCGACATTGAGATTGGGCGTGCGCATGATGCTTTGCGCATGAACCGCCGAGGCTGCGAACGCCATCAATGGCAGAAACGCCGCCGACAAAATCAATGCCGCGCGGCGCGTCTTCATCAGCCAATTCGGGCCATCGTGAATCATGGAACCTCGGCCTTCCCGGGGCGCCGGCAGCCTCTACGGCGTTGCCACCGCGAGGCTGACGATCTTCTCGCGCTGCAGCCTGGCGAGCAGGCCAGCAGCTTCATCCTTGCTCATCGCCTTGTTGCCAAACTGCAGCCGGAACATGCCGCCCTTGGCGCCGTCGACGATCGAGGCCTGGTAATTGTCGAGCAACGCGGTGATGTCGGCGATCCGGGCTTCCGGCGCAAACCGCACCAGCGCGCGCGTCGGCGCGGCGCTGCTGCCAAGATCGCGCGTGATGGGCGCGGACGACGACTCGTTCATGCTAAGCGAGGCGGTCTGGAACGAAGCGGTCTGGTTCTTCATCAGCACGGCGCCAATCACGCCGGCCTGCAACAGCAACGCCACGGCGCCGAGGCTCGCCGACCAGGCCAACGTGCGCGGCGACAGCCTTGCGAAAAATTCCGATATCCGGGCAGACAGGCTGACCTGGACCGACGGCTTGCGCTCGGGCTCTTCGTCGATCGCAGCAAACAACTTCGCCATGGCGCGCGCCGACGGCGCACCCAGGCTCTCGTTGAGGCTGATCGTCTCGGCATATTCTTCGCGGATGACGGCAAATTGGCGGGCGAGGTCTGCATCGGCGGCGAGCGCTTCCTCGACGCGACGTGCATCGCGCGCGCTCAAGGTACCGGCCGCATGGAACGGCAACAGCATCTCGATATCGCTGGGCTCTTGATCCAGCATTTTTGTGCTCGCTGCCATCATGGCCAACCTCGCTCTATGCCTGCTGCCTTGAGCAACTCGGCCAATTTCTTGCGCGCATAAAACAGGCGCGTCTTGACGGTGTTCTCCGGAATACCGACGATTTCGGCCACCTCTTCCACGGACTTCTCGTGGTAGTAGACGAGATCGACGATTTCCCGATGCTCTGGCGAAAGTCCCGTCAGGCACTTCCGCAACGCTTCACCCGTATCCTTTTTCTGCACCACCACTTCCGGATCGTCGGACGTATCCTCGATCGCGTTCGCGGTCTCGTCGTCCAGCCCAACGTCCTTGCGACGCCTAAGTGCCGAAAGGGCCTTGAACCGCGTAATCGCCAACAGCCAGGTGGTAACGGCGGATCGGCCTTCGAACTTGCCGGCCTGGCGCCACACATCGAGAAAAACCTCGCTGATGAGGTCTTCCGCAATCTGTTCATCCCTTACGAGCCGAAGCCCGAAACGGAACACCCTGACATGGTGCCTTCCGTAAAGCACCTGCATGGCGAGCCGGTCGCCTTGAGCGATCCGAGCGATCAGAACTTCGTCTGAAGCCGCCTGTGTCGCGCTCAATGGCCGTCTCGCAAAGTTGGTCTGACGGGAGAGGCCGGCGGTTCGATGTGAAAGGTGAGATTCTTCACATTACGGCAATGCCCGGAGTGCATGTGTGATCTACCCCACAGACGGCCTTTACCAGGCCACTTTTCCGGCGAGAACGAGCTGAATCGCAAAATTGGTACCATAATACGGAAACACTTTCCTAAAGACGCCTCACCCCACAACCTTAGCAAGGCTTCGCGGGCGGGGCAGCATCTGCGTTACGCCCAGGGCTCCCGTACAAGCGGGTTCCGCGCTATCGGAATCCGGCAGATTTCCGTTACGAAACAGTGCAATGGCAGGGTTTTAACGGACCCGATTCAGCTCAAAAGATACCAAACCTAAAGGCTTTATTCCCTAAAGTTTCGTCCGGCACACTCCAATAGCGACGGGACATGAGCAGCGCGGCTTCATTGCTTCAGGGGCAAGGCTCCAATAGTGCGATCGCGCACGCGGCCCGCCTTCCGCTCGAAGTATTACAGCGCCGCGTCGGCCAGCGCCGCCATATGCTGGCCGTCCAGGGCGTCAGCTACGCGCTCATTACTTCGGTCCTGCTGGTCTATTGCTACGCCGGCACCATCCCGATCATCATTCCGTCGGCCTATTTCCTTTCCGGCATCGGATTGCTCTCGGTGTTTGTCGTGTTGTCGGAAGCCCACTTCAACGACCGTTTCGAAGACCACTATCTCACGATCTTCCAGGTCGCCGGCCACCTCGCACTCCAGATTTGTTTTCTGCTGGCGGCCCCACAGATCGGGTTTGTCTTCCTGAGCGTCGTATTCCTAATATTCGGATTCGGCGCGCTGCGAATGACCTCACAGCAGGCGATCATCTCCTGGACGCTCACCATGATCGGGCTGGCGCCGATCTTCCTCTTCAGCAGCACCCCGATCGGCCTGCCGATTACCACCCAGACCGAACGCGTTGCGGCCATGCTTTCCTTTGTCCTCACGATCGGACAGTGCGCCTTCGTGGGACTGTATGGCAGCACCATGCGCAAGATGCTCTACGACCGCAGCTTCGAACTGAAAGCGGCGTACAAGCGCATCGAGGAGCTTGCCGAACTCGACGAATTGACGGGGGCATCCAACCGGCGCTGCATCATGCGAATGCTGGAGGAGGAGATCGCCCGCGCGACCCGCGGCGGATCGCCCTGCTCCATCGCACTGATCGACCTCGACTGGTTCAAGCGCATCAACGACGCCTACGGCCATCCGACCGGCGACGAGGTGTTGCGGACATTCTCGATCACCATGTTCGCCAACATCCGCAGCGTCGACCGGTTCGGCCGCTATGGCGGCGAGGAATTCCTGCTGGTGCTGCCCGACATGGACGCCGGCCAGGCCATGCGGGCGCTCGACCGGCTGCGCGCCATTATTGCCGAGCTCGACTGGAGCGCATTCTCGCCCGGCATGAAGGTGACGATGTCGGCAGGCGTTGCAACGCTGAATTCGAACGAGACGTCAGACACATTCCTCGCGCGCGCCGACAGCGCGCTTTATGCAGCCAAGGCACAGGGACGCAACCGCATTACCAGCGCCTGATCCGACATATTCCAGCTCCGGTCGCGGAGAATCCGCCGCCGGTCTTTGCTCCAGGACAGAGTCATGATTTCGAAAGCCGCCAAGTCTTCCTCTCCCGGATCTCCCTCCCCCGGAAGTCTGCTCGACGAGTTGCAGTCCACCCTTGCGCACGGAACCGTCGCTCGCCGGGTAGAAACCCTGCGCCGGGTAACCGATCTCTTCATCAACGGCGCGGTGGACTATTCGGACGAGCAGGTCGGGCTGTTCGACGATGTCTTCCAGTGCCTGATCGACCACATCGAAACCTCGGCCAAGATGCTGCTGGCCAACCGTCTAGCCCCGGTCGACACCGCCCCGCCGCTCACCATTCGCGCGCTTGCTTTCGATGATGTCATCGAGGTGGCAGGTCCCGTGCTGTCGCAGTCGATGCGACTCGACGACAAGACCCTGATCGAGAATGCGCGCAGCAAGAGCCAGGCGCATTTGATGGCGATTTCGACCCGCAAGACCCTGAGCGGCGCGGTCACCGATGTACTGGTCCAGCGCGGCAACGATGAGGTGATCCAGTCGACCGTGAAGAATCCGGGCGCGGAGTTCACCGAGCGCGGCTTTACCCGCCTCGTCAGCCGCGCCGAGGGCGACGACAATCTCACGACCTGTATCGGCCTGCGTCCGTCCGTGCCGCGGCATCTCTATCTGAAACTGCTCGCCAAGGCCTCCGACACGGTGCGGCAGCGGCTGGAGGCCGCCAACCCGCAGCAGGCGGCGCAAGTGCCGACCGCGGTCAAGGAAGCGACGCGGCGCGCGCGCTCGGCGACCGCGACGATCACCAAGGACACTGCGATTGCGCACGCGCTGGTCAAGTCGCTGTACGAGGACGGCCGGCTCGACGAATCCGAGGTGGCGTCGTTTGCCAAGGCCGGCAAGTTCGACGAGGCCAATGCGTCGATCGCAGCGCTCGCCAACGTCCCGGTGGCGATCGCCGAGAACATGATGATCGAAACCCGAGCCGAAGGCGTGATGATCCTGGCGAAGGTCGCAGGGCTGTCGTGGTCGACAGTCAGGACCATCATCAGGATGCGCGACGAACTGTCCGGCGGGGAGCCGGCCGACCTTGCCGCCTGCCAGGACACCTATGAGCGGCTGCGGCCGTCGACGGCGCAGCAGGTGCTGCGCTTCCACCGCATGCAGCAGAATGCGCCCACAGCGCCCGCGCCTGGTATCTGAGCCCTGCTGCCAGAATTCAGCTAGTAGCCCGGATGGAGCGCAGCGCAATCCGGGGTTCCTGCCCGCTAGCGAAAGAGTCCCGGATTTCGCGGAGCCTGTCATCGGGCGCGCATTCGCGCGACCCGTTGGCTGCATCCGGGCTACGCTCTGGCGCCTAGTACCTGAGCAGCTTCGCTCCGGCGAGCGCGCCGATCGCCGTCACCAGCGCGGTCGCGATCGTGTACCAGGCAGCCACGAACAGCGGTGAATCGTCCGTGCAATGCGAGGCGTAGAGCGTCGCCGCCAGTCCCGCCGACAACAGCCCGGCGATGGCGCCGGCGACCGCCGGCCGCGCCGGCGCACCGTGACGCAGCCCGATCAGCGCACCGGCCAGCAGCGGTAGCGACATCAGCGGGATCGCGGTCAGGCACGTCCACCAATTCTTGCCGACCAGCCGCGTCATCATCGGCAACCGCTGCGGCATCATCATCTCGCCGCCGATCGCCGCGCTCAAAATCCCGACCGGCGCCAGCAGCAGCCAGCCAAATCCGCGCAGCGAGGCCTCAGGCCGCGACAGATGCAGGCTGACGGCAATCGCCGCAATCGCCAGCGCCAGCGTCACCGCGAATTTCAGGTCGAAGAACGGGTTGCGCATCGCAACCATCACGTCGGGCCTGACGCCGAGTTCGGTAAAGAACATCAGAAGCGAAACCGGCGCGGCAGCCAAAAGCGCCAGCATCAGCGCAAAGCCGACGGGCCGCGCCCGGTGCGTATTGTCGGCTGCTAGCGTTCGAATGAGCTGATCGGTATCCATTCTCACAGTTCCCGTAGCTTCGCCGTCAGGCTGGCCAGCCCCCGGTGCAGCGCCACCCGCACCGCGCCCTCCGTCATCGAAAATTTCGCGGCCGTATCCTTGATCGAGGCGCTGTCGACGGCGATCGACTGCAACACGTCGCGCTGCCGCGCCGGCAGCGTCTGAAGCTGGGCGGCAACCTCGCTCGCCGAAGCGGTCTCAGCCGGCGCTTCGCCCGGCAGCGTCTCGGCGAAATCGTCGATATCGACGAAAATGCGCCGGCCGCGGCGGCGCAACGCATCGATCAGCTTGTTACGGGCGATCGCAAACAGCCATGGGGCAAACGGGGCGGTGACGTCCCAGGTGTGCCGCTTCAGATGGACCGCCAGCAAAATGTCCTGCACGATGTCCTCGGATTGATCGACCGGTTGCCCTGCCCGAGCCAGACCACGGCGCGCCGCGGCCCGGAGCACCGGCGTGACGGCCTTGAGCAGGCGATGATACGCCGCACTGTCGCCTGCAATGGCCGACCGCATCAGGCCGGTCCATTCGTCATCCCGTTCGCGCAAGAGCGCTCCTACCCTGCAATTCGGTCGATCTTTCAATTTGTTACGTCAGGACGATCCGATCACAAGGTCGTGATCTGAGTTCCCGGCGCACCGGCGCGGCGGCCCCCGTCCGGGGATCGGAACGATCGCCTGCGCGGACGGCAGGCTCATATCATTGATTGCGCGGGCTCGCATCCGGCGCAGCCCTCCCGAGGGAGGCCCGCATCGGCAAAAATGCCGACGGCATATGCTCGCTGCAACACCATTGCCCAGCTTTTGCCCGGTGTTGCCCGAAGATTCCCAGTTTTCGCCGTGCTGTGGACACGGGGCGGGGTCTTTTCTCGCGGTTGGGCGGCGGCCAATGGGGAGACTCCATAATGACGATCAAAGCCAGCGCGCGGTCGGCCTTGATTCTAGCGGCAGGACTTTTGGTAGGTTTCGCAGGATCACCGCCGGCGATGGCTGCCGGTACGGATGCGGATAGCGCCGCGGTCTCGAAGTCGGAAAGTGCGACGTCGGGCAAGTCCGTCAGGCAAGGTTCGCGTTCCCTGAAGAAGCGCTACGCCCATCGCAAAGATGCGCGCGCGGCATCGACATCCACCGAGAGCAAGAAAACCGACGAAAAGCAGGTCGCTGATGCGGGCGGCACACCGCCCGCGATTCCGGAATGGCTCGCCAACGCCAACGCGCAAATGACGGCAGCCGATGCGGCCCCCGATAGCGCCAAAGGGATGTCGGCGGCAATGTCGGAGAAAGCCAGCACGGTCCTGCAAGCGGCGGCAGACAAGCCAGCCGACGCGGAGGCGGAGACGCCGGCCGATACCGCCGTGGTTCCCCCCGACCAGCTCAACGATGTCGATCGGGCGCTGCACCCCTCGTCGCAGACGGTTGCGATGGCCTCGGCCAAACCGGCAGCGGACGCCGCTCAGGCCGCGAACAGCGACAGTTCCACCCTGGACAAGACCTCGCTGATCGGAAAGGTCTTCATCGCCTTCGGCGCCCTGCTGACGATGGCATCGGCCGCGCGGATGTTCATGGCGTAGCCATCGGCGCATCGGACGCGGACCACCCCGCGTCCGGGATCCGTTCCCGCCCCACTTGAAGCCTACCTCGGCAGCGGGCACATTGCCCGCAATCGGTACCCGGGGTGGATCATGGCGACGTACGAATACATCATTGTCGACAGCAAGGGCGCAGTCGGCATCATCACGCTGAACCGGCCGAAAATGCTCAACGCGCTGTCGTTCGGCGTGTTTCGCGAGATCGCGGCAGCCGTCGACGACCTCGAGGCCGACGACAAGATCGGCTGCATCCTGCTCACCGGCAGCGAAAAAGCGTTCGCCGCCGGCGCCGACATCAAGGAGATGCAGCCGAAGAGCTTCATCGACATGTTCTCCAGCGATTTCGCCGCCATCGGCGGCGACCGCGTCGCCACCTGCCGGAAACCGACGATCGCGGCCGTCAGCGGCTATGCGCTCGGCGGCGGCTGCGAGCTCGCCATGATGTGCGACATCATCATCGCATCCGACACCGCAAAATTCGGCCAGCCGGAAATCACGCTCGGCACCATCCCGGGCATCGGCGGCACCCAGCGGCTGACGCGCGCGATCGGCAAGTCCAAGGCGATGGATCTGTGCCTCACCGGGCGCATGATGGATGCGGCGGAAGCCGAACGCTCCGGCCTCGTCAGCCGCGTCGTCCCGGCCGACAAGCTGATGGAAGAAGCGCTCTCGGCTGCGGAAAAGATCGCCTCGATGTCGCGTCCGGCCGCGGCCATGGCCAAGGAAGCCATCAACCGCGCGTTCGAGACGCCGTTGTCGGAAGGCATGAATGTCGAGCGCAATCTGTTCCACTCGACCTTTGCATTGGAAGACCGCTCCGAAGGCATGGCGGCGTTCATCGAGAAGCGCAAGCCGGTGAACAAGAACAGGTAGGGCTTGCTCGAACTTGTAGGGTGGGCAAAGCCAACGGGTCGCGCGAATGCGCGCCCGATGACAGGCTCCGCGTGCCCACCATTTCGAAGCGCGATCGGTGATAGATGGTGGGCACGTCGCTAGCGCTCCTTTGCCCACCCTACAGCACCGGTGCTACTTCGCCCGCGCCAGCGCCGCATTGACCAGCGCACGATAGGCGCGCTCGGCAAACGTCGTCGGCCGATCGAGACCCAACCGCGCCAGGCATTCGCGCTTCCAAGCATCCGGCGGCTGCCTCATCCCCTGCCACAGCAACCCGGGCAAAAGCAGCGGCGTCCGCTGCGCTTCCCGCAGCAACTGCAGCGCCGGGATCAGCCGTTGCTCGACCTCGTCAAAATCGCTACCGAACGGGAATGACGGTAGCAGCCCAGCGTCGCGCGCAGGCTTCAGGGCTTGCGTGATCCGCTCCGGAAAGTTCTCGCGGTGGCTGCGCGGAATTTCATGATCCTTCGGCAGCTTGCCGGCATCCTTGGCGATCCCGGCCAGTTCATCCTGGAAACGGGAATCCGTGACCGCCAGCATGGCCGCGATCGTCTCGGCGTCTGATTTGCCCCTGACGTCGGCAACGCCGTATTCGGTGACGAACACGTCGCGCAGATGCCGCGGGATGGTCTGGTGGCCGTAATTCCAGCGGATGTTGGAAAGCGTTTGACGACCTGCCTGCCGTGTCGATTCCAGCGCGAGGACCGAGCGCGCGCCCTGAAGCGCGAATCCCTGCGCGACAAAATTATACTGGCCGCCGACGCCGCTCACGACCTGGCCGTCCTCGAGGCCGTCCGAGATCGCGGCTCCCATCAGCGTCGCCATCATCGCGGTGTTGACAAAGCGCGCGTCGACCCGCGCCCGGCGTTTGGCATCCTCCTCGCCATAGAGCTGGTTGGTGAAGGATACCGGCATCATCTGGATGCGCGCGAGTTGGTCGGCCGGCATCTCGCGCAACGCGCGATAGAACGATTTGGGTCCTAGGAAAAACGCGCCGTGCAGCGTCACGCCATCGACCTCGCGCTTGAGAATGCCGGCGTCGATCAGGCCGAGAAACGCCTCGATCAGCATTTCGCTGACCCCATAAAGCCCCTTCGTGAACGGCGCGCTCTCCGCAAGTGCCGCTCCCGGCGCGAGCCGCTTCATGATGGCGTGGAACTGCGCGTTGTCGCGGTGGCGAACGATCAGCCCCTGCGCCAGCGCGTCGCCGACCTGGCCGATGCCGATCTGCAAGGTACCGCCGTCAGGCACGAGCCCCGCTGCATGAAGCCCGATCGCGTATTTGGTGTCGCTGACCGGTTCGGCCGGCGGGGCGAACAGCGGGAAATCCGTCGTGGGGCTGTCGAGAACAGCGGAAAATTCATCCCCCCGCAGATCGCCCGGGCCCGGCATGAACGGCAGTTCGGAATTGACCTGCCCGATCAGCTTGAACGATGCGCGGCCCTCGTTGCGAGCGCGCAGGATGTCGAGCGTGGTATCGGTGTTGCAGCTCAGGCTGTAGCGCGTCACACCTTCGACCACACGTTTCGCGACCAGTTGGGTGACAACGTTCAGCCCGCGCGACAGCAGATAAGACGAAGCATGGGTATAGTTCGCGGAGATGTAATGCTCTTGCGCGTACGGCACGTGCAGCCATTTGCCGGCCAGGAAGAAGAACTCGATCAGCTGGATGTTGGGCGGCAGTTCGCCCTTATGCAACGCATTCGCATACGTCAGGTCGGGATAGCCGCCGAACAGGCGATCGATCACCGGGCCGATGAAGCGCCGCTCGAGCAGGCTCGAGGGCCGCGGTTTTTCCAGCGTCAGCGCCGAAAACAGAGTGAGCTTGATCGAGCGATCGGCGGCGGCGCGCGCGTACAGCGCGTTGACGATATGATTCGCTTTGCCGAGCCCGAGCGGCAAGCCGACCACGAGGTTGGGTCCGACATCGCGGATGATGTCCTCCGCGATCGCTTCGGGATCGGAAAACAGCTTTGGCATTACGTACGGACCCGGGGCATAGCTGCGGAGCCAATCGCCCTGAGTCGGACGCCAGCCAGCGAAGCTATAGCGCATTTGCTACCGAACTTCGTCTGTGACGAACCGGCAACAGCCAAGCACTGATTTCACCGAATTAATGTACTGATGTCGCGCGGCAGTTTGCCTGTGGCGGCGGCGCCCCCTAAACAGGTAAACGCGCCAAGGCTGTCGGCAGGGGCGGACAAGCAATGCATGATCCGGAATGACGGGTGACCGGCATCGAAGATCATGCCCAAACAAGCAGATAGAGCGGGATGGCTCGAAGCAGGGTTATCACGTTCTTGTGTTGGCTACGGGATCAAATGGCTGGGCGTGCCGCTAGGGTTGGCCACGTTGAAAGGCGGTTGCTTCGAACGGGCATTTGCCTTGCGGCGGCTTGCTTTGCGTTTGCGGCGCCGGCCGCACATGGCGAAGGCCTCCCTGACGCGCTGGCCAAGGCCTACCAGACCAACCCCGCGCTCAATGCCGAACGTGCCCGCCAGCGCGCCACCGACGAGAATGTGCCGCAGGCGCTTTCGGGCTACCGGCCGCAGATCGTCGCGAATCTTTCCGCTGGCCTGCAGGCGGTGCGCGACCTCTTGCCTAACAACACCATCCAGTCCGCGAACCTGAAACCCTGGACCATCGGGGTAACGGTGACCCAGACGCTGTTCAACGGTTTCAAGACCGCCAACAGCGTCCGCGTGGCGGAACTGCAGGTGCAGTCCGGCCGCGAAGCCCTGCGCAATGTCGGCCAGGGCGTGCTGCTCGACGCCGTCACCGTCTATACCAACGTGCTCGCCAACCAATCGCTGGTCGAAGCGCAGCGCGCCAACGTGGCGTTCCTGCAGGAAACGCTCGGCATCACCCAGAAGCGTCTCAATGCCGGCGACGTCACGCCCACGGACACCGCGCAGGCCGAGGCACGCCTGAGCCGGGGCCGTGCCGATCTGAACGCCGCCGAGGTCAACCTCGCCGTCAGCCAGGCGACCTATACCCAGGTCATCGGCAACGCGCCCAACTCGCTGCGCCCCGCGGATACCGTGGACCGCCTGCTGCCGCGCAGCCGCGATGATTCCACCGGTCTTGCCTTCCGCGAGCATCCGGCGGTGATGGCGGCAAGCTTCGACTTCGACGTCGCCACGACCACCATTCGCGTCGCCGAAAGCAGCCTGATGCCGACCATCACGCTGCAAGGCAGCGCCAGCCGCAGCAAGCAGTCCGACCCCACGCTCGGCACCTTGGGGACCGATCAGGCCTCCGTGACCACCCAGCTCACTCAGCCGATCTATGACGGCGGCATGGCGGCGTCACAGACCCGGCAGGCCAAGGAAATCGCAACCCAAAGCCGGCAGGTGCTGGATCAGGTCCGCAATCAGGCCCGCACCGCCGCGGTCGGCGCCTGGGTCGCCAATGAAGGCGCCAAGATCGCGGTCACCGCCTCCGAAGCCGAAGTCCGCGCCGCCACCGTCGCCCTGCAGGGCGTTCAGCGGGAGGCAGCCGGCGGCCAGCGTACCACCGTCGACGTACTGAACGCGCAGCAGGACCTGATTTTGGCCAAGGCTCGCCTGATCGGCGCGCAGCGCGACCGCGTGATCGCCTCTTACACCCTGCTCAGCGCGATCGGCCGGCTCGACGTCAAGAACCTCGGCCTCAATACGCCCGACTATCTGCCGGAAGTGCATTACCATCAGGTGCGCGATGCCTGGCATGGCCTGCGGACGCCGTCGGGGCAGTAGGTTGTATTTTCTCCCGGTGTTAACCGGGCGCTGATTATTTCTGGTATTTTCAGTCGCCAGCCATTCGCGTTGGCCTAAAACTCGGCCCGTTTCCGTCCCCGTTTTGATCGATCGATTTTGCGAGGCCTCGTGGTTGCAAACATTCTGCGCTGGTCGGCCAACGGCTTGTTGGTCCTGCTCCTGTCCGTAATCCTTGTGATCACCTCATTCCGCATGGCGGCGTCCATCCGCGAAACCGGAGCACGCGCCCAGCTGGCGCCAAAGACCGGCCACCTGGTGCCGACGCGTTCAGGCGGCGTGTTCGTGCAGGAGAAGGGTCCGGCGGATGGCATTCCCGTGGTGCTGTTTCACGGCACGGCCGCGTGGAGCGAGCTATGGCGGCATACCAGCGACGTGCTGGCCGCGGCCGGCTTTCGTGTGATCGCCCTCGATCTCCCGCCGTTTGGATTCTCAGACCGTCCCGGCGGTTATACGCGGCAGGACCAGGCCGCGCGGATCAATGACGTGCTTGATACGCTGGAAGCTGCGCCCGCCATTATCGTCGGTCACTCCTTCGGCGCCGGTGCGGCGACCGAACTCGTGATGCGATATCCGGATCGGGCGCGGGGACTGGTGCTGGTCGATGCGGCGCTCGGATTGATGGCTGCGCCGTCAGCCGCGCCCTGGGTGATCCAGCCGCAATGGATTCGCGAAATCCTGGTGTCGCTGACCATCACCAATCCGGTGGCGACGCAAATGCTGCTGCAATCGATGATCGCGAAAAAAGAGCGCGCCTCGTCGGAATATGTCGCGATCCTGCAAAGGCCGTTGGCGCAACGCGACAGCACGAGCGATATCGCCGACTGGCTGTATTATTTCCTCGGCTCCGACACACACGCCGCGAGCGCGGACCGCAATGCCTATGCGAAGCTGGAAGTCCCCGTCGCGATCCTGTGGGGCGACAAGGATACGATCACCCCGGTCGAGCAAGCTCTCGATCTCCGGACGCTGCTGCCATCAGATACGGACCTGACATTGCTGCCGGGGCTCGGCCACATTCCGCAGATCGAGGACCCCGGCATGTTCAACGATGCCCTGCTCAAGACACTCGGAAAACTCTAGACTAAATAGAGATTCGACAAGTCTTACAGATCGCTGCCGGAGACATCATGGACATCATCAGACTGTGCGCCTGGGGCTACGCCGCCCTGCTCGGCTTCGTGATTCTCACCGGCTACATCCCGGCCTTCATCGACGCCAATGACATGATCTTCGGCCTGTTTCGCCGCACCTGGTACGCCGACGGGCTGCATCTCGTCTCGGCGCTGTGGGCGGCTGCGGCGGCGATGACCTCGCGCCGCGCCTCGGAATTGTTTTTTCAATTGTTCGGCGTGTTCTACTTTGCCGATGGCGTGCTCGGGCTGGCTACTGGCAGCGGCTATCTCGACTTCGGCATCCTGATCAACGGCGTGCTCAACCTGCCGCTCTCGACGCGGTTTTTCGCCAATGCCCCGCATCTCGGCCTCGGTGGCGTGGCGATCCTGATCGGCTATGTGCTGGCGCCGCGGACGCGGTCCGTCGTTCATGCTTAGGTGGCTGCGGCGCATCCTGGCTGTTGTCGCGATCTTGATCGCGCTGTCGGTGCTTGTGCCGCTGGCCTATATCGAGGGGACCTGCCGCCCCTCTCCCGTCGCCGCAGCGGCCAGTGCGCCGGCGGTGCCCCTCCCCGCGATCGACGAGCCGGGCTACCGGCGCAAACTGAACAACACCTTCTTCACCTTCCCCGAATGGTACATCGTCTATTCCTTCGAGGATTTCGGCCGCTTCCTCGACCGCTCCAGCGAAAGCCATTTTGGCTATCTCGGTCACATCTTCGGGTTCTGGCGCAGTTTCTGCACCATCAACCGCGCCGTGCCTGCGACGGGAGAATCGCTGACCGAAGTAAAGACGATGATCTATATCATCGGCATCAGCTATTCCGTCGAATACGCCGTCAAGGGTTTCTATGAGAATACCATCGGCCGCGTGTTCGAATGGATCAGGGGCGAGAAGCGCACGCCGCAGGACGAGTTCGGCCGCGCCGTGCTGCAGGATTATGCTGCGTTCCTCTACACTATCCCTTGGTACAAATATCCGTTCCGCGAGAAGCTCGACGGCCTCTTCGCGATCTCGGCGCCGACGCCGAGCAATTTGCGCACCTGGGAGCGCGACTTCGCACTCGGCGCGGAATATTTCGTCAAGATCGGCTATGCCTCGCTGATCCAGAAGGCGCTCGATGCCGGTGGTGATACCGAGCCGCGCGACATCATGTTCGCGGTGGCGACGCTGCCACCGGGCGTGTTGGCAAAGGAACCGCGCATCAAGCCGATCCGCGCGTTAACGCCGCAATGGCAGCTGGTGCAAACGCCGCGCTACAAGGCCTTCACCGAGATTGTCCAAAGCCTGTTGGACCAGGGATACAGCCTTGCGGAAATCGCTGGGAATCACGACATCCTCATCACCGTGGTTGCGCCCGATGCCGCGAAACTCAACATCAAGGGTGCGACGGAGCTGTTCTCGCTGGAGCTGGATGCGCGGCCCGGGTTTCGCAGGGCCGGCCTGAAAGCCAGGATAGATCGATTGGTGGATATCAACCGCGAGCTCAAGGCCAGCGGCGCGAGCATTGAGCACTTCTATGACTACTGACGGGCGTCAGCAGAATCGGGCGTTGCCGCTGTGCCGCATCGCCGGCGCCATCGCCCTCGTCGTCTTTGGCTGGCTTGCTGTCGTCGTTGCGTTGACCTTTGGCTCGGCCCCCGGCAAGTCGATGGCCATTGTCGGTCCCCCTTCGCAGGCGCTGGCCGCCATCGCCAAGGCCAACGGACGGATCCTCGCCTCGAACGACTACTTCACCATCGCGCGTTCCGACGATGCCGGCTTTGTCGCCCGCCTCTATGCGGCGGGCGCGTTGCTGGTATTGGACGCCGAACAGGCCGGTGGCTGCAGCGGCCTGCCCCCATCGCTCGCCGCGTCGTCATTGCGAGCGAAGCGAAGCAATCCATATCTCGGCTAGGCGGGCTTTGGATTGCTTCGTCGCTTCGCTCCTCGCAATGACGACGAGGCGCTACGACGCGTACTTCTGGTAAAACGTATTCGTGAACAATTCCGCCGGATCGTACTTCCGCTTCGCCGCGAAGAAATCATTGATCTGCGGATACGAGCGCTGCAACTGATCGCGCGAATAATAGAGCTGGTAGGGCAGGAAAAACCGGCCCTTGTGCGCGATGGTGAGGTCGATCAGTTCTTCCGTCGCCTTCTTCATCCGCCGATTGCCCTCTTCATCGGTGGTCTGGTTGATGTAGAGCACCAGCGAGAACGCCGGCTCCGGCGAATAGGTCAGGAAATTGTTCTCCTGATGCACGACGCGCACCGAAGCGTTCAACAGATTGGTCTTGTTGTCGGTCAGCACCTTGCGCATGCCGTCGACGAACGAGACGAACTGGCTGCGCGGGATGAAATATTCGTGCAGGATGTCGGTATCGTTCGGCAGCGAGTTGCGCAGGTAAGGCACCGAATCGTGCATCGGGTCGTTGCGGTTGACGAGGCAGGCCTCCGCCGATCCGATCGCCTGCGCACGCGTCACCGTACAGGTTTCCATCCGGTGCTCGATGTGCTTTTCCGACAGCCACTTCACTTCCTGGAATAGCGGTCCCTGCTTGGACAGGTTGATGGTGAGCCGCCGCAATTTGGTGCCTGAGACCTCGCCGAGCGGTTCGCGTTTGAAATCGGTGCCGTCCACCTTGGTGTAGGTATAGAGCAGCAATTCCTTCAGGAACGAGCTTGGTGCGGTCGAGAGGTGGCCGTACATCAGGCCGATATTGCCGTCCTTCTCGATCTCGCTGGCGAACAGCGCCGGAAACTCCTTGTAGTCCATCATGCGCCGTCCGGTCTGATAGACCAGATTAGCGGCAATATCGAGTTCGGCCTCGACGATGACGCCGAACAGGCCGTAGCCGCCGACCACGAGGTTGAATAGATCCTTGTTCTCGGTCGCCGATACCGTCTGCAACGAGCCGTCCGCCAGCATCACCTTCATCGACTTGATCGACTTCGCCAGCGCGCCCGCCTGATGGTCCATGCCGTGGGCGTTGACCGAGATCGAGCCGCCGACGCTGAAAATATCGGTCGACTGCATGGCGCGAACCGCAAAGCGCGGGTGCAGCACGTTCTGGATGTCGTGCCAGGTCGCGCCCGGCTGCACCGTGACCGATCGCGAACTCTCGTTGAGCACGATCTTGTTGAAGCCGCGCATGTCGAGCACAACGCCACCCTTGCGGAAGGCGTGCCCGCCCATGCTGTGACGCACGCCGGCGGTGGTGACGGAGAGCTTGTTGTCGCGCGCAAAGGCCAGCGTCTTCGCGACATCCTCGACGCTGCGCACCTCGACCACGCCGTAGATCTCGGTCTTGTTGAGGCAGCTCGCATCATTGATGCTGCCGCCAAGCTGCGACCATTTCACGTCCTTGAGCGGCGCAATCGCCTTGATCCGCTCCAGATCGATTTTCGCCTGCTCGCCGCCGACCGACGGCCCGCAATCCTTTTCCCCGGCGGGATCGGCCGCCAGCGCCTGAAGCTTGCGATAGCTGTAAACGCCTAGCAACACGACGACCACGGCAACCACCGACGCGCCGGTTTTGAATTTTTGTGAAAATTTTCGCATGAACTGATTCCAGAGGATTACGAGATATTCCGGGCGGGCGGATGATTAGTCAAATCGGAGCGCCTTCCGGTTCGATAGAGCGGCAGCGTTACTGAACCGATAAGGCGATAGGAGACGGGCGCCCTTCCCGCGCCTCACTTCTCCCGATAATCTCCTGATCGCACCACGGGCGAAGCAACGCCCGGCGTCGAGGAGGAACGCTGAAGTCGATGGGCACGACGCGCCCTGTCCGGACACCAATAATCAACAACATAATCCCAGGGAGAACCCCAATGCTGACGCGACGCAGTATGATGCTTACCTCCATCGCAGCCGGAGTGATGATGAACAACAGAACCGCCACCGCCAAAGCGGCGCAGCCGGCAACGCCGGTGAATTTCGACGTGCCCGCAGGCGCCTGCGACTGCCACACCCATATTCATCCGGACCCTGAGAAATTCCCGTTCTTCTCCGGCCGCGTCTATACGCCCGAACTGGCCTCGCCTGAGGAAATGACCGCCCTGCACAAGTCGCTGCGCATGGAGCGCGTGGTGATCGTCACGCCTTCCATCTACGGCACCGACAATTCGGCCACGCTGTTCGGCATGGCGGCGCGGGGACCGACCGCGCGCGGGGTCGCCGTAATCGACGACAAGACGTCGGAGAGCGATCTCGACCTGATGGGCAAGGCCGGCATCCGCGGCGTCCGCCTCAATCTCGCAACCGGCGGCGTCAATGATCCGGCGGTAGCCCGGCCACGCTTCACGGCCGCCGTCGAGCGCATGAAGGCGCGCGGGTGGCACGTGCAGCTTTACACGAACCCCGCGATGATTTCCGCAATCAAGGATCTGGTCGCCACTTCGCCGGTGCCCGTCGTGTTCGACCATTTCGGTGGCGCGCAGGCGGCCCTTGGCGTCGAGCAGCCCGGATTTTCCGACCTGGCGGAACTGGTGAAATCCGGCAAGGCCTATGTGAAGATCTCCGGCGCCTACCGCGCCTCGAAGCTTGGGCCTGATTATGCCGATTGCGTGCCGCTCGCGCAGTCGCTGATCGCAGCCAACCCCGACCGGATCGTCTGGGGTACCGACTGGCCGCACCCGAACTCGGTGACACCACCCGACAAGAAGATCACCGACGTGACGCCGCTGTTTCAGATCGACGACGGGCGGCTGTTGAACCAGTTGCCGGTGTGGACGCCGGACGCAGCGATCCGCAAGAAGATCCTGGTCGACAACCCGGCGCAGCTTTACGGGTTCTGAAGCCCCGCGCTCGACATCGCGACCCGCTCAATTCCGGGCGGATCGCGATCGTAGTTGCGCAGCCAGTCGCCGGCCTTGCGCAGGCCGCCGAACGGGAACAGGTGAAATCCCGCGATCGGCGCGGTCGCGGCCGCGGGCGCACAGCGCAATCCCCTGACGACATCGTCCGGTCCGTTATCCGTCAACAGTCGGCCGAACCGGCCGATCTGGGCCCGCAGCGCGCGCATGGAATTGCCGATGCCGCAGCGGAGCGCGAATTTTGTTAATGTCGCCGGCGTGGCCGGACCGGCCAGACCGACGATGACGGGAAGATCGACGCCGGCTCGATCAAGCGCAGCGATCCATTGCAGGATCGGAGCGCTCTCGAAGCAGAATTGCGTGACGACGTCCACGCGCGCGCCTGTCCGCCGTCCCCAATCGCGCCAGGCTTTAAGCCCGTTCAGCGCGTCCGGCAGTTCGAGGAACGGATGGCCTTCGGGATGCCCCGCCACGCTGACGGCCGTGATCCCGTGCGCCTCTATTGATCCGCTCGCGCAGACATCGAGTGTGGACTTGAATGGCCCCCTTGCGGCGGCGACATCGCCTGCGATCAGGACAACGCGCGTGACGTCAGCCTCGCCCCGCGCCCGCGCCAGAAAATCGTCAAGCGCCTCGCGCGAAGCCATTTCACGCGCCGCGATGTGCGGCACCGGATTGTAGCCAGCCCGGTGCAGCGCCGTGGCGGTCTCGATATTGTGACGATAATTGTCGCCGGGCAGGAACGTGATGGTGACATCAGTGCCAGCAGCGAAATGGTCACGCAGTTCCGCGATCTGATGCCCGCGCGAGGAGATTTCGACGGATGCCGACGGCAGCAGCGCCGCTAGTCGGGGGGATGACGGATCGGAGACGGTCACAGGCGCCTCCCAAGGTCAGGCCGGCGCGCGGCGGCGCGAGATCACATAGGTTTCATCGTTGAACCACAGGCCGCCATGCTTCTTCAGCACACGGTCGGTGGCTTCGAGGTAGCGGCCGTCGCGAACCACTTCCGACAACCTGTTGTCTTCGATCTGTGCCACGTAAATCGCAGCGTTCCAGGCCGCGAACAGCGTCGATGTCCCGATCGGCCCGCTGACCTCGTCAGGCAGCGTGTGCATGCGGTAGCGGAAGATCGAACGTGCGTCGGAGGATGCGTTGAAATTGTAGTGCCGAGCCGCCGCGCCAAGCTCGTGCTTGACCTGGCGCAGGATGGCGTAGCGGTCGGTCTTGAAGGGATCATCTCCCGGCCAGACCTGGTCGATGATTTCGATTCCGGGATCCTTGCCGTGCGAATGGATGCCGATCAGCCGTCCGCCCGGCCGCAGCGACCTGACCAGCGGCGTCAGCACCTTCGAGGCCTTGAACTCCACGCTCGCCCGCGCCCGGTAGGGCTGAGAGGCAATAACGAGATCGTAATCCGCCATCACCCGGCCGGGCCGCGGCATGATCGGATCGAGCAGGAACGAATGATCCTCGCGCCGCAGTGTCAGGATGACGGGACGCTGATAGACCGGATTGCCGGTGGTCGGGCTGATGCCTGCGCGCCAGTTCTCGGCGAGGAAGCCTTCGAGCTCGCCGATCTGTTCGGCGAAGCCGTGCGCGGTGTTGCCGGTCAGCGTGACGTCCTTCCAGATCAAGCCTTGCGCTGATGTCACCGAGCGTGGCGTCAACCAGGGCGCCTCGGCGTAATAGAGGTTGGTGACGACCAGCACCGTGGCGGGATGCTCGAACAGGCGGTCCGCCATCTTCTCCAGCATCAGGCGAACGTCTTCGTAACTGATCTCCTTCGCCACGACATAGAGCGGCATGGTCGGAAATCGCGCATGCACCGCCCGCATCACCCGCGACAGCACGGTGCCGTCGCCGACGCCGGCGTCGAAGATGCGAAGCGCCGGCGGTGCCGGTTGCAGGTTGCCGAGTTCGAGCGAGATGCGATTCCCAACCTCGGTCTTCTCGCTGCAGGTCGAGACGAACAGCAGATATTTCTGGCGATTGTCGAAGAATCGGAAGCCCGGCGGCGCGACGGCTGGCGTGGCGGCCGCACCATTCAGCAGCTTCGCGGCTGGCGAGCTGGATGGCCCGGCGGTTGAATCCGGCCTGTGCTCAGACAGGTAGGCGCGGACCTTGTCGAGCGTGCCCGTCGTGATCCTGGCGCCGTCGCGCAGCCGCGAGACCAGCTTGCCGTCGTTGACCACCAGCCGCCCGAAGGTGGATTCGGCCGTGCGCGTCTCGCGGCAATAGTCGCGGATTTCGCCGAGAATCTGCTCGGCAGTCGGCGGCGATTTCGCCGGCTGCACGTGGCCGTTCTGTTGGCTGGCAGATCCTTGGCTTTCCTCGGTCCGCATGGTGTTCTCCCGCGGTTGTCCCCTGCCGACATCTGGGGACGGCCACCGGATTGCGTCAACCACAAACCGAGTGGGCAGGAAACATGGGCGTGTGCCCACACCGAATTCACGCTGGAATCACCTGGCCCGGCGCGAGAATACCGAGATCAGCACCGGCAGCGTCACCAGGATGACGATTGGCGCCAGCATCATGCCGGTCACGACCACGATCGCCAGCGGCTTTTGCACCTGCGAACCGATCCCCTCCGAGAGCGCCGCCGGCAACAGCCCGACACCAGCCACCACGCAAGTCATCAGCACCGGCCGCAACTGCAATTCGCCGGCGCGGATCACCGCGCGCATCCGCTCATAGCCTTCGTCGATCAGCTGGTTGTACTGCGACAGGATGATGATGCCGTCCATCACGGCGATGCCGAACAGCGCAATGAAGCCGATCGCGGCCGACACGCTGAAGGGGATGCCGGTAATCAGCAGACCGAGCACGCCGCCGAAGATCGCCATCGGGATCACGCTCATGGCCAGCAGGGTGTCGACGATGGAGCCGAAATTGAAGAACAGCAGCACGCCGATCAGGGCGAGGCTGATCGGCACCACGATCGACAGCCGCTTGATGGCGTCCTGCAGGTTGCCGAACTCGCCGACCCATTCGATCCGCGACCCCGGCGGCAGCTGGACCTGGGCTGCGACCTTTTCCTGCGCTTCCTGGATCGCGCTGCCGAGGTCGCGGTTGCGCACCGAGAACTTGATCGGCAGATAGCGTTCCTGCCCTTCGCGGTAGATATAGGCGGCGCCCGAGATCAGGTTGATCGAGGCAACCTCGCTGAGCGGAATCTGCGTGATCGTGCCGCCCTGCCCTGCCACGCCGATCCGCAAATTGTGAATCGCCTCCGCGCTCTTGCGGTATTCGGGCGCGAGCCGAACGATGATCGGGAAATGCCGGTCGCTGCCGGGTTCATAGAGGTCGCCGGCGCTGTCGCCGCCGACCGCGACCTTGATGGTGGCGTTGATATCGCCGGGTGACAGGCCATAGCGCGCCGCGCGCGCACGGTCGATATCGATCTGGATCGTGGGCTGGCCGAGCGAGGTGAACACCGCAAGATCGGTGACGCCCTGCACGGTGCTGAGCACGGATTTGATCTTGTTGGCCGTATCCGTCAGCGCCTGCAGATCGTTGCCGTACAGCTTGATCGAGTTCTCGCCCTTGACGCCCGAGACAGCCTCCGAGACGTTGTCCTGCAGATATTGCGAGAAGTTGAATTCGACGCCCGGGAATTTGTCCTGCAACTGGCCCAGCAATTGCGCGGTCAGTTCGTCCTTGTCGCGGGTGCCGGGCCATTCGCTGTTGGGCTTGAGCGGCGCGAAAAATTCGGCGTTGAACAGGCCGGCGGCGTCGGTGCCGTCGTCGGGACGTCCGTGCTGCGATACCACCGATTCCACTTCGGGACGCGCGCGGATCATCTTGCGCATCTCGTTGACATAGGCGTTGCCCTCCTGCAGCGAGATGGTCGGCGGCAGCGTGGCGCGAATCCACAAGTTTCCTTCTTCCAGCTTGGGCAGGAATTCCAGTCCCAGCAGCCGCGCGAACACGATGGTCAGCAGTACCAGACCCGCGGCAGCGGTCATGACGATCTTGCGGTTCGCGACCGCCCATTTCAGTACCGGCACATAAAGCCCGTCGAGCTTCTTGACGATCCAGGTTTCGGCCTCTTCCAGATGCGACGGCAGGATGATCGCGCTCAGCGCGGGCGTCACCGTGAAGGTCGCCAGCAGTCCGCCCGCCAGCGCGTAGGCATAGGTCCGCGCCATCGGCCCGAAGATATTGCCTTCGACGCCACTCAGCGTGAACAGCGGCAGGAAGGCGGCGATGATGATGGCGGCGGCGAAAAATATCGAGCGCGACACGTCGGCGGACGCCGACATGATCGCGTGGCTCTTCATCCCCATCGTGGTATCGAACGAGATGTGGCTGCGCTCGGCTTCCGACAGGGCGGTGGTCTGCGTCAGCCGGCGGAAGATCGCCTCCACCATGATCACGGTGGCGTCGACGATCAGGCCAAAATCGATCGCGCCGACCGACAGCAAATTGGCGGATTCACCGCGCAGCACCAGGATGATGACGGCGAAGAACAGCGCGAACGGAATCGTCGCGCCGACGATCATCGCGCTGCGGAGATCGCCGAGGAAGACCCATTGCAGCAGCACGATCAGGATGATCCCGACCACCATGTTGTGCAGCACCGTATGCGTGGTGATGTCGATCAGGTCCTTGCGGTCGTAGATCCGCTCGATTCTGACGCCGGGCGGCAGAATGCTGGAATTGTTGATTTCGTGGACCAGCTTTTCGACCCGGGCTATGGTCGGCGAACTCTGCTCGCCGCGCCGCATCAGCACGATGCCCTGCACGATGTCGTCGTCCTGGTCGAGGCCGGCGATGCCAAGCCGCGGCTTCTCGCCGATCGTGACATGCGCAATGTCGCGGACCAGCACCGGATTGCCGCCCGACTGCGACACCATGGTGTTGTTGAGGTCGTCGATCGAGCGGATCAGGCCGACGCCGCGCACCACGGCGGATTGCGCGCCGATATTGACGGTGTTGCCGCCGACATTGATGTTGGCATTGGAAACAGCCTGCAGCACCTGCGGCAGCGTCAGCCCGTTGGCGACCAGCTTGTTGAAATCGACCTGCAGCTCGTAGGTCTTGGTCTTGCCGCCCCAGCCGGTAACGTCGACGACGCCGGGCACGGCGCGGAAACGTCGCTGCAACACCCAGTCCTGCAGCGTCTTGAGGTCGAGCACGCTGTAATTCGGCGGGCCTTTCAGACGGTAACGAAAAATCTCGCCGGTCGGACTGAGCGGCGAGATGGTCGGCTGCGCATTGCCCGGCAACGGCGCAAGCTGCGACAGCCGGTTCAACACCTGCTGCAGCGCCTCTTCATAGGTGTAGTCGAACGAGAACTGCAGTTTGACGTCGGACAATCCGTACAGCGAGATGGTGCGGATGGTGCGCAGGTTCTTAATGCCGGCGACCTGGGTCTCGATCGGGATCGTGATGTAGCGTTCGATCTCTTCCGACGACAGGCCCGGACTTTGCGTCACGATGTCGACCATCGGCGGGGTCGGATCGGGATAGGCCTCGATGTTGAGCTGCTTGAATGCGATCAGGCCGCCGACCAGCACGGCTATGAACATGCCGACCATCAAATAGCGGCGGCTGACTGCTAGGGCGACCAGGCGATCCATTCAGACCGGAGCTTTCAATGAGGGGGTCAGCTACCGGACGCGGCGCGGTCGATGAATAGCGCACCCTTGGTGACGATCTGCTCGCCGGGCTTCAGATTGCCGACCACCTCGACGAGATCGCCATTGGTGAGGCCGGGCTTGATCTGACGCAATTCGATCGTCTTGTCCGGATGCGCGACCCAGATCCGCACCTGTTCGCCTTCATAGATCAGCGCCTGCTTCGGTACGCCGACCGCCGGACGGTCGCCCGCCGAATAGATCGTCACGTTGGCGAACATTTCCGGCTTCAGCGTGCCGTTCTTGTTGTCGATGGTGGCGCGCACCAGCAGCCGCCGCGTCGCAGGATCGATCGCCGTGGCGACGTAGTTGATCCGCGCCGACAGCGAACGGCCCGGCAGCGCCAGCACGTTGAAACTCACGTCCTGTCCGACCGCGACGTTCGCGCAATCGCTTTCGCGAACGAAGGCCGTCATCCAGACGGTGGAGAGATCGCCGATCACATAGACGGGGTCGCTGGCGCCGGCGTTGACATATTGCCCGGGACCGATCTTGCGCTGGACCACGGTGCCCGCGATCGGCGCAAAGATGGTGGTCTCCGGATTGATGCGGCCCTTTTCCTGGAAGGTCGCGATGTCGTCGTCGGTGAGACCGAGAATGCGCAATTTGTTGCGCGCCGCCTGCATCGCCGTTTCCGACGAGCGCACGTCGTTCTGCGCCTGGATCAGCGTCGCCTGGCTCTGCTGATAATCCTTCAGCGGGACGGCCTTGCCTTCGAACAGATCCTTGGCGCGCGTTCCTTGCAACTGTGCAAGTTCGAGCGCGGACTTCGCCTTGTTCATGGTGGTCATCGACGCGATGAAATCGTTTTGCGCCTGAACGTTGTCGGCGGCCTCGATCACGAACAGCGGCTGCCCCTTGACGACGCTATCGCCCGGCTTGGCCAGCAGCTTGGTGACGCGGCCTGCATAGGGCGAGAACACCGGCGTCGAGCGATCTTCGTCGATCGCGATCTTGCCTTCGGTGACGTTTTCGGCGCGGAAGCCGCGTTCGGTGACGGGCTGAATGGTCAGGCTGGCCCATTCGGCAGGGCTCGGCGTGTAGCGCTGCAATCCCTTGCGGGACTGGCTCGAGACTTCCGAATGCCCGCGCTTTGGACCGCCGATCTGGGCGTAGCCGTAGGCGCCCGCGCCGACGAGAGCCAGCAGGCCGATGGCCACGGCCAGCCGCTGCCGGGTAACGATCTGCAATCGCTTGGTAAACACGTTCATCCGGCCCGGAACCACTCAGCGACGATTTGCCTCACCCCTGCGCTAATAGTGCCCAATTCACATTCCAACAACATGAAAAACGAAAATAGCCTTGGCGGGAGAGATTAAAGTTTGGAGAGTCGGCCCGAACGCCGGCAAGCGGCCTATGCCGGTGGCGGCCATTGCGGCGGGTGACTGCCGAGCGGCATGGCCGGACGGGCCCAAAACGCCGGGGTTTTCGACAAGATCGCGGAGTGCCTGACCGACCGCAGTGCACCAAAGCCTGACGGAATCTCCTCGATGAAGGGCGTTACCGCCTCCCCCGTAAGATCACGGGTATCGAGGCCGTCGGCGACCCGGCCGAGATTCCACAGCCAGCGTCCGGTCTGCGCCAGCGACACCTGGACGTGCCAACTTCCCCCTTCACGCGCCTGGCGCGCTTTGGCCATCATGGCGCCGAACGCCATGATGTAGCCGGTGGCGTGGTCGAGCATCTGTGCGGGCAATTCCTTTGGTCCATCGACACCAGCGGCCTGCCCCTCAGCATGGTTGAATCCGGTCGCCGTCTGCACCAGCGAGTCGAAGCCGCGGCGCTCGGCCCAGGGACCTGCGGCACCATAGGCCGACAACGTGACATAAATGATACCGGGATTGATGCGCGCGGCATCCTCCGGCGAGAAGCCGAGACTAGGGATCGCGCGCGGCCGGTAGCCTTGCGAGAAAATATCCGCATGCGCCAGCAGATCGCGCAGCACGCTGCGCCCCTGCGCGTTCTTGAGTTCGACAAAACTCGTCAGCTTGCCCCGGCCGGTGTCGATGGTGAGCCACGGGATCGCCGGTAGCTCCGGGCCGGAGATCAGCAGCACGTCGGCGCCATGCGCAGCGAGCGTCCGCCCCGCAACGGGACCTGCGATCACCCGCGACAGATCGAGCACGCGAAGCCCCGCGAGCGGACGATCGCCTTTGGGCCACGGCTTCGGCGCGGCCTCGCCGATCTTGGCAATCGAGATAAGCGGTACCCCGGCGAGCGCCTTGGCATGCGGTGTCGCCGACCATTGGTCATGGGAGCGCATGAAAGCGACGACGCCGCCGCCGGCATAGGCTGAGGTCTCGAACGCCTCGCCGTCCCATTGCATCAGCGCGGCCTGAACCGCGTCACGCTCGGGCTTGCAGTTCAGTACCTTGCAGACGGCGTCGCGGTGATGGGGAAAATTGGTGTGCAGGCGCACGAAGCCATCGCGGGTCTTGTAGACACCGGCAATCGCGTCCCAGGCCGGCGGCGGCGGTTTGCCGTCGACGCGCAGATAGCGTTCGCTCCGGCATTCGACCACGGCATGGCGCATGTCGACCGTGACCCGCTGCGCCTGCCCGCTGCGCATTTTCCAGATCTCGGTCGCCGCAAGGGCGGTCGCGGCAACGCTGACCTGTGCGGCAGCAGCGACGCGAAACGAGGACGGCAGTTGTGGTTCGTCGCCGGTCAATGTCAGTGCGTCGAGCGCGGACGTCTCGCCGCCGACCGACGTCCAGATATCGCGAAGGATTCCCTGGGGGCTTTGCATCAGCGCCTCTCTTCCCTAGCCTTTGGAAGATCTGCCCGACCAGGAGAGGAGTTGCAATGGCTGCCATCGACCCCCTGACGGCGGGAGCCGTTTTCCTTGCGACCGCAGGGACCGACGCGGTCTATGTGATGTTCACTTCGGCGGTGGTGCACCGCAAGCGCGTGCCGGCGGCGACCTGGAGCAGCATCTGGTACGTGCTCTCGTCCTACGCCGTGATCAGCTACACCGACAACTGGGTCTATGTCGTGTTCGCCGCTATCGGCTCGTGGGTCGGCGCTTATCTGACTATTACCTTCCTGCATCGTCCACCCGGCGGCCCGCCGGTTGGCGCTGCGCCGGAGTAGAGCATCCGTCATTGCGAGCGCAGCGAAGCAAACCATTGCGCGGCTTGCGGAGATGTGGATTGCTTCGCTGCGCTCGCAGTGACGGCGAGAGTTCGTAGGGTGGGCAAAGCGAAAGCGTGCCCACCATCAAGCAACGCAATCGATGATAGATGGTGGGCACGTCGCTAACGAGCCTTTGCCCACCCTACGAACTGCGCGCTACAATGCGGCGGAATCACATAAGGAAAAACAAAATGGACTTGGGTTTGAAGGGCAGAAACGCGGTCGTGCTCGGCGGCACGCGCGGCATCGGGCGGGCGATTGCGGACACGCTGGCGGGCGAAGGCGCAGGCGTCGCGGTGTGCGCCCGCAACGCGGATCAGGTCGCCGGCACCGTTGCCGAGCTGCAGGCGATGGGCGTGAAGGCGACCGGCGCCCCCGTGGACGTCACCGATGCGGCCGCGCTGAAATCATGGATATCGGATGCGGCCAGGGAGCTGGGCAGTGTCGACATGCTGTTTTCCAATGCCGGGGCCATGGCGCAAGGCGGCGATCCCGCTTCATGGGAGCAGAACTTTCGGCTCGACGTGCTCGGCGCCGTCAACGCGTTCGAGGCGGCGCGTCCCTTGCTCGAAGCCAGCGGCGAGAAGACCGGCGACGCGGCCTTCATCATCATTTCATCGATCTCGGCGGCGCAGGCCGACACCGCCAGCTCATACGGCCCGATCAAGGCGGCGCTGATCCACATGGCCAAGGGACTGGCGCGGCAATACGCGGGCAAGAAAATCCGCGTCAACGTGGTGTCGCCGGGCACCGTCTATTTCAAGGGCGGGATCTGGAACATGGTCGAGCAGAACATGCCGAAGCGCTATCAGGATGCGGTGGCGCGCAACCCGACCGGCCGCATGGCGACGCCGCTGGAGATCGCCAATGCTGCCGTGTTCCTGGCGAGCCCGGCCTCCTCCTTCACGACGGGTTCGAACCTCGTCGTCGACGGCGCGATCTCGAACCGGGTGAATTTCTGAGGACGTTGTGTGGGGTGGGCAAAGGCGCGCTTGCGCCGTGCCCACCATCTCTCGGCAGCGGCACTGAGATGGTGGGCACGCTACGCTTTGCCCACCCTACAATTCTTGCACGGCCGCGAAGACAATTACGTCCCAACGCACCCGACGGCACGGGCACGGTTGCGAGAACTCGCCTTACAACTCGCGAAGTAAACCGGTAAATTTGAAACGATAAACTAAGGGAAGTTTACGAAATTGCCTTCACTCTAAAGGCCTGCTTCAAACCCAGCCGACTGGGTATCAACGACGGATGGCCACGATGATTGTCGACGAGCAAAGGACAAAAGTGCAGCGCGAACCGCGGCGCGAGCTGCGCAAACGGCCGACATGGCTGACGATCGACAACGGGATGACGAAGATTGAATGCTTCGTCCTGGACGTCTCGCCGGGCGGCGCCAAGATCGCGACCGATACTGCGCTGGACGTGAGAGACAGCTTTGAATTGGCGCTGGTGCCCGGACATACGACGCGCCAGTCGTGCGAAGTGGTCTGGCGCCGCGGAAAGACCTACGGCGTAAAATTCCTGTCCTGAGTTCGCGACACGGCCGGTGCGACGAGGTCAATTGTCGCCTTGCTGCGATCGCTTCATCTCGCCCCGCGTCAGCACCGGCTTCAACTCCCGCAAACAAAATTCAAAGACGGCGCTCACCCTCGGTAGTCTTCTGACGTCCTTGTGCGCTGGCGAGATCATCGGTGCTGCCCGTCCCTGCCCCCAAATTGCCCCGTTGCCCACACGCATTTTTGTCGTGACCTGCCGCCATCTGTGACAGTATTACTACAAACAGATGTCAATTCGATTACGGCGGAGCAGCGAATGAGTTTGGAATGGCAGGCGCGGTCAGGGTCCCTGGCCTGGTCAAATCCCGTGTCCTGGTGGTGGGGCCTGTTGACGCTCGTGAGCGGCGTCAATATCGCCGTCTGGTTCGTGCTGTATCGCGAGCTTTCCGTCCTGCCGGCCGGCGCTGCCGGCAGTGCGTCCGGCATCGGGGTCATGCTGCTTTTCTGTGCCGCCTATGTGTTCGGCTGCGCCTTCAGGTCGTTCCTGCCGCGCGCGGACGTTCAGCGGATCTGCCTGTTCGACACCTGGTGGTCGAGCGTTCTGGTCGGACGGTCGGTGGCGACGGTGGCCGAGATCGCTTTTGTGGCGCAATGGGCGATTCTCCTGCACCAGCTCGGCACGATGACCGGGGCGGAAACGACCGTGAATGCCGCGTGGGTGATCGTACCGCTGATCGTGATCGCGGAATGCCTGTCATGGTATGCGGTGCTGACCAGAAACTATCTCGGCAACGCCATCGAAAATTCGCTGTGGGCGGTTGCCTTCTTCATCATCGGCGTAGGTCTTTGCCGCCTGCTGCCGGAATTCAACGGTGCGGTTCGCGTGGTCCTGGCCACAGCCATTGCCGGCATTGCCGGCTTCCTGGCGTTTCTGATGACGATCGACGTCCCGATGTACCTGAACCGCTGGCGGACCGGAGAAGCCGACGGCGACAAGCGCCTGACACCCCGCGAGGGCCTGCGCGACGTCAGCACGCGCTGGGTCGTGACGCACGATCTGGCCGAGTGGAAGGACGAGATCGCGTGGATGTCGCTTTATTTCAGCCTGGCGGTCTGGTCCAGCCTCGCGCTGTGCGTCTTCTATGCGCTCGAAAATCATCTTCCGCAGTACCGGACCGCGGCGCCGATCGTGAGCGTGTCGCCTGACGCGGCGGCTGGTCATGGTGTGAACGGTGGCGTGCCGGCCGTGAACATTTCCGCGGCAGATGCGTTGAGGAAGAACGCGGCGCCGTAGCTCCATCGCGGTTGCCCGCTGAAGCTTCGCGTGACGGGCGTTGGTTTATCGCCGGCGCGGGGCTTTGGTTTTCGAGGGCGAGCTTTGGACAGATTTCAGATAGGCGTTCATTTTGTGGCACTGGCAGCCGCCTTCGCCCTCGCCGTTCCGATCGGCTGGGACCGCGAGAAGCGGGCGCGAAGCGCGGGCTTGCGCACCTTCCCGCTGGTCGCCATGGCAAGCTGCGGATTTGTGCAGGCCAGTGAAAATCTGCTGGTGCATTCCCCCGACGGCATGGCGAAGGTGATCGAAGGCCTGATCACCGGCATCGGCTTCATCGGCGGCGGCGCAATCCTCAAGCAGGGAACGACCGTACAGGGCACGGCGACAGCCGCGAGCCTGTGGGCCACCGGCGCGATCGGCGTTTCCGTCGGGCTCGGCAGCTACGATGTCGCGGTGACTGTGGCGGTGTTCACGTTCCTGACGCTGAGGCTGCTGACGCTGGTCAAGGACGAAGACGACCTCAAGGACGACGGCGAGAGCGAGCGCAAGAGCAAGACCAAGAGCGATACCAGGTCGGATTGAGCCAAGGTTCGATTGTACCGGGACTGGTCGCGAAGGGATCAAGCCGGCGGGAGCAATCCAGCGCACGATGCATAACAGTCACCGCGCCGTGAGGCTGTTTCGCCGCTCGCGATGGCATGAAATATTCCGCGCCGTCCGCGAAGCCATTTTCCCGGCCGAGGAAGAAATCCCGAAACGATATCGTCGTAGTGTGATCCTTTGATCAGACATGGGATCGATCACGTGGAACCTCGTCGAAATACTTTACCGAGAATATTGCATTCTTTACCGAAAACACTGCCTGGCTCGGCTACGGGGGATGCGCAGGTTTCTTGCTGAAGCCAAGTGAAGCGCGAGCAATCTGTCGCAGCCGGCATTTGCGATTCCTGTGATTTGCCGACTTGCGGTGAACCGAAATCAGGAGTGATCTCGTCGGACCGAGATCGAAGGAGAAGGTTATGCAGCCATCGACAGACGATCTGCTGATACGTCAAATCAGTGCGCTGATATCTGCCACCGCCGATGCAGCATCCAGCAGCAGCGAACACACCCCCTTTATGGAGGCAAGGCTATACGAGAGTCTGGCTGCACATTGCGCCGAAAAGCAAAGGCTCGCGGCAGCATTTGCCAGAAGTGGAGCCGGAAAGACGCAACGGGGATTGATTTACTGGTAGATCGGAACCAGCGGGTCGGGATCGTGGGAAAACCCATGCTCCACGGGATACCTTTTGATTTCTCTCACGCCGTGCCCGAGGGAATACGAGTTGGTCCGTTACCTCCAATCAGGTCCGCTCGGGCGCACGATCTCCTGAATTGTCCTGGCGGAATACCGAACTCGCGCTTGAACGCCCGATTGAACGCCGCCTCCGAGTCATACCCGACCTCGGAGGCCACCTGTATCACGGCCTCCCGCGTGGTTTGCAGCATTCTCGCGGCAAGCTGCAATCGCCAGCGCGCCAGATAGGTCAGTGGCGGCTCGCCGAGAAACCGGGAGAACCTCTCGGCAAGGACCGAGCGAGACACGCCGGCCTCGGCGGCAAGTTCTTCCACGGTCCAATGATGACAGGGTTTTCGGTGCAGCAGCGCCAGTGCGCCGCCGACGACCGGATCCCGCGCACCTGCAAGCCAGCCGGTCTGTTCCGGCGGCAACGCCTCCATATAGCGGCGGATGGTTTCGATGAAGAGCGCTTCCGCCATTTTGGACAGCAGGACCGCCTGTCCCGGCCGCGCGGATCCAGCCTCCGAGACAAGGTGGCGAACCGAGCTCTCCAGCCATTCGCCGGCCGGGTCACCCCGCAGGTTGATCTTGATCATCAGCGGCAGGCCGGCAAGGAAGAGCCGATCGGCATGACGTTCGCAGCCGAAATAGCCGCAGACGAACCTTGTCACCTCGCCTCCGCCGCCCAATCGCATCGTGGTCAGATGGCCGACCAGGAACTCGCCGATCGAAGCGCCGCTGTCGAGGTAGGTCGATGGCGAGCCGTTCGAAACGGTATGGGCATCGCCGTGGGGGATGATCAGGATATCGCCCGCAGCGACGGCGATGTCGTCTTCGCCCGGGAAGCGCACGACCGCCTTCCCGTCCGTGACCAGATGATAGCTGACCAGGCGCTCGGTTCCGGGAGCAAGGACGTGGGCGACGTTTTGCAGGTGAGGCACCTGGAACCCCCAGGGCGCTGTGCACTCTGCGTGGTAGAAGATGGCGCCTGTCATGTGCACCGACGCGAGAGCTTCCGATAGGGCATCCATTGCCTTGGCTCCCGAACGTGGACCCTACGGGCTGCAAAGAACCACGGAGTTTCGGCAAAGTTGGGGCTTCGGTTTCCCGCTAGATTCGAGCCACGAGTTCCGGCCGCTGCGGCCAGTCAGCTCGCTGGCGCCATGAACCGGCACGGAAGAATTTTGCTGGGAGATTTCGATGGACAAGGCATTCGACGTGATCGTCGTGGGCGCGCGCTGCGCCGGTTCGCCGACCGCAATGTTGCTGGCGCGCAAGGGGTACCGGGTGCTGGCGGTCGACCGCGCTTCATTTCCGAGCGACACCGTGTCGACGCATCTCGTGCATCCCCGCGCGGTGAATGCGCTGTCGCGATGGGGGCTGCTCGACCGCCTGGTGGCGACCGGATGCCCGCCGATCCATACCTACGCCTTCGACTTCGGCGCGTTCACCATTGCCGGCGCCCCCGGCACGGACAAGGATCCCGTCGCCTATTGCCCGCGGCGGACCATCCTCGACAAACTGCTCGTCGATGCCGCGGCCGAAGCCGGCGCGGAAATCCGTCAGGGTTTCGTCGTCGAGGAAATCATCGTCGAAGGAGAGCGCGTCGTCGGCATCAAGGGCCGATCGAAGCACGGCGGCACTGTTACGGAATATGCCGAAATAATCGTAGGTGCCGACGGCCGGCACTCCATGCTGAGCGAGGCGGTGCATCCTGAGCACTACCGCGAGAAGGCGCCACTATGCGCGGGTTACTACAGCTATTGGAGAGGACTGCCCACCGACGGCCGCTTTGAGGTTTATATCCGTGACAGGCGCGCGTTTGCGGCAATGCCGACCCATGACGACCTGACGCTCGTCATCGCCGGATGGCCTTACGCGGAGTTTGCGGAAAACAAGCGGGATATCGAGGGCAATTACCTGAAAGCCATCGAGCAGGCGCCGGACTTTGCCAAGCGGTTGCGGAGCGCGACGCGCGAAGCACCGTTCGCTGGAGCTGCGGTCCCGAACTATTTTCGCAAGCCTTACGGCCCCGGCTGGGCGCTCGTCGGCGACGCCGGCTATAATAGGGACTTCATAACGGCGCAGGGAATTCTCGACGCCTTCCGCGACGCCGAACTCTGCACTGGAGCAATCGACCAATCCTTGTCGGGCGCGCGGCCGTTCGAGGAAGCCATGGGTGAATACCAGCGCATCCGTGACGCGGACGTTGACGCGATGTTCGATTTCACCTGCGACCTCGCAACGCTCGAACCGCCGCCACCCGAGCTGCAGCGGATCCTTGGCGCGGTTCACGGCAACCAGGCAGCCATGGACGGCTTTGCGCGCTTGAACGCTGGGACGATATCGCCGACGGAGTTTTTTGCGCCTGAGAACGTCGAAGCGATCTTTGCCGCTGCAGCCACGGGAACTCAAAGGGCGAGTGCATCGTAACGCGCACCGTCGGCTTTCCGCTGTCGGTTCTGCCCTATTAAGATACTCGTTTTTCTGCCAAGATGCTGCCTGTAAACTCTTGGGGACGGACGTTCGACAACGCGAGTTTTTTTGCGCCCCTCGGCGGCACAGCGTTGGCATCCCCGCTCGATTTCGAGCCCAATTGACAAGAATGCCGACTCCAATTTCGACGGTCGCATTGCGATGACGTTGAGGGAGGACATCATGATTGACGAAAGGAAACTTCAGCAATTCCTCGGAAAGATGATAGTCGATCTCGGCGCTGCGGCGAGCGTGCCGTTGATGCGCATCGGTGTACGTCTTGGTCTCTACAAGGCAATGGACGGTGCCGGCCCGATGACCAGCGCAGAGCTAGCCGCGAAGGCAAACATCTCCGAACGCTATGCCCGCGAATGGCTCGCGCAAAGCGCGGCATCTGGCTATCTGACTTACGACTCGGCCAGCCGACGATTCGAGTTGCCTCCGGAACAAGCGATGGTATTCGCGAATGAAGAAAGTGCGTTCTTCACGGGTGGTGGATTTGACGCTGTCGCGGCGCTGTATCAGACCCAACCGTTAGTCGAACAGGCCTTCAAGTCCGGCGACGGGATCGATTGGGGAGATCATGCGGGGTGCCTTTTCTGCGCCATCGGCGCGATGCTGCGACCGCGTTATTCCGCGAATATTGTCCAAAACTGGTTGCCGGCTCTAAATGGCGTAGTAGCCAAACTGGAACGAGGCGCTGAGGTCGCTGATATCGGCTGCGGCACGGGCTATTCGACGTTCATCATGGCGAAGGCATTCCCAAACTCAACCTTTGTCGGTTACGACTTCCACGAGCCATCGATTGATCACGCCACGGCCTATGCGCGCCAGAGCGGCGGTGCCGGTAACATTCGATTCGAGGTGGCCAAGGCAAAGGATTTTTCCGCCAAGGATCTCGACCTGGTGACATGCTTCGACGTACTGCACGATCTCGGCGATCCCGTGGGGGCCGCAGCCCACATCTGCCGCTCGCTTAAGCCCGACGGGACCTGGATGCTGATGGAGCCGCTTGCGGGCGACGCGACGGAAGACAATCTCGGGCCGTTCGGACGCGTCGCCTATGCGTTTTCGACCATGGCGTGCGTACCGGTGTCCCTGTCGCAGGAGGTGGGTATGGCGCTCGGCGCCCAGGCCGGACAGGCGAAACTGACCGAAGTAATCAAGGCAGGCGGTTTCAGTCAGGTCCGTCGCGCCGCGGAAACGCCACTCAATATGGTTCTCGAAGTGCGGCACTGAGTCTGTTGAACGATCGCTGTCACCACGCCCTGGCTCGGCTCAGTGAAAATCCCGTGACGGCGGCAGGATGCGGACGTCGCGCGGGTGGCGGATTTTTTGCGCAGGGTTTTCCGGGTGATCGCGGCGGTCGTCGTTGAGCGGTTCGATCAGCGCGGGGCCTGCCGGTACAGGATGCTTGCGGCTCGGCGCGTCGTTGGCGAGGCCGATCAGGTCGTGGGAGCGGTCGAACATCCGCTGCGCCACCAGATGCGTGACGTGTTCCGGGCTGCTCTGGATATAGCCTTCCACCAGGATGAGGCGGGCGCCCATCACTTCCTTCCGGTACTGCTCCATCACCTTTGGCCACACCACGATATTGGCGATGCCGGTCTCGTCCTCGAGCGTCATGAAGACGACGCCCTTGGCGCTGCCCGGGCGCTGCCGCACCAGCACCACGCCGGCGCAGCTGATACGGCGCTTGTCGTTCTTGTGGTTGACGTCCTGGCAGGCGACGACGCGCTCTTTGGTGAACCGCTCGCGCAAAAATTCCATCGGGTGGCCCTTCAGCGACAGCCGCACCGTCTGGTAATCGGCGACCACCTGTTCCGGCAGCGGCATCTCAGGCAGCGGCTTGGCGTTCTCGTCGGGCTGCTCGCGAGCGACGGCGGCCTTGAACAACGGCAGCGGCACATCGTCGGGCAGCCGCCGCACCGCCCAGAGCGCGGCGCGGCGGTCGAGCCCGATGGAGCGGAAGGCATCGGCATCGGCGAGCAGGATCAGCGCGCGTTTCGGTAAGCCCGTGTCGCGGGCGAATTCCTCCAGCGAGGTGAAGGGACGGCGTTTGCGGGCGGCGACGATGCGGTCGGCCCAATCTGAGGTCACCTCCCCCGCTTGCGGGGGTCGAGACGAGCGAAGCTCGCTCTTAGGCCGTATCGCATCGCAAGATGCGATACGGGTGGGGGAAACTCTCTCCACACGGGCAGTGTGACTCGCGGAGACCCCCCCACCCCGACCCTCCCCCACAAGCGGGAGAGGGAGCACAGTCCCCGCGCGGCTAGTTGCATCTGTGCGTCGGAATGACGCCTGAAGTTGTTTCAACCGCTCCTCGTCCGCATCAACCCAGCTAAACCCATCGATCTGGCGGAAGCCGAGCCGCACTGCGCAGTATTTCCCATCCCCCTGCTCCAGCGTGTTCTGCGCAAAGCTGTAGGAGACATCGATCTCGCGCACCTCGACGCCGTTGGTGCGGGCGTCGCCGACGATCTGGGCGGGCGCGTAAAACCCCATCGGCTGCGAATTGAGCAGGCCACAGCAGAAGGCGTCCGGGTGATAATGCTTCAGCCATGAAGAGATATAGACGAGCTGGGCGAAGCTGGCGGCGTGGCTTTCCGGAAAACCGTAGGAGCCAAAACCCTTGATCTGCTCGAAGCAGTTTCTGGCAAACTCCGGCGCATAACCGCGCGCGATCATGTTGCCGATCATCTTGTCTTCGAACTTGCCGATGGTGCCGACATTGCGAAACGTCGCCATCGCGCGGCGCAAGCCGTTGGCTTCCTCAGGCGAGAATTTTGCGGCCTCGATCGCGATCCGCATCGCCTGTTCCTGGAACAGCGGCACGCCGAGCGTCTTGTGCAGCACCTTGTACAGTTCGTCGGGAGATCCGTGTTCGGGCGACGGCGACGGATAGTTTTCCTTCTCGACGCCGTTCCGCCGCCGCAAGTACGGATGCACCATATCGCCCTGGATCGGACCGGGCCGCACGATCGCGACCTCAATGACGAGATCGTAGAAGGTCCGCGGCTTCAAGCGCGGCAGCATGTTCATCTGCGCGCGGCTTTCGACCTGGAATACGCCGAGCGATTCACCGCGGCACAGCATGTCGTAAACCTTCTGGTCGTCCTGCTCGACGGTGGCGAGCTCCCAGCGCGCGCCCTTGTGGTCGGCGATGAGATCAAAGCATTTGCGGATGCAGGTCAGCATGCCCAGCGCCAGCACGTCGACCTTCATCATGCTCAACGCGTCAACATCGTCCTTGTCCCATTCGATGAAGGTGCGGTCGTCCATCGCCGCATTGCCGATCGGCACATAGGTGTCGAGCCGGTCCTGCGTCAGCACATAGCCGCCGACATGCTGCGACAAATGGCGCGGGAATTCGATCAGCTCGGTGGCGAGTTCGACCGCGAGCTCGACCATCGCATTCTGGGGGTCCAGCCCGGCCTGCCGGATCTGCATCTCATTGAGGCCCTTGCCCCAGCTTCCCCACACCGTATCGGCGAGCGCCGCAGTGACGTCCTCCGTCAGCCCCAGCGCCTTGCCGACATCGCGGATCGCGCTGCGCGGACGATAGTGAATGACGGTGGCGATGATCGCGGCGCGATGGCGGCCGTAGCGGCGATAGACATACTGCATCACCTCCTCGCGTCGCGAATGTTCGAAATCGACGTCGATATCGGGCGGCTCCAGCCGCTCCTTGGAAATGAAGCGCTCGAACAAGAGATCGACCTTGGTCGGATCGACCGAGGTGATGCCGAGCACGTAGCAGACGGCGGAGTTGGCCGCCGAGCCCCGTCCCTGGCACAGGATGTTCTGGCTGCGGGCGTAATGGACGATGTCGTGCACGGTCAGGAAATAATGCGCGTATTTCAGCTCGGCGATCAGCGCGAGTTCTTTGCGCAAGGTGGCGCGCAAGGTATCGCTGATTTCGCCGCCGAAATATTTGTCGACACCAGCCCAGGTGAGATCTTCGAGGTGCTGCTGCGCGGTCTTGCCCGGCGGCACCGGCTCGTCCGGATACTGATACTTGAGCTGGTCGAGCGAAAACGAAATGCGGTTGGCAAAGCGCATGGTTTCCGCGATGGCCTCGGGCAAATCGCGAAACAGCCGCGCCATTTCGCGGGGCGGCTTCAGGTATCGCTCGGCATTGGCTTCGAGCCGCCGGCCGATGGCGTCGATGGTGGTCTTCTCTCTGATACAGGTGAGCACGTCCTGCAGCGGGCGGCGGGCGGGATGGTGGTACAGCACCTCGTTGGTCGCGAGCAGCGGCACTTTTGCCGCGAGCGCCAGATGATGCAGCCGGGCCAGCCGGCGTTTGTCGTCGCCGCGATAGAGCAGGCTTGCGGCAAGCCAGACGCCATCGGCGCGGCTGTTCTTCAGTCGCGCTAGAATTGTTTGGGCGCTCGCCGCGTCGAACCGGTGCGGCAGCGCCAGTACCAGAAGCTGGCCTTCGGCAAATTCCAGGAGATCGCCAAGCTTCAGATGGCATTCGCCCTTCTCGATCCGCGTGATGTCGTCGCCGCGCTTGCCGCGGGTGAGCAACTGGCAGAGCCGGCCATAGGCGGCGCGGTCGCGAGGGTAGACGAGAATATCAGGCGTGCCATCGATGAAGACGAGCCGCGCGCCGATCAGGAGTTTTGGCTTGTGCTTGACCTCGGGATTATCGAGCTCCTTGTACGCGCGCACCACGCCGGCCAGCGTGTTGTGGTCGGCGATTCCGATCGCGGGAATGCCGAGTTCGCTTGCCTGATGCACATAGGCGCGCGGATCGGAGCCGCCGCGCAGGAAGGAGAAATTGGTGGTGATGCCGATTTCGGCATAACCGGGAATGTTCACGGGGCCATTCATGCGAATAGTCCGTGCACGAACCATCTGACGGATGCGGGTTCGCCTTCTTCGGCGGCCAGTTCGCTTTCATAGAGCCCATCGCGAAAGATCCAGAAACGAAGTCCCGCTTCGTCCTCGATGCGGAAATAGTCCCGCGTCGGGCCATCGCCGTTCTGCTTCCACCATTCCATGGCGATGCGTTCGGGCCCTTCCACCCGCACCACCGCATGCGTCACGCGGCGCCAGGTGAATTGATGCGGCGGCCCGTCGGGCACGCTCGCAAACGGTACCTTGATCGGCTCCGGTCTGTCGAACAGCCGCAACGGCCGCAGCGGCGGCTCGCTCTCGATACGCTCCGGCCATGCGGCCTGCGTGGCCGCCGCCAGATGGTGCTGCGCTGCTACGGCCAGCACGGCGCGTTCAGGAATGTGAGTATCCTGCGGCAGGTGTACGACGACACGCTTGCCCCCGATGCGCGCGGCGATGCGGTCGATCAGCGCTGCCAGTTCGTCATTGTCATGGACATTGGCGTCGAGATCGCGCTGCTGCTGCACCACGATTTCGGTGCGGCTGGCGGACAGCCTGATGAGATCGAAACCGAAGCCGGGATCGAGGGGATCGTTGAGCGCATCGAGCCGCTCGCGAAACAGGCGGTCCATCACCTCTGGCTTCGTCACCGGACGCCCGGTATCGACCGAGATCGTGCGCACCGCGCCGTCGGTGCGGAAAAAACTCGCGTCCAGCCGCCGCGCGCCCTTGCCCTGCTTGTCCATCGCCGTGACCAGCATGGCGGCGAGCGCGGACAGATTCATCGCGATCACGGTGTCGGTGGCGACCGGTTCGGGAAAGCGCTTTTCGACGATGTAATCCGGCAGCGGTTTGCGCGGGCTGATCGGCGCATCACCCTGCCCCAGCGCCTGCTCCAAGAGCGTCGTGAAGCCGGCGCCGAACCGCGCCGTGATTTCGTGGCGTCCGCGGGAAGCGACGTCGCCGATGGTTTTCAGGCCGGCGCGGCGCAGGCCGCCGGTGATGGCGTCACCGGCGCCGAGCGCAGACACCGGCAGCGGAGCGACGGCCGCGGCCTCCTCGCCATCGGCAATGATCTTTCCGGAAGCCTGGCGCGTCAGCGTCCGGGCGCAGATCGCGGTGCTCGCGATCGCGGCGCTGACGGCAAAGCCGCGCCGGCTCAATGCACCGCTCACGATCTGCAGCAGCGCGCGCTCGCCGCCGAACAGATGGGCGCAGCCGGTGATGTCGAGATAGAGCCCATGCGGCGGATCGAGCGCCACCAGTGGGGTGAAGCGGTCGCACCAGTCGGCGATGTCGTCGAGCGTCTTGCGGTCGGCGACCTCGTCGGCGTCGAACACCGTCAGCTCGGGGCAGATGGCGCGGGCATTGGCGAGCGGCAGGCCGATCGAGAGGCCGGCGCGCACGGCAAGGTCATCGAGCGCGTAGATCAGGATGGCGTTGTGCTGCTTGGCGACGACGACGCTGGGTGTTTTATCCAGCGCGTCGCCGTTCTGTGAAAGCTTGCGCTTGATGCGGTCGATGGGCAGGCGTGGCAGCCACAGGCTGAGGATACGCCGCCGGTTCGCTGAATAGGCACTCATCACATTTCCATTCCATGATCCAGCGGCCGACCGGGCCATGACGGTTACGAACGAGCTGCGCGTCGAACACGGGCGCGCCCCAGGCGTGCCAGGAAGCCGAAGGTGGCGAATGCGCCGCGCGCACGATCCATCGGGTCTCTGCGGTCGAGGGCCGCGGCTCCGCCGCCATCCGCAGCAGCAATGCGGTGACGCCGGAGGCTGCCGCGGCCAGTGTGAGCTTGCGGCTGGCGACGAGATCGAGCTGGCGTGCCTGCCCCCAGACTTCCAGCACGACGGCGCCGAGCGCATCGCAGGCCAGCGCATCGGCGGCGGTGCGCAACGCGGCGTCGGTGTCCGGGGCGCGCACGGTCACGAGCAGCCGCGGATCGAGACCCAGCTCGCACAGCCCGCTCATCGACAGCGCGCCGGATTCAATTTCCGAAAAATCCTGCCGCACCCAGACCAGAGGCCGGCGCGGCGATACCCTTCCCGCCAGTCCTGCAATGAAGCCGGTTGCCGCCGCGCTCTGATGGCCCTCGGCGAACACTTCATGCACCGCTGCGACCGCAAGGCCGCCGCACAGCGTCTCATCCGCTGCCGCATGGCCGAGCGCGACCTTGTTGAGGTCATGCGCATCGCCATGCGTCTCGATCCGCTCGATGCGTCCTCGCAAACTTGCAAGCGTGCTTGTGTGTGCGGTGCTCATGCCCCGCTCCTTCAGAAAATTTGGCCTTTACCGCTTTTTCCTAGTGAACCCGCGGCTGGCTCATTTGTTCATGATATGTTCTAATATAAAGCTAACCGGCCCGGCAGAGTCAATCGGGATCGACGCTTTGGCGATTCATGAATGGAATCAAAGGGATTCAACGATGGACGTGCAACGTAAGCTGGAAATCCTGGCGGATGCGGCGAAATACGACGCTTCCTGCGCGTCCTCAGGGACAGAGAAGCGGGATTCCAGCGATGGCAAGGGCCTCGGCTCGACCGCGCCGGGCATGGGCATCTGCCATTCCTACGCGCCGGACGGACGCTGCATCTCGCTGTTGAAGGTGCTGCTCACCAACGCCTGCAATTACGATTGCTTATATTGCGTCAACCGCACTTCTTCGAACGTGCCGCGGGCGCGTTTCACGGTCGACGAGGTGGTGAAACTGACGATCGACTTCTATCGTCGCAACTACATCGAGGGATTGTTTCTCTCCTCCGGCATCATCCGCAGCGCCGACTACACCATGGAGCAGGTCGTGAGCGTCGCGCGAAAACTGCGCGAGGAGCATCACTTCCGCGGCTACATTCATCTGAAAACCATCCCCGAGGCTGACGATGCGCTGATCGCGGAAGCCGGCAAATATGCCGACCGTCTTTCCATCAACATCGAAATGCCGCTGGAAAAGAGCCTCGCCAAATTCGCACCTGAAAAGGACGTGCGCGCGATCCGCCGCACCATGGGCCGGCTGCGTTTGAAGCTCGATGAGGCGCAGGAGAACAACCGGACCGCCACGCAAGCAAAGCCGCCGCGCTTCGCGCCTGCCGGCCAGAGCACGCAGATGATCATCGGCGCGGATGCCGCCAGCGACAAAACCATCCTCGACACCAGCGCCAATCTCTACGGTTCCTACCGGCTCAAGCGGGTCTATTATTCGGCCTTCAGCCCGATCCCCGACGCCAGCCGCGCGCTGCCGCTTGTCTCCCCACCGCTCATTCGCGAGCACCGGCTCTATCAGGCCGACTGGCTGATGCGGTTTTACGGCTTTGGCGCACACGAAATCGTCGAGGAGACCAAAGGCATGCTGCCGCTCGACATCGATCCAAAGCTGGCCTGGGCGCTGCGGCATCGTGAGCGCTTTCCGCTCGATGTCGCAACCGCCAGCCGCGAGGATCTGTTGCGGGTGCCGGGGTTCGGCACCAAGGCGGTGGATCGCATCATCGCCACGCGCCGCCTGACCTCGATCCGCCTGGCTGACCTGGGGCGGCTGCACGTCCCGCAGAAGAAGGCGCTGCCGTTCATCGTGCTCAGCGATCACCGCCCCTCGCCGCATTTGCTCGATGGCGCGGGATTGGCAGAGCGGTTCAAGCCGACGGCGGCGCAGTTGGGATTTGGATTCTAAACCCACAGCGTCATTGCGAGGCGCGAAGCGACGAAGCAATCCATACCTCAGCAAGCGGAGAAATGGATTGCTTCGCTTCGCTCGCAATGACGAGGAGGAGAGACATGCACCACATCATCCTCGATGACGAAACCGATTTCGACGGCTGGCGCAAAGCAGCCCGCGCGCTGGCGTTGAGCGATGTAAAACCCTCCGACGTGACCTGGCGCATCGCGGGCGATGCGCCCGAACTGTTCGAGCCGGCCGCCCCGCCGCTCGAGCCGCCACCCGGCACCTTCAACGTACCGGCCAGATTCGTTGAGCTGGCAGAGATGGCGATCCTGCACCGCAACCCCGAGCGGTTTGCCCTGCTCTATCGCCTGCTGTGGCGGCTGCGGCAAAATCACGATCTGCTCGACATCGCGACCGATCCCGACGTGGCCGAGGTCGCCGCGATGGCCAAGGCGGTGCGCCGCGACGAGCACAAGATGCACGCCTTTGTCCGCTTCCGCGAAGTCGGCCGCGAGCACACATCGCACTTCGTCGCCTGGTTCGAGCCGGAGCATCACATCGTTGAACTGGCCGCGCCGTTCTTCGCACGCCGTTTCGCCGACATGCCCTGGTCGATCCTGACCCCGGACGTCTGTGCGCATTGGGACGGTCATGCCGTCTCGATCACGCCGGGCGTGGCCAAGAGCGAAGCTCCGACCGCGGACCGGCTGGAGGAAACCTGGCGGCGCTATTACGCCAGCATTTTCAATCCGGCGCGGCTGAAGGTGAAGGCGATGCAGGCCGAAATGCCGAAGAAGTACTGGCGGAACCTGCCGGAGGCTTCATTGATTAAACCGCTGATCGAAGGTGCAGAACGTTCAACCAGCGCCATGATCGAAAATGGCGCGACCGAACCACACAAGGCGCAGAAACGGCCGGAGCCGCCCATGGTCCGCAGAAAAGGTCAGGACGATATTGAGACGCTGCGTGAGGAAGCCGCCGATTGCCGCGCCTGTCCTCTCTACAAGAATGCCACCCAGACCGTGTTCGGCGAAGGCCCGCAAACCGCGCGGATCATGCTGGTCGGCGAACAGCCCGGCGACAAGGAAGACCTCGCCGGCAAGCCGTTCGTCGGGCCCGCGGGGCAAATGCTCGACCGCGCGCTGGAAGAGGCCGGGATCGACCGCAGCACGGTCTACGTCACCAATGCGGTCAAGCACTTCAAGTTCGTGCCGCGCGGAAAAATCCGCCTGCACCAGAAGCCGAACACGCCGGAAATCAAGGCCTGCCGGCAATGGTACGAAAGGGAACTGGCCGCGATCAAACCCGACCTGGTGGTGGCCATGGGTGCCACCGCGGCGCAAAGCGTGTTCGGGAAGATCACGCCGATCAACAAGAACCGCGGCCACCCGATCGATCTCGACGACGGCACCAGGGCGCTGGTGACGGTGCACCCGTCCTATCTGTTGCGATTGCCCGATGCCGATGCCAAGGCACAGGAATACCGGCGCTTCGTTCAAGACCTCAAAATCGCCGCCGACATGCTGCGAAAATCGGCACATGCGGCCTAAATCCTGCCAACCCGGCAGCCGCAATATCTGGTGAAATATCACGGGAAAAATTGACAATCCCATCTGCAACCATTAATTGATTGAACACACAATCGCATTCTCAAGGGAATGTGGGACGTTTGGTCACGCCATGACGCTCCCATACGGTCGACGCGCTGCGCGGTACCCCTTCAGCCCCGGCGCCGTGCAGCGCGCGACCACTCTTCCTCTCGCCCCTTGTGGCGTTGCGTCGCGCCCGGCGTTCCATCCGCCCAGCCCAAACAAATCCGTGCCGCGGCAAATAACGATGCGTTCTAGAGTCCCGTTCCGATGGAATCGGGACTCTAGATTTTTGATTTGACGCGTTTTCTTGACGCGAACCGGTCTCCACCCCGGGTCAAGTTCGGGGCAGGCTTTCGCTGGAAAGCGCTCTAACCCCTCGCCGCGGCCTCCAGTTCTGCAATATCGAACTTGACCATCTTCAGCATGGCCTCTGCGACGCGCCTGGCCTTGTCGCGGTCGGGATCATTCATCAATTCACCGAGCCGTCTGGGCGCGATCTGCCAGGAGAGGCCCCAGCGATCCCGCAGCCAGCCGCATTGCTCGATTCTGCCGCCCTCCTTCAAAGCATCCCACAGGCGGTCGATCTCGACCTGCGTGTCGCATTCGACCATGATCGAAAAGCTGTGGTTGAACGGGTCGAGGGGGCCAGCCTCGATCGCCATGTAGCGCTGGTCGCCCAGGCTGAAGGCTGCGATCTTGACGCTGCCCGCAGGACCGCTCGGGCTCTCGGCAGGCAGGGACGAAACCCATTCGACCGATGAGCCGCGGATGAGCGAGGTGTAGAAACCGATCGCGGCCTCCATGTCCTTCTCGAACCAGAGATGCTGTGTGACCTTCATCCGCGCAGCCTTCCTCTATCTGATATTCGGCCGCACGCGCGCAGCCGCTCCCGTCCCAAGGACGGATGGAGGGGGCCGGCGCCCGACAGCGCGATTAAATTTTTGTAGCGGACGATCAACCCCTGAACCGACAAACCGGTTCAAGCGGCATCACTCAGCCCACGGATAGCGGACGCCGGAACCAAACTCCGGCCTTCTGCTTTCCGCTAGGTGCCTGGCCGATGATACGGCAGGACATCGACGTTCACACATCACGCGAACCCCAACAGCTCTGCAGCTGGAGCCCACCATGACCAAAAGGCCGCCGAATGGCACGATCCACGACCGCATTCAGGCGGAAATGCTGGATAGTTTCGACGAGGAACTGGAA
>NZ_JAHEAG010000028.1 GCF_018596315.1 Bradyrhizobium sp. SRL28 | reverse complement strand
CTCGCGTCATCCGCAAACGCGCCGTGGCGGCCGATGCCGGAAGCAAACCGCGTCGCGCCCGACAGCGTTTCGCCCGAGGCGATCACCTCGAGCCCGCCGCGCATCTCATTGGCGATCGCCTCTTCCTCCGAGAGGTCCCATTGCCGCAGCGCCGACAGCCGATCGGCGCGCAGGCACTTTTGCGGAAAGCGCGCGATCTCCCGCGCCAGCGCGATCGCATGTGCGGTCGCCTCGCCGCGGCCGACGACGCGGTTGGCGAGGCCCATGCGCAGCGCCTCCTGCGCGCCGACCGGGCGACCGGTGAGAATCAAATCGATCGCCTGCGAATGACCGATCAGGCGTGGCAGTCGGATGGTGCCGAGATCGATCAGTGGCACGCCGAAGCGGCGGCAGAAGATGCCGAAGGTGGCATCGTCTGCGACCACGCGCATGTCCGCCCACAGCGCCAGCTCCATGCCGCCGGCCACCGCAAAGCCTTCGACCGCCGCGATCACCGGCTTTGACAGCCGCAGCCGGCTCGGTCCCATCGGCGCAATCGAGTCGTGGCCGCCGAGCTCGCGCTTCTTGTTGGGATCGCCCGCCGCCACCGCCTTGAGGTCGGCGCCCGCGCAGAAATAGCCGCCGGTGCCAGTGAACACGGCGACGGATGCGCTCTCGTCGGCATCGAAGGCAAGGAAGGCTTCGTACAATTTGCGCGCCGTCGCACCGTCGACGGCGTTGCGGCAATGCGGGCGGTTGATGGAAACGATGGTCACGGGACCATCGCGTTCGACGAGCACGGAATCGGCTTCGGACATTCAGGCGCTCCCTCGCATTCCCTATGGAGGCAACTTCGCACCGGATGGGCCTGCAGCGCAATCCTGTATCCGCGCGTCATTGCGAGCGCAGCGAAGCAATCCATCTATTCCCACGTTGAGATATGGATTGCTTCGCTTCGCTCGCAATGACGGAGCTAGATTTGCAGATCGCTTCCCGTCACGCGCCGATACGCTTCGAGATACCGCTTGCTCGTCGCATCGACCACGCTGTCCGGCAGCGGCGGGGGCGGGGCGTCGCCGTTCCAGCGGCCGGCGCGGCGCTCGGCGTCGAGATAGTCGCGCAGCGGCTGCTTGTCGAAGGAGGGCTGCGGCCGGCCGGGTTTGTAGACGTCGGCGGCCCAGAACCGCGAACTATCCGGCGTCATCACCTCGTCGATCAGAATGATGCGGCCGTCCGCCGCGCGGCCGAACTCGAACTTGGTGTCGGCGATGATGATGCCTTGGTGACGGGCGATCCGTTCGCCGAAATTATAGACCGTGCGCGCCATGCTCTCGAGCTTCTCGGCGACGTTGCTGCCCAAAATCTCGCGTACGCGTGCGATCGTAATGTTCTCATCATGGCCGGTCTCGGCCTTGGTGGCCGGGCTGAAGATCGGGGCGTCGAGCTTCTCACTCTCGACCAGCCCGGGCTTGAGTTCCTCGCCCGCGAGTGTACCCGCTGCGGCATACTCCTTCCAGGCCGAGCCGGAGATGTAGCCGCGGATCACGCATTCCACCGGGAAGACGGTGGTGCGCTTGCACAGCATCGCGCGACCGAGAATGTCGGCGCGATGGTCCTTCAAGGCGGGCACCTTGCGGATGATCTCGTCGGCATCGGCGCTGATCATGTGATGCGGCACCACGCCTTCGAGCTGGCGGAACCACCACGCGCTGATCTGCGTCAGCACAGCGCCCTTCATCGGAATGGTCTCGGCCATCACGACGTCGAACGCGCTGATCCGGTCGGTGGTGAGCAGCAGCACGCGGTCGTCGCCGACGGCATAGATATCGCGCACCTTGCCGCGGCCGATCCGGGGCAGGGGCAAATCGCTGGCGAGCATCGCGTTCATTCGGTCAGGCTTTCGAAACGGCACGACTGCACAGGCGTGCAAATGAGAAAGCGGAGCAATAGCTCACTCCGGCAGCGGAATGAACTCATGTTCTTGCGGAACGGCGGCAAACCGGCCGGTTTTCCAGTCCTGTTTGGCCTGCTCGATCCGCTCCTTGCTGGAGGAGACGAAATTCCACCAGATATGCCGCGGCCCCTCCAGCGCGTCGCCACCCAGAAACATCATCCGCGTCGGCCTGATCGCCTTCACGGTGATGCGGTCGCCCGGCCGGAAGATCAGAAGGCGCGGTCCCTCATAGCGCTCGTTCGCAATCTCGACCTCGCCGTCGACCAGATAGATCGCGCGCTCCTCGTGGTCCGGGTCGAGCGGGACGCTGGTCCCGGCCTGGGCGGTCACTTCGGTATAGAACCACGGCGACACCATGCTGACCGGCGATTTCACGCCAAAGCCATGGCCTGCGATGATCCGCGCGGTGAAGCCACTCTCCTTCACGGTCGGCAGCGCTTCGGCCGCGTAGTGCTGGAACGACGGCTCGATCTCTTCCGATCCGGCCGGCAGCGCGATCCAGCTTTGCAGGCCCAGCATTTTCTGCCCGTCGCGGCGCTGCACGTCGGGCGTGCGTTCGGAATGCGCGATGCCGCGCCCCGCCGTCATCAGGTTCATGGCGCCGGGCTGGATCTCCTGGATGTTGCCCTCACTGTCGCGGTGCATGATCGAGCCGTCGAACAGATAGGTGACGGTGGCAAGCCCGATATGCGGATGCGGGCGCACGTCCATGCCCTTGCCGGCGATGAACTGCATCGGTCCGAAATGATCGAAGAAGATGAAAGGCCCGACCATCTGCCGCTTGCCATGCGGCAGCGCGCGTCGCACGACAAATCCGTCGCCGAGATCGCGGGTGCGCGGCACGATGATGAGGTCGAGCGCATCGCAGGTCTTGGGATCGCCGAGCACGGGATCGTTGGCGGGTTGCCAGCTCATGGGGGGCTCCTTGATGTTTTGTGCGACTATAACAGCAATTGCCCGATCGGGTTCAAATGTCTCATCATGACGTCCCTGCGAACGCCGGGACCCATACTGCGTGCCCTATCGTGGGGCACCAATGGGAGGTACCGTCTCCTACAATTAACAATGGTGGTTATGGTCCCTGCGTTCGCAGGGACGACGTAGGATAATGAACTCATGATCCCTCCGCTCAAGCCCGGCGCGAAGCTCCTGAAAGTCGATGGTCCCGTCATCGAGACCGCGCGCCTGATCCTTCGCCCATGGCGCAGCAGCGACATTGCCGCGAATACGGCGATGCTGTCTGATCCCGGTACCGCACGCTACATCACGCCCGACGGCGTAGCGATCACCACCGAAATCGGTGGCTGGCGCAACGCCGCCGTAATATCGGGGCATTGGGCCCTGCACGGCTTCGGCATGTTCGCCGTCGAGGAAAAATCGAGCCGCCGGTATATCGGCCGCGTCGGGCCGTGGTCGCCAGCGGGATGGCCGGGCTTCGAAGTCGGCTGGGGTATCGCCAAGGAGTGTCGCGACAAGGGTTATGCAGTGGAAGCGGCACGGGCCTCGATCGATTGGGTGTTCGCGACCTTCGAGATCGACGAGATCATCCATTGCATCGAAGCCAGCAACGAACCGTCCAAGAGCGTCGCGCGGCGGCTGGGCGCGCGGAGGGATGGCGAAGTTGATTTGTTCGGCAAGACCAATGAACGCTGGGTGACGTCACGGGCTACGTGGAAAGGCTGATCCATGCAAATTGAACCACGCGACGACTCGCACTAGATTGACGATGCGCGGATGGCTGCGCGAACGGGCCCGATTGGATGATGCTTCCCACCATCGACATCGCCTTGCGCGGCGCCACCGTGGCGCTGCTGGTGGTGCTGGCGGCGTCGCTGTTTCGCGGGTTCGGAACAGTTCTCGCCGGACGATTGGCCGCGGCTTTCGCGCTGGGGTCGGCGGCGCATGCCGTGACCGCGTCGATCGGGGTGACGTCGCAGGTCACGGCGGCGCATGCGCCAATTATCGCGCTGTCGACCGGCAATGTCGTGGTGTTCTGGCTGTTCACGCGGGCGCTGTTCGACGAGACGTTCAGGCTGCGATGGTGGCACGCGCTGATCTGGGCGGCGGTCGCCGCTTTCAGTTTCGTCAATTGCATGTGGCTGGCGCCCGCATCCGGTGTGCGGCTGTCCATTACCGTGGTCAATCTGCTGGCGCTCGGCTTTGTCGTCCTGGCCGTCGTGCAGACCATCGCGTCCTGGTCGGCCGATCTGGTCGAGGGCCGGCGTCGCGTCCGCGTCTTCATCGTCAGCGCAGCCGCGTTGTATGGCGGCATGAACGCGGTGCTGCAGATATCGCTGTCCGGCAGCGGGGCCGCCGAGATCGCCAACACGGTGAATTCGGCCGTGTTGGCCGGTGTGGTGGCAGCGATCTCGATTGCGATGATGCGCGTCGACGGCGCCGACCTGTTTCCGGCCACGCCGGAGGTTCAGGCCGATGCAAGCGATGGGGCGATCGTCGAATCCAGCGCGGCCGATCAAAAGCTGGTCGACGCGTTGATGCGACTGATGGGCGACGAGCGCATCTACCGCCACGACAACGTCACCATCGGCACGCTGGCGAGCAAGCTCGCCATCCCCGAATACCGGCTGCGGCGGCTGATCAACCAGCGGCTCGGCTACCGTAATTTCAATGTGTTCCTCAACGAGCACCGGATCGCCGAAGCCAAGGCGGCGCTCGCCGATCCGAGCCAGGCCGAGGTGCCCGTGATTACGATCGCGATGGACGCCGGCTTCCAGTCGCTTGGGCCCTTCAACCGCGCATTCAAGGCGATCACCGGCGTCACGCCGACCGAATATCGCCGGCTGAAGGCCAGCGCGGCCTGATATGCATCATATTGTTATTGCTAGTATATTTTGAATTCGGCGAGACGCGTTGAGCTTTCGGCCAATGCAAATTCCAAATCCGGCGAGCAGGCGGTGGCCGCTTCGCCATCCTCCCCGGCAACGCGCTGATGCGTCATGCCGGAGGCCACTCGTGAAACGACGAAATCTCATCCTCATCCTCGCCAGCACCACCGCTCTCAGTGCGCTCGCGCTGACGGCCGCCCGCGCGCGCGACGTGCCAAAGGTCGCGACCGGCTTTGTCGCCAACGTGGTCTGCACCGAGACCTTCGTCTCCGGCCTCGATCCGGCGCGGGTGTTTGCCGAGACCATTTCGGCTATGCCGGGGGCCGGGCTGATCTCCTGGGCGCTCGACTATCGCGTCGACCGCGCGCGCAAGGACGTAACCGTGGCGCTGTTCGGCCTGGGCCGAAGCCATGCTGTCTACCGGGGCGCAGGCCTCGGCTGCTATCTCGATCACGGCGTGGCCGTTGCCGACATCGCGCTGCCGCCAACCGATGCAAAGGCGGCGCTGCTGCCTGACATCGCCGGTCCATCCATCGTCGCGCCGCAAACGCCGCAACTGGCTGCCGCGCTCGACCGCTCTTTTGCCGAGCCGGACAAGTCTATGCCGCGCCATACGCGGGCGATCGTGGTGATGAAGGATGGCCGCGTCGTTGCCGAGCGTTATGCCGACGGCATCGGCATCGATACGCCGCTGCTCGGATTCTCCGCCACCAAATCGGTGATCTCTGCGTTGGCCGGCATCCTCGTGCGCAAGGGTGCGTTGAAGCTGCACGAGCCGGTGCCGATTGCAACGTGGCAAGGCGCCGATGACCCAAGGCGTACCATCACGCTCGATCATCTGATTCGTCACACCGCAGGCCTTGCGCTCGGCAGCTCATTGCAGGCGTCGCTCGCGTCTGCGCTGGAGCCGGTCAACCGGATGAAATTCATGGAGCCTGACATGGCGGCCTATGCGGAGAGCATGCCGCTAGAGGCTGCACCGGGCGCAGCATGGAACTATCACGATGGCAACACCGTCATCCTCGCACATCTGATCCGCCAGGCGACCGGCGGCAGCGCGTCCAACATGATGCGCTTCGCGCGGCAGGAATTGTTCGATCCGCTCGGCATGCGCAACGTGACGCTCGAATTCGACGCGTCGGGCAATGCGGAAGGATCGAGCCAGCTGCTCGCCAGCGCGCGTGACTGGGCGCGCTTTGGCCAGCTCTATCTCAATGACGGCACGGCCGGGGGCAAACGCATTCTGCCCGAAGGCTGGGTGAAGTACTCGGCGACGCCGACGCCGAACGCCTGGGTCGGCCAGGGCGCGGGCTTCTGGACCAATCTAGGTGACAGCTTTGGCGCGACCTACCGCACCGAACGCGGCTGGCCGCGCGATGCGTTTTTCGCCAAGGGAACGATCGGGCAGTACGTGATCATCGTGCCTTCCGAGCGGCTGGTGATCGTCCGGCTCGGCCGCTCGCCGAACTGGCCGCCGGAAGCCGACGGCGTGTTCGAGCTGGTGCGCGACGTCGTTGCGGCCACGCGGAGCAAGGCGAAGCTGGCGGGAGCGAATTGAACGCGGGCAGCTCACGGCACGTCGAGACGTGTAGCCCGGATGAAGCGAAGCGAAATCCGGGGGCGGTATGCCAGCGGATGATCCCGGATTGCGCTGCGCTCCATCCGGGCTACCTACTCAACGCGATTCAACCGGCTGTTACTGCCGTCCCAACTGCGTGGCCTTCTCGACGCGATCGAATCGCTCCAGCGACAAAATCGCGTCGGCGAGTTGATCGGCGCGGCCGTTCAACACGGGGCGGGCGAGTGTCAGGAACTTCTGCTGCATCGCTTGCGCATCGGGAAATGAATTCGGCTCGCCGGAGGGATCGGCATAGAGCCGCTCGTGCACGCCGTCGTCGGTGGTGATGGAAACACGCGCGCCGAAAGGGTGGGTGCGGCCGATCTCGAGGCGGTCGTCCTGCACCACGTCGAACTTGTCGGCCAGCGCGTTAACCGCTGCGTCGCCGAGCCGGTCGTAATCGTCCCAACCAAAACTGCCCTGATCGAGCGCCAGCGCGCCGGTGAAGAACATCGAAAATTGTCCGCCGACGATTGAAGTCGGATGGCGCTTGGTGGCGGCATCGCCAGTCAGCGTGATGCCGTTGCGATGCAGGCCGATCTCGACGCGCTTGATCTGGTCCGGCGTCAGATTGTGCTCCCGCCGCATCGCGATCAGCGCGTCCAGCGCCGCGTGGGTATAGCGGCAGCTCGGATACGGCTTCACGCCGATCTTCAGCGTCTCATAGGTCTTGCCGAGGCCCGCGGTTGCCTTGTCGGGGTGGGCGTCGTCGCTGTAGCCGACCAAGAGGCCATGCTTGCCCTCGACCGATTCGCTCGAGCCGACGAAATCGTTGCGCGCCAGCGTCGCAGCGATGACGCCGTTCATCGCGGCAGCGCCGACCTGGTAACGCTTGTTCCAGGCGCCGTTGACCAGGAACTGCAGCGAGCCCGCGGCCTGGCTGCCGGAAACGCCGAAGGCGGATATGAGCTGATCCTTCGACAGGCCGAACAATTTGCCTGCGGCCGCCGCGGCGCCATAGGTTCCCGCCGTCGCGGTCGGGTGGAAGCCGCGCGCATAATGCGAAGTCGGATCGAGCGCGTTGCCGAGCCGGCAGCACACTTCATAGCCGGCCACGATCGCGGTCAGGACGTCGCGTCCCGATGCGCCGACCATTTCGCCGACTGCAAACGCCGCCGGCACTACGGGTGCGCTCGGGTGCAGCGAGGAGTCGGCATGCGTGTCGTCGAAATCAAGGGAATGGCCGAGCGCGCCGTTGAGCAGCGCGGCGACCGCGGGCGTCCAGGTCTTTGAATCGCCGAACACGGTGGATTCGCCCTTGCCGTCCAGCGCCAGCGCTTCCAGCATTTTGAGCAGCGAGGGGGTGGATTCCGCATCGCGCCGCGCCCGGATCGCGCTGCCGAGAAAATCCAGCGTCAGCACCTTGGCGCGTTCCAGCACTTCCGGCGGGATGTCGGCAAATTTCAGGTCGGTGACATAGGCTGCGAGCGTTGCGGTTTCGTTGGCCATCGTGTTTCCTCGTTTTGCCGGGCAGGGTAGGCGGGCTGATTTTGGCTTTCAAGCCGCCTTCCGGCCGCGGGCAGCAGCTATGCTCGGCGTCCTCTAGCACAGGCGCGGTGGGCAGATTCCGGAAATGCGGCGCATGATGGCCTTCGCAAAACGCATGCTTGGTTCGCTCCGCGGCCACAAGACGCAACTGTCGCTGGCGGTCCGGCTCGCGGTCGCCGCGGTCGCGGCCTACGCGATCGCCAGAGCGCTGCATCTGATGCTGCCGCTATGGGCGGTGCTGACCTCGCTCATTGTCACCCAGATGAGCGTCGGCCGCTCCTTGAAGGCGACCCGCGACTATATGCTGGGGACGATCGGCGGCGCGGCCTATGGTGGCGCCATCGCGATGTTGATCCCGCATTCCGGGGAAGGTGGACTGCTGGCGCTGCTGGTGCTGACGGTTGCGCCGATGGCTTTCATCGGAGCTATCAATCCGAGCCTGAGCGCCGCCACGGTGACGGCCGTGATCGTGCTGCTGGTTCCGGCCATGAACCACGCCAATCCGCTGGATTCCACCATCGACCGGCTGTTCGAGGTCGCCGTCGGCGCGCTCACCGGGCTCGTGGTTTCATTCCTGGTGTTGCCGTCGCGGGCGGTCAGCCAGATCCGCATCAATGCGGCGCAGCTTTTGGAACTGCTGGCCGCCGTATTCGCCGAACTGCTCGCAGGCCTGACGCGCGGACTCGACAACGACGCCCTGCACCGCATCCAGGATGGTATCGGCACCGCGATGGCCAACCTCCATGCCACCGGGCTGGAAGCCGAGCGCGAGCGCGCGACGCATCTGTCGTCGGGACCGGACACCGGCCCTTTGCTGCGCACCGTCCAGCGCTTGCGCCATGATGTCGTAATGATAGGGCGCGCCAGCGTGGTGCCGCTGCCGCCCAATGTGCAGGCAAGGCTGGCACGGCCACTGTCCGATGTCAGCAGCGCGATCGTCGGCTATATGCGCGCGGCGGCCGCATCCTTGCGAAACGGCACCGGCGCCGTGGACATTCAGCCGGTCGATGCGGCGCTGCAGGCCTATGCCGCCGAAGTCGCTGCGTTGCGAAGCGAAGGCCTGATCCGCGGCGTGCCCGTCGATGTCGCGGAGCGTTTTTTCGCGCTGGGGTTTTCACTGGAGCAGATGCGGCAGAACCTGAACGATCTCGATCGCTGCCATGCCGACTGGTGCGAGACGCCGACCACGAAGCCGGCAGGTGCGAAGGGCTAGCGGCGTTTCAGGCTCCTGTTTTCCAAATGACGTTCAGCTAACCTGACGCAGCAGGGCCGGCACGATCAGCCGGTGAAACGGCATGATGATCGCGAGATAAGTTCGGCCGAGCCAGTTGTGCGTCCTGACCAGCGTCGTCGCGGTGACCTGCCTGACGCCGCCGGGCGCCGTCACATCAACCACGACCCGAAAATCCAGATGCCTGTCGTTGAAGCCGGCGATGACGCGATCGGGTGTTTCACTGACGACCGGAAATATTCCGATCATGTCTCTGGGCGGGACCAAGCCCGCACCCGACGTTCTCAGCCCGAGCGGCGCGACCAGCAAATTGCGCAGCGACAGCAGCGCCTCGGCCCATCGCGGTTGCCGCGCCATCATCCGCTCCGCTGCGCGGCGGGCATTGAGATCACGGTCGCTGATCTCAATGCAAAAGGCGTCGGCGAACTGCGCGCCGGCCAGCAGTGCATCGGCATCGACGGCAGGGGTGACTTCGCGGACGGTCATGGAGACGCCAGTCTGCTTGCCAGTAGCCGGAATCGCACGACAAGAAGAATGGCGAAGACAACGGTGCCGATCGACAACCCGATCCAGACGCCGCTAGGGCCAAACGATGTCCAGAACCCGAGTGCGCAGGCGGAAGCAAAGCCAATCAGCCAGTAGCTGAAGGTAGCGAACAGCAGCGGCACGCGCGTGTCGTTCATTCCGCGCAGCGCACCGGCGGCGATGGTTTGGATACCGTCCGCGACAAAGAAGGTAGAGCCGATCAGGAGCAGCGTTGCCGTCAGCGTCGCGGTCGCGTCGACGGCTTCGCCGAGGAATATCTCGGCAATCAGGAACCGTCCAAGTATCACGGCGAGTGTCATCGTGGCCATGAACGCTGCGCCGAGAAGTATCGCCACGTAACCTGCGCGCCTGACGGCGTCGCCGTCGCGGCGCCCGACCGCATGACCGACCCGGACGGTTGCTGCCATGCTGATTCCGAACGGCACCATGAAAAGGATGGCTGCGATCTGGAGTGCAATCTGGTGCGCTGCGAGTGCTGTGGTGCTGATCAGGCCCATCAGCAGGCCGGCAGCGCCGAACAGCCCGTATTCCAGCAGAAACGCCATCGAGATCGGCGCGCCGACGATCACGAGCTTCGCCATCAACGGCCAGTCGATGCGCCAGATGTTGCCGAGCACGTGATATTTCCGGAACGGCCGGCGCAGCGCGGTGAACCACAGCCCGGCGAGAAACGTGCCGAGATTGACCATGCTGGTCGCAAGGCCCGCGCCGAACAGCCCGAGTTCGGGCAGGCCCCATTTCCCATAGAGCAGCAGATAGACCAGTAACGCGTTGGCCGGGATCGCGGCCAGCGTGATCCACAGCACCGGCTCGGGCCGGTTCACCGCGCTCATGAAGCCGCGGATCGCGATAAACCAGAGCGCCGGCAGGATGCCCCAGGCAAGGCCGAACAGGTATTGCTGCGCGAGCCTGGCGGCCGCCGGCGCCTGGCCGAGCGCGATCAGGATCGCCTCGCCGCGGAATGGCAGTGCCATCAGCGGCAGTGCGATCAACAGCGCCGCCCACAAGCCGACGCGCAGCGCGCGCCGCACCATGCGCGGATCGCGCGCGCCGAAAGCCTGCGCCGCCAGCGGCGCTACCGCCGATACCAGGCCCATGCCGAAAGTGAAGGTGACGAAGAACACCGTATGTGCGAGGGCTGCCGCAGCCACGGTTTCGCTGCCGAACCGACCGATGAATGCCAGGTCGGTCGTCATCATCGCGATCTGTCCGAGCTGCGTCAGCGCGAGCGGCACCGCGAGCTTTAGCGTCTCGGCGAGTTCGATCGCGAGGTGACGGCCGGGCACGGCCGCAGAAGCAGGCGGCGCTACGGTTGCGCGTTCAACTTTGTCGAGCGAGGTCATTGCAACAGACTACTAGAGGATGATCGGTTCTGATTGAATCAGAACCGAAGCTCTGGCTTCCTTTTTTTGACGCGTTTTCCTTACGCGAGCCGGTATCCACTTCGCTTGAAAACGCTATAGCACCGCCGATGGCTGAAAAAGTGACGTTGCGGCTCGAGGCCTATCCGCCCTCGCGCGCCGGAACGCGGGTGATCCGGGCGCCCAGCGCATTGAGCCGCTCCTCGATGCGCTCATAGCCGCGCTCGATCTGGTCGGCGTTGTTGATGGTCGAGGTGCCTTCGGCGGCGACCGCCGCCAGCAGCATGGCCATGCCGGCGCGGATGTCGGGAGAGATCATCGCCGCGCCGCGCAGCCGGCTCGGACCGGCCACGATCGCGCGATGCGGATCGCACAGCACGATGCGGGCGCCCATCGAGATCAGCTTGTCGACGAAGAACATCCGCGACTCGAACATTTTTTCGAACATCAGGATGACGCCATCGCATTGCGTGGCGGTGACGATCGCAATCGACATCAGGTCGGCCGGGAAGGCCGGCCATGGCTGGTCCTCGAGTTTCGGCACGTGGCCGCCGAAATCATCATGGATCTTCATGGTCTGGCCTGAGGGCACGACGAGGTCGTCGCCCTCGATGCCGCAGACGATGCCGAGCCGTTCAAAGCCCATCCGGATCGATCGCAGATGCTCGACGCCGGCCTTTGCGATGCGCAGCGGCGAGCGCGTCACCGCGGCGAGCCCGATCAGGGAGCCGACCTCGATATGGTCGGGCTGGATCGAATAGCTGGTGCCGCCGAGCGTCGCCGGCCCGTGCACGATGATGGTGTTGGTGCCGATGCCCTCGATCTTCGCGCCGAGCGCGACCAGGAAATGCGCGAGGTCCTGCACATGCGGCTCGGAGGCGGCGTTGCGCAGATAGGTAGTGCCGTGGGCGGCGACGGCTGCGACCAGCGCGTTTTCGGTGGCGGTGACGCTGGGTTCATCGAGGAACACGTCAGCGCCCTTTAGACGGCTGGCGCGGAACTCCAGCCGGTGTGTAGCGGTGACGGTGGCGCCCAACTGCTCGAAGGCGAGGAAATGCGTGTCGAGGCGACGGCGGCCGATGACGTCGCCGCCGGGCGGTGGCAGCGCTACCTCGCCGCAGCGCGCCAATAACGGCCCGGCCAGCAGGATGGAGGCGCGGATCCGCGCGCAGAGTTCCGGATCGAGATCGGCGGCGCGGACTTCCTTGGCGTGGATATCGAGCGTATTGCGCTCTTTCCATTCCGCCGAGGCCCCGACCGAGCGGATCAGTTCGACCAGCGTCTCGGTGTCGCGGATGCGCGGCACGTTTTGCAACGTGACGGGATGCTCGGTGAGCAGGGCAGCCGCGATGATCGGCAGCGCAGAATTCTTGTTGCCGGACGGCTCGATCGTTCCCGCGAGCCGGTGGCCGCCTTCAACGATGTATTGGATTGGCGGCACGGGCGCTGTCCCCAACATGATTCCGGGCTCCATTACTCAAAATTCTACAGCAGGATCAACGGCTGATGCGGGCGCTATAACAGATAAAGCTCAATCAAGTAACGCTATTCATTGGCTCTGCGGGGGTGTTCTGACAAAGAATGCTGACTTACCAGAATTCGCCCGCGCACGCCGCGTTGTCGCAGGCGAATGCCGACCGCCATCCGCATCCTCTCCGCGACGGCCGTCAGGCAGCAGGACGCCCAAAAGGTAGATAGTCCCGGCCGAGTTGTTTGTGGAGTTGCAGCCAGATTGGGAGCTGTCGCGCCATCTGTCGATCACCCTCGATCGACAATGCTTTTCCCGCGACCTCCTGCCAATTCACGTGCCCGAGATAAAGCCTGACAAGGACGGCAACATCACTGCGAACGGTCAGATCGACAGCATGTCCCGGGTCCTTGAAGCATATGTCGACGCCCGTCCGTTCGAGGATCAGCCAAATGACGCGCAATGCCGTTCGGCTCCTGGGAACGCCGGAGAATTCGAAACGGATCACGACGCGATGCTCCGGCAACGCACTGATGTCCACGCGCTTGCGCATCCGCCACATCAGCAGGCCAGGATTCAGATCGTCTGCGGTGAGGCGGTCGCGGGCGTGCGCCAGGCCCCAGCGCGAGAGCTCACGCAACACATCGTGAAATGCTTCGCCTGACGATGTCAGCCAATATTCACAGCCTGAATCGTCAGGGTGAATTTTCCTTACGATGATTCCGTCTTCCTCCAGACGCCGCAGGCGCTCGGTCAGGAGAGTCCGCGACATCAATGGCACGCCGCGATGAATGTCATTGAAGCTGTGTGCGCCCAACATCAACTCGCGCAGCACGAGCGGCGTCCAACGCGTGGCGAAAACCTCGGACGCCTTTGCGATCGGGCAGAACTCACCGTACCCGCGTTTCATGGCGGGGAATTCAAACATGTTTGGGTGGCAGGAACCAGTCCAGATTTTGGACTTGTCGCCGTTCCCGATTCGGCAAACGATGCTGTTCGTTCAGGCTCGGAACCCGCCGCAAAGCGGTAACTTGTGGAGAGAGCCATGGGCGAGTGCAGCCATGCAGGTCTTTCGCGCCGGGAAGCCTTGGCAGCGATCGGCGGTGCGGCAATTTCCGCCGGTGCAATCTCAGACGCCACGAATGCGTGGTCGCGGGAGGGCCACAAGATGACGTATCTACTGATCCATCCGGCCTGGTTCGGCGGCTGGTGCTGGAAAAAGTTGACGCCGCTGCTGCGTGCGCAAGGGCACGAGGTTTTCACTCCGACGCTGACCGGGCTCGGCGAGCGTGCCCACCTGGCGAGGCCGGAAATCGGCCTTGAAATACATGTCCGCGACATCATCAACGTCATCGAATACGAGGACCTGCGCAACGTTATCCTCGTCGGCAACAGTTCCGGCGGCATGGTGATAACTGGCGTTGCCGATCACATGCCCGGACGGATCGCGCACCTGGTCTTTCTCGATGCCTTCGTGCCGACGGACGGCCAGAGCATGCTGGACGTGATCTCTCCTGATCGCCGGCCCGCTCTGGAAGCATTCGTGCAGAAAGAAGGCGACGGCTGGCTCCTGCCGCGCTTCGCGCCGCCGCCATGGAAGAAACTTGTTACCGAGACGTGGCAAGTGACCGAAGACGCCGATCTCGATTGGATGCTGCCCCGGCTTCGCCCGACACCGTTCGGCCACTTCAAGGAGCCGGTGAAGCGCAAGAATCCTGCCGCCGAGAAATTGCCACGCACCTATATCCGCACCCAGTGGCCGCATCCGGGCCTCGATCGTTATGCGGGAGCTGCGAGCGAGACGGCGGGGTGGCAATCGCGCAGAATCGCGAGTTCTCACCTGCCGTACATTACGCATCCAAATGAACTGGCGGCTCTTCTGCTGGAAGTGGCGGGCTAACCACTTCTCGTAGAGCAGACGATGGCTGCCTCACACGTCGACATTGGCGCTGAGCGAATTATCCTGGATGAATTCGCGGCGCGGCTCGACCACGTCACCCATCAGCTTGGTGAAGATGTCGTCGGCCTCGTCGACCTCCTTGATCTTCACCTGCAGCAGCGAACGCTCGTTGGTGTCGAGCGTGGTTTCCCAGAGCTGGCCGGGATTCATCTCGCCGAGGCCTTTATAGCGCTGCAACGCCACGCCTTTGCGGCCGGCGTCGGTCACCGCTTCGAACAGGCTGACAGGCCCGTGGATCGCGGTTTCCGCATCCTTGCGGCGCAGCACGCCGCCCATCCGCGGATAGGACTCCTGCAGCTTCACCGCGTAATCGTCGAGTTTGCGCGCGTCAACGGAGCCGAGCAGGGCGTCGTCGATCATGGCGACATCCTTGACGCCGCGGACGGTGCGCTCGAAGGCAAAGCCTTCGCCTTCGGTGAAGCGCCCGATCCAGCCGCGCTCGACCTCGTCGGCCAGCGCATCGAGGCGCTTGGCGATGTAGTCGGCAGCAGCATTGGCGGTCGCGATGTCGCTGGTGATCTTCGGGCTGAGGACGCCGGCAATCGCGGCCTGCTCGACCACCTTGCGGTTATAGCGGCTGTGCAGATTGTTCAGGATGCCGCGGATGATGCGCGCATCTTCCACCAGCGACAGCAGGTCGCGGCCGGCGCGCTCCGATCCCGTCGCCGGCTTGAAGACGCAGTCGTCGAGGCCGGTCGCGATCAAATAATCTTCCAGCGCGCGCTCGTCCTTCAGGTACTGCTCGGACTTGCCGCGCGTCACCTTGTAGAGCGGCGGCTGCGCGATATAGAGGTGGCCGCGGTCGATCAGTTCGCGCATCTGCCGGTAGAAGAAGGTCAACAGCAGCGTGCGGATATGGGCGCCGTCGACGTCGGCGTCCGTCATCACGATGATCTTGTGGTAGCGCAGCTTGTCGGCCGAGAAATCGTCGCTGATGCCGGTGCCGAGCGCGGTGATCAGCGTGCCGATCTGCTCGCTTGACAGCATCTTGTCGGTGCGGACGCGCTCGACATTGAGGATCTTGCCGCGCAGCGGCAGCACCGCCTGGAATTCGCGGTTGCGGCCTTGCTTGGCGCTGCCGCCTGCCGAGTCGCCCTCGACGATGAACAGTTCGGACTTGGCCGGGTCTTTCTCCTGGCAGTCGGCGAGCTTGCCGGGCAGCGAGGAAATGCTGAGCGGGCTCTTGCGGGTCAGTTCGCGCGCCTTGCGGGCGGCTTCGCGCGCGGCAGCCGCCTGGATCACCTTGCCGACGATGACTTTCGCTTCGGCGGGATGTTCCTCGAACCACGCGGCCAGCGCCTCGTTGAGGACGTTCTCGACCACGGGGCGCACTTCCGAGGACACCAGCTTGTCCTTGGTCTGCGAGGAGAATTTCGGGTCCGGCACCTTCACCGACAGCACGGCCGTGAGGCCTTCGCGGCAATCGTCGCCAGTCAGCGCGATCTTTTCCTTTTTCGCGTTAGCTTCGGCATAGCCGTTGACCTGGCGCGTCAGCGCGCCGCGGAAGCCGGCCAGATGGGTGCCGCCGTCACGCTGCGGGATGTTATTGGTGAAGCACAACACGTTCTCATGGTAGCTGTCGTTCCACCACAGGGCTGCCTCGACACCGATGTCGTTCATCTCCGCCCGAACCATGATCGGGGCAGGCACCATCGCCTTCTTGTTGCGGTCGAGATATTTGACGAATTCCTCGACGCCGCCGTCGTAACGCATCGCCTCGCGCTTCTCGACCGCGTGGCGCATGTCTGACAGCACGATATTGACGCCCGAATTCAGGAACGCGAGCTCGCGCAGACGATGCTCCAGCGTCGGGAAATCATATTCGACGTTGGTGAAAGTCTCGGTGGATGCAAGGAAGGTCACTTCGGTGCCGCGCTTGCCATTGGCATCGCCGACGACATTGAGCGGGGCAACCGCATCGCCGTGGGCGAATTCGATGTAATGTTCCTTGCCGTCGCGCCAGACGCGGAGCTGCAGCTTGCTGGACAGCGCGTTGACGACGGAGACGCCGACGCCGTGCAGGCCGCCGGAAACCTTGTAGGAGTTCTGGTCGAACTTTCCGCCGGCGTGGAGCTGGGTCATGATGACCTCGGCCGCGGAAATGCCTTCGCCCTTGTGAATGTCGACCGGGATGCCGCGGCCGTCGTCGCGCACCGTCACCGAGCCGTCGGCGTTGAGAATGACCTCGACCGCGGTGGCGTGACCGGCGAGCGCTTCGTCGATGGCGTTGTCGACGACCTCGTAGACCATGTGGTGCAGGCCGGAACCGTCATCGGTGTCGCCGATATACATGCCCGGCCGCTTGCGCACGGCGTCGAGCCCCTTCAGCACCCGGATCGATTCCGCACCATATTCGATCGGAATGGGATGCTCAGTATCGGCAGGTGTCTGCCGGGCAGGTTCTGTCATGTGAAGCCTTCGAGGGTGTCCCGAATCAGCTGCGCAATATGAGGCGCTGATTGATCTATTTGTGCCACGAAAGAGGCATTGCGCCTAGCGCAATCTCTCCATCAACAAGTCATTGAATAAATGGCGATTTTTTACCCTTTTTCAAGGTCTCCGAGGGTCGATTCTGGAGGCTTCGAAAAGCGCGATTCGAAGTGTGATTGCACACCCACAATGGCCGGTTTTTGGACCCACCGGGCGAAGCAATGGCAGGCCGCGGACCTGCTGGAGAAGGCGCCGCGGGCGACTGTCGCAATCCCGGGTTACCCCGGCGAGCAAGCGGCGATAGCGGCCTACGTCAATACATCTGCAACGGCAGCACGTCGCCGCCGGGCCCGATCATCACGCCCCAGGTATCGCCGGCGCCGATCTCGATCTGGCTGTTGCGCGCCGGGCCGCCCGCGATTTTCAGTGCATACTGGTATTTGCCTGGCGGCAGATCGATCATCGGAGGCCTTGGCGATTGCGGTCCGCCGGCGCCGGCCGCGATCTTGATCGTCTGCTTGTTGATCGAAACTGTGGCGTCGCTCTTGCCGATATTGCCGAACATCAGTTTGGACTGGCCGGGCTTCGGTACGACGTCGGCCTTGGCGGCTGCGGCCGGATATTTCTGGGCGAGATTGATCGTGGTCTCGCCCTTGCCGCGGCCGAGTTTCAGCGTTGCCGGTCCGTCGGGCGAGGTAAACGCGAGTTGCACCTGATCAGGTTTCACGATGGCGCCTTCCGCCGTCTCCTGCCAGCCGCGTTTGCCGAGTTCGCTGCGGTAGAAAACCAGCACCGAATTGAGCGTGGCGGGAACGCTGGCCTCGAGCTCCCTGCGGAACGGTGCGTCGCTGCCGGGCATCTTTCCGGTTCCGATCGAGCGCATGGTGCGCTTGCCCGGCACCGGCAACGGCGAATCGGGTTCGGCTTCGAGAACCTCGTCGGCGGCCTTGGCGCCCGGTTCACTGGCGCCCGGTTCATTGGAGGCTGAAGCGCCCGCTCCGCCAGCCTTGGCGGCCATTTTTTTGTTCGCCATTACCAGGCCGGCACCGTCGGCGCTGACCTTGACCTTGGGCCCCATCTGCATGGCGGTAAGCGAGAACGCCTTGCCGCCTTTGGAAAAGTCCATCACGACCATGTTGGCCTGATTGATGACCGAAGGCCGCTCCTTCCAGCCCTGCGACTTCAGCGAGCCACGATAGAATGCGGCGATCGCCTTTACGCTGGAGGCGGAATCGAATCCGAGCCTGCCGTCGGCGCCGTCGAATTTTACGTTTTCCGCGTTCTCCGGCACGGGCACCGGCGTCGCGCTGTCGGCCAGCGCGCGCAAGGGCGTATCCGAGAGATTGGCAGCCTGCGCGACCCGACGCGCCTCGTCGGCGGCGATCACCTGCTTGGCCATCGTTGCCGCATCGCTCATGAACTTCTGGTCAGCCTCCTTCTTCGCCCTGGCGCGCGCGGCCAGCGCCGCTTCCGTCATCTGCGTGACGAGACTGACGACGGTCAGATCGTATCGGCGTCCAAGCGTCAGCGTCGCGGATTGCTCGGCGGAGGAGAACCTCAGTGTAACGTTATCAGCCGTGACGACCGCGCCGTTCGTCTCCTCGGTCCAGTTGCGGCTTGCGAGTTCGTGGCGATAGAACGCAAGCGTTGCTGGCAGCTCGGCGATAACGGCAACCTCGATCTGACGGCGGACAGAGTCCGAGCCGCCGGAACTCTTCGCGGTCCTGGTCGGCTTTGGCCGCGGCAGGCCAGCCATCTCGGAATCGGCCTCCAGCGTCTGCGGCAGCGCGAACGGCGCGACCCGGATTTCCACGCCGGTCCTGCCGTCATCGCGACGCAGCAGCGTCAGCATGATCGGTCGCTGCCGGTAGAAGCCATCGCCATCGTCATGGCTGTAATAGGCGCGGACACCGTTCTGGACCGTCTCGGCAAGCTCCGCGTTGGGCCACCGCGCCGTGGCATCGGCGACGGAGAGCGGTTTCCAGCCGATCGCGGCCAGCTCCTTGCGGAAGAAATCGAGCGTCGCGTCGAGCGCGAGCGGCGCGACGCAGCCGAGATAGGGCCGGTTCTGGTCGAACACGATATCGGTCGCATCGAGCGGGAAGGGTACATTCGCGGTGATCCGGTCGGCGGTGTAGGAAACCACCGACTGGTCGGGCCGCCCGAGGCCTTGCGAGAAGGATACGCGAAGCCCCTGCTGAGCCTTCTTGAAAGTCAGGAAGGTGCTCTTCTCGTCGAGGGGGCGGGTATATTGAACCCAGCCATCGGCGGCGAGCAGCTTTTTGGTGGCAGGGCTCGAGAGTGCGACCACGGTCGGAACGCTGTAGCTCATGCTGTAGGATTGCGTGCGCGAGGAATCTTCGACGGCGCCCTCCAGGCGCGGCAGCGCGCGGACGTCCACTATGCCTTTGTCGGCCTTCGCCGCTAGCGGCGCGCCGATAGCGAGCAGGAAGATCAGCGGCAGCAGTCGTTTTCCGGCCGGGACGATCCCGCGCGCGATATCAGGCATTTTCGTCTCCGGTATTTGCCGACGTACTGTCCGCAGGACCGCAATGGCCGCGGCGTCGCTGACGCCATTTCCGAAAACTAGTCGCGCCGGCGCAGGAATAGGTTCAAATCGGGCCTATATGGGGTCAGCCGCGGCGGCTCAGGTACGACGGCTCACCTGACCGGATTCCACATCGAAAATCTCGCCCGTCGCGCCGATATCGACGAAGGCGGCGGGGTCGGCGCCGGTCATCCAGACCTGCGCGCCGAGCTTTGCAAGCTCATCGAACAGCGTCTTGCGCCGGTTGGGATCGAGATGGGCGACGACTTCGTCGAGCAGCAACAGCGGTACGATGCCGGTCATTTCGGCAACCAGCGTGGCGTGGGCCAGCACCAGCCCGATCAGAAGCGCCTTCTGCTCGCCGGTGGAGGCGTCGCGGGCCGGCATGTTTTTGGGCGCGTAGACTACCTGCAGATCGGTGAGGTGGGGGCCGTCCAGCGTCCGGCCGGCCGCGGCGTCGCGTGCGCGACTCGCGCGCAGGATCTCGCGGTAGCGATCCTCCACAGACGTCGCGGACTCATTGACCAGCGCGTTTTCCATCCAGCCGTCGAGCATGATCTGCGCCGACGGAAAGGCGGAAGCTTGCCCGCGTTCGCGCAGCATCGCCGCCAGTCGCGTCACGGTCTGGCCGCGCGTCGCGGCGACGGCTACCGCAAGCTCGGCGGTCTCGCGCTCGATCGCGTCGCACCAATGGTCGTCATAGTTGCGCACTTCGAGCAGCCGGTTGCGCGATCGCAACGAGCGGTCCAGCGCCGAGACGCGGCTGGAATGTTCGCTGTCGATCGCCAGCACCAGCCGGTCGAAGAAGCGCCGCCGTTCCGAAGCTGCGCCGAGGAACAGCCCGTCCATCGCGGGCGTCAGCCACACCATGCGCAGGTGATCGCCGAATGCGGTTGCCGAACTCACCGGCTCGCGGTCGATCCGGCACCGCCGGCTGGTGGAGGCGGCTTCCGCGGCGGGCGCATCGATACCGGTGCCGAGCGTTGCAAGCCCGAGCGCACCCTCGACCTCGGCCGACACCGCCCAGGAGCCGTCGCCCTGGTTGTCGGCGACATCCTCCAGGGTCGCACGCCGCAGGCCACGCCCCGGCGACAGAAACGAGATCGCCTCCAGGCAATTGGTCTTGCCGGCGCCGTTCGGCCCCACCAGCACCACGACATCGCCCCGCGCCTGCACGCTCGCCGCGCGATAGTTGCGGAAGTGCGTGAGTGAGAGGCGGTGAATTCGGGAGGGGGTCATGGCCGGTCGTCATTGCCGAAGAGTCGGAAAAGTGGCGGCAACCTCTGTCGTCATCATCCGCGAAAGCGGATGATCCAGTACGCCGAGCTGCTCGATTTCTTCACTGGCGCCGGCGACTAATGGATACCCGCCTTCGCGGGTATGACAGCTACATTCTTGTCGGGCGCCACCCTCTCCCACAAGGGGAGAGGGGAGGTCAGCGTTCGTTTCGCGCGAAGCCGTCACACCCGCATCGGCATCAGCACGTAGAGCGCGCCTTTATTTTCCTTGTCCTGCACCAGTGTCGGCGAGCCGGGATCGGCGAGACGCAGCACGGCGACTTCGCCTTCGATCTGGGCGGCGATGTCGAGCAGATAGCGCGAGTTGAAGCCGATATCGAGGGCGTCGGAAGCGTATTCGACTTCCAGTTCTTCGGTGGCGCTGCCGGAATCCGGATTGGTCACCGACAGCACCAGCTTGCCCGAAGACAATGCGAGCTTCACGGCACGGCCGCGCTCGCTGGAAATGGTCGAGACGCGGTCGACCGCGGCCTCAAAATCCTTCTTGTCGACGATCAGTTCCTTGTCGTTGTTCTGCGGAATGACGCGGCCGTAATCCGGGAAGGTTCCGTCGATCAGTTTCGAGGTCAGCACGACGTTGCCGAGTGTGAAGCGGATCTTGCCTTGCGAAAGTTCGATTTTGACTTCGGCTTCATTGTCCTCGATCAGCCGCTGCACCTCGCCGACCGTCTTGCGCGGCACGATCACGCCAGGCATGCCGGTGGCGCCGGAGGGCAGCACCAGATCGATCTGCGCCAGCCGATGGCCGTCGGTCGCCACGCCACGTAGCGTCGCGGCCTTGGCGCTGCCGGCCGTGTGCAGATAGATGCCGTTGAGGTAGTAGCGGGTCTCTTCGGTCGAGATCGCAAACTGCGTGCGGTCGATCAGACGTTTGACGTCGGTGGCGGGCAGCGCGAACGAATGCGTCATGTCGCCGGCGGCAAGGTCCGGGAAGTCGCTTTCGGGCAGCGTCTGCAGCGTGAAGCGTGAGCGGCCGGCGCGGATCGCCAGCACCGCACGGTCGCCGTCGGCTTCCAGCACGATCTGCGCGCCGTCGGGCAATTTGCGGACGATGTCGTAAAACATATGCGCCGGCACGGTGGTGGAGCCGCCGGTCGCGGTTTCCGCCGCCAGCGTTTCGGTCACCTCCAGGTCGAGGTCGGTCGCCTTCAGCGACAGCCTGGCGTTTTCGGCGCGGACCAGCACGTTGCCGAGGATCGGGATGGTGTTGCGCCGCTCGACCACGCGGTGGACGTGGCCCAGCGATTTCAGCAGTTGCGCGCGTTCGACGGTGACCTTCATTGCATTATCCGCCAGAGATGGAAAAGCCGGGCGGCCCGTAAAGGCAGCGCCGCGGCATGGAAACCCGAAAAGCCGGATCAGGATCGGATTTGATCAAACCCCCGGGGGGACCGCAAGGTGGCGCGGATGGCCCGCCGGTGCAAGGGAGACGGGACCCCGTTCCCCACTTTTGCGGCGAAAAATGGCGTCAGAAAAAAAATTCTCCCGCCCCACCCAACTCGGGTTTACCCGAGTTGGGCGCCTTATCACTATCGAAGTCGGATAAATCCGACTTCGATAGGATCAGGGGCGGGAGAGGCTGGGAGGAGCCAGTCCTGTTCCTGGTGCCGCTATTCCTGCAATTGCCGCTTCAGCGACTCGACCTCTTCGGACAGCGCGGTGTCCCGGGCGACCAGTGCCTCGATCTTGCGCACGGCGTGCAGCACCGTGGTGTGGTCGCGTCCGCCGAACCGGCGGCCGATCTCGGGCAGCGAACGCAGCGTTAGCGTCTTCGCCAGATACATCGCGACCTGGCGCGGTCGAACCACGTTCGCGGTCCGCCGCGACGACAGCAGGTCCGAACGGCTGACATTGTATTGCCGGGCGACCACCCGCTGGATGTCCTCGATCTTGATCCGCTTCGGTTCCTGCGGACGGATCAGGTCGCGCACCTCGCGCTCGGCCATTTCCAGCGTCACCGGCTGGGCGTTGAGTTTGGAATGGGCGAGCAGGCGGTTGATGGCGCCTTCGAGGTCGCGGCCATTATGGGTGATGGTGCGCGCCAGATAGTCCAGCACCGCCTCCGGCACGTCGAAGCTCGCGTGATGCGCACGTGCAGCCGCCACCCGCGACTTCAGGATTCCGAGCCGCAGTTCTTCGCCGAGCGAACCCATCTCCACGACGAGGCCACCGGCCAGCCGCGAGCGCACGCGATCGTCGAGGCTCTCGAGATCGGACGGCGGACGATCAGCGGCGATCACCACCTGACGGCCGGCATCGATCAGCGCGTTCAGCGTGTGGCAGAACTCCGCCTGCGTCGACTTGCCCTGCAGGAACTGCAGATCGTCAATCACGAGCACGTCGATGCCGCGCAGCGCTTCCTTGAACGCCAGCGCCGTCTGCGTCTTCAGTGCGGCGACGAAGCCGTACATGAATTTCTCGGCGGTGAGATAGAGCACCTTGCGCTCGCTCCCCGAGTTGCCGGCCCACGTCACCGCCTGCAACAGATGGGTTTTGCCAAGGCCGACGCCGGCGTGAATGTAGAGCGGGTTGAACATCACGGGATCGCCGCGGCGTCCTTCGGCGACCTGACGTGCGGCCGCATGCGCCAGCGTGTTGGAGCGGCCGATCACGAAGCTCGCAAAGGTCAGGCGCGGGTCGAGCGGCGAACCGCCGAGCGCATCATGGCTGGCGGATACCGGCGCCGTCGCAGTCGCGCGCAATTCTGGCGCGGGCCGGCCATTGGCCTGCTCGATCCGGCGCTGATCGGCCGGCGCGGTGGTTTCCTTGGCGGGCGCGGCGCAGCGCATCGCGGTGCGCACGGTGAGGTCGATCCGGTGCACTTCCGGCATCTCCGCCTGCCAGCAGGTCAGGACACGGTCCGCATAATGCGCCTGGATCCAGCTCTTGAGGAACCGGGTCGGAACCGAGAGGTGAACGCTTTCGTCCTGCACGGCTTCCAGGTCCATGCGTGCAAACCAGCTCGTATAGACGTCCTCACCCACCGTCGTCCGCAACCGTCCCTTCACGCGCGACCAGCGATCCTGTTCCGTATTTGTCATTGTCTGAGAACTTTTCTGAATGAGTAATGGTGTTTGCGAAATCGGCCGGCGCCTTGCAGGTTTCCTGCCAGGCGTGACCTCGACGCGGAGCTTCAGCCACCACCAGACATAGATCGGGCGTTCGGCGGAATCGCCGTTGCTCAGATCGAAGGCTGGATGGAGTGAGAGGCTACCGCGAGGTCAGCGCGTACTCGCCGGTCTAGCCTGAGTTCGCGTAGGTGGACGACTGAAAACGTCGTTCAGGGATTCAGAAACGGTCTTGATGGAAATAAGTGTGCCGAATGTCGCGTTGATTCCGTAAAGCATAGTACCTCCCCCTCTCGCCACGAGAACGCGCGGCGAGCAATCACATCACCAGTGTTTTCAAAGCCAGTCTGCCGCTACCGAACATCCGCTTGTCCGACCGCTGCGCCGCCGCGTATCTCAGTCTGTCGTCTTCAACACGTTCACGATCTCCGCGTTCCCAAATCGCTGCATCGTCGGCAAGCGTCTTGTCCCCTTGTCGCATTCCCCTTGTCCGGAGCGCGCTGAACGCGAGCGCCACGCCGGGAAATTTAGACACAAAACAACCGCTCTCATATCGCTATGAGTTACCAACTCAGCTTCGCTTGGAAAGCGTCGCTAACGAGCACACCGCCGCCGATTTGCACGTCCGCTCTTGGGTCTCATACCGCGCTGGTCAGGAGAGCCTTGAGCGTCGCGAACGAGTAACAAATACACCAAGCGCGATTTCTGACAATCCGTGATTCGACGACGCGGCCCGACTCTTCGGCTGTGTTGCAACACTGCAATTGCGAAACTCCACACCAAGTTTTTGAATCCGCGCACAGAATCGCGCGGCGCCAACAAGCGTGACAATTTTCGCTGCACTCGCAAAATTTTTTAAGAAACCGTTACAATCGTGGTTACCGGGACCAATTTTCAAAACGCTTGAGCTCGCTATGTGGATAAGTGATTAGCGAGACGTCGTTTTTCGGAATTGTTTTTCAGGGTAACCCTGCGCGGCAGTGGTGCGGGCATAAGCAGCTGACGTCGGATGGTCAGCCGTTGCGCTCACGCTTCTTGCAAATGCTCACAACAACGCTGGTGCAATAAATTGCACCTCGTAAAATTACGGGCGCTAGAAATGTGACACGCAAGCCGGTGATCAGCAACGGGACAATTGAATTGTCACACTCAATCCTTTCGGCGTGAGCCCGGAATGCAACAGCATGCACGTGCGCGGCGAAATGGATTTTCGGGTTTATGCTCGCGCGCGAGCATAACTGAAAAACAAAAGCCCGGCGAGGCCGGGCTTTTGACGAATATCTATTTCTGTCAGTTCACTTCGCGAGCTTGGCGATCGCGTGCGCCAGGCGCGACACCTTCCGGCTCGCATTGTTCTTGTGAATGATGTTGCGCTGCGCGGCTTGCATCAGTTCCGGTTCCGCGTGCTTCATCGCCTTGAGCGCCGCATCGCGATCGCCGCTCTTGATCGCCTCCTCGACGGTGCGAACCGCGCCACGCATCTGGGTGCGGCGCGACTTGTTGACGATGGTGCGGCGGGCAATCTTGCGGGTCGCCTTTTTGGCGGAAGTGGTATTGGCCATGTTCTCAACTATCCTTCGGCTGTCATCGCTCGGGTGGTCGGGCTTGAGCGCGCCGGCCGTTCAAATTGCGTGATCGACGCTGGTTGTGTTTTCCAGGGTGTTCTGACGTAAGCCGTTCTTGAGGATGCCATGGACGGAAGCCAAAATGCCCCCGAGGTCGGCGCTGCTCAAAGAACAGCGGCGGCGGGATTGCGCCCGCCGCCATTGGGGGTCTTATAGAGGGCGCGTTCTGCACCGTCAACGCTTTCCGCCCTCCCCGAAAGGCCGGGAACGGGGCGGAAATGGACGCGTAAGGTGCTGATGAGGTTGAATTTCCGGGGAGCCCCCGGTATTGGCTGACGGCCTTTCGGGGCGACAGATATTAAGGTGACGCATGATCCGCGGTTTTTTCCGGCTAATCGGCCTGCTGCTCCTGGCCGGCGGATTCATTTTCATGGTCTATGACGGCGCCCGTTACGTCGCCGACCAGACCCTGCGGTTCACCCGGTTTGGCCAGTTCTGGAACGACGTCCATCAGTCCAGCCAGCTTGGGTTCCGGACCTCGGTCGAGGGTACCGTACCCTGGCTCTGGAATAGCGTGATCAAGGTCCTCCTGGATCAGCCAGTTTTTGCCGTGCTGGGCGTGGTCGGCATTCTGCTCATGATCCTGTTCCGGCCCCGCAAGCCATTGATCGGCTATTCGCGGGACTGACCCAACAGCCGCTCTCGGGGCGCGGCGTAACGGGGCTGCGGTATCCGGCGTAAAGACATATATAGAGGCCCGGCCGGCCGACGCCGTTGTCGCGCCCGCCGATGTCTCCTGCCTGGAGGTATTCCATGTTGTTCATGCGCAAGACCACCGCGTTGCCAAGCGCAGCCGAAGCGCTGCCGGGCCGTGCCAGCCCGATACCAACCGCCACCACGCATTTCGTCAACGGCCGCAAGCTGCAGCCGCCCTATCCAGCGGGCCTCGAGCAGGCGGTGTTTGGCCTCGGCTGCTTCTGGGGCGCAGAGCGCAAGTTCTGGGAACTCGGTGACGGCATCCATGCGACCGCCGTCGGCTACGCCGGCGGACATACGCCCAATCCGACCTATGAAGAGGTCTGTTCGGGCCGCACTGGTCATACCGAAGTGGTGCTGATCGTGTTCGATCTGAAGAAGGTCTCCTACGAGCAGCTCCTGAAGACGTTCTGGGAAAATCACATCCCGACGCAGGGCATGCGCCAGGGCAACGATGTCGGCACTCAGTATCGCTCGGCGATCTACACCTTTGGCGATGCGCAGCGCCAGGCCGCCGATGCGTCGAAGGCAACGTACCAGAAGGCGCTGGCGGCGAAGGGTCTCGGCGCCATCACCACCGAGATCGCGCCATCGGCTGAATTCTATTTCGCCGAGGACTATCATCAGCAATATCTCGCCAAGAACCCGGCGGGCTATTGCGGCTTGGGCGGCACCGGCGTGTCGTGCCCGATCGGCGTCGGCGTGACTGCCTGATCGGCTGCCTTCTTGCTCCCTCGCCCTCAGCAAGCGCGGGGCGAGGGAGTCCCGATCTCCCGTGTCGCGTGCAAAAAACCCTTTGTTAACCATACTCGGTGCAAGACTAGAGCTGTCTCGCTTTAAGGGATGGCCTAGGTGCGGGTTGTGCGCGCGTTTCGATTACCGATCACTGCGATCATCACCGCGCTCGCTCTGTCGGGCTGCATGCGCACGACCGGGCCGGTTGCGGTCGCGCCGCAAGGCGATCTCGATTCAATGGCCTACGGCCAGACCAACGGCCCACCGCCGCAGGCGGTCGCGTCCAGCGGCGGCGCCATCGGCGCGCTTCGCGCTGCCTTCGCCGCGGCACCACACGCAGCACCGCCGCCCGTCGTCGTTGCCGCGCCCGTGGCCTATGTCGAACCCGTGCGGGCGCGATACGACGCGGCCTATCATCTCGATGCCGGCGACAGGCTGCGCGTCGTTGTCTACGGCCAGGAAGGTCTGACCAACACCTACGCGATCGACGCCGGCGGCTCGATCACGATGCCGCTGATCGGTTCGGTGCCGGCGCGCGGCCGCACCACGGCCGGACTGGCGGCGGAGATATCCGCGAAGCTGCGTCGCGGCTTCATCAGGGAGCCGTCGGTCGCCGTGGAGATCGAAGCGTATCGGCCGTTCTTCATTCTCGGCGAAGTCGCAGCACCCGGGCAATATCCCTACGTGCCCAACATGACGGTGGAGAGCGCGGTGGCGATCGCCGGCGGCTTCTCGCCACGCGCCCGCCGCGATAGCGTCACAGTCACCCACACCAATGGCTCGGGAACGGCACGCTTCGTCGTTCCGCCCGGCAGCCCGATCAGTCCCGGCGACACCGTGCTCGTCAGCGAGCGCTGGTTCTAGCGCGCGACGCAGTTTCATCGAATCGTCATCTCGATCCGGCCCTTTTCCTGCGCATGATCGCCAGCCAAATGCCGCGCGCTTGACCTGCGGCAAATTCGCCGTCCATGTCGCGTGCGGCGTTTCGCGCCATATTGCAGGATCAATCTGCAGATTGGTCTAACTTGCAGTGGCAGAGGTGTGGCTTCGCACGTGTCTGGAAGTTCCGTTGACGCCCTGCATCGGTGTCGGTTGCGATAAATTGGCGCTATGCGCTGACCGCATTCGAAACCATGTTCCAAGTTGCGCTGCAGCGATGTAGAGAAATGCATCGTTTAAATCGAGGCGCGCCGGTTTGTCGGTTGAGTGCCTGCAATCCGGAGTATGACCATGAACTATCATTTGCCGGTCAGCGTGGTGCGCGCGGCGACCGCGGCAGCATTGCTTGCTTCCATCGCCGTGACGGCTCTGTGTGCCTCTTCGCATCAGGCATCGGCGGCGGATCCCTATCCGAGCCGGCGCATCACCTTCGTCGTGCCCTATCCCGCGGGCGGCGCCACCGACGTCCTCGCCCGTTTGCTCGCCAACAAATTGCAGGAGTCGTGGAAGCAGACCGTCCTTGTCGAGAACAAGTCGGGCGGCGGCGGCGTAGTCGGTAACGACAACGTGGCCAAGGCGCAGCCCGATGGCTACACCGTGCTGATCGCTATTACCCAGATCATTCAGGCGCCGAGCCTTGTTGGGAAACTGCCCTACGATGTCTTCAAGGATCTCGCCCCTGTCACCCAGATCGCGCTGTCGACCATCGTTCTGACGGTCCCCGAGCAGCAACCGATCAAGTCCGTCAAGGAACTGGTCGACTATGCCAAGGCGAACCCCGGCAAGCCTTACGGCACCTTCGGCAATGCGACGACGTCGCATCTCTACGGCGAACTCCTCAAGAAGGTCGCCGATGTCGACATGACCCACGTCCCCTATCGCGGCTCGGCCCCGCTGACGAACGATCTGCTCGCCAACACGGTGAACTCGGCCTTCGTCGACCTGACCACGGCGAGCCCGCAAATCAAGGCGGGCAAGCTCAGGCCGCTGGCGGTTGGCGGCGAGAAGCGCAGGAAGGCGTTGCCGGACGTGCCGACGATGGTCGAACTCGGTTACCCCGGTTTTGAGATCGAAGGCTGGCTCGGCGTGTTCGTGCCCGCCGCAACGCCCAAGGAGATTGTGAACAAGCTTTCGGACGAACTCGCCCGCATCATTGCCTCGCCCGAGGGCGTCGCCGGAATCGAGACGCTCAGCCTCGTGCCGGTGGGTGGATCGGCGGAAACGTTCGAGAAGGTGCTGCGCCGCGACTACGAGAAATGGGCCGATGTCGTGAAGGCAACCGGCGTCAAGGGCGAGTGAGGTCCCTGCTTTGTCATTCCGGGTTCGCGCTATCGCGCGCCCCGGAATGACGACAGATCATCACTTCAGATGCTTGGCGAAAAACGCCAGGCTGCGCGGCCAGGCGATGTCGGCGCTGGCCTTGTCGTAGCTTGCGCGCTCGTCGCAGTGAAACCCGTGCTGCGCGCCGGGATAGATATGGACCTCGACCTCGGGCCGCTTGGCCTTGATGGTTTCGACGTCGGTCAGCGGAATGCCCGCATCCTTTTCGCCGAAATGCAGTTGCGTCGGCACTTTCGGTTTGTCGTCGGCAAAGCGGACGACGGCGCCGCCGTAATAGCCGATCGCGGCCGACAGCCCCGACAGTTTGGTCGCCGCCGCATAGGCGATGCTGCCCCCTAGGCAGAAGCCGATGATACCGACCGGGCCGACATCCTTCACAGCATCGATCGCGGCCTCTGTATCGCGCAGCATCGCGGCCCAATCGGGATTGGCGACGAACTTCCGTGCGTTGGTCACTTCGTCAGGCGAATAGCCACTGGTGAAATCCGGTTCGATGCGATCGAAGATCGACGGCGCGATCGCGACATAGCCTTCGCCCGCCAGCCGGTCGCACACCGAGCGGATGTGGTGATTAACGCCAAAGATCTCCTGGATCACCACGATGGCCGCCTTCGGCTGACCTGCGGGATCGGCGCGATAGCCGCCCAGTTTGAAACCGTCCGAAGCCGTCAGCTTGATATCCTGTCCCACGGGTCATCCATTTGCGTTTGAGTTGCACGAAGTCGCTTGCGCGAGGATCTGTTCAAAAGTCGGTTATTGCCACATCCAGTTGTGGCCCCAGTTGCCCTTCCAGCCGGCCAGCCTGCCCTTGCGGAATTGCAGAAACAGCCGGTCTTTCTTGTAGAACAATCCGCTGCCGCCGATGTTGCGGAATGCGAGGAAGATTTCCTCGCCCGGCCGTCCCCGGACATAATTGAGCGGGGTGCCGAGCGCATGTGCGGCTTCTTGCGCATCCATGCCGAACGCCAGCGGCGTGTTGTTCGACAGCGTTTCGGTGAAAGGTGGCGGGTAGGGGCCGCCGATCGGTGGCCGTTGCTGCGCAAGGGCGGGCACGGAGGGGCCGGCGATCAGGAGCGCCACTACGGCAAATATTTTCATGACGCCGCCTTCTGCGTTGCCTTGCTGTCCAGGGTGCCGAGGAACGGCAGCACAGCGTCGATAAAGGCCTGCGGCTGGTCGATGTTGACGGCGTGGCCGGCGGCCGGGATCACCACCTTCTGCGCGCCGGGAATTTTGGCGGCCATGTAGTCGGAGGCGGCGAGGAACGGCGTGTCGTCGGCGCCGACCACGATCAGCGACGGCACCTTGATATCGGGCAGGGATTCGATCACGCGCGCATCGCGCTGGGTCAGCATGCCGCGCGCGGCGCGCGCCAGCCCTGAGGCGTCGCGATGGGTGACGCTGGAGCGTTCCCGGCTGGCCGATTTCAGAACCTCCAGTCCCTCGCGCTCGAAGCGGTCGCCGGTGTCATGCGCGCGCTTGTTCCAGACCTCGCGGGCCTCGTCCTTCTTGAAGCCCGGGCCGGTGTCGATGATGCGGAGCGCGCGGACGCGGTCCGGATGGGCGCGGTAGAACGCCAGCGACATGTAGCCGCCGAGCGAGAGCCCGCCGACGATCGCCGTTTCGGCGCCGACGGCGTCGAGCAGCGCCGCCATGTCGGCGATCGTCAGCGCTTCGCTATAGGCGGCGGTATCCTCGGGGTAACCGGACTGGCCATGACCCCGCATGTCCCACAACACGAGCTTGTGGTGCTTCGACAAGGCCGCGATCTGGCCCTGCCACATCCCACTGGTCGACGAGTAGCCGTGGGTCAGCAGGAGCGGTGGGCCGGAGCCGTGAACTTCGTAATAGATGCGGACCCCGTCGCGATTGATTGTCGGCATTTCCTGTTTTTCCCGAAGCAAAAGACACCTAATTCCGCTCTCGCTCTATCCTAGCGCGACAGGTTCGCCGTTGGGAAATGCGGAAACGGAAGGTGCGCCTGCTGCTCGCGCGCTCGATTTGACCCGTGACGAAACCTTGCCGCAGCGCACAACCGCGATTTCTATATTCATTCCAAATTGCATTGCCTCTAAATCGGTTCCGGATCATGCTCACGTTACCCGGCATATAGCTTCGGTGGATGCCGGCCAATACCCAAGAAAGTGAATTGCCGCCGTAAGCGGCTTCCAACACCGGAAGGGGAGTGAACATGCCTAATCTGAATATCAACGGGCGGAATATGTCCGTCGAGGCGTCCAACGATACGCCGCTGCTCTGGGTCATCCGCGAGCAATTGCAGATGACCGGTACGAAATTCGGTTGCGGCGCAGGTCTCTGCGGCGCCTGCACGGTTCACGTCAACGGCGAAGCCGTTCGCTCCTGCCAGACTTCGGTCAGCGACGCGCTCGGCAAGAAGATCACCACCATCGAAGGTCTCAGCGCCAAGGGCGATCATCCCTTGCAGAAGGCCTGGATCCTCGAGCAGGTCCCGCAATGCGGCTACTGCCAGTCCGGCCAGATCATGCAGGCGGCATCGCTTCTCTCCAAGAATTCCAACCCGACCAAGGACGAAGTGGTCGCGCATATGGACGGCAATCTGTGTCGCTGCATGACCTATTCGCGCATTCAGAAGGCGATCATGCGCGCCGCGTCCGAAATGCGTACCGCCTCCAACGCCGGCACCGAGCGGAGGGCAACATGAATACGCACGTGAAAATCCCATCCACCGATCTCAGCCGCCGTTCGTTCCTGGTCGGCTCCGCCGCCACGGGTCTCGTGCTCGGCTATGCCGCCGTTCCAGGTATCGATCAGGCTTTGGCCGCGCCTTCCGCTTTCGAACCCAGCGTGTGGTACTCGATCGGTCCCGACGGTCTCGTCACGGTCACCTGCGGCAAGGCCGACATGGGCCAGCACATCGCCTCGACCATGGCGCAGATCGTTTCCGAAGAGCTCGGTTCGAGCTGGAAGGACATGCGGGTCCAGCTTGCCTCCAACGATCCGAAATTCAACGACCCCGTGCTCGGCGCGCAGATTACCGGCGGCAGCTGGAGCACGATGATGAACTTCGATGCGATGAGCCGCGCGGGTGCCGCGGGCCGTATTGCATTGACGGAAGCCGCAGCCGCCTCGATGGGTGTGCCGGCCGGCGAGTTGGTGGTGCGCAACTCCACCGTCTCGCATACGAAGTCGAAGAAGTCGATGAGCTTTGCCGACATCGTCAAGAGCGGCAAGATCACCAAGAAGTTCACGCCGGACGAACTCAAGGCGATCAAGCTCAAGACGCCCGACCAGTACACCATGGTCGGCGTCTCCGTTCCGCAGCTCGATATTCCCCCGAAGATCAACGGCACGGCCAAATACGGCATCGACGTCATGCTGCCGGGCATGGTCTACGGCAAGGTGGTGACGCCGCCGGTACGCTTCGGCGCCACGGTGAAATCGGTCGATGACGCCGCCGCCAAAAAGGTGCCGGGCTTCATCAAGGCGATCACGCTCGACGACAAGACCGGCAGCACTTCCGGCTGGGTGGTGGCGGTCGCCAATACCTATGCCAATGCGCGGAAGGCCGGCGACGCGCTGAAGATCACTTACGACAATGGTCCGAACGCCAAGCTATCGAGCCAGTCGTTGATCGACGAGGCGAAGCGGCTGCAGGCGCTCGACGATTCCGGACAGTTCTTCGTCAAGGACGGCGACACCGCGGCGGCTTTCGGGACCGCGGCGAAGGTGATGGAGGCTGAATACACCACCAGCATCAACATCCATGCGCCGCTGGAGCCGATGAACGCCACTGCCGAGTTCAAGGGCGATATCCTGCATATCTATTCTGGCAACCAGTTCGCGACGCGTTCCGGCGCAATCGCGGCGGGTGCTGCCGGGATCGATCCCAAGTTCGTCGTCATGCACCAGATGTGGCTGGGCGGCGGCTTCGGCCGGCGTCTCGACGCAGACATGATGGTGCCCGCGGTGCAGGCGGCGAAGGCCGTCGGCAAACCGGTCAAGGTCATTTACTCGCGCGAAAACGACATGACCATGGACTATTCGCGTCCGCTGACCTTCCAGAAGGTAAAGGCGGGTCTCGATGGCGATGGCAAGCTGATCGCGCTCAACCACGACGTGGTCAGCGCGTGGCCGACCCAGCGATGGGGAATCCCCGATTTCCTGACGCCTTCGGTCGACAAGAAAGGACCGCTGGACTCGTTCACCGTGAATGGTGCGGACTTCTTCTATTCCGTGCCCAATCACAATGTCCGCGCGATCAAGAACGAGATGGCGCACACCGCCACCCCGTCCGGGCAGTTGCGGTCGGTCGCTCCCGGCTGGACCTTCTGGGCCGTCGAAAGCATGATCGACGAACTTGCGCACGCGGCAGGCAAGGATCCCGCAGAGTACCGCATCGCGATGCTGGACGGCAAAGGCAAGAACGACGGTGGCGCGCAACGCCTGCGCAACACGCTGCTGGCGGCGATGGGCATGGCCGGCTACGGCACCACCAAACTGCCGAAAGGCGAGGGCATGGGCGTCGCCTGCGTCTCGTCGCAGGAGCGGGCAACCGCAAGCTGGACCGCGTGCGTGGCCCATGTCGCCGTGTCGCCGTCCGGCGAGGTCAAGGTCAAGAAATTGACCGTGGCCACCGACGTCGGCATGCAGGTGCATCCCGACAACATCCGCGCCCAGGTCGAGGGCGCGGCATTGTGGGGCCTTTCGCTCGCCATGTATGAAAAGGCGACGCTGAAGGATGGTGGTATCGAGCAGACCAACTTCGATACCTACACGCCGCTGCGGATGAGCCAGACGCCGGAAGTGGCCATCAATGTCATCGCCAACGGCGACAAGCCGACCGGCGTCGGCGAGCCGGCGGTGACGGTGATCGCGCCCGCGCTCGGCAACGCGATCTTCAACGCCTGCGGCGCGCGCATCCGCTCGTTGCCGATCACGGCAGAAGCGGTGAAGGCGAGCATGAAGGCGTAAATCGCCGAAGCACCGATAAGAATGATCCGCCGGAGGTAATGCTTCCGGCGGATTTATTTTGTGACCCCGTGCTGTCATGCCCCGCGCAGGCGGGGCATCCAGTACGCCGCGGCCTTCGAGGGTGATAATAACTGTCATGGCGTACTGGATCATCCGCTCCAGTGCGCAATTGCGCACAAGGCGATGATGACAATGTGGGCGCAGCGCATCACAAACCAGATCGCTAAAATTTTAGCATTTATGGTAGTTCGCTTTCAGCATCCCTCTTAAGCCGCAAGGAACCCATTCTCCGCTAGCCTCGGTTGCAAGTCTTCACTGCTAGGGGTCTGGGGTTTCATGACATCGGTAGCCAACAAGACTTCGACCAAGCGCCGGCTGCTGCTGGCTTCGGATCGAAGCGATCAGAGCAGCGAACTCGCCAGCATTCTGCGATCCGTCGGTCAGGTCGACACCATCGCGACATCTGACATTCCCGATGCGCCCGAGCGCGACCTTGCGGGCATCGTGGTCGACATCAATTTGCGCTCCGCCGAGAGCGTGCAGTTGGTGCGCAACAAGCTGCGCGCCGAGGCCTATCGCGAAATGCCGCGGCTGTTCGTGCTGGCGGACGCGCTGCATCACGGATCGATGCAGGCCTGGGCGCTCGGCGCCACCGACACCATCGCGCGGCCGTTCGACGCGCAAGGCATCCTGCAGCGGATTCGCGCCGCGTTTCCGGACAGCGATGGATATGACGAGACCGATCGCGGCAAGGTCCTGAACCGAGGTGTCGAAGCGGCGCATGCCGTGATGGTCAAGATCTTCGAAAAGCTTCCATCTGGCGTTCCCCTGAAATTCAGCGACATCGTCGAGGCCGAGAACAAGATTCTCAAGGCGATCAAGCATTCGTCGCTGCGCGAATGGCTGACGACGGTCGGCTGCCATCACGCCGGCAGCTACCGCCATTGTCTCTTTGTCACCGGCTTTGCAGTCGCCTACGCGCAGCATCTCGGCATGCGTGAGGACGACCAGCGCCGTCTTGCCCGCGCCGCGCTGCTGCACGACGTCGGCAAGGCATTCATCCCGGTGGCGATCCTGGACAAGCCGGGCCCGCTGACTCTGGAAGAGATGGAAGAGATGCGCCAGCATCCGCGCCGCGGTTATGACGCGCTGGCAGCCCAGGGCGGTTTCCCGCTCGAGATGCTCGATGTGGTGCTGCACCATCACGAGTTCCTCGACGGCACCGGCTATCCCAACGGCCTGAACGGCAAGCAGATCAGCGACATCGTGCGGCTGACCACGATCGTTGATATCTATGCCGCCCTGGTCGAGAAGCGCGCCTACCGGCTGCAGTTCACCCACGCCAAGGCGTTCGGCATGATGGAAGAGATGGGCGACAAGATCGACCAGCATCTGCTGCACGCCTTTCGCCCGGTGGCGTTCGGGTATTATTGAGCCGCTCGCTGCGTCGTCATTGCGCTTCGCTCGCAATGACGGGGAGAGGTAGCCGCTCAACGCAAGCTGTGGGCCTTGCAACTGCCTAATTATCGTTGATCATCTGCGCACCTTGCGCAGGTGACATAGGCAGGCGGGGGAGGCCCATGGATACGACCGTCGATTCGAGTCCGAATCTCGACATCCCCGCCGACATTGCGGCTTCGCTCGTCAATCCGGTCGCCTATGCCGACCACCGCATCCATGACAGTTACCGTTGGCTGCGCGCCAACAACCCGCTCGGGATCGCGCGGCCCGAGGGGTTCGACCCGTTCTGGGTCGTGACAAAACATGCGCATATCCAGGCCGTCAGCCGCCAGAACGAACTGTTCCACAACGCCGACCGCCCGACCACGCTGACGAACCGGGCGGTGGAAGAACGCGTCCGCAAGATCACGGGCGGACCAAATCTGGTTCGTTCGCTGGTGCAGATGGATGCGCCCGATCATCCGAAATACCGCGCGCTGACGCAGGGCTGGTTCATGCCCGCCAATCTCGGAAAGTTCGAGGCGCGCGTGCGTGAGATCGCGCGCGCCACCGTGCAACGCATGCTCGACAAGGGCGGCGCCTGCGACTTCGTCGAAGACGTTGCCCTCGGCTATCCCCTGCATGTCATCATGGAAATTCTCGGCGTTCCCGAGAAGGACGAGCCGCGAATGCTCAAGCTGACGCAAGAGCTGTTCGGCCCGCAGGATCCCGACACGGCGCGGATCAGGGAACAGCTCACGGCCGAGCAGTTCTCCGGGATGATGCAGTCGGTGGTGGCTGATTTCGGCGCCTATTTCCGGGGTATCACCGAGGACCGGCGCCGCAACCCCCGCGACGATCTCGCCACTGTCATTGCCAATGCCAGGATCGGCGGCGACTACATGCCGGATCACGATGCGACCAGCTATTACATGATCGTCGCCACCGCCGGCCACGACACGACGTCATCCTCGACCGCCGGCGCGATCTGGGCGCTGGCGGAGGACCCCGAGCAATTCGCGCGGGTGAAGGCCAATCCGGATCTGATCCCGGGCCTGGTCGACGAGGCAATCCGCTGGATGACTCCGGTCAAGCATTTCATGCGCTCGGCGACGTCGGATACCGAACTCGGCGGACGCAAGATCGCCAGGGGCGACTGGCTGATGCTGTGCTACGCGTCCGGAAATCGCGACGAGGACGTGTTCGAGGAGCCGTACAGATTTCGCTGCGACCGCAAGCCGAACCGCCACGTAGCCTTCGGCTATGGCGCGCATCTCTGCCTCGGGCAATATCTGGCCAAGCTCGAGATGCGCATCCTGTTCGAGGAGCTGCTGCCGCGGCTGAAATCGATCGCGCTCGACGGCGAGGTCAAGATGACGCAGGCTTATTTTGTGAATGGCCCGAAGAAGCTGCCGATAAGGTTTGAGGTGGGTTGAGTTGCCACCGGCCCCGTAGGGTGGGCAAAGCGAAGCGTGCCCACCACTTCTAGCGCTGCTCTTGATGGTGGGCACGCTGCGCTTTGCCCACCCTACACACCCCGCACTAGCGTGGCTCCCCCGCAAACGGCGGCGCCGCATACACTACCTTGCCGCCGACCATCGTCAGCACCGATTTGATCTTGCCGATCTCCTTCACCGGCGCGGTCATGTAATCCGCCGACAGCACCGCGAGGTCGGCGAACTTGCCGGCCTCCAGCGTGCCGCGCTTGTCGTCGTCATTTGCCAGGAAGGCGGTGTTGCGGGTGTACATCTCCAGCACCTGGCGGCGGCTGGGAGCTTCCTCGTCGCCGCGGGTTTTGGTGCCACCGATCGTGGTGCCGTCGAGATACCATTGCAGCGACACGAAGGGATTGTAGGACGACACGCGGTGCGCGTCGGTGCCGCCGCCGACCACGAGCCCGAGCTTCATCGCGGTGGCGATCCTCGGCATCGCCTTGGCCTGTTCGACCCCGACCTCCTTCTGCAGCCGCTCGCCGCCGAAATAGAGCCCATCTTGCACGCCCCAGACCAGGCCGAGCGCCTTCATGCGCTTCAAGCTGGCTTCGGAGGCAGTGTAGAGATGCAGCACGGCCCAGCGCAGCTCGCGCACCGGAACATCCTTGTTGATGTCCTCGACCACGTCGAGCAGGTCGTGGACGGTGCGGTCGGGATTCCAGTGCAGCTGAATGGTGTAGCGCTTTGACGCCGCCCAGCGCAGCAGTTCGGCAAGCTTCGCCTTGCCGTCGGGCGTGATGTCGCCATCGGTCCAGTCGGCCCAGATCAGGATTTCGCCAGGGCCGTTGAAATGCAGCATGGCGTCGCCAAATCCCGGTGGCGAGAGTTGCGTCAGGTTTTGCAGGTCCGCGAGCTCGCTGCCGGGCTTTGGCGCGCAGAGGTGATAGGCGACGCGCACGGTCAGCTGCTTGTCCTGCCACAGCCGAAACACGGCCTGGTAGTTCGCGGGATACATGCTGACGCCGCCGCCGTCGACAATGCCTGTTATCCCGAGGCTGTTCATCTCGCGGAAGAATTTTCTGGAGCCGTCGATCTGCTGCTCGATGGTCGGCTTGGGCAGCTTGTCAAAAATCTTGCCGAGCGCAGCGCCGCCGGCGTCGATGATGCCGGTCGGCTTGTTGTCGCTGTCGCGCGCGAGCTCGCCGCCGGGCGCCACATCGTTGTCGTCGCGGATGTTCAGCGCCTCCATCGCCTTCGGCGACAACAGCAGCCAGTCATAGAGATGCTGGATGTAGACGGGATTGTCGGGCGCAACTGCGGTGACCTCTGCCGGGGTCGGCCGGCGCTTCTCGGCAAACTGCTCCTCGGTCCAGCCGCCGGCGACGACGATCCAGGATCCGGCCTTCTGAGTCTTTGCGGCTTGACCGATCTTCTCCAGCGCGTCTTTCAGCGTGGGCACGCCGATCCAGTTCACCTCAGTGCCGAAGGTGAGCGCGGCGCGGATGCCGTGGATGTGTCCGTCGGTGAGCCCCGGAATCACCGTGCGGCCACCGAGATCGATCAGCTTGGCGGTCTTGCCGGCGAGCTTCTTCATCGCGGCTGAAGCGCCGGTCGCGAGGATCTTGCCGTCCCCGATCGCCACGGCCTGCTGCGTGGAGAAATCCTTGTCGACGGTGAGGATTTTGCCGTTGAACAGGATCATGTCGGCGGTTTGGGCCGACGCGATGCTCACCGGTGACGTGACGATAAAAGCCGCCACAAGATAGCAAGAAAGCCTCGCAGAATTTGACCTCAGTCCCGGCATTACGTGCTCCCCGTGATTTTTTATGTTATTCTTCTGCTCCCCGTCGCTGCATTCCGCGCAATGACGAAGCCGAAATTGCAGGGTGGGCAAAGGAGCGTCAGCGACGTGCCCACCATCACTTGCACCGCTGCGGATGGATGGTGGGCACGCTCCGCTTTGCCCACCCTACAAGATTCTCACCCCAGCATCTTCCGCAATTCCGCCTTCGCCACTTTCTCCAGCGTCGAGCGCGGCATGTCGTCGACGATGTGAATTTCGCGCGGCACCTTGAAGTCCGCCAGCGAAGTGCGGCAGGCGGCCATGACCGTATCATGCAGGTCGGCTGGTGCGCCCTTGATTCCGGCCTGCGGAATGATGAACACGACCGGCACTTCATCCAGCATCGCATGCTTCTTCGCCACCACGGCGGCCTCGCGAACGCCGGGTAAAACCGCAATCACCTGCTCGATCTCGGACGCCGCGACATTCTCGCCACCGACCTTGAGCATGTCCTTGGTGCGGTCGCCGAATTTTATGAAGCCGTTCTCCAGCAGCGTGACGCGGTCGCCGGTGATGAAATAGCCGTGCTCGTCAAAGCTCTCGCGCGTGGCCTTTTCGTTGTGGAGATATTCCGAAAACAGCGACAGGCCGGGGATGCCCTTGATCAGGAGATTGCCGGTGCCGCCGACATCCGTCGGCGTGCCGTCATCCTCGACGATGCGGATCTGATATTCCGGTGCGGCGCGCCCGATCGACATCGGAATATTGGGCTGGTCGACCTCGCCGACGATCCCGTGCGTGATGGTTTCGGTCATGCCCCACCAGCCGATCGTCTTGACGCCGAACGCGGCAAAGGGCGGCGGCTCGGATACGGCGGTGCCCCAGAGCCGGAACTTGTGGCTCTTTGGAATTTCGTGCTCCAGCAGCGCCTTCATGCAGAAGGGGATCGTCGAGGTCCAGGTGCAGTTGTGTTCCAGCGCCACGCTCCAGAAGCGGCTCGCCGAAAATCGCGGCTGGATCACGCAAGAAGCACCCACCCAAAGCGTCGCCAGCATCGAATAGGCCAGCGCGTTGGTGTGGAACAGCGGCAGATAGGTCTGGTGCACGTCGCTTGCGTGCAGGTCCTCATGCGCGGCGTTGATCTTGGCGCCCCACAGCGCATTGGCATGCGTCCACAGCACCGCCTTCGGCCGCGACGTGGTGCCCGAGGTGTATTGAACGCTGCACGGCGCGAACGGGTCGGCGGCGCGGCGCGGCCGGTCGGCGCTGTCGGCCAATAATGATTCAAAACTGTCGCCGCGCGGCGCGCCTTGCGCCGGCGTGCTGCCGGCATCATGGGAGATCACGGCGATCCAGCGCAGGCCGCGGCAATTGGCCGAGATCAATTCGGCATAGGCCGGCTGGGTGATGGCGGCGACCGCACCGCAATGGCCGGCGAAATACTCCATCTCGGCTGCCGCCGAACGGGTGTTGGTGGTGACCGCGATCGCGCCGAGTTCAACGCAGGCAAACCAGGCCAGTACAGCCTCGATGCAATTGTCGAGATGGATCAGCACATATTCGCCCGGCTTGACGCCTCGTTTGACGAGGCCGGCAGAAAGCGCGCCGACGCGTTCGTGAAATTCGCCGTAGGACCAGCTCCGTGCGAGGCCCTCGAACGGCGCCCAGATCAGGAACGGATGGTTGCGGCGGCTCCCGGCGCGCATCCGCAGCAGCCACGGCACGTCGAGGCCTGCGAATGGCCCGACAATGCCCGGCGCTGCCTGTGAATTGGTCATTGGTCCTCCCGTGCAGCTTCATCGGCTGCCTTGATTTTGCTTGGGAGTAGTTCTGCCATTGGACGACGCGATGGGCAAATCGGAAGTTGGACGCCGTGCTGTCTCCGCGTCATTGCCTGCGACAAACGCGAAGCGTTTGCGCAAGGGAGCGCAGCGACGAAGCAATCCATCTGTCCGTTATGCCGCGCGATGGATTGCTTCGCTTCGCTCGCAATGACGGCGAGGGAGCGGCGCGTTACTTCGACCCATCCTCATACGAGGAAATCTCGATCAAGCTGCCATCGGGATCCCGGCAATAGACCGAACGCAGCGTGCCGCGGGCGCCCTGTTTGGCGACCGGGCCTTCCTCTATCGCAATCCCGTTGGCTTTCAGATGCGCCACCACTTCGTCCGGCGTGCTTGACGTCAGGAAGCACAGGTCGTCGCTCCCGGCCGCTTCGTGGTCGGCCGTGAACCACTCGACCTTGTCGGCATCGCGCGGCCGCACGTTGATCTTCTGGTTGCCGAACACCAGCGAGGTCCGCGGCGTTTTGCCCGGTCCGGGATCGAATACCCTGACCTCCATGCCGAGAATCTTCCGGTACCACTCGGTGGAACGCGCCACGTCGGACACATTGATAACGAGATGGTCGAGCGCGTTAACCCTGACAGACATGCCTTATCCTTTCGTCGCGGTCGGCGGCGCCCGGTCGCACTGGCCGCACCTGACTTTGTTTGTTACAACGCAGGCCGCGTTCGGTTCAATAGAACCGCGCCTCAATAGAAACGGACTGGGTTCTGAAGCCCGGCCTCCAAGGAGAAGTTTTATGATTTCACGTCGCACCGCGATTTGCATGGCCGTGATCGGCCTTTCCACGGCCGCTTCGATCGGCAGCGTTTCGGCGGCGGATTATCCGACCCGGCCGGTGAGATGGGTCGTCGGATATCCTCCGGGCGGTGCGACCGACATCATCGCGCGGCTGATCGGCCAGCGGCTTTCCGAACGCCTCGGCCAGCAATTCGTGATCGAGAACAAGCCCGGCGCCGGCAACAACATCGCCACCGAATCCGTCATCAACGCCGAGCCGGACGGCTATACGCTGCTGCTGGTCAATCCCGCGAACTACATCAACGCTTCGCTCTACGCCAACCTGAAATTCAACGTCGTTCGCGATATCGCGCCGGTCGCGGCGTTCAATCGCGTGCCGAACGTGATGACGGTCAACAAGGACGTGCCGGCCAAGACGGTCGCCGAGTTCATCGCCTATGTGAAGGCCAATCCGGGCAAGGTGAACCTGGCGTCGTCCGGCAACGGCACGTCCGTGCATCTGTCCGGCGAAATGTTCATGGCGATGTCGGGCGCCAAGATGCAGCACGTTCCCTATCGCGGCGCCGCGCCCGCGATCACCGATCTGCTCGGTGGCCAGGTTCAGGTAATCTTCGACAACATGCCTTCCATCCTCCAGCACGTCCGCGCCGGTTCCGCGCGGGCGCTGGCCGTCACCAGCACCACGAAGTCGTCGCTGCTGCCCGACGTTCCGGTGCTCGCTGATACCATTCCGGGCTACGAGGCGAGCGCGCTGTTCGGCATGGGTGCGCCGAAGAACACCCCGAAGGAAATCATCGCCAAGCTGAATAAGGAGATCAACGAGGTGCTCGCCGAACCCGCGATCAAGGCGCGCCTGGTCGACCTCGGTGGCGAACCACTGATCGGCACGCCGGAAGCGTTCGGCGCCATGATTGTGGCCGAAACCGACAAGTGGAAGAAGGTGATCGAGGAAGCCAAGGTAGAGAAAGTGCAGTGATCTACCTCACGGAACATTGGCCCTGCCGCGGTGTTTTATGGCAAAGGGGCACGGCTTTTGCGTCACGTGAAGGAGATCGAAGATGCGCAATGCAATGTTAGCGATATTGGCACTGTCGGCGGCGACAGTCGGCACGGTGGCGGGCAGTTCGCCGGCGGCGGCGTACGATTATCCCTATTGCCTTCAGGGCCGGGGCATCGGCATCCCCGGTGACTGCTCGTACACCAGCTATGGCCAGTGCATGGCGTCGGCGTCCGGACGGGCGCTTTACTGCAATGTCAATCCGCGCGTTGCCTTCGGACAGCAGCAGCGGATGCGGGTGTATCGGGATTATTGATCGGGGCTCGCGAGCTCTTCTCGGGATGGCCGGACTGACGCGCGAAAGCTATTTGCGCCGAATGACCCGGCCATCCGAACTCCCGTTGTCACAACTCTCAAAGACGTGAGGCAGGCGCAGGCTTGACTTCTTTTGGCTTGCGCATATACTAAACCATATGGTTAAGTATCAAGAGGAAGTTCTGGACCGTACCTTTGCCGCGCTTGCCGATCCGACCCGGCGCGCGCTGCTGGCGCGGCTCGGCGATCGCGAAAGCCTTTCGGTCAGCGAGCTGGCGCAGCCGTTCTCGATGTCGCTGCCCGCGATCATGAAGCATCTCGATGTGCTGTCGGACGCCGGCCTGATCGCGCGCGAAAAGACCGGCCGCACGGTCGCGTGCCGGTTGACCGCCCAGCCGATGGAGCAGGCGATGGACTGGCTCAATCGCTACCAGCGCTTCTGGTCCGACGCTCTCGACCGCCTTGCCGCTTTTGTGGAGGAAGATCCATGGCCACCCAGTCAAGCCCTATCAGGTCAAGCGCCCGCGATGCCGAGCCCGTCGAGCGCCCCAGCCTCACGCTCAAGCGCCGGTTCAACGCGGCGCCCGAAAAAGTCTACGCCGCGTGGGCCGACCCGCAAAAGCTAGTGCAATGGTTCGGGCCCGGATCGGTCGAGGAAGGCTCGGTCAAAGCCGATATCGATCTGCGCGTCGGCGGCCGCTATCGCATCAGCTTCAACGCCAAGGGTGAATACAACGAGGTCGGCGGCGTCTATCGCGAGGTCGTTCCGAACCAGCGGCTGGTTTTCAGCTGGGCGTGGCATTCGACGCCGGAGCGGGAATCGCTGGTGACGATTTCGATGAAACCGGAAGGCAGCGGTACGCTGCTCACTTTCCTCCACGAACAGTTCGCCGATGCGACAGCGCGCGACAATCACGAGCGCGGATGGACGGAGCTCTTCGCCAAACTCGAAAGCTACCTGGCCTGAACACAGGAGCCTCCCATGCAGCCGCACACCATCGTCTCCCGCGAGGAATGGATCGCCGCCCGCAAGGCGCACCTTGCGCATGAGAAGGAATACACCAAAGCGCGCGAGCATTTGGCCGAAGAGCGCCGCGCGCTGCCATGGGTCAGGGTCGACAAGGATTATCTGTTCGACGGGCCCGATGGAAAAGCCTCGCTGGCCGACCTGTTCAAGGGGCGCAGCCAGCTCTTGGTGCAGCACCTGATGTTCGCGCCCGACTGGAACGAGGCCTGCAAGAGCTGCTCGTTCTGGGCCGATGGCTTCGAGCGCATGATCCCGCATCTTGCCGCGCGCGACACCACGATGGTCGCGATCTCGCGCGCGCCGCTGCCAAAGCTCGCCGCGTTCAAGCGGCGGATGGGCTGGACGTTTGATTGGCTGTCGTCAGGCGGAAACGCGTTCAATTACGACTACGGCGTTTCGTTCACGCCGGAGCAAATCGAGAGGGGCGGCAACTACAATTTCGGAACTACTCCCTTCGGAAGCGAGGAAGCACCGGGAATCAGCGTGTTCTATCGCGATGAGGCCGGGGGCATCTTCCACACCTATTCCTGCTTCGCGCGCGGCCTCGACATGATGAACGCCGCCTATCATTACCTCGACCTGACTCCGCTCGGGCGTCATGAGGAAGGCCTGCCATATCCGATGGACTGGGTGCGGCTACGTGACCAGTACCAGCCGGCGCCAATTCAGGCATCCTGTTGTCATAGCTGATCGCTCACCGTCATTGCGAGCGCAGCGAAGCAATCCATAGGGTCGCAAGAAAGGTGGATTGCTTCGCTGCGCTCGCAATGACGCCGGATAATAAGAGGAAAATTTCCCATGCCCTACGTTGATGGCTTCATCGTCGCCGTCCCGAAGAAAAACCTCGCGGCCTACGCCGCCCTGTCGAAGAAGTGCGGCAAGATCTGGCGCGAATACGGCGCGCTGGATTATCGCGAATGGGTCGCCGAGGACGTCAAGGTCGGCAAGCTCACGTCCTTCCCGCGCAGCGTCAAGCTCAAGCCGGGCGAGACCGTCGTGTTTGCCTGGATCACCTACAAGTCGCGCGCCCAGCGCGACAAGATCAACGCCAAGGTGATGGCGGACCCGAGGCTCGGCGAGATGATGGATCCGAAATCGAAGCCGCCGTTCGACGGCAAGCGGATGATCTTTGGCGGGTTCGAAAGCCTGGTGAAAGTGTAGCTCGTAAGGGCATCCCCCGTCAGCTGTATGCCGCGCGGTGGAATTGCTGGTCGCGTCTCGCAGTCTCGTACCGGCCAGGACGAGATACGCATGCATCAAGCCTGCGGATAACTGGCCGCGGACAGTGGACGTCTGCCCCCACAACGAAATATGCCTGATTCACCGACTGCCAGAACAACAAGAAACGTGTGGCGGTCCGAGGCGCAGGGTGTGAGTATTCAGGTTGCTATTCTAAAAGTTTTGGCCAGTCACGACAGCGGCAGGGCGACAACAGCTTCACTCAAGAGAGACATTGCCATTCTCGCCACCAGCGGCCCCGAGTGGAGCGCCCGGATGAGGCGTCTTGCCGGACGGGTTCGATCCATCGATATTCTCGCCAGCGGCCATGTGCTTTGCGATCGCGATGGCTGGCAAATCACCGCCGAGGGACGGGATTTCCTGCGTGCGCTCGAGGCGGTGACGCAGGACAACCGGCCGTTCGAGGTCGAACGGCCAGCATTGGCTGACAGCGAAGGCGACGAGCGTCCGCGTGCGGCGCTGATCGTCGTCGGTCACCGGTTCAGGAACCGCCAGCGCGCTGCTCCGGCGTCTGCGGAGCGCCTGCGTTCTCGCGCGAAGCCCGACGCCGCGGGTTGACACCACCTGCGCGTCAGCGAGACAGTGCGCGCATGCGCATCACGCTGATCCACGCCCTGAAACATTCGATTGTGCCGATCGAGGCCTCCTTTGCCAGGCTTTGGCCGGATGCCCGCCTGATGAACCTGCTCGACGACAGCCTGTCGGCCGATCTGGCGCGCGACGGCGGGCTCACCGACGCCATGACCGAGCGTTTCCTCAAGTTGGGGCGCTACGCGGCCGGCACCGGATCGGACGCGATCCTGTTCACCTGCTCCGCCTTCGGCCCCTGCATCGAAGCGGTCGCACGCGCGCATGCCCCGATGCCGGTGCTCAAGCCCAATGAGGCGATGATCGAGCAGGCCGCCGCGCGCGGCCGCAAGATCGGCCTGCTGTCGACGTTTCCGCCGACGCTGGCCTCGATGCCGCCGGAGTTTCCGTCGTCGATCGAGCTGGTGCCGAAACTGGTGGAAGGCGCGATGGCCGCGCTCGATCGCGGGGACCGCGTGACCCATGATCGCCTTGTGGTGGAGGCGTCAAGCAGCCTGGGGGACTGCGACCTGATCGCGCTGGCGCAATACAGCATGGCGCCTGCGGCAGAACGGGTCGCCGAGGTAACCGGGCGGCCAGTGCTGACGACGCCCGACAGCGCGGTACTGAAATTGAAGGGAATGCTGACCGCCAGCCGTACCTAGGTTCCGAGACGTTGAGGGGAGCGCGATGACAGTGCGGCTCAGTCGACGCGATACGTTGTTGCGAACGGCAGCCGTTGCGGCGGCAGGCCTGATCCCCGGCGCGGCCATTCCCGGCCTTGCAGCTCCGCTGCGCACGCCGTCCCGTAGCGGGGAAATCGACGCCATTCTGCAGGCTCGGGTCGACGCGGCAGACGTGCCAGGCGTTGTCGCCATGGCCGCAACCGAGCATTCGGTGATCTATCAGGGCGCATTCGGCGCGAAAAGCATGGGCGCGGCTGCCAGGATGTCGGCCGATACAATCTTCAGTATCGCGTCAATGACCAAATTGCTGACATCCGTCGCAGCGCTGCAGCTCGTCGAGCGGGACAAACTCAAACTGGACGAACCGGCGGCAAGAATTGATCCGACGCTCGGGTCGCCTCAAGTTCTCGATGGTTTCGATGCCCAAGGGGCCCCGCAACTGCGCGCCGCGCGAAAGCCTGTCACGCTACGCAATCTGCTGACGCACACATCCGGGCTTAGCTATCAGCTTTGGGACACGAATGTCGTTCGCTACGGCAAGGCTTCTCGCAACGATCCAGCGCTGCCGCGTACGCCGCTGATATCAGATCCGGGTACCAGGTGGGCCTATGGCGCCAGTCTCGACCGGGTCGGCCGGCTCGTTGAAATCGTCAGTGGACAAAGTCTGGATCGCTATTTCCGCGATCACATCCTCCGTCCACTCGGGATGAACGACACCGCTTTCTCGCTTAACGAGAAGCAGCGCGCGCGCCAGGCAAGTCTGCATTTGCGCAAGGCGGATGGGACGCTTGTGCCGCAGCCTTTGGTGAGACGAACCGAGCTGAAAGTGATTTCTGGTGGCGGCGGCATCTATTCCACAGCGCCGGATTATCTGACTTTGCTCCAGGCGCTGTTGAATGGCGGAGCACTTGCCGGGAAGGGCATCCTGCGGCCGCAGACGGTTGCGCTGATGTCTACCAATCAAATCGGCAACCTTGACGCGGGAATTCTCAAGACAACAAATCCGGCATTGTCTGAGAACGTCGATTTCTTCCCGGGAGTCCGGCTGCGGTGGGGGCTCGGCGATATGATCAACATCGATCCTGTGCCTGATGGCCGCAGGGCAGGCAGCCTGACATGGGCCGGGCTTTACAATACCTACTATTGGATCGACCCGGCGTCGCGTATCGCGGGGGTGATCATGATGCAGATATTGCCGTTCGCCGACCAGCGCGCGCTTAACGTCTATCGTCTGTTCGAGCGCGGTATTTACCGCGCCCACAGGGCAGCCTGAGCTCAGGTGCCGCTTCAATCGTCTTTCTTCTTGGCGGGCTTTTTCGCCGCCTTCGCAGCCGCCGCTTCCTCGGCCGCGTTCCGGATCGCCCGTGCGTAGCTATCAGCGGTGTTTTCCGCCGAATTTTGCAGCCGCTTGGCTGCGGCGGTGCCGAGCAGCATCGTGCTCTTGGCGATCAGCCGGAACTGGTCCCGGGTCTCCTTGTCCTTGGCCTTGGCCGCGCGGGCCATGATCTGGTCGCGCCGTTTCTTGACGGCGGCCATCAGACTCTTGTTCTGCGCTTTTGCGATTTGCCGGATGAAAATGTCGAGGTCGGCTTCAGCCATTATGGGTCACTCTTAGCGCACCGTGCGATTCCGCAGGGTGCGGGGTCATTGGCGCGTCACGTTTGAAGGATGTGCGCCATTGTGTCGCCGCGGCGCGGTCATTTCAAGCGCCGATTCTCGCGATCGGACGCTGCGGACCATCCGCGCAACCCGATAACAATCGATTAACGTTGTATTGGTACGAATCTTCAACCAACAGGAAGGCCAGCGGCATGCGCAATCTTACCGTCTATCAGCGTTTTGCGATGATCATTGCGGCGCTCACGATGGTGCTGTTTGCCGTCTCCGCCCTGCAGATCCTGGTGTTGCGCGATGCGGTGCTGGACGAGCGGCGCACCACGGTCCGCGATCTCGTCGAGGCCGCGACAAAGGTTCTCGCCCACTATGAGGGCGAGGCCAAGGCCGGCAGGATCGAGCCGGACAAGGCGCGCCAGATGGCCTTCGCCGCGATCAGTTCCATGCGCTGGGGCGAATACTCCGACTATATCGGCGTCTACGGCACCGGAAGCGCCGATGCCGGCGTCACCTATGTGCATGCCAATCCCAAATACATCAACGTCAACCGCTGGGACTTCAAGGACAAGAGCGGCAAGCTGCTGATCCAGGACATTGTGCGGACCGCGCGCGCCGGCGGCGGCTTTGTCGAATATCTGTCACCCCGGTCGGCGGGTGGCGCCGAACTTCGCAAGGTCTCCTATGTCGGGGCCTTTGGCGCAGGCGACAAGCTTCTGGCGCTTCAGGCGGGCGCCTATGTCGACGATATCGACGCCGTGGTCTTTCGGCGGATGATCTGGGCCGGGATCGCGGGGCTCGCCGGGCTGGCCATCGCGGCATTCGCGGCGTTCTGGCTTGGCCGCAGCCTGGTCGGCCCCCTCAACCGAACCTGCTCGGCGATGGACGAACTGGCCAAGGGCAATCTTGCGGTCGACATTCCGTTCGTCGGCCAGACCAACGAGGTCGGCCGGATTGCGCGAAGCCTGCAGGTCTTCAAGGATCATCTGGTCGAAACGACGCGGCTCCGCACCGAGCAGGAAGAGATGAAGGTCCGTTCCGCCGGGGAGCGGCGGACGGATCTCGCCCGTATCGCCGACGAATTCGAGCGCAGCATCGGCGGGGTGATCAGGGGCACCGCCACCGCCGCCGACGAGCTGCAGGATTCGGCTTCGTCGATGTCCACGATCGCGGTGGGGACGACGGATCAGAGCGCCAAGGTCGCGGCTGCCGCCGAGCAGACCGCATCGAACGTTCAGACCGTTGCGGCTTCGGCGGAGGAGTTGTCGTCCTCGATCCAGGAGATCTCGCGGCAGGTCACCCAGTCTTCGTCAATTGCCCAGAACGCGGTCGGGCAGGCAAACCGAACCGAGGCCATGGTCGGACGCCTGGTCGAGGCCTCCCAAAAGATCGGCGAGGTCATGGCGCTGATCCAGACCATCGCGGGTCAGACCAACCTTTTGGCCCTGAACGCGACCATCGAGGCCGCCCGGGCCGGCGAAGCCGGCCGGGGGTTTGCCGTCGTCGCCAACGAGGTCAAGGCGCTGTCGTCGCAAACCGCCAAGGCTACCGACGAAATCACCAGCCAGATCCAAGAAATTCGTGATGCGACCGGCTCGACGGTCAACGCCATCCGCGAAATCGGCACCACCATCGGGCAGATGAATGAAATCACCGGCTCCATTGCCGCGGCGGTCGAGGAGCAGGGCGCTGCGACCAACGAGATTGCCCGCAGCGTGCAGCAGGCGGCGCAGGGCGCCCAGGAGGTGATGCAAAACATCACGGGCGTTCGCGAAGCGTCGAGCAAGGTCAACGCTGCCGCGACCCTCGTCTTGAACGCAGCAGCCCAGCTTACCTCGCAATCCGAGCAGCTCGAGACCGAAACCGGAAAATTCCTCGGCAACATCCGCGCCGCTTAACGGGCAGCTCAAGTTTCCTCGTCATGCCCGGGGACATCTGCGCGAAGACGCGCTTCGCGCTTTTGCCCGGCCATGACGAACAAACAGTGGTGGCCGACTTCAGCGTTTAGTTCAGCCGCGCGCCGATTCCGGTAAGCACGCGAAAATCCGGCTTGGACTGAACGCCGTTGTGCTGGTTGATGACCGGCACGCCGACGGAGACGAAGCCCGAGAAGCGATCGAAGCCCACGCGCACGCCGGGTGAGAGATAGACCGTGGTGCCGCCCGAATTGGGATCCGGAATGCCGGCGATCCGCTGCTTGTCGTGCCACTCGCCATTGAGTTCGAGAACGAGGTCGAGCGTGTAGGGCGTCTTCTTCATGTCGCTGTGGTCGTGATTGGCGTGATAGAGGCAATGCTCCTGCAGCTGGTTGCGGGGCTGCATGCAGTATTCGTGCAACTCCACCTCTTTCGACGAGCCGGTGGCGCCGACCAGGCGATAGGACACGGCGGTGCCGAACAGGAAGCGGTCGCCGAGATTGGTGTTCTGCGTACCCGTGGTGATCAGATAATAGAGGCCGCTCACGTCGAACGACCAGCGGCCTGTGCGCTTGGTGAAGGCGGCGCCGAACAAGCCGTCCAACGAGCCCGAGCCCGGCTGAAATTCAGCCTGAAAGAGCTGGCCGGCGGCGTCGCGTTGGTTGGTGCTACCGGTCGGCGCCTTGAAGCCGAACAGCACGGCGGCCGACGTGCCGGTCTGCGCGTTGTTGTGGAAGCGGTATTGCCCGAGCATGGTCACGTCGCCGAAGCCGGCCGAGTTGCCGCGCCGGTTGATGCCGTCGGGGCTCATCAGGCTGCTCATGTCGCTCGTGTTCATCATGCCCATATGGCCGCCGCTCAGCATGTCCTCCGCGGGTTCGCTGATACCCGTGCGGCGGATGCCGGCGGCGCGAACGCCAACGGTGAAGTCATTGGTGACGCCGTAGGCGACCGAAAGCGAGACGCTGTCGATCGATCGGAGCGAATGCGCGTGCGTGCCCTTGGCTGCGGCGGCGAGCAGATCAGCGTCGCTGAGCTGGCCCAGCCGGATGAATTCGTAGCGGACGGACGCGGCGATCAATCCTTCGGAAAGCGTGTCGGCCGAGATGGTGTTGATGGGGCCGCCGCTACCGGTATTGCCGCCGCCGCCGGGATGATGCGCTTCTGCAGGTAGCGCGAGAAAAAGCAACATGGATGAAAAGACGCCGGCCACCGGCCTTACTAGATACGCACACACATACGCCCCCTTTACTGATGTCCGACGATTAGCCATCGCAATCGGGCGCGAGATTGACTGGATCGTGCGAGAAGCGCGGCCTGCTCGCGACGGAAGGGAAGCGGAAAAGCGAAGGCGTCATCGCGAGCGCGGCATCGGTGTGGCTGTCGCGTGTTGAGCGAATGGCGAAAGGGACGCAGCGCAGTTGTTGGTTGTGCTTCAGATTTTTTCGCGGCCTGCGTAGCGGTAGCCGTAATCACGTCCGGCAGTAGCCGCAATCACGGCGAGCACCGGCCGTAATCGCGTCTGATTGTTTCTCTACACGCCTTAACGGTCCAGCGCGCGTATCGGAGTAGGACAGTGATGACAACCATCGTCAGAGATCTCTTTGTGTTTGTCACCGCGGCCATTTTTGTCGCAGCCGCTGTGCTCATTACGACCGGGGCCGGCGCGCACGAGTTCAAGGTCGGAGCCATCGACATCGGTCATCCCTGGTCGCGCCCGACCCCGAAGGACGCCAACATTGCGGGCGGCTATCTCACCATCACCAACAAGGGAAAGACCGTGGATCGCCTGATCGGAGGCGCCTCGCCCGCGGCAAGCCAGATCGAGGTGCACGAGGTAGTCGATGTCGACGGCATGGCGAAGACGCGTCCGCTCGCGAACGGCATCGAGATCAAGCCCGGCAAGACCGTAGAGCTCAAGCCTGGCGCGCTTCGTATCGTGCTGCTCGGCCTCAAGGAGCCATTACAGCTCGGCCAGAAGATCAAGGGCACGCTGGTGTTCGAAAAGGCCGGGCCTATCGAGATCGTCTACAACGTCGAGGAAAATCCCGGAGCTGCGGTCAGCGGAGTGGCGCAGCAGCACAAGCATCATTAGGACACGGCTTCGCATCTCGATCGGGTGAGTCGTTAGGACTTCACGTCCCGTCCTTCACTCCCGAACAAGTGCGCAAGGGGCGCGCGATATCCGAAAAGCTGCGGCTTCGTCGCGCGCCCAGCGTCCTTCGCCGGACCGGCAACAAGACTGACTGAAGTGTCATCGCCATCAGCGATGGCGCAGTCCGAACCCATCATTTTCAGGTCGAGCGAATGTCAGTCATCACTGCCAGCACACCGCAACCATCGCCGCGAGGGCGGACGACGTTGCTGTCGGCTGGCACAATCTTGTCCGCCTCGCTTCTCGGCCTTGGGCTGGCTTACTGTGCCTGCACCATGCTGATCCCGGCAGTAGGACGTGAGGGGAGCAGTGCGTCCCTTCTTTCGGCTGACGATCGTTCACAGGGTGTCATCTGTTCGAACGATAATTCTTCGACCTCGCCGCAGACAGCCCGCGCGGATGAGTGAAGCGGCCGAGCTTGGCCAACTTGCCGGCGATCGAAGTTGAGCGCCCGCCGTCAACCGTTCGGAAACCACACGAATTCTCTTCCCGTCCCGCTAACGAATCGAAAATCGTTGTGCCGCAAATTCGTGCCCGGGAAAAGGAATGGGGAGATCCGAACATGAACAGCCTGGCCATCATGGAAAACGTTCGCCGATACCGCACCATCGCGTCGTTGTACCGCCAAACCGCGGCCTTCCGGCCGCTTCATAGCGGCTCCCTCCTGGCGCAAGCCAGGGAATGGGAACATCGCGCTGTCTCCGAACTGGAAGCCTACTATGAGGCTTTCTGCTCCGCGGCCTCCGGCAATGCGCCGACCTATTCGGCAAGCTGCGCCGCGTGAACCGATAACGTCGCGTCCGGTGAGGGGCGCGTGCGAGTTCGTTAAGAATATCAGCCGCGTGGAGAGTGGTTAACCAACCATTCGCGAGCCTTGCAGCCAGCGCGACTGATTAGAGCCGGACGCGATTGGGTTGGGCCGCGACAACGGACCATCGCGTGCCCCGGGCACAAGCGGCGCGAGTACTGCGAGCCGGGGCCCATTCTACTTTGCATGGGGTTGTTTTCGTAATTTTGTGCCCGGCCCCTGCGCTGTACCGTTTCGGACCACATGATACTCTCTCGATCCAATCCTTTCGGGAGATCGTTATGAGCATTGAAGTCGAATGGGCACGCATGACCGCTCCGGATCTGCGCGAGATAGCCGCACGCAAAGGGGCTCTGGCGATCCTGCCCGCTGGCTCGCTGGAACAGCATGGCCCGCATCTGCCGGTCATCACCGATACCGCCAGCGCCAGTGCTGCGTCGATTGCGGCCGCGCGGTTGGTGGTCCAGGGTCCAGATCCGGTGCCGGTCGCTGTGCTGCCCGGCCTATGGTTGGGTTTGAGCGAGCATCATTTGCCTTTTGGCGGCACGATCAGCGTTGACTATGCCGCTTATCGCGCGATCCTTGAAAGTATCGTGCGATCGCTTCGCGCGTTGGGCTTTGCCCGCTTGCTGATCGTAAACGGCCACGGCGGCAATATCGATCCTCTTGCCGTGGCATCGCGCGAACTGTCGGTGGCATATGATTTTCCGATCGTAGCCACGACACCGTGGTTCCTGGCGCCTGCAAAGATCGCGGCAATCTTCGAGTCCGACACCGCGCCGAAACATGCTTGCGAGGGTGAAACCTCGGTCATGATGGCGATAGCGAAAGATATTGTGAAGGCGCATAAGTTGGACGAGGCGATGCAGCAGGCTCCCGCCCCGGTCCATGCGCCGCCGGGCTTCTCCCGGTTCTACTCATTCTCCGAACGCGCGCCGATCACGGGCACTTGGGGAGACCCGCGGACCGCCACGGCCGAAAAGGGCGCGCGTTTCCTTGCAGTGCAGGCGGAAGCATTGGCAGAAGCGATCCGCGACACGGTGCTATGGTCTCGCCCAGATCCGGTCTGGCGGTCGGGCCGTGGGCAGGAGACCACGGCCGGCAAGGCAGAGTGACAACACTGCTCACTCGCTCGCCCAACGGGCCGAAGTCGATCAGAAAGAACTACGCATCGCGGGGTCGAAAAGCGCACTCCTGCGTACGCTCGTCGCGGCTTCAAGCACAAAAATGACGGGGGTTGGCGCGCCGAGTTCTGTACCGAAGTGGCGCACCCGACACGATTCGAACGTGTGACCTTTGCCTTCGGAGGGCAACGCTCTATCCAGCTGAGCTACGGGTGCTTCGTGGGTTCATTTAGCCGATTGGCCGGGCAGGGGCAACGGCTCTTCTCGGGGGTGGGGAGACGAAGGTGGCACGACGCGAACCGCGTTCCTCATGCAAAATTCCGATCCGTTCCCGCCAATTGGTGCTAGTCTTGCCGCACTGATCTTCTCGCCATGGATGGGGACGTCCTATGTATAAGAAGGTTCTTCTCGCCTATGACGGTTCGGTCGAGGGGCGGCGCGCGTTGCGGGAGGGCGCAAAGCTCGCACAACTCTGCCGTTCCGAGGTCTTTTTGCTCGCCGTCGTCGAGGTTTCCTCGATCATGACGCCCGAGGCTGGGCTCACAATCCCGATCGAACTGCAGACCGAGGATTACAAGGCCATCCTGAACGAAGGCACCGAGCGGCTGAAGGCGTTGGGATTTAACCCGACCGCGCGGCTCGAGGTCGGCGATGCCGGCCAGAAAATCGCCGAGGTCGCCGAAGAAATCGGTGCGCATCTCGTCGTCGTCGGCCATCGCCCGCAGGGGGCGCTGGCGCGCTGGTTCGGCTCGATCGGCAGCTATCTGGTCAAGCGCCTGCGCTGCAGCGTGCTGGTGGCCCAGACCGAGATCAGCGACGCCGAGTTCGAGCGGCTGAAACCGGCGGAAACGGTGGCCTCGGGATAGGTCGAGGCCGATCCGAACTTAAGTCGTGGGAACGATGACCTTGCCGATCGGCCACAGCGCGATTCCGGCAAGCTTCAGATGCGCCCAGGCAAAAGGAATGCCGATGATGGTCACGGCCAGCAGCACGGCCGTGACGAGATGCCCGAGCGCCAGCCACCATCCCGCCAGCACCAGCCAGATGATGTTGCCGATCACCCCGAGCGGCCCGGTGCCGATATCTTCCTGCCCGGTATAGGCGTCGCGGGAGATCGCCGTGAAGCCGAACGGGAACAGGGTGTAGGCGGCGATATTGAATGCGGCCCGCGCCCAGGGGATCCCGATGATCGTGATCGCCATGACGATGGCGGCAACCAGCCAGCCGAACGCCATCCATGCGCCGCCGAGAACGATCCAGATGATATTGAGAAGCAGCGAGACTGGTGACATGGCCAAGACTCTATCTTGGCGTGGGCGCGATTGAAATCGAAAACCGCCCTGCAATCGGAACCCGATTGCCCCGGCCTTCGCAACCGTTAAACTCATCTGCCTAACGACCGAGCAACAAGTGTCGACAGGGAGAAACGTTCATGCGTCCGCTCGAATTCGGCTGGTATCTGCCCACGCATGGCGACACCACGGCCTACGGCCTGATGGATGCACAGATTCCGGGCTCGCCCGAACTGTGCGACCGCGTGGTGCAGGCGGCGGAAGCGGCCGGCTTCGAATATCTCCTGATTCCGGTCGGCTCGGTGTGCTGGGAAGCATGGATCACCGGTGCGTTCATGGCAGCGCGTTCGTCGTCCATCAAGCCGCTGATTGCAGCAAGGCCGGGCTACATCAATCCGGTGCTGCTGGCGAAGATGATCTCGACCTTCGACCAGATGTCGGGCGGGCGCATCTGTATCAATCTGATTGCCGGGCAGAACGAGAGAGAGGTCGAAGGCGAGGGCGTGCGCTACCCCAAGGAACAGCGTTACGAACTGATGGAGGAGGAAGTCTCGATCCTGAAAGCGCTGTGGACGACGCGCGGACCGGTAAGCTTCGAAGGAAAATTTCATAAACTTTCGGGCGCGCACATCCGCCCCCGTCCGCACCAGCAGCCGTTTCCAAAATTCTATCTCGGCGGCGGCTCGCGCCAGGCTTGGGAATTATCGGCCAAACATTCCGACGTGCATCTGTTCTGGGGCGACCTGCCGGAAAAGGTCGCCGCGAACATTGCCGAGATCAGGGAGATGGCGCGCGCACATGGCCGCGAAAGCGACATCGGCTTCGGCATGCGGCTGCAGGTGATCTGCCGCGAGAACGAGGCGGACGCCTGGGAGGCCGCCGATCAACTGGTGCGGCACGCCACCGAGCGGCAGAAGCAGGAAATCAAGACGCTCTACAACAAGTCGGAGGCGAACCTGCGGGTGCAGCAGCTTGCCCGCGAGCATGGCGATCTGTTGCTGCCGCATCTGTGGACCGGCATCACCAAGGTCCGTCCCGGCGCCGGCATTGCCGTCGTCGGCAATCCCGTCCAGTGCGCCGACACGCTGCAGCAATTCATCGATGCCGGCTGCCATTCCTTTTGCCTGTCCGGCTATCTGCACGACGAGGAGGCCGAGCGTTTTGGTCGCCTGATCCGGCCCATTCTCGCCGAGAATAATCGCGGCCGGTGGGCGGCGTAAGGCAGAGGCGCGGCGGTCATGCTGCAGTGCATTCGTAAGGCCGCCTGACACGGGACTGCTGCTGCGGTGCGCTAACTTGCAAGCCTTTATATCACTCGCGGTGATTTGTGCCCGGCGCTAAAGTTGGGCCGTTCAACTGGGTACCGCCAAATGAGTGGATCGAGCTCGGTACTTGCGTGGAGCTCCGCCCTGGAGGAGTTCGCGCTGTTTCGAACGCTCAGTTCCGAGCAGCGGCTGAAGACGCTCAATGCCATGGTCCGTCAGGATCTGGTGCGCGGGCAGATGCTGGTAGCGCAAGGTGGGCCCTCGGATTCGCTTTTTCTGGTGCTGCATGGCGCGCTCGCGGTGCGCAAGACCGGCTATAGCGAGCCGATCGCCGAGCTTCGGGCCGGCGAGCTGGTGGGCGAGATCGGCTTTTTCGCCGATGTCCCGCGCACGGCCGATGTGATCGCCATCCGCGACACCAGCGTGCTGGCGTTGACGCGCCCGGCCTATCAGAAGCTCGTCGACGAAGCCCCCGCCATCGTCGAGGCGCTGCTGGCGGCGCTGGCGCGGCGGTTCGCCAAGGAGACGGCGCGCATTGCGCCGTTCCCCACCTCGCCGAAGGCGCGAACGGTGGCGCTGATCGACGGCGGATTGGAGCCGCTGCCGGCCGCTTTCGATCGCCGGATGCGCGAGGGGCTCGCCGCGATCCATGCCGAGATTATCGACGCGGATCGCTTGCAAGCGATGTTTCCCGGGCGCGCGCTCGATGCGCATGAAGTCACCGAATGGCTCAACAGGCTCGAACACACCGCACCGCTGGTGGTTTATCTCGGCGGCCGCGACGCCTCGCCATGGGCGCGCAAGGCCATCCGTCAGGCCGACATGGTCGTGTTCGCGTGCCGCGGGGATGCGGCTGCCGCAGCATTGACTGATATCGAGGCCTTCGCCTGCGAGGTTCATGCTGTCTCGGCCCGGCGCCTCGTCCGCGTTCATGACCGGCGAAGCGGCGAGGTCTCTGGCACCGCGGCCTGGCTGGCCCGGCTGCCGGCCTTCATGCATCACCATGTCGCCCTCGAAGACCAGATCGATATCGACAGCCTGATCCGTTTCCTGTGCGGCCGGGCGGTAGGCTTCGTGGCCGCCGGCGGCGGCAGTTTTGGAACCGCGCATGTCGGAATCTACAAGGCGTTTCGCGAACGCGGCGTGATGTTCGATATCTTTGTCGGCACCAGCGTCGGCTCCGCCATGGTGGCCGGCTTTGCCAAAAATCTCGAAGCCGAGCATCTCGAGCGCGGCACGCACGAGATCTTCGTCAGGAGCAGGAGCTTTCGGCGACCGACCTGGCCGCGCTATGCGCTGCTGGATCACAAGGCGTTCGATCGCGCGCTTGCCCATCAGTACGGCCCCGACTGCCGGATCGAGGATTGCTGGCGGCCTTTTGCCGCTGTCGCGACCAATCTTTCGACCCACAATCTCGAACTGATCCGGACGGGGCGGCTCTGGCAGGCGGTGCGCGCGTCGAGCGCGATCCCCGGGCTGCTGCCGCCGTTCTACACGCCGGAGGGAGCGATGCTGGTCGATGGATGTCTCATCGACAACGTGCCGCTGGCGTCGATGCACCAGCTCAAGAGCGGTCCCAACCTGGTCGTGCATTTCGGCGAGCCGGCGGCGGAGATGTTCGACGTCGACTATGCGTCGCTGCCGGGACGGTTCGAGCTGATCGCCGCCATGCTGACGCCGTTCCGCAAGAAGCTGCTGCCCGCCGCACCCAGCGCGGTGAACGTGCTGTGGCGAAGCCTCGTCGCGCATCAGCGCTACGATACGTTACCGGTCGGGCCGTTCGACACGGTGATGCGGCCGCCGTTTCCGGTCGGGATCGATGTTACGGATTTCGATCGCCACACGGAGATCTTTGAAGCTTCCTACCTGTGGGCCAAGGAGGCCATCGCGGCGCTGGAGGCAGGAGACAGTTTGGCCATCGCCGCCATGCTCGACGCCGGCGCGCTGGAACGGCGTCAGGCGACGGCGGTCACAGCTTCCAATCGCGCGCCCAGCAATCGCCTCGCCTCGGCCGCCGGCTTCGGCGCGCTGAACAGATAGCCCTGCATCTGGGTGCAGCCGAGCTGGCGCAGCATCTCGCGCTGCTGCTCGGTCTCGACGCCTTCGGCGGTCGTGGTCATGTTGCGGGCGGCGGCGATGTTCACCACCGCCTGCACGATCGCGGCCGAGCCGTCGACCTCGATGTCGCTGACGAAGCAGCGGTCGATCTTGATCTTGTCGAACGGGAATCGCTTCAGGTAGCTCAGCGAGGAGAAGCCGGTGCCGAAATCGTCGAGCGCGATGCGTACGCCGATGGCGCGGAGCTGATGCAGGATCGCCAGCGCGGTTTCGTCGTCATGGATCAGCACCGCCTCGGTGATTTCGATCTCGAGCCGGTCGGGCGGCAGGCCGGAGGAGGCGAGCGCGCCGGTGATCCGCAGCGCCAGCGTCGGCGACTTCAACTGGATCGGAGAAACGTTGACGGCGAGCCTGACCCGCGACGGCCAGCCGGCCGCCTCGGTGCAGGCGGTCTGCATGACCCAGTCGCCGAGTTCGTTGATCAGGCCGGTGTCCTCGGCGACCGGAATGAATTCCGCCGGCGAGACCATGCCGCGTTCGGGATGACGCCAGCGCAGCAGCGCCTCGCAGCCCGTCACCTCGTTGCTCGCGAGATCGAGCAACGGCTGATAGTGGATTTCGAAGGCGCCGTCGGCCAGCGCCTGCCGCAGATCCTGCTCCATGGTGAGCCGCGCCTTGGCGCGGGCATCCATGGCAGGCTCGAAGAAGCGATGGATGCGGCGTCCCTCGGCCTTGGCGGCGTACATCGCGAGGTCGGCGTGCTTGATCAACTGGTCGAGTTCGGTGCCGTCTTCCGGCGCGAGCGCGATGCCGATGCTGGCGTCGGTCGAAAGGTGATGGCCGAGGCACTGATAAGGCTGGCGTATCGCCTCGTAAATGCGGGTCACGAATTCCTCGACGTCGGCGCGGCCGCTGACCGAGGTCTGAATCACCGCAAATTCGTCGCCGCCGAGACGGGCGATGAGATCGCCCGGCTTGGTGCAATCCTTGAGGCTGGTCGCGACCGCCTTCAAAAGCTCATCGCCGACATGGTGCCCAAGCGAGTCGTTGATGCCCTTGAATTCATCGATGTCGATATAGAGCAGCGCGAATTGCCGGCCGCGAACGGCCTTGCGAAGCTCGCGCTCGATCTGGTCGCGGAACAGCACGCGGTTCGGAAGGTCGGTCAGCGCGTCGTAATGCGCCAGATGCGCGATCTTCTCGTTGGCAAGCCGGCGCTCGGTAACGTCGTCGACGACGTTGATGATGTAGCGCGCCTGACCCGCCGGATTGCGGATTCCTAGTCGCTTGGAGGTGATGTAGCGCGGGCCCATCCCCTGGGTTTCCCAGACGTGCTCGTCCTTGAACAGGCCGTCGGGAGATTGCAGCGTTTTCTCTTCGTCGGCCGCGATGAGCTCGGCGGCGGCCTTTGGAAAAAGGTCAAAGGCCGTCTTGCCGACGATCAGGTCGCGCGAAATGCCGAACTGGGCTTCCGCCACGCGGTTGACCAGCAAATAGCGCCGGTCGTGCACGTCCTTCACGGTGATCTGCGAGGGGATGTGATCGATGATCTGGCTCAGGAAGGCGTAGTTGCGGTCGCGCTCCTGCTCGAGATTGAGCCGCTCGGTGATGTCTTCCATGGTGGCGACCCAGCCGCCGTCCGCGAGCGGCCTGCTGACGGCCAGGAAGGCGCGTCCGTCCTGGCACTGCATGACGCTGTGGGTGACCTGACCGCGCGCGACGTTTCGCATGACAAGGGAGCAGAACGCATCGACGTCGCCGTCGAACGATCCGTTGTCCTTGCGATGCTGCATCAGGTCGCGGAAGCGGCAGCCTGGCTTCACGATGTCGGTCGACAGGTCGTGCATTTCGATATAGCGCCGGTTGAAGGTGACGAGGCGCGCCGAGGCGTCGAACGTCACCAGTCCCTGGATCATGTTGTTCAGCGCGGTGTCGAGTCGGCTGCGTTCCGCTTCCAGCCGTTGCTGCGCTTCACGGCTTTGCCGGGTCATCTGCCTGATGATCAGGAGCAGAATCAGCGCGATTACTGCCGCAGCCAGTGTTGCCGCGATGACCAGGAACCGGGTTTGTTCGCGCCAGTCGGCGAGCGCGGCTGTAACCGTGTTGGTCGCGACCACCACGCCCGAGTAATGCCCGAGCGGGGCTGCAGATCCCAGCCTGTCCGTCTGGTCGATCGGGCTTTGTACGCGCAGCGTCTGCTGGGTTCCCCGCTCCCGGACCCGCTGCAGCAGCGGCGCCTTCGCGAAATTCTGGCCGATCAGTTCGTCGACCCGCGGATAGCGCGCCAGCAGGGTGCCGTCGGCATGAAACATCGAGATGGCGGCGCCGGTTCCGAGGGCTACGGAAGCGAAGAATTTTTCGTAGTTGACGGGGTTGATGCGCCGCGTCATCACGCCGAGGAAGACGCCGTCTTCGCCTCGCAATCGATGGGCGATAACGGAATTCAGATTGCCGGTGAGATAGCTGCGAACCGACTCGGTCAGAATGGATGGCGATCGCGAATCGAATTTGAAGCTCTTGAAGTAGGCCCGCTCGGAAATGTTGAGCCCCGGCGTCGGCAGCGGCCGCGACCAGTTGACCATGTCGCCATTGGCGTCGAAGATGGAGATGTCGCCGAGATAGGACAGGACGCCCGCCTTGGATCTCAGGATCTCGTGCGCTTCGGAGCTTCCGACATGTGTCCGGAATTCCTTCTCCGAGGCGATGCCGGAAATTTGCAGCCGGGAGATCACGTCGTCGGCGAGCGTATCGGAGTCTTCGAACTGCTGGTCGAAGTGACGGGCAAGCAGGAGTACGGTGTTCTCCAGTTCGCGTTCGCTGTTGAGAAGCGCGCGTTCGCGGAACTCACCGGTCATCATGATGGTGCCGACGAAAATCGCCGCGACCAGCAAACCGCCGCAAAGGGTCAGCCACAACACCGGGCCCCGGATGGTCGCGGCAAGGTGCCGCCCCGTGGCTGCGGTTAGGGCCTTCATGCCGTGCAGGTGGTGAAACAGGCCGCGCATTCTCCCTTCTCCCCGGGAACATGCATACGATGGGCGGATGACATAAGCCGTTAGGAAATCCGGTTACCTAAGGCTTAATCGCGTGTCCTTCGGCGCGATCGCGCGCCGAAGCGGTATTCTGCTGCTTCTGCTGTTCTGTCGGCGAGACGAGGCGCCCGTCCGCGGCAAGCGGCCCACCCCTCAGCGGCGATAACCGCCGGCGCGCGAATAGGTGGGACGGTTTTCCTGTGCCGGCCGGCTAGCCAGGCTGGCGCGCGCCTCGCTGGCGCGCGGCGTTACCAGCTTGAGGTCTTCCAGGAAAGTCGGCCTCGAGAAGTAAAAGCCCTGGGCGTAGCGGATCTTGGTTGCGGCCTGCAGATAGGCCAGTTCCTCGAAGCTTTCGAGCCCTTCGGCGATCACGGTCATGCCGAGTGCTTCGCTCAGGGACTCGATCGCCCGCAAGATGCCCTGGCTGCGGGGACGCTTATGGATGTCGGTGATGAAGGAGCGGTCGATCTTGATTTCGTCGGCGGTAATGTCGGCCAACGCCGACAGCGACGAATAGCCGATGCCGAAATCGTCGATCGAGATCTTGACGCCGAGCTTGCGGAAGATCGGCAGGATCTCGTCCTGAAAATGCGTCTTGGTGACGAAGGCGTCCTCGGTCACCTCGATCATGAAGCGCGCTGGAAATCCGGTGGCCTCGATCGCCTCGGCGAACGGCCGCATGAATTCGGGATTGCCGGCCTGCTTGGCCGCTACGTTCATGCTGATCGTGGTGTCGGGGCCGAAGGTCTCGTTGATCAGGTCGATCGACTTGACGATCTCCGCCAGCACCAGATGGGTCAGTTCGTCGATCAGGCCCAGTTCGGTGGCAAGGTTGATGAAGGTGCTGGGGGCCTGAATCACCCCCTCGTCGTCGCGCAGGCGCACCAGCGCCTCGACGCCGATGATCTCCTGGGTCCGGATATCGACCTTTGGCTGGAAGGCGCAGCAAAAGCGCTTTTCCAGGATAGCCAGCCGCAGCGATTGCTCGATCTTCATCCGCGCCAGCGCCTCGCGCTCCATGCTGGCATCGAAGAACGCCGCGGCGCCTTTGCTGCCGTTCTTGACGCGGTACATCGCGATGTCGGCGTTCTGGCGCAGCACCTCGTAGCTGCGCCCGTGTTCGGGATAGAGGCTGACGCCGATCGAGGTCGAGGCGAATATCTCGGACTGGTCGATGAAGAACGGCGCCTTCAGCCGCTGCAGGATGAAGTCGATGTACTCTTCGACCTCGGCGTCGTTCTGGATCGGGTTGAGCAGCAGCACGAACTCGTCGCCGCTGATCCGCGACAGGATGTCGGAGTCGCGCAGGTCCAGCCCCAGCCGCTTGGCCATCTCCACCAGCAGTTTGTCGCCGACCGGATGTCCGTAGTAGTCGTTGATGTGCTTGAAATTGTCGATGTCGAGAAACGCCAGCGCGAAACGGCCCTGTCCGTTGTCGTACTTCAGCAGACTGTTGACGCGATGCTCGATCACGCGCCGCGTCGGCAGGCCGGTCAGCTCGTCGTAATAGGCGGAGCGGAACAGGTGATCCTCGAACGCCTTCTGTTCGCTGATGTCGGTCGAGCTCGAGATCAACAAATTGCGCCCGGCGACCTGGATGGGCCGATGCGAGGTGAGAAACACCTTTTTGGCCGGACCGCCGGCAATGGCTTCTTCCAGCACGGCGGGGCGGCCGGTGCGCAGCAATTCGAGGCAGGTGTCGCGGCGGTCGCTCAGGTGCGAGGCCGACGGCGCCGCGGCGCCCGCCTCCAGCAGGGCGGTCGCGGCATCGTTCATCAGCACGAACTCGCCGTGCTCATCCTGAACCGTCACACCGGCCGGAAGCAACCTGACGACATCCCGCAGGAAGTTCAGTTCGGATTCAAATATGCTTTCATCACTGGCTTGCGTCGCCGCCGTCTGAAAGTCGTGCTTGTTGGGACTATGCATGCCAAGGAGCTTGGCAAAGTCCCTTGTAGCATTGGTTAAGCGGAACTGCGAAAAACCGTAACAACCGTAGAAGTCAGCGATTTCCAACGGCGTTGGACTCGATCGTCATTAACAGAGTGTCAACGCCGAAGCAGAGGATCGCATGCGAAGCGAATGTCGGTTAGCGCGCTTCGCCGGCGATCCCCGCTTCGCTGGAAAACGGGCTAATTCGCGGGAAGCCGGCATTGCATCGTGCAATGCACGCCGGTCTTGAGGAAGCGGATCTCGGTCTTGCCGTCGAACGCGCGAAGCGCCGATTGCAACAGCTTGGTGCCGAAGCCGGCCGGGCCGACGTTTTCGACCGCGGGACCTTCCGTTTCATCCCAGGTGACGTTGAGGCGGCTCTCCGACACCGTCCACGACACCTGCAACAGCCCGCGGGCCGAAGAAAACGCGCCGTACTTGCCCGCATTGGTGGCCAGCTCATGAAAGATCAGCGCCAGGCTGACCGCCAGCTTGGCCGGCAGGAACAGTGGATCGCCGTTTAGATTGAATCGGACGTGACCGTACGGACCGAGTTCGGAATGCAGCATATCCTTGATGTCGCAGCCGCGGCCGTCCAGCCGCGCGATCAAATCGTCGGTCGCCGACAGCGCGCGGAGGCGGCTATCGATGCTACCCCAGATCTGCGGCTGGTTCTGCAGCACCTGATGCAGCACGGCGTGGATCGTCGACGTCTTGTTCTTGAGCCGGTGCTGCAATTCCTCGACCAGGAGCTTGCGGTATTCCTCTTCCCTGATCAGGCGTTTCGAATCTTCCCGCTGTTGCGCGACGATCGTTCGGTAATGCTCGACGCCCCAGATGGCGAAGCCGCAAACCGCCCAGAACATCACGAGCAGCGCAAGCCGCGCGGAATCGGCAACGCTGCTATCGAAATTGACGGTGAGGCCGAGCACGCCTCCCGCGATTGCCGTCGCGATTCCGATCCGGGCGCCGCCGACGGCGGCGGCCAGGAACACGGCCGGGAAATAGGGTGTGAAGAATACGTCGGGACGGAGCTGGGCTATGCCCCACCGGGCGATCGTCGACAGGACCAGGCAGCCAGCCGCGAAGGCCGTGCTGAAAAGCAGCGAGGGCTGGGAAATTCCCTGCCAGCCGCGCCTGAATTCGTCGATCAATTTCTTCATCGGAGTTGTCACTTCACGTGATCAGCGAATCCAAAATATGGCCGAGCATACCGAAAATAGGGGATTTCGGGGCCGCCGACGGCTGCAAAAGCCGGCTCAGTGCGGGTGATCACAGTGGAACAAAGCTCGCTTGCCTTGTCGGCAAGAGGCGGGAATATTGGCGTAACCGGCGGCGACAGGGGGGCGACGACATGGGACGGTTGGATGGCAAGGTTGCGGTGATCACCGGTGCGACCAGCGGCATCGGACTGCACACCGCCGAGATATTCGTCGCCGAAGGCGCAAAAATCGTGATCGCCGGGCGCCGCGCACCGGAGGGTGAGGCGCTGGCCAGGAAGCTCGGCGCCAACTGCATCTTTCGCCAGACCGATGTCACGGTGGAAGAGCAGATGAAGGCGCTGATCGCGCTTTCGGTGGAGAAATTCGGCCGCATCGATTGCCTGTTCAACAATGCCGGCGGCCCGGCGCAAACCGGCGGCATCGAAGGGCTCGAGGTCGAGCGTTTCGACGCCGCGATGGCGACGCTGGTGCGCAGCGTGATGCTCGGCATGAAACATGCGGCCCCCCATATGCGGAAGCAGGGTGCCGGCAGCATCATCAACAATGGCAGCATCGCCGGCCGCCTGGCCGGCTTTTCGTCGTCGATGGTCTATAGCGCGGCGAAGGCCGCCGTCATCCATCTCACCAAATGCGTGGCAATGGAACTCGGCGAGGCCAACGTCCGCGTGAACTCGATCTCGCCCGGCGCGATCGCGACGGGCATTATCGGCAAGGCGCTGGGCCTGCCGGTGGAGGCCGCCGAAAAGACCACTTCTGTCATGCGCGAGATCTACAAATCGGTCCAGCCTATACCGCGCGCCGGCCTGTCTGAGGATATCGCGCATGCCGCGGTGTTTCTGGCGAGCGACGAATCCTCCTTCATCAACGGCCACGACCTGGTGGTCGACGGCGCCATGACCGGCGGCCGCAACTGGAGCCAGCAGCAGCAGGGCTATGTCACGCTGAAGAAGGCGTTCGATCAGGGCGCGGGATAACCCGTCATTGCGAGCGAAGCGAAGCAATCCACTACGCGGTGTCCGGCACTATGGATTGCTTCGCTTCGCTCGCAATGACGGCGATATACTGAAAGGGAGACGCAAATGTCTGCAACATTCCGACTGTCACCGACATCAGAAGGCCGTCCGTTCTACCTCGCCGTCATCGCCGGCCTCGCCTGCGCCTTTGTCATCGGCAAGGCGCTGCCGTCGACCATGGATGCTGTCTCGGCGATCATCGAGCCGCTTTGCGCCAACAGCGTTTCGTCTGCACAGGACGTCGTCGAGCCGATCTCATCGCACGCGTTACCGAACGTGCCGGGCAAGCGCGTGACCACCGTGCGCGTGTTCTACGGCCCCGGCGGGTTCACGCCCGCGCACAGGCATTCCGGTTCGGTCACCGCCTATGTCACCAAGGGCGAAATCCGCTCGCAGTTGGCGGGCGGCCCGGTCGAGACGTTTGGGGTCGGGCAATCCTTCTTCGAGCCTCCGGGCGCCGTGCATCTGGTCTCGGCCAATGCCAGCATGACCGAGCCCGCCGAATTGATCGCGGTGTTCGTGGCCGACGAGGGTGCGCAACTCACGACGCTCGTGAAGTAGGATCGTAGGGTGGGCAAAGCCACCGGGTCGCGCGAATGCGCGCCCGATGACAGGCTCCGGGTGCCCACCATGCACATCGGTGGTGTTAAGAGATGGTGGGCACGCTGCGCTTTGCCCACCCTACGGATCTCACAACGGCTTCAACACCACCCGCAAGCCATCCCGCGGTTTCGGGATCGGCCACATCTGCCAGTCCGGTTTGTAGCCGGGATCCAGCGAGACTTCGAGATTCTGCAGGAAATGCCGCGCAAAACATTTCGCCTGCATGTAGGCGAAGTGCAGGCCGAGGCACATATGCGCGCCGCCGCCATACGGCACCCACGCAAAACGGTGGCGGTTGCGCTGCGCTTCGTCAGAGAAACGCATTGGATCGAACTTATCCGGTTCGGGCCAGAACTCCGGCATATGGTGCGTGAACAGCGGGTTGACGCCGACCAGCGTGCCGGCGGGAACGTCGTACCCCCTGAACGAAAAGTTGCGAACCGCGCGGCGCGGCATCGATGGCACCGGCGGCTTCAGTCGCAGCGCTTCCTTGAACGCCATTTCCGACAGCGGCATCTTTTCGAAATTGTCGATGCTGGAAGGATCGTTGGCCTCGATGCCGAGGCCTTTGACTTCCTCGCGCAACTGTTGCTGCCATTCGGGGTGGGCGGCAAGCTCGCCGACAAAGGAGGTCAGCGACGATGTCAGCGTGTCATGCGCCGCCATCATCAGAAAACTCATGTGGTCGATGATGTCTTGGGTCGACAGCAGCGCGCCGTCCTCGTGCGTCGCCTGGCACAATTGCGAGAACAGATCGTCGCCGCCGCCTTTCGCGCGGCGCAGCGGAATCTGTTCGGAGAAGTAGGCAACGATCCGCTTGCGGCCTGCAACGCCGCGGCCCATCTGCGTGAATGGCAGCGGCCGCCGGATCGGCGCCACGGCCGCGGCCACCATGTCGATGAAGGCGCGGGTGATCTCGTCGACCTCAGGTCCGATGTCGGCGCCGAGGAACGACTTCGCAGCCAGATCGAGCGTGAGCTGCTTCATCGCCGGATACACCAGCATCTCGCCCGGCCGCGCCTTCCACTGCTTGACCCGCGCGGCAATGCCGCGGTCGAGATCGACGAGATAGGACCTCATCGGCCCTGACTTGAACGCGACCGACAGCGCGCGGCGGTGCAGGCGGTGCTCTTCAAAATCCAGCAGCATCAGCCCGCGCGGAAACAACAGGCCCAGGATCGGTCCCCAGCCATGGGTCGAGGAGAACAGGCGCGCCTGGTCGAACAGCACGAGCTCGTTGGCCTCGGGCCCGAGCATCGTCACGCTGGTCTCGCCGAACAGATGGGTGCGGTAGATCAGACCGTATTTGGCGGCCGACTTCTCAATCTGTCCTTTGGGGTCGGCCAGCACCGCCAGCGTGTTGCCGATGAACGGCCAACCTTCGTGACCAGGAATGTGCCGTAACGCCTTGGGATTCGGGGGCACCGGGATATTGACGGGGGAAGCCACACTCTGCATCGACATGGCAGTTGCTCCGGTTGAGCCTCGGAATCGCAAATATTATCCACCCTCTTGGCGGCTTTGTCGCGGCCTGAATATTGGCGCGCGGCGGTGATGCACCTAGGTAAATACCCCTTTGTTTCGTCGCCACAAGTGCGATGGCTCACAATGCCGCGATCGAATTCGCAGCGCAGGAGGCCATACAGGAAATATTACGCGAAGTATGGCGTATTGGCGCAATAACCGGGCAAGCCTGCAAGCCCCGTCATTCCCTTGCGCAACCGCGAAGCGTTTGCGCAAGGGAGCCCAAGCGACTCGGCGCCAGTGCGGGTTAATGGATTGCTTCGCTGACGCTCGCAATGACGGGTGACAGGCTTCGACCCTCACGTGAGAGGCGCGGTCACGCCTTGCGCTTCGCCGCTTCCTTCTGCAGATCGGGCGCGTTGATGGTCGGGATCGCGACCCGGCCGGGGCCGGTATGGGCCAGCGCGGCGGCGGCCTTTTCGTTCTCCATGATTTTCGCCATCACGGCCTGACCCGCCCGCTCGAACACCGCGCGGTTCTCGATCAGGAATTTTTGCGACTCGCGGAGTCCTTTAACGTAGCCGTTGATTTCCGGAATCACGTAGCGCGCGACCATGTCCCAGCTTCGGCGGGTATTTTCCGGGTTGGCCCAGTCGTGCACGAAGCCGATGATGGTGCCGACGCCGCCCGAGACCTGCATCAGGTTCTTGATGGTTTTGACCAGGTCATCCGGCGTGCCGATGGTGGAGGCGGCATTCTCGCCGCCGGCGGTCTTCTCGAGCGCGTCTTCGGGCGAGGTGAACGGCTCCAGGCCCGGCCGCTGCAGCGTGCGGACATTATATTCATTGTGCCAGCGCATCAGGCCCGGGCCGGCCTCGCGCTGCGCCTGTTCGCGCGTCTCGGCGATGTGCCAGCTCAGGAGCACACGCCAGTCGGAACGGCTCACGGTGGTGCCGGCCTTCTTGGCGGCGTCTTCGGCAAAGCCCCATTGCGTAGGCAGCGCCATCAGGCCCTGCGTCGACATCGAGCCGAGCGAGATGATTCCGATGCCGTATTTGCCGGCGAGCGTCATGCCTGAGGGCGAGATCTGCGAGGCGACCACGAACGGCATGTCTTCCTGCAACGGCAGCAATTGCAGCGCGGCATCGTTCATCGTGAACCAGTCGCTCTTGGCGGTGACGCGCTCGCCTTTGAACAGGCGGCGGATGATCGCGATCGCCTCGTCCTGGCGGTCGCGCTGCGTCATCGGGTCGATGCCGAGCGTGTGCGCATCGGAGGCCAGCGCGCCCGGGCCGGAGCCGAAGATCGCGCGGCCGCCGGTCATCCAGTCGAGCTGCACCATGCGCTGCGCGACGTTGTAGGGGTGATGATAGGGTAGCGAAATCACGCCGGTGCCGAGCTTGATGCGCTTGGTGCGCTCGCCGGCGGCCGCCAAAAACATTTCCGGCGAGGCGATCATTTCCCAGCCCGAGGAATGGTGCTCGCCGCACCAGAATTCGTCGAAGCCGAGCGTGTCGATCTGTTCGACGAAATCGAGATCGCGGCGGAACTGCAGCAGCGGATTTTCGCCGATCGGATGATGCGGGGCGAGAAAGGCTCCGAACTTGAGACGCGCCATGGGGTTTTCTCTCCGGATTCATTGTTCTTCTGTATGCTCAGGACCAAGTTACGGGGTGGGCAGAGGCAAGGCAATCCTCGTACCCCGCGGCCAGCGCATGGTGGTCGCGCGAAGTTCGTCGACTTACCGTTGCCCGGAATTCCCCGCCGGGGCGGAATCGATGTCGTGGTCGCCATCCGGCCGGAGCGGCGCAGCGAAGGACCGCTTACCTCCGGGGTAATCGCAGACATGATCGAAGCTTGAGATCATCCCGGGCAAAGAGTCGCGGACAAGGCCCTTTCTCATGCATCAGATCGTCTCAGCCCCCGTCGATACATCGCGCCGCTGGTGGGTGCTTGCGACCGTCGTCGCGGCGCAATTCATGTTCGGGGTCGACGCTTTCATCGTCAACGTTGCGATCCCGACCATCGCGACTGAGCTGCACGCGAGCGCGGCGCAGATCGAGGCTGTCATCGCGATCTACCTGATCGCTTATGCCACGCTGGTCGTCACCGGCGGCCGGCTCGGCGATATCTATGGCGCGCGAAACGTGTTCATCGCGGGCGTGGCGGGCTTCACCGTCACCTCGCTGTGGTGCGGACTGGCGCAATCCGGCCCTGAACTGATCGCCGCGCGGCTGGCGCAGGGTGCGACGGCGGCGCTGATGGTGCCGCAGGTGCTTGCAACCCTTCATTTGCTGTTTGCGGATGCCTCGCGGGCGCGCGCCTTCGGCATCTACGGCATCGTGCTCGGCCTTGCCGGTGCGGCAGGCTTCCTGCTCGGCGGCATTCTGGTCACGCTTGATCTGGCGGGGATTGGCTGGCGTGCGGTGTTCTTCGTCAATGTGCCCTTCGGAGTTGCCATCATTGCTGCGGCCTGGAAAATCATGCCGAGCTTTCAGCGCCGGGCCGGCACGCGGCTGGATATTCCGGGTGCGATCGTGCTGTTTCTCGGCCTGCTGTGCCTGATCGGCCCGCTGCTGTTCGGCCACGACCTGCACTGGTCGCCCCTGACGTGGCTGGTGATGGCCGCAGGCGTCGGCATCGTCGCCGCCCTCCTGCGGCTCGAACGCGCGATTGCCCGCCGCGGCGGTAGCCGTTGATCGATCTTTCGCTGCTGACGGACAAAGCGTTCATGCGCGGCCTTGCCGCCGTGTTCTTTTTCTTCTTTGCCAATCTGTCGTTCTATCTCGTCATGACGATGTACATGCAGAAGGGGCTGCAGATTCCGCCGCTGCAGGCCGGGCTCGTCTTTCTGCCGCTGGCGCTGACCTTCGTGATCGCTTCGCGCCATAGTGGAGCGCGCGCCAAACATCGCGGGACGCTGGTGTTGATCGAGGGCTGCGCCGTGCAGATTGCCGGCCTTGCGGCGCTGGTGATAGCGGTCGAATGGATCGATACGCCGTCCGCGATGATTCTTGCCCTGGTGCTGACGATCTTCGGCTATGGCCAGGGGCTGGTCATGGCGCCATTGTCGAGCGCCGTGCTCTCGACCGTGAAGCCCGCGAGCGCCGGCGCAGCCTCCGGCATCTACGGCACGACGGCGCAGATTGCGAACGCCGCGGGCGTCGCGGCGATCGGCGCGGTGTTCTTCGCGATCGAATCGAATCAGTCGAGTCGGTTGGCGCTGCTTGCCGCGTGCGCGCTGTTTGCGTTATCGATTCTCGCCTGCGCCGCATTCTTGACATGGATGCGTCGGGTCACGGGATGACAAATTAACGTCATCTGCCAAAATTTGATTGTGGGGAATGACAGTGCACGGCCTTTTTATTTCGCAGTGCAGCAACTATCTGTTCCAAGTACCGTTGTTAAGAACAATCGCCCAAACACAATCGCCCCAGGAGCCACCTTGTCGCTCGCGAAGAACGTCGAATTCTTCCGCCATTTCCCGAAGCTGAACGGGTTCAATGGCTTGGGAATCTATGGCCGAACCGCTTCGCCGGCGGGGCAGAGCCCGCTCGTTGAAATCTCAGAATTTGGCACCAATCCCGGCGCGCTCAAGATGTTCGCCTATGTGCCGGAGCAATTGCCGCGCGCGCCCGCGCTCGTCGTCGTCCTGCACGGCTGCGGCCAGACCGCGGCCGCTTACGACTTCGGCACCGGCTGGTCGACGCTCGCCAAGCGCTACGGCTTTGTATTGCTGATGCCCGAGCAGCAGGGCTCCAACAACGCCAACACCTGTTTCAACTGGTTCAATCCGGGCGACATCGCGCGCGGCCGCGGCGAAGCCGCTTCGATCCGGCAGATGGTCGCGCGGATGGTCACCGATCACAAAATCGATTCCCACCGCATCTATGTGACCGGCCTTTCCGCCGGCGGCGCGATGACGTCGGTGATGCTTTCGACCTACCCGGAAGTGTTCGCGGGCGGCGCCGTCATCGCCGGTCTCCCCTATGGCATCGCCAGCAATGTCCGGGAAGCGCTCGGCGGCATGATGCAGTCGACGTCGCGCCCCGCCGGCAAGTTGGGCGATCTCGTCCGCAAGGCCTCCAAGCACAAGGGCCCGTGGCCGAAAGTGTCGGTGTGGCACGGCAGCGCCGACCGCACGGTGAACCCCGGCAACGCCGACGAAATCGTAAAGCAATGGCTCGACGTTCACGGCCTGCCGTCAGCGCCGATGTCGACGGGAGATGTCGACGGCCATCCGCGCGAGGTCTGGTGGAGCGCCGACGGCGAGACCGTCGTCGAGTCCTACACCATATCAGACATGGCCCATGGCACGCCGCTGGGCTTAGCCGGCAATGACGAGCCCTATGGCGCGGAAGGCGCATTCCTGATCGAGGCGGGAATTTCCTCGTCCTATCACATCGCGAACTTCTTCGGCCTGACCGAGCGCGTCAGCCAGCCGAATGAAGCCGCAGCCAATAGCGCGAAGCGCGCGGCGCCAATCGCTCCTTCTGCCGCCACGGCTTCCCTGCAGTCGTCCGATGTCGCCGCTACGCTCTGGTCTCGGGCCAACAAGCCGGTTCGCCAAACCAAGCCGGTGCCGCGTGAACCGAAGCGCCGCGGCATCGATGTCGGCGCGGTCATCACCCGCGCCCTGACGGCTGCGGGACTGATGAAATAACCGCGCCGGCCTTCAGACCTGCGGAACTAAATTCCGATCTCGCCGGTGATGAACGGATTGGTCAGGCGTTCCTGGCCGATGCTGGAGCCTGCGCCATGGCCGCAGATGAAGCCGACATCGTCGCCGAGCGGCAACAGCTTTTCCTTGATCGAGTTGATCAGCGTGGCGTGACTGCCGCCGGGCAAATCCGTGCGCCCGACCGAGCCGTTGAACAGGACGTCACCGACGTGGGCGAAGCGCAATTCCTTGTTGAAGAATACCACGCTGCCAGGTGAATGGCCGGGGCAGTGCAGGATGTCGAAGGTGAGATCACCGATCGAGACCTGATCGCCTTCGTCGAGCCAGCGGTCGGGCCCGAAATTGCGCACGCCGGTCATGCCGAAGCGCTCGCCACTCGAGACGACATTGTCGAGCAGGTATTTGTCGGCGATATGCGGGCCTTCGATCTTCACCTGCAGCGCGTCGCGCAAATCGGCGGCGCCGCCTACATGGTCGATATGGCCGTGCGTGAGCCAGATCTTCTCGACCGTGACTCCGGTCTGCTTGATTGCCTCCAGAATCTTGGGAACGTCCCCGCCGGGATCGATCACCACGGCCTTCTTGGAAGGCTCGTGCCAGATGATGGTGCAGTTCTGCTCGAACAGCGTCACCGGCACGATCATCGCGCCGGCCTTCGCCTGTGTCTCGGTTTTGTCATCCATGGCAGGCACCATATTCTACCTTGAAAAGGGGTCAACACGGGCGGGAACCGATATGTGGTCCGTTCCAGTCCGTGATAGGGTTTGCACGTCAGGATATTTAGTGGCGAATGCCGGAAATCGCATCGGTCAGGTCGCGGTTTCGGCCGGGACGTGCAGTTCATGAACCAGGCCTCCAAATCGCCGCTCGGCGGGACCCGAACGACGGCGCGGGCGTTTTTTGTCAGCGATCGCCTCAATACGTCGGGCCTCGAGCGCGGTGACGTGCTGGGAACGACGCCGCTGGCGTTTCGCGTCAATGAAAACGGCGTCGCTATACTCTTCCGTTATGGCGTGGTGGTCCTGATCGGACTGAATGCGCTGGAAGAGGAGGAATTCCTTCGCGGCCTGGACCACCGCATGACGGGGAAGTTTGCGCGGCGCGACGAGGAAATCGCAATCATCGAGCTGGCCCCCGAAAGGGAGGACCAGATTCCCCCCGGCGGTCCGATCTGCATGCAAAGCCTTTCGTCGGAGCGACTGATCCTGATCGGCGAGGCGCTGGCGAAAAGCGTCGTTCTGGCGCGGCATGAACGCGAGGTTGCCAGCGTCTTTGACACGACCGAACCGTTCGCGCGGGAACTGGCGCAGAGCGGGCGTATGCGCGGCAGCCGTCGCTCGATCCTGAAAAATATCGGCAACGCGCTGTTGGTCCGGCACCGGGTGTCGGGGCCGGTCGAAGTGGAAGAGAAACCCGACGTGCTCTGGGACAAGCCGCATCTGGAGCGGCTGTATGCCCGGCTGGAGGACGAGTACGAACTCAAGGAGCGCGCGGAATCGCTGAACCGCAAACTCGCCGTGATCGCCGAGAGCGCGCAGGTGTTGACCGATATCATCGACACGCGGCGCTCGCTGCGGCTCGAAGTGATTATCGTGCTGCTGATCCTGTTCGAGGTGATTGTGACGATCTATCAGCTCGCCATCGGCAAGCACCCCTGATCTCTGTCGTCCCGGCCAAGCGAGCAAAGCGAGCGCTGAGCCGGGACCCATAACCACAAATGCCCGATGTTGAGGCGGGCTGGAGCCACAGCTGTCGCAACAACTCTTATTCGTGGTTATGGGTCCCCGCGTTCGCGGGGACGACTCGTTGAGGGAGCTCGCTACGTCAACAACTCACCGCTTGATCTGCGCCTTCAGCGTATCCTCGACCACACGGTCGAACGACGACGCTTTCGGCGGCGCCTTGGCGCGCTGGTCGGCGACATATTTGTCGCGTTTCGCCACCAGGGCTGCGAGTTTTTCGTTGAGCGCCTTGCGCTGGCCCATCTGCTTGTTGACCTCGTCCACGCGCTGTTCGGGCTTCATCGCGCGCAGATTGTCGGGCAGCTCTTCCTCCTTGATGCCGGAGAAGCTCTTGCGGCCAGCGGTCACATCGGAGACGAGATCGCCATCACCGGTCACGGCTTCAGATGTCGCCTTGGAGCGCTTGTTGAGATAGCTCGCCATCTCCGAGGCCTGCGCGGGCGCGGCGGCGGCGACCTCGGACAATTGCTTGGTCTTGCCCTCGGTGCGCTTCTGCAAGTGTTTCGGCCCGTAGGGGATCACGGTGCCGTTGATCTCCCGCTGCAGGATGATGATCTCCTCGTCGAACGGCGTCTCGATGAGGACGACCTGGCCGCCGTCCTGCGGGATCGGGATGAAGCGGCCGTTGCCGTTCTGGGCGATGTCGCGCCACACCCGCTCGGTATCGCGGGCATCGCCGGCCAGCACCGCGTTGACGATGATGTCCTTCTGCTTCGCGACCGACAGCGTGACCGGATATTTGGTGTCCTGCGCGTAGTCCATATGCGGCGGCGCGTCGCCGACCAGGAACACGATCCTTCTCGTCTCGCCGCCGCTGGTCCATTGCAGCTTATTGACGGCCACATCGAGCGCCTCGTTGACGCTCTCCGGCCAGTCGCCGCCGCCGCGGGCCTTCAGTTCCAAGAGGTGGGCGTAGAGATCCTGGATGTCGGTGGTGAGTTCGACCTTCTTGGTGACGTAGTCGTCGCCGATGTCGCGATAGGCGACGAGGCCCATGCGGATGTCGGCGTCGGGATTGGAGTCGACGATTGCGGTCGCGATCGACCAGATCTTGCGCTTGGCGCCTTCGAGCAGGCCGCCCATCGAGCCCGTGGTGTCGAGCACGAACGCCACTTCGACGGCGGGTTTTGCGTTTGCCTGCGACAGTCCGGCGGACAGGGGAAGAGCGGCGAGAGCGAATGCGAGCGAGCGAATCGTGTTGCGTGACTTCATGGATCTCCTCCAGATGTTTCGTCCCCTCGGAACCCATGTTTCACCGGCTGCGCGGTGGGCTATGGCCGAAAACAAGGCGGGTTGGGGCCGAAATTGCGGCTGACGTTGCGCTGGTCCGCCTGTTGGACGGTCCGAAATCGGTTATGGTTCGAACGCCATGGAATCATCACCCGCCCGTCAGATCGGCCTCGTGCCTGCGCCGGACCGTCGCCAGTCGGAGAAGGCGCTCGCAATCGCGCGCGGCACCGCGCGGCTGTTACGATCGCTGGGTTTTTCATGCATCAGCGAGCTGCCGCTGCCGTCCGGGCGGCGTGCCGATCTGGTGGCGCTGAACGAAAAGGGCGAAATCTGGATCGTCGAGATCAAATCATCGGTGGAAGACCTGCGCGCCGACCAGAAGTGGCAGGATTACCGGATGCATTGCGACCGGCTGTTCTTCGCCTTCACGCAGGATTTGCCTTGCGAGATTTTTCCGCAAGATACCGGCCTGATCATCGCCGATGCCTATGGCGCGCACCTGCATTGCGAGGCCCCCGAACATCGCCTGCCGGCGGCCACGCGCAAATCGATGACGGTGCGTTTTGCGATGGCTGCGGCGCAGCGGATCAACCGCCTGGTCGACCCGCAGGGCCACGCGGAGTTTTAGAAAAGAGTTCGATTCGTAGCCCGGATGCAGCGAAGCGAAATCCGGGTCGGCCGATCCGCTTGAGAGATTCCCGGATTGCGCTCCGCTCCATCCGGGCTACGACGGGATGCTACCGCGGCGCGCGCTTGGCCAGAATCCGCTGCAGGGTGCGGCGGTGCATGTTCAGCCGGCGGGCGGTTTCGGAGACGTTGCGGTTGCACATCTCGTAGATGCGCTGGATGTGTTCCCAGCGCACGCGATCCGCCGACATCGGATTTGACGGCAGCTCGGATTTCTCGGTGCCGCTGGCGAGCAGCGCCGCGACGACGTCGTCGGCGTCGGCAGGTTTCGAGAGATAATCCACCGCGCCCATCTTCACCGCCGTGACGGCGGTCGCGATGTTGCCGTAGCCGGTCAGCACGATGGTGCGCGCGTCGGGGCGCTTGCGCTTCAGCGCCGACACCACGTCGAGGCCGTTGCCGTCGCCGAGCCGCAGGTCCACCACCGCGAAGGCCGGCGCGGACTTGTTGATCTGGGCCAGCCCGTCGGACACGGTGTCGCAGGATGTTACCGCGAAGCCGCGGGTTTCCATCGCGCGCGACAAGCGCTCAAGAAACGGCTTGTCGTCTTCGACGATCAGCAGCGAGCGGTCGGAGAGATCGTTCAGTTCGGCGATGGCGTTCAAGGTCGGGTTCCCCCGGGGTTGCGGGTGTAGAGCAATATATAGAGCATATGGCGCGGCAGTTTTGCACTGCCAAGGCCCCACAAAGTTGATCGGTTCGTTTTCTCCTAATCCGCTGGCCCGGCAGGACTTTCCTCGGCTTCGAAGCGGGCGCGGGGCCAGGCGATCTGCACCACGGCACCGTGGTCGGGAAAGGTCCGGTTGGAGAAGGAAACCTTGGCGCCGGTGCGTTCCAGCAGCGTGCGGGCGATAAACACGCCAAGACCGAGGCCGGCGCGTTCGCGGTGGGCCTCATCGGCGCTGCGGCGCCTTGATAAATAGGGTTCCCCGATCCGGTTCAGCATATCGGGCGCGATGCCGGGGCCGTCATCCGAAATGACGATTACGACCGTATCGGCGTTCCACCAGGCGTTCACCTCCACCGTCGTCCGTGCGAAATCGACGGCATTTTCCAGGATGTTGCCGACGCCGTACAGGATGGCCGGGTTCCGCGCGACGACCGGCTCCCGGGTGGCTGCGACAGCTAGCCGCACCTTGATCGCGACGTCGAAATCTCGATGCGGCGCCACTGCTTCCTCAATCAGCGTCGACAGCGGCATGAGGTCGAATGGCGCGCCGGAGGAGGAAAGCTGGGTGATCTTGGCCAGGATGTCGCGGCAGCGCTGCGCCTGCTCGCGCAGGGTTTTCAAATCGGACGCCAATGGGTCGTTGCCGTCGACCGTCTTTTCCATCTCCCGCGAAATCAGGAAGATCGTCGAGAGCGGCGTGCCCAGTTCATGCGCGGCAGCGGCGGCGAGGCCATCGATCTGGGTCAAATGCTGCTCGCGCGTCAGCACCAGCTCGGTCGCGGCCAGCGCATCGGAAAGCTTCCGCGCTTCCTCGGTCGCCTGGAACGCATAGAGGCTGGTGACGCCGATCGCGAGCACGATCGAGAGCCAGACCCCGAACAGGTAGATCGGCGGCAGCACCAGCGGATCTTCGCTGTCCCACGGCAGCGGCAGATGGAAGAACACCAGCGCCGAAGCGCAGGCGACCGCGAGCAGGCCGAGCCCGGCCGTCATGCCGATCGGCAGCACCGTCGCCGAGATCAGGACCGGGGCGAGGAACAGAAACGAAAACGGATTCTGCAAGCCCCCGGTCAGGAACAGTAACGCGGCCAATTCGACGATGTTGAGCGCGAGCAGCGCCGTCGCATAGCCAGGTTCCAGCCGCTGCATCGGGTTGAAGGCAACCTGCAGCGCGAGATTAAGCAGCGCCGAGACGCCGACAACGGCGACGCAGGCAATGACGGGAAAGGCGAATTCCAGCCCATGCGCCACGATGAAGATCGCGGTGAGCTGGCCGAGCGCAGCCAGCCAGCGCAGCCGGAGGATCGTATCGAGACGGACATAGCGGTGCGGAAGGCGGAAATCAGAGGCGGCGACGTCGGACATTTCGGGAGTTTAGCCGCGCGGGCGTGCGATCACAAATTCGCGTGGTCTGAACGCTGCTTTCTCCGTCATGGCCGGGCATGGCCGTCCGGAAGGACGGCGTCGCTACCGCTCGCCTATGCCCTGCCATCCGTCTTTCTTGCCGCGACACCGACAAGGCGTGGATGCCCGGGGACGTCCAGCGCGAAGACGCGCTTCGCGCTTTTCCCCGGGCATGACGGCTTCCCTTGCGCTATCAGCCCTGATGGCCCAATGAACAGGCCGAAATGGTCAACAGCGACGCCACGCCAGCACAGTCGCCCGCGGCCGGGCCGCAAGGTCCCGCCGCGATCGACGTCGCGCATCTCATAAAACTCTACAAGACTACCCGCGCGGTGGATGACGTGTCGTTCCGGATCAAGCGCGGCAGCATCACCGGCCTGCTCGGCGGCAATGGCGCCGGCAAGACCACGACGATCGCGATGATCATGGGGCTGGTGCTGCCGACCTCGGGGCGCGTTCAGGTGCTCGGGCATGCGATGCCGGAGCAAAGCGCCGAGGTGCTCGGCCGGATGAATTTCGAGAGCCCCTATGTCGACATGCCGATGCGGCTCACAGTGCGGCAGAACCTCACCATCTTCGGCCGGCTCTATGCGGTGAAGGATCTCGCCGAGCGCATCGACCAGCTCGCATCCGATCTCGACCTGAAGGATTTTCTCGATCGCGCCAATGGCAAGCTCTCGGCCGGACAGAAGACCCGCGTCGCACTGGCGAAGGCGCTGATCAACCAGCCGGAGCTGTTGCTGCTCGACGAGCCGACGGCCTCGCTCGATCCCGATACCGCCGACTGGGTGCGGCGGCATTTGCTGGACTACTGCAGGACCCATGACGCCACCATCCTGCTGGCGTCGCACAACATGCTGGAAGTGGAGCGGCTGTGCGACCGCGTCATCATCATGAAGCGCGGCCGTATCGAGGATGACGACAGTCCCGACCAGATCATGGCGCGCTACAACCGCACCACGCTGGAAGACGTATTCCTCGACGTCGCACGCGGCCGGGTGGCGGAAGGGACGTCGTCGTGAGCGAGATCACAGTCCATCGTGCCATTTCCTGGCACCGTATCCAGGCGATGGTGCTGCGCTATTGGTATCTGCTGATGTCGTCCTGGCCGCGGCTGCTGGAGCTGATCTACTGGCCGGCGCTGCAGATCATCACCTGGGGCTTTCTGCAGAACTACATTTCGCAGAACGACAGTTTCTTTGCGCGTGCCGGCGGCACGCTGATCGGTGCGGTGATCCTGTGGGACATCCTGTTCCGCGGCCAGCTCGGCTTCTCGATCTCGTTCCTGGAGGAGATGTGGGCGCGCAACCTCGGCAACCTGATGATGAGCCCGCTGAAGCCGATCGAATTTCTGATCTCGCTGATGATCATGAGCCTGATCCGGCTTGCGATCGGCGTGATCCCGATGACGCTGCTGGCGCTGTTCTTCTTCGATTTCAATTTCTTCGCGATCGGCCTGCCGCTGATCGCGTTCTTCTGCAATCTGATCTTCACGAGCTGGTCGGTCGGAATTTTCGTATCCGGCCTGGTGCTGCGCAACGGCCTCGGCGCGGAGAGCATCGTCTGGACCTTGATGTTCGGCCTGATGCCGCTCGCCTGCATCTATTATCCGGTCGCGGTGCTACCCGGCTGGCTGCAATATATCGCCTGGACGCTGCCGCCGACCTATGTGTTCGAGGGGATGCGCGCGCTCCTGATCGATCACGTCTTCAGGGCCGACCTGATGGTCTGGTCGCTTGGCATCAACGCGGTGCTGTTCGTTGCCTCCTTTGCGATCTTCCTTGCCCTCTTGCGCAGCGCCAAACACCACGGATCTTTGCTCGGGGGTGGCGAATAAGTCACAGTTTCCCGTGGTTTCCCGGGGGTTTTAGGCTTTTTGGCAGGTGGACATAACTAACCGGTCCATTGACGCAATATTACGCATTCTGCACTATGCTGCGGCGCAAACAGAGGTCAGAAATAAAATGCCGATTGGTGAGTTTGGCGGCGCACCGCCCCTAGTGGCCGAAGGCAGTCCGGCGCTTACGACGCCGATGTACTGGATGTACGAATTGGGCCACGCGTCGCTCAACCCGGCACGCGCCGTGACCGACGCCACCAAGATCCTGTTTCAAAACCCGCTTAACCCCTGGTCGCACACGCAGTTCGGCAAATCGATCGCCGCGGCCTGCGAATTGTTCGAACGCACCACCCGCCGTTACGGCAAGCCCGAATGGGGTCTCGACACCACTGAAGTTAACGGCGTCCGCACGCCGGTCGAAGTCCGCTCGATCTGGGAAAAGCCGTTCTGCCGTCTGCTGCATTTCGATCGCAAGCTGACCCGGCCGCTGCGCAGCCCCCATCCGCGCGTGCTGATCGTGGCGCCGATGTCCGGCCATTACGCTACGCTGCTGCGCGGCACGGTCGAGGCGTTCCTGCCGACGCATGAAGTCTACATCACCGACTGGTCCGACGCGCGCATGGTTCCTCTTACTGAGGGCCGTTTCGATCTCGACGACTATGTCGACTACATCATCGAGATGCTGCACGTGCTCGGCGGCAACATGCATGTGATCGCGGTGTGCCAGCCTTCGGTGCCGGTGGTGGCGGCGGTGTCCGTGATGGAAGCCGCGCGCGATCCCTTCGTGCCGCTGTCGATGACGCTGATGGGCGGCCCGATCGATACCCGCCGCAACCCGACCTCGGTCAACAACCTCGCCGCCGAGCGCGGCATCGAATGGTTCCGCAACCATGTCATCACCAAGGTGCCGTTCCCGCATCCCGGCGTGATGCGCGACGTCTATCCGGGCTTTTTGCAGCTCTCGGGCTTCATCACCATGAACCTCGATCGCCATACCGACGCGCACAAACGCCTGTTCAATAATCTGGTGAAGGGCGACGGCGACATGGTCGACAAGCACCGCGAATTCTATGACGAGTATCTCGCGGTGATGGATCTGACGGCGGAGTATTACCTGCAGACCGTCGACGTCGTCTTCGTCAAGCATGCGCTGCCCAAGGGCGAGATGACCCATCGCGGCAAGCCGGTCGATCCGTCGCAAATCCGGCGCGTGGCGCTGATGACGGTGGAAGGCGAGAACGACGACATCTCCGGGCTCGGCCAGACCGAAGCGACGCACGCGCTGTGCCCCGCTATTCCCGATCATCGCCGTGTGCATTACGTGCAAAAGGGCGTTGGACACTACGGAGTGTTCAACGGATCGCGATTCCGTTCCGAAATCGTGCCCCGCATCTCCGATTTCATGATGTCGGCGGCCACTAACATGGTGTCACCGGCCAATACCAAGATGTCAGCGGCCAAAACCAAGCCAACATTGGTCCGTGCAGCCGAATAGAAGCGATGGCGGCATCGATTCCAGGTCGCCGATAAGTTGCTGAATAGATTCAAACATTCCAGTTTTCGGTCGAATCAAGGGGTGAGTTCAGACTCACTCCTTGAGGCCGTTTTTGAACCCCGGTTCCAGCCAAAATTTTGGGTTCCAGCCCCTGCCGGTAGAGGTCAATTGGCCTCAAGCCCCTGTATATTGGGCAAATGATTTGTTTTTGCGCCGAGCGATTTAGATGAGATTCCCTTGGCGGCGGATATGGCAGAATCCGGGCGAACTCTTGCTCCCCGGACTCCAAGACATGGCTACTCGCGCCCTCCTTTATCGGCGGCCCGCCGAACCCGCGACTCTCGTCGTCAAACACGGCTCGCAATTCTTCGCAATTCGACTGCGCCGGCATCGCCGCGCGCGCCGATATACGTTGCGCATTCATCCAACCGATCGCGAAGCGATCCTGACCATGCCGCCGCGCGGCACTTTGGTGGAAGCCAAGGACTTTGCGCAGCTTCACGGTGGGTGGATCGCCGCTCGTCTCGGCCGTTTGCCGAAGGCCGCACCGTTTCAGGCCGGCACTGTCATACCGCTGCGCGGTGTGCCGCACCGGATCGTGCATCGCGCAGGCGCGCGCGGCACGGTGTGGACCGAAACCCGCGACAGCGGCGAGAAGATCTTGTGCGTGGCCGGCGATGTCGACCACATGGACCGGCGCGTCCACGACTTTCTCAAGCGCGAAGCGCGCAAAGATCTGCACAAGGCATCGCTGGCTTACGCGGCGGATCTGGGTGTACGGGTCAGGCGGGTGTCGATCCGCGACCAGTCGAGCCGCTGGGGTTCGTGCACTTCGGCCGGCTCATTGTCGTATTCCTGGCGATTGATCCTCGCGCCACCCTATGTGCTGGACTATCTCGCCGCCCATGAAGTGGCGCATCTCGTCGAGATGAACCACTCACCCAGGTTCTGGCGCGTCGTCGGCCGCATCTGCGACCATGTCGAGCGCGCCAAGCGCTGGCTCGACACCTACGGCAACGATTTGCATCGTTACGGGGTCGAGGGTTAGGGCATTCAACTGTAGCCCGGGTGGAGCGAAGCGAAACCCGGGAACGGCCTCGAATGCAGCTACTCTGTTCCCGGATTGCGCTTCGCTCCATCCGGGCTACTGGCTCCGAGGAAGCCGCCGCGCGGCGAACTCGGCTGGCGCCATCTGGCCCGCCCTGATCCACCGCGCGCCCGCGCGAAGAGTGACCGAAAGCAGTTCACCGAACTGACGCCGATAGGCAGCTGCAAAGCTTCCGAAATGGGTGAAGTCATACCGGCCCACTCAGGAATGCATTGGGAACTCTCCCGGTTGTGTTAGCCTGCGGACGTCCTTTCTACTGAGGAACGCCGTCGTCGCCACCGATCGCGAGATCCAAATGCCTGACTTCAAGAAACGGCCCGTGATCCTCCCGCTCCTCGCATTGTTGGCCTTCGTTCTTGTGGGCGGCCTTCCAGCCGGCGCCCAGACCCTGAAAGCTGTCAAGGAGCGCGGCACGCTCAATTGCGGCGTCAGCCAGGGATTGCTGGGCTTTTCCAGTGTAGACGACAAGAACATTTGGACCGGCTTTGACGTCGACATTTGCCGCGCCGTGGCAGCGGCGATTTTCGGCGATCCCGCCAAGGTGACATTCATGCCGCTCGATGCGGCCGCGCGCTTCGCGGCGCTGAAGTCGAACCAGATCGATGTATTGTCGCGCAACTCGACATGGACGATGTCACGGGAAAGTTCGCTCGGCCTGATGTTCACCGGCATTGCCTATTACGACGGCCAGGGCTTTTTGTTGCGCCGGGATGCCGGGATCGACACCGCCTTGCAGCTTGGCGGCAAGACGGTTTGCACCCAGACCGGCACCACCAGCGCACTGAATTTGTCGGATTATTTCCTCGCCAACGACATGGCGTTGAAGGTTCTGGCGCTCGGCACGGCGGAAGAGAGCCTGAAGGCCTATGACGAACGCAAATGCGACGTGCTGACAAGCGACGTTTCGCAGCTCTACGCCGAGCGTCTCAAGCTGTCCGCACCCGACAGCCATATCATCCTGCCGGAAGTCATTTCAAAGGAGCCGCTCGGGCCGGCGGTGCGGCAAGGCGACGACCAGTGGTTCAACCTGATCAAGTGGACGCTCTATTCATTGATCAATGCCGAGGAACTGGGCGTCAAGTCGACGACGATCGACGATGCGGTGAAATCTCCCAACCCCAATATAAGGCGGCTGGTCGGAACCGAAGGTGAATTTGGCGAGCAGTTGGGTCTTGCCAAGGACTGGGCCGCGCGCGCCGTCCGTGCGGTCGGCAACTACGGAGAGATCTATGAAAGGAACGTTGGAACGCAGTCCAGGCTCAGTATCCCGCGCGGATTGAATGCGCTCTGGACCCAGGGTGGAATTCAATACGCGCCTCCCGTGAGGTAGATCTTCAGGGGTCAGATCATGACCGTGGATTATTACTCGCTGCTGCTGAAAGCGGTTGCTGGCAAGGACGCCGTCGCCCGCGACCAGATTTACAAGGACGCGTTTAGCGTCATCACGCGATCCCACCTCCCGCGCGAGGCCGCCTCATCGCACGCTGCCGCGCTCGAAGACGCCATCCGGCGGATCGAGGATGATATCGCCGCCGAGGAGGCGAACTCCGCGGCGGCGATCAACGAAGTGTTGTCGACAGGCAGGAACTGGAAGCCGTACGTCTTTGGCGCCGGCGCGGTCGCTGCCGTCATCGCCCTGTCGGCTTTGGTCTACGGCTTTGTCGCAACCAAGGGCCCCGCTATCGTCGCAGCCAGCGTGAAGACGTCATCGCCGAAAGCGCAAAGCGGGCGCGAAGATGTCGTCATGGCGGATTTGAAGCCCGGCGTTGATGGCGGCTCTTCGGGCGAGGTCCTGCCGTTTGCGCTGCAGCGGCAAGTGGTGTTCTACCGCACCACCGTCGTTCCCGGTTCGATCGTGGTCGATCGGGAAAACCGCTTTCTCTATCTGATCGACGCCAACAATTCCGCGCGCCGTTACGGGATCGGTATCGCGCAGGAGTGCCTGAAGGGAGGCAGCCTCTCTCGCGTCATGAACAAGCTTGAATGGCCTGACTGGCGGCCTTCGGGCACGAGCACGAAGGACGCTGACGCGTTACTCGCGGCGACCGGCCGTCCCGGCAGTCTCCTCGGCGCACGTGCGCTGTTGCTGGACAAGCCCGGGCTGCTCATCCACGGCACCAACTCACCCAAGACCATCGGCCATCTGGTCGCTTCCGGATGCATCCGGCTCGTGAACGACGACGTCGAGGATTTGTACCGGCGCGTTTCGGTGGAAACCCGCGTCGTCTTTGCCAGCTAGCTAGACGCACAACTGTAGCCCGGGTGCAGCGAAGCGAAACCCGGGACGGTGTCGAATGCGGATTCACTGCCCCCGGGTTACGCTGCGCTTCACCCGGGCTACGCACCGTTCGATTATCTTCCGAACAGCCGGTCCACCAGCCAGCCATCGAGTCCCGCCGCCGCTTCCGGACGCGCCGATGGATTGGGTGGCGGCGCCGAGGTTCTTGCCGGCGGAGGCCGATATCCGCCGCCCTGTGGGGCCGGCGCCGGTTGTGGCGCGGCGCTGACCTGCGACGCGGTCTGGAACAGGTTCGAAATAAAGCCGCCGCGCTGCGAGTTCGGCAAACCCGCCACCGCCACGCCCTGATGCGCTGATCGCATGAAGCGGGTCCAGACTTCCACCGGCAGACCGCCGCCGGTCGCCTTCTTGGTCGGCGAATTGTCGTCGTTGCCGAGCCAGACGCCGGTGACGAGGTTGGCCGTATAGCCGATGAACCAGGCGTCGCGGAAATCCTGGCTGGTGCCGGTCTTGCCGGCGGCCATCCAGCCCGGAATCTCCGCCTTGCGCGCGGTGCCGGAGAGCAGCGTCTCCTGCATCATCGTATTCATCATCGCGACATGGCGCGGCTCGATCACCTGGCCGAGTTGATCAGGCTGCCGCATGTACAGCAGCTTGCCTTCATTGGTGCGGATCTTGGTCACGACATACGGGGAGACGCCGAGCCCGCCATTGGCGAACGGCGCATAGGCGCCGACCAGTTCGATGACGGACACTTCCGACGTGCCGAGCGCGATCGAGGGATTGGCTTCGAGTTTTGATGAAATCCCGAGCCGGTGCGCGGTTCGCACCACGTTCTTCGGCCCGACTTCGAGGCCGACCCGTACCGCGACCGTGTTGAGCGACATCGCCAGCGCCTGCGTCAGCGTCACCGCGCCGAAATATTCATGGGTGTAGTTCTCCGGCCGCCAGCCCTTGAGATCGAGCGGCGCATCCTGCCGGATCGTTTCCGGCGTCAGGCCGCCTTCGATCGCCGTCAGATAGATGAAGGGCTTGAACGCCGAGCCGGGCTGGCGCTTGGCCGTCACCGCGCGGTTATACTGGCTATCGGCATAGTTCCGCCCGCCGACCAAGGCGCGCACCGCGCCCTCGGGCGTCATTGCCACCAGCGCGCCCTGCGTGACGTTGAATTTCACGCTCTTTGCGGCGAGCTCGTCGATGATGGCGGCTTCCGCGACACTCTGCAGCTTCGGATCGATCGTGGTCTCGACCACGATGCTCTGGTCGATCTGGCCGACGAGATCGTCGAGCACCTCGCCGATCCAGTCGGCGACGTAATTGACCGTGCCGGCGCCGGCCGGCTTCACCTTGTACGAGGGATGTCCGATCGAGGCCTTGGCCTGTGCGTCGCTGATGAATTTGCCCTCCGCCATCGCCGCGAGCACGATTTGAGCGCGCGCTTCCGCGCCTTCGGGGTTGCGGTTCGGCGCCAGCCGCGACGGCGACTTGACAAGGCCCGCCAGCATCGCGGCTTCCGCTACCGTGACGTTCTTCGCCGACTTGCCGAAATAGCGCTGCGAAGCCGCCTCGACGCCATAGGCGCCGGAACCGAAATAGACGCGGTTGAGGTAGAGCTCGAGAATTTCGTTCTTGGAGTGCTTGCGCTCCAGCCACAGCGCGAGCTCGACCTCCTGCAGCTTGCGCGCCATCGTGCGTTCCTGGGTCAGGAACAGGTTTTTCGCGAGCTGCTGCGTCAGCGTCGAGCCGCCCTGCGACACGCCGCGATGCATGACGTTGGCGACCGCCGCGCGCGCGATGCCGACGGGGTCGATGCCGTAATGCGAATAGAAGCGGCGGTCCTCGATCGCGATGAACGCCTTCGGCAGGTAAGGCGGCAGATCCTTCAGCGCGACATTGGTGCCGGCCATTTCGCCGCGCGATGCCAGCACGCTGCCGTCGACGCCTGTAATCTGGATGGTCGGCGGGCGCTTTGGAATTTCCAACGACTGAATCGCCGGCAGGTGCGCACCGACCCAGATCACGACGCCGATGATCGCGATCGTCGCCCACAGGCCGAGCACCGCGCCCCAATAGATCAGCCGGCCGAACCGGAACCGGCCGCGCGATTTCGCGCGCCGCTTGGCGCCGCCTCTTGCCGCGCGCGGCTTGCGCTCGCGCGGCGGCGGCTCGTCATCGTCCTCTTCGGGCTTGCGTTTGGCCACTGATTTCTTCGGTTTGTCGTCGTCGACGGCGGCTGGAATGCGATCCTCAGGTGAAAGCCGCAAGTCGGCGAGCGCTGCCGGAAGCCCGAACAGCGGCTCCTTGCGTCCGCCGCTCTTTTTCCGTCCCCACGCCATGACAAACGCCGTTCACACCCGTCCCGCGCTACGCTAGCGGGGGCTGTTTAAGGCTCGGTTACGGAAAGGTTAACGCGGGATTAGGAGGTGCGGCGGGCCCATATTAGGATGGCTGCAAACCGCAGCGATCTCGAGGGAAATTGGCATGGGCCACATCGATCCAACCAAAGAAGTGTTCGCGCAATTCAGGGCCAATGACCGGCCGGGACCCATCCACATGCTCAACCTGGTCCGCTTACGCGCGCTGGCCGCCTATCCCGACGGCCGCAAGGCGACGGGCGCCGAAGCCTACGCGGCCTATGGGCGCGAAAGCGGCCCGGTGTTCGAACGTCTCGGCGGCCGCATCGTCTGGCAGGGCAGGTTCGAACTGATGCTGATCGGGCCGCAGGACGAACGCTGGGATCACTGCTTCATCGCCGAGTACCCAAGTGTCGCGGCGTTCGCCGAGATGATCCGCGATCCGGTCTATCGCGAAGCGGTTAAGCACCGCCAGGCTGCGGTCGAGGATTCCCGCCTGATCCGGCACGCGGTGCTGCCCGTCGGCAAGACGTTTGGCGAGATACCGGTCGATTTGTAGGGTGGGCAAAGCGAAAGCGTGCCCACCATCTCTCGAAGAGCATCATTCTGAATGGTGGGCACGCTGCGCTTTGCCCACCCTACGGCGCCTCAAAAAAATCGGCGGCCCCGAAGGGCCGCCGATCGCTTCTTTCCGCCGATCGTTTCGATTGGGTCGCCGGGCCTAGCCCGCAGGACCTGCGTCCTCGAGGATCGGGCCGAACAGTTCCCAGCGCTCGCCGTTGAACCGCATCATCTGCAGCTGCTTGTTGACGCGATAATCGGTCGGCGTGGTGTTGGCGACGATGCCCGGCAGGTTCAGATCGAGCGGCACGTCCTTCAGGCTGGTTGCCACCTTCATGACGTTCTCGCGGGTGAGGTTGTCGCCACACTTTTCCAGCACGTAGATCATCAACTGCGAGGTCGAATAGGCATAGGAGTTGAAGCTCGAGTCCTTGTCGCCGTCGGGATAGTACTTCGCCATGAACTCGAAATACTTCTTCATGCCAGCATCGTCCTTCCAGGTCGGATCGAGCGGATCCTTGCCGTAGTTGACGCTGATAACGCCCTTGGAGGCTTCAAGGCCCGCCGGCTTCATCACGGCGCCGACGGAGGTCGCGTTGATGTCGAGGATGTGCACCGGCTTCCAGTTGAGCTCGTGGATCTTCTTGATCGCCTGCGCCGCCTGCTTGGGTGTCGTTGCCGAGAAGAACAGGTCCGCGCCGGCGTCCTTGATCTTGAGTATCTGCGAATCGATGGTCGGATCGGCGACTTCGTAGGAAGCTTCCGCCACGACCATCTTCGCGGCCTTGTCGCCGAGGCCGGCCTTGATGCCGTTCAGATAGTCCTTACCGAGGTCGTCGTTCTGATAGAGGATTCCGATCTTGGCGTTCGGATATTCCTTGATGATGTACTGACCGTAGATGCGTCCCTCGACGAAATAGTTGGGATTGAAACCCATCGTCCAGGGGAAGTTCTTCGGATCGGTGAACTTCGATGCGCCGGTCGCCGCGAACAGTTGTGGCACCTTCTTCGAGTTGAGGTATTTCTGCACCGCGGCGTTCGAGGGCGTGCCGAGGAGCTGGAAGGTGAGCAGCACCTCATCGCTCTCGACCAGCTTACGCACCTGCTCGACGGCCTTGGGCGGCGAGTAGGCATCGTCATACTGGATCAAATTGATCTTACGGCCGTTCACGCCGCCCTGATCGTTGATCATCTTCATATAGGCGGCCTGGGTCTTGCCGATGGTGGCATAGGCGGAGGCCGGTCCCGAGAATGGATTGGTCTGGCCGATCTTGATCTCGGTGTCGGTCGCGCCGGTATCGTATTTTTTCTGCGCTGACGCGGTCGAGACGGACAGCGCAAGTGCAAGCGTCGTCCCGGTGACCAAATGGAAAATACTCTTCTTCATTATGCTGCGTTCCTCATGTGTTTTTGATTGGCGTTGATCGTGCCGCGGGCCGGTCCGGCCGTGTGCATGTCGTCGCTGCCACAATAGTGGCGGAAGGCATGTTGCAACGCAAGGCATCCAAAAGTGGATGATTCGGTATCGGGTTCCGTCTGCTCAAAATGAATCCATCCCTGCTGTCAGCCGCAAAATGATGCAGCGCGCGAGGCGCATTGTTACGGGTCTCAAAACAACACCGCCGGCGTCATGGGTGACGCCGACGGCTCTGTCTTGATTCAGGCAGGCATTAACCGGTCGGGCCGGTATCCTCGATGATCGGGCCGAACAGTTCCCAGCGTTCGCCGTTGAACTTCATCATCTGCATCTGCTTGTTGATGCGGTAGTCGGTCGGCGAGGTGTTGGTGACCATGCCGGGCAACGACAGGCTGCCGGTGACATTCTTCAGATTGGCCGCCTGCTTCATGATGTTTTCGCGGGTGAGATCGTCGCCGCATTGCTGCAGGATCTTCACCAGCAGTTCCGCGGTTGAATAACCATATGTGTTGACGGTGTTGAGCTTGTCGCCCTCCGGGTAATATTTATCCATGAAGGCGAAATAGGCCTTGATGCCGGCATCGTCCTTCCACTGCGGATCGCCCGGGTCCTTGCCGTAGTTGGTCGAGATGATGTCCTTGGAAATATCGAGGCCTGCCGGCTTCAGCGTCGCCGACACTGGGCTCGCATTGATGTCGAGGATGTGGACCGGCTTCCAGCCGAGGTCGGCGACCTTCTTGATCGCTTGAGCCGCAAATTTCGGCGTCGAGGCGTCGTAGAGCAGGTCGGCGCCGGCTGCTTTCAATTTGACGATCTGCGAGTCGATGGTCGGATCGGTCAGCTCATAGGAGGTTTCGGCGACGATCATCGACGCGGCCTTGGCGCCCAGGCCTTCCTTCAGGCCGGTAATGTAATCGCGGCCGAGGTCGTCGTTCTGGTAGAGAATGCCGATCTTGGCGTTGGGATGATTTTGCAGAATGTATTTTGCGTAGATGCGCCCCTCGGACTGGTAATTGGGATTGAAACCCATCGTCCACGGGAAGTTCTTGGGATCGGTGAATTTCGAGGCTCCGGTGGCGGCGAGGAGCTGCGGCACCTTCTTGGAGTTGAGATATTTCTGGACGGCGGCGTTCGACGGCGTGCCGATGATCTGGAAGGTGAGCAGAACCTCGTCGCTCTCGACCAGCTTGCGCACCTGCTCCACGGCTTTCGGCGGTGAGTAGGCATCGTCATACTGAATGAGGTTGATCTTGCGGCCGTTGATGCCGCCTTGTTCGTTAATCATCCGCATATAGGCGGCTTGCGTCTTGCCGATGCCGGCATAGGCCGACGCCGGTCCCGAGAACGGAACGGTCTGACCGATCTTGATTTCGGTATCGCTCGCGCCGGTATCGTATTTCTTCTGCGCACTTGCAGATGTCGCCGATAGCGCGATCGCAGCCGCCGCGCCTGCAAGCAGGTGAAGAATGCCACTTCTCATGTCGCTGCCTCCGTTGTGTTGACCGATGATCGTGTCCGGTCATCGGTTCGGATGGCCAGCCGTCATCGTTGCCGGGGAGTGTGGCGGAACGGATTTGGCAACGCAAGGCAGTGACGAAAAGGTGAGCCTCTCAAGCCAGCCAGAGCAGGACCAGGGCGAGCGCCGCGGGCGCGGCCTGCACGTAGAGGATCCGGCGGCTGACGGTCGCCGCGCCATAGGCGCCGGCCACGATCACGCAGAGCAGAAAGAACACCTTGATCTGGAAGGCGAAGGCTGGATTGGGATGGAACAGTCCCCAGACGAGGCCCGCCGCCAGGAAGCCGTTATACAGGCCCTGGTTGGCGGCCAGCACCTTCGAGTCCCTTGCCTTCTCGATGGGGTTGCGGAAGATCTTCAGGCCCAGCGGCTTGTCCCAGAGAAACATCTCCAGCACGAGAAAGAAAACATGCAGCGCGGCAACCACCGCGACCAGAAAATTGGCGATGAAGATCATGTCGCGGTCCCCCAACCGGCAGCGGAATTCGGGTGGACGCTAACACGCGGCGGGTGAAAAGTGCGGGGCGCCTGTCGGTATTTTTCAGGGAATGACGATGCCAGAGAGCTTCAACCTCGACCGCCTGCCAACGCCCATCGGGACGGCGCTGTTGGTCAGCGATGCGGACGGCCTGCTCCGCGCGCTGGACTGGGAAGATTATGAGCTGCGCATGAAGCAGCTACTGCGCCTGCATTATGGCGCGGTGGATTTGAAGGATGCGCGGGCGCCGCGCGAGCTGCGCGCCGCATTGACCGGCTATTTCAAGGGCGACCTCGACCGCCTCGCTGCGATCGAATGGCGCGTCGCCGGCACGCCGTTCCAGCAAAAGGTCTGGAATGCGCTGCCCAAAATTCCCGCAGGTACGACGCTGAGCTATGGTGCGCTGGCGACGAAGCTCAAGATGCCTAAAGCTGTCCGCGCCGTCGGCCACGCCAACGGCTCAAATCCGCTCAGCGTGGTGCTGCCCTGCCACCGCCTGATCGGCGCCAACGGTTCACTGGTGAAGTACGGCGGCGGCCTGGAGCGCAAACGCTGGCTGTTGATGCACGAGGGCGCTCGGATAAAAAAAGGAGACGGGTCAATCAAGCGGCTGGGAGCTGCTGCGCTTGAGGACCCGTCATAGTTTAATCGAGGCCTCGTGTGTTTCGCATGTCCCGCACGATATAGATGAACACAAGAACCGTGGGTGCCCAGGCCAATATCGCTCCCACAAGCATCGCATACACTGTCGTCATGATGGCTCCTTGGGTGTCCGCTCCACCCCGTGTCTGGATCAGTTTCTTTCCGCGACCGACGGTTCGGGACATTTATAGAGCCATTTCCAATAGGCCCGGTTGCGCTCCTGCTGCCGCTTGTAGATCTCGCGGCACTTCATCGAGCAAAACTGCTCGAAATACCAGCTGCGCCGAACCAGCCCGAAGGGGCGCCTGCATTCCGAATTTCCGCAACAATTGGTCATGACGCGACCTCCGCATTCGTACGCCGTATCCAGCGAATGAAATTCTCGTGACCCTTATCGAGACAGAAGCGTCCGCAGTAGCGTTCAAACGCAGGATTTCGCAGACAGATGATTTTCGCGTCTTCACTGTCGCAATGAGAGCAGCGCGGTTCTAAACGCATGGCGACCTCCTCCCGAGGAATTGCCGCTTGCCGATCAAAATGTGATGCTTTGCTGTCGCCTCGTTCTCTCGAGGAACGACGATGCGAAGTCTCGCGCCGCCACCGTCTTTCTTCAACTTGTCTAGATGTTTGGCGAGATCATCCATGCGTATAGACGGCTCGCGCAGCGCCGGATCGGCTCATTTGCTCGCTGCCGCGCCGTTCTGAGCCAGCGCGGTTTCGAGGCATTCGATCAGGGTCTCCCCGTCGAATGGTTTGCTCAGGAAGCAGGTTGCTCCCGCCCTCAGGGCCCGGTCGCGATCGCTTTCGACGGAAAAGGCCGTGACGAAGATGAAGGGAAAGGTCCGGCCCTTGGCCAGCAAGTGGGCTTGCAGGTCGAGGCCGCTCATGGCCGGCATCCTGACATCGGTTATCACGCACGATGTGTCGTTGAAGTGGGGCGATCGCAGGAAATCCTCGGCCGAGGCAAATGTATGGACGACGTAGCCGAGCGACCTGACGAGATTCCGGGTGGCGGCGCGAACCGAGTCATCGTCATCGATGATCGATATGACTGATGGGTTGGACAAGGAGGTTTTTCCTGGAGACGACCAGAGGCTGTCCGTTGCCGTGCCGCCGCGAAACGGCAGAGTGCGCCGCAAATCACGGTCGGAGAATCATACTTAGGTTTGCGGCCCGCCGGATGCGGGCCCGATCCCGAGCATCTCGGCCATTCTCACCAGATCGGGCAGCGATTTCGCGGTCATTTTTCGCATGATGTGCCCGCGGTGTATCTTCACGGTGATCTCGGCAATGCCGATTTCGGCGGCAATCTGCTTATTCATGAGGCCGGACGTGACCAGAGCCATCACCTCCCGTTCCCGCGGGGTCAGGGTCGCGAAACGAGCATGCAAGCCCGAGAGCATCCTGGCTTCATCGCGGCTTACCCGGTCGCGTTCGATTGCCGTCGTTACGGCATCCAGCATGTCCTGGTCGCGGAATGGCTTGGTCAGGAAGTCGACGGCTCCGGCCTTCATCGCCCTGACCGTCATCGGGATATCGCCGTGACCCGTCATGAAGATGATCGGAATGCGGATGTCGGCCTTCGCTAACTCGGCTTGAAAGTCGAGGCCGCTCAACCGGGGCAGCCTGATATCGAGGATCAGGCAACCGGCAACGTTCGGAAGCGTGCTCTGCAGAAACTCGTGAGCCGAACCGAACACTTCGACCCGCAAGCCCACCGACCGGAAAAGGTTGCTCAGTGCTTCACGCATCGATGCGTCGTCGTCGATAACGAAGACGACCGGTTCCTCGGCGCCTGCGAGGGTTTGAGGGGATGCTGGGCGGCCGGTCACGTACTGTCCTCCTGGTGCAATGGCAAGGTGAACTGAAACGTCGCGCCGGGGCCGGCATTGTCGGAGACCGATAACCGTCCTTCGTGTGCGCTGACGATCGAGCGGCAGATCGAGAGGCCCATGCCCATGCCGCTGGATTTCGTGGTGAAGAAGGCATCGAACAGCCGATCGGCATTCTCGGCGGCCACTCCGACACCACAGTCGCTCACCGTAACCAGAATTTGGCGAGTCTCATCCTGTCGCGTCCTGATCACCAGCTCGCGCGGCCGGTTCTTGACGGGCTGCATCGCTTCAATCCCGTTCATGACGAGGTTGAGGATGACTTGCTGCAGCTGGATCCGGTCGGCGAGGACCAGGGGGAGGGCGGGGGCAAGTTCCAGCCGCAGCGTCACCCGGTGGCTGAACAGCTGATGCTGCACGAGGCTGATGACCTCGTTGACGACGTCATTGATCTGGAGCGGCGCCTTCTGATCGGCAGTCTTGTCCACGAGCGCACGGACGCGCTGGATCACTTCACCCGCCCGATTACCGTCCGCGACGATCGATTGCAGGGTGCTGCGCGCTTCCTTCAGGTTGGCAGGTTCGCGGTCGAGCCAGCGCAGGCATGCGGCGGCATTGGTGACGACGGCGGCGAGCGGCTGATTCACTTCATGGGCGATCGACGCAGCGAGCTCGCCTAGCGCAGTCACGCGCGTGACATGCGCGAGGTTCGCCAGCGCTTCATGCAATTCCGCCTCGGCTCGCTTGCGGGAGGTGATATCAGTCACCGCTCCGACAAATTCGATCTCGCCCGACGCATCTGTTACGGCATGCGCGGTGGCATGAACATGTTTGACCGAGCCGTCGGGCATCAGCAATCGATATCCGTGCGCGAAGTCCTTTCCGTCGTGGGACGCGCGGTCGATGGTCTGTTCCACGCGCGCACGATCGTCCGGATGAACGCGCTGAAAGACCGTGGCGTGCTTGATGGAGGGGGCCTTGTCGTAGCCAAACATTCGGAATGTCTCTTCGGACCAGATGATTTCGCCGCTGTCCACGCGCCAGCCGAAGCTGCCGGTGCGGCTCAATCGCTGGGCTTCGGCCAGATACATTTCACTCTGCCGCAAGGCATTTTCAGCCTCCTTGCGTTCGGTGATGTCCTCGCATGCGATCAGCACGATCAGCTGATTATCCAGCCGCCGCACGGCCTTGGCGTTTTCGCGAACCCAGAGCGTCGAACCGTCCTTGCGAACCTTGCAGATCTCCCAACTGTGGGTTTGGCCGATATTTTCCAGGCATATGGCAACATTGCTCTGTGCCACACGTTGCTCTTCGGCAGGAAAAACTTTCAGCACGGATTGCCCGAGCAATTCGCCGACGGAGTAGCCGAGTTGTGCGGCGCCGAACGTGTTGACGGACAGCACGGTGCCGGCCGCGTCGACCATGAAATACATTACCGGGTTGTGCTCGAATACCTCCTTCCATTGCGCTTCGCTGTGACGCAACGCCTCTATCGCGTGTTGCTCGGCTCTCGTCCGGCCGTGGAGCACGGCTTCCATCTGCCTGCGGGTGGTACCCACCCGGCGCATCATGATCAGGGAGGCGAGAAGCGAGGCGATGAGCAATACGACGGCGGTCAAATAGGCCGGGGCCGCCGGTGCGGGGCCGAGAACAAGCCAGATGAAAGCCGCTGCAGCCAATGCCAGCACCATGCCGCCCAGCAGCCATTGCTCGGCCGAGCGCCAGGATTTCATCGTCTGATTACGCATCATTGGCAGCACAAAAGCTCGGCCATCGCGGGCGGGGCGCTGCGTCGCTAGGTGATCACCATCATCAGCGGCGACAACGTCGCCCTCCTAACAGGCCGCATACTAGCAGCTTTTGTCCGGAAGGATATTCCGGAGGACATAAACATCCGGCGCGGTCCTTCCGTGCACCGATGCACCTCTCGGGAGTGCCGATCGCCCGCCGCGGCCCGGATAGCGATCCCAAACCTAGGTATGATCGTGCCAACCGAATGTAACGTGTGGATCAACCTCCGTTTAATGGCCCGTTTCGTTTCAATGATGAAGCTTATCGGGTAACCCGATGGCACCAGCGTTTCTCTGGAATTGCCCTGCGGGAACGGCCTTTACGCGATGCCTTCAACCGGACGTCTCGCCGAACGCAAACATCTCGTTGCAGTTGTCAAACCCGTAACCTGGCGCTCATCGACCGCAAATTTGGGGATTGATATGCCGAAAGCACGCCTGCACTTGATCGTTTGCTCCGATAACGTCGAACCCGAAGCAAGGCGCCGGCGATCCGACCGCAGCTTCCGGCCTTCCGTGATCGATGGGGGCAAGCGGGCAACCGCCGTGCCGGCAGGGGACCCGTGGCAAGCGTTGCTTGAACTGTTCGATCTGGGTCTTCTGGTTTCCCAGACAAATTATCTCGCCTTCACGGCGGCAAGCTTGGCGGCTCTCGAGCATCATCGTTGGGCTGCAGAACGATCAGAATAGCGGCGCCTTTCGCGGGATCGCGAAGTCATATTCAGCTGTCATCACCCGCCTTGTGCGCAATTGCACACTGGGGCGGGTGATCCAGTATTCCAGAGACAGCAGTGATCGAACCGATAAGCCGCGGTGTACTGGATCCCCGCATCCGCGGGGATGACGATGGTGTGTTGCGTCGCTAACTCCA
>NZ_JAHEAG010000027.1 GCF_018596315.1 Bradyrhizobium sp. SRL28 | reverse complement strand
ATCGCCGTTCGTCCTATGTCGGAGGCTGAAGACCCTTTGAGCTGAGCCACTCGGCTCATGTGGGAGGCGGTTTCCGCAAGCCGCGCCCTACGAATAAACCGGTCGCGCTCCACTCCAGGTGGGGTGCCTCGGGCTTCTTTCCGCAGACGCTCGGCTTCTTCCGAAAGGCGGTTGTCGAGGGGATCGATAGGTGAAACGCTTTCCTGCATGGCGGGCTCCTTTCCCTGCCTGCGAGAGGATGACGGGCGCAAAGGGCGGTCTCATCACCGATAGCTGACCGTGACTGGAACATTTTGCGCCGGTTCCACCTGGGCCGCCACCGGTTTATTTCGTTTTTACCCAGGGAACTTCGCGATTTAGGCGAACATTTATAATTCGCATTCTGGTCAATAATGACCAGCGCACTGCGGGGCGAAAAGCGGATAAAGCCATGTCGCTAATCCCCCCAAGGCGACAACTTCAGAAGGGCCTCAGCGCCGCCGCTGGGGCCTTTTTCTCCGTTTCATGCGTACAGTTCGGCGCAGCGGCTCCCGTCCTGAAGGGATTGGATCCTACTTCAGCCTATTGATCGCGAATGAGAAATTTACTTGAAGCACCGGGCCGGTCTCGTCTCTGACCTCAATTGCCATCCGGTGGTTTCGATTACCATCATAGCTGGGTCCGCGGACCGCATCCCCAGCCATTTCCGCCAGAGATTGTGTGGCTTCCTCCTGTACGGCCGCGACGTCGCGCAGTTCCAGCCCCTCTTCATCAACTGCTAGATTGTCCTCGTCGCGCAAGTCCAAATAGTAATGGGGCATCGGCTCTCTTCCAGGCGGCTCCACTCCAGAGAAGAACCAGATCGTTGGTTCGTTCCAAGCTAACAAAAGGAAACCCGGCCTCAGGCGAACAGCTCGGCGCCGGCCGGCGTGAAGGTCACGAAGGTCCCGGAGTCGTGCATCACCAGCCAGCCGCGCTCGACGCCGTAACGACCGGGCTGCCGGTTGCCCAGTTCCTTCAATTGAGCAGCTTGCCGAGCTTCTTGATGATCTCTCGCTGGTCGCTGGCGTATTCCTCAGCGACACGCCGGGCCTGGTCAGTGCGTGTCGGGAGCGGTTTTTCGTCGGTCATGACCTGACGGCTAGCTGAGGGACAGAGGCAATTCTTGACCTAAATCAAAGGAAAGCCATGCATCAGCTTAGCGCCGCGTCCCAAGCAACTGAACGGCCCCAGCCTGGGAGCAGAACAGTGGGGCCGCAATTCCAATGCGCCATGCAGGGGGCGTCGTCGCGCCCCGCATCAACGCGAACGGTTACAAGTCCGTTCCGGGCGAGCCTTAGACAGCCTCGTAAGCTGTTGGCTGCTTTTCAGGAGCCTTCGCAATTTTGAATGTTACGGGGAAGGTGCCTGCCGCCAAACGCTTGTAATCCGATTGCACCTCGGAAGACGCCTTTCAATAAATTGGCGCTCAAGATCCGTCAGCTTGGTTTGGAGCAAGCGTCGGTAGCGGGCGATATTATTGCGATGGGTGCGCAAGCGGGCAATGTTTTCGTCCATCATCGTCGTCGCAGGCCAGTTGATGCTGGCGCCTGTCACCCAACTGGCGCGTTTGAATGCCGGCCCCAGCCTCGGCATAGGAACGAACTTTCAACGCCTCGCGTTGAATCCACGCTCCGTGAGGCGCGTACCATGAACAACACGGATCACGACACGGTATTGCGAGCTATGGAGGATGCCAGGCGCATCCTCGGAGAATACATCGCGCCACCGACGCCTACGGACCGAGCCTTGGGGTTGATTTTCTTGAACAAGCGGGTGGTTGCTCGGTTCCTATTTGGGAGGCTGCAGGCCACACGGTGGCACAGCGAGGCGTTTGGTCTAAGCGAACAACTCCGCGCCCGCGGGCGTGAAGGTGACGAAATTTCCTGACTCATGCATCTTGAGCCAGCCGCGCTCGATCGCGAGTTTGAGGCCCGCGCCGTACTCGGCCGGGCTGCCGCGATCGCGGAAGAGAAACGGCTCGTTGATTTTCTCGATGTGGATGCGTCCTTGAATTGGCTCAACGCCGTTGGCAATCTCGAGGATCCGGCGCGCAGCCTTTTCCGGTTCGGCGTACGTTCGGGTGGTCGCGTACTTCATGCGGCGGCCTTGTCTTCCTTGTCGACACCGCGCGCGACGATCCTGATCGTCGGGCAACGGCCGCTGTAGCGCCTTGGCTTCATCCCACGGCGCGCGCATCCAGATGTCGCGTTCTTCGTCAGTGAGCAAAATAACGGGCATGGCTTTCGGGTGGATCGGCTCGACGACGGCGTTGGGAGACGTGGTGAGAAAGCCGTAGACGAGGTGAGGGCCGGGGACCGGCTTCGATTTCGTCCTACGGTCACCCTTGAACTCGGTCCAGATGCCGGCGAAGCAGGTTAGCGGCCGATCATCATTGATCGCGAACCAGACGACGTCCTTCTTCCTCGTCTCGGGGTTCGGCTCCGGCGCATATTCCGCAAAGCTGTTGAACGGGACCAAGCGGCGGTTCTCCGGCTTGAGCCAGCCGCGCCAGTGCGGCGACGACGGGTTGCGGATGTTAGTGACCGGGTATCCACCGGCTCGTGGTGGCGGCGGCATGCCCCAGCGCATCATCGTCATTTCGAGTTCGCACATTTTCGGCAGCCGGTATCGCCAATCTCTCCAGTGTTAATCCGTCTTAATCGGCAAGTCCCGCAGCTTTCGCACGTAATAGCCTTGCCTCTGAACCGCTGACTTAATCTCGTCACTGACTTTGACAACCTTCCTTTTGGACTTGCGCCATCGCCCGAACGTGCCAACGGGTATGGGAAGTCCCCTACTAACGACGAGCAAATCGCGCTTTCCGCTTAAATAAACGTCGAACATATGCCACCCCCGAGACAATGAACGTTATCGCTTCGGAGCGAAGTATCGCGTTGCGAGAATACAACACCAAGCCCCTTGTTCGCCGCTTCACCGCAGGGCTCGGCGCTCCGACAATAGCATTTGGCCATCGGCTTGTGTCCTGTGAATAGCGGGGAATACTGTCGGCGACCTCACAACCGAGCGTGGTTTTTTGCTTGGATGTCGCTCGCATGTCACGCGCGTATAGCAACAGTTTGCTCGACCAGTACGAGCAGGATGTGGACGAGATCGTCGCCGCCTGTAACGGTGATCTGCGTGGCGCTATCAAAGCTCTGATGCTCGTGAACGAGCAGTTGGAACAAAGACTTTGGCTAATGAGCGCAGAACTCGTTGAGCGGCTGCCTGATCATCGGGTGCTGAAGTCGATGCACTAAGCTGGACCGGCCCGATCGTCATTCAGAACCGAACCTGCGAGCAATCCTTGCAGCGCATGTAGCGTTCCAGTGCATGGATCGGCGTTGTCTTCGGTCGCCGCACGATGTCGAGCGCAACGGTCTGGTGCGTGTTGCAGCCAAGGCATTTCACTTCGATATAGCCAAACCCGGCGTTGATTGCGTCGCCCAAGGCGGGGGATGGCTGCGCCGGACCCTGAAAGCCCAGCATGCGCTTGTTCCACGCCTCGCAAGCGAGCCAATCGGCTTCCTTGCGTGCTGCCGTCGCCCGCTCTGCCGCCGCCCGGACCGATCCGCCGTGAATCCTTTCGCGAGACTTGGTGCCCATCACTCATCAAAGCGTGTCCAGCCCTTGGGCGCAAATCACCCAATGGCTGGTGGTCGACCGTGGCCGGAACCACGGCGAATTGTGGGTGTGGGCAACGACGTGCAACCTCGATGTCGGATGTTCGGCACGTGTCGCGCCAAGCTGACGATGTTGGTTGATAGGGGCAAGGCGGGTCTCAAACCGCGACTGCTCTCGCACGAGCCATAGCAGTAGTGGTAGCAGCCGCGATCACGTCCCCTGATTGTTCGGAATCAGTAGGAAGTAAGTAAAATGGTCGCTGTTGCCCCCAAGGTGCGGCGGGCTTTTTGCGAGTTGCGTTATTGCCCAAGCGTATTTCAGCCATGCCAGGGTTCATTAAACCCCAGCTTGCAACATTGAAGTCCAAGGCGCCCAAGGGCGACCAATGGCTGCATGAGATCAAGTACGACGGTTATCGCGTCCAGGTCCATCTCAACCGCGGACGGAAGAAGGCGTTCACCCGCAATGGGCTGGATTGGACGAACCGCTTTACCGCGATTGCCGGCGCCCTCGCCATTTTCAGGCGAAGCCATCATCGACGGCGAGGTGGTGGTCGTCCATGAAGGACGCACCAACTTTTCCGAACTCCAGGCAGAGCTTGCCGCCGGCAGGCAAGGCAGACTGGTCTATTACGCCTTCGATCTCCTCTGGCGAAATGGCGATCTCCGCGGCCTCCCACAAATCGAACGCAAGCAGGCGTTGCTGGACCTTCTCGGCGAGAACGATGTCGAACTACCGGTTCTCTATTCCGAACACCTCACCGGAGACGGTCAGGTGATGTTCGAACATGCCGCCAAGCTGAACTGGGAAGGCATTATCTCCAAGCGCCAATCGTTGTAGATTGTAATCCCAATCATGATCATCGAGCCGGCCGCGACCGCCACCGAGCAGATCACCGGCCATTCTTCGAGGACGGCGACAATGGCTGCCCGCCCGCCAAGGTTTCTCTTCATATGCGCGAAGCGGCAGCCTGCCACACCCATTCGGAAGCGCCGTTTGGCCCGAGCAGGTGGTTTGCCTCTAACAACACGAAGTGCTCGTATTTTGGCACGCTGCAATTATCTAGCTGTCATGCTTAAAAATGCGTTTAACCCCGCCTTCCGAACCGCGGCCTAAAGGTTCCGGCCGGCAAAGAAATGGCTTCACAGCGCCTATCGAGGCTGCCGGTTTGATCGCTGGGTCAAGGTCAAGACCCGGACCATCCGGCGACGCGTTCGCCGTCATTTGGTGGAGTGCTGCCGGGATCGAGCCTTGTCACATGAATTAACCGGCCGACGCCTGTTCTGGCGACACAGTGCGACGGCTTGCCATGAAGATCTTTCCAGGATGCCTGGCGTTCGGCAACCATAAGAACATCAAGGACTATGCGCGCGCGATGGCATTTATCGCCATCGATGAAGCCACCAAAGAGCCGCTTGGCGTCGTGCGACTGCATGCCGACGCAACCCATGAGACCGGCGAGTACGCGATTCTGCTGCGATCGGACCTCAAGGGCAGGGGCCTGGGCTGGTCCTTGATGCAACTGATCATCGAGTACGCCAAATCGGAAGGCCTGAAACGGATATCCGGACAAATTCTCCAGGAGAATGCCGTGATGCTGAAAATGTGCCGGGAGCTGGGATTCGAGATCAAGGCCGATCCACAGGATCGCGGTTTGCGCGATGTTACACTGACACTCGAAAGCCGCTAGGAAGCGAGCGATATCGTCCACGTATGACGGGCAATCTGCTCATCTTCCTGCGAGGGGAGAACCCTCACTAGGACTTTCGATGGGGCCGGACCAAGGCTGACTCCGGCCCAGGACAAGCCTGCGCAGATCGATCCTCGGACCGCACCGTCATTTTCTCCAATCCCTCCGGTAAAGACGATGAGATCGATGCCGTCGAGAACGGCGATCATTGCAGCGATCTGCTTGCGCACAGAATAGCAAAACATGTCGATCGCCAATCGTGCGTTGTGATTTTCGGGTGAGGCTTCATGGAGGCGCCGCATTGTTGCTGCTGGTTGCGGAGATGCCCATCAGCCCGGATCGATGATCGATCATGTGTTCCAGCTTGGCCGCGTCGAACGTCAGTTCGCGCATCAGGTAGACCAGAATGCCCGGGTCGAGATCGCCACTCCGGGTGCCCATGATTACCCCTCCACTTGGGGTTAATCCCATGCTGGTATCGATGGACTTTCCGTCCTTGACGGCAGTGACGCTGGCACCATTGCCGAGATGAGCAATGACCAGGCGGCCCGGGACGTTGTCTCCAAGTTGATGCACGATTGATTCGCAGGAAAGGCCGTGAAAGCCGTAGCGTTGGATACCCAGCGATTGCAATTCCTGGGGAACTGCAAGCACACGGGCGACATCGGGCATTCCAGCATGAAAGGTGGTGTCGAAACATGCCACCTGCGGAAGTCCCGGAAAATGTTCTTGCGCAAAGCGGATAACCGATACGGCAGCGGGGGTGTGCAGCGGCGCAAATGCGGCCGCGCATTCCAGTTGCTGCGATACCATTTCGTCAATCAGGCAATGCTGCCGGAGCTTCGGGCCGCCATGCACGACACGGTGCCCTATCGCTGCCGGCGCGGGCGTTTTTTCCTCTTCGAAGAAGTTCCCGATGCGGATCACCGCATCCCGTTGGCTGAGGATGGTTGCTCTGTCGTGCACCAGCACATTTCCTTGCGAGTCCCGCACCTGAAATTGGCTGCTTGGCTCGCCGATCGATTCCGCAACGCCCGTGAACAGCGTGTCCGTCCGCGAGGCGCTAACGCGGTATAGGCCGAATTTGAGCGAGGAGGAGCCGCTATTGAGGGCGAGGGCGATAAATTCCGATGGTGTGCTGCTCATGGCATCTCCAACGTCAAGCGTCTCACGCGCGCCAGCGCCAGTCGCGAACCTCCGGCAGGTCGTCGCCGTTCTCGCTGATGTAGAGCTTGTGACGTTCCATCGAGGTCCAGTACCGCTCCGTCGCCTTCTTAACCTGGTCACCGAGCCTGGGGATGCGCCGGATGGCGTCGAGTGCGAGCTGATAACGGTCAAGGTTATCAGCACGACCATGTCGAACGGCGTCGTGGTGGTGCCTTCATCCCGAAAGCCCCTCACATGAATATTGTCGTGATTATGCCGCCGGTAGGTCAGCTTGTGAATCAGGGCGGGATACCCGTGAAAGGCGAAGATCACGGGCTTGTCGGTGGTGAACAACTCGTCGAAATCGTGATCCTCGAGTCCGTGCGGATGTTCTGATTGCGGTTGCAACACCATCAAATCGACCACGTTGACGACCCGGATTCGGATGTCCGGAACATACTCGCGCAAAAGGGTTACAGCCGCCATCGTCTCCAGCGTCGGCACGTCTCCCGCACATGCCATCACGACGTCCGGGTCGCCGGCATCATTGCTGGCCCAATGCCAGATGCCTGCGCCGACCGTGCAATGGCGCGTCGCCGCGTCAATATCGAGCCACTGCCACTCCGGCTGCTTTCCGGCGATGATCAGATTGATGTAGTTGCGGCTGCGCAGACAATGGTCTGCCACCGATAGCAGGCAGTTTGCGTCCGGTGGCAAATAGATGCGGACAACATCGGCCTTCTTGTTGGCGACATGATCCATGAAGCCGGGATCCTGATGGGAAAAGCCATTGTGATCCTGCCGCCAGACATGTGAGGTCAACAGGTAATTCAGCGAGGCAATTGGCTTACGCCAGGGTATTTGCTTGCTGACCTTGAGCCACTTGGCGTGCTGATTGAACATGGAATCGATGATGTGGATGAACGCTTCGTAACATGAGAACAGGCCGTGGCGTCCGGTGAGCAGATATCCTTCGAGCCAACCCTCGCACATGTGCTCGCTGAGCATTTCCATCACGCGGCCGTCTGGGCTGAGATCGGTCTCGATCGCCTCGACCTCGGCCATCCACGCCTTGCCTGAGACTTCGTAGACGGCTTCCAGCCGGTTGGACGCCGTCTCGTCCGGGCCAAAGAGCCTGAAATTCTGTTTGCTCAAATTGAGCTTCATCACGTCACGCAGGAATGCTCCGAGTAACCGCGTGGCCTCCGCTCTGACGCTGCCGGGCGTCGGCACCGCCACGGCGTAATCGCGGAAGTGGGGCATCGATAACGGTTGAAGCAATTCTCCGCCGTTGGCGTGCGGATTAGAACCCATGCGGCGGTGACCCGTCGGCGCGAGCGCTGCCAACTCCTCGCGGAATTTCCCGCGCTCGTCGAACAATTCCTCCGGCCGGTAGCTCCGCAGCCAGGCTTCGAGCTGTTTCAGATGGTCGGGCTTTTGAAATCCGCAATCGGAACCTGATGTGCCCGCCACGTACCCTCGACCGGCTTGTCGTCGACGAATTTCGGACCGGTCCAGCCCTTGGGCGTGCGAAACACGATCATTGGCCAGCGTGGGCGCTCCAGGCGTTTGTCCCAGATGGGAGCGCGGGCCGCGCCCTGGATAGCTCGAATCTGAAACAAAACTCGGTCGAGCGTCCCCGCAAGACTTTGGTGCACGAAGTTGGGATCGTCGTCCTCGACAAAATGCGGGTCGTAGCCGTAGCCACGTAATAGTTCGGTCAGTTCTTGCCGGCTAATGCGGGCCAGCACGGTCGGGTTGGCGATCTTGAACCCGTTCAGATGAAGGATCGGAAGCACCGCGCCATCGCGGGCCGGATTGAGGAATTTGTTGGAGTGCCAACTGGTGGCGAGAGCGCCAGTTTCCGCTTCGCCATCGCCAATAATGCAGCTGACGATCAGATCGGGATTGTCGAAAGCAGCGCCATAGGCGTGAGCCAACGAATAGCCGAGTTCACCACCTTCATGGATCGAACCGGGCGTTTCCGGCGAGACGTGGCTGGGGATCCCGTAGGGCCAGGAAAACTGCCGGAATAGCCGTTGCAATCCGTTCCGGCTGCGCTCGATCGCAGGGTACCGCTCCGTGTACGAACCTTCGAGATAGCTGTGCGCGACGATGCCAGGACCGCCGTGGCCCGGACCGATGACGTAGATCATGTTGAGATCATTGTCTTTGATCAGGCGATTAAGGTGCACGTAAAGGAAGTTCAGTCCTGTAGTCGTTCCCCAGTGCCCGAGCAGCCGAGGCTTGATATGTTCGGGCTTGAGGGCGGTTTCCAACAGTGGATTTTCTTGCAGGTAGATTTGACCGACTGAGAGATAATTCGCCGCGGACCAATAGGCGTGCATTTTCCGGAGCAGGTCGGGCGATAATGTATCTGGCATCAATTTTCCAAATTCCGTTTGCTGCGGTCACCCAGGAGGGGGCATCGCATTGGCTGTCCATGTGATCAGTTCTGTCGCGATGCTTGCGAAGGCGTCATTGAAGGCGGCGACGGCTGAGGCGGGGTCAGGTTTGTCGAGCTTCCTGCGTTGTTGAAAAAGATGCGAAGCCACGACTTGCCCCTCCTTGTTCAGAACCCGCGCTGAAAATCCGATCTCTGCGGTTGGTTCTGGATCCGTATTGATCTGAAAGCTTCTGACGTCGACCAGTAGCTGAGGATTTGCTCCCGGATTGTCGGTCGAGCGGAGTGGCGCATGGGCGACATCGTAGTTTTCGAAGCTCTGAATGAGCTTGGCTTGCAGCATCTTCGGAATGCTGTCGGCCCACTGCGCGTTCGAGAACCCCGGTAGGTCCCTGTTCGGCGCAATCAGGAATCGCTGCGTGTCCAGCAGCAGGATCGCCGTCGGTGTCGGCATCACCAGTTGCTCGTTGAGCGGCGTCCTTGGCGAAGCAAATTCAGAGGGAAGGCTGAGGTCGTAGAGGGTCTTTGGGATCGCTGGCTCGCTGCCTCCCGTCATCTTGACAAGGCCGGCCACGATGGAGTCGAGGCCGCCGGTATTCTTGGCGAGCCCTTCCGTAAAAATCTTCAGATTGGCGATCGTACTTTTGAGCGGTTCCGCGTTTTCAGCCAGCACTGAATCGACCCGCCCGAGTGCGTTGCGGGCAGCCTGCGTCATGCTTTGACCGGCCGCCGGATCGGCGACGAGCACTTTCATATCCGTTGACGCACCGACCTCCTTGCCACCCTCCAACGTGATCACGGGAACGCCGGTGAGACCCTGGAAGTCCAGGCCAACCTTTGTGTCGGAGTGCACCGGAGTACCTGATGCGACGGCGATGGTCGCATCTACCTGCCGCGGGCTGTCCGCGACCAAACCTAGATTGGTGACCTCTCCAACGCGGATTCCATTAAACAGCACCGCTGCGCCTACAAGTAGTCCCGAGACGGACCCCTCGAACTGGACGTGATGCACCGTCCGCGCGCCGGTTCCGGCAGTGTTGTGCAGCCAATAGACGAATCCAAAGACTGCACCGATCGCCGCCAGGACGAATGCGCCGACGACGATAAAGGGAGCGCGGGTTTCCGTTTGTCAGCTCGATTCTGGTTGCAGCATCAGGGAGCGCTTGCCATGGAAGTACGCTTTGACCCATGGGTGGTCGGAACGAAGCAATTCGCGCATCGGGCCGATCGCAACGATCTTGCCGTCCGCGAGCGCCGCGACGCGGTCACAAACAGTTTTCAGGCTGGCAAGGTCGTGGGTCACCATGAAGACGGTCAGCCCGAGCGTTTCCTGCAGTGTTCTGATCAGGTCATCGAAGTCGCCCGCCGCTATGGGGTCCAGCCCGGACGTCGGCTCGTCGAGAAAAACGATTGAGGGATCCAGCGCGAGCGCACGCGCCAAGGCTACGCGTTTTGTCATTCCGCCCGAGAGTTCGGACGGAAACTTCTCGCCGTCCGCTGGCGTCAAGCCAACCATTTCGAGCTTGGCGGTCGCAATCTCGTTCAATAGCGACTCGGAAAGGACGAGGTTTTCTCGAAGTGGAAACTGAATATTTTGCAGTGCGGTCAGAGAGGAAAACAGCGCGCCCTGCTGGAACAGGATGCCCCACATCGCAGCGGTGTGAACGTCGCGACCGTGGCTGTTGTCAATATCGATGCCCATGACCTGGATACGGCCGCTCCGTTTTGGAATAAGCCCGATAATGGTCCGCATCAGCACGGATTTGCCGCCGCCGGACGCGCCGACCAAACCCAGTATTTCGCCTCTGCGAACGTCAAGGGACAGCTGGTCGATCACGGTTTGCCGGCGGAATCCCACCACGAGATCGCTCACGCGAATGGCAAATTGCTCCCCGGATCCCTGCATCGTCACATTCCAATCGATGCAAAGAAAACGGCGAAGGCGCCGTCGAGGACGATGACGAGAAAGATCGATTTGACGACCGAGATTGTCGTCTGTTTGCCCAGGGATTCCGCGCTTCCCTTGACCCTCAAACCCTCGCTGCTTGCGACGATGCCGATCACCAGCGCCATGAAAGGCGCCTTGATTATTCCGACTTCGAAATGCGTCACGGAAACGGCTTCGTGAAGCCGGGCGAGAAATATCGCCGGACTCATCCCGCCATAGAACCACGCCACGAGGCCGCCCCCGTACAAGGCGGCCATCGAGCCGATGAAGGCCAGGATAGGAAGCGCCAGGACCAGCGCAATGATGCGGGGAAGTATCAGGACCTCGACAGGATCGAGGCCCATGGTGGACAGCGCGTCGATTTCCTCGCGCATTTTCATCGAGCCAAGTTCGGCGGTGTAAGCGCTTCCGGATCGGCCGGCGACCATGATGGCGACAATCAGGACGCCGATTTCGCGCAGGACGAGAATTCCAACCAGATCGACGACATAGGACTCAGCGCCGAACTTGCGGAAATGAAAGATGCCTTGCTGGGCGATGATTGCGCCAATTAGAAAGGTGACCAGGGCCATGATCGGTATCGCCTGCCATCCGACCTGGTGCAGGTGATAGACTAGGGATTTCAACCGGAGCGAACGCGGCCTTCGCAAGACGCCGAGACTGGCCGAGGCTAGGGCCCCCAGCATCTGCAGAAAGACGGATATATCCTCCGCGGCGCCGAACGCGGAACGGCCGATGGTTTCCAGTCGCTCGAGGACGGGATTTTGGACCGGCCGGCTGGCGGGCTTGCGGCGGTTGACTTGCCGAATGTCCTCGATAAGACCCTCATGACGTCCGGCGACGCCAACGAGGGTTGCTGGATGGCCGGAGTCGGAAGCGCCGCGCACGATCCTTTCCAGCAACCATGCGCCCAGCGTGTCGAGTTCACGCACATCGGCCATGTCGATCTTCAGTTTCTGGGTCTTTTGGACACTAGCCGGGACGAGATTGATCAGACGTTCCAGGGTGGCTGCATGAACAGCTGTCCACGAACCGCTTGGACTAAGCACCAACGTCTGGTCTTGGGTTGCTGTACCCAGCAGGGGAGGCGTACTCAATCCTGTTGCCGGTCAAAAATGCTTCGTTGGGACAGGTATCCGCCCACGGCGCATTCAACGAAGGCGCGCGCGAGTTCATGGATGCGGGCTTCGCATGCCAGTCTTGTATGATAGGAGCTTCCGTTTGGCACTGGGTCTCCTGTTCTGCTACTCAGCAAATTCGAGTAAATACCGCCGTGGGTCGGATCAAGGGGTGATTATCAAATTGCGCGGATGCGGCTCGCCGGTGTTGCCACTCAACCGAGATCATCTGATAAGCACTGAGGGCGGATTGAGTTCCCCCAAAGCAACGCTCGTCAGCATTGTCTGGCCGTTGAAGGTCGGCGTTGCCGGGCATACCGACGCTTTCGAGTGACTTATGATCAAAATTGCTCACAACAACAAAAATAAATGGAGCAGGATCAAACAATGTCGCGGACAAAGGCATTGTTTGTCTGACGGCTTGTTAGAAACGGTGTTGGTTTTAACGCGCCGACCCTCTCTGTTGTAGCAAAAAGCGATTCTGGCGGCCGTACGCCATAATTCTCGAATCCAGATTGGTTCACCACCATGCCCGATGGCTCCGCCACCGCCCATATCTATCGTCCGAAAATCTTCACCGTGTTGGTGGAAGGATATAATCTCGACTGCTTTCGCCGGGATATGTTGGCCGCACTTACCGTGGCGATTGTCGCTCTCCCGTTGTCAATGGCGATCGCTGTTGCCTCAGGCGTTTCGCCGGAACGAGGGTTATATGCCGCCGTCATTGGCGGCTTCCTGGTCTCGGCGCTGGGTGGCAGCCGCTATCAGATCGGCGGTCCCGCCGGAGCGTTCATCGTTCTTGTCGCAGCAACAGTCACCAAATTCGGCCTGGAAGGGCTGCTGCTTACCGTTTTCCTCTCCGGATTCATGCTGACCCTGATCGGGCTGCTGCGGCTTGGTTCGCTCATTCGTTATATTCCGCATGCCGTAACCGTCGGCTTCACCTGCGGGATTGCAGTCACGATCTTTGCAAGCCAGCTCAAGGATCTCGGCGGCCTGAAATTGCCCGGTGCCGAACCTGGACAGCTGTTGCCCAAGCTCGCGATGCTTGGTCAGGCGTTACCGACCCTCAGCCCGGCCGCATTCGCTATTGGCGCAGGCTCCGCCACCTTGATCTTCTTGCTGCGACGCTTGCTGCCGAACTGGCCGGGAATGTTGATTGCCGTCGTGCTTGCCTCGGTAGTCGCCTGGATGTTCCATTTGCCGGTCGAGACCATCGGCAGCCATTTTGGTCAACTCCCGGATGGCGTGCCGCCCCCCCGATTGCCATCATTCTCGACTTCATCTGTGCTTGACGTGTTGCCGGCTGCGTTCTCTTTCACCCTTCTTGGGGCGGTCGAAAGCCTGCTGTCCGCCAAAGTGGCCGACGGCATGACAGGACGCAAGCACCGCTACAATATGGAGGTCGTAGCGCAAGGCGTCGCAAACGTCGTTTCTGCTATATTCGGCGGGATCAGCGTGACCGGAACCATCGCGCGCACGGCGACCAATATTCGTGCCGGCGCATGCAGTCCGATCTCCGGCATAGGGCATGCCGTCTTTATCCTGGTTTTCATGTTGGTCGCAGGACCGTTGGCGAGCTTCATCCCCTTGTCCACGTTGGCCGGTGTGCTGGTGGTGGTCTGCTGGAATATGGCGGAGAAGGAAGATTTCCTTCTCCTGCTTCGCGATTGGCGCGGCGCCAGCGTGCTGATGGCCACCTTCGGCCTTACGCTGATCGAGGACCTTACCTTCGGTATCATCGCGGGATGCATGCTGGCGGCGTCGTTCGCGATCTTCGACCGAGTCAAGCGACGACAACGAGTGCATTCCTGAGAAATGCCTGAGTCTGCTAAGGCGTACGAATTTGTTGTGATCGAAAGCAGACCCGGTGGAATCTCCGGTTCTGGCGCGAGGCGGTCATTCGGCAAGTGGGTGATGTCGGCTAAGTGGCAATATCGGAAGTGGGACTGGATCAAAATCGACTCATAACGGTGGGCCGATACAAAACTACGCGGCTGCAAAAGTGGCGTGCGTAACTGAGACTTTTGTTCCCAAGGCTCCGCTCAATGTCACCACTTGTGCATCAAGCGTTAACGACGCCGGTACCAAGCCCGGTTTTCGGTTGAGCGAACACGCCATCAGGCTTGCCGGAGCCATTGTCGGAGACCGCAAGCCGCCAATCTGTTCCTGACACATCATAAGCAACAGTAATCTCACCAGTCTTTGTCGTCTCGTTGAAGGCATGCTTGAGGGAGTTGATAACGAGTTCGGTGACTATCAGGCCGATGCTCTCTGCATCGCGCCTCGTGGAATTTCCCCCTGTACCATTGAATTTGATCGAAATCGACCGATTGTCACCAATCATCGATTGCGCCAGAGCCGTGCAGAGCGTCGCAAGATACGGTCCCATCTCGATGATCGAGTTGGCGACAGAACCGTGCAGGTGCTTTTGAACGGTGGCAACCGAGATGACCCGGTTGTGAGCGTCTTCCAAGTGACGGCGGGTTTCTTCTGACTCTACTGTTCTTGCCTTAAGCATGATTATGCTGGCGATGATTTGCAGACTGTTGACAACACGATGTTCCAGCTCCTCTAGAAGCATTTCCTTCTGGCGTATCAAATCATCCTTTTCGTTTTCGAGGATGCGTTTTTCTGTAATGTCCTCAATGCCAAGCAGGATCGTGGAGTGTGAACCCTTCTCATAAAAGACTTTACGGGCATTCAGGAGCATCGTGCGCTGGCCGATGCTCGGGAAATCATGCTCGACTTCGTAGTTTTCCATAGCTCCCTGCTCGGGAACGATTTTTCCAAGCAACAAACGAAGCTTCGGAATATCCCATTGACCGTCTCCGAGGTCATAGAGAAGTTTGCCCTGAGTGTCGTCGGCATTGACTTTGAACGTCAGATAGAAAGATCGGCTCGCAGCAACGACCCGAAGATCCTGATCGAGGACAATAAGAGGTTCTCGAACCGTGTCGACGATAGCGTGCGCAAGTATCCAGGCATCCTGGACCTTGGGAAACTGCTTTCTGAACATGTTTCTGAACATGTTGGATGCCCTCGGGAGTCTACCCAACTCTCAGTCCGCGGCGCGCCCATCTGCTGCCGAAGATAGCTCTACTTTACACCCACTATGCGCGGTCGGCGACGCAATTTGATGCCTTGAAAACAGCCGAACCGTCCCTGCGCTAAAAGCAGACTTGGGCGCAACGCCCGGTTCTGGCGGATATTGTTGCAAAGTCTTTTTGGGGTAGCGAACGAGAATTCTTAGGGCCGCTGATGCGTTTTGCGCGCTGCGGCGTGAGGGACCACATCGTTTCATTCAAAATCGATCACGGACCTTCGTAGGTTGAGCAGTCGATCGTCAAGCGCGGGAAGGTACGCACGGGCAACCTCTGGCACCCGATGGTAGGCAACAACATGCAGCAGTTCCGTAACTCCATTCTACCGGTGCGACAATGCCGAACTCGCCAAGGTAAGCCCCGAGCGAATTAATCACCGCGGTCTGCTGGCGGATGAACAGATGGCGTGTGCATCAGGCAGATCTGCTGCTCAGGCGTCTTGGTTGGCACGAACCGCATGTTGGCTCGGGTAGCCACCTCGCAAATCGCCTCTGCGTCAGCCGCATCAATCTTCTGCCGCTAGACGCAGGGCGTCACGTAAGCTGGCGGCATCAGCCGAACGATATGGCTGAGGGCCTGAAGTTCGCGTGACCAATAGTGACACGAGGCACAGGCCTCAATGCCCACCGGATATGGTGGCAACTTTTGGAAGAACGCAAGTACAAAGCGGCGCTTCAACTGCCGGCGGACCAACACCTGGCCGGCGGCATCACCGTGCACATGGAAGACTGACTTGGCGATGTCCAAACCGATCGTCGTGACCGTCTGCATGGCTCGCTCCTCTGAATACTGGAAGCTTTAACAGCGCCCACATCCGTGGCCCTCACGCGCCCATGGAGGAGCCGTCCACAGCATCAACAGTGGGCGAGACGCTGGCCAAGCGGTCGTTTTGCGGACGATCTTAAGAAAAGTGAACGCGAGACGCGGTACTTGAGTTGGTGGCCCGCGTCCGCCCATAGCGTCGATCCAACGCGGGGATATCAGCGCCGCTCGAACGCGCGACCAGTGGCGATTTGACCCATCTCCGAAATGGACACTTCAGCTCGCTTTCCCGCGTCGATTGCCTATATGTCTAGGTATCACCGCGCCGCCTCCTGCCACTATCGGTGACTGAGAGCTTGTCGCTCCCGCCATTGTCATCGCGCAACTTCGCTCAAGATCTGAGCGGTCATCGCATTGCTTTGAGGAGGAAGCCTTGGCCTTCAAAGATATTCTTGTGGCATTGACCAGCTATCCCGAACCCTCTCCTTTATCCGTGGTCGACGACGCGATTACTATCGCTGCGGTCCTCGGGGCACATCTCGCAGCACTCTCATGCGAAACGCACGTGCAAGTGCCGGGACATTTCCTTTCGGGTTCGTTCGCCCATATCCCCGGAATCATCGCTGGTGAAGGCGCCAAGAGCCGGCAAAATGCACAGGACCTGCTTGCCGCATTCGACAAAGTTGCGGAAAGGGCTGGCGTTCCTCACGAAACAATCCTTGGAAAATGCACGTCAACTGATTTCCCGAGCCTGCTTCTCGATTATGCGCGGCTCCGCGATCTGACCATCATCCCAGTGGCGGAATCATACGAGCAAATGTACCCGGAGGCGGTTATATTCGGGTCAGGCAAACCTACCATGGTCTTGCCCAAGACTCTCCGGACACGCCCATTCGAGCTGGGAACCGTCGCTGTGGCGTGGGACTTCAGCCGCGCCGCCGCCCGTGCGGTATCGGACGCCCTTCCACTTCTTGAAAAAGCGAGAAAGGTCCGTGTGGTCACGATTGTCGATGAAAAACACATGGACACAAAGCATTCTGCCGAAGAACTCGCGAAAAATTTGGCCCGGCACGGAATCGACGTTGTTCTGGACAGGGTTGAAGCAAAGGGCAAGCCGATTGGCAGCGTTCTTGAATCCTATACTCTGTCCAACGCGGTGGATTTGCTGGTAATGGGTGCTTACGGGCACTCGCGGCTGCGGCAATTCATCCTTGGGGGCGCTACCAAGAGCCTTTTATCGAAACCACCGCTTCCGATCCTCTTTTCACACTAACGACGAGCGCTCGTCAGCGCGATCATTGCTCGACAGCCATATTGAGTGATGATCCGAAAGAGACTCGCGATGAGCAGGGCGATTGTGCTGTGACACCGCGAGGTAAACTTATCAATTTGTCCGGGTAATCTTTGCCGCAAAGCCGCCGAATGGCTTATAGGACTGCTTTGCAAGATCACCGTACAGTACGCCAATCGTCTGTGATTCTGTAACGAAGGTCTCGTAGGCGGTTTTGGCGAATTCGGTTTGCACCTCAATCGCATTTTCGAGCGACTTCGCGCCACAGAGCTTCTCAACAAACAGCTTTGTGTCTTCAAGCGACTTCTTCGTGTAGTCACCGTAAGCAGCGGCAATCGCCAGGAAGGGGTTGGATGACGCGGCCCCTGTATGTTGAATATGATTTGCACGTGACATTTTGGACCGTCCCTTTGTTTATGAGCTTTCCTTCATTTATCTAACAGTGAACCAATGACGCGCCCCACCAATGGTTGCTCCGAAATCGCGGTTCCCGCTTGTTCGTTTGGCGGTGCATCTGCGTTCGTATGATGATCTCGGAATTGAGGCGTATGCTCGCCGTGTAACGCCAGAGCAATAGCCGTTGAATTCGCGGCAATCGCCGTCTCTTCGGCAAACGTCTGATCGGCCGCAGTTGGGTAAACGGCTGATCACCCGCCGCCGGGGATTAGGAAGCCTGCATAAGCGGCCAGATTCTCCACGAAAATACGGTCATGCTGAAAATGTGCAGGGAATTGGGATTCGAGCTCAAGACCGACGCCGAGGATCCTGGTCTGTGTGCGACGTCACGTTCACTCTCGAAAGTTCCTAGCAAGCGATCTTGCAGACGAGCAACGTAAGCTTCTCACGGGCTGTTTGAGCGGTAGGGTATCCCTCGTTTGGCCTGCGAGGGTCATCGATACTCGTCTGTCACTTGCCCAAATCGGCGAAGCAGATGCTTATCGTTAAATTTGCCAATCTCGAAATCGGTAGTGCGGCTGTACGCTACAGAACCAGCATGGCCAAATACCTTCCAAAGCCCTTGCGCACGTTGTATCGCGGCGGCAGGGCTTGGGCAGTCAATGGGGTCACCAGCAGCAATGCCGCCGCCGTCAGCGAAATCAAAAGGCAGTGCCAAGAAAAGAGTGATTGCGGCCATACGCTCGCACTTTGTAAGTTTACCTTCGCGCACTCCGGCGGGAGGCATCGTCTTAATCGGCGAGAAGCACCAAGGTTCCTTGTCTATTGCGACGTCGGCCACGTTTTTGGCACGGCCGTCTGAGGAGAATGGCTTAGTGTGTCGCGTCTTTGCCGCTAAGTCGCAGCGGTCACGGCCTCGAGCGGACATATCGGCTACTGTGGTGACCGGGAGGCGCGAATGGACGTGTCGGAGTTTGTCGTCGCAGCGCTGCTGCTGGAACTGACGCCTGGTCCAAACATGGCATACCTCGCGACGTTATCGCTCACGCGAGGGCGGGCTCCCGGCTTGGTCGCAACTATAGGGATCGCGTTCGGACTTGCAGTGCACGCCATCTTTGCAGCACTCGGCGCGGCAGTGCTGATCCAGCAGTTCGCTCTGATTTACGAGGTCCTTCGATGGATCGGCGTTGCCTATCTCTTGTTCCTCGCCTGGGAGGGTTGGCAAACCCAAGCGGAAACCTCGCCGGGCCGCGTTGATCTGCGCAGAACAGCAGGTCCGCTGTTCTTGCGCGGATTTCTGTCAAACGTCTTTAATCCCAAATCGGTCATCTTCTTTGTATCCGTGGTCCCTCGGTTCGTGGAGACGGAGTCCGGCGCTTTGGCAATCCCGATACAGATGGCCGTGTTAGGATGCCTCTATGTCGGCATAGCCACAATGGTGCACGCAACCATTGTCGTGATGGCAGTTCAGTTGAAGCCGTTGCTTATAGATGGAAAGCGACGGGACATAACGCGCCGAGTTTTATCCGTGGCCCTCGCCTTCGTGGCGGTATGGCTGGCTTGGACCACGAGACGTTGAACTCGGACCCACTTTACTCCGATTTCGCAATGGAACGAGCGGCCAGTGCCAAGTCACTGCGTCGTGTCCTCTGTTGGCGCTTTTCGGACCTCGCGCGATGTCCGACTTGAGTCCGCTATGCGCGCCAAGGCGGACATAGGCCCCGGCGACCGGGAGGCGAGACGTTGTGTCCACGATGCCCGATCCCGATCCCAACCCATTCGCCGATTGCGACACCATCGTCTGCTACGGCAACGCCAAGCCCGCCGACACACACACACACACACACACAGCGTGATCCATTGCATCGATGGCGAAATTATCGGGTGGCTGGAGCGTCAAGAGCGACGCAGGCGTGACACACGCAAAAGCCGCCAAGGTTTTCCTTGACGGCTCGTGCCGTTGCATTTGCGTAGAGGTACTGTGTCGAGCGGTGCTCGAACGCAGCCCGTGCTCGCTCTTATTTGGACGCACGCGTCCTTCAATGAGGCGGTGGGTGCGTTGCCAGTGTATCGGGCCAACGATCCCCGATCTTTATGACATGTGACTGGCGGCGATGCTCTTCAAGCCAGCACTGCTGTCCCATTCGATGAAATGGCAAAAGCGCGGTTTTTAATTGAGCGCCCCGCGATCATCATCGCCGACTAAGCTCAGCAACCGATCCGCCACGATGCCAAGCTCGCAGCCGTTTACCATCGTATTCGCCTGCCAGACGTGGCTCTCTCGCGTTCCGATCTGAATGCCTCGTTGGGGCTACAAGTCGACCGGTATGAGGCGTCGTCTGGGCGGCCGTATGCTCAGATCGACATTGCAGATCACGGAGATAAATGGGCCGCTGCTCTCAACCTTATCCAATCAATTCGCGCCTTCATTCCGGGGCTGGTTTCGGGGGGGCGATTGGAACGCCGAGCTTACTTGCTGTGAAGGCCGGTGATTTCTCTGGGTTCAGCGCCCGGGTACTCAGCCACGATAATCCAGTCGTCGTCCGAGTTACGGACAGGTCTGAAGGTCACTTTTGTTTTTGCCATGGGACACTATGCAGGCAATACCTTAAAAAGTGAACCCGCCCTACGGAAAGCAAAAAACCCCGCACGGGCATGGGCGGGGCTTTGAGATTGGAAGGTATTCAATAAGTCCTGTCCCGCGATGCGCACTGATGGCTTTTGCGTTGCGCTAAGCCGCCGTTGCTTGCTCGTGCGGCGCTCGCTCGGCGAGACGCTGTTCAAGGGCGTCGATGGTCATCTTGAGATTATCGCGCCGCTCGATCAGGGTCCTTGCCAGCATTGGATACTTGACATCAGACCGGTCGGAAACGCCGCCGCGCTCTTCTTGGGCCGCGATCTCGCATTCGATCAGTTGAACGGTGCGGACAAGATCAGCCAGTATCTTACTAATCACTGCAGTTTCGCGCGCTGTCTCAAAACGAGGCTGCATACTCATTTGGGTGCTCCGAATGACTTAGTTCGGCACAACCAGAGATTAGTTGCCGAACAATTGAAGGACCCATCGCAAGTTGTTGGCCAATAATGACCCGTAAGAACACGGTCATCGAAACCCGTGGGCCGCGGGGGGCTTCGGTCCCGCGCTCACGCCGACGGCGAACGTCTCAAGCCTGCCGCTTCAACCCGGCGGGTTCTTTTTTTGATGTAGCAGGCGCGGCAATCTGCGGGCTCTCTCTCACCGGCCGCTGGTTTCGAAGTACGGCCGAAGGAACCGGCCGGGAAAATCGAGCGGCCCACCGCCGTTCGCACCGTCTTTGAAGGTCCAGGGGGATGATACTCATAACAGTTCCGGTTTTCGGTGATTTGACGTCCCTCAATGACAGCTTCCCGAAGGCGTGCGGATGGCGATGGGCGCAACTGTGTCCCGAATAGGGATAGAGCTGATTTTCCGCCGGTGTTGGAATCTGATCACACCATGCGGGCAGCACAGCACCCAAGGGTAAACAGGGTGTTTTCGACGTCAATTCGGCATGAGTTTCCACTTCCGAATCTGGCACCTTTCGGACCTGACAGGCCCGGCTGGCGACGTCTGTTCTTGAGGGCAAAGCGGACTGCCCAGTTGCGCCGGTCAGATTCTACGGGCCGCGCTCTCTGGAAAGAAGTCGGGGAGCGGCTGCTCACCTGGCGGCGCAAAACCGCGACACTAAAGCTGTGTTAACTTTTCGAAAGTGAGCAATATTGACCGGCGACGGGATCGCGCTGGTTCCATGCTGGTTGCATCACCGCCCCTTCGGCAACTACCGGTGACTGAGAGTTCTGTAACGCTCCCGCCTGAACTAGAAGGCGAAGCATCATGACCATCCTGCGACCACTCTGTCCATGTGCCAAACGCGAACCATGTTGGCGCGAGTTACCCCTGGCCCTATTGGCTTCGACATCCGGACGTTCGAATGCCCTGCGTGCAATCACATCCATCAGACTGTGGTCGAACTACTCGGCGATCCGATGAAGTCTGTCACAACGAACGTATGGCTTCGCGGTCAACTGCAAGCGCCGACGTAAAGGCCTCTTTAGCCGCGCGCCCTTAGCCGGCATACGACTGTTGGCTCGAAACGAGGGAGCCGCCAACTAAGGCGGCCTTACGTCGGAGAGACCGACCGTATTGCCCGTGCCATTAATTTCGCGAATCCCGTCGCCGATCTAACTGGCTGAGATAGGTAAGCCCGTGCACAGTTAGCCGGTGCTCGTTCCTTTCGCCATCAATGTACAATTTCATCAAATGCGTCGAGAGCTGCTCGCGGGACCCCTTGGCTTCTGAGCGATCGGCAATCGCGCCATATATCCTCAGCGCTCTCTCAACGGGTAAGATAACCACGGAACTTCTCTCAGATTTGTTCATCATGAGCTAAGGCATCTAGCCCCACGAGGTTCCAAAAAACTGAGGCTCGATTGCTTCAATTTCAGGCTGCCTGATAATCACGACGGTGACAGTAGCCACTATTGGTGGATCAGCTCGCAAACCTGTCCCTCGATACCCGTCCGCCGCCCGAGCGACACGCCGCCTGTGTGGAAGCTCGAAGCGATGCTAAAATCGCTGATCGATTAGGTCTCGAACGATCCAGAACAAACTCGCCAGTACACAGTTATCTCACATGCCCCGTCGCAAACTTGTCTTTATCGGCCCAATGAGCGTTCAGCCCGTCGAACACGGATCGATAACGCTTAACCAATCCCCATCCGAGAAGCCGACAATTGACCGGTTACCGGAAGCCGGCAGGACAAAACAATCGGCGAGAGCAGAAGCGCTTCGTATTGCGAAGGCTAAAATTACGAGGCGAAATTCGCTGCAAAAGCAGCGAAAACTTCAGAAGCCGATGTCTGAGTAGAGTACGTCATGCGGAGCAAAGCGGACGTTGGTTAGCCGCCAATCACAGCAATGGGCATTCGCACGAGCGGGCCCCGGTGCGGGGCTGGCTTGCTTCGGGACCGCTCCTTCTGCTTGAGCGTCCCCGTCTCGGAACGCACAATCATGGTACTGGGGAAACCGTACAGCAAGGGTGCGGCATCGTCGCCTCGCATGGAAGTTATGTGTTTTAATCGGGCAGCACGGTGTCCTAGTTTCGACAGCATGTTCAACCCTAGTGGCCTAGTTTGGGATACGCAGCAAAGCGGACATTGGAAACGAAAAGCCCAGCGCTGGGGCTGGGCTGATCGGAAGTATTTCAAGATCGGTAATGGGGCCACCAGAGTACAGGTCAGTCGAGCTGTCTGTATAATATTGAACACCCGCCAAAATAAAGTTCACTTTGTAACACAGTTCCCCCCGCCGGCTGGCGCGTAATGGTATCGGCGCGCTGGGATACCACGGCAGCAAACGTGATCGGAATAAAGTACTCCGTGCGTCAAGCGGCGATCCTGTTTGGGTTGGCTAAAGTAACCCCCAACATTTCCGCAGCTCCTTTAGACAAAGCGGCCGATCTAAAATTGCAAGTGGACGAACCAGGCGCGCTGCCTGAAGCGAAGCTGCTCGCACCGGACATTCAGCCGCCCGCGACGTGACGGAAGGGCCGCCTCAGTTAGCGGCCTCTTTCCCTAAAAACTCGTATGTCGCCAATGGCACCTTTCGGACGTGGCGCGATGTCCGAGTTAAGTCCGCTGTCGGGGGTAAAGTGGAAGTTGGGCTTTGGGGCTGTCGGGGCAGCTTTTGACCCTGGCTGTGTAAAAACGCGAGAGATCGAAACGCCGCGAGAATTACATTCTTCAGTACGCTTTCAAAGTTGAATGCGTTTGCGTGTTTGAGGGCTGAAGCAGTCTTGGACGAATAACTTCTTCTATAGCCCTCAATCGTCTTAGCGTTTTTACACGGCCAAGACCCACAGGCGACATGACCTTTCGGAGGATTGGTTGACCGCCCTCATAGAATCGTATCGCGATCGAACAATTGGTTTGTGCTCGATCCGTCGCCATGATCTTCAATAATGCGGAGTTGCTTGCCACCGTCGATAACCTCGAAGAAGACTTTTTCGTCTTTCGGATCGTCGCGCCAACGTCCGGGCTCGCTGGCCCACAGGACGCGGTTGCCTTCTATCCGACATCTATAGTTCCAAACAAAATTGTCTATTGGCCGGACGTAAGTTAGTAACAGTACGTCGCCGGTGGTTAGAGTTACCTGCATCATCTTCGGATCGCGACCCATAATTGACGCAATTGCGGTTCGGCAAATCGCCTCGACCTCGAAGACTGGCGCACCTGATGCCCGCGACATGCTCGCGAACAACATCGTGAACGTAATCAACCAAAGAATGAAAAGCATGGGAATATCGCCGCTTTTTCCCGATTGCTTCTTCATATTCAGCCTCCGCTCCAACACTCCTCGGCTTGTCCCAAAGCATTCGAAGACGGTCAATCAACTCGGGTGAGGTTTTCGGTACACACAGTACATGCAGATATTCCTCAAGATTGAGCTGTTTTGCTCAGACTCCATGTGGACAACGGCGCAACTGTGTGTGTCGACATAAGCGGCCGGGACCGTAAATGTTGATGCATAGATTCCGGCCACCAGCGTGTGATCGGAAGTCAACCCGCCGAATTCGGGCTTCGGCTTTTGGGGAAACTTCCGCTGGAGGATGCAATGAGCCTGCCCGTCAGCACCACTGACGCTTCGCCCACCAATCCACAGCGACCAGAGCGAAGGAAATCGCGGGCCCCCCGGCGACTGCCTGCGACCGAAGCGCAGCAGCACGACATAGTCCACGACATCGTACTGGAAACAGCGGTCACTGTCGCGCCTGATCCAGCACGGGACCAGATGCCTGTCGACGGACTGCCCACCGCCGCCGTGATCGACCAGATGTGGCAGGCCAATCCGCTCCAGAAGCTCCTGCCCGTGGATTGGGAGGCGATCACGCAGGCTCTCTCGACGCTGGGTGCCCGGTCGATGGCAGATCCGGTGAACGCGACAACGGCGGCCGCAAAACTGAATATGAGGCTGTGGCAGGAAGCGGCGGAGACGTGGATCGGCTCCGCATCGCGCTGGTGGGGACTGGCGACGCCCACCGAAGATAAACTTCGGGGCCCCGCAGCCGACCGCCGCTTCGAGGCGCCGGAATGGGAGCAGCACCCGTTTTTCCGGGTCCTCAAGCAGTGCTATCTCGCGATCGCCGCCCAGCTTCGCGAGGAAGCTGACCGGGAGGTTCCCGATCCGACCGAACGGCATCGCCTCATGTTCCACGTCCAGCAGTTGATCGATGCGACGAGTCCTACCTTGTTTTTGCCGACGAACCCGGCGGCTCTTCGCAAGGCGTTGGCAACGGGTGGCGGCAGCGTGGCCGACGGCCTGCGTAATCTGGTTGCCGATCTGCGCGAGGGTCGGATGACTATGACCGACACCGAAGCTTTCGCGCCAGGAAAGAACCTCGCCATCACGCAAGGGAAGGTCGTCTACCGAAACCGCCTCATCGAGCTGATCCAGTATGCGCCGCTCACCACGCAGACCTACGCGGTACCGCTGCTGTTCATTCCGCCCTGGATCAACAAGTTCTACATTCTCGACCTGCAGCCCAAGAACAGTCTCGTCCGCTTCCTCGTCGAGCATGGCTTCTCGGTATTCATGATCAGCTGGAAAAACCCGGACGCATCAATGCAGGGCATCGCGTTCGAGGACTACATGACCGATGGGCCACTGACCGCGAGCGATGTGGTGCGCGAGATCACGGGGGCGGCATCTGTCAACCCGGTCGGGTACTGCATTGGCGGAACGTTGCTCGCCATGACGCTGGCCTATTTGGCGGCGCGGGAAGACGACCGCTTCGGTCCGGCCACCTTCATGGTTTCGCTGCAGGATTTCTCCGACGTCGGGGATACAGCTATTTTCATGGACGAGCCCCAGATCGAGTTCATGGAGCGACGCATGCTTGAGCGCGGCTATCTCGACAGCAGCGACATGGCGAAGATGTTCAATCTTCTGCGCTCCAATGACTTGATCTGGAACACGTTCATCAACAGCTATCTCATGGGAAACAAACCGTCCGCCTTCGATCTGCTCTATTGGAACGACGATGGCACCCGTATGGTCCCCTCGGCGCACGGCTTCTATCTCCATAACACCTATCTCGAGAACAACCTGGTCAAACCGGGGAAGATCTCTCTTCTCGATCAACCGATCGATCTGCGTCGTATTCGCAAGGACATCTACGCAATCGGCGCCGAGAGGGACCACATCGTTCCATGGAGCTCGGCTTGGCGGATAGCGCAGCTGACAAGTGCGAAGACGCGCTTCGTGCTCGCAGCGAGTGGGCACATCGCCGGCATGATCAACCCGCCGTCCGCAGGCAAAGGTGGCCACTGGACCGACGAGACCGGCGATGCGGCGGCGGCCCGGACGGCGGCGGCGTGGCTGGCTGGCGCGAAAAAGCACGAGGGCAGCTGGTGGGGCGATTGGACCACATGGCTTGAGGCCCGTTCCGGAAAGAGAATACCGGCGGCAGCTGTCGGCAGTGCTGCCTTCCCGCCGATCCAGGACGCGCCGGGAAGCTATGTTCTGGAAAAATAGCATGGGAAATCTGTCCCTATCGGACATCAAATCCGAAGGCATACCTGGAAGGTACGCTACGAGTGCCGGCTTGCGGGGAAGGAGCGGGGCCCGGTGTGATCCGCGCGCTCCCGTTAAATCAATTCAGTGGATCCTTGCGTTGTCGACCATGCATTTGCGATGCCCTTACGATCCACAAGTTGCTACCGAATCGGCCTCACGCCATAATTTGACGTGGATCGAGGTCAGGCGCGCGCCTGCTTGCGCGACCGCTTGTCGAGACCGAGCAGCGCTGGCCCATACGTGACGGAGAAGCCGAGGAAAGCGGCTGACCAGGCGGCTGCCGCGACGTAAAGAAGGGCATCGCTGTGCGCCGTCTCGATCACGGCGCAGATCCGCGCCAACACCGCGACAAGAGCGGCGGCATAGATGGCCTGGGTCGACAGCGACGCAATCAATCTCTGGCCGGTGTGACCGAGGCTTGCGCGCGTCATCACCGCCAGCGTCATGATTCCCGCGGATCCTGCCATCCAGGCGTGCAGTCCCGCGCTTGGGGAAAGCAAACCGAACGCGGACGCCGCGCCAAACAGAAAGCCGAGCGGCACGAAGGCATAGCCAACGTGCAGAATCAGTACCAGGCGCTCGCCAAAGGTTCGATCGCCGGCCCAGCGGCCAAGCCGCACCAGATGCAACAATCCTGCAACGGCGAGCGTGGTGCCAACCAACGCGCCTTCCTGCCGAACAATCCAAATCAACAGTATCACGGCGGTGATTGCCACGATCGCCACGTCGAGGCGCCCGAACGGCGCCGGAAGGCGGCCCGGCTTTTCCCGGGCCAGCCAGTTGCGAGTGAAGCTCGGAATGATCCGACCGCCGATCAACGAGATCAGCAGAACGACGGTCGCGATGCCGATCCGAATGCTGACGTCGGCGGTGCCATTCACATGGGCTTCGATATGGAAGGCAACATTGCCGGCCAGAAGCAGCGTGATCAGCACGACCACCTTAAGATTTAGCCAGTTCTTGCCGGCAAGGATTTCCCGCGTCGCGGCGGCCGCGACCAGCGCGAGGAAGCTGGTGTCAATCAGGAACGCCGCCAGCCAGCCGATTTCGGCGGAGGCCGTCACCGCGACGCGGCCGGCTATCCAGACCAGAACCAGCGTCAGCAGCGGCCTGCCCTGAATCGGCAACCGGCCGGTCCAGTTTGGAATCGCCGTGAACAGGAAGCCAGTCATCACCGCTGGCAGGTAGCCGAACAGCATTTCATGGATGTGCCAGTCACGTGGCGCGAACGCCGAACGCAGCGACAATTCGCCATGGAAAACTGGAAGCCAGACGAGGATGGCAAGCCCGGCATAGATCGCGCCCAGCAGAAAGAACGGTCGGAAACCGTCGGACAGAATAGCAGGCCCCCGGTAGGCGCGGCGCCGCGGCGCAGGTGTTGTGGTCCTGTTCATGTGGAAACGTCCAGTCCGCTCAAAACGACCGGCGACAAGGGGCCGTCATGCAGCCCGGACGCGCTTATTTCTTTTTTCCGTCGGGATCGAACTGCTTGAGAAACGCGACCAGGTCGTTGGTCTTTTGCTCATCCTTCAGACCAGGATAGATCATCTTGGTACCCGGGATTTTCGCTTTCGGGTCCTTGATGTACTCGCGGAAAGTGGCCTCATCCCAAGTGATTCCGGAGTCCTTGTTGGCGGCTGTATATGAAAAGCCGGCAACGCTGCCCGCCTTGCGGCCAACTATGCCGTTGAGGACCGGGCCGACGCCATTCTTCGCGGTTTCGCCAATCTGGTGGCAAGTCTTGCATACGCCAAACACCTTCTCGCCAGCAGCGGCATCCTGGGCTCTGACTTCACCCGCGCCGGCGACCGCCAACAGTGCAACAAAAACAAATCCACGCATCCTGCTCTCCTGTTTCGCCCCTTTGGGAAAGAACTCTTCATCTTGTCGGGGGTGATCGGCCGGTCCGATCGTTCTCACTGCCGCCGGACCGGCACATCTCAAGCACCCAGTATGATCAAGGTTCCGCCTGCTTCGACGATGCGAGCCTGAACGTTCGGTCGCATAGCCACGATGTCCCGGATCCGCGACAACGGCATCAGGCTGAACGCGGTCGAAAGCGCATCCGCTTCGGTGGCAGTTGGCGCAATCGCGCTCACGGTGCTGTACAGCGACGGGCTCCGTCCCGTCTTTGGATCGAACAGATGCGTAAAACGGCCAGTGGAGTCGAAACGAAATCCAGCGCCCGCGGATGTCGCGACCGCGCGATCGACAAGGTCGATGGTTTCGGTGAGCGTACCGGGTTTATCGGGATCGGCGAGACCCACGCGCCACGGCGTGCCCTCGGGTCTCGCTCCGATCGCCCGTATCTCGCCCATATTGACCAGCGTCGTCGACAGGCCCGCGCTGTGCAACTTCTCGACGACGCGGTCCGTAGCGTATCCCTGCGCGATGCCGTTCAGAGTAATTGCGGCGCCACGCTCGACGAGAGCGACGCGATCCGCACTCACAAGAAGCCTATTACGGCCGACCTTCGCGAGCGTTTCGGCCAGCCTCTGGGGCGATGGCCCTTCCGAATCGGGCCTCTCCGAAGAGAAATGATCCGCATAAAGCTGCCACAGCGGCTGCACTGTTGGATCGAAGGCGCTGTCTGTCAGATCAGCAAAAAACAGCGAGGCTTTCAGCAGCGCCACCATGTCGGCGTCGGGAGAGACAAGAATACCAGTGCGGTTGAGGGCGCAGATCGCGGAGTCGGCCCGGTACAGACTGAACTGCTGCTCCAACCGCTGCACGTCCAGGACGCATCGCGCAACAAGCCGTCTGGCCTCGACTCGGTCCGGGTGATAAATCTCGATCGAGACTTGTGCGCCGAGTGCCGATCCGTACCACCGCACGGGATCGCCCGCCTGAGCGGTTCTGCCACCGGCCAGGAATGCCGACCCGGCTGCCGTCGCAGCAATGGCGATCATGCGTCGGCGCGTAAGATTGGGGTTTAGCATCGGCCGCTCCTTATCAGTTGAGACGCACATCGGAGTGTTCGGTCTGGTCGCCGGCCGTGTCACTGCCCAGCACATAGGCGGCTGGAATCTGCGTGAACGTCACAACCCGGCCGCCATTCGCCGCGGCGAACGCGTCAGCCGCCTCGCGATTTCCGAAGGGTACGGCCTCGGCCGCGCCCATTCCGCCCTGCTTGCGGCTTTCGATCACGAAAAACGCCGTGCCCGCGTCGATCCAGTTGGTCTCGCCCGGATTCTCCCAGCTCGCCGCCCGCGCCATATCCGAGACGTAGATCGCCCGGATGTCGCGGGGCTGCTCGGCCATCAGCGTGAACGCCACGGTGTCGCGCACTGACGTGAACCAGAACGGGTCGATCCTGCTCGCCGTGATGATCTGACCTTTCGGTCCCGGATGTTCGAGCAGGTTCATGCCGCAGAACACGCCCATCGCGGCGCTATTGAGGGCGACGGGCGGCGGAGCGACCGTATTGGCCGCATCCTGATTGCATCCTGTCAGGAAGATGACGGCGACGAAGGCGCATATGATCCGCAAGGTCATAGCTCCCTCCGCGCAAAGAACACCGTCGCCAGTCCGAGCGGTGCAGCGACCCAGGCCAGCAAGCCAAGCAACAGTGCGCCAATCCCTGTGCTCGCCGTCCCGGCAAGCCCGGCCATCCCCGAAAACTGGCTAACGTTGAAACCGGTCAGATTGGTCAGGCGGTAAAGATCGGTCGGATTGAGAAACAGCAGCGCCTCGAGGACGGACGCAGAGATCAGCCGCCCCTGATCGATCACCAGGATGCCGAGCAATGCCATGTCGAACACCAGCACCATCAGCAACCAGATGCCGACCGAGAGTCCCGCGGCGGTGCCGCGATCGCGCACCAGGCTGCTGATCAAATAGCCGATCGCGACGAAGACTGCGCCGAGCATGATCGACGTTCCGAGCATGGACGCGAAGGCATACCAGCTTGCCGCCAGCACCGAGGCGCCGGTGACGGCAAGGGCGGCCGCCGCCGCGCCATAACCGATCACCGTAGCGAAGGCGAGGATCAGGACATGTCCGCAGAATTTTCCGAGGATGACCTGACGGCGGCCGACGGGATAGCTGAGCAGCAGGATCATCGTGCCCCGTTCCATTTCGCCGACCACCGCGTCATGGGAAATCAGCAGCGCGATCAGCGGCAGCAGAAAGATCGTGAGGCTGGAGAGGCTGACGACGACGACATCAAGCGCGCCGGCGCCGACATTGCCTGTCGGTGCGCTGCCGAGGAAAGTCAGGGACAGCGCGAGCGCCGCCAGGAGAAGGGTCGTGGCCAGAACCCAGCGGTTGCGCAACCCTTCCTTGATTTCCTTGCCGGCGATGATGACGATGTTCCTCACGCGGCCTTCTCCTGCATACCAAGAAAATGGGCGTAGAGATCGTCGAGGGTGGGTGCTGAGATTTCAATGTTGCGGACGCGTGGATCGCCGGTTGCAACCCGCAACAAATCCATCTTCCGCGCCTCATCCCGCACCAGCATCACGTGGCCGTGCGGCGTTGCCAGCGCCTCGCCGGCCATCCATGCCGGCACCTCACCAGCGTCAGGTGCAAGATCGAGCGAAACCCGGATCGGTAATTGCGAGATCGAGCGCAACTCCGTCAAGGTCCCTTGCGTCACCAGCACCCCACGGTTCACGATGAGGACGTGTTCGGCGCGATCCTCGAGTTCGTTGAGGGCGTGCGACGAGATCAGGACGGTGGCGCCGTCGTCCCGCAGCTCGTTCAAGATCTCGTAGAAGGTCTGCCGCAGCGCCGGATCGAGACCCGTCGTCGGCTCGTCCAGCAGCAGCACCCGCGGTCGCCCGAGCAGCGCCTGCGCCAAACCCAGCCGTTGTCGCATGCCCTTGGAATAGGTCCCGACCCTGCGATCGGCCGCATCCATCAATCCGACACGATCGAGCAGCGCCCATGCCGTGGCCGGCTTGATCTGCTTGAGCCGGGCGTAGAACGCCAGCGTCTCACGCCCGGTCAGCGCGGCGTTGAAGGCAACGTTTTCCGGCAAATATCCAAGCTGCCGGCGCGCCGAAAATTCGCCGGCCGCCGGGTCCTCGTTCAGCACGCGGATTTCGCCGCGATCGGCGCGGATCAGTCCCAGCATCAATTTGATCAGCGTGGTCTTGCCGGCGCCGTTGTGGCCGACCAAGGCAGTGAGCCGCCCCGGACGCAGGTCAAACGAGACGTCCCGCAGCGCCCTCACGGCGCGGTAGCTTTTTTCAACGCCCTTCACGGACACGGTGGAGGGTATCATCGCAGGCTCCGGCTGGCTGACGGTTTCGGCGGTGGTGCGATCAGCGGACGGGTATCGACGACCCCGCCGGGATAGAGTGTGGGAAACTGCGCCTGCGCCCAGCGCAGCACCTGCACCGCGGGGCTGTTGATCAGCACTTTTGCCGACGGCGCCGTCCACAACACCCGATCGACCAGATCGTTGGGACGATAGGCGGTGTCGGCGATGCCGTCGCCGTTGAGGTCGAACGCCGGATTGTCGCTCCAGTAGTTGCCGCGCCCGCCTTTCGACCAATCGAGGTCACGTGTCCCGACATATTTCACCTGGCTACGGTTGCCGACAAAGGCGTTGCCGGTGATTTCGTTGCCCTCGGAGCCGGCCGTGAAGTGAACCCCGATGCCGCATCGCTCAAACCAGTTGTTGCGGAACTTGTTCTGGTTGGTGTTGTAGATGAAAACGCATTTCGCGGGTCCGCTGCGCAGGCCTTGCGTCGGCTTTGTTTCCGGAACCATTCCGCGTTCTTCGTCCGGGCCTTCTTCCCGATCGGCGGCGATGGTATCGAGCGATCCCCCGGCCACCCAATTGCCGTCGATCTCGGAATAATTGGCGTAATTGAACAGCAGCCCGTTATCGCGGTCGCGGTCCGAGATATTGTTGCGGATGATCAGCCGGTTCGAATACATGATGGCGTAGCCGACGTGATTACCGACGGACACGTTGCCGCTCACTTCGCTGTCGTTGGTATACATGTAGTGCACCGCGAACCGCACCTGCTCGAAGCGGTTGTTGATGAAGCGGTCCTTGCGACTGGCGATCGTGAAGATGCCGTCGCGCCCGTAGCGGAACGTATTTTCGGCGATCGTGACGTCGGGTGCATTCCAGAGCGACACGCCGTTGCCGGCCTCGCTGAGGCGTCCGCCGCGCACGCCTTCGATGATATTACGCAGGACACGCGAACCCGTCGCGCCGTGGACATAAATGCCGAACAGGTTTCCTTCGAAGCGGTTATTTTCAATCACCGCGCGTTGCGCGGTCTTCTCCAGAAACACGCCGGAATCCATGGTCTGCAGATCGTGGCCCGATCCCTGGATGGTTACGCCGCGGATTGTCACGTCCGGCGCCGTCACGGTGACAACATTGCCGGCACCGCCGCCGTTGAGTACCGCGCCCGGCCGTCCCGCCAATACAACGCGCCGATTGATCCTGATCGCTCCTTTGTATTCGCCCGGCGCGAGTTCAATGACGTCGCCATCCTGCGCGCGGTCGAGCACGGCCTGCAACGGCTGTTCAGGAACAGCCGTCAGCGTCTCCGCACTAGCGAAGCCCGTGGCTCCGGCGGCGAAGATCACCGCCGGAATGATGCGCAAGAAGCAGAGCACGTGTCGTCTCTCTCAAACCGTCTTGGGCTCGACCAGCATCCGGCCCTTCATTTCCATGTGCATGGCGTGACAGAACCATGAGCAGTAATACCAGTAGACGCCGGCCTTATCCGCCGAGAACGATACCGAGGCGGTCGCCATCGGCGCGACTTCCATGTTGATGCCGTAGTTTATGATAGAGAACCCGTGCGTCAGATCTTCCACCGCATCGATGTTGGTGACGTAGACGGTGACCTGATCGCCCTGCTTGATCTGGAACTGCTCCAACCCGAACGCAGGCGCGGTGGACGTCATGTAGACGCGCACCTTGTTGCCGTCCCGAATGACCTTGGAGTCGGCTTCAAGATCGATGCCGTCGGCCTTGGCCTGTTTGACCGCTTCGGCAAAGAACGGATCGGCGCGATCCCAGATCGAAATCGGATTGATCTTGGAACGATGAACAATGGTGGCGTCATGCGGTTCGGCAAAGCTCGGACCGTCATGGACCAATTTCATCTGGTCTCCGGAAATATCGATCAACTGATCGTTCTCGGGCTTCAGTGGCCCGACATTGAGGAACCGGTCCTTCGAGAACTTGTTGAGCGAGATCAGCCACTTTCCGTCCGCCTCCTTGGTCTGACCCATCGAGGAGTGGTTGTGGCCGGGCTGATAGTGCACATCGAGCTTCTGCAGGATCGGATCCACCTTTTCGCCCTTGAAGGCGCGCTTGGCGATATCGATGTTCCATTTGCAGATCTGGCTGTCGAGGAAGAGCGTCGTGTAAGCATTCCCCTTGCCGTCATATGCGGTGTGCAATGGTCCAAGACCGAGCTCAGGCTCCGCCACCACGACGTCGCGTGGCTTTATCTTGTCGTCGAACAGTCGGTCGAACAGACGGACATTCATCACCGTAACCGTCGGTGAAAGCTTTCCCGCCGCCACGACGTGGATCCCGTCGGGCGCGGTGTTTATGCCGTGCGGGCTGTTGGAGACCGGGACATAGCGCGTATAGCGCGAGCCCTTGCGGCCGTCGATCACCGGCACGCCGTTGATTTCCTTGAAGTCGCCTTTCTTCACCGCCTCTTCGATGCGCTTGATGTTGAAGATGGTCACCCAGTCTTGTTCGTTGGCGGTCATCTCGGCGAGCGTGACGCCTTCTTCCGAATTGTAGCAGGTTGAGAAGGCGTACTTGCCCTGATAGTCGGCATCGACGTTGTCGAGATTGCCGTCGACCATCACCTGCCACGCGACTTTCATGGTGTCGCCATCGATCGCGGAGAAGATCGAGTGATACTTCTTGCTGTCGTCCAGGATCTTGCCATCGTTCGGCAGCGGCACGGCATCCTCACCGTTACAGAACACATAACCGGTGCGCGGATATTTCTGCAAGCGCAGGCCGTGAACCGTATGCTGGTTCGGAAGCTGAATGATCTTGTCGCATTTCATGACATCGAGACGGATGCGCGCGACGCGCGTATTGGCCTTGTCGTTCATGAAAACGTAGCGGCCGTCATAGGTGCCGTCGGTGAAGGAGACATGCGGGTGATGCAAGTCGCCGTTCATGTAGGTGCCGCCGTGATTCTTGAGGAATTCGCGGGTCTCGGGAAGCAGTCCCTCGGTCAGGATCTTCAGGCTTTCGTTGGTCTGCCCCCAGCCGGTGGCGCTGCAGCGGTTGAACACGGGAACACGCATCAACTCGCGCATAGACGGCAGGCCGACGATGCGCAGCTCGCCGGACTGGCCGCTGGAGAAGAACGTGTAGTATTCGTCGAGCTCACCCGGGGCGACGTCGGTCTTCAGCACCGCTGGTCGCGCTGAAGGAGCTTTCGGCGGCGTGGTCTTGGTCTGTGCATCGGCAGAGGTAACAAGACCCTTGCCGTCGGTGCCGAGAGCAACTCCTCCGGCAAGACCGACACCCGCGGCCGCCGCGGTCGTTCCAAGCAAAGTGCGCCGACTGACACCTTTTCCTTTTCCGGTTTCGTTGTCGTTCATAATAGCCTCCTAGGCTTTCAAGTTGCAGATGGAGTGATGGCGTCGACGGGCTTCAGCCCGATAGGCTTGCCGCCGGCGGTGATGATGGTGTTCGGACCTTTGCCGCCGCTTCGCATCGAAGGCGACGACAGCGCATCGCGTTTTTCGCGCTTCAGCCGCACCTGGATCATGTGCGGGCAGCGGTGATCGTCGAAATACAGCTCCTGGCAATGCATGCAGTAGATGCACTCATTGACGTTGATGTGACCTTCCGGATGGATCGCCTGCACGGGACATTCCTTGGCGCATCGCTGGCAGGGCGTGCCGCATTCGGGCCAGCGGCGCAGCCACTCGAACATCCGGATGCGGCCGGGAATCGCGAGCGCGGCGCCAAGCGGGCACATGTAGCGGCAGAAGAACCGCTCGACGAACAGTCCCGCGGAAAGCACCGTCAGGGCGTAGATGACGAATGGCCATTCGCGCGCGAACTTCAGAACGATCGCGGTCTTGAACGGCTCGACCTCGGCGAGTTGCTCTGCGAAGGCCGTGGAATAAAGCGACATGCCGAACAGGCCGAGAAAGATAATGTACTTGATCGGCCACAGCCGTTCATGAAGACCCCACGGCAGTCTGTACTGCGGGATCTTCACCGCCTGGGCGATGTTGTTGAGCAATTCCTGCAGCGCGCCGAACGGGCATAGCCAGCCGCAGAATGGGCCGCGCCCCCAGAACAGAAGCCCCGCAGCGATCGATGCCCAGAGCAGGAAGATCAGCGGGGACGACAGGAAGTATTCCCAACTGAAGTCGGTCAGCAGCGAATTGGCGAAGGTCAGAACATTGACCACCGAAAGCTGGGCGTTGGCATACCAGCCGAGCCACACCAGAATGAAGAGCAAGTAGCCGCGGCGGACCCACACATAGACTTTGGGACGCCGGACCAGGGCATTCTGGAAAAAGAAAATCAGCGTCAGCGCGCCCAATGCGACGATCGTTGTGCTGATCTTGACGACGTTGCCCCGCCAGATTTTCATCCACAGCGGTTCATCTTCGGTGGCGAAGGATGCCGCCGCGTCACGCTTTGCCGGCGCCGGTGCTTCCGGCGATGCCGCGGGAGACGTGGTTGCCTGCTGCCGGACCGGCGGAGCAGACTCGCGTTTCACGTAGGCATCCGGAAGCGTGTAGCCGAGATCGAAGGTGAGCCACGCTTTGTCCCTGGTGGCGACCACGCGCTGCACCAGCAGCTGCAGCAGCCATGGCTCGGTCGGATCGAGGCCGAACTCAGGCGGCACCGTGAACAGGGCAATTTCAGGAAAATCGGGCGCACCCTCGGCCGAAAGGTTGCCCAGCCGGGTGTGATCGCGGTCGCGGAAACGGATGCTGTTGGCGTCCTGGATCAATTCGATACGGTCAAAGATCCCGCCGCGGACGTAAGCAGCGCCCTTGAACGAGTAGCGCCCTGATCCCGCGACGATCAACGCCTGTTGACTCGGCTTCAGCCTACCGGCCAGCCGATTGTAGCCGTCGTCGCCGAGCAGGCTGCGGCCGATCGTCGGTACAGCGACATCCGCGACATAGAGGTCGATGAACGTGTCGTCTGGGTCGCCCTCTTCCGGGCGCGCGGCGGCAGCGGCATTGCCGGATTTTTCGAAAGCTCTATTGACGTCAGCAACGGAGAGAATCAACCGGCGGACGGAGCCGTCACCGACGAGGCTCTGCCAGTCGCGGACTTCACTTTTCCCGGGATCAATCGCCTTCGACACTTGCGGCACCGCGGTGGCGACGGCATTGCCCTGAGCGCCAAGCCGACCGCTCTTGATAAGCTTGGTCGCGGAGCGGACGATGCTGTCGCCCATCACCAGTACGGTCACGGTCGCGCCGCTGACGATATCTACCTGAGGCGAGGGCGCGGCTCCGCGCACGACGCTGTCCATGTCGGCGCCGATCAACTTGTTGATCGCCTCCAGAACGCGTTTTTCCGGAATGCCCAGGAGGACGATGGGTTCTTTGTGTTCGACGAGTTTGAGGCCGGTCAGTACTCCCTTCGGATCGATGCCGACCAACAGCTGGATCGGCTTTCCGGAGTAACCGGTGGAGTTGGCAAACTCGGAATTCAGGTAAACGAAGCCGAGAAGACGATCGTCCTTGTAAGCGGGCGCAATTGCGGGATCCCCTTGCAGCGGCCCGAAGCGATTCGCACCGGCAACCAATTCGGCCGGTTCGGCCTTGCCAAGGTAATCGTTCAGCCGGCCTGCAGCATTCGCGTCGCCAAGGAGAGCAATCCAGCCGAAAAGGGCTAGAGCTCCAAAGAGGACATAGTTGACGGGTTTCCGCAAAACGCTTCTTCCAGATTCTAGCAAAGCGCCGTTGTTCTGGATTGCCAGCTTCGAAAACCTATCTAGAGCACCGAACGAGATTGCTACTTGCGCTGGATCAAACATCCCACACTCTGATAGGTTCAAACTTATTGTGAGAAAGAGCCGACATGCGCAAAGAGCCGCTTCTGACCGCAGTGCCGCCAGCTCCCGTGCGAAGCCTTAGCGAGCTTTATGCAATTGCGGTTGACCAGGCGCAAAGGGCCACGCACCGATATGGCGCGATTGCCACCCAGATGGATGAGCGCCTCTCGCCGGTGCGCTCCGTCTTCGAGGCACTTGCGACACGCGAGCAAAATCGATCCGGTAGCCTGTCCGCAGCCTGCCTTGCCGCATGCGGTAAGCGTCCCGATGCATCCGACCTGCGCTGGGCACCGATCGATCTCGTTCCTGCGGCGGAAATCGCCGACATCAGGGATTCCAGTCTGTCGACGCCTTACACCGCATGGGTGCTCGCAGCCCGCCATCGCCAACGCGCCTTCGTGTTCTGGACTTATGTCATCGCTCTTGCCGAAGATCCGTTAGTCCGGCTGACGGCGGAAGCCCTGGCGCATGAGGCCCTGTCCGACGGTAGTTTGTTGCGTCGCGAGCGGCGGCTGGCCTGGAGGGCTGAGCGGAAGATCGCCGCCGATAAGACTGAGGCTGCTCACGGAACCGACGAGCCCGCATCGGCAGCGCTTCTGGAAAGCCTTCTCCTCAAGGACATCATCGCGTGGTCGCAAGGATTGACCCCCGCCCAACGCGACCATGTCACGACCATGGACCCTTCACGCCTGCCGCCGCATTTCCTGATCCTGCCTGACGAAGGCGGCGCCGATCCAGCGTCCGGAGAGATTGAACAGATCAAGCGCCGCGCGCTGCGCCGCGCCGAACAACTGTCGAACATCTATTTGGACGAGGCGGAAAGCGCTGCCGACCAAAGCAGCATGGAGCTCGCGCAAAAACTTGCCGCTCAATCCATTATGCGACTCGCTGCTCTGCGTAACATTGCCTCTGTATCCGCCTCGCGATGAGCGGTTAGTAACGCTGCTACATCCTTTGTTGGTTTGTGGCCGCCGTTTCGATGCGGTGAAAATGGATCCGGAAAGGTGATAGGACGAGCATGCTCTTCCGGTTCTCGAAGCACTGGTCAATATTGCTCACATTCAACAAAATAAATGATGGGCAAACGTTGCCGGCCATGTCTGTTCCGGGTGTGCGCCGTGTAAAGGCGACGATTTCCAGTGGGTGCAAGTCCCACCCGGCAATCGCTCCAGCCGGAAGCGTTAGAAAGCCGTGCATCTGGTCACTCATGTGCACCACGGAAAAGGCATATGAGCACGTTCACGACAATAGACGGTACCGAAATCTATTAAACCTAGGCGGAGACAGGAATGTGCTGCTGGACGTTCCTCAAGCGACCGATCTGGACGCCGCGCTCCTGCATATCTCGCAGCTGCACATACATCATTGCCGTCATCAACGCGTCGTTGAAGGCGTCGTGCTGGTGCAAAGCTGGGAGCCCCAAGTCCGACAGCATCGATGCGAAGCGCAGGTCGTGCACGGTCCCTGGTGGGGCGTTCCGGTACTTCAGCGCATAATAGATCGCCGAAACATCAATACGCGGGTTCGGTAGTTTTGCTTGAATGTAGGGTAGCACGTACTTATCGAGCATAGCGACGTCGAAGTCGACGTAGTAGCCCACGATCGGACGTCCTCCGATGAAGTGTAGCAGTTCTGGCAGAACTTTATGCATCTGCTTTCCCAGCGCAACTTCCTGGGCTCTGAGATGATGCACCTTGATCGACTCCGCCGTGGGCGGCTTGTCAGCACGAATGACGACCCTGAATGCGTCGCTGGTAAGGATCCGCCGGCCCTGGACCTTGATAGCAGCCACTGCGATCATCTCGTCGCGCCGCGGATTGAGGCCCGTGGTTTCGCAGTCGATTACGACGACCTCATCGGGTGGTCCCGGTTGGAACAGAAATCGGTAAGCGGGGTTGCCGAGCGACACGCGGTAAAAAAGATTGCGCAGGAAGCGGGCCATCTCAGAATGCCGCAAGATTGTAGTGCACCCGAATGAACTCGCGGAACTGCCGCACGACCCGTAGCGCATCACGCAGGATATCTCGGTCTGCGGCAGTAATCTCGTCCAGGCGCACGAGCGCTTCTTGCTCGGGCCTGCCACGGTGGATCGCGCGGAGCTGGGAACGTAACCGGAATTCCATGAACACTCGAAGCGCGCTCACCAGCTCTAACCCAAACCTTGAGTCAAGCGTGCGCATCTCCACGAGGCTGGCAATCCTCCCGGCGGTTGATGAGGCTAATACGGCCTTCTCAATCGCCAGCGTTCGCACCCCATGCACGATCGGGAACGTGCCGGCCTTCTTAAGATCGACCTCGTCAACTCCGACACCAACGGACGCCATGATCACACTGAGTACTCCTAGGTTTGGCGTGCTGAAGGTTTCAATGAGACGCGCAAATTGAGCCAGAAGAGCATTCTCGCCGCGTAGAAGCTCAACGAGTGATCGCTTGGCGCGGGCGAGATGCTCTGGATCACCTGCGACTGCGACCGCGTCGGAGAAGATCGCGATGTTCATCGCTGCGTCGGGGTCCCGACTTAGCAGCCAGGATTTGAGCTGACGGATGAAGCTTGCTACCGACTGCGACCAGACCGGGTTGCTCACGACTACATTGCCTGGGCAGGGAGGGAACCCGAAGCTTTCGAGCGCACCCGAGAAATCGGCGCGGAAGGCCGCGAGATCCTCGGCGGGAACATCGGCGCCCAAGAGAAGTCCATTATCCTGATCGGTGCGAGCGGTCTGTTCGCCACGCCCCTCGGAGCCCATGAGCAGGAGGCAGCCGTGCTGCCGGATCGAGGGCGGCGCGATCATGTCAAACAGCTTATGCAACAGGCGGCGGTTCAAGTCGGAGGTAATGTCAGCGACGAGGTCGACTTTGAGACCTTGCCCGTGCAATCGCTCGACTTGCGCCTGGATATCCCGCGCCGGCGCCGCGAGATCGTCGAGGCTGCGCGCGCGCTCAATCCGGCCCGGAATCAGTTGCGAGTTGCCAGCAAAAAGCCCAAGTAGGTCGATGTCCTCGAGAAAGCCCACGAAGGCGCCATCGCGGCGAACCGCTAGTCTGCGCTTGTCTTGCTTCGTCATTAGGAGCAGCGCATCAAAAATGAAGTCGTCTGCGTCGATGGCGACTACGTCGAAGTGGCACACCTCCCTTAATGGAGTGTCAAGCGCCAGCCGACGCAGCACGACGGCTTTCGACAGGTTCATGCCGGTGACGACGCCGATGCGCTCGCCGTCGCGAACATAGAGTGCATTGATGTTGTTGTCGCGCATGGTTCTGCCGGCCTGCTCGATCGTCGCGTTTGCCTCGATGAACACTGCCGCACCGAAACGAGCGTCACGAATACGCGAGCGCAGAACGCTCTCTACGCCTTCAGCCTGACGTGCTTCGGCGAAGGCGGCGAGCTTGCGTGACACGTCAGCGTAGAAGAAGGCGGCGAAGGCTGGATTGCGGCGTATCAGGCCGAGCAGGAGATCGCGGGGAATGAGGTGGCATAGCGTTTCTTCAGTGGCCACAAAGTCTTCCCCCGCCGCGCCGTGAACGACGGCGCGAGAGTCGAAGCTGTCCTTCGGACCAAGCACAAGCCGCAGGCTGCTGCTCTCTCGGACCTCAACGGAGCCCTTGATAACTACATGCAGATTTTCAGACGCGTGCGCCTGCTGAACGATGACCTCGCCCGGACGATAATAGCCGACGTCGAGCGATGAAATCAGCTCATCGAGTTCGTGCTGCAAGAGGCGATCGAACGGCGGATTAGTTGCATCAAAGCCTTGCATCAGATTGCCATAGCACGACGCAGCCGGAGCCGCACGCCCGGCCGTTCGGGCACCTTTAGTGGACGTGCGCCGTCGCGGCCCCGATACCCGTTTCCGAACGGACATATTGCGCGTCGAACGCGGCCTGCTCCGCGCGAGCGCGCGGGCTTGTGTCGAGCTTAGAGAATAACCAGATGCCCAGGAACGCGAGGCTCATCGAGAAAATCGCAGGATTATCGTACGGGAACAGCGCATCCTTGAAGCCGAACGTGGTCACCCACACGGCCTTGCTGAGAACAACCATGACGACGGCGCTTACAAGGCCGAGGAGGCCGCCAAATACAGCGCCACGGGTCGTGGTACCCTTCCAGAGTATCGACATCAGAAGGACCGGGAAGTTGCAGCTTGCGGCAACCGCAAACGCGAGTCCCACCATGAAGGCGACGTTCTGGTTCTCGAAAATGTAGCCGAGCACTATTGCAATAATGCCTATCCCGATCGCCGCCATCTTCGAGATGTTGACCTCTTTCTGCTCTGCGACGCGACCCTTTGCAATGACCGAGGCGTAGAGGTCGTGGCTCACCGCCGACGCGCCTGACAAGGTCAGCCCCGCGACAACAGCGAGAATTGTCGCGAAAGCCACCGCTGAGATAAAGCCGTAGAACAAGGAGCCCCCGGTCGCGGCGGCGAGATGGACGGCCGCCATATTCGTACCCCCGAGCAGGTCGTTGAGCTTGCTATAGGCGCCGTCAGCGCCGAGCTTGTAATAGCTCGGATCATTCATGAGGTAGGTGATTGCCCCAAAACCGATGATGAAGGTGAGAATGTAAAAGTACGCGATGAAGCCGGTCGCGTAGAAAACGGACTTCCGAGCCGCCTGCGCGTCCGACACGGTAAAGAAGCGCATTAAGATATGCGGTAGGCCCGCGGTTCCGAACATCAGCGCCATGCCAAGCGAGATCGCAGAGATCGGGTCTGAGACGAGCCCGCCCGGCGCCATGATGGCGTCGCCCTTAGGGTGCGTTTTGACCGCCTCGGCGAACATAGCTTCAGGACTGAAGCCGAACCGGTAGAGCACGATGAGCGACATGAAGGTGGCGCCGGCGAGCAAAAGGCACGCCTTGATGATCTGCACCCAGGTGGTTGCTTTCATCCCGCCAAAGGCGACATAGACAATCATGAGCACACCTACGATCACTACGGCGTAGAGATACTCCAGTCCGAACAGCAATTCGATCAGCTTCCCTGCACCGACCATCTGCGCGATCAGATAGAACGCAACGACGACCAATGTACCGGTTGCCGACAGGATGCGTATCTGGGTCTGGTCGAGGCGGAATGAGGCAACATCCGCAAAGGTGAAGCTGCCGAGATTGCGCAAGCGCTCGGCAATCAGGAACAGTACTACCGGCCAGCCAACCAGGAACCCGATCGAGTAGATCAGGCCGTCAAAGCCGGACGTGAACACGAGGGCGGAGATTCCGAGGAACGAGGCAGCCGACATGTAGTCGCCGGCGATCGCGAGACCATTCTGAAACGCGGTAATGCCGCCACCAGCGGCGTAAAAGTCGGCTGCGGTTTTCGTCTGCATCGCCGCACGGTAGGTGATCCCGAGGGTGCCAAGCACGAACAAGGCGAAAATGCCTATCGCCGCCCAGTTCAGCGACTGCATCTGAACAGGCCCTAAATCGGGGCCGGCGGCCATCGCTACCATGGAAAGCGCAGCCGCACCGATTAGGCCAAACAACACCGACGTGAGATTGCGGCTCATCGCGTAAGGTCCCTAATAAGTGTGCGGGTCAGTTCATCAAAACGACTGTTTGCGCGCTGGACGTAAAGTCCAGTCAGCACGCACGCAGACACAATCACGGCAAGGCCGAGCACGATTCCAACGGAGGTGACTCCGCCCCCCACCTTTGCCGCCAGAAGCGGCTTGGCGAACGCGACAAGCATGATGAAGCCGTAGTAGATGATGAGCATCGCTGCCAACAGAGACCAGGCAAAACCAGACCTTTCCCGGACAAGGTTTTGGAAGGCGGGGTCGTCGAGTACGCGACGGTAATCGTTCGTGGGCATACTGTTAGCTCCGTTGAGACCTACCGGACTTCCGGTTGGCAAATGAGGTCCTCAACGACAGTGGGATCAGCTGTCGCCGATCGGACCAAACTCATCTTCGGCAATCTTCCGCAGGATGCGGCGCATGATTTTGCCGGAGCACGTTTTCGGCAGGCCTAGCAGGAATTCGATGAGGTCCGCCTTGCTATCGGTCCAATCTCCTAGCGCACCCCAGACCACGATTTCTTTTCAGCTCCGCCGACGGTGATTCACCCGACACCGGCGTCACGTAGGCGCAGATGCCTTGGCCCTTGATGTCGTGCCGGTAGCCGACGATCGCCGTGACACCTTCGGATGTCCTCGCTTACGGGCGCGACCGAAGGGAAGCCATAGGCAGTGTGGCGACAGAACGAGTTTGCGCCTCCGGCTCCGAACGTCGTGGTCAATATTGCTCACAACCCTCGGAATATTTGTCGCGGTCGCGATCGGAACCTTTCGTACAGTAGCGCGGCTACGCCGAATGTTCTGACTGACGGCTCGTATGAGTCGGAGATGTACAAGATCTGGCAACAATCAATGACGGAATGGCTAAAGACGGAAACGCGAGGCATGTGCCGCCGTCCTAACTCGAACGTCCGGGTCTGGCGGCGGAAAGCAGATATTGAGCAACCGGCTGGCCAAAGGATATTTGCGCCGAGTAGGAAACTGAGCATCCGTCACGCGACCTGACGTACAGCGACGGATTGCGGCCTGTAAGTGGAATGCTCCGCCGCGACCCATGAGCTAGATCAAGCCGACCATCTGTCCTGCTCTTTGCGGTAATCGTCTTCGTTGAGACGCTCCGCGATATCCTCTGCGATGGCTGGGGTTTTCGCCCTGGCGATTGGCTTGCCGTCCGCAGTCATTAATGCGTCGCCCTCAACCTCAACCGGGAAGTCGTCGGGCTTGAGGGGCTTATCATTTGGCATTTCACCCTCCCTCGTTAAAAGAAAAAGCCGCCGGGGCATTACGCCGAGCGGCTTTTCGCGCAACTGCCAGTCGCCCGGTTCCGTTGCTGGAGTGACAACATCGATCTAGAGGAGAAGTTTCTCCCGCAGCGAAGTATTCTTTCGCGCTACGGTCCCGTAGCTCTGCCGGCCGGTGTGATGCAACCAGCATGCGCGTCCGGGGGCACATACGCCCTGATAACGACTGCTCACAATGCTCGAAATGCTTTTGTAGCGAAGTTGGGGGGCCGTTACTTCTGGGGATTGTTTCTAGTCACGCTCTCTTAGTAAAGGCTTCTCATGCAAAACGGCACTCAACAGCGAATTGTGGACCTCGATATGTCCGTTATAGCTGATGAGGCCCAGCTTGCGAAACTTATTCATGAAATAGCTGACGCGGGATCGAGTAGTGCCAATCATCTCTGCTAATGTTTCCTGACTGATGTTCGGGCTGATCGGCTGCGGGTTGCCTTCCTTGCCGAAATTCGCAAGTAACAAAAGCAGCCGCGCAAGTCGCCTCTCGCTCGAATTGAACAGCTGGTCAATCAGATCCTCTTCGATACGGCTGTTCCGAGTCAGGAGATAAGCCATAAACAGCTCGGAAAATTTCGGCTCATCATGAATAGCCGTGATCATCGCGTCTTTCGTGATCGACGTGATGACGCAATCTTCTATCGCTGTTGTTGTCGCGATGCGCAACGGATGACCATTCATGCATCCTTCGCCAAAGAACTGGCCAGGCTCTAGAATTGCGACGACCGCTTCCTTGCCCTGCTCAGACACGACCGTAAGCTTGACCTTGCCCGTTTGAATGTAAAAAACCGTATCCGCGACATCGCCTTGTTCGAACACATGCTGATTTTTATGGAATTCCAGTACCTGCTTCCCCGTGCCCACTTTCGCGAGAAATATTCTGGGGTCAAACATGTCCTTGTCTGGCTTCTCCATGGGAGCCTCCTTTGGCTCGACCAATTTCAGCCAATTTTAGCCTACCGAACTGCTACAGTGCTAGTGATATCGCGCACGACCTTGATCACATCCCGGATCGCGCGATTGACCGGCGAGACACGGAGGTGACCACGAAAGTCGCAGCCGCGCGTTGGGATTAAGACACGCCCGGCGGAAAAGCTAGACCGGCGGGACCGGCACTCGCCATCGTGGACGTCATCAGTAGCTCGACGGGCCAAACTGCGCCGCCGGCTGCGGCGGCCTGAACGGCGTTACGCCCTTGTCGATTTATCGAGAATGGATTGTGTAGGCCGCTCAGTTGGGCTCGGCGCCATAGGCTCGGCACAAACAGATTGGCAGCTTGCGGTCGCCGACAATGGCTCCGGTAAGCCTGACGGCGCGTTTGCTCAGCCGAAAACCGAGCTTGGGACCGGCGTGGTTAAGGCGCTCGCAAAACAGCTTGATGCTCTAGTGGAGACATTGTGTGTTGCTTCGGGAACAAAAGTTTCTGTTACGCACGCGTTTGCGGCCGCGTAGTTTGTATCGGCCCCTCCAGTTCCGGTCTGCGGCTTTTACCTGTGCGCGCCACAGATGGCGCAATTTGATTAGGAACGCCTCTTGAAATTATGCTGCAGTGCACCATATGCTAGGTTCACAAACCGATCCTCCATAGGACCGAGAAAGATTCCCAATGAACAACGTTGAGCAATTTCAAAAGCACGCCCAAGAGCAAAATGAAGCAGCGATGGCGTCAGCAAATACGTTTGCAGCAAACGTTAAGACGATCACAACTGCCCATGCTGAATATACCAAGAAGGCATTCGAGGACGGCTTCGAATTCATTTCGAAACTAACCAGCCTGAAATCGCCGGATGAGGCGATGAAACTTCAAGCTGACTACGCAAAGTCAGCCTATGAGACGTTTGTTGCAGAATCAAAAAAGATTTCCGAACTCTACACTGATTTCGCCAAGCAGACGTTCAAGCCGTTCGAGGGTTTGATTGCAAGGATGACTCCTGCCAAGTAAGAGAAGCCACGTAAGAGAAGTTGCAGCTCGGTCAAATCAGGCCGAGCTGTTCGATATGGACCGGCCTTCGTGGCTATGTCTGTAGGATATGTGGGTCAGTGTTTTTGCCCATTTCGGACATCGGACTCACATCAGACATCCGCTTTGATCCCGCGTAATTTAAGTCAGCCCATCAAATCTAAGGTCCGTTCTCCCTCCCACCACGTCCGGTTGTGCAAAGCGGACGTTGAGAAAAACGCTGATGGTAGATAAGTGCCAATACGCCTCAGCCGATCTAATGAATTGTGGGCGCCCCTAGCACACCGCCCTTTTGCATCGCAGTTTTCAAATCATCACTCGCCGCCATGCGCGCGCCCTTGGCTGGGTCCAACACGTTGGCTACGATTACAATGTCGTTAGGGTCTTCCGCGTTGCGGGAGATACGGCCGTCAGTGATTCCTGCCCCGATCCGGCTCGATTCGTGGGCGTCATAGCTCTAACGCCATGATGCATAGTCACGGACTTGGGGGGGTTTGTGAAAATCATCCCGGTCGGGTTGGTCAGAAGAGATTGGCTGCATGTGCGACGCAGGCATCCCGTGCAAAAGCAATGACAGCTTGGAACAACTGGATGTGAGCGATGCAATTGAGTCCGAGGAAGAAGCGCGCCACTTCAATTCCCTCATGAAGGGAGCTATTACTTCAACACTGTTACTTGATCGGAAGTACTTCTCCGTCCAGCCGGTTGGCCAATGCGCGCCACACGGGCTCGAGCAGGTCGAGAATTGCCGATTGGCTCCAGTGAGCGGTCGCTACTGTCTGATAAGGGACTTAGGCCCTCTGGAGGCCGAAAGGGGAGGGTGAAGCATAACGAGGCGACCATTCGAGATCGCGCAAAGCGTCGGGGATCATCTACCGCCACTTTGAACGAAAGGGTGGCAACGGGACCTACGCCAGGCACCGTCATCAAACGGCGGCAGACCGCGTCGTGCTGAACCACCTGAAGAAGCACGCGATGCAATCTTTCGTTGCCCTCGAAGATCGCCCGCCGTCCAGCATGGCCTCAATCATCACAGAAAATATTGGATCGCTGTGCTCGAGGAACTCCCGGACACGTGCTTCGTAGCCCCCGCGACCAACCGCTCCCATCAGCAAGCCATACGCTCGCAGCGTGCCACGAATGTGATTTTCCACGTCGATCAGCTTGCGCTTGAGGAGCTTCCTGTTGGCCAGAAGTGAGCGCATCTTCTGCATGTCGATGTTCTTGACATGAACGCACGGTACCAGCCCAATCGCATCATCTGCGCGATGCCGCGCGCACATTCCGATCGGTCTTGTTGCGCATCGTCGACAGCGAAACACGCATATGGCGGGCTTCGACAACGATGATCGGGACCCCGGCCGGCTGCAGTTCGCGGTACAAACCAGATGCCCAGCGACGACGCTTCGACGCCCACGCGATCGAGGCGATCCGCGGAGCCCTCAAGAGCGCAGGGGACCGCCTCCGACTCCACGTCGGCTTCGGCGCCAGGATCATGCAACGATTGCGATTGAAGCCTGCACAGTAACTGCTGCAGGAGCACGAAAGATTAGCGCTGGTGTTGCACCCAGCATGTTGAGGAGGAGCTAAGATTGGAGATCCGCGCGCGCGGTGAGCGTCCCCTGGGGGCCGCGAAACGGGGAATGTCCGCTATCTCTTGCCTGCTGCCGCCCGTCGGGGACGAGAGCGCCGGACTGCTTGGACAGCCCTGTTTACGAACCTGATGAAGAGCGTGCGACGGCCCAAGTGCTGAACGCGAAGGAACGCATGGACCCCGCCTGGTGAATGCACGTCGCGTACGCGGCTGTCGCGAAATTTGCGCGTTTTTGGTGCAGGGAGTCTGTAATGGCCGAAGATAGAAGAGTCGAAGAAAAGCGTAGGAATGAGGTGACTTTGCCCGCCCGATTAGGAAGGCAAGATAAAGCGAGTTGCCTCGCTTCCGGAACTTCGTTCCTAAGTTTTTGTCTGCACATTGTTTTAGGTCGGTCACCGACGTTCCGTCAAGATGAGCGAGCGGCGCTTTTTTTGATAATCATTCTCTTTCAATGCTCCGAGAGCCGTCGCCCGCGACGTGTCGAGATTTACAGATTGCCGAGTCTTCGCCGGGGCAAGTGATTCTGCGCCGCCATACGCCAACTGCATTTCTGCTCTTGCGCTATGCCCTTCGACTTCCAATCGTCGTCTGATGGCGCGCAACGAAGACGACTTCCGTATTCGTCCCGGCAAGGTCCGCGGTCGCGTCGGCGGGCAAGAAACCGCGCGTCGGATCGGCGTGGCGCGTGGAGGCCCGACCAGCTTCGTCGGTGAGGTCCATCGGGCGATCCGGCGCGCTGGCGGCAATCCGAACCGGGACCCCGGCACCGGGAAGGGAGGCGGCAGGTTCAACGCGCGGGGCCGGGGCGCTGCGACGGCGCTGAGTCTCAAGGATCGGAGCGCGTGGAGCCGGGACGGAAGCGGGGTGCGCACCCGGTCGCGACGGGTGGCGGTGAAGGCCCGGGTGGTGAAGCTCAACCCGCAGCGCGGAGCGGTCCGTGGACGGCAGTTCGTTAGCGCCAAGGCGGTGGACGCGCACCTGCGCTATCTCGAACGGGACGGCGTGACGAAGGATGGCGAGAAGGGCCAAGTCTATTCGGCCGAGAACGATAGGGAGGACGGCCGCGCCTTCCTCGACCGGGGCCGCGAGGATCGCCATCAGTTCCACTTCATCGTTTCGGCCGAGAACGGGGCGGAGCTGTCTGACCCGCGCGAGACCACCCGTAGCCTGATGAAGCAGATGGAAGTGGACCTCGGGACGAAACTCGACTGGATCGCGGTCGATCACCATAATACTGGTCACCCCCACACACATGTGCTCCTTCGGGGTATCACGGAAGACGGCAAGACCCTCAACATTGCTGGCGACTATATCGCCTACGGCATTCGCGAACGGGTCAGTGAGATCGTTACCCGAGAACTCGGCCGCCAGACTGAGCTTGAGGTGACGAAGCAGCTCGAGCGGGAGGTAGATGCTGATCGTTTCACCCGGCTCGATCGCATGCTGATCTCCGAGCAGCAGGGCAAGGAGTTTTCCGACCTGCGCCCCGACCAGGACATGCGCGACACGTTCCGTCAGAACCGCGCACTGCTGATCGAGCGGGCGCGCAAGCTGGAGCGCATGGGGCTAGCGACCGAGGTCGAGACCGGCAAATGGATTGTATCGCCAAAGGCCGAGCCGACGCTGCGGGAGCTTGGTGAACGTGGCGACATCATCAAGACCATGCACCGGGCGTTGGAGCGCGAAGGGCTGGCGGAGGACCGCCATCCCGCGCGCTACGTCCTGCATCGAGAGAACGCGACCGAGCGCATCGTCGGCCGCGTGCTCGACAAAGCGCTTGGCGGCGACGAGATGGGCGAACTGGTCCGGCTGGTGATCGACGGGGTGGACGGGCGCGTGCATCACATCGAGATGGATGCCGCTCACGCCGAGGAGGTCGGCCGAGGCATGATCGTCGCGGCGGGTTCCGTCCCTCCCGGGCCGCGCGCCGCAGACCGCAACATCATGGACATCGCAGGTCAAGAAGGCATCTATCGCCCGTCCGAGCATCTGGAGCGGGCGCGAACTGCCATCGACCGTATCGGCGGCGACCCGCAAGCCTTCGTCCGCTCCCATGTCCGCCGGCTGGAGGCGCTGCGCCGGGCCGGCCTTGTCGAGCGGATCGACGCGGATCACTGGCGCGTTCCTGCCGATCTTCCCGAGCGCGGCCAGGCCTACGATCTGGCGCGGGACCGCGCGAACATCCGAATAAGCGTCCTGTCTTCCACCGGCCTCGACCAGCAGATCGGTCATGACGGCGCGACCTGGCTCGACCGTGAGTTGGCCTCGCCCAGCCGTACCACACTTGCCAATACCGGGTTCGGCCGGGAGGTCACTGAGGCAATGGAGCGCCGCAAGCAGAGCCTCGTGAACATGGGCCACGCCGTCCGGCTGGAGGACGGCCGTATCCGTGTGTCAAAGGATTTTATCGCCAATCTGGAGCGTACGGAGGTGACTCGTGTCGGCAAGGCCATCGCAGCCGAACGCGGGCTGACGTTCACCGTCGCCAAGAGCGGCGAATATGTCGGCGGCACACTTATTGGCTCCACCCAGCTCGCCAGCGGCCGCTTCGCCATGATCGATGACGGCATCGGTTTCCACCTGGTGCCGTGGCAACCCGTGCTCGACAAGCGCATCGGCCAGCATATCACCGGCACAGTGCGCGATGCTGGCGGCATCGAATGGAGTTTCGGCAGGAAACGGGGGCTGGGGATATGAGTGTCCCCAATGTCGTTACCTGCTTGTCGCCATGGGGCCAGACCGGCGCCATCCGGTAAAGGCTCGCGCTGTTCGCGCGCCCGGCTCCGCCGGCTTTCGGCCTTGACGGGATGTCGCCGGCCCGGCAAGGGCTCGCCATGCAGGTGAGGCAAATTGGGGTAGTACGCTCTGCTCCCCAATGCATGATCGGTGAACAAGTGGCGCTCTGTTGGATCGCGAATTCTTGTTCGCGCATTCGCCGCGGACAGCGAGCACAGACGACGGACTCGTTCGAGCTACGATACGAGATCGCCGCCGATAACGCGCCGAACTTCCAATACTTTTGGTGAGTTTTTGGTGAGTTTTAGTTTCACTCACATGGACGCAATCAGCTAAGTCATTGATTTTTTGGCGCACCCGACACGATTCGAACGTGTGACCTTTGCCTTCGGAGGGCAGCTGTTCGATACCGAAGCTCTAGAGGCACGTCGGCACAATTCGCCACCAGATTTGCCGCGACGGATCCCGCGTGGCGGCGCTTTTCATTTGGAAACGCCTGCTGAGCTATTGAGTTCGCTAGAGGCCATTTTGGTCATTTTTTCCAAACGCCCCTTGAAATCATTGAATAATCAATCGGATTTTGATTCCGCCATTCGGAGGTTCGATCCCTTCCGCGCCACCCAGCACTTAAGCTGCTGAGTTCGTTATGTAAGCAACTCTATTCCGCCAAGTTTTCTGAGCGCGTTTGGAAATGGAGCTTCCGATGCTCTGTCCAGAATCGAACTAAACAGCGTCGTGCATTACATCGACCATATTGGCTTATCTCCGTGGCTTCGCCCCAACATATGCCGCGGAAGCTACTCGGACAGGTCTGTTACGCCCTCATCGTAGAATAGAGTATTACGGCGAACAAATCGGACAACCAGTCGAACGACGCACTTTGTGTGCAATTGGCGCCGTCCTGCAGTTCACCCAGCGGATATCCTCGGGAGTCCGAGTCGCTCCCCTGCTTACACGAGCCACGATTTCCTGCGCCAAACTTCGAATTGTTGGCCTGGGACGAACGGTTTGAGCTGCCGGCGCATAGCGCCGTGCCATAAGGAACCACAATCCGTAGGCTATAGCCAACCTAATCTAGCCATAGGAGCGTTGCAAAAATCCCTGTTCTTCGGGTTTTGTTTCATATGCGGGCTATAATGGGCCATAGCTGGTCTTGCCATATTTTGTTTGCCCCCAGCTGTGCCCTTCGTGAATTTTCCCTTCGGGCACAACAGAGGTGAGAGTGTGGAGTGATCTTTTTCTTGGGTCCCCCCGGCGTGCCCAGGACAAGGAGATTGGCAGACTCTACGGACGATCGGGGGTCAACGACAAACTAGAAGGACGACCATTAGCGCAAGGCCATACAACAGAACCAGCGTCATTGGAGCTGTTCGATCGCGGCAGGCATTTTTGCTACCGACATCAGCGATCGGGCGACTTGGTTGAGCAACTGATCCGAATTCTCTTCTTCCGCCAGCGACTTCGACAACAGTGCGACGACCGCGCTATGACGTAATTGCTGCGCGAGGTTCTTCGCCGTCGTGTAAGCCGAGATCTCATAGTGTTCCACACGCTGCGCTGCTCCGATCAGCGCCAGGTCCGCGGCCGCATCTTCCTTTTCCTCGCCTTCGGCCATGACCTCCTGGCCTTCCTCGACCAGCCCCATCATGCCCTTGCAAGGTTTTGCACGGGCGGTCTTGCCGAGCAATTCGAAGCACTCGTTGATTCGCTCCACCTGATTCTCGGTCTCGACGAGATGCTGCTCGAACAGCTCGCGCAGCTGATCGAAGCGCGCGGCTTCCGCCATCTTGGGAAGCGCTTTCGTCAGTTGCTTCTCGGCATGAAGGATGTCACGAAGCTCATCGATCAACAGGTCGCTCAAGCCGGCTTGCTCGGCCGGCGGCGAACTTTCCGTAACGATTGCTGTAGAGGCGCCGGGTTCGGCCTGAATGGCCGGCGATTCTGTAAAAACCCAGCCGTTGCCCTCGTTCCATGGCCCGCGGGTGTCGATCTCGCCATGCTCCCCCGTTCCGGTGGACTCGTTGAAGAACTGGTCGACCAGTCCCGGCGTTGGGGCGATGCGACCGATGCTGAAGGCCGGCTTGCCCATGCTCTCGAGCGCCAGCGCGAAGGCCTTCATGTGGGTGATTTCCCGGGTCATCAAGAACTGAAGCGCGTCCTTGGTGCCGGCGTCGTCGCAGAAATTGATCAGCCGCTCATAGACGATTTTCGCGCGTGCTTCGGCGGCGATATTGCTGCGCAGGTCGACGTCGAGTTCGCCGGTGATTTTCAGGTAATCGGCAGTCCAAGCGTTGCCTTGGGAATTGAAGAGGTTGACGCCGCCGCCGCCTGCTATTGCAACCAGGGGATCAGCTTCGGCCGCCTGACGATCGAACTTCGTCGGCTGGAGGTGCATGCGGGCGAGGGTGCCCACGATTTCGAGATGGCTCAGTTCTTCGGTGCCGATATCCATCAGCAGGTCCTTGCGATCCGGATCCTCGCAGTTCAGCCCCTGAATCGAGTATTGCATCGCGGCCGCGAGTTCGCCGTTGGCGCCGCCGAACTGTTCGAGAAGCATGTTACCAAAACGAGGGTCCGGTTCATCGACGCGGACGGTGAACATCAGCTTCTTGACATGATGGTACATGGTGAGCCTCGGGAGCGAGAGGGATATCATCCCGAACGGTATCCTGTGTCGTTTGTTCCTATTGGGCGAAGGGCCCGGGGGCGTTCTCGCGAGTGGGTGAACAAGCGGCGCACCCCCGGCTTCGATAGGAACATTGGTCGCCGCATGCTGTTCTCCCAATCTTGGCTAGCGTTGGGTATGGAGGGGGCTACTGACTTAGACGGCTCGCGTAGGTCGCGATTAGCTGACGTTCAAACCACGACCCGGTGCGGAGATCGAGAACCGCGCTTATGAGATCTGGGAGCGCAGCGGCAGACCTGAGGGCAGGGAGGACGAGTTCTGGCAATTGGCGGAGCAGGAGTTGCGAAACGAGGACAAGTCATCTCCCCCTCCGTACTCCCGACACTTTGTAATATCGCTGCTGGCGGCGATATTTTTTGAGATGCTCTTATTATGGATCGCCGGTTTTGTTTTGCACCGATTTACGTCATACTAATCCCAGTATGGAATAGGTGGGCGGGCGATCATCAGCCAGAAGATAACCAGCACCGCCGCGAACGCCGGAAATCCGAAGGCGAACCACCATCGAAAGAGACGGTAATACTCGGCCGGCAGCTTGGCGTCCGTCTTGACCGCGTGGACAGCAAGATCGCGCATCCGCATCTGCATCCACACCACCGGCAGCCAAAAGGCGCCAGTCACCACATAGAGTGCGATCGACGCTGCGATCCATCCTTCGCGCAGAGAATACCCGCTCGACCAAGCCAGCCAGGTGCCGGTGATCGGCTGAAGGATCACGGCGCTCGCCGTAAACAGGAAGTCGGCCAGCACCACCGTCCACGCAACGCCGGCTATCTCGCGCGGATCGCCGCGCAGATGCGCCACCAGCATGAAAAACGCGATGCCGGCGCCCGTGCCGAGCAGTACGGCGGCTCCGATGAGATGCACCATCTTGAGAAGGAAATAGAACATCATCGATCCTCCCGGATCGCTATGGCGACCATATTGAGCAACAGCACCGGCCAGATCTTCAGCATGGGTCCGAGCGGATCGGCCCACAGCCGCGGCACCAGCGTCGTCCCAATCACGACATAGACCAGAGAAATGATGAAGGCCGCCCAAAGGCCATAGCGGCTCGAACGTCGCCAAAGAATAGCGAGGCCAATGATGATGTCGGCGAGGGCGCCTGCAATGACGGTGAGAGCGGCGAAATGTTCCCCCAGCCCGCCTTCCCGGACATACGAAATACCGATTTCCCAGCCCGGCCCCAGTGAGATGATTCCGGTGACGATCCAAAACAAACCGAAGACGGCAAATATCAGGGGCTTCAGCGCGTACAGCCGTGCAAACCAGCGTTCCTGGACCGACGCGGGTTCGCTTCCGAGCGCGGCTTCAAGGTCCCGGGGAACGGTGCCCGTGGCCTGACGCCAAGGCCCAAGATCGCCAGTCGCGCCGCGCCGCATTTCTGCCTGTGCCGTCGAATTGACGGGCGTTCGCCAGCCCAACATCTGCGCGACGTCTCCTGCGCGGTAAGCGCTGGAGGCGGCCCATGTCGGCAACTGCAGGCGGTAAGCGGGCCGCCAGCGCAGCCAGCGGCGAAACAGCGCGACGGCGTCACTGAACGCCATCTGCCGCGGGCCGGCCAGATCCAGCGCGATGCGCGAAGGCGCGCCCGGCCTCAGTAAGAAAAGAACCGTTTCGACGACATCATCCAGATGCACCGGTTGGATCGGCGCCGTGCCGGGCATCACCGGCAGAACCGGTAGTGCCGCAAGCCCCCGCAATAGCGCGCTGCCGCCGTAAGCAGCTCTGCCTACCACGACGGAGGGCCGCAGCACGACCCAATCGAGATCGCGCGCCATCAGCGCGGCTTCACCCTCCTGCTTGGTGCGTGAAAAGTCACTCGGCGCATCGCGATCGGTTCCGATCGCCGAAAAAAGGATCACGCGTCGGACGCCTGCGCGTTCACAAGCCGCGTACAGCGCCGCGCTCCCGGCGACATGAACGCCCTGCATGTCCCCTCCCTGCAGCGCACCCGCCGCGTTGATGACGGCATCGACACCTGCGAGGACAGGCTCCCACGCGGAAGCATCCTTCGCCTGTGCAATATCGAGCGCGACGTGGCGCGCGTTCTGCACGCCCGATGTGTGGCGCGACACCAATACGCAGTCATGTCCTTCAGCGTTAAGCCTTGCGTGGATCGCCGATCCAATAAGGCCCGTGCCGCCAACGAGAAGGATACGCATTGACCTAATCCTTCGCTTGCCGGGCGCGATATCGCAGACCGCGAACCAGCTCCTCAAAGTACGGCAAGACCTCGAGCAGCGCGGTCAAGGCCAGCATCGTGACAATGTACGTCAGGGGTAGCGGCGATTGCTTCAGCCTGAAGGCAAAGTCAGGTGTTCCGTAGCCGAACAATGCCGCAAATGCTGGCCAGTGAAGCGCGATGACGAGCAGCAATCCCGTCAGCGGCAGCATTTCGAGAACGCTGTGCACGTGCTGCTCGGTCGGCGAAACCTCACGCCTCGACGAGGCGTAGCGGACGTCCCAGATGGCTGTGGCTTCGTGGAAAACCAGAAACACCATCATCAACAAAATCACGCTAGATGTGATTTCGAGGAACAGCGCGGCCAGAACCGGAACGGCCATCTCGGCAAACTGGGCAAGGTGCAGAACGGACTCTTTCCAGCCGCTGGTTTTTTCGATGTGACTGGCGCGATGGCAGAGGTAATCGGCAAAGCCGGCGGCCAGCCACATCGGCAGGACGAAATACATCAGCATCCCACGCAGGACCTCGTCGGGCCCCATGTCAGATCTCCATGGCGAACGTGCTGTCCGATAAAGCGAGATCGATCCAAACGTTCCTCGCGGCGGAACCGACCTCAGTAACCGGCCGTTCCCGCCAGCAAATCTGACACGCGTCGGGTCGCCATCAAATGGCTTGGAACATCTAGAAGCGCATTGCAGTTGGTGTGGAAATCGAATTCGTGGTCACCAATGAAACCCGCGCAATTGCTGTCTTCCAGTCTCATTACAGGCAGCGTAGCCAGTGCCGTTTCGACAATAACGCTGGCCGCCCTGGCGAAATTGGAAGGGAAACACGCCGCGCAACCGTTGAACTCGACCAGCCATTGGCTTCACGGTGATAATGCCTCGCGTGTTGGCGGGGTCGACGCTGACCACACCGGGGCAGGGTTCGCCACCCATCACGCATCGGCCCTGTTCTGGGCGCTCCCTTTTGAGACTTGGTTGGCGGTCCGTCCGCCTCAATCATCAATCGAACTACTGCGAAACGCTGCCGTCATGTCGGCGATCGCAGCGGTCGTCGACTATGGAATAATTCCCAAGCGGCTGACGCCGGGATGGGAACTGACGTTATCCAGGCAATCGATGGCAGGAGCTTTTGCTGGCTTGGCGCTGGGGCTCGCTGCGGGCGCCTATGTATCGCGAGGGGTGCGTCAGAACTGATGCGCCAAGCGGAATGCACGATCCATTAAGCGCTTAAGCCTCTTTCGCAATAATTTGGACCGGTGAGACAGCAGATGCGAGGCATGATGGTCGCTGCCCTTGGCCGTCCTCGCCGATCTCATGCATTTATGCAGGGGCGGTGAGCTCTGGCACTGCCGATGCACCCTGCACGACCGCGGGCTCGTCGACTACCCGTCCAGCGACCGGCGCTGCTCCGACGGCACCCGCTCCGGCCGCACCAGCAACGCCGTCGACCGCTCCGCTAAGGTGCAAACGAACCGCTGGAGATCCTCCAGCGCGTCGTTTCTATTTGCGCTCCGCGAGCTGTTTCTTTAGTTCGTCGATAAACTGCTGCGCGCCCTCCTGGGTTAGCAGCTCGCCCGATTTGTCCGGCACGTCGGCCTTCAGGCAGAGCGTCTTGAGCTCATCCCGCTGGGCTTCGGTCATCATCGGCTCTTCCGGCATTATTCCACTCCTCCTTTTCGCGCATCTTATCGATCTCGGCCTTCGGCAGGTCCGGCTAACCTTAGTCCTGGACGCGGGCAAGTGGGCCGATGGCTGGGGCGTTGATGGGTTGTCCTTTCACGTCGAAGATTGAGCCGTGGCAAGGGCAATCCCAGCAAGTCTCAAAACTGTTCCAGTGCAGATGGCAGCCGACATGGGTGCAACTCGCCGAATTCAAATGCAGCGCTCCCTGCTTGTCGCGATAGGCGGCAATCTTCTCAAGGCCGCGCCGGACAATGGCGCCGTCGCCGCACGATAGCTCGTCGAGCGACGTGAGTTCGCCTGGTGCTAGATACTCAGCAAAGCTTTTGAGCGCTGTTATGTTCTCGGCGATGAAATTTTTCGCGGCCTTCAGCGGGACACGACCCGGCGCGTAGATTTCCTTCCATGGATGGTCTTCGCCCGTGATCAGGCAGGCATTCAGCATTGCGCCAGCAACGCCGTGCGTGAGGCCCTGGCCGGAATCGCCCATCGCGACATAGATGTTTGTGCCCCCGGGATCGCGGCCAATGAAGCCGGAGTAATCGATGGTGTCGAGCACTTGCCCGGACCAGCGGTGCGTTTCTTTGCCAAGGCCGGTGATCAAGCCGCGCGCCCATGCTTCAAGCTTTCTGAATCGATCTTCCGCGTCGTCGGCTTCTCCGCTTTTGTGGTCCTCTCCACCGACGAGAACGTAATCGGTATTTGCCGGGCCTGGCTGCAGGCGGACATAATGGTAGGGATCTTCCGTGTCCCAGTAGAGCGCGTCGGGCAAAGCGCCGCGCTCGATCTCAAACGTGATCACATATGTGCGGTATGGCGCCGTCTTGGTGTGAATGGCGAAGCGGTCAGAGATGGAGGAGTTGGTCGCGACGACGGCATGCCGCGAGCGAATGACGCCGCCTGCTGTTTTCGCGGTCACAATGCCATTCTCTTCAGTCACTTCCTCAACCGGGCTGTCACGGTAAAAAGTCACGCCGTTTTCGCGGCAAGCCTTCGCGACGCCGGCAAGATACTTGAGCGGATGAAAGGTTGCCTGCTTGGGATAGCGTAGGACGTGACGATTCTCGCAGCCGTTGAAGGGCACGCCCATGAGCCTGTGGACCGGCGCGCCGACTTCGCGAACTGCCTCCAGCTCTTCATCGATGATATCTGCCGGCATACCTTGACCCTGAAAGAGGTAACCGTCGAGGCGGCGGAAGTCGCAATCGATCTTCTCTTTCTTCTGGATTTCTTCAATGCGGTCGACGGCAGCCGCCTGGCTCTCGCAGAAAAGCGTCGTCGCCTCCTTGCCCCTGATCTTCGTCATTTCGCTGACGAGATCATCGCACAAGGGGGCAAGATGAGCTGAAGTCCTCGAAGTCATGCCTCCGCAGATGCGTCCGCGATCGATGACAAGAACGGACTTACCTCGCTTGCAGAGCTCATACGCGGTCGAAATACCGGCAATGCCAGAGCCGATGACGGCGACGTCGCATTCCCGGACGCCGTCCAGAACTTCCGCGTTCGGGGCAATGTCAATATCCATCCAGAGTGATGTGCTGGCCATGAAACGTTCTCCCAAACACTTGAGAACGCTTACGATACTGGCAAGGTTCCTACGTCTGGCCTTAGGCGGCCAACGATATACGGCCTAGCATTCGCCGCAGGGCTGCCGCGTTTTTGGGGGCATGAGCTTCATTATCGTTGTTGAAGTAAATCCAGGCTCTTTTCGCCCCGCTCGCCCTAATCCTGTCCGCCCAGATCGCCAGCTCGCTCTTCGAGTAATCGTGCCGATACCAGCGCTCGGGGCCATGCAGGCGAATGTAGACTTCGTCGGCTGTCCGGATGAGTTCGTCGGGCAGGCGCGGCCCGCTGCAGGAGCAGAAAATAATTCCGGCCCTTCGGAACGCGGCATAAACTTCCTCATTCCACCAGCTGGCGTGCCTAAACTCCACAACGTTGCGGCGCGCATGATCGAGTTGGCTCACGATCGCGTTCAGCCGCGCCTTTGTGTAGCGGTAGCTCGGCGGCAGCTGAAACAGGAAGCAGCCCATCCGCTCACCTAGAATATCAGCGATGATGCCAAAATCCCGAATGAGCGTCCTTGTGCCCTTGAACGTTTTTACATGGGTGACGAGTTCACAGACCTTGACGGTGTAAACGAACGTTTTCTTGCCGGGCTGGCGCCGCCAGGCCTGGACGTTGGTAACCGTCGGCCAGGAGTAAAAAGATGCATTGATTTCGACGGTGTCGAAGCGCTTCAGGTAGTGCTCAAACCACTTTTCCTGAGATACACCTGCATAAAACGAGTCCCGCCATTTCCAATAACGCCAGCCCGAGCAGCCGACATAGACTGATGACTTCAATTCAGGCGGGCTCTTCGGGCTCTCAGCTTCCATCTTGAGCCGGGCGGCGTGCATCTTCTGGGCGCGCCCGATATTATCCTCGCGCTGCTTTTCGCGGCGGAGCCGCCGCCGCTCGCGGCGCTCCTCGGGAGTCAATTCGCTCCAGTTCGCTGCTGTGAATTTGCGTAGCATGATCTTCGTTTCCGAGTACCTAACGAATGAACAGGGGGAAGGGGTTCCCCAGCCTTGGGAGGTCCCATATGAGTTGGAATGGAGGTGATCCGGATGAAATCGACGTGGTCATCGTCCGCGGGGGACCTGCCGGGCTGAGCGCTGGCCTGATCTGGGACGTTGCCGCCGGCAGGTTCTGCTTTGCGATGATGAACAGCTGCGCAACCGCGCATCGCAGGACATCCCTGGCCTGCTGGGACGTGAAGGCATCCGCGTAGCGGCGGTGGCCATCAACAAGGCCTTTGCGCCGCGACGGGCTTTGCGACTGAAGCCGCTCTCTTACGACTTAACCTCCTTTTCAGCCTTCGGAAACCAGCGCCAGACTCCGAGTACGTTAATTAGAAGGAGAATGACGTTCTGGATAATGAGCGATGCTTTGTTTTCCAGCCAGCCGTCAATCATCCAGGCGATGGAAGCTACGATGAAGATAGCAAAGCCGGTGACGGTAACGCGAGCGTTCCAGTTGGCGGCCACGAGCGCGGCTGCGAGAACTGTCGTCACCGCCGAAAACGTCCTTAGAACCGTGAGTTCTTCCATCCCGTTTCCCTCACAAGGTATGACGCCTGCGCGGCGGTCATGTTTACTTGAAGCGCCAGTTTTCGAGAATCGTCTCCGTCGACACGCATTCCACCTGCTGGCCTAACCGGTTCTCATAGACATTCATCATTGCGTCGTGGGTCTCGTCCGCCGAGCTGCACAGGGCGTCCGTCACCAGAAGAACACGGAAGCCCCAGTCGACAGCGCCCATCATAGTTGCGAGCACGCAGACATCGGTCTCTCCGCCGGTGATAATGAGGGTATCGATTCCGGCGCCGCGAAGCTGCCGGTACAGATCGCTCCCGGTCCACGGGGAATAGACATGCTTGTCGAAGAAGCGGGCAGGTGGGGCAAATCGCGCAAGCTCCGGTACGACATTTATCATGTCAGCGCCGAGCTCATCGACGGTCATCGATGCCCAATGCTCGTAATAGCGCCGCCACATCCCCATGCCCTGACCGGAATGCTGGGCTGGGATGAAGCGCGTAAAGATGGTCCTTTCGGGATGCAAGGAAGTTATTGAAACGATACTAGGCAGAACGCGCTCAAGCCAGGGCATCTTCCATTCCGTGCGTTCTGCAAACATCCTTTGCATATCGACGCATAAGTGCACCGCGCTGGCGCTCGGCGCTTCGTAGCGTAATCCAATATTCTTCGACATATCCCTTCAACCCGGAAAGCCAGCTCCAACGGTGGTCGAAGAAGTTGGTTCCTGTTGAACCAGTTGCCCTGCCTGCTATCCATGCGGCCGTGAACGATAGAGCGGTCAAAGGGCGCGGCTGCCGCGCTGGCGCAAGCGAGTATGCCCTTGACGGCGCGGCAGGCGCCGCCACGCTCGCTTGTGCGAGATCATAACCGATGACAAGAGGGAGACGCGCTCGCTTCCGCACCTGATCGACGCTCCAGCCGACGCGTCCGGCAGGAGGGAACAGCCCCGCGGCGAACGAGACGGATCTTCGGGGCGCTAACCCGTGCTCTGCGGGAAGGCGACGGTTGGCGCTACATCGGTCGTTTCGGTACAGGTTTCAGCCACGCCGCGCATGAGGAACTTCATGCCCAGCTCATCAAGCGGAAGACTTCAGCATCTCCTTTCGCAATGAAAGTGAAGGACTAGGCGTCACTTCATGGGTCAGACCGCAGCTCGTCACCGAAGATTTGCCGACCGGACAAAGCCGGCGAGATGCGGTATCCGGTTTATCCGGATCTGAGAACCGACAAGCGGGCAGGAGGTCGCGCGTGAACGCAAAGAACCGCGGATAGCCACTTCCCGATGCCTCTATGCTCTCGCCGAGGAACTTTCGCCTAGGCTTTGCCCTTATTGGCGAATAGCCAAGGATTGAGAGCCATGTGGTGGACAGTAGCAAAAGAAGCGGTAGCCAACTGGTCGAGCCACAAGGACGCCCGTCAGGGAGCGGCTCTGGCCTATTACTCCGTATTTTCGCTCGGACCCATCATCCTAATTGCCATCGCTGTGGCAGGTCTCTTCTTCGGCCAGGAGGCTGTCACTGCCCAGGTGATTTCATCATTGAAAGCGATGCTGGGCGAAACCGGTGCCAAGGCTGTCGAGGCGATGCTGGCTGGGGCAAGCCGTCCCGCCGCCGGCGTCCTCGCAACGATCCTCGGAATAGGCGCCTTGCTGTTCGCCGCCATCGGCGTGGTCGTGCAGTTGAAGGATGCCCTCAACGTCGTGTGGGAGGTGGAAGAGTCCGAGGAAAGCGGCCTCTGGCACTTCGCCCGCAACTACGTCTTGTCGTTTGCAGCGGTGCTCGCTCTTGGTTTTTTGCTTCTCGTATCGCTTCTTGTAACCGCAGGTCTCGCCGCGGCAGGAAATTTCATCGCTCCTTACTTGCCGGAAGGCGTCTTGCATATTGTGAGCATGCTGGTTTCGTTTGCCGTTGTTACGGTCCTATTCGCGATGATGTTCAAATGGCTGCCAGACGTTTCCGTCGCCTGGGCCGATGTCTGGCTCGGCGCGCTGCTCACGGCGCTATTCTTCGAATTGGGTAAGGCCGCTATCGGATTTTACATCGGCAAGCAGGGCCTTGAATCAACTTACGGAGCTGCCGCTTCGATCGTGGTCGTATTGATCTGGGTCTACTACACCTCGCAAATCATTCTGATGGGCGCCGAGATCACCCACGCTTATTCCAAACGTCGCCACCATCCATCAACGAATGCTCGTCCCGCGCCCGGCGGCGTGGCACGCGGACGCGCTTAAGATGAGCAGGCGCGTCCCTGGCCCCGTGCTGGCGATAAAATTGGATCCCGACTTTACTGCTCATCGGTTTGCATCTGAGCGGTCGCCTGTCGGGCACGTCGTCGCAGGATTGAAAGGCGGGCTGCTATCGCCGATTTGCTGCGTTTGAACGCCGCGGCGATGGAAAATAACGGCCGCCCAGTCCTGTGCAACTCCAGCAAACGGATATCGTCATCAATAGTCCAAGGCGCGTTTCTCTTCATCATGAATGCTCGTTGCGCCGTTAAGCCATTATCCTGTAGATCAGGGTGATCATTGCATTGCCGATGCAAAAGGCGAGCATCATACAGACGATGACCTCGTCGTAATCCAAGTCTGGTTCTCGCTCTTTCAAAGATCCTCCCGCACGCCACGATAGAACGAATGCCGTATCTTGCCTTCTACTGTAGGGCCGGGTTTTGAGATTCATAGGCGCCAGACCCCGGCGCGCCCGCTTGAAGCGATCCGCGAATGAAAAGCGTGGGAGCCTCACTCCAGAGATCGCGGGCATACCCCACGCCTTCAGTCCACGGCCAATTCCTTGCGGACGGCAGCGGCTGAATTTCCGACCTTGTCGATGGCCCTCTGTAATTTCTTCCTTCGAAACGCTGAGGTGCTTCGTCCAATAACGAACCTCATGGATTTGGTTCATATTGATCTTGCTTCGGTCAGGCTGCTCTCTCGTTGTGAGGTTATCCGTCATCAGACCTTCCTTGCGATACGATCGGAGCTGCGCAGATAGCGGAGCCCCTCGACTGCGAGCGCCTTTTCATCAGCCTCCATGCCGGCCAAATGCGCCGTCAGTCTTTTCGCGCACGGCCTCTGCCTCTTCGCGCGTGAGGCCGGCCATCATCATGAAGGTCTGCATTACGCGGTCGATTGCTGCCTGCATCCGTTCCTCTATATGCAGCGCTTAACTGCGGAACAAAAGCTAGGTTCCTAAGGAGCCCGCATGGAGGAAGCCACGGACGGAGTAGCGCGTTGTTTGCAGTGCGGAAAGCGGATGGTCCCAGTCCCTAATCCCGAGTCGAACAGTGCGTATTCTGCGACAAGCTGGACCCGATGAAGATGCCCGCGGCAAAGCAATGGGCCGACAGCCCGCTTGCCCCTCCTGTTTCGGAGCTAGTCCCTTAAAGAGCTGATGCACGCATTTCTCGCGGAAACCCGATCTCCACGGGAGCCACTTTGCAACCTTGCCGCTATCTGGCGCGTTGGAAAGTACTTACCTTTCCAATCCATGAGCCATGCTGAAGCCAGCCGGATTTCCAGGACACCGCCTTCGCCGCGCAAGAAGCTTTCCTATTGCGGTCCGCCCAACCAAAGCGGACATCGCTATCGCGCGCGAGATCGCTCGCAACACGGCTCCGGCCCCGGAGTATGCGGCCCGCGCCCTGACTTGGGGCGCCGACGAAAAGGTGTTGTTGGTTCTGGCCACGGCCGGCTGGATCATCTCCCGCGGGCGCAGCGAGCCGTTGCGGCGCGCAGGTAATCACGCGCTGCTCGTTACGGCAGCGACGTCTTTGTTGCCACATGTCATGAAGTCGTTGTTCGACCAGACCCGGCCCGATCGCAGGACGGTGGTCGGGCACATCCATGGGGTCCCCTTTTCCGGAAAGCGCGAGGATGCCTTTCCTTCCGGGCATGCGATGCACATGGGGGCTTTGGCATCCGCAGCCGAGACCCTGCCAGCCGGTCCCCGCCGGACGATCCGAGCCTTCGCGATCGGCCTCTCGCTGACGCGGGTTGTGGTCCTGGCGCACTGGGCGAGCGACGTCGTGCTTGGCTTCGCGCTCGGAGCAGCCCTTGAGCGCCTGCTGCGGCTGTGGACCGGCTATCCGATCGCCACGGCCAACTCGAAGGAGAACGAACATGCCGATACTTGAGGACCTGAAGGAATACGCCGAACGTGCGACCGGTCTCCGGAGGCCCGGCAGACGGAAAGCCCCCGCGCTCGCCCGGCCGCGTAAGCCCCATACGGTTCGTTTCCAGGACGACGGCGGTCTGGTCCCGAACCATCCCCGATGGCCGCTGATCATCTATCGGGGCGCCGTGAATCTCGGCGCGCGGCACGACCCGGCGGCCGTGATCGAAGACCTGTTCGAGGCGAACGGATGGGCCGAGACCTGGCGCAATGGCGTCTACGACTATGTGCACTATCACTCGCGAATCCACGAGGTGCTCGGCGTTACAAGCGGCAAGGGGAGGGTCCGCTTCGGCGGCGCCAAGGGACGGATATTCACCTTAAAGGCCGGGGACGTCGTCATTCTTCCGGCTGGCACGGGCCATCAATGCCTTTCCGCCGATGACGACTTCCTCGTCGTGGGGGCCTATCCGGCGGCCGGCACCTACGACGAGTGCACCACGGTGGACGACCGGCCGCGGGCACTGAAGACCATTCCGAAGGTGCCTGTGCCGCGCAAGGATCCGGTCTACGGGTCCGGTGGAGCGCTATCCAAACTTTGGAAGAAGGCCAAATGACGGAGTACATCGTCCGCTTTCTCGTTGGTGGCGCGGTCGTTTCCGCCTTCGCGATGCTCGGCGACGTGCTGCGTCCAAAGAGCTTCGCGGGCCTTTTCGGTGCGGCGCCCTCCGTGGCGCTCGCTACGCTTGGCATCGCGGTTTACGCGCACGGCGCAGGCTACGCTGCGGTACAGAGCCAATCCATGATGGCTGGCGCGATAGCGCTCGCCGTCTACAGCGTCGTCGTCTGTCATCTCCTCGTTCGCGTGCGGCTGCGGGCCTTGCCGGCGACCATGCTGTCGCTCGCAGCTTGGCTCCCGGTTGCCTTTCTTCTGCTGGCGATCGCGAGAGCGCAGACATGACGCCCGTCCGCTTCTCGCTGTCGTCGCTCAAGGAAGGCCGGTGGTACGAATACCTGATCCGTTTTGTCCTCGGCGGCGCGGCGACCGTGTTCACCGGTCTTATCAGCAGCCGCTATGGAGCGTCCGTAGGTGGCCTTTTTCTCGCGCTTCCGGCTATCTTCTTCGCCAGCGCAACATTAATCGAGAAGCACGAAATCCGCCGCAAACGGAAGGCTGGCCTCTCCGGCGAGCGCCGCGGCCAAATGGCCGCCGCCGTCGATTCCGCCGGCGCCGCGCTAGGAGCAACGGGTATGCTGGTGTTCGCGGCAATCTTTTGGCTGACTGTGGAGCGCAGCATTGCGGGCGCGTTCACTGCAGCATCGTGCGCGTGGCTAGTCGTTTCGATTGCCGCCTGGTACGTGCGACGCAAAATGCGGTCGGTTCGGAGAGCTGGAAGGCTCCGACAAGCAAACGACTCCGCTACCGCGCGGAGCCGTTCTAGCTGATATGAACTGCTATCAGGCCGCGTTGGATGCCTTCGCGTTGACGCCCTTGCGCAGCGCCACCGTGTTGAGCTTGGTATTCGCCGCCTTTTCCTCGTTCAGATTGGTCGTCAGGAAGCGCACGATCTCGTCGTGGCCGAGTTCTTCGGCCCAAGCGATCAGCGTTCCGTATCGGCACATTTCATAGTGCTCGACGGCCTGCGCGGCTGCGACGAGGGCGGCGTCCAGCACGGCCTTGTCCTCGATCTCGCCCGCAGTCTCGTCGGCCTCCTTAATGATGCCGTCGATCGCGGGACACTGCGTTCCGCTTGGCTCCTTGCCGAGCTTCTGGAACACCTTTTGAAGCCGCTCGACCTGCTTGTTTGTCTCTTCGAGATGGGCTTTCAGACCCGTGGCGAGGTCGCGGTTGGTCGCCTTTTCGATCATCTTGGGCAGGGATTTGATGATCTGCTGCTCGGTGTAGTAGATGTCCTGCAGGCCATGGATCAGCAAGTCATCCATGGTTTTGATGTCCTTGGTGAAGATTCCCATATTCGACGTCTCCCTTTCGCAATGATGGCAATGGAACGTCGTTGGCCCCTCGGGGTTCCCATCCATGAGGTCGCAACGAAGCTGATGGCGTCCCGTCCGGGAATGGCGGCAGTCGACTGCGGCATCCCTTCTAACTGGGTCGCCGCAAGTTGGCTGCCGAGGGTCGAGAACGTAGTGCTGACAAGGCCGAGCTGAGCCGTGGCCAGCCAGTGCGACTTCGCTCTTTCACAGCTACCTCTCCCATCAGCCGAACGGCTTCATGACCACTTTGATGCAGCCGTCCTTCTTGGCACGGAACGTCTTGTAGAGGTCTGGGCCCTCGTCAAGCGTAGCGCGATGGGTGATGACGAAGCTTGGATCGATCTCGCCTTTTTCGATGCGTTCCATCAGTTTGGGCAGGTAGTGCTGAACAGGGGTCTGGGCCATGCGAAAAGTTAGGCCGCGATTGATGGCGCTGCCCATCGGGATGTTGTCAAGCATGCCTCCATAAACGCCGACGATGGAGACGGTGCCGAAGTTGCGGCAGCATTGGATCGCCTGCCGCAAAACATGCGGACGGTCGGTGCCCATGAAGGTCGCTACCTTGATACGGTCGATCACGGAATCCACGCTTGCCTTGGTTTCGGGCTCGGTGCCGACCGCATCGATGCAGGCATCGGCGCCGCGACCTTGCGTGAGTTCCTGGATGCGCTCATAAATATCTTCCTTCATGAAATCCAGAGTGATGGCGCCTGACTTCGTAGCGAGCGCCAGGCGCTCGGGTACCGTATCGATCGCAATCACCCGCTCAGCGCCCAGCAAGAATGCGCTCTTGATTGCAAATTGGCCAACCGGTCCGCAGCCCCATACCGCAACGGTCTCTCCGCCTTTGAAGTTGCAGAAATCGGCCGCCATGTAGCCTGTCGGGAAGATATCTGACAGGAACAACACCTGCTCATCCGTGAGTCCCTCTGGTATCTATAGGGACCGACGTCGGCATAGGGGACGCGCATATATTCCGCCTGGCCGCCGGCGAAACCGCCCAGCATATGCGAATAGCCGAAGAGGCCGGCCGGAGAGTGGCCCCAGAGCTTCTCGGCCTGCTTCGCGTTGGGGTTGGAGCGTTCGCAGCCGGAGTAAAAGCCGTTCCTGCAGAAAAAGCATTCGCCGCAGGCGATGGTAAACGGTACCACCACCCGGTCTCCCACCTTGAGCTTCGTGTTGTGCGTGCCGACCTCGACAACCTCGCCCATGGTCTCGTGGCCGAGTACGTCGCCCTTTTCCATGGTCGGCATGATGCCGTCGAACAGATGCAGATCCGAGCCGCAGATCGCGCAGGCCGTCACCTTGATGATTGCGTCGCGCCCATCCTGAATCTTCGGATCGGGAACCGATTCGCAGCGAACATCGCTCTTGCCGTGCCAGGTGAGGGCTTTCATGGACTGCTCCAAAGAGTTGTTTGACAAGACCAAGCGTGAGCGCAGCGGCTTGTTCCTTTTCCAAATAGGAACGGTCTCGCGTCAGTTCGATTAGGCCCGAAGCAACCGAAAAATGCGGAATGCCAAGATGGAGATGGCCATGGCCGGACAATTTGCGATCGTGACAGGCGCCTCGACCGGCATTGGTTTTGAGCTTGCTCGACTTTGCGCGGCCAAGCACTATGACCTTCTGGTCGCGGCGGATGACCCCTAAATCGAGACGGCCGCGCAAGCGCTGCGCAACGAAGCGAACAGTAGCGCCGTTGTGGCGGTTCAAGCCGACCTTGCCACCGTCGAAGGTGTCGACAAGCTCTATGAGGTCGTTCAGGGGCGCAAGGTTGACTTGCTGATGGCCAATGCCGGCCGCGGTTTGGGGCATGCTTTTCTTGATCAGGACTGGAACCGCATTCGTCAGGTCATCGACACCAACGTCACCGGCACCACCTGTTTGATCCATCGTGTGGGCAAGGACATGCGGCGCCGCAATGAGGGACGCATTCTGATCACCGGCTCGATTGCGGGCTTCACCCCCGGCAGCTTTCAGGCGGTCTATAATGCGACCAAGTCCTACCTGAATTCATTCTCATTCGCACTGCGAGAGGAACTGCGCGATACGAAGGTTACCGTGACTTGTCTGATGCCCGGGGCTACCGAAACGGAATTCTTCGCCCGCGCGGACATGCTCGATACCAAAGTCGGATCCGAAGACAAAGATGACGCCGCCATGGTCGCCCGCATGGGCTTCGAGGCGATGATGAAGGGCGAAGGCGATATCGTCACCGGCCTGAAAAACTAGATTCAGTCGGCGATCGCCAATGTGACGCCGGCCGAGCTTCTTGCCAAGCAGCATCGCAAGAAGGCGAAGCCGGGTACGGCAAGATCATAGACTGCTGTTCACGGCTGCGTTTCGCCCGCAGCCTGTCGGGTTTGCAACTGGTTCGCGATGCATCCTAAGGCGACACAATCCGGGAGGCGGCGAGCACGTCTAGGCCTCGAACGTCCAGTCAGGCACGAGTTCAAGGAGATCGAGGCCGACGATATGCGCAGGTCTGAATTGACCTCAAGCGGACATGCCGGCGGAGAGGATTGTCCTCCGCCGACGTCCGGCGGGTCCGAGATGGAGCAGCATGATTGGCCATTCCGATACGGGGCACCCCATCACTCAACCCTCCTGGAGCCCCAACCGAGTTGACGCTTGAAATTCGCAACACTCCCCGACGAGAATGACCTAAGCCAAGATGATAAACCCCACCGAAGCTCCGCGAGGACACACGACTTCGTGCCGTTGAGCGAAACGTCATCATATATTTATTGCTCCCGTTCGTCCTTAGTCCTTCGCTTCAGGTTAGATGGCTTTTCTTCACAATCGGTGGCGTCCACGTGCCGTCGATAATCGATGGTGGGTCTTAATTCGGCCAGTACGTGCGCAGCATCAGGATGCACTTGCCTTTCGGTGCGGGAAGCCAATTCGATTCTTTGTCCCGGGAGATTGATTTTGGATGTAGAGATCCGTTGAGTGGCGCTCAGCGACGGCAGCGAGGTGACAGTCATGCAGTAATTCGTCGCCAATTCGTCGCCGCGTCCGGCGGTCATGACTGCAACGCCCCCGGCGAGGCGACGCATGAGCGAGCGGAATTGGCGTTCGAATGGCTAGGAGGCGCATGATCGCTGGTGTATACCAACTGGGGTGACGGAATTCGAAACTGTAACGTCGCCTTGGCGCCAGCATTCGAAGAAATCCAGATAACTGCATCGGCCTGGAAGTTGCGGGCAATTGAAGAAGGACCGGGCCGGCCTTGTCACCAAGCAACGATAGACGAATACGCGATCCGCTTCGCTCAAATCCCTAAACGGATTCCAGGGCGTCAATCGGTCAGTTGTTTTGACTAGTGCCGGGAAGATTTCTTCTTGGCCTTTCTTCCTGGCATCATCTTTTTCACAGCTTTTCGGGTCGACCTCGCCGCGGACGTAGCAGCCTTCTTTGCCGTCTGAACAGCTCCCGAAACCGCAGACTTCTTCTTCGCCTTCTTGGCCATCGTTACCTCCTCGATCTAGATTTCTTGGCTTTCTTTCCGGCTTTCTTGTTCGAGGCCTTCTTGGCCATCGACTTCTTCGCTCTCTTTGCGACCTTATTGGCCGACCGCTTTGGCGCTTTGGTTTTGCTAATCGACTTAACCGCCTTCTTCACCCGTTCGGGCGGCTTCTTGGCGGCCGCTTTACGCACGCGCTTGGCAACTGACTTGACCGCGGTTTCAGCCAGCGCGCCCGCTGCCGCAGCGACCAAGTCTGTGATCTGTTCGCCTACGGGCTTCTTAGAGTCGTTCTGCTCTTCCTTTTGCTTGGTATCGTCCATGAGTCCCTCCACTGCAGACCGTACAGTAGTGTGATTGGAAAGACAGACCCCGCGCGCAGGACGCTTCGCTCTTGGCAGATTGAAGGCGTTAAGCGGCCTGCAATTCTTCTTCGGCTTCAAGGTTGACCGCATCCTTGGCAAGAACCGTTAGCGCCTTGTCGGTCATCTCTTCTTCTTTGAGTGTCTCCTTCAGAAGCCGCGCGGCATCGCGCAAGCCCAGTTCTTCCGCCCAAGTGCGCAGCGTGCCATAACGAGAAATCTCGTAATGCTCGACGGCTTGCGCCGCCGCCAGGAGACCAGCGTCAAGGGCGGGCATTCCTTTATACTCCTTCATGATCTCGGCGCCTTCTTCGGTAATGCCATTGATAGCGGCGCACGTCTTGCCACGCGCGGGCTTGCCGATGATTTTGAAGACGCTGTCGAGACGCTTGATCTGTCCGCGTGTTTCGCGCTCGTGCTTCGTAAAAGCCGCCTTCAGCTCTTTCGATTGCGCAGCTTTGGCCATTTTCGGCAGGGTTTTGAGTATTTTGTTTTCTGCGTAATAGATGTCTTTGAGCGTGTCGTGGAAAAGATCTTCGAGAAACTTGGGCTTCTTGGCCATAGAACGATTCCTCTTGGGGTTTTAGACACCCTTAAACGATCACAAACTCGTTAAGTTCCTAATTGAGGCCTCAAAGCAGGCTGGTGTTCGGTGATTCAAGCCCGCTGGTTCATGCCGGCAGACTTTGTTCTGACGATTGTCCGCGGACTCGCGTGACCGACGGTTGCGTGCGCTATGTTCGTCGCCTTCACTGCCTCGTTCTTCGGCACAAAACTCGCTTGTGTCGTATTACGACGAGGTTGCCCTGAAAGGTCTGCAACTGGCCGAAGCCGATGCCCCACGCGACATCCACGAACACGCCTGAGACGTTATCCGTTCGCTTGCGGAGACTGAAGCCTTCGAGCAGTCTCGACGTGAGAGCAAAAAGATCGAGATGCGGTTCGCCGCACCTCAAGCCCATCCTGAAGCTCGGCCGGTTTCGACTACGCGGCCCGCCAGGCGCCCAGGATGAGTTTGTTCTGGCCGCCATCGCTCAAGGCCGCCAAACGGAAGCGAGCCTTACTGTAGGCGTTCGACCTGGAAGGTGAACTTAACTCGCATCACCGCGCCGTTGTCGTCGCGAAACTCGATCGCCAAATCGCGCGTGAGCCCGTTACCGTCAGTGGCCCGCACTTCGTCCCTTGCGGCAAGTGCACGGGCCGCTTCGTCTTGCACGGTGTCCAAGGTGGAAAGCACCATTCCCCTTCATCGGGAATGACGCCGTCAACGTCGTGAAAATCGAAAAATACCGGCGCATTCAATCGCTCCCTGTTAGGCGGGAGCGCTGTGGCGTCTCTCTGTCACCGGCAAAGGCCAAAATCAGAAACGGTGATGGTACGCGAAGGCCGGGGCTGAGTTCCTAATCGAAATTAGGGCACTGACGATTTCAAAACTGGCTACTGAGGCCGGAAAGAACATTAGGACACTCCAAAAATCAAACCCAGGCACTGGGCTGTACTATTCCCTGATCTATGTTTGTCTTTGGCGTGTATGTTTGATTCGAGCGGAGTGGGGTGTCCTCCCTCAATTGGCGCGCGGCCGCGCCCCGAGAAGTTGCAGCGGTCGCGCACCTTGGAGACGACGCCTTCAAGGTCGACCTTGCAGGCGTGCGCGAACATCTCTTTGCCGTCTACTTCGAAGCTTTCGCTGAACTGGACGTCGGTCCCGTCGATGATCTTCTTCAGATGCTCCTTGCGCCGGATCAGCGGCAGCTTTCGAAGGTCATAGCCATTGGGATAGAGAAGGTCGAGCGCGACCAGCACTATCATTGTCGACTTTCCCTTCAGCTCCTTCTGAAGGACTGAAAATCCTTCGTGCCGTCAACGGCTCGAACGACAATCTCGCCGTCGATAATGGCTGAACCAGCGCTGATGTGCCAGGCGTCGTCCGCGACCTTCCTGAAACGCTTGGTCCAATCGCTGCCGCGGGGGTGAAAACCTTGGCGGCCTCGTTCACCAGGTGAACTTGCACACGATAGCCGTCGATTTGATCTGTGGATCCAGCGATCGCCGGACGGCACTTTCTCAATCGACGTCGCCAGTGCGGGTTCGACGAATCCGGGGAAGGGCTTTCACGCCGATTGCCACCGGCTTCTTACGCTGAAACGCCACGCCACAAACCCCACTAACAAAACAGGGTCGCTCAGAGGATCCCGGCGGCCAAAAAATTCAAGGGCGTGCGGGTGGAGAGGAGGGCTGGGAAAAAGAAAAAAGCGAGAGCGGGCGGACGATGTTGATTAGCCGAACATTTGTTATAGCTGGCTCCAAAGGATAGGCGCAGCTTCTTAGCGTCAGCCCGTGCGGATGCGTGGCCGGCTGGCGGTTGCTCCTCAAGAGGCCTCAGCTCACCCGGCTGAGCTGGGGCCTTTGGCGGTTCGGCCAGATCTCGTGAGCCGGCGTAAGGGGTTAGAGTGGCATGCCACGTTACTATTTTGATGTATGGGAGGCCGGCGGGCTCACGCTGGACGATGAGGGGATAGAACTACTGGACGTCGAGGCCGTGCAGAACGCGGCTGTGCAGTCCTTGGCAGACATGGTCAGGGACACGGTTAATTCCAGGAGCAACGTCGGGCCTGATATGGCAATCGAAGTTCGCGACGCAGATGGGCCCGTCCTTCACGTCAAGTTCACGCTCGCGATAGAGCGGCCCAAGCTCACCATCATTGCAAACGGCCTCAGCGCGGGGGGAGAGCTGAGGCCGTCGTCACAGGAGTAGTGCCGGTGGCGGCCCGGCACCCAGCCCCAATATTTTACCGGCCTGCTTAGTTCCTAAGCCCCTCAGCCTGCTGCCCGTCAATCGGCTGCTGGCCTTCAATGGCGCCGGTGCCGATCAGCCATTCGCGCTCTTTAGCGAGCAAGCGATAGCATGCGGCGATGTCGCCATATCGCTTTTTCAGCACGTCGACGGTAGCCGTCGCAGCTAGGGCTTCGAATTCGGCCGCTCTTTCCAAGTACTCCGCGACGCTACGCACCTTGCCCTCGTCATTCCGGGGGTCGCAAACCGGACGACTCGAGCCACTCGTCGATATGCGCTGCGGTCTCGGCCTGCCGGGCCTTCCGCTCGAGGCCGTGCCGCTCCGTACCGGGCGGTAGTTTCTCGGCTTCCGCCCGTAAGCGTTCGGCCTCCTGGCTTAGGTCATCGGGGAAGGACACCACGTGTCTGAAACGGCGTCGCTGCATGGCGCTGCTCCATTCCGCGAGGATAGCGGGCGCGCAAGGGGCGTTCTCATCACCGATAGCTGCCGTGCGGTGACCGGAACATTTTTGCGCCGGTTCTCGCTGGGCGCCACTGATTTATTTTTGTTCCACAAGGGAACTTTTGATTTTGGCTCGGGCGGAGGTATTTAAGTACTTTCAGGCACTCTGCGAGATGTACTGCCATTCCCTCTCGATCAAATACGTTTCCCTCTAGGTCAAAGGTCCTCGGGAACTCCTTTTGACCGTGTTCCGGAACCCGGTGAGGAGATGCAAGCCGCAGTATCGGGCAGAAGGTTTCTATTGCCAGGCAAAGGCGGAGCTGAGCACGCCTCAATATTTGCTTGGCCACGTCACAAAGCGCCGACGACGGCCGGCTCACCTCAGCACCGCGTCCAACAGCTGCTGTGGCTCATAGGGCTTCATAAAAAAGTGGGTGTCGTGCGGGACCAAGGGCGGGCTGTGTCCTGAGACCATCACGACGTTGAGGTCCGGGAATTTGCGCTTGGCATACTGCGCAAGTTCGACGCCGGACATCCCTCCACTAAGCTGTATGTCGGTCACTAGCGCCCGGAGTTCAGCGCCTGTTGTAGCTAGGACAAGTTCCGCGACCTCTCCATTGGCACACTCCACCACCTCAAGTCCCTCGCTTTTCAGAAGGTCAGCCAAGGCCTCCCGCTGGAACGCATCATCCTCCACAATGAGGGCTACGAAGTTCGACATCATTGCCTCCGGAAAAGAAAATAAATCGCGGAATTCGCAAGGGTTGCATCGCCATTCGTAGGCGCCTTGCCTTCCTTGTCAGCGTTCCGCCTGGTTGGCTTCCATCGATGGCGAGTCACGCCTACGCAGCTCCACAGGGCAGCCTCCAGCCCCGGGAGTCGAGAAGGACGGCGCAAAGAGCTGGAGCCGCAATGGCGTCTATGGGAAGGTGCCACGCGATGCATACGCCGTGAGGCCTGGATTCGTTCCGAGGAAGGCTTGCGTAGCTTCTCGAGGATTTCACGCGGGCCAGCTAGGGTATTCCTCTGCGACTTGCCTGGTCGGTGCGCGAAGGCTCGTCTTTCCGATCACGGGCGGCTTGCTTTTAGTGAACCGGCCCCAGCCCCTCGGAGCAGAAACGCTGGGGCCGCCATTCCAATGCGCCATGCAGGGGCGTGGCGCCCCGCATCAACGCGAACGCAGGTCCGTTCCTGGCGAGCCTTAGATAGCCTCGTAAGCTGTTGGCTCCTTTTCTCGCCCGATCAAGGCCGACCGCATATTCTGCCGGCGAAAGGAAGGGGCCGTTTATCTTCTCGATATAGATGCGGCCATCCCGGCGGGCTCGAGCAGCTAGGCAGATCAGAGCCCTTTCGTGCGTCGCCAATCGTCGCCCATCTTTGACTCCAAGGTACCGTTCTCAGATTCAATTCGTTTGTCTTGAAACGTGCCAACTTTTCCCGATGCCCTGATTTGGAGTCGAGGTCGGCGACGATAGATTGGTGGAAGCGGTGCGAATTGTTCTCGGAGATTAGGAACGAGGTGGTAGCGGCCGAGTTAAGGCGACAAACTCACTATTGAGGGAGGAAGCCATGGCCCGTGCGACAGCCCATCCTGATCATCAATGCATCTCAAGCGAAGACATTCAGGGAACCGAGGTTTACGAGGCAGGTGGAAAGAATATCGGTGAGATTGATCACCTCATTATCGACAAGGTGTCAGGTCGCGTGGCCTACGCCGTCATGAGCTTTGGCGGATTTGTTGGGTTAGGCCACAGCCATTATCCCATACCCTGGGCCGCTCTGACATATGATACGTCGCTTGGTGGTTTCCGAACAAATATTACCGAGCAACAGTTGAGGGACGCGCCTGAGTTCAGTGATGACTCGTGGCAGGATCGAGACTGGGAAACGCGCACCCACCAGTACTACGGGACACCCACGTACTGGGAGTCGCGAGGTGGCCTAATACGCTAAGCTGTGCATCTCAACTGGCGGCTGTGGAGCCAGCCCCATCAAAAGGCTCGCAGTGCTGAAAACCTGCGGGCCTTTCTGTGGCCAGCGGGATGTCTGCTAAGGCCCAATGGCACGCAACGCGTCAAAAGGCGAAATTCCGGGATGACCAGCGCATGTCTGCACTGGCCGGGACCTCAAAAGTGGACATCTCTCGTTCACGCCCTAGCGGCCAATGGTTTGTGTTAATCGAGAGTTTATCCTCTACCATCGATACCGCTTCACCGGTCGACGCTCCGAAGAAAGCTGCCTAACAGGCGCCGCATAGCAGTCGCGTTTTTTGCGCATAGGCATCGTTATCATAATTGAAGTAGATCCAGGCTCTCTTCGCCCCACTTGCTTTAATCCTGTTCGTCCACTCCAGCTGCTCGTCCTTTGAATGCCGATACCAGCGCTTGGGTCCGTGCAGCGTACGTATACTTCGTCAGTCGTCCGGATAAGCTCATCAGGAAGCCGTGGCCCGCTGCAAGAGCAGAAGATAATGCCTGCCTCACGGAAGGCGCTGTAAACCTGCTCATTTCACCAGCTGGCGTGCCGGAACTCAACGGCGTTCGGCGCGCAGGATCGAGCTGACTGACGATCGCATTCAGCCGCGCCTTGGAGTAACGGAGGCAGATCCGCGGGATCCCCGCCATTTCCAGTAGCGCCAGCCAAGGTAGCCGACATAGGCCGCCTTCAAACGAGGCGTTGAACGCGAGCCTGCGGAATTCAACTCCTTTCGGGCAAGGTGCATCTTTGCGGCGCGGCCGACATTATCCTCGCGCTGCTTTTCGCGGCGTGGCCGCCTCCGTTCGCGCCGCTCCTCTCGGGTTAGTTCTTTCCATCGAGTTGCTGTGTTCGCGCGTGGCATGATTTTCTTCCCAAATACTAACGCCTGAGTGGTTACCAGGGGTTCTTCTTATATGTTTACGCAACGAAAGGGCTTCCAATGAAATTCGATGTTCTCGTTGTCGGCGGCGGGCCTGCCGGATTAAGCGCCGCACTTATTCTGGGGAGGTGCCACCGCAAAGCATTGCTCTGCGATGAAGGACATCAGCGCAACCTGAGTTCGCACGCGATTCACGGCCTGCTCGGACGGGAAGGCCGGTCCCCCTCGGCATTCGTGGATGAGGCGCGGCAAGAACTCAGCCTTTACAGTTCGATTTCGGTGCGCGGGACACGAGTAACCGACATCATTCCAAGGGGCGACGAATTCGAGTTTGTGTGTTCGGACGGAACAACCGGAAGCACTTCAATAGTCTTGCTTGCGACAGGTCTCGTTGACGAGCTTCCTGAATTAGCGGGAATCGAGCCTCTTTACGGTGTTTCCGTGCACCATTGTCTATATTGCGACGGCTTCGAATACGCGGGGAAGCCCGTAGCTGCATTTGGCAAAGGGGATAAAGGGGCTGAGCTTGCCATTATGATGAAACACTGGATGGCGGATGTTGTGGCCTGCTGCGATGGGACTGAGGTCAGTACGCAGGCGAAGCGAAAACTCAAACAGCACGATATTCCGCTGCGCTTGGAGCCCATTGAATCCCTCGAAGGTACGAACGGAGAGCTCACAAAGATCGTATTCAGGAGCGGGCCGGATCTGCCCCGGGCAGGTTTGTTTTTCTCGACGGGCTGCCATCAGGCGTCCGACCTCTCCGAACGCCTTGGTTGCAAGCGCGATGCAAAGGGCGGCGTCGTGACGGACCCCGACACGGAGGAAACCAGCGTCCCGGGCGTATATGTGGCGGGTGACGTGTCGCGCGACGTTCTTCTTGTCGCCGTAGCCATCGCGGAAGGCGCGCAGGCGGCCGTCGCCATCAATAAGGATTTCTTGCGCCGCGACGGATATTGCGAGTGATGAATTTGGGAAGATAGTTAGCTTTTCGCTTCCTTCACGGCCTTTGAAAACCAGCGCCAAATGCCGATGGCATTCATGAGAAGGAGGAACACATTCTGGATACGAGCGACGCTTTGCTTTCAAACCCAGCCGTCGGCCATCCGGGCGATGGAGGCAACCATGAAGATCAAGAAGCCAGCTGGTGATACGGGCATTTAAGTTGGCGGCTACGAGGGCCGCAGAAAGCTAAACGCTTTGCCTTTTCAGAACGCTGAGCCGTCCGTCGCCTTCCAGCGTAGCCAGCTTGATGTCTTCGTAGTTGTCGACACTCTGTTCGCGCAGATGCGATTTCAGTTCATCTTCGGTAATCATTTCCTTGTTCAGGTTCTGGGGAAGCAACCTGCCGTCGCGAATGAGCGTAAGGCTTGGAGTCTTCAAATACGGCCGCGTCGCTGGAAAGCGCCAGGCGATCCAGTCCAGAAGATATTCCCACGCAACGATCGTAAGAACGAGGGCGATACCCTCGGTTACCGAGCTGTACTCTTTTCCAAGCCCATTCTGAGCGGCATCGGCGATCAAGACGATGACGAGGAGATCAGCAGGCCCGAAATGTCCCGCCTGGCGACGCGCCATGAAGCGGAGGATCACGAAGAGTCCGAGATACATGAGGCTGCCGCGAACAACGATCTCTGCAAGTCCTATTGCCGGCACAAACACGGAATTCCAGTCGACCGATAGATTCATGGCTTACTCCTAATGTATCTACTCCAGAAGAAGGCCTGATAGCACTGATGATGTTTTGCGCGGCCGTAGCTTAACCGTCTGCAATAGCTGCCAGCAGACGGTCGAGGAAAACCGCTTGCCCTTTTAAAATTTTCGCGCGAGCCACCTCAATTTCAAACCATACGGCGCGATCGAGTTCGAGAAACATCTGACGCCGGCCGGACGGCGGCCATTCCATCTCGAACATATTGCTCTTGAGATCGGCGGCGTCCCAGTCATGTTCAACAGCCCATGCGTGAACGATCTTTCCTCCTGGCTGCTTCGACCGCGCCGACGGTGACCGGTTTCTTCCGCAAACTCGCGCTTTGCTGCGGCGAGGGAAGTTTCACCCGCGCCGATCAAGCCTTTTGGAATCGACCACGATCCCAGATCCTTCTTGCGCCAGAAGGGTCCTCCGGGATGACCGAGCAGGACTTCGACGCTACCGTCCTTTAACCGATAGAGGAGAAGCCCCGCGCTCTGTTTACTGGAAAGGGATGTTGCCATTATCGCACGCGAGGCTGCGCGGACGGCGTCTGCCGTCTATTGTGAAGATGACGGAGAAGTATAGCGGGACGCATGGCATTGATTACGCGGTCCGGCGGTATGCCTCCTTTACGGGCCATCTCCACACCCCAATGCATGTGGTCGAGCTCCCCTGATGGAATGGGCTCGGGATTGACGCTTGGTTGCTATCGCCGAAACCTTTCAAGAACAATGTTGTGCAACGTTTCGGCGGTAGGCCGGTTCCGATCGGCCCCATGCGCAGGAACATTCCGCGGCTCGCGCCCCGGAAAATCTAAAGTGGCAGGGATCCTTGTCCCTCAGCCCAATCGATGACCTCGAACAGCATGCCCCGTCTAAGCATTTCGGATTCCAAGTCTGCTGCGTGTTTCTTCCACTCTTGCGTATCGCGGACCTTGAACCTGGGTTCGCCGCCTTGGCGTTCGGCCGCGTCATCGGCAGCCAAAGCACCACGGACGGCAGCGTACATCATCGTGAGGCTGTCATTTGTGAAAGCCTGATAATCCATCTACTCTCTTACAAAAAAAGCCATCGCAGGTATTCCCAGCGACGGCTCTACTCAATACGCGCGACCACCAGAAGGTCATGAGGATCGTGGCGGATACAAAGCCGCAAGGCTGATGTCCTAAGATGTATTTATTCCCCGGAGGTCGGAATGACCGATACGTCATCACGGAAGTTTGCCGTCATCAATGGCTCGTGTTTGCGGATAGGCAAAGCATTGCTTTTTGCGCGGACGAGAACGAGGCAGTGAAAAGCGATGACCGGACATAGAGCACGCAACCGTCGATCACACGAGTCTGCGGACAGTTCGTCAGAACAACGCCTGCCGGCAAGAACCAGCGGGTTTGAATTCACCCGACTCTAAGATTTTCCGCGGACGTTTTGCTTCGGCTGCTCACTTCTTCGTAGCTCACCCTGGCACCCTCATTGAGGCTGCTCAGGCCGGCTTTCTCAACCGCTGAAATGTGCACGAAAACATCCTTGCCGCCGCTGTCAGGCTGGATAAACTCATATCCGTTGGTTGCATTAAACCACTTCACTGTCCCTATCGCCACTTCAGTATCTCCCGCTAACGAAAAGGTGGGATTTCAAACACGCGCGATTCATCAGCCAAGCTCGTGGCCGCTTGGCGGCAAAAAGCCGTCGTTATGACGATCTAGCGTCGGCTACTTGCCCAGGCGTTAAGAGATCATTACCGTCTGAGCCGCTACGCGTGCAGGCCATTCGCTGCCGGTTGTGCTTCCTCACCGATCGGCGCCGGCGCTTCATTATTTGAAATTTCCCGTATCGTTCGGATTTTCCGCAGCGAAAGGCGCATGGTTCATAGCTGATCGAGTGCCAGCAATCGGTTGTTAATTTCCTCGGTCAAAACGCTGAACCTGGTAGCGCTGAACTGAAGGCGAATGGGAGATGAAGTTCAACAGCACAACGAGGGCGATATGATTTCAGTTTTGATAGGGGTTTTAATTATCGTCGTCGTCGGCGCAATCTGCTTTTGGGCCATCGACAAATTCGCCACTGACAGCCGACTAGCAAATCTGCTCAAGTTGCTCGTGGTGCTCGTCTGCCTCGGTGCGATTTTGCAACGAGTGCTGCCGCTGACATATTAGCCAATGCCCCGGGGTTGGGTAGAGATGGCGCATTATGCGGGCGCCCTTGGGGCTGATCTACACGATTTTAGTGGATGGACGGCCTGTCGTCGCACTGGAAGCTACTGGCCGTGAGGCGGTTGAGCTTTGCCGAGAGGAATGGTTTCGAACCGAATTGTGTGCGCTGAGCTCAAATGGCGAACCACTCTGCAGGATCGGATCAAAACTGCAAGCACGTGTAGCTGTCGAAGAAGAGAGGACTAGTTATCAGGAAGCGTCGAAAGAAGTTCAGGCCTCCGACGACATCCTGTTGGTATATTTGGTTGAGCTGGACGATTTATAGATGGTAGCGGCGTTTCTGCCATGCCAACGTTTCGTGATCTGATCGAATTCATTCCGACCGGCGAGACAAGTTGTATTTCCAGGCCGCGGAGTTGGGACTGAAGGTGAAGAGATGCATAGGCACCGCCGCTTCTACGAAAAAAGTGCCGTATGCAGAACGTCGTCCCGCGAGGCGTATGCGACTAGTAGACCTGCCTTGTCTGAACCGTCGCCGATGCCGAGTGGACCGAAGACGCCGCTTTCAATGCTCCCGCGGCGACCAAGTCCGTGATCTGTTCGCATGCGGGATTCTTAGGCGCGCTCTGCTCTTTATTCTGCTTGGTATCGTCTACGAGCACCTCGAGTGTAGGCGAATCATACGTAACTCACTTTAGGCGCTAATGACCCGAACATGACCCTCAATTGATCAACGGAAACGTGAGGGTCGTTGTCGTCCCTGAATCTGAACTTTCTTGTTCCATGGTGCCGCCGATCTGTCTTGCAAGAGAAGCAATCAGTTTCAGTCCGGACCCGTGTTCGCTCGGGTGACGGATGCCACGCCCGTTGTCAGAAACGGTCAGCCGGGCCTCCCCATAACCGATGCCCCCGACCAATCTCACTCTTATCTTGCCAGCGTCCGGGCCAAATGCATGTTTGATGCTGTTCATTGCTGCTTCATTCAAGATAAGACCAACTGGCAAGGCCCTATCAATACTCAATTCAAGTTCGTCCGACTCTACGTCGATTTCGACGGCGTCGATCTGCTGACGGATTGCGCTGCAAAGAGCGCGAATGTAATCTGACAGTCTGACTGTCTTGCCTTCGTGTCGCGATGCGAGCTGATCGTGGGCAAGTGAAATGGCGTTGATGCGGCTTGCAACATGATCCAGCGCGCGATGAACCTCGAGATTTTGATACCGGCGCTTCTGAATGGAAATAGAGGACAAAACGAGCTGGAAGTTGTTCTTGACGCGATGTTGCAATTCGCGAAGCAAAATCTCTTGTTTCTGAGCCTCGGCAGCCGCAGCCATCAAGCGCGCTTCCTTATCCGGCTGCGCATGGTGGCGCAGTACGGAGCCTATGAGGCCCGCGGCGGACGATAGGAAATCACTCGTATCCTCACTGAAGTCTCTAGGCGAGGTGCTATCCACCTCCAACACACCCCATGCCGCCCCCCCGATCAACACAGGCACATTGGCCACCGAGATGATGCCATGTTCCTTCAGGAAATCCGACGGAACGTACTCATCTTGCTCTCTGAAATCTTTGATGCTGACCGGCTCTGCAGTCTGAAATGCCCGCCCAGGCGGTGAACGCAGGTCTGCTGACAACGTAGCTGTGCGAACGACACCTTCCTTCCATCCGACACCTGCGACGAGGAGAAGATCCGACGTCTCGGGACGATATCGAAGAATTTTTACATGGTGTATTTCGACTGCCCGAGCGATCTGGACGACGGCCTGGTCCAAGAAGCGATCCAACTCGGCATTCTCACTCGCAAGTCGTCCGATATCGGCTAAAATGCGAACGTGACGCCGGAGCTTATCCAGCACGCCAACTTCGCTCGTTGCGTTGGAACGGTCCTCCATCAGCTTCTAAGTCCTACCCACCGGTTCCGCCTTTGTCGTTTCACGAGTGACCTCGAGTGCCTCCTCGCCGTTACTCGCTACCTGACTTTGCCCGGTCCCGCTCTTCTCTCGCGTAAAGGTACTTCGTTGCTTGTTCGGTAATCTGCTTCTCGGAGCGCGTCCGGCTCCTGTTTCGCGTGATGCCGTAGGCTATTACCAGTCCGAGCACGATGGCACCGGCGAACATTAGGGCGACCGACACGTGCGATCCGGTTTCAACCGGCAGTCCCTGCGCGGCGAGATTATTCGGGAGGAAGGGCAGGACTAATAGAGCCAGAATCGTCGCCCAATGCCAGTTGCTTCCCCTAAACCATCCAATATGAACCAACTTCATGGCCAGCCTCCTGTGCGGCAAGCGGTAACGCCAACAAGCGGACAGCCTAGGAACATTCGGGACAACGATATGTTGCTAGTCGAACTGCGGCAGAGAGACACACGCCAGTGGCGCCTACGGCTCTTATGAACGATAGCCGGAGCAGGTTGTCGGATTTGTTGACTTGCATTGGTTGCAACTAAACGATGAAGCTTGAGAAGATTGATCCCGATGACAAGGGGAGTGATCTTATTCAATATCGCTGCAAGATATGTCAGCGTATTGAACTGGTGCGGCTAGCCCGCGCCCGATGGCCGAGCCGCACATGACGAGACCAATCAACTTGACTTCTCGCGCGAGGGCTATTTACGAGCACCACGCCGGCTTCCTTCGTGGGCTGCTTATTGATTTCGGGATTCGTTCTCCATCATCAGACTGGTGTTGCAGTTCGGTTCCGGGAAGACTCATAGTCTGGCTTCCTCGCCATGGCTCATAGTGGGACCGCTTATCGCGCGGTTGCGGGCTGGTGGATTTAAGCCAATGGTTCATATGCGCTGCGCCTTCGGCCTGTCGGGCCCGCTTCAAGAGCAGTTCTCGAGCCATTCCCGGGGGGAGAGCCTTGGCCGCTTCTCTAAAGCGCTGCGCTTCTTCCGCTAGCCGTTGTTCAAAGCTTTTTTGGTGCTTGATGCGGCGACGCTTCTGCATGTGGTGCTCCATCCGGTAAGAGCGGAGCGTGGGAGCGTGGAATGCGTTCTCATCACCGATAGATGCTGGACGGCCCAGCGGTGCCAGCATTAGCCCGGTACGGAAAATCCGACCGTGCAGTAGTGAACACACTGGATTGTCTGTTCAGAGGGACTGGCATGTGCTGTCTTGTTAACATTTGTGGCCGTGCGCGCATGCGAGCCGCGCGGCTGCTTTCCGCTCGGTAAACGGGCTGTCAATGGCGTGCTTCATGCGGCGGGCTTGTTCAGCGCCGCGGGCGACGATCCTGATCGTATCGTCGGGCAATGGCGCTGCAGCGCCTTGGCCTTGTCCCACGGCGCGCGCATCCAGACCTCGCGCTCCTCGTCTCAGTAAGTTGACCGGCATGCTTTCGGATGGACCGGTTCGACGACGGCGTCGGCGATGTCGTGAGAAGCCGTAGACCTGATGTAGGCTGGGAATCGGTTTCGATTTCGTCCTGCGATCGCCCTTGAACGGTTCAGATGCCGGCGAAGCAAGTCAGCGGCCGATCGTCGTTGTGGTTGAAGGCGGCAGCGTGGACGGCCGGTCGACAACGCTATGGTCCGTCTCGTCATCATCTCGCGCCAAGGGATGCGAGCTCATCGGCTCGTCGCTCCCAGACGACCGTCTTGGGACCGTCGCGCAGCGCCTGGACGAAGGACTACGATCCCCGTCGCAGACGACGCTGGCTCGTGATGCAGCTATTGGGTGCAAGGACGGTAGCCCGCGCAAGTCGGCTATAGAAGCATAGCAGCTAAGCTATCGCCTGCACGGAGGGGATAGTGCTCAGGCTGAGCGATCTAGGAACCCGAACGAAAATCTAGTGTTGAGTGTTCGCGTCGCAGAATTTCTGGTCTCGCGGTCTCGTCCTACCCTATTGCGTTTCGAGAAAAGGCATGGCCACACCTAAAGAAAATGGATGTTGTCCGGCGGGCTCCCTATCGCGTCCAGCTGCACATCCACAATGATGCGATCAAGGTGTTCACGCCACAACAAACTCCACGCATCAAGCGTGCGGGATAAATAGGCAATCGGGGGCGAAATGCGAGTCTGAGTTACACCGGCCAGAGATTCAACTGATGCCGATCGCGATCCTCGTGCCGTTAGACAAAATCAGAGATCGTGAAGGGAAGTTCGCGCATCTGCAGATCGCAGCGGCGGCGCAATTCGCGAGCGACTTCGGAAGCACCTTCCGACCGGCGCTCGGCGGTATTGAACGCGAACTATGCGGATTGGGCTGCTATATTGGCCGGTCAGTAGGTCTTTGTTGGTGTCCTATCTGATGTAGGAGTGTCCGAAAACCGCGTCTCAATGTGACAGCGAATTTGCGCTTGAGGCGGGTTGCCGCGCGAAGAAGTGCAGCGCGAAACTCTTTCTTACATCAAGAGTTCCTCTCCGGGAACTTTGCTTCCAAATGCAAGCAGCCATTGGTCGCGTGATGCAAACCTACGGCGTGATGGTCAATCTCCCGCCACGAAGCTCGGGAGAAGGTTTCCAATTTCTTGAAAGACAAAGGCGGAGACGAGCACGACTTAGCCATCGAGGGCCTCAAATATTTGCTTGGCCGCGTTACAAAGTCCCGACGACGCGCAGCTACCTTAGCACCGCGTCCAGTAGCTGCTGAGGCTCAAATGGTTTCCTAAGAAAGCGGGTATCGTGCGGGACGTGTGGCGGGCCTTGTCCAGAGACCATCACGACATTCAGATCAGGGAATTTGCGCTTGGCATACTGCGCAAGTTCCAAGCCGGACATCTCTCCACCAAGCTCTACATCGGTCACCAGAGCCCGAAGGTCTGGACCGGTTGAAGCCAGCATCAGTTCCGCGGCCGCTGCATCGGCACACTCCACCACCTCAAGTCCCTCGCTTTTCAGAAGGTCGGCAAGGCACTCCCGCTGGAACGGATCATCCTCCACAATGAGGGCTACGAAGTTCGACATCATTGCCTCCGGAAAGAAACCAATCTCAACCGCAATAGTTGCTTCGCCGTTCGTAGGCGCTTCCTTGTCGGCGCCCCCATGTCCAGTGACGCGTACGCGACTCCACAGGGCAGGCTCTAGCCCCGGGAGTCGAGAAGGAAGGCGCAAAGAGCTGGAGCCGCAATGGCGTCTATGGGAAGGCGCCACGCGATTCATACGCCGTGAGGTCTGGATTCGTTCCTAGGAATGCTTGCGTAGCTTCTTGAGGATTTCGCTTCTAGTCAAACGGCCCCAGCCTGAGAGCAGAACACTGGGGCCGCCACTCCAACGCCAACAACGGTTACGAGACCGTTCCTAAAGAGCCTCTGACAGCCTCGTAAGCTGTTGGCTGCCTTTCAGGAGCCTTCGGAATTTTGAATGTCATGGGGAAGGTGCCTGCCGCCAAACGCTCGTAATCCGATTGCTCCTCGGACAGACGCCTTTCAATAAATTGGCGCTCAAGATCCGTAAGCTTGGTTTGGAGCAAGCGCCGGTAGCGGGTGATATTATTGCGATGGGTTCGCAAACGGGCAATGTTTTCGTCCATCATCGTCGTCATCCTTTGACGGTCGTTACAGCTTTCTCTTTTGGCTAGAGGGGCGATGCCCCGGCAAAAATTAGGCACGGGCGGCAACCTGTCAAGAGGCTCGGGGACCCACCACGGAGATGATCCGGGCCGGCGAAAGCCAGCCCGTGACGCCAGGGGTACGACCGCAATGGCGGCCGCCGGCGCTCCGGAAGTGTCGTGTCGAGCCTTCCTCACCCCCTGGCGCGCCTCTATTCCACAAGACGAAGGATTCGACGCCGCTTCATTCGATCGAGAGCGTGGACAACCTCATCTCTATCGAAGACGGCGATGAGCCGGTGCACTGTACGCGTGGCGTCATGTGGGCCGGGCGCGATGTAATCTCCGAGGATGCGCCTGGCATCTTCCATAGCTCGCAATACCGTGTTCTGATCCGTGTTGTTCATGTACGCGCCTGCGTTTCAAGGCAACAATTCCGCTTATGCCGCAAGTGCATGCTTGGTGGACCGCAACCGAAAGGGTTTGCCTCCCGGCGGATTCCACGGCTTGCCGTCGAGTTCGCAGAGCGCGTCGAGGATCTCGTCAATAGGCACCGGCGCCTTCAGGCCATTGGGCGCTCGAAGGGCAGGGCACGAAGCGATAGCAGACGCGTCTGAAGCCCAGGAGGCGAGAATGGCGCGCTTCTCGGCCAATGTCAGCGTGGGGTGGGTTACGACGTCTCGGGGGTGATCGAACACCGTGCCGGGATGTATCAGGGCGTTGATGTCGAAGACATTGTCTTTGATGGCGGTCGTCGGCCGCATGGTACCCTCCTATCCTGACGAGGTTGCGATACCGCGCGCCGGGCGCCGGCGCGCGGTAGATCACGGAGCGACGCTATTCGGCCGCTTTGGAATCGATCTGCTTGACGTTGCCGCCGGCTACGCCGTTGACGGCGATGCGGCGAGGCTTCATGGCTTCGGGGATCTCCCGGACCAGTTCGATCTTGAGCAGGCCATTGTCAAAGGCGGCGCTCTTCACCTGCACGTAATCGGCAAGGTTAAACTGGCGCTTGAAGCGCCGGGTCGAGATGCCCTGATACATGAAGTCCCGATCGGTCTTCTCGGCCTTGTCGCCCTCAACAGTAACCACGCTCTGCTCTGCGGTCACCGAGATTTCGTCGGGTGAAAAACCGGCAAGAGCGAGCGAGATCTGATAGTGATCTTCGCCAAGCCGTTCGATGTTATAGGGTGGATAGTGGTCTTCGGCGTGTTGGGCGGCGGCCTCCGCGAGATCGAAGAGGCGGTCGAAGCCGATGGTCGAGCGCCAAAGAGGTTCAAAGTTGTAACTGCGCATAGCCAAATCCTCCAATGAGCAAGTTGGTTACGAGCTGCACCGGAACACGACCGGTGCCCGTCTCCAGCCCGGGCCCATCAGGCACCCGGACACCACCGTATAGTGGCGACAAAAAAATTAGGAAAACCAGTTTTGGTTCAAGGGAGCCGCAAAAAATTTTTGGGGCGTTCTTTGCTCGTCAGGCGAACAGCCGGGCGCCGGCCGGCGTGAAGGTAACGAAAGTCCCGGACTCGTGCATCTTGAGCCAGCCGCGCTCAATCGCAAGCTTGAGGCCTGCGCCCTACTCGGCCGGGCTGCCGCGGTCGCGAAACAGAAACGACTCGTTGATTTTCTCGATGTGGATGCGGCCTGAACTGGCTCGATCGCATTGGCGATTTCGAGGATTCGGTGCGCGGCTTTTTCCGGTTGGCATAGGGGCGGGTGGTGGCGTATTTCATGAATGTCCCATGCGAACGCACGGAAAGCCGGCCGTACATTGGCGCCGCGTTGCCGCAACCCTCACAAATGAATCTGTCCACTATATCTAGGTCACTGTTCCCTCTAGAGCCTGCGTTTGTCCCAATGGTTTGCGGTCGGGATTGAACACCCGCTCGACATGACGGTTCAGCGCCTTCATGCACCCGATGCGAGCGAACATCGTTGGTCCATTTTGCTTGACCACCAACAACAGTGCCTCGATAGCGGTCTGCCATTCGTCGAGCTGCTGGTCGGCCTTCGGAAGTTGGGTGATGTAGGCCCCTGCGTCTTCGAGGGTGAGTAGCTGCCGACCATTAGACAGGGGTATTGGATCGTCAAATGATCGTTTCCAGCCCTTTGCAGTCATCAGGCCTCCCAAGGGGGAGCGGCTAGGCATCTTCCGGCCAGAAGGAAATGCGGCTGCCGAATGAGCGGAAGAACCCCGCCGCGAAGAAGGCGGCCAAGCCCTAGCGCTCAACGGGCCGGCGGAAGGCCGGGTTTTCAGTTCGGATTTTAGCCCGCGAACGCATGGCCGCATGACGATTATGGAATGATGATCGCAATAAAAAAGGCCGCTGCCGGCGCATCGACAGCGGCCCCAAAAGTCTAGGGAGGAAACGCCCAAGGAGGGCGGTGGTCCAAGCGAGCGGCCAAACTAACACAACCTAGCCTAGACAGTGATCACTGTTCCGGGAGGCCCGGCCGCCTGCGGACCTCTGGGTGTCCGAGAGCTACGGAACTGAAATTTGGTTGGGCGCGGAACCTCGGGTTCCACCACGTGTCGAGGCCGCTGTTCCGGCTGTAATCGCCCCCCAAGCACCAGCCGGGAGTTGGCGGCCCCGGCCAAGCGGAGAAAGGGCCGGGGCCGTTTAATCGCCGGATCCGCGGGATCGCTCGCAGTTCGCCTGCGCCTGCGCGACGACAACGGCGATCCTTGAACTGCTGAGCAGCTAGCGTGGAGTGCGGCTCGTTTCAGAACCCTGGCCGCCGCCCGTACCAGCGCCCGAACCGGTCGTGGTCTGGCTGCTGCCCGTATCGGGACGTCCAGGCGGATGTGCGGAGGCACCCGGGCTTTCCTGTTGCCCCACGAATCCGGCTTCTCCGGAGTTGCGCGTCTTAATGCCTTTGTCCGCTTCCTCCTGCATCTGCTTGTCAGATTGCATCTGCTGGCCAGGCGCCGTCGACTGTTGAGCCTGTGCCGGCGTGCCGATCGAAATACCAAAAGCAGCCGTCGCGGCTAGAATTAATGTTCGCATGAGCTGTCCTCCTGTTGTCTCCTCTCCGCACAACGCGTGAGACAGCGATAGTTTCCTGGGAGAAGTAGAGGAGGCGTGCGTAGCAATCCAAGCACACAGCAATAGGAACGAAAGCAATGAGCAGCCGTTTTTTGAGTACAGAACAGAACCTAGGGAGAGCGTTCAATGAAGAAGATTATGTTGACTTCGGTCTGCATCTTGGCACTCGCTTCACCCGCTGCCTTCGCGCAGACCACTCAGCCTACTGGTGGTGCGTCGAGCCAAGGCAATGTCGGACCAGGCGCGTCGGAAGGCGCGATGAAGGACGCAAGCGGAACCATGAACAAGGGCACCACCGGGGCTAGCAGGCCCTCGCCGGGGGGAGACGCCAGCACTTCTGGCGCGAGCACGGCAGCCGGGCCAAATAACACTGGCACCGCCAAAGAACCGGGTGCCCTACAGAAGGGCGTGAACAAACAGTAAGCGATACTGCAAGAAAAGGGGCCGCCCCAGTGGCGGCCTCAATCATAGCAGGTCAAAGCTCCTACCTTACCTGAGCAGCACAAGGAGAAAGGCCGCGACCAAGACAGCCAACCAAATCAGCACGAGCCCTATGTAAACGGTGTCACGGCCCATCCCGACAGCATAGGCCGATGGCTGCGATAGTTTTATTGGGCTTTAGGGAGGGTTGCGGGGCCCTGCGCTATCAATTTAGGCTGTCACCATTAGCTCAAAGGGAGATCGTCAGTGGCGACAGGTACTGTGAAGTGGTTTAACCCGACGAAGGGATATGGATTTATTCAACCCGACAACGGCGGCAAGGATGTCTTCGTTCACATCTCGGCCGTAGAAAAGGCGGGACTGAGCAGCCTCAATGAGGGTGCCAAGGTCAGCTACGAAGAAACGAGCAACCGTGGCAAGACGTCCGCCGAAAATCTGAGAGTCGGATAAGATCAATTCGGTCGGCTCGCCGGCTTGGAAAACTGGCGTCTACGCAATCCGCCCGACAGCAGGCATTGCCTGAAAACGAAAACCCCCGCCGCTACTTGGAGCAAACGGCGGGGGCAAATCAACAGGGTATGGAGCGAGGGAAGCCCGTGACCAAGGCCGATGTCGCTCGCAATGGCCTGTAGGAGAAGTGAAGCGAAATGGATGCAGAGAGACAAGACGAAGTTTTGAGCAGCACGCAAGGTTTCTGCGAACTGCGCCCCCAAGCAATTAACCGTTGGCCATTGCCTGACACTTCCCAATGATGGGTAATGAATAAAAGAGCCCGCCGGTTAGGGCGGGCTAGCGCAAATAATTGCAAACGTTTTATGCCACCTGCTTCTGAAAGAAGCTGCTCGTTTTGCAGCAAGCTTTGGAGCAGCCTTTACCATCAGGTAGCGGTGCAAGAGATTGCCGGGCCGGTGGATTTCTCCCGACTCTACCGACCGCAGAGGCCGCCACTGAGGCGGCTTACTTCATGCTGGCTTTGGCGGCTGTAGTCCCGGCGACGAAAGCCATTCGCTCATGTGGGCCGCTGTATCGAGCTGGCTAATCTTCTTGAGAAGGGCGTCCATTTGAGGGCCAGGTTTGAGCTTGGCGACCTGCGCTTCAAGCTTTGCCTTCTGGGCTGCGATGTTCTCTTCGAATGTGTGAGGGACGGAACGGCGGCGACGCTGCATGTCATAACCTCTTGCTTACGGGTCCTAACCGTAGGGTTGCGCTTCCGATTTCGTGGCACCTTTGAGACATGCCCTATCCTGAGAATGTCCGTTCACCGGGATAGACCGGAAGTCGCCGTGGTTCGGCTCAACCGACGCGATTGACCCACGCGGTTTGTTTGCAAGGGAGCACGCGACGACACGTGCGAAAGTGCTGGCAGGTCGCGCGTGCAACTCCGAATTGCGAGACATTCAAAGGATTGCGATGAAGCGTCAAGTATCCCACCTTTCCTCAGAAAGGTCATAGAATCAAAGCCTTGCGCTAATGTCATCTTCCAAAAGGGTAGGTTTTTCGCTCGTCTGCCGCGATCATTTGGCAATGACATTCTGCTTGCGGTCTAATACTCTCGAAATTCAGGACAAGTGGAGCCGTAGTTGCGGCCAATCACCGCGAGATTCAAATGTCAGACGCCAGCGACAGTGCGCGCGAGGCAACCATCAATTCGCTGATGAGCCAGCGCAATTTGGGCCTGGATGCCGAAAGCGAAAAGCGACTCCACGAGTTGCTGCACGCCTTGCCAGCGGCGGTGTACACAACGGACGCGTTGGGACGCATCACATTCTACAACGAGGCTGCCGCGACTCTTTGGGGTTGTCGGCCGGTCCTGGGTACCGATGAATGGTGCGGTTCGTGGAAACTGTACTGGCCTGATGGGACATCGCTGCCCCACAGCGAGTGCCCGATGGCGATGGCTATTAAGGAAAGACGCCCAATCACGGGCTACGAAGCCATAGCCGAACGGCCCGATGGGACGCGCGTGCCTTTCATGCCGTTCCCGTCGCCGCTATTCGATTCATCCGGTGTGTTTATCGGCGCGGTCAATATGCTGGTGGATATCACTGAGCGCAAGCAGCAAGAGGAAGCCGCGCGGCGATCGGAACAAGACCTCCGCGACTTTTTGGAAAACGCCCAGATGCCAATCCATTGGGTTGGGCCTGACGGGATCGTGCTTTGGGCCAACCGCGCCGAACTGCAAATGCTCGGCTATAGCCCCGACGAATACATGGGGCATCACATCGCAGATTTTCATGCCGATCAGCCGGTCATTAATGATATTCTCAAGCGGCTGACTAACGGAGAAACTCTCACCGACTACGAGGCGCGGCTTCGTCACAAAGATGGTTCGATCCGTGACGTGCTGATCAATTCAAGTGTATTCTGCAAGGACGGCAAATTTGTTCACACCGGTTGCTTCACGCGTGACGTTACCGAAACTAAACGTGGCGCAGACGCCGCGCAACGGCTCGCCTCGATCGTCGAGGGGAGTGATGATGCCGTTGTCAGCAAAGACCTGAACGGCATCATCACGAGTTGGAACAATGGCGCAGAAAGAATTTTCGGCTACTTGGCTCAGGAGGTTATCGGAAAGTACGTCGGCCTCCTCATTCCGCCGGATCGCATGGACGAAGAGCCCGCCATCCTTGAGAAGCTGAGGCGCGGCGAGCGAATCAATCACTATGAAACGGTGCGACAGCGCAAGGACGGTAGTTGGATCGATGTTTCACTGACGGTTTCGCCTGTGAGGGATGGCACCGGTAAGGTCGTCGGTGCAGCAAAAATCGCCCGCGACATTACAGACCGCAAGCGGAGTGAGGCTCAAATCGAGATGCTTGCTCGCGAAGCGGAGCACCGGGCAAAGAATGTATTGGCGACTGTGCAGGCAACAGTGAATCTGTCGAATGCTAATACGCCGGATGAACTCAAGCACGCAATTTCGGGCCGTATTCAGGCCCTTGCAAACGTTCATAGGCTGTTCGTGGCAACGCGCTGGGAAGGCGCAGACCTCCACAATCTGATTAAGGACGAACTCGCCGCCTACGTGAATGACGGAGAATCGCGGGCGACAATCGAGGGACTTACCCTTTTGCTTGATCCGTCCACCGCTCAGGCGGTCGCGGTAACCGTCCATGAGTTGGCGACAAACGCCGCGAAGTACGGATCGTTATCGGTCCAGAATGGAATGGTTCATGTGCAGTGTTCGCAATCTGCAGAAGGCCAAGTCATGCTGCGCTGGAGCGAACGAAACGGCCCACCCGTCGAGTATCCCACCCGTTCGGGCTTCGGATCGCGCATCATGGAAACCATGGTCAGAGGCCAGCTCAAAGGCGAGATAAGCTTTGATTGGCAGACTGACGGACTGATTTGCGAAATCGCCATGCCGGCGTAAGGCCGAGCCGGTCAAGCGGCTCGTGCCCCCGCCTCATCGAGCCCGCGTAGAAGAGGCTGCGCGCAGGCATCCTGACAATCGCGGAATGTCTGCCTTGCGAAGGTTTTCGGATGCCGGCCCCATGACGGTGGCGCCGCGCGCACGGGGCCGGCGTCCGCAAACCTCCAAGGGAGGAAACCGCGCTTTGGGAACGTAAAGCCGCGCGGCAGGCGCTATGGAGATTTGAGGGCCGCGGGTGAGGTGTGTGATTGGAGCTGAGCTGGCTCAGCGAGTTGGCCGACGGTGAAGCGGCTCATGAAAGAGCGGCGGGCCGCGTTGAACGCTGTGAATTGGCGACCGATTTGCGACGACGGCGGGATTTGAATTTTATCTGGTCCCCAGCGTTCGGTCACCGATTTCATGTTGCGTTTGTTGCGAGCGAATGTCGTTGATTATCAACGAATTTCATCGAATAGCGGTGAGTAGACGCGACATGACCGCGACATAGGGATACTTCGCTATCCGCCTGATGCTGCGACACTACTTCCCGCCGGATACATGAGGCCGAAAGTCGGTCCCCCTGTGCAGGTCTGGTAAGAGCTTCGGATCTGGAACCGGACAGACGGGCAAAGCATTTATGGCTCTCTCAGTCTCTGTTGGGAGCCAGCAGATGCAAGAGTACCACGCCTACATCATGGGGCCAGACGGGCATGTTCAAAATCGTGTCGATTTGCGATGCGATGATGGGGCCGAGGCCATCAGGCTCGCCAAGCAGTTCGTTGATGGTCACGACGTGGAGCTATGGCAACTGGATCGACACGTCGAAACATTTACGTCCGAGCGGCCAATCCTGAGCCAGTCGATTACTGACGCTGGTGCTCGCTAATCTCAGATTCAGCTTGAAGCCAAAACTCCAAGTCGCGGTCTGTAGGGCATCCGTTCTGTTCCCAAATTTCCCGGGCGCGTGCACTGATGGCCTGCTTTGTGCGTCTCGCCTCCAGACGCGGCCGCAGCCTCTGCCTTAGCTCCTCAATCCAAGCCCTCAACCGCTCCACGGTCGTCGGGTCATTGATACGCGAAGCAATCCGGGTCGCCTGGTCGATCTTGCGCTCTAGTTCCCGGGGATCTTCAATCTGATCCATAGACCATCTCCATCAAAGTAAGACGGTTCAGGTCACAGTTTTGTTCATATACGATGATGGAAACGTTCTAGGCGGCCCGACGCACGACGTTCCCTAGACACGCGGAGGGCCCACCAGAAATTCCGCCGGGGTGAGCCCGCCGTAGGAACGATCGCAGGGCGATTCTAATTGAGTCCGTGCTCAGCTACGCGCGTACCATGAACACCACGGATCAAGACACCGTATTGCAAGCTGTGGAGGATGCCAGGCGCATCCTCGGAGAATACATCGCGCCAGGCCCACGAGACGCTACGCGTACAGTGCACCGCCTCATCGCGGTCCTAGATAGAGATGAGCTTGTCCACGCTCTCGATAGAATGAAAAAGCGCCGGGCTCTTCGCCTTGTGGAATAGAGGCTCGCCCGGCGAGCGAGGCGGCCCGTGCTAGACGGATTAGCCACCGCGACAAAAATTCCTAGGAGCGATCCAGGCATGAGGGCGTATGAATCGCGTGGCGTCTTCCATAGACGCCATTGCCGTCGTCTCGACTCCCGGGGGCTGGAGCCCGCCGTGCAGACTGGCTGCGCTCGCCGGCCAAGGTAAAGGTCCATGCAGGACATGAAGGACAGCGCAGAGAAGCTGCGCGCAGAAGCCGACAATGCGGAGCAGATCGCCCGAAGCGCGACGGCTGTGCAGAAGCGCGAGCTTTACGAGCGCCTCGCCGTTCATTTCAGACAACTGGCTGCTGAAATCGAAAAAGTTATGGCGGATCGGGCTGAGTAAGGCGGGCCCGGTGCGCGATTTCGGAGCCGCATCCCCGCCTCTAGGACCGGGCCCCTGACAGCCCACGTCAATGTAAGCTCCACGCCCGCCGCATGGCGCCTTGAAATGACGGCACCAGCGTTGTGACCCAACTGAGGCCGTTCTTATTCAGACACTGCCCCTAGCCGTGGCACAAGCCGCACATGAACAAAAGGTCGGGGAATACCGGGAACAAGTGGCAATGGACGGCGTTCTGAGTCCCGTGTCTTTCAGAATTGCCCAAAGGCACACAAGACACCTTCCCAGGCCCCAGCTTTCCCCGAGGCTGGGGCCGTTTCTTATTTCGATACCGGCAGCGTCTTTTATTGAAATCGATCGGGAAAAACAGGCAATCAGTTAGGAACGCGCTGCTGTGAGCGGAGTCAGTTCACAGCTTCCGGTTTTTGCCCCCGAAGAACCCTGCCGGAAGAAAACTCGGGGTTGGCGGCCCCAGCTGTCTCAACCGACAGCTGGGGCCTTTTCATAGAAGCCAGCGCGGCAACTCTAGCCGACGCCGCAAGGCTTGTTGAGAAAGTAATCGCGATTGCCCAGCGCCTTCTCCGCGTACTGATCTATCGCAACGGTGATTGCCTGGACGTGCTGATAGCAGTGGCCTTCACGCGCGGCTCGCTGCCGAAGTTCGGCGAGCGCGTTGATCCATGGCGAGTTGTCCGCCTTTTCGTCGTGCCATTGCAATCATAGCGCTCCTTCATCACCCTCTGGATCGTTCGGACGAGCCCCTCGGCACGGCGCCCGAGCTGGTTGTACAGGCGAAGCCGCCTGAACAGGATCTCGATTTCACGGTCGGTGTTCATTATGCGGCTAATAGTACAAATAGCGAACAAGGTGACAAGCCGCTAGGAATAGGCTGTGCTGGGACGGGACACCCAAGATCATTGCCTGAGTAGATTTTATTGCCCTGGTCTATCCGTTTGAGGATCCCATCATTTTGCCCGACGGCCGGAAGTTACTCACGCTGAAGGACGCGGCCGACTACATTACGAAGCTGCCGAAGAACGAATCCGAGTCTCACTAAGCGAAAAGCCCGGCCGAGAGGGCCGGGCTGATCCGTAATATTTTCTAGTCACACAATGTACAAAGTAGACGGAATGTGAACGCCGCTGTCTGTTCAAAAAAGAACATGAAACCAAACAAGTCGCCCGTAAGACTACGGTGGCTGCCGCCCGCGGTCGTCACTCGCGGCCATTCAGTCACAGGAACGGCCCCGGCGCGGGGCTGGCTAGCACCGGGACCGCCCCCTCTCCTTGCGCCCCGTCTCGGACGCGCCGAATTATCAGATTGGGAAAAGTGGTCGCGATTGAGCTAGATCAAGAGCCGCCGGTTGGAACTTTTACTGGCTAAGAGGGTCGGTGTGAGCTTCCGGGGACCAGCCCCCAAAGCCCCACTCGGAAGAAGGCGGCCCCAGTTTCTTTCCAGCAACTGGGGCCGTTTCTCATTCAGATGCCGGCGAGCCGTTTTCCGAGGATGGCAACGCAAGTGCTCACCCGGAAGCAGCCCGCGCGGCGTCAAAGGCTTGGCAGCCGTGATTGACTTACAAAATTTTCCAGAGAGAAGCCGTCCTAAAACGGGGAACTGCAGGCCAGATCGGTCATTGGCCCCCGTGCTGATCATCGCTCTGCTTGAGGCTGGCAATTGGAAGTGGTCGGCATAGGGCCGCTGGCCATTAGAAATAGCTGGCGGCCCCACCGTACACTTTCAAGATGAGTCGTCTCAATTCAATTGATCGACTTGTCCTAAACTTTTTTTGGGGCCCGCCGGCGAGATCCGGCGGGGCCTGCTTCCCTCAATTCGCAGTGCGCGGTTCGAGCGCCAGCAGTTCCAGACTTGCCCGCGTCGGATCGGTGGCCGCTGCCATGTAGGCCAGGACGGCCATAACCTCAGCCGGCATTATCAACTTGACGATGACCTGCTGCCACTGGCCGCCCCGCATATCTGGTACCGTGAAAATCAGGCGCCGATTTGGCCCCAAGTGGTCAATGCGCGCCAGCTTATGGCAATACACATCCTGCGCCTGATCGATTAGGTGCTCAGTCATGCCGTCACCGGCATCAGCTCGCGCAGAGCTTTGGTCAGATTGTCAATCAGGAAGAAATGCCGGGAGCGGCGCTTGGCATTGTCATCCGCCAAATCAGGCCAGTGTTCGGGATCTTTAGCCTCTACGCTCGCTACGTATTCGAGCAGACCATCATCGTAATCCCTGGCATGCCGGGCAACCAGTGGGTTCGCGCGGAGAATGCCGGCTCTTGGCGCAAAGCCGACGGCCAAGCACCAATGGCCTAAATTCCCGAAACGGACGCTGTGAGCTTCAGTGGCTTAGAGGACTTCACAGACGTTGTCGGATTTGCCAGCCTTCGTTCGTCCTAGGGTCTCAACAAGGAGCCCAAACCATGGCTGAACAGGCCAAGGCCGAAGAAACCCGGATCAAAGCCCTTCTCGAGGGCTGGGCGGACGCCGTCCGCCGGCACGATCTTCCCGCCATTCTGGCGCACCACGACCGGGACATAGCGATGTTCGACTTGCCGCCGCCACTCCAATGCAGGGGCATCGAAGCCTACGAACAGACCTGGGATCTGCTTTTCCGTTACCACAAGCCGGGTACGGCCTTCGACTTTCGAGAACTCGCCGTTACCGCAGGCGCTGACGTCGCCTTCGCGGTCGCCATCCTGTGGTGCGGACCTGACTCGTCCAGCAATCCTATAGACAAGGACGGCTTTCTGTTCCGACTGACTGTTGGCCTGCGGAAGGTCGATGGCGACTGGCGCATCGCACACGAGCATCATTCTGTGCCTGCTTCGGACTGACAGGTCAGAATCCGTCCACAGTGTCGGTTCATTGGGTGCTCAGAGGCCAGCTACGCCGGCTGGTCAATGTCCGCTTACCCGCCGGGTCTGCATGTCAGCTTCGG
>NZ_JAHEAG010000262.1 GCF_018596315.1 Bradyrhizobium sp. SRL28 | reverse complement strand
TTGCGGCCGAGGAACTCCAGATTGCCGTCGGGCAGATAGCGCGCCAGGTCGCCGGTCCGGTACAGCCGGTCGCCGTCCACAAAGGGACTGGCGATGAACCGCTCCGCGGTCAGCTCGGCACGGTTCAGATAGCCACGCGCAACCCCCGCCCCGCCAACGTAAAGCTCCCCGACCGCCCCCAACGGCACAGGCGCGCCATGATCGTCCAGCAGATACACCCGCGTGTTGGCAATCGGACGGCCGATCGGGACGTTCGCAGATACAGCTGGCCCTGTCGGAACCTCATAAAAGAGACAGCCG
>NZ_JAHEAG010000261.1 GCF_018596315.1 Bradyrhizobium sp. SRL28 | reverse complement strand
TTGGTGCCGTGCTTCTGCCTTCCGGTGGCGATGTAGCCCTCGATGCGCCGCCGTTTGATCGTGCGAAGATTGGCGGCGGAGCAGTAGCCGGCGTCGGCCGATACTTCGTCGGGATTGGTCCCCAGATTGGCCCTGATCCCGTCGAGCAACGGCGCCAGTTGCGCCTGATCGCTGGAGGAACTGGTCAGCGTCTGCGCCACGATGATCTGATGGGCACCATCGACCGCGGCCTGGGCGTTGTAGCCCTGGATGTAACCGTCCTTGGTCTTCAGGATGCGGCTTTCCGGGTCGGTGAAATTGCGTTG
>NZ_JAHEAG010000260.1 GCF_018596315.1 Bradyrhizobium sp. SRL28 | reverse complement strand
ATTCCAATTCACCCTGCCTTCTGAACAAGACGAATCCGTTCGCGCCGCGCGCGCGATGGCGCCACCGCGTGCCGAAACTCCATTCTCGGTAACGTAGTCGCGCGCCGTGTCGATTTCCAAGAGCAATCGTGCGTCGGCAGTGGCATAGGCGCGCAGATAGCCGCTCACCTCGCCCGAGAAGACAACTCCAGCAATCGCGCCTCTGCCAAGCACGAAAAAAGAGGATTGCCGCAAGACTGCTGGTGCGTCCGGGACAGTAATCTAGCCGCGCCGAAGCGCCCCGAAAGGGGATGGATTCTAAGTGTC
>NZ_JAHEAG010000026.1 GCF_018596315.1 Bradyrhizobium sp. SRL28 | reverse complement strand
GTTGTCGTCGGCCGAGATCGCCGGCGTGCTCAATCTGCGCGGCCGCATCGTCACCGTGGTCAACATGCGCGCCCGGCTCGGGCTGCCCAAGAACGACGACGGCAAGCCGCCGATGGCGGTCGGCGTCGATTTGCGCGGCGAATCCTACGGCCTGCTGATCGACCAGATCGGCGAGGTGCTCAAACTCCGCGACGATGGCCGCGAGGAAAACCCCGTCAATCTCGATCCCCGCATGGCCAAGCTCGCCGGTGGTGTTCACCGTCTCGACGGCCAGCTCATGGTCGTCCTCGATGTCGATCGCGTTCTCGAAATCGTGCCGGACCTGATGGCGGCATGAAGACCGAACCTGGAATGGAAACATCCCTCTTGGGATCTGGTGCAATTGGAGGCCTAAAATGAAAACATGTCTGGTGGTCGATGACTCGAGCGTCATCCGAAAAGTCGCACGCCGCATCCTCGAAGGTCTCGACTTTCAGATCGTCGAAGCCGAGGACGGCCAAAAGGCGCTTGAAGTCTGCAAGCGCGCCATGCCCGAAGCAGTTCTGCTCGACTGGAACATGCCCGTCATGGACGGCTACGAATTCCTCGGCAATCTGCGCCGCATGCCCGGCGGTGACGCGCCCAAGGTGGTGTTCTGCACCACCGAAAACGACGTCGCACACATTGCGCGAGCGCTGCATGCCGGTGCGAACGAGTACATCATGAAGCCGTTCGACAAGGACATCGTCACCGCGAAGTTCCAGGAAGTCGGCCTGCTCTGATCTAGCGCAGGTGTTCCCGGCGGCTCAACGGCCTTCGGCGTTGTTTTTGTAAGTGTGCCGCTTGAGTTGGGGTCGGGTGAAGTAATGAGTGTTGCGTTAACGAAGTCTCCGCCACCCATCTCGACACGGCAAGACAAGCTGCGCGTCATGGTGGTTGACGACTCCGTGGTGATCCGCGGGATGATCTCGCGCTGGATCGGCGCCGAGCCGGACATGGAGGTCTCGGCCTCCTTGCGTACCGGTCTCGACGCCGTCAACCAGATCGAACGCATCAAGCCCGATGTTGCCGTGCTCGATATCGAAATGCCGGAGCTCGACGGCATTTCGGCGCTGCCGCAGCTGCTGGCGAAAAAGCGCGACCTCGTCATCATCATGGCGTCGACGCTGACCCGCCGCAACGCGGAGATCAGCTTCAAGGCGCTCTCGCTCGGCGCGTCCGACTACATCCCAAAGCCGGAGAGCACGCGCGAGGCCACCGCGGCCGAGACTTTCCACCACGATCTGATTCAGAAGATTCGTCATCTGGGCGCCAGGGCCCGCCGGCGTGCGTCGCCGGCCGCGAGCCCGTCCATGGCGCCGGCCCCTGAGCGGGCACGCGGAGTATCGGCCCAGCCGGCCGCTGCACCGGTTGCGCAACTGCAACTGGCGCGCCAGCCCTTCAGCATGCTGGCGCCGCGGGTGCTCCTGATCGGCTCGTCGACCGGTGGCCCGCAGGCCCTGATGACGCTGGTTGCCGACATCGGCCCGGTGATCGATCGTTTTCCGGTGCTGATCACCCAGCACATGCCGCCGACCTTCACCACGATTCTCGCCGAACATCTGGGGCGCGCGAGCCGCCGGCCGGCGCATGAAGCCATCGATGGCGAGATCGTCAAGCCCGGCCGGATCTATCTCGCGCCGGGCGGCCGCCACATGCGCGTGGTGCGCCATGGCGCCGAAACTGCGATCGCGCTCGACGACGGGCCGCCGGTGAATTTCTGCAAACCCGCGGTGGACCCGCTGTTCAACTCCGCCATCGACGTCTGGCAGGGCGGAATCATGTCGGTGATTTTGACCGGCATGGGCTCCGACGGTATGCGCGGTGGCAAGGAGATCGTCGCCGCCGGCGGCAGCGTGATTGCCCAGGACGAAGCGACCAGCGTGGTGTGGGGCATGCCCGGCGCGGCCACCAATGCAGGTATTTGCGCGGCGGTCCTGCCGCTCAATCAGATTGCGCCAAAACTGGTTCGGTTGTTTTCGGGAGATCGTTCGTGACGCCTTCAGACTATGAGTATCTGCGTAAGCTTCTGAAAGAGCGCTCCGGGCTCGATCTATCCGCCGACAAGCAATATCTGGTGGAAAGCCGGCTGCTGCCGCTGGCGCGCAAGTCCAGCCTGCCGGGAATTCCCGAACTCGTCGCGAAGATGAAGGGCGGGACCGAAGCGCTGACGGGGGAGGTGGTCGAGGCGATGACCACCAACGAGACGTTCTTCTTCCGCGACAAGATTCCGTTCGATCATTTACGGGACACCGTCATCCCGGCGATGGCGCAGGCGCGCGCGGCCCGCCGCTCCTTGCGCATCTGGTGCGCGGCTTCCTCCACCGGGCAGGAGCCGTACTCGATCGCGATGTGCCTGAAGGAAGCAGGTTCCCTGCTGTCGGGCTGGCGCACCGAGATCGTCGCGACCGACCTGTCGCAGGCGGTGCTGGAAAAATCCAAAGCCGGCATCTTCAGCCAGTTCGAGGTGCAGCGCGGATTGCCGATCGGGTTGCTGGTGAAATATTTCACCCAGAACGGCGAGCTCTGGCAGATCAATGCCGAGATCCGCAGCATGGTGCAGCATCGTCAGCTCAATTTGCTGCAGGACTTCTCCCATCTCGGCGTGTTCGACATCATCTTCTGCCGCAACGTGCTGATCTATTTCGATCAGAATACCAAGACCAATATCTTCGAGCGGCTCTCCCGGATGATGGAGCCCGATGGCGTGCTGGCGCTGGGCGCGGCCGAATCCGTGGTCGGCATTACCAACACCTTCAAGCCCTATCCGGAGCGCCGCGGACTGTATCGTCCGAACATCGCGCCGGTGATACGGGTGGGGGCGCCGAGCCTGGTGCCGCAAACCCTGCGGGCCGTCGCCGCGGCGCGCTGAGCCCGTTCTTGGCCTCGTCTGCCTTTATGCCCGCGCTACACGATCGCGTGCGGCAGGAAGCGTGACGTGTTGCCGGTGATCGGGTTCTCGTCCTCGCGGATCGACAGGCCGCATGGCGTGCCATCGACCAGCCAGCTTCCAAGCACCGGGTATTGGTCGGAGAAGCTCGGCAGCGGCGCGAAAGCCTGCCGGATGAATCCTTCCGCCCCGTACGGGCCTTGCTGTTCCACCAGCGTGGTGCCGGCGCTGACGAGCGCGACGTTGGCGCCTTCGCGCGAATAGAGCGGCTTGCGCACAAACGAGGAGCCGAGCATGGAAGCCTTCGGATCGTCCTCGAAATAGGCCGGCAGCAAATTGGGGTGTTTTGGAAACATCTCCCATAGCAGCGGTAGGATGCCCTTGTTGGAAAGGATCGCTTTCCAGGGCGGCTCGATCCAGCGTGTCGGCGCGCTCGACAGCTTCGCGCCAAACGCGTCCTGAAACATCCATTCCCAGGGGTAGAGCTTGAAGGCGAGCTCAATTCCGCGATCGTCGAGATCGACGAAGCAGCCATCGCCGCCCAGTCCGACGTCCTTGATGTCCATCAGCGTGGTCTTCAATCCGGCCTGGCTCGCGGTGTCCTGCAGATAAGCCAACGTGCCGGCGTCCTCGGTATTGTCAGTCATCCCGGCGAGATGCAGATGCTTCGCGCCGCCGCGCTTTTTCCAAGTATCGATCAGGCGCTCATGGATGGAATTGAACTGGTCGGCGCGCTTCGGGATGATATTGCGATCCATCGCCTGTTCGAGCCAGGTCCACTGGAAAACCGCCGCCTCGAAGATCGAAGTCGGTGTATCAGCGTTGTACTCCAGCAGTTTCGCCGGGCTCCAGCCGTCGTAGCTCAGGTCCAGCCGGCCGTAGAGGCTGGCATCGCGGCGGCGCCAGCTCTCGGACAGCAGCGGCCAGAAGGCTTCGGGTATTTTCAACCGGCGCAGATATTTTTCGTCCTTGATCGCGCGGCCGACCAGTTCGAGGCACATCGCATCGATCTCGCCGGTGGGCCCCTCGATCCGCCGTTCGATCTCGTCCAGCGTGAATGCGTAATAGGCCCGTTCGTCCCAATAGCGCTCGCCGTTGATGGTGTGAAAAGTGAACCCGACACTTTCGGCGGTAGCACGCCAGTCGTCGCGTTCGGGGCAGGGGATGCGCTGCATGAAATTCAGCCGCCGGAGAAGCCGACGGCGTGCCCGAACGAGCCGAAGCCGCCGCGCTGCGCACTATGCGAGCCGGAATCGGAAGTGCCCGAGGATGAATGGCTCGAGGACGAATCGCTTGAGTAGTAGCTGCTGCGCGACGAGCTGCCGCCGGAGCCGCCGCTGCTGGATGAAGAGCTGCGCGACGAGCACTCGGTAGTGCTCTGCTGGAGCGACGGCGAGGCCGCATTCGGCGGTTGCTCGCAGCTGCGGCTCGGCATCAGGGTGTAGGCGGCGGTGCCGACGGCAAACGTGCCCATCAGCAGGAGAGCGACGTGACCCGAGCGCTTGGCCGGCGGCGGAGCAGGGCGCGGCGAAGCCGGCACCGAGACCGGTTTGCGCTTGCCGAATTCCTGGTCAGATTTGTCGGCCATGGTCAGTAGATCATGCTGGCGGCGTTGAGGGCGCCGGCAGCGAGCGAGGACAGTCCGAGCCAGATCGCAGCGGCGAGTTCGCCGGACGCGATCCGCTTCGACAGGTTCGGCACGGGAACCCTGACGAGGAAATAGACTGTTATCTGCACGATCAGCGCGATCGCGGCCCAGATCATGCAATCCCAGACATTGGCGGAATGGGCGATAGCGCTGACCAGCGGCAGCACAAAGCCGAGCAAGCTCAAACCCAGCGCAATTGCGGCTGCCGGCTCGTTGGCGCGGATCAGATCGAACTCGTTATGCGCGGTGACGCGGGTATAGACGAAGAGGTAGGCGACGACGGCAACAATCGCCGTGCAGAAATAGACCAGAAACGCCGGCAGCCCGGCGAGGGATTGCAGAACCATTGAATTCGCCCCGACTCGTGCGTTCCTAAAGGTTCGCACGATCTATCAGTCGGCGCATCGCGGTCGCGGGTTCAATCCCCAAAACAAAACCCGCCATCGCTGGCGGGGTTTGTGGCGCATGTTCTCGCTCTGTGGCCTAACGGACCCACACTTGCTTGTAGATATTGCCGGCAAAATCCATGTGAAGCTCGAGGATTTCGCCCTTAGCGTTCGTGGCCAGAATTTCGTAGTGGTGCTTTCGCTGCTCGGGCGCCTCTCGTATGGAATATCCGGCCTCCCGTGCGATCCGTTCCGCGTCCGCCGGACCGATTGATTGAGCCGGCCGCCGCTCCCGATCGCGATCGGCGTCTTCGATTTCATCGAGCCGGCCGAAGCGGTCGAGTGACACAATGACGGTCTTGCCCGTACCGGTACGCGCCGGAATTTCGATGTGTTTGGGATGCCGGACTGGCTCGCCCATCGCTGTCAACCCGGCATCCTTGAGGATGCGCAACACATTTTCGCGGTCTTGGCCGGCCATTGGCCCTCTGTCGCCGGCTGCGCCGCGCGGTCCTGGCGGGGCGCCGGGAGGCGGCGGAGGAGCCGATCCACCGATTAGACGGCGAGGGCCGGGGTCGACGCCTGCGCCGGTGGGCTCTCGGGGTGGGGGCGGCGGTGCGTCGAAGGCAATCTCGCCGCTCTCGCGGAGGATCTTTCGCGCATCAAACGTGCGGTCTCCCGGCACGCCGATAACCGTGACGGTCTCTCCCGATCTGACCGGAGCGGCTTGAGGGCCAGCTGGGCCGGTCTGCACGAGAATACGTCCGGACTTGTCTTCCAGCACGAATTTATCGCCGAAGATATCCGCGACAGTACCCTTGATGCTGATTCCTTCGGGACGGATCTGGTCGATCGCAACTTGAGCCATCGCGGCCGTGGCAAGAATGGCGCAGCCCGCAACGGCCATCGCAAGCAGCCTCGCCTGTCTGGGGTTCGCTTTCATTGAAGTCTCCTGGATCGTCATGATGCGATGCCGGTGCAGTCTAGTATTCCCGCTTGAACCGGGGCCGATGCATGCCGTTCAAACTCGGTTCAGTTTCAACTGACAGAAACGTACACTGCGGGCAGTTTTCGGCAGGAACCTTGCGACAGCGCCGGCGTCTCGGCAGGGAACTCACCATGCGAATCCTTCTTGTAGAAGATGAGGTTAGGTTAGCCGCGGAAGTCGCCCGTTTCTTGCGAGATTCCGGCATGGCCGTCGATCTGGCCGCCGAGGGTATCGACGCGCTGCATTTGGCACAGACCGAGCCCTACGATGCTATCGTCCTCGACCTTGGTCTGCCGGGGATGGACGGGTTGTCGGTTCTCAAGACGTTACGCGGCCGGAGCGTGAACACCGCCGTTCTTATTCTGACGGCTCGCGATCGCTTTGCCGACAAGGCTGCGGGATTTCGCGCCGGCGCCGACGATTATCTTACCAAGCCATTTCAGCTCGAGGAACTTCTGCTTCGCCTTCAGGCGCTGGTGCGCCGCGCGGCGGGACATGCCCGGCCCGAAATTCGAATTGGCCCGATAGCGCTCGATACGACGACGGGGGTGGCCACGCTCGACGAAATGCCCGTCAGGCTTACAGCCCTTGAACGTCGGGTGCTGACCTATCTGATGCTGCATCCGGGGCGCACGATTTCGCGAACCGAACTCAGCGAACACATCTACGAGAACGATCAGGATCGTGACTTCAACAGCCTGGAGGTGATTGTCAGCCGCCTGCGCAAGAAGTTCGGCCGCACGCGCATCGAGACGTCGCGCGGCGAGGGCTACCGCCTGACGGACGAAACGACGTGACCATGCGCTCGCTGAGGCGTCGTCTCGTCGTGGTCGTGGTGACTTCCGTTGCGACAGGCTTCCTGCTGACCGCAGCTCTGACGTGGCGGATCGTATCCGACGCAGCGACGCGCGATTTCGATACGCGGTTGGCGAATGAGCTCGGCGAACTCGCGCTTGCGGTGGATTTCGGCGACGACAAGATATTGTCGTTGTCGCGCGAGCCGGAAGACCCCGCCTTCAACCGTCCGAACTCGGGCTGGTATTGGCGCATCGCCAAGGGCGATCTTACTCTGGCCCGCTCGCGTTCGCTGCGCCTTGGCGAGTTACCGGCAATTCGCGACGCTGCGGCAGGCGGCGAGCCCGGCGAGCCGCCGCGTCCGCTCACGTTACCGGCCAGCGGTCCCTCCGGCGAGGATCTCCGTCTCAGGCATCGGGTCGTGCAGTTGCGCGACGGTGCGATCTTGCTCGATATCACGGTGGCAGGACCGTCCCGTGATATTGGCCGCGAGGTCTGGCTGTCGATGCGCTGGTTGCTGCTCGGCCTGGCGATTATTGCAGCGATACTGAGCGGGTTGTTGATCGGCGAAATTCGTTCGGGCTTGCGGCCGCTTCGGATACTCGCGGAGGATATCGAGCGCGCCACGCGCGGCGAGATTGCGCGGCTCAAGCCGTCCAGTTACCGGGAATTGAATCCTCTCATATCGAGCGTCAACGACCTCATCGAACAGGTCGAGATTGTCGTCGGGCGCGCCCGCGCGCATGCAGGCAACCTTGCCCATGCCATCAAGACGCCCTTGAGTCTGATTTCCGCCCGCAACGAGACGAGGGGCACGGCGCAGGACAGCGAGATCGGACTCAGTGTCGATACGATCCGCCGCCAGATCGACCATCATCTCAAGCGAGCACGCTTCGCCGGCAAGGTACGGTTGGCATCCGATCGCGTGCCGGTGAAATCGGTGGTCGATGACATCTTGCTGGTCATGGAGCGCGGCTACCGGGCGCGAGATCTGAGCATTGCGGCGTCGGTGGACGACGACCTGGTTTTTCTCGGAGAGCGGGAGGACTTCGAGGAAATGATCGGCAATCTCGTTGAGAACGCCTGCAAATGGGCGCGCAGCACCGTCGTGATGGTGGTCAGTCACTCGGCCAAGAGTCTGGATATCCATATCGAAGATGATGGACCGGGATTGCCGGAGCATGAGCGCCAGCGAGTTCTGGAACGCGGGCGCAGACTTGACGAGGCCGTCGCCGGTTCCGGGATCGGCTTGTCGGTCGTCGCCGATCTAGTTGAACTCTACGGCGGAGAGATTGATCTGCAGACGGCGGAACTTGGCGGGCTGAGCGTCCTGGTCAAGATTCCATCGATCCGGCTGACGACCAGCGCGGTCTGAGCGACCAGCCCGGTCACGGCCGCGAACCCCCAAACAAAAACCCGCCTTATCGTTCGTTCGGCCGATGCGATCCCCGAGCCAGGCCCCGGAGCAGGCGGAATGCCAGCCAGAAGAAGAGAATGACCAGTGCGAGCGCGGCGATCGGCGCTGCCAGCGCCAGAATCGAGATCAGCGTGGCGCTGCCGAGTTCGGCCGTGGCGACCGTCGAATTCCCAAGGCCGCCGGTGAAGACGGTGGATTTTGCCCTGAGCATTGCGGTCAAACCCTGTGTGATGCCGGCAACGCCACCTCCCGCGATAATGGCTGCTGTCCATTTCACCATCGGCGGCAGGTCGGTCATAACAGCGGCGGACACGATCGTCCCTGCGACGACGGCACCGGGCGTCGCCACCGTATCGAGCAAATTGTCCACGCCGGGAATGTAGAACGCGGCCATCTCCACGATGGCTGCCGTGCCGAGCATGATGACGGCGGCTGGTGTGCCGAGCCATGCGAAGCCCTCGTTCAGGCTTGCATGTCCGGTGTAGGCAGCGCCGCTCAGAATTAGCAGCGGCAGGAACAGCCGAAAGCCGGTTGCGGCGGCGAGCCCGATGCCAAGCGCAACTGACAGTGCAAGATCCACGTTCGACATGTGCCGTACTCCATCAGCCCCAAGTAGCGTGAAGGTTCAGCGGGAAAGCTCAGCGTGAAGCGGCGGCGGCAGTTTCAACGGCGGCGATGTTTTCTCGATGCGATAACGCCTGCCAGCGCCGCTTCAAGTAGTTCCCGGGTTCCCGAATCGTAGCAGCTTTTGTGGAACTCGGATTTGTCCGGCGAGGTTGTAATATAAGGTGATCAAACTTTGAGACGCAATCTGGACTGGACGAACTACCTGAGAAAATACCTGCACTCTGCTCAGGAGGATCGCCATGGCGAATTTGGTCTCTGTAGTGATGCAATTCCTAACGCCGGACATGATAGCGAAGATCGCTTCTGCTCTGGGTCTTGATCGCAATGTTGCGCAAAAAGCCATCGCGGGTGCGATTCCCGCGCTTCTTGCAAGCTTCGCTGACGTTGGCTCCACTCCCAATGGCGCCCGCCAGCTCACCAACACACTGACACAGCAATCCGCCTCGCTTGAGAGCCTCAAGAATCTCATCGGCGGTACCGGCCAGAACTCGCTGGCGGAAACGGGATCGAACATGCTTTCGGGCCTGTTCGGTGGCGGAACGCTGGACGCAATGGCGCAGACGATAGGCAAGTTCGCGGGCATCAGTGAGGGCACCAGCAAGTCGATGCTCGGCATGCTCGGCCCCGTGGTCCTTGGTGCGTTAGGTCAGCAGCAACGCAGCACGGGTCTCGACGCAAGCGGGCTGGTGTCTCTTCTCACTTCTCAGAAGGATCAGATCGCTGCGGCAATACCGCCCGGTCTCGCCGGTCAGTTGAGTGCCGCTGGTCTCATTGACGGAGCGACTGAAAGCTTGCGCAGCGGTGCGGCGGCAGCCAGCGCGGCTGGCGGGCGAGTTTCGGAGGTTTCGGAGCGGACCATTTCCGGGGCTGGTCGGGCAGCCTCGGCGATGGCCAGCAGAACGTCGGTACCGCAATGGCCGTACTGGCTGGTCGCCGCGGCGGTATTGGGTGGTCTGGCCTGGTTCGCCTTTGGTCGTTCAGGGGAGGACACAGTCGCTCAGGTGCCGCCTCCCGCCACGACGCGGACCGCGACCGGAACCGTGGGCCTCGCGCCGGCGGATTTGACGGTCGGCGGGATGAATCTGGCGAATCAGATCAACACGTCGGTTGGGTCCATCAGGACCGTGCTTCCCGGCATCACCGATGCCGCATCGGCCGAGGCTGCCCTGCCAAAAATAAAGGAAGCAACGGCTCAATTGAATGAGGTCAGCTCTCGCGCGACGCAGCTCTCTCCTGAGGGAAAGAGCACCCTCGTAAAGCTGATCGTGGCCGCGACCCCCGCCATCAACCAGATGTGCGACAAGGTGCTGGCGACGCCCGGCGCCGGCACTATTGCGAAGCCGGCGATTGACGAGCTTCGAGGCAAGCTCGACGCGCTCGCGCGCTCCTGAATTTCAGAACGTCATGCCGTCCGGCCTCCGCCGGACGGCTGGGCAACTGCCGGCGGCTTTGCGCACTCGCGCTGCTGCGGATCGCTCAACCCGCCGTTTGTATTCACCAGGAGTAAGATCAATGGCTGACAAGACAAGCTTCACAAAGGATGAGTGGACGCTGTTGCTGGAGAGCCCGATGATCGCCGGTATGGCCATCACCGCGGCCGAACCCAGTGGCCTATGGGGACTGCTGAAGGAGTCGTTTGCCGGAGGTACCGCGCTCACCCAGGCGGCGACCGGCTCCGACACCAACGCGCTGGTCAAGTCGGTGGTTACGGACTTTTCCAGCAGCGAAGGGCGAAGCGCCGCGCGAGATGGCCTGAAAACAAAATTTGCGAACAGCAAGCCGGCTGAAATGAAAGGCAAATGCATCGATGAGCTGCGGCAGGTTTCTGCCTTGCTTGCCGCGAAGGCACCCGGTGATGCGGCGGAATTCAAGAACTGGCTCCGGCAGATCAGTCAAAGCACTGCAGAGGCGGCGTCGGAAGGCGGAGGCCTGTTCAGTGCCGGAGTCAAGGTGAGCGACGCCGAGAAGGCGACGCTTGGCGAGATATCGACCGCGCTGGGCGCTTAGGTAGTCGAGGCCGCTGTTATCCGGACAGGCCGACGGAAGCGGTCCGCCCCAAACCCCGCCATTTCGGGCGGGGCTCGCAAATCTTTCATGGCGGCCTTGACGCAGCCGGCTATTCCCTGACCTCGATCTTGCCCTTCATTGCCGGGTGCAGGCCGCAGATGTAATCGTAGATTCCTGCATCGGCGAGGGTCAGCTGGGTGGTCTGGCCTTTCAGCGCGATCGACGAGCGCTGCGCCTTGGGGCCGGTGACCGTCACTTGGTGCGGCGAGGAATCCGTGTTGTGCCAGGTGATGGTCTGGCCCTTGCTGACGACGACGGTCTCCGGCCCGAACTTGAAGTCGGAGATCGAGACCACGCCGGGGCCCGACGCGGGCTTTGCCATGGCGCCTTCGGGCGTGCCTTTCAGGCCTGCTAGTGAGATAACAAAATCCTGCCCGGCATGCGGCTTGTGGCAGGTGAAGCAGGCCGTCAAATTGGCCTTGTCGTTGACCTTCTTGTCCGGGCCAAACGCCTGATACTCCCATTCGCCGTTCCGAATGTCGTCCTTGTACTCGGTGCCCCAGCCGTCGCGCTTTTCCATCACCGTGTAGGCGACGAGGTCGCCCTTCTGGAAACGGCCGTTGGCATCCTTGCGAGGCTCGCCGGCCGCATCGAGCTGCGCCTTGTACTGCACCAGCGTTAGCACCGTGCCGCTCGGGATCGGCTGCCCCTTGCGTACCGCATCGACCGCCGCCGGTGTCGCATAGAGCTCGCGATACTGCTTGTTGTCGTAACGATCGACCGTGGCGTAGAGCGTGTCCTTGTCGAAATTCTCCGGGAACGCGACCTTGTCGCCGCCGGCGAACGCCGAATAGCCGATGAGCGCGCCCGATGCCGATCCGAGTGCGATAGCGGCAACCAACCTGACGTTTTTCATGACTTGCCCCTCGGTTATGGACAATTCAGTCAGCTACGGGACGAAGGGGATCGAGTTTCATCGGGGAAGTCAATTAAGTCATCCGTCCAAACAAAAACCCCGCCGTTTCGGGCGGGGTCCAGTCGGGAGGAGTGAGCCTTCTGGCTCGCCTTAAACCCTGATCAGGCGGGAATGCGCTCGTCCGCCTCGTGCGGCTCGCGCAGCACGTAGCCGCGGCCCCACACGGTTTCGATGAAGTTGCGGCCTTCGGAGGCGTTGGCCAGCTTCTTGCGCAGCTTGCAGATGAAGACGTCGATGATCTTCAGCTCGGGCTCGTCCATGCCGCCATAGAGATGGTTGAGGAACATTTCCTTGGTGAGGGTGGTTCCCTTACGGAGCGAAAGCAGCTCCAGCATCTGGTATTCCTTGCCCGTCAGATGTACCCGCTGACCCCCGACCTCGACCGTCTTGGTGTCGAGATTGACCACGAGATCGCCGGTCTGGATGACCGACTGGGCGTGACCCTTGGAACGGCGCACGATCGCATGGATGCGGGCAACCAGTTCGTCCTTGTGGAAGGGCTTGGTCATGTAGTCATCGGCGCCGACGCCGAGGCCCTTGACCTTATCCTCGATGCCGGCGAGGCCGGAGAGGATCAGAATGGGGGTCTTGATCTTCGAAACCCGGAGCTGCTTGAGCACGTCGTAGCCGGACATGTCGGGCAGGTTAAGGTCGAGAAGGATAATGTCGTAATCGTAGAGCTTACCGAGGTCGACGCCTTCCTCTCCGAGATCCGTCGTATAGACGTTGAAACTCTCGGATTTGAGCATCAGCTCGATCGACTGCGCAACGGCGCTGTCATCTTCAATCAGCAAAACGCGCATGCCAGTCCCCTTTAGTCCGCCGCTCCGGGCGTCAGGTCGGCCGCACTTGCGGCACTCAAAACGCCTTTGAACAACTGATTCGGATCCTGACAGACATATGGTTAACAAAATCTGATTCCGCTTCGCAAGGTCTTTAAGTGCAATTTTTATCGAATCGCCCTAAGATGTTGCGCGAAAGCAGCTTTTCCTTACCGTGCCTACTCATGCTCCAGATTAAGAGACGGGCCTAACCGACTCCCGCGTTTCGCCCTTCTTCTGATGGGCAAGCGCTCTCAGTCACCAAAGACAGTGACGCAATGATTAATGATGCGGGTAAACACGAGGTTAAGCGCCTCCGGTTAAAGCGCGGAAACTTAAGGTTTTCGCAATGAAGGCGCTTGCGGAGCAGATCGGCGACATCGACGGCGTCAATATATATGGCCGCGTTGTGGGCGTGCGCGGGCTGATGGTCGAGATCGCGGGGCCGATTCACGCAATGTCGGTCGGCGCGAGGATCGTCATCGAGACCGGCGGGAACCGTTTCATCCCGGCCGAGGTGATCGGTTTTTCCGGCAGCAATGCGGTCGTGATGCCATTCGGTGGGCTCGATGGCGTGCGGCGCGGTTGCCGCGCGGTGATCGCTACGGCGGCCAGCCAGGTGCGGCCGTCACCGGCCTGGCTCGGCCGCGTCATCAACGCCATGGGGGAACCGATCGACGGCAAGGGGCCGCTGGCGCAGGGGCCGTCGCCGATGCCCTACCGCAATTCGCCGCCGCCGGCGCATTCGCGCAAGCGCGTCGGGGCGCCGCTCGATCTCGGCGTCCGTGCGCTCAATACGTTCCTGACCTGCTGCCGCGGCCAGCGGCTCGGCATCTTCGCAGGTTCCGGCGTCGGCAAATCGGTGCTGCTGTCGATGCTGGCGCGCAACGTCGATGCCGACATTACTGTCATCGGCCTGATCGGCGAACGTGGCCGCGAGGTGCAGGAATTTCTGCAGGAGGATCTCGGCGACGAGGGTCTCGCGCGCTCTGTCGTGGTGGTGGCGACATCGGATGAACCCGCCTTGATGCGGCGGCAGGCGGCTTATCTGACGCTGGCGATTGCGGAGTATTTCCGCGATGAGGACAAGGACGTACTGTGCCTGATGGACTCGGTCACGCGCTTTGCGATGGCGCAGCGCGAGATCGGATTGTCGGCCGGCGAGCCGCCGACGGCCAAGGGCTATACGCCGACCGTGTTTACCGAATTGCCGAAACTTCTGGAGCGGGCGGGGCCGGGCATCGGCGTTGGCACCATCACCGGCATTTTCACGGTGCTGGTCGATGGCGACGACCATAACGAGCCGATCGCCGACGCAGTCCGCGGCATTCTGGACGGTCACGTCGTGATGCAACGCTCGATTGCAGAGCGCGGGCGGTTTCCCGCGATCAACATCCTCAAATCGGTCTCCCGCACCATGCCGCGATCGGCCAATCCGGACTATCTGCCCGTTATCACGAAGGGCCGTCAGGTAATGGCGACCTACGCCGACATGGAGGAACTGATCCGGCTCGGCGCCTACCGGGCGGGTTCGAGTGCCGAAGTCGACGAGGCGATCCGGCTGCACGACCCGCTGGAAGCGTTCCTGCGTCAGGCCAAGGACGAAAAATCAAGCCTCGATGACGGCTACCGCTATTTGGCGCATATCCTCACCAATTTGGAAACGGAACGCTAACTTTGTCAGGCCATCATCCCCGGCACATGATTAATGACGCCGGTGGGGCCCCCCGGGGGAGCCGGCTCCGTCCCGCGTTCAAATTGGGACTTCTGGGGAGTATGAGTCGATGAAGTCACGAGAAACGCTGATCCGCCTGAAGAAATTTCAGGTCGACGAGAAGCGCCGAAGGGTTACCCAGATCGAAGGCATGATCGCCGACTTCCAGCGCATGTCGGTCGATCTCGAGCGCGAAATTCAGACCGAGCAGGAGCGGGCCGGGATCAACGACCCCTCCCATTTCGCCTACCCGACCTACGCCAAGGCCGCGATCCAGCGCCGGGAAAACCTGACCCGCTCCGCCGACGAACTGCGCATCCAGCTCGAGGATGCCAAGAGCCTGTTGAGTGAAGCATTCGAGGAGCTGAAGAAGGTCGAACTGCTCGACGAGCGCGACCAGGCACGCGAGCGCGCCGAGGAGAGCGCCCGGGAGCAGGCCGACATGGACAGTATCGGCCTGATGCGCGCCCGGCTTGGCGTCGCCTGACGCTTCTCACACTCATCGGTTGAATGATCGAAAACCCGGGCCAAAAGGCCCGGGTTTTTTCTTGTCCAGATTCCCCCGAAACCGGCGACTTGGTGGCCCCTTTGGCGCAGGGTATGCTACGAAACTTCCCGACGGCTCCGGCGTAAGACGCGGGTGGAGGATCGAGGTTTTGGGGGACGTTGAATGCTGACGCCAGCGGAGCTGGTATGGCTGATTGCCGCGGTGGCGAAGGGGGATGAGGCTGCTTTTGAGCGCCTTTACGCCGCCACGCGCGCGAAACTCTTCGGCGTCGTGCTCCGTATCTTGCGGCGTCAGGATCTCGCGGAGGAGGTCATTCAGGAGGCTTACGTCAAGATCTGGAAAAGTGCCGGTCAGTTCAACCCGGCGCTCGCTTCGCCGATTACATGGATGGTGTCGATCGCACGCAACCGGGCGATCGACGTGGTGCGCAAGAAGAGCGAAAGCTCGATCGAGGAGGAGCCTGCCGCGATGGAAGTCGCGGCCGATTCACCCGATCCGCTGGCGCGGCGCGAGATGACGGAAGAGTTGAAGCGGTTGCTGGAATGCGTCGGCCGTCTCGAGCCGGATCGGCAGAAGCTCGTGCTGCTAGCCTATTACAACGGCTGGAGTCGGGAGCAGCTTGCTGCCAAGTTCGAGGCGCCGGTGAATACGGTGAAGACGTGGCTGCGCCGCAGCATGATGGATATAAGGGAGTGTCTCGGGCTGTGAGGTCCGGATCTTGAACGATGGCCTATAGCGAAGACCATATCGCGCTCGCCGCGGAATATGCGCTCGGCACCCTCGATGCCGACGAGCGCGCGCAGGTCGAGACCATGATGGCCGTCGATACGGAATTCACCGCGATCGTGCACGCCTGGGAATACCGGCTCGGCGTGCTGAACCAGATGGTCGGCTCCGTCGAGCCGCGGCCGATCGTGTGGGAAAACATCAAGGCCGCGATCGGCCATTCCACCGGACAGCAGGCGCCGCTGGTGCTGCCCGAGGCGCCGCCGCCTCCGTCTCCGCCGCCGGCCGAACCGGTGGTCGCCCAGGCGCCGCCAGCCGTCCAGGCGCCGCTAGCCGTTGAAGCGCCGTCGGCTGCCGCGCCGCCAGCCGCCGTGGACAATTCCAACGTCATCCAGTTGGCGGGCCGCGCCAACCGCTGGCGCAATATCGCTTCCGTCGCCACCGCGCTTGCCGCAGCCCTGGTCGGGATGCTGGCGGTGCAGGTCTATCGGCCGGAACTGTTGCCGGAGGGCTTGCGGCCGAAGCCGCGCATCCAGACGGTCGAGGTCAAGACGCCGGCGCCATCGCCTGTGCCCTCGGCGCAATACGTCGCCCTGCTGCAGCGTGACGCTGGCTCGCCCGCCTTCATCCTGACGGTCGACGCCGCGACCAAGAATTTCACGGTACGCAAGGTCGGCGCCGAGGCCGAGCCCGGCAAGAGTTTCGAGCTTTGGCTGATCTCCGACAAGCTGCCGCAGCCGCGCTCGCTCGGCGTGATTGGCGGCAGCGACTTTACCGCGCGTCCGGTGCTGGCCGATTACGACGCCGGCATGATCAATTCCGCGCTCTTTGCGGTGACCATCGAGCAGGCCGGCGGATCACCAGACGGCAAGCCGCACTCGGCGCCGGTCTTTACCGGCAAGCTGATCGAGACGGTGCCGGCCAATCGCTAGGCGCCGCGGCGCGAAAGCCCGTAGCCCGGGTAAAGCGAAGCGAAACCCGGGACCGCCGTCGAATGTCGCAAGAATCCCGGATTACGCTTCGCTCCATCCGGGCTACGAACTCCTCAGGATGGGGTCTGTGGGTGTGGTGGCGAACTCCGCAACAGCTCCCACAAAAAGAAAACGCCCGTGGGGAGCGGGCGTTTCCGTAGTCAACTTGGGGGTAGTTGGGGTCTTAATTATCCACGTGGCGACTTTGGGGGGCTATAAGGTGCCGCGTGAATTCCGTGAATTCTCCTTTAGCGTACAACAGAGTTGCCTGAGCTCGTAATCACGACCGGCTTACCGGCCTTCATCACGCGCGTGCTCGCAGTCTGAGTCAGACCTTCATCCGAGGTGTTGCGCGCGGAGATGCTGAAACCCGCGACAACGATTCCCGCAACCAAAGCCACGACCACGATCTTCAAATGGGTCGTGCGATCTGCGCTGTAGATCGAATGGTTCATGGAAGTCTCCTGCCGCCTTCCGCCTTGCAAATTCGTCGATGCCGTTCGCAAGCCGGTTCAACGTCTCGCGGGAGGAAACGTAGGAATCCGAGGAATAGTTCCCAAGAGGCAATCACAAGGCGGTGAAAAGACTTGAACGGCCGCGATCAGGAGGTCGCGTTTCGCCGGTAAGATTACGAATTATGCATGTATTGCAATGCGTTAATGCAGTGATCGCCACGCGTGGCGTGGAGCCTGCCGATCAGCGCGGTTTTAACAAACCATTTGCCTGTGGCGAAAAGGCTTCGCCGGTTTCGCCGCTGATTTGCACAGTGTCTGGCTACCGGCCTAGACGCTTCCGACCGTCTTCAGCCGCGCGCGCGGGTGGATTTCGGCCTGCGACAGCACGGTGGTCTGCGAGCGGAAGCGCTCGACCAGCGAGCGGACGAACGGGCGGATCGCCGCCGACGTGACCAGCACCGGCGCTTCGCCTTCGCGGGCGGCCTGCTCGAAGGCGTTGCGGACCGAGGTCATGAACTCCGACAGTTTTGAGGGCTGCATGGCGAGGCTGCGATCCTCGCCGGTGCCCACGATCGACTCGGCGAACGCCTGTTCCCAGCGCGCCGACAGTGCGATCAGCGGCAGGTAGCCGTTGTAGGTTGTGTTCTGCGCGCAGATCTGCCGCGCCAGCCGGGCGCGGACGTGCTCGACCATGGTGGCGGGGTGGCGCGAGAAGGCGAGCGCGTCGGCGATGCCTTCGAGAATGGTGGAGAGATCGCGGATCGAGATCCGCTCGGCCAAGAGCAACTGCAGCACGCGCTGGATGCCGGAGACCGTGACCTGGCTCGGCACGATGTCCTTGACCAGCTCGCCCTGTTCCTTCGGCAGGTCCTTCAACAGCTTCTGCACCTCGCCATAGGACAGCAAGTCGCTCATGTTGTTCTTGAGCAGCTCGGTCAGATGCGTCGACAGCACGGTGGCGGCGTCCACCACCGTGTAGCCCTTCAGCGACGCCTCTTCCTTCAGCGCGGCGTCGACCCAGGTTGCCGGCAGTCCAAACGTCGGCTCCACGGTGTGGATGCCGGGCACGCCGACCTGGTTGCCGGCGGGGTCCATGACCATGAACTGGTTCGGCCAGATCTTGCCGGAACCGGCGTCCACTTCCTTGATCTTGATGACGTAGGTATTGGCCTCGAGCTGGACGTTGTCGAGGATGCGCACCGCCGGCATCACAAAGCCCATTTCGATGGCGAGCGACCGGCGCAGCGCCTTGATCTGCTCGGTCAGGCGGTCGGTGCCGTCGGGGCCATTGACCAGCGGCAACAGCGCGTAGCCGAGTTCGATCTTGAGGTCGTCGATCTTGAGCGCGGTGGCGATCGGCTCTTCGGCTGCGGCCTGGGCGGCTGCGGCTGCGAGTTCGGGCGCTGCCGCTGCGGCTGCTTCCGCCGCCTTGACGACGCCGTTGCGGTTCTTCGCCTTCCAGGCCAGCACGGCGGCGCCGCCGCCGAGCGCGAGGAACGGCAGCATCGGAATGCCCGGCAGCAGCGCCAGCACCAGCATCACGCCGGCCGACATGCCGAGCGCCTGCGGGTACCCCGAGAGCTGCTTCATCATCGCCTTGTCGGCCGAGCCGGTGATGCCGGCTTTCGAGACCAGGAGGCCCGCCGCGGTCGAGACGATCAGCGCCGGCACCTGCGTCACGAGACCGTCGCCGACCGTCAGGATGGTATAGGTGCGGGCGGCGTCGGCAAAGCTCATGCCCTGCTGCGCCACGCCGATGATGATGCCGCCGATGACGTTGATGAAGACGATCAGCAAGCCCGCGATCGCGTCGCCGCGGACGAATTTCGAGGCGCCGTCCATCGCGCCGAAGAAGCCGCTTTCATCCTCCAGCTCCTTGCGGCGTGCCTTGGCGGTCGCCTCGTCGATCAGGCCGGCGGAGAGATCCGCGTCGATCGCCATCTGCTTGCCGGGCATCGAATCCAGTTGGAAGCGGGCGGCGACTTCGGCGATGCGGCCCGAACCCTTGGTGATGACGACGAAGTTCACGATCACGAGAATCGCGAACACGATAATTCCGATGACGAAATTACCGCTCATCACGAAATTGCCGAACGCTTCGATGACATGGCCGGCCGCGGCCGTGCCCTCATGGCCGTGCGACAGGATCAGCCGGGTGGAGGCCATGTTCAGCGACAGCCGCAGCATGGTCGAGATCAGCAGCACGGTCGGAAATGCCGAGAATTCCAGCGGCGTCTGGATGAACAGCGAGGTCATCAGGATCAGGATCGAGACCGTGATCGAGATCGCCAGAAACAGATCCAGCACGATCGCGGGCAGCGGCAGGATCAGCACCACCAGGATGGTGAGGACGCCGAAGGCGAGGAAGAGATCGCCGCGCTTTAAGATATCGCCGATTTCGCTGAGGCTCGGGAATCCGCCGCCGGGCTTTGCTGTGCCCTGACCCGCCGTGACATCGACCATGGTAGCCGCTTCCCCCCGCGTATGGCGCCGGGCGCCAAACGTCTGCGCGGCGGCCGAAGGGCCGCCGTTTCGAAAGTGAGGTACCGCACTGGCGTCCACGGGTTCCTCCCGTTCTACGCGGCCGACGACACTCGACTTCACCCGGCAATTCTTGCCGGGTGTATGGTTAGCAAAGGGTTAACGGGGGTCCCATTCGTCCGGGGAGCGAAGCGAATCAGGAATCTCGCTCCACACCCCCACGTCATACCCGCGAAGGCGGGTATCCAGTACGCCGCGGCCTATCGGCTCTATCGCTGCCGTCTCTGGAATACTGGATCGCCCGGTCAAGCCGGGCGACGAGGAAATCAGTGCGAACGGACTCCGCCTTGCGGGCACCTTGTTGGCTTCTGTCGGTCAGTGACAATTCGTAGGATGGGTAGAACGAGCGAAACCCATCACCTTTGTTGAATGGGTTGATGGGGATCGCTTCGCTCCACCCATCCTACACGCTGCTGGGGACTGCGCCTCATGGCCATCACGACAAGACCCGTTGCAAAGCACGATCTCAAACTGATCTGCGAGCACCGCGAGCGGATGTTCGCCGAGTCCGGTCGCGCGCGCGAAACCTTGCAGCCGATGACTGCGGCATTCGAGCAATGGCTCGCACCGCGACTTGCAGACGGCAGCTATTTTGGCTGGGTGCTCGAGGACGCAGGCGTTGTGATCGCGGGCCTCGGCATGATGGTCATCGATTGGCCGCCTCATCCGAGCCATCCGGCCGATCACCGCCGCGCGTACATCCTCAACGTCTTCGTGGAGCCCGAGCACCGCGGCAAGGGAATGGCCAGGCGGTTGATGGCGCTGGCCGAAGCGAGGGCGCGCGAACTCGGTGTTTACTATGCGATCCTTCATTCGACGCGGCAGGGCCGTCCGCTTTACGAAAGCCTAGGGTGGGGTCCGACGAGCGAGATGGCGATCCGCTGGGACTAGGTGAAATGGCAGTGACAGTGAGCCAATCAGCAGTTCGTAGGATGGGTAGAACGCAGCGAAACCCATCATCATTATCGAATGGAATGTAGATGATGGGTATCGCTTCGCTGAACCCATCCTACGCACTTCAGGGGTTAGAGCGGCGCGGCATGAAGCTTGCGGTCGACCGCGGCAGGGCTGACACGGCCGCCAGCGGTAGCCCCCATTTTGCGAAGACACCACGCCGCGGCGAGCTTTTGCCTTTGCAAGCGACCTCAACGGAGCGTCGGCGGCCATCGATCACCCCGTTTTCGGGGCCGTCGAATACTGATATGCTTGAGCCCGGAAGTATCGAAGGGCGCTCTGTGCACCGCAGAAAAGCGCATCTAGAAATGGTCTTGTGTGCAAGCGCGCTACCGCCGTCGTCACTGTCGGCCCTTGCCTGAATTGTTCCAGCAAAACGCTGCTTTAGTTGCGGGAACTCGCTGCCTGAAAATCGATTGTTGCTGTGCTACCTCGCTTTATTGGAGGCAGGCTAATTGGAAGTGACGGCACGGACTTCTGCCGGAGCACTTTAAATGAAAACATTTTTCAGGGCCGTCATCTGGATGGCGGCCGCCGTCGTAGGTCTTGGTGTTTGGAACGTGGCTCCTGACTTCCGACCGCTGGTCTCCGCGATTCTGGCGGCAGCATTCGTCTGTTACGTATTGTCTGTTATCGTTGAAGTCACAGTTAAGCGCGTCATATCGGACGAGCAGCTCGAGCTTCGCAGCCGTCTTGAAGTGCTCGATAAAAAGGTTACCGCAATCTTGCGGGAGGCGTTTGAACGACGCCACCCTCGATGACGATTTGAAGCAGTCCGCGGGATGGGTGGAGCGAACGCGCGCCCGACGTCGAGCGCAATTGCGCTCGCGCAGTGACGACGAGCGCAGCTGCGCTCGCGCAGAGATGACAGGCTCCGCGATACCCATCCTCTTCGATGTGATGGGTTTCGCTTTCGCTCTAACCATCCTGCGCGGTCGCTGGCGACATTCACTCAACAAGCAGGACGATCAGTCCGCCGCTGAGTGCGACCAGCCAGATTAGCGAGACCACGAAGGGGACATCGTGATGCGTCATGGCTCATCAGCCTGGCGAAAGGCCGCCGATCCTATGATCCAGTGGCCCCCCGGTTACAATCAATTGCAAAAATATTTCGTCTCCTGGACCCTGGAGGAGACACCCGCGGCGCGCGCCGCTTACCTTTACATATGATAAGATTCGAGAAGAAAAGGCAAACTTCGACCGAAGGTGAGACCAGGTCGACTATCTCCCAGCTCGCCACGAACATCGCCGCGATCAGCGGGCGATGACGAGATCGCTCAGGCCTGAGGAGCGGCGACGATTATTGAATCATTTCCCGGAGCGTCGCGGCAGCGCGTATTTGCATTGATGCTCCGTCGATCGCAGCTGCTGCCTCGATAAACCGGAGCTTCGATCTGCGAAAAAAATCACTCGCGTCAGTGCGTGAGTGGGAACCGCGCAATCTAGAGAAATTCTAGCAACCAACCATCGTACTCCGAAGAAGCCTGCGTTAGAGCGAGCACCAAGAATCATACCGGTCAAGCCGGCAGGCCTCGGGGTACAGTGTGACATCTACAGGGTTCCATTCGCTTTCCGCCACCCAACTTCAACTGATGCGAATGATCTGCCTCGGGGCAGTCAGCGGACTTGCTTCCTCGCTGCCGACTAACGTCGCGCTGGCGCAGTCATCGCTCCCTCCCGTCACCGTGGACGCACCGCAGGAGCGCGCGCGTCCATCCGCGGCCCAACCCTCCCGCCGCGCTGCGACCACGCGCGCCGCGCGCGTCAATCGCGCTGCCCGCGCGCCGCAAGCGGCGCCGGCTGCGGCACCATCGGGTGCCGGCGCCGGCGGTGAGCGCGCCAATGGTCCGGTGCGCGGATTCGTCGCGACCCGCAGCGGCACCGCGACCAAGACCGACACGCCGCTCATCGAAACCCCACAGTCGATTTCCGTCGTCACCACCGACCAGATCAAAAACCAGGGCGCGGAATCCGTCGGCGCCGCGCTGCGCTATACCGCTGGTGTCAGCGGCGACGTCAATGGCGGCTCCGACACGCGCTTCGGGGGCTTGCAGATCCGCGGTTTCGACATGACCATGCCGGGGCTCTATCTCGATGGCCTCCGGCTGCCCAGCAGCCAATACGTGCACTTCCTCGGCCTCGAGCCTTACGGCGCCGAGCGTCTCGAAGTGCTGAAGGGGCCGTCCTCGGTGATGTACGGCGGCAGCGGCACCGGCGGCATTCTCAACTATGTCAGCAAGCTGCCCACGGCCTACCAGTTCGGCGAGATGTCGGTGTCGGGCGGCAGCTTCAATCGCTACCAGGGCCAATTTGACGTTGGCGGTCCCGCCAACAAGGAAGGCACCGTGTTGTGGCGCCTGACCGGCGTCGTCCGCGATGGCGAAACTCAGGTCGATTTCACCAAGGACAACCGCGTTTTCATCGCACCGGCGGTGACGTTCAAGCCAAACGACGACACCACCATCACGCTGCTGGCCAACTATCAAAAGGAGACAACAGGCTGGGGCCTGCAATTCCTGCCGGCATCGGGCACGGCGTTTGCCAATAACGGCCGCTTCATCCGGAATACCTTTTTCGGCGGTGAGCCGAACTTCAATCAGTTCGACACCGAACAGGCATCGGTCGGCTACCTGCTCTCGCACGATATCAACGAAGCCATCACGTTTCGGCAGAACCTGCGCTATTCGTGGATGCACAACGAACAACGCAGCTTCTACGGCACCGGCTACGCATCGCTGGCCGACGAAGCCGCGGGCCTGATGTCGCGCTATGGCGCCGGCGGTGCATCGACCATCAACTCCTTCGCGGTCGATAACCAGCTCCAGGGCAAGTTCGTCACCGGCATCCTGAGCCACACCACGCTGTTCGGCATCGACTACCGCAACACCTCGTTCCGGGACGCCGCTTCAGGGTACAGCACCGGAAAGATCAACGTGTTTGCGCCTGTCTATACCAACACATGGACCAATGACGGCCCGTACGACGATAAGGGCATCAAGCAGTCGCAGATCGGGTTCTACGCACAGGACCAGATCAAGCTCGGCCGGCTCTCGTTGCTCTTGGGCGGCCGGCAGGATTTTGCCACGACCGATCTCGACAATCACCTCAACAGGACTTCCGCCACGACGGACGCTTCGGCATTCACCGGCCGCGCGGCGGTGATGTACAATTTCGACAACGGGATCGCGCCGTACTTCAGCTACGCCGAATCCTTCCTGCCCGTACTCAGCGTCAACGCCGCCGGCGAGCTCTTGAAGCCGGAAACCGGCGTCCAGTATGAAGTCGGCGTGAAGTATCAGCCGGTCGGGATCAATGCGCTGATCACGCTGGCGGCCTTCGATCTGACGCGGTCCAATGTCGTCACCTTTGGGGCGCCCCCGTTATACATTCCCGAACAGACCGGACAGGTGAAATCGCGCGGCATCGAACTCGAAGGTACCGCGACCCTGACGGAAGGTTTCAATGTCCGTGGCGCCTACTCCTACATCGATGCCGTCGTCACACAGGACCCCGTGAACGTCGGCAAGGCGCCGACCACGGTGCCGCTCAATCGATTCTCGCTGTGGACCGATTACACGCTGCAGGGTGGCCCGCTCGCCGGCGTGCAGATCGGTGGCGGCGTTCGCTATGTCGGCTCGACCTTCGGCGACGACGCGAACACCTTCAAGGTGTCGGCGTCGACGGCGGTCGACGCGCTGCTCGCCTACACCAAGGACAATTATCGCCTGGCGCTGAACGTCACCAATATCGCCGACACCCGCTATGTCGCGGCCTGCTACGGCTACACGAGCTGCTTCTATGCCGAAGGCCGCAAGGCGATCGCGAAATTGACCTATCGATGGTGAGCCGCTAGCACACTGCGACGTATGTTTTGATAATCAGGTAACCCCAACAGCACAGGCGAGGACCATGAGATCGATCTTCGGGCGACTGCATCGCTGGGCCGGACTTCTCACCGCCGGCTTTCTGTTCTTTTCGGGCATCACCGGCGCGATCATCTCGTGGGATCATGCGATCGACGATGCGCTGAACCAAGATCTGTTCGACGTGACCAGCAGCGGTCCCGCAATTCCCTCCATCGATCTCGTCAAGCTGATCGAGCAGCGCGATCCGCGCGCGCGCGTCGTCCACATGTTCATGACGCCGGAGAAAGATCATTCGCTGTGGTTCTTCGTGCTGCCGCGGATCGATCCCGCCACCGGCAAGCGATTTACCCTCGATTACAATCAGATCTTCCTCGATCCAAACACCGGCGCGGAACTCGGGCGGCGCTATTGGGGGGCGGTGTGGCCGGTGACGCGTGCCACCTTCGTCTCGTTCCTCTACAAGCTGCACTACACCATGCACATTCCGGAGTTCTGGGGCAGCGACCGCTGGGGCATGCGCGTGCTTGGCGTCATCGCCATCATCTGGACCATCGATTGCTTCGTCGGTTTTTATCTGACGCTGCCGTCCCGGCGCCGCGCCAGGGCGGAGCGAGCGCCTGCCGTTGAACGCGAACTCGGCCGTGGCTTCTGGGCGCGCTGGGCGCCGGCCTGGAAGATCAAGACCTCGGGCAGCACCTATCGAATCAATTTCGATATCCACCGCGCCTTCAGCCTGTGGACCTGGGCGCTGTTGTTCGTGATCGCCTTCACCGCGTTCTCGCTCAACCTGTATTTCGAGGTGTTCTCGCCGCTGATGAAGACGGTTTCGGACTATACGCCGACACCGTATGAGCAGCGTCCTTATCGGCATCTCGACGATCCGATCGAACCCAAGGTGACGTTTGCAGACATCGCCGCGCGTGCGGCGGCCGACGGCAAGAGCCGCGGATGGACCACGCCGGTCGGCTCGATCAATTATGGCCCGGCCCACGGCGTATATGCCGCGGCGTTCTTCCACCCCGGCGATGACCACGGGGCCGGCGGCGTCGGCCCGGCGCAGCTTTATTACGACAGCGAGGACGGCCGCCCGATCGGCCAGAGACTGCCGTGGATCGGCACCGCCGCCGATATCTTCGTGCAGGCGCAATTCCCCCTGCATTCCGGCCGTATCGTCGGGCTGCCCGGCCGCATCCTGATCTCGATCATGGGGCTGGTGGTTGCGGCGCTGTCGGTGACCGGCGTCGTGATCTGGTGGCGCAAGCGCCGGGCCCGTGTCCGGATACGCGAGACGGTCGCAACACGTTCGACAGGACACCTCGCGCCCGCAGAATAGCTCTGCCGAACAGCGCGTACGACGGGTAGAGCCAACGGGTCCGGCCTTCGGCCGGCCCGATGATAAACTCCGCGAAACCCATCAATCCGCGCGCGGAGGGGCGATGGGCATCGCCGCGCTCCACCCAATGTACGTGCGTGCTTTAATCGCAGTAGGCTGACCTGCCATAGTCGTCGACGCATCGTGCCCGCGCACGGTAGGGCACGGGCAGCGGCGGCCGCGGCGCATATTCCGGCGCATAGTCATATTCCTGCGCGTAGTAACGCTCCCGCGCGTAGTGACGCTCGGGATAGGCGGGCGCGCGGTCGACATAGACCGGCCGCGCGGCGTAGGGCGGTCCGTACTCGCCATAGACCGCTGCCGGTGCGCGGTATGCGGGGTCCACGTAAGAGGGCTGCCGATATCCGTAACCGGGTTCGGCGTAAGGCCGATGGACCGGTCCCGGACGCACGTAAACGTTGGCGGAAGGCGCGTAGATTCCGCCGGGCGCTACGTAGACAGATGACAGGTCGCTGGCCGCGCCGGCCGCCGAGTACAGGACGACAAAGGCCAGCGTGAGCGATGATCGGTACATGTGTGAAATCTCCAACAGCGCAGCCCCGCCAGCCAGCGTGGTTAATTTTCGCTAAACAATCCGCACGGTGCAATGATATTCTTCGCGAAGAAGTGTGCCATTTCTGGACTGTGCACATCTGCATCCGCATTGCGAGTTAAGGGCGCAGGCATTGTAATTCCTGCGGCGTAACGGCGTGGTTGCGAGCCAACGGGTCGGCGCAAAGCGCCGCCCGATGACAGGCTCCGCGAAGCAATCCATCTTTCCGCGCGCGAGGATAGATGGATTGCTTCGTCGCTTCAGCGCAAAATTGCTTTGCAATTTTGTCGCGAGCTCCCTTGCGCAAACGCTTCGCGTTTGTCGCAGGCAATGACGGCTGGAGATGCATATTCGAGGATCGTCGTCATGAACACCTTCACCATCCGAACGATGCGGCCGGATGAAATCTCGTTAGCTGTGGACTGGGCGGCGGCCGAAGGCTGGAATCCCGGCCTCGCCGATGCCGGCTGCTTTGCTTCCGTCGATTCGGAAGGATTTTTCATCGGCGAGCTCGACGGCAAGCCTGCCGCGACCGTTTCCTGCGTCAATTACGGTGCGAGGTTTTCCTTTCTCGGCTTTTACATCGTGCGAGCGGATTTGCGCGGCAGCGGCTACGGCTTGCGGATATGGAATGCGGCCATCGCGCATGCCGGCTCGCGCGTGATCGGGCTCGATGGCGTGACGGCGCAGCAGGACAATTATCGAAAGTCCGGCTTTCAGCTCGCTTACGCCAACGTCCGCTATGGCGGCACGGTTGTGGCGCCCGCCGCGCCGCGGGCTGATGTCATTGCGCTGTCCGATGTCCCGCTGGTTGATGTGGAGGCGGACGACGCCACCGTGTTTCCGGCGCCGCGATCTTTGTTCCTGCGGGCCTGGATTGGTTCGCCCGGCCATGTCGGTTGCGCGCTGATGCGCAATGGCCGGCTTGCCGGCTGGGGTGTGATCCGTCCGTGCCGGAAGGGTTTTAAGATTGGCCCGCTGGTGGCCGACGATCGCGCCACTGCCGAGGCGGTTTTATCGGCCTTGCTCGGCAGGGTGGGCGGCGGCGAGATTTTTCTGGACGTTCCAGGCATCAATCGCGAGGCGATCGCGCTGGCGCAGGATTTTGGGCTCGCGCCGGTGTTCGAGACGGCGCGCATGTATACCGGCGCGATTCCGCCGCTGCGGCTGCAGCGGGTGTTTGGCGTCACCAGTTTTGAGCTGGGGTAGGTTCCCCCGATCGATCAGGGCACATGCACAACCGGTTCCCAGGGAACGGGCAGCGGACTCGCTTGTTAACGCCGATGGATCGTTTCTGGCTACATATCATCTGCGCGAGCCTCCTGCTGCTCGTGACTGCGTTTGCGCTGGGAACGCCTGGATTGAAATCGGAAGGTCCGCCAGAGAAAGCACTTTTACTGCGGGTCGCGGCCCGATGACGCGGCTGATGGCTCTAATGTTGATGCCTGCAGGAGCAATAAGGGACTAAACGCCGCCGAGAGAAGTTCTCACTTCGGCGCTCGCAGACCGGGAGACGTAAGCCATTGCTCCATGTGGGCAGCTGCTTCAGCGTGTCGCGCTCTGCGGAGAAGCCGTTCGCGCTCAATGCCGGGCGGGGTGCCTCTCGCCTCTTTTCGCAGGAGCTCCGCGTGATCGGTCAAACGTTGATCCAGTGGCGAGGTTTGTTTTACACGGCGTCGCTGCACGGCTCTACTCCACATGCGAGAAGGCGGGAGCGCTGGCAGCGCTCTCGTCACCGATAGCTGTCATGGGGCAGTGCGGTGATGATGGAGCCTAGGCTCCCCCGGGATGGGAAGTCAGTTCACTAGTGCACACAGAGCGCCTGCGGCTGGCGGAGTATGTAGGATGGGTGGAGCGAAGCGATACCCATCAACAGGCTGCCAACGGCTTGAAATGATGGGTATCAACAGGCTGCCAACAGCATGAAATGATGGGTATCGCTTCGCTCCACCCATCCTACGGGGGCTACGGGTTCGTGCCGCCGGCGGCGTCAGCCCGCCGCGATACCGCGAATATTTCCCAGCTCACCATGAACATAGCGGCGATCAACGGGCCGATGACAAAACCGTTGAGGCCAAACACCTCGATGCCACCCAGCGTGGAGATCAGCACCACATAGTCCGGCAGCTTGGAGCCTTTGCCGACCAGGAAGGGACGCAGCAGATTGTCCACCAGTCCGATGACGAGCACGCCATACAGGATCAATCCGATGCCCTGCCAGATGGCGCCGGTCGCCAGGAAGTAGATCGCGACCGGAAGCCAGACCAGCGTGGCGCCGATCGCAGGGATCAGCGACAGGAACGCCATCAGCACGCCCCAGAGCAGGGCTGCGTGGATTCCGAGGAACCAGAACGCGATGCCGCCGAGCGTGCCTTGCACCATCGCGACGAGGATGCCGCCCTTCACGGTCGCGCGAACGACGTCGGCGAAGCGGGCGAACAGCGCCGCCTTCTGCTCGCCGCGCAGCGGAATGGCCTCCTTGATCCGTTCGGCCAGCGCCCGGCCGTCACGCAACAGGAAGAATAACAAATAAAGCATGATGCCGAGGCCGATCATGAAGTCGAACGTGTTCACCCCGATGCTCAGCGCCTGCGGGGCGAGAACCTGCCCGCCCTTCATGAGCCCGGAAGCGAGCTTTTCGCGCAGCGCCGAAAAGTCGGCGAGGTTGATCCGCTCGAGCAATCCGGTGGCCCAGACCGGCAGAGCGTCGAATATCCGCTGCAGGTAACTGCCGAAATTGTACTCTCCCGACTGGATCTTCCCGAAAAGGCTCGAGGCTTCCTGCGCCAGCGAAGCCGCGATCATCGCCAGCGGCAGGATGACCATGGCGATGATGATCAGAACGGTGACCGCGGCCGCGAGGCTTGGTCTGCCCTGCATCGATTGCAGCAGCCTGCGATAGACCGGTGCGAAAAGCACCGCCACGACGATCGCCCAGAGAACGGCGCCATAGAACGGGTATAGCACCCAGGCGAACGCCAGCGTGACGGCGACAAGCAGCAGCAGGAAACCTTGATGTTCGATCCTTTGCACGGCGGTCTCGCTTTCCCAGCTTTCGGATTGGGCCCGGTTGTAGTGGATCGGGGGCGCCGAAAACAGGAAAGTTTTGCGCAGCTTGCCGCCTTCGCTTTACCTATGGCTCATTTCACCGTGACCTATTTCACCAGGATCTGGCCGACCATGCCGGCCTCGCGATGGCCGGGGATCAGGCACGCATATTCGAACGTGCCGGCGTGAGTAAACTTCCAGAGGATCTCGGCCGATTTCTTCGGCGCCAGCCGAACGCCGTTCGGTTCGTCATGCTCCATATGCGGGTTCTCCATCATCGCCTTGGCGTGTTTCAGATTTTCTGCCGTGGTGGCGAGCAGGAATTCGTGATCGTCGGCGCCGGTGTTGCGGATCACAAAGCGGATTTGTTCGCCGCGCTTCACCTCGATGCGGGCGGGCGCATAGGCCATCTCGTTCATCCCGACCTCGATGGTGCGGGAAGGCTTTTTGGGATCGCCGGGCTCGCCCGCCGCATAGCTTTGGTGGGCGTGCTGTTCATGGCTGTGCGCTGGAGGCGGCAGGGCTGAAAGCGCCAGCAGGATTGTCACGATGGTTTTCATTCGATGTTCCTTCGCATGCTTTTTGCGAAATGCGCCTGCGCAATGGCGCGAGACGCCGCAAACTGCGCAGACTTGATTGAATTCTCTGACGGACCACGGGCACGCGTGCGCGCTCACGGCGCGGCTGCCCGCCAGGTCAGGCGATGGGAGGGCGGTAGAGCAGAGGGGGCGCCTTGCCCGGCAGGCGCTGAAAATTTTCGGCAACGCAGAGCGAGATCGGCTGCACGGGTTTTGCGAGGGCGGGCGGATCGACCGCGATCGCCGAAACGCACAGCATGGCGCAGCACGGTGCCGGCGAACCCTTGTCGTCGTGCTGATGCTTGGCGTGCTCTTGCTTGGCGTGGCCGGCATCGGCGCGATGCATCTCATGCTCATCCGCTTGCATTGCATGATGCTGGTGCGAGGCCGCGTGCTGCGGCTGAACACCCTCATGCACATGCGCGGCGGCAGCCATCCCGGACTGATGCACGAGGCACGACGCGGCATCACCAACCGCCAGCGCAACACCCGGCGCGAGCACGCAAAACAGATAGAGCAGGGCAACAAACCACCCCGCCTTGGCGCGCACCGGCCTCGTCAAGCGAACGAACATGGCGGCAAACTAATGCCGTCAGCCGATTCAGCCAAGGCACCGAGGGAGGCTGCCCCATCACAACTGCATGCCCAATATCGCGGCAATGTGGCTTGACGTTAGGCGATTTGCCCCCGAAGTTGCGTCGGCCGTGGCAATTTCTTCTGAGCTCACCCGAGATTCCGACCTGTTCGTTCCCGATTCGCGCCGGGCATGGCTCCGGCTTGCCGTGGCCGTGCTGATAGGCTCGCTCGGCAGCGTCGGCATGTGGTCGGTGGTGGTCGCATTGCCCGTGGTGCAGACCGAGTTCGCCGCGAGCCGCGGCACCGCCTCGCTGGCGTTCACGATGATCATGCTCGGATTCGGCTCTGGTGCGGTGCTGACCGGCAAGATCACCGACCGCTACGGCATCGTCACCGCCATCGGGCTCGGCATCGGCATTTTGGGCTTAGGCTATATCGTCGCGGGAATGTCGTCCTCGATCTGGCAATTCATCCTGGTGCATTTCGCGATCGGGCTGTCCTCGTCGGCCACGTTCGGGCCGTTGATGGCGGAAGCCTCGCACTGGTTCGACCGCTACCGCGGGCTCGCGGTAGCCGTTGCCGCCAGCGGCAATTACATCGGCGGCGCGATCTGGCCGCCGCTGATCAACCACGGCATCGAGACCATGGGCTGGCGCACCACCCACATTGCGATCGGCATCTTCACGGCGGTGGCGATGACGCTGGCGCTGATCGGCTTGCGGATGCTGATGGGGGCGGGGGCGCAGCGCAACCATGAAAACGCGGCACCGCCGCGCGTGGACCTGCGCCTCTCCACCAACGCGCTGACGGTGATCCTGTCGCTCGCGGCGATTGCCTGCTGCGTGGCGATGTCGATGCCGCAGGTTCATATCGTCGCCTATTGCAGCGATCTCGGCTATGGCGTGGCGCGCGGCGCCGAAATGCTGTCGCTGATGCTGGGTTTTGGGATCATCAGCCGCATCGGCTCGGGCTTCCTCGCCGACAAGATCGGCGGCATCCGCACGCTCCTGATCGGCTCGGTGGCGCAGGGCACGGCGCTATTGTTCTATCTGTTCTTTGACGGCCTGACTTCGCTCTACATCGTCTCCGCGATGTTCGGCCTGTTCCAGGGCGGCATCGTGCCGAGCTACGCGATCATCGTGCGCGAGGCGATGCCGGCCTCCGAGGCCGCGACACGCGTGGGCATCGTGATCTTCGCTTCCGTGTTCGGCATGTCGTTCGGTGGCTGGGTCTCGGGCGCGATCTTCGACGCCACCGGCTCCTACAGCGCGGCGTTCGCCAACGGACTGGCGTGGAATGCGCTCAACATCGCGATCATGCTGCTGCTGTTGATGCGCGCCCGACAGCGGCTGGCGATGGCTTAGACCGCCTGTCCCGCCTTCAGCAGCGAACATCCCGTGATCTTCAGACTGCCATCCGGCTGCTGCTCCAGCGTGTACATCGCTTCCCAGGCTTCGCCATTGTCGTCGACGATGTGGACGCGCTGGGCGATCCGGCCTTGGGCCGCGCGCGCCTCGCCGAATTCAAAACTCTTGTGGCGATAGACCGGCGGATAGGCTTGCTGGACCATCTGCATGAAGATGTCGGCTTGCGGGAAGAGCTGTTTGATCTCGGGGGCCGCATGCGAATAGGCCGCTGCCGCATCATCACGGCCGAATGCCTGCTCCTGCGCGCGGATCACGCTTTGCGCGGCGGCGACGTCGTCGGCGAATGCGGGCGTGGCGAGGCCGAACAGAAACACGAAAAGCAGGACGATGGCGCGCATGGGTTTGCTCCGTTGTCGACACCCACAGATACGTTTTACATCGCGGCCGGTTTCCTGTCCGTGGTATTCTCATGACAAATTGGCCGAATTGCCTGGCGCGGCGACGAGCAAGGCAAAGCGGCTAGCGGACATGGGTGTGCGACCCTCGGCAGGGTGAAGTTCGGTGCCCCGCCGTTTAAGTCGCCGGCCTGCTGTTGGATTCAGATTCACCGCCCCTGAAACACCGCGGCGCGCCGCTCGATGAAGGACTGAATGCCCTCGCGCGCGTCGGCGCTGTTCAGCACGCGTTCGCGCACGGCCGGAATATGGGCGATGGCCGCCTTCTCGCCGTGCTCGACATATTTCAGGGCCGCTTCCTTGGTGACCTGAATACCGAGCGGCGCATTTTGCGCAATGATCGCGGCGAGCGCCATCGCGCGCTCGACCTGCTGGCCCGCCGGCACCACCTCCTGAACCAGCCCGATTTCGCGAGCGCGCAAAGCCGTGAATTCATCGCACAGGAACAGATGATACATCGCGTTGCCCCAGCCGGTGCGCGACAGGAAACGGAAATGCGCGCCGCCGAGCGGCGCGATGCCGCGCTTGGCTTCCATCTGGCAGAAGCGCGCGTCATCGGCGGCCACGACGATGTCGCCCGCCAGCATCAGTTCGATGCCGACGGTGAAGACGATGCCCTGCACGGCGGTGACGATCGGCTTCTTGCAGCGCTTGCCGAGGCCGAACACATCGACATTGCCTTCTCTGATATTCCGCTTCTCGGCGGTGGGGCCGAAGAATTTCGGCATGTCGAGACCGGCCGTGAAATCCTTGCCCTCGGCGCAGATGACGCCGACCCAAAGGCTCTCGTTGTCGTGGAGTTCGGTCAAGGCGTCCGACAATTGCTCCATCATCGCCGGCGAGAACGCGTTCTTCTTGGCAGGGTTGTCGATGATGATCTTGAAAATGCGATCGTGGGTTTCGGTGCGGATTTTGCCTTCGGCGCTCATGGTCTTTCCTCTCGGTGTGTTCTGGAATGGCGGTGCGCGTATCAGCTATCGCTCGTATTTGACGGCTAGCGCGGTGCGGATCGCAGCAGTGCGTTCCGGCGAAAAGTGCGATGCGCCGTGTTCGAGCAGGTCAAGGAACGACAGCACGCCGCCGCGCGAGCCCCAGCTGCCTTCCTCGATGATGCGGAAATTGATCCACCAGGCCGGCGACGGCGCCTTCATCCCGCAGGCGTCCGCCAGCGCCGCATGGATGTTGCGGATGACGGTGGCGCGATCCTCGCGCGTCCAGCAGCAGTCCATCGCGACGACATCGATCACCATGACGTCGCTTGGCTTGTCCGAAAGCAGTTCTCCGCCGTGCGCGATCATGTCGAGCGGCCGCTCGGAAAAATGCACCTGATAGCCGCGGCGCGCCTCGGGCGCGAGCTTGCCGACCTCCGGAACGAGCACGGCATCCGTCAGCGTCTTCGCCAATACGCGCCGCTGATCGACATTCAAGCGCCCTTGCGGGGTCATCACGTAGATAACGGTCATCGTGCATCCTCCTGCCGGCTCACGCGGGCGACTATGACGAGTGGCATAGTCCAGATCAGGCTGGCTATGTCAAGCGTCATATTCTACAATGACGCGATTCAAAGAGGGAGTTCCGATGCCGTCCGATACCCGCGCAAAAATGGTGGCAGGCGCCGCCGACCTGATGAGCCGGCGTGGCGTCAACGCCACCAGTATGCGCGACGTGGTTCGCCACACCGGCACGCCGCGCGGCTCGATCGGCCATCATTTTCCGCGCGGCAAGCAGCAGCTGATCGAGGACGCGCTTGTCTTTGCAGGCAGGCAGGTCAGCGGACCGCTCAGGCACCTGACGCAGGAGCATGGCGCGATCAGCGGGCTCCGCGCCTTCATCGCGCTGTGGCGTCAAACGCTGGAGCGATCAAAATTCCAGGCCGGCTGTCCGGTGCTCGCGGTCGCGGTCGAGCAGTATGTCAACGATGCGACCGAAAAAGACGGCGAGCCGGACGAAGCTGCGCAAAAGCGTCTGCTCGATCTGGCGGAAGGCGTGTTCGCCGACTGGCAAGCCATCATGATCGCGGCGATGCGGCGCGAAGGCGTGGCGGCGGCCCGCGCGCGGCGGCTTGCAGCGCTGGTCGTCGCCTCGCTGGAAGGCACGGTCGCCATGTGTCGGGCCGCACGCAGCATCCAGGCGCTCGAAGATGTCAGGCTGGAGCTGGAACTGGTGCTTTCTGGCGCGCTGGCGAAATAGGCCGAGATGCATCAGCTTCGAGTGGCGATGTCAGACATCCAACGGAGCGGATCTGGCGAGATTGAGCGGTTTGAGGCGATGTAGTCAATCTCGCCGCGCGTGATGCCAATGTCCTCAAGTTCGAAGTCCGTCAGGCGACACAACTCGGTTCGCAGCTTCTCGCGTTTGCGCCACTCCTGAAATGCATACCAATATGCTTCGAGAGGACTGTAGACCTGCCGCTTTGCGGTTGCCGGTCCCAGTTCGGTGGACCCCTGAATCGTGCTCATTGCGGTGTGTCCTGTCTGGACTTCCTGATCAGACAAAGTTGCCGCAAGATGCGCCGACGCGCTTAACTGGTGGCTTACATTTCCCTTACCGGCAGCTTATTCTTCGTGCTCCGGGCGCCTTAGAGGTGACCCAGAAGGAATGGCAACTTGCGCTATCTCTTCGAGGATTACACGCTTGACACCGAAAAGCGTGAACTGCACCGCGGGGCGGATGCGGTGTCAATCACACCGCAGGCTTTTGACCTGCTCGATTACTTGATTCGAAACAGGGAGCGCGTCGTCAGCAAAGACGACCTCATCATTGCCGTTTGGAATGGACGCATTGTATCTGATGCTGCGTTGACGACCCGCCTGAACGCCGCCCGGAATGCGATCGGCGATTCCGGCGAAGAGCAGCGCCTTCTCAAGACAATGGCGCGAAAGGGCTTCCGCTTTGTCGGGCAAGTGCAGGAAGCGCGAGGCGGCGCAGCGCCCGACAACTGGGCAGAACCGCCGAAAGGCCCTCTGACGCTGCCCACCAGACCTTCAGTCGCCGTGCTTCCCTTCGCCAACCTGAGCCTGGATCCAGAGCAGGAGTATTTTGCCGACGGCATCGTGGAGGACATCACGATGGCGCTGTCGCGCTTTCACTGGCTCTTTGTGATCGCACGCAATTCGAGCTTCACCTACAAAGGCCGAAGTGTGGACGTCAGGCAGGTCGGCCGCGAGCTTGGGGTGCGCTACATACTCGAAGGCAGCGTGCGCAAGGCAGGAAATCGCCTGCGCATCGCGGGACAGCTTATTGATGCCGAAACTGGAGCGCATCTCTGGGCAGACCGCTTTGAAGGTCCGATCGAGGATATGTTCGATCTGCAGGACAATCTAACGTCCAGCGTCGTAGGCGCAATCGCCCCGAAGCTGCAGCATGAGGAGATCAGACGGGCAAGGCGCAAGCCGACCGAAAGTCTGGATGCGTACGACCACTACCTGCGCGGGCTGGCGAAAGCGCGTTGGGCTAACAACGCGAACAGCGAAGCGCTGCAGCTTTTTTGCAGGGCGATCGAGCTCGACCCTCGTCTGGCTTGTGCCTATGGCATGGCCGCCTGGTGCTATGTTCGGCGCAAGGCGAATGGTTGGATCAACGATCCAGTGAGTGAAAGTGCGGAAGGCACGCGGCTGGCCCGGAAGGCTGTGGAGCTGGGGACAGATGATCCATTTGCACTATCTGTGGGTGGATATGCACTCGCCTTTATAGCCCATGAGTTCGACGACGCAGCGGCTTTCATGGATCGGGCTTTGGCTGGCAATCCCAACTTCGCGCAAGCTTGGGCCACCAGTGCCTGGTTGAGAGTTTGGAGAGGAGAGCCGGACCTCGCACTCGAGCACTCTGCGCAGGCCATGCGACTTAGTCCGCTCGACCCATCCATGTACTACGAGACGCAGGGAGCCATGGCGTATGCGCATTTTCTGGCGGGCCGCTATGACGCGGCGGTGTCATGCGCTGAGAGTGCATTGCGCGGTCCCACGAATTTCTTGCTCTTAACCTGTATTTCTGCAGCCAGCAACACACTCGCAGGGCGGCAAGAGCCGGCGGAACGAGCCGTCCTGCAAGCACTCGAACGCAATCCCGATCTGCATGCCAACCTAAGGAATCTGGCACCATTTCGTCGGGAGGAGGACTTCGCCACCTTCGCCAAGGGTCTCCGCGATGCGGGCCTTCCTGATTGATTGTAATGCCGCATGCCCCAAGGGAGACTTGCGGTTTCTGATATCCGTTTCGGGGGCGCCGGAAGGAACGGGGTTATCAGCCGGCCGCCGCCAGCACCTGCCGCATCTCCGCAGGCGTAGCAGGCTCCGCGCTGTGCTCGCGCACCAGGCGCACGGCCTCTTCGACGAGTTCGAGATTGGTCGCGGTCGTCCCGAGCGGCGCATCCTCGAGGCCGACGCGAATATGGCCGCCGCGTGCGATCGTCTCGGCGAATAGCGGGCGGAGATCGGCGCTGACGCCCGCAATCATCCAGGGCGCACCGGGCGCTTCCTCCTCCAGCAGCGCATGGTAGGCAGCAAGCGCATATGGCTTTGGTGGAAGGCCGACCGCGACCAGATTGCAGAACATCAGACGATAGATCGGCGATTTGACGCCGGCCGCGCGCGCCAGCGCTGCGCCGGCACGCAAAAAGCCGGGCTCGTAGATCGCAAAATCTGTGTGTAGGCTGTGACGCGCGGCGAAATCGAGCACATACCGGATCTGGGATTCAGGATTCATGTAGGTGCCGCCGGGCTGCGTGGCTGCCGTGATTTTTGTCAGGCTCAAATTAACGCTGCCGGGGTCGATGACGGCAAAATCCAGTAGGCCGCGCGCGGCAAGTTCTTTGATGTCGGCAAAGCGCGCTGCGGCGTCGGCGAGCGGGCTGCTGTCGCTGCCTGTGGTTATGAAAGCCGGATAGGAGGGATAGACCGGCACATCGACCTGGTTACGAATACCCTCGATGATGCGGGCATAGACCTGCCAGTCGTAGATCTGCGGGCCGCCATCATACGCATGGACGTGGACGATGGTGGCGCCGGCGCGCGTGCAGGCGACGCCCTCGGCGATGATGGTCTCAACGGTATCGGGAATGCCGGGTTGGAGCGCGCGGCCCCACGAGCCGTTCAATGCTGCCTCGATCCAGACCTTGCGCATGCCATTACTCTCCTGAAAATTTGGGCCTTCCATCCATGGGCCGTGTTCTCATAGACGAGCTATATACAATTATTGGGGCCAAGCAGACACGCGCCTACGCCACGCCTCAAGGGAAACGGCTGTCCATTCAGAAGAACTCACGATGCCAGCGCGGTTAGAAGCATCCGTGCGAGGTCGGCGCTGAGATAAGGCTTCGGCAGCAGCAGCACGCCAGCATCGAGACGGCCATGATGTATAAGGGCATTCTCAGCATAACCCGAGGTATAAAGCACTTTGAGCTCCGGCCGTCTTTTGACTGCCTCAGTCGCGAGCTGGCGGCCATTCACTCCCCCGGGGAGCATTACGTCAGTGAACAGCAGGTCAATGCGTTCGGGTCCATCGATGAGTGCCAGCGCCGCGGCAGCATTGCCGGCGGCGAGCGTTTGGAATCCGAAACGGCTGATTTGCGCCACGACGTATTCGCGGACCAGCGGGTCGTCCTCGACAATCAAGATAGACTGTTCGCCATGTTCGCCCGCATATCCGCCAGTCGCGCCGGCGGGCTCCTCCGGGCCGCCGCTCGTGGCCTGCGGCAGGTATAGCTTCACGCTCGTGCCGTGGCCCTGTTCGCTGTAGATCTTGATATGTCCATTCGACTGTTTAACGAAGCCATACACCATGCTGAGGCCGAGCCCCGATCCTTTGCCGGCCTCCTTGGTGGTAAAGAATGGTTCAAACACCTTTTCGAGCAGGTTGTTCGGGATTCCATCCCCGGTGTCACTCACCGCAATCATGACGTAGTTGCCCGGTCTGACCTCGCTGTTCAGGCTGGCGTAACTCTCATCGAGCACCACGTTCTTTGTTTCTAACGTCAGCTTACCGCCGTTAGGCATGGCGTCACGCGCATTCAGGGCGAGGTTCAGCATCGCAGTCGTGAGCTGGCTGGGATCAATCAGCGCCGGTGCGGAATCGTGCGCCAGCATCGATTCGATTTCGATGTGCTCGCCGAGGGTCGGCCGCAGCAGACTCGCAGCCTCGATCACCAACGCGTTGACGTCGGTATTGCGAGGCTGCAGCGGCTGTCGACGGGAGAAGGCCAACAAATGTTTCGTCAGCTCCGCCCCCCTCGCTGCGGCTCCGCTAATCAGATTGGTGATCTGAACGAGATGTGGACGATCCTTGACAGCATCGCTGAGGATTTCGATGGTCCCGGTAATCACAGTCAGAATGTTGTTGAAGTCGTGCGCCACGCCACCGGTGAGCTGGCCGATGGCTTCCATCTTCTGCGCCTGCTGGACCTGGGATTCGGTGGCCTCTTTCTCCTCAAAGCGCTTGACCATGGCTTCTGCCTCGCGGCGTTGCCTGACTTCCTCCTCAAGTGCGGCATAGGCATTCGCAAGCTGAATGCGCGTGGGCAGCACCAGGATCCGCGGCAGCGCCAGCAGTAGGGCTGCCGTGACCGGCACCGAGATCAGCGCCAGGAAAGCTTTGGTCAGGGCCTCGATTTCATAGGCCGGCACCCAAAGGGTGTAGATCGACAGCAGGCGGGTCACTCCGCAGACCGCGACGAAGATCGCGAAGATCAAGAATACGCCCCGGAACATAAGCTCACGATGGCGCCGCCACACGAAGTACGCGAGGACGAACGCCGTAGCAAAGAAGGCGGTGGCGACCATCGCGTCGGAAACGGCATTCAGCCAGATCAATTCCGGCTTCCACAGCAGGCACGCGCCGTGCTCGGTGAGCTTCGACATCTGGAAAAGCTCCAAGAAGCGGCTGCACGCGCGCAGCCGCAAGCCTCCGATCGCTCCGTCGGACGACGGAAACTATTCAGCTTTTTTGCCACCCACGCAAGCGCAGGGCTGGCTCGGCGAATGTTGTCGCGCCCACCTGAGAGGTATCAGAACCCGAACAGAACAGGTGATTTCCGCCTTTGATTCATCGGCGGACCACTTCTTGCCCTAGACCCGGCCAAGGTCCGCCGAGGCAAGGCGAAGATCGTTACGATGGCAGCGCTGCAGCGGGTGTATGTGTGCACGCCCTTGCTGCTCAAAACGTCGGCGGCGTGCAGGCGGAGATCACTTCGCACGGCTTGCCGCCGACGCATCGAAAGCGATGCGGGCGGCGGCTTTCGAAATAATAGGCGTCGCCGGGATCGAGAATGCGGCGCTCGTCGTCGACGGTGACCTCGAGCCGCCCCGAGACCACGATGCCGCCTTCCTCGCCGTCATGGGTCAGCGGCACCCGGCCGGTGTCGCTGCCCGGCTCATAACGTTCTTTCAGGATTTGCAAGCTCCGGCCGAACAAATTGTCGCCGACCTGGCGGAAGGAGATCGGCTTCTTGCCGATCTCGGTCAGTTCGTCGGCGCGATAGAACGCCTTGCGCGGCCGCTCCGGCTCGATCGCGAAGAACTCGGCGAGCCCCATCGGCAGGCCGTCGAGGATGCGCTTGAGCGCGCCGACGGAGGGGTTCATCTGGTTCGATTCGATCAGCGAGATCGTCGAATTGGTCACGCCGGAGCGCTTGGCGAGCTCACGCTGCGACAGCTTGTGCCGGGCGCGAACGAAGCGGAGTCGCCCACCGATATCGACGCTCATCGGAAATCCCTGTTGCAAGTGTTTCGGATCGAACAAATATGCCCCGACGTGGCTAGCAAAATCAATGGGTTGCGGGAGCGAAGAAAAGGACTTGTTGTGGCTTCCCGAGCGTGGCCCGGTGGTAGCTTGAGCTGCCAGCACAGGAGCTACCCGTGACCCTTCATCAGAAGCCGAACACCCTGCAAACCGATTCGTTCTGGATGCCGTTCACGGCCAACCGGCAGTTCAAGAAGGCGCCGCGGCTGTTCGCCTCCGCCGAGGGCATGCACTACACCACCGTCGACGGCCGCAAGGTGATCGACGGCTCGGCCGGCCTCTGGTGCGTCAATGCCGGCCACGGCCGCCGCCAGATCGCCACCGCCGTCGAACGGCAGCTGATGAACCTCGACTTCGCGCCCTCGTTCAACATGGGCCATCCGCTGGCATTCGATTTCGCCGAGCGGCTCGCCGAGATCGCGCCCAAAGGTCTTGATCGCATCTTCTTCACCAACTCCGGCTCCGAGTCGGTCGATACCGCGCTGAAGATCGCGCTGGCCTACCAGCGCGCCATTGGACAGGGGACGCGGACACGCCTGATCGGCCGCGAGCGCGGCTATCACGGCGTTGGTTTCGGCGGCATGTCGGTCGGCGGCATGGTGGCCAACCGCCGCGCCTTTGCGACCCATCTGCCTGGCGTCGACCACATCCGTCACACCCATGATCTCACCCGTAATGCCTTCGCAAAAGATCAGCCGGACCATGGCGCCGAACTCGCCGACGATCTCGAGCGGATGGTGGCGCTGCATGGCGCCGATACCATCGCTGCCGTCATCGTCGAGCCGGTGCCGGGTTCGACCGCGGTGCTGCCGCCGCCGAAGGGCTACCTGAAGCGCCTGCGCGAAATCGCGGACAAGCATGGCATCCTGCTGATCTTCGACGAGGTGATCACCGGCTTCGGTCGCCTCGGCGCGCCGTTCGCGGCGGATTATTTCGGCGTCACGCCTGATATGATGACCACGGCCAAGGGCATCACCAACGGCACCGTTCCCTGCGGCGCGGTGTTCGCCAGCCGCAAGGTCCATGACGCGCTGATGAACGGCCCCGAAGGTACGATCGAGCTGTTCCACGGCTACACCTATTCGGCGCATCCGACCGCTTGCGCGGCGGGCCTTGCGACGCTCGACATCTACAAGGACGAGGGGCTTTTGACGCGCGGCGCGTCAATGGCCGAATACTGGCGCGATGGGCTGCATTCGCTCAAAGGCCTGCCGAACGTCGTCGACATCCGCAATTGCGGCCTGATGGGCGCGGTCGAAGTCGCGCCGCGCAAGGACGGCGTCGGCACGCGTGGCTATGACGTCATGGTCGACTGCTTCAATCGCGGGCTTTACCTGCGCATGAGCGGCGACTCCTTTGCGTTGTCGCCGCCCCTGATCGTCGAGAAGAGCCATATCGACGACATCGTCTCGATCCTGGGCGACGCGATCAAGCGCGTGGCCTGATCCTTGCTCGCAAGGAAAGACAGAAGCCGCGGCGACGTTGCCGCGGCAGATCTGTGAGGAATTGTGAAAGTCATCGTTCTCGGCAGTGGCGTCATCGGCGTCACGACAGCCTATTATCTGGCGTGCGCCGGCCATGAGGTTACGGTCGTCGACCGTCAGGCCGCGCCCGCGCAAGAAACCAGCTTCGCCAATGCCGGCGAGGTGTCGCCCGGCTATTCCTCGCCCTGGGCCGGCCCCGGCGTGCCGGTCAAGGCCATCAAGTGGCTGTTGATGCGTCACGGCCCGCTCGTGATCTGGCCCAAGCTCGATCCCGTGATGTGGATCTGGGGGCTGAAGCTGCTGCGCAACTGCACAGCAGAGCGCTACGCCATCAACAAGAGCCGGATGATCCCGATCGCCGAATACAGCCGCGACTGCCTGCGCGCGCTGCGCACCGAGACCGGCATCAAATATGACGAGCGCAGCCAAGGCACGTTGCAGCTGTTCCGCAAGCAGAAGCAGCTCGACGGCACCGGCGACGATATCGCGGTGCTCAAGCAATATGGCGTTCCCTATGAAGTGCTCGATCCTGCCGGCTGCATCGCCGCGGAGCCTGGGCTCGCCACATCAAAGGTCAAGTTCGTCGGCGGGCTTCGGCTGCCGCAGGACGAGACCGGCGATTGCCACATGTTTACGCAGGCGCTCGCGGCTGAGGCCGCGCGTCTCGGCGTGCAGTTCAAGTTCAATACGACGATCGAGCGTCTGGTTGCGGAAGGCGGGAAGATCACGGGCGTCGTCACCAGCGCCGGGCTGTTGCAGGCGGACGCCTATGTTGCGGCGCTTGGGAGCTGGTCGCCACGCTTGCTGAAGCCGATCGGGATTCCTGTTCCGGTCTATCCGGTGAAGGGCTATTCGATCACGGTGCCGGTCATCGATCCCGACGGCGCGCCTGTTTCCACCGTGATGGACGAAAGCTACAAGGTCGCGATCACGCGGCTCGGCGACCGCATCCGCGTCGGCGGCACCGCGGAAATCTCGGGCTATTCTGATAGGCTCGATGCGGCGCGGCGCGCGACGCTAGATCATTCGCTGACCGACATGTTTCCGCGCGGCGGCGACCTCAGCAAGGCCACGTTCTGGAGCGGCCTGCGCCCGATGACGCCGGACGGCCCGCCGGTGATCGGTGCGACGCGCTACAGCAATCTTCATCTCAACACCGGCCACGGCACGCTCGGCTGGACCATGGCGTGCGGCTCGGGCAGGGTGATGGCGGATCTGATATCGGGGCGGAAGCCGGATATCGACGTGAGTGAGCTCACGGTGAGCCGGTACGATCATCGGTTCGGGTGAGAGCGCACAACGCTCGCCGCCGTCATTGCCTGCGACAAACGCGAAGCGTTTGCGCAAGGGAGCGAAGCGACGAAGCAATCCATCTATCCGCAAGCGACAGCATGGCTTGCTTTGCTTCGCTTCGCTCGCAATGACGATGAGGCGGCCCCTCTCCCCGAGCCTCCAAGAGCGAGATTCACTCGTCTCGACACCGTGAACGAGATCGGATTGTTACGGAGACGACGTCGTCCATATCCGCTACTTCCGCTCCGACGACCAGGGAAAATTCACATACTGATCGCGGCTGTCGTAGCAGATGTTGCCGTACATTTTCAGATAGGCTGCGCGTCGCGCCGGATCTGCGTAGACGCGTCCGGGATTGGCAAGGTCGGCCTCGTATTGTGCAATGTTGGCCGCCGTCAGCGGACTCGGCAGAATATCCATCGCCTGTGGGATGCTCTTGCCCTCGAGCCAGTCAGCTGCATGCTGGCCCATGGCGTAGCCAAAAACCGGTGAGGCCAGGCTGATGCTGATCCTGTAGGGTGAGTTGCCTTTCTTGATTTCCGACACCGCCTCCGGCTCGCCGTCGATGCCGCCCAGAAACTGGTTCGCGCGCGTCTTGCCGGCAGCCCGCAACGCGGCCAGCGCGCCGAGCACCACATTATCCGCGCCGAGCACCACGTCCACATCCGGATTCGCGAGCAGGATGGTCCGCATCATCGCAAAGCCGCCGTCCTTGCTGACGGGATTGGGCGAGATGTCGGCAACGATGCTGGCGCCCGGGATGTCACGCAGCGAATCGCGCAGCGCGACGAAACGCGGCGCGAGGAACTCCAGACTGTCCTGGGTCAACAGCACGACCTTGGCCTTGCCGCCGAGTGTTCCCTTGATGTAGGCGCTCGCCGCGTCTCCCAAGGCCTTTCCAGTGAGATATTGCGGAGCATTCAAGAGCGAGGTCGCGGGCGGCGCGACAACGGTGCCGACGTAGCCGCCGGACCAAATGACCTCCTGCAGGCGCGGACCAAGCGACACCGAATCGACCGCTGATGCAACGACCCCGCCAGCCTTGGCTGCGACGAGCGATCGTACCTGCTCGGACTGCCTGGCAGCGTCACTGTCGGCGACAAGCAGACGATATTGCAGGCCGCGATCCTTTGCGGCGGCCGCCAGCCCTTGATCGACGCCCTGCATGAATTCGCGCCTTGTGTCCTGCGAGAAAGCCAGCATCTTTTCGAGGCCTGGTGGCGGACGGCAGGCGGGGGCGGCGGAATCGAACGGCGGCAGGGTCTTGGGCATGGTGATGCCGGGTGACCCACTCTGCGCTGCCGATGGTGTGGCTGCTGCGATCAAGCCCAGTGCGAAAACCGCCACGCCCGGCCACAGGATCTGCGGCCGCATCGCTGTGTTACCTGGTAACATTGTCGTCCCCACGGCCTCAACTCCTGAGATGGCCGTTGGACTTCTGTTAGCAGGCTTTCGTTTCAGGCGGCAACATTCTTGGTTGCACTTAGAGCCCGCGGCATCCTCAGGCGAAAGCTGGTGCCGCGGCCAAGTTCGGATGTCAGGCTGATGTCGCCTCCGAGGTTGTGCAGGACGGCAAGGACATAGGCGAGGCCAATGCCGTCGCCCGGCTGGTCCTGGGTGCCCGAGCGCTTGAACAGATCGAACACGCGCGCCTGATCGCGCTCCGCGATGCCGCGGCCGTTGTCGACGATCTCGATTTCGATATGGTCGTCGTCAATCGCGCGCGTCCGTACCTTGATGCGCAACGGGCGATCCTTTGCGTGATACTTGACGGCGTTGTCGAGCAGGTTGCCGATGATTATCTCGATCGAGAAACGATCGCTCTGGATCGTGGCTACATCCATATCGATGTCGATTTTTCCGTCGGCTTCGGACAGTTGATGCTGGATCGCGCCCGCAGCGCCGGTAACGATCTCTTTCAGATCGATCGACTCGACTTTCAACGGCCGCCGTCCTTCACGAGCGAGCTTCAGAACTGTGCCGATCAGCCGCTCCATCTTCTCCGTCGAGGAGCGAATATATCCGATCGCTTCGGGCAGCAGTTCGGTGGCGGCAGCACGCGCTTCCTGCAACACGGGATCGTCGGCTCCGTTGCCGGCATCGGAACGCTCGACGAGCAGGCGAAGGCTCCCCAGGCTGTCCTGCAGTTCGCCGGTGAAGCCGACGATGCTGACCAGCGGTGCGCGAAGGTCGTGCGAGATGATCTGGACAAAGCGCTGGATCTCGGCGTTCGCGTGCGCCAGATCGGCCGTGCGGGCTTCGACGCGCTGCTCCAGGCCGGCATTCAACACGCTCACTTCCGTCCGCGCCCGGCGAAGCTCGCGCGTGTAACGCACGACGGTGACTGCGGCGATACCGATCACGATGACGATCACAATACCACTGATGATCGAGAACAGCCGAAGCAGCGTCGCGTTCGCCCTCTGCTCGGCAACGCTGTCGGTCAAGCGTTCGTCCGCGGCGCTGATGATGCCGGCGAAGAATATATTGGCTTCGTCCATCAACGTCTTGCCGCGATTGGTCCGGACCAGCGCGAGCGCATCCGCATCTCGATATTCGCGTTTCAAGGCGATGGCCTGATCCATCTCGGCGAATTTCTCGTTGACGATCGTCGTGAGGCGCTGGAGCGACGCGTTGACGCCGTCATCGGAAGCCAGCATGCGGTTGACCGCAGCCAACTGCCGCTCAGCCAAGGCCTTGGCCGGGCCGTAGGATGCAAGATAGATCTCGTTGCCGGTCAACGAAAACCCGCGCTGGCTGGATTCGGCTGTTTGCACGGCGTTACGCAGATCGACGGCAGCGCTGCGCGCGTCGCGCGCAGCGATGACTTCGTTGAAATAAACCTGGGCGCGCTCACCAAGCCAGGACGTCATGCCGACAATGCCGAGGAGCGCCAGAAATCCAACCAGCAACAGGGCGGTCGTGGATTGAACAAAGAAACGACTGGAAATGGGCATGTCTTACGACTGCCTGAAATTCAAAGACCGCGCCAGCAGATTCACGCCGGTCTCGCCGCCCATCGCAGTTCCGGGGACGGGTGGGATGGTGTCCGCTTCAACCTTGCTCGGGAGGATCGAAGGCGCGGATGTCAGGCAGCGCTCCCTGGTACTTCTCGCACTCGACCACCGTCACCTGGCCGCAGCAGCCTTGCGCGAGCCGCGATGTGCCGATGTCGCGGGTGAGGACGTTCGGATTGCCATGGACGCAGAGCGGATGTTCCGCCGCGCCGGCTTGCGGATCGTACCAGGCGCCGGTGGACAATTGCACCACGCCGGGCATGACGTCCTCCGTAACGGCGGCGGCGGCCAGACACGCGCCCCGATCATTGAACAGCCGGACGATGTCGCCATTGGCGATGCCGCGGCGCGCCGCATCAACGGGATTGAGACGGACCGCTTCCCTGCCGGCAATTTTCCTGGACTGGCTGTAGGCGCCGAAATCGAGCTGGCTGTGCAGCCGGGTCGCCGGCTGGTTGGCGATCAGCGTTAAAGGGTGGCGCGAATCTGGCGGTTCGGTCGAGGGCAGCCATGCCGGGTGGGGCGGGCAATCGTCGTAGCCGAAGCCTGCGATGGTTTTCGAATGGATCTCGATCTTGCCGCTTGGCGTCGGCAGTTTGTTGTTGAGGGGATCGTTGCGGAAGGCGCGCAGAAAGCCGCCGTCATCGGGGGCTGACGGCAGCGCGAGTTCGCCGCGCTGCCAGAATTCGTCGAAGTCCGGCGCATCCCAGCCGGCATCGGCAAGCGCGCGCCGCGTCGGCTCGTAAAGATGGGCCAGCCATTGCCTGCTGTCGCGTCCTTCCGTGAAGGCCTGTTCGACGCCCATTCGCTGCGACAGCGCGGCAAAAATATCGAAATCGTCGCGCGCTTCGCCGACCGGGTCCAGCGCCTTACGCATCGCGATCAGTCTCGGATCGGTGCCGGCGGCGCCGATGTCGTCGCGCTCCAGCGTCATGGTCGCCGGCAGCACGATGTCGGCAAACTTCGCCATCGGCGTCCAGGCGCTCTCGTGCACGACGATGGTTTGCGGGACATTGAAGGCGCGCCGCAGCCGGTTGATGTCCTGGTGATGATGGAAAGGATTGCCGCCCGCCCAATAGACCAGCTTGATATCGGGATAACGCATCGAGCGGCCGTTGTATTCGAACTTCTCGCCCGGATGCAGCAGCATGTCGGCGACACGCGCGACCGGAATGAAGTCGGCGGTCCCATTCTTGCCTTGCGACAGCGTCGGAATCGGAACGGCATTGAGCCGGCGGCCGGTGTGGCCGAGCGCACCGAGCGCGTAATTATATCCGCCGCCGGGCAGGCCGATCTGGCCAAGCATCGCCGCGAGCACCGCGCCCATCCACACCGGCTGCTCGCCATACTGCGCCCGCTGCAGGGAATGCGAAACGGTGATCAAGGTGCGCCCGCGCGGCAGAAGGCGGGCAAGGTCGACGATCGTGCCGGCCGGGATGCCGGTGATATCGGCCGCCCATGCCGCGTCCTTTGGCGTGTTGTCGTCACGGCCAAGCAGGTAGCGTTCGAAGATTTCGAAGCCGGTGCAGTAGCGCGCGACAAAGGCGCTGTCCCAGAGCTTCTCGACGAGGAGCGTGTGAGCAAGCGCCAGCATCAGCGCGACGTCGGTGCCGACCCGGATCGGCAGCCACCGGGCGCCGGCCGCTTCCGGCATGTCGTCGCGCAAAGGCGCGATGTTGTAGAAGACGGCGCCGCGGCGCGCGGCCTTCTCCATCGCGTCGCGCTCGATATGCCGGCTGATACCGCCGCTTGCGACATCCGAGTTCTTCAGCGCCATGCCGCCGAAGGCCAGCACCGTATCGGTATGCTCGGCGATCTGATCCCACGTCACGTTGTGGCGCGAGACGGCCTCATAGCCGCCCATCACATGCGGCAGGATCACAGCCGAGGCGCCGGCGCTGTAGCTGTTCACGGAGCGCACATAGCCGCCGAACGCTGTGTTCAGGAAGCGATGAACCTGGCTCTGCGCGTGGTGGAAGCGTCCGGCGCTGGACCAGCCATAGGAGCCGCCGAAAACCGCGGCAGCGCCATATTCGTTTCGTATCAGCGACAATTCGTTTGCGAGCAGGTCGAGCACTTCGTCCCAGGGGCACGCGACGAATTTCTGGTCGAAGGTGCGCTCGCTGCGTGCGCCCCGGTCCAGCCACGCCTTGCGCACCATCGGCCGCAGGATGCGCGCCTTGTGGCGCATCGCCGTGGTGAAGTTCTGCAAGATCGAGGAGGGCGCTGGATCCTCCGCGTAAGGCTTGATATCCAGCGTCGCGCCGTTCCATCGGGCCGAGAACGCGCCCCAATGCGCGCTGTGCGGGCTCCAATCCTCCCGGGCCAGATCCATTTCTTGTCTTAGACCGTCATTCATGACACCGCCGTCACGCAATTCACCCACAGCACCACCGCTTTCGCATCTTCCGCGGGATTTGAGAAGCGATGTGGGCGGCGGCTGGCGAAGCGAAAACTGTCGCCGGTCTTGAGCGACCAGGTCTCCGCGTCCACCGTCAGCGTCATCTCGCCTTCCAGCACCAATCCGGCTTCCTCGCCGTCATGCGTGTAGAGCTCATCGCCGGTGTTGCCGCCGGGCTCCAGGTGCACGAGAAACAGATTGAGGCGGTTCTCCGTTCCCGCCGGGCTCAGCAATTGTTTGGAAATGCCGGTGCGCCACAGTTTCAGTTCGGCGCGCTGCAACTGGCGCGTCACCACGCCGCCGGAAGCCGCGTCATCGCCCGGCCGGGAACCGAACAGCGCGGCGATGCCGACGCCGAGCACGTCCGCCAGCGTCGCCAGCACGCGAAGCGACGGCGACGACAGCCCGCGCTCAATCTGACTGAGGAAGCCGATTGACAGATCGGTGCGCGCTGCAATCGTCTCCAGCGACAGTTTGTGTTCGCGGCGCAGGTCGCGAATGCGGCGGCCGACCGCGAGGTCCATCGCGGGCTCGGCCGGCCTCGTAGCGGGCTTCGCCTTCGGCCTGCGCGCCGCCTTTCCCGCGGCCTTCGCTTTGGCTTTGGGCGCCGGCCTTTTAATTCTCCTGCCACCGCTCACGTCAGCCTGCTTCCTTCATGTGCATGAAAATCGCTTGCAATGCCGTGGCAAGTGTGACCACAATTTCATAATGGTGAAAATAGGCCGGAACGGCGTTTCCCGCAACTCTTTGGTCTAACGCGGGCGGCGGTGTTCGATCCAGGAGGTGGTGCCATGGCTCTCAAACGTCTCGTCCAGGCTGCGATGGCGGCCGTTGTTGTCGCTGCTGGTGCGATGCCGGCATCCGCGCAGCAGGTGCTGAAAGTGGGTTCGACGCCGACCGGCGTGCCCTTCACCTTCCTCGACACCAAGACCAACAGCATCCAGGGCATCATGGTCGATCTCATCACCGAGATCGGCAAGGATGCCGGCTTCAAGGTTCAGATCGAGCCGATGCAATTCTCGACGCTGATCGCCTCGCTCACCTCGAACAAGATCGACATCATCTCGGCGGCGATGTTCGTGACGCCGGTGCGGAAGGAAGTGATCGATTTCTCCGAACCTTTCTACAGCTATGGCGAGGGGCTGCTGGTGCCGAAAAGCGACAGCAAGACCTACACCAAGCAGGACGATCTGAAAGGCGAGGTGGTCGGTGCACAGGTTGGTACCGCCTTCGTCGACGCGCTGAAGAAATCCGGGCTGTTCAGCGAGGTGAAGGCTTACGACACCATCCCCGACATTCTGCGCGACGTGAACGCCGGGCGTCTCAAGGCCGGCTTCGCCGATTATCCGATCCTCGCCTATAACCTCAAGCAGGGCGGCTTCTCAGAGGCGCGCATCGTCGAGAGCTACAAGCCGACCACCGTGGGTTCGGTCGGCATCGGCGTGCGCAAGGGCGATACTGAACTGCTCGCCAAGATCAACACGTCGCTGGCGAAGCTGAAGGCAAACGGGACCGTCGAAAAGATTCTCGATAAATGGGGCCTGAAGGCGCAGGGTTCCTGATGCAGGCCTTCTGGCGCGATACGGTCGAGTTCCTGCCGATCCTGATGAGTGGCGTGGCGCTGACGATCATCGTCACCATCGGTTCGCTCTTGCTGTCGACCGCGCTCGGCCTGATCTGGGCCTTGATGCGGGTATCCGGCATCGGCGTTCTCACGGGATTCAGCGCCGGGCTGATCAACGTGATCCGCGGCATCCCGATCATCGTGCTGTTGTTCTATCTCTACTTCGTGATGCCGGAATTCGGCGTCACGCTGAGCGCGCTGCAGGCGGCGATCCTCGGTCTCGGCATCGCCTATTCGGCCTATCAGGCCGAGAATTTCCGCGCCGGCATCGAGGCCATCGATAAAGGGCAGATCGAAGCGGCGCAGGCGATCGGCATGAGCTGGTGGCAGACCATGCGCCGCGTGGTGCTGCCGCAGGCGGTGAAAATCGTGCTGCCGCCCTACGGCAACGTCATGATCATGATGCTGAAGGATTCGTCGCAGGCCTCGACCATCACGGTCGCCGAGCTGGCGCTGCAGGGCAAGCTGATCGCGTCTTCGACCTTCAAGAACACCAGCGTGTTTACGCTTGTTGCGCTGATGTATCTCACCATGAGCATCCCGCTCATCCTTCTGGTCCGCCACTTCGAAAAGCGGGCGGGCCAGAAATGATCGAGCTTTCCAACGTCCATAAGAGTTTTGGCAAGGTCGAGGTGCTCAAGGGCATCACGGCGTCCGTCGAGAAGGGCGAGGTGGTCTGCATCATCGGTCCCTCCGGTTCGGGCAAATCCACTATCCTGCGCTGCATCAACGGGCTGGAAAGCTACGATAGCGGCGATATCAGCGTCGAGGGGGCGCGCGTCGATCGCAACGCGCCTTCGATCGTTTCGATCCGCACCCAGGTCTCGATGGTGTTCCAGCGCTTCAATTTGTTTCCGCATCGCACCGCGCTGGAAAACGTCATCGAAGGCCCGGTCTATGTGAAAAAAGAGCCGCATGCCGAGGCACTGGAGCGAGGCCGCGCGCTGCTGGCGCGGGTGGGGCTGGCCGAGAAGGCCGATGTCCGTCCGCCGCAATTGTCGGGCGGCCAGCAGCAGCGCGTTGCGATTGCGCGGGCGCTGGCGATGCAGCCGAAGGCGATCCTGTTCGACGAGCCGACCTCGGCGCTCGATCCGGAACTGGTCGGCGATGTGCTTTCCGTCATGCGCAAGCTCGCCGATGACGGCATGACCATGGTCGTCGTTACCCATGAAATGGCATTTGCGAAGGACGTCGCCGACCGCGTGCTGTTCATCGACGGCGGCGTGATCGTCGAGCAGGGGCCGGCGAAGTCAGTTCTCAATCAGCCGCAGCATGCGCGCACGCAGGACTTCTTGCGGCGCGTGCTGCATCCGCTCTAAATTTCGGTCGTCGTCCATGAACTCGCCTGTCTCGCTGCCGCTGCCGCCAAGCCTCTATGCCGATACGGCGGTGGCGCCGACGCCCACGCCGCCGCTCGATGCGGACAAAAAAGTTTCGGTCGCGATCATCGGCGGCGGTTTTACGGGACTGTCCACCGGGCTGCATCTGGCAGAGCAGGGTGTCGACGTGACCGTGCTGGAGGCGCAACAGCCGGGCTGGGGCGCATCGGGCAACAATGGCGGCCAGGTCAATCCCGGTCTCAAGCATGATCCTGATCAGATCGAGGCGGATTTCGGCACCGAGCTCGGCGGCCGGATGATCGCGTTTTCCTACGGCACCACGAACTACACATTCGACCTGATCCGCCGCTACCAGATCCCCTGCGAGGCGCGGCAGAACGGCACGCTGCGCGCGGCATATAACGAAGCAAGCGCGGCGGCGATCGAAAACACCGCCAAGCAATGTATCCGCCGCGGCATGCCGGTGACGCTGCTGAATCGCGAGCAGATGCGGGAGATGACCGGCACCGACCGCTATCTCTGCGCCATGCTGGACAATCGCGGCGGCGACCTGCATCCGCTGAGCTATGCGCGCGGCCTGGCGCGCGCCGCGATCGCGGCCGGCGCGGCCGTCCATGGCGAGACGCCCGCATTTTCTCTATCTCGTGAAGGTGCTGGCTGGTGCATCGAAACGCCGCGTGGAATCGTGCGCGCCGAAAAAGTGTTGCTGGCGACCAATGGCTTCACCGATGCTTTGTGGCCGGGTCTGCGCCGCACCATCGTGCCGGTGTTCTCGTCAATCGCCGCCACCGCGCCCTTGTCCGAGGAAGTCGCGCGCGCGATCATGCCGACGCGTTCCGTTCTGTACGAGAGCGGCCACATCACGGTCTATTACCGCATCGATGCGCATAATCGCCTGTTGATGGGCGGCCGCGGGCCGATGCGCTGGATCAGCAAGCCGTCAGACGTCGCCTATCTCATGCGTTACGCGGAACGGCTATGGCCGGGTGTGAAAGGCGCGACCTGGACGCACGGCTGGAACAGCCGGCTCGCGATCACGCCGGATCACTATCCTCATGTGCATGAGCCGGCGGAAAATCTTCTGATCTCGCTCGGCTGCAACGGCCGCGGCGTCGCGCTGTCGACGGCGATGGGCGGGCAGCTCGCGCGCCGTCTCGTCGGCGGCAAGAACGCCGAGATCGACATGCCCGTTACCGGCATCAAGCCGATGCCACTGCACGCGTTCTGGCCGATCGGCGTCACCGCCGCGGTGCTGGCAGGAAGGGTGAGGGACCGGTTGGGGATGTAGTCACCCCTCCGCCACTGCCTCGCTCCACGGCTGGAACACCTCGGTCGCGCCGCTGTTGGTGTCGCCGTCGCGCAGCACGACGCTGGGGCAGGCGAACTTCATCGGCAGGGTCTGGATGCGCGCTTCTTCATAATCGAAACGCGCGCCCAACGCTTCGCGCGCGGCCTGCGGCAGGCGCACATCGCCGATGACGACGGCGCCTTCGCTGGCGTCGATGCGGGGCTGGTGAATCACCGCATCGAGGTCCATGCCGTAATCCATCACAAAGGACAGAAGCTGGCTCACCGCCGGCAGGATGCGCCGGCCGCCGGAAGCACCGATTGCAGCGCGGCGGCCATCGCTTGCCTGTGCCAGAACCGGCGTGTAGTTGGTCAGGCAGCGCTTGCCGGGCGCCAGCGAGTTCGGCGTGCCCGGCGTCGGATCGAACCACATGATGCCGTTGTTCATGGTGATGCCGGTCTGGCCTGAGACGAACTTGGAGCCGAAGGTCGACAGCAGCGTCTGCGTCACCGCGGCCATGTTGCCGTCGCGATCGACCGCCGAGAAATGCGTGGTGCAGGCCGGCGCCAGCGCTTCCGCGCCGAGCGAACGCCTGCCGTCTTCATCGCCCATGTCCTTCAGCCGCTCGCGATAGGCTCCCTGCAGCGCCGCGGCATAGGCGACATAGGCTGCCGCATCCGGTCCGCCGCGCGCTGGCTTGAGATCGTGCTGCAGCAGGCCGAGCGTGCGCGAAAGCGTCGGCCCGGCGGTCAGTTCCGGCGTCGCGAACACCTTGCCGCTGCGATAGGGAATGGCCAGCGGCTCGCGCAGATGCGCTCGGAACGGCTTGAGGTCGTCGACCGACAGTGCGCCGCCGGCGGCCTGGATGTCGGCGGCGAGGCTCTTCGCAAGGTCGCCCTCGTAGAAGTCGCGCGGGCCGGCGTTGGCGAGCTGCGCCATCGTGGCCTTGAGCCGGTCCTGCGGCATGCGGACCTCCGACTTGATGCCCCATTGCGGATTGGGCGGCAGGCCGTCCTGCAGATAGGCGGCGGCGCTCGCGGGGTAACGCCGCAGGTCCGCAGCCACACTCGAAATCATCAGAGTGGTCCACCAGTCGACCGCAAGACCTGCACCGGCGAGTTTGACGCTCGGCGCCAGCAATTCCTTCCACGGCAGCCTGGCGTGGCGGCGATGCGCTTCCTCCATGCCCGCGACCACGCCGGGCACGGCGATCGAGCCGGGGCCATGGAGATTGCGGTCGTCCTTGACGCGCGGCCAGGGAAAAATATCCGATGCCGCGCCGCCGCCCGTCAGCGGATAATCCGCAGGGTTGAGGCTTGCCGGCGCGCGCATGCCGTAGTCGATCACTTCATAGCGGTCCTCGCGCGCCCGGTAGAGCACCATCGCGCCGCCGCCGCCGAGCCCGCTCATCCAGGGCTCCAGCACGCCCAGCGCAAACGTGGTCGCGATCACGGCGTCGACGCAGTCGCCGCCCGCGGCCAGCACCTCGGCGCCGACTTGCGCCGCCCTGCCGGATTGCGCGGCGACGATACCGCCTTTGGAGGTGACCGCGGGTTTGCGGATCGCTTGCGTGTTGGAGAACTGGTCGCGCATCGGATGACCTTAAATATTGGCTGGAAGTTTGTGGTGGGGCGTGGTCGGGGTGAGCTTCATTACACCCTAAAAATCCTGGGCGAGCCATGACAGAATAACATGCAAGGGGACCACATTCGTTCGTCGTCAAGGTTGGCGCCAGGCGGCCGACAATGGCACATTGCGGAGGATTGCCGCATCTGCAAGAGGGGCATGCCGGCTTGACCGCGGACGCATTCATTCATTTGCCAGAGCTTCGGACCCGGGTAACGCATCCGGAAAAATCGCGGCTGCGCCTGACGCCGGAGATGTTTTCGATGTGGGAGCAGCGTATGCGGGCCGCGGGATGGCCCGCGGACTGGCGGCTGTCGGACGAGGTGATCGAGGCGTCACGGCTTGCGGTGCTCGGCGATCACAAGGCAGGCTGCGACCTCTGGATCTATTCCTACGGCTCGCTGATGTGGGACCCCGGGTTTCATTTCGCCGAAGTTCGGCTTGCCGACGTTGAGAGCTACCAGCGCCGCTTCACGCTGAAGATCAATCTCGGCCGCGGATCGCATGACTATCCGGCACTGATGCTTTCGCTGGAGCCGCGGCAAGGATGCTGCCGCGGGCTGGCGTTCCGCATAGCCGCCGATTTCGTTCATGCCGAAACCGCGATCCTGTGGCGCCGCGAGATGCTGCGCGGCGGCTATGCGCCGGCGATGGTGCCGATGGCCACACCGCAGGGGCCGATCGATGCGCTCGCCTTCGTCTCGAACCCTTCGCATCCAAGCTATGTCGGTGAATTGTCGTTTGCCGAGACCGCGCGCCTGATCGCGAGCGGGAAGGGCATCCTCGGTACCAACAGGGAATATCTCGTGCAATTGGCGACGCAGCTGGAAGCGCTGGGGATACAGGATCCCTATGTTGCGCAGCTACATGCTGAGATCGGCGTTGCGCCGGGCATGTGACGCAGCCAGGCGGGAGGCGACACGCGCCGCTTTCAAACAATGTTTGAGCGACCGTTTTCGCGGCGCAACCCGGCATCCTGACGCAAGTGCAGGACGAGAATTATTGGGTATAGTCGACCCCGACCGCGCCAAAGTCGTCCAAGAAACAACAACGGAAGCCGTGCATGACCGGGGACATCAAGCCACACTACGAGGTCGTCGTCGTCGGCGCGGGCGTGTCGGGCATCTACCAGATCAAGCGGCTGGCCGATCTCGGGGTGGATGCCCTTGTGCTGGATGCCGCGCCGGACCTCGGCGGTACCTGGTACTGGAACCGCTATCCGGGCGCACGTTTCGATTCCGAGAGCTACACCTATGGCTATTCTTTCTCCAAGGAGCTGCTCAATGAGTGGCACTGGAAGGAGCGGTTCTCGGCGCAACCGGAGAACCTGCGCTATCTGAACTACGTCGCCGATAAATTCGACTTGCGCAAATACATGCGGTTCAACCGCAAAGTCGAACAGGCAAGGTTCGACGAGGCAAATCATCTGTGGCGGCTCCGGCTCGACGATGGCCGTGAGCTGTCCTGCCGGTTCGTCATCCTCACGATCGGGTTGCTGTCGACGCCGACGCTGCCGCGCCTGGAAGGCATGGAGACCTTCAAGGGACGCTCGTTTCACACGTTTCATTGGCCGCATGAGCCGGTCGAGCTGGCCGGCAAGAGGGTCGGCATCATCGGCACCGGCGCGACCGCAATCCAGGTGATCGGCGAGATCGCGGACAAGGTCGGCGAGTTGACCGTGTTTCAGCGGCGTCCGAACTGGAGTGCGCCGCTCAACAACAGCCCGATCTCGGATGAAGACATGGCCGACATTCGCGCGCGCTACGACGAAATTTTCGCGGCCTGCAAGCGGACCCCCGGCGGCTTCGAGCACGAGCCGGACCGGCGCGGCTTCTATGAGGCCACGCGCGAGGAGCGGCTGGCGCTGTGGGACAATCTCTATGACGAGCCCGGCTTCGGCATCTGGCTGAGCAACTTTCGCGAGATCTTTACCGACGAGGCGGCCAACGCCGAGTTTTCCGCCTACATCGCTGACCGCATCCGCCGGCGGGTGAAGGACCCGGTGACGGCGGAGAAACTGATTCCCAGGGATCATGGTTTTGGCGTGCAACGGGTGCCGCTGGAGACCAACTACTTCGAGGCCTATAACCGCGACAATGTGCACCTCGTCGACATCAGCGAGACCCCGATCGAGTGCGTGACCGCGACTGGCCTGCGCACCAGTGCGCGCGATTACGAACTCGATATTCTGGTCTATTCCACGGGCTTTGATGCCATCACCGGCTCATTCGATGCAATCGACATCACCGGCGTCGGCGGGGTGAAACTGGCCGACCAATGGCGCGACGGGCCCTCGACCTTTCTCGGCATGATGGCCCACGGTTTTCCGAATTTGCTGATGCCGACCGGGCCGCAGAGCGGTTCGGCCTCGACGAATTTTCCGCGCGGCATAGAGAACGGCGTCGGCTGGTGCATGGGCCTGCTCGAGCACATCTGGCGCCGCGGCTACACGCGAGCGGAGCCAACGGCCGAGGCGCAGGCGCGCTGGACCGCGCATGTGACCAAGATGTACGCCATCATGCTGATGCGCAAAGCCAAGTCCTGGTTCACCGGGTACAATTCCAACATCCCCGGCCACGAACACGGCAAGACACGTTATCTCGTTTATAATGGCGGTACGCCAAAGTACGTCGCCGCCATAACCGACGTTGCACAGAAGGGCTATGAGGGCATCGTGTTCGATGCGGACGCGCGGGCATCTGTGAGGTCCGCGACCGCCGCAGAGTAAGGCGCGCGGAGAGGCCGCGGCGCCCTTGCACCAGTCAGTGCATGCGCAGCAGGCGCCTGGGATGAACGCCGTCGACATAACCCATGAACGGCGGATGGATCGAGTAGCCGATCAGCTCGCGTGCACGCTCCGGCAGTTGGCTCGCCACGTCGGCGGGCACGGCGAGCGCCATATTCTCGAGCTGCCGCACCCAGCCCACGCAATATTGCGGCGTGACGATCAGGCGCGGCCGGTCTGACCGGTTGGCACCGCCGCGGTGCCACAGCGTTCCCTTGGTGATCGCCAGCGATCCCGACGGCATGATCAGCTTGACGGCGTCCGCCCTGTTGCCCTCATCGTGCTCGGCTTGGTTGGTGAAATGAGCAGGCTGCAGCGCGCCCTCGATATATTGCCCGTCCCACAGATGGCTTCCCGGAATGATTTCGGTGGCGCCATTTTGTTCGGTCGTGTCGTCGATCGCCCAGAATGTGCTGATGCCGAGGGCTGGGCGGGGCCGCGGAATCTTCGCGGCGCCGTCGTCGAAGTGCCAGGGCTGCACCGTCTCGCCGGGATGCAGGTTGATCGCGAGCATGGCGGACAGCAGGCAGCTCTCGCCGAGTTCGGCTTCCACAAAGGCCATGGTGAGCGGATGGATCGCGAGCTCCGCGAAGACAGGCGATTTCGCCAGTAGGGCGTACACCCGGTTGGTTTTGGTGCCTTCAAAATCGTTGCGGCCGAGCAGATCGCGCGCCAGATGCGGCGCCAGCGCCGCTCGGATTTCAGCGACGCGCTCGGGCGGAAGAACGCGTTCGAAGATCAGGTAACCGCTGCGGTCGAACTCTTCCCTTAAGGAGGCGAATGATCGCCCGTTGAGCCAGGGTGATGCTTGCTCCGCTGTCGTTGCCATCGGCGCTCTCCCTTGCGAGCCGGTAAGACCACGGCTTCTTTGCGAAACATCATACGCAATTGAGAGCGCTTTTCACGAGGTATTTATGATCGCGGCGCGAACCTGTAGCGGAACGTACAGCTCGGCGCGCCCTGCATCAGGGTCTGGTCGCGCGTGAGGCCGACTTCGCTGCCACCGGCCGCAACGATATCGAAGTCGGTGGCGCAGACCAGCAGCGCGCCGAGTTCCGGCTCGCCGAGCGCGCGAAAGAATTCCGCGAAACGGCAATGCGTGACGTCAAATTCCAGCGCTTCCTTGTCGTGCCTGTTCATCTCCACCGTCACCTCGCGTTCGGTGACTTCGGCGAGCGCGGTGTGCATGGCCGCCCATTTGCGCCGCGGGCTACCCTCGACGCGCTCGCCCACGGCGGCGAACAGTTGCTTCGACCAGTCGCGCAAGGCTTGCCTCACAATCGCGTCGGCCTTTTCCCGGCCCAATTCCGTGCGCAACGCCTGCAGCACCGGCACCAGCACCTGGGCCTGGATCCGCGTCTTGTCCAGAAGCGACAGGCGGGGATCGACCATGTAATCGTCGAGTACATTCATCGCCGGCTTCCTCCCATAAGGCCCGGCCTGCGGCAGACTATTCCCGCAGCTCGGTCATAAAAACCTTTTGTGCGATCTGCCAGCGGCCGTCGATCTTCAACAGCGAGAGCTGGTCGGTGAAGAAGCGCGGCGGAATCGCGCATTTGAGCTTGACGTAAGCCATCGTCGGACCGACGAGGTCGATCGACAGCACTTCATCGTGGCGCGACAGGCCCCGCTGCTTCGGCGACGGCCTGTTCCGGACGTTGTTCAGCCAGACGTCGCGCGGCGTGATCGTCAGTTCACCGTTGTCCGCGATGCTGGTCAGCGCACTGGTCGGATGAAAGGCGCTGGCAATCTTGTCGGCGTCGCCCTCGTGGAGACCGTCGAGGTAGGACTGGATCACGCTTTCGATGGCTTTTGCGTCGTCTGTACCGGTCATGAGATCTGATTTCCGATGTTTTCTTTTGATGGGAGATCTTGCGCGATCTGGCAAGAAGCCCGGATATTGCGGACGTCACGGCGACAATAAGCGAAATTCGTTGAGCGGTTGACGTAGAAAATCTATTGCATGACAGTCTGAACCAAGCCGGATAGAAGGATGGTTGCCAGCGAAACCTATGCCGAGTTTCTGCGCGAGCAACTCGCGCCGCTTGGCCGCATCACCCTACGGCGCATGTTCGGCAAGACCGGCGTGTTCTGCGACGGGGTGATGCTGGGGATGGTGACGGAGAACACGCTGTATTTCCGCGTGGATGATGAGAACCGGGAGACGTTCAGGGAAGCCGAGGCGTTTCCGCCGCTCAATTACGCGAAGAAGGGCCAGATGATCGACCTCGCATTCTGGCGCGTGCCGGAGCGGCTGTTCGACGAACCCGATGAACTCATCGCATGGGCTCGCGCCGCGCTGGCGGCGGCACACCGGGTTGCGGCCAAGAGGCCGGCGCCAAAGCAGCCCAAAGCGTCAAGGCAACGCAAACGCTCTTGAGCAACCAGACCTGAGATACTCAGCTCAAGTCGCCCAAGCTATTGCCTGCCTTGCACGCTATCCCGCGGCAGCGTTCACCGCGATCGGCGAAGCGTCCTCGCCACTCTCTTCCAATTTCCGAGGCAATCCCGCAAAACCGCGCAGGGCCTCGGCCATCTTCGCTCGTCCGCTGACGCCCGTGATCACCACATCCACCATCATCAGGGATGTGTGGATATGGCCACGCGCCTGTAGTTGCTCGACCGGGACACCGGCGGCAGCCATCGCCTCGGCATATTCGATACCCTCGTCGCGCAGCGGATCGAACTCGCAAGTTGCCACGAACGCCGGGGGCAGGCCGGCCAGATTGCCGCGCAGCGGCGACACGCGCGGATCGGTGCGGTCGGCGGGCGAACAATAGATGTCCCAGAACCAGAACATCATCGATCGTGTCAGGAAATAGCCGACCGCATTGTCGGTGTAGGAGGGGCGGTCGAATCTGCAATCGGTGACGGGGCACACCAGGAGTTGGCCGGCTATCTGCGGGCCGCCGCGATCTCGCGCGAGCTGACAGGTGACGGCGGTGATGTTGGCGCCGGCGCTCCAGCCTGCGACCAGCACCGGTCCCGGTTTGCCGCCGAGCTCGGCCGCATGTTCGGCGATCCAGCGCGTCGCCGCATAGCCATCCTCGGCCGCGGCCGGGAAGCGATGCTCGGGCGCATGGCGGTACCCGACGCTGACCACGATCATTCCGCTGCGGCGGCAGATGTCGCGGCAGAACGGATCGTCGGATTGCTCGTCACCCAAGACCCAGCCGCCGCCGTGGAAATAGACCACGATCGGATGCGGCCCCGGCGTCGCCGGCCGATAGAGACGGTAGGGCAGCGGGCCGTCGGCGCCTTGCAGCGCGCCGCTACCGACCTCGCCGACCGGGCGGCCGGCCGGCCGTCCCTTGTTGAATTCGGTGAGGAAGCCGCGCGCGCCTTGCGCACCAAGCTGTTCGATTTGCGGAAGATTCATCTCCGCCAGCATGCCCAGCACCAGCCGCACGTCCGGTTGCAGGCGAACCACCTCACCGTCGTTGCATTGCTCGGCAACATTGGGGCCTGACAGCTTGAAGCCCAGCATGCCGCCGCCGACGACCTCGTTGCAAATGCTGCGGTAGGGGCCGACGCCGCCGGTATAGGGCATCACGCCCTGCGCCTTGCCGGGAACGTTGGCGCCCGTGTACCAGGTGTTGGCCAGCCGATGCAGCGTCATCATCGAGCAATCGGCCATGTGCCGTGCCCAGCCGGCCTGCGCGGTTTCAGTTGCTTCCATGGTCGTGAAGCCGGCCTCGCGCAACGCTGCCAGACGATCGACCACCCAGTCGACATGCTGCTCGATCGAGACCGCCATGTTCGACAGCACCGATGGGCTGCCGGGGCCGGTGATCATGAAGAGGTTGGGGAAGCCCGCGACCGTGAGGCCGAGATAGGTCTGCGGTCCCTGGGCCCAGACGCTCGACAACGACTTGCCGGCCCGTCCGATGATCGGATGCACCGCCATCATCGCGCCGGTCATGGCATCGAAGCCGGTCGCGAACACGATGACGTCGACATCGACGCTGCGCTTGTCGGTGACGATGCCGGAGGCGGTGATCGCCTTGATCGGCTCCTGCCGCAGATTCACCAGCGTGACGTTGGGGCGGTTGTAGGTCGCATAGTAGTTGGTATCGAGGCAGGGCCGCTTGGAGCCGAATGGATGGTCATGCGGGCTCAGCGCCGCGGCAGTCTCGTCGTCCTTCACCACGGAGCGGATCTTCTCGTGGATCAGCTTGCCGATCAGCGCGTTGCCGTCGACATCGACGCCCTGGTCGGCCCAGAGCTGGGTCAGGATATGGACGAGATCGCCGGCCGCCCACGCCTTCTCGAAGCGCTCGCGGCGCTCGGTATCGCTCAATTGCCAGCTCACCGCCATCTCCTGCGGATACGGCACGCCCGCGAGAGACCAGCGCGCCTGCTCGCGATAGGCGGCGCGGTCAGCCTCAAAGTAGGTCTTGCGATCGTCGGGCGCCGGACCGTTATGCGCGGGCAGGGCAAAGCTCGCCGTACGCTGGAACACGGTGAGGTGCGCGGCCTGCTCCGCGATCAGCGGTATAGACTGGATGCCCGATGATCCTGTGCCGATCACGGCGACCCGCTTGCCTGCGAGATTGACGCCGTCATGCGGCCAGCGTCCGGTGAAATAGACCGCCCCCTTGAAATCGTTGACGCCGTCGATCTCCGGCGGCTTTGGCGTGGAGAGACAGCCGGTGGCCATGATGTAATAGCGGCAGGATACGCTCGCACCGTTGTCGGTGACGAGTTGCCAGCGCTCACTCGTGTCATCCCAGTTCGCGGCCTTGACCTTGGTGCCGAAGCGGATGTCGCGACGGAGATCATAACGGTCGGCGACGAAGCCGAAATAGCGCAGGATTTCCGGTTGCGTTGCGTATTTTTCCGACCAGGTCCATTCGCGATCGAGTTCGGGGTCGAACGTGTAGCTGTAGTCCATGGTCTGGATGTCGCAGCGTGCGCCGGGATAGCGGTTCCAGTACCAGGTGCCGCCGACGTCGCCGGCCTCCTCGATCACGACAGCGGTGAAGCCGGCCTTGCGCAGGCGATGCAGGAGATAAAGGCCGGCGAACCCGGCGCCGACGACGGCGACATCGACCTGTTGCGTCGTACGGCTGTTCGTTGATTCAGAAGAACGTGCTGCGACCGCTGCGTCTGGCATGCTACTCCTCCCGTGCGTTTTATATTTTGGGAGAGGCTACTGCCGCGGGTTCAGTTTGTCATCAGGACAAATGCAATCGCTGGATGATTCGTGCAGATGCGATCTTCCAGGTCCACGCTTTCGCGAATTTCTCCGTATGAAGCAGCGACTTACCCGCCACACTCTGCGCTCTCTCAACGTCGTCCCTGCCTAGTGCGCAATTGCGCACGGGCGCAGGGACCCATAACCACCGGCGGAAGTTTTGCGAAATGCGTCTGCGACCTGTCTTATCGAGAGATCACGCGGTATGGGTCCCTGCGTTCGCAGGGACGACATGTGAGGGTGTCGCGCGCTCATTCGTTATCCGCGCTTGCGCCGTTCGCTCATGCGGCGGCGCTCGTTGCCGATCGCTGCCCAGTTCGGGCTGAAATCCAGCGTGAAGTCGCGAAAGCTTTCCACCGCGGGCGAGAGCGATGCGCTGTTCGTTACGAACATCGCGATCCTCCATTTGACGGCCGGTTGCAGCAGCGGCAGGAACGTCAACCCGAAGCCGCGCACCAGCGGCTCCGCCATCGAGGGGCAGATCACGGCGCCTTGTCGCACCCGCAGCATCGATAATGCCGTGTTCACCCGGTGCACCGGCACCAATTCCTTAGGCTGATGCCGGGGCGGCACGTTGCTCAACACGTTGATGGCGATGTTGGGCATGTAGTTGAGCAGGGGCCGCTCGCGCAAATCCTTCCAGCTGACCGACTTGCCCTTTGTCAGCGGGTCATCGCTGCGCAACGCCACCCAGAGCGGATCGGCGCAAATCATGTGCACTTCGACCGATTGGTCCGGAACGACGCCGGCCGGGCCGAAGCCGATATCGGTAGAGCCGTTCTGTAAGCCAGCCAGCACTTCCTGAATCGGCACGTCGTCGAAGCGGACGTCAACGCCGGGATGGCTGTTGTTGTATCCGGCGATCAGCTCCGGCAGCAGCGTGCAGGATAGTGTTTCGGGGGCCGCGACACGCACCAGCCCGCGGCGCAGCTCCTTGAGGTTGGTCAGGTTGTCGAGCGCCTCGTCCAGGTTTGAGAGCACACGCCGCGCCATCGGTGCAAAAGTCTCGCCGACGGCTGACGCAGAAACTTTTCGCGTCGTCCGGTCCAGCAGCCGGACGCCGACACGGCTCTCGAGCTCTTTGATCAGCCCTGAGAGCGCCGCTTGCGACAAATGCATGGTCTTGGCGGCTTCCGAGAAGCTTGCGGCTTCCAGCACGGCCACGTAGGCGCGCAACTGCCGCAGTGTCACATCCATCGCCATGTCGCGCCTCCCAGCCCCGTTTCGGTATTCATAGGCCAAGCTTATCAATCGGTCAAAAAATACACATTGTTCGATAGAAGTCGCCTCTCTATCGTTGCAGCCTCGATACGACGAAGGCCCGGCGATCCAGCAATGCGATCGCGCCAACGCGGCTCGATGAAACGGGAAGGACGCACCGCACCTTCAGGCGGCTGCTCTTCCCAAGGAATCCAACGAGGCATTCATGAAAGTCACACGCCGAACCCTGCTGGGGACCATCGCCGCCGGTTTCGCCGCAGGTCCACACCATCAGGCATTTGCCGAGGGCAGTTGGCCGTCGCGGACCGTGCGGCTGGTGTCGCCTTACGGGGCGGGCGGGGCGAGCGACATCTCGTTGCGTATCCTGGCCGAGCAGTTCGGGCGCAGCCTCAACCAACAGTTCATCGTCGAGAACAAGCCGGGCGCGGGCACCCGCGTCGCCAACGAACTGGTCTCGCGCGCAGCGCCGGACGGATACACCTTTCTCTATGCGGCCGCGCCGTTTGCGACGGCCGAAGCCCTGTTCGAGAAGCTGAACTACAACCGCAAGGATTTGCAGCCGGTGGCGATGGCCATGCTGGCGCCGTTGTTCCTGGTGGTCAACGCGCAGGCGCCTTTCAAGACCCTTCAGGAAATGATCGACTACGGCAGGTCGAAGCCGGAGGGCCTGACCTTTGGTTCTCCGGGCGCAGGCTCGCAACCGCATCTGGCCGCCGAACTGCTGTTCAGGGACGCCGGCGTCAAAGGCCTCATCGTTCCCTTTCGCGGCGATAACATGGCCTACACGGAACTGCTGGCGAGCCGTCTCGACGCCACGTTGACCGCGATCAGCACGGCCTTGCCGCACATCCAGAGCGGGCAGTTGCGCGTGCTGGGTGTGGCGTCGGCCGAGCGCAGCCCGATCTACCCCGAGGCGCTGACCTTGCGTGAGCAGGGACTTTCCAACGTGATCGCTTCCGGCTGGTACGGCTTCATGGCGCCGGCGGCAACGCCGGGCGCAATCGTCGATCGCTTGCAGGCGGAGGTTATTCGCGTCCTTGCCGATCCCGAGGTGAAGCAGAAGCTGCTCGCCCAGGGATTGGAAGCGCGCTCAGGCACGGCCGCCGAGTTCGGAAAGTTCATCGACGACGAGACGCGCAAATGGGGCGAGGTGATCCGCGCGGCCGGCCTCAAGGGGGAATAGAAAACTCAGTGCGCGTACAGGCCTTCGACGATCGGCAGTCGCGCGGCCCGCAGGGCCGGAAACAAGCCGCCGATCAGGCCTACGATCAGCGCAAGCACAACGCCCTCGGCGATCAGCCAGGGACTGAGCTTGAAGTCGAACACCACTTGGGTGAAGTTTCCGCCAAGGGTCGACGCTGTAACGCCGTCGAAAATCAGATAGGTGGCGGCGGCGCCCAACAGGCCGCCGATGGCGGCAAGCAACAGCGACTCGGCCAGCGTGCCGACAAAAGCGGGGAAGCCGCCGAAGCCGATGGCGCGCAGCGTTGCGATTTCCGTCGCGCGGGCCGCGACCGACGAATACATGGTGTTGAGCGCGCCGGCGACCGCACCCAGCGCCATCGCGATCGCCAAGGGCCAGCCGAGTTTCTGAATCAGATCGGAGGTCTGCGAGGCCTGTTCGGCGAAATAGGCTGCTTCGGATTTGACGTCGAGCTTCAGCCGCGGATCGTTGTCGCTATAGCTTTTGAGTTCATTAAGTGCGGCCGGTCCGGTGAGGCGTGCGCGCACGGTCTGGACGATGTTGTTGCGGTTGAACAGGCTCTGCACCACATTGAGATCGGCCCAGATCTCGGACTCGAATACGCTGCCGCCCGCGTCGAACACGCCGACGACGTTCCAGCGCGTGGCGCCGAACGACACGGTACTGCCGAGGTCGAATCCCTCGAATTGACGCTGCAATGCCTTGCCGACCACCACCTCATTGCTGCCGCGGCTGAACATGCGGCCTTCGGTGATGGTGATGTCCTTGCGCAGCGCGCTGCCCTGTTCGCCGATCCCGCGCAGCGGCAGGTTGGCCTTGGTCTTGGTCGAGCGCTTGATGCCGTCGACCACAAGATAGAGTTCCGGCGAGATCAGGGGCTTGCCGTCGCTGCCGCGGGCGATGCCGGGACCGTCCTCGATCAGCCGCACCTGATCGCGGCTCACCGTGCTGTTGATTTCGGCCTGCGAGCCGGCCCGCAGCACGATGGCGATATCATCGGCGCCGGCGCCTGCGATGGTGCGCTGGAAGCCGTTGGCCATCGCCAGGAAGGCGAGGAGGACGATCACCACCAGAGCGATCGCGATCACTGTCGAGAGCGAGAGCCATCGCCGCTGTCCAATGCTCCTGAGATTGATTGATGTGACGGCCGCGACTTGAAGCCAGAGCGAATGCATGCCTATCCCCGTCCGAGCGCGGTTGCAATTTTGAGCCGCATGGCGTTGAGCGCGGGAATGATACCCGTGATCAGCCCGAGCGCGATCATGAGCCCAAGCCCCTGCAGAGCGATAGTCGGCGATACGGCAAAGGCGGGCGCGATGCTAGAGAGGCTGGTGCGGAGCGCCATCGCGATCAGCGCCGCAATTGCGAGGCCAGGAATGCCGCCGAGCAGCGCCAGCAACACGGATTCGCCGAGCACCATCGCCAGGATCCGTGGACCTGAGAAGCCGAGCGTCTTCAGCACGCCGATCTCACGGGTACGCTCGCGGATCGACAGCGCCATGGTATTGCCGACGATCATCAGGATGGTGACGAAGGCGGCACCGACCACCAAGAGCACGATCAGCGCGATATTGCCGAACTGTGCCGCAAAGGCCTTGCCGAACGCCTTTTCGGTATCGGTCGAGGTCTCGGCGGTGGAATTGGCGAACATCGCGTCGATCGCCTTTGCCACGCGATCGTTGTTCTCAGGCGAGGTGGTCTGCAGGATCATCCAGCCGATGGTGTCCTTGCCGAAACTACGGGTCTCGTCGAAATAGGGGTACTGGAACAGGAGGAAGTTGGTGTCGACGTGGTCGGCCTTGCCCTTGACGATGCCGGCGACGGTGAGATCCCAGGTATGTCCGCCACTCTTCTGGCTGAAGATGTTGCTCGCGATCGGGATGCGATCGCCGATCTTCCAGCCCCATTTCTGCGCCAGGCTTTCGCCGACCACCGCGCTGCCGCGGTCGCGGGTGAAGGCCTGAAGCTGGTCGGGCGGAACCTCGAACTCGCTGCGGTACACGTCGAAATAGGTGTTCGGCTCGATCGCGAGCGCCATGATGAAGTTCTTCGGGTCCTGATAATAGCCGCCGAACCAGTTGGCGAAGGTCACCTGCCGGACACCTTCGATCGCGCGCACGCGATTGAAGTACGCTATCGGCATCGGCTGGGTGAAGTTGATCTTGTTGACGGTGATCATCCGGTCCGCCGCGGCGGCATCCTCGCCGGCCGTGAAGGCGCGGTAAAATCCCGCGAGCACGCCGAAGATCATGAAGGCGATCAGGATCGACACGATCATCAGCACCGCGCGCAATTTGCGGCGGAACAGGTTTTTCCGGACCAGGTCGAAGTCGTTCACGCGGCAAGCTCCCGTTCGACGAAACGGCCCTTGTCGAGATGCAGGACGCGCTTGGCATAGTTTGCCGCGGCAGGATCGTGCGTAACCATCACGATGGTCTTGCCGAGTTCGCCATTGAGCAGTTGCAGGATCGAAAGGATCTCGTCGGCGGATTGCCGGTCGAGATCGCCGGTCGGCTCGTCGCACAGCAGCAGGTTCGGATCCGAGACGATGGCGCGCGCGATCGCCACGCGCTGCTGCTGGCCGCCCGACATTTCGCGCGGACGGTGTTTGATACGATCGGCGAGCCCGACCACGGAAAGCGCGGTGTGAACGCGCTCGGCGCGCTCCTTGCGGTTCAACCTGGTGAGCAACAGCGGCAGCTCCACGTTCTGCGCCGCGGTCAGCATCGGCATCAGATTGTAGAACTGGAAGATGAAGCCGATATTGGCGGCCCGCCAGGCAGCAAGTTCGCCCTCGGAGAGACCGTCGATGCGATGGTCCGCGACCGCGATCTCGCCGGCGTCGGCGCGGTCGATGCCACCCAGCAGGTTGAGCAGCGTGGTCTTGCCCGAACCGGACGGCCCCATCACCGCGATGAAATCGCCGCGGGGAATCGCCAGATCGAGATGATCGAAGATCGAGATCGTCTCTTTTCCCTTGGTGAAACGCTTAGCTACGCCGGTAAGGCGAACCATCGGATGCTCGGCTGTCACGCTTGTCTCCCTTGAGGATTCCGGCTGGAGGCTAGTTCGCGGCGGTGGTCTCGGTGGTGCCCTTTACCTTGGCGTCAGCCAGGAAATTCACCTTCACCGCCATGTCGGGCAGAATGCGCGGGTCCTTCTTGTCGAAGCGGATGCGCACCTTGACCGTGGCCTTCTCGCGGTTCGCGGTCGGAACGATGGCGATCACAGAGGCGGGAATGGTCCAGTCCGGATAGGCATCCAGCATCGCGTTCACGGCGCCGCCGGGGACGACGCGGCCGATGAAAGCTTCGTTGACGTCGACTTCGATTTCGATCGAATCCATGTCGACGATGGTGCAGATGCCGGTGCGGGTGTAGCCACCGACCGACATCGGTGAAATCATCTCGCCCGGCTGCGCGCTGCGGTCGATGACGACGCCGGCAAACGGCGCCCGGATCTGATGCTTGTCGAGCATCGAGGCGCTGCGCTTGGCGTCGATCTTGGCGGTCTCGAACTGCGACCTCGCCTGGCGCAATTGTGCACTGAGCACACCGACCCGGGCCTGCGCCTTGGTCAGGTCGGCCTCGGTCGCAAAATTCTTTTGCGAGAGTGTTTGTATCCGCGTCATGATCCGGGTCGCGTCCTCCAGATCGGCGGTGATCGCGGCGATCGCGGCATCGGCCGTCTCGACGCGCGAGCGGGCCAGCTCATAGTCCCTTTCGGCAAGCACGCTGTCGAGCCGCGCGACGATCTGCCCCTCGGTCACCGTCATGCCTTCGTCGATGAAGACCGCGACCACCTTTCCGGTGATCTCGGCTGCGACGGTTGCCTTGCGGCGCGCGACTACATAGCCGGAGGCCGCCAGATTGCCGGCCGCCTTGTTGTTCGGTGCGGGCTGCTGGGGTGTCTGTGGCTGCGCGGCGGGCTGTTGTGCGATCTGCGATGCGGTTTCCTTCGGCGGGTCCTGCCGGCGGAACTCGTAAGCACCAAAGGCGGCGAATGCGACGACGCATGCGACAATCGCCGCCGAGATCGGCAACCAGCGGCGATTGGACCGTTCCGGCTTGTTGGCGCTGCGATCGATCGAAAGCGATCTCAGCAATTTGCTCTTGTCTTCGGTCATCATTCATTTCCATCCGGCTGCTCGCTGCATCGTTTTCGCGCGGGCAGTCTCGCTCACAGCCGGTCTACATGTCTCGCCGTAGAAGGGGGCAGGCCCTCAAGCCCTCCGTGGAGGCGGTGTCCCCAGCTCGGTTGCAAATCACGCTAAGCGCCCGCGAGCGCCAGGCGGCGCTGGTTTTCGACGACGCGAATGGCGGATATCTAAAGCCTAATGGCGGCGGAAGCAATTGCTGGAACCAGCAAGAGTTGTACGCTCCGTGTTGCCAGTTGTGGCCATGAGCATCGAGGATCCTTTCCGTAGACGCCTGTCGATCCCCGAATACGCTCAAAACTCGGCAAAATCTTGCAGCTGGAACCTGTCGCTGAAATCGGCATTCGATGGCGAAATGTCGCGGTCAGCCGATCTCGATCGCCACTTTTCCGAAATGCGCGCCGCTTTCCATATGGGCAAACGCCTGTTTCACTTGATCGAACGAAAAGGTCTTGTCGACCACCGGCTTCATTCGGTGAACCGCAATCGCATCCGCCATCGCCTTGAGGTCTTCGACCGATCCGACGGTGACACCTTGCAGCCGCTGCTGCTGCATGACCATCAACGGCAGCCGCGAGTCGGACGGCGGCGGCCCGGCGAGCACGCCGATGAACGCGATCGTGCCACCGATCCTGGTCGCCCTGATCGATTCGTTCAGCGTCCCGACCCCGCCCACCTCGACGACCAGGTCGACGCCGTGGCCGCTCCACTCGCGGGCTTTCTTTCCCCAGTCGGGTGTCGCTCTGTAGTTCAATGTAAAGTCGGCGCCGAGTGTCTTGAGACGTTCGATCTTGGCGTCGCTGGACGAGGTCGCCATGACGCGCGCGCCGCACATTTTGGCAAACTGAAGTGCGAAGAGAGATACCCCGCCGGTGCCTTGCGTCAGAACGGTCTGGCCGGGTTTCACGCCGCCGAGCTTGACGACCGCACTCCAGGCCGTGACCCCGGCACAGGGCAGCGCGGCGGCTTCGATGTCGCTGAGGTGCTCCGGCGTTCGGACCAGCGCGTGCTTTGGAAAGATCCGATACTCGGTGAGGACGCCATCCACCGCGCCGCCGAGGTTTGCGCGCATCTTTGCTTGGCTGGGCTCGCCGCTGATCCAGCTTTCGAAGAAACTGCCGATGACGCGGTCACCGGCTGCGAATTCCCGCACGCCCGGGCCGACGCGTTCGATGACGCCGGCGCCGTCGGACACCGGCACAAGCGGAAACTTCTGACGCGAGCCGTAACCGCCCTTTACGGTGAGAAGATCGCGATAGTTCAGCGTTGCCGCCTTGAGCCGAACCAGCACCTCGCCGTCACCGGGCTCCGGCACGGGCTTGTCGACGAGGGCAAGCCCATCGATTCCGCTCGGTCCCTGTAGCTCGTAGCACTTCAACGGGGTTCTCCTTGGCGCAACCGGGTAAGCGCGATACTGCCGCAAATGTTCCGGTTCCGCCAAGGCTTTGATTCCGCCAAGCCTACGGATCAGAATCGCGCGGCCATCTCGGCCAGCCGCCGATGCGCACCTTCGCGTGCGGCGCGAATCGGCTCCGTCGGCCCGGTGGTCGGGCCGATCGGCACGAAGCGCACGTCGTTGACGCCGATGAAGCGGAGCGCCTCGCGCAGATAGGGCGTCGCCATGTCGATGCGGCCGCGATTCATGCCGGTGATGAAATCGCTGCCGCTCGCCAGGATCACGATCGTCGGCCTGTCCTTGAACAGCGGCAGATACCCTTGCGCCGGATCGAAGCGGAACGCCAGCCCGGGCTGCGTGATCACGTCGATCCATTGTTTCAACTTGTAGGGAATGCCAAAATTCCACATCGGCGTCGAAATCAGCACGCGGTCGGCGAGCGCGAACCGGAGTGCGATGCGCTCGGTGACCGCAAAGGCGTCGCGCTGCGAATCCGTGAATGCCCGGCCGCCGATGCGGGCATATTTGGCCTCCAGTACATAACCCTCGAACTCCGGCAGGTGATCCCGCCACAGGTTCATCACGTCAATGTCCCAGTCCGGCCGTGCCTCGCGGAAGCGATCAATAAAGACCCGCGCGCCGGCGGAGGATTCCGAGTCGGCCCGCGGCGAGCAGCTCAGGTGAAAGAGTTTTGGCATGGCCGAGCTCTGGTCATCCCAGTCCCCTGAGCACCGCATCCGCGTTGGTGACGACGGCAACGTTCTGCATCGCAAAGTTGATGGAGGCGTTGTGCCAGTCCGCATTCATCGTCGAGCAGCAATCCTCGGGAACGATCATGAAGTAGCCCTTGTCGGCGCCGGTGCGGGCGGTGTGCTCGACCGACATGTTGGTCCAGGCGCCGGTGTTGATGATCATGTCGCGGCCAGTCGCCTTGAGAATGGTCTCCAGCCGCGTGCCTTCCCAGGCGCTCATGCGCATCTTCTCGACGACGAAATCGCCGGCGCGCGGCTCGAGCCCCGAAACCGGCGCGGCGCCCCAGCTTCCGCGCACCATCGCGTTGCTATCGACCAGTCCTTCGAACAGCGGCGCATTGAGTGTGACGCCGGGCGCGCCCGGCTCGACGATGAACCAGACATGGATGATGACGACACCGCGCGCCCGCGCCGCCTCGGCGAGGCGGCGGACATTGTCGACCACCCGCTGCTGGCGCGCGTGCCCAGGCGAGCCGGAATCGGCGAACGCGCCGCCCTCCATGATCACGTCGTTTTGCAGATCCTGAATGATCATCGCGCAGCGCCGTGGATCGAGCTGCATGTCGCCACTGGCCAGTTGAGGCGAGGCGGGCGCAGCAGAGCCGGCATCAGGACCGGTCGAAGTCCGGCCGCTCATATAGGGTTCGTGGCGCGGGCCAGCCTTGACCGGGATCGCGTACACCGAATGTGTCGCAGTCAGATAGAGCGTGCGAAACTCAGGTCCGCCCCAGGCGAGATTGGAGACGAGCTCGGGAACGCGGACCTTGCCGAGCAACTCGCCGGCAGGCGAATAGACCCAGACGCCGCCGGGCGCGGTGACCCAGACATTGCCGCGCTGGTCGCACTTCATGCCGTCGGGCAGGCCGGGTTCGAGTTCGGAGCGAATGCCGCTGGCAAAGACGCGCGCATTGGCGAGCGAGCCATCGGCCTCGACGTCGAAGACGCGGATCAGTGCCTGCGTGGTGTCGTTGACGTAAAGCAGGCGCTCGTCGGGCGAGAAGCAGAGCCCGTTCGGCTGGTCGAACAGATGGCGGTCGACCACCAGCTTTGGCGGGCCGCCGCCTGATGGAACGCGGTAGACGCCCTGGAAGCCAAGTTGGCGCGGCCGCTCGACGCCATAGACCGGCATGCGGCCGTACCAGGGATCGCTGAAATAGATCGCGCCGTTCGAATGTACGCAGACATCGTTCGGGCTGTTGAGTTCCTGATTTTCGAAATGCGAGGCGATCACCTCGCGTCTTCCATCGGGACGTTCGCGGATCAAGGACGAGGTGGCGTGCTCGCAGACGATCAGGTTGAGCTCCGCGTCATAGGTCATGCCGTTGCATTTGTTCGAAGGACGCTTGGCCTCGACGACGCCGCGCTTGGCATCCCATCGCCGGCGGACATCGGCCGGCATATCCGAAAACAATAGAAAATGATGGACCGGATGCCAGATCGGGCCTTCCGTGAATTCAAAGCCGGTGCCGACCTGGCCGACGGGCGCATAGGGGTCGACCAGGGTTTCGAATTCCGGGCGCAGCGTGACGTGCGTCATCGGTCCGTCCTTTCAGCGCTCAGGCCGGGAACCAGTTGCGCTGCGGCAGGCTCTGAACCACCGGGCCGGGCACCTGATCGTGCAGCCGGCCGACTACCATGCCGCCCTCGATCTTGGCTGGCCGGTCGTGCACCGGAAGCAAATAGCGCGAGTTGCTCAGGAGTTTTTTGATCGCGGCCTTTTCCGCGCGCTTGCTGGTGCCGTGATTGCCTGTTGTGCGCGGCTCGGCGTCGTGGATCTCGTTGAAGGGCGTGACGATCTGGTCGTTGAAGTCGTAGATCACATCGCCGCAGATGGTGGCGATGCCGTCAGCGGTATGAACGTGGATGTTCATCGAGCCTTCGGTGTGGGCGTTGGCGGCGTCGCAATAGACGCCCGGCATCAGCTCGACCGGGCCGGTCACTTCGAGATCGAGGAAGCGCAGCGCGCTCTTGGTGTGCAGACGATCGATCAGATGCTTGATATCGGGTGCCGGATATTGCGGGTGCATCAGGCCGGAGACGGAATATTCCAGCTCCTTGCGGTTGAGCACGACCGTCGTGTTCATCGGAAACAGGTCGTCCTTGCCGGCGTGATCGATATGCAGATGGGTATGGCAGACGTAGCGGACGTCGCCCATGCGCACGCCGTGGCGCGCGAGCTGGTTCTCGATCATGTTCTCGTGGAACTGAAGCCCGCGCATGCCGAGCGTTTCCATGATCTGGTTGGAGCGGTAGCCGGTGTCCACCACGACAGGATAGGGACCGCCGACGATCAGAAAGCCCAGCGTCAGGACACGGCGGGTGCGGCCGCAATCGCGGCCGAGCACGAGAAAGCTCGATTCCAGTTCGATATCACCATAGTCCAAAATCTTGATTTCAAGCGGCATGTGTCTCTCCCCGAATCCACTTATTCGCTTATGTGTCCAGCCGGTAAACACGCGCGGCGGTCGTTCGCAGAACGGCATCGCGCTGATCCGCACGAAGGTGTGCTGTCGCGGCGAGATAGGCGTCGATCAGTTCGCGATAGCTGGTCCAAAGTTTTTCGATCGGAAAATTGGAGCCGAACAGGCAGCGGTCGGCGCCGAAGATCGTCACCGTCTCGGTGAGGACGTCGAATACATGCGCGGGATCGTTGCGGTGGATGAAGGTGCCGAGCCCGGAAAGTTTTGAGACGACATTCGGACAGGCCGCAAGCTGCATCATTCCAGCGCGCCAGGCGAATCGGCCGTCAGGTGAAAGGTCTTCCAGCATGCCGGCGTGTTGCAGGATGAAGGTTACGTCAGGACAGGCTTCGGCGAGACCGGCGGCATCCGCCATCTGCGGCGCGAATACCTGCAGGTCGAAGCTGAAGCCGTAATCGGCGAGCTGGGCAATATTGCGCCGGATTTGCGGATCGGTGCAGAGGTCCGGCCGCGCGGCAAAGCGATAGAGCGGGTTTTCGTGCCAGTGTAGTTGCATGCGTACGCCGCGCACCAGCGGATAGTGCGCCAGGCGATCGAGCTGTGGGCGGACGTCATCGACGCCAAGATCGGCATAGGAGACGATGGCGTGCGGCCAGCCATGGTCCTTTGCGGTCTCCTGCACCCAGGCGGTTTCGTCCTCGAAGCGGTCGTTGGCCCAATTGGTCTGCACATAGACCGAGCGCGTTACGCCGGAGCCGGCGAGGTCGGCGAGATATTCCTGGATCGGATAGTCGCGCCGGATCGGCTCGTAGCGGCCGAAGATGCGCGGCTGCATCGGGCCGCTCAGCCAGGGCAGGTCGGCCTGACGCCAGATGTGATGATGGGCATCGACGATTTCGGTCACGCGGCCTTCCTTTGTCCAAGCGAGAGCACATGCGAAACGATCGCGGCTGACGATCCGCCGTCGACCAGATCATCCACGAAACGCCGGATCCCGATCAGCGCTTCGGTCTGCGGCTGAAAGCCGGGGCCGGCGGCGAGCGGCGTCAGCCAGCTCAGTCGCCAGGCGCGTCGTGACAATTTTGCGACCGCGTCGCGCAGGGCCGAGGGATCGCCGCGCTCCAGCCCATCGGAGACGATGACGACCGCGGCGCCGCGCGCATAGCTGCCGAACCGGGGCACTGCCAGGAAGGCCTGCAGCGCGTCGCCGATGCGGGTGCCGCCGTCCCAGTCGCTGACGAGATGGGCGGCGGCGGACAGCGCCTGCTCGCGGCGCTTGAGACGAAGCGCGCGGGTGACGCGGGTGAGCCTTGTGCCGAAGGTGAATACCTCGACATTGGGAGCTGTGTGCGATAGCGCATGCGCGAGCTTCATGTTGTCGTCGGTGCGTCCCTTCATCGAGCCGGAGACGTCGATCAGCAACAAGACCTTGCGCGGCCGGGCGCGCCGCTTCAGCCGTCCGAGCCGCAGCACTTCGCCATCGTTACGTACGCTCTCGCGCAGGGTACGGCGCAGATCGGCCCAGGGACCGCGGCGGGCGCGCATGCGGCGATGTCCCCGCCGCCGCGGCAGTCGGGCGGGGGCCTCGCGCGACAGTTTTCGCAACGCATCGCCGGTCGCGCTTGCCGCGAAGCGGCGTTCGACCAGCGCCTCGGCGCGGGCGGCGACAAGGCCGGATTCGTTGGCTTCGTCGGCCAGCAGCGTTTCGTCCTCGCCGCGTCCTTCCTCCTGCAGGCGAACCACTTCTTCATCTTCCGCGCCCGCATGATCGATCGCTTCGCTACCGAGGAAATGGATGTCGAACAGCCGGTCGTATGTCGCGCGCCGTTCCGGCGGCGGGGCGAGCGTCGCCAAGCCTGCGAGGTGGATCGCCTTCATGCTGCGCGGGCCGAGCAGCTCGATCGCCGCCAGGAATGCTATCGTCTGTTCCGGCGCCACGGCGAAACCATTGGCGCGCAGCAGTGCGACAAAAGACACGAAGACGCGCGCGGCGTGCGGCAATTGAAACGCTTCACTCATGCCGCCGCCTCCGCGATCAGCGCGTCGAGGCGGCCGGAGATGAAGGTAAGGTCTTCCTCGTCCTTCAGCGCGACGCCGATCGAGCGCTTGAAGGCATCCGGCCAGCGCGCGCCGCGCTCGTGCAACAGCGTGGCCGCTTCGGCCCAGTCCACGGCTTCCGCAATACCCGGCGCCTTGCTCAGCGGCTCGCGCCGGAGCCTACCGACGGCGGCGACGACGGCGCGTGCGGTGGATTCGGCGACGCTCGACGCCCGCATCATCACGATGCGCGCCTCGCGCTCGGCCGTCGGGTATTCGATCCAGTGATAGACGCAGCGGCGGCGCAACGCCTCGTGCAGGTCGCGCGTGCGGTTCGAGGTCAGCACGACGACGGGACGTTCCGCGGCGCGCACCGTGCCGCGTTCGGGAATGGAAATCTGAAAGTCGGAGAGGAATTCGAGCAGGAACGCCTCGAACTCCTGGTCGGCGCGGTCGATTTCGTCGATCAGCAACACCGTGGAGTCAGGCGCGCGCAAGGAAGCGAGCATCGGCCGCTCGATCAGAAAAGTCTCGCCATAGATGTCGATGCTTTCCTCGCCGGCCTGGCGGATCGCGAGCATCTGGCGCGGATAGTTCCACTCGTAGAGCGCGGCTGATGCGTCGATGCCCTCGTAGCATTGCAGCCGGATCAGGCGGCGGCCGAGGACGGCGGCGATGGCTTTTGCGGCTTCGGTCTTGCCGACACCGGGCGAGCCTTCCAGCAACAGCGGCTTGCCGAGGGCGAGCGCCAGATAGGCGGCCGTCGCGAGGCCTTCGTCGGCAAGGTAATACGCCGTTCGCAACGCCCGTTCGAGCGCCTCCGGGCTGTCGATGCCGACGATGTTGCCGCGGACCGCCATGTTCTGCCTCAGCGCCTCGCCTGCGGCCGCGCGCCGCCCTGAGCCTTGATCGCCCGCAAGACTTTTTCCGGCGTGATTGGCAATTCGTCCATCCGGACGCCGACCGCATTGAAGATGGCGTTGGCGACCGCTGGGAGTACCGGATTGGCGCACATCTCTCCCGGTCCCTTGGCGCCGAACGGTCCATCGGCCGCAGGGCGTTCCAGCACCGCGATATCGTGCGGGCAGATGTCGCCGGGGCCAGGCATCAGATACTCGACAAAATCGCGCGGGCCATGCGCGGGGTCGGGATAATAAGGCTCGGGCGTTTCAAACAGCGCGTGGCTGATCCCCATCCACGCGCCGCCGACGAGCTGCTGCTCGACTAATCGCGGGTTGAGCGCGCGGCCGAGCTCATACGCACTGTCCATGCGCATCATCGCGACCTCGCCGGTCTCGTCATCGACCTCGACCTCGGCGACCAGGCACGCATGCGCGTAGCAGGTGGCAGGGGACATCTCGCCGGTCTCGGGATTCACTTCCGAAAGCGGCACCAGAAAGATGCCGCGTCCCGATATCGTCTTGCCCTGCTTGAACTGCGCGGCGATGGCGACGTCCTTGGTGGAGATCGAGCGGTGCGGCGCGCCCTTGACGTGGATATTGCCGCGTCCGTCGGTATCGAGATCGGCGGCGTTGACCTCCAGTTCCTCGGCCGCGGCTTCCATCATGACGCCGCGCGCTTCCTTGGCCGCCGCCATGACCGCGTTGCCGACGCGATGGGTGCCGCGCGAAGCGAACGAGCCCATGCAGTGCGGCCCGGTGTCGGAGTCCGCGGTATCGACATAGACGTCTTCAACGGGAACGCCGAGCGTTTCCGCGCAGATCTGCCGCGTCACCGATTTCATGCCCTGGCCGAGATCGATCGACGACAGCGACACCGTGAACTTGCCGCTGGGGTTGGAATGAACCAGCGCCTGGCTGGGGTCGCCGCCAAGGTTCATGCCGATGGGATAGTTGATCGACGCGATGCCGCGTCCGCGATGCTTTGCCATGGTCAGCGCCTCCTGGTGCCGAAGACGGAGGAAAAGCGGGTGGCGCCGTGCGACGGCGACGGAGCTGATGGCCTCGGGGGAGGAGGCGTCGGCGCGGGGGGCGGCGGTGGTTGGATCGTTGCAGGGGGCGCTCGATCGTAGGTGGTTCGTTGCTGCGAAACGGCTGCGCGTTGCGCAACCGGCTCGCGCGGCGTCGGCGATATCGCCGCCCGGCTGCCACCGCCATCCGCGCGCGACGACATCCGCTTGACCTCTTCGCGAAGCGGCCACTTGGCCTTTTCGGCAGCGACCTGGACGCATTCGATCAGCGCGGTGTTTTTCGCCTCGCGCCGGTGCGCCTTCATGTCGCCGTCGCGATAGGCGTTGAGGATGCGGAACTCCATCGGGTCAACGCCGACGAGATGGGCGAGCTTGTCCATCTGGCATTCGAGCGCAAAGTCCATCGCCGTGACGCCGAAGCCGCGCATCGCGGTGGCAGGCGTGCGGTTGGTGAACACGCAATAGACGTCGCCATGAACGTTCGGGATGGTGTAGGGACCGGGCAGGTGAGCCACGCATTTGACCACAGCGTAACTTGAAAGCCTTGTATAGGCGCCGCTGTCGAAATAGGCGCGGATCTTGCGCGCGACGATACGCCCGTCGCGCATCACGCCGTCCTTGATGTAGATGCGTTCGGCGCCGCGCGGCGAGCCGAACTGCATCTCCTCTTCGCGGCCGAGTTGATAGCGCACCGGACGCCCGGTCAGCATCGCGCCGAGAATGGCGAGCGGTTCGGTGAGCGTGTCCACCTTGCCGCCAAAGCCGCCGCCGACGGTTCCGCCGATGAAGTGGAAGGTGTTGGAGGGGACGTCGAGGATTTTGGCGCAGGTATCGAGCGAGAAGAACAGCGCCTGCGTCGAAGTATAGACGACATAGCGGCCGTTGGTGTCGGGCGCTGCGATCGAACCGTTGGTCTCGGTCGGCGCATGCTCGATCGGCGACATCTGGTAGCGCTGTTCGAGGACGTGATCGGCCTCGGCAAAGCCGCGCTCGACGTCGCCGAAGCGCAGTTTTTGATGATCGTAGACGTCGTGATAGACGAAGGTGTTTTTGGGGTAGGTCTCGTTGACGACGGGGGCGCCTGGTTTCAGCGCTTCCTCGACGTCGAACACCGCGGGCAGAGGCTCGTAGTCGACCCGTACTTTCGCGATGGCCTCATAGGCTTCACGCGGAGTGTCGGCGACGATGGCGACGATCGGCTCGCCCTTGTAGCGGACCTTATCGACCGCGAGCGACGGCTCGTCGTCCTTGCCGAAGTTGATGAGGCTGAGCAACGTGTTGAGATTGATCGGCACGTCGGCGCCGCGAATGATGCGCCGAACGCCGGGCGCACGTTCGGCTTCCGTCGTGTCTATCCGCCGCAAGCGGGCATGCGCGTGCGGGCTGCGCAACACCTTGAGATGGAGCATGCCCTGCAGCTTGTGGTCGTCGAAATAGGTCGAGGTGCCCGTGACATGGCCGAGCATGTCCTGGCGCTGCGTGCCCTTTCCGATTTCCTTTAAGTTATCATCGCGCTCGTCGGCGAAGATGTCCTTGCGCAGTTCCAGCATGGTCGTTCCCTTCAGGCGCGCGCGCGTCCGCTCGTGGCGGCGGCGAGGACGGCGTTGATGATCGGCTCGTAGCCGGTACAGCGGCAGATATTGCCTGAGATCGCCTCGATGACATCGGCGCGGGTCGGCGAGGGATTGCGATCGAGCAGCGCCTTCGCCGCCATCAGCATGCCCGGCGTGCAGTATCCGCACTGGGCCGCGAATTGCTCCATGAAGGCGCGCTGCAGCGGATGCAGATTGGGGCCGTCCTTCATTCCGTCGAGCGTTTCGATCGAGCGGCCGTTCACGGTTTCCGCCAGCGTCAGGCAGGAGAGATGGAGTTCGCCGTCGATCAGCACGCTGCAGGCGCCGCAACCGCCCTGGCCGCAGCCGAATTTCGGCGTCATGTCGCCGATCAACTCGCGCAGTGCCACCAGCAGATTGACGCCGCCATCGACGAACAAAGCGACGTCGCGGCCGTTGTGACGAAACTGGAGCGGGGTCTTGGTCATGAATGCTTACTCCAGGCCGGATAACAGGCGGCGAAGATGGACGCCGACGATCTCGCGGCGATACCAGGCGCTGCCGAGGGCGTTGTCGGCGGGCGATACGCCCTCCGTTGCGGCCGCGGCGGCGGCGCTGATCGCGGCATCGTCCAGCGCGCGCCCCTCCAGCGCACGCTCCGCGGCCCTTGCGCGAATCTGCGTCGCGGCCATCGAGCCGAGCGCGATGCGCGCCCCCGATACACGGCCACCGCTGACCGGTAGATGCGCGGCAATCGTGATCACGGAGCCGCCCTTCGGCTTGATGCGGGCGATCTTGCGGTAGCGGAAGGCGTCGGCGCTCGCGGGTCGCTGACAGGAGACAGCCAGCACGAGCGCGCCGCTTTGCCGTTCGCGGGATTGCAGGAACTCCTCGATCGGCATATCGCGGGCGCCAAGGCCGCCCTGGACGGAGACGGTTGCGTCGAGCGCCAATAGCGCAACGGTGAAATCGCCGTAAGGAGAGGGTGCGAACAGATTGCCGCCCACCGTGCCCATATTGCGCACCGCCGGTCCGCCGATCGAACGCGCCGGCGCATGCAGAAAGGCGAGATCGCGCTCGGCCAGAATCCTGGCGAAGGTGACGCCAGCCCCAAGCGTGACACGTGAACTCGCAACATCGATCCGTGTCAGCGCGCTGTCGGTCGCGCGCACGACGGTCGAGATCGAGACGTCGCCCTCGTTGAGGGCGCGCATCACCAACGTGCCGCCGCCGAGATAGCGCGCGCTGCGGTCGGACGACAATGCCGATGCCGCCTCGCCAAAACTCGCAAAAGTCTTCACCGTGACAGGCATGATTTCGTCTCCGCGTTCATGCGGTCCCTTTCAGGTGCCGGCGAATGGAATCGAAGCCGGTTTGATAGATCTGTTCTGCGACCATCTGGGTCAGCCGCTCGGTATCCGCGGGCCGCGTGGTAAACCTGGATCCCCAATGCCAGAAGGTGCGGTCGCCGTCGGTGACCGGCAGCAAGCGGACATGCGCAACATAGTTGAACATCGGGATCGGCGTATCGAGCAGGCAGTAGCTGAAGGTCTGTTCGAGGTCCGACAGCGCCAGCAGCTGCTCGCGCAGCTCCGAACCGTCCTGCAGCTTGAAGCGTCTGATACAGCCGATCTTGTCGGAGGCCTGCGCGCGCTCGATGGTGCTGGTCGCCACCGCGGGGTGCCAGCGGTCGTGGCCGTTGAAATCGCGCAGCACATTCCAGACCGCGCCGGTCGGCGCGTCGAGGATCGTGCTTTTGACGATATGCGGCACGCTAGCCTCCGAAGGCGCGCTTGAGCGCGTCGAACCCGCCCTGAAACACGCCGGTTCCGATATTGCCGACCAACTCATTCTCGCGCTCCGGCGCGCAGTCGAACTCTGCTGTCCATTCCATGAACGTCTGGTCGCCATCGGTCACTGGCGTCAGCCGGAGGGTCGCGACGTAGTTCTCCACGCCCATCGGCGACTCCAGAATGGAGTAGGTGCAGAACATCTCGTAGTCGGAGAGCCCGAGCAGCTTTTCGCGGATGCGGTCGCCGTTGCGCAGGCGAAAATCCCGTATGCATCCGATCTTGTCCGCGGGCTCGCCGCCCTCGATGCGGCTCTCCGCGATGGCGGGATGCCAGTTCGGCAGACCATTGAAGTCGCGCACGCGCGCCCAGACGCGGTCGTTGCGGGCGTTGACGACGGTGGAGACGTAGACCCGGGCCATGACGTGATCTCAACCTTTCTTGCGCGGGCCGCGTTCGGGGGCGGGCTCGCCGGACGTGGGAGCGGCGGGAGGCGTGTCAGGCTTGCCTGGACCGCCCTTGCGCGCGGATTCCTTGATGCCCTGCATGTCGCGCGCCTCGCGGATCAGGCCCGGCATCCTGGCAAGGCTCCCGCCCTCGACGCCGATATCGGCGAGGATCGAGTCGATCAGCGGCGCCTGCACCCGGTAACGCAGCGCCGAGTCGATCACCTCGTCGGTGGCGCTGCGGCCGCCATTGCCACCGCCGCCACCGCCGTTGAGGCCGTCGACACTGAGAATCCGGATGCCCTCGATCTTCTCCATCGGCTTGACGCTCTCGCGCACGATGCCCTCGATGCGGTCGAGCAGCTTGCGGCGGAACAGCGAGTAGCGCGCTTGATCAGTGAGTACGTTCTCGGCTTCGTTCAGCAGCCGTTGCGCCTCGGCCTCGACGGCGGCGCGGACGCGCTCGGCCTCGGCCGCAATACGGGTCTCCTCGGCGCGCTTCTCCGCCAGCAGCACCTCGATGGTCTTCTGGCGCTTGGCGATCTCGCTGTCGCGGGCGGTGACGACGCGTTCGGCCGCCTCGGTCGCCCCCACGCGCGCATCCTCGGCTGCCACCTTGGCGGCCGATTCCTCGAGAGACTTCTGGTAGAGGGCGATGGCCTTCTCCATCAGCGCGGTCTCGACCTCCTTCTCGCGATTGACCTCCAGCTTGCGTAGATCGCGCTCGCGGCCGACGCGCGCTTCGTCGAGGCCGCGATCGGAGGCGATGCGGGCCCGCTCGACCTCCTCGCGGGAGGCGATCTCGGCTTCCTGCAGCGCCTGGACGCGGGCGACTTCGAGCTGTTCGATCGCGCGCCGGCGGGAAAGCCGCGCGGCTTCGAGCGCCTGTTCGCGCGAGACATCTGTCGTCTCGACTTCCTTGCGCGCGATGATTTCCGCCTGCTTGACCTGGCGATCGGCATCGATGCGCTCGGAACGCTTGGCGGCGAGCGCGATCACGCGCTCCTCGTCGGCGATCTCGACTGCCTTCTTCTGGTCGATATTGAGCACTTCGCGGGTCCTGGACGAGGCGATACGTTCGGACTCGAGCGCCAGTTCGACCTCGACGCGCCGCCGTTCGATCGCATCGCGCCGCTTGAGTTCGGCGGCTTCGATCGATTCGGTGCGATCGATCTCGAGGCCCCTGGTTTCCTTCTCGGCCCGGATACGCTGGGCGGCGATCACCTTCTCCTGGGCAATGCGCGCGGCCTCGATGGCTTCGCGGGAGGCGATATCGGCTTCCTCGATCGTGCGGTTGCGCGCGATTTCGAGCGAGCGAACGCGCTCTTCCTGGGCAATACGTGAGGCTTCGGTTGCCTCGCGCGCGGTGATCCCTGCGACTTCGAGCGCCTGGTTGCGCTCGATTTCCAGCTTGCGCGTGGAGTGCTCGGCGCCGATCCGCTCGGCCGCCAGCGTCCGCTCGCGGGCGATCCGTGCGGCTTCCACTGACTTTTGCGCCTCGATTTCGGCTTCCTGAATGGCGCGAACCTGCGCAATTTCCAGCGAGCGGGTGCGCTCGTCGGAGGCGATGCGTTCGACGTTGACGATCGTGGTCTGGGCGATGCGGGCCTTTTCGGTCGCCTCGCGCGCCGCGATCTCGGCTTCCTCGACCGCGCGGGTGCGCTCGATCTCCCGCCTTCGGGTTTCCTCCTCGTTGGCGATCCGTGCGTCCGTGATCGAGCGATCCTGCTGGATCCGCGCCTTCTCGACCGCCTCACGTGCCGTGATTTCGGCTTCCTCGATCGTCCGCGTGCGCTCGATATCGCGCTGGCGAACTTCACGCTCCGAGGCGATGCGCGCGGTGTCGACCGCGCGCTGGTTGGCGATCTTGGCTTTTTCGATTTCCTCGCGCGCCAGCAATTCCTTTTCTTCCACCGCGCGCGTGCGCTCGATTTCACGGTGACGGGTCTCGCGCTCGGAGGAGATGCGGGCTTCGGCGATCGCCTGTTCGTTGGCAATGCGGGCCTTCTCGATCGCCTCACGGGCGGAAATCTGCGCCTGTTCGGCCTCGGTTTCGCGAAGTGCGCGTTCGCGCGCCACCTCGGTGCGTTGCAGCGCGCGGCGCATCTCGATGTCGCGTTCCTGTTCGAGGCGGGCGGTTTCGCTCTCGCGCTCGATCTCCAGCGCCTGGCGCTCGGCATCGAGGTTGCGGGTGCGGATCTTGATCATCGAATCCTGTTCGATGTCGTTGCGCAGCTTGCGCTTGGCCTCGATGTCCTCCATCAGGCGGGTCAGACCCTCGGCGTCGAACCGGTTTGAAGGATTGAAGTATTCGAGGTCGGTCTGATCGAGATCGGTGATGGCGACCGACTCCAGTTCAAGCCCGTTCTGGGCCAGCGCCTCGGCGGCGGCGGCCTTGAGCCGGGTGACGTATTCGCCGCGTTGCTCGTGCATCTGCTCCATGGTCATTTCGGCGGCCACCGAACGTATGGCGGAAACGAACTTGCCGGAGAGCAGGGCGTGCAATTGCTCGGGTTCAAGCGTGCGTCGTCCGAGCGTGGCGGCGGCGATGGCGACCGCCTCTCGCGTCGGCTGCACGCGGACGTAAAAATCGGCCTCGATGTCGATGCGCATGCGGTCGCGGGTGATGACCGCGTCATGCTTGGCCCGCACGATGCCCATCGGGAGCACGTTCATGTTGACGGGCGTGTAGTCGTGAATGAACGGCAGCACGAAGGCGCCGCCGTTGATGACCACGCGCTCGCCGAGCAGACCGGTTCGCACAAAGGACACTTCCTTCGACGAGCGGTGGTAGAGCCAGTTCACGATGTAGACGACGATGGCGATCACGACGATCGCTATGATCAGCCAGAGAATCAATTCGCCAACCAGAGTCCCCGACATCTTTTCCTCCCTTTGCTCCCGGCGTTATCGCGCGCCGATCGCCTTGAATTTACGTACCTGTTCGGTGAGCGCCCGCTCCACCGGCAGGCGCTCCATCGAGGAGGCGCCGTAGAAGCCGTGGCACTTGCGCGTGTGTTTCATGATGAAGTCGGCATCATCAGGCTCGGCGATGGGACCGCCATGGGCCAGAACCAGTATGCCCGGATTGACGCAGAGCGCCGCTGCTGCCCAGGTGTCGATCTGTTCCGGGCAGTCTTCGAGTTTTAGCGCGGTGTGCGCGCCGATCGCGCCGCCGGTGGTCAGGCCGAGATGGCAGACGATGATGTCCGCGCCTGCGATGGCCATCGCTGTCGCCTGGCTCTCGCTGAACACGTAGGGTGTCGTCAGCATGTCCTTGTCATGCGCCTTGGCGATCATGTCGATCTCCAGCGCGTAGGACATGCCGGTCTCTTCGAGATTGGCGCGAAAGACTCCGTCGATCAGCCCGACGGTCGGAAAGTTCTGCACGCCGGCAAAACCCAGCGCCTTCAACTGGTCCAGGAAAAGGTCCATGTCGCGGAACGGGTCGGTGCCGTTGACGCCGGCCAGCACCGGTGTCTTCGTGACGACGGGCAGCACTTCACCGGCCATCTCCACGACGATCGCGTTGGCATCGCCATACGGCATCATTCCGGCAAGCGAGCCGCGGCCAGCCATGCGATAGCGGCCGGAATTGTAGATGACGATCAGGTCGACGCCGCCGGCTTCCTCGCATTTGGCGGATAATCCAGTGCCGGCGCCGCCGCCGACGATCGGCTCGCCCTTGGCGGCCATGTTGCGAAACTTCTTCAGGATGGCTGAACGTTCGAACTTCGCCATGGTCACCTCGCAACTTTCCGACGGGTCCCCGGGCGTCCGACCAGAGGGCGGAGCGCGTTGACGATGGCGGATGCAAATTCGGGTTCGTTGATGTGGCGCCTGACGCGGACAAGCTGGCGGTTGCTGGTCTGGCGCACGCTGCGCTCCAGCGTGGTAAACAACGCCGCGTCGGCCTCCGGATCCCAGAACGGCTGGCCGGGCGCGTCGAGCGCGGAGACGCCGCCTTCCGGCAGGAAGAAACGCACCGGCCCATCCATCCGGTTGAGCTTCTCGCCGATCCAGCGCCCGATGCGCTCGTTCTCCTCCGGCGTGGTGCGCATCAAGGTCACCTGCGGATTGTGAACGTGGAATTTGCGCTGGCGGTAGCGCTCAGGGATGGTGTCCGGCGCGCCGAAATTGACCATGTCGAGCGCGCCGGCAGAGCCGATGAAGGGCAGGCGGCTGCGGATGATCGCGCCGAAGCGATCGTCGGTGGCGGGAAACACGCCGCCCATCAGGAGATCGCAGACTTCCGTCGTCGTGAGGTCAACGACCGCGGCCAGCATGCCGGAATCGACCAGCTTTTCCATCGAGCGGCCACCGACGCCGGTGGCGTGGAAGACGAGACATTCGAAATCGTTGCGCAGGTCGGCTGCGATCTTCTGCACGGCCGGCGTCGTCACGCCGAACATGGTGATGCCGACCGCCGGCAACGCGACCTGTGCGCTACGCTCGACCGCGCTTTGATTTTCGAGACGCGCCTTCACCATGCCGGCGATGGCGTTGGCGCCATTGGCAAGCACGGCGCGCGAGATCGAGTTGAGGCCCTGCACGTCGGTGACCGAATACATCATGGTGATATCGGCAGGTCCCACATAGGGGCCGACATCTCCCGAAGCGACCGAGGAGATGATGAGTTTCGGCACGCCGACGGGAAGGGCGCGCATGGCGGGCGCGACCAGCGAGGCGCCGCCGGAGCCGCCCGCCGAAATGATGCCCGCGACATTGCCCTGGCGGCGCAGCCAGTTGGCGAACGCGTCCGCCATCGCCGTCACCGACGCACCGCGATCAGTGCCGAACACGCTCGATCCGCCGCGCCCGTGATTGAGCGCGATTTCCTGGGCGGAGACGTCGCAGGTGGAGAGCTTGCCGCTGGTTGACACGTCGACCAGCCGCGTCCGCAAGCCCTGTCCGGCGATCACGTCGCGAATGAAACGCAACTCCTCGCCCTTGGTATCGAGCGTGCCGGCGACAAGGATAACGGGTGGCCCCGATGCGCTTTGTACGGCCGCGCCGGCCTGGCGCTTTTGCCGGGTGGCGTCTTCGATCCGCGTAACGCCCGTCGACAGCGTGCGCGCGGCGGCCTCGATGCGGGCAATGGGTGCCGGCTGAGACCAGCGCGTCGGCAGCGTGGGATTGGAGATGTAGATCCGGATTGGAGCCGCGCTTGGCGCGCGCGGCGGCGCGGAACGCGCCTCGGCCGCGGCGCTCGCATCCGCGGTTTCGATATCCGTTTCGGGTCCGGCGTGGACACCAACGACCCCCACACCAAGCAAGCGTTGTTGCAGTTCCCGGTCAGCAGCAAGGCGCGCGGAGTCGATGATCCGGTTGATCCGGCCGTTGACCATGATCGCGACGTTCTTCGAGATCGCCGTGGCGACGCCGATATTTTGCTCGATCACGAGCACCGACATGTCGCCGTCTTCGCCGAGGCGCACCAGCATTTCCTCGACCTGGGCGACGATGACAGGCGCAAGGCCTTCGGTCGGCTCGTCCATGATGAGAAGATTCGGATTGGTCAGAAGCGCGCGGGAGATCGCCAGCATCTGCTGCTCGCCGCCCGAGAGCTGACCGCCGCCATGGTCCTTGCGCTCGGCAAGGCGGGGAAATGTCTCGTAGATGCGATCGATGGTCCAGGCACCGCGCCGCATCCCGGCGGCGAGGCTCAAATGCTCCGCGACGCTGAGCGAGCGCCACAGCCGCCGTCCCTGCGGGACATAGCCGACGCCTGCCTGCGCGATCCGCGCCGGGCTGAGGCGGGTGATATCCTCGCCGCGAACGCGAACCGAGCCACCGCTCGCCCGCAACAGGCCCATGATGGTCTTGCACAGGGTGGTCTTGCCCATGCCGTTGCGGCCGACCACCGAGAACACGCCTGAGTCCAGCGTCAGGTCGACGCCCTGCAATGCATGGGAATGGCCGTAGTAGACGTCGAGGCCCCGGACTTCGAGGGCAGGCGCGGAGCGGCGGACCTCACTCATGACCGGCCCCCAGATAGAGTTCCTGAACCTCGGGGTCGGCTTCGATCTCGTGCGGCAGGCCCTCCTTGAAGATGCGGCCGTTGTGCATCATCGTGACGCTTTCGACGACGCGCAGCGCGACATCCATGTCGTGCTCGATGATGATGTAGCCGATATGGGCGGGCAGCGACGTCAGGATTTCGATCAGTTCGCGCCGCTCGGTGGGGGAGAGGCCCGCGGCCGGTTCGTCGAACAGGATGAAGCGCGGGGCGCCGGCAAGCGCGAGCGCGATCTCGAGCTGTCGCTGCTGACCATGCGCGAGTTCCGCGACCAACTGTTCCCTGACCGGCGTCAGATGCACCGCCTGGATCAGCGACTCAGTCGCATGCATGAGGGCATCGTTTGCGCCCGGGCGCAGCGGAGAAAATCGCCCTCGGGAAACGCCGCGGCAGGCGAGGTAGACATTGTCCCGCACCGTGAGGCCTGGAAACAGCGCTGAAATCTGATAGGTGCGGCGCAAGCCTCGCCTGATACGTTCGTAAGGCGGGAAGTGTGTAATGTCCTCGCCGAAGAAGCGGATGGTGCCGGAGGAGGGCGGAAAGTCGCCGGTCACGCAATTGAACAGCGTGGTCTTGCCGGCGCCGTTGGAGCCGAGCACGGCGCGGCGTTCCCCCGGGCGGACCGTGATGGTGACGTCGGTCAGTGCCGCGAGTGCGCCGAACAGCCGCGTCACGCCGCGCAGCTCCAGCGCGGCACCGGCGCCGACGGATGAAAAGCGTGGCGCTGATCTATCCATGACCGTGGCCTCCGCCCGGGCGTTTGTCGGTAGCGGTTGCGCGGCGGCGCCATCGCTCCCAGAGCCCGATCACGCCATCCGATGACCAGAACACGATGGCGAGGAAACCGAGGCCGATCAGGAGCCGGAAGCGATTGCCGTCGAGCCCAAACTTGACCAGCAGATCAAGCGCGAAGGTGCGCAGGATGACGAAGATGAAGGCGCCGATGAAGGGGCCAATGGGACGGGTGATGCCGCCGACCACGGCGATAATCAGGATATCGATGCAGGCGCCGACGCTGACGGAGCCTGGCGAGATCTGCCGGTAGTTCCAGACCTGCAGCACGCCGCCGAGTGCGGCGATAAAGGATGCGAAGGCGTAGGCTGCCACGCGGTGCGCGTTGACGTTAAAGCCGAGTGCCGCCATGCGGCGTGGATTGTCACGCACGCCCTGCAGCGCGAGGCCGAACGGCGCACGCGAGACATATTGAACGGCGAAATAGCAAAACGCGGCGACGCCCAGCGTGACGTAATAGTAGGGGATGTCGGAGCGCCAGTCGACGCCCCAGAATTTCGGCGTGGCGATGGTGTTGATGCCGGTGTGGCCGCCGAAGATCGCCCAGTTCTGGTTGGTGAAATAGTAGAAGGCCGCACCGATCGCGAGCGTGATCATGATGGTGTAGATGCCCTCGGTGCGCACCGCGAGTGCGCCGCCGAGCGTGCCGAAGGCGGTCGCGAGCACCAGCGCCATCGGCGTGGCGAGCCACCACGGCCAGCCGAGGCTGATATTGGTGTTGGCGCTCATGCCGAACACCGCGACCATATAGGCGGCAAAGCCGGCGATGGTGAGCTGCATCAGGCTGACCATGCCGCCATAGCCTGCCAGGAACATCAGGCTGAGGGCGATGGTCCCGAGGATCAGCGTCGTGGCGAAGATCTCGATCAGGAAGAATCCGCTGGCGATGAACGGCATGATCAGGAGGATCACCGCCACCAGCCAGACCGCCGGCTTGTTGAATTCCGGCCACGCCAGCAACGCCGCGCGCGCCCCTTCTGCCGGCTGGGTGGTCTGAGGATGCGCGCCCTGGACCAGCGACATGTCAGCGCCTCGCCAACAGGCCCTGCGGCCGCAGCGCCAGCACCAGCACCATGATCAGGAAGGTCACCACGATCGCGTAGGTCGGGATGTAGACGGAGCCAAGCTGCTCGGCGAGGCCGATGATCACGGCGCCCAGCGCCGCACCCGGGATCGATCCCATGCCGCCGACGATGACGACCACCAGAGAGGCGAGCAGAAAGCGGGTATCCTCGCCGGGCGAAATCGACTGAAAGGTTCCGCCGACCACGCCCGCGATGCCGGCAAGCCCCGCGCCGAGTGCGAACACGGCCACGAAGACGAGCTGGATCGGCACGCCGGTCGCGGCGAGCATGTCGCGGTCATCGACGCCGGCGCGCACCATCATCCCGACGCGGGTTCGATTGAGCGCCAGCCACATCGCGATGCCGATCACCACGGCAGCGACGAAGATCACGAGCCGCACCATCGGGTACCGCAGATAGACCGCCTCGCCCGACGATTTGACCGCGGTGACCAGCGGCAATTCGATTGGGCCGACCAGCCAGCTCGGGGTCTGGATCTGATAGAAGTCGCCGCCGAACGCCCACAGCATCAGATCCGCAAACACGATCGAGAGCCCGATCGTGACCATGGTCTGGCGCAAATCCTCGCCCTCCATGCGGCGGAAGACGACGATCTGCAGGACGACGCCGACCAGCGCCACACCGACAAACGCGATGATGAAACCGAGCACCCATGAGCCGGTCCAGACGCTGATGGCGTAGCCGATATAGCCTCCGAACAGATAGAGCGAGCCATGCGCCAGATTGACGTTGCGCATCAGGCCGAAAATCAGGGTGAAGCCGCTGGCCACCAGGAAGTAGAGGCTGCCGAGCGTGATGCCGTTGAAGACGGCGTTGAGAAAGACCCGCTTCCTGCCGATCGCCTCTTCGAGGCCGGGCGGCCAGACGGCAAGGATCAGCCACAGCATCACCGCGACCGCGATCAGCAGGATCAGCGCCCATGCCGGATGGCGTTCGATGAATCTTGTCACGGTAGCAGCCCGGCCGTCACCATGCCGTCCTCCCAGACGCCCGCGGCCGTTTCGGCTCGCGTTTTCTGGGCATCCTAACGGCGCTGCAAACCCTGCACTTGATTGTCAGTATCTTTTCGCGCCTGATACACTCAGGGGCGCAAGACTTTGGCGGCGCGGCGGTATTCGGTCGGCGCCATCCCGACATTGGCGGCGAAGAAGCGCGTGAAACCGCTCTGGGAGGAGAAGCCGAGATCGAAGCCGATATCGGCGATCGGCACTTCAGTCGCGACGAGGGCGTCGAGCGCCTGTTCCATGATCAGTGTATTGAGATAGAGGTTCGGGGTGACGCCGGTCTGGGTACGGAACAACCTGTAAAAGTGCGGACGCGACAGCCCCGACTCCCGCGCGATCGAATCCAGCTCGATCTCGGCGCCAGGGCTTTCGGACATCAGCTTGATGGATTTGCGGACGCGAAAGTCGGTGACGGCGGCGGCGGCGCGCGTCTCCTGCACCGGCTCGGGCCTCTGCCAGCTCTCCTCATAGCAACCGTCGATCAACTGCCTGAGTTCGCAATCGAGGCTGCTTAGCGAAGGCGCGCCGCAGACCAGCGCGGCGGTTCGCCTGATATGGCGGTCGAGGGGAACCGTTCGTTTGAAACAGGTGCGGCCGAACCGCAGGCTGTGCGCGCGCGCCGCATCGGGGGCGAACCATTCGGCGTTGACGTAAAGGACGAAGAAGATCGCGCCATTCTCCATATCCGTCGGGACAAAATTGTGTGGTTCCCAGGGGTTGATGGCAACAATGGAGTCTTCTGTGAGCAGCCATCGCTCATCGCACACATCAATGCGGGCTGGCGTTCCACCGACATGAAAAATCAGATGCCCTTCGCGATGCGCATGCATGTTGAAGGGGCGATTCAACTGATAGACCGTCGCGCGACCGAACCGGCCGTGGAAGACGGCGAGAGCCTTGCTCATGCCTTCCCTCCCGCGGGATGTTCTTGTCTTTTCAACCAGCGTTCAACATCCGCCGCGGGAATGCAAGGGAAGATCACGTCCAGCCCGGGCCCCGGCGCGTGACCGGGGCCCGTTCGCAAATGCGAAGAACTCAATACTTCTTGCACTCCGGAACCGTTCGGCTCGGCACCCCGATCTTGGCGAATACCGCGGGATCGTAGCCCAGGGTCTGGTTCACGTTCGGGATCACCTTCACCACCTTGCTGAACAACGCGCCCTTGCCGTCGTCCACCACCTCGGTGACGAAGTTGGTTCCGATGGCCTGGCGGTTGGAGTCGAGCTTGATCTTGCCGTTGGGCGCGTCGAGCTCGATCTTGGCGAGGGCTTCCCTCAGCTTTGCCTGGTTGTTGCTGAGATCGCCGTTGGCCTGACGCAGTGCGAGGATCAGTGCCATCGTCGAGTTGTAGTAGTTGGTGGCGAGCAGCGACGGGCTCGGGAACCGCTTGTTCGGCGGGAAGGCATCCTGATAGGCCTTCACGAATTTCTGCCAGCCTGGATCCTCCCACGTATCGGCCTGGCCACTCGCCGCGATGGTGCCGATCAGCGCATTCTTGGCGTTGCCTTTTGCGGAGAGGATGGTCTGGTCGACCATGATCGAGCCGCCCATGAGGTGGGCCTTGCCGCCGGCCTGCTGATACTGGTTCAGGAAGTTGACGGCGTCGGCGCCGCCAAGGCCGAGATAGATCGCATCGACGTCGTCGGGCAGGGCGGCAATAACGGAGGCAAAGTCCTTGGTGCCGAGCGGCACCCATTGTCGGTTCGTGACCTGTCCGCCGGCTCCGCAGAACTCCAGCACAAGTCCGAACACCTGGGTGTAGATGAACGAATAGTCGTCGCCGACCGTCGCTATCTTTTTATAGCCCTTGGTTTCGTACGCGTACTTGCCCAGGCCGACCTGCCACTGGGCGCCGTCCATGTTGTAGCGGTAGAAGTTCGGCGCCGGGTCGACATAAGTGGTTTCCTGCGCGCCGGAAGCCGCGTTCACGAAGGTCAGCTCGGGGCGCGTCTTGGCAAAGTTCTTGACCGCGATGCCTTCGTCGCCGGACAGCGGCGATAGCAGGATCTGGACCTTGTCCTGCTCGATCAGCTTGCGCACGGCGCGAATGGCGGAGTCGGGTGTCGCATCCGTGGAGGCGACGATGAACTCGATCTCCTTGTCGCCGACCTTCTTGCCGAGCGTATTGATCGCGGTCTGATGGCCGCGGATTCCGTCCTCGCCGAGCACCGTGTAGGTGCCTTCGAGCGTCGCGGTGACGCCGACCTTGATCTTCTCTTGGGCTATGGCGGCGCCAGAAAGCAACAGGCTGCTCAGCGCGACCAGTCCCGCACAGCTTTTAAACATCGAACCCCTCCCTTGTATCGCCAGTTTTTAGGTCGTTCCAAAATCGCCATGCTGTTGATGGCCGGTTGTCCATCGTGAGCCGGAATGCATTCGGGATCGCCGGGGCGAAAGCTAGCTGATGACTGGGCCGGCGCGCGCAACTTCACCTGCCGCAACTTGACAGGTAGTCTCATTTTGCATGCTGCGCCGCGACGAGATTTGCGGTCAGTTGGGATCGATGATTCAAGATTGCAGGCTGCAAGGATGAAGCAATAAGTCCCTGATTTCACTGACGGGTGCGCAGGGCGCGGACCCGCGACCGGTGCGCCGGTTGAGGCGCCGGTTTAAGAACCTCGCAAGAGGCGTGAGCGGAACCGCGGAGGTATCATCATGGCCGATCTGCATAGGACAAGACGCTGGTCCATCATGATAGGCCGCGGCGCGAACTGCGCGATTGTCAGGATATTTGTGGCAGCAGCCCTGACCTGGTGCACCGGTAGCATGGCCGCCGCGGGAGCTGATCTTTATCGCACGAAGGTCACTGTGACGGGGCAGGGCGAGGCGAACCGCATGGTTGGCTTTGCCACGTGCCTGGAGGATGTCCTCATCAAGGCATCCGGCGCACAGAAACTCGCCGGTGACCGGAGATTGGCAGCTTACAAATCGAAGGCAAAAGATCTCGTCACGTCATTCAGCTATCGCGATCAGTTTGCAGGCAAGCCCATTCGTGACGAGCAGGGCACCCGCGATCGGCCCTACGACCTGACTGTCGATTTTGAGGAGAGCAAGATCAACGACATCCTTGGGGCGTTCGGCCTCAAGCCCTGGCTTTCGCACCGTCCGGTGCTTGCGGTCTTTGTCGCGATGGAGCAGGGCCCAAGGAACTACGTCGTGACGTTGGATGAAGCCCAGTCCGACCTGCAGCGCGACGCGTTGCTCGCCGCGGCTGACAAGCGCGGCATGCTTATCGTGCTGCCCGGCGCGGCGGCATTGGCGAAATCGAACGTCACTGGCGAGACGCTCGGGACGACACCGTTGTCGGCGCTTGCGCCTGTTGCAGCCGAGCAGGACGCGGAGGCCGTTCTGACCGGGCGACTGGTCTGGGATGATCGGCAGCTCGGCTGGGCCACGCAGTGGCAGATCGATTGGGCTGGCCGGACGCACCGTTGGCAGCTTCGCGGCGTTACATTCGATGAAGCCTTCCGGCGCGGCATCGGCGGCGCGGCGCAGATCTTGTCGGGCAACGGCGACCAGGGAGAGGGCCCGCGTCGCTGACAGCCTGAACCTCGGCGCGGCAGCATCCCTGCTGCAACGCTCGATCGGAGCAAAGCGGATCAGCCGAGATGAGGCCCTCGGAGCGGTATCCTGTCGGTATTGTAATGATCTGCTCGCGCAATCGTGCGCGGCCAGGCGGCGCGCAGCACCTAGCTTTAAGTCCGGGCTATCGCAACACGTGGAGTGTGAACCATGAAACCACTTTCGCTTCTCTTGTTCGCCGCTTGCCTAGTGCTCTCGGATGCCGCGTTGGCCCGTGGCGGCATGGGATCGCACATGTCGATGTCGATGCCAGGCGGTGGAGCGCTCGGCACGAGTGGTGCTGCACCGGGGACGAATTCGCTGGGTACAGCGCTGCCATCCGGCATCGGTGGCCACGTCATGAAGGGGCCGTTGCTTGGTACAGACCCCACCATCGACAAGGAAGACGCGCGGCTCGATAGGATGCTTGAAGGATCGATCTGCCGCGGCTGTTGAGGAACGCCCGGCAGGACGCGAACCTGCAACCAGGCCGTTATGAGTCAGCCGTCAAAACGTCTCGGTAATCTTGCTCAGGCGAGGGGGACGATCCGGGTCAAATCCGCAGGCGCGCGCCGTCTGCTCGATGATCCGATAGGCTGGAACGAGCATGGTGATCGCGTCAGTGGCGGGGTCATCCTCAGCCAACCAGGGCAGCGAGCCATGCGGTCCGCCGCATAGATGCAGCGTGATCTTTTGCTCGCGCAATTCTTCTACCAGTGCATCCACCGTAACAGCCGTTTCATCCATGAGGCGCATCATGACAACCGGCGTGCGCGATGATAACGCGGCCCGCGGCCCATGCTGCAGCTCGGCGGCGCTCAGACCAATGGACGGCAGGCGCAGGATTTCCGAAAATTTGAGCGCGATCTCCCGCGCCGAGCCCAGGCCCAGGCCCCGTGCCGCCACAAACACAGCTGACGCCTTGGCGAGATCATCGGCAATCTCGGACCAGTCGAGCGCCCGCGCGCGGTGCAGGCGCTCGGGCAGCCGGTCGAGGGCCGACCGCAGCGCACGATCTTCCGTCAGCTCGGCAACAAGTCCGGCGCCAGCGGCCATCGAGCCGATCACGGTCTTGGTCGCCGCCACAGAGTGTTCTCTGCCGGCTTCGATCGGAACGACGAACTCCGCTTCGTCAGCCACCGGCGACGACGTCGCATTGACGATGGCGACGGTGCGGGCGCCCGCGGCGCGCGCCGACCTGGTCGCCGCGACAAGGTCCGGGCTGCGCCCGGATTGCGAGATCACGATGAACAGCGCATGGCGCAGTATCAAGGGCGTGCGAAATGCCGTGATCACCGAAGGAGCGCTGGCTGAAACGGGAAGGCGAAGCCGCGTCTCGACAAGGTATCTTAGGAAAACCCCGGCATGCCCCGAGCTTCCCCGGCCGCACACGACGCACAGGGGGGCGGAGCCGATCCCAATTCGCTGTGCGATGTCGCGCGTGGCGTGGCGGTTACGAACAATTTTGGCGACAACATCCGCGCTTTCCCCGATTTCGCTCGCCATCGCGGATGTCGTCACGGCTCGACCACTCCGCCTTGCTTGCGCGCCGCCACTCCCTTGGGATGCCGGTCACGATGCGAGTCACGATCCTTGGCGAGTTCGGCAAACACGCGGCGAAGGTTACCGTCACAATTTTTCAGAATGGTCTCGGCATCAACCCTGCCGACACCCAACGCCAGAAGGACTGCCGTCTTGATGTCTCCCTCGGCCTGCTCTAGCGAGCGCGCCGCTTGCGACGGATCACAGTGCGCGATTTGCGCCACCATGGCCTCGGCGCGTCGCTTCAGCTTGGCATTGGTCGGCGGCATGTTCACCATCATGCCGCGATACACCCGGCCAAGCCGCAGCATGATCCCTGAAGAGATCAGGTTTAGCACAACCTTCTGCGCGGTGCCCGCCTTCATCCGCGTGGAGCCGGCGATCAGCTCCCGGCCGGTCTCGATCAAGATCGGAAACTTTGCCGATGCCAGCAGTGCGGTGCCGGGATTGTTGGCGACACCGATCGTCACTGCATCGAAAGAGCCTGCCTGCTGCAGCGCCGCGACCGTGAATGGCGTAGTCCCGCTAGCGGCAACCGCGATCACCACGTCGTGCGACGTGAGCCGCGCGGCGTCGATCTGCATCGTCGCATCATCCACATCGTCCTCCGCGCCCTCGATGCTGGTTACAAACGCGCTGTCTCCGCCGGCAACGATGAATCGGACGCGTTCTTTGGGCCAGGCAAAGGTCGGCGTCAGCTCGGCGCCGTCCTGGACCGCTACGCGGCCCGAGGTGCCGGCGCCGACATATACTATGCGTCCTCGATCGCCCAGCGCGGCTTTGGCCGCTTCGGTAGCCGCGGTGATCGCGGGAAGGGCACGGCCAATCGCCGCGACTGCCGCAAGTTGCCCCTCCCACATGGCTTCCATCGCTGACGTGAGCGACCATGCATCGAGATCGGCAAAGCGAGGATCGACTTCTTCGGTGGCCATATGGTTGATCCATTCGCCCTTAAACTTGGAACTTTGAAGCCTGTTTATCGTCAGTTTCTCTCTTGGGCACGTCAAGCCGCCCTCGCGCCACCAGTAACGCGCCGGCCGCCGCGTCAGCATCAGGACGCCTCAGGCGGGCGCGCAAGTCAGGTGTCAGCCAGGGCGTAATGGCATCCGCGAGCCCGCCCACCAGCGAGAGCCGGTCAATTCCTCTCGCCAGGAACAGATCGAGCAGATCGCCAATGGCATCGGCCGCGCGTTCGATAATGCGACGGCCGACCGGATCGCCTTGATTGGCGTGCCGCAGCACGATCGGCGCGAACGCAGCGTAGTCTGTGGCCCTGGCTTCTTCAGACCAGGCCACCGCCTGATAAGGATCATGATCGAATGCGCCCAGCACCTCTGAAAGCAATGGGGTCAGCTCGCCGCGGCGATCCGCGGCCCGCAGCGCCAGTCGAACAACCTGCAGGCCGATGTCGGCACCGCTGCCTTCGTCCGACACGGGAAAGCCGTAACCGGCGAGACGAATTTCGCGGCCGTCGATCAGGCCGACACCCACTGAGCCTGTGCCTGCTACCACGATGGCCCCATCCGCGCCGCTGTGGGCGCCGAGACAGGCCGCCAGGCCGTCGCTGATGAAGATGACGGACGCAAAGGGATGGGCGATCTTGTTGAGCGCCGCTTCCGCGCCCCTGCGACCAAGACCGGCAAGGCCAATTCCGGCGCGCATCCGCGCAAAATCCTCGCGCGGCAGTCCGGCCGGTGCGGCTGCCGCTTCAGTGGCCTCCATGATGGACCGCCAGGCCTTCTCGAAGCCAATCCGCGTCGAGGCGGGCCCCGAGCTCGCTTCACCGAGCGTCCGGCCGTTTTCGTCCTCGATCCGGGCGCGGCAGCGGGTTCCGCCGCCATCGATACCGAGATACGTGGTACCTTTTGTTCCCATGGAAAGTTAACGCGAAGGTTTCGCTCCGGGTCCTCCCAAAGCGCCTTGGTGTACATATGAAGTCTTGTACCGGACTCGTCTCACGAGTCCGTGACTGCCATTCTCGGATCAATACTGATGGGCCACGCTGGTTCTTCCTCTCTCACGATTGCCGCGCAGCACATCTTTGATGGTGCCGACATGCGCGGGCCAGGGTCGGTCAGGATCTCGCAGGGGCGGATTGAAAGCATCACCTTCGGCGAGGCCGAGGCGCGCGCCTCGATCCACCTTCCCGCAGACGCGATCCTTGCACCCGGGTTCATCGACATCCAGGTCAACGGAGGCGGGGGCGTTCTTCTCAACGACCAGCCAACGGAGGCTGGCGTTCGACGCATCGTTGAGGCGCACCGCAAGGAGGGGACCACGGGCTGCTTGCCGACCCTCATCACCGATCGCAGCGAGATCATCGAGCGTTTGGCTGCAGTCGCCCAGGCTTGTCTGAAGATTCCCGGCGTTCTCGGCTTTCATCTGGAAGGACCGGCTCTCAACAGGTCTCGCAAGGGTATTCACCCGGAAGCCGAGATACGCGTGCCGGACCGGCGCGATCTCGCCGCCATCAAGAGTTTTGGGGGCCGCGGCCGCTCCATTGTGACCTTGGCGCCGGAATGCGTGCCCGCGTCCATGATCGACGAATTGATCGGCGCCGGATTGCGTATAGCGGCCGGCCACAGCGATGCCACCGCAGCCGAAATCGGGCAGGCGGTCGATCGCGGTGTCTCCGGGGTGACCCATCTGTTCAATGCCATGTCGCAGTTGAACGCCCGGGAGCCGGGCCTGGTGGGCGCCGCGCTTGGGGATGACCGGCTGTTTGCAGGGATCATCTGCGACGGCATCCACGTCGACCGCGCCGGTTTGCGTGTTGCCTTCCGCTGCAAGGGACGCGATCGATTGATGCTGGTCACCGATGCCATGCCATTGGCGGGCACGAACGACCGGCAATTCATGCTGCAAGGAAGGCAGATCACGTTGCACGAAAATCGCCTGACTGGCCCCGATGGCACACTGGCGGGCGCTCACCTCACCATGATCGAGGCGGTGCGCAACGCCGTTGCGCTGCTCGGAATCTCCCTTGTCGATGCCCTCATCATGGCCTCCCGGACATCAGCGGCATTTCTGGGCCTTGAGTCCGAACTTGGACGGATCGCGCCCGGATACCGCGCGGACCTTGTCGCCTTCAATCCGAACTTTGAAATCGTCGGCACATGGATCGGCGGTGTCGGTTCGATGGGCGAGGCGCGCGAGGCTTTTCAACGAGGTTAGATGCGCCAACCATCCCATCATCTTGAAAAATACGTCGGTGTCTGTCGTAACACCTGCGAAAATTCGCGCGGTTGCGCGCAGTCTCGCCGACCTGCGTGCCCGGGGTCATGGTGTCGCGGCGATCGTCTCCGCCATGGGAAGACAACCATTTGATTTCGCTGGTCGGCCCGGCACGACTCGAACCTGCAACCAGACCGTTATGAGCGGTCTGGATCAGCAGAACGCCCTTGTTTTCTCGGGTTTTTTTACGTCGATAATTTGCGATCTTCTGCGTTCGTTCACGTTCATGCGGGACCCAACCGGGACCCCGACAGGACCAAAAGAACAAAGGAGAACAGCTGATTCCGTCATATGAGATCAACCCGCCATGCCTATGCGTTACCGCCAATGCTCTGAATCTACTTCCGCCTTCGGCGGCATAGCGGACATGGCTGGACTTGCTATCGCCGCGACCCGGTCGCGATTGACCCGCAAGAGACATGCGGTAAGTCGTGACGACATCTGCCGAGTTCAGGAAAGGTTCTCGGTTATCGAACTGTGCCTATTGAAACTCGGGTGCTGGCCTGTTTTAGGCCCTGGTGGCCTGTTCTGATTTTCGCAGTGGCCTAGTTTGCCTTAGCGATGTTCAAGCTGATCGCCATTGAAGATGTGCAACATGCCGGAGAAGGCAGGGTGGTCTGCCTCCACTACGTACCGAACGGCTCCGGCTCGGTTTGTAAAAACCGACACGATGAAGCCCGGATATTCGTAGCCTGAGCGCTTCTTTACTCGGTCGCCTACTTTGAACGGTACGTCTGTCATTTTATCCCCTGTAGGCCGCCTCAGTGGGCGGCCTCTTTCATATCAAACCAAGCGTGCGATGTCGCCCATTGGCACAAAGCGTCAATTTGCGCAGTGTAAGGCCACGTCCGGAGTTGGGGGTAAAGCCGACCTCCCGGTTGAACGCCCGGACTTCTCAGTTTGACCCAAAGCCGTCTTTGGCCATGGGCGTCGCTCGTGGTGCAGCATTCTGCTATTGTGGTTTTTCATTGTTGAATA
>NZ_JAHEAG010000259.1 GCF_018596315.1 Bradyrhizobium sp. SRL28 | reverse complement strand
GGAACTGCTTAAGCGCCGTCACGCGCGCTTCCGCTTCTACAGACGTGACTTACCTTCACAGCTATAGCGTCAGCTTTGCTCGGCGCCGCAGCCATTGGATTAGGCTGCCCATGTACCAGCCTAAGATGCTGGCGATAAGAAAAAGAACCGCTATTGACGGGAGCGCCGCTACGGAACTTAGCTGATCAATACCGTCTTGCAGATAGCTCATTGCTGACTTCCAAAGCGGGAATGTCCGATCCCGTCCCAAATCTCTGTCACGAGCATTGGTCGCTCCCGCAATCCCAAATTCCGTGGCACCTGTGA
>NZ_JAHEAG010000258.1 GCF_018596315.1 Bradyrhizobium sp. SRL28 | reverse complement strand
GCGCTCAGCAATGAGCGTCCCTACCGGGATCAGAGTGTCGCGGCCTTTGCCGAGAAGAATCATATATTTGAAAAGACTCAATTTTCAGCATGCGGAGAGGCTGAGATGGGTCTGGCAAAATCGGGGGACGTGGCGTCGCGGTTTTCGGCGTATGTTGAGGGTCTTACGAGCGTGATCGGGCATGCGGACCGAGCCAAGCCACTTCGCGATTACTGCACCGGTCTGATGATGCCTTGCGATCGCAAGAGTGTCGAGCCGATGGCGGCGATCACGGCTCCTGATCGGACAGCAGCGCAACATCAGTCGTTG
>NZ_JAHEAG010000257.1 GCF_018596315.1 Bradyrhizobium sp. SRL28 | reverse complement strand
CGAACTGCTTAAGCGCCGTCACGCGTGCTTGTTCCGCTTCTACAGACGTGATTACCTTCACAGCTCTAGCGTCAGCTTTGCTCAGTGCCGCAGCCATTGAATTAGGCTGCCCACGTACCAGCCTAAAATGCTGGCGATAAGAAAAAGAACCGCTATCAACGGGAGCGCCGCTACGGAACTTAGCTGATCAATACCGTCTTGCAGATAGCTCATTGCTGACTTCCAAAGCGGGAATGTCCGATCCCGTCCCAAATCACTCTGTCACGAGCATTGGTCGCTCCCGCAATCCCAAATTCCGTGGCACCTGCGAC
>NZ_JAHEAG010000256.1 GCF_018596315.1 Bradyrhizobium sp. SRL28 | reverse complement strand
GCCGCGTTCCTGGTCTCGGCGGTCTGTTCCTTCAGCGCCGCGATCAGGCCGGGACGGTCGAACTTGGCGACGTAATCGTGGAAGCCGGCCTGCCGCCCGCGCTCGATCGCCGCCGGCGACACCAGCGAGGACAGAGCGATGATCGGCATCGTGCTCAGATTGTGGTCGGCGCGGATAACTTCCGCGAACTCGAAGCCGTTCATGTCCGGCATCTCGATGTCGGTCAGCACCACGTCGAAGGTGTGGCTCGAGCGCAGCGCGGCGAGGCCCTCCTGCGCGTTGACGGCGACCCGCACCTTGTAGCCGGCGGCTTTCAG
>NZ_JAHEAG010000255.1 GCF_018596315.1 Bradyrhizobium sp. SRL28 | reverse complement strand
GGAGATCTGGGCGGAGCTTCTCGGGGTCGAGCGGGTCGGACGCCACGACCACTTCTTCGAACTCGGCGGCCACTCGCTGTTGGCGGTACGGCTCTTGAGCCGGCTGTCGCAGGCTGTTGGCGTCGCGCTGCCGCTGACGGGGCTGTTTGCCAAACCGGTGCTGGCGGAGCTGGCGGGGAGCGTTGTCGAGACATTGAGCCGCTCCGGTCCACAAGATCTGCCGGGCATTGTGGCTGTGTCGCGTCATGAGCCGCTGGTGCTGTCGTTTGCGCAGCAGCGGCTATGGTTTTTGGCGCAGCTGGACGAGGGCAACACGAC
>NZ_JAHEAG010000254.1 GCF_018596315.1 Bradyrhizobium sp. SRL28 | reverse complement strand
AACACTTAGAATCCATCCCCTTTCGGGGCGCTTCGGCGCGGCTAGATTACTGTCCCGGACGCACCAGCAGCCTAGCGGCAATCCTCTTTTTCGTGCTTGGCAGAGGCGAGATTGCTGGAGTTGTCTTCTCGGGCGAGGTGAGCGGCTATCTGCGCGCCTGCCACTGCGGTCGCACGATTGCTCTGGGAAATCGACACGGCGCGCGACTACGTTACCGAGAATGGCATTTCGGAACGCGGTGGCGCCATGGAGGGTCCCGGTCCAATCATCGCGCGCGCGGCGCGAACGGATTCGTCTTGTTCAGAAGGCAGGGTGAACTGGAAC
>NZ_JAHEAG010000253.1 GCF_018596315.1 Bradyrhizobium sp. SRL28 | reverse complement strand
TTCATAGGCTCGCAGGTACACCTCCTCGTATTTGATGCTGCGCCAGAGCCGCTCGACAAACACGTTGTCCCGCCATGCGTCCTTGCCGTCCATGCTGATCGCGATGCCGTTGTAGGCGAGCACGCCGGTGAAGGCCTGCCCGGTGAACTGCGAACCCTGATCCGTGTTGAAGATGTCCGGCTTGCCGTGACGAGCCAAGGCATCCTCCAGCGCCTCGACACAGAAGGATGCTTCCATGGTGATCGACAGCCGCCACGACAGAACACGACGTGTTGCCCAGTCCAGCACCACGGCGAGATAGACGAAGCCACTCGCCATCGGGATGTAGGTGATG
>NZ_JAHEAG010000252.1 GCF_018596315.1 Bradyrhizobium sp. SRL28 | reverse complement strand
GTCATAGGCCCGCAGGTACACCTCCTCGTATTTGATGCTGCGCCAGAGCCGTTCGACAAACACGTTGTCCCGCCATGCGCCCTTGCCGTCCATGCTGATCGCGATGCCGTTGTCGGCGAGCACGCCGGTAAAAGCCTGTCCGGTGAACTGCGAGCCCTGATCCGTGTTGAAGATGTCCGGCTTGCCGTGACGAGCCAAGGCATCCTCCAGCGTCTCGACGCAGAAGGCTGCTTCCATGGTGATCGACAGCCGCCACGACAGAACACGACGTGTTGCCCAGTCCAGCACCACGGCGAGATAGACGAAGCCACTCGCCATCGGGATGTAGGTGATA
>NZ_JAHEAG010000251.1 GCF_018596315.1 Bradyrhizobium sp. SRL28 | reverse complement strand
CGAAGTAAGCCGTAAAGCCATTGCGCAGGGAAGGCCGGAGTGTTCCCGCTGCCCTGTATGCTCGTGTGCACTTTTGTTTGCGCAAATCGCACGCGAGACCGCGGGTGCAGCAAGCACCCGGTCTTCCCTGCGCCCTCTAATTGGAGAGGGCGGGAAGTTTCTGGCAAGCCTCGGACAGTTCATGTCGCGAGATCGCGAACGCATATTCAGTTGTCGTCACCCGCCTTGTGCGCAATTGCGCACTGGGGCGGGTGACCCAGTATCCCAGAGACGCCAGTGATCGAACCGAGAAGCCGCGGCGTACTGGATCCCCGCATGCGCGGGGATGACGATGTGTG
>NZ_JAHEAG010000250.1 GCF_018596315.1 Bradyrhizobium sp. SRL28 | reverse complement strand
CTATCAATGTACCTCCCCCTGGACTTCCAGCACGGCCCCCATTGGGCGTCGGAAGACTTCATGCAAGGAATGCGCTTGCATAACCTGCTGCCGAGTGCGTCTCAGCCGGAGACAAAGTTTTCTCTCAACGGCGTGAACTACGCGGCCACATTAGGGCCGGCAGGCCATGAGGATCAGGTTTTTCTGCGCCCAACATGAACACCGGATTGCCGTACGGCAAAAAGGACGTATGAAAGCGGCGCTCGATCAGCCGCCGCTTCCCTTCCATGTGTTGGCTTGCTTGAAGATCGTTCCTGGCAGAGGAATCAAGATCGTCTTGGCGCGCGGCATCTGGGACTCGTT
>NZ_JAHEAG010000025.1 GCF_018596315.1 Bradyrhizobium sp. SRL28 | reverse complement strand
GATTACGCTGTCGCTAATCCGCCCTACGAGACTCACGGCTGCGGCATCGTTTCCTTCAGCGTATTGCTGACGAAATCGGCGGCATGGCGATAGGCGGCATCGTTGTCGCCGCGGAACGTCACCGTTCGCCGCATCAACAGTTTCTCGGCTTCGAGATCGAGCAGCTGGATTTCGCCCCATTGCACCAGCGTGCTCATCTTGCGGATGCCGCCATACACTACAAGCCGCGCACCGGCCTTCCGTACGGCGGCGATGAAAAGATCCTGCGACATGCTGGTGGCGGTGCAGGGATGATCCGGGCATTCGATCGGCACCACGCGATATTCACCCTGGGCCGCCAGATTATCGCGCAGCAATTTTGCAAACGACGCCACGCGGGCGCGATGCTCCGCGCTCTGGTCCACGACCTCTCCGGAAGTGTCGAAATAATCGAAATCCGCCACCGCCACCGCGATCGGCGCGGCGGCCGGCGTTCCGGCCGATGGAAACGACAGCGCCGCTAGCGCGCACAGCATGGTCAGCACGGCGCTTGCGCCGCTGCGCAGTCTCAACGCGCGCCATCGGGTTGCTGCTTGCATCATGCTTCGTCTCCTTGAACCCTGACATTGGCATCGTCCCGCGGCCGGGCCTGAATCATAGCAGCGGTTGAGGATTTCGCTAACCCATTGCACCTCGCGTTTTGCGCCTTTGAACCTTCTCGCTTTGCCCGCTACTCAAGGGGTAGCCGGGCGCAAGAGCCCCGTGTTCCAAACAGGAGATTGAAGATGCGTCGTATTTTTGCCCTCTGCGCCGTTGCCAGCATCGGCTTCACCGCACTTGCCGCGTCAAGCCCGGCGAACGCCGCCTATCATCTGATCCGCTGGCAGGATTCCGGCTTCTGCCAGATCTGGGACCGGAGCATCCCGACCGCGCCGTATCCCGGCAACTATACCGTGCTCGTCGGCTCGGAAGTGCCGACCTTCGTCGACGCGCTGGTCGTCAAGGACGGCCTGCTGCGCAACGGCACCTGCTCGCTCTGACTTCTTTCGTAGCCCGGATGGAGCGAAGCGTAATCCGGGGAAGCCTAGTCCGAGTGAAGACCGGTCCCCGGATTTCGCTGCGCTCCATCCGGGCTACATTAACGAAATAGAGGCCGGCGAGAGGACTACTCGCCGTCCTTTTTCATGCGCGCCTTTGAACCAATCACACACCCGTTACACCAAAGGGATGCCCGGTCATCCCCGGCCGGGAGCTCGCTCCCTCAATGTCGTTGCGGAGCGCGGCCGCGCATTTCCCAACAGGAGTATTTTGCCCATGCTTCGATTGACCGCCCTTGCTGCCACCGCCGGCCTCGCCCTCACTGCGCTCGCCGCGACCAGCCCCGCCGAAGCCGCCTTTCATCTGATCCGCTGGGAAGGCACCGGCGTCTGCCAGGTCTGGGACCGGAGCATTCCGACCAAGCCGGTCCCCTCGAACTACAAGGCCGTCAGCAAGCCGGTTCCGAGGTTTGCCGCCGCGCTCGCGGTGAAGGACGGCATGCTCAAGAAGGGCGCCTGCAAGCTGTAAGTTGTGTAGGGCGGATTAGCGAAGCGTAATCCGCCTTCCATTCGCACCGTTGCGGCGGGTTACGCTTCGCTAACCCGCCCTACAACAATCGCTACCACCTTGTACAAGCGGGCACGCTTGCTATCCTCTGCCAAAATCAAGCAAGAGGAAATGCCCATGCCCCTTCTCCAGAATCATATCGCAGTCGTCACCGGCGCAGGTTCCGGTATCGGTCGCGCCATTGCGATCGGCTACGCCCGCGAGGGCGCGCGGCTCGTGCTGCTCGACAGGGACGAGAAGGCGGCGGCCGAGGCCGCGAAGGAAATTCGTGACGCCGGCGGAAGTGCGGACAGTTTCGCACTCGATGTCGCCAAGCGCGAGGACTGCGTCGCGATGGCAAAACAGATCGCCGACAAGGTCGGACAGGTCTCGATCCTCGTCAACAATGCCGGCATCGTCCGCCGCAACGGCATGCTGGGCGCGGCGGAGGCCGTGATCAACGACTGGGAAGACATCATCGCCATCAACCTTACCGGTGTTTTCAATGTGACGCATGCGTTCCTCGCGCCCTTGCGCGCCAGCAAGGGGCGCATCGTCAATATCGGCTCGATCCAATCGTTTGTGCATGTGCGCACGCCGAGCTCGCCGGCCTACACCGCCTCCAAGCACGGCGTGCTCGGCTTCACCAAGGCGCTCGCCGCCGAACTCGGCAAGGAAGGCGTCCGCGTCAATGCGATCGGCCCGGGCTTCATCGCGACGCCCTTGAACGCCAATGCCCGCGCCAACAATCCGGACCTTGTGAAAACGTTCATGGATCACACCCCGCTGGGCCGCGCCGGGACGGCGGAAGACATCGTCGGCCCCGCGATCTTCCTCGCTTCCGATCTTTCGGCCTACGTCTCCGGATCGATCGTGATGGTCGACGGCGGTTACCGAGCTGTGTGAGCGCATCATGTCTAACGCCCCGCATTTCGACATCGATGTCCCGTCCTTCTGGGCCGATCCCTATCCCGCGCTGGCGAAGATGCGGAAGCAAGCGCCGATCGCGTTCGTGCCGCAGTTGGGCTCGACCGTGTTCACCCGCCGCGATGACATCTTCACCCAGGAGAAGCGCATCGACGTGTTCTCCTCACATCAACCCGCCGGGCTGATGAATGTGCTGATGGGCCACAACATGATGCGCAAGGATGGCGATGCGCACATGACGGAGCGGCAGGCGATGTTTCCCGCGGTGTCGCCGCGCACCGTGCGCGACACCTGGGTCCGGCAGTTTCAGGCCCATGCCGACCGCATCCTCGACGAACTCGCGCCGAAAGGCTCCGCCGATCTCTGTAAAGAGCTGGCGCTGCCGCTGTCGGCCGAATGCCTGAAGGACGTCACCGGGCTCACCAACATGCGCTACCCGGACATGGACGCGTGGTCGCAGGCGATGATCGACGGCATCGCGAACTATACCGGCAACAAGGAGGTCGAGGCGCGCTGCCATGCGGCCACCGCTGGCATCGATGCCGCGATCGACGACATGATCCCGGTGGTGAAGAAGCACCCGAACACCTCGATCCTCAGCGTGCTGCTGGCTTCAGGCCAGAACATGGAAAGCATCCGCGCCAACATCAAGCTTGCGATCTCGGGCGGGCAGAACGAGCCGCGCGACGCAATTGCCGGCGCGACCTGGGCGCTGCTGACGCATCCCGAACAGCTCGCGCTGGTGCGCGAGGGAAAAGCAAAATGGATCGACGTGTTCGAGGAGTACGCGCGCTGGATTGCACCGATCCAGATGTCGCCGCGCCGCGTCGCAAAGCCGTGGACGTATGGCGGCATCGACTTCGAGCCGGAAGACCGCGTGTTCTTCATGTTCGGCTCGGCCAACCGCGACGAGGCCTGCTTTGCCGAGCCGGATCGTTTCGACATCACCCGCGACACCCAGAAGAGCATCGCCTTCGGCGCCGGCCCGCATTATTGCGCCGGCGCCTTCGCCTCCCGCGCCATGGTGGCCGACGTCGCGTTGCCGAGCGCGTTTGCGCGGCTGAAGGGCCTGCGGCTGGACGAGAGCGAGCCGGTTAGGATCGGCGGCTGGGCGTTTCGCGGATTGCTCAATCTGCCGGTGAAGTGGGATGCAGGCTGATCGCGCCGCAACGGTCTACTGACGCGGACATTCCCGGTAGCCGAACCGGTCGATGATCGTGCTGCGCATGGTCAACCTGCCCGGTTCATCATGCATGAGGAAAAAAACTAGCAGCAATCGACGAAGGCCTCACCGCGTCATCACGGCGTCTCCCTGCCGTGATCGCCGTTCAGCGGAAGCAGGTGCAGGCGTTGAAACGCCCAGCGCATGCCGAGGTACCAGAGGTAGCCCGCAATCGTTCCGCAGATGGTCAGAATGATGATGTAGGCGGGATGATACTCGCCGCTCCACCACAGCATCCCGCCGATCCAGAAGATGGTGAAGAAAATCGCACCGATCTTCAATCGCCTTGCCTGATCCATGACACTGCTCCGATGGCCGATATCCGATGCCATCATGGACGCCACTGCCAAGCCGCACCGTGAGGTGCGTCACGCACGTCGAAACCGGGCCGCCAGGGCGTGAACCCACCTGTGGACGCCCCGCCAAATGCAAGCGGTTTTTGAAGAAGATTGGCACGTAGTCGGATGCTGCCATCTGTCCGGCCTCTAGTGCAGCGATGGAGCTGCGGGCCCGTATGGGAGTTCGCGGACCGGAACCCAAATCATAAATGCGGAGTGGTTGGCGGACTTCCGCTTTGATACGCATTCCAGACCCAAGTCTGGACATCGCGTGAGGTCCCAAACGTGCCAGGTGCGGACATCCACCATTATTCGGCGCAGTCGTTACGACTGTCCGTCAACGCCATCCGATACTCACCTCTTTCCATACTCCGTGAATACGTAGTCGCGGTTCTGCACCACCGTGTGGCACGCGAACCCGCACTTCGCGTCGTTTTCCTGAGGCGGATTGTCCGCTGCAGTGGCGGGCTTAAACGTATCGGATGCCGCGTCATAGAGGAACTCGGCCCATCCCCATCCGCCGCTGTCCGCGAACCTCTTGCTGTCCTTCACCATGAAACCAGCGTCCTGCTGGGCACCTAGCACCGTTGGCTGACCGGGGTACGTCTCTTGTATTTTCGGATTCCAATGAATTTTCGCCATCTTGGCGCCGTCTGGGAAAGGCTTGCCATTGCCGGGCACCCCTTCCTTAAAGGCGTCGATTATTACCGGATTTCCCACGATCACAGCGATCTTGCCTCCGCTCTGACTTATCGCGATCACTGGCCAGTCCTCGTATCCCCTAAAGTCAGAGAACCCGAGGCCATTCGGTACTTTTACAGTATATTTGTCCTGCGCGGAAATCGCGACACCAGCCGCCAAAACGGCGATCGATACCGAAATACTGAGACTGATCAGCGTGCTTTTTTTCATTGTCGCATCTCCTAACCGCGTTGTTGGAAATTGCGTCGTCGCATTGTTTTCTTCGAGGCTTAGGGCTTCGTTGCCCGTTGCTCACGAAGAACATGATTACAGCATGGATTTGCGCGTTGCGAAATGGGGTCCGATGCCATGGTGCATATCAGTATTTCTGAACTGTCCACGATGGGGTCAAAAGCGGAAGCGTCAGTGACATAGTCTTGATGCTGGGCCGTGCCGCATCACATGTCTTTTGTTACTCGGCTCGCCCGGTTCTCGACCAGGAGAGCCTTGTCGAGTCGTCCTGTAACCCGGCGATCGTCCCGCAATCTGAACTCATCGAGGGGCAATTGAAATGACTACGCAATCGTCACATGCTAGCCCGATCCTGGTGACCGGCGCGGGTGGCGCTGTCGGGTCCATCGGCCGCAATCTCACCGAAATGGTGCTCGCCAAGGGGCGCAAGGTGCGCGCCCTGGTGCGCCGCGAGGATGAACGCGCCGAGGCCCTGCGCCAGCTCGGCGCCGAGGTCATGCAAGGCGACCTGACTGACCTCACCGCGATGCACCGCGCGATCGAAGGTTGCGCGAGTGTCTATTTCGGCATGTCGGTTTCGGCCGATTACCTGACGGCCACGGTCAACACCGCTGCCGTGGCGCGCCATCACGGCGTCGAAGCGTTCGTGAACATGTCTCAGATGACCGTTACGCAGATGAGCATCACCGAGAGCACCGACAGCCCGCAGCACAAGCTGCACTGGCTGGCTGAACAGGCTTTGTCCTGGTCGGGCCTCCCGGTCGTCACGATGCGGCCCACGGTCTTCCTCGAAGGGTTCTTCCGCCTTTTCGCTGCCCCGAGCGTGCGGGACGCCGATGAACTGGCGTTGCCAATGGGCGGCGGCAAAACCTCACCGATTTCGGCCGTGGACGTGGCGCGCGCCGTATCGGTCGTCCTCGAGGATCCCACGCCGCACATCGGCCAGGTTTACAATTTGACGGGGTTTGAATCGGCCGATCTGGAGCACTACGCGCGCGTGTTCTCCGAGGCGCTGGGTCGGACGATCCACTATCGCGACGTGCCACTCTCCGACTGGAGCGAAAAGCTTCTGGGGGCTGGCGTGCCCGCGCACATCGTCAAGCACCTTTCCGTGATGACGGAGCTGAACAAGCAGGGCCGCTACGACCGTATGACCGACGACCTGTTCAAACTCACCGGCCAGAAGCCGATCAGCATGTACGACTTCATCAAGTTGCATGCCGCTGAATTCACGCGGGATGGAACCGCGGCTTGAGCAGGCCATTCGACGCGGCCTTTATACTTTACGATGGCGTTTATCTCATGCCGTGGCACTGCCGCGAACGAGCGTCAGCATTTCGGGAAGTCCGATTTGGATCATTCGCGTCGCTTTGACGGCGCACTGATCGCTTCCGGTCTGCCCCCGATTAACGGACATCTTCAGGACCGGTCGGCATGTCTCAAACGTACCCCAACAGCAATCATGGCACGCATCCCGAGCTGGAAGCGACGGTCGCAGAGGAGAGCGCCAGTCAGCGCGAGAGCTGTGGTCCAACGGGAGGCGGCGGGCGAGGCACCGACGATGACTGTACGGCCGATGGGTGAAGAAAATCGTGCCGAGCTTCAATCGCCTGGCCTGATCCATGGCATCCCTCCAATGGCTGACATCCGACGCCATCGTGGAGGCCACCGCCGCGCCGGAACATCAGGCCCCAACCTGTATGGTCCTAATCCTCTGGCAGACATCGCCCGAAAAAGTGCGACATAGCTCGGACATCGCGGGCTTCGTGCGGGCTAGAAGGCTTCAGCCACAAGGGCGCCCGGCCGGGCCCTCGCCTGCAGGCGGGACACCGCCTCGGCCAGCGGAACGTCGGCCTGTGAGCCGTCGCGTTCGCGCAGGCTCACCCGGCCGTCCCTCATCTCGCGCCCGCCGACGATAGCCATCACCGGCACCGCCATTTCATGCGCCGCCACGATGCGCCGCGAAAGGGTATCGGCGCCGTCATAGGCAACGGCCCGGATCCCGGCATCCCAAAACGCTGTCAGAACGTCCGCGCCGCATCCGGCCTGGTCTTTCGAGATCGGCGCGACCGCGACCTGGTCCGGTGACAGCCAGAACGGAAGCGCGCCGCCATGGTGCTCGAGCAGGATCGCGATCATGCGGCCGAGCGATCCGAAGATGGCGTGGTGGATCATCAGGGGCCTCGCGCGGCTGCCGTCGGGGGCGACGTAGGACGCCTCGAGCCGCTGCGGCAGCACGCTGTCGAGCTGCACTGTGCCGCACTGCCAGGATCGTCCCAGCCGATCGCGCAGCGCGAATTCCAGCTTCGGTCCGTAGAACGCGCCTTCGCCGGGGTTGATGTGAGGCGCGAGGCCGCAGCGCCGTGCGGCATCGCCGAGCTTCGCCTCTGACCAGTCCCAACTCGCATCATCGCCGGCGCGCACCGCCGGCCGCGTCGCCAGCGCCACCTCGTAGTCGGGAAAACCGAGATCGCGATAGACCTCGCCCAGCAGGGCGATGAAGCACGCGACTTCGCCCTCCACGTCCTGCTCGCGGCAGAACACATGGGCGTCGTCCTGCTCGAAGGCGCGCGTCCGCATGATGCCGTGGAGCGAACCGGAAGGCTCATTGCGGTGGCAGGCGCCGAACTCGGCATAGCGGATCGGAAGCTCCCGCCACGAGCGCAGCCCCTTGTTGAAGATCTGCACGTGGCACGGGCACGACATCGGTTTCAGCGCCATCGCCAGCTCGCCGTCGTCGACCCGGAACATGTGCTCGCGGAACTTGTCCCAGTGGCCGCTGCGGCCCCAGAACTCCTTTGGCAGCAGCTGTGGCGTCCGCACTTCCGCATAGCCGGCCCGGCGCATCTTGCGCCGGAGATAGTCCTCCAGCACCCGGTAGAGCGCGTAGCCGCGCGGATGCCAGAACACCATGCCCGGCGCATCTTCCTGAAGGTGCCAGAGGTTGAGTTTTACGCCGAGATTCCTGTGGTCGAGATCGTCCATGGCTATGTTCCTTGTGAAGAGGAAAAAGCGCGGACGGGGACCACCAAAAACAGAAAAGGCCCCGTCCGTCGCCGGCGGGGCCATTCTGGGTGAATTACGCTTGTCTCTAGCGCGCGCAACCAGCAGGCGATCCGCCGTAAGCGGTCGCGGTGGTGGTCAATGCGGCTGACAGAAGCTTATTCATGCTCTGTATATGGCGGCAAAACGCGCAGGCGTCAACGCCAGCCGCGCGGCGGCGCGTTGATCCATTTCGTCTCCGGCGATCCGGGCCGTCAGCGCGAGAGCTGTGATCCGGCAGAAGGCGGGAGGCGAGAGTCGATCTTGGGCTGTGGAGGTTTGGGCTGCGGGATGGAGGCGGCTTGCTGGGCTGGGGCTGGGGCTGGGGCCGGGACCGGAGGCGTGGATGACACCTTCTGTCTGACGTCCTCATGAACAGCCCGTAGTGCCGCAATGTTCTGGGCCATCTGGTCTTGCCTGGCAGCGAGTTGTTCGACGCTGCGCCGCACGGCATCGAGCGTGGATGCCAGGGGCGCAAACTGCCGCGTCGTATCAGTAGAAGTCGCAGCCATGACCGACGGCTTCGTCGTCGAGACGGGTAACAGCAAACCCAGCGCCGGAGCCTGGGCCACCAGCATCTCCTTTGCTTCATCACCGTAGGACTGCCAGCCTAGCGTGCCGCCGACCCCGATGAGAACCGCAATAGAGAACCGGACAAGGGTGCGGAACATTCGCTTGCCAATCGACGGCCGGCCGCTCGCCGGCTGCCCTTCCCCGAAGCGGTAGGGATAGGGAGAATCGACCGACGGCTTCACGCGCCGTCTACCGACACGCTGGTCGGATCGGACGTCCGGATCGCGCGCATGCCCGCCGAACAAAGTTTCTTCGGCCGTCAGTGGTGGGCTTTGCGAGTATAACATTGGTACCTCCACCGACGCCTCTTCCAAATTCTTGAAGGAAGAGGCGATCCTGGTTTGACGGAAGGGAGGCAGGGTCGCAGCGGCCCTGGGGCGTTTGTGAGGTCGTCGCACGATAGGAGAATCGACTTGCTTGAGGTCGGTCGGCATCGGTCGGACTCCACGTCGCAACGCCGCGATGCAGATGATCGATACCCCTAGCCGAACCTCGCCCGCGAGCGCTCCCTCGCCTTCTCGGCCTCGATCTCGCGGTCGCGCGGCGCGGCATTGGTCTGCAGCGAGGCCAGCAAGCGCCGCGCGCTGTCGGAAACTTCGGAAACCGCGCGGTTGAACGCCTCGGCGTTGGCCTGCGACGGCGAATTGAAGCCGGAGAGTTTTCGCACGAATTGCAGCGCGGAAGCATGGATCTCCGCGTGCGTGGCCGGGGGATCGAAATTGAACAGGGTCTTGATGTTGCGGCACATGGTTCTCTCCTCTGCACCAATCGTCGATCAAGGACGAACGGCCGGTGCAAAATCCGACGGCGTGGCCTATTCTGTCATGGATCACGCGGCGCGTTCACCCCTGTCGGCACCTGCAAACAGCGAGTTCCCGATGACCCATCTGACCTACAAGATCGTCGAACATGACGGCGGCTGGGCCTACACCGTCAACGGCGTGTTTTCCGAACCGTTTCCGAACCGCGCCGCGGCGCTGGCAGCCGCCCGGCGCGTGGCGGCCGAGCAGCGGGTGCCGGGCCGCACGGAGATGATCGAATACGAAACCCCGGACGGACGATGGCATTCCGAGACCGCCGCCGGCAATGACCGGCCGGAAACCGAGGTCGAGGGTTAGGCGGCTCGCATCGTCGCCCATCTGGTGACGAAAATAGCCGGTGTGATAAGGTTCCCCGCAAGCGGCGCACAAGACAGCCGCGCCCTTGGGGAGACCGTCATGAATTTTCCGTATGCCGCCTTGTCGGCCGCCGCACTGGCTCTGACCTCCATCACCGCTTTCGCCGCAGATTACCCCACACCGAAACAGGGTGAGTGGATCGCCAGGGATTTCAAGTTCCACACCGGCGAGACGATGCAGGAATTGCGGCTGCATTACACCACGATCGGCGAGCCGACCGGACAGCCGGTGCTGGTGCTGCACGGCTCGGGCGGCTCGGCGGCCAGCATGCTGACGGCGGGCTTCGGCGGCGAAATGTTCGGCGCCGGCCAGCCGCTCGATGCAACCAAATACTACATCATCATTCCCGATGGTGTCGGCCACGGCAAATCGTCAAAGCCCTCCGACGGCATGAAGACCGCATTTCCCAAATACAATTACGAGGACATGGTCGATGCGCAGTATCGGCTGGTCAAGGAAGGGCTCGGCGTAAAGCACCTGCGGCTCGTCATCGGCAATTCGATGGGCGGCATGCACACCTGGATCTGGGGCGGCAAATATCCGAAATTCATGGACGCGCTGGTGCCGATGGCGTCGCAGCCGACCGAGATGGCGGCGCGCAACTGGATGCTGCGGCGGATGATGCTGGAGACGATCAGGAACGATCCCGACTACAATCGCGGCAATTACATCACCCAGCCGCGCATGATGAAATACGCCATCAACGCCTATGGCATCGCGACCGGCGGCGGCACGCTGGCCTATCAGGCGCTGGCGCCGACGGCGGCGCAGGCCGACAAGATGGTCGACGACCGGCTGGCGAGCGCCATCACCGCCGATGCCAACGACTTCATCTACCAGTGGGAAGCCTCGCATGATTACAATCCGGCGCCCTCGCTCGATAAGATCGAAGCCGCGCTGCTCTTGATCAATGCCGCCGACGACGAGCGCAATCCGCCGGAAACCGGCGTCACGGATGCGGCGCTGAAGCGCGTCAAGAACGGCCGCCTGTTCCTGATCCCTGCTTCCAGCGAAACACGTGGCCATCTCACCACGGGCAATGCGAAGTTCTACAAGAAGCAGGTAGAGGAACTGCTGCAGACCGCGCCGCAGCGGGCGATGTAGGCCGGCACGAACATGAAGCGAGCGCGCGATGTCGGCTAGTCATTTTCGCCGCGCAGCGCTCGCTCTCCCCGGAGCGGTCGAAGGCGCGCATCAGCGCACGGCCGATTTCCGCGTCGGGAAACGCATCTTCGCCACCCTCGGGTATCCTGATGATGCCTGGGGCATGGTGAAATTGACACAAGAGCAGCAATCGATGCTGGTCGAGTCCGAGCCGAAAATCTTCCGTCCGGTGCCGGGCGGATGGGGCAAGCAGGGCTACACCAATGTGCTGCTGGCGAAGGCCGATGCGACGACGCTGAAGAGCGCGCTCACCATGGCGTGGAAGAACGTCGCGCCGAAGGCTACCGCCAAGCGGCGCGTGACAAAGCAGCCCTGATTTCGCGCCGTATCAATCTGCGCAGCTTGCGTTGCTAGCCATTGCGCAATCCAGTCATCCATTGTGAAGGGATCATCGAAACTCAGGACAGCTACCCCATGGGACGTTGCGCGCTCGGTTTTTGTCGGGGCTGCCTTTCAGCCCGGCGAGCAGAACGTTCACTGCCTGCAACTGGTATCGGTGGGTGGCAAGTTCATGTGAAAAGACCACGTCAATGGTCGTGTGCGACCATATCAGGCAAAGAACACACACAGGTGCGAAACGAACCTGCGGCAGGTAGTATGTGAAATGGACGCGCGAACCGGCGCGATCCCCGCGCATGTCCAGCACCTCCTGAGTCTGGACGTATTCTGCGCCCATGCTGCGCATCACAGCATGGGCCGAGGCCAGTTGGCGGTTAACGGACGGATCAGATCCGGCAAGCTCTCTGATGTGCGAGAGCAACTGATCATTGAGGTTGCTGTTGAAGGATGCCGTCGGGCCTCGAAAGCCCCTGTCCGACAGCCAAAACACCCCGTTCGACAGACCAGGCCATACCGTCCAGCGTTGCTCACCGGCCCGAGACAGGATGCGCTGGTATTCGACATCGGAAATCGAACCGATGCTGCATTTCTCCAGCCCGAAGCGTTCGGTGAAGCTGAAAGCCCAGAGCAAGACGGGGAGCGCAAACAGCAATCCCACGGGTGAAAGCAGGCCTATCGCTATCTTCGGGTTCGTGCCCAAGGCGTTTCCAATCGTGGTGATGACCGTGGAGCGGCTCCTTCACCAACCACGGACGGCGAGACCGGTGTTGGGCAGTTGTGCTGCGCCGGGCAGCTCACAAATCCTCACGCAAAATCGATAGCACGTTCGTGCTGCGCCTATTTCAAGGCAGCAATCGGTTCGGTGCGACTGCTAAGCCAGCCGTGGCTCGCATCAAATCTGTGTACAAGACGGCTACAGCCGGAAATGCTGATTTCGCAACGCATCAAAGGCCAGTTCGGCCATGTGCCGCCGGATATCCGCGCCTGGTTCAAGAGCGTGATCGCGCCGAACGGCGTGCCGTGCTGCGATGAGTCGGACGGGCATCGCACCACCTACGACGTTCGCGTAGGCGCCTATTGGGTAGATTCTCTCAAGATGACGCCCGTGCCGCAGGATGATAATCTGGCCGAAACTGAACGGAGCCGCCCGTGACCGATTTTTCCGCCGACGACCTCGCCACGACCTACCCTGCGCCCTCGCCGCGCGTGATCGCAAAAGCGCGGCCGGAGATCGACGTCCATGCGAAGAAGTTCATCGGCATGTCGCCGTTCTGCGTGCTGGCCACCTCAGGCTCGGACGGCAGCGTCGACGCATCGCCGCGCGGCGGCAATCCCGGCTTCATCCATGTTGCGGGACCGAACCTGCTTCTGATGCCGGATCGCTCGGGCAACAACCGCATCGACAGTTTTCGCAACATCGTCGAGGGATCAGGCTTCGTGCAGCTCATCTTCTTCGTACCCGGCATCGACGAGACGCTGCGCGTCGGCGGCAAGGGCAAAGTATCTGTCGACCCGGAGCTGATGACGTCGATGGTGGAGTTCGGCAAGCCGCCGCGCGCGGTGCTGCGCATCGAGGTCAGGGAAGTATATTTCCACTGCGGCAAGGCGCTGATGCGCTCAAAGCTGTGGGCGGGTGAACGGGTCGAGCGCTCGGTGATGCCGAGCATCGGCGAAGTGATCCACGACCAGACCGGGCTTGGCGAGCGCGAAAGCCAGGAGGTGATTTACGAGCGGTATAAGACGCAGTTGTAGGGGAAGATTGTTTCAGCGGAATCACCCTCCCCTGGGAGGGGGAGGGTCGGCTCGCATGGAGCGAAGGGGAATGCGAGACGGGGTGGGGTGATCTCTCAACTTGGGCACTGTTGGATGTGGAGAGGCCGTCACCCCACCCCGCCGCGCGTTGCACGCGCGTCGACCCTCCCCCTCCAGGGGAGGGTAAGAGCTCAGTCCCCGTTCTCCAGCCCGCCGACATGCTTTTGCGTGTAGAGCTCAAGCCCGATGCGCTGGATCAAATCGAGCTGGGTTTCGAGGAAGTCGATGTGATGTTCCTCGTCCTTCATCAACTGCTCGAACAGGTCGCGTGAGACGTAGTCCTTGACGCTGTGGCAGTGGGTTGCGGCTTCCTGGTAGAGCGCGCGCGCTGATATCTCGGAGGCCAGATCGCATTCGATGATTTCCCTGACGTTCTGGCCGATGCGCAAGGGATCGAGTACCTGCAAGTTGGGAAAGCCGTCGAGGAACAGAATCCGGTCGGTGAACTTGTCGGCGTGCTCCATCTCCTCGATGGATTCCTTGCGCCAGACCTTGGCCATTTCCAAAAGGCCCCAATTGTTCAGGAGCCGGTAATGCAGCCAGTACTGGTTGATCGCGGTGAGCTCGCTGCGCAGGCCCTTGTTGAGATAATCGATGACTTTGGGATCGCCCTGCATGGTCCACTCCGATTTTTCAGGCCAAACACGGCCTGACCCTAAATTTAGAACGCTTCTAAAAACGTTTCTAAATCAGTTTGGAGCCGAGAGCAACTGTTCCGCGAAAAAAGCGGTGAGAACGGCGTAAATCAGTGGACTTTAAGGGGTTTTCAGCAGGCCGCGAGGGCGAAGGCCGGGGCGGCTTCCTGCGCGGGCTCGTCGTTGGCAGCGTGGCGGCTGTGCGGGCAGCCGGAGCAGCATTCCTTGGCACAGGCGCCGAGTGCTTCGTCGATGATGGTCTTGATGGTGCGCGCGCACCGGCCGCATTCGGCGCTGCAGCCGAGGCAACCGTAAATCTGTTTCGCATTTCGCGGCAGGTCCGAAGCTGCACTCACGGCACTACGGACATCGTGGTCGCTCAGGACGTTGCAGGAACAGACAATCATGAAACCGCTAAAACCCTTGGTGATGCCACTCATCGATATTTAAGAGGACGACGAGATGCAAAAGGAAAAGCCGCATTTTCAAGCAATTCCAAACTGATGCGGGAGAAATACTGGAATGAATCTAAACAGCGGTGTTGCGGTAAACCCGTGCTGATTTTCCAGTGTTTTCGGCATCAATCGCCGCCACCGCCACCACCGCCGCCCCCTCCGCTGTCGCTGCACGAAGCGGAATCATGGGACGAAGAGCTTTCGCTGCCGCTCCAGGAAAACAGGTTCCAGCCATTTGAGCTGGAGCTGTCGCTGCCGCCAATGCCGGAACAAGCGCCGTCACCCGCGCTCTCGCGCCGTGCCTTTCGGTCTTGCGCCCTGTTCATCAAGAGGTAGCAGATCAGCGACGTACCGCCGACCGCCACCATGAATGCCGCCATTCCGCTCATCATTTGTGTCCTTCATTGCCAGGGCGAGGCACGGAGCTTTGGTATCTTTGCACCGTCAGGCCCAGCGCTCGCATTTTCGTCACCGCAGCCCGCAGGGCCGTTGATTGATCATTCAAGCGAAATGTGGAACTTTCCGCTGTGACGGACCTAACGTTCCCTGCTTCCCACGAGAAAGGTGAGGCCATGAAGAAGACATTGATGGCGCTCGGTGCTGCCGCCGCGCTGACCGTTTCCGCCGTGGCAATTCCCGCTCCCGCCCATGCGCAGCGTGGCGTTGCCGCAGGCGTCGCGGCTGGATTGATCGGCGGCGCCATTGTCGGCGGCGCGATTGCTTCGCAGAACGGTTATTATTACGGCCCGGGTTACAGCCCCGGCTACTATGCGCCCGGCTATGGCGGCCCGGCCTATGTTGTCGATCCCGGCTACGGGGAAGCCTGCATCTGGCAGCGGCAGCGGTTCTGGGACGGTTACGGCTGGCGCGTCCGCAACGTCAGGGTCTGCGACTAGCAGGTCGTTCATCTTCATTAAATTAGCGCCCGACATCCCGGAATGGCGCCGCCTTCCGGGATTCGGGTGATTTCCGGCCCGAAAAAGACCGTTTTTTTCGGCCACGCTTTGGGAACGTTTACTTTCGATTGACCCATGTGCGCTTTTTTAGCGAAAGCGGCAGTTCGAAACAGCGTGTGAGTCATCCCTAAACCCGGCGCTCGAAGGCGCCACCCCAGGAGAGCCCAGGACATGAAGAAGACATTTGCTGCCTTGGTCGCGGTCGCAACGATTGCCGGTTCGCTTGCCTCGACCCCCGCAAGCGCACAGCGTGGCGTTGCCGCAGGCGTGGCGGCCGGCTTGCTCGGCGGCGCGATCATCGGTGGCGCAATCGCCTCCAGCCGCCCGGCCTATGGCGGCCCGGTGTACGTGGAAGAAGCGCCCTACCCGGCGTGCCGCATGGTTCGTGAGCGCTTCTGGGACGGCTATGACTGGCGCTATCGCCGCGTCGAGGTCTGCAACTGATCTGATCGACTGGCGCGACCCGCGCCTTGATCAAAGCCCGGCCGATATCTCGGCCGGGCTTTTTCTTTGCCGCGACGTAGCCCGGCATAAATCCTGTAGCCCGGATGAGCGTCAGCGATATCCGGGATGACGCTGGCACCGGCCCCGGATGTCGCTGACGCTCATCCGGGCTACGATGGCTGCCGAAGTCCTTCGGCGTCAAACAACGCCTGTCACCCTGCTCTTCAGCAACTCGTATTGCTGTTTAGAACAGTCGCCAAGCGCCTCGTCCCGGTTGCTCGGGATATCGTCGTAACCAATGGGGCTGTCGAATTGACTCATCGTGAAGTCGACGCGCCTTCCGTCGATCCGATTGTAGAAATGCCAGGCGCCGTTGACGTCGGTCTTCAGGATCTCGCCACCAAATTCGTCATGAACGACGAGTGCCGTCACGCCGCACTGGCCGGATGCCGGGTTGTCACGCTGCCAGTGGCTGCTGGTCTCGATCGACCACGACCGGCGGAGTTGCTGATAGAAATCGACGAGGAACGCGCTCCCAGCGGTCATTGAAACCTCGAATTCGGTCGGCCCTGTTCGTCAAAGATACCCGTACCGAATGACGCGCGCTATCCTTGTAGCCCGGGCGAGCGAAGCGACCCCGGGGACAGTGGTAACAAAACCAACGGATATTCCTATTGGCTGACACCGCCCCCGGATTTCGCGGAGCCTGTCATCGGGCGCGCATTCGCGCGACCCGTTGGCTCATCCGGGCTACGAAAAGAGCTGCGCACCTCCCTCACCATGAGGGGAAACAGCGCTAGCGCCCCGCGCTCATGGAGCGCAGCACCGCTTCACTCGGCCAGCAATCGACCTTCAGGCCAGCGGATTTCTGATACGCCCCGAGCGCCGCGCGGGTCTGCATGCCCGCCTTGCCGTCGAGCTTGTCCTTGTAGAGGCCGATGCGCGTCAAATGACGCTGCATGGCTTCGACATCCGCGGAGCGCAACTGCGTCGAGGCCGACCACGGCGTGGCAAACGGCAGCGGGCTCGTCATGCGGTCGGCGAGATGGCCGACGAACAGCACATACAAATCCGAGAAATTGTATTCCTTGATGACGAAGTAGTTCTTCGTGGTCAGGAACGCCGGGCCGTAGATGCCTTCCACCTGCAACAGTGAGGCCGGCTGCGCCTGCTCCGGCGCGCTGAGCTTTTGCCCGCGCACCGGCACGAAGCCGGCGCGCAGCCATTCGGCGATCGGCTTCGTCACCTCAGGCACGCCCATGGTACAATCGACATTGGCGGGCGCCTTCACCTCGTAGGCCCAGCGCACGCCGGGCTGCCAGCCCTTGTTGACGAGCTGCTGCGCGGCCGCTGCCAGCGCATCCGGAACTGAATTCCAGATGTCGACCTTGCCATCGCCGTCCAGATCGACGCCGTGCTTGTAATACTCGGATGGCAGGAATTGCGTGAGACCGGTCGCGCCGGCCCAGGACGAGCGAAAATCCCTGCGCGCCACCGCGCCCTCGCCGAGAAGCTTCAGCGCCAGGATGAATTCGCCGCGGTACTGGTCCTTGCGCCGGCCGACATAGGCCTGCGTCGCAACCACGCGCAGCGTGTCATAGGGCAGCCGGTAGCGGCCGTAGTCCGTCTCGCGGCCCCAGATCGCGAGCACGACGCTTGAAGGAACGCCGAAACGCTTTTCGATCTCGGTGAGCGCCGCGCGATGCTTCTGCATCAGCTTCTGCCCCTCCGCCGCCAGCCGCGCGATGGAAGCTTCCTTCACGTAATCGGCCGGCACCTGCACGAACTCGGCCTGTGACGGCGCGCCGGTGGCGGGCCGGCCTGGCAGCAGCAGATCGGGCAATTTGTAATCGGGCTCGAGCCCCTTCGTCTCGGCATCGAACGTCGCGCGCGACACGCCGGCCGCCTGCGCTTCCGGCCACAGCGAAGCGATGAACTGGGTGAAGCCGGCGTCGGCGGCGTGAACCGGGCGCACCGCGCCCGGCGTCACCGCTGCCAGTATCAGAACCGCGGCTATCAGCCTCTGTCGCAAACCGGAATCCTATCGATCGACACGTCGCCCATCAATGCGAGACAGCCTCTTTGGCATGATCGGCGGAACTATTCGACAGCTTGTCGACATAGGCAATGCCGATCGCCGACAGAATGAACACCGTGTGGATGATGGTCTGCCACATCACGCCGGTCTCGGTATAAGAGGACTTTCCCGACGCCAGTCCGCCGGCCTCGATGAAAGTGCGCAGCAGATGGATCGAGGAGATGCCGATGATGGCCATCGCGAGCTTGATCTTGAGCACGCTGGCGTTGACGTGGCTGAGCCATTCCGGCTGATCGGGATGTCCTTCCAGATTGAGACGGGAGACGAACGTCTCGTAGCCGCCGACGATGACCATCACCAGAAGGTTGGAAATCATCACCACGTCGATCAGGCCCAATACCGCGAGCATGATCTGCTGCTCGCTGAAATCGAAGGCGTGGGCGAACAGATGCCACAACTCCTTCAGAAACAGCACCACATAGACGCCCTGCGCGACGATCAAGCCAAGATAGAGCGGCAATTGCAGCCAGCGGGAGCTGAAGATCAGCATCGGGACCGGACGCAATGCCTTCCTCTGGGATTTGGGCGGCAAGGGTGTTTCGGGAGTAAGGGACATCAGGAATGGCTCGCTGCAGGGATTCGAATTGCGGAAGGAGACCTATATCTACGCACTGTCACTGCCGTGTGAAGCGACAACTGGCCGCAGCACTGGCGCTGCGGCGATCACGCAAACGCCGCTATTCGCTCACCGCGTCAGCTTCTTGTACTTCACGCGATGCGGAATGATGCTGTCCTGCCCGAGCCGGCGCATCTTGTCCTTTTCATAGTCCTGGAAGTTGCCTTCGAACCATTCGACATGGCTGTCGCCTTCGAAGGACAGGATGTGGGTGGCGATGCGGTCGAGGAACCAGCGATCATGGCTGATGATGACGGCGCAGCCGGCGAAATCCTCCAGCGCCTCTTCCAGCGCGCGCAGCGTATCGACGTCGAGGTCGTTGGTCGGTTCGTCGAGCAGCAGCACGTTGGCGCCGGACTTGAGCATCTTGGCCAGATGCACGCGGTTGCGCTCGCCGCCTGACAGCGCGCCGACCTTCTTCTGCTGGTCGGCGCCCTTGAAGTTGAACGACGAGCAATAGCCGCGCGAATTGACCTCGCGCTTGCCGAGCAGGATCAATTCGTTGCCGCCGGAAATCTCTTCCCAAACGTTCTTCTTGCCGTCGAGATCGTCGCGCGACTGATCGACGTAGCCGAGGTGCACGCTCTCGCCGACGGTGATGGTGCCCTGGTCCGGCTTCTCCTGCCCGGTGATCATCCGGAACAGTGTGGTCTTGCCGGCGCCGTTGGCGCCGATCACGCCGACAATGCCGCCCGGCGGCAGCTTGAAGGTGAGATCGTCGATCAGCACGCGATCGCCGAAGCTCTTGCTGAGCCCTTCGAAATCAACGACGTTCTGGCCCAGGCGCTCGGCCACGGGAATCGTGATCTGCGCGGTCGTGGTCTGCTTCTCGCTCGCCTGTTTCAACAGATCTTCATAGCGCTGATAGCGCGCCTTGGACTTGGCCTGGCGCGCTTTCGGCGAGGACGCGATCCACTCCTGCTCGCGGGCCAGCGTCTTCTGGTGCGCAGCATCCTCGCGGCCCTCCTGCTCGAGGCGCTTCTGCTTCTGCACCAGCCAGGACGAGTAATTGCCCTCGTAGGGTATGCCCTTGCCGCGATCGAGTTCGAGGATCCACCCCGTGACATTGTCGAGGAAGTAGCGGTCGTGGGTCACGATCAGGATCGCGCCGGGATAATTGCGCAAATGGCCTTCCAGCCACGACACCGACTCGGCGTCGAGATGGTTGGTCGGCTCGTCCAGCAGCAGGAGTTCCGGCTGGTCGAGCAGCAGCTTGCAGAGCGCGACGCGGCGGCGCTCGCCGCCCGACAGCTTCGTCACATCGGCATCGTCGGGCGGGCAGCGCAGCGCGTCCATCGCCTGGTCGACCTTGCTGTCGAGATCCCAGAGCCCTGCGGCCTCGATCTCGTCCTGCAGCTTGGTCATCTCGTCGGCGGTCTCTTCCGAGTAGTTCATCGCCAGTTCGTTGTAGCGATCGAGAATCGCCTTCTGCTTGGCGACGCCCAGCATGACGTTTTCGCGGACGTTGAGCGCAGGATCGAGGTGTGGCTCCTGCTCGAGATAACCGACGCGGGCGCCCTCGGCGACCCAGGCCTCGCCGTTATACTCCTTGTCGAGGCCGGCCATGATCTTGAGCAGCGTCGATTTGCCGGAGCCGTTGACGCCGAGCACGCCGATCTTGGCGTCGGGGTAGAACGAGAGATGGACGTTATCGAGCACCTTCCGGGTCGGGTAGCTCTTGGTCAAACCCTGCATGAAATAGACGAACTGGCGAGCCATCGCGATCCCTGGAAATGGTTGGATTTTACGGAGATTTGCTGCCGCTGATGTAGCGGCGCGGCCGCCAAAGGGCAACCACGGGAACCCGTTTTCCATCCGTTCACCACGGATGAATACGGGTTGGTCACCATGTGGGCCGAGATCCAGACAATTGAAACCTTCTTTTAATAAATCAGGCGAAAAGTCGTTCTCGACGCCCGAAAGGCGTTTCACGCGGCCAGCCGCCGCTAGCGAGAACAAAGGGCCCGCGTCATGGCCACGATCAGCTCGGCATCCCTTCACGCCCCGGCGAACAGCCACGCCGGACTGGCAAAACCGCTGGCAGAACTCCGCGCCTTCTTGCGCCAGTTCATCGCCAAGGCATTCAGCACCTATCGGCCGGAACTGCACTATATGCGCGGCCCGGGCCCGGCCTGGCACGCCAAGCATCCCGGCCATTCGAACTGAGCTATCCGGTTATTTGAGCCTGCCCTGCATTTAAGTCCGCTTGCGCCATCTCTGATTGCGCGCAACCATGGCGACCTCCCCTGACGGCCATCCCGCCGTCATCCTCGCCACCAACGGACCTTCCCCATGACGCGGCTGCGCTGTGCAATTCTCGACGACTATCTCAATGTGGCGCTCTCGGTCGCCGACTGGTCCAAAGTCTCCGACCGCATCGACGTCACGGTGTTCAACCAGCCGTTTGCGAACGCGGAAACGGCGGCCAGCGCCCTGAAGGATTTCGAGATCATCTGCGCGATGCGCGAACGCACCCCGTTCCCGCGCACCATGTTCGCAGGCCTGCCCAACCTGAAGCTCCTGATCACCTCGGGCATGCGCAATGCCGCCATCGATATGGAGGCCGCCAAGGACCACAAGGTGACGCTGTGCGGCACCCAATGGGGCCGCGACCCGACCGCGCCGCTGACCATGGGCCTGATCCTGGAACTGACCCGCAATATCGGCCGCGAGAACGCCCGCATGCATGCCGGCGAGCCCTTGCAGAAATTCGTCGGCATGGAGATCGAGGGCCGCACGCTGGGGGTAATCGGCCTCGGCAAGCTCGGCACCAAGGTGTCAAGGCTGGCGCAGGCCTTCGGCATGAACGTGATCGCCTGGAGCCCGAACCTGACGGCTGAGAAGTGCAAGGAAGTCGGCGTCAGCTACGTGAGCAAGGAAGAGCTGTTCTCGACCGCCGACATCGTCACCATCCATGTGGTGCTGAGCCAGCGCTCGCGCGGGCTGGTCGGCGCCGCCGTGCTGGCGCGGATGAAGCCGACCGCCTACCTCGTCAACACCGCGCGCGGACCGATCGTCGACGAAGGCGCGCTGCTGGATGCGCTGACGCAAAAGAAGATCGCCGGCGCCGGCATCGACGTGTTCGCGGTCGAGCCGCTGCCGGTCGACCACCCCTTCCGCAAGCTCGACAATATCGTGCTGACGCCGCATCTCGGCTACGTCACCGAGGACAGTTTTCGAACCCACTATCAGCAGATGGTCGAAGGCATCGACGCCTGGTTCAAGGGCGAGCCGAAGCAGCGGCTGGCGTAGGCGACCTCAGGCGGCATGTTGTGTGGCCCGGTTTGCGATCTCCGCAAAGCCCTGGCGCCACGACGGATGCGCCGGCCGCCAGCCCAGCTCCTGCCTGGCCTTGGCGTTGGAGCCTGCCCGTACCTCGGTCATCATCGAAACCAGGTGCTCGCCGGCGAACAACCGACCAAGCCAGGCCGGCACGCGAATCGGCGGCCTGGCGCCGACCATGGCGGCAAGGGCGGGCAGCCATTCGCTGACTTCGGCCGGTTCATCGTCGACGATGTTGTAGATATTGCCTGATATGCCGCGCTCGACGGCTGCAACGGTGGCGGCAGCCGCATCATCGACGTGGATGAACGACCACCGTCCGCCACCGCCGCCGATCAGCGGCACGCGGCGGCGGCGCAATTGATCGATCATCGCGCGCGAGAGCATTCCGGTGTCCGGGCCATAGAATGATCCGTATCGCAAGACGATCCCTTCAGGATTTGCCGAGCCGGTGACGGTGTTCTCCAGATGCTGGATCGCTTGCAGCGTGCGGCGCAGCTCCTCCGGCGGATCGGGATCCAGCGCGTCGGCCTCCGTCTTGATCTCTTCGCCGCCGCGGCCGTAAGTCCAGCCGCAGAAGCTCTGGGCGATGAAGAGCTTCACGCCGGCTTCGCGTGCGGCGGCCAACAGGAAATCGGTTCCTTCGGTGCGCAACCGGTTGGTGACGGCGAAGGCGCGATCGAAATGCCGGAGATCCGTCACCGCGGCGAGATCGGTCATCTGATCGATGATGACATCGGGCTTCGCCGCGATCACGGCGGCGCGAATGGCCGGCGCGTCGAGCCCATCGGCGATCGCAGGTTCCGCGCCCATCCGCTTGATGATTTCGGCCTTCGCCGTCGTTCGCGTCGTGCCGACAACGGTATGACCGGCTGCAATCAGCTGCGGAACGAGCTCAAGACCGATGGCGCCAGTGGCACCCGCAACAAGAATTCGCATGGCGTGATCCTCATATTCGTTGCGACCGCCCGGCAGGTAGTCGATGCGAATGTGAAATCAAGCGTGCGAATGTGGCGGCGGCGGAAAACTGTGCGAGCGGCGGAACCCAGATCAGGTCGGGGTCGATGACCACCCGGACGGTCGATGATGCAGACCTTATCGGCAACAAAAAAGGCGCGCTCTCGGCGCGCCTCAAATGCTTTTCTGGCAACGATCCGCCTAGCGAACCGTGACCGGTGCAGGCAGCGGCGGCACGACGGTTTGCTGCGCTCCGGGAACAGGCGCCAATTGGGCCTGTGAAGCCGGTGCAGGCCCTGCTGCGGCGGCGGGACCACCGGGCGGCGGGGCGGCCGACGCGCTTGCGGTGTTGGCGGGCGGCGCGCCGCCGGGCATCACCACCACGCGGGTGCCGACCTTGGCGCGCTCGAACAGGTCCGAGACGTCCTCGTTCAGCATGCCGATGCAGCCCGAGGAGACGAACTTGCCGATCGTCGAAGGCTGGTTGGTGCCGTGAATGCGATAGATGGTCGAACCCAGATACATGGCGCGCGCGCCAAGCGGATTGCCGGGACCGCCGGCCATGAAGCGCGGCAGATAGGGCTGACGCTCGATCATCTCGGTCGGCGGATGCCAGTCCGGCCACTCGGCCTTGCGGCTGATCTTCTGCACGCCATTCCAGGTGAAGCCGTCGCGGCCGACGCGAACGCCGTAGCGGACCGCGCGTCCGCCACCGAGCACGTAATAGAGGTGGGTGTTAGCGGTATCGACGACGATGGTGCCGGCGGGCTCCTTGGTCGCAAAGGACACTTCCTGGCGGCGCAGGTGCGGCGGAAGCTGCGCAGGGCCCACTTCCGGCTGCTCTTCCGGTGGCAGCGCGGCGAGCTGTACCGGCCTGCCGTCGGCGCCGACGGCGGGTTGCTGCGGTTGCGGCAGTGCGCCGGTGGCGCCGGTGGCAGCGCCGATCGCGCCCGGCGGGCGCAGGCCAGCGCGGTCGTCGTTCGGATAGACGATGCTGGCGCCGGGAATGCGGCTGTCGCCGCGATCCGAGTAGGCTGGTTGCTGCTGCTGACCGGGCGGGCGGTCCGCATAGATCACCGCTGGCGGACCCGCCGGGCGGCCGTAACGCGGATCGTCGGGTGACATGACCGGGCCCGTGGGCGTCGGCGCGCTACGGTCCGAGTAAACCGGAGCGCCGGCCGGGCGGCCATAGCGCGGATCGTCGGGAGAAAGGATCGGACCCGTGGGCGTCGGCGCGCCACGGTCCGAATAAACGGGGGCACCGGCCGGACGGCCATAGCGGGGATCACTGGGCGACATCAACGGGCCGGGCGGCGGCAGCGCGGCCGAGTTCTGACCGTTCGGCGCATCGTCATCGTCGTCCAGTGCGTCGAAATCGGGTTCACCGGGGCGGCGGCGTTCATCAACCGCATAACCGCCTTGCACATACGGTCCTGGAGCGGTCGAATAGGCTTGGCCTTGGGCGGGATAGCCCTGTTGCGCATGGGCGAGCGAAGTTCCCGCCAGGGCAGCGGCAATGGCGGCACAAATCGTCAGAATGCGGTTGTTCATCATCGCCTTTTTTATAGACCCCAAGCCCCACCGGACCGTTAACGGCAGATGACGGAAGATAGCGGCACATTCAAGACAAATCCCCGAAATTCGGCCCATATCGGTCATTTGTGATCGCAGCGAAGCTGCGGCAAAGATGCCGCAGAGCGCCGGAAATCGCCATTGTAGGTGGCGAGCGACTTCGAACCGCAGATTTTTGTAACAAAAAGCTAACCGGCGTTGAGATACTCTCAAATCGGACTGATTCGCGCGCCTCGCGAACCGGCCAGACAGTGGTCACCGCGTTCCCTTGGCATCAATGACCCTCCAGAGATCAAGGAGGGCGGAACTCGAGTCCATGCTTCCCGGCTTTCGTTTCTTGTTCACTGCCATCATCCTCTCGATGTCGATCCTGATTTTTGGGCTTGGCGCCGCCGCTTTGTTGCGCGCCGCGCATGAGGAATTTGCCAACCTTCCCTCGCGACGGCTGGCGCCCGAGCCGATGTTTGCCCGCCAGTACGACCCGCCGCCGACGCTGGCGCTGCTGCGCATCGATCCGCCGGTCGCGGAGAAGCCGGCGGAAAATGTCCCGGCCGCCGTTCCTGAAGCAGCCTCGGAGGTTCCGGCCCCGGCCGGACAGATTCCGGACGCCAGTCCGGCTGAGCCTGAGAAACTGGCGTTGAAGCCGGCCGAGCCGGTGCAGGTCGAAGCGGCGAAACCGGATGCACCGACGAAGGAGGCTATCGCCGAGACACCGGCCGCTCCGGCCTCCGCGGCCGAAGTCGAAGCACCCGTTTCCAATACAGAAATGAAGCTCGCCGCCATCGCGGCAATGCCGGAACCTGCGGCTGTCACTCCGTCTGCGCCGGAGTCGACCGCAGATCCCTCGTCACCCGAAGCCAACATCGCCGCAGCCCGGATCGCGACGCTCGGCGGTCCTGCCGTCATCGTCGACGAGAAGATTGCGGGAAAGACGACAGACGCGAAGCCGGACCGCAACGCCCTCAGGAAGCAGGCCGCAGAGCGGGCCCGGGAACGGCGGCGGATTGCTGCAGCACGGCGCGCGCGCCTCGCGCGCGAGGCAACGCTGACCCTGCAGCAGCAGCAACCCAATCCGTTCTTCCCGCCGTTTCCGGCGACGAGGTAGCTTCTCAGCTTAAGATCAGGCCGGGCCGGTCGCCACCGGCGGGCCGTCGGCGGCACCCCACTCGGTCCACGAGCCGTCATACAGCGCCGGGTTCTCGACGCCGAGGCGATAGAGCGCAAGCGTCAGCACGGCGGCGCTGACGCCGGAGCCGCAACTCGTCACGATGGGCGCATCGAGCTTGACGCCCGCGCCTGAGAATGCCGCCCGCAATTCGTCTGTTGATTTCATCGTACCGGTCGCAGCGTCGAACAGATTGTTGTAGGGCAAGCTGAGACTGCCGGGGATATGGCCGGAGCGAAGGCCCGGCCGCGGCTCGGCCACCTTGCCCTGATAGCGCTCGTTGGCGCGCGCATCGATCACCTGCTCGGCCCGGCTTACGAGATTGGCGACCAGCTGCTGCATGCTGCGCGTGCGCCGCGCATCGAACGTCGCTTTGAATGTCGCCGGCTTCGGCGTCACCTCACCCTTCTCGACCTTGCGGCCTTCCGCGACCCACTTCTTCAGGCCGCCATTGAGCACGCGCACGTCCTTCCCGAACGACAGGAACATCCACCACACCCGGGGCGCGGCGACCCAGCCGCCGGAATCATAGACCACAACGGTGTCGTCATTGTCGATCCCGAGCCCGGCGACGTCGCGGCCGAATTGTTCGGCAGAAGGAAACATGTGCGGCAGCGGGTTGGAATGATCGGACACCGCGTCGACGTCGAAGAACACAGCGCCGGGAATATGCGACGCGAGATAATCGTCCTTCGGCAGCGGCAGCACGCCCGGCATCTTGAACGAGGCGTCGATCACCTTGACGTTCGGATCGTTCAGGTGCGCGGCGAGCCATTCGGTGGAGACGAGCGGGTCATTGGTGGTGGACATGGTGCAGAATCCTTGCTGTCATTCCGGGGCGCGAAGCGAACTATGATGCGCAATTGCGCATCTGAGAATCTCAAGATTCCGGGTTCACGCTTTGCGTGCCCCGGAATGACGCGGGAAAAACTTAAGCCTTCTTCTTCGGCTCCCACTTCTCGACCGGGCCGCCGGCGTCGCGCCAGGCGGCGAAGCCGCCGCCCATATGGGCGACCGGTTTCAGGCCCATGTCCTGCGCGGTCTTGGCCGCGAGCGCCGAACGAAGTCCGCCGGCGCAGTGGAAGATGAACTTCTTGTCTTCCTGGAAGATCGGCTTGGCGTAGGGGCTTTGCGGATCGATCCAGAATTCCAGCATGCCACGGGTGCAGGAGAAGGCGCCGGGGATCTTGCCCTCGCGTTCGATCTCGCGCGGGTCGCGGATATCGACAATCACGACGCCCGGGTCTTGCGCGGCCTTGATGGCGTCAGCGGCGCTGACGGTCTCGATTTCAGCGTTGGCCTCGTCGATCAGGGATTTGATACCGCGGTGAATGGTCTGGGGCATTGATTGCGCCTTTCTTGTTCTGTCGACGTCCGTCTTTTTTCCCGTCATTCCGGGGCCATGCGAAAGCATCGAACTTTGGTGCGCAATAGCGCACCTGAGAATCTCGAGCGAGTGAGGCAACCTCTGGATTCCGGGTTCGCGCTACGCGTGCCCCGGAATGACTGTCCCTACCGCACCAGTTCCTTCATCGCGCCTTCGAGGCCTTCGATCGTGATCGGGTACATGCGCTCCGAAAACAGCCGGCGGATGATGGTGGTGGATTCCGAATAGTCCCAGTGCTTCTGCGCCACCGGATTGAGCCACACCGAATGCGGATAGGTGCGCGTGATGCGCTCCAGCCAGACCGAGCCGGCCTCCTCGTTGACATGCTCGACCGAGCCGCCGGGCACCATGATCTCGTAAGGGCTCATCGAGGCGTCGCCGACAAACACCACCTTGTAGTCGTGCGGGTATTTGTGCAGCACGTCCCAGGTCGGCGTACGGTCGGTGAAGCGGCGCTTGTTCTGCTTCCACACGCCTTCATACAGGCAGTTGTGGAAGTAGAAATACTCCATGTGCTTGAATTCGGACTTCGCCGCCGAGAACAGCTCTTCGACCTGCTCGATGTGCGAATCCATCGAACCACCGATATCGAAGAACACCAGCACCTTGACCGCGTTGCGGCGCTCGGGCCGCATATGCACGTCGAGATAACCGTGGTTGGCGGTTTCCTTGATCGTGGTGTCGAGGTCGAGCTCGTCGGGCGCACCAGTGCGGGCGAATTTGCGCAGGCGGCGCAGCGCGATCTTGATGTTGCGGATGCCGAGCTCGACATTGCCGTCGAGATCCCTGAACTCGCGCTTGTCCCACACCTTCACGGCGCGGTTGTTGCGGTTCTTTTCCTGCCCGATCCGCACGCCCTCGGGATTGTAGCCATGGGCGCCGAACGGCGAGGTGCCGGCGGTGCCGATCCACTTGTTGCCGCCCTGATGGCGGCCCTGCTGTTCCTTCAGGCGCTGACGAAGCGTCTCCATGAGCTTGTCCCAGCCCATCGCCTCGATCTGTTTCTTCTCTTCCTCGGTGAGGTATTTTTCCGCGAGCTTCTTCAGCCATTCGGCGGGAATATCCGCCTTCTCCATGGCGTCCAGCAAGCTTTCCAGCCCCTTGAACACGGTGCCGAAGACGCGGTCGAACTTGTCGAGGTTGCGCTCGTCCTTCACCAGCGCGGCGCGCGAAAGATAGTAGAAGTTCTCGACCGTCTGATCGGCGAGGTCGGCGTCGAGCGCCTCCATCAGCGTCAGATATTCGCGCAGGGTCACCGGGACCTGCGCGTCGCGCAGCGATGTGAAGAATTGCAGGAACATGGGATACAGATTGCCCGGCGGACGGCACACGTCAAGGGCCAGCGCACGTCAAGGGCTGGCGCATAGCTGTCAGGCCTAGACCGGGAGGCTTTTTCAATTACAATTGAGGTGTAAAGGGTTTATTCCGGCAGGGGAAATTTCAATGGGCATCATAGCGGCACTGATCATTGGCGGTATCGCAGGCTGGCTTGCCGGACTGATCGTGCGCGGTGCAGGCTTCGGGCTGATCGGCAATATCGTGGTCGGCATCATCGGCGCGTTGCTGGCGAGCTGGCTATTGCCGCAACTCGGCGTCAGCCTCGGCGGCACCTGGGTCCGCGATATCATTAACGCCACCATCGGCGCGGTGATCATCCTGGTGATCCTGTCGCTGATCAGACGCTGAGGACAAGCGCCTCAACTCCAATCGCGACCGCCGGACCGGCGGTCGTTTACTGTTCGGGCCGCGAGCGGCTCTAGAACAAACAACAAGGCAAACGGATAGATGAAATTTACCGGCACCAAGGACTATGTCGCCACCGACGACCTCAAGGTCGCCGTCAACGCCTCGATCGTGCTCGAGCGCCCGCTGCTGATCAAGGGCGAGCCCGGCACCGGCAAGACGGTGCTGGCCGAGGAAGTCTCCAAAGCGCTCGGCGCGCCGCTCCTGACCTGGCACATCAAGTCGACCACCAAGGCGCAGCAGGGCCTGTACGAATACGACGCGGTGTCGCGCCTGCGCGACAGCCAGCTCGGCGACAGCAGGGTTTCCGACATCTCCAACTACATCAAGCGCGGCAAATTGTGGGAAGCCTTCACCCACGACAAGCGCCCGGTGCTGCTGATCGACGAGATCGACAAGGCCGACATCGAATTCCCCAACGACTTGCTGCTCGAACTCGATCGCATGGAGTTCTTCGTCTACGAGACCGGCGAGAACATCAAGGCGAGCCTGCGCCCGATCGTGATGATCACCTCCAACAACGAAAAGGAACTGCCGGACGCGTTCCTGCGCCGCTGCTTCTTCCACTACATCAAGTTCCCCGACGCCGACACCATGGGCCGGATCGTCGACGTCCACTTCCCCGGCATCAAGAAGCGCCTGGTGGAAGAAGCCTTGCGCATCTTCTTCGAGGTGCGGGAAGTGCCGGGCCTGAAGAAGAAGCCCTCGACCTCGGAGCTGCTCGACTGGCTCAAGCTCTTGCTCAACGAGGACATCACGCCGGAAATGCTCCGGGAGCGCGATCCGCGCAAGCTGATCCCGCCGCTGCACGGCGCGCTGCTCAAGAACGAACAGGACGTGCACCTGTTCGAGCGGCTGGCCTTCCTCAGCCGACGCGAAGTGTAATTCGCTGACGATCTACGGCGCCAGAACCCCGGGTTCTGGCGTTTCGCTTTCAGAACACAACAAACGAAAAAAGAACAGGGAAGATGAACGTTCAGGCCCAGATCGACCAGACTTCGCCCCGTACCACCGAGCATTTCGACGTCGTCATCGCCGGCGCCGGCATTTCGGGCGTCGGTGCCGCCTATCACCTCACCACGCAATGCCCGGGAACGAGCTTCGTCGCGCTGGAAGCCCAGAAGACGTTCGGCGGCACCTGGACCACCCATCGCTATCCCGGCATCCGCTCCGACAGCGACCTGCACACCTTCGGCTACCGCTTCAAGCCGTGGACGACAGCGCCGATCGCGAGCGCTCAGGAAATCCTGAAATACATGGGCGACGTGATCGAGGAGAACGATCTCGCGCCTCACATCCGCTATCAGCACACCATCACCTCGGCGAAATGGTCCAGCGAGGAAAACCTCTGGACCATCGAAGCCACGCGCACGGACACCGGCGAACAGCTTCGCTTCACCACCAATTTCTTCTGGATGTGCCAGGGCTATTACCGCCACACCGAGGGCTATACGCCGGAGTGGAAGGACATGGCCAAATTCAAGGGCGGAATCGTCCATCCGCAGAAATGGCCCGAGGATCTCGACTACAGGAACAAGCGCGTCATCGTGATCGGCTCGGGTGCGACGGCGGCAACGCTGATCCCGGCGCTGGCCAACGACTGCGCGCATGTCACCATGCTGCAGCGCTCGCCGACCTATTTCCGCACCGGGCGCAACGCGATCGAAATCGCCGAGCAGCTGCGCCAGTTGCAGGTGGATGAAAAATGGATCCACGAGATCACCCGGCGAAAGATCCTGTTCGACCAGGACACCTTCACCCGCAAGACCTTTGAAGAGCCGGAAGCGGCCAAGAAGGATCTGCTGTCGGCGGTCGAAGCCTATCTCGGCAAGGATTACGACATCGCGACTCACTTCACGCCAAAATATCGGCCATGGCGGCAGCGCATCGCCTTCATCCCTGATGGAGACCTGTTCCAGGGCATCAAGTCCGGCAAGGCCTCCGTCGTCACCGACGAGATCGACCGCTTCACCGAGAAAGGCATTTTGCTGAAATCCGGCAAGGAGCTCGAAGCCGACATCATCGTCACCGCGACCGGCTTCAACCTCTGCGCCAATGGCGACATCGAGTTTGCCGTCGACGGCAAGCCGCTCGACTTCGCCGATACCGTCACCTATCGCGGCATGATGTTCACCGGCGTGCCGAATCTCGTCTGGGTGTTCGGCTATTTCCGCGCGAGCTGGACGCTGCGCGTCGATCTCGTCGCCGACTTCGTCTGCCGGCTGCTCAATCATATGAAAGAGACCGGCGCTAAAAAGGTGACGACGCAGTTGCGTCCCGAAGACCACAACATGCCGCTGCTGCCCTGGATCGATCCCGAAAACTTCAATCCCGGCTACATGATGCGCGGCATGCACCTGCTGCCGAAGCGTGGCGAAAAGCCGGAATGGCAGCACAATCAGGATTACTGGGCCGAGAAGGACGAATTTCCGGCGATCGATCTCAAGGACAAGGCGTTCGTCTACGGCTGAGGTGTGATGCCGGGTGACGGAGAGATCCCCTCACCCGGCATTCCCTAGGCGGGACGCGCCTCGATCACGTTGAAGCGGCCGGCCGGATGAACCGCAGCCAGCGCAAAGCCGCTTTGCTCGAGCAATTCGCGATACTGCCCCTTGGTGCGCTCGCTGCCGCCGGGCCCGCGCATCATGTTCAGGTCGCTCATTGCATGCGCCTTGTCATCGTTGGTCATATCAGGCGTCTCAGGCATCAGCCGTTCGACCAACAGCAACTTGCCGCCACCCGGCAGCGACTGATGACAATTGCCCAGGATCGAGATGCTTCGCGCATCATTCCAATCATGGATTATGCTCTTGAGAATGATCGCATCAGCGACCGCCGGAACGGATTTGAAGAAATCGCCGGCGACGAATTCCACGCGGTCATCGACACCGATCTGCCTCAGATGCTTGCTCGCGGCCTCCGCACATCTCGGAAGGTCGAAAACAGTGCCGCGCAGCTTTTGGTTTTGCTGCGCGATGGCGCCGAGCAATTCGCCGGACCCGCCGCCGACGTCCATCAGGTGCGATATCCCGCTGAAATCGTAGGAGCGAAGGATATCCGGCGTGACAAGTCGCGTGAGTTCGGTCATCGCAACGTTGAATTTGTCGACGATTTCAGGTGCTCGACCCATCAGATCGAAACTGTTGGCAAGGCCCTGCAATTCCGCAGCGGTCTTGCCTGTCATCACGGATTCAAGCATTCCGCTCCAGGATTTTGAAAGCATTTCGGCTTCAAAGATGGCCCAGCCCTTGAGTGATTGGTCGGCGGCGCTGTCGAGACAGGCGCCCACTTCCGTCAACGCATAGCTGTCTTCGCCGGTTCGCGAACATATGCCGATTGTGGAGAGCGCGGTGAGCAGACGTCGAAGCGACCGTTCATCCGCGCCGGTCGCCTTTGCGAGCTTGCCAGGCGTCTGCGGACCGTAGCTCAACAGCTCGGCGAGCCCGAGTCTGGCCGCCACGTAGATCACCGCGGTCACACGATGCGACTGTATGAGATCGAAAAGCTTGAGGGCCGATACTTGAGATGCCATCGTGCCTCCTATCGCCGCATTACTGCGGATTCCGGATATCGATTATCTTGGCCAGTTCGTTCATCGCTGATCGCTGCTTTTCGATCCCCGATTTCAATTCCTCGGTCGTGCCGCTCAACACAATGTGCCCGCCTGCCTCCAGTTTGCTGCGAACATCGGTATCGCGACAGATGGCGGCAACGTCGTCGGCAATTCGGTTTCGCACGGCCTCCGGCATGATCTTGCTGCCGAAGATGCCCGCCAGCCCCTCGATTTCAAGTTCGGGATATCCAAGCTCGCGCGCGGTCTTGACGTCGGGCAGCGTGGCGGCGCGGGTCGGGTTGACGACGGCGAGAAAGCGCGCCTTTCCGGCTTGAACGGGCGAGGATGACGCGGTCAATGAGGTCAGAAGCGCCTGGATGCGGCCTTCACCCAGGTCAGCCTGGGGCTGGGAGGCATCGCGATAACTGACGAAGTTCATCTTCAGATCGTGTTGCTTCAGGAATGCCGAAAATACAAAGCGCGGCAAGGTCGGGCCCGAAGTCCAGGCATATTTGCCGGGGCTCGCCCGCAACGCCTCAATCAGCTCCGGGATGCTGTTGACGGATAGCTGGTTGCTGACCGTAAGCATCAAAACGATCGCCGTCGTGGCGGAAATCGGCACCAGATCGCGGTTGACGTCGTATGGCAGCTTCTCGACCAGCATCGGCGCGACGGTGATCGAGCCGGCCACGGTATACAACAGCGTATGATCATCCTGGTTTGCGACGAACGAACCGACGCCGATCGTGCCCTCGGCGCCGGGCCGATCCTCCACGACGACGGGCTTGCCCCATTTCTTGCCAAGCGCGTCGGCGAAAATCCGGGCTGCCGCATCGTTGGCGCTTCCGGGCGGAAACGTCACGATCATCTTGACCTGCCTCTCGGGCCAATCCGCGCTTGCGGACATGGGCGCGACAAGAGCCACGACCAAAGCCGCAAGGCCCGCGAACGCGCGCAGCCGCCGCGCGTTGCGGCAGGCAGACTTTCCGGGAGCCGAGCGATCAGCGGTCCAGGCTGAACGACGAGACATCTGCGGGAACATCGTCACGGTTGCCTCCCATTGGTCACGGGCTTGGATCGACGCTGTAGCTTTCGTCGACCGTTGCTCAAGCGAGCGCAGCGGCCATTTGCTTCGATGACGCGTGCAGGCCTGCCGCCCCGCGGAAGCCCCGCTCGGCCTACGATCAAGATGACGACAAACCTGGTCCAACGACATGAGCTAGTTCACAAAGCGTTGGTATACTTAAATGGTATTTTAATACTTTTATTTCGCTATATTTGCCATAACAGAGCGATGGATGTATACATACTGCACTCATCAAGGGAGTGCAGCCATGCCGTCCTCATTTCCGCTCAATGCCTGGTACGCCGCCGCCTGGGATGTCGATATCAAGCACGCGCTGTTTCCGCGCACGATCTGCGGCAAGCATGTCGTGATGTACCGCCAGTCCGACGGGCGGGTGTGCGCGCTGGAGGACGCCTGCTGGCACCGGCTGGTGCCGCTGTCCAAGGGACGGCTCGATGGCGACACCGTCGTCTGCGGCTATCACGGCCTGAAATTCAACGCGCAGGGCCGCTGCACCTACATGCCCTCGCAGGACACCATCAATCCGTCCGCCTGCGTGCGTTCCTATCCGGTGGTCGAACGGCATCGTTACATCTGGCTGTGGATGGGCGATCCGGCGCTGGCTGACCCTGCGCTGGTGCCCGACATGCACTGGAACGACGATCCGGCCTGGGCCGGCGACGGCAAGACCATTCATGTGAAGTGCGACTACCGCCTCGTGGTCGACAATCTGATGGACCTGACCCACGAGGCTTTCGTGCATGGCTCCAGCATCGGCAATGACCACGTCGCCGAAGCCCCGTTCGACGTCACCCATGGCGACAAGACCGTGACCGTGACGCGCTGGATGCACGGCATCGACGCCCCGCCGTTCTGGGCGGCGCAGTTGCAGAAGCCGGGGCCGGTCGACCGCTGGCAGATCATAAATTTCCAGGCGCCCGGCACCGTCAATATCGACGTCGGCGTGGCGCCCGCCGGCACCGGTGCGCCGGAGGGCGACCGCTCGCAGGGCGTCAATGGTTTTGTGCTCAACACCATGACGCCGGAGACCGAGACGACGTGCCACTATTTCTGGGCCTTCGTCCGCAATTACCGGACCACCGAGCAAAAGCTGACCACCGAAATCCGCGAGGGCGTTGCCGGCATCTTCCACGAGGATGAAATCATCCTCGAAGCGCAGCAGCGCGCCATGAACGAGAATCCGGACCGCACCTTCTACAACCTCAACATCGACGCCGGCGCGATGTGGGCGCGGCGCGTGATCGACCGCATGGTCGCGCGCGAAGCCGCGCCGCGGACGGTTCAGGCCGCGGAGTGAAGCCATGAGCGAAGCGGAGTAAGAACATGAGCGAACGCGACGCCGAGCGCTCCGTCTCGCAGACCGTGCGTGCGCAACTCGCGCTGCGCGACATGATCCTTTCCGGGCGGCTGCGCCCGAGCGAACGCATCTCCGAGCTGCAGGCGGTGGACATCACCGGCGTCTCCCGGACGCCGGTGCGGCTGGCGCTGGTGCGGCTGGAGGACGAAGGCCTGCTGCAGGCGATTCCTTCCGGCGGCTTCATGGTGAAGGCGTTTACCGAGCGCGACATTCTGGATTCGATCGAACTGCGCGGCACGCTGGAAGGCCTCGCGGCCCGCTTCGCGGCCGAGCGCGGCGTCAGCGCGCGCAGCCTCGAGCCGCTCAAGGAGTGCCTTGGCGATCTCGACCAACTGGTCCGGCAGGATCCGATTTCGGTCGAAGCCTTTTCCGCATATGTGACGATGAACGCGCGCTTCCATGCGCTGCTCAATGAACTATCCGCCAGCGCGCCGCTGATCCGGGAAATCGATCGCGTCTCCGCGCTGCCGTTCGCCTCCCCCAGCGCCTTCGTGATGGCGCAGTCGGCGTTGCCCGAGGCGCACCAGATCCTGCTGGTCGGGCAGGATCATCACCGCATCGTGGTCGACGCCATCGAGAACCGCGAGGGCGCGCGGGCCGAAGCCGTGATGCGCGAGCATTCGCGCCTTGCCGCGCGCAACTTGCGGCTGGCGATCCGAAACCGCACGCATCTCGAACTGATGCCTGCGCTCGCCTTGCTCAAATCGTCAGCCGAATAGGAAACGCCCATGCGTTTTGCCGAGCAATGGAGCTGGTGCACCGTCGAATCCATCCTCGACGTGACGCCCACGATCCGCGAATTCAGACTGCGCCCCGAGAACGGCCGCGTGCCGCCCTACCCGGCCGGCAGCCATATCGGCGTTACCGTGCTGATCGACGGACAGCCTGCGCGACGCTCCTATTCGCTGGTGGAGAACGGCGATGCCGGCACCTATCGGATCGCCGTGCGGCTGGCGCCGGACAGCCGCGGCGGTTCGCGCGGCATGTGGAATCTGCAAGCATGCGCCCGGATCGAGACTTCAAATCCGGCGTCCCTGCTCGAAATCGACTGGACGAGGAAGAACTATTGCCTGATTGCCGGCGGCATCGGGATCACGCCGATAACAGGTATCGCAGCCGCCTTACGCCGCCGGAACATCGACGCCCCCCTGCACTACGCCGTCAAATCTCGCGGCGATGCCGCGTTCCTCGACGAGCTCTCGGCGCTGCTCGGCGATCTCTTGATCGTGCACGCCTCTGACGAAGGCGCGCGGCTCGACCTCGACGCCACCTTCCGCGCCTTGCCTGACGATGCCATCGCCATCATGTGCGGACCGATGCGGATGCTGGAGGCCGCACGACACGCCTGGAACGACGCGGGACGCGCACCCGCCGATCTGCGCTACGAGACCTTCGGCTCCAGCGGCCTGAAGCCGACGGCCGAATTCCGCGTGCGCCTCAAGGGTTCGGACACCGAACTCGTCGTGCCTCAAAACAGTTCGATGCTCGACGCACTGAACGGCGCCGGCTTCGAGGTGATATCGGACTGCCAGCGCGGCGAATGCGGCGTCTGCGCCGTCGACGTCGTTGCCGTCGAGGGCGAGATTGACCATCGCGACGTGTTCTTCAGCGACCAGCAAAAGCAGGACAACCGCAAGATCTGCCCCTGCGTGTCACGCGCGATCGGTGTCGTCACCATCGATACACTGTACCGGGCCGAGGCTATCTAGCGCCTGGATCGGGCCCACTCTCGCAAGGGCGCGTACTCAGAAATTCGCGCCGCAGTCGGCCGCGGATGAGGTCCGCTGTGCCCCTGAGAGCGGCGCAATAGCGGACCTCACGGTGGTCCGAGTAGGACCAATAGCGGAAGTCGAGACTAGACGCTTTAAGGAAACAGGGATCACTTTCAAAGGTACAGCGTCAGCGCTCTGCCAAAAAATCAGCACCCAGTCGAAGACGTCGAACGGGGCCGAATGGGGCGCGTAGACGATTGCCGTCCCGGAAACGCCGGGCGCAAGACAGCGGGTTTCCGCTTGACGAGAGCTGAGCGAAATCAATCGCTCTCTGAAGTGGTGGCTTTACTTCTGCGCCACGAGCGAAGCGTTTCCGGTGGTAATCGGCGCGATGGACGCCGTCGTCAAATCGGGATCATTGCTGGGACTGAAGTGCACGTCCTCCAAAAGCGAGGAGGATACCGACGGCATCTGCGCGCCACTGGAGGCGCGAAAGACGGCGACACGGGTCTTGTTGAAGACGCCTTCAGCGCTAACGTGCGCATTGAGCTCGTTGAGCAACTCAGTAACGAGCACGCTGTGCTGGCCCTTCGTGTCATCGGCGACCTTGCCAGGCGTATTTGACGAGATGATGAGCGCATTGTTGGGCGCGTTGACTGGCGCAAGCCCGTGGGAGTAGGAACGGAAACGGCGTTCATAGGGATTGCGTCGAGAGGCGTCGAGGACGGCCAGCGAAGCGCGAGCGCCCCGCTCCTTAATTGCGTGGAGCACGGTTTCGACGGACATACCCTCGTGGCGTACATCACCTTCCTTCCAAATCACCGCATCGGTCGGGATCATGTAGGTTTCGTGGCGAGACTGCACCCCATAGCCGCCGAAGAACAACATTACGACAGATCCGGGCTTGATCCTGGACTTTAGCCGCTCGACCGCGCGGGCCATATCTGACTTGGTGGCGTCCATCACCACATCGACATCGAATCCGTGGCGGCGCATTGCATACGCCAGACCGCTTGCGTCGTTAATGGGTTGGTTTAGTGGCTCGGCGGCGTCCGGATAGTTGCCATTGCCGATGATGAGCGCGAGCTGGAGAGCGCTGGCCCTTTCCTGGGTAGACACCACCTTTGCGGCTGCCGACGTGTGCAGATCCAACGCTGTATTCGCGCCGATCGCGAGCAATGCGACACCGGTAAGACCGCAAGTAACGGTAAGCAAGTGGCGAACGGTGTAGAGCCGCGTCACTTTCATTTCACCCCCCACTAAACTGCGAGAACTCCCATACTGCAAAACGCGTTTGCGGCATGACCGCGCACGAAGATCACAATTAGTCGCGCGTAACGGCCATTTCCCCTGTCATTCGACAAGCATGCGTAAAATTTCTTGAGCCCAGGTTAGGCGAAGTGGTTTCTGGTAATTTGCAGTCTTTGGTAAATAAATTACACGAGACCGCCACGAACAGCTATTACGCTGCCATCTTCGCGAAATATCCAGCAATCCTCCAAGAACGACCGATTGGTAGCTGTTCAAAATTGGCGATCGCTTGTCGACGGTAACATTCAGTTTGCCATTCGGTACTTTTTAATTCCGGAATGAAATTCTCAGCACAGAACTACGGCGATCGCAGCAAGACCATCGAGAGTATCGGCGGGCGCGTGTCCGCTTCGGGTCACGAGCGCAATATCCTAACTGATCGTAAGATTTCCGCTTGGCCGTCAAGAGCGGACATCTGCGCCCTTCATGAGCATGCGTCCTAGAAGAATTCACCGAGGAACGCCGCCGCTTCATCCGAAATGCCGACGATCTTGTTCGTCGCCTGACGATAGAACTTGAAATTGAGCTCGGTCTCGGGCTGGCCGTCACCCCAGTCGGTGAAGTGCTTGAGTTCGCTCCGCCCCAGCGGGCGCTTTGCGAGGGCGGCGCGTCTGACGGTGACGCTCACACGCGGGGTTTGCCTGATGACGCCGCGCTTCCTGGCGATCGCTTCGACCGAAACAACAACGCCGCGCGCGAAAAGGCCGTGCCCGCCCTCGTTCTCGCTCGCGAACACGAAGACTGTGTCGCCTTCGGCGATATACTTGCCACCATACATGGTCTTTTGCGCTGACAACGCGAACGTCTTCGGCCGCAGATCGGAAATCTCGGCCTTGATCGCGAACGCCATGCTCGTCGTGCCAATGCTAAGCCGACACCGGAAACCTCACCGCCTCCAGCGCGGTCTTGCCGCGGATCATGTCGGAAGCCTTGTCGGCGATCATCAGCGTCGAGGCGTTGAGATTGGCCGAGATCATCCGCGGCATGATCGAGGCGTCGACGACGCGCAGGCCCTGCAGCCCGTGCACGCGCAACTGATCGTCGACTACGGACCATTTGGCATCCGCCGGTCCCATGCGGCAGGTGCAGCCGGGATGGAACGTGGTGGTGCCGCGCTCGGTGGCGGCGGCCAAAAATTCGTCGTCGCTCTGCACCTTGGGCCCGGGGAAATCCTCATAGGCATAATACGGCGCGAGCGGCGCTGACGCGAGCAGCCGGCGTGCCAGCTTCATGCCGGCGACGACGACGCGGCGGTCGATCTCCTCGACCAGATAATTGGTCTGGATGATCGGGGGCGCAAACGGATCGGCGGAGCGGATGCGGACATAACCGCGGCTCTCGGGCCGCTGCTGCCATGAGGCGACCGTCATGCCCGGCTCATCCTCAAGCTGGCCCTGCACACCTTCCTTGTAGCTCGCGGGCGTGAAGGTGAGCTGCAAATCGGAGCTTTCGGTGGTCTCGCCGGAGTGCCAGAAGCAATAGACCATGGTCGGCGACAGCGAGAGCAGGCCGCGCCGCGTCGTGGCCCATTTCAGCGCCTCGACCCACAGGCTCACGCCCCGCCGCAGCTCATTGATGGTCCGGATGTTCTTGACGCGCGCGACCGAACGCGGCGCGTAATGATCCTGCAGGCCCTCGCCGACGCCCGGCAGCGCGTGACGGACCTCGATGCCATGCGATTGCAGCAATTCCGGCGAACCGACGCCGGACAATTGCAGCACCTGCGGCGAGTTGTAAGTGCCGCCGGAAAGAATGACTTCCTTGCTGGCGCGCACCTCGACAGGGGTGCCGCCCTTGCCGCCCCGGAGATAGCGCACGCCGACCGCGCGCTTGCCCTCGAAGATGAGGTTGGTGACATGCGCGTGCGTGCGCACATCGACATTGCCCCGCTTGCGCGCCGGATGCAGGAACGCCTTCGCGGCGCTCATGCGCAGGCCGTTCTCGATGGTGCGCTGGCAATAGGACACGCCCTCCTGGATCGCGCCGTTGTAGTCGGGGTTGCGCGGAATGCCGAGGCTCATGGCGCCTTCCATGAAGGCCTCGCAGAGCGGATCGTTCCAATCCATGGTGGTGACGGTGAGACTGCCGTCGCGCCCGCGATAGGTCTCGTCGCCCTCCCCGACCCGCCGCTCCAGCCGCTTGAAATAGGGCAGTATGTCCGGATAACCCCAGCCACGATTGCCGAGTTGCGCCCAGGTGTCGAAATCCTGGCGCTGACCGCGGTTGTAGATATGGCCGTTGATCGAGGACGAGCCGCCCAGCGTCTTGCCGCGCGGCGCATAGATGCTGCGCCCGCCGGTCCATGGGCCCGGCTCTTGGCTGTAGCCCCAGTTGACGCTCTTCATGTGGAACGTCTTGATGAAGCCGGCCGGCAGATGGATGTAGGGATGCCAGTCCGTCGGCCCCGCTTCTAGCACACAGACCCGGCTCGCGGAATCTTCGCCAAGCCGGTTGGCGAGCACGCTGCCTGCGGAGCCCGCGCCGATAATCACGTAATCGAACGTTTCCATTGTCTCGCTTCTGGCGCGGCTTGGTTACCGCGGCTTTTCGTTGAGTTGATAGGTGAGATGCGCCTTCACCGTCGGCCATTCGCTGGCGATGATGCTGTAAACCACGGTGTCGCGCAACGTGCCGTTCGGCGCGATCTGGTGGCTTCTCAGGATACCGTCCTGCTTGGCGCCCAGACGCTCGATGCCGCGGCGGCTCTGGTGATTGAAGAAATGCGTGCGGAACTCCACCGCAATGCAGTTGAGCTGCTCGAAGGCGTGCGCCAGCAGCAGCAATTTGCACTGCGTATTGAGCGCGCTGCGCTGCACACGCTTGGCGTACCAGGTGGACCCGATCTCGACGCGGCGGTTGCCGGCATCGACATTCATATAGGTCGTCATGCCCGCGACCTTGCCTTCGGCGTCGTACACTGTGAAGGGCAGCATCGATCCGGCCGCGAACAGGCCGAGCCGGCGGTCGATTTCCTTGCGCATGTCTTCGGCGGTCGGGATGAAGGTGTACCAGAGCTTCCATAGCTCGCCGTCGCTCACGGCTTCCACGAGTCCGTCGATATGATCGTGCGACAAGGGCTCAAGCCGCGCGTATTCGCCGCGAAGAGTAACCGGTTTAAGAAAGGCCATTCAAAACTCCCCTGCTCCATCGTCATTGCCTGCGACAAACGCGAAGCGTTTGCGCAAGGGAGCGAAGCGACGAAGCAATCCATCTATCCGCTCGTGGCGACATGGATTGCTTCGCTTCGCTCGCAATGACGTGGATGGTTATCGTATTCCGTTCACTTGTTCAAAAAATTCAGCGCCAGCCCCGGCCGCGGCCAGTCCATCGCGATCAGTTCGCCCTTGCCCGACAGCGTAATGTACGCCGTCTTCAGCTCAGGCCCGCCGAAGGCGATGTTGGTGGTGACGCGATCGCCGGTCGGGACCTGCTCGACCAGCGTACCATCGGGCGCGATCACCGAGATGCAGCCCGACACCAGCGTCGCCACGCAGACATTGCCGCCCGCCTCCACCGCCATTGAATCGAACATCTGGTAGCCGCCGAGTCCCGCGATCGGCTTGCCGCGCTCGCCGCGATAGATCACGTCGCGCGGCTTGATGGTGCCGGGCTCGGCGATTTCATAGGCCCACAGCCGCGCTGTCGGCGTCTCCGCGATGTAGACCGTCTTCTCGTCTGGCGACAGGCCGATGCCGTTGGCGGGCAGCACACCGTGCACGGCCTCGACGATCTCCTTCATGCCGGGCTTGAGATAATAGAACGCACCGACATCCATCTCGCGGGCGCGACGCTTGCCGAGATCGGAGAACCAGAGCCCGCCATGCCTGTCGAACACCAGGTCATTCGGCCCGCGCAGGGCGTGCTCGCCGCATTTGTCGACGACGGTCTCGACCTTGCCGCTCTGCAGATCAATCCGCTGGATCGAGCCGCCCTGATAATCCTCAGCCTGCGGTCCCGGCATGATCATCTTGCCCGTGGGAATCCAGCTGAAGCCGCCATTGTTGCAGATGTACATCTTGCCGTCGGGGCCCAGCGCCGCGCCATTGGGACCGCCGGGAATCTGCGCGACCACCTCTTTCCGCCCGTCGGGATAAACCCGCGTCAGCCTTTTCCCGCGGATTTCGACCAGCACCACCGAGCCGTCGGGCATGACCACCGGGCCTTCCGGAAACTCAAGATCGGTAGCGAGAACGCGGATATCGGCCATGAAAAATCCTCCCGGCTCTTTTCGGCTGCAGGCGGATTTTTGGTTCGACCCCGCACGCGCAACAATTCGTTGCGCTTGTTATGGCAAAGTCGACATCGCTTGCCAAGCAACGGCGGGCAATCCCGCGGCGCAGGGCAGCATTGCGGTGATGCTATTCCCTCACCGGCACCCAGATCTCCAGCCCGCCATTGCCGGTGGCCGGATCGAATTTTTCGTCGTAGCGCTCGAAGCTCGGTGCATCAGCCGCCTTCATGCCTGATATCGGCAGCCAGTGATTCCAGATCGTGTTGACGGTGCGGCGGATGGTCGAGATGTGCTCGGCGTGGGTGAAGACGGCGTATTTCTGTTCGGGAATCCGCACGCGCGCGAACTCGCGTGGCAGGTCGGAGAAGTCGGCGACCTCGACGCCGGCGATGTAGTCGAAATTGCCGGCATCGTCGCCGTTGCAGCAGACGCCATAGGCGACCTTGCCGATCCGTGCGGGGATGCCGTCGACCTTCTGGTGAAACTGCTGCCACTGGTTCGGAATACCGGCGCCGCCGTTTTCATGGGTGCACCGTTCGGCGATGCCGGCGACGAGCAGCGGCCTGGAGGTTTCGAAGCGTGGGGCTTTGAGATTGTCGAGCAGGGTTGAATCCATGACGATGGGCTCCTGAAGCTTGAGACGATCGAGGCACGTTGCGGCGCGAACCATCTCCGGCGTGACGCCGAAATGGTCGCGGAACGCGCGGGTGAAAGCTTCGTGAGAGCTGTAGTCCGCATCCAGCGCGAGGCTCAGAATATCGGGCGCGCCGGCCGCGAGCGCCTGCGCGGCCTTGCTGAGCCTTCGGGCACGCACATAGCGCATGACCGAAAACCCGGTGGCCGCGGCAAACGCCCGCACCAGATGGAAGCGCGAGACGCCGGCAACGCCGGCGACGTCATCCAGCGTCAATGGCTCGGCGAGATGGCTTTCGATGTACCAGAGCGCTTTCTGGGCCGGATTCATGACTGACAGCTTTCGTGCGAAGCGATCCGATTATGATCGCTTGCTTCGCGTTTCATTTGACAATCCTTGCTCTCCGTTTCTGCCGCTGACAATGTATCGGAGCGCGATGGGAGGGAACCATGCTGATCACCAATGTCTGGGCGCATCACATCCGCATCCCCTATGACGCCGGGGTGGCGAGCTTCAAGCAGGGCGCTTCCGCCATATCCGCGCTGGAGATCGTCATGGTCGAGGTTTCCACCGATGCCGGCATCACGGGCTGGGGCGATGCCTTTGCGTATGTCTGCCCGCGAACCACGTACACTGCCATCGAGGAAATGATCGCGCCGCAGGCGCAGGGCCTCGAGGTTCCGGACGCGGCTGATATTCCCGCCTTCATGGAACAGATCCAGCGCAACCTGCATCTGTTCGGCCGCTATGGCATCACCATGTTCGCGATATCGGCGCTCGATATCGCGCTGTGGGATCTTGCCGCCAAAGCGAAGGGCGTGCCGTTGCATCGACTGATCGGTGAGGCCAGGCGCACGCGGATTCCCGCCTATGCGAGCCTGCTGCGGATCGGCAAACCCGAATTGATCGCGAGCGAATGCGAGACCGCGCTGCGCCGAGGTTACAAGGCGATCAAATTGCATGAGACCACAACACCTGCGGTATTTGCCGCGCGGCAGGCGATCGGTCCCGGCATTCCGTTGATGGTCGACATGAACTGTCCGCTGAATGGCGAGGCCGCGATTGCGTTTGCGCATTCCTGCCGCGATGCCGCGCCGATGTTCATCGAGGAACCGGTCTGGCCGCCGGAGGATTTTGCAACGCTCGCCGAAGTGCGCGCCAAAGGCGGGCTGAACATTGCGGCCGGCGAGAACGCCTGCACGGTTCATCAGTTCAGGCAGATGATGGGTGCCGGCGCGGTAAGCCACGCCCAACCCTCCGTCATCAAGGTTGGCGGCATCACCGAATATCTCAGGGTTGTCGCATTGGCCGATGAGCTCGGCGTCAGGCTGGCGCCGCATTCGCCGTATTTCGGGCCGGGCTTCCTGGCGACGCTGCAGTTGATGTCGCTGCGCGACGACGCAACTTTCGTCGAGGTGTTTTACATGAAGCGCGCCGCATGCCTCTGGCGCGGCCGCATCGACGTCGATGCCAACGGCGATGTCGAAGTCCCCCAAGGGTCCGGGATCGGCTATGAACCGGACACGGCCGTCATGGAGCAATACCGCGTGTCGTGACCGCCGGCGCTACTTCGTGCCATCCTTTGCCGGCGCGGCATCCTTCGCAGCAGGCGCTGCATCCTTCGCCGCGGGTGCTGCGGCCTTCTTCTGCTCCGCCTGCATGTCGCTCACGAGCTTCTGCAAACCGACAACCGCGCCCTTCAGCGCCTCGATCTGGCGGTTGCTGGCGTCGATCTTCTGCTGCTGGTCCGTCGTGAGCTTGCTGATCGTCTTCTGCAGGAAGTCGACATTGCTCTGCAGGCAAGAGGTGCGGCGCTCCATCGTCTTTTCGACGGTGCAGATTTCGATGCCGGGAACGTCCTGCGCGTGAACGGTCGCCGGCCATGAAGCCGTCAGCAGCGCGAAGGCGACGAAGGTGATCCTGGCCATCGGAGCAATCATTCAAATCCTCGTTTCAAAGCGTCAGCCGCACGGGGAACATCCATCACGGCAATTTGCGCGAAGCAGGCTCCCGACCCCCGTGATACCATACTGATACCTCATTCAGGCGTTGTGCTTCACCCCGTTAAAGGTGGATGCATTTTGCCGCGAACCTCAAACGGCCGCGGCAGTGGAGATTGATTGTATGGCAACGCGTGAAAAGCGGCTGGCGCAGTTCGACGGGAACGGGGCTCCGCCGACGGACCAACCGGTGGAAGTTCTTTGCGAGGATCACAGCGGAACCTATCAACTGCCTTTCGCCTGCCGCTGGATCGATGGCCAATGGCGCAATGACAGGACCGGCGGCATGGTCGAGGCCACGGTAGTCGGCTGGAGGTTGCCGCGCGCCCGCCCTGAAAACGTCGCGGACCGAGGCTGACGAGCGGCGCATTGTGCCAGAATGCGACGGGAACGCGCGGGATGTTAACGTTCGGAACGCGGGTGGAACGAACCGCGCCCGAATCACTGATTGAGCGCCGTACTCCCTTGTTCACGGCTAGATGTCGGCCGCCATCGCAGATGGCGTACAACATAGAGCACGACAGCAATCGGCCGCAGCCAGCGACCGAGGACAAGCGTTAATTCCTCCGGGGATGACATGGCGGTCACTTCCAGGGGGTCGGCGGCGGCACCTTGTCGACGGCCGGCGGCACGTCGACGGTCTTGAAATCGGCCGGGCTGACGATCTCGAGATACTCCATGTCTTCCGAGTAGTCGTACAGGTAATGCGTGATGCCGGGCCGTTGGTGGACGACATCGCCGGCCTGCACCAGGGTCGACTTGTCCTCATACATGAAGCGCGCCCAGCCCCTGGTCATGATCACGATCTGGAATTCGCATTCGTGCTTGTGCCAGCCGGTGCCCTCCTCGGGCGGCAGATCGGGGTTGGCCTTGACCAGATGGCAGATCACCTGACCGCCGGTGGCGTCGGCGATGCCGAGATCGCGATACAGGAAGAAGTCGCGCAGACCCCCGCCCTTGAATTCGGTATCGCCGGGTTTGACGTGAGAGAATTTGCTGACGACAGCCTGCTTGTTCATTTGAAGCCTCCACGGTTCGCGTTGGCGAGATCGCGACCGGGCGAAGGCGTCCAAATTTTCGGCAGCGTCGCAGCGTCGCGTTCACGGCTGCATGTTGCTATGCGAAATCCACGCCAGTCGTGTTGCGCTGCGGCGATTGCAGCGGCGCGGCGTATCGAACCGCTTGGCCGCAAGCAGGAATCCGGTTTCGTCGGCTTGCAGAAAATGGCCAACGAAGCGGCCGTCCACCGCTCACGACTGGCATCGGCTTGAGCAAGGCCTGCCCGTTGCCTGAGCCCTTCGAACGGGCAAGGCGGCGCAGGGCCTGCCTAATATTCGACCTCGAGCTCCTCGATGTCGGCGGGCTCCGCCTTGGCGGCTTCGATCCACTCCTGCATCTCGGGCATCGCCATGATGGTACTGGCGTAGGCCGCAAGGGTGGGTTCGAGCTTCACATCATAGGTCATGAAACGTGTGACGACGGGCGCGTACATCGCATCCGCCATGGTGCGCTCGCCGAACAGGAACGGGCCGCCTGACTGGTCGAGGCATTCGCGCCAGATGGTGCAGACCCGGTCGATATCGGCCTGCGCGCGCGACCAGATCTTGAAGCCCGGAAAATGGCCCTTCAGATTGACCGGCAGCGAGGCGCGCAGCGTGGTGAAGCCGGAATGGATTTCGCCGCAGATCGAGCGGCAATGGGCGCGCTGGATACGGTCGGCCGGCAACAGGCCGGCGTCCGGCATGACCTCGTTGAGGTATTCCGCGATCGCCAGCGTATCCCAGATGGTGGCGCCCTCATGGCGCAGGCACGGCACCAGGATCGAGGACGACAGCAGCAGGATTTCCGCCCGCGCCGACGCATCGTCAGGGGCCGTGACGACCTCCTCGAACTCAAGCCCTGAGAACTTCGCCAACAGCCAGCCGCGCAGCGACCAGGACGAGTAATTCTTGCTGGAGATGGTCAGTGTGGTCTTCACCATATGGCCCCTCGAACCCCCAAAACGCCCTTCGCCCAAGCAAGGACGGCCGACCGCGCCGCCGCCCAATGCCTGTGCGTCGGGCATCTGCGGAGCAAGCCACGTGCCAGTTTTAGAGGCGGTCAGCCCGGCTCTGGCGTCGATATTGCATGGCCGCCTAGGACAGGGGCTGATGTGAATGATGTCAATGATGTACCAAGCGTACCAGAACCACATGGACCTGACGTCGCCATGGCGGACCGGGGCTGCGGCGGGGCTGAAATACCTCAATCTGGTGCCGCAGGGCGTCTCCGACAGACTGTTTGGCCGGCTCGCCGCGTCGCTCGAACTGATCTCGCGCTCCTCCCTCACCTATCACCGGCCTGCCTACGGCATCGACCGGGTGTTGGTCGGCAATCAGGAGCTGGAGGTAACCGAGGAAGTCACCTTCGCCACCCCGTTCGGCTCGCTCCTGCACTTCAAGAAGGAGAATGCGCCGGAGCAGCCACGACTGTTGCTGGTGGCGCCGATGTCCGGCCATTTCGCCACCCTGTTGCGCGGCACCGTGAAGACGCTGCTGCAGGATCACGATGTCTACATCACCGACTGGCATAACCCGCGCGACATTCCGCTTCATGCCGGCCGCTTCGGGCTCGAGGATTACACTGATCATCTGATCACCTTCCTCGACAAGATCGGTCCGCGCGCACACATGGTGGCGATCTGCCAGCCATCGGTTTCGGCGCTGGCCGCAGCCGCCGTCATGTCGGAGGACAACCACCCGGCACGCCCGGCGACGCTGACCCTGATGGCCGGACCGATCGACACGCGGATCCAGCCGACCAAGGTCAACGAGTTCGCCAAGAGCAAGCCGATCAACTGGTTCGAAAAAAACCTGATCAACTACGTGCCGGTGCAGTGCAAGGGCGCGTTCCGAAAAGTCTATCCCGGCTTCGTGCAGCTCACCGCCTTCGTGTCGATGAACCTGGAGCGCCATATCAAGCAGCACATCGACCTCGCCAATCACCTGGCGAAGGGCGAGAAAGAGAAGGCGGCGCTCATCAAGACCTTCTACGACGAATATTTCGCCGTGATGGACCTGCCCGCGGAATTCTACATCGAGACCGTGCGCGACGTGTTTCAGGAGCATCTGTTGCCGCAGGGCAAACTGATGCATCGCGGCCGGCCGGTGAACCCGGCCTCGATCCGGCGCATGGGCCTGATGACGGTCGAAGGCGAAAAGGACGACATCTGCTCGATCGGGCAGACGCTGGCTGCGCAAGACCTCTGCACCGGCGTGCGCGCCTATCGCAAGGTGCACCACATGCAGGCCGGTGTCGGCCATTACGGCGTGTTCTCCGGAAAACGCTGGAACAACGAGATCTACCCGCTGCTGCGGGATTTCGTGCACGTGAATGCGTGAGAGCCGTCCGGACTCTGTAGGGCGGATTAGCGAAGCGTAATCCGCCAGACCAAGCGGCGGGTTACGCTTCGCTAACCCGCCCTACGCGACTAGGCTAAGCCTCCTTCGCGCGCTAACATCCTCCCAAGGTCGACCGCTCAAGAGTCGTCCCGGGGAGAAACCATCATGCGTCTTTCAACCAATCTTCGCACCTTCGCGCTCGCTACACTCAGCGCATTCCTGCTTTCAGCCACGGCCTCTGCCGCCGAAGTCCGCGTGATGATCTCCGGCGGACTGACGGCCGCCTACAAGGCGCTGGTGCCCGAATTTGAGCGCAGCACGGGCCACAAGGTGCTGACCGCCTACGGGCCGTCGATGGGCACGACGACCAACGCCATTCCGGTGCGGCTGGAGCGCGGGGAGCCTGCGGACGTCCTGATCATGGTCGGCTATGCACTCGACGATCTCGCCAAGAAGGGAAAGGCGATCGCCGAAAGCAAAGTCGATCTCGTCAAATCGCCGATCGCGGTCGCCGTGAAGTCGGGCACGCCGAAGCCGGACATCTCTACGCCCGATGCGCTCAAGCGCGCCCTTCTGGCGGTAAAGACCGTCGCCTATTCCGACAGCGCCAGCGGCGTCTATGTCTCGACCGAGATGTTCGGCAAGCTCGGCATTGCCGACGAAATGAAGGACAAGGCGCGGAAGATTCCGGCCACGCCGGTCGGCGAGATCGTTGCGCGCGGCGACGCCGAGATCGGCTTCCAGCAGATGAGCGAATTGAAGCCCGTGGAAGGCATCGAGATCATCGGCCCGCTGCCGGATGAGTTGCAGAAGATCACGGTTTTCGCCGCAGGCATCGCCAGCGTCTCGAAGGAGCCCGACGCCGGCAAGGCGCTGATCAAGTTCCTGGCGTCGCCTGCCGCTCGCAGCGAAATCGTCAAGAGCGGCATGGATCCGATTGCGGGAAGTACGACGAACTAGCCGACGCTGCGTTCCCCGGATGCTGCGCAGCGCGCCGCTTCGCGGCGTGGTGCGCTGCTGATCCGGGGTCCATGTCGCCGCGTCTGGGTCCCGGCTCTGCAGTGCACCGCTTCCGGACGATGCATTTGCATCGCCTAGGCTGCACCGCGTCCGGGACACGGGACCGTCACCGATGCATGCCGTGCTGCATGGCGAGCAGCACGATCACCGCGAGCGCCAGCACGACGGTCGTGCTTTTCCAGAACAGAAGCGGATTGCGCTCGATCAGCGGCGTCGATGACGTCGAGAGATAGTTCGCATTGGGATGGCGCAGGTCGAACAGGAATTCCGAAAAACTGTCGTAGCGCTTGTAGGGATTGGGATGCACGGCTTTCTCCAGCGTACCGTCGATCCATTGCGGTACGTCGCGGTCGCCATGTGACGCCGGACGGTAGACCAGCCTGTTGAACTGCGATCGCGTCCGCGCATTCGCGATCTGCCCGCCGTAGGGCAGCTTTCCTGTCAGCATCTGATAGGTGATGACACCGAGCGAGAACAGGTCGGAGCGCGACGTGGCCCGCTCGCCGAGAAAATATTCGGGTGCGGTATATTGCTGGGTGCCGAGAATGTCGTCACGCATGCCTGATGGCTCGGCCTCGACGACACCAGTGATCTTCGTCGACCCGAAATCGATGATCTTCACGGTGCCCGTGCTATCGATCATGATGTTGTCGGGCCTTAGGTCCTGGTGCAGCATCTCCTTGCGGTGGAAGGCGCGCAGCCCCTTGGCGATCTGCTCGACGATGCCGCGCACGGTCTCCAGGTTGGGTTTTGGATTGTCGATCATCCATTGCGTCAGCGTCTGGCCATCGATGTATTCAGTCGCGACATAGAGGAAGTTGCGCTTGCGCTGCAGCAGGCAGGGTTTCAGCACATGCGGGCTGTCGATCCGCCGCGCCACCCACTCCTCCATCATGAACCGCTTGAGGTAAGCCGGATCGTCGCGCAGATCGATCGACGGAATCTTGATGGTGACCACGGCGTCGGTTTCGATGTCGACAGCGAGATAGATGTGGCTCCGGCTGGAGCCGTGCAGTTCGCGGACGATTCGGTATCCGTCGAACACCGCCCGCGCCTCCAGGAGTGGCGGCAGCGGCAATTCGTGCGGCTGCGCGAACACTTCGGCGGCGGCGCCGTCGGGCACCTCATCGACACGGACGATCTGGACGGTGAGATTGTCCTTGCTGCCGGCGTCAAAAGCCTGGTCGACAATCCCCTTCGCGGCTGCGTCGAGATCGGCGCCGCCCTCGTTCACCGCCTTTGCAATGCGACGGGCGCTAAGATGCTCGTAGATTCCGTCGGTCGCGAGCACAAAGACGTCGCCCGGCTCGAGCCGCAGCATCTGGTAGTCGATCTCGACTTGCGGATTTACGCCGAGCGCGCGGCCGAGATAGCTCTGCTCGGACGAAATGACGACGCGGTGGTCGTTAGTCAGTTGCTCCAGCGTGTTGCCGGAGAGACGATAGATGCGGGAATCGCCGATGTGAAAGAGATGCGCCGTGGTCGACTTGATGACGATGGCGGAGAGCGTACAGACGTAACCCCGGTCCTTGTCATAGGCATACTGGCTGCGCGTCTGCGAATGCAGCCAGGAATTGGTCGCCTCCAGCACGCGCTGCGCCGAGGTGCGCACCGACCAGGATTCCGAGGTGCAGTAATAGTCGGTCAAAAACCCCTTGACCGCCGATTCCGCGGCGACCCGGCTGACCTTGCTCGTGCTGATGCCGTCGGCCAGCACGACGGAGATGCCCTTGAGGCTGAGCAGCGGCTCGGCCGGAATCAGGACGCCATGGAAATCCTGGTTGGTTTCCTTAGCTCCCCTATCGGAAAATTGTCCGACCGATATTTTCAGCTCGCGCGGCATTCCCGGCTTTCACGACAATGGGCCTCTCCCCTTGCGAGGAGAGGCCCATCCTCATCTTAAGATCAAGCGGCAATGCGGGAGGACGGCCGCGAAGATGCCGACGCGTTGCGTGACGGGCCGGTCTTGACGTGGGTCGCGTACAGGGTCAGCCCGGTGAAGGCGAGGCCGCCGACGAGGTTGCCGACGACGGTCGGGATCTCGTTCCAGAAGATGTAGTCCCACCAGGTGAACTTGGCGCCGAGCAGGAGACCCGACGGGAACAGGAACATGTTCACGATGGAATGCTCGAAGGTCATGAAGAAGAACAGCATGATCGGCATCCACATCGCGATCACCTTGCCGCTGACATGGGTGGAGATCATCGCGCCGACGACACCGGCCGAGACCATCCAGTTGCAGAGCACACCGCGGATGAACAGCGTCAGCATGCCGGCCGCGCCATGGTTGGCATAGCCGACAGTGCGGCTCTCGCCGATGGTGCCGATCACCTGGCCGACCTTGTCCGGCGCCTGCGAGAAGCCGAAGGTGAAGACGATCGCCATCATCACCGCCACCGTGAAGGCGCCAGCGAAGTTGCCGATGAAGACAAGGCCCCAGTTGCGCAGCACGCCGCCGAGCGTCACGCCCGGACGCTTGTCGATCAGCGCCAGCGGGCACAGCACGAACACGCCGGTGAGCAGGTCGAAGCCGAGCAGGTAGAGCATGCAGAAGCCGACCGGAAACAGCGCGGCGCCGACGATCGGCACGCCGGTCTGCACGTTGATGGTCACCGCAAATGCGGCAGCAAGCGAGAGAATCGCACCGGCCATGTAGGCGCGGATGACCGTATCGCGCGTCGACATGAAGATTTTGGATTCTCCGGCGTCGACCATCTTGGTCACGAATTCCGAAGGCGCGAGATAGGCCATTCCAGTTCCCCTTTCGAGACAACGTTGAAGCGCGCCGGATGCTGCGCAGCCGTGCACTGATTGTGTGAAAATCTTGCCGTCCTCGTGCGCGACGAATCCCGCGCCGTCTTTGAACGGCACAGAACGACGCAGGTCAGGCCCGATCAGAAACGGAGGATGCGCGAGCTATCGTGAAGTGGTCCCGAAGACTGCTCGAAGCGCCTCACGCGAGGCCGCTTGATCCCAACGCCTTCGGCCAACGCTGGCCTTGGCAATCCGAACGGACGGCAGTCGTCATTGACTGAGACAGGATTAAGCAATCGATGTGCCAACCGGAAATCGGGCCGTGGGCTCAAAAAAATCGCGTATTTCTACGTGGTTATGGCCCTATTGCGCCGTGCGTGGAGAGGGGCGGATGCCTTGTATTTGTGCAGTTGCACATATGTTAGCGCCTGCCGCAGCGCCCGCTAACGCTGTCATTCCGGGGCGCGCGTAGCGCGAGCCCGGAATCCATTTCAACACCGATCCCGAGGCTCAATGGATTCCGGGCTCGATGCTTCGCATCGCCCCGGAATGACGGCGGCCTATTTCGTCTGCGTCCGCACCGGCCGATCCTTCAGGCCGTTATTGTCATAGGCCTTGCGCAGCGTGCCGTTGGCGATCGCTTCGTTCAGAAACTTGATCGCAAACGCCAGCGAGAGCGGACGACTGGGCGGCACTGCGACCGCCGTGACCGTCTGCTTGAAGGTTTCGTCCAGCACGCGGGTGCCCGGGATCTGTTTTGCCATGGCGTTGAGCTGGTCGCGCGACAGCGCGAACGCGTCGATCTCACCGCCTTTGAGCAGGCCGAAGATTTCGTCGTAGGTCTGGTAGCCCGTGACCTTGGCATTCTTCAGATGCGCGATCGCGCCGCGCATCGTGGTCGTGTTGTTGACCGCGGCGACCTTGATCCCGGGCTGATCGAGTGTTGCGAAATTCGTGACCTGTGAACCCGGCTTGACGATGTAGGTCGCGTCCGCAACTTCATAGATGGGCCCGAACGACATCCTGCCCTCTCGCTCCGGATCTTTCGGCAGGAAGGTGATGTCCCAGGTACCTTTCGAGGCCGCATCGACGATCTGCCCGGAATTGCTGTGCGCGACATATTCGACGGGGACGCCAAGTTGCTCCGCCATCGCCTTGCCGAGATCGACCGGCACGCCGGCATAGCCGGTTTCGGTCTTGGTCGACCAGAACGCGCCACCGGCCGGACTGATCGCAATCGCCACCCGCAGCTTGCCGGTCGGCGCGATCTCGTCCTTCAAGGCATCGGCAGCAGCGGGCGCGGTCATCATCATTGTTAATCCCAGCAAGAGGCCGGCCATTCCCGGCGAGGGTTGATTGAACATCGGGTGCTCCTTCCCCAGCCGGCGGCTGGCGTCGCGCTCACCCCTGCACGGGGTGATCAGCGCTTCTTTTTCTTTGCCGCAGCGGCGCCTTTGGGTGCCGCCGCCGGCGTTGCCGGCTCGGCCGTCTCGAACTTACCGATCGCGATGAGCTGGACGCGCGCATTGGCCGGCGACGCCGGGCGATTGACATCCTGCAACTGTTCCTCGCCCAGTCCAAGCGCCTGAAGCCGCTTCGGCGACACCTTGAAGGTGTTCACCAGGACATCCCGGACCGAGTCGGCACGCCGCTGGCTCAGGATCAGATTGTGGTCGCGCCTTCCGGCGGATTCGACATGATCGACAATCAGATAGCGATAGGGTCGCGTCTTCGGATCTGTGAGCGCGTCGGCGATGCTGCCGATCGTCTGATAGGAGGCCGGCCGGATCAACGAAGAATCCTGGTCGAACACGACATCGAAACGTAGTTGCGGCAGTTTCGTCAGTTGAGGCGCGATCGGCGGCCGCTTTTGCGGCTGGGCATCCGCTCTTGCCTTGATGCGATCGGCAGCCTGCTGCTTCAAGGCAGCGAGGTCGATATCCGACTCGGCTTCGACGGCAAGCTTCTCAATGATGTCTGCCGTCGACGTCGCCGTTTGCGCGCGCGCAACCGCCATCGGCAAGGCAAACAGCGCCAAGGCGCCCAGCAAAAGGCCGATCCCGCGCAGCTTCTTTCCCCCAGGCATCAGCGATACCCCGCCGCGCTGATCGCCTTGTTGCAGTTCGGGGTCGCCTTCTTGGTCGACTCCAACAGGCATTGCAGCCCCTTCACGGGATCCTCCCGAACCTCGCCGCACAGGTGTTTCAATTCCCAATTGCACAGTTTTACAAGCGAGGTGCGCGCGGTAATACGCGCCTGGATGGCGCCGAGGGCCTGGGGAAAATCGGTTTTGCACTTCGCCGACACCACGTCCTGATTTCGGCTCAGGCACTCCCGCAGGCGCGTCGCGTCGAGATTGACGCCGCGGCAGTTGTCATCGATGTCCTTGCCGCAGCTCGCGGCCAGCATGGCCCCGGCCTCCTCGAATTTCATGGACTGCTGCGCCGCCGCCAGCGAAGGCACTGATATCGCAATGATGCAAAGGAAAAGCCGGATTCGGGTCATGGCCGCACCTCACACAAGGAGGGTAGCGATGGTCAAGTGTTCTGTTTGATTTAGCTACGTTACCCCCGACCTGCTGCGCCGCAGCAAATCGTCGCGGGTAGCCCAGGCTCGCACGCCCCGATATGCAATAACCCCTGCCCGGCCCGCCCGCACCATGACAGGGGGATGACGCCATGAGTTCGACCGCCGCGTTTCTGGCTTCCTTTGCCTCGATCCTGATCGGCGCGGCCATCGGCATGGTCCTGCGGCGATCCCTGCCGGCCGACCTGCTCGAAGGAGGTTCCAAGGAAGCCATCCGCCTCGGCGCCGGCTTTCTCTCGACGCTTGCCGCGCTCGTAATCGGCCTGATGATCGCTTCGGCGAAAAACACCTACGACAACCAGAACAGCAATATCCGCCAGCTCGGCACCAACGCGGTGCTCGTCGACCAGATGCTGACCAAATACGGCGCGGAGGCGAAAGCGGCGCGCACCCTGTTGCGGGAAATCATCCCCTCGGCGACCGCCCGCATCCGGCAGGAGAACATCTCGGGCAAAGGCGGCGGATCGGCATTTGTCATCAGCGAGACCGCCGAACGGTTCTACAGCGCGGTCGAAGACCTCAAGCCGGCCAACGCGGAACAGACCTCGCTGAAATCTCGTATCATCCAAATCACCACCGACATGGGCCGGACGCGGCTTCTCGTGTTCACCCAGGCCGACGACGCGATACCGCTGCCGTTCTTTATCGTGTTGGTGTTCTGGCTGGTGGTGATCTTCGCGAGCTTCAGCCTGTTCGCCGAACCAAATCCGATCGTCGTCGCCTCAACGCTTCTTTTCGCGCTCTCGGTATCGAGCGCGCTGTTCTTGATCGTCGATCTCAGCCACCCCTTCCAGGGCCTGATGCAGATCTCGAACCGTCATCTGCACATGGTGCTGCCAACGATCGAATGAACTCACGGCGCGGTCTGCGCCGCCGGCACCTTGATCTCCCGCGGCAGGATGAGCGCCGCCACGATCACCAGCAGGCAGAGCGCGCCGAACGTCTGCAGCATGGTGACGAAGCCGCCCTTTTCATAGAGCCACGCTACGAGTCCGACGGACGCACCGGCCGCAGTGAAGCCGATGAAGTAGCGCACCGAGTAGGCACGCGAGCGCCACTCCTCGCTGGTGTATTTGCCGACCATGGCGTCGTTGACGGTGACCTGGCCGAACGCGCCCATCACGATGCCGATGGAGGCGATGATCAGCGGCAGGTTCGACAATGTCGCCGCGAAATACAGGAACGGCGCCAGCACGAATGACAGCGGCAGCATCACGGTCTTCAGCGAATAATGGTCGATCAGCTTGCCGATCGTGTACTGCGTCATCGCGCCGAACACATAAACGCCGGCCGCGATCAGGCCGAGCGCCGCCGGGCTGCTGGTGAGGTCGGCCAGCCGCTCCGCAAACAGCTTTGGCAGCGCCACGGTGACCGCGTTGAAGGTCGTGGAAATCGCGATCACGACGATCAGGAGCGAAAGGATCACGCGCCACATGTCCTGCTTGGCGACGCGCGCCTGCGCCGCCGCCTGCCTGGTGCCGCTGCGGTTCTCGTGCACCACCATCAGCGCAAAGGCGATGCCGATCAGGATCGTGACGATCCCGGGGACGATGAAGGCCCAGCGCCAGCCGAGATATTGCCCGATCACGCCGGTGACCAGCGCCGAGGACGCCACGCCGAGATTGCCCCAGACGCCGTTCAGGCCCATCTCGCGGCCGAGCTTGTCGGCATAGGACACGATCATCGCGGTGCCGACGGGATGATAGATCGAGGCGAACAGGCCGATCGCCAGCAGCGCCGCGCCGAGCTGCAGCGGGGTCGAGACGAACCCGACCGAGATCATCGATACGCCGATGCCAACGAAGAAAATCACCATCATGTGGCGGCGGCTCCAGCGGTCGCCGAGCCAGCCAGTGATCAGCGAGCCGGCGCCGAAGGCGACGAAACCCGGGGTGGCGTAAGGCAATAGTTCCGAATAGGCCATGCCGAGCGCCGGCCCCATGATGATGACGGCGGCGGCGAAAATCAGCATCGCATAATGGTCGATGAAATGGGCAGCGTTGACGAAAGTGATCACCCGGCTGGGGCTGTTCATGGTCGATTCCCGAATCCCGCAATTTTCAGAAATAGGTTATACGGGGTTGTCCTGACGGGATGTCGCCAATGAATATCGCCGAAAAGCCAATTGCCGCCATTATCGGGCGCCGCATCTCCACCGGCGACGGCATCCACATGATCGCCAACAGCTACCGGAAGGGCTTCCGGATCGACACCCACATGCACCGCGAGGCGCAGTTGGTCTATGCGGCCAAAGGCACGATGCAGGTGACGACCCCAAAAGGCCGCTGGCTGGTGCCGCCGGATCGCGCGGTCTGGGTCCCTGCGCTGTCGGAACATGCGATCGACGTGCTCGCCGATATCGAGATGCGGACGCTCTATTTCGAACTCGACTGGCTGCAGCGCGAAGCGCGCAGCCACAGCCTCGATGCGGAATTCGTGGTGCGGGTGTCGCCGCTGCTGCACCAGACCATTCTCGCCTTGTTCGATGATCGCACCGACCGGGAACGAACCACGCTTCTGCTGCGGCTGGCGATGATGGAATTGGACCAGGCGGAGGATTCCGCGACCTTCATCCCGCTGCCGCATGAGCCGCGCTGCCGGCGCGCTGCCGACATCGTGCTCGCGGACCCGACCGGCGACCATGAGATCGAGACGCTGGCGCGCGAGGTCGGCACCTCGGTACGGACGCTGTCACGCCTGTTCTCAGCCGAGACGCAATTGAGCTTCAAGAGCTGGTGCCAGCGCGCCCGGATCGCGGCGGCCATCGAGAAGCTGTCGACGGACGCAGCCGTCTCGGTCAAGCAGCTTGCCTCGGATTTGGGCTACGCCAGTGTGCCTGCGTTTTCCCATGCCTTCCGGCAGGTTACCGGAAAAACGCCGACGGAATTTGCCGGGAAGGAGTAATGCGGAATCGTCATACGCGGGCTTGCCGCCTCCGCTAAGCTTCCGCGTGCCAACTCGGGAAAACCTTCGTATCCATCGCTCTCTGTGAAAAGCTTTTTCCAAGGAGATGGATGGTCGGGCATAGGCGAGTGGAAGCGACGCCGTCCTTCGGACGTCTATGCCCGGCCATGACGACATATAGTTTCGAGACATGACATATTTCCGTACGATCCATGCGCTTGATTGTGATCGGCAGCGCCCTAAATTCCGTATAGGATTCCGGGACACTCACTGGATTCGACCCGCCCGCATGGCCAACGCCTTTTTTTCCGACCTTCTCTCGACGATATCAGAACGTGGCCGCACGCTGCTGCGCCGGGGCGAGCCGTCGGTCGCCCGCCAGGACGCCTCCGAACTGCTTGAACTATGCAAGGCGCTGCTGTCCGGCCGCGGCGAAGCGTCCGGCACCGCGATGGCGCGCGACGTGCTCGACCGCTACCACGACCTCGACGCCGCCGGCCGGCTCACCTTCTTCGAAACGCTGGCGAGAGACTTCGGCCCCGACCGCGAAAAACTGTCGCAGGCCATCGAGAGCTGGCGCAGCCAGCCGAACGACAGCGATGCCAGCGATCTTCACTTTGCTTCCGAGCCGCAGCGGCAGGAGCTGATCCGCCGGCTCAACCGCGCGCCCGGCGGCACCAGCGATCTGGTGGCGATGCGCGCCGACCTGCTTGCCCTCATGAAGGGCAACAAGGATCTGGCCGCGCTCGACCGCGACGTCGTGCATTTGCTGTCTTCTTGGTTCAACAGGGGATTTCTCGTGCTACGCAGGATCGACTGGTCGACGCCAGCGAACATTCTGGAACAGATCATCCGTTATGAAGCCGTGCACGAAATCCGTGACTGGAACGATTTGCGCCGCCGCATCGATCCCGTTGACCGCCGCTGCTACGCCTTCTTCCATCCCCAGCTCAACGACGAACCGCTGATCTTCGTCGAGGTCGCGCTGACCGAGACGATCCCTACCGCGATCGCGCCGCTGCTCGCCGCCGAGCGTCAGTTGGTGCCGATCGAACGCGCGCGCACCGCCGTGTTCTATTCGATCTCGAATACGCAAAAAGGGCTTGGCGGCATTTCCTTCGGCAGCTTCCTGATCAAGCAGGTGGTCGAGGAGTTGCGGCGCGAATTGCCGAAGCTGGATACGTTCATCACGCTGTCGCCGGTACCGGGCTTCATGCAATGGCTGAAAAAGGCCGACGATGTCCCGGTCAGCGACGAGGAACGCGCGCTGATGGAAAGCCTCGACAGACCGGACTGGTTCGAGGATACGGAACTGACCGCGCAACTACGCGCCGTGCTGGAGCCGCTGGCCGCGCATTATTTCCTGAAAGCCCGCACGTCAAAAGGCAGGCTGATCGACTCGGTGGCGCGCTTCCATATAGGCAACGGCGCGCGGCTGGAGAAGATCGACTGGCTCGGCGACCTCTCGCCCAAGGGCCTGCGCGAATCCGCAGGCTTCATGGTCAACTATCTCTACCGCCTCGAAGATATCGAGAAGAACCACGAGGCCTACGCCAACCAGGGCGAGATCGCTGCGTCGAGCTCAGTGAAGAAAATGCTCAAGACCGAGGGGCGGCGGCTGCTGGATATGCGGCTGTCGTAGCTTTTCGCCAATCGCCGAGGCTCAGGATTTCTCGGTCGCCAGTTTTTTCAGGCTCAGACCTTGTATTCATAGAGCAGTCGGGCGCGAATGGTGCCCTCCAGAGATCGGATGTCCGCAAGCACACGCTGGCCATCGGCTGCGGAGGCATCTGCGTCGAGAACCACATAGCCGACGTCGTGGTCGGTCTCGTAATATTGAGCAGCAATGTTGACGGCGTGGCGCGCGAGCACTTCGTTCAAACGCCCCAGCATGCCCGGCAGATTGCGCTGCACCTGAATGAACCGCGTCCCCAATGGCCGCGGCGGTAGCTGAACCTGCGGGAAATTGACAGCGCCCATCGTCGAACCGGAATCGCTGTAATCGACAAGCTTGCGTGCAACTTCGGCACCGATGCGTTCTTGCGCCTCTTCGGTCGAACCGCCGATGTGTGGCGTCAGAATAACATTTTCCAGGCCCTGCAGCGGCGATGCGAAGCGATCCGCGTTCGAACGTGGCTCGACCGGAAAAACGTCAACCGCGGCACCGCGAAGCCTGCCTTCGCGCAGCGCGTCCGCGAGCGCCTCCAGATCAACGACCGTACCGCGACTGTTGTTGATGAAATACGCGCCACGCTTGATCGCCGCAATCTCCTCGCGTCCGATCATCCCATGTGTGGCTGATGTCTCCGGCACATGCAACGTCACGACGTCGCTTTGTGCCAGCAGATCACGCAAGCTCGCGGTCGGCTCGGTGTTGCCATGACGAAGCTTGTCGGTGTGATCGTAGAAAATCACCCTCATTCCCAGCGCTTCCGCGAGATTCGAGAGCTGCGAGCCGATGTTGCCGTATCCGATGATGCCGAGCGTCTTGCCCCTCACCTCATAGCTGTCGTTTGCAGACTTGTCCCAGCGCCCCTCATGCGCTGCGTTGGAACGCGAGACGATCCGGCGCAGCAGGATGACGATCTCACCTATCACCAGTTCTGCCACGCTTCGCGTGTTGGAAAACGGTGCGTTAAACACGGGGATCCCGCTTCGGCGAGCGGCGTCAATATCCACCTGATTGGTGCCGACGCTGAAGCATCCGATCGCGATGAGCCGGTCCGCGGCCTCGAGAACATCCGTGGTGATCTGCGTGCGTGAGCGGATGCCCAGCAGGTGCACGCCTTTGATGGCTTCCTTGAGCGCATCGCCCTCAAGCGCCTTGGACAAGCGAGTCATGTTGGAATAGCCCGCAGCCTCTATCATCTGCACGGCGCTGTCGTTGACCCCTTCGAGAAGCAAGACCCGGATCTTGTCCTTCGAGAGCGAGAGTTGGGGAAGAGAAAGTTTGCTGGTCAAGATCGCGGCGTCCTTTAGAGATAGTCGATTGGTAAACTGGCGGCCTGGAAGTCCGTCCCCTTACACCGCCAGCGCCTTCATCTGCGCATAGAGATCGGATTTCCCCTCGAAGCCGATACCCGGCAGATCCGGCATGGTGATGTGACCGTTCTCGACACGAACACCGTCCGGGAAACCGCCATAAGGCTGGAACAGGTCGGGATAGCTCTCATTGCCGCCAAGCCCGAGACCGGCCGCGATATTGAGCGACATCTGGTGCCCGCCATGCGGGATGCAGCGGCTCGGCGACCAGCCGTGGGTCTTCAAAACCGCCAGCATGCGCTGGTATTCGCACAGACCATAGGACAATGCGCAATCGAATTGCAGCCAGTCGCGGTCCGGCCGCATGCCGCCATAGCGGATCAGATTTTTCGCGTCCTGATGGCTGAATAGATTCTCGCCGGTCGCCATCGGCGCTGGATAGAATTCGGCCAAAGCGGCCTGCAGCGCGAAGTCGAGGGGATCGCCGGCCTCCTCGTACCAGAACAGCGGATACTCCCGCAGCATTTTTGCATAAGCAATCGCCGTCTCGAGATCGAAGCGGCCATTGGCGTCGACGGCGAGTTGTGTCTGACTGCCGATCTCCTTCAAGACAGATTCGATGCGCTCGCGATCTTCCGCGATCGGCGCGCCGCCGATCTTCATCTTCACGACGTTGTAGCCGCGGTCGAGATAGCCGCGCATTTCGCCGCGCAGCGCCGACAGGTCCTTGCCGGGATAATAGTAACCGCCGGCGGCATACACGAACACACGCGGATCGGCCTTGAGGCCGTGACGCTCAGCGAGCAGCCGGAACAGCGGCTTGCCCGCGATCTTCGCCACCGCGTCCCACACCGCCATGTCGATGGTGCCGACCGCGACCGAGCGCTCGCCATGGCCGCCCGGCTTCTCGTTCGACATCATGGCGGCCCAGACCTTGTCCGGATCGAGATTGCCGCCGCTGGCATCGAGCAGCGTTTTCGGGTCAGCCTCTTTCAGCCGCGGCGCAAAGCGTTCGCGGATCAGCCCGCCCTGCCCGTAACGGCCGTTCGAGTTGAAGCCATAGCCGACGACGCGCTTGCCGTCGCGAACGGCGTCGGTGACGACGGCGACGAGGCTCGTCGTCATCTTGGTGAAGTCGATATAGGCGTTGCGGATCGGCGAGGAGATCGGTTTTGTGATTTCGCAGACGTCGACGATACGGACGGACATTAAATTGTGCTTTCAGTCTCTGTCGTCATTGCGAGCGAAGCGAAGCAATCCATTGAGCGGCGTGCACGGAGGGATGGATTGCTTCGTCGCTTCGCTCCCTTGCGCAAACGCTTCGCGTTTGTCGCAGGCAATGACGAATGTGAACGTCAGGACGGCGCCTTGTCGCGGAAATACGGCTCGACCGGGCCGTGCACCTTGATCGTCAGCGGGTTGCCGTAGCGGTCCTTGGCGTTGCCGGCGGTGACGCGCACCCAGCCCTCGCTGATGCAGTATTCCTCGACATTGGTCTTCTCGACGCCCTTGAAGCGAATGCCGACGTCGCGCGCAAGGATGTCGGCGTTGTAATACGGGCTGTCCGGATCGACCGAGAGGCGGTCGGGAAATTGGTCGTTCATCGCTTTGTTGGTCTCGCTCACAGCAGTGCCTCGATTTCTCTTCGTAGCCCCTCGGGTGTAACGGTCGGTGCGTAGCGCCCGACCACCTTGCCCGATCGGTCGACCAGGAATTTGGTGAAATTCCATTTGATCGACGAACCGAGCAGCCCCGATTTCTCATTCTTCAGATGATTGAACAACGGATGCGCATGGCTGCCGTTGACATCGATCTTGGCGAACATCGGAAACGTCACGTCATATTTGCGTTCGCAAAACTCTCCGATCTGTTTGGCGTCGCCCGGCTCCTGCCCGCCGAACTGGTTGCAGGGAAAACCGAGCACCGCAAAGCCACGCGGCCCGAGCTCGCGCTGCAATTGCTCGAGGCCCTTATACTGCGGTGTGAACCCGCAGGCGCTCGCGGTGTTGACGATCAGGAGCACCTGACCTTCAAACCGCTTCAGCGAAACCTCTTCGCCGGCGAGTGAATTCGCCGCAAAATCGTAAACGCCTGGCATCGTGGTCTCTCAAAGTTAACCCGCAGGGTCTATCACCGCCGAGGGAGTTCCACCGGCTTCGATCGCTTCGCCCGCGGCGAGGCACAGATCTTCGCGGTAGCGGCCGGCGACGAGCTGCACGCCAACGGGCACGCGTCCGACCAAACCTGTCGAAACCGTTAGCCCGGGCAGCCCCATGAAGGGAATGGCAATCTGCGGCAATTGCGCATGCCAGACGCGCGCAAACGACGCCTCGTCCTTGCGGTCGAGCTGATCGGGGAACGGCAATTCGCCTGATACCGGCATCAGCAACACGGCGTATTTTTCGAAGAACGTCAGCCATTCGCGCGTCAGCGTCGCGCGCCGCGTCAGCGCCTTCGACAGGTCGAACGGATGCACTTTCGCGCGGTTCCCGCGCAGGCAGGCCAGCGCGCCGGGATCGCCTTCGCGCTCGGCGGCTTCCAGTTGCGCTTCGTAGCCGTCGCCGAGCCAGAGTTTCGTCTGCAGATCGGCGGCCTCGCGCAGCGGCGGCGGGTTGGCGATTTCCTCGACGATCCAGCCCGCGCGCGCGAGCCGCTTGCCGGCATCGGCTACCGCGGCCTTCACTTCGGGGACGGGATCGAGGCCATCAGGGTTGAGACACATCGCGACACGCTTGGGCATCGCCGGCCCTTCGAGCGGCGCCGGAACCCACCAGGGATCGCGATAATCGCTGGCCGACATCGCAGCCAGCGCGATCCTGATATCGCCAATGGTGCGCGCCAGCGGGCCGGAGACGGCGCTGATCTGTGGTCCGATCGGCCGTTCGGGGAGCGCCGCGTTGAACGCCGCGATGCGTCCCATGGTCGGGCGCAGGCCGTGCACGCCGCAGGCGTAGGCGGGATAGCGGATCGATCCCGCGATATCGGTGCCGTGCGCGATATGCCCGATGCCGGCCGCGACCGCAGCCCCCGCCCCGCCGGACGAGCCGCCTGGCGTGATGCCGGGGTCGCGCGGGTTCTTGGTGTCGCCATGAATGAGGTTGGTGGTGAACCAGCGATAGGAGAACGCCGGGCAGTTGGTGCGCCCCAGAATGACGGCGCCGGATTTGCGCAAATTGTCGATCACCGGGCTGTTGCTCTTGGCGATGGCGTCGCGCTGCAGCTTCAGCCCGTTGGTGGTGGCAAAGCCTTCCTGGTCGATATTGACCTTCACCGTAACGGGCACGCCGCCGAGCGGACCGACATCTTCGCCGCGTCCGATGGCAGCATCGACGGCGGAAGCCTGCGCCAGGACGTCCTCAGGCCGGTGATCGACGACGGCATTGATTTTGGGGTTGACCGCGTCAAGCCGCGCCAGCGCCGCAGTCGCCGCCTCCTTCGCCGAGACTTTCTTCGACCTGATCAGCCCGGCCATTTCCGCGGCCGACAGGCGCCATAGATCCTGCATGCAATACTCCATCCGATTGCCGCCCTTTTAGAGCGTTTTCCAGCGAAGTGGAAACCGGTTCGCGCCAAGAAAACGCGTCAAATCAGAAATCCAGCGCCGGGCGCAGGGCAATGCCAGCGGAGACGCCGCCCGGATTTAGCGCAGGCGGGCGATGTAATAGGCGAGATCGGCGATCTGCCCCGGCGCGATCGGCGCCATCACGTCGGCCATGCTGGCATCATAGCCGCGACGGCTGTTGTCCTTGTACTCGGCAAGGGTCTTGGCGAGATAGTCCTCGCGCTGGTTGGCGATGCGCGGGACGTTCTCCTTGCCGGAAAGATCGAGGTTGTGACAGGTGTCGCAGCGGTGCTGCTGCACCAGCGCCTGCCCGCGCTGCATCCGCGCGGGCTCGCCGGCCTCCTCTGATGGCGCGGGCTTGGGCATCTTGGCGATGAAATCGGAGAAGAGACGGAGATCGTCGTCGGTCAGCGGCTTTGCCATCTCGTTCATCGGCTCGAAGGTTCTCAGCTTCTCGCGGAACATGAAGAGCTGGATCAGCGTGTAGGGCGCCTGCTGACCGCCGAGCGAGGGCGTGTTCTCGATCTCGGACTGGCCTTTCTCGCCGTGGCAGGCGAGGCAAGGCGCGATGCGCTGTTCGATGGTTTCGGCGTTTGCTGAGGCTACAACCAGAGCGAACGCTAGCATCGTCATCGTTTTACGCATCGGCCAACTCCGGACGTCCTTTCGTCATTGCGAGGAGCGCAGCGACGAAGCAATCCACGCCTCCGCAAGTGGCGGAATGGATTGCTTCGCTTCGCTCGCAATGACGGAATCTACGCTACGACTTCCCCGCCACCTTCTGCTTGCCGTAGGTGATGCGGTAGACGGCGCCGTTCCAGTCGTCGGAGACCAGCAGCGAGCCGTCCTTCATCTGCAGCACATCGACCGGACGGCCGATATACTTGTTGTCTTCCACGAAGCCCGTGAGGAACGGCTCCATCGACTTCATCGTGCCGTCCTTGTTCAGCTTGGCGATGACGAGGTCGCCGCCCACTTTCTTGGAGCGGTTCCAGGAGCCGTGCCGGGCGATGATGGCCACGTTCTTGTAGCTCTTCGGGAACATGCTGCCGGTGTAGAACCGCATGCCCAGCGCTGCGGAATGCGGGCCCAGCAGGCCGACCGGGGCCGTGTAGTCGCTGCAGGATTTACCCCAACCGAATTCGGGGTCGAGGATGTTGCCCTGCAGGCAGAACGGCGTGCCGAAATGTTCGCCGACCTTGGTGATACGGTTCAGTTCGTCCTCCGGCACGTCTTCCGACATCCAGTCGCGCCCGTTGTCGGTGAAGTAGAGCTGCTTGGTCTCCGGATGCCAGTCGAAGCCGACGGTCTGGCGAACGCCGCGAGCGATCACTTCCGCGCCCGAACCGTCGAGATTCATCCGCCGGATGAGGGCATGCTCATCGCTATTCAGCACGTTGTTGCCGGGCTGGCCGACCGGAACGTAAAGCTTGTTGTCGGGACCGATGCCGATGAACTTCCAGCCATGGGCTTCGTCCTTGGGCAGCTTGTCGAAGATCACGGTCGGCTTCGGCGGGTTGTCCAGGTTATCCTCGACCTTCTCGATCTTGGAGACCTTCGACAGTTCGGCGATGTAGAGCGTGCCATCCTTGAACGCGATGCCGTTCGGACGGTAGAGGCCGGAGGCCAGCACCTTGACCTCGCGTTTGCCATCCTTGTTGACGATGGCATAGACCTTGTCGACTAGGCGGCTGCCGACGAACACCGTGCCCTTGTCGCCCAAGGCGAGCGAGCGCGCGTTCGCCATGCCCGCGGCATAGACTTCGATGTTGAAGCCGGCCGGCACTTTGAGCTTCGCCGTCGGCAGTTTGTCCGGCGCCGCGGGTATCGGCGGCGGTGCGTTCGGCGCGAGCTTGGCGGCGGCTTCGTTGCCCGCGGGGCGTCCGATCAACGGCGACCCCGGCGGAAGCGCGGGCGCGGCCGCGGCCGCAGGCGGGGCGCCGGCAGCGGGCGGTGCGGCAGGCTGTTGGGCCGCGGCGGTTAGCGTGAAGGCACTGAAGAAGGCGCCGGCCAGCAACAGGCTGCGCGGCGTCGACGGGTGACTTATCATGGGCATTTCTCCCTGGCGGAAGCCTTTTCTCGAGACGTGACACATGAGGGTGCCGACGCCGGTGGCTTTCCGGCGGCAATCTCCGATATTTTTCTGTCGAAGCGCAACCGGAAACATGCGTCACGGAAACCGCGCTGTGCCGAATGGTCGGCCCGACGCCGACCGGCTTCATCGCGCGTCAGTGCTTCGTAACCGAGGCGCCGGGGGCGTCGAGGATCGCTTCGGCGAACGGAAACTCCAGCACGATCTCGCCGTCGTCGTCTGTCACCTCGATGATCGCGCTCAACAGCGCGCCATCGGCGCCGTCGGTCTTAAGCAGTTCCCGGACCATGGCGCGCGCCATTTCCCAGGCGCGATCGGGATCGACAAGCACTTCGCCGTCAGGATCGGAAATCAGCTCATCGCCGATACGGGTGTTGAAGTAATATCGCGGCATCGGCGGAAACCTGGCTCCTGTTGGCCCCGCAACCGGAGGCCGTCCCTATCTCACAAGTTCTTTATCCGGAGCCGGCAGCGCCCCGTCGCACCCAGAATTGGCATTAGCGGAGGTGCGAACAACCGCGAAACGCTTGATCCCACGTTGTTTTGACCGGGGTCCTCCGCACAACTCCGTGAAATCTCTTTGCAGCGCAGCATAAACAAATGGGAGTTCCAGGCAAAAGATTTAACTGGCGAACTTTTTGATCCGCAGTACCTTAACCTGCAAGGGCGGAGTTCGCCCTGTAGCAACGGGAGAGCCTAATGGCCTGGAAAGCGCCTAAAATCGTCGAAGTATCGGTCGGAATGGAAATCAACATGTATATGTGCGCCACCCGCAAGTAAGCGGCAGCGCATTTCATAGCTCACGCAGGTGGACTTCCGGGCCTGACACGTTCCCGATAGCGGAACTGTGTCCGAGGTCGGTGTCCACCTCGTGGTGTTTGTTAGCTCAGTTTGTGTCTTCAAGTCTGGAAGCTCCAGGAGACGAATTATGCTTCGCGTCGTCGTCCTGGGCGCCGCGGCAGGCGGCGGGGTTCCGCAGTGGAATTGCGGATGTCCGGTATGCCGGAAAGCACGAAGCGAAAATCCCGAGCTGCGCAGTACCCAGGCCTCGATCGCGGTCAGCGCCGATGGTGCTCACTGGTATCTCATCAACGCCTCGCCCGACCTGCGCCAGCAATTGATCGCGACGCCGCAGCTTCATCCCAGAGCCGGACAGCTCCGGCACAGCCCGATCGCCGGCGTGATCCTGACTAATGGCGAAATCGACGCGGTCGCAGGGCTGTTGTCGATGCGCGAGGGTTCGCCCTTCACGCTCTATGCGCATGAGCGAGTCCTTGCGATTTTGCGATCCAACAGCATCTTTAACGTGCTGGGCGAAAACAACGTGAAGCGGCGGCCGATCGAGGCGGATGTCGCATTCGAGCCGGCCCTGCCCGACGGCTCGCCATCCGGAATGGAAATCCTGCCCTTCGCGGTTCCCGGCAAGGGCGCGTGGTATCTCGAAGGCAAGGCGCATCCGGCGGGCGGCGACGGCGCGGGCGATACGCTGGGGCTTCGGATTCTGGACAAGGCAAGCGGCAAGTATTTTTATTTCCTTGCCGCCTGTGCGCGAGTGACCGACGATCTCAAATCGCGCCTGGCGGGCGCCGCGCTGGTCTTCTTCGACGGCACCGTGTGGCGCGACGATGAATTGATCGTCCAGGGCCTCGGCACCAAGACGGGACAAGGGATGGGCCATATTTCAATGTCGGGCGAACATGGAGCGATCGAGAGCCTTTCCGGCCTCGACATCGGCCGCAGGATGTTCCTGCATATCAACAACTCCAACCCCGCTTTGCTCTCCGGCTCGGATGAGCGAAAGGCAGTGGAACAGGCGGGCTGGCAGATTCCAGCCGACGGAACGGAGATTACGCTGTGAATGTCATGGCCAAGGGGAAAATGACCGCGGATATGACCGCCCTGTCGATCGGCAAGGGCATCACGCTCAACAATGCCGATGAACTCGAAGCGATGCTCCGCCATATCGGTGCGACGCGCTATCACAATCTGCATCCCTTCCACCGGCTGCTGCATGGCGGCAAGCTCAACAAGGGACAGGTGCAGGCCTGGGCGCTGAACCGCTATTTTTACCAGAGCACGATCCCGCTCAAGGACGCGATGGTGATCTCGCGATTCCGCGACCGCACCACGAGGATCGAATGGCGGCACCGGATCGAGGATCACGACGGCGATATCGGCAGCGAAGGCGGTATCGAGCGCTGGCTGAAGCTGACCGAGGGGCTCGGGCTCGAAAGCGCCTATGTGGAATCGACCGAAGGCATCCTGCCCGCGACGCGGTTTGCGGTGGAGGCCTACGTGCATTTTTGCCGCGACAAGACGCCGTTGGAGGCGATCGCCTCCTCGCTCACGGAACTGTTCGCGCCGAACCTGCATGAGGAGCGCATCTCGGGGATGCTGCAGCACTATGATTTCGTCAATCCAGACATCATGAGCTATTTCAGCCGCCGCCTGACGCAGGCGCCGCGCGACGCGGGCTTCGCGCTGGAATACGTCAAGGCCAACGCGAAGACGCCGGCGGAGCGCGAGGCGGTCTGCAACGCGCTGATCTTCAAGACCAATGTGCTATGGGTTCAGCTCGATGCGCTGTATCATGCCTATGTCGAGGGCCACATTCCGCCCGGCGCGTTCGTGCCCAAAGGGGACTGACAGGAGGGGATTAGCGATCGATGGCTATGAGCCGCAACATCAGTGTCAGCGAGGCGAGCCGGCCGAAATTGCCGCGGCACGCCCGGCTGAAATTCGATGAAACGCGGCAAGTCTGGGTGATCCTGGCGCCGGAGCGCGTGCTGGCGCCTGACGAAATCGCGGTGGAAGTGCTGCAGCTTTGCGACGGGGTACGCAGCGTCGGCGATATGGCCGATCAGCTCGCCGCAAAATATGCCGCGCCGCGCGAGGCGATCCTGACCGACGTCATCGGGATGCTGCAGGACCTCGCCGACAAGGGCTTTCTGACCGAAGCGCGTGAGAAGACGTCATGAGCGACATTCTCGCCGATGGCAAAACAGCCGGCGCCGCGCCCAGTGACGGGCTCGCGATTCTGGAATCGCAACGCTCGACCGCGGAGACGTTCGGCATTCCGCTCGCCGTGCTCGCCGAGCTGACGCACCGCTGCCCGTTGCAATGCCCCTATTGCTCCAACCCGATCGAACTCGACCGTGGCGGCAGCGAACTCACCACCGAGGAATGGAAGAAGGTTTTGAGCGAACTCGCCGAAATCGGCGTGCTGCAGATCCATTTCTCCGGCGGCGAGCCGACCGCGCGCAAGGACCTGGTGGAGCTGGTGCAGCATGCGACCGACGTCGGGCTGTACAGCAATCTCATCACGTCAGCGGTGCTGCTGACCAAGGAAAAACTCTCCGCACTGGCCGATGCCGGCCTCTGCCACGTGCAGATCAGTTTTCAAGGCAATGAGCCCGCGGTGGCCGACCGCGTCGCAGGGCTGAAGAATTCTCACGAGAAAAAGATCGAAGCCGCGAAATGGACGCGCGAGCTCGATATGCCGCTGACGGTCAACGCCGTCATGCACCGCCAGAACCTGCACCAGCTCTCCGACATCATACAGATGGCGGTCGATCTCGACGCCGACCGGCTGGAAGTGGCCAACGTCCAGTATTACGGCTGGGCGCTGAAGAACCGCGCCGCGTTGATGCCGACGCTTGAGCAGATCGAGGAGACCAGCCGCATCGTCGAGGAAGCCGTGATACGCCTGAAGGGCATCCTCGCCATCGACTATGTGGTGCCGGATTATTACGCGCTGCGGCCGAAGAAATGCATGGGCGGCTGGGGCCGGCAGTTCTTCAACATCTCGCCCGCCGGCAAGGTGCTGCCCTGCCATGCGGCGGAAAGCATCACCGGGCTCGAATTCGAATCCGTGCGCTCAAATCATTCGATCGCCTGGATCTGGCAGAATTCCGAGGCCTTCAACCGCTATCGTGGCACCGGCTGGATGCCCGAGCCGTGCAAGAGCTGCGAATTCCGTGAGATCGATTTCGGCGGCTGCCGCTGCCAGGCCTTTGCACTGACCGGCGACGCCGGCAATACCGACCCGGCCTGCACGCTGTCGCCGATGCACGAGAAGATCTTCAAGGACGCCGAACGCGAGGCGGCCGCGCACCAGGACCGCTTCCTCTATCGCAATTTCGCCGGCGGCACGCTGGAGACGGAAGGCGAGCATGGCGCCTGACGCCGATGCCGGCAAATCCGTCAAACGCGCCGATCCGTTTGCGCCGCTGACGTCGGAACAGCTCGCGGTCAGCGACGGTCACGACATCTACGTCGAAAGCGTCGGCCGCGTCGGTGGCATTGCCGCGGTCTATCTGCATGGCGGGCCCGGCAGCGGCTGCCAGCCTGATCACCGCCGGCTATTCGATCCCGAGCGCTTCCATGCGGTGCTGTTCGACCAGCGCGGCGCCGGTCGCAGCCGCCCCAAGGGCCGCCGCGAAGCCAACACGCTGCCGCATCTGATCGCGGACATGGAGGCGATCCGCGAGAAATTCGGCTTCGAGCGCTGGATGGTCGTCGGGGGCTCCTGGGGCGCCACCCTGGCGCTGGCCTACGCGGAAACGCATCCCGAGCGCGTCGCCGGTATCGTGCTGCGCGCCACCTTCCTGGGCACGATCCAGGAAATCGAGAACGGATTCCTCAATACGCTGCCACGCTTCTATCCCGGCCTTTACGACGACTTCATGAGCGTGCTGCCCGAAGACGAACGCGCTCAACCGATCCAGGCCTATTTTCGCCGTATCCTCGACCCCAATCCTGACGTGAATATTCCAGCAGCACGGGCATGGGGCGAAACCGAACGCATTCTTTCCGAACACGCGCCGAACCGCACACGCCTTGATCTGGTGGCGCTCAGTTCGTCACGGGGCCTGCCGGCCACGCCGTTCATGGAAGCGCATTACTTCGCCAATGACTGCTTCATGCAGCCCAACCAGTTGTTGCGTGAAGCTGGCAGGCTCAAAGGCATCCCCGGCATCATCGTGCAGGGCCGGTACGACCTGCTGTGCCCGCCCGCAACCTCGCACGCGCTCGCAGCCCTATGGCGCGAGGCCGAGATCCGTTTCGTCGAGGGCGCCGGCCACACGCTGTACGACCCCGGCGTCCGCGACGCCGTAATGAAGGCGATCGCGGACATGGCTTCCAGAACTGGCAAATAGGAAACAAGAAAAATGCCGATGGCCGGAAAAGGCATGCTGCTGACGTCGATGAATATCGACGCAGCGGATGAGGCCGAATTCAATCGCTGGTACGACCGCGAGCATCTCGAAGAGCGCGTCGCGATCGACGGCTTCCTCGAAGCCCGCCGCTATGTCGCGCAGGACGGCAATCCGAAATATCTCAGCCTCTACTCCACCGAAACTTTTGAGGTGCTGGACAGCCCCGCCTATCGCACCGCGCTGGCGAACCAGACGGCGTGGTCGAAGGCCAATATCGCCCGCTTCCAGAACATGATCCGGGCGGTCGCGCGCATCACGGTGAGCCAAGGCACTGGCCGCGGCGCGGCGCTCGGCATTGTCAGGCTGCGTCCCCCGGCCGGCGGCGAGGACAAATTGCGCGCCGCGCTCGCCGAGCAACTCGATCCGGCGAAGCTCGACGGAATCATCTCCATGCATTTGATCGAGAGCGATCCGGCGTTGTCAAAGCCGATCACCGACGATCCCTCCGCGCCCAATCCCGGCGCCGGCGACTGGTTCGTGCTGATCGATGCGACCGAAATTGGCGCGGTGCCCGCGGCCATGCTGCGCTTCAACGGTAATATCGCATTGAAGCCGCTGATCATATCGAGCGGGATCTACCGCCTGATGTGGGACCTGACGAAGAGCGATATCGGCTAGACGCTTTCACTGCTCCCAGCGGCCACGCGAAGTTACGTGAGCGGTTGGCGGCTTGATCGGACGTTCCCGGAACGGAACTGCGCCCCGTAGAAACCCGGTGAAGGCGCTGTTAACACAATGTCGGGTAAACCAGCGGGCGAGATTGCCTTCTGGCAGGAACTGCTCGGTTCTGAGCGAGTCCGCACGATTAGTGCTTGCGCCAGGCAACTTCGATTCTTCCTCTCGTAATGGTCGAAGGCCTTGATAAGGCAGATGAGAACTTGCGCCGAAGTCTCTCAGATCGCTTTCAATTGCGTTGCTAACGTTCTCTCTGAGATGTGTGATGGTCGCCTGAAAGCGCTCCTTCATCTTCTGGATGCTGGGGACGACCGACCGGCTGAGGATGTCATACGCAGCTATTTCCAGGTCGTCCCAAACGCTTGGTGACATTACCGGTTCCCGCTATCTTCAGCCGTAACTGGAGTTGAATTGCATGGCGGAAAAGCCCGCGGGTGCCGTGGCCGAGATTTTCGCCGCCTTCCTCAAACTGGGCCTCACGTCGTTCGGCGGGCCGATCGCGCATCTCGGCTACTTCAGGACCGAATTCGTCGAACGGCGGAAATGGCTGAGCGAGAGCAGCTACGCCGACATCGTTGCGCTCTGTCAGTTCTTGCCAGGTCCCGCTTCCAGCCAGGTCGGCTTCACGCTCGGCATCCTGCGCGGCAACGGCCTGCTTGGCGGATTGGCGGCGTGGTTCGCTTTCACGATGCCGTCCGCGCTCATCATGTTCGCCTTCGCCGTCAGTGCGACAGCCCTCACGGGCCCGTTCGCGGAAGGCCTTCTCCACGGCCTGAAGCTGGTCGCGGTTGCCGTGGTCGCGCAGGCGATCTGGGGCATGGCCAACAGCCTGACGCCGGACCGAGCGCGAGCTGCCATTGCGCTTGCCGCTGTTGCGATCGTGGTTTTCATCGGCGGATCGTTCGGGCAGATCGGCGCCATCGTCCTGGGGGCCGCAGCCGGACTCTGGCTGTGCCGCGGAAATGGGCCCGTGCCTGCGGGCCACCTCGGCTTTTCGGTATCGCGCGGGCACGGCACGGTCGCGCTGGTGCTTTTCGCAATTCTGTTCCTGATCACGCCGCTGGTGACGGCAAGGACTGGCTCGCAGGGCCTTGCGCTGTTCGACGCGTTTTATCGCTCCGGCGCGCTGGTGTTCGGCGGCGGCCATGTCGTGCTGCCGCTGTTACAGGCGGAAGTCGTGACGCCCGGCTGGGTCAGCAATGCGGATTTCCTCGCCGGCTACGGCATGGCGCAAGCCATACCCGGACCGCTGTTCACCTTTGCGGCCTATCTCGGCGCCATTGGACCCGCTCCCAACGGTCTCGCCGGCGCTACGATTGCACTGGTCGCCCTGTCCTTGCCGGGGCTGCTGCTGGTCTATGGCATGCTGCCGTTCTGGGATGCGCTGCGCCTGCGCCCCACCGCGCAGGCCGCCATGCGCGGCACCAATGCCGCCGTCGTCGGCATCCTTGGCGCGGCGCTCTACAATCCGGTCTGGATCAGCGCAGTGCTCACCCCGCGCGACTTCGTTGTGGCGCTCGCCGGCTTCCTGCTGCTGACGGTTTGGAAGCTGCCGCCATGGATTGTCGTCATCCTGCTGGCGGCGACCGGCGCAATTCTGCGGCTGATCTGAGCACACGCGTCATCGCATGCGCAAAGGGCGTCGCGTCGAAAGGTGAAGCTGCACTGCACATGCTGCACTGCCACAATTAACGCTGCGACGCTAAGTCCAAGCTCCCATGCAGTTGAAAGCCGGAGATCGCGCAAAATTGGCTTGTGTGCAGCTTCTGGAATGGCTCTAATAAGATAAGCCTATGATCCAATTCAAAAACCACAAGAACGCTCGTTAAGCGTTCGCAAGGCAAAATAAGGCCGCGTTCCCGTTGCTGACGCGGACAAGGTAGGAATGAAACCGACTGATATCTCGGCGCCAGACTACTTTCACAAAGTGGTCGATTGCCAATGGGCCTGCCCCGCACACACACCGGTTCCCGAATACATCCGTTTGATTGCCGAGGGGCGTTATAGCGACGCCTACATGATCAACTGGAAATCGAATGTGTTTCCCGGAATTCTGGGACGCACCTGCGATCGTCCGTGCGAGCCCGCGTGTCGCCGCGGCCGCGTCGAGGAAACGCCGGTGGCGATCTGCCGCCTGAAGCGCGTTGCCGCCGACTTCAAGGATGACGTCAAGCACCGCATGCCGAAGCCGGTTGCAAAGAACGGCAAGCGCATCGCGCTGGTCGGCGGCGGTCCCGCTTCGCTGGCAGTAGCGCGCGATCTCGCGCCGCTCGGCTATCACTGCACCGTGTTCGATGCCGACCCGAAGGCGGGCGGCATGATGCGGAGCCAGATTCCGAAGTTCCGCCTGCCGGACACGGTCATCGACGAGGAGACCGATTACATCCTCAACCTCGGCGTCGAGTTCAAGGGCGGTCATCGCATCGACAGCCTGAAGAAGCTGCTCGACGAAAATTACGACGCGATCTTCGTAGGCTCCGGCGCCCCGCGCGGCCGCGAACTCGATATCCCCGGCCGCAAGGAAGTCTCCGCCAATATCCACATCGGCATCGAATGGCTCGCGTCGGTCTCGTTCGGCCATGTCGAGAAGATTGGACGCCGCGTGATCGTGCTTGGCGGCGGCAACACCGCGATGGATTGCTGCCGCACCGCGCGCCGCCTCGGCGGCGAAGACGTCAAGGTGATCGTGCGTTCCGGCTTCGAGGAAATGAAGGCGAGCCCCTGGGAAAAGGAAGACGCCCTTCACGAGGACATTCCGATCCTCAATTTCATGGTGCCGGTGGCATTCAAGCATGTCAGCGGCAAGCTGATCGGCGTCACCTTCCAGAAGGTGAAGGCGGAATACGACGCCAACGGCCGCCGCAACCTGGTGCCCTCGGGCGAACCCGATCAGACCATCCCCTGCGACGACGTGCTGGTCGCGGTCGGCCAGGAGAATGCGTTCCCCTGGATCGAGCGCGACTGTGGCATCGATTTCGACAAATGGAACATGCCGCAGGTCGATGCGAAGACCTTTGTCTCGACCAATCCAAAAGTGTTCTTCGGCGGCGACGCCGCGTTCGGTCCGAAGAACATCATCTGGGCGGTGGCGCACGGCCATGACGCCGCGCTGTCGATCCACAAGATGATCTCAGGCGAAGACATCACCGAGCGCCCGCTGCCCGAAGTGCATGTTTCGTCGCAGAAGATGGGCATCCACGAGTGGAGCTACGACAACGATATCTCGGGCGACAAGCGTTACAAGGTGCCGCATCGCGACAAGGTGATCGCGCTGAAGGACATCCGCACCGAGGTCGAGCTCGGCTATGACGTCAAGCTCGCGCTCGGCGAAGCGCAGCGCTGCCTGAATTGCGACGTGCAGACCGTGTTCTCGGCGCCCGCCTGCATCGAGTGCGACGCCTGCGTCGACATCTGCCCGATGGACTGCATCACATTCACGGAGAATGGTGAGGAAGAGGACCTGCGGCAGCGGCTGAAGGCGCCCTCGCCGCACCACGACCAGGCGCTCTATGTCGCCGAAGGGCTCAAGACCGGCCGCGTGATGGTGAAGGACGAGGACGTCTGCCTGCATTGCGGGCTGTGCGCCGAGCGTTGCCCGACCGGCGCCTGGGACATGCAGAAATACCTCATCGATATGACTTACGCGGGATCAACATGCCAGACCAAAGCCCGATCAGCAGCGTAAACGACTTCGTCGTCCGCTTTGCCAACGTCAACGGCTCGGGTTCGGCCAGCGCCAACGAACTGTTCGCGCGCTCGATCCTGCGCCACGGCGTGCCGGTTTCTCCGCGCAACATCTTCCCCTCCAACATCCAGGGCCTTCCGACCTGGTACGAGGTGCGGGTGACGGAAGATGGCCATCTCGGCGCCCGCGGCGGCGTCGACATGATGGTGGCGATGAACCCGCAAACCTGGGACAAGGACGTCGCCTCGATCGAGCCGGGCGGCTATCTGTTCTACGATTCGACCAAGCCGATGCCGACGTCGAAATTCCGCGCCGACATCAACGTGATCGGCGTGCCGCTGACCGCAATCACCAACTCGACCTACACCGATCCGCGCCAGCGCCAGCTGTTCAAGAACATCATCTATCTCGGCGCGCTCTGCGCGCTGCTCGACATGGATCCGAAGCTGGTCGAGCAGCTCATCGGCGAGCAGTACAAGGGCAAGGAAAAGCTCCTGTCCTCGAACGTGCATGCGCTGCATCTCGGCCGCGACTGGGCGCTGCAGAACCTGAAATGCCCGGTCGGTCTGCGGGTGAAGAAGTCCGACAAGGTCGGCGAGCGTATCTTCATCGAAGGCAACAGCGCGGCTGCGCTCGGCGCGGTCTATGGCGGCGCCACCGTCTGCGCCTGGTATCCGATCACGCCGTCGTCGTCGGTGGCGGAGGCCTTCACGAGCCACTGCAAGAAGCTGCGGCACGACCCTGAGACCGGCAAGGCGAAATACGCGATCGTCCAAGGCGAAGATGAGCTCGCATCCATCGGCATCGTGATCGGCGCCTCCTGGAATGGCGCGCGGGCCTTCACCGCAACCTCCGGCCCCGGCATCTCCCTGATGACCGAATTCATCGGCCTGTCGTATTTTGCGGAAATTCCGGCCGTGATCATGAACATCCAGCGCGCCGGCCCCTCGACCGGCATGCCGACGCGCACCCAGCAATGCGATATCATTGCCTGCGCCTATGCTTCGCACGGCGACACCAAGCACGTCCTGTTGTTCCCGGAAGACCCGGCCGAAGCGTTCGAGTTCGCGGCGCAGTCGTTCGATCTCGCCGATCGGCTGCAGACCATGATCTTCCTGATGCTCGACCTCGACATCGGCATGAACCACCGCCTCTGCCGTCCGCTGAAGTGGGATGACGCCCGACAATACGACCGCGGCAAGGTGATGACGGCGGAAATGCTCGACGAGCCCGGCCGCGACTTCGGCCGTTATCTCGACGTCGACGGCGACGGCATCCCCTATCGCACCTATCCCGGCACCCACCCCACCAAAGGCTCGTTCTTCACCCGCGGCACCTCGCGCGACCGTTACGCGCGCTACTCGGAAGAAGGCGCCGTCTACGCCGACAACATGCAGCGGCTGGTGCGCAAGTTCGAGACCGCGCAGGACATGGTACCGCGGCCGTTGCAGGCCAACGCTGCCAAGCCGACCAAATACGGCGTGATCTATTTTGGCTCGACCGCGCCGGCGATGGACGAGGCGATCGGCCTGTTGGAGGCGCGCGGGCATCAGCTCGACCGCATGCGCATCCGCGCCTTCCCGTTCCACTCCAGCGTGGCGAGCTTCATCGCCGACCATGATTTCGTTTACGTGGTGGAGCAGAACCGCGACGCGCAGTTGCGCCAGTTGATCGTCAACGAGAACGGTATCGATCCGGTCCGGCTGGTGCCGATCCTGCACTATGACGGCACGCCGATCACCGCGCGCTTCATCGCCAACGCCATCGGCGACCACCAGGACCATCTGAAAGTGACCCCTCTCCGTAAGGCCGTGTCATGACCTACATTGCAAAGCCCAAGTTTCATCATCCCGGCCTGCCCAAGAACGATCTCGGCTATACGCACCGCGACTACGAGGGGAAGATCTCGACCCTGTGCGCCGGCTGCGGCCACGACTCGATCACCGCTTCCATCATCGAGGCCTGCTATGAACTCTCGATCGAGCCGCACCGCGTAGCAAAAATCTCCGGCATCGGCTGCTCGTCGAAGACGCCGGACTATTTCCTCGGCAATTCGCACGGCTTCAACTCGGTGCACGGCCGTATGCCGTCGGTGCTGACCGGCGCCAACCTCGCCAATCGCGACCTGATCTATCTCGGCGTCTCCGGCGACGGCGACAGTGCCTCGATCGGCTTCGGCCAGTTCGCGCATTCGATCCGGCGCGGCGTCAACATGACCTACATCGTCGAGAACAACGGCGTGTACGGGCTGACCAAGGGGCAATTCTCGGCCACCGCCGACCGCGGCTCGAAGTCCAAGAAGGGCGTGATGAACACCGACAACGCCATCGACCTGGTGGCGATCGCCCTGCAACTCGGCGCAAGCTTCGTGGCGCGCAGCTTCTCCGGCGACAAGAACCAGTTGGTGCCGCTGATTGCGGCTGCGATCCGGCACAAGGGCGCATCCTTCATCGACGTCATCAGCCCCTGCATCGCCTTCAACAACCACGCCGGCTCGACCAAGAGCTTTGACTATGTCCGTGAGCACAACGACGCGGTGAACCGGCTGGACGTGCTCACCGGCCGCGACCCGATCACGGTCGATTACGCGCCGGGCACGGTTCAGGTGGTCGAGCAGCATGACGGCACCAGGCTGGCGCTCCGCAAGATCGACGCCGACTATGATGCGAATGACCGGCTGGCGGCGATGACCTTCCTGCAGAAGCACGCCGCCAAGGGCCAGGTGGTCACCGGGCTGCTTTATGTCGATCCGGATTCGGAAGACCTGCACACCCATCTCGACACCGTCGAGACGCCGCTCAATACGCTGGAAGCCAAGGATCTGTGCCCCGGCACATCAGCGCTGGAAAAGATCAACGCCAGCCTGCGGTAGCCATAGCGTTTTCGAGCGAAAGCCTGCCCTGGACTTGATCCGGGTGGACACCGGTTCGCGTCAAGAAAACGCGTCAAAACAAAAATCTAGCGCCCGGGTAGCTACGCTGCCGCGGCGATGTTCCGCGGGTTTGCGATATACTCCTTCAACACCTTGTTGGAGGTGTCGACCTCGACGAGCGAAACGTCGTAGCTCCAGAGATCGGCAAGGTGCTGCAGCACGCGCTTGGTGTCGGCTTCGGTGAGCTGGGCACCCTTCACCACGGTGTGCCGCAGCATCAGGCGGCGATCGCCGGCAAGGTCGACATCGACGACTTCGATGTTCGCGTCGATGAATCCGACATCGTACTGCCGCGCCAGTTCGCGCCGCAGCCGGCGGTAGCCGCGCTCGTTGTGGATGGCGTCGACCAGGATGCCGGCACGCTCCTCCGGATCGTCATGCAGATGGAACAGGCGGAAGTGCCGCATTAGCCGCGGGCTCATGAACTGGCTGATGAAGCTCTCATCGCGATAATTGGCCCAGATGTCGCGCAGCACGCCCATGGCATCGCCGGTCCCGGCGATATCCGGGAACCACTCACGATCCTCGGCTTCGGGATTGGTGACGATGCGCTCGATGTCCTGCATCATCGCAAATCCAAGCGCATATGGATTGAAGCCGGAATAGCGCGGGTCGTCGAACTCGGGCTGGAACACGACGTTGGTGTGCGACTGCAGGAATTCGAGGAAATTGCCGTCCGTCAGCCGTCCCTGCTGGTGCAGCCGGCTCATGATGCGATAGTGAACGTAGGTCGCCGTACCCTCGTTCATCACCTTGGTCTGGCTCTGCGGATAGAAATACTGCGCGATATGCCGCACGATCCGCAGCAATTCACGTTGCCAGGGGCGCAGGCGCGGCGCCGTCTTCTCCAGAAAATACAGCAGGTTTTCCTGCGGCAGACCGAGCATCTGGCGGCGGTGCTCGACGTCCAGTATCGCGCTGGTCTTCGCCGGGCCGGTCGGAACCGTGCGCCACAAGTCGTTGAATGCGGCCTCCTCGTGGGCACGGCGCCTGCCCGCCCGCTTTTCCTCGGCGCGAAGATCGAGACTCTTCTTGCCGGGATAGCGATCGATGCCGTGCGACATCAAGGCATGCGCGGCATCGAGCGTGTGCTCGACCGCCAGCCGGCCGTGGCGTTCCTCGCAATGCGCCACATAGCGCTTCGCGAATTCGAGATAATCGAGAATGCCGTCAGCGTCGGTCCATTGCTTGAACAGATAGTTGTTCTTGAAGAAATGGTTATGGCCGAAAGCGGCATGCGCGATGACGAGCGTCTGCATCGTCGCGGTATTTTCTTCCATCAGGTAGGAAATGCACGGCGACGAGTTGATGACGATCTCGTAGGCCAGCCCCATCAGCCCCTTGCGATAGGATGCCTCCTGAAAGGCAAAATGCTTGCCGAACGACCAATGCTTGTAGAACAGCGGCATGCCGACGGACGAATAGGCGTCCAGCATCTGCTCGGCGGTAATGACCTCGATCTGGTTGGGATAGACATCGAGCCCCAATTCGTCCCGCGCAACCTGCTCGCAGGCGTCGCAGATCCGCTGCAGCGTCCGGAAGTCCCAGTCCGCCCCCTCAAACAGCAATTGGTCGGTCGCGGTCATGACCCGGTCCTTTCCTGCTGGCTACGGCGCTGGAAGAGATCGTGGAATACCGGGAATATCTCGCTGCGCTCGTTGACCTTGCGCATCGACAGCGGCGCGCCGCTCGCGCGCAGGCCCTCGTAAAGGGTCCAGAGCGACGAATTGGGCATTTCGTAGCTAAGGCCGTTTTCCTGGCCGACTTCCAGATAGGCGAAAAACTGGCTGACCGGCAGGATCTTGTCGGTCAGGAGCCGGCCTGCGACCTCGCCGTCCGCGTAGGAATTGTCGCCGTCGGACGCCTGCGCGGCATAGATGTTCCAGTCCGCCGGCTTGAACCGCGACCGCACGATGTCATGCATCGCCTGCAACGCGCTCGACACCAGCGTGCCGCCGGAAGCCGGTCCGTGAAAGAACGTCTGCTCGTCGACCTCTTCGGCCCGGTCGGTATGCCGGATGAAAACGATCTCGACGTGACGGTAGCGCCGCTTCAGGAACACGTAGAGCAGCATGTAGAAGCGCTTGGCGAGGTCCTTCATGTGCTCGGTCATCGAACCCGAGACGTCCATCAGGCAGAACATGACGGCCTGCGCCACCGGCTTCGGCACCGTCTCGAAACGCCGGTAGCGGATGTCGATCGGATCGATGAACGGGATGCGGCGTATCTTGGCCTTCAGGGCCTCGATCTCGGCCATGAGCTCGGTGCGGCGCGCCTCGTCGCTGCAATCCGCAAGCTCCGCCTCGAGGGCCTCCAGCACCTCAGGCCTCGGCCGCCGCAGCGCCACGCGCCGTGCCAAGGCGCGACTGACCGTACGGCTCACCGAAATATTGGCCGGCGAGCCGGATGTTGTGTAACCCGCCCGGCGAATGCCCTCACTTTCGACATTGGCCAGCTTTCGCTTGGCCAGATCGGGCAATTCCAGATCGTCCAGGAACAGGTCGACGAACTCGTCGCGGCTGAGCACGAAGCGAAACGCATCTTCGCTGTCGCCCTCGCCCGCGCCCCTGCCCTTGCCGCCGCTCTGGTTCGGCCGCGGAAGCATGTCGCCTTCGATGAACTTCTTGTTTCCGGGCAGCACCATGTCGCGCGTGCCGCCCTCGCGGCGAAAGCGCGGCTCTTCCATGCCGTCGATCGGGACGCTGACCACGCCGCCTTCCAGGACATCCTTGATGTCCCGGTCCTGCGACGATCTCTTCACGGCGCCCTGAACCAGCGCCTTGGCCCGGCGCAGAAAGCGCTGCCGATTCTCCAGACTCTTGCTACCCGGATTCAGGCGCCGGTCGACAATGTGAATGGCCACGTTTCATCCGCCTCAGCCAGCCTGTTTTACGCGCATGTACCACTCGACCAGCCGGCGAACTTGCCGCTCGGTATAGCCACGCTCGACCATGCGCGCGACAAACTCGCCATGCTTCTTTTCGGTCTCTCCGTCCTTCTTCGAGCCGAAGGAAATGACGGGCAGCAGATCCTCGACCTGGGAGAATATCCGCTTTTCGATCACTTCCCGAATCTTTTCGTAGCTGGTCCACGTCGGATTCTTGCCGCCGTGCTGGGCACGCGACCGCAGCGAGAACTTGACGACCTCGTTACGGAAATCCTTGGGATTGGCGATGCCGGCCGGCTTCTCGATCTTGGTCAGCTCCTGATTGAGCAGTTCACGATCGAGCAGTTGTCCGGTGTCGGGATCCTTGAAATCCTGATCCTCGATCCAGGCATCGGCATAGTCGACATAGCGATCGAACAGGTTCTGGCCGTAATCCGAATAGGATTCGAGATAGGCCTTCTGGATCTCGTGCCCGATGAATTCGGCATAGCGCGGCGCCAGTTCGGCCTTGATGAACTCGAGATAACGCTTCTCGACTTCGTCGGGAAGCTGCTCGCGCCGGATCGCCTGCTCCAGCGTATACATCAGATGGACCGCGTCGGCACCGATCTCACTGGTGTCGTGATTGAAAGTCGCGGCGAGAACCTTGAAGGCGAAGCGTGTCGAAACGCCGTCCATGCCTTCATCGACACCGGCAGCATCCCTGTATTCCTGAACGCTGCGCGCCTTTGGATCGGACTCCTTCAGGCTATCACCGTCGTAGATCCGCATCTTGGCGAAGACAGTCGAGTTCTCGTGCTTGCGCAACCGCGACATCACCGAGAAGCGTGCCATCGTTTCCAGCGTGGCCGGCGCGCACGGCGCGGTGGCCAGTTCGGAGCCCTGGATCAGCTTCTCGTAGATCTTCTGCTCTTCGGTGACGCGCAGGCTATACGGCACCTTGATGACGCAGATACGGTCGATGAAGGCCTCATTGTTCTTGTTGGTCTTGAAGCTTTGCCATTCGGCCTCGTTGGAGTGGGCGAGAATGACGCCGGTGAACGGGATCGCGCCGATGTTTTCGGTCCCGATATAGTTGCCCTCCTGCGTCGCCGTCAGCAGCGGATGCAGCATCTTGATCGGCGCCTTGAACATTTCGACGAATTCGAGAATGCCCTGGTTGGCGCGATTGAGGCCGCCCGAATAGCTGTAAGCATCAGGATCGTTCTGGGCGAAGGTCTCCAGCTTGCGGATGTCGACCTTGCCGACCAGTGACGAGATGTCCTGGTTGTTTTCGTCGCCGGGCTCGGTCTTTGCAATCGCGATCTGACGCAGCCGCGACGGCTGGATCTTGGCGACGCGGAATTGCGAGATGTCGCCACCGAAGGATTCGAGGCGCTTGTAGCACCACGGGCTCATCAGTCCGCTGAGGCGACGGCGCGGAATGCCGTACTTCTCCTCCAGCATCGGCCCCAGCGAATCCGGATCGAACAGGCTGAGCGGGCTTTCGAACACCGGGCTGAGTTCGTCGCCGGCCTTCAGCACGTAAATGGGGTGGACTTCCATCAACGACTTGAGGCGCTCGGCAAGCGAGGACTTTCCGCCACCGACCGGCCCGAGCAGATAGAGTATCTGCTTGCGCTCTTCGAGGCCCTGCGCCGCGTGGCGGAAGAAGCCTACGATGCGCTCGATCGTGTCTTCCATTCCGTAGAAGCCGGCGAAGGCTGGATAGAGCCGCATCGTGCGATTCAAAAAGATACGGCCAAGGCGAGGATCCTTGGCCGTGTCAATCATCTGAGGTTCACCGATCGCAGCTAGCAATCGTTCGGTAGCGTTGGCATATCGCATCGGATCGCTTCGACACGACTCCAGATATTCCGCCATCGACATGTCGGTCTGGCTTCTTGCTTCGAAGGACCGGGCGAAAGCATTGAACAGAGAATCGTTGTACATGATCCGTCTCTCCATGGTCACCTGTAAATGCCGGACGCTCCACTCGGGTTCCAGTGTCGGAACGTCACAGCTTCGTTCGCGAATCACCATCAGCACATGGGTTGATTGGACACGCGAGCGACTTCACAATGCAATGCAATAGTCATGCTAAGGGCCTCCTCCTCGTAAAGATACGGTGCCATTTCGCTCGCGTTGTAGCCGTGCTGCAACATTTTCACCGGGTTAGTACTGAGCATCATGTAAGGGGTTTTTTAAGGAATCTAAGCGGTCGTGCGGCTCGAATCGGCGCTGGCCAGGCGATCCCGGCAGCGAAGCTGGAAAATCCAGGCTTCTGAACGGCACGCACGTGCAATAACGGCGCCTTTTGTGACCTTCGGACGGCCGGCTAGTCGCAAAAAAAGGCCAAGATGAACACGCGTTCATTTCGCGGACTGAGCGTTGAACGCACCCGGCGCCAACTGCAACTAAAGTAATATGCCGCGCGTTTAATCCGAGTCTGCCACGAAATGCGTCTGGATCGTCGCCGCTGCTGCCTCCGTCGTCGGAGTCCATGCCTGTCAGGCCCAGGAGGGCTTCGACAAAGCCAGTAACGATTTGGTCGCCGGCGCCGACGACAAGATTTTCCGCGTTGATCGCACCGATCTGCACGAGCGCTCCGGGTTGGTGACGGGTCGCAAGGAGCTTGCGGCACTCCGGCACAAGTGAGCCATACTACATAGGTTGGTATGCCTCACTACTTAGGTCTGTGACCTAAACCACTTTGGTCGGAGAGATTACATGCATCGACGCAATATCCTGCGGGCGCGATTTCGGCGTTCGGCGCAGCCTCTGCCGCCTCCTGCGCCAGCGCGGCAACCGAGGCAGCAGCTTCGACAAAATTGAAAGTGGTTTATCACCTCAACGACCTCGACAAGGTGAGCTTCGCGCTAGGCAACATCCAGAACTATCTCGACGGTGTCAGCGGTCCTGACAGTATCACGATCGCGCTGTTAGTTCATGGCCAGGCGTTGCGGGCGTTTCATTCGGCGTCCGCGAACCCCGATCTTTCGAAGCGTCGGTCAATTCTCCAAAGCCGGTCTCGAACTCGCCTTCTGCGGCAACACCATGAAGTCGCAGAATATCACGCTGAAGGATTTGCTGCCGGGCTTTATTGTCGCCGAACGGGGCGGTGTGGTGCGGCTCGCCGAGCTGCAATAGCAGGGCTATGTTTACCTGCGGCCCTGAGGTCTTACGCTTTCAGATCTTGCCGATTGACGCGAACATTTCACGTCGATCGCTCATTTGGGTGATTTGGTCGCCGTAGTTTCGCCCGCTCTACCCGGCTGAATACTTCGCGTGTTCGGATTCAGTCGCGATGGCGCCTGCGCGCCCGCTCCCACGCCGACATGCGGGCTGTGTCCCCCTGCAACCGCCGGCGGAATGTTTTGCGCATGACCCCTCAAATGGACGCCGATGCCGGCCGCTTCCGTCGTGGCCGGGCCAAGCGCGATCAGGCCACACAAGAGCGCGAGGCTGGCAGGGGACGAAAAACAACTGATCATGACGGCCTCCTTCACGACTTCGTGCTTGTGGCCGTTGGTGTCACAATCCAGGAATCCGGTTCGACCGATCCGGTCGTATCGAGGCCGGCAAGACCAGCCATTTTCGGGATCGAACCAGTGTCAATGGCGTTATCGTCCCGGACCGCCCCATTCCATCCGGCGGCACACCCAACCAAATGTTGACTTTCCGGCCCTGCCCCCGAAAGCTGCCGGAAACCCAAAAAACCGACCGAACAGAACAGGCACCATGAATCCCGTCAAAGCACTCGAAAACCATGGCCAGGCAATCTGGCTGGACTTCCTCGCCCGCGGCTTCGTCGCCAAGGGCGACCTCAAGGCGCTGATCGACACCGACGGCGTCAAGGGCGTGACGTCGAACCCCTCGATCTTCGAAAAGGCGATCGGCAGCTCGGACGAGTATGACGGCGCGATCGGTCACGCCTTGAAGGCGGGCGACCGCCCCGTCGCCGACCTGTTCGAGGCGCTCGCCATCGAGGACATCCAGAACGCCGCCGATGTGCTGCGCCCGGTTTACGACCACTTGAACGGCACCGACGGTTTCGTCAGCCTCGAGGTCTCGCCCTATCTGGCAATGGATACCAAGGGAACCATTGCGGAAGCCGAACGGCTCTGGAAGGACGTCAAGCGGCAGAATTTGATGGTGAAGGTGCCGGCCACGCCGGAAGGGCTGCCGGCGATCGAACATCTGATCGGCGAAGGCATCAGCATCAACATCACGCTGCTGTTCTCGCAAGACGTCTATCGCGAGGTAGCGGAGGCCTATATCGCGGGCCTTGAAAAATACGTCGCCAACGGCGGCGATCCCGCGCCTGTCGCCAGCGTCGCGTCTTTCTTCGTCAGCCGTATCGATACCGCGGTCGACAAGCAGCTCGACGACAAGATCGCAAAAGCCAATGACCCCAGCGAGAAGGAGCGGCTGAGCGCGCTCAAAGGCAAGGTCGCGATCGCCAACGCCAAGCTTGCCTATCAGGATTACAAGCGGCTGTTCGCAGGCCCCCGCTGGGAGAAGCTTGCCGCCAAGGGCGCAAAGCCGCAGCGTTTGCTGTGGGCATCCACCGGCACCAAGAACAAGGACTACAGCGATGTGCTGTATGTCGAGGAATTGATCGGCGCCAACACCGTCAACACCGTGCCGCCGGCAACGCTCGACGCATTCCGCGACCATGGCAAGCCCCGCGACAGTCTCGAGGAGAATATCGAGGACGCACGGCGCGTGCTGGAAGAGCTCGAACAGTCAGGCATTTCGCTCGACGCCATCACAGAAGAACTGGTCAGGGACGGCGTCAAGCTGTTTGCGGATGCTGCCGACAAGCTCTATGGCGCGGTCGCGCAGAAGCGCGCGGCTTCGCTCAGTGGCGGCATCGACCGGCAGCAGCTTGCGCTCGGTGATGGCATCAGGAAGGCCGTGGAGAAAAGCACCGAGGACTGGCGTGCGTCCGCTACAATCCGCCGTCTCTGGCAGAAGGACAAATCGGTCTGGACCGATGACGACGAGAACAAATGGCTGGGCTGGCTGAACAGCCCTGCGGCCGCCGACGTCGCCGATTACGAGGATTTTGCCCGTCGCGTGAAGGGGCAGAATTTCAGCGATGCCGTCGTGCTCGGCATGGGCGGATCGAGCCTCGGGCCGGAAGTGCTTGCGGAAACTTTCGCCAGGAAATCCGGTTTCCCGAAGCTGCATGTGCTCGATTCCACCGACCCCGCGCAGGTGCGCGCGATGGAGGATACGGTCGATCTCGCCCACACGCTGTTCATTGTCTCCAGCAAATCGGGCGGCACCACCGAGCCGAACGTGATGAAGGATTACTTCTTCGATCGCGTTTCCAGGACCATCGGCAAGGACAAGGCCGGGCATCGCTTCATCGCCGTCACCGATCCCGGCTCGTCGCTGGAGAAGGTTGCGATCAAGCAGGGCTTTGCCCGCATCTTCCACGGCGATCCCACGATCGGTGGACGCTATTCGGTGTTGTCGCCGTTCGGGCTGGTGCCGGCGGCGGCCGCCGGTATCGACGTTCGCAGCCTGATCACCCATGCGCTCGCGATGGTGCGCTCCTGCGGCGCCGACGTGCCGCCGCATGAAAATCCCGGCGTGCAGCTCGGGCTGGCGATGGGAATCGCGGGTCTCGAAGGCCGCGACAAGATGACGATTACCTCGTCGGAGAAGGTCGCCGATTTCGGCGCCTGGGCTGAACAACTGATTGCCGAATCCACCGGCAAGGACGGCAAGGGCCTGATCCCGATCGACGGCGAGCCGCTCGGCGACCTCTCGCTTTACGGCAACGATCGCTTCTTCATCGATATCCGCACCGAAGGCGAAGACGACGCCTCGCATGATGACCGGCTCAAGGCGCTGGAGGCGGCCGGACATCCCGTGGCTCGCATCGTCATGAAGTCGATCGACCATATCGGCCAGGAATTTTTCCGGTTCGAGATGGCGACCGCCGTGGCGGGCGCGATCCTCGGCATCAATCCGTTCAACCAGCCCGACGTGGAGGCGGCCAAGATCAAGACCCGCGAACTGACGGCTGCGTTCGAGAAGACCGGCGCGTTGCCTGCGGAGCAGCCTGTCATTTCGACCGATGAGGCCGATCTCTATACCGACGCGCATAACGCGACCGAGCTGCGCAAGGCCGGCGCCAACGGCACGCTCGGCTCCTGGATCAAGGCGCATCTTTCGCGCTCAGACAGCGGCGACTATGTCGCCCTGCTCGCCTATATCGCGCGAGACCCCGGCACGATCGGCTCGCTGCAGAAGATGCGGCTCGCGGTGCGCGACACGCGTCACGTTGCGACCTGCGCCGAATTCGGCCCGCGCTTCCTGCACTCCACCGGGCAAGCCTACAAAGGTGGCCCCGACAGCGGCGTGTTCCTGCAGATCACGGCTGACGACGCCGAGGATTTGCCGGTGCCGGGCCAGAAGGCGAGCTTCGGCATCATCAAGGCGGCGCAGGCGCGCGGCGATTTCGACGTGCTCACCGAACGTGGAAGGCGTGCGCTACGCGTCCATCTCAAGGGCGACCTCGGATCTGGATTGTCTGCACTCGATGCCGCGATTGCGGAAGCGCTCAGCTAGGGAAGTCAGGATATGCAACTCGGCATGATCGGCCTCGGCCGGATGGGCGGCAATATCGTCCGCCGGCTGATGAAGAACGGCCACACCGCTGTGGTCTATGACAAGGATGCGAAGGCGGTCGCCAGCCTCGCCGGCGAAGGCGCAACCGGCGCCGGCACGCTGGAAGATTTCGTGGCGAAACTCGAAAAGCCGCGCACCGCCTGGGTGATGCTGCCGGCAGGCAAGATCACCGAGGCGACCATCGAGGCATTGGCAAAGCTGATGCAGCCAGGCGACGTCATCATCGATGGCGGCAACACGTTCTGGCAGGACGACGTTCGCCGCGGCGCGGCGCTCAAGACAAAGGGCCTGCATTATCTCGATGTCGGCACCAGCGGCGGTGTCTGGGGCATCGAGCGCGGCTATTGCATGATGATCGGCGGCGACAAGGCGGTGGTGGACCGGCTCGATCCGATCTTCAAGACGCTGGCGCCGGGCATTGGCGACATCCCGCGCACGCCGGGGCGCGAGGGTCGCGATCCGCGCATCGAGCAGGGCTACATCCACGCCGGCCCGTCCGGCGCCGGACACTTCGTCAAGATGATCCATAACGGCATCGAATACGGCCTGATGCAGGCCTATGCCGAGGGCTTTGACATTCTGAAGAACGCCAATATTGAAGCGCTGCCGCCGGAGCATCGCTTCGACATGAACATCGCCGATATCGCCGAGGTGTGGCGGCGCGGCAGCGTAATCCCGTCCTGGCTGCTCGATCTCACCGCGTCCGCGCTCGCGGAAAACCAGACGCTCGATAGTTACTCCGGCTTTGTGGAAGATTCCGGCGAAGGCCGCTGGACCGTGAATGCCGCGATTGACGAGGCCGTGCCGGCGGAAGTGCTGACGGCGGCGCTCTATGCGCGCTTCCGCTCCCGCAAGGATCACACTTTTGCGGAAAAGATCCTGTCTGCGATGCGGGCAGGTTTTGGCGGCCACAAGGAGCCGCCGAAGAAACCTGATACGAAGGCCTGAGCAGTCATGGCGGTCGGTCAGATAGCGCAGAAGAAACCCGATCCCTGCTCCTTCGTCATATTCGGCGTGACTGGCGACCTCGCGCATCGGCTGGTCGTGCCTGCCCTCTATAACCTCGCCGCCAGCGATCTGTTGCCGGACAGGTTCTGCCTGGTCGGCGTCGCCCGCAAGGGCACGACGAGCGACAAACTGCGCGACAGCCTGATGAAAGGATTGCGCCAGTTCGCGACCCGGCCGGTGGACGATGCAATCGCCCAGCGCCTCCTGGCATGCGTGACCTGCGTCGAGGCCGATCCGAGGGAGCCTGAATCGTTCGACGCCATGAGCAAACAGCTCGACGAACTCGAAGCCACGCGAGACACCGGCGGCAACCGCCTGTTCTATCTGGCGACGCCGCCCAACGCGTTCCTGCCGATCAGCCGTGAACTCGGCCGCACCGGCATGCTGGCGGAGAATGGCGCATGGCGGCGGCTGGTGGTGGAAAAGCCGTTCGGCACCGACCTCGCTTCGGCAAAAGCGCTCAACAGCGAATTGCTCAAACTGGTTGAAGAGCACCAGATCTATCGGATCGATCATTACCTCGGCAAGGAGACGGTGCAGAACATCCTGGTATTGCGCTTCGCCAATGGCATGTTCGAGCCGATCTGGAACCGTAACCATATCGACCACATCCAGATCACCGTCGATGAAAAACTCGGCGTCGGGCATCGCGGCAGCTTTTACGACGCGACCGGCGCGTTGCGCGACATGGTGCCGAACCATCTGTTCCAGTTGCTGTCGCTGGTCACCATGGAGCCACCGGTGAAATTCGACGCCCATTCGGTGCGTTCCGAAAAGGCCGAAGTGCTTTCTGCGATCCAGACCCAGAGCGAACAAGAGGCGCTGCAAAATTCCGTGCGCGGCCAATATCGCGGCGGCAAGATTGGCGATGCCGAAATCGACGACTATCGCAAGACCCCCGACGTCGCGCCCGGCAGCACCACCGAGACCTATGCCGCGCTGAAGCTGACCATCGACAACTGGCGCTGGGCCGGCGTGCCCTTTTACTTGCGCACTGGTAAGGCGCTCGGCGTCAAGCGCACCGAAATCGCCATCAAGTTCAAGCAGGCGCCGTTCGCTATGTTCCGCGACACGCCGGTGGACCGGTTGTCGCAGAACTACCTCATCATCTCGACCGAGCCGACCGAAGGCATCGCGCTGCAGTTCAACACCAAAGTGCCGGGGCCGAACATCAACATCGATGGCGTCGAGATGAAGTTCCGTTACAAGGATTACTTCAAGGCCGAACCTTCCACTGGCTACGAAACGCTGATCTATGACTGCATGATCGGCGACAACATCCTGTTTCAACGCGCCGACAGCGTCGAGGCCGGCTGGCGGGCGGTGCAGCCATTCCTCGATGCCTGGAAGAAGGCAGGCGGCAAGGGGTTGAAGGTTTACGAACCAGGCAGCGAAGGACCGGAGGAAGCCAACGATTTGCTTGAACGCGACGGCCGAAGCTGGCGAAAGCTCGGGTGAACAATGGCCGCGAACGACAACCGCCACGTGATCACGGTCGCCGATCGGGCGGCAATGGCGGCGACCGCCGCCGAACATTTGCTGGCCATAACAGCCGCCAACAGCGGCCGCGTGGCGATCTGCCTGACCGGCGGATCGAGCCCCAAGCAGCTCTATCAATTGCTTGCGACCGACGCGTATCGAAGCCGGATCCCGTGGCAGCGCGTGCACTGGTTCATCGGCGACGAACGCTTCGTGCCGGCTGATGACCCGCTCAACAACATGGGCATGGCGCGCTCGCTCTTTCTGGACCGGTTTGCTCCGGCGGCCAACATCCATCCAATTCCGACCGCGACCGCCGACCCTGCCGATCCCGACCGGGGCGCCGCGCTTTACGAACAGGAACTGCAGTCGTTTTATGGCGCAGACACACTCGATGAAGCCCGCCCCCTGTTCGATCTCGTGCTGATGGGTATCGGTCCCGATGGCCATACCGCATCGCTGTTTCCGGACGATCCCGCGCTTGGCGAAACTTCGCGCTGGGTCGTCGGCGTACCCAAAGCGAATGTCGAGCCGTTCGTCCCGCGGGTTACCCTCACGCTGCCGGCGCTTACCTCCTGCCACGAAATGCTGTTCGAGATTTCTGGCCGCGACAAGCGCGCGATCTTGACGCGCCTCTTCGCAGGCGAGAACCTGCCCGCCAACCGCGCGCGATCCACCGGCGAGACGGTCTGGCTGGTGGACCGGGCCGCGATTCCGGAGAATTTTGGTGGGCAGTAAGACTCCTTGTGCGCTGGTGGTGATGGGCGTTTCCGGCTCTGGCAAGAGCACCATCGCCGATCATCTCGCGGGACGATTAGGCTGGCGCTACGAGGATGGTGACAGGTTTCACCCGGCAAGCAATGTCGCGAAGATGAGCGCCGGCCATCCGCTGACGGACGAGGACCGATGGCCGTGGCTGCAGGCGATTGCCGACGAGATCGACCGCCTTTCGGCCGCCGGCGAGCGCGCTGTCATCGCCTGCTCGGCGCTGAAGCGCGCCTATCGCGACGTTCTCGTGCACGGCCGCGACGATGTCCGCATCGTCTTTCTCGACGGAACGCAGGATCTGATCGCCGCCCGGCTTGCCGCCCGGCAGGGGCACTTCATGCCGCCGGGCCTGCTCGCCAGCCAGTTCAAGACACTGGAGCGGCCGGGAACCAACGAGCGGCCGATCATTGTATCGATCGATGCGCCGGTCGAGCGAATCGTGGATGACATCGTCACTCAATTGAACCTGGTTCCCCTATGACCCGTATTGCGCTTGTTGTTTCCGACGTCGACGGCACCCTGTTGACGAAGGACAAAGTTTTGACCGATGCCGCAAAGGCAGCCGTGTGCAAGCTGCATGCGGCCGGCATCGGCTTCACCATCGTGTCCAGCCGGCCGACCATCGGCATGGGCTTTCTGATCGAGCCGCTTGCGATCACGCTTCCCGTCGGTGCCTTCAACGGCAGTTCGATCGTCGACGCCGGGCTCAAGCCGATCGAGCAGCATCTGATCCCGCCTGCCGTCGCGCAGCGCAGCCTCGACGTGCTCAATGCGTTCGGCGTCGATATCTGGCTGTTCAGCAACGAGCGCTGGTACACGCGCAATCCCGACGGCGAATACGTTCCGCACGAAAAGCGCGCGATCAAGGCCGATCCGACCATCATCCCGGATTTCACGCCGCATCTGGGAGAAGCCTGCAAGATCGTCGGCGCCAGCTCGGACGCGGCGCTGCTGCAGCGTTGCGAGGCGGCGATGCGGGAAGCCGTCGGCCGGGAAGCCACCGCGGTCCGCTCGCAGACCTATTATCTCGACGTCACGCCGCCCGGTCACGACAAAGGCACCTTCGTGGACACGATGACCAGGCGGCTCGGCATTCCGGCCGCGGCGGTGGCAACCATCGGCGACATGGAGAACGATCTTCCGATGTTTGCCAGGAGCGGTGTTTCGTTTGCGATGGGCAATGCGGCCGACGGCATCAAGCAGCACGCGACGCATGTGACCGACAGCAACGAGCGCGACGGATTTGCCGCTGCAATCGAGACGGTGCTGCAGCTCGGATAGGCGCAGTCCGTAGGGTGGGCAAAGGCGCGTAAGCGCCGTGCCCACCATCACGAGCGAGCGTGAAATGGTGGGCACGTCGCTGTCGCTCCTTTGCCCACCCTACGAATTCGCTACGGATTCGCTCTGTCTTATCAAGCGTGCCTGAAGGATAAATCGAGGAATTCTCAAAGTCTTTGCGCGGCGAATCCGAGCACGATCGGCAAGCGCGAGCCGGTGTCCGACCGCCGTATCCTCCCATGAAGGCAGGTTCACCCCAGCCCGGGCCTGCCGCGGCGAAGACGGATGCCGGCTCGCGCGACTTGGTTGGCCGGCCGGGACTCGTAGCCCGTCATTGCGAGCGCAGCGAAGCAATCCATCTTTTCGCGCACGAGGCGACAATGGATTGCCTCGCTTCGCTCGCAATGACGTGGAGAGAGCTATTTCGATCGCTGCATCGCCGGCTTCTCGGTCGACTGCTTGGCCGCGCAAAGATTATGCGCGGTGTTGATCAGCGCGATGTGCGTCAGCGCTTGCGGGAAGTTGCCGGTCTGGCGGCAGGCAGCCGTATCGTATTCTTCGGCCAAGAGGCCGAGATCGTTGACGATCGCGACCACGCGGGTAAACAGCTCCTGCGCCTTGCCAAACTCGCCCGCCAGCACATAGGCATCCGCCAGCCATAGCGTGCAGGCCAAGAACGCGCCTTCGGCCGGCTGCTGCTCCACTTCGCGGGGATCGTGCCGCAGCACAAAACCGTCGCGCATCAGATGCCGTTCGACCGCGACCAACGTGCCGCGCACGCGCGGGTCTTCCGGCGGCAGGAATCCCACCGACGGCAGCAACAGGATGCTGGCATCGAGCATCTTCGAGCCGTAGGACTCGACGAACGAGTTCAGTTCGGGATCAAATCCTCTTGCGCAGACGTCGAGATGAATAGCGTCGCGCAGCGCGCGCCACTTCTCGAGCGGCGCCTTGAAGCCGAACGTCTCGGCGCTCTTGATGCCGCGGTCAAACGCGACCCAGGTCATCACCTTCGACGAGACATAGTGCTTGCCATCGCCGCGGCGCTCCCAGATGCCGTGATCGGGCTTGTCCCATTGCCCGGCGAGGTGCTGCAGCACGGCGCATTCCATCGCCCAGCTCGTTTCATCCATTTCGAGTTTTGCCACGCGCCACTGGTGAAAGGCGTCGATCAGTTCGCCGTAAACGTCGAGCTGCAGCTGTGCGTGCGCGGCGTTGCCGACCCGCACCGGCTTTGCGCCTTCGTAGCCGGGCAGCCATGTCGCTTCCCATTCCAGCAGGCGCCGCTGACCCATGATGCCGTACATGATCTGCATGTTGGCGGGAGAACCCGCCGCCGCCCGCAACAACCAGCGGTGCCAGGCAGCGGCTTCCTCCTTGTAGCCGGAGTTCATCAGCGCCAGCAGCGTGAAGGTGGCGTCGCGCAGCCAGCAGAAGCGATAATCCCAATTTCTGGCGCCACCGAGCTTTTCCGGCAGCGAGGTCGTTGGCGCGGCGACGATGCCGCCGGTCGGGGCGTAAGTCTGCGCCTTCAGCGTGATCAAAGAGCGCATCACGAGGTCGCGGTACTCGCCCTCATAAGTGCAGCGACTGCACCATTCGGTCCAGAACGCTTCGGTGTCCTGCAACGCATAGGCAGGATCGATTGGCTTGGGCACGGGCAGGTGCGAGGGGCCGTAGGTGAGCACGAAGGGAACGGTGTCGCCCTCGCCGACCTCGAAATCGGCGACCGTCGTCAGGTCCTCGCCACGGGTCTCGACCGGCGTCCGCAACACCGTCATGTCCTGCCCGCAGATCGCGAGCAGCGCGGAACCGTCCTCGCTTTTCTTGACCCAGGGAATATCGGTGCCGAAGCCGAAGCGGATCACCAGTTGCATGTGCATCTTGACCCGGCCGCGAACGCCGCGCACCAGCCGCACCACGTCGGAGGCGTTGCCGCGCGGCGGCATGAAATCGATCAGGTCGACCGCGCCGTCAGCCGTCTCGAACCGGGTCTGAAGGATCAGGGTGTCATCCCAATAGCGGCGCGAGGTGCCGGTAACTTCCCCCACCGGCGCGATCAGCCAGCGGCCATGCTTCTCGGTGCCGAGAAGGGCTGCAAAGCAGGCGTCGGAATCGAAGGCCGGCCAGCACAGCCAGTCGATCGATCCGTTCCGGCCGACCAGCGCCGCGGTTTCGCAATCGCCAATCAGCCCATAGTCTTCGATACGGCACGGCAAAGTGTTTCACCGCCTGATCAAATCGCGGCGCGCGACCGCTCATGGGTTGCCGCCTTGAGCGCGGCGACGTCGACCGTGGCTGTCATTTCCTCGATCGGCACCGGAAGCCGCCGCCGCCAGTTCGGATGCTCATTGACGGTGCCGGGAATATTGGGCTGGTCCACCACCCCGAGCAGATCCTCCAGCGAGACCGCGAGCAGCCGCGACCTGGTGCGCGCCAGAAAATTCGCCACCGAATAGAGATCGTTGCGGTCGATGGTGTGCTGGCGCAGCACGTCGTCCAGCATCGCCAGCGCATGCCAGCGCGCATCGTCGGTTTCGCCCGGATCGATGCCGAGCGCGCGCTTCAGCTTGAGATCGCCGAACGAACGCCAGCCGGCATAGGTCGAGAGATCGTGGGTGTTGAAGGTGACGAGCGCATTGGTCAAATAGTGGTCGATATGGCGGAACGAGCCGGCGTCGTCGCGCTCGAACATCATCACGAGATACGACCAGATGCCCCAGTCGGCGATCTGATCGCGAAAGCCTTCCGGCACGGTGCCGAGATCTTCGCCGATCACGACACAGCGGTTCGCAACGCTTTCCTGCGCGGTCACCGCCAGCAGCGCCTCGAACGGCATCTGGACGTAGACGCCGTCGCGTGCGCTGAAGCCTTGCGGCACCAGATAGAGCCGCTTCAGCCCGAGCACATGGTCGAGACGGATGGCGCCGGCGTGGCGCATCGCGGCGCGCAGCATGTCGCGGTACGGCGCAAAGGACTCGAGTTCGAGGCCAACGGCATTGAAGCCGGCGAGGCCCCAGGTCTGGCCGGCAGTGTTGAGCGGATCGGGCGGCGCGCCGACGCCGAGATGGCGGGATATCGCCACCTGCTCGTTCCAGGCATCGAACCCGTCGGCCTGCACGCCGACCGCGACGTCGAGATAGAGCCCGACCTTCATGCCGAGCTGCTTCGCCAGATCGGCCGCGGCCCCCAACTGCCGGTCGGCGGTCCATTGCACGAATTCGACGAACTCGATCTCGTTGGCGTCCTCGCCCTGGCGCAGGGCAGCGCATCTGGCATCGTCCGGTTGCCGCCACGCTTCCGGCCATTCCCACCACGGCTTGCCGAATTTGTGCCGCAGCACCTCGAAGCAGGCAAAGTGCGACAGCAGGGAGCCGCGCTCGGCGCGGAATTTGTCAAAATCCTGCTGGCGGCCCGGCTTGGCGTTGGCCTTGAAAGCGGCAAAGGCCCTGCGGAGCGCCCGCCACTTCAGACCGGCGACGCCGACATAATCGACGACATCGCCTGCCCGCAACGGCGCCAGCGCCTCGCTGGTTTCGGAATCGGGCTGAAATTCGGGAAGCTTCTCGACGTCGATATAGAGCGCGTTGAGAAACAGTCGGCTGTTCGGCGAATAGGGGCTGCAATCGCCCGGGCGGTCGTCGAACAGGGCATGCAGCGGATTGAGGCCGATGCCGTCGGCGCCGAGATGATCGGCGAGTTCGATCAGGCTGGCGAGATCGGTGAAGTCGCCCATGCCCCAGTTGCGCGCGGAGCGGACGCCGTAAAGCTGGACCGCGAGCAGCCAGCAACGGTCGAACTCGCCGCCAAACGCCCGTTCCGGCGCCGAAATCAGCGGCACGTCCTCGGCGGTCGTGGCGTCGCTCACCTGAAGCCGGTAGACGCCGGGCGGCAGGTCCTTGGGCCAGTCGATGGCGTGATCCGAGCTCTCGCCCTTGGCGATAAGCCCTGAGTCCGCAACGATTTTCCACTCCACCGGAAGCCTGGCCGTGGCCGGGAGTTCGGTTCGCGACGGCCGGCCGGAGCGGACCACGACGGGGTGGCCGATCAGCGGTCCCGGGGCCTGCGGCGGCAAGGCATCCAGGATGATTTTGAGCGCGGCGGCGTCTGTCACACGGCGGTGACCCTGGCCGTCCAGGAACTCGGTCTGGATTCCCTGGGCTTTGGCTTGAGCAAAAAGGTCCATTCGGCACGTACTTTGCACGCAAACATCAAACGGATGTCGCGAAATTGTCTAATTACGGGAAGGAGATAGACGGTGTCTAACGCTCGGGCCCATCAACGGTTCCAGGGGAACCAAAGCGAGTCGAGCGGCTTTCTATCTCAGTTCGGAACGTCTCCCGTTTCTGAAACGAAACGGGCACGTCATTTCCATGGCAGTGGCATCACCGTGAACAAAAAAGCGCAAACCGCCGAGAGCTCTAACGCCGGCGTCTCCCTTCCTATCGACGGCGCCTATCCGCTGAATCCGGATGGCAGCCTTGTAGCCGAAGCAAAGGGGGTGCCAGCCGTGGACGCCGTCACCGACGAGCTCTGGTACAAGGATGCGATCATCTACCAGCTCCACGTCAAGGCCTTCGCCGACAGCAACAATGACGGCATCGGCGACTTTGCCGGGCTGACCGAGAAACTGGGGTATCTGCAGGACCTCGGCGTCACCACGCTGTGGCTGTTGCCGTTCTACCCCTCCCCCGGCCGCGACGACGGCTACGACATCGCCGATTATGGCGACATCAATCCCGATTTCGGGACGATGAAGGATTTCCGCCGCTTCATCCAGGAAGCCAAGAAGCGGGGCTTGCGGGTCATCACCGAGCTCGTCATCAACCACACCTCCGATCAGCACGACTGGTTCAAACGCGCCCGCCGCTCGGACCCGAATTCCTCTGCCCGCAACTGGTATGTCTGGAGCGACACCGACCAGAAATATCCGGGCACGCGGATCATCTTCACCGATACCGAGAAATCGAACTGGACCTGGGATCCGGAAGCCGGCCAGTTCTACTGGCACCGCTTCTTCTCGCACCAGCCCGACCTCAATTTCGACAATCCGCGCGTGGTGAGCGCGCTGGTGCAGGTGATGAAGCGCTGGCTCGACACCGGCGTCGACGGTTTCCGCCTCGACGCCATCCCCTATCTGTGCGAGCGCGACGGCACCAACAACGAGAACCTGCCCGAAACGCATGCGATCATCAGAGGGCTGCGCCGCGAGCTCGACAATTACGCCAAAGGCAAGGTGCTGCTCGCCGAAGCCAATCAATGGCCGGAGGACGTGCAGGAATATTTCGGCCGCGGCGACGAATGCCACATGGCCTATCATTTCCCGCTGATGCCGCGCATCTACATGGCGATCGCGCAGGAGGACCGCTTCCCCATCACCGACATCCTGCGCCAGACGCCTGACATCCCCGGCAACTGCCAGTGGGCGCTGTTCCTGCGCAACCACGACGAGCTGACGCTGGAAATGGTCACCGACGTCGAGCGCGACTATCTGTGGTCGACCTACGCCAACGATCCGCGCGCCCGCATCAATGTCGGCATCCGCCGCCGGCTGGCGCCGCTGATGGACAATGACCGACGCAAGATCGAATTGATGAACTCGCTGCTGCTGTCGTTCCCGGGAACGCCGATCATCTATTACGGCGACGAGATCGGCATGGGCGACAACATCTATCTCGGCGACCGCAACGGCGTCCGCACGCCGATGCAGTGGACGCCGGACCGCAATGGCGGCTTCTCCCGCGCCGACCCCGCGCGGCTTTACGCGCCGACCATCATGGACCCCGTCTACGGTTATGAAGCGGTCAATGTCGAGGCGCAGTCGCGCAGCCTGTCCTCGCTGCTCTCGGCCACCAAGCGGCTGATCGCGGTCCGCAAATCCACGCTCGCGTTCGGCCGCGGCACCATGACGTTCATCCGCCCGGAGAACCGCTCGGTGCTGTGCTATGTGCGCCAGTACCAGGGCGAAGTCATCCTGTGCGTCGCCAATCTGTCGCGATCGGCGCAGGCGACCGAACTCGACCTTTCCGCCTTCAAGGACCGCGTCCCGCTGGAAATGCTCGGCCGTACCCGCTTCCCGCCGATCGGCGAAGTGCCCTACATGATCACACTGGCGCCTTACGGCTTCTACTGGTTCGAGCTGCAGGAGCGTGACAAGTCGGCGCCGGTGGTGCAGCGCGCCGTGCCCGAGTTCGAAACGCTTGTCGTGCCGTTGAACGCGACCTGGGTGTCGCTGGCGCGCGAACGCGGCGTGTTCGAGCGCGACGTGCTGCCGGGACATCTGGCGCGCAGCCGCTGGTATCCGGAACGATCGCCCAAGGCGATCCGTCCGACCCTGACTTCGGCCATTCCGTTCTGCGACATCGGCGACAACCGGCCATGGCTCGCCTTTTTTGAAACGACGCAGCGCGGTATCACGACGCGCTACCTGCTGCCGATGCAGATCGAATGGGTGCGCTTCGACCGCGAGCGCTATAACCCGCATGCGCTGGCCGCCGTTCGGCAAGGAGCCCGCGAGGGCACCCTGCTCGACGTCGCCACCGACCAGATCTTCATCTCGTTGCTGTTGCGCAATCTGCAGCAATCGCTGACGGTCGACGAGAGCGAACAGGGCTTGCGGCTCGAATTCCGGCCAACCAACCGCTTCAGCGACAAGCCGATCCGGCAGCCCGAGCACATCCGCACCGTCGACTCCGAGCAGCCTCGCAGCACCGCCCTGGTGGACAACGACTATGTCGTCAAGATCTACCGGACGCTTCAGGCCGGCCCCAATCCCGAAATCGAGATGGGACGCTTCCTGACCGACGTCGCAAACTTCCCCAACACCCCGGCGTTGCTCGGCAGCGTCGAACTGGTCGAGGGCAATGAAAAGAGCGCGGTCGGTGTCGTTCACGCCTTCGTTGCCAATCAAGGCGACCTCTGGACCCTGAGCGCGGGCTATCTCGATCGCTTCGTCGAGGAGCAGCGCCTGCTGGCGGCGAGCATTCACCCCGGCGAGCGCGAGGAAGAGATCCCCTATCTGCGTTACATGTCGCAGGCGGGGCGGCGCGTGGCCGAGCTGCATGTTGCACTCGCCGGTAACAGCGAGCTTTCTGAATTCGCGCCGGAGCCAACCGGCCGCGACGACGTGCAGCGCTGGATCGACGATCTGATGCTCTGCGCCGGGCGCGTTTTCGATGCGCTCCGGCAGCGGCGCGACACGCTGAAGGAAGCCGACCGGGCGCTGGCTGACCAGGTGCTGGCATTGCAACCAACCCTGCCCGACCGGCTCGAAAGGCTGCTGCCGCGCGAGCTCGACGCCGCCAACATCCGCTGCCATGGCGACCTCGATCTCAGCCAGTTGCTGATCGTCAAGGACGATATCTTCATCGTCGACTTCGAAGGCGCTCCGCGGCGCACCATCGCCGAACGCCGGCGCAAGGCACCCGCGGCGCGCGACGTCGCCAGCCTGATCCGCTCGATCGATTATTCGGCAACTGCTGCCCTTGAGCGCGCGCTCAAAGTAGCCCACGATGAGCATGGCAAGCTCGGCGCGGCGCTTGGCGAATGGCGCGACCGGGCGACCGTCGCATTTTTCGCCGCCTACAGCGAAGCCATGACCGATCAACGGCTGTGGCCCACCGAATCCAGAGCCGCCGAGGGCATACTGACCTTCTTCCTGCTCGAGAAGGCCCTGAACGAAATCGAACACGAATTGTTGTATCGGCCGGAATGGCTGCGCGTGCCGCTGACCGGGATCATCAGAATGTTGTCACAACCGACCTTCGAGGCCTCATGACCAAGCTGCCCGCCGAGGCCTATGCAATCATCGAAGGCAAGCATTCCGACCCGTTTCGCTATCTCGGCTTGCACAGCGAAGGCGGCAACAGCGTGGTGCGCGCTTTCATCCCCGAAGCTTCCAACGTGGAGGCGATCGGCGAGCATGGCGAGACGGCGCCGCTGCAACGGATTCACGATGCGGGGCTGTTTGCAGGTGCGATGCCTAACGGCTCCAAACGCTACCTGCTCCGCGCCCGCTTCGGCGAAAACGTCGTCGATCTCGACGATCCCTACCGCTTCCCGCCCGTGCTCAGCGACTTCGATCTCTACCTGCTGGGTGAAGGTACCCACCGGCGGATCTACGACAAGCTCGGCGCGCATCCGATGAAACTCGATGGCGTCGATGGCGTGGCGTTCGTGGTGTTGGCGCCGAACGCCAAGGCCGTCAGCGTGGTCGGCGATTTCAATTTCTGGAATGCGCGGCGGCATCCGATGCGGGTGCGCGGCGTCGGCTATTGGGAATTGTTCGTGCCCCATGCCCACGCCGGCGACCGCTACAAGTTCGACGTCACCGGACCCGACGGGCGGCATCTGCCGTTGAAATCCGACCCGGTGGCCTTTGCGGCGGAGATCCGGCCCTCAACGGCCTCGATCGTCGTCGACGAAAGCAGAATTCCGCATCCGCGACCCGCGCCATCTGGCATCAACGCGCTGGGCGCGCCGATCTCGATCTACGAAGTGCATCTCGGCTCCTGGCGCCGCAAGAACGGCAATGAATGGCTGAGCTATCGCGACCTCGCCGAGCAGCTTCCCGCCTATGTGAAGGATATGGGCTTTACCCATATCGAGTTTCTGCCCGTCAGCGAACATCCGTTCGACGGCTCCTGGGGCTATCAGCCGACCGGCCTGTACGCGCCGACCAGCCGGTTCGGCACGCCGGAAGACTTCTCCGCGCTCGTCGATGCCTGCCATCGCGAGGGGATCGGCGTTTGGCTCGACTGGGTGCCCGGGCATTTCCCCGACGATCCGCATGGGCTCGGCTATTTCGACGGCACCGCGCTCTACGAACACGCCAACCCGCTGCAGGGCCGCCACCTCGATTGGGGCACGCTGATCTACAATTACGGCCGCACCGAAGTGGTAAATTTCCTGGTCTCCAACGCGCTGTTCTGGTTCGATCGCTACGGCGTCGACGGCCTGCGCGTCGATGCCGTCGCCTCGATGCTCTATCTCGACTACAGCCGGCCCGCCGGCGAGTGGATTCCGAACCGGCATGGCGGCCGGGAGAACCTCGAAGCCATCGAATTCCTGCGCCGCTTCAACATCGAGCTGTTCGGGCATTTTCCGGAGGCCACCACGGCCGCGGAAGAATCCACCGCATGGCCGCAGGTCTCGCAGCCGGTCGAATATGGCGGCCTCGGCTTCGGCTTCAAATGGAACATGGGCTGGATGCACGACACGCTGAAATATATCGGCAAGGATCCGGTGTACCGGAATCACCATCACGGCGATATCCTGTTCGGCCTGCATTACGCGTTTTCGGAGAATTTCATTCTGCCGCTGTCGCATGACGAAGTCGTGCACGGCAAACGCTCGATCCTCGGCCGCATGCCGGGCGATGAATGGCAGAGGTTTGCAAACCTGCGCGCCTATTACAGCTTCATGTTCGGCCATCCCGGCAAGAAGCTTTTGTTCATGGGCTGCGAATTCGCGCAGGAGCGCGAGTGGAATCACGATCATTCGCTGGACTGGCACCTCTTGGGGCAACACCGGCATGCTGGCATCCAGAACCTGATCCGCGACCTCAACCGGCTCTATCGCGCCGTGCCGGCGCTGCACGAGATGGACTGCAATCAGGCAGGCTTTGAATGGGTCATCACGCATGATTCCGCCAACAACATCTTTGCCTGGCTGCGCAAGGGTTACGACGCGCACGCGCGCTGTCTCGTGGTCGTGAACTTCTCGCCGAACGTCTATCAGAACTACCGCGTCCGGGTGCCGTTCGCCGGCAAGTGGAAGGAAGCGCTCAACTCCGACGCTGCCCATTATGGCGGCAGCAATGTCGGCAATATCGGCGAAGTCCATACCCTGGAAGGCAGCATCCCCGAGCTCTCTCTGACCCTTCCGCCGCTGGCCGCGATCTTTCTCGTACCGGAAAGCTGACGCATGCGATTATCCGCGGGAAGCCCCGCCCGCTTAGGTGCAAGCTGGGACGGAAGGGGCACCAACTTTGCGCTGTTCTCGGCCAATGCGGAGAAGGTCGAGCTTTGCCTGTTCGACGGCCAGGGCCGGCGCGAACTCGAGCGGATCGAACTGCCCGAGCGCAACGAGGACGTCTGGCACGGCTATCTCAACGACGTCTCGCCCGGACAGCTCTATGGCTATCGCGTCCACGGCCCCTATGCGCCCGAGCGCGGCCACCGCTTCAACGCCAACAAGCTGCTGCTCGATCCCTATGCCAAGCGGATCGCCGGCCGGCTGGTGTGGAGCGACGCGCATTTCGGCTATCGCACCGGCAGCGCACGCGAGGATCTTTCCTTTGACCGCCGCGACAATGCCCGCGGCATGCCGAAGGCGGTCGTGGTCGACGAGACCTTCAACTGGGGCCGCCGCGAGATACGGCCGAACATCGCCTGGGAAGACACCATCATCTACGAGGCCCACGTCAAGGGCCTGACGCAAAAGCGGGGCGACGTCGCGCCCGGCTGGCGTGGCACCTATGGCGGGCTGTGCTCGCCGGCAATGATTGACCATCTCAAGCGGCTCGGCGTCACCACCATCGAATTGCTGCCGATCCACGGGCTGATCGACGACCGGGTGCTGATCGAGCGGAAGCTTGCGAACTACTGGGGCTACAACACGCTGGCGTTCTTCGCGCCGGAGCCGCGCTATGCGCAGGACAATGCGCTCGACGCGTTCCGCACCACGGTGGCGCGGCTGCACGACGCCGGCATCGAGGTGATGCTCGACGTGGTCTATAACCACACCGCCGAGGGCAACCATCTCGGCCCGACGCTGAGTTTCCGCGGCATCGACAACGCGTCCTATTACTGGCTCAGCAAGGACAATCCGCGCTACTATGACGACTTCACCGGCTGCGGCAGCTCGGTCAACCTCACCCATCCGCGCGTGCTGCAGATGGTGATGGACTCGCTGCGCTACTGGGTCGAGGTCTGTCACGTCGATGGCTTCCGCTTCGACCTCGCCACCACGCTGGCGCGGACGCCGAACGGCTTCGACCGCAACTCGTCGTTTCTGACCGCGGTGCGGCAGGACCCTGTGTTGGCAACCGTCAAGCTGGTTGCCGAACCGTGGGACCTCGGCATGGGCGGCTATCAGGTCGGCGCGTTTCCCTCGCAATGGTCGGAATGGAACGACCGTTATCGCAGCGCGATGCGGCGTTACTGGAGCGGCGAAGGCAGCTTGATCGGCGAAGTATCGCGCCGCATGACTGCCTCATCCGACCTGTTCCATCACGACAACCGCGCGACCCGCGCCGGCGTCAATCACATCACCGTCCATGACGGTTTCACGCTGGCCGACCTCTTCAGCTATAACGAGAAGCACAACGAGGCCAACGGCGAGGACAATCGCGACGGCTCCAACGACAACCACAGCAACAATTGCGGCCACGAAGGCCCGACCAGCGACGCGGCGATCGTTGCGCTGCGCCGGCAGCTGCGCAAGAACCAGCTCGCCTGCCTGTTCCTCGCGCTCGGAACGCCGCTGATGCTGGCCGGCGACGAGGTCGGCAATTCGCAGAACGGCAACAACAACGCCTATTGCCAGGACAACGAGACCGGCTGGGTGAGCTGGGACAATCTCGGCAAGCAGGGCGACGACCTCACCGATTTCGTCGGCCACATGACCGCCCTGCGCAGGCGCTTCGCCCAGCTCCGCAGTCAGCGCTGGCTCGATGGGCGGCGCAAGGATGGCTCCTATGGCGTGCTCTGGCTGACGCCGGCGGCCGAGGAAATGAAGGAAGCCGACTGGAATTTTCCGGAAGGCCGATTCCTGGCCTATGTGCTCGCGCCGATGGAACAAGGGCAGGCACCGATCTTTATCGTGCTGAACGCCGCGCCCGAAGAGATCGCTTTCACGTTGCCCAGGATGACCGAATACAAGAACTGGCAGCAGGTGCTGAACACCACGGAAGCACAGACGGCCGCCGCCTTCGCGTCGGGCTCTGAAACCAAAGCGCCGCCGCGCTCGGTTCTTGCCTTTGCGGGGGCAGCATGAATGACCGCCAATTCGGTCCGCGTCTGGCAAATTACGGCACGCGGTTTCGGCTGTGGGCGCCGGCGGCGAAACGCGTCGACGTCATGCTGGAGCAACCGCACGCCATGAAGCGTGGCGAGGACGGCTGGTTCACGGCCGACATCGCCGGCGTGAATCCCGGCGCGCGCTACAAATTCCGCATCGATGACGAGATCGACGTGCCGGATCCGGCGTCGGAATTTCAGCCCGATGACGTCTTTGGCCCGAGCGAAGTGATCGACCATCAAGCCTATCCGTGGCGCGCCACGAACTGGCGCGGACGACCGTGGCAGGAGGCCGTGATCGTCGAGGCCCATGTCGGGACGTTCACCAGAGACGGCAGCTATCGCGCGATGATCGACAGGCTCGATCATCTCGTTGAAACCGGCATCACCGCGCTGGAATTGATGCCGCTGGCGGACTTCGCAGGCTCGCGCAACTGGGGCTATGACGGCGTGTTGTGGTACGCGCCCGACAGCGCCTATGGGCGGCCCGAAGATCTCAAGGCGCTGATCGATGAGGCGCATCTGCGCGGGCTGATGGTGATGCTCGACGTGGTCTACAACCATTTCGGCCCCGAAGGAAATTATCTAGGCCGCTATGCGCCTTGCTTCTTCACGGAAGCGCACACGCCCTGGGGCAGCGCGATCGATTATCGTGTGAAAGAAGTCCGCGCCTTTGCCATTGAGAATGCGCTGCACTGGCTGCGCGACTATCGCTTCGATGGCTTGCGGCTCGATGCCGTCAACTCGATCGTCGACCCCGGCGGGCTGTCGCTGCTGCACGATCTCAGCGCCGCCACCGGCCGGCTCGCCGCAGCAACCGGACGGCACATTCACCTCGTGCTGGAGAATGGCGACAACCGCGCCAGCATTCTGGATGCCGGCGAGGATCCGCCGCGCGGAAAGTATCGCGCGCAATGGAACGACGACTATCACCACGCCTGGCGCGTGCTGATGACCGGCGAGAAGCAGGGCTATTATATCGACTATCAGCGCTCGCCGCGGACTGACATCGCCCGCGCGCTGTCCTCCGGCTTCATCTATCAGGGCGAGCCATCGGAGTTTCGCCGCGGCAAGCGTGGCGAACCGAGCGGCCATCTCGCACCGGCCGCCTTCATCAACTTCCTGCAGAACCACGACCAGATCGGCAATCGCGCGCTGGGCGACCGCCTCGAAGGCAATGCCAACGCGCGGATGATCGAGGCGGCGCTAGAGGTCCTGCTGATCGCACCTCACATTCCCATGCTATTCATGGGCGAGGAATGGGGCTCAACGGTCCCCTTCCCGTTCTTCTGCGATTTCGGCGGCGATCTCGCCGATGCCGTCCGCAAGGGCCGCCGCGTTGAACTGGCCTGGGCCTATGCAGAATACGGCGATGAGGTCCCCGACGCGCTTGCGGCTTCAACGAGGGACTCGGCGGTGCTCGACTGGGACAGCCGCGAGGCGCCCGCGGGACGAAAGCGCCTGACGCTCGTGCGAGAACTGCTGCGAACCCGGAAGCAACGGATTGTCCCCCGACTGGTCGGCGCCACCTTCGGGAAGGCCCAGGTAACAGACGATGGTTTGCTGACGGCCGATTGGCGGATGGGCGACGGCGCAACGCTTCGCCTGCTCGCCAACCTGGCGGACCAGGCCATCAGCCATGTGCCCGGTGGGCCCGCGGGAACCCTGATCTGGGGCAGCGAGTTGGGCGACAGTGTCCCGCCATGGACGGTGCTCTGGCGCATCGGATAGGAAAAATGCCCCCGGCGATCCCGATCGCGACCTACCGCCTGCAATTGTCGGCGGATTTCGATTTCGACGCCGCCGCTTCCGTGGTGCCTTATCTGAAGGCGCTCGGCATTACGCATCTTTATGCCTCGCCCTTCATGCGCGCCCGCAAGGGCAGCACGCATGGCTACGACGTCACCGACCACGCCCAGTTCAATCCGGAGCTCGGCGGCGAAGCCGGCTTCGAGCGGCTGAGCGCCGTGCTGCGCCAACACGATCTCGGTCTGATTCTCGATTTCGTGCCCAACCATGTCGGCGTGCATTTTGCCGATAACCCATGGTGGCTCGATGTGCTGGAGTGGGGCCCCGCCTCGCCGCAAGCGGCCTCCTTCGACATCGACTGGGAGCAGTTGCCATACCGCGCGCGTGGCGGCGTGCTGCTGCCGATCATCGGCTCGTCCTACGGCCAGGCGCTGGAAAATGGCGAGATCGAACTGCGCTACGACGCCAATGAAGGCAGTTTTTCGGCCTGGTATTTCGAGCATCGGCTGCCGATCGCGCCGGAGCGTTATGGCGAAATCCTGCGCATGATTCTCAAGGAAGCGGGCGCGGAAGAAAGTGCGCCCGGCAAGGCGATGTTCGCGCTGGCCTCCCGTTATCAGGGGCCGCGACGCCCCAACCGCAAGGAAGCGCCTGCCTTCAAAGCCGAATTGAAGGACATCGCGGGAGCCGCCGACATCATCGCGGGAGGGCTTGAAGCCTATCGCGCCGGAGCCGATCGCACAGCGGCAACGCTTTCGCTGCACCATCTGCTCGAACGCCAGCACTACAAGCTGGGCCACTGGCGGCTTGCTTCCAGCGACATCAACTACCGGCGCTTTTTCGACATCAATACGCTGGCGGGCTTGCGCGTCGAGGATGCCAGCACCTTCGAGGCGATCCATCGCCTGGTCAAACGGCTGATTGCGGAGGGAAAGCTTCACGGGTTGCGGCTCGACCACATCGATGGCCTGCGTGATCCCGTCCAGTATTTTCAGCGCCTGCGCCGGTTGGTCCGCGAGGCACATGGCGGGCAGAGCCGGCCCTTCTACGTGGTGGTCGAGAAGATTCTCGGCGAACAGGAAAAGCTGCCGTCGTTCGCCGGCGTTCACGGCACCACCGGCTATGAGTGGATGAACACGATCACCCATGTGCTGACCGACGGCCATGGCCTGGAGCCGCTCGACGAAATCTGGCGGCAGATCAGCAACCAATCACCGAAGATTGAACCGATCCTAAAGGAGGCCAAGCGGCGCGTGCTGGAAACGCTGCTGACCAGCGAGTTCACGGTGCTGACGCGCCTCTTGGCGCGGATTGCCAGCGGACATTACTCCACCCGCGACTATTCCGCCGACAGCCTGCGGCAGGCGCTCGAACTCTATGTGCTGCACTTCCCGGTCTACCGCACCTACCTGACATCGTCAGGGCTATCAGCCCATGATCGCCAGTTGATCTCGGAGACCATCGAACGGGCGCGCGCCGACTGGTTTGCCGCCGATGACGGCATTTTCGACTTTCTCCGCGAAACCCTGACGATGGACCTGATCAAACCGGGACGCGCACCCCACAGCGCGCCGCGCGTGAGACGTTTTGCGTTGAAGGTGCAGCAGTTCACCGGCCCCATGATGGCGAAGTCGCTGGAGGACACCACGTTCTACCGCTACCACCGCCTGCTCGCCCTCAACGAGGTCGGCGGCGATCCGGCCGCAAGAGCGCTTTCGGCTGGCGAATTTCACGGGATGATGCGGGCCCGCGCCGGCAAATGGCCGTTTGGCATGACGGCAACCGCGACGCATGACACCAAGCGCGGCGAGGATGCGCGTGCGCGCATCATGGCACTGGCGGAAATGCCGGGCGAATGGACCAGCGCCGTGGCCCGGTGGAAGCTGCTCAACGCGCCGCATCTTTCGGTCGACGGCGATCTGCGCGCGCCGTCGGCAACATTCGAGTACATGCTGTATCAGGCGCTGCTCGGGGCATGGCAGCCGGACAACGCTTCTTTTGCGGAGCGGATGCAGGAGTATGCGCTGAAGGCCGCGCGCGAGGGCAAGCAGGAAACCAGCTGGCTCAATCCGCACACCGCCTACGAGGCAGGCGTAAACAGCTTCATCACGAAAATTCTCGATCCTTCGCTCTCAGGCGAATTCCTGAACGCGCTGCAAACGCTCGCGCAGCGGCTGTCGCTGCTGGGCACACTGAATTCGCTGAGCCAGATCACGCTGAAGGCGATGATGCCGGGTGTGCCGGATTTCTATCAGGGCACGGAGCTTTGGGATTTCTCGCTGGTCGATCCCGACAACCGGCGGCCGATCGACTTTGCCGAACGCGCAGGCCGGCTCGGCGCGCTGGAGAGTCCGGATTGGGACCGGCTGGTCGAGAAGTGGCCGAGCGGCCATCTGAAGCTGGCCTGGACACGGCATCTACTCAAGCTGCGGACCGAACTCGCCGATGTATTTGCGGAAGGCGATTACGAGCCTTTAGAAGTGAGTGGGCTGCAGCGCGACCACTTCATCGCGTTCGCCCGGCGGCAAGGCCGCGAGGCCGCGATCACCGTGGTCACGCGCTGGTTCGCACCGTTGACTGACAGCGGCAGGCATTGGCCTGGTCCGGAGAATTATGACGCCGCGCTTGATGTCGGCGGCTATGCGGTCGAAGGTTTTGCCGACGCCGATGCCACGCAGTTACGGCTGTCGGATCTGCTGGCGCACCTGCCGGTAGCCGTACTGAAGGCAAGGTTCAACGGCGCAGCCAAGCCGGCACGAAAGCGTGCCCGCGCCTAAGGAGGCGTCAGCTCTTCTTGGTCAGCAACAGCTTGCCGCGGTTCTGGATCGCGGCCTGGGCCACCTCGGCAAAGCGCTGCAACAACCATGGCAGCACGACTTCCACCTGCACGTGATCCTCGGCGACGTCGACATGGCCGGCCGCCGCCTGGCCCAGCGCGCGAACGCGGAAGATCATGCGGTTGTCTTCCCATCGCTCCTCGTCGACGCTCAGCACCGGCACGCTGGAAGCGGCGCGCGTAAGCCCGGTCTTCAGACGGCGCATGGCCTCGTCGCGTCCGAGGCTGTGCGGAATCGAAACCACCAGCGGTTTGGTCATCGCAAAAATCCCTCTCTTGTCGAAATGCATGTAATCGCACGCGCTTCGAAAAGAAGAGGCGCGCCGATTATCGCGGCGCAATAAGGGAACTTTGGTGATTCCGGTTTGTTGTTACCGTCTCAGGGCAGAACAAACACAACGGCTCTATCGGGCTGAGGAGAGACTCATGTCAATCGGCACTATCATCCTAATCATTCTCATCATCGCCCTGCTCGGCGGCTTCAGCGGCATTGGCGGCGGACCGTTCTATGGCACCGGCTATTACGGTGGCGGCGGATTGGGCCTCGTGATCGTGATCCTGCTGATCCTGTTGCTGCTTGGGAAGCTTTGAGCAGGCAATCTGAAACGTATTCGTTGCGTCATGGTCGGGCTTGTCCCGGCCATCTACGTCCTTCGAGCAGCAGTTCGTAGGGTGGGCAAAGGAGCGCTAGCGACGTGCCCACCATCTATCACCGATCGCGCTTCGAAATGGTGGGCACGCTTCGCTTTGCCCACCCTACAAGTTGTCATCACCCGCGAAAGCGGGTGATCCAGTATTCCAGAGACATTCGTGAGAAGCCGCAGCATACTGGATACCCCGCCTTCGCGGGGTATGACAGGGGCTACCGCTACATCTTCCCAGCCAGCTTCCTCATCGCCGGCTTGATCGACGCCGCCGCATCGTCGTAGCCGTCCCACGCCTTGGTCTTCGCCAGCAACGTCGGCACCGTACGCACCGTGTACTTCTTCGGATCGAGGTCGCCGCGCACCTGTGGCCAGGTCAGCGGCATCGAGACGGTGGCGCCGTCGCGCGCACGCGGTGACAACACGGCGACCGCCGTCGACATCCGGTCGTTACGCAGATAGTCGAGGAAGATTTTTCCCTTGCGCAGCTTCTTCGACATGTTGAGCAGATAACGCTCGGGATCGTCATTCGCCATCCACTGGCAGATGCCTTGCGCGAAGGCCTTGGCTTCCTTCCACGTGACCATGTCCCTCGCGCCGTAAAGCAGCGGCGTCACCACGTGCAGGCCCTTGCCGCCGGTGCTCTTGCAGAAGCTTTCGAGGCCAACGGCAGTCAGCCGCTGACGCATGTCCTTTGCCGCTTCGATCACTTCCGAGAATTCGACATTCGGCGCGGGGTCGAGATCGAACACCAGCCGGCCCGGCGTGTCGTAGTCGTCAGGCGCGCAATTCCAGGGATGAAGTTCCAGCCCGCCGATCTGCGCCGCCGCCGCCAATCCCTCCACCTGGTCGATCTGCAGATAGGGCTTGCGGTCGCCCGAGACCTTGGCGAGTTTCAGCAGATCCGAGCCGCCCGGCATGCCGTGGCGCTGAAAGAAGGTTTCACCCTTGATGCCGTCTGGGGCGCGCAGAAGTGAGCACGGACGGCCCTTGAGGTGGACGATCATCCACTCGCCGACAGCTTCGAAATACCGGGCAAGATCGAGCTTGGTGACGGCCTCACCATCGCCGCCATCGGGCCACAGCGCTTTGTCGGGTTTCGAGATGGCGACACCCATCACCTCGGCGGATTTGTTCGCCGATGATTTCGTGGACCGCATCAAAGGTTTTGCAACTTCGGTCATCGCAGGCCTCTCCGCCCGTATTTCCTTCGCCGGCTTGTCCTGACGCAGCCCCTTAAACGCGGCCTGCCGGATGTTGCCGCCATCGGTCCAGCCAGCGAACTCGATCTCGGCGACCAGTTCAGGCTTCAGCCAGTGCACGTCGCGGGTCTTCTTCGGCGCATCCTTGCCGCCGAACGGGCTCTTGTCGGAGGCCGCCGCCTTCAACGCCGGCGTGATGCGCCGGACGACGTCCTGCCCGAAGCCGGTGCCGACGAGGCCGACGAAGGCCAGATGGTTGCCGCGATAAACGCCGGCCATCAGCGAACGAAACTTGCCTTGGGTCGTCTTCCAGCCGCCGAGCACGACCTCCTGCCCGCCGCGGATCTTGGTCTTGGTCCAGCTTTCGGTGCGTCCGGAGCGGTAGGGCGCATCCAGCCTCTTGGAGACGATGCCTTCCAGCTCCAGTTTCTTGGCCGATTCCATGACGGTATCGCCGCGCTCCTCGAAATGATCAACGTAGCGGATCAGCTGTTCCTTTCCCTTCCGCTGCTCCAGCAGGCGATTCAAGCGTTCCTTGCGCTCGCGCAGCGGCAGCGCGCGAAGATCCTCACCATTGGCAAACAGGAGATCGAATGCAAAGAAGATGAGGTTGCCCGTCTTGTTGTCCGCGATCGCCGCCTGCAGCGCGGAAAAACTGGGCACGCCGTTGTGGTCCAGCGCAACGATTTCGCCGTCGATCAGCGCATCGGGCAACGCCCTGGCTGCTCTCGCGATGGCGCCGAACTTGTCGGTCCAGTCCAGCCCTTTTCGGGTCAGCAGGGACACATCGCCATCCTCTATCCGCAATTGCACGCGGTAGCCGTCGAACTTGACTTCATGGCACCAGCTGTCCGCGTTCGGCGGCCGCTCGACGGACGCGCAAAGCTGCGGCGCAACGAAATCCGGCATCGATGCGACCTTCTTGGGCTTGGCGCTCTGCGCCGGCGCGCGGGTTTTCGTCTCCGGCGTGGATCGCAATGCCGCGGTCCTGCCCCTGGCGCGCGCCTCGGCGGCATCACCCCGGTTCGACTGCCAGACCGCGTCGGCCTTTGTCTTGCCTTTGGCCAGCATGAACGGCTTTGGCGCCTTGCCCTTGCCCTGCGCGATCTGCGCCATGGTTCGCCCCGAAGCCACCGAGCGATCCTCTTCCAGGATATCGTTGGCCTCGCCTTCTTGGGCGAATTCATCGCGGTGCTTGATCAGCAGCCAGTTGGTGCGCTTGCCGCCATAACGATCGCCCTTCATCCGCACCAGCACCCAGCTGCCATGCAGCTTGTCGCCGTGCACGGTGAATTTCAGGTCACCCTTCTTGAAGCCGCGCTCGGGGTCATCTGATTCCCAATAGCCGCGGTCCCAAAGCTGCACGGTGCCGCCGCCATACTGGTCGTCCGGGATCGTGCCTTCGAAATCGCCGTAGTCCAGCGGGTGATCCTCGACCTCGACCGCGAGCCGCTTGTCATGCGGATCGAGCGACGGTCCCTTGGTGACCGCCCACGATTTGAAGACCCCGTCGAATTCCAGCCGGAGATCGTAATGCAGCCGCGTTGCGTCATGCTTCTGGATCACGAACCGCCGCTGCTTCGCGGACTGGACCTTGACGTCGCCGGAAGGCTCCGCCGTCTTGCCGAAATCGCGCTTCTTCCGATACGTGCTGAGTTTCTTCAACGCCACTGCAAACCTCGACGATCGCGACCGCTCGCGCGGCGGCATCCGGAACGAAAACCCATACTAGCCGTTGAAGTTCCCAAACCCAACCATGCCGGAGATTGCAATGGCCCCCCGCGCGTACTGGAAAGGCACGCTAAAACTCTCTTTGGTGTCGTGTCCGGTGGTGCTGTATCCGGCCTCGACATCGGTCGAGAAAACCCGTTTTCACATGATCAACAAGGAGACCGGCAACCGGCTGAAGCAGCAGATGATCGACGCCGAGACCGGCGACGTCGTCGAAAGCGACCAGAAGGGCCGCGGCTATGAGCTGAAAAAGGGCCAGTATGTCGAGATCGAAAAGGAGGAACTCGAGGCCGTCCAGATCGAGAGCAATCACACCATCGAGATCGACAGTTTTGTGCCGCGGGACGAGATCGACAAGCGCTATTACAACCATCCCTACTACGTCGCCCCCGACGGCAAGGCGGCGGTCGACGCCTTCGCCGTGATCCGCGACGCCATGAAGGATGAGGAGCGGGTCGCGCTGGCCCGCATCGTGCTGACCAACCGCGAGCACGTCATGGCGATCGAGCCGCTCGGCAAGGGCCTGCTCGGCACCACGCTGCGTTACCCTTACGAGCTGCGCGACGAAGAGGACTATTTCGACGGCATCAAGACGCCCAAGATCACAAAGGACATGATCGAACTCGCGGGCCACATCCTGCATACCAAGGCGGCGCACTTCGATCCCTCGAAGTTCAAGGATGAGTACGAGGACGCGCTGAAGGCGCTGGTGCGACGCAAGGCTTCCGGCAAACCGATCAAGGTCGCCGAACGCGAGGAAAAGCCCGACAACGTCATCAACCTGATGGACGCGCTGAAGGCGAGCCTGAAGGGAAAATCAGCGGCGAAACGGCGGACCCATGCTCCGGCGTCGCGGCGGGCGCCGGCACGCCGAACGGCAAAGAAGGCGCACCGGTCCGCGGCCAGGCACCGCAAGGCGGGGTGAGCGACTCCCTCCGTCATTGCGAGGAGCGGAGCGACGAAGCAATCCAGAGCCCCGCCGGGATTC
>NZ_JAHEAG010000249.1 GCF_018596315.1 Bradyrhizobium sp. SRL28 | reverse complement strand
CGATGCCGCTTATCCGCCGAACACTGCGATCAAATTGATCCTCGACAATCATTCCGCGCACATATCGAGAGAAACCAGAGCTTGGCTCGCCACGCGACCAAGCGGGCGCTTCGAGCTCACCTTCACCCCCAAGCACGGCTCGTGGCTCAATCTCATCGAAGGATTCTTCTCCAAGTTCGCCCGTTCAGTCCTGCGCCATATCCGGGTGACCTCAAAACACGAACTCAAGGAGCGCATCATGGCTGGTATCGACGACGTCAATCGCCATCCGGTCGTCCACACATGGTCCTACAAACTCGCCGACGCCGCCTGATATGATTCGAACCAAGAAAACGCTGATCTAG
>NZ_JAHEAG010000248.1 GCF_018596315.1 Bradyrhizobium sp. SRL28 | reverse complement strand
GTGATGCGGCGGCCTGCGGCTTTGCGTCTCGCCTTCAGCATGGTCTCCGAAGCCCGGCGTTCGGCGGTGCCATTGGCATGCGTGACCCTGCCGGCCACCGCCAGCCCATGCCGGTTCTCCATGGTGGCGTGACCCATATAGCAAAGCCTGGCCTCTCGTCCGGCCGCCTTGCGATAAAGCCTGCTGTCCGGGTCGCTGGTACTTGCATGGGTGTCGTTCTTGCGCTTCTGGCCGTGGAAGTTGGCGCCATCATCATCGTCGCCGCTGCCGTCCTTGGGGCGAAAACTCTTCTGTGAAGCCCAGGCCTCGATCAGCGTTCCATCCACCGAAAAATGCTCGTCCGACAA
>NZ_JAHEAG010000247.1 GCF_018596315.1 Bradyrhizobium sp. SRL28 | reverse complement strand
CAGCCGGGCAGCTCCACGTCGTCGCGCAGACTGTTGCTTCGGTAGGTCCATAGGCGTTGACAATAGATGCTGCAGGCAGGGCTCGGATAAGCTCGGCCTTCGGGAGCTCTCCAGCAAGTACGAGAAGTTGCGACGCCAAATATTCCAGATGCTGGCTTCCCTGAAGCAATGCTGGAGGCAACGTCGCATGCGTGATGGCTTCGTTTCGCAGATAGTCCGATAGCTCTTTGGTCGATTGACGGATCTCACCCGCAGGCAAGTGCAAGGCGGCTCCTGAGCCAAACGCCATGACAAGCTCTGAAACACTTGTATCAAAACCAAAGGAGGCGAACTGCACCACTCTACTGTTGGAACAA
>NZ_JAHEAG010000246.1 GCF_018596315.1 Bradyrhizobium sp. SRL28 | reverse complement strand
GGGCGGCTTGACGATCTCGACTACCTGCTCGAACGGCAGGTCCTGATGCTCCTGCGCAGCCAGCGCCGTGCGCCGCGTCCGTTCCAGAAGCTGCGACACGCTCGGCTCGCCCGACAGCTCCAGCCGAAGCGCCAGGCTGTTGACGAAGAAGCCGATCAACCCTTCGATCTCGCGGCGGCCCCGATTGGCGCTCGGCACCCCGATCACAAGGTCGTCCTGCCCTGACAGACGCGCCAGCACCGCGCCCCACGCCGCCAGCACCGTCATGAACAACGTCGTGCCATGCTGCTGGCTCAGCCGCTTCAACTCCCGCGTCAGATCCGCATCGATGACAACAGGCACAGTGGCCCCGGCAAACGAC
>NZ_JAHEAG010000245.1 GCF_018596315.1 Bradyrhizobium sp. SRL28 | reverse complement strand
TGAGCAAGGAATTTCGCCCCTGGAAGATCGACGAGGTCCAGCTTCTGCCGCCGAGCGTGCAGGATTATGTGCCGAGGGACCACGTTTCGCGGCTGATCGTGTCGCTGGTCAGGGAAAGCCTTGATCTATCGGCGATCATAGGCAGCTACCGAAGCGGGCTGGGGCAGCCGCCGTTCGATCCGCGGATGATGACGGCGCTGCTTCTGCACGGCTACGCGAGCGGTATCTACTCGTCGCGGCGGATCGCCAGGGCGGCGGTGGAGCGGGCGGATTTCATGATGATCGTGGCGGGCGATGCGCCGGACTTCCGCACGATCTCGGAGTTCCGGCGGCGGCACCTGAAGGCGCTGGCCGACCTGTTCG
>NZ_JAHEAG010000244.1 GCF_018596315.1 Bradyrhizobium sp. SRL28 | reverse complement strand
CGGATCAGGGCGGCGACGACGTGGCTGTATTCGGGATGATAATTGTCGCCGCGGCCATACAGATTGGTCGGCATCACATTGATGAAGTCGGCGCCATACTGGCTGCGATAGGCCTCCACCATCTTGATTCCCGCGATCTTGGCAACCGCATAGGGCTCGTTGGTCGGCTCCAGCGGCCCCGTCAGCATGGCATCCTCGCGCAACGGCTGCGGCGCCAGCTTGGGGTAGATGCAAGACGAGCCCAGGAACATCAGCTTCTCGGCGCCATGGACATGCGCCGCATGGATCACGTTGGTCGCAATCGCCAGATTGTCGTAGAGGAATTCGGCGCGCAGCGTGTTGTTGGCGACGATGCCGCCGACCTTGGC
>NZ_JAHEAG010000243.1 GCF_018596315.1 Bradyrhizobium sp. SRL28 | reverse complement strand
TCATTTCTTCACCTCCAGCCCGGAGCTCGACAAGGCGGCAGAGGCAGTCTTGATCAGCCCCAAGGTGCCGGCAAGCGAGATTTTCCCCGGAAAGGGAGTTCGCTAATTGAAAATTCAGCAAATCAGGTGCCGCATGTCCGTGGCCTAGAACAGCCGGACTAGAATAGGCAGGTGACCGATTGGCGTCGGAAGCTGCCGAATGCATGGACCCTTGGCGGGGTCTGATGCTGGATGCACCTTGGCGGGTGCACCGACCTGGCCATTATGGCCGGGAGGGGTACGCTATGCCCAGAGCGAAAGCTTAAAGGCCATCCGCCTGTTTCTAGCAGGTGTTCGACTCCCGGCTGCCGGTCTGCCACCGGCGACGGCC
>NZ_JAHEAG010000242.1 GCF_018596315.1 Bradyrhizobium sp. SRL28 | reverse complement strand
GCATTTCTTCACCTCCAGCCCGGAGCTCGACAAGGCGGCAGAGGCAGTCTTGATCAGCCCCAAGGTGCCGGCAAGCGAGATTTTCCCCGGAAGGGGAGTTCGCTAATTGAAAATTCAGCAAATCAAGTGCCGCATGTCCGTGGCCTTGAACAGCCGGACTAGAATAGGCATGTGACCGATTGGCGTCGGAAGCTGCCGAATGCATGGACCCTTGGCGGGGTCTGATGCTGGATGCACCTTGGCGGGTGCACTGACCTGGCCATTATGGCCGGGAGGGGTACGCTATGCCCAGAGCGAAAGCTTAAAGGCCGTCCGCCTGTTTCTAGCAGGTGTTCAATTCCCGGCTGCCGGTCTGCCACCGGCGACGGCG
>NZ_JAHEAG010000241.1 GCF_018596315.1 Bradyrhizobium sp. SRL28 | reverse complement strand
TCAAACAATCTACATCCCTTAAAGAACGCCTTGCAATGGAGGCAACGCAGTTGCGCAAGGAAGCTCAAGGTACCCCACCGGGGTTTGAGCGCGAGCTCCTGGTTCGTAAAGCCCGCCGAGCCGAAACAGCTTCTCGTATGATCGAGTGGCTGACCTCGGCTCCCAAGCACCAAGATCGGTTCAAATAGAAATGGCTATTTTTCGCCTATTAGAGAACTCTGCGTTAGGGCTGGGGCCGAAAGAGGTTAACTGCATCATAGAGGCATACGAGCAAGCGTTGCGCACCCTCTGCGTCAAGGATCGCGACGACCCTCTAACGGAAATGATTGCGACGAAGATCATCAAGTTTGCGCAAACTGGTGTCCATGATCCGGCGCAGCT
>NZ_JAHEAG010000240.1 GCF_018596315.1 Bradyrhizobium sp. SRL28 | reverse complement strand
GAGCAGCAGTGCATCCATGAGCTGTTCGAGGCGCAGGTGGGCAAGGCGCCGGATGCGGTGGCGGTGGTCTATCAGGACCAGCGCTTAAGCTATGACGAGCTCAATGCGCGGGCGAACCGGCTGGCGCACCACCTGATCGCGCTCGGGGTCAGGCCGGACCAGCCGGTGGCGATCTGCCTTCAGCGCAGCATCGCGATGGTGGTCGGGCTGCTGGCGATCCTCAAGGCGGGCGGGGCGTATCTGCCGCTGGATCCTGCCTATCCGTCGGCGCGGCTGCACCAGGTGCTCAACGATGCGGCGCCGCCTCTGCTGCTGGCCGATGCGGCGGGACGATCGGCGCTCGGCGGCGATGCGCTACTCGATCTGACGGTGGTCGACCTGGAGACG
>NZ_JAHEAG010000024.1 GCF_018596315.1 Bradyrhizobium sp. SRL28 | reverse complement strand
CCGCTTCCACGAGGCGAAGACGTCCGGCGCCAAAGAGGTCGTGGTCTGGGGCACCGGCACGCCGCGGCGCGAATTCCTCTATGTCGACGATCTCGCGGATGCCTGCATCCACTTGATGAAGACCTATTCCGACGATGATCTGGTCAATATCGGCACCGGCGAGGACATCACGATCGCCGAATTCGCCCGCGTGGTCGCGGCGACCGTCGGCTATGCCGGCGAGATCAGTTTTGACACCTCGCGCCCGGACGGCACGCCGCGCAAGCTGCTCGATGTCAGCCGGCTGGCCAAACTCGGCTGGCGCGCCAGCACCTCGCTGGAGGAGGGCATCAGGCTCGCCTATCAGGCGTTCCTCAGCGAGACGAAGTGACGCGGTGAACCTTCCGCCTCGGCCTTAAGAATATCTGTCGGCTTCGCGACGCCGTATGGATAGGATGCACGTAACCAGGCAGCCGCAAGAGCCGCCAGTGTGTCGGAGGAAGCACAATGAAATTTCAGCGTCGTCAGTTTCTGCAACTCGCAGCCGGTGCGGCTGCACTTCCGCTCACATCTGGAAGTGCGAGCGCGCAGGCCTATCCGTCGCGGCCGGTTCGCCTCGTCATCGGCTATACCCCGGGCGGCTCGGCGGACCTCACGGCGCGCCTGATGGGGCAGTGGCTGTCGGAAAAGCTCGGGCAGTCCTTCGTCATCGAAAACCGGCCGGGGGGAGGCACCAATATCGCCACCGAGTCCGTGCTGCGCGCCACGCCTGACGGCTACTCGCTGCTGCTGGTCGCGCCGGCGAATGCCATCAACGCCACGCTTTACGACAAGCTGCCCTTCGATTTCATGAAGGAGATGGAGCCGATCGCCGGCATCATTCGCTTTCCAAACGTCGTGGTGGTGCACCCCTCGCTGCCGATCAAGTCGATTCCCGAACTGATCGCCTACGCCAAGGCCAATCCCGGCAAGCTCAATATGGCCTCATCAGGCAACGGGTCGACGATCCACATGTCGGGCGAACTGTTCAAGATGCTGACCGGGATCAACATGCAGCATGTGCCCTACCGGGGTGGCGCGCCGGCGCTCACCGACATGCTGTCCGGCCAGATGCATGTGATGTTCGACAACCTTCCGACCTGCGCCGAGCACGTCAAATCGGGCAAGCTGCGCGGCCTTGCGGTGACCAGCACCACGCGTTCGGATGTGCTGCCGGACCTGCCGCTGGTCGCCGATTTCCTGCCCGGCTACGAAGCGAGTGCCTGGTACGGCCTTGCCGCGCCGAAGAACACGCCGCCTGAAATCGTCGACAGGCTCAACAAGGCGGTCAATGAAATCCTCGCCGATCCGAAGGCGAAGGCGCGGTTCACCGAGATCGGCGCCATTCTGTTGCCGGGCTCGGCCGCCGACTTCGGCAAGCTGGTGGCTGACGAAACCGACAAATGGGGCAAGGTGGTCAAGTTCGCCGGCGCCAAGGTGGACTAGGATATGAATCCATAAATTCAGCGGTCGGCGGAGGTCTGCTTTGGTGCGCATTCCGGACTAGAGTCGGTTGCGCCACTTCGCATTTGGGACAGGAGCTGACGTTCCTGTCCCGCGTGGGGTGGCGGCGCTGACCGACAATCTCGTTGATCCCACGGCCAGCTCAGGCCTAGACTGGCCACGCTTAGCTATCCATGTCATTCCCGGGAGGATTCCATGAAGGTAGTTTCGCGATTCCTGCTCGCCGTGGTCGTTCTCGCACTCGCAGCCGGCGACGGCTATGCGCAGGACAGCGGCATGAAGAAGTGGACAAAAGGAAAAGGGTGGGGCTGGGTCTGGGGGCCTCAGGATGAGGTCGGAAACCTCAACGAGATGACCGATGCATCACGTTTGGCCGCCTTGAAGCTCGTGACACAGGGTAAGGCCTACGATCTCGGCCTTCCGTACGACCGCTATTCATACAAATGGCCCGGCCACAGCCCGGGAGAAATCATGAGCTTCCGGTCGCCCGCAGGCGTGAGGAGCCAGAAGGATCTGGCGTTCACCACACCGGAGGGCGGCAATACGGGCATCACCGCCTGGCATAGCAACGCGATCTTCATGAACGACAACGTGGCGACCCAGATTGATGGGCTCGGCCACATCACGCATGGGCCGAAGAACGAGTTTTACAACGGTTTCACCTCGGACGAATGGGGCGGCGACTTCGGCATTCGCAAGGCCGACGTGACGACGATCCCGCCGATCGTCGCGCGGGGCGTCCTGGTCGACGTTGCGGGATTCAAGAACGTGGAGGCCCTTCCGTCTTCCTATGAAATCACTGTCGCGGACATCGAGGGCGCGTTGAGGGCGCAGAACGTCGACGTCACCCCGGGCACGGTCGTTCTGCTGCGCACGGGAACCGCGCGCTACTGGGGCGAGAACGGCCGCGACCACGCCAAGATCGGCCAGCACGACTCGGCGGGCATCGGCCTGACAGCCGCGAAGTGGCTCGTCGAGGAGAAGGGCGCGCTTATGCTCGGGTCCGATACGTCCGGGCTCGAATATGTGCCGCCGAAGCCGGCCGACTCTCAGGCCGTTGGCGGCAGCTTCAATCCGGTCCACGTCTATCTGCTCGTCCAGCAGGGCGTCCATATCCTGGAGTTCAATAACCTCGAGCGGCTCGCCGCCGATCGTGTCTACGAATTCGCCTATATCCTGACCACGAACGCCATCCGCGGTACCGTGGCCGGCACGGCGCTACGGCCGCTCGCCCTCCGTTAATCGAACGTGGCGCTGATTGGCGACCGAAAACGGCTACGGTACCCACTCAGCCCGCCGCCGGCCACCGCGAGGTGCCCTAACGCGTTTTCGAGCGAAGCATGCCCTAGGACTTGATCCGGCAGGTGGATAGCGGTTCGTGTGAAGAAAACGCGTCAAAACAAGAATCTAGAGCTTCGGTTTCAATCAGAACCGAAGCTCTAACTCGAAGGCGCGGGCGTTGCGGCTGCGCCATGGCTCGCTCCCTTCGCGGCCTTGACCGTGACCAGCAAGATGACGCCGGCCAGGAGATAAAGCGCCATCACCAGGTACATGCTGTAGGTGTTGTTGCCGGTGTACTGCGTGATAAATCCGTTGATCGACGGAGCAACCGCGGGGCCGAGGTTGCCCAGGCTGCTGATCAGCGCAATGCCGGCGGCGGCGGCCGCGACCGAAAGATATTCGGTGATGAGGGTGAAGAACAGCGGCGTTGCAGCTGCAATTCCGATGACCGCGAATGAAAGCGCAGCTATCGATCCGACCAGATGTCCCTGCAGCAGGGTCGTAATCCACAAGCCGACCGCTGCGACGACCACACACGCAGCGAAATGCCAGCGTCGCTCATGATGCTTGTCGGAACTGCGACCGATCAGGATCATTCCGACGATACCGATCGCGTTCGGGATCGCGGAATAGATGCCGATCAGCAGCAAATCCTTGACGCCCCAGCTCTGGATCAAGGTCGGTAGCCAGAACACCATCGTGTAGGTCGCGCCTAGCAGCAGGAAATAGACCAGGGCGAGCAGATACACTTTGGGATCGCGGATCATCTGGCCGACCGTGCTTTCGGTTTCGCCTTCGATATCTTTTTCGTCGTGTTCCAGATTGTGCCGGAGCAGGTTTCGCTCGGCTGGCGACAACCAGTGTGCATCGACCGGCTTGTCCTGCAGATAGAAATAGATGATGACGCCGAGTATCGCGGCCGGCAGGCCCTGCACCAGGAACAGCCATTGCCACCCGTACCAGCCATTCATTCCGTCGAAATATTTGAGGATGGCGCCGCAGAGCGGTCCGGCGATCACGCTGACGATGGCGGTCGCCGACATAAAGATCGCAATGACTTGCCCGCGGCGGACAGAGGGATACCAGTAAGTGAAATAGAGTATGATGCCGGGAAAGAAACCCGCCTCGAATACGCCGAGCAGGAAGCGTGCAATATAGAATTGCGTCGGCGTCGTCACGAACATCATCGCCGCCGCGGTAAGCCCCCACAACACCATGATACGCAGCAGCGTCTTGCGCGCTCCGATCCTCTCCAGCAACAGGTTGCTCGGAACTTCGAACAGAAAGTATCCCACGAAGAAGATGCCTGCGCCGAGCCCGTAGACGGCATCGCCAAAGGGCAGCGTCTGCTTCATCTGCAGTTGCGCGTAGCCGATGTTGATGCGGTCGAGGTAGGCGATCATGTAGGCGATCAGCAGCAACGGAAGGATCCGCCAATTGACCTTCGAATAGATCGATTCGACGGCCCCAACATTGGGCGGCAGTGGTTGTGATCGTTCGGCGGTTGCTGCGGTCGTGCTCATGAAGCCCCCGTAGTTGGTGTCGCGTATCCTCAAGATGCGGATTCAACGACACCTCTTTGGGTGTCTTTACGTCGAGCAGGCCGGCGACCTCAGCCGCTGGGACAGGAGCCTTGACCTGTTGCTCATCGCGCTCAGCGATCTCCGACAATTGGACCAAGGGTCTCGCGTGTCAACAACTCGTTCTTGCGTTCAGACTCTGTCGGTGTGTGGATGGTGCGGCGATTGCGCGCCGCTCTGGTCAGTTTCCTTCAGCCGCGCGCGGCGGGTTCTTGCCAAGCGCCGCCGCCATCGCCGAGATCAGCGGCCGCATGAAGAACGCGTCTTCAGCCGGATAGATGTCGGTGCGCAGGCCGTGCGATTTGAGTTCGTCCGATACTGCCGGTCCGACGGACGCGATAGGCGTACATTCAAGCCCTTCGCGTAGCCGGTCCTCGCAGCCTCTTGCGCGGGCGACCTCGATCAGGCGGCGGATCTGGCCGAGATTGGTCAGCGCGATCGCATCGATGCGACCTTCCGCCATCTCGTCGATCGCGGTGATGATGTTGGCGTCGGCGGCCTGGGCGTCATAGGCATAGGGCAGCACGGTATCGACCTCGGCGCCTTGCGCCTTGATCGCGCCGATCAGGACGCTGTGATCCTTGTCAGGGTAAAGCTGCAGGCCGAGGCGATGGCCGCCAAGATCGAGGCGCGACAGCATCTCGGCGATGCCTTCGGAGGTTGGCATTTCCGTCGTCATCTGCGGTTCCAGCCCGATTTCGCGCAGCGCCTTGCCTGGTTTGGGCCCGCGCGCGAATTTGCGCGCCTTGCCGAGGGCGGCAATGAACTCCTGTTCGACACCGATGCGGCGGACCACCTTCATCAGCCGGCGCAGGCCTTCGCCCGTCATCAGCACCAAATCATCGAGGGGCTTTTCAATGCACCGCCCGATCCAGGCTTCGACCGGCGCAGGGTCTGGCGCGTCGTGGATGGTGAACATCGGACATTGCAGCACGTCGGCGCCCTGCTCGGTGAGCAGGCGGGAAAACTGCGCTTCCTCGCGCGTTTCCAGGATCAGGATGCGGTAACCGTTCAATCTGTCAGCCATGATCTCGCTCCAACGCTTTTGCTTCGCGCTTTGTTCATCCTTCCTCCGGTTTCGGGATTGGCGCAAGCGCATGCGCGGTGATAGAGCAGGGCGCAAATCCGAGGTTTTCACCCTTCTGCCTGAATTGTAGTCAAGTCCGCGCCATGCCCGATCATCAATTCGTTCTGACCCTGTCCTGCCCGGATCGCCCCGGCATCGTTTCCGCGGTGTCGACCTTTCTCGCCCATAACGGGCAGAACATTCTGGACGCCCAGCAGTTCGACGACATCGAGACCGGGAAATTCTTCATGCGGGTGGTGTTCACCGCCGCCGATCTCGCGGTCGAATTGCAGGCCCTGCAGACCGGCTTTACCGCGATCGCCGATCGCTTTGCCATGGAATGGCAGATGCGCGACCGTGCCAATCGCCGGCGCGTGATGCTGCTGGTTTCCAAATCGGATCATTGCCTGGTCGATATCCTCTATCGCTGGCGCACCGGCGAACTCGAGATGATCCCGACCGCTGTTGTCTCCAACCACCCGCGCGAGACCTACGGCAATCTGGATTTCGGCGAGATCCCGTTCCACTACATGCCGGTGACGAAGGAAACCAAGCGCGAGCAGGAAGATGCGGTCTGGAAGCTCGTCCAGGACACAAAGACCGATCTCGTGGTGCTGGCGCGTTATATGCAGATCCTGTCGGACGAGATGTCGGCAAGACTGTCGGGGCGCTGCATCAACATCCACCACTCGTTCCTGCCGGGCTTCAAGGGCGCGCGGCCCTACCACCAGGCGCATGAGCGCGGCGTCAAGCTGATCGGCGCCACCGCGCATTACGTCACGCGCGACCTCGACGAAGGCCCGATCATCGACCAGGACGTCGCGCGCATCAGCCACCGCGATACGCCGGAAGATCTCTCGCGCAAGGGCCGCGACATCGAACGCCGCGTGCTGGCGCGCGCCATGCGCCATCACCTCGAGGACCGCGTCATCCTCAACGGCCGTAAGGCGGTCGTGTTCATGGACTGACGTAGCGTTTTCGAGCGAAGCATGCCCTCGTACTTGATCCGGGGGTGGGTACCGGTTCGCGTGAAGAAAACGCGTCAAAAAGGGAATCTAGAGCCTGATCATTGATCAGGCTCTAGCGAGCCGCGCCCTGCGTGGCGGGCGCGGGCTTGGCTTCCTCGCCGCGTTCAGAGGCCGGCAGCAGGCGCTTTCGCTCGCGCTCCCGCATGTACTCGTCGTACTTCGCGGTGCCGGGGCGCGGCGGCGCGTCCGCGGGCAGGCCGCCGACCGCCGCCGGAATGGCGTCGCTGACCCCGGCTGCGATTTTCTCGTTGATGGTGCCGCAACCGGCCAGGCCGCAGCCCGCGAGGGCAACGGTGAGGATCGTGACAATACGGCGTGCGCTGGTCGGCATGGCGGAAGGATACACCCAGACCGTTTAAGGATGATGGATTTAGGGCGCTGCCTTTCGGGAACCGGCAAGGCGCTTCTTTGTTGACAGGACCATTTGATTTGTACAATCGTACAAATAGACCGATCACGGGGAGGCGTCGGGCGGCGATATCGGATTATACTATAATACCGTCGCGTATTTCATGACAGTTCCGGCTGGGCCTGGCCGCTTCGCCGCGACAGCCAATGGTCCGATTGACAAAAGGGCGGTCAAGGACGCCATGTTGCCGCGCTACCCGGCCGAAAAATCTGGGTTATGGTGAGATCAAGGGCCGGGGACTCGGTTCGAGGACACAAGGCCGATCAGGGGGAGAGATGTTCATGTCTATTCGCAGTCACATGTTGCTGGCCGCCGGCGCCGTCGCCGGGATGCTGGCGCTCGCGCCGGCTCACGCCCAGGAGACCGTCAAGATCGGTCTGATCCTGCCGATGACCGGCGGCCAGGCATCGACCGGCAAGCAGATCGACAACGCGGTCAAGCTCTACATGCAGCAGAACGGCGACACCGTCGCCGGCAAGAAGATCGAAGTCATCCTGAAGGATGACGGGGCGGTTCCCGACAACACCAAGCGCCTCGCGCAGGAACTGATCGTCAACGACAAGGTCAGTTTCATCGCGGGTTTTGGCGTGACGCCCGCTGCGCTCGCGGCGGCGCCGCTGGCGACGCAGGCCAAGGTTCCGGAAATCGTGATGGCGGCGGGCACCTCGATCATAACCGAGCGTTCGCCCTACATCGTGCGCACTTCTTTCACGCTGGCGCAGTCGTCGACCATCATCGGTGACTGGGCCGCCAAGAACGGCATCAAGAAGGTCGCAACGCTGACCTCCGACTATGCGCCCGGCAACGACGCGCTGAACTTCTTCAAGCAGAACTTTACCGCCGGCGGCGGCGAGATCGTCGAAGAGGTGAAGGTGCCGCTGCAAAACCCTGATTTCGCACCGTTTCTGCAGCGCATGAAGGACTCCAAGCCCGACGCCGTGTTCGTGTTCGTGCCGGCGGGACAGGGCGGCAACTTCATGAAGCAGTATGCCGAACGCGGGCTCGACAAGGCGGGCATCAAGGTGATCGGCCCCGGCGACGTGATGGACGACGATCTGCTCAACGGCATGGGCGATGCAGCGCTCGGCACCGTCACCGCGCATCTCTATTCCGCAGCGCATCCCTCGGCCGCAAACAAGGAATTCGTCGCTGCCTACAAGAAGGCTTTCGGCTCGCGCCCGGGCTTCATGGCGGTCGGCGGCTATGACGGCATCCGCCTGATCTACGAGGCGCTGAAGAAGACCGGCGGCAAGACCGACGGCGATGCGCTGATCGAGGCGATGAAGGGCATGAAGTGGGAAAGCCCGCGCGGCCCGATCTCGATCGATCCGGAAACCCGCGACATCGTGCAGAACATCTACATCCGCAAGGTCGAGAAGGTCGACGGCGAACTCTACAACGTCGAATTCGCGACCTTCGAGGCGGTGAAGGATTCCGGCAAGACGAAGAAGTGACGGCGAAGCCGTCATCTCAGATGTGCAATTGCACATCTGAGGGCGCGCGGAGCGCGAACCCGGGATCTCGAGATTCCGGGTCTGGTCCTTCGGACCATCCCGGAATGACGACGATTTCTGTTTAGAGGCTTGAACCCCGATCGATGACTACGCTGTTCACCATCCTGTTCGACGGTGTCGCCTACGGCATGCTGCTGTTCGTGCTGGCCTGCGGGCTGGCGGTGACGCTGGGACTGATGAATTTCGTCAATCTCGCCCATGGCGCCTTCGCCATGACTGGCGGCTATATCTGCGCCGTGCTGGTGAACAATTCCGGCTGGCCGTTCTTCGCAGCGCTGCCGCTCGCCTTTGTCTCGGCCGCGGCGATAGGGGTGCTGCTGGAACGCACGCTCTACCGCCACCTCTACACCCGCAGCCATCTCGACCAGGTGCTGTTCACAATTGGTCTGACTTTCATGTCGGTGGCGGCGGTGGACTACATCATGGGGTCGTCGCGCATCTTCATCAAGCTGCCGGCGGCGCTCGAGGGCCAGTTCGATTTCTTCGGCGTCGGCATCGGCCGCTACCGGCTGATGATCATCGTGATCTGCGGCCTGCTGACGGTGGCGCTGCAATTGATCCTGGCGAAGACCCGCTTTGGCAGCCGCCTGCGGGCTGCGGTGGACGATCCGCGCGCCGCCAGCGGCCTCGGCATCAACGTGCCGCAGGTTTTTGCGTTCACGTTTGCTTTTGGTTGCGGCCTGGCGGGTCTCGGCGGGGCGCTCAGCGCCGAGATCCTCGGGCTCGATCCGTATTTTCCGCTGAAATTCATGATTTACTTTTTGATCGTGGTCACCGTCGGCGGCTCCTCCAGCATCACCGGGCCGTTCCTCGCTTCGCTGTTGCTCGGCATCGGCGACGTCGCCGGCAAGTATTACGTGCCGAAGATGGGCCCGTTCGTCATCTACACCATCATGATCGTAATCCTGATCTGGCGTCCGAACGGCCTGTTCGGCCGCGCTGCCGCGCGGTGAGCCAGCGATGACCGCAGTCTCCGATGTTTCATCCCATGCCATCGCCCGCGCCCGCTGGCGTCCGGCCGAAATCGTGTTCTGGGTTCTCGCAGCGTCCTGCGCGTTCCTGTTTCCGTCCCGCTACCTGATCATGACCGATATCCTGCGGCTGGCGTTGTTCACGCTGTCGCTCGATCTGATCCTCGGCTATGCCGGCATCGTCTCGTTGGGGCACGCCGCCTTCTTCGGCGTCGGTGCGTACTCGGCAGGGCTGCTGGCGCTGCACGGCATCATCAACGAGCCGGTCATCGCGCTGGTCGTAGCCGGGCTGATCGCCATGGCGCTCGGCTTCCTCACCAGCTTCCTCGTCATCCGAGGCGTCGACCTGACCCGGCTGATGGTGACGCTCGGTATCGCGCTGCTGCTGGAAGCGCTCGCGGAACGTTTCTCCAACATCACCGGCGGCACCGATGGCCTGCAGGGCATCGAAATGCAGCCGATCCTCGGCCTGTTTGCGTTCGACATGTTCGGCAAGACCGGCTTCTTTTACTCGCTGATCGTGCTGTTCCTGCTGTTTCTCCTGGCGCGGCGGATCGTGAATTCGCCGTTCGGCCTGTCGCTGCGCGCGATCAAGAACAATCCGTTGCGGGCGTCCGCGATCGGTGTACCCGTGAACCGCCGCCTGATCGCGATCTATACGGTGGCGGCGTTTTACGCGGGCATTGCCGGGGCGCTGTTCACCCAGACCACGGCGCTGGCCTCCCTCGACGTGTTCGCATTCGAGCGCTCGGCCGATCTGATGCTGGTGCTCGTCATCGGGGGCACCGGCTATCTCTATGGCGGATTGATCGGTGCGGTCGTGTTCAAGATGCTGCAGGAACTGTTTCAGACCATCACGCCGCAATACTGGATGTTCTGGATCGGGCTGGTTCTGGTCGTGATCGTGCTGGTGGGCCGCGAGCGCATCCATCGCTGGGTGCTTTGGGGGCCGAACCTCGTGATCCGTCGGGTCTTTGGACGCAAGGCCGTCGTGGCCGTTCCCGAAAGCGATGCGCCATGACGATCGCGCTGGAAACCAGAGGGTTGGAAAAATCCTTCGGCGGCTTGCGCGTCACGCGCGACCTGTCGCTGAAGGTGGAGCAGGGCGCCCGCCACGCCCTGATCGGGCCAAACGGCGCCGGCAAGACCACCGTCATCAATCTCCTGACCGGCGTGCTCAAGCCGAATGGAGGGCGGATCCTGCTCGAAGGCAACGACATCACTGACCTTGCGGTTCACACGCGGGTGCTGCGCGGGCTCTCGCGCACCTTCCAGATCAACCAGCTCTATGCCGATCTGACCCCGCTCGAAACGATCGGGCTCGCCGTCTCCGAACGGCTCGGCCGCGGCGGCGACTGGTGGCGGCGGATGGGCACGCGCGCCGACGTCAACGAGGAGATTGCCGAGACGCTCGGGCGCTTTCATCTGCTCGACGTGATGAACGAACGCACCGCAACGCTTCCTTACGGCAAGCAGCGCCTGCTCGAGATCGCGGTCGCGATTGCGACCAAGCCCCGCGTGCTGCTGCTTGACGAGCCTGCTGCCGGCGTGCCCGAGAGCGAACGCCACGATATTCTGGCGGCGGTCGCCGCGCTGCCGCGCGACGTTACCGTGCTGCTGATCGAGCACGACATGGATCTGGTGTTCTCATTCGCCGACCGTATTTCCGTCCTCGTCAACGGCGCCATGCTGGTGGAGGGACCGCCCGACGAGGTGGCCAGGGATCCGCAGGTCAAGGCGGTCTATCTCGGTGAGGCGGCCGATGCCTGAGCTTCTTGCCATCGACAGCCTTCGCGCCGGCTACGGCGAAGCCGTGGTGCTGCCCTCGATGTCACTGACCCTGGGCGAGGGCCAGGTGCTGGCGCTGTTGGGGCGCAACGGCACCGGCAAGACCACGCTGATCAATTCGATCGTCGGCATCACCCGCCGCTTTGGCGGCACGCTTGCGCTCGGCGGAGTGGACATCACCACGATGCGGCCGGACCAGCGGGCGCGGGCAGGGATCGGCTGGGTGCCGCAGGAGCGCAATATCTTCCGCTCGCTGACGGTCGAGGAAAACATGACCGCGGTGGCCCAGCCGGGCCTCTGGACCGTGGATAAGGTTTACGAAATGTTTCCGCGGCTGAAGGAACGCCGCAGCAATTTCGGCAACCAGCTTTCCGGCGGCGAGCAGCAGATGCTGGCGATCGGCCGCGCGCTCACCCTCAATCCCAGGGTTTTGCTGCTGGATGAGCCGACCGAGGGGCTGGCCCCGATCATTGTCGAGGAATTGCTGCGGGCGCTCGGCACCATCACCCGCTCCGGTGGCATCTGTTCGATCGTCGTCGAGCAGAATGCGCAAAAGATTCTGGGGCTGGCCGATCGGGTTGTGATATTGGAACGCGGCGCAATCGTGCATGATGCGCCAAGCCACGCGTTGAAGGCCGATCCCGCGGTGCTCGAACGCTATCTCGGCGTCGCCGGCGCTGCGCACTAGATTTGATGGGAGTTGAGACCATGCAGAGAACCAAGGCCCCGTTCCGCGCCGACGAGGTCGGCAGCCTGTTGCGGCCGCAGCGCATCAAGGAAGCGCGCGCGAAGCTTGAGAAGGGCGAGATCACGGCGGAGGACCTGCGCAAGGCCGAGGACCTCGAGATCGAAAAGGTCGTGCACAAGCAGGCTTCCATTGGGCTGAAGCTCGCGACCGACGGCGAATTCCGCCGCTCCTGGTGGCATTTCGATTTTCTCGCCAAGCTCGGCGGCTGCGAGCTGTTTCACCCCGAGACGGGTATTCAGTTCGCGGGTGTCGAGACCCGCCATGACGCCGTCCGCGTGATCGGCAAGCTCGACTTCCCGGACGACCATCCGATGCTGGATCACTTCCGCTTCCTGAAGAAGCAGGCCGACACAGCTCACGTCACGGCGAAGATGACGATCCCGTCGCCCGCGGTGCTGCATTTCCGCGGCGGCCGCAAGTCGATCTCGAAGGAGGTCTATCCCGATCTCGAGGAGTTCTATGCGGATCTCGGCAAGACCTATCGCAAGGCGGTGAAGGCGTTCTACGACGCCGGCTGCCGCTACCTGCAGTTCGACGATACCGTGTGGGCCTATCTGTGCTCGCAGGAGGAGTTGCAGAAGTCGCGCGATCGCGGCGACAACCCCGATGGCCTGCAGGAAATCTACGCGCGCGTCATCAACTACGCGCTGGCCGAGCGTCCGGCCGATATGGTGATCACCACGCATGTTTGCCGCGGCAATTTCCGTTCGACCTGGATCTCGTCCGGCGGCTACGAGCCGGTGGCCGAGACCATGCTGGCCGGCACCAATTACGACGGCTATTTCCTCGAATATGATTCCGATCGCGCCGGCGGCTTTGAGCCGCTGCGCTATCTGCCGAAGGGCAACAAGGTCGTGGTGGTCGGCGTCATCACGTCGAAATTCGGCGAGCTCGAGAAGAAGGACGACATCAAGCGCCGTCTCGAAGAGGCCGCCAAATTTGCCCCGCTCGACCAGCTTGCGGTCTCGCCGCAATGCGGCTTTGCCTCGACCGAGGAAGGCAACATCCTGTCCGAGGAAGAGCAGTGGGCCAAGCTCAGCCTCGCGGTCGAGGTCGCCAACGAGGTGTGGGGGAAGTAAGCGCGTCTCCATCGTAGCACGACGGCGGGAGGGATCTCGTGACGCCCACTCCTGACGCCATCATCGTCGGTGCGGGCCCTGCGGGGCTCGCCTGCGCCGTGACGATGCGGGCGGCGGGGCTTGATGTCATGGTGCTGGAGAAAGCCGGTCAGGTCGGCGCGGTGTGGCGGCGGCATTACGACCGGCTTCATCTGCATACCGACCGCAACCATTCCGGCCTGCCGGGGATGCCGATGCCGCCGGACTATCCGGCCTATCCGTCGCGGGCGCAGGTGGTTTCCTACCTCGAAAGCTACGCGGCCCGCTTTCAGATCAAGCCGGTCTTCAACACCAAGGTCTCGCGCCTCCGGCGCAACGCCACGCGCTGGCTTGCCGATACGTCACTTGATGCGATTTCGGCGCTGGTCGTGGTGGTGGCAACGGGGATTGCGGATGCGCCCTACCGTCCGTCCTGGCCGGGAATGGATATCTATTCGGGCGTGGTCGTTCACAGCAGCAACTATCGAAATCCCGAGGCGTTTTCCGGCAGGCGCGTGCTGGTCATCGGCTTCGGCAATTCTGGCGGCGAGATCGCGCTTGATCTCGCCAATAACGGCGTCGATGTCACCCTGGCCGTTCGCAGTCCCGTCCAGATCATCCCGCGCGATCTGCTCGGCTTTCCGATTCTATCGTGGGCGATCCTGTACCGGCGGTTGCCCGCGCGTTTCGTCGATTTCATCAACGCGCCGGTGCTGCGGCTGGCGGTGGGCGATTTCGAGAAGCTTGGTCTCAAGCGCGCCGCGAAGGGACCGCGCCAGATGGTGGAGGAGGATGGACGCGTGCCGCTGATCGATATCGGCACGCTCGCCAAAATCAGAGACGGCGCGATCAAGGTGCGCGGCGGTGTCGACCGCTTCACGGCTGACGGTGTCGTCTTCAGTGGGACGGGCACCGAAAAATTCGACGCCGTCATTCTCGCAACCGGCTTCCGCCCCGATCTGCGTCGGCTGGTCCCTGATGTCGGGGGCGTGTTCGATGACCACGGCATGCCGCTGGTCACGGGAGCGGCGACCAATGTGCCGGGGCTCTACTTCTGCGGCCAGATCACGGTGCCGACCGGGCAGTTGCGCGAAATCGGCATCGAGGCGCGGCAGATCGCGACGGCCGCGAAGGCTTATGTGGCGCGCGCGGCCTGATTAATTTCTCCGCCAGATAGACTTCACCCAGCAGCGACGAGTTCGACCACGGCACCTGCTTGCCCTTGGTCGCCGCGACGACCTCGGCGCGTACGCGCGTCAGCATCTGCTGCACCTCCAGGCCGGGCGTACCGATATGGCGCGTCAGCGCCGCCGAGAACGGGCTGTTGGCGCCTTCGCCGTCGAGCGCGACCTGTCCGGGCGCGGTTGCAAATGCGATCAGCGTGCCCGCACCCAAGGTCGCGCCGGCGCCGAGCGAGGCAGGCGCGGCCAGTCCCGAGCCGGCTTCCATGCCGCGGGCTGGACCTGCGGAAGCCAGCTTCGGTGCCATCGGGTTGTTGCGGCAGGCATCGAGGATCAGGATATTGGTACGGACCTGGTCGTCGAGACCGGCCATGATCGTATCCATGTCCATCATCGCTTCCGTCATGCCGCTGCCGGCCTGAAACTGGATATCGATCGGCGCCAGGTAATTGCGGCCGTCGATCTGTACGCCGTGGCCGGCGTAGTAAACCACCGCTACCTGCGACCGCGCGGCATCGCGCAGGAAGTTGCGGATCGTCGCCTTCATCGCTCTGCGGTCGAGGTCGCTGCCCTCCGTCACCACGAATCCGATGTCGCGCAGGCTCTTTGCCATCGCGCGCGCATCGTTGGTCGGGTTGGGTAGCGCTCGGACATGCGCATAGGCGCCGTTGCCGATCACAAGCGCGACGCGTCTGCCAGTCTCTCTGTCGGTTTCTGCACGCTTGCGCTGCTCCGCTGCGGGAGGAGGGGACGGGCTTGCTGCGCCCGCCGGCGAAGCTGGCGCCGCTGCGCTGTCTCGCCGCGATGGCGCTGCGGGTGTAGTTCGCGGGGGTGGTGGGACCGTTTCCGACAGCAGCGACAGGCGAACCTTCGCGGTTGCCTGGTTGGCCTTGCTGCCGGCGTCGGAGGCTTGGCCTTCAAGGGCCGCGGCGTAATCCTGCCTGGCGCGGTCGAGATCGCCTTTGGCCTCGTAGGAGAGGGCGCGCTGGCTATAGGCCGAGATCAGCACGCTGCCCGGCGGCGTCATGATGTTGACCGGCGCTTTTGCTTTTGCGAGCCGGATCGCTTCGGTCGTGTCGGCAATGGCGCGATCGAGGTCGCCTTTGGCGCGCCAGATCACCGCGCGGCTGGTCAAAGGTTGCGGTAACGTGGGATCGAGCCGGATCGCTTCATTGATGTCAGCCAGCGCGCCGTCGAGATCGCCGAGTGCTCGTTTCGAAATACCGCGGTTCTGCCAGGAGAACGCCGACGGCGGTCCGAGCTTGATCGATTGATCGTAGTCGGCGATCGCCTTGGCGAATTCGCCCTTGGAGCGCCAGGCGTTGCCGCGGTTGTGAAAGATGATGCCGCTCGGCGGCCCGATCCGGAGCGCGTCGTTGAAATCCGCGATCGCGATGTCGTCCTCGCCCTTGTCGTAATAGGCCGAGCCACGCAGATTGTAGAGGGCGACGCTGGGATGCAGGCGGATTGCCTCGCCGGCATCCGCGATCACCTGCGTGTAATTGCCTTTCTTGTTCCAGCCGACCGCGCGCCAGAAATAGATGGTCGCGAGCTTCTCGCCGGCAAACACTTTCAGCGCGATGATCTTGTTGCAGGCGTCGATCTGCTGATCCGCCGGTGTGGTGTCGGTGGTGCAGAGCGGTCCGAGTTGCGCGCGCGATTGGGCGAGGGAAGGCGCCGACCAAAGCGCGGCGGCGAGCAGGGTAAGTATCTGGATTGCGCGGCGCATCAGGTCCCCGTGAATGGCGGTCGCGAGTGGCGGATACCGCTTTGTTGCCCCCCGCGGAGCGGGGGTTCAAGCAAGGACGCTGATCCATGCCGGACGCAAACGGCGGGGTTTCCTCCGTTGGGCAGATGGTGGTAGGACGGGCGGGTCATCTCGTCCTGCCCACCGGTGCTTCCCAAACCTACTTTATGAAGAACGACCAGATTCTCAGCCAGATAACGGAATTCTGCCGCCAGGCCGACATGGCGGAGACGACGTTCGGCCGCCGGGTGGTCAACGACGGCAAGCTGGTGCACCGGCTGCGCGAGGGCAAACGCATCACCGTCGACACGCTGGACCGCATCCAGGCCTATATCGCAGCGTCCACCGGCGCTCTGCCGCCGCCCCGCGGCCTCGAAGTGCCACCCGAAAAGCGCGATCCGCGGGGCAACTTCCGCTTCTTCGAGAACCGCCAGAAATACCTGCTGTTCGTCCATACCTGCAGCGAGAAGCGGGTGATTGCCGAGCGGGTGGCGCTGGAACTGTCCAGCCTGCACCCGCGTCCGCCGGCGCTTAGGGTGTTCGACGCTGGCGTCGGCGACGGTACGGTGCTGGCGCGGGTGATGCGCTCGATGCACGGCCGATTTCCCCATATGCCGTTCTATATCGCCGGCAAGGAGTTGAGCCTGGAGGACGTCCGGCTGACGCTCGACAAGGTGCCAGACCGGCTGTTCGAGCACCCGGCGACCGTCGTTGTACTGACCAACATGCATTACGCCGAGGCGCCCTGGCTGACGCCGGCCTCGCCGGCGGCCGCCGCGGGCATGATCTGGCATGAGGTCGCCCTGCGGGGGGCCTCCTCGGGCGAATTCGAGGTCCAAATCGCCGAATTGGGACCGTTTCTGGAGCAAAACTGGCGGGCCAACATCAGCCCCAAATCGGGCATGCCGATCTATGAACGCCCGGTGGCGCTGGTGCTGTACCGGGAGGACCACCGGTTCCTGCTTGATTCGATCATCCCCCGGGCCGGCCGAACCGAGGCCAATTTCGACCTTGTGATCGCTTCCCAGCCCTATCGGGCGAAATCCTCTGTGAATTTCCGCGCCAAGCGGATCATTGCGCCGCTGGCCCGTTCCCTGCGGGCAGGGGGCCGTTTGATTGGAATTCACTCCCACGGGCAGGATCCGGGCCTGGAAATCATCCAGTCGGTCTGGCCGGGAGAAAATCCTTTCGCCGTGAGCCGTCATGAGCTATTGCGCGCGGTGAAATACGAGCTGGGATCGGCCGGGCGCGACCTTAACTTTAATGCCTACGCCGATAACCGTTCCATCTTCCGTTATGATATGGAAGCGCTGCCCAACGAGGTCACCGGCCAGATCGGAACCTCGACGGCTTTTGCAGCGTGGAATGCGGCGGTGTATGTCGCCCAGATCGAAGACGACCGGTTGACGGAAATGACTGAAAACAGCCGAACCCTCGATGCCACCAGAGAGGTTCTGCGCAAGCATAATGGGCTTTGGTTTTACGACGAATCCTACGTCATTTCGCGCCGTCGCGACTGACATTCCAGGATAGATCACAGACAGCCGCCGGCAGCCGGCGGGAACAAGGGGTTGTTGATGCGCGCGTCTTATTTGTTCACCAGCGAGTCGGTTTCCGAGGGGCATCCCGACAAGGTCTGCGACCGGATTTCCGACGAAATCGTCGATTTGTTCTACCGGGAGGGGCCGAAGGCGGGCATCGATCCATGGGCGATCCGTGCCGCCTGCGAAACGCTCGCAACCACCAACAAGGTGGTGATCGCCGGCGAAACCCGCGGCCCGGAATCGGTCACCAATGACCAGATCGAGAGCGTTGTTCGCGAGGCCATCAAGGACATCGGCTACGAGCAGGACGGTTTCCACTGGAAGACCGCCGACATCGAAATCCTGCTGCATCCGCAGTCCGCTGACATCGCGCAGGGCGTCGACGCCAAGCAGCCCAGCAACCAGGAAGAGGGCGCGGGCGACCAGGGCATCATGTTCGGCTACGCCACCAACGAAACGCCGGACCTGATGCCGGCGCCGATCTTCTACGCCCACAAGATCCTGCGGCTGATTTCCGAAGCGCGCCACTCCGGCCGCGAAAAGGTGCTGGGTCCGGACTCCAAGAGCCAGGTCACCGTGCAGTACGAGAACGGCAAGCCGGTCGGCGTCCGCGAGATCGTGGTCTCGCACCAGCATCTGGTCGAGGACCTGACTTCCAATCAGGTTCGCGACATTGTCGAGCCCTATGTGCGCGAGGCGCTGCCGAAGGATTGGATCAACGGCAAGACCATCTGGCACATCAATCCGACCGGCAAGTTCTACATCGGCGGCCCCGATGGCGACTCCGGCCTCACCGGCCGCAAGATCATCGTCGACACCTATGGTGGCGCGGCCCCGCACGGCGGCGGCGCCTTCTCCGGCAAGGATCCGACCAAGGTCGACCGCTCGGCAGCCTATGCGGCGCGCTACGTCGCCAAGAACATCGTCGCGGCCGGCCTCGCCGACCGCTGCACGCTGCAGCTTGCTTACGCGATCGGTGTGGCGCGGCCGCTGTCGATCTATATCGATACCCATGGCACCGGAAAGGTGTCGGAGGACCAGCTCGAGAAGGCGGCTGCGCAGGCGATGGATTTGACGCCGCGCGGCATCCGCACCCATCTCGATCTCAACCGGCCGATCTACGCGCGTACCTCGGCCTACGGCCATTTCGGTCGCACGCCCGACAATGAAGGCGGCTTCTCCTGGGAGAAGACCGATCTGGTCGAACCGCTCAAGCGCGCGGTCTGACTTTCTCCGTAACTCTTGTCCGTTTTCGCCTCGCGTGTTCCGGAAAGCTGTAAGCGCTTTTCGGAATACGCTTTTTAAGGGATCAACCGCATGACCGCTGCCGCCAAGAAGCCCGCCTTCACCGACTACGTCGTCAAGGACATCTCGCTCGCCGAATTCGGCCGCAAGGAAATCTCGCTGGCCGAGACTGAAATGCCCGGCCTGATGGCGACGCGCGAGGAATACGGCCCGAAGCAACCGCTGAAGGGCGCCCGCATCGCAGGCTCCCTGCACATGACGATCCAGACCGCGGTCTTGATCGAAACGCTTGCCGCGCTCGGCGCCGACATCCGCTGGGTGTCGTGCAACATCTATTCGACGCAGGACCATGCTGCGGCGGCGATCGCCGCTGCCGGCATTCCGGTGTTCGCCGTGAAGGGCGAAACGCTCGCCGAATACTGGGACTACACCGCAAAGCTGTTCGACTGGCACGGCGGCGGCACGCCCAACATGATCCTCGATGACGGCGGCGATGCCACCATGCTGGTGCATCACGGCCTGCGCGCCGAGAACGGAGACGTCAAGTTCCTCGACAAGCCGGAGTCGGAAGAAGAGGAAGTCTTCTTCGCGCTGATCAAGAAGCTCCTGAAGGAGAAGCCGAAGGGTTATTTCGCCGAGATCGCCAAGAACATCAAAGGCGTTTCCGAAGAGACCACCACGGGCGTGCACCGGCTCTACAATATGGAGAAAGAAGGCAAGCTGCTGTTCCCCGCCATCAACGTCAACGACAGCGTCACCAAATCGAAGTTCGACAACCTCTATGGCTGCCGTGAATCGCTGGTCGACGGCATCCGCCGCGGCACCGACGTGATGATGTCCGGCAAGACCGCGATGGTCGCGGGCTTCGGCGACGTCGGCAAGGGCTCGGCCGCCTCGCTGCGCCAGGCCGGCTGCCGCGTCATGGTCTCCGAAGTCGATCCGATCTGCGCGCTGCAGGCGGCGATGGAAGGCTATGAAGTCGTGACCATGGAAGACGCCGCCCCGCGCGCCGACATCTTCGTCACCGCGACCGGCAACAAGGATATCATCACCATCGACCACATGCGCGCGATGAAGGATCGCGCCATCGTCTGCAACATCGGCCACTTCGACAACGAGATCCAGATCGCGGGGCTTCGTAACCTGAAGTGGACCAACATCAAGCCGCAGGTCGACGAGATCGAATTCCCCGACAAGCACCGCATCATCCTGCTGTCGGAAGGCCGCCTGGTGAACCTCGGCAACGCCATGGGCCATCCGTCCTTCGTGATGTCGGCCTCGTTCACCAACCAGACGCTGGCGCAGATCGAGCTCTGGGCCAACAACAAGGACGGCAAGTACGAGAAGAAGGTCTACGTGCTGCCGAAGACGCTGGACGAGAAGGTGGCTCGCCTGCACCTCGCCAAGATCGGCGTCAAGCTGACCGAGCTGCGCAAGGACCAGGCCGAGTACATCGGCGTCAAGCCGGAAGGCCCGTTCAAGGCGGATCATTACCGGTATTGATTTCAGGCAGGACGCGCCGCTGCGCGCGTTGTCCTGAAGTAAACGCCAGAGCCTCAGAAAGCCCCGGAGCGATCCGGGGCTTTTTCCTTGTCCGCCACCAGGACAACGGACTGTCTATGGAGATGCCTGAAGTCGATTTCCGGTGCTTTCGCGACGGAAAGGCCGCTGAATTCCACCTATATCTCGATACAACCTGTATCGCCGCTGCAACCTGACAATGCGAGTTGCAGTTTCTACCTGCTGGCCATTAGATCGTGCGGCAGGGAGATCGCCATGACCGAAGCGGCAGAACATTTCGACGTCCTCATTGTCGGCGCCGGCCTGTCCGGCATTGGCGCGGGGTATCACCTGCAGGAGAAGTGTCCCGGCAAGAGCTACGTGATCCTCGAGGGTCGCGATTGCATCGGTGGCACCTGGGATCTGTTTCGCTATCCCGGCATCCGATCCGACTCGGACATGTATACGCTCGGCTATTCGTTCAAACCGTGGACCGAACCGAAGGCGATCGCCGACGGGCCGCGGATCCTGAACTATGTGCGCGAGACAGCCGTCGACAATGGCATCGACAGGAAGATCCGCTTCCACCACCGCGTCAAACGCGCGTCGTGGTCGTCGCCGGATGCGCGCTGGACGGTGGAGGCCGAACGCAACGTAGGCGAGGGCGCGACCGAAATCGTCAGCTTCACCTGCAATTTCCTGTTCATGTGCTCGGGCTATTACAAATACGAGGAAGGCTACACGCCGGAATTTTCCGGCACGGCCGACTTCGCCGGCCAGATCGTGCATCCGCAGAAATGGCCTGAAGACCTCGACTATGCGGGCAAGCGCGTGGTGGTGATCGGCTCGGGCGCCACGGCGGTAACGCTGGTGCCGGAGATGGCGAAGGTAGCGTCGCACGTCACCATGCTGCAGCGCTCGCCGACTTACGTCGTCGCGCGTCCGGCGGAGGATGCGCTCGCCAACAAGCTGCGCAAGAATCTCTCGGCGAAGCTCGCCTATCACATGATCCGCTGGCGCAACGTGCTGTTCGGCATGTATTTCTTCCAGCTTTGCCGCCGCAAGCCGGATCGTGCCAAGCAGTTGATCCTCGGCGGCGTCAAGATGGCGCTGGGGCCGGAATACGATGTCGGCAAGCACTTTACGCCGCGCTACAATCCCTGGGAGCAGCGGCTGTGCCTGGTGCCCGACGGCGACCTGTTCAAGTCGATCCGCGACAAGCGCGCCTCCGTCGTCACCAACGAGATCGACACCTTTACCAAGGGCGGCATCAAGCTCAGGGATGGCAGCGAGCTCGAGGCCGACATCATCGTTACGGCGACCGGGCTGAACCTGCAGGTGCTCGGCGGGCTCGAAGTCAGCGTCGACGGCCGCACGGTCGATTTCGCGCGAACGCTGAACTACAAGGGCATGATGTATTCTGATATCCCGAACATGGCCTCGGCGTTCGGCTACACCAACGCGTCGTGGACGCTGAAATGCGATCTCACCTGCGAGTATGTCTGCCGGCTGATCAACTACATGGACCGCAACGGCTACAAGCAGTGCATGCCGCATAATGTCGATCCTGATGTCACGGAACTGCCGTCGCTGGATTTCTCCTCCGGCTACGTGCAGCGCTCGATCGCAAAACTGCCCAAGCAGGGTTCGAAGCGGCCGTGGCGGCTGTATCAGAACTACGCGCTCGACATCGTCACGCTGCGCTACGGCAAGGTCGACGACGGGGTGATGCGGTATTCGTGAGCGGTTCCGCCGCGCGAGGTGCGTCGCGTCCCATGCGTGATTTCGCGTATACGTAGGTGAGCGCGAATCGTTCAAGATGTCCTCACGGTTAACGCCGGATTAACCGGCGTGCCCCACGCTGTTTGGCTTGTGGCCCCTGACAGCACGAGGAAGCCCATGGACGCCCAGCGAATTGCCGTCGATGCCATCGTGGCGCTGACCGATTGCGACCGCGAGGCCGCAGCCGCCTTCATCCGCAAGTTCTATCTGGCCGGTGTCCGGGACCCGAAGCGCCTGACCTTCAAGGGCCTGCAGGCGCTGCGGGGCTGAGGGCAGGGCTCTCTCCTCCGTCGTCCCTGCGAACGCAGGGACCCATAACCACCGATATTTGTTGCTGACGCAAAGCCGTCGACCATCCTTCCAAGACAACATCCGCCGCGGCGCATGGGTCCCCCGATGTGCAATTGCACATCTGAGATCGCGCTTCGCTTGTCCGGGACGATGTGGTTCAATTCTCAAGAGCCAAGCGTCCGCATTCTCGCGGCGCTGATCGCCCGAGGCTTGCATCTTCGTTTGCCCTCCTTGAGAACAAGGGCGCAGGGAATGCCGGGTGCTTGCTGCACCCGTGGTCTCGCGTGCCATTTGCGCTAAAGAAAATGCACACGAGCATACAGGTTCAGCGGAAACACTCCGGCCTTCCCTGCGCAATGCCTTTACGGCTTACTTCGTGCTCTCCCCGGTGAACACCGTCGCTCCACGAGATAACCCGTGAAACTTAGCGCCAGCACCGCGGCGTCAGGACCACACGACTTGATGTCTAGGCGTTTTTTCGGCCTGTTGAAAACGGCGGAAGCGTCGGAAAATAAAGGCATTTTTCGATGTCTGCCGGACGAACGAAAGGCCGCCGGAAGCCGCCGGGCTCCGATAGGCCCTAGTTCACACTGTAAGCGCCGGCGCGTTCCGGACCAAACCTAAGATGTCTGGATCACTATTGTCGATCCTCAATGCCAGACGAAGCAGCCGACGCTCGGTACACAAAGGCGCGCACATTAGCGCCTTAGCGGTCGGCCCACTTCACTGCGGCAAATCCTTGCAAAGCTTGATCACGATCATGACCGTCGAACCGACTGCTACGACCACCGGGCAGATAAACGGCAACTCTTCGAGCAGGCCGACGACGGCCGCCCGGACGCGGAGACTTCTCTTTACATGCGCTAAGCGCCAGCCTGCCACACTCATCGGACATCCCCATTTGGCCCCCAGCAGCAGTCTGATTTTCAACGCGAAGCGAGCCCTGGCTATTGCCAGTTCGGGTGTTCCCTAGATCAGGGTGAAGGAACCCTTGCAGGAGAGAATGAGGGAGCAGATGGCTGCCCGTCATGACGGCCACGCGGCTTTGATTGGACATCGTGAACACTGTGGTCGTTGATGTGATCCCTGATGTACGCCGTTCGCCTGGCTGGGATTATCGCATCATGTGGAACTGGATGATGCTGGGGCTAGAAAGCAACCGCGTGATCGGACTGCGGATCGCGAAGTTGATGCGCGGCGGCAAAGCGGCGCAACGCGAAGCCCGCCGCATGGTCAGTGAAAAAATGTTTGCTGCGGCGAAGGCCGGTACAAGCCTGATGGCTGGGGCCTCCGGCGACAAGATTGTTGAGCAATATCGAAGAAAGGTGGCGGCCAACGCCAAACGGCTCAGCCGCACACGAACCCGGCGCAAACGAAAATCACGCTGACCCTTTCGGCTGACGATCTCATCTCACTTGCTCCACTGCTTAAGCGCCCACAATCTGTACGCTTCCTCAATGAACGGGTCTGGCTCGGTCGGTTCCGGTATCAGCTTCGCACCTTCGCGACGAAAATGATCGAGACCACGACCTAGCTTGCGACCGGCCAACGTGTGCTGATCGTTGGCCCAGTCGGGGATTGTCGGCGCGAAGTCCTCCAGCAATGACCGCAAACCGATGGCGGCTGCGAAGTGGCAGCCGGCGCGCGACTTTGGCGACCGGCACATGATCCTGATCGCGTTGCCGACCATCAGCCGGGCTTCACCGATCGACTTCGCGTAGCGGTCCCGTGACGCGGCGAGCGATGCGGCGACGAACGGGAACACCTGCGGCGCAGCCGACGACTGAGGGTAGAAGAAAAACCCTTGCAATAAAGGGTTTTGTTGCTTGCAGGGCCTTTCACCGGATTTCAGGCCCACACGACTTCGCCGTACGCTTCAGGCGCGTACGTCTCGCGCCATTTGCGTCCATCGCATCTCACCGCACGTTGTGACGATCGCGAGTGTCCCTCATCTGCCGTGAGACGGGCGGAGTTATGCGGGTGATTTGCGTGACAATTTAAGCGGAATATTTTTGCGGGAAGGGTTGGACAGGTTTTTACTGATTTGCCCGTCGTGCCAATGTGCCGCAGTTGCGTATCGAGATTGCGCTTGCGCGGAAGGCAAATCAGTCCGCGATCCGTAGGGTGGGCAAGCGATAGCGCGCCCACCATTCACGACGATTGCTGCGGATAGATGGTGGGCACGTCGCTACGCTCCTTGGCCCACCCTGCGGTTGCTGCAGCTACGCCGTCAGCCTACGACGACTTCGCTGATCTGGATGACGGGAGACTGGTCGGTATAGTTCGGGATGTCGGCCATGATCTCCTTGGCGTGAGGCCCGAAGCCGGTCTGGAAGGCCTCGATCGAGTCGCAGAAGATGTGACACATTCCGACATAGGTCGCGGCAGCGCCGGGGGCACCGCCGGCCAGGCCCTTGTCGACCGTGTAGGACTTGCAGGCATCGCCCATGCGCGCTTTCACGAGCGGCATATGCTTGTCGCGGTAGTAATCGTGATCGAAGCGGCCGCCGGGCGTATTGGGATACATTACGCTTACCTTGATCATGGTGTGTCCTCCGATCCGATGTTCGCCGTTTAACCGGCAGTATCCAAAATCTGCGGCAGTTTTGCGAATCTTGCAACCAGGCGGCGGCTTGTGTCCGGCGAGCGGGGCAAAGCGGACGTCATTCGCCATCGCGCATGTTCAAAATTGACCAACGGGGACACCGGGAGCGTGGTATTGCAGTCCTTGACGTCACCCCAATTCGTGTCCATATCGGGTAATCGACACTTGGCCGAACGACTGGGCCGCTTTGCCTTGCGCTACTGACAGGCACGCACGTTTCAGACCCTTCTCCAAAAATCGATTAACCGACGAAGTTGCCGATCCCTCGGTGCTTCGATCTTCCGTGCACTGTCAGAAGGAACTATCTCCGTGCATCAGAGAGCTGTGCAGTGCTCTAACGGGCAAGACGGCCCTGGCCTCATTCAGCCTGCTTCCATTCAATCTCCAGGTGGCGGCGATGACGTTCTCGACGCTCGTCGCTGGACGCGCATTTTGAGCAACTACAGCACCCCAAGTCGGCTGCGCAGCGTTGCCGAGTTGGCGATCACGGCTTTGCCGCTCATCTTGCTGTGGACTGCGGCCTGGTTCACGTTCTCCCTCGGCCATGCCTGGGCTTCATTGCTGATCGCAATTCCGGCTGCCGGCTTTCTCGTACGCCTGTTCATGATCCAGCACGACTGCGGTCATGGCACCTTTTTCCCCAGCCGTCTGGCGAATGACTGGGTCGGCCGCGTCATTGGCGTGCTCACGCTCACGCCCTACGACTGCTGGCGCCGTATGCATGCGACGCATCATGCCACCACCGGCAACCTCGACCGCCGCGGTATCGGCGATCTCGATACGCTGACAGTGCGCGAATACCGCGCCCTTTCCTGGTGGGGTCGTCTGAAATACCGTCTTTACCGCCACCCGCTGATCATGTTCGGGGTCGGACCGGCCTACCTGTTTCTTTTGCAACAGAGGCTCCCGGTCGGCCTCATGCGCAATGGTTGGCAGCCCTGGGCCAGTACAATGGCAACCAATCTCGCGATTGCCGTCATCGTCGCTGTTCTCACATGGTTTATCGGCATCAAGGCGTTCCTGCTCGTGCACCTTCCGATCATACTCCTCGCCGCCACGGCCGGCGTATGGCTGTTCTACGTGCAGCATCAGTTCGAGCATACGACCTGGGAGCGCGACGAGAGCTGGAACCTGCATCAAGCCGCGCTGCACGGCAGCTCACATTACGAACTGCCGGCGCTGCTGCGCTGGTTCACAGCCAATATCGGCATTCACCACGTGCATCATCTCTCCAGCCGCATTCCCTATTACCGGCTGCCGCGCGTGCTGCGCGACTACCCTGAACTGCGCGACGTCGGCCGCATCACGCTCCTGCAGAGCTTTCAATGCGTACGGCTTGTGTTGTGGGACGAGGCGCAGCGCCGCCTGGTGTCGTTCCGGGAAATCTGAACCCGGGACTTTCAGGAAGCCGCACCAACAAAAAAGCCCCGGATCTGATCCGGGGCTTTGTGTTTGGTGCCGTTTTCGCGTCGCCTATTCCGGCTTGCCGATCGCAACCTTCAGCGTGCCGACGCCGTCGACGCCGCACTCGATCTGGTCGCCGGGCTGGAGCTGGGAGACGCCGGCCGGCGTGCCCGTCATGATGATGTCGCCGGCGGCGAGTTTTACCTGCTGCGAGAGCTGCCAGATGATTTCCGGCACGTTCCAGATCAGTTCGGTGAGATCACCTTTTTGCGTTTCCTTGCCGTTCACGGTCAGCCAGATCTTGCCTTTGGTCGGGTGGCCGATCTTCGAGGCCGGCTGGATCGCGGAGCAGGGCGCGGAGTAATCGAACGACTTGCCGACTTCCCACGGTCGCTCCTTCTTGCGCGAGGCGATCTGCAGGTCGCGGCGGGTGAGGTCGATGCCGACCGCGTAGCCGTAGACGTGCTCTAGCGCCTTGTCAGCGGGAATATTGAGGCCGCCGCTCTTCATCGCGACGATCAACTCGACCTCGTGATGAAAATCCTTGGTCAGCGGCGGATAGGGGATGGTGGCGCCATCGGGCACCAGCATGTCGGCGTGCTTGCCGAAGAAGAACGGCGGCGCGCGCTCGTCATTGCCCATCTCGCGGATGTGCTCGAGATAGTTGCGCCCGACGCACCAGATGCGGCGGACCGGATAGGTGCCTGGCTCGCCGACGACGGGAAGCGTGGGCTGCGGGGCTGCTGATATGACGTAGGAGGCTGCGTTCATGAAAAGGATCTCAACGGGTTACGGTTGGAAATTCGGGAATAGCCTTTACGCGGTTGCGCTGACGGGCGCCAGACTGGGATGGCCGGCGTCGCGCTGTTGCAGGCGGAAGAACGAGGCATAGCGGCCGCCGCGCCGCAGCAAATCGTCATGCAGGCCGCGCTCGACGATCTCGCCGCCCTCGACCACCAGAATGGCGTCGGCGTGCATGATGGTGTGCAGGCGGTGGGCGATCACGATGGTGGTGCGGTTCTGGCAGAGATGGTCGATCGCCTCCTGCACCGCTTTTTCGGATTCCGAATCCAGCGCCGCGGTGGCCTCGTCGAGCAGGATGATCGGCGCGTTCTTGATCAGCGCCCGGGCGACTGCGATGCGCTGGCGCTGGCCGCCGGATAGTTGCGTGCCGTGCTCGCCGACGGGCGTGTCGTAGCCGAGCGGGAAGCCCATGATGAAATCGTGCGCGCAGGCCGCTTTCGCAGCCGCCACGATCTCGTCCTGCGTGGCGTCCGCCTTGCCGAAGGCGATGTTGGCGCCGATCGAGTCGCGGAACAGATAGACGTCCTGCCCGACATAGCCGGTCTGGGCGCGCAGCGAATGCCGCGACACGCCGGAGATGTTCTGGCCGTCGATCAGGATTTCGCCCTGCTTCACCTCATAGAGCCGCAGCAATAGCGCCAGCACCGTGGATTTGCCGCCGCCGGAGGGGCCGACCAAAGCGGTGGTCTTGCCGGGCTCGGCGACGAAGCTCATGGCATTCAGCACCGGTTCGTCCGGCCGATAGGAGAAATTGACGTCGCGGAACTCGACCCGCGCGTTCGAGAGCTTGAGCGCCGGCTTGTCGTTATCGACAGGCTCGCTCGCCGGGCTGTCGACGATCTCGAGCAGCATGCGCGCGCCGACCAACTGGCTGTTGAGATCGATGTTGAGCCGCGCCAGGCGCTTGGCCGGCTCGGTCGCCAGCAGGAACGCGGTCATGAAGGAGAAGAACTGTCCGGGCGTGGCGCCGAGCGCGACCACGCTGTAGCCGCCATAGAGCAGGCAGCCGGCGACCGCAAAGCCGCCGAGCATTTCCATCAGCGGGTTGGAGCGATTGGAGACCCGCGCCATCTTGTTGGCGTTGTTCTCGACGATCGCGATATTCTCGTCGATGCGCCGCTGCATGGTCGCTTCCAGCGTGAACGCCTTCACGGTGCGGATGCCCTGCAGCGATTCCTGCATGGTCTCCATGATGTCGGCGCTGCCGGTGAACTGATTGTGGGCGAGGCCCTTGATGCGCTTCACCAGCTTGCGCAGGATCAGCATCGCCGGCGGCACCACCACGAGGCCGATAAACGACAGAACCGGATCCTGCGTCACCATCACGAATATCAGGCTGACCAGCAGCAGCACGTCGCGTCCGACCGCGTTGATGAGTAGCGTCAGCACGTCGGTGATGGATTTTGCGCCCGATGTCAGCCGCGCCAGGAACTCGGAGGAATGCCGCGCGGAATAGAATCCGATGCTTTCGCTCATCAGCTTGGCAAACAGCCGCCGCTGGTTGTTGGCGAGAATGGCGTTGCTGATCTTCGACAGGATCACGGTGTGGCCGTAGGTCGCCAGACCCTTGATGAACAGCAGCACCACGGTGACGCCGGAGAGAATGGCGATGCCCGTGACGTTCTTGTCGATATAGGCCTGATTGATCACCTGGCCCAGGATATAGGCGGAGCCCGCGGTGGCGCCGGCGGACACGCCCATCAGCGCGAACGCGGTCAGATAGCGCCGCCAATAGACAAAACCCTGTTCCATGACGAGGCGGCGAATCAGGATCGCCGCGCCATACGGGTCGTCGGTAATTTTTCGGGTCGGTTTGCTTGGGAGTTCGGTCATCCGCGTTCCATTGACGGGGCCGGTAGACCGGCGCGTCAGGGCTGCTGCGGATTAGTCCTTGCCCGCTTGGCGGGGCTTTTTCAAGCCAAATAAGCGCTTGATTTCAGGCCGATTCCGCATGCTGCGGAAGGCCGCCGCGGTCGCGGAACAGCTTCTGTTCCCAGGCCAGCGCGTGGGTGGCGATGGTCTCGAGATCGTTGTATTGCGGCGTCCAGTCCAGCGTCGCATGGATGCGGCTGACATCGGCGACCATGGTCATGATGTCGCCAGGGCGACGCGGCGCATAGGAAACCGCGAAATTGCGCATCGAGACACGGCGGACGGCCTCGATGGTCTCGAGCACCGAATAGCCGCGGCCGTAACCGCAGTTCAACGTGATCGAGCCTCTCGCGCCGCGCAAATAGGCCAGCGCAGCGCGATGGGCCTGCGCGAGGTCGCTGACATGGATGAAGTCGCGAATGCAGCTTCCATCCGGCGTCGGATAGTCGGTTCCGAACACATCGACTTTGGCGCGCTGCCCGGTGGCGGCCTCGACCGCGATCTTGAGCAGATGCGTAGCCCCAACGGTGGCGATGCCGCAGCGGCCTTTCGGATCGGCGCCGGCGACGTTGAAGTAGCGCAGCACGACATAGTTCATGCCGTGGGCGGAAGCCACATCGTGCAGCATGATTTCCGTCATCAGCTTCGAAGAGCCATATGGCGAGGCCGGCCGGGTCGGCGCATGTTCCGGCACCGGCACCTGGTCCGGATTGCCGTAGACGGCAGCCGTCGACGAAAAGATGAAGCGGTTGACGCCACCCTTGACCGCGGCATTCAAGAGGCTGCGGGTCGTCATGGTGTTGTTGCGGTAATAGCCGAGCGGATCGCGCACGGAATCCGGCACCACGATGGAGCCCGCGAAATGGATGATGCTCTCGATGCCGTGCTGGGCGATCACGCCTTCGACGAGGTTTTCATCGCCGGCGTCGCCGATGAACAGCGGCACGCCTTCAGGCAGGAAGGCGGAGAATCCGGTGGACAGATTGTCGATCACGACGACGCTTTCGCCGGCATCCGCCAGCGCATGAACCATGTGACTTCCGATATAGCCGGCGCCACCGGTGACGAGCACGGTCATGGGCCACCTCTCGCTCTTGAATTTGGAGCGCGCCCGGACGCAAAATCCGGTTTCCACTTTATGCTGGTCGCGCTCTATTGGAGGCGATGCTAGCGGGGCTGCGGTGAAGAGTGGGTTTCGGCGCCGGCGAACTGGCCACTATGCTTAATGTTGCGTATAGGAACTGGCCTGAACGGAGCCGGACGTGCCGATCGAGAACAATTTGGCCAGTGATCTGCAACTGATCGTGCCGAATCTGCACAGGCGTTATTCGGGCGTCACGGCGACCAACCGCATGGTGGCGCCGAAGCTTGCCACAATGTACCGCGCGGCGTGGCTCGGCCCCCACGCGCCCGACGGCATCGCGCGGATGGGTTTTGCGGATCTTTTGAAACTCTGGCGCCGCCGCAACTCCCTGATCTGGCACGCGCGCCGCAATGACGAGATGATCGCGGGGCTATTGCTCCGCGCGCTCGGCTGGCCGCTGAAGCTCGTCTTCACCTCGGCCGCACAGCGGCATCACAAGCGGCTGACCCGCTGGCTGATCCGGCAGATGGATGCGGTGATCGCCACTTCCGAACTCTCGGCGTCGTTTCTCAAGCGCAAGGCGACGGTGGTGATGCATGGCGTCGATACCGATGCTTACGCGCCACCGGTCGATCGCGCGGCGGCGTTTGCGGAAGCCGAACTGCCGGGGCGTTACGCGATCGGCTGCTTCGGCCGGGTGCGCGCGCAAAAGGGCACGGACGTCTTCGTCGAGGCGATGTGCCGGCTGCTGCCGCGCTATCCCGATTTCACGGCCGTCATCGTCGGCGCGGTCGTGCCGGAGCAGCAGGGATTTGCCAACGGCTTGAAGCAGCAGATCGAGGCGGCCGGGCTGCAATCGCGCATCGTCATCACGGGCGAGCTTGCGATCGAGGAAGTGCAGCGCTGGTATCAGCGGCTGACGATCTACGCCTTCACGTCGCGCAATGAAGGCTTTGGCCTGACGCTGATCGAGGCGATGTCCTCAGGTGCGGCGCTGGTGGCGGCGCGCGCGGGGGCTGCCGAATTCGTGGTCGAGGACGGCGTGACCGGCGTGCTGACGCAGCCGGGTGATGCTGAGGCGCTGGTCGCCGCACTGGAGCCATTGATGCGCGATCCGGTCTCGGCGCATGCGATCGGCGAACGTGCGCGTGCGCGCGTGCTGCAAAAGTTCAGCCTCGAGGCTGAAGCGAATGCGATCGCCGCAGTCTATCGTGCGCTCGGCTGAGTGACCAGCAGGCGATGCGCGACCTCGGCCACGTAGGAAGGGTCGATGTCGCGCATGCAGCGATGGTCGTTCATGGTGCAGACGGTGCGTTGGCAGGGCTGGCAGGGCAGCACGGCCTTGGTCTGAAGAACCGTGGCCGCGAGACCGTTCAGCGGCGCCCATAGATAGGGGCTGGTGGGGCCGAAAATGCCCATGGTCGGCGTGCCGATCGCCGCCGCGATATGCATCAGGCCGGAATCGTTCGAGATCGCGACGCCGGCCGCCGCCATCGCCAGAATGCCGTTGCGCAGATCGGTCCCGGTGAGGTCGCGGACCTTGCTGCCGCCGGCGGCAACGATCTCCTGCGCCAGCGCCTTCTCGCCGGGGCCGCCGACCACCCAGACGTCGAGGCCGCGTTCGACCAGGAGCCGCGCGGCGCCGGGGTAATACGTCCAGCGCTTGGAGGCGCCGACGGACCCAGGAGCCAGCGCCACCGCGGGGCCAGTGCCGAGGTCGTTGGCCTGCCGCCAGCGCGCGATTTCCTCACGAGGCACGGCGAGTTGCGGCACCGGCCATTCCGGCGGCAGCGGCGCGCGCGCAGGCAGCGCCAGCGCGGCATTCTTGTCGATGAAGCGGGGCAGGGCTTTTTCGCCCCAGCGCATCCGGTTAATCAGCCCAAATCTCGCCTCGCCGAAAAAGCCGACTCGTTCCGGGATGCCGGCGAGCGCCGGCGCAATCGCGGCTTTCCAGGTGCGGGGCAGGACGAGGGCGGTTCCATACCCCCGGGAGCGCAATTCGGATGCGAGACGCCACTGTTTCGCCGGCGCAAGCCGGCTGCGGGGCAGATCCCAGACGATCCCGGCGCGGACACCCGGCATGTAATCGACCAGGGGCGCGCACAGGGAGGTCACCAGCAAATCGACCGGCCGGTTGGGCCAGCGCTGCTTGAGGACGCGGACAACCGTGTGACCCCGGACGAAATCGCCGATCCACATATAGGGTACGATCAGGATCGGCCGCGTGTCGGCGGCATCCTCCATGTCGATCCCATCAGGTGAATTCATATTCATACTTTATGTTCGGCGCCTTGAGGGCGATTCCGGCCCCGGAGGTAACCGCTCTGCAAGGGCAGGTAAAGTCGAGTGATCTGCCTTACCCCAAAAGCGATCCGCACCACCGTAAAGAAGCCAAGTTGCCTGCTAGGCAGGACTGGGGCAAAGGTCTTGCCGAACAATCATGGCAGGGGATGGCATGTTGCTGGTGACCGGGGGTGCCGGTTTTATCGGGTCGAACGTCGTGGCTGCGTTGAATGACGCCGGCCGGGATGTGGCCGTGTGCGACGTGCTCGGCCAGGACGGGAAATGGCGCAACCTGGCCAAGCGCCGGCTCGCCGATTTCGTTCCGCCTTCGGAACTGATGGACTGGCTGAAGGGCCGCCGGCTGGAGGCCGTCATCCATCTCGGCGCCATCTCCGAGACCACGGCGACCGACGGCGATCTGGTAATCGAGACCAATTTCCGGCTGTCGATGCGGCTCCTGGACTGGTGCACGGCGAACGCCACGCCGCTGATCTACGCGTCCTCGGCGGCGACCTATGGCGACGGTAGCGCCGGTTTTGGCGACGACCAATCCATGGATGCCTTGAAGAAGCTGCGGCCGATGAACCTCTACGGTTGGAGCAAGCATCTGTTCGACATGGCGGTCGCCGAACGCGCCGCGCGCGGCGAACGGCTGCCGCCGCAATGGGCCGGGTTGAAGTTCTTCAACGTGTTCGGCCCCAACGAATATCACAAGGGCACGATGATGAGCGTGCTGGCGCGGCGCTTCGACGACGTCAAGGCCGGGCGCCCCGTGCAATTGTTCAAGTCGCACCGGGAAGGGATCGCCGATGGCGACCAGCGCCGCGACTTCATCTATGTCGACGACGTCGTGCGCGTGACGATGTGGCTGCTCTCGACGCCCGGCGTCAGCGGGATCTTCAATGTCGGCACCGGCACCGCGCGCAGCTTTCGCGACCTGATGCTGTCGGCCTATGCCGCGCTCGGCGCCACACCGAATATCCAGTATATCGACATGCCCGAGCAGATCCGCGGCAGCTATCAATACTTCACCCAGAGCGACGTCGATCGGCTGCTGCGCGCCGGTTACAATGGCGGCTTCACCGCGCTGGAAGACGCGGTCGAGATCTACGTGAAAAATTTTCTCGATCGCACCGATCGCTTTCGCTGATGGGTACCAGGTAGACAGATGTTCGATTTTGAAACCCTGAGCCAGGCGATCCCGCGTCAGACGGTGCTCTGCATCGGCGACCTCATGCTCGACGAATTCGTCTATGGCGAGGTGTCGCGCATTTCGCCGGAAGCGCCGGCGCCCGTGATCGCCGTCCAGCGCAGCGAGACCAATGTCGGCGGCGCCGGCAATGTCGCGCGCAACATCGCTGCTCTCGGCGCGCGCTGCATCTTTGCCGGCCTGGTCGGCGAGGACGAGGCGGGCGCCAAGCTGAAGGCCGATCTGGCGCGGGAGAGCCTGATCGAGGCCGTGCTGGTCTCCGATTCCTCCCGCCCGACCACGCGCAAGGTGCGCTTCGTCTCCGAACATTTTTCCACCCACATGCTGCGCGCGGATTGGGAGCAGGCCGTTCCGGCCTCGGCAGAGATCGAGCAAAAGCTGATCGACGCGATCCTGCCGCTCCTGCCGCGCGCCGATATCGTGCTGCTGTCCGACTACGCCAAGGGCGTGCTGACGGCGCGCGTCATCCGCAACATCATCGATGCCGCCAAGAAGCTCGGCAAGCGCGTGATCGTCGATCCCAAGAGCGCCAATTTCGCGATCTATCGCGGCGCCACGCTGCTGACGCCCAACCGCAAGGAATTTGCGGAAGCCACCCGCAGCCGCGCCGATACCGACCTGAACATCGCAGCCGCGGCGCAGGACGCGATGGTTCTCGCCGATTGCGAGGCGATGCTGGTGACGCAGAGCGAACACGGCATGACGCTGGTGGCTCGCGGAGCTGAGGCGATCCACGTGCCGGCGTTGCCGGTCAAGGTGCGCGACGTTTCGGGGGCGGGCGATACGGTCGCCGCCGTGCTGGCACTGACGCTTGCGGCCGGGGCCGACTGGGAGACGGCGCTGCGGATGGCGAATGCGGCAGCCGCCGTCGCGGTCGGCAAGAAGGGCACCGCTACCGTGACGCCGGCAGAGCTGCGGAGGAGGATCCTGCCGCATGCCTCGCTGGCGGCCGAAGAGAAGATCGTGCCTGTTGGCGGCGATCTCGACGTGCATCTCTCGGATTGGCGCCGGCAGGGGCTGCGCATCGGCTTCACCAATGGCTGCTTCGACATCCTGCATCCCGGTCACGTCAAGGTGCTGACGGCCGCGCGCGGCGCTTGCGACCGGCTGATCGTGGGTCTCAACAGCGATGCCTCGGTGAAACGATTGAAGGGCGAGGGGCGCCCGGTTCAGGACGAAATCGCGCGCGCCGAAGTGCTGGCGGCGCTGGAGGCGGTCGATCTCGTCGCGATCTTCGAGGAAGACACGCCGATCGGTCTGATCGAGAAAGTGAGGCCAAGCGTGCTGGTCAAGGGCGGCGACTACGCCCGCGAGCAGGTCGTCGGCCACGAGATCGTCGAGGCTGCCGGCGGCGAGGTCGTGCTGGTCGACATTCTGCCGGGCCACAGCACGACCTCACTGGTCGATCGCGCGCGGGGAGGCAAGGTGTGACCGCGGTAACGGCCCCTCCGCCGATGTCCCTGGTGCGGCGCTACTGGGGAGACCGGGCGCTGTGCACTGTGAGATCGATTGGGCTTCGGCTCGATTTTTGGAAAAAATCCCTGGGGCTCCTTTCGGAGGCGCCGGTCGTCGGCCACGGGACGGGGTCGCTGCGCGGGCTCTTCGAGCGGGCCGCGACCGATTACTCCGATTCGGCCCGGAGCAAGATTATCAGGAATCCACACAACCAGACGTTGAATGTCGCGGTGCAGTGGGTTACTATCGGGGTCGTTCTGTTGTACGCGATGTGGTGGGTGCATCTGCTGCGGTTTCGTGGCGAGGGTCTCGTCGCCTGGATCGGATTGCTTGTCGTGGTGCAGAATATCTTCACCTCGCTGTTCAACGCCCACCTATTCGATTTTCATGAGGGGTGGATGTACGTGCTGGGCGTCGGGGTTGCCGGCGGTATGACGCTCGCGGCCAAGCAGCGCAGCCTGCCTGCGGCTCCGGTGGTGCCGCGATGATGGCGGCGGACCGCCTGCGCAACACGATGGGCTCGCTCGGCTCGATGGTTTCGTCGGTGTTTTCCGCCTGGCACGATCCGGCGGCGCGGATACGGAACGTCGATCTCATCGCGGTCCTGGTTGCGATCCTTTTGCCGTGGTCGACCAGCGGCGTCAGCGTCGGCATGATGCTCTGGCTTGCCGCCCTTGCCGTCACGCTGGAGCTGCGGCCGTTCCTGCATTCGTTGAAGCGCCCGATCTGTGTGTTTCCGATTGCACTCGTGGCATTGGCCGGAATGGGAACCCTGTGGTCGGACGCGCCTTGGAGTGCGCGCACATATGCCTTGAGCCCCGCGACGAAGCTGCTCGTATTGCCGTTCCTGTTCTATCATTTCGAGCGCTCGACGCGCGGCATGTGGGTATTCATCGCGTTCCTGGCGTCCTGCACGCTGCTGACGGTCGCGTCCTGGGTGGTTGCAATTGATCCCAGCCTCTCGCTGAAAGCTCCCAACGAGCCGCAAGGGCACGGCATCTTCGTCAAGAACTATATCGACCAGAGCCAGGAATTCTTGTTGTGCACGGTCGTGCTTGCTTTCCCCATCATCGCGCTGCTGCGAGAAGGGAAAGTCCGGCAAGCGCTGTTGCTGACGCTCGTCGCGGCGAATTTTGTCGTCAACATGGTGTTCGTCGTCGTGTCGCGGACGGCACTGGTGACGCTGCCCGTCATGCTCGCCGTGTTCGCGATGGCGCACCTGAAATGGCGAACCAACGTCATGCTGCTGGTTGCCGCCGTCGTATTCGGTGCGCTGGCCTGGACGATGTCGCCTCAACTGCAGGCGACGACGGACAAGTTCGCGCGGGATTACCGGATCTACAAGGAATTCAATCAGCCGACGTCGATCGGGCTGCGGCTCGAATTCTGGGAGAAGTCGTTGCGGTTCTTTGCCGAGGCGCCCGTCATCGGCCACGGCACGGGATCAACGCGACGGCTGTTCGAGGCGGCGGCGACCGGGCCTGCGGTGCTGGCGCAGGCGCAGGTGATCGGGAACCCGCACAACCAGACCCTCAACGTCGCGGTCCAGTGGGGCACGATCGGGGTCGTGATCCTGTACGCAATGTGGCTTTCGCATTTCTCGCTGTTTCGTGACGAGGGACTGGCGGCCTGGATCGGGCTGATGGTGGTGCTGCAGAACATGTTCAGTTCGCTGTTCAACTCGCATCTGTTCGATTTTCATGAAGGCTGGATGTATGTGCTGGGCGTCGGTATCGCCGGCGGCATGGTGCTGCGTGCCAGGTCAGAGGCTGCGGAATGTTCCGGAACAGCCCGGCCATGATCGCTGGCATGCGCGCCGCAGATAAGATATCAGCGGACAAGGGAACGCGCCTTGCGAATCCCCTTTCTTTCCGCAGCTGGCCATTGGAATGACGCCCCTTTCGCAACTGACCCGTCGCAACTACCTGATCGCAGCGCATGATGCGCTGGCGACAGCCGTTGCGCTGCTTGCAAGTTTCTATCTTCGATTTGACGGAGGCGAGGCCTTCTATGCCCGCTTGCCGCTGCTGCTGCGCATTCTGCCGCTCTTCATCGTGTTCAGCGTCGTCATCTGCTACGTTTTCAACCTGACCACGACGAAATGGCGTTTCATTTCGCTCCCCGATGCGTTGAACATCCTGCGCGTGGCGACCGTTCTGGCGGTAGCGCTCGTCGTGCTGGATTATGCCTTCATTTTCGGGACATCGAACGGCAAGGCGCCGGTCCTGTTCGGCCGTATCACCATTGTTCTCTACTGGTTCCTCCAGGTGTTCGCGCTCAGCGCCCTCCGGTTCGGTTACCGGTATTTCCGTTATTCGCGCGTGCGCCGTCATGCCCGGACCGAAGGGGCCGCATCGATCCTATTGATCGGCCGCGCTGCCGATGCGGAGGTGCTGTTGCGCGCAATCGAAAGCGGCGCCGTCAAGCAGCTTTGGCCGGTCGGCGTGCTGTCGCCGTCGGCCGCGGACCGCGGCCAGTCGATCCGCAACGTGCCGGTGCTCGGCGGCATCGACGATGTCGAGGACGTGGTGCGCGATTATGCCGGGCGGGGAAAACCGATTTCGCGGGTCGTCATGACCCCGTCGGCGTTCGAACCCGAGGCGCATCCCGAAGCGGTCCTGATGCGGGCCAAGCGGCTCGGCCTGTTCGTCAGCCGCCTGCCGTCGCTCGAAAGTGGCGACGTGCCGAGGCTGACCAATGTCGCCGTCGAAGACCTGCTGCTGCGGCCGAGCGAAAAGATCGATTACGCGCGGCTCGAATCGCTGGTGAAGGGCAAGGCGGTGATCGTCACCGGCGGCGGCGGCTCGATCGGTTCGGAGATTTGCGATCGCGTCGCGACCTTCGGCGCCGCGCGGTTGCTGGTGATCGAGCATTCCGAACCGGCGCTTTACGCGGTGACGGAGGCGCTGACCGCGCACGGAACCAATGCGGTGATTGAGGGCCGAATCGCCGATATCCGCGATCGCGATCGGATCATGAACCTGATGAGGGAATTCAAGCCCGATATCGTGTTCCATGCCGCCGCGCTGAAGCACGTGCCGATCCTCGAGCGCGACTGGAGCGAGGGCGTCAAGACCAACATCTTCGGTTCCGTCAACGTCGCCGACGCCGCGCGGGCGGCGGGCGCAACCGCCATGGTGATGATCTCGACCGACAAGGCGATCGAACCGGTCTCGATGCTGGGCCTGACCAAGCGCTTTGCCGAAATGTATTGCCAGGCACTCGACCATGACCTGATGACGCAATCGGAAGGCAAGCCGCACATGCGGTTGATCTCGGTGCGGTTCGGCAACGTGTTGGCCTCCAACGGATCGGTGGTGCCGAAATTCAAGGCGCAGATCGAGGCCGGCGGCCCGGTCACGGTGACGCATCCGGACATGGTCCGGTACTTCATGACCATCCGCGAAGCCTGCGATCTCGTGTTGACCGCGGCGACCCACGCGCTGACGCCGGCGCGGCCCGATGTCTCCGTCTACGTCCTCAATATGGGACAGCCGGTCAAGATCGTGGAAATGGCCGAGCGGATGATCCGCCTGTCCGGCCTCGAACCCGGCATCGATATCGAGGTGGTGTTCACCGGCATGCGGCCGGGCGAGCGGCTGAACGAGATCCTGTTCGCCAGCGAGGAACCGTCGGTGGAGATCGGCGTCGCCGGCATCATGGCGGCCAAGCCGAACGAGCCGCCGATGCAGACGTTGCGCAAATGGCTCGCGGCGCTGGAGGACGCGATTGCGCGGGATGATCGTTCCACCATCCGCGCGGTGCTCAAGGATGCCGTGCCCGAATTCGGATCGAACGCCGCCTGATCTTTTTCGGCGTCCGGTGGCCGTGCAGCCCGCTTCGAAAGCCATGATGCAGAAGTCCGGAAAAGTCGTCGTCGTCAGCCAGCATTATCCGCCGGATCCGAGCACGACGGCGGCGATCATGGCGGCGATCGGGGAACGCGTGGCGCAGGAAGCCGAAGTCCTGGTGCTGTCGGGAACGGCAGGCTCCGCCGCCACAGCGGCCGCCGGCAAGCCTGCGGTCGTCGAGGTAGCAAATTGGATGCCCGGCAAGGCCGCATTGCTCAAGCGCGCTTTGGCCGAACTGCTGTTCACGATCCGGATGTTCGTCGCGCTGCTGGCGAAGCTGCGGCGCGGCGACGTCGCGCTCACCGTGCCCGCACCCTTCATGCTGCCTTACGCCTTTGCCGCCGCCGCCAAATTGAAAGGCGCGAGGTCGGTGCTGATCATGCATGATCTCTATCCCGACGTCCTCATCATGGCAGGCCTCCTGAAGCCGCATTCGTTGCCGGCAAGTGCGATGCGCGGCCTGAACGCGTTAATGTTTCGCGCGCTCGACGCTGTCGTCATCATCGGCCGCGACACCGAAAAGCTGCTGCTGCGCTATGGCGGAATGACGAGCGACAAGATCCGTTTCATTCCGAACTGGGCGACGCTCGATCGCGGCGTTCGCGCGGTCGATCCTGACAATTCGTATCGCCGTCCGCTTTCCGCCCGCTTCGTCGTCGGGCTATCAGGCAATCTCGGCTTTACCCATGACCCCGTCATCGTGTTCGAGGCGGCGCGCCTGTTGCGCGACGACAAGGATATCCACTTCCTGCTGTCGGGCTGGGGAGTGGGCTTCGACCAGTTGCGCGAGATGCAGTCCGAGGCAAAGCTTCCGAACGTCACCCTGGTCGACCGCGTCGAGGACGAACAGCTAGAGGTGTTTCTTTCGGCTGCGGACGTCTGGATCATTCCCTACCGCAGGAACGTCGCCGGGGTATCGGTGCCCAGCCGGTTCTACAATCTGCTGGCGATCGGCCGCCCGGTGATCCTGGTTTCAGAAGCGAATGCCGAGGCGGCGTTGACGGTGACGGAATACGATGTCGGCTGGGTCGTCGAACCCGGCAGAGCCGATGAGCTCGCGAAAACGATCAGTCGCGCCGCCGGCGCCAAGGACCCGCAGCGGGCCGAGCGCGCGGCCGAAATCGCAGGGCGTTTCGATTTTGAGACCGCCATGGCCGGCTATTGCGGCCTGATCCGCGAACTCTTGCAAAAGCAGCCGGCTTAGCCTGACGACGGCCGCCGGCGCGAGAAGCGGTGCATCAGAAGCGCCGTGGCGATGCCGCCGACGAACAAAAGCAGGATTGCGATAGCCGTCGACGAGGTCATGACCGAGCCGATTGCCAATGCGGCCAGCAGGATGTTGAGCGCAAATACTTCGCTCACCACACGCGGTACGGAAAATCCGTTGTCGGTGGCGCGCTGGTAGAAATGGGTACGATGCGCCGCCCAGAACGGCTCGCGCCTTGCCATCCGCCGAAACAGCGTGACGGTCGCATCGGCCAGATAATAGAGCGGCAACAGCAGGGCGGCTGCGAAGTGCTGATGCCAGGCGAGCTGCAGCAGGCACCAGCCAACGAGCAGGCCGATCGGCAGGCTGCCGACATCGCCGAGAAAGATTTTTGCTACCGGCCGGTTGAAGGGCGCGAAGCCGAGCATTGCTCCGAACAGCGCCGCGGCAGCGACCGTCGTGGGCGCGGGAAGTTCGGCGAGCCAGCCGAGCAGAACGAGCGCGCCGGTGACGGGCACGATCTCGGCGACCGTCATCAGGTCCAGCCCGTCCATGAAGTTGACGAGGTTCACGAACCACAGGCCTGCGAGGAACAGCAAGCTGCGCTCGATCCAGAGCGGGCAGGCCGGGACGATCCGCAGGCTTTCGGGCGCGGCGAGGAGCACCGCGGCGACGGCGAGCCCCTGCAGCAGCAGCCGCGGCACCACTGGGATGGAATTGACGTCATCGGCAAAGCCTACGGCCGCGATGAACAGCGTCGCGCCGAATACCGCGACGGGAATTTTCATCTCGGCCGCGCCGGCAAATGCGATGACCGTGACGGCCGCGACCAGCGTGGCCGCGATCACCGCGATGCCCCCACCCTGCGGTGTCGGAATGCGATGGGAGGAGCGCGCATTCGGCCGTGCCAGCGCTATTCGCACGAGCAGCGGCCGGATCACCCATGTCAGGACGCCCGACAACAGCGCCGCCGGCACTGCGGCGGCCAACGACAGCAGTATTTGCGAACTGGCCATTCTATCCGCGTGGAAAGTTGCTCGAAAGATTATTTGGGAACTGCGATGGGCACCGTGCCCTGATCGGCTTTCTCGACGCTCAATATCCAGACCAGCCCGCCGACCAAGCCGACGATGAAGGATACCGCGCCAAAGAGCAGGGAGATGTTGACACCCTCGTTTGTCATCAGGCCGGCATAGCCGAACGCCAGCCCCATGGTGGCCTCGCGGACGCCCCAGCCGGCAATCGAGATCGGCAGCATGGTGATCAGCATGACAGGCGGAACGAGCTGGAAGATCTGGCCGAACAGCACCGGGGCTGCGATCGATTGCACCACGCACCAGGCGATGACGACAGTGAGCACATGCACGAGCAACGACAGCACCGCGACTTTCGGGCCGTGGGCGCAGCTGAACAGCACGCGGTTGGCGATCACCGAACAGGCGTGGATGTGGTGGGTGCCCCACCAATGCTTCAGCCATGGCCACGGCAGCCGGCCGAGCAGAAGAAATCCGAGGCCGCCGGCAAGGGCTGCGAAATCGACGAACAGCAGCGCCGACCTGCCGTGCGGATCGGTGATCAGGCGGTAGCTCCAGGGCAGGCTCGCGACGATGACCACCGCGAGCGCGATCAGGCCGATGGCACGGTCGACGAAGATGGAATAGGTCGCGGCCCGCCAGCCGGCGCCGCTGCGCGCCACCAGCCACAGCCTGACCGCGTCGCCGCCGATCGAGGAGGGCAGCGTCTGGTTGAAGAAGGTTCCGATCACGTTGAAGCGCATCGCCTGCCTGGTCGGCAGCGGCGCGCCGCACTCCGCGCTGATCTCGCGCCATCGCAGGACGCCGACGAATATCTGCAGGAACGTCACGGCAATCGCCACGCCGATCCAGCCCAGGCTGGACACGTCGATGCGGGCGACGAGTTCGGCAAGGTCGATCTTGCGCAGCGAGAAATACAGGAGCGCCGCCGAGACCACAATCTTCAACGTCGAAAACAGGATACGGCGCATCTCGCCTGTGCTGGGTTTGAGAAGGGGTGCAAAAAGCGATGCAATTCGGCGCCTTGGTATGGTTTTCGAGCCGATCTGGCAATAGCGGGGCTGCTAGGTGTTGCGGCGGCCTCGGCAACGCAGGTAAAGAGGCCCGGACAGAGATTTTCAGGCCTTTGAGCGGCGCCTTCTAGGGGATATGATGCCGGATCAACCCATATTGGTCACCGGAGCTGCGGGTTTCATCGGCTTCCACGTCGCGCGCCGGTTGCTCGCCGAAGGCCGCGCCGTGGTCGGCCTCGACAATCTGAACGATTATTACGATCCGGCGCTGAAGACGGCGCGGCTGGACATCCTGCGCGGGGAGCAGGGCTTTGCGTTCGAACAGATCGATCTCGCCGATCGCGCATCAATGGGGCGCCTGTTCGAAAAACACCGCTTTCCAAAAGTGGTGCATCTCGCGGCGCAGGCCGGCGTGCGTTATTCGATCGACCAGCCGCACGCCTATGTCGACGCCAACCTCCAAGGCTTCGTCAATGTGCTGGAAGGTTGCCGGCATCATGGATGCGGCCATCTGGTCTATGCGTCGTCCTCGTCGGTCTACGGCGCCAATACCAAGCTGCCGTTTTCGGTGAACGACAAAGCCGATCATCCGGTCAGCCTCTACGCCGCCACAAAGAAGGCCAATGAGCTGATCGCGCATTCCTACAGCCATCTCTACCGGCTTCCGGCGACGGGCTTGCGGTTCTTTACCATCTATGGGCCATGGGGACGGCCCGATATGGCGATTTTCCTGTTCACCAAAGCGATCGTGGAAGGGACGCCGATCCGGCTCTTTAACCATGGCCGGATGCGGCGTGACTTTACCCATATCGACGATGTGACGCGGGTCGTCTTGCAACTGGTCGACCAGGCCCCGCGCGACGGCGGCGAGGGCGCCGGGGCGCCGGCAAGGATTTACAATGTCGGCAACAATCATCCGGAAGAACTGACCCATGTGGTAGCAGTTCTGGAGCAGGAATTGGGCCGCGCGGCGGTCAAGGAGATGCTGCCGATGCAGCCCGGCGACGTGACCGAGACCTTTGCCGACGTCGCCGAATTGATGCGCGACACCGGTTTCAAGCCGCAGACTTCAATCGAGGACGGGCTTGCCGATTTTGTCGCCTGGTATCGTGACCACTACAGGATTTGAGACGCCGATGAACCGACGAATTATCCCCCTGATCATGTGCGGCGGCGCCGGAACGCGGCTGTGGCCGGCATCGCGCGAGGTCCACCCCAAGCAGTTCCTGTCCCTGTTCGGGGCGCGCTCGACGTTCCAGGACACGCTGTTGCGGGTTTCCGATGCGACGCTGTTCGAACGGCCCGTCATCATCACCAACAACGCCTATCGCTTCATGGTGCTCGAGCAACTGGCGGAGATCGGGCTCGAGGCCGACGTGCTGCTCGAACCGATGCGGCGCGATTCCGGGCCCGCGATCGCAGCCGGCGCCGCCTTTGCGCAAGCGCGCGACAAGGATGCGATCGTGCTGGCGCTCGCCGCCGACCATGTGGTGAGCGACACGCCCGCTTTCCTCGCCGCCTGCCGCGAGGGACTGACCGCGGCCGAAGCCGGGCACATCGTGACGTTCGGCGTGCAGCCCGAACGCGCCGCCACCGAATATGGCTACATCAATCCGGGCGAGGTCATTGCCGGCAAGGTCCGCGCGGTCGCGAAGTTCGTCGAAAAGCCGGACCCGGCAACAGCCGCGCGCTATGTCGAGGCCGGCTATCTCTGGAACAGCGGCAACTTCATGTTCCGCGCCGCCGTTTTGTCGGATGAATATCGCAAGGTCGACGCCGACAGCGTCCAGGCCGTGAGCGATGCGGTGGCGAAGGCGGGCACCGACCTCGGATTCGTCAAGCTCGAGGAGGCCGCGTTCGGATCGGCGAAGTCGATCTCGATCGATTATGCCGTCATGGAAAAGACCGCGCGCGCCGCGGTCGTGCCGGTCGCGTGCGGCTGGTCCGATGTCGGCTCCTGGCATGCGGTGTGGGAATTGTCCGGCAAGGACGGTGAGGGCAACGCGGCGCGCGGTGCTGCGGTGTTCGAGGATTCGCGCAATTGCAACGTATCGACCGACCGCGCGCTGGTCGCGCTGGAAGGCGTCGACGATCTCGTGGTGGTCGCAACCCAGGACGCCGTGCTGGTAAGCAGGCAAAAGGACGCCAACGGGTTGAAGCGGCTGGTGGCAAAGCTGAAGACGGTCGCGCCGCAGGTAACCGAGGACCATATCAAGGTGCATCGTCCGTGGGGGTCCTATCAGTCGGTCGACAATGGCGACCGTCACCAAGTCAAGCGCATCATCGTCAAGCCGGGCGGGCGGCTCTCGCTGCAGAAGCATCACCACCGCTCCGAGCATTGGATCGTGGTGCGCGGAACCGCGCAGGTCACCGTCAACGAACTGATCAAGACCGTGCACGAGAACGAATCGATCTACATCCCGATCGGCGCGGTGCACCGGCTGGAGAATCCCGGCAAGATCCAGCTCGAACTGATCGAGGTCCAGACCGGCAGCTATTTCGGCGAGGACGATATCATCCGCATCGAGGACGACTACAAGCGCAGCTGAGCGAACAGTAGTTTTACCGGCCCGGCGGCTGTAATTGTTTGAATCAAAACGTGTCCGAAAACGGTCGATCGCGTTCGCCTCATCTGTGACGGCATGGTAGAGAACCGCCGGGGACATCGCCGGCGCAAATCTGCCGAAAATCTGCTTGGGGTCTACAAATCATGAGTTCCAAAGGGTCCGCATTTGAGGCGAAGACCGACGCAACACGCGGCCTGCGCGTTGGCGTGGTCGGCGCGGGTGTGATGGGCAGCAACCATGCCCGCGTGCTGGCCGGTCTGCCCGGGGTGACGCTGGTCGGCATCGTCGATCCGTTGCCGGAACACCGCGCGCGCGCCACCGAGCTCGTCGGCTGCCGCGCGTTCGCCGATCTCAATGAACTGTTCGACGAGGGCGCCGACGCGATCACGATCGCGGCGCCGACCCATCTCCATCACGAGATTGCGCTCGCCTGCATCACGCGCAACATCCACATCCTGGTCGAGAAGCCGGTTGCCACGACGGTGGAGGAGGGGCGGGACATCGTCAACGCGGCGCGCAGCGCCGGCGTGACGCTGATGGTCGGCCATGTCGAGCGGTTCAATCCGGCGGTCGCCGCGATCAAGCAGGCGATCGCGGGCGAGGATATTCTTTCGATCGGCATCACCCGCGTCGGACCGTTTCCGCCGCGGATGTCCAATGTCGGCGTCGTGATCGATCTGGCCGTGCACGATATCGACCTGATCCGCTGGTTCACCGAATCCGATATTGTCGAGGTGCAGCCGCAGCTTTCCAGCGCGGTCGCCGAGCGCGAGGACATCGCGCTGCTGCAGTTCCGCACCGCCTCCGGCGTGCTCGCCCACATCAACACCAACTGGCTGACGCCGTTCAAGGCGCGCAGCGTCACCGTCGCCACCCGCGGCAAATATGTGATGGGCGATCTCCTGACGCGTCAGGTGACCGAGTGCTTCGGCTTCAAGCCCGACGGCAGCTATTCGATGCGGCATCTGCCGGTCGGCCATGACGAACCGCTGCGCGCCGAGCTGATCGCGTTCCTCGATGCCGTCCGCACCGGAAATGTGCCGGCGGTTTCCGGCGACGAGGGCGTCGCAAGTCTCGAAATCGCGATCCGCTGCCTCGAGCAGCCCGCCAAGCCCGCGGCCTCCGCCGCGCGCAAGGGACCGCGCCGCATCGCCGGCTGAACTCTCTCATTCCGATCCAAGCAAGGCTCCATGAACCAGCACATGCGTCCAGAACCCGTTCCCTTCTATGACCTCGGATCGCAGCGCCGGTGGCTCGGCGCATCGATTGATGAGGCGATCTCGCGTGTGACGAGCCATTGCCTCTTCATCAACGGTCCGGAAGTTGCCGTGCTGGAGAAGGCCTTGGCGGATTTCTGCGGCGCCAAGCATGTCGTGAGCTGCGCGAGCGGCACCGACGCGCTTCTGATGGTGTTGATGGCCAGGGAAGTCGGCCCGGGAGACGCCGTCCTGTGTCCATCGTTCACGTTCTGCGCGACCGGCGAAGCCGTGGCGCTGACCGGCGCGACACCGGTGTTCGTCGATGTCGACGAAGCAACCTTCAATATGGATGCCGCCTCACTCAGGCGCGGCATTGCGACGGCGAAGCAGCGCGGCCTGAAGCCGCGGGCCGTGATCCCCGTCGACCTGTTCGGCCAAAGCGCCGACCACGATGCGATCGCCGAGGTCGCGCAGGCCGAGGGCCTGTTCGTGCTCGATGACGCCGCGCAGGGTTTTGGCGCGAGCTACAAGGGCCGCCGGATCGGCTCTTTGGGACTTGCGACCGCGACCAGCTTCTTCCCCACCAAGCCGCTCGGCTGCTTTGGCGATGGCGGCGCTATCTTTACCGATGATGACGAACTTGCCGAGACGCTGCGCAGCATCCGCGTTCACGGCCAGGGCTCCGACAAGTACGACAATGTGCGACTCGGCTTGACCGGACGCCTCGATACTATGCAGGCGGCGGTCCTGATCGAGAAATTGAAGATTTTCGAGGACGAGATCGCGGCCCGCAACCGCGTTGCGGAGCGCTATGCGCGCGGTCTCGGTAACGTCGTGACCGTGCCGCGGCTGGCTTCCGGATGCACCTCGATCTGGGCGCAGTACACCATCCGTCTGCCCGAGGGGACCGATCGCGACGGCTTTGCGGCAGCGCTGAAGGCGCAGGGCATTCCGACGATGGTCTATTATACGAAATCGATGCATCAGCAGACCGCGTACAAGGGTTTCCCGGTGGCGGATGGCGGGCTGCCGGTGAGCGAAAAGCTCTCGGACGATGTCATTAGCCTGCCGATTCACGCCTATCTCGACGAGTCGGCGCAGGATCGCGTCATCGCGGCGGTGCGCGGCGCGCTTTCTTCCTGATTTCCTCCTCTCGCGAATATGCGCTAGAAGCGGCGCATGCTCGGACGCATCTTCACCGTCGGCGGTTACACGCTACTCTCGCGGCTGACCGGTTTCGCGCGCGACATCATGCTCGCCGCCATTCTCGGCGCGGGGCCGGTGGCGGATGCGTTTTTCGTGGCGCTGCGGCTGCCCAATCATTTTCGCGCGATCTTCGCCGAAGGCGCCTTCAACGCCGCCTTCGTGCCGGCCTATGCGCATCTGCACGGCAAGGGCGCAGCGTCGGCAAAGCTGTTCGCCGACCGTATCTTCACGCTGCTGTTTGGGGCGCAGGTCATCCTGCTCGTCCTGGCCTGGTGGTTCATGCCGGAGGTCATCGCCGTCCTCGCGCCCGGGTTCAAAGACGATCCGGCGCGCGGCGAGCTGGCGATTTCGCTGACGCGGATCACGTTTCCGTATTTGCTGCTGATCACGCTGGTGACGCTGTACGGCGGCATGCTCAACGTGATGCATCGCTTTGCGAGTGCTGCCGCCGCGCCGATCTTTCTCAATCTGTCGATGATGGCGACGCTGGCGCTCGCCGCGTTCTTTCCGGGCGCGGGCTACGCCGCCGCATGGGGCGTCCTGCTCGCCGGCATCATCGAGTTCCTGCTGCTGGCCGGTGATGCGGCAAAGACCGGCATCCTGCCGAAATTCGCTGCTATCAAATTCGACGAAGACGTGCGTGCGTTCTTTCGAGCGCTGGGCCCCGCGACCATCGGTTCGATGGGAACGCAGATCGCGCTGTTCGCGGACACCATCATCGCGACCTTTCTGGCGGCGGGCGCGCTTTCGGCGCTGTATTACGCCGACCGTCTCAACCAGTTGCCGATCGGCGTGATCGGGATTGCGATCGGCACCGTGCTGTTGCCGGAAATGTCACGGCGTCTTGCCGCGAACGATATCACTGGGGCATCGGCCGCGCAGCGGCGGGCGTTCGAATTTTCGCTGTTGTTCTCGGTGCCGTTCGTCGCCGCCTTCCTGACCGTACCTGACGTCATCATGCGTGCGATGTTTGCGCGTGGCGCGTTCTCGAACGCGGATGCCGCAGCCGCGGGCGCCACGCTGGCCGCTTACGCGATCGGACTGATTCCGTTCGTGACCATCCGCAGCGCGGTGGCGACCTTCTATGCCCGTCATGACACCGCGACGCCGGTCAAGGCGGCGCTGACCGGCGTGGCCGTCAACGTGGCGCTGAAGGTCGCGTTGATGGGCGCGCTGGCGCAAATCGGCCTGGCGCTCGCCACCGCCGTCGGGGCCTGGGTCAATCTGTTGCTGGTGCTCTTCTTCGCGGTGCGTGCAGGTTATCTCGAACTCGACCGCGCCTGGATGATTTCGCTCGCCAAGTTTACGGCGGCCGGTGTCCTGCTCGCTGCAGCGTTGTGGGGCATCGCCCGATTCGCCAGCGTCTATTTCGCGCAAATGCACACCTTCCGGGACGAGACCGTGTTGCTGCTGCTGATCGCGGCAGGCGCCTTTGTGTACGGGGTCTTGATTCTGCTGCTGTTCGGCAGGGGGTGGCTATTTGTGCTGGTCCGCGAGCGCCAATCCCGGGGCTAAACTTCTGTGAATAAACGAAATTTTCTAGAAGTGGCGCGGTCGCCGCGTTGACGCAGTTCGCGTCTGCCGCCGAAAAAACGGCGGCATTGTGAGCCGGGCATCATCAAGTTTTCTTGTTGTGCAGGTGCGGAAAATCCGGCCGCTGGAATAGTGGTCGCCGCCCAAAGCGGTTTGCGCTGACGCGCGAACCGCTGCAATATGGAATGCTTCTAGAGCATGACCCGGAAAAGTGGGTACCGGTTTTCCGAAAGGGTCATGCTCAAACAAAAAGATGGGGCGGGATGACGGTTCGAAGAGGCGTCATCGTGCTCCAGGACAATTGGAGATACGATGGCAGCTCCCATCAAATTCGGCGTCGGTCAAAGCGTTCTCCGCAAGGAAGATGACGCGCTGATTCGCGGCAGGGGCCGCTATACCGACGACCATTCGCCACAGCCTGCGCTGCACGCGCTGATGCTGCGCTCGCCGCATGCGCATGCGAAATTCACCATCAACGTCGCCAAGGCCCGCGGGATGCCGGGCGTGTCGCTGATTCTGACCGCGGCCGAAGTCGGTGATCTCGGCGATCTGCCGTGCCTGTTCAACCTGGAAACCGATCCCTTCACCGGCCCGCCATACCCGATCCTCGCCAAGGACGAGGTGCGCCATGTCGGCGACGCCGTGGCCTTCGTGGTCGCCGATTCCATCGACCAGGCCCGCGACGCGATCGAGGCGATCGACGTCAAATGGACGCCGCTTCCTTCGGTGGTCGGCGTCGTCAACGCCGTCAAGCAGGGCGCGCCGCAGGTCTGGCCCGACAAGCCCGGCAACGTGCTGTTCGACGTGCCGGTCGGCGACAAGAAAGCAACCGATGCCGCCTTTGCGAAAGCACATGCGGTCGCCGAAGTATCGATCGTCAATCCGCGCGTCATCACCAACTTCATGGAAACGCGCGCAGCCGTCGCCGAATACGACGCCAAGCGCGATCATCTGACGCTGACCATCGGCAGCCAGGGCAGCCATCGCCTGCGCGAAATCCTGTGCGGCATGGTGCTGAAGATGCCGATGGAGAAGATGCGGGTGATCTGCCCCGACGTCGGCGGTGGCTTCGGCACAAAACTGTTTCCGTATCGCGAATACGCGCTGATTTCGGTTGCCGCGAAAAAGCTGCGCAAGACCATCAAATGGACCGCCGACCGCTCCGATCACTTCATGGGCGACGCGCAGGGCCGCGACAACGTCACGACCGCGAAGATGGCGCTGGCCGAGGACGGCAAGTTCTTAGGCATGGACGTCGACCTGATGGGCGACATGGGCGCCTATCTCTCGACCTTCGGGCCTTACATTCCGCATGGTGGCGCCGGCATGCTGCCCGGGCTCTATGATATCCAGGCCTTCCACTGCCGCGTCCGCACCGTGTTCACCAACACCGTGCCGGTCGATGCCTATCGCGGCGCGGGCCGCCCTGAAGCTGCGTATGTGATCGAACGGCTGGTCGACGCGGCGGCACGCAAACTTGGGCTGACGCCGGATGCGATCCGGCGCAAGAACTTCATTCCGCCGAAGGCGATGCCCTACAAGACCGCGACCGGAAAGGTCTACGATTCCGGAGACTTCACGGCGCATATGAAACGCGCAATGGAAGTCGCCAACTGGAAGGAGTTTCCCAAGCGCGCCAAAGCGGCGAAGAAGGCTGGCCTCGTGCGCGGCATTGGCCTCGCCAGCTACGTCGAGGTTTGCGGCACCATGGGCGAGGAGACGGCGAATGTCGCGCTCGATCCCAATGGCGACATCAGCATTCTGATCGGCACTCAGTCGAGCGGGCAGGGCCATCAGACGGCTTACGCGCAACTGGTCGCCGAGCAGTTCGGGGTGCCGCCGGAACGCGTCCACGTCCTGCAGGGCGACACCGACAAGATCGCCACCGGTCTCGGCACCGGCGGCTCGGCGTCGATCCCGACCGGCGGCGTCAGCGTCGAACGCGCGACCCGCGATCTCGGGGCTAAGCTGAAGGAGATCGCGGCCGAGGCGCTCGAGACCAGCGCCGGCGACCTCGAGATCAGCAATGGGCTCGTGCGCATCGCCGGCACCGATCGCTCGATCAGCTTCGCTGACCTCGCCAAACGGCCGGGCGTCGATCCGTCGAAGTTGAATGCGAGCGCGACCTTCGCGCAGGCCGACGGCACCTATCCGAACGGCACGCATCTCGCCGAAGTCGAGATCGATCCCGCCACCGGCATCATCAAGATCGTCAACTATGTCATCGTCGATGATTTCGGTGTGACGCTCAATCCGCTGCTGCTCGCCGGCCAGGTGCATGGCGGGGCGATGCAGGGGATCGGCCAGGCCTTGATGGAGCAGGCGGTCTACAGCGCAACCGACGGCCAGCTCGTCACCGGCACCTTCATGGACTACGCGCTGCCGCGCGCATCCGACGGCCCGTCATTCCATTTCGAAACCCACAACGTGCCGTGCACGACCAATCCGCTCGGCGTCAAGGGTGCGGGCGAGGCCGGCGCGATCGGCTCCTGCCCCGCGGTGGTCAACGCAATCATCGAGGGGTTGTGGCGCGAGTACAAGATCGACCACATCGATATGCCGGCCACGGCCGAACGGGTCTGGATCGCGATCCGCGAGGCGCAGAAGCAGCATAATCTCTGATATTTTGTCGCATGCGGAATGATGCACCGCGTGCGGTGTTGGCAAAATCAGGCGGGCTCGCGGTGGTCGCGGGTCCGTATTTTGGCTTAAGAAGGGGCAAGCGAATGAAGCGAATGTTGGTAGTCGCGGGAGCATTGCTCCTGAGCGTCGGTGCAGTTGTCGCCCAACAGGACGTGGCCAACCAGACCCAGACAACCATGAAGGCAACCGGAAGGGCCTTGGGCGCGGTCTTGAGTCCGATGGTCAAGGGTGAAAAACCCTATGACCAGGCCGCCGTCACTACGGCCCTCGGCCAACTGGAAGAGACGGCAAAGAAGCTGCCGACGATGTTTCCGGAGAGCATCAAGGGTGTGAAGATCGAAGGTGACTACAGTTCGTCGCCGAAGATCTGGGAAGACAAGGCCGGCTTCGCTGCGAAGATCGACAGCTTCGCCAAGGTCGTGACCGAAGCCAAGGGGAAGATCAAGGATCTCGACTCGCTCAAGGCGAACGTGCCTGCCATCGGCAAGGAATGCAGCGGCTGCCACGAGACGTTCCGCCTCAAGATCTAATTCGGATCAGAAAAAGAGGGCGGCGTGTGAAGCGTTCCGCCCTCTTTTTAGTTTGCCGTCATTCCTGCCGTCAGCCGTGAATTTACTTCGTTACCTGACCGCGGATTTCGCCACCCGGATTGGCTGCGGTGTGAATGTTGACGTAGTACTTGCCGGCCACGAGGTCCGCGGCCTGCGCATCGGTCAATGTCGCGCTGCCCTCGACCGGGCTCGACGTCGCATTGGGGATGGCGACCGCAACGCCGGCATTCTTGCCGGCTTCGGCGGGACCGTGGAAATGCGCGGCGGTGGCGGGGCCTGACAGGCCGGAATAGCTCAGCTTCCAGCTCAGCTTCTTGCTGGCGGGATCGTAATCGATATCGGCGGTTCCGGTGGCCGCGCTGGTGTTGGGCGGCACCTGGGCCTTGCCGTCGAGTGCGGCCTTCATCTTGTCGGCAAAGGCGGGTCCGGCAAACGCAATCGCTGCCCCGAGCGCAAGCGTGACAAGCATGGTCTTGTTCGACATGGTGTTTCTCCTTGTTGACGTCAAACGGCGATGTCAGCCTCAAAACAACGACTTCACGAATTTATTCCCGAAACGCCGAGAAAGGCCTGAAATTTCGTGGAAGCCTCTGGCGCAAAGTGCGTTCATACTGGTCGTTGAATTGCGAAGCTTGATGACGGATCGGTGAATGCTGCGACGAATTCTCCTTGTCTTGATCCTGGCTGGCGCCCTCGGTGCCGGCATCTTCTGGTGGCTGACGGTCCCGGCGGTCGTTGCCCCGACCTCGCTTTCTCCCCGCACGCCGAACCTTGCCAATGGCCTCACAACGTTCAATGCCGGCGGCTGTTCCTCCTGCCATGCCGTTCCCAACCAGCCCGATCGGCTGAAGCTGGGTGGCGGGCTTGCAATGCCGTCGCCGTTCGGGACGTTCTACGTCCCCAACATCTCGCCTGATCCCACTTCCGGTATTGGCCGGTGGAGCGAAGCGGATTTCGTCACGGCGGTGCTCAAGGGGACTTCGCCGGACGGCGCGCATTATTTCCCGGCCTTTCCATATGCGTCCTACCAGCATGCGACGGTTGACGACGTCCGCGACCTCTTTGCCTATCTGAAGACGCTGGCGCCGGTGGCCGGCAAGCCGCGCGACCACGACGTGCCGTTTCCATTCAACATCCGCCGTAACGTCGGCATCTGGAAATGGCTGTTCATGGACGACAAGCCTTACACGGCGGACGCCTCACATTCGGCGTCGTGGAATCGCGGCGCCTATCTCGTCAATGGTCTGGGCCATTGCGCCGAGTGTCACAGCCCTCGCAACTTCCTCGGCGGTATCGTCGAGGCGCAACGCTTCGCAGGCGGGCCCAATCCGGAGGGCGAGGGCTGGGTGCCCAACATCACCCAGAAGAGACTGGACGAGTGGAGCGCGAAGGACATCGCCTACTTCCTCGAAACCGGGCAAACGCCTGACGGTGACACCGCAGGCGGATCGATGGTGCGCGTCATCAAGAACACGTCGCAATTGCCGCCGGAGGATCGCGCGGCCATCGCGGAATATGTGAAGTCGTTGCCGCCGGTTGAGGGACCGCCGCGGCCGAAGAAGGCAAAGGATGCTGAGAAGTCATGACCGGCGCGTTGCGCCTGCACTCAGGGCGTCAAGGCCGCAGTGATCGGCATTCGCCTCTCTGGCGGCGCAACGGACGCAATGGGAGGCAGGATCGGCAGTGGCTTGCGCGGCACAGGTGTGGCGATCTTTGCCCGCCTCGAATCCGTATTCGGTTTGGGGGAAACGAGAGCGGCGGTCGGGTCGAAATCGCCGACGCGGTACAGGACGATGCCGCGGTCGAAATTGGCAGTTGCGAAGCGCGGATAATACTGAATCGCCAGATTGTATGAGACGAATCCTGGCACCGGCTCGAAACGGCCGATAGAAGCGGCGTTTGCCTCTTTCGCTGCGGGCGCAACCGCCGATGTCACGGCGGGCTCGACGGTCGATGCGTTGCCCTCGCGTTGGACGCGCGGTTCAACCGAAGCGGTGACGTCAGGATGCAGCGCTGCGACGACTTGCGCTTCGCCGAGGATCTTGTCGGGCGCGATTTCCGCTGCGCCAGGTGGTTTTGAAAATATTCCGAACAGGACGTAGCCGCCGACCAGCACCGCCGAAATGACCGTTGCCGCCATCGTGTTGGAAGCAACCTTGCCGATGACCTCATAGGTCCGCACGGCCTTCGCGACCGGGGCTGGCTGAAGCGCAATGGCGAGCAGTTGATCGTAGGTCTCGCGCTGTTCGGTATCGGTCAGGATGTCGTAGGCGCGCACCAGCTCCCTGAACCGCAGCGCAGCATCGGGATTGTCGGGATTGATATCGGGATGCGTCGCCTTCGCGGCCTTGCGGAATGCAGTCCGCAAGCCCTCGGCGTCGTCGCTCGGAAGGGCTCCGAGCAAATCGTACAGCGTCCCCATGGTGGTACTCGCGACTATTTCCCCCTCGGAATGTCCCCCGCCGCGGAGCCTCCGATTGACGACGCCCTAGCTAATCAAAAATATCTAGGCGGTAGAATGATCCTCTTATGGCAAAAGCGTGCAAATCGCGTGGGATGGTTAACGGGCGAGCGAAACGAAGCCCGGTGACAGGCTGGGATCGAGGGCCTTTTTGGGCGGCCTGGTAGTCGGCGACGACCCATGCTGCTTTGGGTTGCCGCGCGTCGCACGTATGGAATACGTTGCGTTTAATCGCGCGATCCTTGCTTGGATGCCGGTCGCTTCACGTGGGCCGCCGGACCGCTCGCCAAGGGCTCGAACCTTTGCCACGGCACGGGCGGGAACGGCTACACGTTTCTCAAGCTCTACCGCCGCACCAACGATCCGGTTTGGCTGGACCGCGCACGCCAATTCGCCATGACGGCCATCGTCCAGTATCGCGGCGCTCAGATAGCCGTTGGCCGCGGACGGTATTCGCTTTGGACCGGCGACGTCGGCCTTGCAATTTACCTTTGGGATTGCATCACAGGGGAGCCGCGTTTCCCGACGATCGATGTGTTCTGACCCGAACACGGCGACACGTCAGAGCGTAGGGCGGATTAGCGACAGCGTAATCCGCCGTTCGAACCGAAGACGAAAATGGCGGATTACGCCTTCGGCTAATCCGCCCTACGGCCCTTGAACGGCTTCCTGCCGACCAATATTATGAGATAGTTGGCAGGCCACGTTTCGGAGCGCCCATATGGCGTTGGATTTACTTCGATCCGGATACGCAACGCTCGAATACGAGATCGCCGAGGAGAGGGCGTCAGCACTCGGGCGGCTTGGACGGCGGCTTGAGGCCGCGCTGGCGGCACTTGCCGCATGCCCGCGGACGGCCAATTCCGATCGCAAAATCCGCGATGGTCTCGTCGAACAGGCGGGATATGCACTCTGGCTGTTCGTCGTGCAGCGCGAGGCCTGCGGTCTCAGAAAAATCGACCACGTGATACAGGTCTACGGGGTGCCGAACGAGGTGGTTGCCCGCATGGGGCCATTGGCCAAGCCGAGCATCCATCCGACGAAGACCGTAGGAATTGAGGCAGCGCTGCCGCCAATGTTCTGAAACTCGCCTTTCGCGGCGGGTCGCCGCGACGCTCTAATTCACAAGCCTCGGTATTCCCACCTCGTCGGCGACCTGGTCCAGTCCGCGCAGCAGCGCGGGTGCAATGGGAATGCCAAGGTTCGTCCGCCTGAGGCGCGTTTCATGGCTGCGTTCGCCGGGCATCCAGATGCGGTCCACGCCGGGGATGCGCTGGCTGTTGCGGAAGTCGCGCACCAGCGCATCGACGCTTCGCTTGAAGATGGCAATGTCGCCGAAGGCCGAGATGTTGATCGCGGCGATCGCCTGTCCGGTGTTGGTGACGCTGTCGTCGTCGTGATTGAAGTCGATCACGTCGCGGCCCATCGCGGCGCCGCCGAGCGTGCCTGCGAGCAGGCCGATGATCAGCGCAAGGCCGTAGCCCTTGTATCCAGCCTCCATGCCGCCCAGCGGCAGCAGCATGCCTTCGTCGGCGCGTTTCGGGTCGGTCAGCGGCTTGCCTTCGCGATCGATCATCCAGCCCTCCGGCATGGTCTCGCCGCGCAATGCCTTGGTTTTCACCTTCCCATAGGCTGCGACTGTCGTCGCCATGTCGAGCACGATCGGCCTTTCGTCGCCGGCTGGAATGGCCGCCGCGATCGGGTTGGTCGACAGCAGCATGTCGAGGCCGCCCCAGGGCGGGAGGTGATTGGCATTGCCGACCGCGAAATAGAGCCCGATCATGTCATGGGCGAGCGGCATCGTGGCGTAGAGCGAGGCGGGGCCGGCATGGTTGCTGAACTGCGAGTTGACCCAGCCTATTCCGCTGCTGCGCGCCTTTTCGACAGCCATCTCGGCCGCGCGTTTCATGACGAGGTGGCCCATGCCGTTGTCGCCGTTCAGGACGGCCGTGCTGGCGTGCTCATGCACGACGTGGATGTTCGGCCGGACGTTGAAGCCGCCGGCCTTGATCCGCCTGACATATTGCGGCAACCGGCTCACGCCGTGCCCGTCCGACCCCTGCAGGTCGGCCGCGGCCATCAGGCCCGCGACCGTCGCAGCATCGGCGTCCGGCAAGCCCACCGCGGTGAGCGCCTGTTCAATGAAGGCCTTCAGCCGGCCAAAAGTGACTGATGTCTCGGACAGGACAGGTGCTCCGTGCGGCCCGCAGGCGTGGCCGCGCGCCGGGCAAAGTCGACGGCGATTGCGGGCAGGCGGGGCCGCCGTTGCTAGCCGGTGCCGAATGCCTTGAAGGTGATGATGGTGTGGGTGTCCTGGATGCCCGGAATCACCTGCACCCTCTCGTTGACGAAATGGCCGATGTCGGTGTCGTTATCGACGTAGAATTTGACCAGCAGATCGTAATCGCCGGCGGTGGAATAGATCTCCGAGGCGATCTCGGCCTCCGCGAGCGCATTGGCGACGGCGTAGGACTGGCCGAGCTTGCATTTGAACTGGACGAAGAAGGGAACCATCGCTGTCGTCTCCAAAAATGTTGGCCCCAATAGGCCAAAAACCGCTGATAATGGCAAGCCAGCTTGCCGCCAATGGGCGGGCGCGTTAGGACAAGCCACTTAGGACAAGCCACTTAGAACAAGACATGGCCCTGAACACAGCATTTTCACGAGACTTCTGATGACGACGCCGATTGCGCTCACCATCGCCGGCTCCGATTCCTCAGGGGGCGCGGGCATCCAGGCCGACCTGAAGACGTTTGCTGCGCTCGGCGTCTACGGCGCCTCCGTGATCACGGCGCTGACGGCGCAGAATACCCAAGGCGTCAGCGGCATCCACCAGGTGCCGGCGGAGTTCGTGACCGCGCAGATCGATGTGGTGTTTTCCGATCTGGCGGTGGGAGCGGTCAAGATCGGCATGGTGGCGCAGCCCCCGATTATGGATTCTATCGTCGCCGGGCTGGCGCGCTGGTCGCCGAAGCATGTCGTGCTCGATCCTGTGATGGTCGCAACCTCGGGCGACCGGCTGCTCGCGGCTGAAGCGGTGGACGCGCTGCGGACCAGGCTCATTCCGTTGGCGTCGGTGATCACGCCCAATTTGCCGGAAGCCGCAGCGCTGCTCGACGAAGGCGTGGCAGCGGACGAAGCCGCCGTCGAGAAACAAGGCCAGCGATTGCTGGCCCTGGGCTGCAAGGCGGTGCTGATCAAGGGCGGCCACGGGGAGGGCGCCGAGAGCATCGACTATCTGATCGATTCCTCTGGTGTCATCGTACTCGCCGCGCCGCGCATCGCTACCAAAAATACGCACGGCACCGGCTGCTCGCTCTCCTCGGCGATTGCCGCAGGGTTGGCAAAGGGCGAGGACATGGAAAGCGCCGTGCGCAACGCCAAGGCCTGGGTCAGCGCCGCGATCGCCGCTGCAGACCGCTTCAGCGTCGGGCATGGCCACGGCCCGATCCATCATTTTCAGAAGTTTTATTGAAGTCCTATCCGCCGTCGTCCCTGCCTAGTGCGCAATTGCGCACGGGCGCAGGGACCCATACCGCGTTGTCCCATCGATAGAAGCGAGATGGCTGACGTCTTCCAAAACAATTGGTGCCGCGGCGTGTGGGTCCCTACTTTCGTTCGCAGGGACGGCAGCGAAAATGTCGCTGCTCGCTTGTCGCCTATCTGTCGCATCGCGCTGCTATCCGCTGAAGCCGGGCGGACGCCCTGCCAGAATCCGCTCGCTCGATATCAATAAATTACGGTTCGCTTTTCTATAGCGACGGCAAATGAGCCGCTATTTCAGCCGTGATATCCCGGACGGGTCGGGTGCCATCGATGCGCACGATGGGGCAGGTCAGCGTGCTAAACCACGCCTCATGGCCCGGCCGAGTGCGAGCCTTTGCGGCGCCGTCGTCGTAGCCAGCCGCAGTTGAATAAAGATCGAGTGTGTTGGCGTAGTTCCAGCCACCCGGCGCCACAGCATTCGGGCCGAATTGACGGTCCTGGCGTAGTCGAAGCCGCTCCATGCGAACCTCGGTTGGTACAGTCAGGAAGGCGACAAGATCAATCGCGGGGACGATCTCGGGCGCCCAAGCTTCGATCTTGCCCGAACTGAATACCCACGCGTCACGATCGAGAAACAATTCTCGCATCAGCCTCACTCGATCTGGACGAGGGCGAGGTTGGCGATACGGTGGGTTCGTCGGGATCCAGTAGAAATCGTCAGCGTCGAAATGCGGGATTGCGAGATGGTTAGCAAGCGCACGGCCAATTGTCGTTGTTCCGCCGCCGGGTGCGCCGGCAATGTGAACCCGACGAAACGGCAGCCGCTGCCCTTCGAACGTCATGATGTAATCCGCAGTCCTCTGTTGAAGTTGTGATCCTAAGCAGACGCACCCGGAAGGCGCAAGGTTTGTCCATGATGGTTCGGCTTGGGGGCACTAGCCGCGCCGCGCGTCGCCACCAAAATGGCCACGGCACCGGTTGCCGCTTTCCTCGGCGATTGCCACGGGGCTGGCAAAGGGCGAGGACATGGAAAGCGCCGTGCGCAACGCCAAGGCCTGGGTCAGCGCCGCGATCGCCGCTGCAGACCGCTTCAGCGTCGGGCATGGCCACGGCCCGATCCATCATTTTCAGAAGTTTTATTAGCGGTTGCTAATGCGGACGTTTGTAGCCCGGATGAAGCGAAGCGCAATCCGGGGTAACCGAATCCGCATGCGTGACCGGCCCCGGATTGCGCTTCGCTCCATCCGGGCTACGCACATCATCGCATGTCGCTTGCTTTCGCAGGGACGACAGCGAAATCTTGCCGCTCTCATGTCGCTTGGCTGTCGCATCGCGCTGTTATCCGCAAACCACGGGGCGCGGCATTGATTCTCGTGGGGCTATCAGTCGCGTGAACTAGTCATCGCCCTGTCACAGAAATCTGTCAGGGGACAGGTATGGGTAGTGACTCCTTGAGTGAAGACAGCCCGGAACGGCGTTTTCGCACCTTGTTTATCTCCGATGTCCATCTCGGAGCCCGCGGCTCGCAAGCCGACCGTTTGCTGGACTTCCTCAAGAGCCATGACGCCGACACCATCTACCTCGTCGGTGATATCGTCGATGGCTGGGCGCTGAAGTCGAGCTGGTACTGGCCGCAATCGCACAACGACTTCGTGCAGAAGATGCTGCGCAAGGCGCGCAAGGGCGCCAAGGTCATCTACGTGCCGGGCAATCACGACGAGTTCCTGCGCAATTACTACGGCACGCATTTTGGCGGCATCGACGTGGTGGAAAACACCATTCACGAGGGCGCCGACGGCAAGCGCTACCTCGTCATCCACGGCGACATCTTCGATCTCGTGGTGCAGAACGCGCGCTGGCTCGCCCATCTCGGCGACAAGGCCTACGACTTCGCCATTCAGATGAATCGCCTGGTCAATTTCTTCCGGCGCATGTTCGGCGTGCCCTATTGGTCGCTGTCGCAATGGGCCAAGCTGAAGGTCAAGAACGCCGTGAATTATATCGGCGCATTCGAGAAGACCCTGGCCGGCGAAGCGCGGCGCCACGGCGCCGACGGCGTGATCTGCGGCCATATCCACTACGCCACCATCCGCGACGAGCACGGCATCCGCTACATGAATTGCGGCGACTGGGTGGAAAGCTGCACCGCGCTCGCCGAGCATGAGGACGGCAGGTTCGAGATCATCACCTGGGCCGATCCGCAGCGAAGGGCGGCACCCGTTCCCCGCGTCGCGGCGCGCGCCGCATGACGCATATCCTGGTCGCAACCGATGCATGGCATCCCCAGGTCAACGGGGTGGTTCGGACGCTGACCGCGATGGCCGAGGCGGCCAAGGGTTTTGGCGTCGAGGTGAGTTTCCTGACGCCGCAATCGTTTCGCACCTTCGCGATGCCGAGCTATCCCGATCTGCGGCTGGCGCTGCCGTACCCAGCTAAAATCGCGCGACTGATCGAAGCGGCTAAGCCCGACAGCATTCATATCGCGACCGAGGGCCCGATCGGGCTGTTGGTGCGGCGCTATTGCCGCAAGCGCGGCCTGCCGTTCACCACGAGCTTTCATACTCGTTTCCCCGAATATGTTTCCGCGCGTTCGCCGATTCCGGAATCCTGGGTGTGGCGGGCGCTGCGCTGGTTCCACCGGCCGAGCCAGGCGGTGATGGCGGCAACGCCGGCGCTGGCGGCCGAATTGCGCATGCGCGGTTTTCGCAACGTGGTGCTGTGGTCGCGCGGCGTCGATACCTCGCTGTTTCATCCGCGCAGCGTCGATCTCTGCCTGCCGATGCCGGTATATCTCAGCGTCGGCCGCCTTGCGGTTGAAAAGAATCTCGAAGCCTTCCTCGACCTCGATTTGCCCGGCACCAAGCTCATCGTCGGCGATGGACCGGCCCGGACGGCGCTGGAGCGGAAGTATCCGGACGCCGTGTTTTTGGGCGCCAGGCACGGCGAGGAACTGGCCGAAATCTACGCGGCCTCCGATATTTTCGTATTTCCCAGCAAGACCGACACTTTTGGGCTGGTGCTGCTGGAGGCGCTGGCCAGCGGCCTGCCGGTTGCCGCCTTTCCGGTCACCGGTCCGCGCGACGTGATCGGCTCGACGCCGGTCGGCGTTCTGGACGAGGATTTGCGCAAGGCGTGCCTGGAGGCACTGCAGGTTTCGCGGGAAGATTGCGTCGAATTCGCCACCGCCCACACCTGGCAGGCCTCTGCGCGGGTTTTTGTCGAACATGCCCTGAATGTCCGCCCCGTGGCGCCGGACGGCGAGGTGGCCGAATTTGTGGCCGAAGACCCGCATTTCGCCGCCTAGAGCCCTTCAGTTCTGATTGAATCAGAACCGGGCTCTAGATTCTTGTTTTGACGCGTTTTCTTGACGCGAACCGGTGGCCACCCCCGGATCAAGTCCGAGGCATGCTTCGCTTGAAAACGCTATCAAGTTCACGCTGAATCGTCTTGCCCGCCTGTCAGCGACCGCGATACAAATTGCGGATGCCAGAATCCATCCAAAATCCACCCATTGGCGCGGCCGATATCGAGGCCGCCGCCAAGGTGGTCGCGCCCTTTGCGGTGCGGACGCCGTTGTTGTCGTTCCCCGTTCTCAATGAACGCGTCGGGACCAAGGTCTTTCTGAAGCCCGAAATGCTGCAGCGGACCGGATCGTTCAAGTTCCGCGGCGCCTTCAACAAGCTGGCCTCGATCCCGCAGGACAAGCGCGGCGGCGGGGTGGTCGCGTTCTCTTCCGGCAACCACGCCCAGGGCGTGGCGGCGGCGGCGCAGATCCTGCACATGCAGGCCACCATCGTGATGCCTGCGGATTCGCCCGTCACCAAGCGCGAGCGCACCAAGGGATACGGCGCCGAGGTGGTGCTCTACGACCGCGACAAGGAAGACCGCGAAGCCATCGCCAACGGCATTGCCAGCAAGCGTGGCGCGACGTTGGTGCGCCCGTATGACGATCCCTTTGTGATCGCCGGGCAGGGCACCGCGGGCCGCGAGATCGCCGAGGACATGGCGGCGCTCGGGCTCGTCCCCGATATCGTGGTGGCGCCGGCATCGGGCGGCGGGCTGATCGCCGGCGTTGCGACGGCGGTGAAGGCAAAGTTTCCGCAGGCGCAGGTGATCGTCGCCGAGCCCAAGGACTATGACGACCACGGCCTGTCGCTGCGCGCCGGGCATCGCGAGGCCCACCACGCCGCCGGCCGCACCATCTGCGACGCGCTGATGGCGGCGATGCCGGGCGAGCTCACCTTCTCGATCAACAGCAAGCTGCTGGCGAATGGCGTGATCGCATCCGACGAGGAAGTCGGCGCGGCGGTCGCCTATGCCTATCGGGAATTGAAGCTGGTGGTCGAACCCGGCGGCGCCGTCGGGCTCGCCGCCTTGCTGGCCGGCCGAATCGACGTCAAGGGCAAGAACGTCGTCATCGTGCTCTCCGGCGGCAATGTCGACGCGGACCTGTTCGCCAAGCTGGTCGCCTGATTATCCCGTCTCAAACGGAACCGGGCAGAGCGTGTGCTCTGCCCGGATCCGCATTGGACGAAGCTCTCCAGTCAGCGCCGCCCGAAGCCGCCGCCGCCGAACGATCGGCCGCCGCTGAATCCGCCGCCGCCGCCGAACGAACCGCGGGATGGGCCTGCAGCGAAGCTCTGGCTGAAACGTCCTCTGCCCATACCACTGTTGAAATGACGCGGCGCGGTGTTGACCATGTGCCTGTTGGTGAGCCGTGCCGGATTGTTGTTGAACCTGCCCGGCAATCTCGAGATCTTTCCGGTGTTGCCGGCGTTGTTGCCGGCATTGACAGGGCCGGGCCTGATCTTGCCAGGCAGCGTCGTGACCTTGCCCATGTTGCCGATGTTGTTGCGGCCATTGGCAAGGTTGTTTGTCGTCATGCCTTTGGCCGGCAGCGTAACGATCTTCGACGTCATGGGCATATGGGTGTGAGCTCCAAGATTACCCTTGGAGATACCCAGTGTCGGCGTGTGGCCGAAGTTCCCCGGCTTGTACATCGGCGACTGCTTCGCCAGATGCGTGAACTGCATCAGCGGAACGGCCTTCGGCGCACCCTGCAGCTTCAGCGCAGACTTGGCGTACGGACTGTTGGAATAATTGTCGTGGAAAGTCTTGTAGGAGAAGGGCGAGTTCGCAAGCACCGCCTTGTGCCACGCCTTTGCCACCTGCAGGTTGCCGAGCAGCACGCGGATGTGGTCGCACAGCGGGTCATGCGGGTAGAGCCGGATGAACTCCTCATAATACTCGGGCGAGCCTTCGGATAGTACGTAGTCATAGGCCTGGCGGACTGAACGCGAAGGCAGATTCGCCGCAGCCTGCATGATCGGCCGGCGATCCGGCGCGCGGCCCGAGGCAACCGCGGTATCGCCGAAGAAATAGAAATCGGAGGTCAGCGACGAGCTTTCCCACGGCGTCTGCTTGCCTTTCGTCGTGTTGTTCACTTCGAGTCGGACGCGCTTGAACAATTGCTCGATCGGCAGGTTCGGTTCGCGCGCGATATTCAGGAACGCGGACGTATACGGGCTGTGGTTGCCGTCGCCATCCTGCGCTTCCATTCCCGGCGCCGTCGAGTAGCCGACGATCGAGCCGTTCGGCGCATCGACGATTGCCAAACCGCGCCCGGTGTCATTGACCTCCGGGAACGGATTGTTGCGGCAGGCGTCGAGCACGACGATGCGCATCCGGCTCTGGATCGATTCCAGCGTGCCCATCAGGTCGACCAGCCGCAGCGAATTGCCGTCGAGATCGGACGGCGCGGAGATCTTTGCATCGACCGGCAAAAGATAGTTCTCGCCCGCCACCTGCACGCCGTGGCCGGCATAGTAGATCATGGCGACGGCGCCGGGACCGCGCTCGGCCACTTTGGCGGAAAAATCCTGCACGACCCTGACCATCTCGCTGCGCGCCAGGTCGGTCGCCTGCGTGACCTCGAAACCGGCCGTGTTCAAAAGTTGCGCCATCGATTGCGCGTCGTTGCCGGGATTCGCGAGCTTTGGTGCCGTCTGATAATTCGAGTTCCCGATGACAAGCGCGACCCGCTGCTCGGCAGGCGGCGTCTGCATGCCGTTGCGGATATCGACATTCGGGGCTTCGGCGAAAGCTGCGCCGGCGCTGAAGCTCAACAGGCTTGCCAGGAGACCGGCGCGTAATAGCGTTGACTTAAAACGGGACATGGCAGCGTTCCTCAAAAGAATCTCGTGGCGAGAATTGCTGCGGGGACGCTAAACCGCAGCCGCATCGCGGTACGTGACGCCAGTCACGCTTGGTGTTTCGCTCTTGCCGCGGCATGACGCAGCTGACAATCTCGGATTGCTGGAAGGTCGAAGGAACCCAAAAATGGGGGTAAACCTCGGGCTGAAGACCGCAACCGGAATCATCGCGGCGGTCCTGGTCGCTGCGGCGGCGGCCCAGGCGAGGCAAGTGTTCGCGCCGCTGGTTGCGGCCCTTTTCATCATCGCCATCGTGTGGCCGGTCCAGAAGTGGCTGCAATCGTGGCTGCCGAAGCTTGCCGCGCTGGCGATCACCGTCATCCTCACGGTGGCGATCTGTCTCAGCTTCGCCTCGCTCGCGGCCTGGGGATTTGGTCGCGTAGGACGGTCACTGGTCGCCGATCTGCCGCGGTACCAGGCCCTCTATGATGCGATGGTGACCTGGCTGGACGGCCATGGCGTTTCGGTCGCCGGACTGTGGGCCGAACATTTCAACGTAAGCTGGCTCCTGCGCGCCACGCAGTATGTCACCGGGCGTGTCAACACCACGCTCACCTTCTGGGTGATTGCGCTGCTTTACGTCATGCTGGGGCTTCTTGAGGTCGAGAACGTCAGGCAACGGATCGAGCGGCTGGATAATCCTGTCGCAGCCCGCGTGCTGCTCGAGGGCAGCGCGGCGACGGCGGCGAAATTCCGAAAGTATCTCGTGGTGCGGACGCAGATGAGCGCGGTGACGGGCCTGTTGGTGGGCGCATTCGCGTGGGTAGCCGGATTGCCGTTCGCATTGGAGTGGGGCGTGATTGCCTTCGTGCTCAACTATATCCCGTTCATCGGTCCTTTCGTCGCAACGCTGTTCCCGACCTTGCTGGCGATGACGCAGTTCGAGAGCTGGCCGGCGGTGCTTGGCGTCTTCGTCTGCCTGAATGTCATTCAGTTCGTGGTCGGCAGCTACATCGAGCCGCGGGTGGCCGGCTCCATGTTGTCGATTTCGCCTGTTGTCGTGCTGTTCGCGATCTTCTTCTGGACGTTCTTGTGGGGCCTGTTCGGCACCTTCATCGGCGTGCCGATCACGCTGGCAATTCTGACCTTCTGCGCCGCACATCCGTCAAGCCGCTGGGTCGCCGATCTGTTCGGCGGACCGGATCAGATGAAGCCGGGCAAGCGCTAGGACGCTTAGTCATAAAAACCGACTGAAGGGTAACCCAGCGACGGCGTAGCCATGAATCCGCTGTTGGAAGTAAAGCGGGCCCAGATACTACGATCGCTGCCTGGGTTTAATGCTGATCGAGTTCAGCAGTGTTGCGGTTGCGATCATCGCTGCGATGCCAGCGAGACTCAATGCTATCTGCATCGCAAGTCCGTCTGAAATGTCGAGCAGCACCATGTGGCTGGCGAACGTCAGCAGAACGCCGAGGCAATAGATTGGCAGCGAGTTCTGGCCACAGCGGATCGCGCCGCGCATTATCGGCGTCGTCAGCCCTCGCCAATTGCGAGGCACGAGCCATGCCGCCAAAACTGCGATGGCCAAAAAATGCAGCAGTCGCAATGGATCGAGATTCGATTTATCCAATGGGTAAAGCAGTCTCGCCAGCTCCTGCGGAATCAGTGCTTCCAGCGGCTTGATGCGCCAGCTCAATGCGATGACTAGGCTGAAGAGCAGATACAAGACGGCAAGTATAAGCGTCGTGCGTGACGTCACCCACGGCGGGACCTTCTTGTCCTCGTCGATCATCCACCACGCGCCAAGCACGAACAGTAGCTGCCAGGCCAGCGGATTGAAGGCCCAGTGGCCGTTCGGCCAAGCCGGGACGGTCCAGCCAAAGGAGTGCACCAGCGCATAAAGCACCAGCGAGGCGCCCAGCGTCGCGTTCGGCGCTCGCAGCAGCAGCCACAGCAGCGGCGCGAACAAGAGGTGAAGCAGCACGAACACCGCCAACACGTCGGTATTGACGGGACGGTATTGCAGGATTGCCGCGCGCGCGAGCGTTGCGCCGGGATGGTCCAACAAGATACGCGTATTGCTCTCGTCAGCAAGGCTGCCTGCGAGGTGAACCAGGATGACGCAGGCGAGCGTGAGCAGCAGAAACGCGACATAAATGTCCCAGCTCCGCCGCAGCGTTCGGCTGATCACTCCGGTCCAGCCCTCGCAGCGCCATGCTCTGCCGTAAGCCAGCGCGCAGGTTACGCCCGAGATGAACATGAAAACTTCCGCGGCATCGCTGAAGCCGTAGTTCCGCAGCGTCAGCCAAGTTCCGATGTTGTTGGGAACATGGTCAAGAAAGATGCACCACAGCGCGATGCCTCGGCAGGCATCTATTCGCAGGTCGCGGCCATGGCCTTTCAGCTCCGGCAACTCGCCGACCGCTAACTTGGGGATGGTAATTCGGTCGTGCATCTGGATCGTCCCAAGCCAGCAAAATGGACCTGCTGCTCGAGCTCTTGGTGTGAGCTCATTCACCTTCAAAGGCCTATTTTTGCGCGCGCAAGCGTTGAGTTTTTCGGCGTTGCACGTGATCGTTTGAGTTGCGCGTGTAGTGCGCCTCGCCTGCAGTCTGGTGCTCGGAGTGGATGTCGTTAGATTTTCCGACTCTTCGGAGCCGATGAGATCAACGCTCGTTGGGATGAGAAAATCGGGACGCGAAGTCATCGGGCCTCGCGGCAACTTCCGCTGCTGGCCCCAAAGCCCGAAGATCGGCGAGCACAAGGTCGTGCGCTATTTGGTCAGTCCTCCCGGTGGTCAAAATGAGGACACCAGATGGTGGACGTTTGCGTTTGGGCCCATCGAAAAGCTTTCTCCAGGAAGCGCTTGTGAGGGATCTGGAAGCATTGCCATTCCGAGGCCGAGCTTTTGACGCAGAATGCGCTGTACGACTGCGAGCACATGGTGTTCAATCCCTGGAACTGTCTGCCCGAGCACAGGCCGCTCGGCAGCGTCAACCGGATGCGCTTGCCGTCTATCTTGCCTCGCGGCAGGTACGGCGGAAATTGAACATGGTGGGTCATGAGCAGCCATCCGAAGCCCGATGGTTCGGGCGGACTTCAGCGGACGCAGGAGCCGCCGAATGTCGAGAATGAAGCTCTGCATGCCGAACGCCGGCAGCTCACCGTGGCATTTATCGACATCGTCGGCTCGACACCCCTGAGTGAGCGGATCGATCCCGAGGAGTTCTTCGCGGTTATCAGAACTTACCGCGATATCTGCGACGAGCAGATTCGCCACTATGGCGGTCATATCGCCAGAATGATTGGTGACGGGTTGCTCGCATTTTTTGGCGTCCCGCAGGCCCATGAAAATGATCCTGAACGCGCGGTCCGCGCCTCTCTGGCGATTGCCGCGGCGATCAAGGAGCAAAAGTTTCTGCTGTCGGACGGTAGCTTCGTTCGCCTGGGCGTGCGCATCGGGGTTAACACCGGGGTGGTCGTCGTCGGCAGCGTGCCCGGGGAGCCCCCCGATCGACGGGAAGTGTTCGGCAGCTCGGCACATGTCGCTGCCCGCCTGCAAGGACTCGCCAGTGAGAACGGTGTCGTGGTCGGCTCGAGCACTCACGAGCTGACCCGCGGAACGTTCAGCTATGCGCCGCTTGGCCGGCGATCTCTCAAGGGCGTGGAGGAGCCGGTCGAGGCCTGGCGTGCAGAGGCGCTTGCGTCCAGCGAAAGCAGGTTCGACCGCGCGCGGAGGTCGCCGCTTGCCCCGATGATAGACCGAACCAGCGAAAGTGCATTGCTTGCCGAGATGTGGCAGCAGAGTCTCGCCGGCTCGGGGCAGGTCGGCGTTATTTCCGGTGAACCCGGCATCGGCAAGTCACGTTTGATCCGCCAGTTCCGCAGCTCCCTTGATGCGTCTCCACGTGAAGTTCTGTCGCTGCAATGTTCGCCGTTCCACCTCAATACGCCGCTTGCCCCGGAAATCGAGCGGCTCACGCGCGCCACCGGCATCCAGGAGACCGACGACGCGGACCTCGCATTGGCAAAATTGCGTTCGCTTTTGGCAAGAGCCGCCACCGATGTCGAGCAGGCGCTTCGCTACTACGGAGCGGTGCTGTCGATACCCGCATGCTTGGGATACGAGCCCGCGGATTTCGGATCTCCTTCGGAGCGCGAGCGTGGCTTTCAGGTGATCATCGATGTCCTTATCGCCGCCTCGCGCCAGCGGCCGGTCCTCGTAATCTTCGAGGACGTCCAGTGGATGGACCCGACCACCATCGAACTGCTGGTACGCGTGGTAGCTAACTGTCCTGGCGAGCGGATCATGGTCCTGATCACGCATCGCGAAGATTACAGGGCCGACTGGTTGTCAGGCCCGGCAATTCGACGGATTGCTCTGCAAAAACTGGCAGTGCATGAAGTCGAGCAGATGGTCGCAGCCGTCGCGGGCAGCGATTTGGTACCGCGCCGGATTACCAGCCAGATCGTGGAAAGAACCGACGGCGTGCCACTCTTTGTCGAGGAGTTTACGCGGGCCGTCGTCGATTCCGGTGCGGCGGTCCCGCTGGCCGCTGAGAGCCCTGTGCCGAGCGGGAAGTTGCCGCCTCTGGTGCCGGCAAGTATTCAAGATTCACTGATGGAGCGCCTTGACCGTCTCGGTCCCGCCAAGCGCGTCGCCCAGATCGCCTCTGTTTTCGGAAGGCGCTTCAACTATGAAGGCATTTCCAGCGTGCTTCCAGGTAGAGGCCAAACGCTGAAAGACTCGTTGCGGGCACTCGAGAGAGCCGGGATTGTGTATCGTAGCGAGGAGTCTCAAGGCACGGTCTTCACGTTCAAGCACGCGATGATACAGGAAGTCGCCTACTCCTCCTTGCTCATGGAGGAAAGGCGTGAGCTCCATGCGCGCGTCGCATCGTGGCTGCTCCAGGAAGCCGCCATTGGAGAAAGCAGCCAGCCGGCGGTGCTAGGCTATCATTATGCACGCGCAGGCAACATTCCGGAAGCGATCGAGGCCTGGCTTCAGGCGGGCAAATCCGCGCTCCGCAGTTCTGCCACCAAGGAAGCCGTCGCTCATCTTCGCGAGGGCCTCTCGCTGATACCGAAGCTGCCCGCGTCGCCACGGCGTTACGAAGCCGAAATCGCCCTGCAATCCAATTTGGCGATGGCATACACTGCCAACGCCGGGTGGTCCGATCCGAACGTCTATGGCCCCTACGCTCGTGCACTCAAGCTTTGCGAGAGCCATGGCACTATTCGCGAGAAGGTGACGGTCCTGTGGGGAAGCACCATAGCCAAACTGGTCAACTGCGAGCTCACCAAGGGCCTCAAGCATGCGCAGGATTTCGTCCGGCGGGCCGAGGAGTGGCGCGACGACGAGGCCATCCTCATGGCGTACACCGCTGCCGTGATCGCCAATTTCTTTCTCGGTCGTCTGGAGCAAGCGAGTGAGCTCGCGGCACAGATCAGCGCCCGCTACAATCCCCGTGAGCACGGCAAGCTGGTCCAGATCTATCAGCATGATCCATTGATCGTATCGCTCGTCTATTCCGGGCACATCGAATGGCTGTTGGGCCGGCCCGGCCGGGCCAGAGAGTGCTGTGAGACGGCGCGGCAGCTCGCGAACGAGATCGGGCATCCGTTCATGCTGGCTTTTGTCTCCATTCTTGGCGTCTCCGATCACTGGTATGAGGGCGATCTTTCAGCAAACCTTGCCAGCGTAAAGCGCGGTCTGAAGGTCGCTGATGAGTATGGCTATCCGATGTACCGGGTCATCGGCCCGTTGTGGGCAACCGCTGCGTTGGCGGCACGAGGCCCCGCGCCGGAAGTGCTCGAACAATTATGCGGCTTGCTCGGCAAGCTACCGGCCGAGAACCGGTGCATTCAGATGCCGCTCTATCGAATTCTGCTTGCTACGGAATTCGGACGAATTGGCGAGATAGAAAGGGCTCGAAGCTTCGCTGCTTCGGCTGAGTCCCTGGTGAAGAAAACCGGCGAGCGCTGGGCCGCTCCCGAGATTTATCGGATCCACGGCTCGCTGCTGTGTCGCGAACCATTGCGAGACGACCGGGCTGCCATGCGCTTGTTCAAACGCTCGCTTGCCTCTGCCAGAAAGCTCGGGGCGGTCGGTTGGGAATTGCGCACGGCGATCACCATCGCGCACTTGCTCAGCGCCGGCGAGAGCGCATCCGGACGCGCCGAAGCCCGAGACCTGCTGATATCGACCCGGGCGAAATTTGCGTCCGCGGAAACTTCCCACGATCTGCGCGAGGCTGATGACCTGGTGAAAGTATTGAACTAGTGCCGAATGCCCTCGGCCTGTTTGGGCCGACTCACATCATCGCAGATCCGCCAAATATTGGATCGCCGCGAGGCTCGGCAGGAACATATAGGCGCCGCCCCGCGTCGAGACAAACTCCGGAAATCCCGGCAACCGGATCGTACCGCCGGATTTGAGCGGCAAGTCGAACCAGCTCGTGCCGGGATCGTTGGTGCCTGAGATCGGATCGTTGGAGCCGGTGATGCGCGGATCCTGCAGGCCAAGATTCAGCCAATCGCAGGACATGGCCTCGAACTGGGCGCCGAGGCTCGCGCCTATGAAGTTGCCGAGCAGGCCCCGTTCCGGTTCGTCCCCGTCATAAGGCTTCGCCGGATCATAGGGGTTCGCCGGATCATAGGGTGGTCCATAGGGCACGCCACGCCGAACAAGGCGCCGGCTGTTATTCGCTATCCTCTGCACAATCTGCCCGCCTCGCGGGTTGCACCGGCGGATATGGGCTCCATGGGGACAGCGGGCATCGCCAACGCCAACGTAGTCAAAGTTCGTGAGGTTCTCGTTGGGATCAGGTGCATCCGCAGACAGTGCCAGCGGCGTGCCATCGCGCCACCGGCCGCACAGGTTGGCGGCGACGATCTCGCGCAGAGCCGTATGACGTGACGGGCCTTTGCCGATTTTCTCTTCATCACCGTGCGGCAGCAGCTCGCCGCCTTTCGGGTGCACGAACAGATAGAATGCGGCGTGATCGAGATACCTCTCGAAGCCTGCCACATCCTGCTTCAGCACGCGAAAGGCGTTGAAGGTGCCGTTGTGTCCCAACTCTGCGGGCTCAGGAACCCGCCACATCAAGCCTTCCAGGTTGGTCGGATGTCCCAGCAACACGGTGCCGAGCGGCGCCTTGGGTTGTCGGTCGGGATAGCGCTGCGAGTCGGGAACCCCCTCGAACCTCGGCTGCGTGATGTTGTCGCGATACCCGAAGTGAACAAAGTCGCCCGGGAAATTATATCCCTCGCGAGTGTCGAGCAGTTTGAAGGCCTTTACGTCGGTGAGCGCGCGTTCCTGGTCTACGTCCAGCTGCTCGACCTTCTCGGCGTAGATGGTCGCGATGAGATGGATCCGCTTGGGCTCGTTGAACGGAGCTGGCCACTTTTCCGGCGCGCTCCGCCCGACGTCCCCGAGCTTCACGGCGCGGGCGGTCATGCCTTCAACGAATTCGTTCGGGAACATTTTAAGCGAAGCGCTGGGCGTGCCGAGGGCGCGCAATCCCTCATAGGTCAGGCCAATGTTGAAACAGGTATCTGGCTTGTTTTTCCCCCAGTCCCCGCTCGTGATCTGCGGGACACCGTTGCGGCCCGATACGGAATCGGCGAGCCAGCGCCGGGCTGCGCCGGGTTCGGCGACTTCCAGGATGAGGTAGCGCACGTGCGGCTTCTTCGTGTAGCCGCGCAGGATATTGCCCTGCAGATCAGCGAGGTTGATCATGGCACTCACCAGCCTAACTCGAGTTTTTTGCGGACTTGGGCTACCGAAAATCCGGGATAGGCCCGGTAGCCGCTGCCAAGCGAGACGTTCGCGTTGGCGCGAAGCTGCAGCACCAGCTTGCGTGGAAGCAGGGTCAGATCGTCATTGACGGGTGACACGGCCTTGTCTCCATTCAAGTCTTCCTGGTCTCTCAGAAAATCGGTGGGGGTGTCCGGCACCTGGTACAGATCGTGCTCGTGTATCCATTGGATGAACGCCTCGACATTCTCCTCGCAAGGGATCAAGGCATCTCCTCCTTCGACGAGCTTGACCACGTCGTTGAACGCACCGCCGATCGTGGCGATAAAGTCGCGAATGTAGTTGGTGAAGTCCCCGTCATAGAAGGAGAACATGCAAATATTGTCGTTGACGATAACGAAGCGTGCAAAGTGCACCGTGCCGACATTGTCCAATCCGGCAAAGATCTGATCCCTGTTTTCCGCGATTGCCAGGGCTGCTTTCGCGCGGCCGATCGGCGACCTGTTCTCCCTCTTCAACGGCATGATCAGGTTCATCATGCTCTGCACGTTATCGCCGGGCTGGATGGCTGGGCGGGCACCGCCGGGCAGACGCTTCACCGGCGTGAGCCGTGCCCAAATGGGCACCAAGATGTATGCCCCAAAATACTTGAACCAGGGTTTCGGCTTCTTGTGCAGCTTGTTCACAAATCGATCGAGCCAACTTTCGTCATTCGCCATCAGCGCAACTCCAGTTGGAGAAGGGGCAGGCAGTGCCGCCGCGCATTTTACGCGAGACTTCGTAGGCGTCCCGACGGGCACGGAGGATCGGATCCCCGGAGGGTTCGATTCCACGCACGAGTCGCCACGGATTGAAACTGATGCGTTCGCCCGCGGTGGCCTGATCCTTGGGGACACCGGTGAGCGTGAGGGTGCCCATAATGACCCGGACTCGCCTGGCGGGCCAGGGACGCGTGGGATCATCGATCGCATCGCCCGCTTCGCCGATTGTCATCATCAGCACGAACCGGACCGGCCACCGCTTCAGCCGATGGTCGAGTTCCTGGCGCAGATAATCATCGTCCGGCAGGGCATCAGGATCGGTGTTGCGAACGCCTGCGACCGGTTGCCAGGAAAAACGAACGGGGCGACGAACGCCATTTTCACCTTCCACTATGAAAGTGTGGATGGCGTGATAGGCCGCACGGACATAGCTCACCGGGGCGCCGATCATCTTGGCCTCGAACACCGCTAGCTGGGCGAACCGGTGCTGATTGGCGTAACTCAATATTCCCGCACTGGCGTTCGTTTTTTCGCCCGGATACGGGTCTCGACGAGGAACCTTGAGCCACAGCAAGTCGAGAATCTTTCGCCACGGGGATTCCCTTTGATATGGCTCATGCTTGTCGAGCTTGGTGAACTTGGAAAAGTCGTCGACATCGCGGGCGAAGAATTCGCGGAGTGTCGTGGCGATCAGGTCGGTTGCCGCCCCGCTCGGCAGGAGGAAGCGTGTCGCCATTCCCCGGACGTCGGACCGTCCATCATGCTGCTCCGGCCCCCCGGGCGCGTTGGAGAATCGCACCTTCGCGCAAATGCGCTCTCCGCTGAAGTGCTCCGCGATGCAATACTTGTGCGCCACATCCGACGCCGTGAAATAGGCGTCCACGCCTACGCCGATCGTGTGAACCGGCCTTTGTCCCGGGTCATGCTTCGGCAGATTGAATATCATCTCGTCGACGAGCCGACGTGCTACTGATGCATCGACCATGCCCCTCTCCATCATGGATGGACCGGCAATCTCAGGGTGCCGTTGGCGCCTCGTGTGCTTGTCGATCGAATTCAGCCCATAGGCCTAAACGTTACATTCGATCGCCGGTCGGATGTGTGATGTCGTTCACAAAGTTAGTCAAATGAAGCACCGCGCAATTCGAATCGAATAGCAAGGTTCGACACTCCCGATGGTGCTCGCGCGCACCGATAAAGTGATCGGCTGAGTGCGTGTCTTGTTGTGGTGCAACAGCCGGCATGTGAACCCAAAGCAGACGTGCCAACGCCTCTGACGGATGTCCGCTTTCGGAAGGGCAAAGCCGACACCAGGGGTCGGGCACATCATCCCCGAATCTATGAGTGTACGCCCGAGGCGTTTTTCTCGCCGGCAATCTCCACGCGCTGCGGCGGCAGCAGACCAAGCTGCCCATCGGGGCCAGCCGTCAGCGTGTGAATATAGAATTGCGTGGCCATATCATCGGTCGCATTCATCACCGGCGAGGGCGCGGAGATGATCTTCAACGGGCCGCATGCGCCGATCCAGTCGATATGGCGATGGCCGTGCATCACCACGGCGCGACCGGCCAACGCTTCCAGCCTGCGCACGAACCAGCTGCCGTTGATCAGTGCCGTACCGATGCGTTCCGAGAATGCCTTCACCGGCATGGGATACTCCACCACATGGTGGTGCAACGCGACGATCCAGCATGCTGCCGGATAGTGGCGGATCGCCGCCTCGCAGCGATGCATCTGTTCGACACATACCACCCCGAGCGCGTTGGTGAAGGAAAAGTGGGTCTCCGCATTGGAGTTCAGGATGGCTACTCCGAGGCCGTCTTCCGCTTCCGGCGGCAGGATCATCGGAAACTGGTCGTCGAACAGGCCGCGCAGCGCCGCGGCACGGCGCATGCCGCCATGCTCCGCAAGTGCTGCGATCGCATCGCGGTGCGGCGCCAGCGCCTCGTTCAGCGTTACGTTGGGTTTTCCCAAGGCATCGACCACGCGCACGCGATTGCCTTGCACGGCCGCCATCGCCGACAGGGTGCGGATTTGCCGTAACCGCTTGCCCGGGCTGAACGGCAGGTCGAGCCGGGCCGGATTGGCGCGGTCGACGATGTTGACGTCGTGATTGCCCGGCAGCATCACCGTGCGCGCGGCAAGTTGCGGATGCTGCGCTATTGCGTCGAGGAATGTGGCCCATTCGCTGGCGCGGCCGGCGTCGGTCATGTCGCCGGTGATGAGAACGTGATCGAGTGGATCGTTCGCATGAATGGCGGCGAGATGCGCCAGGACCCGATCGAGCCGGCCATTGCCGCGCGGGCCCGCCCGTCCGCTTTCGATGCGGAAGCCGTATTGTTCGCCGATCACGTGCAGGTCCGATAGATGCGCAACACGCCAGCTCCGCCCCCGGGACGAAGTGGTATCGAACGCGGCGAGGTCGACGGGTTGGTGCATGCTGGCATCCGCAAATCCCCATATCAGCGATGCGACCGCCAGATATGCCGACACCAGCACAACGGCGTTTGCCAGCGTCGGCATGGCGAGGCGGTGCAGCAAGACCAGGTCGTTCCAGCCGCCCGTCCAGCGCGAGGCGGGCCAGGCCAGCATCGCAATCAGCACGGCGCAAGCGGACAGCATGATGCCGGCCGCAACCGAATTGGCGCTGCGTAACTTCGCCCGGCCGGTAACGGTCAGCTTCCTGCCCCATATCCGTTCCGTCAGGTGGCGCAGCGCTTCGCGGGTGAATGCGTAGCCAGGCTGTACGGCGAGCGCGTTGAGCGACCAGAAATTATTCTCGGCGCTCCGGAACAGCGGTCGCCATCCGATCCATCCCACCGCGACGATCGAGAGCAGGGCGAGGGTCGTGCCGATCCCGGTCAGTGCGGCAAGCTTTTGCGACAGGGTTGAAAGCCAGGCGGAGACCAGCAGCGGCGCCAGACCCAGAAGTACTGCCGGCAACAACAGCAACACCGTCCAGGCAAACAGCAGCTTCGGTAAACTGATTTCGACCAGCAGGCTGCCGGCGATGGCGAGCAGGGACCGCTGCCCGGGACTGGCGGCATCGTCCTCGATATCGCCGTGGCGCGGATCGATCAGCATGCTGTCCCGGGTGCTGGCGGGCTCGGGTCGCCCCGCTCAAGCGGCGTCTGTTTTTGGCGCTGCCGGCTCGGTGCTTGCCTTCGCGAGCGCGTCGCGAAGCTTCTGTTCCTTGCTGTCATCGAGAGATGTCTTGAGTATGGTGCCTCCCGCGTCCTGAATCTCCCGCAGCACCTTGTCCGCAGTCATATTCTTGATGAGCACGAACAACGCTGCGTTGCCGGGCTGCAGTTTCCCCGACAGGTCCTTCATGAAAGCGTCATTGATGCCGTAGTCCGACAGCGCGCCGCCGAGGGCTCCGGATGCCGCGCCCAGGGCAACGCCAAGTATGGGATTGAGGAAGATCACGCCGATCAAAAGGCCCCAGAAGGTGCCTGATGCGGCTCCTATCGCCGTCGTATTGACGAGTTGGTTCAGCTTGACGGGACCAGCTTCCGTCTTCACCGCAATTACGGCATCGCTGACCGTGATCAGGTATTCCTTCTGCAGCTTGAACAGACGCTGCCGCACTTCTTCGGCCTTTGCCTCGGATGGGTAGATGATCGCGACTAGATCTGACATCTCCGTATCTCCAACTCGATGATGATGGACATGATGTAGGTCGCACAGGGCGCGCTTCTGACGGATCAACACTCCTTCTGCCGGCGCAACGCGCGACGTCGTTGCCGGGAGGTCCGTCGGCGCCGAGGACGATCGGCAGAGCCGCCGATCTATCAGCGGCGAGCGGCCGGGTCGCTCGGTGGCCGTACGGCTCAATGCACGGTATCACACCCTGCCAGCGACCGGTTCACGCTTCGTTGATCGCTCTGACCGCGGCCACCTTGAGATGGAACGGCAGCACCGTGACCGACATCGGCAATTGTCCGATGCTTTCGCCGTCGACATCGGCGCGGACCATGCGATCGCTGTCGATGGTGATCCGCGTCGCGTGGCGCCGCGAGACCTTCGGGTGCGCGAGATAGCTGCCGTCGCCGAGGTTGGGGACGATCTTCGTCAGGCTTTCCCAGCGGCCCATGTCGCCGACCAGGATCAGGTCGAGCTTGTGGTCGCCGGGGTCGGCGCCCGGCGCGAGCATCAGGCCTTCGCCTGCGCCGTCGAAGCTGCACAGCATCAGCGACCACATCGGCAGGTTCTGCTCGGCTTCGTCGTCGATCCTGATGCGATAGTTGCGTGGGCTGTAGGTCAGCGACGTGAACGCCGTCATCAGGACGTAGCTGATCGGGCCGAGCCGCTTCAGGAGCGGCACGCGTTGTGCGCGCCAGGAAATCGTGGCGGCGGCGCCGACGATGGCGAGCACGAAGCCGTAGCGCGTCACCTGGTCGCCGGCATAGCCCCTGGCGTCGGCGCGGAATACATCGATGTCGCGCGTGTGGCCCATGGCGATGGCCTTGCAGGCTTCGCCGAGCGAGAGCTGGCCGAAGGAGCGGGAGAGTTCGTTCGACGTGCCGCCCGGCAGTTGCGCCAGCACGAGGCCGGGCGAGATCGGACGATCGTCCGAGATCACGCCATTCATCATCTCGCTGAAGGTGCCGTCGCCGCCGACCGAGACCAGACGCCGGCAACCGGCATCGACCGCCTCCTGCGCCAGCGTCGTCGCGTGATTGGGCGCGCGGGTCATCGCAATGTGGTCGTCATCGACCGGGCCGAGATGCTTTTCGAGTTCGGCGCGAAGCTGCGGCCAGCGCTTGCCGCAACCGCCCTTGTTCGCCATCGGATTGACGATGATCCTGGTTTTCACGGCTATCTCCGCTTGCGAAGACAATCGCGCCAGCTTGATCTCGGCGGATGAACGAATCAACCGGAAAGCGAACTATTCGCAGGTGCAACAAATGCTGCGGGCGCGTTATGGAAGCTGCCAGAGCTTCGAGCGGCGACGCAGAGGCCTCTTATGAGAAGAACGCGATCTTCTCGGCCTGGCTCATGCGCCGGATCGGCGCCAGCGGGTCGTTGGCCGCCGTGACCGGCTTTCGCACCATGCCGCTCGCAATGAGGCTCGAGCCGAGCGACATTTCCACTGCGGGCGCCGGTGCCGGCACAGTGGCTGGCGGCGGGGGCGGTTGAACCATTTGTTGAACCGGCGGCGGCGGCGACGGCGTGGCGACCGGTTTGGGCGCTTCGGCGACGATCGCGGGAGCGATCGGCGCAGGCTCCGCCAGACGGACTTGCTCGGCTACCGCTTCGGCGATCTCGTCGTCGCTGATCGGATCCGGCGCGCCCATCTCCATCGCGATCATGTCGAGGACCGCCTCGTCCTGGGCGTCGGCTTCTTGAGCGGCGCTCTCGACAGCAGCTTCCTGGACCACGATGTCCTGGACAGCGGCTTCCTCGGCGACCGGCGGCGTTTCCGGTTGCGTCAGCACGGCTTCCGTCGCCGCAAGCGCGGCTTCGGCGGACTTGGCCGGCGAAGCGGACGGTGCCTCGGCAGCTTTCTGTGCCAAAAATGTTTCGACCATCTCCTCGGCCGCGGCCATTTCCGCCGTGGCCGGGAAGGGCGCAGCCGATTCGGACTCGGCAGTTGGAGCCAACGAGCGGTCGTCGTCGCTGAATTCCACAAGCCGGCCCTGGAGGGCGGCAAAGGCCGCACGCATCGCCGCTCTCGCCTCTTCGGAGGAGAACTGGTCGGTGCCCTTTTCGATGACGGTGACCTGCGAATCGATCAGGTCGCAGATCCGCCCGTCATTGCCGATTTCCCGCAACCGCCAGGCGATTTCCCGCAGCACCCGCGCACCCTTGCGGACCGGCGCCAGCCGCTGCTCCAGCGCGAGGCTGTCGAGCGCTTCCACGGCCGATTCCTCGGCCGCCTCGACCGAACCGCGGATGGCGGCGAGTGCCTCGGTCAGGCGCTCCTGCGCCGCGGCCGCCGCGGCGACGGCCTCCGCGGCCTGCTGCGCCGAAAGGCCTTCCTCCCGGTGGAGGCTTTCCTGCCGCTGAAGGTCTTCTTCCCGCTGGGCGGTGAGGCTTTGCTCGATCCGCGCCACCGCGTCCAGCACCATGCGGGTGTCGGCATTGCGGTTGCGCTTGGCGTATTCGGTCAGGAACCAGCGGCCCCGCGAAGTCTCCATGAAGGCTTCGGCGATCGCGGCATAGTCCTCCTCGCGCGGCAGCGTGGCGCGCGCTGAGATCGGAGAAAGGGCGAATGCTTCGTCGGCCATGTCAAACTCTTCGCGCAAATCAGCGCGCATTGCGATAACGAAACAACACGATATTGCCCGAATCGCAATTGAATTGATGCACAGCGAATCACAAATCCCCATCGCTTCTCAAGTCGCATCGAAACGATTCGCGACGCGGGTGGCGCTGTTTTACGCCACGCTGTTCGGTATGACCGGCACCCATCTGCCGTTTTTCACGGTCTGGTTGAAGGCGGTCGGAATCGATGCGTTTTGGATAGGTCTGATCACGGCCGTTCCCCCGGTGACCCGATTTACGGTGCTGCCGGTGGTGACGGGCTTTGCGGAACGGCATCAGGCCTTGCGCGGCGGCATCATCGTGACCGCCTTTGCCACCGCCCTGGGCTTTTTCATCCTGGGCACCCAGCATTTGCCGGTGCTGGTGTTCCTGATCTACGCCCTGACCTGCTGCCTGTGGACACCCATGGTGCCGCTGACGGATGCCTATGCGTTGCGGGGGGTGAAGCGCTACGGCCTCAACTACGGACCGTTGCGGCTGTGGGGCTCGGCCGCCTTCGTCCTCGGCGCGCTGGTCTGCGGGGTGCTGTTCGACCTCATCGCCGCCCGACATCTGATCTGGATCATCGCCGGCTCGGCCGCGATCGGCGCGCTGGCCAGCCTCGCGCTGCAGCCGCTGGACGACACCAGGACCGCTCGACCGGTCACCGGCGGCGCGAGCGCATTGCTGCGCGACGGCGGCTTCATCGCGATCATCGTCGCGTCGGCGCTGATCCAGGGCAGCCATGCCGCTTATTACATTTTCGCGTCGATCGCCTGGCAACAAGCAGGGTACGACGGACTGACGATTGCAACCCTGTGGGTCCTGGGCGTGATTGCCGAGATCGTGCTGTTCGCGCTGTCGCCGCGATTCACCCTGCAGCCGTCGATGCTGGTGCTGATCGCGGCACTGAGTGCCGCCGCCCGCTGGGTGCTAACGGCGCAGGACCTGCCGCTGGCGGTTCTCGCGATCGTCCAGCTCGCGCATGCGCTGAGCTTCGGGCTGACGCAGGTCGGCATCATGGGATTGATGCTGCACCACGTGCCCGGCCACGTGATGGCGAGGGCTCAGGGCTATCTCACCGCCGCGGGCGGCATCGTCGCCGGCCTCGCGTCGATTGCGTCGGGTACGATCTACGAGACCTGGGGGCAGGGCATCTATTACGTGATGGCTGTCATGGCCGCGCTCGGCGGGCTGGTCGTCTGGCTGGCGCGGGACCGGCTCTCGCATCAGCCCCACAAGGCCGCGTCCGGCGGATAGACCAGACTGCCGTCGTAGCGCAGCCCGCCATCGCGGTCGCGCGCCAGCAGCAGGGGACCGTCGAGATCGACGAATCTGGCCTGTTGCGCCAGCAGCATGGCCGGCGCCATTGCGAGCGACGTCGCGACCATGCAGCCGATCATGATTTCAAAGCCGAGCGCTTGCGCGGCGTCGGCCATTGCGAGCGCCTCCGTCAGCCCGCCGGTCTTGTCGAGCTTGATGTTGACGGCGTCGTAGCGCGCGCGAAGGCCTTCGAGAGAGGCGCGGTCATGCACGCTTTCGTCGGCACAGACTGCGACCCTGCGCTTGATGCGCGCCAGCACCTCATCCCGCCCGGCCGGCAGCGGCTGTTCGACCAGCGTCACGCCGGCGTTGGCGCAGGCGGCCAAATTGTATTCGAGATTGTCCGCCGTCCAGGCTTCGTTGGCATCCACGATCAGTTCGGATTCCGGGGCCGCCTTGCGTACCGCTGATATCCGCGCCTCGTCGCCGTCCCCGCCGAGCTTGATCTTCAGCAGCGGGCGGTGCGCGGCCTTCGCGGTCGCCGCCGCCATGGCTTCCGGCGTCCCCAGCGAGATCGTGAAAGCGGTGGTGCAGGGCCGAGGCGCCGGCCGGCCGAGCAGGGTCCAGACCCGCTGGCCGGAGCGCTTGGCCTCGAGGTCCAACAGCGCGCAATCCAGCGCGTTGCGGGCGGCGCCTGCAGGCATCGCCGCCTGCAGGGCCGCTCGATCGAGTCCCCTCGCAAGCGGTTCCTGCATTGCATTAAGCGCTTCCAGCGTCGCTTCAGGTGTCTCGCCATAACGGGGGTAGGGTACGCATTCGCCGCGGCCGCTCTCGCCGTCATGGCTGACGGTCGCGACGACCGTGACGGCCTCCGTCTTGGCGCCCCGGCTGATGGTGAAAGCGCCTGCAATCGGCCAGCGTTCGATGCTGGCGGCAAGCTTTCGGGAATGGCTGGAAGTCATTTTAAAATCTGGCAATTTTCTGAACCGCAAGCTTGCTCGCTACAACCAACTATGGCTGGTTAGGGACAGATTCTACAAGGCGAGCGGTGTGCGGAACCTGACGTTTTTCAGGGGGCATATCGGCCAAGGGATGGGCAATCGTGAGCGGCAACCCGACATTGGAGCGGATAGCCAGAGGCAACGCGCTGGCGCTGTGCGCGACCGGCTCGTGGACGGCCCGCTTTGCGCCAATGCTGGAACGAATGGTCGCCGACGCCGAGAAGCTCGGCGGCACCCGGCCCAACATCTTTATCGACGCCTCCCAGGTGTCGAAACTCGACACGTTCGGCGCCTGGCTGATCGAGCGGCTGCGGCGAAGCCTGACCCAGGGCGGCGTCGAGGGTGAGATCGCCGGGCTGTCGGCCAATTATTCGAGCCTGGTCGACGAGGTGCGCCGCGTGAAGGCCGAGCCGATCGTCGAAACCGATCGGGTGACGATCACGGGCATGCTGGAGCAGATCGGCCGCACCGTGGCCGGCGTCGGCGGCACCTTGATCGGGCTGATCGACATGCTGGGCGCGGTGCTCGCCGCGGCCGCCCATGTCCTCATTCGCCCGCGCGGCTTCCGCCTGACCTCGACCATCCATCATCTGGAGCAGGTGTGCTGGCGCGCGGTGCCGATCGTGGTGCTGATCACCTTCCTGATCGGCTGCATCATCTCGCAGCAGGGCATTTTCCATTTCCGCAAGTTCGGCGCCGACATCTTCGTGGTCGACATGCTGGGCGTGCTGGTGCTGCGCGAGATCGGCGTGCTCTTGGTGGCGATCATGGTGGCGGGTCGCTCGGGCTCGGCCTACACCGCCGAACTCGGCTCGATGAAGATGCGCGAGGAGATCGACGCGCTGCGCACCATGGGTTTCGACCCGATCGAGGTTCTGATCCTGCCGCGGATGCTGGCGCTGGTGCTGGCATTGCCGATCCTGGCGTTTCTGGGTGCGATGGCAGCCCTTTACGGCGGCGGGCTGGTGGCGTGGCTCTATGGCGGCGTCGAGCCCGAAGCGTTCCTGCTGCGGCTGCGCGACGCCATCTCGATCGATCATTTCGTGGTCGGCATGATCAAGGCCCCGGTGATGGCGGCCGTCATCGGCATCGTGGCCTGCGTCGAGGGACTGTCCGTGCAGGGCAGCGCCGAGTCGCTCGGCCAGCACACGACGTCCTCCGTCGTGAAGGGGATCTTCTTCGTGATCGTGATGGACGGCCTGTTCGCCATCTTCTTCGCATCGATCGGAATGTGACCATGGCGGGCGAGATTTCCGACGCCATCATCCGGGTTCGCGACATCACCGTGCAGTTCGGCAAGACGCGGGTGCTCGACGGGCTCAACCTCGACGTCAAGCGCGGCGAGATTCTCGGATTTGTCGGCCCGTCGGGCGCCGGAAAATCGGTGCTGACGCGCACTATCATCGGTCTCGTGCCCAAGATTGCCGGAAGCATCGAGGTGTTCGGCGTCGATCTCGATGCGGCGAGTGCAGCGGAGCGCCGCGGTGTCGAGCGTCGCTGGGGCATTCTGTTTCAGCAGGGCGCGCTGTTCTCCTCGCTCACGGTGCGGCAGAACATCCAGTTTCCGGTGCGCGAATATCTCAAGGTCTCGCAGCGGCTGCTCGACGAGATCATGGTGGCGAAGCTTGGCATGGTGGGCTTGCGGCCCGAGGTCGCCGACCGCTATCCGTCCGAACTTTCCGGCGGAATGATCAAGCGCGTGGCGCTGGCGCGCGCGCTCGCGCTCGATCCCGAACTGGTGTTCCTGGATGAGCCGACCTCGGGGCTCGATCCGATCGGCGCCGGGGACTTCGACGAGCTGGTGCGCACCCTGCAGCGCACTTTGGGCCTGACCGTTTTCATGGTAACCCACGATCTCGACAGCCTTTATACGGCCTGCGATCGCATCGCTGTTTTAGGGAACGGTAAGATCATTGCTGCAGGTTCGATCGCCGACATGCAGGCCTCGCAGCATCCCTGGCTGAGGCAATATTTCCACGGCAAGCGCGCCCGCGCGGTCATGGGCTAGAGCGTGATCACGAAGCGGGCACCGGTTTTTGATCAAATCATGCTCAAACAAGCGATAAATGACGGGTCTGATCGGCGAGGCTGAACAGACCCAGGTTTCGGAGTACCTTGAGTTATGGAAACGCGGGCGAATTACGTCCTGATCGGAGCCTTCACGCTGGCGGTGATCGCCGCTGCGTTCGGCTTCGTGCTGTGGTTTCAGAGCCTGCACACCACCAAGCAGCGCAGCCCGATCCGCATCGTGTTCGAAGGCCCGGCGTCTGGCCTCCGCAATGGTGGCAGCGTCAACTTCAACGGTATCAGGATAGGGGAGGTTGTCTCCGTCAAGCTCGACAATCCGCGGCGGGTGGTCGCACTCGCGATGGTTGAGAACAACGCCCCGATCCGCAAGGACACGCTCGTCGGCCTTGAATTCCAGGGACTGACCGGCGTCGCGGCGATCTCGCTGAAGGGCGGCGAGGAAAACGCCGCTGCGGTGCCGCTCGACGAGGATGGCGTGCCGATGCTGACCGCCGATCCAAGCGCGCTGCAGGACGTGACGGAGTCCATTCGCGCCACGCTGCAGAACGTCAACCGGATCGTTGCCGACAACCAGGAATCCGTGAAGAACTCGCTGCGGAATCTCGAAACCTTCACCGCTGCGCTCGCGCGCAATTCCGAGAAGATCGACAACGTCATGCTCCGGGTCGATGGCGTGATGGGCAAGGCCGACAGTCTGATGCTCGGGTTGAACACGATCGCAGGCGGCGCCGCCGGCGGCGAATTGAATCTGATGGTGAAGTCGATCCGTGAACTCGCCGAGGATTTCGACAAGCGGTCGGGCGCACTGATGGCCGATGGCCGCCGCACGCTCTCCGACATCAGCCGCGCCGTGAACAATTTCGACCGCAACCCGACCCGCGTGATCTTCGGCGGCGGCAACAGCCAGGCGGCAGCACCGCCGCCGCCACCGGCGCCACCACCGGCGGCCCCGAGGGCGCCGAGCGGGCAGAAGCGGCAGTAGTCACGAGCAACGATTAGATATCGAGCGCGACCAGCGTCATAGCGAGCCAACGGGTCAGCGCGAAGCGCCGCCCGATGACAGGCTCTGCGAAGCAATCCACGTTGCCGCGTGAGAAGAATGGATTGCTTCGTCGCTTTGCTCCTCGCAATGACGGCATCATCAAGCCGCAGGCTGCTCGCCCTCGCGGGCCCTTATTTGAAAGCAATTTTTTGCATCCGGGCGTGCGAAAAGTATTCAACTTTACTTTCAGTAAGCTGCCCTCGTGTTTGCCGGGCGATTTCAATATCTTCTTGATCCAATCGCTGGTTTTCGGTCTCGTCGTTGAACTGATGGTAGTGGGCAGTTTCGTACTCGATCACCCAGTTCTCGATTCTTTGGACGAGTTCAGGAGAAAGGCCGATTACGCGAGGATCGAGATATTCCCCAGCGAGGGAGTCCTTGATGCCCGTTCCGGACAGCATTCCATCGATCGTTAGATAGCGCATTCAGGCCCTCGGGGATCTCTAACAAAGACGGAGGCATCGCTGCCTCCGTCTTTATTTCCAACTTGCTACTCGCTTTTTACCCCAGCCGTCCCGCCGCGTGCGCGAGCAGGGTGTAGACGAGTCCTGTCTCCGAGGTGAGGTGGCCGCGCAGCGCCTGCGGTCCGCGATCTTCGCGCGCGACTTCGTCGAGCAGCCGTTCGAACTCGGCGATATAGCGGTCGACCGTCTGCTTGAAGCCGCGGTCGGCGCGGTATTTGCGCGCGACTTCGTCGAACGCCTTCTGACCGGCGGGCGTGTAGAGCCGCTTGGTGAACGCCTTGCTCTCGCCGCGCTGATAGCGGTCCCACATTTCGGAGGCGAGGTTGCGATCCATCAGCCGGCCGATGTCGAGCGACAGCGACTCCAGCGGATTGGCGGGGGTCTGCGGCGGGCGGCCACGGGGCGCTTCGCGTCCGCCACCGCCGCCGTTATCGGTGCGGTGGAGGAGGTCGGACAGCCATCCGTCGCCGCGTCCAGCGTCCTGGCTTGCCGGCGAGACCGGCGGAGCTTCGGCGCGGCGCGTGGCCGGCATGCCGAGGTCCGGCGGCGGTAGCGTCGATGCGCTGCCGGCGTCGCGCATGCGCACTTCGTTGCGACTGTCGTTGCGACCGCCGGCGGCGGCCATCGCTACCGGCTCCTCCTGGCGCTGCACGCTGGCGCGACCGGAGGTCACGACGTCGAGGCCGCGGCCATGATGAGCGACGATCCGGTTGAGCTCGGCGAGCGCCTCGATCTGGTCGACGATCACCTTGCGCATCTGCGCGGTGTTGTCGGCGGCCTCCTGCGGCATCTCGAGCACGCCGCGGCGCAGCTCGTTGCGGGTCGCCTCGAGCTCGTTGTGCATTTCGGCGGCCATCTGCTTCATGGACTGAACCATCGCGCCGAACTTCTCGGTCGACTGCTTGAACATCGCATCCGTCTCATGGGTGCTCTGCTGGTACAGGTCGTTCATCGCATGGAGGGTCTGCTGCCGCTCGTTTTCGGCCGCAGTGCGCACCGCTTCGAACTGGCGGCTGATCGCGGCCGATCCGGCGCCGGCGGTTTCCGCGACCACGCGCGCGATATCGCGGGCGCGCTCTTCGGCCGCGGCGAGCGATTCGTCGAGCAGGCCGGTGAAGCGCGACAGGCGCTGGTCGAGGTCGGTGGTGCGCAGGTCGATGGTGGTCACCAGCGATTCAAGCTGCGACTTGCGGTCGGCGACCGAGGTCGAGGTGGTACGGTTGGCCTGTTCGACCACTCCGGCTGCCTCGACCAGTTCCTTGCCGTGCTTCTCGAACTCGGTCGACAGCGAGCCGAGATCCTCCAGCGCTTTCGAGGTCTTGCTGTTGAAGACGGTGAGCTGGTCTTCCAGGGTCTGCGTGGCGATCCCGTTGCGGGCGGTGACGTCGTTCATGGCGGACACGAAGTCGGCCACGCGGGTCACCAGCGCGCGCTCCAGCGAGTTGAGATTGTCGTGGGCGCCGGTCAGCACTTCCTGCAGCAGGATGTTGCCTTCACGCAGCCGCTCGAACAGCGCCACCGTATCGGTGCGCAGGATCTTGCTGGTCTCCTGCATTTCGGTGACGGCGGCGATCGACACCTGACGCGACTGGTCGATGGCCGAACGCGACGCCTGTTCGATGTCCTTCAGCGACTTGGCCACCGCGCCGGTGGCGAGATCGCCCGCGGACGTGATCGTGCGCGCGACTTCCGAGCCGTGGGTCGACATCGATTGCGAGAAGGCCTGGCCGCGGGACTCGATCGATTTCAGTGCGTCGGCGGTGACGCGGTCGATGTCGGTCGTCAGTTGCGTGGCCCTGGTGCTGAGTGCCTCGACCAGCGAACCGCGGCGGCTGTCGACGATCTGCGCCAGACGGTCGGTCTGCTGCTGAACGTAGGTGACGATTTCGTCGGTCTTGCCGGTCATCGTCGAGCCGAAATTGCTGCTCGCGGCGAGCACTGAACGCTCGATATCGGCGGAGGTCGATTTGACCTTGGTGCTGACCTCGTTCGTTGCGGCGACCAGCGCGCTCTGCGCGTTCTGCGCTGATGTCTGGATGGTGTCGGTGGTGCTGGCGGTGACGACGCCGAGCGAGCGCTCCATGTCGGCGGCGATCGCCTTGATCTGGTTCGCGGCGTCGGCGGAGGTCGCGGAAAACGAGATCTGGGCTTCGCGCGCGGTACCGAGGATGGAGGCGGCGGTGCCGGCCCCGACCGCGGTCAGGGTGCGTTCGACATCGATCGCCAGCGACTTGACGTGGTTGGCGGCTTCGGTCGACGCCGTGATCAGCGTGTTCTGCGCTTCGCGCGCGCCCGTCGTGATCGACTCGGCGGTGGCATTGCCGGCCATCGAGAGCGAGCGCTCCACGTCCGCGGTGAGCGACTTGACCTGGCTCGATGCCTCGGCGGACGCGTTCATGAGGGTGCTCTGGGCCTCGCGGGCGCCCGCGGTGATCGACTCGGCGGTTGCCGTTCCGGCGATCGAGAGCGAACGCTGAACGTCGGCTGCGAGCGACTTGACCTGAGTTGCGGCCTCGGTAGAGGCGGCAAACAGCGTGTTCTGTGCTTCGCGGGCGCCGGCGGTGACGGCCTCGGCGGTTGCAGTTCCTGCGATCGACAGCGAACGCTCGACGTCGGCGGCAAGCGACTTGACGTGGTTTGCCGCGTCCGCGGATGCGGTCACCAGCGTGGTCTGCGCCTCGCGCGCGCCGGACAGAACCGACGCGGCCGTGGCGTCGCCTGCTGCCGAAAGGGTGCGCTCGATGTCGGCGGCGAGAGACTTGATCTGCGAGGCAGCCTCGGAGGAGGCCGACACCAGCGAGGTCTGGGCACCCTGGGCGCTGGTGAGGATCGAAGCGGCGGCGCCGGTGCCGACGGCGGTGAGGGCGGCTTCGACCTCGGCCGAGGTCAGCTTGAGTTGTGCGCCGACATCGGAGGAAACCGTCAGCAGCGCCTGCTGCGCGGTGCGCGCGCCGGTCTGGATGGTCTCTGCGGTGTTGACGACGAGATTGGTCAGCGAGCGCTCGGCATCCTCGACATGCGATTTGATGCCGGAGGACAGCATCTCGGCGCGCGACATCAGGTCTTCGCTGGCCTGGCGGCCGCTGCTTTCGATCCGGCCAGCCACGGCTTCGATGCGTGAGCCGAGCAGATCCTCGAACTGCGCCACGCGGGTGTCGATGTCGCCGGCGATGGCGCCGACACGCGTCTCGATGCCGCTGGCGAGGTCGCCGACCCGGATCTCGATGCCGCTGGCGATGCCGCCGACCCGCGTCTCGAGTCCACTGGCGATGTCGCCGACTCGCGTCTCAATGCCCTGGTGAATTTCCTGGAACCGCGCCTGGATGGTGTCGGTCAGATAGACGCTGCGGCCATCGAGGGTTTCGGTGACGTTGGCAATACGATGGTCAACCGCTGCAATCGCCTGCGCGGTGCCCTCGGTCAGCGAGGAGGTGAGGAGGGTAAGCCGCTGGTCGATCGACTGGATCGCCTGCGCGGCGCCGTCGGTCAGCGAGCCCGTCAGTGTGCTGAGGCGGTTGTCGATGGTCTCGGTGACGGACCTGGCGCGGGTGTCGAACGTCGTCTCAAGTGATTGCAGACGGCCGTCGACGGTCTCATCGAACCATTTGATCTTGTTGTCGAGCGAAGTATCGAGACTGCTGACGCGGGTGCCGAGCGTAGTTTCGAACTGCAGCAGGCGCTGATCGAGGGAGGCGGTGATCTCGCCGCTGTTCGCGACGAGGCGGGTGTCGAAAGTGTCGACGTAATTCTTCAGGCTGTCGCTGATCTCCTGGGTGCGCGCGCCCATGCGCTCGACGATCTCGCCGCCGAAGGTTTTGACGGTGCGATCGAACTCGGAGATATGGCGCGTGATCAGCGCACCGAGCGTGCCGCTGTCGCGGGCGAATTTTTCCGCAAGCTCGCTGCCCTGGTTCTTCACTAGCTCGTCGTAGGCGCTCATCTGCAGCGCGAGGCTGTCGTGCGCGTTCTCGGTCTGGCTGATCACCTTGGCAACCAGCGTGTTCACGGTCACGTCGAGCGCGTCGCTGGCCTTGTCGCCGGAGGTGAGGATGCGGCTCGCCAGGCGGTTGCCGGCATCGTCGATCTTGCCGACGAGATCGCCCGAGCGCAGTTCGAGTTCGAGCAGCAGCGAGTCGGAGGAATTCTTCAGGGAGTCGTGGACCTGCTCGGTGCGGTCGGAGATGCCGTCGACGATGGTCGAGGAGCGCTGCTCGAATTCGCCGGTGATGCGATCGATACGTTCGTTCAGCATCTCGTGGACGCGATCGGCAAGATCGACGAACTCGTCGTGGACGTGGCCGGTCTTGAAGTTGAGGCTGGTGGTCAGCCGCTCGGACGCGTCGAGCACGGCGCGCGTGGTCTCGGCGCTGGCTTCTTCCAGGCGGTCGAGCAGGTCGCCGCCGCGCTCGCCGAGCGCGAGGATCATGTTGTCGCCGGCATGGCTGAGCGCGCTCGTGATGTGCTGGCCGCGCTCTTCCAGCGCGCCGGTGATGCTTTTCGCGACCTCGTCGACGCGTGAAGCGATCGCATCCGAAATCAGCGCGATGTCGTGGCGCAGATCGATCTGGACGCCGGAAATGGCGCTGCGAACCTGCTCGGCCTGGCCGACCAGATTGTCGCGCTGATGCGCGATGTCCTGGAGCAGCGCGCGGATCCGCACCTCGTTGTCGGAATAGGCGCGCTCGAGGGCTGCGACTTCATTGGCGACGAGCGTTTCCAGTTCGCCGGCGCGCGCGATCGCGCGCTCGACGCCGTCGCCCATCGCAGCGACTTCGCGGCGAATCGCTTGCCCTACGGTCACCATCGAATCGGCGGCGGCGCCCTCGGGCTCGGAGAAGCGGATCGCGACCTGCGCCATCGACTGCGCGATCATCCGCATTTCCTGGCCGCGCCAGGCGAGGCTGGCGAGGAAATAGAACAACAGCACCGGTGCAAAGAACAACGCGGCAAGGCCGGCGAGCACCAGCACGCCGCCGCTCTGTCCGATCGCCGCCTGCAGCGCGGGCAGGAAGCTGACGGTCAGCAGGCCACAACCGATCACCCAGACGCCGCCAAACACGGAGGCAAGCGTGTAGACGCTGCGGGCAGGTTGGTTCTTCTGGATCGCCTGCAGGATCTGTCCGATGGTTTCGCGATCGTCATTGGCGGCGCGGCGGGGGCTGCGCGGCTCCTCCATCGAATCGAACACCTGTCGCTCCGCGCTTCCGCGCGTGTCGAACGGCGTTTCGGAATAGGCGGGGGCGGCGGAGGGCATGGAAGGCGGCGAGAGTTCGCCGCCGATCGAATTTCGGTTGGCGTCGACGCTCGTATCGCTGATGTTGAGCGCTTCCTGAATGGCGGAGAGCGCGACTTCAGTGGGATCTTTGACCTTCTTGGGATTGTTCGCCATGTTCAGTCCGAGCCCTCTTAACCATGCACCCAGCCGTTCTCGCAAAAAACCTGCAAGTTCGAAGCTGGATTCATAACCCCCCGCGGACCGCAAGCGTGCCCGCCGGCAGCTTGTCCGCACACGTCCGCAAACATCCTATTGGTTGAGCGATACGAATGAAATGGCCGTGATTAAGACATTCTTAATCATCGTTAACAGCTTTGTTCCTTAAGGCCCTAAAGATACACAAGTTTCTGGAACCACATCGTCGATCAAGACGGATTGGTGACTAAAATAGGGCGAATATGTGGCGAGTTCGGAGAACGTTCCATTAACCGGTCCGTGGTTGGTTGTTGAAAAGTCCTCTCCGAATCGCTGCGGCGAGGCGATCCGGACCTCAAATCATGCCGCTTCATCTCGAACGGATACAATGGATGCCATCGCCGCCGCTGGCTCCCGATGACGGGCCGATCGATTTCGAACATCTCAGCCGCATGACGCTTGGCGATGCCGGCCTCGAGCAAGAAGTGTTGGCGATGTTCGTGGCGCAGTCGGCAAGACTGGTCCACACGCTCGCTGCCATGCCTGCGGATGCCAGCGCGCTGGCGCATACGCTGAAAGGCTCGGCCCGCGCGATCGGCGCTTTTGCCGTCGCGGATGCCGCAGCCCGGCTGGAGGCGGCCATCGCCAGAGGCTTCGATGCGTCCGCTGCGCTCGCCGAGCTCGACGAGGCGGTTGCGGAGGCTCGGGCGGCGATCGAGCCCGTTCTGCGCCGTTCCTGAGCGAAAAAGCGGTCCGTATCGGCCAAAATTCCGGTAAAGTGCTGCCTTAAGGTTTTCGTCCCGACCGCTGGCGCTGTGCGGATCGACCCGTTATAGGACTGCCGGGACCTTCCTTACATATTCCGGCAGCACGAGCGATCATGGCCAAAATCCACTTTGTCGACCATACCGGCGAAAAACGAACCATTGAAGTCGAGAACGGCGCGACCGTGATGGAAGCCGCGATCCGCAACGCCATTCCCGGCATCGAAGCCGAATGCGGCGGCGCCTGCGCCTGCGCGACCTGCCACGTCTATGTCGACGAAGCCTGGCGCGAGAAGGTCGGCGCTCCGACCCCGATGGAAGAAGACATGCTGGATTTCGGTTTCGACGTGCGGCCGAACTCGCGGCTGTCGTGCCAGATCAAGGTAAGCGACGACCTCGACGGCCTCGTGGTGTCGACGCCGGAACGACAGGCCTGAAGTTCGAAAAAACATTCAGCGCGATCCGGTGTTGGCGGTCTCCGCGAGATGGTCGTCGACCGCATATAGCGTGCAATCGGGCGCGTACTCCGCGCAGCCGGCGAGGGCAGCCTCCGCCGCTTCACGTGTCGACCGGCGCCCGCCGCGGAAAGCGAAAGCTCCTTTTGGCGAGACGGCAAAGGCCCGGTGCGGGCTGGCGGAAAGATAATCGGCAAATCCCGCGCGCCCCTTGTCGCGCAGTTGCGGCGGTGGCGACATCGGCGATGGCGCCGGCATCGCGGCGATATCGCGCGTACCCAGATTTTGATCGCGCAGGAAGCTATCCACCACAGGCGTCCACAGCGGTATCCCGCGCGAAAACAGCGAATGGCCGTCGTCGCCGAATGGCGGGACATCGATAAATTGGGCACGCCCGCCGGCGCCGGTGAACGCCGTGTGCATTCGGCGCACCAGTTCGGGCCCGAAGAACTTGTCGTTCTGTGCGTAGATCCACAGCGTCGGAATCCGCGACGTCTTGCCTAGCGTGGCGAAGGCGCGGACCAGCGCATCCTCGTCGCAGACGTCATTGTCGGCGCGCGAACCGCGGCCACCGGCGAAGTTGATCGCGGCAGCGAGCCCCTGCGGTGGATCGGCGGTCAGCGCCAACGACGCGAAGCCGCCGGCAGAGACGCCGACCGCGATCATGCCATTGGTCGAAACGTCGGTCCGGCTACGCATGGCCTCGATCGCCGCGCGCAGATCGCTGGCTGACTGCGATGCCGCACGCAAATATTCGCGCCTGTCGCACGGGCCGCTGCTCTCGGCATATTGGCCACCGGAGTCGCCGTATCCTCTGCGCATGAAGACCAGTGCCGCAAAGCCCCGGCGGGCGAATTCGAGGGCTTGCCGATAGGATCGATACGGCGACATCGGCGCCCGCGCCGACCCCTCGCGTGGGGTGCCGTGGCTGATCAAGGCGAGCGGATAGCGGCGCGTGCCCGACGGCCGCAGCAGCATCGCTTCAAGTCCGCGCGGGCCCGCGGCCTCCATCGGAATACGCAGGTCCTCGCGATGATAGTCCGCCGCGGCGGCAGGCTGTAGCGCGGCGCCGGCGAACGCAAGAAGGAGCAGCGCGGCGCGCCTCATCCGGGATCCACGCCGCGGCGGATCCACGGCGCAAATTTCGCTTTCAGCTCAGGTGTCAGCGGTGCCGGCTTGCGCGTGACTTCATCGATCAGGACGGTGATCGCGCGCGCTGATGCTATGCATTTGCCTTCGGAAAACACCACCTGATCGAAGCTCACCGAGGTGCGGCCGAACTTGGCGACGCCGAGCCCCAGTTCGATCTTGCCCGGCCAGTGCAACTCGGCGCGGAAATGGATATCGATCCGCACCATGATCCAGCCGAGTCCTTCCGGCATCAGCCCGTAGCTGCGGTCCTTCATCAGCGTGACGCGGCCGGTTTCGAAATAGGTGGCGTAGACCGCGTTGTTGACGTGCTGGTTGGGATCGAGGTCGGCAAATCTCACATTGTCCGACAGGCGATAGGGAAAATCCTCCAGACGCGGGGTCGCGTCGGGACGCAAGGGTGCGTTCACGGGGGCCATCTCCGAAAATCTCGTTCCCTTACAGCCCACTTGTCGAATGACGGCAAGGGGTTGCGGCCGTCGCGAACGCCATATTATGGCTTTCCTGTTAGCCCGGGGTTGGCTAGACAGATGCAGCCTTCCCGCCAGGTTCAACCGAAAAGAAGCTGACATGAGCGAAGTGATCAAAACCGATGTGCTGATTATTGGCGCGGGTCCGTGCGGCCTGTTTGCGGTCTTCGAACTGGGCCTCTTGGACATGAAGGCGCATGTGGTCGACATCCTCGACAAGATCGGCGGCCAGTGTGCCGAGCTCTATCCGGAAAAACCGATCTACGACATTCCCGGCATTCCCTTCGTCACCGGCCAGGGCCTGACGGACGCACTGCTCGAACAGATCAAGCCGTTTCATCCGACCTTCCATCTCAACGAGATGGTGGAGACGATCGAGAAGATCGGCGATCCCGGCTTTCGCGTGACGACTGATGCCGGCCAGGTGTTCGAATGCAAGGTGGTCGCGATTTCGGCGGGCGGCGGCTCGTTCCAGCCAAAGCGTCCGCCGGTGCCGGGCATCGAGGCCTATGAAGGCACCTCGGTGTATTACGCCGTGCGCAAGATGGAGCAGTTCCGCGACAAGAGCATCCTGATCGTCGGCGGCGGCGATTCCGCGCTCGACTGGACGCTCAATCTGCATCCGATTGCGAAACGCGTGACGCTGCTGCACCGGCGCGACGATTTCCGCGCGGCGCCTCACAGCGTCGAGCAGATGCGCGCGCTGGTGGCTGGCGGAAAAATGGATCTGAAGATCGGTCAGGTCACCTCGCTGGAAGGCGAGGGTGGCAAGCTTTCCGGGGCCGTGATGAAAGGCAACGACAACGCGATCTCGAAGATCGACTGCGATACGATGCTGCCGTTCTTCGGGCTGACCATGAAGCTCGGCCCCGTGGCGAACTGGGGCGTCGCGCTCGAGAACAATCTGGTGCCGGTCGACACCGCGGCGTTCGAGACCAATGTTCCCGGCATCTTCGCGATCGGCGACATCAACACTTATCCCGGCAAGCTCAAGTTGATTCTGTCCGGGTTCCACGAAGGCGCGCTGATGGCGCAGAAGGCGCACCGCTACGTCTATCCGGACAAGCGGCTGGTGTTCCAGTACACCACCTCGTCGTCGAGCCTGCAGAAGAAGCTCGGAGTCAACTGATTCCCAAAAAATGACAGTTGGGCTCCCGGAGCTTTACCGGAACCGCGCGGCGATCGTTACTGGAACCGTCCGCGAAATGGCCTTAGTCTGCGCCCATTCATTTAGGGAATTGATCAGGTGATGACGATGCGCAAGCTGACCGGATTTCAACTGATACTCCCGATCGTGATTGTGCTCGCGTTTGCCGGGGAACTCGCCGCACAGACGGCGGAACCTTCTGCGACCGGCCTTTGGCAGAAGGTCGAGAAGGGCAAGCCGGTCGGATGGTTTCTGGTGGTCGATCGCAACGGCCTCTTCGAAGGCGCGTTCGCCAAGCTTTTTCTCGAGCCCGGCGATCCTCCGAATCCGATCTGCTCGAAATGCACCGACGATCGGAAGGATGCGCCGTGGCTCGGGCTCTCCTTCATCCGCGACATGAAGCGTGACGGATTGAAATACGAGAACGGCAACGTGCTCGATCCGCGCGACGGCAAGATCTACAAGGCCAAGATGACGCTGAGCCCCGATGGGCAGACGCTGACGATGCGCGGCTATCTCGGCATCTCGCTGCTGGGCAAGGATGAGATCTGGACCCGCCTGCCGGACACGGAGTTGGCGCAGGTCGATCCCGCGATCATCGCAAAATATCTGCCGGCGCAGGCCGCGGCGATGAAGCCGCCGGCTGGTGCAGCAAAGGCGCCCGCAGCGCCCAAGAAGGCTACGGCACCAGCGCCGGCTCCCGCACACCCACCTGCACCTGCTCCTGTTCGCTAGTAAAGTCCGCCGGCTCTGCCTGGTGGCCGCGGCGCGCCCGGCGCAGTCGGGATCGGCGCCACCGGTTGCGACGTGACTTCAGGCACCGCCGCATCGAGCTGCAGCACGGCGGCAGCGGCCGGCACGGCGGCATCCGCCATCGCGGCGTGGCCCTCGGCGCTCGGATGCACCGCGCCGCCATAGACCGCCGACAACACGCCCCAGGTTGCGTCATGGATGTCGGCCGGCTGCTGCGATGTCGGCAGGCCTTGCGGGTAGGTCATTGCCGCGAAGTAGCTGTCATTGGCATCGCGGATCCAGCGCGCGCGGGGCAGATAGGCGCGGTACTCCCCGGCGCTGCGGCCGCACAGCATCGGCTGGCTGGCGGCGGTGACGATATCGGGATCGAAGCTGTTGCCGGTCGCCGAGAAGCACTGCCGATCGAATTCGGGATCGCTTTCGGCGCGCGCACAGAAGCCGTGGCTGGCAAAGCTGGTCTGATGGCTATCGACGAAGGTCATGCGGTCGGTGCCCGGATTGCGGCACAGGATGCCGCCTTCGCAGAGCGCCAGCCCTTTCAACTGCGGCAGGAATTCGCTTTCGACGAAGTTCGACACGGCCGCCAGCCGCTGCGGCTGGGCGTTGAAGGAGGGATGAATGTCGAAGCCGGCGCGTCCGCCGGGGCAGGGCGCGCCGCCATTCGCCACCGTCGGATTGGCGTAGGAGGTGTAGACCACCCGCGACAGGTCGCCGCCGACCAGCGGCTTCAGCGCCTCGCGCAGTTTTGCAAAGCCCTGCGGCAGGTCCCGCGTCATCGCCGAGCGCGCGTCGTCGACTGAAGCCATGACGCCGCTGCGCCGAAACAGCGCGCGTTCGGTCGCCGTGTCCACGATCACGTCCGCGACGAGGCCGGAGAAATAGATGTCGTTGGCCCCGACCGACAGCAGCACCAGGTCGAGCTTGCGATCCGGTTGCCGGCGTTTCGCGGCGGTGAGGGCCTCACGCAGTTCGGCCAGTTGCCCGTTGACGTTGCCCTGGCACGCACCGCCCGATTTCGACGGCAGGCAGTCGCGGGCGCGCTGCGAGCCGAACAGCCCATCGGCAATGGTGGCGCCGGTGCAGGCCAGCGGCAGATAGGTCACCGCGATGTGCGGATATCGCACGGCGAGCGCCATCGCGGTCCGCGTCTGATAGCTGTAGAGCGAACGGTGGCAAGCAGGATTGAACCAGAGCGCGCTCTGGCGTTGCCAAACCGTCAGCGAGTCCGGCGCTTCGCAGGCGCGTCCGCCTTTATAGCCGGCGCGGCTCGGACGGTAGTATTGCGCCGCTGCCGTTCCGAGATAGGAGCGGAAACAAAAGCCCTCATCGGACAGCGCAATCGGCCGGTCCGGATTTCCCTCGCCGGAAGCGACACTGTCGCCGAGGCCGGCGATGAAAATGTCGCGCACCGCGATCTCGGTGAAAACACGCTGACTACCCTCCGAACTGGACACGTCGACGGTGGCAACCGTGGTGCGGCCATAGCGGACCCTGAGATTGACCGGCTCGGCACAGTCGAAGGTGGAGGTTTGCGGGCCGTCGCTATCGTCGAACGTCCAGGCGCAGGTGGCGCCGACCGGAACCGGACCGGTCAGCCGGGCCACGATCGGATGATCGATCGGCGTCAGATAGCTTTCCTTGACGTTGTCGCGGGTGCACGGCTCGTTGACGCGGCCGGCGAGATCGATACAGAGCCGGTTTACGGTGTTACGTGCCCAGCCGCGGCCGTCGCTCTGGATTGCCAGCGCCTGCTCCGAAGCCAGCACGCTGCGGCCGCGCCCGGTTTCGGCGTGCAGCAGGAAATCGCGCTCCTCGCGGAACAGGCGGAAACGGTTGCGCACTTCCCAGGAAATCTGCAGCGGCCCATAGCCGCCGGCGGTCTGGGCCTGCGCAGCGGACGTGGATATGTCGGCCAGCGCACCGGCAACCAGCGCGACCGACATCATCGAACGTAAGAGCATTCCAGCCATGGCGTCGTTTGACGTTAGCGGTAAGGCAGAAATAAGAGAATGAGGCAGCTCTGCCTCAAAAGACCAGACGGCGCAGATAACGACGCCGTTACCAGCCTCAGGATTGCCGGCCCTTGATCGGTGGTCGCACCCGGGCCTTGGCCGTGCAGGCTTCGCCGAGCCGGCGCCGTTCCAGCCAGGGTTGCAGCACGCTGAGCCAGAGTTCGCGTGTGCCCATGATCCAAATCGAGATGCCGAAGGGGATCAGGAAGTACAGGATCCGGAACACCAGCAGCGTCGCCAGCAAGTCTTCTTTGCCGAACTGCGGCAGCGCCACCAGCATCGCGACGTCGAACACGCCGATGCTGCCGGGCGCGTGACTGGCAAAGCCGAGCAGCGTTGCGAGGATGAAGACCACCGCCAGCGAAACGAAATCGATATGCGGCGTCATCGGCATCAGCAGATACATCGCCAGCGCGCAGAAGCCGAGATCGACGACGCCGATCAGGACCTGCAGCAGCGTCAGCCGGGCAGAGGGCAGCACGACCTTCCAGCCGTTCTGACCGAGTTCGCGGCGACCCTCGCCCATCAGCAGCCAGACGAAATAGGCGGCAATGCCGGCAAGGCAGCCGAGCGCGATCAACCGGTTCATCGCCGGCGGCAGCAGATCCATCGCCGTTGCCGCTTCGGGATGCCAGGCCATGCCCATGCCGAGCACGAACAGATTGCCGAGCCAGAAGGTCAGGCCCGAGAGAAAGCAGATCTTGGCGACATCGATCGCGGTCAGTCCGTAATCGGAATAGATCCGGAACCTGATCGCACCGCCGGTAAAGACGGTGGCGCCGATATTGTGGCCGATGGTGTAGCTGGTGAAGCTCGACATCGCGGCGATGCGGTAGGGGACGTGCATCTTGCCGATGGTTCGCAATGCGAAGAAATCATAGAAGGTCAGCGTGCAAAACGCCCCCACCACGCACAGCGCAGCCAGCGCGATGCGATGCGGGGCAATCTCCGTCAGCGCGGTCAGGATAATTCCGGTGTCCACCCCTTTCAGGGTGCGAACCAGATGCGTAACCGCAAAGATGATGATGAGGAGACTCGCAGCGATCCCTAGCCGTTTCCAGCCGATCTTCTCCTTGAAGCCACGCCTGAGCGCGGTCAGCAGCCGATGCATTCATCCTCCCGGCGAGGGGTAATACGTAAAGATGGGACCTGTCACCACTGGTGACAGTCGACGGTCAGAGGCACCGCGCTCGAAACCCATAAGGCAAAACCGAGCCGTTGTGCAGCCCTTGACAAGCATGCCTTTTGGCTTCGTGCGCCGTCTTTGTCATACGCCCTACATATGTCGCCGCGTTAACGATTTTGAGTCGCAACGAGGTCCGTTCCGCGTGGTCATTTTGCCGTTCCGTCCGTTCCATCACGGCGTTTTCGAGGCCCTTAGGAACATCCTTTTCGCAAGCCGGTTAGCTCCCATCAGCATCGAACATGAAGCGGATATCCGGCCGGGAAATGGCCTGCGCCTGCATGTTCCCCAAATGAAGGATGACCGCAATGGGACTCTTCACCAGAGACATCAAGACCATGGACGACCTGTTCGTTCATCAACTGCAGGACATCTATTACGCCGAGAAACAACTCGTGAAGGCCCTGCCGAGGATGGCGGAAAAAGCGACCGACAAGCAGCTTAAACAGGGCTTTTTGACCCATCTGGATGAAACCAGGACGCATGTGCAACGCCTCGAGGAGGTATTCCGCATGCACGGCGCCGAGGTGAAGGCGGCCGATTGCCCGGCGATCGACGGCATCATCGAGGAAGCCGACGACGTCGCGGGCGAGATCGCTGACAAGGCTGTGCTGGACGCAGCCCTGATCAACGCCGCGCAGGCCGCCGAGCACTATGAGATCACCCGCTATGGCAGCCTGATCGCGTGGGCGCGGCAGCTTGGACGCAATGACTGCGCCAGCATCCTGCAGAAGACGCTCGATGAGGAAAAGATCACCGACCAGAAGCTGACCTCGCTGGCGGAAGGCAAGGTCAATCTGCGGGCCGCAAGCTGATTTCGTCCGTTAAATGAGGCAAAACGCCGCGCAGGAAGGGCCTCGCGCGGCGTTTCCATGCCAGGTCGCCGCCTTGCATGCCAAAAGCGTTTGTTCACCATCCGCGCAACTGAGCCGCGGCGGTTACCTCAAATATACGAATAGGACTGCTGTTACAGGCCCATCGGGGGTCTGTAATGTATCGTGTCCTGACTTGTCTCACCGCTGAGCATGACTGGCGCCTGGTCGTACTGGCCGGCACCATTTGCTGGCTCGCCAGCGCGGTCGCCATCAGCCTGTTTCATCGTGCCAGGGCCTCGCGCGGCCGAACGCGCGCGACCTGGATCGGCCTCGATGCGGCCGTCGGCGGCTGCGGAATCTGGGCCACCCACTTTGTCGCGATGCTGGCGTACGATCCCGGCGCAGGCGCCGGATACAGCATACCCGTCACCCTGTTGTCGCTGGTCTTCGCGATAAGCATTGTCGCCATCGGCCTGTGCATTGCATTGTCCAGCGCGCGCCAGTCGGCGATTGCGCTCGGCGGCGCCGTCATTGGCGGCGGTGTCGCAGCAATGCACTATACCGGCATGGCGGCACTCGAGCTTCCGGCGTTCATTGTGTGGTCGCCCGGCCTCGTTGTGGCCTCGATTGTGTTTGGCAGCCTGTTTGCGGCCATCGCGCTTCTTGTCGCCGTACGTCGTGACAATCCCCTCCATACCGTGGCCGCCACCGGGCTGCTGACGGTTGCCATCGTTTCGCATCATTTTACGGCGATGGGCGCCGTCACGCTCATTCCCGACCCGACCCTCGGTACTGACGGGATGTCGATATCTCCGACCGCGCTTTCATTCCTGACGGCGGTCGCGGCCTTCGCCATCCTCGGTCTATCGCTGCTGGCGGCCATGATCGACCGCCGCGCGAAGGGCGAACTCCATAAGCAGAAAGTCCTGCTCGACACCGCGCTCGACAACATGTCGCAGGGACTTTCCATGTTCGATGCGGATGGCCGCATCCTCCTGTACAACGACCGCTATGCCAAGATGATGGGACGGACCGGCATGGCCCTCCAGGGGCGTTTGCTGCTCGATGTGCTCCGGCAGCAGAAAGCGCTTGATCGATGGGACGGTGATCCCGATCAGTTCGTCGCCAGCGTGATCGCTGCGGCCAAGGCCGGCAACAGCGTGACCAGGACGGTGAGCCGCAACGGACGTTCGCTTCGCGTGGTCGATCAGCCCATGAAGGGCGGCGGATGGGTCGCCACCTTCGAGGACATCACCGAATGGCAGGCCGTCCAGGAACAGATCTCGCATATGGCGCGCCATGACGCGCTGACCAACCTGCCGAATCGGACGCTGTTCCGCGAGCAACTGGAAAAGGCCTTGCGGCTTGCCAAACGCAGCGATCAGCTTGCGGTGCTCTGTCTCGACCTCGACCATTTCAAGGACATCAATGATTCGCTCGGTCATCCCGTCGGCGACGCGCTCCTGAAGGAAGTCGCCCGCCGTCTCGGCGAATGCATCACCGACCACGACACGGTCGCGCGGCTGGGCGGAGACGAATTCGCGATCGTGCAGTTCTGCAGCGATTGCGATCCGTCCGCCGTTGCCTTGCTCGCCAGCCACGTGGTCGAGCACGTTTCGGCTCCTTACGAAATCGCCGGGCACCAGCTTGTCATCGGCGTCAGTATCGGCATTTCGCTGGCGCCGGAGGATGGCAAGAACCCGGACGAACTCCTCAAGAAAGCCGATCTCGCGCTCTATCGCGCCAAGGAGGACGGCCGCGGCACCTATCGCTTCTTCGAGACCGGGATGGACGCCCGCGCCCAGGCGCGGAGGATCCTGGAACTCGACTTGCGTGCGGCACTGCAGCGCGAGGAATTCGAAGTCTATTACCAGCCGATCCGCGACGTTGCCAAAGACGTGGTGGTCGCCTTCGAAGCCCTGGTGCGCTGGAACCATTCGCTGCGCGGCATGATCTCTCCGGTCAATTTCATTCCGCTGGCGGAAGAAACCGGCCTGATCGTTCCGCTCGGCGATTGGGTGTTGCGCCAGGCCTGCGTGGACGCGGCTGGCTGGTCGCGGGATGTCGGCGTCGCTGTGAATCTATCGCCGGTGCAATTCAGGAATCCCAGCCTGGTATCGACCGTGAAGGAGGCGTTGAAAGCCTCCGGCCTTCCGCCGCATCGGCTCGAACTGGAAATCACGGAATCAGTGCTGCTGCAGAACAGCGAGGCAACGCTGGCGGTTCTGCACGAGCTTCGCGCCTTTGGCGTCAGGATTTCGCTCGACGACTTCGGAACGGGATACTCGTCCTTGAGCTACCTGCGCAGCTTTCCGTTCGACAAGATCAAGATCGACCGTTCGTTCGTGAGCGAACTGGCGACGCGCGCTGATTCGATGGCGATCGTCCGGGCGGTGACCGGCCTCGGCAAGAGCCTCGGCATCGTCACCACGGCTGAAGGTGTCGAGACCGACGCGCAATTCGATCTCCTGCGCCAGGAGGGTTGCACGCAGGCGCAAGGCTATCTGTTCAGCAAGCCGCGTCCCGCCGCCGAGGTGGAGGGGATGCTGACACAGCCGCGGCAGCGCATGAGCGCGTAGAGCATTGTCGGTTCTGATTGAAGCAGAACCGAAGCTCTGGATTTTTGTTTTGACGCGTTTTCTACCGCAGATAAGTCTACGCAATCTGCGCAAGCTTGATTGCTATGCGAACCGGTATCCACTTCGCTCGAAAACGCTATAACTTAGGCCTGACGCAGCGCGAAATGCGCGCCGCAGAACGCCATTGCCGCGCCGAGGCATAGGGCTGCAAGGCCCGCCAGCACGCCTGATATGGTCGGGACGGGGCTCGGCGCCGAGGCGGCCTGTCCCGCGCCGGCGAGGATCAGCACGCCGACGGCGATCAGGAACTGGCGCATCCGCTGCGGAATCTGGCCCGAGGCCGCGCTGTGCATCAGGTCGGCGGTAAAATAGCCGCCGGAAAAGCCCACGGTCGCGATCAGCCACCACGCGATCGCCGCGCCCGCGGGCATGAATTCGCTGGTATCGGACCGCCACAGGCCGCCGAGATCGAGGCCGTAACGCGCGCCCAGCATGTGCACGGCCAGCGCCAGCAGCACTCCGGAAACTATCGCGCCGGCCAAGATCAGGCGGCGCGGAAAATAAGTCGTCTCGGCCATGGCCCGCTTGTAAGGTAAAGCCGGCTCGCCGCGCAAGCAGGCGGCTTCAAACGACACGGGATATTTTGAATTGCCGACATCGCTACCGAACCAGGCCGGGGAAGGCGAGGGTGCGCGCACGATCAGCTACGTCTACAAGGCGTCACTGATCTCGTCGGCGTATCAATTCGAACTGACGGATGCCGGATTGTCGTGGCGGATCGGCCGCCGGTCCGGCGTGTGGCCCTATGCCGATATCGCTTCGATTCGTCTGTCGTATCGACCGATGTCGATGCAATCCCGCCGCTTCCGCGCCGACATCGCAAGGACCGGGGAGGGGCGGATCGCCATCCTTTCGACGACCTGGCAGACCGTCTCGCTGATGACGCCGCAGGACCAGGGCTACCGCGCCTTCATCACCGAGCTGCATCGAAGGATGAAGGCGGCAGGCAGCAAGGCTTCCCTGACCGGCGGCATCGGGACGGTGACCTATGCCGTGGCGGTCGTGATGCTGGCGTTGCTGGCGATCGCCATGGTCGGACTTCTCGTCCGGGCGCTTGCCACTTCCGAATTCACCGGTGCGTTGTTTCTGGTCGGCATGGCGATCTGGTTTGCCTGGACCATCGGCGGCTTCATCAAGCGCAATCGGCCGCGCAGATATTCGTTCGACGCGCTTCCCGAGACATTGCTGCCGTAGTTTGATTCGCAATCAAGCGACACGAAATGTGATTTCGCTAAGCGCCGCAGGGCACGGCAGTCTGTGCGGCATTTCCTGATACGAAGCGAGTGGCCGTGACAATCCCGACGACGCGATCGCCGACCGAAGCCGAGATTGCCGCGATCAATGCGCGGCATCTGATCGAGACGCCGCTACGGCCGGCCGACCTGCTGTTCGTGTTCGGCACGCGCGAGGATGTCGACGAGCGCGTCGATGAAGCCTGCCGGCTGTGGCGCGAAGGGTTTTTTCGCTGGGCAATCGTGAGCGGCGGTGTGACGCCGGGCTCCGATCTGTCGGAATGCGAGATCATTGCCGGTGCAATGGTTGTGCGCGGCGTTCCGGCTGACATGATCCTGAGAGAGGATCGCGCGATGAATACCGGCGAGAACGTGATCTTCTCGCTGCCGATCATCGAGGAAGCGCTCGGGCTCGCCAACATCCGCAGCGTGATCTGTCTCGGCAATAGCTGGACGGCGCGCCGCTATCCGATGACGCTGCATCGTCACTGGCCGGAAGTGGAGAAGATGCTGGTCATGGTCGACAGCTTCAGGACGCCGCGGGCGCTGTGGCACACCGACGCTGAATTCTCGCGCCGCATGCTCAATGAATGGGACAAGATCGAGCCGTACAAGGCCAGCGGCTTTATCGCGGAGTGGCCGGGGAGCGAAACGCGCGGCCGATAGATTATTCGGTCGTATCGCAGTCTTCTTTCGCCGTCAGCATTCCCGAGAGCGTTCGCAGCGCCAGATCGAGCTGTTCGGTAGAGGGGGCGCCGAGCGCCAGGCGGACGGCGTTGGGGGCATGGCCGGGGATCACGGCGAAGGTGGTCGAAGGGGTCAGCGCGATGTCGCGCCGGGCCGCGGCCGCGACGAATGTCTGCGAGCGCCAATGCTGGGGCAAAGTGAGCCAGAGATGGTAGGATTTGGCGTTGGCCTGGATTTCGAAGCCGGCGAGGTATCTGGCCGCCATCTGCTGGCGCCGCGCCGCATCGATCCGTTTCAGGCGTGACAGCTCGGCCACCGTGCCATCCGCCATCAACCTTTGTCCGGCGGCAAAGGCAAATCCGGAAGCCGTCCATCCGCCCGAGCGAACCGCGGCCATGATGCGCTCGCGCAGGCGCGGCGGCGAAACGATGAAGCCGAGCGCAAGGCCGGGCGCCACCTTCTTCGACAGGCTGTCGAGCGTGATGCAGCTATCCGGCGCGAGCGCGGCCATCGGCGTTTCCTCGTCGAGAAAGCCATAGACCGTGTCCTCGATGACGGTGAGGCCGAGCTTCTCGACGACGCGCAACAAATCGGCCCGGCGCGCCTGCGGCATGGTCATGCCGAGCGGATTCTGAATCGTCGGCTGAACGTACAGCGCCGACAAATGCGCCTCGCGGTGGGCCTTCTGCACCGCGTCCGGGCGAATACCGTTCTCGTCCATCGCGAGCGGCACCAGCGTGACGCCGAGCCTGGCGGCGATATCCTTGATGAAGGGATAGGTCAGCGCCTCGACGCCGCAGCGGCCGCCGCTCGGCACCATCGCCGCCAGCGCGGCGGCGATGCATTGCCTGCCGTTCGCGGTGAAGACGAGTTGATCCGCGGCCGGAGACCAATCCTCGCGGGAGAGAAACTCGGCGGAAATGGTCCGTGCCGCCTGTGTGCCTGTCGTGGTCGAGTGGCGCAACGCGAGATCGAGCACTTCGGGGCGTTCGAGCCCGGCAAGGCTTCTTGCGATCATCACCGATTGCGTCGGCAGGATCGGATAGTTCACCTCCAGATCGATGCGCGCGCCGCGCGGCTCGGTCGGCATGGCGATGCCGCGGCGCGTCTCGCCCGAAACGAACGTGCCGCGCCCGACTTCGCCGACCACGAGGCCGCGGCGGAGCAACTCGGTGTAGACGCGGCTCGCGGTGGAGACAGCGATCTTCCGCTCATAGGCAAAGCTGCGCTGCGGGGGCAGGCGGTCGCCGGGTTTGAGTCCGCCATTGGCGATCTCGGCGGCGACGGTATCGGCAAGCTTCAGGTACTCGAATTTTGACATAATTGCACCGAGAGCAATGTTTTCCTTGCACCGAGAAGTGTATCGGATCATTTTGGAACCATCAAGCCAGAGATTGCACTGAGAGGGGTGCAAACAATCGGTCCATTAGGGTGCAAGCGCTCTCGCAAGCGTTTGCGCCGGCGGCAGAGGCTTGCCGCGTGAAAGCAAGGAGAAGTGCGATGACCACGATCTATTCGACGGCAGGCCAACCTGCTCCCCAAAGCGTCCCGGGCGGTCTCTTCCGCGTCCTCGGAAGCTGGGTAAATGGCATCGTCACCTATCTCGCGCGCCGCCAGGCCATCCAGACACTGAGCGAACTGGACGATCGTGCGCTCCGCGACATCGGCATCGAACGCAGCCGGATTGAATCGGCCGTGCGCGGCAACGTCGATCCGGATTTCGGGCGCATCATGTAAGGCGCCTGGTTTGGTCGCTCTGCACATCAAACGGCCCGGTCGATCGACCGGGCTTTTTTTGTCCGCGTACCGCGCCACGCGCGATCACTTCGGCACCATTGCGGGAGCGGGCGCAAATCGCAGCGGCATCCGTGGCGAGACTGGCAGCACGGCGGGTGCGGCGTTTGGCGCCGGCTTCGACTACTATACCGCTGGGAATGTCGCACTGTTCGGCGCGGTGGAGGGCGTCGCGATGTCCGACCAGAGCCGCATTGGTATCGCCAGAGGCGGCGTTCGCGTCGCGTTCTGACGCTGGCACGGCGCCTCGCACCGGGAAGGTTGCGTTCCCGGTGCATCCTCCAATTGAAGGATGGCCGTTATTCCCGGCGACCGGATCAATATATTTTGAGCGGACGATGTGCCCGTATCATCGGAAAAGCGCAGAGCCGCATTACCGTATTTCCCCGCGAGGCACGTTTTGGAATGAATACAGTGTCACATCTGCGATCGGTCCCCGAACGGACCGCGACAGGCACTCCGCATGATCAGCAACACCTGAGCGACCTGATTGGCATCGTTTACGATGCCGCCATCGATCCCTCGCTTTGGGAGAGCGCTATCGTAAAGGTGGCCGACTTTGTCGGCGGTTGCGGCGCAGCGCTTTTCTGCAAGGACGTTGGCGCTCAACACGTCATGAGTTTGCACGCCTTCGGATACCAGAGGCCTGTGCCGATTGCCCTCTTTCAACAGATCTATCCGGCGGCGGAGGGACACTTTCTCGGCGACCTTGAGGTGCCGATCGCGAGCACTGACCTGATGCCGTTCACAGACCTCATCCAGAGCGAGTTGTATCGTCAGTGGGCCAAGCCTCAGGGACTGGTGGAGTTCCTGAGTGCGGTGGTCGACAGGACAACAATCAGCACGGCCATCTTCGGAGTGTTCCGCCACCAGCGAAACGGCCTCGTCGACGACCAGGCGCGCCGGCACATGAGGCTGATCGCTCCGCATATCAGGCGCGCCGTGTTGATCGGCAAGATGTTCGAGTTCACGGCGGCGGAAGTTGCGACCTTCATCGATACGCTCGACGGGCTTGCTGCGGGAATGTTTCTCGTCGATGCGACCGCGCGTCTCATCCATGCCAACGCAGCCGGCAATGCCATTCTCGGCGCAAGCGATATCCTGAGTTCGGTGGGCGGTCGGCTGGTCGCCAGCGATGCGCAGGTTGACCGGACCTTGCGGGAGGTTTTTGCCGCTGCGGGGCAGAGCGACGCCGCCCTCGGCGTCAAGGGGATAGCCGTGCCTCTGATCGGAAAGAACGGCGAGCGCTATATCGCCCATGCGCTGCCATTGACGTCGGGAGCGCGACGCCGCGCCGGTGTTGTCTATACTGCCGCGGCGGCCCTGTTCGTTCGCCAGGCGACCCTGGCGGTGTCTTCCGCGCCTCAAGCCATCGGCAGCGCTTTCAGGCTGACGCCGACCGAGCTTCGCGTGTTGCTCGCGATCGTCGAGGTTGGCGGCATTCCGGAAGTCGCCACCGCGTTCGGTGTTGCCGACACGACGATCAGGACCCATGTCAGCCGCCTGTTCGAAAAGACAGGCACCTCGCGGCAGGCCGATCTCGTCAAGCTCGTGGCGGGATATGCGACGCCGCTGGCCGACTGAGCGCGGTCAGGTTCATCACGCTACGTCGCCTCTTTGAACTGCGCTTGTCGCGCTGACAGCGTCGAGCATCCGGCATGGCGCGGCGTAACGCCGCGATGCCGACGATCCGACAATTCCTCCAGTATTCGTAGGACGACAGCCAAAAGGCAATTGTTCAGGATCGCAAGCGTCCGGCCGGAAGCGCCGTGGCAACGCAGGCGATCAGCAATGAGCATTGAAGCCATTCCGAGCAAGGCGTCGGCAACCGAACCCAGGCAGCGAACAGCGACAGCCCGCAGAGCGGTGATTTGCGCGTTCGCCGCGACGGGAGGCCTGGCAACCAACATCTTTCTACCCTCGCTGCCGGCAATCGCGGCCGATCTGCACGTCTCCAGCGCGGCCGTCACTTCGAGCATAACGGTTTTTCTGGCGATCTTTGCCGTGGGCCAATTGATCGTCGGCCCGTTGTCGGACCGGCTGGGACGACAAATGCCGATCCTGATCGGGCTCTGCATTTTCGTGCAGGGAACGATATGGTGCGCCCTCGCAGGCGATCTGTTGGGTCTGCTGATCGGCCGATCGATACAAGCTGCCGGAGCATGTACGGTCGCCGTGCTGTCGCGCGCGATCGCGCGGGATCTGTTCGACGGCCAGGCGCTCGGAAAGGTCATGGCGTCGATCACGATCGCCACCGCGGCTGCGCCGGGATTCTCGCCCCTTGTCGGCAGCGCGCTCGATCATCTTTTCGGCTGGCGCTTTGAATTTGCGTTTGTCGCGGTTTTCGCCATCTGCGCCGGGGCGGCGTATGTTGTCTTCGTCGGCGAAACCAAGGCAGCCGCCGACAATTCGCTGCATCCGCTCAAAATTGCCGGTTGCTATCTCGGCCTGATCCGGGACGCGCGGTTTGCAGCGCCTGCCAGAACCGCAAGCCTTCTGATGGCCGGCGTGTTCGCTGTCTTCTCGGGCGCGCCGCGCGTGCTTCTCGAAGGGTTCGGCTTGTCGCCGATCACGATCGGTTCGCTGTTTGCCAGCGTTGTCTTTCTGGTGTTCGGTGCCGGCATGCTGGCGCCAAGACTATCGGCGCGGTTCGGTTCCCGTCTTGCGACGTTGGCTGGGTTGGCATTGGCGGCCCTCGGAGCTCTCTTGCTGCTTGCCGTTGTGCTGACCGGGAACGACGCGCTGTTGCCGTTTCTCGCCACCGCTTCGCTCTTCCTGTTCGGGGTGGGAATAGCGAGCCCGCTGTCGAGCGCGGCCGCGCTATCGCCATTTGGCGACAGGGCCGGCCTCGCGGCGGCCTTGTTCGGCTTTTCGCAAATGGCGGGGGCGGCGTGCGGCGTGTCGCTCGCAGCGATTCTCTCCAGCGAGCCGGCCATCGGGCTTGGAGCCGTGTTGGCCCTGACATCTCTTGCCGCGCTGGTCCTGCACGGGTGGGAAGGGCAACTGAAACAATCGCGCCTTCAATTATAGAGAACGAAGTCGAATGCGGCTGCGCGGCACGATTGTGCAGGTCGCTACGGCAGTCTTGATTGCCGGCTTCGCGCTGGCGTTTGGGTTTGCCGTGCACGAACTCGACGTCGTCGTGAAAGACGCCTGTTCGAGTCTGGCTACCATCGCCACGATCGGAAATTAGAGCAGGATGAGATCAGGCCGGGCCGTGACGACGGACCATCTCGAGCCCCGGACGCTGGCGGCGCGAGCGCTGCGAGCCGGGGCTCATTCTACTTTGCATGGGGTTGTTTTGCGTTTTTTGTCTGGGCGCGCTGTTGGCGGCCTAGTGCCGCACCACCAGCACCGAGCACTTGGCATAGCGCACCACGTGGCCGGCGTTGGAGCCGAGGAAATAGGTCCGCATCGCCGGCCGGTGCGAGGTCATCACGATCAGGTCGGCCTTGATCGCCGCCGCCTCTTCGAGGATCTCGTGATAGATGCCGCCCTGCCGCACCGCGGTAGAAATGCGCGACGCCTCGATGCCGGATTCCGTCGCCACGATGGTAAGCGCTTCTTCCGAGGTGGCGCGCTGCTGGGCGTCGAAATCGGCCGGCACATATTCAGCCAGCATCACCGGCGTCATCGGCAATACGTTGAGCAGGCGCACCGAGCCGTTCCAGGTCTGCGACAGCGTCGCAGCCGTTGCGATCGCGGGCTTGGCCAGATCGGTATCGGCCAGGTCGATCGGCACGAGAATCGACTTGAACATCTGCGCCTCCTGCCAAAGCCCGTTCGGTCCTGACTTATCAGGATCGGGCTCGAGCCTTTTGTTTTGACGCGTTTTCTTTTACGCGAACTTGTTCTTAATTCGCTCGAAAACCATGTCGTGAAGAGCTTAGCATGGCGGGGCAGGGATGTCCGCCTGCCTCAATCGTCCAGCGCCTGCTTCAGCAATTTCGGGCTGGTGAAGCGCACGAGTTTGCCGCGGCGGAACGCCACCTCGCTCCAGTCCTCGATCGCAAAATCCAGGATGGCAAGGCCAGCGGTTGGCAGATTGTCCTCGAGTGATTTCTTCGCCGCCGCATCGCCGCTGCCGGCGAGCATCAGCGCCAGCTCGTGCATGCCGGGATTGTGGCCGATCAGCATCAAGCGCGCGGGATCGGTGACCTCGGCCATGCGGATGATCCGCAGGAGCTGCGCCGGCTCGGCGCCGTAGAGTTCGTCGAGCAATTCGACCTTGGGGTGCGGCAGCCGTTCCCGCACTGCATCCTTCATCGCATCGCGCGCGATCTCCCAGGTCTGCTGCGTCCGCACCGCGGTCGAAACCAGCACCGCGTCGGGAAAGGGCGGATGCCGGCCGATCCAGGTTCCGATGGCGGCGGCATCCAGCCGGCCGCGCTCGTCGAGACGGCGGTCCTGGTCATGGCCAGAAGGCGCGTGGTGTTCGGTCTTGGCGTGACGCAGCAGCATCAAACGGCGCATGGGCGCGATCTCGATTCGGTCTTAGTCTGGACTAATCTACAAGCTCATGTCCCGGATAAGGTGACAAGCGCTGCAGCGGTCCGTAAGAAACGCCATGCCCGAGACTTTCACAAGTGCGACCAACGGCCCCGACGACGACGCGCCTTTTCGCTCGCGTCTGTCATTCGACCTTGATGTTGACATTTGCGTGGTGGGAGCCGGACTTGCCGGCCTCACCGTGGCGCTGGAGGCCGCACGCCTCGGCGCCAGCGTGGCCGTGCTCGAAGGCCGGCATGTCGGCTGGAACGCGTCCGGCCATCAGCTCGGCACGGTGATGCCGGGCTATAGTCTTCCGATCGGCGACCTGATCGAGCGCGTCGGCCTGGAGGACGCGCGCGAGCTGTGGGCGATGTCGAAGGAGGGCGCCGATTACGTTCGCGCCGCCGCCACCGAAGAGGCGATGCCGGGAATTACGCTGACCGAGGGCGCGCTGGAGGTCTCCACCGTCGACGCCGGCGAAACGCTGATCAGCCGGCTGCAGACGCTGAGCGAGGATTTCGAGACCGAGGTCGAGGGATGGCAGGTCGATCGCGTTCGCGGTGAGCTCGGGACTGCACGCTATTTCCACGGCATCTATTATCCGCGTGCGTTCCAGATCGACGGCCGCAAATACATCCACGGTCTGGCCACGCAGGCGAGGCGGGCGGGCGCGCGCATCTTCGAGGATACGCCTGTCGTCAGCATCGATTCCTCGGGGATTCGCAAGCGCATCGTGACGCCGTCGGCGCGGCTGCGCGCCTCGCATATCGTGCTGGCCGGCAACGTTCATCTCGGCGCCCCGTTGCGCCGCCTGTCGGAGACGCTGCTGCCGGTCTGGCGCTATGCCGCGGTAACGGAGCCGCTCGGCGAGCGGCTGGGCGAGGTGATCGCCTTCAAGGGGTCGGTGGCCGACAGTGACGGCATCGATCATTTCCGGATCGTCGACGGCGACCGGCTGATGTGGGCGAGCCCGGAAACCACCTGGGAGGCGCGGCCACGCCGCTTTGGTCCCGTCGTTCAGCGCCGCATTGCCACGATATTCCCCCAGCTTGGCAAGGTGCCGATATCAGACGTGTTCGGCGGCGCGGTCGGGGTGACCGTGCACGGCATGCCGCAGATCGGCCAGTTGCGCAAAGGGCTGTGGGTCGCCAGCGGCTTCGGCCGCCAGGGGCTGAACACCTCGGCGATGGCGGGGCAGGTCATCGCGCGCAGCATCCTGTGGGGCGAGGAACGGTGGAAACTGTTCTCGCCGTTCGAGCTGGTCTGGGCGGGTGGCGCCACCGGCCGCGTCGCCGGCCATCTGATCGGCCTGTGGGGGCGGGGCCATTCCGCTGCGGCCGGCGCGCTGGCCCGTTACCGCGAAGGCGCCCGCGCCCGGGAACACGTGCGCGAGGCGCGATTGGCGGAGGCCAACCGGCAGGCCGGAACCGGGCTGCCGCGCCGCCCGCCAGCTGGGCCGCGCCCGGTGCGTCCACAGCCGCCGCGGCCGGTGGAGATGCAGGACGGTGGGGCACCCGTTGTCCCCTCGCAGGAAAGTGAGAGAATTCGGGACGGATCCGTGTAACTTCGCTGCCCGTGGGCCGTACCTGATGGCGAAACGTCACGTCCGCCTCGCACGGAGATTTCCATGACCGACCGCCGTATCCTGCTCGCATCTGTCGCCGGCCTGTTTGGCCTTGCCGCTTTCCGCTGGCTGCGCACCGCGCCGGCGCAAGCCGCCGAGAAGAAGTTCGAGGTGGAAAAAACCGACGCCGAATGGCGCGCACAGCTCACGCCGCAGCAGTATGAAATCCTGCGCAAGCACGGCACCGAGCGGCCGGGTTCCAGCCCGCTCCTGAAGGAAAAACGCAAGGGCATCTTTGCCTGCGCCGGTTGCGATCTGCCGCTGTTCTCCTCGGAGACCAAATACGACAGCGGCACCGGCTGGCCGAGTTTCTGGAAGCCGCTCGACAATGCTCTTGGCGAAACCAAGGACACGACGTTCGGGATGACGCGCACGGAAGTCCACTGCCGCCGTTGCGGTGGACATATGGGTCACGTCTTCGACGACGGGCCGAAACCAACCGGCTTGCGCTATTGCATCGACGGGTTTGGCCTGGTGTTTCACCCGGCCGGGCCACAGGCGTCATAAGGGCGCTGCCCGGCAATTGTTGCCCGCTCGGCAAATGTGCCCCGGTCTTCGGACCGGGGCTTTTTTCTCAAGTCTTTGATTTTTATTGGTTTTGTAGTTTGGCACAACGCTTGCGACATGTTCTCCCGACGCGGCCTCGGTTTCCCCGGAACGGCGAGCCGCCCGGATCGAATTTGGAGAACATGTCATGGGTATCTTCGGCGCACTCACCACCGCGGTCGGCGGCCTTCGCGCCAACTCCTACGCGCTGGAAAACGTCTCGGGCAACATCGCCAACTCGCAGACAACGGCGTTCAAGCGCGTCGACACCTCCTTCCTCGATCTGATTCCGCAGACCTCAGCGACCGCGCAACTTGCCGGCGGCGTGACCACGCAATCCCGCTCCACCAACTCCGTGCAGGGCGACGTGCAGACGGCCTCGGTTGCGACCTTCATGGCGATCAACGGCAACGGCTTTTTCGCGGTGCAAAAGCCCGGCAACTTCACCGACGGCACGCCGGTGTTCGACGGCGTCGACCGCTATACCCGCCGCGGCGACTTCCAGCTCGACAAGAGCGGCTATCTCGTCAACGGCGCCGGCTATTATCTGCAGGGCGTGCCGATCGACCCGACCACCGGCAACCCATCCGGCAGTTCGCCGCAGGTCCTCAGATTCCAGAACGACTTTTTGCCGGCGCAGCAAACCACCAGGATCGACTATCGCGCCAACCTCGCCAGCTATCCGCTGACCACCAAGCATGACGTTTCCGTTCCCGGATCGGAATTGATCATCCCCGGATCGTACAGCGCCGGACATAATCCGCTGGCGCTCGGCACGCCTATGGCGCCCTATACCGACGCCACCAGGAGCGGCACCAGCCAGAACAACAAAGCGACGCCGTCGGTTGCGAACACGGCCGCGACCCTGCTTAGCGGCATTGCCGGCACTAACTCGATCTCTTCCAATTTCGTCGCGGGCGACACCATCACGGTCAACGGCCAAACCCTCACCTTCATGGCGTCGGGCACCGCCGTCGGCGCCAACCAGATCAACGTCGACGACAACATCGGAACCTTGCTGGGCAAGATCGACGCGCTCCAGGGAACGGCAGCCCCGAACACGTCCACGATCTCCTCGGGCTCGATCACGCTGCATTCCGGCCTCAACTACAATCTCACGGTCTCGAGCTCAAATAACACGGCCTGGGCCGCACTCGGCTTTACCGGCACCGCGACGGCGACGCGCGGCGGCGGCGGCGGCGTCGGCACCGGCCAGGTCGTCGGCAACGACAACTCGACGTTCCTCGGCGAGTCGATCGCGGGTGGTGCGGTCACGACCTACGACGTCTCGGGCGCTCCGGTGAACCTGCAGTTCCGCTGGGCCAAGGTCGACAGCGCCACGCTCGGCGCGGGCCATACCGACACCTGGAACCTGTTCTACCAGGTCAATCCCAACGCCACCGGCACCCAGGTCTCGTGGCAGAACGTCAACACCAATTTCACCTTCTCTGCCTCTGGCCAGATGACGCCAGCCGTTCCGAACATCACGCTCACCAATGCCGTCGTCAACGGCGTCGCGCTGGGCAGTCCCGTCATCAACTTCGGCACCGGCGGCGTCACCCAATTCGCGGATGCCAATGGCAACGTGCAGGTCAACCAGATTCAGCAGGACGGCTTCCCGGCCGGCCAGTTGCAGTCCGTCGGCGTCGGCACCAACGGCCGCATCGTCGGCAACTATTCCAATGGCCGCAACCTCGACCTCGCCGAAATCTCGGTAGCGACCTTCAACGGCACCAACTTCCTCAAGCGCGTCAATGGCGGCGCGTTCGAGGTGACCGACGGATCCGGACAGGCGCTGTTCGGCAAGGCCGGAACCATCGTCGGTTCGTCGCTGGAAGGATCCAACACCGATATCGCGGACGAGTTCACCAAGCTGATCGTCACGCAGCAAGCTTACTCGGCCAACACCAAGGTGATCACGACTTCCAACACGATGGTGCAGGATCTCCTGAACGTACTGCGCTAATTCCGCGACGCCGTTCGCGATGCGATTTGAGATGGGCAATTAGTCATGGGTTTGAGTCAAGCTCTCTCCACCGCAATGTCCGGCCTGCGCGCGACGCAAGCCGCGATCTCGCTGGTCGGATCGAACGTCGCCAACGCGGAAACGCCTGGTTACGTCAGGAAGTCGATCATCCAGTCCGCCGGCGTGACCGGCGACTACGGCTCGAGCGTTCTGCTCCACGGCGTCGACCGGCAGCTCGATCAGTATTTGCAGACACAACTGCGCACGGAAACCTCCGGCGCAGCCTACGCCGATATCCGTTCGACCTTTCTCCAAAATTTGCAGAACGTCTACGGAAATCCGGCCGAGACCGGCACCATCGAGGACTCGTTCAACAAGCTGTTGACCGCCTTTCAGGGCCTGTCGACCAGCCCGGACTCGCAGTCGGCGCGGATCGGCGCCGTCAGCGCCGCGCAGACGATGGCGCAGACGCTCAATGCGGCGACGCAGGGGATTCAGAGTCTGCGCGCCAACGCCGAAATGGGCATCAACGATTCCATCGTTACGGCGAACAACGCGATGGCCCAGATCGCGTTCATCAACAATCAGCTCCAGAACAACGGCAAGACGGACGCCGCGACGGCATCGCTTCTGGATCAGCGCGACCAGTACATCACGCAACTGTCGAGTTTGATGGACATCAGAACGGTCGTAAACGACCTCAATCAGGTGACCGTATTCACGAATTCCGGCGTGCAATTGGTCGGGACCGAGGCTGCGCAGCTAAGCTTCAATCCGCAGGGCACGATGACGCCCAACACGCTGTACAACTCCGATCCGACCAAGAACAACGTCGGCACCATCACGATCAATTTTCCGCATGGCGGCAGCTACGATCTGGTGTCCACCAACTCGATTCGTTCAGGCAAGATCGCCGCCTATCTCGAGCTGCGCGACAACACGCTGGTAAAGGCGCAGGCGCAGATCGACCAGTTCGCGGCGTCGATGGCGAGCGCGCTGTCGGACAAGACGACATCAGGCACTGCTGCGCCCGCGTCGGTCCTGCCGCAAGCCGGTTACGATCTCGATCTCACGGGATTGCAGTCGGGTAACGTCATGCACGTTACCTACAAGGACAACACCACTGGCATCACGCGCAATCTCTCGATCGTGCGCGTCGACGATCCGAGCGTGCTGCCGCTGAGCAATACCGCAACGCTCGATCCGAACGATGAGGTTCTCGGCATCAATTTTGCCGGCGGTATGGCTTCGGTGGTTTCCCAGCTCAACGCCGCGCTCGGGTCGAGTGATCTGCAGTTCTCAAACCCGTCGGGATCGACGCTGCGCGTTCTGGATGACGGCGCGCCAAACCGTTCGGACGTGCTGGCGGCGTCGGTCACCACGACCATGTCTTCGCTCACCAGCGGCAACCCACAGCTTCCGCTGTTCACGGATAATGGCGGCCTCTTTTCCGGTGCGATCACCGCCAATGGTTCGCAGCAGACCGGCCTTGCCGGCCGCATCAGCGTCAATCTCGGGCTGCTTGGCGACCCCTCGCGCACTATCGTGTTCTCTACCAGCCCGTTGACGCCTTCGGGCGACACCACGCGTTCCGACTTCATTCTCACGCAGCTGCAGTCGGGGAATTATCGTTATTCGCCGCAGACCGGCATCGGGACCACTGGCGCTCCGTTCACCGGCACGCTGGTCAACTTCGCCAAGCAGTTCATCAGCCAGCAGGGCGAAGCCGCGACCGCGGCCAAGCAACTCGCCGACGGTCAGTCCGTGGTGCTAAACACCCTGCAGAAGAAGGTGACCGATACCTCGGGCGTCAATATCGACGACGAGATGGCGCATCTGCTCGCGCTGCAGAACGCTTATTCCGCCAATGCGCGCGTAATGTCGTCCATCAAGCAGATGTACGACACGCTGATCCAGGCCATGTGAGGGTTTCATGTCGATCGATGGCGTTAACGGCAGAACATCCTATATCGGGACCTCGATCCTCAATATTCGCAAGCAACTCGATGATCTGACGCAGCAGCTTGCCAGCGGCCGGGTCTCGACGACTTATGCGGGGCAGGGCGCCAATCGCGGCTTTGCGCTCAGTTTGCGCGCGCAGGTCAGCAGCATCGACGCGTTCAAGGATACCGCAACCAACGTCAATACCAGGCTCAACGTCGTCAACCTTGCGCTGCAGGGATTGACCGACATCGGCACGTCGGTAAAGAAGGCGGCCAGTACGTCGACCATCGTGCTCAACAACAACGGTCAAACCTCCGGCCAGATCACGGCGCAGGCGGCGTTCTCGAATGCGGTGTCGCTGCTCAACAGCCAGACGGGCGACCGCTATCTGTTTTCCGGCCGCACCACCGACACATCAGCGACGGTGTCGGCCGACGTCATGCTCGACGGCGTGGGAACGCAGGCCGGGTTGAAGCAACTGATCAACGAACGCCGCCAGGCCGATCAGGGCGTCAGCAACATGGCGCATCTTGCGGTCTCGTCGCCGCCGTTGACGACCACCGTGACCAGCCTCGCCGAGGACGGTTCGTCGTTCGGGTTGAAGCTCGGCGCGGTCAGCTCGTCGCTGACGGGGGCGACCGTGACACAGCCAGCCGGCGCGCCGCCATCCGTCACCGTCGATCTCGGCGCCGTCAATCCGAGCAATGGCGACAAGATCACGTTCAACTTCAACCTGCCCGACGGCACCACCGAGTCGATCGCGCTGACCGCGACGACCACCAACCCGCCGCCGATGGGCTCGTTCCTGATCGGCGTCGATACGGTCGCGACCACCGCGAACCTGCAGGCCGCATTGACGTCTTCGATCCAGACGCTGAGCGACACGTCGCTGGTGGCCGCGTCCGCGATCGCGGCTTCCGAAAATTTCTTCAATCCGTCCGCTACCGTCACGGGGACTGCGGTCAACAATCAGGCGACGGTGCCGGGGCCGATCACTGGCGCTACGCTGCTCTCGGGCGCTGCGGGAACGGATTCTCTGGCCACGGCCTTTGCGGCGGGCGATACGATTACGGTCAACGGCACGCCGATCACCTTCGTCGCATCGGGTGCGACCGGCAACCAACTCAACATCACCGACAGCGTGCAGACCTTGCTGGCAAAGATCGATTCGATCACCGGCACCGGTACGCCGTCGACCGTCACCGGCGGCGTGATAGCGCTGCACGGCGGTGACGGCGCGAGCCTGACGGTTTCCAGTTCGAACGCGGCAGCGTTCGCGTCGCTGGGCTTCAGCGCCCCGGCCAGTGCAAATCCGGCGCCGTTGCGCGTCAACGGTCCGCCGTTTGCCACCGCGACCAATCTGATCGGCGGCACGTCCGCCAACACCGTCTCGTGGTACACGGGTGAAGTCGGTACCGATTCGCCGCGCGGCACCGCTATCGCGCGCATCGACCAGTCGATCACGGTGCAGTATGGCGCGCGCGCCAACGAGCAGGCGTTGCGCTATCAGTTGCAGAACATGGCGGTGTATTCCGCGGTCACGACCAATGCCAACAATCCGAACTCAAAGGCGCAGGTGAACGCGCTGCAACAGCGGATTTCGGCAAACCTGGCGCCGCAGACCGGTCAGCAATCGATTCAGGACATGCAGGCGGAGTTCGCCGGCGCACAGAGCGCCATCAAGGGCTCGACCGACCGCCAGGCCCAGCTCAAGGGAATGGCGCAGACCATGCTTGACCAGATCGAGGGCATCAACCAGGACGAGGTCGCGACCAAGATCCTGGCGCTGCAGACCAGCCTGCAGGCGTCGTATCAAACCACGTCGATGCTCTACCAGACCACGCTGACCAAGTTCCTGCCGATGTGACGAAGGCTTGTCCGCTCAAAAATGAAAAGGCCTCCTTGCGGAGGCCTGTTCATTTCAGGCGATGCGATCGTTATGCGGATTTGCGATCGGGCTCGTCGAGCGATTGCATTTTCCGGGCGCTCTCCAGGATCTGCTCTTCATGGCCGATCAATTTCTTCGATTCTTTCAGCGCGTGATAGAGATCGCCGTTCAAAATGTGGTTGTTGATCCCTTCGATGAAGGGCCATGCACTCGGCATCGCGGTCAGAATGTCGCGCACGAGGCTGAAATAGGTCGGATGATGCGCCATCGGATCCGGTGACAGGTACATGAGCTGCACGGCGAGATAGACCAGCTTGGCCGGCGTGTCGGCGCTCTCGGGTGTGAGGATGTCTTTCTCGCGCAGGATCGGAATCCTGTCGCCGTCGATCAGCAGCCTGGCGCGCTGGTCCGTGTTGGTGATCACGCAGGCGCCGATGATGATTCGCTCGTGCGGTTTGAGCTCGACTTTCAAGGCCATGCCTGTTCTCCTTTGACGCTTTTCGCGCTGTCGATTGCCCGCCGGCAGATTCGGCATCCTTTCCGATGATGGTTAATGAATAGTGAACATGCGATTTGTGCCTGTCTGACGGGGGCTTTTCGCGAGCGACCCGTAGGAATACGGAGTGGATTCGGACGCGGCGAATTAATTTCAAATTCACCGTCTTTACGGGCGACTTGTTCGATCAGATTCATTTTTTCTTAGAGACTTGCTTCCAGAGTGAGCCGTCGCCCGATCGAGAGGTCGGGATAGTGGCTCGTTTTAATTTCACACCAGAAAGGTATGAAAGATGTCCGGTATTGTTCTTTCGGCTTCGGTTCGCCAGAACCTCCTCTCGCTGCAGTCGACCGCCGATCTGCTCGCGACCACGCAGAACCGCCTTGCCACCGGCAAGAAGGTCAACACGGCCCTCGATAACCCCACCAACTTCTTCACCGCGCAGTCGCTCGACGCGCGCGCCGGTGACATCAACAACCTCCTGGACGGCATCGGCAACGGCGTGCAGGTG
>NZ_JAHEAG010000239.1 GCF_018596315.1 Bradyrhizobium sp. SRL28 | reverse complement strand
GGCCGATGTGGTCGCGTTGGCTCCGAGATAGATGATCGAGTTGCCATTGCCGTCGCTCGCGATGTTGCCAGAAACGCCATAGCCGGCCGGCAAAGTCGCCGCCGCCGCCGCACCCGCCTTGAAGCTGATGGTTTTGCCATTGACGGTAAAGCTCTTGCCGTCGCCGAATTGCGTGGCGGCCGCGGTGCTCAAGGAGCCGGTCGCGCCATAGATGGTGGTGGCGGCCGTAATAGCCGCTGCCGAATTGTCGGTAACGTTCGACCCAGCCCTGGTTCCCGCCGTGCCACCGAGCGTGGTTGTGCCGGTTGCCGCCGTCACGCCACCGGCTGTACCGTCGAACAGCACGTTGGAGAGCGCGGTTGCGCTGGTGAAGGTCGTGGTGCCGCGCAGGTCGGTG
>NZ_JAHEAG010000238.1 GCF_018596315.1 Bradyrhizobium sp. SRL28 | reverse complement strand
ACGATCGTTTCGGTTGGGCCGTATTCATTCACCATTCTGGCCGTGGGCTGGATCCTGCGCCACAGCTCGATTGTCGAATGCGTCAGCGCTTCACCGCCGATGATAAACAGTCCAACCTGGCTGGCGGCCGAGTCCGCCAGCATCTGTTGCCCAAGCACATCCAGATGGCTGGGGGTGATATCAATGATCCCGCAGCCCAAGCTGATCTTTTCCTTTACCCCCTCGACCTCGTCTCCCTCCCTGACAAGCTGTGCGTGGCCACCACAGAGCAAAGGCGCAAGCAGGCTCGTGATTATGGCATCGAAGGCCAGGGAAGAGGAGACCAGGGAGGATGACCTGGGCGCATAAGCTTCGCAGGCCCAGGACAGATAATTGGCCACTCCCCGATGCTCGACCAT
>NZ_JAHEAG010000237.1 GCF_018596315.1 Bradyrhizobium sp. SRL28 | reverse complement strand
AGTCGAGGTGGCCGGGGTCGCCCCGAGATAGATGATCGAGTTGCCATTGCCGTCGCTCGCGATGTTGCCGAGAACGCCATAGCCGGCCGGTACAGTCGCCGCCGTCGGCGCCGCACCCGCCTTGAAGCTGATGGTTTTGCCATTGACGGTAAAGCTCTTGCCGTCGCCGAATTGCGTGGTGGCCGCGGTGCTCAAGGAGCCGGTCGCGCCATAGATGGTGGTGGCGGCCGTAATAGCCGCTGCCGAATTGTCGGTAACGTTCGACCCGGCCCTGGTTCCCGCCGTGCCACCGAGCGTGGTTGTGCCGGTTGCCGCCGTCACGCCACCGGCCGTGCCGTCGAACAGCACGTTGGAGAGCGCGGTTGCGCTGGTGTAGGTCGTGGTGCCGCGCAGGTCGGTT
>NZ_JAHEAG010000236.1 GCF_018596315.1 Bradyrhizobium sp. SRL28 | reverse complement strand
GTGCGCGCGAAAACGGGAAGATTCGCTTTGAATTCAAGGCGACGGACTTCGTCGTCTATCCGGCGCACGGCGTTGGACAGATTCTGTCGATTGAAGAGCAGACCGTTGCAGGAGCGAGCCTGGAGTTCTTCGTGATCTTTTTCACAAAGAGCAAAATGACCGTCCGCGTTCCCGTCCGGAAAGCCGCGAGCGTCGGAATGCGCAAGCCGTCGGATCTTTCGTCGATCCAAGGAGTGAAACAGATTCTGAGCGAATCCTCCCGGAAAGGCCGCGGCAACTGGTCCCGGCTTGCTCAGGAATACGAAGGCAAAATCAAATCCGGAGATATCGTCGCGGTCGCGGAGGTCGCTCGCGATCTTTTCCGACCGGGCGACTCCGGCCAGAGTTTCAGCGAACGGCAG
>NZ_JAHEAG010000235.1 GCF_018596315.1 Bradyrhizobium sp. SRL28 | reverse complement strand
CAGCTCGATAAAACCAAGCTGTCGCGTCAATCGTCGCCTCAGTAGGTCCATAGAGGTTGACAAGTGCCGTCGATGCCAATTGCAGCCATTTAGTGGCTAACCCGTTTCTGAAGAGCTCTCCACCACAGAATATGTAGCGTAGATAATCGATTTCCTTTTGCTCAACGTCAGTGATCCCAAGCAATGCTGAAAGAAGCGACGGAACCAATTGCAGAACCGTCACTCGGTACTTACCCAGCAGACTCAAAATTGTTCGAATATCTAGTTGCCGGTCGAGAGGAAGAAGAATTGAACGTGCCCCGATCGACAAAGGTGTCCATAGCTCCCAAACCGCAGCATCAAAAGAGGGGGAGGTTCGCTGCAAGAAAATGTCGTGGGCAGCGAACTGGAATCGATCCGCCTGCCAGATTGTAT
>NZ_JAHEAG010000234.1 GCF_018596315.1 Bradyrhizobium sp. SRL28 | reverse complement strand
CCTCGGCAGCTTGAGCGGTGCCGCCGCCGGGGGTGGTGTTGGCGGCCTATTAGGCGGCGGACTGGGAGAGCTGCTGGATCGGTTCAAGCAGAACGGTCAAGGCGATGCGGCGGAATCTTGGATCAATAAAGGTCCCAATAAAGACCTACCCCCACCCCAGCTGAAGCAAGCCATTGGTACGGATGTACTGGCCGCGCTTGAACAACAAACCGGGTTGTCGCAGGAAGAACTCTTGGCGAGGCTATCCCGAGAACTCCCTTCGGCTATCGATCAATATACGCCCGACGGCCGTATCCCCGCCTAACAATCACCCCGAAGGAATATGACATGGGCATTTTGTGGACCATTATAATCGGATTTGTAGCGGGTGTGATTGCCAAATTCATCATGCCTGGAGACAATGAGCCGACCGGT
>NZ_JAHEAG010000233.1 GCF_018596315.1 Bradyrhizobium sp. SRL28 | reverse complement strand
GCTCGGCAGCTTGAGCGGTGCCGCCGCTGGGGGTGGTGTTGGCGGCCTATTAGGCGGCGGACTGGGAGAGCTGCTGGATCGGTTTAAGCAGAACGGTCAAGGCGATGCGGCAGAATCTTGGATCAATAAAGGTCCCAATAAAGACCTACCCCCGCCCCAGCTGAAGCAAGCCATTGGTACGGATGTACTGGCCGCGCTTGAGCAACAAACCGGGTTGTCGCAGGAAGAACTCTTGGCGAGGCTATCCCGAGAACTCCCTTCGGCCATCGATCAATATACGCCCGACGGCCGTATCCCCGCCTAACAATCACCCCGAAGGGAATATGACATGGGCATTGTGTGGACCATTATAATCGGATTTGTAGCGGGTGTGATTGCCAAATTCATCATGCCTGGAGACAATGAGCCGACCGGC
>NZ_JAHEAG010000232.1 GCF_018596315.1 Bradyrhizobium sp. SRL28 | reverse complement strand
TGGAGGAGGTTGGCTCGAAGAAGATATCTTCATTGCCGCTCTGCAGGCCGCCGAGCGTGGATATGACGTACGCCTCCTCTCGGACCTGATCGCGACGCGTGTCGATGCGGATCGTTCACTTGCTCTGGATCGGATGGCGCTTCATGGCATCTTGGCGACCACGGTGCGCCAGATGCTGCTGGAATGGGCGGTATGTCTGCATGAACCGCTTTTGACGCAAAAAGTTCAGCAGCTTCTATCGTGATCTGGGTTGCCATCGGCAAGTCCGCCCACGAAAGATCGTCCGAACGACCCGGGTCTCTTTGATCGCCTGTTCGTCTACAGTCAGCAGATCCCGGTCGATCAGCCCCATATCGGACCGCTATCAGCACGAGCCACGGGTGTAGGCATAGAGCATGGTCGACTGCGGCATGCG
>NZ_JAHEAG010000231.1 GCF_018596315.1 Bradyrhizobium sp. SRL28 | reverse complement strand
GCTGGCGCGCCGGCCCGTCTGGCGCTGCCGACGGACCGGCCGCGGCCGGCCCAGCCGTCGTTTGCCGGGGCCAGTGTGCCTGTTGTCATCGATGCGGATCTGACGCGGGGGCTGAAGCGGCTGAGCCGGCAGCATGGCACGACGTTGTTCATGACGGTGCTGGCGGCCTGGGCGGCGGTGCTGGCGCGTCTATCGGGGCAGGACGACCTTGTGATCGGCGTGCCGAGCGCCAATCGCGGCCGGCGCGAGATCGAAGGGTTGATCGGCTTCTTCGTCAACACCCTGGCGCTTCGCCTCGACCTGTCGGGCGAGCCGAGCGTGTCGCAGCTTCTGGAACGGACGCGGCGCACGGCGCTGGCCGCGCAGGAGCATCAGGACCTGCCGTTCGAGCAGGTAGTGGAGATCGTGCAGCCGCCA
>NZ_JAHEAG010000230.1 GCF_018596315.1 Bradyrhizobium sp. SRL28 | reverse complement strand
ACAAATTATCTGTGCTGGGCCTGTCATGCCTACGATTCCAGATCATCCTCCGTGGTCTCCTCTCCTCTGGCCTTTGATGCAACAGTTACCAGCCTGTTTGCACCCTTGATCTGTGGTGGCCATGCAGATCTTATGATGGAGGGACAAGAGGTCGAGGGGTTAAAAGCAAAGATCAGCGCGGAATGCGGAACAATCAAGATCACCCCGAGCCATCTGGATGCTCTTGGGCAACAGATGCTGGCGGACTCCGCTGCCAGCCAAGTTGAATCATTTATTATCGGCGGTGAAGCGCTGTCGCATTCAACAGTTGAGTTGTGGCGCAAGATCCAGCCCACGGCCCGAATGGTGAATGAATATGGCCCAACCGAAACAGTTGTCGGTTGTATCTTTTATGACGTTCCAACAGAAATGGCTGTATCTGCGAACA
>NZ_JAHEAG010000023.1 GCF_018596315.1 Bradyrhizobium sp. SRL28 | reverse complement strand
CACCCCGTCTCGCATTTCGCTACGCTCATGCGAGCCGACCCTCCCCCTCCAGGGGAGGGTAAGCGCAAGCCTCACGCCTTCTCCAGCGCCGCCGCAAAATCCTCGATCAGATCATCGGCATGCTCGAGCCCGGCCGAGAAGCGGATGAAGCCTTCGCTGATGCCGAGTTCGGTGCGCGCCTCCGGCGTCAGCCGCTGATGCGTCGTCGTCGAGGGATGGGTGACGAGGCTCTTGGCGTCGCCGAGATTGTTCGAGATGCGCGCGATCCGCAACGCGTTGAGGCAGCGGAATGCGGCCTGCTTGCCGCCCTTGACCTCGAAGCCGACCAGCGTCGAGCCGGCGCGCAACTGCTTTTTCACCAGTTCGGCTTGCGGGTGATCGGCGCGGCCGGGATAGATCAGCCGCGAGATTTTCGGATGCGCCGCGAGCGCGTCGGCGACCTTGGCCGCTGTCTCGGTCTGCGCGCGCACGCGGACGCCCAGCGTCTCCAGTCCCTTCAACAAAACCCAGGCGTTGAACGGCGACAGCGACGGGCCGGTATGGCGCATGAAGTTATGGAGGTGCTCGGCGATGAAAGCTTCCGACGACAGGATGATGCCGCCCAGGCAGCGGCCCTGGCCGTCGATGTGCTTGGTGGCGGAGTAGACCACGACGTCGGCGCCAAGCGAAAGCGGGCTCTGCCAGATCGGCGTGGCGAAGACGTTATCGACGATCAACCGTGCGCCGCCACTGTGCGCAATTTCGGCAATCGCCGGGATGTCGAGCACGTCGAGCGTCGGATTGGTCGGGCTCTCCAGGAAGAACGACTTGGTGTTCGGCCGCAATGCGCGCTGCCACTGGTCGAGATCAAGACCGTCGACCAGCGTCGTCTCGATGCCGTAGCGCGGCAAGAGATCCTGCACCACGTAAAGGCACGAGCCGAACAGAGCTTTCGAAGCGACCACGTGGTCGCCGGCCCGGAGCGGTGCGAGGATCGCGGTCGTCACCGCGGCCATGCCGGTCGCGGTCGAGCGCGCGGCTTCCGCGCCCTCGAGCTCGATCATGCGGCGCTCGAACATCTCAATCGTCGGATTGGAATAGCGCGAATAGATAAAGCCGGGCTCCTGGCCCTTGAACCGGGCCTCGCACTGCTCTGCGCTGTCGTAGACGTAGCCTTGGGTGAGGAACAGCGCCTCCGACGTCTCGCCGAATTGCGAGCGCAGCGTGCCGCCATGGACAAGGCGGGTTTCGGGACGATAACGCTTGGTAGAACCAGTCTCAGACATGTGACCTCCGCCATGACCACTATCGAAAATGGTCACAAAAAACCGGCCTGGAAAAATTTCCACAGGCCGGGATCACACGTGTCCCCGGCCTGTTTAGCGACTTATTTAACGTGGCTGCAAGCCGGCCGGCTCAAATCACCACGGGATAAGTCATGCTGATATTACCTCGCGCCCTTCCCGTCAAGGCGGCCATCGGATAACCCCTAAAAGCCCATATTTACGAGGTTTGGATGCTATTTGGGCCGTATTGAGGATCGCGCCGTGCCGTTCAAGCTTCCGCCCGACGCCAACGGAATTCTGCCCGACCGCATGATCGCGGCGATGACGGATGCGGGCCTGATCCTGCCGGAATATCCCTTTGTCGAAAGCCAGATCCAGCCGGCGAGCCTCGATTTGCGGCTGGGCAACATCGCCTACCGGGTGCGCGCGAGCTTCCTGCCTGGTCCCGACTCCACCGTCGCCGAGCGCATCGATGAACTGAAGCTGCACGAGATCGACCTCTCCGACGGCGCGGTGCTGGAGACCAACTGCGTCTACATCGTGCCGCTCCTGGAAAGTCTCGCGCTGCCGCCGCAGATCGTGGCGGCCGCCAATCCGAAGAGCTCCACCGGGCGGCTCGACGTGTTCACGCGCGTGATCGCCGACGGCACCCGCCGCTTCGACATGATCGGCGCGGGCTATCACGGCCCGCTCTATGCCGAGATCAGCCCCAAGACGTTTCCGGTGCTGCTGCGCGAGGGTTCCCGGCTTTCCCAGGTGCGCTTCCGCACCGGTGATGCCATCCTCAACGCCGACGAACTGGACGCGCTGCATGGCGCCGAGCGGCTGGTCGATATCGACGATGCGGATTTGGCCAATGGCGTGGCGCTATCCGTCGATCTGTCCGGCGAGAATGCGTCAGGCTTCGTCGGCTACCGCGCCAAGCGCCACACCGGCGTGGTCGATATCGACCGCCGCGGCGGCTATGTGGTCGGCGAGTTCTGGGAGCCGATCCCGGCGCGTCCCGACGGCAGCCTCATTCTCGATCCCGGCGAGTTCTATATCCTGGCCTCGAAGGAGGCCGTGCAGGTGCCGCCGGATTACGCCGCCGAGATGGTGCCATTCGATCCGCTGGTTGGAGAATTCCGGGTGCATTACGCCGGATTCTTCGATCCCGGCTTCGGCTATGCCGGCGCCGGCGGGCAGGGCGCGCGGGCGGTGCTCGAAGTGCGCTCGCGCGAGGTGCCGTTCATCCTCGAGCACGGCCAGATCGTCGGCCGCCTGGTCTACGAAAAAATGCTGTCGCGCCCCGACGCCATGTACGGCCAGCGCATCGGCTCGAACTACCAGGCGCAGGGGCTGAAGCTAAGCAAGCATTTCCGGGTGTAGCTTGTCGTGTCCCGGACGCGGTGCAGCCTAGGCGATGCGTAGCATCGTCCGGTAACGCTGCACTGCTGAGCCGGGACCCAGCTTCCTCGGCACGCCAGGACCCCGGCTCTGCAGCGCATCACTGCGTGCTGCGCTGCGTCCGGGGCACGAGACCGTCACGTTCACCGCGATGCCGATTTCGCCGCGGGCGTCACGCGCCAGATCGTGTTGCCGACGTCGTCGGCGACGAGCAATGCGCCCTGCTTGTCGAGCCGCACGCCGACGGGCCGGCCCTGCGCCTCGCCCTTGTCGTTGAGGAAGCCAGTCAGCACGTCCTGCGGCGTACCCGAAGGCTTGCCGTCCTTGAAGGGAACAAAGATCACCTTGTAGCCGGCGCGCGGTTTGCGATTCCACGAGCCGTGCTGGCCGATGAACGCGCCGCCTTCCATTTCCTGCGGAAACAGATTGCCGGTGTTGAACGCCAACCCGAGCGAGGCAGTATGCGCGCCGAGCGCATAGTCCGGAGACATCGCTTTCTGCACCATATCCGGCCGTCGCGGCTCGACGCGGGTGTCGACGCGGTCGCCGAAATAGCTGTAGGGCCAGCCGTAGAACGCGCCGTCCTTCACCGAGGTCATGTAATCAGGCACGAGATCATTGCCGAGTTCGTCGCGCTCGTTGACGACGACCCAGAGCTCGCCGGTTTTCGGATTCCAGGCTGGGCCGTTCGGATTGCGCAGGCCCGAGGCGAACACGCGCCACTGGCCGCTCGCGCGGTCGACTTCGAGGACGGCGGCGCGGTCTTTCTCGGCCTCCATGCCGTTTTCGCCGATATTGCTGTTGGAGCCGACAGTCGCATAGAGCTTCGTACCGTCCGGGCCTGCAGTCAGATCCTTGGTCCAGTGGTGATTGAGTGGGCCGGCGGGCAGGTCCGCCAGCTTGACGCCGGGCGCGCTGATCTTGGTGTCGCCCTCGCGGTACGGGAATTTCACGATCGCGTCGGCGTTGGCGACATAGAAATCTTTGCCGACCAGCACCATGCCGAACGGCGAATTCAAGTTGCTGATGAAGGCGCTTCTCGTCTCGGCAACGCCGTCGCCATCGGCGTCGCGCAACAGCATGATACGGTTGGCGCTCGGAACGCCTGCGCCCGCCCGACTCTGCGCCAACCCGTAAATGAAGCCCTTGATGCTGAAGCCACTGTCCGGCTTCGGCGGCGCGTTGCTCTCGGCGACCAGCACGTCGCCATTCGGCAGCACATAGACCGTGCGCGGATGATCGAGCCCGGTGGCGAAGGCATTAACTGCCATGCCATTGGCGGCGGATGGCTTGGCGCCGTCGGGCCAGCGATTGACACTGGCGATAGCGACCGTCGGGATCCATGAATGTTCGGGTGGCGGCAAGGTGGGCGAAGGACCATACGTCTGCGCCACGGTCGCGGTTTCCTTTGCGTCGTTGCAGGCGGCAAGCGGCAGCGCCAGCGCGCCAACGCTCACGGCCAGGAGGAGGTGCTTGCGCATGATGGGGTTCCCTGGGGTGTCGCCATACCAATGCGATGCCGCCTCAAACGTTCGTGGGGACGGCATGAATTCCCCGTGAAATGGCCGCCCGGGCGCGCCTCGCGCTCAAGTGGAGGACAGAGCGCGGCCCTGCAGCACAATCCCGCAGGCCCCCATTGCGCCCGGCGCACGTGGAATCGACCCCCGCCGTGCTAGGAAGCAGCGCGCCGTGGAACCAAATCCGCGGCGCGGGAGCAGAAATGTCCGACCTCGGCGTTGCCGAAATTCCCGTCGACGAGAAGGAACGCCTGCTTCCGCCGCCGGAAGCGCCGTTGAAGAACGCGTTGGTCGACGGCCCGATCCTGCGCACGCTGCTGTGGCTGGCCTGGCCGAACGTGATCGCGCTGACCGCCGGCACCTGCGTCGTGATCGCCGAGACCTCCTATATCGGGCGCTTGGGCGTGGAATCGCTGGCCGCCATGGCGCTGGTGTTTCCGATCGTGATCCTGACCATGACCATGTCGGGCGGCGCCATGGGCGGCGGCGTGGCCTCGGCGATTGCGCGGGCGCTCGGCGCCGGCGATATCGACCGCGCCTCTACATTGGCCGCGCATGCGCTGTTGATCGGCCTCTGCTTCGGCCTGACCTTCATGCTGGGCATGCTGATCTTCGGCCCCGCGCTTCTGGAATTGCTCGGCGGCCGCGGCAACGTGCTGACGCAGGCGGTCGCCTATACGCAGATTTTCTTCGGCGGCGCGGTGGTGCCGTGGCTGATGAACACGATGTCCGGCATTTTGCGAGGCACCGGCAACATGAAGCTGCCGTCGCTCATGATGCTCTCGTCGGCCATTTGCCAGATCATTCTCGGCGGCACGCTGGGCCTGGGCCTCGGCCCGATCCCGCAATTCGGCATGCGCGGCGTCGCGGCGGGCTCGTTGATCGCCTATCTGATCAGCATCGCCGTGATGTCCTGGTATCTGTTTTCCGGACGCGCGCGCGTCATTCCGAAAATCCGCGGGCTTCGCATTCGATGGGCGATGTTCATCGACATTCTCAAGGTCGGCGCCATTGCCTGCTTCTCACCGCTGCAGTCGGTGCTGACGATCAGCATCTTCACCTACATGCTGGCGCGTTTCGGCACCGAGATTCTCGCCGGCTACGGCGTCGGCGCACGGCTCGAATTCATGCTGATCTCGATCGCCTTCGCGGTCGGCATCGCCTCGGTGCCGATGGTCGGCATGGCCATCGGTGCGCAGCGCATCGCGCGGGCCCGCAGGATCTGCTGGATCGCGGGGCTCGTCGCCTTCGTTTCGGTCGGCACGGCCGCGAGCTTCATTGCTGTATTCCCCGACATCTGGGTGAATCTTTTCACCGACGATGCGAGCGTGCGGGCCGCAAGCCGACAATATCTGTCTACGGCGGCGCCGATGTATGCTTTCCTCGGCCTTTCCACCACGTGCTATTTTTCATCGCAGGGTGCGGCCAAGGTGATCGGCCCGGTGCTGGCGCAGACCGCGCGGTTGCTGTTTATCGGCGCTGGCGGCTGGTGGCTGTCGACGCATGACGCGACCGCACAGGACTTCTTCAAGCTCGCGGCGGCCTCGATGGTATTGCTCGGTGTGCTGTCGTGCGTCAGCGTGATGCTGACCCGTTGGGGGCCGAAGCAGCCTGTGGCCGTGGTGAAGCCGGCGCTGTCTTGATCGTCATTGCGAGCCAACGGGTCGCGCGAATGCGCGCCCGAAGACAGGCAGCGCGAAGCAATCCATCTATCCTCGCGTGCGGAAAGATGGATTGCTTCGCTTCGCTCGCAATGACGGAACTACTTACCGCCGCGTGCGCCGCCGGCCGTGACGGCCGCCGCCGACATTGGCCATGCGCATCAGTTGCGGGACCATGCTCATCAGCTCGCCGCCGCCAGCGCCGCCGAGCATGCCCATGAAGTCGCCGCCGCCACCTATATTCATGCCACCGTAGTTCACGCCGTAACCTTCGGGCACATAGCCGCCGCCATAACCGCCGCCGAACCCGGCGGGAATGCCGCCGAACCCGCCGCCGCCTTCCATCATGCGGCTCATCATCGGACCCATGGTCTGCATCATCATGGCGAAGCGGCGCTTGCCCATTTTCGCCTTCATCATTTCAAGCATCGGCGCCATCTGCGTCATCATGTCTTGGCCGCCACCTCCGCCGCCTCCGAACTGCGCCTTTGCCGGCATCGAAGTCAGGGTGAACAGCAAAAGCAGCGTGGCTGCGTGGCAGACGACCTTGTCAGCTCCAGTCATGGTTCTGTTCCTCATGCGCGGGCGGCCGCGGGCGCGGCGCCATTCGGACGCACACGCCGAGGCTAGGAGCGAGCAAGGAACCGATCTGTGAGAAAGATCACGTTTTCCTGCGGCGGGCGGTGAACTCGGTGACGACGCGCCATGTCGCGCCCGCATCCGCCGAGATTTCGCCGCGCCACAGAAATGAATCGGCGGTGATGTCTGCAAAACTCCAGCGGGCCAGCTGGCCGTCCGGCCGTGTGCCCAATTGCACGATGTCACGACCTTCCGCCCGGCCGATCATCTGCAGGAAATTCCGCGTCACCGGGTCGGTCCACTGAATCCGCCACGCGTCGATATCGGGATCGTAGACCCGCAGCGTGGTGCCATACGAGTTGAAATTGGCCGCGGCATCGCCGTGCCGCAGTTCGCCGCGCGGCGGCACGATCCAGACATCCTGGATCGCGCGCCCCTCCAGCGCCCAGCCGAAATGCCATTCGCCGGCGCGGCGGCGCTCGGTGCCGTCCTCGGAAAATTGCCTGACATCGAGATCCCAGGAGCCGACGAAGCGGCCGTAGAGATCCATCTTGCCGGCGCGGTCGGCCGAGGGGCCGTCCGCGCCGAGGGCGTCGAGAAATGCTGATATCATGCCGCGCTACGTCCCAATGCTTTTTGCATCGCGAGCAGGCCCAGATCCATCTGCGCATCCATGTAGGGCGCGATCTCGTTCGGCAGCACGTCGGCGATCCACACGAAGCGGGTGCGCCCGTCGCTTTCGGCGAAAACCTGTGCCGAGGCGCTGTGCTGCTTGATACGTTCGCTGACAACGGCATAGACCAGCCGCCGCTTGCGGTCGTCGCAATCGACCAGGATCTCGCGCGCTACTGTGCCGTTGGCGAACGTGACGATGCGCGCGTCGCCGTCGAGTTTGGTGTCGGTCACGAAGCCGGGCACCAGCCGCGTATGCAGCGTGCCGAAATCGCGCAGCGCGTCCCAGACGTGGTCAGGGGAGGCGTCGATGAGGATTTCTTTGTGGATGGAGGCCATGGGTAAGTCCTTGTTGAAAGAGGATGAACGTTCAGCCGTCATTGCGAGCGAAGCGAAGCAATCCATCTCGCCACTTGCTGAGGCATGGATTGCTTCGTCGCTTGCGCTCCTCGCAATGACGGTGGGGGGCGTGGCGCATCACGTGCAAACCGCCTCGACATTGTTGCCGTCGGGGTCGATCAGGAACGCCGCAAAGTAGGTCGGGCTGTAATCCGCCCGCGGCCCGGCGCCGCCATTGTCGCGGCCTCCGGCCTTCAGGCCTTCAGCGTGGAATTTCTGGATCGCCACGTGATCCTTGGCGCGGAACGCGACATGCGCGGCCGAGCCGGCCGATCCCTTGTGCAGATGCAGCCAGAGCGCGGGCGCGTCCTTCGGGCCAAAGCCCGCGCCGGAATCGTCGCGTGAGCACAGCACGAAGCCGAGAGGCGCGAGCGCGGCCGTATAGAAGCGCACGCTGGCGTCGAGGTCTCCGACGCGTAATCCGATGTGGTCGTACATGATATTCTCCAGTTCAAAGCGCGCGAAGTCGCGCGGTCTGGAGAAAGCCTAGCTAGTGGAGGGCCAGCCGTTCTTGGAAAATCTTGCGCTTGCCCCGCGAGGCCTGGCGGAACTTCAGCGGCGAGGCGCCGGCGGCTCGGCCAAACGTCCGCACGAAATTGGACAAGTCCGCAAAGCCGACATCGTAGGCGATATCGGTGACCGGGCTGTCGTCGTCGGCCAGCCGCCGCGCGGCATGGCGCAGCCGCGAGCGCACCAGATATTGATGCGGGGTGACGCCGAGCACCTCCGAGAACAGCCGCAGGAAGTGGAACGGGCTGATCCCGGCCTGGGCAGCGGCATCATCCAGATTGATCTGGCGGTGCGAGTTCGCATCGATCCACAGCGCGGTCTCCACCGCGCGGCGACGGTCGCGCGCAGCCTCAGGGCCGGGTTTGCGCGGTTTGCCGGAAGCCACCTCGACAAAACGGCTCGCCAGCACCTGACCGATCTCGTCGAGACCGATGTCGCTGCTGCCATCTGCTGCCGATTGCGCCAGCTCCCCGAGCACCACCAGTTCCGGCAACGGCGGCACGGCGCCGACCTGCCAGGGCGCCCCGCTGTCGCCGAGCGCTTCCACCAGTTCGGGACTAATGAAGAACGACAGGCATTCGTCGCCGCAGACGTGCTCGTGGGTGCAGGTATATTCGTCGCCGGGATGGCCGATCAGCACCGATCCGGCGACCAGTTCGCTGAACTTGCCGCGGCAATGCAGGCCAAAACTGCCCTTGCGCACATAGGAGATCGAGTGGCCGCGATGCTGCTCCGCAAACGGCGTGTCGCCGGGCCCCGCGCTGCAGCGAAAATCGGACACGGATATGAATTTGCGCTCAATGAGCGTGGTCGCGTTCATCCCGCAGATCTAGTTATGGGCCCGCGGCGGTGCAACGGGCATCAGCACGTCGAACAGCGTCTTGCTGGAGGTGGGGCTGGTGCCCTCGATCGACAGCAGCCGGCGCTTGGAGATCGCGCCGCCGTGCGGCGAGATCTTGTCGGCATAGTTGCCCGCCTCGAGCACGCGATGGCAGGGCACGATGATCATGAAGGGGTTGCGGCCGATCGCCTGCGTCACCGAATAGACCGCGCCGGATGCGCGTAAGGCCGAGGCAATTTCCGCATAGGTCCGGGTTTCCCCGCGCGGGATCGCGCGCGCATAGGCATAAACGCGCTGGGTGAAGGCGGGAATGCCGGTCATATCAAGCGCGACCTCGGCGAAATCGCATGCCGCCCCGCGCAATAGCGCTGTGATGCCTTCGATTGCAACCTGGACATTCGAGGGAGGCCGAAGTTCGCGCGCATCCGGATAAAACTGAAACAGCCGCCGCCGCGTATCGATCTCGCGTACTTCAGGAAGCTGCACGCCAATGATGCCTGCCGGCCCCCACGCGATGCCGCAGCGACCGATCCCCGTGTCAAAAATGCTGTAGCCGCGCCCCGTCATACGCCACCAAGCCCCGAGACGGATCATAGCATCGGCGTGAAAGAGCGCACCCGGAATTTTGGGATGTTAACGGTGAGGCGGGGGAGAGGAACGGAAACGCTTAGGCGGACGGCGCGAGGTCGGCTAGTCACGGGACGAGCATAATCCGGAAAAGTGGATGCCGGTTTTCCCTCGTGACAAACGCGATAGCGTTTGCGCGGAGATTGTGCTCAAAACTAAAGAGGCTTCCGCGGGCGTAGTTCAATGGCAGAACTGCAGCTTAACAGCAGCGCTATCGCAGCCAGCCGGCGCCGTGGGACAGGCTAAATAAACCTACTAAAGCCCCGCGCCTATGCCCTTGCCTGTACACATCGCATACTCGACGTGGTCGAAACCCCACCTCAGACCACGGCGAAGGTGAGGCCGAAGGTTGCGTCGAAACCGGTGCCGGTAATGTCGAATTCCCAATCGGTAGGGCTTTTTTTCTGACGCATGGGCTTGGTTTGCTCGGGATCCGTGAAATCCTCTCCGGTATGCAACACCAGCTGGCGCAGGGTCGCCAGATTGCTGACGTCGTCGAACACGGCCCGCGCGTAATATTGCTTGCGGAAGACGACGTTGTCGGAAAATCCGATACCGAAGAGATCGCGTTCGCCGAGGTAGAAATCGAGCCGTATGACGATGTCGTTGGGCTGTGCGGCCTTTTGCGCGTCGCCAGCCTTCGTGCCCTCGCGCGTTCTTTCAGGTGCGAGCGCGCTCGCGCCCGTATCGAGCCAGCCTTCCCAGATCAGGCGCTCGCCATTGTCCCCGTTCACCCAGTTGAACGACACCCCGTCCGTGCTCTTGTCGCTCAAGTCTTCTTTGCTGAAGGGCCCGTAGCAGTTCTCGGCCTCGGCGCTCTGATGGAACAACTCGAAATCGACGCGTCGCGGCTTGATGCTGACCCCGAAGAAGAATTCGCTCTTGCCGAACAGATCCTTTCCGCGCTTCACCTTCGCCTTCAGGAGATTTAGCCGCACCTTGATGTTTCCGAAGAAGAAACGCGTCGCCACCTCGAAGGTCTCGCGGGAGGTGACGAGCGAATCGGGGCCGCCATGGCATTTGTGCACGAAGGTGCGCGGCGCCCCGGGGAGTTGCGCGTAAGTCTGTTTCACGAGGCCATCGCTGCGATTGTAATTGGGGCCGAACTCGCCGGCGACTGAGAAGGCGCGGTTCAGCCAGCTTGCGATCGCCGGGCCATAGGTGCGGTAGTTGGTGCCGACCACAGTCAGCGTTCGTTCAGGTGGGAAATGCTCGGCGAACCTCTTGAAGCCGACCAGGTTCTTGGGGTCTTTCTGCCGGTCGGGATTGAACTGCTCCAGCTCCGCGGCTGCGCCGATCCCGATCCAGTCCTTGAGAAGCTGGAAAGAGATGCCCTGGTGCGGGGTGCCGAGGGTGACGATCTTGTTGATGTGCCTGGGGGCCTCGCCTTTGGCATAGCTTCGTTGCACCGCCTCACGGACAATAAGCCCGCCCATCGAATGGGCGATGATGTTCACCTTCGGGACAGCCTGATGCTTATGCTCAGCCAGCTTTTCGATGAACGTGATGAGGCGCACGAGCGCGTTGCCATAACGTGTGAAATCCTCGCGATCGTCCAGGTCGTAGTAGCGGAAAACCCATAGGGTCTTGCACACGTCGGTCGTCGATCTGACGAGGCTGAGCGCTGTTGCCGGATCGATGACGACCTTATGCCCGGAGAACAGGTCGAGATCGAAGCCCGCAAGTTCCGCCGGGATGCTGTTCTTATCCCGGACAATCGGGCTGTTGTAATAGCCGACGATGTTGGTTGCATCGTTGTAGATCCAGCGCGACTTCATGAAGCGCAGGATGAGGCCCTCATAAATATAGTTCTCACCGGTTTTCTGCGGATAGACGGTGCCGTCGTTGAAGCCCTGGTAGGCGATCTTCTTCTCGTCTTCGACGCCGAGGCCGCCGAAGCCGCGGATGAGAATGATAGGCTGCTCGACACGCGTCGCTGGGGTGGTCGCTGCACCCGTGGCGGGTTTCTTCGCCATGATACCGGTCCCCTTCAAATCGTCTGCGCTCGCGAGATAAGCACAATCTCCGGTGGCGCGCCATCGGACCTGCTGCACATATGCCCGCCTTACCCGCCTCCCTACGCCCCGCCTTTAGGGCGGCGGGGCGAACGTCGCCATGTATCTACGCGCAGGCATGTGTTGCCCATCGAAGGCAAGCGCGGCACACAGAAAAAGGCTGTCAAATCCGAACGATCAACCGGTCGACACAAAGCAGGGTAGCTGCTCCCAGGAGGCCCACGGGCGAGATTGCAAAACGCGACGTGATTTGCTCTAACTTCTGCTACGGGCGGTACTAAACGCGTGCCAAAAACCGTGCCACGCCGATCGGCGGAAATTAAATTTATGAGTCCGAGCAAGGACTTGCGGGCGTAGTTCAATGGTAGAACGGCAGCTTCCCAAGCTGCATACGAGGGTTCGATTCCCTTCGCCCGCTCCAAGCCTTCCGCTACGGGAGCCGCGTACGCCCAGTCGGGCCACCGACGAGGCGCAGCTTAAAAATCATAGATCATCTCGAATCTTGAGCCGCTCTCCCTGAGCTGACGCAGCGTTTCTCTCAAATTGTCCGCGCGTGCCTCCACGGTAACCCGATATCTGTATCCATCTAGATGGAAAAACAGTTCGTGCCGATCGATTGCTTTGACTGGCGCGGAATTTGAAAACGGCGTCTCGATATTTTTTGAGAGATATCCAAGCGCGATCGTCTCGTGTCCCATGAGTTCAATAAAGGTCACGTTCCCATCGAGTAGTTTCAAACGCCCCAAAAAACTTTGCCAAAGTAACCAAACAGAAAATATGCAGGCAAAATTGAACGTGATGGTTCGTTCGCAAAGCTGCGATGGTTCGATTCCTTATCGCCCGCTCCATTCCATGATGCATCCCTATCCCAGCATCGGGTTCATTGCCTCGACCGATGTCTGTTGCATAACCGCGGCGCGTCACCCGCATTAATACGGACGCCGGAGGCGAGGTCGCGTATCTGCCGTTGCCGCGCCTCACACTCGTGCCTGTGTTTCAACGCGCACTTTGCCGGCGGCCTGTACAGATCCGCCTGATGGGGAGTGGTCGGCCCTCGTTTGCGCCTGTGTGCCAATCGCAAACGTGAGCGTGATTGCGACGATGCGTGCAGGCCGCATTTCAACTTCCCCCGTGTTTCTACGGTTGAGAGTTCGCTCGACGGTAAATCGGCGCGCTGACGAAGAACGCCGAGAGCTTCTTCGCTGCACTGGTCGGAACTTCGACTTCGTTCCGCACGAACGGGAAAGCAACAGTCTTACTAAAAAAATCCAGTAGCTCAGAAAAGAGGCTCCCATTTTTTTCGGAGTATGGCCTCCTTAGTTGCCGGAGAGTTCGTGTGATTCGCGAATTGATGTCAGTCCAGAATGGAGGCTGCCATGAAAGCGTTCGGTCGCGTACTAACGATGTTCGGTATTCTTCTGGTGTCTTTTCGTGCTGACGCTCACGATGCGTCGATGCCGCACCACGAGTGGTTCAACAAACAGGAAATGAACCCTGCCGCTCAACAGCGGCTCGGTGTTCCCTGGAAATCGTGTTGCGACAACGGCGATGTATTCAAAACACGCTTTCGCGTCGCAGACGACCATTCGGACCAGTGGCAATACCTCAAAGATGGCCAATGGAAAGTCATCCCACCCGACATCATCAAGTCTGAAGACACGCCAGATCATTTGCCCGTGCTGTTCATAAACAGGCGCACAGGCGACGAGCTCTGCTTCTTCGTTCCGAAGGGTGGATTGTGACGCTTTAGGCCTGTCGCCGGCTCGACCCGTCGACTACGGGCAACAGAAGCCTATCTTTCGTGAGCGATCACGCGTAGGGTCGCTTCGTCGCAAGACGATGGCGCTGAACCTTAGAGTGGACTGCGGGCAGACCCGGGGGCAGTACCCGGCGCCTCCACCTTAGCAGCTTGAGCTTAAAGGTCTCATCTCGGTGAGATCGATTCTGCCGAAAGGCCGAATCCCAGGGCTGCTAGGGCGGGGGCGAACCAGGATCGATGGTCGCAAAGAAGCTCTGAATTGTGCTCGGCATGATACCGCCGTTATCGGGTCAAAAACCTAAATGCAAACGATAACGTTGCATTGAACGAAGTGCGCCTCGCGGCGTAACCGTTCGGGGTTGGTCCACCTAGCAACAGAACGGCCATCGCCGCGTCAGCCTTCGGGTTGGCGCGGCTTTAATTTGCGGCCCGGCTCACGCCTCGCCCGTTGCCTTCAATCTCCGTCGCTGCCGTGCTAAAACGTCAGGCGTGTCGTAAAGAGGAGTGCGGGTTGACCCAGGCGATCACTTCCACCGACACCTCGCGAAACCTGCTCATGATCGCCGCTGGCGGCATCGTGTCCGGCATTCTCACGCCGCTGTTGCCGGCGCTGATCGATCAGATCGTCGGCTTGCCGGGCCAGCTTCGCATTTCGCTGATCGCGGTGCCGTTTGCCGTGCTCGTCTTCATTCTGGTGTGGCGCTTCAGCGCCAATCCCTGGTGGGCGGCGGGGCTGGCTGCGATCGTCACCATGGTCGCTTTTGTCTGCGCGGTGAATGCGGCGATCTTTATCGAGGGACAGACCGCGGGCGCTGCCGCGGTCATGCGCTATCTGCTCGCCGGATTGACTGGCGGGCTGGTCGGTGCGGGCGCGATGGCGCTTGGGATAGGCATGCTGGCGGGGCCACGTGTGGCGGCCGTATGGTGGCCGATGCTGATCACGGGGACGCTCGCCGGCACGCTGCTGGCGCTCGACAATGCGCTTGGCCTCGATCAGGTCTCGTTCCTCTATCCGGTCTGGCAGGCTGGCGTCGCGGTGCGGCTGGTGATGGCGCTGCGGTCCTGACGGCCGAGAGCCGCGTGCGCCCCGTAGTTCTACTGGCCCGCATTAAAGCCTGCATTAAGGCTGCCTTAGCCGAGCTCCGCCTACGTTGACCGCTCCCTCACGCAGCGGAATCACAAATATGCGGATCGGTCGACTCTTTGCGGTATCGATGCTTTCGGTGACGATCCTGGCGGTCATCCTTGGTGCCGGGGTCCTCGTCCCGCAGTACCGGACCTTTGCCAGCAAGACCGAAGCTATCAAGGCGGTGGAAGCCTATGGCACGGTGCTGGCGGTTGGTCAGCAGGTCGCCGGCTACCGCGCGCCCTATGTCGGCCCGCTGTTCCAGGAAGGCGCCGCGACGCAGGCGCAACTCGATGCGGCGGCGAAGGCCGTGCAGGCGGCAGATGCAGCGTTCGCGAAGGCGCGGACCGCCGTCGGTGCGCTCAGCGATGGCGCGTCGATCGTTCAGGGCTTCAACCAGGCGGCGGCCAAACTGGCCGAGGTTCGCGCGGCGAGCGATCGCGCGATGGCGTTGCCGATGAGCGCGCGCGATTCTGCGGCGATGAAAGGCTTCCTGCCGGGCATTACTGCTGTTGTCGGGATTCTCGAACCGCAGTTGAACCGCCTGGAAAATCAGGTCGCGATGGCGGACGCGTCGTTGACGGCGCTGTTGAATGTCGCCCGCACGTCGCAGGATCTACGGATCTCGGCCGGCGGCCGGGCCGCTACGGTATCGCTTGCGATCAGCACCCGCCGTCCACTGACGGCGGCTGAAATATCCAGCATGGACCGCGCCCAGGGCCGCGTCGACCTCGATCGCGAACGGATCGAAGCCGGTGTGGATCAGATCGGCAGCCCGCCGCGTCTTGCGAAAGCGATGAACGACGCGATCGAGGCCTATTTCGGCAAGGCCGCGCCATGGCTTGAAAAGGAAATGGCGGCCGGGCGCAACGACGGCAAATTCGCCATCAACTCCGAGCAGCTCGCCGGCACGATCGTCCCGGCGGTGCAGGCCTTCTTCGCCGTGCGCGATGCCGCGTTGGCGGAAGCCGGAGAACGCGCGGGTGCCGCGCGCGACGCAGCCTTGACGATGCTGGCGCTGGCCGGCCTTGCCGTTATGGCGCTGCTTGCCGTGCTTGCCGGCGTCACCGTGATGTTGCGGCGGCGCGTGATCACGCCGCTCTCGACGCTAACCGGTGTCGTCGGCGACCTCGCTGCCGGCCGGCATGACGTCACGATCCCGACCATCGAGCGTGCCGATGAAATTGGCGCCATGGCGGGCTCGCTGCAGGTGTTCAAGGATGCGCTGATCGCCAAGAAGGCTGCCGACGCTGCCGCTGCGGTCGAAGCGGATGCCAAGATCCAGCGCGGCCAGCGCGTCGACCGGATTACCAGCGATTTCGAAGCGATGATTGGTGAAATCGTCGAGATCGTGTCGTCGGCCTCGACCGAGCTGGAAGCCTCGGCCGGTACGCTGACGGCGACCGCGGAACGTTCGGAGGAGCTTGCCACCACGGTTGCGGCGGCTTCCGAGGAAGCCTCCACCAATGTGCAATCGGTCGCATCGGCCACCGAAGAGATGGCGTCCTCGGTCAACGAGATCAGCCGACAGGTCCAGGGCTCGGCGCGGATCGCGGGTGAGGCGGTGGAGCAGGCGCAGAAGACCAACGACCGCGTCGCTGAACTCGCCAAGGCCGCCGCCCGGATCGGCGATGTGGTGGAGCTGATCAACACCATCGCGGGCCAGACCAACCTGCTGGCACTCAATGCCACCATCGAGGCGGCGCGGGCCGGCGAGGCGGGACGCGGCTTTGCGGTGGTCGCGTCCGAAGTAAAAGCGCTGGCCGAACAGACGGCGAAAGCGACCGGCGAGATCAGCCAGCAGATATCGGGCATCCAGGCAGCGACACAGGAATCGGTCGGCGCCATCAAGGAGATCGGCAACACCATCGGACGGATGTCGGAGATCGCCGCCACCATCGCGGCCGCGGTCGAGGAGCAAGGCGCGGCGACCCAGGAAATTTCCCGCAACGTGCAGCAGGCCGCGAACGGCACGCAGCAGGTTTCCTCCAACATCGCCGACGTGCAGCGTGGCGCCAGCGAGACGGGGTCTGCCTCCGCTCAGGTGCTTACCGCGGCAAAATCATTGTCCGGCGAGAGCGATCGGCTCAAGCGCGAGGTCGGCAAATTCCTCTCCTCGGTGCGGGCGGCTTGAGCCGCCGCTATCGCGAAAGCTAGGGCACGATCGTCAGCACGGCCTTCATGTTCGGATGGTACCGGCAATAGTATTCGATGGTGCCGGCCTTCTTCAGAACCGAAGTCACTGTTTTCTTCGGCGGCATGTTGACGTCGAAGTCGCCATTGCGTGCGGTCGCGGTGTGGACGAACACGTCCTTGTTGATCCATTCGATGGTGTCGCCGACCTTGGCCGAGACCTCGGCCGGCGCAAACACCAGATCGGTCGTCGTGATTTGTATCGTCGCCGCATGCGCCGGGACGGCCATCGTGCCGAACAGCAGGGCGGCCATAGCAGGCAGATAGCGTCCCGGACGCATGGCAGGGCTCCTTACTTCAGCTTGGCGGCGACTTGTTCGGCATGTTGTTGGTGGCCCTGAAAGATCTTCAGGCCGGTCTGCAGCAGGCTTTTCAGCTCGGCATTGCTGGCTGAGGGAATCAGCTGTGTCTCCAGCGCGCCGTTGACGGCCTTGTGGTAGGCGACCTCGTTGGCGACATAGGCCTTGTCGTAGTCGGCGCCTTTCAGCTTGGCGAGTTCGGCGAGCTTGTCGGCGGCCTGCTTCGACAGCGCCTTGCTGGTGTCGTTGTCTTCCGGCGTCACCTTCAGCTTCTTGACGAGGTCTAGCGCCTGCTTGTTCACGGCTTCATGGTCGCGCACCATGTCCTGCGCGAACGTCTTGACGTCCTTGTTGCCAGCTTTTTCGATCGCCTGCTTGGCCGCGGCGATGTCGATGACGCCAGCCGTGTAGGCGATATGCGCGATCTGGGGATCAGTGGGCTTTGCGCCTTGCGCCAGCGCGGCGCTGCTTAGGATGCTCAATGCGGCGACCGCCGCGCTCAATCGAAGGAACATGGTCTGACACTCCTGTGGCGCCGGGCGCGAGCACCCGGCGCATGTTGGTTGCACAGGAGTTGGATGGTGGAGGTGCCCGGAGGTTCCCGGAATTGTCAGGCGAATCCCAGCCGCTTCAGCACGGCGTTCGTTAGCCGCTCGCAGCGCTTGCCGGCAAAGGGAAATGCCTCCATCACCACCGGGCCGATCTTCCTCTCGACGTTGTCGCGCAGCATATGGCGTGCGCGGTGCAGCCGGCTCTTCACCGTCTCCGGCTTGAGCGAGAGAATTTCGGCGGTTTCTTCCACATTCATGCCCTCGATGACGCGGGTGATGAAGACGAGACGAAACGCCTCCGGCAGTTCGTCGATGGCATGCTCGACGACGGCTTGAATTTCGCGTTGGGCCATGGATTTTTCCGGATCGGCGGCAGCGGAGAGGGGGAACTGGATGATCTCGGCTTCGAGCGCGCCTTGCGGCAGCGCGTCCAGCTCCACGGCGGGCCGCCGGCGGCGCAGCCGGCCGAGCGCCTCGTTCATGGCGATCCGCGACAGCCATGTCGACAGGCTGGAATCGCCGCGAAAACTTTCCAGATGCGTGAAGGCGCGAACGTAGGCCTCCTGCACCACATCCTCGGCCTCGCTGTCGTTGCGCAGCAGGCCGCGGGCAAGGCGATAGAGCCTGCGGTTATTCGCCTGCATGATGGCGCGAACTGCCGTCTCGTCGCGGGCCAGCGCCCGCCGCACCAGCTCGGTGTCGCCGGATTCGATGGGCGTTGTTTGCGGTATGTGGGCCTGGCGCATGATGTCCACCAATAACAGGGTATTGGGGTTGGATGCGGCAGAGGGAAAGAGGTTCCCGAAAAAATTACCCGGAAATGCGGCCGCCCGGATCGCCGGGCAGGCCGCGTCGCCGTTCTCACGCGCCAGCCGGCACCTGGTCGAGGAACCCGGTGATGCTGCGGATGCGGCCGTCGCTGAGCACCGCGAAATCCGTTCCCTTGATCGGGCTGTCGCCGCCGTCGGGGCCCAGCCCCCAGGAGAAACGGACGTGGTCGCCAAAGCCGTTGGGTTCGCCGATCAGCCTGAATTTGAAATCCGGAAAGCGCTGCTGCACGCCGGCGACGAGCGCGTCCACGCCGTCATGGCCATCGCCCGACATCAGCGGGTCGACATATCGGGCATCGCTGGTCCAGTTCGCGGCCAGAATTTCGCGCCGACGGCTTGGGGTCCGCTCATTCCACAAATCGATGTAGCGGTTCGCGACGGTCTTGTGATCGGTCATGTTGTTCTCCTTCGATGGCGCCGGATGGATCGGCTGAACGCACTATCGAAGGTTCGCCCGGGCTGATCGATTACCTCGGAGGTCAAGGATTTCGATCTTTGGCCAATCATGTGTCCGCCGTTCCGTTGTTGGCGCGGGCATGGGCGTCCAGTGCATCGAGGAAGCACCTCACCTTGGGCGGACGAACTGCCGCGCTGACCTATTTCCGCTGGTTGCTGGCCGCGGCGGATCGAGGCAGAGGGAAGCGCGGCGCGGGCGGCATAGAGTGCAGTGCGGCCGTGGCCGCGTCGCGCTGCAATCGCTGGAGCGTTACCATTGATCGGGCTGGGGCCTGCGCCGGATTTGGCGTACAAGCGTGATCTCGACCTTGTTGGTTCTTGATCAGAGCCAAAGCTTGGGCCCTTGCCGTCCTCCTCTTATGGGGCGATCAATCGGTGACAGTGAAAAACAAGAAGCCGGAGCAGCACGCGGGCGCCGACTGGGCGCAGCAGGCCTGGCTGTGGCCGCTCGAAGCCACGCGATTGGCGCTGAACACTTACGCGCAATGGTTCGCGGATCAGAAGCCGGTGCCGTCGCCCGCGCCGGACCAGGTGCCGCTGGCCTGGGCAATGCCAAACGTGGTCACGTTGCAGCTTCCGTCGATGCGGTTGCGCGAGTTCTCGCGGGGGAGTTCGGCGCAGCAACCGGTTCTCGTCTGCGCGCCTTACGCGTTGCACGGTGCACTGATCGCGGACTTCGCGCCGGGCCATAGTCTGGTGCAGGCGTTGCAAGAAGGCGGCGTGAACCGCATCTACGTCACCGACTGGTGCTCGGCGACGCCGGAGATGCGCTATCTGTCGATCGACAACTATCTTGCTGATCTCAATGTGGCGATCGACGAAATCGGTGCGCCTGTCGATCTGGTCGGTCTGTGCCAGGGCGGTTGGCTGTCACTGGTCTATGCCGCGCGCTTTCCCGGCAAGGTGCGGCGACTCGTGCTCGCCGGTACCCCGGTCGATGTCTCCACGCCGTCAGAGCTCTCGAAGATGGTGGCCGCACTGCCGCAGCAAGCTTTCGAGCAGATGGTGCAGCAAGGCGACGGCATCGTCAGCGGCGAGCACATGCTGCGAATCTGGAACGCCCCGTTCAGCCAGGATGACGTGGAAGCCGTGCTGCAGCGCAGTCTGGGGGACGGATCGGACGAAGCTCAGGTGCTGCTGGATCGTTTCGAGCGCTGGGACCGCGCCACGCTGGATCTGCCGGGGACCTATTATCTCGAGGTGACCGAGCGGGTTTTCCGGCAAAACCTGATCGCCAGAGGCCGTTTGGTCGCGCTCGGGCGCAGGATCGATCTTTCCGAGGTGCGCGTACCGGTCTTCCTGCTCGCCGGCGAGGACGATATCGTCGTCCCGCGCGATCAGGCGTTCGCGACGGCACGGCTGTTGGGCACACAACCGGCGTGGCTGGAGCGGGCCTCCGAGCCGTGCGACCACCTCAGCCTTTTCATGGGGCGCAAGGTCTTGAGCCATTCGTGGTGGCGGATCGCCCGATGGCTTCAGGCCGATATCGGCGATGTCGCCGGCGCAAAAATCAGCGCGTGACGTGCAAATGAAAATGCCCCGGATTGCGTCTGCAATCCGGGGCAGCTAACCGCTTTGCGGCGGATAACCTTACTTCGCCGCGACCACCATGATCTCCACATTGTACTGCGGCGCGGCGAGCTTGGCCTCGACGGTGGCGCGCGCCGGCGTATTGCCGGCCGATACCCAGCCGTCCCACACCGCGTTCATTTCGGGAAACGTCTTCATGTCGGTGATGTAGATCGTGGCCGACAGCAGCTTCGACTTGTCAGTGCCTGCCTTGGCGAGATGGCCGTCGATGATCGCGAGGATGTCCTGCGTCTGCTCGGTCACGCTCTTGCCGGCGGCCTTGCCGGCGACGACGCCCGCGAGATAGACGGTGTTGCCGTGGACGACGACCTGGCTCATGCGGGGTCCGGTTTCGAAGCGCTGGATGGTCATGTTGTTCTCCTGATGAGGGGCGGCGGCTTCTTAGCGCGCTGATGCCTTGTGCGCCACTGCGTTATTTGCATCGAACCTCGGCATAGGCGAGCGGAAGCGACGCCGTCCCTTCAGACGGCTATGTCAGGGCTTGACGAGAAGCCGTTTCACGCCGCCGCCTTCGCCGCCGCGCGTCCGGCATTCCTGCCCGAGAACAGGCAGCCGCCGAGGAAGGTGCCTTCCAGCGAACGGTAGCCGTGCACGCCGCCGCCGCCGAAGCCGGCCGCTTCGCCTGCGGCATAAAGTCCCCGGATGATCTCGCCATTGCTGCCGAACACGCGCGAGTCGAGATCGGTCTCAAAACCGCCCAGCGTCTTGCGCGTCAGGATGTTGAGCTTGACCGCGATCAGCGGGCCGTGATCGGGATCGAGAATCCGGTGCGGCTTTGCCGTGCGGATCAGCTTGTCGCCGATGTAGCGGCGCGCGTTGTGCAGGTTCATCACCTGCGCGTCCTTGACGTAGGGGTTGGTGATCTCGCGGTCGCGCGCCTCGATCTGCGCCTTGATGTGATCGAGCTTGAGCAGATTGTCGCCGGACAGCGCGTTCATCGCGCTGACCAGATCGGCGAGATTGTCGCGCACGATGAAATCCGCGCCGTTCTTCTTGAACGCCTCCACCGGCGCGGGTGCGCCCTTGTTGGTGGCGCGCTTGATCGTCATGCGCCAGCTCTTGCCGGTGAGATCAGGGTTCTGCTCGGAGCCGGAGAGCGCAAATTCCTTCTTGATGATGCTCTGGGTCAGGATGAACCAGGAGTAATCGTAGCCGGTCGACATGATGTAGTGCAGTTGGCCGAGCGTATCGGAGCCCGGGAAAAGCGGCGCGGGCAGGCGTTTTCCGGTCGCGTCGAACCACATCGAGGACGGGCCGGGCAGGATGCGGATGCCGTGGCGCGGCCAGATCGGATTCCAGTTTCGGATGCCCTCGACGTAATGCCACATCCGGTCGCGGTTGATCAGCCGCGCGCCGGCCGCCTCGGTGATGCCGATCATGCGGCCGTCGACATGTTCGGGCACGCCGGAGATCATGAATTTCGGCGGCTCGCCCAGCCGCTTCGGCCAGTTCTGCCGGACCATGTCGTGATTGCCGCCAATGCCGCCGGAGGCGACGATCACGGCCTGCGCGCGCAAGCTGAAATCGCCGATCACCTTGCGCGATGAACTCTTGCCGCGCTCGACGCTGTCAGGTTCGAGCACCGCCCCACTGATGCCCTCGACCACGCCGTTCGTCATCACGAGTGTGTCGACGCGGTGGCGAAACCTGAACGTTAACCGGCCGTTTTTTTGCGCTTCGCGTGCGCGGCGCTCGAACGGCTCGACGATGCCGGGGCCGGTGCCCCAGGTGACGTGAAAGCGCGGCACCGAATTGCCGTGGCCCATCGCGTCATAGCCGCCGCGTTCGGCCCAGCCGACCACCGGAAAAATACGGTGGCCCATCGCGCGCAGCCAGTCGCGCTTTTCGCCGGCCGCAAACGCGACATAGGCTTCTGCCCATCGCTTGGGCCAACGGTCGTCGTCGCGGTCGAAGCCCGCGGTGCCCATCCAGTCTTGCAGTGCGAGATCGTAGGAATCCTTAATGCCGAGCCGACGCTGCTCGGCAGAGTCCACCAGGAAGAGTCCGCCGAACGACCAAAAGGCTTGTCCGCCAAGGCTTTGCTCGCCTTCCTGGTCGACGACGATGACGCGTTTGCCGGCGTCTGCGATCTCCGTCGCTGCGACCAGTCCCGCCAGTCCGGCGCCGACTACGATTACGTCTGTGACCTCGGTCATCGTTTCCTCCCCCGTGCCATTTATGATTCAACCCCGCGTCGTTGCGCGCGGTCAACGGCAAAGCGTCTTGCCTGTGGCTGCGTCGCCACCTCGGCGAGAGTCGTTTGTTCCAGTATGGGACCTTTTCGCGCGGAGGGTGCAGCGGCCCGGCAACACTTAATTTGAATTTGTTTTGACGGGCTGTGTTTGCCTAGACAAAATCACGATCTCAAACGACGCTACATCCTGTCTTGCATCACTAAGACGATCAGATTCGGTTTCGACATTCTTCCGACTGGGGCTGGGATATGAAGCTGGTTACGGGGTTGCTTGCAGCGGTGCTGCTGCTGGCGGGGGTAGGGGCGAGCCAGGCGGTGGTGCGGATTGCCGACGATCGCGGCGGCCGGATCGGCACCTATGTCGACAAGTACCAGGGGCTGCGTACCTCGGGCGAAACCGTGATCATCGACGGCCTGTGCGCCTCGGCCTGCACCATCGTTCTCGGTGCGGTTCCCCATGATCGGATCTGCGTCACCTCGCACGCAAATCTCGGTTTCCATGCCGCCTGGGATTTCGGCGCCAACGGTCGCGCCGTCACCAACGCCGAAGCCACCCACATGCTTTATTCGATGTATCCGCCGCCGGTCCGGAAGTGGATTTCGGCGCGGGGCGGCCTGACCCAGCGCATGATCTTCCTGCGCGGCAAGCAGCTGCAGGCGATGTACAAGCCCTGCTACCTCGACGCGCAAGCCTCCACCAACAAGCCGGCATCGCGCTGAACTAGGGGCGGCCGTTTCGCCGAAATTGGACGTGGTGGCCGGGCCTTGTCCCGGCCATTTACTTTTCGTGCACCTCTCGCCCAGCTTGCCCCTCCGCATGACGTGATGTCGCGTGCGGCCATTCCGCTTGCCTGCCCTTGGAACTAGCCCTATCTGAAACGCATGGCTCAGCCGATTTCCACCCAAGCCGGAATGATGACCGCGACCCCGCGTCAGGGCAGGGTGGCCTCGATCATTGTTTGGAGCGCTGCCGGCCTCAGCGCGCTGGCCGTGCTCGGCGCGGCGGCATTGTGGTTCCATTACGGCACCGCGGTGTTTTTCGAGATGATTGCCGCCGGCATCTCGGCCTGCTTCTGATACGACGAAAAGGAAATCGACGATGGACCGGACGATCCGCCCGCTGGTGATTATCGCTGCCTTCGCCGCGAGCCTCGTGGTCGGGCTGGTGATCATGCTGTGGGCGATGGGCGGGCTGCGCACCGTGACCGCACCGGCCGCGATCGGCGGTCCCTTTCAACTGACCGATCAGGCCGGGCAGGCCGTCACCGAGCAGAATCTGAAGGGCAAGCCGACGCTGATCTTCTTTGGCTTCACCCATTGCCCCGATGTCTGCCCGACCTCGCTGTTCGAGATTTCGGAAGTGCTGAAGGCGATGGGCAAGGACGCCGACAAGGTGAACGCGTGGTTCGTGTCCGTCGATCCCGAGCGCGACACGGCCGCCGCGATGAAGGATTATCTCTCCAGCTTCGACCCGCATTTGAAGGGGCTGACCGGCGAGCCTGCGGCGGTGGCCAAGGTGATTTCGGCCTACCGGGTCTATGCCAGAAAAGTCCCGCTCAAGGACGGCGACTACACCATGGACCATACCGCGCTGATCTATCTGATGGACCGCGACGGCAATTTCGTAGCGCCCTTCAACCTGAAACGGACGCCGGAAGAAGCCGCCAAGGATTTGAAGCGCTATCTCTGAGCGGCAACCCAGCCTCAAAAGCCGAAAACGGCCCTCGCATCGCGGGCCGGATGGTCTATAAGGCCCTGAAATTCCGCTAGCATTGCCGAAGATGCCATATCCTAACGCCCCGTTAACCAATGCAAGACTGCGTCGAACCATCAGCGCCTGGCTGGCCGGGTTGCTGGTCGCGTCCGCGTTGATGGCTGTTGGCGGGGCTGCGGCGCAGGCGCAAACCCAACCCCGCCCGACGGTCGAGGCGGCTCCGCAGGCGGTGCCCGGCTTCTGGGATCCGCGGCGGCGTCCGGACCGGCCGGACATGTCGCGCCTCACCGTGATCCGGTTCCTGACCGAGACCGACTACCCGCCGTTCAACTTCACCGGCGCCGACGGCAATCCCGCCGGCTTCAATGTCGATCTGGCGCGCGCGCTGTGCGACGAGATCAAAATCAGCTGCACCGTCCAGATGCGCCGGTTCGAGACGCTGGTCGACGCCATCACCAGCAACCGTGGCGACGCCATCATCGCCTCGATGGCGGTGACGCCGGCCTTGCGCGCAAGGCTCGATTTCACCGATCCCTATTACCGCGCGCCGGCGCGCTTCGTGTCGCGGCGCGACGCCGTGATGCCGGAGGTTCGTCCCGAATATCTCGAAGGCAAGAAGGTCGGCGTCATCGCCGGCACCTCGCACGAGGCCTATCTGAAGGCGATGTTCACCGACGCCGAGCTCAAGTCCTATCCCAATGACGACGCGCTGCGGCTGGCGCTCAGGCGGAGCGAGGTCGATTTCATCTTCGGCGACGCGATCTCGCTGGCGTTCTGGATCAACGGAACCGATTCGGGCGAATGCTGCGCGTTCTCGGGCGGGCCCTTTGTCGAGAGCCGCTATTTCGGCGAGGGCATCGGCATCGCCGTCCGCAAGGGCAACGATTTGCTGCGGACGTCGCTGAACTGGGCGCTGTTCCGGATCTGGGAAAAAGGCCGCTTCACCGATCTGTGGCTGCGGTATTTTTCGATCAGTCCGTTTTAGGAGTTCGAGACTTCGTAGGGTGGGCAAAGGCGCCCTTGCGCCGTGCCCACCATTTCTTGCACGGAACGCGATGGTGGGCACGCTACGCTTTGCCCACCCTACGAATTCCGGCCGTCATTTTGCATTTCTACGCGGAAGCGCTAGTTTCCGCGCCCTTGGAGACCACCTGATGTCCGTCATCGACCTTGCCGCTAGCCCGAGCGATTTGCGCACGCTCGCCGAACAATCCAACGCCTGGCCGTTCGAGCAGGCCAAGGCCATTGTCGCGCGGCTGAAGAAAAACCCGAAGGACGAGGTGCTGTTCGAAACCGGCTACGGTCCGTCCGGCCTGCCGCATATCGGCACCTTCGGCGAGGTCGCGCGCACCACCATGGTCCGCCACGCCTTCCGCGTGCTGACCGAGGACAAGATAAAGACGAGGCTGCTGGCGTTCTCAGACGACATGGATGGCCTGCGCAAGGTGCCGGACAACGTACCAAACAAGGAGATGCTGGCATCGCATCTCGGCAAGCCGCTGAGCCGCATTCCGGATCCGTTTTCGAACGAATATCCGTCGTTCGGCGCGCACAACAATGCGCGGCTCCGCGCCTTTCTCGACACCTTCGGTTTCGACTACGAGTTCGCGAGCTCGACTGATTATTACAGTTCGGGAAAGTTCGACGCGGCGCTGTTGCGCATGCTGGAGCGTTTCGATGCGGTGATGGCGATCATGCTGCCGAGCCTGCGCGAGGAGCGCGCGGCGACCTATTCGCCGTTCCTGCCGATCTGTCCGCGCACCGACGTGGTGCTGCAGGTGCCTATCGTCGCCCATGACGTCAAGGGCGGCACGGTTTCCTACGACGATCCCGAGACCGGGGAGCGCGTCACCGTCCCCGTGACTGGCGGGCATTGCAAGCTGCAATGGAAGCCGGACTGGGCGATGCGCTGGTTCGCGCTCGGCGTCGACTACGAAATGGCCGGCAAGGATCTGATCGACTCGGTCAAGCTGTCCGGCAAGATCTGCGCGGCGCTCGGCGGTACGCCGCCGGAGGGCTTTAACTACGAACTGTTCCTCGACGACAAGGGCCAGAAGATTTCGAAGTCGAAGGGCAACGGGCTCACCATCGACGAATGGCTGCGCTACGCCTCGCCGGAATCGCTGTCGCTGTTCATGTACCGCGAGCCCAAGGCAGCGAAGCGGCTGTATTTCGACGTCATCCCGCGCAACGTCGACGACTACCAGCAATTCCTCGACGGCTTCACGCGGCAGGATGCGAAGCAGCAACTGCAGAATCCGGTCTGGCATATCCATGCCGGCAAGCCGCCGAAGGCCGACATGCCGGTCACGTTCCAATTGCTGTTGACGCTGGTGTCATCGTCGAACGCGGAGAACGCCGAGACGCTGTGGGGCTTCATCGGGCGCTATCGTCCGGGCGTGACGCCGCAGACGCATCCGAAGTTGGACGCGATGGTCGGCTACGCCATCAACTATTATCGCGACTTCGTGGCGCCGACGAAGCAGTTCCGCGAACCGACCGACAACGAGCGCGCGGCGCTGCAGGATCTGCGCGATGCGCTGTCGCAATTGCCGGCGGGAGCGAGCGCGGAAGACATCCAGAACGTGGTCTACGAGATCGGCCGCCGCGAGCCATTTCTGGATCAGGTGAAGAAGGGCAAGGACGGCCGTCCCGGCGTTTCGCTCGACTGGTTCAACATGCTTTACCAGGTGCTGCTCGGCCAGGAGAAGGGCCCACGCTTCGGCTCGTTCGTCGCGGTGTATGGCGTGACAAATGCGATCGCGATGATCGACGGCGCGCTGGCGCGGTCGGCATAACTCTCTCCGTCGTCCCTGCCTAGTGCGCAATTGCGCACGGGCGCAGGGACCCATAACCACAGGTCGACATTACTGGCGTCGCTGTGGCTCCGGCTTGATGCAAGCAACGAACGCCTGTGGTTATGGGTCCCGGCTCAAGGCCGGGACGACAGCGGAGGCTTGGCCGCAGCCTGGGTCCGCAAACCGGGATGGCAGGCCCGCCGCAATTTCAGCCACGGCAGCGCCGGATTGCGCTACAATCCTCTCATAACAGCCGTCAAAGCCCCCGCCGAGGGGCAGGCAACACAGTGGGAGAAAGCTCATGCAGTTCAGGGTTTCGCCGAACACGCTCAGCGAATACAGCGCCGAGCAATGGCAGGCGCGGGTCGATCTCGCCGCCGCGCACCGGCTGGCCTTCATCCAGGGATTTTCCGAAGGTATCTTCAACCATCTGACCTTCGTGGTGCCGGGCAGCACGGATCGCTACTATCAGATCCCGTTCGGCACGCATTGGTCCGAGGTCACGGCTTCCTGCTTCATGGAAGTCGGCATCGACGATGGCGAGGTCAAGCGCGGCGAAGGCGAGGTGGAGCGCTCCTGCTATTGCATCCACGCGCCGATCCACAAGGCGCTGCCGCAGGCGAAGGCGGTGTTTCACACCCACATGCCGCATGCCAGCGCGCTGACGCGGCTCGAAGACCCCCGCATCAAGGAGATCGGCCAGACCGAGGTCGGGCTGTCGGGCGCCATCGCCTATGACGACGAGTATGCCGGTCCGGCGCTCGATCCTGCCGAAGGCGCGCGGCTCGCAAAGGTCATCGGCGACAAGACGGTGCTGTTCATGGCCAACCACGGCATCTCCACCGTCGGCGCGACCGTCGCGGAGGCCTACGACATGCTGTACTACGTCGAGCGCGCCGCCCAAGTGCAGATCTACGCGATGTGGACCGGGCAGAAGCTGAAACAGCTCCCAGCGCCTGTGGTGGAGAAAACCAAGCGCGATTACAAGGACGAGCATCTCTACAAGGGACCAACCCCGGCGCAGCGGCATTTCGATGCGCTGAAGCGGATGCTGGACCGGAAAGAGCCTGACTACGCGATGTAAGTGCGCTGCTGCCGCGTAGACAGCTTGTAGGGTGGGCAAAGGCGCGCTCTTCGCGCCGTGCCCACCATCTTCGATCCGGATTGGTGCTGCAAATGGTGGGCACGCTTCGCTTTGCCCACCCTACGGCTTCCTTCCTGTGGGAGAAGGAAGGCAGTCAGCCCGCCGCTCTGACCGCATCCGCAAACTGGTGCCAGATTTCCGGACGCCAGCTTCCATTGGCGGCGCCCGATGTCGACGGCAATATCCAGACCCTGGTGTCGCCGATCAGCTCGAGCTGCTCGCCATAGTCCCGCTTGCCGTCGAAGAATTTCTGTCCGGCCGTCTTGCTGGTGAATGCGAGGAATTGCGGGCGGAACGTCGCGATGGCGGTGCGTAGCCGGGCGCGATCCGCCGCCGTCAGTTTTGGCAGCGTGGCGCGATCCATCCCCGCGCCCGCTTTCACGAGATCAGTCAGGCCGATCCGATGTTGCAGCAGGCTGCGATATTGATGCGGCAGCAGCAGCTCCGGCGTGAGCCTCGTCTCGTGCAGGATCTTCCAGAACTTGTTTTGCTTGTGCGCGTAGTAGGCCCGCTCGGCGGCGGACGTCGTGCCTGCGGCGGTCCCGCACAACACGATGCGAAGGGAAGGTTGCAGCAGGTCGCTCAGCACATCAGTCACGCTAGCGACAATCCTACTGGCTCGCCCACACGATCCTTGCGATCCAGGCGACGTCGTCGGCGTCGAGCGTGCGGTCGGCCTGGGCCGGGTTGAGCGACTGCAATTCCAGCGTCTTGGTGGTGCGACGCTTCAATTCCTTGACCATCACTTCGCCGCCTGACGTTTTGAGCACCACGCGGTCGCCGCGCCGGATCGGCGTTCCCGGCGACACCACGATGATGTCGCCGTCGCGATAGGCCGGCTTCATCGAATCGCCCGAGATCTCCAGCGCGTAGGCGTGCTCGTCAGAGGCCTGTGGCAGCGCCACCTCGTCCCAGCCACGGCCGGCGGGAAAGCCGCTCTCGTCGAAATGGCCGCCGCTGCCGGCTTGCGCCAGGGCGAGCATCGGCACCGATTGCAGGCTGCGCGTGCCGTCGCCGATCAACTGCACAAAGGTGTCGATCGACGAATTGGTCGCGGCCAGCGCCTTGGAAACCGATTCGGTCGAAGGCCAGCGCTCGCGGCCGTCGGCGGTAATGCGCTTGGATTTGTTGAAGGTGGTAGGGTCCAGGCCTGAGCGCTTGGCGAGACCCGAGGGCGACATGCCGGCGCGTTCGGCCAGCCGGTCGAGCGCGGTCCAGACCTGGCTGTGGGTCAGAATCCGTTGCGCCTTGGATTGTCTCGGCATCGAAAATCCCGGAATTGCCTAGGAATTATTGCCTCATTCGGCCCCTTTGCGCAAATCTCGCGTAGCGCTTGGCTCGGCAGCGCTTGAGTTAGCGGCCTGCGGCCTTTACGGTCTGCCGCCACCCGGCCATTTCCGGGAAAATCCCAACCCTCTCAACGACAAGCCCGGAAAGCCGTGCCGAGGACCATCTACAAAATCACTCCCGCCTCGGCCTGGCGCGAGGCCGAACGGCAGGGCGTCTACCGGGGCAGCGCGGACGATCTGCGCGACGGCTTCATTCATTTCTCCACGGCGTCCCAAGTTGCCGAGACGGCGCGAAAGCATTATCTCGGCCAAACCGGCCTGTTCCTGGTCGCGATCGACGCGGACGCGCTCGGCGATGCGTTGCGCTGGGAGCCCTCGCGCAACGATGAGCTGTTCCCGCATCTCTACGGCGAACTCGATCTCGGCGCGGTGACCGCCGTCCTCGACATGCGCGCGCGGTCCGACGGCACGCACGACATTCCGGAGCTTATCCCGTGATCCGCGCCTTCGACGCCTTTTCGCTGCCGCTGCTGCGCTGGTTCGATCCGGAGGACGCGCATCGCATGGCGATCCAGGGCCTGCGGCTGCTGCCGCCGGTCAAGCCGCGGGCCGACGACCACAAGCTGGCGGTGCGCGCCTTCGGCCTGAATTTCCCTAATCCGATCGGCATGGCCGCGGGCTTCGACAAGAGCGCGGAGGTGCCCGACGCGCTGTTGCGTCTCGGTTTCGGCTTCGTCGAAATCGGCACGGTGACGCCGAAGCCGCAGGGCGGCAATCCGCGGCCGCGGCTGTTTCGCCTCGAGCGCGATGAAGCCGTGATCAACCGTATGGGCTTCAACAATGATGGCGCCGAAGCCGCGCTGCGCCGCCTTGCGGCGCGCGCCCATCATGGCGGCATCGTCGGCGTCAATGTCGGAGCCAACAAGGATTCGTCCGACCGCGTCGACGATTACGTCAAGCTGATCGAGACGTTTGCGCCGGTCGCGAGCTATTTCACCGTCAACGTCTCCTCTCCGAACACGCCCGGCCTGCGCAACCTGCAGCAATCCGCAGCGCTCGACGATCTGCTCGCCAAGGTCATCGATGCGCGCGAGCGGGTGCGCAAGAATGCCGGCGATTCGCCGGTGCTGCTCAAGATCGCGCCGGATCTGAGTTTGACCGAACTCGACGACGTCGTGCACATCGCGCGCTCACGCGGTGTCGACGGCATGATCGTCGCCAACACCACGCTGGCGCGGCCCTCGGCGTTGCGCGAACAGGCCCGCGCGAAAGAGCAGGGCGGACTATCGGGGCGGCCGCTGTTTCGATTGTCGACGCGCATGGTGGCGGAAACCTATGTCCGCACCGAGGGCGCGTTTCCATTGATCGGCGTCGGCGGCATCGATTCCGGCGGCGCCGCGCTGACGAAGATCCGCGCCGGCGCCAGCCTGATCCAGCTCTACTCGTCGCTGGTCTACAAGGGCCTCGGGCTGGTCGACGACATCAAGAACGATCTGGCATCCACCTTGCTGCGCACCGGGCGCGACTCGCTGTCGGAGATCGTCGGCGCCGATGCCGCGACGATCACGGCAGAGGACTGGCCGGTGAAGTAATTACTGCCGGTAGCCCGGATGGAGCGAAGCGCAATCCGGGATAGGACTCTCCGCTTGCACCAAGACCCCGGATTTCGCTGCGCTCCATCCGGGCTACGGACCAAACGACTTTCTCAACAGCGCCGGATACCTCAACGCCTGCAATCCGCCGCGGGCGGCGTAGTGCACCAGAAACGTGCCCCACAGCCCGGCATTGCCGAACGATCGCAGCGCAAACCACGCGCAAAGGAAGATCAATAGCGACAGCAGCATCAGGTTGCGCATGTCGCGCGCCCAGGTCGCGCCGATATAGACACCGTCAAAGGCAAAGGCGAACACGCCAAGCAGCGGCGCAAAAATCACGAACGGCAGATAATCCCGCGCGATGCGCCGCACCTCCACGCTTGCCGTCATGATGTCGATAAACGCAGGCCCGAACAGCAGGAAACAGCCGGCAACCGCGAGCGCGAAGCCAAAACCCCACATCACGACGAGCTTCACTGCGCCTGCGAAAGCCGCCTTGTTGCGTGCGCCATAGGCCCGGCCGCAAAGCTGCTCCGCGGCGGTGGCGAGGCCGTCGAGGAAAAAGGCGCCGAACAGCAGAAAATTGTTGAGGACGGCATTGGCGGCGAGCGTCATGTCGCCGGCACGCGCGCCCTGCGCGGTGAAGAACAGAAACGCCGCGATCAGCGACGCGGTGCGGATCATGATGTCGCGGTTGACCGCGAGCATGCGCATCAGCTTGGTGCGGTCGAACAGCAACGCGCGGGAAGCCGCGAATTGCCCTTTCGAAAGGTGGCGCGCGATCAGCAAGCCGAGCAGGAGGCCTGCGGCCTCTGCGATCAGCGCCGCGATTGCAGCGCCGGCAATTCCGAAGTCGAACACCAGCACCAGCACGACGGTCGCCGCCACGTTGATGAGATTGATGGTGATCTGCATGCCGAGCGCCAATTTGGCGCGGGCCTGCCCGATCAACCATCCCAGCACGACATAATTGCCGAGCGCCAGCGGCGAAGACCAGATCCGGATGGTGAAGTAGGTTTTGGCCGCAAGCGTGACACCGTCGCTGCCGCCCATCGCGTTGAGCAGAATGGTGGCGAGCGGAATCTGCAGGGCGATCAGCGTCGCGCCAACCAGCGCCGCGACGATCAACCCGCGCATCAGGATCGCGCGTAATTCCGACGTTTCACCGGCGCCGAGCGACTGTGCCGTAAAGGCGACCGTGCTCATGCGCAGGAATCCGAACAGCCAGAATAGGCAGTCAAAAAGTACGGACGCCATCGCCACACCGCCAAGCAGCGTGGCGTCGCCGAGCCGGCCGATCGCCGTGGTCGAGACAATGCCGATCAGTGGCGTGGTCAGGTTCGCGACCATCGCGGGACCGGCGATGGCAAACACCTGTGCCGTCGTGACTTTGGACGGCGCTGCGGGGGAGTGCATGGCTAGCGCTTGAGGATCATGCGGTCACTGCCGCCGGAGCCGAGCGCATCGCCGCAGCCGACAAATCGCAATTGCATCGGCTGCGCACCGCCCGTTGCGTGATTATCGCCCGCGGGGGCTACCGAACAGCCGCGACAACAGCCAGATCGGGATCACGATGACCGCACCGAGCAGGAAGTAGCGCCACAGCCAGTTGACGGCATCGAAGCCGAGATCCCACAGCCGCCGGAACAGCATCTGGATGCTGTGCAAAATATTCCAGGGATCGAAACCGATGGCGGCAAGCACCACGCCGACCAGGATCGACAGCAGGATCAGCCGGAACGCCACCGCCAGCGGCGAGCCGCCGAGGAAGCGGTACAGGCCGTCATTGCTGGCCGGCAGGTCTCTGACGTCGTTGGGCATCGATCTCTCCTCGCGGGTCGCGCGCATTATAGGCACGGCGGGGCAGATGGGGAACCCGCTCGTATCAGTCAATGGCCGCCATACGCCCCAGGAATGTTAATTTGCCGTCACGTCTTTGAGCATCCGCTCCAGCGTCTCCAGCCGGTCGGCCTCGCGCGGCGGCTTGTCCCAGCGCAAGCGGCTGATGCGCGGAAACCGCATCGCGACGCCGGATTTGTGCCGCGGGGAGCGCTGCAACCCCTCGAAGGCGACTTCCAGCACCAGGCCCTGGTCCGGCTCGTGCACCACGTGCCGCACCGGGCCGAATTTTTCCGTGGTGTTGCGGCGGACGAAACGGTCGATCTGCAGGAGTTCCTCGTCGGTGAAGCCGAAATAAGCTTTTCCGACCGGCACCAGTTGCTCACCGTCCTCGCCCGCGGTCCAGACGCCGAAGGTGTAGTCTGAGTAGTAGGACGAACGCTTGCCGTGGCCGCGCTGCGCATACATCAGCACGGCATCGATGATGTGCGGATCGCGCTTCCATTTCCACCACTGGCCCTTTGGTCGGCCCGGCAGATAGGGTGCATCGCGTCGCTTGAGCATCACGCCTTCGACGGCTTCGGCATCCTCTCCCGCGCCGGCGCTGGCGGGATCGGCGCGCGCCGCCATCAGCGCCTCCCAGCTATCAAAGGTAACGGTCGGCGAGAGATCTATGCGCGGATCGTCCAGCTTCCGGACGAATGCCTCGAGGTGGGCGCGGCGTTCGGCAAACGGCAATTCTCGCAGGTCGTTCTCATCGTCGCCGAGCAGGTCGTAGGCGCGCAGATGAATGGGAAATTCCTTGATCAGTTTCGGCGAGACGACTTTTCGATTGAGCCGCTGCTGCAGCACGTTGAACGTCTGCACGCGCCCCTCGCGCAGCACCAGCAGTTCGCCATCGATGGCGCCGGGCAGATGCAGCGACGGCACGAGGTCGGGAAAGCTCTTTGTAATGTCCTCGCCGGTGCGCGAATAGAGCCGCGCCTGCATGTGGCCGTGCTCGTCGCGGCCGGCGACTGCCTGCACGCGAATGCCGTCCCATTTCCACTCCGCGATGAAATCCGTGGGATCGAGACTGGCGAAGTCCGTATCCTCGATCGCATGCGCCAGCATCACCGGGCGGAACGGCGCGGGATCGCGGTTGACGGGTTTTTCGCCGCGGCCCTCCAGCCACGCGAACAGGTCGAGATAGGGTGGGGCCAGTCCCGGCCAGATCAGCTCGATCTCATGCGGGTCCTTTTCGCCGAGCGCGGCAGTCGCGGTTTTCGCCAGTCGCGCGGAAATTCCGATCCGCATCGCGCCGGTGACGAGTTTCAGCAGCGCCCAGCGGCCGGTTTCGTCGAGCTCATCGAGCCAGCGTGCGAGCTGTTTTGGAAGGTCGGTCTTGCCGAGGGTCCGAAGTGTGGTGACGACCTCGGAGAGGGTGGGGGGCGGCGGGTTGTTGTGGAGGTTGGAAACGGGCCACAGAGGTTCCTTACCTCTCCCGCTTGCGGGGGAGGTCGGATCGTCGGGCAGCGCGCCAGCGCTGTCGGACGATACGGGTGGGGGTTCTTTCTCTCCACCGGGCAAGCGGCCAGACCCCCGCCCCGGCCCTCCCCCGCAAGCGGGAGAGGGGGAAGACTTCGGCCACATCAGCGCAACCGTCTCGGATAAATCGCCGACATAGTCATACGACAGGCCGAACAACACCGGATCGGTACGATCCACGATCAGATCGCGGATCAGCCCCGGCTTGGCGTGCTTGAACGACAGCGCGCCGGTCAGCGCCGCCAGCGCGTAGCCGCGGTCGGGATCGGGCGTGTCGCGAAAATAGGCCGTGATCAGCCGCAGCTTGTTGTTGCGGCCGGGCTCGTAGGCGAGGCGATCCAGCAGTTCGGCGAAGCGGTTCATGCCTCGGCCTCATCGGCCGCAACCACCTCGTGCTCCTCCTCGTCGCCGTAGCCGACGAGGTCCAGTGGCCGTGCGGCGAGTCCGCGTGCCTTGCACCAATGCACCAGCGCATCTTCCTGCCCGTGCGTGACCCAGATTTCGCCGGCGCCGGTCGCCGCGATGGTCGCGGTCAGGCCGTCCCAGTCGGCGTGGTCTGATATCACCAAAGGCAGTTCGACGCCGCGCTGGCGGGCGCGCGCCCGCACGCGCATCCAGCCCGAGGCGAAGGCCGTGACCGGATCGGGGAAGCGTCGTGTCCAGATGTCAGACGTGGCCGACGGCGGCGCCAGCGTGATGGTGCCGGCGAGATCGGCTTTCTTCACGCCTTTGACCAGGCGCAGTTCGCCGAGCGCGATGCCGCGGCTTTCATAGTAGCGCGTGATCGCCTCCATTGCGCCATGGAGATAAATCGGCGCGTCATAACCCTGCTCGCGCAGCAGCGCGATCACGCGCTGCGCCTTGCCGAGCGAATAGGCCCCGACCAGATGCGCGCGCTCGGGAAACAGCGCGACAGATGCCAGCAGTTTCTTCACCTCAGCCGCCGCATCGCCATGGCGAAACACCGGCAGGCCGAAGGTTGCCTCGGTGATGAAGACGTCGCAGGGCACCACTTCGAATGGCGTGCAGGTCGGGTCGACGGCGTCCTTGTAGTCGCCGGAGGCGACGATGCAGGTGTCCTTGCAGGTCACGGCGATCTGCGCCGAGCCCAGCACATGGCCCGCGGGATGGAATTTGATTTTGACATCGCCGAGCGCAATTTCCTCGCCATAGCGCACCGCCTGCGTGCTGCGGGCAAAACTGTCGCCATAGCGCAGCCGCATCATGTCGAGCGTTTCCTGGGTGGCCAGCACCGCGCCATGGCCGGCGCGGGCATGGTCGGAATGGCCGTGGGTAATCACGGCGCGCTCGACCGGGCGGACCGGGTCGATATGAAAGCCGCCTGGCTTGCAGCACAGGCCGGCGGCAGCGGGGATCAGGATGTCCTGCGGGCGCATGCCTTCTATATAGGCGGTCTGCTTCCGATGTTTAGCCGTGCGATGTTTGGTCGTCATGCGCGGGCTTGACCTGCGCATCCATCTTTTGAAAAGTCTCCCTTTATTGATGGATTCCCGGGTCGTCCCCGATCGAGATCGGGACTGCCGCCCGGCAATAAAGAATTTGGTTCCTGAAATGCCTTCCCGCCTTTTTCTGTCTTCCGGCGACCTGATGGCCGACCGCCGGTTCGAATTTGCCCGCGACCTGCAATTGAAGGGCGATCTGCCCGCCGCCGCCGATCTGCTGATGCAGGCGATCGAACTGGCGCCGGATTTCACCTCCGCCTGGTTCACGCTCGCCGGCATCCGCGAAGAACTCGGTGAGCACGATGCGGCAATCGCTGCGTTTCAAGAGGCGCGCGCCCGCGATCCCGGCGATCCCCACGGCGCCGGGCTTCGATTGATGCGGCTTGGCGCAGAGCCCGTGTCGGGCATGTCGCAGGCCTATGTGCAAACGCTGTTCGACCAATATGCGCCGCGGTTCGAAGCCTCGCTGGTCGGCGATCTCGGCTATCGCGGCCCGGCGCTGCTGTTCAAGGCCGTGTTGTCGGTGCGATCGGCCGCCCGCAAGCCGGCGTACTTCAAGCGCGCGATCGATCTCGGCTGCGGCACCGGGCTGGCGGCGGCAGCCTTCGCCAGGTCGGTCGATCATTTCATCGGCGTCGATCTGTCGCCGCGCATGATCGAGCGATCCCGCGCCACCGGCTTCTACGCCGAGCTTGATGTCGCCGACATGTTGCAGGGTCTGCGTGCGAGGGGGGATGCCGGCGCCGATCTCATTCTCGCCGCGGATGCGATGGTGTACGTCGCTGAACTTGCGCCGGTGCTCGCGGAGGCCGCTCGCGTGCTGGCCCCCGGCGGGCTGCTCGCCTTCACCACCGAAACCCATGACGGCGAAGGCGTCGTCATAGGTCATGGCCTGCGCTACGCCCATGGTGCTACCTATGTGCGCGCCGCGGTCGAATCCGCAGGCCTCAAATTGTCCCTGCTGGAAGATCGCTCCGCCCGCAACGAGGACAACGTGCCGGTTCCGGGCCTCGTCGCCGTCGCCGCGAAAACTTGAGTCTAGACGCTACGCAATGCCCGAATGGCGGCATTGCGTGCGACATGTGAGCTATTGCCACCTGCGCCGGAATGGCTGATCAAGACTCCCATAAGGGAGAAACAACAATGAAGAACAAGCAAACCCGGCGCGAATTCGGCGCCACCGCGCTCGCCACCGTCCTCGCATCCGCCATGCCTGCGCCATCAGTCTGGGCGGCGGAGAAGAAATACGATCCCGGCGCCAGCGACACCGAAATCAAGATCGGACAGACCGTGCCGCATTCCGGTCCCGGCTCGCTCTATGGCGTGTTGGGGCGGGTCGGCGAGGTCTATTTCCAGATGCTGAACGAAAAGGGCGGCATCAACGGACGCAAGATAAAATTCCTCTCTATGGACGACGCCTACAGCGCGCCGAAATGCGTCGAGGCGACGCGGCGGCTGGTCGAGCAGGAGGAAGTGCTGGCGCTGTACGGCTCGCTCGGCACCGCGCCGCAGACCGCCGTACACAAATATCTCAACTCGAAGGGCGTGCCGCAGCTCCTGCTCAACACTGGCGCGTCGAAATGGAACGATCCGAAGAATTTCAAATGGACGATGGCGGGCCTGCCGCTCTATCCGACCGAAGCGCGCATCCTCGCCAAGCATGTCGTGGGAGTAAAGCCGAACGCCAAGATCGGCATCCTCTACCAGAACGACGATTTCGGCCGTGATTTCCTTGCGCCCTTCAAGAAGGTGCTGGCGGACGCCGGCGGCACCGCCAAGGTGATCATGGAGCAGACCTATGATCTGACCGAACCGACCATCGATTCGCAGCTCATCAATCTCTCGAAATCCGGCGCGGATGTTTTCTACAATATCTCGACCGGCAAGGCGTCATCACAGTCGATCCGAAAATTGGCCGAACTCGGCTGGAAGCCGCTGCACTTGCTGTCAGCGGGATCGACGGGCCGTTCGATTCTCAGCGCCGCCGGCCTCGAGAACTGCACCGGCATCGTCGCGATCCGCTACGCCAAGGAAGTCGGCGTGCCGCGCTTCGAGAAGGATCCCGACGTGATAGCGTTCGAAGAGCTGCGCAAGAAGTACCTGCCCAATGTCGACCCTGACAACACCATCGCTTTTGCCGGTTACGGCCAGGTGGTGGCGATGGCGGAGATCCTGCGCCGTTGCGGCGACGAGCTCACCCGCGCCAACGTTCTGAAGCAGGCCACGACGCTGGCGGGCTTCCACTCGCCCTACATGCTGGACGGCGTGACCTACAGCTACACGCCCGACGACTACACGCCGATGAAGACGCTCTACATCTCGGAGTTCAACGGCAAGGATTGGGATATTTCGGACAAGCCGGTGACGGAGTAAAACTCTCACAGATGGCGTTCCCCGGATGCTGCGCAACGCGCCGCGCTTGCGGCGTGGTGCGCTGCTGATCCGGGGTCCACGCGCCGCGGCATAGGTCCCCGTTCTGCGGAGCAGCGTTGCACGCTGCACCGCGCCCGGGGGGGCATCCGGCCGAATTGCCCCCGACGGCCTCGACGAACCCGCCCCGACGGCTTACCTCTTCTCCGTGCCGTCGCCCGATCCCTTGCCCTTCACGCCGCTTGAAACGGCTGCGCTGCTGCCCGACCGTTTCCGGCGCTGGTTCGCCGCGCGTGGCTGGTCGCCGCGCGAGCATCAATTGGCGCTGTTGGCAAAAGCCGCCGACGACCGTTCGGCACTCTTGATTGCCCCGACCGGCGCCGGCAAGACGCTGGCCGGGTTTCTGCCGACGCTGGTGGAACTGTCTTCTCCCGCCGCCTCAAAGGGTGGTGGCGAGAAGAGCCTCGTTTCCACCGGCCGCAGCGTCAAACGTACCGGCGGCCTCCACACCCTCTACATCTCGCCGCTGAAAGCGCTCGCGGTCGACATCGCGCGCAATCTGGAGACGCCGATTGCCGAGATGGGGCTGCCGATCAAGGTCGAGACCCGCACCGGCGACACGCCGGTATCGCGGCGGCAACGGCAGCGGCGCTATCCACCGGACATTCTGCTCACCACGCCAGAGCAACTGGCGTTGTTGCTGTCCTCCGACGACGCGCCGTTTCTGTTCTCCTCGTTGAAACGTATCGTGCTCGACGAACTGCATGCGCTTGTCACTTCCAAGCGCGGCGATCTGCTGTCGCTCGGTCTGGCGCGGCTGTGGCGGCTGGCGCCCGAAATGCGCGCGATCGGGCTGTCCGCGACGGTAGCCGAGCCCGAATCGTTGGCGCGGTTCTTGATGCCACAGCACGACCGCAAGGAAATCTCGGCCGACATCGTCGTGGCGGGCGGCGCGGCGGCGCCTATCGTCGAGATGCTCGACACCCAGGAGCGGCTGCCCTGGGCCGGGCACACCGCGCGCCATGCGCTCGGCGAAATGTACGAGCTGATCAAGCGCAACAAGACCACGCTGATCTTCGTCAACACCCGCAGCCAGGCCGAAATGCTGTTCCAGGATTTCTGGCGCATGAACGACGACGGTCTCGCGATTGCGCTGCATCACGGCTCGCTCGACGTTGCGCAGCGCCGCAAGGTCGAGGACGCGATGGCGGCGGGAAAGCTGCGCGGCGTGGTCTGCACATCCTCGCTCGACCTCGGCATCGATTGGGGCGACATCGATCTCGTTATCAATGTCGGCGCGCCAAAGGGCGCCTCGCGCCTGATGCAGCGGATCGGCCGCGCCAACCACCGCCTCGACGAGCCGTCGCGCGCGGTATTGATTCCGGCCAACCGCTTCGAGGTGCTGGAGTGCCGCGTCGCGATCGACGCGATCGCGGAGAATGCGCAGGATACGCCGCCTTTGCGCAACGGCGCGCTCGACGTGTTGGCGCAGCACGTGCTCGGATGCGCCTGCGGCGAGCCGTTCCTGTCGGACGAACTCTACGCGGAAGTGCTGACATCGGCGCCATATGCGTCGCTGGCGCGAACCGATTTCGACGACGTGGTCGATTTCGTCGCCACTGGCGGCTATGCACTGAAGACCTACGAGCGATTCGCGCGCATCAGGCAGGACAAGCAGGGCCGCTGGCGCATCGCCAATCCAAAAGTGCGGCAGAGCTATCGCCTCAACGTCGGTACCATCGTTGAAGAGGCCATGTTGAAGGTAAAGCTGGTGCGCGGCCGCGGCGGCGGGGCGGGCTCCACGGGCATGATCGGTCGCGGCGGCAGGATGCTGGGCGAGATCGAGGAATACTTTATCGAGGGGCTGGTCGTCGGCGACACTTTTGTGTTCGGCGGCGAGATCGTGCGCTACGAGGCGCTGGTCGAGGACCAGGTCTATGTCTCCCGTTCCAACGACAAGGACGCCAAGGTGCCGTCCTACATGGGCGGCAAGTTTCCGCTCTCGACCTATCTGGCCGAACGCGTGCGGAAATTGCTGGATGACCGGCGGCAGTGGAATGCGCTGCCGGAGCAGGTGCGCGACTGGCTGTCGCTGCAGCGGCATTTTTCCCGCGTGCCGGCCGTGCGCGAGCTTCTAATCGAAACCTTTCCGCGCGGCGGCAAGCACTACCTCGTCTGCTATCCGTTCGAGGGGCGGCTGGCGCACCAGACGCTCGGCATGCTGCTGACGCGGCGGATGGAGCGCGCGCGGGTGCGCCCGCTTGGCTTCGTCGCCAACGAATATGCGCTCGCGATCTGGGGGCTTGGCGACATCTCGCATCTGGTTCGACACGGCAAGTTCGATCTTGCTGCCTTGTTTTCCCCCGACATGCTTGGCGATGACCTCGAGGCGTGGCTGGCGGAATCCGCGCTGATGAAGCGTACCTTCCGCAGCTGCGCGCTGATATCCGGCCTGATCCCGCGGCGCTTTACCGGGGAGGAAAAATCCCGCCGCCAGGTGCTGTTCTCGACCGACCTCGTCTATGACGTGCTGCGCAAGCACCAGCCCGACCACGTGCTGTTGCGCGCGGCCCGCGCGGACGCTGCCGCCGGCCTGCTCGATCTCAAGCGCCTGGGTGATATGCTCTCGCGCATCCAGGGGCGAATCATCCATCGGGAACTCGAACATGTTTCGCCGCTCGCCGTCCCCGTGATGCTGGAAATCGGCCGCGAGTCAGTTTATGGCGAAGCGGGGGACGAGTTGCTGGCGGAAGCCGCCGATGAGCTCGTCAAAGAGGCGATGGGATAGAACGTGACGGCAGGGGCGCAATCTTCGGGAGACGATCAACAGATGCGCGCCTCGAAGGTCACAATATCGGACGTGACGTTCGTTGCCGATCTTTCCGGCGCGCTGTTCTGGCAGGAGCAACGCCTGCTTGTCGTCTCCGACCTGCACCTGGAAAAGGGCTCCAGCTTCGCGAAGCGCGGCGTGCTGCTGCCACCCTATGACACGGTTGCGACGCTGAGCCGTCTCGCCGCCGTCATCGCGCGGCACGACCCGCGTATGGTGATTGCGCTCGGCGACAGCTTTCACGATCGCAACGCGCATGAGCGGCTGTCGGCGCCCGATCGCGATGCACTCTCGGCGATGCAGGCGCGGCGTGACTGGATCTGGATCTCGGGCAATCATGATCCCGCCCTGCCGTCCGATCTCGGCGGCGCGGTGGCGAGCGAAGTCGCGATCGGGCCGATCGCGTTCCGCCATGAGCCGACCGGGAAGGCGGGCGAAATCGCCGGCCACCTCCATCCCAAGGCGCGCGTCGCCACAAGGGGACGATCGATGGAGCGGCGATGCTTTGCTTCCGACGGCGAACGCGCCGTAATGCCCGCGTTCGGCGCCTATACCGGCGGCCTGAGCATCCGCGATATGGCATTTGCGAAAATCTTTGGCGCGCCCGGCTTCATGGCGCATGTGCTCGGTGACAACCGCGTGCACACGATTGCGGCCTCGCGCTGTTATTGAGCATCCGCCACGTAGCGGCGTAGGGTGGGCAAAGCGCAGCGTGCCCACCATTAAAACGCACGCTCGGTGATGGATGGTGGGCACGGCGCAAGAGCGCCTTTGCCAACCCTGCGATTCCTCGTTCCATTACGCCGCCTTCGCCTGCACCGTGCTGCAGAACTCGGCCAGCCGATCCGCCAGCCGCAATGTCGCGGGGCTGGCATCGGGAGCGGCCACCAATGCCACTTCGGTGCGGTCGATCGGTGCGAAGCCATCCTTCGCGGTCAGCACGCGATGGTCGGCCTGGATTGCCATCTCGGACAAAATGCTGAGGCCCATGCCCGCGGCGACCGCGGCCTGGATGCCTGAGAGGTTGGAAGAAGTATAGGTCATGTGCCAGTTGCGCCCGGCGCTTTCCAGCGCATGGATCGCGCCCGCCCGATACAGGCAGCCGGTGGGAAAGCCGATCAGCGGCACCGAGCCGGTGCGGGTATCGCGCGGATGGTTTTTGCTGGTCACCCAGTGCACGCGCTCCGGCCACGCCGCGATGCCGCCCTTTTCCCCCGCGGCTCGCTTGAACAATGCGAGATCGAGTTCGCCGCGTTCGAGCTCGCGCTTGAGGTTGGCGCTTTGATCGGCGCGCACATCGAGTCGCAGGCCGGGATGCGAGCGCGAGAATGCCGCCAGCAGTTTCGTCAAGCGATAGGCGGCAAAATCCTCGGGCACACCAAGCCGTACCGCGCCCTCGCTCTCGGGGCGCGCCACCACGTCGCGCGCTTCTTCCGCAAGCGCCAGCAGCCGCCGCGCATAGGACAACAGCCGCTCGCCGGCTTCCGTCGGCGTCACGTCCTTGCCGTTACGGTTGAGCAGCGGCTGGCCGACATCGTCCTCCAGCCGCTTGATCTGCTGGCTGACGGTCGACTGGGTGCGGTGGACGCGTTCGCCGGCGCGGGTGAAGCCGCCGGAATCGACGACGGAGACGAAACTGCGCAACAGCTCCAGATCGAGCATCTGAATGCTCCATTCAAAAATCCACTGGATGTCAGTTTATCATTTAATTTCCAAATATCAAGGTGCAGGCCTAGATCAGGGGAAAGGAGACTTCCCATGTCGCTCGCCCCCTCGGTCGCGGTTCCCCGCGCCAGCTTCAACTCGCTGCCCCTCTATATCGGCCTGTTCTGCCTCCTCTGGAGCTTTGCCTTCGTCGCCGGCAAGATCGGCGTCACCGATTGTCCGCCGCTGATCCTGCTCACCGCGCGGTTTTCGCTGGCCGGCATCCTGATCCTCGGCGTCACCGCGCTGCGCGGCGAAGCGTGGTCCTCGCTCACCTGGCGCGATGCCGGCATCTTCGCGATCCTCGGCATCGCCAACAACGCGCTCTATCTCGGCCTCGGCTATACCGGGCTGCAGACCGTATCCGCCGGCCTCGGCGGCCTGATCGTCAGCGCCAATCCGGTCTTTACCGCCGTGCTTGCGGCGGTGTTTCTCGACGAGGCACTCACCTTGCGCAAGGTGATGGGCCTCCTGCTCGGCATCGCCGGCGTCGGCTTCATCGTCTGGCACCGCATATCCGTTGGCACTGATGACTGGCACGGCATCCTGTTCACGCTGGCCTCCTTGGCCTCGATCGTGGCCGGCACCATCCTGTTCAAGGTGCTGGCGCCGAAGGGCAGTCTCTGGGTCGGCAATGGCGTGCAGAATCTCTCAGCCGGCATCGTGCTGTTGCCGTTCGCGTTCACTTTCTCGAGCATCGGCGACATCGTGCCGAGCGCGCGGCTCCTGGGCGCGTTCGCCTTCCTCGTGCTCGGCGGTTCGATCCTTGCGTATCTGCTCTGGTTTCATCTCCTGAAAGTGTGTGGCGCGACCGCTGCGAGTGCCTATCATTTCCTGATGCCGCCACTCGGCATGCTGTTCGCGTTCCTCGTGCTCGGCGAACATGTCGAGTTCCGAGATCTGCTCGGGATCGTTCCGGTGGCGCTCGGCATCTATCTGGTGACCCGCCCCGCGGCGTCAGCGTCGACCAAGAGAGTGCGACATGACTCTCACTATTACCCTGATCGGCGGCCCCACGGCCCTGATCGAGATCGACGGCTTCCGCCTCCTCACCGATCCGACCTTCGACGAATCCGGCGCCTATCAACTGCCGCATGTGAAGCTCGAGAAGCTGACCGGGCCCGCGATGAGCGCGCGCGATGTCGGCGCGATCGACGCGGTGCTGCTGAGCCACGATCAGCACTCGGACAATCTCGACCATTCCGGCCGCGAGTTCCTCAGGGAAGCGAAGCGCGTGCTGACGACGGAGGCGGGTGCAAAGCGGCTCGGCGGCAAGACCGAGGGTTTTGCGCCCTGGGCATCGACCGAGTTGAAGAAGGGCGGCCAGTCGTTGACCATCACCGCCACACCCGCGCGCCACGGACCGGCCGGCATCGAGCCGCTGTCGGGCGACGTCGTCGGCTTCGTGGTGGAATCGAGCAAGGCGGGCAGTCGGCCGATCTACATCAGCGGCGACACCACCTGGTTCGATGGCGTCGCGGAAGTCGCACGCCGCTTCAAGTGCGGCGTGGTGCTGCCGTTCGCCGGCGCCGCCCAGACTCGCGGTCCATTCCATCTCACCATGGACACCAACGACACCATCGAGACCGCGCGCGCCTTTGCCGATGCGGTGATCGTACCCGTGCATACCGACGGCTGGGCGCATTTCCGCCAGAACGCCGGCGATTTGCGCGCCACCTTCGACACGCTGGGGTTTGGATCGCGCTTGCGGATTTTGCAGCCGGGCGTGGCGACGATCATCGAGACGGTGCCGGCGTAACGACAGGTTCCTCTGTCAGGAACTTGCGCTATTCAGCTTCGTTATCGCGGCTGCATGGACCAGACGAAATCGAAAATGAAGCATCGCGGCAAAGCGGGCGTAGCGGGCGCGAGGCCGGCGGCGAAAGCCGAAACATCTCGGCCGTTTCGTTTCCGCGATGCGCTGAAGGCGCTCGGCCCCGGCCTGATCACCGGCGCGTCCGACGACGATCCGTCGGGGATCGGTACCTACAGCCAGGCCGGCGCGCAGCTCGGCTACGGCATCGGCTGGACCATGCTGCTGACGTTTCCGCTGATGGCGGCGATCCAGGAAATCTCCGCGCGGGTCGGCCGCGTCACTGGCCACGGTATTTCCGGCAATGTGTGCCGGCATTATCCGGCGTGGCTGCTCCACGTGGTGGTGACGCTGCTGTTCATCGCCAACACCATCAACATCGCCGCCGATCTCGGCGCCATGGCGGATGCCAGCAAACTGCTGATCGGCGGCCACAGCATCGTCTACGTATTGCTGTTCGGCGTGACGTCGGTGGCGGCGCAGATCTTCCTCGACTACAAGCGATACGTCTCGGTGCTGAAATGGCTGACGCTCAGCCTGTTCGCCTATGTCGCGGCGCTGGCCTTTGCCAAGGTGTCGTGGGGCGAGGCGCTCGCCGGCGTTCTCGTTCCGCGCGTGAGCTGGAGCGCCGACTATTTCACCACCATCGTCGCGATCCTCGGCACCACGATCTCGCCCTATCTGTTCTTCTGGCAGGCCTCACAGGAAGCCGAGGACCAGCGCGTCGATGCAACGAAGCGGCCCCTGATCGAAAAACACTACGGCGCGCGGAGGGAGTTTTATCGCATCCGCGCCGACACCATCATCGGCATGGCGTTCTCCAATTTGATCGCGCTGTCGATCATCGTGACCGCGGCGGCGACGCTGCATGCATCCGGCAAGACCGATATCCAGAGTTCGGCGGAAGCCGCCGAAGCGCTGCGTCCGATCGCCGGCGCGTTTGCGGAAGCGATCTTTGCACTCGGCATCGTCGGCACCGGATTGCTGGCGATCCCGGTGCTGGCCGGCGCTACGGCGTACGCCGTCGGCGAGGGGCGGCGATGGCCGGTCGGGCTCGCGCGCAAGCCCAAGGAAGCCGCCGCATTCTATGCCGTGCTGGCGCTGTCGGCGGGGATCGGCATCGCGCTGAACTTCACGCCGATCAACCCGATCTCGGCGCTGTACTGGAGCGCCGTCATCAACGGCGTGCTCGCCGTGCCCGTGATGGTGCTGCTGATGTTCATGGCGCGGCGCAAGGACGTGATGGGCCGCTTCGTCGTCGGGGGGCCACTCTATTGGCTGGGCTGGCTGTCGACGGGTGCGATGATCCTGAGTGTCGTGGCGATGGGCGTGGGGTTTTTGGTAAAGTAGGATGGGTGGAGCGAAGCGATACCCATCACGCTGGTGCCGCAGCAGCCGATGTTGGGTATCGCTTCGCTCCACCCAACCTACATTAAAGCTCAATCCTTCCTGAACACGATCGACGCCATCCATCCGGTCATCAGCGCCATGAAGGCGGTGATCAGCCCGTAGACGAAGCCGTGCTGCTGCGCGGTGGTGGCGACGAATTGCTCGAAGCCGACCTTGACGATTTCGAACGCGGTGTCGGTCTTGGTTACCAGCGCGCCGTCGGCGAACAGCTTGATCTCGACGTTATAGAGACCGATCGGCACTTCCGCGGGCAGGGGAATGCCGGTGCGGAACAGCGTCGGCGTCAGGAACGTCACCGCCGAGGTTTCCTCGCGATAGAGGCCGTGCTGCCGGCGCAGCCGCACGAAGGCGCTGCGGAACACGTCGTCGGGCACCACGTCGGCGTAGTCGCCGCTGACGCGCTGGGTCAGCAAGACGTTGTTCAGCCCGAGCTGCTGCCGCCGCTGCACCTCGGGCGAGGCGATGGCGTCGAACGGCCGGTTGGAGAACAGCGCCAGGTAGGCCGGCACTTTCAGGAACTGCCGGGAGTCGGTGTTGATCCAGATCCCAAACCGGCGCTCCTTGCGGCGGGTGACCATGTCGGCGCGCGGGCCGGCAATCGTCACCACCAGATCGTAAGTGCGATCGGCCGGCGTGGTGGCGTCCTTCTCCACCGAGCCGAACAGCACGAGTTCCTCGCCGGAGTAATTCGGTGTCACGGTGACGCGGTGGTTCGACACCGACACGATCAACTTTTCGGCCCTCACGGACGTGACCGCGAGCGTGGCGCCTAGCGCAAGACCTCCAAGTATGAGCAGGAGGCGCGCGGTCATCCCGTCACTCCTGTTTCCCGCACGCTGAAGAGATCTTCGGGCCGGATCACGAGTTCGACCGCAAAGCGGATGCCGACGGCGAGCACCAGCAGCCCGAGCAGCAGCCGCAAATGTTCGCCGCGGATTTTCTGCCCCGCGCGCGCGCCGAACTGCGCGCCGGTGACGCCGCCGACCATCAGGATCAGCGCCAGCACGGCATCGACCAGATGATTGGTGACGGCGTGCAGCATGGTGGCGAACACCATCGTGACCAGGGTCAGCACCATCGAGGTCCCGATCACGGTCGAGGTCGGCACCCGCAGCACGTAGATCAAAAGCGGCACCAGGATGAAGCCGCCGCCGATGCCCATCACGGCGCCGATGAAGCCGATGACCAGGCCGATCACGACGATGGGAATCACGGACAGGTAGATTTTCGAGCGCTTGAAGCGCATCTTCAGCGGCAAGCCATGGATCCAGACATGGCTGCCGGGGCGGCGTGTGGTGACCGGCCCGCCGCGGCGGGCCCGCAACAGCGCCCGCAGGCCCTCCCAGAACATCAGGCCGCCGACAGTGGTCAGCAGGATCACGTAGGACATCGCGATCATGAGATCGAGCTGACCGAGCGAGCGCAGCAGCGTGAAGGTCCATACCCCCAGCGCCGTGCCCATACTGCCGCCGGTCAACAGCACCGCCGCCAACAGCGGATCGATGGCGCGCCGTCGCCAATAGGAGAGCGCGCCTGAGAACGAGGAGGCGGCGATGTGGCTCGCGACAGAGGCGACCGCGACCGCCGGCGCAATGCCGACGAAGATCAACAGCGGCGTCATCAGGAAGCCGCCGCCGATCCCGAACATGCCGGACACGAACCCAACCGCCGCGCCCATCGCCAGGATGAGGAAAACATTGACCGGAATGTCGGCGATTGGGAGGTAGAGCTGCACGCGCGTCTGCTTTTTGTAGCTTTGCCGCAAGAGACAGCCGGGGAGCCGCTCTTGGCACGGTTTCTGTTGTATTTGCCGGCAGTGGAAGCCGGTTCGCGCATGCACCTTTGCGTGCGCAGGGCCGGTTCCCGCGTATTTGCATAACTGAATTCGGGGGGATGAGGGACTAAAAATGCCCGGGAAGGCAAATTTTTGCCTCATGTGCCCGCGCATTCGTCAGGACGTTGAAACGCTGCAACAAATCCGCGGGGGCGCGCGCAGGTGGGGGCCCGGCGATTGGCCGGCTCAGGGTTTCCCGAGCGGGTCGGTGACGAGGTTCATCGCCAGCGCCTGTTTGGGGCTGAGCCAGCGAATGTCCCTCGTCTCGGACATCGCTTCCACGATGGAGGACGAGACCCCCATTTTGGTCATGTAGCCCAGCACGGCGCCTGAAATCCGCTGCGCCTCCGCGACGGGGTCGTCCACGGGCTTGCTTGTGACAAACCGATGAACGCCCAATGCCGAGCCCAAGACGCCGAAGCGGGTCTTGCCGCCGGCATAGACCAGCACGCAGGCGCTGGCGCAATAGCCCGGCTTGACGCGGCCTGACGCGTCGGCGCTGCCGACCGCGGTCGCCAGCGACCGCTGCCGGATGATCTCGCCCATGATCGCGGCCTGGTTCAGATCGCCGCCGGGGGAGGCCAGCAGCACGATATCGCCCGCCGCGAGATTGGCCTGGTCCAACCTGCCGCGAAACCAGTTTGCAGCGGCAGGGCCGATCGTCCCGCTGACCAACAGCGCCCGCCGGCCCTTGCTCGAACCATCGAGATGGAGCGTGTCGATCACCTGCGATGTCAGGCTGGGCGAGACGTACTGGTCCTTCCAGTAGTGCCAGGCCTCCGGCTGCGACAGGTCCCGGTAGGCGCGAATGCAGACGCCGGAAACCAGCAGGATGAAGATGGCGACCGACCAGAAATGCCGTTTGCGCCGGGGCGGCTGGACCGGCGGCGGGGGAGGTTGATGGAGCGGAATGCGAGGCGGTGCGACCGAAGGACCTGTCGGCGGCCTCCGGAAATTATTCTCCCCGCCCTGGCTATTCTGGTCTGACAAACAATCCTCTTCGCAAGCCCAGCCGATCGCGATTCGGCTGACCCGATCCGCTACACCCATTTATGGTCGGGGAGATGACCATGCCAGCGGCATGGCCGCGACTTACGGAATCTTAATTCGCGGCGGCGGTGCGCTTGGTCGCAGCCGGCTTGGTGCCGGGCTTGCCCGTGGCGGGCGCCGGTGCCGAATCCCAACCGCCAGCGGGTGCCGCCACGTTGACGACGTCGTCGGGCTGTGGCTCCGGCGTAAAGGTCTGGATCGCGAGTCTCGCGGCCGCCAGCGACTGGACGTCGAGGCGCTTGGCGATATCGTCGCGCTTGCGCCCCGCGTCCGCATCGCCCTGGGCCGCGGCGAGGCTGAACCATTTGTAGGATTCGGCGAGGTTCTGTTCGACGCCGATGCCGCGTGCATAGAGGATGCCGAGGTTGAACTGGCTGTCGGCGACGCCGCGATCGGCGGCCTTGCGGAACCAGATCGACGCGCTCTTGTAATTGGCGCCCTTGCCGCCGCCATCAGCGTCGAGCACGGCCAGATTATGCATCGCCTTGGCGCTGCCGCGCTCGGCCGCCTGGGCATAATAGCGCCGCGCGACATCGACGTCCTTTTTCACGCTCAGGCCCTTCTCGTAGAAGGTCCCGAGCCGGAAGATGGCGGGCACCACGCCGGCCTGCGCCGCGCGGTCGTACCATTTTGCGGCCTGGTCGAGATCCGCGGCAACGCCCTTGCCTTCGGCAAAGCGCACGCCAACCTCGTAAGCCGCGGCCGGGTCGCCCTTCAACGCGGCGGCGCGCAATACCGGGCCGCCGATGCCGTCAGGCAGCCGCTCGGTCGGCGGCACGGCGATCATGGCAAGCTTGCCGCCGGTGGGAGGCAGCGTCGTGATTGCGCCGGTGATGTCGCTGGCTGCGGCAGGCAGCGGCGCGGCCTGCGGCGGGACTGCGATCCGCGCGCTATCCAGCGTGTTCGGCGCGGAAGAATTGTTCGACTGCTTCTCGACCGGCGTCGGCGAGATCATCAAGGGTGCCGCGGGCATCATGGGCGCCACAGGCATAGCGGGCCTGGCGCCGCTCTCCGACGGCGCAGGCGCCTGCGCCGGGGCGGCCGGCTCGCTGGGCTGTTCCATCATCGGCAGTTGCAGCATGCTGCCGGTGTCGAGCAGCGTCATCGCCATCTTGAAAGTGCCGAGCACGATCACGACCACGCTCGCGCCGACCAGCAGCGAGCGGATCTTGGAGGAAATGTTGGAAGGGTTCTTGTCGTCCGCCTTGGCCTTGTCGCCGCCCTTGTCCTTTGGCGCGGCCTTCGCCGAACGTCCTGCCTTCTCGGGGGGTGGCGCGGCGGCTGCGGCCTGCGCGGCGCGGCGCGCGGCGGCGATGAAGCTCGACGAGTTCACCGGCTCCTTCGGCGCGGAAGCAATTTCGCTGATCGCGTTTTCGGAAGCGGCGATCCGTTCCGATGGCGAAGAGACGCGCACCGGCGGCCGGGTGCCCGGCTCGAGCGGATGATCCGGCGGCAATTCCGGCGCGATCGGGGCGCGGGGCGCTGCGGCATGCGGCTCCAGGATTTCGCTGATCGCCCGCGGCGGCAATGGCGGGGCGGCCGGCGCGGCCGGCGGCTGCGCCGCGTGGAATTCGCGTGGCGCAGCGACAAAGGGTTCCTGCGGGCCGGCTTGCAGCGCGGCGGGGTTCGGCAATTCCGGCTTCGATTGCTGCGGATAGGTCTGCAGCGGCGTCATCACGCGGGGCGCTTCCTCGCGTATTTCGGCGGCTGCAGGAGCAGAGGCGGCCGTAGCCGGCGCGGTGCGTACCACGCGCAGATCGCCTTCGATCATCGACAGGCGATCGACCACGTGGCCGAGCGTGCTGTGAACGGTCTCCAGCGAGTCCTGCGTGCGGCGATCGGTTTCCGACTGGCTGAAGCGGATGTCGGACAGCTCGCGCTTGACCAGATCGACGATGCCGGAGTCCATCGGCTGGGCCGTGTCGCCGGAATTGCGGTTGGAATCGGCGAGCGCGACCAGGCTGGCGTGCTGGCGTTCGAGCGAACGCAGAATGTCGTGCAGCCCTTCCTCGACCCGTCCGAGGTCGATGGCGGGGGCGGCGGAACGATCGCCGGAGGCTTCCAGGCGCTCCAGCAGATAGGACACGCGCTGTTCGAGATGGGCAAACGCCGACGCATTGTCGTTGCCGACCGGGATGCGGTCGAGCCGTTCCGACAGCGAGCGCACCGCGTTTTCGAGATATTCCGAATGCTCGCTCGTGGCCGGCGGCTGCCTTGTTTCCAGCGTCGAGGTCAGCGCAGTCAGGCGCTGCTCGAGCTGTCCCCAGGCATCGCTGTTGCCGTCAAAGCGGGAAAGCTGATCGACCTTGGCCGACAGCGTGTGCACGTCTTCGGCGAGCCGGGCCAGCGCGTCGTTGGAGGCGACGTTGGAGACGATGCCGCGCAGCGCCGCGATCGCGCTTTCGAGCTGCTGCACCGTCGACGGATCGTCGTTCGAACGCAGGATCAGATCGAGCTTGGCGCCGAGATTGCGGATCGCCTCGTCGTAGCCGGTGAGCTGCTCGGCCGGCGTCAGCGAGCGCAGCACCTCGCGGATTTCGCCGAGCGCGCGCTCGATGCCGGCCAGCGTCTGACCGTCGCTGCCGTGCTGTCTGTTTTCGTCGATGCGGCGGGACAGCGAGCGGATTTCGTTCTCGAGCGATTCGATCTCGCGGCGCGGCACCGCTTCGGTGATGGCCTGGCGGATTTCGGCGAGTTCGCTGCGGAAGGCCGCGATCGACTCCTCGACATGATCGGGACGCTGCAGCGCTTCGATCTGGCTGGTGATCTTGAGCAGGTGCCGTTCGAGCGAAGAAAAATCCGGACCGGCCGGCGCTGCCTGCATCATGGGCTGTGCAGAATTGGGTTGGGCGGAAGATGCCGCCGGCGCGGCATGGCGCGGTGGCATCTGCCGCGGCGGTGGGCCGTCGAGTTCGTTCTGGCGCGCGGTGATCTCGGCGATCGCGAAATCCATCGAGGCTGGACTGAGCGGCGGCGCTGGGCGATAGACTTGGGCCGCGGCACGCTCGACGATATCGGTCTGGCGCTGCTTTTCCTGCATCTGGGCCTGACGGACCGGCGCGGGGTTTGAAATCTGCGACAGCCGCGCGTCGAGGCGCGAAATGGCCTCGTTGAGCTGCCGGGCCACCGTCGGCTCGCCACGGACGGCTTCGCCGCGCGAAGTGTCGCCGCGCGGCGCGGCGGGCCGCGAAATCTGCTCGATCTGCTTGGTGATTGAATCCAGCCGCTGGTGAATGTCGGCCACGTCGGGGATTTGCCGCGGCATCGCCGACCGCTGCTCGGAAGGCGCGCCGAAACTGGGCGGGGCTGGTTCGCCGACGGTTGAATTGAGCCACTCGTTCAGCGACATGCCGGCGCGGCGCGCCGCCGCCTCGGCCCTTTCGCGGACAGAGGGATCGATGCCGTCAACACTCCACGATACGCGCGAATTCATGCTTTCGTCCGGTTCCGCTTCGGCGCCCCACCTGCGCCATCAGCCTCCCCGCGCGTCCCACCGAAGAGACAATCGTATTTCCGCGCGGCTCGCCTGCCTCGGAACTGACTTTTTCGCGTTACGGTAAAGAACGGGTTAAGGAATGGGACGGGCGGCCCTAAAAGTTACCGGGCGGCTAAATCGGCTGGCTCTGTAAGGCCCTAGCCGTTCTTTTCGCGTTGGCTTTCCTCAAGCGGGACGACGTTGGTCCGTTCCACGCCGGAAGTGAGGGCCGACAACGCCTCGATCGCCTCTTCGCACCATTCCGCCACGGCGCGCTCGTGCGCGAGGCCGATGCGCAGCCCGAGCAATTTGCCCACATCGGCCGACGGCGCCGTGCCTTGGGGAAAACGTTTGTTGAGCAGGCGTTCATATCGCGCAAAACGGTCGCGGTGGTGCTCCAGCCGCGCCATCAGATCGGTGCGTAACGGTTCGACGTCGACGCTGTCGAGTGCATAGAGCCGCACCAGCAGGTCGTCCTTGATTGAGGCCGGAACGCTCGGCCGTGCCGCCCAATGTCTGAGCGCGGCCCGCCCTTCCGGCGTGAGCGTATAGACCAGCTTGTTCGGCTTGCCTGATTGCACCACCTCGCGGCCCTGGATATGGCCGCGGTCGCGAAGCTTGGTGAGTTCCCGATAAATTTGCTGGTGGTCGGCCTTCCAGAAGAATCCAATGGAGTTGTCGAACGTCTTGGCGAGCTCATAGCCCGTCATCGGACGTTCGGTCAGGCAGGCAAGGATCGCGTCACCAAGCGCCACGACGCCGGCCCTCCGGATTTTAACAGTGATTGACACTATGCATAAAGTTGCATATGCGTCAACGCGCATACGCTCCGGAGAGGTCCCATTCCCCGGCGCCCAGCCCGTCATCGCCCGCTAGAGGAGACATGATGACCATGAGCGGCCTCGACAAGTGGTACGGCTACATGAAGTCCCATGACACGGCGGCGTTGTGGGATCTGCTGCATCCGGATGCGGTGTTCGAAAGCCCCGTCGTCCACACGCCGCAGCGCGGGCGTGACATCACCTTCAAATATCTGGCGAGCGCCGAGAAGGTCCTTGGCGGCACCGGCTTCAAATACACAGGCGAATGGCGCAGCGCCAATGGCGCGGTCCTCGAATTCGAAAACGAGATCGAGGGTATCAAGATCAACGGCGTCGACATCATCACCTTCAGCGATGACGGTAAGATCACGCACTTCAAGGTGATGGTGCGTCCGCTGAAAGGAATCAATCTGCTGCACCGCTTGATGGGAGAGCAACTCGCCAAGCAGTGAGACCAAGGCCGCGATGTCCGGTGCAGTCCATATCGCAATGCTGCCCGGATATTTCGCTCACCCGCTCACTCCCTAGGACTGCCGGAACCGGATAAGGTCTCGTTCCGGAACGCTACGACGAATTTCATCTCAAACGCCTTCACCACCTTTCGCCGCTGCCGGGAGAACATCATGCCGATCTACAAAGCCCCTGTGGAAGACGTCACCTTCCTGCTCAACGACGTGTTCCAGATCGATCGCTACGACAATCTACCCGGTTTTACTGATGCCTCCGCCGACGTGCGCGAAGCGATTTTGGGCGAGGCCGCAAAGCTTTCCGAAGAGGTGCTGCAGCCGCTCAACCGTGTCGGCGATCTCGAAGGCTGCAAGCGGCATGACGACGGTTCGGTGACGACGCCGAAGGGCTTTAAGGAAGCTTTCAAGCAGGTCGCCGAAGGCGGCTGGCTCGGTCTGTCGGCGCCGGCGGAATATGGCGGGCAGGGGCTGCCGGTGACGCTGAGCCAGGTGGTCACCGAATTCCAGAGCGCGGCCAACATGGCGTTCTCGATGTATGGCGGTCTCACCATGGGCGCGACCGCGGCGCTCCTGGTGCACGGCAAGCCCGAGCAGAAGAAGATGTTCGTGCCGAAGATGGTGGCGGGCGAGTGGACCGGCACCATGAACCTCACCGAGCCGCAATGCGGCACCGATCTCGGCCTGTTGCGCACCAAGGCGGTGAAGCAGGCCGACGGCAGCTACAAGATCACAGGCACCAAGATCTTCATCTCCGCGGGCGAGCACGATATCGCCGAGAACATCATCCATCTGGTGCTGGCACGCATCGAAGGCGCGCCGGCAGGCATCAAGGGCGTGTCGCTGTTCGTGGTGCCGAAGGTGCTGGTCAATGGCGACGGCTCGCTGGGCGCGCGCAACGGCGTGTCCTGCGGCTCGATCGAGCACAAGATGGGCATCCACGGCAATTCGACCTGCGTGATGAACTATGACAACGCCACCGGCTGGCTGATCGGCGAAGAGAACAAGGGCATGCAGGGCATGTTCGTGATGATGAACGAGGCCCGCCTCGGCGTCGCCGTGCAGGGGCTGGCGCAGTCCGAAGTCGCCTATCAGAACGCCGTCCAGTATGCGCGCGAGCGTCTGCAGGGCCGCTCGCTGACGGGCGCAAAGGAGCCGGAGAAGCCGGCCGATCCGATCATCGTGCACCCGGATGTTCGCCGCGTGCTGCTCACCATCCGGGCCTTCAACGAGGCGGCGCGCGCCATGGTGGTGTGGACCGCACTGAAGAGCGATGTCGCCCACCGATCCACCGACCCGAAGGACCGTCAGGAGGCCGACGACCATATGGGCCTGATGACCCCGGTCATGAAGGGCGTGATGACCGATGTCGGCTTCTCCAACGCGGTGCTGGCGCAGCAGATGTATGGCGGCCATGGCTATATCGCCGAGCACGGCATGGAGCAGTTCGTGCGCGATGCGCGCATCGCTATGCTCTATGAGGGCGCCAACGGCATTCAGGCGCTCGATCTGGTCGGCCGCAAGCTGCCGCGCGACGGCGGCCGCGCCGTGATGGCGTTCTTTGCCGAAGTCGGTGCTTTCGCCAAGGAGCACGGCGGCGATGAGGCGATGAAGCCGTTCGTCACCCCGCTCTCGACCGCCCTCGGCCATCTGCAGCAGGCCACCGGCTGGCTGATGCAGAACGCGCTGACAAAACCCGACAATGCCGGCGCCGCCGCCACCGACTACATGCAATTGTTCGGCCTCGTCACCTTTGGCTACATGTGGGCGCGGATGGCCAAAGTAGCTCAGGACAAGATTGCGAGCAGTGGCACAACGCCCTATCTGAGCACCAAGCTGGTGACCGGCCGCTTCTTCATGGAGCGGATGTTGCCGGAAACCCACGTCCATCTTGCGCGCATCCAGACCGGCTGCGCGACCACCATGGAATTGGCGGCGGAAGCGTTCTGAGATTTTTCGCCGTTTCTCCGTCCTTTCGCCTATAATATTATGATCCTCATACCAGGAGGGCGTCATGCCTGAGGCATATATCTACGATCACGTTCGCACCCCGCGCGGCCGCGGCAAGGCCGATGGCGCACTCCACGAGGTCACCGCGCTGGCGCTCGCCACCGTGCCGCTGCAGGCGCTGAAGGAACGCAACAATCTGGCCGAAGACGTCGTCGACGACGTCGTGCTTGGCGTGGTCGATCCGGTCGGCGAGGCCGGCAGCGACATCGCGCGCTTCGCCGCGCTGAAGGCGGGCCTCGGCGAGACTGTCCCGGGCGTGCAGATCAGCCGCTTCTGCGCCTCTGGCCTGGACGCCGTGAATTTTGCCGCCGCCCAGATCATGGCCGGTCAGCATGAACTCGTGATCGGCGGTGGCGCCGAATCGATGAGCCGCGTCGGCATCGGCGCCTCCGGCGGCGCCTGGCCGATGGACCCGTCGATGGCGGTGCCGGCCTATTTCATGCCGCAGGGCGTCTCGGCCGATCTGATTGCGACCAAATACGGTTTCTCGCGCGACGACGTCGACGCCTATGCCGTGCAGAGCCAGCAGCGCGCCGCAAAAGCCTGGGACGAGGGCCGCTTCAGCAAGTCGGTGGTGCCGGTCAAGGACATCAACGGCCTGACCATCCTGGCCAAGGACGAGCACATGCGGCCCACGACCACCATGCAGTCGCTGGCGCAGTTGCAACCGTCCTTCACCGTGGTCGGGCAGATGGGCGGGTTCGATGCGGTGGCGATCCAGTCGCATCCGGAAATCGAGCGCGTCAATTACGTGCACCATGCCGGCAACTCCTCCGGCATCGTCGATGGTGCCGGCGCCGTGCTGCTCGGCAGCAAGGAAGCGGGTGCCAAGCACGGCCTGAAGCCGCGCGCCAAAATTCGCGCCTTCGCCAATATCGGCTCGGAGCCCGCGATGATGCTGACCGGTCCGGTCGACGTTACCGAAAAGCTGTTCGAGCGTTCCGGCATGAAGAAGTCGGACATCGACCTGTTCGAGCTCAACGAGGCCTTTGCTTCCGTCGTGCTGCGCTACATCCAGGCGTTCGAGATCGATAATTCGAAGATCAACGTCAATGGCGGCGCGATCGCGCTCGGCCATCCGCTCGGCGCGACGGGGGCCATGATCCTCGGCACCGTGCTCGATGAGCTGGAGCGCACCAACAAGTCCACCGCGCTGGTGACGTTGTGCATCGGCGGCGGCATGGGGACCGCGACGATCATCGAAAGGGTCTGAGCGCGTAGGGTGGGTTAGCGAAGCGTAACCCACCACTTCTTTCGCCACGGGATGGTGGGTTACGCCTTCGGCTAACCCACCCTACGGGATCACAATCAACCGCCGCGCCTGACATCGGCTGCCGGCATCGAGGGAGCACCAACATGGCCTTCAAGAATTTCAAGCTAGAGACCGACGCCGACGGCATTGCGCTCGCCACCTGGGACATTCCCGGACGTTCGATGAACGTGCTGGACGAGACATCGACCACCGAGCTCGAGGAGATACTGAAGCAGACCACGGCCGATGCCGCCGTGAAGGGCGTCGTCATCACTTCCAGCAAGGACGCCTTCTGCGCCGGCGCCGATCTTTCCATGCTCGAGGGCATGAACGTCGCCTATGCCAAGATGCTGAAGGAGAAGGGCGAGGAAGCTGCCAACCAGATGCTGTTCGAGCAGAGCCGCCGCTTCTCGCTGGTGCTGCGCGGCATCGAAACCTGCGGCAAGCCGTGGGCGGCCGCGATCAACGGGCTGGCGCTCGGCGGCGGTTTCGAGGTGACGCTGTCCTGCCACTATCGCGTCGCGGCTGAAAATCCCAAAACTCGCCTCGGCCTGCCCGAGGTCAAGGTCGGCCTGTTCCCCGGCGCCGGCGGCACCCAGCGCGTGCCGCGCCTGGTGCCGCCGCAGGACGCAATGACGATCCTGCTCAAGGGCGATCCGGTCACGGTCGACAAGGCCAAGGCGCTGAACCTGATCCACGCCATCGTTCCCGCGGCCGACCTGATCAAGGCGGCCAAGGACTGGATCAAGGGCGGCGGCAAGGCCGTCGCGCCCTGGGACGAAAAGGGCTTCAAGCTGCCGGGCGGTCCGGTGTTCTCAAAGGCCGGCATGATGATGTTCCCGGCCGGCAACGCCATCTACCGCCGCGAGACCTACGACAATTATCCGGCGGCGCGCGCCATCATGAGCTGCGTCTATGAGGGCCTGCAGTTGCCGATCGACGCCGCGCTGCGCGTCGAGTCGCGTTACTTCACGAAAGTGCTGCGCTCCAAGGAAGCGGCGGCGATGATCCGCAGCCTGTTCCTGTCGATGCAGGAGCTGAACAAGGGCGCCCGGCGTCCGGCGAACATGCCGCCGACCAAAATCAAGAAGGTCGCCGTGATCGGCGCCGGCTTCATGGGCGCGAGCGTCGGCTACGTCTCGGCACGCGCCGGCCTCGACGTCGTCCTGATCGACCGCGACCAGGAAAGCGCCGACAAGGGCAAGGCGCATGCGCAGAAGGTGATCGACGAGCAGGTCGCCAAGGGCCGTGCGAAGGCCGGTGACCGCGACGCGCTGCTGGCGCGCATCACGCCGACCGCTGACTATGCCGCATTGAAGGATTGCGACCTCGTGATCGAGGCCGTGTTCGAGGACCGCAAGGTCAAGGCGGAGACTTTTGCGAAGGCGCAGCAGTATCTGAAGGCGGACGCAATCTTCGCTTCCAACACCTCAACGCTACCGATCACCTCGCTTGCCGAAGGATTCAAGGAACAGGGCAAGTTCGTCGGCATCCATTTCTTCTCGCCGGTCGAGAAGATGATGCTGGTCGAAATCATCCTCGGCAAGAACACCGGCGACGTCGCGCTCGCCGCCGCGCTCGATTATGTGCGGGTAATCGGCAAGACGCCGATCGTCGTGAACGACTCCCGCGGCTTCTACGCCAACCGCTGCGTCGGCCGTTACATCGCCGAAGGCAACGAGATGTTCCTCGAAGGCGTGCCGCCGGCGATGATTGAGAATTGCGCCAAGATGGCCGGCATGCCGGTCGGTCCGCTGTCGCTGTCGGATGAAGTCGCCCTCGACCTCGGCCTGAAGGTCATCAAAGCGACGGAGACGGATCTTGGTCCCAACGCCATCAACCCCGATCAGAAGAAGCTGATGGTGGAGCTGGTCGAAAAGCAGGGCCGCTTGGGGCGCAAGAACAGCAAGGGCTTTTACGACTATCCCGAGAAGGGCAAGGGCCAGAAGAGTCTGTGGCCGGGCCTGTCGGCACTGCAGCCGAAGCAGCTCGATCCGGATACCCTCGACATCGAGGAGCTGAAGCAGCGTTTCTTAGTGGTGCAGGCGGTGGAAGCCGCGCGCACGGTGGAAGACCACGTCATCACCGACCCGCGCGAGGCCGATGTCGGCTCGATCCTCGGTTTTGGCTTTGCGCCGTTCACCGGCGGCACGCTGTCCTATATCGACTTCATGGGCACGCGAAAATTCGTCGAGCTCTGCCACAAGCTGGAAGCCAAATACGGCTCGCGCTTCACCCCGCCGAAGCTGCTGGAAGACATGGCGGCGAGGAACGAGACCTTCTACGGCCGCTTCCCGCCGAAGAAGGCGGCGGCGTAAGGCGGCAGCGCAAGATCTATCGTCGTCCCTGCGAACGCAGGGACCCATACCGCGTGATCTATCGATAAGGCACGTTGGTCGACGCCTTCGGCAAACAACAACTTCCTGTGGTTATGGGTCCCTGCGTTCGCAGGGACGACCACTGGAGAGAGCGGTGACACGAATGAAAAGGGCCGGATCATCGATCCGGCCCTTTCGCTTTCCGCAATCCCTGAAATCCCTCACGCCGCCTTCAGCAGCCCTTCCTTGGTCATCGCTTCCTGCACCTTCGGGCGCGCTGCGACGCGGGCCTTGTAGGCCAACAGGTTCGGCATATCAGAGAGATCGAACTTCAAGCGGTCAGTCGCCCACATCAGCATGGTGAACAGGTAGCCGTCGGCGACGGTGAACTGCTTGCCCATCAGGTAGTCGCGCCCCGTTAGCTCGGTTTCCAGATATTTGAACTTGGCCATCGCGCGGTCCTTGAAGAAACCCTTCGCCTCGTCAGCGAGCACGGGCGAGAACATCGGCCCGAGATTCTTGTGCAGCTCGGTGGTGGTGTAGTTCAGCCATTCGAGCAGCTTGTAGCGCTCCTCCGAATCGCGGGCGGGCGCCAGATTCTTGCCCGCCTTGTCGGCGATCATCTGGACGATGACCGGCCCCTCGGTGACCAGTTCGCCCGAATCGAGCGCCAGTACCGGCACCTGGCCCTTCGGGTTGACCTTCAAAAAGTCGTCACCGTTTTCCAGCTTCTTGGCGCGCAGGTCGACCTTGACCAGATCGTAGGGCAGACCGGCCTCGAGAAGGGCGATATGAGGAGATAGCGAGCAGGCGCCTGGGGCATAATACAGTTTCATCGACTTTTCCTTCCCTCGACATTATTGGCGGACTGACTAAATGCATCTGCATGGAATAGTCAAGATTGATGCACCTGCATTTAGTGCGGTACACTGATCTGTGACAGACACGGACCTGACTATGAAACGCAAACCATCGACCGAGGCGACCGCCGCCTGGATCCGCCTGATGCGGGTACAGAGCCGGGTGCTCGATGCCGTCGAGCAGGATTTGAAGAAAGCAGGCTTTCCGCCGCTGGCCTGGTATGACGCCCTCCTGGAACTGTCGCGCGCGCCGTCCGGCGAGATGCGCCCGGTGGAACTGGAAAAGCAGATGCTGATCCCGCAATATTCCACCTCACGGCTGATCGACCGCCTGGTCGACGAGGGCCTGGCGGCGCGGCGCGAATGCAAGATCGACAAGCGCGGCCAGTTCGTGGAGATCACCGAGGCCGGGCGTGAATTGCAGAAGAAAATGTGGAGCGCCTATTCGGCGGCGATCGAAAAGCACGTCGGCTCCAAACTATCCGATGCCGACGCCATGAAGCTTTGCGGTCTGCTTGACCGGCTGGGCTGCTCCTGCTCCGACGTCAAGACGGCCGCTGCCCGCGACGGCGTGCCGGCACGATGACGGCGCTGATATGTTTCGTTGATGCGGACGACGCCGTCCGCATTCCCTTGGCCACACGGCGCGTTCGGTCGAATCGCCAGTTATCCGGATTTTTTCATGGCGCGTGACCAGATCGATATGACGCCGCTGCAATCGCGTGACGAGCTCGTCGCGTGGCTCGAAGCCGGCATCAAGCCGCCGTCCGAGTTTCGCATCGGCACCGAGCACGAGAAGACCCCGTTCACGCTGGAAGGCCGTCAGCCCGTGCCATACGAAGGCGCGCGCGGCATCGGCGCGCTGCTCGAAGGCATGCAGCTCCTGCTCGGCTGGGAGCCGATCATGGAGCAGGGCAACATTATCGGGCTCTATGACGTCACCGGCGGCGGCGCGATTTCGCTGGAGCCGGGCGGCCAGTTCGAATTATCAGGCGCGCCGGTCGAAAACGTGCACCAGACCCAGGCCGAGTTGATGGCGCATCTGGCGCAGGTGCGCGAGATCGCAACGCCTTTGGGCATCGGCTTTCTCGGGCTCGGCATGACGCCGTCCTGGTCGCGGGAGCAGATTCCGGTCATGCCCAAGGGCCGCTACAAGATCATGACCAATTACATGCCGAAGGTCGGACAGTACGGCATCGACATGATGTACCGGACCTGCACGGTGCAGACCAACCTCGACTTTTCCTCCGAAGCCGACATGGTCAAGAAGCTGCGCGTGTCGATCGCGCTGCAGCCGGTGGCGACCGCCTTGTTTGCCAATTCGCCGTTCACCGAAGGCAAACCCAATGGGTACCTCACGTTCCGCTCCGAGATCTGGCGCGACACGGATAACGCGCGCTCCGGCATGTTGCCGTGGGTGTTCGAGGACGGCATGGGGTTCGAGCGCTGGGTCGACTACGCGCTCGACGTTCCCATGTATTTCGTCAAGCGCGGCGAGACCTATATCGATGTCGCAGGTTCCTCGTTCCGCGCCTTCTTCGAGGGCCGCAACAACTCGCTTCCCGGCGAGCGTCCGACCTTGTCGGACTGGGCCAATCATCTTTCGACGATTTTCCCGGAAGTCCGCCTGAAGCGTTATCTGGAAATGCGCGGCGCCGATGGCGTGACGTGGGGCCGGCTGCCGGCGCTGCCGGCGTTCTGGGTCGGGCTGCTGTATGACGACGAAAGCCTGAACGCGGCCTGGGATCTGGTCCGCCACTGGACCGCGCAGGAGCGTCAGGCATTGCGCGACGACGTCCCGCGCTTCGGCTTCAAGGCCCGGATCAGGGATCGCTATCTGTTCGAGATCGCCCGGGAGTGCCTGAAGCTGTCGCATGCCGGCTTGCGGCGGCGTGGTCGCATCGATCAACTCGGCCGCGACGAGAGCCGTCACCTCGAACCGCTGGAGCGCATCCTCGAATCGGGCCGCACGCCCGCGGAAGAGATGCTGGACAAATTCAACGGCGAGTGGGGCGGTTCCGTGGAGCCTGCCTATCAGGAATACGCGTTTTAATTGAACAGGTTGCTTGGCTTTTGGGCCGTTCATCCACCGTACAGGTTGATGGCGCTCAAATGACAGCCGGATGGAGCATGATTTCTGAAAGATCATGCCCAACTTAAAGGGCTGGGGCGGGACGACGGTTCGAAGCACGTCATCCCGCGCTGGAAACGCGTACGCGAAAGCAACTGCAGATGGGGACTGTTCGCCTGCTCAGGGCGTGTATGGTGACGCTCGCCTTTTTGGCGGCGGCCATATCCGCGCGCCCGGCGCTGGCGCAGGCCAATTTCGACCGTCCCGGCGGTGATTATCTCAGTGCGCCCGTGATCTCGGGCGATCCCGCGGAATGCGCGCTGGTGTGCGAGCGCGACCGGCGTTGCCGGGCCTGGACCTTCAGCTATCCGACTGATCTCGCCAACCGTGCGGTGTGCTGGCTCAAGAGCAACGTGCCGCCGCGGGTGCAGAGCGATTGCTGCGTCACCGGCGTGCGCGGCGCCGGCGTGGTCGAACGGCGCAACGAGGCCATCGAAACCTCCATCGACCGCTTCGGCGGCGACTACAAGAGTTTTGATCTCAAGAGCGGCGATGGCGAGGACGCCTGCAAGGCCGCCTGCGCCGCCGACAACAAGTGCCGTGCCTGGACCTATGCCCGGCCGGGCTATGCCGGCAAGGAGGCGCATTGTTTTCTGAAGAAAGATATCAAGCCACCGCGACGGAAGGCGGGGTTTACCTCGGGCGTGGTGCGGTAGGGGCGGCATACACCGGTGTCGTCCCTGCGAACGCAGGGACCCATACGCCGCGGCTTCTCGTTTTGGCACTGGGGCAGTCGCCTTCGTAACAACAACGGCCGGTGGCTATGGGTCCCTGCGTTCGCAGGGACGACGGCGATTGTTACGATTCCGTATCCGCCGACAGCACCGTGATCTCCGGCCATAGCGCCTTCCAGCGCGCCGCCTTCGCTTCGTAATTTGCCGCCGAAAAATTCGGCCCCGGATTGGGCCGCACGATCAGTGCGGCGACATCGTCGTAGCCATTCGGCGCGTACACCTCGTATCCCCCGCGCGCGCGCCGAATTCCGATCTGCGTATTCTTGGTCAGGAAGCGATCGATGCCTTGCGTCGAACAGCGCAAGTCCGGGTAGGGCAGGCCATGCTTTTCGGGGTACCAGAGATGAACGCGCGCCTGGTTGCGTGCCTCGACCGCGATGCCGCGGCTTGCAAACCGCTCCGCCAGCGTGCGGATGACCTTGTCCTCCGCTTCCCACGACGTATCGGGATCGAAGTAGAACACGTCGTAATCATTGATGCCGTAATCGACCGCGCGCTTGGTCAGCACGTTCCACACCGTTTGCACCAGGCATCCGGAGACCAGCCACGCGTCAGGGAGTGCCAGCCGGAACAGCTCTTCGGCAATGATCGCGTTGGCGGGATTTTGCAAGGCGGCGGTGAGGAATTGGTCGCGGTCCATCGTACTGCCGTAGGGTGGGGCAAAGCGGCTTGTCCGCCGTAGCTCAACGAGCGAAGGCGGAAGCGTGCCCACCATTTCTCTTACGATCGTGGAAAGACGGTGGGCACGGCTCAAGCGCGCCTTTGCCCACCCTACAAAGTCGTATCGAACGCCTTCACCGCCTTCTTCGATGCCAGCGTGCGCCAGTGTCGCCGCAACAGCGGCTCGACGATGGCGCGCTTGGCTTTCGAGAGGCGGATCAGCACCATCGGATAATCGCGGTAGTGATCGGTGAAGTAAAACAGCTTCGGCTGGCTTTCCACCAGCATCTCGCGTTCGTCTTGCGGCACGCCCGGCACCACCAGGCTGTCGCCGTCTTCCCTCAGCCGGGCCAGCATCTTCTTGCGCACCTTCAGGGCCGGCGTGCCGTAGGAGGTGCCGTCTTCGACCTCAGGCCAGGCCAGGGCAAATTTTCGTAACTCGTCGAAGGTCATGTGGTCGCGCGCCCGACGAAGAACGTAGCTCGGATGGAGCGAAGCGCAATCCGGGGAAACTGCGCCCGCCGGCGAAACCTGTCCCGGATTTCGCTTCGCTCCATCCGGGCTACGTCCTCAATGCACGGACGTAAAAAAACGCGCCAGCCGAAAACCCGACAGCCACGTCCACATCGGTTGGCTGCGCATGCCGAGATCCCACGAGCCGACCACGGCGTCAGCGCGGCCGATCAGATTGTCGATCGGCAATAGGCCCACGCCGCCGTCGCGCACCGCGACGCGGCTGTCGGCGGAATTGTCCCTGTTGTCGCCGAGCACGAACAGTTGGCCCGGCGGCACCGTCACCTCGGGCGTGTTGTCGAGCCTTCCATTGTCGCGCATCTTGAAGATCGCGTGGCTGACGCCGTTCGGCAGCGTCTCGACGAAGCGATAGGCGCGCTCGGTGTTGCCGCGATCGTCTTCGGCTTCACCCAAGCCGTCCGGCTTCAACTCAGCCGCATGGTCGTTGATGAAGAGCTGGCCCTGCCGCATCTGGATGCGGTCGCCCGGCAACCCCACCACGCGCTTGACCCAGGCCTGCGAACGGTCGCCGGGCCAGCGGAACACGACGACATCGCCGCGCTTGGGCGTATCGCCGAACAGGCGGCCGGTTTCCGGCAGCGTGATCTGGATCGGCAGCGATGCCGCGCCGTAGCCGTAGGGAAATTTCGACGCCACCAGCGCGTCGCCGATCAGAAGCGTCGGCTCCATCGAGCCGGACGGAACATAAAAGGGCTCGGCAATTGCGCCCTTGGCAATGAACACGACGGCCACGATCGCAGCCAGCTGCACGGCCTGCGCGCGCCAGCTCACAGGCTTGGCGGTCGAGCCTTCCTTCTGGTCATCAGCCAGCTTCTCCTCGCTCATGCGCCGGTTCCTCCGACCGTGATCTTTTCCATCCGCAGCGTCGGCTGGCCGACGCCGACAGGCACGCCCTGGCCGTTCTTGCCGCAGGTGCCGATGCCGGTATCGAGCGCGAGATCGTTGCCGACCATGGTGATGCGATGCAGGTCGGTCGGCCCGTTGCCGATCAGCATTGCGCCCTTCAAGGGCGCGCCGAGCTTGCCGTTCTCGATTTTGTAGGCCTCGGTGCACTGGAACACATATTTGCCGGAGGTGATGTCGACCTGGCCGCCGCCGAAATTCGCGGCATAGATGCCGTTCTTCACCGACGCCAAAATTTCCGCCGGGTCGCGTTGCCCCGCCAGCATGTAGGTGTTGGTCATGCGCGGCATCGGCACATGGGCATAGCTCTGCCGACGACCGTTGCCGGTCGGCTTCATGTTCATCAGCCGCGCGTTCTGGCGGTCCTGCATGTAGCCGACCAAAATGCCGTCCTCGATCAGCACGGTGCGGTTGGTCGGCGTGCCCTCGTCGTCAATGGAGAGGGAACCGCGCCGCGAGGCCATGGTGCCGTCGTCTACCACCGTGACGCCCTTGGCCGCGACCTGCTTGCCCATCAACCCTGCGAAGGCCGAAGTCTGCTTGCGGTTGAAGTCGCCTTCGAGGCCATGACCGACAGCTTCATGCAGCATCACGCCCGGCCAGCCGGCGCCCAGCACCACGTCCATTTCGCCGGCAGGCGCGGGGACCGATTCCAGATTGACCAGCGCCTCACGGATCGCGCCGTCGGCGGCCTCGCGCCACGCCTTGGTCTCGATGAAGCGCGCATAGCCCTCGCGGCCGCCATAGCCCTTGCTGCCGCTCTCCTGCCGGTCGCCCTGGCCGGCGACCACGGAAATATTGACGCGAACCAGCGGGCGGATGTCGCGATAGCTCTCGCCGTCGGGCCGCAAAATTTCCACCACCTGCCAGGTGGCGCCCAGGCTGATCGAAGCCTGCCGCACCCGCGGATCCTTGTCGCGCACATAGGCGTCGATTTCGGCCAGCAGCTTCACCTTGGCCTCAAAGCCCGGCGCATCCAGCGGATTGTCGTCGCCATAGAGCCGCACATTGGTATGCGCGGGAGCGGCGGCAAAATTGCCGCTGTAGCCGCCGCGCACGGCCGCCACCGCATCCGCCGCACGGATCAGCGCGGGCAGAGAGACGTCGGAGGAATGCGCATAGCCAACCGCGTCGTCCTTCACCGCGCGCAGGCCAAACCCCTGGCTGGTGTCGTAGGTCGCCTGCTTCAGCCGGCCGTTGTCGAAGCCCAGCGCTTCGGTCTGGCCATATTCCAGAAACAGCTCGCCATCGTCGGCGCCCTGAAGGCACCGTGTGATCTCGCGGCGGACGGCATCGCGGTCGAGATTGGCGCGGTCGAGAAGGGAGGTCGTGGCGGGATTGGTCATGCAAACTCCGATGCAGCGCAAATGCTTCGTCGTCCCTGCGAACGCAGGGACCCATAACCACAGGCCCCGGTATTGTAAGCGCAGACCAATGGCGAGCTCATCTTACAACACGGTAACCTGTGGTTATTGGTCCCGGCTCGCGCTCCGGGACGACGATGATTCGAAAGATAGTCATGACCGCCGCGAAAGGGGAGGCCCCTCACGGCAGCTTGTCATCCCCTTTGCCGGCAGCGTCCGCGCCGGGCTCCAGCCTGGCGTGAGCATTGGCCCAGCGGAACAGTTCGTCGAACACCGGCTGCAGCGCCCGGGCCGCTGGGGTCATCTCGTATTCCACCCGCGGCGGCACTTCGGGAAATACCGTGCGCTTCACCAGGCCCTCGCTTTCGAGGTCGCGGAGCTGGGTCGTCAGCATATGCTGGGTCACGTCGGGGATGGCGCGCCGCAATTGGCCGAACCGCTGCTTGCCGTCGACAAGCTGCCAGAGGATTTCGCCCTTCCACTTGCCTGAGAGCAGACGAAGCGCCCGCTGCAACTGCGCTCTGACCCGTTCGGAGGGGCATTCCTGCTCCTCAGCCTCGTTAGTCTGCTTTTCCATACTACCCCAGAAAAATCATCCTACTTGTCAATTTCATCTTAGTCCCGAATTTTGGGTTTGACAGCCCCTCAGGGGGCTCCGCCGGCGGATGGCACTGCTGTCCGTCGCCGCTTTCACCATTTCGGGAGCTTTCTCGATGTCTACGATTGTTGCACCTACCAGACCGTACTGGAGCTCTGTCGCCCTGTGGGTCGTCAGGGATTGCTTGTGCTCGCCTTTGTGGCGGCCGGCGGGGCGAAGCTCTATGGCGTTCCCATGCTGGTCGAGGAGTTCCAGCATATCGGGCTCGGGCAGTGGTTTCGCTATGTCACCGGCGGTCTCGAAATCATCGGCGCAATCCTGCTGCTCTTGCCGCAGAAGGCTGTGCTTGGAGCGCTGCTGCTGATCTGCATCATGGTGGGCGCGGTGATTACCCATTTATTCGTCATCGGTGGTTCGCCGGTGCCTGCCATTGTTCTGCTGGCGTTGAACGCTGTGGTTGCCTATGCGGAGCGTGGCCAGATCGCATTGCTTGCCGAGACTTCGTGAGGTGGCCGCGATGCGTTTTTCTCGCCGCGAGTTGACGATTACCGTGGGGCTGATCCTGGCCTTCGTGCTGCCGCTGACCGTGACCCTGTTGCTGACAGGATCCGGAGCGGCGACCTCAAAACCGCAGGCGAAGCCCGCTTTGCCCCCGATGCATCGGCTGGTGCTGCCGATCAACACCGATGACCCCACCACGATGAGGGCGCTGATCTCGACGTCGCTCAACCTTCCGAAATATTATCAGGAGCGCAACGAAGCGTTCACGATCGAAGTCGTCGCCTACAACGCCGGCGTTCACATGCTCCGCGCCGACACTTCACCGGTAAAGGACATGCTGCGCGTACTACGGGCGGTCAATTCGAACATCCGTTTTGTGGTCTGCGAGGCGACCAAGCTTGGCATGGAGCGCCAGGAGGGGCGTCCGATCACGCTGATCGATAACGTCGATCTCGTGCCGAGCGGGCCCGGGCGTATCATTGAATTGCAGGAAGCCGGCTGGTCCTACATCCGGTCGTGACAAATAGCGTTTTCGAGCGAAGTGGATACCCGGTTCGCGTGAAGAAAACGCGTCAAACAAGAATGCACAGTGGAGCATCCGATATGACGTCGCATCGCAGGCCGAGCCGCCGCACCGTCGTTGCCGGCATGATGGGCGCGACCGTCTCGCTCGCTCTGCCGGCACGCGCAGGAGCCGGCGGGCCGCCGCCATTCGCAACGGTCAGGCATCAGTTCACGGAGGTTCGCGGCGCGCGCCCGGTCCCGGTGCTGCCGATCCCGCGCCTCGGCAAAGGTACGCTCGATCTGACGTCCTTGCGCGGCAAGGTGGTGTTCGTCAATTTCTGGGCGACCTGGTGCCCGGCCTGCCGCACTGAACTGCCGATACTGGATCGGCTCGCGGGAAACGGCCGCGCCGACCTTGCGGTCGTCGCAATCACGACCGATCGCGATCGGTCTCTGGTGGCGCCCTTCGTCAAGAAATTGAACCTTCGCCACCTCACGATCGGCTTCGATCCCGGCGGACTGGTGGCGCGTGCCGGTGCCGGCGCAAGCGACAGCGTCGACACGCCGTTCGCGCTTTACGGCATGCCGATTTCCTTCCTGCTCGGCGTCACCGGGCAAGTCGAAGGCTACCTCACCGGTGAAGCGGACTGGCTCTCGGAGGAGGCGGGCCGATTGTTCGATTACTATGCCAGCGCCGGCCGCGGCTAACTAAGACGATCCGGCTTTGAGGCCAGCTCCGGGCGGCTTACGGCAGCTTGTCATACCCCTCGCCGAGCCCGTTCAGGCTGAGCGGAAAGCCGATGCCCTCTTCGGGCGTCTCAAAGATAATAAAAGTCGCCGTCTTGGCGGTCCTGAGCTGTCCGAGCAGCTTCTCGTCCATCACCACTTCAGCCACGCAGCCATTGGGCAGGCAGCGGACAAAGCCGGCGCGGCCGACGTCCTGGTTGTCGAGCTTCAGGCCGAGCCCGGAGGGAAGCAGGACGCCGAGCGGCGCCACCACCCGCATCAGCTTGCTCTTCTGGTCGGCCGTCTTGAGCACGATCACGGTGAGGCCGGCGTTGGAGCGGTCCTCGGCTACCACGCTCTGGATCAGGGCGCATTGTTCGCCCTGCGCGCCCGGCGGGGTGTCGCAACGGATCTGCCAGTCGCCATGGACCGAGCGCACCGCGCCTTGCGCGCTGGCCGCCTGGGTCAGGCCGAGCAGGAGCGCTATGGCGAGCAGGCCACCGAGCCAGCGGGCCGGTTCCAGGCCAAATCCCGTCCGACGCATTCCCGACTGATGTTTCGAACGCCCCATCGGGGTCCATCCTCTTCGCGATTTCCGGCACAGGCCGGCAGCATACATTGTAATTGGACTTACCCGGACTGATACGCAATGACGGCGCCTTAAAGGCGGCCCGAGAGCCAATCCACGCCGCGAGGAATGTCCGAACCCCGCGCGAATCAGGTCGGTCGGGAGCGCCGCGACTGTGCCTACATCCGGCAACCGGGCTGTCAAGCGGCGTAGCCTTGCAAAACGGCGGGATTTTGCTGATTTGTCGGGAAAATCCGCCATCCGCCGAATAGCAGGTGACGCATGGCGTTGCGCCCCACTACTGCATTGCGAGAGCCTTAGAATTATGGTTTGAGAGGCTGGATTTCGACGCGTTCTAACGATCTGGCCCAAGGTACCCTGGCAATACCGTTGCAGGTACTTTTGAAGGTGTACTTCCAAAAGTACCTCCGGTAGGCCGTTTGTGAGGGCGGATCGTGCGGCATTCCCGGCCATTCGGCGGGAGTGCTTTGGGGACTTATTCAAGGGAGCGCGAGCGGCATGAAGATGTCGAGTGGCCAGATGGGCCGTCGGTTGCTGGGGTTAGCGGTGGCGGGCATGACGCTCGTTTCCGGCGGGATGGCTTTGGCGGCGCAGCCGCAGCCGTGGGAAATGACGCTGCAGCCAGCCGCCTCTCCGGTGATGGAAAACATCATCAGCTTCCATAACCTGCTGCTGGTGATCATCACGCTGATCACCCTGTTCGTGCTGGCGCTTTTGGTCATCGTGGTGGTGAAGTTCAACGCCAAGGCCAATCCGATCCCCTCCAGGACCACCCACCACACGCTGATCGAGGTGGCCTGGACGCTGATCCCGGTGCTGATCTTGGTCGCCATCGCGGTGCCGTCGTTCCGCCTGCTGTTCCAGCAGCTCGACATTCCCAAGGCCGACCTGACCGTCAAGGCCACCGGCAAGCAGTGGTACTGGAGCTATTCCTATCCCGATAACGGCAAGTTCGAATTCGATTCGCTGATGGCGAAGGAAAAGCAGCCGCGCCTGCTCGGCGTCGACAACGAGATGGTGGTGCCGGTCAACAAGGTGATCCGCGTCCAGACCACCGGCGCCGACGTGATCCACGCCTTCGCCGTGCCGGCGTTCGGCATCAAGATCGACTCGATCCCCGGTCGCCTGAACGAGACCTGGTTCAAGGCGACCAAAGTCGGCATGTATTACGGCCAGTGCTCCGAACTGTGCGGCAAGGACCACGCCTTCATGCCGATCGCGGTGCGGGTCGTGGAAGACCAGGAGTTCGCGGCCTGGGTTGAGGCGGCGAAGAAGAAATTTGCGACCAACCCGGCGAACACGTTCGCTTCGGCTGGTGGTCAGGCCGCGCAGTAAGGCGCGGCCAGGGGACAAGCAGGGACAAGGGCGATGGGACCTGAAAAGGTCCGAAAAGGGACTGCAAGGCAGGATTTCAAAATGGCAACGACCGCAGCGACACACCACGATCACGCCCATGATGACCACGCGCATGCCAATCCGACCGGATGGCGGCGCTGGGTCTATTCGACGAACCATAAGGACATCGGCACGATGTACCTTATCTTCGCGATCTTCGCGGGCATCATCGGTGCGGCGATGTCGGTCGCGATCCGCATCGAGCTGATGTATCCCGGCGTCCAGTTCTTCCACGAATCCCACACCTACAATGTGTTCGTGACCTCGCACGGCCTGATCATGATCTTCTTCATGGTGATGCCGGCGATGATCGGCGGCTTCGGCAACTGGTTCGTGCCGCTGATGATCGGCGCGCCGGACATGGCGTTCCCGCGCATGAACAACATCTCGTTCTGGCTGCTGCCGGCCTCCTTTGCGCTGCTGTTGATGTCGACCTTCGTCGAGGGTGAGCCGGGCGCCAACGGCGTCGGCGCGGGCTGGACCATCTACGCGCCGTTGTCGACCTCGGGCCATCCGGGACCGGCGGTGGACTTCGCGATCCTGTCGCTGCATCTGGCCGGCGCCTCGTCGATTCTCGGCGCCATCAACTTCATCACCACGATCTTCAATATGCGCGCGCCGGGCATGACCCTGCACAAGATGCCGCTGTTCGTCTGGTCGATCCTGGTGACCGTGTTCCTGCTGCTGCTGTCGCTGCCGGTGCTCGCCGGCGCCATCACCATGCTGCTCACCGACCGTAACTTCGGCACCACCTTCTTCTCCGCCGACGGCGGTGGCGACCCGCTGCTGTTCCAGCATCTGTTCTGGTTCTTCGGCCACCCCGAAGTGTACATCCTGATCCTGCCCGCGTTCGGCATGATCAGCCAGATCGTCTCCACCTTCTCGAAGAAGCCCGTGTTCGGTTATCTCGGCATGGCCTACGCCATGGTCGCCATCGGCGGCATCGGCTTCGTGGTGTGGGCGCACCACATGTACACGGTCGGCATGTCCAGCGCGACGCAGGCCTATTTCGTCGCCGCCACCATGGTGATCGCGGTGCCGACCGGCGTGAAGATCTTCTCCTGGATCGCCACGATGTGGGGCGGTTCGATCGAGTTCAAGACGCCGATGCTGTGGGCGATTGGCTTCATCTTCCTGTTCACGCTCGGTGGCGTCACCGGCGTCGTGCTGGCCAATGCCGGCGTCGACCGTGTGCTGCAGGAAACCTACTACGTGGTCGCGCACTTCCACTACGTGCTGTCGCTCGGTGCCGTGTTCGGCATCTTCGCCGGCTGGTACTACTGGTTCCCGAAAATGTCGGGTTACATGTACTCGGAATTCATCGGCAAGCTGCACTTCTGGGTCACCTTCATCGGCGTGAACCTGGTGTTCTTCCCGCAGCACTTCCTCGGCCTCTCCGGCATGCCGCGCCGCTATGTCGACTATCCGGACGCGTTCGCGGGCTGGAACATGATCTCGTCGTACGGCTCCTACATCTCGGGCTTCGGCGTGCTGATCTTCATCTACGGCGTGGTCGACGCCTTCGCGAAGAAGCGGGTGGCCGAGGCCAATCCGTGGGGCGCGGGCGCCACCACGCTGGAATGGACGCTGACGTCGCCGCCGCCCTTCCACCAGTTCGAAGTGCTGCCGCGCGTTCAGTAGAGCAAACCGCGGCGCGCTCTTTAAAAAAAGCGCGTCGCACTCTTTTAGGGAAAACGAGTCCATCGTGTCGGTTGTCGATCACCACACCATCGAGCTTGGCCCCCGGATTTCCGAGGCTGAGGTCGGCGACTACATCGCGCTGCTGAAGCCGCGGGTGATGTCGCTGGTGATCTTCACTGCGCTCGTCGGTCTCGTCATCGCGCCGGGCCACGTCCACCCGATCCTGGCGTTCACCTCGATCCTCTGCATTGCAGTTGGCGCCGGCGCCTCGGGCGCGCTGAACATGGCGCTGGAAGGCGACATCGACGCTCTGATGTCGCGCACCGCCAACCGGCCGATCCCGCGCGGGCGCATCACCCCCTCGGAGGCGATGGCGTTCGGCCTGACGCTGGCGTTCTTCTCGGTGATAACGCTCGGCGTCCTCGTCAACTGGCTGGCCGGCGGACTGCTGGCGTTCACGATCTTCTTCTATGTGGTGATCTACACCATGTGGCTGAAGCGCTGGACCGCACAGAACATCGTGATCGGCGGCGCCGCCGGCGCGCTACCGCCCGTCGTGGCATGGGCCGCGGCCACCGGCTCGCTGTCGATGGAGCCGGTGCTGCTGTTCCTCATCATCTTCTTCTGGACCCCGCCGCATTTCTGGGCGCTGGCGCTGTTCCGCTCCGACGATTACGCCCGCGCCGGCGTGCCGATGCTGCCCGTGGTCGCCGGACCCGATGCGACGCGGCTGCAGATACTGCTCTACACGATCGTGCTGGTCGCGGTCGCTCTCTCGCCCTGGCCGCTCGGCTATTTCGACGCGGTCTATGGCGTGACCTCGCTGGTGCTCGGCGCCGGCATGATGTGGCTTGCGATCGGCGTCTATCGCCACCGCGAGGGCAAGGAAGCAGTGCGCGCGACGCGCCGGCTGTTTGCCTTCTCGATCCTGTATCTGTTCGCGCTGTTTGCGACCCTGCTGCTCGAAGTGGTCGTACGCGCCGTCATACCTTTTATCGGGTAGGGGGCGAATGGCGAAGGCATGGACGACAAGCAGAAGCCAGATGGAATCGTCCTCACCGAGGCACAGAAAAGAAGCCGCCGTCACCGCTCGATCGCCATTGCGCTCGCGCTCGGTGTGCTGGTCGTGCTGTTTTTCGCGGTCACCATGGTCAAGGGGCCGGCCGTTCTCGTCCGGCCCATGTAATCTTGGAATGTGATTGAGATGGAAAACCAGCCGCAGGCGCACGAGGGAACGGCGGGAGGCGACAGAACAGCTTCGCGCCGTACCCTGACGCGCGATGCGGTGGTGGCCTCGATCTGCGGCTTCGTCGTGGTGTTCATGGTCGGCGCGTCCTATGCCGCCGTGCCCTTCTACAACTGGTTCTGCCGCGCCACCGGCTTCAACGGCACCACCCAGGTCGCGACCTCTGCGCCGTCTGACGCGCCGTTGGCGCGCAAGATCGCAGTGCGGTTCGACGCCAATGTCGGCCCCGGTCTGCCGTGGAAGTTCGAGCCCGAGCAGAACGAGATCGAAGTCCGGATCGGCGAAGTCGTCACCGTGTTCTATACCGTGACCAACCAGGCCGCACGCGCTACCGCAGGCATTGCGGCGTACAACGTCGCGCCGCTGACGGTCGGCGCTTATTTCCAGAAGATCAACTGCTTCTGCTTCAACGAACAGATCATGGGTCCGGGCGAGAAGCGCGAGATGCCCGTAGTGTTCTATGTCGATCCGGCGCTGGCGAAAGACAGCGAGAACGACGGACTGAAAACCATCACGCTGTCCTACACCTTCTATCCCGTGCGCGATCCGGCGCCGAAGCCGGTGGCGGCCGGTGAAGGCGACAAGCGCAAGGGAAACCTGTGACCGCCGGATTCCGTATCTAACGGGATTTCGGCTTTGAAATTTGAGACGAATATGTGCCGAAGGGAACGGCACACCTAACGGAGAGACCGCAATGGCTACGGCGCACGCGAAGCACCACGACTACCACCTCGTCGATCCGAGCCCGTGGCCGGTCGTCGGCTCGATCTCGGCCTTCATTATGGCCGTCGGCGCGATCGCCTGGATGCACAAGATGTTCGCTGGTGCACCGGTCGTTTTCGGCATCGGCACCATCGGCGTGCTCTACACCATGGCGAGCTGGTGGGGCGATGTGATCCGCGAAGCCCAGTACAAGGGCGACCACACGCGCGTGGTGCAGATCAGCCACCGCTACGGCATGATCCTGTTCATCGCCTCCGAGGTGATGTTCTTCGTCGCCTGGTTCTGGGCCTTCTTCAATTCCGCGCTGTTCCCCGCCGACGCCGTTCATGCCACGCGTGATGCCATATTCGGCTGCGGTCCGGGCACGGCGATGGGCGCCTGCAGCGTGCCGGGCACTTGGCCGCCGAAGGGCATCGAGACCTTCGACCCCTGGCATCTTCCGCTGCTCAACACGCTGATCCTCTTGACCTCGGGCACGACTGTCACCTGGGCGCATCACGCGCTGCTCGAGGACGACCGTCAGGGCCTGAAATACGGCCTGATCCTCACCGTGCTGCTCGGGGCCGCCTTCACCGCCGTGCAGGCCTATGAATACGCCCACGCCACGTTCGGCTTCTCCGGCAACATCTACGGCGCGACCTTCTTCATGGCGACCGGCTTCCATGGCTTCCATGTGCTGGTCGGCACTGTGTTCCTGGTGGTGTGCCTGTTGCGCGCCTATGCCGGCCACTTCACGTCGAAGCAGCATCTCGGCTTCGAATTCGCCGCCTGGTACTGGCACTTCGTCGACGTGGTGTGGCTGTTCCTGTTCATCTGCATCTATGTCTGGTTCCGCGGCGCGGGGCCGGTGGCCGGCCACTGATACAGGGTTGGCGTGCTACAAGGGGGCGGTCGGAAGGACCGCCCTTTTTTCTTCTTCCCTTCTCCCCTTGTGGGAGAAGGTGCCTTCGCGAAGCGAAGGCGGATGAGGGGTCTGTCTCCACGGAGAGAACCCCTCACCCGTCGCCTCACTTCGTGAGGCGCCACCCTAAGAGCGAGCTTCGCTCGTCTCGACCCCACCAGGGGAGAGGGGCAGGAAAAAGTCATGGATAACGCGGCAATCACCGTCACCCAGAGCGCGCTACGCGGCATCGCCTGCCGCTGCCCGCGTTGCGGCAAGGGCAAGCTCTATGCGGGCTTCCTCAACCTGCGCCCGAATTGCGAAGCGTGCGGGCTCGACTACGCCTTCATCGATGCCGGCGACGGGCCTGCGATCTTCATCATCATGCTGGCGGGCGCCATCGTCGTCACCGCGGCCCTGATTGTCGAAATCAAGTATCAGCCGCCGTTCTGGCTGCATGCGGCGCTCTGGCTGCCGCTGATCATAGCTACCACGCTGTTGCCGCTGCGCTCGATGAAGTCGCTTCTGATCGCGCTGCAGTTCCATCACAAGGCGGCGCCCGGCCGGCTGATCGACCGCGAGCCGAAATGACCAGCCTCCCGTCGTCGCGGCGGCCGGCGGTTGCCGGTTTCGCCATCTTCACGCTTCTGATGGTGGCGGCCTTCACTGGCCTCGGGATCTGGCAATTGCAGCGCCGGGTCGAGAAGCATGCGCTGATCGCGATGCTGAACGAGCGGCTCGCCGCCGCGCCCGAGGCGCTGCCGGCGCGAGCGCACTGGAATACGCTGACGCCGGCCAAAGACGAGTTCCGCCGCGTCAGCTTCACCGCGACCTACGCGCCGGTGCCGGATGCGATGGTCTACAGCTCCGGCTCCGCGGTTCGCGACGACGTCTCCGGCCCCGGCACCTGGGCGTTCCTGCCGGCGCAACTCGCCGACGGCAACACCGTCGTGGTCAATTCCGGATTCGTCCAGAACACGATGCAGGATCGCAACCAGCAGGATCGCGCCGTGGGCCGCCTGATCACCGGTGATCCTGTGATGTTCACCGGCTACATCCGGTTTCCCGAAAGCGCGGGAACGCTGACGCCGCCGGAGAGCATGGCAAAGCGGCTCTGGTTCACCCGCGATCATCTCGCGATGGCGCGCGCGCTGGGCTGGGGCGAGCGCAACAAGGCCGTCGCGCCGTTCTATGTCGATCTGGAAACGCCGGCGCCCGAGAGCGGCATTCCAAAACCCGGCCCGCTTTCGGTGCGTCTCAAGGACGATCACCTGCAATACGCCATCACCTGGTTCACGTTGGCGTTTGCCGTCGTCATTGCGTTTGGCGTGTGGTGGCGCGGACAACGCCGCGCATGAGGCGCTATCCCCGTATTCACCCGGACTAGCTTGTCCGAACCTTTGCTCCGCACAATCGTTTTGGTTTCACGGTGCGTTCCGGACAATAGGCCGTTCAGTGTCCATTCACGACGATCGTCATACTCCGTCACCCGCGTCAGCGCCCGAAGCAAGATATGGCGACGTGGATGGGATCGCGAACTCGGCGGATGATTTCGATCAGATAGCCTTGGTGGTCGATTGGCTGGACGCCTGCCGGAATCGCGACCTGGCGACATTGCTCGACCTCTATGCCGACGACGCGACGCTCGAATGCCGCTGCGGCCGGGTCAAGGTCAGCGAAGGGCGCGCCGAACTCGAATCCTATTGGAGGCCGCGTCTCGGTGTGCTCGCTCCCACCGCCTTCGAGCTGGAGGAAATCACGCCGACCGCCGAGGGCGTCGTGCTCGATTATCTGAGCCACGAAGGCAAGCCGGTCCGCATCGCGTTCACCTTTTCGCGCGACGCCAAGATCCAGCGCACCGCTTGCGCCCCCGCAGGGCCGGCGTTGCGTCAGGAGGTTGCCGGCGTCGCGGATCGAGTTGGCTGACCACTACAGCGTTTTCGAGCGAAGTGGATGCCGGTTCGCGTAAAGAAAACGCGTCAAAATAAAATCTAGAACATGATCGGTTCTGATCCAATCAGAACCGATCATGTTCTAGCCTGGTTTCGCGCCTCGCTCATGTGCGGCGGATTCTCCCGCGGGAAGCCGGCAACGCACGCAGGTGCGGCCTTCCTCGCGCAGCAGCTCAAGCGTCCCGCTCAGCGCGCGAGCGCGCTCCAGCATTCCCGTCAATCCCCGGCCGAACATCCGATCCGCCGGAAAGCCTATGCCGTCGTCGGATACTTCCACGATCACCTCGCGGTCGTTGATCCCTGCCGCGACGTGCATCGCGTTCGCCTTGGCATGGCGAAGCACGTTTGTCACCGCCTCCTGGATCACGCGATAGACTGTCTGCGACAGCAAGCCGTCGACGTCGTTCAGCGTCGTGTCGATCTGCGACGTCACTTTGAGATCGCCCGCCTGTGCCTTCACGTTCTGCAGCAGCGTCTGGATGCTCCTCTCCAGGCCGAGCTCCTGAATGTAGAGCGGCCGCAGCCGGTCGAGGATGCGGCGGTTCGCCTGCTGCAATGTTTCGACCGACTGCAGGATGCCTTCGGCGGCGCTACTCAACTCCGCCTCGTCGGGGGGAATCGATTCGAGCAGCGCCACCGTGTTGGCGCGGATCCCGAACAGCAGCGGCCCGAGCTCGTCATGAAGCTCGCGCGCCATATCCTGCCGCTCGTCGTCCTGCAGCGACACGATCCGGCGCAGCAGGCTGCGGTTGTCCTGGCTGAGGCGATTGAGGGTGCGGGCGAGTTCGTTGGCTTCCTGCGCGCTCTTGCGGATCTCGGGCGGGCCGGCGCCAGGAATCGGCTGCCCGTAATCGCCGGTTCGCATTCGGGTCAGGCCGTCGCCCAGACTCTGCAGCGGTCGCAATGCGGAACGCGCGGCGAAATGGGCAATGGCCGCCGTCAACAGCATCAGGGTAATTCCGGAGCAGACGATCGCCAGAAACCCGATCCACTTCTCGTAGATGTCGGCGGCCATGTCGGGCGCAAATACGATGTCGCCGACCTGCTTTCCCTCGATCATCACGGGGAAGGCTGCTTTGAATTCCGGTATGCCGAGGAGGCGGACGAACCAGTCAGGCACCGTTCCCAAGGGGGTCTGGACCTCGGGAGGTTGAACATCGAGGCCGGTCCCGAGGGCCCGAAACCGGATGGTTGCGGAGTCTCCCAGTGGTTGCAAGAACGCATCGAGGGTTGCTTGCGGATTGGTGGAGGTTCGAAGCGCGCCGTTGAGCGCAGCCGCAACCGCTCTGGCCGAGCGAGCAGCCGGTTCGGTTTCTTCCATAAGTTGCGCCGTGGCAAAGATCTGGAGCGAGACGCCTCCAGCCAGCAGAGCGGCCACGAACATCAGGCCGAGCGGCAGCAACAACCGCGTTCGTAGAGAAAGTCTTTCCCACATTTTGGTTATAATAGTTCCCGCAACCCAAGATTTCGCTTTTCAAATGGCGCCAACCGCCTATTTATTCCCGAAGGGGATTAAATGATGCAAAATTCTTCCAGAACGGCAACCAAGGTCCTGATCGTCGACGACCACCCGGTGGTGCTATCGGGTTGCCGGTCGCTGTTCGCGTCGGACAGCTCTGTGAAGATCGACGAGGCCACCGACGCAAAATCCGGCCACCGTGCGTACGTTACCAAGAAACCCGACGTCACGGTGATCGATATCAAGCTTCCGGATGTCTCCGGTTTCGAACTGATGCGGCGTATCCGCAAGGACGATCCGGACGCCAGGATCATCATGTTCAGCATGAATGACGATCCGGCGTTCGTGGTTCGCGCCATTGAGATGGGCGCGCAGGGTTATGTCTCGAAGGGTGACGATCCAAGGATGCTGGTAAAGGCCGTCCGCAAGGTGGCTGCGGGAGACAATTTCATTTCGCCGCAACTGGCGGAGGCGGTGACCTTTTCAGGCGCGTCGATCAAGGCCAATCCGGCGTCGCAAATGACCGCGCGCGAGCTGGAAATCCTGCGGCTGCTCGGCCGCGGCGACAAGATCGTCGAGGTCGCCGATGCGCTTGAGATTTCCTACAAGACGGTGGCCAACACCACCTCGCTGCTCAAGCAGAAGCTCGGCGCCAAGAATCATTCGGACCTGATCCGGATCGCGGTGGAGATGGGGCTCGGCTGAGCGACGGCTGAATCAATCACTCTAATCGCCGAACCGGCCGCGCCTCGACGGCGCGACCGTTCGTATCGCTGCCTTTCGCGTCTCGTCCGGGCAATGGGAATGACGAACGCGAATGGAGCGAAAGCCTTACCAGCGGCGATGATGGTGATGGTGGCGATGCTTGTGGTGACCGCGTCCCCTGTACCACCCATAATGGTGTCCGCGTCCCCGGTGCTTGTGCCCGTGGCCGTGGCCGCGCCCATGCTTGACCTCGACCACTCCACCATCCGGCGCGGCCATCGGGGCGATGCCCAGCCTGGCGGAAGCGGATATGGTCATTGCCAGCAGCGCAAGACCAATCAGGGCGATACGTCTCATACAGTGTCCTCCCGTTCGCGTGATTGCGACGTCAGTCACAAGTTTCCCGCGCAACGTTTTGTTCCGGCGCGCCTGATGTAAATAACAAAGCGGTATTCGAGCCGCGTTTCCCGTTCATTCCCGGATAAGATTCGCCGCGCGACCGCGGGCCTCAGCACATTCGCAGCGGCCCGCGCGAGCGACGTCATTAGCGAGCGTTATGGTCATTGGCGGGAAAATTTGGCAATATGCGCCTCGCTGGTCGATCGCAGGAGCGGTGAATGGCGGACCCGGATATCGTGGAGATCGCCTGCGCCCGGGCGTGGAGCGTTTACCGCCTGATCAACAGCGATATCGCCGGGAATGACGCACTGCGAGATAAGCTGAAGGATTTCATCCGCATGCGCTGGGAGGCGGGCGACAACGAGACGGAGTTTTTGGCGGTCGAAGGTCTCAAATATCTCAAGCAACTGGACGGGTCCCGGACCGGCTAGGCGTTCGCCGCTGGTGAGGATTAAGTCGGGAAAAAACGGAAATTTTGCCGCAAGCCCGCCTTTTTCGTTTGCCGCGCTCAGCCCCGGTAACGCAGCGCCGCGACCAGCACGGCAAAGGCCGGGGTTAGCTGGCGGCGGCTCGGGTAATAGAGGTGGTAGCCCGAAAACGGCGCGCACCAGTCGGCCAGCACCCGGATCAGGCGGCCGTCGGCGAGGTGAGCCTGCACCTGGTCCTCGGGCAGATAGGCCAGGCCAAGCCCGGCCAGCACCGCGTTCATTCGCAGCGTGATGTTGTTGAACACCAACTGGCCGTCGACCCGGACCCTCAGCGCGCGTCCGCGCTTCTCGAACTCCCAGGCGTAGATCCCGCCATAGGTCGGCAACCGGATATTGATGCAGTTATGGGCCACGAGATCCTGCGGCTTGGCAGGCTTGGGGTGAACAGCGAAATAGGCGGGCGTGCCGACCACCGCCATGCGAAAATCCGGTCCGATGCGCACCGCGATCATGTCCTTTGCCACCTGCTCGCCGAGACGAACGCCGGCGTCGAAGCGCTCCGCGACGATGTCGGTGAAGCCGTAGTCGATGTTCACCTCCACCTTGATGTCGGGATACCTCGGCAGCAATGTTGCCAAAGCAGGCCAGAGGATCGTTGCGGCCGAATGTTCGGCTGCGGTGATGCGGACGGTGCCGGCCGGCTTGTCGCGCAGCTCGGTCAGCGCGGAAAGCTCGGCGTCGATCTCTTCCAGCTTCGGGGCCACCGTCCGCAGCAGGCGCTCGCCTGCCTCCGTCGGCGCGACGCTGCGGGTGGTGCGGGTCAACAGCCGCAGGCCGAGCCGCTCCTCCAGGGCGCGGATCGTATGGCTGAGCGCGGATTGTGAAACATCGAGCTGCGCCGCCGCCCGGGTGAAGCTTCTCTCCCGCGCGACCACCAGGAACGCGAGGAGATCGTTGATGTTCTGGCGCGCCATTCATGAATCCATTTCATAAGTGCAAGCTGATTGTACCACCTAATCCGGGCCCCGTGCAGCAATTAGCTTGTTAGAGGCCGGCAAGCGCGGTCCTCCGGACGCTCTTTCAAACGTGAACGCCGGCGAGGAACAGCCGAAACGCAGCGCAGTTACAGGATGCTTGATGCGGACGCCGACCCGGTTGCGCCGAACATCAGCGAATGACAGCAAGATAGGGAACACGACATGCAAGGTCCGAGCGACTTCGAACTATCGCGCCGGAAAATATTGCTGGGAACCGCTGCATCGGTGGCTTTCGGTGTAGCGCCCCGGATAGCCGATGCGCAAACACCGGCGGTTCCTGTGCAGGCCGGCGCCGCCCCCGCCATCTCAATGTCGAAAGTTTCCTTCAGCGTGAATGGCAAGCCGCGCGAAATTGCGCTCGACACGCGGACGACGCTGCTCGATGCGCTGCGCGAGCATCTGCATCTCACCGGCTCCAAAAAGGGTTGCGATCACGGCCAATGCGGCGCGTGCACGGTTATCGTTGGGGGGCGGCGGATCAATTCCTGCCTGACCCTGGCGGTCATGCATGAGGGCGACGAGATCAAGACGATCGAGGGGCTGGGTACGCCTGAAAACCTGCACCCGATGCAGGCCGCATTCGTGAAACATGACGGCTATCAATGCGGCTATTGCACGCCCGGGCAGATCTGCTCGGCGGTTGCCGTGCTGGACGAGATCAAGGCCGGCATTCCGAGCCATGTCAGCGCCGACCTGAACGCGCCGGCGCAACTGACCAATGCCGAGCTCCGTGAACGCATGAGCGGCAACATCTGCCGGTGCGGCGCCTATTCCAACATCGCCGAGGCGATCACAGAAGTTGCCGGGAGACAGGCATGAAGTCATTCACCTACGAGCGCGCCCGCAACCCCGCGGAGGCGGCCGCCTCCGTCCTGCGCAAGCCGGACGCCAAGTTCATTGCCGGCGGCACCAATCTGCTCGACCTGATGAAGCTCGAGATCGAGACGCCGGCCCATCTGATCGACGTCAACGGCCTCGCGCTCGACAAGATCGAGCCGACGGCGGAGGGCGGATTGCGGATCGGCGCGCTGGTGCGCAACACCGATCTTGCCGCCGATAGCCGCGTGCGGCGCGACTATGCCGTGCTGTCGCGCGCGCTGCTGGCGGGCGCCTCCGGCCAGTTGCGCAACAAGGCGACGACGGCGGGCAATCTGCTGCAGCGGACGCGCTGTCCTTACTTCTATGACACCAACCAACCCTGCAACAAACGCCGGCCCGGCAGCGGCTGTGCGGCGATCGGCGGATTCAGCCGCCAGCATGCCGTGGTGGGCGGAAGCGAAGCCTGCATCGCCACCCATCCGAGCGACATGGCGGTGGGGATGCGCGCGCTCGATGCGACGGTGGAAACCGTGCGGCCGGACGGCGCGACACGAGCGATCCCGATCGCCGAGTTTCACCATCTGCCGGGCAGCACGCCACATGTCGAGACGGCGCTTTCGCCAGGCGAGTTGATCACGGCGGTGACACTGCCAAAACCCGTTGGCGGCACGCATATCTACCGCAAGGTGCGCGATCGCGCTTCCTACGCCTTCGCGCTGGTCTCGGTCGCGGCGATCGTGCAGCGCGATGGCACCGGGCGCGTCGCGCTCGGCGGCGTCGCCCACAAGCCGTGGCGCATCGAGTCGGCCGATTCGCAATTGCCGCGTGGCGCCAAGGCGGTGATGGCGGAACTGCTGTCCGGCGCCAGGCCGACACGCGAGAACGCATTCAAGCTGTCGCTGGCCGAGCGCACGCTCGGCGCGGTGCTGACCGAAGCGAAGGGCTGACACATGAAATTCGAATCCCCCGCCACGACCAACCCGATCGACCAGCTCAAGATCGTCGGCCAATCCGTCAGCCGGATCGATGGTCCGCTCAAGACCACCGGTACGGCGCCCTATGCCTATGAGCGGCACGATGTCGTGGCGAACCAGGCCTATGGCTATGTCGTCGGCTCCGCGATCGCCAAGGGCCGGATCAAAAGCATCGACCTCGGCGCTGCCAAGGCTGCGCCCGGCGTGCTCGCCATCGTCACGGCCGATAACGCCGGCAAGCTCGACAAGGGCAGGCTCAACACCGCAAAACTGCTCGGCGGTCCCGAGATCCAGCATTATCACCAGGCTATCGCCGTCGTCGTCGCGGAAACGTTTGAGCAGGCGCGCGCCGCGGCACAGCTCATCCGGGTCGACTACGCCGCTGAGCAGGGCGCGTTCGATCTCGCTTCGTTGCTGGACAAGGCAAAGCCAAATCCCATCACCGCCGGTCCCGCCGATACCGCGGTCGGCGACTTCGCCGCCAACTTCGCTGCCGCGCCGGTCAGGCTAGACGCGCGCTACTCAACGCCCGATGAAGCGCACGCCATGATGGAGCCCCACGCGACGATTGCCGCATGGGAGGGCGACAAGCTCACGCTATGGACCTCCAACCAGATGATCGCCTGGAACAAGGCCGAGATGGCCAAGATCTTGGGCATGCGGGCGGAGAACGTTCGCCTCGACTCGCCGTTCGTCGGCGGCGGCTTTGGCGGCAAGCTGTTCCCGCGCGCGGACGCGCTGCTTGCCGCGCTCGGCGCGCGCGCGGCGAAACGGCCGGTAAAGGTGGCGCTGCAGCGCCCCCTGATGTTCAACAACACCACGCATCGCCCGGCAACGATCCAGCGCATCCGCATCGGGGCGACGCGGGACGGCAAGATCACGGCGATCGGTCATGAAAGCTGGTCGGGCGATCTGCCGGGCGGCAAGGCCGATGGGGCAGTCGCCCAGACGAGGCTGCTGTATGCCGGCGCACATCGCATGACCGCCACGCGGCTTGCGACGCTGGACCTGCCCGAAGGCAACGCGATGCGGGCGCCGGGCGAGGCGACAGGCATGATGGCGCTGGAAATCGCTGTTGACGAAATGGCCGAGAAGCTCGGCATGGACCCGATCGAGTTCCGCATCCTCAACGACACCCAGGTCGATCCGGAGAAGCCGGAGCGTCCTTTCTCGCAGCGTCAGCTCACCGAGTGCTTCCGCACCGGCGCCGAGCGTTTCGGCTGGAGCAAGCGCAACCCGCAGCCGGGCAGGGTTCGCGACGGCCGCTGGCTGGTCGGCATCGGCGCCGCCGCCGCGTTCCGCAACAATCTGCTGACGAAGTCGGCGGCGCGGGTGCGACTCGACAACGGCGGCATCGTGACCGTCGAGACCGACATGACCGACATCGGTACCGGCAGCTACACCATCATCGCGCAGACCGCGGCCGAGATGATGGGCGTGCCGCTCGAAAAGGTGAAGGTGCGCCTCGGCGACTCCGCCTTCCCGGTGTCGGCCGGTTCCGGCGGGCAATGGGGCGGCAACAACTCGACCGCGGGCGTCTATGCTGCCTGCGTCAAGCTGCGCGAGGCGGTCGCGCAGAAGCTCGGTTTCAACTCCGCGGAGGCAGAGTTCGCTGATGGCGAGGTGCGTTCGGGCAATCGCCGTGTGCCGCTGGCGCAGGCCGCGGCCGATGGCGGCCTCAGCGCCGAAGACGAAATCGAGTACGGCGATCTCGCCAAGAAGTACCAGCAATCGACCTTCGGCGCGCACTTCGTCGAAGTCGGCGTCGATGCCGCGACCGCCGAGATCCGCGTGCGGCGCATGCTCGCGGTGTGCGCCGCCGGCCGCATCCTGAATCCGAAGACGGCCCGCAGCCAGGTGATCGGCGCGATGACTATGGGCGTTGGTGCTGCGCTGATGGAAGAACTCGTGGTCGACAAGCGCACCGGCTTCTTCGTCAACCACGACCTCGCTGCTTACGAAGTGCCGGTTCATGCCGACATTCCGCATCAGGAAATGTTCTTCCTCGACGAGACCGATCCGATGTCGTCGCCGATGAAGGCCAAGGGCGTCGCCGAGCTCGGCATCTGCGGCGTGGCGGCGGCGGTTGCCAACGCAGTCTACAACGCGACGGGCGTGCGCGTCCGCGATTATCCGATCACGCTCGACAAGCTTTTGGAGCAAATGCCGGACGTCGGTTGAGCGCTTAAATCGCGCGCTGCCGCGAATCTCGAAGCTCGACGCAGGCGCCTTGAGGGGAAGCTCATGATCACGCGAAGACGCCTGCTCGCCACCACCGGCCTCGCGGTGCTGCAGGAGCCACGCCGGTTGTTCCGGCCAATACCAATACAAGGAACGGAACGATGGAAATCAAGCGCAGCGGTTCAAGCCCCTCAGGCAAGGGGCCGGCAGAATACTTCACGGGCAGCGTGCGCGTCGATCCGCTGATGCAGGCGCCCGATCCCGCGCGCGTCGCCGGCGCCAGCGTCACCTTCGAGCCCGGCGCGCGGACGGCATGGCACACCCACCCGCTAGGCCAGACCTTGATCGTCACATCCGGTCGCGGCTGGGTGCAGATCTGGGGCGGGCGTGTCGAGGAAATTCACCCGGGCGACGTCGTCTGGTTTCCGCCGGGCGAAAAGCACTGGCATGGCGCGACGCCGACGACAGCCATGACGCACATCGCCATCCAGGAGCGGCTCGACGGCAAGGCCGTCGACTGGATGGAGAAGGTCAGCGACGAACAATACCGGGCTTGATGGCCCTGTCCTTGGCTTGCTGGTCGTGGTTGTGAACTGGCTAACATGCAATGGCATGCCGAATTGCGTATGAGGCGAGCGCAACTCTATTGTCACCGGCGTCGTTCCACGCCCGCGTGTTCGCGGCGTCCGATCCGGCATGGCGGGAATATGGCAGTGGATGAAGATCGTTCATTGAAGCAAGTGCTCGAATCGCACCGAAAACGCGCTAAAGTGGCGCCATGGAAAATCCTCCGCGCCCATTGCCTTTCTCAGCATTCGAATGGCTGGTGTCCGGACGCTACTTGCGGGCGCGCCGCAAGGAAGGCTTCATTTCCGTCATCGCCGGTTTCTCGTTCCTCGGCATCATGCTCGGCGTTGCGACGCTGATTATCGTGATGGCCGTCATGAACGGCTTTCGCAAGGAATTGATCGACAAGATCGTCGGCCTGAACGGTCACCTTGTGATGCAACCACTCGAATCGCCGCTGACGGATTGGCAGGACGTCAGCGATCGCATCAGTCAGGTTCCAGGCATCCGGCTCGCCGTTCCCGTGGTGGACGGTCCGGCGCTGGCATCATCGGCGCACAATGCCTCAGGCGTGCTCGTTCGCGGCATTCGCACCGAGGATATGAACAAACTCACCTCGATTGCCAGCAACATCCAGCAGGGCTCGCTGGACGCATTTGCGCAGGGACAAGGGGTCGCCATCGGACGCAGGCTTGCCGATCAATTGTCGCTGCGTGCCGGCGACAACATCACGCTGGTCGCGCCGGGTGGACCGGTGACGTCGAAGGGGGCGGCGCCTCGTATCAAGCCTTACAAGGTCGCGGCGGTGTTCAGCCTCGACATGTCTGAATATGATTCCGTGATGGTCTTTCTGCCGCTCGCCGAGGCGCAGGCCTATTTCAAGCGCGCCGATGACGTGAGCGCGATCGAAATTTTCATCGAAGCCAGCCCCGACAGGGTCGACGAATTCCGGAGGCCGGTGGCAGACGCCGCCGGGCGGCCGGTGTTCCTTGTCGACTGGCGGCGGCGTACCTCGGCCTTTTTCGCCGCACTTCAGGTCGAACGCAATGTCATGTTTCTGATCCTGACCCTGATCGTGCTGGTCGCCGCGCTGAATATCGTTTCGGGCCTGATCATGCTCGTGAAGGACAAGGGCAGCGATATCGCCATTCTGCGCACCGTTGGCGCCTCGCGAGGATCGATCATGCGGGTGTTCCTGATCGCGGGTGCTGCGATCGGCGTGTTGGGTACGCTGACCGGGCTTCTCGTCGGCATGCTGGTTTGCTTCAATATCGAATCGATCCGGCAGTTTCTTTCCTGGCTCACCAATACCGAATTGTTTCCGCCAAAACTCTACTTCCTGTCGAAGTTGCCGGCGGAGATCGATTTTGGTGAGACCGCCGCCGTCGTGATCATGGCGCTGACGCTGTCATTCCTCGCGACGCTCTATCCATCATGGCGCGCGGCGCGGCTCGATCCGGTCGAGGCATTTCGATATGGGTAGTGGATGTGCGCGGGCTTTGCGCTCGTAGGGTGGGCAAAGGAGCGCCAGCGATGTGCCCACCATTCATGCTGCGCTCGTGATGGTGGGCACGCTCCGCTTTGCCCACCCTGCGGACCGGCGAAACTCCGACCCGGCCGAGATTTTTTCGTCGTCGAGCCATTTCCCCTTCGCCGCAAAACGCTTTATGGTGCCCCTCGCTTCGCGCTTGGCGAAATCTAATAGATGATTAATATCAAAGGCTTGGCATAGGGCTTGCGCCTTTGGAGGGTGGTTTGACGCGCTACATTTCGACGCGGGGGGAGGCCCCCGTCCTGGGATTCTGCGATGTGATGCTGACCGGGCTTGCCCGTGACGGCGGCCTCTATGTGCCCGAGGTCTGGCCGCAGCTCTCTCGTGAAACCATCGCGGGATTTTTCGGCCGGCCCTATTGGGAAGTCGCGGTCGACGTGATCAAGCCGTTCGCGGCAGGTGAAATCTCCGACGCCGATCTCGGGCGCATGGCGAACGAAGCTTACGCGACGTTCCGCCATCCTGCGGTGGTGCCGCTGAATCAAATCGGGCCCAATCAATTCGTGCTGGAACTGTTCCACGGCCCGACGCTGGCGTTCAAGGACGTCGCGATGCAGCTGATCTCGCGGCTGATGGATCACGTGCTGGCCAAGCGCAACCAGCGCACCACCATCGTGGTCGCGACCTCGGGCGATACCGGCGGCGCCGCGGTCGATGCGTTTGCGGGTCTCGACAATGTCGACCTGGTCGTGCTGTTCCCGAACGGGCGGATCTCCGACGTGCAGCGGCGGATGATGACAACGACGGGTGCCGCCAATGTGCATGCGCTCGCGATCGAAGGCACGTTCGACGATTGCCAGGCGATCGTGAAGGCGATGTTCAACCATCACGGCTTTCGCGACGCGGTCTCGCTGTCGGGCGTCAACTCGATCAACTGGGCGCGGATCGTAGCCCAGGTGGTGTATTATTTTACTTCCGCCGTCGCGCTCGGCGCGCCCGCGCGCATGGTGGACTTTACCGTGCCGACCGGCAATTTCGGCGATATCTTCGCAGGCTATGTCGCCAAGAAGATGGGCCTCCCGGTCCGCTGGCTGCGCATCGCCTCCAACGTCAACGACATCCTGCCGCGCACGCTCAAGACCGGCATCTATGAGGTGCGCGAGGTTCACGCGTCAGCTTCGCCCTCAATGGACATCCAGATCTCCTCGAATTTCGAGCGGCTGCTGTTCGAGGCGAGCCGCCGCGACCCCGACAGCGTTCGCCGGCTGATGGGCTCGCTGAAACAGTCCGGACGTTTCGTGCTGCCGGATGCCATGCTGGCCGCGATCCGCGAGGAGTTCGATGCCGGCCGCGCCGACGAGACCGAGACGTCGGCCGCGATCCGCGCCGCCTGGCGCGAAGCCGGCGACCTCGTCGATCCCCATACCGCGGTGGCGCTGGCGGTGGCCGATCGCGACACCTCGGATTCGAAGATCCCCAACATCGTGCTGTCGACCGCGCATCCGGCCAAATTCCCCGATGCGGTGGAAGCCGCCTGCGGCATGCGGCCGCAATTGCCGGCGTGGCTCGATGGTCTCATGACCAAATCCGAACACATCACGGTGATGAAAAACGATTCAGCCGACGTGGAGCATTTCGTGCGCTCGGTGAGCCGTGCCGCGAAGCAGGGAGTAGCCGGATGAGCGTTGACGTAACCAAGCTGCCATCCGGTCTGACTGTCGTCACCGACACCATGCCGCATCTGGAAACCGCGGCGCTCGGCGTCTGGGCCGGCGTCGGCGGCCGTGACGAGAAGCCGAACGAGCACGGCATCTCGCATCTACTGGAACACATGGCCTTCAAGGGTACGACGCGGCGCTCCTCGCGCGAGATCGTCGAGGAAATCGAGGCGGTCGGCGGCGATCTCAATGCCGGAACCTCCACCGAGACGACGGCCTATTATGCGCGGGTGATGAAGGCCGACGTGCCGCTCGCGCTCGACGTGCTCTCCGACATCCTAGCCAATCCGTCCTTCGTGCCTGACGAGCTCGAGCGCGAGAAGAGCGTCATCGTGCAGGAAATCGGCGCGGCGCAGGATACGCCCGACGACGTCGTGTTCGAGCACCTCAATGAACTCTGTTTTCCGGACCAGCCAATGGGCCGTTCGCTCCTGGGCACGGCGAAGACGCTGAAGAATTTTGATCGCGACATGCTGCGCGGCTATCTCTCGACGCACTACCGCGGCCCCGACATGGTGGTCGCGGCCGCAGGCGCGGTCGACCACAAGCGCGTGGTGGAGGAAGTGACGCAAAAATTTGCCAGCTTCGACGCCGCGCCCGCGCCGAAGCCGGCGCCGGCGATGTTCGGCAAGGGCGGCTCGCGGGTGGTGCACCGCGACCTCGAACAGGCGCATCTGACGCTGGCGCTCGAAGGCGTGCCGCAGACGGATCTATCGCTGTTCTCGCTGCAGGTCTTCACCAACACGCTCGGCGGCGGAATGTCGTCGCGGCTGTTCCAGGAAGTGCGCGAAAAGCGCGGCCTGTGTTACTCGATCTACACCTTCCACGCGCCTTATTCCGACACCGGCTTTTTCGGCCTCTACACCGGCACCGATCCCGGCGACGCGCCGGAAATGATGGAAGTGATCGTCGACGTCATCAACGATGCCGTCGAAACGCTGACCGAAGCCGAGATCGCCCGCGCCAAGGCGCAGATGAAGGCGGGGCTATTGATGGCGCTGGAAAGCTGCTCGTCCCGGGCCGAACAGCTGGCGCGGCACGTGCTGGCCTATGGCCGGCCGCAGACCGTGGAAGAGCTGGTGGCACGGATCGATGCGGTCAGCGTCGAATCGACCCGCAACGCCGCGCACGCGCTGCTGACCCGCAGCCGGCCGGCGGTCGTGGCGCTTGGCAGCGGCAGGGGTCTGGACACGGCGGTGTCTTTTGCGGAAGGATTGACGAGGTCGAAGGCGAAGACGCTGCTGCATTAGAGCATGATCCCGGACCCGGAGGGCCGCGTTAGCGCAAAGTGGGCCCCGGTTTTCCGTAAGGATCATGCTCCGATAGTTAGAGGGTAAAGGGCATGGCCCTGTTTCGTTTGCCAACCAGTGGACCGGCCGCGCTCGTGCCGCGCGGCCACGGACTGCTGCTGCGCGCCCCGCAAATGGCGGATTTCCTGCAATGGGCGCAATTGCGCGAACAAAGCCGCGCCTACCTGACGCCGTGGGAGCCGATCTGGCCGTCGGACGATCTGACCCGCGCGGGCTTTCGCCGAAGGTTGCGCCGCTACGCCGAGGATATCGCCGCCGACCGCTCCTATCCGTTCATCATCTTCCGCGAGTCTGATGGCACCATGATCGGTGGCATCACGCTCGCCAATGTCCGCCGCGGCATCGTGCAGGCCGGCACCATCGGCTACTGGGTCGGCGCGCCCCATGCCCATCGCGGCTACATGACCGCGGCGCTCCGGGTGTTGCTGCCGACGCTGTTCGGCGAGCTCAACCTGCACCGCATCGAGGCCGCCTGCATTCCCTCCAATTCGCCCTCGATCCGGGTGCTGGAGAAATGCGGCTTCACCCGCGAGGGACTGGCGCGGCGCTATCTCTGCATCAACGGCGTCTGGCAGGACCATCTGCTGTTCGGCCTGCTGCATGAGGATTTCCGCGGCTGAACCGTTGATTTCTAAGCCTTTTAGGTGCCTTGGGTTCGCCGCCATTGGGCTGCTATAACGCCGCCGGGGAACAATGCGGGACGATGGGATTTCAGGGACGTCGCATGGGTAACAATCGTTTGGCCAAGGTGATGGCGGCTGCGGCGGTCGCGGGCGGGCTGGCTTGCCTGATGGCGGCACCGGCATCGGCGCAATCGCTGGGCGATCGTTTCAAGAGCCTGTTCGGCGGCAAGTCGGACGAGGAGCCGGCCACCAATGCGCCGGCGGTGCCCCAGGACACGGGTGATCTGACCTGTCCACCAGTCACAGTCAGGGCCGGCGCCTCCACCTACGCTGTGGCGGCGCCCGGTAAGCAGCCGGTCGGCAACGACCTGCGCTTTCAGGCGACGATCTCCAAAATGGCCCGCGAATGCAGCCTCAATGGCGGCGTGATCACGGCGCGGATCGGCATTCAGGGCCGCGTCATTGCCGGCCCCGCCGGCGCCCCGTCGGCGGTCCAGGTTCCGATTCGCGTCGCGGTGGTGCAGGGCGGCGTGTCTGAGAAGACCATCGCCACCAAGGCCTACCAGACCACCGTCACCATGACCGAAGGCGGCAGCGAGCCGTTCACGCTGGTGGCCGAAGATCTCGCCTATCCGGCACCTTCCGGCGCCGTCGGCGACAGCTACATCTTCTATATCGGCTTCGACCCGCAGTCCCTGAAGCCCGAACGCCCGGCTCCGAAAAAGAAGAAGCAATAAAAAAGCCGGCGCGATCGTCTCGCGCCGGCTTTTGATTGGTGAGTTGAAAGCGCTCAGTTCAGCTTGGCGCGAACCTCGGCAATGCCCTTGGCAAGCAGGTCGTCGGCGACCGAGCCCTTGACCGACTGCGACAGGATGGTCGAGGCGGCTTCGACCGCGGCGTTGGCGGCGGCGGCACGGACGTCGGCCAGCGCCTGGGCTTCGGCGAGCGCGATCTTGCTCTCGGCGGTCTTGGTGCGGCGGGCGACGAAGTCTTCCATCTTGGCCTTGGCCTCGGTCGCGATGCGCTCGGCTTCGGCCTTGGCGTTGGCGATGATTTCCTCGGCCTCGCGCTCCGCGCTGGCGCGGCGGGTCTGGTACTCGCCGAGCAGCTTGGCGGCCTCCTCCTTGAGACGGCGGGCGTCGTCAAGTTCGGCCTTGATGCGCTGGGCGCGATGATCGAGTGCCGTCAGCACCGTCTTGTGGATGCCGAGATAGGCAAACAGCACCATGAGGATGACGAAGGCGATCGCAACCCAGGTTTCCGGTTGGGCAAACATCCGTCTATCCCTTCAACGTAGCATCGACGGCGCTGCTGACGGTTTTGCCGTCGGGCAGCACGCCGGTGAGGCGTTGCACGATTGCGCCGGCTGCATCCGCGGCGATGCCGCGGACATTGCTCATCGCAGTTGTCCGCGTTCCCGCGATCTGCTTCTCGGCGGCGGCAAGCCTGGTGGTCAGCTGGTCTTCCAGCGTCTTGCGCTCGGCTTCCGCGGCCGCATTCAGCTTCTCGCGGGTCTCGTTGCCGATGGCCTGCGCACGGGAACGCGCCGAAGCGAGTTCCGTCTCATACGCCTTCAGCGCAGCGTCGGACTCGTCCTTCAGCTTCTGCGCCGCCGCCAGATCGCCCTCGATCGCGTTCTGACGTGCGTCGATCACGCTTTCGACGCGCGGCAGCGCGATGCGCGACACGATCACATAGAGCGCGACGAACGCGATGGCGAGCGACACCAGCTGCGAAGCAAACGTGCTCGACTCGAACGGAGGAAATCCTCCGCCATGGCCGCCATCTGCTTGCGTGTGGGCGCCGGTACCATGACTTTTTTCAGCCACGGGGTTCTCCTCTTGCTGTCAGCGCGCCGCCCGGAACGGGCGGCGCGAGTGGGTGCAGCTCAGAGCGGAACGAACAGCAGCAGCAGCGCGATCAGCAGCGAGAAGATGCCCAGCGCTTCGGTCACGGCGAAGCCGAAGATCAGGTTGCCGAACTGGCCCTGAGCTGCGGAAGGATTGCGCACCGCTGCGGCGAGGTAGTTGCCGAAGATGATGCCCACGCCGACGCCCGCGCCGCCCATGCCGATGCATGCGATGCCCGCGCCGATAAGTTTAGCTGCTGCCGGTTCCATTTCTAGAGCTCCTTGAGAGGGTAAGACAAAGTGTGGGTGGAAATTCCCCGGACCGCTTAGTGTCCCGGATGAATGGCGTCGTTGAGGTAGATGCAGGTCAGGATCGCGAACACGTAGGCCTGCAGGAATGCGACCAGCAGTTCGAGTGCGGTCAGCGCCACGGTGAGCGCCAGCGGCAGCATGCCGCCGGCCCAGCCGAGCGCGCCGAGCCCGACGCCGAGCATGGCGACGAAGCCCGCGAACACCTTCAGCGCGATGTGGCCGGCCAGCATGTTGGCGAACAGACGCACGCTGTGCGAGACCGGCCGCAGGAAGAACGACAGGATTTCGATGAACATGACCAGCGGCAGGATGTACATCGGCACGCCGGTCGGCACGAAAATCTTGAAGAACTTGAGGCCGTTCTTGTAGATCCCGTAGATCAGGACCGTGAAGAAGACCAGGAGCGCCAGCGCCACGGTGACGATGATGTGGCTCGAAACCGTAAACGTGTAGGGAATGATGCCGATCAGGTTCGAGACGCAGATGAACATGAACAGCGAGAAGATCAGCGGGAAGAACTTCATGCCTTCCGAGCCGGCGGTAGAGCGGATCGTTGAGGCGACGAACTCGTAAGAGATTTCCGCGATCGACTGCAGTCGCCCGGGAATCAGCTGCCCTCTCGCCATGCCGCCGATCATAAGCAGCGAGATCACCGCCACCGTGATGAACATGTAGAGCGTCGAGTTGGTGAAGGCGATCGTGTGGTTGCCGATATGGCCGATCGTGAAGAGGGGCTCGATATTGAACTGGTGGATCGGGTCGATTTTCATCCGCGCGGCTCTTTATCCACCGGCCTGGCCGGCAATCGAATTTCAAATGTCGTGACTTCCCGTCGACGCTCAGCGCCTGCCTGGACCTGCGCCTGCGGATCTCACCACGTTGACCACGCCGGCGACGAAGCCGAGCAGAAGAAACACGATGAAACCGAACGGCGATGTCGACAATAAACGGTCGAACCCCCAGCCAATCGCCGCTCCGACGACAACGCCCGCGACCAATTCCGAGGAAAGCCGGAAACCAAGCGCCATGGCAGAAGTTCTGGCAGCTCTGTCTCCGCTTTCAGTTCCGGGTTGATCAGTCCTGATTTTTCGGCTGTCACGAATTTCGGACAACCGGTGATCCAGACTTCCGAGCCTTGCGGAAAGCGCAGCTTCGTCGGAAGACGGCTGATCGCGATTTTCACCTGCGTTGTCGTTTTTGTCTTCGGCCATGCCCAAGACATTAAACGATGCCAACGGTTGATGGAAATTACGCCCGTCACCCTTGAAAGCCGCGCGGACCATACTTACCGCGTCTATTCAAGTCAAGATTAGCCCGTAACCAGTTAGTTCTTTGATTTGATTGGATTTATTCAAGCGTCGCCTGCGACACTGTGGACCCGTCATCGCAGTGCAGCAGCTATTCCCGCATGGATCGATCTTGCGCCCGTTTGGTCGGTCTGTTGGGATGCGCCGGGTGAAGCTGATACCCTCGTGCCGGAGCCCGCATGCCGCGCCAGGTTGACTACTATTTCTCGCTGCAATCGCCCTGGGCCTATATCGGGCATCAGTCCTTTAGGCGTCTCGTAAGTACTTATGATCTCAAGGTAAATCACAGGCCGGTGGTGCTGGTCGATCTGTTTTCGGAGACCGGTGGCCTGCCCCTGATGAAGCGCCACCCGGTGCGGCAGCGCTACCGGATGGTCGAACTGCAGCGCTGGCGCGACAAGCGCGGGCTGAAATTTCATCTGCAGCCGGCGAACTGGCCATTCAATGCGCGCCTGGCCGATGGCGTCGTGATCGCGGCGCTCGAGGCCGGCCACGATCCCGACCGCTATTTGCGCCGCGCCTTTGCCGCCGTCTGGGAAGATCAGCTCAATCTCGCCGATCCCGCAACGATCGCGAAACTCGCCGACGAATCGGGACTGCCCGGCAAACAATTGCTGGAGCGCTCCGGCTCGGAGGAAATCAGCGCAGCGTATGAGCAGAACCGGCAGGACGCGCTGGCGGCCGACGTGTTCGGCTCGCCGGTCTATGTGCTGGAGGGCGAAGTGTTCTGGGGACAGGACCGCCTCGAATTGCTTGAAGACGCGTTGAAGTCCGCCCGCGCACCCTATAGCTCTAAGGTCTAGGGATGCCTTGAAAGCGCCCCGGCGGTCGAGGAAACCGGTAACTCCTGAGGCGGGAGCAAGCCCATGCGCACAGCGAAATCGTCCTCGAAATTCTCCAGTGTTATCGTGCTGGCCTGTTGCCTCGCCGGCGCCGGTCAGGCGCTTGCGGGTCCGATGCCGGAAACCGAGAACGGCCGCTACGCGCTGTCGCCGGCGGGCGACGGCATGCTCCGCCTCGACACCCGAACTGGCGCTGTCTCGACCTGCAACAATTCGGGCGCAGGCTGGGCCTGCTATGCCGTACCCGACGAGCGCGCGGCGATGGACACGGAAATCGGCCGTCTGCAAACCGACATTGTCCGGCTGCAGGCCGACAATGAAAAGCTCAAGGCCCAACTCGCCGAGCGCGAGCCCACGGTGCCCGGCAAGATCGAAGAGCCGCTGCCGAAATCGGATTCGCTGAAGAAGAGCGAGCCCAAGGTGGCGGAGGGCGAGCGCAAGATAGAAATCCCGCTGCCGAGCGACCGCGACATGGATCGCATGATGTCGTTCCTGGAGCGGGCCTGGCGGCGCCTGATCGAAATGGCCAACCGGGTGCAGCGGGAGGTCGACGGCAAGATTTGATGCGAGCGACGCGCTCTCTCGGGCGCTCCCTGCGAACGCAGGGACCCATACGCCGCGGCCTTTCGAGTGAGGGCGGTTGAAGTCGATATCGTTGGCAACAATAAACGTCTGTGGTTATGGGTCCCTGCGTTCGCAGGGACGACGTGTTGAGAGATATAACCTATGACCGCACCTAAATCCCTCTCCCGCACCGCTCCCTCCGCTATCACAGCCAACACCATCACGTCCTCGCTGCTGACCGTGCAGACTTCCGGCGCGGGCTTTACCGATCTCACCGCCGAGGTCGCGAAATTCGTGGCGGACGCCCGGGCGCGCGAAGGGGCGGTGACGCTGTTCATCCGTCACACCTCGGCGTCGCTGACGATCCAGGAGAACGCCGATCCGACCGTGCTCGTCGATCTGACGACGGCGCTGAACCGGCTTGCGCCAGAGAATGCCGGATGGCGCCACGATACCGAAGGGCCGGACGACATGCCGGCGCATATCAAGACCATGCTGACCGCGACCTCGCTGCACATCCCGGTGCTGCAGAGCGCGCTTGCCCTGGGCACGTGGCAGGCGGTCTATCTGGTCGAGCACCGCGCGCGGCCGCACCGGCGCGAGATCGTGCTGCAGTTCACCGGCATGACGGATTGAGGCACCCCGCAAAAGCAAACCGGCCGCGGATCGCTCCGCGGCCGGTTCGTGACTTCGTTCCGTCGAACGAAATCGGTTACTTCGTGATATCGACGTCCTTGGTTTCCGGCAGGAAGAAGAAGCCGATGACCACAGTGATCGACGCGAAGATAATCGGGTACCACAGGCCTGCGTAGATATCGCCGGTCGCGGCCACGATCGCGAACGAGGTCGCGGGCAACAATCCACCGAACCAGCCGTTGCCGATGTGATAGGGCAGCGACATCGAGGTGTAGCGGATCTTGGTCGGGAACAGTTCGACCAGCATCGCCGCGATCGGCCCGTAGACCATCGTGACGTAGAGCACCAGCACGAACAGAAGCCCGATGATCGCCGCTGCTTGCGGTTTGAAGATGTCAAACGGGTGATTCATCTTCACGAGCGTCGGGTTCGCACCACGCTTCGGATACCCCGCTTCTTGCAAGGCAGCCGTTGCCCCGGCGTTGGAATCCGCCGGCTTGGTATACTGGATGTCCTTGCCGTTGATGCGGATAACCACGGGCGAACCAGCCGGGCCAGCAACGGTGTCGTACTTGACCGAGGATTTCGCGAGGAAGTCGCGGGCCAGGTCGCAAGGTGCAGAGAACACGCGGGTGCCGACCGGGTTGAACAGGTCGCCGCAGCCCTTCGGATCGGCCACGACCTGCACCTTCACCGACTCGATGGCCTTTTCCAGCGTCGGGTTGGCGTTGGCAGAGATCATCTTGAAGATCGGGAAGAAGGTCAGCGCCGCGATCAGGCAGCCCGCCAGGATGATCGGCTTGCGGCCGATCTTGTCGGACAGCGCGCCGAACACGATGAAGAAACCGGTGCCGAGCAGCAGCGACCAGGCGATCAACAGGTTGGCGGTGTAGCCGTCGACCTGGAGGATCGATTGCAGGAAGAACAGCGCGTAGAACTGGCCGGTGTACCAGACCACGCCCTGGCCCATCACGCCGCCGAGCAGGGCGATGAGGACGAGCTTGGCATTGCTCCAGTTGGCGAAGGCTTCGGTGAGCGGGGCCTTGGAGCCCTTGCCCTCGTCCTTCATCTTCTGGAAGACCGGGGATTCATTCAGCCGCAGACGGATCCAGACCGAGATGCCAAGCAGCACGACCGAAAGCAGGAACGGAATGCGCCAGCCCCAGGCCGCGAAGTCAGGCTCGCCCAGAATGGTTCGGGTGAACAGGATGACAATCAGCGACAGGAACAGCCCCAGCGTCGCGGTAGTCTGAATGAACGACGTATAATAGCCGCGCTTGCCCATCGGCGCATGCTCGGCCACGTAAGTCGCCGCTCCGCCGTATTCACCGCCGAGCGCGAGGCCCTGCAGCAGGCGCAGCGCGATCAGAATGATCGGGGCTGCGATGCCGATGGTCGCAGCATTGGGCAGCAGGCCGACGATGAAGGTCGACAGGCCCATGATCAGAATGGTGACGAGGAAGGTATACTTGCGGCCGACGATGTCGCCGACGCGTCCGAACACGATGGCGCCAAACGGGCGTACCAGGAAGCCGGCGGCGAAGGCGAGCAGCGCGAAGATGTCGCGGGTTGCCGGCGGATAGGCCGAGAAGAACTGCGCGCCGATGATGCTGGCGAGCGATCCATAGAGGTAGAAGTCATACCATTCGAAGACGGTACCGAGCGAGGATGCGACAATGACGAAACGTTCGTCCTTTGTCATTCCCGTGGCCTTGCCGGACGTGGCAGTGATAGTGGACATCTTTGATCGCTCCCCTGCTTTTTTGACTCGCAAATGCGTTGCGCCTAACCGGCGCACAATTATTTGTGAACTTTCCTACATGTTCGGGAGGCCAGCCCCAATAGTACTTTCGGCGGGACGTTGGACCTCTGGGCGCACGATCAGGTTGGCGGCGCTTACTATTCAGGCAAATGCCGACCCAGCCGATCGAGCATTGCGCGCCCATCGGCACGAGACCGTGCTGCCGTTTGCGGGCAACACCGGCCAAAACAAAGCCGGCCGCGGATTGCTCCACGGTCGGTTGTCGAGTGGGTCCGAGCCGGCGGCTGCTGCCGCCGGCTGTCGTGACATCAGGCTGGCGCTCTGCTGCCCTGGATGTCGACACCGGAGCCGCTGGTGATATCGACGTCCTTGGTGTCCTTCAGGAAGAGCAGGCCAACGACCAGCGTCATCACCGCGACACCGATCGGATACCAGAGGCCTGCGTAGATATCGCCGGTCGCGGCCACGATCGCGGTTGCGAGCAGTGGCAGCATGCCGCCGAACCAGCCGTTGCCGATGTGGTATGGCAGCGACATCGATGTATAGCGGATCTTGGTCGGGAACATCTCGACCAGGAACGCGGCGATCGGCCCATATACCATGGTGACATAGATCACCATGATCACCAGGATCAGCTCGGTCATGAACCAGTTGACCTTGGCTTTGTCAGCTGAAGCCGGATAGCCGGCCGCCTTGAGCGCGGCCGTCCATCTGGCATTGTCCCAGCCCTCGACTTTGGTCGGGCCGATCGTCATGTCGACGGACTTCGACCCGGGCACGCTCACGATCTTGAACGAGAGTCCCGACTTGGTAAGGAAGTCCTGCGCGCGGTCGCATTGCGTAAAGTTGGACCACGGTCCCACGAAGATGTGGAAGTTACAGGTCGACTGGTCCGCCGATACGGTGATCGGATTCTTCTCGGCGAAAGCTTCAAGGTCAGGATTGACGAAGTGGGTGAGTCCCCTGAACAGCGGGAAGAAGGTGACCGCCGCAATCAAGCAGCCTGCCAGGATGATCTTCAGCCGGCCGATGCGGTCCGACAGCCAGCCGAAAAAGATGAAGAACGGCGTGCCGATCAGGAGCGAGAGTGCGATCAGCGAATAGGCTGAGACATAGTCGAGCTTGAGCGTGATGATGAGGAAGAACAGCGCATAGAACTGTCCTGTGTACCACACCACGCCCTGGCCGGCGGTGGCGCCGAGCAGGGCGAGCAGCACGTATTTATTGTTCGGGTAGTGGAAGAAGCTCTCGGTCAGCGGCGCCGTGGACCCTTTGCCTTCTTCCTTCATCTTCGCAAAGATCGGCGATTCGTTCAGGCGCAGCCGGATGTAGACCGAGAACACCAGCAGGATCAGCGAAATCCAGAACGGAATTCGCCAGCCCCATTCAGCGAACACCTTGGCGTCCATATAGAAGCGGCAGAGCCCGATCACCAGCAACGCCAGGAAGAAGCCGAGCGTCGCCGTGGTCTGAATGAAGCTTGTTGCAAAGCCGCGCTCGTTCGGCCGTGCATGCTCGGCCACATAGGTTGCCGCGCCGCCATATTCGCCGCCGAGCGCGAGGCCCTGGGCAAGGCGCAACGCCACCAACAGGATCGGGGCCAACCAGCCGATGGTTTGGAATGTGGGCAACAGGCCGACCAGGAAGGTCGCGCCGCCCATCACCACGATGGTGACGAGGAAGGTGTACTTGCGTCCGACCAAATCGCCGATGCGACCGAAAATGATGGCGCCGAACGGGCGCACCAGAAAGCCCGCCGCATAGGTTGCGAAGGCGGAGAGCAGTGCCGCTGTGTCGTTACCGGGCGGGAAGAACAGCGAGGCGAAGAATGGTGCCAGCGTGGCATAGAGATAGAAATCGTACCATTCGAAGACTGTGCCGAGCGAGGAAGCGAAGATGACGAATTTCTCGTCCTTTGACATGCCCGCGGCCTTCGCGGACGTTGCAGTCATTGTCGCCATTTGTCCCTCCAAATCGTTGTTGCAACGCTTTGACCCCATGCGCCGGTCTTGCTGCCGGATGGACTCATGGGCTTGGCTTTCACGGTAACATCGCCGTAAAACCTCTCCCAATACGACTTTCGGCTTTTGCCCGGCCTTTCCACGCGCCGATCGTGCCGCAGCGTCGTCGCGTTGCAGCGCACAAATCCGCGGTTAACCGCGTCGCCGCATGGCAATATTGCGCGCTTGCATGCGACAGCCGGGCAGGGGACAATTGCAAAACCGCTTGGCTGGCCTGCCGAAAACGTCACCGGTTGGCCGCAACGCTTTTCGCAAGAAGTAAATGACCGCTGCCAATACCCATCTCGTCATTGCCGATGACCATCCGCTGTTCCGCGACGCGTTGCGGCAGGCGGTCGCGAGCGTCGTGGCATCGGCTGTCGTCAGCGAGGCCGGATCGTTCGACGATCTCACCGCACTGCTGGAACGGGATTCCGACGTCGACCTGATCCTGCTTGATCTCACCATGCCGGGGATCTCGGGATTCTCCGGCCTGATCTATCTGCGCGCGCAATACCCGGCGATCCCGGTGGTAATCGTGTCCGCCAGCGACGACGCCGGCACGATCCGCAGGTCGCTGGATTTCGGCGCCTCCGGCTTTATCCCCAAGCGCTTCGGTGTCGAAACGCTGCGCGACGCCATCATGAAGGTGATGGAGGGCGACGTCTGGGTTCCGCCGGACACCGATCTCTCCTCGGCCGACGACCCCGACATGGCGCGGCTGCGCGATCGCCTGGTCACGCTGACCCCGCAGCAGGTGCGCGTGCTGATGATGCTGTCGGAGGGCCTGCTCAACAAGCAGATCGCCTATGAGCTCGGCGTCTCGGAAGCGACCATCAAGGCGCATGTTTCGGCGATCCTGCAGAAGCTCGGCGTCGAGAGCCGCACCCAGGCCGTGATCGCCGCGGCGAAGATCGCCGGCGGCCAATGGCGCCAGGGAACGCCAACAGGGTAACAGTTCCATGTCCGGATCCGGCAGGGCGCTGCTGTTCGACATCGACGGCACGCTGGCCGACACCGATGCGCTTCATCTGCAAGCGTTCAATCAGGTGTTCGCGCCGCATGGCCATGTGTTCGATCGCGATCGCGCCTCGAAAGAGCTGATGGGGTTTTCCAATATTTCGATCAGCGAGCGGTTTCTGCCGGGTCGATCGCCGGAGCGCCGGGCGGCCATCATGGCGGAGAAGGAAGAAGCATTCCGCAAGCTCGCGTCGGGACAAATCAAACCGTTAGCGGGTCTGATGAAACTGCTTGCCCTGGCGGATCGCGCTGACGTCCCCATGGTGGCGGTAACCAACGCGCCCCGCCTGAACGCCGAAATGATGCTTTCCGGGCTGGGCATCATGCAGCGGTTCAAGGCTGTGATCATCGGCGACGAGCTTCCACACGGAAAGCCGCACCCGCTGCCGTATCTGGAGGGGTTGCGCGCGGTGCGCGCCGCGCCCGACCTGTCTCTCGCATTCGAGGATTCCCGCTCCGGCGTTCAATCCGCTTCGGCGGCCGGCATCGCGACGATTGGAATACGGACGAGCCTCGGCCATGGCGATCTGCTCGCTGCGGGCGCGATCTGCACGGCCGCGACCTTTGATGATCCGGAACTGGTCGGGCTGGTCGGCAAGACAATGAACTGGTGACATCCGACGAGCGCGCCGCGTCTACTCTGCCCTCTGTTGCACCCGCCACTGGGCGACGGGGGGCCAATGGTGCCAGGGAACGCCGACGACCTAAGACCGTTCCATCTCCGCCATCCCCAGGGCGCTCGCATGGCGAGCCTTGAAGGAGGATGCGCTCATCCTGGCTGCCGCCGCGTGATCCGGTATGCGCAGCGACGAGCCCCGGCGAGAATATGGTCGATGCGCTCGACGGTCACGTCGGTCCCCAGCACGGCGCGGAACACCGCAAGTTCCGAACGACAGAGACCCTGGCAAGCGGTTGCTGCCGCGCAAATCGGGCAGTGGTTCTCGACCAACAGAAAGCTGTCCCGGGTATCCTTGGCCACGCTCGCCATGTAGCCCTCACGGCTTCGAATCCGTGCCAGCGCCGTCAGCTTCTGACGAAGTGAACCCTGCGCGCGGACGAATTTGCGGTAGTTGGCGACGATCGCACGCTCGCGGTGCTCGATCAGCCTTTCCCGGCCGTCGTCGCCAAAGACGTCGCGCATGGATTGCAATAAATCCAGGGTCAAATCGGAGTGGCGATCGGGGAACCGCTCGTGGCCGCGCTGCGTCAACCGCCAATATTTCCTTGGCCGCCCGCGCCCTTCGCGTTGGTCCTCGCTCTCCACCAGGCCTGCCGCCTCAAGCTTGAGGAGGTGCTGGCGCGCGCCGGCCGGGGTCATGTCAAGGCGCGCGCCGATGTCGGCGGCGACCTGCGGTCCGCGCGTCTTCAGGTGAAACAGGATGCGATCCTGACTGCGGTCTTCGTCTTGACTCATGGATTTATTTTAGAAACAAAATGCTATCTAAAATAACCCGGATGTCCATCGCTGGCAACTCCCAGCGTTGGTCCGGAGGGAGGCCCCGACATGGAGCAGGACTCTGTCCGGGAAGGGTGGCGATCGCTCTTCAAACGGGAATGGATTCCGACGCTCGCGATCCTGCTTGGCGGGGTGCTGCTGCAATCCATGAACGTATTGCTGCTGACGACCGTGCTGCCGTCCATCGTCGGTGAGCTCGGTGGCGTCGCAATGTTGAGTTGGCCGACCACCGCCTACCTTGCCTCCTCCATCGTCGCCGCAAGTTGTGTTGGCGTGCTCGCGACCGCAGTTGGCTCCCGAACAGTTTATTGCGTGGGCGTCACGATATTCGCCCTCGGCGCCCTGCTTTGCTCGATGGCTCCGGCCATGGGCTGGATCGTTGTCGGCAGGCTCATTCAGGGATTCGGCGGCGGCCTGGAGGCTGCCGTCGCCTATGTGCTGGTCCGCGGAACGTTCCCGGAATCGGCTTGGTCAAGGACGATTGCACTGATGTCGACCAGTTGGAGCATGTCAGTTCTGATCGGTCCCCTCGTCGGCGGGGTGTTCGCCCATTTTGGCAACTGGCGCAGTGCCTTTGTCACGACCGCCGTTATTGCCGTTGTCCTGGCAATAAGCGCCTTCTTCATCTTGCCGTCGGTGACGGCCCGTGGAACGTCACCCCTGCGCGTGCCCGCCGGACGGGTCGCCCTGATCTGCCTCGCGATTGCTGCAACGTCCGCCGCATCTGTCGTCGCATCGCTGCTTGCGAAATCGGGACTGATCGTCGCGGCGGGCGTCTCGCTCGCGGTGATGTTGCGGCTCGACCGTTTGGCAACGACCCGGCTCCTGCCGAGCGACGCGTTTTCATGGCGCACACAGACGGGTGTCGGGCTATGGCTTGCGCTACTGCTCTGCATCACCTTCAGCCCGCTTCAGATCTACGTGCCCATGTTCCTGCAGCAGTTGCATGGTTTCGATCCGCTCTCGGCCGGCTTTGCCGTCGCCAGCGCCTCGCTGGCGTGGACGATCGCCTCGATTGCAACCGCCGGGGTGTCGGTACGCTGGCCGGATCGATTGATGCTGACGGGGCCGGCAGTCATGGGGCTGAGCCTGATGGCCATCGCGTTTCTCGCGCCGTACGCCACGGCATCCGCATTGCTGCTGGTCTCGGCAATTGCCGCACTGGGTGCGGGCATCGGCCAGTGTTGGCCCTTTGTCGCGCACCGGATCATGGACAGCGCAAGGGCGGGCAACGAGGTCGTTGCGGCCTCATCGGTCCCCACCGTGCAGCAGATGGGCTTTGCATTCGGCGCGGCGATAGCGGGGGTGATAGCAAATGCCAGTGGACTGTCGGCTGCGGTTCCGGATGAGGGAATGGCGCGCACCGCCTTCTGGGTGCCGGCGAGCTTTGCCGTGTGCGCGATACTCGCTTTCCTGACCGGGTTGCGCTTGCGTTCCTTGCGCAAACCCTGAGTTGGCCTCGCCATCCCGCCAATAGCGAACTTTGAAGAGAACTAGCGTGCTACTCTGCCGCCACCAACTGCTGCGCCCGCCACTGGCCGAGCAGGGCGCGGAGCGAGGCTGGTTTGACCGGCTTGTTGAGGATCGCGATGTTTTCCTCGCGCGCGGCGGCGCGGACATTCGGGCTGCGATCGGCCGTGATCAGGATGGCAGGAATGTTTTCGCCGAAGCGGCGGCGGATCTCGCGGATCGCGGCGACGCCGTTGCCGCGGTCGAGATGGTAGTCGACCAGAAGGCCGGTCACGCTGCTGCCGGAGGCTTCGATCGCCGTGATCGCAGCGTCGGGATCGGCCACCGCGATCACCTCGGCGTCCCACGCCGTCAGCAGCGTCTTCATGCCGTCCAGGATCGCCGGGTCGTTCTCGATGCAAACGATAAGCGCGCCGCTCATCGGCGTCTTGGAAAGCGGCGTTGCGCTGGTGACGGCGGCGGTATGATTGATCGCCTTGGCGACCGGCACCGTCACCGAAAACACCGAGCCGCCGCTGGCAGTGGCGTCGATCGCGATGCCATGGTTGAGCACGCGCGCCAGCCGTTCCACGATCGACAGGCCGAGACCGAGGCCGCGAGCGATCCGCGCGCCCTGTTCCAGGCGGTGAAACTCCTTGAAGATCTCGCCGCGTTTCGTCACGGGAATACCGACGCCGGTATCGTAGACTCCGATCTGCAGCGATTGTCCGTGGCGGCGGCACCCGACCAGCACACGCCCGCGCGGGGTATATTTGATGGCGTTCGAGATGAAATTCTGCAGCAGCCGGCGCAGCAGCGAGCGGTCGGATTGCACCGGCAGCGAGCAGGGCACGAAGGCAAGCTCCAGCCCCTTGGCGCGGGCGATCGGCGCGAACTCGATCTCGAGCGAACGCATCAGGTCGGCCATCTTGAAGCTGGAGATCGAGGTCGCCATCGCGCCTGCATCCAGCCGCGAAATATCCAGGAGCGCGCCGAGGATTTCCTCGATCGCCTCCAGCGAGTCGTCGATGTTTTCGACCAGGCGCGAATCCTCTCCGCCGCTCTGCCGTTCGACGAGGCTGGTCACATAGAGCCGCGCCGCGTTGAGCGGCTGCAGGATGTCGTGGCTGGCCGCCGCGAGGAAGCGGGTCTTCGAGATGTTGGCGTCCTCGGCGGTGCTCTTGGCCTGCGCCAGTTCGGAATTCAGGCGGGTCAGTTCCTCGGTGCGGTCGCGCACGCGCTTTTCCAGCGTCGCATTGGCGCGTTCCAGCGCTTCGGCGGCCTCGAAGCTCGGCGTGACGTCGGAGAAGGTGACGACGAAGCCGCCGCCCGGCATCCGGTTGGAGCGGACCTCGATCACCATGTGGCGGTCGGGCAGGCGCTCCAGATAGGGCTCGCCCTCGGTGGTGTAGGCATCCAATCGCCGCTGCAGCAACCCGTCGGGGTCGCCGAAGTCGGCCGGGCTGACGGCGCCCATGAATTCGAGGATTTCCTGCAAGGGGATGCCGAGCTGCACGAGGTGCGGCGGCAGCGCCAGAATTTCACCGAACTGGGCGTTCGAGCAGATCAACTGCAAATCCGCATCGAACACCGCGATGCCCTGGCGCACATGGTTCAGCGCGGTCTGCAAAATCTCGCGGTTGAAATGCAGCGCGGCGTGGGAATCGTCGAGCAGTTTCAGCGCGGCCTTGGCGGAGACGGTTCGCTTGCGCAGCAACAGCGACATCACGAGGCGCGAGGAGGCGGCCCCGATCGAGGAGGCGATCAGGCGTTCGGCGTGTTGCAGCAATTCGAAATCGGCGGGCGCGGCCGGATCGAGATGGCCGGGATGGCCGGCGGCAAAGGCCTCGAAGGCCTGGGCAGCGCGCTCGGGGCCGAGATATTGCGCCACCGTGCTCTGGATGTCCTGCACGGTAACGGTCGTCCGCCAGCGCCGGAACGTCGGCGTGATCGGCGTCAGCGTGTTGGGTACGAACAGATCCGCCTGCAGCCGTTCGATCGACGACGGCCGTTGCGCGATCGACATCACGATGTAGGTCAGGATGTTGAGCGAGAGCGACCAGAGCACGCCATGCATCAGCGGCGGCAGATCGGCGCCGAACAATGCCCGCGGACGCAGCGCCTCGATGCCGAACGGTCCGTGTTGCAGCAGGAGGAGGCCGGTGGGATTACCCTCCAGGAAGCTCGGCAGGAACAGCGTATAGGCCCACACCGCAAAGCCGACGAGCATGCCGGTCATGGCGCCGCGGGCGGTTCCCTCGCGCCAGAACAGGCCGCCGAAGAAGGCCGGCGCCAGCTGGGCAAGCGCTGCGAACGACAGCAGACCGATCGCCGCCAGCTGCGCATTGCCGAGCGCGCGATAGTAGAAATACGCCATCACCATGATGGCGAAGATCGCAAAGCGCCGGATCCTGAGCAGGAAGTCGCCGAAATCTTTTTGGCTGTCGCGCGTCGCGGGGCTGCGCTGCAGCACCAGCGGCAGGACGATGTCGTTGGAGACCATGATGGAGAGCGCGACGCATTCCACGATCACCATCGCGGTCGCGGCCGACAGGCCGCCGACGAAGACGGCAATGCTGAGCAGCGGGGAATCCGCCTCGATCGGCAGCGCCAATACGTACATGTCGCTGTCCACGGCGCCGAACGGAAAGGTGACGAGGCCGGCGATCGCGATCGGAATCACGAACAGGTTGATGGCGACCAGATACAGAGGAAACAGCCAGCGGGCGCGGCTGACCTCCTCGGGGCTGGAGTTCTCGACCACGGTGACGTGAAACTGCCGCGGCAGCAGCATGATCGCGCAGAACGACAGCAGCGTCATGGTGAGGAAATTGCCGATCGATGGCGAATAGTTGATCGCGCGCACCGCCTCCGGAGTCTTCATCGCGCGTTCGATCAGCTCGACGGGCGTGAACATCCAGAAGGTGACGAAGGCGCCGGCGGCGAGAAAGGCCACCAGCTTGACGATGGATTCGGTGGCGACCGCCAGCATGAGGCCGTGCTGGTGCTCGGTGGCGTCGCTCTGGCGGGTGCCGAACAAGACAGCGAATGCCGCCATCGCCAGTGTCACGACCAGCGCGATGTCGCCGATGATCGGGATCGAGGAGAACAGCTTGTCCTCGCTCAGGATCGTCTCGAGCGAGGACGCCACCGCCTTGAGCTGGAGCGCGATGTAAGGCACGGAACCTACGATCGCGATGACAGCCACCGTGCCGGCGACCGCCTGGCTCTTGCCGTAGCGCGCCGCGATGAAGTCGGCGATCGAGGTGATGTTCTGCGACTTGGCGAGCTGGATCACGCGCCGGAGCAGCGGCGTGCATAGCCCGATCATCAGGATCGGGCCGACATAGATCGCGAGGAAGTCGGTGCTGGTGCGGGTGGCGAAACCGACCGAGCCGAAGAAGGTCCAGGAGGTGCAGTAGATCGCCAGCGACAGCGGATAGATCAGCATGCCGGCGCGGCCGCGCTGGCTCGGCGACAGCCGGTCGCCATAGCTGGCGACGCCGAACAACAGGCCGATATAGGCGAAGGCGGCGGCGATTACGCCCCAGTCGTGCAGCATCGCTGCGGGTCTCCCTCTCCGATCGGAAGCGTGCAAGCGCCATGGCCGGAAGAGGTGAGTATAAACGCTTTGGGCCGGCAGCGCACCGCGCTACCGGCCCAATTCCCGGGATTAGGAGGGGTAGGGTTACTCGGCCGCCAGCGATTTCCGCTTCAGCGGCAGGCCGAGACGGTCCCAAACCTGCAGCAGCGCTTCCGCGAGCTGATCGATCAGGCCGTCGTCGTGGTAGGGCGAGGGCGTGATCCTTAAGCGCTCGGTTCCCTTGGCGACCGTCGGATAGTTGATCGGCTGGATGTAGATGCCGTGCTCCTCCAGCAGCATGTCGGAGGCCTGCTTGCACTTCTCGGGATCGCCGACGAACAGCGGCACGATGTGGGTGTCGTTCGACATGACAGGCAGTCCGGCGGCATTGAGGATCGCCTTGACACGGGCGGCGCGGTCCTGGTGGCGCTCGCGCTCCCAGTTCGAGGTCTTCAGATGCCGGATCGCGGCGGTAGCGGCCGAGCAGATCGCCGGCGGCAGCGCTGTCGTGAAGATGAAGCCCGGCGCGTAGGAGCGGACGGCGTCGATGATCTCGGCTTTGCCCGCGATGTAACCGCCGAGGCAGCCGAAGGCCTTGGCGAGCGTGCCTTCCAGCACGTCGATGCGATGCATGACGCCGTCGCGCTCGGCGATGCCGCCGCCGCGCGGGCCGTACATGCCGACCGCATGGACTTCATCGACATAGGTCATGGCGCCGTATTTTTCGGCGAGATCGCAGATCCTGGCCAGCGGGGCTACGTCGCCGTCCATCGAATAGAGGCTCTCGCAGGCGATCAGCTTGGGCCGGTCGGGGCCCGCCGCGATCAAGAGCTCTTCCAGATGCGCCATATCGTTGTGGCGGAAGATCTGGCGTTCGCAGCCGGCCTGGCGCACGCCTTCGATCATCGAATTGTGGTTCAGCGCGTCAGAGAGAATGAGGCAGTTCGGAATAAGCTTGGCGATCGTCGAGATGCCGGTCTGGTTCGAGACATAGCCCGAGGTGAACAGCAGCGAGGCCTGCTTGCCGTGCAGGTCGGCCAGTTCCTGTTCGAGTTGCACCAGCGGATGATGGGTGCCCGCGATATTGCGGGTGCCGCCCGCGCCGGTGCCAACTCTCGTGGCGGTCTCGACCATGGCGCCGACCACCTTGGGATGCTGGCCCATGCCGAGATAGTCGTTGGAGCACCAGATCACGACGTTGCGCTGGCCCTTCGGCGAATGCCAGACCGCATGCGGAAAGCGGCCCGCCATCCGTTCGAGGTCGGCGAAAACGCGGTAGCGCCGCTCGTCATGCAGGCGGTTGAGAGCGGTACTGAAAAATTTGCTGTAATCCATCACACGACCTGGAACCGGAACCGGGGATTGGCGTGGGCTCTTTTTAGAGCCTTTCCAGCTTTGATGTCTATGCGAAATCCCTCATTCGATCGCGGCTCCGGGATGCATCCGAGGCGGATCAAATGTTGATCCGGATCAAGGCGCTAGGCGGGAATTGGGCACCGCATTCCGCGGGCCGGACACGTCCGGGCGTCGACGATCATGCGTCCGGTCTTGAGGCCAACACCGACATCCCTGCCAAGGTAGACCTGATCGCCTTTCGCGGGCGGCTGGCCGGTTTTCGCATATCCGTTTGGACCGGGCCTGCGCTATGGTTCCATGGTCGATATCGGGCCTGTGCTCATTGGCATGGGCTAAGGGCGGAGCCCCAGCCGATGAGCGATACCTCTTTCGAGACGGCGCTGGGCAGACGTGTTGAGGAGATGCTCGACGCGTGCACGCGCTGCGGCAAATGCGTCGAAGCCTGTCCAAGCGTGGCCCCCGCCGGGATCGCGGACACAAGTCCCACCGATATCATCAGCGGCATCCTTGACATCCTGCGGACGGGTGACGGTCCCGAGGCGTCGCGCAAATGGGCGGCGGCCTGCATGCTGAGCGGCGAGTGCATCAAGGCGTGCGACTACGGCGTCAACCCGCGCTTTCTGCTGGCCATGGCGAACGTCGCTATGGCCAAAAGCCAGAACGAACTACCCGAAAGGCGGCGCCGAGGGCTGACGCTATTCCGCGACGACAGCCGCGATGTGACGATGCTGTCGCAGTTGCAGCTCGATCGCGAGGTGCTGGAGCGGCTCGGCCAAAAATCAGCGTCGGCCGCGATACCGGCCGAGGCGCCGGATTTCGTATTCTATACCGGCTGCAATGTGCTGAAGACGCCGCATATCGCGCTGCTTGCCCTCGACATCATGGATGCGCTCGGCGTTACCTATCAGGTGATGGGCGGGCCGAGCCATTGCTGCGGCGTCAAACAGTTCAAGGCCGGCGACGTCGAGATGTCCGGACGCATGGGCGCGAACTCGATCGAGAAGATGTCACACTCGAAATCCGGCCAGGTGATCTCCTGGTGTCCGAGCTGCTACGTCCAGTTCACCGAGACGACGATTCCGGCCATCGAGCGACAAAGCGGCGCGCGTCCGTTCGAGATGACGCCCTTCTTGCTGTTTCTCCGCGATCGGTTGGCTTGGTTGACCCCGCTGTTGCGCCGGGAGGTCAAGATGCGGATCGCGCTGCACCGGCATCCCGGCGTTGCCGGCGTCATGGAAGCCGCCGCGGAAATCCTGCAGGCGATCCCCGGCATCGAGCTCGTCGATCTGCAGCAACCGGCGGTCGGCCTGCAGAGCAACAATCTCCGCGTCCTGCCCGAGTTCAAGCGCGAGTTGCAACGAAATGAGCTTCAGGCGGCGGCTGATGCCGGCGTCGACGCGCTGGTCGCCGTGTATCATTCCGATCATCGCGAATTATGCGCGCACGAACGCGACTGGCCGTTCCGCATCATCAACGTGCTCGACGTCGTCGGCGCGAGCATGGGCCTGTACCGCCACGACCGCTACAAAGAGCTCAAGCTGATGCAGGATGCCGATCAGATCGTCGCCGACTGCAAGGACCTGATCGCGCAACATTCGCTTGATGTCGCGACGGCCCGCAGCATCATCGCCAAGGGGATGCTCGGCGACCAGCCGCTGCCGCTGAAATAGCCGCCGCCGAATGGCGTCCGGCGAGAGGCCGGTGTCAGGTGGTCCGGAACCGCAGCACGCCGTCGCTGACCTCGGAGGTCAGGCGGCCCTCGACCAGCATGTAATTGACATGCGCGACCAGTTCGCCGGAAGCGAAGCCCATCTGGTGCACGTCGAGTGGGTACTTGTTGAACACCACCGGCACCAGCTCCCTCGACGTTTGCGGAACTTCCCGGCAGGCCTCCGCGATCAGGCGGCAGCGGTCCTCGTGATGGTCGGCGAGCTGCTTGATGCGGGTCTTCAGCCCGTAGAACGGCACACCGTGGCCCGGCAGCACCATGACGTCGTAGGGCAGCGTGGTGGTCAGGCTCGCCAGCGAGGCCAGGTATTCGCCGAGCGAGTTCTGGTCGGGCTCGACGGCCCAGACGCTGACATTGGGCGAAATCTTGCTCAGCACCTGGTCGGCCGAGAGAAACAGCTTGTCGGCGGCGCAATACAGCATCACCTGGTCGAGCGCATGGCCGCCGCCGGTGATCACCTTGAAACGCCGCGTGCCGATCACGACCTCGTCGCCATGCGAGATGCGGCGATAGGACGGCGGCAGCACCGAAACCCGCTTCAAATAGTCCTGGCCGCGGCCGAGCAATTTGTCGGTCAGGCTCTCGTCCATGCCGTGACGGCGGAAGAACAGCCGCTGCGCGTTGCGCCGCTCCTCGGTGCCGCGGTTCTGGTGATAGACCGATTGCAGATATTCGACCTGCGACATCTGCAGCGGGCAGTCGAAGCGCTCGATGATCCACCCGGCAAGGCCGACGTGATCGGGATGCGAATGGGTGACGATCAGCCGCGTGATCTTCACATGCCGGAGCGGCCCCTCGAACAGGGCAGTCCAGGCCGCAATGGTTTCCTCATTGCCGAAGCCGGAATCGATCATCGCCCAGCCGTCGCCGTCGGCGAGCAGGTAGATGTTCACGTGGTTGAGCCGGAACGGCAGCTTGAGCCGGACCCAAAGCACGCCGGGCATCACCTCGACGACCTGATCGTGGCCGGGGTGATTTTCCCAGGGGTATCGCAGTGCCTCGGCCGAGGACTGCACCATGTCGGTTTTCGAATGCATGCTACCGGCTTAGCGGTAGAGGCGGCGCCGCGCTAGCCGAAAAAAGTGGGTGCGGGGAAGGGATAAGGACATGGGTCGCCGGCCGGCGTGCGGAATTAGGTAGCCCGGATGGAGCGCAGCGCAATCCGGGAACGGTCGTTTCGCGGTTGTGAAGTCCCGGATTTCGCTGCGCTCCATCCGGGCTAAGATTTTAAGCCGCCCGGATGTTCGACAGGAACGCGTCGATCTCCTCGCGCAGCACGTCGGCCTCGCGGCGCAGCGCGCCGGAGGCGGTCAGCACCTGGCCGGCGGCGGTTCCAGCCTGCGACGAGGCGCTGGAGACACCGACGATGTTGGTGGAAACCTCGCTGGTGCCGCCGGCGGCGTGCTGGATGTTGCGCGCGATCTCGCGCGTCGCCGCACCCTGCTCCTCGACAGCGGCCGCAATCGCGGTGGTCACCTCGTTGATCTCGCTGATCGTGTTGCTGATGTTCCTGATCGCCGAGACCGCCGTCGTCGTCACCGTCTGCATGCTGACGATCTGCTGGCGGATCTCGTCGGTGGCCTTCGCGGTCTGGTTGGCGAGGCTCTTCACCTCGGAGGCGACCACGGCGAAGCCGCGGCCGGCGTCGCCGGCGCGTGCCGCCTCGATGGTGGCGTTCAGCGCCAGCAGGTTGGTCTGCGAGGCGATGGTCTGGATCAGGTCGACCACCACGCTGATGCGGGCGGCGTTATCCGCAAGTCCCTGCATGGTGGCATCGGTCTCGCCGGCGTCGTCGACCGCCTTGCGGGCGATCTCCGCCGAGGTAATGACCTGACGGCCGATTTCCTCGATCGAGGAGGACAATTCCTCGGTGCCCGACGACACGGTCTGCACGTTGGCTGAAGTCTGTTCGGCGGCGGTCGCCACCGCGGTCACCAGTGCGTTCGATTGATCGGCTGTCGCCGACATGCTTTGCGCGGTCGACTGCATCGAGCCAGCCGCGGACTGCAGGCTGTCGAGCGCGGTGCGAACGGTGCTTTCGAACTCGACGATTCGTGCTTCCATGCGGTTGGCGCGCTCGGACTTGGCGATGCGGTCCTTGTCCTGCTCGGCGGAGAGCGCGCGGCTCTGGATCATGCTCTCGCGGAACACCTGCAGCGAATCCGCCATGACGCCGATCTCGTCCTGGTGGTGGGTCTGATAGACCTCCGATTCGAGGTCGCCGCTGGACAGTACTTGCATCGAGCGCTGCAGGTTGCTGATCCGCCGCAGGATGTTGCGGCCGACATAGAGCCAGACGAACAGGATCGAACCGACCAGCGTCGATATGCCGAGGGCCAGCATGACCATGGTCCCGAACGAAATCTCCTGACGCGCCTGCCAGGCCGCGGCGTCGGTTTCCTTCTGCACGGCGTCGACCAGCTGCTGCACGCTGATGCCGAGGCCGACATTGAGCTTGCGGGTTTCCTCCAGAATGGTCTGGCCGTAATCGTCCGCATCCAGCTCCTGCTGGCGGACCTTGAAGACGCCGGTCTTGCCGTCGGCAAGCGCCAGCAGGCTCAGGGTCGTGTTTTGAACGGACCGCATCGCCGTGGTCTTGGGCAGCGCTTCGAGATTCGACTTCACGCGCGCCTGCGCGGTGCGGAAGTCCCTGCCGGTCGCTTCGAGCACCTCGGCGTTGTTGGTCGAAAGCGCGGCGATCATGTCAAACGCCATGAGATTGCCGCTGGCGGCGATGTCGGCGAGCTGGTCGGCGGTTTTGTGGGCCCGGATGGCTTCGGCTTGCGAGAAGTTGGGCGCAGCGTAGATGCTGTAGAGCTCGGTCTGCGCGTCGATTGCCGCTGGTCCCGCAGCAGCCACGAAGCGCCGCTGCGCTTTGCGCACAGCGTCGTAGAGCTTTTCGTGCTGGGCGCCCAGTTCGAGCCGCTCGCGCGCGGCGGCGCCGAGACTCTTGATCACCTCATCGATGTTCTTCATGTTCTCGGTGAGCGCCGCAACGACCGCCTTGTCGGCACCGAGTTCGACGATCTCGCCGAGCTTCTGCAGCGCGATCGCCTGGGTTTCCTTCATTTTTCTGGTTCGATCGTTGAGCGCCTCTTCGCTGCGCGCGGCCAGCAGCGCCGGCCCCTGGCTGGCGAGGCTCGCGCTCTGTGCGGATAGCTGCAGACTGGCGGCGAGACGGGGGATATCCCGGCCGCTCAGATCGACCATGGTCCCGCCGAGTCGCCCGAGCATCAGGCCGGCGCCGGCGGAGATGACGATCGCCATGCCGGCGATGACGGCGAAGGCGGCAAACAGACTGCCCCTGACGCCGAAGCGAAAACCCTTGAGCCTTGAATTGGATTGTGCCGCCATTTGCCCGCTGTCCCGTCTACGCTACCTTGAGATGTTTCCTCGCGCGGCAGTATCCCTGTACCCGGTTAACAAGTTTGGAAGCGGAAGGCTTTTCGCCGCATTTTTGCCGGCAGATTGCTTGCATTTGACCGATTTTTTCCGTGAACCGGAAAACGGGGCCGAAAAACAAAAGGCCGGCTTGAAAGCCGGCCTTCCGCAATTCGCAGTTGCAAGGGCTCAGTAGCGTGCCACCACGGGGCTTGCGAAGTTGAAGCGATAATTGACGCCGAGCTTCAGCGTATGGTCTTCGGTGTGGAAGCTTCCGAATGGCGCCAGCGCGGCAGGGGTCACGAAGCGGGTGCTGCCGAAGTCGTAATACATGTACTCGCCTTTGACCGCCCAGTTCGGGGCGAACATGTACTCGACGCCGGCGCCGACGGTGTAGCCGTTGCTGTGATTGCCATGGAGCAGGAAGGGGATCGGCGCGCCGGCCAGGGTCACCCTCTCGCTGTTGTCGGAATAGGCGTAACCGCCTTTGACATAGAGCAGGCCAAAACCCCAAGTGTAGCCGATGCGGGCCGTGATCGAGCCGAGGCCGCGCTGATCGTTGGTGTAGACATAGCCGCCGGGGAAAGTGGCGGTGAGGTTGCTCTTGCCGAGCCAGGAATACTGGCCCTCGGTGCCGAGCACCCAGTTCGGCGCGAATTGCCAATCGAGGCCGGCCTGAACGCCGCCGAGCAGCCGGGTGCTGGAATCGCTCAGCACCGCGCCGTTGAAGTTGTTGCTGCCGCTGAAGGCGCCGCCGAGATGACCGCCGAGATAGAAGCCGGTCCAGATAGGGACCTGCGGCATATAGACGGGCGCCTGTTTGGAGTAGGGGCGCGCACCGAGATCGGCGCCAAGGGCGGGGGCTGCGGCAGTGAGGGCTGCGAAGGCCACGAGGGCTGCGAGGATCTTCTTCATTGTATTGGTCTCCGAAAACCGTTCGGCGACACCCTCGTGCGGGGCGCCTTCCATGCCCCCGCAATTAGACTGCATTTATCTAAAATGCTGTCACTCCCGGGTGACAGCAGGTGCTAACCCAACCCATTGGCAGACAAACGTTTTTTGTACTTAATGAAGGCCTAATCAAAGGTTAGGAAAGGCTTAATTTTCGAAGTCCGCGAAGCCTTCCGGCAAGCTTTGCTTAACCAATGCGGCGCCGCACGTCGCTGCGCATCTGTTCGCGGAAGGCCTGCCGGCGGGCGGGGCGGTCTTTCACCGGGACGTCGTGGCGGTCGAACACGTTGAACATTTCGAGGATCGGATAGTGGTCGCTGGCCATCGCCAGGATGCGCAGCAGCTCCGCCACCGGCCCGGTCGGGCCGGTGACCTCCCATCGGCGGATGGTGTCGGCGCCATCGGAGGCCGACAGCCCGCAGAGTTTGGCCATGTCGGCCACCGACAACGGCTGGCCGATGGCCTCACCGAGATGCTGGCGAAGTTTCTTCAGTTCCGCTCCGGTCACGGGTTCTCCGTTTCAAATCGACATCTGTGAAGTACGTCACACACCTGATGTGACTTGGGGCGTATACGCAACGCATAAGGTTTCCTGATGAGGAGGCAAACCATGCGCCGATTACTCGAAAGCCTGACCCCCGACGCCCGCCGGATCTACTGGCAATGGGTCGGCGGCATGTTTGCACTTTATGTCGTGCTGTTGCTCACCGCGGCAGGCGTATTCGTCGGTCACGAATCATCGCGCAAGCTGGCGCAGGAACCGGTCACGACTGTGGCAATCGACGGCAAGCAGCGCTCCCTCTCCGACGTCTCGGCGCCGCTGCGGCAGGCCGCGCGGTATGATTGAGAGCCGGGGACGAGGGCCTTAAGTTGATTGGGGCCGGCGAGGAACGATAGCGATCGGGGTGAAGGTATAAACGGCCTCGCCGCCCTGATTGAACATAGTCCATTTCACCAGCACGATGCCTTGCGGCTTTGTTCGCGATGGAGTGAGGCCAACAACCTCTCCTTCGAGATGGAGCGTATCGCCGGGTCGCACCGGCGCCGTCCAGCGTAATTCGTCGACGCCGATCCCTATCAGGGGATGGGGACCGAACGGCCGAATTTGGACGGCGAGGTTCATGGCGATCGCAGCCGTATGCCACCCCGAAGCAGCGAGACCTTTGAATGCCGTTTTTGCGGCAGCGGCTTCGTCCAGATGCATCGGTTGCGGATCATATTCCGCAGCGAAACGTTTGATGTCGCTTTCGGTGATCTGCACATTTTCGCTCTTGAAACGCATCCCCAACGCAAGATCGTCGAACCACTCGATCATCGTGTGCTCCTCCTCAAACGGATCTGCATCGGTCGGCTGGACGGAAATGAACCGCGCTGCTCAGACGCCGATCGCATTCCGCGCCACCACGTCGCGATAGAAGGCTGCGCTGAGCTTTGGCGTCCGGCGCTGCGTCCCGAAGTCGACATGGTAGATCCCGAAGCGCTTCTCGTAGCCGTAGATCCATTCGAAATTGTCCATCAGGCTCCAGAGGAAATAGCCGCGGACCGGCACGCCCTCTGACGTCGCGCGCTGCAATTGCCTGAGATAATTGCGCAGATACATGATGCGATCGAGATCGTAGACCTGGCCATCGTCACGGAGTTTGTCTTCCGACGAGGTGCCGTTCTCGCTGATGTAGATCGTCTCGATGTTCCAGACCTTCGCCGCCAGACGCGGCGCCCAGTAGATCGTCTCGGGGCCGACCCTCAGCCAGTCGGAATTCATGTGCGGGAATGAGGCCGGAAAAGGCAGCACGCGCCAGCCCGGCGCCTTGTCGGACGCGGCGATGTAGAATTGCGGCGCGTAGATGTTGAGGCCGACGAAATCATTGGGCGAGGAAATGATCTTCAATTCGTCGGCAGTAAATTTCGGCGCGTCCTTGCCGGCGTATTGAAGAAATCCGTCAGTGTATTTGCCTTCCAGGATGACGCCGAGGAATCCGGAGTTGAGTTCGCGCGTCGCTATCTCGGCCGCGCGCACATTGTCTGGCGTGTCGAACGCCGGGACGCAGGCCGCGATGTTTTCGGCCGGACCGACCCTGGTGCCCGCGCGTCCATGCGCGCGGATCGCCTGCACGGCGAGGCCGTGCGCCAGCGCCACATGATGGCGGACCTGGTTGACGTCGGCGTCCGGCAGTTTGAGGCCGGGGGCATCGACGCCCCATCCATAGCCGAAATTCACGAACCTTCCGGCTTCGTTGATCGTGAAGATCGACCTGACGCGATCGCTGATACGCGCCGCCACGTGGCCGGCATAATCCCCGAACGCCTTCGACGTTTCGCTGGATCGCCAGCCGCCCACTCTGTCCTCGAGCGCCTGCGGCAGATCCCAGTGATAGAGCGTCGCGTAGGGTTCGATGCCACCCTTGAGCAGTTCGTCGATGAGGCGGTCGTAGAAGTCGAGGCCCTTGGGGTTCGGCTTGCCCGTGCCTTCCGGAAACACCCGCGGCCACGCGATCGAAAAACGGTAGGCCTTGGCGCCCAATTCCCTGATCAGGCCGATGTCTTCCTTGTAGCGATGATAGTGCTCATTGGCGCGATCCCCGGTCGTGCCGTCCTCGATCTTGCCGGGCGTGTGGGTAAACGTATCCCAGATCGAGCGGCCGCGGCCGTCTTCGTTGACGGCGCCTTCGATCTGATAGGACGACGTGGCGGTGCCCCACACGAAGTCTTTCGGAAAACTCGCAAGCCCCGGCCGCTCGGCTGCTGGTTGCGCGGCGGCGTCGGCCGGTGCAGCCGTGATGCCGAGCGCGGACAAGCCTGCAAGCTTTGCAAAATGCCGGCGCGAGAATTTTCCGAACATCATCATCTCCGGTCAGCGTTCGTCGATTTGGTAGGCGGATATCCTGTCGATCTCGAAGGCGACAATATTGGGAGATTCGCCATCGACGAATCCGACGCCCTCGAAAGTCTTCGAGCCCATGGCGAGATTGACGATCATGTACATGGGTTCGTGGAAACCGACGGGAACCTTGATCTCGGAGACCGGCTGGCGGTCGATGAAATAGGTGATGCGGTCCGGCTGCCACAGCACGCCATAATCGTGAAAGACGGTCGGTGCGTCCGGCACCCGGAAGTCGAACCCGCAGCGTTCCACGCGCTGCGTTTCCGGTATCCGCCAATGCGTCGTCATCGCGAGGTCGCCCGGCCGTTGCCCGCGGCCCTCCATGACATCGACTTCCGGCGGCCAGCCGCCGTCGTCGGCGAGCATCCAGAACGCCGGCCATACGCCGACGCCGACCGGTATCTTGGCACGTATTTCGAAATAGCCGTACTTCTGGGAAAACCGGCTCTGGGTCGTCAGGATGCCCGAGATATATTCATTATCGAAGAGAACGGTTTTCAGCGCCGGCGGGGTGCGGCTGGCGACGATCGAGAGAACGCCGTCCTTGACCTTGAACGGGTCGAGGCCGAGCGGCGTTGTTTCCCGTCCGCCATAGCGCGGATCGACATAGATCTGCTGCTCGCCGTTGTAACTGGTCTTGCGCCTGAAGTCGGAGCCGGCGCCGCCCCAATAGCGCGCCTCCGGCCAGGCGGCGCCGCCGGCGTAATGCGGCGCCCATCTTTCATCCAGCAGCGGATGGCTGTCGAAATCATCGTGGAAGGTCCGGTGCAGAGATACCGATGCGAACGATGCGGGGTTCGGCGCCTCGACGCGGCGGCATTTTTCGCCGAGGATGGCGGTCGCGACCTGCAGCGTGAGCTTGGCTGTCGCACCGGCGAGATCGGCCTGCGCGAACGCCGGGACGGCGGCGAACAGGCAGCCGATCGAGACCAGGGCGCGCAGCGTAAATCTCTCGGTTCCCGGTTCGCTTCGACGCGACAGGAGGTCACTCACTGACGATGCCCTCGATCTGACGATCCTTCGGAAACCCGACCGACATGCTCACCTGTTTGAGGTACGTAGTTATACGAGGTGAATGCTTAACGGCAAGGTAGCCAAGTCTGAGGTTGACTAGAGTGCTTGCGATATCGATGGCACGCGTGCGGGGCGTGGGCGTCGGAACCACCGGCAAGATAGTTCATTTTCTTTTCAGTGCTTAAAATTTATAGGACAGCTACCTCAATATTAAGGGCGTACGAAAGTTCTTGAATGCTCGTCTACTTTGTGACGGACGAACCGACGAAGTTACCGGCGATTCGTGCCATGCTCGAACCGCAACACGCCGTGGTGCCCTGGGTGCTGGGCAGCGACGGCACGGGGATCAGGTCGCATGGCGTGCTGATGGTCGACATTGACCTGCGGCAGATGCCGCGCGTCGATCAGCTCAAGTTCGTTTTGCACGAGCTTGCCACCATTCCCGAGAAGCTGTTCGTCGTTCACAATCTCTCCCGTTCGATGGTTGCGCAGGCCCATGCGCTCGGCGCGACCGAGATTATTTCACGCCCCAAGGAAGCGATTCTCAAGGTCGCGCAGATCGAAGAGGCGGAGGTGGCCGCGGAAGAGGACGCGGCAGAGCCGACACCGGATATGGACGAAGGGGTGGTAGCCTTCGCCTCGATGTTTTCGGATGTGCGCCGTGGCAGGCCGCTGAAGCTTGTCGATGCGAAGCGTGCAACGTCGAAGATCATCACCCGCGTCGGGCAGGATGGGCTTTCGAACTGGCTCGATGAAGTGCGCCGCTATCATGAGGGCACGTTTCAGCACTGCCTGCTTGTAACAGGTGTTGCGGTCGCCTTCGGGCTGGATGTCGGATTCTCCGGCGGGGACGTATCGCGGCTCGGAATGGCGGCGACCCTCCACGACATCGGAAAGGCGCGCATTCCTCTCGAGATCCTGGACAAGCCGGGACGCCTCGACCCCGAGGAGGAGGAAATCATCCGGCGTCATCCCGTGATCGGATATGATCTGTTGAAGGGCGTATCGGGCATCAGCGCGGAAATTCTGGATGGCGTGCGGCATCATCACGAATATCTTGATGGCTCCGGCTATCCGGATGGATTGGCGGGCTCGGAGATTTCCGATCTGGTCAGATTGCTGACGATCTCGGATATCTTTGCCGCGCTGGTCGAGTCGAGGCCCTACAGGCCGCCAATGCCCCGGCAGGACGCCTACCAGATCCTCTGCGGCATGGAGGGCAAGCTGGAGGGAGCGCTGGTCAAGGCGTTCCGGAAAGTGGCGCTTGCGTCGTGAACAAACACCTGCCGACACGCCGCGCGGAATGATCGCGATCCTGGGCTGAATTCCCAACTGAGGCCGTTAAATTTATCGGAAGGGGCTGGTGCTGCCAGACAGGATTGAACTGTCGACCTCTCCATTACCAATGGAGTGCTCTACCACTGAGCTACGGCAGCATGCCCGGTATGGGGGAATCGGCCCAAATGGCCGCCCACTAGGCGGCCGGTTCTTGCCACAAGGGCCCCTCTGGCGCAAGCACGCGGGCAGGCCGGAAAGGACCCAAAATCGTCAAAAACCGACGCTGAGGATCGCGACGTCAGGCAATTCGGCAAGTTTGGGCCTTACTCCGGTTCCCGATCTCGTTCTGAGCGGCCGGACTGCAGGTCGCGCAGGCCTGTCGAATATTTGTGGTGTAAGCCGCCTGGTCTCCAGCTCGCTCCAATTCTCGTGATGCCCGGCCCAATCCCGGGCATGCTGCCTCTCATGAGTCCACGCCCTACCAGGTCTTGCGTTTTCGGATGACGTGAGGCCCATTGCTACTTTGCATGGGGTTGTTTTCGCAATTTTGAGTCCGGTGCAGCGATGCACCTACCACCGCATTCCGAGGAATTCGAGGGCATCGATCAGCTCGATCCGGCCTCGGTGAAAGAGCTGTTCGGCCGAATCGCCCGATGTGCCGGGCGCTCGATTGCAGTATGGATGATCGAACCCCACCATCTTTCGGCAATGGCGTCCCCTGACGTCGTTTCAATCAAGGCGTGTTCGACGGACTGACGATGAAGGACGATCAAGACAGGGCTGCGGGTAAGACCAGCGCGGATGTGAAGGATTCACGACGGGACCGGCTGAAGCTGGCGTTGCGCGAAAATCTCAAGCGGCGGAAGTCGCAGGCCCGCGGGCGCAGCGATCCCGCTGCATCTTCCGAAACCACCGATGCATCCCTAGATGACGCCAGCGGAGAAAAGCCTTAGCCAGTAGCGCAGCGGGAAATCCCGATCGCTCGCCGGGTGGCGCGGCACGCTCTCTGCACAGTTCTGTTTCTTTTTTGGGCGGCGACAATGAGTGCAGACACCACGGCCGGTCCGGCGACCGGCGCCAACGCTTACGCGTTTCCACGTCACGAGCAGACATTTCCGGCGCTGACGCATCACGAGATCGAACGGATGCGCCGGTTCGGGGAGCCGCGAAGCTACAGGGACGGCGAAGCCCTGTTCGAGACCGGCAAGGTAGGCCCCGGCATGTTCGTCGTGCTGTCGGGCCATGTCGCGATCACCCAGCGTGACGGCCTCGGCCATGTCACGCCGATCATCGACCAGGGGCCGGGGCAGTTTCTGGCCGAGATCGGCCAGCTTTCCGGCCGCGTCGCACTGGTCGACGGCCATGCCGATGGTGGCGATGTCGAAGTGCTGCTGATTCCGCCGGATCAATTGCGGGCGCTTCTGGTCGCGGAAGCCGAACTCGGCGAGCGCATCATGCGCGCGCTGATCCTGCGCCGGGTCAGCCTGATCCAGGGCGGCGTCGGCGGTCCGGTGCTGATCGGCCCGCCTTCGCTCGGCGACATGGCGCGGCTGCAGAATTTTCTGGGGCGCAACGGCCAGCCGCACCACGTGCTCGATCCCGCAGCCGACAAGGACGCTGCCGACCTCGTGGCGCGCTATGCCACCTCGCGCGCCGATCTGCCGCTGGTCGTGATTCCCGACGGCCGGGTGCTGCGCAATCCGTCGGAGCCGGCGATCGCCTACGCGATCGGCATGATCGGCGACCACAACAAAGAAAAGCTCTATGACGTCGCGGTGGTCGGCGGCGGGCCGGCGGGTCTTGCCACCGCCGTCTACGCGGCTTCCGAAGGATTGTCGGTCGCCGTGTTCGATACGCGCGCGTTTGGTGGTCAGGCCGGCGCCAGCGCCAGGATCGAGAACTATCTGGGTTTCCCAACCGGCATTTCGGGTCAGGCGCTGGCCGGGCGTGCCTTCAACCAGGCGCAAAAGTTCGGCGCCGACATGATGATCCCCGTCTCGATCCGGTCGCTCGATTGCAGCCGCACCGACGGCCTCTTTGCGTTGGCGACCGACTGCGGACAGATGATGCGCGCCAAATCCGTCGTGGTCGCGAGCGGGGCGCGCTACCGCCGGCCCGAGATGGAGAATCTCGAGACATTCGAAGGCCGCGGCGTCTGGTATTGGGCCTCGCCGATCGAGGCGAAGCTGTGCGCCGGCCAGGATGTCGTGCTGGTTGGCGGCGGCAATTCGGCGGGTCAGGCCGCGGTGTTCCTGTCCAGCCACGCGCGCAAGGTCTACATGATCATCCGCGGCGGCGGGTTAGGGGCCAGCATGTCGCGCTATTTGATCGAGCGCATCGAGGCGACCCCCAATATCGAATTAATGTTCAACGCCGAAGTGGTCGGTCTCGAAGGCGATGACGACGCATCGCTGACGCGGGTGCGCTGGCGCAGCCGTCTCGCCCCGGAGGAACATACGCTCGATGCCCGCAATCTGTTTCTGTTCGTCGGGGCCGATCCCGCCACCGGCTGGCTGGATGGCTGTGGCGTCATGGTCGATCGCGGCGGCTTCGTCGTGACGGGCGCGCAATGCAAACAGAAAGACGGGCAGTCGGCGTCGCCGCTGGAAACCTCGGTGCCCGGCGTGTTCGCGGTCGGCGACGTGCGCTCCGGCTCCGTCAAGCGCGTCGGTGGCGCGATCGGCGAGGGCGCGCAGGTGGTGGCGGCGCTGCACGGCTATCTGGCCGATGCCATGAAACCGTCGCT
>NZ_JAHEAG010000229.1 GCF_018596315.1 Bradyrhizobium sp. SRL28 | reverse complement strand
GCGATGGGCTGGCTAACTTCGTGGGCGACCGAGGCGGTGAGCTGGCCCATCGTTGCGACACGGTTGGCGTGCGTCAGCTCCCCCTGCCTCTCGCGGAAAGCCTCAGCAGCTCGCTTACGTTCGGTGATGTCGCGGCTCAGGGAAATGAACAGTCGCGGGCCGCCTTGGCAGAACTCTCGCACGCGAATCTCGACGGGGAACAGCGTGCCGTCTTTTCGGCGATGGCGACTCTCGAACGTTACGATGTCCCCCGCCTTGAGGCGCTCGCCGTAACGCTGCCACGTCACTGTGTTCAGATCCGCATCGAAATCGAACGGAGTCATCCCGATCAGTTCGTCCCGGCTATAGCCCAAGCTTTCGCAGGCGTTTCGATTCACGTCGAGAACAATTCCATCCTGGTTGTGGAGCATGAACGTGTCGGTCGCGTG
>NZ_JAHEAG010000228.1 GCF_018596315.1 Bradyrhizobium sp. SRL28 | reverse complement strand
GGTGGGCTCAATTGGTCAGCGCAACACTCTAATCTTATAGCAAAGATGGAGTGTGGACATGAAACAGCGACGGCGCATTTACTACTCGGCGGCCCAGCGATCCGAGATCTGGGATCGCTGGCAGGCCGGCGAGCCGATGAGTTCGATCGGACGCCGATTTGACCGGGAGTCCTCGTCGGTCTTCTCAGTGATCTCGCCGACCGGCGGCATCCGTCCTCCGGATCGGCACCGTGCCAAACAGGCGCTCAGCCTTCCTGAACGAGAGGAGATCTCTCGATGGCTCAGCATGCGCTGCTCGTTGCGGTCGATCGCGCGCCACTTGGGACGATCTCCATCAACCATCAGCCGTGAAGTCCAGCGTAATGGCGGGGCGGATCGCTACCGGGCTGCGAGGTCCGATCAGGCCGGGTGGGATCGGGCGCGGCGCCCGAAGCTTTGC
>NZ_JAHEAG010000227.1 GCF_018596315.1 Bradyrhizobium sp. SRL28 | reverse complement strand
ATCCACCACCCGCTGAACCGCGGCAAGATAGCGATCCAACAGGCCACGGTCGGCAAACGCCATCTGCGACACCAGCAGGTAGGGATCGCCCCGGCTGGTCAGCAGATGATGGAACAGGATGCCGTCCTGCAGCGGCGACAGGCCATAAATGTCCTGGATGTTGCCGACGCCACCAGGCACCGTGGCGACGATCCGGTCGATCTCGCCCTGCGTCAGCTCGATCAGCGGCAGCATCTGCGGCGTGATCGCCGTACTCTGCTCGGTGATCAGGTTGGCAGGCACCGCCACCTCGTGATGGCTGCCCAGGCTTGCGGCCATATCCGCCAGCACCGGCCTGGCGAACAGGGTGCGCACCTCCACCCCGAGCGACAACCGCCGCAGCCGGCTCAAGAGCTGCACCGCCAGGAGCGAGTGGCCGCCGAGTTCGAAGAAGTGGTCGTG
>NZ_JAHEAG010000226.1 GCF_018596315.1 Bradyrhizobium sp. SRL28 | reverse complement strand
GAAAGTGCGTTGACCCAAACGGGCTCTCCCAATCCCCGGAACAACCGTGTCTGCATTACGTCGTCATGCCCTCGCCAATCGTTGAAACTCCTATTGTCTATGCTGCTGGCAGCAATCCTGGCTCTTTGAACTGCTCTCCGCGTACCATCATGGCCCAGGCCATGCGCGCGATTTTATTAGCAAGCGCCACGGCGGCGACTTTGATCGGCCGGCGCTCCATAATATGCGCAAGCCAGAGGCGCCGCGTGCCATGCTGCCGCGCATATCGGATAACGGCCATGGCGCCCGTGACGAGCAGCCATCGCAAATACCGATTTCCCTGCTTTGAGATTCTACCCAGACGTTCCTTGCCGCCGGTCGAATGCTGCTTGGGAACAAGCCCGATCCAGGCCGCCAGGCTTCGTCCGGACGAGAACTCTTTCCAATCACCGACTTCTGAGA
>NZ_JAHEAG010000225.1 GCF_018596315.1 Bradyrhizobium sp. SRL28 | reverse complement strand
GCGCCACGACCACTTCTTCGAACTCGGCGGCCACTCGCTCCTGGCGGTGCAGCTCTTGAGCCGGCTGCGGCGGTTGTCGCTCGGGGTGGAGGTGCGCACCCTGTTCGCCAGGCCGGTGCTGGCCGATCTTGCCGCAAGCCTTGGCAGCCATCACGAGGTGGCGGTGCCTGCCAACCTGATCACCGAGCAGAGTACGGCGATTACGCCGCAGATGCTGCCGCTGATCGAGCTGACGCAGGGCGAGATCGATCGGATCGTCGCCATGGTGCCTGGTGGCGTCGGCAACATCCAGGACATTTATGGCCTGTCGCCGCTGCAGGACGGCATCCTGTTCCATCATCTGCTGGCCAGCCGGGGCGATCCCTACCTGCTGGTGTCGCAGATGGCGTTTGCCGACCGTGGCCTGTTGGAGCGCTATCTTGGTGCGGTTCAGCAAGTGGTGGAC
>NZ_JAHEAG010000224.1 GCF_018596315.1 Bradyrhizobium sp. SRL28 | reverse complement strand
CGCGACGCTTACCAACGCCCAGGCCGCGCTGCGCTGGCTCAGTTCTCAACCGCCGAATCTGGAGGAGGTGCGGCAGACGCTCGATCACATCGTCAATGACGCCAAGCGAGGCGGCGAGGTCATCAACCAGATCCGTGCTCTCATCAGGAAAGCACCCGCGCGGAAAGATAGCATCGACGTCAATAACACTGTCCTCGACGTCATCGCCCTGACCCGAAACGAAGTGCTCAGACATGGCGTCTCATTACAGACCGACCTTGCGACCGGCTTGCCGCTCATCAAAGGCGATCGCGTCGAGCTGCAACAGGTCATTCTCAATCTGATCCTCAATGCGGTCGAGGCAATGAGCTGCCTCGACGAGGAGGCGCGGGAGCTACGAATCAGCACGAACACGGATACCTCGAATGGTGTGCTCTTCGCGGCGCGGGATACCGGTCCGGGGCTGGGGCCGAT
>NZ_JAHEAG010000223.1 GCF_018596315.1 Bradyrhizobium sp. SRL28 | reverse complement strand
GTCGGATCCAGCCCCGGACCGGTATCCCGCGCCGCGAAGAGCACACCGTTCGAGGTATCCGTGTTCGTGCTGATTCGTAACTCCCGCGCCTCCTCGTCGACGCAGCTCATTGCTTCGACCGCATTGAGGATCAGGTTGAGAATGACCTGTTGCAGCTCGACGTGATCGCCTTTGATGAGCGGCAAGCCGGTCGCAAGGTCGGTCTGTAATGAGACGCCATGTCTGAGCACTTCGCTTCGGATCAGGGCGATGACGTCGAGGATAGTGTTATTGACGTCAATGCTATCTTTCCGCGCGGGTGCTTTCTTGATGAGGGCACGGATCTGGTTGATGACCTCGCCGGCTCGCTTGGCATCATTGACGATGTGATCGAGCGTCTGCCGCACCTCCTCCAGATTTGGCGGTTGAGAACTGAGCCAGCGCAGCGCGGCTTGGGCGTTGGTAAGCGTCGCA
>NZ_JAHEAG010000222.1 GCF_018596315.1 Bradyrhizobium sp. SRL28 | reverse complement strand
GGGAAGGCAAGACGGGCGTCGTCAGAACGTTGACCAAGGCGGAAGAAGATCGGTATGGCTTCCTCGGCCGCGACGAGCGGTTGGTCGATCTTGCTCAGGACGCCATCGGCAAGCCGATCTACCGCTACGGCCATTCGATCGTGCCAAACGTAGGCGCCGACGAATGGCACCAGGACTTCGCTTTTTTCTACCCCGACGGCTTTCTCGCTCCGCAGTTCGCGACCATCTATGTCCCGTTCGACACGGCCACAAGGGAGAACAGCTGCTTACGGGTCTTGAAAGGCTCGCACAAGCTCGGACGGCTCAACAGCTCCGAGGTCGACCACTGCGTCGAACAGGAGCAGCTTGAGGCAGCGCTGAAGCGCTTCGAGGTCGTCTATGTCGAGATGGACGCGGGCGACGTGATGATCTTCGATGGCAACCTGCTGCACGGCTCCGATGCGAACCGCACGGATACACGTCTGTGGA
>NZ_JAHEAG010000221.1 GCF_018596315.1 Bradyrhizobium sp. SRL28 | reverse complement strand
AGCGGATCCGACAGCGTCACGGTGCGCGGCGCCGCCGGCATCGGCTCCTGCGGCCGGATGCGCTTCTCGGGGATCGCGTGCTGCGCCGGGATCGGACCGAAGTTCTTCTCCACCAGCGGGCGGATGTCCTTGACGTCGACGTCGCCGGCGATGACCAGGATTGCGTTGTTCGGGGCGTAGAAGCGCTTGTAGAACGCGAGCGCATCCTCGCGGTCGAGCTTTTCGATCTCCTGGTGCCAGCCGATCACCGGGCGGCCGTAGGGGTGGTTGAGGTAGAGCGCGGCCATGATCTGCTCGGTCAGCCGCTCGTCCGGCTCGTTGGCGACGCGCATGTTGTATTCTTCCAGCACGACGTCACGCTCGGGCAGCACGTTCTCGTCCTTGAGGATGAGGCCGGTCATGCGGTCGGCCTCGAACTCCATCATGGCAGGAAGCTGCTCGCGCGGCACGCGCTGGATGTAGCCGGTGGTGTCGACCGAGGTGAAGGCGTTCTG
>NZ_JAHEAG010000220.1 GCF_018596315.1 Bradyrhizobium sp. SRL28 | reverse complement strand
CGCGGATCCGACAGCGTCACGGTGCGCGGCGCCGCCGGCATCGGCTCCTGCGGCCGGATGCGCTTCTCGGGGATCGCGTGCTGCGCCGGGATCGGACCGAAGTTCTTCTCCACCATCGGGCGGACTTCCTTGGCGTCGACGTCGCCCGCGATCACCAGGATCGCATTGTTCGGTGCGTAGAAGCGCTTGTAGAACGCCAGCGCATCCTCGCGATCGAGCTTCTCGATCTCCTGGCGCCAGCCGATCACCGGCCGGCCGTAGGGATGGTTGAGATAGAGCGCCGCCATGATCTGCTCGGACAATCGCGCGTCCGGGTTGTTGGCGACACGCATGTTGAACTCTTCCAGCACGACGTCACGCTCGGGAAGTACATTCTCGTCCTTGAGAATGAGGCCGGTCATGCGGTCGGCCTCGAACTCCATCATGGCAGGAAGCTGCTCGCGCGGCACGTGCTGGATGTAGCCGGTGGTGTCGACCGAGGTGAAGGCGTTCTC
>NZ_JAHEAG010000022.1 GCF_018596315.1 Bradyrhizobium sp. SRL28 | reverse complement strand
ATTGTCGTCGGCCGAGATCGCCGGCGTGCTCAATCTGCGCGGCCGCATCGTCACCGTGGTCAACATGCGCGCTCGCCTCGGGCTGCCCAAGAACGACGACGGCAAGCCGCCGATGGCGGTCGGCGTCGATTTGCGCGGCGAATCCTACGGCCTGCTGATCGACCAGATCGGCGAGGTCTTGAAGCTCCGCGACGATGGCCGCGAAGAAAACCCCGTCAATCTCGATCCCCGCATGGCCAAGCTCGCCGGCGGTGTTTACCGTCTCGACGGCCAGCTCATGGTCGTCCTCGATATCGATCGCGTTCTCGAAATCGTGCCGAAAACAGCCATCGCAGCGTAGCGCCGCTCGTCAAGCAAGGAGGCCTAAAATGAAAACCTGTCTTGTAGTCGATGACTCCAGCGTCGTGCGAAAGATCGCGCGCCGCATCCTGGAAGACATGGATTTCCAGATCACCGAGGCCGAGGACGGCGAGCAGGCGCTGGAAGCCTGCAGGAGCGCCATGCCGACGGCAGTGCTGCTCGACTGGAACATGCCTGTCATGGACGGCTACGAATTCCTTGGCCATCTGCGCCGTCTGCCCGGCGGCGACGCGCCCAAGGTGGTGTTCTGCACCACCGAGAACGGCATGGACCATATCTCTCGCGCGCTGCACGCCGGCGCCAACGAATACATCATGAAGCCGTTCGACAAGGACATCGTCGCGGCAAAATTCCAGGAAGTCGGTCTGGTCGCGCTTAACGAACAGAGCCCGGTCTAAACCTTATCCGCTTGCCCTTGAGAGGCCCCTGTGACCCCGCCAGACTATGAGTATCTGCGTAAGCTCCTGAAGGACCATTCCGGTCTCGACCTGTCCGCAGACAAGCAATACCTGATCGAAAGCCGCCTGCTTCCGCTGTCGCGCAAATGCGGTGTACCGGGCATCGGCGAACTCGTGCAGAAAATGAAGGGCGGATCGTCATCGATCATCGCCCAGGTGGTCGAAGCCATGACCACCAACGAAACCTTCTTCTTCCGCGACAAGGTGCCGTTCGAACACTTCCGCGATGCGATCATGCCTGACGTGTTGAAGGCGCGCGCCAGCCGAAAGAGCATCAGGATATGGTGCGCCGCCGGCTCGACCGGCCAGGAGCCGTATTCGCTTGCCATGTCGCTGAAGGAAATGGGCGCGGCGCTTGCCGGATGGCGCGTCGAAATCATCGCGACCGACCTGTCCACGGAAGTGCTCGAGAAATCGAAATCGGGCGTCTACAGCCAGTTCGAGGTCCAGCGTGGCCTTCCGATTCAATTGCTGGTCAAATATTTCAAGCAGAACGGCGAGCTCTGGCAGATCAGCCCGGAGCTGCGCGCCATGGTACAGCACCGGCAACTGAACCTGCTGCACGATTTCTCTCAGCTTGGCACCTTTGACATCATCTTCTGCCGCAACGTCCTGATCTATTTCGATCAGGACACCAAGATCAATATCTTCGGCCGTCTCGCCAAGGCGATGGAAAGCGATGGCTTCCTGGTGCTGGGCGCAGCCGAAACGGTCGTCGGCCTGACGGATGTCTTCAAGCCGTTCCCGGACAAGCGCGGTCTGTATCGGCCGAGCGGCGCGCGTGCCGCATCTCCGCTTGGCGCAACGTCGATGCCAAAATTTGTGGCGATGGCGGGACGGTGAGCGATGACAGAGGACGGCAAGGGCGCGGATCGGGTCACGTTCAGCCGTGGCTATGACGTCTGCATCATGGCGATCGACGGAACCTGGCGCAGGGACTGCCAGTTGAACGCGATCTCGGACACCGATGCCGAACTGACCGTGGAAGGCTCCATTCAAGGCCTCAATCTCAAGGAGTTCTTCCTGCTGCTGTCGTCGACCGGCCTTGCCTATCGCCGGTGCGAACTCGTTCGCGTCAACGGCACGGAAATGGACATCCGTTTCCTGAGAGGCAAGCCCAGCAAGAAGCGGCCCAGCGCCTCGTCAAAGGCCGAAGAGGCGATGCACTGAGGCCGATCGCATCGCGGAGCCGGATGCTCTGGTGCGGCGCAGGCGATTTGGAGCGTTTTCCAGCGAAGCATGCCCTCGGACTTGATCCGGGGTGGGAGACCGGTTCGCCTCAACTGGCAGGTTCAACGGGCGCCGACAATGTTCTCGCGCTGGCAAGACCCGCCACCAGATGCCGGTAATGCGCGATCGGCTCCGGCCGGCCGATCAAATAGCCCTGAACCTGGCAGCCCTCCCGCGCGAGGAACGCCCGCTGCTCCTCGGTCTCGACGCCCTCCGCAATAACCGGCACAGCGAGCGTGCGCCCAAGTCTCAGAATGGAGTGGATGATGGCGCCGGCCTGAAAGCTGTCGCCAATCCTGGAGATGAAACTCTGGTCGATCTTGATCTTGTCGAATGGAAAGTCCTGCAGGTAGGACAGCGATGAATAGCCGGTGCCGAAATCGTCTATCGCGATGTGCACGCCGAGGCCCTTGATCCGACGCAGGATGGCGAGGGCACGCTCTGAATCCTCGAACAGCACGCCCTCGGTGATTTCGACTTCAAGGCGTTGGGGATCGAGACCAGTTTCCGCGAGCGTCGCAAGGATCATCGCCGCCACATCGCCCCGCCGGAAGTCGACCGGCGACAGGTTTACCGCGATGGTGAGCGGCCGTCGCCAGGAAGCGGCTTCCCGGCAGGCTTCGCGCAGCACCCATTCGTCTATCGGACCGATCGCGCCGATCTCTTCCGCCAGCGGAATGAACAGCCCTGGAGGCACCAGGCCGCGCAGCGGATGCCGCCAGCGCAGCAACGCCTCGAAACCGAAGATCCTTCCATTGGGCAGCGCCTGGGGTTGAAAATGCAATTCCAGTTCGTTCTTCGCCAGCGCTGCCCTGATGTCGTGCTGCAGCGCGCGCTTTTCCCGGATCTGGCGGCCCATCGCAGGTTCGAAGAAGCGCGTGCTGCCGCGCTGGTCGGCTTTGGCGCGATAAAGCGCGGTCTCGGCATTGGCGGCCAGGGTATCCGCATCGGCGCCGTCGCTTGGGTAGACGCTGGCCCCGATCGTAAGACTGCTCTCGATCTCATAGCCGTCGATGCAAATCGGTTGGTCGAGGACGGTGGCAAGATGGGCGCAGAGTTCCTGCGCCGTCGCCGGTTGCGGGCCGTCGGGCGAGACGATGATGAATTCGTCCGCCCCGAGCCGTGCCAGGAACGATCCGTTGCAGGCCGACGCCAGCCTGTGGCCGACTTCCACCAGAAACCGGTCGCCGGTCGAATGGCCGTAGACGTCGTTGATCTCCTTGAACTGATCGACGTCAACGCACAGCACCGCAAACGACACGTTGCCGGCCGCCAACTGAAGTGTGCTGGCGATGCGTTCGTTGAACGCCACTCGGTTCGGCAGTCCGGTGAGTTGGTCGTGAAATGCCAGATGCGCGATCCTTGCCTCGTTTTGCGCGCGCTCGGTGATGTCCTCGTGGGTCGAAACCCAGCAGCCATTTTGCGTCGGCCGGTACGAAACGTTGACGATGCGGCCGTCGTCGAGTAGGGCGACGAGGCTGTCGGGGCTGCGCGTCGTCGTCGCCGCCAGCAGTTTCGATCCGTATTGCCCGAGGTCGCGATAGGCCGTGCCCGCCGCCTTGCGCGCCTCGAGCATTTCGTCGAGCGTGCATCCGACGCGCAGGCAGTCGGGCGCCAGCTTGTACATTTTGACGTAGCGATCGTTCCATAGCAGCAGGCGATTGTCTGGCCCGAACATACAAAGGCCGTGCCCCATATTGTTGAGCGCCGCGTCGAGCTTCTCCATCGTCGTGGCGGCATCCTGGTACGACGGTGCGCCGGTGGCATGACGGACGCCAGGCCGCGATCGCTGCAGGTAGTTAGTGACCCGAGAAAATCCGAGGGAGAATTTGCGGCGGAAGGACATCGTACGCTCCAGCAGGACGGCGCAGCGTCGGCCTTACGCCCCGATGACCGAAAGTGCCGGCAGGCTCGCGGCATATGGATCGCTATCGGCGGGATCCAGCAGGGAGCGCAGGGCAATGCCAAGATTGACGTCGCAGGCCTGCAACGCGGCGACGGCTTTCGTGTAGCGGGGAGATACGTCGTCGAGCACGAGGACGTTGGTGGAACTCTCGGGGCTGCCGAGCGTAGTTTCTCCGGCGATCGCCTGTTCGATCAGCCGCAGGCCCTTCTGGGCGTGCTCGACCAGGCTGACGAGGTCCGAAACGACGGCGCGATAGGCGTCATTCTGGTCGTGCGGCGCCTTTGCGCCGACGCCTGCTGCATTCTGCATGGGTGCACTCCTTAGTTACTTTTTTAGGGGTGCGTTGCTACTTGTGCGTTAAGCTGCGGTCCCGTACAAATACGGTCCGGTATGGTTCGATACCGTTATCCGAGTGTGAGTCACATTCAACCACGCATGGACGATGGAACATGGCTGAGAAAGCCCCCTCCCGTGGGGAGATCTTCGTAGTCGATGACGACCCTGCCGTTCGCGACACGCTTTCGTTGGTTCTGACGGCGGGTGGCTATCAGGTCATCTGTTTCGCTGACGGCGCCGCTTTGCTGGCGATTGCACGAACGCGGACGCCAGCCTGCATCCTGCTCGATGTGCATATCCCCGGTAAGTCCGGCCTCGATATTCTGAAGGAGCTGCACGGTGAGGACTACCCTGCGCCGATCTTCATGATCTCGGGGCAGGGTGATATCGCCATGGCGGTCAGCGCCATCAAGAACGGCGCGCTGGACTTCATCGAAAAGCCGTTCCGCGGCAGCGAAATCGTGGCGAGACTCGATGAAGCGATCGAGGCTTATGCTCGCCGGCAGGCGCAAAACGCGACGTCGCGCATTGCGACCCTGCATTTTCCGGGACGCGAACCGCTTACGCGGCGTGAACGCGAAGTGCTGGAACAGTTCACCGCCGGCGCGTCCAACAAGGAAGCGGGACGGCATCTCGGGATCAGCCCGCGCACGATCGAGGATCACCGCGCCAATATCATGAAGAAGCTCGGCGCGCGGAATGCGGCTGACCTGGTCCGGATCGTGATGACCACGCAGCGTCAGGGCCAGATCTGATTATAGGTCTATCGCTGGCAAGCCGGATGCGGCGCCGCGGTGCTGATCAATCGGCGAGCGCTTTGCGGATCATGATCGCCATATCCGATTTCCGATAGGGCTTGGCGAGCAGCAATACGCCTTCGTCGAGCCGGCCGTGATGGATGATGGCATTCTCGGTATAGCCCGAGGTAAACAGTACCCTTAAGCTGGGCCTGACCTTCAATATCTCGTCGGCGAGCTGGCGGCCGTTCATGCCGGGCATGATCACGTCGGTGAACAGCAGGTCGAATGCATGACCGGTTTGGACGAGCACGAGAGCCTCGGTCGCGTTCGCCGCATCCAGCGTGACGTAACCCAGTGAATGCAGTTGCGCCAGCACGTAGTCGCGCACCAGCTTGTCGTCCTCCACCACCAGAATTGTTTCGTGGCCGCCCTCGACAGTCGACGCCAGCGCCGGCTCGGCCGGCGGCAAGGCGCCCATGGCCGGCGGCAGGTACATCTTGATCGTCGTGCCGTGGCCCTCCTCGCTGTAGATCATGATGTGCCCGGCCGATTGCTTGACAAAGCCATACACCATGCTCAGGCCAAGGCCGGTGCCCTTGCCGGGTCCCTTCGAGGTGAAGAACGGATTGAATACCTTGTCGAGCATCGCGGCCGGGATGCCGGTTCCGGTATCGCTCACCGCGATTATCGCGTAGCGGCCGGGCCGGACATCGCTGTGCATCCTCGCATAATTTTCATCGAGAATGACGAAGCCGGTCTCGATGATCAGCTTGCCGCCATCCGGCATGGCGTCGCGGGCGTTGAGGGCCAGATTGAGGATCGCGGTGGCGAGTTGATTGGGATCGACGATCGCCGGACAGGTCTCGTCCTCGAATACTGATTCGATCTCGACTTGCTCGCCGAGCGTTCGCTGCAGCAGCTTTGCGGTGTCTATGATCAGTGTGTTGACGTCGGTTACCTTTGGTTCGAGCGGCTGCTTGCGCGCGAAAGCCAGCAGATGCTGGGTGAGGTCGGCCCCGCGCGAGGCGGCCTCGTCGATCATTCGCGTGATGGCGGCAAGCTGCGGTTCGCCCTTGACGGCATCAGCCAGAATTTCGATCGTTCCCGTGATGACGGTCAGGATATTGTTGAAGTCGTGCGCGATGCCGCCGGTGAGCTGTCCCATCGCCTCCATCTTTTCGGCCTGCCGGATCCTGTCCTCGGCCGCGATCCTGTCGGTGAGATCGCGGATGAATGCATTGAATACGAAGCCGTCGCGCGTCTTCAGTGCGGCGATGCTCAGTTCAGCGGTGATCTCCGTTCCATCCCGCCGCCTGACCTGCAGTTCGCGGCGGGGCTCGCGAACCACTGGGTCGCGGGAAAGCAGGAAGGATTGCAGGGCCAGCTTGAGAGGCCCTTGCCCGTCCGGCCGCCCCATCAGTCCGAACGCGTTCTTACCGAGCGCTTCATCGCGTCGCCAGCCCAGGAGATTTTCGGCCTGCGTGTTCCAGTCCCGGATAATGCCGTGCGCGTCGACCTGGACAAAAGCATCGAGCGCGGTGTCGATGATACCGCGCGCGAGCTGCTCGCTTTCGCGCAACGTCTCCTGCGCCAGCCGGCTCTCGGTCATGTCGCGGCCGACGAAGAAGAAGCGCTTGGCCGGTTCGGACCATGTTCCGAGCCATGACAGCCACACCTCCCGCCCGTTCTTGTGAATACAGCGCGTATCGGAGATCTTCGGCCGCTGCCCGCGCCGTGCCGCGCGCATTTCCTGGCGGGAGGTCTCGAGATGGGCGGGATGAACGAAGTCCTCGCCGCTGCGGCCGATCATTTCCTCCGGCCGATAGCCCAATATGGCCTCGCAGCTCGGGCTGATCTGAACCAGACGCCCGCGGGAATCCATCACCATGATCAGATCCTGCGAGGTCTCGAAGATGCGGCGAAGCTCTTCGGTCTGCCGCCGCAGCACCTGCCTGGTCTTGTTGGCCTCGGTGATGTCGCGTGCCACCTTCGAAATGCCGATGGTCGCGCCTGATGGTGACTTGATCGGGGAGATGCTGAGCGAGACTTGGATCCGCTGGCCACCTTTTCGCAGCCGTTCCGTTTCACTGGCTTCGATGCTTTCGCCCCAGCCGATCCGGCGCAGCGCGTCCTGCAGCTCCGGCAGTCGATCTTCGGGCACCAGCAGCGTGATGTTCTTGCCCGTGGCTTCCGTCGCGCTGTACCCGAACAGCCGCTCTGCGGCCGAATTCCAGCCGGTGATGGTGCCGTCGAGCGACGCTGTGATGATGGCGTCGTTGGAGGATTCGACCGCCGCGCTGAACAGCTGTTCCCGCTCGGCATGATGGTCGCGCGCCGCCTCGGTGCGGCGATGCTCCTGAACCTCTTGCTGGAGTGCAGCGGTCTTCGCATTGATTTCCTTGAACGCATGCGCAAACGCACGCGCGAGAACGCCGGTCTCGCCGCGTGCTTCGACCGGAATGGCAATCTTCTTGTTACTGGCCACTCCCTGCACGGCTTCGGTTAACTGCACGATCGGGCGGGTCAGCGACCTCGCGATCAGCAGGGCCAGCACTGCCGCGCACAACACCGCGATCCCGCCGACGAGAAGGGATGTATTTCTGATGCTTGCGGCCGGCGCCATGATGACGGCGTTAGGCGCGGTTTCGATGACGCCAACCCATTCGACGCCGGCAAGCAAGGCAGGCGCGAGGGCTATTCCGCCCGGCTGTGCGGCTTGATCCGGAACTATGTCCGCGCTGCCTTGCTTGGCCCCGGCCTGCGACGCCAGATGCGGGAAGTCGGCTTTCCAGTCGTTCGGCTTGCCGAGCAACGCGCCGAATTCGCGCGAACGATCCGGATGAATGAGATAGTCGCCCTGCTTGTTGACGACGTAGATGGTCTCGCCAGGCAACACCGATGACCGGACACGGTCGAACGCGCGCCGCATGTCAACATTGATCATGAAAATGCCGAACAGCTTGCCGTCGTCTGCGAATATCGGCGTCGCGATGCGAAGTGTCGGCCTGTGCACCGCCTCGATCAGTCCGTTCCGGCGACCCAGATCGAGCGCCGAGACGTAAATTTGTCCGGGGCCTAGCCGGATCGTTTCCGGGAAGTAGCTGCGACTGTTTCTCGCCAGCAATCCCTCTTCGGGCACGATCCGAACTGTGTCGTTCGGTCCCGCGCGATCGACGCGGACAAGCTCACGGCCACCATCATCAAGGCCTATGACCCGAAGCATCGCATAGGCGGGCTTGGCTTCGAGTTCGGCCGCGAAACGTGATGCCAGCCGGTCGCGCCAGGTCTTTTCGGAAACGCCATCGACCGGATCTATGCCTCCCGATCTGTGGGCGCGGATCAATCCCTGCAGCGCCGCTGCGGAATGAAAGCTCGCGACATCTCCAGTCGCGCTGGCTGCGTAGTATTCCAGGTCGGTAGCGAGCTGCCGCGAATGAGTCTCGATGCGGTCGCGGGCGCGCAGCAGGAGTGCCTGTTCCAGGTTGCGATAGTTCAGCCATCCGACCGCGGAAACCGCGATCGCGACCAACGCAATCATCGCGATTGCAAGCCTGGTTGTAAGCGTCATGTCGGTGTTCGTTCGCCCTCTCGCTCTGCCCGGCAAGCCGCCGGACAAATCGGATGCTATGGCGCATTATGGGGAGGAAGCAACACCGCCGGTGAGGCGCGGGGGCAAGTCCCGCTTGGCGGCTTCGAGGCAGCCCGTGACGGCTGCCAGAAGGTCGGCGGGCCGGAACGGCTTCTGCAGGCTGGAGACCGCTCCGAGCTTGGTCGCCATGGTCAGGAAGTCAGGGCCGGTGTCCGCCTCCCAAGAGATCGGTCGACCGGAGATGACGATGATCGGAATCTGCGGCCGCTGCTGGCGAACCATCCGCATGGTTTCAAATCCGTCCATTCCCGGCATGAAGATGTCGAGGAACAACAGATCGAAATCTCCGCTCTGGCACAATGCCAGGCCCTTTCGCCCGTTATCGGCGGTGACCACGCTATGGCCGGCGCGCTCCAGCAACAGGCGGACGGTCATCTGGACCGCCACATCATCATCCACGACAAGTATTCTTGCCAAGGTAAAAAGTACTCCGGGCCCCGCTGGAATCAGGTCAACGGCAAGTTAAGAGTTTTGCCGAATCCTCGTGTTGTCGCAACTTCTTCGCTGGCAGGAACGTTCCGGTTGGCCGTCAAAAAGCCCGGAAAAAAACGCAGTTATCCGCCTGTTGCCGGGCAGACAAATACGAAGCCCCTGCGCTGCGAGCGTGATTCGCCCGCGCGAGCCCCTGCGCATGCAGCACGGCCCAACGGGCAAGGATCAATTGCTGAGATATTCCGGATAGCGCGATCGAATCCGGGCGAGTTCGCTGAGCGTGCCCGACAGATGGGTGCGCAGGTGCTTCTGCGCCTCGGCGGGCTCCCCGGCATCGATCGCCTTTGCGATCAGCTTGTGATGCCGCACGATATCCTGCGCCTTGCCGGGCGAGGGCAGATGCATCCGGCGCAGCCGGTCGATATGCCCGCTGCGGCTGCGCACCAGCGCCCAGATGTCCTGCTTGTCGGCAGCCGCATAGAGCTGGCTGTGGAACTCGTTGTCGGCGGCCATGAATTTTTCGAAATCGCCGGCCTTGGCATATTGCTGCTGGCGGGCAATCGTCGCGTGAAGTTCGGCGACGAGCGCCTCATCGTGCTGGATCGCGAGCCCGCGCACGATTTCGAGTTCGACCGCCTGCCGCAGGAAATGCGCCTGCTGCGCCAGCCGCACGTCGACCCGGCTGACCACGGTGGCATATTGCGGGAATACGTCGACGAGGCCCTCCTCCTCGAGCCGCATCAGCGCATCGCGGATCGGCGTGGAACTGACGCCGAATTGCCCGGCCAATGCTGCGCGCGACAGCGGCGATCCCGGCGGCAGTTCCAGCGAAATGATCATGCCACGCAGGCGCTCGAACACCTGCGGCGCGGCCTGGCGGTCGCGATCGAGCCGATCGGCGGAACGCGGGGCTGCGCGGCGGGAGACGATTTGCGGGGGAGCCATCGGGCGACCGGCCGTTCCAAAGGGACTTGCTTCAGATGCACTAATACATTAGTGCATCTCACCAGAAGCGTCAACGAGACGCCGGAGGAGATGCACAATGAAAAACGGGATGTGGAGCGCCTGCGCGGGCGCCGTTGCGATGCTGATGTTGCTGCCGGGCTCTCAGGCATCGGCCCAGCAGAAGTCGGAGGTCACGCTGTCGCGGCAACCGGGCATTTTCTACATGCCCTCGCACATCATGGAAAAGAACAAGCTGATCGAGAAGCACGCGGCTTCCCTCGGCGTGCCCGGCGTCACCACCAAATGGATCAACCTGAGCGGCGGCGGCGCGCAGACCGATGCATTGCTCGCCGGTAGCGTCGACATCCTCAATACCGGAACCGGCAATCTGCTGCTGCTGTGGGATCGCACCCGCGGCGGCGTCAAGGGCATCGTCGCCACCTCGGCGCAGCCGATGACGCTGATCAGCCGCGATCCCAACATCAAGTCGATCAAGGACTTTGGTCCGAACGACAAGGTCGCGGTGCCCACCGTCAAGGTCTCGACGCAGGCGATCGTGCTGCAGATCGCGGCCGCCGAGGCCTTCGGCGCCGACCAATGGTCCAAGCTCGATCCCAACACCGTGCAACTCGGCCATCCCGACGCCTATGTGGCGATGACCAATTCGCAGCACGAAGTGCGTAGTCATTTTGCGATTCCGCCGTTTACGTTTCTCGAACTGAAGAACGTGCCCGGCGCGCATGTGGTGCTGTCGTCGCCCGACGTGATGGGCGGCCCGCTCAGCCAGGCGCAGTTCTTCACCACCACCAAATTCGCCGACGCCAATCCGAAGATCGTGCAGGCGGTGCGCGACGCCACCAAGGAGGCGCAGGACCTGATCCGCAGCGACACCAAGGCTGCGGTCGAGATCTACAAGGAAGTCACCGGCGACAAGACCAGCGTCGAGGACCTGCTGGCGTGGCTCAAGGAGCCCGGCATGATGGAATGGAACCTGCAGCCGCAGGGCACCATGAAATTCGCCGCGCATCTGTTCAAGGTCGGTACGCTGAAGACCATGCCCAAGGCCTTTACCGATTACTACCTGCCGGTTTCGCACGACCTGAAGGGCAATTGATCGACATGGCCGCGCTTCTCGATGTCAGTGACGTAACGCTGCGCTACAAGACTTCGAGCGCGGTCGTGACCGCGACCGAGCGGGTCAGCTTCACGGTCGATCGTTCCGATCGCTTCGTGCTGCTCGGTCCCTCCGGTTGCGGCAAGTCGACGCTGTTGAAGGCGGTCGGCGGCTATATGAAGCCGAGCGAAGGCAAGATGCGCATCTCGGGCCGCGAAATATCCGAGCCCGGCGCCGACCGGATGATGATCTTCCAGGAGTTCGATCAACTCCTGCCGTGGAAGACGGTGCTGGAAAACGTGATGTTTCCGCTTCTGATGACGCGCCGCCTGCCGCGCAAGGACGCGGAGATGCGGGCGCGTGCCTATATCGAGAAGGTCAGCCTCACCCGCGTCCTCGACTCCTATCCCCACACACTGTCCGGCGGCATGAAACAGCGCGTCGCGATCGCGCGCGGCATGGCGATGGAGCCGGATATTCTCCTGATGGACGAGCCGTTCGCCGCGCTCGACGCGCTGACGCGGCGGACCTGCCAGGACGAGTTGCTGCAGCTTTGGGCGGAAACAAAATTCACTGTCCTGTTCGTCACCCATTCGATCGCGGAAGCGATCAAGATCGGCAATCGCATTTTGCTGCTGTCGCCGCATCCGGGCCGGGTCAAGGCCGAGGTGATCGATGTCGATCGGGTATCCAGCGAGGACGGCAGCGCCGCCCGGCTGGAAAAGCAGATCCACGATCTCTTGTTCGCCGACGCCGTGACGGCACATTGAGGGAGCGCGCCATGGGCGAAGCAAGAATCCAACTGCGCGATGCCGCAGACCTGGCGGCGGTTGTGCCGTCGGAAGTCGAGCGCAAGCTGACGGTGCTGGAGCTGCTGTGGAACGACGGCTTCGTCCGCAAATCCGTGATCATCATCTTCCTCGCCGTGGCGTGGGAAGTCTACGGCACCATTCTCGACAATCCGCTGCTGTTCCCGACCTTCCACGACACGATACTGACTATGTACGATAAGGTGCGCGACGGAACCATTCCGATGCGCGCCTGGGCATCGCTGAAAGTGCTGTTCATGGGCTATGCCGCCGGCATCATCCTTGCGGCGATCTTCACCATTCTCGCGATTTCGACCCGGATCGGCACGGACTTTCTCGAAACCATCACGGCGATGTTCAATCCCTTGCCGGCGATTGCGCTGCTGCCGCTGGCGCTGATCTGGTTCGGCCTCGGCAATGGCAGCCTCGTCTTCGTGCTGATCCATTCGGTGCTGTGGCCGGTCGCGCTCAACACCCATTCCGGCTTCAAGAGCGTGTCGAACACGCTGCGCATGGTCGGCCGCAATTATGGCCTGCGCGGCCTGCCGTACGTCGCGCGCATTCTGATCCCCGCCGCTTTCGGCTCGATCCTGACGGGGCTGAAGATCGGCTGGGCGTTCGCCTGGCGCACGCTGATCGCCGCCGAACTGGTGTTCGGCGTGTCATCGGGGCAGGGCGGCTTGGGCTGGTTCATCTTCGAGAACCGCAACCTGCTGGATATTCCCGCGGTGTTCGCCGGCCTGTTGACGGTGATCGTGATTGGCCTGATCGTGGAAAACCTGATCTTCCGCACGATCGAGCGCAACACCGTCCAGAAATGGGGTACGCAATCATGACCAAAAAGAACCCCGCCGACCTCCGCAGCGCCCGCTGGTTCGCACCCGACGACCTCCGCGCCTTCGGCCACCGCTCGCGGGCCATGCAGATGGGTTACGCGCCGGAGGAGTGGAAGGGCCGGCCGGTGATTGCGATCCTCAACACCTGGTCGGATGCGCAACCCTGCCACATGCACTTCAAGAGCCGCGTCGACGACGTCAAGCGCGGCATCCTGATGGCGGGCGGTTTTCCGATGGAGCTGCCGGCGCTGTCGCTGTCGGAATCGTTCCTGAAGCCGACCACGATGCTCTACCGCAACATGCTGGCGATGGACGCCGAGGAGTTGCTGCGCGGCCATCCCGTCGACGGCGTCGTGCTGATGGGCGGCTGCGACAAGACCACGCCGGGGCTTCTGCTGGGCGCCACCAGCATGAATTTGCCGACGATCTATCTGCCGGCCGGGCCGATGCTGCGCGGCAACTGGAAGGGCAAGACGCTGGGTTCGGGCTCGGACGCCTGGAAATACTGGGACGAGCGGCGCGCGGGGAAAATCTCCGACAAGGACTGGGTCGATGTCGAGGCCGGCATCGCCCGCAGCTACGGCACCTGCATGACCATGGGCACCGCCTCCACCATGACGGCGATCGCGGAATCGATCGGCATGACGCTGCCCGGCGCGTCCTCGATTCCCGCCGCCGACGCCGGCCATATCCGCATGGCGTCGGAATGCGGCCGCCGCATCGTCGAGATGGTGTGGGAAGACCTGACGCCGGAAAAGATCCAGACCCGAAAAGCCTTCGAGAACGCCATCACGGTCGCGATGGCGATGGGCTGTTCGACCAACGCGATCATCCATCTGATCGCGCAGGCCCGCCGCGCCGGCCAGGACATCGGGCTCGACGATTTCGAAAAGGCCAGCCGCAAGGTGCCTGTGATCGCCAATGTGCGGCCGAGCGGCGACAAATATCTGATGGAGGATTTCTTCTATGCCGGCGGCCTCCCGGGCCTGATGAGCCGCATCCGGGAGCATCTTCATCTCGACGTCTTGACGGTGACCGGCCAGACGCTCGGCGACAATATCGCGCGCGCCGAAGTCTATAATGACGACGTCATCCGCACCGTGAAGGATCCGATCTATGCCGAAGGCGCGCTCGCCGTGCTCAAGGGTAATCTTGCGCCGGACGGCTGCGTGATCAAACCCAGCGCCTGCGAGCCGCGTTTCCTCAAGCACACCGGCCCGGCGCTGGTGTTCGATGATTATCCCTCGATGAAGAAGGCGATCGACGATCCCAATCTCGACGTCACGGCGGACCACGTGCTGATCCTGCGCAATGCGGGCCCGCAGGGCGGCCCCGGCATGCCGGAGTGGGGCATGCTGCCGATCCCCACAAAACTCGTGAAGCAGGGCGTGCGCGACATGGTGCGGCTGTCGGATGCGCGCATGAGCGGCACCAGCTACGGTGCCTGCATCCTGCACGTCTCGCCGGAGTCGTATATCGGCGGGCCGCTGGCGCTGGTGCGCAATGGCGACAAGATCACGCTTGACGTCAACGCCCGCACCATCAACCTCGATGTGCCGGCAGCCGAACTGGAAAAACGCCGCGCCGAATGGAAGCCGCCGGAGCCGCGCTACGAGCGCGGCTATGGCTGGATGTTCACCCGCCACATCAAGCAGGCCAATGAAGGTTGCGACTTCGATTTTCTGGAGACCGGCTTTGGCAAGCCGGTGGAGGAGCCCTCGATCTACTAACCGTCGTTTCGGGGCATGAACCGTCGTCCGTCATTGCGAGCGAAGCGAAGCAATCCATCTCACGGCATAAAGAAGGAATGGATTGCTTCGTCGCTTCGCTCCTCGCAATGACGAGGATAGGGCCGATAGCAAACAAAAGCATCACAGGGGAGGACGACCAATGAATATGAATCGACGCAACCTGCTCGCCGGGGCCGGCGCCGCCGCTGCCACGACGCTTCTCGCGCGCGCTGCCGGCGCCCAATCATTCCCGTTTACGCCGAACCAGCGCTATCCCGATCCGGCCGTGCAAATCCTCGATCCGAGTTTCGCCAAATACCGGATCTATTCCTCGACCGTCGAGCAGGTCGCCACGGGCATGCGCTGGGCCGAAGGGCCGGCATACTTCCCCGAAGGCGGTTATCTCCTGTACTCCGACATCCCCAACAACCGCATCATGAAGTTCGACGAGAAGACCAACCAGACCAGCGTCTTCCGCGCCAATGCCAATTACGCCAACGGCAACGCGCGCGACCGCCAGGGTCGGCTCGTCACCTGCGAGCATTCGGTTACCCGCCGCGTCACCCGCACGGAGAAGGACGGCAAGATCACCGTGCTGGCCGACAAGTTCGAGGGCAAGCGCCTGAACGCGCCGAACGACATCGTGGTGAAGTCCGACGACACCATCTGGTTCACCGATCCGCTGTTCGGCATCAATGGCGAATGGGAAGGCAAGAAGGAAAAGCCCGAGCAGGCCACCACCAACGTCTATCGTCTCACCAAGGACGGCAAGCTGACCGCCGTCATCACAGACATCGTCAATCCCAACGGGCTCGCCTTCTCGCCCGACGAGAAGAAACTTTACGTGGTGGAATGGAAGGGTACGCCGAACCGCAGCATCTGGAGCTTTGACGTCAATGACGACGGCACGGTAGCCAACAAGACCAAGCTGATCGACGCCGCGGATCAGGGCGCGCTCGACGGTTTTCGCGTCGACCGCGACGGCAATCTGTGGTGCGGCTGGGGCTCCAACGGCGCACTGCAAGCCGAGCCTTCAGATGTCGGCGGCCGGAAAGTGTTCCAGCTCAAGGGCAGGTCCGAGGATCTCGATGGCGTGATGGTGTTCAGCCCCGCCGGCAAGCCGCTCGCCCATATCCGCCTGCCGGAGCGCTGCGCCAACCTCACCTTCGGCGGCCCGAAGAACAACCGCCTCTACATGACGAGCTGCCACTCGGTCTACGCGCTTTATGTGGAGTCGCATGGGGCGGTGTGATTGATCCTGTCGTTCCGGGTTCGCTCGCTGACGCGAGTGCCCCGGAATGACGAACAATTGGGATGAATGAAATGACAAAACTGAGCGATGCTACCCGCAACAAACTCAAGACGGTCTCCACCGCCACCGTCGCCACCGCGCTGTTCAAGCGCGGCTTTCGCATCCAGATGATCCAGGACGTTCACCCGCTAGGTCCCGATCAGCCGGTGCTGGTCGGCGAAGCTTTCACGCTGCGCTACATGCCGGCGCGCGAGGATCTCAACAAGATCGACGTGTTCCGTGACCGCGGCCACCCGCAGCGCAAGGCGATCGAGGATTGCCCGCCGGGTGCGGTGCTGGTCATGGACAGCCGCAAGGACGCCCGCGCCGCGTCCGCCGGCGCCATTTTGGTGACGCGGCTGATGCAGCGCGGCTGCGCCGGCGTCATCACCGACGGCGGTTTCCGCGATTCCGCCGAAATCGCGGCTCTCGGCTTTCCCGCCTATCACCACCGCCCGAGCGCGCCGACCAACCTGACGCTGCATCAGGCTATCGAGATCAACGTCCCGATCGGCTGCGGCGACGCGCCGGTGTTTCCCGGCGACGTGATCCTGGGCGACAGCGACGGCGTGATCGTGATTCCCGCGCATCTGGCGGACGAGATCGCGGACGAGGCGGTCGAGATGACCGCGTTCGAGGATTTTGTTACCGAGGAAGTGCGCAAGGGCCGCTCGATCCTCGGCCTCTATCCCGCAACCGACGAGCAGACGCCGAAGGATTTTGCTGCTTGGCGCAAGGACAACGGACGATAGTCTTCTATTCCCGGACGCGTGATTTAAAAACGACGTAACAGTGGAGGAACCACCCATGCTGATGTTCAACAGTTTGATCGACGGCGAATGGTTGTCCGATGGCGCTCGCGCGCCGAACGTCAATCCATCCGATACCAAGGACATCGTCGGTGAAGCGGTCCGCGGCACGCGTGCGCAAGCCGAGGCTGCGATTGCGGCTGCCAAAGCGGCGTTTCCGGCATGGTCGCGATCGACGCCGCAAGCGCGCTACGACATCCTGAAAAAGGCGTCGGACGAAATCCTGGCCCGCAAGGACGAACTGGGCCGGCTGTTGTCGCGCGAGGAAGGCAAGACGCTGCCGGAAGGCGTCGGCGAAGTCGCGCGCGCCGGCCAGATCTTTGCGTTCTTTGCCGGCGAATGCCTGCGGATGGCCGGTGAGAAACTCGCTTCCGTGCGCCCCGGCATCGACATCGAGATTACACGCGAGGCGCTGGGCGTTGTCGGCCTGATCACGCCGTGGAATTTTCCGATCGCCATTCCGGCCTGGAAGATCGCCCCGGCTTTGGCCTATGGCAATACCGTGGTGATCAAGCCTGCAGATCTTGTTCCGGGGTCGACCTGGGCGCTGGCCGATATCCTGCATCGCGCCGGCCTGCCCAAGGGCGTGCTCAACCTCGTGATCGGGCGCGGCTCGGAAGTCGGCGCGGTCCTGCTTGAGCATCCCGATGTTGCGGCGATCAGCTTCACCGGCTCGGTGGCCACCGGCCAGAAGGTGGCGGCGGCCTGCATCGCATCCAGGCCGATGAAGAAGTTTCAGCTCGAAATGGGCGGTAAGAATCCACTGGTCGTGCTCGACGACGCGGATCTGAAGGTCGCCGTGGAATGCGCCGTAAACAGCGCGTTCTTTTCCACCGGCCAGCGCTGCACTGCCGCCTCGCGGCTGATCGTCACCGCCGGCATTCACGACAAATTCGTCGAGGCCCTAACCGAGCGGATGCGCGGCCTGAAGGTCGATGACGCGGTGAAGGCCGGTACCGATATCGGCCCCGTCGTCGATCAGAGCCAGCTCGATCAGGATCTCAAATATATCAGCATCGGCAAGGACGAAGGCGCCAAGCTCGCCTTCGGCGGCGAGCGCCTCAACCGCGAGGCACCCGGCTTCTACCTGCAGCCGGCGTTGTTCACCGATGTGAGCAACAAGATGCGGATCGCGCGCGAGGAGATCTTTGGGCCGGTGGCCGCGGTCATCCGGGTCAAGGACTATGCCGAAGCGCTGGCGACCGCGAACGACACCGACTTCGGCCTGTCATCCGGCATCTGCACCACCAGCCTGAAATACGCCAGCGACTACAAGCGCAATTCCGAAGCGGGCATGGTGATGGTCAATCTGCCGATCGCCGGCGTCGATTACCACGTGCCGTTCGGTGGCCGAAAAGGCTCCAGCTTCGGCGCCCGCGAGCAGGGCCGCTACGCCGCCGAATTTTATACGACGGTGAAGACGGCCTACACGATGCCGTGAGGGCCTTCGCCTCACCCGGCGCATAGTTCGTAGCCCGGATGGAGCGAAGCGCAATCCGGGGGCCGCTCGCTCAGCAAACCCCCGGGTTTCGCTTTGCTCCACCCGGGCTACGAATTACGAAACGGCCTTCGCCTTCTCCGCCAGCCCCACCGCCCACAGCGCGAACGCATACGCGATTGCGACTTCATCCAGCCGGTTGAACCGCCCGGATGCGCCGCCGTGGCCAGCTCCCATGTTGGTACGCAGCAGCACCGGGCCGCCGCCCGACATCGTCGCGCGCAGGCGTGCGATCCATTTCGCGGGCTCCCAATAGGTGACGCGCGGATCGGTCAGTCCGCCCATCGCCAGGATGGCCGGATATTCCTTGGCCGCGAGGTTGTCGTAGGGCGAGTAGGACAGGATGGTGCGAAAGTCCTTTTCGCTTTCGATCGGGTTGCCCCATTCCGGCCATTCCGGCGGCGTGAGCGGCAGCGTGTCGTCGAGCATCGTATTCAAGACGTCGACGAACGGCACCTCGGCGACGATGCCGGCGAACAATTCGCCTGATCGGTTGGCGACCGCGCCCATCAGCATGCCGCCGGCGCTGCCGCCATGGCCGACGATGCGTTTTGCATTCGTGTACTTCGCATCAATCAGCGCGCGCCCTGCCGCTGCGAAATCATCGAACGAATTCGTCTTCTTCTCGCGCTTGCCGTCGAGATACCAACCCCAGCCTTTATCCGCGCCGCCGCGGATATGCGCGATCGCATAGACAAAGCCGCGATCGACCAGCGACAGGCGATTGGCAGCAAATGAGGCCGGCATCGCCATGCCGTAGGAGCCGTAACCGTAGAGCAGCAGCGGCGCTTGGCCGTCGCGCACCAGGTCCTTGCGGTGCAGGATCGAGACCGGCACCTGCGCGCCGTCATGCGAGGTCGCCATGATGCGCGTGGTGACGTAGTCGGCGGGGTTGTGGCCGGACGGAATTTCCTGCCGCTTGCGCAACACCCGCGTTCGATCAGCCATATCGTAGTCATAGACTTCCGCCGGCGTCGTCATCGACGAATAGGAGAACCGCAAATTAGTGGTCTCGAATTCGTAGCTGCCCATGGTGTCAAGCGAATAGGCAGCTTCATCAAACGCGATGGCGTGCTCCTCGCCAGTAGTGAGGTCTCGGATGATGATCGCAGGCAGCGCATTGGCACGCTCCAGCCGCACCATGTGGCCGGCATAGAGCTCAACGTCCAGGACGTAGACGCCTTCCCGATAGGGAATGAGATCACGCCAGTTGGCGCGCTCGGGGGCGGCAAGGGGCGCGGTGACCACCTTGAAATCGATCGCGTCGTCCACGTTGGTGAGAATGAACAGCTCGTCGCCGCGGTCGGCGACCGAATATTGCACGCCTTCCTCGCGCGCCGCGACCAGCCGCGGCGGCGCTTCGGGATGGTCGAGGTCGATCAGCCGTTGCTCCGAGGTCTCGTGATCGCCGCCGGCGATGACGCAGAACCGGCCGGAAGAACTCTCATGCAGATGGGTGAACCAGCCGGAGTCCTTCTCCTCGTAAACCAGCGTGTCGTCGGCCTGCTGGGTGCCGAGCTTATGGCGCCAGACCTGCATCGGGCGGTGGTTGTCGTCGAGCTTCACATAAAAGAAGCTGTTGCAATCCTTGCTCCAGACGATGCCGCCGTCGGTCTCCTCGACCAGATCGTCGCGATCAGCTCCGGACTCCCAATCGCGCACGCGAACGGAAAAATATTCCGAACCCTTGGTGTCGGCGGTCCACGCTTGCAGTTTGTGGTCCGGCGAATGCCGCGCGCTGCCGAACTTGAAGTATTCGTGGTTGGCGGCCAATGCGTCGCCGTCGAGCACGATTTGTACATCGCCGCCATCGCGCGGCGTGCGGCCGAACATTTCATGCTGCCCGCCCTCGCGGAATTTCCGCAAATAGGCGAACGGGCCGTCCGGCGCGGGCACGCTGGAATCGTCTTCCTTGATCCGGCCGCGCATTTCCGCGACCAGCTTCTTCTGCAAGGACGCAGTGTGGCCGAGCAGGCTCTCGGTGTAGTCGTTCTCGGCTTCCAGATACTTTCTGATATCCGGGTCCAGGATCGATGGATCGCGCAGCACTTCCTGCCATCTGGCATCCTTCAGCCATGCATAATCGTCGGTCACCGTGATGCCGTGCGTGGTGAAGGAATGCGGGCGGCGCGGCGCGATCGGCGGCGACAGGGCAGGCTTTCTGGTGGCGGCTTGGGTCACGCGGTCCTCATATGGCTCAATGATTGTGCCTTATATCGGGAGGAATGTGGCGGATTACCAGATGCGCCGATCCGTAGATGCGTAGGGTGGGCAAAGGTGCGCAAGCGCCGTGCCCACCATCTATCCGTTCCAGGAATGGTGGGCACGCTGCGCTTTGCCCACCCTACGAATCTCTAGTTATTCCGCAACCTCGCCGCGGCGCCGCCGCCGAACACCGGAATCCTGTTCACCGCCAGCACCACCGCGAACGTAATCACCAGCATCGCGATGCCCAGCACCGAAATCGCCGCGAGGTCGCCGCTTTCGTTGAGGTCGTAGATCAGGACAGACAGCACCTTGGTCTGCGAGGTGAACAGCACGATTGCTGCGGATAGTTCGCGCATCACGCCGATGAAGATGAAGCACCAGGTCGCGATCACGCCGGTGCGCAGCAAGGGCGCGGTGATCTGGCGCAGCGTCTGCAGTCGCGTCGCGCCGAGGATGCGGCTGGCGTCTTCCAGCTCGGGGTGAATGGTCGCGAATGCGGCCTGCAACTGCTGATAGGCCGAGGGGAGATTGATGGTGAGGAACGCCACCAGCAGGATCCACAGCGTGCCGTAGAGCACGAAGGGCGGCCGCGTGTAGCTCAGGAACAGCCCGACGCCGAGCACGATGCCGGGCACTGCAACCGGCGCGGTCGCGAGAAAGCCGAGCACGCGATGGCTCGCGATCACGCGGCGGGTCGTGACATAGGCGACGACCAGCGCGAGGATCGTGCCGATGGTCGCCGTCGATGCGCCCAGGATCACCGTGTTTTTCAGCGCGAGCTGGGTCGACGACAATTCGGTGAAGACGAACACGATGTTGTGCAGCGTCGCTGTCGACGGCGTCACCAGCGTGGTCGCGTTCGGCGAAAATGCCGCATTGAGCAGCGCGAAATAGGGCAGGAACACCGGATTGAGCAGTACGATCAGGCAAAACGCCAGCGCCGCCCAGCGCCACCCCTTCATCTCGATCGGACGCGGCGCACCATACTTGCCGCCGACGACAGAAAAGCCGCGGCGGCCGAGCAGGAACTTCTGGCCCTGCAGCAGCAGGATCGTCAGCAGCAGCAGCGGCACGGCCGCGGCGGCAGCGAGTTCGAGCTTCGGCGGATACTGGAACAGGCTCCAGATTTTCGTCGTCATGGTGTGGAAGCCCGCCGGCAGCGCCAGGATCGCGGGCGATCCGAACAGCGTCATCGCCTGCAAGAACGCGATCAGCGCGCCGGCGACCAGCGCGGGCAGCGCCAGCGGTATCGTGACGCGCCGCGCCGTGGTCCATGCCTTGCCGCCGAGAATGGCGGAGGCGTCTTCCAATTCTCCCGGCATATTGTCGAGCGCGTTGGCGACCAGCACGAACACGAACGGGAAGGTGTAGCAGGAGATCACGAAGATCAGCCCGGGCAGCGAATAGATGTTGAACAGAGGGTCTTCGGCACCGGTGAGATAGCGATAAAGCTGGTTCAGCATGCCGCTGTTCGGCGCCGCCAGCAATTCCCAGGCGACCGCGCCGAGAAAGGGCGGCGTGACGAACGAAGCCGTCACCAGCGCGCGGATGGTCTGCCGCCCCGGCATGTCGGTGCGTGACACCAGCCAGCCGATCGGAGCTGCAACGATGCAGCAAATCACCGCCGAGGAGGTGGCGATGATCGCGGTGGTCAGCAGCGGATCGAGGAAGGCGGGGTCGGTAAAAAGCGTGACGAAATTCTGCAGCGTCGGATGCCGCGCCTTGTCCGTGAAGGCGTAGAGCATTAGCCACGACATCGGCAGCACGATCAGCACGATCATGAAGGCCGCGAACAGCCACAGCACCGGTTTTGTCCAATCGATGCGGAATTTTGGGGTGTCGGTGGTTGCTGCGATAGTCATTTGATCCACAGGCAAGGTGTTCTCCTCATCCTGAGGAGCGGCGTCTTCGCCGCGTCTCGAAGGATGAAAGCCACGGTGGCCTCATGGTTCGAGACGGCGCTTCGCGCCTCCTCACCATGAGGAGATAGTTCAAACCCTGAACAGCCGCGCATAGCGCGTCTTGATCTCTTCAGCCATTTTCTCGACGCCCTCCGCATCCTCTTTCATCAGCTTGATGTCGGAAATCTTTCGCCTTCCCGGCTTCGACTGCACCTGCGGGTGAACCGAATACTGCGCGGTGAAGTCGCAAAAGAACTGCTGGGTTTCACGCGTGTGCAGCCAGGCCTGGAACAGTTTTGCGGCGTTGGGGTGCTGCGCGGTCTTGAAGATGCCGGTCGGCCCGGAAATCGTGGGCGTACCCTCGACAGGATAAACCGGCTCGACCGGCTGGCCGGCTTCCTTCAACAGCACGATGCCATATTCGTTGCCATCGGCCATCACGGCGCGCTCGCCGAGCGACAGCTTCTTCGGCGGATCGGTCGATGACTGCACCTGCATCACGCGCTGCTTTGCAAGTTTCTCCACGTACTCCCAGCCAAGTTCGCGCACCATTTGGAACGTCGCGGTCATGATGGTGCCGCTATAGGCGGGGTGTCCTTTCACCATCTTGCCCGCCCATTTGGGATCGAGCAGATCGGCAAAGCTTTTTGGCGCATCCTCCGCTTTCACAAGGTTGGTGTTGTAGGCGATCGACGACAGCCACACGCGCGAGGTCGCGAACATGCCGTCGGGGTCGCGATAGCTGTCCGGAAAATGTTTGGCGACGTCCTCGGGCACAAACGGCATCAGCCAGCCGTTTTTCTTCCAGCTGATGAAGTGCGAGGCATCGGAAGAGTTGACGATATCCGCGGCGCGAATGTTGCTCGCAAATTCCTGGTCGATCCGCTGAAACAGCCGTTCCGAGCCGGAGCGTTCGATCTGGATGGTTACGCCCGGAAAGGCAGCCTCGAACGCCTTGCCGAGCTTTTCGCCGACCGGCAGGTCCATCGAGGAATAGAAGATCAGTTTGCCTTCCTTCTTCGCCGCCTCCACCAGCGTCGGCGTGATCGCGACCGGCTCCGGCGCCTGAGCACGAACGGGAGAGGCGAATACGGTTCCGGCGGCCAGCGCGACTGAGCCTTGCAGGATGTTGCGCCGTGAAAGTTTTCGTCCCTCCATCGCGTCCTCCCGTTTCTTCTTGTTTTACCGGCTCAGCGCCCGGCAGCGCTCGGGCGGCAGCGTCAGCCAGACCTCGCTGCCCTTTTGCACGTTGGTTTCGGTCGGTGTGGTGGCACGCAAACTGGTGCCGTCCGCCACCTCGACCATGTAGTCTCGCGCGGCTCCGAGATAGACCTGTCGCGTGACGACGGCCTTGATCGCATTCTCTGATGAAGCCGGCGCCTGCGTCGACAGTCCGATATCGTGCTGGCGGATCGCGACCACGGCGTCCTGGCCTGCCGCGAGCGGCGCGCCGACCACCTTCAACGTCGCGCCAGCGAAGGCAACATGGTTGGCGTCGCGCGAGGTGCCCTTGATGACGTTGCTGGCGCCGATGAAGCGGGCGACGAATTCGGACTCAGGCCGCGCGTAGATGTCCTCGGGCGTGCCGAGCTGGTCGATCCGCCCGCCATTCATGACCGCGATCATGTCGGCCGTGGTCATGGCCTCGGACTGGTCGTGGGTGACATAGACGGTGGTGTAGCGATACTCGTCGTGCAGGCGGCGGATTTCGAACCGCATCTCCTCGCGCAGATTGGCATCGAGGTTGGAGAGCGGCTCGTCGAGCAGCAACGTCTCCGGCTCGACGATCAGCGCGCGCGCCAGTGCCACGCGCTGCTGCTGCCCGCCGGAGAGTTCGCCGGGATATCGCTGCGCCAGCGCGTCGAGCTTGGTCGTGGCCAAAATCGCCGCGAGTTTTTTCGCAATCGTGTCGCGGTCAAGTTTACGCAGGCGCAGCCCATAAACGATGTTTTCCGTCACCGTCATGTGCGGCCACAGCGCGTAGCTCTGGAAAATCATCGACATGCTGCGCTGCTCGGGCGGCAGCGTGCGCGCTTTCGACGACACCAGCCGCTCGCCGACATGGATCTCGCCGTCGGATGGCTCCAGGAAGCCCGCAATCAGCCGCAGCGTCGTGGTCTTGCCGCAGCCGGAGGGCCCGAGCAGGCAGACCAGTTGTCCATGGCCGATTTTCAATGAGACGTTATCGACCACCGCAAGCGAGCCAAATCGCTTGGTCAGGCCGCGCAAATCAACGGACGCCAATCGCCTCACTCCCACTCTTGTTCGTGCACGGATCAGCGCCCGGCTTGGTATGCCAGTATACGTACAAAAACGGGATGGGAAAGGGAGTTGGCGCGTGAGCGCGAAAGGATATGCGGTCCGCGTCGTCCCTGCGAACGCAGGGACCTATACGCCGCGGCCGTTGTGGAGGGCACGCGGCACGGCGGCTTCGCTTCAGTAGCCACAGCCCTAGTTGACTAACGGAGAGCGTCAGTCACCACGCTATCATCGATAGATCACGCGGTATGGGTCCCTGCGTTCGCAGGGACGACAGCTTAGGCCGGCGATAGTCGCTCTCACGCCGCGACGTTCTCGCCGAGATATTCGATCGCGGCTTCGGTTCCGCCCTTGCCGTGCGGGATGCCGAGCGCATTGAGGCCGACCTCGACGACGCCGAGCGTGCCCAGAATCATCGGCGCATTCACATGGCCCATATGGGCGATGCGAAACGCCTGGCCGGAGAGGTCGCCGATGCCGGTGCCCAGCACCACGCCGCATTTCTCCTTGCAGTAACGCTGCAGCGCGGCCGGATCGAAGCCGTTCATCGTCACCGTCGTCACCGTGTTGGAGCGCTCATTGGCTTCCGCGATATTGAAGCCGATCACCTGACCCTCGGACCACGCCGCCACCGCGCGGCGCACCGCTTCGCCGAGCAGGCTATGACGCAGAAATGCGTTCTCCAGTCCCTCGACATGGAGCATGTCGATCGCCTTGCGCAGCGCGAACAGCAAATGCACCGGCGCAGTGCCGGCATATTTGCGGTAGTGCTCAGCTCCTTCGCGCTCGGTCCAGTCCCAATAGGGCGTGCGCAGATTGGCCTTCTTGTGCACTTCTCGGGCGCGGTCGTTGGCGGCGACGAAGCCCAAGCCCGGCGGCGTCATCAGGCCCTTCTGCGAGCCGGACATCGCGACATCGATGCCCCATTTGTCCATCTCGAACGGCATGCAGCCGAGCGAGGCGACCGTATCGACCATAAACAGCGCCGGATGTCCGGTAGATTTGATCGCCTTGCCGATCGCTTCGATATCGTTATAGGCGCCGGAGGCAGTATCGACCTGGACAGCTACGATCGCCTTGATGCGGTGATCCTTGTCCTGCTTCAGCCGCGCCTCGACCTCGGCGGGACGGATCGCGCGGCGCCAGTCGCCCTTGAGCACCTCGACCTCGACGCCCATCGCCGCCGCCGCCTGACCCCAGCCGATCGCAAAGCGTCCGCTCTCCAGCACCAGGAGCTTGTCGCCGCGCGACAGCACGTTGGAAAGCGTCGCTTCCCACGCGCCATGGCCATTGGCGATGTAGATGTAGGACTTGCCTTTGGTGGCGAACAGTTTTGACAGATCGGCGAGCAGGCTGTCGGTCAGTTCCAGCATCTGTTCGGAATAGATATCGAGCGCCGGCCGATGCATCGCCTGCAGCACCTCGTCGGGCATGGTGGTAGGTCCGGGGATGGCCAGAAATTCCCGGCCCGCGCGAACGGTCATTTTTTGGTTGTCCTTATTGATAAGTACGCGGAATCGAAGCGCATGAGGTTTGGGCGTCATAGTATTGGATTGGAGCCGTCATTGCGAGCGCAGCGAAGCAATCCAGAGCTGCAAAATAGGTCAAATTGCACTCATTGCTCTTCACAACAACGGCAATCCGCACATCCTATTTCCCCACAGCGTTGGCGATCGCGCGCCAGATCTGATCCTTCAATTCGGTTGCCGGCGGGCTCGGGATCGTCACCGCTGGCCCTTCGCGCTTTTTGCAGGCTTCGACCAGGCGCAGCACCCAGATTTCGCCGTCGGTGTAATAGAGGTCGCCGCCGCCATTATGGCCCGCAATCGTCGGCCCGATGCCGGTGACCTGATATTTCGCCTCGACCATGCCGGCGTTTTCGAGATCAGCCGCAAGCAGCGCGCGCTCGGCGTCGAGGTCGGGGCTGATATGGTGCGTAACGGCTATAGTGTATTTGCTGACGCCGACGCCGCGATCCTCTGTCGCCGCTCCAAGCCAGACCGGTCGCTTCTCCGCGCCGCTCTCCAGCACCTTCCAGTAGCGCACATGGTTGCGCCGGTCGGCGCTGGCCCCGATCGGCTTTTCATAGGCGAGATCCTCGCGGCGGCCGAGATAATAGAGATTGCTCACCGGCGCGTCCTTGTAGGGACGGTCGAGTAGCACGCTGCCGATGATCTCGATCGAGGATTTCAGCGTGATCTGGTCGGCCGGATACCAGCCGGCGGCGTGCATCGCGCAGACCACGTCTTTGGTTTCGCCGACCAGCCCGACATTGATTGGATCGCCGGGAATGCCCTGGCCGGTCCGCGTCACCATCGGTAATTGGGCGAGGCCTTTTTGATGTTCGTAATGGGTCCAGAATAACGGCAGTATCAGATAGGCGACGGCGCCGTAGACGATGACAACGAGCAGCAAGATCCAAGCAGCGCGCTTCCACCGCGAACGCTTCGGCCTGGCCGGAGATTGCGCGCCATTGGTGTCGGTCACATCCAGCGCTCCGCGATGTCAGGCCCCGAAGGGTAGTACGTCTGGGCTATGGTGCTACCGCCGCGTCTCGCGGCAGCCGGCGAGTTCGGCTTCCTCGACCGAGCAGAACCAGCGCGTGCCCTTTGAGATCTTCATCTCGATCTTCGCATACCAGCGGCTCGTCGGCTGGTGATAGATGCACTCGCCGGAGCGGTTGACGTTGCCCTTGATGGTGCAGTCGGGCGAGGGCGCTACCGGTCCCGATGCCGACGCCAGCAGGATCGCCTTGGCGTTCTCCGGCGGTTTAACCGCGCCGAGAATGGCGGTCTTCTTGTTGCGGATGCGCCAGTCCCACGGCGCGATGAACGCGCCCTGCCACATCCCGGCCTGGGCCTCGCGCGCGGCCTTTTCGTCGGCTTCGTAGTCGCGCGAGATCCGCGTCAGCGCCAGCGCCCAGCCGTTCGACACCAGCCATTTCTGGATGTCCTCGCCGTCGGCCTGGCAACGCGCCACGATACGGCCGCGGCGATCGACGGCGCCCCTGGTCTGGCAGGTCCAGCTCTTGCCGCCAAAGTGCTTGATCAGTTCGTCGCGTGCGGCGGCGCCGCAGGTCCAGCGCTCGCTTTTGGTGTTGAGGCAGAGCTGATCGGCGGCCGGCGCGTCGATGCCGCCGAGACGAATGCGGTGGTTGCCGATCTGGAGCTGATCGCCTTCGCGGATTTTCGGGACGCCGGTGATGTCGGCCGCCTGCGCGATGGCGGGGAGCGACAGCAGTACAATGGCGGACAGCAATTTCCGTAAATTCATCGGCAGTCCCAGCGGAATGATGCGCAACAATTCGGCGGATTGTGCGGACAAAGGGTCCGCCTTGCCAGAGCCAGACCGTCGCATCGCTGTCAACTTCCTGTCATTGCGGAATCGTAGCCCGGATGGAGCGAAGCGCAATCCGGGACAGTTTCGCAGGGCGGTTACAGTTTTCCCGGATTTCGCTTCGCTCCATCCGGGCTACGTTCATACTTTGCCCTTCATCATCACTCCCCGCGCCAACGCCAGCCCCATCAGCACAAACGCCGATGTCACCTCGGGGCCGCCGACGAGAATCCGCGTCGGCGTCTTCATCTTGTTCCATTCATAGGCCTTGTACGGCCCATGCCTTCCGCCCTCGCCGAGGCTGGCGACAATGACGTGCAGCGCTGGCGCGAACGTTTTCACATCGGCGCCGAGATGCGCCAGCGCCATCAGCGCCAGCGCGGCGTCGAACGTGTTCATCTCGCGCGCGATCAATTCACCTTCGACATACGCCAGCACTTTGCCACGGATGAAGGCGAACGTGCCGTCCGGATCGATCGCCCGCCGCGCCGCTGATGGCAACGCCATGAACGCGGCATGGCAGCGGCCGAAATAGGCGGAGTAGAGTTCCGGCAGATAATAGATATGCGAGCGCGGATTGGCGAAGGCCCCGCTTTCGACCAGCCGCCGCTGGAAGCCGATGATGCGATGCACCGTCTCCAGCCGCGAAGGCGTCTCCAGGATCTTCCAGCGTTTCAGGTTGCGGAAGGAGACTTCGAGAATGTCGAGATTGAGCGTGGGATCGAGGTCGTTGCCATAGGGCCGGTCGCCCTCAAGGTTGTCGATCCAGGTGACGACGCCGCCCTCGTAATCGATGTTGTCGTTCAGGGGCACGGTGACGCGCGGCTCGTTGGCGCCCTCGCGCACCTGATAGCCGCGGTAGAAATCCAAGAGCGGCTGGTCGAGGATCGGATCGGTCGAGCCGGCCTGGGTAGCCGCCGAGAACGAACACGCGGTGGTGTCACAGTCAGGCACGTAGATACCGAAGCCGAGGTCCTGCTTGATCTGGGCGAAGAAGCGCGAGAAGCGCGGATGCGGTAGCGGCGCCAGCGCGGTGATCACGCGCACCGTGGAGCCGTCATGCGAGGGCACTTCCTCGGCTGAGGTCTTGAGGCAGAAATCCACCATGTCCGCGATCGCTCGCCGTGACGCTGTGGCCTCATCGGCTGACGCCAGCCCGGTCTCGACATAGCTCAGCAGCGCCTCGGTGAAGAAGGCGTCGTAATAGGCCGAGCGGTGGCGGATCTGCATCGGCTGCCACATCGGCTCAGCGATCCCGGTCCAGGGCGGGTTGATCAGCGCGCGGGCCGGCGAATGCGCGATGAAGATCCGCGCCAGGCTGAACAAGAGCGTCGAGTTCTTGTAGCCGCGCGAGTTCAGCCCGGTCAGCGCCATCAGCATTTCGCGCCCGCCCATGTCGGGGTCGCCGATCAGGTTGAAGGCGGCATAGGTCGGGATGAAGCCGTTCTTGGCGAACGAGCGCAGGAGATGGGCGCCGCAGCGGCGGATCACCCGATCGATCTCGCTTCCGTCAGGCGTCCGGCCAGTTGCCGCCGCCGGCTGCGGGGAGGGGTGGTGCACGCCGATATCGGCCATCAACTCGGCGATCGGGGCGCCGACCGCGGCCCAGTCCGGCTCGGCCTCGTCGCGCGCCCGCCGGAGCGCCTCCTGCAAGGTGCCGAGCCGCTTCTCATCTCGCAGCGCCGGTAGCCCGGTCCGCCGCAGCAGCGGCCGCAGCGCCGGATTGCCCAGCGCGGTCCGATAGAACTGGCCGAGATGGGGGTCGCCGCCGCGGTATTTCAGCAGCACGGGATCGCAGACGTCGTACAGCGAGGGGCCGTCTTTCCGCGCGGTCAGCGACCGATATGCGGCGCCGGCAATGGTGTGGAAGCCCATTCAGTTTCTTTCCGCCGGAACGGTGAAGGGAGGGTCGCGTTGAGCATGGCATACAGCTCAAGGCGGCCACCGCCGGCCGGATCGGGCCTGCAAGCCTTTGAAAACTAGACAAATCCGTGAAAAATACAAATGTGATCTAGGTCACTTAGCTAGAATTAACCTTCCGCCAGTATCGGCAACAACTGGGACCATGCGTCAAACGAGGTTGTTCGGGAGGGCCCGACAGGCTAAAAGCCCGGTTGTTGCGGTGCCGCAAATTGAGCGCAATTGGCCGGCACACAGCTTGCAACCCCTTCAAACCTGAACGGTCCTCACGCGACTAACTGGCGCGGTCTTGCTTTGGCGCCTTTGGAAAAACTTGGGAATGGTACAGCGATGAACATCGGTCAGCTCCGCATTTCCCGCCGCAGCCTCACCATTGCCGTTGCTTTCGCAGGCCTGGTGTCGCTGGCGATCGGCGCCCATGCGGCGTTGAACAAGCGTTCGCTCGACGTGGCCAAGGCGATCGGAACCGAACAGACCGGCTCGATCGGCGCGTCGGCCAGCCGCGTTGCCCTGGTGATCGGCAACGGCCATTACCCGGATGCGTCGGCCCCGCTCGCTCAGCCCATCAACGATGCCCGCGGCCTCACCGCCGCGCTGCGCGGCAAGGGCTTTGACGTCGACGTGGTCGAGGACGCCACCAAGGACGACATGGCCCGCGCCATCGTCCGCCTGAAGGCCAAGATCAAGCCGGACACCGTGGCGATGCTGTTCTTCGGCGGCTATGGCGTCCAGGTCGGCCGCGAGAGTTTCATGATCCCGGTCGATGCTGCGATCTGGAAGGAAGCCGACGTCCGCCGCGACGGCGTCTCGATCGAACAGGTGCTGGACGCGATGACCGAGAAGGGCGCCAAGGCCAAGCTCGTCGTCGTCGATGCCTCCCGCCGCAACCCATATGAGCGCCGTTTCCGTTCCTACTCCCACGGCCTCGCCCCGATCTCCGCGCCGGAAAACGCGCTGATCCTGACCTCGGCGACGCCGGGTAAGGTGGCCGATGACGGCAAGGGCCAGTACAGCGTGCTGGTGACCGAGCTCTTGAACAATCTGAGTTCGCAGTCCGGCGCCGCCACCGCCTTCAACAAGACCCGCATCTCCATCTCCCGCGCCTCTGACGGCGAGCAGGTGCCGCAGGTGTCGTCGTCGCTGCTGGAAGACGTCCGCATCGGCGGGTGAGGGCGCGTTCGCGCACATCCCTATCAACACGTCGTCCCTGCGAACGCAGGGACCCATACCGCGTGATCCATCGATGAAGCGTGGTGGCTGACGCTCTGCCAACTACCGCTGTCGCTTGCTGAACCGAAGCCGTCTTCCAATGTGCCCTTCACACCGGCCGCGGCGTATGGGCCCCTGCTTTCGCAGGGGCGACGAGAGAGTGAGCTTCCCTCAAACAATCAGATCGCTGAGATCGCGCCACTCCAGATTCTCGCGCTCGATCAGCTCGATCTTCCAATCGCGCTTCCAGCGCTTGAGCTGCTTTTCACGGGCAATCGCTTCATCCGGCCGTTCGAACGCCTCGACATAAACCAGCCGGTAAACGCCGTAGGTTTTGACAAACGAGGAGCCCTCGCCATTGCGGTGCTGCTCCATCCGTTTTGCGAGAGAATTGGTTACCCCGATATACAGAGTCCCATGACGCCGGCTCGCGAGGATGTAAACGTAATACATGCGCGAAACACAAAATTCGATGTCGTCCCTGCGAACGCAGGGACCCATACCGCGTGATCTATCGATGAAGCCCGGTAGCAGACATTCTAACACACAACGAGCGCCGGTGGTTATGGGTCCCTGCGTTCGCAGGGACGACACCGGAGTTGTGGCCGCCAGCTACTTCGCGTCCGCGCTCGCCGTCACCGCGCGCACCGGATCGCCCTCACGCAGCAGCGCGCCGGCGCGCGCCACTACGATGTCGCCTTCGGCCAGCCCCGAGGTGATCTCGACCTGGCCTGCCGACATCAGCCCGGTCTCCACCCGCCGCGTTTCGACGCGCGCGCGCCGCACCACCTGCACCACGGTGCCGGCGGAGCCATAGAGGATGGCGGTGAGCGGCACCGAGACGCCGCAGCTCTGTCCGGTCTTGATCTGCGCGCGGCCCGAGGAATTGACGAGCAGGCGGCGGTTGGTGGTGACGCCGAGGAACACCTGTGCGAGCTGGCTGTTCGGCTCCACTGTGGTTGACAGCCGCCGCACCTTGCCGTCGACCTCGCCGGCGCCGATCACCTTGATCCGCGCGGTCTGGTTGACCTGAAGCTTCTGGATGTCGCGCGTCGGCACCATGCCGACCAGGTCGAACTCGCCGCGCGCGATGATCGAGAACAGCGCTTCGCCCTTAGCCGAAGCCATCGCGCCGACGGAAGCCGTCGAGGCCGAGATCACCCCGCCCACCGGCGCCTGCACCGCGATCTGCCCGCCCTCGGGCAGGGTCAGCCGCGCCAGCACCTGGCCTGCGGTGACGCTGTCGCCCGCATCCACCATCACCTCGGCGACCTTCAGCCCCATCCGCTCGGGCCGCACCTGGTTCTCCTCCCGCGCAATGATGGTGCCGGAGACTTCGACGATATTGGCGAAACAGGCTTTCGCGGCCTTGAGCACGGTGACCGCGGCGCCCTTCGGGGGGACTTCGTCGTCGGCGGCGAGGGCGGGGGAAAGGCAGAGCAAGCCCGCGGCAATCAGGGCAGTGAGTTTCGGCGCAAGGTTGCGCGCAGCAAAGGCGGGCATCGGCAATTCCCTCTCAAATTCAGGGTCTTGGATATCAGAAAGCGCGCCTCGCAGCCAAGCGCCAAGAATGTCACCCCTCCGCCAGGCTGACAGCCTCCGCCGGCGGCGCCTCGAGCGCCAGCGGAACGCCGGCCAGTTCATCCGCACGGGCGATGTGCCGCGCGATCGCGGGATTGATTGATGCCGCATGGGTGAGCGGGAGCATATGGCCGGCGGCCGGCAAATGCCGGACCTCGGCGCCATCCATGATCGCGCCCAGCCGCTGCACGATGCGTTGGGTGAGATAGGGCGACAGCCCTCCCGAAAACAGCAGCGTCGGAACGCGAAGCGAGGCCGCCGCGATCGTGACATTCTCTTCGGCGAACGCCGCCGTGAAGTCGAAGGCAAGCTTGTGGGCGCGCTCGATCATGCGCAGGCGCGCACTGGCCGGCAGCGGATCCTGCGGACCGGACCCGTTCCAGAACTCCATGAACTTGTCGATCGCCTCCAGCATCGATCCATTCCAGACGTCCTCGGAAACCTCATTTGCGACCTGCGCGAAGCGTGCGTGAAGCCTTCGGTCCGCGTCACTCTCGCACAGCAGCGTCGGCAGCACCGGTTCGATCAGCGTCAGGCTGCGCACCCGATGCGCGAACGCCGAACAGGTCGCGATCCTGAACGCAATCGCGCCGCCGTAGGAATGGCCGACGAGATGGATCGGCCCATCCGCGTCGTTGAGCGTGCCGCTCAGGCAGCGGACTTCTTCCGCAAGCGTCAGCGGCAGGTCCAGCGCGCATCCATTGGCGCCATAGCCCGAGATATCGGGGGCGAAAAACGGATGGCTGCGCCCGAGTTCATCGGCGAGCGTCTTCCACTGGCGGCCCGAGCCGAGCGAGCAATGCAGGGCCACGACGCAAGCCTTGTCGCGCTCCGCGCGTGAAATCTGAATCACATTCGTCATCGGAAAACTCCTGATTTGCAGGCGGGACGTCACCAGCGGGGCCATGCGAACGGCCCCGCTTGAATCACCGGAGCGGACGTTTCACTGCTTGGTGATGACGACCTCGAGATATTCGCTGGGCACGACCATCGTGCTGTCGCCGGACCTGTTCATCCGAACGATCAGGGCATGCAGATCGTTATGCAGCTCTTCCTGCTTCGCCGGCTCGAGGGCTGCGAACGCTTTCAGCACCGGGCCGTAATACGTCTTGAACACGTCGAGGAAGTGTGCCGGCGAGCGATAGCGGAACTTGAACAGGCGCGATTCCGCTCTGATCGAGCGCGCGTCCACGTCGAACATTTCGGTCAGCCGCGCGCGCGTTCCCCACAGCGCCGGCGATTTGGTGCCCGCGGGGGGCGGCAGATATTTACCGAGCGTCTTGAAGACCTGTCCGATGAAGCCTTCCGGCGTCCAGTTCGCCAGGCCGATCTGGCCCTTGGGCTTGCAGACCCGCATCAGCTCGGCGGCGGCGCGATCCTGGTTCGGCGTGAACATCACGCCGAAGGTGGAGAGCACCGTGTCGAAGCTGCCATTGTCGAACGGCAGGCTTTCCGCGTCGGCTTCCCTGAATTCGATTTGCATGCCTTCTGCCGCGGCGCGCGCCTGGCCGCGTTCCAGCAACGCCGGCACGTAGTCGGTCGAGGTGACGTCGCACCACCGCCGCGCCGCGGCGAGGCTCGCCATGCCATTGCCGGCGGCGACATCGAGCACCTTTGAGCCGGCCTTGAGATCGAGCGCCTCGCAGAGTTCCTCGCCGACGATTTGCAGCGTCGAGCCGACAATGGCGTAATTGCCTGACGACCACGCGGCTTGTTGACGCGTCTTGAGGGCGGCAAGGTCGGGGGCGGGCTGGGCAGAATCGGCTTGGGCGGGATCTTGGGTTTGCGTCGCTGCGATCGCGGTCTGGGCGGCCATCGGTATCTCCTTATCTGGATCATGCGACCACGGGAGGCGGCCGCGATGAACCGAACATGGCCCTGTCAGGACCTAAAGACTGTGATGCCGGGCTGATTTTGCCTTGAGAGGATCCTGATTTTTCAGTGAGATTTCTTTTTCTGTGAGATTTCTCACACATTCCTGACGGTAAATTCGCTCTACCTCCCTTCGAGTGCGGGACGAAGATTTAACCGGGATGAAGCCGTGCAATTTCATTTTTCAAACCATGTGCTTGATGTCGACCTTCGCGAGCTGACCCGCGGCGGCGAGAGCGTGGCGGTCGAGCCGCAGGTATTCGATCTCCTGGTTCACCTGATCGAAAACCGCGACCACGTCGTCACCAAGGACGATCTGATCGAGACGGTGTGGGATGGCCGCATCGTCTCCGAATCCACGTTGACGAGCCGGATCAACGCCGCGCGCAGGGCGGTCGGCGACAGCGGCAAGGATCAGATCATGATCCGCACGCTTGCGCGAAAAGGCTTTCGCTTCGTCGGCGACGTGCAGCCGCAGCCCGGCGGTGGTGAAGTGCACGCGGGTTCGCCCCAACTCGACCTCACCGGCGAGCCGCTGCACCCGCCACATCAGGCGTTTGATCGAACCGCGATTGCGGTGCTGCCGTTTGCCAATCTCAGCGGCGAGCCGGAGCAGGAATATTTTTCCGAAGGCATCAGCGAAGACATCATCACCGCGCTGTCGAAGCTGCGCTGGTTCTACGTGATCGCGCGGAACTCCTCGTTCATCTACAAGCAGAAATCCGTTCACCACCGACAGATCGGCGAAGAGCTCGGCGTCGGCTACGTCGTCGAGGGCAGCGTACGAAAGGACGGCGACCACGTCCGCATTACCGCCCAGCTGGTCGACGTGGCGACCGGCAGTCACCTCTGGGCGGAGCGCTACGACCGCAATCTCGCCGACGTTTTCGCCGTCCAGGATGAAATCACCCAGGCCGTCGTCGCGGCGATCGAGCCGCAGCTCTACGCCGCCGAGGATTTCAGGGCCCGGCGCAAGGCGCCTGACAACATGGATGCGTGGGACCTGGTGATGCGGGCGCTGTCGCATTACTGGCGCGTGACGCGGCAGGACAATCTGGTCGCGCAGGCACTTTTGGAAAAGGCGATCAGTGTCGATCCCGCTTACGGCCAGGCGCTCAGCCTGCTGGCTTCCTGCCATATGTTCAGCGCCCATATGGGCTGGCAGGAAATGTCCAGGGTCGTCCCAACAGCGGAACGCGCGGCGTTGGCGGCGATCCGGGCCGACAGTGAGGACGCGTGGGCGCACTATGCGCTCGCCAGCGTCTATCTGTTCCACCGGCGCTTCGACGATTGCATCGCCGAATTCGAGCTGGCGCTGCGGCTCAATCCCAATTTCTCGCCCGCGCGCGGCCTTTACGGCGTTGCGCTGTCCTATCGCGGGCGCTGGGAGGAGGGCGATCGCGCCGCGCGCGAGGCGCTGAAATTCTCACCCCGCGATCCCTTTGCCGCGATCTATTGCGGCGTCGCCGCCTATTGCCAGTATGTCGGCAAGAATTACGCGGAGGCGATCCGGCTGTCGCGTGAAGCGCTGCGGCAGCGCACCGACTTTGTCGGCGCTCACCGCGTGCTGACGGCTTCCCTCGGCATGGCCGGCGGCGCTGACACCGCCAAGGCTGCGCTCGACGGCCTCCGCCGCGCCCAGCCCAACATCACGCTCGCCTGGCTGGCAAGCGAACTGCCGTTCGAGCACGACGCGGACAAGGCGCATTACGTGGAAGGGTTTCGGCGCGCGGGTCTGCAATAGCTTCGCGGCGATATATCAAGCGAATCTGGACAGCAAATCACAGGCGTCTGAAAGTCTTGGCCGGCCGTGACGGGCATGTTGACGCTGCCCTCGCTTCCGCGAGGCAACCATCAAGGAGAACTACATGCCGTTGATAGAGGTTCACGTCATCGAGAACGTGTTCAATGCCGAGCAGAAGCGCCAGATGATCAGCAAGCTCACGGACGCCATGGTGTCGATCGAAGGCGAGAACATGCGCGGCGTCACCTGGGTCAAGATTTCCGAAGTCGCGAGCGGCGAATGGGGCGTCGGCGGTCAGCCGTTGACCACGGAAGCTGTCAAGGATCTCGCGGCCGGCCGAAAGGTGGCCTGACGCGCTGTCGGCCTTGCATCGTCGGCGGGCTGGTCCTGCCGTCGGTGCCGCACATCGCTTCCTCATTTTGATCGTTCACGCAGCCGTGTCCGGCGCTCGTCGTCGCGCCGAAGCCTGCTGACACCATGCTGGCAGCAGGCCTTCGATAGAAAGGGTGCCGGCAAGCTCGCCGGGTTCCGGCTGCTCTTGAAAGAAAATAGCCATGACTATGCTGACCACTATTCCGACCTCCGCCACCAGGCCATTTGCCTGGCGAACTGCAGTTTTGCTGGCGCGGCTGCGCCGTCTCATCAACCGCTTCTTCGCAGCGGTGATCGCGCGCCACGAGCGTCACGCCGCGCGCGTAGCCCTGCACAGGCTCGACGACCGCCAGCTCCAGGATCTCGCGATAACCCGCTCCGAAATCGAGAGCAGGCTCGAAGAATTGGCGCAGGCGCGCGCACGAATGCAGCAGCCCGGTTGGCACTGACGGGTGGGTGCGGCGTCGCGGTTTATTGTCAGTATGTCGGCCGGTATTGCGCGTAGGCGATCCGCCTGTCGCCTGAAGCGCTGCGGCAGCGCGCCGACTTTTGTCGGCGCCCACTGCGTGCGGACGGCCTCCCTCGGTATGGCCCGAGGCGCCGATGCAGCCCAACATCGCGTTCGCCTGGCTGGCCAGCGAACTGCCGTTCGAGCACGGGGCGGACAAGGCGCAGGGTGGCGGCCCCTGACGAACGAAAACGGTCCGGCGCCGCCAGGCCTTGAAATGATATCATAAGGATGATATCATTCCTACCTCGCTGGAGGGTGCCATGCAGGTTTCAAAATGGGGTGACAGCTTGGCAGTGCGGCTGCCCAAAGCCCTGGTCGAAAAGATGGGTCTGCGTCCCGGCGACGAGCTCGACATCGTCGACGTGGTCGAGCGAACGCTGATCGTCCAGAAGGAAGACCGCCGCAAGGCGGCGCTCGAGCGCCTGGCTTCCCTCAACTGGACGCTTCCTTCCGATTACAAGTTCGATCGGGACGAGGCGAACGAGCGGTGAAGGCGTTCTTCGATACCAACATTCTCGTCTACACCGCGACTTCGGACGCCAGAAAACAACGGGCGGTGGATTGCCTGAGCCGCGGCGGAGTCGTCAGCGTTCAGGTGCTGAACGAGTTCGTTCACGTCGCCCGCCGCAAGCTTCGTCATGACTGGCCGCAGATCGAACTGGCGCTCGGGCTGTTCCGCGCGTCGCTCGATGACGTCTTGCCCGTCACGCTGAACACGCACACGGGCGCCGTGTCCCTCTCCCGCGAGCACGGCTTGTCGTTCTACGACGCCCTGATCGTCGCCGCCGCCATCGAGGCCGGTTGCGACACGCTGTTCAGCGAAGACATGCAGCATGGCCGCAGCATCGGCGGCCTCGCCATCGTCAATCCGTTTCTCGAAAGTGCACCATAGTCTGCTGCCCACCCTACCAATCAGTTACGACATTTTCTTCCGTCGCGCCGCGGCCGAGGCCGCATCGACGACATTGTCGACTTCTTCGCGCCAGCTCATGATCTCCGCCGCCAAAATCGGATGATTGAACCCCTTCAGATTCAAATCGTCGATCGGCTTTCCCTCCACCCATGGCTCGACCATGCCGTAGACGCGCCGGCTGACCACGATCTGGTTGGCCTTGGCTTCGTCGCACAGGCGCGAGGCGAGGTTGGTGACGCTGCCGATCGCGGCGTATTCCAGCCGCTGCTCGAAACCGATCTGGCCGAGGGTGGCGTAGCCGAGCGCGATGCCGATGCCGAAGCCGAGATTGTGGCCGCGGTTGCGCCACTTGTCGGTCAGCCCGCCGATGGTGTCGCGCATCTCGACAGCCATCCGAACGGCGCGCGCGGTATGGTCGTCGAACTGGATCGGCGCGTTGAACAGGATCATCACGCCGTCGCCGGCATAGCGGTCGAGCGTGCCTTCGTACTTGAAAATAAGCTCGCCGAGCGCGGCGTGATATTCGCGCAGCACGTTCATCGCCTCTTCCGGCTCGGTGGTCTCGGTAAATGCAGTAAAGCCGCGCAGATCGCAGAACACCACCGTCACCTCGCGGCGGTGGCTGTCGAGCAGGCCTTCATGGCCGTCGGAGGAGGCGATCAGTTGCGCCACCTGCGGTGCCAGGAAACGCTCCAGCCGCCGGATGCGCTCGATCTCGCCGAGCTGCGTCTCGACGCGCTCCTCCAGCGATCGGTTCCAATCCTTGAGCTGGATGGTCTGTTCTTGCAGCTTGTCGGCCTGCTCGCGCACAATGTCGTTCGCAGCCAGCAGCTCGCGGCTCTTGTGGTCCACTTCCGTAAACAGCCTCGCATTGCGCATGGCCAGCACCGCCTGGTGCGCAAAGGTTTTCATCAGCCCGATCAGGTTGGCGGAGAATTCGCCGGCGTTCTGCCGCAGCACCACCAGCGAACCCAGAATGCCGGTCTGGTCGACCAGCGGCACCACCAGCACGGAGTTGAAGCCGGCTTCGAGCGCGACGTCGCGCAAGGGATGTTCGGGCGTCGCGCCGAGATGGGGAATGGCGATCGGCTCGCCGCTCGTTGCGGCTTCGCCGAGCGGCGAGTTGTCGGCGTCGATGGCGCGGTGGCCGCCTTCGGCCGATTGGTCGATGCCGATGGATTCGGCAAGGCTGAACTGGTGATTGCCGGCGTCATAGCCGTAGATCAGCACGGCGTCGGCATGGGTGATTTCCAGCGCACGGGCGGCGACGGTGGGCAGCACGGCGTTGAGGTCGAGCGAGGAGGCGACGGCGCGGCCGACTTCCTCGAGCACCTTGAGCTCGTTGATCGATTGCGCCAGATCCCGCGTCCGCTCCTTCACCTTGGATTCGAGGTTCGAATAGGTCTCGGCGAGCTGCCCGGCCATGCCGTTGAACTGGTTGGCCAGTTCCTCCAGTTCGTCCGACGTCTTCACCTCGATGCGGTGGCCGAAATCGCCGGCGCCGAGACGCCGCGCGCCGGCCTGCAGCGCCGTGATCGGCACCAGCATGCGGCGCGCCATGATGATGCCGGCGATGATCGCGACCACGAGGCCGAGCGCGATCAGCAGCGCGATCCGCACCAGTTGATCCCGGATAGGCGTCAGCGCCTGCGCGGTCTCCTGTTCGAAGAACACGTGCCAGCCGAGCTTCGGCACCACGCTCGACGTCGTCAGCACGGCGTTGCCCCTGGCATCGGTGCCCGACGCCGGCGCCACGCCGCCGGGTTTGCTGACGGCTAAGACCTGCGGCAGCTTCGACAGATTCTTGCCGACCTCGGGCCCGGTTGAGGAGGCGGCCAGCACGTCCCCCTTGGAATCGGTGATATAGGCAAACGCCACCTTGCCCACCTGGGCATCGATCAGGAACTCCGACAGGAAGTCGAGATCGATCTCGGCGACGGTGATGCTGCCATCGGCGTGCGGCAGCGCGATCGACATCAACGGCCGCTCGCCGCGGAAATAGGCCGGCGCAAAACTGGAGCCGCGTGCGAGAGTTTCGGTCAGCCTCACGTCGCGGGTGAAATCGACGTTGCTGTCGGGCGTGACGGTCTGGCGCGTCATGCGGAGCTGTTCGCGGCTTTGGGCATTGAGCAGCGAGAGCTGGCTGACCTGCGGCACCTGCCGCAGCAATTGGGCGTAGTCGGCGCGGCGCAGGTCGGTGGTGTTGGAGGAGGCGCGCGTCACCCAGGAAATCTGCCGCTCGAGGTCGGCCATCGATTGCTGGATTCGCTTGGCGGTCGCCTCCGCCTTCTCCGACATGCCGTCGCTCACCGAGCTCTTGATGCCGCGGTAGGTGATCCAGATTTCCATCGCGCCGTTGACCGCCAGCACGAACACGACGAGGCCGACCAGGGCGACGACGTATTTGGCGAACAGGCCTTCGCGCAGGAACCCGACTTTGTCCTTGACCTCGTTCATCCGGACCCTCGTGCGCCACGGCCTGCGCGCGCATCGGTTTGTCACTGGCGCCGGCCTGTCTCGGCAGCCCCGGCATGAGGGCCTTTTTAGCACGGATCGGGGGGCGGGGCTGTGAGCCCGCCAACATGGTTAGCCCCAATTATGGGCAGGATTCGCGGGGAATTCTCCCCGCAAGGGCGGGGTGAGGGAGTGGCAGCCTCACCGGTTAAAAAGCTGCCGCAAGACGTCGTTCATTGGCTGACTGTCCTGCTCGGCGGTCGTATCGCTCGGCGGGGCGGGAGGGGCGGGTTCGGCGGCTGGAGCGTCCTGGGTCGGCGCCTCGGCGGGTGAGGTGCGGCTCGGAATGCTGCGCGAGCCGCTCGGCCGACCGCCGCCCTGGCCTTGGCTCTGGCCGAGGCCGCTCAGGCCCTGCTGCAGGAGATTGCCGAGGGTTTCGCCGAGTTGGCCGCCGAGCGGACTGCCCGGCTGCTGGCTGCCGGTCGCGCCCTGTCCACCGGCGCCGCCTTGTTGTCCGCCGGCCGTTCCCGGCTGTCCGCCGAGCAGGCTGCCGATCGCGGCACCAAGCCCAGCGCCGTTCTGCCCGAACAGGCCCTTGCCCATTTCCTTCAGCTTCGCATAGGCGGCATCGGGATTGTCGAGGATGCCCTGCATCTCCGGATAGATTCGCGGCGCGCCCCACGGGCCCGCGATCATCACGGGGATGCCGAGCCCGACCGGATCGCTGGCGCGGCCCTGGCCTTCGGTGGTCATCACGAGCTTCGGCTCGACGCGGAATCCGATCTGCTTGGTGCCGAGGTCGATGGTGCCGGCGCCGGTCATCTTGACCAGCGGGCCGACCAGATTGAGATCGGTGGTCTGCGCCTGGCCCTTGTCGATCTTGAACGACGCCGACAATTGCGAAAGGTCGGTCGCCTTCTCCTCGCTCTCCTGCCAGCCGGACAAGGTGCTCGCCGTGAGCGAGCGGATCATCTGCGCGACGTTGAGCCCCTTGATGGCACCGTCCTGAAATACGACGAAGGCGGTGCCGGCCATGTTCGACATGATCGCGCGCTGACTGGTGCCGGAGGAGCGCACGCTGATCTTCGCCTGCATCTTGCCGTCGAGCCTGTCGAAGTCGGCGAGGCCCTGCAGCAGCGGAAGCGCGCGCACGCCGGTGAGGTCGGCCCGCATCGCGTAGGTGGGATTGGCGGTGGAGACGTCGACGGTCAGATCGCCATTGGCGTTGCCCTCATAGGCGCCGAGGTTGGAAACCTGCGTCTTCAAGACGCCGCTTGTGAGCGTCGCGTCGATCGCGGCGGGGGTGAAGCGCGCGTCGCCGATCTTGAGCTCGGCCGCGGAAATGCGCGCCTGCAGGTCGATGTAATTGAGGCCGTTGACGTCGATCGTCGCGCTGCTCCAGGGCTGGCCTGCGGAACTGCCGGTGCTGCGCGCCATCGCGACCGCAAGCTTCTGGAAATCGAGGTCGAGCTTCACCAAGGGCTTGCTCGACAGATCCACCGAGGCCCAGCCGTTGAACGCGGCATCGCCGAGCGTGCCGGTAACGCCGTTGATCATCACGACGGAGCCGTTGAGCCGGGCTTCGGCCTTGGCCGTGAGCGGGGCAGGCAAAAGGTCGGGCGCGTCGATCTTGATCTCGGCCGGGATGTTCTGCCGCTCGATCGGGGCTGCGGGCGGCGTCGCCTTGAGCTCGAATTTCAACGGATGGCCGTCCCTGCGGGCGCTGCCGGACACCATGACCTTGCGATCGGAATCGATTGATATGTCGGCGTTGACGGTCTCGATCCTGCGCTCGACACGGTCGCGCAGATTGGAGAGCACGATGGTGCCGCCGGTGACGCTGATGTGTTCGATCGAAAAGGCATCAGTCGCCTTGCCGGCCGCGGGCTTCGAGGGCGAACTGGCCTCCCTCACGCGCTCGCGCCGCAGCGGCAAATTCGCCACCGGACGGACGATGACCAGTTCGGTGATATGCGGCTTGCCGGCCCACAGGCTGGCGAGCGTTACCTCCGCCTCGATGCTTGCGGCCGCGAAGTGGCGGTTGATGTCGCGGTCCTTCGGATCCTGCAGCGTGACATCGTTCAGCGTGATGTTGAGCGACGGCCACAGGCCGATCTTGGCGCCGCCATTGATGGCGAGCTTGTAGCCGGTCTCGCGCTCGACCTGCTCCTGGATCTGCGCCGTCAGGAAGCCAGACGGGATGCCGATCACCAGCAGCAGCGCGATGACGACGATCACGGCCGCGATGGCGGCGCCGGCAAGTTTCAGTGCTTTCATATCGACATTCCAGACCGCGCGAACGGCACTTATTTCGGTGGCGCGAGACGCGGGCGCAACCGGTCAGGCGAGCTTATCCCGGAAAGGGGGTGGGCCAAAGAAGCCAAAAATATTCCGGGGCTACTGCAAAGTTATGTGACTTATGACACACTCGTTGACGTGGGAATCTTGCTAACGGCCTGAGGGGGCGGGTCCGGGCTTATTTTGGAAGGTAGTACAATGAGCAAACAGGCCGAATTTGCGGTCATTTTGAAAATGAACCCGATGTTTGCGGATTTGGGCGCTGACGAATTGCAGCGCATCTCCGGTCTTTGCCACACCGAGCAGCTCGGTCTCGGCGAAATGCTGTTCCAGAAGGGCGATGCCGGCGACGCGCTGTATGGCGTGCGACGCGGCCAGATCCGGATCGAGACCGGCGCCTCCGACGGCAGCCGCCTGACGCTGAATTTCATGGGCCCCGGCGATCTGTTCGGCGAGGTCGCCGTCCTCGACGGCGAGAGCCGCACCGCGGACGCCACCGCCGGCGAGCCGTCGGAACTGTTCGTGCTGCGGCGCGAGGATTTCCTCGCCTTCCTGGAACGCGAGCCCAAGGTCGCGATCAAGATCATGATGCTGCTGTGCCAGCGTATCCGCTGGCAGAGCGAGCGGATGGAGGAATCGGTGCTGCAGCCGCTGCCGGTTCGCCTGGCGCGAAGGCTCTGCGCACTCGCCTCCGATTTCGGTTCCGAGGTGCACATCTCGCAGGAGCAACTCGGCGTCTTCGTCGGCGCCGCCCGCGAGAGCGTCAACCGTCAACTGCAGCTCTGGCGCAAGGACGGCATCCTCGACCTGCAGCGCGGACGGATATTGCTGCAGAACATGACCAAGCTGACGGCGGTGGCGAGGAACGAGTAGGGCCGCGTAATTCGAAGGGGCGGCCTTACTAGTTCCCTTTCGCTCATCCGGGCTACGATTGCACTACCTTGCGAAGTTGCGGGCGAGCCAGTTCATCCTTCGAGTCCCAACTAGCAGTCCACGCTTTCACTTCATCGAGCGGAACCGCCAGTTGGGTTCGTTTGAACTCGTCATAGCGACGGCGGTCCTCCCCGATATCAAGAAGCTCCTGCCGCATCTCGGTACGCCCCGCTCACTTCGCCGCAGGCGACATCGCCGGGGGCACGGCAGGCGGGCCCTTGGCCGGCGGTTCGTGATGATCCGCTCCGTGAGCCGCTTCCTCCGTCTCGCCGCTTGATACCAGCAGCTTCTGGCCAAAACGCCAGCATAGGGCGCCGAGATCGTCCATCACCATGAACATCGCCGGCACGAACACCAGCGACAGGATGGTGGAGAATATGAGACCGCCGATCACGGCGAGCGCCATCGGCGAGCGGAATTCACCGCCGGCGCCGAACGCCAGTGCTGACGGCATCATGCCCGCGGCCATCGCGATCGTCGTCATCACGATCGGGCGCGCGCGCTTCATACCGGCGTCGATCATGGCTTCTTCGCGCTTCTTGCCCTCGCGGATTGCCTCGACCGCGAATTCGACCAGCATGATGGCGTTCTTGGTAACGATACCCATCAGCATCAGGATGCCGATCCACACTGGCGTGGTCAGCTGCTTGCCGGTCAGCAGCAAGGCCGCGATCGCGCCGCCGATCGAGAGCGGTAGCGAGAACAGGATGGTGATCGGCTGCAGGAAGGTGCCGAACAACAGCACCAGCACCGCATAGACCATCATCAGGCCGGCAGTGATGGCGGTGGCAAAGCCTTCCGACAATTCGTTGAGGCTTTCGGCGTCGCCCGACGGACTGACCTTCACGCCCTTCGGCAGGCTCTTCATGACCGGAAGGTCGTAGATCATCTTGGTGGCGTCGCCGAGCGCTGCGTTGCCGACGAGATCGGCGGCGACGGTCGCCTGCCGTTCGCGGTCGTAACGGTTGATGCTGGTTGGGCCCTGATCGAGCTGGATGTCGGCGACGACGGACAGCGGCACGCCGCCGCGTTCGCCGCGCTGGCCGAGCGGCACCCGCAATTGCTGCAGCATCTGCAGGTCGCTGCGCGCGCTGTCCTCGAGCTGGACGCGGATCGGCACCTGGCGGTCGCCGGCATCGAATTTTGCCAAGGCCGGTCCGACGTCGCCGATGGTGGCGACGCGAATCGTTTGCGAAAGGCTCTCGGTCGAAACACCAAGCCGCGCCGCCAGTTCGGCGCGTGGCCGGATGCGTAGTTCAGGCCGGTCGAGCGAGGTTTCCGAGATCACGTTGGCGATGATCGGAATCCGCTTCATCTGCGTCGCCAGCTCGCTGGCAACATTGTTGACGATATTGCTGTCGACGCCGGTCACGACGAGTGAAATCGCGCGAAGGCCGTTTTCGTCCAGGAACCAGAAGCGAATGTCAGGAACATTTTCGAGTTCCTGGCCGATCTCGAGCTCGAGCTGCCGCTGGGTGATCTTGCGATCGCCTTTCGGCGTGTAATTGATGATCAGCGCGGCGCGGCGCACCTCCTGCGTGCCCGGCGGCACCCGACCGCCGTCGACGAAGATGCTCTTCACTTCGGGGCGCTTGCGCAGGCGCGCGACGATTTCTTCCGTTACCTTCTCTGTATAGGCGAGCTGCGTACCCGGCGGCAGCTCCATCGCAAGCAGCGAGCGTGCGGTGTCCTGCGCCGGCAGGAAGCCTTGCGGCAGCAGCGTGATGCTCCAGATCGAGGCTGCGAACACGCCGAAGCCGATCAACACGGTGATGAAGTAGTGCTTCACCGACCAAGTGACGAGCTTGGTGTAGGTCTGCAGGATGCGCCCGGGCGGCGGGTCCTCGTGCGGGTGATCCTTCAGGAAGTAAGCCGCGAGCACCGGCGTGACGAAGCGCGCGGCGAGCAGCGAGAAGAACACCTGCACCGATACTGTGATGCCGAACTGCTTGAAGAACTGCCCGGCAATCCCGGACATGAAGCTGGCGGGAGCAAAGATCGCAATGATGGTCAGCGAGATCGCGATCACGGCGAGGCCGATTTCGTCGGCGGCTTCCAGCGCGGCGCGATAGGGCGATTTGCCCATGCGTATGTGGCGCACGATGTTTTCGATCTCGACGATGGCGTCGTCGACCAGAATGCCCGTCGACAGCGTGATGGCGAGGAAGGACACGAGGTTCAGCGAGAAGCCGAGCAGGTCCATCGCCCAGAACGCCGGGAAGATCGACAGCGGCAGCGAGATTGCGGCGATGATGGTGGCTCTGATATCGCGCAGGAACAGCAGCACGACGATCACCGCGAGGATGGCGCCTTCGAACAGGGTCGAGATCGCGGCATCGTAATTGCCTTTGGTGAATTCCACCGAGGTATCGATCAGCTTCAAGTCGACATCGGGATAGGCCGCTTTCAGCGCTTCGATGCGCTTCTGCACGGCGGCGGCCACCACCACGTCGCTGGCGCCCTTGGAGCGCTTGATGCCGAGCGCCACGACAGGCTCGCCGTTGAAGCGCGCAAAGGTCCGCCGATCGGCGATGGTGTCGGTGACGGTGCCGAGATCGTCGAGCCGCACCTCGCCGCCGCCGAACAGCGGGATCATGGTGCCGGCGAGTTCGTTCAGCGTCTTGGCGCCGGCGAGCGTGCGGATCGCCTGGTCGTTCTTGCCGATTTCGGCGCGGCCGCCGGCGAGGTCGACATTGGTGCCGCGCAGGATCTGGCTGACATTGACGGCCGTGAGCCCCGCCGCCTGCAGCCGGTCGGGGTCGAGCGAGACGAGGATCTCGCGCTCGACACCGCCGATACGCTCGACTTGCGCCACGCCGCGCACGCCCTGCAATGCGCGCTTGACGACGTCGTCGACGAAATAGGAAAGCTGCTCCGGCGTCTTGCCGGGCGAGATCGCAGCATAGGTGACGATCGGCAGGCCGATCACGTCGACGCGCTGTATCAGCGGTTCGTTGACGTTTTGCGGCAGGTTGGCGCGAACGCGGGTGACGGCGTCCTTGACGTCATTGAGCGCGCGATCGGTGTTGGTCTCCAGCGCGAACTGGATCGTGGTCACCGACAGGCCGTCGGTGATCGACGAGGAAATATGCCGTACGCCCTCGACGCCCGATACGCCGTCCTCGATGGTCTTGGTGACCTGCGATTCCAGCTCGGCGGGAGCGGCGCCGAATTGCGCGACCGCGACCGAAATCACGGGGATGTCGGCGCTCGGCAACCGTGTCACCGCGAGCTTGGTGAAGCTGACCCAGCCCAGCACCAGGAGAATGATCGAAAAGACGATCGAAGGCAGCGGGTTCCGGATCGACCATGCCGAGATATTCAAAGCCATTAGCGTGCCCGCGTGCGCTCGAGTTCATCGGCGAACATGGTCTTGACCTGGTCGCCGTCATGCAAAGAGGTGCCAGCATCGGCCACGACGGTTTCGCCGACGTCGAGGCCTTCAAGAATTTCGGTGGAGGTTTCGGAGGTCAGGCCGACGCGCACTCTTCGCGTCTCGATGGTGTTGCCTTTCACGACCTGCAGCGTCAGGCGGTCGATGGCGGTACGCGGCACTGCGACGCCGCAGGAGCGCTTGGCGTCGATATTGGCGCGGGCAAACATGCCGACCTTGAGCGACGGATTGTTGTTCAGCGAAATCCGGACCTTGCCGAGCTGGGTGTTGCGGTCGATCTGCGGCGATATCTGCCGGACCTTGCCGACGACATCGGGCGCGTCGTCACGGCTGATGCGCACCGTAGCACCCGGATTGAGCTTGAGCAGATGAACGCTCGGCACTTCGGCCTCGAGCTCGATTTCATTGTTCACGGAAATGCGGAACATCGGGCCTGCCTGCGGCGACGCGGGAGCGCCGACCGCAGTCCTGACCTCGGTGACGAGGCCGGCAGCGGGGGCACGCAGCGAGATCGGCCCCTGTCGGCCGCCGGGGGCACCGGGCACTTGCGGCGGCGCGGTAAGGCGCGCCAGTTCCTGATTTTCGGTGACCATGTCACCTTCCTTGACGAACAGGTCGGTGACGCGGGAGCCTTCCTGATCGACGCCGACCTGCGCTTCGCGGCGCGGCACGATGAAGCCGGTGACCCGCACCATGTCGGAGAAGCAGGCATTGGTGGACTTGGTTACGATCACCGTGGCTTGGCCCGGCGTGACTTTCTCTTCCGCGCGCGGACGGTGCTCGAACCAGTAATAGCCGACCGCCAGAACGGCGACGAAAGCCACGCCGAGCGCAGGTTTGAGGTATTCGGAGAATTTCATCGCCGGATCAATCCAGACTGGAAGTCAAATCAAACAGGGCGCATCAGGCCGGCCGGCGACCTGCAATGGAGCCCAAAACGAATACGTCCCGCACGGGTGCTGCGGGACGTATTGTAGCCGGAAACTATTGGTCGGCGCCACGCCCTTACTTGCACGCCCTTATTTGGCTGCGTTCGACGCCGTGGCCTTGTTTTCCATGTTCACGACCTGGACGCGGCGGTTCACTTCCGCCATCGGCTGGCCCGGATCCTTCAGCTTGCTCTTGCCGTATCCGACGGTGACGAGATCGGTGCCGTTGATGCCATATTTGTCGACGAGATAACGCTTGATTGCGTCGGCGCGGCGCTCGGACAGATCCTGGTTATAGGCTTCGCCGCCGGCCGCATCGGTGTGGCCCGCCACCACGAAGGTCGAGCCTTTGAGGTCATTGTTGGTGAGCGCGCGGCCGAGCGCCTGAACTGACGGCAGCGACTTTGCGCTGATATCGGCCGAGTTGTAGTCGAAGTTGATCTCCAGATCGATCTTCGGCTTGTCCTTGACGATGGCGGCGATCTCCTCGCGCTCAGCGGTCGAAAGCGAACGCGTGGAGCGACCGCGGAACTTCTGGACGAACTTGCCCTCGGCGGCGGCTACTGCCGGGTCGACGACGGTTTGCGGTCCGGTAGAAAGGCCGCGGGTCAGCGGCTTCTTTTCCGGCGCCAGCGCGCGAACGATCTGATCCTCGGTGACGTTCTTGTCCTGGGCCAGGGCAGTTCCCGCACTGAGGGAAATTGCAGCGCCGAGCGTCGCAACCGAGACGATTGCGGTAAAGGTTTTCGCTGCTGAGATGTTTGCCATTCCAGTCCCCTCCTGCGGGCTTCCCACGCGGTTCCAACGTCATCCAAATGAGCCGCCGGACCTTGGATCGCGGCTGGCTGCTTTATCTTAGTCTGGACGCCCCGCCACAGGGTTCGAGTGGCCGCCAGCCTTTATCTAAAAAATCGTCACTGCACCCCGTAATCGGCGAATTCCTTGACGATATTGGGGTCCATCGCCTTCGCGTTGTTAATATCCAGGTCGCCTTCCGAAATCGAGCCGTTGCGCTTCTTGGCAAGCCCGCGACCGTACAGCGACGACGTCAATCTCGGGTTGATCTTGAGAGCGGCATCGAAATCAGCAATTGCATTCTTGTTCTGGCCGCTCTTCAGATTGACGAGGCCGCGGCTGTCGAGCGCATCGACGAAATTGGGTCGCAGCCGCAGCGCCTCGTTGCAATCCTTCAGGGCCGCCTGCAGGTCGCCGATCACCGTCCGCGCCCAGCAGCGGTTGTTGAAGGCTTCCACATCCTTCGGGTTCAGCCGCAGCGAATTGTTGAAGTCCTTGATGGCGAGTTCGTAGGCGCCCTTGCTCGCATAGACCTGCCCGCGCCGGTACAGCGCGGCTGCATCGTCCGGATTGTCGTTGAGCTTGGTGGTCAGGCTCTTGATGGTCGGATCGTCGGCAAGCGCGAGCACGGTCGGGCTGGGGCTCTCGACCGGCTTGGCCGGTGGCGGGGGCGGGGGAATTGCGGCTTCAACCGGTTTTGACGCCGCAGGCGGCGGAGACGGAGGTGCCGGTGCGGCCACCGGGGCGGGTGCGGGCGCGGGCGTAGGAGCCGCAGCAGGTGGCGGCGTGGGCGCCGTGGCCACCGGAGGCGGCGGCGGGGTCGTCGGCCGCGGGCCTGAGCCGCTGGGGATGAAGGAGAAATCCTCGGCCAGCGACGACGAAATCCACGGCACCTGTTCCTGGCGCGAGGCGCGGGTCACGCCGACTCGGGTGCGATTCAGCGTTTCTTCCGCCATCAAATCTGGGGTGCGGATTTCCTTCAGCAGTTCTTTGACGAACAGGCTGCGGTCGCTGCCATTGTCGGAAACGACGGACGAGAGCGCAGCCGAATACATTACCAGTGTGCCGTTCGGCGCAATCACCGGCGCAAGGCCGGCGGAAAAGCTGCGGAACCGGCGTTCGAACGGATTGCGCCTGGAGGCATCGATCAGCGCGATCTTGACGCCGGCGCCGCGGCTGTTGATCTCCCCCAGCACGGTCTCGAGGCTGAAACCGTCACGGCGGACGTCCGGCTCGGTCCAGATCTGGGCATCGACGGGGATCATGTAGCTCTGGCGGCTCGATTGCACGCCAAAGCCGGAGAAGAATATCAGCGCGACGGAGCCCGGCTTGATCTTGCCATACAGGCGCTCGAAGGCGCGGCGCATCTGCTCGCCGGTCAGGTTCTCGCCGATATCGACATTGAAGCCGTCGCGCTTGAGCTCTTCGGCGATGTCGCGCGCATCGTTGATCGGCTCCTTCAGCGGCGCCTCGGCGTCCGGATATTTCGCGTTGCCGATCACCAGCGCATAGCGCTCACCGGCTGCGAACGACGGGGCTACCGACGCGACTGAAAAAAACAATGTGAGGAGTAATGCGAGGCGGATTTTCATAATGTCGGCAGTCCAGATCACGGCAGTCCAGCCAAAATAGCGCCGATGCCAGCTCGCGCCGCGGCGACCATACTCTACGCTTTCGGCATTATCAAACCGCGCCCGCAGCCCGTCAACTGCTTGCGATCTCGTCACTAATTGCGACAATTGACCGCTACAGGGCCGGGGCGGATGACCGGAATAAAAGCGTCCGTTGCGACAGAACCACAGCTTGCGGTTTGGCCGGGTTACGGTTCCGATCAGGCCGACAACCGTGCGCGCATATCCCCGGCTTCGCATCCCGACATGACCGTCATACCCCGCGAAAGCGGGTATCCAGTACGCTGCGCTGCGGCCTGTCAGTTCTATCGCGGCCGTCCGCAAATGCTGGGTCACCACTTTCGCGGGTGGTAATGTGATGCCTCTCACATAGCCTTCTGCATTGTCACGCGGCTGCCATTCGCGCACCGCGTTTGACCTTTGCGGATGACAATGGCTTGTTGCCGGGATCGGCCAATCCAAACATCCAAGAAAAGAAAAAGTGACACCGATGGGAAATGCCTACGAAATCTACGCGCTGCGCTATGCGACGATGTCGCCGCGCACCCCCAATTTGAACTTTCTGATCCCCGATCCGCATGAGACCACGGCGCAGGATCTGGATTATTTCGTCTGGCTGATCCGAGGGGGCGGCCGCGACATCCTGGTCGACACCGGCTTCAATGCCGAAGAGGCGAAGGCGCGCTCGCGCAAGCTCACGCTCAATCCGGTAGACGCGCTGGCGAATTTCGGCGTTGCGGCCGACACGATTCGCGACGTGATCGTCACCCATTTGCACTACGACCACGCCGGCAATCTCGATCGTTTCCCGAACGCGCGGTTTCATCTGCAGGACCGCGAGATGAGCTACGCGACCGGGCGCTGCATGTGCAACGGCATGCTGCGGCATCCGTTTTCGGTCGAGCACGTCACCACGATGGTGCGCCATGTCTATGGCGAGCGCGTCACCTTTCATTCCGGCGACGGCGAAATCGCCCCCGGCGTGACGGTGCATCGCGTCGGCGGCCACTCCGATGGCCTGCAGGTGGTGCGCGTGGAAACCGCGCGCGGGCCGGTGGTGCTGGCGTCGGACGCGGCGCATTACTACGCCAACCTGCAGAAGCGCAGTCCGTTTCCGATCGTCTACAATGTCGGCGACATGGCGCAGGGCTGGGAAATCGTCGAGCGGCTGGCCGGCCATCCCGACCGTTTCATCCCCGGCCATGATCCGATCGTGAGCGAGATCTATCCGCGTGCCAGCGACAAGGTCGATGCGTTCGCGCTCCATCTGGCGCCGTCGCGATCGTTCGTGAAATAACAGGCGGTCGCGATGTCGGCGTACAAGACGATCGGCTTCATCGGCCTCGGCGTGATGGGCGAGCCGATCTGCCGCAATCTCGTGAAGAAGAGCGGCAAGCGCGTCCTTGCCTTTGATCTGTCGCCGGAGCCATTGGCGCGGCTGCGGGAAGAGGGCGTCGAGATTGCGGGCTCCGCTGCCTACGTGATCACGCAAAGCGATCTGCTGTTCCTGTGCCTGCCCAGCGCCAAACATGTTCGCGCGGTGTTCGAGGGGGATGGCATTCTCAAGAACGTCAGGAGCGGGCAGGTCATCGTTGATCTCGGCACGTCGTCGGTCAGCCAGACCCGCGACTTTGCCGGGCAGTTGCAGGCCAAAGGCGCAGCCTGGGCCGATGCGCCGATCGCGCGCACGCGTCAGGCGGCGCAGGACGGCACGCTCAGCGTGATGGTTGGAGCGACATCGGCGCTTTACGCCGATATCGAGCCACTGATCCGCTGCTTTGCGACCGACGTCACCCATTGCGGCGAGGTCGGCGCGGGGCAGGTCACCAAAATTCTCAACAACATGGTGCTGTTCGAAACCGTCAATGCTCTGGCCGAAGCGGTTGCGGTCGCAAAACATAATGGCGTCGATCCGAAGCTGCTGCTCGATACGCTTTCCAAGGGCTCGGCCGACAGCTTTGCACTACGCAATCACGGCATGAAGGCGATCGTGCCGGGCAATTTTCCGGAGCGCGCGTTCTCGACCGAATATGCGCTGAAGGACCTTTCCTATGCGCTGGAGCTGGCGTCCGACGCCGGCATCAAAATTCGCGGCGCGGAGCTGATCGGCACGGTGTTGCAGGAAGCCATCGATGCCGGTTCGGGGGACAATTATTTTCCTGTCATTGCGAAGCATATTGGTGGCCGCAACAGAGCCTAGACCTAAACGGAGACAGCCATGATCACTCGCTTTGCCGGGCTCACGCCCACCCGCAGCCGCGCCGTCGCTCACGATGATCTGGTTTTCACGGTGGCGGTCGCGCCCGATCCGGTCAGCTCGTCGATGTACGAGCAGAGTGCAAAAGCGCTCGCCCGAATCGACGAAAGCCTCGCGCTGTGCGGCACGGACAAGAGCAAAATCCTCTCGGCCATCGTCTATATCACCGACATCAAACGCAAGGGCGAGATGAACCGCGCCTGGGACGAATGGGTCGATACCAAGAATCCGCCGATGCGCGCCTGCATCGGCGTCGATCTCGAACCGCCGCATATCGTGGAGATCGTGGTGACGGCAGTGAAGTGAGCCGGCGAGCAGGCTCCGTCGCATCCGATCTCGATGAGGAGGGCGCGGCCGTCTCCCCGTCATTGCGAGCGAAGCGAAGCAATCCATATCTCCACTTGTGGAGGCATGGATTGCTTCGTCGCGTTGCTCCCTTGCGCAAACGCTCCGCGTTTGTCGCAGGCAATGACGGGGAGGGAGCTTAGTACGCTTCCTTCGCGTCCGCCTCTTCGCTGGTCTGCACCAGTTCGAGGCTTTGCTCGATCTTGCCGAGCAGCCGCGCGAAATCGCGCCGCTCCTGCGCGGAGAGGGATGACAGGATTTCCTGCTCCTTGCGCAACAGGCGCGGGATCAGTTCTTCGTAAAGCGTTACGCCCTTGCGCGTCAGGCGCAGGCGGAATTCACGGCGGTCGTCCTCGTTCTCGACGCGCTCGACGATCTGCCGCTTCATCAGCGACGTGACCGCGCGACTGATGGTGGATTTATGGGTACGGGTGCATTGCGCGATATATTGCGCGCTGCAGGCATCGTGGCGGAAGCCGAGCGTTGCCAGCACGCGCCATTCCGGAATGTCGAGCCCGTAGCGCGTCGCATACTCGACCGAGAGCGCCGAACTGACCTCGGCCGCGAGCCGGTTCAGCCGGAACGGTACGAATCCGAACAGGTCCAGCCTGGCGCTGCGCTTCGACGCGCTCTCTTCTCGCGGGCCGGCAGCCACTTCGCTGGAAGACGCTTTTGGCAAAATCGCTCCAATTTGAGTTGACGCCGGACCCGGCACGGGGTTTAAGATAGTTGCAGATGCGACTAATTTAGCAGGGTCGCACGCCCTTGGCTAGTCACGGGGTTGAGCCCGCATGGCGCAGACTAAAACCCAGTTCGGCTATCGCCGCCACCCCGATCAGGATCGGGCGGGTGCGAACCTGGCTGAGCATCCGATCGTCGTGGTCGGCGCTGGTCCCGTGGGGCTGTCATTGGCGATCGACCTGGCGCAACGCGGCCAATCCGTGGTGCTGCTCGACGACGCCGACCGCATCGGCGAGGGCTCGCGGGCGATCTGCTTCTCAAAACGCTCGCTCGAATTCTGGGACCGGCTCGGCATCGGCCAGCGCATGGTCGACAAGGGCGTGGTGTGGAGCGTCGGCAAGATTTTTCACGGCGAGCAGCAGCTCTACCAGTTCAACCTGCTGCCCGAGCAGGGCCACAAGCGGCCGGCTTTCATCAACCTGCAGCAATTCTATGCGGAGGCCTATCTCGTCGATCGCGTCGGCGAACTCCCTGCTATTGATCTGCGCTGGCGCAACAAGGTGACGGGACTCGAGCCGCGCAACGATTATGTGCTGCTGACGATCCAGACGCCTGACGGTCCCTATCGGCTGAATGCGCAATACGTCGTTGCCTGCGACGGCGCCCGATCCTCGCTGCGGCAGATGGTGGGTGCGGAATTCGCAGGGCAAGTATTCGAGGATCAGTTCCTGATCGCCGACGTCAAGATGACGGCCGCGTTTCCGACCGAGCGCTGGTTCTGGTTCGATCCGCCATTCCATGCCGGACGCTCCGCGCTGTTGCACAAGCAGCCGGACGACATCTGGCGGATCGACCTGCAGCTCAGCCGGCATGCCGATCCCGCAATCGAAAAGCTGCCGGAAAACGTGCGGCCGCGCATCGCGCGCATGCTCGGACACGACAAGTTCGATTTCGAGTGGATATCGCTGTACAAATTCCAGTGCCGGCGCATGGACAGGTTCATCCATGGCCGCGTCATCTTTGCGGGCGATGCGGCGCACCAGGTCTCGCCGTTCGGCGCCCGCGGCGCCAATTCCGGGCTTGAAGATGCCGAGAACATCGCGTGGAAGCTCGACCGCGTGCTGCGCGCGACATCACCCGAGACCCTCATCGACAGCTATCATACCGAGCGCAGTGCGGCGGCGGACGAGAACATCCGCGAATCCACCCGCTCGACCGACTTTATGGCGCCGGTGACACGACAGGAGGCGCGGCTGCGCCAGGCGGTATTGTCGCTCGCGAAGGAAACCGAATTCGGCAAGCGCATGGTCAATGGCGGGCGGCTGTCGGTGCCGTCAGTCTATGAGACGCCGCTGTCGACTGCCGATAGCGATGCGTGGCGCGGCGGCCCGCGGCCGGGCGCGTCGATGCTTGATGCGCCGGTCACAGGGCGTGACGGCCGCTCCTCCTTCCTGACCGAGGCCTTCATCGGGCAGGGAACGCGGTTCACGTTGCTGGAGTTTGGCAATGGCGCGGTGGCCGATGCGCCGGAAGGCATCGGCACGATCCGCGTCGGTGGCGAGAATGGCTTTGCGGACCCGCAAGGGTTTGCCGCCAAACGTTATGACGCCGAGCCCGGCACCGCCTATTTGTTGCGGCCGGATGGCTATGTGGCGGCGCGTTTCCGCAAGCCCTCGCGGCCGGCCATCGATGCGGCGCTGTCGCGCGCATCCGGTTTGAACTGAGGTCCTTGCGATGACGCTGTCGACCGCTTCGAATTTTGCCAAGCCCGACGACGCGTTCCGCGCCATCGTCGAGGCGCATCGGGGCTTGAGCGACGAGCAGAGCGCCGATCTCGACGCGGCGCTGGTTCTCGTGCTCGCCAACCACATCGGCGACATCGCCGTGTTGCACGAGGCCATCGCGCTCGCCAAGCGGCGGATGCTCGATGCGAGCCAGCAGCAGCAACAACAGCAATAATTCACGTCTCGAACGAAGTCAGGAATCGAATTGATGGCCAAAGGTTTCGCGTCCACCACGGATCTCGCCGAGAAGAAGATCACCTTCTCTGAAATCGGCACCGATCTTTACGCGTTCACCGCCGAAGGCGATCCGAACTCTGCCATCATCGTTGGCGAGGACGGCTGCCTCGTATTCGATGCGCAGTCGACACCGGCGATGGCCCATAAAGTGATCGAGCGCGTTCGCACCGTCACCGACAAGCCGATCAAATATGTCGTGCTGTCGCATTACCACGCCGTGCGGGTGCTGGGAGCCTCTGCCTACAAGGCGCAGGGCATCGTGGCGTCAGCCGAAACCCACCGGCTGATCAAGGAGCGCGGCCAGCAGGATTGGGATTCCGAGTATGGCCGCTTCCCGCGGCTGTTTCAGGATGCGCAGAGCATTCCCGGTCTGACCTGGCCAACGCTGACTTTTGAAGGCGAGATGTCGATCTACTTAGGAAAACGCGAGGTGCGGCTGATGCAGCTTGGCGCAGGGCACACCTCGGGGGACATCGTGGCCTGGGTGCCGGATGCCGAGGTGATGTTTTCCGGCGATCTCATCGAATATCATTCGGCCTGCTATTGCGGCGACGCGCATTTGCGCGAATGGCCCGCCACGCTGAATGAAATCCGCGCCTTCAATCCCAAGGCGATTGCGCCGGGCCGCGGCGATGCTCTGAAGGGTCTCTCGACCGGGCGCGACGCGATCGCGATGACGCGCGATTTCGTCACCTCGCTCTATGGCGCGGCGGAAAGCTCGGTCGCCAGGGGCCGCACGCTGAAGGAAACCATGGCCGCGACGCGCGAGGTGATGGACCCGAAATTTTCCAGCTTCGCCATTTACGAGCATTGCCTGCCGTTCAACGTCTCGCGCGCGTTCGACGAGGCGTCGGGAATCGACGATCCCATGATCTGGACCGACAAGCGCGACCAGGAAATGTGGGCCGCCCTGCAAGGAGGAGGATGACCATGAATATCAACACCTCGCCTGATGCGATCGTTCGAAGCTCCGCGCAACTGACGCCGGGCTACATGTCCGGCTTCGGCAACAGCTTTGAGACCGAGGCGTTGCCCGGCGCGCTGCCGATGGGGCGCAACTCACCGCAGCGCTGCGCCTACGGGCTCTATGCCGAGCAATTGTCAGGCTCGCCCTTCACCGCGCCGCGCGGCAGCAACGAGCGCTCGTGGCTTTATCGCATCCGCCCGTCGGTGAAGCATTCGGGCCGGTTTGAGAAGGCCGATGCCGGGCTGTGGCGCACCGCGCCGTGCCACGAATACGATCTGCCGATCGCGCAGCTGCGCTGGGACCCGGCGCCGATCCCTGGGGAGGACATGACCTTCCTGCAGGGCGTGCAGACCATGACGACCGCAGGCGATGCCAACACCCAGGCCGGCATGGCGGCGCATGTCTATCTCATCACGAAGTCGATGGTCGATCAGCATTTCTACAATGCCGATGGCGAGATGATGTTCGTGGCGCAGCAGGGCAATCTGCGCCTCGTCACCGAGTTCGGCCGCATCGATATCGAGCCGGGCGAGATCGCAGTGATCCCGCGCGGCGTGAAGTTCCGGGTCGAGATTCCGTCAGGGCCTGCGCGCGGCTATCTCTGCGAAAACTACGGCGGCGCGTTCACGCTGCCGGAGCGCGGGCCGATTGGCGCCAATTGTCTCGCCAATTCGCGCGACTTCCTTACACCTGTAGCGAGCTACGAGGACAAGGACACGCCGACCGAACTCTACGTGAAGTGGGGCGGTTCGTTGTTCAAGACCACGCTGCCGCATTCGCCGATCGACGTGGTGGCGTGGCACGGCAATTACGCGCCCTATAAATACGATCTGCGCACCTTCTCTCCCGTCGGCGCCATCGGCTTCGACCATCCCGATCCCTCGATCTTCACGGTACTGACCTCGCCATCGGAAACCGCCGGCACCGCGAATATCGATTTCGTCATTTTCCCGGAGCGCTGGGCGGTCGCCGAAAATACTTTCCGTCCGCCCTGGTATCACATGAACATCATGTCGGAGTTCATGGGGCTGATCTACGGCGTCTACGATGCCAAGCCGGAAGGTTTTGTTCCCGGCGGCATCTCGCTCCACAACATGATGCTGCCGCATGGCCCGGACCGTCAGGCGTTCGATCACGCCAGCAATGGCGAACTGAAGCCGGTGAAGCTGACCGGCACCATGGCCTTCATGTTCGAGACCCGCTACCCGCAGCGTGTGACCGCGCATGCTGCGAAATCGGCGACCTTGCAGGACGACTATGCGGATTGCTGGAAGGGTTTGGAAAAGCGGTTCGATCCAAACAAGCCGTGATCCTTACCCTCCCCTGGAGGGGGAGGGTCGACGCTCATGAAATGAGCGGCGGGGTGGGGTGACGGTCTCTCCACCTCCAACAGTGCCCGAGTTGAGACATCACCCCACCCCGTCTCGCATTTCGCTACGCTCATGCGAGCCGACCCTCCCCCTCCAGGGGAGGGTGAAGGAAATCGCCAAGCTACATCGGGAAAACCATGCCCCACCCCAACGATCCTAAACTCCGCTCCTTCATCGACGTTGCGCCCGATTCCCACTTCCCGATCCAGAATCTCCCTTACGGCGTGTTCTCCGCCAAGGACGGGCTCGCCCCGCGCATAGGCGTTGCGATCGGCGATTACGTGCTCGATCTCTGGCAGCTCGCACAGGATTGCCGGTTCGATGTCGTCGAGCCGGCGGTGTTCGCCGCATCGCAGCTCAATCCATTCATGGCGCTGGGGCCAAAGGTGTGGTCGAGCACACGCGCGCGGATCAGCGAGCTGCTGCGGCACGACCATCCCGAACTGCGCGACAATGAAGGCTTGCGCAAACGCGCGCTGGTGCCGATGGCCGACGTCAAGCTGCATCTGCCATTCGCGGTATCCGGCTACACCGATTTCTATTCGTCAAAGGAGCACGCCACCAATGTCGGCGTGATGTTCCGCGGCAAGGACAACGCGTTGCAGCCGAACTGGCTGCACATGCCGATCGGCTACAACGGCCGCGCCTCGACCGTCGTCGTCAGCGGCACGCCGGTGCGCCGGCCGCGCGGGCAATTGAAGCCGCCGACCGCCGATGTGCCGAGCTTCGGCCCCTGCAAGCGGTTCGATTTCGAACTCGAAATGGGCGTGGTGGTCGGCCAGCCGTCGGTCATGGGTGAAATGCTCACCGAGAAGCAGGCCGAGGAAATGATCTTCGGCTTCGTGATCCTGAACGATTGGAGCGCGCGCGACATCCAGCAATGGGAATATGTGCCGCTCGGCCCGTTCCAGGCCAAGGTGTTCGCGACTTCGATCAGCCCGTGGGTGGTGACGCGCGAGGCGCTGGAGCCGTTCCGGCTTCATGGCCCTGCGCAGGATCCAAAACCGCTGCCCTATCTGCAGCAGGTTCAGCCGAACAATTACGACATGGCGCTTGAGGTCGGCCTGCGCGCGGCGCAGATGAACGCGGCGAAAAATATCAGCCGGACGAACTTCAAGTACATGTACTGGTCGTCGGTGCAGCAGCTCGTGCACCATGCTTCAAGCGGCTGCGCCATGAATGTCGGCGATCTCTTGGGGTCCGGCACCATCTCAGGCCCGGAGAAGGACCAGCGCGGCAGCCTGTTGGAGATAAGCTGGAACGGCACCGAGCCGGTGGAGCTGGCCACGGGCGTGAAACGGACGTTCCTGGAGGACGACGATTCGCTCGTGATGCGCGGCTGGTGCCAGGGCGACGGCTACCGTGTCGGCTTCGGCGAAGTCGAGGGGACGATTTTGGCGGCGGAGTGATTTCGCCGCCGTCATCGCGAGATTCGTAGGTGCCGTAGGGTGGGCAAAGGAGCGAAGCGACGTGCCCACCATCCATCACCGATCGAGCCGTAAGATGGTGGGCACGCTTCGCTTTACCCACCCTACGGCATTTTGCTCATCTATCCTGCGGCGGAATATCCTTCAGCCTCGCCGAATGTGCCGCGACATCCTCGATGCTGTACTTCAAATGCACCCGCTTGTCCGAGGGCAACTGCTTGGTGACGCACACGCCCGGCCGCCGTTCGGTCGCGGGACGGATCGGCCGCGGCGCAAAACCGCCGCCGCAGTTCGGGCAGACATTGTGCAACTTGTTCTCCACGCAATCAGCGCAGAACGTGCATTCGTAGGAGCAGATCCGCGCATCCGTCGCATTCGGCGGCAGGTCCTTGTCGCAATATTCGCAGTTCGGCCGGAGTTGCAGCGCCATCGTCGCCTCGTGATCTGATTCCGAAGGATCATCGCAAATCAGACCGAAAACGCGAATGACAAATTTCCCTCGAATTGCGCCACGTCAGGACTTCAGCGGCAATTTCGCACTCTCCTTCAGCCGGTCGAGCACGATCGACGAGCGCACATGCGCGACGCTCTGGTGCGGCATCAGCACGTCGTTGACGAGGCCGGAGAGGTCCTTGAGGTCGCGCAGCACCACCTTCAGCACATAATCGGCGTCGCCGGTCAGCGAGTAGGCTTCCTGGATATCGTCGACCCGGTTGACCAGTTCACGGAATTTCTTGGCGTTGTCGGGCGAATGCGTTGCCAGCGTGATGTGGATGAAGGCGATCAGGTTGAAGCCGAGCGCCTCGCCGGCGAGGTCGGCGTGGTATCCCGCGATCACCTTTTCCTCCTCCAGCCGCATCCGCCGCCGCGAACACTGCGAGGCCGACAGGCCGACGAGGTCGGCGAGTTGCTGGTTGGTCAGCCGGCCGTCGTCCTGCAGGGCGGCCAGCATTTTGAGGTCGAAGGCGTCTACCGGGATCATGCGTAAATTGCCGCTTTGATGCACAAATTGTGCGTCATCATAGCCGAACGAAGCTGCATTTGCATGCACCTTGCGCGTGATCTGACCGATATTGATCCAGATCAATTTTCAGGAGAGCCGCCATGGGTCCGTTTCCGCACGACGCGCCGGCCGCCACCATCAGCGCCGACAACCCGATGGGCACCGACGGTTTTGAATTCGTCGAGTATGCCCACCCGAACCCTGAGGAACTGCACGCGCTGTTCAGGCTGATGGGCTATGCGCCGGTCGCCCGTCACAAGACCAAAAAGATCACGGTCTATCGCCAGGGCGACATCAATTATCTCGTCAACGAGGAGCAGGGCACTCACGGCCATGGCTTCGTCGCAGCGCATGGACCTTGCGCGCCGTCGATGGCGTTTCGCGTGGTCGATGCGAAGCAGGCCTATGAGCGAGCACTGTCGCTCGGCGCAGAGCCCGCTGATATTTCTTCCGCGCAGAAGACGCTCGACGTTCCCGCCATCAAGGGCATCGGCGGCAGCGTGCTTTATTTCGTCGATCGCTACGGCGCCAAGGGATCGGCCTATGATATCGAGTTCGAGTGGCTAGGCGCGAAAGACCCGCGTCCTGCGGGCGCCGGGCTCTATTACATCGATCACCTCACCCACAACGTCCATCGCGGCCGCATGGATGTCTGGACCGGCTTCTATGAAAAACTGTTCAACTTCCGTCAGATCCGCTTCTTCGATATCGAGGGCCGCGCTTCCGGCCTGTTCTCCCGGGCGCTGACCAGCCCGGACGGCAAGATCCGGATTCCGATCAACGAGGACGCCGGCGATTCCGGACAGATCGAGGAGTATCTCAACATCTATCGCGGCGAGGGCATCCAGCACATCGCCTGCGGCGCGCGGGATATCTACGGCACCGTCGAGACGTTGCGCGCAGATGGTTTGCCGTTCATGCCGTCGCCGCCGGATACCTATTTCGAGAAGATCGATGCGCGCCTGCCGCAGCATGGCGAAGACGTCGCCCGCCTGCAGCGTGACGGCATTCTCATCGACGGCGAGGGCGTGGTCGATGGCGGCCACACCAAGGTGCTGCTGCAGATTTTCTCGGCGAATGCGATCGGGCCGATCTTCTTCGAATTCATTCAGCGCAAGGGCGACGACGGGTTCGGCGAGGGCAATTTCAAGGCATTGTTCGAATCGATCGAGGAAGACCAGATTCGCCGCGGCGTGCTGAAAGTGGGGAATGCGGCGTAGGTTGTAGGGTGGGCAAAGCGAAGCGTGCCCACCATCGAGCGGCGTGATCGGTGATAGATGGTGGGCACGGCGCTTGCGCGCCTTTGCCCACCCTACGGCATCGAGATTATCCTACCGCTTCCACGCACTCGTGACGTCACCGATCTTCGCGACCTCCGGCTCGCGTATCGCCGAGGGCGTGCGCGAAAATCGCGGCGCGGGCGCCGGCTGAGTCACGCCGTGGCGCTCGACAAATACCTTGCGCGCGGCCATGTGCGGATGATCAGGCGCTTCCGCCATGGTCAGGATCGGGGCGAAGCAGATGTCGGTGCCCTCCATGATCTTGCACCAGTCCTCACGCGACTTGCTCTTGAACACCTTCGTCAGCTTTTCCTTCAGCGCCGGCCAGGCCTTGCGGTCCATCTGCGCGTCGAAGTCGGCGTCGGTCAGGCCGGCATGCTGGCGCAGCAGCGCATAGAACTGTGGCTCGATCGAACCGATCGAAATGAAATTGCCGCAGGAGCATTCATAGACGCCGTAGAAATGCGCGCCGCCGTCGAGGAAGTTCTGGTCACGGCCCTCGGTCCAGCGCCCGCTCGCGCGCATGTCGAAGAACATCGACATCAGCGATGCCGCGCCGTCGCACATAGCGGTGTCCACCACCTGGCCCTTGCCTGACTTCGAGGCTTCGAGCATGGCGGCAAGCACGCCAACCACGAGATAGAGCGCACCGCCACCGAAATCGCCGACGAGGTTAAGCGGCGGCACCGGTTTTTCCTTCGTCCCGATGGCGGCGAGCGCGCCTGTTATAGAGATGTAGTTGATGTCATGACCGGCGGCGTTGGCAAGCGGGCCTTCCTGGCCCCAACCGGTCATGCGGCCATAGACCAGCTTTGGATTGCGCGCGAGCACGACGTCCGGGCCGAGACCGAGACGTTCCATCACGCCGGGACGAAAGCCTTCGATCAGTGCGTCCGCACCGGCAAGCAGGTCGAGGACCTGCGCGATGGCAGCTTTATCCTTCAGATCAAGCTCGATGACCTTGCGGCCGCGCACCGCGATCGCCTTCAGGTTCTTAGCCGCGCCGACGCGGTCAAGCGTAACGACCTCGGCGCCCATGTCCGCCAGCAACATGCAAGCGAACGGGCCGGGGCCGATGCCGGCGAATTCGACGATGCGGAAGCCGGCAAGCGGACCGGAAGTGCGGGTAGCGGATTGGGTGGCTGGTTTGTCGAGCACTTGTTTTCTCTCCCAAGGGAAACGTCTTAATTAGTTGATTAGCTAACTTGTCCCGCCGAAGCGAGACCGTGGCAAGTCACTTTTGCCGAGAATCGAACCAAAATGAAAAAGCGGCGCGCATTGCTGCGCGCCGCTTTCGTGAAAGTTGTGTTCAGGCGCTATTAGCCCGCGGCGTCCACCGCGCGCTGCGCCATCACCTTCACCAGATTGGCGCGATAGTCCGAGGTGCCGTGGATATCGCTCATCAGGCCGTCGGCGGAAACCTTGACACTGTCGAGTGCGCCCGCCGCCCAATTTGCCTTCAGCGCCGCTTCGATCGCCGACACCCGCATGACGCCATCTTGCGATGCGCCGGTCGCCGCGACCCTGACCTCACCCGCCTTGGTCTTGGTTACGAACACGCCGGTCAGCGCGAAACGCGAGGCGGGATGGCGCATCTTGGCATAGCCTGCCTTGGCAGGAATCGGGAACGACACGGCGGTGATGATTTCGCCGTCCTCAAGCGCCGTCGTGAACAAGCCCTTGAAGAAGTCGTCCGCCGAAATCGAGCGCTTGTTGGTTTTCACGGTGGCTCCAAGCGAGACCAAAGCCGCCGGAAAATCCGCGGCCGGATCGTTATTGGCGATCGAGCCGCCGATCGTGCCGCGGTGGCGCACCGCGGGGTCGCCGAGGACCGAGGTGAGATAGGCGATCGCGGGGATCGACTTTTTCACTTCGGCGCTTTGCATGATGTCGAAGTAGGTCGTGGCCGCCTTGATCGTCAGCGTGTCGCCCGACGCTTCAATGCCGACCAGTTCCTTGATCTTGCCGAGATCGATCACATCGGATGGCGCTGCCAGCCGCTGCTTCATCACCGGAATCAGCGTGTGGCCGCCGGCCAGGTACTTCGAATCCGAACCCCTGGTGAACATCGAAACCGCTTCGTCGACTGAAGAGGGGCGGTGGTAAGTTGTCTGGTACATGATGTGTCCTCCCTCTCAGCCGTGAATCGCATGCCAGACGCGATCGGGTGTCGCGGGCATTTCGAGCTTGTTGTTGCCGATTGCATCCGTGATGGCGTTGATAACGGCCGCGGAAGCGCCGATCGCGCCGGCTTCGCCGCAACCCTTGACGCCGAGCGGATTGCCCGGACACAGCGTCGTGGTGTGCGACAGCTTGAACGAGGGCAGGTCATCGGATCGCGGCATGGCGTAGTCCATGAACGATGCCGTCAGAAGCTGGCCAGAGGAGTCGTACACCGCGCTTTCAAGCAGCGCCTGGCCGATGCCCTGGGCGAGACCGCCATGGACCTGGCCCTCGACGATCATCGGATTGATCAGCCGCCCGAAATCGTCAGCCGCCACGAAGTTGACGAAGGAGGTCTTGCCGGTCGCGCTATCTACTTCCATTTCGCAGATATAGGCGCCGGCCGGGAAGGTGAAGTTGGTCGGGTCGTAGAACGCGCCTTCCTTCAGGCCCGGCTCCATGCCGTCAGGCAGGTTGTGCGCGGTGTAGGCGGCAAGCGCGACCATCGGCAGCGCAATCGACTTGTCGGTACCGGTGACCTTGAACTCGCCGTTCTCGATGACGATGTCGTTTTCGGATGCTTCGAGCTGATGGGCCGCGATCTTCTTGGCCTTGGCCTCGACCTTTTCCATCGCCTTCAGGATCGCGGTGAGACCCACGGCCGCCGAGCGTGAACCGTAGGTGCCCATGCCGAACTGCACTTTATCAGTGTCGCCATGGACGATCTGCACCTGGCTGATGGGAATGCCGAGGCGTTCGGCGATGAGCTGGCAGAACGTCGTCTCATGACCCTGGCCGTGGCTGTGCGATCCCGTCAGGACTTCGATGGTGCCGACCGGATTGACGCGGACTTCCGCCGATTCCCACAGACCGACGCCGGCACCTAAGCTGCCGACGGCTTTCGAGGGCGCGATGCCGCAGGCCTCAATGTAGCAGGAGACGCCGATGCCGCGGAGCTTGCCTTCGGATTTGGCCTTCGCCTTGCGTGCCGGGAAGCCCGCGTAATCGATCGCCTTCATCGCGGAGTCGAGCGAGGCATTAAAGTCGCCGATATCATAGGCCATGATGACCGGCGTCTGATGCGGGAACTGCGTGATGAAGTTCTTGCGGCGCAACTCTGCCGGATCGACCTTCAACTGCCGCGCCGCGGTTTCCATCAGCCGCTCCACGACGAAGCTGGCTTCGGGCCGGCCCGCGCCGCGATAGGCGTCGACCGGCACGGTGTTGGTGTAGACGCTGATCACTTCGGCGAAGATGTTGGGGATGTTGTACTGGCCCGACAGCAGCGTCGCATAGAGATAGGTCGGCACCGAGGAGGAGAACAGCGACATGTAGCCGCCGAGATTGGCGTAGGTCTTGACCCGCAGCCCGGTGACCTTGTTGTCCTTGTCGAACGCCATCTCCGCCTTGGTGAGGTGATCGCGGCCATGGGCGTCGGTCAGGAAGGCTTCGGTGCGGTCGCCGGTCCACTTCACCGGACGGCCGACCTTCTTGGAGGCCCACAGCGCCACCATCTCCTCAGGGTAGATGAAGATTTTTGAGCCAAATCCGCCGCCGACGTCGGGCGCCACCACCCGCAGCTTGTGCTCCTGCGCGATGTTGTAGAACGCCGACAGCACGAGGCGCGCGACATGCGGATTCTGCGAGGTCGTGTAGAGCGTGAAATGCTCTTCCGGCTCGTTATATTCCGCGATCGCCGCGCGCGGCTCCATCGCGTTCGGAACGAGGCGGTTGTTGGTGATGTCGAGCGATATGACATTTGCCGCCGACTTGAAGGCTGCGTCAGTCGCGCCCTCGTCGCCGATGGTCCAGTCGTAGATCACGTTGCCTGGGGCTTCCGGGTGCAGTTGCGGCGCGCCCGGCTTGATCGCGGCGCTGATATCCGGAACGGCAGGCAGTTCCTCGTAATTGACGACCACGGCCTCGGCCGCATCCTTGGCCTGGTTCTTGGTCTCGGCGACCACCACCGCGACCGCCTGGCCGACGAAACGCACGGTCTCCGGTGCCATCGCCGGCCAAGCGCCCATCTTCATGCCCGTGCCATCCTTGGAGGTGATGGCCCAGCCGCAGATCAGATTGCCGATCTTGTCGTCGACGAGTTGCTGACCGGTCAGCACCCCGACCACGCCCGGCATATTCATTGCCGCTGAGGTGTCGATGCTCTTGATCCTGGCATGCGCGTGCGGGCTGCGGATGAAGTGTGCGTGGGTCATGCCCACCAGCTTGATATCGTCGACGTAGCGGCCCTTGCCGGTAATGAAACGGCGGTCTTCCTTGCGCACGACGCTTGCGCCAATGCCTTCAACGCCCATGTCCTGTCCTCCCAACCGGAGTTATTTGTTTCCCGCCATTCCCATCGAAACGCGGTGTCGAATTCGAAAATTGCGGGCCGGCGGCTATTCCGCCGCCTGCGCCACCTTCATGCGCCCGGCCGCATCGAGCACCGCCTTGACGATGTTGTGGTAACCGGTGCAGCGGCAGATGTTGCCTTCCAGCTCCTGCCGGACGGTTTCCTCGTCGAGTTGGCCGCTGTGGCGGTGCACCATATCGATCGCCGACATGATCATGCCCGGGGTGCAGTAACCGCACTGCAGGCCGTGATTATCGCGGAACGCCGCCTGCATGGGGTGCAGTTCGTCGCCTTTGGCAATGCCCTCGATGGTGGTGACGTTGGAGCCGGCCGCCTGGCCGGCCAGCACGGTGCAGGATTTCACCGCCCGGCCGTCGATGTGGACGACGCAGGCGCCGCACTGGCTGGTATCGCAGCCGACATGGGTGCCGGTCAGGTTCAGATTTTCGCGCAGGAGATGGACCAGAAGCGTCCGGTCCTCGACCTCGGCCGAGACGGCTTTACCGTTCACCGTCAGTTTGACTGTAGACACGCGTGGTACCTCCCCGATGTTTTATAATTATTCCAATTAGAAACACGGGAGAGGGAACTTGCAACTAGGATTTTGGGTAGGCCTGTCATTGTGATGACATTGGCGAGCGCGTGCAGCGACTCGCGACGCGAACTTCTTCTACCCTCCCCTGGAGGGGGAGGGTCGGTTCGCATGGAGCGAAGCGAAATGCGAAACGGGGTGGGGTGATCTCTCCACTCGGGCACTGTTGGATGTGGAGAGACCGTCACCCCACCCCGCCGCGCGTTCCACGCGCGTCGACCCACGAGCGAGCTTTGCTCGTCTCGGACCCCTCCAGGGGAGGGTAAGAGACGGTCACCGGCATCTCCTTGCCAACCTTTCCCGGATTTACCCGCCCTTATCCATTCTGCCTTAACTTTGCGCACCGGATTGGGGGCTGGGCCCCCGATGCCTGTTTTTCAGAACGAAAACGGGGTGTGACGTGCGATTTTTGAAGCGTAGCGGCTCGTCCTTCAAGCTCCCAACCCTGCGGTTCCGCGCCAAGATCATGCTCGGCTTTGCCGTCGTGCTGGCGATTTCGGCCGCCAGCATGGGGTTTGCCTATCTCGGATTCGAACGTGTTTCCGCCGTCGTGGATACCTACCGGCGCAGCGTGCAGGAGGCCGACCTGTCGCGCGACATCGATCGCGAACTGATCTCCTATCGCTCGCTCGCCCGCTATTTCGTGGCGACCGGAAAGGAAGAGGACGGCAAGGCGGCACTGGCGGCCGAAACCGGCCTGAAGGACGCGATCATTGCCTCGATGAAGGCAACCACCAACCCGACGCGGCTGGAGCAGGTCGCGAAGCTGGAACGGGAATTCCGCGCCTTCACCAAGATTTTTGCCGACATCCTCAAGGTCAAGGACGAGAGCGCGCGCATCGCGCAAAACCAGCTCACGCGCACCGGCAACTCGCTACGCTACAAGCTCTATGATCTCCCGAGCAATGCCGATGATGACGAAATGCCGGTGATCACGCTCGGCGCGAAGAAGGTGACCGAGCAGTTTCAGGCGGTCACCGGGCTCGCCAATACGTTCGTCGTCAATTCGGACAAGACGGTCGCAGCGAGCGCGCTGGCGCGCCTGAAATTCGTCGAGAACTCGCTGAAGGCGATTTCGTCGAAAAACGAAAAGATCGTCGAGGGGATCAAGGAAGTCGGGGGAATGCTCGAGGAATACCGGCAGTCGCTCGCCAAGCTGGTCGATAATGCCAAGGAGATCGATGAGCTGACGCTGGAAATGACGGAATCGGCCGCCGCCATCAACAAGGGCTCGGGCGCGATGAAGTCGGACTTGCTGGCCGATCAGAAGCGGCTCGAAGCCGAATCGGATGAGACCATCGGCGAGACCGAACGGCTGATCCTGATCCTGGCCGCCGGCGGCTTCCTGCTCGGCTGCGTCTGGGCGTTCCTGCTCGGCAAGGGCATCTCCAGGCCGATGACGGCGATGTGCAACGCGATGCGCAAACTCGCCGCCGGTAATTTCGAAGTCGTGCTGCCCGGCCTCGGCCGCAAGGACGAGCTCGGCGAGATGGCAAGCGCGGTCGAGGAGTTCAAGGTGCAGGCCATCGCCCGCGCCGAGCGCGACGCCGCCACCCAGGAAGCGCAGAACAAGGCGGCGAGTGCCGCGCGCCGCGCCGAACTCATTCGTTTCGCCGACGAATTCGAGACCGCGGTCGGCGCCATCGTCGCCAACGTATCGTCGTCGGCCGTGCAGCTTGAAGCCGCCGCCGGCACACTCACGCGCACCGCGGAGACCACCCAAAGCCTGTCCAGCCAGGTCGCCGGCGCCTCGGAGGAAGCCTCCACCAACATGCAGTCGGTGGCTTCGGCGACCGAGGAATTGTCGGCGTCCGTCGACGAGATCGGTCGGCGCGTCAAGGAAAGCAGCCAGATTGCGGAAGCCGCCGTCCGTCAGGCCGAACAGACCGACGGGCGGATCGGCAAGCTGTCGCGTGCCGCGCAGGAGATCGGCGACGTCGTCAAGCTGATCACGGCGATTGCCGAGCAGACCAATTTGCTGGCGCTGAATGCCACCATCGAGGCGGCGCGTGCGGGCGATGCCGGCCGCGGCTTTGCCGTGGTGGCGTCGGAAGTCAAATCGCTCGCCAGCCAGACCGCGAAAGCGACCGACGAGATTTCCAATCACATCTCGGGCATGCAGGGCGCCACGCAGGAATCGGTCGCCGCGATCAAGGAGATCGGCGGCACCATCGGAAAAATCTCCGACATCGCCTCGACGATCGCGAGCGCCGTCGAGCAGCAAAGCTCGGCGACGCAGGAAATCGCGCGCAGCGTCCAGAACGTCGCGCAAGGCACGCAGGAAGCCGCGACCAACGTCATGCACGTCAATCGCGGCGCGACCGAAACCGGCTCGGCTTCCGAGGAAGTGCTGAATTCAGCGCGCACGCTGTCGAGCGAAAGCACGCGCCTGCGCGAAGAGCTCGACCGCTTCATGGCGAATATCAGGGCGGCGTGATTCTCAGCTTGTAGCCCGGATGGAGCGAAGCGAAATCCGGGAGCGGTGTCGCGGATGTACTGACCCCGGATTGCGCTTCGCTCCATCCGGGCTACGAACTCGATCGCTTCATGGCGAATATCAGGGCAGAACTCCGAACGGTGGGCACGCGGCGTCTGTCATCGGGCGCGCATTCGCGCGACCCGGTGGCTTTGCCCACCCTACGGGCTACTCCCGCCCGAACTGATGCTTCAGCTCGACCTTCGCGCGTTCCAGTCGCGCGCGCTGCGTTTTGGGCAGCGTTTTGCCGGCACGGTTGATATAAAAGGTCAGCATCGACAGCGCCGAGCGATAGGCGCCGGCCTTGCGTCGTGAACTGTGTTCCGCGGAGCGCTTCAGCGATGCCGCGATTTTCTTGGCGCTGGTCAGCTTGAACACGCCGCGTTTCAGATCGAGCGCGTCGCTTTCGCGTGTGACCCGTTGCGACCATCGCTTCGGCGATGATTTCTTCCTGGTCGTGGTGCGGCTGCTTTTCCGGACCGTGCTTTTTCGCGGGCGTGTGGTCTTCCGTCGTTCGGGCATGTTCGGCTCCGCTCCGTTTTGCCGAAAACGACCGTCCCATCGTTCGGTTCCCTGGTCATTCTTTGAATGCCATTGACGAGCACTGAACGGAAGTCTTCGCCCGCGCGCGATCTTTGCCCGGCGGCGAGAAGCTGATTTGCCCGTACGTGTCGAAATATGGACCGTTACTCGGCCGGCACCCAAGACGATGCGCGTTCTCGAGCCGATTGCGTCGCCTGCCTGCGGGCGCGGCGTTTTCGCCACCAGATCACGACGCCGGTCACCGACAAGGCCGCTACGACCAGACCCATCGCTGAGATCATGATACGGCCAGGCAATCCGAGGATGCGCCCCGAATGCATCGGAAACTGCGCTTGTACGAAGATATCCGCAGCAGTTCCTGTCCATGGCAGCCTTTCGCCGATCGGACGGCCTCGATGCCGTCGTAATAAAGGCGTGGCGGGCCAACTCCGCCGGCGCCGTGGTCATCGCCCGGCTTGAAGAAGAGCGCACCGTAGATGCCATAAGTCTGCGCATAAAAGACTGAACCGACAGGCGTGTCCCAGCCCCGCCGCGCGCCGTCGGCCTGTGCGATGGCGATGATGTCGGCCATCGACAGTTTCGGTTCGATCGGCTTGTCCGGTGGGGTGGGCTTGCGCAATTCGAACGGGGTGGGCGTGTAACTCGATACCACTTGCATGATCGGCGAGAACACCTCGCGATAGAGGTTCAGCGAAAACGCCGTGAAGGCGACAATGAATAGCAGTCCCCAGGTCCAAAGACTGAAGGCGCGATGGATATCGAAGTTGATGCGGTAAGGGCTGCCTGTCCTCTTTATCACCCACGCCGGCTTCCAGCGCGCCCAGAAGCCACGGCCGAGTTCGCGTGCGACGACCGCCGGCCGCGCGGCGTTGGGTTTCCGTCGCGACGGCAGCGTGAGATAGAATCCGACAAAGCAATCGATGGTCCAGATGATCGCGATGATACCGAGAAGCCGCGTGCCCCAGCGATTACTGCCCCAGAATTCCGGGATGTGCATCGTGTAGTGCAGCCTATAGAGAAACGAGACGAGATTTTCGCGTGTCACCGGCCAGACCGCGCCAACCTCGCGGCGTCCGAGTTCGTCGCCCGTGCCCGGATCGACAAAGACCTGATTGTAGCCGAGAACGTAGCGCTTGCCGGTCGAAGGATCGATGCGCGGCTGCACGAAGAGGGATAGCGATTCGCCCGCTGCTTCCGGTGTGAGCCGCAGAGCGACGACGCGCCCCATGGGATTGCGCTGCTCGAAAATCCTCGCAAGTTCGACGGAAGGCAATGCAGGCTTGGTCGTGGTCGCAGCGAACAGCCGCGCGTTCAGCCACTCGTCGAGCTCATGATCCCACGAGATGATGGCTCCGGTCACGCCGGACATGAACAGAAAGCCTGCTGTAACGAGACCGGCCCAGCGATGCAGGGTGGTGAAGGTGGCTCGCATGGCATTGGTCCCGTCGACGGCGTGACGAAGAGACTTCCTTCGATGACTGATTTCGTCAGATATGATCTATCAGGCTTCGAATGCGGCTTTACGGACTGAACATTAGATTCGCTCCAATCGACCCGACGCTTGCGCGCCGGATCGATTGTCGAACATCCCCCGCTCAGAAATTGAACGTCGTCGAGACGAGATAGGTGCGCGGCGCACCGACCGTGACGACGCCGCTATAGGCAGAGGCCCAGTAGCTGCTGTTGGCGACGTTCTCGACTGCCGCGCGGATTACGATCGGCTTGCCGTTCCACGGTGACAGGAACGTGTAGCGCGCGCTGAGGTCGAAGCGGACCCAGTCCGGCAAGAGCTGGGTGTTCGCGGGATTGACGAATTGATCGGCGGTGTAGATGACCCGGCCCCCGAACGTCAGCCCCCGTACGAACGGCGTATCCCATTCCGCGCCAAGGTTGAGCTGTACACTGGGGACGCCAAACGCTTTCTTCCCGTCGTTAAGCCCATTCTGCGTTCTGACTTGACGCCCGTCGATGAAGGCGACCCCGCCCAGCAGTCGAACTTCCGGGGTAACTTCTCCGAATACGTTGAATTCCACGCCGCGATTGCGTTGTTCGCCATCCACCCGTTGCGACGACAGTGGCAGGCCTACTACCGTGATGACACTCGGCTGCGTAATCTGGAACAGGCTCAACGTCGTCGTGATGCGGCCGAAATCGACCTTGGCGCCGACTTCCGCCTGCTTGCTCTGGAACGGTGGAAAAATCTGCCCCGAATTGAAGAAGCCGGGGCCGACGGTCGTGCCGACCTGGAGACCCTCGATATAGTTCGCATAGAGCGACAACTGGTCAACCGGCTTGACGAGAAGGGCGAAGGCAGGGCTCCAGACCGATTGATCAATCGAGCTCGTTGGTGCCGACGTCAGATGATTGAAGTTGTCCTGTTCGATCGCCTGGCGGCGCACGCCGGCCGTGAACTGCACGCGCTTGTCCAGGATCGACACCGTATCCGCAACGCCGACACTCGATAGCCGGACCGTCGCCGTGTTCCTTGCTGTGAGCGTGCCGGTGGTCTGCGCCGGAGTGTCGACCGGCCTGTAGATATTCGAAAACAGAACTGTGCCGGCCTGGAAATTATTGTAGTTCGGTCGATCGGTGCTCGAATAGTTGACGCTGAGCGCGTGATTGACCGGTCCGGTATCGACGTTGGCGCGGATGCCGGTTTCCGCGGACACGGTCTCGAACGTGGAGAATCCGATCAACGGCCGGGTCTGATAGTCACCAGCCGCGTTCAGCACGGTGGGCGCGGCAGAGATGAAGTTGAGCTCGTTTTTGTTGTAGCCGACCGCGCCATAGACTGTTGCCCAGTCCGTGATGTCGACCTCACCGCGCACCATTCCGAACGTGTCGCGATGGTACCAATGTGCCCAGGGTTGGACGAAAGTCTTGCCGGCCTGTGGCGCCGGCGGAACCGGAATGAGCGTATCTACAAAGCTCAGGAAGCGCTGCGCCGGATCTAGGTTCTGCGTTTGATAGCCCAGATCGGCCGAGACACGAACGCGCTCCGTCCGGTAATCGAGGCCCAGCACCGCATCGCCGAACTCATCGTTCTGTCTGTCGAACGGGCTGTTGCCGTTGCGGTAGCCGCCGTTGAATCGGATGCCAAACTCCTTCTGCTCGCCGTAACGGCGGGCGATGTCGACCACCGTGCCGAACTGTGACTTCGACGCATAGGTGGCGGTCAGCTGCGTGATGTCGAAGTCCGGCGCCTTCTTGGTAACGAGATTGATGCTGCCGCCGATTGCACCGGACGGCGGCATGCCGGTGAGCAGCGCGCCCGGACCTTTCAGGAGCTCGACGCGCTCAATGTAGTTCGCGCCGACCGTATAATAGGGCGCGATGCTGAAAAGCCCGTTCATCGAGGCATTGCCGAGGCCGTAAAAGAAGCCTCGGATGAAGTAGAAGTCCTGTCCTCCACCGGCAGCGCCAATGACGCGCACCGACGGATCGTTTTGCAGCACGTCGGCAACAGTGCGCGCCTGCTGATTCGCCATCAGCTCCGAGGTGTAGCTGGTCATGTTGAACGGCGTGTCCATGACGCTGCGGTTACCAAGCAAGCCGAGCTGCGCGCCGCGCGCGACCTGGCCGCCGGCATAGGGCGCGGGCACCGTGCCGAGTGTTGCGGTTGATGGCGCGACATAAGGGACAGGTGCGACAGGTTGCTGCGAGGATGCGGATCGGCGGACCGTCGTCCGCGTCACACCAGCGCGGCGCGTCGGCGCGCGCTGCGCCGATGGCCGCTGGCTCGGCGAGTCGATCGTCACCGGCGGCAGTCGTGACGACTGCGCGTGCGCGGACTGTGATATGTCGATCAACGCCAGCGGACTTGCGGCGCAGAGAAAGAAGGTAGTCTTGAATGCTCGCACGTTGAACCCCCATCGGATCGATTGCGATCCTGCCGGCGCTTTCGTAACCGATGAAGCTGCGAGGGCAATTGGAATTGGTCGAGAACGCGCGCGATCGTTTCGATCGTTGCGCGAATTGAACGCACGAACTTTAGAAGCTTTCGAAATCGAAATTCGAACTTTAGAACTCTTCCGAACAGGAAGCCCGATCGCGCATTGCTTGATGCGGATTTCCTCGTCGTTGATCTCGTAGGGTGGGCAAAGGAGCGTTAGCGACGTGCCCACCATCTATCGCCGGTCGTCTTTCTCGATGGTGGGCACGCTTCGCTTTGCCCACCCTACGGACCGTCGCGAATGTCGCCGCCGTCATTGCGATCGAAGCGAAGCAATCCATCTCTCCACTTGCCGCGCTATGGATTGCTTCGCGGAGCCTGTCATCGGGCGCGCATTCGCGCGACCCGGTGGCTCGCAATGACGCGGATGAGCCGCAGCGACCAGCTACCCCCACGCATCTGCAGGACACGACAGCAGCTATGCAATATCGCCACCCAAATACCCCCGGAACCCCACCCCTCCGAGGGCGTTATCTTCGGGTCGGGCATCATGTTTGCCGCAATTTGACGTGAAAACCCTGGGGCTGGGGCGTTCCGGGGTGTTTTTTCATTGGTCCAATCGGATGGTTGCGAAAGCGATACGGCACGGTGCGGCGGTGGGTGAGAGCACGTCCATTTCCGCAGCGGCGAAGCAGGACAACGACAGCATTGTCGAGACCAGCATTCCTGCGCGGCTCGATAGCCTGCGCTGGGGCGGCTTTCATACCCGCGTGGTGGCCGCGCTCGGCATCACCTGGATTCTCGACGGGCTTGAAGTCACGCTTGCGGGCGCCTTGTCGGGCGCGCTGAAGGAAAGCCCGACGCTGCAATTCTCGAATTTCGATGTTGGCCTCGCCAACAGCGCCTATCTCGCGGGCGCCGTGCTGGGTGCGCTTGGTTTCGGCTGGCTGACGGACCGGCTCGGGCGCAAGAAATTGTTCTTCATCACGCTCGCGCTTTATCTCACCGCGACCGCGGCCACCGCACTGTCGTGGAACGTGGGGAGCTACGCGCTGTTTCGCTTCCTGACCGGGGCGGGTATCGGCGGCGAGTACACCGCGATCAATTCGACGATCCAGGAACTGGTGCCGGCACGCTATCGCGGCTGGACTGACCTCGTGATCAACGGCAGCTTCTGGATTGGCGCGGCGGTCGGCGCGGTCGCTGCCATCGTGCTGCTCGATCCCAACCTGCTGGCTCCCGATCTTGGCTGGCGGCTGGCCTATCTCATCGGCGCCGCGCTTGGCCTGATCGTCTTTGTGATGCGGATGTGGATTCCGGAAAGCCCGCGCTGGCTGATGGTCCATGGCCGCCCCGAGGAGGCGCATGCGATTGTCGACGACATCGAGAGGGCGTCGACGCGGCATACGGATCATCCGGCCGATGAGGTGTTTCCGAAGATCAGGCTGAAGATGCGCAGCCACACGCCGCTGGGAGAAGTGGCGCATACACTGTTCACGACCTACCGGCAGCGTTCGCTGGTCGGGCTGGTGCTGATGGTCTCGCAGGCGTTTTTCTACAACGCCATCTTCTTCACCTTCGCGCTGATACTGACCGACTTCTTCGGCATCCCCTCGCATTATGTCGGCTGGTACATCCTGCCCTTCGCGGCTGGAAACTTCCTGGGACCCCTGCTGCTCGGCCGGCTGTTCGATACGCTGGGCCGGCGCGTGATGATCACGGTGACCTATGGCGTCTCGGGCATTTTGCTCGCGCTGTCGGGCTATCTGTTCTCGATCGGTGTTCTGACCGCGCAGACCCAGACCATCGCATGGATGGTGATCTTCTTCTTTGCCTCGCCGGCGGCGAGTGCGGCCTATCTCACCGTCAGCGAGACGTTTCCGCTGGAAGTGCGCGCGCTGGCCATTGCGCTGTTCTACGCGATCGGAACGGGCATTGGCGGCGTGGCGGGACCGGCGCTGTTCGGCGCCCTGATCGATACCGGATCGCGCAATAGTGTCTTCGCCGGCTACCTGTTCGGGTCGGCATTGATGATCGTAGCGGCTATCGTTGCCTGGAAATACGCCATCGCGGCCGAGCGGAAATCGCTCGAATCTGTCGCACGGCCGCTCGCATTTGTGGAGTAGGATGAGATGAACGAGGATCTTTTGGAAATGCCATTGGAAGAAGATTTCGTCCGCGAAGACGACGACGCGCCGGAAACCGTTCCGGTGCCGAGTTCGCTGGTGCCGCACTTAAGCGAAACCGCCATCCTGCTCGACATCGACGGCACGCTGCTCGATCTGATGCCGACGCCGCGCGAAGTCTGGGTGCCGCCGGGCCTGGTGAAGACCCTGAACCGCCTGCTGGTGCGAACCAACGGCGCGCTGGCGCTGGTCAGCGGCCGCTCGCTCAACGATATCGATTTGATTTTCGCGCCGGATCAATTTCCTGCGGTCGGCGGCCATGGCGCCGAGATGCGGATCGAGCCGGACAACGAGTCAGTGGACGCCCATGCGCCGCCGCTGGACAAGGAATTGAAGCGCCGGCTGGCTGCGATCGCAAAGCTCAGCCCGGGAATATTGCTGGAAGACAAGGGCTATTCGCTGGCGCTGCATTATCGCCTCGCCCCGCACGCGGAGAAGGCGATCTATGCTGCGGTGTCGCTAATCAGGGCCGATCTTCCCAACGCGCCGATCGAGGTGCTGCCCGGCAAATGCGTCTGCGAGATCAAGCATTCCGGATTCACCAAGGCGACCGGTGTGCTCGAGTTGATGACGCGCGAACCTTTCAAGGGCCGCCGCCCGTTCTTCATCGGCGACGACGTCACCGATGAGACCGTGTTTGCGATCATGCCTGATCTCGATGGCCTTGCCTTCTCCGTCGGACGGCGCGCCAAGGGCGTGGCCGGGCACTTCGATGCGCCGAGCGACGTGCGTGAGTTTCTCGCGCACCTGCTTGATGATGAAAGGGACGTACCGCTGCCATAATGTTTTTCGTCTCGACGGCTTTCGACCACAGATTCTCGCGCTTGATGCCGAGGTTCACGATAAAATTTATTTTTCGTGAGTTCCGGTGAGTTCCTGCACGCCGCAGCCCGAATTTGGTTTCAATTCGTTGAAAGGGTGATCAGGAACCATATTGATGAACGGTTGTTAACCGTGAGCGCCATCAACGGGAGGGGACCTTTGAACCTCGTCGTCGTTTCTAACCGCGTTTCACGCGGAAAACCCAACGAACCCATGACGGGGGGACTCGCCGCGGCGTTATTGCCGATCGTCGAGAAGTCGGGCGCTATCTGGGTCGGTTCCTCGGGGCGGGTCCGCGACGGGAACCTGAAGGAACCATTTGCCGAAATCGAAGCACTGGGTACCGGCGCGCTGGCGATGCTGGACCTGCCAGCCGCGCATTACGGCGGCTATTACGAAGGCTTCGCGAATTCCGCGTTATGGCCGGCGCTGCATTCGCGCGCCGATCTGATCCGCGCCACGCAAGAGGACTATCTCAGCTATCGCGAAGTCAACGCCTTCATGGCGCGCGCGCTGTTGCGATTCCGCAAGACGGATTCCGCGTTCTGGATTCAGGACTACCATTTCCTCGCGCTCGGCGCCGAACTGCGCGATCTCGGCGTCACCGAGCCGATCGGCTTCTTCCTGCATACGCCGTGGCCGTCGCGCTCGGTGATATCAGGCGTGCCGCATCATCGCGAACTGATCGAGGCGATGCTGGCCTATGACCTGATCGGTTTCCAGACCGAGGAAGATTGCGAGAACTTCCTGTCTTACGCGCAGTCCGACCTCGGCCTCGTCGTGCATGACGGCGTCATCGTTTCGCGCTACGGCCGGACGCGCGCCGCAGTGTTTCCGATCGGCATCGATCCCGGGCAGTTCGCCCAGTTGGCGACGAAGGCGTCGACCCATCCGGATGTCTCGCGGCTGCGGCGCAGCCTTCACGGCGAGAAGCTCGCGATCGGCGTCGACCGGCTGGATTATTCCAAGGGCCTGATCAACCGCATCAAGGCTTTCGACCGGATGTGGACGCTGCATCCGTCGTTGGCGCGCACGGCGTCGCTGCTGCAGATCGCGACGCCCTCGCGCGGCGCAATCGAGGCCTATGGCAATCTGCAGAACGATGTCGCGAGGCTCGTCAGCGACGTCAACGGCCAGCATGGCGAGGTCGACTGGACGCCGATCCGCTATCTCAACAAGGGCTACGGCCAGGCCGTGCTTGCGGGGCTCTATCGCGCCGCGCAGGTCGGCGTGGTGACGCCGTTGCAGGACGGGATGAATCTCGTCGCCAAGGAATATGTCGCCGCGCAAAATCCGGTCGACCCCGGCGTGCTCGTGCTGTCGAAATTCGCCGGCGCCGCCAACGAGCTCGATACCGCGCTGCTGGTCAATCCGCACGATATCGACGGCATGGCGCGCACGATTGCCACGGCGCTGTCGATGCCGCTGACCGAACGTCGGATGCGCTGGGAAGCGATGATGGCGAAGCTGCGCGGCCATACGATCCAGCAATGGTTCGCCGACTTCACCGACGCGCTGCGCGAATGCCAGCTCGACCGCGAAGCATTGGCGCCTGTGATCGCCGAGCCCGCGCTATGGCCGCTTCGCTCCGTCACCAATGGCGGCGCGCGGTATCACTAGTCCGGAAGAGTACTCTCGACCTCATTCTGAGGAGCCGCGTAAGCGGCGTCTCGAAGGATGAAGGCCCGGCTGTGGCGTCATGGTTTTCCCGGCGATGCTTCGTGTCGTCCGGAGACGAACCTCGCGCTCCTCACCAAGATAGATAATTGGCGCCGCCTGGCCTTGAGCGATTGTGGCTAGTAGCAATACGACACGCCATCCAGCACCGGGCAGCGCGCCTTGCTCGGCGCGCTCGGATTTTCCATCGGCACGTAACCGCCCTTGCCGTTACCGGCGAACACACCGGGGCCGATCACGACCGACGACTTGTTGCCGATGATGACGCTCGGATGCGGCGAGGCCAGCCTCGATCGCGTGCCATCGGCCCAGACGATGGAGTCACCTGCGAAGATTCCGCGCCGGCCGTCGTCGCAGCTTACATCCACGCCCTGCTTGGTGCAGGCCTGCGCCATTGCCGGGCTGGCGGCGGCCACCGCAAATGTCGCGATCAGGACCGAGAGCAAGAGCGTCCGTGTAGTCATCAAACCATCCCCCAACGATTGCGGTGCCAATATCGTCGTCGATCGTGGCCGGATTCCGGTTCAAACGCCCGGCGAACATCGATCATTCGACGCCAAGCGTGCCAAATTGCCAAATAAATTCAATGAATTGGGGAAATTTTGGCGGCCCGCGCCCGGCGTCCCTTGCAAAATCAGTCCTGCCCCTTCAAGAGAGGGCCTCCGGAGAGATGGCCGAGTGGCTTAAGGCGCACGCTTGGAAAGCGTGTGTGCGGGAAACCGTACCGTGGGTTCGAATCCCACTCTCTCCGCCACTCACCTCGTTGTCCGGCCCGGACACATCGGTAACAGATTGTACCTAAGACATGGGTGACAACCTCGTGCCGAACGGGTTGTCGAGGGGTTGCAAGGTTTTCTGCTCCAGGTCGAAGTATCCCAAATCGTAATGCATGAAGCTTGTGAGCCAAATGCGGTCGTCGACCTCCTTGATGCCGAGCTTCTGACCAGCCAGCACGGTTGAGACATTGATGCGCTTGCGATGCAGGCAGAGGCGTCCGCAGGCGGTAACAAGAACCTCGCGATCGTGGAACGAATAGGTCAGCTCCGGCAGGCCGGCATAGCAACGCACGGAGGTGGCATAGAGCTCGGCAGGGCACTTGATCTCGAGGGCCTCGGCCCTATTCCTCCAGATTGGGCTTCGCGAGTTGGCGCCATTCCTTCTCGGATGAGCAGCGCAAGAAGCATGCTTCACGTCGAAGTTTTTTCCCCCTCCAGAGGGGCTGTCCTTAAAGCGCGTTCAACGACGTTGCTGATAGACTTCGCGTGCCACTGCCCCGCCGGGCGCTGTCGCGACGCCTCCAGCATACAACTGTTTAACCATCCGTTAACCATAGCTATTCATGATGCTGCTCGTGTGTGTTCGCGACGAGCTTGAACTACATGGCGCAGCGTAATTCCAGAGCGTCAGTTGTAGGGGATGAGGACGCCCTGAGCTTTCCCTCCCCGCTGGCACCAGACAAGGGAGCAACAGCCCTCGATCTGGTAAATCAAGCGGCCGATGTTTTCCGCGGTATGGAGAAGCATGCCCGCGAGACGGAAGCCCGTGCCCAGTCACTTTGCACGAACGCCTTAGAAGGATTGCGGCTTGCCGAAATGCGAGCGGAGGCCGCTGAACGGGCACAACGTGAACTCATCGTCACCGCCGAACGTAAGCTGCAACATGCGTGCCGAGCACTGGAACAAGCTCGGTCCTGTATTGAAGCTCAGAAGGATAAGTTGACGGCCGCAGAGTTTCGTGCCGAAGTTGCTGAAGCCGAAGCACGACAAGCCAAGGAGTTGCTCGCGCTCGTTGAAGAGGCCATTCGCAAGCGTCTGCTTTGCGTAAACCCGGATGCTGATGGCAGGTTGGCGGCGGTAGCCTGATCCATTGCGACTGCCATGGCTCACTGGGTGCTACCGTGGCAGGTGCGGCACGAGCGAGCACCCCTGCTGTGAGCTTGACGGGAAGCGCCTCCTTTAGGCCAACCATTTGAAATCGGGCGGCGCATGGGTCGAGGTTTCAAGGTGTACCGCGCGCACCAATTCAAAATGACAGAGCCGAACGATAACTGACTATTAACCAAGTTGGATTATCTGGAGAGTTGGGCATTCGGGGCGCGTGTGCTGGCTTGCGGGCCAGCCGGTAGTGTAGGCGTGGACCCATGGCCCTTGACCCCGAAGAGTTCGTCACCCTGACAGATCACGGCTCGATGAAACTGCGCGCGGCCGTATTGCGCGCGATGACGTTGCTGCCCAAGGAACGCAAGCGGACAACAATCGTTCGCGAGGGCGAACCGGCGATCCTGAATTTCGAGCAGATCAAGAACCTTGCGGCGCAGTGGGACGAACGGCTCGTGCCAATCGACTGACTAGTTTCCCTGCGCTGGTTTCAGTCGGGTCGCGCCCCAGCCGAAGCGGTAGTTGATCCGCAGGGTGACCATATCGACGAAATTTTTCCCCCTCCGGAACCAGGATGGATGAAGCATGCTTGCCGGTCCCCTCAACAAAAAGGCATGCTTCACGTCGAAAGTTTTCCCTTCACTTGCTCATCGCTTCTGAATAACGTCGGCTGCTTGCCATCAACGGTGTACCTAAGCGGAACATGATCGTGTCAATGCATTGAAGCGGCCACGATGCAGCGTCCGATAATAGGTACGCAGCACCCAGTCCTAGCGCTTGTCCTTGCTGCCGCGCTCGACCCCATCGCGGAGAATAACTGCTTGGCGACGCCTTGCGTTGCTGTCTGAGAGTGAGCAGAGGGAATGTCGATGCCAGGTGTGGTCTGCTGACGCCCTATCGCTGACATCGCACAAGCGTTCAGCACCGGCTCCACGGGAAGCCGGCACGGGCCGGATTGCACTCGATCGGTCCGGAGAACGAGACACCAAACCATCTACTCGTCAACGAGCCATCATTGTCGATCCAAGGGATCGGTGGCAATTGCGGCAGGTAAGATGCATACGGCATCACTTTCGCAAGCGTCACTCTGCCCGGAAATCGCGCGAGGAAAGCGTTGTTCATTCCGCCGTCAAGTCCGCTGTAGATCGGGGCAGCTGGTACGTTGTCTTCGAGCAATTGCGCGTACGCGCGCTCGTCGGCGCGCCTTTTTTCCAGCGCACGGCGCGCGATTTCCGGATTGACGACAAAGGGGGGACATTTTTCGATCGCGTTGAACACGAGAGGGTGCGGCGAATTCGGGGGAGGTTGGGCATCGAACACATAGCGGCGGTTGCACACATCCACCTTGGGTTCGAGTTGCGTCGTCTCGAAATGATCGTTGCCGACCTTGAGCATTTTCCAGAAGGCCAGGTTGGGACTATTTCGATGCCGCGCCAGATTCGTCGGCGTCAGGCGGAACGGATAGGCCTGGATCTGGAACGACGGCCGGCCGCTGAGCGAGTCGCGCGCCAGCGAATAGATCTCGCTGATCTGTTCGTCGGTCATGGCATAGCAACCGCTCGACCAGCAGTCGCCGTGGATCATCAGGAAGCTGCCGTTGCGCTTGTGCGCCTTGTCGAACGTGTTGGGGTAGCCGAGGTTGATCGAAAGATAGAAGTTGGAGTTGGGATTCATCAACTCAGGTGTAATCGTATAGAATCCTTCCGGAGCCTGCCGGTCGCCCTCGTACAATTTCGGCCCGAGATCGCCCGACCACCGGCAGATCGGATAGGTTTTGAGGATCTGGAAACGGCCGGTCGTGTCCTGTTTCCAGACTTCGAGCTCCGCCTCTTCCTTGAAGAGACGCACAACGATAGGCGAATATTTTGGCATCTTCTTCTGTTCGAGCAGCGAGAGCAGCTCGAGGGGGAGTTCCTGTGTTGCCTTGGCCGGCAACGGCTTGCTGCTGTCGCCAAGGCACGTGACCGGCGTCAACCCTGCGGCAAAAGCCGCCGCCAGCACGAGAGCCTTACCCGTTCTGATTAAATCGGAACGGGGCTCTCGATTTTCGTTTTGACGCGTTTTCTTGACGCGACCCGGTGCCCACTTCGCTGGAAAACGCTCTAATGCATGTCGGACCATGGCGCGGATCACTGCTGTACCTCCAGCCCTTCCGCCCGCGGGCCGCTACTTCTCAAACCCGACGAACACCGTAGCTTCCTCGACGGATTTTCGCTCCGACACCACCGCGTTCGCAGGAAACGTCTCATCCGGCCAGCCCAGCGCGATGCTTTTCATGATGACCTGATCGTCGGCGATCCCTGCGTGCTCGCGCACCACGGGTGATTGCATGATGCCCTGGCTGTTGATCACGGCGCCCAGCCCGCGAGACCAGGCGGCATTGACCAGGGCGGTCGCCACGGCGCCGCAGTCGAAGGGCGTATCGTCGCTGCCGTCAAGCACGCGGTCATAGGTAATGATCACGCAGACAGGCGCGTCGAATTGACGGAAGCCGCGCAGCACCCAGTCCTGGCGCTTGTCCTTGTTGTCGCGCTCGATCCCCATCGCGGAGAATAATTGCTTGGCGACGCCGACCTGCCGGTCGCGGTGCTTGCCTGCAAAGGCCTGACCCGTGCGGAACTCGCGCGACTGCGGAATGCCCGCCACCATCCGTTCGGTGTTGCCGGCGCGGATCCGGTCCAGCGGTTCGCCTGATATGACGTAGAAATTCCAGGGCTGGGTGTTCATCGACGACGGGGCGCGCATCGCCAAACCAATGATTTCAGCAATCAGCGCCTTGGGTACTGGATCAGGTTTGTAACCGCGGATGCTCCGGCGACCGAGAATAACGTCATCAAACTGCATCTGTGTGGGATTCCCCTGATAAGTTTTGAAACAGCCTGGATTTTCGCGGTTTCTGCGCCCCCGCGCAAGCGACGGCGGCGCGTCCTGGCCACGCGAAGCATGATCGCACTAATATTGCGCGCACGCGGTCGTTTGGCGGCTTCTGGGATGATGAAGTTGTGCCGCTGATTTGCCCGACGTGTCAAGTTTTCGGCCCAAACCGTCGGTTGCGGCGGCCGCCGGCTACTTTGCATGGGGTTGTTTTCCATATTTTTGGTGGAGCCGCGATACCTGCCGCCCCAGCCAGGGATTAGCTGAATCTCTTTGTGGCCACGCCAGGAACTCTGATCCTGAATCATTACCTGTTGACGGTTACGACCGTGAATGTTTGCCCAGCGTCGCTGCGAAGCGCAATGTTGCTGACTTTGCCGTACATTGCGTCGATCTCGGTGCTCTTGCTCCTGAAGAGGTACAGGCCCTGCAGCAGTTGCTGGACGCCAGCGGTGTAGTACGGAATGCCGCGGCGAAAAGCGGACACGAAGGCCTCCGAAGCTGCGTCAAGATCTTGTGTCGTCCTTGCTGTCTTCACCCGGTACGCTGCGCTCACGACGGCGCCGTCGGGAAGCCAGGGGAACCAGTCACTGAGATTCTGAAGCCAGGGTCCCCAGTGCGGCGCGTCCTTGCCTGAAAAGGTTGCCAGACCGACATAGGCGGCTGCGCACGCTGCCAGTGGATTGCTGAGTTTTTCTGAAATCAGGTTCTTCACCAGCCCGTCCCTTTGGGCGGCGTCGAGAACGGCCGACGCTCCGGCGATTCTCGCATTGTTAAGGTAGAGAAGAAGCCCGCCGACCTGCGGATCGCATACCGTCAGGGTCGTGCGGCTTGCCGGACCGGCTCCCGCCTCCCGCAGGACTTCGAGCGGCACGGCCGGGAATGTCGTCGTCAGCGGCCACGGAACCGGTAACGAGATGGCGTCGACTCCGTCACCCCGGCGCGACACAGCGAAGCTGCGTGGAGGCATGTACCCGCTCGAACCCTGATCAGCGGCCCCGTTCTGCGTGATTCGCCACAACGTGATGGGACCCTGATCTATCGGTATCGTCAGATCGCAGGTGGAGGTTGGGCGCGCTGAGCTTTCAAACACCTTCCAGGCCTGCAGCGACGCGAGGGCGTCCCATAGGGACTCACCGGCCTGCGCAGGACATTCGACAAGGCGAAGGTCGAGTGTGGTTTCGGCCGGTGCCACAGGGGCCGCCGGCGGGCCGCCGGAGAAGAAGTCGGCAAGGCTGCCAGCCGTGCTTGCGATCGACTTGAGTGCCGGTTGCAGGCGAAGGTGGGCGCCGCGCATCACCTTGGCTGCTGTCGACATCGCGTTGGGATCGATATGAATGGACTTGCTCGGGACAAGATTTGCCTTTGCCGCCACCTCACCAATCCGCGAGGTCATGCTGTTGAGCCATTCCTCATACTGGTCCTGCGAAGGGACATTTCCTGCGAGGCGCTGCAGACTCAGCCACTCGTGCGGTGACTGGCCCGCCTTGAAAGTGACATCGACTTCTTCGTCATCGCGGCTTACCTTCCGTCTCTCGCGGAATACCTCTCCCGATGGCAGCCTTGCCTCGATCAGATAGGTCCCGACCGGGACTTCGACTTGCTTGCTCAGCTGCATGCCGGCCGGAATCACCACCTCCTGCTCCAGGGGATCGTCAGGCATGCTCCCCGTTGCATCCGCGATCTGGCGCACTTTCGCTACGACGGCAAGTTCGATCGGCGTGCCCAGATGCCGCTTCTCGAGGTGAAGCTTGAGAGTGCCCATAGCAGCTAGACCGCCAGATTGACATCGACATATGTCGGCATCACCACCTCGCTGACCACGGATGCCGGCGCCGTCAGATCGATACGTTCGGCCCTGAAATCATACTCACCGATCTCAAGCGCGGCCTCGAATTCTCCGACTGCCACAAAGTTCGGGGCAGCAGGATCCGAGATACACTGCGTCGGTTGGTTGGCCCGCGCTGCGGTGATCCTGACCAGCTTACCTTTCTCGGGATCGTTGAGCCGCACGAACACCGGAATTCGCGGAATCTCCTTCAGCCGACGAAGCCTGAATTTCGCAAAATTGTTGGCGTCCGCACTCTGCACCCGGTCGCCCTTGGTTGCCTCGCGATTCTGGAAGTCGGACAACGCCTCGACAATACGGTGCGTCGTCACGTACCAGTTCCCATCCTCCTTCCTGCAACTTGCGCCGTCCATAACCCGAATGAAAGCTCGGGCGCACAGGCTCGGCTGATCGGCAAAACCAAGCGACGCCCGGTCGAGCTCCGTTGCGAAGATCGGACATTGCTGCAGCGTTTCCGCTGCGCCGAGCCGCCCCGCCGGATCCGCAACGAAGATTGACTGACCGCCGTCGCGATTAAGTTCGATCATTGGATTGGGCAAGCGGCATGCGTCGAACAGCAGAAGCTGATAGCTCGGCTTCTTCGTGCTTAGCCCGCTCAGCAAATTCCTGAAGTTGATGGCGCCGAAGAGCGGATCTTCGTTGTCCTCGCCATAATCGCGCATCAGGTAATAGTTCTGCACGCCGGCCGAGAGCCCATGTCCGCAGAAATAGAGAATAATGCTATTGCGGGAATCGGTCTCGGCACGCGTGATCCATTGCCGGAGCGCCGTCTTCACCTCTTCGATCGTCCCTGTCGGCAACGTCTCAAATTTTTGTCCCGTTACCGGATTCTCGAACGGCTGCGGCGTTTTTTCCGAGACCACAAGCGAGACGCTTGCAAGCGGCCGCTCGGTGCAGTCGAATTTCTCGATGAACCAGGAAGCCACCGCGCGCGCCGAAATTGGCGGCGAGCTCAGTTGACCAAGCCCGAGATGATGTTTCGTCGTCGTTCCGGGGCCGCCTGGCAAATGGTGGTAGCAACCGATGCCGATGGCGATCAGATGCGTGCCCGGACCATTGACGTTCACCTGATGGACCAGACCCGCATCCGGCATAGCACCTCTTCCTCCGACCGCTGCCCTTGTCCGTTCGTCCATCACGAGCACGTGACTATTGCGGCGCGGTGACTATACCTACGCCGCGGTCGAGCGGTCCACTAGACAGGCCGTCGGTACCTGCCGTGGCGAGCAGCTTGCTGGTGACAAGGCTTGCGGTCGCCCTGACCACGCCAGGCTTTCTCAGTGCTTCCCACCACAGTGCGGCAACGCCAGCAACGTGCGGACAGGCCATGCTCGTTCCGTTCATCGACACAAGTCCGCCGCCAGGCTTTGCCGAGAGGATATCGACCCCAGGTGCTGCAAGCTGCGACATCGTGTTCGAAAAATTGGCTACGTCGAACGTGCCGGCCGCGTTCCTGCCCAAAGCAGCGACCGAGATGATTCCTCTCGACGCCGCGGGCAGCGACGCGGCGACCGTGAAGGTCGGCCGGTCGCTTTCGTTGCCGGTCGCAGCGACAACTACGGCCGTATCGCCAAATGCTCCCTTTGCTTCGACCATCTGCATCAAGGCATCGAAGAAACGGAGATTGGAACGATAGGCTTCGAGGGCATTGGAGGTCGCAGGCTCAATCGGGATTCCGCCATTCACCATCCGTTGCACGGCGCCCGGAAAGTCGAACCCGAGTGACATCGAGATAACATGAGCCCCCTGTTCGAGTGCCCACTGGATACCGCGGAAGATCATGTCGGAATTGCCGCCGCCATGATCGGCCAGCACCTTGCCGATCAGCGCCTTCCTGACACCGCGAGCGATGCCAACGCGTTTGCCGTTGACGTCGCGGCCAAAAATCGTCGCGGCGCAGTGGGTGCCATGACCGTTCTTGTCTCCGTCGCCGCTGCCGGAAAAATCCTTCTCGATGATGTCCACACCGGTGAAGGCCGGGTGCGACTTGTCGATGCCGGTATCGAGCACCGCCACGACCACGCCATCGCCCGTGAAAGGCGACGTATCGGCCTTGACCGCAGAGATGCCCCAGGCGTCGGTGGCGGCCGTAACACCGGCCGGCAAATCGGCGTCGCAGGGCTTGATCAGAGAGATTGGCATCGGAATCGCGACCGCCGCTACCTGCCGGTCCTGTGCCATGGATTGCGCGTCCGCGGGCGTGACATTATGGACTTCGACTTTGGGCTCGGGTGCTGCGGGAGCGCTCGCCGGCGTCGGTCCGAATTCCTCGAATGGACTCGTGGTCCTGATGCGGCTTGCATTCTTGAGCACTATGAACTCAGTCATATCGATCTCCCTTTCCCGTTTAATGCGCACTGCTAGCTATGGCCGGACTGAATCTTCCGAGATTGGATCATCAGGGATTCTCAAGCGCCCTTTTGCGCGAGGCGGTGACGTAGGTACCAAGCAGTTTGCTGATGGCGGCCGTTCAAAATCCCGTCCGTTTGGCGAGTCTATGACTCCGTCATCTACACACCAATGCTCGCTAGGAACTGCCAGCCTTGGGCGTCATGCAGCTCCGGCGTGAGGATTCCGTCCGAGCCGGTCGATCCGGGCAGGTTCTTCTGCAGCTTGTGCAGCTCAGCGCAAGTGTTCGGGCCGAAGTCGCCGTCCGGATTCGGAAGGTTGAGCTGTTGCTGCAGTGCCGTGACCGCGGGGCCGCGCGAGCCGAAGCGCAGGCGACGCAGCCTGCGCAGAGCGATCTTGTCGGTGGTGAGCCCGCCGGTGCGCAGCTGTGATGCCGTGCGCGCCTCGGCTCCAGTAAGAAGCATGTAGTTGAAGGCCTTTCCCGGCACACCGTTCGCCGTGGTGAAGCCGACGGCGGTGCGGAACGCCGCCCACGGCCCCGAGTGCGTGCCGTTCCTGCAAGTGCCGACCACGGTCTGGCAGCCCAGCGAGGAGAAGGCGACCGGCTGGCTGAAGAAGGTTGGATGAATGTTGTCGCCGGGCTCGCAACGGTCCGCCATGTCTCTTCGCTGATAGACGAGATCATCCCGGGAGCGCCGGACCACGACGGTTCGGTGCGACATGTCCGGGTTGCGCAACAAGAATGCGCCCGGCGTACTCTGATTTTTCGTCGTGTGCGGCCCGCACCGATATTCATAGAAGCCGGTGGCGAGCAGATTGCCGGCCCTCTGCGTGTTTTTGTACAGCGCGACGGCCGCCTGGTTGGGCACGGTAGAGGCAGGAAACACGCTTACCTTGCCGACCGCCCTGTTCCACACGCCGATCACGCAGCGCGGCAGGATGTGATCCGGCCGCTGGTCGATCAGTACGATCTCTCCGTCTGTCGTATGATCTTTGACGATGCCGGCGCCGCGCAGGCCGAACAGGATCGGCGCATCGCCCGCGGACGTCACGTCGAAGTCGTTCAGTTGCGCCAGGAGTGCGAGATCGTTGGCAGTAAGCGTGAAGGCGAGACCAGTCGGCAGGTTCGGTCCGATATGCGCGTAGTCCGGCTGCACCTCATCACCAGCCCACTTCGCTCCGGCTGCCGCGGCCGTAAACATCATCCCGGCAAGCGCCTCTGCTGCGACGTCGTCCTCGGTCACCTCCAGCCATTCCTCGTCGTCGTGCATCACTGCCGCCGCAACGGCGGGCGTTGCCTCCGGTGCAGCGCCATCGATGGGCGAAGCGACGATTCCGGCGGCAAGCCCGGCAGCAAACAGGTTCGCCTCGTCGATGCGTCGCCGGCGCAGGCCGGTTTCGACCGCGGTGCCGACCCAGATACGGATCATTTCCTTCAACTGCTTTGGGATATCGGCGAAAGTCTTCGCAATCATGTCGGCTTTGATGTTGCGCATCTCGCGATAGCGGTCTTTGACGTCATTGGGCTGCCGCTGCCGGCTGTAGGAGGGGCCGCGGTTAAAGGTGAGCGATACCAGCACCCCAAAGCAGTCACCGTTGAGCAGGCTGCAGTTCGGCAGGGCCTGATCGGTCAGCAAAGCGAATTTCGGCAGCGTCTTCGCCTTGAAAACGATCTGCGAAGCGTCCCAACTGAAGACGATGTCCTTCACGTTGGCGAGCAGCGCCTGCATCTTCGCGGCGGAATCCTTGCCGCTGTGGAAACCGATGCAGGCCTCCATCGCGCTTTTCTGTGCGACCGTGAGCGTCGCGATCACATGAACCCAGTCGCTTCGGTATTCGTCAAGCGTGACGTAGCCGAGATCATAGCCGAAGCCGATGGTGATGCCCGAGGCTTCCTTCGGCCAGATCGGCCGCTGCTTGATGATCTGCTCGTAAAAGGCTTTTCCGCCGGTCTCATAGTCGACGATCAGCTTGAAGGCCTTGGCGGACACCCGCTCGGCCGCGGCGATCGCCTGCGCGGAAGGTGCCGCCGCTACGGTGGCGCCGATTTCGGTTGCAGCTTCCGCAATGACCTCCTCCCGCTCGCGATAGCTGAGAGCGGTGATGACGCTTTCGATCTCCGCTGCGACAAGCCCGAGATTGTTCATGGGGATCTCCTGCTGCTTGGCTTCTCAAGGACAAAGAGATGAAATATCACTTCGGAATTACATTTGTGCCGCGAGACAATCTTACACGCTCTGATAGCATTCGTCATTCGGGACTTGTCAAACTGCGAGCGTGAGAGGTCGCGAAGCGACAGTCCGTCCTAAGCCGTTAGCTCCGAGCGTAAGCTACTGCGTATCACTGTGATCTATCATGAATGGAGATGTCGCCGGCTCCTTCAGGGAAGGGTAAGGGACGTTGCTCTAAAGCGTTGCATATTAAGATCGATCTTCTTGCAATCTTTCTCACCTATCTTGCGGCCACCATCATCGCTAATCACGTGGAGGCGCGTTTTATCGTTTGGTGCAAAGAACGCTCCTTCAACATTCAACGTGCCGAAGTCTATTTCATTAACGAGCACGGGGACGTCCTTCGGCTGTCCTGACCATGCGTAAAGCGCAAAAGAGCCTGCGTCGTCGTAAGGCCCGGCAACGACCAAATAGAGGTTGCGCTCAGGGCTGAATTCTATGCTTCGGATGCCTCGACCATCGAGCGCAATCTCGATCGGCATTCCGATCTCGGCCCTCTTGCCGTTGACGACCTCCTTCGGATTTTCGATTGGCACCACCAGGGCTTTACCCTCGGTAATCGGGTTGCGAAATCCCAGCAAAAGGCGGCCATCGGGCGTTGCGGCCAGCCCCTCGATGTTAAATCCGCCCAGCTCCTCAGGAGCGAGCGTGGCCGCAATCTTCAAATTGTATTTTCCAAGCTGCGGCGCACCGATCAGATCAACCCGCAAATTCGTATAGGCGGTACCTGTCGGTTTGATCGTAACCTTATCGTCCTTTACCGCCACCGCGGTCGCGAACAGTCGATGCCGGCTTGAACGGTTCTTGCCGTTTTTGTTCTGTCCATGCGAGGTAGTCCAATAAATTAGATCGTCAATGCGTGCGGCGCCTTCGATATCGGCCTCTGGTTCGTCGGGGTCGGGTTTCAGGAATTGGTCAAGGGGAAAAGCCTGCGCGACATTCGGCTCGCCGCGGCGATAGACACGCAAAATGTTATCCTCATCACCTGCGACAATAAACATTTCGGCAGTAAGGGCAGCTCCAGCCGATGCATCGCATATACCCGAATATTCAATGGTGGGTGCATTCTGTTGGCCTGCAACGCTGTTGCAGGACATCGCCAGGACTAATCCGACGACTTGGAGACGCTTCATAGCGGTCCCCCTCTGGTGCAAAGAAACGCGCGCTGCATTGGCAGCCGTCAAAATCGGAATATTGCAGATGCGGTCGTCTGCTGATCAAGATCGTCTAGTATCAGATCGCGGCTAAGGAATTCACAATGGACAATGATAGGGTGCTGAAACAGCATAATACACGTGAAATTGTCGTGCAACTACATTCGTTGCTGCAGTCAGTCTGGTGAGCTTCCTTCCGGCAGACCGCGCAGCAGTGTCAAATAAGGCTCTGGCACGGAAGGTCCGAGTAGAGGCTGCTGCCGAGGCCGAATGAGAATGCCGGCCCGCGTGTAGTCCACAAGGTTCGCGTCGGAGACATCGCCCACGGCGGCGATCATCAGGTCTGTGCTGCGCGGGAATAGCCGAGCTTTATCGTCGCCGACGTGGCCTGTGTTTCGGAGGGTCTGTTCCGGTAATTGCCCGATACCAGGCGGCGTCTGATTGCGCGAGCGCTCTGGCAGCGGCAAGGTCCGATTGCCCACGATAGAACTGACTTAGGCCAAGGTAGCAATCGGTGCGCGCCGGTCCTTGAGGTATCGCTGCGCAGTTCACTTGCGCGCTCGCAACGCCGGGAAAGCCCGCCAGCAGGATTGCGACGACACTTGCGGTCCAACGTGTCATACCGCCTCCATCCCAGGTCACGCGAACGAAAGCATGCTTGCTGGCAGCGCTTGCTGAGCCAATCATTCCGCGCGTGCGCGATAGACCGTAGCGCGGTCGGCATCCACCTTTTGAAGGTCGGTCAGCGCGTGAACTTCCGTGCGGTTAGCTCCGCTATATCGCCCGCACGGGTATGCCATCGCGTTCAGTAGTACCGGCGCATGTTCGCGTTGCGCACACATCTGATCAGCTGCCAGTCGCAGCGCAAACATTTGCTCTGATGGCCCCTCCAGTCGCCTGCCCCTCCCGTCCTGTCGGTACATCTGCCCAGGCAATTCGCGACTCTGTCCTCACATGGCCATACCTGTGCTTCTGCCGGTGAGTTGAGGAGCACTCCGGTGCCCATTAGGGCGATCGCGAATAAAAGCTGCCGTGTCATGGTCGAACCTCCCGAGAAAGGCGCGCGCCGCTCTAAATCCTAACCTCTCGACAGGGCAAAAGCCAGCAAGGCCATCGCTTCGGCCAGCGGCGCTTGGGCACGGCACCCGCTGTTGCCCCGTGCGTTGCCTGACCTGCCTCCCAGATCTACCTCGCCTGTTGAATCGCCTTGTCGTACGCCTCGATCGTCGCCTTGGCGCGAACAGCTACTTCCGCTGCCGTCATGCCGGGCTTGTAGAGGCTGCTGCCGAGGCCGAACGCCAGGATGCCGACCTTGGTGTAGTCCGCGAAATTCGCATCGGAGACGCCACCCACGGCGGCGATCATCAGGTCTGCGGGAAGAACGGCGCGAATGGCGGTGATTCCCGCGGCTCCAAGCACGCTCGCCGGAAAGAATTTGAGGCTGGAAGCTCCCGCCTTGGCCGCCAGCAGCGCCTCCGTCGGGGTAAAGACGCCGGGCATCGTAACCATGCCGAGTGCCCGGGCCCGGGCGATGATCTCGGGATCGATGTTGGGGGTTACCAGGAGCCGGCCGCCAACGTCATGGAGCCGCTCGACAGCTTGCTGCGTCAGGACAGTGCCCGCGCCCACCAGGATTCCGGCAGGGGCTTTTTTGACGGCGATCTCGATGGAGCGGAATGGATCCGGCGAGTTGAGCGGGATCTCGATCGCCGTCATGCCGCTGTCAATGAGCACGCTGACGATATCGGCCGCTTCCTCAGGCCTCACGCCGCGCAGGATCGCGACCAGCGGACGCTTCATCGGGGGAAACGGGACAACGCTCATTCATACACTCCAAAATGATTCCGCGGCCATTGAAAGGCCGCGACGGACCGCATCCTCGGCGCCGATTGATCGGACAGGAACGGACACCGTGTCAAACGCCAACTGGTAAAGCGTCTGAAGCCGCCCTGACGCCACCAGCATGATGCCGGCGCTGGGTACTTCTCCGGCGAGCCCCGCCGCCAATTCGAGACCAATCAGGGTGCCGGATATTTTTTCGCGGGCCGAGGCTGGCTTGCCGCCGTAAAGAAGCTGGCCCGATCGCACCTGGAACAGCAGATTGGCGGCGAACGCAGGTGCCTCGAACGCGGCAATGACCGCCGATTTGAATGCGTCGATATCTTCCGCCTCGTCGGCGCCGGTCACCGCGTGGGACAGGATCGTCTCGCGCGACACGACGTCGAACAGCTCTCCCGTCATGAACGTGGCGAAGCGTTCGACGGTCCCGCCATTCGCCCTGACCCACTTCGAATGGGTACCCGGCATGCAGACCACCGCATCGTCAGCCGCGTCCACGCCCAAGGCACCGAGCAACTGGGTTTCCTCGCCCCGCATGACATCCGGCGCCTTTGGGTCTCGTTGTGCGATGCCTGGAAGGATCCGGATGTCACGGTCCTGTCCCGGCACAGCGACGGCATGCTCGGGGATCGATGCGAGCCGCGCCGGCGTGTCGACATATCCGGCTTCAACCCACCCCTGCCGGGCACCGGCCATGCCGCAGATAACGACGGGCAGCCCAGGCGCGGCGCCGACGGCTTCCAGGTGCGATTGCAGCACGGTCGGAAAGCCAAGCTTGCCCGCCGTCATCATGCCCTCGTGGCTGCGCCGTTCCCCCAGGACATTGCCGCCCCGGTCGACGAGCCAAAGCCGAAAACTGCTCGTGCCCCAATCGACCGCGACATATGCAGCCTGGCTCATTTCAACTCCGTCCCGATCCGCGCCTCAAGAACATGGTATCACGCCGGTCTGCCTGCGAGCTACGCTCGCTTTGTAATTGATTTGCGCAGGCGCAATCAGCATGATCCGAAATCATGCGATGCCACGCTGTTTTCAGCGGCGCAGCTTCGCCAACGAGCGCACGTCCGCAAGAATGCGGCATAACAACAAAAACAAAGACTTTGGAGGACGCCATCGTGATCAATCTCCCTTTTAGAAGCGCCCTTATGGGCTTTGGCCTCCTGATTGCGGCGCTTTCGCCGCAGGCCCATGCGCAATCCAACCCCAAGACCGTGACGCTGGTGGTGCCCTTTGCGGCCGGCGGTGGTACGGATACCGTCGCTCGCCTGATTGGCGAACGGATGTCGCGGACGCTCGGCCAGACCGTCATCATCGAGAACGTGGTCGGGGGCGGCAGCACGCTGGCCAATGATCGTGTTGCCCGATCGGCGCCTGACGGCTCGACAATCCTGATCAATCATGTTGCGCTGCTCGCAGCGCCCAGCCTGTTCACCAACCTGCGGTATGATACGAAAACGGCGTTCGAGCCGGTCGGCCTCGTCAACAACGCGCCGATGGTCCTGATCGGCCGCAAGTCGATCCCCGGCGAGGGTCCGAAGGACCATGTCGCCTGGATCAAGGCGCAGGGCGACAAGGCGAACTTCGCGCATGGTGGTCTCGGGACAAACAGTCATCTGTGCGCCGTGATGATGGGCAATGTGCTCGGCTTCAAACCGACGGTCGTGGCTTATCGCGGATCAGCCCCCGCAATCGGCGATCTGCTGGCGGGGCAGATCGACTTGCTGTGGGATCAGGTGACCAACGCACTGCCGCAGATTCAAGCCGGTACGCTGTACGGGATCGCCATTACGTCGCCGAAACGTCTCGAGCAGTTGAAGGACGTGCCGACCACCGCCGAGCTCGGCATGCCCGAGGTCAGCTACTCGATGTGGCATGGGCTCTACGTGGCGAAGGGCACGCCGAAGGAGACCATCAATGCGCTGAACTCGGCGCTCCGCGCGGCGCTCTCCGAGCCGGAGCTGCTGGAGAAGCTCAAGCAGCTCGGAACCCTGCCATTCCCTGACAACGACTTGACGGCTGAGGCGCATGCGCGCCTGTTCGCCGCCGACCTGCCACGCGTGGCCAAACTGATTGAAAGCTCGGGAATCAAGGCGAGCGAGGCGAAGTAGGGCGTCTCGTGCGGCGTGGAACGGCTGCGTTGGAACCGGCGCAGCTCCGTCACACGATCAGATCGTGCGGCGCGCGGGTAGCGACATCGGTACCCGGCTGGCTCCAAACGGAAGTGTCGGATAGCTCGGTCGTTTGGGCTGCCTCTGAAATCGCTGGCGGTGCACTGGTTCCTGCAGCGTTTTCGCGGGAGCTGATCGACGCCGGGATATCCTCTGCAAGGTCGATGACAGCAGAAGTGCTTGCGTCGGACATCTTGTCCTTGAAGTGGAACGTGTCGTCGGCGCCGTTGATGGTGATTTTCACCACCTGTGCGGTGCCGTCGATGGTGGTCACCTCAAAGCAGTCGGTCAGCGTGTCGCAGTCATTGAGCGCCTGCACTTCGCAATTGGAATTGTCGAGCTTGTAAGTCCAGACGCCGTCCGCCGTCATCGTGAAGCTGCCATAGCCGCCTTCGCTCGCCTTCGGCCAGCACACTTCCGTGAAGGTATTGGGCCTGTTGTCGACGTCGGTATCGGTGAGCGTGCCGGTTGCGATCGGCGTGCCGTATGTGCAAGCGCCAGCTTCGGTTACCGAGCCGGTCGTGGCGCCGGAGATGATGGCGGCGTCGTTGGCGCCGTTGATGGTGATCGTCACCACCTGCGGGGTACCGTCGATGGTGGTCACCGTAAAGCAGTCAGTCAGCTTGTCGCAGACATTGAGTGCCTGCACTGCTTCGTTGGTGTCGTCGAGCGTGTAGGTCCAGACGCCATCCGTCGTCATGGTGTAGGTGCCATAGCCGCCGGTGCTCGCCTTTGGCGAATCGATCGCCGTAAAGGTGTTGGGAGTGTTGTCGACGTCAGTGTCGGTGAGCGTGCCGGTGGCGGTTGGTTTACAAGATGCGGAATTGGCCACGCCGCCAGCCTCGATGACCGAGCCTTCCTTGGTTCCGCAAATGATGGCGGCGTCGTTGGTGCCATCGATGGTAATCGTCACCCGCTGCGTGGTGCCATCCAGAGAGGTCACCTCGAATGTGTCGGTCAGCTTATCTCCGACATTAAGTGCCTGCACCGCGCAATTGGCGTCGTCGAGCTTGTAGGTCCACACGCCGTCTGCCGCTATCGTGAAGGTGCCATAGCCGGCCTCGCTGGCCGTCGGGCAATCGACCGCCGTAAAACCGGGCGCGTCGTCGACGTCGGTAACGGTGAGCGTACCGGTCGCGGTCGGCGGGTCGCACTTGGCGCCGCCGTCCTCGATCACCGATCCTGTCGTGGTGCCCGAAATGACTGATGCGTCATTGGTGCCGTTGATGGTGACTGTCACCACCTGGGCGGTGCCGTCGATGGTCGTCACCGTGAAGGAGTCGGTCAGTTTATCGCCGACGTTGAGTGCCTGCACCGCGCTGTTGGAATCATCGATCGTGTAGGTCCAGACGCCGGCCGCCGACATCGTGAAGGTGCCGAAGCCGCGCACGCTGGCGGTCGGAGTGTCAACCGTCGTAAAAGTATTGGGCGCGTCATCGACGTCGGCGCTGGTGAGCGTCCCGGTGGCGCTCAGCGTACTGAGCGTGCTCAGCGCGACCGGCGCGGCGTTGGCGACGCTGCTCGCCTCGATCGCCGTGCCATCGGTGGCGCCGGAGATGATGGCCGCGTCGTTGGTGCCGTTGATGGCGATCGTAAAGGGTTGATTGGCCGACAGCGTCCCGTCGGATACGGTGATCGTGAAATCCGTGGTGGTCGGCGCAACAAGCGCATTGATCGCGTCATTGTCCGGAACGAACGTATAGGCGCCTGTCGTACTGTCGACGTAAAGCGTACCGTAAGGACCAGCCCTCGATACGTCGTAGGTTGCGCCGTCGATCACGGTGCTGCCGGCGGTTCCCCCGCTGACGCCGAAGGTCAGTGTAACGCCACTGTTGGCACTGCTGGCAAGGAAAGTGCCGCTTGTCGCAGTGAAGACGTCAAAGACCGTGGTGTCGATTTCAGTCGGCCCAACTATCGCATTCAGCGTCGGCGGCGTTGGCGGTGGAGGCGGTATTTTCCCGACAACCATCTCCTCGACTGACGCGAGGATTACCGCAGGCAAAACCGGCACATCCTGCTCCGGGGCAGAACCATCGGTCTGGATGAAATTGATCGGTTGCACCGGCAGCGTCTCGAGGGAAGGAGGCGTGCTCGATCCCGTCGACCCCAGTCCTTTCTCGTAGGTGGCGAGCGCTTCCTGTTGGGCCGCCTGCAATTCGGCCATTCGCGCAGCGGAGTTTGTGCTTTGACTTACACTGACCGAGGACCCTTGGGAACGCAGGACGATGGTTTGTCCGGGATCATCAACGAGGAGGTATCGAGGTATCACCTCCTTGGTGACCAGCTCGAATGCGCCATGGGCGAGGTCTTTGTATGTGATGTTGCCGTCGTCCAGGATCGTGACATCAGGGTCGGCGGCCTCGGCCTGCTTCCCAAGCACGAAGGTAAGTGCTGTGAGCCACAGCATGCCGAACCTGCCGGCACGAGCCCGACTTCGAGAGCCGCCGGTCTCGTCTTGGGCGGCAGCGCAGGTCGCGCGCTCAAGCGAGCCGAACCCGGCCGCGGACTGAACGTTGCCGATGCGGGGAGACGGGGCCACGGCGGCCTTACGTTCGTCCCCGGTCCCGGCGTGGGACCTGACGAGCATGGCCCTACCCCGTTTGCCACTTACCCCGTGCGATTTTTCGTGGTCTGGCTTTTTCCAGCCCATGAGGCAAATATTTAGCGCTGCCAGCCAAGGGGCCAGCCGCAGAAATTTCCTGATCCAACTTAGCCCAATCCATGGGCGTTAGGCTTTAGGCTCAAAAGGAGTAATCCTTTCGAGCGAACGCTGGACGATGCCTTCCCCGGACATCGGGTATAATATTGCCCGTCAAAGAGCCCCTCAGCGCTCTCCCGGACAAGGTCTTCTCAGGAAGGGGGGATCATGTGCACGCATGCCATTGCCGCATTGGTGACAGGCTTCGTTCTGGCGACGGGCGGGTTTTTCGTCGCGCCAGTTCACGCACAAGTCAGACCCGCCGTTCAGGATGTCGCGTCAAAACCGATTGGAAAAGTTGTTGTCGCCACAGGCTCGGTCACGATTGAACGCGCGAGTGCGCTGGTCGTTCAGGTGGGTACCGCAGGTCAGGCTGCTCAGGCGAAGGTAGGCGATCTCGTCTATCAGGGCGATGCGGTTGCGACCGGCGCCGACGGCAAGGTCGGCATCAACTTCACCGACGGCACCTCGTTCAATCTGTCGAACAACGCGCGAATGGTTTTGAACGAGTTCGTGTACGACCCAAACAGTACGTCCAATTCCAGCTTGGTCAATCTCACCAAGGGCACGTTCACCTTTGTCGCCGGCAAAGTCGCGAAGACTGGCGATATGAAGATCGACACCCCCGTCGCGACCATGGGCGTTAGAGGCACCACGCCACGCGTCGAAATTTCCGATGATGGGACGGTCAGATTTTCCACGCTCATTGAAGAAGGCAAGAGCAAGGTCGCGCGAAAGCCGGGGCCACCAGCGGCGCTGCAGCCCGACCAAAAGCCTTTTCCCAAGTCTAATCTGAACATCTGTCGGGGGTGCTAAGGCTCGTTCCTGGAGCAAGCCGTTCAGGGTGCGAGAAGCTTGTCAGTCAACCAGCCTCGGGCGTGCCGCGTTCAGATCAACGGCCGCCCCATACGCTGGTTCCAACATTGGAAAGTCTGATATGGAACTGAGTGCGAGCAGGCGCATCATCCACGGCCTCGCGCCTGCTTTTGCCTTGCTGCTACTTGGCTCACTGGCTGCCGCGCAGAGCCCCAAGAAGAGCGACTATGTCGCGAACATCGCGCTGTGCAACGGCTCGGATCGCACATCGTTCGCAGCCCGGATCGATGGTTGCACGGCGCTCATCGATTCCGGCCAGGGTACGACGACGGCGCTTGCGATTGCCTATAACAATCGTGGCAATGCCCATACGGCAAAGGGAGACCTTGACCGCGCCATCGCCGATTTCGATCAATCGATCAAGCTCGATCCAGCTTACGCCAAGCCCTTCAACAACCGCGGCGCGGCTTACTTGCGGAAGGGCGAATACGACCTCGCCCTCAAAGCGTTCGATCAGGCGATCAGGCTCAATCCGAACTACGGCAGAGCTTTCGTCAACCGTGCCGGAGTCTACCTGAAAAAGAATGAGTACGATCGCGCAGGCCGGGACTACGACGAGGCCATTCGCCTCGAGCCCAATCTGGAAGCCGCGTGGAGCGGACGCTGCTGGACCCGGGCCATCCTCGGCGCGTTGCAGGCGGCGCTTGAGGACTGCAACAGGGCGCTTCAGTCGTGGCCGAACGACGCCGCCACCCATGACTCGCGTGGATTGATCCATCTGAAGATGGGACAGGCTGGCGCGGCGATCAATGACTTCAGTTCCGCGCTGCGTTTCGATCCGAAGCTGGCGAGTGCGCTCTATGGGCGCGGGCTGGCCAGGCTCAAGAACGGCGACAAGGCCGGCGGCGATGCCGATATCTCCGCGGCAAAGACGATCCAGGCCGGGATCGATGATGACTTTATGCGCTATGGCGTGCGAGCCAGTAACTGATCAGCGAGAATAATAGGCGTTCGGCCGATGGTTGAGCTGTCATTGCCCAGACTTCGTCCGGATCGGAACGTCTTCTTCCTGCAGGATTCGCACGGCTGCCCCTTCCAGATCGTCATATTGTCGGGTCTTGAGCGACCACATGAAGGCCGCGAGGGCGGCGAGGCCGAGCCCGAGCGCGATGGGTATCAGGAAAAAATAGTCCTTCATTCGGCAGCCTCCATCGCGGCTTTGGTCGGGAGCCGAGCACCTCCAGCAGCGTGTGCGCTCCTTCGTCGGCTCTCGAGGCGAAGCGCGTTTGCGACCACCAGAATGGACGATCCCGACATCGCCACTGCCGCAACCAGCGGCGTCACATGGCCGAGGATTGCGATCGGCACGGCGATGACATTGTAGGCCGTCGCAAGAGCAAGATTCTGGCGAACGAGCCGGCCGGCGCTTCGTGCGATGGAGATCGCCAGTGGCACCGCGGTCAGGCTCTCATGCAGAAAAACCATGTCAGCGGCGTTGCGTCCGACGTCTGCCGCTGAAGCCGGCGCCATCGATGCATGCGCTGCCGCCAGCGCCGGCGCGTCGTTCAGTCCGTCGCCGACCATCAGGACCTTGCGGCCGGAAGCTTCGAGCGCTGCAATGTGTGTGGTCTTGTCGCCAGGCAACGCGGCAGCAAGCCAGGGAACGCCGAGTTCGGCTGCGATCGGCCGTACCGAGATTTCGCGATCGCCGGAAATCACCTGAACCCGAAATCCCATCTCCTTTAGCTCGGCGACCGCCGTTGCCGCGTCCGCCCGCAGCCGATCCTCGAAGCGAAAATCCGACAGGCGGCTGCCATCCTTTGCGAGCACGACGGATTCGTTGCCGGAAATCGAGCCTGCTTCGGTTACACCGGCGAGCGCCCATTCCGGCCGGCCCAGTCGGTAAACTGAAGCGCCAGAACGCGCCTCAAGTCCGTATCCGGGATGCTCGGAGATCTCATCGAACGCGATATGAGGTGCGGGAAGGCCGGCGCCGGCCTCGACCAGCGCACGTGAATAAGGGTGGCGCGAATGCGCAGCCAGTTCAGCGGCGATTGCGGTTGTCTCACGGCTTGCATCACACGATCCGATCAGGCGTGGGACACCGGCCGTCAGCGTCCCGGTCTTGTCGAACACGACCGTGTCGGCCTCGGCAAGGCGCTCAAGAGCGCCGCCGTCCTTCACCATGATGCCGGCATCGAACAGCCTGCGGGCCGCGACCACCTGAACCATCGGCACCGCGAGACCGAGCGCGCAAGGGCATGTGATGATCAGCACGGCAATGGCAATTGTCAGCGCATGATGCATGTCGGCGGTTGCGACAAGCCAGCCGACAAACGTCATGAGTGCCGTCAGGTGGACCGCCGGCGCATAGAGGCTCGCAGCGCGATCCGCAATACGGCGATAGCTGGAGCGCCCCTGCTCGGCGGCTTCCATCATCCGCACCATCTCGCCGAGGAACGAATCGCCTGATGTCGCGGTCGCGACAATGGTCAGAGGTCCCGTCAGATTCAGCGTTCCCGCCCGCAGGACAGAGCCGGTGGCGACCCGGACGGGCGCATGCTCTCCCGACACCAGCGAGACGTCCATTTCCGATGACCCCTTGGTGACGGTCGCATCGACAGGCACACGGTCACCGGCCGCCAGCAAAATGGTCATCCCGGTCCGAATCTCGTTTGTCGGGAGATAAAGCTGCGTACCGTCCTCCTGCAGCACGAACGCGCCACGTGCAGAAAGCTGCGCCAGCCCCTTTACCGCAAGCCGGGCGCGTTCACGCACCATGTGGTCGAGCGTGCGTCCCACCAGCAGAACGAACAGCAGGGAGATAGCCGCGTCGAAATAGGCATGCGGGCCAAGCACCATCGTCTCATAGAAACTCATGCCGAAGGCCAGCAGTACGCCAAGCGAGATCGGCACATCCATATTGGTGCGTCCGTGCCTCACGGCCTGCCAGGCCGATCGGAAAAATACCCGGCCAGAGTAAGCCAGCGCGGGCAAAGCGATGATCGCCGACAGCCAATGAAACAGATTGCGGGTCTCGGCTTCGGCGCCCGCCCAGACCGACACTGAAAGCAGCATGATGTTGCTCGCAGCGAAGCCCGCGACAGCGAGCGCGCGGACGAGTTCCGATCGTGCGCCATCCCCGCTGTCGGGCTCGAAATCGAAAAGATGCGCCTGGAAGCCGGCCTGTTCGAGCGTCTCGATGAGCGGCGGCGGAGGTCCGTCGGCTCGCCACTTGACCGTTACGCGCCTGGTCGAAAGATTGACGCGGGCGCTTTCCACGCCGGCCAGCCCGTCGAGCGCCTTCTCGATCGTCCGAATGCATGCTCCGCAGTGGATCGTGGGCACGGACAAGTCGGTTTGGCGAACACCATCGGCGACGATGGGGCTGGCAAGCAGCACTTCCTCATCGGCTGCGCGCGCATCCGGCCGCAGCGCTACCAATCCAGCTTGCGAACCGCAACAACTCATCGGAACAACTCCAGGTGCCGTACGTCAAACTTCAGGCCGTATCGCCCGGTACGCGTGCCAGCTTCCGTGTCCCAGCACCGGGAAAATGACGATCATTCCCAGCAGTCCGGTCGCGATGCCGATCACGATCAGCACCAGCATGATGGCCGCCCAGGTCAGCATGACGGGCAGATTGTTCCAGACCAGCGCCATGCTGGTGCCCATGGCAGTAAGAGCGTCCGTCCGCTCCGACAGCAGCATCGGGATCGAGAAGGCGCTGATGGCAAATGCGAACGCCGCAAACAGCCCCCCGATGGCGCTGCCGATCAGCAGCATCGCCCAGCCGACCTCTGTCGTGAACAGCATGGGAATGATGCGGTCGAGACCGGGAAAAGGCCGCAGGCCGAAGAACAGCGCATACACGATGACAGCGGCGCGCATCCACAACAGTGTCAGCAGAAAGAGCAGCACGCCTGCGAACAGAACCTGGCCACCGGACTCCGGCCTGACGAAGACCATCTGCCACAGGCTGACGGACCTGCCTTCTGCAATGCGCCGGCTTTTTTCGTACAGTCCGATTCCGATTATCGGACCGACGACCATGAAACCGGCAAACGCCGGGAGCAGGATGTAGTCGAGGCGAAGCGCGAACAGGCCGACGGTGGTGACGACGGAGACCAGAAACACCAGGAGTCCATAACTGATGCTGGCTCCCGGATCGATTGTGAAGTCGCGCCAGCCGGCCGAGAGCCAGTCAAAAGCGGCTGCGGGAGCGACGTTTCGCTTCCAGGTCCGCGCGCGCGGCAGAGGTGGAACAACGGCCGGTATCGGCGTCATCATCGATCTCCCTGCTGGTTCATCGCGGCGTGCATGACGATCGTGCCGCGCTGAACTTTCCGTCCCTGCCGGAACCCTCGCCCTGGCGCACATGCGCGACGCATTCCGGTTGCGACATGATGGCCACATAGACGAGGTGCGAATTGGCGATCAGCAGCAGCAACAGCCCGGCGCCGACCGCGAGCCAAAGAACGGCCCTTGTTCGGATCGGCCTCGTTGCTGTGCCGGTCGCGCTCATCGTTCGCTCCGGCGGAGGTCGAACAGATAGAGCGCCAGAATTTTGCGGTCGAGCGGAGGGAGCCTTCCGTCCCAGCTTGGCATGTGGCCTTGCCGGCCGCCCCACACGGTATCGTAGATCGACTCGGCGTCGCCGCCGTAGATCCAGGACCGGTCCGTCAGATCAGGTGCGCCGAGCTCGGCGTTGCCCTTGCCGTCGTCGCCGTGGCAGGTGACGCAATTGGCGGCAAAGACGGCCTTGCCGGCCTCGATTTTCGCCGCGGGCACGTCCTTGGCGACAACGGGATCGGAAAGGCTGCGCACGTAAGCCACGACGTCGTCGATCTCGCCCTTCTTGAGCATCTGATCGCGGCCGAACGCCATCATTTGCGAGGTCCGGCTTTGCGGGTGCGCCGAGTTGATGCCGACGCGGATCGTCTCGGCGATGCTTTCGGGATCGCCGCCCCAAAGCCATGACGCCGTCGTCAGATTGGGAAACGCCTTGCCGCCCTGTGCGCTGGATCCATGACACGGCGCACAATTGTCGCCGAACAGCGTGCGACCGGTCTGCCGCACGTTTTCCATCAAGCGGGGATCGGCCTGGATTTGCTTGAAGCTTTCCGCCTCGATGCGTTTGGACCAGGCGCTGCGTTCAAGCGCCGCCTGCGCCAGGCTTTCACTGACGGTGGTGCGCTGATCGATGCCGAGCAGTCCCTTCGTATAGGTCACTCCCAGCGGCCATGCCGGATACAGCACCCAGTAGACGACGGAGAACAGGGCCGTTGCAATCAGGAAGAAATAGACCGGCCGGGGTACCGGCGTGTTCAATTCCTTGATGCCGTTCCATTCGTGACCGGTCGTCATGTAGCCGGAATGGGGATCGCGTTCCTCTACCGCCATGACTGATCCCTATGTGACTGATCCCTATGTGACTGATCCCTATGTGACTGATCGCTATGTGGTTGATCCCGGTGCGGCTTGTCCTCGTCCCCGAGTATGGATTTCGCCGCCTTGTCGAACCGCTTCTTGTTCGACGGCCAGAATGCGTAGGCGACGATGATGATCGAAAGCGCGATCAGATAGAACAGACCGAACGACTTCGAGAACCAGACTGTAAAATCGTGGTCCATGATCAGCCTCCCGCGGCGTGTTTGTGCGCAGCGTCGGTCAGCTTGCCGAGAATTTGCAGGTAAGCGACCAGGGCATCCATTTCGGTCAGTTGGCCCGGCTTGCCGTCGAAGGCGCGGACATTCGTCGCCGCACCGTAACGCTTGGTAACGCCTTCGGCGAAGGGCGTATCAGGTGTCGCCTGTCCATAGGCATCGGACTTCGCGTTGGCGATCATCTCGTCGGTGTAGGGCACGCCGACCTTGCGAAGCGCCGCCAGATGAACGCCGAGGTCGTCATAACGCAGTTCAGTGCGGCCGAGCCACGAATAGTGCGGCATCACCGATTCCGGGACGACGTCCCGGGGATTGTTGAGGTGCCGCACATGCCATTCGTCCGAATATTTGTTGCCCATGCGCGCGATATCCGGCCCGGTCCGCTTCGATCCCCAGAGCATCGGATGATCGTATTTGGATTCGACGGCGAGCGAGTAAGGGCCGTACCGCTCCACTTCATCGCGCAATGTCCGGATCATCTGCGAATGGCAGGCGTAGCAGCCTTCGCGGATGTAGATATTGCGGCCTGCGATCTCGAGCGGCGTGTAGACCCGCATGCCCGGGGCCTCTTCGACGGTCTGGTTGATCGTGAACAGCGGTATGATCTCCACCGCACCGCCGATGGCGGCAACGACGATGATGCCCAGCACCAGGCCGATGGTCTTGCGCTCGAGCCGGTAATGCCAATTGAACATGCCGCTTCACTCCGCCGGTTGAGGCGCGGAAACGCCTGCGAGCGTGGGGACCGGAAGGTCGCCAGCCCGCTCGTCGGCCGGCTGATCGGCCGTCCGCATCGTCATCCAGATATTGTAGCATGCGACCAGCGCGCCGATCAGGAACAGCAGGCCGCCGATAGCGCGCGCGATATAATAGGGATGCATCGCAACCAGGGTGTCGACAAAGGAATAGGCGAGCGTTCCGCTTTCATTGTAGGTCCGCCACATCAGCCCCTGGATGATGCCGGAATTCCACATCGCGAACACGTAGATCACCGTTCCGGCAAGCGCGAGCCAGAAGTGAACCTCCACCAGCCTGGGCGAATACATCCGCTCGCGCTTCCAGAGCCACGGCACCGATGCATAGATCGCGCCGAAAGTGATCATCGCGACCCAGCCGAGCGCCCCGACGTGCACGTGGCCGACGGTCCAGTCGGTATAGTGCGACAGCGCGTTGACGGAGCGAATGGCCATGAACGAGCCTTCGAAAGTGACGATGCCGTAGAATACTGCGGCGACCATCATGAAGCGCAGGGTCGCGTCGTCGCGCACCTTGTACCAGGCGCCGTTCAGCGTCAGCAGCGCGTTGCCGGCCGACGCCCATGAGGGAACCAGCAGCATGACCGAGAACGTCATGCCGAGCGTCTGAACCCAATGTGGAAGCGCGGTGTAATGCAGGTGGTGCGAACCCGCCCACATGTACATGAAAGTGATGCCCCAGAAGCTGATGATCGACATCCGGTAGGAGAAGATCGGCCGGCCGGCACGCACCGGAAGGTAGTAGTACATCATGCCGAGGAAGCCGGCGGTCAGGAAGAACGCGACGGCGTTGTGTCCATACCACCACTGCGTCATCGCGTCCTGCACACCGGAAAATGCCGAATAGCTCTTGGCATGACCGATTGAAACCGGGATGGCGAGGCTGTTGACGATGTGGAGGATTGCCACGACGAGGATGAAGGCCAAGTAGTACCAGTTCGACACGTAGATATGCGGCTCCTTGCGGCGAGCCAGTGTGCGCAGATAGAGGATGAGGTAAGTCACCCACACGATGTCCAGCCAGATATCGGCATACCATTCCGGCTCGGCATACTCTTTCGACTGCGTAACGCCCATCAGGTAGCCGGTTGCGGCGATGACGCAGAACAGGTTGTAGCCAAGCAGAACGAACCACGGACTCAACTGGTCCGGCAGGCGTGCACGCGAGGTTCGTTGCACCACATAGAAGGAGGTGGCGATCAGCGCATTGCCGCCGAAGCCGAAGATGACGCCGGAAGTGTGCACCGGACGGAGGCGGCCGAAGCTCGACCAGGCCGCGTCGAATGTCAGGTTCGGATTAACGAGCTGCCAGGCGATCCAGTCGCCGACGAAAAGCCCAGCGACGACCCATACCATTGCCAGGATAATGCCCATTCGGCTGGGATCGTCGAAGTATTGGTCGAGTCGGTCTTCGCCGGGCTCCGGTGCGTAGTACCCGGAGATGACCCAGAAGGCTCCCGCAATCCCCGCCAACAATACGATCGCCCCGTGAATGCCGAGCGGATCACCTTGTCCAGCCACCGCCATGGCAAATCCGCACAAGGAAATCGCCAGCAGGATAATGAGCGCAAGTTGCCGCTCGTACCTTGTCAGTTGAGCGATCATGAGCTGCAGCCCCCTTGAAGCAACGTGAGGTTGATTTTAGGGAACCATGCCCATCCGATGTATTGGAGCGCAAGAATAATTCGCATGGATGACAGTATTCAGAGAATTGACATCGATGACTTGATCTAGGTCAACAACCGCGACGTCAGGCGGCATGTCCGAGCTTGTTATGGGCTAACACATTATGCGACTTCGGCTTTCGCCTCGACGGGCGGCCGCGATCTCTCAGGAGCAGGAATAGCCAAAGCCTGATCGCCGCCTGTGCATCGAGCATAGACCGCACATAAAAAGGCGGCCGCTATGCATTAGCCGCAAACCGAGATTGGGAATTTTCGTGCTGGCGAACAGCACAGATAAGCGCCATACGCACCTGATCGGGCGCAAGGTATGCAAACAGCGACGGCGGAGGCTCTTTCAAGCTCTCCGCCGTGCCGGCTTCTCGTCTTACATAATTGCGAGCCTGTCTTGCCGAAGGCTAGTCCAGCTTCACGTTCGCTTCCGTCACGACCTTGCGCCAGCGTTCGATTTCTGCGGACACCATTTTCGCGAACGCAGGACCCGTGACATCGGGGACATCGGAGCCGTTGCGCTCCCAGGCTTCCTTGATGGCGGGTGTCTGCATGGCTTTCTGCAATTCCTTGACCATCTGCTGGACGATCGCCGGCGGCGTGTTCTTGGGGGCGAACAAGCCGTACCAGGTCGACACTTCATATCCAGCCAGGCCCGCTTCCGCGGCGGTCGGAAGATCGGGGAATGCCGGCACGCGTTTCGGCGCGGCGACGGCAAGCGCGCGCAACTGTCCGGCCCTGACGGGCGCCGCCGACGAACCGAGGCCGTCGAACACGACTGGGACGTGGCCGGCGATGAGATCCTGCATCGCGGGGCCGGCCCCACGATAGGGGACGTGCTGAATGTTGGTCTTGGTCAGGATCTTGAATAGTTCGCCCGCCAGATGATGCGTAGTGCCGGCGCCGGCGGAGCCGTAGTTCAATTTGCCCGGATTGGCTTTGGCGTAGGCGATGAACTCGGCGAGCGTCTTGGCGGCGACCTTGTCCGGATTGACGACCACCACCTGCGGCGGCCGCGCGATCAGCGCCACCGCGATAAAATCCTTCTCGATGCTGTAGTCGAGGTTGGGATAGAGCGAGGGTGCGATGGCGTGATGCGCCGCGCCCATGAAGAAGGTGTAGCCGTCCGGCGCGGCCTTTGAGGCGAGCGATGCGCCAACGGTGCCACCGGCGCCTGCGCGGTTTTCGATCAGCACGCGCTTGCCCAACTGTGTGTCGAGCTGGGCCGCCAGCGGGCGGGCAAAGGCATCGGTGCCGCCGCCGGCCGCGAACGGCACGATAAAGGTGATCGGCTTGTCCGGCCATGTCTGGGCCTGGGCCTGGCCGGCCACTGCGGATACGACCGCGATAAGTGCAAACAGGGCGCACCGGACAACTCTTGGTTTCACGGTATTTTCCTCCGGCTATTGCAGATTGGGCGTCCGCCCTCAGGCGGCGCGATTGGTCTTTTTTGCCTCGCTGGTTCCGGCGTTCAGCCGGAATGGACAGGGGGCAGCGGGGCCTTACCGTATGCAAGATGCCACGCGTGATCCATTAAAATATCGGTAGGAAACAAGGCGACACCGGGGCGTTTGGTCGCTGCCAATGGACAGCCGGACAAATGTTCCGGGAGGGGTTGCGCCCAGCTATCCGGCAGGAGCCTGGCGTACGGCCACGGCCGGAACTCCGGGACGGAGCAGGAGTACGATCAGCAGCACGGGAAGGAGCGGGACGATCCTGGCCACGGGAAACAGCAAGGGCGGGCTCAGCAGCGGCATCAGCCAGATCATGAACGCCAGCGTCCAGCACCACAGCGGCAGCGGAGCGCTGCGCGCCATCAACCAGAACGCCGCTGCGATCACCAGCAGCGTCCCATCATAGGGTCCGGAATGCGGCGCCGCGAGGACCGTGGCGGCCAGAAAGATCGCCGTCTTTTCCCTTGTACCCAACCGCGATCGGAAAGCGATGACGACGGATACCGCCGCGCCGAGCGTGGCGAGCAGTTGAATCCACGACGCCAGCCGCTCCGGCGCGCCGAGCAGAATCGCGCAGGTATAGACACTATGGCCCCACATGCGGCCGTACTCGATCCACTTCTGGTTCGGGCTGCTGAGATTTTCGAGAATCAGGGGAAACCAGCGCAGCCACAGGTCCCATCCGAAAATCAATCCACTCGCGATCACCATGGCCAGCGCGGACGAGCCCGCCGCCAGAAGCGCGCGCCATTGCCCGGCCGCGATCAGGGCGATCGGGACCAGGATGCAGAACTGGGGTTTGAACGTCAGCAGACCCAGTACCAAGCCGCCGAGATAAGGACGCCGTTCGAGAAGGCCAAATCCGCCGACGATCAGGGCTGCGACCAGAAAGACGGCCTGCCCGTTGATCGCATTGATGGCCGACGCCGGACAAGCCAGCGCGGCCACGAGCAGGGCGCCTGATGGCAGGACGGCTCCCGCACTCGATCGAAGCGCTACTGCGAGCAGGGCGCCGGTCACGACCTGAAACGCCACGTAGGAGCCGAAGAAACCCAATGGCGCGAACGGCAGCAGAATCAGCAGAAAGCTCGGCGGATAGGCCCATGGCCGAAATTCCAGCGGCTTGGAGAGCCAGCCTGCAAAATTCGTGTTGAGGAAGTCGGTGAAGCGATCGCCATCGAAGATCAGCGGCGCGTTGCCATCGAGGACCGAGCGGATCGCGCCGTAGAAGACCATCCAGTCGGTGCCGAGGGTATTGTAGTCGAGCCCGATCTTGCCTGGATATGGAATGGTCGTGACCAGAACCAGCCAGACGTAAAATGACATCACGAGGCCGGGGATCAGCACGACCGCGGGCGGATGCAGCACGTTCCTTTGCTCAAAATTGCCTCCGCCGTGTGCCAAGTCCATGCGTTGTCCTGCCAAGCGATGAGTTGTCTTGCTGCGGGCGGATGCGAATCGGCGTCGATCTTACGACGATCGAGACCATGCGCCGAATGATCCGGCAAAGAACTTAACGAAAGCGCTCCGGCAGTAGGGCCGGCTGCAGGCATGAACCGATGCCGTGCCAATTTTTTCGCTCCCGTGGCACGAAATTTCAGCCTTCTCGTACAGTCCAAATGGACTCCGGTTGCAAAGGCAAATATGCTCGCTCTGGGTGTGTGGGGAAAACGCTTATGAAATGCCGTGCTGCTGCGGTCGCAGTTCTATTGTTTACGATTTTTGCCAATTCGAATGCGGATGCGCGCGGGCCCTACGGCTCGATCAGCGTCGGCAACTGGAAGGGTGGGGCTTACACCAACGACGAGACCGGGTCTTTCACCCACTGCGCAGCCGGCGCCCGATATGCCAGCGGCGTCTTTTTTCTCGTGATGATCGACAACAATGGCGGCTGGAGCCTCGGCTTCATGCATGAGCAATGGAAGCTGACGACCGGGGCGGCGTTTCCGCTGACCCTGACATTCGACGGCCAGCAACCGTTCAACGTTCATGGCGTCCCGATCGCCGACAAGCTGGTTCGCGTGCCAATGCCGAGCAATTCCTCGCTCATCGCCCAGTTTCGAAAGGCGAAGGCGATGACGGCCTATACGCAAGGCCAGCTCTTTCAGTTCAACCTCGACCAGACCGGGCAGCTATTGCCGGTATTGGCGCATTGCGTGGCCAAGGTCAGGCAAACGGGCGTGGCCAGCGCCGGTGATTTCTCGGTCCTTCCCGCCGCCAAGGCGGTCGCCGCGGCGGCACCGGACTCAGGCCCGGCCAAGCCCGACAGGCTGTTCGACCAGAAGGGCACCGGCTTCCTGGTGAGCGCGAATGGACACCTCGTGACCAATGCGCACGTGGTGCAGGGCTGCGTCGGCGACATCCAGGGCAATCCGTCCGGCGAGGCGCCCGCCAAACTCCGCCTGGTGTCGAGCGACGAGACCAACGATCTTGCTCTTTTGCAGGTTACAGGCTCGTTCAAGGACGTCGCCAAAATCAGGGACAAGGCGATCCAGTCCGGCGACAGCGTCGTGGCGATCGGCTATCCCTTTCACGGATTGCTGACATCCGATTTCACGGTGACGACCGGGATCGTGAGCTCGCTCAGCGGCATCCTGAACGATACGCGCTTCCTGCAAATCAGCGCGGCCGTTCAACCCGGCAACAGCGGCGGGCCGCTATTGGCCGCGAGCGGCGACGTGGTCGGTGTGGTCGCGGCGAAACTGAATGCCATCAAGTTCGTGAGGGCGACGGGCAACATTCCCGAGAACATCAATTTCGCCATCAAGACCGGGGCGCTGAGGGATTTTCTCGATAACAGCGTGGTGCCGTATCAGATCTCGGACGCCAAGGACGAGTTGAAGACGGCGGACATCGCGCGCAATGCGCGGGCGTTTACGTTTTTGATCTCCTGCAAGGCCAAGGGGAAAGAAAGAGAGACCGCAAAGAACTAGCGCGCCTGACGGCGCTCGGCCGCGAATTCAGCGTGCGCATCCCCTGTGCCAGCATGCCGATCCGCTAGCTCGAAACCTCCTGCGCGCGGGACCCGCCGGATAGCCGGCGGCGTTCAGGCCGGTGAACGCTTACCGCGAACCGCCGCGGCTGTGAGCCGCTTGGGCATTCCAGCTACTCCAGCTCACGCTGGCGAGGCTTCGCTGGTCTGTCGCAAGGGGCCGCCGGGTTTGCCGCTCATAGGCGGCGATGATGTGCTGCGACTGCCGGATTTTCTGCTCGAGCTCGGCAATCGCCTTCTGCGTCTTGCCGGTCCTGCTCGCCTGAGCGGACACGCCCACCGTGAACCTCGCGGTCTCGATGTTCTTCAAGGTCTCGCGAAGCTTCTTGAGCTGGGCGCGGTGCCACGCAATGGCGCTGTCACTGTCTACCGGCATGCAAACCCTCCTGATTCGTGGCCGAATCTAGCACGCATCTGGCAAGTTGGGCCAAGGGGTGGCCGCCGCAGGTCATCGGGAGCCACCGGTTTCGCACGGCGCGGTTCGGACGTTCCCGATTTCGACCCTTTTTTGCCATCGAAGCGACCGCGGGCGAGCCTTCAAACAACAAACTTGCATGGCGATCTGTGCTCAGCGCGGTCCCCTCTTATCGTCCAGGCGGCAGAATGCCGGCCTGGCGCAATGGAGCGTGCGATGAGCGAAGTTGAATTCGATAGAATTGTCGATGCCGTGCGGAAGGAAATCGCGCTTGCACCGGCGTTGAATTCGTTGACGGCATTGCGGGCTTCCGACTGGCGAGTGAAGGTCGCCGGCGACAAGCCAACGTCCCAACGTCGCACTCCCATCGTCAGGATTCGTCACGTAGGCGAGGGGCGGAAGCGATACAGGTAAAACGATACTGGGTGAGCTGATGGAACGATCGGTGTTCGAAATCGTGAAGGCGCCGCTGGGCTGGTCGGTATTTGCCGATAACGTCAAGATCGGTGGCGTCTACGATTCGCGAGGTGCCGCCCTTGAGGCCGCCACACTGGCGGCATCCTATACGATCAGCGACGGCGTCGGCGTTCAGATCAACGTGCCCGGCGCCGAGGACGAAAAGCCGCGATGGACCGTCGCATTCGATATCGCGAGTTCCATTCTGCCCACGCGGAGCGGGCGCGAGCGAAGCGGCTCACGGTAAAGCCCGTGTGAAGGCAATAACTCGACCTTGACTGCCAGCCTCCACGCCCTGGGAGGACTTTCAATCTAGCATGAGCTTGTCCGCGCAGTCGCGAGCCATGCGTGGATCGACACTGGCCGCCGTCGGTTTTCCGCCGGCGGCCTTTCATTTTACATCGTCGAACGGCGATACCGCGGGGCTGCCGACGCGCATCCGCTTGATGCGGCGCACCGCCATCGGCGCGCCGTCGGACTGGTACTGCAGTTCGTACTTCTTGCCGTTCTTGTCGACAGCGGTGCAGGAGATGCTGGAAAGTTCGAGCGTCACGAAGTTGCCGACCTGCTTGCAGAGGCCGGCGGTCGATTCGACTGACGGCACCGGCAGGCCGTCGGCCTTCGGTCTGTCCTTGGATTTCAGCAGCATTCGGTCGATCGGCAATTCGTATAGATTGGCCTCCGGCCTTCGCCCGTTGTCGCCGGAGAATGTGATGATGTGGCTGTCATCGTCGGGATCGTCGAGCGCCACGGTGAAATTCGCCCGGCCTTCCTCGGTCTGGAAGAACGCAACGGCCCGGCAGGCAAAATCCCGTCCCGCGACCTTGAGCGTGCGGCACTTGCCGGACATCATCGCGAAGATGACGGTATCGGGCTCTTGCCTCTGAAGTTCGTCCGAGGCGTGGGCCGGCATTGCAATGAAAATGATGGCAAGGGCGAAAGCCTGCCGGCAAAATTTCATGGTCATGCCCGGTTGATAGGACATGGCGCGCTGTGTGACCAGAGTCTCGCAAGGTTCCGGAAGATCACCAGGGTAAGATAGCCCCTGTTTCGCGGTGCCAACCGGCAATCAGAAATCGAGCGGCGCGTTGTCGACCACCTCCTTCATGACAAAGAAGGTCCGGGTCTGGCGGACGCCCGGCAGCGCGATCAATTGGTCGCCATGGATGCGGTTGAAATCCTCCATGTCGCCGACGCGGATCTTGAGGAAGTAGTCGAAATCGCCGGCGACCAGGTGGCAATCGAGCACGAATTTCAGCTGCGCGATCGCCCGTTCGAAGGCGGCAAAGCTTTCCGGTGTGGAGCGGTCGAGCACCACGCCCACCATGACGAGGGCGCCCTTGCCGACCTTGCGCGGCGCCACCATCGCCCTGACCTGGGCGATGAACCCCTCGTCGAACAGCCGCTGGGTGCGGCGGTGACAGGTCGCGGCGCTGACACCGGCCGTTTCGGCCAGCTCGGCATTGGTCAGCCGGCCGCTATTCTGCAGCAAACGCAATATCTTAAGGTCGATGCGATCGAGCCTGCTGCCCATGAAAGAATCTCTCGAATATTTGCCAAATAGCGGATGAAATACTAATTCAAATTGGTATCTATGCAATAATCACGAAGAATAGCCGATAACATAGAGAGCACCTTTCGAGCACTCGATGATAGGGCCGTTCCCGAAGATCAGGACCATTAACGGGGATGACGATGCTGGAGAAATTCGAACGCTATCCGCTCACCTTCGGGCCCACCCATATCGAGAAGCTGGAGCGGCTGACGCAGCATCTCGGCGGCAAGGTCGAGCTCTACGCCAAGCGGGAGGACTGCAATTCGGGCCTGGCCTTCGGCGGCAACAAGCTGCGCAAGCTCGAATACATCATCCCCGATGCGATCGCTTCCAATGCCGACACGCTGGTCTCGATCGGCGGCGTGCAGTCCAACCACACCCGCATGGTCGCAGCCGTTGCGGCCAAGATCGGCATGAAGTGCCGCCTGGTGCAGGAAAGCTGGGTGCCGCATGAGGACGCCGTCTACGACCGCGTCGGCAATATCCTGCTCAGCCGTGTCATGGGCGCGGATGTGCAGTTGGTCGATGAAGGTTTCGACATCGGCATTCGCCAAAGCTGGGAACAGGCGATCGCGGATGTGAAGGCCAAGGGCGGCAAGCCCTATGCGATCCCGGCGGGCGCCTCCGTGCACAAATATGGCGGGCTCGGCTATGTCGGCTTTGCGGAGGAAGTCAGGGCGCAGGAGAAAGAACTCGGCTTCGCCTTCGATTACATCGTGGTCTGTACGGTCACCGGTTCGACCCACGCCGGCATGCTGGTGGGATTTGCCAAGGACGGCCGCGCCCGCAAGGTGATCGGCATCGACGCTTCCTTTACGCCGGCCCAGACCAAGGCCCAGGTGCTCGATATCGCCCGTGGCACCGCCGGCCTCGTTGAATTGGGCCAGGGGATCGTCGAGGACGATGTCGTCCTGATCGAGGACTACGCCTATCCGGCCTATGGCGTTCCCTCAGAGGAGACCAAGGAGGCAATCCGGCTCTGCGCGCGCCTCGAAGGCATGATCACCGATCCCGTCTACGAGGGAAAATCCATGCAGGGCATGATCGACCTCGTGAACAAGGGCTATTTCCCGAAGGGATCGAAGGTGCTCTACGCCCATCTCGGCGGCGCGCCCGCGATCAACGGATACGCCTACACGTTCCGGAATGGATGACCGCTCAAGCGTCGGCCGCTCGCACCAGCGCGAGCAGCTCGTCGCCGTAATGTTCGAGCTTCTTGTCGCCGATGCCGGGGATGTTGCGAAGCTCGTCGAGCGTTGCCGGCCGCGCCGCGGCGATGCCGTCGATGGTGGAATCATGCAGCACGACATAGGCTGGCACGCTTCGCTGGCGCGCGATATCGGCGCGCCATGCCCGCAGCGCCGTCTGCAGGCCGGCGTCGGCGGGCTTGGTCTCGGCGCGCGGTGCCAGATCGCCGCGCCTTGATTTGGCGCGGCTGGCGCGGATGCGTGTTCCGGGCGCCGCCTCGCGCAGCATCACTTCGGTCTCGCCTTTCAGGACGCCGCGTGCACTTTCCGTCAGCTTCAGCGCGCCAAAGGCTTCGCTGTCGGCCTTGAGATGGCCCATGGCGACCAATTGGCGGATCACGGCGCGCCATTGCTTTTCGTTGTGATCAGTACCGATACCGAACACGGACAGCTTGTCGTGGCCGAACTGCGTGACGCGCTCGGTCATGCGGCCGACCAGCACGTCGATCAGGTGCATGGCGCCAAAACGTTGCCCGGTTCGGTAGGCGCAGGACAGCAGTTTTTGCGCGGCGACCTTGCCGTCGCGCAGCTGCGGCGGCGACAGGCAGTTGTCGCAATTGCCGCAACTGCCTGCGTGCACGGCTTCGCCGAAATAGCCGAGCAGGCGGCTGCGCCGGCAGCCCGCGGTTTCCGCCAGCGCGACCAGTGCGTCGAGCTTGCCGATCGACACGCGCTTGAAGGCGTCGGAGCCGGTGGATTCGTCGATCATGCGGCGCTGTTGCACGATGTCGGACAGGCCATAGGCCATCCAGGCGCTGGAGGGTTTTCCGTCGCGCCCGGCGCGTCCGGTCTCCTGGTAATAGGCTTCGATGCTTTTCGGCAGGTCGAGATGCGCGACGAACCGCACGTCCGGCTTGTCGATGCCCATGCCGAACGCGATGGTGGCGACGATGACGACGCCGTCCTCGTTGATGAAGCGATCCTGGTTGCGGGCGCGAATGCCGGCGTCGAGGCCGGCGTGATAGGGCAGGGCCGGGATGCCGGCGCTGGTCAGCGCTTGAGCGGTGTCCTCGACCTTGGCGCGCGACAGGCAGTAGACGATGCCGGCGTCGCCCGCGTGGCGTTCGCTGATGAAGGCCTTGAGCTGAGCGGGGGCGTTCTGTTTTTCGATGATCTCATAGCGAATGTTGGGACGGTCGAAACTAGCGACAAAGCTTGGCGCGCCTGAGAGCCCGAGCCGGGCGATGATCTCCTTGCGCGTCATCTCGTCGGCGGTCGCGGTCAGTGCGATGCGTGGCACGTCCGGAAAGCGTTCGGCGATAACAGACAGGCCGATATATTCCGGCCGGAAATCGTGCCCCCATTGCGACACGCAATGCGCCTCGTCGATCGCAAACAGCGCAATATTGGCTTGTCCAAGCAAGGACAGGCAGCGTGGCGTCAAAAGCCGCTCAGGAGCGACGTAGAGCAGGTCGAGGTCGCCGGCGAGCAGCCGCCGCTCGACTTCCGAGGCTTCGTCAAACGACAGCGTCGAGTTCAACACCGCCGCGTTGACGCCGGCCTCCAAAAGTCCCGCGACCTGGTCGCGCATCAGCGCGATCAGCGGCGACACCACGATGCCGCAGCCTTCACGCAACAAGGACGGCAGTTGATAGCACAGCGACTTGCCGCCGCCGGTCGGCATCAGCACCAGGCAGTTGCCGCCGTCCGTCACGTGCCGGACGATTTCCTCCTGCGCGCCGCGAAAGGCCGGCAGGCCGAACACGGAATTCAGAACCGACAGCGCGTCGGGAACAGCGTCGCGATGAAGGGCTGCAGGAGGAGACATTACTGATAGCTCGCCACGATATCCGACACCGCGCGTTCGAGCTGCTTGGCGGTGGCGCATTGGCGGACCACGGTGCAGAAGGTCGAGTAGCGCGGCATTTCGGAATCGCCCCAGCCCCAGGCCATGCGGCCCTCCGGATTAAGCCAGACCACCCGCTTCGACCGCTCGGCGATGCGGCGAAGGATGTCGGCGCGGGGATCGAGGTTGTTGCTGCGGGCGTCGCCGAGCACGATCACCGTGGTCTGCGGCGTGATTGAGCTCATCCAGCCGTGTTCGAAATCGTCGAAGGAGTTGCCGTAATCGGATGAGCCGAAGCCGACCTTGGACATGATCTCGGCCATCGCCTCTTCCGGCGATTTGGATTCCAGGATGTCGCTGACTTCGATCAGATGCCCTGAAAACGCAAACGAACGGACGTCGTCCACGACCTCGTGCAGGCTATGGATCAACAGCAGGAAGAAATCGGACACCCGCGCCACCGAGCCCGAGACGTCGCAGAGCGCGACGATTTTCGGTCTGTCGCGGTGCCGGCGTTTCCAGGCGGTGAGGAACGGCACGCCGCCCCAGGCGGCGTTGCGGCGGATGGTGCGACGCACGTCGAGATGGCCGCGGCGCTGGCGTTTGCGCGGCTTGGAGTAGCGTTCGCGCAGCCTGCGCGCGATCTGGCGAATGAGATTCCGCATCTGCTCGACCTGCCGCGGCTCGATCCGCGACAACGGCGCATTGCGCAGGATCTCGTTGCGCAGATTTTCAGCTTCCTCGCGGCCGTAGAGCATCAGCGCCTGTGAAACGGTCTCGCGCACCGTGCCGCGCAGCCCGTCCAGCGCGTTGGTCAGCCGCTCCGCCAGGGCAGGGTTGGTCGCGGCGAGATTGTCGAGATCGTCGCGCAGACGCTCGATGCCCATCTGATCCAGGACGCGGCCGGAGAAAATGCCGCGCTGCGTGAAATAGCGGATGTCGGACAGCGAGGCTGCGCTCGCCGCGTTGGCGATGGCCGCCGAAATCTGGTTGCGGTCCTGCGCCAGCAGCATCTGGGCGAGCTGCCCAAGCCCGTCGGCCTGCTCGTCGCCGCCGCTTGAATCGCCGGGTGAATCGGACGCAGCGTTGGATCCGGAAGGCTCCTGCTCGTCGGCCTTGCCGTCCTCGAGCGGTGACTGCGGCTCGGGCTGATCGAAGAACAGATCGAAACAATCGCCGAGCGCCTTCTTCTCGTCCTGCGTCTTGGCCAGCGTCAGCAGGAACGTGTCGCGCAGGATAGTGCGGTCGGCAAAGCCGACCTTGGAGACAGCCCGCATCGCGTCGATGCTTTCGGCCGGCGAGAGCCTCACGCCTGCGCCCCGCGCCGCACGAAAGAAGCGATGCAGGTTCTCTCTCATCCGTTGTCTATCCGAAGACGTTCTGACGCGAGGTCTTGGCGATGAAGGAGGAGACCTGAGGCATGGTGGCCTCGATATCCGCCTCGTATTTCAGGAGAACGTTCAGCGTATCCTTGACCACCTCGTGACCAAGCTCCGGCGCCTGCAGCAGCACCAGCACGCGCGCCCAGTCGATGGTTTCGCTGACTGATGGCAGTTTCTTCAGGTCGAGCGTGCGGACCTCGTGGATGAAACTCACCATCTGCTTGCGCAACGTTTGCGAAATGCCGGGCACCCGGCTCTCGACGATCCGCTCTTCGAGCTTTTGTTCGGGGAAGCCGATATGAAGATGCAGGCAGCGCCGCTTCAGCGCATCGCCAAGGTCGCGCTCGCTGTTCGAGGTCAGGATCACCGTTGGCGCAGCGACGGCGACAACGGTGCCGAGCTCCGGAATCGTCACCTGGAAATCGCTGAGTATTTCCAGCAGCAGCGATTCGAATTCGGCGTCCGACTTATCGATTTCGTCGATCAGCAGCACGCAGCCGGCGGGCTGTTCGAGCGCCTGCAGAAGCGGGCGCGGCTCGACGAACTCCTTGGAGAAGAACACGTCGCCGAAATCGTGAAGCTGATTGAGCGCCGCTTCCAGCGTCGGAGCGCCGCCGAGGACTTCGCCGAGCTTGTCCTTCAGTATCTGCGTGTACAGAAGCTGCTTGGCGTATTTCCACTCGTAGAGCGCCTTGGCCTCGTCGAGCCCCTCATAGCATTGCAGGCGGATCATCTTCATGCCGCGCCAGGCGGCGATCGCTTTTGCAAGTTCCGTCTTGCCGACGCCGGCGGGGCCTTCGACCAGGATGGGTTTTTCGATCTGCTGAGCCAGATAGACCGCGGTCGCGATCTGGCGGCTTGCGATATAGCCTTGCGCCGCAAGACCGCTTTCCACTGCCTCGATCGAGGCCGACGGCCGGTTTTCAGCCACGGGTTTCAACTCCGAATTCTGATAGATTTCGGAATGTTCTGCCTGCGTTCCCGGCAAAGAACAAGCACCGTTTACTCATAGGTGGCGGCAAGTTCCGCCATTTTCCGCCTAACGCAATGCCAGCCCGGTCGCCGCTTCCAGCTCCGTGATGGCCTGCGCCGCGTTGACCACCTTGATCGTGGTCATGCCCATCTCGCGCGCCGGCTTCAGGTTGACGCCGAGGTCGTCGAGATAGACGCAGTTTTTGGGATCGACCTGCAGCGTCTCGACCATCATCCGGTAGATGCGCGGGTCGGGTTTTCGCAGGCCGATCTTCGCGGATTCGATGACGTGGTCGAACAGCGCCATCACCTCGGCGACATAGAGCTTGCGGCCGCTGTGGCTGCCGATGGCGTTGGCGGGCAGGTTGTTGGTGATGCAGCCGGTCTTGAACCGCGCCTTCACGCGCTTGAGCGCTTCGACCATCTCGGGCCGCAGGTCGCCCGACAGCAGCGGCAGCACGTCCTTTCCGCGAACCGCCGCGCCCAGCGCCAGCGATTCGGCCGCGAACAATTCGTCGAAGGCTTCGATGTCGACCTCGGCGCGCTCGAACTTGGCCCAGGCGTTTTCCAGATGGTTGGCGGCGTTGGTGCGCCGGATGATGTCGGCGGGCAGCCCGCGCTCGGTCTCATACCGCGTAAACGCCTCGAACGGCGAGGTGGTCAGCACGCCGCCGAAATCCCAGATCACTGCTTCGATCATCATACCCTGCCTGAAACAAATGTGCTGGCGAGCGGCTAACACGAATTATCAGCTGGAACCAGTGCGATCGGGCGCTTGGCGACATGCGCCGCGCGGGTTATTGCTGCGTCGATGAACATCCTGCCTCGCCTCGCCGGCCATATTGCCGGCCTTGCCCTGCTGCTATCCGTTCCCGCGCACGCTATCGTCGGCGGCGGTGCGCCGTCGACGGAAGGTGTGGCCCGCTCGGTCGTTACCATCGTCGGCTCGCGCGGTAATTTTTGCACCGGTGCGTTGATCGCGCCGAAGCTGGTGCTGACAGCGGCGCATTGCGTGCCATCAGGCGCGGACTACAAGATCGTCGAATATGGCGCGGACCGGCAGCCGTCGCTGCAGGACGTGAAGAGCGTCGCCATTCATCCCGGCTTCAACATGCAGGCCATGCAGGCGCATCGTGCGACGGCGGATGTCGCGTTGCTGCAATTGGCGGCGTCGCCGAAGGGAAAGATTTCGGCCGCGCTCGGATCGCCCAACATCCCGATCAATGTTGGCAGCCGTTTTACCATCGCCGGCATCGGCGTGACCGTGCGCGGCGACGGCAAGAGCGGCGGCACCATCCGCGTCGCCGGTCTGGTCGCGACCGGCAGACCGGGGACGTTGCAGATCAGGCTTGTCGATCCCGTGGGGCAGGGCACGCGTGAGGGGCTCGGCGCGTGCACCGGAGATTCCGGCGCGCCTGTCTTCGAGGACAAGCAAAGCGGCCCCGTCATCGTCGGTGTGGTGAGCTGGTCGACCGGGCCGAACGGCTCGGCGGGCTGCGGCGGCATGACCGGGGTTACGCCGCTGACGCTGTATCGGGACTGGATACTGCAGGCCGCGCAGAAATGGGGCGTGGGGATATAGTTTGCTCGGTGCCGTAGGGTGGGCAAAGGCGCACTTGCGCCGTGCCCACCATCCAACACCACGCTCGCGATGGTGGTCACGCTACGCTTTGCCCACCCTACGGCTTCCGCAGACGGCGCGGCACCGGGGCGCGGGTTGTAGGAATTTCCGTCGTCCCTGCGAACGCAGGGACCCATACCGCGTGATCTATCGATCGGATGCGGTGGTCGAGACTTCCCATACGACAAGCGCCGGTGGTTATGGGTCCCTGCGTTCGCAGGGACGACGATGACCACTGAGCCAGCCACCTAATGCTTCGCCGCCTTGTTCGCGGCGGCGTTGTTGAGCACGATCAGGCCGTCGACGGCGACGCCGACCTTGCTGTTGATCAAAAACGGATTGACGTCGATCGACGCGATGCGGTTGCCGGCATCGGCCATCAGATTGGAGAGACCGACCAGCGCCTTCACGGCGGAAGGCTCATGCAGCGCCGGCTTGCCGCGATAGCCCTTCATCTTCACGCCGGCCTTGGTCTTGGCGATCAATTGCTTCGCCTCGGCTTCATCCAGCGGCGCGCCGGCGAGGGCGACATCCTTCATCAGTTCGATATCGACGCCGCCGGTGCCGAACAGCACCACCGGCCCCATTTCGGCGTCGAGCGAGGCGCCGACCACGAGTTCGAGGTCGGCCTTGACCTGCTGCGCGATCAAAATGCCTTCGAGTTTCGGCTTGCTCTTGATCTTCTTCACCCGCGCGGTGATGTCGTTGAATGCCTTTTTCACCTCGGCTGCGCTGTTGAGGTTCAGTACCACGCCGCCGATGTCTGACTTGTGCAGGATGTCGGCGCTGACGACTTTTGCCACGACGGGGAAGCCGATCTTCTTGGCGATCTTCACCGCTTCGGCAGCAGTCTGCGCGATCTCTTCCTTTGAAACGGGAATGCCGTAGGCCTTGAGCAGCTTCTTCGAGGCGACCTCGTCCAGCGCCGCGGCGCCATTGGCGTTCTTAAGCGCCTTCTCCAGCATCGCGCGCGCCGAAGCCTTCGAGCTCGAGACGATGTCGGGCACTTCCTTGCGCAGGGAAGAATATTCAATCAGCGACTTGATGGCGCCGACCGCGCGGTCGAGCCCCTGCATGACCGCGATATTCGGCAGCGATTTGCGCAAGGCCTTGGTGAACTCGGTGAACCCGATCGACATCGCGCTGATATAGACCACGGGCTTGCTGGCGGCGCCCGCCATCTCGTTGACGATCCGTAAGTTGCGCTCGCGCAGTTCATGCGGCGCCTTCGGCAGTTCGGCGTCGATGATGACGATGTCGGTGTCGGGATCGTCGATCATGATCTTGATCGAGTTCATGTAGACCGAAGGGTCTACGACCGCGGCAAAACCGGCATCGAGGGGATTGCCGACGATGCTGCCCGGACCGAGCATCTTTGCCAGTTGCTCGGTCGCATTCGGGCTGAGCGGCGCAAAATTCAGGCCGGCCGAATAGAACGCGTCGATCAGGAGGCCGCGCTTGCCGCCGGATAGCGACACCGCGGCGAGGCGATTGCTCTTCGGCGGCTCGGCATGCACGAAACATTCGGTGGTCTCGATCAATTCGTCGAGCCCGCGGACGCGGATCACGCCCTCGCGCGTCGAGATTGCGTCAAATGTTTCGATCGAGCCGGCGAGTGCGCCGGTATGCGCCATCGCGGCGGCACGACCACCTTCGGAGGCACCAAGTTTCAGCGCGATGACCGGCTTGCCGGCAGCACGCGCGGCCTTGCAGGCCTCCCGAAACACCTTCGTGTTCCGGACGCCTTCGAGATAGACCACGATGACGCGGATCGAGGGATCAGCCGCGAAGTACGCCATCAGGTCGGGCGTCTCGAGGCCGGTCTCGTTGCCGGTCGTGACCATGTAGCCGACGCCGACGCCGCGATCTTCCAGCGTTTGGCGGATCGCCATCACGATCGCGCCGGATTGGCCGGCGATCGCGACCGGGCCAGCTTCCATGGTGACGATACGATCGTCGATATTGGTGAACAGCTTTTCGCCCGCGCTCAGATTGCCGAGGCAGTTCGGGCCGGTGACGGCAAGGCCGGTCTCTTTCACGGCTTGCTTCAGTTCGTCAGCAAGTCGCTGGCTGTCCTCGTCCTGCAACTCGCTGAAGCCCGAGGTGACGATGGTGGCGGAGCGCGCGCCGGCGGCGGCAGCATCGCGGATCACCTGCACCGCGAAACGCGCCGGCACCAGCACCAGCACATGATCGGGCTTTTCGGGAAGGCTCGCAAAATCCTTGTAGCAGGGCACGCCCCAGATCGTTTCGCGCTTGGCGTTGACCGGGAACAGCCCGCCTTCGTACTTGTACTTGATCAGATTGTTCCAGATGCGCTCGGCATAGTTGCCGGGCTTGTCGGTGGCGCCGACCAGTACGATATTGCGCGGGTGCAGCATCGCATGGATGCTTTTGACGATGTCGCTGGCATCAGGCGAAGGCGACCATTTTTCGATCGCGTGCGATGCGGTGCTTGCCTGAGCGTCCATGGTTATCCCTTAACTCTGTTGTTTTCTTTGGCCGCGGTGGTCGAGGACGAATGCCGCGCCATGATGTTCTTATGATTGGGACCTTTTTATTGAGACTTGGCGGGAGTGGCAACACGCGTTGCGCGCGCAGCGCCATTCGCACCGCGCACGATATCCCGGCTCGCGGAGAATTCAGCGTGAACTCGGCGCGTCCCCGAGCATCGTAGCGTGCACAAGATAGCGCTCGGGCCCCTGCGCCAGCGCGTCGAACGGCCAGCAGGTCGACAACACCAGTTGATATTCGTCCGTGAGCGGATCGATACCGGAGGCATCGAACCGCACGACCGAGGTGGCGTCCACCCGGTAATGGAATTGTTTGCCGTCGCTTCGCATCACGTTGATCTCATCACCGACGACGACGTTCTTCAGGAAAGCGAAGTGCGTATCGCGATGCGCCGAATAAACGGCCACGCCGCGTTCGCCGGCATCGGGCGTGCCCTCGACATGCCCCGGACCGAACGCGAGCGCCTGTCCGCTGCTGCCAGCGAGCACGATGGCGCGGGCATCGATCCGCTTCACTTCGATGCGAGCTACCGGCCATGTATCTGCCCATGACCAGGGCTTTGTCTCGCGCCCGGTGGCGATGGTTTGTTCAAAGGCGCGCTCAAGCAAGACCTGCGCAACCAGCGCCTTGGCGTGGATGTAGGCGCCCTGGCCGAACAGGATCAGGCCGGCGAGGGCAAGCAGGAGAGGGAGGATGAAGCGGGGCATTATGTTGGCTTTCCCGTCATTGAGAAAGCGGCGCGCGCGGCCTTGGGGGGACGGGTGGAGCCGCGCGCGCTCTGGAAAGAGGAGGTTGGGGAGGCCTCCTCCTTCAGTCGACGTCAACGCAGTGACATCTGACGTCGATGTCGATTGAACACCAACAGGATCAGGCTGAAAGTGAGCAGGATCACGCCCGCAATCATCTTCAGTTCAGCGTCAGTCGCCGTCCGCGGCAGTGTGACGGTGCTGGGCGCCTGGGTGGCGACGGGCTGTACGCGTTTCAGCGCCGCGATCTGGACCCGCGCCTCGTCCGCATTCGCGCGCCGTTCCGTTGGCGTCACCGGGGCGCGTGGGCGCTCGCCGAACACCTTTTCAAAGTCCCAACCGGCCGGCAGGTTGATCGGCAGTTCCGCGACCTTGAGCGGCTCGCCTTCCGGACGGCTCGGAGTCTTGTCGACCGCAACCAGGCTGGTCAGTCGCGTGACGAGCTGATGCTCGAGCGCCAGCGCCAGAATGGTCCTGTCGGCATCGTCCGGGCTCGCCTGCCGCGTGGTGCGCGCAACCTCTGCATCCGCGATCTTGCGCCGCGCCCAGAGTTTGGATAGGCCCTTGCCTTCGGCGGCGTTCGCCAGCGGAAGGGTGACGACCCAGGGACGGTCGCCGATGCGGCCCTTGATCTCGACCGAGCCTGCGAGCTTGTCGAGCTTGGCCGCGAGAACCAGCGGCTCGTCGCGATAGACGTCGGGGATTGCGACGGGCGTGATATCGGTCGCGGCATGGGAGAATTTTGCGGTGAGATTTGTCACTGCGGGATTCTCAAGTTTGGCGAAGAGCCCGCGCATACGCTCCTCGACCTGCTCGACCGAACCGATATACGTGAAGGTGCCGCGGCCGAGTTCGGCGGCGCGCGTCATAAGGTAGGTGTTCGGCGCCGAGCCGATGCCGACCATGAAGATGCGCGAGCGGCCACGCAGCGCGTTGATGGTTTCGAACAGTTGCTGCTCGTTGCCGATCGCGCCGTCGGTCAGGAAGATGACCTGCCGGACGTAGTTGGCATCGCCGGCATTGTCGGACAGCGCCGCGCGCATCGCCGGCACCATTTCGGTGCCGCCATTGGCCTGCAGCCCGCCGACAAAGGAGGTGGCCCGGCCGATATGCTCGCCGTCGGCCGGCACGGCTGACGGGAACAGCACGTCCATGGTGTGATCGAACCGGATCACGTTGAAACGGTCGTTCGGCTGCAGGCGGCCGAGCGCGTAAATGAGGCTCGCCTTGGCCTGAATGATTGAGACGCCGCCCATCGAGCCGGAATTGTCGATCACGAAGATGACTTCGCGCGGTAATGGCTTTTGCTGGGCCTGTTCGACCGACGGCGGCGTGACGAAGGCGAGCAGGTAATCGCTGTCGCCGACGCGCTCGCGGAACAGTCCTACCGACGGCGCCTTCTCGGCCACAGGCTTCCAGGTCAGCTCGAAATCGCGGTCCGCCGGCACGGGGCCTTCGGCAAGGCGAATGTTGCTCGTGTTGGCGTCAGCCTTTTCCGTCTTGATCGCATGATGATGGCTCTTGATCTCGCCGAGCGGGAAGCCGGCCTGCAGCCGCACGGTGATGCGGGTCGGATTAACAGGCGCGTTGGTCGCGGGGTCGAGCACGTCGGGCGAGATGCGGTTGCGATCCGGCACGGGATCGGATTTGGCCGAACCCCAGCCGCCGCCGTCGGCGCGGAAGTCGACGCTTTGCACGACGGGTGCGGGATTGTAGCGCGGCGCGACCACCATCGGCACCCGCAGCGAGAACTCGTTGCCGGATTGTGCGACAGGCTCCTGATATTCGATCTGCACCAGCACGGTTTCGCCGGGGCCGATATTGGCGACCGAGTTGGTGAAGATGTTCGGCCGCTCCTGCTCGGTCAGCGCCGCCTTCTGTCCGTTCTGCTTCGCCTGTTCGTAGATGATCTTGGCCTGCTGCCGCTCCTTGATGTCGCCGACCACGACGCGATCGCCGATCACCATCTTCAGCGTATCGACCGCGCCGCCCGACGGCAGCGGATAGACGTAGATTGCTTCGACCCAGTCTGTCGTCGGATTACGGAAAATCTGGGTGACGCGGGCGCGCACCGTGGGACCGGATACGGTGAGATCGACATCGATGCCGAGCCGCGACGCATCGGCGTAACCTTCCTCGTTCTTGATGAGCAACGAACCAGAGCGCGCGTCGCCCGGCTTGAGATAGTTGGCGGGAAGGTGTTCCGCCGACCAGACCGGCTCAAAGCTCAGAAATAATGCCGCAAACCCGACCAGGATTACGGCAACGCCTTGCATCACAAAGAACAGCACCAGCCTGATCAGGCCGGGCTGTTCGCTGGGTTTATCAGCCTCAATTTCGTCGCATGTCGTCATGTCGCTCACTCCCGAACGGCGATTTCGCCGTGGTGTGAGGGTGTGGAATTCAGCGATTTGGCGCGAGCGGAATGATCGGCCTTGTTCGGCCACAGGCCTGCGCGGTCCGCCATGGCCGGAACGGTTTTGTGCGGGTTTGTGATGGATTGTGCGTCTGCTAGACTGGCCGCGCGAAACCAGGGGTAACGATGCCAGCGCCGGACAAGCAGCTTTCCGCCGAGCAGAGCCGGCAGATCGCCGACACCATTCGTGAGGAAATCGCCCGTCGCCGCATTTCCCGGCAATCGCTGGCGGAGCTTGCAAAACTCAGCCTTTCGACATTGGAGAAGGTGCTTGGCGGCCGCCGCCCGTTCACGCTCGCCACTACCGTGCGGCTCGAGCAGGCGCTCGGTGTTTCCCTGCGCAAGACGCCCGACGCACCGGCGCCCGCCGCGCCCAATGGGAACGGCGACATCGCGCCCGATGGCTTGGGGGCCTATTCGCGCCGCGCGGTGGCCTGGATCGAGGGGACCTATGTCACGGTGCGCCCTTCGTTCGGCGACAAGGACGCGATCTTCGCCTACCGCACCGAGATCACCTGGGACAATGCGGCGTCCTCGCTGGTTTTTCACGAGAGCGAGCGGCAGGACGCGGCCTTCACCCAGTTCGGCGAAGTGGCGGTGCCGAACCAGTCGAGACACATCTATCTCGTCACCAATCGCCACGGCCAGCATCGCCTGATCACGGTGGCGCACCTGGCAATTTCGGGCGAGATGTACGGGATCATCACGACGCTGCTCGCGGGCCGCGGCTCGTTGCTGACGCCGATCGCGGCGCCGATCGCCTATTTGCCGATCAAGATGGTCGCTAACCCCACCTTTGGCAGGGTTTTGGCCGATGATCTCAATTACGCGCAATATCGCCAGCATTTGCGGCGGACGACTGATGAATCGTTCGCGCTGTTCCTGCCTGGGTAGGCCTTGCATTCCCGGTGAAACAGACTATATGGCTCTCATTCGAATTATCGCTCTGCCTTGTTGACCACGCCGAACCGGCTCCAATCCCCAAGACATCGTTGAAATCGGATCAAGCCTGCGCGGAGGTCGTGCGGGCAAAGCGCTTTCGCGCATCTTGGAGATAGTTACATGGCTACCGGAACAGTTAAGTGGTTCAACGCGACCAAGGGTTTTGGCTTCATTCAGCCCGATGATGGCAGCACCGACGTTTTCGTCCACATCAGTGCCGTCGAACGTGCGGGTCTGAGCTCGCTCAACGAAGGTCAGAAGATCTCGTTCGAAGCGAAGAAGGACCCGATGCGCGGCAAGACAAGCGCCGAGAACCTTCGCGTCGATTAAAGGTTGCCGATTCGGGATTTCCACGGATGTACTGGGATCCTCTGATTGGCTTCTGATACAAGAGCCCGCCGGTGATGAACCGGCGGGCTTTTCGTTTGTCGCATGCCGGCGCACGATCATGAAGCAATGGCCGCTTTGTCGGTCGGCTTCGGCGCGCTGAAATTCTTTCGCAATGTCGGCTTGTGGATTTTCCCCGTAGCGTTGCGCGGCAGGGCGTCGACGAATTCGATCAGGCGCGGACATTTGAACCGCGCCAGATTGGCCTGGCAGTGCGCATGGATCTCCTCTGGCCGGAGCGTATGGCCGGGCTTGACCGCCACGATCGCCATGCCGACCTCACCCCATTGCTCGTTCGGGATACCGATCACGGCCGCTTCGGCGATTGCCGTGAGCTGATGCAGCACGCTCTCGACTTCGGCCGGATAGACGTTCTCGCCGCCGGAAATGTACATGTCCTTCCAGCGGTCGACGATGTAGTAGAATCCTTCCTCGTCGACGTGCGTGGCATCGCCGGTGTGCAGCCAGCCATCGGTGAATGATGACGCGTTGGCATCCGGCCTGTTCCAGTAGCCGGGCGTGACGTTCGGTCCCCTGACCCAGAGTTCGCCGAGTTCGCCGATATCGGCGTCCGTCCCGTCCGGACGAACGATCCGCACTTCCGTGTGCAGCACCGGCTTGCCGGACGAGCCGGCCTTGCGTTCGGCGTCCTCGCGGTCGAGCACCAGCACCGCGGGAGACGTCTCGGTCATGCCATAGCCCTGCTGCAGGGCGACGCCGCGTTCTTCCCACACTTTCAGGAGCGGTACCGGCATCGGCGCGCCGCCGACCCCGCCGATCACGAGGCGGCTGAAATCGGACGTCGCGAATGAAGGATGCTGCGCCATGAACTGGTAGATCGCGGGAACGCCGAAGAATTGGGTAATGCCCCAGGATGGGTCGCTGATTAGCTGCAGCGCCACGCCGGGATCGAATGTGCGCATGATCAATACGGTGCCGCCGGCATGCAGCACCGGGTTGGTGTAGCAATTGAGCCCGCCGGTATGGAACAGCGGCAGCACGGTGAGCAGCACCGTCGACGGCGAGACGTAGGCGGGGCCGCCGAGGTTGACGCAATTCCAGAACGTCATGCCGTGGGTGATGATCGCGCCCTTGGGCTGACCTGTCGTGCCCGACGTGTACATGATGGTCGAGATGTCAGCGAGCGTGACCATCTCCGCGTGATCGAGCGGCGTCGAAGCCGCGATTGCCGCCTCGTAGGAACCGCCGGCGCCGAGCAGCAGCGCGGACGAGACGTTGCAGAGCTTTGCGACCGTGAGTGCGACCTCGGCGAGATCAGTGTCGTGGATCATCACTTTCGGCGAGGCGTCGCCGACAATGAATTGCAGTTCGGGAACGGTGAGACGGGTGTTCAGCGGTAGGAACACTGCGCCGATCCGGAAACAGGCGAACTGCACTTCCAGCGTATCCGTCGTGTTCAGCGCCAGCACCGCGACGCGGTCGCCGCGCGTGACACCGAGTTTGTCGCGCAGGTGCGTGGCAAGCCGCGAGATGCGCGCGTCGAACTGCGCGTAGGAAAGCCGGCGATCGCTGGCGAGGTCGATGGCCGCGATCTTGTCCGGCGTGCGGCGGCCGAAATGCGCGATCCAGTCGTAATAGCGAACCGACGACATGCTTCCTCCACGTCCAGCGGTCTCGCGCCGCCTGGTTTGCTTGATGGCATTCTGTCTAGCAGATGAGGGGTCATATGGGGACGCTGTCTTGCGTGGAGTGGCTGGCGGATGACACGGCTTCACGATCTCGCGGCCCGATTTGCCCGAGGCTTGCTATCGAATTTCCTTACCCTCCAAAGAGAGGGCGCAGGGAATGCCGGGTGCACGCTGCACCCGCGGTCTCGTGTGCAAAAGTGTGCAAAAAGGCGCACACGAGCATACAGGTTCAGCGGAGGCATCCGACATTCCCTGCGCAATGGTTTTACGGCTTATATCGTGCTCTCCCCGGCGGGCCGGGCTCGTTGTCACCGTCGCCTCGCGGATATCGCGCTCGATCCAATTGGATCGATGCGCAACCGCGAGACTTGACGCCAGCATCGGGGCGTCAGGACCACACGATTTTGCCGTACGCATCCGTGCCGTACGTCCAAGGCACATCCGCGTCCATCGCATCCCATCCCGCGCTTGTGACGATCGCGAAACGCCCCTCGTATCGGGACGGGACCAAATCGATATATTTCTGATTTGGCCTTCGCGTCAACGGAAATTTCGGAAAATCAGAAATTTACCCGGGCTCCAATCCTCGCGATTCATCCTTCAGGTAATCCTGCTCTACGCATGCCCTCGCCAATCCGCGCACGCTGCGCGAGACAGGTCGGATTGTCCGTGGGCGAACTGGCGTGGAAGTGGGCGAGAGTGAAATTAGGATCGAGGGCGAGTCCCGCCTGTACCGAAGCCCGCGCTTCCTCGATCCGCCCGAGATGAGCCAACGCCGCGGCAAGGAAGAAGTGAACGAACGGGGCGACATTCCGGTTGGTCTCGATGGATCGCCTGTACCAGCAGGCAGCAGCTTCGTCGGCCGCAAGATATGATTGCGCGGCGCCCGCTATATTCATCCAGCTGAACGCTCTGTTGTCACGGGGAGAAAGCCGAAATGCATTCATGACGTAGGCCTCAGTTTCCTCGGCTCGACCGAGATAACATTTGCCGAGCCCGATCCACGCGTAAGCGGTGGCCAGATTTCGATCCAGCGCCAACGCGCGCTCACATTCGGCGATTCCCTGAGCGGCGCGTTTGGTGAAGATCTGGACGACGCCCATGAGGCAATGCGCCATGGCGTGGTTTGGCTTGTGGGCAAGCACCTTGGCCAAAGTCGTTTCGGCCGCCATCAGGCGCGCGGTCCGGTCGCCGGTCAGCATGGACGTTCCCCGCGTGGCATCGACGAATGCTGTGCCAACCATTGCGTCAACATTGCCGGCGTCCAGGCAGAGCGCCTGTTCGAAGAATTCGCGCGCTTGCGACAGGTTTACAGGATCCGATCCCCGGTTCACATACGCCATGCCCTGGAAATACAGGTCCATCGAATCCGGATGGGGCGCCCGCGCCGCGCGTCGAGCCTCCATCGTAACCAGCTCCGTTCCCAACTGGTTGGCGAGGCGCGCGCCAAGTTCGTCCTGCATGTCAAAAAGATCGGCGATCGGCTTGTCGAATCGTTCGGCCCAAAGATGGTTGCCTGTTTCGGCATCGATGAGCTGAACGTTGATGCGCATGCGGCTTGCAACACGCTGCACGGAGCCCTCAAGGACATAGCGAACGCCAAGTTCCCGACCGATTTGCTTCAGATCGACATGCCTTCCTTTGTAGGTGAACGCTGTGTTGCGGCCGATCACGAAGATGCCAACCATGCGCGACAGATCCGTGGTCAGGCTCTCGGTCACGCCATCGGTGAAATATTCCTGCTCGGGATCAGGGCTGAGATTGGCGAACGGCAAGATGACTAGCGAAGGTCTGTCAGGGGCGGCAAAGCCCGGTTCCGGCGAGCCGCTCGCCGTTGCGCCCGCCGGCCCGGCCGTTTCGTGCACCGTGCCGATGAAACGGACGCCTTTGCGCGGAAAGGTCTTGATGAGCCGCTGTTCGTCTCCGGAATCACCAATCGCCTTCCGCGCAGCATTCAGGCGGGTAGTTACGGCCACATCCGAAACGACGCGGCCTTCCCAAATGGCGCTTATGAGGTCGTCCCTGCTGACAACGCGTTCCCGGTTGTCGATCAGATAATCAAGCAGGTCAAATACCTTCGGCGCAACAGCAATGACCTCCGTCCCGCGACGCAGCTCGCGCCGGTCGGTATCGAATGCGTAATTTTCAAAAATATAGCGCAAGCCACTTCCCCGAGCGGCGGTCAATCCTCGAAATTCCTATGCCTGAAAGAATAAGCTGACGGTAAGGAAAAAGTAAGCCGGATGCCAAGCATATCATGCGCTGTCGTGGTACAGCCAAAGGTAGAGCCACGCGCGAACAAATTAGTTGGGGAGACAGTTGATGATCACACGTCGTGATTTGTTGACCGTGTCGGCGGTCAGTGTCGCGTTCTCCTCTACTGGCCTCGTGCCGCCGGCCATCGCACAACCGCTCGCAAAAACCGCGCACATCCTGACGGGCTTCACGCCCGGGCTGCAAGACGCCATGGCAAGGCTGATCGCCGGCCAAATGAGAGACTATGCCCAGACGATTGTCGTCGAGACCCGGCCGGGTGCGGCTGGCCGGGTCGCGGTGGAGGCCGTGAAGACCGCTGACGCCGACGGATCGGTGATATTGATGGCGCCGCTTGGATTCATGATGCTGTTCCCGCACGTCTACAAGACGCTCAGATATGAGCCGCAGGATTTTGCGCCGGTATCGACCGTCGCTTCAACCCCGACATTGCTGACGGTAGGTCGGAAGGTGCCGGATGACGTAAGAACCCTTGCCGATTTCATCGCGTGGTGCCGCGCCAACCCAAAGCTTGCGAGCTACGGCACAGCTGGTGTTGGAACGACGCTGTATTTCCTCGGTGCGATGCTGGGGCGCGCTGCGGGCTTCGAATTCCTTCACGTGCCCTATCAGGGCAACGGCTCGATTCAGGATCTGCTCAAAGGCGAGATCGCATCGGCCATTATGCCGATCGCCAGTTCTCTGGGCCTCGTTCAATCCGGTGATCTTCGGGCGCTGGCGACCACCGGGCCGCGCCGCAGTTCATTCCTGCCCGGCGTACCGACAGTGGCGGAAGCGGGCTATCCGTCGCTTGAGGACCTCACATGGTACGGGTTTTTCGTTCCTGCGAAGACACCGGCAAATATCGTCGAAAGGCTCAATAGCGCTGTACAAACGGCACTGCGCACCGACGAGGTAAAATCCGGCATGACAAAATTGGGCGTTGAGATTGATGCAATCGCCATGGGAGAACTTTCCCGGCTGATCGCTTCCGAATCCGAACGGTGGAAAGGGATTGTGCGAACAACGGGGTTCACACCGACGGATTGAAATTCACGAGCCGTCAAGACGATTTCATGGTGTACCAGTCTTGGCTCTCTGCGGAAGTCGGCTGTCGTTGATCTCACGCAGTTCCTATGGTGGTTCTCTGAAATGCCACTCGTCATTCCGGCGCTCGATAGAGGTCGTGGCGGTTCGCTTGAGACGTGTACTTTCAGCAGCTCGATAGGTCGCAGACTTCCAATACCCTCAATGATTTTTCTAAAACACAGTTGGAAAACCCACTGCTGCCAACGCAGTCATCGATCGCTTTGTTAGTTTGATCTGTCACACAGCGTGAGTAATTGTGGCCCTTGTCTTCCCCGAATTTCTGCCGAAATTTAGCGAGGCAGGATTTGCTCGCTTTTCCAGTCTGCGCGATCCACCTGTCACGATCGATTGGCTCCGCCTGCGCAAGAAGCGTCGACCCAAGCAACATCGCGATGACCAAAGCATATCGCATGTTCTTATCCCGCCGGTTAAATCGGACAGACATCGAGCAGCGCAGCCACGAGGTCCGCTTTGCCCTCTGGACCGGACATCGTCAGTCGAGCCGGCAATGTCCTTAAGGTACCACAAGCAGGCATCAGTTCGATTTTGACGGTGAGGACTCTAGGTCGTTGGAAAGCCTTAACGAGGTCGGGTGTGCCGAACGCCGTGCGTGCGGTGCGGAGGCTTCTGTTTTCGATGCTGTGTTGTCGGCTGCGTTGCCTTTGGAGGCTGCGGAGGTTGCGGCCAGTAGGCACAGCCGAAGCTACAGGCACAGCCGGCACCGCATCCGGCGGCCAGCCTTGGTTTTTGGAAGAGCGGTGGTGGTCCAGTATTTTCCTTGTCGAAGACATGGAACGTCGCCAAATTGACGTCGGAGATTTCCTCCTCGCCAAGAAAGATTTCGTGCTTCTGCGAGGGCGGTGATGGATTCGCCGACGCTTCGCTGGTTGAGGCGCACGCACCGCTTGCCATCGAGAGAGACATGCCGGCAAACCCTAAGGCGGGTAAGGCTTTGCTCCGACGCTTGTCTATGGAAGAGCGCTTCGGCATGGCACGATTCTCCCACGTGCTTGGGCATACTGAACTAAACCGGCGTGATGAAATCCGACCGAGCTAGTTCCAGTAAAGACCAATGATGGCGGTGGAGGTTATGCCGACCCCGGCGGCGGTCAAGCCTTTGGCCAAGCGGGAAGCCGACTTCAGCGACGATAGATGACGGCCTTGATCCGATGTAGCTAAGTAGCCCCGCCCCGACCGAGTGTCCGCTTCGGGTCGGACTCAGCGTCTTAGCGCTC
>NZ_JAHEAG010000219.1 GCF_018596315.1 Bradyrhizobium sp. SRL28 | reverse complement strand
CCTGACCAGAAGGGTTCGACCGGCCGCGACAACCGGATGTTCGTGGAGGGCGTGCTTTGGATCGTGCGCACCGGCTCTCCCTGGCGTGATCTTCCAGAGGCGTTTGGAGATTGGAACAGCGTGTTCCGACGCTTCAGTCGATGGAGCATCAAAGGTGTCTGGTGGCGGATCTTCGAGGCGATGTCCGACGATCCGGACTTCGAATATCTGATCGTCGATTCCACCATCGTTCGGGCGCATCAGCACGCCGCCGGCGCCAAAAAAGGGGGTCTGAAGATCAAGCGGAAGATCAAGCGATCGGCCGCTCGCGCGGGGGCCTGAGCACCAAGATACATCTGGCCGTTCGCGGCTTGGGATGTCCCGTGCGGTTCACGCTTACCGCAGGTCAGAAGGGCGATGCACCGCAAGCCGCCGCATTGATCGAGGGACTACCCGCCGAGGTCGTCATGGCCGATACAGCCTATGACGCCGATCACTTGCGCCAAGCCATCGCCGCCAAGG
>NZ_JAHEAG010000218.1 GCF_018596315.1 Bradyrhizobium sp. SRL28 | reverse complement strand
GGGTAGCCGTAGCCGAGTGCGCCACAGGCCGAGACAACGCGATAAATGAGCTTTGGCATTGGAGTGCCCCTTGATCGTCTGGGGCAGTCCGGAATGGTTCGCCGCCAGCGCGGGCGGACAAATGATCCAGGACGGGATCGAAAACAAATATGGCTTCGATATGCAGGTATCGGCGCCTGATATGGCCGATCACGTCATCAAGCGGTCGTGATGTTCTTCGATTGAACCTTTCCGGGCCCGGCCCGACGCAGAACTCGCGCTGGCCGCTGCTCGCAGCTATCAGGTTGCAAAACCTTCCATGATATCGCGACAACTTTGCGGGTGCGGAGCCGCCTGCCCTGTGCAAGATTGCGGACCAGCGGATCCGCCGTCGTACCGGGGCGGGCGGACGGCATTCAGGTCCGACCAGGAAAGCCGCAGGGTGGCTCGCGGTCATGCAGTTTCGTCATCTGCGCTATTTCGTGAAGGTCGTCGAAGCCGGCAGCTTTTCGCGCGCCGCTGC
>NZ_JAHEAG010000217.1 GCF_018596315.1 Bradyrhizobium sp. SRL28 | reverse complement strand
TGATCTCGGGCTCGATCGATCGATGCGCGTGCTCTATCGCGGATCAGCGCGACCTCTTTGCTGCTCAGCAGGCTCTTGCGAACGATATATCCATGTTGGGAATAAGACGAGATTTCCTCGCTGCTCATTGTAGGCATTGCTTTTCTCTCTCCCGGTAACGCATTTCATAATTTGAACCATAGCTAACAACGTAATAGTAGATCGCGAAGAGCATTGTTCTGCAGCGTTGTATCCGCTGACGAACCTATTTCCTGCAAAGAGGTCCGAATTCCGTCGTCTGATGTCCCTCACAAGGAGAAAAGCTCCGCGGCGGCAGCCACCGGAATCATTCGCATGCTGCGTCTCGAGAGCACGAGCGCGGTCGTAACGCTGTGGCTTGCGTATACGACCGCGCTGCGGGTTGAAGCGAGCATGGCTCCGAGGAGGATTGAACATCCTTCCGGGCAGCAGAAGCGAAGACCGCGAGACCCGGTTCGGCCCTTAGCTGCTATGGACCTACCCTGCC
>NZ_JAHEAG010000216.1 GCF_018596315.1 Bradyrhizobium sp. SRL28 | reverse complement strand
CCCGTAATACGACCAGCCATTGGCGGGCGCCCGGCTGAGCGCGCGCTGGAATTGCCGCTCCGCCTCGGCGTAACGGCCGGCCTGCAGCAGGGCGGCGGCAAGCGACTGCCGGATCGGATAATACCAATAGGGCGGCTCGGTGTAGGCCAACGCGTCCTGCAATGCCGCCGCCCGTTCGAACCGGATGATGGCGGTGCGATAGTCGCCCTTGGCCTGGGCTACGCGTGCGAGGATCACCGTGCGCGCGATGCGGAGCACCTCCTGCGCCGGGACGCCTGAATCTTTCAGCAGCTTGAAGTCCGCGGTGCGCTCGATCGTCTCGATGGCACTCGCTGCGGCAGTAGCGCCTGCGAAGTCACGGTTCGCCACCAGCGCGACGCCGCGCACGTAGAGCCACATCGCCTTGACATAGGGAATCGCATCGCCGGGATCCGGCAGCGCCAAAATGGTCTCGGGCGTGCTGAACTGCGCGTGCGCGAAGTAAGGCGCCGCCTTGACCGGCTGCACCATCGCAATG
>NZ_JAHEAG010000215.1 GCF_018596315.1 Bradyrhizobium sp. SRL28 | reverse complement strand
GGACGCCGGGTTGACGTCGGATGAAGCCGTTCCGTTCGAGGGTGACGATCATCTGGTGGACAGTCGGCGGGCTGACGCGGAAATGGCGCTGGATGTCGGCTTCGGCGGGCGGCTGTCCGAACATGTACGAATAGGTATGGATGAAAGCGAGGTAGTGCCCCTGCTTCTCGGTGAAACGCGCGCCTGATTTTTGACTCATCGTTGGATTCGTCCCGGCCTCCGACAAGGAGGCAAAGCATGAATGTACGTTATCGGGTCGAATTGAGCCAAGCCGAGCGCGATGAACTGACGGCGATGCTCGGCGGCGGCAAACACGCCGCCCGCAAGCTCAAGCGGGCGCAGATTTTGCTGGCGGCCGATAGGGGCCGCGACGAGGAGATTGCCCGGACCGTGAGTGTCAGCCTCTCCACCGTCGGCCGGACCAAGCGCCGCTTCGTGGAAGGCAATCTGGAGCGGGCCTTGAGCGAGGAGCCGCGTCCGGGCGCGGAACGCAAGCTGACGGGCAAGGAAGAGGCCC
>NZ_JAHEAG010000214.1 GCF_018596315.1 Bradyrhizobium sp. SRL28 | reverse complement strand
GTGGGCAAATGTTTGAGCCCGCCTAGTATTCTGCCCCATATTTGAGACCGATTGCGTTGATCTGCTCCCGCGTCAATTCTTTTCGCGGTTCGCCGGGTCGGCTGCAGGTTTCGCGAAAGAAACCGTCGAGGCCTGGGGGCACCATGATCCACAGCAGAACCAGTTCCTGATCTGGACTACTGAAACCATGCCACGTGTTCCTGGGTATGAAAATCGTTCCACCTCTTTCGCAAGAGTGACGCACATCGTTGAGTGTGACCGTGCCACTGCCTTCCAGAACGTAGAATGCTTCGTCCCTGTCGAGGTGTCGGTGAACCGGAATGCCTGAGCCCTTGGGTAGCTGCTGAATGCCGAGGCCAAGATTATTGGACCCCGTTACGGGGTCGACCTTGATGAAGATGTTGCCGCCATCACGAAAATGGATCAGGTGTTCACCCTCTCCGGCACCAAGCACATAGCCCTGCGGCACCGGGTTGTGCGACTTCGCCTCAATCTCCTTGCTGTTTGGCATCGCGTGCTCCATTGGCCGA
>NZ_JAHEAG010000213.1 GCF_018596315.1 Bradyrhizobium sp. SRL28 | reverse complement strand
GCAGCACGACCTATCACATTCCGCTGGCGTGGCGGCTGCGTGGGGCGCTCGACCGCAGCGCCTGGCAGCGCAGCCTTGACCGTTTGTTTGCCCGTCATGAGGCGCTGCGCAGTGTCTTTGTCGCACCGGAGGGCAAGCCCCGGGTTGAGGTTCTGCCGGCGGATGCGGGGCTGCCGGTGCTCGAGCACGATCTGCGGGGCCGGCCGGATGCTGAGGCGGCGCTTCTGGAGCTGTGCCATGAAGAGGCAGGCACGCCGTTCGATCTTGCGCGCGGGCCGCTGATCCGCGGGCGTCTGATCCGGATGTCGGATGAGGAACACGTCTTCCTGCTGACCCAGCATCACATCGTCTCGGACGGCTGGTCGCTGGGCGTGCTGGTGCGTGAACTCAGTCAGCTTTACCGGGCGTTTGAGGCTGGACAGGACGATCCTTTGCCGCCGCTGGCAATCCAATATCCGGATTATGCCGCCTGGCAACGGCAGTGGCTGTCGGGGGAACGGCTGCAGAAGCAGGCGCAGTATTGGCGCGACACCCTG
>NZ_JAHEAG010000212.1 GCF_018596315.1 Bradyrhizobium sp. SRL28 | reverse complement strand
GCAGTATCCTTGATCAGATAGCCGGTCACCGATCGCTTCTTGTCGAGCCATTTGGCCGCGGCGTCGCGCACCTGCTCGGCGGTGACGGCGCGGATGCGGTCCGGCCAGCTCCTGATATCGTCGATGCTGAGACCGGTGGTGAGCGCGCTTCCATACCGGCCCGCAAGCGTCGCTTGGTCATCCTGGGCGTAGATCGCTTGCGCAATCAGCTGGGTCTTGACCCGCTCGAGGTCCTCGGCGCGTGCGGGATTCTGCGCGAGGTCGGCGATCACCTTGTCGATCGCCTCCTCGATCGGCGCAAATTCGACGCCGGGCTTCGGCGTCACCAAGATCGAGAATTGCGACGGGTCGAGCGCCGTGCCATCGTAGCCAGCGTCGGCGCTGATCGCGAGACCCCTGTCGATCACCAGCGCGCGGTAGAGATAGGAGTTGGCGCCGCCGCCCATCAATTGCGCGAGCACATCGAGCGCGGGGCTTTCGCCCGTTGCCGCCGTCGCGGCCGCCGGCACCAGATAATAGCGGCGCAGGCCGGGCTGCTCGACG
>NZ_JAHEAG010000211.1 GCF_018596315.1 Bradyrhizobium sp. SRL28 | reverse complement strand
AATGGGGATAGTAGCCCCATCAAAATCAGCCGGGCAACTCCAGGCTGTAACGTCGATAGCAGCTTCCGTGGGGCCATATAGATTGTGCAGACCAGTCCAAGGCAATACGCGCCGAACCTTGTGCACAAGGGAGGCAGGAAGCGCCTCGCCACTGCACAGGAGACGCTGCAGCGAGCTGCAGCGATCAACACCCCTCGTGTCCATAAAGCTTACCAGCATGGATGGTACAAAGTGTGCAGTGGTAATGCGCTGGCTGATTATAAGGTTTACAAGCGCATCGGGGTCTTTGTGTGCAGACGGAGGTGCCAGCACCAGGGTCGCCCCTTCAAGCAACGTCCAGAAGAATTCCCAAGCCGAGACATCGAAGCCAAATGGCGTCTTCTGCAAGACGACATCAGTCGCATTGAGAGCGTAGGCTTTCTGCATCCAGACCAGGCGATTGATAATACCCCGATGCTCATTCTTTGCCCCTTTGGGGGTTCCGGTTGAGCCTGAGGTGTAGATGATGTAGGCGAGATGACGCGAGGTGAGGCCGAGGGCGCGC
>NZ_JAHEAG010000210.1 GCF_018596315.1 Bradyrhizobium sp. SRL28 | reverse complement strand
CAGCGGCGAGACTGAAAGAACTGGAAGAAATGGCGGCGAAGCTAGTAGAGACCGCTGGCAAGCTTCCATCGGAGCAGGACCGCCACAACGCGCTTCAAGAGATCGAGAGATTTCGGGCGCGGATAACTGCTCTGCAATTGTCGGGTATGGCTCTGCCGCAGCCTTATGACCTTGTAACCCGGCCCTGCACGATTCACGCGGGTCGCTTCCGCTGGGACATCAGAGAGAACGGAAGACCTATTCAGTCTTCCATAGAATCGTTCGCCACCGAGCAGGAAGCTCACGCGGACGGTCGCCATGAGCTCGAAAAAATAATCCTAGTCTCGAGGTTGTGACTGCCGGAACGTTTTAGCCCGTAACGAGTCGTAGAGGCGATCGATCCCAGTTTTGCTGTTGGATCGAACATGGAAAAAGCTGCCGCCTATGCGATCTCGGCCTTCATCGTCGGCTTCGGTCTTTGGATCCTTATTGCCGGCCTAAGCTCCAGTACGCCCGCTTTATGGATTTGCGCTGCTCTCATCGCCATAGCGGTCGGGCTCCTGAGCGCTTTCGGC
>NZ_JAHEAG010000021.1 GCF_018596315.1 Bradyrhizobium sp. SRL28 | reverse complement strand
TTGATACTGTCCGCCTCAAGAACGGACGGCAAGCCAGCTTGCAAAGCTTCGGGCGCCGCGCCCGATCCCACCCGGCCTGATCGGACCTCGCAGCCCGGTAGCGATCCGCCCCGCCATTACGCTGGACTTCACGGCTGATGGTTGATGGAGATCGTCCCAAGTGGCGCGCGATCGACCGCAACGAGCAGCGCATGCTGAGCCATCGAGAGATCTCCTCTCGTTCAGGAAGGCTGAGCGCCTGTTTGGCACGGTGCCGATCCGGAGGACGGATGCCGCCGGTCGGCGAGATCACTGAGAAGACCGACGAGGACTCCCGGTCAAATCGGCGTCCGATCGAACTCATCGGCTCGCCGGCCTGCCAGCGATCCCAGATCTCGGATCGCTGGGCCGCCGAGTAGTAAATGCGCCGTCGCTGTTTCATGTCCACACTCCATCTTTGCTATAAGATTAGAGTGTTGCGCTGACCAATTGAGCCCACCGCGCAAAGCGGCCGTTCGTACTCAGACAACCGTCCCGCGACCGATAAGAACACAACACTTTAAAACCAGGCTCGGGAAGGGCGCCTACGCGCGTTTCCCTATTGGCACCACGTTTCCATCGTTCCGCGGCACTAGGGACACGACTGCCGCCCTTGCGAGGTCTTCCAAGGCGGTCGCAATGTATTTCGCGTAGTGCCGCTCGATCATTTTGACTGAGGTGTTGTGCAGTTTGGCGACCTGTTGGATAGGCAAGCCCTTTCGGAGACCTCGCACTATGCTCGAGTGCCGCAAAGCATAGGGAATGACCTTTGGCATACCTGCGCGCTCGCGAATGGCCTTCCAAGGACGTGCAAGTTCGGCTCTTTTCCACGGACCGCGTTCAGACTTCTTCCAGGCGATACCCCCCGGCTCCTGTTCATGGAGCCATCGCTCGAAAAGAGGTGCATCGCTTGGCCGCCCGGCGAGTGCGGGTAAAAGCACCGCAATTACATCGTCACCCACTGGGACCGGGACTGAGCCACTATTACCCCCGCGCCCCTTGTAGGAGCCCGGCACCATCAGACGCCGTGCGGAAACCTGTACGTCGCCCACGCGCATTCGCCTGACTTGGGCATACCGCGCGCCGGTCGCGGCCAGACATACGACGATCCGATATAGATCGCCATTAAATCCTTGCTCTTGATCGACTTCATACGCAGCTTGAAGGACGGCGCCAACCTCCTCATCTGTAAGAATCTGGTTATCCCGAGCAACCGACCCATCATCATCATCATCGATCCGCTCGGCTTTGAAGCCGGCCTTCACAATGGCGAGGAACGTCGGGTTTAGTTTCTTCCGATCCGCCGACAGCCGCGGCCACGCGGCGTTCAGTGCGGCCTTGAGGTCATTCACAAAGCGCTGCTTGGTCGTGACCTTCAGGTCCTCCGGCAAACCCTCACGCCACATTATCAAGTCGTCCTCTTTCAGTGCATGCAGATGTACCGAGGCGAGAGCAGCAGCTTCAGCAGCTTCCTGGTTGCCCCGCTTTTCTTGACCAAGAACGTAGCGACGCAGTTTGGTGCGGGCGTCGGATAGGACGTCGCGACCTGTTCGGCGCCTTTCTCGAGCGTCGCGTTCCTTGACGTAGGATTCAATGGCCGATCGCACGGTAGGAGGCGGGCCCGCCGCCTGCGACGCGGCTTCTATTCTGGCTCGGGCTACGGCCTCCCGTGCCGTTCCCACAGCCTGTTCGAAGGTCAGGATTCCATCGGCGGGCTTGTCATTGATGTCGTTGGCGACGCCGACTTGCGCCTGCTTGTAGTTGCCGCCTTCGTAGTGATTACGCCAGCGGACAAGCCAAATGCCGCTCTGTCTTCCTTTGCGATAGCCTAGATGCGCTTCCGCATCGAGGCGACGCCAATGCACGCCGAACTCGAGCCTGGAGCGCGCTTTAGCCGTCGTAACTTGAGCCTCGGCGAGTGTCTTCGACATAGCGTTCGTCGTTTTTCGTTGAATATCCGTTGAATATAAATCCCTGTACATTGACGAACAATACCGGATTGTCGGAATTTAACATATTGAAATTATTGAACATCAGCGAACGGCGGCGAACGGAGAAGGATTTATTTTTTGGCCCTCTCAAGGCTGAAACAGGGGTTCGATTCCCCTAGGGAGCGCCATGTCATGATCCGCCTCTAACTTTTTCAATCGCTTATCCCGCGCTTGTAGATTTTGGCCCGCCGCGTTTGTAAGAGTGGTGTTCCTCTTCTGACCCCGCGCCGCCAGCCTCGGCCCGTTGATCGGTGATCAGGTTCGGCGCATGCGTTGCCGCGTCTTGCATCTTCGCCGCGCCGCTGTCCGCGCCCATGCCGCGAAGTCGTTGCCCAAGCCCTTCTTCGACCGGGGCATGCCGTACTCGGTGTACAGGTACGTGAGAGGCAAGACGCCACCCACGGGCTGCGGCTTGGGCATTGCGTCGATCGCGGCCGCCAGCGCATCCGACACCGGAATGTCAACATCCTCGCTGCCGTACGTGCGCTCAATGCGAATGCGGCGGCTTCCGTCTGCATCGTGATAGCCGTGCTGCGGCCCGAGCCGCACCACCTCGCCGCGACGGCTCACCGTCTCCAGGGCGAATTCGAGTACCAGGCGCTGTTGCGTGCCGAGCTTCCAGTACTTGCGATACGTCGCGATCGTCGGTCCAACTGTGATGCCCCTTTTGTTTTCGGCAGCTTGACGCGTGCGATGCCTTCGGCCGGATTTTTCCTGATCATCGCCGGAACCGCATGCAGCAGGAGGTGCCGGATCGCCTTTAGCCACGATCGCCGCGCCGATGGCGAGGTGATCTCACCCATGATTTTGACAAGATGCACCTCCGCCAAGAGCCACCCCCGCTTTGCGCCATGCTTCAATCGAAACTTCTCGATGATGCGCCGCCGCACATCCTTCGTATCTTCCGCAAGGTTTGTCCAATCGGTCGACCGATAATAGGAGACAATCAGAGCGTCGATCGTGCCCGGTGCGAAGCGAGTTGCATGCCATTGCCCGCCGGATGCCGCTGCCTTTCCCAGCCTAGTAGTTTCCCGGCTTTACTCGGATAGGTTGTCCATGCTAGATATGTGCAACTGCCCGATAATTTTTTGAATTTGATCCCAGACGCCGGTCCGTAACTTCGCGGGGCGATTCTCGAGGTTTTATTAGCTATTGCGACCTCGGGTGTGGTCGTTCCGCCGTTCTAGGCCGGACTGGCAGCACCAACAAAAGTTGGCAGAAATAGCAGATCCGGCTTCCAGAACAGAGGTCCACCTAAAGAAAAGCAGGACCTGCGGCAGCTACAGTCCTTCGTTTCTACCACCGCATTTTTGGATGGGAGTGACGGGATGCCATCAACCTACACTTTCAATTTTTCTAATGGTGAGGCGCCGTTTACGACCTGGATGAGTTCAGACGTAATCCCTGTCTCGGAGGGCGGCGGAACCCGGGTACTGCTCCCGGGGGATATCGACCCAAATCATATCGACGGTATCGGGCCGCTCTATCTCTTGGCGCACCTTTCATTGCCGACCGTCGGAGCTCCCGGTGTTCTGGATTTACGTGATGCGGCCATTTCGCTCAGTATTCGTGCAAAAGACTTTGACCCCAACGGGGCGAAGCTTGTTTGCTGGGTTTGCACCTACGTACCGGCGACCGATATCTCCGATGGATATCCTAACGGGCAACAGGTCACCAATTGGGCCTACACCGCTTTTGATCTTGCGCCTATCCTGGAGGCGAACCAGAGTGACGGTCAATATCATAACATCTCATTCACTCTCGACCCCGATCCGGCGAACTGGACCTATGCCGGCAACAATGTCTCCTCACAAGGTGATTGGGCGCAGCGTTACACCTACCTTGACCTCGACAAGACATTATCGCACGCCGACGCCACCCTGCACTTTGTCTTGATCGGGAACAAACCGGACGAAAAGCCAACTGGCTATATCGATATTCACGATATCACGGTAACGACGAATACGCCGGCCATTCCCTCCACGGCGCAATCGAACGCCCAAATTTTTTCGGGACTGGAAGATACTCCTCTGACGGGCACGTTGATGCCCGAATCAAGCGGACTGACCTTCAACTTGGTTCCGAATTCGGATCTGCGTGGATCGGTATCACTCAATTCCGCAACCGGCGAATTCACCTTCATCCCGGAGCCCGATTTTTTCGGACCAACAGATGTGATTGGAGAGGCTCGGTTTCAATACACATACTTCGATGGCACGACGACGAGTGGCCCCCAGACTGTCACGCTGTTTATCGGACCGGTCGATGATCCGCCGACACTGACGACCGCCAATGAGGATGTTGCGATCCAGTCGAACCGGCCATTCACGTTCACGCTCTTCAAAGGTACAGACGTCGATGAGCGTGCGCAGTTCAGTTTTAAGCTCGTTGACGGATCAGTGGTGGGCGGCACCGTTTCGCTTGATTCGGAAACCGGCGTTTATACTTTTACACCAAGCTCAGGGTTTACCGGGCTAGCTTCGTTTACCTACCTTCTGAGCGATGGATTTAACGATTCACTCCCAAAGACTGTTCATCTGACGGTCTCCGATCAGGCGCCGCCACTGCCGTCATTCTCGTCTATCGACGCCAAATTCATGGCCGGAGACTATGCGGGCGGCTATCACGACGAAATCCTTCTGGCTCAGAGTGGTAACGCAGTCGGCGCCTATAACTATGGGTTGCTGCTCAAATACGGAAATTACGTCAACCAGAACACCGTGCTCGCCGCAACGTTTCTCCGCCAGGCGGTGGGACTTATCGACGACGCCAGTATTCAGCTCGCTGGTCTGTACATTCAAGGCGATGGCGTCACGCGAGACTATGGTGAAGCACGGTCGCTCCTCATGGCCTTGCCGAATTCCGACGTTGCCCACTACAGACTTGGGCTTCTCGATGACCTCGGCTTTGGCTTGCCGGGCGGCGTTCCCGATCACGCATCGGCTGCTGGGCACTATCTGAAATCAGCAAAACTGGGCAATTCTTACGCCATGTTTTCGTTGGGCCGCCAATACCTCGAAGGCAGTGGCGTTGATCTTGATTATCAAGATGCCTATTTCTGGCTTGGGACAGCCCGCAAATATGGCACCGCTCTGGTGCCATCCAATATCCTTGCAATCGTCGATTACGACTTAAGTCTCGCTGCGGCTCAACTGAGCCCCGGCCAAGTTGCGGCACTTGATGCCGCTATCGGAAAGTGGTCTCCAGGGTCGGGTTCGCTTTTATTCGTTGGCGACACCTCGGACAACCTCATACGCGGGGGGCCGACTCAAAACTATCTGGTCGGTTATGCAGGGAACGACACACTCGATGATGGTCGAGGGGTCTCAGCACTGCAAGGCGGCTTAGGAAACGATCTCTATGTCGTGCGCGCGACGGGCGACACAATGACGGAGTTCGCCAATGAAGGCACGGACACCGTGTGGACGGCAATCGCGTCGTTTACGCTGCAAGCAAATCTGGAGCATCTGACATTCATCGGTTCCGGGGCATTTACCGGCACTGGCAACAATCTTAACAATGTCATTATCGGCGGATCGGGCGACGATCATTTGCTCGGGGGCGATGGATCCGATTATCTGATCGGACAAAGTGGCGACGATGCGCTGGATGGAGGTGTGGGTGCACCGAACAGCCTGCAAGGAGGTATTGGCAGTGATACCTACATCGTCCAAGCCACTGGGGATTCTGTCACCGAATTCAGTAACGAAGGCACTGATATAGTTCAGACCGCCCTTGGTTCATTCAAGCTCGCCTCCAACGTTGAAAATCTGATGCACATCGGAAGCAATAAGTTTGTCGGAATAGGCAGCGACCTGAGCAACGTTCTGATCGGCGGCAAGGGAAACGATTATCTTGTTGGATACGGTGGCAACGATACCTTAATCGACGGTGCAGGACTCAACACACTTCAGGGCGGCGCCGGTAATGACATCTATGCCGTGCAGTTGAACGCGGACACAGTGTTCGAATTTGCCAACGAAGGAACCGATCAGGTTCAAACTTTCTTGCCATCTTACACTTTATCCGCAAACGTTGAGAATTTGATTTTCGTCGGCGGGGCGTCGCATGTCGGCAAAGGAAATGCACTCAATAATGTCGTGACTGGCGGAACCGGCAGCGATGACCTCATCGGATTGGACGGCAACGATACATTTGTCGATGGACGGGGAATCAATACGTTCGAAGGTGGAAACGGCAACGATACATATGCCATTCAGTCAACGACAGATTCCGTTGTTGAACAGGCTGGTGGCGGAAATGATTCGGTGCAGACATTTCTGGCGTCATTCACGCTTCCCGCAAATGTTGAGAATTTAATATTCACGGGCGCTTTGTCCCACACCGGAACAGGAAACGAATTGAGGAACGTTTTCACCGGTACTTCGGCAGCTGACATCTTTACCGGCGTGGGCGGCAGCGATGTTTTCAATTACCGCGCTAGCAGCAACGGCCTCGACACGATCACCGATTTCAATGCTAACAACAGTAATACGCTCGAACACGATCAAATCGATCTACGGGGCCGAGGACTGAACTTCGGGTCACTCGCGATAACAACCGTTTCAGATGGGCTTGAAATTGGCATTCCCGGCGGCGATGTTATCCGGTTGAAAGGCGTTTTTGCTTCGTCACTGGATGCTGGCGATTTTCTCTTCTGAGTTAGAGCTGCATCAGAATTACGGTGACAGCGCACGAAACTCTCACTGGAGTTGAGTGCACTGTCACCGTAATCCGGCATTCGCGCCAAGCTGCTCAGCGACGGCGGCCCGACCATGTGGGCCGAGCTGATGGACGAGCTGCGCGAGATCCATCTCGGCTTGAAACCGAAGCGTCGAACCGGCCCAAGCGTAGGCGAACGGCTGCAGGCGGCCTATGAGAAGGTGGTGGCGAAGAGGGCCAAAGGCTGAGGTCAGCGAGGCGCAGCCCGCGATTGCCTGACGAACGTCGCGGGACAAGCAGCCTCACGCATACGCAAAAACGGCAACTGTCCCCTTCATAGGAAAGCTATTGAGCCGCCGTCACTCGCAACGATTTCCTCAGAGCCCGTTCGGGGCTCGATTCCGGATCCGCGATCGGGCGGCGGTAGGTCGCGACGCGGCGCAGCCAGCCGACCTCGAAGACACGGTTGGATGGAAGGTTGCGAACCCTCTGCTGCAGGACGAACTGCGCCGCATCGGCGAATTCGGCGCGCACGGCCTTCGGATCGCTGGTATCACCGTTCATCTTGAGCAGCACCTGCTTGAGACCCCAACCCTGCCGCCGCCCGGTCTCCCTGTTCATGGCGGCTTCGTTCGGGTTGGTGCCTTCGCCCTTGAAGTTGATGTAGTCGATCAGCGGATAAAAATTCTCGGAGGCGCGAATGACGCGCGTGAACTGGATGACGATATGTTCGCGCTCCGTGCCGTCGGGCGTCGTCTTGAGGATCTTCTCCATCGCACCTTGCGCCCGCGCCACCATGAATTGCGTCTGCTCCGGCACGGTGTCGAGCAGAAACTGCCTCAACTCTTTCATCTGCGGTGAGTTGGAGTTCTTCCTGAACTCGGCCCGGCTTGTCCACGGGTTGGCCGGAATTTGCGTCTGATCCAGCCAGGCGGGCAATTGCACGTTCTTCTTGCGCATGAATTCGAGCAGGGCCGGAAAGCTCTCTTCGTATGGCAGCCATTTGCCGACAGGAAACCAGATGAAATGACCGATTCCTAAGGAAGCGAATTCTTCGTTCGCACTCCATGCCGTGATCGCTTCACTTTTTCCGCCTGTTTCATTCAGCCAGATCTTCTGGCCGATCTTCTTCGCCAGATCGCCCGGCAAGACGAGCTGTGGTACAGGTAAATCCTTGGCTAAATCCTTGGCCTCGTGGCTCGATTTCCGTGCTTCCGGCATTTGAACGGCAGCTTCCGGCGCTGGCTTCGGCACCTCAGGCTGTCGCAGGACTGTTTCGGGTTCCGACTTCTGCGTGTTGGATGCTTGCGCGGCGCCAGGCCCACCCTGCTCTTTTTCGGTATCAGCGACGCCTGTCGCGGCCGGCGCGGCTGCTTCCGCCAATGCCGTTTGCGTCGCCATGCCAGCGACGATGACACACGAGAGCAGCAATGAGCCGCAAGCAAGCACCTTCGCGCTGTACCGTCCGGGTTTCGCTTGCCGTGCCGTTCTCCTGCCGCCACCCGCACGCCAGCGGCCAATGAAATCACCGCCCATGTCTATGTTTCCGAAGGCCAGCCTGACGGGAAGGGTCGTGCGGACGAACAACACGATGCGTATGGCGAAATCGTGGGGTCATAGCGGCGGCCCGGTGCCGAATTACGGTGACAGCACATAAAACCCCATAGTTTGAGTGCACTATCACCGAAATCCCCAATGCTCGAACGGCAGGTATGGCTAGCTTGAAATCCAATGCTGTCGGTGCGAGACAAGGGCAAGCTTGCCAACGCGTGGCGCAGCCTTCTGCGAAAGCCAATCACTTCATCTCGTTCAGCAGCTTCCGCGCTTCACCCAGCAACGCCTGAATCTGCCTTCGCTCGGCGATCGCATCCCTGGTGAACAGGCCGTGCTTGCACGCGTTCTGGTTTGCCCTCGGCGCGCCGGATCCCTGTGCACCGCCGTGCATGCGGCAGCGTTTCCTGCCGTTCACCGCCGGCGAACGACACGTGCCGCCGAAACGGGTTTTGGCGCCACAACGAGGGCTCGCCAGCATCGGGCCGGTATTTCCGATGTGATCGCTCATGCCTGTGCTTCCCGCTTGGCATCAGCGGGATCGCGCCGTCGTTTGGAGCCCGAGCCCTTCGGCGCCTTCCGCGCCGCGGATGCCGGGCTCTTGTCCGATACGATCACGCTCGCGTGCTGCGTGACGTTGCCGACAATGGCCTTGCCGCCGTCGCCGACCGACACGTTCTGCACCGTGATGGCGGGCTCGCCATGGCTACGGTAGCGGTTGAGCGCCTCGATCTGGGCGGGAAACGTGCGGGCAAGCCGGCCCAATGCGCGCGCGGCACTATCGTGCTGGGCGAGGTCATCGGCATTCGCGAGGTGATGGGCACATCGCATCGCCATCACATGAACCGAAACCATCTGCGCCACCAGCATGGCCTCGATGGAATCCCGGGGCTTGATGCTCTTCACCATCGAGATCATGAAAGAGAGGTTGACCTCGTCGGGACTCTCGCCGCTCACGCTGGCCTTTACCAATTGCCTGAGAATGCCATGCATCGCTTCGCGATCGGCGACCCCCAATGCGTTCGCCATGAGCTGTTCGCCGAGCTCCGGATCAGGATGGTCGATGGAGAATCCGTGCGACAGCAGCTTTATTCGCGGGGCTGCGGCAGTTTTGGTCTGGCCAGTTGCGGCGGTCGCCGTTGGCATGGTGAGGTCTGGAGCGGTGTTCATGTTGAGCTTCCCTGGCAGACGCGGCAAGCGCGCGGATCGACCACGCGCAGGCGATCGCTCGCCGCCGCGGGCCGGCGCAATTCCAATTGTGGGTGAGGATTTTTCGGCTGCAATCGCAAAGGACGTGCCCGCTATTGCGGGGCGACGGACGCGTACAGGATTTCAGAATAATGAAAGAATGCCCCTGATTTGCCCGACGTGTCAAATTGCTCCGTCGAATGCCGGCGGCCGCCTGCTACTTTGCATGGGGTTGTTTTCGATATTTGGGAGCGCGCACCTTCGAAGGGGAGTTATCCCGAACCGCTCATCGTGAGCGCGTACCACTCAGCCTTTCACCATATCCCCGAGCAAGTTCGCTGCGACCGTCAGCTTCGCGAGCGTGAGGCCGCTGGCATTGATCTCATCGACCGAGCGGCGGATGCGCGTCGCTTCAGGATGAGCCGCAAGCCAGTTGCCCGCAGCCTCCTGGCCGCTTTGGCCGGTTGCCAGCATGTCCGCAGCCAGCCTTCTTTCGGCGGCTGCGATCTGATCAATGGCGCGATCAATGGCGAGCCGTTCGTAATTGTCGTTTGCCGGGATGTTGCGTGCCGCGGCGATAAGGCGATCGAGGCGGAAATTAGCCTCGGCGGCGAAGAAGGTTGTGGCGGCGTCGCTGATGGTCCGGCTGGTGCGCTCCGCGACGGTCACGATATCTGGTGCCGAGACCAAGGCGTCGAGATCGGCGAGTTCGCCTGCGAGGTCGGCTGGGACGCCGGCATCGATCAGGTCCTGCCGTCGCTTGCTGCGCCCGGCCTGCAAGTCGTCCGGAAGGGTGTTGTCGAGTCCGGCGACGATCTCGCGGATGCTGGGGCCGAAGCGCGCGACGACTGAATCCAGGCCGGCCTTGAAATCAACATTGCGCACATACCAGACCATGCGGGAGAGCAGGAGATCCTGAATCGCCGCGTAGAGGGTAAGTTGCAATTGCCCGTCGATGCGGGTGTCCAGTCCATCGATCGCGTCATTCAGCCGCTTCAGACCGTAGGAATCATCCACCGCCACGAAGGCCATGACAATGGTCGACACATCGGCATCCGTCTCGTCGATCAGGCGCACCACACAGGCCGGTCCGCCGCGATTGATAATGGCATTGGCGAGATTGGTTGCGATAATCTCCCGCCGAAGGCGATGGTGTTCCACTGCAGATGAGAATTTGTCCTCAACCTCATCCGGGAAGTACTGCGACAATTCGCGGGCGAGATATGGATCGTCGGGCACGCTGGTGACGAGCAGATCGTCGTAAAGCGTCAGCTTGGCGTAAGCGAGCAGCACGGCAAGTTCCGGCCGGGTCAGGGATTGGCCGCGCCGGGCGCGTTCGGCGATCGCCGCATCGTCGGGCAGGAATTCCACAGCGCGGCTGAGGAGGCCGCGCTGCTCGAGCGACTGCATCAGGCGGGCGAGGAAGCCGGTCTCGGCCAGGCCCCTGCGTTCGGCCAGCGAGAGCGCCAGCGTCTGCAGATAATTGTTGCGAAGCACGAGGGCGCCGACCTCGTCGGTCATCGCGGCCAGCAGGCTGTTGCGGTCAGCCGCACTGAGGCGTCCCTCGCGCTCGGGGCGCGCCAGCGCGATCTTGATATTGACCTCGACGTCGGAGGTGTTCACGCCGGCCGAATTGTCGATCGCGTCGGTGTTGAGCTTGACGCCCTTCTGCGCCGCTTCGACGCGGCCGCGCTGGGTGACGCCGAGATTGGCCCCCTCGCCAATCACGCGGGCGCGGACATCGGCACCCGTGATCCGGATCGGATCGTTGGCGCGGTCGCCGGCCTGGTCGTCGTTTTCCGCCGACGCGCGGATATAGGTGCCGATGCCGCCGAACCACACAAGGTCCACGCGCGCTTTGAGGATTGCCGTCATCACCTCGAAAGGCGTAGCTTGCGGCTTGTCGAGATCGAGGAGGGTGCGCACTTCCGGGGCGAGCGGAATGGCCTTGAGCGAGCGCGAGAACACGCCGCCGCCTTGCGAGATCAGCGCCTTGTTGTAATCCTGCCAGCTCGACCGCGGCAGCTCGAACATGCGCACGCGCTCGGCGTGGCTGACCGCCGGGTCGGGCGAGGGATCGATGAAGATGTCGCGGTGATCGAAAGCCGCGACCAGCCTGGTCGCTGGCGAGAGCAGCATGCCATTGCCGAACACATCGCCGGACATGTCGCCCACGCCGGCGACGGTGAACGACATGGTCTGAATGTCGGTGCCGAGCTCGCGGAAGTGGCGCTTCACCGCCTCCCAGGCGCCGCGCGCCGTGATCCCCATCTTCTTGTGGTCGTAGCCCTGGCTGCCGCCGGAGGCGAAGGCATCGCCGAGCCAATGGTTCTTCTCGGTCGAGATCGCGTTGGCGATGTCGGAAAAGGTGGCGGTGCCCTTGTCGGCGGCGACGACGAGGTAGGGGTCGTCGCCGTCATGCCGCACGGTGGAGTCGGGCGGCACGATGATGTCGCCGTCGAGATTGTCGGTGAGTTCGAGCATGGCGCGAACGAAGATGCGGTAGGCTTCGGTGCCTTCGGCCATGAAGGCGTCACGATTGGAGGGTGGCGGCAGGCGTTTGGGCACGAAGCCGCCTTTGGCGCCGACCGGCACGATCACGGCGTTCTTGACCTGCTGGGCCTTGACCAGGCCGAGGATCTCGGTGCGGAAATCCTGCGGCCGGTCAGACCAGCGCAACCCGCCGCGCGCGACCTTGCCGAAGCGCAGATGAATGCCTTCGACACGCGGCGAATAGACGAAGATCTCGTAGAGCGGTCGCGGGGCCGGCAGGTCCTCGATCTTGCGTGCGTCGAACTTGAAGGAGATCACCGGACGCGGATGTCCGTCCTCGCCGATCTGCCACAGATTGGTGCGGATGGTTGCCTGCACCAGATTGGCGAAGCGGCGCAGGATGCGGTCTTCGTCGAGCGAAGCGACTGATTTGAGCTGCTCCTCGATCTCGGTGAGGAGGGTCGTCTCACGCGCCGAGCGCTCGGCGTCGGTGTTGACGAGGCGCGGATCGAGGCGGGCCTGGAACAGCGCGACCATGCTGGCGGTGATCGCGGTGTTCTTGCGCAAGGTCTCCCACATGTAGTCCTGGCTGAACGGAGCGCGGATCTGGTGCAGGTAGCGGGAGAGCGCGCGGATGGTCGAAACCTCCCGCCAGCTCAGGGCCGTACGCAGGATGAGGGCGTTGTATCCGTCGGATTCGGCCCGATCGCCGACCACCGCCATGATCGAGGCTTCGAGGCGATGGCCGAATTCCGAGTTGATCACGATCGGTTTGCCGTCGTTGGCCTCGATCGTCATGTCGTGCAGCCATACCGGCGCCGGCGCCGGCATGGCGCGAGGCACGATCTGATAGGTGCGCTCGTTGACGACGCGCAGGCCGTGATGCTCGATCACCGGCACCCGGTACGACAGCGACAGGGGTGCGCCATGCGAGAAGACCTTGAGACCGAAGCGCGTTGGATCGTCCTCGCCCTCGATGTGGTGGGCCGAAATCGCCACCGGCCGCGCCGGGGTGAGCTTTTCGATGGTGGCGATATCGGCAATCGCCTGCGAGGTGCCGAAGGCTTCGGTGTAGCCGCCAGTGAAGGCTTGGGCGTAACGGTTGGCGAGCATGCGCGCTCGCATGCCGTCGGTGGAGGTGGCGAGCGCCGCCTTCAGCTTGTCGCCCCAGGTCGCGGCGATGGCGCTGATCTCGGCTTCCAGCGTCGCGCGCTCGACGACAGGCGTTCGGCCCTCATAGCGCCCGATAATGTAGTGGACGCGCGCAAGCGATCCCTCGGGGAAGGAAGCGTAGGAGGCCGCCAAGCTCCCCTTATAGACCTGCGCCAGGAAGTCCGCGACGCGCGTACGCACATCGGTGTCATATTTCTCGCGCGGAATGAAGACGAGGATGGAAACGAAACGGTCGAACTTGTCGGCCCGTGCCAGCGCCCGTACGCGAGGACGCTCATAGAGCGTCAGGACTTCCATGACGAAATTGTAGAGCGTTTCGGCATCGACCTGGAAGAGCTCGTCGCGTGGATACTCTTCGAGGATATGCAGGGCCGCCTTGCCTGAATGACTGGCCGGGTCGAAGCCGGCGCGTTGCAGCACCTGCTCGACCTTGTGGCGGACATAGGGGATCTGCCGCGCCGAGCGGGTATAGGCACCCGAGGTGAAGAGGCCGACGAGGCGCAACTCGCCCTCGAGCCGGCCGTCGGGCGCATAGAGCTTGATGCCGACATAGTCCATGCGGACGCGGCGATGAACGCGGCTGTTCACATTGGCCTTGACCACCATGAGGACGGTCGGCTCGCGCATGAATTCGCGGATTTCCGGCGTCATGACCACCATTTCGGTGCCGCGGCGCAGGACCTTTACATCGGGATCACGCAGGATGCCGAGGCCTTCGCCCGTGCTGATGTCGTCCGACGCATCGGCGTCGGGCGAGAAGCGATATTCGCGCAAGCCCAGGAAGGTGAAATTGTCGGCGCACAGCCATTGCAGGAACTGGTTGGCTTCGGCGACCTCATCGATCGGCAGCGGCGGCGGATTGGAGCGGAAGGTCATGATCGCCTGCTCGACCCGGGCGCGCATGGCCCGCCAGTCGGCGACGCAAGAGCGCACGTCGTTGAGCGTCTCGGTCAGGCCCTCGATCACCTTCTGGCGGTCGGCATCAGCGTCCAGGCGCGCGATGTGGAAATGAATCAGGCTTTCGCGCGCGCCCTTTGCTCCCTCCGGCAGCGCTTCGCCGTAGAAATGCAGCAGCTTGCCTTGCTCGTTGCGCTCCACGGCGATGATCGGGTGGGCGACCAGCGTAACCTCGATGCCCTGCTCGGCGAGCTCCGCCATGGTGGAATCGAACAGGAAGGGCATGTTGTCGTTGAGAACTTCGAGCACGGAAATCTCGCGCCCGTCCGGCATCATCGGATTGACGACGCGGATGTCGGCACGGCCTGCCGTACGTTGCTGCACATGCTCCCAGGCCTGTTCCGCCAGGAAGGCCAGGGAGGCCGCATCGTAGTTGGCGAGGTCCTCCAGATTGGTATGGCCGAACAGATGCTCGGCAAAGGATCGGGGCGCCTTGCCCGGCTGCACGTTAGCCGCGGCTTCGTGGATCAGGGTCGCCCGGGCCTTGTCGTCACGCCACGACGCCATAAGGTTCTCCATTTCTCTCGCCGTCTGACCGCAGCCGCGATCGTTCGCTTGATTCTGGAGTGCATCTCTTTGAGCGCATCGCTTTGGCCTTGATCACGTACGCGCAATCCTCGGTCTCGGCGCCTCCGCAGCCCTTGATGATCATGCCATCAAATCTTGAGAAATGCATCTCCAGTATGCGTTTCAGCTGACGTTGAGAGGGCTTGCCTTGCCGGCACGTACGTTATCGGAGAGCTCCTTCTGAGATTGAGTGCGTTTCGCAACGAAGACAGGCCCTGCCTTGAGCGGTCGGGCACCGTCGAGGACCTGGACCGACCCCTGCCGTGGGGAACCGTGAACGTGCCGAAATGCCGGCACCGGCGCGTCTGACGTCGGTCCCGACGATCGTCGAACCATCAGCCAGCTGGCGAAATCACAAGGAGTTTCAATGAAATATGAGTTCGCCGTTCATTCTGAGCGGCGCGCCAGGCTGCGATTTTCTGCGATCCACTGCGACACTGTCAGACGCAGCGCTGCTTCGGGAGCGAGATGTTCTCGAACGACTGATTGCTCGCCGCAGACCGTATCAGCGGACGATCACGTCCGTCCCTCGGGCAACGGCGCGCTGCCGCCAGCCCCAATCCGGCGTCCGCCGCTGTTAAGCGGCTATTTCGAGAGATGCGAAGCTGACGCAGTCACGACCGCGGGACTTCGACTCGTAGAGGGCCTTATCCGCCGCGGCAACCAGATGATCCAGCTTCGCTGATTGAACGGAGCATCGGGCGATCCCAATGCTCAAGGTCGCGGATATGCCGGATGTCAGCGGGTGACGCCTCGCGTGGGCGGCAAATGTCTCGCGAAGGTGTTGAGTGCAAGACCGCAGTTGAGCGGGAGTGCTGCTTTTCAAGAGCACGGCGAATTCATCGCCGCCGCATCGACCGATCGTTGCTTCAGGTAGACAAGTGCGCATCGCTTCCACCAATCCCTTCAGCACGGCATCGCCGGCCGCATGACCGCGCGTGTCGTTGATCGCCTTGAAGTGATCGAGATCGATGAGAATGAGCGACAACACCGCTTCAGGGGTTCGGCGCATCGTCCGAACCGTCGCGGCAAAGGCGTTCGCCAAGCCCGCCCGGTTCAGCGCACCCGTCAGAGGATCGGACCAGGCAAGCATCTGCAGCGCATTCTGGTTACGCTCGGCTAGCATGAAAAGCAGCACAATGCCCCGCAGCGTCACAAAAATAACGCCGAACATGACCAGCCAATGGCTGACGTCGCTGCCGGCCGCGAGCAGTCGTGATCCGATATTCCCGGTGGCTGCGAGACCGGAACGGAGCATCAACAGCGCGCTGCTGATTGCGAACAGGACGGCAAGCAGCTTTGCCGACGTCAGTTGCTCGCGCCGCCAGAGATCTCGGCCTTCCCGGATAATCAGTCCGTCGCAGCACGCGAAAACCAGGCACAGCAACGCGATTCGCGCCGCGAACTGATTCGGTTCAGGGAAAGCGACGACCAATGCCGCCGATAATGCTGTGCCAACAAGCGCCATCCATTGCCAGCGAACGGGCTTGCCCGCGAAGCTGCGAATGCTCGCCAGAAGGGTGAGGTATCCAAAGAGCGTGAGGGCATTAGCCGAGTGGATCGAAAGCCAAGTAGGAATGTGCGTCTGCAGCCCAACGAGGAGCGTGCCGATGCCCAAGAGCAGATTGCTGGCCGCCCACCAGCCGAGCCAGGAACTGGACAACAGACGCGTTGCGAGGGCGCTGATTTGCAATAAGGCCAGGCCAAGCAGCGCGTACGCTGTCACGATGTAGGCGGTTCCGATGTCCAACATCCCGGAAGCTCCCGTTCTTCTCCGAGAGCCTCTCTAATGCAATTCGATTGCCATCCCATGCGGGGATAGATGAATGTTCGATGGTGTTTGTCACGAATTTGGTAACCATAACGCCAGGCAACGGCCTTCGGCAGCTTTCTGATTGGCAAGACCGAACGGGCACCTGCGGCGAAGCGGATTTGCTTCAACCGCGCAGATAGCGCCAGCCGATAACGATACCGCTCAACGAGACGATGGTCCCGAGGATCGACAGCAGCCACACCACAATGTCCCAAGCCGGGCGATAGATCAGCAGCAGTTGAAAATCGAAACTGTGCAGTGCGTTGAATAGCCAGCGATATGTGCGCCGGCTGCTGTCCACGCGGCCAATGATGTCGCCGGTGACCGGGCTGATGTGAAACCACGTTTTCGCGTCATCATCAAACACCGCACGCAACACGGGCAATTCGCGGTCGTGATGATGTGCATACCAGTAAGCGTCGTATTCTCTGAGGGTTAACCGCTCCGCGACGCGAGCTTGCGGCAGCAGTTTTGTTGCGGCAGTCCAGAGGCGATCCTGCGGGAGTGCTGCCAATTCGCCCGACGTCACATCCAGCGGTCTCTGTGTGCCATCACGCGATGCGGCGATAATCATCGGGCTGCCATCGAGCCAGACAAAGCGCGCTTCGACCGCGGCGGACTGCGGCGTTGGCAGCTTCGTCGCAATGGTCGGTGCATCATGGCCGGCATAGCGTTGCAGCACCTCGCGCGTCGTATTGCGGCCTGCGAAATATTCGCCGGGATTGAGCGAAAGCCAACCGGAGAACATCCAGGTCAGCACGAAGATGCCGGCGATCAGCCCGGCGACGTGGTGCCATGCCATCCAGCCACGATATGGCGTGATCCTGCCGCTCGCATAGCGCTGCTTCAGCCGCACGCGCAGGATGCCGATCCAGATGCCGGTGACGCCGACGATCAGGCAGATACCGGAGATCCAAAGCACCACCAGCCGCCACAGCGGTCCATCCTTGCGCAGCACGGTCGGATAGATCCAGTGCGGGATCGAGCCGAGCCAATTCCAGACGCGTTCGGTGTGGTTGGTGTCGAGCGCGATCTCGCCGGAGCGCGAGGAGACATAGAGCTTGGTACCGGCATTGTCGCCGAGCGTAATGAGGTAAAGCGGTCGCAGCGGATCGTAACGGGCAGTTACGCTCCATTGGTCGCGATCGATGATTTCTTCGAGTTGCGGTGATCTACTCGCGGGATGGTGTTGCGCGATCGCGAGCGCCTGCTGTTCGGAAACGCTGGTGATGACGCGGCCATCGGCTGCAGAGACCGCCTGCCGTTTGCCGTCCCAGGCGGTTATCCGATACACCGGCTCATCGGCCAGCATGGAAAGCCGGAGATCGCGCGGATAGCGCGTGGCACCTGCCGTCTTCATCGCGTCGTCCGGCGACAACGCCACCTTCTGCCATTGAATATCAGGGAGCGCTGCCAGCCTCTCCTTGTCGGAAAGGCCGGGAAAAGCGACATACATCATCACCACGCCGGAAATGAACCACATGGCGAAAAACAGGCAGGTGACGATGCCGACGCAGCGGTGGCCGATATACAGCCACCGCCGGAGTGTTCGTTTCAGGGCGCCTGCCACGCTCAGAACTTCACGTTGACCGCGAGCTGCGCAGTGCGCGGCATGCCGAGCAGCCACTGAGTGGTGCCGCCCGATGTCGTGTAGACCTCATCGAAAAGATTGTAGATGCGGAACGACACGGTGGTGTTGAGATCGGGCTTCCACTGCACACCGGCATTGACAATGTTGTAAGCCGGGCGTGTCACTGTGTTGGCATTGTCCGCATAGGTCCTGCCGACGATCTGTACGCCCGCGTTGGCCGACCAGTTCGGTGCAAAGGCCCAGGTCGCCCAGATATTGGAGACGTTCTGCGGCACATTGACAGGAACGTTGCCGGCATAGTTCACGCTTCTGCTGCCGACCGCCTGAACGAAGTCGTCGTATTTCGCGCGCAGGAAAGCAGTGTTGGCATCGATTCGCCAACCATAGTCGAGCACGAGGCCGACCGATGCTTCGACACCGCGCGACGATTGCTGGCCGACCTGGACGGTCAGTGACGGAGTATTGGGATCGCGTGCAAGCAGGTTGTTCTTCACGATCTCATAGCCGGCCAGCGTCCATTCGCCGCGACCGCCCCAGAACGATTGCTTGACGCCGATCTCGACCTGCTTGCCGGTTGCCAGGTCGAAATTCTTGTTTGCGGCGGACAGCGAGATGAGCCCTCCGACCGGATCGACCGCGGTGGAATACTGGCCATAGAAAGCGAGATCCTTGACGGGCGTATAGACCGCACCCGCGCGCCAGGTTGTCGAGGAGAACGACTTTTCGAAGCTGTTGCCAGGTGTGACATAGTCGGTGCGCGTGATTGTCGGCTCATCCTGACGGATGCCGGCGATCAAGGATAGTTGCTCGGTGACCGACAGCCTGTTTTCGGCGAATAGCGCGTACTGATTGGTTACGCTGCCAAAGCCGGGAACCGTGGGGTTTGGACTGTTGAATATGCCTGGAGCGAAGTTGAACGGATTGACGGACGACGAGCCGCCATAGGGCGAATTGTTGGTATGGGTAAAATTGATGCTGTTGACGTCGAAGCCAGCGAGGAACTCGTTGGGCATGCCAAAAACGTGCCCGCGGAATTTCGCGTCCATACGGTTGCCGAACTGCTGCTGATCGTGAAAGATCTCGATATAACTGCTGCGGTTGATCAGGCCTGTCGCGGGATTATAGGCGTAGCTTTCGACGTCCTTCCAGTGCCGCTTGGAGTTTAAGTAGTAAAGCGTGTTCTGGATCGAGATGCCGTCCGCGACCTGCCATTCGGTCTTCACCTGGTTCCAACTGTCCTGGTAGCGGATGTGGCTGTCGCTGACGTTGTAGTTCGTGAAGCGTAGCGATTGATCGAGCTTGCCGTTGATCAACGGCGTGCCGAAGTAGCGCGATGGGTTGCGGTCCCCGTAATCTGAAGACAGCGTCCAGGTGACGTCCTCGTTCTGCTTGATCTGGACCACGGCATGAAGTGCGACATTTGAAGTGTTGTCGCGATCGACCCATCCGTCCGACATATTGCCGGTGGCGGTGATCCGGTAAGCGACGTCCTTGCTGACCGGACCGCCGCTGTCCACCGCAATTCGGCGCGTCATGTTGCTGTCCAGCGAGACCTCGGCCTGGTTGCGCGGGACCCACAACGGCAGTTTCGAAACCACGTTGATAGCGCCGCCGACCGCGCCGGCGCCATACATCACCGACGCGGGGCCGCGCAGCACCTCGATACGCTCGGTCGACCAGGTGTCGAACGGAAAGGTCACCGTGCCGGCGCCGATATAGAGCTGGGTGCCGTCATACAACGTCATCACGGACCCGAGGCCGGTGAAGCCGCGGGTATTGAACGAGACGCCGCCATTTCCTGGTGCCGGGCTCGCGGTGAAGCCGGTGGCGTTCTGTGTCACCGCGTCGAGGATATTCTGCTGGCCGCGCTCGGCGATGGTTTCAGCCGAGATCACCTCCACGCTGGCCGGCGTCTGCAGTCGCGTTAGGCCGATCCGGCTGCCGGCCGTGCTGGCGCCGGTGAGGTTGAGCGTCGGTGCGGCGAAGGCAGGACCTGTCGGCGTGGCAACCGGTGAACCGGTGTTGGCAGCCTCGTTGCGCTGCTGGCGTGAACGCGCGGCGCGCGCGGCAGTGCCGCGTCGGGTGCTGCGGGCATTCGGCGGCGTTGCCGACGGCTGCACCACCACGGGGGAGAGCGTATGGCTCGGCCTTTCAGATTGTGTCCAGCCATCGGTCGACAAAACAAGGCAGGAGAAGGCAACAGAACTGAGAAACGCGCGGCGATGCCGCGGCGCGAAGATTGTACGGGAGGTCATCAATATACTCGCGATAACGTGGCACGTCACCGCGAACGCAGTTTGGCCGCTGCCTCAAGAAGAAGACGGCTCAACACCCACCAGGACACCCCGCCCAATGTGCTCGCGTGTGACCACGACTGACGGCAGGTCTCCTGGCTCGCGGGTCGTTGCCTGTCGCCGCCTTCCCAGGCCTGCAGGCCCAGTGGCGTTTGGCGAAGGCTCGCCGCTTACAGTTGCGGGGGCAGCCACGGCGTTGAAGGAGATCCCCCGCACCGTATTCCCTTTTGATCTCCCGAAGGAGAACCGTCGTATTCACCCTAGGTTTATTTGAAATGGGCTGTCAACTAGCCGAGCTCGTCGAGGACGGTGATGTCCATCCGATTCAAATGCTCGGCGATACGACCCTGCCGCGCAGGCGATCGTTCGCCGCCGCGGTCCGGTGCAATTCCAATTGTGGGTGAGGACTCTTCGGCTGTAATCGCGACGGACGCGCCCGCTGCTGCGGGGCGACGGACGCGTACAGGATTTCGGAATAATGGAAAAATGCCCCTGATTTGCCCGACGCGTCAAGTTGCTTTGTCGGATGCCGATGGTGGCCTGCTACTTTGCATGGGGTTGTTTTCGATATTTTGAGAGCGCGCACCTTCCAAGGGGGTCTCGCACGGCGCCGTCAAGCCGACGGTCTGGTGAAGACGTAGACCAGACCCACAAGCATGAATGTGCCGACGCTTGCCATCAGGATCGGGCCGGGCGCGCTTCCGATCCAGAACAGCAGGAACCCGGCGATGATGCCGGCGAGGGCCAGCAGTTTCGCTCTGAATGGAATTGCGCCACGCTCTCGCCAGTCTCGCAGCGCCGGCCCGAAGTGAGGGTGGGAGAGAAGCCAGTTTTCGAGCCGCGGAGACGATCGTGCGAAGCAGGCCGTGGCGAGAATGAGGAACGGTGTCGTCGGGAGCACCGGCAAGAATGCCCCAACAAAGCCGAGGGCGACGAAGAAAAAGCCGAGAACAAGGTAAAGGCGACGCATCAGCCGCAACCATCATGCAAGCGAGGGCTGGTAGTTTCAGCGACAGATATCCAGGGAATTGGCAGGTGAGCGTCTCCCCTAATCCTTGTCCGCTCCGTGCCTCAACTTGAAATGCCCGAACGCGGTCGCGATCGGCTTTGATGCATCGTCCTGCCAGGCCTGCGCCTGGAAGGCGACGATGCGCTGGCCTTGCCGGACGATCGAGACATTTGCGAAGCTGTCGAGGGCACGTCCCGAACGCAAATAGTTGATGGTCAGACCGATTGGTTTTGGCGGCGATGCAATGCCGAGTTCGTGCGCCACACCGACAATCGCAGTGGTCTCCAGGAAGGCGCCGGTGATGCCGCCGTGGATGGCGGGCAGCACCGGATTGCCGATGATCTTCGGCGAGAAGGGCATGTGCAGCACGCCGTCTTCGGCGATGCGGATCCCGAGGCAGCGTGCGAACGGGCTTTTGGCGAATGGACCTGAGTTGTCTTCGGGCGCGTCGAGGACCGGCACTTCATACGCTTCCCTGTCCTGCAGCATGTTCGTGCGGTTGGCGCCGATCATGAAGCAGGCCGCGGCGGTCGCGACAGGATCCTGCTCGGTCTCCTGATAGGCGGTCGAGCGCACGAAGGCGATCGAACGCGTGACGTGGTAGCAGATCGAATGCGCTTTGATGTCGAGGCCCGGCTTGGCCGGCTTCTGGTAATCTATGCGCAGATCAAGCGTCGCGATCGCGCGGTTGCCGTCGAGCGCCAGCTGCACCGCCATGCCGCAGCTTTCGTCCAGCATGGCGGTGACCACGCCGCCATGGACGACGCCGGACTCCATGTCGCCGACGAAAATGGATTGGTAGGGCAGGCTGGACCAGGCCTCGCCGCGCTCGGCGCGATCGATGCGAAGTCCGCTGGCGCGGCCATAGAGCGACCGGCGCTCCGCGATCGCCTTCGCCAGTTTGTCGAACGGCAGCGGCTGGCCCTGATCTGTCGAGATTTCAGACATGCCGGCAGTTTAGCATGCCGCCGGGATGAATTGTGCAGCAATACGCATGCGGTGCCGGCATCGCCGGGGGTGGTTGTCGGTCCGAAGATCTGCGCTAAGACCGCAAAGCTTCTTGAATGCGATCGTCACCCTTGGATCTATCGCGACCCGCTACCGTCGCTTGGCTTGAGGGCGGTCTCGATGATCTCTCGATGAACTCAACGTCTTCTCGCAATCTCTTCAGCTCGAAATACGCTTTGACGACGTTGAAATCAGCCGAAGTAGCCGTAGCGGGACGTTTGCGCATTTCAATCTCTCCGCTCTCTAAGAATTTATAAATCGTCGTGCGTGCGCTCAAAAAATGGAGCGTGCGGACTCGTAGAGGTTAATCCCCGTGGCCCTCGACGAGTCCGCACCGACCGCGCCGCTTTAACTACCCCGCAGGCACACTTACCGATGTTTGCCGAAGAGTCTGTAGCGCGGCCAACACAGCAACACTGAACTCGCCGATGTGGTAACCGAGTTACAGTTATTCCCGCTGTGGGCCGCTTCCCGAATCTTCCCGTTAGGCGATGTCGCAAATATCGGCGATCGATCTGAAGGGGATAGCTTCGCGGTGAATGCCAGAGGTGTGGAGCAATACGCATGCTGCGTCAGCGTCAGCGGAGGTGGTAGTCGGTCCGAAAATCTGCCTCTATTGAAGTCGAGACGGCCCAGACATGGCCGAGGTGGCCTACGGGCTGCTGCCGGCTTTGCCGGACCGAAGTTTTTGCGTTGGGAGTGGCGATATGGGTGGCTTGGTGATCAGTGGCGGCCGGGTGGTGGATCCGGCAAGCGGGATGGACGCCATTGGCGATGTGGCGGTGCTGGATGGCCGGATTTCCGCTGTCGGCACCGGGCTCGGCAGCGCCGAACGGGTGATCGACGCGACCGGGTTGGTGGTGGCGCCCGGCTTCATCGACCTGCACGCGCACGGCCAGTCGCTCCCGGCCGACCGCATGCAGGCGTTCGACGGGGTGACGACGACGCTCGACCTCGAGGCGGGCGTATTGCCGGTCGCATCCTGGTATCGGCGCCAGGCCGCCAAGGGACGCGTGCTGAATTACGGCGCCGCCGCCAACTGGGCCTTTGCGCGGATCGGCGCGATGACCGGCTCCAACGCGGAAAGCTCGCTGGAGGCGTTCGGCAATGCCATGCGCGATCGCCGCTGGATCGACAACGTGGCCAGCGACACGGAGGTGGCCGGCATCCTTGACCGCCTTGCAGGCGGACTGAATGAGGGCGGCATTGGCATCGGCATTCTCAACGCCTATGCCCCGGGCGCTGGCGTCCAGGAGCTGACCGCGGTGTGCCAACTGGCGGCGGCGCATGATGTCGCGACCTTCACCCACGTCGCCTACATGTCCCGCATCGACCCGGAAAGCGCCGCCGAGGCCTATATCCGCCTGATCGGCTATGCCGGCGCCACCGGCGCCCACATGCACATCTGCCACTTCAACTCTTCCAGCAAGACGGATGTGGAGCGTTGCGCCGTGCTGGTGGCCAAGGCGCAGGCGCAGGGCCTGCCGATCACGGTGGAGGCCTATCCGTACGGCACCGGTTCGACCGTGCTGGCGGCGGCCTTCTTCAGCGATCCGGAGTTCGAGGCGCGCAATGGGCTGGGCTACGATTCGGTGCAGCGCGTGACCGACGGGCGGCGCTTCCGCGACCGCAAGGAATTGCTGGCGGCGCAGGCGGAGGAGCCCTCCACGCTGGTGCTGTGGCATATCCTGGATACGGAGAACAATCCGCACCATCGTGACCTCCTGGACATCTCGGTGCTGTATCCCGGCGGCGCGATCGCCTCCGACGCGATGCCCTGGACGCTGTCGGACGGCAGCGCTTACACCGGCGACGCCTGGCCGCTGCCGGATGACGCCACCTCGCATCCGCGTTCGGCGGGTTGCTTCACCCGTTTCATCCGCGAGTGGGTGCGGGAGCGCCAGGCGGTGTCGCTGCTGGAAGGCGTCCGCAAATGCGCCCTGATCCCGGCGGAGATCCTTTCCCGCAGCACGCCCGCCATGCGTACCAAGGGAAGGCTGGAGCCGGGCGCGGACGCCGACATTGTCGTGTTCGATTTCGATGATCTGACCGACCGGGCGACTTTCTCGGCGATGAACCGCCCGGCAGAGGGCGTGCGGCATCTGGTGGTCAGCGGCCAGCCGCTGATATCAGATGGCGTGCTGGATGTGGCGGCGCGGCCCGGCCAGCCGGTGCGCCGGCCTGTTATTGAGGGCTGATCGTGCCGGTCCCGATCCTGCTGGTGACCGGCTTCCTCGGGGCGGGCAAGACCACGGTCGTGAACCACCTGCTGGCGCATGCGGAGGGGCGGCGGATCGCCGCCGTGGTCAACGATTTCGGCGCCATCAACATCGATGCGGAGCTTATCGCGGGCGCCAGCGATGGGGTGGTCAGCCTGAGCAATGGCTGCATCTGTTGCTCGCTGGAAGGCGATCTGCTGCGCACGCTCGCCGCCCTGCTGCGGCGTGATCCGCGGCCGGAGTTCATCGTGATCGAAACCAGCGGGGTCGCCGATCCCTCGGATATCGTGCGCAACCTGATGGATCCCCTGATCTGGCGGGAGGCGCCGCTGGAAACGGTGCTGTGCGTGGTGGACGCGACGACAACGCTGGAGGCGTTGAACGATGCGTTGCGGCGCTCACAGCTGCGGACGGCCGATGTGGTGGCGCTGAGCATGGTGGACCTGGTGGACGCGGCGGCGGGCGCACAGCTGCGCGAGGCCGTCCGGGCGCTGCGTCCGGCGGCGGTGGTGGTCGATGCTCTGCATGGCGAAGTCCCCGCAGCGCTGCTGTTCCCCGCGGACGTGGACCTCATGCCGGCGCCGCGCGAGGTAGGGCCGCGACGGCCGGCGGCTGATCGGTTCGAGGCGCTCAGCTGGACATCGGAACGGCCGGTATCGCTCCCCCGGTTGCAGCAGGCGATCGGTCGGCTGGCGCCGAAGCTCGCCCGGGCGAAGGGATTGTTCGAGACGGTGGAGCAGCCGGGGCGGTTGATGGTGTTTCAGCTCGCCGGCGGGCGCGCGACGCTGGCACCGGGTGGGGCGCCGGCGGCCGGGGCACTGGCGGCCCGGGTGCCGCGGGCACGGATGGTATTCATTGCCGAGATCGGGGTCCTCTCGACCGCCGAGATCAATGGGATCATGGAAGAGTGCATCGAAGCCGGGTGAGGTGAGGGGGCCGATCGCCTTTCCCTTGCGAAACTGTCGCGTCCGGCGATCGAACGCCGGACGCCACTGAAGCGCAACAACGATCGTCTACTTTTTATAGGCGGCGATCACGGCTTCACCATCGGGGCCGGCCTTCTTGAGCCAATCGGCCGTCAACTGCTCCCCGATCTTCTCAAGGCCGGACTTCAGCGCCGGAGGTGGCGGCAGCACCTTCATCTTGTTGGCCTGAAGCTGTTCGAGGTACCACTTCGCCTTTTCTTCCGCGAGCTTCCAGCCACGTTCTTCGGCGACCGCCGCCGCTTTGAGGATCGCGTCCTGGGTCGGCTTGTCGAGCGCGTCAAAGGCCGCCTTGTTCACGAAGGTGACGTTCTTCGGAATCCAGGCCTGCGTATCATAGAAATGCGTCATGGTTTCCCAGGACTTGCTGTCGTAGCCGGTCGAGCCTGAGGTCATGAACGCGTTCACAACGCCGGTGGCCAGCGCCTGCGGCAGTTCAGCCGCCTGGATGGTGACAGGCTGCGCGCCGACAAGCTCGGCGATGCGCGAGGTACCGACATTGTAGGCGCGCCACTTCAGGCCCTTCATGTCCTCAACGGTGGCAAGGTCTTTCTTGGCATAAATGCCCTGCGGACCCCACGGCACCGCGAAGAGGAGCATCAGACCTTGCGATGCGAGCTTCTTTTCGATCGCGGGTTTCGAGGCAAGCCATAGTTTCTTGGCTGCCGGATAGCTCGTCGACAAGAACGGGACAACATCGATGCCGAACATCGGATCCTCGTTCTCATGCAGCGAGATCAGAACCTCGCCCGCCTGCGCCTGTCCGGTTGCGACCGCGCGCTTGATCTCCGGTGCCTTGAAGAGCGATGCGGCGGCATGCACGGTGATTTGCAGCTTGCCGCCGGTGGCGTCGCCGACATCCTTGGCAAACGCGATCAGGTTCACCGAATGCGGATTGTCCGCCGGATAGGCCGCCGGAAGATTCCATTTGGTCTGCGCCATCGCAGGAACGACAAGCGCGGGAACGGCGAGCGCCGCCACGCAGGCGGCCATAGCGCACGTTTTAATAAGCCTGAACATGACAATACCTTTCTCTAGCCAGGGAACGCTATCCGCGGCAGCAGCATCACGATAGCAGGAAAGACCGTGATGATGGCAACCGCCAGAACTAGCAAAAAGAAGAATGGCAGGGCCGCCTTGGCGACCGTGTTGGAATCCTTGCCGCTCATGGTCTGCAGGACGAACAGATTGAAGCCGACGGGCGGAGAGACTTCCGCCATTTCCACCACCAGCACCAGGAAAATGCCGAACCAGATGAGATCGAAGCCGGCCTGCTTCACCATCGGAATCACGATGGCGGTGGTCAGCACGATCATGGAGATGCCGTCGAGGGCCGTGCCGAGCACGATGTACATGACGGTAAGCGCCGCGATCAGCGCGTAGGGGCTGAGCTGGAGGCCGTTCACCCAGTTCGCGAGCGCCAGCGGGATGCCGGTATAGGCCATCGACGTGCCCATGTAGGAAGCGCCCGCCAGGATCAGCAGGATCATGCAATTGACCCGCGTCGCGCCCATGACGCTCGCCCAGAAGGACTCCCAGGTCAGCGCCCCCTGCCACCATGCGATCGCGAGCGATCCCAACACGCCCCAGGCTGCGCATTCCGTCGCCGTCGCCCAGCCCATCAAGAGCGACAGGAAGACGAAAACGATCAGCAGCAGGCAAGGAATGAGATTGAGCGACTCTGAAATGCGCCTGCGAAGGCTCATCGGCGGATCGGCCGGCGGTGTGCGCGTCGGATTGGCGAGCGACCAGATCGCGATGTAGCCGGAATAGAGCGTCATCACCAACAGGCCCGGCAGAAATCCGGCGAGGAAAACCTGAATGATGGAGACGTTCGCCTGCACGGCGTAGACCACCATGGTGATCGACGGCGGGATGAGAATGCCGAGCGTGCCCGCACCGGCCAGCGAGCCGAGGCTCAAGTTCTCGTCATAACCGCGCTTCTTCAATTCCGGCAGGGCGATCTTGGCAACCGTGGCGCAGGTCGCGGCTGATGATCCCGACACCGAACCGAATACGCCGCAGGCAAGCACGTTGACGTGCATGAGCCGGCCCGGCAGCCAGTTCAGCCAGGGCGCAAATCCGCGAAACATTTCCTCCGATAGGCGCGTGCGGAAGAGGATTTCGCCCATCCAGATGAAGAGTGGCAAAGCCGCGAGCGACCACGACGCGCTGTTGCCCCACACCGTTGTCGCAAGCACACTACCCGCCGGAATGGCGCCGCCGGCGAACTGCATGCCGGCCCATCCCGTCGCCATCAAGGCGACGCCGATCCAGACGCCGGCACCGAGCAGCAGCGCAAGAAATCCGAGCAGGATAGCGGCGATGGAGAGAAGCTCCATGTCAGACCCCCGCTCTGCATGGCGCGTTCTACGATTTCCTCGGCGCTCGTCGGCTTCGGCAATTCGTAGCGCGGCGAGAAGCCGCGCAGGACATGAATTAGTTCATCCACAAAAGCGATGAAAAGAATCACGAGGCCGCCGCTGTAGCCGAGTTGCGGAATCCACAGCGGTACCGCGATGACGCCTTGCGAAATGTCGGAAAACTTCCACGACTGCCACGTCATGACCGAAGCGTGCCAGGCGAAAAAGCCGATGAAGCCGACGCCCACGAGAAGCGCTGCGATCTCGACATAATGGCGGACGTTATCGTTGAGGCGATCGATCAGAAGGCCGACGCGGATCATCTCGCCGTGTTTGAACGTGTGCGCGAGCCCGAGGAACGCCGTTGCCGCCATGCACCAGGAGATGAAATCATCGCCCGCCGGAATATTGATGCCGAGCGGCCGGCCGGCCGACAGCAGCATCATGAGGACAAAAATCGCAATGAGGAAAAGTCCGGCGAGATAGCCGGAGAAAAGGTAGATTCGATCGAGAAACACGCGGATCATACTGTGTCCTTCCCCTCGCACGCCTATTGCTTGCAAGCAATAGCGGTGCCACCTCCGATAACCGTCCGCTTCCGGAAAGAGTCTATCGATCCTTTCCGTGGGCGAAAGCGGGCACCGAAATCAGTCCCCAGAAGAAGGAGACAGGGTTTCGGAATTGCTCTGGGCCGTCAAGGCCAAGCTCGCGACGGATACGGTCAAGCGTAACCTCTATTGCTGCAGTGACGAGACGCTTGCGGCGATGTTGTCGGCCAGGGCTTTCACAGGAGGCACGTAGCGCTGGACGATGTCTGCGCGGTCGAGCGCCGACGTGAAGTAGGTCATGCCGACGGTGGCCAGCACGCGCTGGTTGACGATGATGGGAACTGCGATCGTGCCGGACGAGCGCGGCTCGACCATCGGGTCGCGTTCGGCGAAGCCTTGCTTGCGGATCGCGGCCAGCAAAGACAGCGCCCGCTTTCGCTCGGTGGCGAGTTTGTCTTCCGCCTCCTGCGATCGTGTCAGCATGTCGAGCAGCATTGACCGTTCGCTCGTCGGACAGAAGGCCAGATAGGCGCGCCCCAGCGCCCGCCCGAGCAGGCTGAGGTGCGTGTTGAGGGTGCCGTGAAATGGCGAGACCGGGCTGTCGGGAATGGTGCTGAAGCGGACCACGACCGAACTCCTGTCGAGGACGGCGATGGCGATAGGCCAGTGATATTGTCGCGTGAAGGCAAGCGCCCACGGGCGTGCGGCCTCGACCACCAGCGGATCGCCGTGAAAGCCGTTGCTCAGCGATTTGACCCGCGAGGCGACCGCGTAGCCGCCCTGCCGCCGGTCGTTGGCGGCATAGCCCATCGCGCATAGCGACTTCATCAACCGTACCACGGTCGATTTCGGCAGCCCCGTCGCCTTGTGCAGACGATCGATCGAGGTGACGCGATGGCGATTGAGCTCCTCCAGCAGCAGGAGGGTGCGCGAGGCGGCTTCGACGGTGTCGGATTTGAGTGGCATCAAGAATTCCACCTGGTGGAACGCGGCGGAATAGCTATGGCCGACCGGCGCCCTCCCTGCAATGGTTTTCACCAAGCGCCACGCCGGAGTCTGCCTTCTGAAGGCGGCCTGTGCAGATGGCCGGGAGGAACAGCCGTGTCCGGAGACGTCGTCAGGCCGCATTTTTCGTCATTTCGCCGCCGCTTCTCGGCGCGGCAGACCGTCGTCGGCTCCTTCATCAAGACACCCACCACGCACGCGACGGAGATATTCGGCGCGCTCGGCTATGATTTCGTCGTGATCGACGAGGAGCACGCGCCGATCGATCGCGCGATGACCGATGTCATGCTGCTGGCCGCGCGCGCCAGCAACCTCGCCGGCATCGTGCGGGTGTCATCGGACGATCCGGCCAAGATCCTGTCCTGCCTGGACTGCGGCGCAGCCGGCGTGCTGGTGCCCCATGTCGCAACCGTCGAGAAGGCGCGTGCGGTTGCGGCGGCCGCGCGATATCGCGGTGGACGGCGCGGCTATTCCGGTTCGGCCCGCGCCGGCGCCTATGGCGGCACGCCGATGTGGACCCTCGTTGATGAACAGGATGCATCGGTCTGCGCGATCGCAATGATCGAGGATCCCGAAGCGCTCGATCACATCGACGCCATCGCCGCCGTCGACGGAATCCACGGGTTCTTCATCGGCCGTGGCGATCTCACCGTCTCCCTTGGCGCCAAATCGTCGGCGGACGCGTCGGTGAAGGACGCCGTTGTCCGGATCATTGCCGCGGCGAAGAAAGCCGCCAAGCCGGTCTGCGTGATGGTCGCGAGCGCGGCGGAAGCCAAGGATTTCGCCGGCCTCGGCGCCAGTGCCTTCATCATCTCGTCGGACCAGGGCCAGATGCGCCGGGCCGCGGCGCAAACGCTCACCGATTTCAGAACCCTCGTGCAAACCACGGATGGCACACATGTATCACAGCACTGATCCCCGAGCAGCGCTCGCCGCCACTCCAGTCGGCGCAAAGCCCGCGGCCACCCATTTCGCAGGCGCCGAGTATGCGAAATTCTACGAAACGCCGCCGGCCGAAAATCAAAATGGCGCACGCACCTGGTACGCCCGCGGCCAGAACTTCATCATCGCCTATAGCGACGCCGACAAAGGCGCGGTGCTGAGTCGAGCCGACCAGCCCGACGAATATGTCGTGCTGCTTCCCGATCCAGGCGCGGGCGCCGAGATCGTGTGGGGCAACGAGCGCAAGGTCGTCAACGGTCACTCCATCAGTTTCGTGCCGGCGGGCGCAAGCTCTGTCACGCTGCTGGGCGCTGCCAAGGTGGTGCGCATGGTGACGACGCGATCGGAAGATCTCGCAATTCTGTGCTCCAACGCCGCGTCTTACGCGACGCCGCATCCCAATTTGCCGCCGTTCGAACCGTGGCCGGAGGCAGTGGGTGGCTCGAAGATCCGCACCTACAGTCTCGACGTCGCGGCAACGCCGGGCCGGTTCGGTCGGATCTTCCGTTGCTCGACCTTCATGGTGAATTTCCTCGAGCCGAAAAACGGCCCGCGCGATCCGGGCAAGATGTCGCCGCACCACCATGACGATTTCGAGCAATGCTCGCTGGCGCTGGCCGGCACCTTCATTCATCACCTGCGCTGGCCATGGACGACCGACATGGCCCAGTGGCGCAACGACGATCACGAGAGCTGCGGATCGCCTTCCATCGCCGTGATTCCGCCGCCCTCCATTCACACCTCGCAGGCCATCGATCCCAAGCTCAACGTTCTCGTCGACATCTTCTGCCCACCACGCATGGATTTTTCGGCCAAGCCGGGCTGGGTGCTCAACGAAGACGATTATCCGATGCCCGCGCAAAACCCCGCCGGCAAGTCCGCTGCCTGATACGCGTTCAACCGAAAGGGCCCCGACCATGGCCGACAAGCAAGCATCCTACCCGACCACCGTACCGCTGCCGCCGCTGTCGCGGGCGGCTGAGGTCGCCGAGCTGCTGGTCGGCGCGATCGATCTGCACTGCCATAGCGGTCCGGCGGCCATGCCGCGCATCCTCGATCATCACGAGGAGCTGCTCGATGCGGCGGAAGCGAAATTCCGTGCCGTGCTCTACAAGGATCACTTCTATGCCGGCATGGCGCATGCGATCCTCTTGGAGAAGCTGTTCCCCGAAACCAATGTGAAGCTGTTCTCGGGCATTGTTCTGAACAATGCGTCGGGTGGCATCAACCCGCACGCCGTCGACCACGCCATCAAGCTCGGCGCCAGGATCGTCTGGATGCCGACGCTGTCGGCGGCGAACCATATCGAAGCGATGGCGAAGGGAAATTCGACCTTTCCAAAGACCTCGCAAAAGATGCTCGATCCGATCCCGCTTTCGGCGCTCGACGCCAACGGCAAGCTCACGGACGACACCAGGAAGGTCATCGATCTCATTGCCGAGGCTGATATCATCCTGGCCGGCGGTCACCTGCCGGCCAGTGAACTGCATATCCTGTTCGAGGAGGCGGCGCGGCGCGGCGTCAAGAAGATGATGGTCAACCATCCGACCTACATCGTCGGCTGCAGCGACACGGATATCCGTCAGCTCGTCGCGCGCGGCGTCAAGATGGAACATTCGATCTGCATGTTCATCGAAGGCAAATCCCTGAAGTACAGCCCGGATGATCTCGCGCACCTGATCGAGGTGGCCGGCGTCGACAACACGATCCTGTCGTCCGACCTCGGGCTGCAGGGCTCGCAGCGTCCGGTCGATGGCTTCCGCAGCATCACGCAGATCCTGCTAGATCTGCAGATGCCGCGCCCTGCGATCAGGAAGCTCATCAGCGACAACGCCGCACAATTTCTGAATCTTCCGGTGAGCCAGTCGGCCACCCAGGACGCCGCCTAGCAAGACGCGCGCAAAGACCGCGAAAAGCGGCGTGCATTATTTGGGGAGGAGGCTGATCATGAATTGCGGTAGAAGCCATTTGAAAGGCTGGAAACAGTTGCAGCCGTTTGCCGCGGCATTGTTGTTTGCCGGGCTAAGCAACACGGCGTTCGCCGAAGGGGATCGCAAACCACCCAAGCCTCCGATCATCCTGGAATCAACGGGCGCGTATGAAGTGGGTGGCAAGGTCGTCACCAAGCCCGGCGACCCCAGCCAGACGCTCTCCTGCGACCATGGTTACGTCGAATACTTCATCCCGGCGAAAAGGCGCAGCGTCGGCCTGATCATGTGGCACAGTTCCAGCACGAAGGTTTGGGAAAACCGCTGGGACGGCGGCGAAGGCTACAAGAGCATTTTCCTGCGCAAGGGATATCCTGTTTACCTGTGGGACGGTCCGCGCGTTGGTCGCGCGAACTGGAGCTGCGAGCCGATCGCCTACACGCCTGATTATTTCGATCAACGCAACTTTGCCGCCTGGCGTTTCGGACTGACCTATCTCAACTGGCACCCGGGCCTTCAGTTTCCGACGGCCGACAAGGAAGCCTGGAACCAGGCGACCCGCGCCCGTTACGACGAGTTCGATACGCTCGAGAATGCATTGCTGCAGGCGGAGGCCGGCGGCCAGGCCATCGACAAGATCGGCCCCGTCATTGCCGTCACCAATTCCGCGGGCGGCTGGCGCGCGCTGTTGTCGGCGCTGAAGGCAAAGAGCGACAACATGAAGGGCATCGTTGCCTACGAAACCCCGGGCTTCGTCTTCCCGGAGGGCGAAGGGCCTGAGCCCAAGCCGGATGCGCCGTATGGTCCCAATTCCGTGCCGCTGGCCGAGTTCAAGAAGCTGACGAAGTTTCCGATACAGATGGTGTTCGGCGACTACACCGACTCGCGCCCGATCTGGAAAACCTCAGTCGAAGTGGCGAAGACCTTCTGCGGTATCGTCAATCGTCACGGCGGCGACTGCGAGGTCTTGCTGCTGTCAGATGCGGGGCTGCGCGGCAACACGCACATTGCCTTTGCCGATCTCAATAACGAAGCCGTTGCGGACGAATTATCCAAATGGTTAGGCCGCAAGGGCCTGGACAAGTTTGCTGCAGAGTAAGCGCTCGCTCCAACGCGAGTCCCGCACACATTCGGAGGAAACATGCGCTTGCTCTCTTTCGGCCTCCTGGGCCTCGCACTTGCCGTTGCGCCGTGTCACCACGCCGTCGCGCAGGACTGGCCGAATCGCCCCGTCACCATGGTGGTGCCGTTCCCGGCCGGCGCTGCCGTCGACACACTGGCGCGCGCCGTTGCGCACGCGCTGAGCGAAGATTTTGGTAAGCAGTTCATCGTCGAAAACCGTGCGGGCGCGGGCGGCAATCTCGGTGGGACGGCGGTCGCCAAGGCGGCTGCCGACGGCCATACGTGGCTGTTCGGGACGCCGGCGCCGATCGCGCTCAACAAGTTCATGTACAAGGGCTTGGCTTACGATTCCGAGCGGGATTTCACGCCGGTCATACTCGTCGCCAAGTCTCCGATGATGATTACGGCGACGTTAGACTTTCCCGCGAAGACACTCCCCGAGCTGATTGCCTATGCCAAACAGAACCCCGGCAAGGTCAATGTCGGCCATCCCGGTAACGGAACGCTCGGGCACATCACCTCGGCGCTGATCCAGCAGTTTGCCGGCGTGGAGATGACGCATGTGCCTTATCGCGGCTCGGCGCCACTGATCACGGACCTTCTGGGGGGACAAGTCAACGTCGCCATGGATTTCATGCCGACCTATCTGCCGCTGGTGGCCGACCGCAAGATCCGGGCGCTGGCGGTGACGACGAGCCAGCGCGTCGCGCAACTGCCCGATGTGCCGACGGTGCAGGAAGCGGGATTCAGGGAATTCGAGGCGACCGCGTGGTACGCGATCGTAGCTCCTACCGGTACGCCGCCTGACATCGTGAGCAAGGTGAACAACGCGGTGAACGCCTTCCTCAGGAGCGACAAGGGCAAGACCATCCTCGAGCAAAACTCGCTGCAAGGCGTCGGCGGCTCTCCTGAAGACCTGAAGGCGTTCATCGACGGCGAACGCGCCAAATGGCGTCCCGTGATCGAGGCCGCAAAGATCACGATGTGAGGCCGCGGTAAATGACTGCCATTGAAATTCCTGCGCTGTCGACCCCGAAGGTTGCGCTTGTCACGGGCGGCAACAGCGGCATCGGCAAGGCGACCGCGGCGCGCCTTGCCGCCATGGGTTCTGCTGTCGTGGTCGGCTACAACAGTCGCCGCGCGCAGGCCGAAGAGGTGGTTGGGGGCTTGCAAGGCCGCGGCCATCTCGCCATGCGCATCGCGATCGATGATCCGGTTTCGATCGCCGAGGCCGCAGCAGCGGTGGATAAGCAGCACGGACGGCTCGATGTTCTCGTCAATTGCGGGGGCGCCACCACTCCTGTGCCAGCCGCTGATCTTGAGGGATTGACGGACGATATCTTCGACCGGACCGTTTCGCTCAATCTGCGCGGGCCATTCGCCATGGTTCGCGCCTTCCGTCCCTTGCTGGAGCGCGGCAGCGGGGCAGCGATCGTGAACATTTCATCGATCGCAGCGCGTACGGGGATCGGCAGCAGCCTAGCGTATCTGGCTGCAAAAGCGGGCGTCGACGCGCTCACGATCGCGCTCGCGAAAGTGCTTGCGCCGAAAATCCGCGTGTTCTCCGTTTCGCCGGCCGGCGTGGATACGGAATTTGTCGCCGGTCGAACGCGTGAAGCGCTGGAGAAGATTGCCGAACGACTTCCGCTGGCCCACGTCACCACCGCCGACGATGTCGCAAGGGCGGCGGTGGCTTGCATCGTCAACCTGACCAGCTCGACGGGAATTGTGGTGCCGGTAGATGAAGGCAGGCACCTCTAGAAACACACCGCAAACGCTAGCGCGGCGTAACGCCGTGGACGGGAAACAATGGAAAAATTGAAGTTCTACATCGACGGCGCCTGGGTCGATCCAGCCACGCCGTCAACCCTTGGAATAGTCAACCCTGCGACGGAAGAGACATTCGCGCAGATCAGCCTGGGCTCGAGGTCCGATGTGGATAGGGCCGTCAAGGCGGCTCGCCGCGCTTTCGCGACATATTCCGTGACTGATGTCGAAGCGCGTCTGTCCTGGCTTCAGAAGATCATCGAGGGTTTCAGGGCGCGCCTGCCGGAACTGGCGCGGATGATGACCTTGGAGATGGGCGCGCCGATCACGTTTGCGACCCAGCGTCAGGCAACAGTTGCGCTGTTTCATTTCGAGGAAGCCGCGCGCGTGCTGGCGAACTACAAGTTCGAGGAGCGGATGGGGAACGGTATCATCCGCCGCGAACCGATCGGTGTCTGCGGACTGATCACGCCGTGGAACTGGCCGCTGAACCAGGTTGCCTCCAAGGTCGCGCCGGCGCTCGCCACCGGCTGCACCGTCGTCCTGAAACCCAGCGAGATCGTGCCGCTCAGCGCGATGTTGTTTGCGGAGATCGTCGACGACGCGGGTCTCCCGCCGGGCGTTTTCAATCTCGTCAACGGCTGTGGACCCACGGTGGGCGAGGCGATCGCCGCCCACCCCGAGATCGACATGGTGTCGTTCACCGGATCAACAACGGCCGGCGTAAGGGTGGCCAAGCTGGCGGCGGATACGGTCAAGCGTGTCGCGCAGGAATTGGGCGGCAAATCCGCAAACATCATCCTTGCCGATGCCGACCTGAAAACCGCCGTGGTCCAAGGCGTTCACGCCTGTTACACAAACGCCGGCCAGAACTGCCAGTCTCCCACGCGCATGCTCATCCCTCGCGCGCAGCGGGACGCGGCATTTGCGGCCGCGCGCGAAGCTGTCGATACCATTCGCCTCGGCGACCCGCTGGATCCGGCATCCACCATGGGGCCGCTGGTGAGCCAGGCGCAGTTTGAGAAAGTGCAGGATCTCATCCAGTCCGGCGTTGACGAAGGGGCGACGCTGGTGGCTGGCGGAACGGGGCGGCCGGCGGAAGTCAACCGTGGATACTATGTTCGTCCGACCGTGTTCGGGGACGTGACGCCGCAAATGAGGATCGCACGCGAGGAGATTTTTGGCCCGGTGCTGTCGATCATGAGCTACGACACCGAGGATGAGGCGATCGAGATCGCCAATGACACGCCGTTTGGATTGGCGGGCTTCGTGCAATCCAGCGACGTTAACCGCGCTCGCGCCGTCGCCAACCGCATCCGCGCAGGGCGCGTCTATCTCAACGGCGCGCCGTTCGACCGCAGCCTGCCCTTTGGTGGCTACAAGCAGTCCGGCAATGGGCGTGAGTTCGGGGTTTTTGGATTTGAAGAGTATCTCGAGGTGAAGGCTATACTGGGCTACTGAGACTGGGAGACGCTCAGGCGGCGGGGCGGAAATGTCCGGGCGGATGTTTCGTATCGCGCCGGATCAGCCGGCGAAGGGTCGAAGGCTCCGCATAGCCGACCTGCCGTGCGATCTCCTCGACCGACAGGCGCGTGGTCTCAAGCAGAAATCGCGCGGTCTCCAGCCTGATCCGTTGCACGAACTGAATCGGTGAAACACCGCAGGTCGCCGAGACACGCCGGGCAAAAGTCCGCGGCGCCAGCGCGACGGCCTCAGCGAGCTCCTCGATCGCAAAGTCGCGCGCGATGTTGTCGCGCACCCATTTTTCGGCCTTGGCAATCCTGGGGTCCTGGCTCGCCAGATAGGTAATCGCCATGAATGGCGCCTGGGAACGCCGCTCATCCAGCAGGAGATAGTTGGCGCAGGCCCTCGCCAGGCTTGGTCCGGCGAAGCGGCCGACGACAGCAAGCATCAGGTCCATCTGTGCCATGGCCGCGCCGCCGGTCGCGATTGGCCAATCGGCGACGACCATCTGCTCCGTCAGCAGTTCGACGGTGGGATAGCGCTGCCGGAACAGCGGCGCGAGCCACCATGTCGTGGTCGCCCGCCGGCCGTCGAGCAAGCCCGCCTCCGCCAGCAGGAAGGTGCTCGCGCAGGACGCGGCGAGCATGGCACCGGTCGCGTGCGCCCGCGTCAGCATGTCGACCGCGCGCCGGCACATCGGGCTCTTCAACTTCGTGTCCAGTTCGTCTGCTGACGCCGTTCCAAGACCGGGGACGATGACGAGTTCGATTCCGCGCAGATCGACGCTGCTGCGGCGGGATCCGCAACGCACCGTCGTAACCTTGAATGGCAGACCGCGCTTCGCAGCGCTGATCCGGTTGGCGGTTGCCATGACGTCGTAGGTGATGGCCGCGCTCGAGGCCATGCATCCCTCGATCTCGACAACCGCGACTTTGGTCATGTCAAAAAATACCCGATAAATGTCAATTTTGACACTAGCCCGCGGAACGCGAAATCGCAACGATATGCGTGAAAACGTAGCCCCGTGGCTTGTCCGCAGGCGCCTTCAACGCCTGCGTCGACGCCGTCTGAGTACCAACCGACCAACAAGGAATTGCGCCGATGCCGAAACGATCCATGAGGCAGGACGATCCGCTCGAGGATTTCACGCGCCGCGATATCACGCTCGATGGCGTCAGCAAGGTCGTCTACGTGGCCGGGACAGGTCCTGCCGTCATTGTGATGACGGAGATGCCGGGCATCAGCCCGTATGTCGCGCGGTTTTCCCGCTGGGTCCGCGACGCCGGCTTCACCGTCTACATGCCATCACTGTTCGGCCGCGATGGCGCGGTTCCGGGCGCGGAGGAGGGCGCCGCGATCTTTCAGCGCGCGTGCGTAAGCGCCGAGTTTCGTGCCCTGGCTTCAAACGAATCCAGTCCTGTGACGAAGTGGCTGCGTTCGCTGGCGCGTTTTGCGCATGGCGAGTGCGGCGGTCCCGGCGTTGGCGCCATCGGCATGTGTTTTACGGGAAATTTTGCGCTGGCCATGATGCTCGAGCCGGCGATGCTGGCGCCGGTGCTCTCGCAGCCGTCGCTGCCGCTGAACAATCCGGCAGGCATTGAAATCGCACCCGACGAAGTCAAGGCCGTCCGCGAACGGCTCGAGCGGGAGGATTTGACTGTCATGGCCTATCGCTTCGAGGGCGACAAGTTCTGCATGGCTCAACGCTTCGCGGCCTATTCGGAAGCGCTCGGCGACCGCTTCATCGGGCGGGTGCTTCCGGACAGCGCGGCGAATACCGATCTTGCGCCATTCTTCGAGCGCCACGTTACGACTCCGCACAGCGTCGTCACCGCACACCTGATCGACGAGGCCGGCCAGCCGACGATCGCGGCACGCGACGAGATTTTGGCGTTCTTCAGGCACAGGCTCGCGCCTGCGTGAAGCGATCGAATTTCAAAGTCAGGTATGCTTGTCGAGGCGGCGCTTGAGCAGGGTCAGATGTTGCAGCAGGTCAGACTGCGCGACGGGCGACAGTTCACCGATCAGGGCAATCACCCATTCCTCATGCCGGCGCGCCATCCGGCCGAATTCCTTGGCGCCTTCCTGCGACAGGCGCAAACGGAAGGTGCGGCGGTCCTCGGAATCGACTTCGCGATGGATGAAGCCATCGGCTTCCAGTTTCTGCACCAGTGCGGTGATCGCGCCGTTTGAAACCATCAGAAGCTCGGAAACCTCGGACATGGTCGCGCCTTCAGGCTTGCGCGTGAGCTGCGCCAGCAGGTCGAAGCGGGCCAGCGTGGTGTTGAACTCCTTGCGCAGCCTTGCGTTCAGCGCCTTCTCGATCCGGGTGGCGCAGGAGAGCAGCCGCAGCCAGATGCGCAATTCCAGATGTGCGCCGTCGGATTCGTGCGCCGGCTCGGCCGGCCGCAACGGTTGCTCGCGCGCGCCCTTCGCGGATCTAGCCTTGCGTTTTACTGTGGCATCCATGTCTGGCATCTCACGGGCTAGATGGAAATTGATCCGATGCTGGCTCCGCCGCAGACATACAGCGTCTGCCCGGTGATGAAGTCGGCATCCGGTGAACTGAAGAAGCTGACCGCGCGCGCCACGTCGGCGGATTTTCCGAGGCGGCCGAGCGGAATCGACTGCGCCAGCTTCTTTGCGCGCTCGGATTCCGGTGACATCACGCTCTCGAACATCTCGGTATCTCCGATCGGGCCGGGGGCGACGACATTGACGGTGATGCCGAAGGGGGCAAGCTCCAGCGCCCAGGTCCGCGCCATGCCGATGATGCCAGCCTTGGTCGCCGAATAGACCGTGCGCGTGGCAGCTCCCAGCGCGGCGCGGGAGGACAGCAGCACGATGCGGCCGAAGCGGGCCTGCTTCATGCCCGGCAGCGCCGCCTGCGCCAGCGCAATCGCGGCGCCGAAATGCAGCTGGGCCAGTGCGCCGACATCCTCGTCGGCGACCTCTTCCAGCAGCTTGGCACGGATCGCGCCGGCATTGTGCACGACGTGGGTGATCGCAACCTTCGCGGCGATTTCAGCCGCGGCCTGACGCGTCGCCGTCGCATCGAGCAGGTCGACTTCGCGCGAGGAGAGCTTTGGGTGGCTCCAGTCGGGCTTTCGCCGTGACAGCGAGATCACGTCATAGCCCTCGGCGAGAAGTCCGCGCGCGATCGCAGCGCCGATGCCGGTATTGCCGCCGCTGACGATCGCCGTGTGATGGACCACGCTCATTCTCCGTTACATAAAGAGCTGGATGTTGCCGAAGGCAGCATCGCAATTGATCAGGTCGACGCGCTTCAGCTTGATCTTGAGCTTGCCGTTCTCGACGCTCAGATGATGCGTGACCCAGGCCGCATAGAGCGCCTGCTCGTCAAGGCGGGTCTCGACATAATGTATCGGGGTCCAGGTGACATAGCTGTTGGCGGCGGCGTCGCGTGAATCCACCTGCGGCGTCTGCAGCACGTGATGACAGCGGCTCTTCGGCTTCTGGCTGAAAGTTCGCGCGCCCTTGAGACGCTCGACCCGGATCGAGAGCAGCAGCTTGTCCTCGTACATCAGCGAGCAGGTCAGCCGCGGATCGGTTTGATTCCATTCCAGCGGCATCCAGTAGAAGGCGTCGTCGGCGTACATGTCGAGCCATTCGTCGAAACGCTGCTGGTCGATCAGCCGCGCCTCGCGGACGACGAAGTCGATCAATTCCTGATCGGTGGGGACCGCATTCTTCAGGGGAGCTTCAGCGACCATGCTCATGTCACATCCCCATCGTCATGAACTTGGTCCAGGCCCGGAACTGGTGGCGCATCGGCCACTCGCTGGTTCCGTTGACCGCCACATTGGTCTGTTCGGCCTCGTCGGGGCTGTAGAGCCGCTGGAGGTTCACCCACTCGTTGCCGTTCGAGTGCAGGCCTTCCTGCGCGCGTTCGTACATTTCGAGGTCGTCATGGCCGACGATGGAGGTCGGCGCATTGATCAGCCGGTTGTACATCAGCGTGCGCTCCAGCAGCATGTCGGGCGCATCGACGAGCTGGAACGTCCAGGACTCCACCAGCGTCTTGTTGGCCGCAATCGGCTTGAACTGCCGCAACAGCTGGATCGGACCCTTGATCATGATGTTGGGGAAATAGACGGTGTTGTGTCTGTTTTCGTCCAGGATCGCCTTGGCGCGGGCCTCGCCATACGCCGCCGTCATCTTGTCGAAATAGCCGGGCACCGCCGAATAATCGGAATGGATCGAGTGGTGCACGCCGGTGTGGCCGTGGCCGTTGTCCCAGATCCGGATGCCCATGTTCTCGAAGAACTCGTACGGGCTCATGAAGGGGGCGATGATCTCGACCGCCATCGGCTTCTTGGTGCCGGGAGGTGCCTTCTTCCAGACCTCGACCACGGTCCCGGCGGAGGACTCATGCGCCACCATCGGATGGCAGGTGTCGGTCTGGTTTTCGACCAGCATCTTCCAATTGCAATTGTGCATGTAGCGCAGCACGCCGCCGGCGACCTTGAGCTGGCCGACCGGCGAACGGTCGACCATGTTGTCGAAGCTCGACAGGCTTTCGCCGAAGAACTCTTCGAAATCGAGGCCGCCGTCATTGATCTTGGCGAATACGAAGCCACGGTAGTTGCGGACATGCCGCACCGGCGCCATTCCGGGCGCGGCATGGCTCTGCTCGAAGCCGGTGTTCTCATAGCCCTTCTTCAAGGGGATCGCGAGCAGCGAGCCATCGGTCTTGAAGCTCCAGGCGTGGTAGGGGCAGCGAAAGAACTTGCCGGTGTTGCCGCAGGTCTCGGAGGTGATGCGCGTGCCCTTGTGGGGGCAGCGGTTGTGCAACACGTGCACCTTTCCGTCGGTATGGCGGACCAGCAGGACCGGTTGCGTACCGATGGTGGTGCCGTAATAGTCGCCGGGATTGGGGACCTGGCTGTCGTGGCCGACATAGACCCAGCTATTCGGGAACATATGCGCCATCTCGAGCTGGAACACCTCTTCGCTGACATAGACGTCGCGGTGAACTTCCTGCTCGCGGACCAGCGCGCGAAGCGCGGCGGCGTTGCCGGCATATCGGGTCATGCGTTCCTCCTTCACAGGTCGAGCACAAGTCTTTTGGTTTTCGCGCGCGAAATACAGATCTGCATCACCTTGTTCGATGCCTTCTCGCTTTCGCTCAAGATGTAGTCGCGATGATCGGGAATGCCCTCGATGACAGTCGTCTGACAGATCCCGCAATCGCCGCGCTTGCAGTCATGTATCGGGTCTTCGCCGGCCTCGAGCAGCACGTCGAGGATGGTCATGCCGGCAGGAATTTCGTAGACACGCCCGCTGTTCTTGAGTTCGACCTCGAAAGCGGAGTCGCCGGATTTCTCTTCGGGCGCGGTGAAGATTTCGAAATGCAGCCGCCCTTGCGGCCAGTTCATCTGCTTGGCCAGCGCGATCGCGGCCTCGATCATCGGCAGCGGTCCGCAGAGGTAAAGTGGCGCGTCGGGCGCGAGCCGGTTCATTAGGCCCTCGAGATCGAAAAACCGGCCGGCTTCGTCGTCGGCGTGGATGGTCGTGCTGGTGCTGGCCAGCCGCTCGATGTCGCCGAGAAAGGCGAGTTCGCTGCGGCTGCGGCCGGCGTAATAGAACGAGAACGGCCGTTTCGCCGCGCTCAATTCGCAGGCCATCGCGAGCAGTGGTGTCACGCCGATGCCGCCCGCGACCAGCGCGACTTCACCTGCGCCCGCGCCGAGGGGAAAATTGTTCGCCGGCGGCGAGATCGTCAGGCGATCGCCGGTCTTGAGACCGTGCATGAAAGTAGAGCCGCCGCGGCTCTTGCTTTCCTGCAGCACGGCGATGCGATAGGCGGTCGGATGCTCGGCGGCCGCACGCGGAGAATTTGTCTCGATCAGCGAATAGGAGCGCCGGCCGACATCGGGCAGATGGACATCGATATGGGCGCCGGCGGACCAGCCCGGCATCGGGGCGCCGTGAGCGCGCGCTAGCACGAATTCACGGATGCGCGGCGTGAGCGCCTCGGCCTTCGACACCACGACTTCGAATTGATCCATCCTCAGGCGTCCTCGAACAATGTCTCGACGGTGCGCAACGCGCCGTCGAGTTCGGCGCCATCGGCGTCCTTCAGTGCGACCTTGGTCAGCCGCTGCACCCATTCGGCGGCATCGGGCCGGCCGGCCAGGCGCTCGGACGCAAGCATGACCTTGTCGAATTTCGATTCACCGCGGGAATGTGTATCCGAGTAGCCGCCGACGAGGCGGCGCGCCTCGCATACGGCGGTTGCCAGCGCGACATCGCTTGCGGCGAATTTCCTGATACGTTGCGCCCATTGATCGAGGTGGCGCATCTCTCGCGAATGCCGCAGCGTGCGGCGGCGGAATCGCCGCAGGCCTGCAACGCAGTACAGCATCAGGAACGCCGCGGGTGCGGTCGTACGCAATTTTCTTCCGCGATCGATCAGCCGGGCGATCCGCTCGCTGCGCTCGATCTTCTCTCCGAGCCGGGGCGGCAAGAGTCCCGCCATTTCCTCGATCCGTGGATGGAAAAATTCGGTGATCCCGAGGATCTGGTCATCGCCGGCCCGCGCCTCGCGGCGTACCCGGTCGAACCGTCCCGCGCGGGTCTTGAGATCGGCCACGCGGATCACGTCGTCATAGGCCATCGCGATGGCGAGATATTTGGCAAAGCCCTGCACCAGGGTGGTCGCGTCGCGCGGCATCGCGTCCAGCCGGTCGAGATATTCGCGGCCATAAGCGATGTCCTGATAATCGACGACACGCTGCAGGCCGGCCGCGACGATTCCGTGTAGCTCTGCTGGCAATTGCCGCGCCCGCGCGACAAGCGCGTCGTAATCGGCATGGCCGATCGGCTCGAGCCGCGGAAAGCGCTTTGCGAGCGGCGGCTTCGCTGCTGGCTTGATCTTGGGATCTTGCGCGAGCTCGGAGACGGCCCGCTCGCGGCCGGCGGTGAAAGCGCGCAGGCTGGCATCGACGCCGACGCCGGCTGAGCGGATCGTGGCTTCAAAATCCTCGGTCGTGAAGGGCAGGGCGCCGGAGCCCGCGAGCGCACCGAACAGCACTGAGGAAACCACGCTGCCGGTGGCATCCGCGATCTCGGCCATGTCGAACGCGATGAAGCGGTTGGCCGCAACGTTCGCGGCCTCATAGACCTGTGACGCGTCGGCGGTGCCGTCGCCAGGCGCGGTCTTCTCGATTACGGCCAGCGAACGGTGCGAGGAGCCGATCAACAACGTGCGGTCGGGCGAGACCAGGCCGCGCAGGATGGCGCGGCCTGCTTCCATCAATTCGGCGCCGATCACGATGTCGACCTTGCCCGGTGCCGGCATCAGCGACAGCACGGGGTAGCGGTCCGGCTTGCTGGTGTTGGGCGCGATCATCTCGATGTAGTAGATCGTGGCGCCGGTGCGCTGGGCGACGCCGGGCACCGAGGTCGATTGCGCGAACCAGCCGCGCCGCTCGGCGAGCGCCACGATCCAGTCGACCAGCACGCCACCACCCTGGCCGCCCATCGCGAGCACCGCGACGGTGATGGGGCGTGCCTGACTGAGCGCGACGGAGGAGGGGGCTATGGAGACGTTCATACCGCCTCCTGTTGGAACATGATCCGCCGTCCCGCCCGCCGGCGCTGCAACGCGCCGATCACACTCCGCCAGATGCGGTCGAGCCGGGCTTCGAAGGCGCTCGGATTGGAAACGATGTCGGCGCGGTAGAAGGAAGGACACAGCACGGCGGCATCCGCGACCTCGCCGCAATGCCCGCAGCCTACGCAGGTATTGTCGACGGCCGCGACCGGATTGTCCTTCAACGGATCGGTCGTCGGCTTGACCGACAGCGACGGGCAGCCCGACAGGCGGATGCAGGCGTGGTCGCCGGAACAAACGTCCTCGTCGACGCCGAAGCGCTCGCGCACGACGCGTTCGCCGCGCTTGGTGGCGGCCGCGACAAGCGGCTTCACGCGCCGCTGCTTGTTCAGCATGCACTCCGACGAGGCGACGATGATCTTCGGTCCCTTCTCCTCCGTCGTCAGCGCCTCGCGCAGCGTGTCGCGCATGCGCTTGACGTCGTAGGTGCGGTCGATCTGGCGTACCCATTTGGCGCCGACGCCCTTTACTGCTTCGACGATCGGATGCTTGGTCGAGCGCGAACGGTTGTCGGCGCGGGAGGAGGGGATGTCCTGGCCGCCGGTCGCGGCGGAATAGTAATTGTCGACCACCACGATCACGCTGTCGTGCTGGTTGAAGACGGCGTTGCCGACGCCACTGGTCAGCCCGTTATGCCAGAAGCCGCCATCGCCCATGATCGAGATCGAGCGCTTGCTCGCCGGAACGTTGAAGGCCGAAGCCGACGCCGGGCCGAGCCCGTAACCCATGGTGGTGGCGCCGATATTGAACGGCGGCAGGATCGAGAACAAATGGCAGCCGATATCGGCGGCGATATGATGCGGACCGAGTTCCTTCTCCACCAGCTTCATCGCGGAAAAGATCGGCCGCTCCGGACAGCCGGTGCAAAAGCCCGGCGGCCGCGGCGGCACCACGTCGGCCAATGCCCGGATCTTGTCGTCGACCTCGACACGATCAATGTTCGGTGCACGTGCGGAGGCTGGCAGCACATCCGCCCGCCAGCGGCGGATGAAGGCGCCGATCGCCGCGCCCATCACCTGGGCGGTGTATTCGCCGGCCATCGGGAGCAGGTCCTTGCCGTGCAGTTTTGCCGGAATGTCCGCGTTGCGCAGGACCTTGTGCAGCGCCTGCTCGATGAATTCGGGCTGGCCTTCCTCGACCATCAGCACCGCCTTCTTGCCGCGGCAGAAGTCGATCACCTCGCGGTCGACGATCGGGTAGGTCACGTTCATCACGTAGAGCGGCACCCGCGTCTCGCCCCAGATATCGGCAAGGCCAGCCTCGCGCAGCGCCGTGATGACGCCGTTATACATGCCGCCCTGCATGATGATGCCGATATCGTCGATATCGCCGTCGAACGTCTCGTTCATGCCGCGCGCGTGGATGAATTCGACCGCCGCGGGCCAGCGGTGCTCGATCTTTTCCTTTTCATGCAGGAACGAGGCCGGCGGCAGCACGATGCGGTTGGTGTCGCGCGACGGCGCATCGAGCGCGCGGGACAGCGGAAAGGTAGGGCGGACATTGTCGCGGGTGGCGAAGCGGCCATGCACATGGCAGGCGCGGATCCGCACTTCCAGCATCACGGGCGTATTCGACGCTTCGGATAGCTCGAAGGAATCGTGCACGGCCTTGACGATGGACGCCACGTTGGGCCGCGGATCGACAAGCCAGAGCTGCGACTTCATCGCAAATGCGTGCGAACGCTCCTGCATGATGGAGGAGCCTTCGCCGTAATCCTCGCCGATAATGATGAGCGCCCCGCCGGTGACGCCGCCCGAAGACAGGTTGGCGAGCGCGTCGGACGCGACGTTGATGCCGACCGGGGCCTTGAACGTGACCGCGCCGCGGATCGGATACATCACGGACGCGGCCAGCGTCGCCGCCGCCGTCGCCTCGCTGGCGCTCGATTCGAAATGCACGCCGAGGTCGGAAAGGATATCCTGCGCGTCCGACAGCACGTCCATCAGATGCGAGATCGGCGCGCCCTGGTAGCCGGCGACATAGCTGACGCCGCATTCGAGCAATGCTTTTGTAATGGCGAGGATGCCTTCGCCGCGAAATTCCTGGCCGGCGCCGAGCTTGAGGTCTTCCACCTCGCGCGCGAAAGAGCGTTCTGCCATGCTCGCCTCCTGAGGCCTCGCCCGGAACTCCGGATGACCGAATATAATTTTAGACATCAAACAAAAATGATGTCAATCGGACTTGCAGGTTTGCGCATGACAAAACATCCTGCGCGCAGCTATGTGCAATTTTGTAGCCTATTTCGTGGGCTTCATGCACAGCTGGCCGGCTCTGGCGCCGGATCGGCTCGCTTGACAGGATATTTTAGCCATGAAACATTATTGGAGCGCGTCGCACTTGGCGGCGTGCGCCAAGGCGGCCTTTGCGGGAGACTGACATGACCCCGGTTTCGCAACTACGCGGGCCGTCTCGCGAACATCTCGCGTGGCCGTTCTTCGATTCCCGTCACAGCGAATACGCGGCGGCGCTCGATGCATTTGCAGCCGGTCTTGGCGATACGCATAGCGGTGACGTCGACGAGACCTGCCGTTCGCTGGTTCGCCAGCTTGGCGCCGCGGGATTGCTGGAGACGTCGGTTGCAGGCGATCGGCCTGATGCGGTGATCGATTCCCGGCTGATTTGTCTGGCCCGCGAGACGCTGGCCTGGCACAGCGGGCTCGCCGATTTCGCTTTTGCGATGCAGGGACTTGGCACCGGTGCGGTGGCGATTGCCGGGTCACCCGAATTGCGCGCAATGGTGTTGCCGAAGGCCCGACGTGGCGAATGGGTCGCTGCTTTTGCCCTGTCGGAGAAGGAAGCCGGTTCCGACGTCGCCGCCATGGCCTGCAGCGCCCGGCGCGAGGGCGATCACTACATCCTGGATGGCGAGAAGACCTGGATCTCCAACGGCGGCATTGCGGACGTCTATACGCTGTTTGCACGAACCGGCGAGGCGCCGGGGGCGCGGGGCATTTCGGCCTTTGTGGTGCTTCCGGACGATCCTGGATTCTCGATTGCCGACCGCATCGACGTGATGGCGCCGCATCCGCTGGCGACGCTACGTTTCGAGGGCTGCCGGATTCCGGCGGGGCGGCTGTTGGGTTCGCCGGGCGAAGGTTTCAAGATCGCGATGCGGACCCTCGATATTTTCCGCGCGTCGGTCGCAGCCGCAGCACTGGGTTTTGCCCGCCGTGCGCTCGATGAAGCAACACTGCATGCGCGGACCCGGCGGATGTTCGGTGGCGTGTTGGGCGACCAGCAATTGACGCAGGCGGCCCTCGGCGACATGGCGGCGGGCGTCGATGCCAGCGCGCTTCTCACCTACCGAGCGGCCTGGCGGCGCGACGTGCAGAAAGCTTCCACGACGCGTGAAGCGGCGATGGCGAAGATGGTTGCGACCGAAACCGCGCAGGAAGTGATCGACCGTGCCGTGCAGATGTTCGGCGGCCGCGGCGTTCGCTCGGGCGAGATGGTCGAGCAGCTTTACCGCGAGATACGAGCGTTGCGCATCTATGAAGGCGCGACTGAAGTCCAGAAACTCATTATCGGACGCGACGTCCTGAAGGCCTAGCCGCGGGCGTCCAGTCGCGTCCTGCTACAGGAGTATGAAATGTTCGAGTTCTTGCAGCCGCCCGGTTGGGCCAAGCCGAGCGGTTACGCGAACGGCGTCGCCGCCCGCGGCAAGATGATCTTCGTCGCGGGCCAGATCGGCTGGAACGATCAATGCAAGTTCGAATCCGACGATCTGGTGGATCAGATCGGCCAGACCTTGAAGAACGTCGATGCGGTGGTGCGTGCCGGCGGCGCCGGGCCCGAGCATATCGTGGCGATGACGTGGTTCCTGCTCGATCGCAAGGAATATTCGGCGCGCCTGAAGGAGATCGGCGTAGCCTATCGCGGCGTCATGGGCCGGAACTTTCCGGCCATGACGGCGCTGCAGGTATCGGGGCTGATCGAGGATCGCGCCAAGGTCGAAATCCAGGCGATTGCGATGATACCTGACCAGATGAACTGACAACGCGACGCCGAATACGGCGCCAGTACAGGAGGGCGGCATGGCAACGAAAGCTCGTGAAAACCACCGGGAAGACGTGGCCGGACGGGCCAATGTCGAGGATACGCCTGAACTGCTCGCCTATTACGACGAACTCGAACGGCTTGAGGCCGGCGCGCTCTGGACAGTTGCGAACAAGATCGAGCCCTGGGCGCCCAAATCGTCCTCCGTTCCGGTGCTGTGGCGCTACGAGGACCTTCGCGCGCATGTGTTGCGCTCGGTCGAGCTGGTGTCGCCTGAGAAGGCCGGCCGCCGCGTCATCTATCTGAACAATCCCGGCCGGCGTGATCACGCCGCCGCGGTCGGCTGGCTTTATTCCGGCCTGCAGGTCATGCATCCGGGCGAGGTCGCGTCCGCCCACGCCCATTCGGCCTCGGCGCTTCGCTTCATCATGGAAGGCGAGGGCGCTTACACGATCGTTGACGGCCACAAGATGACGCTCGGCGCCAACGATTTCGTGCTGACGCCGAACGGCACCTGGCACGAACACGGCGTCTCCAGCGACGGCACGCCCTGCATCTGGCAGGACGGCCTCGACATTCCCCTGGTCAACACGCTCGAAGCCAATTTCTACGTGGTCCATCCCGATCTGCAGCAGAGCGTCGGCTATCCCGTCGACGACATGACGCACACCTGGGGCAATCCCGGCCTGCGTCCGGCCGGTGCCGAATGGTCCAAGGGATATTCGCCGCTGCTGAAATATGAGTGGGGTCCGACCTACGAGGCACTGCAACGCTACGGCAAGGCCACTGATGGCTCGCCGTATGACGGCGTTCTCATGAACTACGTCAATCCGGTGACCGGCGGTCCGGTGATGCAGACGATCGGCGCATCGATGCAGATGCTGCGGCCGGGCGAGAGCACCCATGCTCATCGTCACACCGGCAGCTTCATCTATCAGGTCGCCAAGGGAAGCGGTCACTCTATCATCGACGGCAAGCGCTTCGACTGGAAGGAGCGCGACATCTTCTGCGTTCCGTCCTGGGCCTGGCATGAGCATGTCAACGCATCCGCCAGCGAGGACGCCTGCCTCTTCACATTCAACGATCTGCCGGTCATGCACGCGCTCGGGCTCTACCGCGAGGAAGCTTTTGGCGACAATGGCGGCCGGCAGCCCCTCGCATAGGAGAAAGCACAGTGCGTCTCGTTACCTATCGCAGCACGGTTGAGGCCGCCGCTCGCCTTGGCGCTATCGTCGGCGATCTCGTCGTGGACGTCGAGGAGGCCGGCCACCATGCCGGGATTTCCCTTCCGTCATCGATGCTTGACTTTATCGATCTCGGGCCGCCCGCGCTGGCGGCGCTCAAAAAGATATTGAACGAAGGCAGGGATAACTGGCCGGTCGGCGCCGCATTGCCGCTGGCGAATGTCAGGTTGCTGGCGCCGATTCCGCGCCCGCGCAAGAACATTTTTGGCATCGGTCTCAATTATGTCGAGCACGTCGCGGAATCTTCCCGCGCCCTCGACACCGCAAAGGATCTGCCCAAGCAGCCCATCATCTTCTCGAAGCCGCCGACCAGCGTCATCGGGCCGGACGAAGCCATCCATCACAACAAGGCGATCACGCAGCAGCTCGACTGGGAAGTCGAGCTCGCCGTCGTGATGGGACGAACCGCGCGGCGGGTGTCGGAAGCCGAAGCGCTCGGCTTCGTGTTCGGCTACAGCGTGATGATCGACATCAGCGCCCGCGACAATCGCCGCGCCGGCCAATGGATCTACTCCAAGGGGCAGGACACCTATGCACCGTTCGGGCCGTGCATCGTTACCGCAGATGAAATCACCGATCCGCACGCGCTCGATCTCTGGCTGACAGTAAACGGCGTCGAGAAGCAGCGCTCGAACACGCGCCACATGCTGTTCAAGGTGCCGCTCCTGATCGCGGATATTTCGGCCGCCATGACGCTCGAGCCGGGAGACATCATCGCGACGGGGACGCCCGAGGGCGTCGGCGCCGGCCGGTCTCCGCAGGAATGGCTGTGGCCGGGCGACGTGGTGGAAGCGGAAGTCACGGGCATCGGCCGGCTGCGCCACCCGGTGGTGGCGATCTGAGAGGCCGGCATGATCTTCGACATGGAGACGCTGGAGGCGCAGAACCGCTACAAGATCCTGACGGCCACGGTGACGCCGCGGCCGATCGCCTGGATCACCACGCTCTCTGCAAGCGGCGTGATCAATGCGGCGCCTTTCAGCTTCTTCAATGTGATGGGGCATGAGCCGCCCACGGTCGCGATCGGGCTTCTGGCAGGCTCGGAGCGATTCAAGGACACGGCGGCGAATATCCTCGACACCGGCGAATTCGTCGTGAACCTCGTTGGCGAAGCCAACGCCGAGGCCATGAACATCACCTGCATCGATGCGCCGCCTGAGATCGACGAACTGACGCTGGCCGGACTGACGCCGGCTGCCTCGCAGGCGGTGCGCTCGCCGCGCATCGCGGAATCGCCGGTGTCGTTCGAATGCCGGGTCCTGACTTCGTTGGTGACGGGGCCACGGCAGACCGCGGTCATCGGCCGCGTGGTCCGCGCCCATGTCGATGACGCCGTGATCCTGGACAAGGAGCGGTGCCACATCGATACGCAGGCGCTGCGGCTGATCGCCCGCATGCACGGAAGCGGCTGGTATGCGCGCTCCACCGATCTGTTCCAGATCGATCGACCAACCTGGGCGGCGTGGCAGGAAAAGAACGTCAAGGCGAAACCTGCGTAGGGGATCGGAGGACATCTTGAAGATTGCAGTGTTGGGTGGGGGCAACGGTTCGTTCGCGGCCGCCGGCGACTTCGCCTTGGCCGGTCACGATGTCCGGCTGTGGCGGCGAAATCCCCGAGATGTCGAAGCGCATCGCGCGCAGGGCGGCACGATAACGGTCATCGATCGATCGGGCCGTTGTGACATCAGGCTCGCGACAATCACGTCGTCGATCGCGGAAGCCATCGAAGCGGCCGATCTCATCCTGTGTCCGGCGCCGGCCTTCGCGCAGGTCGCGATTGCCGAACTGGCCGCGCCGCATCTGCGCGACGGCCAGGTGGTGTTCCTGCCTCCGGGTACGTTCGGTTCCTACATCTTTGCCCGCGCCGCCCGGGACGCGGGCAACCGCGCCGAGATCGCAGCCGCGGAGACCGGGACCCTGCCGTGGCTGGCGCGCAAGCAGGGGCCTTATGCTGTTCGTATCTCCGGCAGAGGCGCGCGGTTGCCGACCGGTGTGTTTCCGTTGCGCCTCGCCCCGCACGCCCTCGGCGTGATCGAACGCGCGTTTCCGAATGCCATCGAGCCATGCGGAGATGCGCTTTCAGGAGCGCTGATGAATGCCGGCCCGATCATTCATCCGCCGCTGATCACCATGAACGCCGGCCCGATCGAACATTTCGACAAGTGGGACATCCACAAGGAAGGAACCCAGCCGGCGATCCGCCGCGTCACGGACGCGCTCGACGCCGAACGCATCGCCATCCGCGAGGCGCTTGGCTACGGAGGGCCGCATTTTCCGCTTGCCGACCACTATTCGAAGGACGGCGAACCCTGGATGTATGCGCGCGACGCGCACGACCAGCTCACGGATTCCGGCGATTGGTCCGAACGCCTCATTCTTGTGGAGCACCGCTACATGCTGGAGGATTTGCGTCTCGGTCTGTCTTTCCTCGCCTCGGTGGCCGGCCTCGCAGGCGTGCAAACGCCGCTCGTCAAGGCATTCCTGGCAATCGGCTCAGCCATCACGGGGCAGGATTTCACCGTGACGGGCCGGACCTTGTCTTCGCTCGGCCTCGGCGATTTCGACCGGGCCGCATTGCAAAATCTTCTCGCCGAGGGTTTCCGATGAAACCGGTCATCGGATGCCTCGGCGCCGGCCGAATGGGCCGCGGGATCGCGGTCGTGTTCACATTCGCCGGTCACCAGGTTGTCGTCGTCGACTTCAAGGAACGGGAGTCGTCGGCATTTGAGGCGCTGGCAGCCGAGGCGAGGGCTGAAATTCGCTCGACTCTTGATATTCTCTCGCGCATCGATCTGCTCCCGTCGGCGCTTGTGCCCACAATCGCCGAGCGGATCACGATCGTGCCTCGGCAGGAGGCGGGCGCGGCGCTGCCGCGCTGCGATGTCATCTTCGAAGGAATGCCGGAAATCCTCAGCTTGAAGCAGGCGGCGCTGGCCGAGGCTTCGCGGCTCGCGGGAGAGGGCCCGGTCATTGCTTCGACCACGTCGACGATACTGGTCGACGATCTCGCAGGATCGATCGAGCATCCCGGCCGCTTCCTCAATGCGCATTGGCTCAATCCAGCCTATCTCGTGCCGCTGATCGAATTGTCGCCGGGGCGGCTCACCGCGCCGGAAGTTACAGCGCGGATGAAGACGTTGCTCGAAGGCATCGGTAAGGTGCCGGTGGTCTGCGCAGCGCGGCCGGGCTTCATCGTTCCCCGGATCCAGGCGCTGGCGATGAACGAGGCTGCCCGCATGGTGGAAGAGGGCGTTGCTTCGGCCGAAGATATCGACAAGGCCGTGATCTATGGCTTCGGATTCCGCTTTGCGGTGCTGGGACTGCTCGAGTTCATCGACTGGGGCGGCGGCGATATCCTGCATCACGCCAGCCGCTATCTGGTCGAGGCGCTCGGCGATAGCCGTTACGCCGCACCTGACATCATCGCGACGAATATGCGCGAGGGACGCATCGGCATGAAAACCGGGCAGGGCTTCATGAACTATGAAGGCGTCGACCAGGCGGCCTATCGCGAGCAGCGGCTTGCGGCCTTTGCGGCGGCGCTACGAGCCATGGGGCTCGCGCGCGAACCCGTGGCTTGACGCGCCGTCGCTTCAATGGCCGCCGAGATAGGCTGCGATCAGTTTCGGGTCGTGGATCAGCGTGTCCGCCGAGCCGGACTGGATGATCTCGCCGGTTTCCAGCACATAGCCGTAATCCGCGGTCTCCAGCGCTGCGCGGGCGTTCTGCTCGACGAGAAGGACCGAAACGCCGAGGCTCCGCAGCGAGGCGATGGTGCGGAAGATTTCGCGGACGATGAGCGGCGCGAGGCCGAGACTGGGTTCATCGAGCACCAGAAGCTTCGGCTTCGCCATCAGCGCACGGCCGAGCGCCAGCATCTGCCGCTCACCGCCCGACAGCGTGCCGGCGGCCTGCTTGCTGCGCTCCTTCAACCGCGGAAAGCGGTCGAACACGTCGTCGAGGCTTTTGCGCGTCGTCGAGCGGTCGCGCAGGCTGTAGGTGCCGAGCAACAGATTGTCGGCGACCGACATATCGGCGAACAGTTCGCGCTTCTCGGGCACGAGGCAAAGGCCGCGCTCGACGCGGCCCTCGACGTCGATGCGCGCAAGATCGGCACCCTGAAAGAACATTCGCCCCGTGGACTTCAGCAGACCGATGGCGGCCATCAGCAGGGTGGTCTTGCCGGCGCCGTTCGGACCGATCACGGTCACGATCTGCCCCTCCTCGACGGAGAGCGAAACGTTCCGCACCGCCTCCACCTTGCCGTAGGCGACCGACACATTCTCGATCGAGAACATCTGGGTCACGCGACACCTCCGAGATAGGCTTCCTGGACGCGGGCGTCGCTGCGGATCGCCGCCGGTTCGCCTTCGCAGAGTTTTGAGCCGAAATCGAGCACGACGATGCGGTCGACCAGCGACATCACGAACTCCATGTCGTGCTCGACGAGGAGAATGGTCAGGTGATCGGCGCGCAGCGACCGCAGCAATTCGGCGAGCTTGAGCTTCTCCTGGCGGCGCAGGCCGGCCGCCGGCTCGTCGAGGACGAGCAGCGTCGGATCGGCCGCGAGCGCGCGGGCGATCTCGAGTACGCGCTGATTGCCGAGCGGCAGATTGCCGGCGAGCTCGAACGGCTTGTCGCCGAGCCCGACCCGTTCGAGCTGCCGCAGCGCCTCGTAGCGGGCGCTGGCCTCTTCCGCCTGGTTCAGGCGCAGGGCGCCGGCGAGCAGGCCGGTTTTGGTGCGCGAATAGGTGCCGAGCAGGACGTTGTCGAGCAGCGTCATGCGCGGGCGCAGCTTGACGTGCTGGAAGGTGCGGGAGATTCCGGCACGGGCGATGTGAAACTGTTGGTCGCGGGTGATCGAGCGGCCCGCGAATGCGATCTCGCCGCTGTTGGCGCGCAGCGCCCCCGTGAGCAGGTTGAACATCGTGGTCTTGCCGGCGCCGTTCGGCCCGATCAGCCCGAGGATTTCGCCGGACCTCACGTCGAAGCTGACATTGTTGACGGCGACGAGGCCGCCAAATCGCCGCTGCGCATCGCTCACTTTAAGAAGGAGCGTGCCGGGCGGCGGCTGCTCGCGGCGCGGCAACGCCGTCGCCGCTTGCGGACGGGACTGCTTCAGGTCCGGGAGAAAACCTGCGAGGAACGGCACGATGCCCTGCCGGGCGCGTTGCAGGAACAGGATGAACAGCGCCGAGAACGCCACGATCTCGAGCTGGCCGGAGGCGCCCTTTGCGATCAGCGGCAAGTAGTCCTGCACAGAATTCTTCAGGAGCGTGACGATCGCCGCACCAACCACACCGCCCAAAATGCTGCCGGCGCCGCCGACCATCGCCATCATCAGATATTCGATGCCCATAGCGGCTTCGAACGGTCCGGGGCTGACGAAACGGCCGAGATGGGCATAGAGCCATCCGGACAGCGAGCCAAGGAAAGCAGCGATGACGAATGTCGCCAGCTTGGTCTGGAACGCGCTGATCCCAAGGCTTTCGACCAGCGTATTGCCGCCGCGGAGCGCGCGCATCGCGCGGCCGATGCGGGAGTCGAGCAGGTTGTAGCAGACGAAAAGAACCGCCACGACGATCGCCCAGATCAGGAAATAGATCTGCCGGCTCTCGACCAGGGCGAGCGGACCGATCGAAATCGGCGGAATGCCCGAGATGCCGTTATGTTGACCGAGGCCATCGATGTTGCCGAACAGGAACGCGATCGCCAATCCCCAGGCGACCGTGCTTAGCGACAGAAAGTGGCCGCCCAGGCGCAGCGTCACGAAGCCCAGGATCGCCGCAATGCTGCAGGTCAGGACCACGGCCAGCACCAGTCCGAGCCATGGGGAATAGCCGTTCACCGCCGTGACCCAGGCAGTTGAGTAAGCTGCGACGCCGACGAAAGCCGCCTGACCGAACGACACGATGCCGCCGACCCCGGTCAGCAGCGCCAGCCCGATGGCCGCAAGCGCGTAGATGCCGATGTAGTTCAGCAAGGTGATGCTGAACGGATTGAGCACGAAGGGCGCCGCCACGAGGCAGGCGATCGCCGCGGCAATGACGAGACGGATCTGCTGCAGGGTCATTCCTCGACTTCCTCTTCGGAATGCTGCGAGGCGAACGAGCGCCAGAGCAGGATAGGGATCAGCAGCGAGAAGACGATGACGTCCTTTAACGTACTGCTCTGGAACGAAGCGAAGCTTTCAATAATGCCGACGCCGAATGCGCCGAGCGCCGCACCGGGATAGCTGGCCATGCCGCCGACGATGGCGCCGACAAAGGCTTTCAGGCCGAGCAGGAATCCAGAGTCGTAGAAGATGGTGTTCACAGGCGCGATCAGGATGCCGGAGACGCCCGCCATCAGCGATCCCAACAGGTAGGCGATGGTCCCGGCGCGCGCCGGGCGGATACCCATCAGCCGGGCGCCGGTTCGGTTCAGGGCGGTCGCGCGCAGCGCCTTGCCGATCAGCGTGAAGTCGAAGAACAGAAACAGCAGGCCGCTGAACACCAGTGCCGCCGTCAGGATCAGAACAGTCTGTCCGGAAACGTGCACGCCGGCGATCTCGATCGCCATCGACGTCAGCGGTTCGGTCCTGACGCCTTCGGGACCGAAGAACAGCAGGCCAAGTCCGACCAGCGCGAAGTGCAGCGCGACCGAGACCGTCAGCAACAACAAGACCGAGGCGTCCGCGATCGGGCGGAACACGATCCGGTCCAGCAGCGGCGAGATCGGCATGATCAAGAGCAGCGCCAGCACGAGCCGGACCGGCATCGGCGGATTGAAGCGCATCGTCAGCCAGACGATCCCGACGACGATCAAGGGCAACACGAGGTAGCCGAAGACGGCCTTCGGCACCGCGCGAAGCTCGCCGGTGCGCGCCAGCGAGACGACTTCCATCGCGCAGGCCATGCAGGCCAGCACGACGACCAGCCCGACCGTTCCGGGAAGCTGCTTGGCGTCGAGCGCCGCCAGCGTCAGCGCCGTGAAGGCCGCGATGTCGCCGAACGGAATGAAAATCACCCGCGTCACGGTGAAGATCAGCACGGTTCCGATCGCCACCAGGGCGTAGACCGCCCCGGTAGCTATTCCGTCGATCGCGAGGATCGCTGCGATGTCTGCCGTCATGCCGTCGGCCGTCCTTCCGTGTTATCAGTCGGTATCGCTCAGGGCTCGTAGGTCCAGGCGCCGTTGTTCAGGCGGACGATTACCAGCGCGCGCTCGTCCACGCCGTGATAGGCGCCGGGCTTGAAGTTGTAGACCGCGTGCACACCCGACAGCTCCTTGGTGCTGAGGATCTCGTCGCGCAGGGCTTTTCGGAATTCGACGGTGCCGGGTTTCGCGGTCTTCAGCGCACGCTCGGCGGCAGAGGTGAAGATCTTCCAGCCGTCGAAGGAGTAGGCCGAGAAGCCGTCCGTGGTTGGGACGTTGTTGGCCTTCAGGAAGGCGGCGCGGAACTCGAGCGCGAGCTTCTTGGCGAAATGGTTGTCGGGAAGCTGCTCGGCCACGATGACCGGACCGGCGGAGACCTGAATGCCTTCCGCGGCCTTGCCGCCGACGCGCACGAAATCGGGATTGACCAGCGCGACGGTGCCGTAGGTCTTGCCCTTGAAGCCGCGTTCGCCGAGCGCCAGCAGCGGCAGCGCGCCCTGCGTGCCCGATCCGCCGATCAGCACGGCATCCGGACGCACCGCAAGAACTTTAAGGATCTGGCCGGTGACCGACGTATCGACGCGCGCGTAGCGCTCGTTGGTCAGCACCTTGATGCCGTCCTCCGTCTCCACCGCCTTGGCGCCGTTGTAGACGAGATCGCCCCAGGCATCAGAGAAGCCGATATAGCCGATGTTCTTCATGGCATCGCGCTTCATGCGGTCGGCGACGACCTTGACCAGCAGCGAGGCGGGCTGCGGAACGGAAATGCCCCACTGGTCGGCCGGATTCGGCTGACCGATCACTGGCGAGACCGCAATCATCGGCACCTTCAGTTCGGTCGCAACCGCCAGCATCGCGATGGTCGAAGGCGCCGTTGCGGTGCCGATCAGGAGGTCGACCTTCTCTTCTTCAATGAGCTTGCGCGCGTTGCGGGTCGCGGCGGAGGGATCGGAGCCGTCGTCGAGCTGGATCAGCTTGATCTTCTCGCCGTTGACCTCGTTCTTGTATTCCATGGCGGCCTGGATGCCGCGGCCGTACGGGATGCCGATCGAGGAGCCGGGTCCACTGAGCGAGGTCACGAATCCGATCGTAATATCTGCCTGTGCGGTCGAGGCCGCGACGAGGCCGCCGATGAGTGCAGTCAAACTCAACATCTTGCGCATTGCATTCCCCTTGGTTGAAAACAGCCGCGACCTGAGCGAGATGTCAGCATGGATCGAGGTCGGACCAGCACGATCGATGCCGCAGTTGTCGTCGAAACCCGGCGCAGGCATGGTCCCCGCGTCGGCATGGGAGTTATGAAATGAGCGCCAGCAGAACCGGTTCCAGCGTCGAGCGTCGCTTCGTCACGACGCGTCTTGGCCGCATCCACGTCGCCATGGCGGGAACCGGTTTCCCCATCCTTCTGCTGCATCAGACGCCGCGCTCGTGGGACGAGTACCGCGATGTGCTGCCGCTGCTCGGTCGCGATTTCCGCGCGATCGCGATGGACACGCTCGGCTTCGGAGATTCCGATTCCCCAGCCGGCGATCCCTCGATTGAACTGTGGGCCGAGGGCGCGTTCGCGCTGCTCGATGGGCTGGAAGAACCGCGCGCCGCGATCGTCGGCCATCATACCGGTGCGGTGATCGCGGTCGAAATGGCCGCATCGGCGCCTGCGCGCGTGAGCGCGCTGGTTCTGTCGGCCTGTCCTTTCGTCGACGCGGCGCGCCGCGCCAAACATCACGGCTCGCGCGTCATAGACGATGTGGAAGCGCGTACCGACGGCGCTCATCTCGCCGAGCTCTGGGCGCGCCGGCAGCCATTCTATCCCGCTGATGATATCGATCTGCTGCAACGCTTCATGATCGACGCCCTGCGGTCTGGCGAGATGGCGGCGGAAGGCCACCGGGTGGTGAATCGCTATCGGATGGAAGACCGTCTGGGGCAGATCCACTGCCCCACGCTGGTCATTGCTCCGACGGGCGATCCGCACGTTCATCCGGTGGCTCCGAAGGTCGCTGGAGCCATCGAGGGCAGCATCTTGCGCGAGCTCTCAGGAGGCATGGTGCCGCTTCCCGATCAGATGCCGGAAGCCTTCGCCGGCCTTGTCCGCGATTTCATCGTCGCTCAGGCGGCCAAGATCTGAAGCGGGTCCTGAAACGGCGGGACCAACCGCTGCGAATGCGAACCCGCCCGTAGCACTCGCTGTTCCGAGGTCGATGATCTCAGCCACGATCGAAGAGCCTTTATCAACGCAACCCAACGCGACGTGCGTCTCTGCACGGCGCCCACTCCCTGTCAATTGTTTAAAGCCTAAAGTATTTCTTGGCCGCAGGTCAATACGCCAGATTCGCGCTCCGCGGAAAAAAATTGCGGCGGCGGGCGCGGCCGGGAAAGCCGAATTCGCTTGTGCAAAAGGGTGAGGCGCTATCTGCCTGTCCTTTCGGCAAACCGATCTTGTCGCGCGCAGCGTGCGCCGCCGCGCCGTTCAATTGACGCCAAAATTATTTTGTGGTTGAAATATTTCGATCGATGGGATGGCGTCACTCTGCAGCGCGCCTCCGCAACGACGGGCTTGTGCGTGTCGTCACCCTCCGTGACCGCGGAGGTTCGAGGCTCGGTACGGTTCGCCTGTAAACAGGATATCCGCTGTGCGCATCTTCTGGCAGAGCTTCGTCGATCAGGCTACGAGCGCGCCCTACATGGCGCGGCTGGCGGCCTACCTGAACGAAATCGCGGCGCCCGGGACCAGCGTCCATGTCGAGGGCATCACGCCCGCCGACCGCGACTTCGGCCGCCTGAGCGAATTTCGTTGCGCGATCCAGGCGGTCGACAACGGACTCGCGGCGCAGGAGAGCGGCTTCGACGCCTATGTCATGGGCCACTTCCAGGACCCGGGATTGTACGAACTGCGCTCGGCGCTCACGATTCCGGTGGTCGGGACGGGCGAGGCGACGCTGCTTGCAGCCTCGCAGCTTGGGCGGCGGCTCGGCCTTGTCACGCTCGATTCAGCTTTCGAGGTCTGGCATTACGAGCAGGCCGATCGCTATGGGCTTTCCGGCCGCGTGGCGCACGTCACCGGGATGGGCTGCCGTCCGGAGGATTTCAGCGCGGCGTTCGCGGGCGATGCGGCGGCGAAAGCGCGCATGCTGACCGACTTCGCGGCCTGCGCGCAGCCGCTGGTCGATCGCGGCGCTGACGTCATCATTCCGGCCGGCGTGCTGCCCGGTCTCCTCATAGCGAGTGAGCATGGCTTCAAGATCGGTTATGCACCTGTGGTCAACTGTGCGGCAGTGGCGTTGAAGAGCGCCGAGATGTGGGTGCAGTTGCAGCGCCTCAACGGCACCGAGCCGAGCCGGGGGCCGAGCTTCGCGCTGGCCAACGACCGCGCCCGCCAGGATTTCCGCGCCGCCGTGGCGCGCACGCAAGCCGACAAACCAAAGGGCCCTTGAGGACAAGATATGCTGCAGCCAGACAAGATTCTGTATGAAGCCGAAGTGACGGCGACCGGCGGGCGCGACGGCAAGGCCGCGAGCGACGACGGGCTGTTGTCGGTGTCGCTGTCGCTGCCGAAATCGCTGGGCGGACCGGGCGGACCGGGAACCAATCCGGAGCAGCTTTTTGCCGCCGGCTATGCGGCGTGCTTCCTCGGTGCGGTGAAGCTGGTCGCGCGCACACGGAAGATCACGCCGTCGGAGGAGCCAACCGTCACCGCCAAGGTCGGTATGGGGCCGGTCGCGGTCGGCTACGCGCTCACCGTCGAACTCAAGGTGCTGCTCCCCGGGCTGGAGAAATCCGTCGCCGAGGAAGTCGTTGCCGGCGCGCATGAACGCTGCCCTTATTCCAACGCAACGCGCGGCAATATCGACGTCAAACTGACCGTGCTCTGAACGGCCCCTGGGAACCCCGCAGTCCGATGCAAAACTCCATCCGAACACCTTACGATCGGGTCGTGATGGCGGTTCCCGTGACGATTCCCTATGTGCGCTACTCGATCGAGAGCGCGCAGTGGTGGATCGGCCGTGCGCTGAAGGCGCTGGTCGATGGCGCCGGGATTACGCCGCGCGACATCGATGGGTTCTGTGTTTCGAGTTTTACGGCGGGGCTCGATAGCGGGGTGGGGCTTACCCAGCATTTCGGCCTATGCGTGCGATGGCTCGATACCATTCCGCTCGGCGGCGCGAGCGCGATTGCCGCCCTCCGCAAAGCCGCGCGGGCGGTGCAGGCGGGCGACGCCCGTATCGTGGCCTGCGTGGCCGGTGATACCAACCACGTCGACTCCTTCCGCTACACGCTCGAAAATTTCTCGCGCTTCAACCAGGATGCCGTCTATCCCTACGGCGCCGGCGGGGCCAATGCGAGCTTTGCGCTGATCGCGCGCAACTACATGCGGACGTTCGGCGCGCGGCGCGAGGACTTTGGCAAGATTGCCGTCGCCCAGCGCAGCAACGCGCTTCGCAATCCCCATGCCCTGATGAAAGCGCCGCTGACGATCGAGCAATACATGGCGGCGCGGCCGATCGCCGACCCGATCCATCTGTTCGACTGCGTGATGCCGTGCGCTGGCGCGGAGGCCTTCCTGGTGATGAGCGAGGAGGTCGCCGCTTCGCTTAAGCTGCCCGCCGTCAAAATTCTCTCGACGATCGAGCGCCACAATGCGTTCGGTGACGATCCCGTTCAGGTGCGGGGCGGATGGGCGATGGACGTCGACGAACTCTATGCGATGGCCGGCGTCAAGCCTGATGACCTCGACTTCGTCCAGACCTACGACGACTACCCCGTGATTTCGATGATGCAATTCGAGGATCTCGGTTTCTGCCGAAAGGGCGAGGGGCCGGACTTCGTGCGGCAGCATGATCTCACGATCGACGGCAGCTTCCCGCATAATACCTCCGGTGGGCAGCTATCGGTCGGGCAGGCCGGCGCGGGCGGCGCCTATCTCGGGGTGGTCGAGGCGATGCGCCAGGTTCTCGGGCAGGCCGGTCCGACCCAAGTCAAGGATGCGCGTATCGGATTGGCGTCGGGCTTCGGAATGATCAATTATGATCGCGGCCTCGCTTCGGGCGCGGCGATCCTCGCGGGACCCAGCTCATGATCGAACCGATCATAAAGCCACGCCGGAAGAATCCGCTGCTGCGGACGCGGCTGCCGACCTCGCCACCGCGCGCGCGCAGCCGCGCCTCGCACGGTTTTACGCGGGCCGCCGCCGAAGGCCGCTTCATGCTGCAGCGCTGCGACGCCTGCGGGACGTTCTGCTATCCGGCGCGGGACGCGTGCCCTACATGCCTTTCCGCCGATCTCTCCTTCGCGGACGCGCCGCGGCGCGGCATGCTGCTGTCCGAAACCACGCTGCACATCCCGGCCGACGTGCATTTCCGCGAGCGTGCGCCGTGGCGCGTCGGGCTGGTCGCGATGGAATGCGGGCCGACCCTCGTAACGCACCTGCATGCCGATTGCGAAGAGGGTCGGCCGGTCGTGATGTCGTTTCAACTGGACAAGAGCGGGCAGGCGGTAGCCTTCGCGCATCCCGAACGGGAGACCCCGAACATGGCGGACGACAGGCAGTGGCGTGAGATGACGGCCGATCCGAAATTCCGGCGCGTCCTGGTGACGAACGGGCGGAGCATCGTCGGTCAGGAAGCGGTGGCCGCGCTGAAGGCGGCGGGCGCGTCGATCGTGTTCGTCGGCGTCGCCGAACCGTGGAAGCCGTTCCGCGGCGAGGATGCGCTGCGCGCGATCGAGGGCGTTCAGATCGTGCCGCTCGATATCGGCGACGAGAAGTCGGTTGCGGACCTCGCGGCCGATATCGGCGGCAAGGTCGATATCCTCGTCAACACCACCGAGCATGTCCGCGCCGGCGGGCTGCTCGACCGTCAGGGCACCAGCGTCGTGCGCGACGAGATCGACCAGAGCTATCTCGGCTTCGTGCATCTGGCACAGGCGTTTGGGCCGGCGATGCGGATGCGGGGCTCCGATGGCGTCAACAGCGCCGCTGCCTGGGTCAATATCCTGTCGGTCTATGCGCTGGCGAACTGGCCGATGTTCGGCGCGTATTCGGCGTCGCAGGCGGCCTGTCTTTCGCTGTCACACTGCCTGCGGGCGGAGCTTCGCCCCGGCGGCGTCAAGGTGGTGAACGTGTTTACGGGGCCGCTCGATATCGAATGGTTCCAGACGGTGCCGCCGCCAAAGGTCGCGCCGCGTGCGGTCGCGAGTGCGATCGTATCGGCGCTCAAGCGCGGACTGGAAGATGTGTTCGTGGGCGATGTCGCCGAGGATATTCGCCAGCGCCTCGCGGCCAACCCCAAGGCGGTCGAGCGTGAACTCGGGGCGTAGGCGGATTTGCTAGAAACGGGAGAAGCGCAATGGACAGCAATGGTCTCATGCAATTTGCCGGCGCGGTTGCATCCGGCGCGGTGCGCGTCGTCGATCTGACGTTTACGCTCAGCCCGGACTTCCCCGTCATCGTGCTGCCGCCGGAATTCGGCCAGGCCGCGCCGGTCCGCATCCAGCAGATTTCGCGCTACGATGCGAGTGGTCCCGCCTGGTACTGGAACAACCTGACTTTTGGCGAGCACACCGGCACGCATTTCGACGCGCCGATCCACTGGTTCACTGGCAAGGACCTGCCGAACAACGCGGTCGACACGCTGCCGGTGCGCGACATGATCGCACCGGCCTGCGTGATCGATTGCTCGGCGCAAGCCGCAAAGGATGCGGATTTCCTTTTGACGATTCCCGTCATTGAGGCCTGGGAAAAAAGCAATGGGCGGATTCCGGAACGGCACTGGGTGCTGCTCCGCACCGACTGGTCGAAGAAAGGCTGGCGCGATTATGCCAATCTGAAGGATGACGGCGCGCATACGCCCGGGCCGGATGCCGCGGTGATGCGCTGGCTCGTCGAGGAGCGCGGCGTCATCGGCTTCGGCACCGAGACGATCGGGACGGATGCCGGCCAGGCCGGTCATCTCGATCCGCCCTATCCGGCGCACCATTTCCTGCACGGCGGCGGGCGTTACGGCCTGCAATGCCTGTGCAATCTCGATCAGCTTCCGCCGACCGGTGCGGTGATCGTGGCCGCGCCGCTCAAGATCCAGAACGGCTCCGGCAGTCCACTGCGCGTGCTTGCGCTGGTACCCGGGCAGGGTTGAGTTTTCTTTCGTCCACATCGAGTGAGATCATGAAAAACAAAAAGAACTTGTTGATCGGCGTTGCCCTCTTTCTGGGCGCCATCGCGCCGGCGCATGCTGAAATTCTCGTCGGTTTCGTCACCGGCCTGAGCGGACCGGTATCCTCGATCGGCGTGCCGAACGCCAAGGGATTGGCCGCGGGCCAGGCCTATGTCGGCGAGATCGACGGTGAAAAAGTCCGCGTCATCCAGCTCGACGACGGCTCGGACCCGGCCGCGTCGACGCGCAATGCGCGCAAACTGGTCGAACAGGAGAAGGTCGATTTCCTGATCGGCACATCAGGCGCGCCGCAGACGCTGGCGATGGCCACCGCGGCGATCGAGATGAAGGTCCCGATGGTGGCGGTCTCGCCGATCGCGCCGGTGCCGGCCGGGGAGGGCGGGCCGTGGGTGGTGCAGACGCCGCAGCCGACGCCGCTTCTCGTTCAGGGCATCGTCGATCACATGAAGAGCCGCAATTTGAAGACGGTGGCCTTCGTCGGCTTCTCGGATGCCTTCGGCGATTTGATGTACAACTCACTGCTGCAAGCCGCGGAGAAGGCCGAGATCAAGGTGATCGCGAACGAGCGCTATGCGCGTTCCGATAACTCGGTCACGGCGCAGGTGCTGCGCGCGATTGCCGCGCGGCCCGATGCGATCATGCTCGGCGGCACGGGAACGCCGGGCGCGTTGCCCGTGATCGCGCTGGCCGAGCGCGGCTACAAGGGCCCGCTCTACGGCAATCATGGCATGATCAGCGCGGATTTTCTGCGGCTCGCCGGCAAATCGGCCGAGGGCATCATCTGCCCGACCGGGCCGGTGACGGCGGGCGAACAGCTTCCCGAGAGCAATCCGATCCGCAAGGTCGTTCTCGCATTCCGCGCGGCCTATGAGAAAGCCAATGGCGAGGCGCCGGCCGATGCGTTCTCGCCCTATGCCTTTGATGGCTGGCTGGTGTTCATGGATGCCGCCAAGCGCGCAAAGGCGACGGGCGCTGTGCCCGGCACGCCGGCGTTCCGTACCGCGCTGCGCGAGGCGCTGTTCACGACCAAGGATGTCGTGGGCGCGCACGGCATCTACACCTACACGCCGGCCGACCGCCACGGCGTCGACAGCCGCGCACGGATTCTGGTCCAGATCGAAAACGGGAAATACAAGCTGCTGCCGTAGCATCAGCCGGTGTCCGCGGCTCAGGCGTGGCGCAACTTCGCCTTGAGCGCGCGCATGTCGATCGCGCGTTTGTCGCTGACGGAAGCGGCCGCGAGCGTCTTGATCTCGCCCCGAGCAAGCTTGCGTGTTGACGACAGTGGCAATTCGTCGACGATGGCGATGTAGCCGGGCACCTTGTGATAGGCGAGGCGTTCGGCGCAGGTTTTGACGATCGAAGCCGCGAGCGCGTCCGCGTCGTCGATCTTCTCATTCGGCACGATGAAGGCGAAAACCTCCTCGCCGCGAATGTCGTCGGGAACGGGCGTCACCGCGCAGCCGCCGATGCGCGTATCCATGTAAAGCGCGCTCTCAACCTCGAGCACGCCGATATTCTCGCCGCTGCGCCGCACGATGGTCTTCTTGCGATCGAAGAAATACATCAGCCCGTCTTCATCGGCGAGGACGAGGTCTCCGGTGTGGAACCAGCCGTCCTGCCACGCGGCCTCGGTGGCTTCCTCGTCTTTCAGATAGCCGCTGAAGAATCCGGCGCGGGCGTCGTCGCCTTTGGCGCGGACCAGCAATTCGCCGGGTTTCCCAGGCGCGACATCCGCGCCCTGATCGTCAACGAGGCGATACTCCATGCCGGCCGATGGCCGGCCGACGCAGCGCGCGCCAAAGCCTGCCGGTTCGTGCGAAGTGGTGGTGGCCGCCGCACCTCCGGTCTCGGTCATCGCCCAGGCTTCGACGATCGGGATGCGGTAACGCTCCTCGAAGGTGGCGCGGTGGCGGACGTCGACGCCGGGCGCAAAGGCGAAGCGCACGCGATGTTGCCGTTCCACCTCGGTCACCGGCAATTGGAGCAGAATGGCCGGGATGACGCCGAGACAATGCACGACGGTTGCGCCGCTATCGGCCACGCACTGCCACCAGCGGTTGGCGTGAAAGCGATCAAGCGGCACCACGGCGCCGCCGAGCACCATCATGCCGACTGCGCTGCAGCCGAGCGCGTTCATGTGAAACATCGGCAGCGGCGTCAGGTTGATCTCGCGGTCCGGCTGCAGCGCGGCCACGCCGCCCTGCGTGAGGTACCAGTCGGCGACCTGCAGGAAATAGCGGTTCGAAAGCATGCAGCCCTTTGGCTTGCCGGTGCTGCCTGAGGTGAACAGCAGCGCGCATTCGCCATTGAACTCGGCATCCTGGGCGACGACGTCTGTCTGGCACGGCGGAATGCGGCTATCGGTGTCGATCAGGCGGGCGCGCCCGAGCGCCGCCCCCTTCGTCACCTGCATACGATCTGATGCGGCGACCAGCAGGTCGGCTTGCGACAGCTCGAGCTGGAAGGACAATTCGTCGGGGCGGACGTCGGGGTTGATCGGAACGATCGAAACCCCGAGGGCGTTGAGCGCGAGCCAATGTAAAAAGAAGACCGGGCGATTTTCGAGCAGCAAGGCAACCCGCGCGCCGCGTCCATAGCCGGCGGCCGCATATTCCGCGCGCAGCCGATCAACCTCGGTCTTGAACGCGCCGTATTCGATTCTGAATCCTTGCGGTGCGTAGGGCAGTCCCGCGCTTGCAGGCGCCAGCAGGAATGGCGCGTCCGGCCGCCTTTGGGCCGTGGCTGCGAAGGCATCGGATGGCGATCGATATGGCGTGTCGAGGCTCATTGCGGACATCGCTCCTGTTCGTGCCTCCAGCCGCCGCAAGGGATGGCCGCCGGAACCCGCGCGCAGCCCTTGCTGCGGCGGCAGCTTTCGTGAATACTTTAAGCCTAAACTATCTCGTCGGCCAAGTGCGATCTATCGCAGACCAGCCCGGCGAAACCCCAGGAGGCACGTGTGCAGGCAGGTGATAGCAGCGCGGCCAGGCAGCCGATCTGGTCGCGGGCGGCTGAGCGTTTTCCGCCGGCCGACCGGGTTCTCTCGACCATTCTGACGCGGCAGGCCGCGCAATACCGCGACCGCACGCTGTTCGTTTTCGGCGAAACACGATGGAGCTATGCCGAGACGGCTGCGATCGCCGCCGCATCCGCGGCCCGCCTGATGCGCGCCGGAATTCAGGCCGGCGACCGCGTCGCCCTGATGTGCTCGAACCGGCCGGAATTTTTGGAAGTCTATCTCGGCTGCGCCTGGATGGGCGCCGTAACCGTGCCGATCAACACTGCGCTGCGCGGCATCCAGCTCAGCCACATCCTGCGCAACTCCACGCCGAAACTGCTGGTGATCGAGTCTGGCTTTTTGCCGGCGATCGAAACGCTGGAGCGCGATGTCGCGCCGCCGGATCTTATCTGGACGATCGGGGAAGGCGCCGTGCCTCCGACTGTATCCGGATCGATCTCGCCGCTGCCTGCACTCGGCGACGGGATTTCGCCCGCGCCCGTGCGGCCCGAAGACACGGTCGCGATCCTCTATACGTCGGGCACGACGGGCCCTTCCAAGGGCGTCTGCTGCCCGCAGGCGCAGATGTTCTGGTGGGGCGTCTACTCGGCGCGTGCGCTCGACGTCCGCGAGGGCGATGTGCTGTTCACGACGCTGCCGCTGTTCCACACCAATGCGCTGAACGCGTTCTATCAGGCACTCCTGAACGGCTGCACCTACGCTCTCGAGCCGAAATTTTCCGCCTCCGGTTTCTGGGTAGCGGCGCGAAGGCATCAGGCAACCGTTGGCTATCTCCTCGGCGCGATGGCCGTGATGTTGCTGGCGCAGCCGAAATCTGCCGACGATACCGCGCATTTCCTGCGGGTCGCGCTCGGTGGCGGCGTGCCGGGTCAATTTCACGGGCCGTTTTTCGAACGCTTCGGCGTGCCGCTGCTCGACGGCTACGGCTCGACCGAAACGAATTTCGTGTTCGCGAGTACGATCCCGTCCGATCGTCCCGGCACCATGGGCCATCTCGTCGAGGGCGTGGAGGCCTGCATCGTCGGTCCCGACGACGCGCCTCTCCCTGACGGTGAGGCCGGCGAGCTGCTGCTACGCTCGCGCGAGCCGCTCGCATTTTCGACGGGCTATTTCGAAATGCCGGACAAGACGGCCGAAGCTTGGCGAAATCTCTGGTTTCACAGCGGCGACCGCGTCGTGCGCGATGCGGATGGCCACTACCGCTTCGTCGACCGGATGAAGGATTCAATCCGCCGGCGCGGGGAGAATGTTTCATCCTGGGAGGTGGAACAGGTGCTGCTAAAACATCCGGCGATCGCTGCCTGCGCCGTCTATCCGCTGCCGTCCGAGCTCGGCGAGGACGAGGTTGCGGCGGCCGTCCAGCTCGAACCTGGCCATGCACTGAAGGGAATCGATGTCGTCAGGCATTGCGAGGGCAAGATGGCCTATTTCGCCGTTCCGCGCTTTGTCCGGATCGTCACCGAAATGCCGCTCACCGAGAACGGCAAGATCCGAAAGGTCGCGCTGCGCGAAGCCGGGAGGACTGTCGATACGTGGGATCGCGATGCCGCGGGATACAGACTGCGCCGCTAGAATCAGGCGCGGGCTTACTCCGTCGCGCGCTTCACGGCGTTCTTCAGGTCGTCGAGCTCCCTGACCAATCCGTCGAGCCGCCCTTTCGGAAATTCGGCAAGCAGCGAAGCCAGCCAGAGGCCGTGTTTTTTCGCCATCCGCCTGAACGCCTTCCTGCCCTCGGCCGTCATGCAGACGATCTGCACGCGACGGTCGAGCGGCGACGGCGAGCGCGTGATAAAACCGTCTTCGACCAGTCGATCCACGATCGGAGTGAGATTCCCGGCCGTGACCATCAACCGCTTCGGCAACTCACCCAGCACCAGCCCAACCGGCTCGCGATCGAGCTGTGCCAGCACGTCAAATCGCGGCATCGTGAAGTCGAACTCTTCGCGGAACTGGCGGCGAAGCTCGGAGCCGATCAACGACGTGCAGGCAAGGAGGCGAAGCCATACCCTGACCTGGGTGCGGTTGTCCGCGTCCTCATCGGTCATGTTCTCTTCGTCGATTAGCGCGATCTCCTTGCCGGCCATCAATCGATATCCTCCCGACGTTCCCTGTGTGGCCGAGCGGTTCGGCACGAGAGGGTTCTGAAGCGAACGTGTATATTCTTTAGGACCAAATCAAATGCCTGGCAGGGGAGGGCTTGGCATGATCCCGCTCCAGGACCCGGTTGCATTGGCGCCTGCGACCGTAGCGGACGATATCGCGGCAGGGCAAGCGTGCCGAGCCCCGCCCATGCGGGAAGTCACTTAAATTTCATCGAAAATGCAGCTTTGCGCTTCAACGGCTGGATACGCCGTTAGGGCAGGATGCGGCGCACGAGGACTTCTATACTCGACTTTGCGCGCCGGCCCGGCTATAAAATAATACTTTATGCTTAAACTAAAATGAGCCCATGCATGGCCCGTTTTGAATCCCTGACGCTCTCCGAGCTGCCGAGTGGCATCTGGCGCACGCGCCTGCCGGTGCGCTTCGGCTCCTGCGATCCGGCCGGGATCGTCTACACGCCGGAATATCTCAACCTGTTCAACGGTGTGATCGAGGATTGGTACGGCGATGCGCTGGGGCTGCCCTATCATGAACTGGTCGGGACACGGCGGACCGGCCTCGGCTACGCCCACGTTTCGGCGGATTTCGCCAAACCCAGCAGCATGGGCGACGTGCTCGACGTCGCGGTCATCGTGCGCGATATCGGACGCACCTCGCTAAAGCTCACGGTTCACGCGTTCAAGGATGGCGCCGAATGCGTCCGCGCCACCTTCGTGACCGTGACGACGTCGCTGCTGGATCACAAATCGATTGCGCTGCCCGACGACATGCGCCTCGCGTTGAAAAATTATCAGGCGAACTGCGATGCGTCGGCCAGCCCTGCGTCAACAGACCTGAGATACGGACCCAGCAGCCTGCCAGCGTGACCGCCACCGGGCCGCGTGCACCGCTCACGAGGGTTCGCTGAACACGATGCAGGCGGGGCTTCCGGTCTGCGCGACCGTGTCTGTCGGGGAGCGTCAAGCGACCGCCTCATTCGAGGTGGCTGATTTCCGTATCATTTCCTATCTGCTTGTGGACAGGACGTAATCAATCTCCACATTGTCTTGTCCACCTGTCCTGAAGGAACCGCCATGCGCGTATTGGCTTGCACGATTTTGACGATCGCAACGGTGTTGGTCGCCGCGCCCGCGCGCGCCCAGACCTATGACCCGAACTACCCGGTTTGCATCCAAACCTACGCCATTGGCGGAGGCAGTATCGACTGCAGCTATACTTCGCTGGCGCAGTGCGCGGCGACTGCATCGGGCCGCGCGGCGCAGTGCCTGAACAATCCGTATTTCGCGCAGGGCGACAGGAAACTGCCTCGGCACCGCGGCGTTTACTAGAGGCGGCTGCATCGGCCTGGTTCGGCGGCGTCATGTTCAATTTTGCCCATGCCGTCGCTTCTACGTATAGTCCGGCGAAACCACCATTCCGTGAGGTCATGTGACTGCCCCCAATCCCGCTGCCGGCAAACCGGTCGATTCCGCCTCCCTTGTCAACGTGCCGCAGTTGGTAACGGCCTATTTCGCATCGAAACCGGATCCCTCTGATCCCACCCAGCGCGTTGCCTTCGGAACCTCGGGCCATCGCGGGACGTCGCTGAAAAACTCCTTCAACGAAAATCATATCCTGGCGACGACGCAGGCGATCTGCGACCACCGCCGCGAAACCGGGCTCACCGGCCCGATGTTCGTCGGCATCGATACCCATGCGCTCGCCGAGCCGGCGCTGGCGAGCGCGGTGGAAGTGTTTGCCGCCAACGGCGTCGACATCATGATCGACGAGCGCAGCGGCTACACGCCGACACCCGTCATCTCGCATGCGATCCTGAGCTACAACAAGGGCCGAACGAACGGGCTTGCCGATGGCGTCGTCATCTCGCCGTCACATAATCCGCCTGAAGATGGCGGATACAAATACAACCCGCCGCATGGTGGTCCGGCCGACACGGATGTGACGGCCAAGGTCGAAAAGGCCGCCAACGCCTACATGGAAGCGGATATGAAGGGCGTTGCGCGGGTGCCGTATGAGCGCGCCCGCAAAGCGCCCTCAACGCATCTGCACGACTATATCCGCCCCTATGTCGCCGATCTCGGCAATGCCGTGGACATGGCGCTGATCAAATCATCGGGCGTGAAAATCGGGATCGATCCGCTGGGCGGTGCCGCCGTTCATTACTGGCAGCCGCTGATCGAGCATTACGGAATCAATGCGACGGTCGTGAACACCGCCGTCGATCCGACGTTCCGGTTCATGACGGCGGACTGGGATGGAAAAATCCGCATGGATTGTTCCTCGCCGTTCGCGATGGCGAGCCTGATTGCGATGCGCGACAGGTTCGACGTCGCCTTTGCCAACGACACCGACGCCGACCGCCACGGCATCGTGACGCGCACGGGCGGCCTGATGAATCCGAACCATTTTCTGGCCGCCGCGATCGCCTATCTGTTCGAGCATCGGCCGCAATGGAGCAGCGGGGCCGCGATCGGCAAGACCATCGTCTCCAGCTCGATCATCGACCGCGTCGCAGGTAAGTTGAACCGCAAGCTGGTCGAAACTCCGGTCGGCTTCAAATGGTTCGTCGAAGGCCTCGGCACCGGTGCGTTCGGATTCGCCGGCGAGGAAAGCGCCGGCGCATCGTTCCTCAAGCGCGACGGCTCGGTCTGGACGACCGACAAGGACGGCATGGTGATGGGGCTGCTCGCCGCCGAAATCCTCGGCCGCACTGGCCGCGACCCAAGCCAGTTGTTTGCCACCCTCACGGCCGAACTCGGCGTGCCCTACTACGAGCGGATCGACGTGCCGGCGACGCCAAAACAGAAAAGCGCGCTGAAGGCGCTCGGGCCGGAGCAGCTCGATATGCGCCAGCTTGCCGGTGAACCGGTCAGCGCGATCCGGACCCGGGCGCCGGGCAACGATCAATTCTTCGGCGGCATCAAGGTCGAATCCGAGGCGGGATGGTTTGCCGCGCGGCCATCGGGCACCGAAGACGTCTACAAGATCTACGCCGAGAGTTTCCGGGACCAGAACCATCTGAAGACGATTCAGCAGGACGCTCAGCGCGCCATCGCGAAGGCCTTCTGATTTCGCGGTGAGGCGGTTGGGGCAACGGGAAATCCCGACCGCTTTTCGCATAATGGAAGACTGTTGCGTCAGGCTGCGCCCAGTTGCACCAGTTCTGCACACTCCCGGCCAGACGGGAACTGCCGAACTGAGTTTCGGGCGCCTCGCGCTTGCGATCACGCTGAAATCACGAAGGCCGACGCAGTGTTAAACTCGGGAGCTAGCTGCCAGAAAGCCGTCCGGGTGCGGGGGGGGCCTGAAAGCTATAACGAGGTACCGGGGGATGAAATGAGTGCGGAATCGGTCGTCTACTACCTGAATCGCGTGCCTGAGAGCGATCCGAATGACCAAACCGAATGGCTTTTGACGGCATTGGGGCAATATACCGGCGCGGAACTGCGCGAACTGCTCTATGTGGCAGAAGAGCCGGGATTCTTTGAATTGATGCGCGGGCTGTTTGCGCTCTCGGACGAGAGCCGCGCCGCCCTGCAGCATTTTCTCGAAACCGGCCATCCGCCGGCCATGAAGACGGCAATCGACGCGAAGGGCCGGTTGACGATCGAGCATGCGGATGTCGAGCAGCGCGTAAAATTGCTTCCTGTGATCGCAAATTAGCGCCCGCAGATCCTGAGGTTGTGCTAGGGTTCCAGCTTGAACAGTTGGGAGCCTGCCCATGGCGACGAGGAAATCTGGCCCGCTCGATGCGATGGTGGGTGCCAGGATTCGCGTGTTGCGGGTCAACCGCGGCATGAGCCAGACCATGCTGGCGGAACGGATCGGCGTTACCTTTCAACAGGTGCAGAAATACGAGCGGGGCGCCAACCGGGTTGGCGCCAGCCGGCTGTCGCAAATCGCTTCCGTGCTGGGTGTTTCGGTCGGCGAGCTGTTCGAATCTCCTGGGGCCGGATCTGCCGGCTTCAATTCGCCGGTTCGCTTGCTTGCCGAGCCGGGGGCGTTGCGCGTTCTCAAGGCCTATGCGCGAACGACCAGTCCGCGTGTGCGGCTTTGCATCGCGAAGCTGGTTGAAAGCATCGCCAGTCGAACTCCCGGAGCGAAGGCCACAGTCGCGCTGTTCAATACTGTCGATCGTGGTGAGCGGCGGAAGTTGCCCTCGCGAAGTTAGTCTTCCGCAGGAAGACGAGCGGCAATGTTGTGCCGCCCCGCAACCCGGTTAAAGGCGTCAGCCGGTCGCGCGAATCGCAAGCCGCTCCGGCGGCCTCACGCCAGGAATGAATTCGCCGATCCAGTCACGGCGCGTCGCTTCGATATGCCAGGACATGGCCTCGGCCGAATAAGGTGCCGGATCGGGAATGTCCTTGCGGATCTCCTTGCCGTTGAGCCAGCCGCAGCTGTGCGAGTAGCGCGCCTTGCAGACGAGATGGATATCGCCGTGGTCCTGCAGCAGCACATAGCCATCGGCAGGAAAAAATGTACCGGCAAGCTCGATCGCAGCAGGCAACTGGCGCACCAACAGGAACGTGCTGGTGGATTGCGATTCCTGCTCGGAAACCAGCACGCCGACCAGGCTGTGAATCGGCGCGATTACCTGCGGTGCAACCACTGCGAGCGGCTCCGTGATCGGGCCGGCCGTCGCGATCGAAAGATATTCGCCCTCTGGTCCCCAACGACAGGCGATCAGCCACTCGCGGCTACGGCTACGAATCAAGGTCGGCTTGGCATAGTCTGAACGGGCAATATCTGCTGCCATGGCTATGACTAAGGCTTTCGCGAGCATAAGTTCCTCCAGGGCGAGGGCGGGCTGGCCTCTCGTCCCCAGTCTGCCCGTCAAGTCGTGAGGTCACCGTGAGCGGTACCCAAAATTCGATGCAGGAATTGTTTGCACGCGCGGCATCGTTGCTTCTTGGCAACGAAGTGGACGCTGCCGGCGATCACGATGCCAAACTTATTTTGCATGCGCTGGAATATGGCTCAGAATCCAGCAACCGGATTGATTCGGAGACCGCGAATCGCGCTCACTTGCTTATCGCTGCTTCCCGATTTGCGCGCGTGTTCGAACTGGCCGCGCCCGATGCGCCCGGCCTGTTCAGCTTTGGCGCGCAATTCGATCCGGCGCTTGCCGATCCCTTGCATGACGGAAGCCCGATGGTCGGCGTTTCCGGCGTCGGTCTGACGTTGCAGGATGCATTTCAGGGCTGCATCGGCGAGGGAATCGAGTATCTCTCTCAATTGCAGACCGGCAGCGACGTGTTGCTCAAACGCGGCGTCGACGACTGGGCCGGAAAACTTGGTCCGAAGGCGCTGGAGCTGGTCGGCATTCTGTCCGAGCGCCGCATGCAACCGGAGCGAGTGCTTTCCTGGTGTCGCACAACGAGGCTGACCGACGGAGGCGAGGTATGGCTTCCGGCGGACATCTGCCTGCGGCGTCCGCCGGCGCAGCGCGACTTCGCGCCGCCATTCCCCTTGAGCATCGGATCGGCCGCCGGTCCGTCACGGGACGCCGCAGCACTGCATGGCCTGCTGGAATTGATCGAGCGCGATGCGGCCAGCCTGTGGTGGCGGGGCGGTCAACTGGCCCGATCGATTGCGCCGCAGCATGAAGCCGGCATCGTGGCGGAAGGTTTGTTGCGGCAGCTCCGGCATGGCGCATCGATGCAGCGCCGGACATGGCTGCTCGATATCACGACGGATATCGGCGTGCCCTGCGTCGCGGCCGTCTCCTGCCGGGCCGATGGTTCCGGCTTTGTCTGCGGCCTCGCCGCGCGGCCGGCGCTCGAGGCCGCGGCCCGCTCGGCAATTCTGGAAATGTGTCAGTTCGAACTGGCCGACGCCGTCGTTATAGCCAAACGCAGCGAGCGGGGCGATGACGCGCTCAACGCCCAGGATCGCACCCATCTGCAGCGCGCGGCGATTAATGCCCTTCAGTGCAGACTGTTGCAGCCAGTCGTGGAGTACGCGGACCATCTTCCGCTTCGCGCAACTGAAGCGCGCGTCATATTTGGATTGATCGTACAGCGTTTGGAGAAACTGGGAATCGAGACATTCTGCCTTGATCTCACGCGCCACCGCTTCGCTGTTCCGGTGGTCCGCGTGATTGCCCCGGGCCTGCAACTCGAGCCATCCGAAATCGTCACGGCCAGGCTGCAGGATACGATTGCGCGAACCGGAGGCGGCGCAACCTATACCGGGGGTGTCTCTTTGATATAGACTGGCTGGAATTAACCAACCGGTTCCGGAAACCCTGCATGCCGGCCAGCACAAACGCCATGACAGCAGACAAGGCCACGGCGGCGCCCGAAAGCGCTCCGCGTCTTTCGGTCTCGCTGGTCGGACGGCTCGGCGTGCGGTTCAACGGCCGGCCGATCGAACTGCGAACCCGCAAGGCCGGCGCGGTCCTTAGTTACCTCGCGCTGTCGGAGTTGAAGCAGGAGAGCCGCGAGCGGCTGGTCGGCCTGCTCTGGAGTCGTTCGGACGAAGAAAAGGCGCGCGCCTCGCTGCGCCAGGTCGTTCGCGAGCTGCGGTCGATGCTGGAGGAGGCCGGATATGACGGCTTCGTCGCGGAGCGGCTGATGATCGGCATCGACGTCGGACGAATTGAAGTCGACATTGAAAGCGTGATTCAGCTCGCCGAAGGTGGGCGCGTTCACCCGCTGCTGCTCGATACTCCGCAGCTCGACGGCCGGCTTCTCGAAGGGATGGACGATCTCGATCCGTCGTTCCGGGTCTGGGTACTGGCCAAGCGGCAGACCATCCATGAACGGCTGATGCGAAATCTCGACGAAGGTCTGACCTCCCCAAGCGTTCTCGCCGACTCCAAAAAAAGGATTGCGGCCGCGATCGTCAATCTCGACCCGACCCATGAATATGCCTGTCGCTATCTGATGCGGGCGCATGCGGAAGAGGGCGATGTCGCCGGTGCGCTTCGCATTTACAAGGCGCTGTGGGATCTCTTGGACCGCGACTACGCGATGGAGCCGTCGTCGGCCACCGAAGAACTCGTCGCGAACATCAAGCTCGGCATTCTGGAACGCGCGCCGACCGATCGGGCCGCGTCGGCAGCGAATGACGAATTCGCCGTCAGGATGATCAGGGGCTCAGCTCTCCAGCCGGCGGTGACGATGTCGCCACCGGCCAATGCGCCTGCCAGGACGCGCCTGGTGCTGCTGCCCTTTGCGATGCATGGCGTCGACGAGGACCACAGCCATCTGGTGCAGGGGTTCTCCCAGCATCTCGCCGCCTGTCTCGTGCGCTTCCGCGAATGGAGCGTGGTTGATCGTCCGCCCGCGGCCGTCGTGCTTCCCGCCTCGGGCACGGCGCCGCAATACTGCATCGAAACCACTGCCTACCAGGCGGGCGCCGAAATTAACATCGTGATGGTGTTGCGGGACGATACCATGGGGATCTATGTCTGGAGCGAAAGCTTCCGGCTCGGCCTCGGCAACTGGTTTGAAACCCAGCAGCGCATCATCCGCCGCATCGCGACTTCCTTGAACGTGCAGTTGTCGACCGAGCGGCTGATGCGGCTGGCAGGCGAGCCCGACGTTTCGCTCGATCTTCACGACCGCTGGCTGCGCGGCCAGAATCTCATCGCGAAGTTCGACAAGGAAAGCTGGCAGCGGGCGGTCGTGATCTTTCGCGACTCGATCCGGGAAAGTCCTGCTTTCTCGCCGTTCTACAGCAGCCTTGTGCAGATGAACAACATCGAGCATCTCGTGCATCCCGGGGTCCTTCGCAATCTCGACAAGGCAAAGGCGACCCTTGAGCTGGCGAAAATCGCCGTTGAACTCGATCCGGTCGATTCCAGGGCGCATCTCTGTTGTGGCTGGTCCTATGCGTTTGCGTTGCGCGAGGCCGAGGCGGCGCCGCACATGGACCTCGCTTGCGAGCTGAACGACAACGATCCGTGGACGCTGCTGTCCAGCGCTCACTATTGCGCTTTCTGCGGCTCGATCGAACAAGCTCAGCTACGCGCCAGCCAATCGCTTGCCCTTTCGCTGGCGCCCTCACGCCTCGAATGGGGCTATCACTGCATCATTCACTACCTGTGCGGCGATTATGCGGGCGCCATAGAAGCCTGCGACCGCGCCTCCAGTGTCATTCAGACGCTGCCCGCATGGCGTGCGGCCGCGCTGTTCGAACTGGGACAGCCCGAGTTGGCGCGCGAGGAAGCGCAGCGATTTCTGAACGGCATTCGCTCGTTTTGGGTTGGGTCAGACGCACCGACCGACGTGGCCATCACACGCTGGCTCCTGCAAGCGCACCCCATCAACATCAAGGCGCGGTGGGAAACCCTGCGCCGCAGCTTGCGCGGCGCAGGTTTTCCGGTCGAAGGCATCGCGCCATTGTACTGGTGACAAGGCCGCTCGTGGATTTCAGGCGCAGGCGCTTATGGTGTAGTCGCCGATACGTTCGGCATGCACCCTGAACTTCTCGCTCTCCGGGATCACGGGATCCATACCGTTGAACAGGCGCTTGTAGAACGGCGGAAGCGGATAGGTAGCTCCGGGCTGGTTGAGCAGCGCCTCGGAATCCTCGATCATCACCTTCGGCGGCAACTTTACCGTGATCGTGTCCTGTTCCTGCTTCACGAACGTGATGTGCTTGAAGCGATCCGGCACGGTGGCGAATACCTGTGCCTTGGCGAGTTGCTCCTTGAACTCGTCCATCGTCTCCGGCAGCGGATACACGTTGTCGTCGTCGAGGTAGTTCGTGCCGGTCGCCCAGGTCTTCACCAGCTTGCCCCAACGCTCATGGTTGGTCACCTGTAGCCTTTCGATGCGCTGCATGGTCTTACTCCTCCGGGTTGGGTGAGACGGAACATTCCGCTTCACAAAAATGCAGGCACGGCCTGCTGCAGTTCGGCAATTTCGGTGGTGAACTTCACCAACTGCGCCATGCTTGAGATGTCGGGAATCTCCTGGAAAAAATTCGCCGGATAGTATTCGCGAGACAAATCGGCAAGCTGACCTGCGAGCGCGTCGCCGCTGGATGAGCGTGGATCGCCTGCGAGTGCGCCGAAAATAACTTCCGAGACGATGATCGAGCCGAGCGGTCCAAGGCGCTGGCCCTCTGCCTGCGGTTGCTGCATCGCTTCGAACAGGATGAAGAAGGGCAGCGGCGGATCGTTCGAAAGGGTTTCGATGTCTTCGGCCGTCAGCGCGCCATACGCCGGTGCGGCGACCAGCCAATCGCGGAGCCGGCTGACGCGATAGGCGCGGTCGGCAAGCAAGCGTGAGATGGCGATGAACTGCGGTTTCCGGGTCCCGATCTCGGCAATCAGCGCGTCCACCGACCACATGCCGGCGATCCCGGCGCCGATCAGGTCACGGTAGAGCAGGCCAACCCGCTCGGTCTCGTCGAACGCCGGAAAGATCTGATCGTTGCCCAACCCGTCGCTGAGATACGGTCCGATGCGCCGGCTGAAGTTCGGCTTGGTTTCATTGATCTCGAAGAAACGCGACCACTGCACCATCCAGGTCTCATCGAGCGGCATGTTGACCGGATCGTTTGCGGAAGTCTTTTCAAGCGTGCTGTAGAGATCCTGTATGGACAGATCATTGATGCAGTATTCGTGTCGCACCATGGCGTGACCGAAGCGAAACGCGCCGTGCGAGAATTCGAACGGAATCTCCCAGTCGCCGATCGCAAGACCTTGGCTGGCTTCATCAGGCCGATCGATGAAATGGGGAGTCGCCCCGCTATAGGCCGCATAGATCGTCGGGTGAATGACCCGCCGCATCAGATCGTTGCGGAGAATGTTGTGATAGATCAGCGAGACTGCCTCGCGGGCACACAGGAAGCGCTTATAGGCCGCGCCGAACTGGCCGTTCGGCCCGCTATTGCGTTCCTGCCGGCGTATGAGATCGATCAGGGCGTTGTGCAGCAGCGCGAACAGCGCGGTCAGCTGCGACATCACGGCGTGATCGTCATTGCGCGGATCGGCGACCAGCGCCTCGGTGAGGGCAACCCGGACGCCTGCAATGCTGCGGTCGATCCCCGTCACATTCTCGGCCCGGGTCCGTGCGATGTCGCGAAACGGGCAGCCGGTCGCGGGTTCGTTCTCTTTCCAGCGCATTCGCCCGAGCCGCAGCTTGGTGCGCCGGTCGTCACTCGGCGCGTCGAGCGCGTAGATATGCGGCGATCCGACAGGACCGCTTCCATACAGGGTTTCGAGCCGAAGCGGCGCACGGCGTGCATTGGCGGTGCCGGCGCCCAGGCTCCCCGAAACTGAAAGCGGGATCGCCGAATGAACCAGATCGTGCGCCACAAATTGCAGCAGATAGGTGTAACCCGAGGGGATCAGAGGGTTTTCCCAGTGTTCCGCCGATCCACTGCGGTGCGGCGGCCAGTGTATTTCGGCATCCATCCGGCGCGACAGGCGATGCATCAGTGCCCGGAGTTTCGGCAGATGTTCAGGTGAAGTGAGCGGGTCGATGCCGAACGCGCGGAAGCGCTGCGATGGATTTGGAGTCCCAAGGAAGTGACGAAAACCGGGAGCTGCTGTTCGAGCAGGGTCGCGCGTATTGAACTCGGAAGTTCGGAACGAGGATGCATCAGCGACTGTCTGCAGAGCCATAAAAACTGCTTTCGCGCTTGGCCAATGCGGCGAGATTGGGGAGAAAGTCGTGAAATAATCGTGAGTTAAATCGTTAGAACCTGTGAACATATGTGGACATCTTTGGGTCTTTCTAGCGGCCGCTCACGTCTGTTTCACGATTGGCGACGCGGCGGTATGATTTGTCCTTGTAACGGCGACAGCGACAGGAGCGCGTGTGAAGCTTATCGTGACGGCACCCTTGGCGCGCTTTTGCGGCGCAATGATCGTGATGATGATCGTCGTAACAGGAGCCGTGCGCGCCGAGCCGGTTTTCTCCTTCGACGCCACGCCGGGCAAGCTGCCGAAGACAGTCGTTCCGATCAGCTATTCAATCGAGCTGAGACCTGACGCCGCAAGCCTGGCGCTTCCCGGCGTCGAAGTGATCGACATCGACGTGCGCGAGCCGACGGCGCGGCTGACGCTCAACGCCGTCAACACGACGTTTGCTTCCGTTACCGCCGACGACGGCGCAGAGCGCGCCGAAGTCGCGCTCGATGCCGCGGCCGAGACGGCGACCTTTATTTTCGCGCAGCCGCTCGCAGTGGGCGCGCATCGGCTGCGCATCGAGTAGCGCATCACGGCGGAGGTGGAAGGCATGGTGATCGGTGTCGTCGCCACCACCGGTAAGGCTGTGAAGGGACAATTCGCGCTCGATAGCGCGGCAAGACTGCTCGCCTGGTTCAACGATCATCTCGGCGTAAAATATCCGTTGCCCAAGCTCGATCTGATCGCCGTGCCCGGCGGCTTCGGCGGCGCGATGGAAAACTGGGGCGGCATCACCTTCTTCGAGAACCGGTTGCTGTTCGACCGCAACCAATCCGGATAGCGCCCGGCGCGGCATCTTTTCCATCATCGCGCATGAGATGGCGCATCAATGGTTCGGCGATCTCGTTGCCTTGCACCGGCATTCCCGATAGCCATAGCAGTCTGGACTTTCGCGCTTGAGGCATTTTCTTCCATGGCTGATTTCCACGGCGTCTTTCCCTATCTGGTCTCGCCCATCGATGCGTCAGGCCAGATCCGCACGGACGTGCTGGGTCGGCTCTGCGACGACCTCATCAAAGCGGGCGTGCATGGGCTGACGCCGCTCGGTTCGACCGGCGAGTTCGCCTATCTCGACCAGACGCAGCGCGCGACTGTCGTGCAGGCCACGATCGAGGCCGTAAAGGGTCGCGTGCCCGTGATCGCCGGCGTCGCCTCGACGTCGACGGCGGACGCGGTGGCGCAGGCAAAGGCGCATCAAAAGCTCGGCGCCGACGGCATTCTCGCGATCATGGAGGCGTATTTCCCGGTCGCCGACGCGCAGGTCGAATCCTACTTCCGCGCCATTGCCGACGCCGTCGACATTCCCATCGTGATCTACACCAACCCGCAGTTCCAGCGCTCCGATCTGACGCTCGATGTGATCGCGCGGCTCGCGACCCACCCGCGCATTGGCTACATCAAGGATGCCTCGACCAATACCGGCCGGCTGCTGTCGATCATGAACCGCTGCGGCGACAGCATCAAAGTGTTCTCGGCATCCGCTCATATCCCGGCGGCGGTCATGCTGATCGGTGGGCTGGGCTGGATGGCCGGGCCCGCCTGCATCATTCCGCGGCAGAGCGTCGAACTCTATGACCTCTGCAAGGCGGCGCGCTGGGACGAGGCGATGGCGCTGCAACGCAAGCTGTGGCGCATCAACGAAGCCTTTGCGCGCTTCAATTTGGCCGCCTGCATCAAGGCAGGCCTCGACATTCAGGGCTACGCGGTCGGCGATCCCGTCCCGCCGCAGTCGGCCCTGACGGCCGAGCAGCGCAAGGTGGTCGAGGCCGCGCTGCGGGAATTGAGTTGAGAGGATTTCGTAGGGTGGGCAAAGGCGCGTAAGCGCCGTGCCCACCATGCATCATCGAATGCGCCTCTCGATGGTGGGCACGCTTCCGCCTTCGCTCTTCGAGCTACGGCGGACAAGTCGCTTTGCCCACCCTACATTTTCTGCTTCGGTCGGCGGTCCGCGCCGCTTGAGCGACGAGCCGGCATGCCTAAATCCCCACGTAACGGCATAAGGCCATCCCAGAGAGCAGGAAACCTCCGGCAGGCTGGAGCGTTGCTTAGGCGATTCCAGACGGCTGAAGGGCCTGTTGGCTTGCGGCATCCACCTTGGCACGCGAGCGGCCTTGGCCAGGGGAGAAATCCATGAACCGTCGTTTCGTGCTTTTCGCAGCCATTGTCGCAGGCGTCCTGGTGGCGCTGACCGTCTCCAACATCCGCTACAGCCCGTGGACCAACACGGTCGCGCGCACCGTCGACCAGCGCGGGCCACTGTCCGAGGCCGAGCGGGCGAACATCGAGCTTTTCGAGCGGGTGTCGCCGTCGGTGGTGCAGGTGGCGGCGCGAGCTGCCGCCGGCAATCCGCTAGACGAGGACGAAGACGCGGGAGCCGCCTCCGGCACCGGCTTTGTCTGGGACAACAACGGTCATGTCGTCACCAACAACCACGTCGTACAGAATGGCACCGAAGTCGCGGTCAAATTCGCCTCTGGCGAGGTGGCGCAGGCCGAAGTTATCGGCGTCGCGCCTAACTATGACCTCGCAGTGCTGCGGATCAGGAATTCGCGCCAGTTGCCGCCGCCGGTGGCGCTTGGCAGTTCGAGCGACCTCAAGGTCGGCCAGATGGCGTTTGCGATCGGCAACCCGTTCGGGCTCGATCAATCGCTGACGAGCGGAATCATCAGCGCGCTCAAGCGCCGGCTGCCCACCAGCAGCGGCCGCGAGATCGCCAACGTGATTCAGACCGATACGGCAATCAATCCCGGAAATTCGGGCGGCCCGCTTCTTGATTCAGCGGGACGGTTGATTGGCGTCAACACGGCCATCATCTCGCCCTCGGGTTCGAGCGCCGGCATCGGATTCGCGGTCCCGGCCGATATCGTCAACCGTGTGGTGCCCGAACTCATCAAGAACGGTCGCGTGCCGACGCCGGGCATCGGCATCGTTGCCGCCAGTGAAGCCGTTGCGACCCGCCTCGGCGTCGAAGGGGTGATCGTCGTGCGCACCGCGCCCGGAAGCCCGGCCGAGCGAGCCGGTATCCGTGGAGTCAATCTCAGTTCTGGCGCGCTCGGCGATGTCATCGTCCAGGCCGACGGCAAGCCGGTTCACCGCCTTTCGGACCTGACCGACCAGCTCGAGCAGGTAGGTGCCGGAAAGAGCGTCCGTGTCGGTGTAAAACGCGGTTCGGAGACGCGCGACGTCAATGTCGACATCGTGGATATCGGGCGCAACCAATAACCCCAATTGACGGCAGGATCATACCCGCTCGTGGCGATTGCCGCCGCGGGCCTTGGCGCATTTATTGCAGCGAATTGAATGAGTTGTCTCAGGCGGAAAAACCGCTAAAACCCCGCCCGATCCGACAAGAAAGCTCGAAGGACAAATTGATGAACATTCTTCCCGGCAATATGCGTTTCGGTGCGGGCCAGCCGGTCAAGCGTTTGGAAGACCAGAGACTGCTCACCGGGAAGGGGCAGTTCATCGACGACAAACCGGAGGAGGGCGCGCTGTGGCTTTACGTGCTGCGCTCGCCCCATGCCCACGCCAGGATCAAGTCGATCGACACCAAGGCCGCGCTTGATATGGCCGGGGTAGAAGCCGCCTATACCGGTGCCGATCTGGTGACGGACGATATCGGCACCCTGCCCACTCTCGCGATCTTCCAGCGGCCGGACGGCAAGCCGATGACGGTGCCGCCGCGGCGTTTGCTCGCCCATGAAATCGTGCGCTATGCCGGCGAAGCGGTGGCTGCGGTGGTCGCGACATCGCGGGTGCTGGCGCAGACCGCGGCCGAGGCGATCGAAATCGACTACGAGGTGCTGCCGTCGGTGGTCGATCCCGTCGAGGCGGTGAAGCCCGGCGCACCCGCGGTGTGGCCCGAGGCGCCCGACAACATCGTGGCCGCCATGAGCTATGGCGACGCCGCCAAGGTCGAAGAAGCGTTTGCAAGCGCGGCGCACAAAGTCTCGCTCGATCTGGTCAGCCAGCGGCTGGTGCCCTCGGCGATGGAGCCACGTTCGACGATTGCCGAGATCGAGAAGAAGACCGGCCGGTTGATCCTGCACGTGCAGTCGCAAACCCCCGGCTCGACCCGGGACCTGCTCGCGGAATCCATTCTGAAGCGGCCGAAAGACAGCGTGCGCGTGCTGGTCGGCGATATCGGCGGCGGCTTTGGCCAGAAGACGAGCCTCTATCCCGAAGACGGCGTCGTCGCTTACGCCGCTACCAAGCTGAACAGGAAGATCCGCTGGCGCGGCGACCGCACCGACGAATTCGTCGGCGGCACCCATGGCCGCGATCTCACCTCGACCGGCGAATTCGCGCTCGACGCCAAGGGCCGCGTGCTCGCCTATCGCGTGCGCTCGATCGGCGGCACCGGAGCGTACTCATCGGGAACCGCGAACATCATCCCGCTGGTGCTCGGCCCGTTCGTGCAGACCGGCGTCTACGACCTGCCGCTGGTGCATTTCGAAGTGAAGTCGGTGATGACCAACACCGCGCCGGTGGGCGCCTATCGCGGGGCGGGACGGCCGGAAGCCGTGTTCATCGTCGAGCGGTTGATGGATGCCGCCGCGCGGCAGATCGGCATGGACCCACGCACCATCCGCAAGGTGAACTACATCAAGCCCGCACAACTGCCTTACACCAATGCCGTTGGCCAAGTGTACGACTCCGGCGCCTTCGCGCACATGCTGTCGCGCGCCTCGGAGCTTTCGGACTGGGACGGCTTTGCCGCGCGCAAGAAGGCGGCGAAGAAGAAGGGCCTGCTCTACGGCCGCGGCCTCACCAGCTACATCGAATGGACCGGCGGGCGCGCGCATACCGAAAAGGTCAGCCTGCACGCAACCGCGGAAGGCCGCATCATCCTGCATTCCGGCACCATGGCGATGGGGCAGGGCCTGCAGACCACCTACACGCAGATGGTATCCGATACGCTCGGCATCCCCATGGACAAGATCGACGTGGTGCAGGGCGACACCGATCTCGCTACCGGCTTCGGCAGCGTCGGCTCGCGCTCGCTGTTCGTCGGCGGTACGGCGGTCGCGGTATCGAGCAATGACATGATCCAGAAGGCGCGCGAGAAGGCTTCGAACGTGCTGGAGACTTCCGTCGAGGATATCGAATATCGCGATGGCTGGCTCAGTGTGGTCGGCACCGACAAGCGCATCAGCCTGTTCGAGATCGCGAAGAAGGAAGACGGTGCGCGGCTGTCAGTCGATTCCGAAGGCGAAGTCGACGGCCCGAGCTGGCCGAACGGCACGCATATCTGCGAGGTCGAGATCGATCCGGAAACCGGCGTCAGCAAGGTGGTGCGTTACACCACGGTCGACGACGTCGGCATCGCCGTCAACCCGATGCTGGTGACCGGCCAGGTGCATGGCGGCGTCGCGCAAGGCATCGGCCAGGCGCTCTACGAGGGCGTCGCCTACAGCGAGGAAGGACAGCTACTGACCGCGAGCTATCAGGATTACTGCGTGCCGCGCGCTGACGACATTCCGCCGATGGCGGTGACGCTGGATGATTCCGCGCCCTGCCGCACCAATCCGCTCGGCGCCAAGGGCTGCGGCGAATCCGGCGCGATCGGCGGCCCGCCCTGCGTCACCAACGGCGTGATGGATGCGTTGAGCGAACTCGGTATCAAGCAGCTCAACACCCCGCTGACGCCGGCGAAGGTGTGGCAGGCGATCAGGGATGCGAGAGCGGCGGGATAAGGCGCGCTCTCTCAGCTTGTCATTCCGGGGCAGCCCGCAGGGCTGAGCCCGGAATCCATTTGGCCACGAAGCATACGGCCCAATGGATTCCGGGCCTGCGCCAAGAGGCGCATCCCGGAATGACGGAGGATAGAATTACAACCCCAGCACCATCTTCGCCACGATCTCCCGCTGGATCTCCGACGAGCCCCCGAAGATCGTATACGCCCGTCCGTTGAGATATTCCGGCACCACCGGCAGCAACTCCTCTGGAATTGCCGGTGCCTCGTTGAGCCGGTAGAGCGGCCGTACCGGCTCGACATAGAGGCCGTCATTGCCGATCACGTCGACGCCGAGCCGGGTCACGGCCTGGCGGATTTCGCTGACGCGTAGTTTTAGCAGCGACGACACGGCGCCGGGATTTTGCCCGGTCTGCAGCGCGGAGAGCACGCGCAGCTCGGTCATTTCAAGCGTATCGATGTCGACCTCGACCTCGGACATCCGCACCGCGATATCGGGATCGTCGATGGCGCGGCCGGTGGCGTCGGATTCGGCAAGGTCCGAAATCGTCTTCAGCGCGTCGCGCAATTTAGCTGAGGCGATGCCGGCGCCGCGTTCAAATTCGAGCAGGTATTTGCCGTAGGTCCAGCCCTTGCCTTCCTCGCCGACGCGGTTGGTGACGGGGACGCGAACATCGTCGAAAAATACCTGGTTGACCTCGTGGTCGCCGCCGATGGTGAGGATCGGCCGCGTCGTGATGCCCGGGCTCTTCATATCGATCAGGAGGAAGGAGATGCCGTCCTGCTGCCGCTCGGTCTCATTGGTGCGCACCAGCGCGAACATCCGGTTGGCGTGATGGGCATGCGTGGTCCAGATCTTGGTGCCGTTGATGATGTAGTCGTCACCGTCGCGCACCGCACGGGTTTTCAGCGACGACAGGTCGGAGCCGGAGCCCGGTTCCGAATAGCCCTGGCACCAGTAATCCTCGCCGGAGACAATCCGCGGCAGATAAAAGTTTTTCTGTTCGGGCGAGCCGAAGCCGATGATGACGGGGCCGACCATTTTGACGCCCATCACGTTCACATTGGGCACACCGGCGCGGGCGCATTCGGTCTCAAAGATCCAGCGCTGCGCCGGCGTCCAGTCTGGTCCGCCATGATCCACCGGCCAGCCCGGTGCGCCCCAGCCTTTCTTGTGCAGGGCGCGCTGCCAGGCCATGCCGATATCAGGATCGGAGAACACCGAGGGCGTCAGCGCGGTGGCGCGTTTCATTTCCGGCGTGAGATTTTCCGCGATGAAGTCGCGGACCTCTTTCTCGAAAGCACGCTCTTCGGCATTGAAGGCGAGATCCATGGTGCGCTCCTTTCAGGCCTGAACGGCACGGCCGCCCAACGTGGCGTGACGGCGATAGTGATAGGCGCTGCCGCCGAACAGCGTGTCGAAGGCGAGCAGCCGCTTGAAGTAGGCCCCGATGTCGAGCTCCTCGGTGACGCCCATCGCGCCGTGAAGCTGGACCGACTGTTCGGCGACAAAGCGCGCGCATTTGCCGATCTTGGCCTTGGCGCCCGAGGCGGCGCGGCTGCGCGCGACCGGCTCGGCGTCGGCCATCAAGGCGGCGCGTAACGCCATCGAACGCGCCTCGTCGCATTGCATCGCCATGTCGGCAAGGCGATGCCGGATCACCTGATTGGCGGAGAGCGGCCGTCCGAACTGTTTTCGAATTTTGGTGTATTCCAGCGTCTGGTCGAGCAGGGTTTGCATGATGCCGACGGCCTCAGCCCCAAGCGCAGCCATGGCGCGATCAACCACGGCTTCGATCGCCGGCAAGGCGTCGCTGCCATCGCCGAGCAGGGCGTCGGCAGGAAGCAGTACATCCCGGAGTTCGAGATTGCAGGCCCGCCCGCCACCAAGCCGCGGAAAGTCGCGTAAGGCGAGGCCGCGCGCTCCTTGCGGTGCCAGGAACAGGCAGAGCTTGCCCGGTTTGCCGGAGCCGTCGTCGACGCGGGCCGAGACGATGATCTGTCCGGCGGCGTTGCCGTCGAGCACGGCCGTCTTGTGTCCGTCGAGGCGCCAGCCGTCAGGCGTTTTCTTCGCCGTGGTCGTGACATCAGCCAGATCGAAGCGTGCCTGACGTTCCGAATGCGCGAATGCGAGATACAGCGAACCGTCGGCGATTTTCGGCAGCAACGCCTGCTTCTGCGCCTCGGTGCCGCATTCCGAGATCAGCGATGCGCCGATCACGACGGTCGAGAGATACGGCTCGGATACGAGGCCGCGCCCGAATGCTTCCATCAGGATGCCGATCTCAATCGCGCCGCCGCCGAGCCCGCCATGGGCTTCCGCAATCGGCAGCGCCAGCCAGCCAAGATCGGCGAATTCTTTCCAGATATCCGCGCTGAAGCCGAGCGGCTCGCTGGCGATCTTGCGGCGATGACCGGCGGTATAGGTCTCGCTGACGAAGCGGTCGGCACTTTCGCGCAGCAGCCGCTGCTCGTCGCTCAAGGTGAGGTCCATCGGATCTTCTTTGCTTGTTCTATTTTGCCTGTGCCGGTTTCCGCACGGAAGGATGAAGCCCTGCGGGGTCCACGATCATTCCGAACTCCTGAAGGTTATGCGCGTGGCAGAGCTGATGCAGCGCGAACGCCTGCTCGATCGCCGCGGGTTGACCCATCACGTCGACCGAGCGATTGACGGCTTCTTTTGTCAGTTTCAGCGCGAACGAAGGTTTTGCAGCGATCCTTTCGGCAAGCTTCATGACGAAGGAAGAAAGCTCTGGCCTCGGCACGACGTGGTTGACCATGCCGAGCCGGTGCGCTTCCTCCGCACTCCAGACGTCAGCGGTGAAGAGCAATTCCTTGGCCTTGCGCGGACCGAGCTCCCATGGATGCACGAACCATTCGACGCCGCAGACGCCCATGGTAACGACGGGATCGCAGAATTCCGCATCATCGCTCGCGACGATCAGGTCGCAGGCCCATGCCAGCATCAGGCCGCCGGCGATGCATTTGCCGTGCACTTCCGCGATCGTAGGTTTTGCCAGATTGCGCCAGCGCCGTGTGATCTGCAGATAGATTTCCTGCTCGCGCGCAAAGCGGCCATGGGCGTTGGGCTCGGCGAACCCGCCCCAATTTCCGACCGGCGGAAAATCCGCGCCGGCGGCGTTCTTAGCCCCAGGGCGCAGGTCATGCCCTGACGAAAAATGCGGGCCGTTGCCGGCGAGAATGATGACCTTGACTGCGTCGTCCTGCACCGCCTGGTCGAAGGCGGCGTTGAGGTCGTAGGTCATCTGCAGGTTCTGCGCGTTGCGCGCCTCGGGCCGGTTCATCACGATCCGCGCGATGCGTGGCTCCGGCCGCTCCACGACGATGGTCTCGAACTCCATGACGCCCTCGCGTTTCCTTATCGTTGGAGGCCATGTTGTTATTTCGGCAAATGATACGCAAGTGCCGTCGCCTGCAAATCGGCCTGCAAAATCGGGCTAACCTGGCCCCGCGCCTGCATACCGGATGCAACCAATCTGCTATGTTGGCGTTTGACTTTCTTTTCAGGAGAGTTCGATGCGCAGACTATGGACCATTCTGGCAGCGCTGGCGACATTGAGCCTGACCAATTGCGGCTACAACGCGATCCAGACCACCGACGAGCAGGTCAAATCGGGCTGGTCGGAAGTGGTCAACCAGTATCAGCGTCGCGCCGATCTCGTGCCCAACCTCGTCAATTCGGTGAAGGGCTTTGCGCAACAGGAAAAGGACGTGCTGCTCGGGGTCACCAATGCGCGTGCCAAGGTCGGCAGCATCCAGGCGACGCCGGAGGTGCTGAACGATCCCGCCGCATTCCAGAAATTCCAGGCCGCCCAGGGCGAACTGTCGAGCGCGCTGTCGCGGCTATTGGTGGTGACCGAAAACTATCCGCAGCTCAAGTCGGATGCGCTTTTTCGTGACCTGATGTCACAGCTCGAAGGCACCGAAAACCGCATCACCGTGGCGCGCAACCGCTACATCAAGGCGGTGCAGGATTATAATGTCGGCATCCGCACCTTTCCGAACAATCTGACGGCGATGGCGTTCGGCTACAAGGAGAAGCCGAACTTCACGGTCGAGAACGAGAAGGAGATCTCGACGGCGCCGAAGGTGGATTTCAACCCGACGCCGGCGCCCGCCAAGTAGCGGCCGAAAAAGACAAACGCGATGAACGCTGCAAGAGCCTCCATTCTTGCGCTGCTCGTGTGCTGGGCTTGTTCGGCTCTGGCCCTCGTCGCGGTGCCGCCACTGAGCGGGCGGGTGGTCGATCAGACCGGCACCCTCGCGGCCAGCGACATCGCCTCGCTGACGCAGACGCTGGAGGATCTCGAGACGCGAAAAGGCAGTCAGGTCGCGGTGCTGATCGTGCCGACGACCGACGGTGAGGCCATCGAGCAATACTCGCTCCGGGTCGCGGAGGCCTGGAAGATCGGCCGCAAGAAGATCGATGACGGCGCGCTGCTCGTCATCGCCAAGAACGATCGCCGCCTGCGCATCGAGGTCGGCTACGGCCTCGAAGGCGCGCTGACCGATGCTACCACCAAACGCATCATCGACGAGGACATTACACCGAAGTTCAAGACCGGCGATTTCGCCGGTGGCGTCTCAGCGGGCGTCGACCGGGTGGTCCGGGTCGCCGAGGGCGAAAAATTGCCCGAGCCGGAGCCACCGCATTGGCAAGACACCGGTCTTCTCAGCGGTATCGATCCGTTCAATCCGTTCGTCCTCGCCTTCGTGTTCATTGTCGGAAGCGCGCTGAGGGCGGCGCTCGGGCGTCTGGTCGGCTCGGCTGCGACCGGCGGCTTCGTCGGAGTCTTGGCGTGGCTCCTCGTCGGCAGCCTGGGATTGGCTGCGGTCGTCGGCGTGCTTGCCTTCCTCATTTTCGCGTTTATCGATCTTATGCCGTCCGGCGGCAGCCGCGGCACGCGGGGCGGCTGGTCAGGTGGCAGCAGCAGCAACTGGGGCAGTAGCAGCAGCGGCAGTTCGAGCGGCGGCTTCAGTGGCGGCGGCGGCAGCTTTGGTGGCGGCGGCGCATCGGGGAGCTGGTAGCATGAGCATCAGGCGCATCGGCAGGCATCTCCTCGAACATCGCTGGCGGCTGCGGCGCATCTTTCCGCCGCAGGCGCTGGCGAGGATCGAGCAGGCGATCAAGTCAGGCGAAGCCACGCATTCCGGACAGGTGCGCTTCGTGGTGGAAGGCGCGCTCGACGGCGCGCCGCTGTTTCGCAATCAGCCCGCGCGGGAGCGGGCGCTGGATATTTTTTCGCAGTTGCGGATTTGGGACACTGCGCACAATAACGGCGTCTTGATCTACCTGCTGCTGGCCGACCACGACTTCGAGATTGTTGCAGACCGTGGCATCGACGCCAGGGTCGGTCACGCCGGCTGGGAAAAAATCTGCGTCGAAATGGAGACGCAGTTCAGGGCCGGAAATTTTGAAGGTGGCGTGATCAAGGGCATCGAGGCGGTGTCGCGCGAGTTGGCAACGCACTTTCCAGTGCAGGGGGCAGGGCCGAATGAACTACCGGATGCGCCGGTCGTGATGTAGATCGCCATCACCGGCCTAAACCAATGGATAGTCCGCTTCATCCGATTCCATAGAATGAGCCTACCTCGGTACGGTTTGGCCATACCCGCGTGCAATGGCGTCAGCCGTCGCCGGGTGCTACCGATCAAGGTAGATGTAGTAAGCGGAATGCAAGCAACGGAACCGGACCCACGAGCCGGCAGTTGCAAGACAAGGTCGGCGGCGTAATGCCCGCCGGCCTTTTTCTTTGGGGCAAGTCTACCTGGCGGCTGTCAGACGCCGAGATCGAACACGCTGTTCAAGTTGTCAGAGCGTTCAACACGCAGGTGTGCAAGGCATCGTCGGGTTCAAAGTTTCGCGCAAGAGTTCGTATCACCGTCTCAAAACGGATCCGGCAGGTGGCGGCATCGTCCGCTTCACCGATACTTTCGAATATCTTCGCGGCGCCGAGATAAACGCGCCATGCAGCGAGGGGAAAGTTGGCATTGTCAACGATCGACAAAGCGCGCGACAAGTGCTGGCGAGCTTCGTCCCGATCGCCGGTAGCAAAAGCGATCCGAGCCAACAGGCCATGGGCGAGCGCGAGATGGTTCTGATCGGGTGCCGGGGCGGCGTAGTCGCGCAGCTGGATTGCCCATCTTCTCGCCTGATCAAATTCGGCAATCTGCAGGCAATATTCCCCCAAACAGTGATAAAGCTGCGTGGATATTGTAAAATCCAGCGGAATACCATCTTGTTCGAGGCGGCGCTGAACGTCATTGAACTGTTTGCTTGCTCGTTGCGGGTCGGATAATCCCACGAAAGCTTTCGCCAGGACCGCTCGCTGAAAGAAATAAGCAAACTGGTTTTCGTTGAGAGTTTTCTCGTCGACGCCTTCGCAGAGGGCGCGGGCTCCCTCAAAATCCATTGCTTCGACGTGCAACCATGCGAGCGTCAATCGACATAATCCGCTGGCCTGTTCATTTCCGTTTTTTCTCGCAAATTCCAAGGCCGTTGTGGTTTCGCGCTGCAAATCCCGCCACTCGCCCAGATGAAGGAGCGCGGTGGACTCCAGCACATTGAAAAGGACAAAGACGTAAACATCCCCGGCCTCGCTGGCCAATCGCTTTCCATGCGTCGCCGAGCGACGACACTCTCGGTACCGCGAGCGCCAACAGTCGAGAATTCCCTCGATTCCATAACGCCTGATCAACGTGCCGTGGTCCTGTGCGCCCGCACTCAACTCCATTGCTCTCATGCAACGAGTTGCATCCTGATCGTGCCATCCCTTGAGATACAGATTGATGCTGGCGCTGCTGCCTTGTACCAGGGCCTTAAAGGTGTCGTCCTCCAGGGCTTGGCTTTTAATCAGCACATCTTCGGCCGCCTGGAGGCAAAGGCGTCGATCTGCGTGCAAGCAGAACCGGCTAACGGCAAGAAGGCCAGCGACCTCCTGTCGAAGCTCGCCGGCGTGTCCAGCGCAGACAATCATCTCCTTGAGATCACGAACCGAGCCAGCGAGATCGCCGCTTGAGCGAAGAGCAAGGCTGCGATGTCGCAGCACGGAGATGCGCAGCTTGAACTTATCCGGCACATCAATGCGATCGAGAATACTAAGACCACGCGTTAGATAGCTGGCCGCTTCCGCGTGGCCAAGGCGCTTCGCGGAACTGTCTGCCGCCTGTCCGAGGTAGCGCAACGCGTTCGGAAAATCCCGCCCCTGTTCGAAATGAAGCGCGAGCACCGGCGCGATTTCCGAGGTCAGATCGCCATATGCCTGTTCCAGCCTCTTGCCCAGACGCCTGTGCGTTTGCACGCGCTGTCCCGGCGCGAGATGCTGATAAACGACGTTTTGATACAGAATGTGTCGGAAAGCATACGATCCCGAGTACGTGCCATCCGGCCATTCAGACACACCCGACGGGACCAGCGTGTGATCCTTGCGGGTTAGTGCTTCCAGGTCACGCTCAACCTCGACGGCATCGCGCGATAAGCCGGCTGCCACCAGGGCGGCGGAAAAATCCCCGCCGGCTACGCTGGCGACTTCGAGAAGACGGCGCTCATCCTCGGTGAGGCGGCCTACCTGATAATTGATCATATTCAGCAAGTCGGTCGGTACGCCATCTTGCGGAATCGCCGCCTCCGACGGCAGGCGCCAGGCACCGTCAGTTTCGACGATCACTCGCTGATCGATGAAAAACTTGATCAACGATGCGATGAACAGCGGCTGTCCCTGCGTTCGCTCGAACACGGGTTCAGACAATGCGGACGCCACGGCATCATCGCGGAACCGCAGTGCGAGATGTCGCTCGACCTCCATTCGAGACAATCGATCGAGGCGCAACTCGCCGCAGCGCTCATGTATCTCCAGATCTTGATGCAGGCGCCGAATGGGATGTTGGCCGAAGATGCTATCTGCCGGCCGATAGGAACCGAGGATCAGCACCGAGGCCTTGCTATCTCCTCGCGCAAAGCGGGAGAGGGCGTCCAGCGTTGCCAGGTCGCTCCAATGCAGATCCTCGAGAACGATTACCCATGGACGATCGGCGCTCAGTGCTTCCACAAGATCGCAAAATTCACGGAGCATGCGCTCGCGGGTCGCACCGAATACTTCGCGCTGAAACGCGGCGCGCTCCGTCGCAGCAACCAGTCCTGGTATCTGCAGCATCCAGGTTGGCGCGTGGGCACGAATTGCTGTCTGCAGTTCTGCTCCATTCGTGCTGCGACAGCGTGTCACCAGCGCGTCGATCAATGGCAGGAAGGCCTCATCGGTGCCGAACCTCTCGGTGCAGCGCCCGCACAATAAATCGACGCCCCGTTGCGACAGTCGGTCCACCGCCATCTGGATAAAGGCCGTCTTTCCGATTCCAGCCTCTCCAGTGACAAACGCAATCTGTCTTTGGCCGCTCAGCATTCGCTGTGCCATCCGGTCCAGCATATCGAGCGGGGCGGCGCGTCCAACCATATGGTGCGCGCGTGAATCGGTGAGCGCGGACACTGTCGGCAGGTCTTTTTGATCGTCCACGAGTTTGGACGAGGGTAGCTTTGCTATTTCATAAGACGATCGGGCTGCCTGTGGTTCATCCGGTGTCGGCGGGTCTTTGTCACCGGACCGTACGGCGGTACCGACGAAACGATAACCGCGCCGCGGCAAAGTCTCGATCCAGGATCTCCCTCCAGGGACCAGCGCCAACGCCCGCCGCAACGCAGCAACCTGAACCGTGAGATTGCTGTCCTCGACAGCCAAGCCCTGCCAGGCAAACGCGATGAGGTCTTCCTTGCTGACCAGCTGACCTGATCGCTCGACCAGCATTAGCAGAATGGAAACAGCCCGCTCACCCAGGGGTAGGGGGGTGCCGTCATGAATTAGAATGCGCGCGATCGGGTCCAGCACGAGCGACCCCATCCGCCACTCAAGGCTAGCAGCGCGGGCGAGGGGCGCTTCGCCATGCAGATGGGAAAGATTTGGCTCCGATCGTTCAACGACCATCGATGCCTGCCCGTCAATCGGAATAATATTCTGGAAGTCAACTCCTTCATCAGGGTGAAGTCAACGCGATAACAAAGACTTCGCTCCGCTCGTTCGCTCGCTGCCAGCGGCTCAATTCGGATTCATTTTGCAACCTTTTCGGGAGTGCTTCGCGACATTGGGTAGTCGCGAAGCGCAGGTTGCTCGTGAGCATTATCCGTTGTCCGCCAGCCAGAGGAGGGGCAAGCCATGATCAGGGTGATCGATCTTGTCGGATACGCAGCCCCGATGATGGTGCTCTTGCTAACCAGGGAGATGCTCAGCCGTGTCGCGGTTGTCATCTTCAGTATCGTGGTGTGCCTTCTGCCCGTCCTGTTGCCGCATTTGATATTCTTGCCGATGAGCGTACTACGGCTGTGGGATATATTGACAGGCACCTCCGGTGACAGCGCGAAGCAGCTTGCAGAGTGGCTTCGCCAGAAAGGAGGCTGAAATGACAGAAATTCGAATTAATGCAGGCAAAGCAGAACGAATAATCACGCAGATGTTGCGCGACGAGCAGGGCGTGCATCCAGCCGATGCAGTCGCGTTGGCTGCAAGTATTTGTCGGCGGCTAGCGACGGCGATGCCGACGAACCCTTCATTGGGTTGCTGCCGGATCATTTCAAAAGAGCCTCCAGATGCCGACGATTTCGCGGTTGCGGTTGCAGAAAAGCTCAACGGGAAGAGTGAGCGTTGGAGCGCGAGCGAACTTTGGGAGCTTGTCTACAATCAAGGTCGCCATCTTCGGATGTGCTAGTCACGGACCAGGTTCAATGCCTGCCACTGCTCGGGTCCAATTGCCCGAACGCATCATCCACCGGTCGGAATGGCTTGTGCTGCGCGTGATTTAGCTCGCGCGGCAGCGCCTTCACAGGCGCACCCCGGCCCGTGTATCGCCTCCGAGGCGCTTCCAGGCAAGTGTGGGTTCACGCCTTCGCCGAAGGCCGTTCTCCCACGCGCGCCATCCATGCAACGATGTTGGTGTTGGCCGTATCGAGGGGTTGACCGACCTGGCCAGCGAAATCGAGCCAGCCATAGAGCAGGATGTCAGCCAGCGTGAAGCGCTTGCCGCAGAGATAGTCGCGGCCGTCGGCCATCTGGCCGTTGAGCCATTGCAGGCGGTTGGCGGCAATCATCTTGAGGCCGGGTGAGGCCTCGGGGGCACAGGGAATTCGCTTCTCGAAGAACTTCAGGCCTTCGCCGAAGCGAAAGCCATTCCCCATATGCTCGCAGATGTTGAGGTCGACACGGCGCGTCCACATCCGGCATTCGGCGCGCTCTTCCGGCGTCGCCCCGATCATCGCAGGCGCCGGATGCTTCTCTTCGAGATATTCGCAGATCGCGGTAATCTCGGAGAGATAGCTGCCGTTGTCGAGTTCGAGTGTCGGCATCTGGCCGTGCGGATTGCGCTTCAGATGCTCGGCCTCACGGTTTTCACCCTTGCGCAGATCGACCGTCTGCTTCGGCATCTCGATGCCCTTCTCCGCCATGAACATGCGGACCACGCGAGGGTTCGGCCCAACCGAGTCGTAGAACTTCATGGTGCTGTCTCTCCCGATGTTTTATGCAGTGTTGTTGGAACCGTTGAACAGGCCGCCGTGCCATTTGTCAAATGGACGGATCACACATTCGGCGCTGCGGAATATGTTGCGGATCGGCTGACCTAGCTGTCATCGAGCTTGTTGAGGTCGCGCACCGACTGCATGATCGGTTCGAAATTCGCTCGCGCATCGAGCGCGTCGAACAATTGCGCCGTATCCGACAGCAATCCGTGCGAACGCTGGATCGCGGTCCTCACGTCCTCTTGCGGCGTGTCGGATAGCCGCCCGTGGCCCGACAACAGGATCTTCGAGTTCAGACCCTTCAGCCGCTCCAGCGACTGGATGTAATCGGCGATGCTGCCGGAGCCGAACACGCCGCCCATCACTCCGCCCGGCATCAGGGTGTCGGAGGCGAACAACAATCCCTTGTCCGGATCGAACAGCGTGATGCAGGCGGAGGTATGGCCCGGCGTATGCATCACGTTGAGGCGGAAATTGCCGAGGTCGATCAGATTGCCTTCTTCCAGCCAGAGATCGATATTGATCGGCACGTTCGGCTCGTTAAACATCTTGCGCAGCATCGAGAAGTCGTCGCGCAACATGATCTTGTTGGCGGCGAGCCGATGCGCGGCGATGAAGGCACGGCCATGGAAGTGATAGGCCGCGCCAATGTGGTCGAGATGCTCATGGCTCAGTACCACCATGTCGATATCGTCGGGCTTTACGCCGATATGGCTGAGGGATGTCAGCAGGTGCGGATAGTTCGAGGATAATCCGACATCGATCATGATGGTGCGCGAGCTGCCGCGCACCAGATAGGCGTTCGCGGCGCGGTTTTTGAACCGTATCTGATAGACGTTCTCGGCCGCCTCGATCAGCGAACAGACGTCGCTGTCGAGCAGTGTCTTGAATGGGCTGGGCTTGCGCTCACTCATGAACTCGCCGCTGTTCTGAAGGCGACCGTGTTGGAAGCCCGCAAGCGCTTGCTGAGCGCATCCATGATCATCAGCGCAAAGGCCGGCTGCTGGCTGACCAGGTAGACGAAGTGGGCGTGATTGATCCGCATCACGCGGGTGTTTGGCGCGGCCGCAATGGCGGTTGCCGAACGTGACGAGCCGTCGATAACAGCCATCTCGCCGAAGAACTCACCCTTGCCGAGCGTGACGATGACTGTCTTGCTGGCGCCGTTCATCTTGGCGATCTCGACCCTGCCGTCGAGCACGACGAACAGTTCCCGCCCGGTCGAGCCTTCCTCAAAAATGACGTCATCTACATCAAACTCGTTGATGCATTTCTCGATGGTCATGGCGACCTCCTGCCTTTCTGGCTGGTCGGCCGGTCCATGTTAGTCGGGAAACAGACCGGCGCAAACGGAACCAGCAAGGATGCCGCAGGGCAGCATTAGGGGCTCGGGACTGGGGTGTCCGGCGTTTGGCGGTCCCAAACCGGGCCGGATGAGTTCCTAAAATTTCGGTAAGCCCGAAGCCGGTAACGATTTGGCAAGCAATAAAAGTTACCAAATGGTCAATCAATTCTGGAGAATGCAAAGTGAGCGATCAGCAACCCCAGCCCACCAGCGGTGAAACCGGAAGCCTTGGCGTCGACCCAGCCGCTCCGGATATGTCGGCGCCGAAGGAGCCGGTGACGGCCGCGGTGGAGGTCGAGGCGGCGAAACTGGCGCTCGACCAGGAAGAGACCTCGCCGAAGCTCGATGCGCCCAAGGTGGACGCCGTCATGATGGAAGCGCCAAAGGTCGAGGCGCCAAAGGCGGAAGCTCCCAAGATCGACCCTCCCAAGATCAACGCCGTGAAGCCGGAAGCGCCGCGCTTCCCAGGCAACGTGACGATCATGTCGCCCGGCGACCGCGTCGGCACAGATACCAAGGCAGCACAGGCGGAAGGATCGTCCGGCAAACGAAAGTTCGGAGCGATGGCCGCCGTGGTGGCGCTGGCGACAGTGGCGGGTGCGCTTGGTGGCGCGCTGGCAACCGCGGGGATCGGAAAATTGGTGGTCGGAGAGACGGCCCAAGCTTCGACCCAGGCTTCAGTGAAGGACAGCGCGCTCGAAGCCTCCGTGGCGCGGATCGATGCCGAGATCGTCGCGCTGAAAGCCGGCCTGGAGCATAATTCCAAGGCGACGACGGGCCAGTTCAACAAGGCCAGCGACCGCCTCGACAAGGTCGAGAAGGCGCAGGCCGAACCCGTCGCGAAACTCGCCAAGCTCAGCGAAGCCGTCGACAAGCTCCGCGCCGCCCAGGCGTCCGCGACGACGGCTGCTGCCGCGCCGGCTCCCGCGAAGGAAGTGACTGGCTCGGTACCGCAGCAGGCTGCGGCCGCCGTAGCGCCGTCCGCGCCTCCGGTCCCGTCCAAGCCCGAAGTCGCCCGGCTGCCGACCGTCGAAGGCTGGGTATTGCGGGACGTCGCCAACGGCAGCGCCCTGATCGAGAGCCGCCGCGGCATGTACGAGGTCTATGCCGGCGATCCCATACCCGGTGTCGGCCGTGTCGACGCCATTCGCAAGCAGGACGGCCGCTGGGTGGTCGTGACCAGCAAGGGCCTGATCGTCGCGCGCTGACGGGAAGATATTCGAACAGGAAGGCGCTTCACGGCGATGTGAGGCGCCTTTTTTCTTGAATAGGTCTCATTGCGCGGTGTTAGTTGAGGCATGAGCCTCGCGCCCCGATTTCTCGCCATCGTATTTGCTATGCTATGCGCTGCTTTGCCGGCGCGTGCGGCACAGAATGCGGCGCTGGAGCGCGGCACCGCCATCACCGATCCTGCGATGCTGCGCGAACTCGATGGCGGAAAATTCCGCCTCGATCGCATGTTGCTGCCGGAGCGGTCGGCAGATATTCCGCTCGCCAACAGCGAGTTGTTCGCCTTGCCGTCGATGGTGCAGGTCCGGCAGGCGATCGATGGCGAATTCGACCGCTATATTGCGCGGCACCGAGCGAGCCTGCCAAAGGAGACGATTGGCGTCGGCGAGGGCTTTGACTTCCAATTGTTCGACCGCACGCTGCTTTATTCGGCAGAGACACGGTTCGTGCTGGCCGGCATCGTCAACCGCATGGACCGCACGTACGCCGCCGAAGCAAGCTGCGGTGAGGTCCGCCTGATCTACCGCCTGACGCGGATGAACAAAGCGGCCGGCGACGACGCTGCGCCGCCACGGCTGCCGATGACGCTGAACGTCGTGCTGAAGGCGAGAGGCGAAGGATCCACGATCACCTGTTCCGAAATCGCCAATCGCTGGCTTGCCGCGCCGCTCGGCGGGGCACCGTCGGCAAGGGATGGCCCGCTCGACCTGATCGGCTACGAGAATATCGACCGCATCGAAACCAATCTGCAGATCGCGCACGCGCCAAAATCTTCGGTTCGCGATTTCCGCACCGACTATCTGTTGAAGGTGTTTCGCTACGATCGGGAAGCGCGCGCCTTCGCGGAAGCGCCGATGGAAAACCAGATCGACCGTGCGCGCCTTCTGGCGGACGATGGCCTCAAGCGCGAGTTCAGGGCATGGCTGCTCGATCCTATCAATCTGGTCGCGTTCGATCGCGGCACCGTGCTGATCCCGGAAAAATTCCTCGCCAGCGGCGCGATTGCGCCAACGCCGGTCGGGTTCGATCGATCGGACCTGGAGCCCGAATTCGGGCTGGTGCAAGGAGAAGGCGCCGCGTTCAGCGAGGCCGACGTGGTGGCTGCGCTCAGGAAGGCTGCGGAAGGCGGCGTGAAGCTGCAGAACATCCGCTCGCTTGCCGGGTTCGAACGGCGGCTCAACGACGTGACCTGTTCCGGCTGCCACCAGACGCGAGGCATCGGCGGCTTTCACTTCCCAGGCGTCGACTGGATGGCGGATAAGCCATCGAATACGACCGTGGTGCCGGCATCGCCGCATTTCTTCGGCGACCAGATCCGCCGCCGCGATATTCTCGCAAGCCTGCGCGACGGCAAACCGCCGGATTACTCGCGCGGGTTCGCCAGCCGTCCGCAATTGCGCGGCAGCACCGAACTCGCCGGCACCAACTATTACGACGGCTGGGGCGCGCATTGCTATTTGCAGGGCAAACCAGCCGCAAGCAATGATGGAAGTTTCCGCGACTGGACCTGCGCCGAAGGTCTGAGCTGTCAGGCCGCCGGCAAGATCTCGCGCATCGGCATGTGCTTCGTCAAAAGCCGCTAAAGGTCTTGGCGAATTGTGCTAGAGCTTCGGTTCTGATTGGATCAGAACCGAAGCTCTAGATTCTTGTTTTGACGCGTTTTCTTCACGCGAACCGGTACCCACTTCGCCCGAAAACGCTATTAGTGAGGGCAGCAGCGAGCCGAGCGGAGATTGGCGATGAGCTCTTCCGACCAGGACAGGCAACGCAATCGCAAGATCGCGGAGAACGAAGCCGATCGTCAGATGATCGGCGATGTCCGGGTCAGCGTCTGGGCGATCGCGGTCTCGATCGTCGCCGGGGTAATTGTGTTAGGCATCGTTTGGGCGTGGCTCAACCGCTGAAAATTGCCCGAGTGATTACCTCGAGTGATCACTTGGCGTAGTGCGTCAGGCGTTTGCCGGGAAGCAGATCATAGGCTGATTTCCAGCCCGGCAATTGCGCCATGCGCTTAAGCCAGGCGTTGATTGCCGGATGGCTCGTTGCCAGATAATACCCGGTCTCGTCGGCGGGATAATGCAGATAGGCCATCATCGAGATGTCGGCCACCGTTGGCCGCTCGCCGATGGCGAATGCGTTCTTCTGCATGTGTTGCTCGAGGATCGACAGGAAATCGTCGAGCCGCCTGCGGAAATGCTTCAGCACGTGTTCGTCAGGCGATGGCGTGAAGGTCCGAAAATAGCGGTAGGTCGCCATGTAGCCGGTGAGCTTGTGGTTGTCCCAGAACAGCCAGCGCAGCAGTTTGAACTGTTCCTGCTCGGTCTCGCCGCCGAACCGGCCGAATTGCTTTGCCAGCTTCAGCAGGATCGGCGCGGTCTGTGTCAGGCGCTCGCCGTCCACCTCGAGCACCGGAATTTCGCCCATCTCGTTGACGTCGCGCCGCCATTCCGGCGTTCGCGTCACGCCGCCGCCGAAATCGGTCCACACCGGCTCGAAGCGCTCGCCGCATAGCGTCAGCATCAGCGCGAGCTTGTAGCTGTTTCCCGACTCCGGGAAGTAATGCAGGCGACAGCTGGGCATGGCTTGCTGCCTCACGCCACCGCGCCGGCCGCGCGCAGCTTGCCGATCGCGGCTTCGTCATAGCCCGCGTTGCGCAGGATCTCGTCGCTGTGCTCGCCGATGCCGGGCGGCTTGCGCGGCTGGACCTTCTTGCTGCCGTCCACCCAGATCGGACTGCTGATGGTGAGCATGGTGTCGTTCTCGAACGGCACCAGCACCTCGTTCTCGATCATCTGCTTGTCGTTAGGAATGTCATCAAGGATGCCGACAACGCCGAACACCAGGCCGTTGCCGTCGAGGATCTTGCGCCACTCGGCAAGGTCCCTGGTCGCAAAGGTCTCGTCGAAAATCTTGATCAGCTCCACCGACCGCGCATGGCGGTCCTTCTTGGTCTCGAATCTGGAATCGGTGACGAGATCCTCGCGGCCGAGGCAGCGCGCCAGCGTCGGCCATTGCCGGTCCTCATTGAGCAGGGAGAGGATCAGCCAGCGGCCGTCCTTGCACTGGTAGTGGTTGGTGACCGCGTTCAGCGCGCGCTCGCGCGGGCGGCGTTCGCCGAATTTCGCGCCGACCAGTTTTGCTTGCGCCAGCACTGAGGCCGCCCAGACGCCATTGGCCATCAGATTGGAACTGACATGCGAGCCCTTGCCGGTGCGCTCGCGCTTGTAGAGCGCGGTCACGATCGCGCCGTAGAACGCCATCGCGCAGGGATGATCGCCCATGCCCGCGATCGAGCGCGCCGGCGTGGTGTGCTCATCCGCGCGCACCAGGTCCATCAGACCCGAGCGCGCCCAATAGGCGTTGCTGTCGAAGCCGGGCTTGTTGGCTTCCTCGCCCTTTTCGCCGTAACCGGTGAATGAGGCGTAGATCAGTCGTTCGTTGAGGGGCGCCAGATGGTTGTGGGTGATGCCGAGCCGCTCGCGCACCTGCGGCGGATAATTGGTGATGAAGACGTCGGCCTGCGCGGCCAGGCGATGCAGCACCGCCTGCCCCTCGGGCTTCGAGAGATCGAGTGCGAGGCTCTTCTTGTTGCGGGCTTCCAGCATCCACGCGAAATTATGCTCGCTATGCGGGTAGCCCGGCAAATTCGGCAGATTGCGGTAGGGGTCGCCGGCGCCGGGCGGCTCGATCTTGATCACGTCGGCGCCGAAATCCGACAGCACGGTGGCGGCCGCAGGTGCTGCGATAAAGCTCGCGCAATCCAGAACCTTGAGGCCTTCGAAAATACCCTTTTCCATCGTGGCGCCGCTCCGTGACGTTTGTTGTTCCTGTTGAATTATCGCTCTGCGCGATCAGGTTCAAACGTCATTTGGCCCATCTTGGAATGTGATGCAACTACTCCCCGCCGGACATCAGCGCTGCATTTCCGCCGGCTGCGGCGGTATTGATGGTCACCGTCTGCTCGGTTGCAAAACGCGTCAGGTAATGCGGTCCGCCTGCCTTGGGCCCGGTGCCCGATAGCCCGTGGCCGCCGAACGGTTGCACGCCGACGACGGCGCCGATCATGTTGCGGTTGACATAGATGTTGCCGACCTGGAGCCGCTCGATCGCGTCCTCCACCGTATCGTCGATCCGCGAATGAATGCCGAGCGTCAGCCCGTAGCCGGAGCGCTCGATCGCTTGCAGCACCTGGTCGAACCGGTCGGCGCGGTAGCGCACCACATGCAGCACTGGGCCGAACACTTCTTCCGCGAGCTGGCCGGCATCGGACAATTCGAAGATATGCGGCGCGACGTAATTGCCCTCCGGAGTGCTGCCCGCAAAGTGCACCCGTGCTTTTCTCTTCATGCGTTCGATATGCGCATCCAGCCGCTGCTTGGCCTCGGCGTCGATCACCGGGCCGATATGCGTGGCGGGATCGTGGGGATCGCCGATGACGAGTTCGCGCGCCGCGCCTGCAATCATCTCGATCATGCGGTCGGCGACGTCGTCCTGCAGGAACAGCAGCCGCAGCGCCGAGCAGCGCTGGCCGGCGGAGCGGAACGCCGAGGTCACGACGTCGTCGGCAACCTGTTCGGGTAGCGCGGTGGCATCGACGATCATGGCATTGATGCCGCCGGTCTCCGCGATCAGCGGCACGATCGGCCCGTCCTTGGCGGCGAGCGCGCGGTTGATCGTTCGCGCCACTTCCGTCGAGCCGGTGAAGACGACACCGGCGACATCGGGATGCGCCACCAGCACGCCGCCGATCCGGCCGTCGCCCGCCACCAGATGCAGCGCTGACGCCGGCACGCCGGCTTCATGCAACAGCCTGATGGCTTCAGCCGCGATCTGCGGCGTCTGTTCGGCCGGCTTCGCAACGACCGTATTGCCCGCCATCAAGGCCGCGGTGACCTGACCCAGAAAAATCGCCAGCGGAAAATTCCACGGCGAGATCGCAACGAAGACGCCACGGCCTCGCAGACAAAGCATGTTGCTCTCGCCCGTCGGTCCCGGCATCGCCATGCCTTCGCCGAACAGTTCGCGTCCTTGTGCGGCATAGTAGCGGCAGAAATCCACGGCCTCGCGGACTTCCGAGATCGCATCGTCCAATGTCTTGCCGCCTTCGCGTTGCAGCAGCGCGACGAAATGCGCCGCGCGCCGCTCCAGCAAATCGGCGGCTTTGTCCAGCGCCGCCGCGCGCGTCTCGGCCGGCGTTCTGGCCCAGTGCTTGAAGCCGTTGCGCGCAGCCACTATCGCCGCATTGGCCTCCGTCTCGGTTGCATCGGCGATGCTGCCCGCTGCAGGTGTTGGTGCGACGGCGATGGCCGAAACGAGTTGCTCCAGCGCCGCTCGCTCGCCCAATTCAATTCCGCGGGAATTTTTCCGTTTGGGTCCGTAGAGATCGCGCGGCAACGGAATTTTGGGATGCGCGGCGTTTTCGGCATTGCCGATGATATCGGCCGGGCGCCGCAGCAATTGCGATACCGGCACCGCCTCGTCGGCGGCGAGCGCGACAAAGGACGAGTTGGCGCCATTCTCCAGCAATCGCCGCACCAGATAGGCCAGGAGATCGCGATGGCTGCCGACCGGGGCGTAGGTGCGATGGGCGATGTCGGGGCGATCTTCGCCGAGCTTCGCATAGAGCGCCTCGCCCATGCCGTGCAGGCGCTGGAATTCGAATCCGCTTTGGTCCGTTGCCAGTTCGAGGATGGTCGCGACCGTCAGTGCGTTGTGGGTGGCGAACTGCGGAAAGATCCGCGGCCGCAGCGCCAGCAATTGTTTTGCGCAGGCGAGGTAGTTCAGATCTGTCATCGCCTTGCGGGTGAACACGGGATAGCCATCGAGCCCGCGTTCCTGCGCGCGCTTGATCTCGGTATCCCAATAGGCGCCCTTGACCAGCCGCACGATCATTTTGCGGCCGAGGCTGCGTGCGAGACCATCGACGTAATCGATCACGTCGGAGGCGCGCTTCTGGTAGGCCTGGATCGCCAGGCCAAAGCCGTCCCAGCCAGCCAGCGATGCATCGCCGAGCGCCGCCGCTATCACGTCGAGCGACAATTCCATCCGGTCCGCTTCCTCGGCATCGACGGTGAAATTGAGGTCGTAGGATTTGGCTTGCCTGGCGAGATCGATCAGCCGCGGGACCAGTTCACTTATCACCCGCGTGCAGCTCACCGCCTCGAAGCGCGGATGCAATGCCGAGAGCTTGACCGAGATACCAGGCCGGTCGGGCAGGGCACGGTCGTCGGCCGTGCGTCCGATCGCGTCGATCGCGCTGGCATAGGAGTTGAAATAGCGCACGGCGTCATCGGCCGTGCGCGCGCCTTCGCCGAGCATGTCGAAGGAGTAGCGTTCATGGCGCGAAGAATGCGGCTGCGCCCGCGACAGCGCGGCCTCAATGGTCTCGCCGAGCACGAAATGATTGCCCATCAGCCGCATCGCCTGCCGTGTCGCCGCCCGTACGGCCGGCGCGCCCAGCCGCTTGGTGAGCCGTCCAATGGTCCCCTGCGGCGTCTCGCCGGGCTGGATCACGCGGGCCGACATCCCGAGCGCCCACGCCGACGCGTTGACCAGGAACGCGCTCGACCTCGTCTCGTGATGGACGAAGTCGCCCTGGCCGAGCTTGTCCTCGATGAACTGGTCGGCGGTGCGGGCGTCCGGCACGCGCAGCAGCGCTTCCGCCAGCACCATCAGCGCCAGCCCCTCCTTGGTCGACAGCGCGAACTCGCGCAGCATGTCCTCGACGCCGCCGAGCGGATCGTCGTTGGCCCTGATCGCCTCGATCAGCCGGGTCGCCGTGCGATCGATGCGCTCCTCCAGCGCCGCGTCCAGCCGCGCGGCCCGGAGCAGGGGGATGGCCATTGTATGATCGTCGGGCGCGTAGGGCACGCTGAAGGGCGGCAGGACTGGCGGGTGGTCCGGCATACGATTCTCTTTGGCTCTTGCCGCCAGCTTACTGCCGGTCGAACCGTTGTTCGATAGACAAATATGACGTTTTGCCTTAGAAAATCTTGTAAAATATTCGGATAGCCAGATAAATGGTCGAGATTGACAAGATAGACCGGAAAATCCTCTCAATTCTCCAAGGAGATGGCCGTATCGCCAATGTCGAGCTGGCCGAGCGGATCGGGCTGTCGCCGACATCGATCGGCGAGCGGCTGAAACGGCTGCAGCGCGATGGCTTTGTCGAGGGCTATGGCGCCCGGCTCAATCCGCACCGGCTGGGCCTGGGCTTGCTCGTGTTCGTCGAGGTGATGCTCGACAAGACCACGCCCGACGTCTTCGAGCGGTTCGCCAAGGCGGTGCAGACGGCGCCCGAGGTGCTGGAGTGCCACATGGTGGCGGGCGGCTTTGATTATCTGGTCAAGGCGCGGGTTGCCGACATGACGGCCTACCGGCGGTTCCTCGGCGAAATCCTGCTGGCGCTGCCGGGGGTGCGGGAGACACGTACCTACGCCGTGATGGAGGAGGTCAAACGCGACGCGCCGCTGCCGGTCGGCTAGTCCCGCGCGATGCGGGGGGCCAACTGGCGCACGGAAAACACAGCGGACGGAATTTCGGCGGCGCGATCCACAGATTGCAGGCTTGCTTGTTGGCAGCGTGAAGGCGCCGCGCTAATCGTCAGGCTCGTCGCATGGGAACAGCAGGGATCATGAGAGACGCCGCTCAGCCGATCATGGGAAGCCGCCCGCGAACCACCTTGGCGGCCGTACTCGGCGCTTTCCTCTCCGCGCTGCTTGGCGTTTCCGCGGCGAAGGCCGTCGAGATGAGTGCCGAGGTCGCCAACCTCTACAGCTCGGTTTCGATCTATCCGCCGTCGGCCACATCCATGACCGTCTGCTACGGCTTCGTCTGCCGGCGCCGCGAGATCCTCGATTTCACGGCTAGCGACCGCAGCGCGCTGACCCAGATCATGGCGGCGGGGCGCGCCTCGGCGGTGGCCGAACGCGCCGCGGTGCAGAAGGCGGTGGTGTGGTTCGATCGCCGCATGGGGCCGATCCTCGGCACCAGCAAGCGCGTGGCGAAGGCGGATTTCCGCTACTTCGACGACAAGCACAATTACGATTGCTGGGACACGACGCGGAACACGACCAGCCTGTTGCTGGTGCTGCGGGAGTGGGGTCTCTTGAAGCATCACGCGATCGGCGATCCCCGATATCGCGGCAATACGCTGGTATTGCAGACGCCGCACAACACCGCGGTGCTGGTCGATCGCGCCACCAAGGTCGAATGGGTCGTCGATCTCTGGCCGCGCGGCTATCTGCAGCCACCCGACGTGATGACGGTCCAGAAATGGGTTACGGAAGATTGAGCGGCCGGTTGTCGCGCACGATTCCACCATCGCACGTGCAGAAGCGGTGCCCGCTCCGCCGAACGCTCACAGTTTTTGAGAAATTTTTTAAGCCCAACTCCCGGATTTCTAGTCCGAGAGCGCGCCGTTGCCGATCGCGCGTTTGCGCTAAACCTTGAGGTTCTCGGCCGAAGTCTTGCCCCGGTTGGCGATCTCTTCGTATTCGACGGTCTGCCCTTCATTGAGTGTCGAAAGACCAGCTTTCTCAACTGCCGAAATATGAACGAACACGTCCTTGCCGCCGCTCGAGGGCTGGATGAACCCATAACCCTTGGTTGGATTGAACCACTTCACCGTACCTTTAGCCATTCACGTCGTCTCCGCGGAATCAAAAAAGTAATCGAGCCGACGGTCCCCGCACTAACCGGCATGCCCGAGGCATCAGGATACGCGGGTTGGGGCAGGCTGGGTAGCGCAAACGGAATGCCCGTTTCGGCAAAAAAGCGGTAATTCGTGCCCGATTTCCGCCGTTTTGCCGGTTTTGCGCCGATTTGACGCGGCCGGGCAAAGGGATTCCATGATCGGGCAATTGGTTCGGCCCACTGACGGTTGACGTCATTTCACCGCTTGCAGGAGGTGGCGGCGGGCCCTCCGGCATGGCGCAACCGCCAACCGAAAACCCCGGCCGCGTGAGCGACCGGGGCTTCCGAACGGAACGTCTGCGGCCGGATCAGTAGCAGACGTTCACCGTCCGCCAGCGGAAGCCATAGGGCGTCAGCACGCGGCGGGTCACATAGCAGCCGTCGTAGCCGCCACCGACGAAGCCGATCCTGAAGCCATGGCCATGGCCATGACCCCAGTGATGGTGATGATGGTGATGCGGCCAGAATCCGCCCGCCGAAGCGGAGGTCGGCGCCAGTGCCATCACGCTGAGCGAAGCAGCGGCAGCAGCGGCGAGAGTCAGTTTACGAAACATGGTCGTTCTCCTTGAAGTGTGCGCGTTCGACGTTTTTGTCGTGGCGCGGGTTTCAGTTTCAGTCTTACCCATCGCCAATCTGTCGCGTCCCTCACAAAGCGGGTTCGAGGAATCTGCGCGTCGTTCGCCGACAATTTTCTGAACGATTATTCAGATGTGAAAAGCATCACACAGGCTTCGAAACGCTATCGCTGAAGCGGTTTCAAGCCGCGGCGCTTTGCTCTTCGTTAACCAGCGCCGGCAGCATCCGCGCATCCGCAACGGCGCGCACGATCATCGGCTCGTTGCGTCCGCGAATCTCGACTTCCTGCGCCGGCAGCGCATCTTCTGCCAGTCCTGCCGTTGCGCGAACTTCATCCGAGATGACAACCTCGCATGAAAGCACCTTGGTCATGTCCTGCAACCGTGCCGCGACATTGACGGGATCGCCGAGCGCGGTGAACACCATGTGATCGCGATAGCCGATGTCGCCGACGATGACTTCGCCGCCATTGATGCCGATGCCGAAGCGGATGGGCTCGCGCAGATCGTGTTCGAGAAACTTGTTCAGCTCGTCGACATTGACGGCGATCAGGGCTGCTGCCCTCAACACCTGACGGCACGCCTCCTGCCGGCTGCAGGCGAGCCCGAACAGCGCCAGCATGCCGTCGCCGACGAACTGGTTCGGCCGGCCGCCGCTCTCGATCACCGCCTGCGACACCGCGCCGAGGAAACGGTTGACGATGAACACCGTGTCGAACGGCAGGCGCTTTTCCGCCAGCTTGGTCGAGCCGCGCATGTCCACGAACAGGCTGACGAGATAGCGCTCCTGCCCGATCCGCGTCGGATTGGACTCGTGGCCGTCGGCAGACATCGTGTGCGGCAGGAAAAGCTGGAAGAACGAGATATCGGAGTCCGGCCGCAGCTGACAGGCAAGGCGGATGGAAGGATCCGGCGTGCCGACCCGGCCAAGCACGAACGCCTCGCGCTGTGAGGGCTCTGGCAGGTCGCCGTGGTCGCCGATGATGCGGATGCGGCAGGTCGAGCAGCGCGCCCGGCCGCCGCAGACGCTGGCATGCGGCACGTTGTTGCGCAGGCTCGCCTCGAGCACGCTGAGGCCGCGGGGGACGCGCACCGTCCGGCCGTTGCCGTAGGACAGGTTGATCATGCCGCGGCGGCGCTCGTTGATGGCGCGGGCGCCGCGCGCCAGCAGCGCGACGCCGATCAGGCCGAAATATCCGAACAGGAAATAGTCCGTGATGCGATCGAGCGTCTGCGCTTCCGCACGGGTGCCGATCAGGCGCTGCGACTGGGTCTCCGCGCGCCATTCCGCGCTGTCGTTATCAATGACCATGCGCCCGCTCTGATAGAAGCCCAGCATGGAGAGCGTCGGAACCAGCACCGCGGCAGCCAGCAGAAACGGCGCGGCGCGCTTGTAGAACGAGCGCATCCGCAGCCAGAGATACAGCCCGATGCAGCCATGGACCCAGGCGATGGTCATCACCGCGAGCATCATCGGGATCCGCCACGGCGCCCAGATCCAGTACAGGAACAGCACCTGCGGATAGAGCTTTTCATGCCCGTACAGCGTCTGGCCGAGCCGGACGCCGATGATATGGGCGATGATCAGCATCGGTATGCTGAGGCCGAGTGCAAGCTGCAGCGGCTCGATCGCCTTCCAGCGGAATTGCCGGCGTTCGTAGAGCGCCCAGATACCGAGCCCGGTATGCACCAGGCACGCGGTGTAGAACAGGATCGTGACGGGGAGGAATTGCCAGAACGCGGTGTGCAGATAGACGCCGCCGGCCAACGCCTCCAGCGAGATGTTGCCGAGCGCATGGTTGAGGAAATGGCTGACCAGATAGGCGAACAGCACGACGCCGCTGACAAGGCGGACCTGCCGTAGGCTGATGCCGCGGAGCGATGTCGTCAGTCGTTCTCGGGAAAGGGTGGCCACGCGATCCATGGGGTCAATCCTAATGCCTAATTCCAGCGGTGAATACTACAGCCTGTCGTCCCTGCGAATGCAGGGCGACACGTTGATAGGTTCTCGCCTCTCCCCCACGGTCGTCCCTGCGAACGCAGGGACCCATACCGCGTGATCTGTCGAGGAAGCGTGGTCGGAGACGCTCTGCCAACTAGCGCCGTAGCTTGCTGAACCGAAGCCGTCTTCCAATGTGCCCTTCACACCGGCCGCGGCGTATGGGCCCCTGCGTCCGCAGGGGCGACGATAAACCTTTTTTCTGTCGCGGCACGTTGACACTCCGGGGGTTGTCGAAGAGAAAGCGCCGTGACGATCGCCCGGCCCCATAAAAGCCAAGCCAGTTCCGCCGCGCCGTGGTTTGAGGTGCCCTGGCTTGCCGTTGCGCTGCTGATCGCCGCACTCACGGCGATGCGGCTGGTCTATGCCGGCGTGCTCGATCTGCGCACTGACGAGGCCTATTACTGGACCTGGTCGAAGGAGAGCGCGCTTTCCTTTCTCGATCATCCGCCCGGCATTGCCTGGCTGATCCGGTTCGGCACCGCGATCTTCGGCGACACCACTCTCGGCGTGCGGTTCGGCGGCATCGTCGCGATGCTGGTCACACAGCTTTTGCTCGCCGACATCGTCCGGCGCGTGACGCACGATGTGCGCGCCGTCATCCTCGCGGTGCTGTTGCCGGAAGCGGCGCTGTATTACGGGCTGTTGATGGCGAAGGTCGCGCCCGACACGGCGATGATCCCCTGTGCGGTTGCGATGCTGTGGTCGCTGGTGCGGCTGCACGAGAGCGGCAATCCGCGCTGGTGGCTGGCCGCGGGTCTGTTCGCAGGACTGGCGCTGCTGTCGAAATTCACCGCGATCATGCTGCTGCCGGCGATCGTGGCGTTTGCGCTGGTACCGGACTGGCGGCGGCGCTGGCTGTTCAGCCCGTATCCGTGGTTGGCGGCGCTGATTGCGGTGGTGGTGTTTTCGCCGGTGCTGTTCTGGAATGCGGAGCACGACTGGGCGTCGTTCCGTTTCCAGTTCGTGCGCGCGGTCGCGACCCATCCATTTTCGTTCCGTACCATCGGCGAATTCATCGGGCTTCAGTTCGGTCTCGTCGGCTTCGTGCTGCTGCCGGTGGTGCTGTCCGGTGTGACGCTGACGGCATGGCGCGGCTATCGCAGCCGCGAGCCGGTCGCGATCCTGCTGTCCACCGCGGTGCTGGTGCCCTTCCTCTATTTTCTCTGGAAGTCGCTGACGCTGCGCGTCGGCGACACCTGGCCGATGTTCCTGTGGCCCGCCGGCTTTGCTGCGACCGCCATCAATCTCGTGATGCTGCCGCGCGAGGGCTGGCCGGACCGGTTCGTGGAATCGGCATTCTGGTGGGCGAGGGTGGCTGTCATCTCGGGCATCGCCTTCGTGGTCGGCGTGTTCCTCTATTACGTGGCGGCGCCCTGGAATTTGATCGGCAGGACCGATCCCGTCGGCGCCGAGGCCGGTTATGAACAGGTCGCGGCGCGCGCGCGGGAGCAGTTGCGAGTGACCGGCGCGACCTGGATCGCGACGTCGGATTATCGCACCTACGCGATGCTGCGCTGGCATTTCAACGGCCAGGTGCCCGTCATCCAGATCAACGAACGCGGCAGGTTCCAGGGGTTTGGCGATCCCGGCATGAAGGCCATCAAGGATCATCCCGGCCTCTATGTCGCGCGCGAGCCGGACCATCGCCTGCCGCTGTGGGATCTTACCACCGCCAAGCGCCAGCCGCTGGAACGGGTCGAGCGTGTCTGGCGCGGGATGGTGATGGATACCTACGCGCTGGAAAAATTGACGGGCTGGACGCCCGAGCTTTCCCCGCCGCCGGATTCGCCGCTGTTCCGCTGGCGCGTGCTGGCGGGGGTTATCGGGCGTGAGGCGAGCGTTTCGTAGCCCGGATGAGCGCAGCGATATCCGGGACGGTGTGAGAGTGGCCCCGAATGTCGCTGCAAAACAGGTCGTCGTCCCCCGCGAAGGCGGGGGACCCAGTACGCCGCGGCTTATCGGTTCAATCACTGACGTCTCTGGGATACTGGGTCACCCGCCTTCGCGGGTGACGACGACCGAATATGACTTCGCGATCTCGCGACATGATCTGCCCGAGGTTTGCCTGAAACTTCCCGCCCTCTTGATTAGAGGGCGCAGGGAAGACCGGGTGCGCGCTGCACCCGCGGTCTCGTGTGCAACGTGCACAGAAGAACACGCACACGAGCATACAGGTTCAGCGGGAGCATCCCGGCCTTCCCTGCGCAATGGCTTTACGGCTTACTTCGTGCTCTCCCCGGTGAACGGCTTTCTTGCCACCGTCGCTCCACGAGGTAACCCGTGAAACTTAGCGCCAGCACCGCGGCGTCAGGACCACACGACTTCGCCGTACGCTTGAGCCACACACGTCAGTCGCAGCTCTCGCGTCCCATCGCATCTCACCGCGCGTTAGTGACGATGGCCAACGCCCCTCATCCGCCGTGAGACGGGCGGAGTTATGCCGGTGATTTGCGTGAGAACGAAAGCAGAATATTTTTGCGCGAAGGGCTGGACAGGTTTTGACTGATTTGCCCGTCGTGCCGTTTTGTCGCACTTTGCAGAGCAGGCGAACGCTCGTTTTGATTTGCTTGTCCGGGCAAATCAGTATCCGCGAACCAGCCGGAGGTGACATCAAAGGCAGCGACCATAAACCTTCGTATAGGAGCTGCATTCGTTTGTATCTACGCCGCTTACCTACGGACAATTGAGCGCTAATGTCGCGCGCCTTAGCGTCACTGCAATCGGGTTCGGCCGCCGCAGCAAAATTTCACGGCCGAAGCCATCGAGTACAGCAATGTTTGAGCTGTCGACGATGACGAGTCCTGCTCTCTTCTACGCGTTAACGGTGAGTGCGGCCTGAGATGCCCGCAGGCGAATTTGTTGTGCCGCGCATCCAAGCAGTAACCTGAAGTGACGTCTTTCCCTGCTATCCAATTTTGGGGTCATTGCCAGAATGTCATCCTCCCTCGGCAAGATCGCGGTCCTGATCGACGGCGCCAATCTCTACTCGACCAGCAAAACGCTTGGTTTCGATATCGATTACAAGAAGCTGCTCCGGGAGTTCCAGAGCCGCGGCACGCTGCTTCGCGCGATCTACTACACTGCGATCATCGAGGATCAGGAATATTCGTCGATCCGGCCCTTGATCGACTGGCTCGATTACAATGGCTACACCGTGGTCACCAAGGCGACCAAGGAATACATCGACGCCAGCGGCCGCCGCAAGGTGAGGGGGAACATGGATATCGAACTCACGGTCGATGCCCTGGAACTCGCAGAACATGTCGACCAGATCGTGCTGTTCTCCGGTGACGGCGATTTCCGCTCCCTGGTCGAGGCGTTGCAGCGTCGCGGAGTCCGGGTCACCGTCGTTTCGACGATTTCGTGTCAACCGCCGTTGATTGCCGACGAATTGCGTCGCCAGGCCGACGTCTTCACCGATCTGATGGAACTGAAATCCAAGGTTGGCCGCGACCCGTCCGAGCGGCCGCTCCCGCGCGAGCTGCGTCAGCACATGCCGGAGTTCTTGCAGCGCGACACTAATTTGTAATTCAGCGCTTGCCCCGATTGTCGCTTTGTCCATCGCCCGTAGGGTGGGCAAAGCGATAGCGTGCCCACCATCTGCAGCAGCAATCCGGACAGCGGATGGTGGGCACGGCGCAAGGGCGCCTTTGCCCACCCTACGAGTTCCTAACGCCCCCTAATAACCCATTGCCGATATCAGGGCCCGATTGCGGTCCGAATCCAAACATTACCAAGCACTTTCTAATCTTGCCTTGGCTCTCACTAGATCCGGCGTGTCAAAACCCTCGGCAAAAGATCTATAGACCTCGCCGAGTTGTGAGCGACACTTGTCGGCATCTGGTCTCAGCTCATACAAGTCACACAAACTCAGACAAACTCTAAGTTCGAAGGATTTGGCTTTCTGTTCGCGCGCGACTTCAAGACCTTTGCAAAAATAATGCTCCGCCTGATTTAGATCCTGTTTCGATTTAAGGTACGCTTCGCCAAGCAAACGATATATTTCCGCCGCGTAAAAGCGTTCGTGGTTTTCTCCATTGAGCCTCGATTGCGCTTGCTTCAAAGAGTCGAGCGCTTGCCCGTAACGTTTGTTCTTGATGCAGGCATCCGCCAATAATCCCAAAGAGTACGACTCCAATAGCAAGGCGCCGGTGGCTCGTTTTTTTTCCAGGCCTTCTTGAATCTCGGCGATACCTTTCTCAAACTCGCCTTGGTCGGCACTTGCCCACCCGCGCAAAATCAACGCCATGGCTAGATAGTGTGCAAATTCATGCTTTTCGCAAAATGCGATGGCAGCGTTAGCCTCACCTGCAACAACTGCAGCATCGCCGCGAAGCTGATGCACACGCAGACCTATCGTTCGTGCAATTGCCTCACTGAACGGATGTTGAGATGCATCTGCGTATCGGCGAGCCTCCGTGCAAAGCCGCAACGCTTGATCTGGATAGCCGAGGACCCAAAGTGCCATGCCGTCGTATGACCTTACATGAACTCGCGGATCTTGTGCTGACAGTTCAAGATACACTGCGGCCTTGCCGTCCTCGCAGAGGCTAATACTGCGTTCCAGATGAGCGTGGGCAGTGGCAAATTTCCCTTGTGCAAACAAGGTGAACCCCAGAGCTTCGTGGGCAAGAACATTGTAAACCGAGTTGTCCACGTTCTCAGCGCTCTTCAGCAAATGTTCGGCAAGAGCCTGAGCTTCACCAAGCGAAGCACGAACGAAATTCCAGGTCCATAGACCGAACACCGCAGGCAAGACATGTTCGTCAAGCCCACTCTCTTTGCACAGCTGAAGCGCTCGCGTGTACGCATGCTTCACACTGTCGATGCTCCAGCCCTTAATCGCCCGGAGGGAGTTGCCGAGAGAGATTTGGAGCAGCAACTCCGATTTATTGCGTAGCATCGGCTCATTGATGTTGGGAATCTGGTTCAACCCTTGCTTCAGATGGCCGATCGCTTCGTAGTGCGCCGAACGAGCCACAGACTGTTTGCCTGCTTCAAACCAATAGTGTAGGGCCCTTTCGTAGTTTCTCGCTTGAGTGTAGTGGTAAGCAATAATCTCGGGTTGAGTGTGCACTACCTCAGGGAAGTTCTGCTCGAGTTCCTTCGCGATCGCGGCGTGTAGATGTACGCGGCGGCTCCTTAGGAGCGCGGCATACGCGGCATCCCGTACCAGGGTGTGCTTGAAGGTGTATACCGCGTTTGGAATTTCTCCCCGGCGGAACACCAGTTCCGAGCGCACCAACTGGTCGAGCGCCTCGTCCAATCTCTCCTTCGGTAGCCCGGCGACGGCATTTACAAGTTCGTAATGAAACTCGCGACCTGCGACGGCACTGATCTGGGCCACATCCCGCACTGGTGACAGCCGATCAAGGCGAGCCATCAGCGAAGCCTGTAAGGTGGTTGGGATCGCGAACGAAGGTAGAGGGCCATCAAGAACATATTCGCCGTCCCGCTCGCGCAACAACCCGCCTTCGATCACCATCTTCGTCAATTCCTCGATGAAGAGCGGTACCCCATCAGTGTGCGCGAGAATGTGTTTCATTACCTCCTTGGGGAGTGTCTTACCCCCGGTCACTCGCAGGACCAACGCCGCGCCGTCGCGTCGGCCAAGACGGGTGAGGGGGATGGTTGTGGTGTGAGGATAACTCGGCCACGGGGGCGTGAATTCGGGCCTGGCCGTGATCAGCATCAGTACCCGAAGCGGAGGCACTTGCTCAACAGCTGCTGCAAGGAGCTCAAGTGACGTTGGGTCAATCCAGTGTACATCTTCGAAAATAAGAAAAACCGGCTGCTGCGCCGCTAACCCATCGAGTTGGGCTAGTAATGCCGCGAAGGTTTTCTCCTTGCGTTTTTGTGGAGTGACGTCCCGCAGTCGGCAATGATCATCGATCCGCAGCGCCAATAAGTTGGCCAGAACTGCCAGGTGTTCGGGATTGTGTGTGGATTGCGCCAGTAGCGCGTCGAGCTTGGATAGCCTCTCCTGAGGTGAGTCGCCGCGCTCGAACCCGGAAGCACGTTCGAGCTGGTTGATGAATGGGAACAATGCGCTGTGGGTATGATGCTCAGAGCAAAAATAGCGCAAGGTGATGTGTGATTCACCCTGGATCCGCTCATTAAGCGCCAACGCGATGTGTGACTTGCCAATACCCGGCTCTCCTGTAAGGGTCACGAGCCGTCCCCCATCCAGTGTGGCTTGTCGCCAGCGGCGTAATAGCAGCTCTATTTCCTCCTCACGCCCGAACAGAGGCGGCAGCTTGGCAGTGTGCATCGCCTCGAAGCCGCTCTCGACGCCGCTCGTTCCTAGCACCTGATAAACTTGGAACGGCTTCGCCCAGCCTTTCAGCGCGACTGGACCCAGGTCGCGGTAATAAAACTTTCCCTCGGTGAGTCGGCGCGTGCTCGCGCAGATCAACACGGTTCCTGGCTCCGCTATCGCTTGCAGGCGCGACGCGAGGTTCGGCGTCTCGCCGACGACCTCTTGCTCCGCCAATGTTTTCTCAATCAGAAGATCGGCAACAACCACAGTGCCCGTCGCAATGCCGATGCGTATCTGGAGCGTCTCGGCGACGTTCCGGATACTCGCTACGGCATCAATGAGCGCGAGCGCGGCGCGCACAGCCCGCTCAACATCATCCTCATGTGCTTGCGGAAAGCCGAAATAGACCAACGCATTGTCGCCCATGTAGCGGGCAACCTCTCCGCTATAGCGACCTATGACTTCTGCGATGCAGCCGTGATACACGCCAATCAGCGCTCGCATGTCCTCCGGGTCCAACCGCGCCGCAGCCGTGGAGCGAGCCAAGTCACAAAACATCACTGTGAGGTGGCGCCGCTCGCCTTCGCTCGGTCGCCTCGGTTCGGTTCCTGTTTTCGCAGGTTTAGGCCTGGCTTCGTATTCAAGCTCCGCAATGGCGCGCAGCAGCTTACGGCGATGACCTAAAAGGACGCCCAGTTCCTTGAGGTCCTGCTCCGTCAGGTCGCGGAGGACTGAGAGGTCGATGCCGTTTTCGCCGAAGCGCTCGGCGTACTCCGACAAGCCGATTGACTCGAGCCACTCGGTGACGCCTCTCATGGCGCTCCCCGCTCAGTTCTCGGTCCCTGGAGAGTTTGATACTACACAAGGTATCACACACGGCGAAGAGAAAAAGTGAATGCGCGGCAAGATAGGTTTGAATGAGCGAGACGGTGCGATCGGCAACCAACACTCGAGCTTTCATTGTTTTGAAACTTTTGGACGCTGCGGATAAGCATAGCGCTTCAACAGCGCTGACAACTCTTCTCCCTCAACGCTGCCCTGGCGAAATAGAACTTCACTCCTCGCCGTCGCGCTTGCGCAGCAAATCCTTCGCGAGATCGCCGAGCGCTGGCCGCGGCAGTGCGGTGAACGGCAGCGGGCGGGTGACGTCGATCGCGGCTAACCCCAATCTTGCCGTGAGCAGGCCGTTGAGCACGCCTTCGCCGAGCCGCTGCGAGAGTTTTGCCGCAATGCCGTGGCCGAGCATCTGCTGTACCAGGCTGTCGCCGACCGCCATGCCGCCGGTGATGGCGAGGTGGCCGATGACGTGACGCAGCAGGCTGATCATGCCGAGCGTGCCCGGCCGGCCGCCATAGAGCCGCGCCAATTGCCGGATCAGCCGCATCGCGGCGACGAACACGAACAGCACGTCGATCAGCGCGCGCGGGCTAACGGCGGTCACCACCGAGACGCGCTGTGCCGCGGTCGAGACCAGCCGCCGCGCTTCCTCATCCAGCGGCGCCATCAATTCGCGCTCCGCCAGCTTGATCATGTCGGCGCCGTCGATGATGTCGTCGGCATGGCTCACCAGCGCGGCGCGGGCGCGGGCCAGTTGCGGGTTCTGGTGCGCGAGTTTCAGCAGGTCGTTGACGACGGCGCGGCTCTCGGCGCGGTCGTCGCTGCGCAGCACCTCGGCCGCGCGCTGATGCAGCTTTTCGATCGCCGCCAGCCGCGCCAGCCCGAAGGCTTCGCGCCCGATGACAACCGCCAGCGCCAGCGCTGCAGCGGTGGCGAATGCCAGCGCGACGTAGCCCAGGGTTTCGCTGCGCGCGAACAGGTCCTCGATCAGATTGACCACACCGAGTCCAAGGCCGAGCAGCACCAGCCCGCCGACGGCGGACCAGAACAGCGTTCCCCAGCGGAAGCCGCGGCGTGCCGGGACACGCGGCGCATCGATCGGCACAGGCAGGGTGGCAGGATCGGCTTCGGGCGTGATGTGCACGGTGCCGCGGGCGGGGCGTCCGGTTTCATCCGGACCCATCACGACCACGCCGGGATCGCCGAGCTTGAACGTCGCCGGCCGCCGATGCGGCGTCTTCTCGCTCATTGCAGTCGGTCTCCGATCAGGAACTGGAGGGCGCGGTCAAGGCGGATGTGAGGCAGCGCGGGCTCGTCGTTGGCCGGTCGTTCCAGCAGCGGCGGCCGGAAGCGCAGGAAGCGGAAATCGGCCTGTTCGGAAGCGGTGCTGGAAAGGCCGCGAAAGCCGCCATTGAACAGTTCCTCAGGGTCCGCGGGCAGGTCGCCTGGAAAGGTCGCCACTTCAGTCTCGCCATCGAAGGTATCGCCATTGGCGCTCTCGCCGGGCGCGGGCGTGCCGATGATGGACGGCAGCTTCTCCCGGCCGCGCGCGACTTGCGCCTCGCGCGTGGCGCGCACCGCTGATAGCGCGACGACGTCGATTGTCGCACCGGCATATTCGGCACGGTCGGCCGCCTTGGCGACCGCCCGCCGCAGCACGGCTTCCAGCCGGTCATGGCTCTGATGGTGCAAATGATCGGCCTTGGTGGCGGCAAACAGAATGCGATCGATCCGGGGACGAAACAGGCTGCTCAGGATCGTGCTGCGGCCGATGTGGAAGCAATCGAGAATGCCGGTAAGCGCGGCTTCGAGATCGTGCAGCGCTTCCGGCCCGGCATTGAACGCCGCGAGCGCATCGACCAGCACGATCTGCCGGTCGAGCCGCGCAAAATGATCGCGGAAGAACGGGCGCACCACGACGTCCTTGTAGGCTTCATAGCGCCGCCGCATCATCGCCCATAGCGAACCGTCGGGCGCGCTGCCATCGGCGGCCACCTCCAGCGGTGCAAAGGTCAGCGCCGGCGAGCCTGCGAGATTGCCCGGCATCAGGAAACGGCCTGGCGGCAGCAGGCTCATCGCAAAACGTTCGTCGCGGCAGGCGCGTAGATAATCCGTGAACAATTTTGCAGCGGCGAGCGTCGCCTGTTCGTTCTCTCGATCGTCGGGATGAAGCGTCTTCAGATGCTCATGCCACGGCGCGGCGAGTTTTGCGCGCGGGCCCTCGCGCGACAACGCAAGGCTTTCCGCCGACCATTGCTCAAAACTCTTGTTGAGCAGCGGCAGATCCAGCAGCCACTCGCCGGGATAATCGACGATGTCGATGGTGAGCGTGCGGTCGGCGCCGTTCTGGCGCTGGTAGTCGATGACGAGGCGCAGTTCGCTGATGTCGACGGTCGAGTTCGGCCAGCGCCGCTCCTCGATCAGGGTGCGGACGTGGTTCTCATAGTCGAAGCGCGGCACGGCATCGTCCGGCTGCGGCTCGAGCCGGGCGCGGGCGATCCGGCCCGTGGCATAGGGCTCGAACACCGGAAACCTTCCGCCGCGGGTCAGGCCGTGGATCAGCGCCGTGATGAACACGGTCTTGCCGGCGCGCGACAGGCCTGTGACGCCGAGCCGCACCGTCGGGTGGAAGAAGCTGTCGCCGTAGTCCAGAAGCGCCCGCGCCGACAGGCGCGCTTCCTCGACAATGTCTGAAAAACTGGGGGCCATGCGGGCGTGGAAGGCTCGATGCAGGAGGGGCGTTGGTGGGCGATTACCGGAAAAGTGGCGATTGGCCGGCCAAAATCAAGCTTCACACTTAAGTCGCGTTTCTGGGTGAACCGGATATTGAACGGTTCGTTGACCGGTCGAGACCCAGATCTTATCGCCCTCCAACTAGCTTTGCCGGGCCCGCATGACGATCTTCAAGCTCAAGCAAATCGCCTCGACATCCTTCCATGCGGCGGCCGACGCCATGCACTGGAACTACGACCGCGCCGAGCTGATCGCCGATGGCGTCGTGCATATCGTCGGGGTCTGCTTTGGCCTGGTGGCCGCCACCGCGCTGATCGTATTGACGGCTGTCTATGCCACCGCCGTCGATATCGCCGCCGTGTCGATCTATGTCGCGGGCCTGCTGGCGATGCTGGTGCTGTCGGCGACCTATAATCTCTGGCCGGTCTCGCGCGCCAAATGGGTACTGCGCCGCTTCGATCATTCCGCGATCTATCTGCTGATCGCGGCCACCTATACGCCGTTCATCATGCAACTGAAGGAAAGCTATTTCGCCATCGCGCTTCTGATCGGAGTGTGGTGTTTGGCGATCGTCGGCATCGTGCTGAAGATCGCACTGCCGGGGCGATACGACCGGCTGGCGACCGGACTTTACCTCGCCATGGGCTGGAGCGGCATGATGCTCTATGATGCCGTGGTGGAGAAGTTGCCAACGCTGACGCTGGGTTTCACGCTCGCGGGCGGCGTGCTGTATACTTCCGGTGTGATCTTCCACGCCTGGCAGCGGCTGCGCTTCCAGAACGCGATCTGGCATGGCTTCGTCTTGCTCGGCGCGGCCTGCCACTATACGGCTATCCTTGATATGGTTCTGACGTAACGATAATCGAGGGGAGAGCGGCCATGCAGGTGACTGGCAAAATCGTGGTTGTCACCGGTGGAGGCAACGGCATCGGGAAGGCGATGAGCGAGGCCTTCCATCGCGCAGGCGCGGCCAAGGTTGTTGTCGCCGATATCGATCCCGATGGCGCGCGGGCCGTCGCCACCCCGATCGGTGGGGCGGCCTTCAAATGCGATGTCGGAAAGGAGAAGGATATCCTTCACGTCATCGAGGAGACCGAGCGCCAGTTCGGCCCGATCGCGCTGTTCTGCTCCAATGCCGGCATCGGCGGCGGTTTCGATCCGATGTCGGTCAATGCCGGCGGAAGCTCCGACGAACCGTGGCAGCGAAGCTGGGCCGTTCATGTCATGGCCCATGTCTATGCGGCGCGGCACCTGATCCCGCGCATGAAGGCGCGCGGCGGCGGCTATTTCCTCAACACGATTTCGGCGGCGGGCTTGCTGTCGCAGGTCGGCAGCCCGGCCTATTCGACCACCAAGCATGCCGCGGTGGGTTTTGCGGAAAACCTGGCGATCTCGCACAAGGCCGACAACATCAAGGTGTCGATCCTGTGCCCGCAGGGCGTCGATACCAACATGCTGCGCTCGATCCCGAAGGGCCCGCAATCCGGCGACGGCGACCTTTCGCCGGAGCAGGTGGCGCAGGATGTGCTGAAGGGACTGGAAGAGGAAACCTTTGTGATCCTGCCGCACCCGCAGGTGCTGGGCTACATGCGCAAGAAGACCGAGAATTACGACCGCTGGATATCAGGCATGGCCAAGATCCAGGCGAAGATGCGCGAGAGTTACGGGAAGTGAGCCACCGTAGCCCGGATGCAGCGAAGCGAAATCCGGGATAGGTCTATCTGCGGATGACCGCTGTGAGACTGTCCCGGATTGCGCTGCGCTCCATCCGGGCTACGAATTTTCGCGATAGGGTTGCGAACGAGAAGGGCGGCCCTCGGCCGCCTTTCCCGATGACCTCTCTTACTGACAGCGGTGCATCAGGCCGTCGTCGAGGCGGACCAGTGTGCCGGGCTGGCAGATGATGCCGTTGCGCGCCGCGTAGTCCTGGCTCCATACGCCGGGACCGCTGTAATAGGAGGGACCGGCGTAAACGCCCGGTCCGCCGTAATAGGCGTAGGGACCACCGCCGGCGTAGTAGGGGGCGGTCGCTCCGGCTGCAACAGCTCCGGCTACGACAGCACCGGCTGCAACAGCACCTGTGCCCACTGCGGCGGCATCGGCCGCGGTTCGCCGCGCCTGCCGCCGGGCAACGCCCGGGGCGTATGGATCGGCCATCTGCGCCTGCGCGCGTTCGATAGACAGCGAAGCGCCCTTCTGTTCGCTCCAGCCAAACGAAAGCGTGGTCGCGCAGGTGAAGACGGAGACCGCGAGGGCAGCTTTTCCGAGACTTGTCTTACTCATGACATTCACTCCACGGTTGCCCCATACCGAATTCTCGTGCGAGCGTAGAGTGCCGTCAAGTAAACGCCGCGTGCGCTACTGGCAGGCGAATTGGTAAGCCTTTGAATCAAATGGGGTTCCATGAGCTGGCGTGCCTGGCCATTTGGAAAAGCTCCGGCGCCGCCGCCGGATGCTCCGCATGCGCTGATCGCGGATATCGAGAAGCGGGGCAGGCAATATCTCGACGAGGCCGACAACGGGAAATGGGTCTATCCGGCCTGCAAGCGAACGTCGTCGGATGCCGGCGCCGACAAGAACTCGGTCTGCGATCACACGCGGCTGGAAGCCATGCGCTATCTGCTGACGGTGCCGAGGGGTGAATTCAGGCTGCTTGCCGAACCTGGCTCGCAACCGGCGATACTGGACGCGTATCTTCGTCAGTTGCCGCACGATGAAACGGTGATCGAGTTCACCGGCAATACGATGAGCGATCTGGCGATTGCCGTCATCGCCGGATTCAACTGGCTCACCTATTGCGCCGGCCTTGCCGCGGCCGATCGCAAGACATTTTCGGGAACGCTCAACCGCTTCCGCAGAGTTGCGATGTCGGCGCAGAAATGGTGGGAGATGGAAGGCGCCCGGGAACGCTGCGCGCAGATGCTGCAGGCGAAGCAGGAGCCGCCGTTGTTCCTGAACTTGGTCTGGGCGGATTATGGCCGACTTGCGGGTGTAATCGCAGCGGCGCGCACATCGCGCCGTGGCTAGCTTTTCTGCGCGCAAAGCGGCGGCACGTCTCTCTCCACGTCATTGCGAGGAGCGAAGCGACGAAGCAATCCATGCCTCCGCGTGCTGGGCTATGGATTGCTTCGCTTCGCTCGCAATGACGTGGAGAGAGCTTCGCCTCACCCCTTCTGCGCGTAGAGCAGCGGCAAGGCGGAATCCACCATCACCTCGATCAGGCTGGTGCCGTCATGCGACAGGCCGTAGCTGAGCGCGCCCGCGAGTTCGGATGATTTCGTCACCCGCACGGCGTGGCAGCCCATGCCTTCGGCGAGCTTGACGAAATCGATGCCGGGCAGTTCGAGGCCCGGCACATTGCGCACCTGCATCACCTGGCTGAACGAGCGCATCGCGCCATAGCCGGCGTTGTTGATGACGACGACCGTGAGTGGCAGGTTGCGCCGGGCCGCGGTCCACAGCGCCTGGATGGAATACATCGCCGAGCCGTCGCCGATCAGGCAGACCGTGCGGACGCCGGGACGTCCGAGCGCCATGCCGACGGCGGCGGGCAGGCCGTAGCCGAGGCCGCCGCTCGCCATGGTGTAAAAGCTGTCCTGGCCGCGCATCGGCATGAACTTTTGCATCGCCGGGCGATGCGAGGGCGCTTCCTCCACCAGCGCCGCATTGGCAGGCATGGCTTCAGAGAGGGAGTGCAGCAGGAATTCGATGGGAAGCGGATCAGCGGCTGATGGCGCCGGAGGAAGCACGCGGCCCGAAGGCATGGCGCGCTTTGATTCCGGAACCATGTCGAGCAACAGCGAAAGCGCCGGCTTCATGGTTGCGATGATGCTGGCGCCCGATGGCGTAACGGCGGCTGCGTCCGGGTCGTCGGTGATCTGGAAGATCGTGGTGGCGCCGTCGAAGATGGAGGCATGGCCCTCGACATGGAAGGTGAATACCGGCGCGCCGATCACCACCACGAGGTCGTGATCGCGCAGCGCGTCCGATAGCTGGCCCGGCGAGGCGTGCAGGAAGCCTGCAAACTGCGGGTGACGTTCCGGGAATGAGCAGCGGGCCGAGAATGGACTGACCCATACCGCTGCCTTTGCCTTTTCCGCGACCCGCACCATCAGATCGACCACCCCGGCGCGATCGACGCCGGGACCGATGACGAGGGCAGGGCGCTTGCTCGCCGAGAGCGCGGCAACCAGCGCCTTCATCGCCTCCGCGTCGGGGCCGAGTTCGCGGCTGACGCGGCGGGCTTCGATCGGCTGCGTCGGGCGCGTCCAGTCGTCGATCGGGATCGAGACGAAGGTCGGCCCGCAGGGCGGCTGCATCGCGACGTAATAGGCGCGCGCGATCGCCGCCGGCACGTCTTCGGCCCGCGCCGGCTCGACGCTGTATTTGACATAGGGCCGCGGAAATTCCGAGGCGCGCTCGGCGTAGAGAAAGGCCTGCAGCGGCAGGATCGAGCGCGCCTGCTGCCCTGCCGTGATCACCAGCGGCGTCTGGTTGCGATGAGCGGTGTAGATATTGCCGAGCGCATTGCCGACGCCGGCGCCGGAATGGAGGTTGACGAAGCCGGCGTTGCGGGTGGCCTGCGCATAGCCATCGGCCATGCCGACGACGGAGGCCTCCTGCAGGCCGAGCACGTAATCGATGTCATCGGGCCAGTCGCTGAGGAACGGCAATTCGGTCGAGCCGGGATTGCCGAACACGCGCTTGATGCCGAACGCGCGGAGCAGGCCGAAGGTGGCGTCCTTGACGGTGAGCGAGGCGCTCGCGGTTTTGGCTGACTTGCGGGACGACATCGGGCGGCGGCTCCCATTTGGATTTTCTTAAAGCCCCGCCATGGCTTGAGGGCGAAGGCGGAAGCAATCCACCTCTCGATGGATTACCTTGCGAAGTCAAGCCAATGGCGCGCGATGACGGCCCGGGAGACGCACATGAATCCGGCACGCCACGGCCAAGGGCTCGCTCAGGCCATCTTCTCCCACAACCGGGGTACCAGCGTTCCCGCGCGCTTCTCGATTGCTGCCGCCGCATCCAGTGCGAGGTCCTCGCGATAGCGTCCTGCAATCAACTGCACGCCGATCGGTTGGCCCTCATGCAGCGTTACAGGCACGACGGCGCCGGGCAGACCGAGCACATTGATCGCGGAAATGAAACGCAGGTCGTTCCAGAACAGTTCACGCGTGCGCTCCGGGCTGATTGCATCCTCGCGCGGGCCAGGCGTCGGCTTCACCGTCGTCGGGGCGAGCACGACAGGGAAATCCTCAAGGAACAACTGCCAGGCCCGGATATGGGTGTTGCGCGCAGCCGTGGCGCGCATCCAGCCCAACAAGTCGAGCGTGTTTGCCTTTGCCTTGATGCCGTTGTAGGCGGCATGGAAATCGGGCGAAGTCACTTTCAGCATCGCGGCTTCCTGCATCATCGCGGTTTCATTCGCGATGATGTCGCACCAGGTCTGCCAGACACCGTTGATATCAGGGACTTCGATTTCGCTGACGCGATAGCCCGAACGCTCGAGATGGTCCGCGGCCTGCCTGAGCGCAGCACGCACCGAGGGAGCAACGTCCATGTCGTCAGGCAGCTTCGCGAGCGCGACCTTGATTGGGCCCTTCGGTTTCGGTCCGACCAGAGGCGCGGCGACCCACCAGGGATCCCGCGGGTCGCGCTGGCTCATGACCTCGAGCGCCATCCTGACGTCGCCGACGCTGCGCGCCAGCGGCCCTTGCGCAGACATCAGTTGAGCGAGCATCGGTCGCTCGGCCGCGGCGCTCTCGTTATAGGCCGGGACGCGGCCCTGCGTCGGCTTGATGGTGACGACGCCGTTGCAGTGCGCCGGCCAGCGCAACGAACCACCGATGTCGTTGCCGTGTGCGATCGTGCCGATGCCGGCTGCCACCGCGGCACCGGCGCCGCCCGACGAGCCGCCGCAGGTGATATCGGCATCCCACGGGTTCAGCGTAAGCCCGTGCAGCGGGTTTTCGGTAAAGCCGCGCAACGAGAACTCGGGCGTATTGGTCAGGCCGACCACGATTGCGCCGGCCTTCTTGAGATTGCGCACGACCGGCGCATCAGAGGGGGCGATAATGTTCATCTGCGCGGCCACACCGTTGGGGTTGGGTCTCCCCTCATAGTCGACGTTTTCCTTGATCGTGATCGGCACGCCGTGCAGCGGGCCAAGCTCTGTCTTTCTTGTCCGGGCGTTGTCCGCAGCTTTTGCCGCCTTCAGCGCTTCGTCCGATAGATCGACAACGACCGCGTTGAGCTTTGGATTGACATCGCGCATGCGCGCGATATGCGCTTCGACAACCTCGATCGAGGAAACCGCTCCTGAGCGGATGGCGGCTGCCGTCTGCAGCGCCGACCATTGCCAAACCGGACCCTTGGGCGGTCGCGCCTTGGCGGGCTTTCGTGAGACCGCCATCTTCTGCGTTTTTGCGACTGCGCGGCCGGCGGACTTTTTCGTTGATTTCTTCGGCGCTGTCTTTGCCGCGCCGTTCTTCCGCTTGATCACGGTTTTCTTTGCCATTTCTTGCCCCCTTGCTGTGGCGGGATACGTTAAAGACGCCGGGGCCGCGAGTCGAGACGGCGGGGACTTTTGTGGGGTGCTACCGGGACGATGGTTGGTTTGATGACGATGAACCGGGGGGCAAGCTATGGGCCAAGGGGTCAGGTCGAATGCAGCGCGCCTGATCTTTGGTCAACGTCCTCAATCACGCCTGAATTGTCAGGTTGCTTCGCAAGCTTCATCGAGGCGCAATTCCTTACGGCTTGGCCTTTGGAGAGACGAGCGTGGCCAAGAAAAAGGCAGCCTTACCGAAATCAGCCACGGACGTGGCACCCCGGATAAAGAAAACAACAGGGAATGGCAGGACTTCGGATCGATTTCAGATCCGTCTGCCAGAGGGGATGCGAGACAAACTCGTCGAAGCGGCGGATGGGCGCTCGCTCAACGACGAGATCATTCAACGGCTCACGCAGTCACTTGAGCGCGACGAGATGCAGAAGTTATCCGACCGCCTCAAGGCACAGGGCGACCGCCTTGCGAAGTTCGAGGGAGAAATAGCGTCCATGGTCGAGCAACTCAGGCTGCGCGACGACTAGCGCCGGTCCGGCGGTGGTTGCAATTATCTTTCAGCCTTGATTATGCCGCGTCCCGCCCCTGCGCGGTTCGGACATCGAGCAGCCCTGCCTCGATCAGCGCGTCCCGGATCCGCGCAATTTCCGCATCCGATATCTTGACCAGCGGCGGACGCACCACGGTGCGCGGCAGTTTGCCAAGCAGCACCAGCGCTTCCTTCATGCGGTTGTGCATGTCGACAAAGGGATCGGCATAGAACACGCGCGCCATCGGATAAATCCGGTCGTTCAGCCGGCGCGCTTCCGCAAGATCGTTGGCCTTCACGGCGCGATAGAGCCTGGCCTGGAGGTCGGCGATGACGCTGCCGCTGCCGGAAAGCAGGCCATTGCAGCCGAGCACCAGCGAGCTTAAAAGCCACGCGCTGTTGGTGGACAGCACGTTGATGGGGCGCGCGCGCCCCTGCAAGGCGCGAATCTGGCTCTCGTGTTGTGGCACTATTGGCGTCCAGTCCTTGATAGCGCGGATGGCCGGCACTTCGTCGAACAGCCGCTCCAGCGTCGCTGCCGGATAGCCCTGGCCCGTGGCCAAAGGATATTGAAACACGATCAGCGGCAGATCGGTCGCATCGCTGATGGTCTTGAAATGGGCCAGCGCCATCTCGGCCGACTGCCCGAGTGTGAAGGGAGCCGGCGGGAACACCAGCAGTGCCGAAGCCCCGCCGGCCTGAGCCTGGCGCGCAATCCGCGCCGCCTCCAGGCTGCCGTCCGCCCAGACGCCGTGAATGATCGGCAATTTATCGCCGACTTCCTCGCTCGCGATCTCCATGACGCGACGTTGCTCGTCCCGGGTGCACGAGGCGACTTCGGTGGAGTGAGCGTTGATCGTGATGGCAGATAGTCCCTGCACCGCCGCGACATCGCGCAAGTGAGCCCGGAAGCTCGGCTCGTCGATCGAGAAATCGTCGTGGAACGGCAGCAGCACGGCCGGAATCACACCTTGAGGCACGAAATCAGGATGGCGGCTCATGTCTCGTCTCCTTCAGCGTTGCTCTCGTTGCTGTGTTGATTGCGTCGACGGCTCAAACGACGGGTACGCGCTTCGCAGCCACGGCGGCCGGTGAAATCACCTCGATATCAAGCGGCACGTGCCAGCGTTCGGTGAAGCGTACCTGCGGCGGCGTATTGCCCAGGCGCGCACCCTTCAGCACAAAGCCTTCATAGGCATTGTTCATCACCTCATTGCACTTCTGCACATAGACCGGAAAGCCACCGATATAGGGCATGAACACGCGCGGGCGCCCGGCAATGTTGGTGCCGACATACCAGGAGCTGCAGGTCGAGCGCAGCGAAACCGTCGAGACATCGTTGACGTGCGCCACCCAGGCATCCTCGTCAGCCTGCAGCGGTTCGATGCTGCCGGCTCCGATATCGCGCATGTGGCCGAGGCAATCGGCCAGCCAGTCGACATGTTGCTCGATCGCCTGGATCATGCTTGCCAGCACCGACGGGCTGCCGGGACCGGTGATCATGAAGAGATTCGGAAAGCCCACTGAGGCGAGGCCGAGGTAGGCGCGAGGGCCGGCGCGCCATTTCTCGGCGAGCGTGCGGCCGCTGCGGCCGGTGATTTTGATCTTGTCGAACGAGCCGGTCATGGCGGCAAAGCCGGTCGCAGAAACGATGGCGTCGACCTTGTATTCAGTGCCATGCACCACAATGCCGTCTGCGGTGAAGCGCTCAATCGGCGTCTTGGATACATCAACCAGCTTCACATGCGGCAGGTTGTAGGTTCCGAAGTAATCGGTATCGACACAGAGCCGCTTGCAGCCGAACACGTTCTGCGGGCACAGCAACTCCGCGGTCGCGGGATCCTTGACGACGCTGCGGATCTTTTGGCGCGCGAATTCGGCGACGGTGTCGTTAGCCGACTTTTCGAACAGGAGGTCGCCATAGGCGCCGAGAAAGGGCAGGCCGCCGCGCTGCCACGCCGCCTCATATCGCAGCTGCCGCTCCTCCGCGTTCGCCTCCAGAGCAGGCTGGAGATTGAACGGGAAATAGAAGCCGGTCGGACGTGCGCGCGCCTTCGCGCGTAATTCCGGATAATGCGCCTTGGCTTCCTTCAGATAATCTTCCGACAGCGCTTCGTTCCACGCCGGCACCGACCAGGTCGCGGTGCGCTGGAAGACGGTGAGCTGCGATGCCTGCGCTGCGATGATCGGTATCGACTGAATAGCTGACGAGCCGGTGCCGATGACGCCAACACGCATGCCGGTGAAGTCGACGCCCTCGTGCGGCCATTCGCCGGTGTGATAGATCGGCCCGCTGAAGTCATCCATGCCGGGGAAGGCCGGGCGGTTCGGCGCCGACAGACAACCAACCGCCATGATGCAGAATTTTGCGATGACGCGGTCGCCGCGATCGGTCTCGATCAGCCAGCTATCGGTATCCTCGTTGAACGTTGCCGCCGTGACGCGGGTATCGAACACGATCTGGCTGCGCAGGTCGAAGCGATCGGCGACGTGGTTGGCGTAAGCGAGGATTTCCGGCTGCGGCGAATACTTCTCCGACCAGTTCCATTCCTGGTCCAGTTCCTCCGAAAACGAGAAGGAATACTGCAGGCTTTCGACGTCGCAGCGCGCGCCGGGATAGCGATTCCAGTACCACGTCCCGCCAACACCACCGCCGGCTTCGTAAACCCGTGCCGTGAATCCGAGCCCGCGCAACCGATGCAGCATGTACAGGCCGGCAAAGCCCGCGCCGACCACGACGGCGTCAAAAGCTCCCGTTTCAGAATGACGTGCTGCACTCGCCTCAGCCATGGCCTGTCTGTTCCCTCTGCTTTTCTTGTCGTGTTTCCGTTGACAAGATTAGGGCGGGCGCACGGAGGTCGGCAAGCGGTTGCCGGGGCGCGAATGGCACCTATGCTGCGCGAGCGTCTGACGCCGGCTTCTCAATGGTCAGGGAACATTGCCCTGCGAAAAAGTCGCCGACGTTTATTTCGTCGTTGCGAGCGAAGCGAAGCAATCCATACCTCCGTACGGGAAGCATGGATTGCTTCGTCGCTTCGCTTCCTTGCGCAAACGCTTTGCGTTTGTCGCAGGCAATGACGGTGAAAATCACCAGGTCGCCGTGCCCTTCATCGTCGGCTGTCCCTCGGCATTCGCGATCCACAGTTCCATGCCGGCGTGGGTCTCGCTGGCGTTGATCGAGAACTCGCCGCCTTCGAATAGCGGCTGCACGCCGCGATAGCTGAACTTTTTCGGCGCGCTATCGCCATGAAGCTTCGCCGCGAGCTCGACGATCAGCGCCGCCTGCAGCGGGCCGTGGAAGATCAGGCCGGGATAGCTCTCGACCTTGGTGACGTAGTCCCGGTCGTAATGGATGCGGTGGCCGTTGAAGGTCAGCGCCGAGTATCGAAACAGCAACACGGGATCGCTGACATGGCTTTCGCGATGCTTTGCGACGGGCGGCGGCGGAGGGGTCTTGGGCGGCGAAGTTGGCGCCGCGCCGCCGATATCGCGATAGACGATGTCCTGACGTTCGCGGATCGCAGTGCCGCGCGGCGTCGTGATCGTGTGTTCGACGGCAACAAAGCACAGCGTGCCGGTCGAGCCGGTCTTCACCGTCACGTCGGAGATGCGTGAGGTTCGCGTCGTTTCATCGCCGACGCGCAAGGGCTCGAGGAATTCGATCTCGCCGCCGGCCCACATCCGGCGCGGCAGTGGCACCGGCGGCAGGAAGCCGCCGCGGGTCGGGTGGCCGTCGGGGCCGAGTTGCGACATCGGAAACACCGGCTGCGCCAGGCACCAGTGCGTGGTCCATGGCGCGGCATCGCCAGCCTTGGGCTCGCCGATGTCCTGGAACAGCGTCGCGCGCAGACCCTTTACGAGCTGTGCGGTGACGACATCGGCCGCTTCGGTGGTGTTGCCGATCCATTGGCGCAGGTGGTCGATGTTGAGGGGCTCGGTCATGACTGGCGGCTCTTGGCGCGGGGAGCTTTGGGCAATTCGACATGGTCGCCGATGGCGGGCACGGCGCCATAGTGCCGCGGCTGATCGACGAAGATCGCGGCGGGCGCGGCGTAGCTCACCTTGCCGTTCGGCGTATCGACCTCGATGCGGCGCAGATGCGGGTGCACGGCAAGGTCAGCCATGGTGTTCACCTCGGCAAACGCAATGTCGGCGGCGTCCAGGCGCTTGAGCAGATCGACGCGATTCATCGCTGCAAAACTGTCGGCCACCGTCTTGTCGGTGAGCTGGCGGTTGCGCACGCGCTCGACCATGTTGGCGAATCTGGGATCATTGGGCAGGTCGGGCTGATCCAGCACCTCCGCGCAAAGCTTCTTCCATTCGCGCTCGCTCTGGATCGAGATCAAAATGCCCTTGCCGTCTTTCGAGTTGAACACGCCGTAGGGGGCGATCGAGGGATGCGCCAGCGCCATCCGCTTCGGCGGATTGCCGGCTTCCGAATTGATCAGCGGTACCGCCATCCAGTCCGCCATCACGTCGAACATCGAGATGCGGATATCGGCACCCTTGCCGGTGCGTCCCCGCGCGATCAGCGCTTCGAGGATGGAGGCATGCGCGGTGGCGCCGGTCGCGATATCGACGACTGATATGCCGACCCGCGACGGGCCCTCGGGGCCGCCGGTGATCGAGGCCAGGCCGCTCTCGGCCTGGATCAGGAGATCGTAGGCCTTGCGGTCGGCATAGGGGCCCTCGTCGCCGTAACCCGAAATGGTGCAGCAGATCAGCGCCGGATAATCTTTTCGTAAGCGCTCCAGCGAAAAGCCGAGCTTGTCCATCGAGCCCGGCTTGAGGTTCTGCAGCAGCACGTCGGCGCTCGCGATCAGCTCTTCGAGCGCCGCGCGACCGTCCTTGGTCGCGAGATCGATCACCACGGAATTCTTGCCGCGGTTGAGCCAGACGAAATAGCTGCTCTGGCCCTTCGCCGCCGCATCATAACCGCGGGCGAAATCGCCCTCGGGACGTTCGACCTTGACGACATGCGCGCCGGCATCGGCAAGCCTGGAGCTGCAGAACGGTGCTGCGACCGCCTGTTCGACGGAGACGACGATCAATCCCTCTAACGGCAACATCTGATGTTCTCAGTAGGAGCGGGGCAGGCCGAGCACATGCTCGGCGACGTAGGACAAGATCAGATTGGTCGAGATCGGCGCAACTTGATACAGCCGCGTTTCGCGGAACTTGCGCTCGACGTCGTATTCCTCGGCAAAGCCGAAGCCGCCATGGGTCTGCACGCAGGCATTGGCCGCCTCCCAGGAGGCATCAGCCGCCAGCATCTTGGCCATGTTGGCTTCTGCGCCGCAATCGAGCCCGGCTTCATACTTGCGGGTGGCTTCCTTGACCATCAGCTCGGCCGCGCGCATCGCGGCGTAGGCTTTTGCGATCGGGAACTGGATGCCTTGATTCTGGCCGATCGGACGGCCGAACACGGCGCGCTCCTTGGCATAGGCAGTGGCCTTTGCGATGAACCATTTGGCATCGCCGATGCATTCGGCCGCGATCAAAATGCGCTCGGCATTCATGCCTGACAGGATGTAACGAAACCCCTTGCCTTCGTCGCCGATCAGGTTTTCCGCGGGCACGCGCATGTCCGTGAAGAACACCTCTGTTGTCGCGTGGTTCATCATGGTGCGGATCGGGCGGATCTCCAGACCGTTGCCCTTGGCCTCGCGCATGTCGACGATGAAAACGGAAAGTCCATCGGTGCGCTTCTTGGCCTGTTCCTTCGGCGTGGTGCGCGCCAACAGGATCATCAGGTCGGAATGTTCGGCGCGGCTGGTCCAGATCTTCTGGCCGTTGACGACGTAGTGGTCGCCGTCACGCTTGGCGACGGTCTTCAGCGAGGAGGTATCGGTGCCGCTGGTCGGCTCGGTCACGCCGAACGCCTGCAGCCGCAATTTGCCGCTGGCGATCCCGGGCAGGTATTTCGCCTTCTGCGCGTCGTTACCGTGCCGCAGCACGGTGCCCATCGTGTACATCTGGGCGTGACAGCCGCCGCCATTGCAGCCGGCCCGCTGGATCTCTTCCAGGATCGCAGCCGCCGCCGACAGTTTTAGCCCGGAGCCGCCATATTCCTCGGGGATCAGCACCGAGAGGTAGCCGGCCTCCGTCAGCGCATCGACGAACTCCTTGGGGTACGCCATCTGGCGGTCGAGCTTGCGCCAGTATTCGCCGGGGAACTGGGCGCAGAGCTTTGCGACGGCGTCGCGGATGTCGTGGAATTCGTCTTGTTGTTCTTGTGCGGTCATTGGTTTTTCTGGCGATGGATGGTGGGGGATGTCAATTGCCGGATGGCCGGCGGTTGTGAAACCATAGCCGGTCTCCTATGCTGAATTGTTATAGCGTATGAACCTGCCTTCGAAGATTGGCAAGCAATGGATATCAGGCAGCTCAGGACCTTCAGTTGCGTGGCGGAGCTCGGCAGCCTCAGCAAAGCGTCCGACACGCTGCGGGTGGCGCAGCCGGCGCTCAGCCGCCAGATCAAGCTGCTCGAACATGAATTGCGGGCCGAGCTGTTTACGCGAAACGGCCGCGGCATGGTGCTGACCGACGCCGGCCGCCTGCTGCTGGCGCGCACGGCCGGCATCGTCCGGCAGATCGACCAGGTGCGCGACGAGATCCAGTCCGCCGGCGGACCGCCCTCGGGCCGCGTCGTGCTCGGGCTGGTGCCGACCGTGAGCTGCGTGATTTCGGCGCGGCTCGCCCGGCGCACCGTCGACAAATATCCGGGCATTTCGCTCTGCATCGTCGAAAGCTACAGCGGTCATCTGATGGAATGGCTGCACCGCGGCGAGATGGATCTGGCGCTGATCTACGGGCCGTCGAGCGATCTGCATCTGACCGTGCAGAGCCTCGGCCGCGATCCCATCGTCGCCGTGGGGCCGCGCGGCAGCGGACTGGCGCAGAGGAAACAGGTCGATATCGGCTGGCTGCTGAAACAGACGCTCGTGCTGCCCAGTCATTCGCACGGCCTCCGGGCGCTGATCGAGCAGGCGGCGGCGAAGAAGAAACTCAAGCTCGACGTCAAGCTGGAAGCCGATTCCTTCCGGGTGCTGACCAGCCTGGTCGAAGAAGGGTTGGGGTACACGCTGTTGCCGCCTTCCTCGGTACGCCACGAAGTGGCCAGCGGCCGGCTGGAAACGGCGGCGATCGCAAAGCCGTCGCCGATGCGTGAACTGACCCTTGCGTCTCCCATCGATCATCCCGGCTCGACTGCCATTGCGCTTGTGAGCGAGCTGCTTCGCAGCGAACTTTCCGCCTGCCGCGAAGAGGGCCTCTGGGACATCAGGCTCGCCTGAGCCAGCATCGGGCCTTAGAGACTGGCATAGAACAAAATGGTCAGGTGCGGCATTCTCATCTGGCTACAGCTGCCATGCCGCAATTGTATAGGGGCCGACGCTGGTCTGCCGGACCGATTGCTGGTGGCGTTCAGTATCAACAAAACGCCCTAGCCGACGTTCGCGGCTGCCGATGCCTGTGCCTTGTCGACGCCGCCGACGATCGCGAGCTTCATCGCCCACGCCACACGCTCGGTGGCCCAGTCGCTGTCGTGCAGCCTGTGCTCATCCTCCGGGTGGACCATCCGGTCGAGCGAGACCTGCTCAACCTGATGCAAGCCCTTCATGAATGCGAAGCGGCGGAACACATTGACGCGGGCGTCCCGCGCCAGTTGGCTGATCGCCTCCACCATCTCAATCGCCTTGTCCTTCTTGGCCGGCGTCAGCACGGCAGGCACATATTGGAGGTCCATCAGGATGACGTCGGCTTGCGTTTTGTCGCGTAGCTTGACGAGTCCATCGCGGATGGCCCCGGTGGTTTGATTGAACGAGGGAGGTGGAGGAATCAGGGTCGGATTTTGCCAGACAGCATTCGTTCCGACCTGCCAGATCACCAGATCGGGCTTTTCGGCGATGACGTCGGTATCGAACCGCTCGAGCTCGATCGGCGCTTCCTGGCCGCCGATTCCCTGGTTGGCCATGGTGATCCTGGTGTTCGGATATTTGGTCTGAAGCAACGACAGCAGCCGCTCCGGATAGGCCTTGATTTTGCCGTGGCCCGCCGTCGTCGACGAGCCGATCGCGACGATCCTGGCCCTTCCTCTGGTCAGGCTCTGCGCAAAGTGGGGCAGGCCGTGCTCGAACGGAATCGGCTCAACCGGAATCTGCGAGGGATCGCTGTCCATGGGTCACCAAGTCTGTTGCAGCCGAGACAACGTGGGGTGGAAGATAGCGCGCTATGGCGAGATCGCCTAGCCTGCGGGCGCGGATCATCCGGCCTGCTGCGATGGACGCTGCTACGGGCTTGTCTTTGCAAAGTCTCACGAGTCCGAAATTGGGCACGAAACGGACCTGCCGGGCCGACCTGACGATGTCCGTTGACGGGGGCAGAGCGGAAGTGCGTTACGCAGTCAGGCCGACGCGATTGACTCACAACGGACATCAGGACTTGCGACAAGCGACTCGAAGCCAGCCCCTATCAATGCACTCAGCTGGCCTGATACGATGCCCCGCTGGGGATTGACCGTCCACCGGCGCTGACCGAAGGCGTCATCCTGCAAGGAGGCCCCTAGAATGAAGAAGACATTTGCTGCCTTCGTCGCGGTGGCTACATTCGCTGGTTCGCTCGCCGCGACGCCCGTAAGCGCACAGCGCGGCGTCGCCGCGGGCGCCGCGGCTCCGGGCCGCTATTATGTGCCCGCCCCTTACGGAGCAAGTCGCGGGCCATACGATGATTTTGGCAGTTGCGAATGGGTGAACCAGCGTTTCTGGGACGGTCATGGCTGGCGGGTCCGCCGGGTGCGAGTCTGCGGCTGATCGGCGATTACGGCGAGATTAAACGGCTCGTAGCGGCCATCGACGTCGAGCGGAGGCCGTCGAAATGACCGGGACCGTTTGATCCGTCAGGGGACTTCAGCGCTATCAAGTCGCGCGTGTGTAGACGTGCTCGGTTTCGCTGTTCCGTACATTCTGGTGAGATAGGTAGTTGGGCGCCGATAGACCGGGGACCCGCCGGGTGGCGCGCAGGCGATCCGCATTGTCATCAAACTTGCTCCGCCCAAATGATAGATCATTGCGCGACGAATCTGCTCAAGCAGAAAGACGTCCGTCATTCCGTCTCGGCATCAAGTAACCGTGAGACGTGAGGTAGTTCACATTTGAAAATCGCGAGTTGATTTAAGGCCGTCGCAAGCCCCGTTTCGGGAGACGAGCGATGCCATTGTTCGGTAGCCAAATCCATTGGCAGGGAATAGGCACCATGGTGACGGTCGCGCTTCTCGCCTTGTTCGCACTTACGTTCACTGTCGTTAGTTACGTGGAATGGTCGTCGAACGCTGCCGTGGCCGAGTTTATGAGCACGACCGGGTCATCGGCATCTGATCCGAACCATTCCAACGAGTCTCCAGCGCCGATTGAGTCCCTCAAGGGCCGAACGGGCTGCCCCCAGGGCAAGAGATCGCTACCAACTGAACTTATGCCCTTGCCGTAATTTGCACCTTCAGACCGATCCGGTCTCGTGCGCTTCACGTCGCTCATCGTGCGCGACGGGATGATTTCAGCCACGATGGGATAGGGTCGACCGGAGTACGGTAGAACTCGTTACTGTCTCCATCGGTGACACGCACCGCACACCCCGTGGAACGCAGCTCAGGACGAACGATGCAAAGTTCGCTCGCGAGGCTGTCAGCTTTATCGATCGCGTTTTCCGTGTTTTCGAGGATCATGCCGCCCTGGTTTTTGAATTCCGCGCCGATGACGAGATCAAAACTGAAGTATGGCATTGGAGCCCCCTCCAAAGTTTCCAAGCCCGCAGAATCTAACCTGAGTCTGGTTGGTTCCCCAATTGCAACTCTATTCTTGAAATCTGATTGTGGTCGTCTGTTGCGTTTCGGTACCGCGACCGCAGGATTCGATTTGGGTCGCGAATGAA
>NZ_JAHEAG010000209.1 GCF_018596315.1 Bradyrhizobium sp. SRL28 | reverse complement strand
CTGGCGTGGATGCCAGGCTTGGGCGGCAAATCTGGCGCCGTCGTTGCGATGGCCTGGATTCCCGGCTTCTCGTCGCAGGAGACGATCGTCACCGGCTTTCCCCGCCGCTTTCCCTTGGCAGAGGCTTTCTTCAGGACTTCGACTTCGCGGTAGACGCACAGCACCTCCGCCATCTTCTGTTCGAACTCGGCGTCGCGATTTTCAAGATAGTAACGCACCTTGTGCGGCTTGATTTCCTCCCGGCCGAGGATCTTGCACACCGTTCCCTGGACCAAATTGGCCAAGCACACATGCCCTGCCGCCGGCCCGTGTTCACGCGCATGGCGCGCCAAGAGCCGCGTCGTCCACAACTCATGTGGATAGCCGTGGTCCTTGGCCTTGTCGCAGGCCAGCGACACCAACCAGGCTTTGGCCTCAGGCGTGATGGTTGGTTCCTTGCCCGGTCGCGGGCGATCGTCGAGGGCCGCCAGCGGGCCATCGGCCAGTGCCCGCTCGACACAGCGCTGCACCGTCTGATGATGGACCCCAAGTCTCTGGCCCACCGCGCAGAACGAAGGG
>NZ_JAHEAG010000208.1 GCF_018596315.1 Bradyrhizobium sp. SRL28 | reverse complement strand
GCGACCCCGGCGTGGGCGCAGCTGCCGGCCGCGAACCCGAACCCGCGCGCCCTCGGCCTGACCTCGCGCCATCTCGCCTATGTGATCTACACCTCGGGATCCACCGGAACGCCCAAGGGGGCACAGAATGAGCATCGGGCCATCATCAATCGGCTGATCTGGATGCAAAGAGCCTATGGTCTCAAGGCAACTGATGTCGTGTTGCAGAAGACGCCATTTGGCTTCGATGTCTCGGTCTGGGAGTTCTTCTGGACGCTGCTTGAAGGTGCGACCTTGGTGCTGGCGCCTTCGGATGCGCACAAAGACCCCGATGCATTGGTGGACTTGATCATCAGCCAACGCATCACCACGGCACACTTCGTACCATCGATGCTGGTCAGCTTTATCGATGCGAAGGGGGTTGATCGCTGCACATCGCTGCAGCGCCTGTTGTGCAGTGGCGAGGCACTTCCTGCCGCCAGCTTGCACAAGGTTCGGCGCGTATTGCCTTGGACTGGCCTGCATAATCTCTACGGTCCGACGGAAGCTGCGATCGACGTGACAGCGTGGAGCTGCCCGGATA
>NZ_JAHEAG010000207.1 GCF_018596315.1 Bradyrhizobium sp. SRL28 | reverse complement strand
TCAAAGCCGGCGAGCCGCTGTCCGAGCATGACAAGCCACGAACTGACGCGGAAGAAAACCTGCGCCGAGTCAGACCGCACGTCCAGCCATCTAAGCCCGGTGTGAGGTGGTTTACAGATATGTTCAGGGGTGGTGTGTTATGGACGCTGTCAGCCTGAGTCATGATTCCAGCAACCATTGTGGCTCGGGTCAGAGCCGGGGCCGGTTGTGGCAAGCGCCGTCCCCGGCTTGCTGTCGTCGCCTTTGAGTATGAGGTTCTGGAATAAAAGGGGCCGCCAACTGAGGCGCCTCAATCGTCGGTGCGCCAAGCTCCCAAGATTGCTCATCCAATCGAACGAGCCTAGGGAAGGCTCCGCGTCCTCTTCCTCCCCGTCTTCGTCGACGTCTTCCAGCTCCATATGATTGTCCAGAAACCGAATGAGCCGGTCTATCTCGCCTCTGGCTTCCTTGCGGAGTCGCCCTATCGCGCGAAAGATTTCCTCGGGGGTAATGGGCGTCTTGACGTACAGCGCGCCAGCGGATTCCGCTGGGGATCCTTGGGGTGCTTTCATGATGGTGGCTTTCTAGATGGCTGTTCAG
>NZ_JAHEAG010000206.1 GCF_018596315.1 Bradyrhizobium sp. SRL28 | reverse complement strand
CCGCGTGTTGGCAATCGGACGCCCGATCGTCTCAACGACAGCCTCTCTCCTGGGCATGCAAATCCAGGTCGAATACGTCGTCGTTTCCGAAGGAGCGTACAGGTTACAGATCTTCTCTACGCCACTGCCCTCGAAGACCCTCTCGATCAGACCTGCCGTCAGCGGCTCACCGGCCAAATTGATGACGCTTGTCGAAGCCGGCACGGCTTGTTGGTCGACCAGAGCGGCGATCGCCGAGGGGACGGTGTTGATCAAGGAAACATCCAAGGACGTCTGCGCCAGCGCCAGTGCATCCTCGACAAGATACAGAGTGCCTCCTTGCGACAGCGGTACGAAGCACTCATAGACGGACAGATCAAAACTGATCGAGGTAGAAAACAGTGTGCGGCTAATCTCTGACTCCGCAAATACGCCGCTGCTCCAATGCAGCAGGTTCACGGCGCTTTGATGCTCGACCATGACGCCCTTGGGGGTTCCGGTTGAGCCTGAGGTGTAGATGATGTAGGCGAGATGGCGCGAGGTGAGGCCGAGGGCGCGCGGCTCGGGATCGCAGGCGGGCAGCGCGGCCCAGGCCGGGGTG
>NZ_JAHEAG010000205.1 GCF_018596315.1 Bradyrhizobium sp. SRL28 | reverse complement strand
TGCCGGGCCGGCCGCGGCCGGTCCGTCGGCAAGGCCAGACGGGCCGGCGCGCCAGCCAGGGTGTTGCGCCAATACTCCGCCTGCTTCTGCAATCGCTCGCCAGCCAGCCACTGCCGTTGCCAGGCAGCATAGTCCGGATACTGGATCGCAAGCGGCGGCAGCGGATCGTCTTGTCCCGCCAGGAACGCCCGGTACAGCTGACTGAGTTCACGCACCAGCACGCCCAGCGACCAGCCGTCCGAGACAATGTGATGCTGGGTCAGCAGGAAGACGTGCTCGTCATCGGACATCCGGATCAGCCGGCCGCGGATCAGCGGCCCGCGCACCAGATCAAACAGCGTGCGCGCCTCTTCCTGGCACAGCTCCGACAGCGCCGCCTCCGCGTCTGCCCGGCCCCGCAGATCGTGCTCCACAACCGGCAACCCCGCATCCGCCGGCAGAACCTCAACCCAAGGCTCACCCTCCGACGCGACAAAAATGCTCCGCAGCGCCTCATGCCGCGCCACCAACTGGTCAAGGCTGCGCTGCCAGGCGCTGCGCTCGAGCACACCTTTGAGCCGCCACGCCAGCGGAATGTGATAG
>NZ_JAHEAG010000204.1 GCF_018596315.1 Bradyrhizobium sp. SRL28 | reverse complement strand
GACCCCGCCCTGGGCCGCGCTGCCTGTCTCTGATCCCGAGCCGCGCGCCCTCGGCCTCACCTCGCGCCATCTCGCCTACATCATCTACACCTCAGGCTCAACCGGAACCCCAAAGGGCGTCATGGTCGAGCATCGCGGACTGGTGAACTATTTGCATTGGTCGGATCGCCGCCATTGCGAACGAGCTGGGAACGGCTCGCTGATGCTGCTGTCGTTTAGCTTTGACGGCAGCATTACGACCTTGTTTGGGCCTTTGCTGGCCGGTACCAAGCTCCGCATTCTAAACCAGACTGTCCCAATAGATTGGCTTGCTGCTGTCGAGGATGGCCAGACCTATGATCTGATCAAGCTGACGCCTTCGCATCTAAGCATGCTGAACAAACGGCTCGAAGCCAACAAAGGATCGGCTCCGACAAGAGTGCTCATGGTTGGGGGCGAGGCCTTAATTCCGGCAGACATGCAGTTTTGGCAAGAGCGTTTTCCGAGCGTGCGTCTGATCAATCATTTTGGTCCGACGGAAGCAACGGTTGGATGTGCCACATTCGAGATATCCGAATCCGTCGAGGGGCTGGCCTCGATCCCGATC
>NZ_JAHEAG010000203.1 GCF_018596315.1 Bradyrhizobium sp. SRL28 | reverse complement strand
ATCGGCGAGCGCCTTCGGTGAACGAACCGCCAGTGCTATAAACGATCACTTCGCCGCTGCCGGCGAGCTTCTCCTGCGCCCACGCCATTGTCGCTTTGGCGACCAATGGTACGCTCAGTAATGCCGCCGTTGACTGAAGAAGTGAGCGTCGGCTCAAGCCACAGAGTGATTGGCCGCTGGAATTCTGTTTGGTCATGACGTCCTCCTGCTGAAGTAGAACCTAATTTGCTGCGCGCATCCCGCCAAACCCTCGATAGCGCGCATCCCTGAGAGTTGAGCGAAGCACCTGAGCGTCGGCAAGCCCACCGCTTCCCGAAAGCTGCGTTCTCGCACCTCGGGCCGCGTAGTCCGGGCTAGTACAATCGTGGCGGCATTCGAGCGTCGCTCAGGTGCGCGGGCTTTTTTTGCAGCAATTGCCACTGATCTGCGTCGCAGTGTGAGCCGGGACGTCTTTGGAAGGTAGTGGCGCCCCAGGGCCATCCCATGTTTGCCGTCAAAATCACGCACGAGCCGTTCGCCCTCGTCGCGATCGACCGCATCGCCTTCATAATCGTGACACGCCATGCAGCCCTCCAAGCACATCGAGG
>NZ_JAHEAG010000202.1 GCF_018596315.1 Bradyrhizobium sp. SRL28 | reverse complement strand
TCGGCGTTGGCTCCGGTCGAGATTTGCAGCGCGCCGGCAACGATGGAGGATTTGGTCTGACCGCTGGCCGTGCTCGGCGTTGCCGCACCCGAAGCGATCGACACCGTCTGCACGCCGGTAGCGAAGTCAATCGCATTCAGCACGTCGGCGACGGTGCCCTGGTTGAGGTAGACCGTCGAGTTGCCATTGCCGTCGGTGACGGTGTTGCCGGTCACGCCCGATCCAGTCGGAACGTTGGCGGCCGCAGGCGTACCACCGTTCTTGAAGGTGATCGTCTTGCCATTCACGTTCAGCGTCGAGCCGTCCTGGACCAGGCTACCGAGGGCACCGGCGGCCGTGGTGCGGCTCGCGCTCACCGTGGCATTGCCGGAACCGGTTGCGGTCGTCAGGCCCAGCGCCTTCAGCATGTCGGCCTCGCCGACGATGCTGAGATCAGCGCCGGTCGAGGTGGTGAGCGTGATCGCGCCACCGCCGCTGATTGCAGCGACTGTCTGGCCGGCGTTCGCGGTAATCGTCGCCACACCCGCCGACACAGCGGCGTTCTTGACGCCGCTGGCGATATCGATCGCGCTCAGGATGTCGCCGACCGTCGC
>NZ_JAHEAG010000201.1 GCF_018596315.1 Bradyrhizobium sp. SRL28 | reverse complement strand
GCTGCAAGGCCGAGGCCCGCGGCGTTGAAGTCGACGCCGGTGATGCTCAGCGTCGACTTGCCGGTCTCGTTGAACGTCAGCTTCAGCGTATCGCCACCGAGCAGGTTGACGCCATTGAAGGAGGCATCCGCCGCGGTGCTGGTGATGTTCTGCATAGTGGCGTTGTACTGGTTCACCAGCCCTGCGCGGACGCTCTGCGTCTGAGCATCGACCACCGGAGCCGACGCAGTCGAGAACGTGACCGCGCTGGTCAGCGTGCCGCCGATCGCGCCACCCGCCGTCACCGAGCCGAGGGTCGACGAAGCGTAGTCGTTGGAGGCGGAGATCGTCAGCTTGCCGGTGGAGTCGATCGTGGCGCTCATGTTGTTGGCAAGCAGCGCCGCATTGAGCTGGTCGAGCGTCTTGACCGTGCCGCCGTTGCCGTCGCCGAAGGTGACGTTGACCGCCGCGCCGCCGTTGAAGGAGCTGAAGGTCAAGGTCTTGCCGGAGACGCTGCCGGAGGCTGCCGAGCGGCTGGCGGTGAAGTTGGTCGCCGTTCCGGTGTTGCCGGTGAGCCCGAGCGCCGACATCGCGTTGCCGGTGCCGATAACCGACAGG
>NZ_JAHEAG010000200.1 GCF_018596315.1 Bradyrhizobium sp. SRL28 | reverse complement strand
TCTGTCGGTCATCGGCACCGGCAACGCGATGTCGGTGCTTGGCCTCACCGGCAACACCGGAACGGCGACCAACTTCACCGCCAGCCGCTCGGCAGCCCCCGGCAGCGTCTCCGGCAAGACCTTGACGTTCAGCTCCTTCAACGGCGGCGCGGCGGTCAACGTCACCTTCGGCGACGGCACCGGCGGCACGGTCAAGACGCTCGACCAGCTCAATGCGGCGCTGCTTGCCAACAACATGAGCGCCACGATTGACTCGCTCGGCAAGCTGACGATCTCCGCCTCCAACGACTACGCTTCATCGACCCTCGGCTCGGTGACGGCGGGTGGCGCGATCGGCGGCACGTTGGCCAGCACGGTCACGTTCTCGACTGCGACGGCTCCGGTGGTCGATGCTCAGACGCAGAGCGTCCGCGCAGGGCTGGTGAACCAGTACAACGCCATTATGCAGAACATCACCAACACCGCGGGGGATGCCTCCTTCAATGGCGTCAACCTGCTCGGTGGCGATACGCTGAAGCTGACGTTCAACGAGACCGGCAAGTCGACGCTGAGCATCACCGGCGTCAACTTCAACGCTGCGGGCCTCGGCCTTGCAGA
>NZ_JAHEAG010000020.1 GCF_018596315.1 Bradyrhizobium sp. SRL28 | reverse complement strand
AGATGGTGGGCACGCGGAGCCTGTCATCGGGCGCGCATTCGCGCGACCCGGTGGCTTTGCCCACCCTACGAAACTACACCGTAATTCCAAACTTACGCGCCGCGTGACGCCCATCACGTACGTATCCGTACGCCCCGGTCATTCTCTTTCTGCTGAGCTGCATAGTGCAGTCACACGGACCGGGATAACGGACATGAAAACCTCACGCATCGCTCTCTTCGCTTTCGCAGCTATCATCGGAAGCGGCTCGCTGGTCAGCTCAGCTCAGCAGGCGGCAGCTGGAAATCTTGACTTTTTGAATCGGATGAATCCGCAGTACAAGAACTGCGTAGCCACGACACGCGCCAATATAGCTCCGCAGTATCGCGACACGCGGGCCGTTCATGATGGCATCATCGACCACTGCTCTCGGAAATATCCTCCATTCGGCAAGTAACACGCTCAATGTCCGAAGGCCGAAATACGTAAATACGGTGACTCAATTGCCAGCCTTCGTAGGGTGGGCAAAGGCGCGCTTGCGCCGTGCCCACCATGGCGGATTCTGCTTGAGGAGAGATGGTGGGCACGCTTCGCTCTGCCCACCCTACGAAACTACTATCCCCGCCGCGCCTGCCACATCGTCGCCAGCACGATATCGGCGGCGCGGGCACTCGGCGGCTGGTTGCCGGTCGACATGATGCCGTCGATCTTGCCGAAGGCCTCGAGCTGCGTCTTCCGAAGCTCAGTGTCGCCGAGCACGTCGCGCAATGCGGCTGCGAGTTTTTCCGGCGTGCAATCTTCCTGCAGGAATTCGGGGACGACGTTCTCGCCGATCACGAGATTAGCCAATATCACCGAGTTCACCTTGATGGCGCGCCGCAGGATCCAGGCCTCCATTGTGCCGGTCCGGTAGGCCGTCACCATCGGCACTTCAGCCAATGCCAGTTCGAGCGTCACCGTGCCGGATTTGGCCAGCGCCGCGTGCGCGATCCGGAACTTGGCCCGCTTCTCCTGCTCGCCGATCACGACCTGGGGCTGCACCGGCCAGCCCTTCACCGCGTCCACGACCGCTTCCTGCAGATGCGGCATGGTCGGCAGCACCAGTTCGAACGTCACGCCCTGCTCCTGCAGCCGCGCCACCGCCTGGCCGAAGACTGCCATGTGGTGGCGGATTTCGCTGCGCCGGCTTCCCGGCAGCACCAGCAGCACCGGCGGCGATTCCGTCCGCCGCACGGCTTCATCCGCGTTCGGGCGCAGCGAGGCCAGTTGCTCGGTCAGGGGATGGCCGACATAGGTGCAGGGCGGCCCGTGCAGCCTGCGATAGGCCTCGGGCTCGAACGGTAGCAGCGCCAGCACGTGATCGACATATTTCAGCATCGCGCGCGCCCGGCCCGGCCGCCACGCCCAGACCGAGGGCGACACATAGTTGACGATCGGAATTTTGGGATCCTTGGCGCGAACGCGCTTCGCGACGCGGTGGGTGAAGTCTGGGCTGTCGATGATGACGAGAATATCCGGGGCGGCTTCCGTCACCGCGATGGCCGTTTCCTTGATCAGCCCGAGGATCTTCGGCAATTCCTTGACGACGGCGGCGAGCCCGATGATCGAGAGCTCTTCGATCGGAAACAGCGACTCCAGGCCTTCGCGCGCCATCGCGCGGCCGCCGATGCCTTCGAACCGCACGCCGTCGCCAAGGCGCTGGCGCAGCACTTTCATCAAATTGGCGCCGAGGCGATCGCCGGACTCTTCCGTCGCGATCAGAAATATCCTCCGCTCCATCCCGGCGGTGGCGCGAGACGGCGTCACGCTGATAAGCCCTGGATGAACAGGCCGGCGCGATCAGCGGCCTCGATCATGGCCTGCGAGTCCGCGGCAATCGTATGGCCGGCGATCACGGCGATGCCGGCAAGCCCGGCCCGGGCTGCGCCCTCGATGGTCTTGGCGCCCACGGCCGGAAGGTCGAAGCGCAAATCCTGGCTGCTCTTGGGCGCCTTCACCAGCACGCCGCGGCCGGATTTGGCGCGAATGCGCCCGGCCTCGCGCAGCCGCGCCACGCGCGCCAGGAGCCCGTCAGTGCCCTCGATGTCCTCGACCGCCACCACATGCCCGTCGATCACGACCACGGCCTGGCCAATGTCGAAAGGCCCAAGCGCGCCGAGCACCTCCCGCCCCTTGGCGATGTCAGCAGCAGCAGCGGAATCGGGCGTAGCGCGGGCAATGCTTCCCTCCGGCATCAGAATGTCGGGGGCGACGTCCCGGATGCCGACCATCCGGAAACCGTCCTGCTCGAGGATGCGGCCGATCCCCGACAACAGATGATCGTCACCACCGCGAAACGCGGCCCAGACGCGGCCGAGGACGCGGATCGTTCCCCAGTCGAGCCGGATTTCCGACAGCGCCGGGCGCAGCAGCGTGCCGATGAAGATCAGGTCGCGGCAGCCTTCGCTGCGGAACAGTTTTGTGGCGCGGCCGAGCTGGCCGACCGAGATCCAGTGATGGCGGAAGCGCTCGACGCGCGCCGGATCACAGGCGCCGCGCAGCGCGAACAGCACCGGCGCGATCCCCCGTGCCGAAAGCGACTCCGCCACCGCGAACGGCATGGCGCCACCGCCTGCGATGACGCCGACGGGCGAAGAAATGTCAGAAGCCGCTGAAATCATGGCTGCGGCCATCCCGTCATCAATGCTTGTTGCCGTCGTCGGCGGGCAGGCAGAGCGCACGGTGCTTGCCCTGCGCGATGAAGGCGAGGATTTCGGCGATCGCCGGATCCTCTCCGGCGAGAGGCTGCACCGCATTCAGCCGCTCGGCAAAGATGCCGGGGCCGTGAAACAGTTGTTGGTAGAACGCGCGCACTTTCGCCAGCCGCTCCTTGGTAAACTTGCGGCGCTTCATGCCGATGATGTTCAGCCCTTCGAGAGCAGCATACTGGCCGTTGGCGAGGCCGAATGGAATGATGTCGCCACGCACGCCGCAGACGCCGCCGACCATCACCTGCGGTCCGATCCGTGTGAACTGGTGCACGGCCGACAGCCCGCCGATGAAGACGAAATCGCCGATCTCGCAGTGACCGCCGAGGGTAGCCGAGGTTGCAAAAATCACGTCATTTCCGACCTGGCAATCGTGCCCGACATGGCTGCAATTCATGAAGTAGCCGCGCTCGCCGACCCGCGTCACGCCGCCGCCGGCAACCGTGCCGGCGTTCATGGTCGACTGCTCCCGGATGGTGCAGCCTGCGCCGATCTCCAGCCGGGTCAGTTCGCCCTTGTAACTCAGCGATTGCGGCGGGGTGCCGAGCGAGACGAACGGATAGATCGTGCAGCCGGCCCCGATCGTGGTCTGCGCGGTGACGTGAACATGCGCGATCAGATTGCAGTTGGCGCCGATAACGACGTTGCGGCCGATAATGCAATAGGGACCGATTGTCGTCCCCTCGCCGATCACAGCGCCATCCTCAACCCGCGCGGTTGGATCGATCGTACCCATCAAGCAGCCCAGCCCATCGATTGGACGCGAATATCTCGCGTTTTCGGGTGGTTAGCGCGGCATCCGAATGCTGTCCAGTGACGTATCGTTACGTCATGTTGCGGCGCGCCGGTGTCAGGAACGTCATCAGATCATGCTGCCGGGCAGGAAGCAGCGGATCGAAATCCCATAGGCTCCCTTGATCGGCCAAACCATGGTCCGGCCGAAGCGATTTGGCACGGTGATGACAGCATCGTCGGGCACGTCGATCCATTGACCCTCGAGCCGGACGCGATAGTGACCGTTCTTTGATTCCCAATCGACATCGGAAACGACGGAGCCATCGGCGTCCGAACAGCATGGCCCCTTCCCGCTTCTGAGACTATCGAACCATTGCTTGAACGGGGAGTTGGCGTAGCGGCCATCATCGCGGGCCGTCGCACTTCCGGCGAAAACAGCGGCTGAGGCGATCAGCGCAACGGCGATTCTCAGGCGTTTCATGCGGCAATCTCAACAGCGACATGCCACCGGAAAGTACAAATCAGTCGACGGACCGAAGTTCCAATGCTCCATGCTCACGCGGACGGCATGGCGCACGGAGTGACTGAGCACATGCTCTGTCAACGATCCGACATTGTCGAGTATACCAGCGTATAGTCACGCCTGTGCGCGGTGACAGCTCACACAAACAGCGCTCCTCACGCGCCGAACTGCCCGACCCCGCAAGATCGCTCTAGCTGCCGGCCAGTGCGATCCATTCGCCGGCCTGCACGCGAACGATCAGGACGGCCGGGCCCGAAGCGCTGGTCTGGTAGACGAGCGCCTCGCCCTCGCGGATATCGGCGAATTCCTTTCCGAAGGCGTCGGCCACGTTGGTCTTGTGCGTCACCGCCAGATTATTGACGCCGGCTTTCGGAGGCGCGTTCACCAGATCGCGCACGGCGCGTCCAGCCTTGGCGTTCTTGCCGTCGGGATTGGCCATCGCCGACGAACTGCCCGCGCCGCTGTCGGTCAATTCGTCCACCGGGGATACGTCCTTGCCGCCGATGAGCTTGCCGGTTTCAGCCGCCCGATTCAGCCGGCTGGTGTAAACTTCGCCAACCGGCACGCCCAGCTTCTTCAGCGCAGCGCCAAGTTCGCGCGCCATATCGCGGCCCTTCTCGCTCAGTTGCCGCTGCGCGGTCATGTCGTCGAACTTGAAGGGGTAGACGTCCTTCTGGCTGTCGTCGGTGGCGCCGTGTCGAAACACGAGGACATAGCCACCGTCCTTGAGCGACGATACGAGCCCTTCCAGATCGGCCGCGTAACTTTGCGGCGACATCAGCAGAAAAATGATCAAACACGAAATGATGGACACAAGCTTGTTCACGGACGCCTCCGTTGAAAAAGGCGTGGACCCGAACCGGATTTAATCTGCAAATTTCTTCAATCGACCTCGGCGTGAGTTCCACTACCAGCGATTGAACAGAGATATCAGGAAGACGTCGGTTGTGTGACGGATAAATTCAATCAGCTTCAATCCGTCAGCATCGCGCCGACGTCGGCCTCCGCGACCACGCTGCCATTCACCTTGGCGTCGCCGTGAAACCACCACATCGCCTTGCGGCGGCCGATCGAGCGCATGTGGTACTCGATGGTATCGCCGGGCATCACGGGCTTGCGGAATTTGCACTTGTCGATCGTGAGGAAATAAACCGCGCGCGGCTTCTCGGTGCCCTCGACCGACTTGATGCCGATGACGCCGGCGGTCTGCGCCATGGCTTCGATCATCATCACACCGGGATAGACCGGACGGTCGGGGAAGTGGCCGAGGAATGGCGGCTCGTTGAAAGTGACGTTCTTGATGCCGATGCCGCTGTAATCGGTCCGGATCTTGATCACCCGGTCGATCAGCAGCATCGGATAGCGGTGCGGGAGCGTCTTGAGGATCTCGTTGATATCCACGAGCTCAAATCTGACCGATGCCTCCTCCATTACTCCCGTCCCTCGCCCTTCGGAGCGGCCGTGCCACCCTGCGCCAGTCGCTCCACTGCAATAATCTCCTTGAACCACTGCTTGGTCGGCTTTGCAAAGAAACCGCCCCAGCGGCCGTTGGGCGGGATGTCGTCCTTGACTCCGCTCATCGCCGTAACCTGGGCGCCGTCGCCGATCTTGAGATGGTTGTTGATGCCCACCTTGGCGCCCAGCGCAACATGGTCCCCGATCGTCAGGCTGCCCGCGAGCCCGATCTGGGCTGCGAGCAGGCAGTGCCTGCCGATGGTCACATTGTGGCCGATCTGGACCTGATTGTCGATTTTAGTGCCCTCGCCGATCACCGTGTCCCGCAGGCTGCCGCGGTCGATGGTGGTGCCGGCGCCGACCTCGACATTGTTCTGGATCAGGACCCGGCCGGTCTGCGGCACCTTGATGTGACCCTCGGGGCCGAAAAAAATGAAGCCATAGCCATCCTGGCCGATGCTGCAGGCCGGATGGATCAGGACGTTGTTGCCGATCAGGGCGAACTGGATCGCCGTGCGGGCGCCGACATTGCAGTCCCGGCCGATCTTGACGTCGGCACCGATCACTGCGCCCGCGCCGATCACGGTGCCGGCGCCGATCTCGACCCTGGGGCCGATCACGGCCAGCGGATCGACGATGACGCCATCCTCCAGATGGGCGGACGGATCGATGATGGCCGATGGCGCGATCCCGTCATTGTCGAACCAGGATTGCGGGCGAAGCGCATCGGCGTGCCATTCGCGCGCCAGCTTCACGAAGGCGCGGAACGGCTGCCCGGCCCGCAGCACCGCCACATGGGCGGGCACCTGGGCCTCGAAGCGCGGGCTGACCAGGCAGGCGCCGGCCTTGGTCGCCTTGAGCTGATCGGCGTATCTGAGGTTATCGAAAAACGCCAGATGCATGGGACCGGCTTCGTCGAGCGAAGCGAGGCCCCTGATCACCTGACCGCCCCGTGCGGGGTCGACCAATACCGCTTCCGTCAACGCGGCCAGTTCGGCCAGCGTCGAGGAAGGAGGTTGCTTGAAGAATATCGGCTGCGCCATTCCACCCGTCGCAGTCCGGCAGGCATTCACACCAGAGTGCCGGCTCCGAAGAAGCGGAGCCGACCCCTGCTCTTTTTCCGAGGCGTTCTCGTCACGCGGACCATACGTCCGTCGCTTCAAGCCACCTTAGAACGATGTGCCGCCGCCAAACTTGAATTCCTGTACGCGGTCGAACTGACCCTTCGTAAGCGGAACCGCATAGTCGAACCGTAGCGGACCGAACGGCGAGGCCCAGATGATGCCGACACCCACCGAGGTGCGAACCACATTGCCGTTGTCGTACTGCAATCCCAAACAGGTTCCCGGAGTGGCCCCAGCTGTCGCCGTCGCCTGCGTCGGCGGCACACAGCCAGGCACATTGACTTCGCCCGTCTGCGCCCAGGACGTCGGCCCCTTGTAATCGAACAGTCCGCCGGCGTCGGCATAGACTGAGCCCTTGAGCCCAACTTCCTTCGGCAGGAACCAGAACGGCATCTGCAATTCGAACGAAGCGCCCCAGTATTTGGTGCCGCCGAGCGCGTCACGCGTGCCGTATGGGTTCATGTCGCGCGGACCGATGCCGTTCGGCGCAAAACCGCGAACCAGGTTCGGACCCATCTGGAAGTGATCGAGCATGCGCAGTTCGCTGCCGCCGAACTGGTTCAGCATGCCACCTTGGAGATGGATCAGGCCGACGATATCGGCGACCAGCGGGGTGTAATACTTCGCGTCGACCGCCGACTTGATGTACTTCACGTCGCCGCCGACACCGGCGAAGTCCTGCTTCCAGTCGATCAGCAAGCCGTCGGTCGGGTTCTTGTTGTTATCAAGCGTGTTGTAGTTCAGCGAATAGCCGACCGACGAGGTCAGCGCCTTGCCGCTCTGCAGTTCCCGGCGAACCGGCAGCGAAGCTTCGCCATCGCTGTAGCACCACAGGCCGATGCCGGAGGTGTCGGTGGCGGTCTGCCCCCCTGCTGTTGCCGTGCCCCCCGCAGGAATACCGTTCAGCTGCGCAAAGGCTGGCGACGGATTGAAAGCCAGCAGCCCGTTGTTCGGATTGTTATTACAGTTCGCGAGCTGGCTCGGCAGCGAGATTTCCTGCTGATAGATCGAGTAGCGCAACTGAAGCGCGAGATCTTCCCGCAAGGTGAAGCCGAGCCGCGGGCTAAAGCCCAGCGTCTTGGTGCCGTAAGCAATATAGCTGTTGGCGAGCTGTTCGCGGTAGAACAGATCGAGGCCGAGCGCGACGCGGTAGTCGAGCAGATAGGGATCGACGAACGACAGCGAACCGCCGCGCGCGTACTGACCGTAGGTCACGGCTGCCTTCGCATACAGGCCGCGACCGAGGAAGTTGCGCTCGGAAATGCTGACTTCGGCCAGCGCACCGTCGGTGGTCGAATAGCCGCCCGACACCGAGAAGTCGCCGGTCGACTTCTCTTCGAGGTCGACGACCAGAATCACGCGATCGGTCGACGAACCGGGCTCGGTCAGGATCTTCACGCTCTTGAAGAAGTCGAGGTTCTTCAGCCGGCGCTCGGCACGATCGACCAGAGCGCGGTTGTAGGCGTCGCCCTCGGACAGGTCGAACTCGCGGCGAATCACGTAGTCGCGGGTGCGGGTGTTGCCGCGGACGTTGATGCGCTCGATATAGGTTCGCGGGCCCTCATCGACGGCGAACACGATCGAAACGGTGTGCGCTTCGAAATTGCGGTCGCCGCGCGGGCGGACCACGGCGAAGGCGTAGCCGCGCCGCGAGGCCTCGATCTGCATTTCCTCGACGGATTTCTCAAGCGCCTCGGCATTGTAGACCGAACCGACGCTGACGCGCGAGAAGCTGCGCATCGAGGCGGTATCGAGGGTTGCGATAGAGGTCTGGAAGTCGACGGAGGCCACGCGATATTGCTGCCCCTCCTCGATCTTGAAGGTGACGAGGAAGCCCTTCTTGTCGGGGTCATACTCGGTCAGCGCGGCGACCACCTGCACGTCGGCGTAACCGTTCTTGAGATAGAAGCGGCGAATCAGGTCGCGGTCGGCCTCAACCCGGTCAGGATCGTAGACGTCGGCGCCGCCGAGGAAGCTCAACAGGTTGGATTCGCGCGTCTTGATGATGTCCTTCAGGCGATAGGACGAGTAGGCGACATTGCCGACGAACTCGATCGACCTGACGCCGGTCTTGCTGCCTTCGGTGACCGTGAAGATCAGGTCGACACGGTTGTTCGGCTGCTCGATGATTTCAGGGGTCACACGTACGTCATAGCGGCCGGAGCGCCGGTAGATTTCGGCGATGCGCTGGGCGTCCGACTGAACCGTCGGACGCGAGAATGTGCCGCGCGGCTTGGACTGGATTTCAGCCGAAAGCTGCTCGTCCTTGACCTTCTTGTTGCCTTCGAAGGCAATGCGCCCGATCACGGCGTTTTCGACCACGGTGACGACCAGCCGGCCGCCCACCTGATTGATTCGCACGTCCTGGAACAGGCCGGTTTCGATCAGCGCCTTCAGGCCGTCGTCGATCTGGGCCTGCCCGAGCCGGCCGCCGGGGCCTGGCTTGAAATAGGAACGGATGGTCTCGACCTCGACACGCCGGTTCCCCTCTACCGAGATCGACGCCACTGTCTGCGCCGCAGCCGGCACAGACATCAGCGCGCCCCCCATCGGCACGGCAACCATGATCAGAGCGCCCAGTAGAGCCCCCCGCACTCGCATTCCCAACATCATGCGCAACGCGCCCTCGTCATTGCAGTGACGGTCCGTACCCCTACGAACCGGCAGAATCCCAAAGTTGCACTGCTTGTAACCAATTTCGAGGGGGTGGCAAACCAGACATCGCGGTGCGATTCCATTTTCATTCCAAGACGTTGCCAATGGGCAACGTCACAAAAAAGCCGCTACTACGATCTCCCGAACAGCCCCTTCAGCCACGGCACCTGATGGAAATCGTTATAGAAAGCGAACACCATCAACATCAGCACCAAAACCAGCCCCACGCGGAACCCGTATTCCTGCGATTTTTCCGACAAGGGACGCCCCCGCAGCACCTCGGCCGCGTAGAACATAAGGTGACCGCCGTCGAGTAATGGCACCGGGAACAGGTTCAGCAGCCCGATCGAAATGGACAGCACCGCCGCCAGATGAAGCAGCGGAATGATCCCCAGCGTGGCGACCTGCCCCGAAATCTGCGCGATGCGAATCGGTCCGCCGATCTGGTCGGCACTCGCCCGGCCGGTGAAGATGTTGCCGATATAGGCCAGCGTCTGCTCGATGACGAACCAGGTTTCCTTGATTCCCAGCCAAAGCGCGCTCGCCGGATCGACCTTCTCTGTCGTCACCTCGCCCGGCGTGGTTGCGCGGGTGATGCCGAGAATCCCGAGCCGCTGCGTGTTCCCGAACGGATCCTTCACTTCGCGCAGTTCCGGCGTGCCCTTCAATTCCAGCGCGGAATCACCGCGCTTGACGGTGAAGGTCAGGGTGTCGCCGGCACGCACGCTGACGAAGCGCTGCATATCGGAGAAACTGCCGATCTTCTTGCCGTCGATGGCGGTGACGATGTCGCCAACCTGAAAGCCCGCCCGCTCGGCGGCGCTGCTGGCTTCGATCTTGTCGACGCGCGCCGTCGTGCTCGGCTTGCCGAAGAAGGTGAAGAGACAGGTGAAGATGACGATCGCCAGAATGAAATTCGCGATCGGACCGGCGGCAACGATGGCCGCACGCGCGCCGACTTTCTTGTGATGGAAGCTGCCCGCCCGCTCCTCCGCGCTCATGCTGGCGAGCGTTTCGGCCGAGGCCGGCGTCGAGGCTTCCGATTCGTCCCCGAAGAACTTCACATAGCCGCCGAGCGGGATCGCGGAGACCTTCCAGCGCGTGCCATGGCGATCGTTGAAGCCGACGAGTTCCGGCCCGAAGCCGAGCGAGAACGTCAACACCTTCACGCCCGCCCACCGGGCGACCAGGAAGTGGCCGAGTTCATGGAAGAACACGACGATGGTCAGGACGAACAAAAAGGGGATGATGTAGCCGACGAGCCCATGGCCCAACGTGCTGAAACTACTTAGAAAAAACTCTGACATCAGGTTCCCCTCGACAAGAGCCAATGGCTCCGTCCCCAACCCTCTAGGATGCCTTTAAGGCAATTTGAGGCAATAGGGAGGCGGCTCGATTTCGCGCGTTATGGTCAACGGAAATCGCGTCGTCGGCCGAGCTCAAAGGCGCAAGGTTCCCGGCGCGAATCCAGTCGTTGATGGTGGCTTCGACGAGGCGCGCGATCGAACCGAACTTGATCTGTCCGGCAATGAACGCCGCCACCGCCACCTCATTGGCAGCGTTGAATACCGTGGTCGCACCACGGCCCGTACGTAAGGCCTCGTAGGCCAGCCGCAAGCCCGGAAACCGCTCGAAATCGGGTGCCTCGAAGGTCAGCTGTCCGATTTTTGCGAGATCCAGCCTGGCCGAGGGGCCAACGATTCGGTCGGGCCATCCGAGGCAATGCGCAATCGGAATGCGCATGTCGGGCGCGCCGAGTTGCGCAACCACAGAGCGATCGGAGAATTCGACCATGCCGTGGATGATCGACTGCGGATGCACGAGAACGTCGATTTCGTCGGCGGAGAGCGCGAAGAGATAGGAGGCCTCGATGACTTCGAGGCCCTTGTTCATCATCGAAGCCGAATCGATGGTGATCTTCTGGCCCATGCTCCAGTTCGGATGTTTTAGCGCCTGCGCCAGCGTCGCCTGCTCGATGTCGGTAGCGGCCCAGGTGCGGAACGGCCCGCCGGATGCGGTGATGATCACGCGCACCAGTTCCTCGCGATTGCCGGAGGAAAGCGCCTGAAACAATGCGTTGTGTTCGGAATCGGCCGGCAGAATGCAGGCCCCTGCTTTCGCCGCGCGCTGCATGAAGAAATCGCCGGCGCAGACCAAACATTCCTTGTTGGCGAGCGCGACCGTCGCGCCGCGGTCGACCGCGGCCAGCGCGGGCTTCAACCCGGCCGCACCGCTCACCGCCGCCATCACCCAGTCGGCGGGACGCGCCGCGGCCTCGATGATGGCGCTTTCGCCGGCACCACATTCGATGCCCGTGCCGGCCAGGGCGTCCTTCAGTTCGCCAAGCCGCGCCGGGTCGGCGATCGCAGCGAATCGCGCGCCGAATTCCTTGGCGAGTTTGGCCAGTGCTTCGACGTTGGAATTTGCGGTCAGCGCCTCGACAGAATAGCGATCGCGCGCGCCGCGCAGCAAATCCATGGTGCTGTCGCCGATCGAACCGGTGGCGCCCAGCACCGTTACGGTGCGCGCATCCGCTACCGCGGCCTTGTTGTTACGCAATGGAACTGCGCTCATCGTTTCACCAAACCATAAGAGCGCGGCCGACGCCATCAGCGCCACCCCGCAGAAAACCGAAAAGTGCCGCCACGACGACGGCTGCGACAAATCCGTCCAGACGGTCCATTAGCCCGCCGTGGCCGGGAATAATGTGACTTGAGTCCTTTACGCCAAAACGCCGCTTCACGGCGGATTCGAAGAGGTCGCCGAGCTGGGACACGACCGACAGAGCCCCGGAAAGCATCAATAACGGCCCGATTCGGCCCAGGTCGAACGCGGCAAACCCGACCGCCACAGCCAGGCTGGCGGCAAACCCGCCGGCGGCGCCCGCCCAGGTCTTTTTCGGGCTGACGCGCGGCCATAGTTTCGGGCCGCCAATACCGCGACCCGCGAAATAGCCGCCGCTATCGGTCACCCATACGATCAGCAGCACGAACATCAGCGCGGCGAATCCCTTTACGGGATCGAGACGCACCAGCACCGAGGCGATCTCGGCCGCCGCCGCGTACAAGAATCCCGCCGCCGCCCAACCCCGCCGCTCCGGCGCGATCGATGCGACTGCAACGAGGCCGACGCCGAGCACGATCAGCGCAGCATCGAGCCGGCCAACCGCAAAACAAAGCCCGGCGACCGCAAGCGCGGCCACACCCGGCACCGTCACGCGAGTAGCACCGGCGAGACCCACGATCGCGAGCCATTCCACGAACAGGCCGACGGCAGCCAGCGTCACCAGCGCGGTCCAGAGCCAGCCGCCCGCATAGGCGATCGCGACTGCGAGCGGGATCAGCACGGCGGCTACGGCGATGCGCATGACGAGATTGCGCGAATCAGTGCTCGCTGCCGCCGGCGCGGCCTCGCGTTCGGTCACGATCCGGTTTTCGCGGCCAGACCGCCGAAACGGCGTTCCCGTCTGGCATATTCGGCAATGGCGCTTTCGAGCGCGGCCTTGTCGAAATCCGGCCAGTGGATCGGCACGAAAACGAGTTCGCTATAGGCCGCCTGCCACATCAGGAAGTTCGACAGCCGCTGCTCGCCGCTGGTGCGGATGATCAGGTCGGGATCGGGAATTTCGGGTGCATCGAGATATTGGCCGAGCGCATCGGCGTCGATCGATGCCGGGTCGCGCTTGCCCTCCGCCACTTCGCGCGCCAGCCGCTGGGCGGCGCCGGCAATTTCCTGGCGCGATCCGTAATTGAACGCGACCACGAGATTGAGCTTGGTGTTGGCCCTGGTCAGTTCCTCGGCCTCGTTGAGCAGCGTGCAGATATCGGGCTCAAGCCCTTCCCGCTCCCCGATCACGCGCACGCGCACGCCGTCGCTATGCAGCGTCGCTAGATCGTTGCGGATGAAGCGGCGGAGCAGTCCGAACAGATCGCCGATTTCGGTCGCCGGCCGCGACCAGTTCTCCGAGCTGAACGAAAAGATCGTCAGATAGAGCACGCCGAGTTCATGGGCGGCGCGAACGACGCGACGCAGCGCCTCGACGCCGCGGCGATGGCCTTCGGCACGCGGCAAGCCGCGCGCTGCCGCCCAGCGCCCGTTTCCGTCCATGATGATCGCCACATGCAACGGGACGGATCGATCTGATCCTTCCGGTGCGGGGGCGGCGGCGTTCGGCATTATCTGAATTCCAGACCAATCTCGATTCTTCAACGTTGCCGTCAAACGGTGAGGATTTCCTTTTCCTTCGCCGCAAGCAACTGATCGATTTCCGCAATCATTCCGTCGGTCGCCTTTTGCACGTCGTTGGCGAGCCGTTCCTGATCGTCTTCGGAAATCTCGTGATTCTTCTCGAGCTTCTTGACGATATCCAGTCCGTCGCGACGGACGTGGCGGACGGCGACCTTGGCGGCTTCGGCGTATTTGTGCGCGACTTTCACCAGTTCCTTGCGCCGCTCCTCGTTGAGCTCGGGAATCCGCAGGCGCAGCACCTGCCCTTCGGTCGCGGGCGAGAGGCCGAGGTTGGAATCGACGATCGCCTTTTCGACCGCCTTCACCATGGACTTGTCCCACACCTGCACGGAGAGGAGGCGCGGCTCGGGCACGCTGACGGTCGCGAGCTGGTTGAGGGGCATGTGCGAGCCGTAAGCCTCGACCTGCACCGGCTCCAGCATGGACGCCGCCGCGCGGCCGGTCCGCAAGCCGCCCAGCTCGTGCTTGAGCGACTGGGTGGCGCCTTGCATGCGGCGCTTCAATTCGTTGATGTCAAAACCGGGCGTGGGCATAACACTCTCCCCTCCTTAGAAACCAGCCGCCGGCATCTTAAAGCCCGCGGTTCGAAGCAGCTCTGGCCATTTCAGCCGGCAACCACCGTGCCATGGCCGGCCCCGCGCAGGATCGCGCCGATCGAACCCGGCTCGGCGATCGAGAATACGATGATAGGCAGTGACGTCTCGCGGGCAAGCGCGAATGCGGTCGCATCCATCACCTTGTAGTCGCCAGCAATCGCCTGCGAATGCGTCAGGCGGTCAAAACGCTTGGCCGACGGGTCCTTTTTGGGGTCGGCGCTGTAAACGCCATCAACATTGGTGGCCTTGAGCACGGCCTGCGCCCCGATCTCGGCCGCCCGCAGCACCGCGGTGGTATCGGTCGTAAAGAACGGATTGCCGGTTCCGCCGCCAAGCAAGACGATTCGGCCCTCGGAAAGGTATTTGTGCGCTGCACTGCGGGTGAACAGCTCGGAAATCTCGGGCATCACGAACGCCGACAGGGTCCGCGCCGGCGTTCCCTTGCGCTCGATGGCCGCTTCCAGCGCCAGGCAGTTCATCATGGTGGCGAGCATGCCCATGGTGTCGCCGGTCGGGCGCGACACGCCGCGCGAGGAGACTTCGACGCCGCGGACGATGTTGCCGCCGCCGATCACGACGGCTACCTCGACGCCGAGCTTCTGGACTGCGATCAGGTCGTCGGCAATACGGTCAACGGTGGGCTGGTCGATACCGAAGTGGTGGCTGCCTGCGAGATACTCGCCCGAGAGCTTGATCACGACGCGACGATAGACCGGCTGAGCCATTGCTTATCGCTTCCTTATCCCGCGCAGGTGACTTCCGGCGCGATAGCGCCGGAAGACTATGACCGCAGCGGTTACTTCTTGCCGCTGGCCGCGGCGACCTCGGCTGCGAAATCGGATTCCTGCTTTTCGATTCCCTCGCCGAGAGCATAGCGCACAAATCCGGCAATCTTCACAGGCGCACCGATCTTGCCTTCGGCTTCCTTCACCGCTTGGGCTACCGACTTGCCCTTTTCGTCATGGATGAACGCCTGCTCCAGCAGGCAGACTTCCTTGTAATAGGTCTTAAGGCCGGACTCGACGATCTTCTCGATCACGTTCTCCGGCTTGCCCTGCTGGCGATACTTGTCGGCCAGCACGTCCTTTTCGCGCGTCACGATCGCCGGATCGAGACCGCTCGGGTCCAGCGCCTGCGGATTGGTCGCGGCCACATGCATGGCAAGCTGACGGCCGAGATGCACGAGTTCATCGGTCTTGCCGGATGATTCGAGCGCGACCAGCACGCCCATCTTGCCGGCGCCGTCGATCACAGCACCATGAACGTAGCTCGACACCACGCCCTGGCCGACTTCGAGCGAAGCCGCACGGCGCAGCGACATGTTCTCGCCGATGGTCGCGATCGCGTCCGAAATCGCGGTCTCGACGGTGACGCTGCCGACCTTGGCCGCCTTGATCGTCTCGACGTCGGCGCCGTTGTGAAGCGCGACCTGGGCGATCATCTTGACGAGGCCCTGGAACTGCTCGTTGCGCGCAACGAAATCGGTCTCCGAGTTGACTTCGACCACGACGCCCTTGGCGCCCGACGTGACCGCGCCGATCAGGCCTTCCGCCGCGACGCGGCCGGCCTTCTTGGCGGCCTTCGACAGGCCCTTCTTGCGCAGCCAATCCTGCGCGGCCGTCATGTCACCCGAGGTTTCGGTGAGCGCTGCCTTGCAGTCCATCATGCCTGCGCCGGTCGACTCGCGCAGTTCCTTGACCATCGCCGCAGTGATCGTTGCCATCGTCGATATCCTTCTTGCCTGTTAGCCGCGGGCGCAGCGCACACTTTGCGCCGGGCCGCCGTTAGCTCCAGGGAATGCCGTAATCTGGGGAGCAAAACCGGTGGCCGGAAGACCCGGCCACGCGGCGTACTAATTATTCCGCTTCCGCGATCAGCGTCTTGGCCTGGGCAACCCAGGCATCGGCGCGGCTCGGAAGACCAACCTCTTCACCGATCTTGTGCGCAGTATCGTGGTCAAGCTCGGCGAGCTGCCAGTAGTGGAAGATGCCAAGGTCGTTGAGCTTCTTCTCGATCGCACCCGACACGCCGGTGAGCTTCTTGAGGTTGTCGGCGGTGCCGCGCGGACCGGCCAGACCCTGGAAGCCGGTCGGCTGGGGAGCTGCCGGAATTTCCTCGCGGGCCGGCTGAGCGGAGGCGCCGATGTCGATGCCGTGGTCGCCCTGGGCGCGCGCGATGCCGTCGATGGCGGCGCGGGCAATCAGGTCGCAATACAGCGAAATGGCGCGGCCGGCGTCGTCATTGCCCGGCACCACGAAGGTGATGCCCTTGGGATCGGAATTGGTGTCGACGATCGCCGCAACGGGAATGTTGAGCCGCTGCGCTTCCTGGATCGCGATGTCTTCCTTGTTGGTGTCGATCACGAAGATCATGTCGGGAAGACCGCCCATGTCCTTGATGCCGCCGAGCGAGCGGTCGAGCTTGTCGCGCTCGCGCTGCAGCGTCAGCCGCTCCTTCTTGGTGTAGGAGCTGGCCTCGCCGGACGACAGCACTTCGTCGAGATGACGCAGGCGCTTGATCGAACCCGAGATCGTCTTCCAGTTGGTCAGCGTGCCGCCGAGCCAGCGCGAATTGACGAAATACTGCGCCGAGCGCTTGGCCGCTTCGGCAACGCCGTCCTGCGCCTGGCGCTTGGTGCCGACGAACAGAATGCGGCCGCCCTTGGCGACGGTGTCGGATACCGCCTGCAGCGCGCGATGCAGCATCGGCACGGTTTGGGCGAGATCGATGATGTGGATGTTGTTGCGGGCACCGAAAATGAACTCCGCCATTTTCGGATTCCAGCGGTGCGATTGGTGGCCAAAGTGCACGCCAGCTTCAAGCAACTGACGCATAGAAAAATCGGGTAGCGACATAGTGATGATTCTCCGGTTGGTTCCTCCGGAAACGTGTGAGCAAACGAGCCTTATGGCCCGGCTGCCACCGGACGGCCTTTTGAGCCATGTTTCCGTGTGAGATGGCGCGGTGTATAGCCGGATTCCAGCCAGAAGCAAGGAAATAAGGCCGGATTTTCGGCCTTCCGGCCCCGCGATTTGGGGCGGCCGCCGGCCAAATCCCGGGGATCTGGCCGGTTAACAATCAGCATCGGGCACCCGGCGGACACCCCCTGGCCGCAGCCGCTGGAGGCGCAGCACGCGGCGGGGGCGCAGCCATCCGGGGCGGTGGCGGTGCCGCCATACGCGGGGGTGGTGGGGGTGGAGCGGCCATCCTTGGTGGAGGCGACGGCGCGGCCATCCGCGGCGGTGGTGGGGGTGGCGCGGCCATCCTTGGCGGAGGCGACGGCGCGGCCATCCGCGGCGGTGGCGGGGCGGCCATCCGCGGCGGTGGCGGAGCAGCCATCCGTGGCGGTGGAGCCGGAGCGACGCGGGCGGCCGGCGGCGGGGCCCGCCGCAGTTCAGGCTGCAATTGAGGTTTCGGGGCAATCGCAGCTGCGGGCTTTGGCGGTGCGGCGGCGCTGGGTGGCGGTGCTACGACTCTCGCCGGACCGGAGACGCCCGGTCTCGGCTGGCCAACGGGCGCTGCGGGAGCAGTCGCCCCGATAGCGGGCCTGGAGCCGGGAGCGGCGCCGGGCGTAGTCGGAGCCGCAGACCCTGGACGCGTTGCGCCCGGTGCCAGCCTTGCGTTCGGATTGACCGCACCTGGCGAAACCGCAGCGCTCGGGGGCTGGGGTGGCGCGCCTCTGGCGCCCGGAACCGGCAGCGCGTTGGTCCTTGGCAAAGGCTGGGTCGAAGGCAGCGCGCCCGGTGCGTTCACCGGCTGCGTCGCGTTCGGCCTTCCGGTCTGCCCAACCGGAGCGCCGGGCAAACCAGTCCTCACGGCGGGATTGATCGTGGCGCTCGGCGGTACCGGCGCCTTGCCCTGCTGGATCAGCGTGGCCCTTTGCGCCACCGCAGGCGGCAGTGTCGGCGTGGCGCCGCCACCCTGCCCCGGCGCAACCGTTGCGGCCGGGGACCCGGGGCGTCCGATAGCATTGGCGTCACGTCCAGCACCAGGTCTGTCCGCGGGCGACGCCGGCTGCGGCCGTCTGTTGATGACGTTGTTGATGACGGCCCTGTTGTGGATATTGGCATAGATGATGTTGTTCGGCGGTGGCGCGATATAGCGCGGGGGCCTGATATAGACCGGTATCGGCACAAAGATCGGCTGCGGCAGGATGAACAGCCCGATCGGCGGCGGCGGTGGCTCCAATATCACGAAATCATCCGGCGGTGGTGGCAGGTAGTAGACCGGTGGCGGTGGCGGCGGGAGAAAATCGAACTCGGGATCGCCGAAGGCCAACACCGGTCGATCGACATAGATGAACTCTTCCGGCGGCGGCGGCGGCACGTCGTAATCGATCACGTCAAAGGTTGGCGGCGGCTCGAGCGCCGCAGTGAGAATGGCAAGCCGGCGGCGCGCGTCGGCGGCATGAGGCCCGCGCGGGTAGCGTTGCAGATACGACCAATAGGCGTTCGGGGTATCGGCGCGGTAGGTGCGCCGCCAGGTGATCGCTTCGCGGCGCGCGGCCGCGATCGCCCTCACCCGCTTCGCCATGGGATCGTCGGGGTAGGCAGCGAGAAAATCCTCGTAGGCCGGCAGCGTGTCGCGCTCCAGTGCTGCGGCATAGGCGTCCTGCACGCCGAGATCGCGGATCGGCTTGCTGCGGATGGCGGCGACCTGATCCGGCGGCGCCGCGGCGGGCGCATCCGGTGCGCGCTCGAAGAACGTGAAGGCCGCGTCGACCTTCTGGCTGTCCCAGGGCACCTGCGCGCCCTTGCTCGCTTCGTTGACGCGAAGCCGTACGCGATTGAAGACCTCCGGCAGCGGCAATCCGCCGGTCCGGATCATCTCGGCCAGCGACTGGGCGTAGATGCCGTACGGTCCCTGCTCGGCCGGCGCGACCGTTCCGGGCGCCGCGTTGAACGCGATCAGCATGTGCGGGTCCGCCTCGACCAAAGCGAGACCGCTTGCGATCTGCCCGTTGACGAAGGGCTGCTGGCGCGCGGCGTCCAGCACGACGATCCCGGCCTTCAGCGGCAGCGAGGCGAGCTGACGGATGTAGTCGCCGGTCCGCAGCGCCTCGATCGGAACATCGGTATCGCGGTTGATCGCGGAATCGACCGGCACGAAATAGTTCTCGCCCGCCAATTGCAGCCCGTAACCGGCCAGATAGACCATCGCGACCGTGTCCGGCCCCGAGCTTTCGGCCTTCTGGATGAAGTCGCGAAAACTCTTGCGCAGCGTGTCGCCGTCGAGATCGCGCGCGCCGATCACGTCGAAGCCGGCCGCCTGCAAGGTCTGCGCGATCAGGCCGGCATCGTTGGCCGCCGTCGCCAGCGGCGATTTCGCATAGGCGGCATTGCCGACCACCAGCGCAATACGCTTTTCCGGCTGCTGCGCGGCGGCGGTGTCCAAATGTCCCGCCAGTCCCGATATCGCGACCAGACATACCGAAAGAATCGACAAATTCCTCGTCAGCCGCATCTCTCACTCCCCATCGCCCGGAACGACCCACCCCATGGAGCGCGCATCGAGCTGAACGTTTCTTGAACGAATGCTCTGCCAGCAAGGTATGGCGAAAATCGCATCGGGACAGGTGCCGCCACCCGGTTCCGGCACCGAATCCGGATTGTCGCGACCTTCCGGCGGGCGTATCCTTTCGCCCAGATCGTGTTCGCCCGCATCGTGAGGCGACTGCGCGAGTTCCTCCCGGTGTGCGAATTGCCCATTCAATGGAGGAGCCGCCATGACCGTTTCCCCGACCCTGCAGAAATACCTGGATCAGAGCGTCACCTACGACCTGATCCCTCATGCCCCCACGATGTCATCGACGCGCACGGCCGAGGCTTGCCACGTGCCGGGCGAGGCGCTGGCCAAGGCCGTCGTGCTGCGCCGTGACGGCGGTTACATGATGGCCGTTCTTCCGGCCTCCCGTCACCTGCATCTGTCGGCCCTGAAAAGTCAGCTCGGCCACAAGGTCGACCTGGCGAGCGAGGACGAAATCGCACGGCTGTTCGAGGACTGCGACCGCGGGGCCGTACCGCCGCTCGGCGAATGCTACGGGCTGGACGTCATCATCGACGACAGCATCGATGCGCGGCGGCACGTCTACATGGAAAGCGGCGATCACACCACGCTGATCCGCATGGAAGGCGAGCAGTTCGCAAGATTGACGGCGAAGGCCTGGCGCGGCCACTTCAGCACGCACGATTGAGGCCGCTCGTTCCGCCGGCTGCGCCGCTGCGGTCGCGCGACTTCAAGCAGGACGCCCCGCACCCGTTCGCGGTCGAACGGGCGCGAGCCGTTTGGGACGATTCGATCGCAACACGCCGCCGCTTCAGTGATGGGCCGCAACGCTCTTCACGTACCCGGACATCAAATCATTGGGCGCGAACTGGCTGATGTCGCCCAGGCTGATCATGCCGACCATCCGCTTGTTCTTGTTGATCACCGGCAACCTGCGGACTTTCAGCGTCTCCATGTGATGCACCGCTTTCGCAAGATCATCGTCCTCGCGGCAGCAATGAATGCCTTCGGTCATCACGTCGCGCGCCTTGGCGCGGCTGGCATCGAAACCGTTGCCGGCAAGTCCTTTGCAGACAATGTCGCGATCGGTCACCATCCCGATCAGCTGATCGTCCTCCCCGATCGGAATGCAGCCGATATCATGTGCGCGCATCAGTTTGGCGATTTCGGCGACGGGCGTGTCGGGGCTGACCCAGTCGACGCCCTTGTGCATCGCGTCTTTTACTTTCATGGCGGATCTCCGTTGCTGCGAATTCAGGTGGTATTCACGTGATGCAGAACAGTTCCCCCTCGGTTCGACTATACGCCGGATCACGCGGGACGGCATCGCAAAAGGCATGACAAGTTCTTGAAATTTGCGATGGCGTCGTTGTGCGGCGGGGTGAGCGACGCGCGCACAACGCGCTTCAGGCTATTAGCGCTGGCCTGCGGAAATCATGTTGCTGATGCTGACATAACCTGACAGCAGGCCATGATAACCTCGTCCCGCTTGGTAGCGGGGCGGATTAATGTCGCGCGCGCAGCGCCTGCTCGATCTCATTCAGCTTTTGCGGGGCCATCGCCTGCGCGTGTTCGTTCCGGCAGCGGCATGAGCCGTAACGGAGTGGCTATTGGCGGCCGAATGTTTATCGGCCCGCCTTCCCGGCCGCCGCCTTGCCGCGATCGGCATCGAGCCTGGCCTTCAACCCGGCGATGTCACGGAAGAAATTATCCTCCTGCTTGACCGGCACCACGCGAAGCGCCGGCGGCATCAACAGGCGGGTGGTGTTCTGCCTGCCGAAATCGGAAAAGGCTTCCGACTGCTGCAGCGTCTGCGCCGCAATCGCGGTCGCCAGCACCGTGGTCACGATCGCTCCCTTCAACCAGAGCCGCGCCGGGCCAATCTCCCGCAGATGCAGGAAGCAGATTGCCGCAAGGACAGTCCAGGCGGCCGCGTACTGATAAATGATGCCCGAAGGCCAGTTGATGGCGAACGCGCAATAGCGCGCGAATTCGTTGTAGACGGTCAGCGCCAGTATGCCGGCAAGCGCAATCAGCAGATTGCGCAAGAAGCGCGATCGGCCGGAAAAGATGCGCGATAACAGCGCCCACAGCCCTGTCCAAACCAATAGGGCGCCGATGATCCCCAGCAGCGCCGTCAAATAGGACGAGGCACGCGGCTCGGAAGTCTGACCGAGCCAGATGGTAAGCGCCGACAGCCCCAGGACAGTGGCGGCGAGCCCGGCAGCCAATGCGACCGGCAACGCAGGCCGATCGGATGGCGCAAGCCGCTCGGGATCGATCGCGTAGTTCGCCTCGCGGATACGCACTAGCGTCTGTCCGATCCGGATCAGTTGCTTGCCGTCGATCGCAAAGCGCGATTGCCTCGTGCGCACGCCGTCAATGAACGTGCCATTGGCGCTTCCCGTGTCCTCGGTGATCCATTGCCCGGCCTCGTCGCGAAAAATGCGCAGATGGTTTGCGGCAACATAGGGATCATCGACGATGACGTCGTTGTCGTAGCCGCGGCCGATCCGCGCTTCCGAAGCGGCGATACGGAAACGCGCGGTGACCTCGCGATGGCGCGACAGAATTTCGACCCAGATCATCGCGTCACTTGCACAGCTTCGAGGAACCGTTTGCCGAGCGCAATCGCATCCTCATAACCGATCGCCGGCATGTTGAGGCGCGACACCAGCGCCTCGCGACCGTCATCCTGGCTGACGGCAACCAGGACAACGTTATAGAGCCCGTCGAACTCGCGGTAGGCCTGCGCGCACCAGATGGCGCGGAGCGGCGGGTGGGCCGGCGTGACGGCGGCGCTGACGAAGTCCTCATGGCAGCGCTCCGGCGTGTACCATTTGCGGAACGGCCCACCGCCGACGACCCGCGGCTGGCTGAGGTTGGTCAGCAGCGACGCGAGCTGGAATTGATTGAGATCGATCGACTTCACGTAGGAATGGTTGATCTGGATCGAGCCGGTGTTGAGATCGGAGGCGACGTATAGGCCGGTGTCGCTGGTGCAGGTCGTCGAGTTGATGCTCGCGCGCGGCTTGGGCGTCGCATCCGCATTGGTCTGCGCCCAGCAATTGAACCACGATGCCGACGTCTCCGGCGCGCGGTACGGCCCGAGCGAGGCAGGACGGAAGCCCTGATCGGCAAAGGATTTGTAGAGCGAGGACTGCCACGCGGCGAGCTGGCGCCCGATCTCGCCACGCAGTTCGGAAGGCGCAGCAGCGCGGCCGCGCACGCGCTCAAGCAGCGCCTCGGCGAAACGCGCGGGCACGAGAAAGCTGACGAGCTGACCGCCGCGCCTTGTGGCGACGTTGACGCCGACGACGCGGCCGTCAGCCGTGACGGCGGGCCCGCCGCTCATGCCCGGATTGAGCGCGCCGGTGAAGTGGACGCGTTCGTTGTAGCTATGCTCGACCAGACCGTTATAGGTGCCTTCGACGATGGTGAAACCGAGGTCGAGCGGATTGCCCATCGAATAGAGCCGCTCGCCCTTGGGCATGGCGCCTTCCATCGCCGCCTTGTCGAAGGTGAAAAATGGCGCATCGCGTTTGTCGAGCTGGACGATCGCCAGATCGTTCGCCACGTCCACGCCGATCAGGCTGAGCTGGCCGTGGCTGCCGTCAGCGCCCCGGTATTCGAGCCGGTAAGTCTTCGGCTCCAGCGCCGCCTGCGAAATCACATGATAGTTCGTGACCGCAAGTCCGTCGGCGGAGACGAGGAAACCTGAGCCGATCGAGGTCTGCCGTCCGGCATCCGCGAGCAGCGTGCGGATTTGCAGCAGCCGCGGCGGCGCCGAGGCGTAAATGCCTTCCGCGGCAGACGATGGCGCACCGGGAGCGCACACTGCGCTTTGTACGAATGTTGCAAGCAACAGAGGCAGGAGAGACGTGCGCAACGCGCGGGCAATCAAGACAATCAAATCGTTCACCCCGCTCGCACCATTCGAACTGACGCTAATCCGCCAATTGCAGGTCCGCGAGCATCGTTCTCGCGGTCGGCTCGTCCAGCGGAACAAATTCGCCCGGTCCAAGATTATCGCTGCCGGACGTTGCGACAGCCGCAACCGCCACACCGGCCAGACCCCCGATTATTGACATCCCGGTCACCGCATCATGCCTTGCGCTGGACTTGACGAGAAAGAAATAGGTGCGGCCGGGCGCCGTGGTGAAATCGCGCTTGGTGTCGCCCGGAAACAGCGTTTCGCTCGCGACAAGCTGATGCGGACCTGCCGGGAGATCGGCATAGGCGTAGGTGCCGACTATCACCTTGCCCATCGGGCTGCCATCCACCTTCACGTCACAGGCACAAATGGCCATGGACAGCCCGTCGCGTTTTTGTTGGAGCACCACGACCCGGGACTGTCCCGGTTTCGGCGGACCGATCTTTTGCGATATCGCCGCATAGTCGCTTCCGACTTTGGCGGTCATACAGCCCGACAACAGCAACGCACCCGACAGCAACGCAATTCCACGCCCTAACATAACGCCCCCAACACCTGTCCCGGAACTGCATAGCCGGGAACATCGTCAGGTTGCAATAACACCTATGGCGTTTTCTGCGTGATCGTTGCTCGGGTACTACAGCGTCTGCACGTCCACCACGCCCGCAACCGCCTTGATCGCACCTGCGATTTGCGGCGAGACCTTGAAGCGGCCAGGCAGCTTCACTTCCACCTCGGTCTGCAGATCGAGCATGATGACGAGCGAGACGTCGCCATCGGCGCCGCCCGATGGCGCGGGCGCAGGCTTGGCCGGCAGGCCCTTTGCCGGACCGCCCGATGCGCCGGCTTCCGGCATGTTGAGCCGTCGCGCGATGGAATCCAGCGGCTTGGGGTCGCGAACGAAAATCCGCAGGCCTTTTTGGGTCTTGGCCGCGGCGTCGTCCAGCGGCTCGGCATGCAGCACCCGCGCGCGCACGTCCTCGCCCTGCAGTTCGGCGCCGAGTTGCAGCAACACGGCCGCGCCCGGCTCCAGCACGTCGCGGTATTGCGCAAGGCCTTCGGAAAACAGCACCGCCTCGAAATGGCCGGTCGGGTCTGACAGCCCCATGATGCCCATCTTGTTGCCGGTCTTGGTGCGCCGTTCCATGCGCGACACTACCGTGGCCGCGACCTTGCCCGCGGTCGCGCCGGTTTTGACGGCGCGCGAGAATTCCGCCCAGGACTGCACCCGCAGCCGCTTCAACACGGTGGCATAGTCGTCGAGCGGATGGCCGGACAGGAAAAACCCGACGGCATCGTATTCACGGCGGAGCTTTTCGGCCGGCAGCCAGGGTTCGATCTGCGGCAGCATGATCGTCGGCGCGTCGGCAGCGTTGCCGAACATGTCGTTCTGACCGATCGTTGCGGCCTCGTGGCTGCGCTGGCAGGCGGCGAGAATAGCATCGGCGCCGGCAAAGACGCGGGCGCGGTTTGAATCGAGCGTGTCGAAGGCGCCGGCGGCCGCGAGGCTTTCGATCACCCGCTTGTTGATCGCACGCGGATTGACCCGTGCCGCGAAGTCGGCGAGTGAGGTGAAGACGCCCTTGCGCCGCTCTTCGACGATTAACTCCACCGCCTGCGGACCGACACCCTTCAGCGCGGCCAGCGCATAGTAGATGGTGTTCTCGCCGACCTCGAAGGTGGCGGCCGAACGGTTGATGTTCGGCGCCTCCACCTTGATGCCGAGCCGCTGCGCCTCGGCGCGAAATTCCGAGAGCTTGTCGGTGTTGTTGAGTTCGAGCGTCATCGACGCCGCCAGGAACTCCACCGGGTAGTGCGCCTTCATATAGGCGGTGTGGTAGGACACCAGCGCGTAGGCGGCGGCGTGGCTCTTGTTGAAGCCGTAGTCGGCGAACTTGGCGAGCAGTTCGAAGATCGTGTCGGCCTGCCCCTTCGGCACGCCGTTCTTGACCGCGCCAGCAACGAAGATCGCGCGCTGCTTCTCCATCTCGGCGCGGATCTTCTTGCCCATCGCGCGGCGCAGCAGGTCGGCGTCGCCGAGCGAATAGCCCGACATCACCTGCGCGATCTGCATCACCTGTTCCTGGTAGATGATGACGCCGAAGGTCTCCTTCAGGATCGGCTCCAGCACCGGATGCAGATATTCCGGCTCCTCGTCGCCGTGCTTGCGCGCGCAATAGGTCGGGATGTTGGCCATCGGGCCCGGGCGATAGAGCGCCACCAGCGCGATGATGTCCTCGAAGCGGTCGGGGCGCATGTCGATCAGCGCGCGCCGCATGCCCTGGCTTTCCACCTGGAACACGCCGACCACATCGCCGCGCGCCAGCATCTGGTAACTCGGAGCATCGTCGATCGGCAGCGTCGGCAGATCGACGTGGATGTTGCGCTGCCTGAGCAGCTTCACCGCGACGTCGAGCACGGTCAGCGTCTTCAGGCCGAGGAAGTCGAACTTCACCAGCCCCGCCGGCTCGACCCATTTCATGTTGAACTGGGTCACCGGCATGTCGGATTTGGGATCGCGGTAGAGCGGCACCAGTTCGCTCAAGGGGCGATCGCCGATCACGATGCCGGCGGCGTGGGTCGAGGCGTGGCGCGTCAGGCCCTCGAGCCGCTGGGCGATGTCGAAGGCGCGCGCGACCACCGGGTCCTCGTCGCGGAACGCCTGCAGCTTCGGTTCGCCTTCGATCGCCTGCGCCAGCGTCACCGGCGCGGCGGGATTTTGCGGCACCAGTTTTGTCAGCTTGTCGACCTGCCCGTAGGGCATCTGCAGCACACGGCCGACGTCGCGCAGCACGCCCCGCGCCTGCAAGGTACCGAAGGTGATGATCTGCGCCACCTGATCGCGGCCGTAGCGCTGCTGCACGTAGTCGATCACCTCGCCGCGGCGGTCCTGGCAGAAGTCGATGTCGAAGTCCGGCATCGACACGCGTTCGGGATTGAGGAAGCGTTCGAACAGCAGGCCAAAGCGGATCGGATCGAGATCGGTGATGGTCAGCGAATAGGCGACCAGCGAACCGGCGCCGGAGCCGCGGCCGGGACCGACCGGAATGTCGTGGGCCTTGGCCCATTTGATGAAGTCCGACACGATCAGGAAGTAGCCCGCATAGTTCATGCGGTTGATCACGTCGATCTCGAAGGCGAGACGCTTTTGGTACTCCTCTTCCGTGGTGCCGGGCGACAGGCCGTGAACCTGCAGGCGCCTTGCGAGGCCCTCCCCGGCCTGGCGCTTCAGCTCCGCGGCCTCCTCAGCTTCTGCGTCAGAACCTGAGTCGGCGCCGACCGTGAAGCGCGGCAGGATCGGCTTTCGCGTCTTCGGGCGAAACGAACAGCGCTCCGCGATCTCGACCGTCGAGGCCAGCGCTTCGGGAATATCGGCGAAAAGCACCGCCATCTCGGCGCGGGTCTTGAAGCGGTGATCAGGCGTGAGCTGCTCGCGATCGGTCTCGGCGATCAACTTGCCGCCGGCGATGCACAACAGCGCGTCGTGGGCTTCGTAATCGTCATTCGCGGCGAAATATGGCTCGTTGGTCGCGACCAGCGGCAACCCTTTGGCATAGGCAAGGTCGATCAGGCCTGATTCGGCGCGGCGCTCCTTGTCGATGCCGTGGCGCTGCAATTCGACATAAAGGCGATCGCCGAATAGATTCGCCAGCCGGTCGCAACGCGCAGCCGCAAGTGCGGCGTGATCGGCATGCAGCGCCAGCGAGATCGGGCCGTCGGGACCGCCGGTCAGGGCGATCAAATCCTCGGCATCGCCTTCCAGCCATTCGAGCTTGATATGCGGGGATTGATGCACCGGCGTTTCCAGAAACGCCCGCGAGTTCAGCCGCATCAGACTTCGGTAGCCGCGCTCCCGCGCCGCCAGCAGCACGATTCGCGACGGCGCTGAGGCCAGCGCATTGCGCGCGTTCGGGTCCTGATCGCCGAAATCGACGGCGAGTTCGCAGCCGACGATCGGCTGGATGCCGTAGCCCGCCATCTTGTCGGAGAATTCCAGCGCCCCGAACATGTTGTCGGTGTCGGTCAGCGCCAGCGCGGGTTGGCGGTCGGCCTTCGCCAGTTCGCCGAGCTTGGCGATCTTGATCGAGCCCTTCAGCAGCGAATACGCCGAATGAACGTGGAGATGAACGAATCCGGCACTGGACATGGTCGCTTAACGGGCTCTTGCATCATGGTGGGGAGCGATCATCGGCCGCTGATGCGCGCCGACTCGCCGCTGCAATGGTGCTGCCTTGGCCTTCCCGAGTCCACGCGGAACGCGCGATGCTCGCCCGCCATCCGGCTTTTCCCCAGCCCGTCCGTAAGTCGGCCCTGGATCAGGTTTCCGCCCGGCCTCACAGCTGCGGAATCACCTGCGCCCAGACTGCGATCATCGCGACAAACAACGTAATCGACGCCAGCGCCGCCGCTTCTTCCACGAACATCCGCAACATCGTCCGACTCCCTACGATATGAGAACATATGAGGAACATTGTTCCTTTTTTGTTCTAGGAGTCAAGCGCCGTCTAGCGGCCCCTTTTGCGACAATTCCCGCGTGGTTAACCGCGCCGAGCCGCCGCAATAAAAAAGCCCCGGGCAGCGCCCGGGGCTTCGATGATTCGCGAGAATTGCGAACGATCAGTATCGCGCGACCGCCGGGCCGCCGAACTTGTAGTTCAGGCGGGCGGTGACGAGGTCGACGTCCTGACGGATGCGGTCGGCGCCGATGAAGCCGCCACCCGGCGCGGTGAAGGTGTAGGTACGATCCTGCATGAACAAGTGATTGTACTCGACACCAACCGACCAGTTCGGGGCGAAGGCGTATTCGAGGCCAGCACCGATCGTACCGCCCCAGCGGGTGTCGTCGCCGGTGACGCCAACGAGCGCGCCTGCAAAGTTGTTGATGCGGTAGCTATTCGAGGTCACCGCGGCACCGCCCTTGACGTAGAGCAGGACGTTGTTGACGGCATAACCGACCTGACCAGTGAACAGGCCGAACGCATCGACGTTCGTGTGGTTGCGCGAGTTGGCGAACAGCAAGCTTGTATTGCTGCCCGAGAAGTCGGCCCAGTTGCCCTGGGCTTCAAGGCCGAACACCCAGGTGCCAGCCTGCCAGCGATAGCCGACCTGGCCACCGACCGTGCCGCCGGTCGCGTCATGGGAGCCTTCCGGCCCAACCAAAGCGGCGGGCGAAACCGAATCCCAGGAGTTGCGGCTCGAACCCCAACCGCCGTTCGCACCGATGTAGAAACCGGTCCAGTCATACACTGCAGCGACCATCGGGGGCGCCTTGGTGTAAGGACGCGCAGCGAGATCCGCAGCAACAGCCGGCGCAGCCGCGCCGAGCGCGATCAGACTGGCCGTAACAAGCAAAACCTTCTTCATTCTTTTTATTCCCGTTCCTTTTTGACAGCCCCCAAGGCCGTGACAGCCTCTTAGCATTGTTCGCTCGAATTGCTGTCACCTCGCTGCAACAGCACACATCAAACGGCCGCAGTGTGAACGCAAGTTAATGTTGTGCTGCAGGCGTTTTTCGAAACTTTGAAACGGAACCCGCCGCAAAGAATTCACATTCAGTTTACAGCGGTATTAAGAGGTGGAATCGCTTGACGGAACTTGCGTGGTCCGGCTTGTGTTGATGGAAATGGAACCGGCAATTGCGCGGAAGTGCGATGAGGAGATTCGAAATGCGTAAAGCGATTCTAGCCGTGCTGGCCGCGAGCGGATTGGCCGCACTCGGCGCCGCGCCTGCCGAAGCGGTCGGCACCCGATATCCGTTCTGTCTTCAGGGAAACGAATATCCGGGGCTGAGCTACTGCACTTTCACAAGTTACGAGCAGTGCCAGGCGACCGCTTCGGGACGTTTTCTCTATTGCATCGCCAATCCCTATTATGTCGGTGAGAGCGAACCACCGCCCGAAGCGTATCGCCCGCTGCGCGGCCGCGCGCTGCCGCCCGCCCCCGGCTACGGCAGGTACTGAGCGCCCACCGGGCGCTCATCGCGCCGCGCATGCACACGCGGAGGAACATTCACGCGCGAACGTGATTTGACGCGGGCGTGGGTGGATTGTCTGGATAGCGGCTGAAGGTTCCAGTTGAGGTCCTTGGGGCCGCGGCGGAGGATGCATGCGAACGGCATGGCTGGCGCTCGTGGCGGCCGGTACTGTGTCGGCAGCGGTTGCGATGCCGGCGGCGGCGCGCGAGTTTCCCTACTGCATCAAGGGCTGCGATTTCGGCGGTGCCGGCGATTGCAGTTTTTCGTCACTGGCGCAGTGTCAGGCAACCGCCTCCGGGCGAGATGCAAGCTGCGCTGCGAATCCCTATTTCAACGCCAAGGCGGACATGCGGTCGGACATGCAGGCCGATCGCAGCCGCCAGTCCCGAAGGAGATTCTGATGCGCATTCTGGCTTTGGTCATTTTGGCGATTGGAGCGGCCGCGGCACCGGCGCAGGCACAGACTTACGATCCCAACTATCCGGTTTGCCTCAGTGTTTATGGCAGGATCAGCTATTACGAATGTAGCTATACCTCCCTGCCTCAATGCAAGATGTCGGCGTCGGGCCGCTCGGCGCTATGCGTGATCAATCCGTATTACGCGCATGCATCTCAATATCCGTCGGCACGCCGCTACAAGCAGCGCTACTACAACGGCTACTGAGCGGCGATCCATCTCTTTGATTTGAGCGTATCTCCGCGCAACGCCAAGCGTTTGAGCGGCGATCGTGCTCTATTCCATTTCGACGACCTTGCCATCGACCAGCGACACCCGCCGGTCCATCCGGCCGGCCAGTTCCATATTGTGGGTGGCGATCAGCATCGCGACCTGCGTCGCCTTCACGAGCTGCATCAGCGCGTTGAACACGTGATCGGCGGTGTGCGGATCGAGGTTTCCGGTCGGCTCATCGGCGAGCAGCGCCCGCGGCGCATTGGCCACCGCGCGGGCGATGGCGACGCGCTGCTGTTCACCGCCAGACAATTCAGCCGGACGGTGCGTGATGCGCTCGCTGAGGCCAAGATACGCCAGGATTTCCTCCGAGCGCTTGATCGTCTCGGAACGTTTGAGCCCGCGAATCATCTGCGGCAGCATCACGTTTTCAAGCGCGGTGAATTCCGGCAGCAGCCGGTGCGATTGATAGACGAAGCCGATGTCGGAGCGGCGGATCTGGGTGCGCTCGATGTCTGACAATTGCGAGGTCGGCGTGCCCGCGACATAGACCTCGCCGTCATCGGGGCTTTCGAGCAGCCCCGCGATATGCAGCAGCGTCGATTTGCCGGAACCCGACGGCGCCACCAGCGCCACCGACTGCCCCGCCCACAGCGCGAGCTTGGCGCCGTTGAGAATGGTCAACGTCGCCTCGCCCTGCCTGTACTCCCGTTTTATCTCGTGGAGATAGATAACCGGTACGTCTTCTGCCTCCTCGGCCATCACGTCCTCACTCGTACCGGAGCGCGTCGACGGGATCGAGGCGCGCGGCGCGCCAGGACGGATAGAGCGTCGCCAGGAACGACAGCGTCAGCGCCATGATCACGACCGCAGTGGTCTCGCCGAAATCGACCTCGGCCGGCAGGCGCGAGAGGAAATAGAGTTCCGGCGAGAACAATTCGGTGTTGGTCATCCAGGACAGGAACTGCCGGATCGATTCGATGTTCAGGCAGATCAGCATGCCGACGAAGAATCCGGTCAGCGTGCCGACCACGCCGATCGCAGCGCCCGTAATCAGGAATATCCGCATGATCGAGCCCTGCGAGGCGCCCATCGTCCGCAGGATAGCGATATCCTGCCCCTTGTCCTTGACCAGCATGATCAGGCCGGAGACGATGTTGAGCGCGGCAACCAGCACGATCATGGTCAGGATCAAAAACATCACATTGCGCTCAACCTGCAGCGCGTTGAAGAAGGTCGAGTTGCGCTGCCGCCAGTCGACGAGGAACACCGGCCGTCCGGCCGCCTCCGTCACCAGCTTGCGGAACGCGTCGATACGATCGGGATTGGTGGTGAATACCTCGATCGCGGTCACGTCGTCCTTGCGGTTGAAATAGGCCTGCGACTCCGGCAGCGGCATGAACACGAAGCTGGCGTCATATTCCGACATGCCGATCTCGAACACGGCCGCCACCTTGTAGGGCTTTATGCGCGGTGTCGTGCCCATGGGCGTCACCGCGCCCTTGGGCGCAACCAGCGTGATGGTATCGCCGGCGTGCAGCGACAATTGATCGGCAAGCCGGCGTCCGATGGTGACGCCCTGCCCCTCGTCAAAACCTTCCAGCGTGCCCTGTTTGATGTTCTTTGCGATCGAGGTGAGGTTGTTCAAGTCCGCAGACCGCATGCCCCGCACCAGCACGCCGGCGGCGTTGAAGGCGGAAGATGCCAGCGCCTGACCGTCCACGACCGGCGCGGCAAGGCGGATACCCTCGACCTGGCTGATGCGCTCGGCGACGTCCTTCCAGTCGGTCAGCGGCGATTCCAGCGGCTGCACCAGCAAATGGCCGTTCAGCCCGAGGATCTTGTCCAGGAGTTCCTTGCGAAAACCGTTCATCACGGCCATCACGATGATCAGCGTGGCGACGCCGAGCATGATGCCGAGGAACGAAAAGCCGGCGATGACCGAAATGAAGCCTTCCCTGCGACGCGCACGCAGATAACGCCCGGACAACAGCCATTCGAAGGGCGCAAAAGGCGGGGTTCGAGCTGTCTCGTTCATGGTCTCATCCATACTCGATAATCCCATGATTCGGGCCAAATGTGGCCTTATTGGCCAACATTACCGCCACAGTGGATATCTTATCCCGCGATCCTCGCCACCACTTCCGCGGGGCTGAGATTCTCGCGCGAACCATCGCTGCGCCGCTTGATCTCGAGCTTGCCCTCAGCAAGGCCCTTCGGCCCGACCAGAATCTGCCAGGGAATACCGATCAGGTCGGCGGCCGCGAACTTCGCGCCGGCGCGCTGGTCGGTATCGTCATAGAGCACGTCGACGCCCTTGGCCTGAAGCTCCCGATAAAGCTTCTCGCACGCGCCATCGACGGCCGCATCCCCCTGCTTCAGGTTCAAGATCACGGCGGTGAACGGCGCGACGGCTTCCGGCCATTTGATGCCGGCATCGTCGTGGCAGGCCTCGATGATGGCGCCGACCAGGCGCGAGACGCCGACGCCGTAGGAGCCGCCATGGATCGGCACGTCGACGCCATCGGCGCCGGCGACCAGCGCCTTCATCGCATCGGAATATTTGGTGCCGAAATAGAAGATCTGGCCGACCTCGATGCCGCGCGTATTGACGCGCTTGTCGGCTGGCACTTCGCGTTCGTAGCGATCGGCGTCATGCACGTCCTCGGTCGCCGCATAGACCGATGTCCATTGCTTGATGATGTCAGTGAGATCGCCATCATAGTCGACGTCATCGGGCGGGATCGGCAGATTGAGCACGTCGCTGTTGCAGAACACACCGGATTCACCGGTTTCCGCCAGCACGATGAATTCGTGGCTGAGGTCGCCGCCGATCGGGCCGGTCTCGGCGCGCATCGGGATCGCCTTCAATCCCATCCGCGCAAACGTCCGCAGATAGGCAACGAACATCCGGTTATAGGAGCGGCGCGCCGCCGCCTCGTCGATGTCGAAGGAATAAGCATCCTTCATCAGGAATTCGCGGCCGCGCATCACGCCGAAGCGCGGGCGCTGCTCGTCGCGGAACTTCCACTGGATGTGATAGAGATTGAGCGGCAGGCTCCTGTAGGATTTGACATAGGCCCGAAAAATCTCGGTGATCATTTCCTCGTTGGTCGGCCCGTACAGCAATTCGCGCTTGTGGCGGTCGGCGATGCGCAGCATCTCCGGACCATAGGCATCGTAGCGACCGCTCTCGCGCCAGAGGTCGGCGAGCTGCAGTGTCGGCATCAACAGTTCCAGCGCGCCGGCGCGATCCTGCTCCTCACGGACGATCTGCTCGATCTTCTTCAGCACCCGAAATCCCAGCGGCAGCCAGGCGTAGATGCCGGCCGCTTCCTGCCGCATCATGCCCGCGCGCAGCATCAGCCGATGCGAGACGATCTCCGCCTCTTTCGGATTCTCTTTCAGGATGGGTAGAAAAAACCGCGACAACCGCATGGGACAACTCGGGAATCAGTGGGATACCGGAAGAGGTGCAGTGAAACCGGATCGGGTGCGAAAATACAAGGCCGGGGCCGGTGAAAAGCGGCCGGAAAGGCGGATTTTCGGGCCGTTTTTGGGCTTCGCGGTCCTCATACATTCACAACGACGTCATACCCCGCAAAGGCGGGCATGCGGTGTTCGTAGGATGGGTGGAGCGAAGCGATACCCATCAATGCCGGTAACGCGGGCTCGATCAATGATGGGTTTCGCTGCGCTCTACCCATCCTACAAGTTATTGGCGAGCCGGCGTTAGCGTACCTGCAATTCATCTTGCAACGTGATCTTCTGGAAGTCCGTGACCAACGCATCGATCTGCATCCGCCAACGTCCCGCCAGCGGCAGCGCCACGCCGCGCACGTGCCAGTAACCGTCCGGCCCGAGCGTCGCGCGGCGCTCCATCGGCTCGATGCCGCGCTCCGGCAAACTCAGGATCAGCGTCGCCTCCTTGGCCGGCAGCAGCGCCGCATCGCCCGTCATCAACTGCAGGACAAAGTCGTTGGCGCCGACCTTGCCCGGCGAAACCAGCACCTGAAACATCGCAGCATCCGTGTGGATGTGGACCGAGAGCGGCGCGGCAACAGGAGCAACTGAGGCGCGCGGCGGCGGCGTGAAGCGCCAGCCGGCGACCACAGCAAGGATGCAAACGACGAGCACGCATTCCGTGAGGATCGACCACAGTAGCGGGCGGGTGTTTTCATGATCCGCAACGACCGCAGGCGTGAAGAGAAACCGGTTCAGCCCCGCAAGTCCGAGCAACAGGATCACGAGCGTTAGCTTGATCGAGAGGATGATGCCGTATTGAGTCTCGATCAGCGCGCGCAGGCTTCCGAGCTGGATGATCGAAAGCACCAGTCCGCTTAGTACGAGGAGCCCGACAAGCAGCACCGCTACGGCCGAAAACTGCTTGAGCACGCGCGGCAGGTCGTCTTTGCGCCGATGCGCCATCGCCGCCAGCGGCGCCAGCGCGCCGATCCAGTAGGCCGCGGCGATGCCGTGCAGGAACAGCGATGGCCGCGTCACCCATTGGGGTGAAGCCGTCGCCGCATGCCCGCTGGTCGCGAGCGACAGCCCGACGCCCGCCATGGCGAGCGTGGTCAAGTTCCAGGAAATCAGGACGCTCGGGCTTTGCCATGCGAACCAGGCGATGGCCATCGCCACGATCGCAATCAATAGCGATGGCCCGAGGGAGGTAGCGAGCGCGCTGGTCCACGGTGCTGATGTCACGATGCCGCCAAGGGGAAGGTTGAGGAGATCGAGACCTTGCAGGCCGAGTGAGGCCACCGCGCTGACGAGACCGACGGCAAGCGCAGCGCGACTGACCGTTGATCCGCTCGGGCCCTGCCCGATCCAAGTTACGAAGAAGGCACCGCCGACGCCGACAAACAGGCCGAGATAGACCCCGATCCGCGCCAGCCAAATCAACACCGACAGCGGACTGGCTTTCGCGGGCGGCGCGGCCCCGGTCACGGCGCCGATTGAAAACACCATCGATCCCGCCACGGGATGGCCGTCCTGCGAGACCACGCGGTAGCTGACGATTTGGGTACCTTGCGGCAGGTCGTCGGGCAGAACGATCAGCACGGATTGGCCGACCGCACGGGTTGCGACATCGCGCGCCTTGCCGCCGGCATCGATGACGCCGATCACGGCCGGCGTGATGCTCTCGTTGAAGTGCAACTGCACCATCTTCGGCGGCTGCGCCAGCACGCTGCCATCGGCCGGCTCCGAAGAAACCAGCGTCGCATGGGCCCACGCGGCGCTCGCAATGCACAGGGCCGACAGCAGCGCGGCAAGGCTAGCGAGCACGCGCGCCATCGGTTTGCTTTACGGCTTCGTCGTCAGCTTAAGGCCCGGCGCCGGCGTCTTGCTGTCATGCACATGGCCGCTCTGGCCTGCTGAGGGAATATCGATCCAGCGGCTAACCCCCTGCTCGCATTCCTGCACCACGGGAAAATACAGCGTGGTGTCCGGCTTCAGTCCCGCCGTGAGATAGCTGGAGAAGACGAATTCATCGAAATTGTCGTCGGCAAGCTTGCCGCCGCTCCACACCACTTCCTTGACGCCCTCGGATATTTTCCCGCCGTGAAATTCATACTCGGTGGCGTATTTGCCCTTGACCGTCTCGAGGGTCCAGCCCGGCTTGGGCATCGGCTTGATGCCGATCACACCTTCCGGAATTTGCACCCGCAGCTTGACGGTCGGCGATCCCGCGCAGCCGTGTGGCACGGCAAACACCGCCTTGTAGTATGAGCCGACCGGCGCCTGCCGTCTCTCAAGAGTGACATGCGCGGCGGCCTGAGAGGCCGCGAACGCGGCAAGCGTGATGACGGCAAAAGCAATCTTCGACATCGGCTGGTCCTCTACTTCTTCATATCGTGCTTGCCGCCGGAATGCTCCGCACCCCCCGGCCCCTTGGCGCCGACGCCCTGCACGTCGAGCGACACGACCACCTTGCCGGCTTTTTCGAAACGCAATTCGAGCGGCACCTTCTCGCCCTGCTTGAGCGGGTTCTTCAGATCCATCAGCATCAGATGGTAGCCGCCGGGCGCGAGCTTGACGGTCTTGCCGGGCTCGATTTCCAGCCCCTTCTCGAGCGGACGCATGGTCATGACGCCGTTGTTCATGGCCATCTCGTGAATCTCGACCCTGCCGGCGATGTCGCCGGACACGGCGGTCAGCCGGTCCGGCGCCGTGCCCTTGTTCTCGATCGTGAGATAGCCGCCCGCAATTTTAGCGCCGCCCGGCGTCGCGCGGCTCCAGGCCTGTGCAATAACGAGATCGCCGGCCTTGATCTCCTGGGCCTGTGACGATGCGCCTGAAAGCACCAGCAGGGCCGCAGCACAAGCGAGCATGCGCATAATGTTCTTCATGTTCGACCTTCCGATTTTCAATTCCGTTTGCAAATTAAATTCTTACGCCTGATTACCTCGAGTGCCGCGCCTGGCCGCCGAATGGCGAGACGCTTCGACCATTGTCACAAGTCCTTCGAAACGAGAAAACACGGCGACCTGTTCTGGAGCAAGCCTCACTTCGACCTCATCCTTCGTTCCACCATAACGGGCCGAAATCAACCGTGAACAGGCCGCCGCCCCTCTCCCAATCATTTGATCACAATCGGCGACTCGATATTGACGCTGTCGGTTTCCGAGATCGAAATGCCGAGCCCCAGTATCCAGCGCCCGGGCGTCTTCATCGAGGTCCGAACGTACCACTGATCGTCGCTGCCGCGCGTGGCCTGAAGCGTCTGGCGATCGCTTCCCGATTGCGCGTCCAGAAGCGTCACCGAAACGGCCTTTGCCGTCAGGGGCAGCTCGTCGACCGTCTCGAGCTGGATGGTGATATCGACGGGCCCGGCACGCCCGGGCGAGATCGTGACGTTTGCCATCGCTTTCTCGGTGTGAAGATGCGTGAAGAAACTGTCGCTGTCACTGGCAGCGAGAGTTGGCCCCGCTGCAAGAAAGTTCAGAGAAAATAAAACTGCGAACGCGAGCCGCGACGATGACGATTTTTCGCGCGCCTTGCGAGCCCACGGATTGAAGAGATATCGATGATACATAGCGTTTCTCCTCACCATCGGTACCTGATGCCGGCATAAACTGCCCGTCCGTTACCCGGTTCGAACAGGGGTGACGTTGCAGTCGCCTGATTGATGATGCTGGCGCTCGAAATGTAGGCCTTATTCAGGAGATTGCGCCCCTCGATATAGGCCGAAATCGGCCCGCCATTGTCGAAGCCTGCCTTCAGCCCGAGCAGCGCATAGGCTGAGGTCCTTAGCGTGTTGGCGTTGTCGACAAAATAGGACTGCGGCACCCATTCGACATTGGGCCCGAAATAGAACCCCGTTGGATTCTTGTACAGCAACTCGGCACGAAGATAGTGGCGCGGAGCTCCGGGCAGCAGGTTGTTGCGGAAGTTCGGGTCGTTGTCGAAACGGAAATCGTTGAACGTGTAGGCCAGGTTCAGCCAGAGCTTGTCGGGCGCCGGGCCATTGTTGAAGATGCCGTGGAAAATTGCGGCGCCCGCACCTGCTTCGATGCCTTGGTGAATGGTGCGATCGGCGTTGGCGACGTTGCAAGTTCCGGCGGTGGCGGTGCCGAAGAGACATTGCAACTCGTCGCGAATGTTGGCCCGATAGCCCGTGATCTCCCAGGCGTAATCGGGTCGCTTCATGCGCGTTCCGATTTCATAAGTGGTTGCGATCTGCGGACGTATGCTGGTGAACCGGAAGACCGGCGTGCCGCCCGCCCCGGACGAGCTTTCGCCGAAACTCGGCACCTCGGCGCTTCGCGAGATGTTGGCGTAGGCCTGCCAGGTCGGATCGATATTCCAGAGCAGACCAGTCTTCGGCGACCAAATCTTGAACTCGGTCGCCCCCGAAGTATCAACATTGTCGAGAAAACGATCCAGCCGGTTCCGGGTGGCGTAGAGGAATTGCGTGCCGGCAATCGCGGCAACGTTGGGCAGGAAGTAGAAGCTGTCTTCGATATAGAAGGAGGTGTTCTTCGAGCTGTCGATCGACGAGGACAGCAACGGGCCCTTCTGGCCGCCGAGATTGGCGAATTGCTGGTTGTCGATGCTGCCGTTCAGGATGTTGACGCCGGCGACAAGTCGGTTGCGGTAGCCGCCGATGAAGCGGTCGTCGGTGACCTTGGCGAAGGCACCATAGTCCCGGTAGCGGTAGTCGAGCCACTGGAAGATCGGGTGCATCAAATGGCGATCGACGCCAAACATGCCGAACTCGATCTTGGTGTCGTCCAGCCGGATCGTGGTCTTGTTGGCGAGCATGACGGTATTGAGGTTGCGCTGCTGGTCCAGTGCGACGTTTGCCGGCGCGGCGGCTTGGGGATCGGTCAAGGCCGATTGCTTGGTGACGGTGCCGGGGATGCGCTGGCGGATCTCATTGGCGTTGAAATAGAACCGCGTTTCGGCATCCGGTGAGAATTGATAGCCGACATTGCCGCTGACGCGGGTGCTGCTGCCGGAACTGTGGTTCCTGAAGCCATCCGAGGCCTGGGTCGACGCGGTGACGAAACCGTCCCATGGTCCGTTCGCGCCGCCGGCGTTCGCCTGCAGCCGCTTGAATCCGAATGCGCCCATATCGGCCGACACGCCGTTCGGCCACGGATCGCGGCCGGTTGGAATCACAAAATTGATAGCGCCGCCGAGCGAGTTCGCGCCGAACTGCAGCGCATTGGCGCCCTTCCAGACCTCGACATATTTGTAGGCGGTCGGGTCGATCTGCTGGAAGTCGCCGTAACCGTCAGCGGTGTTGATCGGAATGCCGTCCATGTAGAGCTGCACGCCGCGCAGGTGGAAATTGCGCGACAGGCCCGAGCCGCGGATCGAAAGCCTTGTGTCGTCGCCCCATTTCGGCTGCGCAAAGACGCCCGGCACGTAATCCAGGATGTCCTTGATGGTATTGGAGACCGTCGAATTCCTGTAGGCCGCGGCCGGCACGATCGCGACGCCGCCCGGGGTGTTGTTGATCTCGGTCAGCGCCTGCTGCGCGCTGAGCACCGCCAGCGCGCCGCGACCGCCCTGCCCCTGATCGCCAGCGGTCTGCGGCGCTGGAGCGCGCGTCTGCCGAACGGTGCGGGCGGACCGCGCTGCGCTGCGGGGCGGACGGGCGCTGGTGGCGCGTTGTGGTTCCGGCGCGGTGACGGTTACCGGCGGAAGGCTTGATGGGCGGGTCTGCGCTTCGGCGTCAAACGGCGATACGAACATGGCGGCCGATGCCAGCAGCGAGCTGCGCACGAGCCCGACGGGTGATGCAAGGCGAAACATGGATAATCCTGACGCCAGCTCTCGGGCCGGCTTTGCTCAACTGAACGAACAGGCGCGGCCGCGGGCCGCACCATTTGACGGAGGTCAAGTGAGGTCAGGAAATGGAAGGTGGCGCTCGCGCCTGTGCGTGCGAATGGGCGCGCACCGACGGCATATGATCCGGAGCTTCCAGCCACGTGATGAGCTGGTATTGGCGCTGCAGGACGACAAAGATCAATGGCGGCGGATCGACCGCAACGGCGCCGCCGTGGCCGACGCTGCAGAACCCGCAGCAATTGGCGCTATGCTGCGCCTTGGCGGGCGTCGTCTGCGAGGCGTCCTGCGAGGACGCCATGCCGGAACAGATCGTCGCCATATAGAGCGGATCGGAGACCGCATGTGCGACCGCGCGAAATGCCCCGATCGGCGCCAGCAATTGCACCATGATCGAGAGCAATACGATTGGAATGAAGACTTCCAGTCGCCGTCGCATGTTCACCCCAAAGCGCCCGAGTCGCCGCAATACCCAATATGCTCGTTTCTCATCTCATTACAGCTTTTTGTTGAGCTAGCCACTTCTCGAGGTCCGGTATTTCGGCCGAACCCTCGATGGTGGTGACGGCTCCGTCCCGCGCGATCAGCAGCGTCCGCGGAATCTCGCCCTGCCAGGCAGGGTCGATCTCGAACCGGAGGCGTTCGACAAAACCGTCGCTGAAAAGCCAGTTCTCCGCCGATCCCAGCCCGGCCTTCTCCAGCATCGCGCGCGCAGCACCCGGCAGATTCGGAACGAGGTCGGCGCTGATCATCACGACATCGACCTCGGAATGGTCCTTCATGAATTGCCCGAGCAGCGGCAATTCGACCTTGCAGGGACCGCAGGTGACGCCCCAGAAATGCACCAGCGTCGGCCGGCCAGCGTGCGAACGCAGCACCTCCTGCCAGCTTCCCCGCACGAACGGTTTGAGCTCGGACGGCGTCTCGGCTGCCGGCGCGGCGGCCAGAGAGACAAGAAGGAATATTACAGCCAGCAGGCAGCGTTTCATGAACCGTCTCCGATCGGCAGAAGGCGATATCCGTCGGCCTTGGTCATCCAGGAAAGGTAAATCTTCTGCCCGTCGCTGACCAGCAGCGGGTGGTCGGACGTATCCGTCGTCGTGGCGATCGCGACGGGCTTTGACCAGCTTTTGCCCTCATCATGAGAAGTCATCGCGTTGACCGAGGTCCTCTCGCCGTCGAATTCCTTCCAGACCATGGTGGCGCCGTGCGGGCCGGAGAGAACGTACGGCCGCGTGGGGTTGCGGTCGGCGCGGCCGAGCGGAAGCGGGTCGGAGAACGTACGGCCCTGGTCGTCCGAGCGGGCATAGAACAGTCCCTTGCGGGCCTTGCCGTTGGTGTACCAGGTCACGTGATAGGTGCTTGCGGCCGAGATCGAAAGACTGGGACCATGATGCGGGCACGCAGAAATCTGCCACTCGTCGTTGCTGACGCGGCGAACCTCGCCGGGTGTCGCCGGATCGGCGAACGTCATGACCGCGTGATCCCGCACGCCGCCTTCGAAGATGTTCCTGAACACCACCACGGGACGGCCGGGGCCTGCGAACGCGAAGCCAAGCCGGCAGCACTCGCAGGTGTTGTCGCTCGCCAGCCGCGCCTCGGCATAGGTCGTGCCGCCGTCCTTCGACGACGCGAAGAACAACCCTGCCCCTTCGTATTTCCTGCCCTCCTGCTGCGCAGGTACCCGGTTGCGCTTGTCGATCCAGGCGGCAAACGCCGAACCGTCCGCATCGAGGCCGAGTGTCGCAAAGCGCTGACTGTCGTTACTCGCTGTGATCGGCCGCAACTCGGCAAAGCTTTGACCGCCATCGCTCGACCGGGTGGTAAGCACCTGGCCGTTGAACGCCTTGTCCCTGAAGATCGAAAACGCCAATGCGATGCCGCCGTTTTTCTCGATGACGATCTGGGGACGCGCATCCGGGCCCCAATCGAGGTTGAGCTTCTCCTTGCTCGCCTGAACCGGCGTCGAAAAGCTGCGCCCCTGATCCTTCGAACTCGCCACCGATATCCGGCCTCCCGCCATCCAGGCGAGCCACAGCGTTCCGTCTGACGCGAAGGCCGGCGTCACCTTCGACGCGCAACGCAAGTCGACCTCCTCACACGCCGCTTCCGAGGCGTGCTGGTGATGGCTCATTTGCGCATTCGCCATGGTTTGGCAAAGCGAGAAGGCGAGCGTCGCGAGCAGGCTCATTCGCAGCATGGCTTTACTCCTCCTGCGTTGTTGTCCGGTCATTTGAACGCCAACTTCATTCCGGCCATGAATGCGCGCGGCGAGCCGGCGTAGATCGAGCCGGTCGAGCTGAGACCTTGAAGGCCGCCGGCCGTGACCGAGTTTCCGATATTGTTCGCGGAAGCCACATATGTCCGGTCGAACACGTTCCTGACTTCGACGTACATGCTCAACGACTTGAAGTAATCGGATTGGAGGTCCGTCTTGTAGTGGACGTTGAGATTGACCAGCTCGTAACCGGGCGCCTTCCGCAAATTGGCGTTGTCCATGTAGAACGAATCCTTCCACTGAACCTCGACGAACGCTCCGAGGCCGGCAAGCGGCCCCCACATCTGTTCATAGCCGAGCCGCGCCGTCAGTTCGTGCGGCGAGATGCCGGGAATCTTGTTGCCGGCGCGGTTGAAGCTGAACGTCGTCCCACTGGTCGCGTTGGTGATCTGCTCGACATATTCGGTGTAGTACTGATCGAGATAGGTATAGGCCGCGGTGAATCGCCAGCCGGGATAGAATTTCCAGTCGGCGGCGAGTTCGACCCCGCGATGTTCGGATCGCGGCGCATTGAAGGTGTAGCTCGTATTGGGTGCTCCGGCCGGAGTCGCCTGGGTCACCAGTTCGTCTTTGAAGAACTCGTAGAAGCCGGTCGCGCTGAATTTGAGCGTGTTGTTCGGCGTCCAGTCGAACCCGACGTCATAGCCGATGTTCTTCTGCGTCCTTAGCTGCGTATTGTTGCCATTCTCGCCGCTGGCGATGACAAATAGGTTGCCGACCTGCGGCGTTCCGTAACCGGTTGCGGCTCGGGCACGGAATTGCCATTCGCTATTGAGCCGGTAGAGCAGTGCCAACTCAGGAGCTAGGTTCTGGAACTGTTTGTCCGCGTCGATCATCACCGGGGGAACGTTTGCGGCACCGGTTCTCTGATTTTTGTAAATCGTATTCAGTCCATTCAAATTGGTGGTCTCCCACCCGATGCCCGCCACGGCGGTCAATGAGGACGTCAGCTTAAGTTCCTCGCGCGCGCGAACGCCGTAGTTGGTGGTGTTGCTCCAGGAATTGCTCTGCAGCCTGCCAAGGGTAGCGTTGCCGCCCGGCATCACGAATCTCGAGTCGCTCGAAGCGGTGAGCGTATTGTAGAAGGCCCCGAAATAGGTGGTGGACTCCAAACCGAAAATTTCACCGCGCTTGGTGACGTCGCTCATGTAGTTGTACGACGGAAAATCGCCGATCGTGCTGGTGCCTCCGGTCGGCTGATTGATGTTGCGGTCGTCGAACACGAACTGGTTGCGCCACGTCGTCGTGTTGTCGAAATCGTGCTCCCATCGCCCGCCGACGATCGTTCGCCTGTCGTCGCGGCCGAGGCCCGCCTGAGTGGCGGTCTGAGGTGTTGTTAGGCCGTTAAAGCCATTGTTGAACAATGGCACCGTTGCACATCCACGTGCGGTTGCGGCGGCTCCGCCCGTCGTGCAGCCTTGCTGGAACGGATTTTGGTAGAACTGGTCGAGCGTGTACCGGAGCGGCAGCCTTGTGTCGAGATTGTTGTTGATGAATTTGACCGTGAAGCGATCGTCGGGCGTGGCGTGCAACGTGCCGAGAAAATTCACCGTCTGGGTGTTGAACCAGCTATTGCCGATAAAACCATCGCCGCGCGCGTCACTGGCAAACAACGAGTACTCGAAATTGCCGACCTTCTTGCCTGCGGCGAGATAGTTGTTGAGATAGCCGAAGCTGCCGCCCTCGACGCCATATTCGACCCCGTCGATGGTTCGGCCCGGACGGGTACGGAAATTGAGCGCGCCGCCGGTCGCGTAATTGCCATAGAGCGCCGACGACGGCCCCCGGATGACATCGATTGCGGCATAGGCCTTGGGGTCGATCAGGTCGCTGCGGGAAAGCCCGTCCGGCTGCGTGACCGGAAAACCATCGTCGAAGATCACGAGGTTGCGGATGCCGAAACCGTTGCGGGCGTTGGAGCCGCGAATCGAGATGCCGATATCGCGCGGACCGTTGCCCTGCTTCACCGAGATACCGGGGCTCTCGCGCAGCACGTCGGCCACGGAGAACGCCGGCCGGTTCTCGAACTGGCTGCGGTCGATGGTTGTCTCGGTTTGGCCAGTGGGCGCCTGGTAAAGCAGCGCGCGCGCCACGCTCGGGGTAATGCCCGCGGTCAGCGACGCGGCAGGCGCGGGGTTGGCCGAAGGCGGCCGCGCCTGCGTCCGGGCGGACGAGCGAACGGCCGGCTTTCGGGCCGCAGGTCTCGCGGCCGTGGCGCGCGGCGCCTCGACGGTCACCGCCGGCAGCGCCGTCTGGGCCTCTGCGGCCGACGGCACAAGGGCGAGCGCGCTGCCGAGCACAAGCAGGCTCGCGCCACCCAAGGCATGATAACGATACATAAGATATTCCTGACGCCGGCTCTTCGGCCGGCTCGAATGACTGCACCAACCGGCACGGCTGTCGCCGCACCGATCATTGGGTGTTCCAGGTCGTCAGGAAATCGAGGGTGGCGCACGCGCCTGCGCGTGGCTGCCTGCGCGAGCATTCGTCAGCCGGAAGGCAAAATCGAACCAGGCCACCCGCTCGGCAACCCGATCGACGTCGATCGCCGCACTATCCGGCACATCGACTGGCGCACCGGTCTGCAGCACGCTGCAAACCGAGCAGCATCCGTCATGGGCGCGGTGGCCGGCCTGATCGGTCTGCCCTGCACCGGGCGCACCATTGCCGTGGCAGATGACGGCGCCGGCGAGCGGATCAGAGGCCGCGATGCTCGCCGCCCAGCATGCGCCGATCGGTGCAAAAACCTGCACCACCAGGGCAATCAGGACAATTGGCAGAAAATTCTTCAGCCGCCGGCGCATCGCAAACCCATCCGCTTCAGACCTTAATCACCATGAGAGTCCGAAGTCGAGATCAGGTTCCCGGAAGTATGTTGCCGTTCCAAGGAGAGAAGCTGGCAAAAAACGATGCGTTTTGCAGCTTTTGAAGGGCGCCCTACCCTAATACCAAGCCTCGGGGGTATTGCGGCTAAATCCACAAGCATAAGTAGTAACTTCCCAATCATTTCGCAGATTGCTGGAATTTTGAACAAACGTTGCCGAAAATGGTGACAAGTCGAAAAAGATGGTCTACCAATTCAGGCTCAGGCTGGCCGAGAGGTTTAGCTTGGTGGTCCAAGTCTCGGGAGGAGCCCTGACGCGCACAAGCAGCGTCGCCTCGACAATCAAGAGCAAATCTAAATTTTCGAGGAAATTAAGGGTCGACACAATTTTTGAGCAGGGCTTGGCGCCCTGCTCTTTTTTTTGCGAGACGTTTTTTTTCACGACGATCGCAAACGGCAATGATGGCATCGTCAAATCCGATCGAGCGAAGTTTTGAACTGGCTGCCGAGCGCTGCGAGGATCTGACGCCGCTGGTCTATCGCCGCCTGTTCGACGCGCATCCCGAAGCGCGGACGATGTTCCGGACCGAGGGCAGCGAACTCGTCAAGGGTTCGATGCTGGCTTTGACGATCGACGCCATCCTGGATTTCGCCGGAGAGCGCACCGGCCATTTCCGCCTGATCATCTCAGAGGTTTCCTCGCACGACGCCTACGGCACGCCGCGCGAACTGTTCGTCGCGTTCTTCGGCATCATTGCCCAGACGCTGCGCGAGGTTTTGGGCAGCGATTGGTCGGACGAGATCGATGCGGCTTGGCGAAGCTTGCTCGGCGAAATCGACGTCCTCGCTGCAGCGCAAGACTAACAGGATCTGCCTTATCGCGGATTCCAGGTCACAAAGATTTTCTAGACGGGATGTTGCAGGGTTGGCGCGAGCGCGCCTGTTGTGATTGACTGCCTCGATCCGCGGTGCGTGCAATCGACGCCGTCGGTAAAAAACGACAAACGAGGGAGCGAGCGATGTCAGGGACTGAGAAATCCTCTACGACAAGGCGTAATCTTCTTCAAACAGGGGCGGCTGCCGGTGCGGCAACCGCCCTGCTCGGCGGGTTGGGCATCAACCCGGCGCTGGCGGCAGCCGCACGTTCGGAGAAACCGCTGAAGGCGGCGTTCTCCAATGCCGGCCTGCAGGCCACGTGGTGCGCCCAGGGCAAGCAGGCGGCGGAATGGTGGGGCAAGCTGTTCAACGTCGAGGTCACCTGGTTCGACGGCCAGCTCGACGCGGTCAAGCAGCGCGCGGCGATCGACAACATGGCCTCGCAGAAATGGGACTTCGTCGCCATCCAGGCGTTCGGCATCGGCACGCTGGTCCAGCCCGTGCAGAAGATGATCGATGCCGGCACGCCCGTCATCGACATGGATACCCTGATCGCCCCGCTCGACCAGATCAAGGTTCACTCGTTCCTGGCGCCCGATAACGAGTTCATGGGCGCTTCGGTGACGCAGGCGCTCTGCAACGCCATGGGCGGCAAGGGCAAGATCATCATGACGCAAGGCGCACTCGGCCATACCGGCGCACAGGGCCGCGCCAAGGGCTTTGAGTCCGTCATCAAGCAATTCCCGAACATCGAGGTGCTCGACACCCAACCGGCCGATTGGGACGTCTCGAAGACAGCCCGGCTATGGGAGACCTATCTGACGAAGCATCCGCAGATCGATGCGGCGTTCTTCCACAATGACGACATGGCGCTGGCCGCCTACAACATCATGAAGGCACGCAACCGCACCAATATCCTGATCGGCGGCGTCGACGCCATGCCGCCGGCGATCCAGGCGGTGAGCGAAGGCCGCATGTTCGCGACCGTCCGCAACCCCTCCTGCCGCATCCATGGCGGCGCCATCGTTGCCGGCGTCGCCGCGGTGACCGCGGGCGAGAAGAGCGGACAGGGCATCCCGAAGCATGTGATCACGGACGGCCCCGTGGTGACGAAGGCTAACGCCGCCGGCATGCAATGGATGGAGGATCACTTCCTGATCTGAGCCAGCATGTCCAGGGGACATCAGCCCATTCTCGAACTGCACGACATCACGAAGGCCTTCGGCGGCGTCGAGGCCCTTCGTGGAGTCGACTTCGCGCTCACCGCCGGCGAGATCCACGGTCTCGTCGGCGAGAACGGCGCGGGGAAAAGCACGCTGATGAAGATCATCGCCGGCGTGCATGCGGATTTTTCCGGCCGGTTCGTGCTGGATGGGAAGGAAACCCGCTTTCGATCGGTGCGCGACGCGCATGCGGCCGGCATCGCGATGGTTCATCAGGAACTCAGCGTGGCGCCTGACCTGACGGTGGCCGAGAACGTGTTTCTCGGCAATCAGCCGACCAACCGCTTAGGGCTGGTGCAATGGCGGCGCATGGCCCGCGAGGCCGGCGAGCAGCTCAAGCGGTTCGGCATCGACGTCGATCCGATGTCGCGGCTCGGTGACCTCCCGATCGGGCTGCAGCAACTGATCGAGATCGCCCGCGTGCTGTCCTCGGGCGCCCGCATCATCATTCTCGACGAGCCGACCTCGGCGCTGTCGCCGCCGGAAGTGGAGCGCCTGTTCACGACGCTGAAACGGCTGCGGGACGAAGGCACCAGCATCGTCTTCATCTCGCATTTCATCGAGGACATCCTGCGTGTCTCCGACACCGTGACGGTGTTCCGCAACGGCAGGAAGGTCGCGGAGACCGCCGCTTCGGAGACGAGCAAGCCGGCCCTGATCGAGGCGATGATCGGCAAGGGCCGCGAGGCCCTGGAGGAGACCTACACCCACGACATCATGCTGCCGCCACCGACCGATCAGCCGGTGGTGCTGAACGCAAACGGGCTGACGCTGGCGGGCCGCCTGCGCGAGGTTTCGTTCGAGGCCCGCGCCGGCGAGGTGCTCGGCATCTACGGCTTCATGGGATGCGGGCAGCTCGAGCTGGCGCGGATCCTGTTCGGCAAGATAAAGCCCGACCTCGGCACGCTCGCGGTCGCAGGCAACCAGAAGGCCTTCCGCAGCACGGCGGACGCCAGGCGTTCCGGCATCGCCTTCGTCCCCGAGAGCCGGCGCGACATGCTGTTCCTGCAGGAGCCGGTCTACAAGAACGTCTCGATCAGCATCCTCGATCGCATCTCGTCATTGCTGCTCAAGCCGTCGCGCGAGCGAGCGATTGCCAATCGGCAGGTCGAGCAGCTGCGGATCCGGCCCGCGGCCGTCGATCTCGACCTCGGCATGCTGTCGGGCGGCAATCAGCAGAAGGTGGCGCTGGCGAAATGGCTGAGCTATCCGCCGCGGCTATTGGTGCTGTGCGAGCCGACCCGCGGCATGGATGTCGGCGCCAAGAACGACGTCATCCACATCGTCAGGGATCTGCGCGCCAAGGGGCTCGCCATCATCGTGCTCTCCACCGAGCCCGAGACGGTACTGTCGCTCGCCGACCGCGTCATCGTGCTCAAGCGCGGCGCTGTCGTGCGCGAGTTTGCCAACGAACAGATCAGCAAGGACCGCCTCTTGGAAGCGGCGTGAGGAGACCGGCATGACTTCAGGTGAAAGCGTGACAGTCGCTGCGGATCGGAAACGGCCTCGCGGGCTCGCCGCGATGCTGCGCTCCCAGATGCGCAACATCGCGCCGTTCCTGACGCTGATCTGCCTGTTCAGCTTCTTTGCGGTCGCGAGCCCGTCCTTTGCGACGCTCGACAATTTCGGCAACATCCTGACCCAGATTTCAGTCACCGGCATCATCGCCGTCGGCCTCACCTTCGTGATCCTGTGCGCCGAAATCGATCTGTCGGTCGCCGCCATCGCCAACGTCACCGGCATTGCGGTCGCCTATTTCACGCTGCAGGAATCCTACGTCAACATCGCCAACGTCCCGATGCCTGGATGGGCCGCGATCCTGCTGGCGCTGGCGCTGTGCGCCCTGCTCGGCCTCGTCAACGCGTTCGGGCTGACTGTCATCGGCATCCCCTCCTTCATCATGACGCTGGCGATGATGCAGATCGCGGCCGGCGTCTCGGCGCTATTGGTGCGCGGGCAGATCGCCTACAAGGTACCGCCGCTGGTGACGACCCTGGGATCGACATCGATCGGCGGCATCCCCTGGATCGTGATCGTGGCCGCCCTGATGCTGCTCGGCGGCCATCTGGTGCTGACCTACACCCGCTTCGGCCGCTACGTCTACATGGTCGGCGGAAACCGCGAAGCGGCTGAATATTCCGGCCTCAACGTCAAGCTGATCCTCGGCAGCGTCATGGTGATTTCGGCCGTGTGCGCCGGCATCGGCGGCATGCTGGGCGTCGCGCATTTCGGCAGCGCGCAGCAGAACGAGTTCGACACGTATCTGCTGGATTCCATCGCCGCCGTCGTGGTCGGCGGCACCAGTCTCTTTGGCGGCCGCGGCGGCATCGGCAATACCATCGTCGGCCTGTTCGTGCTCGGCGTCCTCAACAACGGACTCGATCACGTCAACATCGACAGTTTTTTGAAGATATTGATCCGCGGCCTGATCCTGCTGGCGGCGCTGATCATCAACGTCTATGCCCAGCGACTGCGAGAGCGGGCGGCTGAGTAGCACCGCACCATCCGCGTCCCCGACGCGGTGATACCCGGGTGGCTCGGGCTTTACTCGGCTTTGGCTTCGACCTTGGCCGGAGTTGCGATCTTGTCCTTCATTTCCTCGCAGATCTTGCGGACTTCCGCCGTCAACAACGAACAGCTCTCAATTTGAACGAAGACGCGTTTGGCCTCCGCGCGGTATCGCGCTGCGGTTTCCTTCAATTCTTCGGTCACTGTGAGGGCCTCGCGAGTCATGGCCTCGCATTGCCTGGCCTGTTCCATGAGCTCAACGCCCAGGGCCTCGATGTCTTTCGCCGCGGCTTCATATTCGCGGACAACAGCTTCCGCCGACAACCTGCCGATCTCCGTTGCGCCGTCGTTGTGCTCTACATAGTCTGGCATCCCCAGATCCGGAGCGCGTACGGAAAGCGGCGCGAAATCGGTAGGCAGAGATTCGTGATGCGGCACCTTGCGAAACTCCTTTTCAATCTCGCGCTCAAGATCGAGCGCATCTAAGATAGGCTTTACTGTACGAACCATGGGAATGCTCCCTGAATGAAAAACGTGAACAGAGACCAAACTCTGTCGAAAAATGCAGCTTCGACGGTTAGCTTGCTTGTGGCAGCGAGCAAACCAAATCCCTCGGGTAAGCTTGCTGGTTAACCTTTATGTCCGCGCTGGCGGTTAATTCGGGAACCATCGGCGCCCGGCGGCTGGAACCGATTACCGCGTTGAAGCCTTTATCTACAAGATCGCTTCGCTCAGGAGATCACAGGATGATTTCACGCCTATTCATCGGTCTAGTACTGGCCACTGCTGTTGCATTTTCCGGCACCGCCCTGGCGGCACCGAAGCGCGTCGATCCGGTCAAGATGTTCGACTCCGACAATGACGGCACCCTCGATCTGGCCGAGGTGAAGAAGGCTGCGTCCGCAATGTTTACCAAACTGGACCCGGATCGGGACGGCACGCTCGATGCGCGTGAGTTGCGCGGCAGGTTGAGTGCCAAGGAACTGGCTGCAGCCGATCCCGACCGCGATGGCACGCTGACGCTGGACGAATATCTTGCTGTCGTCGAGCAGCGCTTCAACGCAGCCAATCCGGACAAGGATGGGACATTGGACGCCAAGGAATTGAGATCCTCCGCCGGGCGGTCCCTGCTGCGGCTAATGAAATAGCAGCCATCCTCGCCGGGTGTCATCAACCGAAATCGGGCTGCCAGTCGCGGACCTCCTGCGCCGCTTTCGTCACCGCGCCGATGCCGCGGAACGAGGCAGCGTCGACCATCATCGCACGCGCGAGCCGCAGGCTCCGCGCCTCGCTGATCGCCCGTCGCTTCGGGTCCTCGATCAATTCGAAATCGATGTTGTGGGCCAGCCCGAGAATGCGGCGAATGATTTTTGCGGCTGAGAACCCCACGGTGTCCTGGAACAGCCGTGCCATATAGGCCCGCCGCTCGGCCTCCAGGCGCTTCACGCCGGCCTCGCCGGGAAACAGCGTCGGCGGATAGGCGTCGCCGTGAGCTTCCGTGCGCCAGAGCTCGAGGAACTCGTGGGCGAACTCGGTCCAGACGTTTTCGATCGTTTCCAGTACCCAGACCTCGAACAGCCGCCGTTCGCCCGGCGAACCCTCATGACCGGCGGAGGCCAGATAGCTCATCAGGAGATTGCCGATGACCGCGCCGAGATCGAACCCCATCGGTCCGTAGAACGCGAACTCGGGATCGATCACGACAGTCGAGCCTTCCGTCACCATGATCGAGCCGGTGTGGAGGTCGCCATGGATCAGGGCTTCCGGCGCGTTCAGGAATTTCAGTTTCAGCCGCGAGATCGCGGCGTGGAGATCGAGGTCCTCGCGGAAGGCGGCCGCTGTCGCATCGAGCCAGGGCTGCGTCCAGCGGTTTTGCTCGGCCACGCGGTAAGGGTCGGTGAAGACCAGGTCTTCGGTAATCTTGCAGAGCGCATGGTTACCCGCGAACGCCGCAATCCCCTCCTTCTTCTGGGCAGCGGGAATCGCGAGGTCGGAAGAGAAAAACAGCGTGCGCGCCAGAAAGGTCGCGATGTCCCCGACAAAGCTGGGATAGAGCGCGCCAGCAATCAGCCCCTTGCGCATGATGATATGAGGCTCGATCAACTCCATGACGACGAGCGCAAGGGCCTCGTTGTGGTGAAGCACCGACGGCACCAGACCGGGCGCAAGCCGCGCCTGATGCGTGAGCGCCAGATATTCATAATGCGAGCGCGACAGCGGCAGCGGCCAGCTCTCGCCGACGAGCCGCACATAAGGCAGCGCCTGCTTGACGGCGACGCCGCCCTCAGCCCCCTTGACGATGAACACGAGGTTGAGGTTGCCGTCGCCGACCTCGCTGATCGACCAGACCTCCGGCGCTCCCCCGAGGTGCTCGGCGATGGCGGGAAGCCGGGCAAGGTACTCCCGCAGATCGCCTTCCGGCAGAATTCGATATTCGTCCTGCCGGGAACTAGCCGGTGGTCGATCCTGTGAGCTCATCGCGATCTGCCCCCCATGCCGGTGCGGGAGGCGTCACTCGCTCCCGTTCCAGGAAAATTCGATCCGATATCGGCCTTTTTCTTGACCGGATCATAGTCGGGAAACAGCCGGACGCGAAGCGAGCGCTAAATGAGCTGCGCCAGCCAGATGGTGTGGCCGCCGCAGCCGGGGTCCTCAACGACATGCGCCACCACATGAAACCCGTTCTGATCGAGCAATGAACGATATTCGGCGGGGTCGAGGCTCGCATGATACAGCGGCTCGCCTCCAAAACTCCCGATCGCCTCCCCGTGCCCTGGGCCGCTTGTGAACATCAGCGCCGCCTCCGGCGCCGCGTGCTCCCGAAACACCGGAAACATCCGGCGCTGGTCGTCGTGGCAGAGATGAAAGAAACTGTCCCACGCAAGGATGCCGGAAAACTGCCGCCGCAAGGCAAGCTTGCGCATATCGGCGACGATCCATTCCTGCTTCGGAAAATGCCTTCGGCAGACGTCGATCATGGCCGGAGATGAATCCACGCCAACGACGGGATGACCAAGCTCGATCAGATACCCAGCCATGGGCGCTGCCGATCCGCACCCGATATCCAGGATCGGACCAGCAGGCGGCAGCAGCGCCCGGAATCGGTCGAGCCAGGGTTTTTCAAACAGGCTGGCGCGTGCGCGACTCTCGATCCAGTCCAGCGCCTTGCGCTGATACAGATCGATGATCCCTGCGGCTTCTTCCGACGCCATTTGCGAACTCGCGACCCGCGTAACGACCGAGCCTAAAATGTTTCCCGTTCCAGGAAGTTCGATCCGATATCGGCCTTTTTCTTCACGGGATCATAGTCGCAAAAGACGCTATCGGCGACCAGCGTGTAGCTCGGGAAGATCGTGTCCTTGTTCAGCTTGACGGAAGTCAGGCCGATGACGGCGGTCTGCTTGCCATCAGTCCATTTGAACGGGGTCGTGCTCGGCGCCTTTTCGCAGGCCGCCACCGCATCGGCGAAGACCGAGCTCTCAACAAAAGCTTTCACCGTTCGAAGCTGCCCCAGCGTCTTCCAGTTCATATAGAACGACCCTGCGAGACCTGCGGCGAGCAGGACCACGAGCACCAGCAAAATTCTTTGAATATTCATTCCTGTTCCCCCGGCAAACTAACGCTTGCCCTCGTTTGAACGAGACGGTGTTGCTTCATAAGTCGTTGAAAGCCCGGTTGCCCGGCGAAGACCGGGGACCGGAGACGCCTTCATTTCCCGGTGCGAAAGATGAGCGGCAACTGAACGATTGGTCCTGAACGGAGCCTGCCCCGCCCCGCAATTTTCCTGGTTGGCATCGCAGGCCATCAGGCAGTTGGTTTCCTCGATGGCGGATTGATCCATCGCGGCAGCCGGGCCGCCGATCGATGCAAGCAGCAAAATTATCGAAATTGCGCTGCGCAGCATTGTGCTCAATTCCCTAGAACGGCAGCCCCATCAGTTTCGACAGCCGCTCGATGTTCAGATAGCCTTGGTGATACGCCCACATTCCGATGCCGAAGACCACGGCCGAGATCAGCGTGGTCCAGAGCAGCTTGTAGCCCATCCGCGCCATGACCGGCGCGCCGGGATCGGTGCCGGGCGCCCCCTCGCCGTCCTCGTGCTGGCTGCGGACGCCGAACGGCAGCGTCACGAACAGCACGACCCACCAGAGCACGAAGTAGATCGCAAGCGCGGTTGAGATACTATAGGCCATCCGGGCTCAGGCCTGTTCGATTTCGACGAGCGCGCCGGAGAAATCCTTCGGGTGGAAAAACAGCACCGGCTTGCCGTGGGCGCCGATCTTCGGCACGCCGTCACCAAGCACGCGCGCGCCCTCGCTGATCAGCTTGTCGCGCGCGGCGATGATGTCGGGCACGTCGTAGCAGATGTGATGGATGCCACCGTCAGCGTTGCGCTCGACGAATTTAGCAATCGGCGAGGCCTCGCCGAGCGGCTGGATGAACTCGATCTTGGTGTTGGGCAGCGTCACGAACACGGTGATGACGCCATGCTCCGGCAGCGGCACCGCCCCGGAAATTTCCGCGCCGAACGCGCCACCGTAGATCTTGGCGGCCTTTTCCGCATCCTTGACCGCGATCGCGACATGATTGAGCCGGCCCAGCATGACTACTCCACTCCCTGTTTCGGTGCGCTTTCCCGGCAAGAACCAGTGCCCGCCCGAGAAACGTCTTTTACCTCAAACCGTCAGAACATGAACGAGGCAAATCGGCTTCTTGCCCCACTGCTCGTTGATGACGGCCCGCACCGCGCGGCGCACCGATTCCGCGGTCGCGTCCGCATCGCGCCGCCGCGCCCGCGGCAGGTTTTCCACCGTCGAAACCACTGTATCGAACACGATTTCGTCGATGACCTCGCCGGCCGCATTCTTCTCGGGGATGCCGACGAGATCAACCTCGGGATCATCGGCCAGCTCGCCCTTGTCGGTCATGGCGATCGCCACGAAGGCGCAGCCGGCAAACCCCATCCGGCGCCGCTCGACCACGGCGCGGGACTTGGAATCCTCGAGAATATTGCCGTCCTTGTAGAGCCGCCCCGACGGCAATTCGTCGATAATGGCGGGGTCGCCCGGTCCGAGCTTGACCAGATCGCCATTACGGCAGATCAGCACCTTCGGCACGCCGGCGGTGCGCGCCAGCTTGGCGTGCTCGGCCAGATGCAGCGCCTCGCCATGGACGGGGATCAGGATCTGCGGGCGCACCCATGAGATCATGTCGCGCAGCTCGTCGCGGCGCGGATGGCCGGAGACGTGGACGAGATCGGTGCGGTCGGTGATGACCTCGATGCCCTGGCTGACCAGGCCATTGATGATGCCGCCGACCGCCTTCTCGTTGCCGGGGATGGTGCGCGAGGAAAAGATCACGCTGTCGCCCTTGTTCAGCGTCACCTGCGGATGGTCGTTATTGGCGATCCTGGCGAGCGCCGCCCGCGGCTCGCCCTGGCTGCCGGTGCACAGCGCCAGCACCTTGTCCGGCGGGAAATGCCCATAATAATCGGCGCCACGGAAATTCTGCACGCCGTCGAGATAGCCAGTCTCGCGGGCGACCTGCACCACGCGCTCCATGGCGCGGCCGACCACCACCACCTCGCGATCGGCGGCTTTGGCGGCATCCGCCACCGCTTTCACGCGCGCGACGTTGGAGGCAAAGGTCGTGACGGCAACCCGGCCCTTGGCCGCCTTCACCAGCTTGGCGATGGTGGCGGCGACCTCGGTTTCCGAGGGCGAGCGTCCGTCCCGCACCGCGTTGGTGGAATCGCCGACCAGAGCCAGCACGCCGGCATCGCCGAGTTCGCGCAGGCGCCGCTCGTCCGTGGGAAGACCGATGATCGGCGTCGGATCGATCTTCCAGTCGCCGGTGTGGAGCACGGTGCCGGCCGAGGTGTGGATCGCCAGCGCATGCGATTCCGGAATCGAGTGCGCGACCGGGATGAACTCGACGGTGAACGGCCCGAGATTGATCCGGCCGCCCGACGGCACCACGGTCACGGGGATCTTCGGCGGATTGCGCTCGGAGGCGCATTTGGCCTCGAACAAAGCGGCGCTGAACTTGGTGGCATAGATGGGGCATTGCAGTTTCGGCCAGAGATCTATGATGGCGCCGAAATGATCCTCATGGGCATGCGTCAGCACCAGGCCCATCAGGTTCTTGCGCTCTTTCTCCAGGAAGCGGATGTCGGGCATGATCAGGTCGATCCCCGGCAAATGCTCCTCGTCGCCGAAGGAAACGCCGAGATCGACCGCGAGCCAGGACCGCTGGTTGCGGTTGCCGAGCCCGTAGATCGACAGGTTCATGCCGATCTCGCCGACGCCGCCGAGCGGCGCAAAGGTCAATTCATCCGGCCGCGCCATCAGGCCGCTCCCACTGACGCCGCAGCGCCGAAATAGACCTCGCCGGCCGTGATCGGCATGCGCCTGCCATCCGCGGTGCGGACGATCAGGCAGCCGGTATCATCGATCGTATCGAACGTGCCTTCCACCTTCGCGGTTCCGGTCTGGATCGCGACCGGCTCGCCGACGCCAAAGGCGCGCTCCAGCCACAGCGTTCGGATGTCGCCAAACCCGCGGCCATTGTCCCAGATGCCGCGGAACTCGACCCAGGCATCCGACAGCGCGGCGAATAGCTCCTCGGCGCCGACATGGACGCCGAGCGCGGCCAGCGAAGTGGCCGGCGTCGGCGTCCCCTCTGGCGCGGCGATGATGTTGGTGCCGATCCCCGCCACGACGGCGAGACCACCGTCTGTCATGGCCTCAGCCTCCACCAGCAAACCGCAAAGCTTCTGCCCGCGGACCAGAATGTCGTTTGGCCATTTCAGGAGATATTTCAATTGATCCGATCCGGCCAGTCGCAGATTGGCCTCTACGCTGACACGCTGCAGCGCTGTTTCGTGTGCCAAACCAAAGGCGAAGCCCATGGTCGCCGCAACGGCGGGAGAAACATCCATGACCTCGAGCACGCTGCTGGCGAGGTTGCCGCGCGGCGCGATCCAGGCGCGTTGCCGGCGGCCGCGGCCGGCCGTCTGTTCCGTTGTCACGAACCACATCGGGCCGCGCTCGCCATCGCGGGCGCGGGACATGGCTTCGGCGTTGGTCGAACCGATCTGGTCGAAGGCGGCGAGACCGTAGCCCGCCGATATGGCCTTGGGACCGAGCGAGAAAGTCATCCTAGAACAGCGACTTCGCCGCCGCCGTGGCGACGCTGACCAGCGGCCCCGGATAGACGAAGAAGAAGATGGTAAAGATGCCCGCGACCGCCAACACCGCACGCAGTTCGATGCGCATCGGCTCGATCTCGCCGGCCGGCTCGTCGAAATACATCAGCTTGATGATGGTCAGATAGTAGAACGCGCCCACCACGCTGGTCAGCACGCCGATCACGGCGAGCGTGAACAGGCCCGCCTTGATCGCGGCCACGAACACGTACCATTTCGCAAAGAAGCCCGCGAGCGGCGGAATGCCTGCTAGCGAGAACAGCAGCATGGCGAAGAAGAACGCCAGCAACGGATTGGTGCGCGAGAGCCCTGCGAAATCGCTGATCTGCTCCATCGGCTGGCCGTCGCGCTTCATGCTCAGGATGACCGAGAAGGCGCCGAGCGTCATCGCGACATAGATCGCGATATAGATCAGCACGCCCTGCGCGCCCTCCACCGTGCCGGACGCAAGCCCGACCAGCGCAAAGCCCATATGACCGATCGACGAATAGGCCATCAGGCGCTTGATGTTCTTCTGCCCAATGGCAGCGAAAGATCCCAGCGCCATCGAGGCGATCGCGACGAACACGAGGATCTGCTGCCATTGCGGGACGATGCCCGGGAAAGCCGTCAGCGTCACGCGGGTGAACACCGCGAGTGCCGCGACTTTCGGGGCGGAGGCAAAGAACGCCGTGACCGGCGTTGGCGCGCCCTCATAGACGTCGGGCGTCCACATGTGGAACGGCACCGCGGATACCTTGAAGCAGAGCCCGGCCAGCAGGAACACAAGGCCAAACACAATGCCGACGCTGCCGGTCTTCACAGAGGCTGCGATGCCGGCGAAATCGACCGTGCCGGTGAAGCCGTAGATCAGCGAGGCGCCGTACAGCAGCATGCCGGAGGACAGCGCGCCGAGCACAAAGTACTTCAGGCCGGCCTCGGTGGATTTGGCGTTGTCGCGGTTAGAGGCAGCGACCACGTAGAGCGCGAGGCTCATCAGTTCGAGCCCGAGATAGAGCATGATCAGGTCGGCGGCCGAGATCAGCACCATCATGCCGAGCGTGGAAAGCAGCACCAGGATCGAATATTCGAAAATGCGCCGCGACGGATCGGACAGGAACTCGGTCGACAGGACCAGCGTCACCGCCGAACCGATGATCGCAAGGACCTTCAGGAAGCGGGCAAAGTCGTCGACGATGAAGCTGCCGCCGAAGGTCGTGAGCTTGCCGGCCGGCAGCATCAGCTCCAGCGCGCCGGTGACGACCAGCAGCACCACGGCAAGCGTGGTAACGAGCCTGGTCGTCCCCTCGCCGCCGCGATAGGCGCCCAGCATCAACAGCGCCATGGCGCCGACGGCCAGCACCAGCTCCGGCAGCACCGGCAGCAACTCATAACCTGCACTCGAGAAGCTCATGGCGGCGGCCTTATTGGACAACCAGCGCGGCTGCCTTCACGGCAGTCACGGCGGCATTGTAATTGTTGACGAGTTGCTGGACCGAGGCCGCCGACATGTCGAGCACCGGCTTCGGATAGACGCCGAACAGGATGGTCAGCGCCGCCAGCGGGAACAGCGTCAGGCTTTCGCGTAACGTCAGGTCCTTGATGCTGGCGAGCGACGGTTTCGTCAGCGCGCCGAACACCACCTTGCGATAGAGCCACAGCGCATAGCCGGCCGACAGGATCACGCCGAGCGTGGCAAAGGTCGCCGTCGGGATCGAGACCTTGAAGGTGCCGAGCAGCGTCATCAACTCGCCGACGAAACCGCTGGTGCCGGGCAGCCCGACATTGGCCATGGTGAAGACCATGAACACCAGCGCATAGAGCGGCATCCGGTTCACGAGGCCGCCATAGGCCGCGATCTCGCGGGTATGCATGCGGTCGTAGACGATGCCGACGCAGAGGAACAGCGCGCCGGAGACGATGCCATGCGACACCATCTGGAACACGCCGCCGGCCACGCCCTGCGTGGTGCCGGCGAAGATGCCCATGGTGACGAAGCCCATATGCGCGACTGATGAGTAGGCGATCAGCTTCTTGATGTCTTCCTGCATCAAGGCCACCAGCGAGGTGTAGACGATGGCGATCACCGACAGCGTGAAGATGATCCAGGCGAAGTCATGCGACGCCAGCGGGAACATCGGCAGCGAAAATCGCAGGAAGCCGTAGCCGCCCATCTTCAACAGGATCGCAGCCAGGATCACCGAGCCTGCCGTCGGCGCCTCGACGTGCGCATCGGGCAACCAAGTGTGCACCGGCCACATCGGCATCTTCACCGCAAACGAAGCAAAGAACGCCAGCCACGCCCAAGTCTGCAGCGAACGGGGAACGGCGGTGTGCATCAGCGTCGGGATGTCGGTGGTGCCGGCGTTCCAGTACAGCGCCATGATGGCTAGCAGCATCAGCACCGAGCCGAGCAGCGTGTAGAGGAAGAACTTGAACGACGCGTAGACCCGGCGCGGGCCGCCCCAGACGCCGATGATCAGGAACATCGGGATCAGGCCGCCTTCGAAGAACAGGTAGAACAGCACCAGGTCGAGCGCGGAGAAGGTGCCGACCATCAGCGTTTCCAAGAGCAGGAACGCCATCATGTATTCGCGCACGCGCATCGTGATCGATTTCCAGCTCGCGATGATGCAGAACGGCATCAGGGCGGTGGTCAGGATCACGAATGGCAGAGAAATGCCGTCGACACCCATGTGATAGGTGATGCCGCTGGCGAGCCAGTTCGCCTTTTCGATGAACTGGAAATCCGGATTGGCGGCATCGAAGCGCCAGACCAGGATCAGCGACACCGCGAAGGTAACGAGCGTAGTCCACAGCGCGATCCAGCGCGCATTGCGCCGCGCAGCCTCGTCGTCGCCGCGCGTGAGATAGATCGCCAGCGCGCCGATGACCGGCAGGAACGTGACGACCGAAAGGATGGGCCAGGTTGTCATTACTGGCCTCCCAAGCCGAACATGAACCAGGTGATCAGCCCCGCGACCCCGATCAGCATCGCAAAGGCATAGTGATAGAGGTAGCCGGTCTGGATCTTCACCACGTTGCGGGTGACATCGAGCACCCGCGCCGAAACGCCATCCGGGCCGAAGCCGTCGATGACGAGGCCATCGCCCTTCTTCCACAGGAAGCGGCCGAGCCACTTCGCCGGGCGGACGAAGATGAAGTCATAGAGCTCGTCGAAATACCATTTGTTGAGCAGGAACTGGTAGAGCATCTGGTGCTGGTTGGCGAGTTCGACCGGCAGATACGGCCGGCGGATGTAGAACATCAATGACACCAGAAAACCTACGACCATCATGGCCGTCGGTAGGAACGCAATCGCCCACGGAATGTGGTGCATCTCTTCGATGATATGCGGATGCATCTTCAGCGACTCGCGGAAGAACTCCTCCACGCCATGGCCCGCGAACACTTCCTTGAACGGGAAGCCGGCCAGGATCGAGCCTGCGGCGAGGACGCCGATCGGGACCAGCATCCACATCGGCGCTTCATGGGCCGCCTCGTAATGGTGCTGGTCGTGCGGCTCGCCGTGGAACGTCTTGAAGATCAGGCGCCACGAATAGAACGAGGTCAAGCCGGCCGCGATCACCGTCATCGCGAAGCCGTAATACGCGAACGGATTGTGCGCGACATAGGCGGACTCGATGATCGCGTCCTTGGAGAAATAGCCGGCCGTGAGCGGGAAGCCGGTCAGCGCCAATGTGCCGATCAGCATCACGCTGTACGTGTAGGGGATCTTGCGCCACAGCCCGCCCATGTTGCGGATATCCTGCTCGTGGTGCATCGCGTAGATCACCGAGCCGGAACCCAAGAACAACAGCGCCTTGAAGAAGGCGTGCGTGAACAGATGGAACATGCCGACCGAATAGGCCCCTGCTCCCATCGCCACGAACATGTAACCGAGCTGCGAACAGGTCGAGTAGGCGACGATGCGCTTGATGTCGTTCTGGACGAGGCCGACGGTCGCGGCAAAGAACGCGGTGGTGGCGCCGAAGAACATCACCACGGCCTGCGCGTTCGGCGCGAGCTCGAACAGCGGCGACAGCCGCGCCACCATGAACACCCCGGCCGTCACCATGGTCGCGGCGTGGATCAGCGCCGAGACCGGGGTTGGGCCTTCCATCGCGTCCGGCAACCAGGTGTGCAGCAGGAACTGGGCCGATTTGCCCATCGCGCCCATGAACAGCAACAGGCAGATCAGCGTGAGCGCGTCGGCATTCCAGCCGAAGAAATTGATGGTCTTGCCCGACAGCCCCGGCGCGCCCGCGAAGATCGTCTCGAAATCGGTGGTCTTGAGCAGCATGTACACGGCGAAAATGCCGAGCGCGAAGCCGAAATCGCCCACGCGGTTGACGATGAAGGCCTTGATCGCCGCCGCATTCGCCGACGGCTTCTGGTACCAGAAGCCGATCAGGAGGTAGCTGGCGAGACCGACGCCCTCCCAGCCGAAGAACAGCTGGACCAGATTGTCCGCCGTCACCAGCATCAGCATCGCGAAGGTGAACAGGCTGAGATAGCCGAAGAAGCGCGGCCGGTTCGGGTCCTCGTCCATGTAGCCGATGGAATAGAGGTGCACGAGCGAGGAGACGGTGTTCACCACGACCAGCATCACGGCGGTCAGCGTGTCGACGCGTAGCGCCCACGCCACCTGCAGATCGCCGGAATTGATCCAGGGAAACAGCGCGATCCTTACGACGTCACGGTGCAGGAAGCCGATGTCGACCAGCACCACCCAGGAGAGAACAGCGGAAACGAACAGAAGTCCCGTGGTGATCAGCTCGGCCGCGCGCGACCCCTGCGCCGGCGGTTCGGAGACGTGATGGTCGTCATGGCCGTGATCGTCATGGCCATGGTCGTCATGGGCTGCCGCCGCATGCGCATGATCGCCATGTCCGTGGTCGTGATGCTCGACCTCATCGCCACTCGGATTGCGGGCATGCGCGCCGAAGATCGCGATCAGGCCGGCCAGAATGGCGCCCAGCAGCGGCAGAAAGACGATTGCCTGAACCATAGCTGCGCCTAGCCCTTCATCAGATTGACGTCTTCAACCGCGATCGAACCGCGGTTGCGGAAGTAGACAACAAGTACCGCCAGACCGATTGCCGCCTCTGCCGCGGCAACCGTCAGCACCAGCAGCGCAAAGACCTGGCCGACGATGTCGCCGAGGAACGTCGAGAACGCCACCAGGTTGACGTTGACGGCGAGCAGGATCAGCTCGATCGACATCAGGATGACGATGATGTTCTTGCGGTTTAAGAAGATGCCGAGGATCCCGAGCGTGAACAGGATAGCGCCGACCGCGAGATAGTGCCCCAGACCGATCGTCATTTCACCCACTCCGCCGCGTCCGCATCCTGCAGACCCTGCCCCGACGCCACCTGGCGCACGGCCATCGCGAGTTCCGGCGTGCGCGCATTCTGCACGTTGATGTCCTGCCGCTTGACCTTCGCCTTGTGGCGCAGCGTCAGCACGATGGCGCCGATCATCGCGACCAGAAGCACCATGCCGGCGATCTGGAAGTAGTGGATGTACTTCGTATAGAGCACCAGCCCGAGCGCCTCGGTGTTGCTGACATTGTTCGGGATCGCCGCCGTGATCTGCTTGACGGTACCGGGATTGATGACCCAGCCGCCGACGACCAGCAGCAGTTCGACCAGGAAAATCGCCCCGATCAGGAGACCGATCGGCAAATACTCCAGGAAGCCCTCGCGCAGTTCGACGAAGTCGACGTCGAGCATCATGATCACGAACAGGAACAGGACGGCGACCGCGCCGACATAGACCACGATCAGCATCATCCCGAGGAACTCGGCGCCCATCAGGATGAACAGGCCGGACGCGTTGACGAAGGCCAGGATCAGGTACAGCACGGAATGCACGGGATTGCGCGACACAATCACCAGGACCGCCGACGCCACACAGACGCCGGCGAAGAGATAGAAGAACAGCGCGGGAAGGATCATATCCTCACCTCACCGGTACGGCGCGTCGAGTTCGATTGCTTTTGCAATCTCGCGCTCCCAGCGGTCGCCATTGGCGAGCAGTTTCGCCTTGTCATAATAGAGTTCCTCGCGGGTCTCGGTCGCGAATTCGAAATTCGGTCCCTCGACGATGGCATCGACCGGGCAGGCTTCCTGGCACAGGCCGCAATAAATGCATTTCACCATGTCGATGTCGTAGCGCACGGTGCGGCGGGTGCCGTCGTTGCGGCGCGGGCCGGCCTCGATCGTGATGGCCTGCGCCGGGCAGATCGCCTCGCACAGCTTGCAGGCGATGCAGCGTTCCTCGCCATTCGGATAGCGGCGCAGCGCATGCTCGCCGCGGAAGCGCGGCGAGATCGGCCCCTTCTCGAAGGGATAGTTCAGCGTCGGCTTCGGCTTGAAGAAATAGCGCATGGCGAGAAAGAACGCCGATACGAATTCGGTCAAGAGAAGCGCGCGCGCGGTTGCGTTGACGTTGACACTCATGACGGCCTCACTTCGGCGCGATGCCGGCGAATTGCAGCACACCGGCCACAATCACCACCATCGCCAGCGACAACGGCAGGAACACTTTCCAGCCGAGCCGCATCAGTTGATCGTAGCGGTAGCGCGGCACGATCGCCTTCGCCATCGCGAACATGAAGAACATGAAGAACACCTTCAGCGCGAACCAGATCACCCCCGGTATCCAGGTGAAGGGCGGCAGCGCCACCGGCGGCAACCAGCCGCCGAGGAACATGATCGTCGCCAACGCGCACATCGTGGTGATCGCGACATATTCGCCGAGCATGAACAGCAGATACGGCGTCGAGCCGTATTCGGTCATGAAGCCCGCGACCAGCTCGGATTCGGCTTCCACCAGGTCGAACGGCGGCCGGTTGGTCTCGGCCAGCGCCGAGACATAGAAGATCACGAACATCGGGAACAGCGGCCACACATACCAGTTCAGGATGGTAAGTTGCGGCAGGCCGATCAGGCTGGCGAACCCGCGGGTATTCTGCGCTTCCACCACGGCCGAGAGATTGAGCGAGCCGACGCACAGCAGGACGGTGATGATGACGAAGCCGATCGAGACTTCGTAGGACACCATCTGCGCGGCGGACCGAAGCGCTGCCAGGAACGGATATTTCGAGTTCGACGACCAGCCGGCCATGATGACGCCGTAGATCGACAGCGACGAGATCGCGAAGATGTAGAGCACGCCGACATTGATGTCGGCGATGACCCAGCCGAGATCCATCGGGATGACGGCCCAGGCCGCCAGCGCCAGCACACAGGATACCAGCGGCGCCAGCAGGAACACGCCCTTGTTGGAGCCGGAGGGAATGACCGGTTCCTTCAGCACGAATTTGAGCAGATCCGCGAAGGATTGCAGCAGGCCCCAGGGGCCGACCACGTTGGGGCCGCGGCGGATCTGCACTGCCGCCCAGATCTTGCGATCGGCGAGCAGGATATAGGCGATCGCGATCAGGAGCACGACGAGCAGCAGGACGCTCTGTGCGACCATGACAATGAACGGCCAGAGAAAGCCGGTCCAGAACGAGCTTGCGAAGAAATCAGCCATCAGGTCACGCTCACTCCGCTGCCGTCAGCATTTTCCCGGATGCCAGCCGGGAACATTCCGCCATCACTGCGGAAGCCCGCGCGATCGGGTTGGTCAGATAGAAATCCTCGACCGAACTCTTGAACGGTGTCTTGTCGACCTTGCCGCCCTTCTTGCCCGCCAGCGCCTTGACGTCCTCGGCCTTGCCGGGCTCGATCTGGTCGATCCGCATCAGATGCGGGACGGCCTTGAACAGGGCCTGGCGCAACGCCCCGAGGGAATCATAGGGCAGCTTCTTGCCGAGCACGTCCGACAGCGCGCGGATGATCGCCCAGTCCTCGCGCGCCTCGCCGGGCGGGAACGCCGCGCGGGCGGCGATCTGCGCCCTGCCCTCGGTGTTGACATAGAGGCCGGATTTTTCGGTATAGGCCGCGCCCGGCAGGATGACGTCGGCGCGATGCGCGCCACGGTCGCCATGGGTGCCGATATAGACCACGAACGTGCCATCAGGCACTTTCACTTCATCCGCCCCGAGCAGGAACAGCACGTCGAGCGTGCCGAAGGTTGTCATCTGCGCCAGGCTGAGGCCGCCTTTGCCAGCCGCAAAGCCGATATCGAGCGCGCCCGCGCGCGAAGCGGTGTCCTGCAGCACGGCAAAGCCGTTCCAGCCGTCCTTGAGCGCGCCGACACCTGCCGCGACCTTGGCCGCCAGCGCCAGCACCGCCGCGCCGTCATGCCGCGCCAGCGCACCGGCGCCGACCAGCACGATCGGGTGCTTGGCGCCCTTCAGCACCTCGGTGAAGGAGTGCTTGCCGCTCGCGAGTTCGCTGAGCGTATCGTTGCCCGCGCCGAGATAGTCGTAGTCGTAAGTGAGGTCGGCCTTGCCGCCGATCACGGCGACCTTGAGCTGACCCGTGCGCCAGCGCTTGCGGATGCGCGCGTTGAGAACGGCGGCTTCCTTGCGCGGGTTCGCGCCAATGATCAGGAGCGCATCGGCCTGCTCGATCCCGGCAATAGTGGGATTGAAAATGTAGGTCGAACGGCCGGCGCCGGCGCTGAAGGCATCGCCGCCCTGCACCGCCAGATTGGCGGAGCCGCACTTCGCCATGAGTTCCTTCAGCGCAAACATTTCCTCAATCGCCGCGACATCGCCGGCGATCGCACCGATCCGCTTGCCGTCGATGCGGCTTGTCTTGGCGGCGATGGCTGCAAAGGCCTCCTGCCACGAAGCGGCGCGGAGCTTGCCGTTCTCCCTGATATAGGGCCGGTCGAGTCGCTGCGTGCGCAGGCCGTCGACGACGTGGCGGGTCTTGTCGGAAATCCATTCCTCGTTCACGGCCTCGTTGATGCGCGGCAGGATCCGCATCACCTCGCGACCGCGGGTATCGACGCGGATCGCGGAGCCGACACCGTCCATGACGTCCACCGACTGCGTCTTGCCGAGCTCCCAGGGACGCGCGGCGAACGCGTAAGGCTTCGAGGTCAGCGCGCCGACGGGGCAGATATCGACGAGGTTGCCCTGCAACTCCGAGGTCAGCGCCTGCTCCAGATAGGTCGTGATCTCCATGTCCTCGCCGCGGCCGGTCGCGCCCATTTCCGGGGCGCCGGCGACTTCAGCGGAGAAGCGGACGCAGCGCGTGCACTGGATGCAGCGGTTCATCGACGTCTTGACCAGCGCGCCGAGATACTTGTCTTCGACGGCGCGCTTGTTCTCGGCAAAGCGCGAGGTATCGACGCCGTAACCCATCGCCTGATCCTGCAGGTCGCACTCGCCGCCCTGGTCGCAGATCGGGCAATCCAGCGGGTGGTTGATCAGCAGAAATTCCATCACGCCTTCGCGCGCCTTCTTGACCATCGGCGAACGCGTGGAAATTTCCGGCGGCTCGCCCTTCGGACCGGGCCGGCAGTCGCGCACGCCCCAGGCGCAGCTTGCGACCGGCTTCGGGCCGCCCTTCACTTCGACGAGGCACATCCGGCAATTGCCGGCGATCGACAGCCGCTCGTGGTAGCAGAAGCGCGGAATTTCGGCGCCCGCGGCCTCACAGGCCTGCAGCAGCGTGAACTCCGCGGGCACATCGATCTCTTTGCCGTCGATGATGAGTTTGGTCATTGCTGTCTCAAGTCTTTCCCAGCTTGCAGTCTGGCGGTGTAACGCTGGCGGTCTTCAGCGACGCCTTGATCCATTGCTGGGTCTCGGCGCCATAGGTGGCGAGATAGGCCGGCTGCGCCGCGTTCTTCTCGCACAGGAACGGCAGATGTGGCTTCAGGTCGTAATCGCAGGACGCCAGCCACTCGCGCTTTCCCGCGAACGCACCGATCGCTTCCTCGCAGGCATAGAGGAAGTAGGTGACGAAGCTCTCGTACTGGACCTGCTCGTCGCGGCCGGAAACCTTGATCTTCTCGTAGTCCGGCTGCGCGAACTTCGGATTCTTGAACGCCAGATCGGTGTAGCCCAAAAACGCCTGTCTCGCGCTGGTAGCGCGGTTGCCGGTGCGGATCTCGTTGATCTGGAGCAGGATCGCAACAAAGCCGAGCAGCGCCACGGTCGCCTGCGCCATCTGCGCCAGCGTCCCATATCTCTGCCACCAGAAGCTTGGTTGCGACATTGGTCCCTACTCCGCCGCGACCATGTTCACGGGATCGCGCACACCAATATCGTCGATGTCGGCCTTGTGCGAATACTGGTCGATACGCGCCTCGATCTCGTGACGGAAATGCGCGATCAGGCCCTGGATCGGCCAGGCCGCGGCGTCGCCGAGCGCGCAGATGGTGTGGCCTTCGACCTGCTTGGTCACTTCCAGCAGCATGTCGATCTCGCGCTTGTGGGCGCGGCCATCGGCCATGCGGGTGAGCACGCGCCACATCCAGCCCGTGCCTTCGCGGCACGGCGTGCACTGGCCGCAGCTCTCATGCTTGTAGAAATAGGAGATCCGCGCGATCGCCCGGATCAGGTCGGTCGACTTGTCCATCACGATCACGGCCGCAGTGCCGAGGCCGGAGCGCAATTTGCCGAGGCTGTCGAAATCCATCGGCGTGTCGATGATCTGCTCGGCCGGCACCATGCGCACCGACGAGCCGCCGGGGATCACCGCCTTCAGATTGTCCCAGCCGCCGCGAATGCCGCCGCAATGGCGCTCGATCAGTTCGCGGAACGGAATCCCCATCGCCTCTTCGACGTTGCAGGGCCGCTCGACGTGGCCGGAGATGCAAAACAGTTTGGTGCCGACATTGTTGGGCCGGCCGATCGCGGCAAACCACGCCGCGCCGCGCCGCAGGATGTCGGGCGCGACCGCGATGGATTCGACGTTGTTGACGGTGGTCGGGCAGCCATAGAGGCCGACATTGGCCGGGAATGGCGGCTTCAGCCGCGGCTGGCCCTTCTTGCCTTCGAGGCTCTCCAGCAGCGCGGTTTCCTCGCCGCAGATATAGGCGCCGGCGCCATGAGCGACATAGATGTCGAACGGCCAGCCATTGAGGTTGTCCTTGCCGACCAGTTTTGCGTCATAGGCCTGATCGATCGCGGCCTGCAGATGCTCGCGCTCGCGGATGAATTCACCGCGCACATAGATGTAGCAGGCATGCGCGTTCATCGCGAAGCTCGCCAACAGGCAGCCCTCGACCAGGAGATGCGGATCGTGCCGCATGATCTCGCGGTCCTTGCAGGTGCCGGGCTCGGACTCGTCGGCATTGACCACGAGATAGCTCGGCCGGCCGTCCGTGGATTCCTTGGGCATGAACGACCATTTCAGACCGGTCGGGAATCCAGCGCCACCGCGCCCGCGCAAGCCGGAGGCCTTCATCTCGTTGATGATCCAGTCGCGGCCCTTGTCGATGATCGCTTTGGTGCCGTCCCACGCGCCACGGCGGCGCGCGCCCTCGAGCCCCCAGTCGTGGAGGCCGTAGAGGTTCTTGAAGATGCGATCCTTGTCGTCGAGCATGACTTGAAGCTTCCCTAGGGATCAACGATTGGATTGCGCGTAGGCGAGGCCCGCGGCGCATCCGCCGAAGGTCAGTGCCCACAACAGGCTGGATTCGAGCGTTGCGTTCAGCCCGAAACGCTGCAGCAGAAATATGAACGTCGCCGCCGCGACGGCGTGCATGCCGATATAGCGCCAGTTCTTCATCGCGCTGACCCTTCCCTGCCCGTTCACGGGCAATGTGCCGTCACGCTTCATGTGGTTTCCTTCAGCGTCGTCGGCCCGCCCACCGGTGCCGAGAACTGACGGTCGATCTGCGGTCCCGGCTTCGGCGGATTGCCGGATGCAAAGCCGTCCAGCACCTTGCCAAAGTTTTCCTTGGTCAGGTCTTCGTAGGTATCCTTCCAGATCAAGACCATCGGCGCGTTCACGCAGGCGCCGAGGCACTCGACCTCTTCCCAGCTGAAATTGCCGTCCTTCGACAGATGGAAGGGATCGTGGTGGATGCGGCTCTGGCACACTTTGATGATGTCCTCGGCGCCGCGCAGGCGGCACGGCGTGGTGCCGCAGACCTGCACATGGGCCTTCTTGCCGACCGGCTGAAGCTGGAACATCGTGTAAAATGTCGCCACTTCCAGCACGCGGATGTAGGGCATTTCCAGCAGGTCGGCGACGGCGCGGATCGCGGCCTCCGACACCCATCCTTCATGCTGTTCCTGCACGCGCCACAGGATCGCAATCACCGCGGACGCCTGCCGTCCCGCCGGATACTTTTCGATCTGCGCCTTGGCCCAGGCGAGGTTCTCATCCGAGAACGTAAAGCTCGCGGGCTGCAATTCCTTCGGGGCGAGGCGGCGGACGGACATCGTTCAGTCTCTCATTGCACGCGGCGCGCGGCTTTTGCATTGAGCGCATCGATCCGGGCGAGCCAGAATGCGCTTGCGGTGCCGAACACGTTGTAGCCGACATGGGTTGAAACCTTGATCCGGTCCAGAATCGAAAGGTCGGTCACGGTTTCAAGGCGGTTGCTGCGCGGATCGTAGACGATCAGCTTCAGCGGGGTCTGGTCGAGGATGTAGCGCGACACGGTGTGTTGGGGATCGTTGCCGTGCTCTTCGCACAGCAGCACGCTGTCGCCCTGCATCAGGCGCGCGCCGCCCTTCATGGCCTCGATCTCGACGCCTTCGACGTCGAGCTTGATCAGATATTTGCCGCCGGGCGCGATCTTGCCGTCGTCCAGCAGGTTATCGAGCGCGATGACCGGCACCTCCTCTCCATCAGACTGGTCGCCGGCGATGGAAAACGCCTCATGCTTGGTGCCGGACAGACGCGCGGTACCGCGTGTCGCGCCGATCGCGCATTTCATGGCTTCGAAACGATTGCCGTTGATTTTGGCGTTGTTGGCAAGCTTCGGAAAATTCTGTCCCGACGGCTCGATCGCGATCGCCCTGTGCGAACCGAACGGCTTGCTCGATACCAAGACCGACCAGTAGCCGTAATTGGCGCCGCAATCGAGCAGCGTGTAGTCGACGTCGGCGGAGTCGCGAAACAGAAGCTCCAGTTCGTCCTCGTAGCGATAGGTACGATTAAGCAGCTTGCTCCAGTAGCCGTCGCCATAGGGAAACTCGAAGGTGGCGTCCGGATTGAGTTTGATCTGGATGCCGCGCTCCGGCAGCGTCGTGCGCAACAAATTGGCACACATATTGTAGCCGCGATGCGAGAAATTCGACGCCACCTTTGAACCGAGCGTCAGCGCCACCGCAGCCAAACGCTCCCACGCGTTCGCGCCTACGAGCGCGCCCGAAGCCCGGTCAAACTGGATGGGCGCCTGCGCCATCACCGATCGACCTCTCCAAACACGATATCGAGCGAGCCGAGAATGGCGGAGACGTCGGCGAGCAGATGGCCTTTGCAGATGAAATCCATCGCCTGCAGATGGGCAAAGCCCGGCGCGCGGATCTTGCACTTGTACGGCTTGTTGCTGCCGTCGGAAACCAGATAGACGCCGAACTCACCCTTGGGCGCCTCGACCGCGGTGTAGACTTCGCCGGCGGGCACGTGCACGCCTTCGGTGTAGAGCTTGAAGTGATGAATGAGGGCTTCCATCGAGCGCTTCATCTCGCTGCGGCGGGGCGGCGCAATCTTGTTGTCCTCAACGACGACCGGCCCCTGCCCCTCGGGTTCACGCAGCTTGGCGATGCACTGCCTCATGATGCGCACGGACTGGCGCATCTCTTCCATGCGGATGCAGTAGCGGTCGTAGCAGTCGCCGTTCTTGCCGATCGGAATGTCGAAATCCATTTCGGCGTAGCATTCGTAGGGCTGCGCCTTGCGCAGGTCCCAGGCCGCGCCCGAGCCGCGCACCATCACGCCGGAGAAACCCCACTCCCAGGCCTGCTGCAGCGTCACCACGCCGATATCGACGTTGCGCTGCTTGAAGATGCGGTTGCCGGTCAGCAGCGTTTCGAGGTCGGCGACGACCTGCAGGAACGGGTCGCACCAGGCCTCGATATCATCGATCAGTTTCGGCGGCAGGTCCTGATGCACGCCGCCGACGCGGAAATAGGCCGCATGCATGCGCGAGCCGGAGGCGCGCTCATAGAACACCATCAGCTTTTCGCGCTCTTCGAAGCCCCACAGCGGTGGGGTCAAGGCGCCGACGTCCATCGCCTGCGTGGTGACGTTGAGCAGATGCGACAGGATGCGGCCGATCTCGCAATAGAGCACGCGGATCAACTGGCCGCGGCGCGGCACCGTGATGCCGAGCAGCTTTTCCGCCGCTAGGCAGAACGCGTGCTCCTGGTTCATCGGCGCGACGTAATCAAGCCGGTCGAAATACGGGATCGCCTGCAGATAGGTCTTCTGTTCGATCAGCTTTTCCGTGCCGCGATGAAGCAGCCCGATATGCGGATCAACACGCTCGACGACTTCGCCGTCGAGCTCCAGCACCAAACGCAACACGCCGTGCGCGGCCGGATGTTGCGGTCCGAAATTGATCGTGAAGTTGCGAAGATTCTGTTCGTTCATGGTCAGGCCTTCGGCTCAGCCTTCTCGTCGCCTGGCAGCGGATAGTCCGCGCCTTCCCATGGCGAGAGGAAATCGAATTTGCGGAATTCCTGGTTGAGGCGGACCGGCTCGTAGAGCACCCGCTTCTCCTGGTCGTCGTAGCGGACCTCGACGAAACCGGTGAGCGGGAAATCCTTGCGCAGGGGATGTCCATCAAAACCGTAATCCGTCAGCAGCCGCCGCATGTCCGGATGGCCGGTGAAGATCACGCCGTAGAGATCATAGGTCTCGCGCTCGAACCAGTCGGCGCCGGGAAACACGTCGATGATCGAGGGTACCTGCGTGTTCTCGTCGGCCTCGGCGCGGACGCGAATGCGTTCGTTCAGCGTCGGCGACAACAGGTGATAGACGACATCGAAACGCTTCTCGCGGCCGGGATAATCGACCGCCGTGACGTCGGTGAAGTTGACGAAGCGCAGCGCGGGATCATCGCGCAGGTACTTCATCACCTCGACGATCTTCATCGCATCGACCGTGACGGTAAGCTGGTTGAACGCGACCGCATGGGCGCTGGCCGCGCCGCCAAGCGCGCTAACAATCGTCTGCCCAAGAGCGTCGAGCTTGCCGTCGTCCATTGCCTAAAACCTTAGCGTTCGATGGTCCCGATGCGGCGGATCTTCTTCTGCAGCAGCAGCACGCCGTAAAGCAACGCCTCCGCCGTCGGCGGGCATCCGGGCACGTAGATGTCGATCGGCACGATGCGGTCGCAGCCGCGCACGACCGAATAGGAGTAGTGATAGTAGCCGCCGCCATTGGCGCACGACCCCATCGAGATCACGTAGCGCGGCTCGGGCATCTGGTCGTAGACCTTGCGCAACGCCGGCGCCATCTTGTTGGTCAGCGTGCCCGCCACGATCATGACGTCGGACTGCCGCGGCGAGGCGCGCGGCGCAAAACCGAAACGCTCGACGTCGTAACGCGGCATCGACACCTGCATCATCTCGACCGCGCAGCAGGCGAGACCGAACGTCATCCACATCAGGGATCCCGTGCGCGCCCAGGTGATCAGATCGTCGGCGGCGGCAACGAAGAAGCCCTTGTCGGACAGCTCGTGATTGACCTCGAGGAAGAACGGGTCATTGGCGCCGACCGGCCTGCCGGTGGCGGGATCGAGAATGCCCTTTGGCGCCTGCGCGATATCAGGCGAAGAGCCTATAGCTGTCGGGCTCAATCCCATTCGAGCGCGCCTTTCTTCCACTCATAAGCAAAGCCGACCGTGAGGACGGCGAGGAACACCATCATCGACCAGAAGCCGGTGGCGCCAAGCTTGCCGAACGCGACCGCCCACGGAAACAGGAACGCCACTTCGAGGTCGAAGATGATGAAGAGGATCGCGACCAGGTAGAAGCGAACGTCGAACTTCATGCGGGCGTCGTCGAATGCGTTGAATCCGCATTCATAGGCGGACAGCTTTTCCGGGTCCGGCTGCTGGAACGCGACCAGGAACGGGGCGATCAGAAGCGCCAGACCGATCAGGCTCGCCACCCCGATAAACACCACAAGTGGAAGGTAATTTTGCAGGATGCCGGTCATCGGCGGTACCTTTTCCCGCGGTTTTCGAAGGGCCGCAGATTCGTTGATTGGAATTATTCTTGGCTTAGCGCAGCGCAACAGAGGGCGCAAGACAAGCCGTCTTGACGCCTCTGTACGCCCCTGAGGCGTCGGCAGAACACGAAAGAGTGTTGCGTTCCTGCCTCGCCGACCAACGCGGGACAGGCGGCATGGTGCCCAAATTTCAGTTCAAATCCTTTTCATCCGCCAGCATCTGGGCAGCCCTGTCGGTCAGGCGATCGATCTGGTCGAGCAACACATTGAGCTCGTCCTTGCTGAGCTGTTCCAGGAGCCGCCGGTTACGCTCCTGTGCGCCTGCCACAATGGTGGCATGCGCCGCCAGCCCGGCCTTGGTCAGGCAGACCAGCGTCTCGCGGTTGTCCCGCGGATTGACCTCCTTGGCGACCAGCTTGCGCGAGACCAGTTCCGCCAGCGCCCGGCTGATCTGCCCCTTATCCATGCCGACCGCTTCCGCCAGCCTGATAACGCTCATCGGCGGCCGCCGCCCCAGCGAGGCCACCAGGCCGAACTCCACCGAGGAGAGCCCCGCCAGCCGCTTGTAGCGCAGGATCGCGCCGCGCTTGAGCAGATTGGCCAGCACCATCAGCCGCGACGACATCATCGCGGTGATCGGCGCCAAGGCCTCGTCATTCCCCGCAGCGGGCGCAGGCGCGGTCTGCTTTCCGGGCTTCTGGCTCATCCCCAACCTCTGCCAACAAAGCAGGCCGATGCCAAGGTCGTCGGCGATGGCGATCGGACAAGTCAATCAAGCGATACGAAATGCCGATCGTTGACATTGTCATCGATTTGCATTTCACTCGCCGCAAGCACGTCAAACGACCGCGGCGCCAAAGCCGCGGCGGGAGGAAACGGCATGAACATTACGCAGCGGGATCGCGATCTCGGGACCGGCTATGCCATGAAGCCGTCCACCACCCGTACCGAGCTGACGTCAGTCGGCCGCGGCACGCCAATGGGAGAGCTGCTGCGGCGCTACTGGCACCCGGTCGGCCTCGTCAGCGACGCCACTGATATCCCCAGAAAACTACGCGTGCTCGGCGAGGATCTGGTGCTGTTTCGCGACAGGCACGGCCGGGCCGGCCTGCTGCACGCGCGCTGCTGCCATCGCGGCACCACGCTGTATTACGGCAAGGTCGAGGAAGACGGCATCCGCTGCTGCTATCACGGCTGGAAGTTCGACACCGAGGGCCATTGCCTTGAACAGCCCTGTGAGCCCGAGGGTGGCCTGTTCAAGGACAAAATTCGCCAGCCCTGGTATCCCCTGCAGGAGCGCTACGGCCTGATCTTCGCCTATCTCGGACCGGCCGAGAAGAAGCCGGCGCTGCCGCGCTACGAATGCCTGGAAAACATGGACGACGGCGAGTTCGTCGAGGCGGATGATTCTTCCATCGGCGGCGGCGGACCTGATGTCATTCCCTGCAACTGGCTGCAGCATTTCGAAAACGTGGTCGACCCCTACCACGTCCCCGTGTTGCACGGATCGTTCTCAGGGCCGCAATTCACCAACATGATGGCCTCGATGCCGGAGGTGAAGTTCGAGATGTCGCCACGCGGCGTCACGGTGCGCTCGATCCGACATCAGGACGACGGCAAGGTGTTTTATCGGGTGACGGAAGCCGCCCTCCCCACGCTGCGCGTGGTGCCCAATCCCCGCGTCGCGCAGTTCGCCCGCGTCGAGTCGATCGGCTGGACGCTGCCGATCGATGACACTTCCTTTCGCATCTATGTCGCCGGGCGGGTGAAGAATTCAGGCGACATCGGGCGGATGCGCTCCAAATTCAACGGCAAGTTCTGGTGGGACATGACCGAACAGGAGCACCAGCAATTTCCGGGCGACTACGAGGCGCAGGTCGGCCAGGGCCCGGTGACGCTGCATTCGGAAGAGCACTTTGGCCAGAGCGACCGCGGCATCCTGATGATCCGGCGGATGCTGGGCGATCAGCTCGAAGCGATGGCCGGAGGCCGCGATCCGATCGGCGTCTCCTTTGATTCAAATGCGCCGCCGGTGGAATTCGAGGCGGGGAATTTCATTCGCGAGGCGTGAGCCGGCCGTGCTGGCGCTGGCGCGCATCGGCGTCGGCGAATCCGGCGGCACGCCCGCCTCGCAGTCGATCATTGCCGATCTCTTCAGCAAGAACGAACGCCCGCGCGCGCTCGGCGTCTACGCCATCGGCACCTATGCTGGCACCTTCACCACGCTCGGGCCTGTTGTTCATCTGGGCGGCACGGTCGATACGCGCCGATATCCAACGGGCGAGCTAATCCGGCGGCCTTCCCTTTGTCGTTTTGATCCCAGCCCACGCCCTGCGGCCCGCATCGCTGCGGGTCAAACGACCTGTATGTGATCTACATCACGGATGCTTTGGCGAAAAACAGGCCAAAAACCGGCCGAATGAAACCATTTTGCCGAAACCGCGAAACGATCCTGAAACACACGCGGCGTACCTCTCTCACCAGCAGGGACGCGGAAGGCGTCCGGGAGGCTTCACATGAACCACTCAATTCACTCGGCGGACCGCTCGACCCACCTGAAGATCGTGGTCGTCGCCCTGGTGGCGGGTATCGCAGTTGCAGCGTTCGGAATCTCTGCCCGGACCGGCGCGGATTACAGCCAGACCGCGCAGGTCGTGAAGGCCGGCAAGCCGGTGGTCGTCACCAGCTCGAGCACCTCGACGGTCCGCTAAACGATATCGCTGGCATCGGAATAAAAACGGCCGCCTCAAGGGCGGCCTTTTTGTTTGCGGCGGTCTCGGAGATTAACGTCAAGCCATTGAAAAATGGCGCGAGAGACGGGACTCGAACCCGCGGCCTCCGCCGTGACAGGGCGGCGCTCTAACCAACTGAGCTACTCCCGCGGATGCCGTAATCATGTTCTGATCCGCGCAGAACCGAGGGCATAAAGGGCCGCCCCCGCTTAGTCAAGGACGTTGCGAATCCCCGCGCCAGACGGGCGTTTCTGCGATTGTGATGCAAATAACGGCCTGTTTTCAGGCAAAACGGCGTAGGCAGCGATCACCCGAATCGATTAAGGCCTGATACGTCTGGGTTTCTTGAAACCCTCCCCCGCTCTGGTTGCACCGGACCTTCGGGTTTTAAGTCACCACGCAAGGCGTTTTCCCGGCGCGGACCGGTTTCACAAACGCGCTCAAAGCCATTCAACCAACGAGGAGGGCCAGAAATGGCGAAGAAAGCAGCGACTCCAGCCACCATCACACTCAAGCATCTGGCAGCAGCGCTGGCCGAGGAACATGACCTGTCGAAGAAGGCCGCCGAGGCGATTCTGACCGACATGGTCGGCAAGATCGCAAAACACCTGAAGAAGGGCGAGCGGATCCGTATCGTGGGGCTCGGCATCCTCCAAGTCCGCAAGCGCGCCGCCCGCATGGGCCGCAACCCCGCCACCGGCGAACCCCTCCCAATCAAGGCCAGCAAGAAGGTCGCCTTCCGCGCCGCCAAGGAACTCAAGGAAGCCGTCTAGAGCGTGTTTCAACTACGTTGAATCACGCTCGTCGGTCATCTTCTTGTTTAAGCATGATCTCCGGGCAAACGCGTTCCGCGTTTGTCCCGAGGGAAAACCGGTGTCCACTTTTCCGGATCATGCTCCGACCGACGCCCCCCTGATCCGACCAAAAGCGTCATTCCGGCGGGGACCCGGACTGGCGCTTTTCTGTTATAGAGCGCTTCCCTAGCCCAGCTTTGCGGATCGTCATGCCGGCCTCGCCCATAGCCTTCACCCACGATGTCACCGAGCGCTTCCTGCGCTATGTCGTGATCGACACCCAATCCGATCCGACATCTCCGACCTGCCCTTCCACCGAGAAGCAGAAGAATCTGGGCCGCCTGCTGGCTTCGGAGTTGCAGGCGATGGGGCTGAAAGACGCCCATCTCGACGAGCATGGCTATGTCTATGCGACGATCCCGGCCAATACCGAGAAGAAGGTCCCAGTGATCTGCTTCTGCTCGCACATGGACACTTCACCTGACTGCACCGGCGCCAACGTCAAGCCGCAGATCGTGAAGAATTATCGCGGCGGCGACATTGTGCTGCCGGCCGATCCCGCGCAGGTGATCCGCCCAGCCGACCATCCCGCGCTCGCCGACCAGATCGGGCACGACATCATCACGACCGACGGCACCACGCTGCTGGGGGCCGACAACAAGGCCGGCCTTGCCGAGATCATGGATGCGGCGCGATTCCTGATTCAAAATCCTGATATCAGGCACGGCACGATCAAGATCCTGTTCACGCCCGACGAGGAGATCGGCCGCGGCGTCGACAAGGTCGACCTGAAGAAACTCGGCGCCGACTTCGCCTATACGATGGACGGCGAAACGGCCGGGAATATCGAGGACGAAACCTTCTCGGCCGACGGCGCCACCATCACCATCGAGGGCGTCTCGACCCATCCCGGTTTCGCCAAGGGCAAGATGGAGCACGCGATCAAGATCGCGGCGGCCATCGTCGACCGCCTGCCCAGGGATACCTGCTCGCCGGAAACCACCGAGGGCATGGAGGGCTTTCTGCATCCGATCGGCATTACGGGCGCGCTGGAGAAAGCCACCATCGGCTTCATCGTGCGCGACTTCACAGACGACGGGCTGCAGCAAAAGGAAGCCCTGCTCGAAGCCATCGTCAAAGACGTGATGAAGGATTATCCGCGCTCGACGTACCGGATGGACGTCAAGCCGCAATACCGCAACATGAAGCAGGTGATCGACCGCCAACCCAAAACCGTCGACTACGCCATCGAAGCGATCCGCCGCGCGGGGCTGACACCGGTGCGAAGCTCGATCCGCGGCGGCACCGACGGTTCGCGGCTGTCGTTCATGGGCCTGCCCTGCCCCAACATCTTCGCCGGCGAACATGCGTTCCACTCGCGGCTGGAATGGGTGAGCCGCCAGGACATGGAAAAGGCCGCCGAGACGATTGTGCACCTGGCGATGATTTGGGAAGAGCGGGCCTAGTAGTTTCGGCTAAGCTCCATCCCATCATTGCCTGCGACAAACGCGAAGCGTTGCGCAACGGAGCGATAGCGACGTGGTTGTAAGCCGGGTACGCCACGTTTTGAAAACGAGGAGCTCTACCATGCGGTTGTCCAAGGTCGCCGTTTTGGCGCTTATCGTTGGAGCCTCAATGTCCGCGTCTCCAGCGCTGGCCGCTTCTGATTGTCCAAAATTAGTAGAACTGGCGGATTGGGGCGAGAACTCGACCGGCGACATCAGCGTCGCCTCCGGGCAAAGTTGCCTGTTTCCGATCACGATACGCGGCTCAGTGAGTAGCTCGGAGATTTCCAAAAAGCCGGCACACGGCAAGTTAAAAAAGCTCAACGTAACGACTTACGAATACAAGGCGAAGGCTAGATATAAGGGAAGCGATACTTTTGCCATCAAAGCAACGGGTCAGGGGCCGACGGCTTCCGGCACGTCGGTCATTACCGTGAACGCAACGATCAAATAGCGTTCCTCGCCTCCATTGCATGCCGGATGCGCGTTGCCGTCCAACAAGCTTCTTATTGCAGCGATCCTCTCAGGTCTGCGACACCAATATCTGGGGTGACGCGGCCACCGTTCTCAGGAGTGGTGTGCGTGCGGACATCACTGTGTTCGGGCACGGTGATGACTCGAACGACGATCGCACCAAGCAGAAATGCTGCGACGATAATCAGCCCGGTCCGGACCGGAGTCAGATGCAGATCGGAAAAGCGCATCATTGCTACACCTATGCGCATCGCCGCCAACCCATTGCAACTGATCGTTGAGTCGTTTGGCGATTTGGTGGCGTGGCGGTGGCGATCTGGCGTTCAATTGGAATGGGTCGGCCGCCAAGTATGGCAAAGGCCGTGCACAACGTCGTGCATATGGCGATGATTTGGGAAGAGCGTAAGCGCGCTCTGCCGTCATTGCGAGCGCAGCGAAGCAATCCATGCTTCCGCGCTCGCCGATGGATGGATTGCTTCGCTGCGCTCGCAATGACGATTGGCGCGAGGCTGCGCCCGTCTCAACTACGACGCTCTTGCCGTGACGATCCAGACCGACGCCGGCAGCAGAACCGCGTTGCCCTTGGCGAACGGCGTCAGTGCCTCGCGGATCGAATTGGCGGCGGCGACACGGAGTTCTTCCGGCTGCCCTTCCAGCGCTCGGCTCACCGGGCCGATTTCGAGCGCGCCCTGCACGGCGCCGTCGAGGCCGCGGCCGATCGCGGCGTCAAGAAGCAGCGGACACGGCTCCATCTGGACTTCCTTAAAGCCTGCCGCATCGAGAATCCGGCGCACGCGCGCCTCGGAGGCAAACGCAAACGGCCCGGGATCTTCCGGTCCCTGCTGCGGCAATTTCGGCACGTGCTTGTAGGCGGCCTGCAGCGGCGCCATGAAGAACGGGTTTTCGCGCGGCTCGCGCCAGCAGGCGAACGCCAGCCGCCCCAAGGGCCGCAGCGCTTTGCGCATGTTGGCAAACGACAGCGCGGGATCGGCGAAGAACATCACGCCGAACCGCGAGGCCAGCACATCGAAACCGGCCGGCTCGAACGGATAGACGGTGGCGTCGGCAAGAACGAAATCGATCGAAAGGCCCTTCGGCGCGCTCTGCCGCGCCCGCTCCAGCATCGGGCCCGATATGTCGACGCCGAGCACGTGGCCTGACGGCGCGACCTCGCGCGCGAACGCAATCGCCGTGGCGCCGCTGCCGCACCCGACATCGATGATGCGCTCGCCCGGCTTCAGCTTGGCCCGATCAATCACAAGATCGGCGACCGGCTTGAGCAGCACGTCCTGCGCCGCCTGACGGTCGGCCCAGCGCTGGCCAGCCGGACCATTCCAGTAGGCGACCTGGTCGGCGTTTTGTTCGTGGCCTTGGGGGGCGTCCATGTGCGCGATCCTCTTTCTTGGTGGTTTTGGGATGTTCGAGGTATCGGGAACAGTCCGCCTTCGCTCTTCAAACTTCGGCGAGACAGCCTTCGCCCTACGCGCGGAACATATGCGGCACCACCGCCGCGAAGGGTACGAAAGTTTTCATCACATGTCATCCCAACACACCAATGTGGGCATCATCTGGGGGATGCAGGCATGAGCAACATCATCGATTTCCAGAGAGCATCCGCGCGCCGCCGGCGCCGATCACATAGCAAGCGCAACCGGCAGCAGCCTGCAGTTCATGCCAGACGACTGGGGCGTAACGCGGAATTAATCTCATCAGCCTATTATCCCAAGCAGTTCTAGTTGGGTGCCGCGTAAAGGAGCCGTCGCGACGGACCATCCGGCGACGGCTCTTTTTTGTTCACTCAGTTGAGGTTTATGCACGTGACCACGACATCGGAAAAGCAGAGCCAAACCGAACAACCTGAATCTCCGGCACCGAGCAAGAAATCTAGCCGGAAATCGATCCTGGCGTTTGCGGTATTCGCTCTTGGAATAAACACTGCTGCGGCTATCCACACGATGTCGCCTTCCGGCTTTGCTCTGCCGAATATCGGCGATTTTGCTCTGCCTGATATCAGCAGCTTGGCCGAACTGCTTCCGCACCAGAAAGCTTCCGATCCATTACCGGATCCGGCTGTCGCCACATTGAAGGATATTCAGTCGGCCCAGCAGCAATATGTTGCCGCGCTGCAAGCGAATAACCTCTTATTGCAGCAAAACACAGATATTGTTCGGCAGGATTCAATTGCGCTTGCTTCCCTAAGACAGAGCGTCGTGGATGAGCAAGTCGGTGTGAAGAAGATATCCGCTCAGATAGCGGATGAGCATGAAGACGTGAAAAAGATCTCTGCGAAGATCTCCACGCTCATAGCGAAGGTCGACTCGCTGCAAAATGCAATAGCCCCGGAAGTGACTTCCTCCATTTCAGTAAGGCGCGCTCAAAACCGACTATCCCGAGCAATGCGCAAAAAGATGGCCCGGCAGTCTACCCCTGTGGGACCAATTTCGCTTGGAGGAGCCCCGCTAAGTCTTCCGGCGACCACGCCAGTCCCACAAAGCTGAAGAACAAAAGAACAATAGTGCGGGGGGCTTCGGTCCCGCGCCTGGACAGCCCGCCTACGCTCTTCGACCTTCGGCGAGAAGCCTTCGCCCTGCGCGCAGCGCATCCGCGGGCACTACCGCCGCGAAGGCTGGCTTGCCGAGCCGAAGCCCGCAGGGGAAGGCTGGTAGGCGGCGACAGATTCGAACTGCCGACCCTCTCGGTGTAAACGAGATGCTCTAACCAGCTGAGCTAGCCGCCCTTGAGCCGCCTGTTTAGCCCTGCGGCCCCCTTTGATGCAAGGGTCGGATACGTCAGCATGTACGGAAACCCTAGTCGCCCGGCCGTCCCGGCAAATCCCTGATATCGTTGATCCATGTCGCGGCGGACCGGCACCAGATCTGGCGCGCCGGCCTGAGCCGATCGCGCTGGCTTATGCTGCCCCAGCGGATGCCCCAGTCGTCCGGTCCGCCGTCGCCGCTGGTGAACAGCGGGGAACCACACCCCTCGCAAAAATGCTGGAAGCGCGTGCGGCCATTGTCGCCGGTCTTCGCATAAATCTTCGCCGGCGCGCCCGTCATGCGAACCTGTTCTTCGGAGCAGATCACCGTGACCCGGTACGGTGAGCCCGTCAGGTTCTGGCAATCGGTGCAGTGGCAGATCGATACTTTCGCGGGATCAATCTCGGCCCGATAGGTCACCCGCCCGCAATGGCATTGCCCGTCGATTTCCATCCCCTTCAACTCCGCCTGTCCAATGGGGTCCGGTCCGCACAAACAAAAACGGCGCCCGGAGGCGCCGTTTTATCATTTAAAGCTGGGTCGATCAGTAGTGACTGATCGGGATCAGTGGTGACTGATCGGGATCAGTGGGCCGTCAGCCCACCGGCCGCCTCATCGGCGCCGTCAGGCTTTACCGGCACCTTGGTGTCCTCTTCCCAGACGATCGGCACCGGTGGGCGGACCAGCGCCTTGGCGGTAACGTCGTCGAGCCGGGCCACCGGGATGATGTCCATGCCGCCCTTGATCGCATCGGAAATCTCCGTGAGATCCTTGGCGTTGTCCTCGGGGATCAGCACCGTCTTGATGCCGCCGCGGGCGGCCGCCAACAGCTTCTCCTTCAGACCACCGATCGGCAGCACGCGACCACGCAGCGTGATTTCGCCGGTCATCGCGACATCGTGGCGAACCGGAATCCCGGTCATGACCGAGATGATGGCGGTCGCCATCGCCACACCCGCCGACGGTCCGTCCTTCGGGGTTGCCCCCTCCGGCACGTGGACGTGGATGTCGCGCTTGTCGAACAGCGGCGGCTCGATGCCGTAGTTGATCGCCCGCGAGCGGACATAAGACGCCGCCGCCGAGATCGACTCCTTCATCACGTCGCGCAGATTGCCCGTGACCGTCATCTTGCCCTTGCCGGGCATCATGACGCCTTCGATGGTCAGCAACTCGCCGCCGACATCGGTCCAGGCCAGGCCCGTGACGATACCGACCTGCGGCTCGCTTTCGATCTCGCCGTAGCGATACTTCGGCACGCCGAGGAACTCTTCGAGAGTCTTCTCGGTGACCTTGACCGACTTCTTCTTGGAGATCATCAGCTCCTTCACCGCCTTGCGGGCGAGTGTGGAGAGCTCACGCTCCAGGTTACGCACGCCCGCTTCGCGGGTGTAGCGGCGGATCATCAGCAACAAGGCGTCATCGTCGATCGACCATTCCTTGGAATCGAGACCATGCTTGGCGATGGCGTTGGGGATCAGGTGCTTGCGCGCGATCTCGACCTTCTCGTTCTCGGTGTAGCCGGCGATCCGGATGATCTCCATGCGGTCCATCAGCGGACCTGGAATATTCAGCGTATTCGCGGTCGTGATGAACATGACGTTCGACAGATCGTAGTCGACCTCCAGATAGTGGTCGGCAAACGTGCCGTTCTGCTCGGGGTCCAGAACCTCAAGCAGCGCCGACGACGGATCGCCGCGGAAATCGGCGCCCATCTTGTCGATCTCGTCGAGCAGGAACAGCGGATTCGAGCTCTTCGCCTTGCGCATCGACTGGATGATCTTGCCGGGCATCGAGCCGATATAGGTGCGGCGATGACCACGGATCTCGGCTTCATCGCGCACGCCGCCGAGCGACACGCGCACGAATTCGCGTCCCGTCGCCTTCGCGATCGACTTGCCGAGCGAGGTCTTGCCGACGCCGGGAGGCCCGACCAGGCACAGGATCGGTCCGGTCAGCTTGTTGGCGCGCGACTGCACCGCGAGATACTCGACGATGCGGTCCTTGACCTTCTCGAGCCCGTAGTGATCGTTGTCGAGCACGGCCTGCGCCGCCTCGAGGTCCTTCTTGACCTTGGACTTCTTGTTCCACGGGATCGACAGCAGCCAGTCGAGATAGTTGCGCACGACGGTTGCTTCCGCGGACATCGGCGACATCTGGCGCAGCTTCTTCAACTCGTGCTGCGCCTTCTCCCGCGCTTCCTTGGAAAGCTTGGTCTTGGCAATCTTCTCCTCCAGATCGGCCAGCTCGTCGCGACCTTCGTCGTCGCCGAGCTCCTTCTGGATCGCCTTCATCTGCTCGTTCAGATAATATTCGCGCTGGGTCTTCTCCATCTGGCGCTTGACGCGCGAGCGGATGCGCTTCTCGACCTGCAGCACCGAGATCTCGCTCTCCATCAGGCCCAGCACCTTCTCCAGGCGCTGCGTGACGGACAACGTCTCCAGGATGCCCTGGCGATCGGCGATCTTGACGGCCAGATGCTGCGCGACCTGATCGCTCAGCTTGGCGAAATCAGTGATCGCCTGAACCACGCCGACGACTTCGGCGGAGATCTTCTTGTTCAGCTTCACATAGCTTTCGAAGTCGGACACGACCGAACGCGCCAGAGCTTCGGCTTCAACCGAATTGGCGTCGGTGTCGGCGAGCGCAATCGCGGTCGCCTCGTAATATTCGGTGCGGTCGGAATATTTCTGCACGCGCGCGCGCTCGAGCCCTTCGACCAGCACCTTCACGGTGCCGTCGGGAAGCTTCAGGAGCTGCAGCACGCTGGCGAGCGTACCGACCTCATAGATCGAATCCGGGCTTGGATCATCGTCGGACGCGTTCTTCTGCGTCGCAAGCAGGATCAGCGCGTCGTTCTTCATCACCTCTTCGAGGGCGCGGATCGATTTCTCGCGGCCGACGAACAGCGGCACGATCATGTGCGGAAAAACGACAATGTCGCGGAGCGGCAGCACCGGATACGAGTGGCTTTCGCCGAGAATGATGGTTGGCCGGGTTTTTGGGGTCGTCATGGCCTTATCCTTTTGTTTTGCCCCCTTGCACGCAGTCCGCTTCGCTTGCGCAACCGCCACAAGGTGCCGGGAGATCCGGGTCACTCGGCCGCCTTCGCTGCCGCCTCTCACCGGATGATTTTGCGACGAATCTCGAATGTGATTTCCGCCACCACTGGCATTAGGTGGCTATCGGGTATGGGGGTGTCAAGTCACGGAAAAATGCCCACAAATTGGGGCTAAACACGCGCGAAACGCTGACGCAACAGCGGCCGCCGGAACGTCCGGCAGCCGTCCTTATCAGGGTAGTCCAGGCGAGGTATATCGAGCGCGATCAGGCGCTGGCGCTGCTCTCGACGGCCCGGTCCGAACGGTCCGCATAGATGTAGAGCGGACGGGCGGTTCCCTCGACCACTTCGCGCGAGATCACGACCTCTTCGACGCCTTCCAGACCCGGCAGATCGAACATGGTCTCGAGCAAGATGCTTTCGAGGATCGAACGCAATCCGCGCGCGCCGGTCTTGCGCTCGATCGCCTTGCGGGCGACCGCGCCAAGCGCCTCGTCGGCGAAGGTGAGTTCGATGTTTTCCATTTCGAACAGCCGCTGGTATTGCTTCACCAGCGCGTTCTTCGGATCGGTCAGGATCTTCTTCAGCGAGGCTTCGTCGAGATCCTCCAGCGTCGCGACCACAGGAAGGCGGCCGACGAATTCCGGGATCAGGCCGTACTTCAGGAGGTCTTCCGGCTCGACATGGCGGAAGATTTCACCGGTGCGGCGGTCTTCGGGCGCCAGAACCTGGGCGGCGAAACCGATCGAGGTCGAACGTCCGCGCGCGGAGATGATCTTCTCAAGGCCTGAGAAGGCGCCGCCGCAGATGAACAGGATGTTTGTCGTGTCGACCTGCAGGAACTCCTGCTGCGGATGCTTGCGGCCGCCCTGCGGAGGCACGGAGGCAACCGTGCCTTCCATGATCTTCAACAGCGCCTGCTGCACGCCCTCGCCCGACACGTCGCGGGTGATCGACGGGTTGTCGGACTTGCGGCTGATCTTGTCGATTTCGTCGATATAGACGATGCCGCGCTGTGCGCGCTCGACATTATAGTCGGCCGACTGCAACAGCTTCAGGATGATGTTCTCGACGTCCTCGCCGACGTAGCCGGCTTCGGTCAGCGTCGTCGCATCCGCCATCGTGAACGGCACGTCGAGAATGCGCGCCAGCGTCTGCGCCAGCAGCGTCTTGCCCGAGCCGGTCGGACCGATCAGCAGGATGTTCGACTTCGCGAGTTCGACGTCGTTGTGCTTGGTCTGGTGATTGAGCCGCTTGTAGTGGTTGTGAACGGCGACCGAGAGCACCTTCTTGGCATGGCTCTGGCCGATCACGTAATCGTCCAGCACCTTGCAGATCTCCTTCGGCGTCGGAATGCCGTCGCGCGACTTCACGAGCGAGGACTTGTTCTCCTCGCGGATGATGTCCATGCAGAGTTCAACGCACTCGTCGCAGATGAATACGGTTGGACCCGCGATAAGTTTGCGGACTTCGTGCTGGCTCTTTCCACAGAACGAGCAATACAGCGTGTTCTTGGAGTCGCTCGTGCCAACCTTGCTCATTCTTGTCTCCGTCCGCCGTTCGATCCGTTACCCGATCGACCCATTCCGGCACTCACACCGGACCTCAAGGTAGATAGAGCAAATTCCGTACCAGAAAAGACCTTAACTCAATTACGCACCGTGCGAATCACGGTTTCTCGAATCCCCCGCGATCTTAACCAGCCCACACAGCCAACCATGCTGACACCCGACTATCAAGATTTCGCTAATCGGGGCCGGAATGGCTACCCGTGACAATACCGTGATTTGTGGCATTCGCACGGGGAGAAGTTGACGAAATCGACCGAGCGTTGCGCAACTGCCACGCAGCAAAACCGGGACGAAAGCGGAACTTTCGACCTATACCAGGGTATAGGCACGCGGCTTTCGGCCATATTTGCCGGTTCAACCAACCGTTAAGGTCAACGCGGGGTGTCGCTATCCGTCACCTTACGGGGTTTTCACCTTACGCGATTTTCGTCGGCATCGCCTCTTCGGGGCGCTTGTCGATCACCTTGTCGACGATGCCGAAGTCGCGGGCCATATCGGCGGTCAGGAATTTGTCGCGCTCGAGCGCGTCCTCGATCGCCTTGTAGGTCTGGCCGGTGTGCTTCACGTAGATTTCGTTGAGGCGCTTCTTGAGATTCAGGATCTCCTGCGCATGCAGCATGATGTCGGTGGCCTGGCCCTGGAAGCCGCCCGAAGGCTGATGCACCATGATGCGCGAATTGGGCAGCGAGAAGCGCATGTCCTTTGCGCCGGCCGCGAGCAACAGCGAGCCCATCGAGGCCGCCTGCCCGGTGCACAGCGTCGATACCGGCGGACGGATGAATTGCATCGTGTCGTAGATCGCAAGCCCCGATGTCACCACGCCGCCCGGCGAGTTGATGTACATCGAAATTTCCTTCTTGGGATTTTCCGCCTCGAGGAACAGGAGCTGCGCGACGGTCAGCGTCGACATGCCGTCTTCGACCGGACCGGTCACGAAGATGATGCGCTCTTTCAGAAGCCGCGAGAAAATGTCGTAGGCGCGTTCGCCGCGGTTGGTCTGCTCGACCACCATGGGCACGAGGTTCATGTAGGTTTCAACGGGATCGCGCATTAGTCACCCCAAGGGTTAGTAGAGGGTTGGTCGGGTTAGGTAGAAAACAGCGGGGGCGAACATCCATCGGCAAGGCAGGCCAATCGCCAGGATTGCCGCGCGCGGACGAACGTCCCGTGATGCAGGACTTCAACTCAGAACTCGCGGGTAAGCGAGCCGCTCACAGATATGAGCCAATTTCCCGGCGACAAGGCCGGGCCATTGCGAGCCGAACCCGACGAGTTCAAGCTGATTCGCAGGCGATCTCATAGCGACGGATGCCGTCGCCACGCCGCTTTTGCCGTTCATCATTAACGCTGGCCTGACCAAATCGGTCAGGCTGCGCTCTTTTCGTCGTCGTCCTTGAACAGGTCCTCGCGCGAGACCTTCTTCTCGGTCACGTTGGCGAGTTCGAGGATGAAATCGACCACCTTGTCTTCATAAATCGGCGCACGAAGCTGGGCCAGCGCATTGGCATTGTTGCGATAGTAGTCCCAGACTTCCTTCTCGCGGCCGGGCATCGAACGCGCCCGCTCGATCACCGCGCGGCTGACCTCGTCATCGGTCACGGTGATCTTGTTCTTCTCGCCGATCTCCGACAGCACCAGCCCAAGCCGGACCCGGCGGTCGGCGATCTTCTTGTACTCTTCCTGGGCCGCCTCTTCGGTGGTGTCCTCGTCGGCAAAGGTCTTGCCGGAGGACTCCATCTCGGCCTTGATCGAGTTCCACATCAGGTTGAACTCTTCCGCGATCAGCGACGGCGGCGCCTCGAATTTGTGGCTGTCGTCGAGACGGTCGAGCAGCGCGCGCTTGACGCGCTGGCGTGTCGCACCGGCGAATTCGGCGACCAGACGTTCGCGCGCGGCCTCCTTCAGCTTGTCGAGCGATTCCAGGCCGAGCGTTTTGGCGAACTCGTCGTCGATCTTGGTCTCGCCCGGGGCTTCGATCAGGGTCGCGGTGGTCTCGAACTCGGCCGGCTGGCCGGCGAGCTTCTCGCTGGCGTAGTTCTTCGGGAATGACACTTTCAGCGTACGGGTTTCGCCCGTCCCGATACCGACGAGCTGTTCCTCAAACCCCGGAATGAACTGTCCGGCGCCGATCACGACCGCGATGCCCTCGCCGGTGCCGCCGTCGAACAATTCGCCGTTGATGCTGCCCTTGAAGCTGATCGTAACGCGATCGCCGGTTTCGGCCTTGGCGCCGTCGGCCTTCGCCGCGTAGGGCCTGTTCTGGTCGGCGATGCGCTTGATCGCTTCATCGACCTCGGCATCGGTCACTTCGACCACGGGCTTCTCCACCGAGAACGTCTTGAAATCGGCGAGCTGGATTGTCGGCACCACCTCGATCGCGACCGTGTAGGTCAGATCGGTCTTGCCGGCGAGCAGCTCCTCGACCTCGGCCTGCTCGGTCGGCATGGTGATCTTCGGCTCGGTCGCGAGACGGAAACCGCGGTCGGTGAAGATCTGCGTGTTGGTGTCGCGGATGGTCTGGTCGATGGTCTCGGCCATGACAGAGCGGCCGTACACCTTCTTCAAATGGCTCACCGGCACCTTGCCGGGACGGAAGCCATTGAGCTTCACCTTGTCCTTGAGGTCGACCAGCTTGGCGTCCGCCTTGGCATCGAGATCCGATGCGGGAACGCTGACCTTGAACTCGTGCTTCAATCCCTCGGCGAGGGTTTCGGTGACCTGCATGGTGTCAATCTTCTTCCGCTTGCGCCGGGCCAGAGCGGCCCGGCAGTGTCAAATGTTCGAGGCGTAGCCTTGCAGCCTGCGCCGGTGGTTCGGCGGACCTTGGCCTCCCCCAACGGGGAAGCAGGCCCTCCAGTATTCGTCATGCAAACGCTTGGATAGAGCGCTTGGTGCGGGCGGAGGGACTCGAACCCCCACAACTTTCGTCACTGGAACCTAAATCCAGCGCGTCTACCAGTTCCGCCACGCCCGCGTGAAAAGCATCCATACCCGGCCGCGATGCCGCGGGCGGCGGGCTTATAACATGAGCCTACACCTCCGCAGCAAAAAAATGGCCCTTTTTGACACCACCGGGGCAAGGCGTCACAGCTAGGACAGATACAACAAAAAATGGTCCGCATTGGTCCGATGGCAAGCCCCAAATTTCCGCTGGATCGACGCGAACTGATGGCCGGGTTGGGCGCGGCCGCCCTCACCCCGATATGGCCCGTCGCGGGGCGAACCCAGGCCCGATCCGCGCTGGCGCTGCAAGCCAAAGCCGACAGCGTCGTCCTCCGCCCGAACGCCCCGGCCACGCCGATCTGGTCGCTGCAAGGGCCCGAACTTCGCTTCAAGCGTGGTGAGACCCTCGATATCACCTTCGGCAACGAACTCCCGGTGCCGGCCGTCCTCAGTTGGCGCGGAATCGATGGCGTCCCGGCGGCCGAACCGCTGACGGCACGCCCTCCGCTCGCCGGCGGCGGCAAGGAAGCCTTGCAACTGCCGCTGCGCCACGCCGGGACCTTCCTGTGCGAACTCAACCTGCTCGGAGACGGACAACCGCGAGCGTCGCAGGCACGGGCGCTGATCGTCCAGGAAAGCGAAGCAGTCGCCGTCGACCGCGACGAGGTTCTCCTGATCGAGGACTGGCGGGTCAAGCCGGATGGAACCGCGATGGCACCGGCTGCGGACCCCGGGGACGCCGTACCAGTCCATACGATTAACGGCCAGACTTCGCTCGATCTCTCAGGGCGGACCAACGAACGGATCAGGCTCCGCATCATCAGCGGCTGTCAACGCTCTGTTATTGCTGTGAAACTGGAGGGGCTCGATGTCCGCGTGATGGCCATCGACAGCCAATCCTCCGAGCCGTTCCACGCCCGCAACGGCGCCCTGGTGCTGGCGCCCGGCGGCCGGGTCGACGCCTTTATCGATGTGACCACGCCGACGGGCACCGAGACGCCGATCCTTCTGCACGATGGCAAGGAAGCCCGCCCGATCGGAAAAGTCCGCGTCTCCAGCGAGCCGCCGATTCGCCCGACCCCGCTCGCGCTAGCCCCGCCGTTGCCCTCCAACGGCCTCCCCGAGCGGATCGAGCTCAAGGGCGCCGCCCGGGTCGATCTCGCGCTCGGCGGTCCCCAGGGCGATTGGGTGACTCCAGCCAAATTTGTCGCCACCGCCCCGCCCGCCTTCCGCGTCAAGGGCGACCGCACCGTGGTGCTGGCCCTGACCAACCGCGCCGCGATCGCCACCGTCTTCCACCTGCACGGCCACCATTTCCGGCTGCTGGACCGACTCGACGATGGCTGGAAGCCGTTCTGGCTGGATACGCTGGCGATCGAGCCCGGCCAGACCCAGCGCATCGCCTTCCGGGCCGAACATGCCGGCCGCTACCTGATCGAATCCGTCACCACCGATTGGGCGGCGCCGCGGCTGGTGCGGTGGTACGCTGTCGAGTGAGGAGCACACCATGAGCAAACCGGTTCCCGCCATCCGCAGCGTCAAGGCGCGAGGTCTCGTCGTGCCGCTCGCGCGTCCCCTGAGGAACGCCTTTGGCGTGTTCGAGGTCGCGCCGCTGGTCCTGATCGATGTCGAGACCGATCAGGGCGTTAGCGGCCATTCCTACATCTTCGCCTACGCCCGGATGACGGTGAAGCCGCTGGTTCACCTGATCGAGGAGATCGGGCGCGAACTCACCGGCCGGCCGATCGCGCCCTACGACCTGATGGCGGCGATGGACGCCAAATTCCGCCTGCTCGGCTGGCAGGGCCTCGTCGGCATGGCGGTATCAGGCCTCGACATGGCCTATTGGGACGCGCTCGGACAGATCGCAGGCCAGCCAGTGGCGGAGATGCTCGGCGGCTCGGCGCGGCCAATCAAGGCCTACGACAGCTACGGCGTGGTCGATCCCGTCGCCGACGAAAAGGCGCTGCGCCGCTCGCTCGAACAGGGATTTCGCGGCATCAAGATCAAGGTCGGCGACGGCGATGCCGCCAACGACGAACGGATGGTCAAGGGCGTGCGCGCCCTCATCGGCCCTGATGTCGCACTGATGATCGACTTCAACCAGTCGCTCGATCCCGCTGAAGCGTCGCGCCGTATCGCCCGCCTCGCCCCCTACGATTTGCACTGGATCGAAGAACCCGTGCCGCAGGAAAATCTGTCGGGACACGCAAAAGTGCGCGAGACATCACCGACGCCGATTCAGGCCGGCGAAAACTGGTGGTTTCCGCGCGGCTTTGCGGAGGCGATCGAAGCCGGCGCCAGCGATTTCATCATGCCCGATCTGATGAAGTGCGGCGGTGTCACGGGCTGGCTGCAGGTCGCAGCCCAAGCGGAAGCCGCCAACATTCCGATGTCGAGCCATCTGTTTGCGGAGGCCAGCGCCCATATGTTGGCGGTAACGCCGACGGCGCACTGGCTCGAATTCCTCGACTTCGCCAGCATCATCCTCGCCCACCCCGTCGAGATCGTCGATGGCACGGTGACGGCAAGAGGCCCCGGCCTTGGGCTGGAATGGAATGAGACGGCGGTGTCCAAACATCTGATGGCGTAGGATGGGTGGAGCGCAGCGATACCCATCAACTCCAGCACTGGTGACGAAGACGATGGGTATCGCTTCGCTCCACCCATCCTACGGAAATTAATTCTTGGCCACTGGCCAGCGAATACCCGAACCGGGACCCACAAACACGCCGGTCTTCATGCACTGGGCGGCCGCGGCATCGCAGCCGGCGGGGGTTGTCTTCAACCGCGTTGCATCACGCGCCCGACTGATCGATTCCTTGCACATCTGCGCGCCCCCGGAGCACGACGTGGGCTGTCCCTGGGCCCAAGCGGCCGAAGTGGTTAAGAGGATCACAGCAGCGACGAGGATTGTGCGCATGGCCATAGTTCCTTCAGGTTGCTACCGTTGGTCGGGCCGCGTGATCGTCCCGCCCGCATCGGCCGGGAACGCACGTTGCCACGAGCGCTTTTGATTGAACATCCACGCGCGGTGCAATCACTGGGTACCTCGGACGTCTACAGACCGGTCTGCCACAGCAAGGCGTAGGCTCGGTGAACGCGCGCCGAGGCGTTCGTGTCATCAAGTTCAAGCGGCCTAATACTCAATCCCGAACTCGTCATAGAGCCGGCGAAACACCGCGGGCAGCACTTCCGGCAAGTCTTCCGCGATCAGGCCCGGCCCCGCCTCGCGCGCGGCTTCGCCGTGCATCCAGACGCCGATGCACGCAGCCTCGAACGCCGGCACGCCCTGCGCCTGAAACGCTGCGATCATTCCCGCCAGCACGTCGCCCGCTCCCGCCGTCGCAAGCCAGGGCGGTGCATTCGCGGCGATGCTGGCGCGTCCATCCGGGGAGGCCACGACCGTATCCGGTCCCTTCAGCAGTACCACTGCGCCGCAACGTTCGGCGGCGTCGCGCACCCGCTCCAGTTTGGAGCGGCCGGGATGCTTGTTGCTGATGTCGCTGAACAGGCGCGGAAACTCGCCCTCATGCGGGGTCAGCACGACGTGGGCGTCCTCGCTCGCCTTGATCTGTTCAAACAACCGCTCGGGCGCTTCGGCAAAACTCGTCAGCGCGTCGGCGTCGAGCACGAGGCTGCGCTTTGTCGACAGTGCGGTGTGAACGAGATCGCGCGTGCGGTCGCCGACGCCGGCGCCCGGCCCGATCACGATGGAATTGAGCCGCCTGTCGTCAATCATCTCCGCGAATTCGACCACCGTATCGACGGCGCGCACCATGACCGCCGTCAGCGCCGCGGCGTTGACCGCCAGCGCGTCGCGCGGCGAGGCCACCGTGACGAGACCAGCCCCTGCCCGCAGCGCACCGCGCGCCGCGAGACGCGCCGCCCCGGTCGACGCCAGTTCGCCCGACAACACGACGGCGTGGCCGCGGGCGTATTTGTGGCCGTCGATGTCAGGCACGGGGAAGGATTTTTGCCAGCTCTGCGGAACGTTCTCTGATGTCTGCGGCCGGATCTCTTCGAGTACGCGGGGATCGATGCCGATATCGGCGACGCGGACACGGCCGCAGTGCTTGCGCCCCGGCATCAACAGATGCGCCGGCTTGCGGCGGAAGAACGTCACGGTTTCGATCGCGTTGATCGCAGCGCCCATCACCGCACCCGACGTACCGTTGATCCCGCTCGGCAGGTCGACGGCGAGCACCGGCGCGCCGTTGGCGTTGACCGCCTCGATCATCTCGAGCGGATCGCCTTTGACCGGACGATTGAGCCCGGCGCCGAACAGCGCATCGATGATCAGCGCCGGCTTGCCGATCGCCTGCGGGTTGAACGGCAGCACCGGGTACTTCCAGCCGCGTGCAGCGAGGGCCGCATCACCCTGCAGGCTGTCGCGCTCGCACAGCAGGATGACCGAGACGTCCCGGCCGCGCGCAGCCAGCTCGGCCGCCGCCACAAAACCGTCGCCGCCATTGTTGCCGCGGCCGGCGACCACCATGATCGGTCCCTCCTCGACGAGATCCATTGCGGCTTCGGCCACGGCCTGGCCCGCGCTCATCATCAGCGCGAAGCCGGGCGTGCCCGCGGTGATCGTCAACCGGTCGGCACGCTCCATCTCAGTCGTGGTCAAAACGTCCATGCCGAATCCTCGATCCGTCCGCCTTTTCTGGAGGCATATCGCCGTCGCTCCCTGCGCCTCGGCTGGCCTCGACTGCACACGAATTGATCTGTTTGCCTATTTTGTAATCTTCTCTATCATACAGCGTCCGGCACAACCTCTTCCACTCGCCTGTTAAAAGTCTGATAACGTTCCGAAATCAGCCGCATTAACAACTTGGCATAGACCCTGCTTTTGAGGAAGCCGGTTAGAAAACCGAGCTTATGATCGTCGCAGTTCGCGTCAATTATGAGCAAGCCGGCTTTGCCGGATGCAAGGATCAAACCAGACGGCGCCTCGCGCGACATCGAAACTATCTGCAATTTGGAATTGCCCGGGAGGCGCTCAGTGAAGAAGATTGAAGCCATCATCAAGCCTTTCAAGCTCGACGAGGTGAAAGAGGCGCTTCAGGAGGTCGGACTGCAGGGTATCACGGTCACCGAAGCCAAAGGTTTTGGCCGGCAGAAGGGACACGCCGAACTCTATCGCGGTGCGGAATACATCGTCGACTTCCTGCCCAAGGTGAAGATCGAGATCGTGATCGGCGATGACCTGGTCGAAAAAGCGATCGACGCAATCCGCCGCGCCGCCCAGACCGGGCGCATTGGCGACGGCAAGATCTTCGTCTCCAATATCGAGGAAGCGATCCGGATCAGAACCGGAGAATCCGGGCTGGACGCTATCTAAGCCCTCTGCTATCCGAATTTTGCGACTAAAAACCAAGAAAAGGGCTGCTTCGGCGGTCTGATTTCGTTCGCGATTTCTCACAAGATCGTTGCGGAATGTCGCTGTCGCAAGAATCCTGGAAACCGTCCGTAGCCAAAAGGGGTATTCATGAAGACCGCCAAAGACGTCCTGAAATCGATCAAGGACAACGACGTAAAATACGTCGATCTGCGCTTCACCGATCCGCGCGGCAAGTGGCAGCACGTGACCTTCGACGTCAGCATGATCGAAGAGGACACCTTTGCCGAAGGCCAGATGTTCGACGGCTCCTCGATCGCCGGCTGGAAGGCGATCAATGAATCCGACATGTGCCTGATGCCCGACCCGGTCACCGCGACGATCGACCCGTTCTTCGCCGAGACCACCATGGTCATCGTCTGCGACGTGCTGGAGCCGACCACGGGCGAACCCTACAACCGTGACCCCCGCGGCATCGCCAAGAAGGCCGAGGCGATGGTGAAATCGTCCGGCGTCGGCGACACCATATTCTTCGGACCGGAAGCCGAATTCTTCGTGTTCGACGACGTGCGCTACCAGACCACCCCCTACAACACCGGTTTCAAGCTCGACTCCTCGGAACTGCCGATCAATTCGGACACCGAGTATGAGGGCGGCAATCTCGGCCACCGCATCCGCACCAAGGCCGGCTACTTCCCCGTGCCGCCGCAGGACTCGGTGCAGGACATGCGCTCGGAAATGCTCGGCGCCATGGCCAAGATGGGCGTCAAGGTCGAAAAGCATCACCACGAGGTCGCTTCCGCCCAGCACGAGCTCGGCATGAAGTTCGACACCATGACGCTGATGGCCGACCAGATGCAGATCTACAAATACTGCATCCACCAAGTCGCCCACATCTACGGCAAGACAGCCACCTTCATGCCGAAGCCGGTCTACGGCGACAACGGCTCGGGCATGCACTGCCACCAGTCGATCTGGAAGGACGGCAAGCCGGTGTTCGCCGGCAACAAGTACGCCGACCTCTCGGAAATCTGCCTCCACTACATCGGCGGCATCATCAAGCACGCGAAAGCGATCAACGCCTTCACCAACCCGTCGACCAATTCCTACAAGCGCCTGGTCCCGGGCTATGAAGCCCCCGTGCTGCTCGCCTACTCCGCGCGCAACCGCTCGGCCTCCTGCCGCATTCCCTACACGGCAAACCCGAAGGCCAAGCGCGTCGAAGTCCGCTTCCCCGACCCGATGGCCAATCCCTATCTCGGCTTCGCCGCGATGCTGATGGCCGGCCTCGACGGCGTCAAGAACAAGATCGATCCGGGTCCTGCGATGGACAAGGACCTCTACGATCTGCCGAAGGAAGAGCTGAAGCAGATCCCGACGGTGTGCGGCAGCTTGCGCGAGGCGCTGGAAAACCTCGATAAGGACCGCGCGTTCCTCAAGAACGGCGGCGTGTTCGACGACGACTTCATCGACAGCTTCATCGAGCTGAAGATGACCGAAGTCGAGCGTTTTGAGATGACCCCGCACCCGGTCGAGTTCGAGATGTATTATTCGCAGTGATCCCGCGCGGCGTTCGCGCCGTCGGTATCTCCGCTCAACATGCGAAAGGCGCTCCTTGCGGGGCGCCTTTTGTTTTTGCGAGCAAAGTCAGGGCGTTTCGGTCGCCTGGTTGGAACACTGCCGAAAGCCGCCGCTAATTCCGCGCAAGTAGACTTGGAACCGGAACATCGCAATGTCGCTGCGCGTTAAGGGGTTCCATCAGAATGGTCGATGGAGGGACCCCCATGAACAAAGCAATGCTGAACAGAACTACGTTGAATAGCCTCGCAACCGCATGCGCCGCCTTGGCGCTCGCCCTCGCCGTGGCCCCGGCCACGGCTCAGGATCGGACAAGGGTCGGCACGCTTACCTGCAACATATCGCCCGGCGTCGGCCTCGTTGTCGGGGGGCAGCGGCAACTGAGCTGCATCTATGCGTCCGCGAGAGGCAGGGTGCGCGATGCTTATGAGGGCACCGTCAGCACACTTGGCCTCGACATCGGTGCCACGACGGGCGGCCGGATGGCCTGGGCGGTTTTTGCGCCGGCCACGTTGGGCCGGGGGGCATTGGCGGGAACTCATACGGGTGCGACCGCCGGCGGCACAGTCGGCGCCGGAGCAAGCGCCAACGTCCTCGTTGGAGGCCCGGACCGCAGGATCATCATGCAGCCGGCATCCGTGCAGGGACAGACGGGTGTGAATATTGCCGCAGGCGTATCCACACTGGAGCTGCGGCCGGCCACTGCGCCCGCACGTCGTATGGCCCAGTGACAACATCATCGCTGGTGAACTAGTGGAAATCTCGACAAGGGCCGCGCCTTCCTCAAGAACGGCGGCGTGTGTTCGACGACGACTTCATCGACAGCTTCGTCGAGCTGAAGATGACCGAAGTCGAGCGCTTCGAGATGACCCCGCACCCGGTCGAATTCGAGATGTATTATTCGCAGTGAGTGCCGGCGGCTTGCCGTCGAGGTTGCTGCTCCAAGACGCAAAAGGCGCTTCCGATGGAAGCGCCTTTTGATGGAACCGCCTTTTGTTTTTGTGGCGTTCATTTCCGCTCGTGCACAAAGCAATCCGGAGTTCCGCGTGATCTTGCGGTTCCCATATCCCAGTGAAACCAAGACTTCTCCTAAATCGTGGCGGCGATTGTCGCTTTTAGACCTCGCTGGTGGGGTATTGATGGATGCGATCAATAAGAGGCGCATCAACCAAATGGCGACAAACGATGGTTTTCAGCCGGATCGTTCTCCTCTCTTTCTCTCCGGGCATGCGGAAGAAACCGAGCAACCGGATATCGGGAAGGCTTGGAACATAGCGACCATCTCGTCGCGAATTCTCAAGACGAGCATTGTGGCTGTAACGGTGATAGCGATCGGCATCGCTATTCTATCGATCGGAAATCCGGTTGCGCTCGTTGCGAACGTGACGGATTGGTGGGTCGACAAACCGGTGCTTCAGCCTGACGCCGATCCGTCGACGTCAACGATTCAATCAGTCGCCAGCACTCATCAATCGATCGCCAGCCCTCAGGATTTGCCGCCGACCACAGCGGATGCGCCGACGCGCGACGAAATTGCTGCGGCTGTTGAACCTGCCGATCAGAGGCAAGCCGAGCAGAGTCAAGCCGAGGTCAACCAGCCAATCACTGAAGCCTTGTTCAAGCAATTCCAGGCCTGGGCAGCAGAGCAAGAGACACGGGCACAAGTCGAGCCCGCACAACCCGTGCAAGCCGCCCCTGTAAAGGTGGCGCAAGATGCCCCAGCGCAGGTCCGGCCCGTGAAAAAGCACCGACGGGTCCAGTCCGTGCGAAATGCACGAGCAGAGATCCGGTCCCAGCGAAATCATCGAGCAAGGGTCCGGGAAGAGCAAGACGCACGGGCACAGGCCCCGCCCGTAGCCGACCCCCGAGCGCAGGACCCCTATGTGCAAAATGCCCAGCCACCGTCGCTCCTGCAAAGCCTCGGTTTGCGCAATTAGGTCTAAGGGGAAGCGACGCTCTCCAAGACCCCAAGGGTCGCACGGCACCGCAAACCTGTCCCCGCTTGATCCTTGAATAGCTCCGCATCAACAGGACCGCGGTCCGCACATAATCTTTCGAACCTAGCGGTCGGCGGACCCGGCACAACAGCGAAAGGGCGTTCTGGGATCGGACGGCCCGATATCGAAGGCGACGGGCCAACCAGGAAGAAGTTCAAAGCTATCCGATCGACTGCTTCCACATCGGCGTTCCGCCTAGCGTCTTCATGCTGTATCATCGGTCCATCCGACACCTCCCGGTTTCGTCGATGGCCTTTTCGCTGCGCCAGCTCCAGTATTTCGTTGCGGTCGCGGAAAACGGCTCGGTGTCCTCTGCGTCGCATATCCTTTGCATCTCTCAATCGACCGTCACGGAAGCGCTGCGCGAGTTGGAGCTCGATCTCGGCTTCCGGCTGCTCGACCGCCACGCCCGCGGCGCCGATCTCACGCTGAAGGGCCAGTATTTCCTGCGCCACGCGCGGAAAATCCTCGCCGATGTCGCCGATGCCCGCCGTGCGCTGGGCGATGGCGAGGCGATGGCGCTGTCAGGGCGGCTCTCGGTCGGTGTCACGCCACTGGTCGCCAGCTATGTCTATTCCGACCTGCTTGCCCGCTTCCGTCGCGCCTTCCCGAATGTCGCGGTCGAGGCGGTCGAGGACGCGGCGGACTATCTGGAGCATCTGCTGGTCGGAGGCGAACTAGATGTCGCCGTCATTGTGCTGCCGCCCGGCCGCCGCCCTTCGGCGCTGCATACCGAGCCGGTCGAGGTCTCGCCCTATCGCATCTGGCTGCCGCTTGGCCATCCGGCGAGCGCGGACGAGCGCGTCAGCCTGCGTGATCTCGCCGGCGAACCCCACGTGCTGCTGACCGTCGACGAGATCGCCGAAGCCTCGGAAATCATTTGGCGCCGGCTTGGCATCCGCCCGCCGGTCGCCTTCCGCACCCGCTCCGTCGAGGCGGTGCGCGGCCTCGTCGCGACCGGATGTGGCGTCGCCGTGCTGCCGGACCTCACCTATCGCCCGTGGTCGCTGGAAGGCGACAAGATCGAGGCCCGCGCGCTGGTGGAAGAACTGCCGGCCATCGAGGTCGTGACGGCCTGGCGGCGCGGCTCACCGCTCTCGCCTGCAGCCGCCGGCTTCCTCTCGATATCAGCGACACGACATGGCGGGCGGACGCGGTGAACGCCCCCTCTCCGCCCCTGGGATAACGATCTGCCATCTGCCCATCGGTTTTTCCGATTCCTCGCTTCTCATCTTTGGTGTGGCGCGACTGCCGCCGTAGCGTCAGACTTCGCGTCAAAGGGCTGCTACCTGCCCTGTAGAACGGAGGGAACTGTCATGCGCGTCCAACATCTGCTGGCGCTCGTCACCTGTGGTTCGCTCAGCTTCCAGCCGGCGTTCGCCGCCGAGAAGACCTCCATCGATAAAGGCGAAGGCTCGGTCGATATCGTCGCCTGGCCGGGCTACATCGAGCGCGGCGACACAAAAAAGGACTTTGACTGGGTCACGGATTTCGAGAAGAAGACCGGCTGCAAAGTCAATGTGAAGACCGCCGGCACTTCGGACGAGATGGTCGCGTTGATGAACGAGGGCGGCTTCGATCTCGTCACCGCCTCTGGCGACGCCTCGCTGCGCCTCATCGCCGGCAAAAAGGTCGCGCCCATCAACACCAAGCTGATCAAGAGCTGGAACAGCATCGATCCGCGCCTTCAGAAAGCGCCCTGGCACACGGTGAACGGCGAGCATTACGGCGTGCCCTATCAGTGGGGCTCCAACGTGCTGATGTACCGCAGCGACGTGTTCAAGGAAGCGCCGAACAGCTGGGCCGTCGTGTTCCAGGAAACGACGCTGCCGGACGGCAAGTCGAACAAGGGCCGCGTGCAGGCCTTCGACGGCCCGATCTACATCGCCGACGCCGCGCTGTATCTGATGACGCACAAGCCAGAGCTCGGCATCAAGGACCCCTACGAGCTGACCGAGGCCCAGTACAAGGCGGCGCTCGAACTGCTGCGTGGCCAGCGCAAGATTGTGCAGCGCTATTGGCACGATCCCATGGTGCAGATCGACGACTTCACCAACGAGGGGGTGGTCGCCTCTTCCTCGTGGCCGTTCCAGGTCAATCTCCTGAACAGTCAGAAGAAGCCGGTTGCCTCGACCGTTCCCAAGGAGGGCGCCACCGGCTGGGCCGACACCACCATGATGCATGTCGACGCAAAGCATCCGAACTGCGCGTACATGTGGATGGAGCATTCGATCGACCCGAAGGTGCAGGGCGACTTGGCGGCGTGGTTCGGCTCAGTGCCGTCGGTTCTTGCGGCGTGCAAAGGAAACGCGCTCCTGACGGACGACGGCTGCAAGACCAACGGCGCCGGGAATTTCGAGAAGATCCACTTCTGGCGCACCCCGGTCGCCAAATGTTCGACGCAAAGCGCGGGGTGTGTGCCCTATTATCGCTGGGTGTCGGACTACATAGCGGTGCTGGGCGGAAGGTAGGCTCGCGCAAGCGCGAGCTACAGACTGCGCTGCCCAAGCGCGGCGATGCTGGAATCTAGTGGAGTCAAGCCCGAGCAGGAGGCGCATTTAAACCGTCCATGCACGCCAACATCGACACCGCTCTGGAAATCCCTGCCGTCCGCTTCGCGGGCGTGGCGCGGCACTTCGGGGCGGTGAAGGCGGTGGACGGCGTCGACCTCTCCATCCTGCCGGGCGAGTTCTTCGCCATGCTCGGCCCCTCCGGCTCCGGCAAGACGACGTGCCTGCGCCTCATCGCCGGCTTCGAGCAGCCGGACGCCGGCCATATCGAAATCTTCGGCGAGAAGGTCGAAGGCCTGCCGCCTTACCGGCGCGCGGTGAATACCGTGTTCCAGGACTACGCGCTGTTCCCGCATCTTTCGGTCGGCGACAATGTCGCCTACGGCTTGCGCGTCCGCGGCGTCGGCCGTGCCGAGCGTGACAAGCAGGCCCGCGAGGCCCTGGCAATGGTGAAGCTCACCGGCATGGAGAGCCGCCGCCCGGCACAGCTCTCCGGCGGTCAGCGCCAGCGTGTTGCACTCGCCCGCGCCCTCATCGTGCGTCCCAAGGTGCTGTTGCTCGATGAGCCGCTCGGTGCGCTGGACCTCAAGCTGCGCGAAGAGATGCAGCTCGAGCTGAAGGGCCTGCAACGCACGCTCGGCCTCAGCTTCGTCTTCGTCACCCACGATCAGGGCGAAGCCCTATCGATGGCCGACCGCGTCGCGGTGTTCAACGAAGGCCGCATCGTGCAGGTCGGCCCGCCGGAAGAGGTCTATGAGCGCCCGCGCACTCGTTTCGTCGCGAACTTCGTAGGCTCGGCCAACGTGCTGAGCGCCGCAGAGGCGCAAGCGCTTGGTGCCCCGGCCCGTCCGTCGAGCCTGCGGCCGGAGAAGATCGCCCTGATGTCGGCGGGTGCCTCGGCTCCGACAGGAGCGGTCGTGCTCGACGCCGTCATCGTCGACGTCTCATACCAGGGCCCAGTGCGCCGCATCACCGCCCGCACGCCCGCCGGCCTCGTGCTGGTCGCAGCCGTGCCGGCGGGACAGGCCGGGGAGATCAAGCGCGGCGGGCCGGTGAGATTCGCAGTGCGGTCTGACGCCCTTCAGCCGATGGAGAGCGAGGAATGATCCCTGCCATCCTCGACACCCCCGCGCCTCACGAGCGCACGCTCCGCCGCCTCTCGGACCTGCTGGTCCGCCGGCATAACCTGCTGGTCCTCATCCTCCTCGTGCCGCCGCTGCTCTGGCTCGGCATGGTCTATCTCGGCAGCCTGTTTGTCTTCCTCGCCCAGTCGATCTTCTCCATCGACGAGTTTTCCGGCACCATTGTGCGCGAGCCGACGCTCGCGACGCTGGCGGAGCTCTTCAGGCCGGCCAATTTCGACATATTGATGCGCACGGTCAGCATCGCTGCCGCCGTCACGGTGCTCTGCGCCATCATCGGCTTTCCCATGGCCTATTACGCCGCGCGCTATGCCGGGCCGCGCGCCAAGGCGGCGTTCTACCTCGCGGTGATGATGCCACTGTGGTCGAGCTATCTGGTCAAGATCTACGGCTGGAAACTGCTGCTGGCGAAGGAAGGCGCCATAGGCTGGATCGCCGGGCGCCTTGGCCTTGGGCCGGCGCTGGAGGCGTGGCTGGCGCTCCCCCTTGTCGGCGGGCCTTCGCTCTCGGTCAGCTACACCGGCATGGTCCTGGTGTTCACCTATCTCTGGCTGCCCTTCATGATCCTGCCGATGCACGCGGCGCTCGAGCGCGTGCCCAGCAGCCTGATCGAGGCGGCGGGCGATCTCGGCGCCAGTCCCGGCCGGACGTTCCGCACCATCATCTTGCCGCTGGCATTGCCCGGCGTGGTGGCGGGCGCGATCTTCACCTTCTCGCTCACGCTCGGCGACTACATCGTGCCGCAGATCATCGGCACCTCCGCGCTGGTGCTGGGGCAGGCGGTCTACACGCTGCAGGGCACGGCCGGAAACATCCCGCTGTCGGCGGCCTTCTCGCTGGTGCCGATCCTGGTGATGGCGCTGTTCCTGACGCTTGCGAAGAAAATGGGGGCGTTCGATGCGCTGTGAAATTTTGAGGCATCCCGGAAACCCGAGGGCCGCCCCATGACCCGCGCGTCGCTCTCCCTCAAGCTCGCCGCGCTCGCGGGGCTCGCCTTCCTGCACATCCCGCTGCTGTTTATCGTGCTCTATGCCTTCACGACGGAGGAGCGCAGCTACGCCTTTCCACCGCCGGGTTACACATTGAAGTGGTTCGTCGTGGTGTGGGAGCGTACTGATATCTGGGCCGCGGTCGGCCTGTCGCTGCGCGTCGCTACGCTGGCCACCCTCATCGCCCTGGTGCTTGGCACGCTGGCGGCGGGCGGGCTGGCGCGGGCGAAGTTCTTTGGCCGCGAGCCGATCTCGCTGCTGTTTGTGCTGCCCATCGCCCTGCCCGGCATCGTCACCGGTATCGCGCTGCGGCAGGCGTTCGGTTTGATGGAGATCCCCTTCTCCTTCTGGACCATCGTGCTCGGCCACGCCACCTTCTGCATCGTCGTGGTCTACAACAACGCCGTCGCGCGGCTCCGCCGGCTCTCGCCCTCGTTAATCGAGGCCTCGATGGACCTCGGCGCAGATGCCTTCCAGACCTTCCGCCTCGTCGTGCTGCCCAATGTCGGCACCGCGCTGCTCGCCGGCGGCATGCTCGCCTTCGCACTGTCGTTCGACGAGGTAATCGTCACCACCTTCACCGCCGGCCAGCAATCCACGCTGCCGATCTGGATGCTGTCGGAGCTCATTCGCCCGAGGCAGCGTCCCGTCACCAATGTCGTCGCCGTGCTCGTCATCGCCGTGACCTTCCTGCCGATCCTTGCCGCCTATTATCTGACGCGCGAGGGCGAGGCGGTGGCCGGCAGCGGCAAATAGGAGGCTCTCATGGATACACAGATGCTCATCGGTTCGAAATTCGAGACCGGCACCGAGACGCCTGAGACGGTGCTGAACCCGAAGACCGAGGAAACGCTGCTCGAACTCCCGGAGGCCTCGCCGGACCAGATCGACGCCGCAGTAAACGCCGCCGAGACGGCGTTCAAGACCTGGTCGCGCACCACGCCGATGGAGCGCTCCTACCTCTTGCTCAAGCTTGCTGATCGCATCGGACAGGAGGCGGAAAGCTTCGCCACGCTGGAAGCGCTGAACTGCGGCAAGCCGCGCCACGCCGTGCTGCGCGACGAGATCCCCGGCATCGTCGACTGCTTCCGCTTCTTCGCCGGCGCGGTGCGCACCCAGCATGGCATGGTGGCGGGCGAATACATGGCCGGCCACACCTCGATGATCCGCCGCGATCCGGTCGGCGTCGTCGCTTCCATCGCACCGTGGAACTATCCGCTGATGATGGCGGCGTGGAAGCTCGCCCCGGCGCTGGCCGGCGGCAATACCGTCGTCATCAAGCCGTCCGAGCAGACGCCCCTGACCATGCTGAAGCTGGCGCAGCTGATCGCCGACATCTTCCCGGAGGGCGTGGTGAACGTCGTTGTCGGAAGGGGCGAAAGTGTCGGCAGCACGCTGATCAACCACCCCAAGGTCGCGATGATCTCCCTCACCGGCGACATCGCCACCGGCAAGAAGGTGCTTACCGCTGCCGCCAAGACGGTGAAGCGCACCCATCTGGAACTTGGCGGCAAGGCGCCGGTGATCGTGTTCGACGATGCCGACATCGCAGGCGTAGTCGAGGGTGTGAAGGTCTTCGGCTATTACAATGCCGGCCAAGACTGCACCGCCGCCTGCCGCATCTATGCCGGCGACAAAGTCTACGAGAGGCTGGTGGCGGACCTTGCTTCGGCCGCTTCAGACCTTAAGTTCAATCAGCCGGACGACGACGAGAACGACATCGGTCCGCTGATCTCAGCCCGCCAGCGCGCCCGCGTCGCCTCCTTCGTCGAGCGGGCTAACGAATTGAACCACGTCGAGATCGCCGCGGGCGGCAAGGTCTCCGCCGGCAAGGGCTTCTTCTACGAGCCGACGGTAGTAGCGGGCGCGTTGCAGTCCGACGAGATCGTCCGGCGCGAGGTGTTCGGCCCCGTGGTCTCGGTGACGCGCTTCTCCGATGTCGAGGACGCCGTGAACTGGGCCAATGACAGCGACTACGGACTGGCGTCCTCGGTGTGGACCAAGGATGTGTCGAAGGGCCTCGCCACCGCTTCCCGCCTGCAATATGGCTGCACCTGGGTGAACTGCCATTTCATGCTGGTCAGCGAGATGCCGCACGGTGGGCTGAAGCAGTCCGGCTACGGCAAGGATCTCAGTGCCTACGCGTTGGAGGACTACACCGTAGTGCGCCACGTGATGGTGAAGAACGGATAAGGGTGATCTCGCTTTAAAAAGCGGATTAGGGGCGACTGCGACGGCTATCCAGCCGCTGGCGCCGAGATCGCCGCTAAAGTAACATTCCATCGGACGGCGCTCGACGGCGACTGAGCGGTCGCACTGGATGGTGCGGCCAGTTTTTCACGGGGTTCACGATCGGGCTGCGTCTGGGGGTCAACTGATGGCCACTGTAATGACCAGTGTCTCGTCGTCGCCAAGGCCGACGCCACCCCGGGGCTATTTGGCCGTTATCCGCACCATCGACAAGTTCACGGAGTGGACCGGCCACCTCTTCGTGCTCTTCATCATTCCCCTGGTGTTCGCCAACGTTTTCGAGGTTTTCGCCCGCTACTTCTTCAGAAGCCCTACCGTCTGGGCGCTCGACGTAACGACCATGTCGTATGCGGCGCTCTTCATGCTGGGATCGGCGCTGGCGCTTCTCAAGGGCGCTCACGTGCGCACCGACATGCTGTGGGACGGGTTCTCGGACCGGACCAAAGGCATGATCGACAGCCTTGCCTTCATCCTGTTCTTCCTGCCGACGATGGCCGTGCTGTTCTACATCTCGATCGATGATTTCCTTTACTCGATCTCGATCGACGAGCGCTCAAGCTCCGGAGCCTGGACGCCGATATTGTGGCCGCTGCGCGGGGTTATCCCGCTCACCGCCTTCATGCTGTCCCTGCAGGGCATCTCGGAGCTCATGAAGAGCCTGTGGGCGTGGCGCACCGGCGAGTTCCTGACCAGGCACGAGAGGATCGAGGTCTGAACATGAGCTATTCCGAGCTCCTGGGCCTCATCATGCTCGTCTGCATGGTCGCCGTCATCTTCATCGGATTCCCGATCTCCTTCACGCTGCTGTTTCTCGCCATCATCTTCGGCGGTTTGGGATTGGGCTGGGAGCAGACCTTCAACCTGAGCTACCTGCAGATCTGGGGCACGATGAAGGACGAGATCTTTCCGGCCGTGCCGCTGTTCATCTTCATGGGCTACATGACCGAACAGGCCGGACTTATGGAACGCCTGTTCGGGGCCATGCGCAGCCTGCTGGCGCCGGTGCGCGGCTCGCTCTATCTGGCGGTGATCCTGACGGCGACCATCTTCGCCATGGCGACCGGCATCGTCGGCGCGGCCGTCACGGTGCTCGGCATCATGGCCGCGCCGATGATGATCAAGACCGGCTACGACGCCCGGCTCTCCTCGGGCGCCATCGCTGCCGGCGGCACGCTCGGAATTCTCATTCCACCCAGCGTCATGCTGGTGGTGATGGGCCCGGTCATGGGCGTTCCCGTCAACCTGCTCTATTCGGCGGCGTTCGGCCCCGGCTTTCTGCTCGCCGGCTGCTACATCGCCTACACGCTGACCCGAAGCTTCCTCAATCCCAAGCTCGGTCCGGCCATGACGATGGAGGAGCGCGAAGCCGCCTACAAGGAGATGACCACCGAGAGGGTAGGAATGCCGGTACTGATCCTGGCGCTTCTCTGCCTCGTGGCGATTGTCTATCTGCTCATCTATCTGCTGCTCGGCGTTACCCGCGCCCCGTCTCTCGCGGTGACGATCGGCGGGATCAGCGTGTCGGTTGCGGCGCTGGTGCCGGCGCTGCTGGCGGCGTGGGCCTACGTCCGCAACGCCTATTTCCGAGCTGTCGTGCTGGGGATCGCACCGCTGAGCGCGCTGATCGGCTTTACGCTTGGCACCATTGTCGGCGGCCTGGCGACGCCGACCGAGGCCGCCTCCTGCGGAGCCTTCGGCGCCGCCATCCTGGCACTCGTGTATCGCCGGCTCAGCGTTCAGTCGCTCACGAATGCGGGCATCGGCACGATGGTGACCTCCGCTATGGTGCTGTTCCTGGCAGTGGCCTCAACCGTGTTCGGCGCCGTCTTCACCAAGCTCGGCTCGGCCAGTCTGATCACCAACTACCTGCTCGCCGTTCCGCTGGGCGACTGGTGGAAGCTCGCTCTCATCATGGCGATCTTCTTCGTGCTCGGATGGCCGTTCGAATGGCCCGTGATCATCCTGGTGTTCCTGCCGATCGCCCTGCCGGTGGTGGAAAAGCTCCAGTTGGGCCTCGGCAAGCTCGACCTGCTGATCTGGTTCGGCACGCTCACCGCCGTCAACATGCAGACCGCTTATCTCAGTCCGCCCGTGGCCATGTCGGCCTACTATCTGCGCAACGTCGTGCCGAACTGGAGTCTCTCCACGATCTACAAGGGCATGGCCGACTACATGGTGATCCAGGTCTTCGTCCTCATCCTGCTGCTGGTGTGGCCGCAAATCGCTCTGTGGCTGCCGCATGCGGTGAGATAGCTAGCGCATGATCCGGAAAAGTGTGTAGCGGTTTTCCGAAAAGATCATGCGCAAACAAAAAGGGAAGGCGGGATGACGATTCGAAGAAAAGTCATCACGCCTTAGAAGGGCGGCGCTGCCGCCGCCCCTCGATTTGGTAGTACTCCCCCTGCTGCTACTTGCCTTCCTTTGGCGGCCAGTAGTAGTCCGCCTGAAAAGCGTAGGGCGGGAACATGAAGCGCTTGGCCGGCACCACCTTGGCGGCATAGGCCCTCTGAGAGTCGTAGACCTTCTTGAAGAACGGATTCTTGGCCGACTCGGCGGCAGCGAATTCATCCCAGGTCTTGAGGAAGGCCTGGTTGATCTCGACCGGCGTGGTCAGCAGCTTCACGCTGTGCTTCTCCGCGAATTCGGCAATCGCGTCCGCGTTCTGCCGCTGATAACTCGCCCACCAGCGGAGAAACGTTTCCGAAAGCGCCGACTTGATGGCCTCCCTGTTCTGGTCCGGCAGGCTGTCCCAAACGTCCTTGTTGAAGGCCATCTCGGCCACGGATGCGCTCTCGTGCATGCCGGGCGTGTAGTGGAACTTCCACACGGTGTGCAGCCCGAGCCGCTGATCCTCGATGCCGCCGACCCACTCAGCACAGTCGATGGTACCGCGCTCAGCCGCCGGCAGGATCTCACCGCCCGGCATGTTGACGACGGCCATACCCATCTTGGAATAGAGTTCGGCAACGATGCCCGTCTGTCGGCACTTCATGCCGCGGAAGTCGTTGAGGTCCTTGATCGGACGCTTGAACCAGCCGAGCGCCTGCGGGCTCGGCGGCATGCTGGGGAACGCGACCAGGTTGAGCTTGAGCTCCTTCTGGTAGAACTCGTTCCACAGATCGAGGCCCCCGCCCTCGTATACCCAGCCGATGAAGTCGACAGGATCCATGCCGGCAATACCGGCAGGCGTGTTGGCGAACAGGGTCGCAGCCTTGTTCTTGCCGAACCACCAGTAGGAGATGCCCCAGGCGCCATCGATAACCTTCTTGTGCGCTGCGTCGAGAATCTCGAACGGCGGGACGATTGCACCGCCCGGCAGCGCCTCGATCTTGAGCTGGCCCGCTGTCAACTTGTCCACCCGGTCAGCGAAGAACTTCAAGGCATCCTGCGCCGTGGAGGACGGGGGCACTGCCGATTGGACCTTGAGTGTTCGAGCCTGCTGGGCATGGGCCGTGCCGGCGAGCGCCAATGTGGCAGTGACTGCCGCGACCAGTGCCGTCCTCGTAAGCAAACTGATTTTCATTGTCGACCTCCTCTCTAGCGTTGAGTGTCTACCTCCCTCTAACAGTGTGCAGGCGAGCCAACGGGGCGCCGCCGGCGAGCAATCCTACCGCGGATGAGGTGCCTTCAGCCAGCACGACCTTCCGGAGCGTGCTTACTCGCCAATTAGACGAATTTCGGAGGACGTTCGAAATGTCTGCCGCGCGACAGGACGGGTTTGGGTCATGCGCACCATTCTGACTGTACGCCGGTCACTTCCGGTGTCTTGGCTGCAGTGAATGCGCTGCAACAGATCCAATGATCACGACATCAACTCAACGGCAATGAGCGTTCAGCTTCTGCCGAGCCTGTCGATCACCTTCTCCTGTCCAGATGGATCCAGAGCCCCGCAAGGCATGTTGCGGCACGTAACTCGAGTATCTTTGACCCTTGCTCCCGCGCGACCTGAAGCGCCGCATCAAGATAGCTCTCGGCCCTGGCTTGGGTTACCTCTCGCCTGTAGCCAAGACGGGGCGCCCTTCGTTTTACCTCGTTGTCAAGTCATGCGACGGCGTTCGAGACGTAGCGCTCTCTCACTTCGCCTGCGCCCCAAGTATGATCGGCGTCGCCTGAACAAGCTTGAGCGATTTGACCATTTTCTCTGTAGCGGCCTTGTATTTCTTGAAATGAGCCGCTTCCAGATGCGCCTTGTAGGCATCCATATCCCGGTACACTTCAAAAACCCTGATATGGGCGGGGTTATCCTTTTCAGAAACGGCGTATAAGACCAAAACGCCCGGCTCGACGCGAATTGCAGTTTCAATTTGCTCTTTAACCGCAGCTTTGTAGTCTTCCAGTTGCGCAGGATCGATCTCGATTTCCGCCATCTGCACGTATTGTCCTTGCCTTTCCTCGGCAACGGTGGGCCCGGACAGTGATGACGCCAGCATCGAGGCGCCGAGTATCAGAAGCTGCCTAGCGTTCATGTTGGTTTCCTAACGGCCAGATGGCGGACCCTGTCGGCCTCAGCGATCTTGTGCAGTCATCATCCTGGATGCTTCTACTGGACAAGCTCGATCGTCACTTTCGCGGATCCGGTTACGTTCAGTGCTTCGATGCCGGAATCGATCTTTCCCAGTTTGACGAGACCGCTCGAGTAACGAAAATCTCTGTAAAATATGGCTAGGTTGCCCCAAGGCGAATAATAGGAAATGTCTCCGATGGAAGGATCGCTGCCAGCAGGCGCGCCTTCAGTCGACAATCTTCTCGGCAGGTTGCTGATCTTTTCGGTTGCTGCGTAGTCTTCCAAAGTCAAACTTATTGGCAGCAGCGATACAAAATCCCTGGATGTCGCGTTGTCCACCAGAGTGGCCGTGATGACCTTGTCCTGGATTTTTATGCTTATTTTCATCGGACCTGTCTGTTGAGCGGATGCTTGCTGCGACGTCGCGCGAGCCGACGGGCCGCCTCCTTCAGCGTGAACACTCGAAACGATGCTGCTCAGCAGCGTTCCGAGGATTAGCGTAACGAGCGTCGATCCAGTCATTGGGGCATCTCGGCCGGATTTAAGTTCGCCGGTATTGTTCGTCGCCGACCTTTTCCATCCAATCAACGTTCTTGCCGTTCAACGATTCCTGAATAGCGATGTGCGTCATCGCGGTCGTCGGCGTTGAGCCGTGCCAGTGCTTCAGGCCGGGCGGAAACCAGACCACATCGCCGGGCCGAACTTCCTCGATCGGCCCGCCCTCGCGCTGCACCCAGCCGAGGCCCGACGTGATGATCAATGTCTGGCCCAGCGGATGCGTATGCCAGGCGGTGCGGGCGCCCGGCTCGAATGTGACGCTGCCACCGCCGACACGTCCGGGATCGGGCGCCTGGAACAGCGGGTCGATGCGGACCACGCCGGAGAAGTATTCGCTCGATCCCGCCCGGGACGACTGCGAACCGTTTCGTTTGATCTCCATTGTCCCATTCCCTCGTTGTATCGCGACGCGCGCCGTATCCGCAGCGGCCGGTCCGGCTGCTGCGAGCGCGGCGCCACCCGTGACGGCAAGCACGCGTCTGCGTGTGAACATGAGGTCTCCCGGACGGTTGCTGTACGCATAAAGGGCCACGGCGGAACGCCGTTGGCTGCGGTCCACGCGCTGTTCCGCGCATTGGACGCTGACATCACCGACTATTTAGCGCATGGCCCCGTCGCGACTAGCCGGTATAATCCGCAAAGACCTATAAGCTGGTGCAATAAATGCAGCTCGGACACCTGGATGACCTGGCCGCCCTCATCGCCGTCGGGCGGGAACGAAGTTTCACGAAGGCGGCAGCGAAGCTGGGCGTCTCGCAATCGGCACTGAGTCAGACCATCCGCCAGCTCGAAGCGCGTCTCGGCGTTCGGCTCCTGACCCGCACCACGCGCAGCGTCTCGCCCACAGAAGCGGGCGAGCGCCTGATGCGGACCGTCGGACCGCGTTTCGAGGAAATCGAGACGGAACTGGCGGCCTTGCGCGAACTTCGCGAAAAGCCCGCCGGCACCGTTCGCATCACGGCGACCGAATATGCGACGAACGCCATCCTCATGCCGAAACTTGGCAAGCTGCTCCGCGACTATCCGGACATCAAGATCGAGATCATTACCGACTACGGCCTGACCGACATCGTCACGGAGCGCTATGACGCGGGCGTGCGAAGCGGTGAGCAGGTAGCGAAGGACATGATCGCGGTCCGCATAGGCCCCGATATGCGGATGGCCGTGGTGGGCGCGCCCTCCTACTTCAAGACCCGGCCGGAACCGAAGAAGCCGCAGGACCTGACGGGGCACAACTGCATCAATTTGCGCCTGCCGATGCACGGCAACGTGTATGCTTGGGAATTCGAGAAAGGTAACCGCGAATTGCGCGTGCGCGTCGATGGCCAGTTGACCTTCAACGCCGCGACGCAACTGCTGAACGCCGCGCTGTCCGGATGCGGCCTGGCCTACGTTCCCGAAGGCATGGTGCAAACACATATCGACAAAGGTCGTCTCAAGCGCGTGCTCGCGGACTGGTGCCAGCCATATTCAGGTTACCACCTTTTCTATCCGAGCCGCCGCCAAGCTTCGGCAGCGTTTGCACTTGTGGTGGATGCGCTTCGCTACCGGCGCTGACAGACGAGATGTGTGCTGCTGTCTACGGTCGATCCATGCGGGAGCTACCCCTGCCGACCCTCGTTCTGGATCCGGTACCGCAGCAGCATCGCACCGCCTTCCAGGGTCCGGCTGCTCTCCAGCGTCATCGCTGTGACGGGCGCGCGCTGGTCGGCCTCGGTCTCCGTGGAATCAAAGACGCTCGGGGCCCCCTTCGCACCGTCCAGGGCCGGACAGAGGATCAGGTCGAGTTCGTCGACAAGCCCCGCGCGCAGAAAGGCGCCGTTGGTCCCGCCGCCCCCCTCCAGCAGCAGGCGCTTCACGCCGAGTTCGCGATTGAGGATGTCCAGCGTGAGGTTGAGGTCGAGCTCCGACTTTCCGCCGAAGATGTAGGACACGCCTTCGCTGCGCAGGCCCGCCAGGTGCGCATCCGCTACCGTTTCGGAAAGTACGACCACAATTGGATCGCCGCCGATGTCCGAACGGCCCCAGCCGATCTTGCCGTGGGCGTCGAGCACCACTCCGTAGGCCTTTGCGTCGCGTCGCGAGAACCAGTGTTCGCGGGGAAAGCTCTCCCCCGTCGATGCCGGGTAGGGCTTACCCTTGGCGAACTCCTGACCCGTGACGCGGCCTATCAGCCAGGCGTCGCCGGCAAGGTCATCGTGCACGCGCTCGAAGAGATTTCCGGCTGCTCCCTTCGGACGCCAGCGGCTGGGAAGTATCCGACCGTCGACGCTGGAGGCCATGAGGCAGATAACATGCGGTTTCATGCGAAGCTCTCGATCGTCACTTTCAGGCCGTGGGCGTCGGCTACTTCGGCGGATGATAATCCACGCCTGGCTTGTCAGGCCATTCGGGATGGCGGTCAGTGCGCGGTAAACCCGCCGTCCACGACGAGCGCATGACCAATCACGAAGCTCGCGCCGGGGCTGCACAGCCAAAGAACAGCCGACGCGATTTCCTCGGGCCGGCCGAGCCGGCCGATCGGCTGATCCCGCATGATTTCCTTCATGGCATCCGGCTCCTTGGCCAGCATCTCCGAGACCATGGGCGTGTCGATCGTCCCAGGACACACGGCATTGATGCGGATCCCGCGTGAGGCATATTCGAGGGCGGCGCTCCTCGTTAACCCGATCACCCCGTGCTTTGTAGCATGGTACGCCGCACGCCCAGGGAGGCCGATCAAGCCGCCGATCGACGAGCAATTGACGATCGCGCCGCTGCCCTGTTCACGCATGTGACGGAGTTCATGCTTCATGCAGGTCCAGACGCCACGAAGATTGATCGCGTTCACCCGATCGAATTCTTCGCCGCTGACATCGGCGATTTCGAGCGCCGGTGATTGTACGCCGGCATTGTTGAACGCGGCGTCCAGCCGTCCGAATGTTGAGACGGCCTGCTCCACCATGCCCGCCACCTCAGGCTCATCGGCGACATTGCAGCGGATGCCAATCGCCTGATGGCCAGCAGCCATCAGATCTTCCGCGGCGGAGCGCACCGCGGCCTCATTAACGTCCGCGAGCGCGACGGCAGCGCCAGCCTCAGCGAAGGCCTTGGCCGTCGCCAGGCCCATGCCGGAGGCGGCGCCGGTAACAAGCGCAGCCTTGTTTTCGAACGACAAGTTCATGAACCTGTTCCTCTTAAAGCGTTTTCGAGCGAAGTGGGTACCGGTTCGCGTCAAGAAAACGCGTCAAAACAAGAATCTAGAGCCCGGTTCTGATTCGATCAGAACCGAAAAGGCTCTAGCGGGGGCGCTTCTCGAAAACTTCCTTTGCGACCGGCAACGCCGAGAAAACGTTCGGCCACCCAACATAAAAGGCAAGATGCGTGATGGCCTCGGCGGCCTGCGGTTGTGTCAGGCCGTTATCCATCGCCCGGCCAAGGTGATAAGGAATCTGCGCAACCTGGCCGGCAGCGATGAGCGCGCTGACCGTGACGAGGCTGCGGTCGCGCGGCGCAAGATCAGGGCGCAGCCACAAATCACGAAACAATATATCGGTCGTGTATTGCACGACGCCGGGAACCCACGCTCCGAACTGCTGCTCGACGCGGGTCGCACGCTGTGCTTCGGCCGCCTCGTCAATCGGAAGAAGCGACGGTGACGCCGCCGGAAGCTGATCGCTCCCGATATTGCGCGCGGCAAAGACGTTCTTTGCGGCCGTAACCGCCAACATCGCATTCGCCCAGCCGGAATAAAATGCGAGATGGGTTATCACCTCGGAAATCTCGCGCGGCTTCACGCCGCTATCGAGCGCGAGGTTGAAATAGAAGGGCATCTCGATGGCCTGGTTGCGCGCGATCAGGGCGGCGATCGTAACGATGCTCCGGTCTCGCGCCGACAGGCCGGGGCGCTTCCAGACATCGCCAAGAAGCGTACCTTGCGTGTACTTCTCCAGGGCCGGCGCGACCATGCGCACATCGTCCAGCATCTTCGTCCCTTCCGCTTGCGTCGCTGATGAAGTCATCAGAGTGAGTGTAGTGATCGCTGCAGCAAGAAATTTCATGTAGACCTCCTGTCGTTCACGAGCGTCCGCGCCCGGAAGCAACTCTGCTCCCTGGCTAGCGCTCTTCGCGCGAAGGAGCGTGAAAACGGCACCCTACCGCGACTGTTGCTTGATGGCCCCGGTCCGGTTCAGCGGCTGAACAATCGCCTGTTTGCTTACGTTACGGATTGTGCCGAGCGTCCGCTTGCTTATAGGCCGCGCAGCGGCATGCGATTAGACGGCAGAATGTGCATGGACTTATTACGCACGCTAATCAATTGATGCTGGCGGCTGCCACAAAACAACCCGACGAGCAATCAGCAGCGTAGCCTGGATGAGCGCAGCGACATCCGGGTTTGGTCTGAATTGGTCCTGGCTGATTTGCCTCCCGCGCAAGCACAATCTCACGTAGTGACTGCGACCAATCGGCACGACGGGCAAATCAGTCAAAACCTGTCCAGCCCCTTCCGCAAAAATATTCCGCTTAACTTGGCACGCAAATCACCGGCATAACTCCGCCCGTCTTACGGCAGATGAGGGACGCTCGCGATCGTCACGAACGTGCGGTGAGATGCGATGGACGCGAATGGCGCGATAGACGTACGCGCCGGACGCGTACGGCGAAGTCGTGTGGTTCTGGCGCCGCGGTGCTGGCGCTAAGTTTCACGAGTTATCTCGTGGAGCGACGGTGGCAAGAAAGCCGTTCACCGGGGAGAGCTCGAAGTAAGCCGTAAAGCCATTGCGCAGGGAAGGCCGGGATGCTCCCGCCGAACCTGTATGCTCGTGTGCGTGCTCTTTGTGTGCACTTGCACGCGAGACCGCGGGTGCGGCGCGCACCCGGTCTTCCCTGCGCCCTCCTCTGATTGGAGAGGGCGGGAAGTTCTTCAGCAAACCTCGGGCAGCTTATGTCGCGAGATCGCGAAGTCATATTCGGTCGTCGTCACCCGCCTTGTGCGCAATTGCGCACTGGAGCGGGTGATCCAGTATTCCAGAGACGTCAGTGATTGAACCGATAGGCCGCGGCGTACTGGATCCCCGCATACGCGGGGATGACGATGGTGTGTGCGTCGCTGTCTCCACGTCATTGCGAGCGAAGCGAAGCAATCCATTGTCACCTCGCGCAGGGAAAGATGGATTGCTTCGCTTCGCTCGCAATGACGCCAAGACCGGCCAAAATACCCTAGCCCGGCTTCGGCGGATTTTCCTTCAGGAAACGCTCGAGATCTTCCTGCACCGAATAGGGCAGCGGGATCGGGTCGCCCATGTGGTCGATCGCGCGGTCGAGGCAGAGGCGCACCATGCGGGCGAGCTCGGCCTTGCGATACGGCTTGGCCAGCAACAGCACGCCCTCGCCGAGACGCCCGCTCGAATCGAACGCGCCGAACGTGTTGCCCGAGGTGTAGAGCACCCGGAGCGGCCGGCGCAGTTCGGTGACCTTTTGCGCGAGCTGCCGGCCGTTCATGGCGCCGGGCATGACGATGTCGGTGAACAGAAGGTCAAACGCCGCACCGGAATTAACCAGCTCGAGCGCCTGGGCCGCGTTGGAAGCGGTGATGACCTTGTAGCCGAGACTTTCGAGACGGCCGGTGACATGCGCCCGCACGACATCGTCATCCTCGACGCACAGGATGGTTTCCGATCCCCCGCGCAATTCGTCATCTCCAGGCGGCGAGGCATCGCTGGCCGGAAGCACGTACGAAGGCTCGACGTCGGCCTTCGGTAGATAGATGCGGAAACAGGCGCCCTGCCCCTCCTCGCCGTCAACCACGACGCCGCCGCCGGATTGCTTTGCAAATCCGAAAACCATGCTCAGGCCAAGCCCCGTGCCGGTGCCGAACTGCTTGGTCGAAAAGAACGGCTCGAAAATCCTGTCGCGTATGGCAGGTGGAATGCCGGCGCCGCTATCGATGACCTCGACGGCGACATAGTCGCCCGCGCCGAGACCGCCCACCTCCGCGTCGTGCGCACCGCGCGTGAAATTTCCCGTCCTGAAAAGCAGCCTGCCGCCATCAGGCATGGCGTCGCGGGCGTTGATGGCGAGATTGACCAGCGCCGAAGTGAGCTGGCTGCGATCGACCAGGGCCGGCCAGGCCTGGTCGCTCAACGCCGTCTCGATTTCGATCTGCCTTCCGAGCGTCGGCGCCAGCAGCTTGACCGCCTCCTCGATCAGGGCATTGACGTCGGTCTCGAGCGGCCGCAACGGCTGCTTTCTGGCAAAGGCCAGCAGGTTCGCCGTGAGCTGGGAGGCCCGGTCGGCTGCGTCATTGATCATCTTGGCGATCGACGTCAGCGCCGGATCATGCTTGACGCCGTCGGCCAGGATTTCGATCGTGCCCGTGATCACGGTGAGCATGTTGTTGAAGTCGTGGGCGATGCCGCCGGTCAATTGCCCGACCGATTCCATTTTCTGCGCCTGGAACAATTGTTCTTCCGCAGCGCGTTTTGCGGTGATGTCCCTGACGAAGGCGTTGATGACGTGGCCGTCATGGCGGCGCAGCGCTGTGAACGAAACCTCGGCAAAGAATTCGCGACCGTCTTTTTGCAGCAGCGGCGTTTCGTAACGTCCGCCGACCGCGTCGCCTTCGGCCTCGCTCAGGAACTGATCGAGCCATTGCCGATACAATACGCGCAGCGGTTCCGGAAAGAGAAGTTCTTCCACGCTCCTGCCGACGGCCTCGGCGCGCGTCCACCCCATCAAGGCCTCGGCGTGTGGAGACCAGTTGAGGACGACACAACTTTCATCGGTCTGGACGAAGGCATCGAGCGCGTTTTCGATGATGGCTTGCGCCATTTCGCTGTCGGTCAGCGTCTGGTGGGCGAGCCCCTGCTCTTGTCCGCCGCGACCATCCACGGGGCCAGTGATGTCGGGCAGCGCGCTACGCCAAAATCGCGCAGGACCGGCCGCGACAGCCACCGCGAGCACGCCGGCGATCGCGCCGCCCAGCAGTGCCGCACTGACAATCGTCGTCAGGGCTCCGCCCGGCGCTGCTTGCGTCGCAAAATAATAGGTCACTGCGCTCACGACGCAGGACGTCACGACGACCAGCACCGCCATCGCCAGCGCGAGCCGTCTTGGTTGCGTCATGGCTTCACCAGTCTGGAGATGGTGGATGACTTAGCCGACTTCCGGGACCTGATCCCATCTTTTCCACCTCCGTAAAAGTACGGAGGACGCTTGATACAGGCCGCCTTTATGATTCGTCCCAGAAGTGCGTCGGTTGCAATACTATCCAATGATTCCTTGCAGTTGCAAATACTTCCGGCTTATTTCCAGCCTTGGAGGCGGCCGGCATCACACCCCGAAGATCTTGGCGTAGCGCGCTTTGATCTCTTCGCTTTGCGCCTGCACCTGGGCCGGATCGGCCTTGAGCAGTTTCAGGCTGGAAAGCGGGACGTGCCCGCCCTTCTCCTTGACCTCGCCGTGGAAGGAGCGGTGCGCAAAGACGTCGACCAGCATTTGCTGGGCTTCCGCGCTGAAGAAGAAACTCTGGAACAGCCTTGCAGCGTTCGGATTGGGCGCGCTGCGGAAAATACCGGAGGGCACGATGATCAGCGGCGATCCTTCCGAAGGGTAAACCACTTCCACCGGCTTGCCCTGATCCTTCAGCAGCACGAGATTGTAATCATTGCCGTCGGCCATGACCGCGCGCTCGCCGAGCAGTATCTTCTTTGGCGGATCGGCGGCCGACTGCACCTGCATGATCTTCTGCTGCGCGAGCTTTTCCAGGTACGGCCAGCCGAGATCGCGCGCCAGCAGAAAGGTTGTGGTCAGGATGGCGCCGCTATAGCCCGGATGGGCCTTGACCATCTTGCCCTGCCATTTCGGATCGAGCAGATCGGCATAGCTCTTCGGCGCGTCCTCGCGCTTGACGAGGTTGGTGTTGTAGCCGATCGCCTCGGTCCACGCGCAGGACGTCGCGTACATGCCGCCCGGATCGATCTGATCGGGTGGAAAATGCCTGGCGACGTCGGCGGGCATGTAAGGTTCGAGCCAGTCGTTCTTCTTCCATTCGAGATAATGCGCGGCGTCCGTCGAGTTGGCGACGTCGACGGCCTTGATGCCACTGCCCTGCTCCTGCGCGATGCGCTGGAAAATCCGCTCCGCGCCGGAACGCTCGACGCGTACGGTAATCCCCGGATATTTCGCTTCGAAGGTCCGCGCCAGGCGCTCGGCGGTGTTGAGTTCAAGCGCCGAATAGAACGACAGCTTGCCCTCCTTCTTCGCGGCTTCGATCAAGGCCGGCGTCACTTCCGCCGACGGCGGCGCCGCAGCCTTCGCCGGTTCGGCAAACAGGAGGCTTGCGGCCGAGATCTTGAGCAGGTCGCGTCTCGTCCATTTGCGGTCTCGCATCGCATCCTCCCTTGTGACGCGACCGTTCTTTGCGGCCGCCTAGCTGGTTCGCAGGTGCGTCTTCAGTGCTTCGCCGAACGCTTCGAACAGCTTTCGGTTGATCGGGTTGCGCTGCGGGTCGTACTCGGCGTGCCACTGGACACCGAGCGCGAAGCTCGCGGCGTCCGCGATCCGGATCGCCTCGATGGTGCCGTCTTCGGCGATGCCTTCGATGACGACGCGCTGGCCCGGTTCGAGGATGCCCTGCCCATGCAGCGAATTCACTCGGATGGTCTCGCATCCGAGCAGGTTGGCAAACGTGCCGCCGGGCGTGAGGTGGACATCGTGCCGATCGGCAAACACCACCGTCGGATCGGGATGGATCTCGCCGTTTTCCAGCCGCGGCATGCGATGATTGATGCGGCCGGGGATCTCTCGGATTTCCGGGTGCAGCGAGCCGCCGAAGGCAACGTTCATCTCCTGCAGGCCGCGGCAGATGCCGAAGATCGGCACGCCGCGGGCGACGCAGGCCTCCGTCAGCGCCAGCGCGACATCGTCGCGGTGGATGTCGTAGGGCTCGTGCCTCTCATGCGGCTCGGTCTTGAAACGGGTGGGATGAACATTGGCCCGCGCCCCGGTCAGAATCACTCCGTCGACGACGTCGAGAAGCGCGCCAATGTCCGTAATCTCGGGCGACCCCGCGAACATCAGCGGCAACGCCCCCGCCACGTCGGTAACCGCGCGCAAATTGCGCTCTCCGACCATCTGGGTCTGGAAACGATTTTCGACGCGATAGGCGTTCCCGATCACACCGACCACGGGCCGCGTCATCGCAAAAATTCCGCTGTCATCGTCCTGTGCAAGGATCTTCTGGGTTGGGCCATGATTGCAGAAGATAATGCCTGCGAGATCGTGCCGGATCAATATCCCGCCACTCTGCGCGGGGCTGCCCTGCTACTTGCGCGTGAAGGCCTCCCGGGCGTCGATACCGTCGACCCCGGGCAAGCCGGCCGCCCGGAGCGCGGTGGCCGCCGAATTGTCGGCCCCAGTCAGCCACGGCAGTTTCGCCTGGATTCCGCGTGTAACCGGCTCGCCCAGCGCGCCGCCGAAATCCAGCGGCCAGTAGCCGTTCGGCACCACTTCGGCGGTGAGCCCCTGGAGGCGGTAGCCCTTGCCGAGCACCGCTGCGGCGTCTTCTGGCGCGACCTGCTGCGCCGTGCCGGGACTGGCCGGGTCGGCAAAACTGACGAGCACCGGAATCAGCGCATCCTTCACCGGAACTATGCCGGTCAGCCGGCTCATCTCGTTGAACGACACTCGCTTGCCTTGGGCCACCGTATAGGCGCGCAGAGCGACATAGTTGATGTCATCAAGCACGACGGTCTTATCGATATGCGCCAACAGCGCGACGAGGTTTTTGCCATTGCCAAGATCGACAAACACGGCGTCGCCCAGGGTGCGGGTCTGGCCGCGCCTGGTGTAGCTGCGATCGGGATGGACGGCCATCACGCCAGAGGCCGCTTTGCGCCCCTCCGGCGTCTCGACCTCGACTGTCAGGCGATATTTGTGGGCGGGCCGGTTGATTCTGATCTGGTCGCCGATCACGAGCGCCGCCAGCAGCGCAATCGGGCCGAACCATTTGAAATTCATCTCTTCCTCGCCGGCCCGCCATATCAGCTTCATGCACCGCTTGGCATACCGGGGGCTGCAGCGTCAAACCGGCGCGCACCCGCCCGCTTGATCCCGGCCCGGTTTTGGCGAATGACTGGATGCACAATGTCTCGCGAGAAGGAATCAACGGTGACAGGTCCGGCTGACAATCGCCTTCAGGCCCGCAACGATCTGGCGTGGGCGATATCGGTCGGGGGCATCGGCGTCGTGCTGTTCGCCGCCCTGCTCGCGTTCACCTGGCACTTCGCCGCGACCCTGTTCCTGATATTTTCCGGCATCCTGCTCGGCGTCGCCCTCAACGCCATGAGCAACCTGCTCGGGCGCGTCGTGCGGCTGCCTCATGCGCTGCGGCTGACGGTGGTGTGCCTCGTGGTCGCCGGCATGCTGTCTGGCATTGTCTTCCTCGGCGGCACCACCATCGCCCAGCAGACGACGGCGCTGAGCAACACGCTCAAAACGCAGCTCGTCAACGTCAAAGGTTTTCTGGAAAGGAACGGCGTCGACACCAGCTTTTTCGACTTCGGCACCGTGTCGTCGTCGTCGGATGACGCCGTGCCGGCGGCTGCGCCGCCGACGCCCCACGCACTTCCCAGCGCCGGCACGATTGCGGCCAGCGGCGGCGCTATCTTCAGCCAGAGCCTGAAGCTAATTCTGGGCACAGCAAGCGCGGTCGGAAACTTCTTCATCGTACTGTTTCTGGGAATAGCCTTTGCCACCCAGCCCGGCGTCTACCGCGACGGACTGCTGTTCATGGCGCCGGTCAGACACCGCACGCGCGCAATCGCAATCGTCGACCGGATCGGCGAGACGCTGGAGCGCTGGCTGATCGCGCAGATCATCACCATGGTCGCGGTATTCCTGGTGACCTGGATCGGGCTGTCGATCATCGGCATCCAGAGCTCGTTCATCCTGGGCATCCAGGCAGGACTTCTCGCCTTCATCCCGACGGTCGGCGCGATCCTCGGCGGGCTGATCGTGGTGCTGGCGAGCCTCGCCTCCGGATGGGTCGCGGCCCTCTCCGCCTTCATCCTGTTTCTCGGCGTGCACGCGCTGGAAAGCTACGTGCTGACCCCGATCATCCAGCGCCAGGCGCTGGATATCCCGCCGGCCACGCTGTTTGCTTTCCAGATCCTGCTCGGCGTCGTGTTCGGCATCTGGGGGCTGGCGCTCGCGCTGCCATTGATGGCGATCGCCAAGGTGATGATCGACCATTTCAAGGCGGAACCGGTGCCTGTCGCGATCGCCGCCGGCTGATGGCTTAGCCGGCCGTGGTCAGCACCGTCTCGGTGTGCTCGACCTCGGGCGGCGCAGCAAAATACTGCCCGACCAGCGCGCGCCAAGCGGTGAAATCTTCCGAGCCGCGAAAATCCACCGTGTGGTTTTCCAGCGTCTCCCATTGCGCCATCAGCCGGTAACGCTGCGGCTTCTCGATCGATTTGTGCAGCTCAAAACCCTTGCCGCCCTTGGCACGCAGGAACAGCGGACGGGCCTTGGCGACGGCAGCCTCGAAATCCTTCTCGGTGCCGGGCTTGACGTCGATCTGTGCGATTTCGGTGATCATCGGAGTTACGCCTTCTCATGAGAATGCGCGTGTCTAACCCAGACGCAGAAAAAGCAAAAGACAGATGCGGCGCATATGCATTGTTGCGACGCACGCGCATCACGCATGACGAAATCGCGCGAGCGACATGCTCTCGCCTCAACCCTCGTTTGGTGTAGGCTCGCGCCAAACAAGAGCGACAAGCTCATGGCTACGGGGAGAGAAACGATGAATCTCGGCCGGATCCTATTCTCCTTCACCTTGGCTGCAGCGGCGGGCGTACTTGGCTTGATGGCGGGACCATCGCATGCGCAGCAGCCTTCGGCGGTCGCGATCGACAATGACGATATCGGCGGCGTGGTGCTCGGACCAAACGGGCCGGAGGCCGGCGTCTGGGTCATCGCGGAGACCAACGAGCTGCCGACAAAATTCGCCAAGATCGTCGTCACCGACGATCAGGGATGCTACGTGATCCCCGACCTGCCGCCGAAGGTGAACTACGCCATCTGGGTGCGCGGCTACGAGCTGGTGGATTCACCCAAGCTGCGGGTCAAACCCGGTCAGCAGGTCAACCTCACGGCGGTTCCGGCACCAAACGATGCGGCGGCGGCTCATTATTACTCGGCGATCTACTGGTACACGATGATGAAGATCCCGCCGGCAAAGGATTTCGGCGGCAGCACCGAGATTCCAAAGGAGATTACGCAGGACATCTGGCGCCAGCGGATGAACAATGTCGACTGCATCGGCTGCCATCAGCTTGGCCAGGAATCCACGCGCACGATCCCAGGTGCGTTCGGCGAATTCACATCGGGCGAGGAAGCCTGGATGCGCCGCGTCTCCTCGGGCCAGACCGGGGAATGGATGGTGAACCGGCTCGCAGGCCAGCTCGGCGGCGTGCCGTTCAAATATTTCGGCGACTGGACCGACCGGATCGCCAAGGGCGAACTGCCGAAATCCAAACCGCCGCGCCCAGCCGGCATCGAGCGCAATGTCGTCATCTCGTCCTGGGAATGGGCGACCGAGAAGCACTTCGTCCACGATCTGATCTCGTCAGACCGGCGCTATCCGACGGTCAACGCCTACGGGCCGCTGTTCGGAGCAAGTGAGTACTCGTCCGACAACATGCCTATTCTCGATCCGAAGACACACAAGGTAACGTTCTCAAAAATGCCCGTCGCCGATCCCAATGCGCCGGAATCGTTCGGCCCTCCGCTCCATGGCACGGCCGTCCTCAATCCGGCCAGCCCCTCGGCCTATTGGGGTGAAGAGAAGATCTGGAGCCAGCGGGCCAACAACCACAACAGCATGTTCGACAAGAAGGGCCGCGTGTGGCTGGCGGCGGCGGTGCGCGGCATCGAAAATCCGGCTTACTGCCGGAAGGGGTCGGATCATCCATCAGCCAAGGCCTTCCCGCTCGAACGCTCGGGCCGGCAAGTGACGGTGTTCGATCCCAAGACCCAAAAATATAGCTTCATCGATACCTGCTTCGGCACCCATCACCCGCAGTTCGGCTACGATGCCGACGACACGCTTTGGGTATCGGGAACCGGCCCGGTCGCCGGCTGGGTCAATACCAAGGTGTGGGACGAGACCGGCGATGCGGTCAAAGCGCAAGGCTGGGCGCCGTTCGTTCTCGACACCAATGGCAACGGCAAGGTCGACGAATACACCGAGCCGGGCAAGCCGGCAGAAACCGAAAAGGACATGCGGGTCGCGGGCTCCGGCCCTTACGCCGTCATGCCGCATCCAACCGACGGCTCGGTCTGGTACACCGTCAACGTGTTCGTCGGCCAACCCGGCTTCATGCGCTTCGATCCCAAGACCAAATTGTCGGAATTTTACGCCATTCCGAAGGAAGGCATCGGCGTTCGCGGCGGTGACATCGACAAGGACGGCGTGCTCTGGGGCTCGGGCTCGAACGGCAGCCTGATCCGCTTCGATCGCGGCAAATGCAAGAGCCCGCTGAACGGGCCGAACGCCACCGGCAAACACTGCCCGGAGGGCTTCTCCTATTTCAAATATCCGGGCCCCGGCTTCGAAGGGTTCGAGAGCTCGAGCGCCGAGGCGAGCTATTATACCTGGGTCGATCACCACAATACGGTCGGCCTCGGCGAGAACATTCCGATCTCCACCGCCAACCTCAACGACGGCTTCGTTGCGTTGAAGGACGGGCAGATGGTGATGTTGCGCATCCCCTATCCGCTCGGCTTTTTTGCCAAGGGCCTTGACGGACGCATTGACGATCCGGGCGCGGGCTGGAAAGGCCGCGGGCTGTGGAGTTCAAGCGGCGATCGCACACCCTGGTTGATGGAGGGTGGCAAGGGCTCAAAGCCGCGGGCGGTGCATATTCAGGTACGCCCCGATCCGTTGGCGAAGTGAGGATCAGCGGCTAAACAGCAGCACCGTACCGGCGACCATCAGCGCACAGCCGACGAATAGGATGGCAGGCCAGCGCATTCTGCGCTGATCATAACGCCCCTGCGCACGACGCTCCGTGATGAGCGCCATCTCGAATTCTTCCGAGGTCGAGAACTGGCAGCCAAAACCGCCGCGGGCGGATGCTGCGGCCGCTTCGAGCGACACCAGGGCAGCCTGAGGGTTTCGTCTGCGAGGTGAATCCATGGCGCAGATGATATGAATGGAATGGTAAACGGGAGGTTACCGCGCGACCTTCCCTCCGGAGATAGGTTCGAAAGTATCGAATTAATCTCCGGAGCTATCGTCCTGTTCGCACGCGATGTTTCGGAAAGCCGGCGTCTCGGCCGATCCGAAGCATCCCTACTCCAGCTTGATGTTGGCGGCTTCGATGACCTTCTTCCACCGCGCCGTCTCCGATGCAATGTAGGCAGCAAACGGCTCGGGCTCCAGCGCTACGGCAACGGCACCGAGTTCAGCCATCTTCTGCACCGTTTCCGGCTGCTGCATGAAAGCCCGGATCTCCGTCGACAGCTTTTCGACGATCGGCTTCGGCGTCGCAGCCGGGACGAGGAAGCCGTGCCAGGCGACCGCCTCGAAGCCGGGCAGATGCTCGGCAACTGCGGGAAGAGCCGGATCGAACGACGCGCGCTTGGGCGTTGCGGTCGCAATCAGCGCAAGCTTGCCGGCCTTCGCGTGCGGCAGAAGCAGCGGCACGTTGTCGAACGCAAGGTCGATCTGGCCGCTGAGGAGATCCGTCACCATCGGGCTCGAACCCTTGTAGGGCACATGCACCATCTTGGTGCCCGTCATCTGCTGGAACAACTCGCCCGCCAGATGCTGCGAGGTGCCGACGCCGGCCGAACCGAACGAGACTTTGTCCGGGTTGGCCTTCAGGTAGGCGATCAGGTCCGGCACGGTCCGCGCCGCGACCTTGTCGGGATTGACGACCAGAACGTTGGGCACGACGCTGATCTGGGCGACCGGTTGCAGATCCTTGTCAGGCTGATAGCTGAGCTTTTGACCATACAGCGACGGGTTGATCGCAAGCGCGGATGTGCTCGCGAGGCCCAGGGTTAATCCGTCCGGCGCTGATCGCGCCAGCCGCGTCACGCCGACGATGCTGCCGGCGCCGCCGACGTTCTCGACCACGAACGGCTTGCCCAGCTTCGCCTGAAGATGATTGGCCACCATTCGCGCGAAGATATCGGCGGTGCCGCCGGCGGAGAAGGGAACGATCACCGTCACCTGCCTGGAAGGATACGCATCCTCCGCCTTCGAGGGTGCCGCCGCCAGCAGCATCGCCGACGCAACAACAAGCCACATTGATTTCATCGAGGTCTCCTCCGCTTCCTGTTATTAGTTTTTTTCGCGCCGCCTGCCGGCTGGCTAGAACGCCGTTTCGTACATCTTCAAAATTTCGTCACGGCTCAAATCGCGCGGGTTGTTGTCGAGCAAGCGGCGAATGGCATGGGCCTCGTCCGCCATGACGCCGAGATCGTCCCTGGGAACACCGAGTGCGGACAACCGCATCTCGATGCCGAGGTCGGCGCAGAAGCTGTAGGTAGCATCGAACGCAGCCGCCGGAACGTTGCGCTCGGGCAGGCCGAGCGCGTGCAGCACTGCGATCGTCTTTGTCGAGGTCGCCGACATGTTGAACGCCAGCGTGTGCGGGAAGATCACCGCGCAGGCGAGGCCATGCGCCACATGGTGCCGCGTGCCGAGCGGATAAGCCACGGCATGACCGGCCGTCGTATTCACCGGGCCGAGACAATAGCCGCCGTAGAGTGACGCCAGCGAAAGGCCCGCGCGCGCTTCGCGATCGTCGCCGTCGGTCACCGCGCGCCGCAGATAGCGTCCGACCAGCCGCGCGCCTTCGATCGCGTAGAGGTCGATCGCAGGATGCGCCTTGCGGCTGGTGTAGGCCTCGACGCAATGTGCCAGCGCGTCGACACCGGTGGCCGCGGTGACATCGCGCGGCACTGATATCGTGAGGTCGGGATCGACGATCGCGATATCCGCCAGCATGAAGCGGCTCTGAACCGCAAGCTTGTTGCGGCTGGCCGGATCGGTTACGAGCGCGCGGGTTCCGGCTTCGCTGCCGGTCCCCGAGGTGGTCGGAATTTGCATTAGCGCCACGCTGCGGCCTGCAACCTTCTCGGCGCCCACGATGTCGGCGAAGGCCGTATCGCCGGTGCAGAGCACGGCCACGAGCTTGGCGAGATCCATCGCGCTGCCGCCGCCGAAACCGACGATGAGGTCGGGCGCACTATCGCGCGCCATCGCCACCGCCCTTTCGAGGTTGGGCAGATCCGGTTCGGGCTTCACGTCGCCGAATACCTTGACCGCTCCGGGCAGCGCCAGCTGATCGACACGCCGCGCGTTGAAGGGATCCGAAATCACCAGCGGCCGTCGCGCGCCGATCCGCTCCGCAAAGCGTGGAGCGGCGGCAATCGTTCCGCACCCGAACTCGAGGACGGTTGGACGAAGGATCTCGATCGGCGTGAAGGAATTGGTCATTGGGCGTCCGGTGTTATTGCTTTGCGGAGGTACCGCCGGCCAGGCGCTCGGCGTAGTCGATGGCCTCGATCAGGCTGTGCTCGTTGGCAATGCCGTTGCCTGCGATGTCGAAGGCCGTGCCGTGATCGACGGAGGTGCGGATGATCGGAAGCCCGAGCGTGATGTTGACGCCGGAAAGTTCCTGCCAGCGGCCGGTCGCGGGATCGACCTGGAAGCCGAGCAGTTTTACTGGAATATGCCCCTGGTCGTGATACATCGCGACGACCGCATCGAACTGGCCGGCGCGCAGCTTGACGAAGATGGTGTCGCCCGGCACCGGCCCGACGACGTCGAGGCCATCGGCGACCGCCTTGGCGATGGTCGGCGCCGAGACATCGATATCCTGCCGCCCGAACAACCCACCCTCGCCCGCATGCGGATTGAGCGCCGCAATGGCGATCTTGGGGCGCGCAATGCCGAGCCGGCGCAGCGCGTCGTCGGTGAGGTCGATCACCTGACGGAGCCGCTCCGGGGTCAACCGCTTCGGGACATCCTCCAGCGCCACATGGGTCGAGACATGGCTGACGCGCATGTTGCCATGGGCCAGCAGCATCACCGAGCCGCGCACGCCGGTCAGATGCGCCAGCATCTCGGTATGCCCGGGATAGTGGTAACCTGCCTTGTTGAGCGCTTCCTTGTTCAACGGCGCGGTGACGATGGCCGCGGTCCGGCCGGCCTGTGTCAGCCGCACGCCCTGCTCGATCGCCTTGAACGCAAACCGTCCGCCATCGGCACTCAGCACGCCCGGAAGGATCGGCGCGCCTTCGGCGTCGGCCTGCAGAAAACAGAGATTGGGCCAATCGGCGTCTTCGGCGTTCACCTGCGGGATCGCAACGCTGGCGCCGAGTGCAGCCTTTGCGCCGTTCAACGCGGCGCCGCTGCCGATGATCAGCAGGCGCAGATCGCCCTTGGTGATCCTGTCCTGCAATCCGATGCAGGCCTTGACGATGATCTCTGGTCCGATCCCTGCCGGATCGCCCATGGTGATTGCGAGATGGCGAGAGGTCATGTCGGTCTCCCTGTGCTGAGCAACTGATTGTCATGGAGCAGATCGCGCCACAGCTCCCTTGTACCAAACGCACCGGATTTAGAGATCACGTCGACGCCGGCCCAGCGGCCGCCCTGAAGGGTGGACCGTGGAAGTCCCGGCACGAGACGCCCGGTGACTTTTAACGCATGCGCGCCGAGCGCGAGACAGACGACTTTCCAAGGTCTCGCCGCCCGCGACGATCAGCGTGCCGGGCGGATCAAGTGCTCCGATCAGCGTGGTCATTTCACGCGCGATCCGCCGTGCCGCCTCTGCGCGCGACAATCTCTCGGGCAGCGAAAATTTCACCAGCGCTACGCCGTCACCGGCAAGCTTGCGGTGCACCCGCGCTGCACCTCCGGCGTCGCCTTCGGCAAGCGTGATGGCGGCCTCGCCGCATGCCTCAAGCTGGGACGCGGTGACGGACTGATCGGAGCCGAACAATCCCAGCACCGGCTTCTTCAATTGGCGCGGCACGTCGGCACGGCTGCCGCGCGCCAGGGCACCGGCCAATCCACCGCTCCCGCACCACAGGACGGGTGCGGCCAGGCGTCGTCCCATCTCGACCACGCGATCGAGATCGCGGTCGCTCTCGGCATCGAAGACCTGAACGCCGCCATAAGACAACGTGTCGGGCCGGCCTTGCCGGGCATCGATATTCTCCGCCTTCAATTGCGCCAGCAGATTTTTACCGACCGGATACCAGTCACCCTCCGGCGTGCGGGCGAATTGCTGGCCGTCGCGGGTGCGGCGGCCCTGATAGTCGAAGGCCGGCGCGACGACGCAGGACGCCCAATGGCCGCTGCGCAGGCAAGCGCCGAGTTCCGCCGCCCACGCCCCGCGCAGCAGACTGTCGACTTTCTTGTAGGCGATCGTGCCCTCGTGCAGCAGCGGCGCCAGCCGCCCGACGATTTCGGCGCTCTCAGCCTTTGCGAGTTCGCGTGTGCCGCTGTCGATCGCCAGGCTCGACAAGCTGTTCGTGGAGAGCGCCTCGCGCCAGGTCACGTCGAATGGGCCGCACAGACCGACGAACTCGGCCGCGGTGTCGAGCGCACCGGTGAGGTCGTCAGCAAGAAGGCGGACGCTCGTCATCGTCATGCGGCTCCAGCGCTGCCGGTTACACCGCGCTCGCCCGCGAAGATCTTGCCTGGATTCATCAGGCCGTCCGGGTCGAGCAGTTGCTTGATGCCATGCATCAGGTCGATATCGAGCGGATCAGCCACACGCGCGAGCCGGCCGCGATTGGTGATGCCGATGCCGTGCTCGGCGCTGATGGCGCCGCCCTGCGCCGCGGTCTCGTCGTCGACGATCTCGTTGATCCGCGCCACCAGCGCGGCGGTCGCATCAGGGTCGCTGCAGCGATCGCGGTCGATCAGGGCGACCACGTGGATGTTACCATCGCCGATATGGCCATGCATCACCACGCGCGCATGGGGAACGGCCGCTGTGATCCTGGTCTCGACATTGCTGACGAACGCGGCCTGACGCTCCAGCGGAACCACGCTGTCGTGCGACACCACGTAACCGCTGCGCCTGTTGCCTTCGGAAACGCTGTGCCGCACCGCCCAGATCGCCTTCGCCTGGGCGAGGCTCGATGCCAGCACGGCATCCTCGGCCAGGCCTGCATCCATTGCCTCCGAAAGCACGGCGGCGAGCGGCTCGTTGAGGTCGATCCCGGCCAGCGTGTCGGTCAGTTCGACGATCAGGTACCACGGTGTGGTGAGTTCGAAGGGAACGGCGATATGCGGCACGGTCGCGGCAATCGCCTCGATCTGGCTGCGCGACATGATTTCGAGGCTGCCGAGCCGGTCGCCGACGGCGCCGCGCAGGCGCTGCATGATCTGGAGGGCCTGCTCGACATCATGCAATTTGAGCAGTGCCAGGGCCGAGCTGCGCGGCGGCGCGAACAGCTTCAGCACCGCCGCGGTGACGATGCCGAGCGTTCCTTCCGCGCCGATGAAGAGCTGCTTGAGCGCGTAGCCTGTGTTGTCCTTGCGCAGCGCGCGGAGGCCGTTGAAAATGCGTCCGTCCGGCAGCACCACTTCCAGCCCGAGCACCAGATCCCGCATCGGTCCGTAGCGCAGCACCGCCGTGCCACCGGCATTGGTCGAGATATTGCCGCCGATCTGACAGGAGCCCTCGGCCCCGAGGCTCAACGGAAAATAGCGGTCCGCCGCCGTGGCGGCCGCCTGCACCTCGGCGAGGATGCAGCCGGCCTCTACTGTAATCGTATTGGCAAGCGGGCTCACGTCGCGCACGCGCCGCATGCGGTCAAGCCGGATCACGACATTGAACGCGCCGTCATCCGGCGTGGCGGCGCCGCACATGCCGGTGTTGCCGCCTTGCGGGACGATCGGCAGCTGCCTTTCGGCACAATATTTGACGACGGCGGCGACCTCGTCAGTTGAGCCGGGCCGGACGACTGCGATGGCACGACCGTGATAGCGCCCACGCCAGTCCACCACATAGGGTTCCTGATCGCCGGCGGAATCGATGACATGATTGTTGCCGACGATATCAGCCAATCCAGCAAGAATATCCTGGGTGGATTCGGACATTAGCTCGCCTCGTCACCTACCCAGACTAGACGCTCACCGCGGCAAACGCGCCGGCGTCGGCAAGCAGCGCCTTCACCTGCGCAGCCGGCAGGGACTCCAGCGGCGGCCGGAGGCGTTGCCATCCGGTATGGCCGGTACGCTCAGCGACCAGCGCCTTCAGCGATGCCATCTGCGGAAAACGCGAGACAAGCTCTCGCGCCTTCACGATGCGCGCCTGCGCCGCCGCAAGCTCGGCGTCATCGTCGCGGTTGCGGAAATGCCGGTAGACATAGGCGAGATCGCGCGCCACGAGATTGGAGGTCGCGGTGATGCATCCCGCGCCGCCCTTGCGCAGCAGCGGCAGCAGCAGCGGATCCGCGCCGGCCAGCACCGCAAAACCCGGGAAGCGCTCGACCATCGCGGTCATGTTGGCGAAGTCGCCGGAGGAATCCTTGATTCCGACGAAGGTCACCGGATAAGCCGCCCGCAGCCGCTCGATCAGTGCATGCGAGATCGGCTGCGCCGACATCTGGGGAATGTGGTAGAGCACGATCCGCAATCGCGCATCGCCAAGCCGCTGCACGACTTCGCTGTAGGACGCATAGACACCGTCATCGGTGACGCCCTTGTAGTAGAACGGCGGCAGCATCACCACGGTATCGACGCCCACCGAGAGCGCGTGACGCGTCAGCGCTATCGTTTCGCTGAGCGCCGCGACGCCGGTTCCGGGCAGCAGCCGATTCGGCGCGATGCCGTCGCGCACGACGGCCTCGAGCAGCGCGGTGCGTTCAGCGGCCGAGAAGGAGTTGGCCTCGCCGGTGGTGCCGAGCATCGCGATGCCATCGCACCCCTCGCTCAGCAGGTAGCGGCAATGCGCGACGAAGCGCGCGTGATCGGGGGCGAGCTCGGTGTCGAGCGGCGTCAGCGCCGCACAGAACACGCCACGAGGATGCAGGGACGACGTTGACAAATTTCCTCCGATCGCCGAAAAGGCATTGTTCGGAATGCGAACTTTTGTTGTTTATTTGATGCACCTTCCTAGGACCGGGCCTGCGCCACGTCAAGGGCCGCCGGCCTTCGTTGTTGCAAGCAGGCATTTGAGATGGCCAAGGCACCCAAAGCACCCGCCAAGCGGGCGTCACCCGCGCCGCCGAAGAATCCCAAGAACTACGTTGCATCCGTCAGCAAGGCCTTCGCGGTGCTGCAGAGCTTTTCCAGCGAAGCCTATGAATTGACGCTCAGCGAGATTGCCGCGCGCGCCGGTCTCGATCGCGGAACGACGTTCCGCCTGATCCAGACCCTGATTGAACTCGGCTATCTCCAAAACATTCCGCAGAGCCGCCGTTTCCGGCTCGGCGTCGCCTGTCTCGATCTCGGCTACACGGTGCTATCTGGCGGAACGCTGCGCGCTTTGGCCGAGCCGTTGCTGCGCGACCTCGTGCCGTCAGTGAGCGACGCGGCGTCGCTCGGCGCGCTCGACGGAGGCGACGTGATCTATCTCGCGCGCGTCGGCACCGGCCTCGACCGGCACAAGATGGACCGCCGGCCCGGCACGCGAATTCCGGCTTACAGTGCAGCCCTCGGCCATATCATGTTGGCGCACCTGCCGCGCGACGAGCAAATCCGCCGGCTGGAATTGCGGCCGCGCGTCAAATTGTCGGAGCGAACGCTGACAGACCTCGATGCCCTGCTCGACCGGCTCGACCTGGTCAGACAGCAGGGCTACGCGGTCTCTGACGGCGAAAATGCCTACGGTCTCCGCACGCTGGCAGCGCCGGTCTTCGGCGCGCAGGGTTCGGTGACTGCCGGTTTGAGCGTGACGGTCGATGCGACGCGCATGGACATGGCCGCCTTCCGCGACCATGCCCTGCCCCAACTGATGCGTGTCGCGGCTGTCGTGCAGGAGCTCGCGATGAAGGCTGGCCTGTCGAGCTAGCGACGCTACCTTCCTTGGGCCCGCCTTGTGCTGCCACGCACTTCGCTAGGTCGCCGGCACCGGGCGTTGCGAAGCTCCGCGGCCGGCGGTCTTGCGCCGCCAGTTCTCCAGCGACAGCGGCAGCTCTTCGGCGGCCTCGACCCGATTACGGCCGCCACGCTTGGCCTGATAGAGCGCGGTATCGGCTGCCGCCAGCAACACTTCGAGCTCCGTGCCCGCCGGCCCGCCGGCGACGCCGATGCTGACGGTGGTATCGACTGGACCTTCCTCGCAGACGATGCCGGCCCCTTCGAACGCCTCGCGTACGCGTTCGGCGACGATCACGCCCTCGTCCAGCGAACACGCCAACAGCGCCGCGAACTCCTCACCGCCGATCCGTCCTGACAGGTCGCTGATGCGCAAATTGCTGACCACGACGGTGGAGAACAATTTGAGGATCTCGTCGCCCGCGGGATGGCCGAAGCGGTCGTTGATGCTCTTGAAATGATCGATGTCGAAAATCATCACCGTCACGGGTCGCCCAGCGATGGCCTCGCGTTCGATCACCCGGTTGCTGGCTTCCGAAAAACCGCGGCGGTTCAGCATTCCGCTCAGGGGATCGACCGAAGCCGCGGTCTTGTGCACCGTCACGGCGCGGTCCGACACCAGCATGAAGATGACGAACACCGTGCCGATGGCATAAAGAATCAATTCGATCGAGAACGCCGTCACCCAGATGCTACTGGTGAAGGTTTCGTCATGCGGGCGCAGCAGGCTGCCGAGCAGGATCGGCAGCGCCAGCACGCAACCATGCATCACGGGCACGACAATCGTCGGCCAGCGCTTGTGCATCGTCCGCCGCCGTTCGTTCCACAATTCGGAAGCCGTCAGTCCCGCATAGATCGCGACGATCGCTGCACCGACGATCAGCCGCATGGCGGGATTCAATGACGGCACAGCCAGCGCCATGCCGACCCAGGCGATCGCGCCAAACAACAGCCCCGGCAAATTGGGCTTGCGGCCGTGGAATACGCGCGAGGCGTTCCAGACCATGCCGCAGGCCACGAAGCCGAGCGCATGCAGCGCCAGCAACAGCGGCTCGCCGAGTTTGGCGCCACCGATGGTCCAGATCGCCACCGACGATGCGCCAAGCAGATAGGCCGTCCCCCACCATTTCAGGGCCGGGATGTTTTCCTGCTTGCCGAACAGCAGCAGCATGGCGCCGAGCATGCCTGCGACCATCGTGGCAAACAGATATAGCGTAGAGGTATCGAACGACATGGGCTCACCCGAACGCGTGTGATGCAGCTTGTTCGGCGCACACTGAAATGCAATTTCGCGCCATTCCATCGTGAACACTAGAAGCGCCGTGTTCGAAATCCGTTGTCGCGGGTAAGCAAGTTTTCACGAAAATCCGTGGTAACCCATCACTAAATAGTAAGCAAAAAGGGCGCCCGATTGGGCGCCCTTTTCGTCTCGCGAATGCAGCAATGCGCTGCAAATTTTAGCGAAGCAATTAGCGCTTCGAGAACTGGAACGACTTGCGCGCCTTCGCCCGGCCGTACTTCTTGCGCTCCACGGTGCGGGAGTCGCGGGTCAGGAAGCCGCCCTTCTTCAGGACGCCGCGCAGATCCGGCTCGAAGTTCGTCAAAGCCTTCGAGATGCCGTGCCGCACGGCACCCGCCTGGCCCGACAGACCGCCGCCGGCGACCGTGCAGATGACGTCGTACTGGCCGGCGCGCGCGGCGGCGACCAGCGGCTGCTGGATCAGCATCCGCAGCACCGGGCGGGCGAAATAGACTTCGACTTCGCGGGTGTTGACCACGATCTTGCCGGCACCCGGCTTGATCCAGACGCGGGCGACCGCGTCCTTGCGCTTGCCGGTGGCATAGGCGCGGCCGTACTTGTCGACCTTCTTGACGTATTTCGGCGCTTCCGGCGACGCCGTCTTCAGCGACGCCAACTGGTCGAGCGACTGCATGGTATCCGACATCTTATGCGGCCCTCATGTTCTTGCGGTTCATCGAAGCGATATCAACCTTCTCGGGCTGCTGGGCTTCATGCGGATGTTCGGCGCCGGGGTAAACGCGCAGATTGCCCATCTGCACGCGACCGAGCGGACCGCGCGGGATCATGCGCTCGATGGCCTTCTCGACCACGCGCTCGGGGAAACGCCCCTCGAGGATCGACTTCGCGGTGCGCTCCTTGATGCCGCCGATGAAGCCGGTGTGCTTGTAGTAGACCTTGTTGTCGCGCTTGCGACCGGTCAGCACGACATGGGCCGCGTTGATGATGACGACGTTGTCGCCGCAATCGACGTGGGGCGTGTAGGTCGGGAGGTGTTTGCCGCGCAGGCGCATGGCAACCAAAGTCGCGAGCCGGCCGACCACCAGACCCTTGGCGTCGATCACGACCCACTTCTTCGTCACCTCGGCGGGCTTTGCCGAATAGGTTTTCATGTGAGGAAATCCGTGAAAATGGAAATCGGCGCCAGATGCGCCGAACTGGCGGGTTTCTAGAGAATGGGACGCTGTCCGTCAACGCCATTTCGTGCAAATTACATTAGAAAAAACAACAGCTTATAAATATGGTGTAATGCTACCGCTAAAAACTCTATGTATTTGGAATGGAGTAGGTCGCCGTCACATGGGCGATCGGGTCGGGCGACGATCCCGATAGCAGGTTCACCTCGCCGACCGCCAGCCGCTTGCCGAGCTTCAACAGCTTCGCAGCGGCCAGCACGTCCTGGCCGGGCAGGCCCTTGCGCAGGAAATTGATGTTGAGGTTGGTCGTTACCGCGAGTCCCACCGGGCCGATTGCCGAGAGCAGCACCACATACATCGCAAAATCGGCCATCGCCATCAGCGTCGGCCCCGACACCGTGCCGCCCGGACGCAGCATGCGCTCGTCATAGCGCCGCCGCAGCAGGCAGGTCTGGCCGTCGGCGCTCTCGATCGTGATATCGCCGTCGCTGAACGCTTGCGGAAATTCCTCGCGGAGGAACTTCTCCAGCTCAGCCACGCTCATTTTCGCTGCTGCCATGCCGCCCCTGCCCTCGATTAAGGGTGCCTGTTACATTAGGTTGTCATCAAAGCCCAAACAAAATCTCGGAGTGGAAACCTCAGAAATGCCCGCCCAGACTGCTCGCGCACCCACGCCGCAACCTCCGATCCTGCTGCAGGAAAACGTCGGCAGCATCCGCCTGCTCACCCTCAACCGACCGGCGGCGCGCAACAGCCTGTCGGAGGGCCTGATCGCCGAGCTGCACGGCGCGCTGAAGCAAATCCATGACGACAACAGCGTGCGCGCCGTCGTCATCGCGGCCAATGGTCCGGCCTTCTCCGCGGGCCACGACATGAAGGAACTGACCGCGCGCCGCAGCGATGCCGACCGCGGCCGCGCCTATTTCGGGCAGATCATGAACGCCTGCAGCGCGATGATGCAGGCGGTCGTGCAACTGCCGAAGCCTGTCGTTGCCGCCGTGCAGGGCATCGCGACCGCCGCCGGCTGCCAGCTTGTGGCGAGCTGCGATCTCGCGGTCGCCTCCGAGGCCGCAGGCTTCGCCACCCCCGGCGTCGATATCGGCCTGTTCTGTTCGACGCCGATGGTGGCGCTGTCGCGCAACGTCCCGCGCAAGCAGGCGATGGAGATGCTGCTCACGGGTGAACCGATCTCGGCGGCGACGGCCAAGAATATCGGCCTCGTCAACCGCGTCGTCGCCGCCGGCACCGAGCGCGATGCGGCGATCGCGCTGGCGCAGAAGGTCGCGCTCAAATCCGCCTATACTGTCAAGCTCGGCAAGGAGGCGTTCTATCGCCAGGCCGAAATGAGCCTTGCCGACGCCTATCGCTACACGGCGGAAGTGATGACCGAGAACATGATGGCACGCGACGCCGAGGAAGGCATCGGCGCCTTTATCGAGAAGCGCGAACCGAAGTGGCAGGATAAGTGATTATCCGTCATTGCCTGCAACAAACGCGAAGCGTTTGTGCAAGGGAGCGAAGCGAAGCAATCCATAGCGCGGCATAACGGACAGATGGATTGCTTCGCTGCGCTCGCAATGACGCAAGAGGATACAGATGAACCACGACGCCTACGACGATAACTACATCCGCAGCATCCTCAACGGCGTGAAGTCGATCGCGATGGTCGGCGCCTCGCCGGTCAATGTGCGGCCGAGCTACTTCGCCTTCAAATATCTGGCGCAGCGCGGCTATGACATGATTCCGGTCAATCCAGGCCATGTCGGCAAGAGCCTGCTCGGAAAACCCTTCGTCGCCTCGCTGTCGGATATCGGCCATCCCGTCGACATGATCGACATCTTCCGCAATTCCAGCCACATCATGCCTGTTGTCGACGAGGCCCTGACATTGTCGCCACCGCCGAAAGTGATCTGGATGCAGCTCGGGGCGCGTGATGACGCGGCCGCCGAAAAAGCCGAAGCGGCCGGCCTCAAGGTCGTGATGAACCGCTGCCCGAAGATCGAGTACGGACGGTTGTCGTCGGAAATTTCATGGATGGGAGTCAATTCGCGCACGCTGAGCTCGAAGCGCGCACCGATCCCGACGCAGGGCATGCGGCTGTCGCTGAACCGGATGAGCGTCGGCGGCGGTGCGACGACAGCATCGGATCGCGCCGCAAAGAACAAAAGCGAGCCGACGTGAGGCAATGCGAAACGATTATTTCGAATACGCGACCTGAAGAAGCAGACCCGTTTTCAATCCGCCACTTGTGAACGCCTCGCCTTGACGGCGGACGCGGCTACGATCAGCATGCCGCGCATTTCGCGCAAGCCAACGAACAGGACGCAAAAGAATGACCGACCGTCTCCCGGGATTTTCGACCCTTGCCGTGCATGCCGGTGCGCAGCCCGATCCCACCACCGGCGCACGGGTGACGCCGATCTATCAAACCACGTCCTTCGTGTTCAACGATGCCGACCATGCCGCCTCGCTGTTCGGGCTGCAGGCGTTCGGCAACATCTATACACGCATCGGCAATCCGACCACCGCCGTGCTGGAAGAGCGCATTGCGGCGCTGGAAGGCGGCACCGCGGCGCTTGCGGTTGCCTCGGGGCACGCGGCGCAGGTCGTGGTGCTGCAACAATTGCTGATGCCGGGCGACGAGTTCATCGCCGCTCGAAAACTCTACGGCGGCTCGATCAACCAGTTCACGCATGCGTTCAAGAGCTTTGGCTGGAACGTGGCGTGGGCCGATCCCGACGATATCGGCAGCTTCGAACGTGCAGTGACGCCGCGCACCAAGGCGATCTTCATCGAATCGATCGCCAATCCCGCCGGCAGCATCACCGACATCGAGGGAATCGCGGAAGTGGCCCGCAGGGCCGGCGTGCCGCTGATCGTCGACAACACGCTGGCGACGCCGTATCTGATTCGCCCGATAGATCATGGCGCCGACATCGTCGTGCACTCGCTGACGAAATTTCTCGGCGGCCACGGCAATTCGCTCGGCGGCATCATCGTCGACGGCGGCACCTTCGACTGGTCGAAGGACAACAAATACCCGATGCTCAACGAGCCACGGCCGGAATATCACGGCATCAGGATCCAGGAGACGTTTGGCAATTTCGCCTTCGCGATTGCCTGCCGTGTACTGGGCTTGCGCGACCTCGGCCCGGCGATCTCGCCATTCAACGCCTTCATGATCCTGACCGGCATCGAGACGCTGCCGCTGCGCATGCAGAAGCATTGCGAGAATGCCAAGGCGGTCGCGGAATTTCTTGCCGGCCATTCGGCCGTGGCGTCCGTGAACTATGCCGGCCTCGCCAGCGACAAGTACAACAAGCTCGCGCGCAAATACGCGCCGAAGGGTGCCGGTGCGGTGTTCACCTTCAGCCTGCGGGGCGGCTACGACGCCGGCGTCAACCTGGTGTCGAACCTGAAGCTGTTCTCGCATCTGGCCAATGTTGGCGACACCCGCTCGCTGGTGATTCACCCGGCATCGACCACCCATAGCCAGCTCGACGACGCCGCCAAGGTGAAATCCGGCGCCGCGCCGGATGTCGTACGTCTGTCGATCGGCATCGAGGACAAGGAAGATCTGATCGCTGATCTGGAGCAGGCGCTGAGTGCCTGAGCGCCTTTGGCGGTACGCAAGTATCTGCAGGGAAAACTCGTCATGCCCGGGCTCGTCCCGGGCATCCACGTCTCAGAAGCCGCCAAGGAAGACGTGGATGGCCGGGACAAGCCCGGCCATGACGGCGAACGTTCGAAATGACAAGCCTCTCGTTAATGCTCATTCCGGCATAAAGTGGCGCTGAGCCGCCCTCGATGATTCGGAGCCAACGATGCTGCGCTGGATGACACCGTTTCTGGTCGCGATTTTCGCGGTCGGAACCGCTGCGGCCGACGAGAGCCCCGGAGCCGCCAAGGCCGCCGATGGCCCGACAGCAGTGAAGCCGGCCGACCCTCCTGCCGCCGCCAAGCCCGCCGAGAATCCGGCCGCGACGAAGCGCACCGAAAAAAAAGCCGCCGGCAGGCGCGCCGCGTTCCGGGCCGCCAGCCAGTTGCCGCCGGGCTTGCCGCGTGCGCATTACAATTATCGCACCACGGTTGCCCCGCCGGCGCCTCCCCTTTATGTGCGGCGCGGCCGTACCTTGGTGGTCGAAGAAGAGGTGCTCGTGCCGACCGGCATCAAGGCCTATGCGCCGCGCATCTTCGGCACGCCGCTCTTGCCGGGATCATCGACACTGCCCGGCTACTACGGCACCAGTCATTCCTACAGTTATGACGGCCCCTATTATGGCGGCCCCTATGAGCCGTACTGGAATCGCCTGCCATACGCTTGCGGCGTGTACGGATATTGCTAAACGCGCATTGACCAAACAACGGAGACGGACGACCGACGTGGCAGGGGTATCGCGGAAAGCCAGCAAAACGGGCGCTGCCAATGCGACCACGGCGGACCTGGTCGCCGTCCTCGTCGCCGTCACCGACGGCGAACCCAAGATCATGACCATCGCCAACGCCGGCGCGCTGCCGAGCGGCCCGTTCGAATTCGCACACCGTTCGCTGCAGACGGGATTGCGGGCATGGGTCGAGGCGCAGACCGGCCATCCGCTCGGCTATGTCGAGCAGCTCTACACGTTCGCCGATCGCGGGCGGGCCGGAGATGCCAAGTCGCCGCATTCGATCTCGATCAGCTATCTGGGCTTGACCCGCGAGGACAAGGTCGGCCATGGCTTTGAGGCCCATTGGTCCGGCTGGTACGAGTATTTCCCCTGGGAGGATCAACGCTCCGGTCTTCCCGCCACGCTGGCGAAGACATTGGCGTCGCGGCTGCGGGCGTGGTCAAAATCCGCAGCTACCGCCAGCCTGCAACGCGAACGCTGGCAGCGCGTCGCCATCACGTTTGGCCTCGACGAGCGCGAATGGAACGAGGAACTGGTCCTGCAGCGCTATGAACTGCTCTACGAAGCCGGCTTGGTCCCAGAAGCCGTGCGCGACGGGGCAAGCGCCGCCGCCGTCATTCCCGGCCGGCCGATGAGTGGAGATCACCGCCGCATTCTCGCAACGGGGATCGCGAGGCTGCGCGCCAAGATCAAATACCGTCCCGTGGTGTTCGAACTGATGCCATCGGAATTCACCCTGCTGCAACTGCAACGCAGTGTTGAGGCGCTTGCAGGCCGGCTGGTGCACAAGCAGAACTTTCGCCGCCTGATCGAGCAGCAGCAACTCGTTGAGGAAACTGGCGCAATCGCCGCCGATACCGTCGGCCGCCCCGCCAAATTATTCCGGTTCCGCCATGGCGTGCTGGCGGAACGGGCGGTCGTCGGAACCAAGCTCCCGCTTTCGCGCACTTGACATCGGTTATGCTCAGGATAAGTATAAGCCAATATATACTCAAGGAGAGTATAAATGGCCAGCCTCAGCTCCACTGCACGCGCCCGTTCCGCAGAGCTTTACGACCGGGTCAAACGGGTCATCCCGCCGCCTGAATGGGCTACCTTCGCCGAGGACGTCGACGCCATCCTCGAACTCAAGCGAAGCCGCAACGCCGTCGTCCTCGCGCATAACTACCAGACGCCGGAAATCTTCCACGGCGTCGCCGACATCGTGGGCGACAGCCTGCTGCTGGCGCGCGAAGCCACCAAGGTCGATGCCGACATCATCGTGCTGGCCGGCGTGCACTTCATGGCCGAGACGGCCAAGCTGTTGAACCCGGAAAAGACCGTGCTGATCCCCGATCTCGCGGCGGGCTGTTCGCTGGCCGACTCCATCACAGCACAGGACGTGCGACTGATGCGGCAGCGCTATCCCGGCGTGCCTGTCGTCACCTATGTCAACACCTCGTCGGCGGTGAAGGCGGAATCCGATATCTGCTGCACCTCGGGCAATGCGCTCAAGGTCGTGGAGTCGCTCGGCGTCGAGCGCGTGATCATGCTGCCGGATGAATATCTCGCGCAGAACATCGCAGCGCAGACGAACGTGAAAATCATCGCATGGAAAGGCCATTGCGAGGTGCACGAGCTGTTTACGGCGTCCGACGTCCGGCAACTGCGCGAAAATCATCCTGACGTGACCATCCTGGCGCATCCGGAGTGTCCGCCCGAGGTGGTCGCGGAAGCCGATTTCTCCGGCTCCACGGCCGCGATGTCGGACTTTGTCGGCCAAAAACGCCCGCCCCGGGTCGTGCTGCTGACGGAATGCTCGATGAGCGACAACGTCTCGGTGCTCCACCCCGACGTGGAGTTCATCCGGCCCTGCAATCTGTGCCCGCACATGAAGCGGATCACGCTGAAGAACATTCGCCACGCGCTGGAAACCGGCCAGCACGAGGTGACGATCGATCCCGCCATCGCCGTATCTGCCCGGCGCGCTGTCGAAAGGATGCTGGCAATATGAGCACGGAGATTTCAGCGCTCAACAACCGTCCTGTCATCATCGGCGGCGGTGCGGCCGGATTGATGACGGCGCTGCAGATGGCGCCCGAACCGGTGTTGCTGCTGTCGAAGGCGCCGCTTGGTGCGGAAGCGTCGAGCCTGTGGGCGCAGGGCGGGCTTGCCGCAGCGATGGGCGGGGATGACGACCCTGCCCTGCATCTGGCCGATACGCTGGCCGCTGGCACGGGTCTGTGCGACGAGGCCGTCGCGCATCGGATCGTTCACGCCGCACCGGCGGCGGTCGAGCATCTCGCCAGACTTGGTGTCGCCTTCGACCGGCGGGCGGACGGCGGCTGGCGGCTCGGCCTGGAAGCCGCACACGGCCGCAACCGGATTGTGCACGCGACCGGCGACGGCACGGGCCGCGAGATCATGCGTGCGCTGATCGCAGCGGTGCGCCGCTGCCCGTCGATTACCCTGCTTGAAGGCGTCGAGGCGCGCAGCCTGATCGTCGAAGACAATGCCATCAAGGGCGTACTCGCGGTGAACGCGCACGGTCCGCTGGTGATCGACACCGGTCGCGTCGTGATCGCCACAGGTGGAATCGGCGGCCTGTTTCTGGACAGCACAAATCCTGCGGGTTGCTTCGGTCAGGGGCTGGCGCTCGCGGCACGTGCGGGGGCGCTGCTCTCCGATCTCGAGTTCGTCCAGTTTCACCCGACTGCCTTCGACGGGCCGTCACGTCCGATGCCGTTGGTCACCGAGGCCGTACGCGGTGACGGCGCGATCCTGATCGACGACACCGGAAAACGCTTCATGGCGGACCAGCCTGGCGCCGAGCTTGCGGCCCGCGACATTGTCGCGCGCGCGGTCTGGCGCCACCGCGCGGAGGGACATCGCGTCTTCCTCGACGCGCGGAAACATCCGGGAGCGGAATTTGCGAATCGCTATCCCGTCATTTCCGCCTTCTGCAAAATGGCGGGGATCGATCCCACGACCGATCCGATACCGGTCCGGCCGGCGGTGCATTACCACATGGGCGGGATATCCGTGGATATCGAAGGCCGCAGCACCGTGGGTGGCCTCTGGGCCTGCGGCGAGGTCAGCCGCACCGGGCTGCATGGCGCCAACCGGCTCGCCAGCAATTCGCTGATGGAAGCGATCGTCTGCGCGCAATGGGTTGCGGAGAGCGTCCAGCGCGCGAGCGGCGGCCCGCTGAAAACGCGCGCTGCCGATGCGCTTCCTCCCGCATCCGACCCTGCCGCCGTGCGGCCGATCCTTTCGCAAGGCCTCGGCGTGCTCCGTGACCGACATGGAATCGAACGCGCGATTCGCAGCCTCTATCCGCTCGCCAACGGCCGTAGCGCGGCAGCCGATCCAGCGCTGGTTGGATTGATGATCGCGGTCGCCGCCTGGCGGCGCGACGAAAGCCGCGGCGGACATTATCGGACTGACTTCCCTGACGCCCTGCCCTCGGCAGCGCCGTCTTCCCTCTCGCTCGCCGGCGCACTCGACGTCGCCCGCGACATCGTTGAATCCGGATCATCTCTGTCTGTCGGGAGTGCCCAGCCGTGACACTTACGCCGCTTCTGCCTCTCATGTACGAGCCGCTGGTTCGAACTGCCCTGCTCGAAGACCTCGGACGCGCCGGCGACATCACCGCCGATGCGATCGTCCCTGCCGACAAGCAGTCTTCGCTGATGCTGCGGGCGCGCCAGCCCGGCGTCGTGGCCGGGCTCGACATCGCGCGCTGTGCATTTCAGCTCGTGAATCCTGCCATCCGGCTCATCGCCGAACGGCCTGACGGCAGCGTGGTGGCGCCGGGAGATGTGATCGCCGCCATCGAGGGACCGGCGCGCGGGCTGCTGACCGGCGAGCGGACGGCGCTGAACTTCCTCTGCCATCTCAGCGGCGTGGCCACCGCGACGGCCTCGCTGGTGTCGGCAGCGCAAGGCACCAAGGCGCGCATCGTCTGTACCCGCAAGACCACGCCCGGATTGCGCACGCTGGAAAAATACGCGGTCCGCGCCGGCGGCGGCAGCAATCACCGCTTCGGCCTCGACGACGCCATCCTGATCAAGGACAACCACATCGCGCTGGCCGGCGATGTCAGAACCGCGATCGAGCGCGCAAGAGCGCATGCCGGCCATCTCGTCAAGATCGAGGTCGAGGTTGATACGCTGTCGCAACTCGAACAGGCGCTTGCGATCGGCGTGGATGCCGTCCTGCTCGACAACATGACGGTCGAGGAACTGCGGCAGGCGGTGGCGATGACCGGCGGCCGGGCGATCACGGAAGCCTCCGGCCGCATCACCGCCGAGACTGCCAAAGCGATCGCCGCGACCTGCGTCGACCTGATTTCCGCGGGCTGGCTGACCCACAGCTCCGCCGCGCTCGATATCGGGCTCGACTATCTCGGACTCAATCGGCAGGCAGCGTAGCGCGGCGGATTACTCGGCCGCGCGCATGGCCTTATCCTCGCGCATCAGGCGGTTGTTGCGCTGGACCACCGAATAACTCGCCAGCGCAAACAGGATGACCAGGCCCTGGATCGACAGCGCTTCCACGGAAGGATTGAGGCCGATCGCGCTCAGGAAGGCCGAGCCCTTGGCCTCGGTCACCGTGATGATCGCCTGTTCCTGGAACTCCTGCACGGCCTCGCCGATGAACTTGATCGCCATCACGAACAGGAATGCCGAGGTAACGATGAACAGCGGCCGCAGCGGAAGCTTCCGCGCAATCATGTTGATGAAATAGAACAGCACGGCGAGGCCTGCCGCTGCCGCGGCAAGGCCGGCGAACAGGCCCGCGCTCCAGCCGCCTTCGGTCTTGGCGAGCGCGTTGATGAACAAGACGGTCTCCGCGCCCTCGCGAAAGACCGCAAAGAAGGCCAACGCGCCGACCGCCCATATCGTATCCTGTGACAACGCCTGATCAGCCTTGTGCGCGAGGTAATCCTGCCATCCACGGGGATCCTGCTTCACCATCAGCCAACCGCTGACGTAGAGCATCAGGGCGGCGGCAAGCAAAATGATTATGCCTTCCAGGACGTCGCTGTGGTCGCCCGAGTTCAGCACCGCAAACAACCAGGCCGCAACGAAGCTGGCCGCCACAGCGACGAGCGCGCCGCCATATAGCGCCTTAATGCGATGACCGGCGCCGGCTTTGGTCAGATAGCCCGCCAGCGCTGCGATCACGAGCATGGCTTCGAGCCCCTCGCGGAGCAGGATGACGGCGGCCTGGATGAATGCTGACGACATGAAACGAACCCATTTTTGTTTCGTTTTATCGTTCAAACCATCCAAGTAAAGCGGTGCGGCCCCACACAAACGCGTCAGGGGCGTCGTGCAACAAGAAACCCCTGCAAATCGGGCACTTCCCGCAAATGCCGACAGATTAGAATTGCTCAATTTCAGCCGGGTTGCCCGAGCGGCAGAATCAGTTTTTGCCGGTCGGGCTCGACGCGGCGTGCCACCAGCCGTTCGGTCTGCAAGACCACAAGCGTCAGCACCACGATTGCGACAGCCTGATGCGCCAGCGCCAGATCGATCGGCACCTGATGCAACAGCGTGAGGATGCCGAGCGCAGCCTGCAGAATGATCGCCGCCACCAGCGACCACGCGCCGCCGATAACGGCCGCGCCGGCCCGTGACCGCATGGCGTCGATGGCATGAAGCACCGCCAGTATCAGCAGCGCATAGGCGGTCATGCGGTGCTCGAACTGCACAGTAAGCGTGTTGTCGAACAAATTGCGCCACCACGGCTCCTCGAACCACAGCCGCGCCGCCGACGGAATGAAGGCGCCGTCGATCTCCGGCCAGGTGTTGTACACCCTGCCCGCCCGCAGGCCCGCGACCAGCGCGCCAAAATAGAGCTGGACGAAAGTCAGGGCGAGCAAGGCCACCCCGGAGACCTTCAGCCGCATCGGGACGATAGGCTGCGGGCGCGCCGTCATCCGCCGCAGCGTCCAGACGATTGAGGCAAGAATGAACAGGGCCAGCATCAGATGCGTCGCCAGCCGATACTGGGACACCTCGGTCCGTTGCGTTAGCCCTGAGTAGACCATCCACCAGCCGACCGCGCCCTGCAGCGCGCCAAGGGCGAATATAATCCACAGCCGCCATTTGAGCTCAGTGCTCAACACGCCGCGCCACAGGAAGTACAGGAACGGCAGCAGATAGACCGCGCCGATTACGCGTCCGAGCAGGCGGTGGCTCCATTCCCACCAGAAGATGGTCTTGAACTCCGCAAGGCTCATGCCGGCGTTGAGTTCGCGGTATTGCGGGATGGCCTTGTAGCCCTCGAACGCCTGCGCCCATTGCGCCTCGTTGAGCGGCGGCAGCGTGCCGGTGACCGGCTTCCACTCCACGATCGATAGTCCGGATTCGGTCAGCCGCGTGGCGCCGCCGACCAGCACCATGACCGCGATCAGCGCGGCGACCACGATCAGCCACCATCTGACGGCGCGGAGATGCGGAGCCTGCTGTGCGGAACTAGCGGTCATAAAACCCGTCTTGGCCAGCCTTAAAGGCGCGCTTGATTGAATTGGCGCGCCCCTTATAGTCCGCCCCTTCCCGCGCGCAACCCGCCACGAGCCTCACATATCCGCCATGACGATACGCACCCGCAAATTCTTCGGAACCATCGCACTTCTGTTGCTGGTCGTGGTGTGGTCGCTATTGGGAATGACCATCGCCCAGACGCCATGGCTGGCCAATTCCGGCCTGCGGCAGGCGATCTTCTATGTCGTGGCGGGGCTCGGGTGGGTGCTGCCGGCGATGCCGATCATCAGCTGGATGTCACGGCCGGACCGCGCCGCATAGATTAGGGCGTGTACTCACAGAACGAGAGATGTCCGCTCTTGAAGGCTAAAGCAGACATGCGCTTGTCACTCGGGAATTTCGTCTCCCCACAACGGACTCTGGCCACCTGCGCGAGAAACTACGCGGGTATGGGCGCTCTGCGGTCACGAGCAGTCCAGGGCGCGTCAATATAGAGTGCCGTCCAGCGCTTTCATGTAACCCACGGAGCAACGGTGCTATTTCTCTTTGGGCTTCGCGGCTTCCCTAGCTAATCGCTCAGCCCGCAATCGTTCGTAGTTCTTTTGGAAGGCCTCCTGCGCTTTTTCGTATTCAGTTACCGCCCTTCGCTTTTGTGCTTGTAGAAAAGCTTTTTCCGCCGGTCGTTGTGCGGGGTCTTTCGTCATTTTATCGATCATGGAATCCTCGGCTGCATTATCGACGCCATTGCTTGCGGCTAGCAGATGCCCGAACGTTTTTGATTTTGGCCGTGCGCTGCGACGCTGGCCGCGTTTTGCGGGATTGCGTTTTACGTTTCCGCTCGGGTTGCGGGTCGTGGACAGGCTCGGGTTGCGTGTTACCGACCGGCTGGGGTTGCGTATTGCGCACCGCCTCGGCCAGCATCTCGAGCAGCTCGGCCTTCGTCTTCTTATCGCTCATAGATCACCTCCGTGACCGATGAGACGACGGTAGCGCGGCTACAGTGCCCCGCAAGAAAAACCGCTGATTAAGATTGCTGGTTAAGTTTAATGGCGGTGAATTCACAGGGAAGAGCACACGTCGAACATTCGCTGCTTGAGGTGTGCTTTTTGACGCGGTTCGGACATTGCTGCTTGGCTTCGTTGGGATGCTTGCATCCGGTCGGAGCGCGACGTTCGTGATCGGAGGTGCTCGGGAAGAAACAGAAAGTTCAGCCGCAACTAGGATCGCGCCGCGGAGAATCCCGTAATTCTCCGTGCTGCTCACCATTACGTCGATCGTGATCTCGAAGAACTTCCACGGCGCACCCGAGAGCCCGCCAAAGCCTCTTCTCCGTACGGAACAAGTTGCCGAGAAGCCACACGACTCGATGGGAATCCGATGCGTGCTATCATTATGTGGCGATGCTGGCTTCTCGCGCTTAATGATGTTGTAGCAGCGAAGACGGCGCGAAGCGCGCCGCAGAGACTAGAACGCTCAGGTAATTTGCCGCGTGATTAGCGATCAGTCGGTACAACACCCGAAGGAGTCGAACCGCGACATGAGCTTGGACGATCAGAAAGCGAAATCCGGTCGTTACCTGGAGGCGCCGGACGCCGCCTCGGCGCCTCCCG
>NZ_JAHEAG010000002.1 GCF_018596315.1 Bradyrhizobium sp. SRL28 | reverse complement strand
TCCCGGAGAACGGCTCTTTTGCCTCCGTTATCGGCGGGACGCTTCCCGCCAACTTAGCGCCAGCACCGCGACGCCCGAACCACACGACTTCGCCGTACGCTTCCGGCGCGTACGTCTATCGCGCCCTCAACGTCCACCGCATCTCACCGCGCGTTCGTGACGATGGCCAACGCCCCTCATCTGCCGTGAGACGGCGGAGTTATGCGGCTGATTTGGGTGAGAACGAAAGCGGAATATTTTTGATTCCCGGGCTTGACACAATTTCGGAAAATCAGAAGTGATTTGCCGGTCATCCCATTTTTGTGACGCGGCCTTGAGCCACCGTTGCAATTTTGTGCACTGTCACCGTAATCCGTCCCTGAGAAGCGTGTGCTCCTCAAGAGCTTGACGCCAGCACCGCGGCGTCAGGACCACACGACTTCGCCGTACGCGACAGGCCACGCTCGTCAATCGTAGCTCCCGCGTCCACCGCATCTTACCGCAACGTTCGTGACGATCGCGACCCGCCCATGTACGAAGAAAGAGCATTAATTTGCCCGTCGGGTTAAGCGGCATATTTTGGGCGGAGGGGTGGACAGACTTTTGGTGATTTGCCCGTCGGGTTGTTTTGTCGCACCTATCGCCGCCACATCGTCATTGCGAGCAAAGCAAATCAATCCACAGCGCCCTTGCCGGAGCCGCCGTAGATTGCTTGTGGCTAGGAATAAAACGCAGCTTTGGGGCACAGTCTTCGGCTAATTTAGTGCAGAAGCTACGTGATCTCGCATCCGTCACAGTAGTGTCCGGCGGACTTTGGTCGCTACGACTCGCTGGGAGCAACTGCTGCCTTATCGCCGCGAAACCAGCTAGCTATTTCTTCTAGAGTCGCGGATTTGTTTGTCAGTGTAGGCTCGAGGACAAGCAACCGTAGGAATTCTTCGTTGTCGCGCAGCGCCGAGATCATCGGTGTTTCAGCATCTAACCGCTTGACGAGTATCGAGCGAGCCGCTCCGGCATCCTGGCTTAAACCTTCAATGTACGCGCTCGCGATACCATAGATCCGGTTAAGCATGCTAAAGTCCTTGACGAGCAGACCGGCAAGGCTAGGATTTTGGTACGAGAGCAGTAATACCTTAATGAACCCATCGAATAGGTAATCTTCGTTCTCCTTCTGCGGCTGTAGCAGCCAATCTGGCACCGGGCGCCCCTTCGCCTTGGCGACCGCTGCGAGATTTAGTTGTACGGCGAGCCCGTTCATGAATCGTTTTATGCGTCGGGGATTCGGTCCGAGCGCCTTGTAGATCAATAGCCTCTGCTTGTCCGAGAGCGTCCGCCCAAGCTTCGCATCTTCAATCAATGCAAAAACGTCGCTCTGCGCAAGGCGCGGGAGATCGAAAGATAACGAAATCGTTTTTTCGATGTATTGATCCGGATCGATGAGGCTCTGCCCCTTGCCATATTCACCTGGCCGCCCATAACGCACTGTCAGCCCCTTGCGGATAACATCTCGATCCAACGCTACGACATAGGCGCACCCGGGCGCATCGAGAAACAACTTGATCGCTTCGAAGATCTGTAGTGCGTCTTCGGGCAGGCAACGGTCTAGATCATCAACAAAGATAAAAAGCCGCATGCCCTTGTCAGTAATCTTCTTGACGAGGCCCTGGAAATTCTTGAGAAACTGCTCGATCGACTGGACTTGATCGACGTGGCGCGTGATCTCGGTCCGCTCCAGAATACCGGTAAGCTCCTTGACGTCTATCGCGCTGTCTTTCTCCTTGCTATCCTTTCCACCCTTGTCGTCGGACTTTTTCGATCCGACTAGCAGCCTGCCAAACCATCCCGCCGACTCGCGAATGGCATCGGCGACGAAATCAAGATGGATTACCGCCAACGCAGCCCGCAGGATCTCTGTAATCAATACGCGCCAATTCACCTTCCATGGGCCGGTCTCCTTAACTTCAAATGCGCGATAGAGCGACGCTTCAAGCTCGCTGATTTCTTTTTTCTCGGAATCCCAATTGTTTTTCTCGGCCTCGTCCCGCAAGCGTCCGATTACAGTCAGGATGAGCGCGCGCCAGAGCGCTTCGCGGTCCTGATATTTCCACGCATTAAAGTCAATGCAGATAAACTTCGTCTTCTCGTCCGCCGCCTGGGCTGGAGCGACCATGTCGCGCAGCGCATTCATCAATGTCGTTTTTCCCGTCCCCCAGTCGCCGTGCAGACCAAGAATAGTAGCGCCCTGGCGCGGTTGCGCGATCACCGGCACCAGCGCTTCGGCGACCAGGTCGAAGTCAAATCGCGGCTTTGCTTCTGGAACGTCCTCAAGAAAGTTCATGGGATACCTCCTTGCTGATTAAAGGCCGATCCGAGCGTCTCGCATGAGCGTTTGCAGCCTGTCTTCGAGCTCTTCGAGCGCCTTTTTGGGTCCATAACGCAGGATAAGCTCACGGCTGACACGGTCGGCCCCGGCAAGTAGCCGTGGGTGTGGCGCTGCGAGGTAATATTCTTTGATCAGACGTGAGGCGTGATCAAAATAATTTTCGATGTCAAAAAACTTCCTGAGCAAGTAGCTCAGCGTGCCGATAATGGCGAGGACTCCGCAAGCGGCAAATGACAGTCTCGCCAGATGGTAAGTTCGGCTATCAGGCGGGTTTAGCACGTTTGCGATTTCGGGCGAGAACGCGATCAGCATGAGCCCCAAGCCCATCAGAATCATGACGACGGCGAGGTTCGACCTAAGCAAGAGGCGAAGCCGGAACGCGAGCGTCGGCTCTTCGAACAACTCGGGCGCACTGAAATGCGGAATCTCTCGCTCGGTTGGCCATTTCGCGGCCTCTGCGGATACCTCGGCAGCTCGCACAGCACGTGACAGCCGGTCCTGCAAATCCTTCAACTCTGCCGTCCGGCGGCGATCAATATCGTCGAGGCGCTTGTTCCAGGTAGATTCAAGATCAGCGATATTGTCGGCTCGCGCGCTTTCACTGGCACTAAGCGCTTCACCGGGGGCCTCCTGCTCCACTGCGAGCTGGAGGTCGACCACCTGCGCAACCTCATTTATGAAGCGCGCATCGGTGTAATCTATCCAGTTAAAAGCAATTTCGTTCGGTTCGTTTGCTCTGGCAACGTAATCGCGATCGGCCGGCGTGTCACAGATGAAAAACGCCGAGAAGTGCTCGCCTCTATTTTTTGCGGTGGCCAATTGCGCGAGGAACTGTCGGACAAAGTCTTGCGCTTCCTTTACGTTTGGGGTCGGCCGGACCATCACGACGAAATACGTCTTAGCTCTGGTGCGCGCCACTAGATCGAAGTCGAAATTACGCGTTCGGCTGCGTAGAAGATCCTTGTCGATTGACAAGTTGCGTATTTCGAACAGCTCTTGCACCCTGAGAAGCACCTGATCCGGCTTTGGAGCTTGCGAGAGCTCAGCTGCCTTATCCTTGATGTCTTGCGCCTTGAGAGGCTTGACAAATCCATCCGATTGATCGAACAGGACGCGGCAAAGCGAGAGAACACGACGCATGTTTCCGCTCGCCGCTTCGGCGATCGCCTCTGCCTGATCGCGATCGAAGAGCACATCGAGATTGGAGCCCACACGCTGGGCGACTATCTTGAGTACATCATCGCCAATTAGGCGACGCATCTGGATGCGCTTACCCATAGAGAAACGCTGCAGGAAGTCCGCACGACGATCCCAAGTCGACCGGTGACCCGACACCGCGACGAAAGCGCCGACCTTGGCGAGCTCACTCAACAGCCGCTTTAGCCACGTGGTGTTCGCTTCTTTCCCCGATCGGTCATCCACCCTTAGAAAGAGTTCAATTTCATCTATCAGAATTGCGAAAGGCGCTCCGACGCGACGTGAGAGCGATGCTGCCAACCTCAGCACGTCGATTGCATCTCCGTCTCGGAACTCTGCAAAGCCGACAGAGTCTACCCCGGCCATAGACGCCGAGTTACCACTTAGCCATTGTTCCGCGTCTGCTCGCCTGCGCGGATCGAGCAAAGAGATCAGTTGCGATCGTACGTTCTCGGAGACGCTCTCGCAGGCCTTCGTGATTAGCTCCTCATAGACGTGGTCGACGGAGCTCTCATTCAAGATGCCGCTACGCACGAGCTGAAAGGCCATCCCCGGATTTGTTAGATCATCGGGCTCGGGAAGAAACGCACGCGCGGCCTCGGCGTAAAGATCGACCGCCAGTCGTGCGAACCAACCACCGTCGGGGCTCCGGCCACCCAAGTCGTTCAATACCGGCCCAATCGAATTTTGATACCAGCCCGATGGACCGGTTTCGACGCCAACCACTCGAAGGATATGGAGCCTCTGGACCCTGCGTCCCATGAAGCCCTCGCGCAGCGTCTTGTCAATCTCAAGTAGGGCATGCGTCTTGCCAGTGCCGTAATCACCACTGATCTGGATCACGGCTGCGTCGTCGCTCGGCGAGCCGGAGGCGCTCGGCAGAGCCTCTTCGCCCTCAAGCGGCTTTATTTGAGCGGCAAGGCTCCCAGATCGCCATTTGCCGACGAACTCATCCGCAATATTCCGGGCCTGAGAGATTTCTTCGGTTGTAGCCGTCCAATCGAGATGCCCCGCAATAGTTGCGACCGGATATCCAGGGAAAGGGTTCAGCGCGTTCATGCTGCCTTCCTCTCCCCAATCTTTCCGGTCATAGTCGAGGTAAGTTGCGCCACGAATCGAAGCAAATTTATCGTGCGCTTCTCGATGTCGTTCTCGGCCACGGCGCGGATGCCCTGATCGCCACTGCGACGGAGGCGTTGCATTTCCGCTTCCAGCGCCCTTTTTAGCATCGAACCGAGATTTCTGATGGTCGGCCGCGCCCGCTTCTCTGCCACACCTCCCAGTACTCCGAGATCCACCGCCGTCTCGATGTGGTCTTGCTTGAACGGGAACAGGGCCCATTCGTCATGAGCCATCCACGCTGGCACATTTTGTACAGATCTTCTGAACTCGTTCAGTCGGCTCCTAACGAAGGAGATCGCCTGCCCCGTGCTCAAGAAATCCAAATCGAACTCGGCGGAATAGAGAGCGTGAGATGCCGCACTTTTTCCGAACTCGCTGTTGCTGCCAGCAATCATGAACGCGACAACAGTTCGCTCCCGCCCCAGTTCATCAAGTGCGTGGATTACAAGTTGCTCATCAGACACTTCGAGGTTGTCTAGAATCAGTGCACCGTAGTTGGCTTGTTGCACCTTCTTGCTGAATACATCGGCAATCGCTTTTATTCGCTTGAGCGAATCCATGGTTTCAAATTCTGCCACGCTCCGGTAATCGACGGTCGCCCATTCTTTGTCCGGTGGCAGCTTGTACTGCGAGAGCTGGCTGATCAGATAGTTCGCGAAAGTTGTTTTACCGGCTCCGACCGGACCGCGGATCAGGAATTTCAGTGTCACCTGCGGTGCGCTTGGCTGCTCTTTCGAGAACCACTTGCTATCCATCACCTCATCGAACCGTTCGACATATTCTTTAAAAGGTCCGGCTTCCGCTACAAAAAGCGTCTCAAGACGCGGCACGCGATGAATCCGCAGCGGCTTGGTCCAAAGATCGTCTGTGGATCCAAATTCCGGCGATGCTCCACCGATCCAAGGACCGGGAGAGAAAGGGTTATCGCGCAGGGCGAAAGGTTGGTCATAGTCAGGCACGCACCCATCCCCCGACCAGGCTGAGCTGCCATTTTCCGCGGCGAGCTTAGAGAATTGCAACTCTCGGCTGCGGTTGCAAGCGGATGTTGCGCTGGTTCCCGTGGACAGTACATAGCGGAAGGGCTCGGCGGACATTCCGGACGGGTGTCACCGATTGAGTCGCGAACGTCACGAATTTCGGCAAACGGCCTCGTCCGGAGGGACGCCGGCCGGTTGATCCTCCCGGGCGATAGCAAGGGCCGGTCACGCGCATGAGGATCGGCACGGTCCTGGATCCAGCCGTGCACCTCGCATTCCCGGATCGCGCCTGCTTCCTTTAGCACTAGATCGCTGATCCGCGCGGATTACTAGACGCGGAATCACTCCTGCCCGAGAGAAAACCTTTCGGTTCGTCCAAACTAAGTGGATTGCTCAAACGCCCACTTTGGTTAGAACTGACCCTACGGCCTCAGCTCTTTAATTCTCACTCCCACTCAATCGTCCCCGGCGGCTTGCTCGTCACATCATACACCACCCGGTTCACACCCTTCACCTCATTGATGATCCGCGTCGCGGTTTCGCCGAGGAATTTCATGTCGAAGGAATAGAAGTCGGCGGTCATGCCGGCGGTGGAAGTGACGGCGCGGAAGGCCACGACGTATTCGTAGGTGCGGCCGTCGCCCAGACTACATCGTCCGCGAGCAGGCCGGCAAGCCGCGGGCAGCATTGAGCCGGCGGTGGCTAGCTGGCCGCTCTACAAGCCCTGCTCCTACTGCTGCGAACCGGAGCTAGACACCTCCGCAGGTGCCCGCAACGCTTCCTCAATTGCTCCGACGATGGCTTTGATCAGGCGGCCCGTGATCCTGTCCTTCTGCCACAACGCGGTCATCTCGACAGGGGACGGCACCCAATCCGGCAGGACGGGAACTAGTGCGCCGGTTGCGACCGCATCCTCGATCAGAAACTCAGGCAGATTGGCGATGCCAAGACCGGCGCGGGCGGCATCGACAAGAATGGTCTGGCGGTTTGCGGCAAAGCCGATCCTGGGACTCACGGTTGCGTATACGCCTTCCGCATTTTTTAGATTCCATTCGACGAGGTCGCTGCGGATCGCGAGAGCCGGCAGCACTTCCAGGTCCTGCGGCGTGTTCAGATCGGAATGTGCGGCGAGGAAGGCGGGCTCGCGACCAGCGCGCGGGGCAGATCGGCGATTTTCCTGAACATCAGTTCGGAGTCCGCAACAGGTCCCATCCGAACGAGGAGATCGTATCCTTCTTCGATGAGTGAGAACCTGCGATCCGCAAGCGTCATCTCGATCGTGGCATCGGGATATCTGGTCTTGAAGCCGATCAGAGCGGGAGCAAGCACCGCGGTCGCGATATCAGGGGGAAGCGACAGGCGAACCGTGCCCGACAATGCGACGCGGTCATCCCAAACTGCGGCAACAGCCTGCTCTGCCAGCATGAAGGCGGCCTGGCCTCGCTCGAACAGTTGCTGCCCCACGGAGCAACAAGTCAGGCGCCCGTCCGTCCCGCCGCCGAAGAATAAAGTGCCTCCTGCTCCTTGCGGATACGAACAGCCGACAGCGTCTCGTCGATCGCCACATCGGCCCAGGTGATGCAGGAGTCCTTGGCTACCGGTCGGATCAATCGCACATCGTGCGCAAGACCCAACGGCAGATATCCCTTTGCCAGCGACGTGCTCGATGGCGTCAGCTTTCCGAAAACGGTGTAGCCTCCCTCCCCGTCGAGCGTATCTCCCTGCCGCAGATTCTTTTTGGCGGTCGCTGCAACGTCGGCATTGAAGCATGTTGCGACACCCGTCGGTTCACCGCGAAGCGCAATGGCGGCGACCGAAATTCCGAGCTCCAGACCAATCAGGTGCCATTTCTTGTAGGAACTCATGTAGCGGCCACTCGGATCGGTCACGACGTTGTACTCTTCGAAACAATTCCGGATGTACTCACTGTCGCCTTCAAAGCAAACCCAGACACCTTTTCGGATATCGTTCGGGATCTGGGCGCCGTCGACCGTGAGGCAGGACACGACCTCGACTTGCCCCTTGGCTTCGAGCACGCCTCCTTCTGAGCGGGGACGCATGAGTGCGGGAATGTCGTTCACTGATCCCGGAGGGAATGCGAGGCCCTGCGACGGCGCCTCCAGGCCAGTGGCGTTGGCGATCGCGGCCGACTCGATCGCCGGCTTCGATCCGTCGAGGAAAGCATTGAACATTTTTGGGTTCATGCCACCGCGTGCCGCCTGCTCGGCTGTCAGCCCCCAGTAATCCCAGACCGTTTCAGGCGTCGATTCCCGATACTGCGGCAACCATTTGTGCCCGCGACCTGCCGCGACCACCGGGAAGCCGCATGCCCTCGCCCAATCCACGAGATCGCAGGCCAGGGCCGGCTGATCACCGTAGGCAAGGCTGTAAATCACACCGGCCTGCCTCGCCTTATGGGCCAGGATCGGTCCGCAGAAAGCGTCAGCCTCGACCGTCACGTTGATGATTGGCTTGCCGGCAGAAAATGCCGCCAGGCAATGTTCGACAGCCGCCACCGGATTACCAGTGCACTCCGCAATCACGTCGATCCCGTGAAATTTGACGAGCGCTTCCCAATTGTCGGTCAGGTGCGTCGTGCCGTTCCTGAGAGCATCATCGAGGGAAGCCGCGCCGTACCGCTCCCCGGCCCACCCGACGCGCTTCAGGTTCTCGATCGCACGAGATGGCGACAGGTCGGCGATGCCGACGATATGCACGCCAGGCGTACGCGGCGCCTGATGAAGGTACATCGCGCCAAACTTTCCCGCGCCGATCAATCCAACTCTGATGGGGCGCCGCTCTGCTTCGCGCGCGAGGAGTTTTGCGTAGAGGTTCACGAATATCTCTCCTGGTCCGCGCCGGTACGTTCGCGCAAAGTTGGTGGCATTGTGCCATCGCCGATGACGTTCTCAAACCATCTCGATACAATAGGTCTGCCAGGATGGCCACGAACATAGTATGACGCGGTCGGCCAGGCGGACTTGCGCGCATATAAACAAGGTCGGGTTGCCATCGACCGAAAAACAAAAAGGAGGAACTCGAATGAAAAGGGTGACGGCTCTGGCGCTGATTGCTTCGGTATTCAGTCTATTGATAGCCCCCTCGGCATCAGCGCAGGCAGACTACCCGAACCGGGCCATCACCATGGTCGTACCGTTTGCGGCAGGCGGCGCTACCGACGTCATCGCCAGGATTGTTGCGGAAGGCATGTCCAGGCATCTGGGCAAGCCGATCATCATCGAAAACGTCGCCGGCGCCGGCGGTACGATCGGCTCGATCCGCGTCATGCGGGCAGTGCCCGATGGCTACACACTGCTCACCGGGCATATGGGAACTCATGCGTCGTCCTACGCACTCTACGAGAAGAGGAAATACGATCCCCGAACCGATTTCGAGCCGATTGGCCTCGCGGCCTCGGCGCCCATCGTGGTCTTCGGGCGAAAGGATCTGCCCGCGACGACATTCCAGGAATTCGTGGCGCTGATGAAAGAGAAAGGCCCTGATTTCAAGGTCGGTCATTCAGGCGTCGGATCCAACGCTCACCTTACATGCACCCTGCTGAATGCCTTGGTCGGAACCAAGCCCACCGAAATCCCCTATCGTGGCAACGGCCCGCTCATGAATGATCTGCTCGCCGGAGCCATCGACTATTCCTGCGACCAGGTAATTACGGTCGCCCCGCAAGTTTCAGCGGGCGCGATCAAGGCGTTCGTCGTGGCCTCTCCGCAGCGCTCGAAAGTCCTTCCGGACACTGCGACGTCTGAGGAAAGCGGCCTGAAAGCCTATCAAGCCGACGCATGGACGGCATTTTTCTCCCCGAAGGGATTGCCCGACAACATCATGGCAAAGATCCACGCTGCCTACGCAAAGGCAATGGCCGACCCGGACACGATTGCCCGGCTTGAGAAGCTTGGAGCCGTGGCGCCCGCACCCGAGCAGCAGTCGCAAGCCTATCTCAGGAGCCTTGTTGCAAGCGATGTCGATCGATGGACCAAGGTCATCACGGACGCACATATCAGCATCGCGGACTGAGTTTTCGTAGCCCGCATGAGCGCAGCGATATGCGGGGACAGCGGCCCCGGGGTCGCTGCGCTCGCCCGGGCTACGGCTTCGCTACTCTGCGGCGGCGTCAACCTCCCGCGATCAAATCCTTCGCCAGCGCCATGTAAGCCGGCAGCGTCACGGGATCGTTGGCGGCGTTGCCGGCGGCCGGATGCGAGGCATAGCGGGCGATCACCATCTCGGCCTTCGGATCAATGTAGATGCCCTGCCCGTGAACGCCGCGCGCCATGTAGGCGCCGTGCGCATTGTGCGTCACCCACCACTGGTTCCGGTACGAGGCGCCGGGCAATGTGGTGTAGCCGGCCGGTTTGAATTTTGCGGGATCGCCGCCGCGGGCGATATCCTCGACAACCTGGGACGGCACGATCTGGCGGCCGTTGAAGCGGCCGTGGTTGCGGATCGTTTCGCCGAAGCGGGCGAGATCGCGCAGCGTGGTCGAAAGGCCCCCGCCGCCGCTCTCGGTGCCGATGCGGTCGACGTGATAATGCGCGTCCTCTTCCGCACCCATCGGAATCCAGATGCGCTCGGATAAGAGATCGGACAGCGTCATGCCGCTCGCCCGCCGGCAGATCCAGGCCAGCACGTCGGAATTGACGGTCTTGTAGGCGAAGGCGTTACCGTGCTCGCCCTGCTTAGCTTGCGTGCACAGGAAATCGAAAATGTTGGTCGCGCCTTCATAGCCTGGCTCGATCGGCGCCATGCCGTTCGCCCGCCGCAGCCCGAACACGCCGGAGTTTTTGTCGGTGTAGACCTCGGTGTATTCGAGGCCCGTGGTCATATCCATCGCCTCGTGCACGCGCGCATCGCCAAACGCGCTGGCCTTCAGCTCGGGGACATAGTCGGTGACCGGAGCCTGCGGATCGATCTTGCCCTCCGCGACCAGCATGCCGGCGAGCGTGCCGGTAAACGATTTTGTCACCGACATCGAGATATGCGGCTTGTGCGGCTTCAGCGCGCCGAAATAGCGCTCGTAAATCAGCTTGCCCCGGTGCAGCACGGCGATCCCGTCCGCATAGGTCTCCTCGAGCATGCGCGCGAACGTCATGGGACGACCGTCCATTGTGACCGACGCGGATGGGCCGATATCGTGCTCTTCGCGCGGCAACACGGACGCGGGCCCTTCCCCGCGCCAGACATTCACCGTCGGCACGAGTTGGCGGATATTGCTCCATGCCCAGCGCAATTCGGGAAAGCTGCGGAACGAGCCATCCTGGAAGATGATGGTTTTATCCGGCGGCGGTGGAAAGCCCTGCATCCAGCCGAGTGTCCGCGGATCGGTCTCGGCGGCGGCTGGAGCGGCGGTCTGGGTGGTGGCGGTCGCAACGGACATCGAGGGTCACTCCAGAGAGGCGATCCCGACGTCGTACCATGCGGTCACGCACCGCACATCCCGCATTTGCGCTGGGGTGGCCGTCACTGCAAGCGGTTGCGGATCAGCGCGTAGGGCGGGGTTGGCGATTAGCGTAACCCGCCGTTCTCGCTCGACAACATGGTGGATTACGCCTGCGGCTAATCCACCCTACCCGCCTTGAGCTGCTGCATGATCGCGAGAAGCGATACCGCCTTTTCGACCTCGGTGTTCTCGGTCAATGTCGCAGGCGTCGGCCGCCACCCGAACCCTGTCACCTGCGTGGTAAGGGGGCGGCGTGGGCCGCTCACGGTCGTGGGCCAAGGGCAGTCAGTCACCGGGGATATCGTGATCATCCGGCCGGGGGTCGAGCATCACATCATCTGCGGAGAAGGTGGCTTGAGCGCCATGTACCTCGACGGCGCGCGTTGGCCAGGACGTTGGCTAAGTCCCGGCACGCTGGCGGAGAGGCTTGAGGGCCGCCTCGGTGAACTGACTCTGGCCGGGATGCAACTCGATTCCGATGCGCAGCGAGAGCTGCGCGAGCGTCTCGACCACGGTCAAGATCGCCTTCCCCTGGGGATGAGCGCCGTACTGGCGGACCTGGCGGCAGAACCGATGGCGAGGATGAGCCAGACCGAACTGGCCGAACGGCTGGGGCTGGAGCGCACACAGGCGCTTCGCATGTTCAAGGATTCCACCGGGACCACCTTCCGCCAATTCAAGCGGTGGACCGGACTGCAGCATGCTGCGCGCCTGATAGTAGCTGGCGCACTCGTGAGAACGGCCGCCATGGACGCAGGCTTCGCCGACACCGCGCACCTGACCCGGACCTTCAAGCAATGTTTCGGACTGACGCCGTCCCAGGCCATCGCCGGTCTGCCCACGATTGGCGGCGGGTGATTGTCACTGACGTCCTGGAGAGTAGCGGTATGGCCCAGGCCATCACGCTTGAATTCTTTCACTGACTTCGGCTATTCTCGTAAAAATTGCATACCAATTCATATTCACCCAACAGCAAGGCTCAAGCCGATGCTGCTTACCCCGCACTTCTCCCTCGAAGAATTCACGCTTTCGAGCACCGCGCTCGCACTGGGAATTGCGAACACGCCGAAGCCGGCTCACCTGGCAAATCTGGAGAAGCTGGCCAAGCCGATGGAAGATGTCCGCGCGTTGTTCAACGTGGTCATCGAGATCACCAGCGATACTCATCTTCGAGAAGAACCGCTGCGTCCACATTAGCGTCGATCCGCGAATGCGACGTCAGGTGCTGCGACAGCCCGGTGGACCAGGCTCGCCGGTCCACCGGGGGCTGGAACCGTGAAACGAGAAACAGAGGAGAAACGCCGTGCCAGATGCATCCACGAGCAACCGTTTCGTCGTCATCGCCCGGGACGGACTGAGGCTGCGCGCCGGACCTTCGACCGATTTCAATGCCGTGCGGACGCTTCCCTTCGGCACCGTCGTCACGGTCCTTTCCCGTGAAGGCATGTGGGGTCTTGTCGATCTCGAGGGCGACGGCCGGGCCGATGGATTCGTCAATCTGCCGTTTCTGCGCGCGGCGGATTCCGAGCCCGCGGCAACTCTTGGCGACATCACCGGACTGGTTACGCCCGCAATCGTCAAGAGCATTTTCCCAAGCGCCACCAGGCTGAGCAATATTACGGCGAACCTTCCATTCGTTCTGGCAGGTCTGCGGGCGCGGCAGCTTGGCGACCGCGCAATGGTCCTGATGTCGCTCGCCACAATCCGCGCCGAGACCGAAGGCTTTGTTCCCATCGACGAAGGAAGGAGCCAACACAACACCAGCCCGGGCGGCAGCCCGTTCGACCTCTACGACGCCGGAACGTCGAAGGGCCGCATCCTCGGCAACACCGAGCATGGCGATGGCCCGCGCTTCAAGGGCCGCGGCTACATTCAGCTGACAGGACGGGACAACTATCGGCGGATAGGCAACCAGATCTCGGTGGGCTTGATTGCACAGCCGTCATCGGCAAATGATCCCGCGACCGCCGGCCTGATACTGGCTCAGTTCCTGAAGAACGCGGAGGCTGCAACCCGTCGGGCCTTGGCCAACAACGACCTCCTCAAGGCCCGTAAACTGGTGAACGGCGGTAGCCACGGATTTGATCGGTTCAAAGATACTTTCGACAGAGGGATGGCCGTCTTGCCGCATTGACCCTACTCCCACTCGATCGTCCGGGCGGCTTGCTTGTCACGTCATACACCACCCGGTTGACGCCCTTCACCTCGTTGATGATCCGCGTCGCGGTCTCGCCGAGGAATTTCATGTCGAAGGAATGGAAGTCTGCGGTCATGCCGTCGGTGGAGGTGACGGCGCGCAGGCCGACGACGTATTCGTAGGTGCGACCGTCACCCATCACGCCGACGGTCTTCACCGGCAGCAGCAGGGCAAAAGCCTGCCAGATCTGGTCGTAGAGGCCGGCTTTGGCGCACGGTTCTCCTCGATCGCCTCCTCTCAGGCATAAGAGGAACTTGACGGGCACGTCCGCGTTTTCGTGCGTGGAGGAAAATGCCTAACTTGCCTACAGCCCCAGCGCTTCAACCAAGCCAGGTCCGCGGAGAGTCGGTCACGTCTCGCGAACTGGATATTGTGAAAATTGCGGCCGCTCTGGTGTCGGCCTCTATCCTCCTTGCCGGCCTGTATTACGGCCGCGAAATACTCATACCGCTCGCGATTGCATTCCTGATCACGTTCGCTCTGAACCCGCCGGTCACCTGGCTTGCCCGGGTCGGCCTGCCCAGACTGCTCGCGACGAGTCTCGTCATGGTGACCGTCGTGTGCGCTCTGGTTGGACTAGGCGTCATTCTCGGCGCACAGGTCCGTTCGATCGCGGTCGAGTTGCCCGCCTATCAATCGACCATACTGACGAAGCTATCGGATCTGCGCCAGAATCTCCAAGCACCGGGATTTTTGGACGGCGTGCTGAGAACGGTCGAACGCTTACAGAAGGAGGTGGAGTCAAAGGACACCAAACCCGCGGACGGTCCGGCCCCGCAGCGCGTCGAAATCGTCCCCACACCGCAAACGCCGTTCGAGCAGGTATTTGCCTGGGTTGTGCGCTCAGCGGAGCCCCTGGCCACCGCTGGCATCATCTTGATCTTCGTCTTTCTGGCCCTGCTTGATATCGGCGATCTTCGCGACCGGTTGCTGCGCCTGTTGGGAGGAAACTTCCATCGCTCGACCGATGCGATTCAGGAGGCTGGCGCACGTATCAGCAGATACCTTCTGATGCAGCTACTCGTAAACGTCAGTTACGGCGTCCCGCTAGCTGCCGGCCTCTGGATCATCGGCGTACCCGGCGCCCTGCTGTGGGGCGCCATCGGCGCGGTCATGCGCTTCGTCCCCTATGTCGGCCCGCTGATTGCTGCAATCTTTCCAGTCGCACTCGCCTTTGCCGTCGACAGCGGCTGGAGCATGCTGCTCTGGACCGTTGCGCTGATCGTCATCCTCGAGTTGATTAGCAACAACATCATCGAGCCGTTGCTATATGGATCCAGCACCGGCTTGTCGGCCATATCGCTGATCGCCTCGGCAATATTGTGGACAGCGCTTTGGGGCCCCGTAGGGCTGATCCTCTCCACCCCCCTCACGGTTTGTCTGCTGGTTCTCGGGCGCAATCTGCCGCAGCTACGCTTCCTCGACACCATGCTCGGCTCGACGCCTGCACTGGATGTTCCGGCCCGCATCTATCAGCGGCTGATTGCAAATGATGCCGACGAAGCTGTCGAGATCGCAGGCACCGAGATCGAAAAGTCTTCGGTCAAATCATTCTACGATGCAATCGGCATTGAGGTTCTTCGTCTGGCAAGCGAGGAGTATCTCCAGAACGCAAGCGCCGAGCATCGCCTGCGCCTGGCAAGCGGAATGGACACGCTGCTCGACGATCTAAGAGATGATTTCCCCTCCTCCCTGAGTCCGGAGGCAAAGCCCAGGGTCCTGTGCATCGGAGGAAAATGGGAGATCGATGCCCTCGCCGGCGAGATGCTGGCCCATGCGCTCGCTTTCGAAGGGATCGCCGCAGCTTCCCAACCCGCTGCAAGCGTCAATGCCGATTATCTGGCCAATCTCGACCTGAAGGGCGCGGACATTGTCTGCCTCAGTTACTTTACACCGAATCCAGCCATCCCCGCCCGCCACGCCTGCCGGCGTCTGCGACGACGATGGCCGAACATGCGCATCGTTCTGGCGCTATGGAGGGCGCCGCCGGAACTGTTGACCGACGAATTCCTTGAAAAGCTCAAAGCCGATGCCGTCGTGACTTCGGTCGAGGAGGCGGTTCATCGTATTCACCGCATCATCGACCCTGAAGAAGCCAAGGTTGCCCAACAGGCCCCCGTGCCTGACAACGACGCAGAGCGGGTCGAGGCGCTCAAATCGACCGGGGTCCTGGAAGGTGACAAACGTGAAGCGCTGGACGCACTCGCCAAACGCGCGGCCGACGTATTCGACACCAGCGTTGCCGTGATCACCACTATCGATAAAGACCGCGAATACTTCGTCGGACAAAGCGGAAAATTGCCGGATGCGATCACCGATGATGCAGGCACGCTGCTGCCGATGGACCGCGAACACGCGATCTGCAACTACGTTGTGGCCAACGACGAGACGCTGGTGATTTCGGATATCGAGCGCGATCCGCGCTTCGCCGATAACGAGACGATCAAGCAGTGGGACGTACGCTTTTACGCAGGCGCGCCGCTGCGCGCAGCCGACGGGCTGATACTGGGAGCGCTCTGCATTCTCGACTCCGAACCCCGCACACTGGAAGAAAACGAGGTCGCATTGCTTGAAACGATGGCCCGCGATGTCGTGGCCACCATTACAACGAGTGATGTAAAGCAAGAAGCGCCGGTGAAATCTGCGCCTGCTACCTCAACGGCGACGGTCGGACAAGAGGTGCCCGAGTAGACCGGGCGGCGCCTTTCTCCCGCGCGGGCACCCTGAGCGGGTGATCGGCGAAGAATTCGTAGGCGGTTGGCTGATCCACCCTACGCTGGAGTCGCCATCGCCTTCCTTGCCACAACGAACGGCCGCACGTCCTTGCCGCGCGAGGCATGGCGGGCAATCTCAACGATTTCAAATCCCGCCGCCGCCATCGCGTGTTCCAGATCCTCCGCGGACAAGAACGCCACATGGGGCGCCTTGCCGATGAGCTGCATCAACGGCACGGCGATGCGTATCAGCGGGTTCATTTCCTTCAGACATGGCGTCTTGGAAATGAAGAGCCCGCCAGGCCGCAGCAGCCGATGGACGCCTCTCAAGACCGCCTTGAGGTCAGTCACCAGATGCAGAACGTTGAAGCCGAAAGCGACGTCGAAGGTCCCGTCCGGCCACGGCGCCGCCTCGGGCCGTGCCACCTCGAACGTGGCGTTGGTGCAGCCTTCGGCCTTCGCCTTCTCGCGCGCGATCGCGATCATTTCTTCGGATATGTCGGTCGCCATGATGCGCCCGACGGATGGCGCAAGTTTTAGCGCGCTCGTTCCCGTCCCGCATCCGAACTCGAACGCCGTTTCATCCCGCCTGAGATAATGTCGCGTCCGCTCGAGCGTGCGCTCATAGCCCGCGATATCGGCGATCGGGTCGGTGGCATATTTGCGCGCGATGCGGTCCCAGAACTGCGCATCACTTGCGATACAAAACATTAGCGGCCCCCTATGCGCCGGCTTCTAGCATATGCGCAGAAAATGGAAATGCGATGACAGCAGAAGCCTGAAGGCGGGTTTGCGAAAGCGTAGCCCGCCTTCACGAGGTACCTCTGACCAGAAGATGTGGTGGATTACGCCTCCGGCCAACCAACTAATCCACCCTATGAGCTGCACATGGATGGTCGGGTCTTGTTTGTACCGCACTTCGCGGTCGCGCTGCTGTGCTCGTGACCCCGAGCCAGACATGGAGACACGGCTGCCGCCGTCACCCCTTCGCACCGAAAGCAAGGAACGAGCGAATGATCTCGCGCTTTTCTTCCGACAGACCGGAAAGGAGACTTTCATCCAGATGCCCCTCTCGAATGAGACGGGCAAAGACAAGAGGAAGTTGCGAGTACCGATAATCGAATGTCTCATCGATCTCCCGCCGTTGCTGATGGGGTGCGAACGAAAGCGGAATATTTTTGATTTGCGGGCTTGATACGATTTCGGAAAATCCGAACTGATTTGCCCGTGACGCCACTTTGTCGCACTCGATGAGCCAACTCCGTCATTACCAGCGAAACGATGCAGTCCATAGCGGCGCTGGATTGTGTATGCATGAAGCGGGACCAAGCAGTGAGTGAAACGCGGCCTTAAGTCTCCGTTGCAGTCCAGCCCTGTCACTGCAATTCTGGTGTTGCGAAAAGCACTTGCGCCGAGGTCTCGATGAGTGAGGCTGGAGGAAACCGCGTCCTGGTTGTCGGAGGTACACGGGGTGCCGGGTGCCTGATCGCCCGGCTGCTGCACGAACGAGGCTATGACGTTCGCGTGCTGGCTCGCGATCCTGCCAGAGCTTCTGCCGAGCTGGGTTCGGCGTTTGAGGTGGTCGCCGGAGACCTCACGAAAGCGGACACGCTCCCACCTGTATTGCGGGATGTGGATCACATCATCTTCACCGCCGGCGCGCCGAGCGGACGATATGCCCCGGAAAACATCGTCAAGACGACAGACTACGACGGAGTCATCGATACGCTCGCGGCAGCTCGAAGCGCCGGGTTCCGGGGTCGCTTCGTCTATCTGAACTCGATCGGTATCAAGACGCGCTCATTGGCGGGTTTCCTGATCAACCTGCTCAAGCGGAATACGCTGGTTTGGCGTCGACGCGTCGAAGACAAGATCCGCAGTAGCGGATTGGACTACACGATTATCCGCGTCGGATTCCTCCTCGACCGGCCGGGCGGCGAGCGCGCAGTCAATGTCAGCCAGGGCACCCTGCCCCTGGCGTTTCGCAACCGCATTGCCCGCGCAGATGTTGCCGAAGCGTTCGTTGAAGCGATGCGGCATCCTCGCGCGTCACGCGCGACATTCGAAATCGTGTGGGGCAAAGGTCTGCGGCGGGGGAGCTGGAGTGCCCTTCTCGAGAACCTCAAGCCTGATTAGCTCGTAGGGCGGGTTGGCGACAGCGTAACCCGCCGCTCCTCGGCGCGATCCTTCGGGCGAGTTGCGTGATTAGGCAGGGACGTACGTCAACCTGATCACGTCCTCGCCAATTCGATCGCTGGCCACAAGACGAAGCGGCGGCCGGGGGCCAGCGAAGAATGGCTTGCCGCGACCAAGCACGACGGGGTGAAGGTAGAGCTGATACTCATCAATAAGACCAAGGTCGGTTAGGCTTCCTGCCAAGTCTGGTCCGGAGACGTCAATCTCGCCAACGAGCTGAGCCTTCAGCCTACGTATCACCGCCTCGAAGTCATCCTCGACGAGAGTGGCGTTGGGGCCGACTGACCTCGACGAGCGTGATACGACCCACTTCGGTTGGCGCCGCCACGCCGCCGCGAAGTCGCGTTCCTCCGGGGTCCACTCAGGATGGTCTTCATCCCAGTAGCGCATGACCTCGTACATGCGGCGGCCGTACACACTGCCTGTCAGGCCGCGCACTTGCTCGATCCAGTGACGAAAGAGCGCGGGACCTGGCGCAAATTCCTGATGGTCGACGTAGCCATCCAGGGACTGGTTCATTCCGAAAACGATCTTCGCCATGTTGCAAGCTCTCTATCCCGGGTTCTTCGGGACGACGAACGAGCTTGTCGGAAACCGACATCGTTCTGCGAATTTTTCGACGTTCGAGGCGCGCGGCAGGAACGGCCGCTTTTCGGGTCGGCGATCCCGATAGCGCGAGGGCCGCCATTGGGCCCAGAATCAACCGCAAATCGCTGAGTTTTATGCGAACTATAGCGATAACCTACGCTAGGCTACGCCACTCCCCTACTCCCACTCGATCGTTCCCGGCGGCTTGCTCGTCACGTCATAGACCACCCGGTTCACACCCTTGACCTCATTGATAATCCGCGTCGCGGTTTCGCCGAGAAATTTCATGTCGAAGGAATAGAAGTCGGCGGTCATGCCGTCGGTGGAAGTCACCGCGCGCAGGCCCACGACGTATTCGTAAGTTCTGCCGTCGCCCATCACGCCGACGGTTTTCACCGGCAGCAGCACGGCAAAGGCCTGCCAGATCTGGTCGTAGAGGCCGGCTTTGCGGATCTGGTCGATATAGACCGCATCCGCATTGCGGAGGATGTCGAGCTTTTCTCGTGTGATGTCGCCGGGGCAGCGGATGGCGAGGCCGGGGCCCGGGAATGGGTGGCGGCCGACGAAGATTTCGGGCAGGCCGAGTTCGCGGCCCAGCACGCGCACCTCGTCCTTGAACAATTCGCGCAAGGGCTCGACCAGCTTCATGTTCATGCGCTCAGGAAGACCGCCGACATTGTGGTGCGACTTGATCGTCACCGACGGGCCGCCGGTGAAGGAGACGCTCTCGATCACGTCAGGATAGAGCGTGCCTTGCGCGAGGAAATCCGCGCCGCCGAGCTTCTTCGCTTCCGCGTCGAACACGTCGATGAACAGGCGGCCGATGGTCTTGCGCTTCACTTCGGGGTCGGTGACCCCAGCGAGTTCGCCGAGGAATTGTTTCGACGCATCAACATGCACCAGCGGAATGTTGTAGTGATGCCGGAACAGGTCGACGACGGTCTTTGCTTCGTCGAGCCGCAACATGCCGTGATCGACGAACACGCAGGTGAGCTGGTCGCCGATCGCCTCGTGGATTAGGACCGCGGCCACCGCAGAGTCAACGCCGCCGGAGAGGCCGCAGATCACCCTGCCCTTGCCGACTTGCGCGCGGATCTTTTCGATCGCCTCCTCACGGAAGGCGCGCATGGTCCAGTCGCCGGTGAGGCCGGCGACCTTGCGGACAAAATTGCGGATTAGTTTGGCGCCGTCGGGCGTGTGCACCACTTCGGGGTGGAACATCAGGCCGTAATATTTGCGCTTCTCGTCCTGGATCACGGCGAACGGCGCGTTCGGCGAGACGCCAGCAACCGTGAAGCCCGGCGGCATTTTTGTAATGCGGTCGCCATGGCTCATCCAGACCGGATGCTTCTCGCCCTTGGCCCAGGTGGAATCGAACAGCGAGCTTGAAGCCTTGACCTCGACGTCGGCGCGGCCGAACTCGCGGTGGTGGCCGCCCTCGACCTCGCCGCCGAGCTGGGCGGCCATCGTCATCTGCCCGTAGCAGATGCCGAGCACGGGCACGCCGGAATCGAAGATTTTCTGCGGCGCGCGGGGCGAGCCTTTTTCGTGCACCGATTCCGGGCCGCCGGAGAGGATCACCGCTTTCGGCTTCATCTCGTCGAAGGCTGCTTCGGCCTTCTGGAACGGCACGATCTCGGAATAGACGCCCTCCTCGCGCACCCGACGGGCGATCAGTTGCGTCACCTGACTGCCGAAGTCGACAATCAGAATCTTGTCATGCGCCGAGGCCACTGTGGGCGTCGACTCGCGGGCTTTCTGTGGGGCTGTCATGGCAAGCAGATACGCGACGGGGGGCGGCCTCGCAACCGCGAGAAGGCTGTGGCCCACATTCTTCTGCGGGGATGGACAAACCAAAATATGTCAGTAATACTGACCTAGTTTGCTCCGACGGTACCCAAGAGCCGATCGGGCGATTTGCGCAGCGCAAATCGGGAGAAACGGAGGAAACCATGCAAAGCCAGTACTACGCGGCGGCCGATCTCGCCGCGCTCGGGCGGGAGTGGATATCAGCCTGGAACTCGCACGACCTCGAACGCATCCTCGCGCTCTATACCGAGGATGCCGAGATGACGTCGGACAAGATCCAGGCGCTCGGCCTCGAGGCCAGCGGCACGCTGCGCGGCAAGGCGAGCTTGCGAATGTACTGGGGCAAGGCGTTCCAGCTTTTGCCCAACCTGCATTTCGACCTGATCGACACCTATGTGAGCCCCGACAGCGTCGTCGTATTTTACCAGAACGAGCGCGGCACGCAGATCTGCGAATATCTGCGGCTCGATGCCGGGGGCAAGATCAGGCAGGGCTCGGCCAATCATCTCGCGCATTGACACCGGAATCGTAGGGTGGGCAAAGCGAAGCGTGCCCACCATTTCGCGATGAAGTCTGTCGATAGACGGTGGGCACGCTTCGCTTTGCCCACCCTACCGCACACCGCAGGACTCCCGCATGAAAATTCCCGCACTGCCCTTCACCGTCACCGACTGGAGCCAGGTGGAAGCGACCAGACATCCCGGAGAAACCGGGGAGGCGTTGTGGCGCACGCTCAATATCGGCGATCTGCGTGTGCGGATGGTGGAGTATTCGCCGGGCTATTTCGCCGATCACTGGTGCGACCGCGGGCATGTGCTCTACGTGCTGGAAGGCGAGCTCGATACCGAACTGCGCGACGGGCGCACGTTCAAGCTCAAGGCGGGTATGAGCTATCAGGTATCGGATTTCGGCGACGCCGCGCATCGGTCGTCGACTAAGACGGGCGCGAAGCTGTTCATCGTGGATTGAAAATTCGTAGGGTGGGCAAAGCGCAGCGTGCCCACCATTCACGACAACGGTCGCGGATAGATGGTGGGCACGCTTCGCTTTGCCCACCCTACGGGATCACGCCTTCTTCAGCACCGAGACGAAGAACCCGTCCGTTCCGGTGCGGCGCGGGGTCATCAGCCAGCCTTCGGCAGATTTGAGCGCGGCCTTCTCAAAATCCTCGGCCTTGTCCCAGAGCACGCTTGCCGTCTCGTTCGGTGGCTGAATCGAAAACTCGGGATGGCGACTGACGAAGCTGCGGATCTGGTCGCCGTTTTCGCTTCTGAGCACCGAGCATGTGACGTAGGCGATGCGACCGCCGGGCTTGACCAGTGCGGCTGCCCGATCAAGCGCTTCGGCCTGATCCTTCAACCGTACTTCGAGCGCGCCGGGGCGCATGCGCCATTTGGCGTCGGGGTTGCGGCGCCAGGTGCCGGTGCCGGTGCAGGGCGCGTCGATCAGGACGAGATCGGCCGAGGCATTGATGTCGGCCAATGGATCACTGTCGCCTTTCGGTGTGCGGATATCGGCGTTGTGAACGCCGGCGCGCGACAGCCGCTCGTAGATCGGCGCGAGCTGGCGCTTGTCGCGGTCGGTCGCGATCAGCCGGCCCTTGCCTTGCATCATCGCGGCGAGCGCCAGCGTCTTGCCGCCGGCGCCGGCGCAGAGATCGATCACCTGCTCGCCCGGCTTTGCCGCCGAGAACAGCGCCGCGAGCTGCGAGCCCTCGTCCTGCACTTCGACGCCCCCCTTGATGAAATCCTCCTCGGCGTGAATGCCGGGATTGCGCGCGTCGGCGCCGAGTTCGATGCGCAGGCCAATCGGCGACCACGGCGTTTCCTGCGCACCGAGATGCTTGAGCGAGGCGAGCACCTTTTCGCGCTTGGCCTTCAGCGTGTTGACGCGCAGATCAAGCGGCGCGCGGCTCGCCATCGCTGTCGCCTCCGCCACGCGGTCCTCGCCGAAGACGGCGGCCAGCGGCGCATCCAGCCATTCCGGATAGTCGCCGGCGATGTGCGGCGGCGCGCCGTCGATGCTGCGCGAGGTGAGCGCTGATCGTTCGGCCTCGCTCAGCGGCTCCGGCGCAAAGCGTCCGCCGTCGCAGAGTGCTGATATCGCTTCGGCATCCATGCCGCGCTCGAGCCGCATCATGCCGAGCACCCGCGCGCGCGGCGTGTCCGCGTCCATCAGCCAGGCGCTCGACGCCCGCCGCCGCAGCACGTCCCAGATCAGGCCTGATATCGCCGCGCGGTCGCCCGAGCCGGCATAGCGATGCGCGGTGCCCCACTCCTTCAGCGCTTTCGCCGCGGGAACGCGTTGCGCGTCGATGGTCTCGATCAGTTCGATGGCTGCGGACAGCCGGGCAGCAGGAGTCATTCAGGGCTTTCTAGATCAGCAGCAGCAGCTTCAGCGCGAAGTAGATCCACATCGCAAACAGCACCAGCACGCCGGCAAACCAGGCCAGGCTGCGCTGCTGGATGTTGTTCGACGTGACGAAAATGCCGGCATGGGCAAATCGTGTCACCACGAACACCCAGGACATCAGCACGATGAAGAGATCGGCCCGGCGCAGCGGCAGCGCCAGCGCGATCAGAAAGTAGAACAGGAGGGGTACTTCGAACTGATTGCTGAAGCAATTGCCGATCTGGGCCACGCGGGCCGGATATTTCGGCTGCCCCGCCGCGATGTCCTTCAGGCTGGTTTCCCGGGCCTTCACCGCCTTTGTGCGGGCCGTCACCATCCACAGCATCAGGAAGAAAGTGAGCCCGACGAGAACGAAGACCGGCAGCAAAACCATTTGAACCGACATGAGAATCTCCCCCGAAGCTGCGCCAAGCCTCTAGCAATAACGAGACGCCCCTCACCTGACAAATCCACTTAACCAGGCTGGCTTGAACCGCCACCCGAGCCTTTTGAACCACAGCTCAAGGCTTGGCGACCAACTATCGAGAATTCCAATGGTTCTGGTTTCGAACCGGCCATCAAGCAACCCGCGAGCAGGCGATGAATATCACCTCCCCGATCCTGACCGGCGCCGGCCGTGCCGCTGAACTGCCCGGCGATTCCGTGAGCTCCCTTCTCCGGGCGATCGGGTTCAGCGACAGCCCCGATGGCGGCCTCGGCATCATCGTGTCGGCATTGGCCGGCATCGCCGCGGCGCTGGCGGTCGCGATCGTGCTCTCCGTCTACTTCCGCAGCAGCTACCGCAGCCGCCACGATCTCCTGAAACACGGGCTGGCCGCCTCCGCGGTGCTGGTCCTGGTCGCCTTCGCGATCTCGGACATGCGGCAGGCGGCGCAGGCCTATCTCGGCCTCAATCCGGCTAAGCCCGCGGTGGAATTTGAAATTCGCCTGCCGAAGGCTGTGCTGACGACCGCCGCCGACACCCAGGTTGAACTCTTGACCGACCGGAACCAGAAACTGGCAAAGGTTCTGGAGGCGCTGGAGTCCGCCCACGACGGCCGCAGCATCTTGCGGGGGACGGTGACGCTCGATTACCGCACCACCGAGCGCATGATGGTGCTGAACCTTCCCGGCCGGGCGCAAAGCACGTTCTGGCTGCGGCTGCCCGCCAGCCCGTCGCGCTCAGGCCAGTTCGGGCCGTGGCATCTGGCCGACGGCATCGTCCCCGTCAACGGCAGCACCGTGACGTCAGAGCTTCATGACGCCTTCGCGATCCGCTACCGCGTGCTCTGAGGCGTGCGCGCGGGCGCTCGGGCAACTGCCGCTCTGATACTGGCGCCGTGACGATCGGTTTCGTCACAAATAAGGCGCGATCACTGGCCGCGTCATCGTCGATATGCCCGTCAACATGCAGACGGGGTGTTGCCCATACACATCGAGAAACAAAAGCCGGCGAGACCGCGGGGCACATTTGCTTTGACGGGAACAGCCAGCGCTTTACTCTATCCCTGAGGTCGCCAAAAAAGAGCGGCCGCAGGAGGATTACAACTTGCGATTTCGCGACCAAGATATTGTTTTCACCGACGGCGCCACAGGACACAGCAACGGACAGAATTTCGAAATTCCTACGGCCAATCCTGCCAACTACTTCCACGTCATCAGCAATTCCAGCGACCTGCCGAAGCTTGCGATCGACGGCAAGCTGTTCCTGCCGACCTCGGACCATCGCAAACGCAACGGAAAGCTGCCGCTTGTCATGGTGGTGCCGGGTAGCCTCGGCGTCGCGCCCTCGCACCTTGGGCACGCCGAGACGGTGGTCGGCGACGGCTTTGCGGCTTTTGTGCTCGACAGCTTTGGCGCGCGCGACGTGACCTCGACGGTCGCCAACCAGACCCAGTTCTCCTTTGCCGCCAGTGCCTACGACGTGCTGGCGGCCTGGATGGTGCTGTCTGCTCATCCCGAGATCGACGCCTCCCGGATCGGCGCGCAAGGTCACAGCCGCGGCGGCTCGGCGGTGCTGACCGCGGCGACGCGCCGCTTTGCCGATGCGGTGGTCGGCGCCGGTGCCGGTTTTCGCAGCGTGCTCGCCGCCTATCCCTGGAGCGGCCACCAGTTCCTCGATCCATCCGTCGACGAAACCGAAATCCGCGTCATCATGGGCGATGCCGATGAATGGTGCTCGCCGATGCAGGTGCAGGGCCATTGCCAGGCCATCCGCCTCTCCGGCGGCAAGGCGACGATGCGGCTGATCGGCGGCGCGCAGCACAGTTTTGACCGCGGCACCGATATCGAGAATGTTCCCGACGCATCCGTCTCCCCCGCCGCACCGACGGCCTATATCGCCAACAACGGCGCCTTCATCCATCCGCTCACGGGCGTCGCGGACAGCAAGCTCGTTGATCGCGACCTGATGGTCTATGCGCTGAAGGCCGGCTATGGCCGCAAGGGCGCAAGGATCGGCAGCCGCGATGGCGATGCCGAACTGTTCAAGGCGGATATGCTGGCATTTTGGCGAAGGACGTTGGGGTGAGGTCGCGATAGATGCAACGACGAGACTGTCATCACCCGCCTTGTGCGCAATTGCGCACTGGAGCGGGTGATCCAGTATTCCAGAGCAGTCACGATTGAATCGCTAGGCCCGCGGCGTACTGGATACCCCGCCTTCGCGGGGTATGACGGTTGAGGGCGGGCGACTGAGGGCGGCGCGACATCGGAACCCGTCATCGTTCCGACTTCAGGCCCGGCTATGATCGGACCTAAAGGACTACTGCATGCACGAATTTCGCCTGACGCAAATTTCCGATACCCACCTTGCGCGCCGCCTGCAGAAACTGACCGACAATTTTCACCGCGTCAGCGAGCATATCGACGCGACGCGGCCGGATCTTGTGATCAACAGCGGTGATCTCGCCTTCGATGCGCCGACCAGCCGCAGCGATCTCGAATTTGCCAAGGAACTGCACGACGCGCTGCCGGTGCCGTGCCGGCACTTGCCCGGCAATCACGATATCGGCGACAACCCGACGGCGGTTGCTGCCGCACCGAAGCAACCGGCGACCGAGAAAGAGCGGCAGAACTATCTGTCCGTGATCGGCGAAGACCGCTGGCGCTTCGACGCGGCCGGCTGGAGCTTTATCGGATTGAACTCGCTGATCATGAACACCGGGATCGAGAGCGAGGCCGAGCAATTCGGCTGGCTGGCTTCAGAACTTGGGCGCATCAACGGCAGGCCGGTCGCGCTGTTTCTGCACAAGCCGCTGTTTCTGAACACGCCTGCCGATCCCGAGACGGTCGAAACGGCGATCCGCTACGTTCCGCAGCCCCGGCGCAAGAATCTGATCGAGATGTTTGCGACCGTCGATCTGCGGCTGGTCGCCTCCGGCCACGTTCATCAGCGACGCGACTTCACCTTTGGCCACACCCGCCATGTCTGGGCGCCGTCCGCCGGCTTCATCATTCCGGACCGGATGCAGGAAGTCATCGGCACCAAGGAAGTCGGGCTGGTGGACTATCGTTTCCAGCCCGACAGTTTTGAGGTCCGGCACGTCAGGGCGCCGGGACAGACGGATGTTGATCTGGATGCGCTGAACGGCAGAAAATGATGGAGCGGGTGAGACTTCCTCTAATCGTCTCCCGCTCCATCGCTTTGATCTGGGCATGATCCTCAAAAGATTTTCGGATCATGCTCTACATGTCAGAGCGCTTCACCACTGGCGCTCAACGAGCCCATAGGAGCCGTAGGAGGGGTAATAGCCGGAGGGGTAATAGCCGGGGGCGTAATAGCCGTCATCCCAAGGCGCTGTTGCGAACGCACCGACGCGTGGCGCCGGGTAATACCGGTTGCCGTAATAGCCGGGCCCGGGAGCTACCCGGACGCTGTAGCCGCTCGTGACATAGCGGGAGTTCGGATAATTGTAGTCCGGATAGTTGTAGTCCGGATAATTGTAAACGATCACACCGGGTTCCAGATAGACCCCTTGAGCCATCACCGGGGTGGCCAGCATCGTGGCGGTAACCAGGCCGAGCGACAGTGTCTTGTAGTTGATCATTTGGCTTCTCCATTGGATGTCAGAGCCAAGCGATTAGGTAGGGACGTTCCACCATCCGCCTCAAGTGGCCGCGAGGTCAACTTTGCGTGCTCCCACGGTTACCGCAGTTCACCTTCAGGCCTTCTGCCTCAAGCCGCGTGATATCCGCCGTCGATCACATGCGACGCGCCGGTCATGAACGACGCCTTGTCCGAACACATCCAGGCCACGGCTTCCGCGATCTCGCCGGGAACGCCCATGCGCCGCATCGGCACCTTGGCCAGTATTTCCTCGCCGCGCTCCTCGATCGTCTCCTTGGTCATCGGCGTGGCGACATAGCCGGGATTGACGCAGTTCACCCGGATGCCGTCCTGGGCATATTCGATTGCCGCGCTCTTGGTCAGCCCCACCACGCCGTGCTTGGCCGCCACGTAGTGGGCCGACGTGGCGAGGCCGATCAGTCCGGCGATGGAAGCCGTATTGACGATCGCGCCGCCACCGCCCTGCGACAGCATCTGAGTTATTTCGTATTTGAGGCACAGAAATACGCCGGTCAGGTTCACCGCAAGCATACGATCGAACGCGGCCTGGCTGAGCTCATGCGTGCGCTGGCCCGGCGGGCCGACAGCGCGTCCGGCGATGCCGGCATTGTTGAACGCGCAATCGATCCGTCCGAAGCCTGCGACCGTGCGCGCGACCATTGCGGCGACATCGCTTTCGCGCGTCACGTCCCCGCCGATGGCAATCGCCTGACCACCGGCTGCGTTGATCAAGCCGACCGTCTCTGCGGCGTCAGCCTCCGCGCGGTCCGTAACCGCAACCAGCGCGCCCTCCCGCGCCATCACGACGGCCGTGGCGCGGCCGATGCCCGACGCGCCGCCGGTCACCAGCGCGACCTTGCCTTCAAGGATACCTGTCATGCGGCATCTCCTCCGAGATGTTGGGCCCGCTCACGCCTTGTCCGGCCCGACCCGCACCAGCTGCTTGCCGAAATTGGCGCCCTTCAAGAGGCCCATGAACGCGGCCGGCGCGCTGTCGAGGCCTTCGGTGACGAACTCCTTGTGCTTGACCTTGCCCTCGCGCACCCAGCCCGACATGTCGCGCAGGAAGTCACCGTGACGCGCGGCGAAATCGCTGACGATGAAGCCGCGGATGGTCAGCCGCTTGGTCAGCACGTTGCGCATCATCGCCGCCGCCCATTTCGGCGCCACGGCTTGCGTATCGTTGTAATGCGCGATCAGGCCGCACACGGGAACGCGCGCAAAGGCATTGAGCAGCGGAAACACCGCCTCGAACACCGCACCGCCGACGTTCTCGAAATAGACGTCGATGCCCTTTGGGCAGGCGTCCTTCAGCTTCGCCGCCAGATCGGGATCGCGGTGGTCAAGGCAGTCGTCGAAGCCGAGCTCATTCTTGACATAGGCGCATTTGTCCTTGCCGCCAGCGATGCCGACGGCGCGTGCGCCCTTGATGCGTGCGATCTGGCCCACGGCCGAGCCGACCGCACCGGAAGCAGCTGCAACGACCACCGTCTCACCCGCCTGCGGCTTGCCGATGTCGAGCAGGCCGGTATAGGCGGTCATGCCAGGCATGCCGAGCACGCCGACCGCGGTCGAGATCGGTGCGATCTTCGGGTCAATTTTTGCAAGACCCTTGCCGTCGGAGATCGCATGCGTCTGCCAACCGGCGCGCGACAGCACGATGTCGCCCTTGGCAAAGGCGGGATTGTTGGACGCAATCACCTCGCTGACGGTGCCGCCTTCCATCACGCCGTCGATCGGCACCGGCTGGGCATAGGATGGCCCGTCGCTCATGCGCCCGCGCATGTAGGGATCGAGCGAGAGCCAGATGGTGCGCAGGAGGACTTCGCCGGCGCCCGGTGTCGGCACCGGGCAATCTTCAAGGCGGAAGTCGGAGGGCTTGGGTTCGCCGACGGGACGCGAGGCGAGAACGATGCGTTTGCCTGATGCGGACATTGGGGTTCCTCCGGTTCTTGTTAGTTCGTCATTGCGAGCGTAGCGAAGCAATCCACAGCTCCGCAAGCTGTGAAATGGATTGCTTCGCTACGCTCGCAATGACGGCGGAGAATTCCGCCAGCCGGACTACAAGCCTCACACCCCGCCCGGATAGTTCGGGCTTTCCCGCGTAATGGTCACGTCGTGGACGTGGCTTTCGCGCAGGCCCGCGCCGGTGATGCGGACGAACTGCGCCTTCTCGTGGAATTCGGCGAGGTTGCGCGCGCCGACATAGCCCATCGCGGCGCGGAGGCCGCCGGCGAGCTGGTGCATGACATTGCCGACCGGGCCCTTATACGGCACCTGACCCTCGATGCCCTCAGGCACCAGCTTGAGCGTGTCCTTGATGTCCTGCTGGAAGTAGCGGTCGGCCGAACCGCGCGCCATCGCGCCGACCGAACCCATGCCGCGATAGGCCTTGTAGGAACGGCCCTGCCACAAAAACACTTCGCCCGGCGTCTCGTCGGTGCCGGCAAGCAGCGAACCGACCATGGCGATGTCGGCGCCGGCGGCGAGCGCCTTGGCCAGATCGCCGGAATATTTGATGCCGCCGTCGGCGATGACGGGCACGTCGGCCTTCTTCGCCGCTTCCACCGCATCCATGATCGCGGTGAGCTGCGGCACGCCGACGCCGGCGACGATGCGGGTGGTGCAGATCGAGCCGGGGCCGATGCCGACCTTGATCGAGTCCGCGCCGGCATCGATCAGCGCCTGCGCGCCTTCCTTCGTGGCAATGTTGCCAGCGATCACCTGCACGGCGTTGGAAAGCCGCTTGATGCGATTGACCGCTTCCAGCACGCGGGAGGAATGGCCGTGCGCGGTATCGACCACGATCAGGTCGACGCCGGCGTCGATCAGCCGCTCGGTGCGCTCATAGCCGCCCTCGCCGACCGTGGTTGCCGCGGCCACCCGCAGGCGGCCGTGCGCGTCCTTGCAGGCGAGCGGATGCGCGACCGCCTTTTCCATGTCTTTCACGGTGATCAGGCCGACGCAGCGATACTGGTCGTCGACGACCAACAGCTTTTCGATGCGGTGCTTGTGCAGCATCCGCTTCGCCTCGTCCTGGCTGACGCCCTCGCGCACGGTGACGAGGTTTTCGTGCGTCATCAGTTCCGAAACTTTCTGCTTCGGATCGGTCGCAAAACGGACGTCGCGGTTGGTGAGAATGCCGATCAGCTTGCCGGGCGAGTTCTTGCTGGCGCCGGTGACGACGGGAATGCCGGAAAAGCCGTGATCCTTCATCAGCGCCAGCGCGTCCGACAGCATCGCATCGGGGCCGATGGTCAGCGGATTGACCACCATTCCGGATTCGTACTTCTTGACCTGCCGCACCTGGGCGGCCTGCCCCTCCGGATCGAAATTGCGGTGGATGACGCCGACGCCGCCGGCCTGCGCCATCGCGATCGCCATGCGCGCCTCGGTAACCGTGTCCATGGCGGACGCGATGATCGGGATGTTGAGCGGGATCGCGCGGGTGACGTGGGAGCGGATATCGGCCTCAGACGGCAGGATATCCGAGAGACCGGGTTTCAGAAGCACATCGTCGAACGTGAAGGCTTCACGGATACCCTGAAGTCCCTGCGCCATTGCCAACTCCTTTCGGCGGCTCATCGCCGCGATAAGTCTTATGGATGAACGCCGCCTCCGGCGATGCTATCGGCATCGCCGTCGAATCGAAGCCCATCGGTGGGGTTGACGGTGGTCGATAGCATGTCGGAACGCCGAATCAAAGCGTTTGACTGCTATGCACAGGCTTTTCGGGAAACGCCGCAATCCCAAGGGTTTAGCGGCGGGTCCAAAAGCGACCTCAGCGCGGGTATCCCGGCGGCGGGCCGTGCTGGCGGATCGCCTCCACCACCTCGCGGTGCCGGCGGTCCTCCCGCTTCATGTGGACCGCGATCAGCGCATGCGCTGACGGCACCAGCAGCAGGACGTGGAAAATCAGCCCGAAAATCAGGCAAAACACGATCAGGACCAGGTTGAAGATCGCCGAAAACGGCTGCCCGTTCAGGAGCAGCCCGAGCGGCGGCAACAAGGCAGCAAGCACATAGATCATGCGGACCTCCAGCGGCTGGCGGTGCATACCAGCGTCACGCAGGATTTAGGTGGTTTGCCCGGTTCTGCAATGGCCGAACTTCGGGGCGCCGCAGGACCTCACTCGATCAGAAGATCTATTGGCACGCCCAGCGCGCGCGCAAACTTCTTCTGCAGTTCGGCAGGCCCCTTCCTTCGCCCGTTTTCGATCTCCGACAGATAATTCTGGCTGATGCCGACGGCTACGGCCAGTTCGCCCTGAATCATGTCGCGCCATTCACGGATAACGCGCACCGCGTTGTCGCCCTTGGCGAGGCGATCAGCAACGGCTTTTGGCAGCACGACTTCGCGGCCTTCCTTGAGAGCGCGCGCAGAATTGCGAACGATCCGACTTGCAGCGACATCTTCTTGTGCCTCAGCGGCGAGAGCGACCAGCCGGTCATACTCGTTGCGCGGCAGTACAGCGAGATCATCGCCACCAGGGGTATGGATGAACTGGACATTGCTTTTTGCGGTGCCGCTCTTTGCCATGGTGTCCTCTCAGTCGTAGACGGCGGCAGATGTGAATTCGATCTCCTTCACGCATCAATGATCGCATAATGCGATAAAAAAAGCCACAGGATCGCATATTGCGATATCCCCTGGGAGCTCGGCGATATCTGCGCCGAAATCGCAACGGACGCAGCGGGTCACGCAGGATTTAGACGTCGCGCGAGTTCGGCAATGGCCCCATCGGCGAGGTGGTGCTAAGCCCTCCTCCCGGCTCCTGTTCCCACTCCTCCCCCCCGATTTCAATGACCAAAGAACGCCTGATCCCGCTGATCGTCGCCACCGCCCTGTTCATGGAGAACATGGACTCGACGGTGATTGCGACGTCACTGCCGGCGATCGCGGCTGATATCGGCACCAGCCCGCTGACGCTGAAGCTTGCGATCACGTCCTACCTGCTGTCGCTCGCCGTGTTCATTCCGGCCAGCGGCTGGACCGCCGATCGCTTCGGCGCGCGCATGGTGTTCTCGATCGCCATTGGCGTGTTCATGATCGGGTCGATCGGTTGTGCGCTGTCGCAAAACGTCACCCATTTCGTCATCGCACGTATCCTGCAGGGCATGGGCGGCGCGATGATGACGCCGGTCGGGCGGCTGGTGCTGTTGCGCTCGATCGACAAGAGCGCGCTGGTCAACGCAATGACATGGGTGACGGTGCCGGCGCTGATCGGGCCGGTGATCGGGCCGCCGCTCGGCGGCTTCATCACCACCTATTTTTCCTGGCACTGGATATTCCTGATCAACATCCCGATCGGGCTGCTCGGCATCTTCATGGCGATGAAGTACATCGACCCGATCAAGAGCGAGGATCCCGAGCGTTTCGATCTCTACGGGCTGATACTGGCCGGGATCGGCCTTGCCGGCATTGCCTTCGGCCTCTCGGTCGCCGGCCTCGGCCTGTTGCCATGGCCGATCGTTGCCGGTCTCGTTGCGGTCGGCACCATTTCGATGACGCTCTACGTGATGCACGCCAAGCGAACCGGATCGCCGGTGCTGGATTTCTCGCTGCTGCGCCTTTCCACCATGCGCGCCAGCATCATTGGCGGCTTCCTGTTCCGGCTCGGCATCGGTGCGCTGCCGTTCCTGCTGCCGCTGTTGATGCAGGAAGGCTTTGGGCTGTCGCCATTCCAATCGGGACTGGTGACCTTTGCCTCGGCCGTCGGCGCCATGGGCATGAAGACGCTGGCCGCGCGCATCATCCGCGCCTTCGGCTTCCGCTACATGATGACGGTCAATGCGGTCATCAGCGCAGTCTTTCTCGCCGCCTGCGCGTTGTTCACGGTGACGACGCCGTTGATGCTGATCTTCATCATCCTCGTGGTCGGCGGCTTCTTCCGTTCGCTGCAATTCACTGCGATCAACACGGTGGCCTATGCCGAGGTCGAGCCGGCGCAGATGAGCCGCGCCACCACGCTGGTCAGCGTCAACCAGCAGCTGGCGCTTTCCGCGGGCGTCGCCGTCGGTGCGTTCTCGGTGGAATCGACCATGCTCTATCATCACGTCACCGAACTGAACGCCGACGTATTCCCGCCGGCGTTCCTCGTGGTCGCGGTCATCTCAGCCGTGTCGGCATATTTCTTCTGGCAGATGCCTGACGATGCCGGCCACGAAATCTCGGGGCGCAAGGCGGTCGAGATTTCCAGCCGCAAGGGCGCGGCAAAGGCCGCGACCAAGGCCGCCAGCGAAGGCACCGAGGACGCGCGCGATCAGCGGCTGGGCTGACGCTCGGCGCAAGACGTCCGCCACCAGTCACTTTCGGTACTCGTTTTTGCCGGGAAATTTCGGTAGAATCCTCTGATAGCGCTACGCCCGATTTTCTTCACCGGTATTTTGGTAAGAACGATGCGAGCCTTCTTTATTTTTATTGCACTTATTTTCGTCGCCTCTGGCCCGCTTGCCGGGCCCACCTTCGCTGCCAACCAGAAAGACATCAGCGATTGCGATCAAGACGAGAGTGACGATCTCAGGATCACCGGCTGCACCCGCCTCATCAACGCGCGCGAAGTATCTACCCGGTCGATTGCTTCGGCCTACAACAAGCGAGGCATTGCATGGAAGCATAAGGGCGAGTTCGACAAGGCGCTCGCGGACTACGCGCAGGCGATCCGCATCGGCCCGAAGCTGAGCGCTCCCTGGCACAACCGGGCGCAGGTATGGCTATCCAAGGAACAGTATGACAAGGCCATCGCCGACTTCAATCAGGCGATCAAGCTGGACCCTGCCTACGCGCCGTCCTGGCGCGGTCGCGCCGATAGCTGGGACTACAAGAAAGAGCACGACAAGGCGATCGCCGATTATACCCAATCCATCAAGCTCGATCCCAATGAAGCCTACGGCTTCAGCGGCCGGGCCGACGCCTACTACGGCAAGAAGGATTACGATCGCGCCATCGCCGACTACAGCGAAGCCATCCGCCTCGATTCAAAAATCAAGGACTTCTATAATGCCCGCGGCAATGTTTACGAAGCCAAGGACGATCACGATCGCGCCATTACCGATTACAACGCAGCGCTCCACCTCGATCCCAAATACATCAATGCACTGCGCAATCGCGGCATCGCGCTGAACAACAAGGGCGAACACGATCGGGCCATCGCCGACTATGATGTCGTCATCCGGCTCAAGCCTGACGACGCCGACAACATCAGGCTGCGCGGCGACACCTGGAGCAACAAGAAAGAATATGATCGCGCCATCATGGATTTTGACGCGGCCATCAAGCTCGATCCCAAAAGTGTCGAGGCCTTCAAGGGCCGCGGCAACGCCTGGAGTAACAAGGGAGATTACGACCCCGCCATCGCGGACTACGAGATTGCCATTCGGCTCGAACCGGAGTCTGCGAGCCATTACGTCAGCCGCGGCAATGCCTTCGAGAGCAAGGCCGAACACGACAAGGCAATCGCCGACTACAACAAGGCAATCAGCCTCGACAAGAACTCCGACACGGCGTTTCACGGCCGTGGCATTTCCTATGGCAGCAAGTTCGAGAATGACCTTGCAATTGCGGATTTCACGGAAGCCATACGCCTCGATCCGAAATATTCGGGGTCCTACGCGACACGCGGCCAGGCGTGGGAACGGAAGGGCAACTACGCACGCGCACTCGCGGATCTCGATGAATCCATCCGAATAGACCCGACCAGCGTCGACAGGTATATCGAGCGCAGCGCGATGTTGAACAACTACGGCCAGTACGATCGCGCCATTGCCGACATCGCCAAGGCGATCTCGCTGGATCCCAAGAATGCCAGCGCCTACAGCACCCGCGCCAATGTCTGGGAGAACAAGGGCGACCGCGCGCGGTCCCTCGCCGATCACAACGAAGCCGTCAATCGCGATCCCAAAAGCGCGTACCCGTATGGCGCGCGCGCCAACTTCTACAGGAATAGCGGCGAATGGGATCTGGCGCTGGCCGATTACAACGAGGCGATCCGTCTCGAGCCGAATTCTCCCAGCCGATACGGGAGCCGCGGCGACCTCTGGAGGGACAAGAGCGACTACGATCGCGCGATGGTGGATTACGACAAGGCGATCGGCCTCAATCCGCGATATGCCGCCGCCTACAATGCACGCGCGCAGGTGTGGAGAACCCGTCGTCAGGTCGATCGCGCGATGACGGAAATCAATGAAGCGCTTCGCCTGCAGCCGAAGAACCCCAACTTCCTGACGTCGCTTGCCGACGTTCATCACGAGAACGACGAAATAGATCGCGCGCTCGCCCTTTATGGCGAAGCGCTCGCGCTCGATCCGACCCTCTCTTCCAGCTATGGCGGCCGCGGTTTCATCTGGTCCAGGATCGGCGAATACGATCGCGCGATGGCCGATTACGACGAGGCCATTCGTCTCGACCCCAAGGCCAACAGGGCACTCTCCGCCCGCGGCGACCTGTGGCGCCAGAAGGGAGATCTGGTCCGCGCGCTGAGGGACATCGACCAGTCGCTCAAGCTTAATCCGAACGACGTGACTGGCTATCTCTACCGCGGAGATGCATTGCGCTACAAAGGCGACTTCAAGGCGGCGCTGGCCGCCTACGATAATTTGCTCAAGCGCGCACCCGACGACATTCCGGGCCTGACCGGCGTCGGCCTGACTTATGAGAAGACAGGCGACCTGACGCGCGCGAAAGAAGCGTTCAAGGCGGCAGTCGCGTCGAAATCGCAGGAACGTGCCAACATCAACAATTCGAGCCTGGAAATCGCCCGCGCCCGCCTCGCCGCGCTCGACTCCGGCGCGCTGCAGCCGGCCATTCCCGCAGCCCCTTCCAAGGCGGCATCCGCAACCTCGATCCCGACGCCGGCCGCCGTCGTTCCGACCGTGGCCCCCAGTGCGGTCGTCCAGCAAGGCCGGCGGATCGCACTCGTGATCGGCAACTCCGCCTACAAGAACGTCCCTGCGCTTCCCAACCCGAAGCGCGATGCCGAGGCGATCGCGGCGTCGCTTCGCGCGGTCGGCTTCGAGGAGGTCACGTTGGTCAGTGACTCCGACCGCGGCCGCCTGCTCGATGCGCTCAAGACGTTCGCCGGCAACGCCGAAAAGGCCGACTGGGCCGTGGTCTACTACGCCGGTCACGGCATGGAGGTGAGCGGCGTCAATTACCTGATCCCGGTCGAGGCCAAGGTCGCGGTCGATCGCGACATTCAATACGAGGCGGTGCCGCTCGATCACGTCATGACCGCGGTCGAAGGCGCCAAAAAACTCAGGCTGATCCTGCTCGACGCCTGCCGCGACAATCCATTCGCTTCCCAGATGCAAAAGACGGCCTCCGTGCAGCCGCTGGCCTCCGCCGCCAAGGGCAGCGGCGGCACCCGCACGCGATCGGTCAGCCGAGGCCTCAGCGAGGTCAAGGTGTCAGGCGCGACGCTGGTGGTCTATGCGGCCAAGCACGGACAGACCGCGCTCGACGGCGAAGGCGGCAACAGCCCGTTTGCGGTGGCGTTTGCGCAGCGCATCGCGACACCGAATGTCGAGATCAACAAGCTGTTCCGCCTCGTGCGCGACGACGTGATGGAGGCGACGGCGGGACGGCAGGAGCCCTACACCTACGGCTCGCTGCCCGGCCGGGAGGATTTTTTCTTCCTGGCGAGGTGATGGTGCGCAAGGCGAGGACGTAACCCAACGCAGCCTGAATTTGCCCCAGCGCGCTGCGCGTTCCGCGCCGTAAAAAGAATCTGACGTGAGAGTCAGAAAGCGAACGGAAGCTCCCGCGACTGTCGGCCATATCTGGTCAGGCGCGGCGCCGTTCCGTGCCGGGACCCCCACCACGACGGGGAACGCTCCCATTAAATTCAGTTTCAATTGAAAGGACGTAGACGCGTGAATCAAGCCAATGCGAAGGAAGTGAACGCCGATCCGAAAGCCGACGCCGACGTGAAGCGCTCGGGCATGTCGTTCCCAGCGGTGCCGGGTATTTTCGATGGGCTCGCCGAGCAGAACATGATCCGGGCAAAGGAAAACATCGAGAAGATGAAGACGGCCTCGGGAGCGATCAACGACGCTCTCCTGCAAGCCTATTCGGCCAACGCAAAGGGCGCTGCGGACTATGCCGCCAAAGTCATCGAGTTCTCCGGCGCCAATACCAGCTCCGCTTTTGATTTTCTCACCCATCTCCTGGGCATGAAGTCGCCCTCGGAAATCCTGCAGCTCTCCGCCGCGCAAGGCAGCAAGAACTTCGCAGCCACGGCCGCGCAGGGCCGGGAGCTTTGGGAGCTCACGCGCAAGGTCGCGAGCGAGACCGCCGATCCGATCAAGAAAAGCTTCGCCAGCGTGCTGCAGAAGGCGGCCTAGTTCTTAGTCGAGCCTTTTGCAGCCCGCCGGGATCGGCTGGAACAAGCGCCCCCTGAGAAGGGCGCATTCCAGCCGGTGGCGAAGCAGCGTGCCGCCGGCACAAAAAATCCAAGCAACGGAGGAACAGAATGGGCGTGGTCATGATCAAATGCCCCGGGACGGGGCGAGCTATCCCGACAGGCATGAAGGCGGATCGGGAGAGGTTTCGATGCAGCCCGGTGTTTTTCGCGCGCACCTTTTGCTCGATCTGCCAGGCCAGTCACGAATGGTTTGCCCGGGAGGCCTGGGTTCACGAGCCTGAAGAGAAATGGCGCATGCACGAGCCCGCATTCGCCCTGCAACCGGCGTAGAGCCGTCGAGGCGCTGCAATCCGCTCAATGGCCCCGTGGCCGTTGGCCGGTCGCTCCCTGCGGCGGTGCGCGCCGCCGCACTTCGTCCGCGGTGGCAAACAGGGGAATTTCAGCCCCGGCCAGTGCCGGCTTCATTTTCTCCGTCAGGACGATACGATCGATTCTGCGGCGCATGAGCTGGTAGCATTCGCATGCCGCTGCTTCGAGCCGCGGTCTGTCAATCTCGATCGAGCCGCGAGCATTGGATCGGATTGCGCCCGAATCGCGAAGCTTGGAAATGACCTGCGTTACCGTCGTCCGCCGCACGCCGAGAAATTCCGCAAGCGTCTCCTGGGTCAGCGGCAGGACGTCCCCGTCAGCCCGATCGTGCACGTGCAGCAACCACCTCGCCAGACGCGCCTCGACCGAGTGCAGCGCGTTGCAGGCCGCGACGTGCTGGAATTGCGCCATCAGTGCCCTGTTGTGCGTTTGAATCGCGCCGTTCAAGGCTCTGCTGCGGCCGAGCGCCGCATGAAATCGTGTCGGCGAAATTTGCAGTGCGAGCCCCGCCACCCGGACCACCGCCGTCATCGGAGAGCGGGAAGACTCCATGGTCGACAGGAGGCCCACGGCTGCCTCATTGCCGATGACGGCGGTCGCGACCGTTTGCCCGCTCGGCATATCCATGATGAAGGCGATCAAGCCGCTGAGGGGAAAATAGATCCGATCTATTGGATCGCCCGTCCGCACCAGCACGGTGTCCCGGTCAAGCTCAACCAGTCGGAAATGACGCACAAGCAAATCGAGGTCTGCTGGCGGCAACGCAGCTAACAGTCGATTACCAACTCTGGTCCTCTGCTCCATCACGGGAATACTCCTTCCCAGACGGAGGCGCGGCTCGCTGCAGAATTCCCGGTGGCGTCAAGGCTGCATGCGGATAAACAGACCGCGCCGGACTATTGAAATACGCCTTATGGAGGGAAAGTTCCAGGGGATTCGCGCTAGACCCTACCGCCCGCTTCCGCCTCGCGCTGCAATCTAAGGAGGTTATGCTAATTAAGAGCGCCGCAAAGGTTGTGCTTCAAGATTGATCGCGGTGCCCGCGAAATCCCATCGCCAGGACGTATCGCTCCGACGAATCCTGCCGGCTGGAGGCCGGCTTGACGTGGCGCACGCTGGCGAAATCGCGCTTCAATTGCGCGACCAGTTCGGCATCGGCGCCGCTCTGAAAGGCCTTGGCCAGAAACGTTCCGCCGGGATTGAGCACGTCGCTGGCAAACGCTGCCGCGGTTTCGATCAGGCCGACGATGCGCAACTGATCGGTCTTGCGGTGGCCGGTGGTGTTGGGCGCCATGTCTGATATCACGACGTCGGCGCGCCCGCCCATCATGGCGATGAGTTTTTCCGGCGCGTCCTCGGCCAGGAAGTCGAGCTGCGCGAAGTTGACGCCGGGGACTTCCGGCATCTCCAGGAGATCGATCGCCACCACCTTGCCCTTGCCATTGACCGCGCCGACGCGCTTGGCCGCGATCTGGCTCCAGCCGCCGGGGGCGGCGCCGAGATCGACCACCGCGATGCCATGCTTGAGGAAATGATACTTGTCGTCGATCTCGATCAGCTTGTAGGCCGCTCGCGAGCGATAGCCATCCCGCTTGGCCTTCGCCACATAGGGATCGTTGAGCTGGCGCTCCAGCCAGAGTTTTGACGACAGCTTGCGCTTGCCACCGCTCTTGACCGTGACGTGCAGCCGTCCGGTGGTGTCTTTTGCCATGTCAATTGGTGCCTTGAGGTGTCAGACGCGATCTAGCACATCACGCCACGCGGCGCATTAGCACGCCCTGAGCGCGCCGTCCTCGCGCATCATCTCGACCAGCATGCCCTCGCGCAGGCCCCGGTCGGCGACGCGCAGCCGCGGCAGCGGGAAGGCATCGCGGATCGCATCCAGAATGGCGCAGCCGGCCAGCACCAGATCGGCGCGCTCGACGCTGATGCAATTGTTGTTGGCGCGCTCCTGATAGCTCATGCCGCGCAGCCGCTGGATCACCGTGGTGACGTCGGAACCGTTCATCCAGATGCCGTCGATGCGGCGGCGATCATACCGCGCCAGATTGAGATGGACGCCGGCGAGCGTCGTCACGGTGCCCGACGTGCCCAGCATGTGCATGTCGCGCAAATCCGTGCCGTGCTCGGCGGCGAACGGCGCGACATATTGCGCGACCTCGCGCACCATGTGCGCATAGGATTCGGCCGTGACGTCACGTCCGCCGAAGTGCTCGGCTAAAGTGACGACGCCGAGCGGGATCGACATCCACGCCTTGATCCGCGGCGGCGCATTCTGCTCGGCAGGATCGCGCTCGATCCGCACCAGTTCGGTCGAGCCGCCGCCGATGTCGAACAGGATCGCGCCCCGCCCTCTTGCGTCGAGCAAAGGCGAGCAGCCGATCACGGCGAGCGTCGCCTCGGTCTCGCGATCGATCACCTCGAGCCGGATGCCGGTTTCGCTCGCAACGCGGGCGCGAAAGCTGTCGGCATTGGCGGCGGCGCGGCAGGCTTCGGTTGCGATCAGTCGCAGGCGGCGGGCCTTGCGGTAGCGGATCTTGTCGCTGCAGATGCTGAGTGCTGCGATGGCGCGGTCGATCGCGGCGTCGCTGATGGAACCGGTTGCAGAAATGCCCTCGCCGAGCCGGATGATCCGCGAAAACGAATCCATCACGCGAAAACCATCGCCAGCCGGACTGGCGATCAAAAGCCGGCAATTATTGGTGCCAAGGTCGAGCGCGGCATAAACACCGTTTGCCGTGGCCGCCGCAACCGAACCTGACGGGCTTGCGCAGGCCTCAAGACCTTCGCGCAGCCGCGTATCGTCATTCATCAAAACTGTCTTTCCGTGGCCGCTTCCGGCCGCCGAAGAAAATTACCGTTCACGGAAACTTTAGCAGCGCCAAGGGGCTACGCAACAACCCATCACATAGGACTATGCCCAATCAGGCGTTGTCCGGGATGTTACGGTACGTTATCTGAGCGGGAACCCGCGAAACCCCAAAAACCCAAGAAAATCCAGCATTTCAGGTGTTTTCGATGCAAGACCACACGTCGGCCCCCACCCTGGACAACGCTATCGCACTGCAAAAATACGGTGTGGGGCAGCCGGTGCGCCGCAAGGAAGACGACACGCTGGTTCGCGGCAAGGGCAAATACACCGACGATTTCACCCTGCCCGGCCAGGCCTATTGCTGGATGGTGCGCTCCAGCCATGCCCACGGGATCATCAAGGGGATCGAGACGGCCACCGCCAAGGCGATGCCGGGCGTGCTCGGCGTCTGGACCGGCAAGGACCTGGAAGCCGCCGGCTACGCGCCCTTCACCTGCGGCCTGCCCTTGAAGAGCCGGGATGGCTCGCCGCTGTTGCAGACCAACCGTCCGGCGCTGGCGACCGACAAGGTGCGCTTTGTCGGCGACCCCTTCGCCTTTGTGGTCGCGGAAACGCTGGCGCAGGCACGCGATGCGGCGGAGGCCGTCGAGCTCGACATCGAGCCGCTGCCTGCCGTGACCGATGCCGCGGAGGCCACCAAACCCGGCGCGCCGCTGCTCTACGATCACATCCCAAACAACGTCGCGCTCGACTATCACTATGGCGATACGGCCAAGATCGACGCCGCGTTTGCCGCTGCTGCGCATGTCACAAAACTCGACATCGTCAACACCCGCGTCGCGGTGGTGTCGATGGAGCCGCGCGTGGCGCTTGCAGCCTTTGACAAGGCGGCCGAACGCTTCACGCTGCAGGTGCCGACGCAGGGCGTCTCCGGCAACAAGGTGACGCTGGCGAAAATCCTCAACGTACCGAACGACAAGGTTCGCATCCTGACTGCCAATGTCGGCGGCTCCTTCGGCATGAAGAACGTCAGCTATCCCGAATATACCTGCATCCTGCATGCGGCGAAGGCGCTGGGCCGCCCCGTGAAATGGACCGACGAGCGCTCGACCAGCTTCCTCTCAGACAGCCAGGGCCGCGCGCAGCTCATCCATGCCGAACTCGCGCTCGATGCCGAAGGCAAGTTTTTGGCGGTGCGCCTGCAGGGTTACGGTAATCTCGGCGCCTACATCACCGGCGTCGCGCCGGGGCCGTTGTCCCTCAACACCGGCAAGAACCTCGCCAGCGTCTACCGCACGCCGCTGCTCGGCGTCGACATCAAGACGGTGTTGACCAACACCACGCTGATGGGCGCCTATCGCGGCGCCGGCCGGCCCGAGGCCAACTACTACATGGAGCGGCTGATCGATCGCGCCGCCGACGAGATGGGCATCAACCGGCTCGCGCTGCGCAAGCGCAACTTCATCAAGCCGTCGCAACTGCCGTTCGCGGCGGCCTCCGGCGTCACCTATGACAGCGGCGATTTCGCAGGGGTCTTCAACAAGGCGCTGGAGATTTCCGATCACGCCAATTTTGTCAAACGGAAGAAGGAAAGCAAAAAGAGCGGCAGGCTGCGCGGCATCGCCGTCGGCTCGTATCTGGAAGTGACCGCGCCGCCAAGCGGCGAGCTCGGCAAGATCAGCTTCGAGCCGGATGGTTCGGTAAAGCTGACCACCGGCACGCTCGATTACGGCCAGGGCCACGCCACGCCGTTCGCGCAGGTGCTGTCGGCGCAGCTCGGCGTGCCCTTCGAAAAGATCACGATGGAGCAGAACGACAGCGATCTCGTCCGGTTCGGCAACGGCACCGGCGGCTCGCGCTCGATCACGGCAACCGGTCAGGCGATCGTGGAGGCGTCCGCGCTCGTGATCGCAAAGGGCAAGCAGGCCGCCGCGCATCTGATGGAGGCGTCCGAAGGCGATATCGAGTTCGCCAGCGGCCGCTTCACCATCGCCGGCACCGACCGTTCGATCGGCATCATGGAGCTGGCGCAGCGCGTGCGCGAAGGCAGGATGCCCGAGGGCGTGCCGCTGTCGCTCGACGTCGACCACGCCACCAAGGACACGCCGTCCACCTTCCCCAATGGCTGCCACGTCGCGGAAGTGGAAATCGATCCCGAGACCGGCGTCGTGCAAATCGTACGCTATTTCGCCGTCAATGATTTCGGCACCGTGGTCAATCCGATGATCGTTGCCGGCCAGTTGCATGGCGGCGTGGCGCAAGGCATCGGCCAGGCGCTGATGGAGGAAGTCAGCTACGATTCCAGCGGCCAGCCGATCACCGGCTCGTTCATGGACTATGCGCTGCCGCGCGCGGAGGACATCCCGCCGATGGAAGTCGGCGACCACCCCTCGCCCGCAAAGTCCAATCCGCTGGGCACCAAAGGCTGCGGCGAAGCCGGCTGCGCCGGCAGCCTCGTCTGCATCGTCAACGCGGTGGTCGACGCGCTGTCGGAGTATGGCATCACGCATATCGACATGCCGCTGACGCCGGAGCGGGTGTGGCGTGCGATCCAGGATGCGAAGGCGAAGGCGGCGTGAGGCTGATCTGGTCGCAACTTCAAAGCTGTCATCGCCCGGCTTGACCGGGCGACCCAGTATTCCAGAGACGTTAGTAATCCACCGCGAGGCCGCGGCGTACTGGATGCCCCGCCGGAGCCTGTCATCGGGCTCGCCGAAGGCGAGACCCGGTGGCGGGGCATGACGAGTTAGGCATGTCGAGACGCGCGCGTCTGCGCGTCAGATCTTCTCGACCGAGCCGCCGCTTTCGGCCCAGCCCTTGAAGCCGCCGAGATTACGCACGTCCTTGTAGCCCATGTCTTGCAGCGTCTTGCCGGCAAGCGCGGACCGGCCGCCGGAGGCGCAGTAGACGATTACGGTTTTTTCCCGGTCGAATGCATTGTCATAATAGGGGCTGTCAGGATCCGCCTTGAATTCGAGCATGCCGCGCGCGACATGTTTCGCGCCCTGAACCTTGCCGGTATTTTGTAGCTCAAGCCCGTCGCGCACATCGACCACCAGGACCTGGCCGCGCTCGATCAGGGCTTTCGCGTCCTGCGGGCTGATGGCTGGAACGGAGCTGTTAGCCGCTGCAAGTAAATCCTTCACTGAACTCGGCATCGTATTCTCCCGTATGCTGTTTTATCGTTAGGTACAGATAATGACCCACTTTGTGGCGAAGCTAGGCCCCAGGCGCAATGACCACGGCTCCAAGAAGCTTTGCCGCGACGCTATAGCGCTTGACTGGAGCGTGCATTCTGAAAGGCTTCGCGCTGCCCGCGGGCGTGCCGACAGCAGGAATTCAGGATCAGATTGTGGACGTATTGTCGGAAGTCCTGCGCGTCGTCCGCTTGTCCGGAACGATTCATTTTCGCGCGGAGTTCACGCATCCGTGGGCCATTCTTTCGTCCCCGCCGGCGCTGCTTGCGGCGCGCCTGCAATCCTCCGAGGGATCGGTGACACCGTTTCATGTGGTCACCGAGGGCAATTGCCTGGTGACATCGGGGGCACTGCCACCAATCCACATCGAAAGCGGCGATGTGATCGTGTTCCCGCGCGGCGATCAGCATGTGATGGCCAGCGACCCTGAACTGGCGCCTGTCCCGATACAGGACATCTATTCGCAGCCGTCCGCAGAGCAGATCACGGTCGTGAATCACGGCGGCGGCGGGCCGCCGGCGCGCTTCATCTGCGGTTTTCTGCATGCCGATCAGCGGTTCGATCCGCTGCTGAAATCGCTGCCCGCGATTCTTTGCATCCGCTCGCGCGAAGACACCCTGACGCTCGAGACGCTGGACAGCTCCGGCCGACGTGTGCAGGCGATCACGCATCCGCAGGAGAAGGAGTGGTGGCGGGCATCGGTGCGTTACCTGATGAGCGAAACCGCAACGCCGGGTCCTGGCAATCGTGCCGTACTGGCACGATTGGCCGAGTCGCTTTTCCTCGAACTGCTGCGGTGGCAGTTGCAGTTTGCGACAGAGGGCCACGGCGGCGGCTGGCTGGCGGGCCTGCACGATCCCCAGGTGGGTCCCGCGCTCACCCTGCTTCATGCGCAGCCGGAACGGTCGTGGACCGTCGAAGCGCTTGCAAGGGAAGTCGGCGTCTCGCGCGCGGCGCTCGCCAAACGCTTCGTCGAACTGGTCGGCGAGTCGCCGATCCAGTATCTTGCGGGTTGGCGGATGCATTTGGCGCAGCATCTGCTGCAGGACAGCACGCTTGGTGTGGCCGAGATCGCCGGACGCGTTGGATATGACTCCGATGCGGCGTTCAATCGGGCGTTCCGGCGAGTGGTCGGCTCGCCGCCCGCGACGTGGCGGCAAGCCAGGGAGGAACAGCCTCTCGCAGCGGATGGCATCCAGCTCAACGGCGGTCGTCGCCCGGCCTTGACCGGGCGATCCAGTATTCCAGAGACATGAGAGATAGAACCGTGAGGCCGCAGCGTGCTGGATACCCGCCTTCGCGGGTATGACGAGCTGAGGGTGCCGCGCCTCTCCCCCTACGCCGCCGCCTGCTCGCGCGGCTGGTAGATCGCGACGTGATGGCAATGCGCCAGCGGCGTCTGGCCGTTGCCGATTACCAGCGCGTCGAGCTCGACGAAGCGGTGGCCCTTCTTGTCGTAATTGCCGATGACCTTCGCGCGGGCCGTGATGACGTCTCCGGCCTTCGCGGCGGAAAGTAATTGCATGCGGCTGCCGACGTGAATCCAAGGGCCCAGGATGGCATTGTCGGTCAGCGCCCGGTTCATTACCCGCTGCAGCAGGCCGGGATGGCCGAGGCCCTCTTTCGCGTAGATCGGATTGGCTTCCCTGATGTCGGCGAGATATTCGCGGGCTGCGTCGCCCGGCCAGTCGCGCGGCGTGGTGCCGAGCCATTTGCCGACTTCATAGGAAGAAGCATTGACCGGCTTGCGCTCCGCCACGACAGGGACTTCCTTGTAGTCTGCGATCGAGACAGCCGGCGCGGACGCCGGCAACGAGGCGGTGGCGGTGGCGCAAAGCTCGCCGCGACTCCGCACCTCTATCGAGAGCACGCCATTGCTTTCCTCCGCCGTCAACTCCGCGAGTTCTCCGTCATAGACCGGCTTGGCGAAGCGCGCCTCGATCAGGCCGCGTTCAAGGAAGGCGCGGCCCCATCTCGTGACCGGGAAGTGCATCATGTAGGCCATCACGTCGACGCCCGGGACCAGCCCGCCTGAGAATCCGAACCGCTTTGCCACGGTGTCGTCATGCATCTTGTTTTCGGATTGCTTGGCAGTGTTGTAGGCCTGGACGCGATACGGCTCGATGGTCATGCCTGTTTCCTGTTATTTTTGGTTGTTTTCAGGCATTTATCGTACGCAAAGAATGTACCGTGGCAAGCGTGTTCCCGGCCCTGTTTTCCTCGCATTCGGGTATCGAATAGGGTACGACGCGCGGGAACGAAGACGCTGCCGAGATATGCCTGAATTGAACCCCACCCGCATCTATGTCGATGCCGACGCCTGCCCGGTGAAGGACGAGATCTATCGCGTCGCGATCCGGCATGGCCTGCCGGTCAGCGTGGTCGCGGGCAATTTCATCCGGGTGCCGCAGGATCCGCTGATCGAGCGCATCGCCGCCGGTTCAGGGATGGATGCCGCCGACGACTGGATCGCGGAGCGTGCGGGAAAAGGCGATATCGTCATCACCTCGGACATCCCGCTCGCCAGCCGCTGCGTGAAATCAGGCGCCGAGGTGATTGCGCCGAATGGCAAACCGTTCACCGAACAATCCATCGGCATGACTCTGGCAGTGCGCAATTTGATGACCGACTTGCGCTCATCGGGCGAAGTGACAGGCGGTCCGAAATCCTACTCCCCGCGCGACCGCTCGGCATTTTTGTCGGCGCTCGACCAGGCCATTCGCCGCATCCAGCGCCAGCGGGCGCAACAGCCCGCGCAAGACCAGGGTTAAAGCAAACGATGGCGCCGCCGCTGATCCAGTTGAAAGATATCCGGCTGACCTTCGGCGGCACGCCGCTGCTGTCGGGCGTGGAGCTATCCGTGTCATCAGGCGAGCGCGTCTGCCTGATCGGCCGCAACGGCTCGGGCAAATCGACACTCTTGAAGATCGCCGCCGGCCTCGTCGAACCCGACGGCGGCAGCCGCTTCGTGCAGCCGGGCGCCACCATCCGCTATCTGCCGCAGGAGCCTGACTTCGGCGACCACAAGACGACGCTGGCCTATGTCGAGTCAGGCCTTGGTCCCGGCGACGATCATTATCAGGCGCGGTATCTGGTGGAGCAGCTCGGGCTCTCCGGCGACGAGGACCCCGCGCATGTCTCCGGCGGCGAAGCCCGCCGCGCGGCGCTGGCACGGGTGCTGGCGCCCTCGCCCGACATATTGCTGCTGGACGAGCCGACCAACCATCTCGACCTTCCGACCATCGAATGGCTGGAAAGCGAACTGGAAAGCCGCCGCTGCGCGCTGGTCCTCATCAGCCACGACCGGCGCTTCCTGTCCAATCTGTCGCGTTCGACCGCCTGGCTCGATCGCGGCCAGATCCGCCAGATCGACCGCGGCTTCTCGGCGTTCGAGGGCTGGCGCGACGAGGTGCTGGCGGAAGAAGAGCGCGACCAGCACAAGCTCGACCGCAAGATCGTCAACGAAGAACACTGGCTGCGCTACGGCGTCTCCGGCCGCCGCAAGCGCAACGTCAAGCGGCTCGGCAATCTGCATGCGCTGCGCGATCAGCGGCGCGATTACCGTGGCGCGACCGGAAATGCCAGCCTCGCCGCCGCCGAAGCCGATAAATCCGGCAAGCTCGTGATCGAGGCCAAGAACATCGGCAAGGCCTATGGTGAGCGTAATATCGTCGAAGGCTTCTCAATCCGCGTCCAGCGCGGCGACCGCATTGGCATCGTCGGCCCGAACGGCGCCGGCAAGACCACGCTGGTTCATCTCCTGATCGGCAACGATCCGTCTGACAGCGGCACGATCCGGCTTGGCGCCAATATCGAAATGGCAACCCTCGACCAGCATCGCGAAAGCCTCGATCCCAAATCGACACTGGCCGAGGCGCTGACCGGCGGACGCGGCGACCATGTCATGGTCGGCGGCAAGCCCAAGCACGTCGTCAGCTATATGAAGGACTTTCTGTTCGCGCAGGAGCAGATGCGCACGCCGCTGGAGGTGCTCTCCGGCGGCGAGCGCGGCCGGCTGATGCTGGCGCGCGCGCTGGCAAAGCCATCGAATCTGCTGGTGCTGGACGAACCGACCAACGATCTCGATCTCGAGACGCTGGACGTGCTGGAGGAGATGCTCAGCGATTACGAGGGCACGGTGATCCTGATCAGCCATGACCGCGACTTCCTTGACCGCGTCGTCACTTCCGTGATCGTGCCCGAGGGCGATGGCCGCTGGATCGAATATGCCGGCGGCTACTCCGACATGCTGGCGCAACGCGGCGAGGATCTCGCGCGGGAGGCGCCGCAGGCGCCGGCGGCGGTCGAGGAGAAGAAAGAGACCAAGGCTGCCGCACCCTCTGCAGCGCCCAAGCGCCGGCTGAACTTCAACGAGAAGCACGCGCTGGAGACACTGCCGAAGACGATGGCGAAGCTGCAGGCCGAGATCGCAAAACAGCAGAGGCTGCTTGACGATCCCGACCTCTACGCCAAGGATCGCAAGAAGTTCGATGCGGCCTCCGCCGCGATTGCAAAGGCGCAGGAAGAACTCGCGGCCGCCGAAGACCGGTGGCTGGAGCTTGAGGTTTTGCGCGAAGAGATAGAACAGGCGTAGGTATTTCTACCGTCATTGCGAGGAGCAAAACGACGAAGCAATCCATCTATCCGTTATGCCGAAGCATGGATTGCGTCGCTTCGCTCGCAATGACGAAAGCACAACTGGAGCTAACTTGATGACCACCCCCCTCGCCGCCAAGATCGCCCGTGAATATGGCACGCCCTGCGCCGTGATCGACATGGACCGCGTCGAGCGCAACATCGCACGCGTCCAGGTGGCCTGCGACACGGCCGGCGTCGCCAACCGCCCCCATATCAAAACCCACAAGAGCCCGCTGTTGGCGCAGATGCAGGTCGCGGCCGGCGCGAAGGGCATCACCTGCCAGAAGATCGGCGAGGCCGAGGTGATGGCGGAAGCTGGGATCAACGACATCCTGATCAGCTACAATCTGATCGGCGAGGAGAAGATGGCCCGCCTTGCCGCGCTGCAGGCCAAGGCCAACATGACGGTCGCCGCCGACAATTCGACCGTGATCGCGGGCCTGCCGCAGGCAGCCGCGGCTTCGGGACGTCCACTTTCGGTCGTGGTTGAATGCGATACGGGGCGCAAGCGCGCCGGCGTCGAGACGCCCGGCGAGGCAATTGCCCTCGCCCGCGAGATCGCTGGCTCCAAGGGACTGAAGTTTGCGGGCTTCATGCTGTATCCGACCGAAACCGGCTGGACAGAGGCGCAGAAGTTCTTTGACGAAGCACTGGCCGGCGTCCGCGCGCACGGGCTCGACGCGACGATGGTTTCCACCGGCGGCTCGCCGAACCTTAAAAACCTCGGCAAGCTCAAGGGCGCGACCGAGCATCGTCCCGGCACCTATATCTACAACGACCGCATGCAGGTCGCGGCCGGCGTCGCGGAATGGGACGATTGCGCGCTGAACATCTATTCCACCGTGGTCAGCCGCGCCGGCCCGGACCGCGGCATTCTCGACGCCGGCTCCAAGACGCTGACCTCGGACCCCGGCGGCGGGCTCGATGGATATGGATTGATCCTGGAGCACCCCGAGGCGAAGATCGCGCGCTTTGCGGAAGAGCACGGCTTCCTCGATCTGACCCGCAGCAACACGAGGCCTGTCGTCGGCGACGTCGTGCGGATCGTGCCGAACCATGTTTGCGTCGTCGTCAACATGATGGACGAGGTGGTGATGGTGCGCGGCGACGAGATCATCGGCACGCTGCCGGTCGCGGCACGGGGGAAGTTGCGCTGACGGTTTGTAGGGTGGGCAAAGGCGCACTTGCGCCGTGCCCACCATCGCGAGCCCCGCTAGCAATGGTGGGCACGCTTCGCTTTGCCCACCCTACGAATTAAGCCACTTCAACGCCCCTCTCCCCGCCGCAACTCCGGTCGCAAACGACGCCTGCAGCAGGTAGCCGCCCGTCGGCGCTTCCCAGTCCAGCATCTCGCCCGCGGCGAACACGCCGGGCAAACGGCGGAGCATGAAGGCGTCGTCGAGTTCGTCGAAGGCGATGCCGCCCGCGCTCGAGATCGCGCGCGCGATCGGCGACACTCCGTTGAGTTGCACGGGTACAGCCTGAATCAAGCGGACCAGGTCGGCGGGGGAAAGCTGAGACAATGACACCCCGGATGCCTTGGCAGCCTCCTGCGACAGGCCGATCGCGACGGGCGAGAGATTTGATGCCTTGCGGAGGAAATTCGAGAAGGACTGTTTGCCCTTCACGGCCGACAATCTCGCGGTCAGTTCGCCAATCTCCGCGTCGGGACGCAAGGCGATGTTCAGCATGGCCCGTCCATCGCGCAGCACGGCCTCGCGCAATTCGGCCGATAACGCGTAGATCGCGCCACCTTCGATGCCGGTACGGGTGACGATCGCTTCGCCGCGCACTGTGTGTTGGCCGAATGTCAGGACCACTCCCTTGAGTGGCTGGCCTTCGAAGCGGTCGCGAAAGATGTCGGACCATGCAACTGTAAAGCCGGAGTTTGCGGGCCGCAGCGGCGATATCTTCACAGCTCTTGCCGCAAGAAACTCCGCCCATGCGCCATCGGAGCCGAGCCGCGGCCAGCTTGCACCACCGAGCGTCAGCACGGTCGCGCGCGGTTCGACGGCGACTGATCCGTCCGGTGTTTGAAACCGCAGACGGCCCTGCTCGTCCCAACCGCTCCAGCGGTGACGTAGCGCCAACTTTACGCCCTGCGAGTCCAGCCGCCGCAGCCACGCCCGCAGCAGAGGTGACGCCTTGAAGGCTTTCGGAAACACCCTGCCGCTGGAGCCGACAAAAGTCTCCTGCCCCAGCGCTTCGCTCCAGTCACGCAAGGCGCTCGGCGGGAATGCTTCGATCGCAGCTTTCAGATGCGGCGTCGCCTCGCGGTAGCGCGCGAGGAATTGCGGCAATGGCTCGCTGTGCGTGAGATTCAGCCCGCCTCGCCCCGCCATCAGGAATTTGCGGCCGGCCGACGGCATCGCGTCGTAGACGGTGACCTCGGCGCCGCCTTGCGCGAGCACTTCGGCTGCCATCAGGCCAGCGGGGCCGGCGCCGATGATGGCGACGTGTTGTGAAGTCGTAGACATGGCGGGAGTGTAGCCGGATCGACGGTTCGTAGGGTGGGCAAAGCGAAGCGTGCCCACCAATGTTCACCGACATCGGAGATGCATGGTGGGCACGGCGCGAGGCGCGCCTTTGCCCACCCTACGGGACTGCCTGGCGCGCTACAGCTTGATCCCTGCCCGCGCCGCAGCTTGGGCGACATACTTCTGCGTCTGTTCGAACGCGCCCTGCAGTGCCTTGGCCTTCGAAACATCGTCGATCTCGGCGAAATGCGCCGCGATCGCATCCGGCGTCCAGTCGGACTGGGCCAGGTTGATGCCTTCGGTCTCGATGATCTTGATCACCGCAAACGAACCGGCGCCGGCACCCATGATGGTGCGGGTCGGCGCATCCTCGCTCAAGAGAAATTCCACCGCCGGCGTGATCGCCTCGGGCTTCATCAATGCCAGCGCCTGCGGCGGCAGCAGCTCTTCCGTCATCCGGGTGGCCGCAGTCGGCGAGATCGTGTTGACGCGGATGTTGTTCTTGCGGCCCTCCTCGGCCAGCACGTTCATCAGGCCAACCATACCGGCTTTGGCAGCGCCGTAATTGGCCTGGCCGAAATTGCCGAACAGGCCCGACGACGAGGTGGTCAGCACGATGCGCCCATAGTTGCGCTCGCGCATGCCTTCCCATACCGCCTTGCAGCAGTAAAAAGTGCCGACAAGATGCACGTCGAGCACCTTCGCGAAGTCCGCGACCTCCATTTTGGCAAACGATTTGTCACGCAGGATGCCTGCATTGGCGCAGAGCATGTCGACGCTGCCCCACTCCTTCGTGGCACGTTCCACCATCGCCCTGACCTGAGTGAAATTCGAGACGTCAGCACCGTCGGCCATCGCGACGCCGCCGGCCTTTCGGATCTCCTCGACCACGGCCTCCGCGGGCGACAGCGACCCGCCGGTGCCATCGCGCGCGCCGCCGAAATCGTTGACCACCACCTTGGCGCCGCGGCTCGCCAGCCCCAGCGCATGCGCCCGTCCCAGACCATTGCCCGCGCCCGTGACGATTGCGACGCGTCCGTCAAACCTGATTGCCATGCGTATAATTCCTGGATGTGGGTTTCTCTCGTCATGCCCGGCCTTGTGCCGGGCATCCACGTCTTCTTGGTTGCTGCATAGCAAGACGTGGATGGCCGGGACAAGCCCGGCCATGACGCGCAGAGGTTATGCGAAATAGATCAGCCCGATCCAGTCGGCGACCAGCGCAGGCTTTTCCTCGCCCTCGATTTCGACGGTGACGTTGGTGCGCGATTGCAGCTCTTTCGGCTTGCGCAACTTGGCTTCCATGAGCGTAAAGCGGCCGCGAACCCGCGAGCCGGCACGCACCGGCGAGAGGAAGCGCAGCTTGTCAAAACCATAATTGACGCCCATCGCGGTGCCTTCGATGACCGGCATCACCTCATAGGACATGATGCTCATCAGCGACATCGTGAGGAAGCCATGCGCGATGGTGTTGCCGAACGCGGTTTCCTTCTTCGCCCGCTCCGGGTCAACATGGATGAACTGATGGTCCTCGATCACGTCGGCATAGACGTTGATCCGGTTCTGGTCGATCAGGTGCCAGGACGACACCCCGATCTCCTTGCCGACCATGGCCTGATAGGCCTCAAACGAGACCGGCGGCTTCTTCCAGACTTCATTCATTGATTTAGCTCTCCAGCCCGGCGGTCCGCACCTTCTGCAGTTCCGGGAATTCGTCTTCGCGGAACTCGGCGCCGCGCAGCGTGTCGCTTCTGACATTATCATGTTCGAGCCGGCGCAACTGCACGCGGCGGATTTTGCCGGAAATCGTCTTCGGCAGTTCCGTCACCAACTCGATCTTCCTGATGCGCTTGAACGGCGCGAGCCGCGTGTGCAGATGTTTGAAGATCGAGAGCGCGGTTTCGGGGGAACGCTCCACGCCCGACACCAGCAGCACATAGGCCTTCGGGATCGCGAGCCGGATCGGATCGGGGCTCGGCACGACAGCGGCTTCGGCGACCGATTCATGCTCCAGCAACACGCTTTCCAGCTCGAACGGGCTGATGCGGTAGTCGGAGGATTTGAAGACGTCGTCGGAACGGCCGACGAAGGTGAGATAGCCTTCATCATCGGCAAACACCACGTCGCCGCTTCGGTAGAGATCGCCGTCGGCACCGCTCAGTTTGCCATCCTCGCCCTGATAGCCCTGCATCAGGCCGGCCGGGCGGCTCTCGCCGAGCACCAGCGTTACCTCGCCCTCCTTGGTGATGTGGCCGTCATTGTCGGTGATCTGCACGCGATAGCCCGGCAGTGGGCGGCCCATCGAGCCGACCTTGACCTTCTGGCCCGGCGAATTGCCGGCGAGCGCGGTGGTCTCGGTCTGGCCGTAACCGTCGCGAATGGTCAGGCCCCACGCCGCCTTCACCTGATCGATCACTTCGGGGTTGAGCGGCTCGCCGGCGCCGCAGACCTCGCGCAGGCTCACTTTGAAATCGGCTAGCTTTTCCTGAATGAACAGCCGCCACACCGTCGGCGGCGCGCACAGCGTGGTGACGCCGCAGCGGCCGACGGTCGCGAGCAGCGCCTTGGCGTCGAAGCGCGGCTGGTTGACCACGAACACGGTGGCCCCCGCATTCCACGGCGCGAAGAAGCAGCTCCAGGCATGCTTGGCCCAGCCCGGCGAGGAGATGTTCAGATGCACGTCCCCCGGCTGCAGCCCGAGCCAGAACATCGTCGACAGAGCGCCGACCGGATAGCTGCGCTGGCTGTGCCGCACCAGTTTCGGTTTTGCCGTGGTGCCCGAGGTGAAATAGAGCAACATCGGGTCGTCGGCGTTGGTCGGTCCGTCAGGCGTAAATTCTTCTGACGCGTTCGCCGCCTCTTCGAACGGCAACCAGCCATCGTGCTTCGACGTCGCGCCAACTACGATCCGAGCGAGATTATCGCCGCCGAGGCCTGCGAACTTCGCCACCTGATCCTGTGACGCCACCACCACCTTCGCCCGGCCGCGATCAAGCCGGTCGCGCAGTTCGTCCGCCGTGAGAAGCGTGGTCGCGGGGATCACGACAACACCGAGCTTCATCGCCGCCAGCATGGTCTCCCACAGCGGCACGACGTTGCCGAGCAGCAGCAACAGATGATCGCCGCGCTTTAGCCCTTGCGCGCGCAGGAAGTTCGCCACCTGGTTGGATCGGCGCGACAACGTTCCGAAGGAGAGTTTTGTCTCCCTGTCGCCGGCATCGACGATCCAGAGCGCGGTGCGGTCGCGGCTGTCGGCACTGCCGGCGAGTTCCGCGTCGAACCAGTCCAGCGCCCAGTTGAACGGAACCGGGTCGGGCCAGCGAAATCCCTTCACGGCCGCATCGTAATCGGTTCGATGCTTGAGCAGAAAGGCGCGCGCTTCCTGGAAGGTCGTCATCCCGTCTCCGTTATTTCCCGGCGAGACTCCTAACGTGCTGGATAATCCCGGAAAAATCCACCCCGCCATGGCCGGCGGCGTCGAACGCCTTGTAGAGCTCCTGCGCGTGCTTGCCCAGTGGGGTCACGGCGCCCGCGGCGTTGGCCGCGTCCTGCGCCAGCGTCAGGTCCTTGACCATCAAATTGGACGCAAAGCCGGGCTTGTAGCCGTTGTTGGCCGGCGAGGCCGGCACCGGGCCCGGCACCGGGCAATAGGACGTCAGCGCCCAGCATTGCCCCGACGAGGTCGAGGCGACGTCGAACAGCGCCTGATGCGACAAGCCCAGTTTTTCGGCGAGCGCAAAGGCCTCGCCGACCCCGATCATGGAAATGCCTAATATCATGTTGTTGCAGATCTTGGCCGCCTGCCCTGCACCCGCGCCGCCGCAATGCACGAGCTTCTTGCCCATGTTCTCCAGCACGGGCTTTGCCGCCGCAAAGGCCTTCTCTTCACCGCCGCACATGAAGGTCAGCGTCACGCCCTTGGCGCCGCCGGTTCCGCCCGATACCGGAGCGTCGACCGAGAGTGCGCCGCTTTTGGCGGCCAGCGCGTGCGCCTGCTTGGCACTTTCGACGTCGATGGTCGAGCAATCGATGATCAGCGTCCCCTTGGCCATCGCCGGAATGACTTCGTTCCAGACCGACAGCACATGCTTGCCCGCAGGCAGCATGGTGACGACGACATCGGCGCCCTTGACGGAAGCCACCGAAGTCTCCGCGATGGCGGCGCCGTCAGCCTTGGCCTGATCGCGCGAGGCAGCGACCAGATCGAACGCGGTGACCTTGTGGCCGGCCTTGACCAGATTGGCCGCCATCGGCCCGCCCATATTGCCGAGGCCAATGAATGCGATATTTGCCATCTCGAATCCTCCGCTAAGGCTTTTCTGTTTTGATCAGGTGAATTTCAGCTCATTGGCGCCGATTTCGGCGAAGTAAGGCGCGACCATTGCCGGCGTCACGTCCTCGACTCCAGCGGGCGACCATTTTGGATTGCGGTCCTTGTCGATCACGGCGGCGCGCACGCCCTCGCGGAAATCATCGCTGGCGAAAACTTCCAGCGCGGCGCGATATTCCCGCACCAGGCATTCCTCCAGCGAACCGGAAGTCCGCGCCAGCCGCAGCAGCTTCAGCGTCACCACCATGCCGCGCGGCGACTTTTCGCTTAGCGTCTTCAATGTCGTCTGCGCAAACTCCGAACCATCGCGCTTCAGCGCCGCAACGATGTCTTCCATGCGATCGTGGGAGAACAACGCATCGATCTTCGCCTGCTGCGCTGCGACCGGCCCGGCCGTCTCTCCGGTCGAGAAGCCGTCGATCAGTTTCCTGATATCAGCCGATGTCGCGCCGGGCTTCACCTTCGTCAACGCTTCGCGCAAGGCCGGCAATCTTGATGACGGCACCACCGCATCGGCGAACTTCGCATGAATCGCGTCCGGGCCATTCATGGTATGCCCGGTCAACCCAAAATAGGTGCCAATCTCACCCGGCGAATGCGACAGGAGCCAGGTGCCGCCGACATCGGGAAAGAAGCCGAGGCCGACTTCAGGCATCGCCAGTTTGGTCTTGTCGGTGACGACGCGGTGGCTTGAGTGTGCGGAGAGCCCGACCCCGCCGCCCATCACGATGCCGTCCATGAAGGACACATAGGGCTTCGGGAACTTCTTGATGCGTGCATTCAGAATGTATTCGTCGCGCCACAGGATCTTGCCGAGATCGCCCTTGACCTTGGAGCTTTCCCAGAGGGCGCGGATGTCGCCGCCGGCGCAGAGGCCGCGCTCGCCGGCGCCTTCCAGCACGATCACCGCAATATCGGGATCGGCTTCGAAAGCGTCGAGCGCCTTGTCGATGTCGTGGAACATCTCCAGCGTCACGGCATTGATCGCCTTCGGCCGATTCAGACGGAGGATACCGGTCGAGCCTTCCTTGCGCGCGATCAGGTCGCCCTCTGCAACAGCCGCATCCGTCATCGCGCGCCCTCGATCATCTTGCGCGACACGATCAGCCGCATGATTTCGTTGGTCCCTTCCAGAATCTGGTGCACGCGCAGATCGCGCACGATCTTCTCGACGCCGTATTCACTGAGGTAGCCGTAGCCGCCGTGCAGCTGCAGCGCCTGGTTGGCGACTTCGAAGCCCACGTCCGTCCCAAAACGCTTGGCCATGGCGCACAGCATGGTGGCGTCGGCGTCCTTGCGGTCTAGCGCTGCCGCGGCACGCCAGACAAGAGTCCGCGCCGCCTCCAATTCGGTCGCCATGTCGGCGAGACGGAACTGCAGCGCCTGAAATTCATCGAGGCGCTTGCCGAAGGCTTTTCGCTCCTTCATGTAAGCCAGCGACTTGTCCAGTGCGCTTTGCGCGCCGCCGAGCGAACAGGCCGCGATATTGATGCGGCCGCCGTCGAGCCCGGCCATCGCGATCTTGAAGCCGATGCCCTCATCGCCGAGTCTATTTTCGACCGGCACGCGCGCATTCTCAAAAATCACCGAGCGGGTCGGCTGCGCGTTCCAGCCCATCTTCCGCTCGTTGGCGCCGAACGAGACGCCGGGCGTATCGGCCGGAATGACGAGCGTCGAGATGCCGCCGGGGCCGTCGGCACCGGTTCGCACCATCACGACATAGAGGTCGCCGCCACCGGCGCCGGAAATGAACTGCTTCTGGCCGTTGAGCACATAGTGGTCGCCGTCGCGCACCGCGCGGGTGCGCAGCGCCGCGGCGTCCGAACCGGAGCCCGGCTCGGTCAGGCAATAGCTCGCCAGAAGCTCCATGGTGCAGAGCCTTGGCAGCCATTTCTGGCGCTGAGTGTCGTTGCCATAGGCATCGATCATCCACGACGCCATGTTGTGGATCGAGATAAAGGCCGACACGGTCGGACAACCCGTCGCCAGCGCCTCGAAGATTAGCGCGGCGTCGAAGCGGGTCATGGCGGAACCGCCGACGTCATCCTTGATATAGATGCCGCCGATGCCGAGGCTCGCGGCCTCGCGCATCACATCGACGGGGAAATGCTTCTCCTCATCCCAGCGGAGCGCATGCGGCGCGATTTTTTCCGAGGCGAATTCCCGCGCCATATCGCGAACCGCAATCTGGTCCTCGTCGAGAGCGAAATGCATTCTGGGCTGCTCATTCTTGTCGTCATTGCGAGGAGCGAAGCGACGAAGCAATCCATTCTTCCTTTTCGCGGCAATATGGATTGCTTCGCTGCGCTCGCAATGACGGGCTGGGCTACACCGTCAGTTCATCGTCGGGATCGAGAACTCCGCGCCCTCCTTGACGCCGGACGGCCAGCGCGAGGTGATCGTCTTGGTCTTGGTGTAGAAGCGGATCGAATCGGGGCCATGCTGGTTGAGATCGCCGAAGCCGGACTTCTTCCAGCCGCCGAAGGTGTAGTACGCAATCGGCACCGGGATCGGCACGTTGATGCCGACCATGCCGACATTCACCTTGGCGGCAAAGTCGCGGGCGGCGTCGCCGTCGCGGGTGAAGATCGCAACGCCGTTGCCGTAGTCATGGTCCGACGGCAGCGCGAGCGCTTCCTTGTAGTCGTGGGCGCGCACCACCGACAGCACCGGGCCAAAGATCTCTTCCTTGTAGATCCGCATGTCCTTGGTGACGTTGTCGAACAGCGAACCGCCGAGATAGAAACCCTTCTCGTAACCCTGCATCTTGAAGCCACGGCCGTCGACGGCGAGCGTCGCGCCTTCCTTGACGCCGATATCGATGTAGCTCTTCACCTTCTCGACCGCTTCGCGCGTCACCAGCGGGCCGTAATCGGCTGATGGATCGACCGAGGTGCCGATCTTGAGCGACTCCACGCGCGGGATCAGCTTTTCCATCAGGCGGTCGGCGGCGGTCTTGCCGACGGGCACTGCGACCGAAATCGCCATGCAGCGTTCGCCCGCCGAGCCGTAGCCGGCGCCGATCAGCGCATCGACGGTCTGGTCCATGTCGGCATCGGGCATCACGATGGCGTGGTTCTTGGCGCCGCCAAAACACTGGCAGCGCTTGCCCGTCTGCGCGGCGCGCTCATAGATGTACTGCGCAATCGGCGTCGAGCCGACAAAGCCGATCGCCTTGATATCGGGATCGTCGAGGATGGCGTCGACCGCTTCCTTGTCGCCGTTGACGACGTTGAGCACACCGGGCGGCAGGCCCGCCTCGATCATCAATGCGGCCAGCATCATCGGCACGCCGGGATCGCGCTCCGACGGCTTCAGGATAAACGCGTTGCCGCAGGCGATGGCGGGCGCGAATTTCCACATCGGGATCATCGCCGGGAAGTTGAACGGCGTGATGCCGGCGACGACGCCGAGCGGCTGGCGCATCGAATAGATGTCGATGCCGGGGCCCGCGCCTTCGGTGTATTCGCCCTTCATCAGATGCGGAACGCCGCAGGCGAATTCGACAACCTCGAGGCCGCGCTGGATGTCGCCCTTGGCGTCGGGGACGGTCTTGCCGTGTTCGCGCGCCAGCATGTCGGCGAGCTTGTCGTAATCGCGCTGGGCAAGTTCGAGGAACTTCATCATCACGCGCGCGCGGCGCTGCGGATTGGTGTTGGCCCATTCGACCTGGGCGTCCCTGGCGTTCTCGACGGCGGCGCGCACCTCGGCCTTGGAGGCCAGCGCCACCTTGGCCTGGACGTCGCCGGTCATCGGCTCGAAAACGTCAGCCGTCCTCCCGGACGTGCCCTTGACCTCTTTACCGCCGATGAAATGTCCGATTGAGCGCATGAATTTTCTCCCTGAAGGGCTGGATCAGCTTTGGAGCCCTTTTTGACCTGCATTTCTTAGGATACAAGTCCGATATATTGCACCTTAGATGTGCGGAAATGCTGGATCAAGGCACCAAGACGATCGATTGGGATGACTTCCGTTTCGTGCTGGCGATCGTCCGCGGCGGGTCGGTTTCCGCTGCCGCCAAGCAGCTTGCCGTCGATCATGCCACAGTGATCCGGCGTGTCGACCGCCTGGAACGGCATCTCTCGGCAAAACTGTTCGATCGCCGCAAGACCGGCTACCTCCTGACCGAAGCCGGCCAGCGCGTCGCCGACAGCGCGGAGGCGATGGAATCGACCATCGTCGCCAACCAGGAGGCGGTCGGCGGCTCGCGCGCCCGGCTCACCGGCACGGTGCGGATCGGGGCGCCCGACGGTTTCGGCAGCCACTTCCTGGCCTCGCGGCTGGTGAAATTCACCGAGCGGTATCCCGATCTCGATCTGCAGCTCGTCGCCACCGCTCGGCTGTTCAGCCTGTCGAAACGGGAGGCGGACATTGCCATCAGCCTGACGATGCCGAAGGAAGGCCGGATCGTCGGGCGCAAGCTGCTCGACTACAGCCTCGGGCTCTATGCCGCACCGGCCTATCTCGACCGCATGCCTGATATCACAAGCCGTGGCGACCTGCCCGCGCATCGCTTCGTCGGCTATATCGAGGAACTGCTGTTCACGCCGGAACTGGATTACCTGCCGCAGGTTTCGCCAAAGATCTCCGCCAAATTCCGCAGCGCCAATCTGATCGCGCAGCTCAACGCCACCATCGCCGGCTTCGGCATCGCCGTGCTGCCGCACTTCATGGCGACGGCGCATCCGGAATTGCGCCCGGTATTGCCGGACGAGATCAGGATTTCGCGCAGCTTCTGGATGCTGATGCACGCCGACAGCAAGGATCTGGCGCGGATCAGGGCGGTCGCCGATTACATCCACGAGACGGTGGAAAGTGAGCGAGCGCTGTTCAGGTGAATGTAGGGTGGCAAAGCGAAGCGCGCCCACCATTCCACGCGACGATCTCGGAAAGATGGTGGGCACGCTTCGCTTTGCCCACCCTACAATTTCCGCGCGTCAATTCACTTTCGCCCGCGCCTTCTTCGCAGACGGCTTCGCCTCGGCACGGGCCAGCGCCGCCTCGCGGCCGGCGACGAGAATTTCGTCCGACAGTTCACCGCTGCCCGCGACGCGGGACATCACCAGGGTGCCCATCATGGTCGCCAGCGTGCCCATGGCCTGCCTGCGCGCCGTCTTTCGCGGCACATCCGGAATCTGATCGGCCATCACATCGATCAGCTGTTCGAGCTTGGCGCTAAAGGCCCTGCGGGTCTTTGCGCTTTCGCGGGCAATCTCGGCGCCGAGCGTGGGGACTGCGCAGCCGCGGCCGGGATCGTCGCGATGCACCGCCGAGACGTAGGAATCGACGATCGTCGACAGCCGCTTCTCCGGCGGCGTTTCAGCGGCGATCTCGCGCCAGTGCTCGACCGAGCGGTCCATCGCATAGGCAAAGGCCTCGATCACCAGCGCCTCGCGGGAATCGAAATGCGCGTAGAAGCCGCCATGGGTCAGGCCCGCCTCCTTCATCAGGTCGGCGACGCCGATGCCATGTGCGCCCTTTTCGCGAAGCCGCACCGACGCCTTCTTCACGATCCGCGCGTGGGTCTCCTGCTTGTGCTCTTTCGAATAGCGCATCAACGATCCCATGAAATGTCTGCAGTCATATAATAGCAGTTGCGCAGGCGAAAAGCTGTATCTATTTCGCTTTTTCAACGCCGATCATCGTGAATGTGGCGGTCGCGTGCACTGCAAGATTGCCCGCGCCGTCACGGACGAAGCCTTCGGCATAGCTGTTCTGGCGGCCGAGTTTTACCACCTTGCCTTCCGCCGAGATCGTGCCTGATCGCACCGACAACGGCCGCAGATAGGTCAGCTTGAGATCCAGCGTGACCGAGGTCTGCCCCGCCGGCTGCATGGTGGCAATGGCGCAACCCATGGCGGTATCCAGCAGTGCCGCGGCGGTCGCGCCATGGAGCAGTCCGATGGTATTTTCCAGGCTCTCGTCAGGATCAAGTTCCATCACGATCCGGCCAGGCTCGGCGATGCGCATCTCGAATCCGATCAGCCGCGCCATCGGCGGCGGTGGCAGGATGCCGTCGCGGATCGCACACATGGTCTCCAGCCCGGACATGCCGGAGGCCGCCCTCGCCACCGGTCCCGGCGCCTGCCACTCCACCACCCGGTGCCGCCGGGTATCGAACGAAAACAGATCGACGGTCTCGGTCGCGGTCATGGCGGCTCCTTTTGAATTATGAACGTCATTCTATACCGGCGTGTGCCGCCGCGCAACGCCCGCCCCGCCTCCCCTTGACAAGCCGGCGCAATGTCCTTGGAAGTGGCGCCAACCGCCAGAACAAGTCCGGGAAAACAAATGGAAATGATCAATCCCCATTGCGGGGTCGACCGCGACAGCCGAGGTGTCGTCCGCCTCTCGATCTGCAATGCAGGCTCCCTCAACATCCTCTCCTCCGCCGTCACTGACGGCGTCCGCGAAGGGTTCGAGAAACTCACCGGCGACAAGGATATCCGCGCGTTGATCCTGGCCGGCCAGAGCGAGAAGAGCATGATCGGCGGCGCCGACATCAAGGAGATGGCGCGCCTCGACCAGAAATCCGCCGAAGCCTTCATCACGCGCTTGCGCAACCTCTGCGAAGCCGTGCGCAATTTCCCGGCTCCCGTCATCGCGCGGCTGCCCGGCTGGTGCCTCGGCGGTGGCCTCGAAGTCGCCGCCGCCTGCGATTTCCGGATTGCGGCTCATGATGCCAGGTTCGGCATGCCGGAGGTGCGTGTCGGCATCCCCTCGGTGATCCACGCCGCCCTGTTGCCGCGACTGATCGGCTGGGGCCGCGCCCGCTGGCTTGTCATGACAGCGGAGAACATCGACGCGCCCACCGCGCTCGCCTGGGGTCTGGTCGACGTGGTCGCGAAGGAAGGCGGCCTCGATGACGCGATCGAGCATACAGTGAAGGCGCTGCTCGAATGCGGTCCTGAAGCGCTGCGCTCACAGAAGGCATTGATGCGGCAATGGGAAGAATTGCCGCTGACGGAGTCGGTCAACTTAAGCGTCGGCGTATTCGGAAAGTCCTTCCTGACCGGTGAGCCGCAGCGGCTGATGCAGGGATTTCTCGACCGCAAGAAATAGACGGAGAGAGGCATGAGACCTGCCGGCAAGGGAGCGCTGGAGTCGCTCTACTTCGACTATCCCCGCTTTGCGGCGCGACGCGTTCCCGAGCTTGACGGCGCCACGACACGACACCCGGTATTGATCGCGGGCGCCGGCCCGATCGGCATGACCGCGGCGCTGGTGCTGGCGCGCCACGGCATCCGCAGCGTCCTGATCGATCGCAAGGACACCTTTAATGACGGCAGCCGCGCGATCTGCATCGCGCGGCCCAGCATGCACATCCTGGAGCGGATCGGCGCGGTCGCGCCATTTGTCGAAAAGGCGCTCGGCTGGCGGTTCGGCCGCAGCTATTACCGCGGGGAACAAATCTTCCAGCTCGAGATGCCGCAACCCTCGGGGGAAAAATATCTACCGATGTACAATCTGCAGCAGCAGTACATCGAGAAATTCCTGCACGATGCGGTCGCAGCAAATGACCTCATCGACATGCGTTGGCAGAGCGAACTAGCCGGCATCGAGCGCCACGAGGACGGCGTATCCGCGCGCATTACTTCCCCGGAGGGTGGCTATTGGCTCGACGCCTTCTATGTGCTGGCCGCCGACGGCGCACGCTCGCCGATCCGGTCGATGCTCGGACTCCGCCTCAAGGGCGACAATTACGAAGGCCGGTATGTGATCGCGGATATCCGCATGGATCATGATTTCCCGACCGAGCGGCGGGCATTCTTTGAACCGAGCGGCAACCCCGGCGGCACGGTGCTGATCCACAAGCAACCGGACGATATCTGGCGTGTGGACTACCAGCTCCGTGAAGGCGAAAGCGAGGAAGAGGCCTTGAAGGAGGAAAACCTCCGCGCGCGCGTCGGTGCCATCCTTGCCGATATCGGCCACACGAAACCGTGGGAGCTGGAATGGTGGAGCGTCTATTCCGCCAACACCTTGTGCCTTGAGGACTACCGGCACGGCCGCGTCTTCTTCATCGGCGATGCCGCCCATATCGTGCCGATCTTCGGCGTGCGCGGACTGAACAACGGCCTGGCGGATGCCGAAAACCTCGGCTGGAAGCTCGCGCTCGTCCTCCACGGCGAGGCGGACGACCGGCTGCTCGACAGCTATTCGCCGGAGCGGCGCGGCGCCACGCTCGATGTCTTCGCCAACGCCACCAAGAGCACGCGCTTCATGACACCGCCGACGCGCGGCTGGCGGCTGGCGCGCGAAGCGGCGCTGTCGCTCAGCTTGAAGCACGAGTTTCCGCGAGGGCTCGCCAACCCGCGACAGATGCAGCCCTACACCTACTCGGAAAGCCTGCTGACGCCCTATGCCGGACGCGACGCCGAATTTGCCGGCGGGCCGGTGTGCGGCAGCGTCGCGCCGAACGCCAGACTCGCTGACGGAAGCTATCTGCTGGATCGCGCCGGCAACGGCATGACGGCGATCCTGTTCTGCGAGGAGCAGCCCACGGCCGAACAGGCGGCATTGCTTGGGCGCCTCGGCCGGGTCGACAAGCGTTTCGTTCCGATGCTGGTCACGTCAAGCGGCTCGGCCTCCGTAGCGAATGCCATTGTGGACGGTGACGGCGAAATCGCCCGCCTGTTCGCCGCCGTGCCCGGCACGCTCTATCTGCTGCGGCCCGACCTGCACATTGCCGGGCGATGGAAGGCCGTCGTTCTCGGAGAGATACTGAAAACCGCAGGCCTTTGCCTGGGAAGCGAGACGCCATGAGCGCCATGCCGTTCGAAGACTTCGAGACCGCCTACGAGACGCTGGCAACCGCGATCGATCAGGCCGGGCCCGCGCGCGAAGCGCTGTTCCTGACCCGGCTTGCGCTCGTGCTCAGCCATCAACTCGGCGACGTCGCGGCCTTCAGGAAGGCCGTCGAGACCGCGCTCGACGGGCTGGAATAGCGAGCCTTTGCGACAATCTCGGCCTCAGAGCGCCGACCGATCAATTTCTCTCATGCGAGCGGCGAGATTTTTCATGGGATGATCCGTTGCGATTCTCCACCGCGCATAATATTATTGGTATAATTCAATTCCGCAGCTGGTCCGCGCGCGGATCAATGCTGAAGCGGGCGCTTTCTTTCATGTCCTGAAATGAGGGAAGTATGACATTTATGTCAGACTGCCGTCACGTCACAATGCACACAGCCGACCTTAAGCAAATCTTCCCTCTGAAATCCTCTGAGGCCCAATGATCTCGAACTGGCTGTCAGCCGCCCTCGCCCGCCGCAACATCCATTACGGCTGGGCGATGGTCGCCGTGACCTTTCTCACCGCCCTGATCTCGGCCGGCACGGTCGGCGCTCCCGGCGTTTTCATCGTGCCCCTGCAGAGGGAGTTCGGCTGGACCACGGCGGAGATTTCCTCGGCGCTGTCGATCCGCTTCGTCCTGTTCGGGCTGATGGCCCCCTTCGCCGCCGCGCTGATGAACCGCTACGGCCTGCGCAATGTGACGCTGTCGGGGCTGCTCATCGTCGTATCCGGCCTCGTCGCGTCGCTGGCGATGACGCAGGTCTGGCAGCTGATGCTGCTGTGGGGGGTGGTGATCGGGCTCGGCACCGGCATGACCGCGCTGGTGCTGGGCGCGACGATTGCCGCGCGCTGGTTCGCGGCGCGGCGCGGGCTTGTGGTCGGCATCCTGACCGCAAGCGTCGCCACCGGACAGCTCGTGTTCCTGCCGCTCTTAGCAAGCCTGACCGATGCCTATGGCTGGCGGATCGCGCTGGCGCTGATCTGCGTGATGCTGGGCGTGGCCGCCTTCGCCGTGCTGATGGTCATGCGCGACCGGCCGAGCGATGTGGGCTTGCGGCCATTCGGCGACGAAGGCACGGAGCCGCTGCCGGCGCCACCGCCGAGCACCACACCGATCATGGCGGCAGCGCTCGGCACGCTCCGCGATGCCTCGAAGTCGAGCGTGTTCTGGATCCTGTTCGCCACCTTCTTCATCTGCGGGGCCAGCACCAACGGCCTGGTCCAGGTGCATTTGATTCCGATGTGCCTCGATTTCGGCATTCCGCAGGTGCAGGCGGCAAGCTTGCTCGCGGTGATGGGCATTTTCGATTTCGTCGGCACCATCGCCTCCGGCTGGCTCTCGGACCGTTACGACAATCGCAAGCTGCTGTTCTGGTACTACGGGCTGCGTGGCCTGTCGCTCTTGTTCCTGCCGTTCTCCGATTTCACGCTCTACGGCCTGTCGCTGTTTGCGATGTTCTATGGCCTCGACTGGATCGCGACCGTGCCGCCGACGGTGCGGCTGACCGCACAACGATTCGGCCCCGAGCGCGCCAACCTCGTGTTCGGCTGGATTTTTGCGGGTCATCAGTTGGGTGCGGGCGTCGCGGCCTTCGGCGCCGGCCTGTCGCGGACGATGCTCCAGTCCTACCTGCCGGCCTTCTTTGTGGCCGGCGCACTCTGCATCGTCGCCGCGCTGATCGTGCTGGCGATCTCGCGGCCGAAGCCGGTGGCGGCGTGACGCGATTGTAGGGTGGGCAAAGGCGCGCTTGCGCCGTGCCCACCATCTTTTCTCATCGGCAAAGAATGGTGGGCACGCTTCGCTTTGCCCACCCTACAATTCTCGCGTCCAGCTACGGCCGCGTCGACATGCCGGTTGGCGGGCCCACATTGCGGATCGGCTCCGCCAATCGCGCGAATTCGCACAACAGCGAACGCGTCTTGCGGGGATCGATGACCTCCTCGACCCAGAACTTCTCGGCGGAGCGGAACGGCGAGCGGAGCTTGTTGAGGCGCTCCTCAATCTCTTTCAGCTTCAAGGCCGGATCATCCGCGGCGTCGATGTCGGCGCGGTAGGCAGCCTCAATGCCGCCCTCCAGCGGCAGCGAACCCCAATAGGCCGACGGCCAGGCGTAGCGCATCGAATAGCGGTTGGCTGGTTGATGCACGACGCCAGCAACACCAAAGGCGTTGCGCACGATGATGGTGCACCAGGGCACCGTGCTCTGATTGACCGCGGCCATTGCGCGCACGCCGTGACGGATGGTCGCCGATTTTTCGGCCTCGAGCCCAATCATGAAGCCCGGGCAGTCCATCAGATAGACCACGGGCAGATGGAAGGTTTCGGCAAAGTCGACCCAGCGCACCACCTTCTGGCACGCCTCCGCCGTCCACGACCCACCATAGTGGAAGGGATCGCTGGCCAGCAGCAGCACCGCGCGGCCTTCGAGCCGGGCAAGCCCGGTGATGATCGGGCGGCCGAAATTGGCGTTGACCTCGAAGAACGAGCCCTTGTCGACGACGGCGTCGATGATCGGACGCATCTTGTAGACCTGGCGGCGATTGCGCGGCACCGCTTTCAACAGCGCTTCTTCCGCGCGCTCCGGATCGTCCGTGCAGGGCGTGGTCGGCGGCAGGTCGTACACCGATGACGGCAGATAGGACAGAAAACGCCTGGCGCGTTCGAACGCCTCCTCCTCGGTGTCGACCGCATCGTCGACGCCGCCGGCGCGGGTCTGGATCTCGGCGCCGCCGAGTTCCTGCTTGGTCAGATCCTGGCCGAGACGCTTCACCACCGGAGGACCTGCGACGAACATCGCGGAATTCCTGGTCATGACCGAATAATGGCTGGCGGCGAGCCGCGCCGCGCCAAGGCCCGCAACCGAACCGAGCCCGAGGGCGACCACGGGCACGCGCGCCATGTTCGCGGTCGTGAACCAGTACCAGCGCGTGCCGCCGACGCCGCCGGGCAAATTGGCAGCCCCGCGCGTTTCAATCGTCTTCACCGAGCCGCCACCGCCCGAACCTTCGATCACGCGGATGATCGGCAGGCGAAAATCGTGCGCCATCTCCTCGGCCATCAGCGGCTTGGCCGAAATCGAGGCGTCGGCTGATCCACCGCGCACGGTAAAGTCGTCGCCGACCACGACCACGGTACGGCCGTCGATCTTGCCGCGGCCAAACACGCAGTTGGCCGGCGTCAGGTGCTTGAGTTCGCTGTTTTCGTCGTATTCGGCGATGCCGGAAATCGCGCCGATCTCGTGGAAGGAATTCTTGTCGATCAGTCTGTCGATGCGCTCACGAACCGTGAGCCGGCCCTGGTCATGCTGGCGCTTGACCTTGTCAACGCCTCCCATCTCGCGCGCGAACGCTTCGCGCCGAGCGAGGTCGTCGAGCTCCGGCTTCCAGTTCATTCGTATCCTCCGTCTTGATGATCTTGTTGTTATTATGGGTCGATACCGGAAGCGGCTTTCTCTCGATACGGTTGGTGAAGATGTCACCCTCGGCCCCTTCGAGCAGGCTGCCGAGCGCAGCACCGAGCTGGAGCATCTGCGGCGCCACTTCCTTGTGCAACCGCTTCTCATCAAACATCGCGGAGAGAAGACCGATCGTCGCGACAACGAAGGTTTGATATTGCGGCGACCAGATCGGCACCGCGCAACCGTTGATATGCGGGCTCCAGGTGCCCAAGCCCACGACATAGCCGTGCTCGCGCAAATGACGGCGGTTGTCTTCAATGCGCGACTTCAACAATCCCGCGTTTCCCGGGATCTCACGCTCCATTTCGGCGATCAAGGCGTCGCCGACGTCGGCATCGAGCGCGGCGGTGTAGGCAAAGCCGGCCGCAGTGCTCGTCATCGAGATGCGGCTGCCGGTGCCTTCGTGCAGGCCGAGCGCGTTCGCGGCCCGCGCAAATTCGAGATAGACCAGATGGAAGCGATCGGGAATCACGAAGCCGACGGTGCCCGGCAATTGATCGGCTACGTCCTGCAGCCGCAGCCGGATCAGGTTGCGAAGCTGCAACCCCTTCATCATCGAGGTGCTCATCGCCACCGCGCTTGGACCGATACGGTATTTCTGGTCGCGCGGCAGATAAACGAGCTGGCCCATCCGCGTCAGCGTGTGGGTGAGCCGCGATACCGTTGAGCGCGGCAGACCACAGCGACTGGAAATTTCCAGATTTCCCAATCTGGCTTCATGACCCTCGAAGCATCGCAGGACGTCGAACGCCCGCGACACCACCTGGATCACATCGCCCTCGCCTGCCAGATCGCTGGCGAGCATTCCCTGTTTGCTAAGCCGTTCCGAGCGTCGTCCCATTTTTTTGGCTCCATTCCGCCCTGCGGAATAAAATTCCACTTGCAGAACAAACTACCTCAGGCAATCTGCGGCCACAACAAAAAGCCGTTCACGAGGACCACCAGTCCGTCAGACGGTCCCCGGAGAACGGAAATGCCAGACATCAAGATCGTCACTGAAGTCGCCGGCCGCGTGTGCGCGCTTCCCGTCACAACCGGCGGCAATGTCGGCGACGGCGACGAGATTGCTTTCGTCGAAGCAATGAAGATGGAAATTCCGGTCACGTCGACGACGGCAGGAAGAATCAAGGCTATCCTGGTCAAACTCGACGACGTCATCGCTGAAGGACAGGTCGTCGCAATCATCGAAGCTTAACAAGATCACGGCATAGACGTGCTTGCGACGTGCTTGCGATGATTCCGCGACAATCTGTCCAGCTCGGCTGTTGAAGTCTGCGCACCTAACGTTGCCATCGCCAGCAGCCGATGACATGATCAACGCTAACGAGTGACTTTCGCAAAGCGAAAACCATCTGAGGGGAAAAATTATGATTCATCGGTTGACGGCGCTCGCGCCAATTGCCCTTGCAGGCATCTCGCTGCTGGCCTCGCCGGCCTATTCCCAAGACGTCAAGCTGCCGCCGACCATGGTCGTCACTGCCTATGACACCGGAACGGCGGGCTTCAACATCTCTGTCGGCATCGGCAAGATGATGAAAGACAAATACGGTACCGATGTCCGCGTGCTGCCCGCCGGCAACGACGTGGCGCGACTGGCGCCATTGCGCGCCAAGCGCGCGGCCATGTCGGGGATGGGCTCCGGCAGCTATTTTGCTCAGGAAGGCGTGTTCGAATTCGGCACCAAGGAATGGGGTCCGCAAGCCCTGCAATTGGTGCTGTCTACCGTCGATTGCAACGCCGCTTCGCTCGGCGTCGCCAAGGATACCGGCGTGACCGAAATCAAGCAGCTCAAGGGCAAGCGCGTTGGCTTCGTGGTCGGTTCGCCGGCGCTGAACCAGAACGCGCTCGCGGTCCTGGCGTTCGGCGACCTCAAGCAAAGCGACGTCAAGGTCGTCGAGTTCTCGAGCTATGGCGCGATGTGGAAGGGCATGGTCAACAACGACGTCGATGCCGCCTTCGCCACCACCATCACTGGTCCGGCGAAGGAACTCGAGACATCGCCGCGCGGCATCGTCTGGCCGCCGCTGCCCCCCGGCGACAAGGCCGGCTGGGAGCGCGTGAAAAAGGTTGGCTCGTTCTTCTTCCCGCACGTCGCGACCTGCGGTGCCGGCATCACCAAGGACAAGCCGGTCGAGCTCGGCAACTACCCCTACCCGATCTTCGTGTCCTACGGATCGCTGGCCGCCGACGAGGTCTATGCCATCACCAAGGCGATGATCACGGGCTACGACGCTTACAAGGATTCCGCGCCGGGCGCTGGCGGCCTTGCGGCCGACCGCCAGACCAAGAACTGGGTGATCCCGGTGCATCCGGGCGCCGTGAAGGCGCTCAAGGAAGCCGGGCATTGGTCCGCCGAGCAGGAGACCCATAATAATGCCCTGTTCAAGCGCCAGCAGGTATTGGCGACGGCATGGGCGGACTACGGCAAGTCCAGTCCGCCATCGGACGACAAGGCGTTTCTCGACGGCTGGATGAAGGCGCGCGCGGCGGCGCTGACCAAAGCCAGCATGCCGAACGGCTTTGAATAGACCGTTTTTGGAATCGCCAGGTTTCGGAATCGTCCAGGCTCAATTACTGCAGCTATTGGAATAGATGAATGTCGCGTACGCCGTCCGATAGCTCGCAGCCGTCAGATGCACCGCCGTTGCTCGGCGGTGATCCGAGAGAGCCCGTCAAGATCGAGATCGCCGATCCGCATCTCGCAGCCGCCGCCGACATGCAGGAAGCGGAGGTGTCGCGCGTCCGCACCCTGCAAGGCGGCTGGCGCTGGACGTTGATCGTCGCGGCCGCGGCGACGATCCTGTTGTGCGTCAACCAGCAGTTCTCGCTGCAGTTCTTTCTCGGCTTTACCCAGCTCAATACCGAATATTTCTATCTGCTGATCGCATTGATGCTGCCGTTCACCTTCCTGATCTTTCCCGGATCCGGCAGGGCGAGCATCGATCGCATTCCCTGGTACGACATTGCCTTGTTCCTGCTGACGCTCGGCTCGGCGATCTGGCTGATGATGAACGTCCGCAAAGCGGCGCAGTTGGGTTGGGAATTCGAGGGTGCCCCGAAGAACGTGATCGCGGCCGGCCTCGTCATGTGGGCCGTACTGATGGAAGCGCTGCGGCGCACCGGCGGCTGGAGCCTGTTGCTGAGCGTGCTCCCGTTCACGCTCTATCCGATGTTCGCCGACTCCAAATGGCTCGGGCCGTTCCGCGGCACGCAATCGACCCTCGAGCAGACCACCGCCTATCACATGCTGTCGGGCGAGAGCCTGCTCGGCATTCCGGTTCAGGCCTTCGCCGACACTGTGATCGGCTTTCTGGTGTTCGGCACCGCGCTGATGATGACGGGCGCCGGAAAATTCTTCATCAACATTGCTTTCGCGATGTGCGGGACATTCCGCGGCGGCGCCGCGAAGGTTTGCGTCTTCGCCAGCGGATTGCTCGGCACCGTCGGCGGCAGCATCGTCTCCAACGTGCTGACCGCGGGCACCATGACCATCCCCGCGATGAAGAAGACCGGCTTCACGCCGTCCTATTCCGCCGCGATCGAAGCCTGCGCATCCACCGGCGCCGTGTTGGCACCGCCGGTGCTGGGCGCCACCGCCTTCGTGATGGCGCAGTTCATGAACACCGGCTACGCCGATGTCGCGCTGGCCGCGACCATCCCGTCGATTCTGTATTATGTCGGTCTGTTCGCCCAGGTCGACAGCTACGCCGCCCGCCACAAGCTGCAGGGGCTGCCGCGCGAGGAGCTTCCGCGCTTCATGGATGCCTTCAAGGAGGGCTGGTACTACCTGTTCGTGATCGTGGTCCTCGTGGTCATGCTGCTCTACTTCAAGCGCGAGAGCCACGCGCCGTTTTATGCCTCGGCGCTGCTGGTAATCCTGCACCAATGGTCTGGACCGGCGCCGTGGAAACGCGGCAACACCGCGGTTCTGGTGCTTTCGATCGTCGCCACCGGCCTGATGCTCTGGTTCGGCGTGCTCAACGCGTTTCTGTGGGGCATGTGCCTGCTTGCTGCGCTCAACGAATTCTTTCCGGGCAAGAACTGGGGCGGCGCGCGCTGGCTGCAGTTCCTCGAACTGAACGGCAAGACCTTCGTCGAACTGATCGCCATTCTCGCCGGCTGCGGCCTCCTGATCGGCGCGTTCTCGCTGACCGGCGTGATTTCCAGCCTCGCCAACGATCTTCTCAGCATCGCCGGCGGCAACGCCTTCCTGCTGCTCATCATGTGCGCCATCACCAGCATGGTCCTGGGATTGGGGCTGACCACCACGTCCTGCTACATCTTCCTCGCCATCCTGGTCGCACCGGCGCTGGAAAAACTCGGCCTCAACAAGATGGCCGTGCACATGTTCATCTTCTATTGGGGAATGCTGTCGGCGATCACACCGCCGGTCGCCATCGCCTCCTTCGCGGCAGCAGGCATCGCAGGCGCGCCCGCCATGAAGACCGGATGGGAGAGCATGTGGGTCGGCAGCATCATCTATTTCATCCCATTCTTCTTCGTATTGAATCCCGCCCTGCTGCTGCAGGGGGATAATCCGTATCTCGAAGCGCTCGGGCTTACCGGGCTGGCCTGTTTCGGCATCATATTCATCTGCGGCGGCGTCCAGGGCTATCAGGCCTATGTCGGCGACCTCAGAGGCGCCGGCTTCATGGAATGGCCGCTAAGGGTGCTGCTGGTGATCGGCGGCTTCGTGATCGCCACGCCCGGCGGCGGCATCATGCCGCTCTCGCAATGGCAGATCACCTCGCTCGGATTGGCGATCCTGATCCCGACCGTCCTTATCGCGCTTGTGCTGATACGCCGCCAGACCCTGGTGCCGAACCAGTTGCGCGCACCCTGATTGCGTTGCACAAGAGGAGGCGATGAAACAATCGCCTCCTCCGCTTAACGCCGGCCCCGCTGCCTGGACCAGCTCGAAACCGCCCTTGCTGCGGTTCCTGAACGCGTGCCACGCCGAGTTCGCTGGCGAGACCAGCGGCGCGGTCGCCGATTACATCCCCGAACTCGGCAAGGCCGATCCTGCCCATTTCGGCATCAGCCTCGCCACCCTCGACGGCCACGTCTACGAGGTCGGCGACACGCAGATTCCCTTCACCATCCAGTCGATGTCGAAGCCGTTCGTGTTCGCGCTGGCGCTGGATACGCTGGGTGCGGCGCGGGTCGAAAGCGTCATCGGCGTCGAGCCGTCAGGCGATCCCTTCAACTCGATACGCCTCAACGCCGAAAACCATCCCTTCAACCCGATGGTCAATGCCGGCGCGATCGCCTGCTCCGGCCTGATCTATGAGGCCCAGGGCGACGCCGCGTTCGACTATATCCGTCAGGCGCTCGGGCGGTTTGCCGGGCGCGATCTCGACGTCGACGACGCCGTCTATGCCTCCGAAAGCACCACCGGAGACCGCAACCGCGCGATCGGCTATTTGCTGCGCACCAATGCCGTAATCCGCGACAACGTGGCTGCCGTGCTGGAGGTGTATTTCCGGCAATGCGCCATCCTGGTGACGGCGCGCGATATCGCTGTGATGGCGGCCACCCTCGCCAATCGCGGCATCAATCCGGTGACCGGCGAGCAGGTGCTGAGCGCTTACGCCATCTCGCGGACGCTCTCCGTCATGACGAGCTCCGGCATGTACGATTATGCCGGGGAATGGATCTACCGGATCGGCATCCCCGCCAAGAGCGGCGTCGGCGGCGGCATCCTTGCGGCGCTACCGGCTCGGCTCGGGCTCGGCAGCTATTCGCCGAAACTCGACAAGCACGGTAACAGCGTGCGCGGCATCAAGGTCTGCGAGGCGCTGTCATCGCATTACGATCTGCATATGCTCAACCGCAGCGACGATGCGCGCAACAGCATCATCGCCGACTACGACATCGGCAACAGCCCGTCGCGGCGCGTGCGGCGCGCGCAGGAGCAGAACATCCTGGCCGCGCACCACCAGGATGTCCGCGTCATCGAGCTGGTCGGGACGCTGTCGTTCTCCAATGTCGACTACGTCTCGCGCCAGCTTGCGGCGAGGCCGCGGCCGCAGCTCGTCATCTTCGATCTGCGCCGCGTCACGGCCATGACCCGCGCCGGTACCCGCCTGCTCGCCGAGGAGTTCCGCGAACTCGCAGGCTATAACGTCACCGTGGTCCTGTCCGGCATCAGGCGGTCGTCTCCGGAATGGAAGATGATCGGGGAATGGACGGAAGGCCTCACCAACATCCGCAACTACTATTTGCTCGACGCCGCCATCGAATGGGCGGAAGATCAGGTGGTCTATCGTTACGGCGGTGAGATCGACTTCTTCGAGGCGACGGAAATTTCCGAACAGTCGCTTCTGGCGGGGCTGACGGACGAGGAACTGACCGATCTCGCCTCGCTCGCGTCGATCCGGACCTATCAGGCGAGCGAAAAGATCATCGCCGCCGGCGATCCCGCGACCTCGGTGTTCTTTCTCAGGAGCGGCGTGGTGCATGTCACCCTGCCCGACGGCATCCGCCTGGCGACGCTGACGGCGGGAATGCCGTTCGGCGAGATGGCGCTATTGGAGCCGCGCCGCTCGGCAGACGTGTTCGCCGATATGGCCGCGACGGCTTACGAAATCCCGCTGCGCGATTTCGAACGTTTCCGAAAGCAGCATCCGCGCGCCGGCGAGCGGATCATGCGCAACCTCGCGCAATTGCTGGCCGATCGCCTGATCCTCGCCAACGCCAAGCTGAACGTGTTGACGTCGGGTTAGTCTCTCGTGTCCCGGACGCGGTGCAGTTCGATTCGTAGGGTGGGCAGAGCGCAGCGTGCCCACCATTTCACACCGCGCTCGGTGAGGGATGGTGGGCACGTCGCGTTGCTCCTTTGCCCACCCTACGAAAAGCCGCGCAGCGGCGTCTCGAAGGATGAGGTCCAGCGGCAAGGCGCTCTCCTATCCCGCCTTGCCCCGCCCGTTCTTCTCAGCGGCACGCCGCAGGGCATCGGCCAGTGCGCCGCCCTGCTCCTGCGCCTTGCGCGGTGCGGATGACGTCATCGACGCCTTGGAATATTCGCGCATCTTGCTGTCCGACAGCTTGGGGCCTTTCTCGCCGACTTCATCGTCAAGCCGCAGCGTCAGCGCGATGCGCTTGCGGGCAACCTCGACCTCCAGCACCTTGACCTTGACGATGTCGCCCGGCTTCACCACCTCGCGCGGGTCCTTGATGAAGGTTTTCGACATCGCCGAGATGTGTACCAGACCGTCCTGGTGCACGCCGATATCGACGAAGGCGCCGAAGGCCGCGACGTTCGTCACGGTGCCTTCCAGGATCATGCCGCGCTTGAGGTCCTTGATCTCTTCGACGCCCTCCTTGAACACCGCAGCCTTGAATGCCGGACGCGGGTCGCGGCCGGGCTTTTCCAGCTCACGCAGGATGTCGGTGACCGTGGGCAGGCCAAACGTGTCGTCGACGAAGGCCTGCGGCTTCAACTGGCGCACGATCTCGGCATTGCCGATCAGCGCCTTGATGTCGCTCTTGGCTGCGGTGAGTATCCGCCGCACCACAGGATAGGCTTCCGGATGCACACCGGACGAATCGAGCGGGTCTTCACCGCCGTTGATGCGCAGGAAGCCTGCACATTGCTCGAACGCTTTCGGTCCCAGCCGCGGCACTTCCTTCAGCGCCTTGCGCGATTTGAACGGCCCGTTGGCGTCGCGATGTTGCACGATGCTTTGCGCGAGCCCTGCGCCGATGCCCGACACCCGCGCCAGCAGCGGCGCGGAAGCCGTGTTGGCATCGACGCCTACGGCGTTGACGCAGTCTTCGACGACGGCATCGAGCGAGCGCGCCAGTTTGGTTTCACCGAGGTCATGCTGATACTGCCCGACGCCGATCGCCTTCGGATCGATCTTGACGAGTTCGGCCAGCGGATCCTGCAGGCGTCGCGCGATCGACACCGCGCCGCGCAAGGTGACGTCGAGCTCCGGCAATTCCTCGGATGCAAAGGCCGAGGCGGAATAGACCGACGCGCCGGCCTCCGACACCACGATCTTCGACATATTCAGGTCCGGCAGCAGCTTGACCAGCTCGGTCGCGAGCTTATCGGTCTCGCGCGAGGCGGTGCCGTTGCCGATCGCAATCAGATCGACGCGGTGCGCGACCGCGAGCTTGCCCAGCGTCGCCAGCGCCGCATCCCATTGCCGTTGCGGTTCGTGCGGATAGACCGCGGTGGTCGCCACTACCTTCCCCGTCGCATCGACGATTGCGACCTTGACGCCGGAGCGATAGCCGGGGTCGAGCCCCATGGTCACGCGCGCGCCGGCCGGCGCCGCCAGCAGCAGGTCGCGCAAATTCGAGGCGAACACCCGCACGCCCTCGGTCTCTGCCGCCGTCCACAGCCGCATCCGCAGGTCGATATTGAGGTGCACCTGGATCTTGGTGCGCCACGCCCAGCGCGCGGTCTCGATCAGCCAGCGGTCGCCCGGGCGGCCCTGATCGGTAATCGCAAAGCGCTGCATGATTTTCAGTTCATAGGTGCTGGGGACGCCGGCCACCGGAACATTCGCCTCGGGCATCATCTGCAGCTCGAGGATTTCTTCCTTCTCGCCTCGAAACAGCGCGAGAATGCGGTGCGACGGTAGCTTGTGGAGGGCTCCGTTGTAGTCGAAATAGTCCTTGAACTTCTCGCCTTCGGTCTTCTTGCCCTTGCGGACGGTGGATGTCATCACCCCGTTCGACCACATTTCTTCGCGCAAGCGCCCGATCAGATCGGCATCCTCGGCAAAGCGCTCCACCAGGATTGCACGCGCGCCTTCAAGCGCCGCGGCGACGTCCGCCACCTGCTTCTCGGCGTCGACGAAGGTCGCGGCCACGGCCTGCGGATCGTTCTGCGGCTGCGTCAGCAACAGTTCCGACAATGGTTCGAGCCCGGCCTCCTTGGCGATCTCGGCCTTGGTGCGGCGCTTCGGCTTGAACGGCAGATAGATGTCTTCCAGACGCCCCTTGCTGTCGGCCGCCATAATGGCGGCTTCCAGCGTGGCGTCGAGCTTGCCCTGCTCGCGGACCGAGTTGAGGATAGCGACCCGGCGATCCTCGAGTTCGCGCAAGTAAGTCAGCCGCTCTTCCAGCGTGCGCAATTGCGCGTCATCAAGCCCACCGGTGATTTCCTTGCGATAGCGCGCCACGAACGGCACGGTGGCGCCGCCATCGAGCAATTCGACTGTCGCCGAGATCTGCTGTTCGCGAACGCCGAGTTCTTCCGCGATCTGTCGATTGATATTTGCCACGCGACCTCTTTCCAAAGCCGATTGCGGCGGGAGGACCGGCCGCGAGGACGGAGCTTATGGACCATCTCGGATTGATTTGCCAACCCGCCGCACGAAACAAATTGATCTGTGGATGGCCCTATCCGGCAACATAATTCGTACCACAGACCGGCCCGATCAGACGACGAGATAAGGGTGGATCGATGGCCTCGCAGTGTGTAAACGGACGCTCCCTCCAGGAGCATCCATGTCCATCTGTGGCCTTGATTTCGGAACGTCGAACACGACGCTTGGCACCATCGAAGGCCGGGCGCCGGTTCTGGTGGCGCTGGAGGCGGCCCAGACCACTATACCCAGCGCGATGTTCTATGAGGTGGACGGGGGCGTTTTGATCGGCCGCAGGGCCGTGGAAGCCTATATTGAGGGCGCGCCCGGCCGGCTGATGCGCAGTCTCAAGTCGGTGCTCGGAACCTCGCTGATCGACGAAACCACCCGGCTCGGACGCGCACGGGTCAGCTTTCGCGACGTGATCGCCTATTACCTCGGTGCGGTCAAACGCCGCGCGGAACAGGCCACCGGCCATGAACTGCGTAATGTTGTCCACGGCCGGCCGGTTCACTTCGTCGACAATGCGCCGGATGCCGATCGCAAGGCGGAGGAAACGCTGCGGATAATTGCGCAGGGAATCGGTTTCGACGAGGTCACGTTTCAGTTCGAACCGATCGCCGCGGCTCTGGACTATGAGCGACAGATCACATCCGAGGAAGTCGCATTGATCGCCGATATCGGCGGCGGCACGTCCGACTTTTCGATCGTGCGTCTGGGGCCCGAGCGCCACGGCAAGGCCGATCGCGCGGCCGATATTCTCGCCAATGACGGCGTGCGCATCGGAGGCACCGATTTCGACCGCCAGCTCAGCCTCGGCGTGGTCATGCCGCTGTTCGGCTTCCGCAGCGCCATGAAGCGTCCCGGGCTTGACGTGCCGTCGAGCTACTTCCACGACCTCGCGACCTGGTCGAGCATCAACCGCATGTATGAGCCGCGCGTGATGGCCGATATCCGCCAGGTGCGGCAGGAGGCCAGCGAGCCGGAACTCCTCGACCGGCTGATCCGCGTGGTGCACGAACAGCGCGGCCATACGCTGGCGATGGAAGTCGAAGACGCCAAGATCGCCCTGTCCGAGAAGCGCCAGGCTGGCATCCCGCTGGAGTGGGTTACCCCCGGTCTTGGCGCTGATATCAGCCGCCCCGATCTTGTCAGCCATACAAAGCAGCTCGCCGATCGCATCGCGGCGCGAATCAACAACTGCCTTATTCAGGCGGGATTAGCTGCCGGTGATATCGACGCCGTGTTCCTGACCGGCGGCTCGGTGAAACTCGCTCACGTCCACAAGGCGATCACCAAGGCCCTGCCCTCGGCCCGGGTCGTCGAAGGCGACATCTTCGGCGCGGTCGGCAAGGGATTGACGCTGGAGGCGCTGCGACGATACGGGCCTTCGAGCTGAGAACGGCCGCAGATCAGCCCACGGCTTCTCAGCCCACGACTTCCGTTACCGGCTGCAGGTCGATGGCAAACGTCTCCAGGAACTTGGACGTCATGATGTAGAAGCCGACCGAAAGCTGCAGTTCGACCAATGCGGCCGGGGTCAATTTGGCGGCGATGGCGTTGAAGGTCGAGTCAGTCGGCTTGTGGAGCTTGACGATTTCGTCGGTGAAGGCGAGCGCGGCGCGCTGCACTTCGTTGAAGCATGTCGCCACCTGCCAGTGCTCCAATGCCTCGTTCTGCTCGTCGGTGACGCCAACGTTCTTGCCGATCCGCTTGTGGGCGACGATTTCGTAGGGCGCCTCGCACAGAATGCCGGTGCGGGTGATGGCGAGCTCGCGCACGATCGGGTCGAGCTCGCCCTTGTGCCTGATGGCACCGCCGAGTCGGCAGTATTGTTCGAGATAGCTCGGCGAATGCGCCATCATCCGGAAGATGTTCGCATTGCGGTTTTTGCCCAGCAATTCGCGGGTACGATCGTTGTGTTTGGCGGGATCGCTGTATTCGACGCGGGCCATGCATCACCTTGGGGTTTGGGGATTTTCTGATTTGTTGACAGCGAGATCATGCACCGCAGCAGAAAGCTGATCAACTGTCGAAACGTCGCTACCTCAGGTTCGGGCCTGCACCCAAGTCGTTAGACTCGCGCCAAAAAACGTCCTCTCTCGTGCACAAACCGGCTGCGAGCGAGCCAAATTGCCGCCTCAATGCTGGTCGATTCTCAGGACTGTCGATATTCGCTGAGTGGGGACTCAAAAGAGCGAATACTCGTCGCGGGGTGTTCCGAGTAAAACCAAACTGAGCTCATCAGGCCTTCACGGGCAAGGATGACTCATGCCCAAGTCTAGGGAGTTAGGCATGAAGGAAGCCACCAGGAAGGCGGCCTCGGAAGCACTTGCGCAGATGCTGGCGGTAACAGCGATGCTCGTCATCGCCAGCGTTGTGTTCTACTGGCACTGAATGTTGACGCGTCGAAGCACTCAGATTTTTCACCGTTCCGCGTAATCTGGGTTGCTTCGCTGCGTGAGCATTTGATGCCAAAGCTCACTTTATCCTCTCAAAATATGGGACCAGTCTTCCCGCAAACGGCCGAGAGCTTGCGGTGACCTTGTCACCGATCGCAAGATCGTTGTCGCCATGGGCCATCATGCGAAAGCCCTCCGCTGCATCGACCAGCACGATATTGTAGGGAACGTGCGCACGCGTCTCCGGCGTCGCGGCGCGGCACACCAGCGACGTCGCGTAGACCGTCGCGGTTCCACTGGCCCGCTTCTGTGCCGGATCAGGCGCACCACAGGCGGCGCAGAAGCTGCGGTGGAAATACTGCACAGCTCCACATGCATCGCAGAACTGATAGACGATGGCCTCGGCGCCCTTGGTCCAGTCGGCGAGTTTGTCGGTCATCGCACCCGCTCCAGAAACATGCTGACATGCGACGACAGCACGCCACCGTCGCCGTGCAGCAGCGCGACCGAGGCGTCGCGAACCTGGCGGGGTCCGGCGCGCTCCGTCATCTGCAAATGCGTCTCCACCAGATGCGCCATCGCGCCGCCGACGCCGCAATGGCCGTAGCTCAGGAGGCCGCCATGGGTGTTGAGCGGCATGGCGCCCTCGCGGCCGAAATGCCCTGCCCGCACCCGCGCCGCCGCCTCGCCGCGCCCGGCAAGGCCGAGGTCTTCCAGCAGCATCGCGAGCGTAATGGTGAAGCTGTCGTAGACAGCGGCGTAACGCACATCCGATATCGCGACACCCGATGCAGCCTTTGCCTTGGCGATCGCGATCTCGGCGCCGAGTTCGCTCAAAGCCGGCGCGGCCGTGACGTGCTGATGGGTATGCGCCTGCGCAGCGCCGCGCACGCGAATGCCGGTCGCGGAAGTCGGCTCGCGGCTGACCACGAACGCCGCGCCACCGTCGGACACCGGGCAGCAATCCAGCAGCTTGAGCGGCATCGCCACCGGTTTTGAGGCCATCACGTCGGCGACGGTGATCGGTTCGTGAAACTGCGCGCCAGGATGGGTCAAGGCGTGGGCGCGCATCAGCACCGCGAATTCGGCGAGGTCTTCCTGAGTGACGCCATATTCATGCATGTAGCGCGACGCGACAAGGCCGTAATAGGCGGGGATCGTCGGTCCCAGCGTCACCTCGTAATCGGGGTGACCGACCTGCGCGAGCGCCTGGATCGAGGCGTCGCGGCTCTGCCCGGTGAGACGGTTTTCGCCGCCGACCACCAGCACGTGCTTCGCTACACCGGCATCGACCAGATGATGCGCCAGCATGGCCATCGCAAGCCCGGTGGCGCCGCCAACCTGGACGGCGTGCGCGTAGGATGGCTGAATGCCAAAATGTTCAGCGAACACGGTCGCCAGCATGATGTGTGGCGAGACCGTACTGTAGCCGCAGAGAATGCCGTCGATTTCGGATCGCTTCAGCCCGGCATCCGCAATGGCAAGCTCGGCCGCCTTGCTCATGAGATCGAGCGAGGAAGATCCTTCGTGCTTGCCATAGGACGTCAGCCCGACGCCGGTGATGAAACTCATAGTCGTCTCTCCCCGGAATGACGGCGCAAATTACCGAGACGCCTTCTCATCCTCAATACGACTTCGGCAGACCGAGCACCTTCTCGGCGATAAAGCTGAGAATAAGCTGCGGGCTGATCGGCGCGATACGCGGGATCAGGGATTCCCGCAAATAGCGCTCGACGTGATATTCCTTGGCGTAACCGAAGCCGCCATGAGTCATTACCGCCTGCTCGCAGGCGTGGAAGCCGGCTTCGGCCGCAAGATATTTCGCGGCATTGGCGGCCGGGCCGCATTGCATGCCCTGATCGTATTGCCAGCCGGCCGAGAGCACCATCAGCCACGCGGCTTCCAGCTCCATCCAGTTCTTCGCCAGCGGATGCTGGATGCCTTGATTCATGCCGATCGGGCGGTTGAAGACGATGCGGTTCTTGGCGTAGGCCGAGGCGCGCGACAGTGCGATCTGGCCGAGACCCACTGCTTCGGCCGCGATCAGGATGCGCTCGGGATTCATGCCGTGCAGGATGTATTCGAAGCCGCGGCCTTCCTCGCCTAAGCGATCCTCGACCGGGATCTCAAAATTCTCGAAGAACAATTCGTTGGAATCGACGGGCTTGCGCCCCATCTTCTCGATCTCGTGCACGGTGACGCGCTGCTTGTCGAAATCCGTGTAGAACAGGCTCAGACCGTGGGTCGGGTTCTTCACTTCCTCCAGCGGCGTGGTGCGTGCCAGTAGCAGAATCTTGTTGGCGACCTGGGCGGTGGAAATCCAGACCTTCTGGCCGTTGACGACATATTTGTCGCCCTTACGCACCGCGCGGGTTTTCAACTGGGTGGTGTTAAGGCCGGTATTGGGTTCGGTGACCGCGAAACATGACTTGTCGCGACCGTCGATGATCGGCGGCAACATGCGCGTGCATTGCTCCTTGGTGCCGAACACGACCACGGGATTGAGCCCGAACACGTTCATGTGCACGGCGGAGGCACCGGACATGCCGGCGCCCGATTCCGAAATCGTCCGCATCATGATCGCGGCGTCGGTGATGCCGAGCCCCGACCCGCCATATTCCTCGGGAATGCAGATGCCGAGCCAACCGGCATCCGCCAGCGCGCGGTGGAAGTCGGCGGGGTAGCCACCCTCCTTGTCCTTCTTCAGCCAATAGGCATCGTCGAAACGCGAACAGATTTTTCCGACCGCGTCACGGATCGATTCCTGGTTGGCTGAGAGTGCGAAATCCATCTATCCCGTCCTTACGTGTTTGACGCGGCCTTGGTGACGCCATCGCGCACCAGCGCTGCAATCTCATCCGGCGAAAAACCGGCTTCCTTCAGGATCTCCTCGCCGTGCTCGCTCAGGCGCGGCGCCAGCCGCTTGGTCTCAACCGGCGTTTCCGAAAATCGCGCCGATGGCCTCATGTTGCGGATGCGGCCCTCGGTCGGATGCTCGACTACGGGGAAGAAATCGGTGGCGACGATGTGGGGATCGCCGAGCAGGCTTTCGAGGTCGTGCATCGGCATGACCGGCACGTCCGCCTTCTCCAGGATAGCGGTCCACTCGGCGGTGGTCTTGGTTTCGAGGATGCGCGCCAGTTCGGCATAAACCACGTCGATATTGACGGCGCGGCCGGCGAAGGTCGCAAATTTCGAGTGGACGCGAAGGTCGTCGCGCCCGGTTGCATCGAAGAAATTCTGCCACTGCTTGTCGTTATAAACGATCACGCAGATATAGCCGTCCGAGGTCTTGTACGGCCGGCGGTCCGGCGACAGATGACGGGCATAGCCGCCTTTGTCGAGCGGCGGCTCGTAGGTGAGACCGCCCATGTGATCGCCCATCACGAAACCGGCCATGGTTTCGAACATCGGGATATCGACGCGCTGGCCGCGGCCGGTACGGTTGCGATCGACCAGGCTGGCGCAGATGGCGCCCACCGCCGTGAGGCCGACGATGCGATCAACGAGCGCGTTGGGGACATAGCGCGGCACGCCGTCGGCGGTCTGCGCCATCAGCGCCGGCAAGGCCGTCGCGCCCTGGATCAGATCGTCATAGGCGGGCTTTGCCGCATAGGGCCCGTCCTGGCCGAAGCCGAACACGCCGGCATAGATCAAACGCGGGTTGATTTTCGACACCACGTCGTAACCGAGATTCAGCCGCGCCATCGCCTGCGGGCGCACGTTGTATACCAGCACGTCGGCGGATTTGATCAGCCGCAGCACGGCCTCACGCCCGGCCGGCTTCTTCAGATCGAGGCAGATCGAGCGCTTGCTGCGGTTGGTGTTGAGGAACACCGGCCCCATGCCGGGATGACGGGTCGGCCCGATCTGCCGCGTCACATCGCCATCGAGCGATTCCACCTTGATGACATCGGCGCCGTAATCGCCGAGCATCTGGGTGGCATAGGGCCCCATCAGCACGGTCGTCATGTCGATGACCTTGATGCCTTCCAATGGTCCCATGGATCAGCCTGCTCCCGGATTGTCGTTCCGGCCAAGTAACGGCAGCGGATTGGGAAGATCAAGCGCGCGGTGCGTATGGCCGCATGCGTTGGAGACCAATAGTCGGTGTCGTCCCTGCGAAAGCAGGGACCCATAGCCACAGGGCGTGGATTGAGGCACGCTCCCAAGGCGACCAAAATTTCCCGCAATCACCACCTACCCGGCGTATGGGTCCCTGCTTTCGCAGGGACGACGATAGAGCGGTGTTGGCAGCTATTTCTTCGACGGATCTTTCGTGGCTCTGGCGTCGCGTTCCCGGGTCAGGCGCTCCAGCTCTTCATTCTGCTGGCTGAGGCGGTCGGCGATGCGCGCTTCATTCCGTTCGCCGGAGGCGGCGGCAGCCTGTTCGATCAACTGCCGGATATTGTCTTCCAGAATCCTGATCCGGCTGTTCAGTTCTGCCGATGACAACGAACTCTCGTTGCTCATGATGCACGCTCCGGAAAATTGAAGGGTGGGCAAAGCCACCGGGTCGCGCCAATGCGCGCCCGATGACAGGCTCCCGATGCCCACCACCTCATCGCGCGGCACTCATGGTGGGCACGGCTCAAGGGCGCCTTTGCCCTACCCTATGGTAGCACGTTTTGCGGCTACTTCGCAGGCTCCAGCACAGAGACGTAGTTCGCCACCGCCGCCCCGCCCATGTTGAAGATGCCGGCGAGCTTGGGGTTCTTGAGCTGCATGCCCTCGGGCGCCTGGCCGACGAGCTGCATCGCGCTCATCACGTGCATGGAGACGCCGGTGGCGCCGATCGGGTGCCCCTTGGCCTTCAACCCGCCGGACGGATTGACCGGCAGCTTGCCGTCCTTCTGGGTCCAGCCTTCCTTGATGGCGCGGGCGCCCTGCCCGCGTGGCGTCAGGCCCATCGCTTCATATTCGATCAGTTCGGCAACCGTGAAGCAGTCATGGGTCTCGACAAAGGACAGATCGGTGAGCTGCACGCCGGCCTGCGCCAGCGCGCGCTGCCAGGCGACGGTGCAGCCTTCGAACTGCAGGATGTCGCGCTTGGACATCGGCAGGAAATCCTGCGCGTGGGCGGTGGCGCGGAAGTTCACCGCCTTGCCCATGGTCTTCGCGGTTTCCATATCCGTCAGCACCAGCGCCGCCGCACCGTCCGACACCAGCGAACAGTCGGTGCGCTTCAGGGGGCCTGCGACAAACGGGTTCTTCTCGCTCTCGGCGCGGCAGAACTCGTAGCCAAAGTCCTTGCGCATCTGCGCATAGGGATTAGCGACGCCGTTCTTGTGGTTCTTGGCCGCGATCATCGCCAGCGCGTCCGACTGGTCGCCATATTTCTGGAAATAGCTTTGCGCAATCTTGCCGAACACGCCGGCAAAGCCGCCGACCGTCTCGCCGTCCTCGGGCAGATAGGACGCCTTCAGGAGGTAGCGTCCGATATCGGCCGAGGGCGTCCGCGTCATCTGCTCGACGCCGACCACCAGCACGATCTTGGCCGCGCCCGCAGCAATTGCCCGGATGCCCTGATGCACCGCCGCCGAACCGGTGGCGCAGGCATTTTCGACGCGCGTGGTCGGCTTGAAGCGCAACTTCGGGTCGGCCTGCAGCACCAGGGAGGCCGTGAAATCCTGCGGCGAGAAGCCGGCGTTGAAATGCCCGAGCACAATCTCGTCGACGTCTTCGGCTGATATGCCGGCGTCGGCCAGCGCATCGGTCGCCACCTTGACCACGAGGCTCTCGACGGTTTCCGCGTCGAACTTGCCGAACGGCGTGTGCGCCCATCCGACGATGCTGGCTGTCATGGTCGTTCTCCCTGTTCCGGTTCTGAGGGCGTTGTAACCTATCGGGAAAAAGACTTCACGCCGGTTTCAGCGATTTCATCGCCCGCGCGCACATGGCGGTTATGCCGGCCCAGTTACCGGACCGGATATCGGCCGCCGGGCAGAGCCAGGAACCACCCACCGCCACCACATTCGGCTCGGCCAGCCAGGACGCCGCATTGGCCTCGCCTATGCCACCGGTCGGGCATATCAGAATATTCGGAAAAGGCCCCGCCAGCGCCCGCAGTGCCTTGATACCGCCGGACTGCTCGGCCGGGAAGAATTTCACGAGATCGAAGCCGGCCGCCAGCGCCTGCATCAGCTCGGAAGCCGTCGCGATCCCCGGCGCAAAAGGCAGGTCGCTCGCGGCGGCGGCCTTCAACAGCTCGGGCGTTGCGCCGGGGCTGATGCCGAATTTGGCCCCGAGCGCCCTTGCTTTCGCCAGATCGTCGCCGTTCAGGATCGTGCCAATGCCGACAATGGCTTCCGGCACCTCCGCGATCATCGCCTTGGCGGCCTCGACGGCGACCGGCGTCCGCAAGGTAACCTCCAGCACGCGCACGCCGCCGGCCACCAGTGCGCGGGCCAGCGGCACCGCATCCTCCACCCGCTCGATGGTGAGCACGGGGATGACGGTGGCCGATTTGAAGATGGCGGCGAGTTGTTCCTGCCTTGTGGCTGCGGTCATGGCGATGCCTTGCGAGAATTAGCGTGGTTCGGGACGAGTCCGGACGGCATCGCCGCGCGCGGGATAATCGCCCCGGGATGACATACCACAACGCCAGCCAGACGATGCCCCGCCCGCGCAGCTTCCAGCGGATCCGCGCTCACAAGGCGCGCGGCCACGTAGGCGGCCGCGAAACTATCGCCGGCCGCCGTCGTATCAACGACGGGCTCCTCCACCGGCTTCGCCTTGATCGGATAAGGAACGCCTTCCAGGCGCACGATGCTCGCCGGCTCCGAAAGCTTCAACACTACCTCGGCCCCAGGAATCCGCGCCAGCAACGCTTCGTTGGTTACGCCGGGATAGAGCGGCAGCAAGTCCTCAGTGGAAGCCAGCACGATATCGGCTGCGGCAAAGGCCTCCTGAAAAACGGCGCGTGCGACGTCGAGATCGGGCCAGCCGCGCGCCCGGAAATTGGTATCGAAGGCAAACCGCGCCCCGGCTTCACGCGCGCCTTTGAGCGCCGCAAACAGCCGCGCCCGGCCCTCGCCGCCATAAAGCGACAGCGTGATCGCCGAGAGATAGATCACGTCATAGCCGGCCAGCGAGTTCAGGATCTCCGGGGTCTGCGGCAGATCCATCAGGCTGCGCGCGGCGGCGCTGTCGCGCCAGTGAAAAAACCGGCGCTCGCCTTTGTCGTCGGTCTGGATCATGTAGAGGCCCGGCAGCTTGCCCGGCAACCGCGCCACCAGCTTGGTCCCGATCCCCTCCGCCGCCCAGCCGGAGATCATTTCATCGCTGAGGCTGTCGTCGCCAAGCGCGGTGACATAGTCGGCGCCGACGCCAAGGCGGGCGAGATAAACCGCGGTGTTCAGCGTATCGCCGCCATAGCCACGCGAAAACAGGCCACCATCGGCCTGCTTCAGCTCGACCATGCATTCGCCGATGCAGGCTACCTTGCTCATGACCGCATCCGCATGAAGAAGCGTGACGTCACGTTAGGCGGCGAACTTGCCGCCGAGCTCATCCTCGATGTGGATCCGGATGATGTCGTCAAACGTCTTCTCGGCGGTAGTGAAGCCGAGCTTGAGCGCGCGGTCGGCGACGAAATCGCGCGGCCAGCCAGAGACGATGCCGATGATGGTCGGATCGGGCACGCGCTTGATGCGCGCGGTGACGTTCTTGCCGGCGACGCGATCGAGCGCTGCGATCTGTTCGCCGACGGTCACCGACATGCCGGGCATGCTTAAGTTGCGCCGCGCCCCCATCGCGTTGAGGTCCATGGTGCCGGCGTGGATCAGAAAGCCCACCGCCGATTTCGGCGAGGCGTGCCAGTGCCGCACGTCCTCGGAGACCGGCAGCACCACTTCTTCGCCGGCGAGCGGCTCGCGGATGATGTTGGAGAAGAAGCCGGAAGCGGCCTTGTTCGGCTTGCCCGGCCGCACGCAGATCGTCGGCAGGCGGATCGAGATGCCGTCGAGCAGGCCCTTGCGCGTATAATCGTTGATCAGCAGTTCGCAGATCGACTTCTGCGTGCCGTAGCTCGTCAGCGGCGTATGGAAGAATTCGTCACCGATCTTTTCCGGGAACGGCGCGCCGAATACCGCGATCGAGGAGGTAAACACCAGCCGCGGCTTGTAGCCGCCGCCGGCGTGGCGGATGGCGTCAATCAGATAGCGCGTGCCGTCGAGATTGATCCGGTAGCCCTTGTCGAACTCGGCCTCGGCCTCGCCGGAGACGATCGCAGCGAGATGAAAGATCACGTCCGGCCGATCGGCAATCAGCGGCGCCGCCGCGCCGGCATCGGCAAAATCAGAAGCCACGACGTTGATCGGGATCGACACATTGGCAGGCTTGGTGGGAGCCACCACGTCCTGCAGCGTCATGCGGGTGATCTCTTGCTTGCCGAGGCGGCCGTCGCGCAGCAGCCGCTCGGTCAGCTTGCGGCCCACCATACCAGCGGCACCGAGAATAAGAATGTGCAAGACCCGTCTCCTTTTTTGAACGCTGTTGTTAGATGCGGGCCCTAGGCGCTCACTCTTTCACAGCTCCCGTCATGGCCGACACATAATGCTCGACGAAGAAGGCGTAAAGGATGACCAGCGGCAGCGAGCCGGCGAGCGCACCCGCCATCAGCGAACCCCAGCGATAGATATCGCCATCGACGAATTCGTTGACGATCGCGACCGGCACCGTCTTGTTGGATGTCGATTGCAGGAACGTCAGCGCGTAGATGAACTCGTTCCAGCACAGCGTGAAGCAGAAGATGAACGCCGAAATCAGGCCCGGGATCGCCAGCGGCAGCACGATCTTGATCAGGATCTGCCAGCGGCTGGCGCCGTCGATCAGCGCGCATTCCTCCAGTTCGTAGGGGATGGTCTTGAAGTATCCCATCAGCAGCCAGGTCGAGAACGGGATCAGGATGGTCGGATAGGTCAGGATCAACGCCATCGGCGAGTCGAACAGGCCGTACTGGAATACGACGGTGGCAAGCGGAATGAACAGGATCGACGGCGGCACCAGATAGGCCAGAAAGATCAGGCCGCCGACCATATTGGCGCCCTTGTAGCGGAGGCGAACAATGGCATAGGCGGCGAGCACACTCGCGATGATCGACAGGATGGTGGCGCAGACCGCCACATACATCGTGTTCCAGAGCCACATCGGATAGTGGCTTTCGAACAGGAGCTTGTAAAAGTGCTTGAAGGTCGGATTCCAGGTCCAGAACGGGTTGAACCTGTCGAGGTCGAGCAGCTGCTCGTCCGGTTTGATCGCCGTCAGTCCCATCCAGTAGAACGGGAACAGCAGGACGACGACGATGATCGACAGCGGCAGATAGAGCGTCACCAGCCGGCGCGGCACCGACTGCAAATAGCTCATGCCCTCGCTGTGGTCGTCCTTCGCAACTGTCGGCGCCGAGCTATGCAGTACGGCCTTGAGATCGATCCGCGAGGTGGGAAGATCAGTCATTGTTTTCACCCTGCTGCCACTTGCGGCGTTGCAGCCCGAACCAGGACACCATGATCGCAGCGAGCAGGAACGGAATCATCGCGCTTGCGATCGCCGCGCCCTCGCCCAATTGCCCAGCGATAATCGCACGCTGGTACGACAAGGTCGCCATCAGATGGGTGGCGTTAACCGGACCACCTCGCGTCATCGCCCAGATCAACTGGAAGTCGGTGAAGGTGAACAACACCGAGAAGGTCATCACGACAGCGATGATCGGGGTCAGCAGCGGATAGGTGATGAACCGGAATCGTTGCCAGCTGGTCGCGCCATCGAGGATCGCCGCCTCGTAAAGCGATGGCGACACCGTCTGCAGGCCCGCCAGCAGCGTGATCGCGACAAAGGGAACGCCGCGCCAGATATTGGCGAAGATCACGCAGATACGGGCCCACGTGGTATCGCCGAGAAAATTGATGTTCTCGGTGATCAGGCCCATCTGCTTCAAGGACCACGAGATGATCGAGAACTGGGAATCGAATATCCACCAGAACGCCAGCGCCGACAGCACCGTGGGCACGATGAAGGGGATCAGCACCAGCGCGCGCAGCATCGCCTTGAACGGCATGTTCTCGTTCAGCAACAGCGCGAGATAGAGCCCGATGCCGAATTTGATCGCGCTCGCGACGAACGTGTACAAAAGCGTGTTGAACACCGAGAGCCAGAAGATCGCGTCGTCCCACAGCCACTCGTAGTTTTCGGTCCCGACAAATGCCCCGACCCGACCGATGCGGGTGTCGGTGAACGAAAGCCAGATACCGAGGCCAAGCGGATAGGCCAGGAAGAAAATCAGGAAAGCCAGCGCCGGCACCATGAACCAGAAGCCCACCCAGTTACGGTTGTGCTTGAGTTGGTCCCATGCGGTGGCCTCGCGAATCTCCGTCTTGGCGCGTCGTGGCGCGATTGCGATGTCAGCCATGGGCGATGTCCCGATTGAAAATGGATGGAGCGGACGGCGGTCACCCGCCATCCGCTCCGGCTCTCGTTAGCGATAGATGCGCTTCAACTGACGCTCGGTTTCCGCGATCGCGGTCTTGGCATCCTTGGCGCCGGTGCAGTAGTTGGCGAACATGTCGACCACCAGGAAGTCGGCGATCGCGGTTGCCGCCTTCTCGCCCGGCGTGCCGATGCCGGACGCGGGAAGTGCGCGCTTGCTCGCCTGGCTGAACACCTGGTTCTTCGGATCCGCGGTCCACACTGGTGCGGCGTCGTAGGCGTTGAGGGTGTGGGTCAGGTATCCCCGTGCACCCGACAACCACTTCTCGTAGTTTTCCTTCTCCAGCATAAAGGCGATGAAGGCCTTCGCGGCGTTCGGATATTTGGTGAACTTGAACGCCAGGATTGGCACGCAGAGCTGCAGTTCGGTCGGCTTCCCGATGGGACCGACCGGCCACAGCGCATGATACGTGTCTTCGGTGAGTTCCTTCTTGGTCGGATCGTCCTTGGCCGCGACATAGATCGAGATGCCGTTGGCGGTGCAATGCAGTTCGCCCGACAGATAGGCCTTGTTGTTCGACGAATCGTTCCATGACGCGACGCCGGGAATAAAGGTGTCGGACAGGGCCTTGCAGTACTCGAGCGCCTTCACGGTCTCGGCCGAGTTGATGATGACCTTGTTGTCCTTGTCGACGGTGTAGGCGCCGTGACCCCAGAGGATCCAGTGCAACCAGGCATTGGCGTCGCCTGAGGCGTGGCCCAGCGGGAAGCCGGCCGGCGTGTTGTTCTTCTTCAGCGCCTTGCACATTTCGAGGAAGCCCGGGAAGTCCTTCGGGAAATCCTTGAAACCGGCCTTTTCAACCGACGACTTGCGGTAGGTCATGTAGCCGCCGACCGTCGCGACCGGGATGCCGAGCCAGTTGTCGCCCTGCTTGCAGGTCACCGCAGCCGCTTCGGTCCAGCCACCGTATTTCTTGCCCAGATAGTCGGCAACGTCGTTCATCTGCAGCACCTGTGCCGGGAACAATTGCGGCAGCGTGTGCAGGCCCCACGCGAGGTCGAGGCCCGAACCGGTGTTGGCGGCAACGGATGCCTTCGGCTGCACGTCCTCGAAGGATTCGGAGAACACGTTCATTTCGGTGCCGGTCGCGGTCTTGAACGCGGCGACCATGGCGTTGAACGCGTCGTCTTCCGCTGGCACGAACCGCTTCCAGCGCATCACTGTCAGTTTGGCGCCGGACTCCGCCTTCCAGGGCGAGGCCTGCGCCCAGGCCTTGGCGAAATCGAGCAGTGCCGGTCCGGTCAGCGCGCCAGCCGCCGCCAGCGCAGTGCCACCCTGAAGCAGAGAGCGGCGGGTAAAGTCTTGCATGGTCCATCCTCCCGTTGATTTATAATTTTGACTTATTTTTTTAGGCGTTCAGTCGTTTCCCGGTCTGCTCGTCGAACAGATGCACGAGTGCCGGGTCTGGCTTCAGCCGGACCTTGTCGCCCGGGTTGAATTGATGACGTTCGCGGAATACGGCGACGACCTGCTCGCCGCCAAGCTTGGCGAACACTTGCGTTTCCGAGCCGGTCGGCTCGACCACGACGATCTCGGCTTCGGCGCCGTCATCGGCGATGGTGAAATGTTCGGGACGGACGCCATAAACCGCAGGCCGCCCTTCCGAATTGGCCGGTGCCGACGCCAGCGGCAGCTTGACGCCATTCGGCCCCTCAAAGCCCGCGCTGCCGTTCGACTTCACCTGGCCCTTGAGGAAGTTCATTGCCGGCGAACCGATGAAGCCAGCCACGAACTGGTTGGCCGGGGTGTCGTAGAGCTCGAGCGGAGTACCCATCTGCTCGACGATGCCATCGTGCATTACGACGATCTTGTCGGCCATGGTCATGGCCTCGATCTGGTCGTGGGTGACGTAGACGGTCGTGGTCTTAAGCCGCTGATGCAGTTCCTTGATTTCGGTGCGCATCGCGACGCGCAGCTTGGCGTCGAGGTTGGAAAGCGGCTCGTCGAACAAAAACACCTGCGGATCGCGCACGATGGCGCGGCCCATCGCGACGCGCTGGCGCTGGCCGCCCGACAATTGCCGGGGATAGCGCTCGAGCAGCGGCGTCAAGGCCAGGATTTCCGCGGCGCGCTTGACGCCGTTCGAGATTTCATCGGCACTCGCGCCGCGCAGCTTGAGCGAGAAGCCCATGTTGTCAGCAACGGTCATGTGCGGATAGAGCGCGTAGTTCTGGAACACCATCGCAATGTCGCGCTCTTTCGGCTGGACATTGTTGACGACGCGATCGCCGATCGAAATGGTTCCCGAGGTGATGTTTTCGAGCCCGGCAAGCATCCGCAACAAGGTCGACTTGCCACAGCCGGAGGGGCCGACCAGCACGACGAACTCGCCATCCTCGATCGGAATCGACACGCCGTGCAAAACTTCAAAATTGCCGAATGACTTCCGCACGTCGCGAATCTGGACCGACGACATCGAACTCTCTCCCCTCATTGTCTGTTTTTTGGCGCCACGGGTGGGCGGCGGCGCCCTGCTGTCTTTTTCGACTTAAATGCCGGAAGCCGAATTCAACCGTCATCATCATCCGCAGTTTTGGTTTTTAGCAATCCGATGGTAGCGCTGTCAATAATTGTTCAAACGTCTAATCTGTTGTGATATGAGCGCAAGATGGGACGAAAACAGACAAAGTCTGGCAAAATCCGCCTCACCGAAGTCGCCAAGCTCGCTGGCGTCAGCCCAATCACGGCATCGCGTTTTTTCAGGAACCCCGAAGCGCTGTCGTTGAGCAAGCGGGAACGCGTCGATAGCGCCGTGAAGGAACTGGGTTACGTCCCCAATCTCGCCGCGCGCGCGCTGGCCTCGCACCGCACCGAAGTCATCGGCGTCGTGATTCCTTCCCTCACCAACAACGTATTCGCCGATGTGTTGCGTGGCGTCTACGATTCTTCGGAAGGCAGCCGCTACAGCATCCAGCTCGCCAATACGCGCTACAGTATCTTGCAGGAAGAGAAACTGCTGCGTCTGTTCCGGGCACAGAAGCCGGCGGGATTGATCGTGACCGGCATCAACCAGACTACGGAATCGCGCGCGATTCTGGAATCCATGAATTGTCCGGTCACGCAGATCATGGAGATCGGCGAAAGTCCGGTCGACATGATGGTCGGTTTCTCGCACTATGACGCAGGTTTTGCGGCCATTTCTCACATTCTCGAGCAGGGGTGCCGGCGTATCGGATTTCTCGGTGCACGAATGGATCCCCGCGTCCAGCGGCGGTTCGAAGGGTATCGTGATGCCATGAAAGCGGCCTCGCTGTTCGATCCGAACCTCATTGTCACCACATCCGTACCAACCACCGTCACGCTGGGCGGGACACTGTTCGCCGATCTTCTCGCCCAAGCTCCCGACATCGACGCGGTCTTCTGCGTCAACGACGACCTTGCTCTCGGTGTGCTGTTCGAATGCCAGCGCCGCCAGATGTCGGTTCCCGGTGACCTGGCCATCGTCGGCTTCAACGACCTGGAATTCATGGCTTCTGCGGTCCCCTCACTCACCAGTGTGCGCACCAATCGCTACGAAATGGGCCGGCACGCCGTGACGATGTTGATCGACGCGATCGAGGGCCGTCGCCCGCGGGAGCCGGTTCTCAATCTTGGTTTCCAGTTGATGGTCCGCGAGAGCTCGACGCCGCAAAGCACTTGATCGCCGTCTGCATCATGGATCGCGTGTGGACAGAAAATGGTAGCGCTATCTTTTGGGTCGAACTAGGGTAGCGCTATCTTTTGGGTCGAACTAGGATCGGATCGCTTGGACGGGAGAAGGCAAGCGCGTTGCAGCGGATGAAATTTTCAGCATGGTGCATCGCTGCCGTGATTTAAGCCGCCCACGAGTTTGCAGTGCGGGAGGAACCAATGAAAAAGAACGACAACAAAACTGCCACCAATGGCAAGGGCCGGAGGCTACGTTCCCTCGAGTGGTTCGACAACCCGCATAATCCGGGAATGACCGCGCTCTATCTCGAGCGCTATCTCAATTACGGCCTGACCCGAGAGGAATTGCAGTCCGGCAAGCCGATCATCGGCATCGCCCAGACCGGCAACGACCTCTCCCCATGCAATCGGCATCATCTCGAACTGGCGCACCGGGTGCGCGAAGGCATCCGCGCCGCCGGCGGCATCGCGATGGAATTTCCGACGCATCCGATTCAGGAAACCGGCAAACGGCCGACCGCGGCGCTCGACCGCAACCTCGCCTATCTTGGCCTGGTCGAAATCCTGTTCGGCTATCCGCTCGATGGCGTGGTGCTGACCACCGGCTGCGACAAGACCACGCCGGCCTGCATGATGGCGGCGGCGACTGTCAATCTGCCTGCGATCGTGCTTTCCGGTGGTCCGATGCTCAATGGCTGGTTCAACGGTGAGCGTACCGGATCCGGCACCATCGTCTGGAAGCAACGCGAACGGCTCGCCGCCGGCGAGATCGACTACAACGAGTTCATCGAAATCGTGGCCTCCTCGGCCCCCTCGGTCGGCCACTGCAACACGATGGGCACCGCCTCGACCATGAACTCGCTTGCGGAAGCGCTCGGCATGTCGCTGCCTGGGTGCGCGGCGATCCCCGCGCCCTACCGCGAACGCGGCCAGATCGCCTATGAAACGGGGAAGCGCATCGTCGAGATGGTCTGGGAGGATCTCAAGCCATCCGACATCCTGACCCGCAAGGCGTTCGAGAACTGCATCGCAGTGAATTCGGCGATCGGCGGCTCGACCAACGCGCCGATCCATATCAACGCGCTGGCGCGGCATATCGGCGTCGAGCTGTCGATCGACGACTGGCAGAAACATGGCCACGACATCCCGCTCTTGGTGAACATGCAGCCGGCCGGCTTCTACCTCGGCGAGGAATATCATCGCGCCGGCGGCGTGCCGGCGGTGGTGCGCGAATTGATGGCGCACAAGCGCATCCATGAAGACGCCATCACGGTGAACGGCCGCACCATGGGCGAGAACTGCGGCGAGGCAGCCAAGCCTGACGGCGACGTGATCTGGAGCTACGACAAGCCGCTGGTGAAGGACGCCGGCTTCCTGGTGCTGCGCGGCAACCTGTTCGATTCCGCGATCATGAAGACCAGCGTGATCTCCAAGGAATTCCGCGACCGCTACCTGATCAATCCCAAAGATCCGAATGCGTTCGAGGGCCGCGCCATCGTGTTCGAGGGGCCTGAGGATTATCACGACCGGATCGACGATCCCTCGCTCAACATCGACGAGCACTGCGTGCTGTTCATCCGCGGCGCCGGGCCGATCGGCTATCCCGGCGGCGCCGAGGTCGTGAACATGCAGCCCCCGGCGGCGCTGATCAAACGCGGCATCCTCTCGCTGCCCTGCATCGGCGACGGAAGGCAATCCGGGACTTCGGGTTCGCCGTCGATCCTCAACGCCTCGCCGGAGGCTGCCGCGGACGGCGGGCTTGCGATCTTGCGGACCGGCGACAAGGTTCGCATCGACCTCAACAAGGGCGACGCCAACATCCTGATCACGAGCGATGAGTTGAAGAAGCGTCGCGCCGAGCTGAAGGACAAGGGCGGCTTCCCCTACCCGGCCAACCAGACGCCCTGGCAGGAGGTCTATCGCTCGACCGTCGGCCAGCAGGCCACCGGCGCCTGCATGGAACTCGCAACGCGCTATCAGAATATTGCGGGCACGGTCGGCGTAGCGCGGGATAATCATTAGGCACCGTTCATCAGGCAACCACCGTCATTGCGAGCGTAGCGAAGCAATCCATACCTCCGCATAGGAACAATGGATTGCTTCGTCGCTATCGCTCCTCGCAATGACGAAGAAAAAAGGAAAAGAAAAAATGTCAGATCGACTGAAGGGAAAGCGTGCTGTTGTCACCGCCGCGGCGGCGGGCATCGGGCGTGCATGCGCAATAGCATTCGCGCGCGAAGGCGCCACGGTGATCGCCACCGACATCAATGAAAGCGGCATCGCCCCCCTGGGCAAGGAAGGCGTCGCCGAGACCGCACGGCTCGACGTTCGCAGCACCGCCGAAGTCAACGCCTTCGCCAAGCGTATTGGAAAGATCGACATCCTGCTCAACGCGGCGGGTTTCGTGCACCACGGAACCATCCTGGACTGTTCGGAAGAGGACTGGGACTTCTCGTTCGACCTCAACGTCAAATCCATGCACCGGACCATCAAGGCGTTTCTGCCGGCGATGCTGGCGGGCGGAGGCGGTAGCATCGTCAACATCTCGTCTTGCGCGGCGTTGAGACCACCGGCCAACCGTTATGCCTACAGTGCGTCCAAGGCTGCGGTTTCGCTGCTCACGCGCGCGGTTGCGCTCGACTTCATCACCCAGGGCATCCGCTGCAACAGTATCTGCCCCGGCACCGTGGAGACACCCTCGATGCTCGACCGCGCCGCGGCCGTCGGCCCGCAGGGCAAAGAGATGTTCATCGCCCGCCAGAAGATGGGCCGGCTGGGCACCGCAGAGGAAATCGCGGCCATGGCGGTCTATCTTGCGAGCGACGAAGCCGCGTTCACCACTGGCGTCGACCTCGTCGTCGATGGCGGCTACATGCTCTGACGTCCACGCAATCAAAGGCTTCCAGCATGAACAAGATTGATCTGAACGGCCGTTGCGCCGTGGTCACCGGCGGGGCGCAGGGTTTTGGGCGCGCCATCGCCGAGCGCTTCGTCGCATCAGGTGCGAAGGTGGCGATCTGGGATCACGACCTGCCCTTTGCGGAAAAGACCGCCAAGGAAATCGGCGCTGATGTCTCGGCTTTCAAGGTCGACGTTTCCGATCTCGCCGCGGTAGAGAAGACACGTGACGAGACGCTGAAGGCGTTCGGCAAGATCGACATCCTCGTCAACAATGCCGGCATCGCCGGCATCAACAAGACGGTGTGGGAAACCGACCTCGACGAATGGCGCAAGGTGCTGCGCATCAATCTCGACGGCCCCTTCATCTGCTGCAAGGCGGTGGTGCCTGCGATGATCGCGCAAAAATACGGCCGCATCGTCAACATCGCTTCCATCGCCGGCAAGGAAGGCAACCCCAACGCCGCGCATTATTCGGCCTCGAAGGCCGGCCTGATCGCGCTGACCAAGTCGCTCGGCAAGGAACTCGCCCAGCACGACATTCTCGTCAATGCGGTGACACCAGCGGCGGCGAAAACCGCGATCTTCGACCAGCTGACGCAGCAGCACATCGATTTCATGCTGTCGAAAATTCCGAAGGGACGTTTTGTTCTAGTGGAAGAACTCGCGGCGATGGTGGCGTGGCTGGCGTCGGAAGACTGCGCGTTCTCGACCGGTGCGGTGTTCGACATTTCCGGCGGCCGGGCAACCTATTGAGGTAAGCATGATCCGGGAAGGCGGATGTTTCTGTGGCGTGGTCCGGTTCAAGACCGAGGGTGAGCCGCTCAATGTCCGCATCTGCCATTGCCGCAACTGCCAGAAGGCAATGGGCTCGCCGTTCTTTGCCCGCGCGCTGTTCGACCAACGGGCGCTTTCGGTCGAGGGCGACACCGCGCGCTATCCGTCCTCAGAAGCGCTCGACCGGGTGTTCTGCAAGGTTTGCGGAACGCGGCTGTTTTCCCGGCGGACCAACGGCACCGTGGTCGGCGTAGCACTGGCCGCCTTCGACGACCGCAACGCCTTTGCGCCGACCGAGCACATCTGGGTCTCGGAAAAGATAGCCTGGGTGCGGATCGATGACGGTTTACCGCAATATCAGGAGACAGTTCCGTAGCCCGGATGGAGCGCCAGCGTAATCCGGGATTGTTTTATCCGCGGATGGATCGATCCCGGATTGCGCTTCGCTCCATCCGGGCTACGCCGGCGCAGGCCGCCGGCCTGCGGTGGTCGCGATCCAGATGCCGGCGAAGACCGTCACGATACCGCCAACGAGATTCCAGCGGAGCGGTTCGTCCAGCAGTGCCGCGCCAACGAGCGACGCGGTAATCGGATTGACGGTGACCGAGATCGCGACGCGGGTCGGCGTTGTGCGCTCCAGCGCGAATGCCCACAGATAAAACGTCAGCGCGCTGCCGAAGGCACCGAGATAGAGGGCCGCCAGCCAATGCGGGACCTCGAAAGCCGCAACGGGCGTAAAGCTGCCGCGCCAGTGCGAAATCAGGACGAGGCATAAAGCCCCGACTCCCATGGACACTGTCGTGAAAAGAATTGGCCCGGAGCGGGCAATGAATGGCTTGGACCAGATGCTGTAGAGCGCCATGCACAGGGCTGCCGCGATCATCAGGAGGTCACCGCGCCAGGCTCCTGGCGGCGCGGAAGCAAGGCCCGACAGTAGAGCCAGAGCAACTCCCAGCGTTGCGGTCACGACACCGATCGATTTGCGCGCCGTAAGGGCCTCGCTGCCGAGCAGCGCCCCCACGACCATCGTCAGCAGCGGAAGCGTCGACAACGCGAGCGCCCCCCGCGCCGCCGTCGTGAAAATCAGAGACGCATTGAACAGGATCGGGAACAGGGCGAAGTACAGTACGCCCAGTCCGGCGACGCCCGACCAGTCGCGGCGCGGCGGCCACCGGCCGCCTTGCAGAAGCGCCGCCGGCAACAGCAGCAGAAACCCGATGCCGAACCGAAACGAACCGATCGCCAACGGATCAATCGCATTCACCAGATAGCGGGTTGCCGCAACCGACGTTCCACCCAGACCGCTCGACAGGACCGCCGCAAGCACGCCCCACGCCTCGTTCATGCATTTTCCCCTTCCGACTTGCAGACAAGGTAGGGAAGGACTACTAATCAAGAAATAGAATTTTCATGATAGGCAAAATAACGTTTGGTTATGAGCGCACCCCTCCTCGATCCGGAGCTGTTGAAAGCTTTCGTGGCGGTGGCCGACAGCCGCTCCTTTACCCGCGCCGCTAGCCAGCTTAACCGGACCCAGTCGGCCGTAAGCATGCAGATCAAGCGCCTCGAGGAACGCCTTGGCGTGGAGCTGTTCAACCGCACCAAAGCCAATGTCGACCTGAGTTCCGCGGGCGAAGGGCTGCTCGGATACGCGCGGCGCATCCTGACGCTGAACGACGAGGCCGTCGGCAAGCTGCGGGAGCGCAAGATTGAAGGTGTTGTGCGTCTGGGCGTGATGGACGACTACGGCACCTTGATCGTTCCGCCCTTGCTGGCAAGCTTCGTCGCCTGTTATCCGCTGGTCCACATCGAGATGGAGACAGGACTCACCTCTTCCATGCCCTCGCGCCTCGGCAATGCCTATGACCTCGTCATTGCGATGCACCCGGAGGGAAGTGGCGAAGGTGAATTCCTGCGGCGCGAACAGGCTGCGTGGGCAACCGGCGCATTTCACCCTGTCGAGCAGCAGAGCCCGCTGCCGCTTGCGCTTTATCCGCAGGGCTGCCTGTTCCGAAAATGGGCGATCGAGGCGCTCGATGCCGTCAAGCGACCGTGGCGGTTGGCTTTCGTCAGCCAAAGCCTTGCCGCCGTCGAGTCGGTTGCGGCGCAGGGGCTTGCGGTGACTGTCGTAAAGGCAGGAACATTTCCACCGAAGCTGCGCCCGCTGTCGGAGCGCGACGGCATGCCGCGACTACCGGCTGCGGACATTTGCCTGCATCGCACCGCGAATCTGTCACAGGCGGGCGCGCTACTCGCAAATCACTTGCGCGCCACCATCTCCAACCATCTAGATGAAATCTCGGTGAGGCGCGCAACCCGCGACGCCATCCCGATCGCCTTCAACTGAGCGGGATCACGTGAATATCTCATTGTATGCTATCTCGGTCTGGGTGCTCCCACTCCTCATCGCCATCACGTTTCACGAGGCCGCGCACGCCTTTGTGGCATACAAGCTCGGTGATAATACCGCTTGGCAACTCGGCCGGGTCAGCTTCAACCCTTTCAAGCATATCGATCCCTTCGGGACCGTGATTCTGCCGGGCGTGCTGCTGCTGGCGCACTCTCCGTTCCTGTTCGGCTACGCCAAGCCGGTCCCAGTGAATTTCCGGAACCTTAACCATCCGCGGCTCGACATGGTCTGGGTGGCGCTGGCCGGCCCCGCCACCAACATCATCCTGGCGACGATCGTGGCGTTTGCCTTCCACGCTCTGCCTTTGGTGCCGGCAGACGCCGCCAAATGGACGGCGGACAACCTCAAAAATGCTTTCCTGATCAATATCGTGCTGGCGATCTTCAACATGATGCCGATCCCGCCGCTGGACGGTGGCCGGGTGGCCGTCGGGCTGCTGCCGCGGGTGCTGGCTTACCCGCTGTCGCGGCTGGAACCCTACGGGATGCTGATCCTGCTCGGCCTTTTGATCCTGCTTCCCGTCGTCGGCACGCAGCTCGGCCTAAATCTTGATGTTATTTCGTCGATACTTCGGACACTGACCGGATATGTGATCAGCGCGCTTCTCTTCATCACCGGCAACGCTTAAACTTCAGATAGAAACAGGACGCAGGGAAGAACCGACTCCGGGCCATGGCGACAAAAGCTGCCGATATGTTGATTGCACGCCGCGCCGATACGCGCGCGAGAGCAGATTTTGCAACCTGGAAAATGCTGGCCAAGCTCAACGGGTTTTCCGCCCTGCCCGCCGAGGCACAGAGCTTTCTTGAAGGCTACCGGCAGTTATTGGCAAGGATGACCGAGGCGGACGCCTCCGAGGCCACCATCCAGCTCATGTACAAGAGCTATTATGCCGAGATGGGCGGGTCTGGAACGCCACCCGAAATTCCCTCGCGCGCGAGCGAGCCGGCCGCCGATACCGGCAACGTCACCGCGTTCCGACGGCCGCCCCCGCGGCCGAAGCCAGCCGCATCCGGCCCGGCGACAAAACCACGGCTTCCGGTGGCGCTGATCTTTGCGTGCCTCGCCGTGGTCTACGTCAGCATTCGCTACTTCTGGCGCTGACGCGGACTTCTTCCCGCACCGGCTGAATCTACAAACCGTCGCGTCATGGCCACGCCGCGTAGGAAGGGCCGCTGCGCGCATGCTCCAGACGAATCTGGCGGCGATAGTTTCCCGGTGACGCGCCGCGGTACTTGCGGAAGAAGCGATTGAAATAGGCCGGATCGCGGAAACCCAGACCGTATCCGATCTGCTCGACAGGAAGGTCGAGTTGCTGCAGCCGCATACAGGCTTCGCGAACCAGCCGCTCGTGGATAATCGCGCGCGGGCCGCAGCTCTTCTCGCGCTGGCAATGGGCGTGCAGCTTGTCGGAGGTGACGCCAAGCGCGTCCGCATAGCGCGCCACCGGCCAGCCGTCGCGATAATGCAGCTCGACCATTTGCAGGAAATTGCCGACCAGTGCCGGACCGCCGCCACGCGCCGCCACCTCGTGACGCTCATCATGCGAGGCGCTGAGCCGCCAGAGCTGCAAACACAGCAGCAGCAAATGCGAGGATATCAGCGTCGCGCCGCCAAAGCCCGGCGTGCGCAGCTCCGCCACGATGGCGCGGCATGATTCAGCGATCGTGTCGAGAGTTGGCGGAAGCGCCTCGCCGGCGATCAATGCAACACGCTCGGTGGTCCTGCGCAGATGCAGCGCCTCGGCATTGCCGGCGACGATCTTGATCAGGAAATCATCGTCTACCGACAACAGGAGCCCGTGCGCGCCGGGCCCCACGTTCACCGTTGCATCAATGCTGCCCGGCAGCCAAAGCAGCGCCGGCGCTTCAAGCGCCACGCCGGTCCCGTGCCATGACGCATGACCACGATCCGATTGCAGCAGCAACAGATGCGCCCGGCGCCCGGATTTCTGACGGATCACCCACGACCGCGCCGCCAGCGATGCCGAAAACGCCTCCGCACGCACCGCCAGCGCGATGCCGACCGGCAGTCCGTTCAGCCCTGGTGATACCGACATGCGCCCGTCTCCTGAGACAATCCGCCGCCAGTAAACCGACGGATTTGCCAGAAAAGTACAATCTTTCCCCGGTTTCGTCCAATTCCAAGCGCCCCGCGACCTCCCCTAACGTCAGGACGATCATGAGCGCCAGTTCAATGGCGCCGCGAGATGCACCCCGGGGAGGACAAACATGACGACATTCCTGACGCGACGTACGGCACTGCTCGTGGCCGCCGCCTGCGCCGCCACGCTCGGCCTGGCCGCCGTCGCGCAAGCCCAAACCTCGATCAAGATCGGCTACGCCATTTCGCGCACCGGCCCGAACACCGGCGGCGCGGCTGTCACCACGATCCCCAACTACGAATTGTGGGTGAAGGAAGTGAATGCCGCCGGTGGCATCAAGCTCGGCGACAAGCGCGTCCCGATCGAGGTCGTGCAGTACGACGACCGCTCCAACGCCGAAGAGGCCGTGCGCGCACTGGAGCGGCTGATCAATCAGGACAAGGTCGATTTCATCCTGCCGCCATGGGGCACCGGCCTCAATCTGGCGGTTGGCCCGACGCTCAATCGCGAAGGCTATCCGCACCTCGCCGCAACGGCCGTGACCGACCGCGCGCCGGAACTCGCAAAACGCTGGCCCAACAGCTTCTGGATGCTCGGCACCAGCGCGGATGCCGCCAAGACGCTGGTCGAATTGCTGTCCAAGCTGCGCGACGAAAAGAAGATCGGCGACACGGTAGCGATGGTCAGCATTGCTGATGGCTTCGGCATCGATCTGTCGAGCGCGGCACGGCCGGCGCTTACCAATGCGAAGTTCAAGCTGGCCTACGACAAGAGCTATCCGATCGGCACGCAGGATCTCGCCCCGATCGTCAACGAGATAAAGGCGCTCAATCCGGATGTCTTCATCGCCTTCAGCTATCCGCCGGATACGCTGGCGCTGACCGAGCAATCGCGTATCACCGGCTTCAATCCGAAAATATTCTATACCGGCGTCGGCACCGCCTTCCCGCTCTATCGCCAGAAATTCGGCAAGAACACCGAGGGCGTGATGGGCATCGGCGGCTGGAGCGGCGACAGCCCGGCGATCAAGGACTATCTCGCCCGCCACAAGGCCTCCGCCGCCAACGGCGCCGAGCCGGATCGCTGGGCCAGCGCGGTCACCTATGCCAGCCTGCAGATGCTGCAGCAGGCGATCGAACGCGTCGGCAAGATCGACCGTGCCGCTGTTATCAAGGACCTGCAGACCGGCTCGTTCGATACCGTGATCGGCAAGGTCAAGCTCGAGAACAACATGCCGACCCGCTACTGGTGGGTTGGCCAGTGGCAGGATGGCGAGTTCTACGGCATCGCGCCGGCGGGGAACGAGGGTGCGCGCACCGCGATCGTACCGAAGCCGGCGTGGGTGGCACCGTAAACTTCACACCAACGCGGCCGGTCTCGACATGACGAACGCTATCCTGACCGGCCTGATGCTGGGCGGCATGTATGCGCTCATCGCCATGGGGCTCACGCTCCAGTACGGCGTTGCGCGCATCATGAACCTCTCCTACGGCGAGTTTCTGATCGCGGCTGCCTTTGCATCGCACTGGCTGTTCACGGGCTGGGCGATCAGTCCCTTTGTCGGACTGGCGCTGGTCGTCCCCCTCGCCTTCGTGTTGAACTTTGCGATCTACAAATTGCTGCTGACGCCGCTGGTGCGCCGCGCGCCTAACCGCGACGCGCTCGAGGTCGACAGCATTCTCGCGACCTTCGGGCTCACCTTCGTCATTCAGGGCTCGATGCTCGCGCTGTTCGGTGGGGCCTATTACAGCTATTCCTTCCTCGCCTTCCCGGTGCAGTTTGTCGGCGAGACCGTGGCGGCCAACCGCCTCGCCGCGCTCGGCATCACCATCCTGCTTGGCCTCGCGCTCTATCTGGCGCTGACACGAACCCGCGCCGGCACGGCGGTGCGCGCCGTCGCCGTCGATCCCTTTGCCGCCCAGCTTGTCGCGATCAACGTGCCGCAAGCTTCCGCACTCACGTTTGCATTGGGTGGCGCGTTGGTGGCCGCGGCCGGCGTGCTGGTCAGCACGTTCCTCACCTTCAGCGCGTCATCGGGTGTGGTCTTCACCATGAAGGCGTTGATCGTCGTCGTGATGGGCGGCGTCGGCAACATGCTGGGCTGCCTGGTTGCGGGCCTGGCACTTGGTCTCAGCGAGGCGCTGGTTGCCTCCTATGTCGATCCCGGCCTCACGCTCGCCGTCAACTTCGCCCTGTTCCTCGCCGTGCTGCTGGTGAAGCCCGCTGGCCTGTTTGGCAGGGCGACACGATGACCGCGCGAACCGCAGGCCTTGGCGCCCTCGCCCTGGCGGCCTTTGTGTTGCTGGCCTTCGTGCCGCGTCTTGGCAACGCCTATTACCTCGCGCTCGCCATCAGCCTCTTGCAGTACACCGTGCTGGCGACGGCCTGGGGCATGTTCTCAGGGCCAACGCGCTACGTCTCGCTGGCAACGACCGCCTTCTTCGGTGTCGGCGCCTATACCGTCGCCGTGCTCGGCGAGATCTTGCCCTGGCCGCTGGTGCTGCTGATCGCAGCGGCCCTCGGCGCCATCCTGGCTGCCATTGTCGGGCTCTCGACGCTACGGCTGAGCGGCGTCTACTTCGTCATCTTCACGTTCGGGCTAACCGAACTAATCCGCCAGCTCGTGGTCTGGTTCGAGGTCAACAAATCGCGCGTGCTCGGGCGCTATGTCTTCGTCGACATCACGCAGGCCGATATTTACTGGCAGCTGCTGGCGCTGACCGCCGCCGTGTTCCTGCTGGGCTGGCTGATCGCGCGCTCGCGCTTAGGCTTTGCGCTGCGCGTGATCGGCGAAGATGAGACCGTCGCAAAACATTGCGGGATCAATACCACCTTCGCCAAGGTCGCGCTGTTCACGATCAGCGCCACGGTCATGACGCTGGTCGGCGCGATCATGGCGCCGCGATGGACCTATATCGAACCATCGATCGCCTTCAATTCGATGATCTCGTTTCAGGTGCTGATCATGGCGCTGCTCGGCGGCGCGCACCGGCTGTGGGGACCAGTGCTCGGCGCCGTGCCGCTGACGCTGCTGTTCGAACTTCTGAGCGCGCGCTTTCCGAACACGTTCACGATCATCCTCGGCTGCATCTTCCTGTTGATCGTCTACATGCTGCCGCGGGGCGTCGCGGGATTGTTCGAGAAGCTGGCAGCGGCGCCGGGCGGAAAAACCACGCAACGGGTGGCCGCATGAGCCGCGAAAGCGGAACACCGGTGCTCGAAGTCGGCGGCCTGCGGCGCGCGTTCGGCGGGCTGGTCGCGGTCAACGACCTCGGCTTTGCGGTCGGGCAAGGTGATATCATGGGCCTGCTCGGCCCCAACGGGTCCGGCAAGACGACGGCGCTCAATTTGATGTCGGGCGTGCTGCGTCCCGATGCCGGCACCATCCGCCTGATGGGCCGGGACATCGCGGGCCTTGCCTCGTACCGGATCGCGCGGCTTGGCCTGGCGCGGACATTTCAGCTCGTCCGCGTGCTCGACGGTATGGATTGCCGGGAGAACATCAGGGCGGGTCTGGCGTTCCAGAAGCCGCATCTGCCAGCCGCTGAGGCCGAAAGGCGGATCGACACGCTCCTTGATCGCGTCGGGCTTGCCGGGCACGACCGGCGGCCGGCGGCTGACCTCACCTATATCGACCGCAAGCGCCTGGAGCTTGCACGCGCCCTCGCCGCCAAGCCGCGGCTGCTGCTGCTCGACGAATGGCTCGCGGGCTTAAATCCGTCCGAACTCATGATCGGCATCGACTTGATCCGGTCGTTGAAGGCTGATGGCATCACCATCGTGCTGGTCGAGCATGTGATGAATGCGGTGCGCGCGCTGTGCGATCGCTGTGTGGTGATGAGCAGCGGCCGCAAGATCGCCGAAGGCGCAACCGCTGATGTTCTGAGCGATGCGGCCGTCGTGAAGGCCTATCTCGGCGGGGTGGCTGCCGATGCTTGAGGTCAGAAATCTCAGCCTGGCCTATGGCCAGCATCGCGCGCTCGACGGCGTCGCACTTAACGTCGGGCGCGGCGAGATCGTGACGATCCTCGGCGCCAACGGCGCGGGCAAGACCTCGCTGCTGAAAGCCATCGCGGGCGTCGTGCGAACGCTTCCTGGCAAGCAAGTGAGCCTCGGCGGCCGCGATATCTCGGCACTCCCGGCACATGAGATTGTCGAAAGCGGACTTGCGCTGGTGCCCGAAGGGCGCGGCATCTTCGGTGACCTGACGGTGAAGGAAAATCTCCTGCTCGGCGCCAACCCGAAGCGCGCCCGTGACGGCGAAGCCGCCCGGCGCGAACAGGTGCTCGGGCTGTTTCCGCGCCTGCGCGAACGCGCCGCCCAGATCGCGCGCACCATGAGCGGCGGCGAACAGCAGATGCTCGCGATCGGCCGTGCGCTGATGTCCAATCCGGATATCCTTTTGCTCGACGAGCCGTCGCTCGGGCTTTCGCCCGCGATGGTGCAGGAGTTGTTCGCAACCCTGCGAAGGGTGCGCGAGGCCGGCGTGGGACTTCTGCTCGTGGAACAGAACGCGCAAGAGAGCCTGCGGATCGCCGACCGCGGCTATGTGCTCGAAAACGGCATCATCGTCGGGCACGGCACCGCCGATCATCTGAAATCCGATCCCGCCGTCCAGCGCGCCTATCTCGGCGGCCCAGCGCCCGCCGCCGCACCATCATCGTAGCGCCACGCCAAAGGAGAAAGCCATGTACGAAATCACACTGCTGCTCGAGAGCAAGGATGTCCCGGCGTCGAACGGCGCGACGTTCGATCGGCTCAACCCGGTCACGGGCGACATCGCAAGCCGCGCCGCTGCGGCCCAGATCGCGGATGCGAAGCGCGCGGCCGATACCGCCGCAGCCGCCTTCCCGGCATGGTCCGCCACCGGCCCGAATGCCCGGCGCGCGATCCTGCTGAAGGCCGCCGATCTTCTGGCGTCGAAGGCCCCGCAATTCATCGAACTGATGGCAGCCGAAACCGGGGCGACCGCCGGCTGGGCCGGCTTCAACGTTCACCTCGCCGCCGGCATGCTGCGCGAGGCCGCCGCCATGACCACGCAGATTTCGGGCGAGGTCATCCCCTCGGACAAGCCGGGCTGCATCGCGATGGCGGTGCGCCAGCCCGCGGGCGTGGTGCTGAGCATGGCGCCCTGGAACGCACCGGTCATTCTCGGCGTCCGCGCCATCGCGCTGCCGCTCGCCTGCGGCAACACCGTGGTGCTGAAGGCCTCCGAAATCTGCCCGGGCACGCACCGGCTGATCGCCGAATGCCTGCGCGACGCCGGCCTGCCGCCGGGCGTCCTCAATGTCATCACCAATGCGCCGGAAGACGCCCCTGCCCTGATCGAAATGCTGATCGGCCATCCCGCCGTCCGCCGGGTCAATTTCACCGGCTCGACGCGAGTCGGCCGCATCATCGCGCAGGTCGCAGCGAAATATCTCAAGCCGGCGCTGCTCGAACTCGGCGGCAAGGCACCGATGATCGTGCTCGACGATGCCGACATCGATGCAGCGGTGGCCGCGGCTGCGTTCGGCGCCTTCATGAACCAGGGCCAGATCTGCATGTCGACCGAGCGCCTTGTCGTCGACGAGAAGACTGCCGACGCCTTCGTGACAAAACTTGCGGCGAAGGCCGGATCGCTGGTCGCCGGCGATCCGCGCAAGGGCAATGCGCCGCTGGGATCCTTGATCGGCACCGATGCCGCGGCCCGCATCCAGGCCCTGATCAACGACGCCGTCAGCAAGGGCGCCAAGGTGGTCGCGGGCGGACGCAGCGAGGGCACGCTGATGTCGGCAACTGTCATCGACGGCGTCAACTCGTCGATGCGCATCTACGGCGAGGAGTCGTTCGGGCCGGTGGTCTGCGTCGTGCGCGTCAACGGTGTGGACGAAGCCGTGCGTGTCGCCAATGACACCGAATACGGGCTATCAGCCGCCGTATTCGGACGCGACATCGCCCGCGCTTTCGAGGTCGCCAAGCGGATCGATTCCGGCATCTGCCATGTCAACGGCCCCACCGTTCACGACGAGGCGCAAATGCCGTTCGGCGGCGTCAAGGCGTCGGGCTATGGCCGCTTCGGCGGCAAGGCCGGCATTGCCGAATTCACGGAGCTGCGCTGGATCACGATCGAGACCGGACCACAGCATTATCCAATCTAGACCAAACCTGTAGCCCGGGCGAGCGAAGCGACCCCGGGAACAGCGGTGACAAACAAACGGCTATTTTATCTGGCTAGCACCGCCCCCGGATGTCGCTGCGCTCATCCGGGCTACGGCTCCAGGACAAGGCGCGGGCGTCAGCTCTTGGTCTTGACGCGGAAGATCACCGGCAGGGTGAAGGTCAGGCCTTCGTCGGCGATGACAGGCGGCGGCATCGGCACCGGATCGGAGCGCCGCACCATCGCCAGCGCCGCTTCGTCGAAGGCCGGATCGCCCGAGCCCTTTTCGATATCGGTCGAGAGCACGTGGCCCATCCGATTGAGCGTGAAGCGAATCTGGATCTCGGCGGATTTTTGCTGCCGTTCCTTAGGATAGCGCTTGTGCTTGTCGAGATGCGCGACCAGCTCCTTCTGCCAGGTCGCGCGCGCACGTCGGGCGCTCTCGCCGGTGCCAATCACCGGCGCAACGGAACGCTGTCCTTCCGGCATTTCCTCGGAACTCGGCGTCGCGGTGGCTTCGGCCGCAATCGACTCGGTGGATGCCTGCGTCTGCACCGCCGCGATCTTCGGATCGTCCTCTTTGGGCTTTTTCGACTCGTTCTCCGTCACCACCCGGTCGGCCTCTTCGGGCTCCGTCGGCTTGTCCTGCGGCAGGTCGGTTTCCTTCACCTCTGCCTGTTGCTCGGCGAGTTGGGGCGACGCTGCCGAAGCATCGGTGTCCGGACCCGGCGGCAGGTCGGTCACCTCACGGCGCACGGCGGCCATTTCGAGTCCGATCTCGATCGCCGTTGCGCCGAGCGCGTCATCGGCTTCCTCGGTCTGCAAATGCGCAATCGCCAGCGCCGCGCCGCCGACGTGAAGCGCGAGCGCGATCACTGCGGCAGAAATCCAGAGCCGCCGGGATGGCTTTTGCTCGTCGAGACCGGTCAAGGTTTTGCCGGCGCCGCTGCTTGCGACGCCGCTCCATCTGGAACGCCTTCGAGCGCCACCAGCTTGAGCTTGGAATAGCCGCCGGCGCGCAGGATTTCGAGAACGTCCATCAATTCGCCATAGGGCACCGCGCGATCGGCGCGCAGGAAGATGTGGCGCTCCTTGCTTGCGTCTGGCATCGCATCGAGCGAGCGCACCAGGTCGACGCGCTTGACCATATTTTCCCCGATCGCAACCGAGAGATCCGGCTTGATGCTGACATAGGTCGGCTTGTCCGGCTTCTTCTGCGGGGTCGCGGTCGAGGTCGGCAAATCGATCGGCAAGTCGACGGTCGATAGCGGCGCCGCGACCATGAAGATGATCAGCAGAACGAGAATGACATCGATGAATGGCGTGACGTTGATCTCGTGCGATTCCGCAAAATCGCTGTCGTCATCGACGTCGGTGTCTGCGAGCGACGCGCCCATCGCCTACTCCGCTGCTCCGCGGGAGCGCTGCCCGCCGCTGACATGGGTACGGTCGAGATCGCGCGACAATAGCCGCCCCGCGGCGCCTGACGCGCGGTTGACCAGTTCAAGGTAGCCTTTGGTAACGCGCGAGAAGTGATTGTAGATGATGACGGCGGGGATTGCCGCGACCAGGCCGATGGCGGTGGCCAGCAACGCTTCGGCGATGCCGGGCGCCACCACGGCGAGGTTCGTGGTCTGCGATTTAGAAATGCCGATGAAGCTGTTCATGATGCCCCAGACGGTGCCGAACAGTCCGACGAAGGGCGACGTCGCGCCGATGGTTGCCAACAGGCCCATGCCGAGCCGGACCCGACGCGCCTCGGCGCGCACGATTTCGGCGAAACTGGAAGCGGCGCGCTCCTTGATGCCGGCGTCGCTCGATATGCCCGCCGACAGCCGCGCCTCGCGCATCGCCGCCGCAAGGAAGGACGCCAGCACACTGCCCTTGGCGCCCAGCGCGAATTGCGCTTCCGCCAGCGACCGCGCGTCGGCGATCTTGGCCAACGCCGAGCGTACCTTGCGCTGAACGACCGCCAGCTCGAGCATCTTGGCGATGAAGATGGTCCAGGTCACCAGCGACGCAAAGGCAAGGCCGATCATGACCGCCTTGACCACCACGTCGGCCGACTTGAACATCGTCCAGGGCGACAATTCCTTGAGTTCGGCGGTGGCGGCCTTCAGCAATTTGGCCTCGCGCTCCGCCGGCGTGGCGACGGCATCCGAAGGCGCAGCCGCTGCTGGGGGCAGCGCAGCTGGAGGCTGCGACACAGCGGGCGCCTGCTGGGCCACAGGCGCGGACGGCGATGCAGGAGTGGCATTCTGCTGGGCCGACGACGGCGCCGCCAGCGACAGCATCGCCAGCGCGGAGATCACCGCAAATGTCATCACGCGAGATCGAGATAGAAACATGTTCTTCATACTTCGGCCCAGTAGCGGATCAGGTTGTGATAGATACCGGTCAATTTGACCGTTTCAGGGTCGTCTCGCCCCAGCCGCTCTACAAGGGCCTGGATCGCAGTATCGAGATCGAAGATCAGGCTGCGGGCGTGAGCATCCCGTACCATGCTCTGCAGCCAGAAAAAAGATGCCACACGCATACCTCGTGTGACCGGCGTGACCAGATGCAAACTAGAAGCAGGATAAAGCACGAGGTCCCCGGCCGCGAGTTTGATTTCCTGGGAACCATAGAGATCTTCAACCACCAGCTCGCCCCCATCATACTCGTCCGGCTCCGACAGAAACAGCGTCACCGACAGGTCGGTCCGGATCCGCTGGCCGGTGAGACGATCTCCCCTCACCGCGTTGTCGACATGGAGGCCGAAATGGTGCCCGCCGGAGGCCACGTAGCGATTAAATAGCGGCGGAAAGATCTGCAGCGGGATCGCCGCCGATATGAATCTCGGACTGGCGGTGAGCGCCGAAAGCACGCGATTGCCGAGCGTGCGCGCGACATCGCTGTCCGGCGGAAGCTGCTCGTTCCTCTTCACCAGCGCGGATTGGGCGCCGGCGGTAGAGCGGCCGTCCTCCCAGCTGGAAGTGTCCATGATGCGGCGGAAATCCGCCACATCATCCTTGCACAGCACATTGGGGATGCAGATCAGCATTCCACCTGCATCCTTAGAATTTGTCTAGAACCGTGCCGAGAGCACCATGCTCACGCTCCGGCCCGGCGCGACGAACACGAACGGGGTCGCGCTCTGATAGAGCGCGTCGTAGTAGAGCTTGTTGGTGAGATTGGCGACGAACAGTTTCGCCTTCCAGTTCTGATTGATCTTCGCCTCGACGAAGGTGTCAAACCGCCAGTAGCTCGGCAGCTCAGTGCCCTGGTTCGCGGCGAGCAACGTTCCGCCGTACATCTTCGAGCGATACACTGCCTGCCCACCGATCTCCCAGACGTCGGTGAGCTGGTACTTCGTGAGCATGCTGAACGACTGGTGCGCGACGTTGGCAAGCTTGAGACCAACGTTGGTCGGGAAAAGCAGCGGCTGCGGCGACGGAGCAAGCGACTTCGTCACTTCGGACTGCATCAGCACCATGCCGCCGAACACGCTCCATTTGTCGGTGATCTTGCCGCCGACGCCGAGATCGATGCCCCGGATCCGATAGGCCGCGCCTGCGGTGATACAGGACACGTTGCCTGACCCCGCCGGCAGGTTATACGAGCAGCCCGGAACCGCGTTCGCGGCCGCAACGCTGTTGACGTTGCGCGATTCGCGCGCGTTTTCCTTTTCGGTCTGGAACAATGCCGCCGTCACCAGCAAATGGCGGTCAAACAGCTCCCATTTGGTACCGACTTCGATGGCCTTGTTCTTTTCCGGCCCAAAAATCTGATTGGGATTGCCATTGAGCGCGGGTGCGAGGCCGCCATACGCGGCGCTGGTACCATCGAATTCGGCGCCCACCGGATTAGATGAAGTCGCATAGGCAGCGTAGACGCTGCCGATCGGCATCGGCTTGAGGGTGAGGCCAAGGTTGAAATTCGGCAATCCGTATTGCTGTTCCTGCGCCGAGAAAGTGTTAGCAATGTTGTTTTGCGTACCGAAGCCGCTGACCTTGATGTTGTAATCGTCGTAGCGGATGCCACCGTTGAGGATGACGAAATCGTTGTAGTTGGCAGTGTCGATCAAATAAACGCTCTTGGTATCGACGGCGATCTTTGTCGGCAGGCCGGCCCACGTCGGATTAGGGCTGATGTTCGCAAATGTGAACTGCGGATTAAAGACATTCACGCCGGTCACGCTTCCGCTCGGTGCTCCGAAGCCCGGCAGTGCTTCCGAGGTGAGACCCGCATATTTGTCGATGCTCGCAATCTCGCGCGAGACTTCGACGCCGCCCAATACCGTATTCTTCCAGCCGCCAACGTTGAACTTGTAGGTCGCTTCGGTCTGATTGGCGATGTTTTCGGTCACCTGATAGCGGCTCTGCGGATTGGCGCTGAGCGTCCAAAGCGCGGAATTTGCATTCGTCGTAATCGGCGCCTTGGGGAGCGTTCCGATGTAATCGAGCACCGAGCGCTGCATTCTGGTCTTGTTGCTCAACGTCAGGTCCGGCGTAATTGAAACCTCGCCGCCTACCGTACCGATGTCCTGCTTGATGCTGTAATAGTCGCGATTGACGAAACCGTAGAAATTGTTGCGGCTGGCGCCGAAATCCGGGAATGGCCCACCGGCAGTGCTGGTAAATTGCTGGCTGCCGGACCCGATCGATCCGGGCCGATAATACGGCACGCCGAAATCCGGCAAACCATGCAGATTGGTGTGGATGTAGTTCGCGTAAAGCTTCACGGTGTCGAGCGGGGTCCACTTCGCCGCCACGAAGCCGCCGTCGCGATCGTCCTTGATATAGTCGCGACCGGCGACGCCGGCGTCCTGGAACAACCCGCCCGCGCGAATTGCCAGCGTCGGGCTGATCACCTGGTTGACGTCGAGCACGACCCGCTTGGTGTGGTCGGTACCGAACGTGGTGTCCATGTTGTAGAAGCTCTTCTCGGTCGTCGCCTGCTTCGTGACGATGTTGATCGCGCCGCCGGTGGTGCCACGGCCCGCAAATGACGAGCCCGGACCGCGCAGAATCTCGACCTGCTCGGTGAAGAAGTTCTCGCGGACGCTGACGCCGGCATCGCGGACGCCATCGAGGAAGATGTCGTTGCGTGCGTCGAAGCCGCGGATGAAGAAGCGGTCGCCGAAGGCATTGCCGCCCTCGCCGGTGCCGAGCGTGACGCCGGCCGTGTTCAGCACGGCCGACTTCAGGGTGGTCGAGTTCTGGTCAGCCAGAACATCCTTTGTCAGCACCGTGATCGATTTTGGCGTGTTGAGGATCGGCTCGGGAAATTTGCCGGACGCCTGCACCCGGGTGGCCATGTAGGGCGCTGCCGGGTTTGCGTAGGGATCGCGGTCGGCGTTGAGCCCGCCAGCGTTGGGGAACGGCACGGCGGCGACCTGCGCCGGCTGCGTGCGACGGGCGGCGCGGCGCAGCGCACTGCGGGCGCGGAGCTGGTCCGGCGAAGGCTTTGAAGCGGCAGGACGCGGGCGAGCGACCGGGGCATCGACCGTCACCGGCGGGAGGTTTGATTGCTGCGCTTCGGCGCCGGAAAACGACGCAACCGCAATGAGGCCCGCAACCGCGGAAACCTTTTTGCCGGAATTGCTTTCAGTCGTCTGACCGACCGAGTTGATCGCCACCTCAAACCGCAACGATCTCGGTGCTTTTGCTTGATTCATCTAGCGCCCCCTGATGGAATTCTCAGAACATGCGCTATTTTGTTGCGCGACGAACTGTCCCAAAGAGCCTATCGAGCGGGGAAACTCGGGTCAATACGGTTGCAGCAACACCCCGTTTGAATCCCGCCCAGTTAAAAGCAATTCTAATATCCAGCTTAGAACCATTCAAAAAAAATATCGCAAAATCAGGCGGCGTTACTTGCGTCATCAGCCTTGCGACGATCAATCCGTGCTCGGCGGCTTCATCAGCGAGAACAATTCGTCGACCGTCGATTGCGCGACCTGACGGACGCGATCGGTGTTGTCCATGCCGGCGATGTTGACGCCCTTCACGACAGCTTTGATCTCGTCGCGAAAGTCGGTGAGGAATCGCAAAGGGTCCGGCGAATCGTTCGCGACGCGCGCGATCAGTCCCGTGATCAGAATCTGACACGCCATCATGCGTCCGTTCAGTTCATCCATCCTGCATCCCCGATTGCTTGCCGATTGATGCGCGCGATATGGACGACATCGATCCCGCATTCAATCCTGCGCGAAAGTCACGCCGGAGATCGCAAGCCATTTGGCGCTAGCGCCGAACCTCGCCCAGCCGCGGCTTCAAACCTTTCCAATTGTTTAGGATTCTCAAGCCTTAGTGTTTGTACAGCGTGATCGCACGGACATTATATCGGCAGGATTGGGGACTTCCTTAAATCCGTGAGCAAACATGTCGGGGCCGCGCACCATCCGTTGGGCTTTACTGATCGTGGCGATCGCTGCGCTGGGCTATTTCGGCTGGCAGCGATTCCAGGGCGAGGATCATCAGGCGCAACCTGAAACCCAGAAACGCGCCCCTGCCCGGGCTGCTGTTCCTGTCCGGACCGCCATGGTCGAAAAGGCCGATTTCCCGGTCTATTTGACCGGTCTCGGCACCGTGCAAGGCTTCAACACCGTTGTCGTCCGCACCCGCGTCGATGGTCAGATCAACCGGATTGCGTTCCAGGAAGGCCAGTTCGTCAAGGAAGGCGACACGCTGGTCGAAATCGATCCGCGGCCGTTCCAGGCCGCCCTCGATCAGGCCAAGGCCAAGAAGGCCCAGGACGAAGCCAATCTGGCCAACGCCAGCCTCGATCTGCAGCGCTTTACCAAGCTCGGCGAATTCGCGACCCGGCAACAGACCGACACGCAACGCTCCACCGTCGCACAGTTGACGGCGCAGATTCAGGCCGACATGGCGATAATCGAGAACGCGCAGACCCAGCTCGATTACGCCACCGTCAAGGCGCCGATCTCCGGTATCGTCGGGCTCCGCCAGGTCGATGTCGGCAATATCGTCAACGCCGCGACGCAGACCGGTATCGTGACCATCGCCCAGATCGAGCCGATTGCGGTGATCTTCACCGCGCCGGAAGACCAGTTGCCCGATATCAAGGCCGCGCTCGCCGCCGGCTCTCCCAAAACCATCGCGCTTTCCACCGACGGCAAGCGGGTGCTTTCGACCGGCACGCTTTCGTTGATCAACAACCAGGTCGACACGTCGAGCGGCACCGTCAGGCTCAAGGCCGTGTTCGATAACAAGGATCATGCGCTGTGGCCGGGCCAGTCGGTTTCGACCCGGCTGCTGATTACGACGCTGAAGGACGCCACCGTCGTTCCTGACGATGCCGTTCAGCATGGCCCCAACGGCCTTTACGCCTACACGGTCAGCAAGGAGAACAAGGCTGAATTTCGCAAGATCAGGGCGACGCGCTCGATCGACGGCCGCTCCGTGGTCGACGAGGGCCTGGCGCCCGGCGAGCAGGTGATCACGGCGGGCCAGTTCAAGGTTCAGCCGGGCACGCTGGTGACGACCGCGGTCGCCAGCTCGGATCAGGCTCAGGCCAAGGTGACCGGCGAATGAGCGAGGGAATTTCCGCGCCCTTCATCCGCTATCCGATCGGCACTTCGCTGATGATGGCCGGCATCCTGTTCGTCGGCCTCGTCGCCTATCCGCTGCTGCCGGTCGCGCCCCTGCCGCAGGTCGACTTTCCGACCATTCAGGTCTCCGCGTCGCTACCCGGCGGCAGTCCGGAAACCATGGCCTCATCGGTGGCGCAGCCGCTGGAGCGTCAGCTCGCGCAGATTCCCGGCGTCGCGCAGATGACCTCGACCAGCTACCTCGGCACGGCGGCGATCACGATCCAGTTCGATCTCAACCGCCCGATTGATGCTGCGGCCAACGACGTGCAGGCCGCGATCAATGCCGCCAGCGGCCAGTTGCCGAAGAGCCTCCCCTCGCCGCCCACCTATCGCAAGGTCAACCCGGCGGACTCGCCGATCCTCCTTTTGTCGGCGACATCGGACACGCTGCCGCTGACCACGGTGAGCGACGCCGTCGACGCCCAGCTCGCGCAGCAGATCAGCCAGATTTCCGGCGTCGCCCAGGTCATCATCGGCGGCCAGCAGAAGCCGGCTATCCGCATCCAGATCGACCCGGCGAAACTCGTGGCCAAGGGCCTGTCGCTGGAGGACGTGCGCAGCCAGATCGCGATCACGACGGTCGACAGCCCGAAGGGCAATATCGACGGCGAGCGCCGCGCCTATACCATTTACGCCAACGACCAGTTGCCTGATTCCAAGGACTGGAACGACGTCATCATTGCCTTCCGCAATGGCGGCCCGTTGCGGATCCGCGATATCGGCCAGGCCGTCACCGGGCCCGAAGATGCCAAACAGGCGGCCTGGGCCAACGGCAAGCGCGGCGTATTCCTCGTAATATTCAAGCAGCCCGGCGCCAACGTCATCGAGACCGTCGACAAGATCAAGGCGACGCTGCCGCGGCTGGTGGCGGCGATTCCGCCGGCGATCAAGATCGAGGTGATCAGCGACCGCACCCAGACCATCCGCGCGGCGGTGGAGGACGTGCAATTCACCCTGCTCCTGACCATCGCGCTGGTCGTCATGGTGATCTTCGTCTTCCTGCGCAGCTTCTGGGCCACCGTGATCCCGACCATCACGGTGCCGCTGGCGCTGCTCGGCGCCTGCGCACTGATGTGGGTGTTCGGCTACACGCTCGATAATCTCTCGCTGATGGCGCTCACCATTGCGGTTGGTTTTGTGGTCGACGATGCCATCGTGATGCTGGAAAACATCACGCGATACATCGAGGAAGGCGAAAAGCCGCTCGCCGCGGCCTTCAAGGGCGCCCGCGAGATCGGCTTCACCATCGTGTCGATCAGCATCTCGCTGGTCGCCGTGCTGATCCCGCTGCTGCTGATGGGCGGCATCATCGGGCGGCTGTTCCGCGAATTCGCGGTGACGCTCGCGATGACCATTTTCGTTTCGATGATCGTATCGCTGACGCTGACGCCGATGATGGCCTCGCGCTTCCTGCGCGCGCATGGCGAAACCAGACATGGCCGGTTCTACCAGTGGAGCGAACGCGGTTTCGATGCGATGCTGCACGCCTATGAAAGAGGTCTCGACCTCGCGTTGCGCTGGAAGCTCACGACACTGATGATCTTCTTCGCCACCTTGGGATTGTCGGTCTATCTGTTCGTCATCATCCCAAAAGGCTTCTTTCCGCAGCAGGACAACGGCCTGATCACGGCCACCTCGGAGGCCAGCCAGGACATTTCCTTCGCTGATATGAAGCGGCATCAGGAGGAACTCGGCAAGATCGTGCAGGCCGACCCGGATGTGGCCTCGGTTGCGATGGCGATCGGCGGCAGCGGACGCGCCGGCAACAACGGCAGCCTCTTCATCACGCTGAAGCCGCGCGACGAGCGCAAGGCGACAGCACAGCAGATCATCGCCCGCCTCCGTCCGCAATTGGAGAAGGTCGAAGGCGCCCGCCTCTATATGCAGGCGGCGCAGGACGTGCGGCTCGGCGGCCGGCCGACGCGAACCCAGTTCGAGTTCACGCTGCAGGACGCCGACCTTGCCGAGCTGAACGAATGGGCGCCAAAAATCCTGACGAAGATGCAGACGCTGCCCGAACTGCGCGATGTCGCCACCGACCAGCAGACCAACGGCACCACGCTGGAGCTGAAGATCAACCGCGATACCGCCGCGCGCTACGGCATCCAGCCGCAACTGATCGACGATACGCTCTATGACGCGTTCGGCCAGCGCCAGGTGACGCAGTATTTTACCCAGCTCAACACCTACAAGGTGGTGCTCGAGGTGCTGCCGGAACTGCAGGGCAGCCTCGATACGCTGAACAAGATTTACGTGAAATCGCCCACCACCGGCGACCAGGTGCCGCTGTCGACCTTTGCCAGCTGGACCAGCGTGCCGGTGCGGCCGCTGTCGATCAGCCATCAGGGCCAGTTTCCGGCGATCACGATCAGCTTCAACCTCGGCCAAGGCGTGGCGCTGGGCCAGGCCACAGATTCCATACAGAAGGCGATGGTCGAACTCGGCGCGCCGGCAACGCTCAATTCGAGCTTTCAGGGTACCGCGCAGGCGTTCCAGCAGTCGCTCGGCACCGTGCCGCTGTTGATCCTTGCAGCGCTCGTGGTGGTGTATCTGATCCTCGGCATTCTCTACGAAAGCTACATCCACCCGATCACGATCCTGTCTACGCTGCCGTCGGCGGGCGTCGGCGCGCTCGCCATCCTGATGCTGTTCGGGTTCGACTTCAGCCTGATCGCGCTGATTGGCATCGTGCTTCTGATTGGCATCGTGAAGAAGAACGGCATCATGATGGTCGACTTCGCGATCACGGCCGAGCGCGACGAGCGGCTCGAGCCGGAGGCTGCGATCCGCAAGGCGGCGCTATTGCGCTTCCGCCCGATCATGATGACGACGATGGCGGCGCTGCTCGGCGGCGTGCCGCTGATGCTGGGTACCGGCACCGGATCGGAAATCCGCCAGCCGCTCGGCTATGCCATGGTCGGTGGACTGATCGTCAGCCAGGCGCTGACGCTGTTCACGACGCCGGTGGTCTATCTCTATCTCGACCGGCTCTCGAACACGTTCGCGCGCTGGGGCCGGTCGGCCGATCCCGATCATGGAGCACATCCGGGCCCGCAAGCCTCGGTCAAGCAGGCGGCCGAATGACTTGACTTTGCGCTGCAACCGACACTACCGAAGGTAGTTCATTTCGGAGCCGGTTCAGTGAAGATTTTAATAAAGCTTGCGGTCGCTGCCGCGGCAATATCAGGCCTGTGCGGCCATAGCCACGCCCAGGCGCCCAAGGCCAAAAGCAACGCCGCGCCCGTGGCGCAGGCAGCGCCGGCTCCCACCGCTGCTGCGGCCACAGCCGAGGGAGCGAATACGCCCGCCCCTCCCGGCTGGGTTGCGCGGTGCAGCAGCGCCAGCCGCGGCGCACCGCTCGAATGCGCGATCGAGCAGAGCGCGGTTCTGACCAAGACCGGCCAGTTGATCGTGCTGATCAATATCCGCGTATCAGCCGAAACCCGCGCGCCGATCGCGCTGGTGCAATTGCCGCTCGGGCTCAACCTGCCGGCCGGCGCCAAAATCCAGGTCGACGACGGCAAGACGTCCGAGCTGCAGATCCAGACCTGTGAAGCGCGCGGCTGCTACGCCAACCTCCAGATTTCGCCTGACCTGCTGGCCGCGTTGAAATCCGGCAAGCAGTTGAAGGTTTCGTTCCAAAATCTGGCCAAGGAGACGATTACGATCCCGATGCCGCTGGCCGATTTCGGCGCGGCGTATGAGAAGATCAAGTAAGGCGGGGTTTCGTCGGTTTTGCGACGAGCAGCGTGACGGCGCCGCCCCACACACAAAGTCGTCATTCCCTGCGCAGGCTGGGAATCCAGTACGCCGCAGCCTATCGTTTAAACCATCCGCGTCTCTGGAATACTGGATCGCCCGCCCCAGTGCGCAATTGCGCACAAGGCGGGCGACGACAGCTGAGGTTTGATCGGCTACTGCCTTGCCATCTCCGCAGCTGCCACCCCCTCGCCATCCAGCCTCTGGTCGTCATGCATGTCGACCGTCACCCGCAGCAACTGCCCGGTGAATTCGAACGGCGCCTCGTAGTGCGAGACCGGGCAGGAACGGTCGCGGCCGATGTCGAGGCCGGACCACGAGATGAAATTGTTGAAGGCAAGCTGGGTCTGGGTCGAGCCTGCCGCCTCGCCGTCGATCAAGAGTGTATAGGCCGTCACGCCGGTGCGGGAGCCCTTGGCCGGCGGCTCCTTGCGCAACAGACGCTCGACATGGACGCCGAGCCGGTGCGCGCCTGATGGCACCTTGCGGTTCGAAGTCACGATCTCATGGCCGCCGCCGATATTGAGATCATGCACCAGCAAGCCGTCCTTGATGTACAGGCTATAGCCTGACGTCGCATCGCCATGGGCGATCAGCACGCCCTCGGCGCCCTCATCGCCAATCTCCACATGGGCTTCGATGGTGTAGCTGCGGCTGCGCACATCGGGCGCGACGTCGGTCGGCACGTGTCCCATGCCGGCGTGAAAGGTGAACTTGTTGCGTGCGCCATGGAAGCGCGCGGCGTTTTCCGCAAAGCGCGGGCCGAAGCGGTCGTCGAGCGGCAGCACATTGTGTTTCTCGGCCTCGCTCCACCACAGCTTTATCATTTCGGCCAATCGCTCAGGGTGCTGTTCAGCAAGATCTTCCGTTTCCGAAAAATCCTCCGCCAGGTGAAACAGCTCCCATTTGTCGTTCTCGAACGGCGTGCCCGAGGGATGGAAGGACACCGCCTTCCAGCCGTCCTGCCAGAGGCCACGATGCCCGAACATCTCGAAATATTGCGGCGACGATTTTGACGGCGCGGATGGGTCGCTGATCGAGCGCGCAAAGCTGTCGCCTTCGATCGGCATCTGCGCGACGCCGCCAATTTCGGCCGGCGGCACGATGCCGATCAGGTCGAGCAAAGTCGGCGTCAGGTCACAGGCATGAACGAATTGATCGCGCACCTCGCTTTTGGCGGCGATTTTCTTCGGCCAGCTCATGATGAAGGGATCGCGGATGCCGCCGCCATGGGTGTTCTGCTTGTAGCGGCGCAGCGGCGTGTTCGACGCCATCGCCCAACCGTGCGGAAAATTGCTGTGCGAATCCGGCCCGCCGATGTCGTCGATCCGGCGCAGCTTTTCCGCGATCGGTTCGGGACGGAAATTATACGGCCCCATCGCGTTGACGAAGCCAAGCGGCCCGCCCTCCTGGCTCGCGCCATTATCAGACAAAACCAGGATCAGCGTGTTGTCGCGGATGCCGGCGGTATCGAGAAAACCAATCAGCCGCGCCAGATGCTGGTCCGCGTGATCGAGCATACCGGCGAAGGCCGCCTGCAGCCGCGTGAAGACGCGCTTTTCGTCGGAACTGTGCTCTTCCCAAGCCTTCACGCCGTCATTGCGTGCGGGCAAGCGTGTTTCCTGCGGCACGATCCCCATCGCCTTCTGCCGCGCCATCCGCTGCTCGCGCTCGACGTCCCAGCCATGGGCGAACTTGGAGTCGTAGCTCTTGATGATGTCCATCGGCGCCTGATGCGGCGCGTGACAGGCGCCGAGCGCCACCCAGGTCAGCCACGGGATATCGGGCCGGTCGGCGGTGTGATCGGCGATGAAGCGGATCGACTGGTCAATCAAATCAGATGTGAGGTGATAGCCGTTCGCGTAGGTGCCGGGTGCATCGACATGCGTGTTGTCCGAAACGAGTTCCGGCGCGAACTGATCGGTCTCGGCATCGAGGAAGCCATAGAAACGATCAAAACCGCGACCGAGCGGCCAGCCATCGAACGGCCCGGTGGCGCCGCTTTCGGTCAGCGGTGTGACGTGCCATTTCCCGACCATGTAGTTGCGATAGCCGTGCGGCCGCAGCATTTCCGCCAGCGTCCCCGCCTCGCGCGCGATCTTGCCGCGATATCCGGGATAGCCGCTATCGAAATTAGCGAGACAGCCGACGCCGACCGAATGATGGTTGCGCCCGGTCAATAGCGCCGCACGCGTCGTCGAACACATCGCCGTGGTGTGGAAGCCCGAATAGCGCAGGCCTTCGGCGGCAAGCTTGTCGATGGTCGGCGTCCTGATCGCCGAGCCATAGCAGCCGAAATCGGAAAAGCCGACATCATCGAACAGCACGACCAGGATGTTCGGCGCACCTTCAGGCGGCTTCGGTGCCTGCGGCCACCACGGCGTCGATCCGGCCACCGTCTTGCCGATCGTGCCGCCGAACGGTTTTGCACTGCCTGCCGCCATGCTTTCCTCCCGCTTTTTGGGGCGACCGCGGTTGACCCACAAGGTTCGCCTGGGGCTCACGACAACGCGCAGGTCGCGCATTGCCAAAAACCATAATCCGAATTACGATTATGATTATTTCGAACGGAGACGCAAGTTCCCGATGCAGCGACCCGCCGAACTCGACCTTCCCGGCGTGACCCCGTCGCGGCAGAAGCGCAGCCGCGAGACCACGGCCGCCCTGCTACAGGTCGGCGCAGAGATGTTGCGCACGCACAGTCTTGCGGAATTGTCGATCGACGCCCTGTGCCGGCAGGTCGGCGCCACCGTCGGCGCCTTCTACAGCCGGTTCGAAAGCAAGGACGCCTATTTCAATGCGTTGATCGAACTCGCCGCGCGCGACGGCGGAAGCCGGCTGTCCCGGATGAGGGAAGACAGGCGATTGACTGAGGCCGATCTCGCCGAACTCAGCCGCCTCCTCGTCCGTGGGACCATCGGCTGGATCCGAAACCACGAAGGCGTGCTGCGCGCCGCCCTTCAGCACGACGACACAAGGCCGGACCGGTGGTCCACCTTCAAGGGGCTGGCGCGTGCCAACGTGGCGGACGCCACGCCCATCCTGCTTAGCGCCATGGGCCGGGGCAACAAGGCGGCCAAAACGCGCGCCATCTCCTTCGGCTTTCAGGTCGTGCTGGGAACGCTGGTCAACGCCATCCTCAACGATCCCGGGCCGCTCTCCATTCACGACCGGGAGATCGAGGCGCGGCTGGCGAACTGCCTGCTGCTGTTACTGCAGGCGGAGATGGCGGCGCCGGCAGCCCGCAGTTCGCGCGGGCGCAAAAAACAGCTTCGTCGTTCGCAGGGTTGACCCCGGGACCGCGGCAAATGCCGCCCGCAGCAACCCCTGCAATTCGGCCCCGAAAATGCCCCTCCTTCCGCGCTTGCCAAGGCCCGGACCGAGCGAGTAGAACGACGCACCAGCGAAAGCGGTGATTTGCAAAATCCCGCTCCAGCCGATTGCCGGGACATCCACCTAACCTATTGATGTCACTGAGCAATTATTGGGGAATGGTGTAACGGTAGCACAACAGACTCTGACTCTGTTTGTCTAGGTTCGAATCCTAGTTCCCCAGCCAACCAGAATGATCGGCGAAGCTTCCCCGATTTGATGAACCGCCGCCGGAAGTAAACCTCGCCATTTGAGCAATAAATCCAAATGGTTCGCGCAACTTAGCATTCAGCTCTCCATTCGCCCATGTGGAGTTCGAAACAACGAAATTGAGGAGCCGCCGCTTCTGCATCGGCTCCTCGCTGTCGAACAGGCGTTGGGCGTTCCTCGCCATCTCAAGGATAGTGACGCCTTCCTCAAGGTAGTGCTGATCAGCTGACTGGCGCTGCTCGATCTCGCGCAAGCACCGGTCCTGCTGCTTGCGCCAGTCGGCAGACAGGTGCTCGAACATGCCGGGGTCCACCTTTGCGTCCAGCTTATCGACGTACATCGCCTGGATGCGCGACTGGATGCGGTCGTATTCTGCCTGCAGCCGCTTGATTGCTTGCGCGTGCTCCTTGGCTTGATCCACGTGGCTGGACTTAAGGCCTTCCGAGACAAGCTGAAGAGCGGCCTCGCCAATGTCGAGTTGGCGCAGCAATTCCGAGAACTTCCTAGACAGAACGGCTTCCGGGACATAGGGCTCCGGGCAGCGGCCTTTGTAGCCCGTGCAGCGATAGTAGATGTAGCGACCTTTCTTGATGTCTCCGGTCAGGGCACAGCCACAATGGCCGCAGCGCACGAGCGTCGAGAACGCAAAGTCATTCTTTGCACGGCGGAGCTTCTTCCTCTGGCGGCTGTTAAGCGCGTCCTGAACCCGCTCGAACAGGTCCACAGAGATCAACGGCGTGTGGCGTCCCTTATAGATGCGGCCTTTCCAGACAAACTCACCAGTATAGATGCGGTTGTGCAGAATGGTATGCACAGCGCTCACAGGAACGGTGGCACCCGTCCGCCGATACAAAAGTCCGGCCGCTTGCGCCTTGTCAGCAATTTCCTCAAGCGAGAGGACGCCCGGCGCGTACCATTCGAATATCTTGGCGATGATGGATGCGACGGCGGGATCGGGCGCGATAATGCGCTTGCCGTCCGCGCCCTGTACGTTGAGATAGCCGAGCGGGGCCTTGGTTGGCCAGATGCCCTGCTCGGCTTTCTCCTGCTGGCCCTTGCGAGCTTCTTCCGAAAGATTGTCGATGTAGTTCTTTGCCATCAGCACCTTGATGCCGTGGAAAAATTTTTCGGATGATTTTGACTCTTGCGAGAGAACAACACCTTCCTTCACGAGGTGGATTTCGATGTTAAGCTCGTCGAGGAGCACCCAATCCTTGAGGTTGCGATAAAGACGGTCGGTCTTCTCAACCAGCAAAGTACGGATGCCGGGATGCTTCTTGAGGTAATTCACCATCTCGTTGAAATTCAAGCGGCCGCTTGCCTTCGCCGTCTCCACGTCGATAAATTCTTTCTCAATGATGAGGCCGTTCCCGCTGGCATAGGCTTGCAGGAGCTTCTGTTGCGCGGCGATGGAAAATCCCTCCATATCCTGCTCCTTGGAGGAGACGCGCGCATAAGCCAGCACCTTGTTTGACTTTGGAGCGCCGTTATTTGCGGTGTTGATTTTGCTCATGGCGACCTCGCGCAGCGATGGCGCATCGAATCAGCACGCGTGCGAGAGAGCAAGTCAATTCGGCATCAAGACTGCATTTTATCGTTTGCTGTGGCGCGGCTGCGCGGTCTTCGACGCTTGCGGGGCGCGGGTGTCGAACCTGTCTCCACGACTCCGCGTGTTGCACGCTCGCGCTCTCTGCGTGTCCACTCGCGCAGCACGGTGAAAAAGCCAATGAGGTTGCGGGCCATTTCGCGGGCATCTTCACGGGTTAGCTCGCGCTCAGCATAGGGTTGCCAAAACGCACGGGTCGTTTCGAGGTAGTCGCGAGTGGACCGATCCTCGGCGGTTTGCTTGTCCTCTGCGGTGGCTTGCATCCGTGCGGGCATGGGATGGCGCTCTCCCCTTCGCTCGTAAGCGGATTCCGATTTCGCGACAATTAGGGTATTGTCACGCAGCGATTCCGCGCCATGAACGAACGCCGGAAAGATGTCTCTGACTTTGCAATCTTCTTTCGGAATTGAGCATGGAATCCGCAAGATTCGAGGATCGAGAGACACGCCGTTAGGCGATCCGTTGTCGTTGGCGGGACGAGGTCCCTGCCGTTTCTCTTCTTCTGCTGCCATGCCGACGCTCTCTCGTCAGGATCCATCGGATGGAAACAGCGCGGAGACCCACAGCGAAAGTCAGAAATTCGCATCATCGACTTGCGGCGTAGAAATGCTTGCAGGCGGCGGATTACTTCTTCTCTGGAGTTGGCAGTGATACGCCGCGAAGCGCGTGACCCCTGACCTTACCAGCATGGCGAGCCGTTGCCGGGCCGGCGACATCCGGTCAAGGCCGTGAGCCGGCGGAGCCGGGCGCGCGTATAGCGCGAGCCTTGAGGGGATGGCGCCGGTCTGGCCCTATGTCTGCAAGCTGGCAACGACATTGGTGACACTCATATCCCCAGCCCCCGTTTCCTACCGAAATTCCATTCGATGCCACCAGCATCGCGCACTGTGCCGGAGATATGCTGGCCGATGCGCTTGTCTAGCACCGGTTGCCACGGCACCAGCTGGAAACCGATGCCGTCATCGATCATGGCGAAGCGACCGCTCGCGAGTTGGGCGGAGCCAACAAGTGTGCCACTGACATATGCGCCGGTCCTGGCCGGGGTGAACGTTAGCCCGCGTTCGGCAGCCATGGCCCTGCCGACACGAGTCACCTCCGCGCGCTCCAAGTTGGAAATGAAATCCTTGGAGACACGAATACGGCCGTCCTCCAGCCGGACGGCGTGGCCCATGTTCACGAGGCTCTGCCTGCGCCGTTCCATTGCCTCAGTGACCTCCCGCCCAAACCCGGTATTGGCAAGTGTGGCACGGCTGTGCGAGGCCAACTCCCGGTCGAGCCAGGTTGCGCCATCATGGCCGATCTGCTGGTCAAGGCCGGTAGGAGACAGGACGCTGATGCGGATGTTGGCGCGGTCCCGCGCCAGATCGTAGGCTTGGCCGCGCTCGACAACGTCGGCCGGGACGCGCCAGCGATCGGCGTCGATCCGTTCGGCATGGCCGGCCCGGCGCAACGCCTCCAGCCGGCGGACATGGGAGCGGACGAAGGCCTCGGGATCGCCGCCGATGCGGTCGATGGCAGTTCGCGCCCGCTCCAGATGCTCGGACGGACGATAGATGCCACCCTCACCTGCAACATCTCCGATGTTGCGGTCCGCAGCGCGCGGCCCGGGAGGGACGGAGCCGGCCGCGACAATCATGCCTCGGCCGACCTCCTCGGCGCGGGCGGCATCCATCTCGATATGATGCACGCGCCCGTCGACCCCGTCGATCACCAGCCGCACCCGCTCGCCCATCTCGTCGCCGCCAAGCCCCTTGTCAAGCACCCGGCCGACGATGCGCTCGGTTACATGCGCGCGGTGGAGGACGTAGTTGCCAGGATGGCGGTCCTCCGCGAGACCTTCGCGGTCCAGCGCCCGGTGCATGGTCTTGATGATATCACCGCGCTCGCCAAGCTCCCGCAGCGCGGGCTCAGCCTTGGGCGAGAGAATCCATCGCCCGGTCTCGACCTCGGTCGCCAGCCCCATGCGCTCCAGCTTGCGCGCCCGCTCGATCAGCAGCGCCCGGTTCTGGCGGAACGTGTCGCGCATATCCTGGTCGGGGCGCAGGTCCGCAAACTCCTTCCCCTGCTGCTCGGCAATCAGCATGCGGTCGAGCCGGGTAAAGCGATCGGCGTCCACCTCCCGCTCGAGCTGCTTTGTCACCTCAAGCTCGGTCTGCCGGCCCAGTTCCCGGGTGACAACCTCGCTAGCCCGTTCGCGGATCCCGTAGGCGATATAGTCCCCGGCGATGTTGAGGGTCTTGCCGTCGTCGGTGATGCCCCGAACGAGGATGTGGGTGTGCGGATGGCCCGTGTTGTGATGGTCGACCGCGATCCAGTCGAGTTTTGTCCCGAGGTCGACTTCCATCTGCTTCATCAAATCGCGGGTAGTCTGGCGCGGGTCGGCCAACTCCGTGCCCTCCTCGGCCGAGACGATGAAACGAAACTGATGACGGTCATCACGGCCGCGGTCGAGAAAGGCACGGCCATCCTCCGCGTCGTGCTCGGCCGAATAGACCTGGCCCTTCTCGCCGTCCTTCGTCACACCGTCCCGTTCGAGGTAACGCAGATGCGCGTCCACCGCCTTGGCGCTGACGAACTGCCGTCCACGCGCGGCTCCGCGCTGCGGATTGAGCTTCACGACGCGGGCCTTCACCGCCACGCGTCGCGACCGTGTACTCAGTCCGCTCCCGTCCCGTTTCCACGCGCTCCGATCCTTCAGCTCCTCCGCTGTCGCGGCGCCCCGGCCCCGCGCATTGAACCGGCCGCTCGCCTTTCCGGTCCCGCCCAGCCGATCGGGGTTGCCGCCCGCCCGGCGGATGGCCTGATGGACCTCGCCGAGGAAGCCGGCCGGGCGTCGGCGCATCCCGCCGATCCGGCGCGCACTCGTCCGTGCTTCACTGCGACCACGGACCTTGCCAGGACGGATGCGAAAGTCGTCTTCGTCGCGTGCCATGAGGCGACGATTGGAAGTCGAAACGCGTTCGGCAAGAGACAAATACGCTCGTCGCGGAAAAGCGCGGAAATACTTGCATCAGCGTAGGCGGTGCGGCCTCTCATTCCCCACACATCGCGAGCGATGGCCTTCGGACCCTTGAAAGCAAAGAAGAAAGTATCAGAAACGCCCCCGCCCCACCTCGCCGGCTCAAACCGAGCCGTGCAAAACCAATGTGCAGACAAGCACTTGCAAGCGAAGCGCGCCGCGAACGAAGTTCGCTTTATCTTGCCTTCCTAATCGGGCGTGCAAAGTCAACTCCCTCCTACGCTTTTTTGCAATTTCTCTAAACAAGCAGCGCTCCTTATCTCGCTGCTTCGATTGCGAGCAGCGTTCGCTATCAGCCCGGTCGCGACTTGCATTCTCCAGGCGGGATCCATGCGTTCGTGAGCCCGTGACGAACGGCACTTACGCATGTCAACCGGTAATCTGCCATTAGGTGAGAAGCCTGCGGCGCGCGTCGTAAGCAACGAAGAGTTCGTCCAGGCAAATGTTTTCGCGACGGCATCAATCCGCACGTTGACCCGCTTGCTTTCGATCATCGGTTCGAGCATCGCGACATCGCTTGCGTCTCTTCCGGAAACGGCCGATCTGTTGCCAAGTGACGTTCGTAACGCCCAGGTTCTGCATTGTACGCGACCAGGAACCCGGCCATGCCGTAACGATCATTGAGTTCGCGGATGTATCCAGCCCCCGCCCAAACGTTGTCATGGAGATCGAAGGGATCGGCGCCGAGACGATATCGAGCGCGCAATTCCGCCCAGGTCCTTGGCATGAGCTGCATCGGGGCCGTGCGCCCTTGGAATACCGTGCCCGCTGTTTTGCGCCGCTTTCGACGTGCATCACCACACGTATCCAATGTTCTGGAACATCGAAACGTCTGGATGCTTCGGTGACAAAGGCGGCTAGCGGATGGATGGATATGCCGTTCGCTCGATGTGTGGCCGCCGATGCCCGTCCGGCATAGCTGCACCGTTCAACGGCAACGAGGCTGCCAAGGCTGTCAGAATGCAAAGCATCGTCTCGAAAGATCGCCAGCCTGCCATCGTGCTTGCGGCCGTCAAGGGTGAAGCGCTGGCGCGCCGGCCTGACGGCAGCCCTTGACCGCCCACTCCGCGCGACGGCCGTGCAAATCTTGGCCGGGACGAAAGAATGGCGCCTGTTTCTACCGAACAAAGGAATGACAGGAAGTTTGCGATCTGCTGGCGAGGTCATTCCTCCCCGAAGTCTCATTCAGACCGGGGCGACCGCGAAAATCACACATCGTACCTTCACTTGAACGAGGCCTTGTGTTTCTCTTGCTTGAGCATCACGTCGATCGCTTCGATGATCCGAATCTGCGGATTTGCTTTGCAATAGACAATCACCTCATGTTCCAGCTCTTTCGTACGGGCTATGTTGAAGTAGTGCTTCTTTGCGAGGCCGTTGTACCAGCCACTGTACCAGGTGGTCAGCCTGTCGGCATCGCCTTGCCAGGTTCCTGCAAGGGCAGCACACGTTAGTGCCTGCACGTCAATGTAACCGTTAGCATCCGCGTATGCCGTGAGGTCTGTTTGCGCCCGAACGTGCGAACTTGCTGCAGCGAGAACTGCTATCGCAGTGGCCAGTGCTTTCAGCATCTTGTCACCCCTGGGCAATCTTTCAGGCGAGCGAGGTCCGGTCGAACTGTGACAGAACCGCCAATCCGCGCTATGCACTTTCGGCACAGACAAGGTGGGAAACGAACGCCTCATTCAGTTCGAGAACTCCCGCCAATCCCGCTCAGCTGCCGTGCGCTGGACTGTAACGTGGGTCCCGCACCTGATGCCGATTATGCATAGGCTACTCACGATTCCTTTTCTAAGTTCGATTACTCGAGATCGGAGTGTCAAAATCATGCCAGCAAACCGAGCGGTTTTGTCGAGCCGTAGCTCCTTGGCCGTTTTATCCGCTATCTTGCTGATGCCATGCCCTTCGCTGTTGGCTGTAGAACCGCCGAGCAAACCATTCCTCGACAAGAACAGTTTCTATCTGTCCTCCGCGGGCTTCAAAGTGCATTTTGCCAACGATGCCGCCGGCAGAAAAGCGCTGCACGCGCTGCCACCGCATCGCTTCGTGATTCATAACCTCGGCGGGGGTAACGTCCGGTATCTCTATGCCGAGCCGCAGCATTGTGTGTGCATCTTCATCGGCACCAAGGACGCTTATCAAAGCTATCGTGCCATTCTCACCCAGCCAATACCGCAGCCCGATGATGTCTCTGCAGATTACAAGACGCAGGTCAGCGCACTGTTGGAGGGCGACCCCGTCGATATGCTGGGCAACCCGCCTTATGCCGCCGAGTATTTCCGCAATTATTATTAGGCGGGTTGAAATGTCACTGAGTGACCGCCTTCCACAAACCGGCCGGATGGCTCAGATCCCGTAACGCCGGCAAATAACGCGAAGTCTGGAAATGCATTCAGCACAGGGACCTGTTCCAGACGGTGCAACCTCGATCTCGATACCAACCGCATACTCGCCCGGACTGCAATAGCTTCCAGAATTGCCAGGCTTCGCGCTCGTCCAGGGCCCCTGCGTGGTGCCAGCGGGAATCGTGGTCGCGGGGGCAGCCGTTTGCGCGTGGGCGCCGCCGTTCAGCGCCATGGTAATAAAGGCCAGGGCGACAAATTTCACGAGCGGTTTCACGGCGCCTGCAAAAATCACGAAAACAACCCCATGCAAAGTAGAATGCGCCCCAACCCGGCAGCGGCGCCTCAGGCTCGGTGACTCCGGCTGGCCAGCCTACCGCCAGGCAGTTCTCCACCCGAGACCGACCCTCAGCCAGACCTGGTTATCGACGCTGCCATCTTCTGCGCTCCAGCCGCTGATCATGAAGGCAGGTTGCTGGATCGCGGCCGTTTCCGGCACGGCAGCCTTTGCCGGCAACATCCGAAAAGCGGGCGCAACCGCAGCAACGGCTGCGCCGGCGACGAAAACCCGACGATCGACGATCATGCGGCGGATCCTTCAGCAGCTTCCAGTGGGCCTTGCACAAATGACGACAATTGGTACGCGGACGTATTTCCCCAGCGCTTGACTGCCTTCGCGGAAATTTCGTTGGCCGCATCGGCCTCGCCTGCTTCGAGGGCGATCGTATAGGTCTGCTCGAAAGCACGCAGCGTCGGGCGATTCCTGAGATTTATCTGCGCGAGCTCCAGCGCCCGTGACGGGTCGCCTCCACTGCCGATGTAGAACTCCGCGCCATGATCGGCGAATGCCAGCAAGTGCTTGTCCAGGAGTGCCTCGAATCTGGCACGCGCGGCTTCCAGATGTGAAGCTGCCTCGCCAACGCTACCCTCGGAATGAAGCACGTCTGCCAGCCTCCACAAGACCTCCGGATCGCCGCTGGCGAGCGCCGGCCTGAGCGTCGCCGCTGCTTCGCTTGCCCGACCGGTGGCCGAACAGATTTCCGCCAGGTGCACGCGCGCTCTTACATAACAAGGCAAACTGACAATTGCCTTGCGATACCAATGCTCGGCGCGCGCCAATTCTGGTTCCGGAACGAGTTCGCCCCAAAGCATGCCTAACTGAAAACATACCCAGGCCACCGGGAAAGGCGAAACATCCCGATATTCCCGCAAGGCTCGTCGATAGGTTTCGTCGGCGTCGTTGAATTCGCCCACATCTGCCAACAGGGCGCCGAGCGCGACACGATCTTCAAACCGACCGGATTTTGCAACGATCCTGCGACGCTCATCCAGCACCTCCTCCAGATGCGAGCCGCACGCCTGATCGACGTTCAACAAAACGCGCTTTATGTCTTCCGGTGGCGCTCCGCCAAGACTTGCTTGTGCGAGATAGTGCCTGGCGTCTGAAAAGCGATGCAGCGCCGAGGCGATTTGCGCCTTGATCACCATCGTACGCGCCGAGGCCGCGTCCAGTCGGCCGAGTTGTTCGCCAAATGCTTCCATACGACCGATCGCGGACAGATCGCCCGCAAATTGCGCGGTCAGTTGCTCGTGCTCAAGCACGGTTTCCGCAGCGCCGGGGCGTTGCGGATCCTGATAGAACCGGCCCCAGGACCGCAGGCGCGCGCTGTTCAGGTTAACAATGGCGATCTCGCCATCGGTCGTCTGAAAACATTCGCTATCGAGAAGTGCGGCTTCGGTCATGGTCACCTCAGAAACGCGACTTGAGGCTGTCGAGCCCAGTCTTAAACAGCGTTGAGACAATCGTCTTGGCGATAAGCGTGCCCGGGCCGTTCGGAAGGAATTGCGCGCGCCATTCCACCGAACTGCCGGCACCATTGGGCTTGACCGACAGCATTCCCGTGTAGTTTGCCACCGGCAAACCCGCGACATTGGCATAGCGATAGAACCGGCCTAAATTATCGACGGCCTCAAGACGTTCGATGATCTGCTTGCCGTCGATCGTTTCAATCGTCCGCAACTGACCCGGGCCGGTTCCGGTCAAGCGAATCTCCGCAATCAGAGGATGCCAATAGGCGGCGCCAAATTGGCCTATTAGCTCCCATACCTTGTCGGGCGTAGCGGTCACATCGACCGTCTCCGCCACGGTCTGCAGGTCCATATTCGGCGTGGCAAAGTATGGGAAGTTCCTGGTTCCCGGCTTTGTTGCTTTCGTTGTCCCACCTTCCAGGAATTCGCGATCCCGATTCACGATCCACGTGAACAGTACATCGATGACATCGGCATCAACCGTACGGCCGCCGCCGGTCTGATAGGCTTTTCCGTTAAGGGTGCTCTTTTCAATTTCCAGATGGCTGGTGTCAGTAATCGGTTTTGCGACGTCGAACAGCAGAAAATCGTCGACAAACATGTTTGCGTTTGCGGCCAGCGCGGACGGCGTCCAATCCTGTTTGCTGTCCCGCATATCGTAGTTGGCCAAACTATCCTTCAGACGCTGAAGAAAGACCGGTCGAAGCTTTTCATCTATTGAAAACGGCGCCTGCTGATTCCAGAGGTCGCGGATATCGTCGACGCCCTTCAATCCGGAATTGTTAAGTCGAACATTGGTCTGTTCGGGACGGCCAACCCAATCCATCCGTGTTGGTGGATGTCCGACGAAGGCCCCGGCACGAGGAATTGGCAACGTTTCGGCGATCACTCCGAACAGTGAACCCCTGTCGGGATTGAGCACCCGCGCCGTATCGAATTCGACGACGATGCTAAGCACATTGTCGTTGAAGAGCAGATTTTGAAATTTCCGCATGACCCCTCCTTCATTGAGCCAGGCGAGGATGAACGGATCCGAACGCATCCCCGCGTACACGCGGAAGATTCCGTCGGGCGTGGATGCCCCTTTTTCGTCACCGACAAGAAAACGAAGCGTCTGACCGTCCGGCATCGTGCAGGTGCCGCGCTGGACAGGCTTGCGGTCGGCGGCGCCGCGCTCAAGGCCGTCGAACCGGCAACTGAAGCGTATTTCCGGGTCGGCTGTCTCGAATTTGGTGGCGTCGCCGACGCCAGCTACTTTCGCCCGACGAACGGCGATCGAATGATTGATCGCGTTCGAGAAGATGGCATCGACCCCGCACGTCGGAAATACGTTTGCTGCCAGCACTGTACGCGAGGGATTTTCCGGGCTCGTGAATGCGAACAGATCCGTCAGGTCAGCCGAGGGGTCACCGATCTGTCTCGGCCCGTCGATATGATCGGACATAGCTGTACTCCATTTGTGCGGTTCTACTGCGCATCGATAGCCGGCTCTCAATAAGTGTCGGCTATTTCTGGGGCAACTGACCTTCCGGCGGACCTCCGAACGGCGTGACGCGCCCGGGTGTCTCCGGAATGGATTTCAGATACTCTACCAGCGCCCAACGCTGTTCGTCCCGAAGCAAGGGACCCACAACGCCGTTGCCGCGTGGGCCATCCTGGAAGGAGTGACCAGCGTTCGAATTGCCCAATAGCGTTGTGTCCATGAGGAAGGTCCCCGACGTCGCGGTCGCGTCAAATCCCACCTTGACCGGATCGAAGTCGCCGCCGAGGTAGAACTTCTTCGTGCGTTCTGCCGCCGGTATCAGCATCTCATAGAGATTGGGGACCGACCCGTTGTGCAGGAACGGCGGCGTGGCCCAGACTCCGTCACGCGGAGCCGCCTTATAGACGTGTTCCGGCGGGCGCGGTCCAGGAAATTCCCGATAGCCATTCAACTCCACCAGCTGGGCGTCGGTAAGATTGAGTTTCCGAATCGCCACTTCCCTCGCCACGTCAAGAGCGAGTGCGTTGAACAGGAGTTGCGGCAAAAGCGGTTTATCGCGGAACTCACCGGGTAGGAATTTGCTCAGTTCGCCGGTAATCGCCAATGGCCTGAGCGCCTCCATCTGCGCCTTGTCGGTGCCTACGTATGTCTGGGGTACTAGTCCTACGAGGACAAATCGTTTCCCGTATTTGTTGGGTTCGGTCCAGCGATAAGGCCAGACATTGTGGCAACTTGCGCAATGCTCGACAAACAATGCCTTGCCCGCCTTCGCTTTGTCACGGTCGATTTTGCCGAGCACATCCTCCGGCCAACTGGGCGGCGCCAGGCGTGACAATTGGCTCTCGACCCGTTGAAGCTCAAGTATGGCTCCGTTAGACTGAAAGAGTCCCTCGGCGGGAGATTTGGAGCTGAGATCGATGGGCAGGAAGACGCCCCCCGTCTCGCCATAGTTGCGGTTAATTGGATTCTGAATCAATGCCGCCCACTGCGTCCACAATCCCTGGGGCGCATTCCACAGGAACGGAGGTTTGACCGGGGCAATTCCCATCACCCAGTTCTCGGGTATACCCGGCAGCACAGCCGTCATGCGATCGGCTATCATTGAGAAGGCGTCCACCCGCCCGGGGCCCCACGGATGCTCAGTGATCGAAGTCCGAGTGGCATATTCGTTTATCCGAACGCGCTCACTCTCAATTCGCTTGCGCAGCTTGTCCTTCGCGTCCGGGGTCGATGCTCCGATCCGCGCCGCCAGTCGATCGAATTTTGCAGCGTCGGCCAGATGCGCGAGCAGCACCTTGTCGATGGCTATGATCATGCCCTGGAAATTTATGGTGTTCGAGATGCCGCCTTCGATCCGAATGAGCTTGCCCTTGTACTTAAGGTGCCCTTCGTGGCAGGCCGCGCAATTGACGCCGGCATAGTCGCCGGCCGGCCAGCCTTTGATTGCCGTCGCAACATTGGTTTTGGTGACACCGATCGGCAAACCATCCGGATTAAATGGGCTAACCGCACCGGGGACGAAGCCGTAGGCCGGGCCGGTCAGGCCATTGCGAAAAAGCTCTCGGCTGTCTGCGGTTTCCATGTTCAGAAAAAGGTCATATGAGACCATCGCCGAACCTTGCGAGAAACTGTAATACCATTCCCGGTCCTCTTTGGACCATGCCTGGTCGAGCAGGATGACCGAGTCCGCCGTCGGCGCCTGTTGCGCGGTTGCGGGGACGACAGCAGACAGCGCCAGCAACGACGCAATGCCCAATTTTCGTATTGCCTTTTTCATTGCAGCGCTCCGCATTCAGCATTGACGCGATATCCCCGGCCCGGCAGGAATTTGCGCGGCAGGGGATCACGGACCCAGAAGCCCTTTGATACTGATGCAACCCTTGTAGAGAGGCTATGCAATTTCGGCACCCAGAGGCTCGTGTCCGTATCTCGACCCTTCAGGCCAGCCCTCGTACCCGGACTGACGTGGCACAGACCGAACGTCACTTGAGCGACGCGTAATAGGCCGCCAGGTCCTGGATATCCTGGGGGCTAAGCGAAGCCGCGAGCCCGTGCATCAGGGATGGCTTGGTGCCAGTTTTGAAATCCTGCAGCGCCTTGACCAAGGCGGCTGCCGGCTTGCCTGCCAGCGCGGGATAGGCGCCCATCCCCTGCCCCACATCGCCGTGGCATCCTCCGCATTCGAAGGCTTTGGTTTTTCCTGCCGCCACGTTCCCCGCGGCTTGGGCGACGCCGGCAACCCCGAACGATGCAATGATAATTATTGCAATGAACCTGGGGGCCATCTCTGTCACCTCTTCAAGTTGATTCTAATCGATGCCAATCCAGTGCGTCACCGACCGCGAAATGCACCATGGTAACGCCGCCGGAAGCGAAATTTGACACGTCGCCGGCAACGGCCTGACCTTCCTTAGACCCCAATGCGCTCATCAGAGACGCCTCATTCTCGAAATCAGCTTCGAAGACGCAGAAGTATGGTGGCTTTCCCGCATCCAGGGGCTTCACGTCGAACGAATAGCTGATTGCCTTGGCGCCCGAAAGCTTACGCGCCAGCGGCACGTGCGTCTCAACATAATGCTTCCTGAAATGTGCCGGGTCCTTCGGCTCATTGTAGAGGACTAATAGCCTGTGCATTAGCGCTGTCTCCATTCATTGACGGTTCGACAGTGTATCAACAGTCTGGACAGCCAGCCTCAATAGCCCGTGTCGGCTATTTTTGCGGGAGCTGCCTTGCGGGCGGGCCTCCGAACGGCGTAACTCGCCCGGCTTCCTCGGGAATGGATTTCAGATACTCGACAAGCGCCCAGCGTTCGTTGTCCGCCAGCAATGGTCCGATCACGCCATGGCCGCGTGGGCTGTCCTCAAAGGAGTGACCAGCGTTCGAGTTTCCAAGCAACTCGGTATCCAGCAGGTACTTTCCGGAGGCGCCGCTGGTGTCGAGTCCAACCTTCACAGGATCGAATTCTCTTCCGATGTAGAATTTCTTGGTGCGCTCTTTGGCGGGCACGAGCATTTCATAAAGGTTGGGAACCGAGCCGTTGTGCAGGAAGGGCGGCGTAGCCCAGACGCCGTCGCGCGGCGCGGCCTTGTAGACCCCCTCCGCGGGTTTTGGCAGCGGGTACTCCCGATAGCCATGGAGATTCAGCTTCTCCTCATCGCTCATCTTCAGTCCCGAAATCGCGGTTTCAAGTATCGTATCTGAAACGCCGACATAGAGGGCGCCCGTCGGTACGAGGTCCTTGCCGCGCAGTTCCCCCGGCAGATGCTCTTTCAATTGACCCGTGAGCGCGAACGGCCGCAGATCGCGGAATTGCCCGGGATCCGTGCCCACGTAGGATTGCGGCGTCAACCCAACCAGAACGAACCGTTTGCCGTATTTATTGGGCTCGGACCAGGTGTAAGGCCATGCATTGTGGCAGCTTGCACAATGGGTAATGAACAGCGCTTTTCCCGCCTTGGCTTTTTCCCGGTCGATCTTGCCGAACAACTCTTCCGGCCATTGCGGAGGGGCCAAACGCCCCAGTTGATTCTCGACCCGCTGGAGGTCGGCGATGTTTGCATTCGAATGGAATAATCCCTGGGCCGGCGATTTCGCCCGCAAATTGATGTCCATGTAGACGCCCATGGTCTCGGTCAGATTCCGGGAAATCGGATCCTGTTTCACGCCACGCCATTGCGTCCACAACCCCTGCGGAGCGTTCCACAGGAAGGGAGGTTTGGTAGGAGCGAGAGGCGTCGACCAATTCTCGGGCAAATCGGGCTGCACGGTCAGCAAGCGATTCACGATCAGTCCGATGGCGTCCATCCGGGCTGGGCCCCAGGGGAAGGGTGTGACCAAAGTCCTGGTGCGGTAAGCATTTACTTTCTCGGCTTGACCTTCAAAACGGAGGCGTAGCGATTTTTTGGCATCGGGCGTCGACGCCCCGATCCGCATCGCAAGCCGATCGAATTTCGCCGCGTCAGACAGCGTCGCCTGCATCGCCTCGTCGAGCGCGCCCAGATAGGCCTGGATGTCGAAAGTGTTGCCGACGCCGCCCTGAATGCGAATGCGCTTGCCCTTGTAATTGAGCTGCCCCTCATGACAGGCCGCACATGTCAGGCCAACATGATCACCGCTCTCGCCGCCTGGCCATCGGGTAGCGCCCAACGCAGTTTTACTGAGACCAGCCGGAAAACCTTCCGGGTTGAACTTCGGATTTGCCTTCTGGGTAATGAGGCCGTAGCGCTCGCTGTTAGCGTCAGACCGGAACAGCTCCTGGCCGCCGGCAACTTCCAAATTCATGAAGATGTCATAGGGGAGGACCGTGGAGCCCTGCGAGAAATTGGAATACCATTCCCAATCTTCTTGCGACCATGCTTGATTGAGAAAGATAGCGGGCTCAGCTGGAGCCTGCTGGGCGCCTGCCGGAGCGACGGCAGATATCGCGAGAAATGACGCGATACTCAGTTTTCGCATTGCCATTTTCATCGCAGCGCTCCGCGTTCTTGATTGACGCGCAAAAATTCCACTGATCCGGCAGAGATTTGACCGACCAAGAGATCAGGGACTCAGAAGTTCAAATACTGAGGCAAATGCTGCAAAGTGACTATGCAATTTCGGCACCTTGGACGTATCACCCAATTGAGCCGCGGATCCTTTGCGATCAACCAGCGTCACTTGAGCGACGCATAGTAGGCCGCCAGGTTCTCAATCCTGGTCGCTGGGCGAAGCCGTCAGCCCGTGCATCACGGAATTGACCCTGCCAGATTTGAAATCCTGTAGAGCCTTGGCCAACGCGGCTGCCGGTTTACCTTGCCAGCGCGGGATACGGCCCCATCCCCCTGGCCCATGCAGACCTATTTTATTGTGGGGGCGGGCGAATTAGCACGGTGTAGTCGACCACGACCTGGAGTTCCGGTTGAGAATTGCGGGCATTGCCTTGTTGCCAGACAGTTCCGTATGTCGTCTTTAGGCGAAAGCCCTTCAGCGGGCCTTCCGTCGGACGATATTGTATCCAGAGGTCCAGCTCGCGCTGATCGGGAATCGCCGCATTGGTGCTGCTGTTGATGGCACCCCAGCCCCGCGTGTACCACACTCCGGCGCTGAGGCCGGAAAGGCCAATCGATCCGAAGTCATACGCTATGCTGCCGCCGAAGGCCTTTTCATTTGCGTTGTCGAACAACAGCTGCTGCATGCCCGTGTAATTGGGATTTCCACCGAACGGGGTATATAGGCTGGATCCCGGGCCGGTCATCGAACCGGCCAAGAATAAAGTCCATCCCGCATAAAGCATCTGCGCCTTCGCAGACGCTTGATAGGTCTGGAAAGGACTGCCCGTGAGCAGATTGGCTCCAACGCTTCGCTGATCGATAACGTTTGCGCCGACCATCCAATTGGGTTTCCAGGCTGGCTGCTTGAAGTCGTACTCTATCTGGGCGAAGCCCGCGTTGATAAAGTCCTGGATGTTGTAGTCCATCGCGACGAGCGAGAGCTCAGCAGTCGGCCGGTATCTGACCATTCCGAAAGGCGCGCCGCGGTTGACTGCATCGCTTGCCAATGCCGCGGACATAGGAATGAAGTCGTTCGAGTCCCGCTGTTTTACGTTCCAGAGGTAACCTACCGCATAGTCGTATTTTCGCTCGTTGTCCGGAAGCGAGACGATGCTGGCTGCTTCAAACGTGTTTGGTACCATTCGGTTGTCTTGTGCATTGATAAGAGGCGTGTCCACCAATTGACGCCCGCCGCGGAATTCCTGGTCCCCGAATTGCAGCCGGCCGTAGACCTGCCCAAGCACGCCGATCGAATTTTGCGGTGGGGCCAACAGCAGCGTGCCGCCCTGATCCGAAGGAGCGAAAATCGGTTGCGAGGTATAGACGGCCGCGTGAACCCCGAACACGTCACCGATAAGCCCCGACCGAAATGCCAACCAGCCACCCCCTGCCCAGGCTTGCGACTTCGATCCATCAAGATTGCCGCGCGTCAAATCATACGTTCGGGCCACGAATTGTACGAGGGAATCGCGAAAGAACGCCGGTGTCTCGGCAGAAGATCGCGGCCAATAGACCTCGTTCATATAAGGCTGGGGCGGAATTTTCCTTACGGTCCAGAAAAAACGATCCTGATCTGCGACCTCCTTTTGTGAATCCGGCAGGAGTTGCTGAAACTGAGATTGAGCCTGAGAAGGCGTGACACCGCCGACCGATCCGACCCAGATTGCAATCAAGCCGGCAGCAAGAAGCCGCATGGAAATGCGACTTCGATGATCTCGCTTCGGCCAGAATGATCGCATAGAAGCGCAGTCCCCTAGATAGCTGTCGGACTACTTCAGCCTCGTTCAACTCGTCGGATCATTGCCAGTTATACAGGAAAACTGTTTCCAGGTCATCGCCGGAAACTCGCACGTGAGCAGTAGAAGCCTGCCCTCGCCTCCGCGGGCAGACCCGGGGCTCCGCAGCCTCACGCCCCCAACCCTCCACCAAGACCTATCCGCAGCTGAATGGAAGTGGCAATACCCATCAGAAATGGGCCGAAATTGCATAGCGGTCGCGGAAGTATTCAACCAATCTGCGCATGACCAGTAAGGCCGAAGATGCGCGATAGTTGAACCAGCGCGCATCACGGGTGCCTCATTTTCAATCGAGTGCACGATGACCACAACGATCAAGCTGACCGTCAACGGCAAGGCCGTCGTCCTGAAGGCTGACGATCCCAGCATGCCGTTGCTGTACGCACTGCGCGACCAGCTCGGCTTGCGCGGCATGCACTTCGGATGCGGGTTGGCTCAATGCGGCGCCTGCACGGTGCACTATTACGGCGAGGCGCTGCGAAGCTGCGTGATGCCCGTCTCGGCGGTGGCCGACGCCGAAATCGTGACCCTGGAGGGTCTCGGTACGGCCGAGAAGCCGCATCCAGTGCAGCAAGCATTCATCGACGAACAGGCCGCTCAGTGCGGCTACTGCATCAACGGCATGATCATGCAGGCCGCCGCTTTCCTCGCGACAACCAAGCGCCCGACCGAGGACCAGGTCCGGCAGGCGCTTGCGGGAAACCTATGCAAATGCGGAACCCACGTCCGCATCCTGCGCGCCGTGATGCGTGCCGCGGAGAAGATGGCGTGACAGCGCTGACCACCCATACGCTGCTTTCTCGCCGCGCCCTTCTGGCGCAGGGTGGCGCGCTAGTGGTGACGTTTGCCCTCACCTCACGGCCGATCCACGCTCAAACCGCGCGGCCGGCCGACAAGACCGTCGCCATCGACGAAGTCGCCGGTTTCATCGCGATCGACGCAACCGGCAAGGTCACGATCTATTCGGGAAAGGTCGAGCTTGGAACCGGCGCTACTACGGCGATCGCTCAGATCGCCGCGGAAGAGCTGTCCGTGGCACTCGATCGTGTAGCAATGATCCAGGGCGATACCCAGCTGACACCCAACCAGGGACCGACCTATGCCAGCCTGTCAATACAGGACGGTGGCATGCAGATCAGGCGGGCCGCGGCCACAGCGCGCGAGGCGCTCCTGCAGCGGGCTGCGGACAAGCTCAAGGTGGCGAAGGACACTTTGACGGTCCAGGATGGCGTGGTCACATCAAGGGCCGGCGGTGACAAGATTTCGTATGTGCAACTGGTCGGCGAGCAACAGCTCGCGATGAAAATCGATCCTGCCGCAACGCTGAAGGACCCGAAGGACTACACCATCGTTGGCACCTCCGTGCCGCGACGCGACATTCCCGCCAAAATCTTCGGGACGTTCAACTTCGTGCAGGACCACAAACTGCCCGGCATGCTGCATGCGCGCGTAGTTCATCCAGCCGGCGTTCGCTCGACGCTCCAAAGCTTCGACGACACCGCGTGTCGCAAGATCAAGGGCTACGTCCGCGCGGTGCGCAAAGGTAATCTCCTGGCAGTGGTGGCAACCAACGAATGGGCCGCGATCACCGCCTCGAAAGCGATCGTTGCCAGTTGGTCGGACTGGGCAGGACTACCCGTGGAGTCGCAGCTTTACGAGTACGTGCGCAGCTCGAAGGTCGACCGCAACGAGGTGCTGCAAACGGCTGGCGACACGGCCGCCGGTTTCAAGCAAGGCAAACGAACGCTGCAGGCGACGTACGACTTCGCGATGCAGACCCACGGATCGATCGGCCCATCCTGCGCAGTCGCCGATTTCAAGGACGGCCGGCTGACCGTATGGACGCCCTCGCAGGCAAGCCATCTGCTGCAAGTGCAGCTCGCGACGATGCTGAGCTTGAAGCCCGAGAGCGTGCGCTGCATCTTCGTGGAAGGTGCGGGCTGCTACGGCCGCAACGGCGCCGACGACTGCACTTCCGAAGCAGCCGTGATCGCCAGGGAAATCGGCAAGCCGGTGCGACTGCAATGGATGCGGCAGGACGAGCACGGTTGGGATCCGAAGGGCCCTCCCGTGGTGCTCGACTATCGCGCCAGCATCGATGACCAGGGCCAGATCACCGCTTGGGAGTCCGACATGTTCATGCCCGAGCAACCGTTCAAGCGCTCGGGTGTGACGCTGCTCGCGGCCGTGCTCGCCGGGCTGCCGAAGATGCCATTCCCGGGTTCGGCCACTCCCCACTCGGGACTCGGCATTCCCTATGCGTTGCCGAACAACAAGCTGACGGTGCACTGGCTGCTCGACACACCGTTGCCTTCGGCGTGGATTCGCGCGCCGGGCAATACACAAAATACGTTCGGCAACGAGACCTTCCTCGACGAAATCGCGGCGGCCACCGGTGTCGATCCGTTCGAGATCCGAGTTCGCCATCTCAAGGATTCGCGGGGACTCGAGGTCCTCGAGCGCCTGCGCGCCCTCGCGAAATGGGAACCGCGCGGGTCGCGCCCGCGCGATGCCGGCGCCATCGCGCGCGGTCGCGGCGTGACGTACTCGAAATATGAGAGCGTACGGACGTATGTGGCGGTGGTCGCCGACGTGACCGTCGACCGCACGACGGGGCGCGTAAAAGTCGATCGCGTGTTCGTCGCGCACGACTGCGGTCAGATCATCAATCCCGACGGCCTGCACAATCAGATCGAAGGCAACGTCGTGCAAACGGTGAGCCGCAGCGTGGTCGAGAAGGTCACGTTCAGCCGCAGCGCGGTCACCAGCCTCAACTGGGGAAGCTACCCGATCCTGACGTTCCCCAATGTCCCCGAGGTTGTCATCGACCTGATCGACCGGCCGAACGAGGTTCCCTGGGGTGTGGGCGAGCCGACGACATCCCTCATCCCTTCGGCGATCGCGAATGCAGTGTACGACGCGACCGGTGCGTGGGTGCGATCCGTACCGTTCAGGCCTGCCCAGGTACTGGCGGCATTAAAACTCTCCAAACCGGGATAGCGAGCCAATGACCTCCTCAGACAGCGGAGTGGAAAGCCACGTCTCGGCCGCCTTTAGCCGCGAGAACGTGGCATTCCATGGCAACGAGAACGAAGTCCTGGCGATAGCAGCCAAGGGACCCCGCGGCGCCGCTCTAGTTGCGGCACTCTCGGTGGCAGCGCTGCTCGCGATCTGGATTGCATTCTATTTCTTCATCTTTGTGCCGCGGGGCGATGTTGGATGAGCACCCTCCCGAGTGATGTGATCGAGGAGTCGGAACGGCGATGGGCTTACGTCGTTGCGGCCGTTATTGGCTTGATGTTCGCGGTGATCATCTTCACCAGTGTGCATTGGGCCGCCCAACCTCCATCAAACGTCGAAACGATCGATGCCAGCCGGCTTCACCTTGCCGGCGAATTCGTGGAGGAGAATCTCGGCACAGCGGTTCAGCCTGACGGCTCAGTGATTGTGCGCGTTATTGCGCAGCAATACTCGTTTGTTCCCTCCTGTATGGTCGTCCCTGCGCAGACTCCGGTCGTCTTCCGGGTGACCAGTCCCGACGTCGTGCACGGATTTCTCATCATGGATACAAATGTGAACAGCATGGTGGTCCCGGGATTCATCGCGGAAATTCGCACGCGATTCGAAAAACCGAAAACTCATTTGATGCCGTGTCACGAGTATTGCAGTGTCGGTCACGACGGCATGTGGGCACATGTCAAGGTCGTCGATCGACAGGAGTTCACGAAGTCCTACGGTAGCCAACCGAGAGCGTCCTGTGCAGGGTAGCAGTCGCCTTGTCCTTGCCCATTTCTGGGCCGCGTTCGCCACCTTCGCAGTGGCGATTCCGCTTGGTGCGTGGCAAATGCTGGTGCGCAGTCCCCTTCACCAATGGATAGCCCCGGAGTTGTATTACCGCGCCGTCACGGCGCACGGCACAACCTTCGCCTATGTCTTCCCGACGCTGATCGCGATGGGATTCGGCTATGCGGTTTGCGCGGTATCGCTCGGCCGGCCGATGCGCGGCTTGTCGCTTGCCTGGATCTCGTTTGCGCTGGTGATCGTGGGGGCCGCCATGGCCCTGGCAACGGTCGCCGCAGGAAAAGCAAATGTCCTCTACACCTTCTATCCGCCTCTGCTCGGGAGCCCTTACTATTATCTCGGCATTCTGGTCGCGGTGGTTGGCACCTGGGTCTGGATCGGACTTATGGTCTGGCATGTCCGACGCTGGAAGATCGATCACCCCGTCCTGCCAATCCCTCTCGCGATGTTTGCCACGGCCGTCGGCGCGCTACTTTGGGGATGGACATCGCTCGGGGTGGGCGCGGAGATCGCGTTCCTCATCCTGCCGAACGCCTTCGGATGGACCTCCACGATCGATCCCGGGCTTGCCCGGGTGCTATTTTCGTGGACGCTTCATGCCATCGTCTATTTCTGGCTGATACCCGCCTACATCGCGTTCTACGTATTGCTGCCGCAGGCCGCCGACGGCCGCTTATACAGTGACAAGATGGGGCGGATCGCCTTCCTGCTCCTCCTGATTTTCTCGATGCCTATCGGCCTTCACCATTTGTTTGTCGATCCCCAGATCGGCGCGGGCTTCAAGTTTCTTCATACCGTGTTCACCGGAATGGTCGTGGTACCAACCTTGCTAACGATTTTCACGATCTGCGCCTCACTTGAAATTGCCGGCCGGCTGCGCGGCGGTCGAGGCCCGTTCGGCTGGATCGCCGCCCTGCCCTGGGACCGGCCGTTCGTGCTCGCGTCGGGTTTTTCAATGGTCATGCTCGGACTTGGCGGCGCGAGCGGGATCATCAACATGAGCTACGTCCTGAATTCGACGGTCCACAATACGCAATGGGTTACCGGCCATTTTCACCTGATCTACGGTGGCGCCGTCGTTATCATGTACTTTGCAATAGCATACGAACTTTGGCCTCGATTGACGGGCCGGCCGCTTGCAGCGCCAAAGCTTGTTCGGCTTCAATTGTGGACCTGGTCTGTCGGGATGCTACTCGTTACCCTCCCGTGGCACCTTGTCGGAGTCATGGGACAACCTCGTCGCATGGCTTACTACGATTTCAGCAATCCTGCGTTGGCTTCGCAGGGTGTGTGGGTCACTGTATCGGCGATCGGCGGTTTCGTTCTCGTCTTCTCGGCGGCCTTGTTTATCGGCGTGCTGCTAGCGTCGCATCGGGGACCGACGGCCGCCATCTCGCCTCTTAAATTCTCGCTCGCGGTCAACCCGCCCCGCCGGCTTCCGAAATCGCTGAACAGCTTTGGGATATGGGCGGCGCTTGTGTTGGCGTTGACCCTCGCCAACTATGGCTACCCGCTGGCGCAGTTCGCGTTTCTCGGCAAATCTGCCGTACCCGCTTTCCCGGTATCGCAAAATGACCGACGTTGATCAGCCACGTCCGCGCGATCCCAGGTTCGCCATTTGGATTGGCGTCACCGCGGGGCTCTTTGTCCTTGCGCTGGTGGTTGGCTTCATCTGGCTTCCCTTGGCTCAGCGAGGTGCCGATGGGCTCGACCTGTGGAGTGCCATTTGCCGCGCCGTTGGTCTGCCGAGTGGCAATGCACGGGTATCGGCGCCAGTAGCGGGTCAGCCCGCTTCGCAGGTCGCATGGACGACCGAGACGCGACGACGGCTCGCACAAGGCGACGCCAGTGCGGGGGCCGCGATCGCCCAGGCCTGTAACAACTGCCACGGCGTGGTGGGGATAAGCGCTGATGCAATCATACCAAACCTGGCTGGTCAAAGCGCAGCGGCGATCTACAAACAGTTGGATGACTACAAAAGCGGCAAGCGCGACCCGGCGGTAATGGGGGTATATGTTTCACCCTTGTCGGATCAGAACTTGCTGGACCTTGCCGCACACTACGGCTTGCTGCCCAATCCTACCGGCGACACCTTAAGCACGCAAAGCTCGACCAGTACGGTGGCGCGCCGTCTGATTGACGTCGGCGCCCCTCTCCGCGGCATAGCACCCTGCGCATCATGTCACGGACCGGCCGGCGTCACGCCCGGAGCTCCCGGTCTCCGTGGACAGCAGCGAGCCTATCTCGAGCTGCAAATGCAGCTATTCAAGGATGGGACTCGACGCAACGATATTAGTGAGCAGATGCGAAGCGTTGCCCGTCAGTTGACCAGCGAAGAGATCGCGATGTTGGCCGCCCACTATTCAAGCATTCCCGACACTGGTGGACGCTAGAACAGTCGCTTTTTGACGAAACAGTATTCGCTTCGCTGTCGTCGGATCGCGTGACGTTCGACTTGCGGGCTTTGACACTCTGGCGAAAAGCTGCCGGGCGTTCCGAATTTGCATAGTCACGCAAATAGTTCTGAGATTATCGTTACTTCGTCAGTGCACGCGAATGGTGGCCTCCATACTGCGAAGCGCTCGTTCTGCCGTCAGGGAGGGAACGTCATGGAAGCTCTGTTAGGTTTTTCTATCGACTTTTGGGACTATGCAACCTTCCTGTCGCTTTTCTTTCTTACCGTCGTCGGACTCGGGTTCATTGTGTTCATGCTTGGCCTTCCCGGAAGAATCGCCATCGCCCGCAACCACCCAGAAGCCGAGGCGGTCTATCTGATGGGTTGGGTCGGCTTCCTGGCGGTCGTACCGTGGATCCAGGCGCTGGGCTGGGCCTTTAGGCCGACCACCGTGATCGATGTCCGCTATATGCCAGAGGAGCGGAGGACCGAAACCGAAGCGACGATCGCAAAATTGACCGGCAAGTCCCCGGCGGCCATCGCGGCACCGGAGACGCGGCAAGGAGAGTCTGCGCCATGATGGTTGCTCTTCTCGTTCTTGCATTTGCTTCCCTTGTGTTCTGGCTTGTTTTCTTTCGATTCAAGCTCATCAGACTCACGCCCGGCTGGGGCGTTATCTTCGGCTTCTTTGTCGTTCATTTGCTGCTTGTTTTCGTAATAGGCCTCCGATTCGTTACGCCGAATTCCGCCAATGCAACTGTCGTTCAACGAACGATCCAGCTCGTTCCGCGCCTCCCGGAGCCAACGCTCGTTGAGGAAGTGCTTGTCGAGGAAGGTGCCCCGGTCAAGAAGGGGCAGCCTCTGTTTCAATTCGATCGCCGTCCCTACCAGTACAAGGTCGACCAGATCTCCGCGCAGCTCGCCGCCGCCAAACAAAACGTCAAAGTGTTGAAGGCAGATGTCGATGCGGCGGCCCAAGGCGCGAAAAAGGCCAAGGTGGAGCTCGCGTACGCTCAGTATCAGAAGCGGATCTTCGACAAGCTGGCGCAGGAGCAGGCAGTACGCGAAGAAACTGTGGAAGAGTGGCTGACCAAGGTGGATGCGGCCGAGGCAACCAACGACGCGGCGCTGGCCCAACTCGAACGCGCCAATCTCCAATACAAATCCGAAATTGACGGTATCAATACAACAGTCGCAAACATGGAGTCGCAACTTCAGCTGGCGCGGTACTATCTGGACAACACCACCCTGACGGCGCCGGAGGACGGTCATATCATCAACCTACAGGTTCGCCCCGGAATGGTGTCCGGCATAATTCGGGCCGGCGGCATCGCCGCCTTTATCGCGGATGCGGACCGCTATTTGCTCGCAACATATTTCCAGGAGAACCTCAAATATGTGAAGCCGGGCCAGCCGGTCGAAGTTGCACTCGACCTTTATCCCGGTCAAATCTTCCGTGGGACTGTGGACAGCATCTGGCGCGGCAATGGCATTGGACAATATTTGCCAAGCGACGACATTCCGAAATTCCAGGCGCCGGCCCCAAATGTCCCCCAAGGGCAGTACGCCGTGAAGATACGACTTGACCACGCTGACCAATCCAAATTCCCAATAGGCGCGCAGGGTTTGGCTGCAATCTATACAGGTGGAGAGCATGGCGCATGGGCCGTACTTCGAAAGATCTCAATCCGCGCTCATTCCTGGTTCAACTGGGTCTACCCGCTCGATATCTAAGGGGCTGCTTTAACGCGATCCTGTTCGTCGAGAGAGTCTACGTTTCCCTCTCCTCGTATGGATCGTCGAAAGATCGGCCCCTCGCCTGATGGTTCAGAATTACCGAGTTGGTAGCACCGCGATAATTATCACGTATCCAAGAGGCGTGGGTTAGGCGGGAAGCACCAGCTGTCGGGGTTTGTATGTTAGCATCGTCGATCAAATGGATACTCGTCATTTCGGGAGTCTTGACTGCTGCCGGCGGCCTCGCAGCACTACTACTCCCACAGCCCACGCTTAAGTTGGTATTCGGGGCAGACAACGCGGGTGCACTTACAGACTTCTTTGCCAGGCACTGGGGCGCTCTGCTTTTCGTAGTTTGCTCGCTAACGATTTATGCGGCCTATTTTCCGGATACTCGCGGGCCGATTCTGACCGCGGCAATCTTCGAGAAAGTCATTATCTTCTTCCTGATCTTCTTCGGTAGCCTGACGCGTACAAGCATGATGACAGCGATCGCAATCATGGATGGCTCGCTCGCCGTTCTCTTCACCGCATACCTGCTTGGACTGTAGGGCGAGCGTACTGAAATTTAACTACTGGTGTTCGCTCGATTGCATCTCGTCGTAAACGTTGGCCCCGAGAGACAGAACGATAGATGATCCATGAATGCCCGACTCGAAAACGAGGTGAGCAAACCTGATACTCGATTTTCGAACTCAGGGGTAACCGCTCACCAAGGCCGGAGAGATGTCATGACCCGCTTTTCACACTTGCTAAGTCTCGCTTTCTCTATGCTCGTGGTCGTACCGGCTGTCGCTACGGACAAATTCGAATGTCCTTCCCCTTTCAAGCCGAACACTCCAGCCAAGCTCGAGCAGATCAAAGGCCTGCTCCCTGGTTCCAACGTAATGGTCAACATCATTCAACTCAACGACACGATAGCCACCCTTCGGCGCGAAGGCATGTCCAAGCGACTGATAGTTGATCACCTTATCGGTGCCTACTGTCCATTGGTTGTTCAAGAAGCCGCGTTGACCGACGCTGAAAAAGCTGCGCGTGTCGCGCGCTTCTCCGGCCAGGTCACGAGGTTGGTCTATAGCCTCGAAAGCGGTTTGGACGTCATCATCAACGTGCCCCTCACACCCGACATTGTCGATGCGGTCAGCGACACAGCCAAGAAGCAGGGCCTTTCGGGTCCTGCCTGGATCGCGATGACAATAGATGACGCACTACAGCAACAGAGTCTCGCCCGGCGTCAGTAGGGTTCATGCCGTGCAAGGGAAGCTATAGCGAAGGCAAACTAGCGAGCCCACTGGATCATCTGCAGGCACGTTTGCAAGCTGACATAACTTGGAGTGCGACCGACGCTTTCCTGCGGGATGCATTGTGCCTTGCTCGAAGCCGGATATTTTGACCACTGGCTCCCGAGTTGCCGCTGTGCCCGTTTTTCATCCCTTATGCAGGCATTTACGGATTGAGTGTCCGAAAGTCCTGCCGTCGCGGCCAAGTCGAGCTTGCATGTACGTGTAACGTCGAATACCGGCACTCCATTGGCAACCGCGACAACCAGCTGTGAACTCAAGGCGATCATCGAAACTGAAATAGCCATCCTCGTAACTCCTTATCCTGTCTTCCGCGCGACGGAAGGACAAGTATTTCAATGGGAACGGACTGCTATCGTCTATGCGAAAACGGACCTGCAGCGCCGACAGATTTCCGGCAGCAGCTTTGAAGTCGACTACTAGCCGCTCGCACCGAAGACCCCAATTCCCTTTTGGATCGCAGCAAACAGGGAACTTTCTTTCGCTCATAACACACTAAGCGGTGGCAACTCATTGAAGTTCAATCGGTGAGAACGCGCTTGTCGGCACTCAGACGGGATGCAAACCGCTCCGTCAGCACCGGACCGAGCACTGATGTGACGAACACCAGCACAAGCACGACATTGAACATGCGATCGTCAAGGAGGCGCTGGCCGGCTGAATTGAGCGTGTCGTGGGCGACCAGGGTCGCGGCGAGCGTGGCAGCAACCTGCGGCAGTGTGAGCGACCAGATGTTTAGTCGTTCGTTCGGGCTATAGCCGAACACGTGACCCACGGCCCAGGCGGCTATCCACTTGCCGACAAGCAGGGCGGCAACAATACTGGCAACGAGGAAGAAGTCGTCGAAAATCCCAAATACAAACTTGATCGGATCGATCAGGAAGCCGGTAACGACGAAGAAAATGGGAATAAAGAACGATTTGCTCAGAAACTCAAGCTTGATACTTGCGGGTGCTTTCTGTGCAGAGGCATTGATGGCGAGCCCTGCGAGGAACGCCCCCACGATGCCCGGCAGCTGGATCGCATCCGCAAGTACGCCTGCGATTGCCATGATGCTCAGCATAAGAATGAAGTAAGCGTCCTCTTCGTTCTCCACTCGCTTGAGAACGTAGGCTCCGAGACGGCTCAAGCCGAACAAGACCAGCAGGATATAGCCAACGATTTCCGCGAGAAGCAGCGCGAGCCCCGCCGGCGAGAATCCGGTCGTGTAGATCGAGATACAAATCGCGAATACCACGAGCGACAGGGTGTCGGACATCACCGTGGCGCCGACCGCAACTGTCACCGACTCCAAGCTTCCCAAGCCTAGCCGGTTCACGATGGCTAGCCCAAGCAGTGTGTGCGAAGCTAGCAGCGACCCAATCACGATTGCCGGAACTACGCCGTAGCCGAAAGAAAGCCCAACGATGGTGCCGAGCAACAGAGGAAACACGGTTGTGGCGATGCCAAGGGCAATCGAGCGGTGACGAGCTCGCCGAAACAACGCGAGATTGATTTCCAGGCCCGCGAAAAACATCAGGAGCAGTTTGCCTAGCTCCGCCAGGAAATCTGCGATCGGCCGGACCTTGCCAAATATGTCGAGAACATACGGGCCGGCGATAACGCCGCCAAGTAGCAGCCCCACAGTTGCAGGAATGTGCGCCCGACGGGAAAGGCGCGGGATAACGACAAGCATCACCATCCCTACCGCGAACTTCGCGAGCACCGGCATGGTGAAAAGGTAGTCCCGGAGAAAGTCGATCATCTTCCGACGGTACCCCCACGACACTGCGCTCGTGTCATCAGCACGATTGCCTCCAGAATCGTCCTTACGGCGCAGTCCGCCAAGCGGAGCGAGACGGCCCCCGCTGACCGCTCCAGCGTCAACCACCGTAGCTACGTATGGCTATGCCAAAGGCCGACAGCGCTGACGCGGGTGGCTCGTTTGAAGGTTTTCGCAAGAAGTTGGTCCAAACGCAGCGTATACGCTATGCACTTTCGGCATCTTATTGCCGAGATCGAGCGAGATTTCCCAACGCGCTATTGCCCTTGGTTGAAAGCGGCATGGGGCCGAAATCGGATGGTGCAGGTTACGCCCCCGGCCGCCTTGTTATTTGACAGGGAACAGGAGCGCGATAGAAGCCCGCAGTTGCCACGCCGGAGTGCCGGTCGGACGTATCGCGTTGTAATAGGCGGCAATCGATGCATTCACTGGTTGATCACCCATTCTGAAAACGCGACCGAAGCCGCCTCCGACCGGCACAGTCCACTGCTCGCCCGATGGCGCGAGCCAGTTCGAGGTGATGATGGGGGCTGTGGTCAAGTACCAACCGTGCGCCATGTTGTAGTTGAGGAAGGGCTGGGCGAGAAAGGTGTTGACCGGCGGTCGCAGTGGATTGCCGCCGATCGACCACTGGTTATTGAGCAATACGCCGATCACCCAATGCCCCGGTGTAGTCAGGAAAACGGCCGTCGGACCGAACAGGAATTTGCCGGTCCCAAGGAATGGATCGTTGGCGGACGGAACGGTGAAGACTGGACCGACGCCCCAGATGAGCTTGCCCGGGTGTGTTGGGGAAAAAAACAACGATTGGGTAATGTCGCCAATGCCATTGGTGTTGCTGTCGAAGAACGGGTTCGGCTGGCTCACCAACGGAATGATGGTGCGTGAGATCAGGTTCCAGTCATCGCTCAAGTGCATCGGCACGACGGGCTGAATGTTGAATACTTCCTGGGTGCGATTGAACGGCCCGGCGTTGAAATTGGTGTTGCTTTGGAACGGCACGCTGACCAGGTCCGCGATCGGGTTTTGTGATGCCTTCTGAAGGTCTTCCGAAGGCTCATGAGAGCCCCCAGCGGTCGATGGCTCGGCCGCAGCGGAAACGCCGCTCTGGAATTTATAATTGATCCCGGCTTTGACCATTTGAAGGTCGCGGTTCAAAGCCACCGAAGGGACCGTGGGAGAATTCCAGTTTGATAGCCCGAGATAATCGTATTCGAGTTTGACCGTCCAATGCGACTTGAAACCGTATTCGAGGCCGCCGCCAACTAACCAGCCACTGCTGGTGTTGGATCCGTTCCAGACTATGCCAGGGAGGTTCAAAGTAGCGTTGCTGTGCACCCAGCCGCCGCCAAGCTTGGCGAATACGAGCCAACGGTCATTCACGAGGCCAACGCGGCCCGCCACGGTGCCGATCCAGCGCTGGTCCACATAACCTAGCGTTGGAGTAGAAAGGGCCGGATGACTAAAGCTGGCACCATCGAAATCACCTTCGACACCAAATAGAAAGTGACCGGCCTGGAAATTATAGCCCGCCTGCACGCCGCCAATGAATTCGCTCAGGCCGCCATACAGATTGTTGCCAGGAATGTTCAGGCTGCCGTTGGACCATCCCCCGCCGAAGTTGGCGCCCACATAAAGCCCCGACCAATTGTAGGGCGGCGCTGCGATTGGAGCTTTGTACAGCGGGGGTTTGGCAGGCAAGTCCGATGCAAGAGCAGGCCCGCTCAACAATCCTGCAGCAGCGATGCCCGCAAGGACAATTTTCTGCACTGTCGCCTCCTGAAGATGCGACCCACGACTCCGAAGTGTATTGCAAGGAGCACATTCTCTCCAACCGACTTCATTGATCGCGCCAAAACCATGCGTGCAATCTTCGCTCCGGTGACTTTTCGGCAACAACGAGGTTGGGCCACTTCCATATAGCAGCACCGCGTTCAAGCCCTTCTAATCCCGTCACCGTTGCTGTCGTATCAGACGCAATGCCAGTGCGGATGGCTAGGCCCGGTGCGGACCTGCCGGGGATACGAGAGGGCCCGCCTCAGTTTGAGACCACCCCAAATCGAACGTGCGATGTCTCCAATTGGCACCTTATCGGATGCGAGCCGGGCCGTCTTGCTTGGTTCCTCATAATGCCGCTGGGTAGGCCGTTGCAGATCCTTCGACAGGATGCCGAATTTGCATAGCGAACGATTGAAGAGCGAATAGTCTCCGTCCAGAAAGCGGTCGGACGCGTGAACAAGGTCGAGCTGATTAGTGCGCTTGCTGGCTCGTCCCTGCCATCGATGCCCAAGGCTCCAGAGAAGAGCGCCCCTCCAGCCATGAAGGTGCGGAAATGATCCGTGTACCCCTCACCGCGCTGCTCGCTGCAGCAGGATTCTGGACGATCGATCATGTTCCGGCTTCTGCCCAAACCGGCATATCGCAATATCCTTTTTGCATCCAGGGCATGGACAATCCCGGATGGAGCGGCTGCTCTTTTAACAGCCTAGCGACCTGCCAGGCCTCGGCTTCCGGCACCGACGCCGAATGCCTGGCCAATCCTTGGTACCGACCCAGCGCCAACGCTGCGCCACCTTCTCCGCAAGAACGAACGGGCATGGGTGGGCCACTTCCGATTGGGCCGCCCCCGAGATGATGAGAATATTCAGCCGCTGATCGCTATGACGCGACTCACCCATGAGAATCCAACGTCTTCCCGGCGGCTTCTGTTTCGCTTTTGCTCACCCCCAAGGGCCAGCGCCTGCCGAATGCCAATGCATGCCAGTGGCGTGGGGGCGGCAACTATTTTCTGCTTCCGCAAAACTTGCTCGCCTTACAATGCGGGATCATGGGGATTTCCAGCGTTAGAAGGGCCGAAATTGCATAGCGTATGCGCGGCGCTTCGACCAATCTCTCGCAAGCAATCTTGAAGCGACTATCCGCGTGTAACCGGGTGCTGAGAGAGAGAGAGAGAGAGAGAGAGAGAGAGAGAGAGAGAGAGAGACAGAGACAGAGACAGAGAGAGAGAGAGAGAGAGAGAGACGACTTTTACGGGACGTTCCGCAAGACGGCGAAGCAACGTGCTCCTCGCCTATGTCGTTTGAGGGATGTCAACCCTGCACCACAAGCTCTGTGCAATCACGGCAAGGAGATCCTCATGGCCAAGAAGAGTCGAACAAGCTGCATGATCATCGCCCTCCTGCTCTGCGGGGCAGCCCCGGCGCTGGCCCAGACCACGCCTTCGACGCCGCAGCACATGCCGCTGCAGAAGACGATTGGCCAGGCCAAGCCGGAGATTGTGCCGTCATTGATCGTCATGAACGCCCGCGGCGCCAGCCTGCAGGGCGGGAAGCTAACGCTCACCGGCGTGGCGCCCAACTCGATCGTTTTCGCGGACCGCCCGGTGCGGGCGGCAGGGCATTCGCTCACGGCCGACCTGCTGGAGGAATGGTCGCCAAGCAATGCCAGCGATGAGAGCTTTACCAAGGATCCGCCGAACGCCACCGTCTCCGTGTTCAGCACGGACGGGTCGAAAATCCGCGATGCCGTTGTGGTGCTGAAGACCGCGAAGCTCGAGGGCGACCGGCTGATCTTCGATGTGGACGTGCTCGAAGGCGATCTGGCCGGCGGCGACGGACCCGCGGCACTCTTCATCGACCGCTTCGGTTTCGGCGGCTTTCACGCTGGTGGCTTCCACGCGGGCGGCATGGGCGGCTTCCACGCTGCGGGCGTCCGCGGCGGCTACGCGCGGGTCGGGGGTGTCGGCGCAGCCGGCGCCTGGCGTCGTCCCTACGTCGCGCGCGGTGCCTTCTATCGCGGAGGCTACGGTGCTGCAGCGGTCGGTGCCGCCGCGGTGGGTGGGGCTGCACTGGGTGCGGCGGCAGCCAGCACCTATCCCTACTATGGCGCCACCTGCGGCTATTATCCGTATCCGCCCTGCTACTGAGGTAGCCGTCGCGAACGTCCTATCAAACAATCAACAGCGCACCACGGAGAACGAAATGCTTCGATCCTTGATCCTCGCAGCGGCTCTCTTGACGGGCGCTCAGGCGGCGATGGCCCAGGCGCCCAAGACCTGGACGCAGGTAGGAATGCTGACGTGCAAGCTTAACCCAAGCATTGGCTTCGTCATCTTCGGTCATCAATCCATGGAGTGCCGTTTCATTCAAAACCCGCCATTGCCGCTGCAGCTCTATGAGGGCGCGCTCAATACCGTAGGTGTCGATATCGGCATTTCGGCAGGCGGCGTGCTGGGCTGGGCCGTGCTCGCGCCCACCGCCGGCCCTCCACCGGGAGCCCTCGCTGGCGAATACGTCGGTGCCACCGGGGAGGTTGGCATGGGTCTGGGAGCCGGCGTCAACGTGTTGATCGGAGGGTCTGGACGGAGCTTCGCTTTGCAACCGGTCTCCGTCGAAGGATCGGTTGCCCTGAATGTCACGCTCGGCCTCTCACATCTTCAACTGCGTGCCGCGCGCTGAATTCATTCTGGCGACTGAATGGTTCGATCGGAGCGGCTTCTATCGATGTCATTTGAACCTTGCAAAACCTCGTTTGCGTTCTAGGATTTCTCCTCGGGGATGATACCTCCTGAGAATGCCCGATCGGAGTAACTTTCGGCCGAAGCGGAAATGTCCGCTTTGGCTCGATTGTGTTGAAAAAGTCCTTTCTACGGAGCGAGCGAATGACACGCTTGGTGCTTGGGCTTCTTCGGCCTTACCGGGGTTGGCTCGCAATTGTCTTTATTGCGATGCTGGCCGAGATTGCTGCAAGTCTGGCCGCACCGTGGCCGCTAAAGCTTGTGCTCGACGATGCACTCGGCAAGCACCATCTGCCTCATTGGCTGGAGTGGGCGCACGACTACGGCTTTGGACGGCACACGCTTGGCGTCGCACTGTTCGCCGGCGTCGCCACGCTGGTTATCGCGATTATCGGTGCGGTCGCGACTTATATCGACAATTACTACACGACAAGCGTTGGACAGTGGGTCGCCAATGATCTGCGGATCCGCATTTACGAGCATCTCCATCGCCTTTCGCTGCGGTTCTACGACACGGCAAAGACCGGCGCGCTGATGTCCACCATTACCAGCGACGTCGCGACGATCCAGAGCTTTGCGTCTTCGTCGACGCTGAGCATCATCGTGGACATCATCACCATCGTCTTCATGATCGGCTTGATGTTCTGGCTGGATTGGGACTTCACCCTGATCGCCCTCGCCATTACGCCCTTCCTTCTGATAGCAGTCATGCATTTCAAGAGGGCCGTGAAGGAAGTTACGCGCACTGTCCGCGCCAGGCAGAGCGAAGTCGTCGCAGTTGTTCAGGAAGGGCTAGGATCGGTTCGAGCCATAAAAGCATTCGGACGACAGGATCTTGAACTCGCCCATCTCGAAGCCGCGAGCCACGCCACAGTCGAGGCTGCTCTCAAGGCCCGGCAGGTAAAATCCCTCCTGTCGCCTATGGTCAGCATCGTAGTCGCGATCTGCACCGCGATCGTCCTGTGGCGAGGAACGGCACTCATCGTCGCGGGGACCATGACAGCGGGCGCTCTTACGGTTTATCTCGCCTACCTTGCAAAGTTCTTCAAGCCCGTAAAAGACCTCGCCAGCATGACCAGCGCGATTGCGCAGACCACGGTCGCGCTCGAACGTATCCAGAAAATACTATCGGCAGATGAAATCATTCGCGAACACCCGGAAGCAACCGATCCTGGCCGGGTCAATGGCGCAATTACATTCGAGAACATCGCGTTTGGCTACGACGATGAGACCCAGGTGCTGCGGGATGTTTCGTTCAAGATCGAACCCGGTCAGGTCGTGGGCATTGTCGGACCAACCGGCTCGGGCAAGTCCACTGTGCTGAGTCTGGTCCCTCGCTTTTACGATCCCAAGGGTGGACGCATTTTGATCGATGGTGTCGACGTTGCAACCTTCAAGCTGGAGGCGCTGCGGGCCCAGGTTGGCTTCGTGTTGCAGGAGACGGTTCTGTTCCGCGGGACAATCCGCGAAAACATTGCTTACGGGCGCCCCGGCGCAACCGACGAAGAAGTCGTTGCCGCAGCGAAAGTAGCCAATGCCGATGAATTCATCGGCCGCATGCCCCATGGTTACGACACTGTCGTCGGCGAACGCGGGGACACGCTTTCTGGCGGCCAGCGTCAACGCATTGGCATTGCGCGCGCCGTCATTCGCAACAGCCCGATCATGATCCTGGACGAGCCCACGGCTGCACTCGACACCGAATCGGAGCACCTCGTGATTGACGCCCTGCGAGAGTTGATGAAAGGCCGCACGGTCATCATGATCGCCCATCGCCTGAGCACCATCAGCGAGGCGGACAAGATCGTTGTCCTCAAAGACGGCGTTGTTGCCGAGGAAGGTTCGCATAGCGCGCTGCTTGCGCTCGGCGGCGTCTACGCCGAACTTCATCGCATTCAGTACCAAACAACGGGTGCTTCGCCTGCCAATGCAGCTTAGCCATTGAAACGATTCCAGCCTCGGCCAGGAGCAAGAAAATGTCGCATACGCTTATCGTTCTTCCAGACGATACCGTCAGCGCGATCCTTGAACCGATCAACGCAGCCAAGCGCGCGTTGAACATCAGGATGTTCCTGTTTACCGAGCCGACACTGCTCCGCGCGGTGATCGCAGCCCATCAACGCGGGGTCAATGTTCGCGTGATGCTCAATCCGGCGCGGCGCAGCGGCAAGAGCGAAAATGAAAAGGCCCGAAAGGCTCTTCTCGCCGCCGGTGTCAAGGTGCGCGATAGCAGCGCCGCCTTTGCTCTCACCCATCAAAAGTCAATGGTTATCGACGACAAGATAGGTTTTGTAGAGTCCCTCAACTGGGAACCTCGCGATCTGACTGAAACGCGCGATTATGCGGTTACAACGACCAAGAAGAGCGAAGTGAAGGAAATGATAAGGTGCTTCGACGCCGACTGGGCTCGCAAGCCGTTCAAACCTGACCCTAAATCGCATCTGCTTTGGTGCCCCAATAACGGACGCGAACGGATCGCGGCCATCATCGACGGAGCGAAGAAATCGCTCTGGCTTCAAAATGAACGTTATCAAGATACTGTCATCGTCGAAAGGCTCGTTCGTGCGGTGAACCGTGGGGTTAGCGTCAGGATCATGGCGCGCGCGCCGCATAAACTGTCGGGCAAGAAGCTCGCTGAGGGCATCGGCGGGTTACGAATTATGCACGACGTCGGAGCCAAGGTTCACTTGCTAAAGGGCCTGAAGTTGCACGGCAAGATCGTGATCGCGGACGGCAAGCGAGCGATAGTCGGATCGATTAATCTCAGTCCGGGCAGCTTCGACTCGAGACGCGAACTTGCGATCGAAACCAAATCGAAGCGCGTATTGAAACGCCTCGTTCAGGTATCGCGGCGAGATTGGAAGCACTCGCAGAGGATCGACCTGTCCGATGCGGGCATACTGGCAGATCTGGAAAAGCACGGAAGCAAGGATGCGAACGTACTTGCTCTCGGGCGGTGAACCCAAGCAAGGCTTGAGGGACGCTGGTTGCACAGACGTCCGCTGGGAATTTTTCAAACATTTAGAAGACGGGCCAGATCCGGTTCTTCCCGAGAGCCGCCGTTCGCTGAGCGAACGGCACGTGCACTAAGTGCCAAAGCGAACACCGAGCTACCGTTGAAGTGCCCTATTCTGCATAGGCAGCGGCTAGGATGGCAGCTAGCATTTGGACATCTGGAAAGGAAATTTGCGGCCTCGTCGGCATCTCGGGACCGCTTGAGCAGCCCACCACGTCCAGCGAACGCGGTGGATCAGCATTCCCGCTTCGTGCCGCTGAAATGACAGCCATGAAAGCCACCTCGAGCCCTCATACTCCACCAACATCTGGCTCGTCGGAACTGAAAGGTGCGCGTATTCTATTGGTTGAGGATTCCTGGCACGTCGGCACTGCCATCAAGCGTCTACTTCGTTCACTGGGAGCGGACGTGGCGGGTCCGGCTGCCACCATGGCTGACGCCGAGCGCCTGATCTCCGAGCGCGAGCCCGACGTGGCCATCGTAGACATCAATCTGCGAGATGGCGAGCGGGCCAATCCCTTGCTTGATCGCCTGCAGGAACAAGGCATTCCGGTGATCGTCATTACCGGTTACACATCAGTTTCCCTGCCCCCTGGAAAGGTCGAGGCCATTCTGCAAAAGCCCGTCAGCGTCGAACAATATTTGGCCATCTTGCGCCCGATCGTTGCTCGGCTGCCGGATCGATGAGAGATCCTCTCACAGGAGGCTACCTAGCTGCTTGATGGGGATTTCGATTGTACAGGACACGCCTTCAGGTGAAAACGCGAGGTCAACCGTACCTCCAAGCTCGTGAGGGATGAGCTCGCAAATCAAGCTAATTCCGTACCCACTCCTATACGGAGCTGATACCGGCGGACCACACGTCTCGCGCCACAAGATAATAAGACCAGGCGTTGCATCGTCACTATGCCCGCATTCCCAGCTTACAGATACCCGACCTTCGGGCATCGACAGCGCGCCGTACTTGGAGGCGTTGGTCACAAGCTCGTGCAGCACCATTCCCAGCGCCTCAGTTGCCGCGGCGTTGAGCGCAACGTCCGGGCCGCTGGTCGCCGTATTTGCGTTTGTCGCGTAGGGAGCTAGCTGGTGCCGAACAAGATCCGCAAGACGAACGCCCAGCCAACTACGTTGGCTTAATAGTTCGTGCGCAACTGCCATGCTCTGGATGCGTCTATCGAGTGCTTGGATGAACTCGTCGATTGTGCCGCTACCCTCGCGCGTATACATGGCGACCACGCCAACGCGGGCAAGCACGTTCTTGACGCGGTGGTCAAGCTCTGCGACCAGCATGCGTTGGTGCTCTTCGGCTCGCTTGCTCTTCGTGATGTCACGGGTCAGACCCTTGATGCGCAGGCATTTCCCATCAGCATCAAACTCGGCTGTTGCTGTTTCCTCAAGCCACATTTCTTGGGCGTCGGAGCGAACCACGCGGAATGTGACAGCATAGGAAGGGTTGTCAGGTCGGACGCTCCTCACATGCGCTTTGAAGTGCGCACGGTCATCCGGATGAATCAGCGCAAGGAAGCCAGCTACCGAAAGGGGCGCTTGCGGATCGTGCCCAAGAATATTCGCCGCGTTCTCGCTACGATGGGAAGAACCCGTACGGGCGTCCCACACAAAAGCAATCACCGCCCCGGCCGCAAGGGCCTTTTCCAAACGCGTCGCGACCTCCCTCAGCGCAGCCTCCTGGTGACGCCGCTCTGCGAAGAGCGCGGCAAGAACGAGCGTGCAGAGCGAAGTTGTCAGGATGCCCGCTTGGGCGCCCACGATACGGTCTTCGATTGGAAGCTCGGGGTCGCCGAAATATCCAATGCCAAAAGTTGTCGTCCACACGATCGTCAGTGCCACGACGAATGCCGCCGCCGCGGCGAATACCGGCCGGCAGCGGGCTGCTAGCCAGAGTAACAGGGGGAACAACAGGGCAATCGGTACCACAGTCGCAAATGATGTGCGCGGTAAAAAAATAACAAGCGTGATCGTCAGTGTTATCGCGAAAAGTGCTACAGCGCCTTCGAGGGCCTCGTTCAGCGGCGGAGGGTCGCGCGCGGCCGCGGCAGCTCCGACTAGCAGCGGCGAAACCGTTAGAATTCCGAGCGCGTCGGAGGCGAACCAGTGCTGCCAGATGGTCCAAATCGGCGCAGTCGAGACGTGAAACAACTTGAACCCCAGAACCCCGCCGATTCCCGAGATAGCGCTCGCCAACACGGCTGCCGCCAGCAATCCTAAGACTTGTCGCACGCGATCGAGGGCGAAACTCGAACCAAACCGGCGCTCGATGACGGCCGCCGCGAGCATCGCTTCTCCGGCATTGCACAACGCGAAAGTGACGGCGCCCGCAATGCTCCTGTCTCCCAAAAGATTGGCCGCGATCGTTGCTGCGGCCGCTCCGACGGCCACTGGCCATTTCGCCCGGGGACCAAATGCAATCAGGACGCCTGCCGCAACGCCGGAGGCCGGCCAGAACACTGCCACACCATCAGGTTTTGTCAGCAATGAAAGACTAAACCGCGCCGACAGGAAATAAACGATACCAACCCCAATCGCGACCGCCACCGCGTTGGCCAATTGCCACGTCGGATCAGCGACGGCGGGCCGCCGTTCCTTTTGTTCCGGGATTCTATGAAGGACGGGGCTTCGCGTCATTCACTTCCCCTCGCTCGCAACAAGACAGATATTGACGCCGTCGCCGAAGATATCGGCGTAGTAGAATCCAAACAGGATTGTTCTGTCCGACCATGCCGCGGTGGATCTGCTCGCGTAGCGCTGACGTAACTCGTCAGCCTACTGATCGCGGAGCTCGCGACGTAGAATTTTTCCGACATTGGATTTGGGCAGCGCGTCGATGAACTGAACAATCCTTGGCGTCTTGTATGCGGTCATTTCCTTGCGGCAATAGACCACCAAATCCTCCTCTGTCAAAGAGGCATTCGGCGCTTTGACGACAAACAGCTTCACCGCCTCACCCGTCTTCTCGTCCGACACACCGACGCACGCGCACTCCACTACCCCGGGACACGCGGTCGCAACCGCTTCGATTTCGTTTGGATAGACGTTGAAACCCGAGACAAGGATCATGTCCTTCTTCCGGTCGACGATCTTCAGAAACCCATTTTGATCGAGCATACCGACATCCCCCGTGCGGAAATAGCCATCAGCGGTGAACGCCGTCGCATTGACCTCCGGCTTCTCCCAATAGCCGCGCATCACTTGCGGTCCCTTGGCACAAATCTCGCCAGCTTCGCCGATCGCGACCTCACGATCGCTGTCGTCCAGAAGCTTGATGTCGGTCGATGGCACGGGCAAGCCGGTCGTTGCCGAGAACTCCGTCACGCGCATTGGATTGAACGACAGCACGGGGCTGGTTTCCGAAAGTCCATAGCCTTCACGGATGATTTGACCCGTAATTTGCCGCCATCTTTCCGAAGTAGCGGCGATCACGGCGGCCCCGCCACCCCCGGACAAGCGAAGATTCGAGAAGTCTACCTCAGCGATCTTGGGATGAGCAACCAAAGCGGCATACAGTGTGTTGACCCCCATGAATACCGTGGGCTTGGCCTGTTTCAGTGTCTGGATGAAGCTGTCCATGTCGCGTGGATTGGCAACAAGCCAGTTGTCGGCGCCAACCGAGAAATAGGTGATGAAATTCACCATCAGTGCGAAGATATGATAAAGCGGAATTGCGGTGACGATCACGTCTTCACTGGAGGGCGGAGCACCGCGCATCGCGGCCTTGAACTGTTCTGTATTGGCTATCAGGTTGCGATGTGACAACGCAGCGCCTTTCGACAGACCGGTCGTTCCGCCAGTGTATTGAAGGAACAATAGATCGTCGCCGTTTAGACCCACCGGTTTGAAATCCAGTGCGGCTCCTTCGACAAGCGCGTCGGCCAATGCAATGGCTCCCTTCAGACGCTCGTCCACCGGCGGGCTTGGCAAGCGCTGACCAGTGCCGTCGCCAGGGCCTGCGGTGATGACCGCTTCTAGCGGCGTCGCGGCGATAATTTCCGCCACGGTTGCCGATGACCCGGTGAAGACGACCATAATCTTGACGCCGGCATCGCGGAGCTGATGCTCGAGCTCACGCGGCGTATAGAGCGGATTGACGTTAACCTGCACGCCGCCAGCCCGGATGATCCCCAGGAAGGCGATAGGAAAAGCGAGCAGGTTAGGCATCATGACCGCAATGCGATCGCCCTTTCTCACCCCGAGCTTCGTCTGTAGGTAACTCGCGAAGTTCCGCGACTGCCGATCCACCTCGGCGTAGCTCAAGGTCTGCCCGAAGGATCGAAATGCAGGTTTCTGCGCATGAGCCTTCATCGCATCATCTAGCATGTGCACGACGGAGACATGCGCATCGGCGTTGATTTCGGCTGGAATTTCGCATTCACGGTATGTGGCAAACCATGGTCTTTCAGTCATGTTAAAACCCTCACCTCTGTCTTGTTGGTTGGCCAACCTCAACACCATCGTTGATGAATTGGAGAACGGCGCGTCGTTACTTCGCTACGATCGCAAAAGTCCCGGGCGCCTTGTCAATCAAGGTCAGGAAGCGGACCAGATCGATCCTGCTTCCATCGATCTTCAAGTCGTCGTTGAACAGAAAATCCTTTATGCCGGCGGTGCCGGCCATCATCCTGATAAAGATGGGCTTGGTCAGCGTGAGCGTCGCATTGGCATCGGCAGCGGGCTCCGACTTCTTGTGATGCAGGACCGCGTTCTCGATCCAAAGCACGAACGACTCCTTGGTATCCGAGAACACTAAATTTACCTTCAGATCCTTGCCTTCCGCAGCAGGCCCGTCCAGCCCAGCCGCCATCGCTTCCAGGAACCGCTCCACTGGGGTTTGCGAGAGCATGTCGATGAAACCCGAGCGATCGACGCCCGTCTTTGGCGGCCCATTGCGCAGCTCCATCGCCGCCGTTAGGTAGCTATTTCGCCACGTGGCGGCCTCAGCCATATAGCCCATCTGATCATATGCGCGAGCCAACAGATCCTTGGCGCCTTGATGGTCGGGTTGGCCGAAAACAACGTGGTTCAGCAACTCGGCTGTCCATCTGTAGTCACCCTTGTCGAACGCCGCCTGAGCAGCATCGACGGCTTTATCCGCGCCGCCAATGAGATCCAGGTAACGCTTGGCGGATTCCTGAGGTGGCAGTGAATTCAGATTGGCCGGATTGCCGTCATAGGCGCCAAGATAGAACTGGTACACGGCCTTAACATTGTGGCGCAGGTCGCCGTAATAGCCCCGCACGCCCAGATACGACTCCAGCGACTTGGGCAATTTGATCTTGTCGGCTATTTCGCGTGGCGTATAGCCGGCGTTGATCAAGCGTACCGTTTGGTCATGCGTGTACTTATACAAGTCGCGTTGCTTGGTTATGAACTCGGCGATGCGCTTCTGACCCCAAATTGGCCAATTGTGCTGACCAAAATAGACTTCGGAATCGCGAGTCTGCTCCAGCGCCTGCTCCATGTAGGCAGCCCAGCGAAGGGCATCGCGCACCTTGGCGCCACGGACCGGCAGCAGATTATGCATCGTTTGCGCCATATTCTCGGCGCCCGCATAGGCCTTCTTGTCAGGTATCGTGAAGGTCAACTCTGCGGGGGCTTCGGCGCCCGGCACGTTGTAGAACACGAAGCGTACGCCGTCGAGCGTCAACTCCTGCGACTCCTGCGTGATCAATTGCGTCGGCTCGAGGATACCGAACGAGCCGTAGGCTACGGCCTTGCCCAGTCCGGTATCGACCATCCCCTTGGGCGAACGTTCCAGGTTCTTGCCGAACTGATAGGCTGAACGTCTGCCCATTGCGGTGCCGACCATCACATTCTCGCTGGTCGCTTCCTCCATGAATCCTTCAGGGGCGACGACCGGAATGTTTCGTTCGGCGACTTCCTTTGCTGATAGAACGCCCATTGCTCCGCCGAAATGGTCGATGTGGCTATGCGTGAATATGATTGCTGATACCGGCTTGTCGCCCAGATGTTTGCGTGCAAACGCCAGCGCCGCGGCCGCGCTTTCGCGAGCGGTCAGCGCATCCACGACGATCCACCCGGTCTCGCCCTCGATCAGCGTCATGTTTCCGACGTCGAAACCGCGCAGCTGGTAGATTCCGTCGGTTACCTTGAACAGACCGATTTGGGCATTGAGGATGGCGTGACGCCACAAACTCGGATTGACGGTTGGCGGTGCCTTGCCTTCGACGAACTTGAAGTCATCGAAATCGATCAGCACATTACCATTTGCGTCGAGAATCTTGCCCTCGGGCCGTGCAATGAATCCACGCTTGGCGTCTTCGAGGTCCTGCTGGTCTTCAAGGTTGAGCTCTTGCGCAAATTTCTCATTAGCCTTCAGTGTAGCCGGCATGGAGTCCCCGCCGGTGCTGACGACCTCGGCCTTGTTATCGCAGCCCGTGAGCGCAAATAGCGACGCGACCAGCGCGCATTGAAGGATTTTCGTCATGGTTTTGATTCCCGTTACGAAATAGAGATTCAGACGTTTTCTCGGATTAGGTCGGTGGCCTTTTCGGCAATCATGATCGTCGGAGCATTGGTGTTGCCACCGACCATGGTCGGCATGATCGACGCATCAACCACGCGCAAGGCGCTGACGCCCCGCACCCGCAGCCGTGCATCGACCACGGCAGCCGGATCGCTTTCCGGTCCCATCTTGCAGGTTCCGACCGGGTGATACTGCGTGTCGGCGCGGCGGCGAATATCGTTCTCCAGGCCGGCGGGATCGTCGATCCGCGTCGGATACAGCATCTTGCCGCGGAGCCTGTCGAAAGGCTTCGCTTCGATGATGCTCTGCTGGAGCTGGGCTCCCTTGACCAACAGCTTCAGATCGCGTTCGTCGGAGAAGAAATTGGGATCGATTCTCGGCGCATCGCGCGGATCGGTGCTGTTAAGCTCCACCGTACCCCGGCTATAGGGACGCAAGACATCGACGTGGCAGGAGATGCCATGACCCAGGTGGAGCTTGCGCGCGTGATCGTCCACGAGAGCGATGACGAAGACCAATTGCAAATCGGACACCGAGACTTCCGGCGACGAACGAAGGAACGCGCCGGCCGTGGCATAAGTCGTTGTCACGAGACCTGTACGCTTCTTCTTCCATTCGATCGCCGCGCTTGCCAGCTTCATTGTGCCTCGCAACGAAGCGCCAACCGTTTCCGTGTTACTCGGCACGCGCCACGATTGGACATAGTCGATGTGATCCTGCAGATTCTTTCCAACCCCAGGCAGCTCATTCACAACGGGAATGCCGAGCTTTTTCAGATCCTCGCCAGGGCCGATGCCGGAAAGCTGCAGAAGCTGCGGTGAGCCAAAGGCTCCGCCCGCCAGGATCACTTCTCGTCGAGCCCGCACTTCCTTCAATTCACCCCCTTGGTAGTAAGTCACGCCGCATGCGCTACGATTTTCGATCACTACCTTTGCCGACACGGCATGGGTCAGAACCTCGAGATTTTTTCGCGACAGGTTCGGGGTGATGTACGCCTTGGCAGCGCTGCAGCGCTCGCCGTTCTTGTGGGTGACCTGGTATTCGAAGGCGCCCTCTTGCTCGGCGCCGTTGTAATCAGGATTCAGCCGGATCTGATGCATGGCCGCGGCGTCGAGAAAAAGTTTGGTGAACGGGCTCTCGTGACGCGGATAGGTAACGTTCAAAGGGCCGCCCTGCCCGTGAAAGCTATCCTTGAATTGCTCGTTATTCTCGGCGCGCTTGAACAGCGGCAACACGTCGTCGTAAGACCAGCCGGGATTGCCCAGCGAGGCCCAGTGGTCGTAGTCCCACTTGTTCCCCCGCACATAAAGCATCGCATTGATCGAGCTCGAGCCACCAAGCGTCTTGCCGCGCGGTTGATATCCGCAGCGGCCATTCAGGCCGGGCTGCGGCACCGTTTTGTAGGCATAGTTATTGATCTTGGTTGGCACCATCGCGACGACGCCCGCCGGCGCATGAATCAGGACGCTCTTGTCCCGCCCGCCTGCTTCCAGCAGACAGACGGTGACCTTTGGATCCTCGGTAAGGCGAGAAGCCAACACGCATCCGGCAGAACCGGCGCCGACGACAATATAGTCAAATTCACGGTAATTCATGGTGTGCTCTCGATGAGATGGCTAACGGATGGATGTTTCCTTCAGAGAGGGGTCGCCCGTCCCGAGAAACAGCTTCAGCGACAAGCGCTGCGCGAGATTGCCGTAAGGGGGGTAAAAAAGACCGACGGGAAAAAAGCGATGCCGCTTGAATACGGTCTTTGCGTGCGACAGCTCGCGAAAGCCTTCCACCCCGTGATAAGTGCCCATGCCCGAATGGCCGACGCCGCCAAAGGGGGCGTCATGATTGATTGCGTGCCATCCCCAATCATTGATGGTGACGCCGCCTGAATGAGTGCGGCGCAGGAGCGCCTGGCGTTCAGCTGCGTCATGACTGAAGCAGTACATCGCAAGCGGACGCTCGCCGGCATTGATGAGCCGGATAGCCTCTTCCAAAGTGTCGTAGGGCACCACGGGAAGAATCGGGCCGAACAATTCCTCGTTCATGATCCGCATTTCTGCGGTACAGTCGGTAACGATATGCAACGGCATCCGTCGGCCGTTGCGGCCTACGTCATAATCTGAGCAGGGAATAACCGTGGCGCCCTTTTCACGCGCGTCTGACAGCAATCCGTTGAGGCGCTCGCAGTGACGGTTATTCACGATCCACGTGTAGTCGTTGCCATCGGGATCGGATGCGCACATTTTCAGCGCGTTCGACTTAACTTCGGCGACAAAATCGTTCACCCGCTCGCGTGGGACCAATGCGTAGTCGGGCGAAACACAGATCTGTCCGCAGTTGGCAGTCTTACCGTGAGTAATCCGTTTTGCGGCATCGCCGAGGGGATAATCGCGCATGACAACCGCAGGCGATTTCCCACCGAGCTCCAAAGTCACCGGCGTGAGACTTTCGGAAGCGGTTCGCATGACAATCTTGCCGATGGCTGGCGAGCCCGTGAATATGAGGTGGTTGAACGGCAGCGCCGTGAAGACGTTGGGGTCCGCCAACTGCTCACCGACCACAGCGACTTCTTCCTCCTGAAAGATTTCACCGAGCATGCGCGCAAGCTCAGCGTTTGTGATGGGCGTGATCTCCGACATCTTGATCATCACCCGATTGCCCGCCGCGAGGGCGGCAATCAGCGGGCCGACCGCGAGATAGACAGGAAAATTCCACGGCACGATGATGCCGACCACGCCCTTGGGCTGATAGTTGACCGACAGACTGTTGGACAGGAACAGTAACTCGGTGGCGCGCCTGCTCGGCTTCATCCAGCCCTTGAGATGAGCGATAGCGTGGTTCGCCTCAAGCGTCGATCCGAGCAGGTCAAGCATTTTCGACTCGGTCGGCGCCCGGAAGCCGAAGTCGCGGCTCATGGCGCTGGCCAGCACGTCCTGATAGCGGCTGATCTGCCGTTTCAGCGCCTTGATGCTGGCTCGACGACGCGATGCCGATGGATAGGGATCTGCGTCGAAAGCCGCACGCTGTGCCGCAAATATTCGGGCGACGCGCAGCGCAGCATAGTCAACGGGGCTTCCGGACAATTTCATTCAACAATCCTCCCTCGGGACGCTTCTTAAGCCTGCGTTCAACCCGACGATGCGAGCTTTACTGGCGAGATCATCCGTCAAAAAGGTCGGATTCAGACAAGTTAGGGTGAAAAACTGCCAACTTGCGTTTTGCCTGCTTTACCAGCGCGATTACGGTAATCCAGCGTGAGCGCTTAGTGCTTCCTCACGCGGCCCACCTCTATTGCCGCTAACACGCAGAACGACGCGTTCGGGCCGAGGCCGCCATCTGACTTAAGTCGATCGAACTGCTGGCCCGATACGCTACTCAAGCTTTGCAGGTCCGCCTATGCGAATTCGGCATATGGACTTCGCGACGAAACCTGATGAGTAGATGCGCGAGTGGCAGCTAGTTTCGTTTAAATGCTGGCCCGGCAGAAAGGTCTCGATGGTTAGGGCTGTCTCGGCAGAGCGCGTCACGCGAAACAGATGCCCGTCGCGATGGCCTCTCGAGCTGGGCGTTCAGGATGAGATGCGTCAGGGTTCGACCGTTGACGAGAGGTGAGCGGTCGGAGTGCAGAATGGGCTCTCGCGCTTCGTGAATGGCGCGACGCGCTCTAAAAAGGTTGAAATCGTACAAGCTAAGGTGAAAAACTGTCATTCGCGTTCTACCTCGTCTTGGCTGAACGCGCCCGCGGAAACCCGGCTTCCGGCACGACGTACCGCAGCGCACCAAGGGATCAACATGCAGCCAGTCCGACCTGAACCAGCCGCCGCAGCGAACGATGTTCCTGGGCAGGTGCGCGGTGCATACGGCAGCGCTTCTGACCTAGTCACGCACAGCATGCTGGGAATTGGCGGTCTGTTCGAGGAGATGGCGTCTTACGGTATTTCGCGTGCGGCGCTGATTGCGAATACAGGCATCGAACTGGCTGCGCTGGATGATCCGGCGGCCCGCATGACCCATCAACAGAAGATTTTGCTTTTTCGCAATGTGCAACGCCTGTCGCCTCACGCTGGAGTCGGCCTGTTCGCTGGCCAGCGTCAGCGCCTTTAAGACTTTGGCGTGTTCGGCTATGCGCTCGCATCTTCAGCCACTTTGGGCGACGCTCTCGCCTTCGGCGTCAGACACGTCAGGCTGGCCGGGCCGGTGCTTGAGAAAAGCCTTCGCGTTGAAGACAATGTGGCGATCTTTGAGGGCCATGACCCCTTTGAACTCGGTGAACTGTTGCCACTCGTCAGCGAATTCTGGTTTAGCTCGACACACAGCGTGATCGGACGCGTCCTGGAACGTCCCTTTCCTTCCCGACGATTGCTGTTGCCCTATCCAGCGCCTAAACATGCTTCGCTCTATTCCGAAATCTTCCAATGTAAGGTCGACTTTAATGCCGGGACCATGCAATGGCACTTCGACGCAGCACTTCTCAAAGAGAAATGTCCAAATGCGAATCCGATATCGGCGCGAATGTGCGCAGACTTTTGCCATCGGATGCTGCAGTCGTTCAATGACGACGAGCCAGAATTAGTCAGGGCTGTCCGCTCTGCCTGTCTTAATGGCGTCGGTGGCTTTCCAAGCGTCGTTGACGTGGCAGCACGGATTAATGTCTCCCCACGCACGTTGCACCGTCGCTTGGCCGAATCCGGAATTAGCTATCAAGCTATTCTCGATGACGCGCGCCGCCGCCTGGCTGAGGAGTATCTTCGCAATACCGCTCTGAGCATTGAAGAAATTGCGGCGCGCACCGGGTTTTCCGAAGCCTCGAACTTTCGCAAAGCGTTCAAGAAATGGACTCAGGAACTGCCGGCGGATTACCGTCGTCGCACATCGCCATGGACAAACTAGTCGACGCCTGCGTTCTGGCAGAATCGTTCGCAATCCTACTTGACTCCGGTGCACACCCCCTGCCCACGAGCCCTCTAATTCGTCGAATAAATAAGCTCTCGCTCCAATCCATTCGCAAGGACGTTCTGAGCTCAGTCCGCTTCACCGCATGCGCGGAAATATCCATTGATCGGCGCTGTTCGTCATGTGCCAACAGGCGACACAAGTGATCGAGTGGATCTTCGGACGTTAGAGCGCAATTATCCGCTTCCTGCCGAAATCGCATAGTATCGCATTGGGTTCCGCTTTAATTTGTTAAGTCGGTCGAGGCCGCAGTCTTTTGGCGAAGCCGCTGATGTTCCGCGAGGATTAGCTCGCCTACGGAATGCGCGATTGTCTACCTCATTTGTCGCAGTTGAGCGGCGGCTCGCTTACTTCCCGCAGGAGCTATCAAGAAGGATACGGCCCCATGTCGAACTACGATCGAAATGCAGCTGCGCCCGACTTCTCCGCAAACCGCGTCACGGCGATAGACGTCGGCCTTCGCGCTTTCATGCTGCGCGTATATAATTACATGGCCGCCGGCGTTGGCTTGACCGGCGTTGCCGCATTTTTGACCTACCAGTTCACCGGCCCTGAAAGCCCGCTGATGTGGGTGCTCATACTGGCGCCGCTGGGGCTGGTGTTTTTTATCAGTGCCCGAATCAACACGCTGTCGGTGGAGGCTGCGCGAGGATTGTTTTTCCTCTATGCGGTCCTCGTCGGGATTTCATTGTCGACCATCTTCCACATCTACACGGAGTCCTCGATCACGCGGGTGTTCTTTATCTCGGCGGCGGCCTTCGGCGCGCTCAGCATCTGGGGTTACAGCACCCACCGAAGCTTGTCGGGATTCGGAACCTTCCTGTTCATGGGCTTGATCGGCATCATTGTCGCAAGCCTGGTCAATCTTTTTCTGAGATCGAGCGGGCTGGATTGGATGATTTCCATTATCGGCGTCGGCGTCTTTGCAGGCCTCACGGCCTACGATACCCAGCGGATCAAGGAGATGTACGCCCCCAGCGATGACGCCACTTCGGCCGGCCGCAAGGCCGTGATGGGTGCGCTGTCGCTCTACCTCAACTTCATCAACCTGTTCATGATGATGCTGCGCCTGATGGGCGGCCGACGCTAGAGTACGAGTGATTCTCGCATGCGAACCGCTCGCCAGCGGGTATGTCTGCTTCAAGTACAGACGTCGTCAGGTTGCCACGGCATGTCCGTTTGGTACCCGGCTTTGCATGAGAGATCTTCACGTTTCTGGCTTGGTCGGGGCTCCCATGTGCACGGACTTTTGGCTCGATTCACATGACCGCCGACCATAATGACCCTCCCCGGATCGGGTCCGGATCAAAGCTCACAATGTCGTTCGATTTTGCTTCCAAGTCGAACGCTGGGGGCCGTGCTTTCTTAGGGAATGATCAGGGACATTGCTCTAAAGCTTTGCGCCTTAGGGTCGACTTTCTTGCAATCCGTTCCACCGATCTTGCGGCCACCATCATCGCTAATCACATGAAGGTGGGTCTTGTCGCCCGGCGCAAAGAAGATTGCCTCCACATTCAGGATCCCGAGATTCATTCCTTTGATAATCTCAGGGTCTTTCCCCGGTCGTCCTGACCAAGTGTACGTTGCAAACGTTCCCACGTCATTGGGGGGCCCGGCTGCAATAAAGTAGAGGTTGCGCTCCGGATTGAACTCAATACTTCGGATGCCTCGACCGTCGAGCATAATTTCGATCGGCATTCCGATTTGGGCTTTCTTGCCCATGACCACCTCTTTTGGATTTTCGATTGGTACGATGAGCGCCTTACCGTCAGTGATCGGGTTACGAAATCCCAGCAGAAGGCGACCATCGGCCGTTGCGGCCAGACCTTCGATGTTAAACCCACCTGGTTCTTCAGGCGCGAGCGTGGCCGCAACCATCAGCTTGTATTTTGCGAGCTGGGGCGCGGCGATCAGATCGACCCGCAAGTTCGTGTAGGCAGTGCCTGCCGGTGTGAGTGTCACTTTACCGTCTTGGACCGCTACCGTGGTCGCAAACAGTCGATGCCGGCTTGGACGGTCCTTGCCGTTTTTGTTCTGCCCGTGCGAGGTAACCCAATAAATTTGATCGCCAATGCGTGTGGCGCCTTCGATGTCTGCCTCGGGTTCGTCGGGGTCGGGTCTCAGAAACTGGTCAATTGAAAATGCCCGAACGACATTCGGCTCGCCGAAGCGATAGACACGCAAGACGTTGTCTTCATCATTTGCGACCACAAACATATCCCCAGAAAGCGGGGCCGTAGCCGATGCATCGCAAATGCCCGAATATTCGTTGATCGGTGCATTCTGCTGGCCTGCAGCGGTGTTGCAGAACATCGCTAGGACTAATCCTATGATTCCGAGGCGCCTCATAACCATTCCTCCTTGGCGCGAAGAAACATGCAGTGCTTCAGTAGCTATCAGAACTGGAAGCCTGCGGATACGATCTTGCATCAGCGGAGTGGTGATTGCGGCCGGTTACAATGCGGCGCGCGTCGGCGAACATTGCGCGCTAGTGCGAAACGATTGAACCTGAGCCCTTCGTTCGCAATACGAGCAAACCGGCGTCAGGCCAGGACAGTCTCGACCACCGTCATGATTCCGATCGCGATAGTGGCAAGCCCCACTGCCCCCTGCAGGCCGCGATTGGCCCAGGTGAGCCAGCGGGCGGAGACCACGAGCGGGACGGCAATCACCATCGACAGCGCGCCCATGCCGATCATCGAGCCGACGCCGAACAAGGCGACATATCCGAGGCCGACCGCAGGACTGGAAGCCTGCGAAACCGTCAGCACCAGAAGCGCGGCAGAGCCCGCCATGCCGTGCATCAATCCGACCAGCAGCGTGCGCCAGCGGAAGCCATGTTCATGCGCGTGGGCGGTTCGGCAATGCGGCGTCGTTTCGCCGGCATGGCTATGGGCATGGAAATGCACCGTCCCGTCGCCATGGCCGTGCTGGTGGAAATGCACACGATCACGCCGCAGCCGCCACAGCACATGCGCGCCGAGGCCGATCAGCATCACGCCGACGGCGGTCTCCATCGGCCGGGCGATGGTTTCAGGAATGGCGCGGCCGAGCAGGATGGCGGCGCCGGCAAAGACGAACAGCGTCAGCGTGTGGCCGAGCCCCCAGGTCAGCCCGTGCTTGACGATATCGGCCACACGGCTGCGGCGCGCGGCGATGCTGGATACGGCGGCGATATGATCGGCCTCGAGCGCATGCTGCATGCCCAGCAAAAGCCCCAGCCCCAGAATTCCGAACATACGGCCTCCTAGCCCGCTCTGGATTCCATCAAATACCAGGCTTAAGCCCTACGGATCGGAAGATCGGCGGCCAACGGCCACGCCGAAGCTGCACTGCGTTGTCGCAAGTAGCATGACGCTGCAAAACGACCCATGATGCCTCGCGATCTAGAGAGGTGACATTTCGCTATCGCCAGACCCGGCGGTCCCCACACGGTCGTGCGAGGCGCTGCGGCAGCAACGGTGGGGGGTTACGGAACGCCGCCCAAGTGTTTCCGAAGGACTTTCACCAAACGTTTTCCGGTACTCAACGGAAAAGCGCCCAAGCTCAACGAAGCCAAATGAGGTCGCGATTTCAGTGACGGTCACACAACGGCCGCGGGCCAACAACAGCCCCCGCCTTGCTCCCGATAATCTCAGCATTCTTAGACGTCGGCAGGGCGGTAGGCCCCGGACCTTCTGAAAAGCCTTGCGCAGGGTTCGCTCGCTAACGGCCAGCGTTTGACAGAGTGTTGGAATATCGAGTGGGGTTTGAAAGTTGGCCAAGGCTAATCTCTCAGCCTGCTCGACCAATTCGTGGTTACCCACCCGCTTGCCAATGAGCACCACGGATGGAGTGCCGTTACAATTGAACATTTGCAGCAACCCCAATTGCGAACGCGCCATTAACGGCTCACAACGGAAACCCTGCATCGACATTCCTCAGATTGATATTGCCCTTTGGGGCAACTTTACGGGCACTGGATTGGGATGACCCGCTCGCCGACGCGCTGCGAAGGCTGTTCGGCGAACCACCGATGCTCGAACTTCCCCTTGGGCGCCTTTTCAGACGAGCCTACGTGCATGCGCTGTACGAAAGTGGGAATCTTTCGGATAGCTGCCTCCTGGCGATTCCCGGCAAACAAAAGCCCGCAACTGGGTGACTTTGCAATTATGATTAGAAACCAGTCGCTTGGTTGGTTGCGGGACAGGATTTGAACCTGTGACCTTCAGGTTATGAGCTATGTGAGGGTCCCTGTAGTTCGGCGGAAAATGCAAGGGACGCACTTTCGTCTGGGTAAAACTTGGGGCTTAGAACGGAACTGGAGCTAAAGCTTCTAAGCTCTTTCAAATATTGAACGAATTTCTTGATTCGGCGCCACGCACAGAGTTCGATACGTGTCCAGGAACCCCAGCCAGCCTTCTTGGTTCTTCCCCCTTCGCCGCGTCCTGATCACACACCGGCCACAACCGGCAGCTCCGCGATCATGCGAATGCCCGGCCGCCTCCGCCAATGAATGTGTGACGGCTCGACCGCCAGCTTTAATTCCGGCCAGCGCGTGAACAGCGCCTGCAGCGCGCAAATCCCTTCGATGCGCGCGAGCTGATGGCCGAGGCAGAAATGGATTCCCGTGCCGAACGACAAATGACGGTTCGGCCGCCGTTCGAGGTCAAGGCGTTCGGGACATTCGTTCGCGTCAGAGTCCAGATTGGCGGCGACAAGCATCGCCATCACCCGGTCGCCCTTCTTCAGTTTCACGCCTTCGAGATCGACGTCCTGGCGCACGTAGCGCGGTTTGGAGAATTGCACCGGCGAGACGAAGCGCAGGAATTCTTCGACCGCGAGCCCGGCGCGGCTCCAGTCCGCCGCGAGCCAGTCGCGGCGATCCGGATCCTTCAGCAGTTCGAACACCGATCCGCTGATCAGGTGCGTCGTGGTCTCGGAGCCGGCGTTGAGCAGCAGAAACACCATCGCGACCATCTCGTCCGGCGTGATGCGCCCGCCTTCCTTCTCGACGCGCACCAGTTCGGCGATCAATCCTTCGCCGCCCTGTTCGCGGGCAACCTGCAGACGCCCCTGCAGATAGCGGCGCATCCTGAAGAGCCCGCCGATCAACCGCAAAAAGCTGAATGCATTGGTGAGATGCGCGAGAGAATTGGCCCATGCGATGAATTTCGGCCGGTCGGCCGGCGGCAGGCCGAGCAGCTCGCAAATCACCGCAAGCGGCAGCGTTCGTGCATAACGCTGCACCAGATCGGCCGGGCTGCCCGCCGCAAACAATTCATCGGCGAGGCGATCTGCGATCGCGCGGATATGCGGCTCCATGTCGAGCACGGCGCGGCGGCGGAAAGCCTCATCGACGATGTCGCGCAGGCGCGTGTGGTCCGGCTCGTCCATCGTCAACATGTTGTTTGCGACCGTTCCGATTACTTTCGGCATCCACCAGGGCAGCCCGACCGGCACCCCGTCCTCCTTGCGCAGTGTGAACAGCGTGCCGTCCTTCAGCACACGCGCCGCCGCGTCGTAGGTCGTTGTGACCCAGACGCGGCCTATAATCGGGAATCTCGTCGCGACGGCAGGACCGATCGCGCGCAGTTGCGCGACGCCGGCCTGCGGGTCACGAAAAAACGCCTCGCTGGTGAAATCGAAATCCACATGTTGTGCCATCGCGCCGTTCCGCACTGCCGCTTCGCCACCTGGTGAAGATGGTGTGCGACATTGAAGCCACAAGGCTCGCACTTTCGATCGCGCTCGCCGTCACTTGGTCGCGATCGACAATGCTGGCGTGCGCCCCTCACACCGGCGGCGTGCCGTGCGTATGGAACGACTCGATCGTCTTCAGTCCCCACGCCTGGCCCTTCTTGCGCTCTTCCTCGGTCCAGACGATCGGCTTCCAGTCCGGCGCGAGGATGAGGCGGGCGCCGGCGTTGGCGACTTCGACGCGGTTGCCGCCGGGTTCATAGACGTAGAGGAAGAAGGTCTGCTGGATCGCGTGCTTGTGTGGGCCGGTCTCGATGTGGACGCCGTTCTCCAGAAAAATATCCGCGGCGCGTAAAATTTCCTCGCGGCTATCGAGCGCGTAGGTAACGTGGTGGAAGCGGCCCGCCTTGCCGTAATGATCGCGGGTGTAGGCGAAATCGTAGCTCTTGTTCGACATCGTCATCCACATCGCCGCTTCGGTGCCGTCGTTGAGCACGATCTGCTCGGTGGTGCGGAGGCCCAGATAGTTTTCGAAGAAGAGCCGGTTGGCCTTGATGTCGACCGCGAGGCAATTGAGGTGATCGAGCCGGCGGACATTGACGCCGCGCGCCGGAAACCGCTGCGCCTGGTTCTTCAGCGCCGGCTTGAGCTCGGGTGGCGGCTGATACCATTCGGTCTCGTAATAGAGTTCGACGATATGGCCATCGGGATCGCGGCAGCGGAACGCCGGCCCCTGCCCCATGTCGCCGTCAACCCAGCCGATGTCGAAGCCGGAACCTTTGAGCGCAGCAACCCGGCGCTCCAGCGCCTGCGGGCTGCGGGCGCGCAGCGCCATGTGCTCCATGCCTGATGTTTTCGAAGCCGTCAGCTTGAGCGAATAACGCTCGTAATCGTCCCAGCCGCGCAAATAGACCGACTCGCCTTTTTGACCGCTGACCGTCATGCCCATGACGTCGACGAAGAATTTCAGGCTCTCGTCCGGCTTCGGCGTCAGCAATTCCATGTGGCCGAGATGGGCGAGATCGAAAATCGGCTCGGGGGTCATGTCGCTTTCTCCTGACTACTATGATTCCGAGGCCGTCATACCCCCGAAGGCGGGGTATCCAGTACGCCGTGCCGTTGAGAATGACCGAAACGCCGCGGAGTACTGGATCATCCGCCTTCGCGGATGATGACGGCTGTATACGCGGCTACCAAAGCGCGCGCGTTATATCGTCGAACAATTCTTCCACAGCATACGCGCGCGGAATGAGTTTTTGCTGCGCCGAGTAATCGATAATCAGTTTCAGCGAACGCTGCATCTCATCCCGGCCAAAACGCGGCGCAGCGGATGAAGCGGCAGCAGATTCGGCGAGCAGGCGATGCACCTCCCGCACGACGTCCGGATGCTGATCGGACAATGTCCGGCTCACCACCACCATATGGTTGATCGGTACCACTCCGTGCTTTTCGAACCAGGCGTTCTCTTCCGCAGCGACATCGGCAAACAACGACTTCAAATCCGGATGATCCGATTTTTCGCCGAGCACCGCATCGAGCTCGCCGTCGATCAGCATCTGGATGATCTGCTTGCCCACGTGCGCCCGCTTGGTCGTATCAACGAACTCAGCGACGTGGGCGTCCTCGAACGTCACCCAGTCGATCGAATCGAGATCGAGGCCATAGTCATTGGCAAGGATGCCGCGCAGCCATGCGCCGGTCGTGGTGGTGAACGAGCGAATGCCGACGCGCTTGCCGTTGAGGTCGTGCGGCGCGAGCTTTCCCGCTCTTGCATTGTAAAGCGCATGCCCGTGCTGGAACCGCGCCAGCACGACATCCGGCAGCAGCACCATCGGTTTCTCAAAAGACTTCGCCATCAGATAGGTGACGATCGCCATCTCCGAGACGTCGAACGCCCCTTCGCGGACCATCGGCTTGAAGCCCTTGTTGGTCGGCGAATACTGCGCGAAATCGAACTCGACCAGATCCGACCTGATCGATCCATTCTTGAGCGCTGATGTGCCGGGATGGTCGCCGAGCAAGGTCCGCAGGCGCATCGCCACCTCAGTCCTCCTCCAGCGCGTCGACATAGACGAGACCGGCCTTCGCCAGCGGCTCGCGCATATTGTACATGTCGAGGCCGAGCACGCCGGCGGCGAGCTTTTGGCGCTTGCCGTCCTCGTCTGCCACGCGCTTCTCGCCCTTGGCGACAACATCGGCCGCGTCCTTGCGCCCGATTACCACCACGCCATCGTCATCGGCGACCACTGCATCGCCCGGGTTCACATTGATGCCGGCACAGACCACAGGCACATTGACCGCGCCGAGCGTCGCCTTCACCGTGCCCTTGGCCGAGATCGCCTTCGACCACACCGGAAAGCCCATTTCACGAAGCGCTTTGGCGTCGCGAACGCCGGCGTCGATGACGAGCCCCTTGACGCCGCGCGCCATCAGCGAAGTCGCCAGCAGATCGCCGAACATTCCGTCGGTATTGTCTGTCGTGCAGCCGACCACCAGGATGTCACCGGGCTGGCACTGCTCCACCGCGACATGGATCATCCAGTTGTCGCCGGGCTGCGCCAGCACGGTCACGGCGGTGCCTGACGTCTCGGCCCCGTTCCACACCGGGCGCAGATAGGGCTTCATCAGCCCGAAACGGCCATAGGCCTCGTGCGCGGTGGCGACGCCGAGCGCGCCGAGCCGATTGACGAGTTCAGCATCGGTTCGCTTGATGTTGCGGACGACGACCGTCTTCATGCCAGTTCCTCCATCGCCATCGGGAACAGCCGCTGATAGGCCTCGCCATAGGTCATCGGCTTGCCGGTATTGCGGCCGCCCTGCACGCCCCGCTGCAGCGCGACCCGCTCATAATAGGCCCACAAATGTTTCTGGGCCGCGAGGATCTCGAACGTCTTGCGCTTGATCTCCCAGACCTCGTCGATGTTGAGGATCACCTGCGGCTTGAAATTGCACATCTCCGGCTGGTGCGGCTCGAACAGGAACACCGGCGGCGCCGAATAGGTGTATTTGGCGCCGGGCTTGTGACCCATCGCCTGCGCGACCACGCGGGTTTCCTGGGCGAAGTGCGCCGCGTTGGGATGATCGAAATTATAGGGGTCCTCCAGCGCATGGGTGAGCACAAAGGACGGATTGAGCTCGCGGTAGATATCGACCATGCGGTCGAAATGCGCCTCCGTCAGCCGCAGCGGATAATCGCCGGCGTCGAAGAATTCGATCTCTGCGCCGAGCATTTCTGCCGCGCGCTGCGCCTCGTCGCGCCTTCCGGCCTTCACCTTCTCCATCGTCGCGCCCGCCTCCTTCCAGGCGAACTGGCTTTCGCCGCGCTCGCCGAACGACAGGCAGGCAATCTTGACGCGATAGCCTTTCTTCACATGGAGCGCGATCGCACCGCCCGCGCGCCAGACGAAATCGCCGGGATGCGCCGTGACCACCAGGCCCGTTTTGCCAGCATTGCTCATGATCGGGATTTCCTCCTTCGCTTTGCACGTGGCCGGCCGCACCGGCCGCGTGCCTATTGTTTGGCAATTCCCGCCCGCTCGATCACCTGGGCCCACTTATCGATATCGGCCTTGAGCCGGTCGAGAATTTCCTCGGGCGAGCTGGCCTTGGCCTCGATGCCGAGATCGAGTGCGCGCTTCTTCAAGTCCGGCATGTCGAGCACCTCGCGCAGCGCGGCGTTGAGAGTCTTGATCACCTCGGGCGGCGTGCCCTTGGGTGCAAAGATCGCGTTCCAGGAACGCGCCTCGAAATCGCCGCCACCCGCTTCCTTCACCGTCGGCACGTCAGGCAGGAACGTGGTGCGGACCGTGCCCGAAGATGACACGGCAATCGCCGCCTTGTCGGCAACATGCGACTGCACTGCGGTGTAGTTCTCGATCGCCATCTGGATATCGCCGCGCAGCAGCGCGATCAGCACATCCGGCGAACTGCGGAACGGCACGATGGTGACGTCGACACCGGCGGTCGATTTGAACAGTTGCGCCGCGAGGTTCTGGGTCGACCCGACATTGATGGTGCCGACATTGAGCGTGCCGGGTTTTGCCTTGGCCGCCTTGATGAATTCAGCCAACGTCGGATATGGCGAGCCGGCTTGCGTCACGAAGATGAAATCGAAATAGCCCATGCTCGAAACCGGAACGAAATCGGTCACCGGATTGAAGCCGAGGCTCTTGAACAGCGATACCGAGATGGCGGTGCCGTTGCTCAGCAGCGCCAGCGTGTAGCCGTCCGCGGGTGCGGACAGCACGGCGCGTGCGGCATTGATGCCGCCGGCGCCCGCCATGTTCTCGATGACGAAGCGCTGGCCGAGCTTTTCGCCGAGTTTTTCGGTAACGAGCCGCGCCGTGACGTCGGCAACCCCGCCCGCACCGAAGGGGAGGATCAGCCGCACCGGCCGGTTCGGATAGTTTTGCGCGTTGGCGATTTGCGGAAGTAACAGTGCCGTCGCCAGCGCAGCCATGCAGGCGAACGACATGCCGCGCGGGCTCAGGGTGTATCGTTTGTCCGCCATCGCACGCGCTCCTTCAAAACTCGAACAGCCGCGCCGGATTGTCGACCAGGATCTTCTGCTGCAGCTCGGGCTCCGGCGCAAACAGCGGAATGAGGTCGACCAGATCGCCGTCGTTGGGCATCACCTTGACATTGGGGTGTGGCCAGTCGGTCCCCCAGATCACGCGGTCCGGCGCGGTCTCGACGATACGGCGCGCAAACGGCACCGCGTCATGGAACGGTGGTCCGCCTGATGATACCCGCTCGCAACCGCACACCTTGACCCAGCATTTCTCGTCCCGCGTCATCAGGTCAATCAGCGTCCGGAACGGAAGCTGGTCGAGGCCGTCAGATGCCTTGACGCGTCCCATGTGATCGATGGTGTAGCGCACCGGCAGTTTTGCCAGCATCTCGGCATATTCAGGCAGATCGATCGCATCGAAATGCAGATCGATATGCCAGCCGAGCGGCGCGACCATCGCGACGATGCGATGGAACACCCTCATGTCGGGCACTCCGCCGAGATGGCGCACGAAGTTGAAGCGGCAGCCGCGAAAGCCGCCGTCGTGCAGTTCGCGAAGGCCGCGCTCGGTAATGATGTCGTCGATATTGGCGACGGCCCGAAAGGTGCCGTCGCTGACCGCGATGGCATCCAGCGCCACGCGGTTGTCGGTGCCGTGCACGCTGGCATTGACGATGACGGCGCGACCGATCCCGAGCTTTTTGTGCAGCGCCCGGAAATCCTCGAGCGGCGCGTCGGGCGGCGTATAGGGCCGTCCCGGCGCGTAGGGGTATTTGTCGCCGGGGCCAAAGATGTGGGTATGCGCGTCACACGCCAGCGCCGGGAGTTTGAATTTCGGCGTTCGCGTATCGGGATCGGGTCCGGGGATCGTCGGCTTGTGCATGGTACTTTCTGCAGTGTTCTGGTCGCACTTCATCGCGTCTCGATATTCATGAAGTCGAATTTTCTTTCCGCTTTCCGGCAACGCTCTTTGCGGGCGGCTGGGTGGGCTTCGCCCGGCGTGAGGCTGTGTCGAGATGATCTACATCTGACGCCTGCAACGAGGCGACCGTCGAAGCGACGAGTTGCTCGATCGCTTCCGCCATGTCAGCGCCGTCAGCTTCGCCGCGCGACAGCCGCGTGACCCGCTCCGGGCTGACGAGGGTATAATAGAGTGCGCCGAGCAGGAACTGCGATCGCCACACGATCGTCGTCCGCGGCAGATGCGGCAGGCTTTCCTCGATCGCCTCGATGAACGCGTTGGTGGTGTCGTCGAATATCTCGGCGATGATGCGCCCCACCACGGCGTTGCCTTCGGCCGACATCACGGCGCGCAGCCGCGTAAAGCGCGCCCCTCCGCCCGCAAGGTCGCTGCTCGATGAAAACGCCGGCTGCACATAAGCGCGCACGATCGCTTCCAGCCGGTCCTGCACGTCACGCACGCGCCGTGCCGCCACCAGCAATTCCATGCGGCGCTTGTTCATCGGACCGCAATGGCGCTTGTAGATTTCAAGCAGCAAGCCGTCCTTGCTCTTGAAATGATAGGTGATGCTGCCGGGGTTGGCGCCCGCCTCCAGCGCGATGTCGCGGATCGACACGGCGTTGAAGCCATTGGTCGAGAACAGCAATTCGGCCGCGCTCAGGATGGCTTCCCGCATGTTGGGATTTCGCGTCATGGCATTTGCTTTCCGTTCTCGAGTTTTGTACGTTTGTACAAAATATCAGGTCTAGTCAACAAACATCTCGCGTGGCCAGCAGCCACCCCGACTGGACGGAATGACAAGGGAGAGCCGTCGGATGCGCCGGATCATCGTTGCGTTTCTGATCGTTGCCAACGCACTGGCCTGGCGCGGCGTCGGCCCTGCCATCGCAACCGATCCGGAACCGCGCCTGATCCTGGCACCATCGGGCGTATTGCGGGCCGGACTCTATCCGGGCACGCCGACCTCGATCCTGCCGGCTGTCGGATCGGGCGAGCCGCGCGGCGTCGGCTACGATCTCGGCAAGGAGCTCGCGCGGCGGCTCAGCGTCCCCTATGAGCCGGTCGTGTTCGCCAAGAACGCCGAAGTCCTCGCCGCCGTCAAAAGCGGAGAGGTCGATGTCGCCTTCACCAATGCGACGGCGGTGCGGGCACAGGATATGGATTTCGGCCCGCCTTTTCTCGAAATCGAGCTCGGCTACCTCGTCCCACGCGGCTCCGCGCTGACAACGCCGGCGGAGATGGATTCCCCGGGACTGCGCGTCGGCGTGACCGCGGGCAGTTCCTCGGACGCCACCCTTTCGCACGACTTCAAGCATGCCGAGATCGTTCGCGCCGCTACCTTCGATGTCGCGATCGAGATGATGTCGACCGGGGCGATCAATGCCTATGCGACCAACAAGGCCACGCTGTTCGAAATGGCGCAGAAATTGCCGGGGTCGAAAGTTCTCGAAGGCCGCTGGGGGATCGAGCGGCACGCCATCGCCATTCCCAAAGGACGCGAGCAGGCAATGGCTTTCATTCGCCAGTTCACGAATGACGTAAAATCGGAAGGCGTGGTCGGCGCCGCGATCGCACGCGCCGGATTGCGCGGCGCCATGATTTCGGCTGTGGAGTAGCCGCAACGAACCGCCGCGCATGAGCGAGGCGCGACGCATGAATTTCGCCCAGCCAAAAAGGACCTTTTCTCATGCCCTCACGCAGAACAATCATCCTCAGCATCGTCGCCGCCGCCGTGTTTTCACTGGCCGGCACGAACGTTAATGCGGAGCCGTTCCCGACCAGGCCCGTGCGCATCCTGGTGCCCTACGCCGCCGGCGGCGCCGTCGACGTGCTGGCGCGCACGCTCGGGCAATCACTGTCGAAAACCTGGGGACAGCAGCCCGTCATCGAAAATCGTCCGGGCGCCGGCGGGACGATCGCGTCGCAGGCGCTCACGCAATCGGCGCCGGATGGCTACACGCTGATCCTGGTCGCAAGCGGCCATCCGCTGAACCAGTTCTTCTATCCAAAACTGCCCTACGACACCTTCAAGGATTTTACCGCGATCAGCGAGATCGCCTATTCGCCGCTCGCGATTGTCGTGTCCAAGACCAGTCCGATGAAAAATCTCGAAGAGTTGCTGGCGAGCGCCCGCACGAAACCTGAATCATTGTCGTACGGCATGTCCGGCAACGGCACCTCGGCCCATCTCGCCGGCGAGCTTCTCAACTACATGGCCAAGGTCAAGATCCAGGCGATCCCCTACAAGGGCGGCGCCCCTGCCCTCACCGCCGTCATCGCCGGCGAGATTCCCATGAGCGTCAACCCACTGCCCGAAGTGGTCGGCCAGCTCGAAGGCAACGCGGTGCGCGCCCTTGCCGTGACGACAGCCCAACGTTCGAAGGCGTTAACAGATGTTCCAACCGTCGCCGAAGCCGGCGTGCCCGGCTATGACGCCTCCGTCTGGTGGGGCTTTCTCGGACCCGCCGGCATGGCGCCGGAACTGGTCGCCAAGATCCATGCCGATCTGGCCGCTGCGTTGAAGGATCCGGTCGTTGTCACGGCGCTGGACAAGATGGGCGCCACGCCGATCGGCAGCTCGCCCAAGGATTTCGACGCCTTCATGCGCGCTGAAGCCGCGAAGTGGGAGCCGGTGCTCAAAGAGGCGAATATCAAGATGCAGTGAAGTCATCGAGCCGGCGTTGCGCGGTCAGGTCACCGCGCATTCGCCGGCGCGTGGGCGTGCCAGAGATCGGCGCGCCAGTGCAGCACCACCGCCAGCATCAGGGCGAGGCCGGCCGCCGCATAGAGTGTTCCGGTCGCCGCAAATCCGATCTCGTCGATCAGGCTGCCGGCGGCCAGCAAGCCGATCGGCAGGCCATAGATCACCATCATGCGCACCCCCATCACCCGGCCGCGGAAATTCTCGCTCGCCGTCCGCATCAGAATGACGGCGATCGAGATCATGGCGAGGCTTTGCGAAAAGCCCGCCACCACCAGGCACAGGATCGCGGTCGGCACCGTCTGCATCTGCACGAACACCAGCAAGGTCACGTACCAGACGACGGTGGCGCCGATCATCAACCGCGCCACCCTGAGATCGCGGATCAGGCTCAACACGATCGAGCCGGCCAGCGAGCCGATTGCGAAACTTGCCGACAGATATCCGAGCCCGGTCTGGTTGGTGCCGTAGATCGCCTTGGCGATGTAGGGCAGCAGGCCGTTGGAGAGCGGATAGGCCGTCAGGTTGGCCAGGAATGCGACCCACAGCGCGGCCTGCATTCGCGGCGTGGTCCAGACATAGGCAACACCTTCCTTGAGGTCGCGCAGCGGCGAACGTTGCAACGCCTCGCTGGCCGCTTCGCCGGCGAGTTGCGCCTTGGCCGGCGCCACGATGCACAGCGTCAGCGCGGTAGCCGCAATATAGAGGCAGACGATCGCCACATAGGCCGGGCCCATGCCGAGCGCGGCAAACAATCCGGCGCCGCTCAGCGCGCCCGCAATGCGCGCGGTATCCATCGTCGTGCGCGAGATGCTGATCGCCCCGATCAACTGGCCGTGCGGCATGATGGTCGCGACCAAAGCGCCGCGCACGCCAAGGTCCGATGGGCGGACGATGCCCATCACGGCTGCGATCATGAATACATAGAGCGGTGCAAGTTGGCCGGACAGCGCCAGCGTCATCAGGACGGCCGCCAGCACCGCGTAGATCGCACGCATCATCGCCAGTAGATCGCGGTGACCGATTCGGTCGCCGGCAACGCCAAACATCGGCGCTACCAGCGTACCGATATAGCCGAGCGAGGCGAACAGAGTGAGCAGCAGGACCGAGCCGGTCTCGACCAGCACATACCAGCCGAGAATAAGCGTCTCCATCTCGAACGCCCACGAGGTGAGCAAATCGGCGGGCCACTGAAAACGGTAGTTCCTGACACGGAATGGTGCGAGCGCCGAAGGCCGCGCCGGGTCGCTCAAGTTGCGTTGTCGCGATTCATCGCGGTCTACCCTGCCCTGTTTCTTGTTTTTTCCTTCTTCGTCGATAGCAAGCTGCGCCGAGCGTTTCAAGCAGCTGACATCGCTCTGCCGCTATGCGTCAGCAACAGTCGCCTCACATCTGCGGCCGGTATCGCGGGGCTGAACAGATAGCCCTGCATCTCGGTGCAGCCGAGGATGTACAGCAGGTTCCTTTGCTGCTCGGTTTCGACACCCTCCGCCGTCGTCGTCATGTCGCTCGCGGCCGCGATGTTCACCACGGCCTGAACGATCGACGAGGACGCGCCGGGACCGGCGATATCCCTGATGAAGGAGCGATCGATCTTGATCTTGTCGAACGGGAAACGCTGCAGATAGCTGAGCGAGGAATAGCCGGTGCCGAAATCGTCCAGCGCGATCCGGACGCCGAGCTTGCGCAACTGGTGCAGCGCGTCCAACGCCGCGTCGTCGCGAATGAGCACGGCCTCCGTGATCTCGAGTTCGAGCCTGCAGGCAGACAGGCCGGAGGCTGCCAGCGCCGCCGCCACGTTCAACGCCAGCGATTGGCTCCTGAACTGGACCGGCGAAACGTTGACCGCGACACGGACATGATCCGGCCAGTTGACGGCCTCTGCGCAGGCCGCGTTGAGTACCCATTGACCGAGTTCATTGATGAGACCGGAATCTTCCGCGATCGGAATGAATTCCACCGGCGAGATCATACCGCGTTCGGAATGCCGCCACCGCAGCAGCGCCTCGCAGGAACTGATCTTGCCGTCCTCGATATTCACCACCGGCTGATAATAGGTCTCGAGGCTGCCGTCGCTGATCGCCTGACGCAGCTCGAGCTCCAGGCTCCGCCGCGCCTTGGCGCGCTGATCCATGCCAGCCTCGAAGAAGCGATATGTCCGCCGTCCGTCGCCCTTGGCGCCGTAGAGGGCGAGGTCCGCATTCCTCAACAACTGGTCGAGGTCCACCCCGTCGCCGGGGGCAAGCGCGATGCCGATGCTGGCATCGGTGGTGATCAGGTGCCCCATGCATTCGAAGGGCTGCCTGATCGCCGAATGGATTTCATCAACGAGCCGAGTAGTTTCCGACCTGTCCTTGATAGCGGTCTGAATGACGGCGAACTCGTCCCCGCCGAGGCGAGCCGCCACGTCGGCGTCTCCGATGCAACCGCGCAGGCGGTCGGCGACGCCCTTGAGCAGCTCATCGCCGATCGGATGGCCGAGCGCATCATTGATGCTCTTGAACTCGTCGATATCGATATAGAGCACCGCCAGTTGCTCGCCCGGCCGGAGCGCTTCGAGCGCCTGTTCCAGCCGCGCGCGGAACAGGATCCGGTTCGGCAGGTCCGTCAATCCGTCGAAATGCGCCAGATGCGCGATCTTCTCGTCGGCGCGCGTGCGCTCGGTGATGTCTTCGATCGTGGCCACCCAGCCGCCGCCCTTCAACGGCCGGTTGATGATCTCGATCGCCCGGCCACCCGGCGCTTCCGTGAGCTGCCGCGTCGCCTTGCCGAGCGACACCGTTTGGATGATCGCGTTGCAGAACGCGTCGACGTCGCCATCGAACGATCCGGTTTCCTTCCGGTGGGCGATCAGCCGCTGCATCGTGCAGCCGGGCTTGGCCACGTCAGGCGACAATCCGAACATGTCGAGATAGGGCTGGTTGCAAATGATGATCCGCGCGGATCCATCATAGAGAACAAGACCTTGCGGGATATTATTCACGGCAATCGAAAGCTGGCGCCGCTCGGCCGCCAGCCGCTGATCAGTCAACTGGTGACGCCGCAGCAGCAGTCCGGCGGCCACGGCCAGAACGGCGACGAGCGCCAGCAGAAGGCGTTCGCGAAGGCTCCATCCCGAGGTCGCGATGTCGCCGACAACCGCCGCCGCGAGCAGCACGCAGCATGCCGCAAACAGTTTGACCGTTCCGCCCCCATGCGCAGAACCGACCGAACCGCCCGATATTTGATGACCGCCCTCGTTGCTCACCCGACATGCCCTGGAATGCGACAAGCGTCCGTACGAATGGAACTCAGACAGCTGATCGCGCGCCCCGCGGTAGTGTTACGCAGCACTGATGGAAGGCGCGTTACAACTTGCGGTTAGCGATCGGTTACCTTGCACACGTGCTGGCTCCAATCCGCGATCCGGCATCGGAGGTTACCGAGACGCGCCCGGCGGCCGGCTGCTCTCGTGCGAGGTGGTAAACGAATGATTAATCCGAAGCTGGCATGGCGCGCGGCCCGAAATGCGAGAAAGCCCTTATTTTCCAGCGTAACTGATGCCCGACGGTGCTGACGGGGCTCCGCCGCAAAAACGAATCCTGACCGAGATGCCGTGGATTTAGCTGATACGAACCTGCACCTGTTTAACCGTTTCGCTAGCCGGGGCTGCTCATAATGGGGATCAGACCCCAATTCATGAGAGCCAGGTTCAACACCGTGACATCCTTTGGACGTGTGATTTCCGTGCGCGGCTCCCTCGCTCGGGTTGGACTTATGGCCGCGAGCCCGATGCCCGTCTCCGAAGCGCGCGCCACCGTCGGCCGCTTCATCAGTATTCGCTGTGGAACGGCCACCACCATCATTGCGATGATCACTGAGGTGTCGTGCGAGAACCAGACGAGCTCCGATGAATACATGGCGACCGCGTCGGTCGACCTGCTTGGCGAGATTTCCGGCGGCGAACGCCCCAAGTTTCAGCGCGGCGTGACCAACTATCCGACCATCGGCGATGCCGTCGACCTCGTCACCGCCCAGGACCTCCGCACCGTCTATGCGCCGAGCGGGTCGGACCAGATCAATGTCGGCACCCTGCAGCAGGACCGCTCCGTCATCGCCTATGTCGATGTCGAGGAGATGCTTTCGAAGCACTTCGCGGTCCTCGGCTCCACCGGCGTCGGCAAATCGACCAGCGTTTCGCTGCTGCTCAACGAGATTCTCAAGGCGCGGCCGAACCTGCGGGTATTCCTGCTCGACGTCCACAACGAGTATGGCCGCTGCTTCGGCGACCGTGCGCTGGTGCTCAACCCGCGTAACCTGAAACTGCCGTTCTGGCTGTTCAATTTCGAAGAGATTGTGGACGTCCTGTTCGGCGGCCGTCCCGGCGTGCCGGAAGAACTCGACGTTCTCGCCGAAGTCATTCCGATGGCGAAGGGCCTCTACACCCAGTACCAGAACTCCGATCGGCTCGGGCTCAAGCGCATGGACCCCAAGACGGGCGGCTATACCGTCGATACGCCTGTGCCCTACCGGCTGACCGATCTGATCTCGCTGATCGACGAACGGATGGGCAAGCTGGAGAACCGCTCCTCGCGCATCATCTATCACAAGCTGATTTCGCGCATCGAGACCGTGCGCAACGATCCGCGCTACACCTTCATGTTCGACAACGCCAATGTCGGCGGCGACACCATGGCAGAAGTGATCAGCCATCTGTTCCGCCTGCCCGCCAATGGCCGGCCGATGACCATCATGCAGCTCGCCGGCTTCCCCGCTGAAGTCGTCGACTCCGTCGTGTCGGTGCTGTGCCGCATGGCGTTCGATTTCGGCCTGTGGAGCGACGGCGTGTCGCCGCTGCTGTTCGTTTGCGAAGAGGCGCACCGCTACGCCTCGGCCGACCGCAACATCGGGTTCGGCCCGACCCGGAAAGCCGTTTCGCGCATCGCCAAGGAGGGCCGCAAATACGGCGTCTTTCTCGGCCTCGTCACCCAGCGTCCGGCAGAACTCGACGCTACCATTATCTCCCAGTGCAACACGCTGTTTGCGATGCGGCTTGCCAACGACCGCGACCAGGCGCTGTTGCGCTCGGCGGTCTCGGACGCCGCCGCGAACCTCCTGTCGTTCGTGCCCTCGCTCGGCACCCGCGAAGTGCTGGCCTTCGGCGAAGGCGTCGCGCTGCCGACGCGCCTGCGCTTCAAGGAGGTTCCGGTCCACCAACTGCCGCGCAGCGAAGCCACCATCGCGTCCGTGCCGTCGGTCACCGCCGGCCATGACATGCATTTCGTCTCGGCCGTGCTGGACCGCTGGCGCGGCGCCACCTCGAACCGCGACGCGCCGAACGACCCCGGCATCGGCGACCGGCCCGCCGCCCGCGTCATGACGCCGGTGGAAGCGCCGATGCTGCAGCCCTCGATGGGGCTGGACCCCGACCGGTTCTCGCTCCTGAAGAAGCCGTTGCGCTGAGGCGGCAAGCGTTCGCGCGAATTCTTCGCGCGGGCCGGTATCCACTTCGCCGCAATACGATATATGGTCCCGGCAACGCCGCCTCGCGGCCCCAGCCGGAACCCTTTCATGAGCAAGCCAGCCAGTCAACGATTTCAGCCGCCCTCTCTCGACAAGTTGCCGGAGGACATCCGCACCCGGATCCTCGCGGTGCAGGAAAAGTCGGGCTTCGTCCCGAACGTCTTCTTGACGCTGGCTTATCGTCCTGACGAGTTTCGCGCCTTCTTTGCCTATCACGACGCGCTGATGGAGAAAGACAGCGGGCTGACCAAGGCCGAGCGCGAGATGATCGTGGTGGCGACGTCCGCCGCCAACCAGTGCCATTACTGCGTGATTGCCCATGGCGCGATCCTGCGCATCCGGGCGAAGAACCCTGTCATCGCCGACCAGATCGCCGTCAACTACCGCAAGGCCGACATCACGCCGCGGCAGCGCGCCATGCTCGACTTCGCCATGAAAGTGAGCCAGGAGGCCAACACGGTTTCGGAGGCGGATTTTGCGGAAGTTGCCGGCCACGGCTTTAGCGATGACGACATCTGGGATATCGCAGCGATCGCGGCCTTCTTTGCGCTGTCGAACCGGCTGGCCAATGTTACCGCGATGCGCCCGAACGACGAGTTCTACATGATGGGGCGGCTGCCGAAATAGCCGGAAGCCCGGAGGTTTGCCGCGTTGCTGGACTGGACCGAAATCATACTGCGTCTCGGCGTCGCCACGTTCGCGGGCGGGCTGATCGGTCTCAATCGCGATCTGCAGGGCAAGCCGATCGGGTTGAAGACGCTGTCGCTGGTCAGCCTTGCGACGGCCATGCTGCTGGTGCTGGTCCATTCCGATGAGGTCAGGATCGTTTCGGATGCCGGCAGCCGGGTGGTTCAGGGAATCCTGACCGGGATCGGCTTTCTCGGCGCCGGTGTCATTGTCCACGCGGGGCGGGATTTCAGGGTTCGCGGGCTCACCAGCGCCGCCTGCACCTGGCTGGCGGCCTGCATCGGAATTGTCTGCGGCCTCGGACAATGGCGACTGGTATTCATCGCACTGGTGATCACCTTCGCGGTCTTGACCGTTGGCGGCCGAATTGAACGCTGGCTGCACAAGAGGCTTGGCGGGAAGGACGAGGCCGGGCAAGATCCGCCGCCCGACTCTTTTTCGGACAAATAACCAACATAGCCGTTGTTTAATCGATGGGTCCGCACCAGCCTGGCAGATAGACCGCGTCCTTGCTCTTGGCACAGCCGAGCGCCTTCTCCATCGCCTTGTCGAAATTCTCCTCCACGCTTTTGCGCGAGATTTTCCGGCGCAGGAAATCCGCCCACAGAAATTCGCTGAACGGGGTGATGTCCTTTGCAAAGCCGCCGACGCGGCGCAATTCCCCTGCGAGGCTGCGGAACGGATCGTCTGCAAGGCCAGTGACCGACTTCGGCAGGTCCTTGAATCGCCGGCGTTCTCCCTTGGCGTCGTAGGGATAGGCCCATCGCTTGTGGTCCATCACGGTCCAGAACGCCTCGCGTTCGACCATGGTGAGATCGCCGATGACCGTGACCAGGACATGCTCGACGCCCTCATCATGCAGTGCACGCGCCAGATGATGATGGTCGACGACGTAATGGTGCTCGTCCGGCCCGAGCACGACCGGGATCATGTGCTCGCCAAGCAGTTCGGCGCGTTTCTTTTCCGACTTGTGCTCCCGCCAGCGCTTGCGCTTCTCCTTTACCTCTCGCAGGCCGACCGTCATCTGGGTCGGACGCAGTGACAGGATCGGAATCGGCTTGAGGATCGGGTCGCGCGTATTGGCCATGGTTTGCCCCTATTGCTCCTGAAGCGGGGTTACTATGCCTTGATGGGTGCGAGCCCTCAAATGACCGCGACCCGAGGTTGGCGGCAGGCATACCAGGATTGTCGGAAGCCGAAAGGCCACAGGCTTCCCATCGACGGCAGCAGGTTCCATCAGACTTTGCGCGGATGGATGGCTGCCCCGCGTCCGGCAAGATTTCATGTTGGAAGTGCTGCCACCGTGCTAAGAATGGTGCAGGATTTTTCGCGGATCTGCGGCAGTGAAAACCCAGCGGCCCATTATTACCGACGATGAGCACGTCGTGCTCAAGTTCCGGCCGCGCACCTCCGCTCACCCGCCGGGCGGACGGGAAGAAACCAGCCAGCCCAACGCATCGCCCGCGGCGAACGACCTGTCCCGCTACGAGCGGCCGCGCGACGAGGGCGACGATTTCCGTCATCGCATGCTCGCCAATGTCGCAGCGCTCGCGTTCACCGTGGCGCTGACCGCCATCGGCATCTGGCTGGCCGTCAGCATCGCCGATCTGCGCAAGACCCAGGACTGCGTGCTGATGGGCCGCCGCGACTGCGCCAGGATTTCGGTGACGCCGCAGGGGTAGCCGGCGCACGCCACTCAATTCAATTGTCAAACAGCCCGGCCACGTAGCCCGGATTTCGCTGCGCTCCATCCGGGCTACGAAGTTCCGCGCTCCACCGTGATTGAGATACACGTTCGCGATCTCGCGGCGCGTTGCGCCCGAGCTTTGCAAGATCCTTTCCCTCAAAAACAGAGGGAGCAGGGAATGCCGGGTGCTTGCTGCACCCGCGGTCTCGTGTGCAATGTGCACGAGGAAGTGCGCACACGAGCATACAGGTACAGCCGGAGCACTCCGGCATTCCCTGCGCAATGGTTTGACGGCTTATGCCGTGCTCTCCCTGGAGACGAATTCGTCTTGCCTCCATCGCCGCCGGCTTGATGGCGCTTCGATCCGGTTGGATCGAATTCGCCACCGGCAGCTTGGCACCAGCAACGGGTGTCAGGACCACACGGTTTTGCCGTACGCATCAGCGCCGTACGTCTTGCGCGTTGTGCTCGCTCACGGATAACCGCCCTGCAAACAACTTTTCGCGCCTGACGCTGCCGCGTCCACCGCATCCCGTCTCGCGTTCGTGACGATCGCGATCCGCCCCTCTTGTCGAGACGGGACGGCGCAGAAAGAGCCACTGATTTGGGTCAGATGAAAAGCGAAATATTTTTGCGCGAGGGACTGGACAGGTTTTTGGTGATTTGCCCGTCAGGTTGATATGTCGCAGGTTGCTGCCTGAGATTGTGCTTGCGCGACAAGCAAATCAGTTCGCAAAGAACGAAATCCTAAATCGTGGGGTGGGCCAAAGCGACTTGTCCGCCGTAGCTCGAAGAGCGAAGGCGGAAGCGTGCCCACCATCTGGAAGCGCGGCCGGTGATAGATGGTGGGCACGGCGCAAGAGCGCCTTTGCCCACCCTACGAACTGAGTGCGCTCGGATGCCATGGCGGCCACAAATTGCTATCGGAAATCGGCTAAGAACGGCTAATCAAGAATTCGCAAGGCCTTCAATCCACTCCAACGTCCGAAGGACGTCGGGATAGCCACTGAAATCACCCTCGCCCGAAGCAATACCGAAAATATGACGGCTGCCTTCATCTCTGATCGCGCGCCTGACGCGTTTTGCGAAAAGAGCAAGTTGCTCGTCTGAAGGCTGTTGGCTTGCCCTGCTGGCCCGCCGATCAATTTGCGATCGGCGGTCGCCCGTCGCTCGCTTTTCCTGTTCTGATCGAGTGTCCACTCCGGACCGTCTGTCAACTCTAACTCTTCTCTCTGCATCAGGTTTCATTTCAATATCGGCCATGACAAATCCCGTCAGCGCTTGAATATAAATCGGATCGAAATCAGGCTACGTCGTACATTCTGCGAGCAGTTTCCGGGCCAGCGCAAAGCAAGCGCCTGCGAATAGCGTCCTCAACCAGCGCCAAGGTCTGTTTTGCCTCGCGCGCTTCTGTCTCAGCTACCTGCGCACGAATTTCCGCGGCTGCCGCCTCGTCTATCGCCGCTGTGATGCGCAGTTCAACCTGCGTCAAGGCTCTGGAGGCGTCAGCGAGCTTGCGATCGGCATCAGCGATAACTTCTCGCAACGAATTCTCGGCAGATTCGGTTCGCTGCTCAGCCAGCTTCAAACGTTCCGCTGCGCTCTTGCACATTGCGTGAGCGCGAGCTTCGATTTCTCGCGCATTATTCTCGATGTCGTTGAAAATTTCGGCGGCCTGATAAACCAGGTCGAGAGCGTCAGCGCCGGGGGTTGGTACCGGGGGACGCACAAAGCTCAACACGTTTTCGCTTCTGCGAACCGCAGGCCTTCCTTCTCGGTGGGCCATGAAAAGAACCTTTGCTGGTATATGCGACATCATGAATACTTATGGTAAAAAGAAGATTAATCACTGGGAAAAACTGGCAAAGCCCGAATAGCCGCGGCCGCCGACCAGTGCGTCTCATCCCCCTGCTTCAACGTTATTGCCGCGTCGGACCAAGCGAGAACGTAGGATGGGCAAAGCGAAGCGTGCCCACCATTTGGAAGCGCGGCCGGTGATAGATGGTGGGCACGGCGCTGACGCGCCTTTGCCCACCCTACGAAACTGCTTCAATCTTATTGCCGCATCGGACCATGCGAGAATTAGCTGCCTCCTCGCTGTGATTTCCGTTACGCTGGATTACGACAAAAACGAAGAGCACGAGGGAGGCTACGTTGAAACTTTCAATCACCGCCGCAGGCTTTTTTCTCGCAACTCTCTTTTCGATTCCCGCGCTGGCACAGACGAGGGCTCTGGTGACTGAAGAGATGATGGTCAAGACGGCCGATCCCGGCATCGAAATCTACGTCCGCAACAAACGGCCGGCGGACATGACCTCGTTCCGGCCGGAGCAGACCGTGCTGTACGTCCACGGCGCGACCTACCCGTCCGAGACGGCGTTTGACCTCAAGCTCGACGGCATGTCCTGGATGGAATACATCGCCGCGCGCGGTTACGATGTGTGGCTTCTGGATCTGCGCGGCTATGGCAAATCCACGCGGCCCAGCGAGATGGCCGACAAGCCCGACGCCAATCCGCCGATCGTGACCGGCCAGACCGCGGTCAAGGACATCGGCACCGCCGTCGATTTCATCCTGCAGCGCCGCAACATTCCTCGTCTCAACCTTCTGGGCTGGTCGTGGGGCACGACGCTGATGGCCACCTACACCACGCAAAACGCCTCGAAGGTCGAACGTCTCGTCCTCTACGCTCCTTCCTGGATCCGGCAAACGGCCTCACTGGTTCAGGCAGGTCCGGGCAAGCTTGGCGCTTACAGAGTGGTCAATCGCGATCAGGCGAAGGAGCGCTGGTACACCGGCGTGCCGGAGGACAAGAAAGCCAATCTCATTCCCGCCGGCTGGTTCGACGCCTGGGCGGATGCGACATTCGCAACCGATCCGGTCGGGGCCCAGATGAATCCCCCGGCGGTCCGTGCTCCCAACGGCGTCGTGCAGGACAGCGCCGAATTCTTTGGCGCCGGCAAATCCTATTACGATCCCGCCAAGATCACGGTGCCAACATTATTGGTCGGCGCCGAATGGGACCGCGACACGCCGCCTTACATGGCACAGACCCTATTTCCGCTGCTGGTGAACTCGCCGGGCAAACGCTACGTCGCGCTGGCCGAGGGAACGCACACCATCATCATGGAAAGGAATCGGCTGAAGCTGTTCGAGGCGGTCCAAGCGTTTCTGGATGAGGCGAAGCGGTCGTGAGAGGCAGTAGTTCGTAGGATGGGTGGAGCGTAGCGATGTCAATCAATTGGCAGCTCGAGACGGCGATGGGTTTCGCTGCGCCCTGCCCATCCTACGTATCAGAGACGAACATGGACAAGATCGATTTCAAAAAGAAGCTTGCAACGCTCTACAGCGCGCCTAACGGCAGTTTTGCTGCCGTCGACGTTCCCGTCATGAAATTCGTCAAGATCGACGGCAAAGGCGACCCCAATCGTGATCCAGCCTACAAGCGTGCCGTCGAGTGGCTGTATTCCGTGAGCTACGCGATGAAATTTGCCAGCAAGACCAAATCGGCAAAAGACTACGTCGTTCCGCCGCTCGAAGGCCTTTGGTGGGCTGACGATCCCGACGATTTTGCCGGGCGCCGGAAGCATCTGTGGCAATGGACGATGATGATCATGGTGCCCGACTTCGTTGGGCGATCCCTGTACGAGGCTGCCCTGGCAAGATCGCGGGACAAGCTCGGGGAGCCTCCGGTCTCGCTGCGCCTTGAGCCATTGGACGAAGGGCGGTGCCTGCAGACGCTGCATATCGGCAGCTATGACGACGAAGGCCCGACGCTCGCCAGGCTTCACAACGAGATTATGCCTGCGCAGGGGGTGACGTTTGCAGGGCCGCATCACGAGATCTATCTGAGCGATCCACGCAAGACGCCACCGGAAAAGCTCAAGACGATCCTGCGGCAACCGGTCAGGAGCGCTGGCTGAAGGCCATGCTCTTTGAACTATGGTAACGCGGCTTGCGACCATCGCTCGCGAATGAATCGGGTTAAGCGCCCAGAGTGGAATAGCGATAGCGTCGCTCGGAGGATGGGTGGAGCGCAGCGATACCCATCAATTGATCTCGGGACCAGAAACCGCCATTTTTGCTCCCAAATCCGTCCCCGCCCGAACGCCCCGCCTCCATTGAACTCAGCGCCCCGCTCCGATATACGGGCTGTCGACTCCGGCCGAGGAAATTGGGCCCTCCGCGGCGCTGCGCCCCGCCTCCTCAAGCCGTTCCGGATTATCTCCAATATATCAAAGGCTTAATGATGTCTTCCACATTCGATCAGATCGCCAACATTATCGCGGAAACCTGCGACATTCCGCGCGACACGATCAAGCCAGAGAGCCACGCCATCGACGATCTGGGAATCGACAGCCTGGACTTCCTCGACATCGCCTTTGCCATCGACAAGGCGTTCGGGATCAAGATGCCGCTCGAAAAATGGACCCAGGAGGTCAACGACGGCAAGGCCACGACCGAGCAGTATTTCGTGCTGCAAAATCTCGCCGATCGCATCGACGAACTGGTCGCCGCCAAGAATGCAGTGCCGGGCGCCTAGTCGCCCGCCATGAACCTTGATTACTTCCAGCTGATCGACCGCATCATCGACCTGAATCTCGACGAGAAGAAAATTACGGTCGAGGCCCAGGTTCCGACCACGCATACGATCTTCGAGGGGCATTTCCCGGGTTTCCCGATCATGCCCGGCGTACTGCTGACCGAAGCGATGGCGCAGAGTTCCGGCTGGCTGATACTCGGCGTCCTGAAGTTCGAGCGCATGCCGTTCCTGGCCATCGTGAAGGAAGCCAAGATGCGGGGTTTCGTCAGTCCCGGTCAGTTGCTGACGATCGAGGCGAAGCTTGAGCACGAAGGTTCCGGTTTTGCCGTCACCAAGGTCAAGGGACGCGTCGGCAAGGACTTGAAGTGCAGCGCTGAACTCACCTTCGGCCTTGCCCCCTTCCCCGACCCGGCCCTGCGCGTGCACATGGACGCGAAGGCCAACGAGATCGGCTTCCCACTGCAGGCGATAACGCATGACTGAGTCTAAATCTCCGGCTGCGAAGGAAGTCTGGATCACTGGCATCGGCATCGTCTCCTCGCTCGGCGAGGGGCTGGATGCGCATTGGGATGCGCTGAACGAGAAGAAGATCAACGTCGACGACAAGCGGTTTGCGCCCTACATCGTGCATCCCCTCGCCCCTGTTACCTTCGACGCGCAAATCCCGAAGAAGGGCGACCAGCGCCAGATGGAAGCGTGGCAGCGCATCGGCACCTATGCCGCGGGGCTGGCGCTGGATTCGGCGGGCGTGAAGGGCGACAAGGAAATTCTCGGCCGGATGGACATGATCGTCGCCGCCGGCGGCGGCGAGCGCGACCTCGCTGTCGACCTCGCCATCATGACCGCCGACGCCAAGGGCAATTCGAGCCCCGCCTTTCTCAACGAACGGCTGATGAACGATCTGCGGCCGACGCTGTTTTTGGCCCAGCTCTCCAACCTTCTCGCCGGCAACATCGCCATCGTCCATGGCGTGTGCGGCACCTCGCGCACCTTCATGGGCGAAGAAGCAGCCTCGATCGACGCGGCGCGGGTTGCGCTGGCGCGGATCGAGGCCGGACAGAGCGACATCGCGCTGGTCGGCGCCGCCCACAATGGCGAACGCTCCGACCTGCTCGTCCTCTATGAATTCGGCGACTTCAACCTCACCGAAAAGTTCGTCCCCGTCTGGCAGCGCGAAGACAAGAGCGGTTTTGCGCTCGGCTCCGCCGGCTGCTTCCTGGTGCTGGAGTCGCGCGAGCATGCCGAAGCCCGCGGCGCCAAGCCATATGCAAAACTGACCAAGGTGGTCGCCGACCTCGCGCAGCGCAAGCAGCCGGGCGCGGTGACCAAATCGCTGGAAGCGCTGTGGCCGAAGCTCGGCGTCGCCGGCGACAGCGGCCATCTGATCACGGGCGCGACCGGCGTCGAGCCGGTGACCTCGGAAGAAAAGGTGTTCTTGCGCCAGCACCCTGGATTCGCGGTGCGCGCCACCGGGACGATGTTCGGCCACACGCTGGAAACCCAGTTTCCGCTGGGCTTGGCGCTGGCCGCGCTCTCGCTCTCCCGCGGCGCGCTGTTTCCGCCCAACGATCCGACCGGGCTCGAGGTTGAAAAGGCTGATGCCCCGGACCAGATTGTGGTGGTGGGGGCTGGTCACTGGCAGGGCGAAGGCATGGCCCTGGTCGAGGCCGTCAAGTAATCGGCGCGGGAGCGTTTTCAGTTACGGCGCAACATCGGGGGAACCATGTCAGCACCATCAGATAAATTTGGCAGGCCGGTCGTCGTCGTCACCGGCATGGGCGTGGTGACGTCGCTTGGCGCCGGCAAGCAGGACAATTGGCGCAAGCTGACCGCGGGCGAGTCCGGCATCCGCACCGTGACGCGCTTCCCGATCGACGGGCTGAAATCGACCATGGCGGGCACGGTGGATTTCGTCACCGTCGATCCCGTTACCTCGACGGGATTGACCGAGCGGCTAGCCGAAATGGCCACCGAAGAAGCGCTCGAACAGGCCGCGATCGGCGCCAAGGCCGATTTTCCCGGTCCGCTGTTCCTGGCGGTCGCGCCGGTCGAGGTCGAATGGCCGCAGCGGCTCGAGCTCGGACGCGCGATCGGAAAGACCGAATTCGGCTATGACGACATGCTGCGCGTCAGCGGCGGCGGCCGGTTCACAGCCTACCATCACCGTTTCATGTTCGGCTCGGTGGCGAGCTATCTGGCTGAAAGCTTCGGCACTAAGGGCTCGCCGATTTCGCTTTCCACGGCCTGCGCCTCCGGCGCGACCGCGATCCAGCTCGGCGTCGAGGCGATCCGACGCGGCGACGCGAACGCTGCGTTGTGCGTGGCGACCGACGGCTCGGTCAATCCGGAAGCGCTGGTGCGGTTCTCGCTGCTGTCGGCGCTGTCGACGCAGAACAATCCGCCGCAGGCTGCCTCAAAACCGTTCTCGAAGAACCGCGACGGTTTCGTCATGGCGGAAGGCGCCGGCGCAATGGTGCTGGAAAGCTATGAGTCGGCAACCGCCCGCGGCGCAAAAATTCTCGGCGTGGTGGCCGGCTGTGGCGAGCTGACCGACTCGTTCCACCGCACCCGCTCCAGCCCGGACGGCAAGCCGATCATCGGCTGCATGCGCAAGACGCTGGCCGATGCCGGTCTCGAACCCGAACAGATCGACCACATCAATGCGCACGGCACCGCGACGCCGGAAAACGACAAGATGGAATACAACACGACAGCGGTCGTGTTCGGCGAGCATCTGCCGAAGATTCCGGTGTCGTCGAACAAATCGATGGTCGGGCATACGATCTCGGCGGCCGGCGCGGTGGAAGCCGTGTTCTCGCTGCTGACGCTGGAGCATCAGCGGATTCCGCCGACCATCAATTACGAGATCCCGGATCCGGCGATCCTGTTCGACGTGGTCGGCAACACCGCGCGCGACGCCAAGGTGACCGCCGTGATGTCGAACTCGTTCGGTTTCGGCGGCCAAAACGCCTCGCTGATCCTGACGCGCGAACCGGTCTAGCCGATAGCTGCTTGTAGACGATGAACCGCCTGCTCCTACGCACCAAGGCGCGCCTGCGCGATGCCGCCAAGCCTGTGGCAGAAGCCGCCGTGGGCGCGCTGACGATCGCGCTGTTGCGCACCACGCGCTATTTCGATCCGGACAAGACCGCCAATTTCTTCGGCCGCGTCACCCACTTCATCGGACGCCGGCTGCGCGAGGACCGTATCGGGCGAGAGAATCTTAAGGCCGCTTTCCCTGAGAAATCGCCGGAGGAGATCGAAACCATTCTGGCCGGCGTCTGGGACAATCTCGGCCGCATCGGCGCCGAGTTCGCCCATCTCGATCACATCTGGGACTACGACGTCGATCATCCGGACAAGCCAAGCCGCGTCGAGTTCGGGGCGCGGACCAAGCAGATTTTCGATTCCCTGCGGGACGACGGCAAGCCGGCGATCATCTTCGCGAGCCATCTCGGCAATTGGGAAATTCCGGCGCTTGGCGCGGTGGCGCATGGGCTGGATTGCGCGATCCTGTTCCGCCGGCCGAACATCGAGTCCGCCGACCGCGCCATCGAACGGATCCGCGCCGTCAAGATGGGCACGCTGGTGCCGGCCGGCCGCGAGGCGCCGCTCAAGCTTGCGGAAGCGCTGCAGAGGGGCCAACACGTCGCGATGCTGGTCGATCAGTACATGGGCAACGGCGTCGAGGTGACGTTCTTCGGCCGCAAGACCAAGGCCAACCCGACGCTGGCGCGGCTCTTGCGCCAGGTCGAATGCCCCGTGCATGGCGTGCGCATCATCCGTTTGCCCAACCACCGCTTCCGCGCCGAGCTGTCCGAAGAGGTCAAGCCGGTGCGCGACGCCTCGGGGCAGATCGATATTCAAGGCACGATGCAGGCGGTCACGGATGTGATCGAGGGCTGGGTGCGGGAGTATCCGGACCAGTGGCTGTGGCTGCATAGAAGGTGGCGGTAGGTCTGCCCCCGTCCCTCCTCGTCATTGCGAGCGAAGCGAAGCAATCCACCTCCCCGCTCGCAGAGGCATGGATTGCTTCGCTTCGCTCGCAATGACGGAAGTGGGCGCAGGCTTTCCCCTACCCGCCGAACAGCAGGCCGAGGCTCCACGCCTTCATCGTGACGGCCGATCCCAGGACGAAGACAATCTGCAGCAGCGTGCGCGTTGAAAAGAACGTGAGGATATTGGTCATGTGATGCTCCCGGAGGGAGCTATAGGTTCTCGCTTCGGTTCCGGCAACAGGAGTTTGTAGGGTGGGCAAAGCGAAGCGTGCCCACCATTCCTGACGGTGATCCCCGAAAGATGGTGGGCACGGCGCTGGCGCGCCTTTGCCCACCCTACGATCTCACCACGTCATTGCGAGCGGAGCGAAGCAATCCATCTCACCGCTTGCTGAGGCATGGATTGCTTCGCTTCGCTCGCAATGACGGCGGAGACACGCTGGTGCGCTGCCATCACTTCCCCGTCTTCACCTTCGTCCACAGCCGGTTGATGATGCGCTGGGTCGCGGGGTCGCGGGCCTGGATGACGAACAGCTTTTTCTGCATCGTCTCGTCCGGATAGATATTCCTGTCGTTGAGGATCTTCGGGTCCACCAGCTTCTGGCTCGCCAGATTGCCATTGGCGTAGGACAGGAAGTCGGAATTCTTTGCCGCGACGTCCGGGCGGTAGAGATAGTTGATCAGCTCATAGGCCTCCGCGACATTCTTGGCATCCGCAGGAATCGCGAGATTGTCGAAGAACATCTGCGCGCCCTCTTTCGGGATGGTGTAGCCGATCTCGATGCCATTCTTTGCTTCCGCCGCGCGGCTGCGCGCCTGCATGACGTCGCCGGACCATCCCACCACGAAGCAGATTTCGCCTGATGCCAGTGCGCCCAGATATTCCGAGGAATGAAACTTCCGGACATTGGGCCTGATCTTGCTGACGAGCTCGGCGGCCTTTTCCAGATCGGCCTGCTTGGTCGAGTTCGGATCGATGCCGAGATAGCTGAGCGCCGCAGGCAAGATGTCGTCGGCGGAATCCAGCATGTGGATGCCGCAGTCTTTGAATTTTGCGAGGTTCTCCGGCTTGAAGACGATGTCCCAACTGTCGATCTTCGCGTCGGGGCCGAGGATTCTTTGCGCGGTCTTGATATTGTAGCCGATGCCCGTGGTGCCCCACATGTAGTTGGCGGCGTAATTGTTGCCGGGATCATAGCTGGCGAGTTGGCCGGTCACGACTGGCCAGGCGTTGGCGAGATTCGGCAGCTTCGACTTGTCGAGCTTGAGGAAGACTTTTGCCGTGATCTGGCGCTGCAGGAAATAGCCTGTCGGCACCACGACGTCGTAGCCCGACTTTCCTGCCAGGAGGCGCGTCTCCAGCGTCTCGTTGGCGTCGAACGTGTCGTAGACCACCTTGATGCCGGTTTCCTTCGTAAAGGCCTCCAGCACCCCCGGGGCCATATAGTTCGACCAGTTGTAGAAGTTCACGGTGCGCTCCTGCGCCTGCGCGGGCGAGAGCGACAGCGCGAGCGTCATCACACCGATCAGGCGAAGCGGGCCTCGGAAGGAATCGCGCATCTGCTACCTCTTGCGGCGGCCGTGCACCGCGTCCGACAGGCGCTCCAGCGCGGTATCCAGCGTTTCGTCCTTCTTGGAAAAACAGAACCGCACCACCGACGTCACCGCGTCCTGCTCGTAGAACGCCGATACCGGGATCGCGGCGACTTTGTAGTCGGTCACGATGCGTTTGCAGAACTCGACGTCGGTCTCATTGAGCCCGAGCGGCGACAGGTCAACCGTGAGAAAATACGTGCCCTGCGATTTCAGCACGGGAAAGCCGATGCTCTCCAGCCCCTTCGTCAAACGGTCCCTGCTCCGCGCCAATTCCTTGCGCATGTCGTAGAAATATTCATCTGGCTTGCCGAGGCCGTAGGCGACCGCGGCCTGCAGGTTCGGCGCGGTGGTGAAGGTTAGAAACTGATGCACTTTTGCCGCCACCCGCAACAGCGGCGGGGCGGCACAGACGAAACCGACCTTCCATCCCGTCAGCGAAAAGATCTTGCCGGCGCTGCCGACCTTGATGGTGCGGTCGCGCATGCCCGGGATCGTGATCAGCGGGATATGCTCGCGGCCGTCGAAGATCACGTGCTCCCAGACCTCGTCGCAGATCGCGATGGTGTCGAACTGCTGGCAGAACCGCGCCAGCAATTCGAGGTCCTCGCGAGGATAAACTACAGCGGCCGGATTGAGCGGATTGTTGAACAACACCGCCTTGGTCTTGTGGTTGAAGACGCTCGCCAGCATCTCTTCCGTCAGCCGCCAACCCGGCGGCTCGAGCCGCAAGAGGCGCGGTATGCCGCCGGCCTGGCGGATGATCGGCAGATAGCTGTCATAGACCGGCTGGAAGCAGACGACCTCGTCGCCGGGCTCGACGACGGCCAGAATGGACGATGTCAGCGCTTCAGTGCCGCCCGAGGTCACCATCACTTCGGTCATCGGATCGAGCGAGAGCTTATGCCAGCGGCCGTAATGGGCCGCGATCGCCTGCCGCAGTTCGGGAATGCCCATCATCGACGGGTATTGGTTGTAGCCGTTCACCGTCGCGTCGGCCGCGGCGCGGCGGATGTCCTCCGGACCGGGATCGTCGGGAAAGCCCTGGCCGAGATTGATGGCGTTGTTGTCGCGGGCGGCCTGCGACATCGCCTCGAAGACGGTGACGGGAAGGTCAGCAAAGACCTTATTCATGGATGTCATGGTAGGGATCAGCCGCCGGTTTTGGTCGGCAAACCCGCTGCCTTCCAGCCGATGATGCCACCGGCAAGATGCTTGTCATAGGGAAGGCCCGCCGCCTGGGCGGCCAGCGAGGCTGTCACCGAGCGCTTGCCCGAACGGCAGGCGAAAACCACCTGCTTTCCCTGCGGGTCCGGAATGGCCGCCGGATCGAAGGTCTGGAGAGGAACGACCACAGCATCCGGATAGGCTTCCACCGCGACCTCGTTGGGTTCGCGAACGTCGACCAGAAGATAGCGCCCTTCCGCCATCCCCCTGGAAACGTCTTCCGGGGTCAAATCGTGCACCTGATGGTCCGCCACGCAATATCCTCCTGACAACCCGCCGCGAGGGCTCAGATCAGCCCGGCCAAGCGGGCGCCAAAGTCGCCCCTCGCGAGGCGAAAATCAAGCGCCGCGAACGGTTTAAACAGCCGCCAAAACCAGGCCGCCGCCCAACGCACTTATTCTCCCCCCGCCGCGGTTTTCAGCCCGGAAGTTCTTTCGCAATGGGCCAGGCGCCTTCCGGCGTTTGAGGACCGGTCACCCGGTAGCCGCGACGAAGGTAGAAACCTCGGGCGTTCAGGCTTGCCTCTGCCTGCACTGACGGGAACCCGCGTTCGCGCATCAGTCCTTCGAGCATACCGAGCAATCCGGCGCCTACGCCCTGCCCGGCAAATTCGGCTGCCACATACAAGCCCTCCAGCGTGTCGCCGCGAATGGCCCCCCATCCGGCGACGACGCCATCGACCTCGGCAACCCACACTTCCAGCTCATGCAGCTTTCGCTCCATCCCGGAGCGCGTAAGCTTCGACGCCCACGCCTGCGCCTCGGCGGCCGGCATCGTTGGAGGCGCGAGTTCAAGGATCGATCGACGTCGAATGACGTAGAGGCGGCTTGCGTCCTCGCGCGTCGCCAGACGGTAAACGGCACGCATCGTCACCTGCCCCGAGTCAAACGGACCTGCCGAGCCAAAGTGGCAATGTCCGCGATTGAGAGATGAGCGGCCGTAGCCAGCGGCCGAGCGGTTGTGCCACCGATCTGATATCCTGCGCCGCGAGTGCTGGCCCATACTCTGACTGAGATACGCGCTAAAGCATATTGATGTGTTGCATGCGCAGCAATTGAATCAAACGATTATCGTTCGTTTTCGCGGGAGGGAACATGAATAAGCGTCTTCTGGCGACGATTCTTGTGGCTCTCGCCGGTACGGTGGCGGCCGCGCAGGCTACCACCAGAGACGCGCTCATCGCCCGCGCGAAATCATTCGAACTCGATACGCCCTACGTACCGCCGCCAGGCGACCCCTTGACGCATCATGCCGCAGGATTTGCGAAGGTCATGTGCTCAGCTGTATTCATGACTGGCCTTGCGCCCGATTTCGCGGCCGAAAATGTTGGGTTTTTCACGGCACCCTACGGACAGCGCGCGAAACTCGGTAAGCCGGTCATCGATCGCGCCAACAAGGCGGTCCACGTCACGCTCCCTAATGGCGTGACCCGGACGGCCAGATATCTCGGGAGTCAGGGTTGCGTCACGTTCCCGGTCGGCCAGAGCGCCATGAATTTCAAGCCGGTCGCCGTCAAGAGCCGATTGCCCGATCCTGCGGCCCAACTGTGGCCCATGGGCGACCTGCTGCCGCAGGAGCCGTTGCCGACAGAGATCGATGCCGGGAAACTCAAAGCTGCCGTGAATGCCGCGTTCCAGCCGGCCGAAGGATTGACCGCGGCGTTCGTTGTGACGTGGAAAGGCCGCCTCATTGCCGAGCGCTACGCGGAAGGTGTTACGGCGCAGACGCCGCTCGAAAGCTGGTCCATGGGCAAGAGCATTACGGCAGCGCTCTTTGGCATTCTGGTCAAAGACGGCGTTTATGATTTGGGCCAGCCGGCACCGATCCCTGAATGGCAAACGCCCGGCGACCCGCGCGCCAAAATACGCATTGCGGATCTCCTTCACATGTCGAGCGGACTTCGGATCAGGGCGCCCCAAGACCCGGATTACGACCCAACGGGGCCTTACCCGGATCACGTCTATCTTTATACCGGCGGCATCAATTCCTTTCACTACGCGGCGACACGGCCATTGCAATGGCCTCCCAACACGGTCGGACGCTATCGCAACACCGATCCGGTCCTGATCAATTATCTGATCCGGCTCGGTGTCGAAAAACGCGGCGACGAATATCTCTCATTTCCGCAGCGGGTGCTGTTCGACAAGCTCGGCATCCGTACCATGGTGATCGAAACTGATCCGTTCGGAAATTTTCTAGGGCAAGGTTATGAGGTGGGCTCCGGGCGCGATTGGGCGCGGCTTGGCAATCTCTTTCTTCAGGGGGGCGTTTGGAACGGTGAGCGCATTCTGCCAGAGGGCTACACCACATTCGTCAGCACGCTTGCGCCTGCCTGGGCCGCGGACAATCGGCCGATCTATGGAGCTTTTTTCTGGCTCAACGGCGATGGGCAATATCCAGTCCCGCGCGATGCCTATTACATGGCGGGCGCTGGCGGGCAGACCACGCTGATCATTCCCTCGCACGATCTCGTCGTCGTGCGTCTCGGGCACTATCGGGGCGAATTGTACGCCGGTTCAGGCTTCAGCAAGGCGCTCGCGCTGTTGATCGAGGCGGTGCCGAAAGCACAAAAATGAGAGGATCTCGCCCGCTTGACCCATTGCCGAAGTCAGCATGGTCTCGCTGGCGATCAAGTGCGGCGCTACCCCTCATGCGCAAAGCGGATCAGAGGTTGTAAAATCCGCCCAGGGTCCACACCCGAGGAGTAACAGCATGACCCCACACATCCCCGAGGAATTTTCAACCGGGTTGATCAACTGGAGTCCCTTCGTGATCATGGGCAACACGATGCCGCCCCGAGATCCTGATGAGGACGAAGAGGATGAGGACGAAGAGGAAGAGAACGATGCCGACGAACCGCCGGTCGTGCGCGAACCGGACGAAGACTAGGGATGGGCTGAGTTTCGGAAGTAGTTGCCCGCGCGCAAAGAGAATCGGGCTCTTTCACGTGACCTGTTGAAAAATGCATTGGTGAAGTTGTGTATCCACGTTGGATCAGCCGGATCGGCGCTCCGCTCATTGCTTTTGTTTTGACCGTTGCGCCGTCGGTTTCGACGGTGCACGCCGTTGAGGATGCTCGCAAGGTGAGCGTCGTGTCCTTCGGCCTTTTCGGCGATCAAGGCGTGTTTAGAAGCGAGGCGACCGGCGCAGCACGGGTCGTAGCGGGCCGTTTCGGAGGCGACCCGATCAACGTGCAATACAATTCGAAAAAAGGCGGACGTGCAACGATCGAAGGCCTGGCCATGTCCTTGCAAGCGGCGGCCAACGGGATGGACGCCAACAACGACATTCTGTTTTTGATTCTCACTTCGCACGGCTCCCGCGCCGGCCTTGCAGTCAAAGCGGGGCGGCTTACGCAAACGCTCACGCCGTCTAATCTCGCCTACATGCTGGCGCGGACCGGCATGCGATACAAGGTGGTGGTCATTTCGGCCTGCTATGCCGGGGTCTTTATTCCTCGGCTCGCGAACCCCGATACGCTGGTAATCACCGCGGCCGACGCCGACCATCCATCGTTCGGCTGCCGGGACAAAGCCAAATGGACCTATTTCGGCAACGCCTTTTTTAATGTAGCACTCCGGCAAGCTGGAAGCCTAAAGGACGCCTTTGTTGTTGCGCGCTCGCTCGTCAAAAAGCGAGAAGTGCGCGAGCGCTTCGAGCCATCGAATCCCCTCATGGAAGGCGGCGAAAACGTGCAGCCGTTGCTCATTTCGCGCCCTTGACCGACCGGGCCGCCTTCGGCGACGCCATCGCCGGCGAAATAAAGCGAAACTGGCTCCAGTTATTGCTCCACCGTTGGTCCTTCTCGGAATCCGCTTTGCGGTTCTTTGCGGACCTCACGATGGGCGACCTGAGTCGGGAAGCGCACCAACGTGGACGTTGGCAGACTACTCTTAGGCGTTTACGCACTGAGTCCAGTCTGTGCCGTTTTGCATTCGGGACAGCTTCGTTGTCGGATCTGTGCAATCCAGACTTCTCGTTTAGTCGTTGAACCTTCGCGAGGTTCCGGTGACCCACGCTAAGGGGCTTTCGGGACCACAGGAGGTTCTGATGACGAGGCATCGAACGATTACCGGGTTCGTGGCTGTCGCTCTGCTCGCTGTTGCCGCAACTGCCGCTACCATGAGGTCGCACTCGCCCGAGGGTATTGTCGTCGCCGCCGGCCCGACTATGTCGAAAAGCCTTCCGGTTGACGCGAACGAGCTCCCGACTGCGAGTTTTGACGAGCGCTGGTCCGCGATATCAGCTTCGCCAACGCACACGCCTGAGCAATAGGCTCGACGCTCGCTAGGTGCCGCCGCAATCGGCTGCTTGGCGAAATTTATAATGGACCCTTAGCAGTTGGGCGACGCTTTCGCGTAACGGGCGCGGATGCGGCTGCGCGCACGACAAGATGAATAGTGAGGTACATTCACACCGCATTGGCAGTCGTCCGAAAATTCAACTTTTCGAAGGAGGCAACGATGAACATGCTGAAATCTGCAATCGTCGGCCTGGCCCTCATTTCAGCCAATACGCCAGTCCATGCGGACGTCATCGGCGACTGGAACAACACCGCAATGGACGTGATGAAGGCGGTCAACGTGGGCGGCAATCCGTGGACGCGCAGCATGGCGCTGGTAAATGTGTCCATGTCTGACGCGATCAACTCGGTGCAGAACCGATATTCGCGTTACATACCGGAGCTTCCGACTGACCCGAACGCCTCAGCCGAGGCCGCTGCAGCGGCGGCTGCCCGCGAAATTCTCATGCGCCAGTATCCCGGCCAGAAGGAACGGATTGACGCAGCCTTCGCGGAGACGACGAAAACCATTCCGGACAACCCCGCACGGGCTGCGGGTATTGATTTAGGCAAGAAAGTTGCGGACGCCGTTTTCACGGAACGGCAGAGCGACGCAACAAACACGCCTGATACATACCGCCCGCTCACCACGCCCGGCGTATGGGTGCCGACCACGCCGCCGCTCTTCCCTCAATATGCGACGGCCAAGCCGTGGGGCTTGGACAGTGCAAGCCAATTCCGCCCGGCTCCGCCCCCGGCCCTCAACAGTGCTCTTTACGCGCGCGATTACAACGAAACCAAGGAAATGGGCGGAGTGAAAAGCACGAAGCGGACCGACGCGCAGTCCGACGCCGTGCGCTTCTGGACACAGGCCAACCTTGGGCCCGCATGGTTCCAGGCGGCCAGGCAGGCTTCCGCTCGTCATAACCAGCCTGTGGCAGAAAGCGCGCGCGTGTTCGCACTGATGTCCATGGCTCTCGCCAATTGCTTCATTGTCGATTGGGACGCCAAATTCCAATACAATTTCTGGCGGCCGATCACCGCGATCCGCAACGGCGACCAGGACGGCAACGATGCGACTGAACGCGACGCGGGCTGGCAGCCTCTGAACGCCACGCCGATGCATCCCGAATACCCGTCTCAGGCGGGGATCAACGCGGGTGCGGCGCGAGCCGTTCTGGAAGCTGTTTTCGGCAGCGGGACGGAAGACTTCGTCGCGACCGATACTTCCGACGCGCGCCTTTCACGCAAATTCACCAGCTTTGCGCAGATGGCCCAGGAGCACAAAGAGGTGCGCATTTGGGGCGGCATTCATTACCGCAATTCGCTGGAAGTCGGAGATGCGATGGGTCGCAAGGTCGCCAACCATCTCCTGGCAAATTACATGAAGCCGGCGCCGTAGGCCGATGTTCGGTGCCATCTCAAGGCGCCTGGTAACCGGCGGTGCGCTGCTGCTTACCGCCTTCCTTGCCGCTGATGCCGCTGACATCGACGACGATCTGCCCGACCTTACCGATCAGATCGCGCGGATGGCCTCCGAGGTCGCACTCGAGTTGCAGCAGGTCTGTCCGCCTGCTTCACCCTCGGACCAGGCAGCCTTCGACCGATGCCGGCGCAGCCTGTTCGGTGACTCCGCGCTGCGGCGCAGCCTTGCGCCGACGCTCCTGTGGGGCCGCCGGAATCAGGACGCCCGGGCAGCGCTCGAGGACACCAATCTCACGCAGTTTGCGCCCGATGTGATTACCGGCCTCTACCTCTCGCTGTTCATGTACAGCGGCGAATACAGCACCGAGTACGTCGAGCGCGAGCGATTGTACCTGATCCGTCTGCAGGCAGGATTCCGCAACCTGTTGCCGCCCGGGCAGTTCCCCTATCCGTTCTGGCACCTGGAGGCGAAGTGGGGTGTTTATCAGGCCGCCAATTCGGTTCTGCTCTGGGTCAATCCAAAGACCGCGAAGATCGTCATCGGGCAATTTACCGAGCGAGGCAGCAACAGCCCTGTTGTCTCCACGCAACCGATATGGCCTAAGTTCGATGGCAAATGGATGTGGATGGACAAGGAGGGACGCATCCAGCCGCGCGTGACGCTCTTCGACGGCCTGTTCCGGAAAGACAATCCCTATCTGGCAGACCTCGACTCGACCTACAGGACGATGGCGCTGCGGATGCGCGACGCGCACTGCGATAACTGTCACGTGCCGAACAACCCCATGCCGATGCGCCGGTTGGTGCTGCTGCACACACCGGCCCACGCGGCAGGCGAGATTGCCCGCTTGATGACGGCAGTGCGTGCGGACAGGATGCCGCTCGACGATGCAGGCAACGAAGCGCCGCTCGAGCCCGCGCTTAAACGTGCGCTGCTCGAAAGCGGCGCAGCTTTCGAACGGTTGGTGAAGGCCGCAAAGGATTGGGAAGCGGCACGCCGGGATTGAATGGCACGCGACTGATCCGGTCGCTGAGCGATACTCTCGTCCGCCTTTGGACTTTCAGACGTAAACAAGCGGCCTGAGGAAGTCCGGTATCGAGGGCAGCACGGAACCCAAAGTTGTGACCAGGATCACATGGAACACTCGACTTCTGGCGCATTGTAGCGGCCTTACCGACATCCGTTGAGGTTCGATGCACTGCACGAATTGCGCAGCCGAAGTGCCGGAGCAAAGGAAATTCTGTGGGCTGTGCGGAGCGGCGGTAGTGCGGCGCTGTGTGGCCTGTGGCGCGGTGAACCCAGCCCTGAACAAGTTTTGCGGCGACTGCGGGACCAAATTGCGCGTGGATTCTCTCGCGGCAGCACCGACAGCACCGGACTCGCGCCCGATCGAGCGCCGCCAGCTTACGGTACTGTTTTGTGACCTGGTCGGATCGACTGCGCTTTCCGCGGGGCTCGATCCCGAAGACTTCGGTGCAATCATCGCCGGCTACCGCCGCTGCATTACTGAGACCGTTGCCTGCTTCGATGGCTTTGTCGCGCGACATCATGGCGACGGCGCGGTGGTATACTTTGGCTATCCTCACGCGCACGAAGACGACCCGGAACGCGCCGTTCAAGCCAGCCTCGCAATAGTGGAGGCAGTCGCCGCCTTGCCCGCGAAAGAGAAATTGAGCGCGCGCATCGGTGTTGCAACTGGCGTAGCGCTTGTCGGCGACATGTCGGACAGCGCGATTTCCGAGGAGCATGGCATCCTCGGCGACACCCCGAATCTTGCCGCCCGACTGCAGTCGCTCGCACAACCCGGCGCCGTTGTTATCTCGGGTCGCACCAAGACGATCGCGGGGCCGCAATTCGAGTATCTCGATCTCGGTAAAGTCGAGATCAAGGGACTCGCAAAGCCGGTCGCCGCCTGGCAAGTCGCTGGCAAGACAGCGGTGACCAGCCGATCGCACGCTCTCCAAAGTAGCGATTTGCTGCCGCTGATCGGTCGTGATGAAGAAATGGAGCTAATTCTGAGCCGATGGAAGCGGGCCAGGAGTGGCGAAGGTCAGGTGGTGCTGCTTTCGGGTGAAGCGGGGATCGGCAAATCACGGCTCGCCGTCGCACTGCTGGAACAGCTTGCGCGTGAGCCGCACATACGCCTGCGTTGCTTCTGCTCGCCGCAGCATACCGACAGCACGCTCTATCCGGTGATCGGCGAGACGCTGCGCGCCGCTCGCTTTGCTCACGATGACAGCCAGCAAGTGAAAATGGACAAGCTTGACGCGCTGCTGGCGCAAAGCTCGACGCCACCCCAGGATGCGGCGCTGTTTGCCGAAATGCTGTCGCTGCCCAACGATGGACGCTACCCGCCGGTTGAAGTAGAGCCGCAGCTCCGTCGTCAGAAAACGCTGAAAGCGCTTGGTTCGCAACTCGAGGCGCTGGCGCGGATCAATCCCGTGCTGGTGATTTTCGAAGATGCGCATTGGGCCGATCCAACCAGCCTCGAATTGTTCGCCCGGGCGGTGGATTTGGCCGTGAGCCACCGGCTCTTGATACTGGTTACTTTCAGGCCGGAATTCAGCCCGTCCTTGACCGGACGGCCGCATGTGACCGAGCTGACCCTTCATCGGCTGGCGCCGTGCGACATCGATTTCCTGATCGAGAGAGTCGTCGGCAACCGATCGTTGCCGGCGGGCGTCCGCCGGGACATCATTGAGCGCACCGACGGCATTCCGCTGTTCGCCGAGGAGATGACGAAGGCGGTGCTGGATGCGGAGGGTGAGAGTGATGCGCAGCGCGCCTTCGCAGCGGGACCAACGCCTGTTGTGGCGGTTCCGGCAAGCCTGCAGGCTTCGCTGATGTCGCGGCTCGATCGGCTCGGGCCGGCAAAGAACGTGGCGCAGGTTGGCGCAGCGATAGGCCGGGCATTTCCCCACATGTTGCTGGCCGCGCTCGTGCGAAAGAAGGAAGAACTCGACTCCGACCTCGACCGGCTCATTGCGGCGGGTCTGTTGTTTCGACACGGCACCCCGCCGCACGCGAGCTACCTGTTCAAGCATGCGCTGGTGCAGGACGTAGCCTACAGTACACTGCTGCGGGAGCCCAGGCGCGCGCTGCATGCGCGCATCGCCGAAATCCTCGAAAGTCAGTTCCCGGAAATCGCCGAGAGCCAGCCCGAGCTGCTGGCGCGCCACTGTACAAAGGCCGACCTCATCGAGAAGTCAGCGCGCCTGTGGGGCAAGGCGGGACAACGGTCACAGGAGCGTTCGGCGCTGGTCGAAGCCGCGGAACAACTCGGCCAGGCTCTGGAGCAAATCGAAACCTTGCCCAGCACGTCCGACCTGCGACGCGAGCAGATCATCTTACAAGTCGCGCTCTTGAACACGCTCATGCATGTCAAGGGATATGGCGCGCCCGAAACGAAGGCTGCCGTAGCTCAGGTGAGAGCATTGATCGAGCAAGCGGAACGGCTCGGAGAACCTCCCGATGATCCTTCGTTGCTGCTCTCAGCCCTCTTTGGCCAGTGGATCGTCAATTTCATAAACTTCAATGGTGACGTTGCGCGAGAGCTCGCAGCGCGGTTTCTTGTGCTTGGTGAGAAGGAGGGAGCGGCGGTACCGCTCATGATCGGACACCGCACCATGGCGAGTACGCTCGCGCTTGTAGGGGACATCGTTGAGGCCCGAGCACACTACAATGAAGCCCTCGCCCTTTACCGCCCCGCCGAGCACCGGCGATTGATGACGCGATTTGGCCAGGACCTCCGGGTAACGTGCTTGGCCTTTCGTTCAATGGCCTCGTGGCTGCTCGGTTACCCTGAGGCTGCGCTCGACGATGCAGACTGCGCGCTGGCGGAAGCGCGCCAGATCGACCATGCTGCCACGTTGATGTTTACGCTGAATTTCCCCATTCTTGTTAATACCTACTGCGGGAATTACGACGCGGCAAACGAGCACCTCGAGGAACTTGTCGTCTTGGCCGAGCAGAAAGGTGCCCCGTTTCGAAAGGCGGAAGGGGTGTTACGGCGGGGCTATATCCTGACCCTCACGGGGGAAGCCACGAAGGCGGTCGAGATCGTCACGTCGGGTATTGATTTATGGCGATCGGCCGGATCGACGATATTTACGCCGGAGCAGGAGTTCATGTTGGCAATCGCCCATGCAGATTCGGGCCAGTTCGATGATGCCTGGCGCTGCATCGACGAGGCAATGACGGCGATGCACGCAACCAAGGAAAGATGGTGCGAGGCTGAGGCTCATCGCGTTGCCGGTGAAATCGCGCTCAAGTCGCCGCAGCGGGACGTGGCAAAGGCGCAAGCCTGTTTCGAACGCTCCCTGATCCTTGCGCGAGCACAGCAGGCAAAGTCGTGGGAATTGCGCGCGGCCATGAGCCTGGCGCGACTCCTAAGCGATCAGGGCAAACGGCAGACGGCACGTGACCTCCTCGCCCCCATCTACGATTGGTTTACCGAAGGTTTTGACACAAGCGACCTTCGAAAGGCCAAGGCGTTGCTTAGCGATCTTCATTGATAAGGCCATCCGGCGACGAAGTTCCGGTTCTGGCTGTTCCTGACGCTATTTCCTTTGCTGCCACTGCATGAACTTTTCAAGCAGGGGTTTTTCGGGTGCTTCTTTAGCCGTTCCAGCCAAGGCGGGGTCGGAAACAGCCGGGTCTTCGCTTCCTTGCGTTCTTTGAAACTGCTTGAATCCTTGAAGCAGTGCTTGGCCGTCTTCGGACGCCACTGGCGCCGGCGTAGCCAATGCCGGAGTCGAAATCGAAACGGCGAGTTCCGACGGATCACTTTTTGATCTTGGAAACGCGTTGAACAAAACGAGCGCCAGGATCACGGTGGCGCCGATCGCTACGGCAATTGCGCCCGCAGTGGCGAGCAGTCCGCGCCGCGGACGGCGTTCGTAAACGAACTGGGACTCCAACGGACGGGTGAATTTGGCGAAGGCTTCCTCGCGCATTTCATCAAAACGAGACAAAGCGGGAATGGGAGGCTCTGATCTCGTCTGCGGTGGCGCGTTAGATCGTGCGTTCGCCCTGCTGCGCTCCGAGCGCGGTGCGTAGTACAGCGGATCGTCCGGGCTATCGGGGTTGGGATGGTCGTTTGCGCCGATGAAACTCATTTGCGCTACTCCTCACAATGTCAGATCATCGCATCGGAATGTTTGCCACTCAAGGCTTCAGCCCAGGCTTCCGAGCACAGTCCCACAGTCCTAACATGAAATGCCGCGGGCATTCGCGCCCCGCGGCCAGCCGGGTAACTTCGATCCGCCGACCCCCGGCTTCAAGAGACTGATCCAAACCGGGATGCGTGTGGAGTCAAGATGTTCTGTTCCACCCAAGAAATAATGAAGCTGTTGCCGTCCTGCGACAAGCGAGGCGGAACTTGTGGGTTTACGCCCCTACCACGCAAAGTAGCCTGTTTCGGCCGGCACCGGTCGTCGGATACCCGTCCCTTTCGACCCCAGATTGTCCTAAGCTGCGGGCAGCTTCCCTCCGTTTGGACGAGTTCAAGTTTCTTAGGTTGGCAACCGAACATAAAGGGAGTCTACTGGTTCCATCACCGCCCCGTCTTCGGCTTCCATCGGTGACTGAGAGTGTTGTGCTCCCGCCCGTTCGGAGAGCCACCATGTCTCGCATCCAGCCCAAAGCACCGTTGCAAGACCGTCTAATGCCGGAGGCCATGCGCCTCAAGGAGGAGGCTAATGAACTCCCGCCGGGTCCGTTGCGCGACGCCAGGATCAGAAAAGCTCGCCAAGCTGTAACCGCTTCCCATGTGAATGAGTGGCTTTCGTCTCCCGGCCTGCAAGCGCCGCAGTAAGGCCCCCTCGGGTGACGGCCTCTTTCGGAGTTCTCTGGTGGCAGACGGGTGTGATCTACCAGATCTACCCGCGCTCCTTTCAAGATACGAACGCCGACGGCATGGGTGACCTCAAGGGGATCGAGCGGCGGCTGGACTATCTAGCCAGCCTTGGCGTCGACGCTATCTGGATCTCACCCATCTACCCCTCGCCGATGGCTGATTTCGGCTATGACGTCGCCGATTATTGCGACGTCGATTCGCGCTTCGGCGGGCTCGCCGATTTTGACAGTCTGCTTGCACAAGCTCATGCGCGCGGGCTCAAGATTTTGCTCGACTTCGTGCCCAACCACACATCCGACCGGCATCCCTGGTTCGTCGAGAGCCGCGCCTCGCGCGACAATCCGAAACGGGACTGGTACATCTGGCGCGATCCCGCGCCGGATGGCGGGCCGCCCAACAACTGGATCAGCGATTTCGGCGGCTCGGCATGGGAGTGGGACAAGACCACCAGCCAATATTACTACCACGCCTTCTTGAAGGAGCAGGCGGACCTCAACTGGCGTAATCCGGCCGTGCAGGCTGCGATGTACGACGTAATGCGTTTCTGGTTCGACCGAGGCGTGGACGGCTTCCGCATCGACGTGCTGTGGCACCTGGTCAAGGCGGCAGACTTCCCCGACAATCCGCCCAACCCTGCCCATCAGCCGGCGTTGGGCGATATGCACCGCGTGCTCCAGCTCCATTCGACCGACCAGCCCGAGGTGCACGAGATCTCCGCCGACATGCGCGCCATCGCCGATAGTTATGGCGCCAGTGGACGGGGCGAACGCGTGCTGATCGGCGAGATCTATCTGCCGGTCGATCGGCTGCTGCGCTACTACGGCCGGGAACGGGCAGAGGTGCACCTGCCCTTCAACTTCCAGCTCATCGATGCATCGTGGGAGGCGCGCTCCCTCGCGACGCTGATCGCCAACTATGAGGCGGCGCTTCCGCCAGGCGCTTGGCCGAATTGGGTGCTCGGCAACCATGACCGGCCGCGCGTCGCGGCTAGGCGTGGGCAGGCGCAGGCCCGCGTCGCAGCGATGCTGCTGCTGACGCTCCGCGGCACCCCTACTCTCTACTACGGAGACGAGTTGGGCTTGAGCGATGTCGCGATCCCGCCGGCCCAGGTTCAGGATCCGCGCGAGCTGCGCGAGCCCGGGCTTGCCTTGGGCCGCGATCCGGTCCGCACGCCGATGCCGTGGGACGGCAGCGAGAATGCCGGCTTCACCACGGCGAAGCCGTGGCTGCCGCTCAATGACGACTGGCCTATTCGCAACGTTGCGCGGATGGCGCTGGAGCCTCATTCGATCCTGGCGCTTTATCGCCGATTGCTGGCGGTCAGGCGCGCACATCCGGCGTTGGCGATCGGCGACTTGACGCTGCTGGACGCGGAGGGCGATGTACTGGCCTATGAGCGTCGGCACGGCGCCGAGCGATTGATCGTAGCACTCAATCTCGGGACACATTCGCATCGCCTGAAGCTGCCGGACTGGGCGAGCGATTGCCGGACGCTCCTGTCCACTGTCGCCGACGCAGCGCTGGCCGGAGGCGGTGCCGTGCTGCTAGGGGCGGACGAAGGCCTGATCCTGCTGGCCGATTAACGAAAGCAACAAAGGACAATCGCGTGCGTATTGCCATGCTAGCTCCGATCTCCTGGCGCACGCCGCCGCGCCATTATGGTCCATGGGAGTTGGTGACGAGCCTGTTGACCGAGGCGCTGGTGGCGCGCGGCATCGACGTCACCTTGTTCGCCACGAAGGATAGCCGGACGGCGGGCAAACTGGCCGGTGTCTGCCCGGCGCCCTATTCCGAGGACCCCACTATCGACGCCAAGGTATGGGAGATGCTCCACGTCGCCCATGTATTCGAGCGCGCCGGTGAGTTCGACCTCATTCACAACCATGCCGATTTCGTGCCGCTCGCATTCTCGCGGCTGGTGGAGACACCGGTGGTGACGACGATCCACGGCTTCTCCTCGGAACGCATCATCCCCGCCTTCAAGGCATACGAGGATCGCGTCCATTATGTCGCGATCAGCGATGCCGATCGCCATCCGGCGCTGCGCTATGCAGCAACAATCCACCACGGTATCCGGCTGGAGGACTTTCCCTTCGACCCGCACGGCAGCGAAGACCTGCTGTTCTTCGGCCGCATCCACCCGGACAAGGGGGCGGCCGAGGCGATTGCGGCGGCAGGGCGAGCGGGTCGGCGGCTGGTCATGGCCGGTATCGTCCAGGATCAGGAGTATCATAACGAACAGGTCGTGCCCGCGCTAAACGAGCGTTCCGTGGTCTATCACGGCCCGGTGGGCGGAGCGGCCCGCACGAACGCCCTGGGCTCCGCGCGCGCGCTGCTCCATCTTATCAATTTCGACGAGCCGTTCGGATTATCGGTCGTGGAGGCGCTCGCCTGCGGCACGCCGGTGATCGCCTGCAACCGCGGATCGATGCCCGAGTTGATCGACGATGGCGTGACTGGCTTCCTGGTCAACAACGTCGATGAAGCCGCAAATGCGATCAGCCGTATCGACGAAATTGATCGCGCCGCATGCCGAGCTGTGGTGTCCGAGCGTTTTACGGTAGACCGGATGGCCGATCGATATCTGGACTTGTACCGATCGCTCCTTGGCTGAGGACCTGCTCGGCTTTCATTGGCCTACGACGATCGGAATTACGGGCTTGCGCAAGCGCTCTCACCGGCGCTCCCGCGCGCCGTGGCCGGAGTGACCGGGTCTTCAGCTAAAGGTTGCCTCTGCCGACTGGCGCTCCACAAAAAAACAACAATCCGGTCAACTAATGGGCGCGCATCGAGGAACGTGTCATGGTGCATTGCACTGACATCACCGGGCGCAGGATGAGGCGGGCGAGTCCTCGCCATGACGGCATATGCCGCCCTGCCCTGAATGGCGCCTTTCTCGAAAACGACTTCCCATTCAGGCGATACGAAGGACTGCCGTCTCCTCGCGACGGCAGTGCCGCCGCTTCATGCCATCGATCTCGAACTCCCGACCCTATGAGGTTCTGACGCCAAAGTATCCTGCAAGGGTCGCGACAAAAATTCGGCCCAACCAACAAACGAAGGGGAGGATACAGATGACTTTCCAGGAACGATATCTCGTCGGCTGCGCCGCGCTGGCGGTGGCTGCCCTAGTCACCGTCTCGCCGACGCGCGCGCAGGACGCGGCGGCCCTGAATGCCGAGGCGGCCCAGAACGACTGGCCGACCTATCACGGCACCTACAAGTCCTACCATTACAGCGGCCTCGACCAGATCAATGCCGGCAACGTCAAGAATCTTGAAATTGCCTGGATGCATTTTCCAGAGCGCGCCACCCGCGGCATTCAGTCGACGCCACTCGCCATCGGCGGCGTGCTGTACTATTCGGGCTCCTACAGCCGTGTCTGGGCACTGGACGGCGCGACCGGCAAGACAATCTGGTCCTACGCGCCGGAACTCGACGAGGAACTGGTCGCCAAGCAAACGCACTCGCCGTACAACCGCGGCATCGCAATCGGACACGGCAATCTCTACGTCGGCACGGTCGATGGGCGCCTGATCGCGCTCGACGTGAAGACCGGGAAGCAGCAGTGGGATACGAAGCTGCTGGATTCCAAGAAGATGACAGTTGGCTTCACCGGCGCGCCGCTGGTGGTGAAGGACATGGTCATCATCGGCGCCCAGGGCGGTGAATGGCCCCATCGCGGACCGATCTTCGGCGTGGACGGCAAGACCGGACAGAAGAAATGGGAGTTCTTCACGGTCGCCGGTACCGAAGAGGCCAAGGCGACCTGGGGCGGTGACTCCTGGCGGACCGGCGGCGGCGGCGGCTGGATGCCGGGAACCTATGACCCGGAAACCAATTCGGTGTGGTGGGGCACCGGAAACCCGGCGCCGCTCTACGACTGGGCGGGCGCGGACTGGAAGAAGAGCGGACCGCGGCCGGGCGACAATCTCTACACGACGTCGGTCATCGCGCTCGATCCCGATACCGGCAAGCTCAAATTCTACCATCAGGAGCTGCCGCACGATGCCTGGGACTTCGACTCTTCCGTGGGCGAGTTCGTCATGATCGACCGTGGCGGCAAGAAGCTCGTCGTGCACGCCAACAAGGGTGGACACATCTTTGTCTATGATCGTTCCAACGCCAAGATCGAGAACGTCTGGCCGCTGGTAAAGAACATCAACTTCGTCAAGAGCATCGATCCGAAGACCGGCGAACTGATCGGTCGCCGAGACCTCCCGGAGGGCAAGGTGGAGCCGCCGTTGTGCCCGGCGATCATGGGCGGCATCAGCTGGAACTCTGGCGCCTACAACCCCAAGAACGGGCTCTTCTACCGGATCGGGCAGGAGTGGTGCATGGAGCTGACCGTCGAGAAGACCACGCCGATCCTGGAGCCGATGGCCCAGCTCAACATCGGCGCCACGTTCAAGCCTGTGGCGCCTCCGGACGGACCGGCCCGTGGTCATCTTAGCGCCCGCGACCCGGTCACCGGCGCCAAGAAGTGGGAGGTGCAATACAAGTACCCGCCGCTCGCCAGCGTTCTGGCCACCGCGGGCAATCTGGTGTTCGTGCCCGATTCCGAAGGCGTTGTGCACGCTTACAATGCGGACACCGGCGAAGAGCTCTGGTCGCGCAACAACGGCATGGGACATAACGCCGGCATCATCAGCTACATGGCCGGCGGCAAGCAGTACATCGCCGTACCGGCGGGCTGGGGCAGCCTGGTGAGCGACGAATTTGTCGCGCTCTTTGGCGAGCCCTTCAAGAGCATGACGAAGAATACCGGTGCGCTGGTTGTCTTCACGCTCAGGCAATGACGATGACGCGGGCGGCAGGGATCGATCTCTCCCTGCCGCTCTTGCGGTCAACACGTCGCGGTGAATGCGGATGCCGGAATGCGAATACCGTTTGTAATTGTTGCTTCCCTGGCCATCATCTGGCCTTGGCTGTCGGCCGCCTCGTTTGCCCAACAGTCCACCTCGGCGGGAGCAGCAAATCCGCTGCCGCAGGCCGAAGCCTCGCCGAACGACATCGAAGGCGGGCAAATGTTCGCAACCACCTGCGGCTTTTGTCACCAGGATGGCGGCCGCCATGCGGGCAAAGGTCCGAAGCTGTCGAAGTCCGAGCGTAGCGACGAATACCTCATCGAGCGCATCAAGAAGGGCAAGGTAGGCGCCATGCCCGCTTACGGTTCGGTATTCACTGACGGCCAGATCATCGCGATCCTGGCTTACATTCGAGGGCTCGATGATTAGAGCGTTTTCCGCGTCTTGGAAACCGCGAGGTCGCCTCGCCCGATACGCGGCGAGCCTCTCGCTGCTGATGCTCTGGAGCACGTCATCGGATGCCCGCTCGTTGGAAACCGTCATCGAGCGCGGCGCCTTGACGCTCTGCGCCAGCCCCAACGCACTCCCGTTTGCAAGCAAGACCGGACCGGTCCCGGGATTTCAGATCGAGCTCGGCGAGAAGATTGCCGAGCAGATCGGGGTCAAGCTGACGCGGGAATGGGTGGTCAGTGCGATCCAGTACCGTCGCGCCGATTGCGACCTCGTGCTCGACGTCATCGCCCGCAAGGATACTCCGCCTGCGGGCGGTGTGCGCGTTTCGCGTCCCTATCATCGCAGCGGCGTCGTGCTCGCGGTGCGGAGCGATTCGCCGGCGTCGTCGCTGGCAAGTCTCGGTTCCGATCAGCGGGTCGGGGTACCGGTCGGCTCGGTGGTCTCCATGACGCTCGGCAAGGGCGGCGCCGCCACCTCGCCGTTCGTATACGAGGACGACATTGTTGCAGCGCTGGCCAATCGCGAGATCGAGGCCGCCGCCGTCACACCGATGACGGTCGGCTGGTTCAACCTGCAGCATGCCGACAAGCCGTTGCGCCTGATTCCGGCGTTCGACAACGATCAGGATTTGAACTGGAATATTGCGGCCGGGCTGCTTCGACCCGACGACAAGCTGCAACAGCGTGTCGATGCGGCGATCGAGGCCCTGCTGGCCGATGGCACCATCGCGCGGATCTACGCCCGCTACGGCATAGAGCTGCGACCTCCGCAGTGACGCTATATTCATCAGGGTAGCGTGCCTCCGCGCGATGATTTCGGCAGCCAGCGTCCACGGCGTATTGGCACGCGCGTAACGTGGGTAGTGCGATGCCGCGGACATCTGAGGGAGAGGCCGATGCCCTTTGATCTTCTCCAGAGGAAGCGAACTCATTTCGTGCTCTGGCGCCCGGGACGCCTGAACCCGCCACCCACCCTTGTCATCGGCACGTTCCTGGAAGGAAATCCTCCGAGCTTTCAGCCGCTGAACAGGTTTGATTTGGCTGCTTCACCGGTCTCGGCCGATCTATGGGAAGTCGCGGGTGCAGCCTGCGGGATGGCGAACAACCGCGTCTATCACTATTGGTTCGAAGTTACCAACGTGAACCCGAAGACCCCGGTGCCGGCGCGCATCCTGTGCACGGACCCGACCGCCTGGACGGTGGACTGGCGGCTGCGCGCACCGGCGCTGCCGCTGCCCTTCACCGACGACGACCGCGGTCCGGCGGCCGTCGTGAAGTGGCGGGAAAACGAGCTGGTGCCCTGCGATCCGGCTGGCGACGAACCGGACTGGCAAAACGACCCTCGGCTCGAAGGGCTTCCCGGCAACAACCATCTCGTCATCTACGAGCTGCCGACGCGGTGGAGCCGGATTGAAACAGAGGGCACCGTCAGCATCGCCGGCGGGACTTTCCGTGACGTCCTTGCGCTGATAGAGCGGACCGCGGCACCGACCAATTTCGCGGGCGTCGCTGCGCTCGCGCCCGGCGAGGCACATCTCGAAGACCTCGGCGTCAACGCGCTTGAGCTCTTGCCGCCGGCTGACAGCTTCGTCAACCGCGAGTGGGGCTACGCGACCAGCAACTATTTCGCTGCCGATTTTGATCTGGGGTTTCCGAGGGGCCATGCCTCGCCGACGGCATCCGCCGATCTTGCGGCGCTTGTGATCGCGTGCCATCGGCATCGCCTCCGGTTCTTTGCCGACGTCGTGATGGCCTTCGCAACACGGTATGCTTATCGGTACATCAATTTTCTGGACTTCCACGTTCACCGTGGGACCGGCGATCCGGAGGAAGACGCCCGGGACGATTTTGGCGGAGACCTCTTCAAGTACAACTTCTTGACCGACGCCTACGACCCGATCGCCGGGGAAACCGGGCGCCTCGTGCCGGCGCGTCGCCTCATGCTGACCTGCCTTGCGCGCTGGATGCTCGACTTTCGGATCGATGGCATCAGGATAGACAGCGTGCCCAACATCATGAACTGGGACTTCGTGCAAGAGTACAAGGATCTTGCCCGTGCCATATGGCGCTCGCGGTGGCTGGCGCAGGGCTTGCTGGAACAGGTTGCCGACGAACGCTTCCTCGTCGTCGGCGAGGATCTGGCGGTACCGATTGAGCTTCTGCATCAGAACCGCCTCGACGGCCTGTGGAACGAAGAGTTCAAGCGGATGGTTCGCTACGCCATCATGGGACAAAATGACCAGAAGGAGCCGAGCTTCGAGTGGACGGTGCGCAAACTGATCGACTGCCGTCTGCTTGGCTTCGCCGATGGGTCTCAAGCGATCAACTACGTGACCTCGCACGATGTCGAGGGCTTCAGGAACGAGCGGCTGTACAATTTTCTCAACAACAATGGTGTTTGGAACACGGAGCGGCGGATCAAGCTCGCCTTCGTCTGCCTGATGACTGCCGTCGGCATCCCCATGATTTTCGCAGGTGAAGAGTTCGCAGACCAGCATGACCTCGCGGTCGTCCATCCGCAAAAGCAGGTCGATCCGGTGAACTTCGATCGCCTGCAGGACCCTTGGCGCCGGCGCGTATTCGAGTATTGCGCCCGCCTCGTCCGTTTTCGCACGAGGTCTGATGCACTTTCGGTCAACGACACGGAGTTCATCCACGTCGATTTCGACGAAGGTAAACGCGTGCTCGCCTGGCGGCGGGGCCGGCCGGGCATCGACCACCCCGTGGTCGTCGTCGCCAATTTTTCGGATTTTGAAACCGCGCTGCCGTTCGCGCCCGCTTCCGAATACCGCGTGCCGAACTGGCCACCTACCCCAAACGGCATGCACTGGCGCGAGATCACGCAGGAACGCGACGTGCCGTCCGAATGGGTCGGCCGGGAGCCGATCTTTCCGTGGGAGGCCAAGGTCTATGCCTTGACCTGAGTGTATCCGCTAGCTGTTCTGTGGACAGCAAGTGAACGGATCATTCTATCATGAGCAGACCGCGTTTCTCAGCGTTTGGCTGAGAGATGAGCCTTGATGACCGAGACCATCCGATCCGAGGGGGTGCCCGGCGGGAAGAACCCGAGATACTTGCCGTCGCGATCCATCAGATAGATGAAACCTGAATGATCGACAGTGTATTCTGCGGCACCTTCGATTGCGACCTTGGCGTAAAAGACCCGATACAAGCGCGCAGCGTGGCGGATCTGCGCAGCATCGCCTGTTAGGCCGAGCAGGCGCGAGTGAAAGAACGGCACGTAGTCGGCGAGATGCGCAGGCGTATCGCGGTCGGGATCGACAGTGACGAACAACGGCTGCACCGCGTCGCCGCCGGGGCCAAGTTTGTCGACGGCCTGCCCGATCGCCATCAGATCGGTCGGGCAGACGTCCGGACAGAAGCTGAACCCGAAATAGACCAGCATCAGCTTGCCACGGAAATCGGCGTCCGTACGAGGCTTTCCGGTGTGATCGACGAGAATGAAGGAGCCGCCGATCGGCTCCTTGCCCCACATCACTGCGTCCATCAGCTCGCCGGCGCTGCGTTCGCTCTGCGCGTGCGCCACGGGCACGGCACTGAGCAGCCCTGCGGCCAGGACGGAGCAGACAAGCGCCCGACTAGTCCTCATGCGCCCATCGTCATACGGACGCCGGTTGTCGAAACCAGAAGCTTGTCCGGCAGCTGCGCGCGCACCGCGCGAGCGAAGTTGTCGCCGCTACAATGCATCGGGATAATCACGTCCGGTTCGAGCTTCTTGATCTCGGCGACGACTTGATTGAGATAGTCCTCGGGTGCCGGCCCGAGATGGAAGCCACCGACGATAGCATGGATCTTCTGCACGCCGGAGACTTCCTGTGCCTGCCGGACCGAATTGACGATGCCGACGTGACCGCAGGAGCTGATCACCACGAGCCCGCGGTCTTTTACATTGAAACAGGTCGCGTGCTCGTGGATGTGCTCGTCCGGAACGATCTTGCCCAGCATCTCCGCCGGCAGGTAGTGGCTCGCGTTGCAGCCGAGACCGTCCTTCACAGCAAATCCGACGTGCGTGTTCGGCAACACTCTTTCGATCCCCGACCTCTTGATCTTACCCGTCGTGAAAGCGTGGTCGGCGACAACCGTCGGGTTTTCCGCCAGAACGACTGAGACCTTGTTCGCAACCAGCTCGCGGCGATCGAGCGCGCCAAATTCGGCAAGTGCACCGGGTGCGCCGCTATAGCGCTGGCAGAAGTTGTCCTCCCCGCCGGCATAGAGTTTCACATCGGCGGGCAACGCGCTGCGGTATTTCTGCAGGAAGCCGACGAGGCCGCCGTAGTGATCGAAGTGGCCATGGCTCACGACCAATGCATTGATCTTGCTGGGATCAGCGCCGGTCAGTTCGATATTGTTGAGCAGAGCTTCCGGCGTATAGCCGAAGTCGAGCATGATAGTGCGCTGCTCATCGCCGCGCTGCGACTGCAGGTACAGAGACAAACCCCATTGATTGTGTAGTGGGCGACGATAGTCCTGCTGCCGTGGCGCCGGCTCGATCGAGACGTTCCCCACCTTACCCGGGCGCTCGAAGATATTCTGGCTTCCATCGATCAGCACCCGGATCGAGAGCTTGTCCACCACGGGAATGTCGATCGCAGCTGCTTTGGCGATCTCGATGCAGGTGAAGCTGCCGGCGGCGACGGCTCCTCCAATGGCCGCACAACCCCTCAGAAAATCGCGGCGTTTGAATTGCTCGACCATCGATCCCTCCCTGCAATGGAGCCAAGCGTTAGCCTTGGCTGGATGACTCCAAAAACTGGCGAAGTATGGCGGGCGCGAAGTCGCGCGCTCAAATCCAATATCAATGAATGCGTAATGCTCGGCCGCCGAAGGCGCTTGCGCTGCGCTTAACTACAGAGCTCCGGCAGGTCCCATTGGCAACTCGTTGAAGAATACACGACTTTCGGCGCAGCCAAAAGAGCAGGTTCGCTTCCGTTTATGGCACTTTTCATGGCGCTATATCCGGCTTGAGTCTGTAATGCGCTTCAAGGCGGACGTCGGCCGACGATCGGAATTTATGGGTCACGCCCCTAGATCGTGACCTGCGTTCCCACTTCCACCACCCGCCCGGTCGGGATCTGGAAATAATCGGTGGCGTCGTTGGCGGAGCGGCTGAGGCGGATGAACAGCAGGTCCTGCCAGCGCGGCATGCCCGAATGTGCGGCGGGCTTGAGCGCGCGGCGGGACAGGAAGAACGACGTCGACATGATGTCGAACTGCCAGCCGAGCTTGCGGGCGATCGCCAGTGTCTTCGGTACGTTGGGCGATTCCATGAAGCCGAACCGCAACGTCACCCGGGAGAAGGTCTCGCTGAGCTGCTCCATACGCACCCGCTCGGCGTCGTCGATCCGCGGCGTCGGCGCGATTTCGATAGTGAGAATGACGTTCTTCTCGTGCAGCACCTTGTAATGCTTCAGGCTGTGCATCAGCGCCGTCGGCGCGCATTCGGGATCCGAGGTCAGGAACACGGCGGTACCCGGCACCCGCTGCGGCGGACGCTTCTCCAGCATCGCCACCAGATCGGCAAGCGGGAATTCCAGCTTGCGCGACTTCTCGAACAGAAGCTTGCTGCCGCGACGCCAAGTGTACATCAACAGCATCACGATGCCGCCGAGCGCCAGTGGCACCCAGCCGCCCTCGAACACCTTCAAGAGGTTCGCGGAGAGAAAAGCGAGATCGAGAAACAGGAATGGTGCGATCAGCGCCGCGGCCGCGACAGCCGACCAATTCCAGACTTTCCAGATGACGACAAAACCCATCATCGCCGTCACCACCATGGTTCCGGTTACCGCGATGCCGTAGGCCGACGCCAAGGCGCTCGATGAACGGAACATCAGAACCAGCAGCATCACGCTGATCAGCAGCAGCATGTTGATGCGCGGGATATAGATCTGGCCGGAATGCGATTCCGAGGTATGGCGGATTTCAAATCGCGGCAATAGCCCGAGCTGTATGGCCTGGCGCGTCAACGAATAGGCGCCGGTGATCACGGCCTGACTGGCAATGACCGTCGCCGCGGCGGCGAGACCAACCATCGGTATCAAGGCCCAATCCGGAAACATCAGAAAGAACGGGTTCTCGATCGCCTTGGGATCGGCGATCAGCAGCGCGCCCTGCCCCAGATAGTTCACGGCCAGCGACGGCAGCACGATGAAGAGCCAGGCCATCTGGATCGGCCGCTTGCCGAAATGCCCGAGGTCGGCATAGAGCGCTTCCGCGCCAGTGACGGCGAGAAACACCGCGCCAAGCGTGATGAAACCGATGATGCCGTGATGGAGCATGAATGAAACCGCGTAGAGCGGGTTGAACGCCGACAGCACTTCGGGATGGCGCACGATCTGCGGCACGGCCGCGATCGCAATGACGGCGAACCAGACGCACATGATCGGGCCGAAGAACGCGGCCACGCTTGCGGTGCCGCGCGACTGAACCGCGAACAGCGCCAGCAGAATGATCACCGTCAGCGGAACGACATAATGTTCGAACGTCACGGTGACGAGCTTGAGGCCTTCGATCGCCGACAGCACCGACAAAGCCGGAGTAAGCACCGCATCGCCGTAAAACAGCGCGCCGCTGATAATGCCGAGCAGCACGATCACGGCGGAGCGCTGGCCGACCGCGCGTTGCGCCAGCGCCATCAGCGCCAGTGTTCCGCCCTCGCCGTTGTTATCGGCGCGCAGCAGGATCAGCACATATTTCAGCGTCACCACCACGATCAGCGCCCACAGGATCAGCGACAGCACGCCCAGCACCGCCTGCGGACTGGCGGTACCTGTGTGCCCGCTGGCCGCGACGATGGCTTCGCGTAGCGCGTAGAGCGGGCTGGTGCCGATGTCGCCGTAGACGACACCGATGCTGCCCAGCATCAGGGCTTTAAAGCCGGCGGTGGAATGCGCTTCGCCATGTCCGTTGGCCGCGGGCGTTTCCGCCGCGGTGACCGCACTTCCAGATGACATTGGGGATTGCCTCGGCTGACTACCGCACTGCACAAATGCAGGATTGCAGGCCTATACTCCCAGCGCGAGCGCAGGGGATCGGCTGAATTCAGGCCTCCGGTATGCACTTCGCGCATGGACCGCAGTCACCGAAAGACAAAATATTGTTTAATTATCAGATAGTTACCTGAGTTCCAACCTCGACGACCCGCCCCGTCGGGATCTGGAAGTAGTCGGTGGCGTCGTTCGCCGACCGGCTCATGGCGATGAACAGATGATCCTGCCATAGCGGCATGCCCGACTGCGCCGACGGCTTGAGCGACCGCCGCGACACGAAAAACGACGTCGCCATGATGTCGAACTGCCAGCCGAGCTTGCGCGCGATCACCAGCGCCTTGGGCACGTTCGGCGATTCCATGAAGCCGAACCGCAGCCGCACCGTGGAAAACTTCTCGCTGATAGTTTCCATCTTGACGCGCTCGGACGGATCGACGCGCGGTGTCTGGGCGGTTTCGATGGTGAGGATCACATTGTGCTCGTGCAGCACCTTGTTGTGCTTGAGATTGTGCATCATCGCGGTCGGCACGAAGCTTGGATCGGAGGTCAGGAACACCGCCGTGCCCTTGACGATATGCGGCGGACGCTTTTCCAGGCTCTTGATCAGGTCCGCGAGCGGAACCTCGATGCGCCGTGTCTTCGCGGTCAGGATCGCTGCTCCCCGGCGCCAGGTCCAGATCATCACCGCCACGGCAACGCCGAACAGCAGCGGCACCCAGGCGCCGTCCAACAGTTTCAGGAGGTTCGCAGCAAAGAAGCTCATGTCGACGACGACGAGGGGCAGGATCACGGCCGCCGCAGTGGCCGCGCGCCAGTTCCACAGCTTCCAGATCACGACAAAGCCCATGATGCCGTCGACCACCATGGTGGTGGAGACGGCTATGCCATAGGCCGACGCAAGGCCGCTCGAGGTGCGGAACAACAGCACCAGCAGCACGACCCCGATCAGCAGCAGCCGGTTGACGCGCGGCAGGTAGATCTGGCCGGCATGTGTCTCCGAGGTGTAGCGCACCTCGAACCGCGGGAGCAGGCCGAGCTGCACCGCCTGGCGAATCAGCGAAAAGGCGCCCGTGATCACCGCCTGGCTCGCGATGACCGTCGCCGCGGTCGCGAGCACCACCATCGGCAACAGCAGCATTTCAGGAACCAACCGGTAGAACGGATTTTGGATCGCTGCCGGATCGGCCAAGACCAGCGCGCCCTGCCCGAAGTAATTGATCAAGAGCGCCGGCATCACGAAATAGAACCAGCCGATCTGGATCGGCTTGCGTCCGAAATGGCCGAGGTCGGCATAAAGCGCCTCGCCGCCGGTCACGGCCAGAAACACCAAACCCATCGTCACCAGCCCGATGGTGCCGTGCGAAAGCATGAACTGGATCGCGTACCAGGGGTTGATCGCGTAGAGCACCGTGGGATCGTCGCTGATGTGGATCAGGCCCAAAGTCGTCAGCGTCGCGAACCAGACCACCATAACTGGCCCGAAAAGCGAGGCGACACGGGCGGTGCCGCTGCTTTGCACCGAGAACAGAACGACCAGAATGAAGATCGTCAGCGGCACCACGTAGTGCTCGAACGCCGGCGTGACGAGCTTGAGGCCTTCGACCGCCGACAGCACCGAAATCGCCGGCGTGATCATGGAATCGCCGATGAACATCGAGGCGCCGACGACGCCAAGCGCGAGCAACACCCAGCTTCGGCGGCCTAGCGCCCGCTGACCCAGCGCCATCAGGGAAAGCGTGCCGCCCTCGCCGTTGTTGTCGGCGCGCAACAGCAGCAGCACATATTTGGCCGTCACGACGATGAACAGCGACCACAGGATCAGCGAGAGCACACCGAGCACGATGATGCGTGATACCGGCTGGCCCTCCGCCGCGTGCGTGACGGCCTCGCGAAACGCATACAGCGGCGAGGTGCCGATATCGCCGAACACGACGCCGATGCTACCCAGTGTCAGGGCCCAAAAGCCAGAGGTGGCCTGCCCCTCATGGGCTTCGGTAGATGTGACGCTGACAGTCATGATGGAGAGGAACGTTCTCGTCGTTGAATTGATCCGGGCGGCTATCGACGCTTCCGCGCTGCCTGTCAAATCATTCGGACAAGCAAGCATAGCACCACATGCGATGCGGAGCTTACGCAAAGCGGATCGAAATTGCGGAGTGGTATTATGGTAGTTCCGTCGTCTTACGGCTTCAGGTTGGGCGGAAGCGGCGGATTTTCGCGCATCAATGTGATGGTGACGCGACGGTTTGCCGGCAACGTCGGATCATCGGGAAACAATGGCTGGCTGTCAGCCCTGCCGCCGACGGCGTAGATGTGGGATGACGGCAGCCCCTCGCGTTCGAGGATCTGGCGCACGACGTTGGCGCGGTCCGCCGACAGATCGAATGCGCCATATTCGCCGCGCGCCGGCACGAAGCCTGCCGACGTGTGGCCGACAATTCTGACCCGCAGCGGCGTCGCCTTCAACGGCACGGCCAGTTTCTGGATCAGCCGGCGGGTGCGGTCGTAGGGCACCTTGGAGCCGTCAGCGAACATCGAGCGGCCATCCTGGTCGACGATTTCGAGATTGAGACCCTCTTTGGTTTCCTCGAACATGATGTGCTTGGACATTTCGGTCAGTTCCGGCATGTCCTGCAGCGCCTGGCGCAATGAGGCCGAGGCGAGCGCGAACTCGCGATCGACCTTAAGTTTGGCACCCCATTCGCGCTGACGGTCCTTGTCGTCGGGCGTCGGGGTATTGGAGGAATCTTCGGGCGAAATATGCTCGACATTCTTCAGTTTCGGCCGCGTCGGCAGGCCGTCGGCTTCGACGATTCCCGAATATCTGGACTCGGTCTGCACGCCGAACGCTTCGCGCATCGAACCGGCGACGATCTTGAGCTTGGCGGAATCCTGGGTGGAGAACGCCACCAGCATCACAAAGAATGACAGCAACAGCGCCATCAGGTCTGCAAACGTCACGAACCAGCCGTGACCGCCATGCGCCTCTTCGCGTTTTTTCTTGGCCATGTTCTATGTCCGCACCTGGATGCCGCCGTCGATCAGGCCGGAGCCAGTTCGCCTTCCTCGTGGCGATGTTTTTCGGGCAGATAGGCCAACAGCATTTCACGCACCAGCGCCGGGCTCTTGGAATCGCGGATCATCAGGATGCCGTCGATGATCAGCGTGCGGTTGGTCTCCTCGTCGATCAGCTTGCCATGCAGCTTGTCGGCGATCGGCAGACAGATCAGGTTGGCCACCAGCGCGCCGTACAGCGTCGCCAGCAGAGCCACGGCCATGAACGGGCCGAGCTTCGACGGGTCCGACATGTTCGAGAACATCTGCACCATGCCGAGCAGCGTGCCGATCATGCCGAACGCCGGCGCACAATCGCCGATGGCGCGATAGATCTTCGAACCCTCGTTCAGGTGCATCAGAAAATTGTCGCGATCGCGCTCCATGTTGTCGCGGATGAATTCGAGATCGTAGCCGTCGGCGACGTAGCGGATTCCCTTGGCGAGAAAGGGCTCGTCGGTCTCGACCTTTTCCAGGCCGACCGGACCCTGCTTGCGGGCGATTTCCGCGATGCGGGCCAGTTCGTCGACCAGATCGCGCGCCGAAAGACGGCTCATCGTGAAGGCGAATTTTGCACCCAGCGGCATGCCGTGCAGGATCGCGCTGAGCGGGAAGCGGATCAGGGTCGCCGCGGTCGAGCCGCCGAAGATGATGATGACGGCATGGATGTCATAGAACATCCGGAAGTCACCGCCCATCAGGATCAGCGTCGACAGGACGATGATGCCGGCGATCAGGCCAACGAGCGTGGTGATATCCATTCTGAACTCCGACGCATACGCGAACCACCGGCCATCCTGACCGGTCGCGCCGCACCATTCGGAGCCGCGCAAGAGGCACCCTACGACCGCGCCATTAAAGACGCGTAAAGGTTAAACCTAAATCGCGGTCGTAGAATTGCGGGGCAACGCGCGCACGATCTCAAGGATTCGCTAACCATAGCGGTTGGCGCTCACTGCGCCTGCACGCCGATCCCGGCGGCCTTGATGATCGGCCACCATTTTTCGATCTCGGCCTTCTGGAAGGCGGCCAGTCCTTCCGGGGTTTGCTGGGCGCGAGGCGCAACATCGAGCCCCAATTCGGTAAACCGCTTCTGGATCGCGGGGTCGGCCAGCGCCTCCACCGTCGCGGCATTGAGTTTTGCGATGACATCCCTCGGCGTGCCCTTTGGCGCCCAGAAGCCGAACCAGCCGGACATATAGAGGCCGGGCACACCGGTCTCGTCCGCGGTCGGAATATCCGGCATCGAGGCCGAGCGCGTGGCCGAGAGATTGGCGAGCGCCTTGATCTTGCCGGCGCGGATTTGCGGCAGCGCCACTGCGCCCTGCACGACCAGCAGATCCACCGTGCCCGAGACGAGATCGGTCATCGCCGGCCCCGCCCCGCGATAGGGAATGAACTGCACCTTCTGCTTGGTCAGGTTCTCGAACAGCACGCCGGTGACATTCGCCGCCGCGTTCTGGTTGACGAAATTGATCTTGCCGGGATTTTCCTTCATCCAGGCAACCAGCTCGGCAGGCGTGTTCGCCGGCAGGTCAATCTTTGCGACCATGAGTTGGGGATTGTTTGAAATAAGCGCGATCGGCTCGAAGTCTTTCTCGAGGTCGTAGTCGAGCTTGTAGATGATGCTGCCGACGTGGGTGTCCCACTGGCCGATGTCGAAGGTGTAACCATCGGGCGCGGCGCGGGCGACGCGCCCGACACCAATGCTGCCGCCGGCGCCGCCGACATTTTCGATGACGACGGATTGCCCAAGCGGAGCACGCATCCGCTCAGCCATGATCCGGGCGGCAGCATCGGTCGATCCGCCCGGCGGGAACGGCACGACCAGCGTGATCGGGCGGGAGGGATAGGTTTGCGCCTGTACGCCTGCGATACCAATCAGGATCGATAGTGAAAGCGCCGCCAGAAGCCTCTTCATGACTTTCCCCCTCTATGTCGAAGGCTCGGCACCCGCATCCGTCGCGGGCTATTTCAAATCAACCTTCGGAATGTTCGCTTGCATCAGCCGCTCCATGCGAGGAAGGCTGTACAATTCGGAGATGGTTTGCTGGTTCTTCTGATACAGCACTAGAACCTTATCATCTGCAATTTGCTGAACGGAGTAGAGCTGCTCAATGCCCTCAATCAATTTCCTGTAGTTGGCGCCGTCAACTGCGCTCGTTGCCAGCGAGACGGCATCCTTTTCAGTCAATCGATTGTCGCCATTCGAATCTCGCTCAACAACGACATGAAAAACTCCCACGCCTGTCTGTGGCTCATCCGGCGAGCTCTTCAGCTTGCTGAACAACACGCGGCTATCAACAATTAACTGGCCCGCGCGTTCAAATAGCCACCTGCTTTCGTTCGTGGATATGTTCAAGAACAGGTAGTTGACGGCGTTTTGCTCGCTGCGCTTTGAATAGTACGATGCGCTATAGGACTGCCCGCGGTAAAGAGGAATCCGGACGTAGGGTGTACCCGCGATGGTGGTGGGGCTCCCTAGCGCAAATTCCTCTGATACGTTGTCCTTCTCGCCAACATTGACCACGTTGGTGACTCGGCGCGATCGCGTTTCCTCCTTGAAAATTGTCGCTGCCGCGTAGAGGCCCAACAGAATACAAACGACTGCAGCTCCCGCAATTGCCAGCGCGTTGAACCGCCAGACATATTTGAAGAAGCCGCTTTCGCTGGGTTTCACAACTGTATCCATTTGGCGGGTATGCGCGAACCGGCTCGCTTAATGGATCTCGGACGAACGCTTCAGCGCCTCTTTCAGTTTTTCGAGTGTAAAGTCGGGGCTGCGGGCGATCTCCAGGATCGGCGTTTCGCGCCGGCCACAGAGTTCGGCGGCTTCCGGAATCTTCGCCGCGATGTCGACCGGGATCACGATGGCGCCGTGCTGGTCGGCGTGGATGAGGTCGTCGGAATGCACCGTCATGCCGGCGACGCGCACTTCGCCGCCCCAGTTTTCGGCATGAACCCAGGCGTGCGACGGCCCGATCGAGCCGGCCAGCGCCTGAAAGTCCGGCGCCCATTGCGGGATGTCGCGGATCGAGCCGTCAGTGATGACACCGAGGCAGCCGAGCGCCTTGTGCACGTTGCTCTGCACCTCGCCCCAGAACGCGCCGTAGCCGGCATCGGCGCCGTCGATATCCTGGATCACGGTGATACGCGGGCCAAAGCCAGTGCCGACATATTCGTAATAGGCGATGCGGCGCTTCGCCTGCTCGTTGGCCGGAAGGGTAGATTTGAGCACCGAGCGGATCGTCACGGTGCGGGCATAGCCGACCATGGGCGGCAAATCAGGAAACGGGCAGACCAGCGGCTTGGTGGTGTAGCCGATCAGGCGGCGTTCGGGCGCGACGATTTCCATCGCATTGCAGATCGTCGGCGTGTCATAGCGCGCCAGCGCCTCGAGGACGGAAGCAGGCAGCGGGGCGGTAACGGCTTTGTTCACGGCGTTCTCTCCTGATTGTTCTTGGCCGGCTGCTTTTGAAAGCCGTGCGTCGACATGCGTATAGCCGAGATTGGCGTCGAACCCAACTCGGCGGCCGCTCATGGCAGCTATATCGGAAGTGACGCGGAGCGCTCAGTTCAGCCGCGCCGGTCGCTCGCCCTCGGCATCATCAGGGGCAGGCGAAAACGTCGTCGCCGGAGTCGACGGCGCAGCCGCCTCGCCCGTCACGTTCGGTTGCACTGTGGCGGCCGCCTTGCGCTCATGGTCGCGATAGGACTTCCACCCCCAGGGCAGGCTCAGCAGGTAGAGCACCGAGCCGATCGACAGGATGTGCCAGGGATAGCCGATCAGCAGGGCGACGAAGAACACCACGGAGACGAAAACCGGCAGCACCATTTCCGGCGGCACCCGCATCCGCACCGTCTTGCCGGAAAAGACCGGCAGGCGCGACACCATCAGGAATCCGATCAGCAGCGTGTAGGCCGCAGTCAGCATGACCGGCGGCTTCGAGACGCCCAGAAACGCCAGATAGAACGGCAGCATCGCAAGGATGGCGCCGGCGGGCGCCGGCACGCCGGTGAAATAATTCGCCGCAAAGGCAGGTTTGTTCGGATCGTCGATGCTGGCATTGAAGCGCGCCAGCCGCAGGCCACCGGCGATCGCAAACACCATCGCCGCGATCCAGCCGCCATTGTTCAGCTCGTGGAGCTGCCAGAAGTACAGCATCAGAGCGGGCGCAACGCCGAAATTGACGAAATCCGCAAGGCTGTCGAGTTCGGCACCGAATTTCGACTGGCCCTTGATCATGCGCGCGACACGGCCGTCGACCCCGTCCAGCACGGCTGCGAATACAATGGCGGCAACCGCAAGCTCCATCCGCCCTTCGATCGACAGGCGGATCGCCGTCAGCCCGGCGCAGATCGCGAGCAAGGTGATGACGTTGGGCACCAGCATCCGCACCGGGATCGGGCGGAACCGGCGGCGGCGCAGTTCAGGGTATTTGGGACCGGGGGTCAGCATGCCTGCCACTATATAGCAAGCGCCGGCCCGGTCACCATTGGCGGCGGCCTAGCTATTTAGGCGGCCGGGGGGTGGTTAATCGGCCCGAAACGTCCGCCCCTGCTCGCTCGACCCGAAATCGGCCAAAATCGTCTCGCCGGCAACCGCGGTCTGGCCCTCGGAAACCAGCGCTTTGCTGCCCTCGGGCAAATAAACGTCCAGACGAGAGCCGAAACGGATCAGTCCGAACCGCTCGCCGGCACCGATCGACTGGCCTTCCCGCACGAATGAGACAATCCGCCGCGCCACCAGTCCGGCGATCTGAACCACGCCGATCCGCCCGTTCGTGGTCGAGATGACAAGCGAATTGCGCTCATTGTCTTCGCTGGCCTTGTCGAGCTCGGCGTTGATGAAGGTGCCGGGCCGGTAGGCGATCCGGTCGATGCGGCCCGCGACCGGGCTGCGGTTCACGTGGCAGTTGAACACGCTCATGAAGATCGAAACGCGCGGCAGCGGCCGGTCGCCAAGACCGAGTTCGGCCGGCGGCAGCACCTGCGCGATCATGGAGACGCGGCCATCGGCCGGCGACACCACGATGCCGTCGCGGACCGGCGTGACGCGGACGGGGTCGCGGAAGAACAGCGCGCACCAGACGGTCAGGCCCGTGCCGATCCAGCCCAGCGGCGTCCAGAGAAAGAACAGGACGAGGCTAACCGCCGCAAAGATGCCGATGAAGGGATAACCCTCGGGATGGATCGGCGGGATCTGCGCGCGGATGGAATTCGCAATCGACATCGAGGCTCACTGTTATCTGGCCGACTTCCGGCTCGGAAGTAGCGCCGTATTTGGATTATTCCGCGGCGGTTGCCAAGGGATCTTTGGGTCCCGCCGGGTCCCGGGGCGGCTCATTGAGCGGATCATCGACCGGTGGCGGGACGCGGTTCGGCGCTTCGTTGCCTTCGTCGATCTGGGCGAGCTTCTCCCGCGCCTCCTCGGCTTCGCGCTGCCTGTTCCACATACTGGCATAGAGCCCGCCGGACGCCAAAAGCCTGACATGGGTGCCGCGTTCAGCGATGCGCCCTTGATCCAGCACGATAATTTCGTCGGCGCCGACGATGGTCGACAGCCGGTGTGCGATCACGAGCGAGGTGCGGCCACGCGAGACGCGCTCCAGCGCTTCCTGGATTTCATGCTCGGTGTGGCTGTCGAGCGCGGACGTCGCCTCATCCAGCACCAGGATCGGCGGCGCTTTCAGCACCGTGCGCGCAATCGCCACGCGCTGCTTCTCGCCGCCGGACAATTTCAGGCCGCGTTCGCCGACCTGGGTTTCATATCCCTTCGGCGACATCCGGATGAAGCTGTCGATCTGCGCCAGTTGCGCCGCCTGCTCCACCTCGGCATCGCCGGCATCCCAGCGGCCGTAGCGGATGTTGTAGCGGATGGTGTCGTTGAACAGCACGGTGTCCTGCGGCACCATGCCGATCGAGGCGCGCAGGCTCGCCTGCGTGACGTTCCGGATGTCCTGGCCGTCGATCAGGATTTTTCCGCTGGAGACGTCGTAAAGACGGAACAGCAGCCGCGAAATCGTCGACTTGCCCGCACCCGAGGGACCGACGATCGCAACCGTCTTGCCGGCGGGCACTTCGAAACTGAGGCCTTTGAGGATCGGCCGCTCCGGATCATAGGCAAAGCGCACGTCGTCGAAGCGCACATTGCCCGAGCTCACGATCAGTGGCGCAGCGCCCGGGATGTCCTTGATCTCGGGATTGCGCTGCAGCACGTTGAACATCTTCTCGATGTCGATGATCGCCTGCTTGATCTCGCGATAGACCATGCCCATGAAATTCAGCGGCTGGTAGAGCTGGATCATCATGGCGTTGACCATGACGAAATCGCCGACCGTATGGGTGCCGTTGCGGACACCGAGCGCACACATCAGCATGGTCGCGGTGAGGCCGATGGTGAAGATGACCGCCTGCCCGGTATTGAGTACCGCCAGCGAGGTATATGTCTTCACGCTGTGGCGCTCGTAGCGCTCCATCGAACGGTCGTAGCGTTCGGCCTCGCGCTGCTCCGCGCTGAAATACTTCACCGTCTCGTAATTGAGCAGCGAGTCGATCGCCTTGGTGTTCGCCTCGGTGTCGGAATCGTTCATCTCGCGGCGGATTTCGATCCGCCATTCGGTCGCGATATAGGTGTAGTACATGTAGATCACGACCGTGATCGCGGTGACCAGCACGTAGCGCCAGTCGAACTGCCACAGCAGCACCGCCATCAGCAGCGACACCTCGACGATGGTCGGGATCAACTGCAGGATCACCATCCGCACGATCACCTCGATGCCGGTGCGGCCGCGCTCCAGCACGCGCGTCAGGCCGCCGGTCTTGCGCTCCAGATGGAAGCGCAGCGACAATTCATGCATGTGGACGAAGGTGATGTAGGCGAGCTTGCGCACGGCGTGCATGGCGACGCGGGCGAAGATGCCGTCGCGAAACTGCGTCAATACCGCCATCAGCACCCGCACGGCGCCGTAGCTCGCAGTCATCAGCAAGGGCGAGGCGATCAGCCACAGCATCCAGTTCGACGCTTCGACTGGCGCGGTGCCCGTGCCGTTGAGCGCATCGATCGCCCATTTGAAGGTGAACGGCACCGTCAGCGTCGCGAGCTTCGCGACCAGCAGCAGCACCATCGACCAGACCACGCGCATCTTCAGGTCCGCGCGGTCGCCAGGCCAGATATAGGGCCACAGATGCACCAGCGTCCCGATCAGGGTCGCTTTTTCGGGAGAGTTGCTGGCCGGAGGTTCCGCGGTACGGTCAAGCGAATCAGAATCAGCCATCGCTGCCGCGCCCAACGCAAGATGGCGCACCGGCCGCCGTCAGATGGTTTCTGATGATCTGCATATGCCCGTCATATAGAGCGTTTAACTCTCCCGTACAGCCTTGAAAGATAAATCTTTCCCCCGTTTGGTTTGATTTCGGGCCTATTTCTGCGGCATCAGCGAAGTCAACCAGACTTGAGCTTTCCAGGGTGCGGTGCCACATGATCTGCATGGATCAAATCAAAACCGAACAAATCAAAACCGTTTGTGTCTATTGCGGCTCCGGCCCTGGCTCCAGCCCCCGCTTTGTCGAAGCTGCCCACGCTCTGGGAAAGGCTTTTGCCGAGAACAATATCCGGCTTGTCTACGGCGGCGGATCGGTCGGGCTGATGGGCGCGGTCGCCAAGTCCACGCTGGATCATGGCGGCCTGGTCACCGGGATCATTCCGGATTTTTTACGATCCCGCGAAAATATGCTGACGCGCGTTCAGGAAATGATCGTCACGCCCGACATGCACGAGCGCAAGCGGCTGATGTTCGAACATTCCGATGCGTTCGTCGCCCTGCCTGGCGGCGTCGGCACGCTGGAAGAACTGGTCGAGCAGATGACCTGGCAGCAGCTCGGCCGCCACTCCAAGCCGGTGCTGCTCGCTAACATCGACGGCTTCTGGGAGCCGCTGATCGCGCTGTTGGCGCATATGCGCGAAACCGAGTTCATCCGCCCGGCGCTGGATATCGACATCCTCAAGGCTGAACGGGTCGAGGACATCGTGCCGCGCCTGCGCGCCGCCGCCGCCCGTGCTCCCGAAGGCACCAAGGAAATGGCGCCGGAATTGGCACGGAAGCTGTAGGCTTCACTCGCTGGGAAACGTCACCGCCTCGATGCGGTTGCCGTCGGGGTCGAGGACGAAGGCGGCGTAGTACTTCACGCGGTCATGCGGACGCAAGCCCGGCGCGCCGTCGGAACGGCCGCCGGACTTCAGCGCCGCCGCGTGAAACGCATCGACATCGCCGGTTGCTTTGGCGCGAAGGCAGATGTGGGTGCCGCTCTCGGGCGGGACCGGCGCCATGCCGGCGCGCAGGTTGATCCAGAATTCAGGGTAGGTCTTGCCGAAGCCGATGGTGGCTGGACGGGTGACGAGCCGTGAGAGGCCGAGGGCTGCAAGCGTTGCTTCATAGAAACGCGCGGAGCGTTCGAGGTCGCTGACGCCGACGGAGATGTGGTCGATCATGGGATGGCCCCTGCTCTCTCCGTCATTGCAATCACCCGTAGCCCGGATGGAGCGCAGCGCAATCCGGGGTCACTCAAGCCACGCGCGAGAATCCCGGATTGCGCTGCGCTCCATCCGGGCTACGTCTTCACATCACACCGGCGCGCCTGATTTGACCAGCTTGTAGACCACCGAATCCATCAGCGCCTGGAACGAGGCATCGATGATATTGGGCGACACGCCGACCGTGATCCAGCTATCGCCGTTTTCATCCTCGCTCTCGATCAAGACCCGCGTCACCGCTTCCGTGCCGCCATTGAGGATACGCACGCGGTAATCGATCAGCTTGAGGCCCTCGATGTATTTCTGATACTTGCCGAGATCCTTGCGCAAGGCCACGTCGAGCGCGTTGACCGGGCCGTTGCCTTCCGCCGCCGAGATCAGCCGCTCGCCTGCGACATCGACCTTCACCACGGCCAGCGCCACCGTGACGCGCTGGCCGTTGGCGTTGTAGCGCTGCTCGACATTGACGTCGAACTGCTCGACCTTGAAATACTCCGGCACGCGGCCGAGCGTGCGCCGCGCCAGCAGGTCGAACGAGGCGTTGGCGGACTCATAGGCGTAGCCCGCCGCTTCTCGCTCCTTCAATTCCTCGACCAGGCGCGCCAGCTTCGGGTCGTTCTTCTCGTAAGGGATTCCAGCACGGTCGAGTTCGGCCATCACGTTGGAGCGGCCGGCCTGGTCGGAGACCAGCACCTTGCGGTGATTGCCGACGGACTCAGGCAACACGTGCTCATAGGTCTGCGGATCCTTCATGACCGCGGAAGCATGAATGCCGGTCTTGGTCACAAAGGCACTTTCGCCGACGTACGGCGCATGGCGGTTCGGCGCGCGGTTGAGCATGTCGTCGAGCGTCCGCGACACCTTCATCAGCGTCGTCATCTTCTCGTCTGTAACCCCGATCTCGAACGCGTCGGAGAATTCGCTCTTCAGGCGCAGCGTCGGAATCAGCGAACAGAGATTGGCGTTGCCGCAGCGCTCGCCCAGCCCATTCAGTGTGCCCTGGATCTGCCGCGCGCCGGCGCGCACGGCGGCCAGCGAATTGGCGACCGCCTGCTCGGTGTCGTTATGGGCGTGGATGCCGACATGGCTGCCCGGAATATGTTTTGTCACGTGGCCTACGATGGTTTCGATCTCGTGCGGCATGGTGCCGCCATTGGTGTCGCACAGCACCACCCAGCGCGCGCCGGAATCATAGGCGGCCTTGGCGCAGGCCAGCGCGAAATCGGCGTTTTCCTTGTAGCCGTCGAAGAAATGCTCGCAATCGACCATCACCTCGCGACCGGCGGCCTTCGCAGCAACGACGCTGTCGCGGATCGAGGCGAGGTTTTCCTCGTTGGTGGTCTCCAGCGCCACCCGCACCTGATACGCGCTGGATTTGGCGACGAAGCAGATCGCATCGGCCTTGGCCTCGATCAGCGCCGCAAGCCCCGGATCGTTGGAGGCCGAACGGCCCGGACGGCGCGTCATGCCGAACGCCGTGAATTTGGCGCTCTCGAACTTTGGCTTGTCCGAAAAGAATTCGGTGTCGGTCGGATTGGCGCCGGGGTAGCCGCCCTCGACATAGTCGATACCGAGATCGTCCAGCATCTGCGCGATGATCTGCTTGTCATGCAGCGTGAAATCGACGCCGTTGGTCTGCGCGCCGTCGCGCAGCGTGGTGTCGAAGAGATAGAGGCGTTCGCGGCTCATGACGGAACTCCCGGCGCGGCATTGTCAGCCAGCGTCTTCTGCATCGTGGTGTTGGCGAGCCATTCGCCATTGAGGGTAACGGTGTTGCGCTGTTTGGCGACATAGCCGCGCTTCTTGAACAGCGGCTCCGCGGTGTCGCTGGCGTCGACCGTCAAAGTTTTCGCCCCGCGCGCGCCCGCCAGCTTCTCCAATGCATCGACTAGCATCGAGGCAATCCCCTGCCCCGCGACGCTTGGATGAACGAAGAGCATGTCGATGTGGTCGGCGCCCTTCAGCGAGGCGAATCCAACAGGCGCGTTCTGGATGGTTGCGATCAGCGTCAATTGTCCGGCGAGCTTCGTGCCGAACGCTTCTTCGTCTTCGGCAGCCTGAGCCCAGGCTTCCTGCTGTGCCTCGCTGTAATCGTCGCCGGTCAACTCCTCGATGCTCGCAACGAAGATCGCCGCCAGCATCGGAACATCCGCCGGCAAAAACGGCCGCAAGCCAGGTTTGGGCAATGCCTGTCCCATTGCGTCAAAATACTCCGAACAGTCGCAAGGCCAGCGCGACCGCGGCAACGATCAGCGCCCATTTGATGAAGATGTAATAGCGCCAGTGTTTCGGGAATGGCGTATCGGGCTTGTCCATCACGCAATCTCCCATGTGGTCACGGGTTTTCCGTCGGCATCCTTGCCGTCCTTGATGGCGACGCCTATCGCGGCGAGTTCATCGCGGATACGGTCGGACTCCTTGAAGTCCTTTCGCGCGCGCGCCGCTGCGCGCTCCGCGATCAGGCGATCGACCTGTTGCGCGTCAATGCCGCTTGCCTGCTGCTTGCGTCCCTTCCATGCGGCAGCACTCATCGAAAGGAAGCCGAGCAGCCGAAGCGAGGCCGCGAACTCACCGCGTTCGCGCTTCCCCCCGGACGCCGCGGCATTGCGCAGGCCGTGCAGGACAGCCATGGCCTGCGCGGTGTTGAGGTCGTCATAGAGCGCTTCGACCATCGCCGGCGACGGTTGACTGTCCTCGGCGTCGGCCGCGACCGCGTACCAGTCGTCGAGCGTCTTCGCGCTCTCTTCCGCACCCTTCAGGGTCCAGTCGAGCGGCGAGCGGTAATGCGTCTTGAGCATGCCCAGACGCAGCACTTCGCCCGGCCAATCGGCCAGCAGATCCCTGATCGTGAAGAAGTTGCCGAGCGACTTCGACATCTTCTCGCTTTCGAGCTGCAGGAAGCCGTTGTGCATCCAGACATTCGCCATGCGGTCGGCATGAAAGGCGCAGCAGGTCTGCGCGAGTTCGTTCTCATGGTGCGGGAACACCAGGTCGATGCCGCCACCATGAATGTCGAATTTTTCGCCGAGATGCTTCCAGGCCATCGCCGAGCACTCGATGTGCCAGCCGGGGCGGCCTTCCGCCTTGATACCAGACGGCGACGGCCACGACGGCTCGCCCGGCTTCGACGGCTTCCACAGCACGAAGTCGGTATTGTCGCGCTTGTAGGGGGCGACGTCGACGCGGGCGCCCGCGATCATTTCGTCGAGCGAGCGTTTCGAGAGAGCGCCATAGCGCGGCATCACGGAATTGGCTTCGTTCATCGCCTGCGGCGAGAACAGCACGTGGTCTTCGGCGACATAGGCAAAGCCGCCGGCCACGAGCTTCTCGATGATCGCCCGCATCTCCGGAATATGTTCGGTCGCGCGCGGCTGCACCGTCGGGGCCAGGCAGCCGAGCGCGGTGACGTCGTCCTGATATTGCTGATAGGTCTCTTCGGTGACCTTGCGGATCGCCTCGTTCAGCGGCACGCCGGGATAGTCGCGCGCGGCGCGCACGTTGATCTTGTCGTCGACGTCGGTGATGTTGCGGACGTACTTCACGTGATCGACGCCGTAGCGATGACGCAGCACGCGGAACAGCACGTCGAACACGATCGCCGCGCGGCCGTTGCCGATATGGGCGAAGTCGTAGACCGTCGGTCCGCAGGCATACATGCGGACGTTATCGGCATCGAGCGGCACAAACGGCCGCTTCTCCTTCGTCAACGTATCGTAGAGGCGCAGTTCCATGGAAAACCCATCCCAGTGCCGAAGGCGATTTGAAGTTCCTGCAGTGGTAGCAGCGAGATCAACCAGGAACTTCAAATCGCAGGCGGCACTAAACTTTTAGTTTCTTGCAGCGCACCGGCTCTCGCATTCGCAACCCCATTCGCCGCAAGAACATGCGAATGCGAGAGCCGGTGCGCTGCCGGCCGGGCGTCCAGTGATCTCATTTTTGAGAAAAGACGGCCTCAGCCAGCGAATCGCTAGCTAATAATCTCGCGGCAAATGCTGCAGATGGCGAGGAGACCGTTCATGGTTCCACCATTGCGGTATCAGGCGGACGTCGTCAAGGCCTTGCTTGTGCCCGATTTGGAGCCGATCAGGCCGCTGAACTCCCGCCATTCGCTGCCGCCCCGCGGGCTCATGGTTAATCATTATTAACCCTTTGGGCCTATCTGTGTGGGGCGATCCCTTTCCCCTGCCGGTGTATCCATGCGACTTTCCTCCGCACTCCTAGCCAGTGCTCTCCTGCTTGCCGCCTCGGCGGCCTCCGCCGACAGCCGCGTCTTTATCGTGGCCAATCAGGCTGACGGTTACGGCGTCGACGAGTGCCTCGCCAGGGGCGACAAGTGCGGTGCCCATGCTGCCCGCTCCTATTGCCAGTCACGGGAATTTGCACAGGCCACCGCCTATCGCCGCGTCGATCCCGACGAGGTCACCGGCGCGGTTCCGAGCGGCGGCGTCGATAAATGCTCCGGCCACGGCTGCGGCGAATACGTCGCCATCACCTGCCAGCGCTAGCGGCGATTTTTCCGTAATATCAAGGGCCCGTTTGCCACATCCGCGCCCCGGAAACGACGTGACGCTGCCCCGAGAAGCAGGTATTGGATGCGGTCTTGGCCGCAGAACGCTGCCTTGGCCGCGCGATTGAGGCTTTCGAGCCGCGCGGATCAGCTCTCTCATGGCCGGATATGCTGGAAATTCGCACCGCTCCCCTCTCCCTTCGGGTTTTGACCTGCGCCATCCTGCTCGGCATCGCTGCCCCGGCCGCGCCCGCTTTGGCGCAGACGAACGAAGACGCCAGGGCGCAGATGAACCAGGACGCCCCGCCACAGCAGGGTGCGCCGGCCAATCCGATCTGCATGCGGCTCGAAGGACAATTAGCGACCATCGACCGTGGCGCCGGCACCGGCGATCCTGCCAAGGATGAACAGATCCGCCGCTATCAGGAAGCCCAGGCCAAGCAACAGGCCGAACTCGATCGGGTCACGCTGCAGGCCAAGCGGATGGGCTGCGAAAGCTCGGGCTTCTTCTCGCTGTTCAACGGCCGCTCGGCGCAGTGCGGTCCGGTCAACAACCAGATTCAGCAGATGCGCGCCAATCTCGACCAGATCACCACCAGCCTGGAGCGGCTGCGCAGCGGCGGCATCGGCGGCGCCGACCGCGAAAACCAGCGCCGCTCGGTGCTGACGGCGCTCGCGCAGAATAATTGCGGCCCGCAATATGCCGCGGCCGCGCGGGGCCCCGGTAACTTCATCGACAGCCTGTTCGGCAACAACAATAACAACACGCTGCCGCCGCCCAGCGCCGATTTTGGCGCACCGTCCGGCACCTTCCGCACCGTCTGCGTCCGCACCTGCGATGGCGGCTACTTCCCGGTGTCGTTTGCCACCTACCAGCAGCGATTCCAGGATGACGAGAGGACCTGCAAGGCGCTTTGCCCGGCGACGGAAGCGACGCTGTTCACCTACCGCAACCCTGGCGAGGACATCAACCAGGCGGTCTCGATCAACGGCCAAGCCTATACGTCGCTGCCCAACGCGTTCAAATTCCGCACCGAGTTCAACGCGTCCTGCGCCTGCAAGGCCGTAGGCCAGACCTGGTCGGAAGCGCTGAAGTCGGTCGACGACAGAGCAGGCGTCGAACAAGGCGACATCATCGTCACCGAGGAGAGCGCGAAGCGGATGCAGCAGCGCGCGCAGCCGAAGGGCGCGCCGCCACCGCCCACCGCCAAGAAGGGCGCTGCGCCCGCCGGCACCGCCACTGCGCCGGCACCCGCAACGGCTCCTGCCGAGACGACCGCCACAGCCAGCGACAAGGACAAGCAGATCCGAACCGTCGGCCCGACCTTCATCCCGCCGAAGCAATAGACCGCACCCTACCCCTCGAACGCTTCCGCCGACGGGGGCGGAAGCGCGATCCTGGGCTCAAATCTCGCCGCTACTTTCTAGCGTTCCCGGCTCCACGGGAAGAGATTGGCCGGGAAGTCCGCCGCGTAGCGGTGTCCCTTCCGCAGGTGGGGGTGTTCCTCTGGAGGGTTGGGATTCGGCTCCACCACTTTCCGATAGAGATGCCAGGTGGCATGACCGAGCACCGGCAGAACGACGGCGAGACCGACGAACAAGGGTATCGAACCGATCACCAGCAGCGCCGCTACGATCACCCCCCACCCGGCCATCGGAATCGGATTCATCATCACAGCCCGCAGCGACGTCCGGATGGCGTCGATCGCCGTGGCATGCCGGTCGAGCATCAAGGGAAACGACACGACACTGACGCACAGCGAAACGACCGCGAACAGAAAACCAACGCCGCAACCGACGATGATGAGTGACCATCCTTCCGGCGTCGTCAGCACGCGCGTTGCAAAATCGGGGATGCTCGCAGCCGGTGCGTGACCAAAGATTGAGACGTAGATAGCGTTCGCTACGCCGATCCAGGCCCCGAACAGAACGAGCAGGAGCACGCCGAGTTCGATCATGCCGCCGAAAGCCGGAGCGCGCAGCACGTGAAGCGCATCCGATACGCTGACCTCCTCGCCGCGCTCGCGGCGGCGGCTGAGCTCATAGAGCCCAATCGCGGCAAAGGGTCCAAGCAAGGCAAAGCCTGCCGCCAGCGGAAACAGCAGCGGCAGCACCGAATAGCCAAGGACCATCCTGAACAGCGCAATACCGAGAACGGGATAAATCACGCACACGACTACCGCGTGACTTGGCATGGCCTTGAAGTCTTCCCAGCCGAGGCGCAACGCCTCGCCCAGGTCAGATAGTTCGATCTTGCGAATGGGATATGTGGCGGCCTCGCCGAAAACTTGCCGTCCAAACTTTGCGATGCTGTCAGAATACGTGGTGGCCATAGGCGCAACCTCCCGTGCTCGCAGTAGCGGCGGTCAAAACGACGCGCCGCAACCCGCGTGTCTCCGCATTGATGTGCGAGAGTCGCGGTCGAGCCGGGTACGGCAAAGTTCATCGAAAAGGAGCTTAGCCGGACGAAACTTGTCGCGACCTCCCCAACAAGTTTAGCGCGATTGGCGTCAAATAGCACTCACGAAAATAGCGCTCACGGCTGGGTGAGTTGTGCACGCCGGCGGTCATTTGGTGCATTGCGTCATCGTCAAACGATGGCTGACGCTCGCCGGCTTGCAGCATCCGCGCAGCGTTCCAACGCTCAAGTGATCTATTGACGCCAGCCCCGACGCGTACCATCCTCGTTTCTGACGCCCAAGATTCCGATGGAAGCGGTCGTAACGTGTGCTCGGTGCCACGTTTGGATGTCACGACCGGTCAAAGTGGGCGAGGCAAGACGCACTGCGATGGCGCATGTGAAGTCGTAGGCCATCGAGACAGGTGTGAGCTCCGCCCTCTGATTCGACTCCGTTGCCTTTAGTGGCAAGAAGGAGCGAGGGATGGTTGTTGCGCTCATACTGCTTCTGGTCGCGGTCGGCTCGGTGCTGTTTCACATCTACAGCCCGTGGTGGTGGACGCCGATCGCCACCAACTGGAGCTACATCGACCACACCATCAGCATCACCTTCTGGATCACTGGTTTCGTTTTCTTCGCGGTGATCGCTTTCATGGCCTATTGCGTCTTCCGCTTCCATCACAAGGAAGGAAGACAGGCAGCCTACAATCCTGAAAACAAGAAGCTCGAATGGTGGCTCACCATAGGGACCGCGATCGGCGTTGGGGCCATGTTGGCGCCCGGCCTGGTGGTCTGGCACCAGTTCATCACAGTTCCGGCTGATGCCACCGACATCGAGGTCATGGGCCAGCAGTGGCAATGGAGCTACCGCCTGCCGGGGAAAGATGGCCGGATGGGCACAACCGACGTCCGCAACATCAGCCCCGAGAATCCCATGGGCCTGAAACGCGACGACCCGCACGGACAAGACGACGTCGTGATCGAAAATGGCGACTTGCACCTGCCGGTCGGGAAATCGGTCAAGGTTCTGCTCCGCTCCGTCGACGTGCTGCACAATTTCTACGTTCCTGAATTCCGGGCCAAGATGGATATGGTTCCCGGCATGGTCACGTATTTCTGGATGACTCCGATCCGAACTGGAACGTTCGATGTGCTCTGCGCCGAGTTGTGCGGCTCTGCCCACGCGCAGATGCGCTCCAAGGTCATCGTCGAGGAAGAAAGCAAGTATCACGCCTGGCTGGAGAAGCAGCAGACGTTTGCGGAATTGTCCCGCCGGAACGCCGTAATGAAGGCGACGTACAAATCCGGCGGCAGATAGGAAAGTGCCGCTGCGCAGATAAGATCGGGTGCGTGAAACCAACTCGTCGCCCCCGATGGAAACGACCGAGGAGGTATTTCTATGGTCGACGTTCCGTATGATGCCGTCACAGACGTTCCGCCTGCCGAAGTGCCGGAGGTTGACCTCTATCATCCCAAGAGCTGGTGGACGCAGTATGTCTTTTCGCAGGACGCCAAAGTCATCGCCATCCAGTACTCGCTCACAGCGACGGCAATTGGGTTGGTGGCCCTGGTGCTGTCATGGCTGATGCGGCTGCAGTTGGGATTTCCCGGCACATTCTCCTTTATCGATGCAAATCAATATCTCCAGTTCATCACCATGCACGGCATGATCATGGTGATCTACCTGCTCACGGCATTGTTCCTTGGAGGCTTCGGCAACTACCTGATCCCGCTGATGGTCGGCGCCCGGGACATGGTCTTCCCCTATGTGAACATGCTGAGCTACTGGATCTACCTGCTCGCCGTCATCGTACTGGCGTCGACCTTTTTCGTGCCGGGCGGACCCACCGGCGCCGGCTGGACCCTCTACCCGCCGCAGGCAATTCTCTCCGGCACCCCCGGGCAGGATTGGGGCATCATTCTCATGCTGGCCTCGCTGATCCTGTTCATCATCGGCTTCACGATGGGCGGGCTGAATTATGTGGTGACCGTACTGCAGGCGCGCACGCGTGGCATGACGTTGATGCGCATGCCGCTGACGGTGTGGGGCATCTTCACGGCTACCGTGATGGCGCTGCTGGCCTTCCCGGCGCTGTTCGTCGCCTCGGTCATGATGCTGTTCGACCGTCTCCTGGGAACCAGCTTCTTCATGCCCGCACTCGTCGAGATGGGCCAGCAGATGAAGTATGGCGGCGGCAGCCCGATCCTGTTCCAGCACCTGTTCTGGTTCTTCGGCCATCCCGAAGTCTACATCGTCGCACTTCCGGCCTTCGGCATCGTTTCGGATCTGATCAGCGTCCATGCACGGAAGAACATCTTCGGCTATCGCATGATGGTGTGGGCCATCGTTGGAATCGGCGCGCTCAGTTTCGTTGTGTGGGCGCACCACATGTATGTGAGCGGCATGCACCCGAAATTCGGGTTCTTCTTCGCCACCACCACGCTCATCATCGCGATCCCAACCGCGATCAAGGTCTACAACTGGGTGCTGACGCTGTGGCGCGGCGACATCCATCTCACCGTGCCTATGCTGTTCGCGCTCGGCTTCATCATCACGTTCGTCAACGGCGGGCTCACCGGCCTCTTCCTCGGCAACGTGGTCGTGGATGTCCCGCTATCGGATACCATGTTCGTCGTCGCGCATTTCCACATGGTGATGGGCGTGGCCCCGATCATGGTCGTGCTGGGCGCGATCTATCATTGGTACCCCAAGGTAACGGGACGGATGCTCGATGACTGGATGGGCAAGTTTCATTTCTGGGTGACGTTCCTCGGCGCCTATCTGATCTTCTTCCCCATGCATTATATTGGACTGCTCGGTGTTCCGCGCCGGTATCACGACGTCGGCGAAGCCGCGTTCATTCCCTCATCGACCCATACGCTCAACGCCTTTATCACCGTCATGGCTTTGACCGTGGGCTTCGCCCAGATGGTGTTCCTGTTCAATCTTGTCTGGAGCTACTTCAAGGGCAGGCCCTCAGGTGGCAATCCATGGCGGGCGACAACCCTCGAGTGGCAGACGCCCGAGACCCCGCCCGGGCACGGCAACTGGGGCAAGGAGCTCCCGGTGGTCTATCGATGGGCGTATGACTACAGCGTGCCGGGTGCAGCGCAGGACTTCATTCCGCAGAACCAGCCACGGGCGACGCCGGCCCTTCAGGGAGCTGCGCCGTGAGCGCCATTGTCCTGTTCATGGCGGTGATCGCGATCATCGCCGGATGGTGGCTCTCGCAGCAACGGCTGATGAGCAAACCGTGGCTGGAAGAAGGCCCGATCGGTAACTACCCCGGCACGGGCGCGGCGACCTGGCCCGCAGCGAAGATCGGACTGGGCGTGTTTCTCGCCGTCGCCGGCTCGCTGTTCGCACTTTTCATCAGCGCCTACTCCATGCGCATGGTCATGGTGGACTGGCGCACGATGCCGGTGCCCGGGCTGCTGTGGTTCAATACCGGCGTCCTGGTCGTAAGCAGTGTCGCACTGCAATGGGCCTACGTGGCCGCGCGCCGGGACGACATGGGGAATGTGATCATCGGCCTATGCGCGGGGGGCGCCTCCGCCATCACATTCCTGATTGGGCAGCTTCTGGCGTGGCAACAGCTGAGGGCCGCGGGCTATTTCGTTGCGTCCAATCCAGCCAATTCCTTCTTCTACATGATCACCGCGGCCCATGGGCTGCACTTGATGGGCGGTCTGGTGGCCCTCGGCAGAACGACTGCCAGGGTGTGGCGTGGCGCCGAGATGGCCCAGGTGCGCCTGAGCGTGGAACTCTGCGCGATCTACTGGCATTTCCTGCTGTTGGTCTGGCTTGTCTTGCTGGGTCTGCTGACAGGCTGGACGGACGAATTCGTCGACATCTGTCGCCGGTTGCTCACCTAGGAGAGGCCAGATGGCAGAGACTGCGCTGACAAATTCCGCACAATCGCCTGTACTAACTCCAGGCTGGCGAGGCATTGCTGACGACTGGTCCTCGGATCAGCGCGCTTTCAAAAATGTCTCCTGGGGGAAGGCCATGATGTGGATCTTCCTCCTGAGCGACACCTTTATCTTCAGCTGCTTCCTGCTGTCCTACATGACCGCGCGAATGTCCACGACCGTGCCGTGGCCGAATCCGAGTGAGGTATTCGCTCTCGAGATTGCGGGGCACCATATCCCCCTCATCCTGATCGCCATCATGACCTTCGTCCTGATCTCCAGCAGCGGGACCATGGCGATGGCCGTCAATTTCGGTTACCGCCGTGATCGCACCAAGACCGCGGTACTGATGCTGCTCACGGCGGCACTTGGCGCAACGTTCGTCGGAATGCAGGCCTTCGAATGGACCAAGCTGATCATGGAGGGCGTACGGCCCTGGGAAAACCCATGGGGAGCAGCGCAGTTCGGCTCCAGCTTCTTCATGATCACAGGCTTCCACGGCACCCACGTGACAATCGGCGTGATTTTCCTGATCGCGATCGCGCGAAAGGTCTGGCGCGGAGATTTCGATCACGGGCGGCGCGGGTTTTTCACGAGCAGGAAGGGAAACTACGAGATCGTCGAAATCACCGGCCTGTACTGGCACTTCGTCGATCTGGTGTGGGTGTTCATCTTTGCATTCTTCTATCTTTGGTGAGGTAAGCGCATGGCAAACGTGGCGGTACATCTAGAAGGACATCAACCTTCACTGCAAACCCATGTGCATGACGCCGTCGCAGCTGGAGCTGCGCACGCAAAGGGGCAGCAGCACCCGATCAAGCTCTATCTCGTGGTCTGGGGATGGTTGTTCGTCCTCAGCACGTTCTCCTATCTCGTCGACTACTTTCACCTCCACGGCTATCTCAGATGGTCGCTGATCCTGTTGTTCATGATGTTGAAGGCCGGCCTGATCGTCGCCGTCTTCATGCACATGGCATGGGAACGGCTGGCGCTGGTCTATGCAATCCTGCTGCCGCCGGTGGCGGTGCTGGTTTTCGTGGCCATCATGGTGTTCGAATCCGAGTACACGCACTTCATACGGGCCCTGTTCTTCGCCGCGCCGGCTTGAATACTGTCGCCCCGCATCCGCAGGCTGAAAGCGTTTCCCGAAGCAGCCCTATCGGGAAATCATCAGCTCGCTGAACTACCTGTTGATTAGGTCGGAATGGATGTCACGGCTTTAGAACCCGACTGCATCGCTATGTTCGCGATCCCAACATATTTGCAAAGAAATATTTTCATTTTAATTGACTCACTCAATCGAATTGGGAAATTATATGAGAGTCGACATATCAACACTAAAAATGATATGAGAGTCGACATTCAATACTGAATACGCGATATATTAAATTAAGTGGGAGCTTTGGCTTATGATGAAAATGCGTTGGTTGGTTTTGCAGGCGCTCGTTTTTTCGATATCGGCAATTGGCGGCGCACCCGCAAGTGCGGGCGTGGTCGTCGGAGCCACATCGGTAACGGCTTCGGCTGGCATTCCATCAGGTTATAGTTCACCCACAAGTGTGAATAACTTGATCGACCAATCCGGTTTGACCGCAAATTACGTGAGCGGCGTCACCGACTTCGCAAGCTTTACCTCGACCACCGTAGCCTCATATAGCTGTTGTTTCCCTGAACTTGGAGGTGTAGCGGGACCGGTCAGCGGATCGTATGTAGATTTCGCCCTCAATAACCCCACAACAATCGGTGCAATTGTAATGTGGAATCAATCCGGCGCTGCATCACTACAAACTTTTAACCTACTCGGTAGCAACGGCGGTCCGTTCTCGTTACTTGGTACGTTTACGATGGTAGATGGTGGGTCGCCGGCTCAAGTTTTTCACTTTTCTGCGGGCGTGTTTCAGGAATTCCGTGTGCAGATTCTAACCAACTTTGGTTATGAGGGCGGAACGATCTGGAATGAAACCGCCTTTGAGGGAGTCTCTGCCGTGCCCGAACCTTCGACTTGGGCTATGATGATCCTTGGCTTTGCTGGCGTCGGCTTCATGACTTATCGCCGTCGCAATCAAGCCGCAGCACTCGCAGCCTGATCCAAAATCGAAATCAAGAACACAGAGACCGCCTTAAGGCGGTCTTTTCGTGTGTATGACTGAAATCTCCATTTCGAAAGAATCCCGAAGCGAAGACCCATGCGGTCAGGCGGCCCTATAGAGTTTAGCCGTCAAATACGTCCGCTGAGGCGCGGCCGGCGCGCGCGACCAGCTTCTCGTCCGGCGCAGGCAACGCCTTGCCGTTGTCGCGGAAGCGGTTGGTGATGGGATAGCGGCGGTCGCGGCCAAAGTTCTTTTCCGTGACCTTGACGCCAGGTGCGGCCTGCCGGCGCTTGTATTCGGCAATGTTGAGCAGCCGGTCGATCCGCGTCACCACGTCTGCCGGGAAACCGGCCGCGATGATCGACGCCAGCGGCTCCTCGCGCTCGACCAGCCGCTCCAGGATGCCGTCGAGCACCTCGTAGGGCGGCAGCGAATCCTGGTCGGTCTGGTTCTCGCGCAACTCCGCCGTCGGCGGCCGCGTGATGATGTTGACCGGAATGACTTCGCCCGCAGGCCCGAGCGCGCCATCCGGCTTCCATTCGTTGCGCAGGCTCGACAATCGGAACACTTCGGTCTTGTAGATATCTTTGATGGGATTGAAGCCGCCGTTCATGTCGCCATAGAGCGTGGCGTAGCCGACCGACATTTCCGACTTGTTGCCGGTCGTGACCACCATCGCGCCGGTCTTGTTCGAAATCGCCATCAAGAGCGTACCACGGGTGCGCGCCTGCAAATTTTCCTCGGTGATGTCGCGCGGCAGCCCGGCGAACGGACCGGAGAGGATCTTTTCGAATCCATTCACGGCGTCCGCGATCGGCAGCACCTCGTAGGGAAAGCCGAGCGCTTTCGCGAGCTTCGCGGCATCGTCGAGCGAGACTTGCGCGGTGAAACGGAACGGCAGCATCACGCCGCGGACCTGGTCGGCGCCGAGCGCATCGACCGCGATCGCCGCGCACAGTGCGGAATCGATACCGCCGGAGACACCGAGCAGCACGCCCGGAAATCCGTTCTTGCGGACGTAATCGCGCAAGCCCAGCACGCAGGCCGCGTAATCGCCCTTGTCGCCCTCGACCAGCGGCACCACCGGCCCGGAACAGTGCCAGCCGTCGGCACTCTTGGTCCAGTGCAGCGTGAGGATGCTCTCCTCAAACGCCGGCAGTTGCGCCGCGACCGAAAGATCGGTGTTGAGCGCGAACGACGCGCCGTCGAATACCAACTCGTCCTGTCCGCCGATCTGGTTGAGATAGACCAGCGGCAAGCCGCTTTCGGTGACGCGGGCGACCGCGATCGACAGCCGCAAATCGTTCTTGTCGCGTGCATAGGGCGAGCCGTTCGGCACCACCAGGATTTCCGCGCCGGTCTCGGCGAGGCACTCGACGACGTTCTCGTATTCTTCGGACTCTTCGAGCCAGATGTCCTCGCAGATGGGAACGCCGACCCGGATGCCGCGGACGGTGACCGGACCCGCAGCCGGGCCGCGTGCGAACAGGCGTTTTTCGTCGAACACGCCATAGTTCGGTAGATTCGCCTTGAAGCGAAGGGCTGCGATGCGGCCCTCATCGAGCAGCGCGCAGGCATTATAGAGCTTGCCGTCCTCGACCCAGGGCGTGCCGATCAGGGCGGCGGGCCCCCCGCCCGCGGTCTCGCGCGCCAGCTCCTCGACGGCGGCGCGGCAGGCCGCCTGGAACGCGGGCTTCAGCACCAGGTCTTCCGGCGGATAGCCGCAGATGAACAGTTCGGGCAGCACCAGCAAGTCAGCGCCGTCGGCGTTGGCCTTGTCGCGTGCGGCGCGCGCCTTGGCGGCATTTCCCGTGACGTCACCGACCGTCGGGTTCAACTGCGCCAGCGTGATCTTGAAGGTTGGTTCGGTCATGGGAGCGATGGTGCCTTGCACAAGAGCAAACTGCAAATGCTCGCTTCATAGCGTTTTCGAGCGAAGTGGGTACCGGTTCGCGTGAAGAGAACGCGTCAAAACAACAATTTAGATATGCGGTTCTGAGCCAGGTTGGTACCGCATATCTAGAACGCGCCTATGCGTTCGGCGATGGCAAACAGCCAGAACGCCCCGGCCATCAGCAGCGCGACACCGACCGCGGCCGATCCCATGTCCTTGACCCGCCCGATCTGCGGATCGTGGGCGGTGGTGAGGCGGTCGGCGAGCTTCTCGATCGCGGTATTGAGGATCTCGACCACCAGCACGAACGCCACCGCCGCGACAAGTTCCACGCGGCGCATCACGCTCGCGCCGACCAGCCAGGCCAGCGGCACCGACAGTGCCAGCGCAAACAGTTCCTCGCGGACGGCCTGCTCCGATCGGATCGCAAAAGCGAGGCCGTTGCGCGTGTTGATGGTGGCCCGCCAGAGTCGCAGCAAGTCAAAGTCCCGCTGCGGCCGGCATCGGCTTTTCCTTGCCGGCGCGTTCCTGCTTCAGCAGTTCGGCGATCAGGAAAGCCATGTCGATGGATTGTTCGGCGTTGAGGCGGGGATCGCAGACCGTGTGATAGCGGTCGTTGAGGTCCTCGTCGGTGATGGCGCGGGCGCCGCCGATGCATTCGGTGACGTCCTGTCCGGTCATCTCCAGGTGCACGCCGCCGGCATGCGTTCCCTCCGCCGCATGGATGGCGAAGAACGACTTCACCTCCGACAGCACCCGGTCGAACGGACGGGTCTTGTAGCCCGAGTTCGACGTGATGGTGTTGCCGTGCATGGGATCGCAGGACCAGACCACGACCCGTCCTTCCCGCTGCACGGCGCGGATCAGCGGCGCGAGATGGTCGCCGACCTTGTCGGAGCCGAAGCGGTTGATCAGCGTCAGCCGTCCGGGCTCATTGTCGGGGTTGAGGATGTCGATCAGCTTCAACAGTTCATCCGGCTTCAGCGAGGGACCGCATTTCAGGCCGATCGGGTTCTTGATGCCGCGGAAATATTCGACATGGCCGTGGTCGAGTTGGCGGGTGCGATCGCCGATCCAGATCATGTGGCCCGACGTCGCGTACCAGTCGCCGGTGGTGGAATCGACCCGTGTGAAGGCCTGCTCGTAACCAAGCAGCAGCGCTTCGTGGCTGGTGTAGAAATCGGTCGCACGCAGTTCGGGATGGCTTTCGAGATCGAGCCCACAGGCGCGCATGAAGTTCAGCGCATCCGAGATACGGTCGGCCAGTTCCTTGTAGCGGCGTGACTGCGGGGAATCCTTGAGGAAGCCGAGCATCCACTGGTGCACGCTGCCGAGATTGGCAAAGCCGCCGGTCGCGAAGGCGCGAAGCAGGTTCAGCGTCGCGGCCGATTGCCGGTAGGCCATCAACTGGCGCTGCGGATCGGGGATGCGCGACTCCGCCGTGAAGGCGATGTCGTTGATGATGTCGCCGCGGTAGCTCGGCAGCTCGACACCGTTGATCTTTTCCGTGTTCGACGAGCGCGGTTTTGCAAACTGCCCGGCGATACGGCCGACCTTCACCACCGGCAGCGCGCCGGCGTAGGTCAAAACGACGGCCATCTGCAGCAGCACGCGGAAGAAGTCGCGGATGTTATTGGCGCCATGCTCGGCAAAGCTCTCGGCGCAATCGCCGCCCTGCAGCAGGAAGGCTTCGCCCGCGGCGACACGCGCCAGCGCCTTTTTCAGGTTGCGGGCTTCGCCGGCGAACACCAGCGGCGGAAACGTGGCGAGCTGCGCCTCGACATCGGCCAATGCCTTGGCATCGGGATAATCGGGGACCTGCAGCACCGGCCTGGTGCGCCAGCTATCGGGTGTCCACCGCTCGGACATGACGTTAACTCCTGAGCAAAAACCGTAACTTATCCGCCTTCGCTAAAGCTTCGGCGGACCGGAAATTGATAGACCCGGCGAAGCCTTCGGCGTAGCCGGGCAAGCGATTGTGAAGGCCGCGTTATACACAGGCCTTTGGCCGACCGCCAGTTAGATTTCCGGTAGTCCTGACAAGCCCTTGCGGCAAAAGCCGATTTCGCTTTTGCTGTGGCCGCTCGCAAAGCTGGCAGGAGAACACGGTGGCCGAGCCGGGATTGGACGACGTATTTAGCGACGATATCACCGTGCCCGCGGCGGATGGATATCCCCTTGCCGCGACGCTGTTTCTGCCCCGCGGGGCCAAGCGCCACGCCGTCCTGATCAACTCGGCGACCGCGGTCCCCCGCAAGCTCTACCGGGGCTTTGCCGGCTATCTCGCCAAGCGCGGCTGCGCGGTTTTGACCTACGACTACCGCGGCACCGGCGATAGCAGGCAGCAGGTGCTGACCGGCTACAATCAGCCGAAATCGCTGGTCGGCTTCAAGGCCTCGATGTCGGACTGGGCCGCACAGGATATTACGGCCACCGTCGCCTGGATGCGCGAGCGCTACAAGGCGCTCCCCTTCGCCTATGTCGGACATTCGTTCGGCGGCCAGGCGCTCGGCCTGTTGCCGAACAATTCGCAGATTTCGCGCGCGCTGTTCATTGCCGCCCAGGCCGGCTACTGGAAACTGATGACGGCGCCGGAGCGCTACCGCGTCTACGCCCTGCTGAATTTTGTCGGCCTCCCCCTCACCCGCGCACTCGGCTACATGCCGGGCAAGGCCGGGCTTGGCATGGACCTGCCGAAGGACGCGTTCCTGCAATGGGTCGGCTGGGTGATGAGCCCGCGCTATCTGTTCGACGATTCCAGGCTCGAAGCCGTGCAGAATTTTCCGAACTACCAGGGCGCGTTGCGCGCGATCTGCATGTCCGACGATCCCTGGGCGACGCGGCCCGCGGTCGAATTGCTATGCTCGGGATTTACCTCGATCAAGCCAGAGATCGTCACGGTGACGCCGGCGGATACCGGCGCGAGCAGGATTGGACACATGGGATTCTTCAGGCCCGAACATCGCGACACGCTGTGGCGCGGGGCGGCGGAGTGGATCGAGGCGGGGGAATAAGTTCGCCGTCGTATTGCGGACGATCGCGGAAGCTAGAGCCCACTGTCATTGCGAGCGCAGCGAAGCAATCCATAGCGCGGCGTCCGGAGAGATGGATTGCTTCGCTGCGCTCGCAATGACGGCGAGAAGGCGCTGTTCGCTACACGCGCCTGAACGCTATTGCGCGAGCAAGCGATCGGGCTCTTGTGCGAACCGCGCCGCCATCATTGCCGCTATGAACGATCCACTGGCCGTCAGGTGTTTGTCCCGTGATGATCCCCACGTGATGCGGCCAGACCACCACCACGCCGATTCCGGGGCCGCCGGCATTCGTGCCTTCGCTCGCCCAGGAGCGTGCGAGCGCCAGGCGACGGTCCGGTTTGCCCAGATATTTGCTTAGGTAACTACCGCACCAGCCCCGGTAGCCGTGATGCCGGTGTTGGGGGCGCGCCTGTGCCTGAATGGAAGAAAAGACGACCAGGAACGCCGACGCAACAAGGAAGGGCTTTAGCATCCATTACTCCACAAAACGCTGATGGTGGGGAACTACAAACGCGGCCCCAACAGCGTTCTTCGTGGATAGTTCCTGCATGGCTGCCATTTCGCTCCACTGACAGCGGCGCGGAGCGGCCAGATCACGGAATTGCGGTCGATCCCTCTTCCTGAAACCAGTTCCTGCCTACCGAATTAGCATCAGAGAAATCAGAGGCTCTCGATGGAAGCCGTCAGCAACGCCGCGCACCTGTGCATCGATATGCAGAACGTCTTCGCCAGAGGCGGCGTTTGGGCGACGCCATGGATGGAGCGGGTGCTGCCGGTAATCTCGGACATATGCGCGCGGTATCCGGAGCGGACAGTGTTCACGCGCTTCGTCACGCCGGAAAAACCTGAAGACCGTCGCGGCCAATGGCAAGCCTATTTCATGAAATGGAGGTGCGCGACGCGTGGCAACCTTCCGCCCGGCGCGCTCGACCTGGTGTCGGAGCTTGCGCGCTACTCGCCGCCGGCGCTGGTCGTCGACAAGCCCGCCTATTCGGCATTCTTCGGCTCACGGCTTGGCCATCTGCTGGTCGAACGGCACGTCGGGACGGTGGTGGTATCCGGCGCGGAGACCGACGTGTGCGTGCTTGCCACCGTGCTCGGCGCGGTCGATCTCGGCTTCCGCGTCGTCATCGTGCAGGACGCGCTGTGCAGCTCTTCCGACACCGGGCACGATGCATTGATGACGATGTACCGCACGCGATTTCACGGCCAGATCGATCTGGTCGACGCCGAAGAGCTGTTCGAGATGTGGTGTCCGGATTAGGTGCCCCAGGGCCCCGCGGAACTGCCGCTCCCGCTCCGGCGTTGACTCCGCGAGCAGTCAGATCACACGAGGATTGATCCATGGCGGAGCCGGACGTTCGCAAGGGAATGCCGCCCGTCAAATTGCCGCGCGAGGAATTCGAGAAGCGCTATCGCAGCCGCTTCGTCGATCCGGCCTTCCGGCCACTGCAACGCGAACTCGACGTCATCGTCGCCGCCGCCTGGGATGCCTACAGCCATTCGCGAAAAGCCCCGCTGACCCGCAAGGCAGGTCCGGGCTTCGCCGATCCGGAATATGAAATCTCGGTGGACTGGCTCGCCGCGCGCGAGGCTATCCTTGAAGCGCAGCGGCGCCACGACGATGCGGCCGCGCCGCCGCGCATGCTCATCATCAACGGCTCGGCGCGCAGCGAGCATACCTGCCCCGGCGAGATGTCGAAGAGCTGGCGGCTGGTGAAGCTCGCCGAACCGGTGTTGGTCGAAATGGGATTCGCAGTCGACATCCTCGACCTGTCACGCCTGACGTCGGAATTCGGCCGGCAGATTCATCCCTGCAAATCCTGCGTCTCCACCGCGATGCCGCTCTGTCACTGGCCGTGCAGCTGTTATCCGAACTATTCGCTCGGGCAGACCGAAGACTGGATGAACGAGATCTATCCGCTGTGGGTCGCAGCCCACGGCATCCTGATCGTGACGCCGGTGAACTGGTATCACGCGCCCACCCCGCTAAAGGCGATGATAGACCGGCTGGTCTGCGCCGACGGCGGCAATCCCGATCCGACGTCGACGCACGGCAAGCACGCCGACCAGGCCAAGGCGCTCGAACTGAAAGGCTGGCCCTATCCGCGCCATCTGGCGGGGCGGCATTTCGGGCTCGTCGTGCACGGCGACAGCGCGGGCGCGGAGACATTGCGCCGCTCGCTTTCGGACTGGCTGACCGACATGTCATTGATCTCGGCCAGCAGGACAAGCGAGGCCGAAGGCTATATCGGCTACATGGAGCCCTACGCCACCTCGCACCAGGCGCTCGACGAAGATCGCGATTTCCAGGACGAGGTGCGCAACGCGGCGCGCTCGCTCGGCAATGCCGTGAAGCTGGCGCGCGCGGGCAGACTGGCTAATCCCGCCGAGGGGCTTGTCGATCCCAATCCGAAATAGCTGCGTAGGGTGGGCAAAGGCGCACCGCGCCGTGCCCACCATCTATCCGCTTGTTACACTGAATGGTGGGCACGCTTCGCTTTGCCCTACTACTCCGCCCCACTCACTTGCCGTAGCTGTAAAACCCCTGCCCGGTCTTGCGGCCGAGATGGCCGGCGGCGACCATTTCCTTCAAGAGCGGTGCGGGGCGATATTTCGGATCGTTGAAGCCCTGATAGAAGACTTCCATCACCGACAGCATCGTATCCAGACCGATCATGTCGGCGAGCGCCAACGGGCCGATCGGGTGGTTGCAGCCGAGCTTCATTCCAGCGTCGAGGTCTTCCGCCGTGGCGATGCCTTCCTGAAGCGCAAAGATCGCCTCGTTGATCATCGGGCAGAGGATGCGGTTGACCGCAAAGCCCGGGCTGTTCTTCGCCGTGATCGCGACCTTGCCGACCCGCTTTGCAAAGGCTTCCGCCTTGGCGTGGGTATCGTCGGAGGTCTGCAAACCACGGATCAATTCCAACAGCGCCATCAGCGGCACCGGATTGAAGAAGTGCATGCCGATGAAGCGGTCCGGACGGTCCGTCGCCGCGGCGAGCTTGGTGATCGAGATTGACGACGTGTTGGTGGCGAGCAGCGCCTGCGGCCGCAGCTTTGAGCAGAGATCCTTCAGGATCTTGACCTTCAAATCCTCGTTCTCGGTCGCCGCCTCGATCACGAGATCGCAGGTGGAAAACTTTGCAGTGTCCGTGCTCGTCGTGATCCGCGCCAACGCGGCCTGCCGGTCGGCATCGGTCATCTTCTGCTTGTTGACCAGCCGCTCCAGGCTGTTCGAGACGACCGACATGCCCCGCGTGAGCGCGGCATCGGAGATGTCGGTCATGACGACGGGAAGACCGGCGGCGGCACACACCTGGGCAATGCCGTTGCCCATCGTGCCTGCGCCTACGATACCGATTGATTCGATCATGGGGGTAACTCCGTTATTGAATGCTTGCCTGCACCGTTATCAGAGTGCCGCGGCCGCCGGTAGTCCGAAGCAATTGGCTTGCATCACCCGGCCATACTTGAATGGCGAACTGCTCCCTACACACCGGGACTCAATGGTATCGGGCGGTCTATGAGACGTCCTTCCGTTTCCGGCTTGCCGGGCACAACAAACAGTCGATACCACTCGATGTCTTTGCGCAGGGAAATTTCGGAAGCGGTCAGCTTGCCGTCTTCGCCAAGGCTTAGCTGGTCAATGCCTAGATTCTGCGCCGCGGCATAGATGCCATAATCGCCCGGCTCGACTTCCGCGGATAGCAACGGCTGGTCGTCCACCACAGACATCACGTGAATTTCTCCGCCCCTGGACGAAAAGTGCACACATGTAATCCGCTGCCACTCATCGGATGAAGGCGGCAGACTTGCCGCGACGAGTTCGACCCAATGGTCATTCAGGTCTGCTTCCGTGCCAATCATCCGAAATGTCGGCGTGCCGGCAAAGCCTCTGGAGAACTTCTCTTTGCTCCAGTTTGCGTCATCGCTGATCGCAGCGGAGGGATCATCGCACACGACGATCTGGTAATGGCTTCCAAACAACCGTCCGGCGCCAAGCAATCGATCTTCCATGGTCTCACCCAGCAGGTAGCGAGTGTGTAGCGGGAGACGCCCCCGGATATCGCTTCGCTCATCCGGGCTACGCGCTGTCGGCAAACCGCGATTGATGGGTATCGCTTCGCTCCACCCATCCTACGGCCCTACTCCGCCGCCTGCCTCACATACCTTGCCGTCGGCGTCCGCATCGTCACCAGCTCTTCCGCGGCTGTAGGATGCAGCGCAATCGTTGCGTCGAAATCGGCCTTGGTCGCCTTCATTTTTACCGCGATGGCCACCGCCTGGACGATTTCGGCGGCGGTGTCGCCGACGATGTGGCAGCCGAGCACGCGATCCGTCGTGCCGTCGACCACGAGCTTCATCAGCACGCGGGTGTCGCGGCCGGACATCGTCGCCTTGATCGGGCGGAAATCGGCCTTGTAGATGTCGACATGGCTCACCTGTGCGCGCGCCTGCGCTTCGGTCAGGCCCACGGTGCCGACCTCGGGCTGTGAGAACACCGCCGTCGGGATGGTGGCGTGATCGACCTGGATGGGGCGCTTGCCGAACACGGTGTCGGCGAAGGCATGGCCCTCGCGGATCGCAACCGGCGTCAGGTTGGTGCGATGGGTGACGTCACCGATCGCATAGATGTTGTCGACCGAGGTCTTCGACCAGCCATCGACGGCGATGCCGCCATTGGCCGGATTGATGGCGACGCCGGCGTTCTCGAGCCCGAGATTGGCGACGTTCGGGTGCCGCCCGATCGCGAACATCACCTTGTCGGAGGCGATGCTCGATCCGCTCGACAGATGCGTGGTGAATTCGTTGCTGTGCCTGTCCACTTTATCGATGGTGCAGCAGGTGATGATCGTAATGCCCTGCTTCTCCATCTCGGCGCGCACGTGCTTGCGGACGTCCTCGTCGAAACCGCGCAAAATGTTGTCGCCGCGGTAGATCACGGTGACGTCGGAGCCGAAGCCGGCAAAGATGCCGGCGAACTCCAGCGCGATATAGCCGCCGCCCTGGATCACGATGCGCTTCGGCAGTTCAGTGAGATGAAACGCCTCGTTCGAGGAGATGACGTGTTCGATGCCGGGGATTTCGCGCCCGTGGTTGGGCGCGCCGCCGGTTGCGATCAGTATGTATTTTGCGGTGACCTTTTCGCCGGTCATCAGCCGCAGCGTGTGGGCGTCTTCCAGCACCGCGCGGGTTTTCGCAATGCGCGCGCCGCTCTTCTCGACATTGGCGGCGTAGATGCCTTCGAGCCGCGCGATCTCCTTGTCCTTGTTGGCGACGAGCGTGGGCCAATCAAAGGAGACTTCGGGAATGGTCCAGCCGAAGCCGGCGGCGTCCGCGATCTCGTGGCGGACGTGCGAGCCGAGCACGAACAGCTTTTTCGGCACGCAGCCGCGGATTACGCAGGTGCCGCCCATCCGGTACTCTTCGGCGACCATGACCTTGGCGCCGTGGAGGGCTGCGATGCGGGCGGCGCGAACGCCGCCCGAACCACCGCCGATGACGAAGAGATCGACGTCGAACTCAGCCATATCAACCCCGCCCCGAAATCGGATCCGGCAATTTTTGGATCCGATTTCCTTTTTTGTTTTGACCGCGTTTTCTTAACGCGAACCGATTCCCGCTTCGCTCGAAAACGCTATGCCTGTTTTAAATTTCCTTGCCGCGCTTCTTCATCTCGGCGCGGAACTGGCCGTTGATGACTTCGGCAAAGTTCTGCGCCCACTGGTTCATGTAGGCCATGCTGAACTGGATGGCGCGCGGCTCGCTCGCGAGCAGCTTCTGGCCGAGCGGCGACTTGTAGAAGTTGACGAGGTCCTTCAGCTCCTGCTCGGTGAACTCGTTGGCGTAGACCTGCGCCATGCCCTCGCCGATTTCCTTCTCGCGGCCGGCGAGAGCCTTGGCAACGATGATGGCGACCTCGTTGAGGTCCTTCTGATAGTTCAGATTGCTCTGCATCAGCACGTTCTTGGTCTGCTCAACGAGATTGGGAACGGCGTTGGCGTACATCGCCGCCGCGTTCTTCATCGTCAGGATTTCCTTGGCGGCAGCGATCGCCGCCGGCGAACCGGGCTTGAGTGGCGTGGTCGTTGGCGCCGCGGGCGCGTTTTTCTGCTGCGCGTCGGCTGGAACGGCAGTCAGGGCCAGTCCCACCGCAAGGCCGGCCGCCGACAAAATCCGTGAAAGGCTCTTCATTCCGATTCTCCTCGATTACCGGCGTTACCGCCGCTCAACTACGCGAATTCCCTGGGCACCTGCCAGGACGGCGGTGCTGGCCAGACCAATGAACAACCCGTGTTCGACGACACCCGGGATCAGGCTCAACAGGACCGCCAGACGCGGCGCATCCGTGATGCGTTCCAGATGGGCATCGACAATCCAGTGGCCGCCATCGGTGACAAAAACGTGGCCGTCCTTGCCCTTGCGGAGCCCCATTTGCCCGGAAACGTCGCTTTGGGCAAATGCGGTGGCCATGGCCCGCTGGGTGGCGGCCAGCCCGAACGGAATCACCTCTACAGGTAGGGGGAAACGGCCGAGAACATCGACCCATTTGGTGTCGTCCGCAATCACGATCATGCGATCGGACGCCGCCGCCACGATCTTCTCCCGCAACAGCGCGCCGCCGCCGCCCTTGATCAGATTGAGGGCGGAATCGAGCTCATCGGCGCCATCGACGGTGAGGTCGAGCCGGTCGATTTCATCGAGCGTGGTCAGGGGAATTTTGCACGCTTCAGCCTGGGCCCGGGTCGCCTCCGAGGTGGGCACGCCCACCACTTTCATCCCGCCCGCAACCTTCTCGCCGAGCAGGTCGACAAAATGCTTGGCGGTCGAGCCGGTGCCGAGCCCGACCTTCATGCCGTCGCTGACGTGCTCCAGGGCTTTCGCCGCCGCCTGCCGCTTCAGTTGGTCCATATCCACTGCTGACGATGCCTCTCAAGAACCCGCCGGTGACGTTTCTCTAGCGTCGTTTTGGTCTTGGGAACAGCGCTTAAGATCTTGCGTGAGAAGGATTATGGGGGTGAAACCCGGTCCATCGCGGCCAGAATCGCGCCAAAGCGCCCCTCCACCTCGGCCCGCATGCCGGGATGGGTGAAAATATAGAGCTCATCATCCCGGATCGCTGCGAGCACGCGCGCGGCGACCGCATCGGGCTCAAGTCCGGCGTCGATATTACGGGCAATCTCGGCCACCAGGGCGGCCGCCGGGCTGGCAGGATCGAGCGGCTGCGACTGCCCGTAGCGCGCGGGGCGATTGCGCCCGCTTTCGCCGATGCGGGTGCGGACAAAACTCGGACACAGGACGCTCACGCCGATGCCGAGTGGCTTGAGCTGAAGGCTAAGGCCTTCAGACATGCTGACGACCGCAAATTTGGTCGCCCCATAGGGGCTGAATCCCAATCCGGTCTGCATACCCGCCATCGATGCGGTGTTGACGATATGACCGCCTTCGCCGTGGGCGCGGATATGCGGCAGAAAGCTTTTGATGCCGTGGAGCACGCCCATCAGGTTGACGTCGATGACCCATCGCCAATTATCCAGCGAGATGTCGTCGATACCGCCGCCGGCAGCCACGCCCGCATTGTTGCACACGACATGCACGTGCCCGAACGCATCGAACGAGGCCTTCGCCGCGCGCTCGACGCTTGCGGCGTCGGCCACATCGCAGATGGTGCCGCTTATGTCGGGAGAGATTTCCTGCAGGCTTTTGACGGCAGCCTGCAGTGCATCCGTCTCGATATCGGCCAGCATCACTTTCATGCCGGCCTGCGCAAACGCCCGGCCGAGCGCCAGCCCGATCCCTGCAGCCCCTCCAGTCACAAAGGCTGTCTTGCCCGCAAGCTCTCGCATGGTTGCTCCTCCCGGATTTTGAGTTCCCTACTTGCATGATGCTTTGTCTGCCGCTAGCGAATTCCCATGACCCTTCCCCGCACCATTGTCTTCGACCTCGACGGCACCCTCGTCGACACCGCGCCCGACCTGATCGCCGCGCTCAATTTCGTGCTCGACCGTGAAGGCATGCCACCGGTGCCGCTGAAATCGGCACGCAACATGATCGGCGCCGGGGCCCGCAAGCTGATCGAGCGCGGGCTCGAACTGGAAGGCCGCATGATGAGCGTGGAGGACGTCAACCGCCTGACAAAGGATTTCATCGACTATTACGCCGCCCACATCGCCGACGCCTCGCGGCCGTTCGAGGGGCTGGAAGCCGCGCTCGACGAGCTTGCGGCACTGGGTTGCCGCTTCGCGGTGTGCACCAACAAGCTGGAATGGCTGTCGAAGCGGCTGCTCGACCAACTGGGCCTGAGCGGACGATTTTCCGCCATCTGCGGCGCCGACACGTTTGGCGTCTCCAAGCCCGATCCCATCATCCTGCAGCAGACGGTGGCGCGGGCGGGCGGCGATATGGCTGCGACCATCATGGTGGGCGACGCCGGCCCCGACGTCGGCGTGGCGAGGCGGGCCGGCATTCCAGTGATCGGGGTCGAGTTCGGATATACCGATGTGCCGATCGCCGAATTGAAGCCCGACCGGCTGATCGCACATATGCGCGAGCTTCCGGCAGCAGTGGAGAGCCTCAGCAAGGTGACGTCTCGGACCTAACCATCTGATTTCTTGGGTGTATTGGAGCGCTAATGTTCGGCGTTAACCATTCTTCAGCATTTTTGCCCGTACTGGTTGCAACTCTGCCCTCGCACTCCTACGGTTCGCCATTGGGGATTGTGGCCGATTGGCCGCAAGTCAGAGTGGTCGATCATGCGTCGTGTCATCGCGATTGCCGTCACCGGGGCGAGCCTCGCCGGATGCTCGTCGTTTTCCCTTGATTCCTTCAAGCCGGCGCCGCCGCTGGTGAAGGTTGCGCTGGACTCGGCGCCACCGGGAGCGGATGCCACGACCTCGCTCGGACCGGCCTGCAAAACCCCCTGCTCGGTCGACGTGCCCGCGCCCGACGCCGGCTTCTCCGTCACCTTCGCAAGCCCCAAGTTCCAGCCGGTCACGGTTCCTGTCCAGGTGATCCGCAATCCCGGCGATTTTGCCTCGCCAGCGACGACCATCATCGAGCCGAGCCCGGTGTTCGCGGAACTCAAGCCGGCTGCGCCGCCGCCGAAGGCGCGCAAGCCGATGCGGCCGAAGAAGCCGAAGGCGGCTGCGGCGCCGGCCCCCGCCCAGCCCGCGGCCCGCTGAATCGCGGCGGCCCCTGCCGGATCTCGCAACTGCACCCGCAAGCTTGCTGATTGTAGGCGCCTTACAACGTGCCTAGATTATGCTAGCGAGCTACGCGTGAAGACCCCGGTACAAGTCAGTTGCAAGGCAGCCTGAATGAGCGGATTCCCGTCACCCAATCAGTTGTTCCAGCCGATGGTCGATCCGTTCGGTCGGACCATCCGGTATCTGCGCGTGTCGGTGACCGATCGCTGCGACCTGCGCTGCTTCTACTGCATGTCCGAGGACATGACGTTCCTGCCGAAGAAGGACCTGCTGACGCTGGAAGAACTCGACCGGCTGTGCTCGGCCTTCATCGCCAAGGGCGTGCGCAAGATCCGCCTCACCGGCGGCGAGCCGCTGGTCCGACGCAACGTGATGTCGCTGGTGCGCTCGCTGTCGCGGCATCTTTCAAGCGGCGCGCTCGATGAACTGACGTTGACCACCAACGCTTCACAACTGGCGCGCTTCGCCGGCGAATTGCGCGACTGCGGCGTTCGCCGCGTCAATGTCTCGCTCGACACGCTCGATGCGCAGAAGTTCCGCGCCATCACGCGCTGGGGCGATCTCGACAAGGTGTTGGCCGGCATCGAGGCCGCGCGCGACGCGGGCCTTGCGGTCAAGATCAACGCGGTGGCGTTGAAGAACATGAACGAGGAGGAAATCCCCTCGCTGATGGAATGGGCGCACGGCAAGGGCATGGCGCTGACGCTGATCGAAGTCATGCCGATGGGCGACATCGGCGAAGGCCGCATCGATCAGTACGTGCCGCTGTCGCTTCTGCGCGCCCGCCTCGCCAAGCACTACACGCTGACCGATCTCGACGACGATACAGGCGGCCCCGCCCGCTACGTTCGCGTTGCCGAGACCGGCGGCAAGCTCGGCTTCATCACGCCGATGACGCATAATTTCTGCGAGTCCTGTAACCGGGTGCGGATCACCTGCACCGGCACGCTGCACACCTGCCTTGGCCACGAGGATGCCTCGGATTTGCGCAAACCGTTGCGGGCTTCCTCCGACAACGATTTGCTGTCAGCCGCGATCGATCGCGCCATCGGGCTGAAGCCGAAGGGCCACGACTTCATCATCGACCGCCGGCATAACCGCCCAAGCGTCTCTCGCCACATGAGCGTGACCGGCGGCTGAGTTCGCTGATTAATTTATCATCCGCCCCAACGCGGATTTATCAGGCCAACCAATCAATTAATCCCCGCGTCAATTTGTCCATTTTCCGATTGACGCCGCCGCGGCGCGCTGAAATGGTGCGCCTGCTTCACGCCAGCACGGCCGGGACAGGCCGCTGCAGCCCTTAGGTTGCAGTCAAGACAGCGGTAGCGCGAGACGGGGGAGGACTATCGTTGCAATCGCATCTGCGAATGAGTTGCGGACTCGCGCGTTTTTCACGCGAGAGCGGCCTTGCGCGCTTGGTGCATGGTGGCAGCTCCAGGCGCCCGGCGCGAGATGGCAACGCAATATCAATGAAGACATCCGGCACGCGTCGATGACGCGTCCGAGGAGAGCGTAATGCGCCCATTGTTGGCACTGAGTAACTCAATCGATTGGATCAATGAGAAACTAGGCGGCGTCTGCAACTGGCTCGTGCTCGCAGCCTGCGTGGTGAGCGCCGCCAACGCGATGATCCGCTACGCCTTCGGCTACAGTTCCAACAGCTGGCTCGAATTGCAGTGGTACATGTTCGCCATCTTCGTGATGTTCGGCGCCTCCTATACGTTCAAGAAGAACGAGCATGTTCGCGTCGAAATTCTCTATCTGATGCTGTCCGAGCGCGGCCAGCTCTGGCTCGACCTGATCGGCACGCTGTGCTTCCTGATCCCGGCCTGCCTATTGCTCAGCTATCTGTCGTGGCCGTTCTTCATGCAGGCCTACGCCGTCGGCGAGACCTCGAGCAATGCCGGCGGCCTGCTGCGCTGGCCGATCAAGCTCGTCGTTCCCGTCGGCTTTGTTTTCCTGGCGCTGCAAGGCGTCTCCGAGGTGATCAAGCGCATCGCTGCACTGAAGGGTTATGTCGTGATCGATGCGAAGTATGAGAGGCCTACCCAATGATCACGCTGGACATGATGCCGCCGCTGATGTTCGGCGGCTTGATTCTGGCCATGCTGATCGGCTTCCCGGTGGCCTTCACGCTGGCCGCGCTCGGGCTGTCGTTCGGGTTCCTGTCGATCTATCTCGGCTTCTTCGACATGAACTTCCTGCAGGCCATTCCCGGTCGCATTTTCGGCGGCGTGCTTTCCAACGAATTGCTGCTTGCGATTCCCTTCTTCACCTTCATGGGCTCTGTCCTCGAGCGGTGCGGTCTAGCCGAAGACATGCTGGATTCGATGGGCCAGCTGTTCGGCCCGATCCGCGGCGGTCTCGGCTATTCCGTCATCATCGTCGGCTTCATCCTCGGTGCGATCACCGGCACGGTGGCGGCGCAGGTCATCGCCATGGCGCTGATCTCGATGCCGGTGATGCTCCGCTACGGCTACAATGTTCGCTACATCACCGGCGTGCTGGCCGCATCCGGCACCATCACCCAGTTGGTACCGCCTTCGCTGGTGCTGATCGTGATGGCCGACCAGCTCGGCAAATCGGTCGGCGACATGTATCTCGGCGCCTGGGGGCCGTCGCTCCTGCAGATCGCGCTGTTCGCCGGCTACACGTTCGTTCTGAGTATCTTCCTGCCCCATCACGTCCCGGCGGTGCCCAGGGACGCGCTGACACTGCGGGGCTGGCCGCTCTGGCGCAAATGCCTGATGGGCATCATTCCCTCTGCCGTGCTGATCTTCGTGGTGTTAGGCACCATGATGATGGGCCTGGCCACCCCCACGGAAGCCGGTGCGATGGGCGCGATTGGCGCGATCGTTCTCGCCGCAATCCACCACAAGGATCTGAGCAGCAAGGGGCACAAGATGCTCCTCGTCGGCATCGCCGCCACCGGCGCCGCCGTGATCGTCGGAATTCTCGTCGGCGAAGGCAAGGTGTTGAAACTGACGTTCGCGGTGCTCTATCTCGCCGTCGTGTGGCTCTGCCTCGAAGCCGTCCGCATTCCGGACCTGCGCGACCTGATCAAGCAGGGCTACGAATCGACCATGCGCCTCTCCACCATGGTGGTCTTCATCCTGATCGGGTCGACCTGCTTCTCGGTGGTATTCCTCGGCGTCAATGGCGGCGTCTGGCTCGAGCACCATTTGACCTCGATTCCGGGTGGCGTCTGGGGCTTCCTGATCTTCATCAACCTCTTCATCTTCTTCCTGGCATTCTTCCTCGACTTCTTCGAGATCGCCTTCATCATCCTGCCGATGGTGGCGCCGATCGCGCAGAAGGTGCTGGCGCCCGTGGTGGGGCCGGATGCCGCCCTGATCTGGTTCGGCGTCATGCTCTGCGTCAACATGCAGACATCGTTCCTGCACCCGCCGTTCGGCTTCGCGCTGTTCTATCTGCGTGGTGTTGCGCCGAAGGAAGTGAAGAGTTCCGACATCTATTGGGGCGCCCTGCCCTGGATCGGCCTGCAGGCCATCATGGTGGCGATCGTGATCGCTTTCCCGGTCGTGGTAACCGCCCTGCTCGACAAGCCGCTCGACGTCGATCTCAGCAAAGTCAGGATCGAGGTGCCGCAGATCGAACTGCCACCGCTCGATTTCGGCGGGCCGAAACAGTAGCGGCGCACTTTTCGTCATGCCCCGCCACCGGGTCGGCGCGAAGCGCCGCCCGATGACAGGCTCCGGCGGGGCATCCAATACTCCGCGGCTTCTCGGCTCCAGCTCCGGTCTCTGGAATACTGGGTCACCCGCCCCAGTGCGCAATTGCGCACAAGGCGGGTGACGACAGCTCGGAAAAGAAAACCCCGGAGCATTCGCTCCGGGGTTTCGCTTGTGGCTGTTGCGTGCGATCAGCCTTGCGGATTGCGCGCCATGAAGCTGTCGTAACCGAGCTCGGCGACCTGGAACCACTGGTATCCGTTGGCCGTGAACGAGTTCATCGATTCCAGCACTTTCTTGAAATTGGGATTGCTCGCCGACGTCTCGGCGTACAATTCCTTGGTCGCCTTCAGGCAGGCCTGCATGATCGGCGGCGAGAAGGCATGCAGCTTGGTGCCGCCTGCCAGCAGCTTCTTCAGCGCCGGCGGATTGCCCTGGTCGTATTTGGCCATCATCCAGCTATTGGCGGCCTGCCCCGCCTGCTCAAGGACGCTTTGATAGTGTTTCGGCAGCGAGTTCCATTTATCCAGGTTGACGAGCCCGAGCAGCATCGGTCCGCCTTCCCACCAGCCGGGATAGTAATAATGCGGCGCGACCTTGTTGAAGCCGAGCTTCTCGTCGTCATAAGGCCCGACCCATTCCGCCGCATCGATCGTGCCTTTTTCCAGCGCGGGATAGATGTCGCCGCCGGCAAGCTGCTGCGGCACGACGCCGAGTTTCTGCATCACGCGGCCGGCAAAGCCGCCGATGCGCATCTTCAATCCCTTCAGATCGTCGACGGTGTTGATTTCCTTTCGGAACCAACCGCCCATCTGGCAGCCGGTGTTGCCAGCCAGAAACGAGGTGACGTTGTAGCTCTTGTAGAACTGGTTGAGCAGGTCCCTTCCGCCCCCGAGCATGTACCAGGCCTGGTTGAGGCGCTGGTTGGGGCCGAACGGCACCGCCGTGCCGAAGGCAAAGGTCGGGTCCTTGCCGAAATAATAGTAGGACGCGGTGTGGCCCATCTCGACGGTGCCGTTCTGCACGGCATCGAGCACCTGCAGGCCGGGAACGATTTCGCCGCCGGCGAAAGCCTGGACCTGGAACTTGTTATCTGTGGCTTCGCCAACGAGCTTGGCCATCAACTCAACGCCGCCCCACAGCGTGTCGAGCGACTTTGGCCAGCTAGCCGTCAGGCGCCATTTGAGCTCCGGCATCGATTGTGCGATGGCGGGAGCCGCCAGCGTTGCGGCGCCAGCCGCGCCAATGCCAGTTACTTTAAGAAAATCTCTTCTTTTCATTGAATCCATCCCTGTTGGTGATGCGTGCCGTGGCCTTCTTGGCGAGGCCTTCATAGCCAGCATGGAACATCCGGTTCCCGATTTCCATCCCGAACTATACGGGGCAAACGAAAAAGCCCGGCCTTCTTGCGAAGGCCGGGCTGCTTTCTACGACTTAAGGCGTAATCAGCCGCGGGTGCGCGAGCGGATCATGAAGCTGTCATAGGTGTATTCGGCAACCTGCCACCACAGATACTGGTCCGAGCGGTAGGCCTGCATCGCGTCAATCGACTTCTTGAAGTCGGCGTTCTTGCCGGAGATCTCGGCCCACAACTCGTTGGTGGCCTTCAGGCAGGCTTCGAGCACTTCATTGGTGAAGGGACGAAGCTGGGTACCGCCGGCGACCAGACGCTTCAGCGCTGTCGGATTCTGCATGTCGTAACGCGCATTCATCCAGCTATTGGCGTTCGCGCAGGCGTTGGTCAGGATTGCCTGGTAGTTCTTCGGCAGCGAATTCCACTTTTCGAGATTGACGAAGGAGTGAACGGTCGGGCCGCCTTCCCAGAAGCCCGGGTAGTAGTAGTACTTCGCGACCTTGGCGAAGCCGAGCTTTTCATCGTCGTAGGGACCGACCCACTCGGCCGCGTCGATGGTGCCCTTTTCCAGCGCCGGATAGATGTCGCCGCCGGCGAGCTGCTGCGGCACCACGCCGACCTTCTGAAAGACCTGTCCGGCGATGCCGCCGATACGCATCTTGAGACCCGAAAGATCGGCGACCGTCTTGATCTCCTTGCGGAACCAGCCGCCCATCTGCGCACCGGTGTTGCCGGTGGGGAAACCGATCACGCCGAACTTCTTGAAGAACTCGTTGCCGAGTGCCTCGCCGCCGCCCTGATACCACCAGGAGTTCGCCTGACGCGCGTTGAGGCCGAACGGGACCGAGGCGAAGATCGCAAAGGTCGGATCCTTGCCGACGTAGTAATACGAGACGGTGTGGCACATCTCGACGGTGTTGTTGGAGGTCGCATCGAGCGCCTGCAGACCCGGAACGACTTCGCCGGCCGCGAACACCTGAATCTGAAACTTGTTGTCGGTCATTTCAGCGACGTATTTCGCCACCTGTTCAGCGCCGCCATAGATGGTGTCGAGCGACTTCGGGAAGCTCGACGTCAGGCGCCATTTGATCTCAGGTGATGATTGCGCGATCGCCGGCGAGGCAACGGCTGTCGCGGCAGCACCGGCCGCTGAAACCTTCAAAAAATCACGACGCTTCATTCAAGTCTCCTTAAGACGGGACGTTTCCCATAATCCTCGAGCATGTCCTCCGGCGGGCGAATTCCACGTCATCCGGGGCGCTCTGGCGGGGGCGCTTTAACACGGAAGTTGGCTATCGAAAACGCGACAAAGGCATGACTGTACTGATTAAACCAAAGTCTTAGGAGGCGCGGATAAGGGCCTCAGGCCGCGGCGATGGCGCCCTGAAGCTGGTCGCGCACTCTGGTCCCGATGGCGCGGTAGATCGCGGCATGCGGGCCGTCCGGCTCGCTCGCCACCACCGGGTTACCGTCATCGGAGGTGGTCCTGATCGACATGTGCAGCGGGATCTCGCCCAGGAACGGGACACCCAGCCGCTCCGCTTCGTGCCGCGCGCCGCCATGACCGAAAATGTCCGAGCGCGTGCCGCATTCGGGGCACTGGAAGTAACTCATGTTCTCGACGATGCCGAGCACCGGCACGTTGACCTTCTTGAACATCGCAAGCCCTCGCCGCGCGTCGATCAGCGAGAGATCCTGCGGGGTCGAGATGATCACCGCGCCCTTCAGCGGCACGTTCTGCGCCAGCGTCAATTGCGCGTCGCCGGTGCCGGGCGGCATGTCGACGACCAGAATATCGAGCGTGCCCCACGCCACGTCGCGCAGCATCTGGGTGATCGCCGACATCACCATCGGCCCGCGCCAGATCATCGCGGTGTCTTCCTCGACCAGAAAGCCGATCGACATGATGGCAAGGCCGAAGCGCTGGATCGGAATCATCTTCCTGTTGTCGTCGAGTCGCGGCTTCTCATTGATGCCGGTCAGCCGCGGCACCGACGGGCCGTAAATGTCAGCGTCGAGCAGGCCGACGCTCAGGCCAAGATCGCGCAGGCCCAGCGCCAGGTTGAGCGCGGTGGTCGACTTGCCGACGCCGCCCTTGCCCGAGGCCACCGCGATGACGGCGGCAACGCCCGGAATCTCCGCCTGCTTCGACATCGGCGACGCCCCGCCTTGCGGGGGACGGTGCGCGGAAGCCGGTTGCACGCCGGGAGGATGTGAATGCGCATGCCGATGCGGCGCGGGCGCAGGTGGCGGCGAGCCGGGCTTGCGCTCGGCCGTCAACGCGATCATCGCAGCAGTGACACCGGGGATCGCGCGTACGGCGGCTTCGGCCTGCGCGCGCACGCTTTCCCAGGCGCGGGCTTCCGCAGCGTCGACGTTGATGGAGAAGAACACCTTGCCGTCGGTGACCGAGATCTCCGACAGCACGTTGGCATTGGTCAGGGGCACGCCACGGGGCGAGGCCACCCGGCCAAGGGAATCGAGAACCTGTTGCTGCGTAACGCTCACTCGCGCATCTCCTGAAGCCCTTCGGTTCTGATTGAGAACCGGGCCCTACTCTCTTGTATTGACGCGCTTTCTTGACGCGACCCGATCCGCCTCGGTGCAAATCCGAAATGCAGGTCTCGTTCCGAAACCGCTAGAGCGTGATGATATTTCTTCGAAACATCATCCCGTTCTATCGCTTTGATTTGAGCATGATCTCCGCGCAAACGCTTCCGCGTTTGTCGCGAGGGAAAACCGGTCCCCACTTTTCCGGATCATGCTCGAGTGCGATGCGACCCATAGAGCGGTTCAGCGCAAAAGGCTACCTCGCTCCGACGTCATCGCGCCGCTCGGCGGGGGCTGCAGCCGTCTGCTCCTTGGCAGCCTCGTAGTTCAGCTCGATCATGACGCCATTGGGGTCATTGACGAAGATCTGCCAGAGGTCGCCGCCCGGCACCTGCCGGGAGTCGTATGCCATGCCCTTCTGCTCCAGCCGCTGCTTCATGCCGTCAAAGCCGTAGCTGGCAAACGCGACATGGTGGACGACGCCGGAATCGGGCTTCTGCGGTTCCTCGGTGCTGGAGATATCGACGAGGTGCACCACCGCCTTGCCCTCGCTATACATCCACGCCCCGGGGAAGGCGAAGTTGGGCCGGGCGCCCTTTTCCAGGCCCAGAACGTCTTCATAGAACCGGACCGTATCGGCAAGATTGCGGGTCCGGATGTTGAAATGGTCGAGCACGCCCACGCTGACGCCCATGCGATGTCACTCCCTTTTTTGTGAGGTTCTTCAGCCCCCTATCCTAGCACAATTCCGGCCCTGCCCGCCAAATGAAGGCGTTGCCCTCCCATGCGCAGCTTGTATGGTGCGGCTCCCTCAAGAACACCCGTCCGGCCAGCCCAATGTCGCCGGCAAAACTTCAAGGTATCGCATATGGCTAAAGTCGCTTTTCTCGGTCTCGGCGTAATGGGTTTCCCCATGGCAGGACATCTGGTGAAAAAAGGCGGCCACGAGGTGACCGTGTACAACCGGACCGGCGCCAAGGCGAAGGAATGGGCGGACAAATTCGGCGGCCGCGCCGCGCCGACGCCGAAGGAAGCGGCCGAAGGCCAGGATTTCGTGATGTGCTGCGTCGGCAACGATAATGATCTGCGCGCGGTCACGATCGGCGCCGACGGCGCTTTCGCCGGCATGAAAAAGGGCGCAATCTTCGTCGATCACACCACCGCCTCCGCCGAGGTGGCCCGCGAGCTCGACGCCGCCGCCACGAAGGCAGGCTTCAAGTTCATCGATGCGCCGGTGTCCGGCGGCCAGGCGGGTGCGGAAAACGGCGTGCTGACGGTGATGTGCGGCGGCAACGAAGATGCCTATGCCGCGGCCGAGCCGATCATCGCCGGCTCCTACGCGCGGATGTGCAAACTTCTCGGGCCCGCCGGCGCCGGCCAGCTCACCAAGATGGTCAACCAGATCTGCATCGCAGGTCTTGTCCAGGGCCTGTCCGAGGGCCTTCATTTCGCAAAGAAGTCGGGGCTGGACGTTCCGGCCGTCATCGAAACCATCTCCAAGGGCGCGGCGCAGTCCTGGCAGATGGAGAACCGCTACAAGGCCATGAACGAGGGCAAATTCGATTTCGGCTTTGCGGTCGAATGGATGCGCAAGGACCTCTCGATCTGCATCGCAGAAGCCCGCCGCAACGGCGCCAACCTGCCGGTGACCGCTTTGGTTGATCAGTTCTACGCCGAGGTCGAGAAGATGGGCGGCAAGCGCTGGGATACGTCGAGCCTGATGGCCCGGCTGGAGCGCTGAGTTAAAAAAACCGGTTAAGGCAGGTGGATTGGCCCCGCTTCTTGTCCCCACAGAAGCGGGGTTCCACCTGGGGAACAGGTTAATTTTAACTTCCCGTTAACGGATATTTTTAGCTCTTTAAGTCATCGCTTAATGATTTAGCCCCACAGATAGACAATGCAAAAAGCCCGCGCGGTTCGCGGGCAGGATTTGTGTTGTTTGATGAGTAACCCCGCAGAAAAGCCCGAGGTTGTCCAGCTTCCGGCAGAAGCGCCGGTCGCACCGCCGGTCAATACCCGGCGCGTGGCGGCGCAGCGGGTGCGCGAGGCGCGGGACCGGTTAACGTCATCAAGCGGCACCCGCCCGGCTTTCGATACCGAATTGCTCCGGCAATATGCCCAGACCCGGGTATCGGCCTCCTTTGTCGTTATGCTGCTGGTGGTTTCGACCGGCGTGCTGTTCGGCCTCTGGAAGGCCGCCGTGCCGGCTACGGTCTGGACCGTCGGCATGCTCTGCATCCATGCTGCCATCATTCGCAATTGCAGGCGCTTCCTCGGCGAGCAGCCCTCGCTCGCCGCCACGCGCAGATGGCAAACCCGGTTCGTGCTGCTCGACTTGCTCTACGGCCTGAGCTGGACGGCGATCCTGATGCATCCGGCCGGCGTCGACGTCGTCTCGAACACGATGATGATGTTCCTGATGCTGCTGGTGATCGCGGTGTCGAGCATGCTGGCGGCGACGCTCCCGATTGCGGCTATGGCAGCGACCGCGCCGGTGACGGCGGCGATCGCGCTCAATTTCATACTGGGCGGGACCTTCGACAATTACGCGCTCGCGCTGCTTGCGGTCGCCGCCGAGGCCTATTTTGCTCTCCTTGCCCATCAGCTCCATTCGACGACGCTGGCGACGCTCGAAGCGCGCGCCGAAAAGGACGCGCTGATCGGCGAGCTCGAACAAGCCAAGGCGATCTCGGACGAAGCGCGGCACCGCGCCGAATCCGCCAACGTCGCCAAGTCGCGCTTTCTGGCGCAGATGAGCCATGAGCTGCGAACGCCGCTGAACGCGATCCTCGGCTTCTCCGAGGTGATGAAGAGCGAAATTTTCGGCGCGCATGCGGTGGCGGTGTACAAGGAATATTCCGCCGACATCCACAATTCGGGCGTTCACCTGCTCAATCTCATCAACGAGATTCTCGATCTGTCGCGGATCGAGGCCGGCCGCTATGAGCTGAACGAGGAAGCGGTGTCGCTGGTTCACGTCGTTGCCGACTGCCACCATCTGTTGAAGCTGCGCGCGACCAGCCGCGGCATCACCATCCGCGAGGTGTTCGAGCACGGCATGCCCAGGATCTGGGGCGACGAACGCGCCACGCGCCAGGTCGTGCTCAATTTGTTATCCAATTCGATCAAGTTCACCCCGCAGGGCGGCGATATCTGGCTCAAGGTCGGCTGGACCGCTTCCGGCGGGCAATACCTCAGCGTCAAGGATACCGGCTCCGGCATTGCCGAGGATGAAATTCCGGTCGTGCTGGCTTCCTTCGGCCAGGGCTCCAACTCGATCAAGTCGGCCGAACAGGGCGCGGGGCTGGGCCTTCCGATCGCAAAGAGCCTGATCGACATGCATGGCGGCACCTTCACGCTGAAATCGAAATTGCGCATCGGCACCGAAGTCATCGTCACCTTCCCGCCGGAGCGCGTGATGAGCGCGCTGGCGCCGATGGCCGAGGAGGCCCCGCCCCTGCAGCCGGAACCCATCGTCACAGCGATCGCCGACGAAGAACGGCGGGCGCGTCACAAGCCGATCATGAGTGCAGGAACAGGGTTGTAGCTGGAGCGCTTGCGCAACGGACGCAAACCATTTCACTATCGCTAAATGAGCAAAGAAACGCCGTGTATCGCAGTCTGTATGATGGACCCCAAAACCAAACTCTGCTTCGGCTGCGGACGAACGTTGCCGGAGATCGCGCGCTGGCACCGCATGGAGACGGCGGAGCGATTGGCCGTGATGGAAGGGCTTGCGGCGCGCATGGCGGAGGCCGGCCTCTTGCAGATGCCGCCGCGCACCGAGCAAGGCTGATCGTGGGACGAATCTTGGGACCAATCGGCGGAGGCGCGCTATGATCCGCATCATGCTCGTTGTGGCGATGCTCGCCGCCACCGCCGGCGCCGTCGTCGCCTATGGCGATCCGGACCAGATCGCGCGCGCCAGCAACTCGGTCACGAAAATGCTGCGGCAACGCAGCCTGGAGCCGGCGCCCGCCGTGGAGATCGCGCGCGGCAAGGCCGGCGAATTCGCGCTGCATGCCAAGATCAACGGCGTCAAGGCGCCGATGGTGATCGACACCGGCGCGACGTCGGTGGTGCTGACCTGGGAGACGGCGAAGGCGATCGGCCTGCCGATCGAGATGCTCGAATACAATGTGGACGTCGAAACCGCGGGCGGTCACACCAAGGCGGCGCGGCTGACGCTCGACCGTCTCGCGGTAGGTCAGCTCGTCGAGAAATCGGTGCCGGCGCTGGTGGTACCGCGCGGGCAGATGAAGACCAACCTGCTCGGCATGAGCTTTCTGGATCGGCTGGAAAGCTGGGGCGTGCAGGCCGACAAGGTGATGCTGCACGGCTATCCCGACGTCGCAGGCCGGAGCAAGCGCCGCGCGGCTGCGAACTAGAGCCGCGGGCTGATGTCCGCTTGGCCTCCAAGAGCGGCGCAAAAGCAAGCATGTTGATGTCGACGCGATGGGCCAATCGGCGACATCAGTCCGGAGTGAATGCAGGGCGCCAGGAGCCGCATTTCCTGCAAGCATCCGGACCGATGCGCACGTTGCTCCGATCGGTCAACGCACTTCGAAGATCATGTTGAACGGCGTCTCGGTCGCGCGACGGAAGCGCTTGAAGCCCGCTTCAGTCGCCACCTGACGCAATCTGCTTTCACCCGCCTGCGCACCGAGCCCCAAGCCTACTTCTTGAGAGAGTGAAGCGGGCGTACAAATGAATGTCGAGGCGTGATAGAAAATGCATCCGACCGGGTTGAGATTGTCCTTGAGATTGTCATGCGCAAACGGCTCGACGATCATCCACGACCCATCCTTGGCTAGCGTTTCCTTGACATGCTTGCCTGCACCCACGGGGTCGCCCATGTCATGCAGGCAATCGAAGAACGCCACCAGATCGTAGTCCTTCGCCGGAAAATCCTTGGCACTGGCCTGCGCGAACGTGATGCGGTCTCCAACTCCCGCTTCCTGCGCCAGGACCTTCGCGCGTTCAATCGAAGGCTTGTGGTAATCGAACCCGAAGAACTCTGACTTGGGGTAAGCCTGCGCCATCACAATCGTAGAGGCGCCGTGGCCGCATCCGACATCGGCCACCCTGGCGCCAGCTTTCAGTTTTGCCTCGACGCCTTCGAGCGTCGGAATCCAGTTCGAAACCAGATTGGCGTTATAGCCCGGCCTGAAGAAGCGTTCGGTGCCAGAGAAAAGACACTTCGAGTGCTCGTGCCAACCAACGCCTTTCCCGGTTCGAAACGCTTCGGCGACTTTGGGTTCATCGAGATAGGTCGACTGCACGACATCGAATGCACCGGCAAAGAAAGCTGGCGACCCCTCTTCGGCGAACGCCATGGCTTGCTCCGCCGAGAGTGAGAACGCATTTTTCTCGGGGTGGTAGTCGATGTATCCAGAGGCGGCCTGCCCGGACAGCCATTCGCGCACATAACGCTCATGCAGACCGGTCTTCTTGGCAAGCTCGGACGGAGTGACCACGGCACCATCCGCCATCGCCTTGTAGAGCCCGAGGCGATCGCCGAGCAGTATGCTTGCGCCGCCTAGTGAGACGCCGAGGTCGCCGACCAGCTTTCCTACGAGCGCGTTCAACTTTTCAAGGTTTGGTTCACGCATTGCAGCTTCCTCTACTTTTTGAGAACAGCCCCAGCGTTAGTTAATCAAGCCTAGGACAACCGACGGATTACAAGTGTGAAGGGGTTCACGGTTCCGCGATTGGCAGCGCCGTGAAGTGTCGCCGAACTCACGGCTCGGTCTAAGCGGCAAGAATGATTGGCAAAATGCGTATGCAGAACGGCATCTCCATTTCCTGACATTCGACGGACGAATGTCCGCTCATGCGCGGGCGTTCGTCGGCCAGGACGCCGCATCCGCTAGAGAGATGGCCGCCGCCGGCAAAGCCAAACCGTTAACCCTGTCGGCAAACGCCCTGTACGAGGGTCGGGTTGTTAAGTCAGCCGCCGCCAAGTTGCCTCATTAGATCGGAGAATTTCACCGGCACAAATGTAGCCGGAGGACATCATGCTGAGAATGATGTTGTTGGGCCTTCTCATCCCGTTGGGTGTAGGCGTACTGGCGGCAATGGAACTCAGAACTCCACCGCGTAGTGCAGTAGCCGTCGTCCAGCCCCTTGCCGAGACAGGCGTAGGCATTTCCGATTCACAGGGTGCGTTGGCGAAGGCTGATCGACTTGAAATTACCGCTGCGAGCAGCGAGACGCCAGCGCAGCCTGCTCTCGTCGACGAACGCATTTCTCCGTCGGAAGACATCAGTATCGGTTCTTCGGAGCCCCCGAGGCTGATCAACCGCCCTCGGCACGATCCCAAACCAAAGAAGGTCGCTACCGCTGCCCTTCCTAAGTCGAAGACAAAGCCAACCCATATCAAGCGAACCACCATTTCCGAGCGTTCAAAGGGCGTCAGCGATACCGAGCCCTGTCGGCTGAGCGCGTTTGGTGGCTTGCGTAAGGCTTTGAATTCAGTCGACTGCGAAATTTGATTCAGCGAGCATAATTCCTCGTGGAACGGCTTCGGTCACTCTAACCTGAGGTCATCTCGTCGCGAAACGGCGCTTGTACGACACATCGAAAGCGGCTCGGTTAAGCCACCTCCCTGTTCGAGGAGAGTGGCCGCCGCGCCGGTCCCTCCCCATTTTGGATGCGGGGGACGAGCACATTCTCGTGGGCCATCGGAGATGGGTAATGACCATAAGAGCCTTTTGCACGCTTGCCGCCGCCATCTTTGCACTGATCGCACTTCTGCAGTTGATCCGGATTGTGATGGGGTGGTCCGTCACCTTGAATGGCGTTGATGTGCCGTTCTGGGCGAGCTGGATTGCCGTCACTGTGGCGGGCGTGTTGAGCTTCGTCGGCTTCCGCGCCGCCATGCACAGCTAAAGGCTTGGCAGAGCACGAGCTGCTCAAGCGTTACAAAGAGTCACGCTTTTGACTTTGCCGCCTTACGCGCCTTGTTCGCTTCCTCGATTTCGGGTTCGAGCGACTTCAGGCTCTCGTAGATCTCTGCCAGAATTGTCTTCAGGTCCGAAATGTTCTTCGACGCGAAATCGCGCACCGCAACCTCCTCGAAGTGGATGGCGATCGGGATCAACTCTTCGACCAGTGTCCGCCCCTTCGGCGTGAGGTTGATCGCAACGGTGCGGCCGTTGTCCTTCAGCCGCGCGCGCGTGACGAGGCCACGCCGTTTCATCTCACCCACCAGCCGCGACAACGTCGATATCTCGATCGTCGTCATCGCAGCGAGATCGCCGAGCCGCTGATCGCCGGTTTCCCAAAGCGCGGCCATGACACGATACATCGGCAGGGTGACGCCGTAGCCGGCAATGCGCCTGGAAAACAGCTCACCCATCTGCACGCCGACGCGGTTGAGCAAATAGGGAAAGGAATTTGTCAGCCTGTACAGGGTCTTGCTTCCTGGCTTGGTGCAACTTTTGCAATCTTCCAATAACCGGATGCCAATCGTTTTTCAAGGCAATTGTTGCATTTGAAAATTTCCGCTTGACCGATATTTGCAAATGCAATTATTGTTCGAGAAAATTAAGCCGCCGGACAAGAGCGGATTTCAGTGGAGGAAACCATGTCGCTGGATTCGGCATCCGACGAATTGCGAGAAACGTTCAAGCGCGCGTTGCGGCGATTTCCCGCGGCGGTGTCGGTCATTACATCGGCCGATCAGGATCGCCGGCACGGGATGACGGCGACCGCCGTGACATCGCTGTCGCTTGATCCCCCTTCCCTGATCGTCTGCATCAACCAGGCAACGCTGCTGCATGACATCATGCTGCTGGCACGCCGGTTTTGCGTCAACGTGCTGCGCCGCGATCAGGTCCCGCTTTCATCCGCCTTCAGCGGCGCGCTCCCGGCCGAAGAACGGTTCGGGCTCGGCGACTGGATGACTTCGGCCGAGGGCGTCACCTACCTCGCCGACGCGCAGATCAACATCTTTTGCAAGAAGGCGGCCGCCGTGCCCTACGGCACGCACACGATCTTCATCGGCGAAGCCGAGACCGTGAACGTGCGCGATCCGATCGAGCCGCTGATCTACCAGGATGCGACCTACTGTTTCTCGGTGCCGCACGACAGCCAGGCTGCGTGAACCCGCGCCCGCCCCCTGACCGCCTTTCAACCCATCGAAGACATGGAGCAAACCAATGGTATCAGTCGCCCAGTTGAAGGACGTGCCGCCCGCGCCGGCGCCTCGTCCTGATATTGCCGAGTTGCGGAGCCGCGTGGCGCAGATTGCGCCGCAAATCAAAGCGCGCGCCCACAACACGGAAAAGGCCGGCCGCGTTCCGGAAGAGAACATCATTGCCCTGCGAAACATCGACTATTTCGACATCGTCAAGCCGGCGATGTTCGGCGGCTACGAGCACGATTTCGACGTGCTGGTCGAACTGAACATCGAGCTTGCGAAAAGCTGCGCGTCGACGGCATGGGTCGGCGGCCTGCTCGCGGCCCATCAATGGCTGATCGCGGGATTTCCCGAACAAGCGCAGCGCGACGTCTGGGACAGCAATTCCGACGCAGTAGCCTGCGGCTCCTACGCGCCGGCCGCCAAGGCGATCGAGGTCGACGGCGGCTATCGCCTGACCGGGCGCTGGTCGTTTGCCAGCGGCTGCGATAATGCGCAATGGTCGCTGTGCGCGGCGCTGTTGCCGTCGAAAACCGAGAGCGGCCAGTTTGCGCCAGCCTTCCTGCTGGTCCCCGCTTCCGACTACGTCATCGACGACACCTGGAATGTCGTCGGCCTCAGCGGCACCGGCAGCAAGACGCTGGTGCTGAATGACGTGTTCGTGCCGGCGCACCGCCTGCTGTCCTTCGCCGACACCACGTCGGGAACGACGCCGGGCGCCGCGCTCTATGCCGCCAACCCCACCTTCGCGATCCCGATGCTGTCGAATATTCCGTCGTGCCTTGCATCGGCCGCCGTTGGCGCGGCGGCCGGCGCGCTGGAAGACTATCTTGCCGTCACCTCCAAGCGGATCACCCGCGGCGCGGTGGCCGGCCACAACAATCGCATGGCGGATTTCCCGACCATCCAGTTGCGCGTTGCGGAAGCGACCGCCTCGGTCGACGCGGCGCGCGAAGTGCTGCTGCGCGATCTCAGGGATCGTGCGACGGCGATCCGCGACCACAAGCCGGTCTCGATCGAGGATCGCATCGTCAGCCGCCGCGGCCAGGCCTTTTCGGTCGCACTGGCCATTCGCGCCACTGAAGCGTTGAACGCCTCGACCGGCGGGCTCGGCCTTGATCTTTCCAACCCGGTGCAGCGCGCCTGGCGCGACGCCAATGCCGTCGGCCGCCACATCAGCATGAACTGGGATGCCGTCGGCACCATGTACGGCCAGCTCGCGCTCGGGCTGACCCCGCAAGGACAGTACTAAGGCCAAGACTAATCACCATCAGACATCAGCGAGGACAACATGCAGGGCAAGATCGCACTAGAAGAACACTTCGCCATTCCGGACACGCTGATGGATTCGGCGGGCTTCGTCCCGGACTCTTATTGGCCGGAGCTGAAGGAGCGCCTGCTGGATATCCAGGACAAGCGGCTGGCGCAGATGGATCGGCACGGCGTCGAGATGATGATCCTGTCGCTGAACGCGCCTGCCGTGCAGGCGATTCCTGACGTTGCACGCGCCAATGAGATTGCAATCCGGGCCAATGATTTCCTCGCCGAGCAGGTCGCCAAGCGCCCATCGCGCTTTCAGGCGTTTGCCGCGCTGCCGATGCAGGATCCGGATCTTGCGATCACAGAACTCGAGCGCTGCATCAAAACGCTCGGCTTCCGCGGCGCGCTGGTGAACGGCTTCTCGCAGATCGACGGCAAGAAGCCACTCTATTACGACCTGCCGCAATACTGGCCGTTCTGGGCAGCGGTCGAGAAGACCGGCCTGCCCTTCTACCTGCACCCGCGTAATCCGCTGCCGGAGGATTGCGCGATCTACGAAGGACATCCGTGGCTGATGGGCCCGACCTGGGCGTTCGGACAGGAGACGGCCGTTCATGCGTTGCGCCTGATGGGATCGGGTCTGTTCGATGCCCATCCGAAACTCAAGATCATCCTGGGTCACATGGGTGAAGGCCTGCCCTACAGCATGTGGCGCGTCGATCATCGCAACGGCTGGGTCAAGGCGCCGCCGAAGCACAAGGCGAAGAAGAAGATCTGCGAGTACTTCAACGCCAACTTCTTCCTGACCACTTCGGGGAATTTCCGCACCCAAACGCTGATCGACTCCATTCTCGAGATCGGAGCGGACCGCATTCTGTTCTCGGTTGACTGGCCGTTCGAAAATGTCGATCACGCCTCCGACTGGTTCAACAGCGCCAGCATCAGCGAGAACGATCGCCTGAAGATCGGACGACGCAATGCGATCGACCTGTTCAAGCTCGATCTCGGCCAATCCGTTGTGGCCGAACCGAGCATCCATCAAGCCGCGGAATAAGCGGTCTCACACCACACGAACATCATCTTGGGAGGGGAACGACCATGAGCACGCAGGTAATCGATCTTCACGAAGAACTCGCCGAAGCAAAGGTGGGAAAGTTTCACTGGCGCCTCGGCGCCATGATGGGACTGCTCACGCTGTTTGACGGATATGACACGTTCAATCCGGCCTACGTCATCCATTACGTCGCAAAACCGTGGGGCCTTCAGGCCGGCCAGGCCGGACTATTGATCTCCAGCGGCCTCGTCGGATTTCTGATCGGCGCTGCGATCCACGGCATCATCGCCGACCGTCTCGGGCGCCGCGGCACCTTGCTCGGAGGCCTCTGGATCACCAGCATCTTTACGCTGCTTACCGCGACGTCGGCGGATTCGTTTCTGTCGTTCTGCGTCCTGCGCGTCCTGACCGGCATCGGCCTCGGCGTGCTGCTGCCGCTTGCGACCACCTACATCAACGAGCTGGCGCCGCGACGCGTCGCCAACACGTTCGCGCTGTGGGGCGTTGCGCTCGGCTGGGCGCTTGGCGGGACGCTCGCCGGTGTAGCCGGAGTGTTTGCGACGCCGGCCTTCGGCTGGACGTCGTTGTACTGGATCGGGTCGCTGTCGTTCCTGCTGCTTCCCTTCATGCACTTCATGTTACCGGAATCACCGAAATTCCTTGCCCTTCAAGGCCGCGTCGACGAAATCCGCGACATGCTCAGCAAGCTTCGGCCCGAGCGAGCCAGTGTCTACAAGTCCGCCGAATTTCCGGTTGGGCAGTCCGAAAAGCCGGTCAACTCGGTGGCGGTGCTGCTGCAGGCCAAGTATCGCCGGACCACGTTCGCGATCTGGGCGTCGGCGTTCCTCAGCCTGTTCTGCATCTTCGGCCTGTCGGGGTGGATTCCGACCGTGATGATGCAGCGCGGAGAAACCTTCGCGGCAAGCTTCGGCTTCGGCGCGCTGATGCAGATCATGTCGTTCGTCGGCGCTCTCGTGCTTGGGCATCTGGTCGACAAGCACGGCAGCAGCCGAGGGCTGATTGCAACCTGGTGGGCGATCGGCGGCGTCGCGGTGCTCTCGCTCGTGGTGCTGAATGATCACATCGTCAACATCACCTCGGTCGCGGCCGCCGGCTTCTTCATCATCGGCGCGCAGTTCGTGCTGAACAACTTTACCGCGGCTTCCTACGAGACCGGCGTTCGCGCCACCGCGGTTGGAATGGAACTTGGGGTCGCGCGCGTCGGCGCCATTCTCGGCCCGTTCGTCGCCGGCGCGCTGCAACAGATCTACCAGAGCCCGACGCCGATGTTCCTGTCGATAGGCATCTCGGCGATCGCGGCCGGAGGCATCATCCTGCTGGCCCGGCGGCCGGCGGGCATGCCCGCAAGCAGCCTTGAAGAGACCGCCGGCTTGCGCAAGGTTGCACAGCCCGCCTCTTGAGGCGGGGTGTCGATGCGGAAAGTCCGGCTCCGGCAGCGATCTGATCCCGGAGCCGGCCATTTCGTCCGCAAGGAGCGGCCATGCAAGACTTCGTCTATCAGAGCGCGCCGATGCGGGTGGTGTTCGGCACCGGCACGCTGCGTCAATTGCCCGACGAATTGTCCCGTCTCGGCATCAGCCGCGCCCTAGTGCTGGCGACCCCGCGACAGAAAGACCTCGTCGCCAGTATTCGGGAGATGACAGGTGAACGCTTCGCCGGCGTCTTTACGGGCGCCGTCATGCATACGCCCGTTGAGGTGACGGAACGGGCCATGGAAACCGTGCGCGATGCGCGGGCCGATTGCATCGTCGCGCTCGGCGGTGGCTCGACCACCGGCCTCGGCAAGGCGATAGCTTTACGCACCGACCTGCCGCAAATCGTGCTGCCTACCAGCTACGCCGGCTCCGAGATGACGCCGGTCGTCGGCCAGACCAGCGACGGGATCAAGACCACGCAGTCGAGCCCGAAAATTCTTCCCGAGACCGTCATCTACGACGTCGACCTTACCATGACGATGCCTCCGGCATTGTCCGCGACATCGGGCATCAACGCCATCGCGCATGCGGTCGAGGCGCTCTACGCGCGAGATCGCAACCCCGTGATATTGCTGATGGCACAGGAGGGCATCCGCACGCTGGCGCATGCGCTGCCGATAATTTGCGCCCAGCCAAACGACAAGACCGCGCGCACCGAGGCGCTCTATGGCGCCTGGCTCTCTGGCATCTGCCTCGGCGCCGTCGGCATGGCGCTGCATCACAAGCTCTGCCATACGCTCGGTGGGTCATTCAACCTGCCGCACGCGGAAACCCACACCGTGATTCTCCCGCACGCCCTCGCCTACAACGCGCCCGCCGCGCCCGAAGCGATGACGCGGATCGCCACAGCACTCGGCGTGCCCGACGCCGCGCTCGGCCTCCACGACCTGGCGCGAAAGCTTGCAGCACCTGCATCGCTGCGCGAGATCGGTATGCCTGAGAGCGGTATCGACCAGGCCGCCGACCTCGCCGTGAAGAACCCGTACTGGAATCCGCGCGAAATCGAGCGAGAGGCAATTCGCGAATTGATCGCGCGCGCCTGGCGCGGCGACGCGCCGCAAACTACCTCCGCGATCCCCTAAAGAGAACATCGACATGCGCAACTTTGACGAAGCCACCATCACCGACGCCGTCCTGCAGCGTGTCAGGGCCGCGAAGGACGATCGTATCAGGCAGGTCAGCGAGGCGCTCGTGCGCCATATGCATGCGTTCGTCCGGGAGATCGAACCCACGCAAACGGAATGGGAAGCCGGCATCGATTTCCTGACCCGCACCGGCCAGATGTGCGACGACAAGCGGCATGAATTCATCCTGCTGTCCGATACGCTCGGCGTCTCCATGCTGGTCGATGCCATCAACCATCGGACACCGGAGGGCGCGACCGAGACGACCGTGCTCGGACCGTTTTACGTGCAGCGCGCGCCCGAGCATCCGCTGGGCGCGGATATCTCCGGCACCATGGAAGGCGCGCCGCTATTGGTCACCGGCACCGTATCGGCCGCTGGCGGAAAACCACTCGCCGGCGCCGTGGTGGACGTCTGGCATTCGGACAATGACGGCTATTACGACGTTCAGCAGCTCGATGAGATCGGCGATCTTGCGATGCGCGCGCGGTTTCGCACCGATGAAAACGGCCGGTTCTGGTTCTGGTCAATCAAGCCGGCGGCCTATCCGATCCCGCATGACGGGCCGGTCGGCAAAATGCTCGAGGCGCAAGGCCGTCACCCCTGGCGCCCGGCCCATGTCCATTTCATGATTGCCGCTCCCGGACACCAGACGCTGGTGACGCATGTGTTCGCCGCGGGCGATCCATACCTGGACTCCGATGTCGTCTTCGGCGTCAAGGACAGCCTGATCCGGGAATTCGCCGGCATGCCGGCCGGAACGGCAGTGGTTGGCCGCGAGATGGCGCAGCCTTACTATCATCTGAACTATGATTTCGGACTAAAGGCGAATTCGGAAGCGCGCCGTACCGGAGAACGCGCCGCTTAGGATTTTAGTATTGACGCGTTTTCTTCACGCGAAGTGGTATCCACTTCGCTTGAAAACGCTATGGCGCTTATGCCGCGACCAACGCCGCCGCGCGGTCCTCGACCAATGCGATTGCATCGCGCAGCACGTCGACGCCGGCGCCCGGCTTGACGCCCTTCTCTGCCAGATGGCGGCGGAAGGCACGCGCGCCGGGCACGCCGTGAAACGCGCCGACGAAATGCCGCGTCATCGAATGCAGCCGCGAGCCCTGCGCCAACTGATCTTCGATGTAAGGAAACATCGCTTCGAAGACGTCCTTCATGGTGGCGTATGGTGCCGCCTCGCCGAACAATTCCGGATCGACGTCGAGCAAACGCCACGGCTCCTGGTACGCCGCCCGCCCCAGCATCACGCCGTCGACATGGGCGAGGTGCCGCGCAGCCTCCGCAATACTGCCGATGCCGCCATTGATGATGACGGGGACATCCGGCAGCGCGGCCTTGAGCCGGTAGACCCTGTCGTAATCGAGCGGCGGAATATCTCGGTTTTCCTTCGGCGACAATCCGTTGAGCCACGCTTTTCGGGCATGCACGACCAGCGCATCCGCGCCGGCTGCGACCACGCCGCGCGCCAGCACGTCGAGCGCAATTTCCGGATCCTGGTCGTCGATGCCGATCCGGCATTTGACGGTGACGGGAATATTGACCGCGCGCTTCATGGCCGCCACGCCATCGGCAACCAGCGCCGGCTCCGCCATCAGGCAGGCGCCGAAGCGGCCGTCCTTCACCCTGTCGGACGGACAGCCGACATTGAGATTGATCTCGTCATAGCCAAAGTCCTCGCCGATCTTCGCAGCGGTGGCGAGATCGCGCGGATCGGACCCGCCCAGCTGCAACGCCACGGGATGCTCGCTCGTATCGAAGCCGAGCAGCCGTTTCCGGTCGCCATGAATAATGGCCCCGGTCGTCAGCATCTCCGTGTAAAGCCGCGCGCGCCGGCTCATCAGACGGTGGAACACGCGGCAATGCCGGTCGGTCCAATCCATCATGGGCGCGACGGAAAAACTCCAGTAATTACAAGTACTTGGCCCGGTCAATGAAAGTATTCCTAAAGTCGTAAGACCCTGATCTGTCACGCTTTTATTTAGGGCGGAAATCATTGGCCGCCAGCGGTACAGATTTTCTGTACAGCGCGAGCGCAATCTGTACCAGAGCTAAGAGATTGGCCGCGTTTTGCTTTTCTTTTTGACAGTCGGCAATGCCAGTCTGTCCCGTCGGCCGGAAATGCCGTGATTCTCTCTGGGTGATACAACAAATCGTACCACCTCGGCGGGCAAGTATTTACAAGGGGCCGAATACTTTCGGTGGAAAGAATAGATGACTCGGTGCCCGCTATGACGGTGATATTCCCACACCTCAACGACGAGAAGCTTGCGCCCTTTTTGGCTCCGTTCGGCCGCATGATGTTCGGCTACGGCCGCGCGATGGTCGCGCTTCGCGAGGTCGCCCTGATGGTGCTAAGCGACGAGGAAAAGGCCGTCAGGTTCATGCTCAGGGTCAAGAGCCACATAATCGTGGAGAAATTCCACGAGCTGTGCACGCCAACTTTCGCGCCAGATCAGCTCAACGAGTTTCTTGGCTATTGCGAGAAGCTGGCCGAACTAAACCACCGCCGGAACATGATCGTTCACGGCGAGTGGTGGTTCGATGTGTTCGAGCGCGGCAGCTTCGTGGTTCGCGACTGGGACCGCGATGAAGGCGGCCCAGTTCACGATGAAACCGTCACGCCCGAAAGCCTCGACCTGCTCGCTGGGGAGTATGACGAGGTGAGCAGCAATATCGACATGTTCAGCTATCGGCCAAACGCGGACTAAACTGCAGACGCTGCGCCGGCTGGTTGTCGTTCGCGTGGCTCGTTGTCGTTGGCTGCAAGAATTCTGAATGCTGCAGCAGCCACCGCTGGAAGCTGGCCGTTTCCAATGGCTTTAAGTCGGTCCCCTTCCGGCCACGCCATCAGCCACTCGAATGCACCCGGGCTCACTCCCCCAAAGACGCTCACCCAGACCCTGCAGCAGTGGTGCTTCTGCATTGATGGAGCGCAAAAATTAGCTGTGATAAAAACAACAGGAATCCGCGAGGTGCGCTGATCCGCCATCATGCGTGCGGCGACTTGAAGCCCATCAAGATCAGGCATGCGCACATCAAGAACGACAACCGCAAAGTCGTTCTCGCGCGCGCAGCGCAATACCTCCCATCCGGATCGCGCCTGGACAATCTCGCGGTCTGGGGCCGCCAGGATCGCGTCGAGGGCCTTCAAATTCTGCGGATCATCGTCGGCGATCAGGATTTTGGGTTTCGCGGCCAGATCGCTCGCTTGATACAAGATCCGCGGCGCCGAAGTTTCGATCAGCATTCGGCGCAGCTCCCACCGGAAATAACGCAGACCCGCCCAACCGAACGCCGGATTGCAAAGACGGGATCGAATAGCAGTGCGGCGTTACAGACAACCACGATGACAGCCGATTTCAGAAAGCGACATCGTCGCTCGATGAACCTGTCTATCAATCGTGGAGAGACTAAGATCATTCGTCAGCAGGCATAAAAGTATTTTCGAACGGCTCAATGCCAAGTTGCGCAAGCATGGAGTAATCGCGACGTGCCCTTTTGGTTCCAGCGCTTGACGCACAGCGCGAGCGAAAACGCGCTTGCGGGTTTGTGACAAATGTATTTCGCGGGCGCGGACGTCATTGAGGGCGTTGGTCAGCTTCGCGTCAGAAATGATCGGCAACATCTTGCGGAAGTCGAATTCGCGATCTTGATGTTCGCACCGAGACGAGAGAACGCGCGTCGTTGCACAATCCAAGCGTACATCGCTCAATGGCCCATCCCGCGAAGCGTGGATGACGGTCAGGGGTCCTTTCCGCGAGTTCGCGAAACTCGTCGGGAACGGAACGAGAGGGTCTGCTCACATTGGCTGTCGCATGATTTTTCTTGGTCTCCCGGTGCACACATCGTGCACACGCCGGCTTCTAACTATTTGAAAAACTTGAATTCTCGTTCCAATCCATCATGGGCAAGTTTGAGCTACGTCCAGCCAGCTGGAGATGGCAAAATCCAAGATGGGGCCGCAACGAGCACTTTGCGCCAGAAGCGAACGAACCGATCTGCCGGCATTGCTTCGCTCCAGACGGTGCCGATCTCCACTACGTCAGCAGCCTCGAACAGAGCCTTCGTCCCGGCCGCGTCGTACAAAGTCTGTCCTTCGTCAAGCCGTCGCTTCTGTTCGGCCTCCTTATGCCCTCATACTGCGATGAGCTGCATCAGCCGGGTGCGGTCGGCCTCAACGCCTGCCTCGCCGCTGAATACGATCTTTCCGCGTTCGACCACATGGAAGCGGTCGGCGACCGACAGGGCCTGATGCACATTTTGCTCGACGAGCAACACGATTGCTCCTCGATTGCGCAGTTCCCGCACGATTGCGAAGACTTCTGCAACGATCATCGGTGCCAGACCTTCGCTTGGCTCGTCGATCAACACGAGACGCGGCTCACCGACCATGACCCGCGCCATTGCCAGCATCTGTTGTTCGCCTCCGGAGAGTGTCGTGCCGAGCTGATGCCGTCGCTCGCCCAGTCGGGGGAAACGATTATAAATCGCGTCAATCGCACGGCACTCGTCCTGTTTCGGACGTCCCCTCACCTGCAACAGGCCTAGCGACAGATTTTCCTCAACGGTTAGCCCTGGAAAGATGCGGCGGTCCTCCGGCACAAAGCCGACGCCAGCATGGCAGATGCGATCGGGTGAAAGGCCGCAAAGTCCATGCTCACCGAGCATGACCGTGCCGTCGCTCGCTGTCACCCAACCGGCGATGGTCTTGAGCAATGTCGTCTTGCCGACGCCGTTGCGCCCAAAGATGCCGATGACTTCACCGGGCCTGGCGTCGAGATCAATGCCTTGGATGATGTGACTGAGGCCGTAGTGGGAGTGTAATCCTCGAATGGTTAGCATGTCAGTGATGCCCGAAATATGCGGCCTGGACGACCGGATCAGATCGCACGACCTTCGGAGGACCCTCGGCCAGCTTGCGGCCTTGATGCATGACGACGACATGGTCCGACAGGTTCATCACAAGGCCGATATCGTGCTCGATGAGCAGGACGGTCACGTCTTCGGTCAGGCCACGCACAAGGGCGGCCGTGTCCTGCGTATCGGCATGGCTCATGCCCTGTGTCGGCTCGTCGAGCAGCAAGAGCTTGGGCTCGGATGCGAGGCAGACTGCTATTTCCAGCCGACGCTGGTCCCCGTGCGAGAGATTGCCAGCAAGCTCGTCGCGGCGATGCGCAAGTCTGAAGCGCTCAAGCATTCTCTCCGTCTTCTCCATCGCGCGACGCGAGCGGCGGATCGGCAAGAAGGCGTGCGTTGGTGGTTCAAGTAACTGCGCAGCGAGCCGCAGATTTTCCGCGACGGTTAGCTCGAAGAAAAGGTTAGTGATCTGGAACGAGCGGGAGAGACCCGCGGCTTTTTTCTGCTCGGCAGAACCGCGTGTCATCTCGACGCCGTCGATCATGACCTTTCCGTTTCTGGGCGTCAGCGCTCCGCTGATCAGGTTGAACAAGGTCGACTTGCCGGCGCCGTTGGGACCGATGATCGTGGTAATGCGATGGCGCTCAACGGAAAAGCTCACATCGTCGACGGCCTTGAGACCGCCGAATGAGATGCCGAGACCACGGACGTCGAGAACAGGCGGAATCACGACGCGCTCCGGGATTTGGCGATCGCGGGGGAGACCGCGGAGGCGGTGACTTCCTGAGACGGCACTCGGACAATTCGGCGCTCTATCCATGGCCTTGAGAAGCCGACGAGTCCCTTCGGCAGGAACATCACACAGAGCATGAACAGCAGACCGATGACGATGAGATGATGCTCCGTCCAGCTGCCGATGATCGATTTCAGGATGACGAGCAGCACCGCGCCGTAGATCGCGCCGATGAGCGTACCGACGCCCCCGAGGATCACCGAGATCACCGCATTCCCGGAAGTGGCGAAGAACATCAGCTCTGGCGAGACAAAACCCCGCAGCACCGGATAGAGCGCGCCAGACAGGCCGGCCACGAGTCCTGCGAAGACATAGACCGCCATACGCGCCCGCCACACCGAATAACCGAGGAAGGGCACTCGCCTCTCGTTGGCTTTCAGGGCCGTCAGCACCCGGCCGAAGGGCGTCTCCAGCAAATAGGCACTAAGTCCATACAGTCCCATGATGATGGCCAGCACGATCAGAAAGAATCCGACGGGATTGCCAGCCGAGATCGCGAAAGGGCCGAATTGGATCTGGACGACGGGAATGCCGATCATGCCGTCAGAGGCACCCAGTTCGCGCGTGTTGTAGACGACCTTGGCCACGACCTGCGCCATGCCAAAGGTGATGAGGGCGAAATATACACCGCGGACCCGGTTGGCGATCAGACCGCCGATCGTGGCGGCAACGAGCGTCGCAAGACCTGCGGCAGCCATGGCCAGCCAGAAGGAGGGAACAGTCATCAAGGTCAGGGCCGAAACATAGGCGCCGATACCAAAGTAAAGCGCCTGCCCCAGCGACAGCGCGCCCGAATAGCCGAGAAGAAGGTCGACTGACAGAGCGAGACCCGCGAAGATCAGCGCTTCAGTACCGAGGCGGAGGTAAAAACTGTCGTCCAATGCAGCGCCAAGGGCCGCAAGGCACAACGCCGCCGCGAGAAGCAGAATCGCGAGTACATGGCTCGCACGCATGGAGATAGCGAGCCGATCAAGCATGTCCGAGCCTCCCGAACAGGCCTTGAGGGCGGACCATGAGGAAGACGACCATCGTGCCGAACACGATAGGATCCGTCCATATTGGCGATATGACGAGGCTCGCGAGCGCCTGCACCTGCGTCAGCAGCAGCCCGGCAAACACACACCCCCAGATCGAGCCCATTCCGCCGACGATGACGACACTGAAGGCAAGCAAGATGAAGTCCCGCCCCATGGTGGGAAAGACCGAATAGATCGGCGCGAGCAGCACGCCGGCGAGCCCGGCGAGCGCTACGCCGAAAGCGAAGGTTCCCGCATATACGATCGAGACCGGCACCCCCAGCGAGGCCGCCATATGGCGATCGAAGGCAGCTGCACGGACCATGGCGCCGAGGCGCGTGCGGTACACAACATAGGCGACGCCGCCGATGATCGCTGCTCCCACCGCGAGAAGGAAGAGACGGTAGTTTGGCACGAGAATTCCGAACCATTCCGTTGCGCCCGGAATGGGCGTCGGCGGGCGCTGCGTGTTCGCACCAAAGATCACTTTCAGCACGTCCTCGACAATGAGGCCCAGGCCAAAGGTAACGAGCAGCGTGGTGACGTGGCGGTCCTTCGAGTCGAAGACCGGTCGGATCAAAAGCCGCTCTGCCGCCATACCGAGGGGAATCATCAGGATCGGCACCAAGACCAGCAGAAACCAGAAGCCGATACCCGCGGCTCCGAGCGCCAGCGCTGCATAGGCTCCCACTGCATAGAATTCGCCGTGGCTCATGTTGATGACGTCGAGCATGCCGAAAATGATGGTGAGCCCCAGCGCAACAAGAACAACAGCAACGCCGAGCGTCAGACCGTTCAGGATCTGCGGTGCCAGCACAAATTGCAGATAGTCTATCGGTGACATGGACGTCGTCTCCAGAGATCGGATCCGCCCGCGCTCTCTCCCGGACTCACGGGACAGAGCGCGGCCGTTTCCTTTGGTTCAGAACCGTGTGCAGGCGTCGGGCCCGATCGCCTTGTCCGCTGGCACACTCGTGACGATGTCGAACTTCCCCTTGTTTACGCGCACCACATACATCGGCTGCATTGCCTGATGGTCACCGGCCCTGATCGTCTTCTCGCCCTGCGGCGTCTTCCAGGTCAGTCCCCTTAACGCATCGCGTACCTTGTCCGTATCGGTTGAGTCCGCCTTCTCGACCGACGCTTTGTAGGCAAAGAGGAGCCCGTAGCTGTCGGCGCCGTAGAGATCAGGATCGGCCTTGTTGGCGGCGCGGAACGCCTCAACGAACTTCTTGTTCGCGGGCGTATCAATCTGAGTCGAATAACCCACCCCGGTGGCAAAGCCCTCCGCCGCCGCCCCGATCGCGCCGATGTTCTGAGAGGTCACGGTGCCTGAGGCGCCAACGACTGTCAGGTTCGACAGCATGCCGAAATCCTGCAACTGGGTCAGCAGTCGCACCGTGTCGTTCCCGGCAACCGAAGTATAGACGACCTGCGGACGGGCAGCCCGAATCTGGCCGAAATACTGCGTGTAGTCCTTGGAATCAAGAGGCGCGAACACCTCGCCCATCGATTGGGCGCCGCTCTTTTCGGCGTTGGTCTTGAAGGCGGCGACGGTGGAACGACCCATTTCATAATCCGGCCCGAGATAGAATACCTTCGACTTCGGCTTCTCCTTCTCAAGCCAGGCGGCGAGCGCGACCGACTGCTGCTCGGCGCGAGCGTTCACGCGAAACATGTTCGGCGAACATTTGTCGCCGGTAATCGAGTCGGCGAAGGAGACGGTCGTAGCGGCAAGCCTATTGTTGCGCTCGGCGAGCTGCGCGACGGCGAGCGTCGACCCGGAGTTCACCGTGCCGGTGAGAAAGTCCACCTTCTCGACCTGGAAGAGCTTCTCGGCCTTCTGAACGGCAACAGCCGGGTTGGCTTCCTCGTCCTCGAAGATGAGCGTGATCTGCCGTCCCGCAATTCCGCCCGCCGCGTTGATATCCTTGGCAGCCAGCTCCAGTCCCCAGCGGACCTGCTGCCCAATCGGCGTATACGTGCCGGACAAGGGCGTGACCACGCCGACCTTGATCGGGCCGGACTGTGCAAATGCGGCACCTTGGAGCGCGGTGGTGGCGAGCAGCGCGCTCGCAGCGGCTAAAATACCAAACGGCTTCATATTCGTTCCCTCTATTGTTTGTTGTGAGAAATTTCGGCTCAAAGTGGCGCGCGGTGGTCGCCCACCACGCGCCAGAACAGTTCAACGGCCGATGAATCTGGGCGGACGCTTGGCGTTGAAGGCTTCGACGCCTTCCTTAAAGTCGTCCGACTGGCGCAGGCGGCTGTAGCAGTGCCCCTCAAGCTCAATCGCAATCGCCAGCGTCGAATCTTCGGTGTCGTTCAGGAGCTTCTTCGCCGTCCGCTGCGCTAACGGCGAGAAGGTGCGAAGCTCATCCACCAGCCTGTCGGTCGCTTTCTCAAGATCGCTGTCCGGAACGCATTCGGTCGCGATGCCCCACTCCAGCGCCTGCTTCGCCGAGATGCGCTTGGAACGCATGACGATATCCTTTGTGCGGGTGATGCCGACCATCTTCTGCAGCCGCGCCGAACCGCCCGATCCCGGGATCTGACCGAGTTTCTGCTCCGGCAGCGCGTATTGCGTGGTTTCCGACGCAATCCGGAAATCGCAGGCGAGCGAGAGTTCGAAGCCAACACCGAAACAATAGCCACGGTTGGCGACGATCACAGGCTTGGCGCAACGCGCCGGTGCTGCGATATTCCAGGCGAGCCTCGAGACGTGTTCGGGACTTGCCTCCATGAAACCGCCAATATTGCCGCCGCTGGAGAAGTGCTCTCCCTCTGACCGCACCACGATGATGCGAACGCGCGGATCCTCGTCGAGCGTCTCGAAGGTCAGCCGGAGCTGATCGCGCTGCGGCATCGCCACGATGTTATAGGGCGGACGGCCGAGTACGATGTCGGCACGCTCATGCGCTTCATCGATTTCGACCTTGAACCCGTCGAGCTTGCCAAGGCGGGGATCGGAGAACGTGTAAGATGACGGCATCTGTGCTTCCTTCTGTTGATGCTTCGGATCAGGCGATATCGGACGGCGGCGGCCGTTCGGCTTCGTACTGGCCGGCGACGAGCAGTCGCCGAAGCAGCTTGCCGACCGGCGATTTTGGAATTGCGTCGACGAAGACGTAGCGGCGCGGCCGCTTGAAGTTGGCAAGCCCCGAGGTGCGGCAGAACTGCTCCAGCTCGCCTTCGGAAACCGGCCGGTTGCGCTTGACAAAGGCAGCGACGACCTTGCCCCACCTCTCGTCGGCAATGCCGACCACCGCAACCTCGGACACGGCGGGATGCAGCGACAAGCAACTCTCGATCTCGACCGGCGAGACGTTCTCGCCGCCGGTGATGATCATGTCGTCGACGCGGCCAGAGACATGGAGATCGCCGTTCGGATCGACGAAGCCGGTATCGCCGGTGAAATACCAACCCTCGCGCAACGCCTTGGCGTCCGCCTCGGGCCGCCGCCAATAACCTTCGAACGCCTCGTCGCCGGCAAGCAGCGCGATGATCTCGCCCTCCTCGCCGACCGCCGCGAGCTCCGCGGCCGAGCGCGCGCCGATCCGCACGACTTTGATGTGTTGATTTATGCCCGCCTTGCCGGCCGAGCCCGGCTTTGCCGGCGCGTTCTGGTCGATCGTAAAGGTGTAGATTTCCGAGCTGCCGTAGTGATTGACGAACAGCTCCGGCCTGAACACCTCGTTCAGCTTCTTCAACAGTCCGTCGGTCATCGACGCGCCGGCAAAGCCGATCTTGCGCACGCTCGAGACATCGGTCGCAGCAAACGCCTCGTGGTGGACAAGATCGTGAAAGAGGGTCGGCACCAGATAAAGGTTGGTGATCCGCTCCTTCTCGATCAGCGCCAGCGCCTGGCGGCTATCATAGCGGGGCAGGCAGATGAAGGTGCCGCCGATCAGCGACATCGCAAGCAGCGAGCGAACCCCCATGGTGTGATAGAGCGGCATCACGCCGAGCGTGCGCTCGCCGCGACCATAGAGGTTTTGCGCGACATGGGCGATCGCCGCGGCCCGTTCGGCGCGATGTCGCCGCGGCACGCCTTTCGGCCGCGAGGTCGTGCCCGAGGTGTAGAGCATGATCGACCAGGCGTCGGCGCCCACGCGCGGCTCGGCGTCCGGCGCGCGGTGCCTGATCAGCTCGGCGAATCCGATCGCATCACCTGTTCCCGGATCGACCGAAACACGTCGCAACCGGCCGGCCCGCGACGATTGCTTCACGGCCTCCGCGGAGACGTCCTCGTAGAAGATGGCGCAGGCCTCGGAATTCTCTATGCAATAGTCGAGTTCGTCGGCCTTGGCGCGCCAATTGACCGGCGTGATGACGAGCCCCGCGAACTGGCAGGCCCAGTGCAGCGTCGCCGCCTCCGAGCGGTTCTGCAACAGGGTGACGATGTGATCTCCCGGCTTCAGGCCGAGACGGTCGAACGATGCCACGAGGGCCGAAATCGTCTGGTACCACTGCCGGTAGGTGAAACGGAGATCGCCATCGATCAGCGCGACAGCATCGGGATCGCGCGCCACGCTGGCAACGAAGCTGCTGCCGAGATCAAGCATCTGAAGTCTCTTCGCTGGATGTAGCAAGCCGGGCTGCTTCGAGCGCCGCCCGGATGATCGGCGTGTAGCCGGTGCAGCGGCACAGATGGCCGCTCAGGAGTTCGCGGATCTCCTCCTCGGTCGGCGCGGGGTGCCGGCTCAGATAATGGTCGAGCGACATCAGGATGCCGGCGGTGCAGAAGCCGCACTGGAGCGCATGGTTGCGGCGAAAGGCGCGTTGCAGGGCGCTGAGCCGGTCCGGCGACGGCGCGATCCCTTCGACCGTCCTGATATCGCAACCATCGACCTGCACCGCGAGCGTGAGACAGGCGCGCGTGAGCATGTCGTCGACGACGATTGTGCAGGCGCCGCAGACGCCGTGCTCGCAGCCGACGTGAGTTCCCGTCGCACCAAGCTGTTGGCGCAGGAAATCGGAAAGCAGCGTGCGCGGCTCGGCTTCCGCCTCGACGGCCTTGCCGTTCAGCGTGAAACGGACGGGATGGCGAGCATCGGCCTCGAGGCGATTCATTGCAGCACCTCGCCGATCAGGTCGCGGCCGATCGACCGCACCAGGTCGCGGCGGTAGCGCGCGGTCGCGTGCACGTCGTCGCGCGCATCGAGCTCGTAGGCAAATCCGTTGAGGGCGTCGTCGAGCGCGCTGCCCTCAAGTCGGGGCCAGTCGCGCGCCGTCGGGACGTCCGCGACGCCGGCGACGGCGAAGCGTATGCCTGCCGGCGTCGGCATCGCCGCGCAGGCGACGATGGCGAAATCGCCGTGACGGCGCGCGACCTCGCGGAACGCGCAACGCGCCTCGCCGAGGACCGGCAGCGAGATGGCTTCGATCAGTTCGTCGTCCGCGCGCGCGGTCAGCATCATGCCGGCAAAGAAGTCCCTTGCCGGCATGCGGCGCCGACGCGTGGCGCTGCGCAGATGCACCTCGCCGCCGAGCGCGACCAGCGCCAGCGGCATCTCGGCGCTGGGATCGGCATGCGCGAGCGAGCCGCAGATCGTACCGCGGCTGCGGGTTTGCGCGTGCCCAACCCATGGCAGCGCCAGCGCCACCAGCGGCAGCGCTTCGGCAAGACCCGGCCAGGCCAATAGTTCGGCCTGGCGCACGCCGGCTCCAATGACGACGGCGCCCGCCTTGCGTTCGATTTGACGCAGCTCCTTGATGTGCATGATGTCGATCAACAGCTTCGGTTTGGCGACGCGCATATTGATCATCGCCATCAGCGACTGGCCGCCGGCAAGCACGCGCGCATTGCCGCCCTCCTGCGTGAGTCCTGAAAGGACTTCGTCGGCGGTCTCGGCGCGGACATAGTCGAACGCAGCGGGCTTCATCGGCGCCCTCCAAACAGGCTTGCGAGTTTCGCGAGCCATGCGAACAGGGAGAAGCCGCCGGCCGCCCCACCACCGGCCTTGCGGGCCAGTGCCGCAAAGAACTGCCCGATGATTACCCGCGTAGCGCCGTCCAGCAGGCGGCCGCCGATGCTCGCAACCTTGCCGCCGATGGCGGCGTCATAGCTGTACGTCAGCTGCGTGCCGCCCCTGCCGTCGGGCGCGAGCATGATGCGTCCTTCCGCGCTGCCGAAGCCGAGCGCACCTTCAGCCGCTCCGCGCAATCTCACCGCGCGCGGCGGTTCAAGATCGAACAGCTCGACGTCAGCGCGATAACGCCCGGTGACGGGACCGATGCCGAGCGTCACGTCGGCGCGGAAATGCGTCTCCGAAATCTTGTCGACGCGCTGACAGCCTGGAATGACCGATTGCAGCGTGGCGGGATCGAGCAGCATCCTCCATACCCGTTCGGGCGCGCCCTTCAAGGAGGCCTGCCCTTCGCCGCGAAGCTGCCGGTCTCCCTGCCGGGCAGGCCTTGCTATGGGGTGTCCCGACGGCGGCGGCGGTTCGGCGCCGCGCACCAGCTCAGCGAGCCTTGCCGGCACCAGCGGCAGCGTGACATCGACGAGACCAAGCGCATCCGCGACCGCATTGGCGACGCAGACCGGCGTCGACATGCAATTGCCTTCGCCGACGCCCTTTGCACCGAGCGGAGTAAAGGGCGACGGCGTCTCCATGTGGATAATCTGCGGCTCCGGCACCTCGGTGGTGGTCGGCAGCAGATAGTCGGCCAACGTTCCCGTCAGAAAACTCCCGTCGTCGGCATAGGCATATTCCTCGTAGAGCGCGGCGCCGAGCGCCTGGGCGAAGCCGCCGCGGATCTGGCCGTTCACCATGCCGGGATGAAGAATTGTGCCGCAGTCGTGCATGGTTACGTAACGATCGATCCGCGTCTCAAGCGTGGTGCGATCGATCTCGACGCCGCAGAAATCGAAGATAAAGCCGTGGCACAGCGAGGAGTTGATGCGATCCTCATCGTCGGGCGGTGTCAGCTCCGGCGGCGTCCAGAACACGGTCTCGCGTATGGTCTGGCCGGCGTCGTCCGGCAGCGAACCGGGCGACCAATGGCTGAGCGCGGCAACGCGCGAGAATGCAATCCGATTTTCCGGATTGTGCCGGGACGCGACAAAGCCGCGCGTGAACACGATGTCCGCCGGCTCGACATTCAACTGACTGGCGGCGATGCGGGCGAGCCGCCCGGCCACGCGCTCGGCCGCGAGCTTGGCAGTGCCGGCGACGGCCGCGGCGAAGCGGCTCGCATAATTGCCTGACGCGATCGACCAGGCGTCCTTCGCGGTGTCGATCTCGGTGTTGACCCTGATGTCCTTCGGCTCGAGGCCGAAGACGTCGGCGACGACCTGCGACAGCACGGTGCGATGGCCCTGCCCCTGCGGCACCGAGGCGACGTGAACGGTCACGCTGCCGACCGGATCGAGGCCTATGGTCGCGGTGGCCTGCGCGCCGTTCTTCGGCCCTGTCTTGCGGCGCTCGGCCGCCGTCAGCACGGTCGTGATATAGCCCATGTTGGAGACGCTGGGCTCGACGACTGCAGCAAGGCCGATGCCGTAGAGACGCCCCTGCGCACGCGCTTCGTCGCGGCGCGCCTTGAGTTCGGCGAACTTTCCCCCTTCGATCGCCCTGGCGACCGCTTCCTGATAGTTGCCGGAATCCAGCAGCGCGCCGCTAGCCGTGCGATAGGGAAAGGCATTGGCCTCGATGAGGTTGCGCCTGATGACGTCGAGCGGTTCGACGCCGAGGCCTAACGCAATGCGCTGCACCAGCCGCTCCAGCGCGAAATAAACCTGCGGTCCGCCAAAACCGCGGTTGAGGCCGGTCGGCGTCTTGTTGGTGACGACGACGCGGTTGCGGATTTTTACGTGACGGATGTCGTAGGCCCCCGTCATGTTGCCGTGCATGCGGTAGAGGGTCGCCGGCTCGGGCGCGCGCAGATGCGCGCCGCAATCCTCGATTTGGTCCCAGTCGAGCGCGAGAATTTTGCCATCCGCCGCAACGGCCGCCGACAGGGTCGTCGCGCGGTTGGTCGCAGAGACGGACGCGGCGAGGTGCTCGAGCCGGTCCTCGATCCACTTGACCGGCCGCCCTGCAACGCGCGCCGCGGCAGCGATCAGCACGATATACGGAAAGACGCCCTGCTTGACGCCAAAACTGCCGCCTGAGTCAGGCGGCGTGCGAAGCCGCAGCCGGTTGCCTGGAACTTTCAGGGCGCGCGCGATCACGGTGTGGATGCTGAACGGCCCCTGGAAATTGGCCAGGATATCGAAGGCATCCTCGGCGGCATCGTGCGAGGCGATTACGCCGTAAGTCTCGATCGGCGTGCACGAGTTGCGCGGATATTTGACATCGATCGAGAAACGGTGCGGAGCGTCCGCGAAGGCCTGCTCGGGATCGCCGTAGCGGAATGTACGATCGCTTGCGAGATTTCCCGGAAAGCCATCGTGCAGCACGGGCGCCTCCCGCGCGAGCGTCCCGAGCGGATCGACGACAGCGGATCGCGGGCGATACTCGACGGAGATCAACTCGGCGGCATCCTCGGCGCGGGCGCGGTCGGTCGCCACGACCACCGCCACCGGCTCGCCGACATAACGCACACGGTCGGTCGCGATCGGCCAACACTCCACCGGCGCCTTCACGCCGACGACGAGGCTTGATGTGACGGCCTTGACCTGCTCGCCCGTGAGGACGACGGCAACGCCGGCCAAGCGTTTTGCGGCTTCGGTATCGATCGCCAGGATATCGGCATGGGCGTGCGGCGAGCGCAGGATCGCCGCGTGCAGGGTACCCGGCTGCACGCCAAGATCGTCGATGAAACGGCCGCGACCGCTTAGCAGCCCAGCATCCTCGACGCGTTCGATCGAACGCCCGACCCACGGCCGCTCATCGCCCTTCCCCTGATCGCACGATATTGCGGTTCGGACCGCGGCCTGCACCATGTCCCGGCATACCTCCCGACGCGTTCTTCGACGCGACGCGGACAGTTGTCAGGACGAGGGGAGCAAGCGCCATACCGCCCGCTCTCACGACTTACCAAATCGTCTCATTTGAAAGGCAGGTGCGCCGCAATATCAGCCCGCAAGACGAGAGACGTTGCGGAATTCGCGCGGGCCGACGCCGGCATGATCGCGGAAGAAGCGCGTGAAATGCGCCGGCTCCGAAAAACCGAAGCGCTCGCTGAGTTCCCCGAGCGGGGTATCCTCGCGCATCACCGCATCCAGCGCCCGCTCCATCCGCACGACATTGAGATAGAGTTTTGGCGAGACGCCGAGCGAGGTCTCGAACAGGCGGAAGAACTGCGCACGCGAGAGACCTGCACCCCTCACGAACTGATCGACGTTGGCGTAGGAATCCCTGGTCCGCATCGCATCCATCGCGCGCCGGATCCGCCAGTCGCAGCTCACCGCGCTCATGCCCCGGATCGAGTTTGGAAAGCTGCGCCAGGGCGTAAACCGCTCGATCACCGCGATCATGAGATCCGACAGCGTCTGCTCATGGGCGTGCAGAGCGTCCGGATGCGCCATCATATCGGCAGCAAGGTGCAACGCGAGCTGACGGATGCGCGGAGAAACCTCGCCCGATGGCTGCTCGAAGAAGCCGGGCGCACCGCTGGCGGCCCAGCCCGGCCGGAACTCCTTCAGCCATTCAGGCTCGATATAGAGCGCCAGGATCAGGGTTCGCGCCCGGTTGACATCATGCACATAAGCGTGCGGCTTCCAGCCGTCGACAAGCACGGCCGTCGTATCCGTGAGCGGATAGACCCGGTCGCCCACCAGGAATTGCGTGTCGGCGCCCTCGACCTTGAGCAGGACATGGCAGTGGTGGTGGGCGTGACGGACCAGCGAACGGTCCATGTCGAGCAGAGCCACCCTGCCGAAAGCACCATGAGCGATGCGCAGGGCCGTCGACATCAGTACCTCCCTTCTATTGATTGGCTCGCTGGCGCGCTAACATACACGAGATCGGCCGGCAATGTCATCGACACCGAAATGTTGCCATGCAGCAGCGATTTCTCTCATCACCGGGTCTCCGCAAGCGCTCGGATCGGCCTGCAAGGCCGCGGCCAGATCGACCCGCTCCTCGCCTTTCACGCGTATCCGCATGAGGTGCCGCTTGGATTCCAGCTTCTGCCGAACGTCATCGGCCTGATCAGGAACGGCTATGCGCGGGCGCTCGCGGTTGCAAGCAGCAAGCGCATGACAGCACCAAAAAGACCATGTTCGACAAGCTCCATGCAGCGATGCTGGAAGCAACCAACGATCCGAAGGTGCGCGCCGAGCCGCTCGTCCTTACCCCGCAAGGCCGAAAGTATTTTATGGCATCGGAGACTTCTAAATGGGCGACGATCATCAGGAAGATGGGCGTCGACCCGATGTGATCGCTGCATGAAAGTTGCGGAGGATTTGCCGAATGGTAATCTAGTCGGACTGATTTCTGAGTACCGCCTACCAGATGTCCACGTCGTTGCGCTTCTCAACCCGGATAGCACGACCGGACCAGACGCACGCAGGCATTTCAAGAATTTGCTACACCCCACCCCTTTCGGCATCGCGGCTCCGCTGCGTCAGCTGGAACAAGCAAGCGGTGGTGGGAAGACGGCCAGCGTTATCGATGAGATCAGTTAGTGACACTCAACGAGTTCAATCCGGCTCACTTTGGTTGTCGCTGGATTTTCTCTGATCTCCCGATGCACACATCGTGCACACGCCGCTTACTAACCAATTGAAACGACTACATTCTCGCTCCAATCCATCATGGGTGCAACGGAGAACAAATTATCCCATCGTTCCAATGAATTACGCTCTTTCCCTCCAGTTGATGAGCATGAAGGGACTCCTTCTCGCGAACATTTAAAGCGCTGTGCCCATATCTTTCGCCCAACCGGGTATCCCATTCAACTAGCATAAAAATCATGGCGGGGAAGAGAGAGCAAAGCCGATCACGCGTGCTGTAACGAGAAGGATCTAGCCCTATCTTCGGCGTGGATTGTCCAACACCTCAACAGGTGGTGATCGGCCGACTCAAATTGGACTAACCTTCATGGAGCCGGCCGACAAACTCGCGGACCGGAACATTGCGATCTCCCAAACCATCTTGCCGAAGACCGGTCGGTACCCTCAGCAGATCACACGGGAGCCGAGGACGGGGATCACTCGTCGCCATTTTTCGCGTACACCGGTCGGTCGGACCAGAAGGGTCCGACCAGGCGTCACAGCTGGTTGTTTGTGCAAGGCACGATGGCAGCGACTCCACCAAGCAGAATCAAGCGTCGAAGCATCACGTCGCACCGTTTCTCATGAAGACAACGCGGCGTCTTCATGGCGGCGTATCTGCCGACGCGTGCCGCTGATATGCCTGAAGAAATTTGTCTGAGAGCGCAGCCTTCGAGCTAGCTCGACCCTCGGCCGAACAAGGCGTTGAAGATGCGAAGCATGTGAGGATCGTTCTGCAGGGTGTGAGCGCCGATCCCGAGCCCTCCGAGCGCGTACACGCCGATCGCGATGCCGCCCACAGCCCAATAGCCCGTGGCGATTCCTCCTGCGCCCAGACCCAGCACCAGCGCAATTCCACCCACGCAAACGAGGCCGAACGGCCAGGCGGGGTCTCATCAGCGTCACCTGAAATTATATGTAGCTGTAGCTGCCGCTTGCGAAAGACGCCGCCAGACACCGTGATAGTGCGCCGGCAAGCTCCCCTGAGACGAGCGGGTGATGGACAAGTTCCGTTATTCCGGAATCCGCCAACAGGGGTGCACCCAAATCCGCGGTCGACGGCGCCGCCAGAATGATCGGTAGCGTCGGCACTGCATCATGCAACGCTGCCGCGAGATCCAGGGCGGCCCCTCCAGGCAGGTGACACACCAGTGCCACATCGAAACGCGCCCGCGCCGTGCGACAGGCCGCCACAGCATCGATGCTTTTTGTGAAGCCGACCGGCTCGTAGCCGAGTGCCGCCAGAATTTCCTCATGCCGCAACAAACGTCTGCGGTCCGTCTCGAGCACAAGCACGGTTTCGCCCGCACCGCGAAGCGCCAGCTCCGGCACGTGATGAACCGATACCGGTTCATTGAATCGAACGGATGGCAGCCAGACGTCGAAGCGCGTTCCGGTGCCGACAGCGCTTTGCACTTCGACCGCCCCGCCATGGTCCTCGACGATCTCACGGACCGTTGCCAGCCCAAGACCGTTGCCGTTGGGGCGCGTGGTGAAGAACGGCTCGAATATCCGTTCGATCGTTGCTTCATCCATGCCCGCCCCCGGATCGGAAACCGAAACAATCACAAATCGGCCGGGACCTACCTCGCCTCGCCCAACGCGCATGGGCTGTGCAATTTCTCGCGCTTCGATGCAAAGCTCGATCAGGCCGGGCTCATTCATCGCTTGCGCCGCGTTGTTGCAGAGATTCAAAATGACCTGCTGCAATTGCGCCGGTTCGGCCCAGACGGTCGTCGTTTGAGTTTTCTCGCTCACCACTACTTTGACGTGCGAAGGCAACGAGGCGGCAAGCAGTGCTCTCGTTTCCGCAATCAGTGCCCCGACGCGGAGCCGCTCACGCCTGCCCTCGCCGCGGCGGCCAAACGTCAAAATCTGGTCGACGAGCTCCCGCGCCCTTTCGCCGGCACGACGAATTTCCGCAAGGTTGGCAGCAGGCCCGCCGCCCAACCTGAGGCGCGCATCGGCGATTTCCGTATAGCCAAGTATGGCACCCACGATATTGTTGAAATTATGCGCGATGCCGCTTGCGAAGGTGCCGATCGTCTCCATCCGCCGCGCCTGCTGCAGCTTCACCTGCAGTCGCTCCTTCTCTTGTTCGAGCATCACCCGATTGATGGCGTTGGCGATGGCGTCAAACGCCATACGAAACAGCGGGAAGTTGGCCCATGGGGTGAGATCGCCGGCCCGCACAACATCGAAACCGAGGATCGCGGCCCTCTCTCCGTCCAAGGCCGGGATGCACAACCAAGCTCGAACCCCCGCGTCCGCAAGCAGGTTCATCGTACCGTGCCCGTGAGCCGGCCTGACCCTGGGAATGCAAATGATGCCGTTTCCGTCCCGACCAAAGCGCGACACCGACTTTAACGCGAGATCCGGCCAGCCCTGCGGGAACTCGACGCCCTCGCGAGCCCATCGACAACTCCTCGCCGTCCCTACGAAATACGCTCGATCCGCGCCGATACATTCGGCCAATTGCTGGAGCGCACTCTCGACGTGGCCAGCGATCTCATCGGGACGCGAATTGATAAAGCGCGTCGAGATACGGGCGGTCACATGCTCAAAAGCCGAGCGACGACGCAAGGCCATGGCCCGTGCGCGCAGTAGTACTCCGAAATACACCAGCCCGGCCAGCAGCAGCAACGACGTGGCGTACAACAGAAGGCGGTTTCTTCGGGCCAAGGCCCGCGCATCGAGCTGACGTTTCGTGATCAACGCCAGAACCGCATCCTGCTCGCGATTGTTGCCCTCCGCGATCAACGATTTCAGGATGGCATCGACTCCGGGAAGAACGTCATACAGCATCCGCCCGTGTCCAAGAATCGCGCGGATCGAATCGGCTTCACCGGGTGAACTTTGCAGGCGCGACAGCCCTTCCAACTTCGCCTCGACCCCGTGTGCCGCTGCCGCAGACGTATCGAGTGTGAGGTGCAGCATCGCCGCCGCCAGTGCTGAAGCAGCTACTACAACCGCCTTGTCATCTGAAGCAGCTAGCCGGGCGCCGAACAGGCCAAAATAGGCAAAAGAGTTCTGCAGTAACGCGTTCTTGGTTTTGAACTGCTCGATCAGCTCCTGATGCCGGCGCACGCGCGCAGCCAGAACGTCGACGGCGGCACTTTCCTCCGGATCCGAAGCTGTGGCTTCGCGCAATCGGGCCAACGCATCATCATAGGCGTCCGCCAACCGCACAAGTCCGTCGTAATTTCGCGACAGGCCTGCACGCGCGGTCAGCACTTCCCGGCTGATCCCGCGCTCAAACCTGGTGAAATCGCCAAGCGCTTTTAGCTCGCGATCGAACCGGGCCGAATTCATGTTCAACCCACTCCACAATAGCCAGGTCAGCAGCGCGAGCAGACACAATGCGCCAACTGCCGCGAGGGCACCCTTCATGGCGAGGCTCCAACTGGCGCACCGCGATAGTTACCAGTCAGGCTATGAAGAAAGGCGACGATCGCCGTCACCTGCGGATCTGTTAGCAGCGTGTTCAATTGGGCCCTGGCCATTTTGCGTACCGCATCATCGAGAGTTGGTGCGCTACCGTCGTGAAAATAGGGTGGCGTCGTCGCGACGTTGCGCAAACTCGGTACGCGCAGAATTGCAGGATCTGGCGACGCCAAAGGATGGAATATGCCGTGGCGCTCGAACAGATTGCCGCCAATATTTACGCCCTGATGGCACGAGACGCAGCCGAGAGATTTGAACAGGCCGTACCCCTCCAGTTCGCCGGTCGAGAGCGCGGTAGCGTCTCCGGCAAGCCAACGATCGAAGCGGCTTCCTGGCGTCACCAGTGTTCGCTGAAAACTTGCGATGGCATCGATGACACTGTTGGGGTCCGGGCGGCGGCCATAGGCAGCGACGAACCTGTTGCGCATTTCCGGATCGGCGCCGAGTTTTTCGGCGACTTCGGAAGCGCTGCTGGCCATGATCTTTGGGTTTCCCAACGAAGCTTTGACGTCCGACTCGGCGGTACGGAATTTCCCTTCCCAACCGAACCGGAAACTGAGCGCCGCATTGAAGACGGTAAGCGTGTTGAATGGCAGCTCCGAACCGTCGAGGCCGGTGTCGCGTCGTCTCGGGCTCGCGCCGTTTGTGCTGAGATCGTGGCATGACGTGCAGCTGCGCGAGTTATCATGCGACAGACGGGGATCATCGAACAATTGTTCCCCGAGCTTGACCTTCAGCGGATCGATCGTGGGCGGGCTCGATATCGCGGTGATGGGCTCGTCGTTGCCGTTCGATGCAATCGCCGGTCCGAGCGGCTGCGCCTGCGCCGACGAAAGCTGCAAGTAACCCAAGACAAGGATAAAGACCGCAACTGTTCGCCGCCAACTTACGCTGCGAACAATTCCGGTCTCACCAAGTCTGGGCAATTGCCGCAAAGGCGTTACGCGCAACATTTGCCCAATATGTAGGCGGAAGCGAAATATTCGGCCCTTTTCAAGAATTCTTGATCGAGGCGGAGCTGTTTCGCTGGAACCGGCGCCGCCCTCGGATCCAGCCTTGCGGCACAAGGGTGGCCATACCAAGCTTCAATCTGCTGGAGAAAATAGACCGACCTGCGGCATGACAGAAGCCGATTCCGGCGATGGCGAGATAAACCGCATCAGCAATCATGACAGTACCTCACGAGGTGCTCGATGTCGGATCGGCTGGTAATACCCATATCTCGCAACGTCCGGTTATCGAATTGCGCCAACTCCGCGACGGCCCGCTTGATCTCCCGTTCCCGGCGCCAATGAGCCCAGAGCGCAGCGGCGGTGTCATAAATTAACGCCAGCAAATTCCGGTGCCGTGGCGCCCGCGGATCGAGCTCCGAACCACCGCCAAGTCGGATGTTCTTCGACAGCAGATCGGTTTCATGCTCGTGCCCGGTCGCGGTTAGCTCGCGACTTCCGGGATGCCGCAGCGAATCTTTTCTCGCCACGAGGATGGCCTGAACCGGAAAGTCCGCGGTCGGATACAGCGCCACGCCATATGCGCCGAAGCCTTCCGTGAAAGAGGCCAACACCGACCACCAAAGCGAGGTTGGCGCGTTGCCGGCTCTTGCGATCGTCGATATCGCCGCCGAGCTGGATTCCGGCACGTCAGGCCTCGCAGCCGGGGTTTGACGGGCTATGCCTAAATCATCCGACAGGACAGCGCAGACAGCTGTGCCCCTCTGCTGATCATGCAATCCAACGAAGCGGTTCACATTTCGAGACGCGTGCTTCTTCAACATGAAATTCTCCCACTACATGTTTGCAGGAGAACCTTGAAGGCCGGCTGTTACATCGCGATCACCGCTACGAGAGAAACGGTTACAGCTGCAGTCCGGTACCGCCTTCGTTCCGCCACGGCGTGCAGCGTTGCCGCTCCGAAAAGCACACGGGGTTGGAACGGTTCTAGAACGGCTCCACCGGCAATGCGAACACGTAGCCTACTCCACGCTCGGTCTGAATAATGCGTGGTGCGCTCGGATCAGTCTCCAGCTTGCGCCGCAGTCGCAGGACTTGAACGTCGATGCTCCGGTCGAAGATATCTTCGTGAACGCGCGTTGCCTGGAGCAGGTGTTCGCGGGTCAGCGGTCGCTGTGGCGCTTCGAGGAACGCCAGCAGTAAGGCATATTCACCCTTGCTAAGCGCGACCGGGCTGCTATCGGCATCCAGCAACTTTCGACCACGGCGTTCGAGCGTCCAGCCGTTGAAACGATACCCGCCGCGTTCGGGGTCGCGGGCGCGAGCGGCCCTTCCCATTTCCTGCCGCCGCAACACCGCGCGGACGCGGGCCAGCAGTTCCCTGAGGCTGAACGGCTTGATGATGTAATCGTCCGCACCGAGCTCCAGGCCGACGATGCGGTCGATTTCATCTGGACGGTGACCGGTGGTGATGATGACCGGGACATCGGAATAGGAGCGAATTTCTCTCAGGAGATCGAGCCCGTCGTCCTGACCCAGCCTCAGATCCAGAATGATCAGGCTGGGCTCCGCGCCTTCGAGATGACGCTTCAATTCGTCCTTGCTGGATGCTGCCCTGGTCGGGACGTCGTGATCCTCCAAATATCTGATCACCATCTGCCGTAGCGTGGAATCATCGTCGACGACGATTATGTGGCCGGCTTCTGTTGACATGAATCGATCCCGCAAACTCTTGGTCGCTAACCGGGTCGTGATGTCTGGATTGGAGCGAAATGCGTCTACCATTGTCAGTAGCTCTTTGATTAATTGAAACAGGATTCCGAAAGGAAAACGACGTTCTTGACAGATGCGCTAGAGGCACTGGCCAAGACGCCACGGGACCCTGAGATCTAGATTTTTCTTGCGCGGCTACTAGCAAACTCTCGGAGTTGTGATGAAGCGTGATACTATCCGTGACCGTCATGGTGCGAACCATTTGACCGCGATCGCACGGCAGACGTGAATAAAATGACGGAAACCAAGCAATCGGAGTCGTACTGCCACGGACGGGTTCGTATCGTCTCCATGTGACTATGGATGCTGGGTTACCGAGCCGCTTCAGCGTCGGGCGCTCGGGTTACAATTGTAATCACGCTCCCAGGCATAGGCCCCAACGTGCCAGCGCCTCGGCGCAACCATCATGCACTGCAGCCGTAACAAATTCGCATCGGTCGGAAGCCACGGTGTAACAGCAATCCCCGCATTCTTGTCCTGCTTCAGCCAATCGGTCGGGGGTATCCGGACAAACCGGAAGTCCTCCTCCGGCTATCAGAGGACAGGATCCCATGAAAATTCTCATCGCATCGACTCCCGCGACGGGTCATCTCAATCCACTGCTTGCGATCGCGCGCATCTTGATCGCTGAACGCCACGAGATCACCTGCCTGACCGGGACCGCACAGCGCGGCCGGGTCGAAAGCAGCGGAGCGCAATTCCGCCCGCTACCTCCGGAAGCGGATTTCGACCCGAATGATGTCTTTGCGCGGGCTCCGGCACTCAAGACCATTCCGCCCGGACCGGAATGGATACGCGTCGCCATTGAGCGCCTGTTCGTCGACAGTATCCAACCCCAACACGATGGCCTGCAAGACGCTCTCCTGGACTTCCCGGCCGACGTCATCATCGGCGACGATATGTTTTTCGGCATACTGCCGATGCTGCTCGGCTCGCGTGCGAAGCGGCCTCCCGTCGTTCTTTGCGGCACATCGTTTCTGCACTGGCGTCGCCAGGACGGCGCTCCGCATTTCGTCGGCCTGCCACCCGCAACAACCGAGGCGGAGCGCGTCGAATGCGCCACCATCGCAAGACAATTCGACAGGATTGTTGATCAGCCAGTCGCCCGCCGCTTGAATCCGATTCCGAGGAAGCTGGGTGTTGGACCGCTGTCGATCCCCATCTTCGACTCCGTGGTCGAACTTGCGGATGCTTATATGCAACTGACGATCCCGAGCTTCGAGTTTCCACGCGACGTTATCCCGCAATCCGTGCATTTCGTCGGCACGCCTCCCCTGCTTCCGAACCACGCTCCACTGCCGCCGTGGTCACATGAATTGGACGGCTCGCGCAAGGTCGTGTTGGTCACGCAAGGAACGGTCGCAAATCACAATTTCGGCCTCTTGATTGCTCCGACCCTCGCGGCACTTGCAAACGAGCCCGACGTACTCGTCGTCGTCACGGCCGGTGGTCGTCCGGTCGAGGCGATACCCGGCTCAATTCCCTCCAACGCACGGCTCGCGAGCTATTTGCCGTTCGAGTGGTTGTTGCCGAAGGTCGACGTGTTCGTCACCAACGGCGGCTACGGCAGCGTCAACCAGGCCATGAGCTTTGGAATCCCACTCGTTACGGCCGGACTGACGGAAGACAAGGCCGGTGTCAATGCGCGCGTCGCATGGTCCGGCGTCGGTATCGATCTCGCAATTAACGAGCCAACGCCGGAGGCCCTGCGCGGAGCCATCCGGACCGTGCTCGACCAACCCGGCCATCGCCTGCGCGCATCGCAAATGGCCGCCGAGTACGCCGAGATCGACACACGATCGGAGATCCTTGGGATCATCAGCCACGTCGTCGTCAATGAGGAGACCAGAATTGTCGTGCACCGCCGCGGTACAATGGTTGCTACTCGAGGTCGGCGCGCCGCCCGTTAACGCCCCTTGTCAACAGTGGCGGAGGGGAGACATCTCTTCCCTCCACCCGATCGTCAAGGACTCAAAACCAGCCGGCCGGCCACTCCATGAAAATTCAGATGAAATTTCAGCCGGCATCCTTCACGCCGATGCTCGGCAGAGAGACACCCAATGGGGCAGCATTGGATAACACTTCGGACCTTGTCGCCGGCTAGGGAAACGGCGGGCCGCGTTACGGTTGTAACCAAGTTTCCCTCGATTGATACAGATTCGTAACACAACCCCCGGATCTTGCGGCTGGGCAGCGCGGAGGTTTGCATGGAACAGTTCAATTCGGCATGGCGCCTACCCGACGTGCGTATCACGGTTCGGGGCAGATTGAGCGGTTGGCACACCACCAACATCAATGCTCTGTCCATAGAGATCAAGGCAGCATTATTGCCACCACGTGCGAACGCCAGGATTGGGGCACGATGACAGGTGACTCTCCTATCACGGCTACTTGTGCTGGTGGCTGTCGCGCTGCTGCCTGCGATCGGAATCCAGGCGTACAACGAATTCGACCTGCGCCGCACACGCCAGATCGAAGTGCAAGGTCATGCTCGCAACCTGGCTGAACTCGCCGCGGCAGAGCAGCGGCAGACCGTTCAGGGGATTCATCAGGCCCTGATTGCGCTGTCAGAGCTTCCAGCGATAAAGGCGAAGGACGCCGAAGGATGCAATGCTTACCTCGCCAAGATCAAGCAACGATATCCGGGGTTCATCAGCTTTCTCGTGGTCGACATAAACGGCAGTTCGTTCTGCAACGCGACCGACTATCATAAGCCCTCGACTGCGGCCGGGAGACCCTATCTCGCCGATGTTCTGAGAACCGGAAAGTTTACAGTCGGAGCGTTCGCGATTGGTCGACAGACCGGCCGTAACGTCCTTCATTTCGCGTTGCCATTCTTCGGCGATGATGCCCGCCCCGGCGGCGTGGTTATAGCCGCTCTCAGCCTGGATTGGCTCGCCGACTCCCTCGCTCGGCGGAATGTTGCGCCCGGGGCTGCGCTCGCGATTGTGGACCGGAACGGCACATACCTCGCCCACTATCCTGACAACGCTCGCTTTGTCGGCCGAAAGATGGCCGGCGACAATGGTCCAAGCCGCAGCGATCGGACCACAGCCGACATCGTCGACCTCGATGGCGTGGAGCGGATCGTCGGCTATTCGGCCCTGCGAGATGATTCCGGAGGGCTTCTCATCAGCTTTGGCCTGGACAAGGCCCGGGCATTCAATGAGATCCAACGCGGCACGCAGCGCGGCATCCTTCAGATCATACTGAGCACCGCGCTGGTTCTGGTCCTGACATCATTGGGCGCCCAGCGCTTTATCCATCGTCCGCTTGGGCAACTTGTCGACGCCGCCAATCAATGGCGGTTCGGTGAATTCGACCGACGTGTGGACATCCGCGGAACATCCGAAATCGCACGGGTTGCCGATGCGTTCAACACCATGGCCAATGCGCTGGAACACCGTGAGCACGAATTGTCCGAGGCAAAGGAGAAAGCCGAGGAGGCCGCAGCCCGGATCACGATGATCTTTGAAAGCACCACCGACAGCGTGCTCATCATCGATCGGGACTGGCGCGTCAGCTACCTCAACGGGCCGGCCAGATTGCGGCTGGCCCAGGACCGCGACATCATCGGCATGCCCCTTACGGAAGCCTTTGCAGCCGCCGCCGATATGGAAGTCCTGAAACAAATTCGTGAGGCAACGTCAGAACAGCGTCCGACCTTCCTCGAAATGCTCTGTCCACGCACCAAGGCCTGGTACGCGATCAATGCGTTCCCTTCGAGCCAGGGTCTCGCGGTATTCCTCCGGGATATCACCGAACACAAGCATGCCCTGGAGGCGCGCCGTCTGATGGAAGAGCAACTCCATCAGAGCCAAAAGATGGAGTCCGTCGGACAGCTTACCGGCGGCGTCGCGCACGACTTCAATAATCTGCTTATGGTGATTTCCGCGAACCTCGAACTGATCGAAGGTACAGCAGACACCAACGAGGTCCGGCACTGCGCGGCGGCCGCGCGACGCGCCGCTGATCGGGGAGCAAAGTTGACGGCGCAACTTCTCGCCTTTTCCCGGCGGCAGGCATTGAAGCCGAAATTGGTCAATGCAAACCAACTCATTTTCGAATTCGAGGGACTTATCCACCAGGCTGTCGGCGACGGATGCGAAGTCAAGCTGCAGACAGACGAGGAATTGTGGCTGTGCCATGTCGATCCTTCGCTGCTGGAGACGGCCCTCCTTAACCTCGCCCTGAATGCTCGGGACGCCATGGCGGATAGAGGCATTCTCCAGATCGAGACCCAGAACATCGTGGAGGAGGAAAGCGTGGCCGGGTGCTCACCAGGATCGTACGTTCGGCTCTCTGTCGCCGACAACGGCCGCGGGATGCCTCCCGAAGTGCGAGACCGGGTGTTTGAACCCTTCTTCACGACCAAGGAGGTTGGCAAGGGTACCGGACTCGGCCTCAGCATGGTCTATGGCTTTGTCCGACAGTCCGGAGGGCATATTGCCGTCGAGAGCGCACCAGGAGCGGGCACCACGGTCGCTCTGTACCTACCTGCCACTACACGGGAACCCGATGCCGCGCCGGACACCATCGAGACTCAGGCCTTACCGACAGGCTCCGAGAGAGTCCTTGTGGTCGACGATAACGAGGACCTCCTGAACGTCACGTCGGCAATGCTGTCCACCTTCGGGTATCAGGTTTCTTGCGCCCACAATGGCACAGAGGCGCTTCGAACGCTCCAGAGTGACCAACCATTTGAACTTCTGTTCAGCGATATCGTGATGCCAAACGGAATGAATGGCATCGAGCTTGCTCGCGAGGCGAAGCGGCTGCGCAAAGACATCAAAATCCTGCTCACCTCGGGCTACGCCGAGGGAGTGCTGCAACGAAATAAGGCCGTTGGCGAGTTTTCCATTATCGACAAACCCTTCAGCCTGGCAGACCTGGCGCGACGCGTTCGGTCAACCCTGCGCGAGGCGTGATCTTCGATAACGCCACTAACGGATTGGCGGCCTCAGTATCTTGATAGTCCACGCGCCCGGTCCCGCTCCTTTCAATGTGAACCCGCAATAATGCCTCGTATTGAAACTAGTCGAAGCGAGCATGCGGGTTGACTTCTCATTTTCCAGATCTACTTGGGACATGAAATGCTGATGGTTGATTGCTGGACCGTACCTGGCCGGAGAGTTGCGTTGGCATGAAGTTCGTCGAGTATCCAATTGGCATCCGTGCGAACGCCTCGGCGCATGAGGGTGCACTGAGATGTTTTCGTTCGCCCTTGCTTTCCGATATCGTCGAGGCAATCTGGGACTGCGACATTCCGGACGGAGATTTCGCAAAGGCGCTGACAATCAAATGCGCCCCTGGCACTTCTCTCCAGTTAATCGGTCAATATCGAACGCCGGCGAAAATACATCAACGCACGACGCTTCTACCGACGAAGTGTGCGACCCATATTCAGTCTCATGCCGTTACTCTGCGCCCCACGGGAGCATTTGGCGTCGTCATTGTTTGTCTTAGATCTGATGCGGCGAGCCGCATAGTCCGAGCTCCGCTTAGGGAGTTCGCAAACGCCAATTTCCATCTTGGAGACCTATTCAGCGCTTGCGAAGTGGCAATGTGTGACGACATGCTTGCAGCCGCGCAGACAAGCGAAGAGCGGATTTCTGGCGTTCAATCCTTTTTGCTTCGACATCTTCGTCCTCACGCCGATAGCCTCGTCAACCGCGCGGCGCTGCATCTCAGGAACGACCCAAACATGCAGGTGCACTCCCTCGCTGCACAACTGGGCTCTAGTCCACGTCATCTTTCGCGTGCCTTCAATGCTGCTTTTGGCATCGGTCCGAAGCGATTTGCGCGCCTGGCACGCTTTCAAAAAATCCTCGCGGAACGACGGACCGGCCGGTCGTGGGCGCAGGTCGCCCAAGCCTGTGGCTTGACCGATCAAGCTCACCTCGTCAGCGAATTCCAAGACATCGTTGGCGAGTCGCCGAAAGATTTCTTCACCCACGAACTTCGCACCGGCGCAGTAGGGATGGAAGAAGCCAACCTCATAATCCAGCGCGCCCACCCAACGGATCGTTCGGTCACGAAAAGCTGAACCGGACGTCCGAAAACGCCAAGACGAATTGCGCAGAGATGGCCAAATTGATGCCCAGGTTTTTGGTCGATTTCAGCAAGGGCGGCATGATGAAGCCAACAGAGAAAGTTGCCATAGTAACCGGGGCGTCTCAGGGAATTGGCGCCGGAATAGTCCGGCAACTTCTCGCCAAGGGCTACCGTGTGGTCGCGTGTTCACGGAAAATAGCGACCACCGGTCAGCCGAACCTGGTTGAAGTTGCCGGCGATATCTCACAGCCAGAAATAGCTTCGTTGGTCATTCAAACAGCGAAAGAGCGTTTTGGTCGCGTGGACACCCTGATTAACAACGCGGGTGCTTTCCTTCCCAAGTCCTTCACGGAGTACACCGAGAGTGAATTTACGACGCTCCTACAAGTAAATCTCGGAGGCTTCTTTCACGTCTCGCAGAGGGCGATAGCTGAGATGCTTCGTCGAGAGAGTGGACACGTCGTCAACATAACCTCCAGCCTCCTGGCCGAGCAGCCATTGAAGGGCCTGCCAGCGGCTTTGACGGCGATCACCAAGGGTGGGGTCAATGCAGTGACCCGGTCACTCGCCATCGAATATGCGGACAAGGGTATCCGGGTGAATGCGGTGGCTCCCGGTGCGATCCGCACTCCCATGCATGCGAGTGATACGCATACTTTCCTTGCAACGCTACATCCCATGGGTCGCATTGGGGAAGTTCAGGAGATCGTCGACGCGGTTCTCTATCTCGAAGATGCAGCCTTTGTCACCGGAGAGATTTTGCACGTCGATGGCGGCGCCAACGCAGGGCGCTGGTGACCGCATCAAAGCCTCAATGAGCCAAACCAGCGCGAGAAAAAAATGAACGCCTATAATCGATCCATCACCGAGCTGTTCGGAATCGAAGTGCCGATCATTCAGGCGCCTATGCTGGGCGTTGTTACGGCTTCGATGGTTGTCGGAGTTGCAGAAGCGGGCGGACTGGGCTCGCTGCCTCTCACCAATCTGAGCCGGCAAGCGGCTCGGGTGATGTTTTCCGAGATACGACAGCGGACCTCGAAACCGGTCAACGTAAACTTTCTTTGCCATGAATCGCCTGAGAGAAATCCAGCTTCGGAGGACGCCTGGATTGGGTCCTTGATGCCATACTATGCCGAGCTCGGCCTTGCCTCCGACCAAAGCCTGCTCGGCACCCTTGTTCCGACGTTTGGTACTGCCCATTGCGATCTCCTGGACGAGATCAGGCCGGAGGTCGTCAGCTTTCACTTTGGCCTTCCGCTCAAGCATCTTCTCGAGCGTGTGCGTAGGACCGGCGCGAAGATCGTATCGTCGGCGACCACCGTCGAAGAGGCGGAGTGGCTGGAGGAAGCCGGTTGCGATGCCATCATTGCTCAGGGACTTGAGGCAGGCGGACATCGCGGAACGTTCCTTCACGACAAAGTCGACGCGCAGGTCGGCACGATGGCACTGGTGCCGCAGATTGTCGATGCCGTGAAAGTCCCGGTCATAGCAGCCGGAGGCATTGCCGATCAAAGGGGAGTTGCTGCTGCATTCGCACTGGGAGCGTCGGCGGTACAGGTCGGTACAGCATTTCTATTCTGTGAGGAGGCAAATGTTTCTCCCTTGTATCGACAGGCGGTGAGAGCTGCGCGACCAGAGCAAACGCTGGTCACAAACGTCTTTACCGGGCGACCGGCCCGCGTGCGCGAAACTCGGATCGTTCGAGAGCTTGGTCCGATGGCAAAGAATCTACCCGCCTTTCCCCTCGCCGCGGCTCCGCTTGCTCCGCTCCGCGCCGCATCTGAACCCCACGGGTGCACAGACTTCATACCGTTGTGGTGCGGTCAGGCCGCATGCCTGAGTCCGGAGCTGTCAGCCGCAGAGCTGACAAGATGGCTGTCGAGACCGCCAGCGGCCTTATAGGCGTCGAAAGCTCATGAATCGCCGATCCACCACGTAGAGCGAAACCATGTCCTACAACTTTCTGGTGGCATCTTGGGGAGGCCCTGGCCATCTCGGTCCGACTCTGACGGCAGCGCGGCAATTGCGCGCTAGGGGGCATGGTGTTCGCTTTATCGCGCGTGCCGACGCGCGTGAGCCGGTGGAGGCGTCGGGCTTCGGCTTTGCCACCTGGCAGCGTGAGCAGCGTTTCTCGCCCATTGCCCAAAGCAGCGCCCCTCTTGAGAACGCATATAATAACCTCCTTTTTGGTCCGGCCGCCGCGCGGGGCGCAGACACGCTGGATGAAATCAAGCGCGCCCCAACTGACGCTCTGTTGAGCGATACCGCTCTCTTCGGCTCCGTATTGGCTGCGGAAGCCGCGTCCATTCCTTGTGCACTGTTTTCCCCCACGATCAGCTTGCGACCATTGCCGGGCATACCGCCGATCGGCAGCGGTTTGGGGATGCCTCGTACGCCTGCAGAGCGTGTCCGGGTCGAGGCTGCAAATAGCCGGTTCGTCGCTCTCATGAATAAATGGCTGCCGATGCTGAACGAGGCGCGTGCGCGCCTGCAGATTGCCCCTTGTAACCATGTGCTGGAGCTGTTCGATCGACCCGCACGGCTCTTAATAGCAATGAGCAAAGCATTTGATTTTCCCGCCGACTTCCTTCCCAGCAACGTTCGGTATATTGGACCCTTGTTGGATGCCTCAGATTGGTCCGAGCCGTGGATTTTTTCCTGGTCCCACGGGCCCGATCGTCCTCGCGCGCTGGTTTCTTTCAGCACAACAAATCAAGACCAAGCCGATGTTCTGCAACGTACTGCCAACGCAATCGGACGTATCAAGATGGATGCGGTTGCAACGCTCGGACCCGCTCTGAGAGACCACAGCCTGCACGCGCCCGCGAACGTAACCTGGCTACCCAGCGCTCCCCATGATGCGGTCATGAAGGAGGTCTCGCTAGTCGTTACCCATGGGGGCCACGGCACGGTGAGCCGTGCACTCCTGCACGGCCTTCCGCTTTTGGTGATGCCGATGGGACGCGATCAGGGCGACATCGCCGCGCGAGTGGAAGCCTGCGGCGTAGGGTTGATTTTGGCGCCAACCGCCGCCGAAACGGAAATCGGCGCGGCGATCAGCCGTCTGATCGAGGAGCCGCAATTCCGCGCCGCGGCCCGCCGATTGGGATACATTATTACCGCCGAGGTCAACGAGACCCGTCTCGTTAGCGAGCTGGAACACGTCGTCCATACTCTGGCGTATTAGGTGCCGGGAACCGTAGCTCGACAGGGCTGGCGCTTGCGCGAAAGGTTCTCGCCCCGGCAAGCAATAACTCTCTAGATTTGCACAATGGGTGACGCATCACGGCAGTTTGCAATAATCGAATCCATCGAGATCGCGCCAGGTGAAACACCGAAATGGCCTACGTACGTTGTCCCTGGATTTTCTTTGATCTCCCGGTGCACACATCGTGCACACGCGGCCCTCTAACCGACTGAAATTCTTGAACTCTCGTTCCAATCCATCATGGGCAGGTTTGAGCTAGCTTGGAGAAGCGTCATCGAACGAGGTCATATGATTGGTAGCGCAGGTCTAAGCTCGAGAAGTCGACGATGGGTGAAAATCCGGGACACGCCTCACCGACGCAGGTGTCAAGAACTTGCATCGAGAAGCTGAGGCCAAACAACGGCGTCACGCCGGGCGATCAAGGTTCTGGGTCGCCTATGTAGCCACGACACGGCCGTGATCGTGGGATCAAGGCGCGTCTTCACGGCGATGACGACAGATTGGCGGTGACGGTGATCAGCGCCGGAATTGCCGCTGCGATGACCACATCGAAGCTATTGGTCCGTGTCACCACGCAATAGAGGATCACGCTGAGCGAGGGATTCTGCATTGTGCCCGCTCAGAAAGGCCAGAGAAGCCCCAGGGATGCATATGTTGGCGAAGGTGTTGCTTGATGAGCTAGTCGCGCGTCAAGCGCAGCATAATCGCCTACCCCTAACCGCCGTAAACACCATCGTTACCAAAAGCAGTGATAGGGCCTTGACCGCGAGTTGTCATTCAGGGGTCTCTCCTAAAGAGACCTGGTTGCCGTGCCCACATCTATCCGCAACAACTGCCGTGCAGGTGGCACGCTTCGCTTTGCCTACCCCACCCTACGGACTGCTGCATCAGGCCGCATTTGACGCCTTGGTGTTGACACCCCTTCGAAGCGCGACCGTATTTAGCTTCGTGTTGGCCGCCTTTTCCTCGTTTAGGTTGGTCGTCAGGAAGCGGACCACTTCGTCGTGACCGAGCTTCTCGGCCCATGCGATCAGCGTACCGTACCGGCAGATCTCGTAATGCTCGACGGCTTGCGCGCCGGCGACGATTGCCGCATCGAGCACCGCCTTGTCGTCCACTTCGCCGGCCACCTCGTCGGTTTCCTTGATCAGACCATCGATGGCCGGGCATTGGGTGCCGCTCGGCTGCTTCCCGAGCTTCGAGAACACCTTGTCCAGCCGCTCGATCTGCTTGTTGGTCTCCTCCAGATGCGCCTTGAGGCCCGCGATGAGATCGCGATTGGTGGCCTTCTCGATCAGCTTCGGCAAGGCCTTCGTGATCTGCTGTTCGGCATAATAAATATCCTGCAGGCCGTGCAGGAAGAGGTCGTCCATTGTCTTGATCTCTTTTGTAAATAAACCCATGGCATCCTCCTGAATTGAATGCCGTTGAACGTCTCGCGTGCGCTAATTGTTCCTAAGCAGCCCGCGCTCCCTCACGAGCCTTGGTCGCCAGTGCTTAGGTCGCAGTACCAGACGCCGGGCGGGGTCGGGCTCGCCAAGTCCAGAGATCGCTTAGGAACCAGTCACCCGATCGGCCGTTTGACTCTCAACCTCGTTCTCGACCGGATGGATTCCGATGGATCGTTTCGTCGATCGGCGCAGCACGTCACTTTGGATGGACATTGCGGTAGCCCCGCGCGCCACACCGTATCAGGGCGACCGGGAATGCGATGTCGTCATTGTCGGCGCGGGTATTGCCGGGATTTCCACGGCGTATGAACTTGCCATCGAAGGCTCGCATGTCATCGTGCTTGATCGCGGGAAGATCGCGGGCGGCATCACGGCGCGCACCAGCGCGCATTTGGCACCGCTCTGCGATGACCTCACGTCGGCGATGATAGGCCTGCGCGGCGAGGAGATATCCCGCCGGTTCTACCAGAGCCAGGCGGCAGCGGTGGATCGGATCGAGGAAATCCAGAAGCTAGAAGCCATCGACTGCGATTTTCGCCGCCTCGACGGGTACCTGTTTCAAGCGCTCAACACCGACTCGAAAATCATCGAGGACGAACTGGATGCGGTCCGCAAGGTCGGCGCACCCGTCCATCGGCTGGTCGGCGTCCCCCTCGCCCACTGCGAGCAGCAGCACGTGCTGCGCTATCCGCGCCAGGCCACGTTTCATCCTCTCAAATATCTCAAGGGTCTCGTCGCTGCCATCGAGGCAAAGGGCGGCAGCTTCCACTGCGACACGGTCGTCGAACGCTTTGAAGAGCGCGACGACGGCAAGGTCGTTGTCACGGCCGGTGGCGGAACGATAATTGCCCGGGCCGCCGTCGTCGCCACCAACGCGCCGATCGTCGATCGATTTGCCTTGCACACCAAGATGGCTCCCTATCGGACCTACGCGATGGCCTTTTCGATTCCGAAAGGAGCTATCCCGGACGCCCTGTACTGGGACACGCTCGACCCATACCATTATGTACGGCTACAGCCGGGCGATGGCCGAACCGACTTTCTCATCGTCGGCGGCGGCGACCACAAGAGCGGCGAAGCCGATGATGCCGAGGTGCGCTTTCAGGCCCTCGAAGCCTGGACGCGCAATCTCATTCCAGCGGCGAAAGACGTCACCCATCGGTGGTCGGGACAGGTGCTCGATACCATCGATTACGCCGGCTTCATCGGCAGGAATCCGGGAAGCAATAATATCTACGTGCATACCGGCGATTCCGGCCAGGGCATGACCCACGGCGTGGCGGGCGCCATGATCAATTCGGCGCTGATCCTGGGGCGAGACGCCAAATGGGCCGAAGTGTATGAGCCCTCGCGCAAGACGCCCGGCGGTATCAGCAACTTCCTGAAAGAGAATATGACCGCGGTGAAGAACTTCGCCGAGTATCTCGCGCCGGGCGAGTTAAGTGATGTCAGCGACCTGAAAGCCGGGCACGGCGCCATCATCCGGCAGGGCATCAGCAAGATCGCAGCCTACCGCGATCCTTCCGGCAAGCTATATGCACGCTCTGCCGCTTGCACGCATGTGGGCTGCCACCTGCACTGGAATTCCTTTGAGACGTGCTGGGATTGCCCCTGTCACGGATCTCACTTCGCAGTCGACGGAACACCGCTCAATGCCCCCGCCATCGGCCCTCTCGCCGAGGCGGATATCGAGACGCGCCCCGGGGAATACGCCGGCGCGGATCAAGACGGCGGGCGGCAGACTTCACTCCATTCGGAAACGTGAACCGCCTTAATCAGATTACGGCACACACCATCAGCGACTTCGACGCACTCCGTGCTCTCCTGGAGAACCGCCATGCTGCATTATCCCCGTCCCCCCTTCCCGAGCCAGCACCAGCCTATGCCCGGCAAGACTGCCGCGATGAACCCGGCGCCCGATCACGGCGAAACATCCTACAAGGGCAGCGGTCGCCTCAACGGCAAGAAGGCCATCATCACCGGTGGCGATAGCGGGATCGGCCGCGCGGTTGCCATCGCCTATGCGAGGGAGGGCGCTGACGTTCTGATCTCCTATCTTGACGAGCACGACGACGCCCGGGAGACCGAGCGGCTGGTGAAAGAAGCCGGCAGAAAGGCCGTTCTGCTGCCCGGCGACATCCAGGAGCCGGGCCAATGCCGCGCGGTCATTGCCAAGGCCGTATCGGAATTGGGCGGGATCGATATCCTCGTCAACAACGCCGCCCATCAGGCCAGCTTCAAATCAATCGACGAGATCAGCGACGAGGAATGGGAACTGACGTTCAAGGTGAACATCCACGCGATGTTCTATCTTACCAAGGCTGCGGTCGGACACATGAAGCCGGGTAGCTGCATTATCAACACGGCCTCGATCAACTCGGATGTGCCCAACCCGACGCTGCTGGCCTATGCAACGACCAAGGGCGCGATTCATAATTTCACGGCGGGTCTGGCGCAGATGCTGGCCGAAAAGGGCATTCGCGCCAACGCGGTCGCCCCGGGACCGATCTGGACACCGCTCATTCCCTCGACCTTGCCAGATGACTCTGTAAAGAATTTCGGCAAACAGGTCCCGATGAAGCGCCCCGGCCAGCCCGTCGAGCTGGCCACGGCGTACGTCATGCTGGCCGATCCGCTATCGAGCTACGTATCCGGCGCGACCATCGCCGTTACCGGCGGCAAGCCCTTCCTGTAGACGCACGAAAAGTAGAACGCAGCGACGTCAGCGAATGGCTATCGTCACCGGGGCTGCAGCCTCCAAAGGCGTTGGGAAGCTTGCTGGCCGATCAGAATAAGTAAGGCACGCCGTCCAACATGCAGGAACATCTTGCGGCACTCGAACGTCTGCGGAAGGACGCAGCCGCCGTCGCCCCGGGACCTCGCTGCGGACAACGCCAAGCAAGACTTCCTCGACCGATTGCACCGCCACTTGGATCAGCTTGCGGACGAAATTGAGCAAGCCAGAACACTCCAAAGACGGTGTAAGGCCGCCTCAGTTGGCGGCTCGGCGCACGACGGTCCCGGTGACGATGCTCGCATGAAACTATGCGGCGCGGGTTTTGCTTTTTCCCGATCGGGCGATTTTTGCCTTTTTAGCGGATTTCGTCGCAACCAATCCCATGTCGATGGGCGCTGCGGCGGCAGCGTTGCTGCCTGAGCCTTCAACCGACGTCGTGAGAATTTCGCGTTGAGCATTGAGCCAATACATGTCTGCTTGGCCCTCGGGTTGACCATCGGCGATCCAGAGGTGGTAGGCGCGTTCGCGAATTGCGTCTTCCAGATTTGGCATGGGAGTTCCTTTCATGATGCGCCCAGCCCCGGCAGGCAAAGTCTTGCTCCCGTAAGGTTAACGAAATCTTACCTGCCCAGGTGCTCGGATCGTTGTAAGGCCCGCCGGGACAAGGCCGCCTTCGACGGCGCACTAACCGACGCCATAGGGCTTGTTGAGAAAGTAGTCGCGGTTGCCCAGCGCCTTCTCTGCGTACTGGTCGATCGCGACCGTGATGGCTTGGACGTGCTGGAAGCAATGGCCTTCACGTGTCGCCCGCTGGCGCAGTTCAGCGAGCGCATCGAGCCACGGCGAGCTATCCGCCTTGTCGTACCATTTCAATTGTTCGCGCATCACCAACTCCGGCCCGCCAAGCACGCGCCCCTTCGTGTGCCCGCCCTCTTCCCTCTTGAGCCGGTCCCGCTCGTCACAAAGGCCTTCGATCTTCACGAGCATTCTACCGAGCAAAAGCTCAGCCGATGCTGTCCCAATCCCGGCGCGTTGAAGCTGCAGGATCTCCTTACGCTGTCTTCGACTTCAACGTTGCAAGCCGCGGCTTAATGAACCCCGGCATCTCAATACGCTTTGGCAATAACTCAACTCACAAAAAAGCCCGCCTGGAGGGCAAGCGGGCATCTTTGCGCAGTTCTCAAGAATCTCGAACAATCAGGGGACGTGGTCCTTCCTGACACCAACCAATGCTGCGCTTTAGCCGATGCCTACTACGCTATCGGGGGATAATGTTGCGATCATTGGAACTCCGGGCACGCCCAGACGTCGAATCCTTGCTTCCGGCCCATGCCCCCAAAGCCCCTGGCTGGAAGAAAACCTGCCTCCAGGTTGGCGGCCCCAGCCTGAAAACCTGGGGCCGCTTTGGCTTGCTGGATCGTGGAAGGCGTCCATGCACTTCAGCCGCGTTGCTCCCGCGACGGAGGAGCTAGAGATTTGGAGCGCGATCGAACTCGGCTACTCATTTGTAATCAGCAATGAGAGTCGCAGTGGTCCAGGACTCCACGGGAAGCCTGGCTTTGTAGCCTCTTGGCGCCCCATCAATTTCAACAGGTCCGCCGTTAAGGTAAGCGGATCACCCTTCAAGACGTTTGCTGAGGCCGAGAATGCCTGTGAGGCCATGCTTGCGCATCTGAGCAAATAGCTTCGCCGCGCGCAGTATCGCGCCGAGCTGTTCGCTTGAGGCCGCGTTTTCCTTTTGCCAGCTTGGAACAAACCAACGATCTGGTTCTTCTGTGGAGTAGAGCCGCCTGGAAGAGTGCCGATGCCCCATTACTATTTGGACTTGCGCGACGAGGACGATCTAGCAGTTGATGACGAGGGGCTGGAACTGCAAGACGTCGCAGCCGCACAGCAGGAAGCCACACAATCTCTGGCGGAAATGGCTGGGGATGCGGTCCGCGGTCCCAGCTATGAAGGTAATCGAAACCACCGGATGGCAATTGAGGTCAGAGACGACACCGGTCCGGTGCTTCAAGTAAATTTCACATTCGAAATCAATAGGCTGAAGTAGATCCAAATCCCTTCAGGCCTGGAGCCGCCGCGCCGAGCCGTACGCTTGAACGGAGAGATGGGCCTTCTTAGGCTGAGGTGTAGCACCCGTCCGGCGGTTAACTGCCACAGGACCGTAAGGTTTTCGGACACTCCTACGTCAGATTAGGACACCAATAAAATACAACGCCGCCTTAGCGGAGTATGACGCTTGGCGGCGTTGGTATTGCCATGGTCGGGCGCAATCCCGGCAGCCCAAGCGTAGCAAGTGCTGTGCCACAGTCGTATGATGGCAGCGTGTGCCGGGTTCCTGTTCTTCCCGCCGCTTGGCGCGAAGCCGATTACGAAACCACCGACCTCGAAAAGGTAATTCAAGACCTGTTGACCGGCCAATATGGTAATCAGATCCGCGCCGTCGCCTTCACGCACCGGGCGCTGGTTGGAAGATGTTTTCGAGGCCGTCGCTAGCGAATTGCGCCGTCGCTGCGGTCTGCAGGAGCGCGTGAGTCGAAAGGCACGAGGGACCCGATCGGCGTCAATTGACTCTTCGGCTGCTCTGACTCGGGCTCGCATTTTGCTCGCGGTTGCCTATTTATCCCGCATATGCCTGCGGAATATTCGGCGGGTTTGATCGCGTGAACCTTGACCGGTTGGAACTTCACGAGATCGACACACTAGTAGGGCCGGTAAACTAGGCGCTCGATCGCAGCACGCGCCCGTTGTCGTCGCCGCAGCCGGCTTGGCGAGGCTCCCTGAGCGCGTGCTCCCATGATCCGACCGCCCCCGTGCGACTAGGTCAGCCTGGTCGCATCATCGGCGCGCCAGTATCACGCCAATAAGGAATGCAATCGCCAGCGACTGGATGGGCGCCGCGCGCGTAGCCGCGCTGACTTGGTCGAGCCATGTCGGTGCGGAGCGACTTCCTCGGCGAGGTCTCGGGACATGCTACGGATTGCATCTGTGGCGTGATCGATCCGTTGTTCAGCGCTCTCGGCCGTTGCGATAGTATCGTCGTTTGTCATGAAGGTTGAACGCGTCGATGCTGGGCCTGGTTCCTCGACCGATTGTCAAAGCGGTCGCGGCTGGCTTTGGCTTCCATGTCGGGTGATGGGCCAGACGTCCTTGCGTGCGGTTGATCCGCAATTTCAGTCGGCGCGTTCACCGCGGACCCACCCGTACAGGGTCACCATCAAAGGTCGTACGAACCGGCGCAGCTCAATCTCCAATCACGATCCCGTCACGCTGCCCTTGATAGCCTTTTCCTCGCTATCCTGATTTTGCGCCTTGGATCGGCGCACAGGATGGGACGGCCCTGGCGCACGCCAGCCCCGCGCCGGGGCCGTCTAATCTCCGGGTGCGTTTTGATAGCTACCCTGCAGCTAAACCGGGCCTCAAACGCGAAAGACTCCTCAGCGCGTCCCTGGACGGCTCCAGGCACCGAGCAAGACAGCGTCACAGCGTGTCAGCAGTGCGCGTTGGCGAGGATTGGTCCTCATTGCGCAACTCCTGTTCGGCCAACTGCCAGAATTCAGCTTCCCGATCTTCGGGTCGGCCTGCTTGCTCCCAGAGTTTATACGCCCGCGCCCCGATCTCTTGCTTGCTCGGTTCGGGCATTATGATTGCTCCAGGTTGGAGCACAGCCCCGCCTGCATGGGTGTTGGGACTCACCGGCAGGACCGTGCCAGGCCAGCCTCAGGCTGGCCTGTGGATTCAAGTCCACATGAAGCCCGCTAGTTCCTCAGGAAGACTAGCCCACAAGACAGAGGCCATGCGGGCGTTACACCGCATGACCTTTGCCGGGACTGTCCCGCTCCTCGCGAAGATTCCGTCGCCGCTAAGATAATCGCGGACTGGGCAGAGCGTTCCCATCAACCAAAGAACCACGCGAACGACGAACGATTCGTTGCGCCGCGCGCGCCGCTTCGATTTGTGTTCACAACGGAACAGACGGGGAGCCTGCGGCTGGGCTTTAATCATTGAGGTCGGCGGATGATCCGGCCTGAAAGTGCGGCGCCTCGGGAGTGATGCTTAGGCGCGTTGAAAAGCTAGTGCCATGCCCGGCCGGTCAGGAGCCCCTTAAATGGCAGCATTAGAAGCTCCACGGCAACCCGAGCCGTCAAGACAGGCGCCGCCGCCCCGCTCACCTGAACCGTCGAGGCAACCAGAGCCGGCTAGGCAACCCGCCCCGGCAAGGCAACATGAGCCAGGCTCGCAGAGTGGACGCGATCCCTCCGCAATGTTTTTCTGATACTCCAACAATTCTTGGAACGTAGCGTGGGCGTCCTTGTTGGCCTTGACAGCTCAAACGAGGCGCAAAATGAAGCACGTTCTATCTGCCATCGCGATTTCTTTCCTACTGACAACCGCCGTCAGTGCAGAAGAAGCAACGCCACAGCCCGTCAAAGCTGACAGCCCGACCGAAGACTGTTCGAAGCAAGTCTGGCCTAACTTTTCTCCGTCGTGCCTCCGCAACTCCGATCGAGCAGTCAATGTACGTTTGGTGACAATGCACCGTCGCTAACGCTGAACCAAGATCATGCGCTTGCCACGTGCGCGAGCATCCTCTCGAGCTGTGGCGGCCGCGGTATCGGTCGCGCGGCGGTAAGCCGTGCGTTATAGAATGAATATAACAACAATGACGAGCGCAAGGGGAAGCGTCGCCCCAACAACCAATGCAAAAATATTGAATGCAGCTTCTCTTCTCATGATGCACCCCATTGTATTGCGGCACGGGAGCTTCCCTAGCGTCGAAACTTTATGCGCGTGGTGCTTTTTTGTTTCCGCGCGCATTGCCGCACGCCCTTTTGTCGCGCCTTAGAAAGCTCTGCCTGCGAGCGGCCGCCTGAGCTGGTTTCGTCGGCCGCGATATCTGCTCGGGCGGAGGCGAAGCCACATCAGGCCGAAGCCATCCGGGCCGAGCCGGCTCCTCCCATTGCGGCGCGAGTTCGGATGATTTCGACACCGGTGACGCGTTCGCCGGCGAGGATGCGAGCCTCGAGCTTCTCTCGGTGCTCGGCGGATGTTGACGTCGAGGCCAGCTACACCAAGGTGCGCCAGCCTCCGTTCCGGAAGATCTCCTCCCGCGAACCATACAGCCTCGCCACACGTATGACCTCGGCCACGTAAAGGGAATCATGGAGATCGAATTGTTTGCGAACGGCCACGCCGAGTTTCCCGTTGCTCGGTATCGTGTCCCGTAGCTCTGCCAGCCGCGTGGCGTAGCCATGGCTGCAATGGTCTCCTGACCGGCGATGCAGGACTGCTCATGGTTGAATTGCCGAAATTCAGATCAAGACAATGGATCAACTGATGGATGCTTGGGAGGAGCAAATCAAATTGCCGAACCCGATGACCGCTTCGCCATCGGCGATGTTGTCCAAGCTAAAATCTTTGCCAGGCCTTGCCTCAATGGCCAGTGGGCCAAGTGCGGAAGATTTCCAAAAGGCGGCGACGAACCCTTTACAACTCTGGATGCTACTCGCGGAACAGTGGCAGCGAACATGGGCAGATACGATGGGCCTGTGGGGCAAGCGCCATTGAGCCGAGAAAGCCGAGTGCAGATCACTCGCTGCGCGTAACTTTAACCTCGTTCTCCAGCGCCGCCCGGTTCGCTTCCGCCGTCCTGCCGGCCGCGCCGAGCGCGGCCAACATCGCCGACAGACCGCCGGTGATCACGTGAAACGCTTTGCTGGGGCCGGCGATCACATAGGCTGCGCAGGCACCGTCTCTGAACGCCATTTCAATATCGAAAAGATTTGCATCTGCGTTCGCCGCGAGCACGCGCTCGATCACCACAGTGATCTGGCCGACATCGCGCGAGCGATTGGCGAGCAAGAGGGAGTGACGCTGGTCAGCGGTGAGCGGCATGATGACAGATTGTTCGGAGGCGCTGCCCTGGCCACGCGCTCGGGCAATTCGCCAGCCTATGTCCTTCTTTCAATGGTGATTGGACGGTGTCGGGAAGGCCTTGGACTCGGCGGAGGTGCCGGCTGACGGCTCGGCCAGAAACTCCGTCACCAAATGACGGGCATAATCAAGGACCGTCAAAGCCTCGGCGGTATTATCGGGTAGCTGCGAGACAATCATGATCGCGTGACGGCGCAGATCGTTGTGTTCTTGCGAATTTGGCATTCCCAAACTCCTTCCCACACCGGTCCCCAAAGCTCCCATCATCGGCCGCCGCCGCCTTGGCGGATTGACGCCGAAATGCGGGGAAGATTGGGCGGCCCGCGGGCCGGAATGTGCACAGGTGACGTCGCCGGGCGGGCTGTGCTGTGCCTTTAGTTGGGAGCAATCCCTCCTGGCGCGGCGCGTTTTCTGCCGCCGTCACGCCGGCTGCGCCGACCGCCGCCAGCGCGATTTACTATCGCGAAACGTCGCGCAGTCGCGCCTTATATTTCGAATTGGATTTTCAAATGTAGCGCCGATCGCGTAACGAGAGCGCCAGCGCGGTTGCCCCGAATGCAGCGCGACGCGAGCATCTCCTTGAACGATGGCACGACTTGGGAAGGTGACCGCATCACGGCCGAAAAGCAGGCCCGCTACCGCTATGGCAATGACCGCTCCACCTGAGCCGCCCTATTTGCCTTACTATAAGGGCCGCCCGTATGGAATGTTCCTGCGCGAAGAGCGGCCGCCGAGACGTTGCGCAACATTTTTCTTGAAAGAATTGGCGGTGGCAGCCAACAAACCGAGCTCTGACAATGCGCGAAGGCGCCTTGAAGAACACAAACGACGAAGCGTCGCCGCGACCAGTTCCGCAGCAATTCCTCCGAAAAAGCGGAACCGCCAGCACTCCACGCAGTTGGTTCGTTGGGCAGCTATTGAGGAATTGAATGATGAAAATCGCTCTGACTATTGCAGCAGCCAGTCTTACGCTGGCGGCGAGTGTTGCAAGTGCTGAAGAAGCTCGCATCGGTGTTGGTGTCGGACCGGTTGGTGCTGGTGTAACAGTTGGGCAAAGTCCGAGCTACGAGCGCCGAACCACGGTCATCAGGGAACGTGAGCCCCGTGATGAAACGGTGGTGATCCGGAAGGAACGTCGGGAGCCTCGGGAAAAGGTGATCATCCACGAGCGCGATTAACGCGTCGAGTTGCGTGTGAACAACGCCTCGCCCCAGACCGGGCGGGGCTTTTTGTTGCACAATCTCTAGCCAACCGTGATGTCCTGCCGCCGCTTCCACCGCACTCCGCCATAGGCGCGCGGATCCATATCTTCGTGACCAAGCAGATGAAACCGCCGGTTGGAGGCCACACTCGGACGGAGTTGCGGCCTGTCGCTTATCGGTGAGGGGTTTCACTTACTCCGAGGATCCCCCTACCCGACGGCAGTTTCGATTGGTCCTGAGGCCTCACAAGAGTAACAATGCAGGGCCGAGCATCGAAGCGAGACGCGGCTCAACTTTCGCAGGGCATCGATCCCGCTTACACGGTCGAGGACAAGATGAAACTGTCGATCGAGGCCGAACTCGTCTACAATTTCGCCAATCACACTCAGATCATCGCTAGCCTGGAAGCTTCGCGAACAAGCGACCAAATCATTCTGTCAGAGTCGCTCGACATTCAGCCCCCGGCACAAGCTCTTTCCGACACCACCCCCTACGGCGATCGACGGATACGCGCTTCACTCTCGGGCGAGGTTGCCATTAGGTACCGAGCGGTAGTCGAGAACAATCTTCGCCAATTGCTTCCTCCGTCCGGATGTCAGCACGTGTGGTCCGACCTGCCAGGCGAGGTACTCCCGTTTCTGCTGCCCAGCCGCTTTTGCCCGTCCGACAAGTTCATGCGGTTCGCACAGCGCGAGTTCGGAAGCGCGGGCGACGGGGTCGCGCGGATCATGGCCATACTTGAGTGGCTTTACCGCAACGTCGATTACGTGGTCGGCGTGAGTAACGCCGAGACTACTGCAGAGCGGACATTCGTGGACCGGGCGGGAGTTTGTCGTGATTTTACCCACCTGGGGATCACGCTGGCGAGAGCGTTAGGCATTCCTGCTCGAGCGGTAAGCGCTTACGCTCTGCAACTGGACCCGCCGGACTTTCATGCCATCTTCGAAGTCTACCTGGAGAACGGCTGGTGGCTCATCGACCCAACCCAGTTGGCTCCAATCGAAGGCATTGTACGCATCGGAAGCGGCCGCGACGCCTCCGATATCGCGTTTCTCACCTCCGATAAGCAATGCCAGATGGTCACCCAGACCATTCGGGTTTCCAACGCCCCGTAGACGTTGGCACCGGAACTCTTCCTTGCAGACGGGCTGGTCTTAGTGGCCCCTTTCCAACCAGGGCCGGAATGGAAAGAGGGGAGGATTGGTAACCCTGGACGCCCGGCGGGCGTGAAAGAGGAACGGAGCCGTCTTCAGCGGATTAAGGATTCCTCAGTTCCACCCATGAGGTCACAAATGGCGAAGTCTACCAAGTCAAACCGCGCATCTGGTGAGACCGCAACGATCCACGACCAGAAGCTCGACCGCGGTGAAGGCGGCGAGCTTCATCAAACAGCGTCGGGTAAAGCAGCCGTTCTAACCACAGCGCAGGGAGGACCGGTCTCCGACGATCAAAATTCTCTGAAGATAGGCCCCCGAGGGCCGACCTTGCTCGAGGATTTTCATTTCCGGGAGAAGATCTTCCATTTCGACCACGAACGTATTCCGGAGAGGGTCGTGCATGCGCGCGGCTATGCGGCGCACGGCTTTTTCGAAAACTACAAATCGCTGTCGAAGTACACCAGAGCTGATCTTTTCCAGCGTGCCGGAGAACGAACGCCTGCGTTCGTCCGCTTCTCGACCGTCGCCGGCAGCAAGGGTTCCGTCGATCTGGCGCGGGATGTCCGAGGCTTTGCTGTAAAGCTCTACACCCAGGAGGGCAACTGGGACATTGTTGGCAACAACATCCCTGTTTTCTTTATCCAGGACGCGATCAAGTTTCCGGACATGGTCCACGCGGTGAAGGAAGAGCCGGACTGCGCCTTTCCACAGGCCCAGTCGGCCCATGACAATTTCTGGGACTTTATCAGCCTCACCCCCGAAAGCATGCACATGATCATGTGGGTGATGTCCGACCGGGCAATCCCCCGCTCGTTTCGGTTCATGGAAGGTTTCGGCGTCCATACCTTTCGGCTCATAAACGCGAAGAACGAATCCACTTTCGTGAAATTCCACTGGAAACCTAAGCTGGGCCTGCAATCGGTCGTTTGGAACGAAGCCGTCAAGATCAACGGCGCCGATCCCGACTTTCATCGGCGGGATCTTTGGACGGCAATCAAGAGCGGCAACTTTCCGGAATGGGAATTGCAGCTGCAGTTGTTCGATCAGGAATTTGCCGACTCCTTCGACTTTGACGTACTCGATCCGACGAAGATCATTCCGGAAGAAACCTTGCCCCCGATTCCGGTGGGTCGGCTGGTCCTCGATCGCATGCCCGATAATTTCTTCGCGGAAACTGAGCAGGTCGCCTTCATGACTCAGAACGTTCCGCCGGGTATCGACTTCTCCAACGACCCGCTGCTGCAAGGACGCAACTTCTCCTATCTCGACACGCAGCTAAAGCGTCTGGGAAGCCCCAACTTCACCCACATTCCGATCAACGCCCCCAAATGCCCCTTCGCTCACTTTCAGCAGGACGGCCATATGGCCATGCGAAATCCGGTGGGGCGCGTCAACTATCAGCCGAATTCGTTCGGCGAAGGACCGAGAGAGTCGCCTCAGCGCGGTTTCACGCCATTCGCTGAGGTCGAACAAGGCCCCAAGCGCAGGCTGCGCGCCGAGAGTTTCGCGGACCACTACAGCCAAGCGCGACAGTTTTTCATCAGTCAAACCATGGGCGAGCAGGCACACATCGCCGCCGCTCTGACGTTCGAACTCAGCAAGGTCAAAACGCCAGCAATCAGGGAGCGCATGGTCTCGCATCTCCTGAATATTGATGAGACGTTGGCAAACAAGGTCGCCGGCAAACTGGGCCTGCAAGAGATGCCAAAACCGGCGGACGCCGCCATGCCGACCCGGCAGGACCTCGTCCCCTCCTCCGCTCTGAGCATCGTTGAGAACGGCCCTGAGCGCTTCGAGGGTCGAAAACTGGGTATCCTCGTTACCGAAGGATCGGATGTCGACCTGCTCAAGGCACTCAAAGGCGCCCTTGATAAGGCCGCGGCCACCTTTGAGATCGTCGCTCCAACGGTAGCCGGCGTGAAGGCGAGCGACGGGAGCTGGATCGACGCCGATCAAATGATCGATGGAGGCCCGTCCGTTCTCTACGACGCAGTTGCCATTCTGCCGGCGGCGGCCGCGATGGGTGACCTACTGCTGGAGTCAGCGGCACGGGACTTCGTTGCCGACGCCTTCGCCCATTGCAAGTTCATCGGATACGTCGAATCGGCGTTGCCGCTCTTCGAGAAATCAGGCGTTGCAGCTGAAGACTTCGATGAGGGCTGCATCCCCCTGGGGAGCGCGAAGGATGCAAAGTCGTTTGTCGATGGCCTTGGAAAGCTACGCGTCTGGGGACGTGAGCCAAATGTAAAAATGCCGTAGAAGATTGGACTCCAGAGATCTGTCGTAGCGTGCCCTTTCAAGCGCGATTCACGAGGAACCTTTATCACGCCCGCCTATTGTTGCGGCATGGCATGCTTGCTCGCAGCATCAGATCTTCCCAGTCTTGCGCTTCAGAGCGACGCAAACGCGTGACGTCAATTTTCAAACAAGGATAATACAAATGGCCAAGAAGCCGATGCTGCTGAGAGACCTCTTCCACGAAACACTCAAGGACATCTATTTCGCCGAGAACAAAATTCTCAAGACGCTTCCGAAGATGGCCAAGGCAGCTCACTCGAAAGACTTGCAGAGAGCCTTCAGCAAGCATCTTCGGGAAACGGAAGGCCAAGTTAAGCGGCTCAATCAGATCTTCAAAATTATCGGCAAGCCAGCACGTGGAAAAACGTGCACCGCCATCAACGGCATCGCTGAAGAAGGCGCCGAGATCATGAAGGACTTCAAGGGAATGCCTGCACTCGATGCCGGTCTTCTCGCTGCTGCCCAAGCCGTCGAACACTATGAAATGTCTCGTTATGGCACTCTAAGGACTTGGGCCGAAGAACTCGGAATGCCGGATGCGGCTAAATTGCTTCAGGCGACATTGGACGAAGAGAAAGCAACGGATTTGGCCCTTACCAAGATTGCCAAATCCGTCGTCAACGTCGAAGCAGAGCAGGAGCTAGTCTCGTAAAACACGCAACCGGGGGCAGTGCTGTTGGTCTAGTGAGGTGTCGCTAGACAAAAGGGCCCGTCGCCCTTTGGCACAGACATTACTGATGATTGGATGCTGGGGATTTGAGTGGCCCAGTTTGCGACTAAATGCGCCGCCGGGCACGAATTTTGAACCGGCGGCGTTTTTTTGAGACAGCGATCGGATCTCCGAAGAAGCACGCCAGTGAACCGGACGGGCCGACTGGGACGGACGACTGCGATCAACCTACCCTGAGGTTTTCGGCAGATTCTTTTCCGCGGTTGGCCACGACTTCATAACTCACCTTCGCGCCTTCATTTAGATTACTTAGACCTGCTCTCTCGACGGCCGAGATATGGACAAATACGTCTTTGCCGCCATTGTCGGGCTGAATAAAACCATAACCCTTGGCCGGGTTGAACCACTTCACTGTACCTGTCGCCACGTCCATCCTCCCCATTGATTCTAAAAGCCCTCCATATTGATGACAGAAATCGCGTGAAGAAAGGGGCCCCCCGGATTACACCGGCGGGTCCTACTACCATCGAATCAGCGGATTTTTGCATCAGAGAAGCTACTGTCGTAGCTTCTCCCGGCCCGCGTCGAGCGCATCCCGGCCAGCTTGTTGAACGCGGTCGACATATTCAGCACCGGCGTCCGCAAACTCGGCCTTGAGCGTATCGGAAGCCTCTCGGACGCTTTGCGACACCGCCCCGGCACGCTCCTTTAGGTCCGCCTTCAGGCCGTCGCTCAGGCCACCGACCCACTCGTCCTCGAGACTCGACTTAGCTAACGCTCCGGCCACTGTCGCGCCGATCGCAAGGCCTACGGCGCCGAGAACCAGCGGTTGCCTTTCCAGGAGGTCGGACAGCGAGGACTGCGCCTGCATAAAGGTCTCTTTCCTCGGCAACGCCCGGCCCACCCGGTCAAACATTTCCCGGGCGCCGGCCAAGCCTTCGTCGAACCGCTCGCTCATCGTTTCCGCCGCGCCTGACATCGCATCGGAAGCGGCCGTTCTGGCGTTTTGGACCGCTTCATTGACGCCGTGCGAGGCTTCGTCCTGCATTCGGGAGGCGTTTTTCCGCATGGAACCGTAAGCATCCTCCCAGCCGGAGGCGGCCGACCTCTGTGCACGTGCGCCGAGATCGGCGAGCGGCTCGGCCGCTGTGGCGACCGAACTGGCAGCGTTCTTCAGCCTGTTACTGCCGATAAGCAGCCACAGCGCGCCACCTCCGATCAGGGCTGCGGCGAGCGGGTTCTCCCGGGCAGCCGCGGTCAGACCATCTATAAAATTCCCTTGTGAACCGCTCATCGCACCATTCCCTTCACGGTGTCCTTGTCCTTTTCGAGCTGACGCAACGTTTCTCGCGGCGCCAGATGGCGTGCGTCGAGCCGGTTCATGCCGACCGCAAACAGGATGCCTGCGAGCACCGCGGCAACGATCGCGGAGATCAGATAGGAGACCGGCTGCGACCATCCGCCGGCGATCAAGGCCGCGGAAAGCGCGAACAGCGCCATGACGATGGCGGGAATGACCAGCACTGCCCCGGCCGCAATGAGGCCGACCGCGCCGCCGATTTGCTGAACCTTCGCGCCGAATTCGGCTTTGGCGAGATCAACCTCGTTCTGAAAGAGTTTTGCGAATTGCGACAGCGCATCGCCGAGAAGCTGCGAGATCGCCCGAAGATCGGTCTTGGTGGTCATGACGCCTCACCTTTGTAGGATCCCGAGCTGTAGGATGACGGGTTGTAGGAGGACGGGCTGTAGGAGGATGGCGTGTCCGATGATGAAGAGCGTTGACCCGAAGAGCCTTGGCCCGAAGAACTCTGGCTTCCCGACGCCTTCAGGAAGCGGACAGCGGCGAAACCGGCCAGCACCGACAGACCCAGAAAGGCCGCAGGCTGCCGCTTGGCAAAATCCGTCGCGCCATCGACGAGATCGCGGAAGCTTCCGTTGCGGATTTTTTCCGCCGCGTCGTCGACATATTCGGCCGCCGAATTGATGCCGCGGGCTGCGAACGGCACGTCATTTTCGAATGCGCGTGCAGCATCCCTGATATTGCCGGCGAAGCGGCCGACGAAATCGGCGCCCGAGCGCTGTTGCTCGCGAGCCTGATCCTGGAAACGATCCGCAGCTCCGGCCGCAGCCTCCTTGGCGGCATCGGCCGCCTCCTTGAATTTGTCGCGGGCGGTGTCCGTCGACGCCCTCAGTACGTCGCCGGCGCGCTGTTTGATTTCAGCGCCGGCATCCGCCACCTGGTCCTTCAGGTTCTGGGACGAGCCGGTATTCTGGCTCTGGGAAAAATTCTTATTGCGGGTATTGAGATCCATATCGCTCATGGCGGCCTCTATTTAGCTGTCGGGTTTCGGGAAGGATCGAAGGCCGTCGTCACGACGTCCTCGGCCACCTCTTTGAGTCGTTCGGTCACGTCCTCGGTAATGCGGCTGGCGTGCCCGCCGAGGTCGGCCTCGGAAACGCGTTTGGCCGCGGCGTCCGCCGCCGACAGCACCGTGTCCTTGGCCGCCTCAAATCCGGATTGAGCCGCGGTGCCGGCGGCCCGTTTGACCCGGTCGCTGGTACTGCCGATGACGCTTGCTTCAGCCCTGGTGCTCGGAAGGGAAGCAGCAAGGATCGCACCGATCGCCACACCGAGGCCACCGATCAATACAGCGTTGTCCCGGATCAACTTGCTTGCAGTCGCGGGAGCTGCCGACGCCGCGTTCGTCGCAGTCGAGCGAACACGCTCCATCTGCTCTTTGGCCATCTCCGAAGCCGCATCCACGCCGGCCCGGACCCTGTTACTGACGGCATCAGCGGTCTGCGCTGCGCGATCCCGTAGATCGCTCGCCACTCCGCTTGCGGCATCTGCCATTCCGCCCGCAGTTTCCTGCGCTTCATTGGCCATACCAGCGGCTTGACGCTCGGCATGGGACATCGCTTTATGCATGCCATCGCCAAAGGATTGCGCGCGTTCCACGTTGTCGTCGATGACCTCCCTCGCCTTCTCAATTCCCGGTGCTGCCGCTTCCGCCGCGCGATCGCGAATGGTCTTTGAACTCAGGGCAAGGCCGGCGCCGATCATCAAGAGCGGCAGTGGGAAGCCGCGGGCCAGACGCAGCGCGGGCACGGCGATCGCGGCGCCGGCGGCGATTGCCTGCATCGGATTATCCATGGCTTGTTGCTTCAGCGCATCCAGCCAGCCGTGGGTTTTGTGACTGATGAAGCCGCTTACCTCAGCCTTGATGTTCTCCGGAGAGACCTTGTAGCGGATGTCCTCTGCGGTATCGGCGATCTGTTCTCTCAATCGGTCGACGGTTGCCGCAAGCTGCGCGCGGCTTTGCTCGGAGTCCCGTCGTAGCTCCTCCACGGATCGTGTCATGTCCTAACCGCCTGTGCGTTCGTGTTGTTTTGAGAACGAACTCAGGCACTATTGAATGGTTCCTAATGCTCCCTCGCGCGCTGCGGGATTGCGCGCGTCATCGAGCGCCTTCGTCAGTTCGGCGCCGAACAGGAGGGTCTGCGCGGAGTAGTAGACCCAGAACATCAGGACGATCAGCGCACCCGCGGCGCCATAGGTCGAGCTCGGAGCTGCCTGACCGAGGTACCAAACGACTTGTCTGGAACTCAGCGCCAACGGGCCGCGGTCCGCTATTGCCGTTCGTACCGGGGCCTGGCCCGGCCTTGATGGCGCGCTCGATCTGCTCTTTATGCCGGTTGTTCCGGATTTCATTAAAGGGTTGGTTTTTTATGCCGTCCCGCTGCGGCCTGTGTGCTTCCATCTATCGAGCCACCGGTGGTGGTTCTGCGCGGTGCGGGGCCACCAGCTTGAGAGCTGCCGCAGGCCACCGTGAACCCGCCGATCACCTGCGGGCGATCTCGCCAGCCATCTCCAGCCGGAAATGCGCCAAGACCGGGCGGCGCCCAGCAGCGGCCTTGCTCAGCTTGCTTGGCAGCCGCGCCATAACCCAGGCGGAAGTCCAGGTTGCGGCCCCAGCAGGAATCATCGACCGTCGTTTGCTTCGACAATGAATGGACACCCAAGATGCAGACGGCATCCGCCTACCTCCAGACCCTCAATCCCGAACAGCGGCAAGCGGTCGAGCACGGGTCTGCGGGCGGATGTGCAGCGTCGCCGCTACTGGTGATCGCTGGAGCGGGATCTGGAAAGACCAATACCCTCGCCCATCGGGTTGCCCATCTGATCGTCCAGGGCGCCGACCCGCGCCGAATCCTGCTGATGACGTTTTCGCGGCGTGCTGCCTCAGAGATGACCAGGCGGGTCGAGCGGATCGCGCGCAAGGTGATGGGCGACAACGCCGGCGTCATGACGGACGCGCTGACCTGGGCTGGAACTTACCACGGCATCGGCGCCCGGCTGCTGCGCGAGTACGCCGAACAGATCGGCTTGGACTCCGCCTTCACGATACACGACCGCGAAGACTCCGCCGACCTAATGAACTTGGTCCGGCATGAGGCAGGCTTCTCGAAGACAGAAAGCCGCTTCCCGACGAAAGGCACCTGCCTTTCCATCTATTCACGCTGCGTCAACGCCGAGATGCAGATCGAGCAGGTAATCGGCACATCGTATCCGTGGTGCTCCGGGTGGGCGGCGGAACTCAAGGATCTGTTCGCGGCCTATGTGGAAGCCAAGCAGAAGCAAAACGTGCTCGATTACGACGACCTCCTGCTCTATTGGGCGCAGATGGTCGCGGATCCCACCCTCGCGGACGACATCGGTGGCCGCTTCGATCACGTCCTCGTCGACGAGTATCAGGACACAAATCGCCTACAGTCGTCGATCCTGTTGGCGCTTAAGCCCGGAGGCCGAGGCCTGACGGTCGTCGGCGACGACGCTCAATCGATCTATTCGTTCCGTGCCGCGACCGTGCGGAACATCCTCGACTTTCCCGATCAGTTCTCGCCGCCCGCGCATATCATTACGCTCGACCGTAACTATCGCTCGACGCAAACGGTTCTGGCCGCGGCGAATGGCGTTATCGGGCTTGCCAAGGAACGCTTTACCAAGAACCTCTGGACCGAGCGCACCTCGACAGCGAAGCCGCAACTCGTCACCGTCCGCGACGAGGCCGATCAGGCACGTTTTATTGTCGAGCGCATCTTAGAGCATCGCGAATCCGGCACGCTCCTGAAAGAGCAGGCCGTTCTGTTCCGCACTTCAAGCCACAGCGGTCCGCTCGAAATCGAACTTACCCGCCGAAACATCCCGTTCGTAAAATTCGGTGGGCTGAAATTTCTCGACGCTTCTCATATCAAGGACATGCTGGCGTTGCTGCGGTTTGTCGAAAATCCGCGCGATCGCGTCGCGGGCTTCCGGCTGCTGCATTTGCTGCCCGGCATCGGATCCGCAACCGCGCAGCGCGTGCTCGACCGTATGGCGGAGGCCGCCGACCCCATCGCGGTGCTCGCGAGCATACCGACGCCGCCGCGCTCCGGCGACGACTGGAACGGCTTTGTCGAGACCTTGGGCAACCTCCAATATTCGGAATGGCCCGTCGACCTGGAGCGTGCCCGCCTATGGTACGAACCGCATCTCAACCGCATTCATGAGGATGCCGAGACCCGGCTGGCTGACTTGATCCAGCTGGAGCAAATCGCCTGCGGGTATTCTTCGCGCGAACGCTTCCTCACCGAGCTCACGTTGGATCCACCCGACGCGACCAGCGACCAGGCTGGCGTGCCTCTACTCGACGAGGATTACCTGATCCTGTCGACAATCCACTCCGCAAAGGGCCAAGAGTGGAAATCGGTCTATCTACTCAATGTCGTTGACGGCTGCATGCCTTCTGACCTCGGTGCCGGCACCTCGGCCGAGATCGAGGAGGAACGTCGCCTGCTCTATGTCGCCATGACCCGGGCAAAGGACGACCTTCATCTGATCGTGCCGCAGCGCTTCTTTGTGCACGGCCAGCACGCGCAGGGCGACCGCCATCTCTATGCCTCCAGGACGCGCTTCATTCCCGAAAAACTGCTCGGACTATTTGAGCGCACGGCTTGGCCAGTTTTACCTGCCGGTACCGCGGCACGCACCCACGGCCAGGGACCCAAGGTGGATATTGGGGCCCGCATGCGCGGAATGTGGCGATAGACGGGAGACACTGAGAGACAACCGTGTGCAATCCCTATTCGATCACCACCAAAATTGGCGGTGATTGGTGACGTGAATGAACGACGACGGCAAGCAGCAATCGCTGCGCCTCGGCGTCTGAACGAGCTGGCCCGCAGCAACCCCGTGCAAATTCGATAGACGTCGAAATGGCCCGCAAGGCGGCGTGCCTCCGGCCCACGTCCTCAATGAAATGGCCGATCGCGAAACTCCTGCGTTATCTGCAGCGCAGGCGGCAAACCGCGCGCCATGCGGCATAGCGTGCGAAAATGAGAATAGCTGCAGCAAGTAAACGAAGCGCGGGACTTTTGCTCTACCGCCGTACAGCTGGCAGGTTCTGCTCGGTCATCCAGGAGGCCCGTTCTGGCGCAACAAAGACCTGGGATCGTGGTCGATAGCCAAAGGCCTGATTGGCGAAGGCCAGTCGCCCCTCGCTGCCGCAAAGCGCGAGTTCGCGGAAGAGACCGGATACAGACCGCTCGGAAAGTTCCTTCCGCTCGGTGCGTCGAAGCAGCCAGGAGGCAAGATCGTCCATGTCTGAGCGGTGGAAGACGACTGCGACGCGGCTTTACTCAAGAGCAACGTGTTCGAGATGGAGTGGCCGTTGAAGTCCGGACGGAAGCAGCCATTTCCCGAACTCGACCGTGCCGGATGGTTTGGAATTGCCGAGGCGCGCACGAAGATTTTGAAGGGGCAAGCTGTTTTTATGGACCGCCTGGAGGCAATGCTCGCCTACAGCTGAACCGGTTTCGGGAGTTGATCGTTTGATGTTTAGGCCGCCCTGAGACGAAACAAATTTAAGGAGTATGCCATGGACCTGTCCATCAACTGGAATTCCATCTTCGTGCCGGCAATCGGTCTTGCAGAGATCTTTGTCCGTGGAAGCCTCATGTATCTCGGGCTGTTCATGATTCTGCGCTTTATGGCGCGGCGTCAAGCGGGACATTTCGGGCCGGCCGACCTTCTCGTCATCGTGCTGATCGCGGACGCCGCGCAGAACGGCCTTGGAAAGGATTATAGCTCGGTCACGGAAGGACTCGCGCTCGTTCTTACGATCGTTGCGTGGGAGTATTCTCTGGATTGGGTCGCTTGGCGCTTCCCGGCGACGCGGCCCTATCTGACCCCTCCGAGCCTGACGCTCATTCGTGACGGCAAGATAATCCCGCAAAATCTGCGCAAGGAAATGATTACCGAAGATGAACTGAAGTCGCAGTTGCGCGAGCAGTCGGTCGTGAACTTCGGAGATATCAAGTTGGCAACACTTGAGGGCGATGGACGGCTGAGTGTCCTGAAACGGAGAAATTTGTGACGCTTTTCGGCAGCGTCGATACCCGGCTCATGCCTTTAAGACCCTGATAAGATACGTTTGCAGCATCTGCAGCCGACTCGGAAATCTTAATCTCATGGCCCGCTCTCATGGCCAGAGAAGCCGCCGCGACTGCCGCCTCAAACGCAACCCCCTTGTTGCGTAAACGTTTTCCGACTTTCCATCACGATGGATACGCCATTCTTTTCCGTGGTCGCTGATTTCATATGCTGCGATATCTATGCTGGCCTTCCGTTAGAGGATCAATTCCTGTTCTTCGTTTCGCTCCCACACCTTGATGCGAGTCGCGCGGACCTTAAGAAGAACCAGGCCGGGCGTGTCGATGCCCTTGTCGAACCACTTGTCGAGATCGGGCGTCCAGTGCTGCGCAAAGGCCGCCTTGTCGCGGATAAGTTCCGCGCTGCCCTCGACCGCAATATAGACGGCTCCGGTAAATAGACCGCCTTCCGTAGAGTAGCCGAGCGCCACTTTCGAATTGCGCTCGATGTCTGAAACGCATTGCGCACCGTCGTAGGAGAAGAAATACGAGGTGCCGTCATATTCGACGTCTCCGTTATTGCTCATTGGGCGGCTTACGATCTCTTCGCCCTGTCCATGCGTTGATAGGATGGCGACGTCGATGCCGCTCATCTTTTCAGAAACCGCCGTGAGCGCCAGTTTTTCTGCAGTCATTTCCATGCTTCCTAACGCTTGCGTTTTGCCGACTTCTTCCGGGACTTTTTCGTTTTCTTTCTTCTGCCAGATGCCGCACGCATGTTGTCGACAAGGCTCGGATATTTCCGGTCTGCCTTTTTAGCCGAACGTTTCGCGGCAGCTTTTTTGGCGGGCGACAGTTTCTTAGATTTTTTCCCCTTGGCCTTGCGGGGATTGGCTTTCTTCCAGGGCGGTTTACGAGCCATCTGTCCTTTGTGCCGAGATATGAGTGACGATGCTATTCGTCCCACCTAGCCGGGCACAATGCCGGGTGCTTCAGGCGGGCTTTCATCTGCTTTTCGCTCAAGAAGCTCTTTTTCCGCGAGATACCAGAACGTATCCATTTGGCCATCAGGTTCGCCCGCGTCGTGCCACAACTCGAAAGCACGCACGCGAACTTCGTGCTCTGTCGGATGACTCATACTCAAATTCCTTTAGAAGCTATCGGCTTATAAATGCGCCATTTGCTAACCGGTTCCTAAGCGGCACTTTCGTCGGGATTAGCACGGCGCTGAGCCATCCTCGGCTCGGACCAGTGTATCGTGCCGGAGGAACATGTCCCTTGCTCGCGCGATCTTACCGGACACCCTAAAGGGGCGTCCGGAGAGAGCGCAAATGTTTTCGGGCAATATTTTCGATGTTGAGGGCTTCTCATCAACATCCTGGGTGTATGGCGCTGGCTGCCGAGGGCCGAGAAAGAGGCAGGAGCTTCTGGAAGCCATGCGCTCAAAAGTCTCAGACGGGATCATGCCGCGCGCGCAAGAAAAAGATAAGAAACCTCTCCTCACCCGCGAAGAATGGCGAGCGAGACGCGCGCTGTGCCGGGAGAAGCAGTGCGGCGACAACGTCAAGCGTGCCGCCAAAATGCATGCCGCCCGGCTGAAAACTGAAACGGATGGCGCAAAGTCCCTCCCCGCACTTAGGCGGGCAGTTTTCGTGGGATGCTCGGGCTGGCGTTACTGGAAATGGCGCGATTCTTTTTATGAAGGCGTGCCGCAGAACGACACGGCTCAACGACATCGTCGGCCAGCTCGATTCCGCGCGCCGCAACGTTGTGGAATTCAGGCACGCGAGCTGGTGGAACGAAGAAGTTTACAGCGCTTTCCGCAAGGCCGGCATCATCTTCTGCTCCTGCAGCGGACCCCGCCTGCCCGATGCACTCATCAGAACAGCCGATGAAATCTACGTTCGCCTGCACGGCCCTAAGCGCTGGTACCGGCACGACTATTCAAAGGAAGAGCTGGCAATCTGGGCAGACAGGATCAAGGCCAGTGGGGCAACGCGCGTCTGGGTTTATTTCAATAACGACAATGACGCGCATGCTCCCAAAAACGCGACGACCCTACGCCGGATGCTGCCCCGCTCTTTGCCGGGCGTGAAGCCGGCCGTTGGAACTTAGCCGATCTCACAAACGTTCTCAGAAGCTTAAGGAGGTCGTCCGATGACCAGCAAATCAATCTGGACGGATACCGACGCTGCACCAGAGGCGGAGGTGCTGGATGGCGTCCATGAATGCGATGTCGCCGTCATCGGCTCGGGCATTGCCGGCATCTCTACTGCCTACGAGCCCTGCACGCGCGGCAAATCCGTAATCGTCATCGACCGCGGCCGCATCTGCGGAGGCATGAGTCGCACACGTCAGCTCATCTTGCTTTGCTGTGCACGACTATCTCATCGGCGAAATGATCAAGATCAAGGGCAAAGAGACGACAAGGCTTTTTCTGCGAAAGTCAGGCTGCTGCAGTCGACTGCATCGAGGAAATTCAGAAGAAAGAAAAGATCGAGTGCGACTTCAGGCGGCTTGACGGCTATCTCTTCCAGGGCCGGGACATGTCTGCGGATATGATCGACCAGGAGATGGACGCGGTCCGCGAGGTCGGAGGTATGATCAAGCCTGTTCTGAATTCTTCTCGCATTCGGTTCCGGCGAGGAGGCAAGGCGTCCCGGCTGTGGGGCAGCCGGTGCGGCGGACGCTGCGGTTCCGCTGTTTCGCGCCAACCCATTGCGCTTGTCCCGCCTTGGTTCATACTGACGCGTGACCAACAGGACCACCCGCCATGTCGAATGCCGCCTTGGCCTCCCTGGACCAGACGATCACGATCGCGGACCTCACCCGCGATCCCTATCCGATCTACAAGCGCCTGAGGCGCGAAGCGCCCGTGTTGCGCGTCAAGTCTGTGGGCCGCACGTTCCTCACCAAGGCCGCCGACACTAAATACGTGAAGGACAACGCGGCGTTGTTCAGTTCCAACGATCCGAACACGCCCATGAAACGCGCCTTCCTCGCGCATACGCTGATGCGCAAGGACCACGACGAGCATCGGACCGAACGCATGGCGATGATGCCGGCCTTGATGCCGAAGACGATCGAATCCGTCTGGGCGCCGCTGTATGCGAAACTGGCGGCGGTGTATCTCGACCGGCTGCCGCGCGGTGAGGTTGTCGATCTCTTTCCCGCTCTCGCGGGACCGCTTGCCGCGCGGATGCTGGCGCATGCGATGGGCATCCCGGATGCGAGCGATGAGGATATGCAACGATGGTCGCAGACGCTGATCGACGGTGCCGGCAATTTCGGCTGGACACCGGGACCTTTCCAAGCGACCGACATCGCCAATGCGGAAATGGACAAATGTATCCGCGCCAACGCCGAACGCGTGCGGGCCGAGCCGGACTCCTCAGCGCTTTCCTTCATGCTGAACGCGAAGACTCCTATTCCTGAAAGCCAGATGATCGCCAATGTAAAAATCGCCATCGGCGGCGGCATCAACGAACCGCGCGACGCCCTGCTGACAATCCTCTACGGTTTGCTCACCAATCCCGATCAGCTCGACGGCGTTCGCGCAGGCGGCAAATGGCGCGCCGCCTTCGAGGAAGGAGTGCGGTGGGTGGCGCCGATCCAGGCGAGTTCACGGCTTGTTATGGAGGACACGGAGATTCGCGGCTGCTTCATCCCGAAGGGCGACACCGTGATGACTATCCAGGCCTCCGCCAACCGAGACGAGGACATCTTAGAAGATGGCGAGACCTACAACGCGCTTCGCGATCCCAATCCTCACCAGGCCTTTGGCAACGGCCCACATCATTGCGCGGGCGCGCACCTGTCGCGGCGAACTGTCGGCGACATCCTGATGCCGATGCTGTTCGAACGCTTTCCCAACATGACCTTGCCTGATCCTGCGAGCGTGCGCTGGCACGGATTCGGTTTCCGCGGCCCGCTCAATCTGCCGGTTCAACTGCAATAGGGTCGGCACGACGTGACCGTGCCGCCCTCGATCCGGCAGCACGGCTGCCTGCCCGACGAGCATATAAATTGCCTCTTGATAAATTTTCCCCGCGCAGAGCTCCAATAGGATGGTGTAGTAATCCAAAATAAGCCGCACTCTGGCGGACTAGATATGACTCGCCACCAGATACCTCAAACGCTGCCAATCTTGCGCTCAAGTGCCCGCTTATCCGCGTTGCCAAGCCAGAATGCGGCTCAAAAGCACTTCGCCTGCACCCGCAACGATTTCTAACCTTTTACGTTGTTACAGGTAGAGGCAGCGGATGTTCAATCCTTTCATGTTACTCGCGGTCGAAGCAAACAGAGTAATTGCGCTTCGGATGATGAAGCTGATGCGCGGCGGTAGAAACGCCCGGCGCGAAGCTAATCTAATGGTCACCGAAAAGATCAAAGCGGCTTTCGAAGCTACTACAAGTCTAGTGGCCGGTGCTTCCGGGGATGAAATAGTTCATCGATACCGACAGCATGTAGCGAAAAATGCGAAGCGGCTTTCGGGTCGGAGCCGAAACCGTTTGATCAAGCGAACACGACGCCGACGGAAGTAGCCGGTGATAGAGGTGCAGGCCCCTTTTTAATCTTTCTAAAAGAAGCGCAGCCTCAGTCGAAGTTCCATAGCTTGCGGTTGGAACGCTAACCTGCGCGGCCTGAATTGCGGGGTGCCCGGTTGAATCGTGCCCTAAGGTCATGAAGACTTAAAGCAAGTGTCTGCTTGTGGCCTCCGCCGCGCCGGCGGTTTGCATACCTCCGGAGCGTCATGCGAGCGCACCTGATTTGCGAGCGTCAGCCGTAGGTGCCGGCTCTGCCGAACGGCCCGCGACAGCTCGCGTAAGCTCGGCGCCGAATAGGAAGATCTGCGCGCAGTAATACGCCCAGAGCAGAATGAGGATAAGCGCGCCGGCTGCCCCATATCCCGAACTAGCGGCCGTCGTTCCGAGATACCAGCCAATGAGGGATTTACCGATCGTAAACAAGACCGCGGTGATGAGAGCGCCGACCCCTACCTCGCGCCAGCTGATTGGCGTGTCCGGCAGGACCTTGTAAATCGCAGCGAAGAGGAGTGTGAAGAGCCCCAAGGATATGAGCGTATTGAGTGCCGCGAGAAGCAGCGGCGCGAACGATGTTCGGCCCCCTAGATAGGTGCCGAGCGCCGAAAGCGCTGCGCTCGCAGCCAACGAAACCATGAGCAAAAAGCCGAGCGCGGCAACCAGCCCGAGACTGGCTGCACGGGCCCGCAACATCAAAAGGACAGGCTGGTCTGGAGTTTTGACCTGCCAGGCTTGGTTTAAACCGGCCTGCATTTCGCTGAACACGCCCGACGCAGTGACCAAAACCATTATCGCTCCGAGCATCGACGCCGTCGCGCCCGATGTCTTATCGCTCGAACGCGCAAGCATAGTCTCGATGAGTTCGCCGCCCTGTTGGCCGAACAAGGCACTCAGCTGCTGCACCAGGCCACCGCGCACGGCATCCTGACCAAATACAATGCCGGCAACGGCGACGACGATGAGAAGGACGGGCGCGAGCGATGTCACGACGTAGAAGGCTATAGCGGCACCCCGACTCAAGGCGCCGTGCGCGATGTATCCCTCGACGGCGCTTTTCAGAATGTTCCACACCGCAAGCCACCTTCTAAGATCTTCAACCGCGACCGTTAAATTGTAACCCTATGCCAATGCTCTTGGGGTGACCGAGTTCCTGTTGGACGACGCCCGTGGCGGGCGTCGCTACTAAACCGCTCGCCCCGTTGCGCAGCAAGCACCAGAAGAACGCGCAGCTGTTCTAGGCCTACGAACGGTTGTGAAAATCCAAAACGAGCGGCCTGTCATCCCCAGTAAAGATACGGTGCCGAAAGAGCGACCGGGCGTTGACGGCCCTTGTGGTTCCAAGTCCACCACTCATCCAACCAATCAGATTAAACTGATCGGTACAGGGAGGAGCCGCATGTTTGATTTCAGAATTTTACGCTCAGTAGCGGCCACCGCAACGCGTTCAGTTCAGCCTGCTCACGCTAGTTGTCTGTGGATTTTATTTGATCTCTCGGTGCACACATCGTGCACACGGCGCCTTCTAACCAATTGGAAAACTTGAACTCTCGCTCCAATCCATCATCGGGGCGACGGAGAATTTCCATTCCATCTCAATTGCTTACCCGCAACGCCGGTTCAATGCAACATGATGCTTTTGATAGCCTTGCCCGTCTGATCCAACTAAAATATTGAAAACAACCCCATGCAAAGTAGCACCCCAGTTGGGATCGTCGCCTATCTCTCTTTTTTCCACCTGCGTCGATCCACGGAAACCCTCTAAGTCATTGGCGCATGCGACGCCTAATCCCAGCAGCCATGTCCTCACGGCTTGCTTCGTGATCGTAGGTCGCAGCCAGCCCCATCAGGAGCTTTGAGGATACAAAGGGATGCGAAACCTGGAGCGTCTCGCCCCATTTGCGATACTTCTCTGCCAAATCGCGCTCCTGATCGCCGCCTTCGCCGCGCCAATGAACACCGCGTGAATTATACACGCCGGTATGAGCGCCATGGATCATCTCTTCGGATTAGACATCCTCCATGACATCTCGGACTGGCTCGCATGGCCACACACCGTCCTTGCCGATGGGGGCGGCGGACAAGAGTCGGCCGATGGAGGTATCGCCGACCTTGGCGCGCCCCAGATCTGCACAGAGGCGGCGAACAGTCGCAACACACTTCGCCAGGTATTCTGCTTTCAGCTCGCCAAGCTCATCGTGCCCGGGAATCCGGTGCAGTGCATCCAAAAGTTTATAGCTGCGTTCGGCCATCGATTTCACATGGTCGGCGAAACCTGCAATTTGGGGGGATCGGTAGCCCCGTCGTTGCGCTTGTAAGTCCACGCGATCGCTTGAGCGAATTGTTCGGGGTTTGCCAGCTTGACGGTGCCGGTCGGCGGATCGTGACGCTAGTCGAACTGGCCTGCGCGACTCACCGGGCGACCCCAATGCCGACGAACTGCCGGTGGTGCAAGGGTGCGGCAGTTCGGCTATGATGCAGCGGTCGAGTGCGCATTTCATCGGAGACTTCACTCGGTGCGACTGAGGTCATGAATGACCGGTCGAAGGCCGCTTGAGGTTATCTCCAAAGTAGCCAGTGTGACGGGCAGCTTGAAACGACGTGGCCCTGCACTTCCAGGATTCAGATACAGCACATCATCAATCGTTTGGATCCGCGGTCGATGCGAGTGGCCGGAAACGACCACGTCAATTCCGCAAACTGCTGGATCAATCCGCAGTTCCTGAAGGTCGTGCAAGACATAGAACGATCGCTCTCCGAGCTGTACCGCCTGAGTGTCAGGATAATGTTTCGCCCAGTCGGCGGTATCGATGTTCCCTCTGATCGCAGTGACAGGCGCAATCCGACGGAGTCTGACAAGAACATCCGCACGACCAATATCGCCAGCGTGGATGATATGCGCCACCCCCGCAAGCCCTTCCTCAGCCTCGGGCCGCAGGAGCCCGTGGGTGTCCGAGACGATTCCAATTCGCAGCACTGCAGCATCCATCGATGCGCGCCGAACGGGCATGGTTGAACTTACGCCGTATCAAGAACGAGAAGTGCGTTTGCTCGATTCAGGGCTGCCCCGGTTAACACGTGGAACGCACGCTGCCCTCTAACCACTTGAAAGACGTAAACTCTCGCCGCACTCCATCATAAGGAAGTTTGAGCTAGATCCAACCAGCAACGTCTCAATCCATCAAACAAGATTCCGGCAGACTGCCGCAATGGAAGCGCAGCCGCGCTCGATGACCGTGTCGTCAGTCGAGATCGAGATACGAAAATATCCCGGTAGGCCATAAGCTGAGCCGTGGACGGCCGCGACGCCACCGGCGTCCAGCAAGTGCAAGACGAAGGCGCGATCATCTTCCAGGACTGCCCCCTCCGGCGTCTTGCGTCCGACAAAAGAAGAGCAATTCGGGAAAAGATAGAACCCTCCGTCCGGCTTCAAGCAGTTGAGGCCCGGGATCGCATTCAGCATCCCGAGCGCGAGATCTCTGCGGCGAGCATAGACCGCGACGCTCGCCGCAATGAAATCCTGCGGCCCGGAGATCGCGGCGAGCGCAGCAAATTGACTCACCGCTGCGGGACAGGAAGAGCTCTGAGACTGCAGCATGTTGATGGCGTCGATAATGGACTTCGATCCGGCCCCGTAACCGATGCGCCAACCCGTCATGGCATAGGTTTTCGAGACGCCATTGACGATGAAGGCCCGGTCGGCAAGATCGGGCACGGCCTGCACCAGGCTCGGCGCAGCCTCCCGCTTGAACCAGACCTCATCATAGATCTCGTCGGTCAACACGCCGACATGGGGACGACGGCGCAGCACTTCGGCAAGCGCCCTCAGCTCGGCAGCGTCGTAGGCGATACCGGTCGGGTTTCCGGGCGTGTTCAACACCAGCCAGCGGGTCCTTGGTGTAATCGCGGCCTCGAGTTGGGCGGGAGTGAGCTTGAAGGATTGTTGCTGCTGGCAAGTGACGATGACCGGAGTACCGTCATTGGCAAGCACCATGTCGGGATAGGACACCCAATAGGGTGCGGGGATGATGACCTCGCTGCCCGGATCAAGCGTTGCCATCAACGCCAGAAAGATTACCTGCTTGCCGCCGCCACCGACCGTGATCCTGTCCGGGGTGTAGGACACACCGGTGCGCTGCGTCATCTTGGCTGCGATTGCCTCGCGCAGCGGAGCGATGCCATTGGCAGGCGTGTACTTGGTTTCCCCGCGCGCGATCGCGTCGACCGCAGCCTGTTTAATGTGGGCCGGTGTGTCGAAATCAGGTTCGCCTATCGTCAAATCGAGGATGGCACGCCCCTGGGCCTTCAAGTCGCGGACGCGCTGGGCCGCTGCCGTCGTCGGGGAGACCTTGATGCGCTGCACGCGTTCGGAGAGCGCCATCATGACAGCAAGCTCCGGGTCGGATGACGTTCGCTCTTGCGACCGGCGAGTTCATGCATCGCCTCGATCTTGTCGCGCAGGAACGGGTCGATATGGCAGTAAAGGAGCTGGGCCCCGCAACGCGACCAATGCTCGATATCCTCCTCGATCACCAGGGTGCCGGCAATCTTGCCGGCAGCGCGGATGCGCGCCAGCGTCGACTCGACGAGGTCGAGCACCTCACGCGGACGCGGCTGACCGCGCGGCACGGAGGGCAGAAAGCCCATCGACTGCGAGAGATCGCCCGGTCCAACGAAGAAGACGTCGATGCCTTCGACTGCAAGAATCTCGTCGAGATTGCCGACGGCCTCGACCGTCTCGACCATGCAAATCAGTAGCTTCTTCTCGAAATCGGCGGGACATGCGTGCCGTACGGTAGCGACCACGGCACGGGCCTGTTCAGCCGTGTTGACGAGTGGCACCATCAACCCGTCGACACCGGCGTTGAGATACCGGGTCAGAAGCGAGCGTTGATGCGAATCCGGACGCAGGATCGCCCCGCCACCGCCGGAGCGCGCCGCCCGCGCCATCTCGCGCGCCTCATCGAAGCTTGCCGTGCCGTGCTCGCAATCGATGAAGATCGCATCCGCCTTCAACTCGGTGAGGCGCCCCGCCAATCCCGAGGAGACATGGTTGGGATTTATCATCAGAAGATGCTCGCCCGCCGCAAGGCGCTGACGCAGTTTTGCTCCGATCATCGTTTCTCTCCGGTTGCTGTTTCTTCTTCGGGTTATCAGGACTTGGTCGGACCAGCGCCCTCAGGCGCGCCGAACCAGCGGGCCAGTTCGATATCGGCGGACTGGTCACGCATTCTCGTCGGGACGATCACCAGTTCCTCGATCACCGTGCGGGCCGGCAGCGTGCAGGCCAGAAGCACGGCCTGCGCCACGTCCTCGGGTTGCATCAGGGCGGCGCGTTCTTCCGGTGTCGGCGGACGCGGACGGTCGTCGAGAATCGGTGTGTTGACCTCGCCAGGCGTGATCGTCGTGGCGCGGATCATCTGGTTGCGGAAGGTTGCGTGCAGATAGCCCATCAGGTTGCGTACGCCGGCCTTGGCCGCGCCATAGGCCGCACCGCCCAGCATATTCGGCCGCAGCGCCGCGCCCGATGAGACGGTGACGATGGTGCCGCCGCCCTTGTCGATCATTGGCTGCAGCACCGCGCGCGACAGCAGATAGACGGCAGTCAGATTGGCATCGACCGTTGCTTGCCAGTCCTGCGGCGTGATGAAGGCGAGGTTGCGTGGCCCTACCGCACTGCCGGCATTGTTGACGAGGATGTCGACGGTACCGAGCTCCGCACGCACCCAGCCGATCAGGGCTTCGACAGCTTCAGCCTGCGTGATATCGGCGGCGCGGGCAAAAGCGCGACCGCCAGCGGCGGTGATCGCATCAGCCGCGTCCTGCAGGAGCGCGAGCCTGCGGCCGACAAGGACCACAGAGGCGCCCTCCCCCGCCAACTGGCGCGCGATCTCGCGTCCGATGCCGGTTCCGGCGCCGGTCACGATCGCGACGCGCCCGTTCAGTCTTGCCATGATCGTCTCCTCGTCAAGCTCGGCAGCATCATTTGGCCGTGTAGCCGTAATCGGCTTTCGCGCATTCGCTGGTCACCAGACCGAGGCGGAGATCTTCGGTGATCAATTCGCGCGAGCGGTTGGCGGGGTCGCCCCAGCCGCCGCCGCCGGGCAACTCCACGGTCAGCTTCGCGCCGGGCTCGAGTGGGATGTGGCCCTTGGCGAAGACAGGCTCGCCGTTCTTGAGTACATGGCCGGCCCGGCCATCCTTGCCGCCGACGACGCCGAAGCAGGGGTTCTTTACATGCTCGCTGGCGAGATAGATGTTCATCTGCCCTGATGAAATGTTGCGGAAAACCAGGCGCTGTCCGAGCCCGCCCCGGAACTGCCCGGGCCCGCCGGAGTCGGGAATCAGCTCCTTGCATTCGAGCAGCGCGGGGACGGAGAGTTCGTACATTTCCGTCGGCGTGATGCGGCAATTGGACGGGAAACTCAGCGTGTCGACGCCGTCGGCCGTGGAGCGTCCGCCCTGCCCGCCATGCAGGTTCTGCGTTGCGCCGTATTGCTCGCCCAGCTCGTTCTGGCCCTGGCAGTTGACGCCCCAGATCGGCGCGCCGCCGCTGTCGCCCTGAACCTTGTCCGGCACGACGCCTTCGAGCGCGCGGAAAATCAGGCTCGGGATGACATGGCCAATGAGATTGCGCAGATTACCGGCGGCCGTGTTGCGCGGGTTGAGGATTGAGCCATCCGGCGCCTCGTCGGTAATCGGCAGCATGCAGCCTTCATTGTTCGGCGTCTCGGGATCGAGCAGACATTTCAGAGCGTAGACCGTGTGGGCATAACGGTAATGCTTCCGCACATTGATGGCATGGAGCACCTGCGCGGAGGTGCCGGCATAATCGACATGGATCGCTCCGGGCTCGACCTTGACGTTGCATTTCAGCGTGACCTCGCTGTCATAGCCGTCGAGCGTGACCTCGGAGCTGTATTCGCCGGTGGGCCAGCGCGAGATCGCCTGACGCATATGGGCTTCCGATCGGCTGTGGATGGCGGTACCCAGATCCTCGACGTCGTCGAGCCCGTATTCTTCCAGAAAGCGCACCAGTTCGCGGGCCATCACGTCATTGGCCGAAACCATGCTTTCGATGTCGCCCAGCACCTCGCGCGGCAGGCGCACGCTGGCACCGATGATGTCGAACACCTCCTGCGTCGGCTTGCCAGCCTTGTAGAGCTTCAGGATTGGAAGGCGCACGCCCTCCTCGAAGATGTCGGTGGAATCAGGCGAATATGGCCGGCCGCCGATGTCGGGCATATGGGCGATGCTGCCTGAATAACCGATCAGCTTTCCCTTGTGGAAGATCGGCGTGATCATCACCATGTCGGGCAAATGGCCGGTGCCGATCAGCGGATCATTGGTCAGAAGCACGTCGCCCGGCTCCAGCGTTTCCGGCGGAAAAGCCGGCAGGAAATAATGCTGGGCAGCCATCGGCAGCGAGGTGATGAAGACCGGGATCGCCCAGGTGCATTGCGCCAGCGCCCGGCCTTTGGCGTCCATCAGCACGGTGACGTAGTCGTGGTTCTCGCGCACGACGGGCGAGAAGGCGGTGCGTCCCAGCGCCCGGTCGGCCTGGTCGGCGATAAAGATCAGCCGGTTCCAAAGAACCTGCAGGGTGATGGGATCGTTGAAATCGATCTGTTGGCGAGCCATGATCCTGCTCCTCACTTGATGTGCATGATGAGATTGCCGCGGGCATCGACATGGGCCGTTCCGCGCGGGCCGACGACGATGGTCGATTCCACCTGCTCGACGATGGCCGGCCCCTTGATTTCGACGCCCTGCGGCAGCGCGTAGTAATCGTAGACCGGGGTGGAGACGAAGCGCTGTGTCTCGTCGAAATAGACCGGCCGATGAGTCTTCAGTGCTTCCGGCTCCGAGCCTCTGGCGGTCTTGGTCGCGGTTTTCGCAGGCGCGCCCTTGGGCCCGCTGGCGCGCAACCGCCAGGTGATGGCCTCGACCGGCGAGTTCGCGACGGTGCGGCCGAACAGCGCGACATAGTTCGCCTCAAACCGGGCGAACAGCTCATCGACGAAGGCATCCGCGCCGAAGTCGAGCGGCGGCAGCGTCACGCTGATTTCATGACCCTGGCCGACATAGCGCAGATCAGCCGTACGCGCATAGGAAATGCCGTCGGCATCCACCTCTGCCTGCAGCACGACATCGCGGCCGTCCTTTTCGAGCCTTGCGAAGACATCGCGCACCGCGGCGGCGTCCCAACGGTCGAGCCGCATCGGCAGGCTTGCGGAGACGTCCACCGCGACCGGCGCAATCAGCAAACCCACGGCAGAGGTTACGCCCGCGCCAGCCGGGCAGACGACCTTCTTCGCATTGAGCTTGCAGGCCACGCCATAGGCATGAACCGGGCCTGCTCCGCCGAACGCAATGACCGGCAGGGTACTGGGATCGACGCCATAGTCTGCCGCGTGCATGGTCGCCGCTTCCGCCATGGTGCCGTTGACGAGATCGTGGATGCCCCAAGCGCATCGTTCGGACGTCACGCCGAGAGACTCCGCCAGTTCGGCAATCGCGGCGCGAGCCTTGCCTGCGTCGAGCTTGAATTCGCCACCGAGAAAAGAGTCGGCGCCGATATAGCCGAGCAGCACATCGGCATCGGTGACAGTCGGCTTGGTACCGCCGCTTCCGTAGCAGGCCGGGCCGGGAACAGCGCCCGCGCTGTGCGGTCCGACCTGAAGCAAGCCGAGGCGGTTACGGGACGCGATGGAGCCGCCGCCGGCGCCGATCTCGATCATCTGGATCGACTGGATCTTGAGCGGGAACCCGCTGCCGCGGTGGAACCGTTCGTGACGGGCGATCTCGAGTTCACCGCCGATCATCGGCTCGCCATTCGGCACCAGGCAGAGCTTGGCCGTGGTGCCGCCCATGTCAAAGGACATGACGCTCGCCTCATCGACCTGGCGTGCATATTCCGCCGCCGCGACCGCCCCGGCGGCAGGTCCCGACTCGATGAGCCGCACCGGCGTGCGCGATGCGGTAGCGCTCGGCACAACCCCGCCGCTGGACGTCATCCAAAGCATACGGGAGACGATCCCGTCCTTGCGCAGATCGGTTTCAAGCCGTTCGACATGCTGCGTCATCAACGGCCGTGTGTATGCATTGACCACCGTCGTCGAGGCACGGTCATATTCACGGATCTCCGGGCAGACATCGGAGGACAGCGAGACCGAAAGCTCCGGTCCGGCAGCGGCCAGCAAAGCCCCGACCTTCCGCTCATGTTCCGGGAATTTATAGGAATGCAGCAGGCAGACGGCGACCGAGGTGACGCCCCGCGCCCTCAATTCCGCGACGATGAGGCCAACGCTGCTCTCGTCGAGCGGCGTGATGGCGCGCCCATCCGCCGCCATGCGCTCTACGATGCCAAAGCAGCAATCGCGCGGCACCAGCGGCGCGGGATATGCGATCTTCAGATCATAGAGGTCGTAACGACCTTCGGTGCGAATCCTGAGCAGGTCCTGGAAGCCGTCCGTGGTGAGGAAGGCCGTCTCCACACCCTTGCGCTCCAGCACCGCATTGGTCACCACCGTGGTAGCACCCAGGATCTGCAGATTGTCCTTGGAGGACTGCACGCCCGGTCGCACCAGGAGTTCGCCGACCCCCTGAACAACGGCAGCCGCCGGGTTTGCCGGCGTGCTCAGCACCTTGTGCAAATGCAGGATGCCTACATCGTCGATGAGCGCGAAATCGGTGAAGGTGCCGCCGGTGTCAAATGCTAACCTAGCCATAATGGTATCCGTTCTTGCTTCGTCAGGCCAATAAAGTTCCAATCGCGCATCCGGCCTGCGGCTGCGCGGTGTCGCACTGCATCGTGGATGTGTTGGCTCCTCGAAGGAGCTGCGCGTTACTTTTTAGGCAATCGGGGCCCTCGTAGCTGCCTCAACTTCGTTTCCGATCTGCCCCGTCATGAAAAGCTGTCCAAGTTCGGCGTGGGTAATTTCGCTGGTGCGTCCGTCCCAGATGACTTTGCCGAGGCGCAGCACGACGGCGCGTTCGGCGACCTCCATCGCCTTGCGTGTGTTCTGCTCGACGAGGAGTATGGCGCGGCCATCGGCATGCAGGCGCTTCAGCTCGTTGAACACGATCGTGATCGCTTGCGGTGACAGCCCAACGGATGGCTCATCGATCAGCACGATCTCCGGCTTGCGCAGCACCGCCATGGCGGTTTCAAGCAATTGCTGCTCGCCGCCCGAAAGGTTGCCGGCGAGCTGATAGCGCCTCGCCTTGAGGATGGGAAACAGTTCGAAGACATAATCCAGTTCCGCCTTCACCTCGCGGTCGCGGACAATATAGCCGGCCATCTCCAGATTTTCGTCGACGCTCATCAGCGGAAAATTGCAGCGGCCCTGTGGCACGATACCGATGCCCTGGGAAAGGATCGACTGCGGCTTGGCGCCGCCGATGTTCTTGCCACGCCAGCGGATCATGCCTTGCTTGAAGGTGGTCATGCCGAAGATGGTCATGAGCAAGGTCGACTTGCCGGCTCCGTTCGGCCCCATCAGCGCGATGAAGTCGCCGGGGTGCACGGTGAGATCGACGCCGTTGAGGATGTCGAGCGCACCATAGCCGGCGCGCAGTCCCTCGATCGAAAGATTGGGATCAACCGCCAAGATAAGCCTCCACGACCTTCTGGCTGCGCATGATCGCCTCTGGTTCGCCCTGGTCGAGCAGCGCGCCCTGATCCAGCACGACCACGCGCTGGCAAAGGCTCATCATCGCGTCGATGTTGTGCTCGATGACGATGAAGGTGACGCCGAGTTCCCGATTCACATTGCGGATGCTCTCGACGATGCGCTCGATCAGCATTGGATTGACGCCTGCGAGCGGCTCGTCCAGCAGGATCAGCCTTGGCTCCGGCATCAGACTGGAGGCAAATTGCAGCAGCTTCTGCTGGCCGAACGAAAGCTTTCCGGCATCCTGGTCACGTACATGCGACAGGCCGACCATCTCGATCAGATGGTTGGCGCGCTCCCGAAGCCGTGCGACTCGACGGCGCGAGGCCGGACCGGGCGAGAAGGTCGAGAGCAGGCTCGGGAAATCGAACATCTGCCCGGCCGCGATCAAGTTCTCTTCCGGCGTCATCGTCGTGAAGACCACCGTCTTCTGGAAGCTGCGCAGCATCTTGCCTTCATGCGCAATGCGGTGCATCGGCCAGCCGGTGATGTCGACCCCGTCGAGATGGACCGTGCCCGCGTCGGCCCGCTGCAGGCCGGTGACGCAGTCGAAGAAAGTCGACTTGCCGGAGCCGTTGGGGCCCATGAGGCAGCAGAGTTCGCGCTCCCGGACTTCGAGGTCGATGCCACGCACCGCCTGCACCGCGCCATAGCTCTTGCGAAGGCCACGAACGGTGAGAAGCGGTTTGCCAAGGGCGGGAAACAGCGAGGTCATTTGCGCGATCCCGACAGCATCGCGAGCCCGCGGTCGATGAGCGGCGTCAGGCCACTGGGCAGCCAGAATACCAGCAACAGCAGTACGAGGCCGTACATCACCATGCGGTATTCGGGGGAGATGCGCAGCGCCTCGGAGACGGCGACGAAGACAATGCTACCAACCACGACGCCTCGGATCGAACCCGCTCCGCCGCCGAGCACGATAATGAGGATCGTGGTCGAGTAGAACATCTGAAAGGTCAGTGGGCTGACCGTCGTGAGATAATGGGCGTAGAGACTGCCACCGAAGCCGGCAAAGGCCGCGCTAATGGTGAAGACGACGAGCTTGTAGTTCCAGGTCGGAATGCCGAGCGCCTCGGCCTGGATCTCGTTGTCGCGGATCGCGATCATGCTGCGGCCGGCCGGCGAGGTAACCAGGGCGTAAAACAGCCCGGTCATCAGCACGGCAACCGCCAGATAGAGATAATAATATCCAGTGATCGTTGTGACGGTGAGAGGATCCGCGCCGAAACCCAGAACCGGCTGCGGCACGCCAGACAGGCCCATATCGCCGCGCGTCAGGCTCACCCAGTTCTTGGCCACGGCCTCCCCGATGACGACGAGGCCAAGCGTGCACATCACGAAGGAATAGGTCCGAAGCCTCAGCGCCGGAATGCCAAGCGGCAACGCAATCAGCCCGGTCACCATCCCGGCCAGGATGAAATTGACGTAGAACGGCGTGCCGAAGTGCATCGCCGCCAGGGCCGAAACATAGGAGCCGATGCCGAAGAACGCTCCCTGAGCCAGCGAGAGCATGCCCATGTAGCCGACGATCAGGTTCAACCCATGCGCGGGTAGCAGGAAGATCATCGAGATGATGACGGCGTGCAGATAGTAACTGTCGAGCACGAAGGGTGCGCCGAGGAGCGCAATGAGGATCGCCAGACCCATCAACCGCGAGGTTGTCCGGGAGGCGACGCGTGCGCCGGGAGCCTGCAGGGATGTCGAGTTGGCCGTCATCGTCCGCCCCCCTAGAACCTGGACTGGACGCTGAAGAATCCGGTCGGACGGACCATCAGCATTCCAATCAAAATGACGAACCCAACCGCATCGCGATATTGCAGCCCGATAAAGCCCGCTACAAAGCTTTCGGCGATGCCGAGAATCCAGCCGGCAATCAGCGTGCCCCTTACGTTACCCATGCCGCCCATGACGATCACCGCAAAGGTCTTGAGAGTGATGGCCTCACCCATGCCGCCATAAACCGTGACGTTGATCGGCCCTGTCAGCACACCGGACAAAGCCGCCAACCCGCCGCCGAGCACAAAGGTACCCAGCACCACCCGCTCAATGTCGATACCGTTAACCAGACAGCACGCGGTGTTCTGGGAGACCGCCCGCATCGCCTTGCCCATGCGGGTGCGCCTAACCAGAAACTCGAGGGCGATGAACACCCCGATCGTCACCAGGACGATGATGATGCGCTGCCAAGCGAGGCTGATCTCGCCGAAGAAGACCGGCTCGAGCCAACCGCCAGGGAATATCTTGTAGGTGCCTCCGAAGGTGATGATGATCAGATTCTGCAGGATCAGCGACAGGCCGAGCGTGGCGAGCACCCCGGACTGGAATGGCGCCGTGACGAGTCTCTGCATCACCAGCCGGCCGATTACCACCGCGATGCCCATGGTAATGATCACCGCCAGGAAGATCGCCACCGGATAGGAAATGTTCAATTTTGTGATGACGTACCAGGCTGAGAAGGTGCCCAGCATATAGTATTCGCCGTGAGCGAAGTTGATCGCCCGCAGCACGCCGAAGATCATCGTCATGCCGGCGGCGACCAAAGCGTAGACAGAGCCTGCGACGATGCCGTTGATGATCTGCTCGATCAGCAACTCTGTCATGATCCATATCTCCTGCCGTTACGGCGGTGATCTGCTCAGCGGGTCGAATATTTGATCTGGGTATTGAACGTACCCTTGATCACGGGCTTTCCGTCGATGATCTCAAACAGGATCATCGGCAGATTGGCCTGATTGTGATCGTCGAAGGTCACCTTGCCCATGACGCCCTCATAGGACATCGTCGAAAGCGTCTTGCGAATATCGTCCTGGTTGTCGCTCTTGGCTTCCTTGGCCGCGGCGGCTACCAGCCGCATCGTTTCCCAATAGGCATAGGCGTGGACGTTGGGAGTCTCACCGGCATAGGCCTTGCGGTAAGTGGCGACGAATTCGTGATTCTTCGGCGTATCCCATTCAGGCACATAGGCCGCGGCCTCGACTGCGCCGTTCAGCGCTGTCGGAGCGATCTTGATCGCTTCGGGATTGTTGAATTCGGCACTGCCGATCAAGATGACCTTGCCGGCAAGTCCGGCCTCAACCATCTGACGGGCGATGATGGGCGTCGTATCGGCAAGTCCGTACATGATGATGGCGCCAGCACCCGAGCGGCGGATATTGGCCAGAACCGGGCGGAAATCCGCTTCCTTGTCCTTGTAATAATCCTCGCTGACAATCTCGGCGCCGAATTCGCCGAGATATTTCTTGGTCAGCACGATCGCGCCACGGCCATAGTCGCTGTCGACGGAGAGTACGGCGAACTTCTTGATCTTCTTTTGCTCGGTCGCATATTTGAGCACAACCGAAGCGCGGTTCTCGTCAGTCGGATAGTTGCGGAATGACCATTTGAAGCCGCCGACACCAGCCTTATAGGTGATGTCGGGATTGGACGAGGCCGCGTTGACGAGCAGGACACCGGCATTCTCCACTACGGGCTGCATGGCGATCGTGACCGAGCTGCAGACATCACCGATAACAACGCGAACCTTGTCCTGCGCGATCATGCGCTGCACCGAGGACACGCCTTCGGTCGGAATGCACTGACTGTCGCCCTGGAACAGCACGATTTTCTTGCCGTTGATACCACCCGCAGCATTGATTTCATCGCGGGCCAGTTGTGCTCCCCGCCAAGCGAAAGCGCCGTAGCGCGCGGCCGCTCCCGTATTGGGACTGACGATGCCGATACGCACGACATCGGATTGTGCCATCGCAGGAAAGACAACGGAGCAGGACAGCGCGAACGATGCAACTGCGACGCTCACAGCGGAAGCGAAACGACTGGACATGACACCCCTCCTCAAACCGACAGACATAAGATCAGGGTGTCGGCCTAGCTTAAGCCTTTTGGTCCAATCATCCCCGTCAGCGACGGAACGAAGCTTAGAACGATCAATCGACAGCCGGCTTCTTCGATCTCATTCTACCGTCATAACAAATGCTTATGGCGGATCGCGACGTGAGCTGCGCTTTCGGCCGGCCGGACCGTTCGCAGGCGGCATGCCCTCCGCAGCTGCGAAATCCACCGCCATTTTCAGGACGATCTCGCGAACAACCAGAGCCGCCTCGGAAAGCGGCAGATGATCGGATTGGCAAAGCGAGATCGTTGCGGAGATGACGGGTCGGATGAGGCGGCGCGTCACCAGGTTCTCGCACCCCCGGAACTGTTCCGCGGCCGAACTTGGCAGGATGGTCGGGCCAAGCCCTGCATTCAAGGCAACGCGCATCGTCGTCAGGGACTCGATCTCGGCTGCCACGCGCGGTGCAATGCGGACGTGGGCAAAAGAAGCTTCGATCAGCTTGCGCAGGAAATGGTAACTGCTTGGCAGCAACATCTTGACGCCCTGCAACGCGGCAAGCTCGACGGGATCATTCGGCCGTCCGGGCAATTTCAGCGAGCGCGGAGCGACGAGGAAGAATTCCTCCCGGAACAATGGCTGCAGGCGCGTGCCCTTGATCGCTCCAAAGCTGTAGATCAGCGCCATGTCGAGCCGGCCGGAGATGACCAACTCGCTCAGGACATGGCCAAAACTGTCACTGATGTTGAGCACAATGTCCGGATGCTTGTCCGCAAGTGCAAGCAGTAAAGGCCCCGCAAAATTGGCGGCGCCGCTGAAGGTGGCAAGGCCTATCGAGACATGCCCCTGCAGGGAAGTGGTCGCCTTGGTCACGTCGCGCTGGGACTGTTCCAGTTGCTTGAGCATCGCCTGGGCGTGGCGGTAAAGGGTAAAACCGGCTTCCGTCGGGGCGACCCCGTGATTGCTACGCAGAAGCAGCTTTTGCTTGAAATGCGCCTCGAGCGCGGCGACCTGCTGGCTCAACGCCGGTTGGGCGATCCGAAGAGTGTTGGCGGCACGCGACATGCTGCCCGTGTCGACGATCTTGACGAAACTGCTGAGTTTCTTGAAATCGACGCTCACGTACTACCTTTAGTTTGGTAACAAGGTCAGTCTGGGAAAATCACCGTCAAGCTACAGATGTTGACGGTTTATCGCAAACAGATCTCGAAGGAGCGACGGAGGCGCGTTTCGCGGCGATCGCACACTGTGCGTCATCGTTAAGCCTCCTGATTTCAAATCTCGATTTCAGGGAGATGCCAAGGCCCAAAGCGCGGATTTGGCGGCAGCGATTTTGATGGTTTCCCCGACCTTGGGACACGTCAGCGCCGGAACCTCAATCCGGAGCTCCCCGGCCTGCGTGCGCACAAGCAGGGTACGCCGCGCGCCGCGAAACACGGAATTCAGCACCTCGCCGCGCCACTCGGCGTCGACTTCGTCCGGCACCACACCCGCCGTTATATCCTCCGGTCTGACCAGAATGCGGACCCGGTCGCCGGCCGCAAAGCGCTGATCGCCATAGGCGACACCCTGCCAGCTCTCGCCCCGCACCCCGAGCTTGAACGAATTCGCAGCCGCCTCCACCGTCGTCACGGTGGCGTCGAGCAGATTCGGCGCACCAAAGAATGTCGCCACGGCTTCCGAATTCGGACGCTGATAGATGTCCTGCGGCGGGCCTGCCTGGAGAATCTTGCCGGACCGCATCAGCACCACGCGATCCGACAGCGCCATGGCTTCGTCCTGATCGTGCGTCACATAGAGCGTTGTGATGCCGAGGCGCTTTTGCAGCGAGCGGAATTCGTCGCCCATTTGCGCCCGCAACCGCGCATCGAGGTTACTGAGCGGCTCATCGAGCAGCAGCACTTCGGGCTCGAACACCAGCGCACGCGCGATCGCCACCCGCTGCTGCTGCCCGCCCGACAGCGCCGGCGCCGGACGGTCAGAAAAATGGTCCATCTCGACCAGCGTCAGCGCTTTTTCGACGCGCTGACGGATTTCGCTTTCCGGCCTGCGGCGCACGCGCAGGGGATATGCCACATTGTCGAACACCCGCATGTGCGGCCAGATCGCATAGGATTGAAACACCATGCCGAGCCGCCGGCGATCCGGCGGCAGATGAATGCTCTTTGCGGGATCATTGACCACGCGCGCGCCGATCGATATCCGCCCACCGGTGGTCTCCTCGAGCCCAGCCACCATGCGCAGCGTCGTGGTCTTGCCGCAGCCCGACGGCCCGAGCAAGGTGACGAACTCGCCGGCGTCGACCCTTAGATCGATGCCATCGACCGCGACGAAACCGCCGAAGGCACGCGAGACATTTTCGAGGACGAGTTCTGACACGGCAAATCCAGTCTAGAGGGTACTGATGTAGCGCTTGATCAGTCGGAGCTGAACCCAGCGGAAGACGAATACCAGGAGCATCATCATCAAGCCGATGACGCTGACCGTTTCGGCCTGTCCGTTTTCCCACATCCGCAGCAGCACCACGGAAAGTACTTCGGAGCCGACCGAATAGAGTAATACCGAGGCGCTCAGTTCGCGCATGATGCCGAAAAAGGTCAGCACCCATCCGACGGCAAAGGACGGCCAGGCCAGCGCAATCATGATCCGCCACAAGGTCTGCCACCAGGTCGCGCCATGAACCCGCGAGCATTCCTCGAGATCGAACGACAGCTGGCGGTAGGCCGCCGACATCACCCGCACCGCGATCGGCGTGCCCAGCGCGACATAGGCAATCAGCAGCGCCCAGATGGTTCCGTAGATCGAGATTGCCGAGGGCAGAAAGGCAAACCCCCACAGGAATCCCACCGCCAGCACCATGCCGGGCATCATCCAAGGCAGCCACGCCAGCACGTCGAGCACCTGGCGGCCTGCCCATCGCGTCCGCGTCGAGATATAGGCGACGATAGCGCCGAGCAGCATCGTGCTCGATGCACCGACCAGGCCGAGCAGGAAGGTATTGCGGAACGCCCGCCAGACTTCGCTATTGCCCAGCACGGAGCGATAATGCTCCAGGGTCAGCATGTCCCACTGGTAGAAGCCGAAAAACTGGAAGAACGATCCCAGGATCAGCTGGCCGATCGGCAGCACGACGCTGATCAGGAAGAACGCCACGCACAGCCCAAAAGTCAGCCAGCGCCACGGACCGAGATCGATCAGCCGCGGCGAATAGCCCTTTCCCGTTACAGTCTGGAAACTCTTGCCGCGCAACAGCCGCCATTGCCACAGCACCAGCAGGAACATCAGCGCCATGATGGAGAAGCTCAAGGCGGTGGCGAACTGGTAATTGGCGATCGACTGGTGATGGATTGAATTGTAGATCGCGGTGGTGATCACTTCGATTTTCGCCGGCGTTCCGAAGAACAGCGGCGATTCGAAGCTTTCCAACCCGCGGATAAAGCTGAGCAGGAACGCGGTGACGATGGCCGGCAGCATCAGCGCGAAGGTAACGCGGCGAAAGGTCCGCCACTGCGAAGCGCCGCACATCCGGCTGGCTTCTTCGAGCGCGGGATCCATCGAGCGAAAGGCCTCAACGACGAACAGAAACAGGAACGGCGTCGAATATTGCAGCATGTGCCAGACCACGCCGCCATAGGAATAGACGTTCACCAGCGCATTGTCCGAGCCGGTGATCCAGCGCCAGGCCAGATTGATGACGCCGACCTGCGGGTTGCCGAGCATGCCCCACGCCATCGCGGTGAGTATCGGCGGCACGAAGAACGGCAGCGTGATCAGCACTTCCAGTGCGCCGCGCGCCGGCGTGTTGGTGCGCGCGATGATCCAGCCGAACAGCACGGCCAGCGCCAGCGAGATGACGGTCTTTAGCAGAGAGATGCCGACCGTATTGGCGAACAGCACGGCAGTCGGCCAGGTCAGCACCTGGCGGTAGCCGGACAGGTCGAAGGTTCCGGGGATACCGGGCGGCGTGGTGTGCAGGCTCCCGTACAACAGCATCGACAACGGGTAGAGCGAGAGAAAGGCGAGCAGCAGAACCAGCGCCGCGACCGCGAGCCGCCGCGGCAGCTTGCCGTCGCGCAGGCCTTGCAGCCGGCTCGACGGCGCAGACGCCGGGCGTTCGATCTGTTGCGACGAGAGCGAGGTCGAGGTCATCGAGGAATTACTGGTAAAGCTTTTTGGCGAGCTCCATCATCGCCGGACGCTCCTCCAGCAGGGCCGGTCCCATCAGCTTGGCGTTGGCGAACGCCTTGGCATCGTCATTGGCGCGGTCGGCGACGCCTTCGACCACCGGCAGCATCCAGCCATTGGCGTAGAGCAGTTGCGACTCCGCTTCGAGGAAGTGGTTGATCAGAAGCCGCGCGGCGTTGGGATGGGCGGCGTTCTTCAGCATGGCGAATTCCATCATGGCGTAGGGCGCGCCCTCCTTCGGAATCACCACCTTGACCGGAAGTCCCTTCAGATCGGAAGCAAACGCGAAGATCTGCGGGACGTAGATCGGGTATTCGCCGCGCGCCACTCGCCGCGCGTCGTTGCGCATGTCGCGGCTGAAAACCGGTTTCTGTTCCGCCAGCTTTTCGTTGAACGCGGCGCCCAGCTTTTTCTGCAAGATGGCGAACATGGTATTGCCGCTGCCGAGCGGACGCATGTCGTCGGAAAGGATCTTACCCTTCCATCGGGGATCGTTGAGGTCCTCCCAGCTCTTCGGCTCGTCCTCCGGCTTGACGATGCGCGTATTGATCAGGATTCCCATTGGTTGCACATAGGCGGGAACGCTGACCTCGGTGGCCTTGAACGGGGCTCGCAAATTCTTGACATTGGGAATAGTGCCGACGGCCTGGATGTAATCGCCGGTCTTGCGCTGTTCCTCGATCATGGTGGTGGTGATGATCTCGGTATCACCCAGGAAGCGGCCGGCGGCCTGCTCGGTCCGGACCCGCTCGGCGAGTTCGCTGGCGCGCAGATCGAGGCTCTCCACCTTGATGCCGTATTTCGCCTCGAACGATTTCAGAACCGCCAAATAATATGGTGCCCCCAGCGCCATGCTGTAGACAACGACCTTGCCCTCTTTCTTGCCGGCGGCGACGACGGAGTCCCAGCCGCCGTCTTGTGCTGACGCCGGGAATGCGAGGCTGGCAAGAAGACCGGTAAGCCCGATCGCCAATGCGGTACGCTTCAATTTCGTCAACACGTCTGTTCTCCCCATATTTTATTGCTTTGCTACCGGCCGCATTACCGCGGCCTTCAAACTTCGATCACCACATATTGCCGCTCGATCGAAACCGGAAATGTCTCGGCTCGAAGCAGCGTCTCCTCGACCAGCGCTGCGCCTTCTTCCACTTTCAGATCAAAGGCGCGAACCTTGGTGCGGCGCGGATCACAGAATGATTTTCCAGTGCGGAGATCGAATTCCCAACCATGCCAGGGGCAGCGGACCATCTCGCCGGGCCGACTGAACTGATAGGACCCCGGCTCGCTGGATTCCACGAGGCCGACCACACGGCCCTTGCACAGCGACGCGCCTTCATGCGGACAGCGGTTGGCGATGGCGAAGAACTCGCCGCCGACATTGAAAATCCCGATGTCGCGGCCCTCCACCTGCACCAGCTTGCGCTGGCCGGGAGCGATGTCGTCCACGGTGGCAACGACGTGACGCGCCATCAGCCGATCCCGTAGAACGCCTGGGCGTTGCCATAAAGCAGCTGGGCGCGCTGCGCCTCGCTGAGCGGCGCCTTGAAGGCGTGGCGCGGATCGTCGAAATCCCAATGCGGATAATCGGTCGAGAACAGCAGGCGGTCCCAGCCGATGCGGTCGAACAGGTCGATTAGCTGCGAAGCGCGGCCCGGCTCCTCCATTGGCTGCGTGGTGAACCAGACATGCTCGCGGACATATTCCGACGGGCTGCGCTTGAGATGCGGCACTTCGCTGCGCAGACGCAGCCAGTGCTTGTCCATCCGCGCGCTGAACGACGGGATCCAGCCGAGCCCGCCCTCCATGATCACGACGCGCAGTGCCGGAAACCGCTCGAATACGCCTTCGAAAACCAGGCTCGACAGCACCGATTGCATGGTTTCGGCGACCGCGTGATGCTCTTCCATGTAATAGGACGGCCAGCCGCCGCCGGTCGACGGATGACCGTTGGTGCCACCGACATGGACCGCGACCGGCAGATTGTTGCGCGCCGCGGCCTCGAAGATAGGCCAATAGCGGCGGCGGCCCAACGGCTCGTCGGTCCGCGGCAGCAGCAGAATCTGGGTGAAATTCGGATCGGACGCCCGCGCCTCGATTTCCGCGACCGATCCCACGGTGTCTTCCTGCGCGATCAGGATCGACGCCCGCAGCCGCGGCTCGTTCTTGACCCAGCGCTCGACCTGCCAGGTGTTCATCGCCTGGGTCAGTGCCACGCCGAAATCCAGATTGCGCTGGCTGCCCGGATTCCAGCGCAGCGGAATCAGCATGCCGAAAGCGACGCCGTTGGGATCGAGATGCTGGCTCCGCATCAGTGACAGGCTGGAGCCCGGCGGGCCGCCCTCGTCGGGATAGGCATCGACACGGGCCGCATCCGGCGACATCCGCGGATGGGTCAGCGCCTCGGAAAAGGCGTGGCGCAGATGACTGCCATAGACCGTCAGATGCTCGATCCATTTTTTGGCGAGATAAGGATGGACCTCGGTCCAGGCATTCATCGCTGGATGAATGTCGCAATCGATCACGCGCAATTTCGCTTCCGTGGGCCGGCCGCGATCGAGCTCGAGCGTGCTCATGCGTTTACCTCCATGGCGTGGTTGGCCTTGGCCAGCCGCGGATAGGTTGCCAGCGCGTTGCCGTACAGGATCTTCTGGAGCACCGCCTCGGAAAGTCCGGAGGGCAATGCGCCGTCGCCGTCGAATTGCCAGTGTGGATAGTCTGTCGAGAACAAAAACAGCGCGTCGGATTCCAGATGCTCGATCAGGCGCATGATCGCCGCCAACTCATCCGGCGCATCGATCGGCTGCACCGTGAAGCGGACGTGATCGCGAATGATCTCCGATGGTGCGCGCGTCACCCAGGGCACCTCGGCGCGCACGCCCTTCCAGGTCTTGTCCGCGCGCCAGATGAAGCCGCTCAGCCAGGTCAACCCCGACTCGATGGCGACCAGCTTCAGCCCGGGAAATTTGGCGAACACGCCTTCCGAGATCAGGCTCTGCAACTGGTTCTCGAAAGCGGAGGATTGCGCAACGTAGTCCTCGACATAGTAGGATGGCCATCCCACCGCGGTCGGCGCATAACGATAGGCGCTGCCGGCGTGAACCCCGATCGGCAGGCCGAGCCGCTCGGCGGCCTGGTAAATCGGCCAGAGCTGGCGCCGGCCGAGCGTGACTTCGCCGGACACCAGCATCAGCACCTGCACGAAGCGGGGATCGTCGGCCCGACGTTCGATTTCCGCGACCGCGAGTTCAGTATTGTGGGCCGGGATCACGATCGAGGCCCGCAACCGCGGGTCACGGCTGAGCCATTCGTCGCGAATCCAGTCGTTGGTGGCGCGGCAAAACACCGCCGCCATGTCCTCGCTGTGCATTACCTGCGCACCGTAGAGGCAGTTCAGAATGCCGAACCGGGGCTGGTAGCGGTCGAGCACATGGCGCTGCATCGCCTCCAGCGACGAACCGGGCTTGGCGTACCCCTCGGGTTTCCAGTCCGGGCGGCACGACAGCGGCGCGTTCTGCGGATAGCTGGTCAGACTGAGATTGAGACGATCGAGCGCGCGAACCGAGACCATCTCGCGCCAGTAATCATCGAGATAGGGCAGCAGCACCTGCATCCCCGGCAACGCCGGATGCAGATCGCAATCGATCGCGCCGACGTATCTCGTCGGATGGTCGTTATCGGCTGATGGGCGGCCTGCCACCATGAACTGGTCTCTATTCGCTGTCCGGCTGAGGGTTTTGGTCGCCGTGCGACCGGCTTATATTGACGCATCAATAAATGACGTGTCAATTGATTTGATCCAGATCGATGCGCCGGGAACCCGACGGGTTTCCGCGCCGGAGCCCCAAGGATCGGCCGGAATGCGGAGCCTCAAGAAGGCAGTGAAGACAGCGGTGAAAGTCCCGGAGGCGAAAGCCCGGACCGGCGGGCCGCCGGGCCAACCGACTGCGGGGCTGCTGACGCAGCAGCACATCACTGTACTGCTGGTCAGCATCGGACTGCGACTCAACCGCGGCGCCAGCGCCTACTACCGCGCCGCCTTCGACCTCGGCATGGCGGAATGGCGACTGCTGCTGGTGCTCATGAGCACCGAAGCCCTCAATGTTGGCGAATTGTCCGCCGCCGCCGATCTGGACAAGGCCGCCGTCAGCCGCAGCCTGGTGCTGCTCGAGGAACGCAAATTGGTTTCGGTGACGCAGACCCGGACGCGTGGCCGCGCTGCGATCGCCAAACTGACGCCGGAGGGCAAGAAACTGTCGGCCCAGCTGATGCAGGTATCGCTGCAGCGCCAGGCCCGGCTGTTCAAGAACTTCACCAAAGTCGACAAGGAACGCCTGCATGCGCTGCTGGCTCAACTCTCGCAGGATCTTACCGGAGCCGATTGGGACCAATAGCCGACGCCTTGAGCCAACCGTCCCGCGACCGCCTGCATCGTTCCACCGGAGACATTCATGAAAATCAACGACCTGTTCGACGTGTGCGGCCTTGCTGTCTTGATCACCGGTGGCGCCAGCGGCATTGGGCTCGCCTATGCGCAAGCGATGGCGCAAAACGGCGCCCGTATCATGGTGGCCGATATCAACCCCGAGACGCTCGCCGCGACGGTGACGACGCTGAGGGCGCACGGAGCGGAGGTCGAGGGCGAGACGGTCGACGTCACCGAGCGGGCCGATCTCGATCGCGTCGTCGCCGCGACGGTGGCACGCTACGGACGCATCGACGTCGCCTTTGTCAATGCCGGCATCAGCGGCGGACCGGGCTTTCTCAGCGCCGACAAAAGCCGGCTTCCGGAGCGTTCGCTGGAGGCAATTCCCGACGAACTGTGGACACGCGTGCTGGAAACCAACCTCACCTCGGTGTTCCGCAGCTTTCAGGCCTTGGTGCCGCAAATGAAGCTGCAGGGTGGCGGGCGCATCATCGTGACCAGCTCGATTTCAGCGACCAAGACCGAAATTCATGTCGGCTCGGCCTATGTCGCCTCCAAGGCCGGTGTCGCGCAATTCGTCCGCCAGGCCGCGCTGGAACTCGCCAAATTCAACATTCTCGTCAACGCCATCGCACCGGGCCCGGTGATCACCAATATCGGCGGCGGGCGGCTGAAGGCGAGCGACGCGCGCAAGCCGTTCGAAAGAGCCTGCCCGATGCATGAGGTCGCAAGTCCTGACGACCTCAAGGGCGCGGCGATCTATCTGGCATCGAAAGCCTCGCGCTTCGTCACCGGCGCGCAGATCGTGGTGGATGGCGGCGTCACCCTCGGCGAAGCCGACTAACGCAGGCGCGCGGCATCCCGGTCACGCAACCCGCGCCGCGTGTCCGGACTTTCGATCGGCGATGATCATCGCCGCGCCCTTTTCCGCGATCATCATGGTCGGAGCGTTGGTGTTTCCCGACACCACACGCGGCATGATCGAGGCATCGACCACGCGAAGCCCGTCGATCCCGCGCACTCGCAATCTGGCGTCGACCACCGCCGAGGCGTCGCTGTCCGGCCCCATCTTGCATGTGCCGGATTGAAGATATGCGGTCATCACCGTCTGCCGTGCATAAGCGAGAAGATCGGCGTCCGTGGTGGCATTGCCGCCGGGCGCGAGTTCGACCGGCGCGAACCGCGCGAGGGCATCCTGGGCGACGATGCGCCGCGACATGCGGATGGTCTCGATCGCCACCCGCTCCGTCTCCGGGGTAGCCAGGAAATTATGCAGAATGGCGGGAGCCTGACAGATATCGGCGCTTGTGATGTGACAATGGCCGGTGCTGTGAGGATGCAGCACCGCGATCAGCGCCGAGAATCCCGGCTCCGTATGCACCTCACCGCCCACGCTTTCCGAACTGTATGGCGAGACATGAAACTGCAGGTTTGCCTGCTCGCGTGATGGATCGCTGCGCGTAAACGCGCACAGTTGCGGCGGCTGCAGGCTCATCGGTCCGCGATGCGTCGCCAGATAATAGGCCCCCATGGCATAGCGCCGCAGCGGATTGGTGATCCATTGATTCATCGTCACTGTGTTGCGGACGCGATAAGTGACGCGCAGCTGCCAGTGATCCTGCATGTTTTCACCGACGCCCGGCATATGATGCCGGACTTCGACGCCATGCCGGCCGAGAACATCGCCAGGACCGATTCCCGAAACCTGCAGCAATTGGGGCGAACCAATAGCGCCGGCCGCAAGGATCACTTCTTCTCTCGCCTGTGCGCTCTCGAGGCGGCTATTGCGCCGGAATGCGATGCCGGTGACGCGACAGCCTTCATACATGACCGCCTGCACGTGGGCCTCCAGAACGACCCGCAGATTGGGACGAGCCATCGCGGGGCGCAGGAACGCCTGCGACGCCGACCAGCGCCGCCCCTTACGGATCGTCGCCTGCACAAAGGCAACGCCAGCATTGTCGCCGCGGTTGAAGTCTTCCGTCTCTGGGATGCCGGCTTCGATCACCGCGCGCTTATAGGCGTGGATGATAGCCCATGGCGAGTGGGTATCCGAAACCGTCAGTTCGCCACCCGCGCCATGCGCCTCGTGCGCTTCGGCGTGCGGATGGTCTTCGATCGCACGGAAGTAAGGCAGCACGTCATCCCAGCCCCAGCCCGGATTGCCGAGATCGCGCCACCCGTCATAATCGCGCGCATGTCCCCGGATGTAGCACATTGCGTTGATCGACGACGAGCCACCGAGCCCTTTACCGCGCGGCACCGCAGTGATGCGGTTATTGGCATGAGGTTCTGGTTCGCTCACAAAACCCCAGTTGTGCTTTGGGTTGCCTAAAATTCGGCCGAGCCCGACCGGGGTATGAATCCAGAAATTACGATCGTGACCGCCGGCTTCGACCAGCAGCACGCTCACCGATGGATCGCGCGACAACCGATTGGCCAGAACGCAACCCGCCGATCCGGCGCCGACGACAATGTAATCGAACGTGCCGAACTGCTCCGAATTCTCCGGCATCTCGGCGGCCGCCCTCAGCTCTTCACGAACGGGCAGCCACCTTCCGACAAGGGCCGCCAGGCCTCCTCCACCGGAATCGTGCGGATTGGCTTGAAGCAGTCCCAATCGCTGGTCGATTCTTCCGGCGTCTTCGCCGAGAGCAGATAGGTCGGATGCAATTTCCGGCCATCGGCGCGAATAACGCCCTTGCCGAAGATGACGTCGTCGGTCGGAATCGCTTTCATCGCATCGACCAGCGCCTTGCCGTCGGCGGCGCTCTTAACCTGCGCCATCGTCTTGATGAGATGCTGGACCGCTGAATAATTGCCGGCCTGCTGGTCGTTGGGCATCAGCTTGCGCGGATGCGCGGCCTGATAGCGTTTGGCGAAGGTACGAGTTCCGTCGTTCATGTCCCAATAGAACGACACCACGATCTTGACGTTGGTGATCGCCTTGATGCCGATCGCGGGAATATTGGTGACATTGAGGATCAGGCCGGCCAGCCGCTGCTTCTTTCCGATGCCGAATTCAGTCGCCTGCTTCAGGCAATTGCTGGTGTCGTCCCCGGCATTCGCCAGCGCGATGACATCGGCGCCGGATGCCTGCGCCTGAAGCAGATAGGAGGAAAAATCCGAAGTGTTGATCGGATGGCGCACGGCGCCGAGTACCTTGCCGCCTGCGGCCGTGACCGCGTCGGCGGCGCTCTGCTCAAGATCCTTGCCGAAGGCGTAGTCCGCCGTGATGAAGAACCAGGTCTTGCCGCCGTCCTGGGTCAAAGCGCGGCCGAGGCTGTGGCCGAGCGACCACGTGTCATAGGTCCAGTGAATGAAATTCGCCGAGCATTGCGCGCCAGTCAATACCGACGATCCGGCACCAGATCCGATCAGGATCTTGTTCTTTTCCCGGGTCAGCCCCGAAATGGCGAGCGCCACGGCCGAATTTGGCACGTCGAGGATGACGTCGACGTTCTCGTTGTCATACCAGCGGCGCGCGATGTTGAGACCGATGTCCGGCTTGTTCTGATGGTCGGCAAACACGATCTCCACCGGCACGCCGGCTTTCGCGGCGAAATCGTCTGCGGCCATCTGCGCGCACAACACAGAGCCGATGCCCTGATGGTCGGCGTAAGGACCGGACATGTCGTTCATGACGCCGATCTTCAGCGGCTTTGAGTTTTGCGCACGTGCGAACCTAGGCAGTACTGACAGCGCGACGCCGGTGACCAGAAATCCTCGTCGATCAAGCATGATGTCCTCCCCTAACCCAGATTATTTGTAGATTTCTTTGGCGAGCGCGAGCATGGCGTCCTGGGTGTCGACATTAGTGGTGCCGAGCAGCTTGGCGCCGGTCAGAGCCCGCATCTCTTCCTTGACGGCGCCTTCGGCGGTCGGGACCACCGGGATCAGGCCCGCATTGGCATAGATCAGCTGCACCTCGTCGCCGAGATAATGATTGATGAACAGCCGCGCGGCATTGGGGTGCGGCGCGTTCCTGAGCAACGCCATGTCGAAGCGGATATAGGGCACGCCTTCCTGCGGGATCACCAGCCTGACCGGCAGACCCCTGAGCACGGTGGTGTTGGAGAATAGTTGCGGAATCCGCATCGGATACTCGCCGCGCGCGACGCGGCGTTCGTCATTGCCGACGTCACGGCTGAACACCGGCTGCTGGGTGGCGAGCTTTTCGTGAAAGTCACGGCCGAACGCATCCTGCAGCACCGAGAACATGACCTGGCCGCCGCCGAGCGCGCGCATGTCGTCGCAGAGAATCTTGTCCTTCCAGACCGGATCGAGCAGGTCCTTCCAGCTCTTCGGCTCCTCTTCACCCTTGACCTTGCCGGCGTTGACCAGGATGCCGTAGGCCAGAATGTAGCTCGGCACCAGCACGTCGGTCGCTGGCTGCTGTGGCGAAAGCCGCTTGGTGTTGGCGATGCCGCCATGCGATTGCAGCTCGCCGTCGCGCTGCGAGCGGATCATGGTCGCCGCACCGTTCTGGATGACGTCCCCGATGAAGCGCCCGGCCGCCTGTTCGGTGCGCAGCCGCTCGCGCAGTTCGCTGGCCCTGACGTCGAGCAATTCGACAGTGATGCCGTATTTCTTCTCAAAGCTCTTGATGGCGGCGAGATGGAACGGCGCGCCGAGAAACGAGGTGTAGAAGGTAAGCTTGCCTTCCTGCTTCGCAGCAGCAACCAGCGCCGGATCGTCGGCCTGCTGGGCCATCGCACCAAACGAGATCGCACACAGCACGGCCGCCGCCGCGACGACACGCAAACCAGCCCTTGTCATCTTGCTCCCTCGTCCCCTGTCGTCCCTCTAGTGGGGCTCTCAAAACCTGCACGCGCCGTCCCGCGCGCAGGGTCACGCAGATTTCTTGGTGATCTCCACGACGCCGCGGTCGGCATCGACCTTGACCCAGTCGCCGGTCTCGATGATGTCGAGCGGATCACTGTCGAAATCAGTGACGGCGGGCACCCGCATCACCACCGCGCCGAGCGCGACCTTGGTGGTGGTCCGGTTGTAGAGAATGGCCTTCGGGGCCGTACCAGCGAGCCGCGCCAGATGAAAATATTGCGACCAGCCCGACGAGCCCTTGGCGCCGGGGAAAACCAGGACCTTGTCCTTCAGCGAGATGCCGCATAATTCGTGCCGTGTCTCGACCACCTTGCCGGTCCGCGGATCGAACCCGCCCCAGCCCGATACGGTCTCCCGCGTCACCAGCGCCTCGCCCTCAGACACGCCGCCGACGACCTTGCGTCCGTGCAGAACGATCGTGCTCATCGCAGGCCTCCGTTCCAGCGCCCGCTGACCGCCGCCTCGACGCAATCGGCGACCGAGCCGAACCAGGCCTGCACGCCGGTAATGGCCGGAAGGTAATGCGCCTGCTTGGCGGAGTCGGTGGCGACCACTTTTGTGTCCTTGGGCATGATGCGCGAGATCGCCGGACAGGTATCGGTGAGGACGTGTCCCCCCGCCGCCTCGATCAGCGCGGTGTAGCCGCTGCGATCGGCGACTTCCTTCAGCGCGCGCGGCGTGAACACCCACAGCGAAGTATTGGCGCTGAGCCGCCTGCCCTCCAAGAGGCGGGCGGCGAGACCGACCTGTTCGATGGAGTTGTGTGGACAGCCGAGCATGATGAAATCGACGTCGTGCGACTTCGCTGTCGAATTCAGTTTCTCGTAGGCTATCCGCCGCTCGGCCTCGCCATAAACCAGTGTCGTCAGCGGCGCACGGCCGCCGAAAGCATATTCTTCCGAACGGGTCTCCGGCGTCACGCCGGGAATATGGTACATCTCCACGCCGCCGGATGACGCCGCCGCCGCACCAAAGTGCTTCAGCTTGATCATGTTGGGTTGCGCCACGAGGCCGCGGAAGGCGGGAATGTCCTCTTCCACCATTTCACCGATGGCGTAACCGAGAATGCCCCAGTCCATCATGTCGTCCACCGGCACCTTCACGTCGATCAGGTGAGTAGCGACGCGGTTCTCCGGGATGTGCAATCCGAAATAGGGAATCCGGCCGGTGATACTGGCCGCACCGGTGCTCTCGCGTCCCTCGGTGTTGGTCCGGGCGCCGAGCACAGCGTTGCAATAGATCACCGCGGAGGATTCCATCCAGGCGCAGTGTTCGCCCATGACAGGCACATTGCCGACCTGATAGGGCGTGCAGGTCGCCAGCATATTGACGCCCTTGGCGCCGAAGAACTTTTCGCCCTCTTTCTGAATCCGCACCGTCTCTTCAAGGCCCTGGTTCATCTCCGGGTGCTTGCTGTCGATGCCCATCACCAGATGGCAGGTGTAGGCCTTGACCTGCGGCATCTCGACCCTTTCGGTGCTATCGAGATTGAATTCGGAAAAGATCGCGTCGTTGCCCTTGCTGGCGAATTCGCGGATCATTGGGCCGGCGGCGACGAAGGTGCCGCAGACATTGTTGACCGGTACCAGCCGTTCGGCGCCCAGCGCCTCCCCATAGCGCACCAGAAGGTCCATCGCGCGGTGGACGGCGGGACCTTCGCCGCCATCCAGCATCCTCTGTTCGTCGTCGGTGAGCTTCATGATCAGGCGTTCGCTTCTGCAAAGGGGCGAATAGTGCGGGCAATCTCGTGTCCGCTGACATTGCGCTCTAGATTGTCGCGCAGGCGGACTTTCAGCGCCTCCATATCGATCTGGTGCACGCTGCCGGTGCCGGCGAGATCGAGCGCATGGGCGGCCGCCGCACCCATCGCGATGCAGGGTCCCATCACCCGCACGCTGGAGAGCGCAGCGTTGTCGGCATCGATGCAGCGGCCGGCGACGACGATGTTGTCGGCGTCGGCCGGCGTGAGGCTGCCGAACGGAACATAATGCATGTGGTCGTCGCCGAACGGCCGCCAGACGTGGTCGTTGCCGGAATCGTGCAGTTCGATCGGCCAGGCGGTACGCGCGATGGCGTCGTCGAATTTGCGCCCGGAGACAACGTCCTCGACCGTGAGCTGCTGCCGGCCGCGGATCCAGCGGGTCTGCCGGATGCCCGGAAAGCCGTAGGCGCGCACCCGCGCCTTGCCGAACGCTTTGGGAAATTCGGTCTTCAGGAATGTCACCGCGCGGTCGGCCTGGTCGCGTCCTTCGAGAGTCTTGGTGGACATCTCGAACGGGTCGAGCGGGGTTTCCATATGGGTCATGTTCATTGCGGCTATGCCGCGGCCCGGAATGATAAAGCTCAATCCCTCACGCCGGACCAGGCCGTATTGTTCGCCCTTCTCGCGCATTCGCACCGGCAGCTCGGCGCGGCTCGGTACGTGCTCCTCGTCGATGCCTTCGAGCACCACCATCTGGGTCCCGAACACCGGGCCGTCGGCGGCCTCCTGGCACGGAAACCCGGCCTGCCACACCAGCGCGGCGTCGCCGCTGGCATCGACGAAGCCGGTGGCGCCGACGCGAACGTCGCCGTAACGTGTCGCCAGCGACAGCGAGCGGATCCGCCGCTCCTTGACTTCGACCTCACGGACGATGGCGCCGAGCAGCACCGTGATGCCGGCCTCGCGAATGGCGTTCTCGATCCAGCGGCCGAGCGCGACCTCGTCGTAGACGATGATGTTGTTGACGCCCTGGCGGTAGTGGATCGCGCCGGTCTTGGACAGGTCGCGGATGATGTCCTCGGCGATGCCGTAGGTCACCTGGTAGCCGTCGGCACCGTTGGAAAACATGCCGCAGATCGTGCCGACGATCGAATTGACCGCCTGCCCGCCCAGCACCGGTAGCCCGTCCACCAGCAGTACCTGCTTGCCCAGCCGGGCGGCTTCGATCGCCGCCGATACGCCTGATATCCCCGACCCGACCACGCAAACATCGGCCTCGCGAAACAGCGGCGCGCTGCCGTGGCGAACCACCGTGCGCGTCGCCGTCGACGCCTTGGTACGAAAAGAGAAAGAACCGCCGCCCATGATGACCTTGCACGTTTCCTGATCGCGGCCCGCGATGAAGGGACTGCTTTGCGCCAGCCTGCCCTTTTGCAACATGGAAATAAACTACCTGTTTTAGGTGGTCAGTATTCTCGTTTTGGAAAAACTGCTAGGGTTCCTGCAGCGACGTATGGGAACAGCAAAAGGGAAAGACCATGGACACCGTTCGAAACATCAAGGCCTTCCTGCTGGTCGCCCGCACCAACAGCATCTCGGTCGCGGCGCGCCAACTCGGTGTGGTGCCCTCGGTCATCACCAAGCGAATCGATCGGCTGGAAGACCAGATGGGTGTGCCGCTGCTGCAGCGTTCGACCCGGGGCATCTCCCTGACCGGAGCCGGGGAAGCGCGGCTGCCGCGCCTGCAGACGCTGGTCACGGAGCTTGATGCGATTTTCCAGGAATCCCAGGTCTCGACCTCCGAGATGGAAGGTCATCTGCGGATCAAGTCGCCGACCACCATCGCCATTCTCGATCTCGGCGAGATGCTGACCCGTTTCCAGATCGCTCATCCCAAGATCAGCATCGAGCTGGTGATGCTCGATCGTTCGGTCAATCCGATCGAGGAAGGCTTTGATCTCGCCATCGGCGCGCTGCCGACATCTTATCCCGGCGTGATCGACGAACCGCTGTGCCCTTACCCGCGCGTCGTCTGCGCGTCACCCGCCTATTTGGAGCGCTGCGACACCCCGCAACATCCGCGCGATCTGGTGCAGCACGACTGCCTCACCTTCGCCACCACCGGCCTGAACTGGACCTTCGAAAGTCGTCGCGGATTGATCAACGTCGACGTCAAGGCAAAACTGAGCGCCAACGACAGCCAGTTGCTGCTGCGTGCGGCCATCGCCGGCATGGGCATCGCCCGGATCGCAAATCACATCGCCATGCCCAGCATCGAGAGCGGCGAACTCGTTACCTTGCTGCCGGACTATCCGGTGCCCGAATTCTGGGTGAAGGCGCTGATTCCCAAGAACCGGATCGATAAGCCGGCGGTGCGCCAGCTGGTCGGCATTTTGAAGCAAGGTTTTGCGCAAGGGACGATCGGCCAGAGGGCGCGCCCCGCTGCGAGCGACCACGCTGCGCCGCTTGCATGAGGATCTCCTGCGACGAATAGGCCGCCATTCCGGGGGGGCGCTCCTGCGCTAACCCGACGAAGGACAGACCTAGCCATGGACGCTCGCCTTCGCCTGCTGAATGCCGCGATAGACGCGGGTTCGCAGTTCGGCAAAGCGGGGTTCGACCCGCGTTGTGGCCTGGCTACGCGGTCCCGCGATGTCAATCGGGACGTCATCGAGAACACGGGTGGGCGACGACGACAGCACCAGCACGCGCTGGCCGAGATAGACGGCCTCGTCGATGTCGTGGGTCACGAAAATCACCGTGAGATCGAGTTCGCTCCAGAGCCGAAGCATCAGGTCTTCGAGATCGGCGCGGGTCTGGGCATCGACCGCTGCGAACGGCTCATCGAGCACCATCACCTTCGGCTGATAGGCCACAGCGCGCGCAATCGCCACCCGCTGCTGCATGCCGCCCGAAAGCTGCCAGGGATAGGAACCGGCGACGCCGGTGAGTGCGACCGCCTCCAGCGCCTCATCGACCAGGCGCGCACGCTCGGTCCTCGCGATCTTCTTCTCGCGCAGCGGCAGCTCGATATTCTCCCGCACGGTCTTCCACGGGAACAGGCTGCGGCCGTATTCCTGGAACACGACCGCCATTTCCGCCGGCGGCCCGACCACCGCGTGCCCATTGACCAGAATCGCGCCAGAGGTCGGCGCCAGCAGCCCGGAGAGACACTTTAGCAAGGTGGTCTTGCCGGCGCCCGACGGGCCGACGATGCACGTGAAGTCGCCGGCCGCGACGTCGAAGGTCAGATCGCCGATCGCTTCGACCCGGCGCTCCCTGGACTGGTAGACTTTGTTGAGATGGCTCACCGACACCACCGCAACTGCGTTCATTGCCATTCAGCTTCGCCTTTCCAGATCTCGCATGCCGTAATACCATTTCAACGCTCGCCGCTCGAACAGCCTGAAAACCACCGAGAGCGCGAACCCGAACAGGCCGAGCATCAGCACACCGCTCCACATCTCCGGGATCTCAAAACTGCGCTGGAACACGATGATGGCGGCGCCGAGTCCCGTAGTGGCGGCAAACATCTCGCTGATCACCATCAGGATGATGCCGATCGACAGCCCGACCCGCATGCCGACCACGATCTGCGGACTGGCACTCGGCAGTACGAAGTTCCACAAGCGGCTCATGCCCCTGATCTGGTACGTGCGGCAGGTCTCGTCGAGCACACTATCGGCGCCTTTGACGCCTTCCACCGTGTTGAGCAGTATCGGCCAGATCGCGCCGGTGACGATGACCGCAACCTTCATGGTGTCGCCGAAACCGGCCAGCATCACCAGCACCGGAATCAGTGCCGGCGGCGGGATCGCGCGAAAGAATTCCAGCACCGGCTCCGCCGCGCGGCGCAGCGCGGCGAACATGCCGAGCGGCACGCCGATCACGACCCCCGCAAGGCAGGCGATGGCGTAGCCAGCGATCAGGCGGCCGAGACTCGGCAGCACGTCGGTGACAAACCGCGGGCCGAGCCACAGCGCATCGAACCGCTCCAGCACGCGGGCAAGCGGCGGAAAGTAGAAATTGGTCGAATTGGCGCTCACCGCCAGCAACAACCCGAACAAGGCGAGCGGAAGCACGAGCTCGATCGCCAGACGATGCAGAATTTTTCCGGTGGTCCGAACCATGCTGCCCCGTATCCCCGGCTCAGATCGCGGCCGTATTGCGCACCGACGGGTGCCAGCGCAGCAGGCGCTGTTCGATCCCCCGTGCCGCGACGTTGATTCCGACGCCCATCAGGCCGGTCACGATCACCAGCGCGTACATGGTCGGGATCGCATTCGAGGTCTGCGCGACGACGATGCCGCGTCCGATACCATAGGTGCCGATCACCATCTCCGCGGTGACAGCGAGCACCAGCGCGATCGATGCGGCGAGCCGAATGCCGGTGAACAGAAACGGCAGCAGCGTCGGCCATGCGACGTGCACGATGAAGCCGGTCCGGCTGAATCGAAACGAACGCGCGGTGTCTCTGGCCACCGCGTCGATGTCGTTGAGGCCATACAGCATCTGCAGCAGCACCTGCCAGAACGCCGCATAGGTGATCAGCACCACGCCGGATTGATAGCGCGAGCCGAAAATCAAGATGACGCCGGGAATCAACGCCACCGAGGGGATCGGGCGCAGGAACTCGATGGTGGAATGGGTATAGGTCCGCGCGCCGGGCACGAGCCCGATCGCGAGGCCGGCGATCACGCCGGCCGCTGTCGCCACCACGAGGCCGATCGCCCAGGTGCGCGCGGTGCTCAGCAGGTACCCCCAGAACTCCTGCGTCGCGGCCAGGCTGAACAGCTCGACCAATAGCCTACTGAGCGGCGGAAAGAATTGTCGATCGGCAAGGCCAAGCCGCGGGGCGACCTCCCACAGAATGGCCAGCAGCAGAAAGCCGCTGACGCTGTTCAGACGTCGAGCCACGTTACTTGGCCTCGCTCCAGACGATGTCGTCATACACCGTGGGCTTGTTGATCATGCCGAATTCCTTGGCGTAGGTGGAGAATAGCTCGATCGATTCCTTCGGCACCGCGGTGAGGTAGGTCGGAAGAATCAATTTCGCGGCGACCTCGGGGCCGAGCTTGGTGAACTTCGGCAGCTGCTTGCGGACGCCGTCAGGATTCTTCTGGGCATAGTCGAGCGATTCGTTGATCGCCGCCCGAATGCTCTTGAACAGCTCCGGATTGCCCTTGAGCTGGTTCTCAAAGGTGAAATAGGCCGAGGTCAGCATGCTCTTCTTCGACATCGCGATGTAGGGCGAGTTGATCGCCGGGAAACCCGCAGCGATGGCGGCGGTGCCGAACGGCTCCGCACCGACCATGGCGTCGATCTTGCCGGATTGCAGCGCGGCCAGCGCGTCCGCGAAACCAAGTTCGATGAAGCGGACCTTGCTGGGGTCACCGCCATCGGCTTTCACTGCGATCCTGCCAAGCAGTTGCAGCAGTCCATTGAGTGCGTTGACGCTGACTGCTTGCCTTCGAGATCCTTTGCCGACTTGATGCCGCTGTTCGGTCCCGCGTGAATCATCGTGACGTCGGCGCCGCTGGTTGCGGTCGAACTCGAACCGGCAGCGATGATCTTGACCGGCAATCCCTTGTCGCGCGCCTGCAGCAGCGACACCAGGGAACTGAAGGCGAAGTGGTATTCGCCGCTCATCACCGACGGAACCAGTGCCGCGCCGGTCGTCCCCATATTCACTTTCAGATCGATGCCGTGCTTCTTGAAGATACCCACCTCTTCGCCGAGATAGAGCGCCGCCACGTCGGTCACCGGTATGAAGCCGGCCTGAACCGTCACGACCGCCTTCGGCGTGTCGGCTGCCGATACGCCGCAAAAACCCGCGATACCGGCCATGACAAGACCGAGCGCAACGGTCAGGACTCTCGAAGCGACGCTCATATTGATCTCCCCCTTTTGTTGTTGATCGCGGCGGCTGCTCGTCTTCGCCGCGATAGCGATCGGGCCGCTATTGCTGCAAGCCTTGATCAAGCCGAGCAGTCGCAGGCTCCGAATGAATTTACAAGAGGGATGCCGCAGCAAGCTCGGTCACGAACAAATTCGAAAAAGACCTTTTCCATTTTGGCAATACCGGCGCCCTCTAGAACCTGATGTTCTGTGGATTCTCCGGACGGCGCAAATTCGCGAATTGCCGAAGAAGATTCCCCCTCACCAGACATCGGTCTGCCGCCAACTAACTGCAGCGGATTCCCACTCAGCCTGCTCGCGTCGGTTGTCGTTGGATTTTCTTTGATCTCCCGGTGCACACATCGTGCACACACCGCCTTCTAACCAATGGTGCACACGAAAACCCGAGTGCACACGCGTGGCGACCTTCATCTAATTGCATTCCGATCCAGCACGCAGATTGTCGCTGGAAGCATTTCTTTCCCAATTCACATCGCAACGCGAGCGACGCGATGAAACGCCGACAACGATACACATCCAACCGAAATGAAAATCAGATCTGGCAATGAAGCCCGCATTGATCAAGTGCGAACTGAAGAGATCATGCGCGCTCCAACGTCAGCGTATGTGAGGAAACACCTCAATAGAATGAGAGCAGCGTGATGACGCCGTCTACCACGCTCGTCATAGACGCTGGCTGTCAGTCGGCTTTCGCCTTCACATATCGACCGGGTGCAGATTCGCCCGGAGGATAGAGGTTGCTGCCGAGTTGCGTGCGCGCCGGTAGTTGTTCTTCCGCCCGCGGCTTGAGCCAGGCGATCCAATCATTCCACCAGCTGCCGGGCTTTTCATCGGCGCCGGCCAGCCAGGTCGCCGGGTCGTCGCACCGATTGGTCGACACCCAATAGCTTCGCTTGTTCTTCGACGCCGGATTGATCACACCGGCGATATGGCCGCTTGCGCCAAGGACAAAGCGAGTATCGCCGCCGAACAGGCCCGTTGTCCGATAGGCGGATCGCCACGGCACGATATGGTCCTCGGCAGTCGCCAGAACATAGGCCGGCAGGTCAACCCGCCCCAGATCGACTGAAGTGTTGCACATCGTCAACCTGTTCGGTTCCCGGAGATTGTTCTCCAGGTACATGTTCCTGATATACCAGCAGTACATCGGGCCCGGCAGATTGGTTACGTCGGCATTCCAGAACAGGAGATCGAAACGCTCGGGCGATTTTCCTTTCAGATAATTATTGATCACGTTTGGCCATATCAGCTCTTTCGAACGCAGGGTCTGGAACACGAACCCCAGCTCGGCGCCGCGGTAGATGCCGCCATTTCCGATGGTCTGCTCACGCTGTCGCACGCTCTCCTCGTCCACGAATACGCCGAGATCACCCGGTTCGCGGAAATCGAGCATGGTCGTCAGCAGCGTCACGCTGGCGACCGATTCGTCGCCTCGGGTCCGAAGGATGGCAAGTGCAGACGACAGGATGGTTCCGCCGACGCACCAGCCGACGACATTGACCTTGTCGGCGCCGGAAATCGATCGAGTGATCTCGATGGCACGCATTGCGCCGTGCTCGACGTAATCATCCCATCCAAAATGCCCGCAAGAGGCATCCGGGTTGCGCCAGGAAACGATGAAGACCGTCATGCCGTGCTCGACCGCAAACCGGACGAAGGAATTGGCCGGCTGGAGGTCAAGAATGTAGAATTTGTTGATGCAGGGCGGCACGATCAGCAGTGGCCGCACAGCCACCTGCTCCGTCGCCGGTTCATATTGAAGCAGTTGAAACAGGTCGTTCTCGAATACGACCGCGCCCCTGGATGCCGCGACGTCCTTTCCGACCTGGAAAGCGCCCTCGTCCGTGATCGTCAGACTGCCCCTGCCCAGATCCGACATCAAATTGTCCAGGCCTGCCTTGAGGCTTTGGCCTTCGGTGTCCGTCGCGAGCTTGATGACGTCGGGATTGGTGGCGACAAAATTGGTCGGACTCATCGCCTCGACGAGTTGGCGCGTGAAGAAACGCAGCCGATGCTTTTCCTTTTCGTCCAGATCCAGCGCTTCGACGAAGTCAGTGCAATAGCGCGAATTCAGCAAATAGCATTGCTTCAGCAGACTATGGAGCGAATTGTCCCGCCATTCCGTGGCGTTGAACCTGCGATCGCCGCGCAGAGGTTCGAGGGCCGCCTCGGTCTGCATTCCTGCCGCCGATTTGAAGACGTTTTCCGTGAGCTGGTACAGACGCATCAGATGTTCAGCCTGTAGTTCGGCGATGCGTCCCGACGAACTCAGAGCTGAGCTGACGCTCGCGCCGTCGCGATCGGCATTCGGTGTCCATCCCAGCGACCGCCACAGGCTCGCACCCGCCTTCATGAATCCCTCGACAAACTCGTCAGGCATATTGAATGGCCGATTCATCGTTTCCCCTCACTCAGCAAATTGAATGCTTCGTTTGTTTCCGGTTTTGGGCCGCTTCTGTCCGGCGCCCTTCGTTGTCGTGCCCATCGCGCTCGCCACGTCCGTCCAGCTGCCGGAGGCCGGCCCGCAAGCCTGCGCAAGGGCGTCGCAAGGGTTCGCTTGATCGTCAGGATCCGGTGCGAACGATTGTCCCTTCCCTGATCTCGTCGACATTCACTGAAAGGCGTTTGATCTTGTCGTACAGCGTCTGCTTCGGGATGCCCAAAAGCATTGCAGTCGCCTGAACGTCGCCCTGCTTGCGCCGCAGCGCGTCCTCGATGATCGACCGCTCGATGTTCTCCAACTGTCGAGGCAGCGACACGTCCGATGCGCCGAACCCGGGCTTGTTGACGGCCTTGCCGTCGAGCACGCCGAGCACGAAGCGATCGGCGACGTTACGGAGCTCCCGTACGTTTCCCGGCCACGAATAGGCCAGCAGGACGGACAGCGTCTGCTCGTCCAGCAGCGGCGCGTCGCGCTCGAACCGTCTGGCAGCATCCAGCGTGAAGTGCTCGAACAGGAAGGGAATATCTTCGCGCCGCTCGCGAAGTGGCGGCAGTTCGATGAATGCGACTCCGAGGCGATAATAGAGATCGGCGCGAAACACCTTTTTTTCGCTCAGCTCGAGCAAATTCGTTTTGCTGGCCGCAATGACACGGCAATCGACGGAAATCGGCTTGTTCGAGCCGACGCGCTCGATCGACCGGTCCTGCAGCGACCTCAACAACTTCACCTGCACGCTCAGCGGCATGCTCTCGATTTCGTCGAGGAACAGCGTTCCGCCATTCGCATATTCGATCTTTCCGATACGCTGACGGGTGGCGCCGGTAAATGCGCCCACCTCATGGCCGAACAACTCGCTCTCGACCAGCGATTCGGGGAGGCCGCCGCAGTTTACCGCGACATAATTGCCGCCGCGTCGCCCGCTGTGATTGTGGAGACAGCGCGCAACCACATCCTTGCCGGTTCCGGTTTCGCCATAGATCGTGACGTCGACATTGGTCGCGGCCAATGTGGAGACGAGCCTGCGCACTTCCAGTATCTGCGGCGACCGGCCCAGCAGGCTCGCCTCGATTCCCTGGCGGTCCGCCAGAGCGGATCTCAACGAGCGCACTTCCAGGGTCAGCCGTCTCTTTTCGGCCGCCCTGCGCACCACCGAGATCAGCTGCTCCGAGGAACATGGCTTCTCGATGAAGTCGTAGGCACCATTTCGCATCGCCTGCACGGCCATGGAAATATCGCCATGTCCGGTGATCAGGATCACCGGCAGATCCTGATCCAGCCGGCGCAGATCGGACAGCCACTCAAGGCCGCTCTTGCCGCGCAGGAGCACGTCGCAGACCACGACGAATGGCATGTCAGCGGATACGGACCCAGCAGCGGTCTCGACCGAGGCGAACCCCGAGACGGAAAACCCGGCGAGTTCGAGCGCCTGAACGCCACCGATCCGGACATCGTTGTCGTCCTCGACGTAGATCACGCCGATCGATTGGTCATCGCCCATGCGAGGTCTCTGATGTGCCAGCCAATGGAAGGATCACGACGAATTCGGCGCCGCTCGGCGTCAAGTTTCGTGCGCGCAGTTCGCCACCAAAGGAGCGCGCGATGTGGTTGGAGAGCATCAAGCCGAGACCGAGCCCCTTGCCGGCAGGCTTGGTCGTCACAAAAGGCTCGAACATGCGCTGCAGAACATCGGACGCGATTGCAGGACCGCTGTTGCTGATGACGATGCGGCAGCGGGCGGTCTGCGCTTCTTCCCGGGTCGCGCGTATCAGGATCGACTTCCGATCGGCGCCCTCCACGGCGTCCAGCGCATTCGCCACGATATTGCACAACAGCTGCTCAAGTCGCGTCTGGTCGGCAACGACGGAGAGATTCGCGTCAATATCCGTTACGAGGTCGACTCCGGTCTCCTTGACGCGCGCGGCGAGGATCTTGAGGGATTCGGCCATAGCATGCTCGACAGCGACCGCGTCAAGCGGGCTGCTCGACTTGTATGCAAAGACCCGCAGTTGACTGGTCAAGCGTCCGAGCCGACGTACCAACTCGCCGATCCGGGTGAGATTTCCGCGGGCATCGCCGATCAACCCGCGGTCGACGAGCAGAACCGCATTGTCTGCGGCAGTCTGCAGGGCGGCCAGCGGCTGGTTCAGTTCATGCACGATTCCGGCCGACATCTGGCCGAGGGCGGCGAGCTTGCCGGCATGGACCAAATCATCCTGCGCAGCCCGCAATTCAGCGGTTCGCTCCTGCACCCGGATCTCGAGCATGTCGTTCGCCGCCTGCAACGCCGCCTGGTTGGCCAGGCGCTGCTTGATCGCTCGCCTGCGTTGCTCGACCAGACCAGCCGCCAGCAACGCAACGATGGAGGCGAGACCCGACATCGCACCGATGATGAGCGCAGTCTGCCGTATTGGCGCCTCATCGTCGAGAAGGACCAGCTTCCACAGACCGTGGTTGATCGGCCGTTCGCTGAGGGTGTAGGCGCGGTTTTCTGCGGTGACGCGTGCAGAGCCATCCGTGGACTGAGCGGCAAAGGTCCATCCGAGCGGCGTCAGCTCGTGGTTTCCGTATGGCTTGGATCGCGAAATCTCATCGCGCATCTGAAGCGACAGCGGCTCCATTGGACGAAAGCGCCATTCGTCGCGAGAGGAAAGTATCGCGACCCGGCGCTCGTCGAGCAGAAGAATATCGCTGTCAATGTCGCGCCACGCGCGCTCGAACGAGCCCAGGTTGACCTTGACAGTGGCGACACCCTTCGTCACCCCGCCCTCCTTCAGCGCATAGGAGAGATAGTAGCCGGCGCGCGCGCTGGTGATGCCGACTCCAAAGAACGCCCCTCTGCCTTTCGAGAGAGCCTCGCTCACATATGGGCGGTAGGAAAGGTTCTCGCCAAACGGCGTGCCCGGTTGGTCGAAATCGGCCGCGGCCAGCGTCTCGCCGGAGACGCCGAGGACATAGAGGTTGTCGGCTCCTGCCAGCAGATTGATCGATTTCAGGTACTGGCTGACGGCTTGCCGCAACGCGGAATCGCCGGGCGCCCCGAGCAGCTGGAAGACGCTGGGGGACGTTTCGAGCAAAGACGGCAGATACTCAAATCTTGAAAGATGACCGTCGAGCCGGGCTGCTTCCACGGCCAGCCGCTGCTGGGCGGCAGCGCGCAAATGGTCAAGTCCGCGCTGGAAAGCCACTGCATATCCTAGCCACGAAGCGGCAACGACCAGCGCGACTGCAATTGCTCCGCGCACAAGCCAACGCGTGGAACCCGACGCCACCGAACTGATTTCGGGTCGCCCCTTGATGTTCACCAGCGATGGAAGGTCCGTCATCTCGGGAACCAGACAAATCCGAGGAGCGCCGGCCACGACGGACGACCGCTCATGCATAGTCTAACTCTATGGTCTTGCCCCGGAATACGCGATAGGAAAATCCGGTATAGGCGATAATGACAGGCAGCGTGACGCACACCCCGATCAGGATGATCTTGAGCGACTCGGGGCTGCTGGCGGCTTGCCAGACGGTAAGCCTGTCGATCACCACGAAGGGATAGATGCTGTAGCTGAGGCCGAGGAAGCTCAGGAGGAACACGAGCACAAGCAAGGCAAACGGCAACCAGCACAGGGCGCCGCGCACGGCGGGCGAGCCGAGCAGGAGGCGCACCGTCAGCAGCGCTATCCCCGCCGTTATCGGGATCGACGCCACCGCAATCATCGCCGGCAAGGAAAACCACCTATCGCGAACCGTCTCGCTGATCCAAGGCGTCGCCATCGAAATCAGTATCAAGCCTACGACCATGGGCGGCCAGGCGATCTTGCTCCATTCGATCGCCTTGTCCTGGAGCTGGCCGTCGGTCTTCATCACCAGCCATGTCGCGCCGAGCAGCGCGTATGCCATCGGCAGCGCCACCGCAATGGCGCCGGCAAAGATCGGATAGTTCCAGCCCTCGCCGAAGCCGCTGATGTAGCGACCGAGCATCCAGCCCTGACACACGGAGGCGAGCATCGATCCGGCGATGAAGAGGCGGTCCCACATCGCCTTCCGGTTGGTTTTGGCCTTGACCCTGAAGTCAAAGGCTGCGCCGCGCAGTATCAGGCCGACCAGCATGAGAGCGGTCGGCAGATACAACTCCGACAGGACCAGCCCATGCGCCTTTGGGAAAGCTACCAGAAGCAGGCCGACGCCAAGGACCAGCCACGTTTCATTGGCGTCCCAGAACGGACCGATGGACGCGACCATGGTGTCCCGCTCCTCGGGCGTCGCCCGATGCATGAGCATGCCGACCCCGAGATCGTATCCGTCGCTCACGACGTAGACGAGCAGCGATACCCCCATCAAGCCGATGAAGATGAGCGGAAGGAGTTCATCGAAGGACATCGAAATCATGCGAATTCTCCCCGGCGCTGATACTGGTGCGGGCCGTCCTCATGGTCTTTCGATGTGATAGGGCCTTTGGTCTTTTCCGCTATCTCCGACATGTATTTCAGCACTCCGACATACGCCACGAGCAAGGCCAGATAGAGCACAACGTAGATTGCGAGCGTCAGGGCAACGCTTGACGACGGCACCCGTGAGGCAACGTCGGCCGTTCGAATGAGACCGGAGACGATGAAGGGCTGGCGTCCGATCTCCGTGACGTACCATCCGGCAATGGTGGCAACCCAGCCGGCAAAGGTCATCCCGGCGAACAGCTTGAGCATGGGCCGCGGCATCCGGGCGAAATCCCAGCCATCGCGCCAATGCCTCCACAGGCCGATCCAGCTAACCAGCAGCATCAGGATGCCGGTCCCCACCATGATCCGGAAGCACCAGAACACCGCAAAGGCCGGCGGATGGGCCGATGGAAATTCGTTCAGCCCCTTGATTTCACCTTCAAGATCGTGCCGGAGGATCAGGCTCGCGAGCTTCGGTACGGCCAGCTCGAAATGATTCGATCTCGTCGCATCGTCCGGGATCGCAAACAGAAGAAGCGGCGCGCCGCGCGTCGTTTCCCAGACGCCTTCCATCGCCGCGATCTTCTGCGGCTGGTGCTTCAGCGTGTTGAGTCCGTGCAGATCGCCCGCCACCATCTGCGCGGGCGCCGCCAGCGCAGCGAAGATGAGCCCGGTCCGCAACACGCGTGATGCAGTGTCGATCGCGACGCCCTTGAGTATCTGCCAAGCGCTGATCCCGATCAGCAGGAACGCGCAGGTCAGCGCGGATGCCAGCGTCATATGGACCAAACGATACGGAAAGGAGGGATTGAAGATAATCTCCAGCCAGTTCTTGGCGTGAAACACCCCATCGACGATTTCGTATCCCGCCGGCGTCTGCATCCATGAATTCAGGGCCAGGATCCAGAACGCACTCATCAGCGTACCGAACGCGACAAGGAAGGTCGCTCCCAGGTGAACCATCTCGCCGACCCGGCGGTGGCCGAACAGCATGACGCCGAGAAAGCCCGCTTCCAGAAAGAATGCGGTGAGCACTTCATATGCGAGCAACGGGCCGGCGATATTGCCGACGCGCTCCATGTAGCCCGGCCAGTTGGTGCCGAACTGAAAGCTCATGGTGACGCCGCTGACGACCCCGAGCGCGAATGTCAGGGCGAATATTTTTGTCCACAGCCGGTAGGCGCGCAGCCAATCCAGCTTTTGCTGCGGGTCGGTCGCGCGCAGGTGCTTCAACCGAAAAAACAACAGAACCCAGCCCAGCGCGATCGAAATCGAGGGGAACAGAATGTGGAACGTGATATTGGCGGCGAACTGGATGCGCGCAAGGAACACAACATCCATCAGGATTCCCTCCAGCTTCGGCGCAGCGTCTTCGCATCAAGCAAGCTTGCATCGGCCGACACGACGTCCCTCCGCTTGCGACCCGATATCAATGGAGCTTCACATGCGGCTCGGTGCGCCGGGTGATCAGGCGGGCCAGCGTGTCGAGCGCAACCTTCACCGAGCCGTGCAGCGCGTGTTCGTGCATCTTGTAGAGAGACAGGTACATCATCCTGGCGAAGATGCCTGCGAAGACGAGGTTACCGCCCACGAGCGCTCCCATCATCGAGCCGACCGTGCTGAATTCGCCGAGCGACACCAGCGAGCCGAAGTCCCGATACCGGTAGTCCTTGAGCGGCTCGCCTCGCAGATAGCGCGGAATCTGTGAATACAGATGAGAGGCCTGCTGGTGAGCCGCCTGCGCGCGAGGCGGCACATTGCCGCGCTCGCCCCACGAGCAAGCCGCGCAGTCGCCGATTGCAAAGATGCCGTCGTCGCGCGTTGTTTGCAGTGTCGGCCGCACGACGAGCTGATTGATGCGGTTGGTTTCGAGGCCAGCGATATCCTTCAGGAAATCGGGTGCCTTGACTCCCGCAGCCCACACGATCAGTTCGGCGGGGATCGTCCGACCGTCCGTCAGGTTTACCCGGTCGGCACCGACCTCGGAGACCTTGGCGCCCACCAGCAGATTGACGCCCAGCTTGACGAGCAACTTCTCCGTCTCTTTCGAAACCCGTTCGGGCAAGGCGGGAAGCACCCGTTCGGCGGCTTCAATCAGCGTAATCCTGATGTCCTTCTGGGGATCGACCTGATCGAGGCCATACGCCACCACTTCGCGCGTCGTTCTGTGGAGCTCGGCCGCAAGTTCGACGCCGGTCGCACCGGCCCCGATGATCGCGACTTTCAACTGGTGCGCTCCCAGGGGCGCCGACTGGGCATGCGCGCGGATACACGCATTGACCATTCTTTCGTGGAACCGCCGTGCGTCCGACTGTGATTCGAGCTTGATCGCATGGTCCACAACCCCAGGCGTGCCAAAGTCGTTGTTCTGGCTTCCGACGGCGACGACGAGCGCGTCATAGTCAAAGGTCCGCTTCGGCGTGACCTTGCGGCCCTCAGCGTCGAAATACGGCGCAACCAGCACCTGACGGCGATCCCGATCGATTCCGATCATCTCCCCGATCCGGTAGCGAAAGCCATGCCAGTAGGATTGCGCAAGATAGTCGACCTCGTGGGTGGCGATATCCATGCTCCCGGCGGCAATCTCGTGGAGCTTCGGCTTCCACACATGCGTGCGGTTTCGCTCGATCAGCGTAATGTCGAGCTTTCCCTTGCGCCCGTATTTGTCGCCCAGGCGCGTCGCAAGCTCCAATCCACCGGCTCCGCCTCCGACGATCACGATGCGGGATGTTCCCAACTGTAGCTCACTCATGATGGCCTCGACCGATCAGTTCACAGCTCGTCCAACCGCTTTCCCGATCAAGCTCGCTCCGAAACGGCGTCAGCGGCCGCGACGGCAGCCATGTTGACGATGCGCCGCACGGTGGACGACGGCGTGAGAATGTGGGCCGGCTTCGCCGCCCCGAGCAGAATGCCGCCCACCGTCAGCCCCTGCCCTGCGGCCATCCGCAACAAATTGTAGGAAATATTGGCGGCATCGAGATTCGGCATCACCAGCACATTCGCCGGCCCTTCGAAATCGCTGTCGGGAAACTCGTGATCAAGCACCGACTGCGACAGCGCGGCATCCCCGCGCATCTCGCCCTCCACGGACAGATCAGGCGACCGCTCGCGAATGATCGCGCGCGCCTCACGCATCTTGTGCGCTTCCGGGACCGCCGAGCTGCCGAAGCTCGAATGCGACAACAGCGCCACCCTCGGCGTGATGCCAAACCGCCTGACCTCGGCGGCCGCCAGCAATGCGATATCGGCGACCTGCTCGGCGGTCGGATTGAGATTGCAATGCGTGTCGCAAATGAACAGCTGATGCTTTGGGAGAATGAGCATCTGCATCACGGCGAGCGTGCGCACACCGTCCCGGGTCCCGATCACGTGGCGTATGGCGGTGAGGTGATTGGCGGTCCTTCCGATGACCCCGCACAGCATTGCATCGCCGATGCCCCTCTCGAGCAGGATCGACGCCAGCACCGTCGCATCGCTTCGCGTCTCCGAGAGGGCCAGCGCGGCCGACACGCCATCGCGCTTTCTGCGCGCATGGTACACTTCCGCGCACTTGGAATAGACCTGCGCATCATGTGGATCGATGATCTCGCAATCGCTGCCTGGCTTGAGCCGGAGACCGAAAGCCTTGATCCGCTCTTCGATCGTCGAGGGCCGGCCGAGAAGCAGCGGCCTGGCAATCCTTTCGTCGGCAATGACTTGTGCTGCGCGCAGCACGCGCTCATCCTCGCCCTCCGCCAGAAGCAGCGATTTGCCGCTTCCCTTCGCCACCAAGAAGACCGGCTGCATCGCGTTGCCGGACTGGTAGACAAACCGGCCGAGTTTCTGACGATAGGCCTCCATATCGACGATCGGACGCCTGGCGACGCCGGTGTCGGCGGCTGCCTTGGCCACCGCGGGCGCGATCATTTCGATGAGCCGCGGGTCGAACGGCTTGGGAATGAGATAGTCGCGGCCAAAGCGCAGCCCCTCCCCCTTATAGGCGGCGGCGACCACCTCCGGCACCTCCGTCATCGCCAGATCCGCGAGCGCGCGGACCGTAGCGAGCTTCATCTCCTCATTGATCGTGGTCGCCCCGCAATCCAGCGCGCCTCTGAAGATGAACGGAAAGCACAGCACATTGTTGATCTGGTTGGGGTAGTCGGAACGTCCCGTCCCGATGATCGCGTCGGGGCGGACCGCCAGCGCATCCTCCGGCATGATTTCGGGTATCGGGTTGGCCATGGCGAAGATCAGGGGATCTCGCGCCATCTTCTTGACCATGTCTGATGTCAGCACATTGCCGGCCGACAAGCCGAGGAAGATATCCACGTCCTGAATGATCTCGTCCAGCTTTCGCGCATCCGTTTTCACCGCATAGCGCGCCTTGTTGTCATCCATGCCCTCGGTGCGGCCCGCATAGACAACGCCTTTTGCGTCGGTCACGATGATACGATCGTGTCGCAATCCAAGACTGACGATGAGATCGAGGCATGCAAGCGCCGCGGCGCCGGCGCCGGAGCAAACCAGCTTGACGTCCGCGATGTCCTTCTTGACCAGCTTCAGCCCGTTGAGGATCGCCGCCGCCGCGATGATCGCGGTGCCGTGCTGGTCGTCGTGAAAGACAGGAATCTTCATCCGGGCGCGCAGCTTCTGTTCGATGTAGAAGCATTCCGGCGCCTTGATGTCCTCCAGGTTGATGCCGCCGAAGGTCGGCTCCATCCTGGCGATCGTTTCGACCAGCGCGTCAGGATCCTCCTCGGCGAGTTCGATATCGAATACGTCGATTCCAGCGAACTTCTTGAACAGGCACGCCTTGCCCTCCATGACCGGTTTGCCTGCCAGCGGGCCGATATTGCCGAGACCGAGCACCGCGGTGCCGTTGGTGACGACGGCCACGAGGTTGCTGCGCGCCGTCAGTTCATCGGCCTGCAGGGGGTCCTTGGCGATGACCAGGCAGGGCTCCGCCACGCCGGGCGAATACGCCAGCGCCAGATCGCGCTGCGTTGCCATTGATGTCGTCGGCACGACGGAAATCTTCCCCGGCGTCGGCAGGCGATGATATTCGAGTGCGGCTTCCCTCAGATCCTGATCCATCGTGTTTCCTCGACTTGATTTCTTCGTGCGAAAGGCCGGTGCGACCGATCCCTTGCTGCCTTGAGCTGTGAGTGGCTTCACGCGCTTCCGCTGCGATTGCGCGTGGCCGCCATTCCGTCCTCGAAGCGGCGGTGCAATATTTCCATCGTTTGCTTCTGGGAATCGGCCGCCGTCTCGGCAAGCTGGCGCATGTTGGCCAGGGCCTTCTCGAATCCCTGCCTGGCTATTTCAGTGCGGCGTCCCGCGACAGATTCGACGCTTGCCTCGGCGGCGATCGCCTTCATGGTTTCCTGGAAAACCTCGGTCTGTTGAGCCATCAGGCTTCGCCAGCTGTCATATGCCGAACGATTAACCTCGATGAGCGCATCGATGTTCTTCTTCTCGGTGTTGATCAAGGCCATCATGTCGACGCCGCTGATCTGGCAAGACTCGATGAGCTTGGCGAAGTCGAACCCGGTAAAGCCCCAGTCGGCCTCGTTTGATCTTGATTTGCTGTCGGACATTTCCTCTCCTTCATCGGTTGTTGGTGCAGTGTCAGGTTTGAAGCGGAGTTGACGGTCGAGATGCTTCCTCTTGTCGATCAGGCGCGATCGGCGCAGGACGTCCCTCGCCGTCGAGCGCGACGAACGTAAAGATGCCCTCCGTCACCTTGACCCGGTCCCCCAACCGACTGCGCAGCGCCCAGGCCTCCAGGCGAATCGCCACCGACGTACGCCCGACACGTTCGGCCGCGGCATAGACGCAGAGGACATCTCCGACATGCACCGGTTTGATGAAATGCATCGCCTCGATCGCAACCGTTGCGACACGCCGCTGCGCACGCTGTCCGGCATGAATTCCTCCGGCGATGTCCATCTGGGAAAGCACCCAGCCACCGAAGATATCGCCGCTCGGATTCGCATCCGCCGGCAGGGCGAGCGTTCGTGTCGTGAGATCCCCTCGTGGCTGCATCGACATGGCGGCGGCTCAGACCATGCTCTGGCCGCCGTTGGCGGATATCGTCGAGCCCGTGATGAAACCGGCATCATCAGATGCCAGGAACACGACCGTGCGTGCGATCTCGTGCGGTTCGCCCAGACGGCCGACCGGGATCAGGGGAAGAATGTTCTTGGCCACGACTTCCGGGTTGATCGCCTTGACCATCTCGGTAGCGATATAGCCGGGACAGATCGTGTTGACGGTGATGCCGGAGCGAGCTCCCTCCTGGGCCAGCGCCTTGACGAACCCGATGTCGCCCGCCTTGGCGGCGGAGTAGTTGACCTGGCCCATCTGGCCCTTCTGGCCATTGATGGAGGAGATGCAGATCACGCGGCCGAACTTGCGCTCACGCATTCCTTCCCACACCGGCCGCGTCATGTTGAACAGCGAGTTCAGATTGGTGTTAATGACCCCATACCATTGGTCCGGCGTCATCTTGTGGAACATGCCGTCCTTGGTGATACCGGCGTTATTGACCAACACGTCCACCGGGCCCAGATCGGCTTCGACCTGCTTCAGACCTGCAACGCAGGCGTCGTAACTCGACACGTCCCACTTGTAGACGTTAATGCCGGTCTCTCCCCTGAACTTCGCGGCCGCTTCGTCATTGCCGGCATAGCTTGCAGCCACTTTGTAGCCGGCCGCCTTGAGCGCGATCGAGATCGCCTCGCCAATGCCTCGCGTTCCACCGGTCACCACCGCAACTCTGGACATCTTCCCCTCCTGTTCCTGATCGGTACGTTGTGTGTTCGCCGGCTCTCGGCGAGCCGTTGTCGCTCGCGGACGGCGGGTGCCGTCCGCATCCGGCTCCGGTCGCAACGACCGGGCTCGTCGCTCGCCTAACGCTCGACCGTGAGGGCGACGCCCATGCCGCCGCCAATGCACAGCGTGGCAAGGCCTTTCTTCGCGCCGCGTTTCTGCATCTCGAACAGAAGCGTCGTCAGAACGCGCGCGCCGGATGCACCGATCGGATGGCCGATGGCAATGGCACCGCCGTTCACGTTCACGATCGAGGGATCCCAGCCCATATCCTTGTTGACGGCGATGGCCTGCGCCGCGAAGGCCTCGTTGGCCTCGACAAGATCGAGATCCCTGACTTTCCATCCGGCCTTTTCAAGCGCCTTGCGGGACGCCGGAATTGGCCCCGATCCCATCACCGCCGGATCGACGCCCGCGGTCGCCCAGGACACGATCTTCGCAAGCGGCGTGAGCCCACGCTTGCTGGCTTCGTCGGCGCTCATCAACACCATCGCGGCCGCGCCGTCGTTCAGGCCCGAGGCATTGCCGGCGGTTACCGTGCCCTCCTTGTTGAAGGCGGGCTTGAGCTTTGCCATCGCGTCGAGCGTCGTGCCGGCGCGGATATACTCATCCTGGTCGACGACGACGTCGCCCTTTCTGGTCTTGACCGTGACGGGAACGATCTCGTCCCTGAACTTGCCGGCCTTCTGCGCGTCCTCGGCCTTGTTCTGCGAGCTGGTGGCGAACGCGTCCTGCTCTTCCCGGGTGATCTGCCATCTAGCGGCGATGTTCTCCGCCGTGACTCCCATGTGATAGCCGTGGAACGCATCCAAGAGGCCGTCCTTCAGCATGGAGTCGACGAACTTGGTGTCGCCCATCTTGGTGCCGTTCCGCATGTGTGACAGATGCGGCGCCATCGACATCGACTCCATGCCGCCGGCGACGATGACCTTGGCATCGCCGTTGGCGATCTGCTGCAGGCCCAGGGCGACCGAGCGCAGGCCCGAACCGCAGAGCTGGTTCATTCCCCACGCCGTCTTCTCCTGCGGAATGCCCGCCGCCATGGCGGCCTGCCGCGCCGGATTCTGGCCCTCGCCGCCGGCAAGGACCTGGCCAAGGATGACTTCGTCGACGTCGTTGGGTGAGACATTGGCTCGTTCGAGCGCGCCTTTGATGGCAACGGCCCCCAATTCATGGGCAGAGACCGAGCCGAGCGCTCCGTTGAACGCACCGACCGGCGTCCGGGCGGCAGACACAATTACTACTTCAGTCATGATCAACTCCTCGTTTAGCGTTCCCTGCGCTTCCGCTTCCGTTTTCAAGGTCAAGCAACGACTGGTCGAGGCGCGCCTGCCTCTATCTCGTCATCCGCAATCTTTACGGACTCCGGATCGTCTGCTTCGACATCCCGCTCCTGGTTCAGACGCTGATGGAGCATTCTTTCATCGAGCGCCCCTTCCCATTTGGCGACGACGACTGTCGCAACGCCGTTTCCTATGAGGTTGGTGAGCGCGCGCGCCTCCGACATGAAGCGGTCAATGCCAAGGATCAAGGCGATGCTCGCGACCGGAATCGTCCCGACGGATGCGAGTGTTGCGGCCAGAACGATGAAGCCGGATCCCGTGACACCAGCGGCGCCCTTGGATGTAAGGAGCAGAACGCCAATGATGCCGAGCTCTTGCCAGATCGTCAGCTCCGTACCGGTCGCCTGCGCCAGGAAGATCGCGGCCATTGTCAGGTAAATACAAGTGCCATCGAGGTTGAACGAATAGCCGGTCGGAATGACCAAACCGACGACCGACTTCTCGCAGCCAAGATTTTCACACTTGGCGATCATGCGCGGCAGTACGGATTCCGACGACGAAGTGCCAAGCACGATCAGGAGTTCTTCCTTGATATAACGGATGAACTTGAAGATCGAGAAACCGCTAAGGGCAGCAACGGAGCCGAGCACGACGAAGACGAACAACAAGCATGTTACGTAAAACGCCAACATGAAGTTTCCCAACGAAATTAGCGTCGCCACGCCATACTTGCCGATGGTGAACGCCATGGCGCCGAACGCTCCGATCGGCGCAACTTTCATGATGTAGCCCACGATCTTGAAGAACACGTGGCTCACGACATCAATCAGCCGCAGCACGCCCTCACCGTGTTGACCGAGAGCTTGCAACCCAAATGCAAACAAGATCGCAAAGAACAACACCTGTAAGATTTCGCCATTGGCAAAAGCGCCGACGACCGTCGACGGGATGATGTCCATCAAAAACTGGACCGTGCCCTGGTCCTTCGCTTTTGCGGTGAAGGCCGCGATCGATTTTGTGTCGACGGTCGACAGATCGACGTTCATGCCTGCGCCAGGCTTCCACAAATTGATAACGATGAGTCCGATGATCAGCGCAGCCGTCGTTAGCACTTCGAAATAGATCAATGCCTTCAAACCAACACGCCCGACCTTCTTCATGTCGCGCATGCTGGCAATCCCATGCACAACCGTGAAGAAGATGATCGGGGCGATGATCATCTTGATGCATTTGATGAACGCATCGCCGAGCGGCTTCATCTGCTCGCCAAGCTGCGGATAAAAATGGCCTAGTAATATGCCGGCTGTGATTGCAGCCAGAACCTGCACATAGAGGTGCTGATACCATTTTGCGGAATGGTGACCGCCTGTCGTTGCTGCTGCTGTTGCCATATCTCATTCCTCCCTTAATTTTTTCTCAGTCCGCATGCACAACCCCAGGCGTAAGCCTGCTGCGATACCAACTGACCGCGCCGCCATGCAGCGGAATGAAGTTGTTGCGCGTGATGTTCGAGGGGATCGTTTCCGCCGCCGCCGGATGAAATTCGATCATCCGCTCGTTATTGGCGAACACTGTGTTGACGATGGCTGTGACCAGATCGTCCGGCAAATCCTTATGCGCAACGGCAAAATTGAACAGGCCGACCGTGTCGTAACGGCGCCGCAAGGTGGGATACGTACCTGCCGCGACAACGGATGCGGAGAGTTCCGGCATCGTCAGGCGCAGCGTTGCGATCTCCTGCCGCGTGAGAGGCAGGTAGCGCACCTTCGCCTTTCGCTCTATGTCGATAAGCATCGGAGCCGGTACGCCGGCGCCGACCGCGAGCGCATCGATGGTTCGTGCCACCGACTTCTCCGCGAGTTCCGCCCAATCGCCGTGAACCAGGGTGGCCTCGATCTTCAGCGCCTTGAGGAACTCGGGAAAGTAGGCGGCGGTGGTGCCGCCCTCGGGCCCGACACCGATACGTTTGCCGGCGAAGTCGGCAAACGATTGAATCGGCGAGTCACCGAGCACCTGAAACTGAAACGGCGTATCGTACATCGCGAACATGGCGCGCATGTTTCGGTATTGCCGCCCATCGGTCCAGGCGGCGCTGCCGTTCCAGGCTTGCAACGCCACGCCTTGTGTGACGAAGGCCAGCTGAATTTCACCGGTCTCAAGCAGCTTGATATTATCGACCGGGCCGCCGGTTGGTCGCGCCACCACCGCGATGCCGAGTTCTCGCGAGAGCAATCGAGCCAGCCCTTCGCCATAGACATAATAAGTGCCGCCTTCCGACGCAGTGCCGAGCGTGAGCACCTGCGGCCAATGCGCCTCGCGCGCCGACGCCAATTTGGGCGGAAGCAGAACAAATGCGAGAAGGATAAGAACTCGCCACGTTCTTGAAACCATGACTGTCTCCCTCATTTCAACCGCGCCCTGACTGTACGCCGCTTTACTTCACAGTCACTTTTTCTTTTGCGGCGGCAGGTCCGTGCAGTGGCCCTCGAACACCTCGGCCGCCATGCCGATGGACTCGCCGAGTGTGGGATGCGGGTGAATGGTCTTGCCGATATCGGCCGGCTCGCAGCCCATCTCGATCGCAAGGCAGATCTCGCTGATGAGATCGCCGGCATGCGTGCCGACGATGCCGCCGCCGATGACGCGGTGCGTCGTGGTGTCGAACAGCAGCTTGGTAAAACCCTCGTCGCGGCCGTTGGCGATGGCGCGGCCGGAGGCCGCCCACGGAAAGACCGCCTTGCCGACCTTGAGTCCCTCGGCCTTGCACTGCTCCTCCGTCTTGCCGGCCCAGGCGACTTCGGGATCGGTATAGGCGACGGAAGGAATCTGCCGGGCGTCAAAGTACGACTTCTCGCCATGCGCGACTTCGGCGGCCACATGGGCTTCATGCACGGCCTTGTGCGCCAGCATCGGCTGGCCGACGATGTCTCCGATCGCGAAGATGTGCGCCACGTTGGTGCGCATCTGCTTGTCGACGTCGATGAAACCTCGATCGGTCACCGCGATTCCGGCCTTTTCGGCGCCGATCTTCTTGCCGTTCGGGCTTCGGCCGACTGACACGAGAACGAGATCATAGACCTGCGGCCCAGCGGGCGCCTGCTCGCCCTCGAAGCTCACCTCGATCCCGGCCTCGGTCGCCTTCGCGCCCACCGTCTTGGTCTTCTGCATGACCTTGTCGAAACGGCCGGCGTTCATCTTCTCCCAGACCTTGACCAGATCACGGTCGGCTCCCTGCATCAGTCCGTCGAGCATTTCGACGACGTCAATGCGAGCACCGAGCGTCGAATAGACCGTCGCCATCTCGAGACCGATGATGCCGCCGCCGATCACCAGCATGCGCTTGGGGATTGATTTCAGTTGCAGCGCGCCGGTCGAATCGACGATGCGCGGATCCTCTGGCAGGAACGGCAGCTTCACGGCCTGGCTGCCGGCAGCGATGATGGCGTTGGTAAACTTGACCGTCTTCTTGCCTCCGGCCGAGACAATTTCGAGATGATGCGGGTCGAGGAAGGCGCCGACGCCGGTCGCAACCTCGACCTTGCGGGCCTTCGCCATGCCGGCAAGGCCGCCCGTCAGCTTTTTGATCACGCCATCCTTGAACGCGCGCAGCTTGCCGAGGTCGATCTGCGGCGCGCCAAAGGAAATGCCATGGTCGGGGAGATGCCTGACCTCGTCGACCACGGACGCCGTATGCAGCAGCGCCTTGCTCGGGATGCAGCCGACGTTGAGACACACGCCTCCGAGCGTATCGTAACGCTCGACCAGCACCGTCTTCATGCCGAGATCGGCGGCGCGGAAGGCGGCCGAGTAGCCACCGGGGCCGGCGCCCAGCACCAGCATGTCGCATTCGATATCCGCCTTGCCTGAATAGGATGCTGCGGAAGGCACAGCCGGCGGCGGGCTGGCAGTCGCCGCCGGCTGCGCTGCTGGCGCGGGCGTCGACGCGGCAGCGGCGCCTGCAGCCTCCAGCACGAGGATGGTCGATCCTTCGCTCACCTTGTCGTCGACCTTGACCCTTACCTCCTTCACGACGCCGGCGTGGGAAGATGGAATCTCCATCGATGCCTTGTCGGACTCAACCATGATGAGGCTGGTGTCGACCGCGACGGTCTCGCCCGGCTTCACCAAGACCTCGATCACCGCGACGTCCTTGAAGTCACCGATATCGGGAACCTTCACTTCGATCTGCTGAGCCATGCTGCTTCCCCCGATCTCAGAACAGCACGCGCCGCAGATCGGCGAGCACGCTTGCGAAGTAGACGTTGAAGCGCGCGGCCGCCGCACCGTCGATGACACGGTGGTCCCAGGACAGCGACAGCGGCAGCGTCAGCCGCCAGTTCGACGTCTTGCCGTCGGGGGAGTGCTGCTTCCAGTAACCCTTGCAGACGCCCATGATCGCGACTTCGGGCGCGTTGATGATCGGCGTAAAATAGATGCCGCCGATGCCGCCGAGCGAGGAGATCGAGAAAGTCCCGCCCTGCATCTGGTCGGGCTTGATCTTGCCTTCGCGCGCGAGTTTGGCGAGGGCGTTCATCTCCTTGGCAATCTCCGGCACCGATTTCTTGTCGGCGTCGCGGATCACAGGCACCATCAGGCCGTTCGACGTATCAGCGGCAAAGCCGATGTGCCAGTAGTTCTTGTAGACGAGCGCGTCGCCGTCGAGGCTCGCATTGAACTCCGGGAATTTTTGCAGCGTTGCTACCGCGGCCTTCACCATGAACGGCAGCAGCGAGAGCTTCACGCCGCTCTTCTCCAGTTCCTTGTTCATCGTCACCCGGAATTGTTCGAGATCGGTGATGTCAGCCTCGTCGTGGGTCGTGACGTGCGGGATGACGACCCAGTTGCGGTGAAGATTGGCCGCGGAAATCTTCTTGATCCGGCCGAGTTCCTTGCGCTCGACCGGCCCGAATTTTGCGAAATCAACCTTGGGCCAGGGCAGAAGGTCTATGCCGCCCAAGCCGCTTCCGCTTGCGGCCGCTGCTTGCGGCCTGGCAGAGGGTGCCTCACCTTTGCCGAAGGCTTCGACGTCTTCACGCAGAATACGGCCGTGATTGCCTGAGCCCTTGACCTTGCCGAGATCGACGCCCAGTTCGCGCGCCAGCTTGCGTACGGCCGGACCGGCATAGGCGAGCGCGAAACTTTTTTCGTCAAGGGCGCCGACCACCGCCGTTCCTGCGGCGATGGCCGGCGAGGATGCAGGCGGCGACACGGGAGGGATGTCGGCCTGCAAAGGTGCTGCCCCAGTTGCGAGCGATAGGATGATCGAGCCCTCACTGACCTTGTCGCCGGTCTTGACCTTGATCTCGCGCACGATGCCCGCGAGGGGCGCCGGCACTTCCATCGTCGCCTTGTCCGACTCGAGCGCGATCAGCGGATCCTCCGCCTTCACGCTGTCGCCGGCCTTTACGAAGATCTCGATGACCGGAACGTCCTTGAAGTCGCCTATGTCAGGGACGCGCACCTCGGCGACTCCGGCCGGTGCGTTGACCGGCGATGGCGGAGCGCTGACGACCGGGCGTGCCTCGGCCTGCTCTGCGCCGGCGCCCTCGAACTGCACAACCAGCGTGCCTTCGCTTACCATGTCGCCAACCTTCACGGCCACCGACTTCACCACGCCATCGCGTGGCGACGGCACCTCCATGGTCGCCTTGTCGGACTCCAGCGAAACCAGGGGATCCTCGGCCTTCACCTTGTCGCCCGGCTTGACGAAGACCTCGATCACCGGGACGTCCTTGAAGTCACCGATGTCGGGAACCTTGATGTCGATCAGACCACTCATCGCTCTGTCCTCGGCTCCGCTGGCTCACACGGTCCAGGGCGCAGCACGCCCGGCGTCGATTTTGTATTTGGCGATGGCCTCAGCCACGATTGCCGGCTTGATCGCCCCGTCGTCGGCGAGCGCCTTGAGCGCAGCGATTGCGACGTAATGCCGGTCGACCTCGAAGAATTTCCGCAGCTTCACGCGATAGTCGCTGCGGCCAAAACCGTCCGTGCCGAGCACGACGTATCGACGGCCGGCGGCCTGCACATATTCCCGGATCTGATCGGGGTAGTTGCGCATGTAGTCGGTGGAGGCCACGACCGGCCCGGGATGTCCGTCCAGCTGCGTCTCCACCCAGCTCTTGCGGCGCGGCTCGGTCGGATGCAGCAGGTTCCAGCGTTCCGACGCCATGCCGTCACGGCGCAGTTCGTTGAAGCTGGTCGCGCTCCAGATGTCGGCAGTGACGCCGAAATCCGCCTTGAGCAGATCGGCGGCCGCGATCACCTCGCGCAGGATCGTGCCCGAGCCGACGAGCTGGACGCGAAGCCCCTTCTTTGGCGTCTCGCCGCCACTTTTCAGGAGATAGAGCCCCTTGAGAATTCCCTCCTCCGCTCCCTTGCCGGCGTCGGCGAGGGCCGGATGCGGATAGTTCTCGTTCATCAGGGTGATGTAGTAGTAGACGTCCTCCTGCACCTCGTACATTCGCCGCATGCCTTCGCGGACGATCGTCACGACCTCATAGGCAAAGGTCGGGTCGTAGGACACGCAGTTCGGTATGGTGGCGGCGAGGACATGGCTGTGGCCATCCTCATGCTGCAACCCCTCGCCGTTGAGCGTGGTGCGGCCTGCGGTGCCGCCGAGCAGGAATCCGCGGGCACGCATGTCGCCGGCGAGCCAGGCGAGGTCGCCGACGCGCTGCAGGCCGAACATCGAATAGTAGATATAGAACGGAATCATCGGCACGTTGTTCGTGCTGTAGGACGTCGCCGCGACGATCCAGCTCGACATGGCGCCGCCTTCGTTGATGCCCTCCTGCAGGACCTGCCCGCTCTTGTCCTCGCGATAGTACATCAGTTGATCGGCGTCCTGCGGCCGGTAGAGCTGGCCAACCGATGAATAGATGCCGAGTTGGCGGAACATGCCTTCCATGCCGAAGGTCCGGGATTCGTCCGGCACGATCGGCACAATGTGCTTGCCGATCGCCTTGTCGCGCACGAGGGTACCGAGCATCTGCACGAACGCCATCGTCGTCGAGATTTCACGGTCGCCGGTGGCGTCGAGCAGCCGCTGGAATGTCGACAGCGGCGGAATTTGTAAGGACGTGGATTTGCGCCTGCGCTGCGGCAGGCTGCCGCCGAGCTTTTCGCGCTGTGCGCGGAAATACTTCATCTCCGGGCTGTCTTCCGGCAGGCGGAGGAAAGGAACCTTCGCCAGATCATCGTCGGCGACCGGCACCTGAAAACGGTCGCGGAAGCCGCGCAGCGCGTCCTGCGTCATCTTCTTCGCCTGATGCGCGATCATCTGGCCTTCGCCGGACTCGCCCATGCCGTAGCCCTTGACCGTCTTTGGCAGAATGACCGTCGGCTGGCCCTTATGATTCACTGCGGCCGTATAGGCCGCAAAGACCTTCTCCGGATCATGTCCGCCGCGCGCGAGCTTCCAGATCTCGTCGTCGCTCATGTCAGCGACGAGCTGTTTCAATTCATCGTACTTGCCGAAAAAATGTTCGCGGATATAGGCGCCGCTCTTGCTCTTGAAATCCTGGTACTCGCCGTCGACGCACTCTTCCATGCGCTTCAGCAGCAATCCGCTCTTGTCCTTTTCGAGCAGGCGATCCCAACCCGAACCCCACAGCACCTTGATGACGTTCCAGCCGGCGCCGCGGAAAACGCTTTCGAGCTCCTGGACGATCTTGCCGTTGCCGCGAACGGGCCCGTCGAGCCGCTGGAGGTTACAGTTGATGACGAAAATCAGATTGTCGAGATTTTCGCGACCTGCGAGCGAAATCGCGCCGAGCGATTCCGGCTCGTCCGTTTCGCCGTCGCCCATAAAGGCCCAGACCTTGCGATTTGATGTCTCGGCCAGCTTGTGGTTCTGGAGATACTTCAGGAACCGCGCCTGATAGATCGCCACCAAGGGCCCCAGTCCCATCGACACCGTCGGGAACTGCCAGAAGTCCGGCATCAGCCACGGGTGCGGATAGCTCGACAAGCCCTGGCCGCCGGTCTCCTGCCTGAAGCCGAGAAGCTGCTCCTCGCTCAGCCGTCCTTCGAGAAAGGCGCGCGCATAGATGCCGGGCGAGCAGTGTCCCTGCACGAAAATCAGATCGCCGCCATGGCCGTCGGTCGGCGCATGCCAGAAATGGCCGTAGCCGATATCGTAGAGCGTGGCAGCCGACTGAAAGCTCGCGATATGACCGCCGAGCTCCGAACTTTCCTTGTTGGCGCGCAGAACGATGGCAAGAGCGTTCCACCGGATGATCGAGCGAAGCTTGTGCTCGATCGCACGATCGCCCGGCAGCGCCGGCTGCCGATCCGGCGGGATCGTGTTGCAGTAGGGTGTTGTCAGCGACTGCGCTATCTGAAGCCTGTCACGGCGCGCGGCGTCAATAACCGCGTTGACGACGAACTCGGCTCGTTCGTTGCCGCGATGACCGCGGACCGCCGACAAGGCGTCCAGCCATTCCCGGGTTTCCTGCGGATCCAGATCCTGCGCGTCCGCTACCTTCATTACGCTCTCCATTGCAGGCCAAGCCGAAAACAGGCGTCAACGTTCATTGCGCTCCGCGTACTGCGGAAACCGCGCAATGCCACACAGGCGATATCGCCCGGCGCTCTAGGTCATCAGTTGAATACTGGCTGGCATCTGAACGTCCCCTCGCGTTGTTTGTTCTCGAGCTGTCGCTTCTTTTGCGGATAGCTTCTTTTGCAGATACCCGTGCAGCATTCGTGCCAGACCACGAAGGGCACCACGGTTCGCGTGCATGTCATTCATTTTGCTTGATATTGCGATGCAAGCCGCCGCGTCTCGCGATGCGACCGGTCCGGATCTGTCTGATGCTCCGGAAAACCAACCGGACGGGCCACACGAAATGTCGGACCGGCGCGGCGGCGGGTTCCAAGTGCGAGGTTCGAAGCCGGAAACCGGCCTGCGCGCTCGAAGCGAAAGCGCCCGCAACGCAGCGTCCGGTCACGACGGGGTCGCTGCTGGGAAACAAAGAATCGAATTGACGAAGTTCGCTTGGATAGCTGAATGTCCGCAACCGGCGCATTCACGAGGCTGACCAAATGACCGTCGTACTCGATCTCCTTAACAACGATCCGAGAACGAAGATGCGGCCCGACATGCCGCGTCATCCCGAAAAGGCCAATCGCCCCGACACGCCCATGCAGAGCAAGCCTGCCTGGATTCGCGTGAAGGCTCCCGGCTCTGCCGAATGGGCCGAGACGAAGCGTATCGTGCGCGAGAACAAACTCGTGACTGTCTGCGAGGAAGCGAGCTGCCCCAACATTGGCGAGTGCTGGGCGAAGAAGCACGCGACCTTCATGATCATGGGCGATACGTGCACGCGCGCCTGCGCTTTCTGCAACGTTCGCACCGGTCTGCCCGGTCCGCTCGACGCCGATGAACCGGTCAAGGTCGCCGAAGCAGTTGCCAAGCTGGGACTGGAGCATGTCGTCGTCACCTCGGTCGATCGCGACGACCTTGCCGACGGAGGCGCCGCCCATTTCGCTGCGACGATTGCGGCCATCCGCGCTGCAAGCCCGGGTACGACGGTCGAAATCCTGACGCCAGATTTTCTACGCAAGAAGGGCGCGCTCGAAACGGTCGTTGCGGCGAAACCCGACGTGTTCAACCATAACCTGGAGACGGTGCCGTCGAAATATCTGACGGTACGGCCCGGCGCGCGCTATTTCCATTCGGTCCGGCTGCTGCAGCGCGTGAAGGAACTCGACGCACAGATCTTCACCAAGTCCGGGATCATGGTGGGCCTCGGCGAAGAGCGCAGCGAAGTGCTGCAATTGATGGACGACCTTCGTTCCGCCGACGTCGACTTCCTGACCATTGGCCAGTATCTCCAGCCCACGCGCAAGCACCATGCTGTCATGCGCTTCGTACCCCCTGACGAATTCGAGGCGTATGAGAAGGTCGCTTATGCCAAGGGCTTTCTGCTGGTGTCAGCCACGCCGCTGACACGCTCCTCGCACCACGCGGGCGATGACTTCCGCAAGCTGCGTGAGCGCCGGCGGGGCTAGCGATTGGTTGTGGTCGAGCCACACGTTCCGGTGCTCGACGATCAGGCCCGTGGTTAAAACCGAGCTCGTTAGCTCAGCAGAACCATCCCAACGTCTTCATCTTGCCTGCACCCTCTAACTAACTATTTAAAAAATTGACTTCTCGTTCCAAACCATCATGGGCAAGTTTGAGCTAGCTTCAGCCAATAACCTCTTGAGGTCATATCGACAATCAAGCGTCAGAAAGCATCACGCGTTGAAACTGCCGTAGCGGAGACGTTGAGCGAGCGCCAGCACACACGTCTTCCCGCCAAACGAGCTGCAAGCGAAACCCCGGTCAGCAGCTCGCTAGACGGCCTTTGTCAGAGCCCCATCGACGATGAGGTTGGTGCCGGAGATGCGGCTAGCTACCGGGCTCGCAAGGAACACCACGCCAGCGGCGACTTCCTGCGGCGTCCCCATGCGTCCGGTCGGATTGAGCGACATCGCCGTCTTGTAGAGATCGGGCATGCCGCGCTCGATATTCTGCCAGATGCCGCCTTCGAAATAGGTATTGCCCGGCGACACCGCGTTGACGCGGATGCCCTTGGCGATCAGTTGATTGCTGAGGCCCTTGGCGTAGTGGATCAAGGCCGCCTTGAACGCGCCATACGAACCGGCGGCGAAATCGACCTCGAAGCCCGACACGCTGGAGACGATAATGATCGAGGCCGATCTCGACTTTTCCAGATAGGGCACCGCGGCCGCGACGGAATTGACGGTATGCATCATGTCGGTGCGGAACGATTTCTCCCAGGTCTCGGGCGTATCGCCAACCGCCAGCGCGCTGACATTGCACACGATGGTATCGATGCCGCCGAGTTCGGCGGCGGCGCCATCAATCCAGCCCTTCAGCGCATCCGGGTCGGCGACATCAACCGCCCTGCCCCACGATTTGACGCCTTTCGCCAACAGGCTCTTCACGACATTACCGACCTCGTCGGCATTCCGCGCGCAGATCGCGACGTTGGCGCCCTCGGCTGCAAACAGCTCGGCGATCGCAAGCCCAATGCCCTTGCTACCGCCGGTCACGAGCGCGCGCTTTCCCTTTAGTCCGAGATCCATGGTCGCCTCCGTTGCTGGTGCGGCGGCCTGCTCGCATGCCGGCAGGCCGCCTCGGTCCGGTTACATCTTCCTCCAGTCGCCTGCGCCTTCGAACGCGGCGGCGGCCCGATAGATTGTCGGCTCGTCAAAATACTTGCCGATCAACATCAGCCCGACCGGCAGACCGTTGCTCATGCCACAGGGAAGGCTCATTGCCGGATGTCCGCTGGCGTTGAACGGCGCGGTGTTGGGAACCATTTCGAACGCGCGCTGGATATAGAGTTCGCGCGGCGCGTCCGGCGGCGGCAGCGGCGTCGCCTTCATGGGCAAGGTCGGCATCAACAGCAGGTCGTAATTGCTCATCGCCGCGTCATAGGTAGCGCGCAGCTTGCGGTTCAAATTCTGCGCCTTGGCGTAGAAGTGACCGCGATAGTGCTTTGTGAAATATTGGCCGAGCAGCATCGTGATCTTGAGACTGTCAGACAATTCGTCGGCGCGATGCTTCCAGGCCGAGTGGGCGTCAAGCAGCGTGGTATTGTAGAGACCGCGCCAATTCGTCCCCATGCCGTTGCCCTTCATCATGAACTCGGTGGCGCCTTCGGCGGCGATCGGCAACCAGATCGCGGGCGCCGCGAGATGCATCGGGATTGAGATTTCCTCGACGGTGGCGCCGAGCTTGCGGAACAGGTCGGCGCCCGCCTTGACCTTGGCATCGACGTCCGCCTCCGAGCTCGGATGCCCAAAGCCTTCCTTGACGACGCCGATACGCAATCCCCTGACGCCGCCGCCGATCTCGTCGGTATACTTCGCAACCCTGAGCGCGCCTTGGCGGGGATCGAGTCCATCCGCACCCGCCAGCACCTCCAGCAGCAGCGCGTTGTCGCGGACATTGGCCGTCATCGGGCCCGTGTGATCGATCGTGAGCTCGATCGGCATCACGCCGGTATAAGGCACGAGGCCATAGGTGGCCTTCATCCCGTAAATGCCGCTGAAGGCCGCCGGAATGCGGATCGATCCGCCCTGGTCGCCACCGATCGCCATATCGGCCTCACCGGTCGCCACCACGACCGCACTGCCCGACGACGAGCCGCCCGCGGAGTAGCCCATCTTGTGCGGATTGTGGACCGGACCGGCAGCGCAGGTGTGGCTCCCGCCGGAGAAGCAGAAATATTCGCAATGGACCTTCCCGATGATGGTGCCGCCGGCATCGAGCATGCGGGTGACGATGGTCGCATCCGTCTCAGGCGTGTAGCCTTCGAGGGTCGAGGCGCCGTTCATCATGGGAACGCCGGCGAGGCAGATGTTGTCCTTCAGCGCGATGGTCTTGCCGGCAAGCTTGCCGCTGGGGGCGCCCTTGATCTCGGTCTTGACGTACCAGGCGTTGTATTTGTTCTCCTCGCCTTCCGGGCGATAGCCAGGCGTACGCGGATATTTCACCGCCGGAACATAGTCCGGCATGGCGTCGACCGCTTCGTAGGCAGCGTAGTTCGCCTGCATCAGGGCGTCGTAGGATTTGAGCTCTTCGTCGCCCATATGCATGCCGAGGTCTTCGGCGACGCTGCGCAGTTGATCGAGTGTGGGTCTCCTGACTGCCATGGCTTGGGTCTCCCTCTGATCATGCCCGCGAGAAGCGGGCTTTACGTTGCGATACCGACGAATTCTCCAACCAGACTTGCATCGCCCAGTTCGGCCGGCGCTACTTCCCGGGTGATCGCCCCCTTCTGGATGATAAGGATGCGTTGCGAGAGTGCGGCGATGAAGTCGAGATTCTGCTCGACCAGGATCATCGTGAGGCCGCGCTTGGCCCGCAAACGCTGCAGGGTCTCGACGATCTCGTCGATGATGGACGGCTGAATGCCCTCCGTCGGCTCATCCAGCAGAACCAGACGCGGGTCGCCGCAAAGGCAGCGCGCCATCGCCAATAGTTGCTGCTCGCCGCCCGAGAGTGCTCCGCCGGTGCGGTCGAGCAACGCCTTCAGGCGGGGAAACTCCTCCAGCACGGCGGCGATGATGTCCTCCTCGGCGCTATCCTGCGTGCTGCAGCCCATGCGCAGATTCTCGTAGACGGTAAGCCCAGGGAAGATCTCGCGGCCCTGCGGCACGTAGCCGAGCCCTAGCCGCGCGCGCCGATAAGGTTCGACCGTCGTGACGTCGTCATGGCCAAACATCACGCGCCCGCCGGTCGCCGGCAAAAAACCCATCAGCGCTTTCAGGAGCGTCGTCTTGCCCATGCCGTTGTGGCCGAGAATGCCGATGAATTCGCCCTCGTTGACGGAGAAGCTCACCCCGTTGAGAATCGGAATGCGGCCATATCCCGTTCGCAGTCCCTGTACATCGAGCATCATGCGGCCGCCTGTTTACCCAGATAGATGTCGCGCACCTGCGGATTGCGCATGATGCTTTCCACCGTATCCTCGACCAGCACGCTGCCCTGGTTGAACACGGTGACCTGTTTGGCGATCATGCGGATGAACTGCATGTCGTGCTCGACGACGATCAGCGCCTTGGTACGGTTGATCTCGCGCACCAGTTCGGCAGTTTTGTGGACCTCCTCATGCGTCATGCCGGCGGCGGGCTCGTCGAGCAGGATCAATTGAGGATCGGTGGCCAGTACGAGGCCGAGTTCGACCCATTGCCGCTGCCCATGGGCGAGCTGGCCGACCAGGCGCTCGGCTGCTTCGGTCAGGCCGACCCGTTCCAGCATCTCGTCGACGACGCGTTTGGTTTGCGCCCGAGAATGGATTCGGTTCGCCGCCAGCCAGATGTTTTCACGCACCGAGAGACCGTCGAACACGCTGGGGACCTGGGTCTTGATGCCGATGCCAAGCCGCGCGATCTCATGGGCGTGGGCGTAGGAGATCTCCTGGCCACGGAACAGGATGTGTCCATGAGTTGGTTGCAGCTGCCCGGTCAGCATCTTGAAGAAGGTGCTCTTGCCAGCGCCGTTCGGGCCGATAAGGCAGCGCAACTCCCCTTCGGCAAGCGAGAAGTCGACGTGGCGCACGGCACGAACACCGCCGAAATGCATGCTGAGATCCCGGGTCTGCAGCAGCGGCTCGGTCATCAGCCCTCCTCCGCCCGTTTGGGCTCCAGCCGCGTCTTGGCCCGCTTGCCGCGTGAAGACAGCAGCCATTGGCCGAGATCGCCGAGCGTGGGCACCAGCCCTTTCGGCACCAGCAATACGAAGGCGATCAGGATGATACCGAGGATCAACGGCGCATTGGCAAAGATCTTGGCCCACCAATCCGGGCCGCCGCTCGGCTGGTTGGCGCCGAGCGCGGTGGTGAGCCATTGAATGCCGATGCAGCCGACGATCGGACCGATCAGTGTGCCGCGCCCGCCGACAATCACCCAAATGATGATCTGCGCGGATTGGGCGAGGCCGAAGATCGTGGGGCTGACGAAATTTCCCCAATTGGCGAACAGGCAACCGGCAAATCCCGCAAGCGCACCGCCGATCGTGAAGGTCGCGAGCTTGTAGGCCCGCGGATCATAGCCCAGCAGTTCGGCGCGCCGTTCGTTTTCCCTTATGCCAACGATGATGCGGCCGAAGCGGCTCGCAAGCAGCAGCCGCAATCCGAAATAGGTTGCGAGGAGCGAAATGGTCGCAAGATAGAACATACCCTCGAGGTCGATCGGTGAAGCCTTGTTGCCGGGGAAATTGAGCGGCGGAATGCCGGGAATGCCGTTGAAGCCGCCGAGCCGCGCCGACCCGATGCGAAACTCCGGTCCCGCGGTGGAATTGACCGAATTGAACAGGATCAGCGTCACCGTCAGCGTGATGACGCCGAGATAGACGTCGCTGATGCGGCCATAGAACATGAAATAGCCCAGCAGCGCGGCGAAGGCGGCGGGCAGAACGATCGCAAGCAGCAGCGGAATCGTGCTCTCGCCGATGTTGAACACCGCGATGGCATAGGTGTAGGCGCCAAGGCCAAAGAAGGCCGATTGCCCGAAACAAAGGATGCCGCCATAGCCCCAGATCAGCGCCAGGCTGAGCGCCAGGATCGCCATGATCATGTAGACCGTGAGTTCCAGCACCACATCCAGTTCGAACAGACGCGGTATCAGCACCAGGAACGCGATGCCAATCACGGCGACGAGGCCGAGACCCAGAAGATTGAGCGCGCGGCCGTTCACAGCCCCCTCCGGAAGAAGCGGCCAGTGATGCCTTGCGGCAGCAGGCGGATCAGGACGATGGCGGCGCCGAGCAAGGCCACCTCGCCGAACACGGGCGTGGTGACGAAGGTAGCGATCTGATTGATCGTGCCGAACAGCGCGGACGCCGAAACCGTGCCGGTGAGGATAGCGGCGCCACCGCCGATCACCGTGATGAAGGATTTGGCGACATAGGCGACGCCGATGGTCGGAAACACGCCGGAGACCGGCGCCAGCACGGCGCCGGCGAGACCCGACAACGCGGCGCCGACGCCGAAAGTAATCGCGTAGACGCGGGGCGGATTGACACCCAGCGCCGCCGCCATGTTGGCGTTCTGCATCGTGCCACGGGCAATCAGCCCGAGCCGTGTCCAGCGCATCACGGCGAAGATCGCCGCCAGCACCACGGCCGCAACAGCGATCACGAACAGCGTGTAGGCGCTGGTGCGATAGGCGCCGATCTGGAAACTGCCGAGCGGCGCCGAAATGCCGACGGTGGTATTGCCGAAGATCGCCGTCGTCAGCCCGACCAGGAACAGGCTCAGGCCCCAGGTCGCGAGCATGGTGTCGATCATGCGACCATAGAGAAAGCGAATAATGGTTCGCTCGACGACGACACCGATGAGGCCGACCACGATTGGCGCGACCACCAGCATCGACAGCCAGATGTTGACGCCGTTGTTGGTCGCAACGATCGCCGCATAACCGCCGAGCATCAGGAACTCGCCATGGGCGAGATTGATGACGCGCATCATGCCGAAGATAATCGCCAGCCCGACGCTGATCAGCGCCAGACTGGCGATCGCGTAAAGGACCTGGATTGCCAGGAGAGCAACGAGATCCACGTTTACCTTTCCCAAGCAAGATCCGGGGCAGACCCGTCCTCAAATCTTGATCACGTATTGCTGGTTGTCGTTGGGGTTCTTGATGAGGTCGCAGACGGCGGCGGTATCGGCCGGCTTCTGCTGGGCGAAATCTTCGAGCACCTTGAGCTTCTTGTCGGTAACTTCGGCGATGTGCACGTCGAGCACGCAATGATGCGTCGGCGGATCGATCGTGACCTTGCCGGACGGCGCATCGATGCTGATCCCGGTTTCGAGAGCATCGATAACCTTGATCCGATCGACGCTCCCGGCCTTCTTGACCGCTTCTGCCCATAACCGGAACCCCTGGTAGGTTCCCATCGCAAGTTCGGTAATGTTTGGGTAATCGGCGCCAAACCGCTTGTGGAAGCTGGCGACAAATTTCTCGTTCACCGGGTTCTTCAGATCCTGGAAGTAGTTGTAGCAGACCAGCATGCCGTTGCATTCGTCGGGCGACAGCACGATGTGCTCGTTACCGACCGCAAAGGTGGTTGACGCCATCGGAATGCTCTTGCGCATGCCGGCCGCCGCCCATTGGCGGTAGAACGAGATGTGCGCACCGCCGACCAGCGCCGACCAGACGAAGTCGGGCTTCGCCGCCTGGATCTTGGAGATGGTCGGACCAAAATTGGTGACGTCGAGCGGGAAGAAGTCGATCGAGGGCACCTCGCCGCCATTTTCGGTGACGTATTTCTTCACCCATTGCGAGGTGATCTGGCCGTAGTTGTAGTCGGCCGCGATCACGTAAACCTTCTTGCCCCATTTCTTCATGGCGTGAGGCACCAGCTTTTCCACCGTCTGCGCCGGTGTCACGCCGGTATCGAACTGGTTGCGGTCGCAGACGCCACCCTCATATTGGGTGTTGTAGAAATACAGTGTCTTGAATTTGCCGAGCACCGGCCGGATTACCTCGCGGGAGGCCGAGGTGATGCCGCCATGGACCACCGCGACCTTGTCCTTCAGCGCCGCCTGCTGCGCGAACTGCGTGTAGAGCTGCATGTTGGACTGGGTGTCGTAGTTGATCAGCTTTATCTGCCGGCCCAGCAACCCGCCTGCCGCATTGGCTTCCTCGATGGCAAGGGTCAAGGCATCGACCATCGGCTTGCCGTAGATATCGAGGCCGCCGGAGAGATCGTGGATGCTGGCCACGTTGATTGGATCTTCCGCCCAGGCGCTGGAGGAAAACATCCCGGCGGCAGCGGTAGCAGCCGTACTTTGCAAAAACGTTCTGCGATCGACTCTCATGGCCCTGTCCTCCTCGCGGTTGCCGATGATTCATGAAATCAGGTATTTTTTCAGTATTGACGCGCCCATCGTGTATTTCGGGTCGACCATGTTGCCGAGCCGGATCCGTCCGGCCTGGCTGAGCAGCATGTAGGCGTCGATCTCGTCGAAGCCGTAGTCCGCGCTCATCCAGCGAACCAGTTCGCGATAGGCGATGCGCGCCGCATCTTCGAGCGGCCGGGCGCTGCCGATCGTCATGACAAAATCCTTTGTCTCAAGCCGCGGCCAGGCAAAGCTCCAGCCCTTGATGACGTCGATCTGCATCGTGACGGTGGCGCGCTGTTCGATCGCAACGCCCGACAATTCGCCATCGCCCTGGGCGGCGTGGCAATCGCCGACATAGAGAAAACCACCTTTGACATGCACGGGGAAGTACAGAATCGCGCCGGGCGCGACGTCCGGCAGGTCCATATTGCCGCCGTGATAATCCGGCTGCAGCGACGAGATCGCCTCGATCTCCGGCGAGATTCCAATGGTTCCGATAAACGGCTGATAAGGCAGCGTGATCTTGTCGCTCCAGCGCACGCCGTTCTTGTCGACGTGCATCACCCTCACCCGTTCGGGTAACGGCGGATTAAGCAACGCGGTGGACGCCGTTCCGACAAGGCCACCGAATTCCGGAATGATGCAGGTCTTGCCGGCCGGCTGCGCGCCCCTTGTCTCCACGGCATGAATATGCACAGCCAGACAATCGCCCTTCTCGATCCCGTTGACGGCAATCGGCCCGCATTGCGGATTGAGGAAGGGAAACTTCAACTTCGCCGTCGGGCTGTCCTGCTCGCTGGTGATGACGCCGCCGAAGGCGTCTTCGGTCTCGACCGCGACGACGTCGCCGGGATCGATGGTGAGAACCGGCTTCGTGTAAGGCCCATAGACGTAGTGGAAACTGCCCTGCCCCTCGATCGTGAGCTCGTGGCGCTTTCCAGCCTGGCCTTTGGCAAGGCCGCGCTTTGCCATGATCGAGGTCTTGAGCCAAAGGTCGTCGGTCATCGCGATATCCTCGAAGCTTGGCGACGATGCAAATCGCACGCCAAAGTCAGATTTGACTCGTTCGTCCTAGTTCAACTTCCAGTCTCCACCGGCCTCGATCGCCCGAGCCAGACGTATCAATGTCGTTTCCTCGAAGTGGCGCCCGACCAGCATCAGGCCGACCGGCAATCCATCGATGCGGCCGCAAGGCACGGTGAAGGCAGGATGGCCGGACACGTCGAACGAGCAGGTGTTGGCCTGCATGTTCAATGCGGTATCGATCACGGTATTCAGCGGCGCATCGGGCGGCGGGATCAGCGTTGCGGTAAAGGGAATGGTCGGCATCACCAGCGCATCGAACTTTTGCAGCGTTTCATCGTAGGCGCGACGCAGCAAAACCCGCAGATTTTGTGCCTTCGAATGATAGCGCCCATGATAATGCCGGTGCATGTACTCGCCGAGCATCAGCACCAGCTTGACGGTCGGCGACACGTCGTTGATCCGCGTTCCCATGCCGCGCGCAAGGGCCTCCTGCATCGATAGCGGATAGTAGCCCGGGACATTGTTGCCGACGCCATAGCCCTTGAGCATCATCTCGGCAGCGCCTTCCAGAATGATGCCGCTCCAGACATGCGGTCCATCGAGATGCCAGGGCACGGAGACCTCTTCGCTTGCGATGCCGGCCCGCCCGAGCGCCGCAATGGTTTGCCGCACCTTCTCGTTGACCGCGGGATCGCTCTCCGGGTGGCCAAATCCTTCGCGCAGCACGCCAATGCGCAGTCCCTTCGCGGGATTGCCGAGCGCGGCCATATAGTCGCCGGTGCGCGCTGCGATCGTTCGCGTATCCCAGCCGTCGTGGCCAGCGATAACGGTCAACAGGCGCGCGACGTCCTCAACCGACGCGCACATCGGACCGCAATGATCGACGGAGTAGCTGATCGGCATCGAGCCGGTGGTCGGCACCAGCCCCCAGGTCGGCTTCAGGCCATAAACGCCACACCAGCTTGACGGCGTACGGATCGAGCCGCCCTGGTCTCCGCCGAGCGCCATCGTTACTTCACCGGCCGCCACCAGCGCGGCGCTGCCACCGGACGAGCCGCCGGCACTGTGGCTCGGATTGTGGGGGTTGCGGATCACGCCGCCTGCGCAAGTATGGCTTGCCCCTGAAAAGCAGAGATCCTCGCATGCCGCCTTCCCGGCGATGGTGCCTCCGGCGTCGAGAATACGCGTCACCACGGTGGCATCGAGTTCGGGGACGTAGCCTTCAAGCAGTGCCGAGCCGTTCATCATCGGGACGCCCGCGACACAGATGTTGTCCTTGATCGCGACCTTCTTGCCGCTCAACAGTCCTTCCGCGCCGGTCTTGATATTCGTTTTCCAGTACCAGGCACCGTAAGGATTTTCCGATGCCGCAGGCCGGTAGCCCGGCGATCGCGGAGCAATCGGCGCCAGGGCTGGCGGCACCAATTCGTCCAACCGGCCGTAAGAGGCCAGCGGTCCCTTGAAGGCCTCCTGAAATCCAGCAATCTCGTCTGCGGTGAGAACGAGACCAAAGTCAGATCCGAGGCGATCAATCTGGTCCAGCGTCGGAAGGCGAACTGCCATGCCCATTTCCCGTCTTTGGGAGACAAAACGAAAAAAGCCATCCGCGGCCCGAAAAGGCCCCGAATGGCATCAATGCCGCTGATATCGATGGTCGCGTAGGTTACGATGCAGAACGAAACTTGGAAGTCTTCACTCAGACGTCATCGGCTGCGCGAGAACTCTTTCGCCATGCACGCGTTCACGTACCGAGATATTCTGTCTTAGCGTCGCCAGCCTTGTCAATGCGAAGCCAGCACGTTTTTTATGCTTGTGGCTCGAATGACGCGCAGCGCAGATTGATGATACAAGGGAACAAGGCCTGCTTTCTTGCGACGAGACAGTTGCCGCACAGCACTCGAGCTACTTGATGACCAAGCCGTCCATCCCTCTTGGCCTCGTATTTTCCCAATCGGGACCTTACGCCATGATGGCTGGCGAGATGCGCAAAAGCGCGTTGATGGCGGTCGACGAAATCAATCAGAGCGAAGGATTCGATTTCACGTTCACGCCTCACCTGCGCGACCCCGGCGGGGTTGTCGCCGGGTATCATACCGCCTGCGCAGATCTGATCCGCGAAGAGCGTGTCGATCATATCGTCGGCTGTTACACGTCGGCCTCACGCAAGCAGGTTATCCCGATCGTCGAACGGACCGAGCGGCTGCTCTGGCACCCGGCACGGTATGAAGGGTTCGAAAGCAGCGACAACGTCATCTATGTCGGAGCCGCGCCCAATCAGCACGTCGTGCCGCTCGTGCGCCATATGCTGGACCACATCGCGATTGACGTGTTCTGCATCGGGTCGAACTATATCTGGACCTGGGAAATGAACCGGGTCATCCGTGAAATCGTGACCAGCGCAGGCGGACATATTCTTGCCGAACGACTGCTGGAACTCGGCGAGACCGCCGTGGACCACATCGTCAATGAGGTCGTCGACCGAAGGCCGCCGGTTGTGTTCAATACGCTGGTGGGTGAATCAAGCTACGCCTTCATGCGCGCCCTGCACGCGGCGGCGTCGCGTGCCGGCCTCTCGATTCCGATGCTGAGCTGCAGCCTGTGCGAGCCCGAGCTCAAGCTGATCGGGTCGGCGGCGTCGGTCGGATGCATCACCTCATCTGCTTATTTCGAGAGCATCGAGGGGCTCGAAAATCGCGCTTTTGTGGCGCGGTGGAAGGCCCGCCACGGCGCGGACAGCAGCCCCTCCGTCGATGGACAGTCGACTTATGTCTGTGTCATGCTGCTCGCTCGCGCCATCCGCCGCGCGGGATCGGCGGACGTTGGCGCCGTCCGGCGCGCTGCGGCCAATCATCGCTACGATTCCCCGCAGGGGCCGGTATGGGTCGACCCCGACAACAATCACTGCTTCCTGACGCCGCGATTGGCACGCTCCGTGCCTGGATGCCAGTTCAACATCTTCTGGGAGGCGGATGCCCCTGAACGTCCCGATCCCTATCTTTCGAACCTCGATCTCGCGGCGATTGGCACGAGGCCGGGAAAGAGCAATGATGCGATGACGAAGCGCTCAACCCATCTGCGTATCGTGAAATGACCAAGCTATCGCCTTTCTCCGTCCGCGGCCGTCGCGCTCTCTTGGTGATGAGAGATGAGCGCGATATCGCTATCGTGCGCCGCCAGCTCAGCCGTCTGGGCATGACGATTTCAGAGCACGATCCGGCCGGGCCACCACCGCCGAACCAGGCCGTTGACGTCATCCTGATGGATGCGGACGCCATTCCCATCAAGTCCGATCAGGCCACATTGTGGAAAGGCAGCGTGCCGATCATCGCGCTGATCGGAACGGAAACGCCCAGCCGGTTAAAATGGTTGCTCGATCTGCGGCCGGCGTCTTTTCTCGTCAAGCCGCTGCGATCGGCGGGACTATACACCGCGCTGGTGGTTGCGTTCGATTCCGCCCAACGAAGGGTTGAAGACGCGGCACACATAGAAAAGCTGGAGGATCGCATTCGATCCCGGCGCGTCGTGCTCTCTGCCGTTCTGCAGATCATGCGCGGTCACGATATGTCGGAGACGGATGCGTTCGCACTCATTCGACAGACCGCGATGCGCCATCGCACGACGATCGAGGTCTTGAGCGCGGAAATCATCGCGGCCGGTGGAATGCCGAACCGGACGACACGAACCGCATAGCAATTACAGCACTAAAGATCGTTGACACGCTGCACGCCGGCCTCGGCCATCCCTGCCCAGGCGGCATCCAGCGAGCCCGCCAGATCGATAGCCCGGCATCCACTCTCGACAAGCACGGTGTCGAAGCCGAGCCGGCGCGCGTCCACGGCGGAATAATGGACGCAAAAATCGGTAGCGAGTCCGACCATGAAGATTCGCCGCAAACCGCGGTCGCGCAAATAGCCAGCGAGACCGGTAGGCGTGTGCCGGTCGTTTTCAAAGAATGCCGAGTAGGAATCGATCTCGGAGCGAAAGCCTTTCCGGATGACCAGCCCTGCCCGGTCGGTCACCAGTTCCGGATGAAAGGCCGCCCCGGCAGTTCCCTGCCGGCAATGTTCGGGCCAGAGGGTTTGCTGGCCATACGGCATGGCGACGCTGTCGAAGGGGTTCGCTCCCGGATGCGACGTCGCGAAAGAGCTGTGGCCTGACGGATGCCAGTCCTGGGTCAGCACGATGTGGTCAAAGCGTTCGGCGAGGCGATTGATGACCGGTACCACGGCATCGCCGTCGGCAACCGCAAGCGCTCCGCCGGGGCAGAAATCGTTCTGCACATCGATTATAAGCAGCAAATCATCGTTGCCTGGCCGGATCAGCATTCTGGGCCTGTGTTTTTCTTGAGCACTGAACTCTAGCGCAAGACAAGGGCGCTGACAGCAGGAATGCAAGCGGGCGATTATTCGCGGCTGCTTGCTGTCAGCCGACATGCGGGCGTAACGGTTCGAGGTCCGCAACGAGAAGAAGCGACCATTTAATTTGCCCTCCCGAAACAATCGGCCCGCCGCTGGCATTGAAGCGCCTTCGGTTCAGCTGCCCCTGTTGGTTGTTTCTGGATTTTCTTTGATCTCCCAGTGCACACATCGCGCACACACCACCCTCTAACTGATTGAAAACACTGAACTATTGCTCCAATCCATCATGGAGAAGTTTGAGCAAGGCCAGCCGCAGCTACGAGATCTAACGTCACCGACCGCTTTGCGCCAACATGGCGGTCTCGTCGTCTTCCGCTTCAATGTTCGTTCGCTCGACCTGGCAGGGTCGGCCACATCCCGCGCAAGACCTCGTCCTTGATCACATGGTGATGGAAAAGCGCGGCCGCGGAATGAAACAGTGCTACGGTGATAATCACATTTGCGATCAATCCGTGCCATGCATTGATGCTGCGCATGAATTCGTCTCCGCCGAATTTCGGAAAGTGCCAAAGATTGAATAGCGGAAAACCATGCGCAAACACATTGGTGATGCCCAGCGCAACCATGATGAGCAATAGAAGATCGAGCAGCCGGTGCGTTGCCACCGCGGTCAAGTGGAGGACACCGCCGTTTAGCGGCGACAATCTACGGCCGTGTGTCGCGCGCCAAAGCAACCCCACCACCACCACGCCGGAGAACGCAAACCCGAACAGGACGTGCACGGACCAGATGTCGACCCGAAGCGGGCCACGCGGCAGAAGGCCCGTCGTTCTGCCGATCAGAAACTCGATCGCAACGAGGATTGCGGTCACCCAGTGCAGCGTGATCGTCGTGCGGTCATAGACTTCCGGCGCACTTTCTGAGTGATCAGTCATGCCGCGGCTCAATTCGCTTGCAGCGGGGCGTACTTCTTCTCGAAATCCCACACCTCTTCAAAGCCAATCAACGAGCTGAACTCGTTGAAGTCATAGAGCGGCGCCTGCACCGGCTTGCCGTCGGCCAGCGAACCATAGACATTGTTCAGTGCATAAGCGGTGGCGAGCAGGCCCGCTGTCGGATAAATCGCCATCCGGTAACCGATTTCCCTGAGTTTATCCCGGCTGAGGATGGGGGTCCGGCCCCCGTGCAGCTGATTTGACACCAGCGGCACGTCCAGGGACGATCCGATCTTTCGCATCTCCGCTTCCGATTCCGGACTCTCGATGAAAATAACGTCCGCCCCGGCTTTGGCATATGCCTCGCCACGTTGGATCGCCTCGTCGAGGCCAAGCGCCGTGCGTGCATCGGTGCGCGCGATGATCAGGAAGTCTTTTGAAGAGCGCGCATCGCTCGCGACCGTCAGCTTGTTGATCATTTCCTTGACGGGTATCACGTGGCGGTTCGGCGTGTGGCCGCATTTCTTGGGGTTCTGCTGATCTTCAAGCTGGATCGCTGCGGCTCCCGCCCTCTCGTAGCCACGAACTGTATGATGAACGTTGAGCAGGCCACCGTAACCGGTATCCCCGTCGGCGATCAGCGGCTTGCGCACGGTTTGAACGATAGCTTGCACGCGATCGAGCATCTGTGAGTAGGTCGCCAGTCCGGCATCGGGCAGTCCGAGATAGGACGCCACGACTCCATAGCCTGTCATGTAAAGCGCATCGGCCTTGGTACGATCGGCGAGCTTGGCGGAGACCAGGTCAAAGACCCCGGGACAGGTCACAAACGACTTTTCCTCAATAAATGTTCTTAAGGCGTTCGATCTCATCGTGATCTCCTCAACTGATTTTGGCCCGCAGCCTCTCTGCTGGATTTGACGCTCGTCGTGAGTACATGGATCACTCCAACGTATAAGTGCGCGGTCTGCCCCCGGGCAGTCGACGCTTTCCGTGTTGGACCTAATTCGGCGCACTCAAAAAGATATGCACGAGGCCACCTCACACCAATTAAGTACAAATTCATTTGCGGGTTCGGCCGATCACGACTCGCTGATGGCCCGTCATCGCATCGACGATACCAGCAAGCAGAATGAATTTTTTTATAATCGATTTCATCGACATCGCACCCCATCTCAGGATGGGCAGGACCTAGATGGACTATGACCATGAGAACGATTCAGAAGGTCGCGATTGCCTCGACAATCGCTTTTTCCGCACTTGCATTCTTCCCGGCGACGGCTCCCACAGCGCAGGCCGGACCAATTGTGCCGTTGGGCCATTTTTGTCTGTCATACGACTACGGTGGCACCGACTGCAGTTTCACAAGCTATGCGGAATGTCAGGCCACGGCGTCGGGACTCGCCGCCGAATGCTACGGCAAGACCGTTCGCAATGACGAGCACGAACGCCCCTGGGGCGCCGGCCGCGATCGCTCCCTGCGGTGAGCGGGAGGCGACGTGATCGCCTTCAATCGCGCCGGTCCGGACAAGCAATCTCCACCCTGCAGGCCGGCCCCGGTTGGATCGTCAGGCGAAAACCATGCAGCTTCACGATGGCGGCGACGAGGCTGAGGCCAAGACCGACGCCCGGCGTATTTCGAATCTTGTCGGAGCGGTAAAACCGCCGCAGCACGGCTTCGCGCTCCTGTTCGCTGATGCCGGGCCCGCTATCGTTCACGCTCACGACGGTCTCGTCTCCGCTGCGGCTCAACCTTATGTCCACCGTTCCGCCCTCCGGCGTGAACTTGATGGCGTTGTCGACGAGGTTGGCGACCGCCTCAATCAGCAAGTCGCGGTCGCCGCGCACGGAGAGCGGATGAGGCGCCTCGACATGCAGGGCGATGTTCTTGTTTTCCGCGATCGGTTCGTAGATATCACCCACCTCACGCAGCATGTCCTGCAGGGCAACGTCGTCGAAGGCGGCCGAGCGGCGGCTGTTTTCTATCTCGGCCAGGCGCAACAGCGCGGTGATGATCGTCAGTGACTGATCGATGCCGGCGATGGCCTTGTCCACGACCGCCTGAAGCTGCTCCAGCGAATGGGCGTTGGTACGCCCGCGCTCCAGCGCAAGCCGGGCACGGGTCAGCGGCGTCCGCAAATCATGGGCGATATCGTTGCCGACCCCGGCAAGCGCGTGGATCATCGTTTCCATTTCATCCAGCATGCCGTTGACGATGACCGCGAGCTTCGAGAACGGCTCGTCGACGGCACGGTGCGGCAGCCGCTCGCTGAGATCGCCGGCGATGATGCGCCGAACCCGTTGATTGACCTCCTCGACCCGCCTCTGCGCACGCACGCTGAGCCATGCGCCCGCCAGCAGGCAGAGGAGAAACCCGGGCAGCAGACCGAGCGCGAGCGCCTGCCCGACGACATGGGAGATCTCGCTGGCCTCGTCGACCTTGCGCCCGAGCAGCAGCACGTCGCCATTAGTCATCCGCTGTGCAATCGCGCGGATCGTCTGCCGCTCCTTGTCCCCCCGATCGATCCTGACGATATCTGCGCCTTGCGCCGGGCCGTCGATCCGCAATTCGGCAGGCAGCTGCTCCACATTTCCGATCATGCGGCGGCCGTCGGCGGCGAAGATCGCCGCGACCTGCACGCCGCGGGGATCCTGCCTCAGGCGCTCTTCGGTTGCCTCCAGACGCCGTTCAGGCGAAAGGCCGGCTATTCCATCCAGTTGCGCCGTTATCACGCGGTCGGATCGCGCGATCAGATAGCCGTCGATCTGCCAGTAGATGAATCCAAACAGCACCAGGATGAAGGCCGCGAACACGCCGGCCACCATGAACGCCCAGCGGAAGGTGTTCGAGCGCGCGAATTGCAGATGGCGCATCGGGATTTCGCCGCCCAGGTTTCAAGGCACGGCGCGAAGGATGAAGCCGGCACCGCGAACATTGTGGATCATTGGCGCTTCGTCAGGGCCGTCCACCTTGTGGCGAAGGCGCCCCATATGCACGTCGACCAGATTGGTCGCGGGCACGAATTTGTAGTGCCAGACCTCCTCGAGCAGCATGGCCCGCGTCAGCAACTGATCCGGACGGCGCATCATGTACTCCAGAAGGCGAAACTCGCGCGGCAGCAATTCGATCCCGCGATCCCCTCGTCTTCCAGTACGCTCGATCAGGTCGAGCTCCAGCGCTCCGACCTTGAGGGTCGTCTCGCGCGATTCCGCTGGCCGGCGCAGCAACGCTTCCATCCGCGCAACCAGCTCGACGATGGCAAACGGCTTCGTCAGGTAGTCATCGCCGCCCATGCGCAATCCACGCACGCGATCGTCCACCGCGCCGAGCGCGCTCAACACCAGCACGGGGGTGCGGACCTGTTCCTTCCGCAGCGTCTCGATAACCGTCAGGCCATCCATGCCGGGCAACAGCCGGTCGACGATCATGGCATCCGGCTCCGTCGAACGCGCCTTGTCGAGACCCTCAATGCCGTTCGCCGACCAATCGACGTCGAAACCGCGATCGGTCAGTTCGGCCCTGATCTCCTCGGCCGTCTCGCCATCATCCTCGATCAAAAGAACTCTTGCCATATGCTTCTCGACTGCCGCGAGATTCCTCACAATACCCTGGTTCGGTATCCCGGGAACGTCGCGCACGCTGACCATATTCAGTGCCATGCCGTCAGCTCCCTGCAAGCGCCAGGATCGTACATCGAAACTGCGTCTCCGCCACAGGGGCCGGACGGCGCCGACCACCTCACCGGGGGCTGCAAGGCGTGGCGCGCGCCGTCCGCTTGGCGGCCATGTTGACACCGCCTCCGGGGGGCGAGTGCGGTGGGCCGCTCTGCAAAACAACATAGGTCCGCAGGGCCTGCCTCGCCATTAAATAGGATTTTAGAAATGAGGCTGCCGCGGGCGAGGCCAGCTCAGGACGTCTGCGTCATCGGGGCGCGGATGCGAACCTTGCTGCCGTCAGTCAGATCGACCGCGGGGTTGAGGATCACCTGATCGCCCGCCTTCACGCCGCTGTTGATCTCAACCTCCTGCCCGAGATCGCGCACGATCGACACCTTGCGCAGATGCACCGCACCGTTCTCGACCACGGCAACCTGCAACCCGCCCGCGTTGAAGATGACGGCGTCGGCGGATACCCTCAAGCTCGGCGTCTTGCGCGGAATGTGCAATTCGATCGTGCAATAGATTCCCGGCGCCAGCGCGCCATCGGGATTCGGAATGTCGATTTCGGTCAGCAGGGTGCGGGAACCCGGCTGCAGCGCATCGGCGATCCGGGTCACCTTGCCTGAAAAGACGCGATCCGGAATCTCGGGCACGTGCACCAGGGCGTCGATTCCCGGCTTCAGGCCGAACGCCTCGTCCTGCGGGACAAAGACCTGGGTCCGGATCACCTTGCCTTGCATGATCGTGAACATGAAGGTGCCGCTGGTCGAATCGGCCTGCACCAGGCTGCCGATGTCGATGTTGCGCTGGGTGATGACGCCGTCGAACGGAGCCACCACGCGCTGGTAGAGCTTCTGCTGGTGCAATACCTGCAACTGGGCCTCTTCCGCTACCACGTTGGCTTGCGCGACCGAGACCCCTGCTTCCTGCGCTTTCAGGGTCTGGACGTCGGTGGTGCCTTGCTGGGCGGTCAGCCAGCCCTGCTTCACCAGCGGCCCGTCGCGATCCCACGTGACCTTGGCGAGCTCGCGGTTCGCCTCGGCCTGTTGCAGCGCCGCCTTGAGCTGACCGAGCGTCGCCTCCGCCTGTGCAATCTGATGATCCAGTTCCGGCGCCACGATTTCGGCGAGCAACTGTCCGGTTTTCACGTGGTCGCCGATATCGACCTCGCGCTTGTCGATGTAGCCGCTGGCACGCGCAAAGATATTGGCGGCCGAGAACGCCGAGGTGGTGGCCGGCAGGGTGACGATTTCGGTACCGGCGCTCGGTCGCACGGCCGCGACACGAACCTGCGGAACCAAGTCGCGGCCCTGCTCTGCGGTGGCCACCACCTGACGATGCTGCTCATAGTGGCTCCATGCCCCGGAAGCCAGCGCCGTCCCCAACGCGAAGGCGGCTCCGAAGAGCGAAAGCCGGCCGAGCCATCGTCTCTGGCCGACGCGAGGCTGTTCGGATCCCTTTGCCGTCTCCTGCGAAGTTTCCGGCTCAATGTTCAAAGGCGGATTGAAATTCATTCCAGCACCTCGTCGAATACCCCGTGATGTTCGTTGCCGTCATTGCCCTTGCGCAGCATGGCGAAGAGATACGGCACCACCAACAGCGTCGTCGGCGTGGCGAACAGCAAGCCGCCAATCACCGCCCGCGCCAGCGCGGCGTTCTGTTCTTCGCCCGGCGCCCCGATCGCCATCGGTATCATGCCCACGATCATCGCCGCAGCGGTCATCAGCACCGGCCGGATCCGGGTGTGCCCGGCCTCGATGGCGGCCTGGAATGCCGTCTTGCCGGCAAGCTGCTGCTCGCGGGCGAATGTCACCAGCAGAATGGAGTTTGCCGACGCGACGCCGACCGCCATGATCGCTCCCATCAGCGAGGGTACGTTCAGCGTGGTGCCCGTGATGAACAGCATGGTGAGAATGCCGCACAGCGTCGCCGGCAGCGCCAGGATGACGACGAACGGGTCGCCGAAATTCTGGTAGTTCACGACCATCAGCAAATAGACGAACACGGCGGCAAACAGCAATCCGATGCCGAGATTGATGAACGCGCCGTTCATGCTCTGGATCTGGCCGATCACCTGGATGGTGTTTCCGGGCTTGAGCTGCTTCTGCAGATCAGACACGATGCCGCCGATCTGGTGGGCGACACTGCCGAGATCGCGGTCCTGCACGCTCGCATAGACCTCATAGACCGGCTGAATATTGGCCTGATTGGCATTGGTCGGCACGCTGCCGCGCCGGAAGGTCGTGACGTTGCTGAGCAGGCCGGGCACGGGAACGTCGGTCAGGGTAGTGGAGATCCCGGTCGAGACCGGCGTATTGCGCAGATCATTGAGCGAACTGATCTTGCTCTCCGGCGTCTGCACCGCGAGATAATACGGAATTCCCGATTTCGGATCGGTCCAGAAATTGGGGGTGACCTGCTCCGACGAACTCAGGCTGACATTGACGTTGGTGGCGATGGTGTTCGCGTTCAGCCCGAGCTGCGCGGCGCGGGTGCGGTCGATATCGGCATAGAATGCCGGCGCATCGACCTCCTGCTGCAGATGCGCATCCGCGATCCCCGGTATCGCCGCAATCCGCCGGCGCAGTTCGTTGGCGACGCGCAGATTGTTGTCCTTGTCGTACCCTACAGTGCGGACGTCAATTTGCGCCGGCAGGCCAAAATTGAGGATTTGCGTGACGATATCGGCGGCCTGGAAATAGAAGGTGCTTTCTGGAAATGCCGCGGGCAGAGCTTCCCTCAGCTTGCGAATATATTCGCTGGTCGGCCGGTGGCCATCCTTCAGCGACACCAGGATGACGCCGTCATTGACGCCAATGGTCGAGCCATCGGTGAACGCCAGATTGTAGGCCCGCGCCGGCAAGCCGATATTGTCGACGATCAGATTGCGCTCGCTCTCAGGAATGATTTCACGGATCTTGTTCTCCACCTCTTGGAAGATCTTCTCCGTGGCCTCGATCCGCGTTCCTGCAGGCGCGCGGACATGAAGCTGGATCTGTCCGCCGTCGATCGCGGGAAAGAAGTCGCGGCCGACGAACGGAAACGTCACGACCCCGAGCGCCAACAGCAATAACATGAACATTGGAATGACAAGGCGATGCTCGATCAGCCCGGCGAGCGAGCGTGAATAGCCGTGCCGCATCGTCTCGAAACGACGCTCGAAAGCGGCATGAAAGCGCGCGAAGAAGCCGCGCGCAGGGCCGGCGGCCGGGCCATGATTCTCGCCCTTGAGCAGCAATCCGATGACGATGGGCGTCAGGGTTCGCGACAGGCCGTAGGACGCCAACATCGCGAACACCACCGCAAGTCCCAGCGGGGTGAACAGAAATTTCGCCGGTCCGTCGAGGAACACCACCGAGGTGAAGACGCAACTGATGGCAAGGGTCGACACCAGCGTCGGAATCGCTATGCCGGCAGCACCATGCAGCGTCGCCTGCGGCAGCGGCAGCCCTTCCTCGGTGAGCAGGCGATGGGTATTTTCGATCGTGACGGTGGAATCGTCCACCAGAATGCCGACCGCCAGCGCCAAACCGCCGAGCGTCATCGTATTCAGCGTCTCGCCGAGGAAGTACAGCACGACCAGCGAAGTGAGGATCGACAGCGGAATCGAGATCATCACCACCAGGGTCGAACGCCACGATCCCAGGAACAGCAATATCATCAGTGCCGTGAGACCGGCCGCGATCGCGCCCTCGCGCAACACGCCGGCCACCGACTGCTTGACGAAGACCGACTGATCGAACAGCTCGTTGATCTGCATGCCCGGAGGCGCCGCGGCGCGTGCAGTCTTAAGCGCCTCATGGACGGCGTTGACGACGCTCAGCGTCGAGGCGTTCCCGTTCTTGATGATACTGAGCAGCACGGAGCGTCGGCCGTTCTGCCGCACCACGTTCTGCTGCACCAGCCAGCCATCGTGAACCTGGCCTACGTCCTTCACGAAGATGGTCGCGCCATTGACGACCTTGATCGGAATGTTGTTGAGGTCGTCGATGGAGGCCGGCGTGGCGTTGGTACGGACCGCGTATTGCGTGTGGCCGAATTTAGCCGTGCCTGCGGGCAGCGTCAGGTTCTGCGCATTGACGGCGTTCACCACGTCGAGCGGCGTAAGTCCCTTGGCGAGGAGCTTTGAGGGATCCAGATCGACCATGATCTGGCGGTACTTTCCGCCGGCCGGCGTCGGCAACGTGATGCCGGGGATGGGTGCCAGCTGCTGGCGGATCCGGTAGATGCCGTAATCATAGAGCTGCTGTTCACTGAGGGTGTCGGAACTCAAGCTGATCTGCAGCACGGGCACACTGGATGCATTGAACTGCACTACCAGCGGGGCCTGGATGCCGGGCGGCAACAGCGCACGGATGGCATTGGTCGCTGAGACGATCTGAGCGATCGCGAGGTCGAGATTGACGTCCGGCTGGAAGTAGATCTTCTGCACCGAAAGGCCGGCCATCGTCTGCGCCTCGATGTTCTTGATGCCGCTGACATTCGAGCTGATGGCGTACTGACTATAGGTGGTGACGCGCTGTTCCATCTCCGGCGTGCTGAGACCGGTATAGCTCCAGACCACCGTCACCACGGGGATGTTGATTTCCGGAAAAATGTCCGTCGGCATCTTGATGGATGCGACGACGCCCAGGAATAGCACCAGGGCGGCGACCACGTAGAACGTGTGTGGAAATTTCAGAGCGAAACGAACGATGCCCATTGGCTCAATTCCTGGTGCGCGGGCTTGGTGGTCACAAGCGAGATCGCTCGTTTGCGAACGAATGTGCACGAGAACAAGATCATCCTACCTCCGCATGAGCGTTTTGCGCGCGAGTTGCTCACGGCCCGGCCTTGCGTTTCACCCAAACATTTTTTGAAGCCGTTCTCGCGGGGAGAACCGAGATACGCTGAACATGACGACCCAATCGATCGCCCTCAATTAAAAACCAGTTTATGATTCCGACAACGCGCGAGAACCTGCAGAGCCCGGCGCTTGGGCCAGGTAAAATGGCTCTCATTCAATCAACGGCGCGTGACGCGCCGAGCGGACAAGCTCACGACTGCTTGAGAAGATGAAAAGCGATATACCGAGGTTTTCAGGGCGCGGGGGCGACGGATCTGAAATGCCTCACCGCGGCGCGCTTGACCTTTTCGAAGGCGACGATCTCGATCTGCCGCACGCGTTCGCTCGAAATGAACAGCTCACGCCCGAGTTGCTCCAGGCTCGGCGGATCATCGGCGAGCCGTCGTGCCTCGAAGATGCGCCGCTCACGTTGAGAGAGAGCTTCAAGGGCCGAACTCAGGGCCTTTGCCTGTTGCGCATTTTCATCCTGTTCAGCGACGATCGCCTCGGCATTCGGCGAATCGTCGACCAGCATGGCTTCCCATTCGGCCGGCCCGTCATCGCTGACGGGCGCATTCAGGGACAGGTCGCCCGTCAGCCGGCGGTCCATCTCGATCACTTCGAGAACCGGCACCGCAAGTTTTTGAGCCACGGCATCTGCCACTTCCAGCGTAAGCCCTGCTCTTTCGCCTCCAACCTTTCGCATCGCCTTCCTGAGGCCAAAGAACAGCTTCCGCTGGGCGACCGTCGTCCCCATCTTGACCAACGACCGCGAACGCAGAATGTAATCGTGGATGGCGGCCTTTATCCACCACAGCGCGTAAGTCGAAAACCTGGCGCCACGGTCGGGCTCAAAGCGCGAGGCCGCGATGACCAGGCCGAGATTGGCCTCGCTGATCAGATCGGCAAGCGAAAGGCCGTATCTCTGATAGCGGCGCGCCACCTTTGCTGCCAGCCGAAGATGACTGGTGACGAGCGCATCGGTCGCCCGGCGATCTCGATGTTCGTGCCAATCTCGCGCGAGCTGCTGCTCCTGGTCCGGTTCGAGCAACCCGTATCGCTTGATGAGGGAAGCGTATTCATCCACGAGGTCTCGCGACGTGCCTTCAGTCAAGGTCTCCAACCTGCCATATGCTACGGCTGTGCTGTGGGCGTTCATAGGTGGCTCCAATCCATGGGGTCCGGCGGCTCGACCCTAGGAAGAGATGACGGGACGTCGCCACTAAATTGGAATTGAGAAATCTAAATTCGCTGTTAGCGAATGCCATCCCGGCAATCTTCCAAATCCGATCTCGATTGCTTCATTGCATCGACGCTCACTGCAAGAAACAGCCACGCCTCAAGATTAGTTGAACTTTGTGAAGGGCAATTTAGTGGGACGATATCGCGCCCACCATACATCCCTGTCGTGCATCCGCCACCCGGATGCAGCCTCAAGCGATCAGTTTGCATTCGGAAGAACCCACGCCCGCTGCGGTGTGTGACCGCGCCTGCGCGTCCGGCGAATTCTAGCATCGACGATATGGAGAAAGACAATGACTTCGATCAAGACAATTGCTGTCGCCGGATTGCTGTCGGTGATGGCAGCAGCACCCGCGTTCGCGCAAGCCGCCATTCAGGAGCCGGGCGCGTTTTCATTTTATTATCCGAATTTGGACGTCCTGAATGATGGCGCGCCGACGCCGGCGTACCGGCTGGCATCGCTGCCGCCTTCGGCGACACAAGCCTATGCGCTGAGGGAAAGCGGCCTCGCCGGCACAAAGGTCTGGCACCATCGTGTCCGTCACGATCGATAACCTCAGGCGTCGAAGACTCACATCAAGTTGAAAGCACGTGAACCGAAGTTTCCTTTGGATGATGGCGAGCCTGTCGCACCTCACAACGAGAAGCCAGCCTGGCTTCCCTGACTTATGGAGATACAAAATGAGCAAAGTAAAATATCTGTCGGTTGCGTTGATCGCTGCAGCCACCTTCGCCACTCCGGCCCTTGCTGCCAAAGGCACGTCGCGGCATGTCACAACCAGCGACTATGCCCGTGCCACGTCGGATATGCGTTCCGGTGGCGATACGTGCGTCCGCGCTCCGCGTGTAGGCGCGTTTGCCACCGAACCGTGGACAGATGCGGCCCCTTGCGAGCCGTACACGGGTTACTGATCCGCTTGCTGGACAGGACCGAAAGCAAAGGCCGGGCTGGCGGATATCCCGCCGGCCCGTCTTGTTTTGAAAGTGCTCGCGCGCCTGAAGTGCTCTTCCGCCGTGCCGGTTCGTGATCGCAAGGCGGTGGCGACTAACGCCGAATTTAATGGATGCCTTGTCAATCGCGCCTATCTGTCTCTGAACCGACGTTCGGTTGCCGCATGCCTCGTTGAGCACGCGCGACACCGCGCCGAACAATGACTGAAAGGAGTGTCATGATGAAACGGATGATCACGATATTGGCGACGGCCCTGCTCGCTTCGAGCCTGCTTACGGGCGCGGCTGAGGCCCGTGGTGGTGGTGGCGGTGGCGGCAGTCACGGCGGGGGCTTCGGTGGTGGCGGCCATATGGGAGGCTTTGGGGGCGGCGGCCACATGGGAGGTTTTGGGGGCGGCGCCCACATGGGCGGCTTTGGTGGCGGACATATCGGGAGCCCCGGCGGAGTTGGCGGTGGGGTCGGCCACTTCGGCGGCAGCTACTTTGGCGGACTGCACCAGCACGCCATGCACCGCTTCGGAGGATATCGGCACGGATACGGCTACTATCCCGGATACGACTACTACTACGGCTACCCCGATTGCTATGACCTGTATTACCGGTATCCCAACTACCCCTGGCCGCCGAGCTGCAGCTGAGTTCGTCGCGCTGGTGCTGCAGGCGCGTTGTTCGGACCGGAGGGATTCCCCAATGCCCTCCGGCCGAGGTTGTCGTCGCCTTCTAAGATCAAGAGGATCCAGTGGCCGATTGACAGAGACTCGCCGCTTACAGTTGCGGGGGCAGCTACGGCGTTGGGGATACCCCCGCACCGCATTCCCTTTTTATCCCCCGGGGCGGGGAAACCGTCGCGATTATGGTAGAAATTTGTCATCACGCGAATCAATGGCCGCTAAGCAACTGTTGACGCGATTGCAGAACACCCAAAAGGTAAAAGAGCCGTCATCGGCGAAAAATGAATTCTCGGGACTGCCGACGGTGCTCCCAGCCAGCCAGCTCCAATTCTGGAATTTCATCTTCATCCAGCGGATAGCCGAGGCAAAAATATCCGATAAGGCGCCAATCCGCAGGGATATCAAGAATCTTACCGATAGCGATGGGATCGAGGATCGATACCCATCCCATGCCAACACCTTCCGCCCGGGCCGCCAGCCAGATTGAAAACATCGCCGTCACCACGGAATAATCGGCCATCTCAGGCATCGTTCGTCGGCCGAGACCGTGGCCGACAACAGTTGAGCGGTCGGTGAATACAGCCAGGTGACACGGCGCTTCGCGCAAGCCGGCCAGCTTCAAGGCGGCATATCGCGTCGACAGATCGCCGGTATAGTCTCCGAGCGCGTCGGCATTGCACGCCCTAAAATTCTCGATCGCCGCCTCGCGACGGCCGGCATCGCCGACGATCACAAAGCGCCACGGCTGGCTGAGGCCGACCGACGGCGCCAGACAAGCGATATCGATGAATCTCTCCAGCATGCCTTGAGGCAGCGGCTCAGTGCGGAAGCGGCGCACGTCGCGGCGCCAGGCAAACAGATCAAGCAAGCTTGCGCGAAACGTGCTGTCGAAATTGGGCGCGGCCGGCTTATGGTTCATACTCGCCTCCCCTGGTGCTCGCAAACAACCCGAGAGGCCGAGCCAGTGTCGATTGTGCAGGAGTTATCAGCTTCCAGGTTGCAGCCCAGTTTTGGTCTGCAGGCAAGCCAATTGGTGCGTTCGGGGCAATTCAGGGTATTTGAACTTGGGGTGACATTGTGCTTTTTAGCAATGGTCATCGGTGCCCTCCAAGAGGGTGAAACGGGAATGCGGTGCGGGCCAATTCGCCCAATTCCGCAGCTGCCCCCGCAACTGTAAGCGGCCATTCTCGATCCAGCTATGCCACTGGACCTGCCACAGGTCTGGGAAGGCGGATCGCGAGACGACCGCGAGCCAGGAGACCGGCCGCTGACGAGGATTCAACTCGTTCGACGGCGGGTCGACGGAAGGGGCGTTATGGGTTTGCTGAAATTTGCTGCCGGCTCGGCAGCCATTGTTGCGTTGGCTTGTTGTCACAGCGCTGCGCGCGCCCAGTCGAAACCCGATCAGCTCCCGCCCGTGGAGGTCAATCCGACCGAGTCGCCGAAGCCGGTCCGCCAAATTCGTCGCGATCGAGATCGCCGTGCGGCGGGCCAGGTTCGGCGGGCCGCAAGCGCCCCCACCTCAGCCCCCCCACAGCCAACGGAGGTGGTGGTAACGGCCGACAGGGAGCCCGAGCCCATCAGCCGCACGGGCAGTTCGATCAGCGTGGTCAAAGGCGAGACGCTAGCGACCAGCAATCCCGGTTCGCTGGTCGACGCATTGAGAACCGTTCCCGGCCTCGACATATCCGAAAGCGGTGGACCGGGTTCGACCACGAACATCCGGCTGCGCGGCGCCAATACGGGCCAGACATTGGTGATGATCGACGGGATCCGGATCAACGATCCGACCGCCGCGAGCGGCGATTTCGATTTCGCCATGTTTGCGCCAAGCGCCATCGACCGGATCGAAGTGCTGAAAGGCCCGCAAAGCGCGCTCTATGGTTCGGACGCGATGGGCGGGGTCGTCAACATCATCACCAAGAAGGGTATGGGCCCGGCGCAATTCAACGTCCGTACCGAAGGCGGAAGCTACGGCACCGCGGCGACAACGGGATCGATGGTCGGATCACAAGGGCCGTGGTCCTATGCGTTCACCGGCGGCGGCCAGAGCAGCGAAGGCTTTTCGCGTTATGGCTATCGCATTCCCGCCATCGAGGCAAAAAATCCCAATCTTGAGCGGGATGGTTTCAGTCGATTGGGAGGCTCTGCGCGGATTGGCTACGATGCCGACGGCGTGCGGGTTGAGACCGGCATATTGTCGACGCTCACTCGGTCAAACTATGACGCGTCGGGGGCGGATGCCCCCTTCTACCAGGCGCGGCGTCTGCTCGATCAGGTGTGGGCGAAAGCTTCGGTGGATACGCTCGACGGCAAGTGGACGCACAGTCTCAATACATTTGCGACCCAGGCCGTTCGGTCGTTCAGCGAACTGTCTTATCCCCTGGTCAGGTCCTCGACTATCACGGACTATACCGGAAATAGCGTCGGAGCTGAATATCAGTCAATCCTGCGCATGGGCTCGCTGGGTTCGCTGATCTACGGGGCAAAGACCCAGCACGAGACCGCGGATATTTTCCAGACCAGCTTCGTGCCGAGATTCTCCGCCTACGTGCCTCAGGTGCGAGGCCAGCAGGACACCAATTCCGTGTTCGGGCTGTGGCAACTGCCGATCGGAGAACGTCTGATTATCACCTTGGGAGGTCGTGTCGATGACGTGGTGAACGTCTCTCGGTTCGAGACCTGGCGGGCCACTGCGGCCTATACGATCTCCGAAACCGGCACCAAGCTGCACACCAGTGCTGGAACAGGCGCGAAGGCTCCCACCTTATATCAGCTCTACTCTGTCAACAGGGGTTCATCGCTTGCCCCGGAACAAAGCTTTGGCTACGACGCCGGCGTCGATCAAAGCCTGCTCAATGGCCGCGTGACTGTTTCGCTCACTGGCTTCTCGAACAAATTCAGCAACCTGATTGATTTTGTCAGTGCTGGTCCTGGCGTCTCCTGTCCCGTGGTGAACTCATCGGGATGCTATTTCAACGTCTCGCGCGCCGAGACCAACGGTCTGGAAGTCGGATCCACTGTCGACGTGCTCCCCGGTTACGTGAAGTTCAATGCGGCCTATACCTATCTTCACGCGATCGATCTTGCGACCGGCCTGGTGCTGGCGCGGCGACCGAAAAACCTGGCAAACTTCAGACTCACCATCACACCCACGGACAGATGGCTGATCGAACCCCGCATTCTCACGGTTTCCAAGCGCTTCAGCAGCGCCGGCCAGACCAACCGGGTCGATGCCTATACCCGGGTCGATCTCTATACCGAGTACAAGATCGACAGGAACTGGAAAGTGTTTGCGCGCGGCGAAAATATCCTGAACGAGCACTATCAGGAGGTTTTCAACTTCGGCACCACCGGTCCCGCGGCGTATGCAGGGTTCAACGCCACATGGTGACACCGGGTCCGCCCAGACGTGTGATGATCGCCACCACCGGGCTTGCCGCGTTGGTGGCATTGCTGGCGCTTGGCTCGCTCGGCACTGGACCCGTACGGCTGTCGCCGCTGACCGTGATCGACGCACTGCTCGGCGGCGGAACCGACATACAGCGGATTATCGTAGGGGAAATTCGCCTTCCGCGAATGATCCTCGGATTGGCAATCGGCGCGATACTCGGCCTGTCGGGCGCTGCCCTGCAGGGCCTGCTGCGCAATCCGCTGGCGTCGCCTTCCCTGTTCGGCGCGCCGCAATCGGCCGCATTCGGAGCTGTGCTGATGATTGCGCTCGGCTGGGCCGACGTCCGGTCCTACGCGTTGCCGGTTGCAGGTATCACGATGGCATTCGGGTCGGTGTTCGTGCTGCTCGGCATCGCCGGAAGGAGCGCCGGGCTGCTGTTGCTGATTCTTTCAGGTCTGGCGATTTCCAGCCTTGCGGGAGCCGCGACTGCGCTGGTGATGAACCTGTCATCCAATCCCTTTGCCGCGCTCGAAATCGCATTCTGGCTGCTCGGCTCGCTGGAGGACCGCAGCTTCCGCCATGTAACGCTCGCGTTGCCGTTCATCATCGCAGGAGCCATCGTCCTGATCAGCCAGCGCAGCGCTTTTCGTGCACTGAGCCTCGGCGAAGAGACCGCGCAAAGCCTTGGCGTCGATGTCAGCCGCTTGAGGTTGCTGGTGATCGCAGGTGTTGCGCTGGGGGTCGGTGGCGCGGTCGCCGTCAGCGGAACCATCGGCTTTATCGGTCTGGTTGCGCCGCATCTGGTGCGGCCGCTGATCGGCCACGATCCGGCGCGCCTGCTGATCCCGAGTGCGCTGACCGGCGCGGCGCTATTGCTGGCCGCGGATATCGCGGTGCGAGTCATTCCGTCCACGACCGACATCAAGGTGGGCGCGCTCACCTCGATCATCGGCGTACCGTTCTTCCTCTATCTGATCGTGCGCGAACGCCGGTCGCTCGGTGGAGGCGTCGCATGAACGGCAAACCGACGTTGGCTGCGCAGCAGCTGGAAGTGGCGCTGTCGGGCCGAACCGTTCTGCACGATGTTTCGCTGTCGCTGCCTTCAGGGCAGCTTGTCGCATTGGTGGGACCGAACGGCGCCGGAAAGACCACTCTGCTCCGCGCCCTGGCGGGTCTGGTGCCCTCGACCGGCGCGATCGAGGTTGGCGGCGATCATTTGTCGTCGCTCCCGCTGCGGGAGCGCGCGAAGCGTTTTGGATACCTGCCGCAGGGCCATCTGGTGCATTGGCCGTTGCCGGCCAAGGATGTGGTCGCACTGGGGCGGTACCCGCACGGCGCCACCGACCCGGCACGGCTGTCGCCGCGTGACGAACAGGCCGTGATGCGCGCGATGCAGGCCACTAACGTTGTCGAGTTTTCTGAACGCCCCGTTACGGAATTGTCCGGCGGCGAGCGCAGCCGCATCGCGCTGGCGCGGGTACTGGCCGTCGAAGCACCGGTCTTGCTCGCAGACGAACCGACCGCCTCGCTCGATCCGCGCTACCAGATCGACGTCATGATCAACCTGCGCGGCGCCGCAGACCGCGGCGTGCTGGTGGTTGTGGTGACGCACGATCTCGGCCTCGCCGCACGCTTTGCCGACACCGTGCTCGTGTTGTCGGGCGGCCGTCTCGTCGCGCACGGAAACCCCGCACAGGCGCTTTCGGAGCAGGTCATGGCGGATGTGTTCCGGATCAGCGCGTACCGCGCCGATTACCGCAACGAGGCCGTGATACTGCCGTGGGCGGGGGTCTGACCGATGGCCAGGCTAGTCGCTCAATGCGACCGCCAGGCGGTCGAGACCGACGGCGTCGGGAGGCAGACCAAATCGCAGGAGGTCGTCGGCCCAGTCGAAACTCCGGCACCAGATATGCCGTCGCGCCAGCGCGGCATGCAGCTTCGAGGCATGAGGATGTCGGGCAAGCCGGAACAATGGCGTACCTCCGGCAATCGTAAAGCCCGCTTTCACCAGCACCTCGTCAAGCTTATGAGCCTGCTGTTCAAGCTTGCCACGCGTGTGATCGGCCCATGGTCGATCGCCGAGCGCCGCCGTACCGATCAACAGTGCCGGCCCGGAACACGGCCATGGCCCCAATGCCCCGGCGATACGATCGATCATATCAGGTGCGCCTATCGCGAATCCCAGCCGCAATCCGGCAAGGCCATAGAATTTCCCGAACGAGCGCAAGATCAGTACAGGCCAATCGGTGCACAATGCGGCTGCACTGATGGCTGGGTCGACATCGGCGAAGGCTTCATCGACGACAAGCCATCCGCCGCGGCCTTTCAGTTGCGCCGCAATCCGCGTCAGCGCGGCGTGGTCAGTGACGCGACCATCGGGATTGTTGGGATTGACGACGACCGCATGGACCGCACTTTCGGGGCAAGAGTCGAGGTTGTCGATCTCGATCACGGGATGACCGGCATTGCGCCAGGCGAGCGCATGTTCGCTGTAGGTCGGTCCGACAATCGCAACGGGCCCGGGTGCGGCAAGATAAGGCAGCGACTGGATCAGCGCCTGAGTCCCGCCAGCAGCGGCGATATCGGCACCGTCAGGCACGCCGTAGGTTTTTCGCGCGACCTCCAGCAACGCCTGCGTTTCAGCGCGCGATGGCAGACGCTGCCACACGCTTTCCGGCAGATGCTGCGGGATTGGCCACGACCAGGGATTGATCCCGGTCGACAAATCCAGCCAACTGCCGGGCGCGCCGCCATGGCACGCGATTGCGTCGGTCAGGTCACCACCATGTTTCATGGGCGCTTCATGCCACCATCGGCATTAAAATGCGAGAGGCTGCGGAGCGCTCTTGTGGCAATCGCCATCCTGACCTCCGTCAGCTTGCAAGGCGTCTCGTACGCCACCGAACTGCCGCGGATCGCCTCGATCAATCTCTGCACCGATCAGTTGCTGGTGACGCTGGCGGACCCTGCGCAAATTCTCGGTCTCAGCCCCTATTCCCGCGATCGCGCGCGATCCTGGGATGCGGCAAAGGCCGCTCAATTCCCAAAACTCTCCGGCGAGGCCGAGGACGTATTGGTTTTGAGGCCGGACGTTGTCGTCGCCGGGCGTTTCACCAAGCGCGCGACACGGGAGCTGCTGAAAGAAAAGGGGCTGCGCGTTGTCGAATTCGATGCCGCACGCTCGCTGGATGACGTGAAAAAGCAAATTCGCCAGATGGGCGATCTCGTGCGGCATCCCGACCGCGCCGCCGCCGAAATCGAGCGGCTGGACGCAGCAATTGCGCACGCGCGCGAAGTCGTGTCGCGCAAGCCCTATCGCGTGCTGGCGCTATCCAGGCGCGGCTGGGTTTCAGGCGGCGACAGCTTGACGAGTTCGCTGCTGGCGACCGCCGGCCTCAGCAATGCCGCTGCCGATCTCGGCTTCAAGCTCGGCGGATTTGCCTCCCTGGAAGCGATAGTCAGTCTGAAGCCCGATTTCCTGCTGGTATCCGACGCCGGCGACTTTGCCGAAGACGAAGGCCGGGCGTTCATGCTGCATCCGGCCCTGGAGCGGCTTTATCCGGCGTCAAAGCGCCTTGTAGTCCCGGAAAAACTGACTGTATGCGGCGGCCCGAGGCTGTCGGAGGCCCTCGATCGCCTCGCCTCGGAACTCGAGCGCGTGGCGCACTGAAATGTTGATCTGGAGCGATACGCTCTTTGTTGTCATCGCTGCCCTGGCGTTCGACGCCTTGATCGGGGATCCCGATTGGCTGTGGCGGCGGCTGTCGCATCCGGTGGCCCTGATCGGATCGTTGATCGGATGGCTCGACCGTTCGCTCAATCTCGATGCGCGCTCCGCCGGGCAGCGAAAATTTGCCGGCGTCTGCGTGGTCGTCCTGCTCCTGGTCGCTTCCACACTCATCGGATTTCTGATCGAATTTGCGTTGCGTCAGATCCCGTTTGGAAATGTCCTGCTTGGACTGGCCGCCTCGACGCTGATCGCACAACGAAGCCTTTATCAGCACGTCGCGCGGGTACGCTCGGCATTCGCCGATGGCGGGCTCGCTGAAGCCCGCCGCGCCGTTTCCATGATCGTCGGCCGCAATCCAGATCAACTTGACGAGGCGGGTGTGTGCCGCGCGGCCATCGAATCCTGCGCCGAGAATTTCTCCGACGGCGTGGTGGCCCCGGTATTCTGGCTGGCGCTATTCGGCCTGCCCGGATTGATTGCCTATAAAGCCATCAATACCGCCGACTCCATGATCGGGCATCGCAACGCGCGCTACGAGTCCTTTGGCTGGGCGGCCGCGCGGCTGGATGATCTCGTCAATTTGATCCCGGCACGGCTATCGGGGTTACTAATTGCGATAGTCGCTCCGATTGCGGGTGGCACGACTGCGACCGCGCTCAAGGCGATGTGGCGCGATGCGGCGAAACATCGCTCGCCCAATGCCGGGTGGCCGGAAAGCGCCACAGCCGGCGCGCTTGGCCTGGCCCTCGCCGGGCCACGCCGGTATGGCGACCGGATCGTCGATGATCCTTTTCTCAATGCCGAAGCACGCAAGGATGCGCTGCCCAGCGATATCGGCCGCGCGCTCGATCTTCTGGTCGCTGCGTGTTTGCTCGAGGCCGCAGCCTACGCCGTGCTCGCGTTGGTCGTTTGACGGCTGCGCGCGATCTTCAGAATTTGCTCGATATCGAGATGCGTTTCCAGATGATCGGCGAGCCCGTCCAGTGCTGCTTCTATGCGAGCCTCATAGGCCAAAGACGATGCGATGCCGAAATGTCCGAGCCACGCTTTTCGAAAGGCGTCGCCGGTAAACAGGCCATGGACATAGGTTCCCTGCACCCGGCCGTCAGCCGAGCTGGCGCCATCGGCACGGCCCTCGATATCAAGCAGAGGCCGCTCGCAGTCGCCACCTTCGCTGCGGCCAAGATGAATCTCATAGCCCCTGATCGCCGCGCCGGTCGCGCAATGCCTGCCGCTAACGAGCGTGGTAGATTTGTCTGAGGTCATGACGGTCGTGATATCGAGCAGGCCCAAGCCTTCGACCATGCCGGCACGGCCATCTACGCCGTCCGGATCGGCTATTGTTCGGCCGAGCATTTGATAGCCGCCGCACAACCCGAGCACATGGCCGCCACGGCGTACATGTGCCTTGATGTCAGTGTCCCAGCCCTGCGCGCGCAAGAAGTCGAGATCGCCGATCGTGGACTTGCTGCCGGGAAGAATGACAATTTCGGATTCGGCAGGAATAGGTTCGCCCGGCTTGACGAAGACCAGCTTGACACCGGGCTCCATCCCCAGCGGATCGAGATCGTCGAAATTGGCGATGCGCGCGAGAACCGGCACTGCGATGACGCGCGTGGACGATGATCCATGTGCGCGCTCGAGGTCGACGGCATCTTCCGCCGGAAGCCAGGCCGCCTGGGGCAACCACGGCACGACACCGAGCGAGGGCCAGCCCGTGAGGCGGGTGATCGCCGTCAGGCCTTCTGCGAACAATCCAACGTCGCCGCGAAACTTGTTGACGATGAAGCCGTGGATCCGCGCCAATTCGTCCGGCTCCAGAACGAGATGTGTGCCGGCAAGGCTCGCGATAACGCCGCCGCGATCGATGTCCCCGAGCATCACCACGGGTACATCGGCTGCTGCGGCAAATCCCATATTAGCGATATCGCCGGCGCGAAGGTTGATCTCCGCCGGGCTGCCGGCGCCTTCCACCAGGATGATATCGGCATCTTGCGCAAGAAGGCCGAAACTCTCCAGCACCGCCGGCAGCAGGACCGCCTTCTTTTCCAGATAGTTTTTTGCCCGCAGCGTGCCCCAACGCTTGCCCTGTACGATGATTTGCGCGCCAGTATCGGTCTCCGGCTTCAGCAGCACCGGGTTCATGTGAACGCTCGGCGGCATCCGCGCCGCCCGCGCCTGCACCGCCTGCGCGCGGCCGATCTCGCCGCCCTCGATGGCCACGGCTGCATTGTTCGACATGTTCTGCGGCTTGAACGGCGCCACCTTCAGGCCACGCCGCACCAGCGCCCGGGCGAGCCCTGCGACAATCGTCGACTTGCCGGCATTCGAGCCGGTGGCCTGGATCATCAGTGCGGGCGTCGGCCGCTCCATCAGAATTCGATACCCTTCTGACCTTTTACGCCGGCACGGAACGGATGCTTCACCAGTGTCATTTCGGTGACGAGATCGGCCATCTCGATCAGTTCCGGCTTGGCATTACGGCCGGTGATGACGACGTGCTTGTCGGCGGGTTTTTCCTCGCGCAGGAACGTCAGGACGTCGTTGAGGTCGAGGTAATCGTAGCGCAGCACGATGTTGAGTTCGTCGAGCAGCACCATACGGTGGCGGCCGTCACGGATAAGCTCCTTGGCACGTTCCCAGCCCTTGGTGGCGGCGGCGATGTCGCGCTCGCGATCCTGGGTTTCCCAGGTGAAGCCTTCTCCCATGATGTGCAGGGTCACCAGCTCCGGGAATTTCGCCAGCACCTTCGCCTCGCCGGTGTCCCACGCCGGCGATTTGGTGAACTGCACGACTGCCACGGGATAGCCATGTCCGATGTGCCGAAACACCATACCGAGCGCGGCCGACGTCTTGCCCTTGCCGGTGCCCGTGTTGACGATCAGGAGCCCCTTCTCGCCAATCTTGGTCGCCATGATCTTGTCGCGCGCCGCCTTGTGCTTTCGCGCCTTCTCCCGGTGCCGTTCATTCTCGGCTTCATCTGATTCAGTCGGGCTCGTGGTCATGCGATTTCCTTCTGCGCGGTCGGCAAGAGTTCGGCGATCAGGTCAGCGGCGCGATTGGAGCGCGGGGTCCAAAGTCCCCGCCGGATCGCCTCGGCAAAGCGATCCGCAGTCTCGCGTAGCGCCGCCGGGTTGGCGGTTTGCATAAAGTCTCGTACGCGCTCATCTTCCAGATAGGAAGCGAACAGTTGATCGAAGTGATGGTTGGAGACAGCATCGGTCGAGGCCGCAAAGCCGAATAGATAATCCACGGTTGCCGCAATCTCGAATGCGCCCTTATACCCATGGCGCATTACGCCGGCGATCCATTTCGGATTGGCGGCCCGGCCGCGTACCACCCGCGAGATTTCGTGGCTGAGCGGCCGCGACAGCGGCGCTTCCGGCCGCGAGGTATCGATATGGGCAACACGCGGTGCCCGCCCCCGCAGGGTCTGCACGGTCGCCGCCAGACCGCCCATGAACTGATAATAGTCGTCGGAATCCAGGATGTCGTGCTCTCGGTTGTCCTGGGTCTGCGCGACCAGATCAACGCCCTTGAGGCGCTCGGCGAAATCGTTCCGCGCGCCCTCGCCTTCGGTGCCGCTGCCATAGGCGAAGCCGCCCCAATCGAGATAGACATCGGCCAGGTCGCCACGATTGCTCCAGCCACCCTCGTCCATCAGAGCCTGCAGGCCGGCACCATAGGCGCCGGGTTTGGAGCCGAACACCCGATATGCGGCGCGGCGTTGCGCCGCCTCGCCGTCCATCCCATCAGCCTCGAGCACCTTCCGCCGGATACGAACGTTGGCGGCAATCGGATTGGCGTCATCCGGCTCATCGAGCATGGCGATGGCGTTGACGGCGCTTCCGATGATATCCATCTGCGTCGGAAAGGCGTCCCGGAATAGTCCGGACACGCGAAAGGTAACGTCCACCCGCGGGCGCTTCAATTCGCTGAGAGGCGTAATCGCAAAGCCGGTGACCCGGCCCGACGTCTCCTCCCACAACGGGCGCGCGCCGATCAGGGCCAGCGCCTGGGCGACGTCATCACCGCCAGTGCGCATGTTGGCAGTGCCCCAGGCCGACAGCGCGATCGCACGCGGCCATTCGCCAGCCTCCTGCCAATACGCTTCAACCAGGCGTTCCGCCGCCAGTTGCCCGATCCGCCACGCCGAGGGCGTCGGCACTGCCCGCACGTCGACCGCAAAGAAATTGCGCCCCGTGGGCAGCACATCCGGCCGTCCCCGCGTCGGCGCACCGGATGGACCGGGCCGGACGAAACGGCCGTCCAGCCCGCGAAGAAATGCGCTGATCTCAGCCGCCCCGCAGGCGTCAATGACGGGACGGAGTTTGGCATCGATCCAGTCCAGCACCTCCCGTGTCCGGCTCCAGGCGCCGTTGCAGGGCTGTAGGCCCGCGACCAGTTGAAGTGCCAGCCATTCGATCCTCTCGACCGCATCGCCTGCTGTGCGCCATGCAGCGGTGCTGGCTCTTGCAAGGATTGCGGGACGCGGTCCTTCGAAATCGGCGGCAAGATCGCGGGTCAACGGATCGAATTCGCCAAGGCCAAGATCGAGCGCAAGCGCCCGATGCAACGAAGCATCCTGGGCCTTCAGATCCGAACGGGGGAGCCGTGCGATCGAAACGATGAGGTCGTTACGTTGAGCATCAGCAGGCACGCGGCCAAATACATGCAGGCCATCGCGGATCTGCATCTCCTTGAGATCGCACAGATGCGCGTCGAGCGCGCGCAAGGCGTCGTTTGTCGGCGTATCTCGCGTTACATTCACGTCGGCATCGAGCCGCTGCGCGCGCGCCAGCGACAAAATGTCTTCGGCAAGCACCGTGGCCCGCTTGGGGTCCAGATCGGCGGCGAGCGCATATTCGTCGACCAGCGTTTCCAGTCGCGCGAGGTCGTCGTGCAATTCGGCACGGGTCATCGGCGGCGTCAGATGATCGATAATGACCGCGCTGGCACGGCGCTTGGCCTGGATGCCCTCACCGGGATCGTTCACGATAAAGGGATACAGATGCGGTAACGGTCCCAGCACCGCATCCGGAAGGCAATCGGCAGATAGACCCGTGCTCTTGCCGGGCAGCCATTCGAGATTGCCGTGCTTGCCGAGATGCACGACGGCATGCAGGTCGAATTCGCGCCGGAGCCAAAGATAGAATGCGAGATAATGATGCGGCGGCACCAGGTCGGGATCGTGATAGGTACTTTTGGGGTCGATATTGTAACCACGCGCCGGTTGCACGCCGACGACGACATTGCCGAAGCGATGCAGGCCAAGGCGAAATTCGTCGGCAACGACATGCGGGTCCTGCTGCGGTTTTCCCCATCGAGACTCAACGGCACGCTGCACGTTCTCAGGCAAGGTCGCGAACGCAGCCGCATAGTTCGCGAGCGGCCACGATACGCCGCCGGAACGTGACGCGCGGCCCTCGATTGCGTTGGTCGGACCTTCCTGCAACAGATCCATCATCGCGGCGGCGTCATCAGGCGCCTCGCCGGTGAGATAGCCTTCGCCGCGCATCGCGGCGAGCACATCGATCAGGCTTTGCGGCGTATCGAGGCCGACGCCGTTGGCGAGCCGTCCATCGCGATTGGGATAATTGGCCAGCACCAGCGCAACACGGCGCGCAGGCGGAGCGCCCCGCCGCAATCGCACCCAGGCCAGGGCGAGATCCGCCGCCGCATCGACCCGATCGGCTACCGGCTGGAATGTCATCGGCGCAAAGCCGACGAGGCTCTCGCCACGCTCCTTGAACGCGATGGCGTTGGCAAAGATGCGGCCATCGACTTCCGGCAGCACGACATGCATAGCGAGATCGCGCGGGTTGAGTCCACGCGATGAGCCCTCCCAGCTCGCGCGGGATATGCCGGCCTGCGCCACCTGCAGAATCGGGCAATCGGATATCGAAAGGATGCCTGCATCGTCATTGGCGGTTGCCGTGGCAAACGCCGTGGCGTTGATAATGATATCGGGTGGATATGCTGACAGCGCCGCGCGTAGGAACGCCGCCAATCGTTCATTCTTCAGGCTCGTGACGAACAGGCACACTGCATTGAGGCCACGCGCCAGAAGCGCCACCCGCAGCGCATCGATTCCGGCGGTATCACCTCCCGCGACCAGCGCGCGGTAGAAGATAACGATGGCATTGGGCCGCTCATTGTCCGCCGGTTCATCGCGCCAGAAGCCGGCCGACGGCATCGGCCGTGCCCGCGGCGGCGCCTCGCCATGCCCGATCAGATGCGCGGCGAAACGTAACGCGAGCTCAGCATTCTCGACACCGCCCTCGCTGCAATAGCGCCAGAGCGCGTGGGTTTTGTCGCTTCCGAGCGTGCCGCGCGCTGCAAGTGCGGCGTTCCAGTCCATCTCGCCGGGTATGCACGCGAACAGCGCCCCGCGGCGCAGCGCGTCCGAACGCAGACTTTCGACACCATGCGGCCAGTAGCTTTCGCCGCCGAGCATCCGGAGCACCACAATTTTGGCCTCGCGCAGGGTTCGCTCGACATAGAGATCGACGGAAGCCGGATGCCCGAGTGCGAGCAAATTGGTCAACCGCACGCTCGGAAAGTCGCCGGCCAGCGTCGCATAGGCCGCACCAAATGCGGCGAGGTCGCTATCTGCCGCCGACAGCACGACGATGTCGGCGGGTTCCTGCCCGAGATCGCGGGCAACGTCGCCATCGTCGATACTGCCGCTGCTGTCGAGCTTCAGGTGCATATGTGTGGAAGTCCTTGGCTACCCCTGCAGCGCCCGGCGGACGGCGTCGCCATCAAAACCCTTCAGTCCGATCACCACGAGATGCTCGGCCTGCTTCAGGTCGGGACGCGCGAATGCGAGGTCAACTCGGCCCCCTACCCCCTGCACCACGATCGGCGCTGCCTTGTCGGCGATGCGAGCGTGACCCTTGACGCGCAACACGCCGGTGAGATTCAGGGCGTTGCTGACGCGCGCGCGCATGGCATCGACGCTGGCAGCCGCGGGCGGCATCACAACGATGCTGTCGAAATCGTCGTGGTCGTGCTCTTCTTCCTCGCCGTGATGACCGGCTCGCGCCGCCATGTCGTCTTCCGCGGCCGCGTTCAGGCCGATCAGCACCTGTGCCGCCAAATCGCCCTTGGAACGCACGATGTTGACGCCGGGCCGCAGTACCGATTTGAGACGCGCCTCGATCCCAGCCAAGACCGTCGGCGAGACCAGATCGCTCTTGGAGAGTACCACCAGATCGGCACAGGCGAGCTGATCCTCGAAGACTTCCTCGATTGGATCATCATGATCCAGGGAATCATCAGCGGCCCGTTGCGCGGCAACAGCATCCTCATCGATGGTGACGCGGCCTTCCGACAGCGCCAACGCATCAACCACGGTGACCACGCCGTCGACCGTGGCGCGGGTGCGCACCGCCGGCCAGTCGAACGCCTTCAAGAGCGGCTGCGGCAGCGCCAGACCAGAGGTCTCGATGACAATGGCATCCAGCGGACGGTCCCGCGCCAACAGTTTGTCCATGGTCGGAATGAAATCGTCAGCAACCGTGCAGCAGATGCAACCGTTGGTCAGTTCAACGATATCGCCGGGCGCGCAGGCTTTTGCCGCGCACTCCTCGACGAGCCCCCCGTCGAATCCTGCATCACCGAACTCATTGACGATCACGGCGATGCGGCGACCATCGGCCTGCGTCAGCAGCGAGCGCAGCAACGTGGTTTTGCCGGCGCCGAGAAATCCGGTGAGCACAGTGACGGGGACACGGGACATTGCAAGATTCTCCTTAAGGCGAACTCTTCAGCCAGAGCGGAAGCCCGGCTGCGATGAACACGACATCGGGAACGGCGGCGGCGACGATCTGGTTGAGGCGCCCCTGCGCGTCGCGAAAACTGCGGCCGAGCGGCGTCTCGGGCACCAGGCCGAGGCCGACCTCGTTCGACACAAGTACGACGGGATATTTGGCCACGCCGAGAAATCGCGTGAGCCGACGCGCTTCCACCTCGGGATCACGCTCCGCGAACATCAGGTTTGACAACCACAAGGTCAGGCAATCCACCAGCACGGCGCGCCCACGGGTAGCCTCCCGGGTCAGTGCATCGACCAGCGCCAGCGGCTCCTCAACGGTAATCCAGCCGTCGCCGCGCCGCTCACGATGATGGGTGATGCGAGAACGCATCTCCTCATCGCCTGCGGTTGCGGTGGCGAGGTAGATCGGCGCAAGTCCACTGTTTCCGATTAATTGCTCGGCAAAGGCGGATTTGCCGGAGCGCGCGCCGCCCAGCACCAGCGTGGTGGCAAGCGCCGTCATTTCGGTGCGCTTCCGTCGTCCGGCGACCAGCGCATCGGCGGCACCCGCGCCACCATGCCCTTGCGCAGAACGTCAGCACGCTCGCGCCACGGCACCAGGCCGTAGTCGGACTTCTGGTAGGATTTCACGAACGACACCAGGGCCGCGGTGCCGCTATCGGTCTGGAGGTCGCCGAACAAAAACGTGTAGCCGTCGACGCTTGTCACCGCGACGGTGGCGGGCCGCTTGCAGACGCTGAGGCATTGCACCGGCCGGACCTGCACGTAACCGGATGTGCCGATCGCAGCCTTGACCGATTCGAACATGTCCGGACCGACCACGGTAGCGCCATCGGCGGCCTTGCAGGTGATGCACACGCTCACGAGGATGGGGCCGGTGGGCGCGTTAGCGCGCGCAACTCCAATCAACGCCAAATCAGCGGAATTTTGATCAGCGTCCTCGCGATCCATCACAGGCTCACATCACGGCCGTCAGGCCACGAGCTTTGTTGGGTCGCGCCGATGGTTCATCGCCATCAGACTCGCTCCCGTCCGGTGCACCCCGCCCCGACGACGCCTCCAAAGCACAGTTCGTGATGGCAGGTCTCCTGGCTCGCGGGTCGTTGCCATCAGCCGCCTTCCCGGGAATTCCCAGTGGCACCGGCTTGGGGCTCGTCGCTTACAGTTGCGGGGGCAGCGCCGGCGTTGAGCGAACTCGCACCGGCTTCCCTTTTCACCTCCCACGAGGGAGGACCATCGCGGATGACGCTAACCGCAGGGGTAGCCGGGGTCAACCGGTGTCGCCGCCGAACCTCACCACTTGAACGATGCGGCCACCTCATAGCTGCGCGGCGCACCGAGGATGATCTGGTCGGTATACCCGGGATCGCCCCACGAAGCGTAGAGCTTGTTGGTCAGGTTCTTGACACGGAAGCTAAGTCGGGTCCGGTCCACACTATTGAACACCGATTTCGGAATATCCACGAAAGCGTGGGCGTCCACGGTCGTGTATCTATCCATGGTAACGAGGTTATCCTGGAAATTAAATCGATTCCCTACGTGGCGCAGCGAGGCGCCGATTTCGACCGGCCACGCGGTTTCAAAGCGATAGGACGCGCCTGCATTTGCGACAAAACTCGGGACGTTAGGTGGCGTCATGCCCGAATACGACTGGAATACTCCGTTGCCGTCGATGTAGCTGAAATCGACAAATCGCGATTGAACAAACGCGGCGTTGCCCCATAGCTTCAATCCGCCAAACGGGTTTGCCGCTGCGGCGACTTCAAAACCTTTCGATGCAATCTTGCCAGCGACGTTGAAAACGATCCCGCTTTCCGGAACGTACACGTTCTTACGCTCGATATCGAAGGCAGACACGACGAATTCCAGCCGCTTGTCGGCAGACAGGAGCTTGACGCCCGTCTCATACGTCCGCGAGGTCGTGAGCAGCAGCGGCACCGTCGGGGCCAGGATGAAGATGTTGGCAACGGTTGGGTCGGCTGCAGTTGCATACTGGCTATAGAACATGATCCCTGGAACGGCTTCCCACGTGTAGCCGACGCGACCGGTTATGGGATTGAAGGTCGTCGAGAACGGATATCCCCTATCGGAACGAAGCACGCCGGTAGGCGAGAATCGCGTGCGCGCCAGTTCGATGTCCTCGAAGCGGATACCGCCGATCAGAGCGAAGGTCGATGTGACCTTCAACCGATCCTCAAACGAGAGCGAAGCCTTGTCGAGGTGGGTATAGATTTTCTCATCGCTGCGCGGTCCATAGAGGCCGCGGTCCGGATTGATCAGATTGACCGTGTCTGAAAAGAACAGCGTATCCTGAGAAACGTTAAACTGTTGGCTGCTCGCCGCAACCGTGGCCACGAGCCGGTTGTCCATCCCACCGATGTTTGAATTGATCGTCAGGTCGGTGACGTTGCCGTAAAGTCTCTGGGCGTGATCGAGCGCAAGTCGCTCGCGATAGACGTTGTTAGGGCCAGAATCGTCGAACGAGCTGATTTCGTTGTTGAACCAGTCGCGATGAGCGTCGTAGCCGTAAACCTGACTTCTGAGCGATATGTTGTTGGTAATGTCCCACTGGAAGCCACTGCGTAGCCATAGCTCCTTGGCTCCACTGTGATTATTGAGCACGTTGAAGTTCGTAGTCAGCGTCCGCGCATCGATAGTTACCGGATTCAAAGCACCGGTATGCCCATTGAGATAATAGTTGGTCCAAACGCCTGACACGATTCCGCTCGTCGGAACGACGCCGGGCGCGTTGGCCGGCACCAGCGGCGTCCCCCAGTAGAAACGGTCCTTGTCCTGCTTATACTCGGCGGCGCCCCAGATCTTGAGACTATCGGTGACGCGATAATTCAGCTGGCCCGAAACATTGCTGAGCCTGGAATAGGTATCGTCGATGAAGCCAACATTGTTTGAATGGGTGATGTCGAAGCGATAATCCAGCCCGTCGACCAGTGTACTACCGCCGGAACCATATCCAGCACGGTAACCTTTGAACGAATCGAACCCTGTGAAGGCTTCGTTGACGATCGGCCCGGTGTGCGGGGCTTTGGTCACATAATTGACCACGCCACCGGTGGCGCCTATGCCCGACAACAGCGAAGCCGGACCCTTCAATATCTCGACCCGCTCGAGATTGGCCGTGTCCATCGGGCGACCTGTCATGGTCGATGGCCCGATCCAGATGTCGTTGTACAGCGTGTTGATCTGGTCGCCGGCAAAGCCGCGCATCGAGAATATGGCAGGAGCCCCGGGGGCATCGCCGCCGATTACACCGGTCGCAGCTTTTGCGACGTCGGTTGTCGTCCGGAGACCGCGGTCTTCGATAACCTGCTTGTCGATAACCTCGACTGTCGCCGGAGTCTGGCGGGCTGTAAGACCGAGTCGCGAGCCGACCTCGGTTACGACGTTCGTGTCGAGCGGAGTTTGGGTTGCCCGTCCGTCGGTTGTAGCTGGAACCACCACGGCCGTTTGCGGACGAGGACGACCCGCAACGCGCGCGGGAGCCTGGCTTCGTCGCGCTCCCGGATCAGCTCGACGCACCGGCTTGCGCTGCGGCGGCGACACGACGATCGGCCCCAGGCTGTCGGGCTTATTCCCCGCTTGCGCCACAGTCTGCGCCAAACCCGCATCCATCGATCCCGAGGCGAGGAAGGCTAGCAGACCAAGCGGAGCCACGGATGATTGCAAATATCGCTTGAACGCGAGTCCACAGCGTTGATCCTGAAACATGTGCTGCCAACGGCGCGAAAAATGACCGGCAATGAAATTTGGCACTGTACGGCTCGACGGCGAAACGATACCCGTCAGCGCGCTTGCTGTCGCATTCTGCCCTCGCCCCAAGCGGCAGATACAACAGCTACTCTTGCGACATCGGAGCACCCCGCCCGACGCGCTCGCGCGTGACCATGACCGGCAGCAGGTTTCCTGGCTCGCGGGTCATCACTTCGGACCACCTTCCCAGAGACCCTGTCCATCCCCAGTGGCATTTATGGTCGTCAGCTATCCGCCTACAGTTGCGGGGGCAGCCGCGGATTTGCACACCCATGTGCGCGCACCGCATTCCCTTGGTTAGCCCTTTCGGGCACTACCGTTCATAAACGTGGCATCGGATTGTGTTGGGAGTCAATCGATTGCCGCCCCCCTGTTAGACAACAAGCTCCGCTAAGTTGCCGCGGGGCCACACCGACGGTCGATTGATGCCATCCAGCAAACCACCCATTTGGCGGAATGATATTGACGCGCTGGCGTTTCAGCCGGGGGACCACATTGGTCTTTGCATGGTGCATCGTCGCGCGTTCCGAACCCTGTTGAGGGCAACGCCGACGCCACGGGAATGCGTTGAATTCTTCAACACCCATCAGGATGCGTTTCACGCCGCGGCACGCGCAAAATTGCTGCGGACAAGGCCGACCTCGACCGCGAATTTTCACCTGACGAGCCGGGATGTTATCAGGCAATTGAAAATTTAGGGTCGCGCCCACGTTTGTTTCGGGCTAAAATGAATGTCTTCGCCGAGGATTAAGATGCAACAGTCCCAGTCTGCCCGTTTGTCCGCTATCGCTGTCGACTCCAACGTTATCGCTCAAGCTGTGCTGGCGATGGCCCTGGGCCTTTTCATCGTCGGCGTGGTCGGCTTCTCCCATATCAGCGCCGTTCACAATGCAGCGCACGACGTCCGCCACGCCAACGCATTTCCCTGTCACTGACGAATGCCTGTTTTCAGGTCTATCGTATTTGCTGCCGCCCTTGCCGGCTTGATCGTCGGGGTAGTGATTTCCATTGCGCAGTTCTTCGGTACGGTGCCGTTGATCCAGCAGAGCGAAGTCTACGAACGCAAAGCTGAAACCGGGGTACCGCCAGCAGCGCATGAGCAAGGCGGCGCAACCCACGATCAAGGCAAGCCGCACAGCCACGATCGTGAATGGGAGCCCGAGGACGGCTTTCAGCGCAACGCCTTCACGGTTGCGGCAAATATCCTGACCGCGATCGGGTTCGCCTTGTTGCTCGCCGGGATTTATGCGATCCGCGGCCGTCAGGTGACGTGGCGGGAAGGCCTGCTGTGGGGGCTTGCCGGCTTTGTGGTCTTCACCGCCGCACCAAGCCTCGGCCTGCCGCCGGAACTGCCGGGCATGCCCGTGGCCCCACTGACGGCGCGGCAAACCTGGTGGATCGCAACCGCGGCCGCGACGGCCGGCGGGCTTTGCCTGCTGGTCTTCCGCCCCGCCGCCTGGGCGGCGGTTCTTGGCCTCGCCTTGATCGCGCTCCCGCATCTGGTCGGCGCCCCGCTGGCGCCGGAATCGCACAGCGAGGTTCCTGCCGCCCTTTCCCATCGATTTGTCGTGGCAGTGACGCTGACCAGCTTGTTATTCTGGTCACTGCTGGGCGTCGCCACCAGCATAGCGTTCGAACGAATTTCACGCCCGCAGATATAGTTGCCGACAAACTTCGTTTGAGGGCAGACGCACTCCGCAAACGTCTTCGCCATTTTAGGAATACCCAGCGGGGCCCAGGTAGGCCCTGAACCCCTCCAAGGCGCTTACAAATTGTTCTGCAAATATTCGAACACGTAGTCTGCGTCGTTGCTCGAATTGAAATTGACCTCGTAGTCGATCGTGCCATCCTTGAGCACAACCGTGCGCTGCGGTCCAAAACTACAAGTCAGGCTTTTGATCTTCTGTTTGACGGCTTCCTTGCCGGCCTGGGAATCACAGACGCGCCGCATGGCCTCGAGCGCAGCGCCGCAGTAACCGTAGGCGCTGTAGATCTTCCGGTCCTCCGGCGCCGGCGGCTTCAACCAGTCAAACTTCGCTGTGAGACTGTTGCCACACCGCTCGTTGGTGGAGGTAACCTCTCCCGCGAGATACTTCTCCTGGTCCGCGAAATACTCCTTGTCCTTCAGCGATTGGGCAAGCGCGACCGAGGAGAAGATCGAGAGTGCGACGACGGCGATACCGGCACGGATATTCATAGCGGATAACTCCAAATTAGATGTTCATGCGCGCATACCGTGCGGGCACGGCGTCCGGCCATTGCGGCGGACCCAGGGATAGACGGACAGCGGCGGCGATTTTCCCGCGTCGCCGCAGCAGCTGTAGCGATGCATCTTGATTGAAACATTTTGAATAATGAATGCGCCGCATTCAACATGAGTGTCGGCCGCAAAAACTCCGCATTTACTTCTCACTTCTCCCCGCGCTCATCAGCGATACCGCATCCCGCGGATTGTCGTGATGCTGTGAGGTCTACCATGTCCGGACGTTTCCGAATGATCGCCCTCGGCGCCGCCCTCACCTTGATCATCGGCCATGGCGACCTCGCCGCGCAAAGCGGCCCGCCGCTTCGCATCGGGCATTACAGCACTGGCACCGGATTGATCGGCTTTGTGATCGACCGCATGGGAACGCCGATCAAGCTGCGCTTCGACGGCTCCGACGAAATCCTGGCCTTGACCCCCGAGCAGGCTCCATACAATTCGCTGACGCTCAAGCGCGACGACGGCGTCTCGGTTCTTCGGATCTACGAAACGGGTCGCATCCTGGTGTTCAGCGACAAATTGTCGGGCGGTTCGGCTGACGCGTATCGCGACCAGGAAGCCGAGCCGCTCGTCGTCAAGAAGGCAACGAAAGAGCAGGCCGAGACCGAGGCTGAGTCGCTCGGGCGCAGGCTCAGACGCGCGGGCGCCCCGGAGCTCGCGATATCGCTCGACGCGCCGCGCCTCTCCGCTGACGCCGCCGCATGGTCCGCGATGGCGGACGCAATCGCCGTCACCGGAGCAACCCTGGCTGAGATGCTCACCTCACCGATCGCACGCGAGATCATCGCGGCGAAACTGCGGCGCGTCGTCATCCGCGACGCCGACTAGGTCGACGTCAGGCTGGCGGGCGACACCCTGATCGTAGAGGTCGAGGCCAAGGAGGCGATCACAGGCCGGCCGTCCTCGGCGCGCCTCAAGTCTGCGATCGGTGATCTCCTGTAGCTGATCTAATAACCGGGGCGCGGATTGACAGCAGTTGGCGCGGAGAAAAATGCTCACCAGTCCGTCTCTCTATCTTGATGTGGTGGCGACGGCCGCGGGCCGTCTCGAAATGTCACCGCAATATGTGCGCAATGTTGTCAAGAAAGAGAGGAATCCAATGTCGGGTCTGATTACTGGGCTGGTTTTGCTGGCGCTCGGCGCCCTCGCGGCCGCTTCGAGCATCGTCGCGAAACGTCCGGACGCGAAGGCGTATATTGAAATGATGATACCTTACCAGGGATGGTTCGGATTCATAACCTGCCTGTGGGGCGCCTGGACCATCATCAGCGCGATCATCAACCTGAATTGGTTCAGCTATGTGCCGGTCTGGTGGCTGACCTACCTCGCGACCGGCATACTAATTGCGTCGCTTGGCCTGCTGCTCGGCTACGCGTTGCTGACGAAGCACATTTTCAGCCGCAGCGCTGAAGCGGCACAGCGCGGCGAGCAGATTCGCGCCATCATTGTGCCCTATCAGACCGTGCTCGGCTATGCCGCAATCGTCCTCGGCCTATGGACGATCGTCGCCACATTTCTCTATCGTATCTAGCTGGAGCTTGATCCGGAAAATGCCTGCCCGCACTTGATGCGGGCGGGACACCGGTTTTCCATAGCTAACAATCGGACCGCGTTCGCGCGGAGACCATGCTCGAACGGCGCGACGACAAAACTCTCATCTAACCCGCCGATCGACAGCATACACATAATCCGGCCACAGAACTCACCAACAATGACTTGACGGATAATGGCACTCAACCGCCGAACGGTTTGGCCAACCGGCGGAGACGAGCGCTCGATGAGCCCGCTATAGCGCGATGCGTTCAGGATGAATCATCATCGCGCTACAAATTATTTTTTGAGCATGATCTCCGCGCAAAACGTATTCCGCGTTTGCCGCAAAGGAAAACCGGTGTCCTGCCCGCATCAAGTGCGCGGGCATGCTTTTCCGGATCATGCTCCAGAGCATCGACGAGAGCATCCATGTCGAAGACAAACTTGTGCGCCGCGATCCTCGCGCTGATCATCGCGATAAGTTTCGCCGCGACCGCTCACGCGGGGAAGCGCGTTGCGCTGCTGGTCGGCAATAACGCCTATCAGAACGTTCCACGGCTGCAGACCGCCGTCAACGACGCGCGTGCGGTCGGCACCGCACTGCGCGGGCTTGGCTTCTCGGTGATTCTAGCCGAGAACCAGTCGCGCCGTGCCATGAGCGAGGCCCTGCTCGCTTTCGACAAGGCGATCGAGCCGGGCGACATCGCGCTGTTCTTCTTCGCTGGACACGGCTTCGAGATCCGCGGCCAGAACTACCTGCTGCCGACGGACATCCCGGAGGTCCGCGAAGGACAGGAAGAACTGATCCGCGATTCCGCATTTGCAGCCGACCGGATCATCGACCGGCTGCAGGGGCGCGGCGCCCGCACTGCGGTGCTCGTACTCGACGCCTGCCGCAACAATCCGTTCGAGCGGCCGGGCGGGCGCGGGCTCAAGGGCAGCGGCGGGCTTGCTGCGATGACGCCTGCCGAGGGCGTATTCATCATGTTCTCCGCTGGCGCCAAGCAGACCGCGCTCGACCGGCTGTCCCACGCCGATCGCGCTTCGAACTCCGTGTTCACGCGAAACCTTCTCCGCAAGCTGGCGGAGCCGGACCTGACGCTGGTGCAGATTGCCAAGCGCCTGCAAATCGAAGTCAAGCAGTTGGCGGCGAGCGTCGGGGGCGACCAAACGCCGGCCTACTACGACCAGGTCGTCGGCGAGATCGTACTCAACTCGAGCGGACACACCACGCCCGCCGGCCCGCCGCCACCACAAACCGCAGCCCTGCTCTCCGACGTCGACAAGCGCGCCGCCGAGGCCGTGCCGGCTCCTTCGGCCGACCCTGCGATCGCCGAACTCGACGCGCTGGCGACCGCGAAGAGCTGGAGCGAGCTCCGCGGCCAACTGATAACAGTGAGGCCAACGGCGCGCGACGCACACTGGGCTTCGTTGGCCGAACAAGCCGCGATCGGCGAATTAACTCCACTTGCAACGTCGGCGCGTCCGTTTGGCGATCGACTTGCGGCGCTCGAGCACTATGCCACGACGTTTCAGATCTTGAACGACAACCCCAAATTCCTGGCCCTGCGCGCGTCGATCGTCCTGTCCGCGTTCGGCGAGTGCCTTGAACAAGGTTACGGGACAGTCCTCGCCGACTGCCGCCGGGGACTGGAGGGTTTCGTGCGCACAACGCCCAAGAGCGTCGGCACGGCGCGCGCCGACCTCGCGCGTGATGCCGCCCGTCTCGTCGGGCGCAAGCTCAACCGCTCGGCCGCCGCGCCGTTTTTCGCCATCGCGATCGAGGCGCCTGCCGAAACGAATGTGGCGGCCTGTACGGATCCAGATCTCACCGACGCCGTCATTGCCGCACTCAGCCGGCCGCCCGACTGGGATGAGGCCAAGGCAGCGGCGGCGCTCACGGAAGCCTGCTGGAGCACGCTCGGCACTGCAGTCGTGGCGCAGGTCGCGCGCGAGACTGGCGACAGCTATTACCTCGGCAATGCCTGCCCGATACTGCTGCAGCGCGACGCTTTAACGGGATTGCGCGCGGCCCGCTGCCGGGAAATCAAATCGCGATAGGCGAGGTAGTCATGCCAGAGCGCGACGGGTTCAGGATGAATCGCCATCGCGCTCCAGATTGTTGTTTGAGTATGATCTCCGCGCAAACGCGCGTCCGCGTTTGTTAGCCAAGGGAAAATCAGCTAGGGGAAAACCGGTGTCCACCCATCGGGTCGTCGCCCGAGGGCATGTTTTTCTGGATCGTGCTCTAGCGCGATGAACTCCAGGTTCTTCGCTTCGACGTGCGCTTCCTCAGAAGACTGGGACCGAGGGACAGCGCACGCCTTTCCGCCCGCGCGGCTACATCAGAACGAGCAGCCGAAGCTTTGCAACGAGGCCTTGATCGCGTCCATCGTCTGCTTGCACGTCCCTTCCATGGTTGACTTCGCCGATGGATTCTTGGCCATGTCGACCCATATCTTGCGCGTCTGGTCGAGCTGCGCCTTGTAGGTCGCGCGCTGCGCCTCCGGAAGCTTCGACGTCACGCAAGTATCGTATTTTTGCAGAAAGTCGTCGCACGCGGCGATGCCGGTGCTCTGCGCACGTGCAGGCCCGGCTACGGCAATCGTGAGCAGAACAGCACCTGCCACATGCAAGAGCGGCAACGCTCTGCGCATGCTCAAGTGTGATCCGATCGCAGCCCTCGTCGTTGTATAACGCATTATCTCTTACTCCATTGCAGCGTGAGAGTTTGGATGACAACATTGAATCAGACGGACAGGCTTTCGCTTTTGGTCTGTCGCCAGCCATCGCGATGTCTCGTTCAGCCGTCCTCATGATTAGAATGCAACGCACCGCCCGCAACCGAGATGCGGCCCGGACGACTTAAGCATCGCGTTGAGGTCAGTTCGATCCTGCGGAAGCGGGGCGCTCATGCTGACCGGCCCCTGCCGGCTTCGGCCCGCATGGATCATTGTTTTTGCTGGACGCCTCGCCTGGACGTACGGCCCCCATGTTATCGGGTGTCGACTTCCCGGCCTGTTCGTTCGCGTCAATGCACGACTGAGCATCTTTCTTCTTGGTCGGACTGGACGGGGTCGCCACGATTATGCGGCTGAGCGTGTCACCTGCGTCGTCCGGCTTGACCGCGGTCGTTGCGCCGTCTCCAACCATCTTCAAAACGGTCGGTACCGCGATCACAGCCAGAACAGCGAGAGCGACGCCGGACCACGCAACCGAACGCCGGTACCGAGCAACTGGAGTGACCGCCACTGCCGACACCTGCGGGCAATTCTGTTCCGACGCAGCAAGAACGCCGGCCGCCCGCTCCATCAAACCCGCAGGAGCTGTCGCAGGCTGCGCCTGGATTTCGTCCAGCAATGCCACCGCGGCAGCCAACTCCGTGCGGGCCACCGGGTCGTTGGCAAGTCTCGTGGCGACAGCATCCCACTCGGCCCGCGACAGGGAACCGTCGAGAAACGCGGCAAGCTGAGCATTGTCGATCTCGCCCCATTGACCTGCAACGGAACCCTGCCCCAAACCCTCGGAAATGCTCCGCGACAGTTGCGCGCGAAGCACCTCAAGCGTTTGTAGCCGGTCGGAGCGGCCGTCGTCCTCGGCGAGCGCAGACGCCGGTTCGTGACTGAGGCGTTCAATCATCGGACAGGGTTCCAGTACCCATGTTTAGACGGACATATCGGAATTATTTTCCAATTGCACCGTAATTTCTTTCAACCACTTCTGGGTACGCTGTTTCAAACGATAGACCTCCTCCACCTGACAACCCATCAGCCTCGCGATGCCGCGTGCCGGCAACGGCTCATTCGCCGAAAATACAATCTGAAGGTACAATCGTTCATCAGTCGGAAGCTTCTCCGCAGCCGCATTGACGGCAGCGACGAGAGCTGCGCGACGCTGTTCCTCCTCAAAGAGCAGCAAACGGTCCTCAGGCGTCGGCGACGAATCCGCGATCGAAAGACCCCCACCTTCGCCAAGCAGTGCATCGAGCGAGATGGCCTCGGTGGCTGGCGATGTGCGTTCCAGCCTCGCGATACCGGCAAGTCGCGCGACCGACTCGGCGATATCAGCGGCTGTCGGATCTTGCGCCAGCCTGCCGCGCAGTGCAGCGGCGAGCCGATCGGCGTCCAGCGGAGAACCCTCCCACACCACAGCTGCATAAATCGCCTGGTCGAGCGGCGCCGAACGGGAAATCGCCGCCGGCATGCGCCGTCGAGGCGTTTCACGCCGCACGAGATCGATCAAGATACGATCGACCACGGTCAGAATATAGCCGGCGAAGCTGCCGCGGCCCCCGTATGAGCGGATGCGATGGAAGTCATTCTCGATCAGCTTGAGGCATACTTCTTGATACGCGTCCTCGCGACCAGCTCTACCAAGTTTGCTTGGCAATTGTCTGCCAATCCGGCTTCGAATATCGGTCTCGAAGTAACGCGAGAATCGCTCCCACGCCTCGTGCGGCGTCTTGCTGAATTGTCCCGCCAGCTGGTCGGCGAGAACATCGCGAGCGACAAGCGACAAGTACGTCGTAAGCCGTGAGCGTCCGTCGACCCCCCGCAGCCGTGCATGATCGTCAGCCTTCAGCGATGCGACGATGTGAAGGAATGCAGCCTCCGCGTCGGCTCCATCGCCTGCCAGCTTCACGACGATCGACCACAGCGTCGTCGAGACGTGTTCGAGAAATCTGCTGGCCGCGCCAGCCTCACCAGAGATGACAGCAGTGACAAGCGCGTGCTCGAAGTTGCCGCTTAGCGGCGGCACAATCTGCATCTCAGCAGAGACTGGTCTTTCGGCGACCGCATCGACACTGTCGGCGTCGTTGTCGTGTGGCTTGGCCTTTTTCGGGACCAACAGATTCTGGACCAACAGGCTGCGCGACCACATGACTTCTCCCCTGACAAACAGTCGACCCACCGAACGACAGTTGAACAGCCAGAGACTGCGGCCTTCCCAAGTTGGCCTTTTTCGTCGCCAAACAACTGGTTTTGTCCGTAAAACAACTGGTGTGCCAATCTGGCGAGATTATGAATTGCAACAATGCAGCGAGCGCCGAAATTGCATAATGAGTAATGTACCGCCCAAGCCTGAGCGCTCCACTCGCTGCGCAAGTGACATCTGTTCGTCGTGTCTGCCCTGACATCGCACCAATTTTGCCACAACTACGCGGCCCGCAAATATCACAAGCCGCATTGCGTCGATTGCCGAGTCCACGCATCCGTTGAAATTGCAGAGTTATCGCAGTCGGCGTCAGCAGCGCTGAGCGCACGAAATCAGGATCACGCTTCCAGGACTCGATACGAACAGGATCTGAACTTTATGATTGCACTCCATGATTGCACCCGTTACCTGGTGTGGCCGAGGCATCACGGTCAGCAAAAATCCGCAATCGTCCTCCGATGAGTTGAGTATTGCGCATTGCCTGGTTCATGACGGTCTTCAGTGGTCACGAACTCGATGGTTGTTCGCAAGACACTCCACGACGAGCTTGTCCCACTATTGTGCAACATGATCGTCGAGGGCGAACTGAATCCTGATGCCGGATACGCGAAAAAGTCCTGTGCGTCCGCTTCGGTGTTTCGCGAACGCCGCTACGCGAGGTGCTCAAGATGCTCTCTGTGGAAGGCTTGGTGAACCTGCTGCTCAACCGCGGTGCGAGCGTCGTGTGCATCACTCAACAGGAAGCGGAAGCTCATTCCGCTGCTTGAAACGATTGAGTCACACGCCAGCGAGCACTTGCGTTGAGAGATAGCGCGCTGCTTCAGGCGGATATTCCTGTTGCTCGTCAGCAAATCCCATCGGCAGTACCAAGCAGGCGCGCTTCCTTAAGGTGTGATGGAGCTACCCACAGTTCAGGCGAACGACAGGCCTCAACCAACCCGTCCGCTTCAAACAGCGTCTTTGGCAACCTTCAGAGGTGACGCCTTGACCGACCTGCTGGCTGGCTTGGCTGCGAACTCCATAGGCTCTTTCGTGAAAGGATTTACGCCGCTGCGGGCTTCAGTAGCAGGCTTGTTTACGACTGACATTTTGACGAAGCCGGGAATGACGAACTCGCCGGATTCATTCAGTTCCTTATAGCCTACAGTCGCCATCTGCTCGATGACGGCCTTTACGTCTCCTTTGGAAAGCTGCGTTCCTTCTGCAATTGCATCAATCAACTGATTCTTGGTCATCTTGGCCATGATGGATTCCTTTGTGGAGGCTCAAAACAGTTTGAAGCGCATAAGCTACCGGGGGTACGTCACTCTGCTTAAAAGGCGACAAGCCACTCAGTTCGCTTCTCGTTCATACCTGTGATCATGAAGTCACCGGGCTTAAAACCCATCAAGGCCCAAAACGCAAGGAGCAGTTCGGCGTATGTTCTTTGCCTGGCACCATGTACCTGAAGCGGTCGTTGGCGCAGAGACGCGACCGGTGCTGATTGCAGTCGGCCCTGTCGGTCAATTGCGTAGTAGATTCAGCAGATTGACCCACACGGAGACAGTGCCCATATGGGACACCAGAATCGAATGAAACCTGCCGTTTCGGACAAGCTTGAACGCGGCCAAGTATCTCTGGCAGCGTTATTCACATAAAAGGTTTCGTTCGGGAGTTCCTATGACGACACTGTCTATCCTCGATCTCGTCCGCGTCACTGAAGACACCGATGCCCGCGGCGCGCTCGATAACGCCCGCGATATCGCGGTCCATGCCGAGGCTTGGGGCTATCGCCGCATTTGGGTGGCGGAGCATCACAACATGGCGGGCATCGCGAGCGCCGCGACGTCGGTTGTGATCGGTCATATCGCAGCGGGAACAAAAACGATCCGCGTCGGCGCGGGCGGCATCATGCTCCCCAACCATGCCCCCTACGTCATCGCGGAGCAGTTCGGAACGCTGGCGCGCCTGTTTCCGGGCCGCATTGATCTCGGGCTGGGCCGTGCACCGGGGACCGACCAGCTTACACTGCGCATTGCGCCGTACGCCCGAAGCGGCCGAAAACTTCCCGCAGGACGTTCTCGAAGTGCAGGCCTTTCTGGCTCCAGCCGGTCCCAATCAGCGCATCCAGGCGGTGCCGGCGGCGGGAACGGAAGTGCCGTTGTGGATTCTCGGATCGAGTAATTTTGGCGCGATGCTGGCGGCTGAACTCGGGCTTCCCTATGCCTTCGCCTCGCATTTCGCTCCCGACCTGCTGATCCCCGCACTGCAGATCTACCGCAGCCGCTTCAAACCGTCCGAGCAACTTGACCGTCCCTACGCGATGGTAGGCGTCAACATCATCGCCGCCGGCAGCGATGACGAAGCGCGCAGGCTGGCGACGACCCAGCAGATGTCCTTCACGAACATCTTCCGCGGCGCGCGGGGCCTGAGCCGGCCGCCGATCGACGACATTGAGAGCTACTGGTCGCCTGCGGAAAAAGCGCAGGCGATGAGCATGCTCGCGCGCTCCATCGTTGGTTCGCCCGATACGGTTCGTTCGGGCATCGATGCGCTCGTTGCGGAAACAGGCGCCGACGAACTCATGATCGTGTCCGATGTCTACGATCACGCAGCTCGGCTGCGCTCCTTCGAACTCATCGCCAGCGCCGCAAATATTGCCTAAACACTTTGTCCTCTTCGCAGCGCGCAACGCGATGCGGAGTGGCCCGCCCGCACGTCTACTTACCCAGCAGGAAGTCGGCTGGCCACGTGACAATGCCGGGGACGAGTGTGATCAATATCCCGAAGCCGCACATGATGAGGAAGAACGGCAGCACCTTCCACGCCACATAGGTCTGTGAATCGCCGGTCAGATTCTGGATCACGAAAAGATTGAAGGCGACTGGCGGACTCACTTGCGCCATCTCGATCGTCAGGATCAGAAAGACGCCGAACCAGACTTTGTCGAATCCGGCCGCCAGCACCACCGGCAGTACGATCGGCAGAGTGAGCACGATCATGGAGAAGCCTTCAAGCACGGTACCAAGCACGATGTAGAAGACCATCAGCAACATGATCAGCGCGAATGGCGCCAGGTTCCAGGACGAGATTGCCGCGGAGATAAATTGCGGCAGTCGCAGGTTCGCCAGCACGGTGCCGACGATGAAGGCTCCGAGGACGATCAAGCCAATCATGCAGGTGGTCTGCACGGTGCCGAGGCAGGATTCCTTCAGCGACTGCCACGTGAGCGCTCGCTGCAGGACCGCTACCAACAGCGCGCCCACGACGCCGATCGCCGCCGCTTCTGATGGGCTTGCGATACCGAGATACATCGTGCCGAGCACGGTGAATATCAGGAACGCGACCGGTCCCAACTCGACGAGGCTTTTCAGCTTATCCGACCAGCTCCATTCCGAAATCCGTCTGTCGTGCTCGGGCACGATGTCAGGCCGCATCAGAGCGCGTATCGCGATATAGGTCATGAAGCTGCCGGCGACGATGAACCCCGGCAGGAAGCTCGCGGTCAGCAGCCGCAGCAGCGATTCCTCCGCCAAAACCGCATAGATGATCATCGGGATCGAGGGCGGAATCAGAAAGCCGAGCATGCCTCCGCCGGCAAGACTGCCCACAGCGATGTCCTTGTTATAGCCGCGCCGCAGCAGCTCCGTCAGCGTGATGCGGCCCACCACCTGCGTGGTGGCGGCCGACGATCCGGAGATCGCCGAGAACAGCGAGCAGCCCAAAATAGTGGTGTGCAGCAGCCGGCCTGGCAGAAAGCCGACCCATGGGGCGATCCCGGTGAACAGCGACTGCGACAGGCGCGTGCGAAACAGCAATTCACCCATCAGGATGAATAGCGGAAGCGAAACGACCTCGGACGAGGTAAGCACGTTGAACGACCACAGTCCGATCTGGCGCATGGTCGGGCGCGACGTGAACAGGTCGAGCATCACGACGCCGATACCGATCAACGCCGGTCCGATCCAGATGCCGACAAGCAGCGTGGCTGAGAGCAGTCCCAGCAGGGTCAAGAGAACGATGGTCATGACGCCTCCGCTTTCGCATCCTGACCGACGCGCAACGTCTCATCCTCGCCGGGTTCACCCCGCAGCACGCGCGTGAACCGCGTCATCGATTGCAGCGTGAACAGCAAGGCGCCCAGCGCCAACGGAAACTGTGCGATCCAGAGCGGAAGTTCGCTCGCCTTGTCGGAGCGCGATTCGCGCATCCAGGAGAGCCAGGTCAGATGCCCGAGCGCAAAGGTCAGGTAAGCGGCGACGATCACGCACAGCGCCGTGGCGAACAAATCGAGGGCGCGCTGGCCGGGTGGCGACAGGTTGTCGAGCAGCACCTTCACCCGCACTTGCGAGCCCGTCCGCAGTGAATAGGCGGCGCCCAGCATGAACGCGGCGCCCATGAGGAAGGCACTGAACTCCCAGGCGAAGTCGATGCTCTTGTTGAAAATGTTGCGGGCGACGACTTCCGCGACAATCAGCATCAGGATGCCAAGGATGCACAGGGCGGACGCCCACGCCCCCCATTCCGACAGGCGGTCGACGCCGTCCAGGACGCGCGCTACGGCCTCCGAGGCGGGCCTAAGGCCCGCCTGCTCGTCCGTCTTGCCGTCTGACGTATCAGCCGCGGCCGCGCCGGCGGCGATATCATGCACGGCCGATATCCTTCCTGTATTTGCTGATGATATCGCCGGCAATGGCCCCCGCACGAGCGATGAAGGCCTGCTCAAGACTTGCCGTCTTCTCGCGCATCTCCTTCAGCAGGGTCGCGGGCACTTCGACCAGTTCCATGCCGCCCTCGATCAGGCGCTTGCTGCTGGCCTTATCGGCCTCGATCGACACGCTCCAGAACTCAGGCTCGAGCCTGGCGACGAGGTCCGTGATCGCCTTCTGGTGCACTGGCGAGATCTTCTTCCAACTGTCGTTGTTGACGGTGACGATCTGCGAACTCCACACATGGTTGGTTCGGTAGAAGTATTTCAGGAACTCCCAGAACTTGCCGTCCACGCCCGAGACGGAAGAGGTGGTCACACCCACAACCGCGCCCGACGCGAGCGCCGGCACCGTCTCGCCCCAGGGGATCTGCACGCCCACCATGCCGAGCGCATTCACCATGTCGCCGGCCTGGCGGTCCGGCACGCGAATTTTCAGGCCCTTGAGGCCCTCCAGGTTGTCGGACTTCACCTTGCTGTGGAGGTACTGCGTTGGCCATGGCACGGTATAGAGGATCGTCTGATTGTACTTGGTCGCTATCTTGTCGAACTCAGGTCGCGCGTACTTTTGCAGAACCTTCAATTCATCCGGGGACGAGACCAGAAAGGGTACACCCTCGATGCCGAGCAACGGCGCTTCACCGACCTGCTGGATGTTCAGGATGTCGGCCATCGGCACCAGTCCGTCGCGCACGGCATTGAGATGCTCAGGGCCCTTGTAGCCGAGCGAGCCGCCTGCATGGACCACGATCTCGATTGCGCCGCCGGTCGCTTTGCTGACCTCGGCTGCGAAGAGTTTTGCATTCTTGGTATGGAAATTACCCTCCGGCCAAACCGTCGACAGGTCCAGCTTGATCGTGCTTTGCGCCCGCGCGATGTGCGGACCGGCCAGAAAACCTGCCGCTGCGGCTCCGGTTGCGATGAATGTGCGCCTGGTTGTCTTCATGAACCCCTCTCCTTTTGCTGAAGCATGTGTGACGTGTCGTTTTCGAACTTGATCAGGCTGCAAGCGCGACGCTGGACCTCCGATCGGCGGACAGCTCCCGCATCACCTTGGCAACCTGACTGATGCTTGCCGCTTCGAGGTCCCGCAGCGGCGGGCGGACCGGACGCATCAGCCGGCGAAACCGTAAACCGCAACCGCATTCGCGCCCGACACCAGGCCGCTTTCGACATCGTCGCGCACGTTTGCCGGCGCGCGCTGCTTTGGATCGCCGATCCCGGCGCCGCCGGGCGTCAACACCACCAGCCGATCGTCCGGCGGCACGGTCTGAAAACCCTTGCCGCGCAGCTTCTGTCCCGACTTGAGCCCGACATAGCCGGCTTCGCCGTCACAGCCGCCGTCGCGGCCGCGAGGCGGGTGATCGATGCGGTCGAAGGCTGCCAGAATGTCGAAGGGAGCATCGACGCCGCTACCGACTTCGATGATCTGGCCGAGACCTCCGCGCGTGCGGCCGGCGCCGCCCGAATCCGGACGCAGCTCCTTGCGCCAGAAGATCAACGGCGTCTGCGTCTCCGCGATCTCGACCGGCGTGCCGCGTACCCCGCTGGGATAGGCCGTGGCCGACAATCCATCCTTGGCAAAACGCGCGCCGGTGCCGCCGTTGCTCGTCACCGCCATCGAGAATCCGTAATTGCCGCCGGCGCCGCTGCGCGTCTGTCCGCGCACATTGAGATTCCACAGGCAGGACGTGCCTTCGGCCGGCACCCGCTCGGGGATGATCTGACGCAGGCAGCCGAACACCACGTCGGGCAGCATCTGGCCGATGACATGGCGCGACGCCACCGGCGCCGGCTTCGGCGCATTGAGGATCGAGCCCGCGGGTGCCGCGACAGTCAGCAGCGAGAGCGACCCCGCATTGTTCGGGATCTGCGAGGCGACCACGCAGCCGAGGCCGAACACGGTGTAAGCGGTGGTGTAGGAAAGCGGCACATTGATGCCGAACTTCGAGGCGCCCGAGGTACCGTCGAAGTCGACGTGAATGCCCTGTTCCGAGATAGTCAGCGTCGCCGCGAGCGTGACCGGCGCATCATAGCCGTCGACGATCATGCTGTTGCGCCAGACGCCCTTCGGCAGCTTGGCGATCTCGGCCAGCACCGCCTCCCGCGAGCGGTCACAGATGAAATCGCCAAGCGCATCGAGCGAAGAGATCTCGAATTCACGCATCATCTCGACAAGACGCTGGCAGCCGACATCGTTGCAGCCGGCCAGCGAATAGGTGTCGCCCTCGGTGTCGATCGGCAGACGGGTGTTGCTGCGGATCATCGCCATCAGCGTTTCATTGACGACGCCCTGATCGATCAGTTTCAGCATCGGAATGTAGAGCCCCTCCATGAAGACGTCGGTGGCATCGGGCCCGAAACCGATACCGCCGATATCCATCAAATGGCTGGTACAGGAAAACAGCGCGACCGCCTTGCCGTCCTTGAAGCAGGGCGTGGTGACGACGAAGTCGTTGAGATGGCCGGTCCCCATCCAGGGATCGTTGGTGATATAGGCGTCGCCCGGCTTCATCGTCTCGATCGGGAAATGCGCGATGAAATGTTTGACCGACTCGGCCATGGAATTGACGTGGCCCGGCGTACCCGTCACCGCCTGTGCCAACATCCGCCCCTTGAGGTCGAACACACCGGCCGAGAGGTCGCCACATTCGCGCACGATCGGGCTGAAGGCCGTGCGCAGCAGCACCTGCGCCTGCTCTTCGACCACGGCGATCAGCCGGTGCCACATGATCTGCAGATCGATCAGGCTCGCGCCGCTTGCCTCATTCATGTTCATGCCGCCTTCCGTTCCATGACGATGCTGCCGGCGCCGTCGATATGGGCGTCGAAGTTCGTCGAGACGAATGTCGATGTCTCGTCTTCCGCGATCACGGCGGGTCCCGCGATGGTCGCGCCGGGCGCCATCTGGTCGCGGCGATACAGCGGAATCTCGACGACCTTGCCCGCGCGGCCATCGAAAAACTTGCGGCTGCCAGCGGCCTTTCCAGCCGGCTTGCGCGTCACCTCGGCAACGCGCGACGGATTCCGCGGCTCGGTGGTCGCGAGCACCGACCAGCTCAGCACCTCGATCGCAGCGCCCGGAATCGACCGCTCGAACAAGGCCGCGTAATCCGTCTCGAAGGCCTGGCGCAGGCCTGCGAGATCCGCTGCCGTCAACCGCTGGTTCGGCAGCTCGACCGTGATCTCGTGTCCCTGTCCGACATACCGCATGAAGGCGGCGCGTCGTTCGCGTACTGGCGCACCGGCGGCGCCGGGCTCGACCAGGGCACGCGCCTCGGCCGCCATCTCGTCCAGCAGGTCGGACACAGCGGTGGCATCGAACGCATCGAGCCTGGCATGACGGCTGCGCACCAACTCATAGGCGATGGGCGCCGCAAGAAACCCTACGGCCGAGCCGACGCCGGCATTGGACGGTACGATCACGCGCGAGACGCCGATCTTCTCGGCGACGCGGGCCGCATGCAGCGGCGCGGCGCCGCCGAAGGCGATCAGGGTGTGCTGGCCAACGACCGCGCCGCGCTCGACCGCATGCACGCGGGCGGCGCTCGCCATGTTCTCGCATACGACCTCATGCACGGCGTAGGCCGAAGTTTCCGCCGACAGTCCCAGCGGTTCACCAATGTCGCGCAATAAGGCCTGTTTGGACAGTTCGAGACTAAGCTTGATCGTCCCGCCCGCAAATGCGTCGGGATCGATCTTGCCGAGCGCGACATCCGCGTCTGTGACAGCGGGCCGTTGACCGCCACGGCCGTAGCAAGCCGGACCCGGCTCGGATGACGCGCTCTCGGGGCCGACCGTGACGCGCTTCAGGGCGTCGACCCGCGCGATTGAGCCGCCGCCGGCGCCGATCTCGACCATCTCGATCACGGGAATGCGCACCGGCAGGCCCGACCCTTTCAGGAAGCGGGCGGCGCGATCGACCTCGAACACGCGCGAGGTTTCGGGCTGGTACTTTTCGATCAGGCAGATCTTCGCGGTGGTGCCCCCCATGTCGAAGGACAGGACCCTGCTCTCGCCGAGACGCGCCGCGATCTGCGCCGCAAAAATCGCACCGCCTGCCGGCCCCGATTCGACCAGGCGCACCGGAAAGCGCCGCGCCGTCTCGATCGAGGTGACGCCGCCGCCCGAGGTGACGAGATAGATGGCGCCGCGAAACTGCTCAGCCTGCAGCCCCTCGGCCATGCGCGCGAGATAGCCGTCGATCAACGGCTGCACATAGGCGTTGGCCACCGCAGTCGAGGTCCGCTCGTATTCGCGGATTTCAGGACACACCGCCGACGACAGTGTGACCCAGACACCCGGCATTTCCTCTTTCAGGATCGCGGCGGCACGCCGTTCATGCTCGGGATTGGCATAGGAGTGAAGGAAGGCGAAGGCGACGCTTTCCACATTCTGCGCGCGCAGTTCGGGCACGAGTGCACGCACGGCGGCTTCGTCGAGCGGCAACCGCACGGCGCCCTGCGCGTCGATGCGCTCGGGGACCGTGAAACGCAGGGCGCGCGGCGCCAGTGGCTTCGGCTTGTCGATCGCAAGGTCGTATTGATCGTAACGGCTCTCGGTACCGATATCGAGGACGTCGCGGAAACCTTGAGTCGCGACAAGCGCCGTCTTCGCGCCGCGGCGTTCGATGATGGCGTTGGTCGCAAGCGTCGTGCCGTGAATGAAGACGTCGATATCGCATATGTGGGCGCGCGCGTCGGCCAAAATGAGACGCATCCCGTCCAGCACCGCTCGCTCTGGTCGCGCGGGCGTCGTCAGCACCTTGCGCGTCCTGCGATCCTGGCCCACATCCAGGACGATATCCGTGAAAGTGCCTCCGATATCGACGGCAAGCCGGACTTCGGCTCCCTCAAGCATTCCAAAACCTCCGCGTGCTGACCGACGAACTGTAGCCAAATGTTCAGCAATTTCCATGCCATAGACTGCGCCCGCGGCGAGGTGCCCAGCTATTTTGCTGGGCACCTATGCAGCGCAACTTCGACGAACTCGAGCCCCCTTTGGCAGAGCCGCTCTCGAGATGATCACGACCGATGACATCGCCGGCAGGCGATCGGCACGCGCTTCCAGAGCGCGCGGAATCATTAAATCGCGATCATCAAGCGTCCCTGCGGTGGCTCTGGGGAGCCTTGAAATTTCGTGAAATGAGTAGAACGGAGCTGGCGCACGCATCGCCAGCGCGCTACGGAGCTTGGACTTCGCTTCGAGCCGCTGGAAGCGACTAGACGGAAATGTGATAGCCGCCGTCCACGGCAATGTGCTGGCCTGTGATGTAGGACGCGGCATCCGAGAGCAGGAAACATACAGGCTTGACTGCTTCCTCCGGCGCTGCCCAACGTCCCATTGGAATCCGCGCCAATATGCCATCCCGAAACTTGTCACCCCTGATCGTTTCGGTCATGGGGGTCTCAACAACGCCGAAGCAGACCGAATTCGTCCGAATGCCGAATTTCGACCATTCCTTGGCAGTCGACATCGTCATGCCGAGCAAGCCGCTCTTTGCCGCGGCATAGTTTATCTGGCCGATGGAGCCGGCTCTTCCGGCATCCGACGAGATATTCACGATCGATCCCGGACTTTCGCGGCCGGCCTTTCCCTGAGCAAGCATGACGCGCCCCACCGCCTGGGTCCACAGGAATGCTCCGGTCAGATGCACGGAGATAACTTCGCTCCATTGCTGCAGGGTCATCTTTTCGATCATTGCAGGCCGCGTAATGCCCGCGTTATTGACGAGGCCGTCAATGGCGCCGACGCGCGCCTTGACGTCGCGCACCGTTGTTTCCGTGAACTCCGGATCAGCCACGTTGCCGACATAGGGCAGCAGCTTCCCATTCGTCTTCGCAGCAAATGCGTCGAGCTTATCGCCATTAAGATCAACACCGATCACCCGCGCCCCCAGGTCGATCGCCAGACTCGTAATTGCCTGCCCGATCCCCTGCGCCGCCCCGGTTACGACAATCGTTTTTCCTTCCAATGACATCACATCTTGCATGAAGCGCTCTTTCCGGCATTCCCAACCCGCTACGACCCAGCATCCTACAAACTATCGATTGAATCCAGATCCGCCATCGCCGTCGTTATTCGTTCGATCATGGTCAGCGTGGTCTCCTCCGGCTGCATGTTGGGCAGCAGTGGTGAGTGACACAGCGTAATCGTCCACATCAGGAGCGCGTGCACCATTTGCTCCCTGTAGTGTCGAAAGCTCCCGTCGAAATCCGGCCTCGAGCCCGTGAGTTCGGCAAATCGTTCGAGATAGCGAGCCAGCAGATCCTTCTCCCACTTGCGGCGATCATCTGGCGTCAGCGCCGCCGTCACCGCGTAGGCGAAGTCCCGCGACCAATGGCCGCGTGAAAGGCACTGCCAGTCGCACAAGCCCATCTTTCCTGCGGCCGTCCGGTACCAGTTTCCGATGTGAACATCGGAGTGGATCAGGCCCTGCCCCTCGCCTTCGTGGACGGCAAGCGCGCGCATCGCCGCCGGCCACACTGCATCGCGCTGCGCCAACACCTTTTTTGGGATGACAGACGAGGCGGCTTCGAATGCCTTCCGGGTGTAATACTCCAGACTCATCTTTTCCGCACCGATCGTGAACCATCTCGGATAGCCGGCAACCCAGCGATATCGCGTCGCAAGCTCGGGCTCACCGTAAAAGCGCGCATGCAGCGCGGCCAGCACATCAATCATGTCGTCCGCCATCTCGCGGGTGACGTAGGTCTGGTGATTGCAGAACGTCGCAGACTTTGTCGCGACCAGATCCTCCAGCAGAAGGATCGATGCAAATGTCCGGCGGTTGAACGCGGCGTGGTAGCCCACCGGCGCCTCGACCTGCAGCAATGGCCGAAGTTGCGTGAAAAACTGGCCTTCGACCCGCGCCGTACCATTAAAGCCGCCGATCATGCGCGTGACGACGCTCGGCAGTGATTTAGTGAAGATCGAGCCGGGCAAACCGGCGCGGTGGCCGGCTTCGTTATAGCTGACGATCAGCCGATGGCGCTCATGCGTTCCTGCGCTGGCCGGCTTAACCACGACCTGCGTGACCATGGCTCCCGGATGCTTTTCGCAGAGTACGGCCGTCAGCCATTCGGGCGTGATCGCGCCTGGTGAGCAAGGAACGTCGTCCCGTCCTCGCGCCTTTGGGCGAACCAGGCGCTCGAAAGCAACGCGCCCCCCGATTTTTAGCGCGGCCAGAGCCGTCGCGCTCGATGCACCCATGATCCCTCCTCGGCTGACAGTATCGCCGTCGAGCCCGCGTCAGCCTTGCCGTAGAGCGACGCAGGTCCCTAAATTAGTACACTTTAGTACGATATGTATCATGGCCGGATCGCCATTCAAGGCTCGACAGCTCCGGCCTCGAGACAATCCGACATCATCTCTTTGCAGCGCAACAAACGACAGAACGAATTCCGCTTGGGATAGCACAGTGTTATAGTATATGATACACTGGTGTACGGACATAGCCGCATTCAGGCGCCGTCCATGCAACGGCAAATAAAATCGGCATCGGGAGGGGAAGCATGAAGTACTCGACACTGAGCATTGTCTCGACTTTGTTAATAAGCGGCTTCGCAGTCGAAGCCGTGGCCGCTGAAAAGAAATATGGCCCTGGTGTCACCGACACCGAAATCAAGATAGGCCAGACCGTGCCCTACAGCGGACCGGCCTCGGCCTTTTCGAGCTACGGCCGCGTCATGACCGGCTATTTCCAGATGTTGAACGAGAAAGGCGGCATCAACGGCAGGAAAGTGAATTTGATTTCGCTCGACAATGCGTTCAGTCCCCCGAAAGCCATCGAACAGACCCGCAAGCTGATCGAAAACGATGAGGTCCTCGCCGAAGTCGGCACCGTCGGCACGGTTCCCAACATCGCCGTCCAGAAGTACCTCAACCAGAACAAGGTCCCTCACATCTTCATCTCGGCGGGTGGCCGACGGTTCAACGATCCACAGAATTTCCCCTGGACCGTGCCGTTCTATCCGCCGTTCGAGATGGAGGGTGCCACCTTCGGACAGTTCATCCTCAAGAAGATGCCGAACGCAAAGATCGCCGTCCTCTATCAGAACGACGACTACGGAAAGGACTATCTCACAGGCTTCAAGAGAGGGCTGGGAACCGGCACCGCCAAGATCGTGGCCGAAGCCACCTACGAGATCAGCTATCCCACCGTCGATTCCGAGATGATCCAGCTCAAAACCTCTGGCGCCGATACGCTGATCCTTTTCACGACGCCGAAATTCGCCGCCCAGGCCATCAAGAAGGCAAACGAGCTGAACTGGAAGCCGACGCAGCTTTTGGCCAGTCCGGTGAACTCGGTGCAGGGCGTGCTGACACCTGCCGGGTTGGAGAACGTTCAGGGCGCCTTCACGACGCAGTTCACAAAGCAGGCCGGTGATCCCGCCTGGGCACAGGATCCAGAGGTCGTCGACTATATCGACTTCATGAAGAAGTGGGCGCCGAATGACAGTCCGAACGATTTCATTGCCCTGTCAGGTTATGTCAACGCCCAGGCTATCGCTCTTGGGCTAAAGCGCTGCGGCGACAATCTGACGCGCGAAAACCTCCTGGCTCAGGCGACGACCTTCAACAAGGAACGCGTCGGCATGCTGCTTCCGGGGATCGAGCTGACCAATTCGAAGGAGAACTACGCCCCCTATCGCACACTGCGCATGGCCGTCTTCGAGAAGACGTCATGGAAGCTGCTCGAGGAATGATTGCGATGCCGAGGGCGAGACCAGACCGTCTCGCCCTCAATCGATCGACTATCGCCCGCTCAGCCGATCACTTCTTCGCGGCGCAATTCCTCGATGGCTGCCGGCGACAGACCTGTCTCCCGCAGGATCTCGTCGGTATGTTGTCCCGGCATCGGCGGCGGCAGGCCGGCGCTGCGTTCTTCTCCGACGAAAGTAACGGGGTGGCCCACGCAGCTGAGACGACCAGCTGCGGCGTGATCGTACTGCATGATTAGCGCATTCGCCCTGGTGTGCGGATGCGCGAGGAGTTGAGCGATCGTATTGATCGGCGAACAGGGAATGCCGACTTCATTGAGCGCCGTGTTCCACTGTTCGACCGTTCGCGACGCGATCACCGACTGCACATGGCCCAGCGTTTCGGCGCGATGGACGACCCGGTCCGCATTGGTGCGAAACCGGGGATCGTCGACGATCGCATTCAGGCCCGCTACCGCGCAGAACTTGCGCCAGAGATTATCATTGGCCACCCCGATCATGATCGGTCCATCGGACGCCTCGAACGCCTGGTAGGGACAAAGCGATTCATGACTGGAGCCGCATTTGGCGGGCTGGGCTCCGCGTTCCCAAAAGGTTTGCAGATTGTAACCCAGCAGCCCAAGCGCGGTGTCGAACAGCGACACCTGGATTGAAGCCCCCTTGCCCGACTTCTCCCGCGCCAGCAGGCAGGCCAGAATACCGCTGAAGGCATGCACGCCCGTCATCTGATCGATCGGCGAAATCGGGCTGCGTATGTATCCCCCGGCCTCATCCCCGGTCATCGACATGACGCCGCTGAAAGCCTGCAGGATCACGTCGTAGCCCGGTGAATTCTTCAGCGGCCCGGAACGGCCAAATCCGGAGATGCTGCAATGGATCAGCCGATCGTTCAGCGCGCGAAGGCTGTCGGCATCGATTCTCAACCGCTCGGCAACGCCGGTGCCAAAACTCTCGATCGCGACATCGGCGGACTTTGCCAGTTCGTGCACCAGCGCCCGCCCCTTCTCCGATTTCATATTGATCGCAATGCTTCGCTTGTTGCGGTTGGCGCTCAGAAACACGGTGCCCAGCCCCGGCGCTGGAAACGGCGGCCAGCCGCGCGTCTCGTCGCCCTGCCCTACCGCCTCAACCTTGATGACCTCCGCGCCGAGATCGCCGAGATACTGCGCGCAGAGCGGCCCCGCGAGCACCTTTGAAAGATCGAGAACCCTGACACCGTCGAGAGGCTTGGCCACAACTTCTCTCCTTTGCGTGCGCCTCGTCTAACCCAAGCCAGCGGCAAACAAGCCGCCGAGGTAAGCGGGAAAGCCTTCCTTTGTTACGAGCAGATAGTCGGCCGCACGGCGCTCGGGCTCGTCAAGCTGGGACCGCCAGCCTGCCGCCGCGTCTTCAGCTTCAGCGAGCCGGGTGCGCAGGAGTTGCTTTCCCCACGTCTTCGGCTCGTCGTCAAACCAATAGCTTGAACCCGAGATCCGGCCATCAAAGACAGACTTCTGCGTCTGGTCGACGCGAAATCCCGCTCGCACGAAGGACTGCGAGAGTTCTTCGCCCCTCCCCGATTGGACACCCAGCACGCGTGAGACCGCCGCGACGGCATCGACGACCTTGGGGTCCATCCCATTCTTTTTCAGCCGCTCGTAGTCGAGTCTTCCAAGGAACAACGTCCGGATCATGTTGCGAGCCTCCCGCCTCTGGATCAGCTTCGCAAAGATTTTCATCTCGGTCCGGATCGCATCGTCGAAAGCTTGCGGAAATCCCTGTTCGACGCAGTTGAGAATGGCGAGCGGCGCCGGATAGTGCCCCAACGTCTCGGCCAGGACGCTCGCGCGCCGTTGTCCGATCTGCGCCGCGAAGCCTTCCGCATCCTTTACGCGCCAGTCAGGCCGGTCCCACGGCTGCGCGGCAGCCGGGCGCGACAGCACCCAGCGCTCCGCGGCCGCCACCTCTTCACCCGGCGCCACCAATGCGTCCGCGAGACCGACCGCGATAGCCGCCGCTCCGCCGATCCTGGCACCGTCGAGCAGAACCGGCAGCGCCGCCTCGACGCCGATCAGGCGCGGAAGACGCTGGGTTCCTCCCCCTCCGGGTAATAATCCCACCAGCGACTCAGGCAGGCCAAACGTGCTCTGTGGTTGATCGGTGATGACCCTGTAATGCGCCGCAAGCGCGAACTCGGCGCCGCCGCCCAGCGCCAGTCCCGCGATCGCCACCGCAACGGGCTTGCCCGCGGTTTCGAGCTTGCGCAATCCCTGGCTCAGCCGAAAGAAGTGATCGAACGCGACGCCGTCGCGTTCGGCCGCGGGCGCCGCCATGATCATATCGTAGGCGGTTTCCAGCTCGGCCAGATCGGCGCCGGCGCAAAACGCGGAAGCCTTGCCGGAGCGGATGACAACGCCCGCCACGTCGCTTTGCGGCAGCCAGTCGGCAAACCTGCCGAGTTCCTCGATTGCCGCGTTTGAGAAGACGTTCATCGAGCGGCCGGGCATGTCGAAGACCAGATGGAGGACCCCGTTCGACGACCGTTCGGTCCGAAATTGCTTCAGCTCCGGCGCTCCCGGCATCGTTCCCTCGTTGCTTGAGTTACCGTTCGTTGGTGTACTATCGTGCTTGCGCAACGCCAGTCTCGCATTGTATACCCATTCCAAAGATGGTACACTAGCAAACTAAATCAGACAGGACGCGTTTTGACAATGATCGAGCGCACGATCTTTCGCGAAGAACATGAAATTTTCCGGGAAACCGTCCGGCGCTTCGTCGATCGCGAGATCGTGCCCTTCCACGCCAAATGGGAAGAGGACGGCATCGTTCCGCGCGAGCTGTGGCTAAAGGCGGGAGCGGCCGGCCTGCTCTGCTGCACCGTCCCTGAGGAATATGGCGGGATGGGGCTCGATTACCTCTTCGACGTCGTTGTCTTCGAAGAGCTCTGGCGGTCCGGCGCCAGCGGGCCCGGCTTTCTCATCCATACCGACCTGGTCGCGACATATCTTCTGTCCTTCGGCACCGAAGAACAAAAGCGCAAGTGGCTGCCCAGGATGGTGTCGGGCGAAGCAATCGGATCGCTCGGCATGACCGAGCCTCATGCCGGCAGCGACCTCAAGGCGATCCGGACCCGCGCCATGCGCGACGGCGACGATTTCGTCATCAACGGCCAGAAAGTCTTCATTTCCAACGGCCAGCTTTGCGACTTCGTCGTATTGGCGACCAAGACCGACAGCCATGCCGGGGCAAAAGGCGTCACGCTGTTCATCGTCGAGAGCGACCGGCCTGGCTTCAAGCGTGGCCGGAATCTGGAAAAGCTCGGCATGAAGGCGCAGGATACGTCGGAACTGTTCTTCGACAATGTTCGCATTCCCGCAAGCAACCTGCTGGGCAAGGAGGGCAAGGGATTTGCCCAGATGATGACCAAGCTGTCGCAGGAGCGCCTCGCCCAGGCGATCCGGTCGGCTGTTGTCACCGAGACAGTGATCGACTGGACGTTGCAATATACGGCCGAGCGCAGCGCGTTCGGTCAGAAGATTGCCGATTTCCAGAACACCCAATTCAAGCTGGCCGACCTCAGGACCAAGGCGGCCGTCGCGCGCGTCTTTACCGACAAATGCATCTCGCTGTTCATGGAAGGCAAGCTCGATCCCGTGGACGCAGCGATGGCAAAAATGTTCACCTCCGAGCTTCACTGCGAAACGGTGGATGAATGTCTGCAGCTGTTCGGCGGCTGGGGATATATGTGGGAATATCCGATTGCACGGGCCTACGCGGATGCACGGATCGTAAAAATCGCCGGAGGTTCGATCGAGATCATGAAGACGATCATCGCGCGGCAGATGTATTCGCAGCACGGATTCACGCTGCAGAAGAACGGCGCGGTCTCGTGAGCTGAGCGCCGCTGGCGCGCGCTGCAACACCGGTAGCGCCATATTCCCGCTTGATCGGGCCGCGCGCGGCAACAACAATGACAAACGACAAGGGAGATTTTCGGTGAAAGGATTATCTGGGAAAGTCGCCGTGGTCACGGGCGGAGGACAGGGAATCGGGCGCGGGCTGACGCTGCGCCTGGCCGAGGAAGGCTGCAAGGTGGCGGTGTTCGACATCAACCCACAAGCCGGCGAAGAAACTGCAAAACTCGCGCCGCAGGCGGTCATCAAGACCTATGCGGTGGACGTTGGAGATGCCGCCTCCGTCGGCGACGCGGTCGCGAAGGTCGAAGCCGATCTCGGCCCGATCTGGCTCCTGGTCAACAACGCCGGCTGGGACCGGCCGATGCCGTTCCTGAAGACCGACAAGGACCTCTGGGACAAGATCATTCGCATCAATCTCTATGGTCCCCTCAACACCCACAAGGCGGTTGCGCCTCTGATGGCCGAACGCGGCGGCGGGCGAATTGTCAACATCGCCTCCGATGCGGCGCGGGTCGGAACCAGTGACGAAGCCGTCTACTCCGCCTGCAAGGGCGGGCTGATCTCCTTCACCAAATCGCTGGCCCGCGAGCTGGCGCGCAAGAATGTCCTGCTCAACGCCATCTGTCCGGGTCCAACCAACACGCCGATGATGGCCACCGTCCTTGGCGAGGGCGAGCAAGCCGTCAAATGGAAGGACGCGATGGTCAGGGGAATTCCGCTGCGGCGTATGGGCGAGCCCGAGGACTACGGCGGGATCGTTGCCATGCTCGCTTCCGACGACGGAAAATACATCACCGGACAGACCATCTCCGTCTCCGGTGGAATGAACATGATCTAAGCCACGCGAGGAAACGCCATGACAGATCCAAAGCAGTTCACCGACGTCATCTACGAAGTCCGCGATCGCGCGGCGTGGATCATCATCAACCGTCCAAAGGTTTACAACGCGTTCCGCGGACAGACATTGGAGGAACTGATCCAGGCCTTCCATCTCGCAGCCAACGATCGGCAGGTCGCAAGCATCGTCCTGACCGGCGCCGGCGAAAAGGCTTTCTGCACCGGCGGCGATCAATCGGCGCATGAGGGGCAGTATGACGGCCGCGGCGTGGTGGGACTGCCGATCGATGAACTGCAGGGCCTGATCCGCGATGTTCCGAAGCCGGTGATCGCCCGCGTCAACGGTTTCGCCATTGGCGGCGGCAACGTGCTCGCCACGCTCTGCGACCTCACCATTGCGGCCGACACCGCCCAATTCGGACAGGTTGGTCCGAAAGTCGGATCGGTAGACGCCGGCTGGGGTACGGCCTTTCTTGCGCGCCACGTCGGCGAAAAGAAAGCCCGCGAGATCTGGTTCATCAATGATCGCTACACCGCCGAGCAGGCGCGCGAAATGGGCCTGGTCAACAAGGTGGTCCCCGCAGCCGAGCTCGACGCTGCCGTCAAGGACTGGACCGACAAGCTGGCGCAGCGGTCGCCGACCGCGATTGCGCTCGCCAAGCGATCCTTCAACGCCGACTCGGACAACATCCGCGGCATCAGCAACTTCGCCCTTCACGCGGTGAAAATGTTCTACGACACCGCTGAATCGAAGGAAGGCGTCACGGCGTTCAACGAGAAGCGCGAACCGAACTTCCACAAGTTCGTGACCTGACGGTTACCGTCGGTCACGTCGGAATCGCAAGCTGAGAGAGGGATCATGGCGTCGCACAAGGTCATCATTTCCTGCGCGGTTACCGGATCGATCCACACGCCCTCGATGTCGCCGCATCTGCCGGTGACACCTGCCGAGATCGCCGAGTCCGCCCTCGGTGCGGCGGCAGCGGGGGCCGCGATCGTTCATCTCCATGCGCGCAATCCGGTCGATGGACGGCCGGATCAATCACCGGAGGCCTTTGAGCCGTTCCTGCGCGTCATCAAGCAGAGCTCCAACGTCGTCGTGAACCTGACAACCGGCGGCTCGCCCTACATGACCGTCGAGGAGCGCGTGCGGCCGGCCGCCACCTGGAAGCCGGAGGTCGCGAGCCTCAACATGGGATCGATGAATTTCGGCCTGTTCCCGATGCTGAAGCGTTACAAGTCGTTCAAGCACGACTGGGAGCCGCAGATGCTGGAGGGCTCCCACGATCTCGTCTTCCGCAACTCGTTCAAGGATATCCGCTACGCGCTGGAAACGCTGAACGGTTCGGGCGCGCGCTACGAGTTCGAATGCTACGATACCAGCCACCTCTATAACCTGCACTATTTTTGGACCGAAGGCCTCGTCAAGGCGCCCTTATTCATCCAGGCCTGCTTTGGGCTGCTCGGCGGCATCGGCTCGCATCCCGACGACGTCATGCACATGAAGCGGACGGCCGACCGCTTGTTCGGCAACAACTACCGCTGGTCGGTTCTCGGTGCCGGCCGCGCCCAGATGCAGGTCGCTGCGATGGCAGCCTCAATGGGCGGCAACGTCCGGGTCGGGCTTGAAGACAGTCTGTGGATCGGCGCCGGCCGCCTTGCCCAGACCAATGCCGAACAGGTGACACAAGTCCGCAAGATCATCGAGGGCCTTGGACTCGAGGTCGCCAGTCCCGAAGAGGCACGCGAAATTCTCCAGCTCAAGGGCGGCGACAAGGTCGCCTTCTAGCTTTTCAACCTACGGCACGACAGACATGCTGCATAATCGCCCGGTATTCGACGAAGAACATGCGCTCCTGCGCGAAAGCGTCCGCCGCTTTGCCGCAACGAGGATACAGCCGCATTTTCAGGAATGGGAGAAAGCCGGGATCATTGACCGCGCCCTGTGGCCGGCAGCCGGCCAGGCCGGCCTGCTCTGCCCCCAGGTACCGGAACAGTATGGCGGGATCGGCGGTGATTTTCGTCACAACGCCGTCGTCATCGAAGAGCTCGCCTATTCGGGGTTTGCAGGACCGGCGACCGACTTTTCAGTGCACAGCGATGTGTGCTGTGGCTATCTGCTGCATTACGGCACCGAGGATCAGAAAAAGAAATGGCTGCCGCGCATGGTCGCCGGCGAGGCTGTGTGCGCCATCGCGATGACCGAGCCCGGTACCGGCAGCGACCTGCAGGGTATTCGCACGCGCGCCGTCCGCGAAGGCGATGAATATGTCATTTCCGGTCAGAAAACCTTCATCTCGAACGGCCAGATGTGCGACCTCGTCATCGTGGTTGTCAGGACCAATCCGGACGGCGGGTCGCGCGGCATGAGTCTCGTCCTCGTCGAGACCGAGCGCGAAGGCTTTCGCCACGGCCGCAACCTCGACAAGCTTGGCCATCTCTCCTCCGATACGTCAGAACTGTTCTTCGATCAGGTCCGCGTTCCCGTCAGCAACCTCCTCGGCTCGGAAGGCGGCGCGATGGCCGCGCTGATGAGCGAGTTGCCGCAGGAGCGCCTGACGATCGCGCTTCACTCAATCGCCGCCGCACAAAAAGCATTCGACATCACCAGGGATTATGTCAGCGAACGCAAAGCGTTCGGGCAAGCTATCGGAACTTTTCAGAACACGCGCTTCAGGCTGGCAGATCTCAAGTCCGATCTTTCGGTTGGATGGGCCTATGTCGACCAATGCCTGCGCGAACACGTTCGCGGCGAGCTCACGACCTATGCGGCTTCGACCGCGAAACTGTGGACCACCGAGATGCACGGAAGGCTGGTCGATCAGTGCCTGCAGTTCTTCGGCGGCTACGGTTTTATGCGCGAGTACGAGATTTGTCGGCTGTTTGCGGATGCGCGGGTACTGCGTATCTATGGCGGCACGTCGGAGATCATGCGCGAGCTGATTTCGCGCAATCTCTGACGCACGGCGGCATAAGCCGCGCCGCGGATTAGTAGCTCTTCGGCAAGTCGAGTACCTTCTCGGCAATGAAACTCAGAATCAGTTGCTCCGTGATCGGCGCTAGGCGGGTAATCGCGACCTCACGGAACAGCCGCTCGACGTGATACTCCTTGGCGTAGCCGAAGCCGCCATGGGTCATGATGGCCTGCCAAGCCGCATCGTGACCGGCGCGAGCGCCCAGAAACTTCGCGCTGTTTGCTTCGGCGCCGCAGGGCCTGCCGTTGTCATAGAGCCAGGCGGCGCGCGTAGCCATCTGCCATGCTGCTTCCAGATACATCCAGCGTTCGGCGAGCGGATGTTGAATGCCCTGGTTCTGACCGATCGGACGGTCGAACACGACGCGTTCCCGGGCGTAGCGCGTCGCGCGGCGTAACGCATCCTGCCCGATCCCGATAGCCTCGACCGCAATCAATATCCGTTCGGGATTGAGGCTGTGAAGAATATAGGAAAAGCCCTTTCCCTCCTCGCCGATCCGGTCCGCTTCCGGAACAAACAGGCCGTCGATGAAGATAGCATTGGAATCCACCGCCTTGCGGCCCATCTTCGGAATGCGGCGAACTTCGATCTTCGAACGATCGAGATCGGTGTAGAAGATGGTGATGCCGTCGGTCGGCCGCTTGCATTCCTCGAACTTGGTGGTCCGCGTCAGCAGCATGATCTTGTTGGCGACTTGCGCGGTCGAGGTCCAGACCTTCTGTCCATGCACGCGGTAGCCGCCGGGCACCTTTTCGGCAAAGGTCTTGATGCGCGTGGTGTTCAGTCCGGCATCGGGTTCGGTGAAGCCGAAGCAGCATTGGTCTTCGCCCGAAACGAGGCGTGGTACCCAGCGCCGCTTCTGGTCGTCCGTTCCCTTGACGACAATCGGATGCGGACCAAACAGATTGATATGCACTGATGATGACGACGTCATGCCGCCGCCGTGGCTTGCCACCTCATGCATCATGATGGCGGCCTCGGTAACGCCCAAACCGGAACCGCCGTATTCCTCCGGCATGGTGATGCCGAGCCAGCCGGCATCGGCCATGGCGCGGTGAAATTCGCGCGGAAATTCGCCGTCCTCATCGCGCGCCAGCCAATATTCGTCGTCGAAGCGGGAGACAACAGCACGAACGCCCTCGCGAATTGCGGCATGATCTTCCGAAACGTCGAGCTGATTGGAGGACGATTTATCCATTGGAGCTTCCCTCTCCGACGGAGGCCAGGGTTCGCCTAGCGGCGACCAGATGCGGAATATCGTACATCTTGCCGTCAATCCCGACTGTGCCGACATCCGGGTCGGCCGCGAATGCAGCGACCACGCGGCGCGCATGCGCGAGATCAGCGTCAGACGGCGTAAAGCAGCTGTTAATGGTTGCGACCTGATCGGGGTGAATCGCGATCCGGCCGACAAATCCGTCTCGGCGCGCAATCCGACAGCTTTCCGCGAGTCCTACTTGGTCCTTGAAATCGGCATATAGCGTATCCAGCGCCGCCGCACCGGCGGCACCCGCGGCGAACAAACATTGCGCCCGCGCCACCTGATAGGGGAACGTCCAGCTTCCATCCGCCTCCTTGTTGGTGAGCGCGCCCAGCGCCGCACCGAGATCCTCCGCGCCCCACGTCATCGCCACCAGGCGTTTGTTCTTGCGCGCATAGCCGTTGAAACCGATCATGGCGGCGGGCGTTTCGGTCGCGACAACCAGCAGCTTGACGTGGCCAGGCGTGATACCGGTGGCCACCTCCAGCACGTCGACATAGTGCGAGACGAGATCGACATCCTCGATACCGTTGACCTTGGGAATCAGAATGCCGTCGAGGCCCGGGCGAACCACCGCCGCCAGATCTTCGAGCGTAAGGTCTGTGCCGAACGGGTTGATCCGAACCAGGAACGACCAATCCCTCTCCCCACCCCCCAGAAGCGCCTTGACGGCATCACGGGCAAAGGCCTTTCGGCCCGGCGCAACCGAGTCCTCCAGATCAAGGATCAGCGCGTCGGCGCCGATGCCGGTCGCCTTGGCGTATTTCCGTTCGCTGTCGGCCGGCACGAAAAGAAGCGAGCGCAATCTCATTTTGGTCGCCTCATCATCAGAGCGTTCCTGCGGCAGTAGACCACTTCTTCATCGCGCTGATTGAACCCGCGGTGTTCGAACGTCACGATGCCCTGCGTCGGACGCGACTTGCTTTCGCGCAGTGATACGACCTTGGTTTCGGCACGCAGCGTATCGCCGCCGAATACCGGGCGTGGAAACTTGGTGTCCTCCATTCCCAGATTTCCGACGGTGGTGCCCAACGTCGTATCCTGCACCGACAGTCCGATGATGAGGCCGAGCGTGAAGATCGAGTTCATCAACGGCTTTCCGAACTCAGTTCCCTTGGCATATTCGTGGTCGATATGAACCGCCGCCGGATTGTAGGTCAGCGACGAGAACAGGATGTTGTCCATGTCCGTGACCGTGCGCCGGATTTCATGGGAAAACGTCTGTCCGACAGAAAATTGTTCGAAGAAGAGCCCCGCCATTTGTTGCCTCTTGCTGGATCCCGGGGTGAATAAGACGGCCTGCGCCGCAAGGACTTCCTTGTCTCCCATCCATTTTCTATCGTATTGTTATATCGTACACAAGTGTACTAATTGGGAGGATTGACCATGGGCGCCCTTGTGAACCGACAGGTGCGGCTCGTTTCGCGGCCGCGGGGAATACCACAAACCGAGCATTTTGCGCTGGCGACGGAGCCGATGCCCGCGCCCGGCAAGGGTGAGATACTCATCAGGAACCGCTATCTCTCCGTCGACCCGGCCCAACGCGGATGGGCGAATGACGAAGGGAACTACAGCGCGCCGGTGCCGCTCGACGCTCCCATGCGCGCGCTCACCGTCGGTGAAATCATCGAGAGCAACGCGCCGGAGTTTCAAGCCGGCGAATTCGTGTATGGCTGGTTCGGCTGGCAGATCTACTGCGTTGCAACGCCGGATGCCGTGCTGCGCCGCGTTCAACCTTCAGCCCTGCCCCTCAGCGCCAATGTGAGCCTGCTCGGCATCAACGGCCTCACGGCCTATCTCGCCTTGCACGGTCTTGGCGACCCAAAACCTGGTGAACATGTTCTGGTATCGACCGCGGCCGGCAGCGTGGGCAGTTTTGTCGGGCAACTCGCACAGATCGCGGGTTGCCGCGCTGTCGGACTTACCAGCTCGGCTGAAAAAGCTGCGCTCGCAAAAGCCCGCTACGGCTATCAGGACATGATCAACTATCGCGAAATCGCCGACCTTGCGGCGGCGATCCGCGAGGCATGCCCTGACGGCAACGACATCTTCTTCGACAACACCGGTGGTTCGATCGCCGATGCCGCCGTCCGCTCCATGCGGCTGCGGGGAAGGATCATCCAGTGCGGCACGGCTGCCAACGCCTCCTGGACACCTGTTCCCACGGGCCCGCGGCCAGAGCGGGAAATCCTCACCCGCCGCCTGCGATGGTCGGGCTTCATCATCTTCGATCACGTCAGTGAATTCGAAACCGCGGCAGCTCGCCTGACGCAGTTCGCGCTCGACGGCAAGATCGTCCACGACGAGGAAATTCTGCCGGGACTCGAACACGCTCCCGGCGCCATTGCCCGGCTCTACCGGGGAGAAAACCACGGCAAGCTGATCATCGCTGTCGACTAGACTACGCGCTGGCTTTCCGCTTCATCACTTCCGGCAGCGTAGCGCGATGAAAGCCTTCAAACGGCAAGCTGCGGCTGTGCGGTTCCAGCTTCCAGGTGGTTCGCGCATTCGGCGTTCCGCCATCGACGCGGAGGCAGGAGCCGGTGACATAGGCTCCCGCCGGCGACAACAGGAAGACAATGGCGGCAGATATTTCCGCTTCTGTCCCGAAGCGTTGCAGCGGCACCCGTTCCGTAAAGTCGTGCAGCTTCGTTTGCATTTCCGGCGTGTAGGTATCAAAACCGCTCGACACGATGCCGCCGGGCGCCACCGCATTGACGCGCACGCCTGATCCCGACCATTCGCAAGCAGCCGTTTCGGTCAGGGTCAGCATGCCGCCGCGCGCAGCAGCGGAATGGCCGAACTCGGGCCAGCCGTGCCAGATATCGGCGATGATGTTCACGATGGCGCCGCCATTGGCCTCCATCCAGCGGTTATAGACCTCGCGCATGAAGATGAAGCCGCCGGTCAAATTGTTGCGCACGACCGCCTCGAACCCCTTGGTGGAAATCTCCTTCAGCGGCGAGCGATACTGACCGCCGGCGTTGTTGACGAGGCCGTCGATGCGACCGTATTTCGCGAGCACCGCCTCGATGGCGGCCACGACCATCGCGTCATCGCGGATGTCGCAGGCGTGGCTCATCACCTGACCGCCATCCTCCTCGATCTCCCGCTGCACTTCATTAAGCTTTTCCACCGTCCGGCCCATGATCGCCACGTTCGCGCCGAGCGCGGCGAGTTCGTGGGCCGTACAGCGCCCGATCCCGCTGCCGCCGCCGGTCACGATGATCGTCTGCCCCTTGAACAGATCCGGCCTGAACACGGACTGATATGGCATTGTCTCGTCTCCCTGACGTCTTGTCGCTATCTTGCGGCCTTTGTTACAGCACCGCTGGAGGCTTCACCGAGCATTGCGCTCGATTATGGTACACTATATTACTATCTGTCATCAAAGACAATGAACGATGGGAGCGCAGCCGTGACGCAACCGAAAACGATCACTATCGAAACCCATGGCGCGATCGAGATCCTGACGTTGGATCGCCCTGCCCAGCGCAACGCGGTCACGCCAGAAATGATCGCGGATTTGACCGACTATTTCTCTGGTCTCCACGACCGGCCGACGACGCGCGTCGTGATCCTGCGCGGCAACGGACCCGAATTTTCGGCCGGCGCCGAACTCGGATCGGATGCGTTTGCCGCGCCCGGCAAGGGACGGCCACAGCGCCAGCTCCGGATGCAGCAAAACTATTCCGGCGTGATCCGTTTGATGCGGTCGTGCCCGCAGCCGATCATCGGCCTTGCCCATGGCGCCGCATGCGGCGCCGGTTTTTCCTTCCTGCTGGCCTGTGACATCCGCTTCGCCGCGCCGGATGCTCGGATGAATGCCGCCTATATCCGCATCGGCGTCGGCGGCTGCGACATGGGCTCGGGCTACCTCCTGCCCCGGCTCGTTGGTCTTTCCGTCACGTCGGAGCTGTTGCTCACGGGTCGCTTCCTCAAGGCCGAGCGGGCAAAGGCGATCGGGCTGGTCAGCGATATCGTTCCCGCCGATGAACTGCTCGCGACGGGGCTCGAATTCGCCTCCGAAATGCTGCGTGTTTCTCCCATGGGGCTGCGACTGACAAAGCAGGCCCTCAACGTCCTGATCGACGCCCCGAGCCTGGATGCGGCGCTCATGATGGAAGACCGGCAGCAGGTGATGCTGCTGGAAACACATGACCACGCCGAAGCCGTCGCGGCATTTCGCGAGCGGCGGGACCCGTCCTACTCCGATCAATAACCAGGACGGATGCCGCCTCTGCGCTACTTCGTTTCGGCAAATGTCGCAGCGATCTCCTTCAGCTTGAACTTCTGAATCTTGCCGCTGGCGGTGCGAGGAAGGTCAGCTATGGCCTCGACGCGCTCCGGCCAGAACTGTTTCGCCATCTTGCAGTCGCGCAAGTAAGTTTGCACCGTGGCCAGATCGATCGTGCTCCCGGGGCGCGGAACGATGAAGGCGCAGCCTCGCTCGCCGAGCCGTGCATCAGGAAAACCAACCAGAGCGACCGCGGCGACGGCAGGATGCTTGTAGAGCAGGTTTTCGACCTCGACGACCGGTACGTTTTCCCCGCCCCTGATCAGGATGTCTTTCACCCGGCCCGAGATGCGGATGTAGCCATCCTCGTCCATGTACGCGAGGTCACCGGAATCGAACCATCCCTCACCGTCAAATGTCTGCAGCTCCGGCCGCTTGTAGTAGCCCTTGAACATCTGGGCGCCGCGAACGAGCAGCCGTCCCGATTGACCGGCGGGCATCGGCTTGCCGTCGAGATCGACAATGCGGACTTCCATCCCATCTTGCGCTCGGCCATCCGTGGTCGCCGACTTTTCCCCTGCCCGCGAAGGTTCGGTGAGTGTGCCCGACAGGATCTCGGTCATGCCCCAGAGCGAACAGACCTTGAGGCCGAGTTCGTTGGCTGCACGTTCGATCAGGACGGAAGGAATCGGCGCGCCGCCACACAGGAACGAGCGCAGATCCCTCGGATGGGGAGCGCCCGCCTTCACGGCCTCGCAGATGTCGTTCAGGAACGGCGTCGAGGCGGCGGTATAGGTAACGCCTTCACTCGCCATCAGGCTGACGCCGCGCTTGGCCTCCCACACGTCCTGAAGGATCATCGTGCCGCCAAGATAGACCGAGAGCAGAACGATTGCCGCATATCCCGTCATGTGGCCTACCGGTGAGGCCACCAGCATGACATCGCTGGAATCGAGGCCGAACCTGCCCGTCAGCGCCTTGCAGCAGGCGATGAGCGAGTTCGAGGTGTGCATGACGCCCTTCGGCTCGCCCGTCGTGCCGGAGGTGAACATCAGGACGGCCATGTCGTCCGGCGCCAGACCTGGGGGAAGTTTTCCGGGATCAGACGCCAGCAGCGCGCGCTCGAAACTGTCAGGTCCATCGCCGTCGACGACGATCACGTGCTGGAGATCGGGCAGATCGCCTCGCATACCCTGCGCCATCGCCGCGTAGTCGAAGCCGCGATAGTTCTTCGGGACGATGAAGACCTTGGCCTTGCAGAAATTCAGGATGTAGACCAGTTCGCGTTCCCGCAGGATCGGCATCACCGGATTCATCACCGCGCCGATCTTGCTGCAGGCGAAGGCCGTGACGACGAATTCCCACCAGTTTGGCAATTGCACCGTGACGATATCGCCGCGCCCGACGCCGAGCCGCAGCAGCGAAGTGGCGGCGCAATTTGCGCGCCTTTCGAGCTCCTTGTAGGTCAAACGATGAGCGTGCTCGCGATCTGCCCGATCGGCGACGATCGACACCTTGTCGGGCGCCTTGGCCACCGCCTCGGTAAGAAGCTGATCAACGGTCTTGTCGAGCCAGTATCCGGCCTCCCGGAAACTGGCGGCAGAAGTGTCTCGCTTGGCAGCGGCTGCGGTCATCTTTCCCTCCTGCGGCGGATGTTCCGAATTCTATGTTCGGATTAATATAGTTCACTAGTGTACCTTATTCTGAGTTACGATAGTTTGCAACTGGTCAAGGTTGTCGCATCCGGGGTGCCGGGCGCCGGTTTCACCGCCCAATGAATGCGGGCTTCCGCTTTTCGACGAATGATTTGACGCCTTCGCGCGCATCGGCCGTCCGCGCGATGGCGGCGAGCGTCTGCGCCTCCTCCTCCAGCTGGCTTTCCAGCGGCCGGTCCAGCGTCTGCGAAAACAGGCGTTTGATCGCGCCATAGGCCTCGGTGGGACCGGCCGCCAGTTCCCGCGCTATTCGTTCCGCCTCGCGCTGCACTTCGCCATCGGGAACGACGAAATCGACGAGGCCGAGCGACAGGGCCGTCCCCGCGTCCAGCGTCTCGGCCAGCAGGAAAAATCGTCTCGCGCGCGCCACGCCGATCCGGCGTGTAACCGTAGTGGTCGAGCCGCTGTCCGGGCTGAATCCGATCTTTGAGAAGGCCGACGAGATGCGCGCCGATTCCGCGATGACGACCAGATCCGCAGCCGCCATCAGGGAAACGCTTCCGCCGGCGACGTTACCGTGCACGGCGGCAACGACGGGTGCCCGCATCCGGACCATTCTTGCAATCGCGGCATGCAAGTCCGCCGTCCAGGCCTTGATCGTTCGGGGCAGCGCGTCTCCCTGCTTCACCAGCGACGTCAGGTCGCCGCCGACGCTGAACAGCCGGCCGCGCGCGGAGATCAGCACCGACCGCACGTCGGCTCGTTCGCTGAGTTCGGCAATGCACAGGCTGAATTCGCGGCAGAACTCCCCATCGATGGGATTGCCCCGGTCGGGCTGATCAAGGACGATATGGGCAAGCCCATCGTCGATCGTGCACTGAAAGCTCTTTGTCGAGATCGCCAGATCCATTCGATGCCTTTCCCTGTTTGTTGCCGCAGGCTGCCGGGAATCGGCCGACGTCAGATCGACCGCGTTTCCTTTTCCTTCCGCACCGAGGCTTGAATAGCCTCGCGCGCGCGCTGCCAATCGGCTGGCGACAACTTCGCCAGACCTGCAAAGGTGCTGGGCGCAGCCAAATGGTGGCCGCCATCGATGCTGATCGTGTCGCCGGTGATGTAGCTGCAGCCGTCCGACATCAGGAAGATCACGAGATTGCGCAACTCGTCCATCTTTCCGAAACGACGCAACGGAACCTCGTCCGCCTGCGTTGCGCCGACACCGGTCTCCGCCAGTGGATTGAGCTTGTCCCACGCGCCTTCGGTCGGAAACGGACCCGGCGCAATCGCATTAACGCGAATGTCTTTGGGACCCCACTCGACCGCCAGCGACATGGTCATGGCGTGTACCGCTGCTTTTGCCATTGCCGCCGGCACCACATAGGCCGATCCGGTCCAAACCCAGGTGACGAGGTTACTGATGATCACGCCGGGCAAACCTTCGGCAATCCATCGTCTGCCGCAGGCAACGGAAGTGTAAAAGGAACCGTCCATCACCGTCGACCGGATCGCCTCATAGCCTCGCGGCGACAGGCTTTCGGTCGGGGCCAGGAAATTGGCCCCTGCATTGTTGACGAGGCCGGTGAGCGGGCCGTCCGCCCATATCGCCGATATCATCGCCTCGATGCTATCAGGGTCGCGAACGTTGGCGATCAAGGCGTCCGCTTGTCCGCGCGACCGTTCGCGGATCTCGGCCACCGCCAGATCCAACACTTCCTTGCGCCGCCCGCATATATAGACCTTCGCGCCATGGGCCGCGAACCCTACCGCCATCTCCTTGCCAAGCCCGGTGCCTCCACCCGTGACCAGGATCCGCTTGCCTTGAAGCAGGGCGGCGTCGAACATGGTGTCTTCCTTCCCCGCGGCGCGATTTTGATCGCGTTTCGCTGTGCCTGGCCAGAACCGGCACGCAATTCATACACTAGCGTACTTGTTTTGTAAACCGGTTAACGGCGGGTTAAGATGCTCAGTTTGAGCCTGAAATCGCGATATGCCCTTTAAAATACGCTGGTGTATGGTATTGGTTGAGGGCCTGCTCGCGACTCGCTTTAAGGGAAACATCAATGGCTGATCAGCCCGATTGGGATCTCCGGCTTGGATATCTCATCCACGACGTGTCGCGGCTCAGGAGGATGATGTTCGACCGCGCCCTGGCGCCGCTCGGAATCACCCGCTCGCAATGGTGGGTGCTCGCGTTCATTTCGCGCAAGGACGGCCTGCCCCAGACCCAGCTCGCCAACGAGCTCGACGTCGGAAAGGTTGCCGTGGGGGCGCTGATCGACCGCCTGGAGTCTTCCGGCTTCGTGATACGCCAGGCCGATCCGGTCGACCGGCGCGTCAAACGCGTCTACGTCACCAAGCAGGCGCGCGGCTTCCTCGAGAAGCTCCGCAAGGAAACCGACAAGTTCAACGCCATGATCGTCAACGGTATCGACCGGAAGCAATTGGAGGGCGCATCGGATGCGCTCCTGGCGATGAAGCACAACCTGCTCGCCATGTCGGACGGTACGCTGCCCGAGGGCCAAAAAGCGGACGAAGAGGCTGACGTGCAACGCTCCAAGCCCCGCAAAAAGCGGCGGGCGGCCTGAAGCTCGATAGCCAGCAGATCATTTCTTCTCGATTTTCGCGATCTCGACGATCTCCGCCCAGCGTTTGGTATCAGCCTCCGCAAAGGCTCTCAGCTCTTCGGGGCTAGCGCGAAACGGCTTTGCGCCGATCGATTCCAGATAAGCCTTCGTCTCTTCGCGCGTGACAAACGCCGTCACAAGCTGATTGAGCTTCGCGATGATATCGGGTGGCGTGCCCGTGCGCACGAAGACGCCGACCCAGGCAGTCAACTCCGATCCGGCTAGCCCGGCTTCCGCGATTGTCGGAACAGTCGGCATGGTCGCCAGCCGCTCGCTGCTGGTCACCGCCAGTACACGCAACCGTCCATCCTGCACCAGCCCTTGCGCGCTGGCCGGATCGGCGAATACGCAGTCGATCTCGCCGGAAAGAATGTCGGTCAATGCCTGAGGCATTCCGCGATAGGGAACATGCTGCATCGCGATTCCAGCACGAAAGCGGAAGAGTTCGGCAGCTCCCCGGCTCGACGTGTTGCCGCTGCCAAACGACAACGGCTTCTCACGCGCCTTTGCCAAGGCGACGAATTCGGCCACGTTGCGGGCGGGAAACTCCGCCTTCACCGTCAGCATCATCGGAATGGTCATGATCCCGGCAACGGGCGCAAAATCGCGGGCGGGATCATAGGGCATCGAACTGAAAAGATTGACGTTGGCTGCTTGCGTCGAGTTGGTGGTCACGAAGACCGTGTATCCGTCGGCCTCCGCCTTCAGAACCGACAACGCCGCAAGGTTGCCATCGGCGTCCGGCTTGTTCTCGACCACCACGGCTGCGCTTGTGGCGGTCCCGATGCTTTCAGCCAGACGCCGGGTCACGGCGTCGGTCGCGCTGCCCGCCGGGAACGGCACGACGAGATTGATCCGCCGAGACGGATAGGATGCGGCATCCGCCACATCCATCCCGAGCAAGGCAACGAACAGGCCGAACGCCATCGCCAGGTACGCACGCATGAATCGTTCCTCGACATCAACAGGTTGCCGCCATTGGCGGGAGACAGTCCTCGATTTGTTCTTACTTGTACGCTGGTTTACTATTCATGAGAACATTTTGTTACAAGCAGTCCATCCGGTTTATTGACGCGACGCCGCAACACTCGGCCCAATGCCGATGTGCTGGAGCCTACCGGCAAGGTTCCGATTCACCGGTCGTCCCGGCCAGCTCAATTCGGTCAACCCTGGCGAAGAGATTATCGGCCATGGCCAGATCCGTTACGAAATGCATGGGATCGGCGTGGCCGCAGATCACGTCGGGGAAATGCCAGTCCGCCGTTGCCAGAACCTTGTCTTTCGCCAGGATCGCCACTTTCAAAGGGCATCTCTTGCCGACACCGCGCTCGCTCTGATAGCCGTCGGCAATGCAATAAAGCTCCAGTCTCACCTTACCGTCGGCGATATGCTGCACCGACACCTCGATCTCGCAAAAGCCGAACGCAGGATCGTCGCTCGAGCCCTCCATGTAGAAATAAAAGGCGCCTATCTTGCCGTGCGCACATGCGCCGAGCGCACTGTCGCGCGGTACTTGCGGGTCGGGACGGGCCGGTGTGCGCGGTGGCAGCGGCCCAAGCGAACAAGACTGGGGATAGGAATAGCACGTACCCAGGACAACCTCCCTCTCAAAGAGCGCGGCGCGCAGTCGACCCCGTTTGGAGGCCGAGCAGCGTTCGCGCATTGTCGGCGAATGTTTCGCGCGCAATGCCCAGCGCCGCTTCTGCGAATTCCGCCGGACGGTCCTGCTTGATGGTAAATGGATAATCCGACCCTACCACCAGCCGCTCCTTGCCGACCTTTGCGACGAGATAGTCCAGCGCTGCGCGATCATAGAGAATAGTGTCGTAGTAAAATGCCTTGGCCATCTCGCCGGGATCGCACGAAAACAGGCTATCCAGAGGCGCTCCGATTGTTCTCGCATGCCGCAAACGCGGCAATATCCAGGGCAGCGCGCCGCCTCCATGGCTGAGCAAGAACCGCAATTTCGGAAACGCCTCGACAATGCCACCCGTCATCAGGGACACCGCCGCGAAGGCAGTCTCCAACGGGAATGCAGCAACGGCGGCGAGTTCCGGACGGCCGCCCATGCGGTCGAGACCGAGCGGATGCAACGGGTGGATCATCACCATGAGCCCGGCCTGCTCAGCAGCAGCATAGACCGCGTGCAGGCGCGTATCCCCAAGTGCAATGCCGTTGATATGGCTGCCGATCTCGATGCCGCGCAGGCCGAGCGATCTTATCTCGTCCAGCCGCTTGACGGCGAGCGATGTGTCCTGCATCGGCACCATTCCGATCCCGACGAAATGCCGGGGATGCGCGGCGCAAAGCTCCGCGATCCCCTCGTTCACGTACCGGCACAGCGCGTCTGCGTCGCTGGGCGGAAACCAATGCGACAGCAGTTCCGGCATCGGAGAGACGACCTGCACGTCGACGTCGTCGGCAGCCATGTCGTCGATACGACGCCTGGCGTCCCAGCTTCGCGAATCGATGACGCGAAACACCTTGCCGCCGACTATTACCGCAGCGCCGTCGCGATCCCTGCGTTCGATCGACGGCCAGCGCGGATTGCGGCCCGGTTCCGACGGGATGTGCGCCGGAACGAAATGAGTATGGGTATCGATGGCCTCGGCCACGACGCGTTTCCTCGATCCTGTTTATGCACCGCACCAGCCACACGGCCAACATTATCGGGCCGAGTGTGCGATCCTACTTTACAAGCAGGTTGGACTGTTTTTATTATCGATGCAATGAAGGAATGGATTGCAGGGTTTGGCGTCTTTCGCTCAACCGGTCTGCGATAAAGGTGCGACGATCGAAGATCGCGTCAGGGAGCGAAAGCTAAAAAGTTGCCGGCACAGATCGAAAACATCGTGATTGCAGGAGCGGGCCAGGCTGGCGGCCGCGCCGCCGAGGCCTTGCGTGCACGCGGCTTTCGAGGCGCGATCACCATGCTCGGCGAAGAGCCGCACCCGCCCTACGAGCGGCCGCAGCTTTCCAAGGCCATGCTGCACGCGCCCGATGCCCCGGTGGCCTATATCAAACAGGCCAGCGACTGGAGCGACATCCTCGCTGTGCGGCTGGAGACCGGCAGCGCGGTGATCGATTGCGACGCGGACCGCCGCATCGTGGCCACAGCGGATGGTCGCTCCTTCGCTTTCGACCGCCTGCTAATAGCGACCGGCACCCTGCCCCGACGCCTGGCAGCGCTTGAGAATTCAGCCATTGAGATCCAGTACCTGCGCAATGTCGAAGATGCGTTGCGGTTTCGCAAATCGATCCACGACAAATCGCGCATCGTGATCGTCGGTGGCGGCGTGATCGGCCTTGAGGCCGCCTGCGCGGCAGCGAAGAACGGTTGCCGCATCACCGTCGTCGAAAGCGAGCAACGGCTGCTGGCGCGCGCATTCCCTGCTGTCGTGAGCGACCTGGTCGCGGCAAGGCATCGCAGCCATGGCGTCGAATTCATCTTCGGCGCGACGGTCAGCGGAAGCTCATCCGATGGCGTCAGGCTTAGCAATGGGGCTGACATCGCGGCCGATCTGGTGCTGGTCGGTATTGGCGTCGAGCCGGTCGCCACGGTAGCGGAGCGACTCGGCTTGCCGTCGGCCGGCGGGATCTCCGTCGATGCCTACGGGCGCACCGCGGCGTCCGGCGTGTATTGCGCTGGTGATGCGGCGCTGCAATTCAGCCGCTGTCACGACCGCGCCATCCGCGTCGAGACCTGGGCCAATGCGCAGAACCAGGCGATCGCGGTCGCCGGCAACATGATCGGCGAGACAAGGGAATATGGCGATCCGCCGTGGTTCTGGACCGACCAGTATGACCTCAACATTCAGGTCGCCGGCGACATGCTGGAAGCAGACCACATCATCCGCGGCGATACGAACTGCGGAAAATTCTCCGTCATCGCCATGCGCGGCGCCGACATTGTCGGTGCGCTCTCGGTCAATTCCGCCAAGGAGATGGCGATGCTGCGGCGGGTGATCGCGGCCGACAAGCGCCCTGCCCGCGCCGATCTGGAATCGTCCGCCTACGATCTGCGGGCCGCCTTGAAATGACGCACAAGAGCCTTTGAGGGAGACAGTGATGAACGCCTTCCAACGGATGAACACCGCACTGATGATCGATGAGACCAGGAAGATCTTCAAGGTTTCGCGTCAGGCCTTTGTCGATCCTGACATTCTCGCGGCCGAGCGGGCGCAAATATTCGACAAGTGCTGGCTCTATCTTGGCCATGGGTCCGAACTCGCCAAGCCCGGCGATTTCGTCACCCGCATGGTCGGAGGGCGGAGCATACTATTCGCCCGCGATGCCAAGGGCGCTCTCAAGGCGATGTTGAATACCTGCCCGCATCGAGGCGCGCAGGTTTGCCGGGAAAAGCACGGCAACGCAAAGTCGTTCCAATGCTTCTATCATGGCTGGGTATTCGGCCTGGATGGAACGCTGCGCAGCCAGCCCGGAGAATCCTCCTACGCCGAAGACTTCAAGGAGCGTTCTACCAGCAATATGCAGCAGGTTCCGCGGTTCGAAAGTTACCGCGATCTCAATTTCATCTGTTTTGACAAGGGCGTCGAAAGCCTCTCGGACTACCTGGGTCCGGTCAAGGACTATCTCGACGTGATCTGCGACCAGGCCGAAACAGGAATGACCATCGTCGGCGGCACGCAGGAATACTCGATGCGAGCCAACTGGAAGCTGCTGACCGAAAACAGCATCGACGGCTATCACGCACTCACGACGCATGCGACTTATCTGGACTATCTGAAGTCCGCGACGGGTGCACTGGCCCAGGTAGCATTCGAGGGGTCGGCCCGTGATCTCGGCAAAGGACATGCCGTGCTCGAGTACAAGGCCCCTTGGGGCCGCCCCGTTGCGCAATGGATTCCTTCCTGGGGTGAGGAAGGCAAGCGCGAGCTTTCGCGCCTTTACGACGGCCTGCTCAAGCGGTTCGGCAAGGAGCGCGCCGATCGTATCGCGACCTTCAATCGCAACCTGTTCATCTTTCCCAACCTGGTGATCAACGACATCATGGCGGTGACGGTGCGGACCTATTATCCCGCCGCACCCGATTTCATGAATATCAGTGCCTGGGCTCTTGCCCCCAAGGAGGAGACCGAATGGGCGCGGAAGTACCGGCTATTCAACTTCCTGGAATTTCTCGGGCCCGGGGGATTTGCGACGCCCGACGACGTCGAGGCGCTCGAACAGTGTCAGCGCGGCTTTCGCAACTCCGCCGAGGCCCAGTGGAACGACATCTCGAAGGGCATGGGCAAGGAAAACCCGTCCTACGACGACGAGTTGCAGATGCGCGCGTTCTGGTCGAACTGGAACGAACACGTTTTCAGGGTGCCGGCATGAGCGACGGAGTAACAGTCATGCAAGCCATAGCTCGCACGGAAGTCGAGGATTTCCTGTTCGCCGAAGCCGAACTGCTCGACGAATGGCGCCTGCCGGAATGGCTGGAACTGTTCACGGACGACGCGATTTACTACGTCCCGGCGACTGATCTCGCCGTCGATGCCTCGCCCGACAACAACCTGTTCTATGTCGCGGATGACCGCTTCCGGCTCAGCGAGCGGGTCAAGCGCTTGATGAAGCGAACCGCACATGCCGAGTTCCCGCATTCGAGAACGCGTCACCTCGTCAGCAACGTGCGAATCCGAAAACAGATCGGCGACGACCTGGAGGTCAGTTCGGCATTCATCACCTATCGCACCAAGGATGGCGTGACCGATACCTACTTCGGCAGCAATCGCTATCGCCTGGTGCCCGGCAACGGCACGTTCCGGATCAAGGAAAAGCGCTGCCTTCTGGACAGCGAGGGCCTGCGCGCCCAGGGCCGCGTCAGCATTATTCTCTGAAGAAATGACGAAATGGACAAGAAACTCAGGGATAATGTTGCCATCGTCACCGGTGCAGCGAAAGGTATCGGTCTTGCGATCGCCGAGCGGCTGGCAAAGGACGGCGCAAGGCTGGTGCTTGCCGATCTCGACGAGGGCGGACTGCAACAGGCCGCCGCGCATCTCACCAAGGCGTTCGGCGCGGACGTCGCGAGCCATGCCGGCGATCTCGCCGATCAGGGCACTGCGGAAAAAACCATCAATCTCGCGAGCGAACGCTTCGGCCGGCTCGACATTCTCGTCAACAATGCCGGCGGTGGCATCATCAAGGCGTTCGCCGAGCACTCGCCGGAGACGCTGAAGACGACGATCGACCGCAATTTGTGGACCGTGTTGTGGTGCTCCTGGTACGCGGTCCCCAAAATGCGCGCCCAAGGCTATGGCCGCATCATCAATCTCGGCGCCGATTCCGTGCGCAACGGCCTGTGGGACCATGCCGCCTACAATGCCGCCAAAGGTGGCGTGCACGGCCTCACCACCGGCATGGCGCGGGAATTCGCCAGGGACGGCATAACCGTGAACACGGTGGCTCCCTGTGCGGTGAACACACCGCAGATGGTGGCAATCACCAAGAGCAATCCTGCGCTCGCTGCGAAGTTCGTCAGCGTTATTCCGATGGGCCGTCCGGCCGAAATGGAGGAAGTCGCTTCGATGGTTTCCTATCTCGCTTCCGCCGAAGCCTCGTTCGTGACCGGTCAGGTCATCAGCGTCAACGGCGGCAGCACCATGCTTTAGGTTTTCGCGATGGGTGAAACAGTCGTCCTTTGCGCGGCCAATGAAGTGGTCGAAGGTGAAATCCGGCAGGCTCCCCTGCCCGATGGAACCAACGTCGCCTTGTATCGGGTGGACGGGGCGATCTACGCCACCGCAGATATGTGTACCCATGGCGAGGCATCGCTGGCGGAGGAAGGCATCATCACCGGCAAAATCGTCGAATGTACCTTCCACTTCGGCACGTTCGACGTGACCACCGGCGAGCCGACGGGCATGCCCTGCGAAATTGCGTTGAAGACATATCCCGTCACCATCGTGGACGGGAAGGTTCAGATCGAGGTTTGACATGGCCAGCCGTCCCGACCGCGTCCCCGCTCCGCTGAAATCCGCCCGCCGTTCGCTCGGCACCGCCAGGCGCCGGACCCAGGCCGAACGAACCGAGGAAACCCGCACACGAATCCTGAAGGCTGCATCGGAGCTCATTCGCCGGCGCGGCTACGCCCGCTTTCGAACCGCCGATGTCGCCGCCGAGGCCGGCCTGTCCCGCGGCGCGCAGCTTCATCACTTCCCAACCAAGGATTCACTCGTCGTCGCCACGCTTGAATATGTGTTCGAGCAGGCGCAGGTGCAGAGCCGGCGCCGCGCCGCGGCCGTCAATCGCCCGCGCGACCTGATCGAGGCCGTGATCGAGGACGCCCGCGAATTCTTCTTCAGCGAGCACTTCCTGGTGGCGATCGACATCGTGCTGTCGACCTCGACCGATCAGGCCGTGCGCAAGCAGATCCTGGATATTTCCCGCAAAGCGCGGCGACCCGTGGAGACGGCATGGACCGAGGCACTCGCCGCCAGCGGCGTTCCTCCCTCCCTCTCGGCCGATATCGTGGCGCTGACACTGAGCCTGGTTCGCGGCATGGCGCTGCGCACGCTCTGGGATAACGACCCGAAATGGTTCGACGAGCTGTTCGCGGTGTGGCGCAAAATGATCAAGATTTTTCTTGAATCCCAGCATCCGAAGGCGCGGGCGCGATGAAGAACGGCAGCGCCACAGCCCTGATCAGCTCGGTTTGCTATGTCCGCCTTGTGGTGAGCGAGCCGAATGCCTGCGCGCACTTTGTGTCGGATATTTTCGGGCTACAACGAGTTGCTGATCAGGATGGCGAAATTGCCTTCCGCTCCGACGATCGTTTTCGCACCGTCAGCCTCGCAAAAGACCTCAGCGAAGGCGCAAGTGTAGGAATCGAGGTCTGGGACGATACAGCCCTCCAGGAGATCGGTCGGCGCCTGCGCGAACTCGGTTTTACCGTCAGGGATGCGACGGCTGGTGAGTGCCGGCGCCGCTACGTGCAATCGGCGCTGCTCACCGAGGACGCCTCGAACAACAGCATCGATCTGGTGGTTCGTCCGACCCGGAGCGGCCGGCGCTATTTTCCGCCACGCGATGCCGGCATCGTCGCGTTTCAGGGCGTAGGCCTTCGCTCCACCGACCACGTCCGCGATCTGGCCTTCTGGCGCGCGCTCGGCGCAGATGTCAGCGACTGGGTCGGCGACATCGCCTATTTGCGGATCGACGGCATGCATCACCGCTTGGCGCTCTATCCGTCAAGTCGGAACGGCCTGTTGTATGCAGCCTTCGAGGTCGAGGCGCTCGATCAGATCATGCAGAACAGCTACTTCATGCAGGAAAGCCAAATCAAGATCGTGCATGGCCCGGGACGCGAGCCGGCATCGCGGCAGATTTTTCTGCATGTCGAGGGGCCGGACGGGCTGATCTTCACTTACGTGAACGGCATGGCGGCGTTCGACGGAAAACCGCGGCTGGCGCGGCAGTTTCCACTGGCCGCCGCGTCGCTGTGCGACTGGGGCAGCGAAAGCAATGACGTACCGGAATTTCGCGCGCCGGGTTGAGGCCCGAAAAAGGAAGATAACATGATCCAGCTAAGGGATGTGAGCTACGTTCGCCTCGGTTCGCCCGATCTCGAATCGGCGGAAACCTTCGCGACCGCCTGCCTCGGCCTGCAGATTGCCGAACGCGGCAAGAAGGACCTCTACCTTCGCTCCGACGAGCGCGCGCATACGCTGTGCTACTCCGAAGGCGATCCGCGCGACCAGACCGTCGGCTTCGAGGTCGAGGACGAAGCGAGCCTGCAGGATGCCGCCGCCACACTGGAATCGCTCGGGCATGCCGTTCACGCCGGTTCCGCGCGGGAGGCCGAGCAGCGCAAGGTAAGGGCTTTTATCGGCTTCCGCGATCCCACCGGCAACCATATCGAGCTGGTGGTGCGACCGGAGCGGAGCGGCCGGCGCTATTTTGCGAGCCGCAACGCAGGGATCACCGGCTTTAGCCACATCGGACTGAACTCCACCGATCCCGCCCGCGACGAGCGCTTCTGGACCCAAGTCTGCAATGCCCGCGTCAGCGACCGCATCGGCGATATCCCGCTGATGCGCGTCAACGCGATCCATCACACCATCGCGCTGGTGCGCGCGCCAAAGGCTGGCATCCAGCATATCAACCATCAGGTGGAGAGCAGCGACGATGTGTTGCGCTCCTATTATTTCCTCAGCGATCGCCGCGTGCCGATCGTGTTCGGCCCAGGCCGGCACCCGACGTCAGGCGCGCGCTTTCTCTATTTCACCGGCCCCGACGGAATGATCTTCGAATATTCGGTCGGAGTCGACGAGATCGAGGACGAGGCCACGCACCGGCCGCGGCAGTTCGGCTTCGAGCCGACGAGTTTCTGCATGTGGGGCTCGAAACCAGCAGGCATGGCTTTGCCGAACAACTAGCTGGCACTGCAACGGACACGGTTAGTTCCTGGAAACGGTACAAGGCGCGGCAATATGGATCTGGGATTAAAAGGACGCACCGCGATTGTGTGCGCGGCGAGTCAGGGGCTCGGCAAGGCCAGCGCAATGGCGCTCGCGCGCGAGGGAGTTGACCTGGTCATCGCAGCTCGGCGCCGCGATGTCCTGAAGGACGCCGCCGACGAAATCGCGTCTGCTACCGGAAATCAGCCGAAGATCGTCGTTGCCGACGTAACCACCAAGGAAGGCCGTGACGCCATTCTGGCCGTCTGCCCTGCACCCGACATTCTCGTCAACAACGCTGGCGGACCGCCGCCCGGCGATTTCCGCAAATTCGAACGCGACGACTGGATCAAGGCGCTCGACGGCAACATGCTGGCGCCGATCGCCCTGATCAAGGCGATACTGGATGGCATGATCGCGCGGAAATTCGGACGCATCGTCAATGTGACATCGCATGCGGTAAAGGCCCCGGTCGCGATGCTTGCGCTCTCCAACGGCGCGCGCACCGGCCTCACCGGCTTCGTCGCAGGGCTCGCGCGCTCGACCGCCGAGCACAATGTGACGATCAACAATCTGCTGCCCGGCACGTTCGATACCGACCGGTTGAAATCAAATCTTGCCGCGCTGGCGAAGAATTCGTCGCGCGAGGTCGGCGCGGTCACCGAGGAGATCAGGACCGCCAACCCGACAAAACGGTTCGGCCACCCGGACGAATTCGGCGCGACTTGCGCGTTCCTTTGCTCGGCGCACGCCGGCTACATCACCGGGCAAAATATCCTGATCGATGGCGGCGCCTATCCCGGTACATTTTGATCTCGACTTCCCCCGCAAACCGTTTCGGTGTGGACGTCTCATCCGCTGCTACCGCCGGGCCCGCGCCGTATACGAGGGCAACGAGCCCCATCCCGGTGGAGCCGAGGAATTGCCTTCGCGTGAAGTCGCCCCTCATGCCTCCCTCCACAACTCGATCGATATTTCCGCAACCGTGACGAGCTAGGATGCGCGTTCGAGCAACGCAGCGAGGCGAGGATCGGAGTATTTGTTGGTGACTCCGGCGCGGCGCAGGTCCTCCGCGTACATCTCCAGCAGAGCACGGATGACGGCGGGGTGCTTTGCCGCCACGTTGGTGGTTTGCTTCGGATCAGAGCTCAAATCGTAGAGCTCGACCGGTTCGCCCGGAATCGCATAGAGCAGCGACCATTTTTGCGTCGTGATAGTGACGGGTTGCCATTCGACCACCGTCCGCATCAGATCGTCGACGACTTCAACCGTATCGCCGGGATTGGCGAGCGGCAGCGCCGTCAGCACGTGGTCGCGCCCCTCGAAGGCCTCGCCAAGCACGCCAGGAAGCAGCGAGAGCCCCTGCATCTCCGGCTGGCGCGGCAGGCCGGCCATGTCGCAGATCGTGGGAGCGAGATCGAGCGCGCAGGCAAGCTTGCTGGTTCGTCCGGGCTTTGCGCCCGGCACATGGATCAACAGCGGCACCTTGGCGATCTCCTCGTAGAGCGGCGAACGCATCCACGTCGCTTCGCCGGGCGCCCTGCGGACCATCTTGCCCATCAGTCCATGCTCTCCGAGCAGGAAGCCGTGGTCGGAGACGAAGATGATGGCGGTGGAGTCCTCGATGCCGAGATAGGCGAGCTGGTCGAGCAGATGCCCGATCCAGCGATCGACGAGCTCGAGCTCGCCGCTATAGAGCGCGCGCGCCACCGCGATATCGCGGTCGGTCATGCCGTGCTTCTTGCATTCGCCATAGGGCGGATGCACGCGCTCGCCGGCATAATCGGGAAGGTAGTGACGGGTGTAGTAAGCCGGCGGGTCCCACGGCTCGTGCGGATCCCAGGTGTCGACCAGCGCGAAGAACTTGTCCTCGTAGATTTGCTCCAGGCATTTGGCTGCCTGCACCATGGTGAGCGGTGCCGGACAGTCCATCTCGCCGGTGCGTGGATCCGGTTTCACCTTGCCGGTGATCGGCCATTGCGGCAGCTTGCCTTCGCCCTGCCGCTTGGTCTTGTTGGGGGCGGTGTAGGAGCTGTAATGCGGCGTTCCCAGGAGCTGGGACTTCATGTCGTAGAAGAAATTGAATCCGCGATCATATGAATAGCCGTTGACCTGATAGAACGGCGTGTCCACCACGCCGAGCGTCGTGTAACCCGCTTCGGTCAATGTGGTTGCAATCGAGCGATCCGCGCGCGGCAGCGCGCCCCATCCTACACCGGCGAACGCAGGCTTGCCGGTGAGATAATCGTAGCGCGCAGGCACCGTCGGAAAGCTCGACGCATAATAACGATCGAACACCATCGATCGCGCGGCGAGCCGATCCAGATTGGGAGTTCGGACGTGCCCCCCGTTGTATCCCAGCATGTCCGTCCGAACGGTGTCGGACACGATCATGAGGATGCGATCTACCGCCATCTGTTACCTCCCTAATCTTTTGTTGAGTAAAATATCACACATCACATTTCGAGCGTCAATGATAATATATCACACATCACACATTGTGAATTGGCATAGCGGCGTGTTAAGGAGGAGCGCATGGAAACGATGCATAAGGGTTCGGCGGGTCTGGTTTCGGCGCCAAGCTTGCGCGAGCAGGCGCGAAAGGTGATCCGCGGGCTGGTCATCACCGGGCAGATGCAACCGGATCAGCTCTATTCGGTGCCGCGGTTGGCGGCCGAACTCGGCGTATCGGCGACCCCGGTGCGGGAAGCCCTGCTCGATCTCGAGCGCGAAGGTCTACTCGAAGCGGAGCGTAATCGCGGCTTTCGCGTGGTGTCGCTGTCGCTCAACGAACTCAATGATATTTTCGCGGTCCGACTGCTGCTGGAGGTGCCGAGCGTTGGCGATATCGCCCAGGGCGGGTTGTCGGACAGACAGCTCGATGAGCTTCATCAACTGGCGGAGGCGACGCGGCAGACGGCGGATACCGGCAATCTGATTGCCTTCCTTGATACCGATCTCAAATTCCACGTTCAACTGATCGCCACGCTTGGCAATCAATACCTCGCCAAACTGGTCGAGACGCTCAGAGACCGCGTGCGGTTGCAGGGCTTTGCGAGCGGCGAGTCGCCGCGAGACTTTCTCAAGCAATCCGCAAACGAACACTTCAAATTGCTCGATTACATCGCAAAGCAGGACCGAAGCGGAGCCGAAGCGACCATCCGACGGCACCTGGAAAGGTCGCGCGGCGTATGGGGCAGCAGGCACAACACGACGCAGGCGGCAAAAGCGAGCGTTCTCGACGAATCGTCCTGACCGGAAGGCCTGCGCTTCTCGCTCCCGGAACGACAGCTTCCTTCTGCAAGGCGGACCGGTTCTCGCGGTATTTGGATCGATCGCAGCCTTTCCGTCAACGGTGCCCTCCCCTCCCTCTATCGGCTGATGCCAGCCAATGTTGAACACTCTCCAACAGCGAGGACCGCCATGAGACTGAAAGACAAGATCGCGATCGTGACAGGCGGCGGCTCCGGCTTCGGCGAAGGCATCGTCCGCAAATTCGTCACCGAAGGAGCCCGCGTCGTCGTGGCCGATCGCGATCAGGCCGCGGCAGAACGCGTGGCCGGCTCGCTCAGCGGCAAAGCCATTGCAGCAGTTGCGGATATCTCCAACGAATCCGGCTTCGCTTCAGTCGTGCAAAAAGCCCATCGGGAGTTCGGAGGACTCGATATCCTCGTCAACAATGCCGGCGTCGGTCACACGCCGCAACCGCTCGAAACGGTGACAGACGACATGTTCGACAGAATAGCCAACGTCAACATGAAGTCGATCTATTACGGCGCCAAGGCCACCGTGCCGCACTTCAAGCAGCAGAAATATGGAGTTGTGCTCAATGTAGCCTCCACCGGCGGCGTCAGTCCGCGACCGAACCTGACCTGGTACAATGCCTCGAAAGGCTGGGTCATCACGGCTACGCGCGCCATGGCCGTGGAGCTTGCGCCGTTCGGCATCCGGGTCAACGCCATCAATCCCGTCGCCGGCGAAACGCCGCTCTTGAAGACCTTCATGGGGCAGGACACGCCCGAGATCCGCGCCAAGTTCCTGTCGACGATTCCAATCGGTCGCTTCTCCACGCCTGAAGACATGGGCTACGCCGCTGCTTTCCTGTGCTCCGACGAGGCAAGCATGATCACGGGGGTCGCCATGGAAGTCGACGGTGGCCGCTGCATCTGACGCGAGACTCGACCCGCGCGTGCCCGATCACGTGTCGAATGCCGGCGGCGTGATCACCGCCGGCGTTCGCAGTCGTCAGCCGTGATAGATCGAAATGGTCTTCGTCGTTGCAAAGCCGTAGAGGGCTTCAAAGCCCTTCTCGCGGCCGTGGCCCGAACGCTTGACGCCGCCGAACGGCAACTCGATTCCGCCGCCGGCGCCGTAGTTGTTGATGAAGACCTGTCCCGAGTGAATGGCGCGCGCCAGGCGGAATTGCCGCCCGCCGTCGTTGGTCCAGATTCCACAGACGAGGCCATAGGGCGTACCGTTCGCCAGATCGATCGCCTGCTGCTCGCCGTCGAACGGCATGATGACCTGGACCGGCCCGAAGATCTCTTCCTGCACAAGGCGGTGACTGGGCGTAACGTCGCGGATCAGCGTCGGCGTGACATAGGCGCCGCCGGCAGGCGCTTCGGGCACGATCGTGCCCTGCGCGGCGAGACGCGCGCCGTCGCGCTCGGCCAGGCCGATATAGCCTTCGACGATGTCCTTCTGCCGGCGGGAGACCATGGGGCCGACATCGAGGTCGGACAGCGCCGGCCCGACCTTCAGCTTTCGGTAGGCATCGGCCATGCGTGCTGCGACCTCTTCATAGATCGACCGTTCTACCAGGATCCGCGACGAGGCGGAGCAGGTCTGGCCTGCGTTCTGAATGCCCGCCATCACCAGGAACGGCAGCGCCCGATCGAGATCCGCATCGGCAAAGACAAGCTGGGGCGATTTACCGCCTAGCTCCAGCGTCACCGGCACCGCATTCCGCGCGGCTGCCGCCTGCACCAGCGCGCCGGTCGCGACCGAACCCGTGAAGGAAATGTGGTTGATGCCGGGATGGCCGGACAACGCAGCACCTGCCTCCTCGCCGGTCCCCGTGACAAGGTTGAGCGCACCGTGCGGCAATCCCGCCTCCTCCGCGATGCGGGTAAACTCGATCACCGTGAGGCAGGCTTCCTCGGCCGGTTTCACGACGGCGGCGTTGCCCATGGCAAGGGCCGCACCGAGGCTGCGTCCGATGATCTGCATCGGATAGTTCCAGGGAATGATATGGGCGGTCACGCCATGGGGCTCATAAAGCGTGATTGCCGTGAATCCCGTCCGGTAAGGGATGGTGTCGCCGTGAACCTTGTCAGCTGCAGCACCGTAGAATTCGAAGTAGCGCGCCAGCGCCTCGACGTCGGCCCGCGCCTGCTTGAGCGGCTTGCCGACGTCCCGTGCTTCGAGCTCCGCCAGCAGATTGATATTCTTCAGGACCCCCTCGCCGATCCGATGCAGGATGCGACCACGGTCGGTCGCCGACATGCGTCCCCAGTCGCCAGCGAGCGACGTCCGGGCTGCCTGCACCGCGCGATCGACGTCCTCGCTGCCGCTGCGGGCAATGTCGGCAAGATGCGAACCGTCAGACGGATCCAGGATCTCGAGACGACGTCCATCGGCGGCATCGATCCATCGGCCGGCGATGTAGTTGCGATAAGTCCGTTTCGACACGATGCGCTCCAGAGTTTGATCCTGCTGCAAGTCGTGCAGGACGTTTCTGCCAAGTCCTCGAGCACGGCCCCATTTCAATGGCAAGTGCCAGCGACGACGTCAATTCCGAAACTCTCGCCCCCACCGCCTGCGCTCCCAGCACGAGGTGATCGCTGGCCCGCGCGACGATCCGCACGAAACCCTCATCACGTCAGCGCTGAAGCATCACGCGAAGGTGAGGCAGGACGTTCATGACGCCGTGGCTTCCGTTCTGACCGGCGATCGTCCGACGACCTCGACCGAACGGAGAGCGGGATGTCGTGCGAAGCGGGAGCAGAGAACCGTGGGATCGTGGTCCGGCCTTGCGGCGACGCCGAAGTCGATGGCCGCCCCTCCCTCCACATCAACCATCATCCGGAATTCGACCATCTGCAGTCCAAAGCGCTGCACGTCGGCCAGAAGCTGGGACGCCGCGGCAAGCGAATCCGTGGCAATGGCCCTGAAGACGACGGACGAAGCGCGAGACGCGGCGGACGGCATTTGCTGATCTCCTCGACAGGACTGTATCGCCGAGTCAGCAGGTGAATTTCCCAATATTTTGTGAGATGGTCGTATCTTGCAGAAGAATCATCTGCATAGATCTGTGATGAAATCATCTTCCCTGGCGAAGCCGCGAACCAAGGCGGACCTCGACCTGATCGATCGAAAGATTCTTTCGATCCTCCGCAACGAAGGACGACTGACCGTAAATGAACTGGCCAATCGCGTCGGATTGTCGTCTTCGCCATGCTGGTCGCGGGTCAGACACCTGGAGGAGATCGGCGTGATCAAGCATTACTCGGCTGTCATCGACCACGTCGCCATCGGCCTGAAGGATATCGTCTTCATCGAAGTCACGCTGGACAAGCACGACGACAAGGTGCTCTCCCGGTTCGGCGACGCCCTTGCAAGAATCCCGGAAGTTATCGAGGCCAATCTCGTCACCGGCGAATACGACTATCTGGTCAAGGTAGCGGTCGCCGACACCACTCACTACGAGCGCTTTCTTCGGGAGAAGCTCTACCGGATCCAAGGCATCCGGCACACGCGATCGACCTTTTCGCTGCGGACCCTGAAGCTCGTGACTTCCGCCGATCCGCTGCTCGTCAATGCGAGTGTTTAACCCTCACCGCAGGCAAAGCGGGGCGACCGGCAGCCATGCCGACAAGAGCGCCGACGCACAAGCGGTTCTCATCCCCGAGACGCTGGATCAGTTCGCCGCTTATCTCAGATCGTCGGACGTGATGGCCCTTGTGCGAGCGTCTGGAGAGCCGCAGCGAGTGCCGCGGCGGCTTTGTCGGGTCGCGCCTTTTCGTAGATCGCGAACTCGAGGTCTGGAAGCCGCGGCAGGCCTTCCGCGGCACCGAGAATGCGCAAGCCCGCGATGACCGCGCTCGCGGGAAGCGGTGTAATGGCGAGGCCGGCAAGCGCCGCTGCCCGCAAGCCGGTGAGGCTCGGGCTGGTGAAGACGATCTCCCAGGTGAGGTCGCCGTCCTGAAGCGCGGCCAGCGCCGCCTCGCGCGATACGGACCGCTCGCGATAGAGCGCCAGCGGCAGCACCACCCCGGGAACGAAATCGAACGTGTCGGCCGCGACCCAGACCAGAGCTTCGCGCCACACCAGACGCCCTTTCGACGTGCCGAGCGGACGCTTGGCAAACACCACGTCGAGCCGTCCCGCATTGAGCTGTTCGATCAATGGCGCGCTGACGCCGATCTGCACCTCAAGCTTCACGCCGGGATGGAGCGCTGCAAAGCGGCTGAGCGCCGAAGGAAGCGAGCCGCCGGCGACCTCCTCGACTACGCCGAGACGCACCGTGCCGGACAGGCGCGGTGCCGCAAGGCGATGACGCGCCGCCTCCTCGAGTTGCAGCAGGCGACGGGCGTCGCCGAGCAGCATTTCGCCATCGTCGGTCAGCGCCACGCTCCGCGTCGTGCGGCGGAACAATGGGCGTTTGGTCTCGAGCTCGAGGCGCTTGATCTGCTGGCTTATCGTCGACTGCGTCAGGTTGAGCCGTTCGGCTGCGCGATGGAAACCGCCGCAATCGGCGACGGCAACGAAGGCGCGCAACAGCTCGAAATCCAGCATAATTGATCCATTATTACGATCAATGATATTATAAAATACCGTTTTTATAATCAATGGCAATCTCCTACGTTTCGCTTCGAAGGTAAGCAGCGAGCGAAGGAGCTTCACCATGTCAGACCCGTCCCGCCACAATCGCACCTCGCGCCTGGCGCGAGCCGCCGCGGTTAACGGCGTACGCGGAAAACTCTGCCCAGCGGAAGCCGCGACGCAGTTGCTGGAAGCGATCGTCGAGCCCGGCGACCGCGTCGCGATCGAAGGCGACAATCAGAAGCAGGCGGACTTCCTTGCGGCGGCGCTGGCGAAGGTCGATCCTGCACGCATCCATGATCTGCACATGGTGCAATCGGTCATCGCACTGCCCGAACATCTTGGTGTGTTCGAGCGCGGTGTCGCAAACCGCCTGGACTTCGCCTTTGCCGGACCGCAAAGCCGCAAGCTCGCCGAACTCGTCGCGTCGAAAGCGCTCAGGATCGGCGCAATCCACACCTATCTCGAACTCTACGCCCGCATGCTGGTGGACCTGACGCCCCAGGTCGCGCTCGTCGTTGCCGACAAGGCCGACCGCGATGGCAACCTTTATACCGGTCCAAACACAGAGGACACGCCCACCATCGTCGAAGCAGCGGCATTCCGCGGCGGCATTGTCGTGGCACAGGTGAACGAGATCGTCGATCGCCTGCCCCGTGTCGACATTCCCTCCGACTGGATCGATTTCGTGGTGCCGAGCCCAAATCCTTATCTGATCGATCCGCTCTTCACACGTGACCCTGCCAAGATCAGAAACGAGAACGTGCTGATGGCGATGATGGCGATTGCCGCGGTATACGAGCCTTACCAGGTGCAGCGTCTCAACCACGGCATCGGCTATGCCACGGCGGCGATCGAACTGATCCTGCCGACCTTCGGCGCTCAGCGCGGATTGAAGGGCAAGGTCGCCCGGCACTTCGTGCTCAACCCGCATCCGACCCTGATCCCCGCGATCGAAACCGGTTTCGTCGACAGCGTCTACTGCTTCGGCTCCGAACTCGGCATGGAACGCTACATCTCGAATCGAACGGACGTGTTTCCGGTAGGCGCCGACGGCAATCTCCGCTCGAACCGTGCCCTCGCCCAGGTCGCCGGCCAATACGCCTGTGACCTCTTCATCGGCGGCACGTTGCAGATCGATACAGCGGGCAACAGCTCGACAGCTACCAAGGACCGGATCACCGGCTTCGGCGGCGCGCCGAACATGGGCGCCGACGCGCGTGGCCGGCGCCACGACACGCCTGCCTGGCTGCGCGCTGGCCAGGAAGCAGGAGAGAGCCTGCGCGGACGCAAGCTCGTGGTGCAAATGGTGCAGACGCATCAGCCGAACGGCGCACCGAGCTTTGTCGAACGGCTGGACGCGTTCGACCTCGCAGTTTCCGCGGGCTTCGCGCTGCCGCCGGTGATGATCCATGGCGACGACGTCAGCCACGTCATCACCGAACGGGGCGTAGCCAACCTGTTGCGATGCCGGTCACCGCAAGAACGCGAAGCCGCCTTGCGCGCCGTTGCAGGCGACACCGATTTCGGCAGGCAACGGTCGCCTGAAGCAACCGATAACCTGCGCCGCCGCGGCATCGTGATGTTCCCCTCCGACCTCGGCATCGACGACGGAACAGCGACGCGCGACTGGCTCGCTGCCAAGACAATCGACGAACTGGTGACGGCCTCGCGTGGGCTTTACATGCCGCCGGCAAAATTCCGCCGAACCGTCGGTGCTGCTGCTTGAAATGGAGGCACCGATGACCCCAGCCAGTCAAATCCCAAGTGACCTGTCCAACGTCAGACCGGCACTGCTCGACCGCGCGAAGCAACTTGCAGCGACACTGCTGTCGGAGCGCGGCGAAGCGTCCGGCGCACTGGTCGCGCGCCAACTGCATGAGGTCCTGCGCGCGCTCGACCCTGACGATCGGCACGGCTTCCAGCGCTATCTCGCGACGGATTTTCAGCCCGACAGAGCGGCGCTGCGCGCGGCAGCGGAGCACTATCTCGCCGACAGCACGGCGGAAGCCGCGGCCGCCCTCGCCGAGGCCGTCGATCCGCCTCGGCAGGAATTGCTGCGGCGAATGAACATGGCGCCCGGGGGCACCAGCGCACTGATCGCGATGCGCAGCGAAATCACGCCGCGCCTGCGCGCCGAGCCCGAACTAAGACTGCTCGACGCCGACCTCAGGCATTTGTTCGCCTCCTGGTTCAACCGCGGCTTTCTCGAACTGCGGCGCATCGACTGGCAGTCGCCGGCCGCGGTGCTGGAGAAGCTGATCGCTTACGAGGCGGTACACGAGATCAAGGGTTGGGACGATCTGCGGCGCCGCCTTGCGCCCGACCGCCGCTGCTTCGCCTTCTTCCATCCCGTGCTGCCCGACGAGCCCTTGATCTTCGTCGAGGTCGCGCTGGTGGAGGGACTGGCCACCGCCGTGCAGCCGCTGTTGTCGCACGACACCGACGAAAATGTCCGGCGTGCACAGGCCGAGCGCGCCGACACCGCGATCTTCTACTCGATCTCCAACTGCCAGGACGGCCTGCGCGGCGTCTCCTTCGGCAATTTCCTGATCAAACAGGTGGTCGAGGAGCTGCAGGCTGAGTTTCCTGGATTGAAGCGCTTCTCCACGCTGTCGCCGGTGCCGGGTTTTCGGCGCTGGCTCGCCCAGCCGACCGCGGATGGTCGCAACCGCGGCGCAGACCTGTTGCCGGAAGCCGAGACCGACGGCTGGTGGCATGACCCGGCGCGGAGCGCAAAACTGCGCCCCGGCTTGATGCGGCTTTGCGCGCACTATCTGACGCGGCCATCCGTGCCCGGAAGCCGCATCGATCCGGTGGCGCGTTTTCATCTCGGCAACGGCGCGCGGCTCGAGCGAATCAACTGGCTCGGCGACACCGCGCCGCGTGCTATCGCGGAGTCCTTCGGCATCATGGTCAATTATCTCTACGACCATGACAGCATCGAGGACAACCACGAACACTTCGTCCGTGGCGATGCCATCGTGCGTTCGCATAAAGTCGATACGCTGCTTGCAGATACGGAGCTGCGGGGCTGCTCTGCTTGAGACAACGTAACGATGACCCCTACCAAGTCGTACTTCCAGTGACACCCCAAATGAAGGAGTAGACATCATGATAAGCCGACGCGCCTTTTCGACCGCCTTGCTTGCCGGTGCCGCAGCTTCGCTGGTCTCCACACGCGGCATGGCCGCAAGTGCAACTCCGGTAAAGGCACGCAATGTCGTGCTCGTGCACGGACTGTTCGCCGACGGATCGTGCTGGACCGAAGTGATTGCGCGATTACAGGCAGCGGGCCTCAATGCCACTTCCGTGCAAAACCCGTTGACTACGCTGCCCGAAGCGGTCGCTTCGGCCGAGCGCGTGCTGGCGCGCCAGGATGGCCCGACGGTTCTGGTTGGCCATTCGTTTTCCGGCATGATCGTCACGGAAGCCGGCGTGCATCCGAATGTTTCTGCGCTGGTCTATGTGGCGGCGCGCGCGCCGGATGCCGGTGAGGATTATACCGCTTTGGCCAAGACATTCCCGACGCCGCCAGCGAGCGCGGGGATCGTGTTCGACGGCGATGAAGGACGTCTTTCCGAAGAAGCCTTCTTGCGTGATTTCGCGGGCGACCTGCCCGCAGCAAAGGCAAAGGTTCTTTACGCGGTGCAGCAGCCGTTCCATAAGGCCCTGCTTACCGGCAAGACTGCGCACGCGGCATGGCGAACGAAGCCGAGTTACTACGCCGTCTCAACGGAAGATCGCACCATTAATCCCGACCTTGAGCGCTTCATGGCCAAGCGGATGGGAGCCAAGACCATCGAGGTGAAGGCCAGTCATCTCTCTCTGATTTCACAGCCCGAGGAAATCACGCGGCTCATCCTCGAAGCCGCGGGACAGCAAGCTTGACGAAACCGTGCATGCAAGGTCGGCAAAGGACGTCATGAAACGTGACGCGCAGCGGCGCCTGGCCACTTCCTGTGCGGCGGCCAGGCGCCGGATCTTTCTCGCAGTCATTTCTTGACGGCGAACACCCAAACGACGCCGCCCTGCGGCACGTTGTTCTCCAGGCCAGGCACCTTGCCCACCAATGCGTCTTGGATGCGCTGTGCGTCTACGCCCCAGCCCGACTGGACGGCGATGTACTGCGTGCCGTCCACCTCATAGGCGATCGGCATGCCCACGATCCCGGAGTTGGTCTTTTGCTCCCAAAGCAGTTCACCGGTCTTGGCATGGAAGGCGCGGAACATCCGGTCGTTGGTCCCACCGACAAAGATGAGGTCGCCGGCGGTAGCGGTCACCGAACCGAACAGTTGTGACTTCGGGAAATTATGCGACCAGACCTTCTTGCCCGTGGCCGGATCCCACGCCTGCAGTTCACCAAAGTGGGTAGCGCCCGGACGGGGCGTCAAGCCGATATCTTCGGCCTTGGTGCCGAGCCAAAGCTTGCCGGGAACGAGCGGCACTTTTTCGCCGGAAAAGCCGCCGCAGAAATTCTCGTTGGCGGGAACGTAGACCAATTTGGTATTCTGACTATATGCCGCCGACGGCCAATCCTTGCCGCCCCACAGGGACGGACAGAATTCAACCCGCTTGCCGATTCCCGGCTTGTGGGCGGAATCGGCAATCGGCTTGCCGTTCGGATCGATACTCTTCCAGACGTTGGTATAAACGAAAGGCCAGCCGGCGACGTATTTGATGCCCTCCGGCTTGCGCTCGAGCACCCAGAAGATCGCGTTGCGTCCCGGATGGATCAGACTCTTGATGGTGCGGCCGTCCCTTTGCAGGTCGATCAGCATGGGGGCGTCGACCTCGTCCCAGTCCCAGGAATCGTTTTGATGGTACTGGAAGTACGATTTCATCTTCCCGCTGTCGGGATCGAGAGCGAGCACCGATGTCGAGTAGAGATTGTCGCCGGGGTGGGTTTCGCCCGGCCAGGGCGCGGCGTTGCCGGTGCCCCAGTAGACCGTTCTGGTGTCCACATCGTAGGTGCCTGTCATCCAGGCAGGCGCGCCCCCCGTTTTCCAGTCGTCGCCGCTCCACGTTTCATGACCCGGCTCGCCCGGGCCGGGAATGGTGAAGGTTCGCCACAGCTCCTTGCCCGTGTCGGCATCGTAGGCAACGATATAACCGCGGATGCCGAATTCGCCGCCGGAACCGCCGACGATCACCTTGCCGTCGACAACCAGCGGCATCAGGGTCAAATACTGCCCCTTCTTGTAGTCCTGAACCTTGGTATCCCAGACCACTTTGCCGGTCTTGGCATCGAGCGCGACCAGATGATCGTCCGTCGTGGCGAGGTACAGCTTGTCCTGCCACAATCCTACGCCGCGGTTGGTCGGGTGCAATTGAAAGAGGTCTTCGGGAAGCTGGCGCTTGTATCGCCAATACTCGTCGCCGGTCTTGGCGTTGAGTGCGATCACCTGCCCTTCCGGCGTTGAGACGAACATCACGCCATTGTTGATGATCGGCGGGGCCTGGTGTCCTTCGACCACACCGGTCGAGAACGTCCACACCGGAACTAGGTTTTTCACGTTGGAGGTATTGATCTGATCGAGCGTGCTGTATCCTTGGCCGTCATAGGTCCGACGATAATGCATCCAGTTGCCGGGTTCGGGATTCTTGAGTCGATCGGCAGTCACCGGGCTGTAGTTTTCGATCGGGCCGGCGGCGGCAATCGAAACGAGGCATGTGGACGCGAGCAAACCCGACAAAAGCCATTGCTTCAAGGCCATAGCGCAACCTCCCCTTTGTTTTCATCTCACGAATTCTGTTTTTCCTTGTCGTGGATCGACGGCGGGCCGCCGTCATCTGGCCTGCTGCGCACCTACCTTTCCAATAAATGTTGCGGCCACTGTCAGTGGGCCGTCGTCCGCCACCAACGGAAGCGCCGGCAGACGCCGGGGCGCCGGTCCGAACACAACTTGCGCGCTTTGCCTGGGATCAAATTCCGAATTGTGGCAGACGCATTTGAACACATCCTTGTCGCTGGATGCAGCTTTCACCCATGCGGTGATCGGACAGCCCGTGTGGACGCAGATTGCCGAATAGGCCACGACGCCGCCGGCCGCACGCGAGCGCGTATCTTCATCCAGCTCGGCCGGGTCCAGTTTGACGACGAGCACCTCGTTCAGGCGCGAGCCCTTGCGGACAACGGATGTGTTGGGATCCTTTGGCCAGGCCCGCACCGGCGGTCCACCGGCTTTCAGATCCTGCGGCTTGATCACTTCGCCCGCGCGGTCCCCTTCGGCGAAAACCAGAACGTCGGCTCTCTGAGGCCGCTCGTTACTGCCTGGCGCATCTTCCTCGGCGATGGAGGACCTGGCCGACGCCAGGCAAGCGCCGGTAGCGAGAGCGGTCAGAATGAGTGCGCGCCGCGTCGGATCCTGACACATCGCTGTCGCGAGCTCCGCGTCTGTGCTTGTGATCGACGTTGTGGGCTGATCGGATTTGCACATGACACAAACTGAAGGAGGGAGTCGGTCAAAAGAAAGGCGACGAACAAATTTGTCTTTTGCGCAATTCCCCTACCAGTTGCATCGGCGATTCAGGGAAAAGCCAGCAATAGTAAGCCTCCATCGCATTTCATGCGATCATCACTGCAGCTTGTCGCCTCATGCGTATTTCGCAGAACAGCTCAGCCTTCGGTTATGTGCGGTGCGTTATCGCGCATGCGGCCAAGATCGAGAATTGCAGAGTCGGTGCGAAGCGTCGGTGAACGTCGGTGGCCGTTGCGTGCAAATCGTGAAAGCTCATGCTGCGCCGGGCGAGTTGAACGATCCTGCGTCTCGTCATGACAACGACGTTCAGGTTTGACGACAATTTCTTTTGCTTGTAGCCGCTGCGTCAGCGTTACTGACCAAATGCAATTCTTTGCCGGTGCCCCGCTTTCGACAAACATGCGGACGCAAATGTAGAACGCCTTGTGGCGGCCGATCCGCCAACCGCGGCCTACTGAACAACAGCCAAATAATAATGATCAGGAGGATGGCTCAAAGAAATCCCAGCCAGACGAGACAGCCAGGAATTTCGAAGCCACGGCGTTGAGCGGTGAGCCGTAACGTTTTCGCTCACGTCGGAGCTACCATCAGCAGCTTACGAAGAGCGAGGATCTATCATGATTACTTTGAAGATTAACGGCCAGCAAAAGAACTGGGATGGCGATCCCGATCTTCCACTCCTCTGGTTTCTCCGGGATGAAGCCGGATTGACGGGTACGAAATATGGCTGCGGCCAGGCGCTTTGCGGCGCCTGCACCGTGATCGTCGACAAGCAGGCGATACGCGCTTGCATCACATCGGTATCCGACGTGGTCGATCGGGAGGTCACGACGATCGAAGGTCTTCACCCCACCGGGGATCACGCGGTTCAGAAGGCCTGGCGCCAGCTCAACGTCCCGCAATGCGGCTTTTGCCAGGTCGGCCAGATCATGCAGGCGGCCGCGCTGCTGTTGGAAAATCCAAAACCCAACCACGATCAGATACGCGAGGCGATGGCGGGCAATATCTGCCGCTGTGGCTGCTATCAGCGCATCGAAAACGCGGTTCACCTCGCTTCGACGGGGGTCTGACCATGAACATGTCAACCAATCCCAAAAAACTCCGTGGCTTTGAGCGATACGTCAAAGTCGACAACGTTTCACGCCGCAGCATCCTGAAGGGCCTCGGGCTGGCCGGTGGCTTCGTTTTGGCCGCCCCCGTGATGTCACGCCCCGGCTTTGCCGCGTACAAGACCGGTGCGGGCGAGATGCCGCACGGTACCGTGGTGGACCCGCGCGTGTTCGTCGCGATCGCACCGGACGGCATTGTCACGATCGTCGCGCACCGCGCCGAGATGGGAACCGGCGTCCGCACCAGCCTGCCGATGATCGTTGCCGAAGAGATGGAGGCGGACTGGTCGCGCGTTCGCATCCAGCAGGCGCATGGCGACGAGGTCAAATTCGGCAACCAGGATACCGACGGATCGCGCAGCACGCGTCACTACCTGATACCGATGCGCCAGATCGGCGCTTCGGCCCGCACGATGCTCGAAGGCGCAGCGGCGAAACGCTGGGGTGTGCCGGCGACCGAAGTGAAGGCGGTCAATCACGAGGTCGTCCACAGCGCGAGCGGACGCCGCATTGGCTTTGGCGACCTGGCAGCCGATGCCGCCAAGCAATCGGTGCCGAGTGTCGAAGGCCTGAGGCTGAAAGACCCAAAGGATTTCCGCTATCTGGGCAAAGGCCAGATCAGCATGGTCGATCTGCGCGACATCACGGTAGGCACCGCGCGCTACGGCGCCGACGTCCGCCTGCCCGGCATGAAATACGCCGTCATTGCCCGGCCGCCGGTGACCGGGGGCAAGGTCGCGTCGTTTGACGGGGCGGCGGCGATGAAAGTTTCCGGCGTCGAGAAGGTCATGGAAGTCAAGGGCTGGCCGTGGCCTTCAAAATTCCAGCCGCTCGGCGGCGTTGCGGTGATCGCGCGCAACACCGGCGCGGCGATCAAGGGCCGCGACGCCCTGAAGATCGTCTGGGACGATGGCGCCAATGGCAAATACGAGTCGGTCGCCTACCGGGCCGAACTGGAGGCAGCCGCGCGGAAGCCCGGCCTCGTGGTACGCAAGGAGGGCGACGTAGAAGCCGCCTTGAAGGGCGCCGACAAGGTGATCGTGGGTGAATACTATCTGCCGCATCTCGCCCATGTCGCCATGGAGCCGCCGGTTGCAGTCGCGGACGTCAAGGGCGACAAGGCGGAGATCTGGGGACCGGTGCAAAGCGCGGGCGGAACGCGCGAGGACGTCGCTAAAACGCTTGGCATTCCCCAGGAGAATGTCACCGTCAACGTCACCCTGCTCGGCGGCGGCTTCGGGCGCAAGTCGAAGTGCGATTTCGCCATCGAAGCCGCTCTGCTTTCAAAGGAACTCGGCGCTCCCGTAAAGGTGCAATGGACTCGGGAAGACGACATTCGCAACGGCTTCCTGCACACCGTCTCGGTGGAACGCATCGAGGCCGGCCTCGACAAGAGCGGCAAGGTGACGGCCTGGCGGCATCGCAGCGTTGCGCCGAGCATCGCCTCGACCTTTGCCGCTGGTGCACTGCATCAGGCGCCGTTCGAACTCGGCATGGGGCTGGTCGACATGCCCTTTGAGATCGCCAATGTCCAGTGCGAGAATCCGGAAGCGGCCGCGCGTACACGCATCGGCTGGTTCCGCTCGGTATCGAATATCCCGCGGGCCTTTGCGGTGCAGTCCATGGTCGCTGAACTCGCACAGGCGACTAAACGCGATCCAAAGGATATGCTGCTGGAGTTGATCGGATCTCCGCGGATCGTCAAGCTCGATTCCGTGAAAGACCTCTGGAACTATGGCGAGCCCTATGACAGCTATCCGATCGATACCGCGCGTCTGCGCAAGGTCGTCGAGCTGGTCGCGGAGAAAGGCGGCTGGGGCCGGTCCATCCCCAAGGGACACGGGCTCGGCATTGCCGCGCATCGCAGCTTCGTCAGCTATATCGCGACGATCGTCGAGGTAGCCGTTGACGACAAGGGCAAGCTCACCGTCCCCCGAGTCGATACCGCCATCGATTGCGGAACCTACGTCAATCCGGAGCGCATCCAGTCGCAGATCGAGGGCGCCGCGATCATGGGCCTGAGCCTCGCCAAACACGGCGCGGTTACCTTCAAGGATGGCAAGGTGCAACAGGGCAATTTCGACGATAGTCCATTGCTCCGGATCGACGAGTCCCCGGCCGTCACGAACGTCTACATCGTACCTCCCGGCCCCGACACGCCGCCCAGCGGCGTTGGCGAGCCGGGCGTGCCGCCCTTTGCGCCGGCGCTGATCAACGCGATCTTCGCCGCGACCGGCAAGCGCATCCGCGCACTGCCGATCGGCAAGCAATTGGAGGCGTAAAGGGAACGTTAGACCGGACGGGCCGTTTCCTTGATCTGAGAGGAGTTCAGATCGATGAAACCCAACTCAACGGCGCTCGCGGTGTCGCTACTGTCGAGCGTGCTTCTATTGAATACGCAGGCGGCGACCGCTCAAACGACGTCGCCGCCGAGCGCGACCGCAACGCGGCCGGCCACGACACCGCCCGGGCAAACCTCCCTGCCAAACGAAAGCCCGCCGGCCACGACAACCCAGACCACCGGCGAAGCCAGTCGCGATCCCGTGGTAAAGAAAATGAACGAGGACGAGAAACAGAAGGTCGATACCAAAGGCAAGTAGCTCCAGCACGCGTAGCCAGGAGCAATAAAAGGGGCGGCGAACATTCGTTGGCCGCCCTTTTTTCATCTCTGGTACTGGGTAGCAGGCGCAATGCCTGCCAATCACTTCTTGGACGGCGAACATCCAGACGAGGCCGCCCCGCGACACGTTGTTCTCGACACCTGCATTATTGTGGGTCGCCAACGTATCCTGGATGCGTTGCCCCTGCGAGCCGCGGCCCATTGTACTTTGCATGGGGTTGTTTTGGCGATTTTGTGTCGGGGCCCTGCGGTGTACCGCCGAAGAGTACCTGCACTGCGTCCCGGACACGAGATCGTTAGTGCTTCGCGCTAACGGCTAATCGATTCGACTCCAACCCATCCCGCTCCAGGCTAAATCCGGCTAAGCTGCAGCGCCCGTCGGCAATACAACTTTGATATAGCCGGTTTTCACAGTCACTAATTCAGCAATGATGGCTGATCGACTACGGTCGCCCGCTATCGACCATCCGTTCGGTCGCCGCTCACGGCTCTATGAGGTCCACCATAATGCGCCTGCCATTGACCATGCTCGCCGTTGTCCTGATCACCGTCCCTGCGCACGCAAGCGAGCTGACCGGGACGCTGCAGAAAGTCAAGGAGACGAACAGGATCGTACTCGGCTTCCAGGAAGCTTCGGTGCCCTTCAGCTATCTCGACGGGAATCAGAAGGCGATTGGATACGCCGTCGATATCTGCATGAAAATCGTGGACGCGGTGAAACGCGAATTGAAGCTTTCCAGCCTTGACGTCGAGACGAGTCCCGTCACGTCGTCCAACCGCATTCCACTCATGATGAACGGCACCGTCGATCTCGTCTGTTCCGCCACCACCAACAATGCGGAGAGGCAGCGCCAGGTGGCGTTCACGAATTCACATTTTCTGTCCGCAACCCGGTTTGCCGCGCGAAAATCCGACAACATCACCGCGATCGACCACCTCAAAGGCAAACCTGTTGTCGCGGTGGCGGGCTCGACCAACATGGTACAGCTCAATCAGGTGAATGCCGCACGTAATCTCGGCATCTCGCCGCTGGCCGCAAAGGATCAGGCGGAAGCATTTCTCATGCTGGAGACCGGCCGCGCCGCCGCCTACGTTCTCGATGACGTGCAACTCGCCGTCGCTATCGCAAGATCGAAGGACCCGTCCGCCTACATTATCAGCGAAGAAGCCTTCTCCAAGGCCGAACCCTACGGGATCATGCTGCGCAAGGATGATGCAGCTTTCAAGGCCGTGGCAGATCGTGCGACCGCGGAACTTTACCGAAGCCCGGGGATCGAGACGATTTACAAAAAGTGGTTCGAATCGCCGGTCCCGCCCAACGGGCTCAATTTCAAGACTCCGATGACGGCGGTGCTGCGCAACGCATACGCGCATCCATCGGATAGCCCGGACCCCGCAAGCTACGAGCGCTGACGATATGCCGCCGCAGAAGCCGCTGCCTGAGGCTTCACACGGCCCTGCTCTCGCCTGTCAGCCGGCGGGCTTCACGCCGCCAGAACTTTCTCGGGCGCCGCCGCGGGCAAATTCTGGCTGTCGGCGACTGCGCGGTTGGTGATCTGCCCGCGGTGCACATTGAGCCCGGCGCGTAGATGCGGATCTTCGATCAGCGCGCGGATGCCCTTGCCGGCCAGCGCAAGGCCGAACGGCAGCGTGGCATTGTTGAGCGCGTGGCTCGACGTCACCGGAACGGCGCCGGGCATATTGGCGACGCAATAATGCACGATCTCGTCGACGAGATAGGTCGGCGCCTGATGGGTCGTCGGCCGCGACGTCTCGAAGCAGCCTCCCTGGTCGATCGCGACATCTACCAGCACAGCGCGGCGCTTCATGCGGGCGAGATGCGCGCGGGAGACGAGTTTCGGCGCGCTGGCGCCCGGCACCAGCACCGCGCCAATGACGACGTCAGCGCCGATGATCTCCTCCTCGATCGCTTCCAGCGTCGCGTAGCGCGTGCGAACCCGACCAAGGAACATCTCGTCCAGGATACGAAGCCGCGGTAGCGAGCGGTCAAGGATGACGATATCGGCGCCAAGACCGGCCGCCATCCTGGCGGCATGGGTGCCGACCACGCCGCCGCCGATCACGGCAATCCTGCTCGGAGCGACGCCGGGCACGCCGCCGATCAGCTTGCCCATACCGTCCGCCGATTTTCGCAAGGCGGCGCCCGCCGCCTCGATCGCCAGCCGTCCCGCCACCTCGCTCATCGGCGCCAGCAGCGGGAGCCCGCCATGGGCGTCCGTCACCGTCTCGTAGGCAATCGCGGTGCAGCCAGATGCGAGAAGCCCCTTGGTCTGCGCGGTGTCCGGCGCCAGGTGCAGATAGGTGAAGAGGATCTGGTTCTCGCGAAGCTGGCGCCATTCCGCCGGCTGCGGTTCCTTGACCTTGACCACCATGTCGGCGGTCGCGAAGATCTCGGCTGCCGTGTCCACAATCGCTGCGCCGGCCGAGCGGTAGATATCATCGCTGGCGCCAATGCCGAGCCCGGCGCCCTGCTCGACGATCACGTCGTGTCCATGCGCCACATATTCCCGCACCGAAGCCGGCGTCAAACCAACGCGATATTCCTCGACCTTGATTTCCCTGGGCACACCGATCCGCATCGCCTTGCTCCTGCATTGGAAGCTGCTGTCCGACGCCAGGAAACTACGCTTGAACGCGCAACGCTTCTCTGCGAATTGCGGCTTGCCGGGAGAAGTTTACGCATATATTCTGCGCATGAACACTAAATATTAGAGAATAGTGGCGTGATCGAGCTAGATCGCATTGATCTTCGGATTCTGGCTGAGTTGCTCTCCGATGCGAGGGCGAGCCAGATCGAGCTCGCCGAAAAGGTCGGGCTGTCGCCGACCGCCTGCGCGCGTCGCATTCGTCAGCTCGAGGAAACCGGCATCATTCGCGGCTATCGGGCCGACCTCGAACCGACCGCCCTCGGGCTCGTCACGACGGTTGTCGTCACCATTACGCTGGAGAAACAGAGCGAGGAATATCTCGCCGCGTTCGAAGCAGCGATCGCCCGTTGTCCCGACGTGGTGTCCTGCCACCTGATGTCGGGCAGCGATGACTATCATCTGCAGGTGATCGCGCGTGACATCGCGGACTTCGAGCGGATCCACAAGCAGCATCTGTCGCGGATGCCCGGCGTCGCGCGCATCCATTCGAGCTTTGCGATGCGCGAAGTGGTTCGCAGGGCGATCCCTGAAACGGCGTTACAGCGTTAGCTCCAACCGATCGTGTCCGTCTATCCCGACACCCGGAGAAGGTGGGCTCTAACCCGCTTCGGCGGATTTTCCGCCCTTCCCGAACACGCGGCTCGCCAGCACGTCCGACGCCTCGATCGACCTGATATCGTCCGCTGTCAGGACATGATCGAGATCGGCGACGAGGCGGTTGGCCTGGCGCAACCGCAGGCGATCCAGCGCGTTGCGGATCGAGCGTGCGTTGGAGAACAGCGGCTGGTTCTTGCGCAATGCGATATAACGAACAAACTCCGCTCGCGCATCCGGCGTGAATCCGTAGTTCATGTCACGCAGCATCAGTTCTGCGATGGCGAGCAGCTCATCGTCGGCATAATCCGGAAAGTCGATGTGGTGCGCGATCCGCGAGCGGAAGCCGGGATTGCTGGCGAAAAACTTGTCCATGCGGTCGCCGTAGCCGGCGAGGATCACGACCAGGTCCTCGCGCTGCGATTCCATCACCTGCAGCAGGATCTCGATCGCCTCCTGGCCGTAGTCGCGCTCGTTGTCGGGCCGGTGCAGATAATAGGCCTCGTCGATGAACAGCACGCCGCCCATCGCCTTCTTCAGGATTTCCTTGGTCTTCGGCGCGGTGTGACCGATATATTGCCCGACCAGTTCGTCGCGCGTGACCGACACCACCTGGCCGCGGCGTACGAAACCCAGCCGGTGCAGGATGCTGGCGATCCGCAGCGCCACCGTCGTCTTTCCGGTGCCGGGGTTTCCCGTAAACGACATATGCAGCGTCGGTGCTTCCGACGCCAGTCCCATGCGCTTGCGGATACGTTCGATCAGAAGCAGCGACGCAATCTCGCGGATACGCGTCTTTACCGGCTTCAAGCCGATTAGTTCGCGGTCGAGCTGCGAGAGGATCTCCTCAATGCCGACGGTTTCGAGTTCATCGCGCAAGTTGACCGCTTCAGTCATTGGGGCGGTATCCAGGTCCATCTGCTAAACCTCAATGCGCTGCACGCGTTGTTTCGGAAAAGACTCCGTCGCCGCTTGCGCAGCGACGGAGCAGTGCATCCGGCAGACGCAGGCACGTTCAGGGAGAACTCGCCCGCCGGATCGAACGCATGCCTAACCGTAGCGCCGGCCCTCCGGACGATCCGCGGCGTATGATGTGGTCGTGTAGCGGATGTTGCGGCCGGCCATTTCGCGCCGCTCCAGGCGGAAGCTAGGTTCCTCCTTCGGCCGGTTGACGATGAAGGACAGCCGCACCGATTCCCAGCCGTGACTGGAATCGAATGCCGACAGGCGGATATAGCGGTCGCCATACACTTTGCGGCATTCTTTCAACTCCATCATCACGCCGGCGGCGTCGCGGAGGTCGAACATCGGCAATCCCCACATTTCCCAGAAATGGTTACGGGGATGCGGGTCATCGGTGAATTCGATGTTCACCGCCCAGCCCTGTTCCAGGCAATACTGGACCTGGCGGGAAATCTGCTCGTCGGTGAGATCGGGCAGGAACGAGAAGCAGCCTTGGGTTACGCGCATGATTTGCTCTCCTTACATCGCGACCGAGGGCGTGGGGACGTAGTCCGGCATGTCGGTCGATTCATAGTTGAAGGTGACGTCCTTCCAGACCTCGAGCGCCGCCTTCAATGGTGTGCAGGTCTCTGCCGCCTTGGCGAGAATCTCCGGGCCCTCGTGCAGATAGTCGCGGCCTTCATTGCGCGCGAGGATCATCGCTTCCAGAGCCACGCGGTTAGCGGTGGCGCCGGCCTGGATTCCCATGGGATGGCCGATGGTGCCGCCGCCGAACTGCAGGATCACATCTTCGCCGAGATGATCGAGCAGCTGATGCATCTGGCCGGCGTGAATTCCGCCCGACGCCACCGGCATCAGCTTGTTGAGGCTCGCCCAGTGCTGGTCGAAGAAGACGCCGTGCTCCAGCCGCGCCGGGTTATAGTCCTCGCGGCAGATGTCGTAATAGCCGCGCGTGGTCGCGGGATCGCCCTCCAGCTTGCCGACCACGGTGCCGGCATGGATGTGATCGACACCGGCGAGCCGCATCCATTTCGCGATGACGCGGAACGAAACGCCGTGGCTGCGCTGCCTCGTATAGGTCGAGTGCCCTGCCCGGTGCAGATGCAGGATCATGTCGTTGCGGCGCGCCCATTTGGCCATCGACTGGATCGCAGTGTAGCCGATCACGAGATCGATCATGATGATGACCGAGCCAAGCTCCTTGGCGAACTCGGCACGCTCGTACATGTCCTCCATGGTGCCGGCGGTGACGTTGAGATAAGTGCCTTTGATCTCGCCAGACGCAGCCTGCGCCTTGTTGACGGCTTCCATGCAGTAGAGGAACCGCTCCCGCCAATGCATGAACGGCTGTGAGTTGATGTTCTCGTCGTCCTTGGTGAAGTCGAGCCCGCCCTTCAGCGCCTCATAGACCACGCGTCCATAGTTGCGTCCGGACAGGCCGAGCTTTGGCTTCACGGTGGCACCAAGCAGCGGTCGACCGAACTTGTCCATCCGCTCGCGCTCGACCACGATCCCGGTCGCCGGGCCCTGGAATGTCTTCACGTACGCTACGGGCAACCGCATGTCCTCAAGCCGCAACGCTTTCAGCGGCTTGAAGCCGAACACGTTGCCGATGATGGAGGCCGACAAATTGGCGATCGAACCGGGCTCGAACAGATCGATGTCGTAGGCGATGTAGGCGAAATACTGCCCCGGTGAATTCGGCACGGGATCGACCCGGAAGCATTTGGCGCGGTATTTCTCCGCCGCCGTCAGCCGGTCGGTCCAGACCACCGTCCATGTCGCGGTCGAGGATTCGCCGGCCACCGCTGCGGAGGCTTCGATCGGATCGACACCGTCCTGCGGCGTAACCCTGAAAAGCGCGATGACGTCGGTGTCCTTCGGAACGTAATCGGGCTCCCAATAGCCCATCTTCTTGTATTCCATGACGCCGGACTTGTAGCGATCCTTGCCGCGAACGGTCATCGAATGCATGTTCATGTTGCTCTCCTCAGGTGGTGTGCGGCGATTGGTTGGGATCGAGGCGGTCATCAGTTCATTCGGCGGCATCGGCCATTCCTCCCATGCGTGGATCGAGCGCGCCCGAACGGTAGCGCTTGGCCATCTCGGCCAACGGAATGACCTTGATCCGCGAGGCGTGGCCTGCGGTGCCGAACTGCTCGAAGCGTTCGCGGCAGAGATCGCGCAAGCTATCCATTGCCGGCTTCAGGAATTTGCGCGGATCGAATTCGTTTCTGTTTTGCGTCGCCACCTTGCGGAACGCCGCGGTCATCGCCAGCCGGCAGTCCGTGTCGATATTGACCTTGCGGACGCCGTGCTTGATGCCACGGACGATTTCCTCGACCGGCACACCCCAGGTCTGCGGCATCTCGCCGCCGAACTGGTTGAACGCATCCTGCAGCGGCTGCGGCACCGACGACGAGCCGTGCATCACCAGATGCGTGTTGGGCAGCCGGCGATGGATTTCCTCCACCACCCGCATCGCAAGAATATCGCCGTCCGGCTTGCGCGAGAATTTATACGCGCCGTGCGAGGTCCCCATCGCAATCGCCAGCGCATCGACCTTGGTGGCGCGAACGAAGTCGACCGCCTGGTCGGGATCGGTCAGCAGTTGTTCGTGGCTGACCTCGCCTTCGACGCCATGGCCGTCTTCCTGTTCACCGCCGCCATGCTCCAGCGAGCCGAGCACGCCCAGTTCACCTTCGACCGAGGCGCCGATCCAGTGCGCCATGTCGACCACGCGGCGGGTGATATCGACGTTGTATTCATAATCCGCCGCAGTCTTCGCATCGGCTTTCAGCGAACCATCCATCATGACGGAGGTGAAGCCGTGCTGAAGCGCGGTGGCGCAGGTCGATTCCTCGTTGCCATGGTCCTGATGCAGGCAGAGCGGGATCTGCGGATGCATCTCCTCCAGCGCGTCGATCATCTTCGCCAGCATGATATCGTTGGCATAGGAGCGCGCGCCCCGCGAGGCCTGGATGATCACGGGCGCATCGACGGCCGCCGCCGCGTCCATGATCGCGAGCCCCTGCTCCATATTGTTGATATTGAATGCCGGCACGCCGTAGCCGTGCTCGGCGGCATGATCCAGCAATTGTCTCAGCGTGATTCTGGCCATCGGCGCCTCCATTCGTTCCCTGGCATTTTGTTCGGCATCATGAGTAAGTTGTCTCCATTCTCGTTCGGGCGAGACAACGCATGGCAGCCGTCGCAACGGCCTCCGGCGTGATGCCAAACTCCCGATAGAGAGTTTCCGCCGGCGCCGAGGCGCCGAAGCCCGTCATGCCGACGAATTCGCCGCCATCGCCAAGCCAGCGCGCCCAGTCGCCCTCGATCGCGGCTTCGACACCGACCCTCGGCACGCGACCCAGAACGGCGGTGCGGTATTCGCGGGATTGCCGGCGAAACAGCTCGAAGCACGGCGCCGAGACGACCGCGGCACGGACGTTGTCTTTCTCCAGCAGCTTGACCGCCTCAAGCGCGATCGATAGTTCGGAGCCGGTCGCGATCAAGGTGACGTCGCGCTCCTCCTCCGGTTCGACGACGACGTAGGCGCCAAACGCGACCAGATTGGTTTCGTTGGTCTCTTCGCGGAATGTCGGGAGCGCCTGCCGGGACAGGCACAGCACCGACGGAGTGCTATCTGCCCGCAACGCGCAATCCCATGCCTCCGCCGTCTCGACCGCATCGCCCGGGCGGAACACCAGCAGGTTCGGTATCGCCCGCAGCGATGCCAGATGCTCGACCGGCTGATGCGTTGGACCGTCTTCGCCCAGCCCGATCGAGTCATGCGTCATCACATGGATGACGCGGATCCCCATCAACGCGGCCAACCTGATCGCAGGGCGGCTGTAATCTGCAAAGCTGAGAAACGTCCCGCCATATGGGATGAAGCCGCCATGCAGTGCGATCCCGTTCATCGCGGCCGCCATGGCATGCTCACGGACGCCGTAGTGGATATAGCTGCCATCGAAGGCATCGGGCCGCACCGACTGCTGCGTCTTTGCGCGCGTCAGGTTCGAATGGGTCAGGTCGGCCGAGCCACCAAGCAGATTGGGCAGCGCTTCCGCGATCACGTCGATCACCAGTTGCGACGCCTGCCGGGTCGCGATTTTCGGCCGTTCGGTGCCGAACCGGGTCCGTATCCGCGCCATCACGTCGACATACCCACAGGGCAGCTTTCGATTCAGCGCGTCATGAAACGGCGACCGTCCTGTCGAACTGAGGCGTCTGCTGCGCTCGATCCATGCCCGCCGCGCTGCATATCCTTGTGCGCCAATTTCACGCCAGGCATCGGTTACGGCCCCTGGAATCTGAAATGGCGCGTGCGGCCAATCCAACGTGCTGCGCGTCTTCTCGACTTCATCCGCACCGAGCGGCGCGCCATGCGCCTTTTCCGTCCCCTGACGGTTGGGCGCGCCGAAACCGATCACCGTGCGGCAGGCAATCAGGGATGGCCGGCTGTCGTTCCGGGCCTGCCGGATCGCTGCAGCAATCGCTTCGGGATCATGGCCATCGATCCGGGTCGCCGACCAACCCGACGCCTTGAAGCGCGCGAGCTGGTCATCCGAGCACGACAGCGATGTCGATCCGTCGATCGAGATTTCGTTGTCGTCATACAGCACGATCAGCCGGCTGAGCCCGAGATGTCCTGCCAGCGAAATCGCTTCCTGGCTGATGCCCTCCATCAAACAGCCGTCGCCGGCGATCACATAGGTGTGGTGATCGACAAGATCGTCGCCGAAGCGCGCATTCATCAGGCGTTCCGCCAGCGCCATGCCGACTGCGGTAGCGATCCCCTGCCCCAGCGGCCCCGTGGTCGTCTCCACGCCGGGCGTATGCCCGTACTCCGGATGGCCAGGGGTTTTCGATCCCCACTGCCGGAACGCCTTCAGCTCGTCCGTCGTCACGCCTTGGTAGCCGGTCAAATGCAGCAACGCATACAGCAGCATCGAGCCGTGACCGGCTGACAATACGAACCGGTCGCGATCCGGCCACGCCGGATCGGCGGCGTCGAACTTAAGGAAGCGCGAAAACAGCACGGTGGCGACATCGGCCATACCCATCGGCATGCCGGGATGGCCCGACTTCGCGTTTTCGACGGCGTCGATGGCCAGAAAGCGGATCGCGTTCGCCATTTCAGCATGCGAGACGACCGGCTGGGTGGCGATACGGGACAGGGCGGAATCGTTCATAGCGTGCGCCTCTTGCGTTCCATCAGTTGCAGGATCAGCGGGGTGAGGATGAGCTGCATCGCGAGATCGAGCTTCGATCCGTGGATCACGATCGAATTGGCCCGCGACATGAAACTGTTCGGAATCATCGACAGCAGGTAGGGAAAGTCGATGCCGCGCGGATTTTTGAGCCGGATCACCACCATCGATTCGTCGGGCGTCGGTATCCAGCGCGCGATGAACGGGTTCGACGTGTCGACCGTCGGCACGCGCTGGAAGTTGATGTCGGTTTCGGTGAATTGCGGGCAGATGTAATTTATATAGTCCGGCATCCGCCGCAGGATGGTATCGGTGACCGCCTCGGCGGTGTAGCCGCGGTCGCTGCGGTCGCGATGCAGCTTCTGGATCCACTCCAGATTGATGACGGGAACGACGCCGATCTTGAGATCGGCATGCTGCGCGATATTGACCTTGTCGGTCACGACAGCGCCATGCAGACCTTCATAGAACAACAGATCCGACTTTTCGGGCAACGGCGTCCATTCGGTGAATGTGCCCGGGTCTGCGCCATAGAGCTTGGCCTCGTCATGATCGTGGACATAGTGCCTGACGGTTCCGGTCCCGGACTCGCCGTAGTCGCGGAACAACTTCTCCAGCTCCTCGAACAGGTTTGTTTCCGGGCTGAAATGGCTGAAATGCTTGTTGCCGCGCTCGGCCTCCTCAGCCATTTTTGCGCGCATCTCAAAGCGGTTGTAGCGGTGGAAGGCATCGCCCTCGACATAGGCGGCCGCGACCTTTTCGCGGCGGAAGATGTTTTCAAACGTCTTCTTCACCGAGGTCGTGCCGGCTCCGGATGATCCGGTAATCGATATGATGGGATAGCTGCGCGACATCTGCTCTTTCCGGTCAGCGAAACAGGCCGCGCCGCGCGAACAGCGGCGCGTCGCTATTGTCGAACATCGGCTCGATACCTTCATGAATGGCCGCAACGTCGCGAACGCTGCGCATCGACCCCATGATCAACGGCACCCGCTGGTGCGGCGTTTTCGCCGAAAGTTCGAGAATGCGCCGGCGGCCGGTGGACGCGGCCCCGCCCGCCCACTCCATCACGAGGGCCATCGGATGCGCTTCGTAAAGCAGGCGAAGACGTCCGTCGCGATATCCCGGGCGCGCATCCGCCGGATACAGGAACACGCCGCCACGGACGAGAATACGAAGCGACTCCGCGACCAGCGAGCCGATCCAGCGCATATTGAAATCGGTCGAACCGTTGCCGCTGGTGCCGGCGAGGCAATCGTCGATATAGGCCCGCACCGGCCCATGCCAGTGTCGCTGGTTCGACGCGTTGATGGCAAACTCAGGCGTGTTGGGCGCAATCCTCACGCGGCGCGCGATCAGCAGGAATTCCCGGGCACGCCTGTCCAGAATGAAGATGTCGACACGCTCGTCGAACGCCAGAACCAGCGTGGTCTGAGGGCCGTAGACCACGAAACCTGCGGCACACTGCGCCGTCCCAGGCTCGAAGAAAGTGGAGATGATATCGTTGCCGCGCGAACGAATCGAAAAGATGGTTCCAACCGAGATGTTGTTCTCGAGGTTGGCCGATCCGTCGAGCGGGTCGATGGCGACGCAGAGCGACGCCTCGGCATTGAGCACTTCAGGCAGTTCCAGTTCCTCGGACAGGACGGCAGCGACCGGGGTGGCACGTAACGCTGTGCGCATCATCGCGTCGGCGGCGAGGTCGATATCCTTCTGATGGTCGCCGTCGGAATTGACGCCACGGGTTCGCCCGGTAATGCCCGCCAACGGTCCGTCGGCGATAAGATCAGAGAGGCCGATCGCCGCAGCGGCAATCGCCTCGATCACGGCGGCCACGGCCGGGCCGGTCGGCGTCTCCGACCCTGCATGGTCGAGATGCGAGCATAGGGTTATGCGTGCGTCCATGGCCGTTCCCCGATTGGCGCCCTCTTCGGGGCCACCCAACGCGTCATGCCATCAGGCACTCCGCGCTCCAAGAACAACCCAATTTGCAAAATTAGTGAAATTTTCTTATCTTTGGGTTTGGCAAAGTTTTTCTTATGTTGGTGGACCCATGGCAGGCAGGTTTCCGCGGGAATTGACCATTCGCCAACTGCGCGCGCTCGCAGCCGTTCACCGGGATAGGTCGGTTACCGCCGCCGCCAAACACCTGCATCTCACGCAGCCGGCCGTCACGCTGCAGATCCGCAATCTGCAGGAGCTTGCAGGTTTGCCGCTGATCCAGCGCACCAGTGATGGTATGCTGTTGACCGATGCCGGGCGCGAGGTGCTCTCGCTCTCCGAGCGTATCGAAGCAGCGATTGCGGACTGCGAGACCTCGCTCGAGATGATGGCGGGAAAGACTGCGGGCCGCATTTCGATCGGCGCCGTCAGCACCGCGAAATATTTCGTGCCGTTCATGATCTCCGGATTCTCAAAACGCCATCCGAACATCGATGTCACACTCTCGATCGGAAACCGGCAGGAGATCGGCGAGGCGCTACGCGGCTATGATCTCGATTTCGCGATCATGGGCCGTCCACCGGCTGATATCGACATGGACGTTCACCCGATCGGCGATCATCCCCATGTCATCATCGCGCCGACGAGCCATCGCCTGGTGCGAAAATCCCGCATCCCGCTGAGCCACCTGGCTGACGAAACATTCCTGACCCGCGAACCCGGCTCGGGCACGCGCGGCCTGATGGAGCAACTGTTCGAAACGGCGCGAATTCGGCCGAAAATCGGCATGGCGATGAGCAGCAACGAGACGATCAAGCAGGCAGTGATCGCGGGTCTCGGAATTGCATTCATTTCGGCGCACACGGTTGCTACCGAACTCGACGAGCGGCGGCTGGTGACGCTCGACGTGGTTGGTCTTCCCGTCATCAGGCAATGGTTCGCCCTTTCCCGAAAGGACAAGATCCTGCTGCCGCCGGCACGCGCCATGCTGGAATTCCTCAGCGCGCGAGGCGCGCAATTCCTGCCGCGAACCCAAGGCAGGATAAGGATCACCCGCACGTCGGCACGCGGCAGACGCCGATAGCGCGATATGCGAATGCCGACGGACTGGCTGAACGCCAAACTCGTCAGCCCGGCGCTCCAACACAGAGATGCGCTGGAGCCTCTTGAACATGATGGCCACGCATCGCGCTCTCGATTGAAAACCAAACTGGCGAAACAAAGTTCGCATCCTCCCTCCGCTATCAGACTTTAGTTGGTGAGCCCTGCCGCCCTTGCCTGCCTGGCCACACGTTTCCGCAGCCGTGAGCGGCCCATGACGCGCGCGCGCAGGTTGACTTCCGTCCGTATTCTCCAAATACTTGACCGAGAACTGGAAGAACCAGTCCCGGCGATAATAATAATCAGTGGGAGGACACGATGCCGACTTCACGCAGAACGCTGCTGAAGACTTCTGCGGCTGCTGCCGCCGCATTCAGCCTCGATTGGACCCGCGCGCAAGCACAAGCCGAGACGGTGCGCATCGGCCTGATCTACGACTTGACCGGGCCCTTTGCCGCCGGTGGATCGGTCGCCTCCTCGATCGGTGCGCAGATCGCCATCGACCTCGTCAACGAGAAGGGTGGCATCGGTGGCAAGTACAAGGTCGCCCCGATCGCCGCCGATTCCCAGAGCAAGCCCGACGTTGCGATCAATGAGGCCAATCGCCTGATCGACCAGGAGAAGATCGACATCATCAACGGCGTTTATGCGAGTTCGCACGCGGTCCCGCTCGCGGCCAAAGTCGAGCAGCAGAAGAAGATCCTCTGGATCACGACCGCGGTTTCGACCGCCGTGTTCAAGGACAAGAACCTGCAGTATGTGTTTCGCGCGCAAATCCACTCCGACCAGTATGGCCAGGCCTTCGCGGGCTTCATCAGCGAACACGCCAAGGCCAAGCTCGGCATGGAGCCCAAGGACGTCAAGGTCGCGCTGATCCACGAGGACGGCCCCTATGGGGTCGGCGTTGCCGCTGCCGACGAGGCATATTCCAAGGAGGCCGGCCTTCAGGTCGTGCTCAGGGAAGGCTATTCAGCGTCCGCACCCGACCTCTCGGTGCTGGTGACAAAGCTCAAGCGTGCCCGGCCAGATGTCATTTCGCACGCGGGATACAACCCTGATATCACCCTGTTCCTGCGCCAGGCACGCGAGAACGGCCTCAAGTTCAAGATGCTGTTCGGCGCCGGCGCCGGCTATAGCCAGCTCGACAAGCTGCGGGCGACGTTCGCCGCGGACATCGACAATTTCTGCAATATCGATCCGGTGCCCGCTCAATTGCTCGATGCTTCGAAACTCGCGCCCGGGATCGGCGACCTCACCAAGATCATGGTCGCGCGCTACAAGGAGAAAACCAGCGCGACCGACGTTCCGCCGCACTGTTCGATGGGATTCAACCAGACCTGGGTCCTGCTCAACAGCGTGCTACCCGTGGCAAAAGAGAAATACGGCGGCTTCGATCCCGAGGCCATTCGCAAGGCGGCGCTCGACGTGGACATCCCGCCAGGCGGCACCATCCAGGGCTACGGCGTCAAATTCTATCGGCCCGGCACGCCGCTCTCAGGTCAGAACGAGCGCTCGACCCCGGTCGTGATGCAGAATGCCGGCGAGCATATCTCGGTGGTTTGGCCGACCAATATAAGGACGCAGGACCCGGTCTTCCCGCTGCCGAAATCGTCGGTGTACGCCGCCTGACGCGGGAGTGACGAGGACTCTCCGCGCATTCACATCGTTCGAATTTGCGGAATTGCCCCTCACCCCGCGAGAGCGGGGCGAGGGAGATCAACTCACAGCGTAACGCGACGGCCTTCTTCGGCGGCCCAATAGCCGGCATAGTTGACCTTGATGGTCTCAAAGGCCAGCGCCAGATCCGAGAGCGGCTGCCGGCCGGTCGCGACGCACTCCATGAAATCCTGGATTTCCTGCACGTAGCCGCGCGTCCATTCCTCCTCGATGCAGACATATTGCCAGCCGGTCTTCCGATCGACCTTTTCGGTGATGTAGACGCCTGCGAGCTTCTCCTCGCTGGTCTGATAGCTCATCATGTGCGTATTCGGCGTGATGTTGGCGAACAGCGAGCCGCTGCTGGTATAGGTTTCGATCAGGTTGCGGACGCCGCCGAGGATCATGTCGCCGGAAAAAACCGTGGCCTTGGTGCCATCGGAAAAGGTGGCCGTGAGCACGCCCCAATCCTCGACATCGACGGGATTGGCTTTGAGCACGGTCCGTTCGTCCGGGCGCAGGCATGCCGTGACGTTGCCGACGTCGCACGTCACGCTTGCGACGCTGATCGCCTCGCCACGCGCCTTCGCCTCGACCTGCTTGAGATAGAGTATCGCCGAGAGCGGATGGCACCCCATCCGGATCAGCGAGCCGCCGCCAGTCATCGCCCATTGCGCGGCGTGCGCAGCATGCGAGCCGGAGTGACTCTCCTCCCCCTTCATGAACAGGATTTTGTCTTTCGTGGCCTTGAGGATCTCCACGGTTTTGGTCACCGCCGGCGCGTAGATCCAGTCCTCGGCATACATGAAGAGCCGGCCGGTCTTGTCGATCGCCGCGCGGGTGGCTTCCATCTGTTCCAGCACGCGCTCGTACATCAGCGCTTTCGACACATGCTTGCCGATCGGAAGCTTGTCGCCTTCGCGGCCGAAATAGCCGGCGAACGGCTTTTCGCAGATCACGTGCTTACCGGCCTGCATCGCATCAACGATCATTGAGGCGTGCAAATTGGGTGGCGTGCAGATGTCGATGACATCGATATCAGCGTCGGCGATCAAGTCGCGCAAGCTGCGATACGCCGTCGGGATATGGTGGCGACGGGCAAACTCGACGACATGATCGCCCCTGGCCGCAACGGCCCTGACTTCGACATCCACGCCGTAAACGCGCCGGTAGGCATGCATGTGCAGCTCGGACACGAAGCCGCAGCCGGCCAGACCAACCCTGATTTTCGCCATTGCGGAAGTGCCTTCCGGTTGTCGTGGCTTGAGGCTAATTGCCGCTTCGGCTGGCACCTTTGCGGCGCATCAACGCGGCGAAGAGCTCGGTCAGGCCGAATTTCCAGGGTTCGCAATCGCCGCTGTGGCGCATCCGGTTGGTCAGCCGGCCGAGCTTCGGCGTGGCGACCGTCACCAGATCGCCTTCTACATGGGTGAACCCCTGCCCCTTCGCGGCACGGTCCTGGATCGGCGCGAACATCGTGCCGAGGAACAACACGAAACCGTCGGGATATTGATGGTTCTCGTTGATCGTCTGCCCGACGATGTCGGTCGGATCGCGACTGATCTGGGTTAGCGAGGAAGCGCCATGCAGAACGAAGCCTTCCGGCCCCTTCACTTCCAGCGAGATTTCCATCTTCCTGACGTCGTCGAGCGAGAAGCCCGCGTCGAAGAAGCGCACGAACGGCCCGATGGCGCAGGACGCGTTGTTGTCCTTGGCCTTGGACAAAAGCAGCGCCGAGCGTCCCTCGAAGTCGCGCAAATTGACATCATTGCCAAGCGTGGCGCCGACGATACGGCCGTCGCTCGTCACCACCAGCACCACCTCGGGCTCCGGATTATTCCAGGTCGATTTCGGATGCAGGCCTGCATCCACGCATGTGCCGACCGCCGACAGGACGGGCGCCTTGGTAAACACCTCCGCATCCGGCCCGATGCCGACTTCGAGATACTGACTCCAGGCATTTTGGGAAACCAGCACGTCCTTCACGTGCTGCGCTTCCGCCGAGCCCGGCTTCAACCGCGACAGATCGGTGCCGACGATCCGCGTCACCTCGGCCCGGATGGCTTGCGCCGAATCCGGATTGCCGCGTGCCCGCTCCTCGATCACCCGTTCCAGCATCGATACGGCGAACGTGACGCCAGCAGCCTTGATCACCTGCAGATCGATCGGGGCAAGCAGCCATGGCCTGGTCGGATCGCGGGTGTCGGGCGGCGTGTTGTTCAACAGATCCTGCAGCGTCCCTACCCGCGCGCCGCGCGCAGCGCGCAGCGCCCCGGCCGGATCGGCAGCGGCGGCAAGCTGGCTGGCGGTGGGAAAATCCTCGGTGATGTCGAACACGCCGTCCTGGCGGATCGCGACCACCGACGGGCCGGCAAGATCGGGGCGCCAGATCCGCCCCATCAGCGCGGCGCCGGCGAAATCGTCAGGCAGAATGAATACGGCGTCTGTGGCGATCGGCATCGTGGGGAATCCTTGCGAGGTCACGTCTGTGCGGTCAGGGCAGCATCGTCCATAGAAGGGAACCGCGCGATGGGTCAACACCTTCGGAAGAAGCCCGCCATCAACATTTGCGGCTGCCACGGCAAATCCATCGCGGCGCAGCATGCAAAATCAGACCATCGGTCAAGTGCAGCCGACCGCACACGCCGCAACCTGCCATGGACGGCATAGCGACTGAGCAAGGAACTCAGGGGGCGATGTCTGAGAATTGTGCGCGGGATGGTCGCGCCAGAGAGCCGCGTCGCCGGGATGGCTGCACGACCTTGTTGGCCGGGCAGGCATTCACCCGCCGGCATCAACGAAGGAGTTGCACGCCCCTGCGGCGGCACCCGGCTCCGCTGATGGCGGCGGCCATCAGCGCGAGTTCGGTGTCGCGAGGATCAGGCTGGCGCCTGCTTCAAGCTGCCCTCAAGCCGCCTTGGCCTTGGCCTTTGCCACATGGCTCGAGATTGCATCCATCAAGGGCGGTGACAGGCAATCATAGGGTTCGAGCCCGAGTTCCTTCAGCCGGGCCCTGATTCCATCCATCTCGGCCGGCTGGACGCCGGACTCCAGAACGGACGACACGAACGCGGCAAACCCCGGGGCTGCCGATCCAGCTTCCTGGAACAGTTCGGGATGGATGAAGTCGAGGCCGAAGAATGGATGCCCCGTGTTCTCGATCCGCCCGTACATATGCGTGCCGCAGGCCTTGCAGGCATAGCGCTGGATCGTCGCCGACGCGTCGACGATCTGCAGCTTGTCGCCGTTCTCGGCCACCTTCACATTGTCGCGTGGGACGACGGCGACGACGGAGAAGATCGCGCCCTCGGGCTTCCAGCATTTGGTGCAGCCGCAGGCGTGGTTGTGGGCCACATCGCCCTTGATGGCGACCTTGACCGGCTTGTCCTGGCATTTGCAGACAAGGGTGCCGCCGGCGAAACTGCCCGACCCCTTTTTCACGCCGCTATCAACCGATGGATGGATATGAGCAGTCATGGGCCTGTCCTCCTTGTGTTTGAAGTCTTTAAATCAGAACACGACAACCGAACGGATCGACTTGCCCTGATGCATGAGATCGAATCCCTGGTTGATCTCCTCCAGCTTGAGGACGTGCGTGATCATCGGATCGATTTCGATCTTTCCGTTCATGTACCAGTCGACGATTTTCGGCACATCCGTGCGGCCGCGCGCGCCGCCAAAGGCCGTTCCCTTCCAGACGCGGCCGGTCACGAGTTGGAACGGCCGGGTGGCGATTTCCTTGCCGGACTCCGCGACTCCGATAACGACCGAGACGCCCCAACCGCGGTGGCAGGCTTCGAGGGCCTGCCGCATGACGGTGGTATTGCCGGTGCAGTCGAAGGTGTAGTCGGCGCCGCCATCGGTGAGCCCGACCAGATGCTGGACGATGTCGCTGACCTTGGTCGGGTTGACGAAATGCGTCATGCCGAAACGGCGACCCCAGTCTTCCTTGGAATCGTTGATGTCAACGCCGACGATCTTGTCGGCGCCCACCATCTTCGCGCCCTGAATGACGTTGAGCCCGATGCCGCCGAGGCCAAATACGACGACGTTGGCGCCTGGCGTCACCTTGGCGGTATTGACCACGGCGCCAACGCCCGTCGTCACCCCGCAACCGATGTAGCAGCTCTTGTCGAAGGGCGCGTCCTCGCGAATCTTTGCCACCGCGATCTCCGGCAGCACGGTAAAGTTCGAGAAGGTCGAGCAGCCCATATAATGGTAGATCGGCTTGCCCTGATAGCTGAAGCGCGAGGTGCCGTCCGGCATCAACCCCTTGCCCTGGGTGGCGCGGATGGCGGTACAAAGATTGGTCTTGCCGCTGAGGCAGCTTTTGCACTGGCGGCATTCCGGCGTGTAGAGCGGAATCACGTGATCGCCGGCCTTGACCGACGTCACGCCCGGACCGACCTCGCGGACGATGCCTGCGCCCTCATGACCGAGAATCGACGGAAAGATTCCTTCGCTGTCAAAGCCATCGAGCGTGTAAGCATCGGTGTGACAGATTCCGGTCGCCTTTATCTCGACGAGGACCTCGCCAGCTTTTGGGCCGTCGAGATCAACCTCGATGATTTCAAGAGGCTTCTTGGCCTCGAACGCGACAGCAGCGCGGGTCTTCATTGCAGGCTCCACATTTTCTCTACAAGCCGCTGCATCGGGGTACCGAAACGTACGCCGCGAATGTTCGGCATGATCATTTGTTCCCCATGCAGGCTGTTTCCGCCTTAGTGTAGGCGTCGGGTTTGTCCTCACGCTTGGGAGGTCGCACACGGCCGACCGCGTCATGCGCGCGGGCGCGCAGATAGACGTAGAGGTCGTCCATGTAGCAAGCGACATTCGGATTGTCGCCGAACGCCGGCATGACGCTCTCCTGCGCGGTATTGACGTTCTTGCGACCACTGGCGACAACTTCGAGGAAATCGCCGTAGCTCATGGTCTTCAGCGAATCCTTCAATGCCGGCGCGTAGGTCGACCCCATCCCATCAGGGCCATGACAGACGTGGCATTCCGAGTGATAGCGACGGAAGCCGGAATAAGTGTACCAATCGACCGTCCCGTCGGCCGCGACGTTGAAGGTCGGGTTACCTTCCTTGTCGAGATATTTGCCATCCTCCGACTTGACGGCCTTGGGATCGTCCGCAGCGTGGGCAACCAATCCCGTCGCCACAAGCACGAGAGTGGCGGTAATCAACCAGATAATACGCAAGAGCTCATCCTCGAGTTCGGTCTAGATCAACCGGCGCGTGGAACGAGCCACGCGCCGGACGAGGCGGTCCTGCTTTACTGCGGCAGCGCGAACACGGTGAGCGTGCCGCCTAGCGCGGTGTAGTTGCTCAGCGCGGCGTAGCCACCGACTGCGCCGAGGCCTTCAGTTGGCTCGGTCAGGCCTGCGGCAAGGCCGATACCCGCCCAGCCACCGACACCGGACAGCACGGCCACATACTGCCTGCCGCCCTGCTCATAGGTGTTGACGTTACCGATGATACCGGACGGGGTCTTGAACTTGTAGAGTTCCTTACCTGTCTTGGCATCGACCGCCTTGAGGTAACCTTCGAGCGTTCCGTAGAACACCACGCCGCCGGCGGTAGCGAGCGCACCTGACCACACCGAGAACGGCTCCTTGTTCGACCACACGATCTTGCCGGTCTTGTTGTCCCAGGCGATGAAGTTGCCCATGTGGCTTTCGCCCTGAGGAGGATACATCGAGAGCGTCGCCCCGACATAGGGCTGGCCTGCAGTGTAGCTCACCTTGAACGGCTCATAGTCCATGCAGACGTGGTTGGTCGGCACGTAGAACAGTTGCGTATCCGGCGAGTAGGCTGCCGGCTGCTGGTCCTTGGTGCCGAGCGCGGCCGGGCAGATACCCTTGGTGTTCTTGTCCTCGCCGCCCTTTTCGGTTGAATACTGATCGACCACCTTCGGACGCCCGTAGGTCGGCGAACTCTTGTTCATGTCGACGCCGGTGGTCCAGTTGACCTTCGGGTCATACTTCTCGGCCACCAGCAATTCACCGGTGTCACGGTCCATCGTATAGGCGAGCCCGTTGCGGTCGAAATGGGTCAGAAGCTTGCGTTCCGTGCCGCCGATCTGCTGATCGCTGAGGATCATTTCGTTGACGCCGTCATAGTCCCATTCGTCGTGGGGCGTCATCTGGTAGACCCACTTGGCCATCCCGGTGTCGGCATTGCGCGCGAAGATTGTCATCGACCACTTGTTGTCGCCCGGACGCTGCTTTGGATTCCAGGTCGAGGGATTTCCCGAGCCGTAGTAAACGAGGTTCAGGCCGGGGTCATAGGACAGCCAGCCCCATGTGCAGCCGCCACCGATCTTCCACTGGTCGCCTTGCCAGGTCTTGATGCTCGAATCCTTGCCGATCGGCTTTCCGAGATCGGTGGTCTTCACGGGATCGACCAGGAGCTGATCGTCCGGCCCTTCGGAGAAGGCGCGCCAGACCTGCTTGCCTGACTTGAGGTCGTAGGCGGTGACGTGACACTGAACGCCGAACTCGCCGCCGGAAATTCCAATCAGAACCTTGTCCTTGACGACCAGTGGCGCGGAGGTGCCCGTGGCGCCCTTGCCGGGATCGCCGTTCTTGACGCTCCACTCGACCTTGCCGGTCTTGGCATCGAGGGCAACCAGCGTGGTGTCTGCCTGATGCAGGAAGATCTTGCCGTCGCCATAGGCCACGCCGCGATTGACCGTGTCGCAGCACATCACTGGAATGACGTTCGGATCCTGCTTCGGCTCGTACTTCCAGACGATCTTGTTCTCCTGCGAAAGGTCAAGAGCATAGACCTTGTTCGGGAACGGCGTATGGACGTACATCATGTTGCCGATGACGAGCGGCCCGCCTTCATGGCCGCGCAGCACGCCGGTCGAGAAGGTCCAGGCGACCTGGAGCTTGCCCGCATTGGATGCGTTGATCTGGTTAAGCTTCGAGTAGCGTGTATTGGCGTAGTCGCCGGCCGGCTGCACCCAGTCCTTTGGGTTCTGCGACATCTTGATCAGTTCATCGTTGGCATACGCGACGCCCACGGCGAATGCCGCCATGACGCCGAGACAGGTAGCCGATAGCACCTTGCGCATCGTGGTCTCCTCCCAGATTAAGAGTTTTGGGGTTCCGCCGAGACGGCCCATTATCCACTCTTCGTCCCTGTTCTTATCCCGTTCGGAAACGGGAAACTTGCCCAAGAGCGAACCGCGTTTGCTCAAAAGCGAAACACAATGAACTTTTTAATTTTGAGCCGTCGGGAGCCTCATCTTATGCTGCGAAGCATCAATCGTGGGCTTGTTCCCACAAATACCACCGCTTCCCGGGGTCGAGGTTCCCCTTGACGCAGCCGAAACTAAGTTGGAGGATTGTCAAAGGGATATTGGGAAGAATCTGCGCGACTTTCCTAGGACTGCCTTAAGTTGAGTCAAATGTAGCGTCCTGTGACCGAAGCTTTTGCCGAGGTCGCGGCCTGTTCTCGAATCGGTGCTTGGGCCATGTCCGATCCAGTCCGCTCACTCAGCACGTCAGGGTTGGCGCCAAAGAAGCAGCTCCAAACTTGGTCAGATGCCCTGACCGATCTCTGCGGCCAATTCGATGTCGATCCGCTGGAAGGCTCTTCGCTCGAGGGGCGGATAAACTACACAACCGTCTCGCAGCTGAAACTGTGTCAGATCGAGGCGAGCCAGCATCGCATCGCGCACACGGTCTCAGGCACGAAACTGAGCGAACACCCCTACGTCAAGATACTGTTCCAGACCTACGGCATCTCGCATTTCGAACAGGGCGGCCGTCGCATCGACATCATGCCCGGCGATTGCCTCGCTTATGACGTCTCCTGTCCGCACACGATCGTCAGCCCCTCGTTGACCCGGCACGAGGTCGTGATCGTTCCAAAGGCACTGCTTCACGAGCGCGGCTTCCGCACGGCGAAGATGTTGCCGTGCAAGCTCTCCGCGCGTAACGGCACCGGCCGCATCGCCTACGACTTCGTGCACACCGCGTTTGACGAAGCGAACAGACTGTCGCCCTACAACGCCATCGGCGTCGCTGATTCGCTGATCGATCTCTTGCTGTTGCCGCTGCGCGAGGCCGACACGATGTTCGATCGCGTCGGTCCCGAAGCGATGTACATCCGGGCCCAGGCGTTCATCCGCGAGCATTTGCGAGACCCGGAGCTTTGCATCGACCAGATCTCGGCGGCATTGGGCTGCACCAAGCGCTATCTGCACATGCTGTTCAGCGACAAGGGCATGACCGTCAGCGATTATATCTGGCGGGCGAGGCTGCTGCACTGCCGGCAGGAGCTGGAGACCCAGAACGGAAAGACGATCACGGACGTCGCATTTTCGTGGGGCTTTTCCAGTTCGTCGCACTTCAGCCGCGTGTTCCGGAAGCATTTCGGGTTCGTTCCCTCCGCCATCCACAAGGCGCACTGCGCCGATCCGGCGCCGGACGTTTCCTGAAAAGAGCGTCAAAGCCGCACGGTAAGCTGACGCGCTGCCGCGGATCTTTAGTCGCGACGAATCGCTTCGTATCCTCCCGCCGTGTCTGCCGCGATGATTGCCCCACGACACTACCAAGTTGCCTTCAGGCCCGCGTAAAAGGCGCGCGGCCGCGCCGGGCTGACCGTGCGAGGGTCGGTGAAAGCCGCGCCGCCATTGGCGAAATTCGGTATGTCCCCGGTCTCGAAGAACGTCCCGTACGTCGCATAGCGATTGTCGAAGATATTATCGACGCGGCCGTAGAGCTGATACGTCTTGTTGATCTGATACGAGGCGTGCAGGTTGAAAACCGAATACCCGGGCAACCTCGCCGCCTGGTTGGATTCATCGCCGGCAAAATACTGGCTGGCGACGAACAAAGCGTCGCCGCCGACCTTGAAGGCATCGGTGACAGAATAATCGATGCCGAATTTGACCCGGTTGCGAGGGATGGCCGGAATCCGGTTTCCCGGCACGACTTGGATAATGCCGTCGACGGCGAACGGGCTGCGGGAGTCAAGTTGTAGGGCGTCGAGGAAGCGCGCATCGACGAGGGCATAGCTGGCGTGTAGTTGCAGCGTCTTCGACGTCAGATTGACCTGGGCCTCGATACCCTGGCGCCGCGTCCTGCCCACGTTCTGGAAATAGCCAAAGCCCTGCACCTCCGGACTGGGAATCGCCAGGATGTCATCGGCATTGGTCGCGCGGAACGCGCCGATCTTCCATCCGAGCGTTCCGATATTCAGCTCCTTGGTGCCGCGGAATCCGGCCTCAACGGTACGGGATATGACCTGCTTCAGCGGCGGATCCGCGATCAGGAATGCCGCGACGATACAGGGGCGCGCAGGGTCGGAGCATGCGAGTTCCAGCGGGGTCGGCGCCCGATTGGCTTCAGAATACCCGGCATAGGCCGTCACTTCAGGCGTAATTTTGTAGGTGCCGCCGATCATTGGGTTAAAGCGGCTGAACGTGTGGTTGCCGTTGAGGTCGGTGCCGATCTGATCTTGAAGCACGATGCTGGCATAGTTGAACCGGCCACCGCCCGCGATTGAGAACCTGTCCGTCACGTCGAACGTGTCGAGCGCATAGATGCCGGTGTACTGGTTAGTGGCTCGAAGCGAGACAGGTCCGATCGAAATCGGTTCGCCGGACCGTCCGAGAAATATCCCGCTGCCATTGACGACGTAATTTGAGCCGATCGTGCCCAGTTCCGCGCTGGCTCCGAAGCGGGTGACGCCGGAGTCGAAACTGGTGCCGACCATGAATTGGTTGTTGTGTCCGAATAACTGGTCGGTGTTGGTTGCCTGCAGGGTAGCCCCTGTCGTCGTCGAACGGGTCGTTGTCCGATCGATCTGTCCCAGCACCGCGTCCGCGGGGAAAGGATTTGCAAGCTGGACTCCGTTGAGACCGTTTGCCGGCACGTCATCGTCGTTGAAGCAAAGCAGCCCCGGATCGGCGGCACATCGCTCCGTCTCGGTCGGGTTTCCGTCCACAGTCTTCTGACGGAACGTGCGGACGCGCACAGAACCGTCGATCGTCCAGGTCGGCGTCACCTCGACCTTTCCGGTCAGATTGGCGTAGGCAACACGATTGTCGGTGGTCTGCGGTGTTGTATAGGTCGCGCCCCAATAGTTCTGCAGCAGTTCGACCGGCACCGCCGCCGATGCGCCGAAATTGTTTTTGGCAACGCCTACATTGAGGTGAAATTCGCTGCTATCGGTCCGGTAGCCGACATCGCCATAGAAACGCCGAATAGCTGATTCCGAAAAATTGCGGTATCCGTTGTCACGCACGCCTTCGAGCGCACCGTAGACCGACCAATTGCCGAACTGCTGGCCATACTGCGCCGAACTCTGGATGCGCCCGAACGAGCCCCCCATCGTGTTGATTTCGGCACCCTTATAGTTGAAGCCGTCCTTCATCAGTACGTTGACAGCTCCGCCCAGCGCATTGAGACCGAACGCGGGATTGTTGGTTACGACGGTGACCGATCTGATCGCAGCGGTCGGGATCAAGTCCCAATTAACAGTGTCGCCGAACGCTTCGTTGATGCGCATGCCGTTCTGGTAAACCGCCAATCCCTGAGGAGTACCGGCGACCGGAGACGAATCAAAACCTCGAAACTGTATGCCCGGCATAAATGGATTTCCGGTAGTGTCGCTGACGATGAGGCCCGGCACGTGTTGCTGCAGGGCGTCGGTAATGTTCAGCGAGTCGGTTCGCGCAATCTGCGCGGCACCAACGGCATTGATCGCTGCCGGCACCTTGTCGACATCAATTCCCGTACCGGCGACCGGCGTAGGCGCGGTCGGATAGACATAGACCCTACGCACATTTCGGGTGGCTCGAGGTGCGGTACTGCCGCGGGCTGGTCGGGCCGCTGGTCTGGCTGATGTCGTTGGGGCAGTGACCTCGATGGCGGGCAAGACTTCGCTATCTCTGGACGCGGTTTGGGCCTCGGCACGTTCGATCCCGGGAACGAGACATAGCGATAGTGTCCCAATATACAGGAATCGAGCGCCCATTCTGTTTCATCCCCATTCCATACCGGCCGCATTGGTCCCCGCCGGTTGGTTGCGGATGATCTTAGGACGCCAATCGGATCTCGCACCATTCAAAACGTCCCGACCACGGCGGGAAAAATTCCCGAATCAGTAACGCGCGTCCCTCGGAACCACCGCCTCCACGGTTACGCCGCTGTCTCCGGAAGCAATCGTGAGCGAGCCCCCCAGCGCCAGAATGCGCTCCCGCATTCCCGTGAGCCCAAGACCAAGCTTGTGATCCGGCCTCAATCCGCCGCCATTGTCGCGGACCCGCACCAAAGCGCCGCCTCGTCCGGTCAATCCCGACGACAGCTCAATGGGCTCAACGGTTACGTTGACAGAGGTGGCGCCCGCATGACGAAAGACGTTGGTCAGTGCTTCCTGAATGGTGCGGTAGATCGTCAAATCGGCCGTCTCGCCTGCGTCGCCCAGCGACTGCGAGATTGCCGTTTCGATAGCGATTTCGGGATGCGACTCCCCCCATAGACGCAGGAGCGCGCCAAGCGCTTCGCGAAGACCAAGCTCCGTCAGCCCCACCGGCCGCAGCTTTTCAAGAACCCGCCGATTGGATTGCTGCAAGGCATTCACCTGTTCCAGTATGGCGTTGCCGTGCTTTCGCGTGGCCTCCACGTTCGGATCCCTTGCATCTGCGATCCGCGTCAACGCACTGGCGTGCGCTCGCAAAGCAAAGAGATAGGGCCCAAACTCATCGTGCAGCTCGCGTGCAATTTCCTTGCGTTCGACATCCTGCAGCGAGACGACGCGCTCGGCCAGACGCCTCTTGTCGTCAACGGCGTTGCCCAGAGTGGCCGCAAGGTGATTCAACTTGTCGCAAATGACAACGAGTTCTGGTGGGCCATCCGGTTTCACGCGCGTGTCGTAGCTACCGGCTTCGATTTTCGTCATTGCTTCCGAAAGCGTCTGGATTGGCGCAAGCGCCCGGCTGACGACCCTGGTCGTAATGAGGAAAAGAACGATGGCAATCACCGTGCCGATCTGGAGTTGGGTGATAATTCCATCCCAGATCTCGGCCACCTCGTCGTTCGGATGCGATGTGATCAGGAGCGATCCCGGCTTTCCCTGGATCGAAATCGGCACGTTCACCGTGGTCTTTTCGGGGTGAACAAGCGTGACAAACCATGCCGGCGGCGAGCGTGCATCGGCATTGTCGTCCGGGTTGGCCGCTGCCCCGGATCTCTCGACCGCTTCACCCTGCCGCGTGATACTGACGTGGCGAAGCCGGTTGAGGTCGTGAACAATCTGGTTCAGCCGCACGTCTGCGTCCGGCGCCTCCTTCAGTCCCGCAACGATCGTGTCGATAAATTCACGCGCCAGCCGTATGACGCTTTGATCTTCGGCCTGGACGCGGGGCCCGGCCTCGAGCACAAGTCGCGTAATATTGACGGCTAAGCCGAGCGCGAGGACGAGCGCGAGCAGCAAGTTGATCCGGTCTCGCAACGAAAATTTTTGCCACATGGCCTTTGTCCAGGAGTGAAATCGCCTTTGTCTGGGAGCGAAGTCGTCTTCGGTTCCGCATCCAGGGGAGCGTTGACAGATAAAATAGGCGTCTATCTAATCGAAGCGTACAGCAACATCGCTCGGGTTGCATGACCATCGACGGCAAGTATCGCTCCGACATCGGTGCCGCGTCTCACCTGATGTGGTGCAGCAACGGGATCGACGCGGGTATTCGGGACCAATGCCAATGCGCGTTCTGATCGTTGATGACCATCGTATCGTTGCTTCGGGGTGCCGTGCCCTGTTCGCGGACGACCCCGAGATCGACATATTGGAGGCCTCCGACGCGGAGAGTGGCGAGCGCGTGTTCGGCGAACGTCATCCTGATATCTGCGTGCTCGATATCAACCTGCCGACGGTGTCCGGGTTTGAACTGGCGCGACGCCTCCTCGGGCGCGATGCGTCGGTACGTATCATCATGTTCAGCATGAACGATGATCCGGTATTCGCCGCGCGCGCCATCCAAGTCGGCGCCAAGGGTTATGTTTCCAAAACCGGGGATCCCCAGGACCTGGTTGAGGCCATCCGTGAAGTTGCAAAGGGAGGAGTTTATCTGCCGCCGGCGATGGCGCGAAGTATTGCATTCGCGAGACCCTCGTTCGCCCAGAGCCCGCTTTCAAAACTGACTTCGCGCGAGATGGAAATATTGCGCCTGCTCAGTGCCGGAAAAAGTCTGTCCGAAATTGCTTGGTTGGTCCATTCCTCCTACAAGACGGTCGCCAATACATCCTCGATCATGCGCCAGAAGCTCGGCGTGCGTACATCTGCCGAACTGGTGCGGTTAGCAATCGAGAACCGCGTGGCTTGAGATGACGTGGCGCGGCGCTGGAGTGGTCAATTCATGAAGATGCAAACCGTTTCGCTCAACAAATCGCACAACGGTGTGCAGGGCGTTTACAAGCACTCCAGCCGCGAAACCGGGACCGACATGACCTTCTCGGTCTATGTCCCTCCGCACGCCGGCGGCGCCAGGCTGCCGGTGGCCTGGTATCTCTCCGGCCTGACCTGCACCCACGCCAACGTGACGGAAAAGGGCGAATTCCGCAGCGCCTGCGCCGCGCTTGGATTGATCTTCGCTGCGCCCGACACCAGCCCGCGCGGCGAAGGCGTGCCCGGCGATCCCGCCAATGCCTATGATTTCGGACTTGGCGCCGGCTTCTATGTCGATGCGACGCAGGAGCCATTCGCCCGCAATTACCGGATGTGGAGTTATGTTACGGAAGAACTGCCGAAACTGGTCGCCGAAAATTTTCCCGTCGATCCCAATCGGCAATCCATTCTCGGCCACTCCATGGGCGGCCACGGTGCACTGACGGTCGCGCTGCGCCATCCCGACCGCTATCGCGCTGCAAGCGCGTTTTCGCCGATCGTCGCTCCCTCGCAGGCGCCATGGGGCATCAAGGCGCTCGGCGGCTACCTTGGCAACGACCGGCAGGCATGGCGCAAGCATGATGCGGTTGCGTTGATCGAGGATGGCGCCAGAGTGTCCGATCTCTTGGTCGACTACGGCGATGCCGATCAGTTTCTGACGGAACAGCTCCGCCCGGAGCTGCTGCAAAGCGCCTGCGAGAAAGCCAAAATCCCCCTCACCTTGCGCCGGCAACCCGGCTATGACCACAGCTACTACTTCATCTCCACGTTCATGTCCGATCATCTGCGCTGGCACGCCGAGCGCCTGAAGGGCTGAAGCGGCGTGATGCCGCCCCAACGGAGAATTGGGTTGCAAGCCAAGACAATTCGGTCATGGTTCAAGCCTAGGGCCTTTCACGCGGCAGCGTGAAAAAGGCCTGTCAGGGAGGAGCCATGATCCGATGGTTGGTCGCTGCGATCGGTTTTTGCATCGCGGCCACCCCCGTGCTCGCGGCCGACCCCATCGAGATCGGCATCGGCTACCTCGGCCGTACCGGCGTCAAGCCGAAATTGTCGCTCGTCGAACTGCCGGCCGAGAATGACGGCCTTGCCGGCGCACGCCTTGCCATCGAAGACAACAACACCACGGGCAAGTTCCTCAATCAGCACTTCACGCTGGAGGCAGTCCGGCTCAAGGACAATGAGGACGTCGCGAAGGCCGCGGCAGCGCTTGCCGAGCGCACAGGTTTTATCATTGCCGACCTTCCGGCGGACGATTTATTGAAGGCGGCGAACACGCTTCGCGATCGCGGAACGCTGCTGTTGAATGCCGGCGCGATCGACGACCGGTTGCGTGAACAGGATTGTCGCGCCAACGTGATCCATGTCGCGCCGACGCGCTCGATGCTTGCGGATGCGCTCGCCCAGTATCTGGTGTGGAAGCAATGGAAGCGCTGGCTGTTCGTCGTCGGCTCGCATGACCAGGACAAACTGTACGCCGACGCATTGCGTCGCGCAGCGACGCGCTTCGGCGCCAAGATCGTTCAGGAGCGAACTTTTGAGGATACCGGCGGCGCCCGTCGCACCGACAGCGGGGTCACCTTGATCCAGCGGCAAATACCGGTATTCACCCAGCAGGCGCCGGCCTATGACGTCCTCGTCGCGGCTGACGAAAGCGAGGTGTTCGCGTCCTACCTGCCCTACCGCACCTGGGACCCGCGGCCAGTTGCCGGCTCGGCGGGGTTGATTCCAACGAGTTGGCATGCCGCACAGGATCAGTGGGGCGCGATCCAGATCCAGAACCGGTTTACAAAATTGAATTCGCGACACATGACCGCACTGGACATGCAAGCCTGGACGGCCGCGCGTATGATCGGCGAAGCGGCGTCCCGCACGAAGTCTGGTGACCCAAAAGCGGTATCGGAGTTCCTGAAAGGGCCCGACTTTTCCATCGCGGCGTTCAAGGGCCGGCGGCTGACGCTGCGGGACTGGAACCTGCAGCTTCGTCAACCGATCCTGCTGGTCGATGGACGCATGGTGGTCTCGGTTTCGCCGCAGGAGGGATTCCTGCATCAGGTTTCGGAGCTCGACACGCTTGGCGCCGATCGGCCGGAAACCAAGTGCAAGCTGCAATGAAGGAGGAGAAATTGCATATGTGGCGGTGTTGCCTGCTTTCCGGATTGGCTGCCTGGCTCGCGGCGGTGAGCCCTGCCTCGGCCTTCATCGCCTATGTGTCCAACGAGAAGAGCAACACCGTATCGGTAATCGATACGAACAGTTGGACAGTGACCAAAACCATCAAGGTCGGCCAGCGGCCGCGCGGCATCGAGTTCACGAGGGATGGAAAGTTTGTGTTCGTGGCCGTCGGCGACGACGACAGCATTCAGGTCATCGACGTTGCCAAGCAGGAAGTGGTCGATACCCTGCCCTCCGGCCCGGACCCCGAACTGTTCGCCCTCGATGCTGACGGCAAGATCCTCTATGTCGCTAACGAAAACGACAATACGGTGACCATCATCGACGTCGAGAAGCGCGCCCGTCTCGGCGAAATCCAGGTCGGTGTCGAACCGGAGGGCATGGCCATCAGCCCGGATGGGTCAATCCTGATCAATACTTCCGAGACCACCAACATGGCGCACTTCATCGACACCAAGACGCGCCAGATCGTCGCCAACGTACTCGTCGATGCGCGCCCGCGCTTCGCCGAGTTCAAGCGCGATAATTCCGAAGTGTGGGTATCGTCGGAGATCGGCGGCACCATTTCAGTGATCGACCCGATCAAGCGGGAGGTGACGAAGAAGATTACGTTCGAGATTCCCGGCTTGCGAAGCGAAGCCATCCAGCCGGTCGGCATCGGCATGACCAAGGACGGCAAGACCGCTTTCGTCGCGCTCGGCCCAGCCAATCGCGTCGCGGTCGTCGATGCCACCAGCCACAAGGTCATCAAATATCTGCTGGTGGGGCAGCGGGTGTGGCACATGGCATTCACCCCGGACGAGAAATATCTGATGGTTACCAATGGCGTGTCGAACGACGTCTCGGTGATCGACGTCGCCGCGCAAAAGGTCATCAAGACGATCCAGGTCGGCGAGCTGCCCTGGGGGATCACGATTGCACAACCATGACGGCCACTGACGCATTTTCCGCCGGTCAGAACGCGCAGGACGTCCCTCCCCGGCCCGAAGCCGCGGAGATACCTGCGTTGTCGATCGACGGCGTCAGTCATTCCTATGGCACCCGACAGGCGCTGATCGACATCGGCTTCACCGTCGCACCGGCAAGTTTCACGGCGCTGCTGGGCCTGAACGGCGCCGGCAAGAGCACACTCTTTTCGCTGATCACGCGACTGTTCGGAATCCAGCGCGGGCATATCGGAATTTTCGGCCACGACGTCGCGCATGCCCCGGGCGAAGCGTTGCGGCTGCTCGGCGTCGTGTTTCAGCCCCGCACGCTCGATCTCGACCTCTCGGTGACGCAGAACCTGCTTTATCACGCCGCCTTGCATGGCATCGGCCGGCGCGATGCCCGCGAACGTAGCCGCGAGGTGCTGGCACGCATCGGCCTTGCCGACCGCGCCGGCAGCAAGGTGCGTGATCTCTCCGGCGGCCAGATGCGGCGCCTGGAAATCGCCCGCGCGCTGCTGCACCGCCCGCGCCTGCTCCTGCTCGACGAGGCAACCGTCGGCCTCGACGTCAAGGCCCGCGCCGACATCCTCAATCATGTCCGCCAGCTCGTTACCGAACAGGGAATAAGCGTGTTGTGGGCGACGCATCTGTTCGACGAGATTGGTTCGAACGACGATCTGGTTGTCCTGCATCAGGGCCGGGTACTAGCCCAGGGCAAGGTGGCGCGGGTCATCGCCGACGCCGGCGGCAGCGATATCAACACGGCATTCATGCGGCTGACCGGCTCCACCGCACAAAGCGGGGGCCCAACGTCATGACATCAGCAACCATGAGGCCGATCCGGAGCGGCTTCTCGCTCGCCGAATATCTCATCTGCCTGAACGGCATTGTCTGGCGCGAGGCGCTTCGCTTCCTGCATCAGCGCGAACGCTTCATCTCCGCACTGGTGCGGCCCCTGGTATGGCTGTTCATCTTCGCGGCCGGCTTCCGTCAGGTGCTCGGCCTTTCCATCATCCCGCCATATGAAACCTACATCCTGTACGAGGTCTACATTGCGCCTGGCCTGATGGCGATGATCCAGCTCTTCAACGGCATGCAGTCTTCGCTCTCCATGGTCTATGACCGCGAGATGGGCAATATGCGGACGTTGCTGGTGAGCCCGCTGCCGCGATGGTTTCTCTTGTCCTGCAAGCTTCTGGCGGGAACCGCGGTCTCGCTGCTTCAGGTGTATGCCTTCCTGCTGATCGCCTGGTTCTGGGATATCGCGCCGCCGCCGACCGGCTATCTCACGGTTCTGCCCGCGCTGGTCCTGTCCGGCCTGATGCTCGGCGCCTTGGGGATGCTGATCTCCTCCGGCATCAAGCAGCTTGAGAATTTTGCGGGCGTGATGAACTTTGTCATCTTCCCGATGTTCTTCGCTTCCTCAGCGCTCTATCCGCTGTGGCGTATCCTGGAGAGCAGCCCGATGCTCTACTACGTTTGTCAGTTCAATCCGTTCACCCATGCCGTGGAGCTGATACGTTTCGCGCTGTATGGGCAAGTGAACTGGACGTCGCTCGCGGTTGTCGGCGGCTGCACGGCGGTCTTCCTGATCGGCGCGATTTACGCCTACGATCCATCGCGTGGCCTGATCCGCCGCGGACCGGCTGGAGGCGAGACATGAGGCATCGGATCGCGATCGCAGCATTGCTCGCCGTTACGGTGACGGGTGGATTCTGCCACGCCGCCGATCCGCGCTATCCGGACTGGCCATGCGTGCAGGCCAAGGTGCCCGAGATTTCCCTCGCTGCGGTGTGGGCAGGCCCGCCGCTCGACGACATCTCCGGCAAGTGGAAAGAAGACGACAAGGTCAGTGCGCTGGTCGCGAAGCTGGCGGCAAGGCGTACCCCACTCGAGGAAGCGCAAAAAGCGATTACGGAATATCTGAACGGTGCAGCCGACAAGACCACGAGCGGGAAACTGCTGTTTGCCGGCCTGTTCGACTCCCTCAATGCCCAACGCTCCCAGGTTCTGAACGGGCTGGAGCGCGTGACACGCAAACAGCGCGCGGCGGCGGATAAAATCCGCGCCGATACTCTTTCCCTGCAGGCACTGCAGGGTGAGTCCCAGCGCGATCAAGCCAAGATCGACGATCTCGGAAATCAGCTTGTTTGGCAGACACGCATCTTCGAGGACCGGCAGCGCGTCATCAAATTCGTCTGCGAGGTGCCGACGGCGATCGACCAGCGCCTGTTCGCCCTCGGACGAACGATTCAGCAGGAGATAGAATAGTCCCTAGCGCGGCGATTCACCCGTCCGCGCTTCCGGTTGCGACTCAGCGAGATCCAGGCCGGCCCGTTCCCAGCCATCGGTTCCTTCGGGATACCACGCTACATTGGAATAGCCGTATGCCAGGATTCGCCTTGCCGCGTTCCAGGACATCCAGCAATCGGCCTGACAGTAAACCACCACCAACGCGGTAGTATTGCCCGCCGTCGCGCGGATGAGCCCTCGCTGCAGGTAATCTTCCGTCGCCGCCGCCAGCTTTCCGTAGCCGGTGTCCGGCAGCCACACGCTGCCGGGAATGTTGAGCCGCGGCTGATCGCGCCAGACCGTGCCTTGGGGAAGATTTGGCGGCTTCGGCGCGCGGGGCATTACGTCGATGAATACACCCGTCTTTGCTCGCCAGATCGCGCCGGCCTCGGCGGTCGTCAGAACACGCACGCCGGCGAGGGTCGCGGGTACCGGCGCACGGTAATCCTCCATGCGATACCCGTCGGGCTCGGGAGGCTTGTCCTGCGCTGATGTCGAGACAATGAATGTGAATGCCGCAAGGATCAGGCCTGCGAGCGTTTCCTTCATGGGGCTTTCGTTGCCGTCTCCGCGCCGATCGGCCGGTCGTTCTCGTCCAGCAAGGGCACGCCGTAATCCAGCAGTATCTTGTTGATGGCGGGCTGGTTCTCCTGGATCAGACGGTTGAGCTGCCGCTTCCAGTTCTGGTCGGCCCCGCGCACGCCCATGCCGATACGAAACGCCAATCGCGGCCCGGTCTTTTCCTTCACGAGGGGCGTGACATGGAGCGGCGGGTTCGCCTTCTTCGCATAGAAGCCAGCCATCGGCCCCCAGAGAATGCCAGCGTCGATCTTGCCCGATGTCAGGTCGGCAATCATGGCTTCCGCTGACGAGTCCAGGCGTGTATCGACCATCAGCTGATACGGCTTGGCATTCGCCATCAGGCCGTTGACCGCCATATTCGTAGCGGGCGGTGTACCGGCCACGATGCCGATATGCTTCCCCTTCAGACGCTCGTCTTCCAGCGTCGTCACTTCGTCGAGGCCGCTGCCTCGCTTGGCAACCAGCGCATAGGCGGTGCGGTAATAGGGATTGGTGCCTTGAACCAGATCGTCGCCTTGCGGGAAGCCCATGATGACGTCGCAACGATGGGCACCCAGCGTCATCCGGACGAAGCCGGTCGCCTGTGGGAAGTACATGTAGTCCAGCTTCTTGTGCAGCTTCTCGGCGAACAGTTCGGCGAGCTTGTTCTCGAATCCCTCGCCCTTGTCGTTGGAGAACGGCAGGTTATGCGGATCGGCGCAGACGCGCAGCACCTTTGGATCGACGAGCTCGATCGACAGATCGCCGCCCTCCTTGATCTGCGCGTGCGCGACATCGCGCCCGACAAGCATGGCGAGGATCGTGAGTATCGAAATCGTCAGCCAGCGCTTCTGGCCGGCATATGTCATCAAAAGCTGCTGCACTTCCGGCCCACCATGGTTGCCAACTTCGAGAAAAGTATCGGCAACCCCGACGAACGAAGTTCCGACAAGCAAAATGCTAAGCTTGTCAATTGGAGCCTGCAACAGGAATAATCCCCATAGGGTCTCGTCGCCTGTGCTGCGACGCAAACGTAGGCGCGATGAAACATGGACTTGCCGATAGTGCTTCGTGGTGCGACAGAGGCCGAAATATGGCCCATCCCGCATTGATCCTTGCCGCGCTCGCGATGCTCGCGACAGTGACAGCTTCGTTCGCGCAACAGCGGGAGTTGCCCGTCAATTCCATTGCGGATGGCGTATTCGTGCACAACGGCCAAACCGCGCAGATGACGCGAGAGAATGACGGCGCGATTGCCAATGTCGGTTTCATCGTTGGCGAAGAGGCCGTCGCCGTGATCGATACGGGCGGCAGCCTGCGCGAGGGACGACAATTGATGGCGGCCATTCGTGCCCGGACCGGCAAACCGATCCGGTACGTCATCAATACGCACGGCCATCCCGATCACGTTTTCGGCAATGGCGCCTTCGTGCAGGACGGAACGACCTTTGTCGGCCACGCGAACCTGCCACGCGCGCTAGCCGCGCGCGGACAATTCTATCTCGATGCATTTCGCCGTACCATGGGCGACCAGTTGATCGACGAGATCCGCATCGTGTCACCAACGCTGCTCGTCAGCGGCACGCTCAACCTGGATCTCGGCGCACGAAAGCTCGTGTTGCGGGCGTGGCCCGCCGCGCATAGCGATTGCGATCTCACGGTGCTTGATGAAAAAACCGGAACCCTATTTGCGGGTGACCTGGTGTTTCTGGCCCACACGCCCGTGCTGGACGGCAGCATCCGCGGCTGGCTGGGTGCACTCGGCGAGCTCGGCGCCCTGCCCGCGCAACGCGTGGTTCCCGGTCACGGCCCTGTGAGCGGATGGCCGAGCGCGCTCGCCGACGAGCGCCGCTATCTCGAAACGCTGGCCTCAGACGTACGCGGGCTCGTCACAAGCGGCAAGCCGATCGCGGCGGCTGGCACGGCAGCGGGCTCCGAGCGATCCCGATGGGAATTGTTCGACGACTTCAACACCCGCAACGCAACCGCAGCATTTTCGGAAATTGAATGGGAATAGCGCGCGCGTTGCCCTATATTGCGTGCGTTGCTTCCATCCCAATGAAGGTGGTGCATGCGCGGATCTCTTTTCCACCTGCTTGGCGTCGCTGGCTTGCTGCTGTTCGGCGCACCGCTAACGCATGCCGCAACGCCAGACCCCTGGCCCGGCCTGGTCCAGGACATCTTCAACAATCGCCCGATGAGCGATGGCAGCGACGTGATCGCCATCGAAATGCCGACCCGCGCCGAGGATGCCGCCATCGTGCCGGTGACCTTGCGAACGAAGCTGTCGCCCGGTGACATCAGGCAAGTGCGGAGCATTACGCTGGTCATCGACCAGAACCCCGCGCCGATGGCGGCAAAATTCCAGCTTGGGCCGGACGCCAAAGTGTCTGAGATATCCACCCGCGTCCGCGTCAACAATTACACCGATGTTCATGCGGTGGCCGAACTCAGCGACGGCAAACTTTACATGGTCAAGACTTATGTGAAGGCGTCCGGCGGCTGTTCGGCGCCTGCCGCCAAGAACGCCGACGAAGCCAAAGGCAGGCTCGGCCAGATGCGCTACCGGCAGTTCGCAAAAGCCGGTGAAGGCCCCGCCAGCGGCGCACGCGAGGCCCAGATCATGATCGGGCATCCCAACAATTCCGGCCTGCAGATGAACCAGGTCACGCACCTGTATGTCCCGGCATTCTTCGTCAATGAACTGCGGCTTTGGCAGGACGACAGCCTGGTGCTGACGATGGAAGGCGGCATTTCAATCTCGGAAGATCCCAATATCAGGTTCACCTACGTGTCGAATGGCGCGAAAAATTTCCGCGCCGAGGCCAAGGATACCGAGGGACACGTCTTCCAGCGCGAATGGAAGATCGACGATTCCGGGATGTGATCAGGCGGTGTATGCCGTTCAAAAACAGCGCACTTCCGCTTCCGCCTGCGCGCGCCTGAGATCGTTGAGCGCGCTTGCCGCCTGCTCTGAGGTGCGGAACGGGCTCCCCATATCGCCCCGGACCTGCGACATGCTGAGCACAGTTTCGGCCGTGATATAGCGTTGATAAGGCAGGAGCGAAGCCACAACGTCGATCGAACAGGAGCATTGTTCGATCGCCTGCCGCGTCTCACCATTCGCTTTCAGGCAGCCGAAGACGTATTCGACCCGCGCAGACGTCGGGTAATCGTTGATATCCTGGGCGTGCGCGATTACTGCCACGGTCGGCAGTATCGTCAATACGGCGACAATACGTCGTACCGATCGGGCAAGCATCATCGTCTTCCTCCAGCTGCTAACGTGCAAGCTATGCTATGACTGATCCGTTGAAAAGCAGACGTTCGAGGAAGCGGTTCAAGGCACCATGAAGCATTTTGTTCGCATGCTGCTTGCTACGATTGTTTCAGTCTCGCTCGGCACGTGCTGCAGCGCCGAGGCTTTACGCGTTGCGGTGCAGAAGACCGGAACATTTGCCTGGGAACTCGCAGTGATCCGCGCCCACGGCCTCGACAAGAAGGCCAACCTTTCGGTCCGGGTTCTCGAACTAGCGAGCCCCGAGGCGGGCAAGATCGCGCTTCGCGCCGGGAATGCGGACATTGTGGTCACCGACTGGCTTTGGGTGTCGCGCGAACGCGGACTTGGCGCCAAGCTGACATTCTATCCTTATTCGAGCGCGCTCGGCGCCGTGATGGTGCCTGCCTCATCGCCGATCCAGAGCTTGGCCGATCTCAAGGGCCGCAAGCTCGCCGTCGCGGGTGGCCCGATCGACAAGAGCTGGCTGCTGCTGCTGGCGTGGTTGAAGCAGGACGGCATCGACCTGAAGTCGGACGCGACGATCGCTTACGGCGCGCCACCGCTGCTGGCTGCGAAGACGCTCAGCGGGGAAATGGATGCGACCTTGAACTATTGGAATTTCTGCGCCGGACTGGAAGCGAAGGGTTTTCGCCGCATCGCCGGCATTGAGGACCTGCTGCCAAAACTCGGCGCCAAAGGCCGCACCGCGATGATCGGCTACGTCTTCGACGAGAAATGGGCGAACGCAAACCAGGACAAAATTGCCCGCTTCATCGCCATGACCCGCGCGGCGAAAGAGATCCTATCGACCTCGGATGCGGAGTGGGAGAAAATTGCGCCATTGACCGGCGCTCCCGATGCCGCAACGTTGCGCGCCTATCGTGATCGCTATCGGGAGGGAATTCCGCGTCGCCCGGTCGTGGACGAAGAAGCCGACGCACGCATTCTCTACCGCGTGCTGGCTGACATCGGCGGCCGCGAACTTGTCGGACCGGCGCGTGAACTCGATTCCGGAACATTCTATCACGCGATCCCGGGAGACTGAGGTGCCGCGCCTGCTGTCATTCGCCGTGCTGCTCGCAACCTGGTGGATCGCCTCGCTATTTGCCGGAGACGCGAAGCTGCCACCTCCCCCCACCGTGCTCACGGCCATGATTGCGGAAGCGCGGTCCGGTGACTTATTCTTCCATCTCGGCGTGACATTGGCGCGCGTTGCGCTCGCCTTCACGCTGGCGATGACGCTGGGCGCCGCCATCGGATACCTGATGGGCCGCGTACGGCTTGCCGATCGGCTGGGCGACCCCTGGCTGATCCTGCTGCTCAATTTGCCGGCGCTCGTGGTTATCGTGCTCGCCTACATCTGGGCTGGATTGACTGAAGTCGCTGCTATTGCGGCAATCGCCATCAACAAGCTCCCGACCGCTGTCGTGACGCTGCGCGAGGGCGCGCGCGCCCTCGACGCGACGCTCGACGAAATGGCGACAGTATTTGCGCTGCCGCGCTGGAAGAAGTTCCGGCACGTCATTTTGCCGCAACTGTCGCCCTATATCGCAGCCGCCGCGCGATCAGGGCTTTCCCTGGTCTGGAAGATCGTCCTTGTTGCGGAATTACTCGGACGTCCGAACGGTGTTGGTTTCGAAATTGGCGTGGCGTTCCAACTGTTCGACATTCCGCTATTGCTGGCCTATTCACTGAGCTTCGCGGCGGTCGTGCTCCTCATTGAAACCTTGTTGGTGCAGCCATTTGAGGCCCGGCTATCCCGGTGGCGTCCCCGTGCGGCTTGAGGTCGATATCGCCAGCAAGACGTTCAAGAATGCGGCGGGCGAACAGCACGACGTGATCGATGGCGTCTCCTTTGCGCTTGATGCCGGAGAGGTCGGCGTCTTCGTCGGTCCATCCGGCTGCGGCAAGAGTACGATGCTCAGGATTCTCGCCGGCCTCGACCCCGACTTTCAAGGGCGCGTCTCGCGTCCCGCCGGCGCGCGTATCGGCTTCGTGTTCCAGGAGCCACGGCTGCTGCCCTGGCGATCGGTCGAAGAAAATGTACGACTTGTCGCGCCCTTGGCCGATGAAGCGAAGCTTTCAGCACTGTTCGAGATTCTGGAGTTGAACGCGCATCGCAACCACTTTCCCGGCGAACTATCGCTAGGTCTGGCCCGGCGCGTTGCGCTCGCCCGCGCGTTCGCCGTCGAGCCGGCGTTCCTCATTCTCGACGAACCGCTGGCCTCGCTCGATGCCGCCCTCGCCGCCCGTATGCGCGATCAGATTGCCGTGTTGATGGACAACCGTTCCATGATAACGCTGCTGGTTACCCATGACGTGGACGACGCGGTTCGCCTCGGCGACCGCCTGTTCCTGCTGTCGCCGCGCCCGGCCCGGATTGTCGCCGAGCTACCTATCCGCACACGGCGCGGCGAGCGCGGAGACGCCGAGATCGCCGCAATCAAGTTGGATGTCATGCGGCGCATCAATGGCGATCCCTCCGAGCGGGAAAGCGCATAGGCAGTGCCTGAGGCCGGTGCTAGGATACGTCATCGGCGGGGTTGGAGATGAAACGCTCGATCGGAACTGCAGCGCTCGGTCTTGCTCTTGTGACCATGACGGCAACGGCGCAGGACATGATGCGTCACGTGGACCTGTCGTCGCCCGATATGGTCTCTGCCGAAATGACCCGCGGAGAAGTCGAAGCCGCGCTCGCTGCGGCGACCGCCGCCGCACCCGCCGATTTCACAGGAAAGAGATTATCCGGCCTCGACCTCTCCGGGCTCAACCTGTCCGGTGCGAATTTCCGCGCGGCACGGCTCAACAAGACAAAGCTCGCCGGCGCCAAACTCGACCGTGCAATCCTCGACCAGGCATGGCTGCTCGAGGCGGACCTGACCGGCGCAAGCCTCAGGAGCGCAAACCTGTTCGCCTCGCAGATGGTTCGCGCCCGTCTGGACGGCGCCGATCTCTCGGGAGCGCGCATCGCTGCTGATCTCACCGGCGCCAGTCTTGTCGGAGCTTCGATCGCAGGAGCAAATTTGGGCGCGGACATGCGCAACCAATCAATGGGCCTGATGCGCGGGATTCTGAAATCCGCCAATCTGGAACGGCTGAACGCACGCGGCGCCGACCTGTCCCGTGTCGATCTCGAATTTGTCGCGCTGAAGGGTGGTGACCTCACCGGTGCTTCTCTCAAGGGGGCCCAGCTCGGTGGAGCCGACTTGACCGGTATCACCGTCATCGATACCGATTTCGATGGTGCCGATCTCGATTCAGCCAGGTTGATCGCCCCAATCGGTCTTGATCGGGCGAGAAATTTCGATAAGGCAAAAAATCGAGACCGTCTGATAAAGTAATGACGGCTCTAAACGCTCGCGATGAAAGGATTGCCCGATGCGATGGACCCTGGCTTTGGTGGCCCTGTTGTCAGCAAGCGCCAATGAAGTGGCCGCGCAGGGAAAAGGCATCCGATTGTGGAATCTGACCACCGCGACCATTTCGGAGTTTCAGCTTTCCCCGGCCGGAAAGAACGACTGGGGTCCCAACCAGACCCTGAATGACAAAGACAAGGAAGTCGACCACGACGAGCGCCTGCGTATGACCGGGGTGGAGCCGGGACGCTATGACGCCAAGGTCGGCTATCGCGGCTCGAAACATTGCTTTGTGCGCGGCATCGAGATCAGGGCCGACGCCGTGTTTTCGATCGCGGACAAGGATTTGAAGGACTGCAACAAGTAGCCGCCACAGCCTTCTTGCTGCAATGCTTCAGCCCGCGGACCACACCGCGTCCTGGAATGCCTTTTGGTTGTTGCGCGGATATTCGCAACGCCATTTCACCGCGGTCCATTTCGGATGTTCGGCAACCCACTGCGCGATGTAGGGCTGCGCCGCCATGGTGCACTGCCGTAACGAAACATTTGAAGAAAAGACCAGATGGGTTTCCTCGCAGGTGGTCGGCGAGAGCACCGCACAGACGGTCACGACCAAATCTATCGGAGTCATGGCTGATATCCCTTGAATTGCTCCGGAATTAACAACGCCAAAAGCTACGGTAACGGGCGACGTAAAGTTTCGCTACCCGTGAAAAGCCGGAACTGGGGCGCGCAGCAGCCTAAAAGTTGACGCCAAATACCAGCCGGGCCTGGTGACGTTCGAAATTGACGAGATCAAGGCCGGCGGTTGACCCCGCCGGACGCCCCCACGCCTGAACGCTCCAGCTTGCGGTCAGCCGCGAGCGTTTCGACAATTGGAAGTATGCCGTTGGACCGACAAACAACGCCTGCCCTGCAAGTTCCTCCAAACCGATCCCTTCGTATTTCCGCAAGTAACGCGCTTCACCGCCCAACAGGAAACCGGGACGCAACTGCGCCATTAGCCCAAGCGCTGCGCCTGCGGTGGATTCCCGCTCCATCACGCCACTGCCGACAAGGCGCGTCCACTCCGGTTCGTAGATCAGATTGAACGCCCCGACGACGCGGTTCGGCACGAGTTCCCGGTCTAACGCCAGCCTGAATTCCGTCCCGAAACTGCGGACCGTTTCAGCCGTCGTCTCATCGACCCGATGCGCGTGCGCTTCCGCCGCGAAAGTAAGCCCGAATGCGGCCGTTTCCCGATCGAGAAAGCGGTAGCGCAGATCGAGCGACCCGCCCTGCCACGATAACCGGTGCTGGTCGTCAAGGCCCGGCACGCCACTGATCTGATGCGACGCAAACGTGCTTCCGATCTCTATTCGAAAATTCCGGACAGGCACGAACTCCAGTTCGAACTCCTGGCCGACCGCCCGATAGCGGCCGCCGTTCTTGCCGAAGCGCCCGGTCGTCTCGCTTTGAAACTCCCGTTCACCGACATTGCCGACATCGGTGCCGATCATGAAGCCGAACAGATGCTCGGTATCGATGCCCTCGGCATGGACGCAGGCCGGCAGCAGCGCAGCAAGAGACACGACCGCCGCCTGGAAGGTCTTCGCGCGCGCAAATATTCGCATTCAGCGGGTCATGGGGTTGAACCGGTAAGTCCGGCGGAGTCGGCCGAGGACATACCCTAGCATGATGCTGGGACGATCGGCGAGCCATGGGAACGCTTTGAATGCAAGGTTGGACGGGGCAAGTAATCTGGAGCGACTCGCCTTCCAGCAGCCACTCAGGCGATTCCTGTCCCTTTGGCAGGATCCGCGCCTTGCTCTTGATGCAGGTCGTGGAGAACTTCCTGGGGATCGCACAGCTTGCCCGACCCGCAGCAACAAGCTGTTACCGGAGCCGGGCAGACCGTTTCGACGCGTCTATTGACGCGCCGCGCAGGCGTACATGTTGATTTCCATGCCCACCGGCACTTCCACAATCTTCGGAGTTTTCCAACTCATCAGGGTTTCTCCCAAGCAGTGCTGGCACGACGTTCGTGCCGACATCAAAACTAGGTTGACCTCGAACATAGCGCAAGCTCGGAACATCCGATGTCGACGGCATACCGACGCATCTGACACCGGAAACTTCCCTCTCGGGCAAAGCTATTTCTCTCTCGGACAAGGCGAACGAACCGCGAGCGACGGATCGACGCATGAGGCAGGGTCGGTCACAGTTCGCGAATTCGGTTTGCCTGCCCGAAGCCGTTTGTCAAAGATGGAGACTTCGGTCGAGATGCCGACGGACCGGCCGAAGCGGCGACACTTCGTCACCGCCTCAGCTTGACGCCTCAGCAATCCTTGTCTGCGGTCTTGCTGCCAGCCTTGGCGCCTTCGGCCTGCTGTGCAGCCGTCGGCTCGCCTTGCATCTGCCGCTGCGCATCCTGCGAAGACGCAGCAACGTCTCCGGTCTTTTGATTCATCGATTCGGTCGGCGGATGTTGACCGGTATTGGCAGCCATGCCTGTTGTCTGGCTGTCGCCCGTCTTGGCCGGTCCAGAGCCTGCATCCTTCAGGCTGGCGGAGCGGCCTGTGTCACAGGGCCCAGCCAATGCTGCGCCGGTGCTCAAAACCAAGATGGAGCAACCAGCAATCATGAGCCGTTTCATTGTCATCTGTCTCTCCTGCTCTCGTGAAGCATGCACACCGTGATGAGAGGCAACCGACACGTTGTCTGCAGGTTCCGGGTGGCTACGCGAATCCTGGCATGTTTAATCTGACGCCCGAGATTTTTGGTGAGGACAGCCGATGGAACCGATTCACCGAGGGTTGGTCAGTTTTCTTTTCGCGATATGCTTTGCATCGGGGGCCTTTGCGCAGGACAGGAAGCCTGACCAAACCGCACCAAACGCCGAAACCGCCGTGCCCGCCAACGGCCCATCACTGACCGGAAAAGAACGCATGGGCAGGAAGTGGATGGACGAGCAACGGATCGACAATTGCAACGTGCCCATCGACAAGCGCGGGAGCCGGTTACGATCCAGCACCTGCCCGCATGCTCCTTCGGGATGATCAGCGACGACGGAGCGACGGCGCGGCTGCGCAAATGTGATCCGGCGCCGGCGCCCTTGTCCGCGACACGACGACACCGGCCAGCTGAACTCATGCGGTGCCACGGTTCAGCCGCACGGCATCAGCCGTGCGATGCGAGCCAAAGCAGCGACAGGCCCGTCGTGCCCGCCGCGGCTAATCCCAGGCGGTTAATCCCAAGACCAGGCGGAGATGTCATTCTCGAATTGCGGGACTTCCTTCCACACGCCCTTCAGCTTCTTGTTCGCAATCGTGATCCATTGTGGCTGGAACAGGAAGCCCGCTACCGCGTCGGTCGCCAGCATGCGCTGTGCGTCGCCGAGCAGCTTGGCGCGCTCGGCCTCAGCCGGCGTTGCCCTGATCTGATTGTAGAGCGCGTTGAAGGCTTCGTTGTTATAGCCGAGATAGTAGTCGGGCTCGGTTATCTTCACGAGATCGAACGGCTCGACATGCGAGACGATGGTGAGATCGAAATTGTGCGGACCGTTACCGGCAAACACCTGCGATAGCCACTGCGCCCATTCGACGTTCTCGATCTTGGCGATGATGCCGACCTTGGCGAGTTGGGCCGCGAGGACTTCGCCGCCCTGCCGCGCGTATGGCGGCGGCGGCAGCTTGAGGCTGAGCTCCAGCGGCGTCTTCACGCCGGCTTCCGCGAGCAGCTTCTTGGCCTTTTCGGGGTCGTAGGGATTGATGCCTGTCGTGTCGACATAACCCAGCGATCCCGGCGTATAGAAGCTGCCGATCGGCGCGCCAAAGCCATCGACGGCGCCGTCGATCATCGCCTTGCGATCGATGGCGGCTAGAATGGCGCGGCGAACCCGCACATCGTCGAGCGGCTTCTTCCGTTCGTTGATGCCGACGATGGTCTTGGCCCTGGAGCCACCGATCAGCACATTGAAGCGCGGATCAGCCTTGAACTGCGCCACGCTCCGCGCCACTGCGGCGCGCGGAAACGCGTCGACGTCGCCCGACAGCAGCGCCGCGACCTGCGCTGAGGGATCGCCGATGAAGCGGATGGTCACCTTGGAAAGCTTGATCGCGGCGGCGTTGCGATAGTTCGGCCATTTGGTCAGGGTGATCGACGATCCCTTGGCCCAGGCGCCGAGCGTATAGGGTCCGGTGCCGACCGGCTGCGTCGCATTGGTCGGCGCGCTCTTCGGCTCGACGATCGAGCCGCCCGCCTGACCCAGCAGGAACGGCAGGTTCGGTTCGGAATATTTCACAACAACGACGATCGTATCCGCATCGGGCGCGGTGACCGATTCAAACGCCTGGTACAGGCTCTTGTCCTTGTTGGTGCTGGTCGGCGCCGCGTTGCGATCATAGGAGAACTTTACCGCTGCGGAATCGAACGGCTCGCCATTATGGAATTTGACGCCCTTGCGGAGCTTGAACGTATAGGTCTTCAGGTCGGCCGACGCCTGCCAGCTCTCAGCGAGCAAGGGCGATACCGAACCGTCCTCGTTGATCTTGGTCAACGTCTCATAGAGGTTATAGAGCGTGACCTCGGCAATCGCCGCAGCGGCTGCGTTGGTGGGGTCGAGCCCCGGCGGCTCCAGCGTCATGCCCATGACGACGCTGTCCTTCTTGCCCTGCGCGAGACTCGGCAGCGGCATCGCGGCGAACGCGGCGATAAGTGCAAAAACAGCCAGTTTCCTAAACATTCGCTTGCTCCCCTGACATATCGCGTGACCAGACTAAGCCAGTCCCGCACAAAAGACTAACTCCCCTCCGCCGCGACCGATGGCAGCGCCATCACGGCTTCGGCGTGGTGGCATGCGGCAAGGTGCGCCGTGCCGACGTTGCGTAGCGCCGGCGCAGTGTCGCGGCAATGCTGATCGGCCAGTGGACAGCGCGATGCGTAGGCGCATCCTGTCGCACCGGTCGACTGCGAAGCGATCGACTGGGCGCCGCGGCGGCGGCGCACCCCGCCGGCGCGGGCGCGCGGCACGGCCTCGAGCAACGCCCGCGTGTAGGGGTGGGCGCAATGCGCGAACAGATCCTCAGGGCTCCCCTGCTCGACGATCCGGCCGAGATACATCACCGCGATCTCGTCGCAGAGATAATCCACCACCGCGAGATCGTGGCTGATCAGGACGTAGCTCAACCCAAACTGATCCTGCAGGTCCTGCAGAAGATTGAGTACCTGCGCCTGCACGGAGACGTCGAGTGCGCTGACCGGCTCGTCGGCGACAATCAGTTTTGGCTGGGTGATCAGCGCACGCGCGATCGCGATGCGCTGGCGCTGGCCGCCGGAGAATTCATGCGGGAACTTGTCCATGTCGGCGTCGCGCAGTCCGACCTGCCGCAGCACGCCGGCAACGCGCTGACGCAGCGTGGCGCGATCCATGCGTCCGAGCGCGGTCAAAGGTTCCGCAACGATACGCGCAATGGTCTGTCGCGGGTCCAGCGAGCCATAGGGATCCTGAAACACCATCTGGAAATCACGCCGGGCGCGGCGCAGCTCGTTAGCCGGCATCCGGTGCAGGTCACGGCCCATCAGCGACACCGACCCCGATGACGGCTGTTCCAGCGCCATCACCAGCCTCGCAAAGGTCGACTTGCCCGATCCGGACTCGCCGACCACGCCGAGGCTTCGGCCTGCCATCACCTGCGCGGTGACGCCGTTGAGCGCATGCACCTGCCCGGCCGGCTTGAACATGCTTTCGCGCGGCAGCGTGTAGCGCTGCGCCAGATCCTTCACATCGAGTAGCGGCAGTTCGGCGGGTGACGGCGTCTGCTCCAGCATGGTCATGCGCCCAATGCTCCTACCGCCTCAGCCATCGAAACATCCGTCCGGAGACAGCGCACACCATGGCCGGCGCCGACGTCCACAGCGGCGGGCAGCGCCACGCGGCAACGATCTTCGACGATCGCGCAGCGGCCGGCGAAGGTGCACCCCGAGGGCAGATCGGCCAGTTCGGGCACGGTGCCGGCGATGGTCTTCAGCCTTGTGCCCTTCCGCGCACCAAGGCGCGGGCGAGCGCGAAACAGGCCCTGCGTATAGGGATGTCCCATGCGCGTGAACACGGCATCCGTCGCGCCGCTTTCGACGACGGTGCCGCCATACATCACCATCATGCGCTGCACGTTCTCGGCGATGACGCCGAGATCGTGCGAGATCAGAACCATCGACATGCCGCGCTCGGCAACGATATCTGCGATCAGATCGAGGATCTGTCCCTGGATGGTGACGTCGAGCGCCGTGGTCGGCTCATCGGCGATCAGCACGTCGGGCTGGCAGGCCAGCGCCATGGCAATGGTAACGCGTTGGCGCTGGCCGCCGGAGAACTGGTGCGGATAGGCATCGACGCGTTTCGCCGCATCGGGAAGCCCGACACGATCGAGCAAGGCGATGGCTTCCTTGCGTGCCTCTGCCGCCGAGCAATTGGTGTGGCGCCGCAATGGCTCGGCCACCTGGCGCCCGATCGTGTGCATCGGATTGAGCGCGGTCATCGGCTCCTGGAAGATCATGCTGATGCGATTGCCGCGCAGCTTGCAGTAGTTCGCATCCGACAGGCCCACCAGCTCGCTGCCGTCGAGGCGGATGCTGCCGCTGATGACGGCGCTCTCGGGCAGCAGGCCCATCAGCGCGAGAGCGGTGACGGATTTGCCGCAGCCGGTTTCGCCGACCAGACCCAGGGTCTCGCCGCGCTTCAGCGTGAAACTGACGCCGCGAACGGCCTGCGCGGGCCCGCGGCTAGTGTTGAGACGGACGCCGAGATCCCTGACTTCAATCAAAGGCGCGTTAGCTGATACGCTCATGTTCAACGCTCCCGCGCCAGCCGGGGATCGAGCAGGTCGCGCAACCCGTCTCCGAAGAGATTGAGGCCAAGCACGGCGACGGCGATCGCAGCGCCCGGATAGACCGCGAGCATCGGTGACTGGAACAGCAGCGTCTGCGCGTCGTTCAGCATGCGGCCCCAGGACGGCTGCGGCGGCTGCGTGCCAAGCCCGAGATAGGACAGCGCCGCTTCGGCCAGGATCGCGAGTGCAAACTGGATCGTCCCCTGCACTATCAGGATCGGCAGCACGTTCGGCAGCACGTGCTCGATCGTGATGCGGAAGCCACCCTTGCCGGACGCGCGCGCGGCCAGCACGAACTCCCGCGCCCAGATCGCATTGGCCGATCCTCGGGTGAGCCGGACGAGGGTTGGAATCTGGAAGATGCCGATGGCGATGATCGAGGTCACCATGCCCGGGCCGGCGACGGCAGCCAGCATGATGGCCGAGAGCACCGCGGGAAATGCAAAGGTGAAGTCGCTCATCCGCATGAGGAGCTCTTCGGTCCAGCCCTTGCGCGCGGCGGCGATCAGCCCGAGACACACCCCGAAGGTGAGGCCGATCCCGACGGCGATGACGCCGACCATGATGGTGGAGCGGGCGCCTACCAGCAGCAACGAGACGATATCGCGGCCGAGCACGTCGGTGCCGAGCCAGTGCGCCGCCGACGGCGGCTGCAGCTTGGAGGCCACGTCGATTTCATAGGCTGACCACGGCGTCCAGACCAGCGACAGCAAGGCGGCGCAGAGTACCATCAGGCTGAGCGTGCCGCCCGCGACAAAGCTGCGATGGCGCAGCGCGCGGCGCCAGAACCCACTTGCGGGCCGCGGAGGCGCGGTGGCGGCCCCAACCTCGGCCGAGGCGCTCAGCGGGGTGCTCATAGGTTGTGTACCTTGATGCGCGGATCGATGAAGGCATAGAGCACATCGACCACGAAGTTGACGATGACGACCACGGCAGCCAGCAGCATCACGCAGTTGCGCACCACGATCAGGTCGCGATTGGCGATCGACTGGAAGATCAGCCGGCCGAGACCCGGCAGATAGAACACGTTCTCGATCACGATCGTACCCGCCAGCAGATTGGCGAATTGCAACCCCATCACCGTCATGACCGGGATCATCGCATTGCGCAGCACGTGCCGCCACAATACGTCGCGCTTGCTCAAACCCTTGGCGCGCGCGGTGCGCACGAAATCCTCACGCAGCACCTCAAGCACCGCCGAGCGCGTGACCCGTGCGAGGATCGCCGCCTGCACCACCGATAGCGAGATCGCAGGCAGCAGCAGCGACTTGATCCCGGCGATGATGCTTTCGTCCCAGCCCGCAAATCCGCCGGCCGAAAGCCATTGCAGCTTCACCGAGAACAGCAGGATCAGCAGGATGGCGAACCAGAAATTGGGAAGCGCTATGCCGAACTGCGTCAGCGACATCACACCCACATCGCCGAGCTTGTTGTGATTTGCCGCCGTATAGATGCCGGCAGAAAGGGCCAGCACCACCGTCATCGACATGGACATGATCGCCAATGGAATTGTCAGCATGAGACGCTCCGCAATCAATCCTGCAACAGGCGTGCCATAGGCATAGCTGTTGCCGAGATCGCCCGTCAGCAGCCCCTTGATCCAGTGGACGTACCGATAGTGCAGCGGTTGATCCAGCCCGAGCTTGACCATCAGCGCCCGGACCGCATCAGGCGAAGCATCCGCGCCCATCAGCATCTGTGCGGCGTTGCCGGGCAAGGCATCCAAGACAAGGAAGATGATCAGCGACGCGCCGAACAGCGTCGCGATCAGCGTCAGAAAGCGGCGGAAAATGAAGACGCTCAAGTCCCGATTCCCTTGTTAGCGGCCAGATCTGTTACCGACCATGTGTGGTGACAGCCGCATTTTCGCTTAGCCGGCCAAGCTCGGCCACCGGCCGAGAAGATCTTGCGAGGCCTCAAATAGCGCGCTGACGCGCAGCAATTCGATGTCTCCGCGGAATTTGCCGACGAGTTGAATGCCGATCGGCAGGCCGTCCGCATCAAAGCCGCAGGGCAGACTGACCGCGGGATGGCCGGTCATGTTGAACGGCATTGTCCAGGGAAACCAGCTCGGCCGCACGTCGCTGAATACCCGGCCGTCGATTTCTATCGTACCGAACAGGTCCTGATCGATCGGAAGCGCGGTGCGGGTGATGGTTGGCATCGCGAGAATATCGACCCTCTGCAGCAACATCTGAATCCGCCGGAACAGCGCCGTACGGTCAAACATCGCCTGCTGATAGTCAACACCGCTGATCTTCGTCGCCAGCGCCAGTTGCTTCATGAAGGTTTCGCTCAGCACGTCGCCATGATCGGCCGCCAGCTTCTCGAACCGCGCGCGCCAGGCGGTGTGATTGATGGCGCGCCAGATCGGCTCCACTTCAAATCCGTCGCCGGACATTTCCTCGACCTCGGCCCCGAGCGCCTCAAGCCTGGCAAGCGCGACCTTGAATGCAGCGACCACATCGGCCGCGACCGGCCGCCCGAGCGGCGCGAGGCAGAATGCAACCTTGCGCCCGCGCAGATCGCCGTTTGGCGCCGATCCCTCGACAAAATCCCACTGCGGAAATCCGATCGACCACGGATCAGAAGCGTCTTCTCCCGACATCGCCTGCATCATCAAGGCGGTGTCTGCGACGGTACGCGTCGTCGGGGTCACATAGGTCTGGTTACCGAACGCGTCCTGCACCTGACTGTGGGGAATAACGCCGTTGCTTTGCTTCAGCCCGACAACGCCATTGCAGGCTGCCGGAATCCGCGTCGAGCCGCCGCCATCCGTCGCGATGGCAAGCGGCGCGATGCCACTGGCAACCGCAACCGCCGCTCCCCCGCTCGACCCGCCGCTCGAGCGCGCGCCACTCCAGGCATTGCACGTGCGGCCGAACAGCGGCGAATCCGTCAGGCACTTGGTGCCGAACTCCGGCGTCGTGGTCTTGCCTACGAGGATGGCACCCTCTGCCCGCATTCGCGCCACGGCGACCGCGTCATGGTCAGGCACGTTATCCTTGTAGGGGATCGCGCCGAAGGTCGTTCGCACTCCCTTGGTGTTGACGATATCCTTCACCGTGAACGGAATGCCGTGAAGAAGGCCCAGCGCGCCTCCGGCCATGACCTCACGCTCCGCCTTCCTCGCCTCGGCCATGGCCTCATCGCCGCACAACGTGATGAAGCAGTTCAACTCGGGCTGCATTCGCTCGGCGCGCGCAAGAACAGAACGCGTAATTTCGACCGGGGAAACATCCTTGCGGACGATCCGCGCGCGGAGTTCGGTCGCAGGCAGGAAGCAGAGTTCATCGCTCATCGCGCTAAAGTCCCTGGGGTCGCATGACGCAAGGATGACATTCAGATTGACTTCAGGTCCAATACCATCGCACAACTCACCCATACGAGTTCGGTATAGCAAAAATGGACCTCCGGCGTCTCCGCTATTTCGTTGCCGTCGCAGAAGAGCGCAGCGTTGGCCGGGCGGCCGTCCGCCTGCGTATGGCGCAGCCGCCACTGTCGGTCCAGATCCGCAAGCTGGAATCGGAAGTAGGAACCCCGCTGTTTCGCCGCGGCACGCGGGGAATGGAGTTGACGGCGGCCGGTCGCGCCTTGCTGTCGCGCGCGCGTGAAGCGCTGGCCCTGACGGCTGAAGGTTTTGAGGCCGCCCGCGCGGTGGCGGCCGGGCGCCGGGGAAGATTGTCTGTCGGTTACATGTTCGCGCTGGCCCACGCCGTATTGCCCAAGCTCGTTCCTGAACTTCGAAGGTCCCTTCCCAAGGTCGATCTGGAGTTCATCGAACTGAGCGCATCGACGCGTGAGGCGCGGCTGCTGGATCACAGCGTGACTGTCGCGCTCTGCATGCCCGCCATTCGTCATAGCGAGATTGAGGTCTCCACGATCGGAAAGCAGCGAATGATGCTGGCCATGCCGGCCGCCTCACAGCTGGCGCGCGGGGCGGCCGTACCGGTGAAAAAGCTGCAGGGCCGCCCGCTGATAAGCTTACCCGGGCCTGCCGAGGATCCGGCGACCTCCGTCGTGGCGTCGCTGCTGCGGCGGCATCAGGTCAGCATGCCGGTCGCGAACCGGGTCGAGACGGCGCACTCGGCGCTCAGCCTCGTCCTCGCCGGAGAGGGCATGGCGATCCTTCCCGCCTGCGCCCAGCTCGGATGCCCGACCGGCGTCGTCTTCAGGCCCTTCCTCGACGCCGAGGACGCCATCGACGTCGCCGTTTGCTGGCGGAGGGATTCTCTCAATCCGCTGGTCCGGAATTTTCTCAAATGCGCGGAAAAGGTGATCCGCGACGCCTGACACCATCGGCTTTAAGGTGCTCGCGTCGATCGCTCTGGATTGCTTGCCGCATGCCCGCTGCCGGATCGCGATGCGATATCAGCGCATCACCACATCGTCTGCCGCGCACGATCCGGCCATTCCCGATCGTAGTTCTCGCCGCCGACATTGTTGTCGCTCATCTCGGCAAGGATCTGACCGGGCGTCGGCAGGCTCCTGGGATCGACGCGCTTGTCGGGATTCCAGAGATCGGAGCGCACGATGGCGCGCGCGCACTGGAAGTAGACCTCCTCCACCGTCATGACGATGACGGTACGCGGCGCCTTGCCCTCCATCTTGAACGACGCGAGCAGTTCCGGATCGGCCGAGACATGCGCGCGGCCATTGATGCGCAGCGTGCTGCCGGAGCCCGGGATGAGAAACAACAGCGCCACCCGGGGATCACGCACGATGTTGCGCAGCGAGTCGCAGCGGTTGTTGCCGCGGCGATCCGGCATCATCAGCGTCTTCTCGTCGTGGATGCGAACGAAGCCAGGCAGGTCGCCGCGCGGCGAGCAGTCCAGCCCCTCCGGCCCGCAGGTCGCCAGCGCCGCGAATGGCGACTTGTCCATCAGCGCCCGATAGGCCGGCGTGACCCGGTCCGCGACCTTGACGGTCGAGGCATCGTTGGGAAAGCCGTAGATGGCCTCGAGCTGCTCGATGGTCGCGACAACGGTCATTTCGGGTCTCCTGTCATTCGTGCCACTTCTCTCCCTTGATGACGCGGGCTAGTTGGCGGGCATGGTATTCGGCACTGCTGATGTTCACGATAGTCACGTCGGGCGCAGCCGAGGCGTCCTCGACCGTGCGGCGCAGGCGGCTTTCGACCATGCCGTCGCTGCTTCGTGCGCGCATCGCAATCCGTTCAGCCAGAACGTTTGGCGGCGCCGTGATTGAAACCACCACCACGTCGGCATAGGCGCGGCGCATTGCGCCAATGACGGTTCGCGATACGTTGGCGACGATGGTCCGCCCGGCGCGAATTTCGTCGTCGATCGCGCGCCACAGCGCGTAGCAGTGGCCGTGGGCTTCCCAATGCATGGCATAGTCACCACGCGCCGACGCCTCCTGAAACGTGCCGATGCTGACCTCTTCGTTTTCCTCCGATGCCGACGCTTCACGCGTAATCACGCGGCGTGGAAATACCACGTTGCCATCATCGGCACAGGCTGCCTTGGCAAGGCCGAGCAGCGTATCCTTGCCCGCGCCGCTCGGGCCGACCACGAGCACCAACCGGCCCGGCCCGATTGCAGCGGTCTGATCTGCTGTTGCAGTCGTCAGCGTCTCCGTCATGCGACCCGCCGCCCTTCCCGCCAGACGCTGCGCACTACCGGAATGTCTCGCGCGACATGCACCCGGATCACATCTGCGCGCTTGCCCGCTGCGATCTCGCCACGGTCGGCAAGGCCCACGGCTTCGGCCGGAGTCTTGGTGACCGTGCGGACGGCGGCGGCCAAGTCGATCGCCGGAACATGCCGCGGCAATTGCAGCGCGGCCATCAGCAGGCTTGAGGGAATGTAGTCGGACGACAGGATATCCAGAAGCCCCTCGCGGGCGAGATCGATGGCGGCGATGTTGCCGGAATGCGAGCCGCCACGGACCACGTTCGGCGCTCCCATCAGGATGCCGATGCCGGCCTGATGCAATCCGCGCGCGGCTTCCATCGTGGTCGGAAACTCCGCCACCGAAACGCGATCCTGGATCGCGTCAGCGACATTTTCCTCGGTCGTATCATCGTGGCTGGCGAGCGGAATTTCATATTGATGCGCAAGGGCCACGATTTCGCGCATGTTGCTTGCGGCATACGTCTTCTGATAGTGGAAGCGCTTCTCGAACAGTGCATCGAGCTCGGCGTCGGTCTTGCCGCCCCCCTTGCCGCGATAATAGTCGCGAAGCTTGACCTCGTCGCGGAACTGGCGCTGCCCCGGCGTGTGGTCCATCAGCGACATCAGCCGCACGTCCGGCCGGTCGATCAGCTCCTTGGCCTCCTCGACCACGCTGGGCATCGGGATTTCGCAGCGCAGGTGCAGGAAGTGATCGGCACGAAGCAGGTTGGCATCGCGCGCGGATGTGATCGCCTCCGCCAGCACGCCTGCCCTGCCGTCAACTTCCTCGGCGCCATCCTCGCGCCAGACCCGCAGCGAATCCAGCACGGTGGTGATGCCCGAGGTGGCCAACTGTCCGTCATAGGAAACCACCGCCGCGATCGGATCCCAAAATACTTTCGGGCGCGGCACATAGTGCATTTCGAGATGGTCGGTGTGCAGCTCGATCAGGCCGGGCATGATCAGGTCGCCGCCGGCGTCCTCGCTGCCTGCCGGCGCACTCCCCTCGCCGAACTCGGCGATGCGGCCGTCGGCGAAAGCAACCCAGCCGCGCTCGATCACGCGATCGGCCAGCACGACGCGGGCGTTACAGAGAACCGTTTCTTGCGTAGTCATCACACATCTCTTCCTTCAAGCGGCGGCGGCAAATGACGTCACGTCGACAATCCGGTCGGCGATCAGGTGGCGAATTTCGTCATCATGGACGATCGCCACCATCGCGACACCCTGTCGCTTCTTCTGCCCGATCAGCTCGACGACAACGGCGCGATTGGCCGCATCGAGCGAGGCGGTCGGTTCGTCCAGCAACAGAATTGGCAGATCGGAAATAAAACCGCGCGCAATGTTGACCCGCTGCTGTTCGCCGCCGGAGAACGTCGACGGCGGCAGCGCCCACAGCCGCTCGGGAATGTTGAGGCGGCGCAGCAGCGCGCCCGCCTTGTCGCGGGCTTCCGCGCGTGCCGTTCCATTCGCAATCAGAGGCTCCGCCACCACATCGATGGTGGCGACCCGCGGCACCGCGCGCAGGAATTGACTGACATAGCCGATGGTCGAGCGGCGCACGCTGAGCACCTGCCGCGGCTCGGCCGTGGCAAGATCGATCACCGCGCCTTGATGGCGGATGCCGATCCGCCCACCATCGCAGCGGTAATTGCCAAAGATCATCTTCAGGATCGAGGATTTTCCGGCGCCTGATGGCCCCGACAGCACCACGCATTCCCCCGGCTCGACGTGGAACGAGACGCCGCGCACCACGGGCAGCTCGACGCCGCCCTGCAGATGCATGGTGAAGGTCTTTTCGGCGTCGGTGATGTCGATCATCGCAGTCATTGGCGCACTCATGCCGGCAAAATCGAGGAAACGAGCAACTGGGTGTAGGGCTCGCGGGGGTCGTCGAGCACCTGATCGGTCAGGCCGGTCTCGATGACGCGACCGCCCTTCATCACCATCACGCGATGCGACAGCAGCCGCGCCACGGCGAGGTCATGAGTGACGACGATGGCGGCAAGGCCGAGCTCGCTGACGAGATTGCGCATCAGATCGAGCAGCCGTGCCTGCACCGATACGTCGAGCCCACCGGTCGGCTCGTCCATGAATACCAGCCGCGGCTCGGTAACCAGGTTGCGCGCGATCTGCAACCGCTGCCGCATCCCGCCCGAATAGGTCCGCGGCGCATCGTCGATGCGCGCGGTGTCGATCTCGACGCGCTCCAGCCAGGACGAGGCGGTATCGCGAATGCGGCCGTAGTGATTCCAGTCCACCGCCATCAGCCGTTCGCCGACATTGGCGCCGGCCGAGACCGCCATCCGCAGACCCTGCGCGGGGTCCTGATGCACATAGCCCCAGTCCGTGCGGAACAAGAAGCGACGCTCGGCCTCACCTAACGCGGCCAGATCGCGCAACACGCCATCGCGCATCCGATACGACACGCGGCCGGCGCTCGGCGCGAGCTGCGCCGACAGTAGTTGCAAGAGCGTCGACTTGCCCGATCCGGATTCGCCTACGATGGCCAGCACTTCACCGGGGTAGAGCGCAAAGGACACATCGCGGCAGGCGGTCAACCGGCCGTAGTTCTTGCCGAGGTGTTCGGCAACCAGCAGCGGCTGGTCGTCCGGCGTGAGGTCTTGCAGCTCAGCCATGCGCCCTCTCCTTGTGCGGCGCGGCGCTCTCGCTGCCGCGATGACCGGCCAACTGGCGAGACTCGCAATAGTCGGTGTCGGAACAGACGAACATGCGGCCACCCTTGTCGTCGGTGACGATTTCGTCGAGATAGGAATCGCCGGCCCCGCACAACGCGCAAGGCGCGTCGAACCGGTAGCGCGTGAACGGGTGATCCTCGAAGTCGAGCGAAACCACATTGGTATGTGGCGGGATCGCATAGATGCGCTTTTCGCGGCCGGCGCCGAACAGTTGCAGCGCCGGACAATTATCCATTTTCGGATTGTCGAATTTCGGCGTCGGCGACGGGTCCATCACATAGCGCGCATTCACCTTCACCGGATAGGCATAGGAGGTCGCGATATGGCCAAAGCGCGCAATATCCTCGTACAGCTTGACGTGCATCAGGCCGTATTCGCCGAGCGCATGCATGCGCCGCGTTTCGGTCTCGCGCGGCTCCAGGAAACGCAGCGGTTCGGGGATCGGCACCTGATAGACCAGCACCTGCCCGGCGTGCAGCGGCGCCTCGGGAATTCGGTGCCGGGTCTGGATCACGGTGGCGTCCGCCGTAGCTGTCGTCGTTGCGACGCCTGCCGTCTTGCCGAAGAATTTCCGGATCGAGATCGCGTTGGTGGTGTCGTCCGAACCCTGGTCGATCACCTTGAGCACGTCATCAGGCCCCAGGATCGCCGCCGTCACCTGCACGCCGCCGGTGCCCCAGCCATAGGGCATCGGCATCTCGCGGCTGGCGAACGGCACTTGATAGCCGGGAATCGCAATCGCCTTCAGGATGGCGCGACGAATCATCCGTTTGGTCTGTTCGTCGAGATAGGCGAAATTGTAAGCCGGCGCGTTCATTCCGCGGCCTCCTGCATCGGCGGGGCCTCGTTCGCCTCGGCAAATTCTTTCCGCAATTTGCGCAGCAGGCCGAGCTCGGACTGGAAATCGACGTAATGCGGCAGCTTGAGATGCTCGACGAAGCCGGTCGCCTGCACATTGTCCGAGTGCGACATCACGAATTCCTCGTCCTGGCCGGGCGCGATCACTTCCTCGCCGAGCTCGCGGGCGCGCAGGCTGCGATCGACCAGCGCCATCGACATGGTCTTGCGCTCGCTTTGCCCGAAGGCGAGACCATAGCCGCGCGTAAAACACGGCGCTTCCGTCGCCGATCCCTTGAACTGATTGACCATTTGGCATTCGGTCAATGCGACCGAGCCCAGCGGAACGGCAAAGCCGGCATCCTCGGCCATGAACTCGACCTCCACCTCGCCGAAACGAATCTCGCCGGCAAAGGGATGATTGCGGCCGTAGCCGCGCTGCGAGGAATATCCGAGCGCCAGCAGAAAGCCCTCATCGGCGCGCGCCAGGTTTTGCAGGCGCAGATCACGATCCGCCGGAAAATTTAGCGGCTCGCGCGTCAAGTCGCCGACGGGAGCGTCAGCATCCGCAACCGGCGACGGCTCGATCAGGCCATCGCGGCCCAGAATATCGGTCACCCGCGGGGTTGCGCCTGTAGACGTCTCGCCCGTCGCGGGAGCCTCGGGCGCGAACCCCTCGGCGAGCTGAGGGTCGAGCAGGCGATGTGTATAGTCGAAAGTGGGACCGAGAATTTGCCCGCCCGGAATATCCTTGAACGTCGAGGAAACCCGGCGGCGCACCTGCATCGCGCCGGTGTCTACTGGCTCGGTCGCGCCAAAGCGCGGCAGCGTGGCGCGGAACGCCCGCACCAGGAAGATCGCCTCGATCAGGTCGCCACGCGCCTGCTTGATGGCGAGCGCCGCAAGTTCGCGATCGTATAGCGAGCCTTCGGTCATGACGCGATCGACGCCGAGCGAAAGCTGCTCGGAGATCTGGGCCAGCGTCAGTTCGGGAACGTCGCGGTCACCGCGCCGCTCATGCGCGAGCAGACGATGGGCATTCTCGATAGCGCGCTCGCCACCCTTGACGGCAACGTACATGCTCAGCCTCCCCTCACGAGCCGCGTCGTGCGCGGTATGGCGACAATGGAATCGTCATGGACCAGCACCACGTCGATACCGCGCGGAAACAGCGCGGCGTTTATGGCCAACCGTTCGAACAGATCCCACGGCCGGATTAAAGCGCGAAGCGCTGTTGAGCCGTCGATGCCGGGGCCCTGCAACTCGATAACGGGGCCATCCGTCAGGCTTTCGACCTGCAGAACCAGCGTCGTCGAACGGTCCGGATATTCATTGCTGCCAGACGCGAAGCGATCGAGCACCGGAAGGTTTTCGGGATCGCCCACCAGCGCAAAACTGGCGATCGACGAATCCGTAACGACCGGCGCGCTGGTGTGAAACTTGAGCCATTTGGCGACGTCCGGTGTTGCCGACATCCGCGAGTCCAGCCAGATCGGCGTATCGTGATCGAACAAAGTCAGCGCAATCGCGGCGGTGCCACGCATCATCCCGACGGGCGCACCAGCCGCGGGCCCGATACGTTGAACGCTGCCGGGACGCGCCATCGCATCCATCACGGAACGGAAGACCGATTGCGCCGACAACACCTTGTCGGCAAATCCTGCGCGCAATTCGGCAACGGTCGTCATGTCAGCCCTCGCCCCGCACCAGTGTGTAGAAATCGACCCGCGTTGCGGCAGCTTCCACCGCCTTGCGATTTCGCCTTTCGACCATCGCCGCACGCAACGGTGCGACGACTTGGGTTTCGATCGCGCCAGCGAGTTCAGCCGACTGCACCATGGCATCGCACAGCGCGATCAGCCTGGCCTTCTCCCGGTCGCGGCCCAACGTGTAGCCGAAGCCGACCTCGCCGGTCGACAGCCGCACCGCGGCGCGCGACACCGTGGCCTCTCCGAGGTTGAAGGGCGCGCCGTCGCCGCCAACGCGGCCGCGCACCATGACGAGCCCATTCTCGGGCTCACGCAGGTCTTCGTGCGCCGGCAACGCGATCGTCCCGAGACGCCCTTCTATATCGGCCGTTGCCGAATGAGCCAGCACCGCCATCACGGCCTTGCGCCGCGCCTGCCCGCCGCTTTCGTCTGCCAGACTTTCGTTACCCGTCATCACATCGACCTTGCCGGACTCAAGTTGTCTATGATAATAGACAACTTCATAACGAAGCGCCATGACGGATTCGTGACAATGAGGTGATTTTTGCCGATGCCCCATTTCATTCCATGAGCATCCAGGACACCCCCTCCGGCGTTGCGCTGTGGCGGCAGGTCGCCGACGGCATCGAGCGCGGTATCGCTGACGGCCGCTTTGTTGCCGGCGAGAAACTGCCGGGCGAAATGGAGATCGCCGAGACCTATCGGGTCAACCGCCACACCGTTCGCCGGGCGCTCGCCACGCTCGCCGAACGCGGCCTGGTGCGCGCCGAGCGCGGCAGCGGCACCTATGTCGAGACGCGGCGCCTCGCCTACCCCCTGCACTCACGAACGCGGTTTTCCGAGATCGTCGGCGCCGGCGGCCGCGAGCCGCGCGGCCAACTCATCGATTCGACGGAAGAAGAAGCCACGCGCGAGCTGGCGCGGGAGCTTGGATTGAAGACCGGCGCATCCCTGATCCGGATCGAATCCGTACGGCTTGCCGACCGCGCGCCGATCTGCGTGAGCACCACGTGGCTTTCAGCCGTACGCTTCCCCGACGCCGGGAAGGTGTTCGCCAATGTGCGCTCGATGACCAAGCTGCTGGCGCATTACGGTATCCGCGATTTTCGCCGCGTCTCGACGCGGATCACCGCCGCCATCGTGGACGGAACCGACGCCGCGCGGCTCGACCTCGCGCTAGGACGCCCGATCCTGGTGGTCGACGCTACCGACGTCGACACCGACGGCAGACCGCTGGTAACCAAGCGCTCGCGCTTTGCAGCCGAGCGTGTGGAGTTTCTGGTGGAGAATGGTTTGTAGTTTGTAGGGTGGGAAAAGCGTAGCGTGCCCACCATTACTAACCCCAATGCGGAACGATGGTGGGCATGGCGCTCGCGCGCCTTTGCCCACCCTACGGAATCACGCGATCGCTCGCTGTCCGATGATGGCAAAGCGCAGTTTGCCCGAGATCCAGTCGATCGCGGCCACCGCGACCAGAATCATCAGGATCAGGAACGAAACTTTCTGCCACTCCAGCACGCGGATCTGTTCGGCCAACTGCAGACCGATGCCACCGGCGCCGACGATGCCGATGATGGTGGCCGAGCGGGTATTCGATTCGATGAAGTAGAGCACCTGCCCCGCGATGACAGGCAGCACCTGCGGCATCAGGCCGAAGCGTATCTCATGCAGCGCGTTGCCGCCGGAAGCCCTGATGCCTTCGACCTGCTTCTTGTCGGCGGCCTCGATCGCCTCAGAAAACAATTTGCCGAATGCACCGAAATCCGCCACCGCAATCGCCAGCACGCCGGCAAACGGGCCGAGGCCAACGACATTGATCCACACCAGCGCCCAGATCAGCGTATCGACGCCGCGGATGGAATCGAACGCGCGGCGCACCGGAAAGCGGAGCCACCCCGAGGGAATGACGTTCCGCGCCGCCAGCAGGCTGAACGGCAGCGCCACAATGGCGGCGATGGTGGTGCCGAGCAGCGCAATCGACAGGGTTTCCCCCAGCGCCGAGAGATAGGCCGGCAATGATGAGCCCGGATCGGGCGGGATCATCATGAGCGTGATCCAGCCGAGTTGGCTCAGCCCGGCGAACAGTTTCGCCAGCGAGAAGTCGAGATCGACCAAACCGAAGATGAAGACGGCGAAGGCAGCGACGATCATCGCCGGCATGGCGAGCCGCGTCGCGGCAGGCCTGTCGAACACATCGGGATATTTCGCCCGCAATTGCTCCCGGTCCGGCTTCGGCAACTGGCTCATGCCCGCGCATCCTTGCCGAACAGACGGCCACGCAGCCAGCCGGTGGCAATGTCGATGATGAAGACGGTGACGATGATCGTAATCAGGATCGCGCTGACGTCGGAGTAGTAGAATTTTCGGATCGCGACCACGAGTTCCTGCCCGATGCCGCCGGCGCCGACAAAGCCCATCACCGAGGCTTCGCGAACGTTGATCTCGAAGCGCAGCAGCGCATAGCTGGCGTAGCCGGCCGACACCTGCGGCAACACGGCAAACCGCATGCAGGACAACCAGCTTGCGCCGGTCGAGCGTACGCCTTCGACCGGCTTCATGTCGGCATTCTCCACGATCTCGGAAAACAGCTTTCCAAGCGCCCCGGTGGAATGGATCGCAATCGCCAGCACGCCGGCCATCGGGCCGAGACCGAAGGCGATGACGAAGATCAGCGCGAACACGATGCCGGGAACGGTGCGGGCAAATTCCAGCAGGCGGCGAATGACGAAACGAAGCCACGGCGCCGGCGATGTGTTTTGGGCGGCGAAGAAGTTCAGTGCAAAGGCAAGCACCGCCCCGATCATGGTGCCGACATAGCTGATCAGGATGGTCTCGGCCAACATCCACAGCCATTTGCGCCAGCCCCAGAACCATTCGGCCGGGTTGCTCCACACCCTGGTGCCGTCTTCCAGCGTCAGAATGCGGTCGAAATAGTTGATGAAGTTTCCAAAATAGGTGAACAGGGTGCGCAGATTCACTTCCGCGCCAACCGCCGCCACGACAAGCGCGGCAAGAAAAGCCGCCGCCGCCAGCGCAAGCCGCAACCGCTTGCGCGCCACCGCGCCGCGATAGGCCGCGTTGAGAATGGCCAGTTGCGCGCCTGGAAGGATGGATACGGCTGATGTCATTGAGGCGTTCTGCGCGGGGCTCTAATTCAAAAAAAGGCCGGGCCACGCGGACCCGGCCTCATTTGTTCTACCGATCGATCAGGACGCCTTCTTTTTACGCAACGCATCGACGAACTTGATCAACTCGATAGTACCATCCCAGTCCTTGGTGGTCGCCGGGTTGAAGCCTTTCTTCTGACCGTCGGACAGGCGGTCGAACGCGGCCTTGTCCTTGGTCGGCGATTCCGTGAACGCCTTGGCGATCGCCGCCTTCAGATCGGCGGGGAGATCCGAATTATAGGCGTAGGGTCCGTTGATGATCGGGGCGGACTTGTGGACGATCCGGAAATCGTCCTTCTTCATCGCCGACCCGTCGGCGTTCTTCAGCATGCCCTTGTGGAGCATCTGGGCGAGCGTGGAATCGCCGTCGTTGGTCCACTGGTTGGCGGCGACCTCGACGGTACCCTGCGACAGCGCCAGCATGGCGTTCTCGTGGCTGCCGGTGAAGACGACCTTGCCGAAATAGCCATCGGCATCGGAGATGCCCAGCTTGTCGAGTTCAAAGCGCGGCACGTTGTTGCCCGAGGTCGAGTTCGGATCGACCAGGCCGAGATTCTTGCCCTTCAGTTGATCGATGCTCTTGTAGGGGCTCGACGCCTTGACGAAGAACACCGAATAATAGCCGGTCGAGCCGTCGGCGTTGATGTCGTTGGCGAAGGCGTCGGTCTTGACGCCGGTCAGGCGGGCGCGGGCAAACGATGCCGAGCCGTAGCTTGCGATATGGATGTTGCCGGCGCGCTGGCCTTCGATCACGGCAGCATAGTCATTGGCGATGCGCAGCGTGACCTTGATGCCAAGTTCCTTGGAGAGATAGGCTACGAACGGCGTCCAGCGCTCGGTCACCCCCGAGGCGTTTTCGGCCGGCACCACCGCAAAAGTCAGTTCCGGATATTTGCTCTTCCAGTCCTGCGCCGAGGCGGAAGCGGTGAATGCCAGCGCGGCCGCGCCGGCCAGAACGATACGACGAGTGATCATGGTGAGCCCTCTTGTTGTGGTTACGCCTCTTCGCCGATTGCAGGTTTGCAACCGGCTACCCTGTACAGAAATGACACTCAGGCTGCGGCAGCCGTGCCGAGTTCAGGCACCACCGCACCGTCCGGCACCTGCGCGGGCGCAGTACCCATGACGTCGTTGGCTTCGAGATCGTAGAGCTCGCGCGCGATATGATCGGTCAGCGTCTCGGGGGCGCCGTCGAACACCACCCGTCCCGCGGCCATGCCGATCAACCGGTCGCAATAGCTCCGCGCCAGATCGAGCGAATGCAGGTTGCAGACGACGGTGATGCCGAAGTGCTTGTTGATGCGTAGCAGTGCATCCATCACGATGCGCGTGTTGCGCGGGTCGAGCGAAGCGATCGGCTCGTCGGCAAGAATAATGTCAGGCTCCTGCACCAGTGCGCGCGCGATCGCGACGCGCTGCTGCTGGCCGCCCGAAAGCTGGTCGGCGCGCTGGGCCGCGACCCCGGCCATATCGAACTGGTCAAGCGCCGACAGCGCCAGCGCCCTGTCCTCTTCCGGCCAAAGCTGCGTCAGCGAGCGCCAGGACGGGATTTCCGCCAGCCGCCCCATCAGCACATTGGTCAGAACGTCGAGCCGGCCGACAAGATTGAACTGTTGAAAGATCATCGCGGAGCGCGCACGCCACTGCCGCAAATCCTTGCCGCGGAGCGCAGTCACGTCGACGCCTTCAAAGAGGATGCGCCCCTCGGAAGGTTCGGCGAGGCGGTTGATCATCCGAAGCAGCGTGGACTTGCCGGCGCCGGAACGGCCGATCACGCCGACGAAGCTCCCGGGCTGAATCGAAAATGATGCGTTATCCACTGCGGCTTTGGTGCCGAACCGGCACGTCAAACCTTCTACCACCAGCATGCACTGCTCCAGAGTTCCGGTCGTGGAGCATGGCTAGCGGCTCGATCTAACAGTTGTGTGACACGACTGCTGCGGTGCGGCGTTCGTCCACAGCGCTGGCCGACGTCACGCACCTGTCATGATCCTGTCATCAAGCGCATCGAAGACGAGCGCGCACCAATGACCCTTCCTCGATTGCTGATGGACGCTACCGATGGCCGGCAAGATGCTTTCCACTGAACCGGCCGTCGACCCCACCGCCTCGGTACGCGACTGCCAGCTTGGCGCCTATACCGAGGTCGGCGCCCGGACCATCCTTCTGGAAGTCACGATGGCCGATTATTCCTACGTCGTGAACGACGCGCAAATCACCTACACCACGATCGGCAAATTCTGTTCGACCGCGGCGATGACGCGGATCAACCCGGGCAACCACCCGATGCATCGGGCCTCGCAGGCGCATTTCACCTACCGCGCCAGCAGCTATTTCCAGGGCGAGAGCGACGATACCGAATTCTTTGCATGGCGGCGCGGGCATCACGTCCATATCGGCCATGACGTCTGGATCGGCCACGGCGCGGTCATTCTGCCCGGCCGCTCCATCGGCACCGGCGCGGTGGTCGCGGCCGGCGCCATCGTCACCAAGGACGTCCCCGCCTATACGATCGTTGCAGGCAACCCGGCCAGGCCGATCAGGCGGCGGTTTCCGGAATCCATCGCCGGGCGGCTTGCCGAACTCGCATGGTGGGACTGGGACCACGAGACGCTGCGCCGTGCCCTGCCCGATTTCCGCAAGCTCGATGTCGAGGGCTTTCTCGAAAAGTACGAAGCCGCTGCCGCATCGGGCTGACCCCATTTTAACCAGAGTGCCGCATCGTGACCGAACTGTTCATTGAAGGTGGCCGGGCACTGCTCGGCCACGAGATCCTCGAAACCACGTTGCGGATTGCCGGCCGCGAGATCGTCGCTGTTGATACGGACAACAGCCATGGCTCGCCCGGCATCGATGCCGGCGGCTTGCTGGTGCTGCCGGGCATTGTCGATCTGCATGGTGATGCGTTCGAGCGCCAGATGATGCCGCGCCCCGGGGTTGATTTTCCGATCGACGTCGCACTGATCGACAGCGACCGGCAGGCGGTCTCCAACGGCATCACGACCGTCTATCATGCCACGACCTGGTCGTGGGAGCCCGGCCTGCGCAGCGCAGACAATGCTCGGAAATTGCTGGAGGCGATCGAGCAGATGCGGCCGCAGCTCGCCGCCGACACCCGTTTCCATTTGCGCCACGAGACCTACAATCTCGACGCGGAAAGCGAAATCATCGACTGGCTGTCGGAAGGCCGCGTCGACCTGTTCGCGTTCAACGACCACATGAACTCAACCGTCGCAAGCCCGACCAAGCCGCTGAAGCGCAGCCGAATGGTCGAGCGCACGGGGCTCACCAATGAGGCGTTCGACCGCCTGGTGCAAAGCGTGGTCACCCGCAGCCACGATGTGCCGGCCTCGATTGCCCGGCTGGCGCAGGCAGCGCACGCGGCTGATGTCCGGATGCTCTCGCATGACGACGAAAGCCCGGCGATGCGGCAGGCTTTTCGTGCGCAGGGCGTTGCCATCGCTGAATTTCCGGTCAATGAGGAAACCGCCCGCGATGCCGCCGAATACGGCGATTTCATCGTGTTCGGCGCGCCTAATGTCGTGCGCGGCGGCAGCCATACCGGCTGGACCAAGGCCTCCGACATGATCGCCAAGGGCCTGTGTTCGGTGCTGGCGTCCGACTATTATTATCCGGCGCCGCTGCTGGCGGCGTTTCGTCTCGCGGCTGACGGCGTGCTGCCGCTGGCCGCCGCATGGCAGTTGATCTCGTCGGCGCCGGCGCGTGCTGCCTTTCTCACCGATCGTGGCTTGCTCGCCGCGGGACAGCGCGCCGACATCATTCTGGTCGATGACACGGTGCCGCTACGGCCACGAGTAGTCGCGGTCATTGCCGCGGGGCGTCTGGTGCATCTGACGGAGGCTCACCGTCTCGTCCGTTCATCCACAGCATCACGCAAGGCAGTTGCAGCCGCGTGAGGCGGCCCTATTCTGGCGCAATGGCAAATTACCCCCGTTACGCGATCTATTATACCGCCGCGCAAGGCAGCGCACTCGACCGGTTCGGCGCGTCGCTGCTCGGTTACGACGCCTATGGCGGCGACGAGCTGCCCTTTCCGGATGGGCTCCCGTTGGACTGGCGCGACCTGACGCAGGACCCCCGCAAATATGGCTTTCACGCCACGCTGAAGGCGCCGATGGCGCTGGCCGACGGCAAGGCCGAGGCACAGCTTGCCGCGGCATGCGAATTGTTCGCCGATCTGGCCCGGCCTGTGCCGGCGATCCAACCGGTCGTCGATTCGATCAGCGGCTTCATCGCCGTGATTCCCACCGAACCGTCGGCAGAACTCGAACTGCTCGCCGCTGAAGCGACCAAGGCATTCGATCCGTTCCGCGCTCCCCTTAGCCCGGAAGATCGCGCGCGGCGAAATCCGGCAGCGCTGACGCCGCGGCAGCGCGACTATCTCGATCGCTGGGGCTACCCTTACGTCTTCGAAGAATTTCGCTTCCACATGACGCTGACAGGACGGCTTCCCGCAGAACGGCGCGAACAGGTTGTGGCGATGCTGCGGGAGAGGTTTTCTGCGACAGGCATCGGGCCGCTCGAGATCGACGCAATTGCCCTGTGCCGTCAGGAAAATCCGAATTCACGCTTTCGCGTCATCGGCCGATGGCAATTACAGGACTGACGCCAGCCGTCATTCCGCCAGCGCTTGTTTCCGCGTTTTCAATATTTGCGGCGACAGCATCGCCAGCAACAGAACGGCGACGACGCCAAGGATAACCGCGCTGATCGGCCGTGACAGAAAGACGGTGAAATCGCCGTCCGCGATCAGCATTGCACGCCGAAAATTTTCCTCGAACTGCGGACCGAGCACGAGGCCGAGCAGCAGCGGCGCCGGCTCGACGCCGATCTTGATAAAGAAATAGCCGATCAAGGCGCAGCCCATCATCAACCATACGTTGAACAGGCTGTTGGCGATGCCATAGGTACCGATGCAGCAGAACAGGACGATGGCAGGAAACAGCAGCCGATAGGGAATCTTCAGCATCGAGACCCACAGGCCGATCAACGGAAGGTTGATCACCAGCAACATCAAATTACCGACCCACATGCTGGCGATGACGCCCCAGACGAGCTTGGGTTGCTCGGTCATGATCTGCGGCCCGGGCTGGATGCCCTGCATCATCAGCGCGCCGATCATCAGCGCCATCAGGGCGTTGGCGGGAATGCCGAGCGTCAGCAGCGGAATGAAGCTGGTCTGTGCGCCGGCATTGTTGGCGGCCTCTGGCCCTGCGACGCCCTCGATGGCGCCCTTGCCGAAGCGCGACGGATCGCGCGCAAGCTTCTTTTCCAGCGCGTAGGAGGAGAACGGCGGAAGCGCGGCGCCGCCGCCAGGCAACACCCCCAACACGGAGCCCAGTGCCGTGCCGCGCACCATGGCCGGAAAGGCGGCCCGCAGGTCCGCCCGGCTCGGGATCAGACTGCGGATCGACTGGCTGACGACGCGGCGCTCGGAAGGTCTCTCCAGATTGGCGATGATTTCACCGAGCCCGAACAGGCCCATCGCGATCGGCACGAAATCAAGACCATCCGATAGAGCGGCGATGCCGAAGGTCATGCGCGCGACGCCTGAGCTGACGTCGATGCCGACGAGACCGAGCAACAACCCCAGCAGCACCATCGCCAGCGATTTGGCGACCGAACCATGCGCGAGCACGACGGCGGCGATCAGGCCAAGCACGAGCAGACTGAAATATTCAACCGCGGTGAATTTCAGCGCCAGCATCGACAACGGCACGCTAAGCACTGCGATCACGATCGTCGCCGTGGTGCCGGCAAAGAACGAGGCGATGGCGGCAATGGCGAGCGCGGTTCCGGCCTTGCCCTGCTTCGCCATCTCGTGACCGTCGATACAGGTGACGACCGACGACGTCTCGCCCGGCACATTGACCAGGATGGCGGTGGTCGAGCCGCCATATTGTGCGCCGTAGAAGATGCCGGCCAGCATGATCATCGCGCTGGGGGGCGACAGGCCGAAGGTGAAGGGCAACAGCAACGCGACCGTCGGAATTGGGCCGATGCCGGGCAGCACGCCGATCGCGGTGCCGATGACCACGCCGATCAGGCAGAACAGCAGATTGTTGAGTTCGAGGGCCGTCGAAAGGCCCATCAGCAGGTTGTTGAAGAGTTCCATATGCGTCTGCCTGAGAAGCCCGCCGCCCTAGCGGGGCCAGATCGGGATCGGCAAGCCGAGCAACTTGACGAACAGAAGCACCGCGGCACCTGAAAGTACGATGGCAAACGCTATCGTTTCGATGAGCCGCCCTTCCCGCGTGGCGAAGCTCGCAAGGAGCACGGCAACGACGGAGGCGATCGCGAGGCCGAGGCGCTCGGCCGTGAGCGCGAAAACGCCGACGGAAGCCAGGATCGCAAGCAGGGGCCGCAACTGAACGGGCGCAATGCCGATGCGCATGCGCCAAAGGCCGCGCCCGGTGAAGAAGAGACCGAATCCCATCAGCGCGAGTGCGACGACGCGGGGCATGTAGCCCGGCCCCATATCGGCGGCGTGACCGACCGTCAGGTTGCGCGTGGCGACAAGGGTACCCGCCGCCACCGCCACCAGAAACAGGCCGAACAGCAGGTCCTGCAGGTCGATCCGGGAACGCGTCATCGTCCCGCCCTCAGCTGCCCTTGATGCCGGCCTCGCGGATGATCGTGCCCCAACGGGTCGTCGCATCATTGAGCCAGTTACGGAACTCCTCCGGCGATTGGGCCTTCACGACGCCGCCCTGCTCGGCGATCTTCTGTTGAATTTCAGGCTCTGCCAGGATCTTGCGGATCTCGGCGTTCAATCGCGCGACCATGGCCGGCGGCGTTCCGCCCGTGGTCAGGATGCCTTGCCAGGTCCCGGCATCGCCGCCGGGCAGGCCCGCCTCCTTGAAGGTCGGCAGATCGGGAGCCGACGCAATCCGCTGCTCGCCGGTGACGGCAAGTCCGACAAGCTGCTTGTTCACCACGAAGGGCATCGTCGCCGCAGCGCCGTTGATGATCACGCCGCTCTCGCCGGATACGACGGCGCGCGAGGCAGCCGCCCCGCCCTTGTAGGGAATGTTCTTCCATTGAATTCCAAGCTGCTTCGCCATCGCCACGGCCGTGATGTGCGTGGCGCCACCGACGCCTGAATTGGCGATGGTGAGCTTGTTCGGATTGGCCTTGGCGTAGTCGATCAGTTCCTTCGTCGACTTCGCCGGGACCGATTCATGGACGGCCAGGACGTAGGGGCCGAACATCACCATGGAAATGGGTGCAAGGTCCTTCTGAACGTCGAACGTGAGATCGGAAAACAGGCTGGGCGCCGTCGCGAGCGAGGCGACATCCATCAGCAACAACGTGTGGCCGTCAGGCTGCGCCTTGGCGACGGCGTCGGCCCCGAGATTGCCGGCCGCGCCCGGCTTGTTCTCGACCACGACCGACTGGCCGATGGCGGCGGACAGTTTTGGGCTGATCAGGCGGGCGAGAATGTCGGAGGTGCCACCGGGAGCGAAAGGCACGATCAGCCGCACCGGCCGCTCGAAATTCTGGGCCCCGGCCCCGCTTGACGCCAAAGCAGACACCGAAAGGACTGCGGCCGCGATCGCCCGGGCGAGAGATGGCATAGACATCGGTCTTCCTCCGTTTCAAAGCGCAATTGCGCGCGATCCCGCCGTTTCACCGGCAGGCTGCAGGCCTTCGAGGCTGCGTTGCGAGAAATGATAGGTCATGGGCAAGGTCGCCCATGAACTAGTCTGCGGATAGGTCGATACCTTTTTTGGATGGATCGGCCATGTCTCAGCCTATAGAAGCAGGACATCCGGCCGGTGACCGGCCCCTCGTCTCACGTTGAAAATACGGGTTTCATGTTTGAGTTGAGCCAGTTGCGCTGCTTCGTTGCAGTTGCGGAAGAACTGCATTTCGGGCGCGCGGCGCTGCGGCTGAACATGACGCAGCCGCCGCTCAGCCGCCAGATCCAGATTCTCGAACGCGTCCTCGATGTCACGCTGCTGGAGCGGAGCAACCGGGCGGTCAGGCTAACGCCCGCCGGGCAGCGTTTTCTGACCGATGCGCGGCATCTCCTCAAGCTGGCGGAAAGCGCGGCCGTGCTGGCCCGGCGGATGGCGAACGGCAAGGCCGGATCGATCAATATCGGCTTCACCGCGACCTCCGCCTACAGCTACGTGCCGGCGCTGGTCGCGGCCTGCCGGCGCGAACTGCCCGATATCGAGATCTCGCTGAAGGAGATGGTATCCAGCGATCAGCTCAAGCGGCTCGACTCCGGCGAGATCGATATTGCCCTGCTCCGCCCGCCGATTCCACGCGGCAATCTCGGCGCCTTCCGTGTGACGGCGGAGCCGCTGATCGCGGCACTGCCGAGCGGCCACCCGCTGGCGCAGGCAGCCCAATTGCGTCTGGAGGATCTCGCGGGCGAGCCCTTCATCATGTACGAGCCCTATGAAGCCCGCTATTTCCACGATCTCCTGGTCGAGCTGTTTTCACGCGCAAGCCTGGTGCCGAATTATGTGCAGCATCTTGCCCAGATCCATTCGATCCTCGCCATGGTGCATTCCAGTGTCGGCGTGGCGCTGGTCCCCGAGGCCGCGCTGAATCTGCATTTCAGCGGCGTGGTGCTGCGCCCCGTTCTGATGCAGTGGCAGCGGCCGGCCGAGTTGTTCTTTGTCTGGCGCGGCGACAACGACAATCCGCTGCTTCCCATCATTGGCGACATCGCCCGAGGCCTTGCCGCGGAGGCAAGCTCGATCCAATCAATGGATCGATCGATACAGTGATTGGGTGTCCATCCCCGGCCATCTTGCATTAATCGTTCAGCCTAAGCCGCTGAAGGATCAAAGCATGAGCAGGATGCCCCCCAAGGAGATGGCCAGCCGGATCGGCAATGGCCTGCTGTCGTTTCCCGTCACACCGTTTCGGCCCGACAACGCGTTCGACGAGGTCCGCTACCGCTCCAATCTCGACTGGCTGTGCGGCTATGAGGTGGCAGGGCTCTTTGCCGCCGGCGGCACCGGCGAATTCTTCTCGCTGAGCCCGGCCGAGGTCGCGAAGGTGGTGGCAACGGCCGTGAGCCAGACCAAGGGGCGCGTGCCGGTCCTCGCCGGGATCGGCCATGGTACGGCGACGGCGACGCAGCTCGCCATTGCGGTCGAGGCGGCTGGCGCCGATGGCGTGCTGCTGCTGCCGCCCTATCTGGTCTTCTCGGAACAGGAGGGCCTGGCGGCCCATATCGAGGCGGTGTGCAATGCCACAAAGCTCGGCGTCATCGTCTATAACAGAGACAATGCGATCCTGAACGAGGATACGCTCGAAAAGCTGTGCCAGCGCTGTCCCAACCTCGTCGGCTACAAGGACGGCATCGGTGACATCGAGTTGATGACCCGCATCCATCTGCGCATGGGCGACCGGCTGACCTATATCGGCGGGCTGCCCACGGCCGAGACCTTTGCACTGCCTTATCTGGAAATGGGCGTAACCACCTACTCCTCCGCAGTATTTAACTTCGTCCCGGAGTTCGCGACCAAGTTCTACTCCGCCGTGCGCCGCCGCGACCGCGAGACGGTGCAGGCGGGGCTCCGCGACTTCATCCTTCCGCTGATCGAGATCCGCAACCGCAAGCGTGGCTATGCCGTCTCGATGATCAAGGCCGGTATGAAAGTGATCGGCCGTGACAGCGGCCATGTCCGTTCGCCCCTGACCGACCTGACGCCGGCCGAGACCGAGGAGCTTGCGGCGCTCGTCGCGCACCTCGAAATGTGCGAGTTCGCAAAGCGGGAGCTGGCGGCTGCCTAGATCGGGATGGGTTGGAGTCGAATCGATTTCGCCGTTAGTGCGAAGCACGATCTCGTGTCCCGGATGCCGTGCAGATACTCTTCGGCGGTACACCGCAAGGCCCGGACACAAAATCGCGAAAACAACCCCATGCAAAGTAGAATGGGCCCCGGCCCGCAGCACTTTGGCCGCTTGCGTCCGGGGCACGAGATGGTCCGTCGTCACGGCCCAACCTAATCTCATCCTGCTCTAGCCGCCAAGGCGCTATCGCCGCTGATTGTAGACATCGAGGCAGACGGCGCCGAGCAGCACCAGCCCCTTGATCACCTGCTGGTAGTCGATGCCGATGCCGAGGATGGACATGCCGTTGTTCATGACCCCCATGATCATGGCCCCGATCACCGCGCCGCCGACCCTGCCGACCCCGCCATAGGCGGATGCGCCTCCGATGAAGCAGGCCGCGATGACGTCGAGCTCGAAGCCGGCGCCGGCCTTCGGCGTCGCGGTATTGAGCCGCGCGGCGAATACGAGGCCGGCGAGTGCAGCCAGCACCCCCATGTTGACGAAGGTCAGAAACGTCAACCGTTCGGTCTTGATGCCGGACAGGCTCGCGGCCCGGGCGTTGCCGCCGATAGCGTAGATATGACGGCCAATCACGGTGCGGGTGGTGACGAAAGCATAGAGCCCGATCAGCGCCGTCATGATGACAAGCACGTTGGGCAGGCCGCGATGCGAGGCGATCAGGCCGGCGAAGAACACAATCACGGCGAACAGCACCGCGCTCTTGGCGACGAAGAAGCCAAAGGGTTCCACGTCGATGCCGTGCGACGCCTGCCGCGCCCGGCTCTTCGCGCTGGTATAGACCAGCGCCACCGCCAATACGGCACCGATCAACAGCGAGGTCGGATACAGCGTACCGGCGCCGGGAAACAATTCCGGGATGAAGCCCGAGGACAGTTTCTGGAAGGTCGGCGGAAACGGCCCGACCGACTGTCCCGCCAGGATCGCGAGCGCAAGCCCCTTGAACACCAGCATGCCGGCCAGCGTCACGATAAAGGACGGGATCTTGAAATAGGCCACCCAATAGCCCTGTGCGGCGCCGATCGCCGCGCCGACGAGCAGGCAGGCGAGGAAGGCCAGCGGATAGGCAACGTGATAGCGCACCATCAGCACCGCCGCGACGGCGCCGACGAAGCCCGCGACCGAGCCGACCGACAGGTCGATATGGCCGGTGACGATGATCAGCAGCATGCCGAGCGCCATGATCACGATGTAGCTGTTCTGCAGCACCAGATTGGTCAGGTTGAGCGGCTGCAGCAGCGTGCCGTCGGTCATGACCTGGAAGAACAGCATGATCGCAAACAGCGACAGCAGCATGCCGTAGTTGCGCAGATTGTTCTTGATGAAGCCGGTGTGCCCGGGCAGCGCAACCGCCTTGTCGGTCATGGCCGCAAATCTCCCTGAAGTACCTTCTTGTCCATTTCCTTGTTGCGCATGATGGCGCGCATGATCCTTTCCTGGGTGGCCTCGGCGGCGGCGAATTCTCCGACAAAGGCGCCGTCATTCATCACGCAGATGCGGTCGCAGACGCCGAGCAGTTCCGGCATTTCCGACGAGATCATCACCACTCCCTTGCCCGCCTCAGCAAGCTCGTTGATGATACAGTAGATTTCGTATTTTGCCCCGACATCGATGCCGCGCGTCGGCTCGTCGAGGAATAATACTTTCGGATCGGTCATCAGCCATTTCGACAGCACCACCTTCTGCTGGTTGCCGCCGGATAGCTGGCCGGTCTCCTGATAGACGTCGGAACACCTGATCCGCATCCGGTTGCGGTAATCGTTCGCAACGCGCAATTCGGACATGTCATCGATCATACCTTGGCGCGCCACGCGGCCGAGGCTAGCGAGCGTGATGTTCTTGCGGACGTCGCTGTCCAGGATCAGGCCGAGCTGCTTGCGATCCTCGGTAACGTAAGCGAGGCCGGCATCGATCGCCGCCGCCACGCTCGACAGGTTGACTTCCCTTCCGTCGAGCCAGACGCGGCCGCTGATCCGGTCCCCCCAGGCGCGACCGAACAGGCTCATGGCGAATTCGGTACGGCCGGCGCCCATCAATCCGGCGATCCCGACCACCTCGCCGCGCCGGACCTCGAAATCCACTCCTTTGATCACGCGGCGTTCCCTGTGGAGCGGATGATGCACCGTCCAGTCCTGCACGGCGAAAACAGGTGCGCCGATCGCGGCGGTGCGTTGCGGAAAGCGATGGGCAAGGTCGCGATCGACCATGCTGCGGATGATCCGGTCCTCTTCCACCGGCTCGGCCCGGCAATCGATGCTGTCGACGGTGCGGCCGTCGCGCAGCACCGTGATCCGGTCGGCGACGCGCGCGACCTCCGACAATTTGTGGGAGATCAGGATCGAGGCGATGCCCTGGGCGCGGAACGCAAGCAGGCGATCCAGCAATGCAGCGCTGTCGTTCTCGTTCAGACTGGCGGTCGGCTCGTCGAGGATCAGCAGCCGCACCCGCTTGGACAAGGCCTTGGCGATTTCCACCAATTGCTGCTTGCCGACGCCGAGGTCCGTCACCAGCGTGTCGGGCATCTCGGTGAGGCCGACCTGGGCGAGCAGTTCCTTGGTCCGGCGGTAAACCGTGTCGCGGTCGATCACGCCAAGACGTGAGGGCGGATGCGACAGGAAGATGTTCTCCGCGATCGACATCAGCGGAATCAGCGCCAGCTCCTGGTGGATGATGATGATGCCCAGCGCCTCGGAATCATTGACGTCGCGAAAGCGCCGCTCCTCGCCGTCGAAGATGATGCTGCCTTCGTAATCACCGTAAGGGTAGACGCCGCTGAGCACCTTCATCAGGGTCGACTTGCCGGCGCCGTTCTCACCGACCAGCGCATGGATCTGCCCCGCCTCCACCGTGAAGTTCACGTCGCGCAGGGCCTGAACGCCGGAAAAACTCTTGCTTACGCCGCGCATTTCGAGAATTGCGGTCATCGCGCCATCACGTCCATTATCTGTTCACCCGCAGCGATCGGATACAGGCAGGTGGCGGCGCCGGGTCATTGCCGGCGCCGCCGTCCCACTCAGTCGAACTGCGAACGCTTGTAGTAGCCGCTGTCGATCAGCACCTTCTCCCAGTTGCTCTTGTCGACGACGACAGGTTTCAGGAGATAGGACGGTACCACCTTGACGCCATTGTTGTAGGTCTTGGTGTCGTTGACGGTCACTTCCTTGCCGCTGAGCGAGGCATCCACCATGTCGGCGGTGACGCGGGCGAGATCGCGGGTATCCTTGAAGATGGTCGAATACTGTTCGCCGCGTTGCATCGACTTGATCGACGGCACTTCGGCATCCTGGCCGCTGACAACCGGCATCGCCATGTTGCCGCTGCCATAGCCGACGCCCTTCAGCGAAGAGAGAATGCCGATGGACAGGCCGTCATAGGGAGAGAGCACGGCATCGACCCGCTTGCGGCCATAGAACGCGCTCAGGAGGTTATCCATGCGTGCCTGGGCGGTGGCGCCGTCCCAGCGCAGGGTCGAGACCTTGTCCATGCCCTTCTGGCCGCTGCCGATCACCAGCTTGCCACTGTCGATATAAGGTTGCAGCACCGACATCGAGCCATTGTAGAAGAAGTAGGCGTTGTTGTCGTCCGGCGAGCCGCCGAACAGCTCAATATTGAAGGGCCCCTTGCCTTCCTTCAACCCGAGCCCCTGCTCGATCGACTGCGCCTGCAGCACGCCGACCTGGAAATTGTCGAAAGTGGCGTAGTAGTCGACATTGGGCGTGTCACGGATCAACCGGTCATAGGCGATGACCGTGATCCCCTTGGCCTTGGCCTGCTTCAGCACGTCCGACAGCGTGGTGCCGTCGATCGCCGCAATCACCAGCACCTTGGCGCCCTTGGTCACCATGTTCTCGACCTGCGAGAGCTGGTTCGGAATGTCGTCCTCGGCATATTGCAGGTCGGTGCCGTAGCCGCGCTCCTTCAGGATTTTTACGATGTTGTTGCCATCGTCGATCCAGCGTGCCGAGGACTTGGTCGGCATGGCGATGCCGACGGTCCCCTTGCTCTGGGCGAAAGCGCCGCTCACCGCCGCTGCGGCCATGGTTGCTGCCAGCGCAACGGCCGACAATGTGGTCTTCAGACTAGTCATGCTTCACTCCCTTGATATCAGAGGATTTATGGTTCCTGGATCGTCAGACCGCTGAATGCGGCTCTTGATACTCAGTCGTTCTCGCGCGTTTGGCCGCCGCGCCTCGCCTTCCTCCGTCAACCCGTTGCAAGTTTTACGTCTGGTTCAGGGCGGCCACGCGCGGCCACATCGAGCACGAAGGTGCGGCCATGATCGGGATCGGCGCGTCTCGCTTCTTCCGCCATCCCCTGCCAGGCCGAGGTAACGAGCAGACGCGAGAAATCCTGTCCGACAAAGGCGGGACAACTCGACTGCCGGGCCGGGACGCGGAGCGTGCGCAGATGCTCGCCTTGCGAGCTGTAGACGTCGATGCAGCCGTCGCCCCAGCGTGCATTCCAGATCAGCCCGTCGGCATCGACCACTGCGCCATCGATGCCGCCGCCGTGCCGCCGGGTAACCAGCGCGGCCGGTTCACCGCGCGGCAGGCCGGTCGCCGCATCGAGATCGACGCGGAACAGCACATTCTTCCCCGTGTCGGCGAAATAGCCGATAGTCCCGTCCGGCGAGAAGCAGATCGCATTCGGGATCGTGATGCTTTCATAGAGGCGCGACAGCTCACCGCGATGCAGCGCATAGATGGCCCCCAGCCCCCGCTCGGCCTGGCGGCCCATGGTGCCGATCCAGAACGTACCTGACGGATGAACGCGGGCGTCGTTCGAACGCGTTGCAGCATTGCCTGCTTCGAGCGGACGGTACAGCGTCATCCGCCCATCCGCCTGCTCGCGGATATAGAGACCGTCATCCGCAACGAGAAGCTGACGATGCGCGTCGATCCGCCCAAGCGCGCTGCCCATCACGTCGAGGGAATGGATGGTGGTCTGCCCGGTGTCGAGCCGCGCCTCGAACAGCCGGCGCTCGAGGATGTCGAACCACCAGGCCGTATCGGTGGCTGCGTCGTACGTCGGTCCCTCGCCAAGATGGCATCGCTCACCACAGAGAACAGCCGTCGGTACCTCTTCCATCTCACCGCTCATCGCCCCGCTCCCTCAGGCGACTCTACCGCGGATTGTGTCTCGATTGCGCCGTGAATTGCATGCGTAAAGCGGTACAGCGTGGTGTGGCGATAGACCTCGCCCGGGGTAAGCCGTGCGGTCGGGAAGTCAGGTCGATTGGGCGTATCGGGCCACGCGTGCGGTTCGAGGCACATGGCGTCGGACTGCCGATAGAGGCGGCCGCCCTTTCCGGCGGTGGAGCCGTCGAGAAAGTTTCCGGAATAGACCTGCAGCCCGGGCTGGTTGGTGAACAGTTCGAGCACGCGGCCGGACGCTGGCTCAGTGAGCCGCGCGGCGAAGCGGGGCTCGCCGCTTGCCGGCGCGAGGCAGAAATTGTGATCGTAGCCGCGGCCAACCCGGAGCTGCGGATGGTCGTCGCGAATTCGCGCACCGATCTCGACGCCGGCACGGAAGTCGAACGGCGTGCCGGCCACCGCACAGGGCGGCTGCGGCAGCGGGATCGCACCAGCATCAATGGCAAGAAAATGATCCGCTGCCACGGTGAGGTGATGATCAAGAATATTTCGGCCCGAGCATGCGCCGGCCAGGTTGAAAAAGCTGTGGTTGGTGAGGTTGACCACGGTGGGCCGATCGGTCCGCGCCGACATATCGAGCAACAGTTCCATCGGCCCGACCAGGCGCCAGGTCACCTCTACGTCCAGCGTGCCGGGATAGCCCTCTTCGCCATCGGGACTGGTACGCGCAAGCATCACAGCCGGACGCGCGCCATTGTCGATCGCAACAATCCGCCAGTTGTGCCGATCGAAACCTTCCAACCCGCCATGCAATGCGTTGGGCCCGTTATTGGCCGCGAGTTGCACGTCAGCCCCATCGAGCGTGAAGCGCGCACCGGCGATGCGGTTGGCGTAGCGGCCGACGGTTGCGCCGAAGAACTGGCGCCGGGCGAGATATCCCGCGAACTTGTCATGGCCGAGCACGATGTCGTCGCGGCGTCCGGCGGCATCCGGCACCAGCAATGCCTGCAGCGATGCGCCATAGGTCATGATGCGCGCTTCCAGTCCATCCGCGGCCTGCAAGGTCACGCGCTCGACTTCGGTGCCGTCGGGCAGCAGCCCGAAGGAGGAACGCGCGACACGCGGAATGGAAGACACGCTCATGCCGCGTCCTCAAATGGTTCAACCATGCGGCGTCGTCCCAGCAGGAACGCGTCGGCAACGAGCTGAAGCGGCGCCAGATCGACGTCGGCCTCGCCAGTTTCCGCGAGTTCGCGGAAGCGGCGATAGAGCCCGGCATATTCGGCATCGGGGGCATCGACGAGCTGCTTGCCCCCTGCCCGCAACCTCGCCCCGCCCATGGAAAGCGTGACCGGGCCACTATCAGTGTCGAGATCAACGTCCCAGCTCTGCGGGCCGGTCTGGAGGAAGTCGAATTCGGCCGTGATCTTCAACCCCTGCGCGTCGCTGAGCGCAAGGCTGGCTGCGATCGGCGCATCGCGATTGGCGGGGAATGCGAGGTCAGCCGACGTCACGAACAATGGCTGCGGCAGAATCCGCGTCAGGATCGAAAGCGCGTTGATGCCGGGATCGAACACGCCGAGCCCGCCCGGCTCAAAGATCCAGGCCTGACCCGGATGCCAGACCCGCACGTCTTCCTTCCAGGTAATTTTGACTGATGTAACCTGCCGGCCGGCGAGCAATTGCCGCGCCGGCTCGACGGCAGGCGCGAACCGCGAGTGCCAGGTGGCGAACAGCGTGCGTTGCGCGGCCCTTGCGGCGGTCACGAGCGGAGTAATTTCGGCTACCGTGGCTCCCGGCGGCTTTTCCAGCATCACATGCTTGCCGGCGGCAAGCGCCATCGCCGCCTGCGCGTGGCGAACCTGCGGCGGGGTGCACAGCGCCACCGCGTCGATCTCCGGGCCGTCGCGCAGCAGTTCATCGAGCGTCGCCGCATGCGGCACGCCGGGAAGCGAGGCATTGCGGCTGGCGACGGCAACCAGCTCCACGCCGTCAGTCGCAGCAATCGCCGGCACATGCTGGTCGCGTGCGATTTTGCCGAAGCCGACGATGGCGACGCGAAGCGGGCTCATGATCGCTCTCCTGACTCGACGGCCGCAGGCGCAGCGCCTGATGATGCCGGCGTTCCCTCATGACGGCGCAATCCATTGTGGATCACCTCGATCATGGCGGCAGTCGCCGCCTCGGCGTCGCCGCTCTCGATCGCATCGACAATACGCTGATGCCACAGCAGCACCGTCTCGCGGTCCTGCGTTTCGACCGGCGCGCTGAGCAGGAATGAGGCCCGCAACGCCGCCTCGATGACGTTGCCGATCGAGCGCATGAACAAATTGCCGGAGGCGTTGGCGACGGCCAGATGCAGGGCAAGATCGCCGTCGGCAAAACCAACGGAGTCGGAGGCCTCCGCCCGCATTCGCGCCATGCTCCGGTTGAGTTCGGCGATATCGGCCTCCGAGCGCCGGCCGGCCGCAAGCGCGGCGGCGCGCGGTTCGACCGCGAGCCGGATTTCGGCGAGATCGTTGAGAAAACGCCGGTCGATGCCGGCATCGAGATGCCAGGCCAGCACGTCGGCGTCGAACATGTTCCAGGCGCCGCGCTCGCGCACCACGGTGCCGACCCGCGCCTTGGTGGTGAGCAGCCCCTTCGCCACCAGGGTCTTGACGCTCTCGCGCAACACCGGCCGCGATACGCCGAACATCCCTGTGAGTTCGGCATCGCCCGGCAGGCGTCCGCCTTCGGCGTAACGGCCGGCAATGATGTCGACGCCGATGCTGCGGGCAACCTCGGCGTGGTTGGAATGCGCGCGACGCGTCGGGATGACGACAAGCCGGGACGTCATGATTTCCATCCCCGAAATCGGTATGAAGGCACCTTGTTGGCTGTCCGTTGGCGACAGCACGGGCAATATTTCACGGAAGGTCTGCGCTGACTAGTAATATTATTTTACTATTTGGTTCCTCAGACGCTACGTCAGGTCCAAGGATTAGTTTCCCATAATCCGACCGTCGCGCTCATACCCGCCGGCTTCTTGTCCGAAGAGCCGCTTGATCGCACGCGCGGTTTGACCTTGATTGCCTCGATCATGCTGCGCAGCTACGCGTTGCCTGATGCCTTCAGTGAACTAAGGATTCGACATGCAGCCCGTCACCGCGAAACCGCTCTACATCCGCATGCATGCGGACGATAACGTCGCGATCGTCGCGAACCGCGAAGGCCTGCACCCGGGCGCTGAGTTCGCGTGCGGTTTGCGGCTGATCGAGCAGATTCCGCAGGGACACAAGGTTGCCCTCGCCGATATCGGAGAAGGCGAAGCCATCCGCCGCTACGGCGAGGTTATCGGTCGTGCCGCAGCGCCGATCGCGAGGGGTAGCTGGGTCAAGGAATCGCTGGTGCAGATGCCCGACGCGCCATCGTTCGACAATCTGCCGACGCCAAGCGGCGGCGCGATCAGGCTGCCGCCGCTGGAAGGCTACACGTTCGAAGGCTATCGCAATGCCGACGGCTCGGTCGGCACCCGCAACATCCTCGCGATCTCGACCAGCGTGCAATGCGTCGCCGGCACGGTCGAGTTCGCGCTGGACCGGATTCGCAAGGAGCTATTGCCTGGATATCCCAACGTCGACGACGTGGTGGCGATCACGCATGCCTATGGCTGCGGCGTCGCGATCAACGCGCCGGGTGCTGCCGTTCCGATCCGCACGCTACAGAACCTGGCCCGCAATCCCAATTTCGGCGGCGAGGTGATGATCGTTGGCCTCGGTTGCGAGAAGCTGCAGCCTGAATTGTTGCTGCCCGAGGGCATGAGCGCCGACGACGAAATCATGCGTATGCAGGACGAAGGCCTCACCGGATTCGGTGAAATCGTCGAGAACATCGTGGAGATGGCCGACTCGCGCCTCAAGATATTGAACCAGCGGCGGCGCGAAACCTGCCCGGCGTCGGCGCTGGTGGTCGGCATGCAATGCGGCGGCAGCGATGCGTTCTCAGGCGTGACCGCCAATCCGGCGCTGGGCTTTGCTGCTGATCTTCTGGTGCGCGCCGGCGCCACCGTGATGTTCTCCGAAGTTACGGAAGTGCGCGACGCCATCCATCTGCTGACGCCGCGCGCGGCGAGCCAGGACGTTGCGGACGCGCTGGTGCGCGAGATGGCCTGGTATGACCGCTATCTCGCCGGCGGCGAAGCCGACCGCAGCGCCAACACCACGCCGGGCAACAAGAAGGGCGGCCTCTCCAACATCGTCGAGAAGGCGATGGGTTCGGTGATCAAGTCAGGCACCAGCCCGATCGCAGGCGTGCTCGCGCCGGGTGAGCGAGTGAGCCAAAAAGGGCTGATTTTTGCGGCCACTCCGGCCAGCGATTTTGTCTGCGGCACGCTGCAACTAGCCTCCGGCATGACGCTGCACGTCTTCACCACCGGCCGCGGCACGCCCTATGGGCTCGCCGCCGTGCCGGTCATCAAGGTCTCGACCCGCAGCGAGCTCAAGCAGCGCTGGCACGATTTGATCGACGTCGATGCCGGCAGCATCGCGACCGGCGACGCCACGATCGAGGACGTCGGCTGGCAGATCTTCCGTCTCATGCTCGATGTGGCGAGCGGCCGCGAGACCTGGGCCGAACACTGGAAGCTCACCAACTCGCTTGCGCTGTTCAATCCGGGCCCCGTGACCTGACCAGGTGCAAGCTGCAAGCCTTGCCGCCGCGAGCTGCGGCGGCTGCAGGCCGCTACGCCGCCATCAGCTTTTCGATATCGGGTATCGGATGGGAAGTTAATTCCTTCGAAATTTCGCCGACAATCCGCTCTGTCACTTCGGCATGAAATGCCTGTCGGAGATTGCCCAGCACCTTCGCGGGCGCCACGACGACCAGCTGGTCGAAGCGGTTACTGTGAGCAAGGCGATAGAGCGCTTCGGCAATGGCGCCGGCGAACCGCTCTTCCGCGATATAATGCCAGTCGGCCTGCTCCATGGCACTTCGGGCCGTGCCGACGCTCTGGATAGACCGCCCGGGACGGTCAGTTCCCTGTTCGCGCGTTGCGGGATTGTCCTGCTCGAGGACGTGCTCGACCTCCAGGTCGAGCTGCTGCGGGGTACCTTTATTGCGTAGAAAGAGGGCCTTTTGTCCATCGCCGATGAGAACGAGCGCGTTGTGAGAAATGCGGGGTTTTGGTTCAGTCGCCATTATCGTTGCTCCATGTGGCCCAACGCATGAACTGGGGCGTGGTTGCCTGCGGGACGATGAAACTCGTAACCAATTCGGCCGCGCACTTTGAATCAAATGCCAGAAACGTACCGCCGTTCGTCGCGGCTGCGCGACAACGAAGAGAAAGCGGGCCGCAGCCTCCTCTCCTTACTTCCATAATGTCGATCGTCGATTTCATCTACCAGCCGGCGTTCGCCCGGCTGGATAGTATAGCTCCGATCGTCACGCTCGACCTTTCGGAACTCCGTCCCCATTGCCCGCCCACGTCGGAACCAAAGCGGGTGCGATGCTTTGAGCCCAGAGGGCAGTATTCGAATGAGGAGGAACTTATGAGGAAGATCGCAATCGGCCTGCTGGCCGGCGCGGGCGCGCTGCTGACCGGCAGCGCAAATGCGTCTGATATCTACACCAGCAGCGAATATACCAACTCCGACCTGATCCAGCAGGTTCGCATGGTCTGCGACGAAGACGGACGCTGCTATCGCACCCGCGGCGGCAGCCGCGTGGTCGTTCGCGATTCATACGCCTATCAGCCGCGCGAGCGATACATCGAGCATCGACGCTACCGCGACTACGATGAGCCGCGCGCTGGCGTCGGCATCCGCGCACCCGGCGTGAGCGTGGGCGTAGGTGTCGGCAACGACCGCTGGTAAACAGAGGCAAACAAACCAGGAGAAACGCGGCGAGAGACTTCGGCTCGGTCTGAAGTCTCTCCGCCAGCGTCGGGATTATTTCATTTGCCCGCGGGAACGGCGGTCCGTGGTACCTGTTAGCCGATGAAGCAACGGCCGAACGGAGAGCCTCACATGAAAGTTTCCGATGCGATGACCCCTGAGGTTCAACTCTGCACCCCCGACGACACGTTAAAGGACGCCGCGCAGGCCATGGCGGCGCTCGGCGTCGGATTGCTGCCGGTGACCGACAATGACCGCCTGGTCGGCATGATCTCCGACCGCGATATCGCGATCCGCGGCATCGGCATGGGCCGAGGTCCCGAGGGACGGGTCGGCGACGTGATGACGGCCGAGGTTAGATATTGCTACGAAGATCAGAATCTCGACGAGGTGAGCGCGATCATGGGTGACATCCAGGTCCGTCGCCTGCCGGTGCTCAATCGCGACAAGCGTCTCGTCGGCATCATCGCGCTGGGCGACATCGCGCTGGTCCAGTGCGGCAATGGCACCAGTGCAGCATTAAGTGGAATTTCGCGGCCCGGCGGGCAGCATGTACAACTCTAGTCGTGAAGTATCTCGCCCGCATCGTGCGGGAACGCTGGTACCTCATCACGCATAAACCAAGGCGAATGCCGGTGCCTGCAGGCAACGGCATTCGCGTAAGCGTCTAACGACCATTAAGCTGCGGGCCGGAATTATTTTTTGGCGCCGGCTCCGGCATTGTCCATGCTGGACGAACTGCCAGCCTTCATTTTGCCGGTAGAGGCTCCCGTCGTCGTTCCCTTTTTCATGTTCGTATGCTTGGTCGTGCTTTTGGTCGCCCCTTGGGCGGCGGCTTTTTCGCTTGATGCGCCGGGGGCCGGCTGCATTTGTGCGAATACGCTCCCCGTCGACAGCAACAGGGCACATGCGCAAGCCAGGATGGTTTTCTTCATTGGGGAACTCCTTTGATTGAAGCGAGTCCTCAACCTGCGCTCCCCCGAAGGGTTCCGACGCAAACAAGTGAGCGCCATCACGCCGACGCGAGCACCGGAGGCACGGACTGCTGCCGCCTGAATTGCTGATAAGCCGCGATTGCCTTGTTGGCCAACATCAACCGCCGCCGTTCGCCACGGCGCACCATCAACTCTATCGCGTCGCTGAGAAAGCGGCCGGCCACCATCGCGTCGCCCAACTCTCCGGTACGGTTGAGATAATCCCAGGCGATTTCAATCGAACTGTCTATCAGCAGAGGCAGCGGTTCCGTCATGTCTACGTCCAACCATTTCTGGGAAAACGTCCAGCGGCAGTCTCTGTTCCTGATCCAGCTTGCTGGGAAGGCAGCCCCGCAAAGGCCGTTACGGTCCTCCTGCAACGGCGCCCGCAATCACCGCCAGATCGTCCAGATCGACGACGACGAGGCCGCCGTCGCGCAACCGGGCGGCTAATGGGTGTTGGTCTCGTGCCACTTTTCCAGATCGGGTTTTGACGATCCCGGCCGCTGTTCCTTTTCCGGATTTCCCTTCCAGGGCTTGTCGGTCTGCTTGTGCGATCCCCAGTCCGTCTGCTGACGGGGATCATCGCTAGGCTTCTCTTTGCTCATTGGACACCTCCAGAATGGGAACCGGACAGCAGGTGATTTAGTTCCTGACGAATCTGTGAACTCGGGTTCCAATGTCCGGAACCGAACAGACAGGGGACGATGGTCCCCCCTAGTCTTTCTGTATGGACAAGAAGAATGCCGAGAGTCGGCCCCAGCACGACTTGCACATGGAAGCGCTCGCGGCGCTTGAGCAAGCACGGGCCATGCCTCATGGTCCCGCACGAAGCGAAGCTTTGAAGCGCGCTGGCATGCTTCAGCACGCGGCCGACATGCAGGGGCTGACGTTTGCCAAACGTGGTCGCCCGCCGAAAACCTGACCCGTCCCTCGGTCAGGATTGTCTGCTGTGGCGACCGCCAGCACAGCAAGTGCCTGCCACTTCACCCATGCGGTAAGCCACCGGAACCCGAGAACAGGTCTCAACGTTGCTCTGGCGGGCAGCAAGGAGGCTCCAATGGGATTGGCCGAATACATGATCGTTTCCAAGCCGGACGGCTGGACGGTCCTCCACGACGGGACCACGCAGAACGACTACGACACAAAAGAAGCGGCGTTCGAAGCGGCCGTCGCCGCCGCGTCGCTGGCGATCCGCCAGGGCCACGAGGTTCACGTCAGCGTCCCCGGTCGCGAGGCGGGCAACAAGACCGCGCTTGGCGCCAAGGATCCTCAAATCGTACCGTGATACGCTCGCACGCGCCGCGCTCCGCCGTCGAGATCATCGCCCCAATAGTTGGAGGCAATCGGGCGCGACTGCACGCAATTCCCGCGAGCATCAGCGCAGCAACGATCGCAGTACGGCATTCAACGGCGGTGATTCAATGCAACATAAAGTGGACGCGCTGCTTCCCTATGCGCCAATGACACCGGTTCAATTGTCAAAAACAAGATCGTGATAGGTGACGCAGACCACATTCGCGCGTGACCGTTGGCTCTAATGCGGTGGTGCAAGCCACACTGCATATCGAGCCAACGGAGTTTTCCATGAAGCGTCTGTTGATTTCCGGATTCGTGGCAGTCGCCCTGCTCGCTGTCGCAACCACATTTCGCTCGCATTCAATCATTTCGGCCGAGCGCTCCACCGTAACCACCGGCGTGGCGTTGTCGAAGAAATCTCCGGCCGCCGCAGGCGTAACCAGGCTTCCGATCGAGGAGTACGAGGATATGTCGATGGTGTTTTCGACGCCCGTGAAGCATTGACGCAACAGGAATAGTCGCCGCGCCGAGCACTTTTATCGCCTGGTCGCGCGCTCGAGAAATTGCACCAGCGCGGCGCGGTCCTGCTCCGAGCCGATGCGCTGCTCCGGCATCTTGGTGCCGGGCGTATACGCCTGCGGCCCAATTTCGAACAGTTTGGAAACCGTCTCCGGCGTCCAGACGATATCGAGCCGCTTGAGTGCTTCGGAAAAATTATAACCCGGTGCGGTGGCGATCCGCCGGCCGAAGATTCCGGCGAGCGTCGGACCTGCGCGGTTGGCCTGCTCGGCGCCAAGCGTATGGCAGGCGACACAGGCGCGAAAGACCTCCGCGCCGCGATCGCCGGTATAGGCGGCGAGCGGATCTCCCGCCGTCTCCAGCAGAATCGGATCGACCGGCTCGCCCGTCGCCGCATTCCAGCGCCGGATGATGTTATCGGCGCCGCCCGTGAGCAGCGTGCGGCTGCCGGGCAGGAATGCCACCGACCAGACCGGCAGGCCCGGACCGACCAGCGTGCGCGTGAGCGTGCGCGCCTTGCGGTCGATCACAGCGACCGTGCCGCCAATGCCCGCGGCAGCAACCAGCGCACCATCAGGCGAAATCGCAATCGAGATCACCGGCCTTGGCCCTGCCGCAACCTCCCCGGCACGTGCGCCGCCGGCGGTCAGGAAGTAGACCTTGCCGTCGGCGCCGCCGACCGCGATTTCACCGTCGGTACCGGCGGCCACGGCGTTGAGCGGGGTCGGCATCGAAACGACGGTTGGCGTTTGCGCGCCCGACAGCGGCCAGATGCGAACGCTGAGGTCGTAGCTGACGCTGACCAGGGCACGGCCATCGGCGGTAAACGCCACGCCGTTGACGTTCTGCGTATGCTCGTCGAGCACGCGCGGCGCACCGCCTGCGAGCGGCCAGAGGCGCACCGTGTGATCCCACGAGGCGGATGCGAGCGCAGCGCCATCGGGCGATGCCGCCAGCGCGACGATCGGCGCCGTGTGGCCTTCGAACACCGCGTCGGGCTCTGCCTTGCCAAAGGTCCAGATGGCGATGCGACCATCGGCGCCGGCGGTCGCGGCACGCCTCTCGCCGAGCAGCACGACCGCGTTGACGGCGTCGGCATGGAAACGAAGCACCTGCTCGGCCGCATTGCGCGTCAGCGACCAGCGGATCGCGGTCGAATCGAAACTGCCGGAGATCGCGCTTTGCCCGTCGGCCGATATCGCCAGCGCCCGCACCGGCCCGCCATGGCCGCGCAACTGCGCAAAGGCTGAGGTGGTTCCGATCGGCAGAGCGATCAACACGGCCGCAAAGCTCAGAATCGCGAACCGGCCTCCCCTGGCGAGCGAAGCGATCGCGGCAATGCTTTGCTGCATCCGCATCGGCCTCAGCGTACGCCCGGCCTGTCGCGGTCGAGGCCTTTGGCCTGGAGGTCGTCGAGGTAGTCCTGAAAGCGCCGCCCGGCGTTCAGGCCGAGATCGCGCAGAAACGCCCAAGAGTAGATGCCGGTTGAGTGCATGTCGTCGAATCCTATTCTGACGGCATAATTGCCGACAGGATCGACGGAAAGAATGGTGACATTACGTTTGCCGCCGACCGTCTTGCGCTCGGCTTCGGAATGCCCCTGCACTTCGGCGGACGGGCTGGTCACGCGGAGCAATTCGGCGGGGAGATCGAAGGTGCGGCCATCGTCAAAGGCAACGCGCAACGCGCGGCGATCCTTTGGCAGGCGAATTTCGACCGGCCACGCCAGCGTGACGTCAGGTACACCCACCGCCGGCGTCAGCTCGGGCCAATCAGATTATGGCCGGGATCGCCGACCCTGGCGCCCGTGGTCGTAAACGCAACCGAGCTTGGCTCCTGGATGGTATTGAGCACCATCGCGACGCCGACAGCAGCGACGACTGCGAACGCCAGAGCCGCAACAAAGGATTTCATGTCACTTCCTCACCTTTGACTTGAGCCGGATTATTCGGCCGGCACGGCATGCGGCGTGCGGTCGGACGGCGCGCCAGCCTTTTTCTGCTCTTCCTCGACCCAGAGCGCGTGATGCTCCTTGGCCCAGTTGAGATCGACCTCACCGGTTCCCATCGCGTCGAACGCCCCCTCCATGCCGACGGAGCCGATATAGATGTGCGCCAGCATGGCGGCGATGAAGAGCATCGCGATCACGGCGTGGATCACGGTCCAGAACTGCAGCGCAGTGACGTTGCCGGGCAGATACGGGAACAGCAGGAACCACCCGGACAGCGACATCAGCGCGCCGCCGATGATCACGATCCAGAAAATTGCCTTTTGTCCCGCGTTGAAGCGCTTGGCCGGCGGATGCTTGCCATTGGACAGAAGACCGCCGCCCTGCTTGATCCACTCAACATCGAGCTTGCCGGGAATGTTATTCTTGATCCAGATCAGGAACATGATCACAAGCCCCAGCATGAACGGGAATGCCAGGTAGTTGTGCGCAAGCTTGGCCCAGGCCGACATGGCGGCGAAGGCGTCCGCGCCGAACAACGGCAGGATCAGGGTCCGGCCGAAGCTGACGTTCAAGCCTGAGAGCGCCAGAACGATGAAGCAGGTTGCCGTCAGCCAGTGGACGAAGCGCTCGAAGCTGGAAAAACGCAGGATCGTCCTGCCAGAGAATCCCTGATGCACGCGAATCCGGCCGCGTACCATCAGGAAGATCGCCAGAAGAGCCAGCATGCCGAGAATGGCAATGCCGCCGATCCAGGGCAGCTTGCTGCGCTGGAAGTCTCGCCAGTCGCGCCCCGCAGGCTGGATCAGATTGGCAGCGCTTCCGTCGGGGATCGATACGCGCCCGGTGATCTTATCGCCCTCCTTCAGCGCGTTCAGCAGCTTGTCTTCCTGAACGGCCTCGGCGGTCGGCTTGAAGGAAAGCTGGGCGGCTGCGGGACTCGCGAGAACGAACAGCAGCGCGAACGCCGCGAACAAAGGCTTGAAACCGGCGAGCTTGAGAATTGAAAGTGAGCCTGGCATTTGCACAACGCCCTTTCGGTTATCGGAATTACGCATTGCGCCGCCGCGCCGGGGCGCGGCGGCCGTGGCATCAGCCGGTCGGTGAATCGCTGTAGGCGGTCTTCCAGCCCCACATGCCGGAGCCGTAACCGCGCTTCATCACCCGCTCCTTGTAGATCTCGGCGATGATCGCGCCGTCTCCGGCCAGCAGCGACTTGGTCGAGCACATCTCGGCGCAAATCGGCAGCTTGCCTTCGGCGAGGCGGTTGGCGCCGTATTTGGCGTATTCGGCCGGCGTGGAGTCGGCCTCCGGGCCGCCCGCGCAATAGGTGCACTTGTCCATCTTGCCGCGCGAACCGAAGTTGCCGACCTTCGGATATTGCGGCGCGCCGAACGGACAGGCGTAGAAGCAGTAACCGCAGCCGATGCACAGATCCTTGGAGTGCAGCACCACGCCGTCGGCGGTGGTGTAGAAGCACGACACCGGGCACACCGCGGCGCACGGCGCGTCCGTGCAGTGCATGCAGGCCATGGAGACCGAGCGTTCGCCGGGCTTGCCGTCATTGATGGTGACGACGCGGCGGCGATTGATGCCCCACGGCACTTCATGTTCGTTCTTGCAGGCCGTCACGCAGGCGTTGCACTCGATGCAACGGTCGGCATCACACAGAAATTTGACGCGAGCCATGATCTATTCTCCTCTCACGCCGATTGGATCTGGCACAGGGTCACTTTGCCCTCGTGCATGCCGGTGACCGGATCGTAGCCGTAGGACGTGATCGTGTTGACGCTTTCGCCCAGCACGATCGGGTCACTGCCCTTCGGATATTTGCCGCGTTGGTCGACGCCCTGGAACCAGCCGGAGAAGTGGAATGGCATGAATGCCACGCCCTTGCCGACACGGTCGGTGACGAGCGCCTTGACGCGGGCCTTCGAGCCGTTTTCCGGACCGAACACCCAGACCCAACCGCCGTCCTTGATGCCGCGTTCGGCGGCATCCGACGTGTTGACCTCGACGAACATGTCCTGCTGCAATTCGGCGAGCCATTTGTTCGACCGGGTTTCTTCGCCGCCGCCTTCGTATTCCACGAGGCGTCCCGAGGTCAGGATGATCGGGAATTGCTTGGCAAGCCCCTTGTCTACCGCCGCCTTCTGAACGGAGAAGCCAAGATTGGCCATACGGAACTGACGCCCGTCCGGACGCGTCGGGTATTTCGCGACGAGATCGGGACGCGCCGTATAGATCGGCTCGCGATGCACCGGCACGGGATCGGGCAGATTCCACGCCACCGCGCGGGCCTTGCCGTTGCCATACGCCATCACGCCATGCTCCAGCGTGACGCGGATGATTCCGCCCGACAGGTCAACCGCCCAGCCGACGCCATCGGGATTGTTGCCGCCGATCTTGTTGATGGTGGCAAGCTCGTCCGCGGTGAGGTCCTTGTCCCAGCCGAGCTTCTTGAGCACGCCGTAAGTGAACTCGGGATAGCCGTCGGTCAGCTCCGAGCCCTTGCTGTAGGAGCCCTCGGCCAAAAGGTTGACGTTCTTCACCGAGCCGTCCGGCTGCTTCTCTTCGTAGACCACGCCGAAGCGCGCGCGGAACGTACCGCCGCCGTCCTTGGCGTGAAGGTTGGTGTTGTAGAGCGTGTGGGTGCCCGGATGCTTGATCTGCGGCGTGCCCCAGCACGGCCATGGCAGGCCGTAATAGTCGCCGCCGATTTCGGGCTCGTCCGCCTTGGCGCGCAAGGTCACCAGGTCGAATTTGCCCTGGTTCTTCATATGCGCTTTCAACCGCTCCGGCGACTGGCCGGAATAGCCGGTCGAGAAGCCGCCACGGTTGATTTCCCGCAGCAGGTCTTCCGGCGACGGCTGCTTGTTCTCGACCTTGATGTTCTTGAACATCTTGTCGGCGAAGCCGAGCTTCTCCGACAGCCGATAGATGATCTCGTAATCGTCCTTCGATTCGAAGATCGGCTTGACGATCTGCTCGCCCCACTGCAGCGAGCGGTTGGAGGCCGTGCGCGAGCCCGAGGTCTCGAACTGGGTGCAGGCCGGCAGCAGATACGTGCCGTTCTTGCGCTCGGAGATCGCGGCGAACGTCGTCGGATGCGGATCGGCGACGACGAGCAGTTCGAGCTTTTCGAGGCCCTTCACCATCTCCGTCATGCGCGGCACGGTGTTGCCGCCATGCCCCATGATGACCACGCCCTTCACGACATCGCGCTGGTCGACGTCGTCAGGGTTGGCCAGCGTCGCATCGAACCAGCGGGTCCACGGGATGCCCGGCAGCTCCATGTTCTGCTTGCGGGTGCGCGCCGGACGGCCCGCCTTCGCCGGCACTTCGTCGAAACGCGACTGCAGATAATCGTATTCGACTTCCCAGACGCGCGCCCAATGCTTCCAGGCGCCTTCGACCAGGCCGTAATAGAGCGGCAGCGTCACGATATCGAGGCCGATATCGGTCGCGCCCTGCACGTTGCAGTGGCCGCGGAAGATGTTGGCGCCGCCACCGAAGGTACCGACATTGCCGGTTGCCAGCAGCAGGTTGCAATAGGCGCGGACGTTGGCGGTGCCGACGGTGTGCTGGGTGCCGCCCATGCACCAGACAAAGGCCGATGGCTTCTGCTTGGCAAACGTCTCGGCGACCTTCTTCAACTGCTCGCCGGGAATCCCGGTAACGCGTTCGACCTCTTCCGGCGTCCACTTCGCGACTTCGGCGCGGATCTGGTCCATGCCGTAGACGCGTTGCTTGATGAATTCCTTGTCTTCCCAGCCATTGTTGAAGATGTGGTGCAGCATGCCCCAGATCACCGCAATGTCGGTGCCGCCGCGGAACCGGACATATTCGGTGGCATGCGCCGCGGTGCGGGTGAAGCGCGGGTCGAGCACGAACACGTTGGCTCGGTTGAGCTCCTTGCCCGAGAGGATGTGCTGCAACGAAACCGGGTGCGCCTCGGCGGCGTTCGATCCCATGAAGACGACGGTCTTCGAGTTGCGCATGTCATTGTAGGAATTCGTCATCGCGCCGTAGCCCCAGGTATTGGCGACGCCGGCGACAGTGGTCGAATGACAGATGCGGGCCTGGTGGTCGATCGAGTTGGTGCCCCAGAATGCCGCGAACTTGCGGAACAGATAGCCGCCTTCATTGGAGAATTTCGCGGAGCCGAGCAGATAGACGGAATCGGCGCCCGACTTGGCGCGAATCTCCATCATCTTGTCGCCAATCTCGTTGATGGCCACGTCCCACGAGATCTTCTGCCACTCGCCGTTGACCAGCTTCATCGGATATTTCAGCCGGCGGTCGCCGTGGACGAGTTCGCGCACGGCCGCGCCCTTGGCGCAATGCGAGCCGCGATTGATCGGGCTGTCCCACGCCGGCTCCTGGCCGACCCAGACGCCGTTCTGCACTTCGGCGATCACGGTGCAGCCGACCGAGCAATGCGTGCAGATGTTCTTTTTGATTTCGGTCGGTGCGCCGACCTTCTCAGGACCGGCCTGCGCCTTGCGCACCGAGCCGAGCGGCATCAGGCCGATCGCGGCGCCGGCACCGGCCGCCAGACCGGACCGCCGCAGGAACGTGCGGCGATCGAGAACTCCCGACGCGAGGCCGGCAGCGATACCCTGCAAACGCACCCTGCCCGCGGATCCGTCTCTTCGCTTCATCAACATGTGCGTGGTCCCATCAATAGCGGTTGACGCGATAGAAATTCTTGACGTGATCGGTTTCCTTGTAGCGCGCCTTGACGCGCTCGGCCTGCGACTCGTCCGCCGCCGCCTCGCCGCCAGTGAGCGGCACAACGGCTGCTGCAGCGACCGCCGAACCGCCCATCAGAAACAGGCTGCGCCGATCCACCCCTGTGGCCCGTGACTTGCCCTTGCTGTCAGATGGTTTGCTCATTGCGATCTCCTTCATAGTTCTTGCCTTTCGCCGTCACTCGGACAGCGTGAAGGCCTCGGATTCCAATTCGATGAAGACACGGCCGGCGCGACCGACGGCGCGGTAGAAGCGCGCCGATGGCGACATTTCCAGATCAACGAACATCCGCGCCGCCCACGGCTTGAGATGCCGTTCGAAAAAACGCGCCTGTTCGGCGAACTCAGCCTCGAAGTCGTTGCGTGCGAGGCCAGCCATGACCTCGAGCAGAATCGCGATGTGATCTTCCGGCTCGCGCGACGTGCCCGCGCGCTCGATCCCGAGCCCGCGCAAATCTTCGCGCACCCGCGCGAGCGGACGCTCGTGAAGAAAGCCGGTCAGATAGTAAGAGGCATAGGGCAACAGTTCGCCGCGGCCGAGACCGATGAAGAGATCGAAGAACTCCTTGCTGACGGCGCGATCATCGGTCGCCGCGGCTGCCGCTGCGAGTTCGATATGCGCCATGCCGAGTTCGGAACCATCGCCCTTCAGCATGGCCACACGCTTGAGTGTTTCGGCCTCAGGCGCCTTGCCGAGCAACAACGACAACAGGCCGTATTCCGCGGCACGCAGTTGATCGATCTCGTCAATTTCGGGCTTCGATGTCACCTGATCCTCGGATGGCCCGTACAGATCGGGACGAAGAACAAAACGATTCACCTGCGTCAGCGCCTCGACGGCCAGAACCCGCTCGGCGGGAATGCGCGACCACGCCGAAACCGAGGGCTGCGCAATGCCGATCCCCCGTGCCAGCGATCCGACGCCACCCGCTGCTTTGATAGCTAGTTCCAGTCCGGCATCACGCATGGTGCTACCGATTTCTCCCCGCCCACTCGCGCCCGCCGCCCGTGTCCCCGGGCAAACAAACTTAGAACTGGAATTATTCCAAGCTGGGGAATCTCTAACATAGCCTTTGGCTATGTCCGCAAAAACTTTTGTCTAAACAATCGGTTTCGCGGTGCCATGACGTCGCAGTGGTTGCTGCGGCGCAACAGACTGCGCCGGCTGGGTTTTTTCGACCGGCGCGCGTTCGCTGGCATCACCATCGGCCTTCACTTCCGTCTCCGCCGCCGGTTCCCCGGACCGTCTGAAAGACTGCACCGGGTGATCTTCCTGCGGTTCCGCCGACAGCTCCCGTTCGGTCGGCCCTGTCGGGGAACCTGCCGCCTCATCTCCGGACTTCGCGTCGGAACTTGTCGTTTTGGCTGCGGGTTCGCCCATGATCTGCGACACCAGCCGCGCCACATCGACGCCTGCGCCGAGTTCGCCGCCGCCGGGAACTCCGCCCGGCGTGTTCCAGTCATAGGCGTATTCGAGCGCGGGATTGACGTAACTGCGGATCGCGGGATCCAGCGCCCAGGATTTTTGCAAGGCCGCATTCCGCAAATGCTCGGGAACGCCTTTGCGAAGAAATGCGGTGATGTCGGTGCTAGCAGTCAGTTCCTCGAGCTTTGGCAAGGTCGAGAGATCGAATTCCGGCGTGACTTCTTCGCCTTGCAGTGCGGGCGATCCTGGCGATTCGACGCTTTCGCCAGCCGGCGCGTCCGGCATCGGCTCCGGCTGTTTTGCCTCCTGCTTGCGCTGCGACCATCGCGCCAGAAAGCCCTTATCCCCTTCGGTTTCGTCCGGACCACTCATCGGCGTCCCGTTCCCTCATCCGGCCGGCCGCCCGGCACGCGCGGCCGATCGCCGCTCGCGCGATCCCGCTGGCGTTTGTGGAACACGCGCTCGACATGGAATCGATCGACAAAGGCTGCAATCCATGACGCGATCTCCGGCGGCATCGGCACGGTACCGATCACGTCGCAGCCGCTTTCGAACATCGCCTCCCCTTCGGTCGGGTCAGCAGTGACCTTTGTCAGCTCAAGTTCGGCGCCGCCGTCCTGGCGCCGCAACGCGACCCAGATCCGCGGCTCGCCGTCGGCAAGATTGTCGCGATAATTGGCCGTTTCCGCGCTGAAGAGATCGATGCTGGCCGAGCCCGCGTAATAGGTCGTCGTATCGGCCTCGGTGGACAGCACGGTCCACGGCGCCGTTGACGGCACCTCATCCAGAATCATCGCCGGCGACCACAACTGGTCGATCCAGGGATTGTCGATCGAACGGCGTCGCACCACCACGCCAACCTCGCGGGATGCTTCAGTCATTGCCATTCCCGATCCTCTCTTCGGTGGATCATGTAACATTCGCAGTCGCGGCCAACGGCAACCCCGCGACCAGATTTTGCGGCTTTAATCGCACCACCTTGTCCGCGCCCATGGCGAGGATGAGGTAGACCGGCTTGTTGCCGACCCGCTCATCCACCAGCCGCGTATCTTCGATGGTCAGCCGCATCAAAGCCACGATGCGCTCGGCGACGCCGCCGTCCAACCGCTCGCCGTGCCACAGCGCATTGCCGATCCGCGTTGCGTCGCTGTCGAGGCCTATGAACCAGCGCCAGTCGCGATCCTCGATCGAGGCGATGGTTTCGACACTGACGGTAACGCCGAGCAGATGGCCAATCCAGCGCTCGATGACCCGGCACAGCCCGGCGCGCGCCTTTGCATTGCCGCCGAGATTCATGACCATCGCGTGCGCGTCCGATCGCGACCAGTAGGTCCAGGCGTTTTCGTCGTCCATCACGTCCATCTCGCCGAAGGTCTTCGGCTGCTGCAGCATGGCCGTGAGCGGCGATGAATGCAGGTCATGCTGGGCATGCTGCTCTGCCTCGATCACCTCCGCATCGGCCAGCAGCAGCGTGCCGTCGTGAACGGCCGCCAGTTGGCTGCGATAGAACAGCTCCGCCGCGCGCAATATATAAGGGTCGTCGCAGCCTTCGAGTGCGTTGCGCAGGATCAGGTGGCACAGTTGCGACAGAAAGATCGGCGGCAGGTCTCCCGCTCCTTTGCGGGCCAGCGCGACATAAACCGCCTCGAGCGACGGCGCCGCCATCAGCCGGTCGCGGAAGTTCATCATGAAGGACCAGTTTTCACGTGCGTCGGCATCGGCAAGCCGGGCGATGTCCGCGCCCGACACCGGGCGTAGCGGATCGGCCATTAGGCTCGCATGCAGATCGCGCTCGGCCTCGCAGGCATCCGCCGGCGGCATCAATTCCGGCCGCGCCAGATAGGCCATGATGAGTTCAGGCGTCGCCACCAGCCCGCCGTGATCGGCGCGGCGCGTGAGGTGATGGCCCGAGGCGACCCAGAATTCTCTCATGTACGATCCGTTGTTCTGGCATCGGTCCTGATCAGCCCGAGAAGATCGACCTCTTCCTGGGGTTCAACGTCGCCTTCGACTTCATGAAAGGTAAAGGCGCTGGCATGGGCGTGCAACCGGTCGGCATCTGTGGCACCCGGGCGCGGCTTCAGGGTACGAAAGCGTTCGCGGATTTCGCCGTTTTCGACGCTGCGCTGAACGGCAAGCAGTGTCTGCGGCGGATGCTCGCACAGCGAGCTTGCGAACGCGATCTCCTCCTCGGCGGCAAGGCGCGCGGCCTCCGCGTCAGGCGCCCCGAATTTCTCCATCAACTGCCCTGCAAGCCGCTCGATCATCGCCGACCGCTCCGTTTCGGTGGCTTCGGTGACGATGGCAAGGGTCGACCATCCCAAACTGTCGATCCCGAGAAAGCCCGAACGCAGCGCCACGCGCTGCTTCTGGTCGAGCGCGGCCGGATCCCGGTTCCAGAACACGAACGCGCCGGAAACCGCCCATTCCCCGGGTTCGGCTGCCCGCTCGAAGACGAACGTATCCGACGGGTCCAGCCTGATGGTTCGCGGAAATTTCAGCATATCCGCCTCATCCGAATTTCGGACCGCGCGCCTGCGGATCATACCAAGCAGCGCGTCCAAGCGCATCCAGAAGACTGCTCCGTTCCGGCGCTCCGCCGCTGGCAGGCATGCTGACCAGAAGATCGCCGTTGACATCGATGCCCCGGCGCTCGCCGGCCTTGCGCTTGGGAAGCCGTTCCAGATAGTCCCGCGCGATCGCCTCGAAGCCGCGCTCTTTCCATCGGTCAAAGGCGGTCATGAGGTGGCGGCTGAAGCTCTCGATGATCGCATCGGTATCGACCATCTCGAAACCTTCGCTCAGCAAGGAGACGCCCGAGGCCGCCTGCACCTCGGGGACATGCGCCATGGCGGCAGCGCGCAGGATCACGCCGAAAACGAGCCATTCAGGTATGTCGTCTTCGGTGCATTCGGCCGGCCAGCCGAGCCGCCCCCCGCCGAGCAATCCCGCATCGAAACGGATCGCATCAGGCCAGTCGAACGTGACTTCCCGCTCCGGCGGACAATGGGCGGCAATCGCATCGGCCAGCGCATTCATGCCGGCAAAGAATGCCCTTCGCGCTGACTTGAGCGGCTCGTCGGGTTCAAGTACCACCGCGAACTCGACCAAGTCATAACGGCGCACCCACACGAGTGTCCCGGCACCCGCCTCCGCCGCGATCTCGCAGCCATGCGTGAAGGCATCGCCGAGCTCGCGCAACGCGACCAAAGTATAACCGGGGGGCAGATCGAGCGTCTGTTCCGTATCCCCGAGACGAGCGATCACGAAGAACTATTCCCTCATTGCTTCAAAGCCTGCGGGTGTATGCTATCCCGCGCAAGCCGGCGGCGCGAGCGGCCATTGTGTCTTGCAGATATCCGCCCGAGCGGTTACCGCAGAACCGTGGGATGAAGCAACCGCCCGCGTGGGTGCATCGGGTTCAAGGTATTTCAAAATGAGTGCGGCGACGTCTCGCCTCCTAATTTGCAGTTGCGAGAAGACCATGCCGCTCGACGCGGAAGCGATCGGTCGTGGCTGCACGGCCAGGATCGGCCAGGCGAACCAGCTTTGCGGCCTCGACCTCGACCGCTTCAAGGAGGCGCTCGCCGAAGGCTCGCCGATCACGGTTGCCTGCACCCAGGAAGCGCCGCTGTTTCGGGAAGTCGCGGAGAATTCGCCGCAAGCCGAGCTTACCTTCGTCAACATCCGCGAGACCGGTGGCTGGTCGAAGGACGCCGCGGCGGCGGGACCAAAAGCCGCGGCGCTGATTGCCGCAGCAGGCGAAGACATGCCGCCGATCTCGCTGGTCACGCTCGAGAGCAACGGCGTTGCATTGATCTACGGCCGCGACGAGATTGCCATCGAGGCCGCACAGCGTCTCGCCGATCGGTTGGACATCACCGTGCTGCTGACCAGGCCCGGTGACGTGACACCACGCCGCACAAACGAATTTCCGGTTCTCAAGGGCACGATCCGCAATGCGCGCGGACATCTCGGGCAGTTCGAGCTTGCGATCGACGATTACGCGCTGCCCTCCCCCTCCTCGCGCGCGAAACTCGTGTTCGGGCCTTCGCGCAACGGCGCCACTTCCACCTGTGATCTGATCCTCGATCTCTCGGGCGGCATGCCGCTGTTTCCCGCGCATGAACTGCGCCCCGGTTATCTGCGCGCCGATCCGCGCGACAAGGCGGCCGTCGAGCGGGCGATTGCGGATGCCGGCGCGCTCGTTGGCACCTTCGACAAGCCGCGCTTTGTCAATTTCGAGCCGTCGCTCTGCGCGCATTCGCGCTCTTCCATCACCGGATGCACGCGCTGTCTCGACCTGTGTCCGACCGGTGCAATCACGCCGAACGGGAACGCCGTTGCGATCGACGCCGATGTCTGCGCCGGCTGTGGTTCCTGCGCTTCCGTATGTCCGACCGGCGCGGCCTCCTATGCGCTGCCAAGCGCGGACGCCCTGATGCGGCGACTGCGGACGCTGCTGCAGACCTACCGCAAGGCCGGCGGAAGCGACGCCGTGGTATTGTTTCACGACGGCGAGCACGGCGAGGAAATCATCGATGCTCTGGCGCGGTTCGGCGACGGCTTGCCGGCCAATGTGCTGCCGCTGCGCGTCAACGAAGTAACGCAGCTCGGCCCCGAACTCCTCGCGTCCGTCTTTGCGTATGGCGGCAGCGGCGTCGCGCTGCTCACGCGCGCCAAGCCCCGCCACGACATCACGGCGCTCCGCCGCGCGGTCGAAACCGCGGATCGCGTCGTTAGCGCGCTGGGTTTCGGCGCCGGCATCATTCAGATCATCGAGACCGATGATCCGGACCAGTTGCGCGCCATGCTGGATGCCGCCCCTCGTGGCGTCGCAACACAAAAGCCCGCCGGCTTCGTGCCGCGGGGCGCGAAACGCGGCGTGCTCGAGACGACGTTTCGCGAGCTTCATCTCGCCGCTCCCACCCCGGTCGACGTCGTGCCGCTGGCGCCGGGCGCCGCCTTCGGCACCGTGAACCTGAATGTCGAAGGCTGCACGCTGTGCCATGCCTGCGTCACCGCCTGTCCAACGGGTGCGCTTTCAGACAATCCCGATCGCGCGATGCTGCGCTTCACTGAGAGCCTCTGCGTACAGTGCGGGCTTTGCGAATCCACCTGCCCCGAGAAGGTCATCAGCATCGAACCGCGTCTCGACTTCCAGGCCTGGAACACGCCGCAGCGTGTGCTGAAGGAGGAAGAGCCGTTTAACTGCATCGCCTGCGGCAAACCCTTCGGCACCAAGAGCTCGATCGACCGCGTGCTTGCAAAGCTCGGTGAGAAGCACTGGATGTTCCAGGGCGCCAATGCCAAACGCCTCGACGTCATCAAGATGTGCGCAGATTGCCGCGTCGAAGCGGTGGTGAACGAAAGTTTCGATCCGCATGCGGCGCCGCAACGCCCGCCGGTCATGTCGACAGAGGATTATCTGCGCGCGCGCAATGTAAAGAAGGACGATCCGCTTGGATCGTGAGCAGTCCGTGTCCGCTTCTCCTCCAGATCTCAAGGCTCGCGCGACCTCAAGAGCCGCCGGCATTCCCGGCGTCAAGCACATCATTGCCGTTGCCTCCGGCAAGGGCGGCGTCGGCAAATCCACCACCTCCTGCAACCTCGCGCTCGGCTTCGCCGCGCTCGGACTGAAGACCGGCATTCTCGATGCCGACATCTACGGGCCGTCGCAACAAAAACTGTTCGGACTGCGCGGCAAGCCGCGGCAGCTCGGCCCGCGCATGCTGGAGCCGATGGAGCGTTTCGGCGTCAAGGTGATGTCGATCGGCTTTCTGGTCGAGGAAGACAACGCCATGATCTGGCGTGGGCCGATGGTCATCTCCGCCATCACGCAGATGCTGCGCGAAGTGGCATGGGGCGATCTCGATATCCTGGTCGTCGATCTGCCGCCCGGCACCGGCGATGCGCAGCTCACCATGGCGCAACAGGTGCCGCTCGACGGCGCAATCATCGTCTCGACGCCGCAGGACCTCGCCCTGATCGACGCGCGGCGCGGGATTGCGATGTTTCAGAAGGTGAGCATTCCGATCCTGGGCCTGATCGAAAACATGTCGAGCTTCTGCTGCCCGACCTGCAACCACGTCACGCCGATCTTCGGTCACGGCGGCGCGCGGACCGAGGCCGAAAGCCGCGGCATTCCCTATCTCGGCGAAATCCCGCTCGACATGCAGATCCGCCAGACCTCCGACGACGGCCGTCCGATCGTCGCCGTCGACCCCGACGGCATCCACGCGAGGCATTATGTGAGCATTGCGCGTGAGATCTGGACCACGATCGTCACCGGCGCAGCGCACCGGCCGCCGCCGCGCATCGTCATCGAGTAGCCGCGCGAGTAACTCACGGGCTCATGAAGACCGGATTGATCCGCTCTGCTCCACCGACAAGACCGAGCGCTCGCAGTTCATCGCGGTGCAGATCGATCATGAGGATCGACAGGATCGAGAAAAGAACGACGGCGCTGAAGATGAGGAACGGCGAAGCAGGGACGTCGGCCGCATCGCGTTGCGCAGCCTTCCGCTCCCGGAAATTGCTCCAGAGCGGAGCCAGCAGAGCCCACAACGCATAAAGCATCGGGATCTTTTTTCTTTGCATCGCGCCCGAAGCGTAGATCGACCCATGGCCAATGTCGAGATCGGCCAACAGGACATCGTGCCACACCCGCGAGCAGGCGAGAGCACGAGTGTGCGAGCTAACGCGCCTCCTCGAAACCACCGAGCGCAGCGGTGAGATTCGCGCCGAGAATATCGGAGAGATAGCCGCCCTCCTGAACGAAAACGGTCGGAAAGCCCAATCGGGCGATTGCAGCACCAATTCGCCGGAAGCCGGCCGTCGTCACCGCTAGGCCGGCGAGCGGATCGTGCTCCGAGGCATCGAGACCGAGCGCCACCACGAGCGCGCCGGGTGCAAACGCGCGGATGGTTTTTTCCGCTTCACCAATCGCCTTTATGTAGTCGTCATCCCCCGTGCCCTTCGGCAATGGAATGTTCAGATTGGCGCCGAGGCCGGGACCGGCGCCGCGTTCATGGGCGTATCCCCACACGAACGGATTGAAGAAAGTCGGATCGGCATGGATCGAAACGGTGAGCACGTCGGGCCGTTCGTAGAAGATGCCCTGCGTGCCGTTGCCGTGGTGGACATCGACATCGAGAATAGCGACGCGCTCATGCTTCAGCTTAAGTTGAGCCGCCGCCACTGCGCTGTTGTTGAGAAAGCAGAATCCGCTCGCGAGATCGCGGTAGGCATGATGACCGGGCGGCCGGCAAAGAGCGTAGGTTGCGTCCTCACCGTCCATGACAAGCTGGGCAGCCGTGGCAGCGACATCGGTCGCGGCACAGGCGGCAGCCCAGGTGCCGGGACCGATCGGGCACGAGGTATCGATGGTGTGCCAGCCGAGGCGACCGACGATGTGGGTCGGGTATGTGGCGGCGTAACGCACCGGATGCATGTTGGCGATCATTTCGGGACCTGCATCGCCAAGGGCCGACCAAGCGTCCCACGCCTCCTCCAGGAAGCGAAGGTATTCGGGGCTGTGGACCCGCGACCGCGGACCCTGACCGAAAATGGTCGGCGCGACCAGATCGTGCTTGCCGGCTTTCAACCCTGCCAGCAAACGATCGGCGCGTTCGGGCTGCTCGGTGGTGCGCTTGATAACGCCGCGCACCAGGAAGAATTGCGGATCGTGGCTGCGGTGCAGTTCGGTGTAGACGGCCTTCACGCGGGTACTCCGTTGGTGGGCAATAGAATTCCGCCTGGCGCCGCGCCCGCATCGGCGCTCGGAGGCGTCAGCTCCCGCACCAGCCTGCCGACCTCGCGCCAGGCGTGACCGATATGGTGATCGACATGTGCGGTGATGCGTTCGGGGTGCCCGGCTTCGATCGCCGCAAGCAGCGGCTCGTGCGTCCGCGCGATCTCATGCGGATCGTCGTACAGGCGGCCGATCAGCCCGATGACCATGCGCAGCTCGGCCGCGAGATCATCGAACAGCCGCAGCAGGCGCCGGTTATCGGCGATTTCGAAGATCAGCCGATGAAAGCGATAGTCTTCTTCCACCTGTCGCGCGGGATCGTCGAGATCGGCGGTCTTGTGCAGAATATCGAGTTGTCGCCTGAGCGCGTCGCGCGCTTCGGCCGTGAGATTTCGTGAGGCCAGCACACTGGCGTGACGTTCGATGCAAAGCCGCAGATCATAGATCTCGTCGATGTTTCGGATTTCGAGCTTGCGCACGAAAAAGCCGCGGCGCGGCTTCGCCACCAGCAGCCCCTGCTTCTCCAATAGCCGCGCCGCTTCCCGCACCGGCGCCCGGCTGATGCCTAATTCGCGGGCAATCCCCGCTTCCACCACTTTGGAACCCGGCGGCAGACGGCCCTGAACGACCGCCTGCGTGAGGATGCGGGCGACCTGGCCGACCAGATCGCTGTCGGTAAGTGCCGGTAATCCGACGGGAAGAGACATAGGTCGCATCGGCTAAACCCGCGTCAGTCTGTGTATATTTTTTAATCGTCGATTGTCGACAGTTTAATCTTGCCCTAGTGTCCCGTCGCACGCAAGCTGAAAACGTTGAATGTGGGCAAAGGCGAAAATGACAAGTGCAGCTCCAAACACCGCAAAGGCATGGCCAGCGGCGGCAGACCAGACTCTCCAAATCCGGATCGACCTCGCGGCCGCCTACCGGCTGATTCACCGGCTCGGGCTTGATGACAGCATCTACACCCACATCTCCGTCCGGCTTCCGGGCCGGCAGGACCGCTTTCTCATCAACCCCTACGGCCTGCGCTTCGAGGAAGTCACGGCGTCCAACCTGGTGACGGTCGACCTCGACGGAAACGTCATCGACGATCCCATGGGCCTCGGCATCAATCCGGCAGGCTTTACGATTCACAGTGCGATCCATGCCGCGCGGCATGACGCGATTTGCGTCCTGCACACGCATACGGTTGCGGGCATCGCCATCGCCTGCCAGAAGCAGGGCCTGTTGCCACTCAATCAATGGTCGCTGCAGTTCACCGGCTGCCTCGCCTATCACGACTACGAAGGCATCGCGCTCGATCTCGACGAGCGTTCGCGCCTTGTCGCCGATCTCGGCGACAAGTTCGTGATGGTGTTGCGCAACCACGGCATGCTGACCTGCGGACGTTCCGTCGCCGAAGCCTTCAAGCTGATGCACAATCTTGAACGCTCCTGCCGCGCCCAGCTCGCCGTGCAGTCGTCCGGCGCCGAGATTATCCCGCTTTCGGATGCCGTCGCCCGCAAGACGGCCGGCCAATACGCCAATTTCTACGACGCGATCGAAACCAATGGCGTGCCCGACAGCGAATGGGCCGCCTTCAAGCGCATGCTTGAACGGACCGATCCCGATTTTGCCAACTGACAAACGTAACGCCCGGTAGCGCGCCGGCCAGCCCTTTTGAGCGAGGTAAGTAATGTCCAAGCGTAAGATATTGATGAGCGTTGCCGTGCTTTGCATGCTGAGCACCGCGGCAGTGGCCGAGGGGCCGAAGGCAGGCGGCGTCGTCAATGCCGTGATTCAACCGGAGCCGCCGAGCCTGATGGTGGGCCTGGTCCAGAACGGTCCGACGCAGATGGTCGCCGGCAACATCTATGAAGGCCTGCTGCGCTACAGCCCCAAGCTGGATCCCCTGCCCGGCCTCGCCGACAGCTGGACGGTCAGCGAGGACGGCAAGGTCTACACGTTCAAACTCGTGAAGGGCGCGACCTGGCACGATGGCAAGCCGTTCACATCAGCAGACGTCCTGTTCTCGATCGATTTCCTCAAGCAGACCCACGCACGCGCGCGTGGCAATCTGGTGCAGCTCGACAAGGTCGAGGCGCCGGATGAATCGACGGTGGTCTTCACGCTGAAGCAGCCGTTCGGCCCCTTCATCGGCATCTTCGAGGTCGGCTCGCTGCCGATGATTCCGAAGCACATCTACGAAGGCACCGATTTCAAGACCAACCCGGCCAACAACACCCCTGTCGGCACCGGGCCCTACATGTTCAAGGAATGGCAGAAGGGCTCGTTCATCCGCCTGGTCAAGAATCCGAACTACCACGTCAAGGGCAAGCCCAATATCGACGAAATCTATTGGCACGTGATTCCAGATGCCGCCGCGCGTTCGGTCGCTTATGAGACCGGCAAGGTCGACGTGCTGCCGGGCGGCTCGATAGAAAATTTCGACGTGCCGCGCGTGAGCAAGCTCAAGAACACCTGCGTCACCGGTGCCGGTTGGGAATTCTTCAGCCCGCATTCCTGGCTCTGGCTCAACAACCGCTCTGGGCCAACCGCGAACAAGAAATTCCGTCAGGCGCTGATGTTTGCGATTGATCGCAACATGGCCAAGGACGTGGTCTGGAACGGCCTCGGCAAGGTCGCGACCGGCCCGTCGGGCTCCGCGATCAAGTACTACACCGGCGCGGTACCGAAATACGACTACGATCCGGCCAAGGCAAAGGCTCTCCTCAAGGAAGCCGGCTACAACGGCGAGAAGATCCGCTTGCTGCCGCTGCCCTATGGTGAGACGTGGCAGCGCTGGGCCGAAATGGTTCGCCAGAACCTGCAGGACGTCGGGATCAACGTCGAGATGGTCGCAACCGACGTCCCCGGCTGGAATCAAAAAGTCAGCGAGTGGGACTACGACATCGCCTTTACCTATCTCTACCAGTATGGCGATCCCGCGCTCGGCGTCGGCCGCAATTATGTCTCCAGCCAGATCGCCAAGGGCTCGCCCTTCAACAACGTCGAAGGCTATTCGAACCCTGATATCGACAAGCTGTTCGCCGACGGCGCGGTCGCCTTCCCCGACGCGGCGCGCGGGGAGATCTACGCCAAGGCACAGAAGATTCTCGTTGAGGACGTGCCGGTCGCGTGGATGCTCGAACTGCAATTCCCGACCATCACGCGCTGCAACGTCAAGAACCTGGTCACGACCGGCATCGGCGTGAACGACGGTTTCCGCGACGCCTGGATCGAGAAGTAATCGGCCCACTCATCGGGCGTCAGACTGAGGTCTGACGCCCGATATTACGACTCTAACGCAAGCGACCGAACATGATTTCCTTCATCGCCCAGCGGATCGCGAAGGCCATCGTCGTCCTTCTCGCGCTCGTCGTTCTCAACTTCTTCCTGATCCGGATGGCGCCGGGCGACCCCGCGCTGGTGATGGCGGGCGAAGCCGGCGCAGGCGATCAGGTTTTCCTGGCCCAGCTGCGCGAGAAGTTCGGTCTCGACCAGCCGCTGCCGATGCAGCTGTTTCTCTACGTCAAAGGCATTCTCAGCCTCGATCTCGGATTCTCGTTTCGCCAGCAGATGCCGGTCGCGTCGCTGATCCTGCAGCGCCTGCCGGCGACGCTGTTGCTGACCGGGACCGCCTTCGCGATCTCGCTGGCATTCGGCATCCTGTTCGGCGCATTGGCGGCGCGCTGGGCTGGGACCTGGGCCGACACCGCGATCACGGTGCTGGCGCTGATCTTCTACGCCACGCCGCTGTTCTGGGTCGCGCTGATGGCGATCCTGCTGTTTTCGGTCACGATGGATTGGCTACCGAGCTTCGGCTACGAGACGGTGGGCGCAAACTATACCGGGCTCGCGCACGTGCTCGATGTCGCCGCCCACCTCATCCTGCCGGCAACGACCATCGGCCTGTTCTTCATGGCCACCTATGCCCGCATGACGCGCGCCTCGATGCTCGAGGTCAACCGGCTCGACTTCGTCAAGACCGCGCGCGCCAAGGGCCTGTCTGACACCGTGATCCAGCGCCGCCACGTGCTGCGCAACGCGCTGTTGCCGGTGGTGACGCTCGCTGGCCTGCAGGCCGGAACCCTGGTCGGCGGCGCTGTTCTGACCGAGACCGTGTTCGCGTGGCCGGGTATCGGCCGCCTGATGTACGAGGCGCTGCTGCAGCGCGACTACAATTTGCTGCTCGGCGTCTTCGTCGTCTGCTCGGCGATGGTGCTGGCCTTCAACCTGATCACGGACCTGGTTTACCGCTCCGTCGATCCCCGCATCGAGTTCGCCTCATGAGACAGGTCTGGCGAATGCTGTTGCGCAATCCCGGCGGCATGATCGGCGTCGCGATCCTGACTATTGCGATTGCGGTGGCGCTGTTTGGTCCGCTGCTGTTTCCGACTTCGCCCTGGCGCATGGTGCAGCGGCCGTTCCTGCCGCCGTTTACGATGGCTAATCTGCCGCTCGGCACCGATGCGCTCGGCCGCGATGTCATGGCAGGCATCATCTATGGCGCGCGGGTTTCCCTGCTGGTCGGCCTGATCTCGACGCTGGCCTCGCTGGCGGTCGGCATCCCGCTCGGCGCCGCCGCCGGATATTTCGGCGGCCGCGTTGACGATGCCCTGATGCGTTTCACCGAGTTCTTCCAGACCGTCCCCAGCTTTGCACTGGCGATCGTGCTGGTCGCCATCATGCAGCCCTCCATCGTATCGATCGTTTCAGCCATTGCCATCGTGAGCTGGCCCCCGGTGGCGCGGCTGGTGCGCGGCGAAGTACTCTCGCTGCGCACGCGCGAATATGTCCAGGCGGCCGTCGTGACCGGCCAAAGCAACTGGTGGATCATCTGGCGCGAGATTCTGCCGAACGCACTGTCGCCCGTCATCGTGCTGGCCTCGCTGATGGTCGCAACCGCGATCCTGCTGGAATCCTCGCTCTCCTTCCTCGGCCTCGGCGATCCCAATCTGATGTCGTGGGGCTACATGGTGGGCGCCGGCCGCACCGTCATCCGTCAGGCCTGGTGGATCACGGTATTCCCCGGCATCGCCATTCTGGTCTCCGTGCTGGCGCTGAACCTGATCGGTGAAGGCCTCAACGACGCGCTCAACCCCCGCCTCGCCAAAGGGGGACGCTGAGCATGACCGTCGTCATCAAGAACCTGAAGCTGGCGCTGCCACCCGGCGGCGACCGCGCGCATGCGGTGGACGATGTTTCGTTCGATCTCACCGCCGGAAAAATCCTCTGCGTGGTCGGAGAATCCGGGTCCGGCAAGTCGATGTGCGCCCACGCGTTGATGGGCCTTCTGCCAGAAGCGGTGACGGCTGAATCCGGCGAGATCCTGTTCGACGGCAAGAACCTCGTGTCACTCAGCCCGACGGAATGGCTCGCACTGCGCGGCCGCGGCATCGCCATGGTGTTCCAGGAGCCGATGACGGCGCTCAATCCCTTGATGCGGATCGGCGACCAGATCGCCGAAATGTTCGAGGCGCATGATCTTTTGACGCCGAAGGAGCGGCGGCAAAAGGCCCTCGCCCTGATTCGCGAGGTCGGCCTGCCCGATCCGGAGCGGATCGTGCGCGCCTATCCCCATCAATTGTCCGGCGGCCAGCGCCAGCGCGCGATGATCGCCATGGCGCTGGCGCTCGAACCCGCCGTGCTGGTGGCCGACGAACCGACCACCGCGCTCGATGTCACGACGCAGGCGCAGATCCTTAAATTGATCCGCGACCTGCAGCGCCGCCGCAACATGGCCGTCATGTTCATCACCCATGATTTCGGCGTCGTCGCCGAGATTGCGGATCGCGTGGTCGTGCTTCAACATGGCAAGGTGGTCGAACAGGGCACCGCCGATGACGTGCTCCTGCGCGCCCAGCATCCCTATACCCGTGCATTGCTTGCCGCCGTTCCCACCCTGCAGCCACCACCGCGGACGCCCCTGCTCGACCGGAGCAAGGCGGTGGAAGTGGTGGGCCTCGGCAAGACCTATGTCAGCGGCGGCGGATGGTTCCGCGCCGAGCGGCGCGTTCAGGCCGCCAAGGAAGTCAGCTTCGACATCTTCCGCGGCGAGACGCTCGGTCTGGTCGGCGAATCCGGTTCCGGAAAATCGTCTGTCGCACGCCTCGTCATGCGCCTGATCGAGCCTGACGCCGGCACCGTCCGTATCGGCGACGTCGATCTCACCCGGATCAAGGGAAAGGCGCTGCGCGAACAGCGCCGCCGCATTCAAATGGTGTTCCAGGATCCGTTCGCCTCGCTCAATCCGCGCCGAAAGGTCGGCAACATCATAACCGATGGCCCGATTGCGCATGGCGTCGATCCGGCAGCGGCGCGAAAGCGTGCCGGCGAGCTGCTCAGCCTCGTCGGCCTCAATGCGAGCGCGATGGAACGATTTCCGCACGAATTCTCCGGCGGTCAACGGCAGCGCATCGGAATCGCGCGAGCGCTGGCGCTCGACCCGGAAATCCTGGTCGCCGACGAAGCGGTCTCCGCGCTCGACGTGTCGGTGCAGGCGCAGGTGCTGGACCTGCTGGAGGATCTGAAGGCCCGGCTCGGTCTGTCGATGCTGTTCATCACCCACGATCTTCGCGTGGCTGCGCAGATTTGCGACCGCATCGCCGTGATGCAGCACGGCGCGATCGTCGAACTCAAATCGGCGGCCCTGCTGTTCGCGGCTCCTGAGCACGCCTACACCCGCGAACTCCTTTCCGCGGTGCCTGGCCAGACGTCATCGTCCAAGGCGGCATGAACGGGACCACGAACGATGCGCTGCGTCCTGGTTAGCAAGAGCCTCGATCTTCGCGGCTATCTCGGCCCGCAATTCATGCGCGCCGCCGACCGCATCGAAATCGTCAGCCATCCGCACGAGGGTCCGGCAACGGACGTGCGGCTGGCGGTGGCCTGGCATCCGCCGGATGACGCATTCGAACGCTATCCCAATCTGCAGGCCGTCTGCTCGATCGGCGCCGGCGTCGACAACATTTTGGCGTGTCCCAGCCTTCGCCCCGATGTCGACGTGATCCGTGTCGTTGACCCGGCGCAGGCGCAGATGATGTCGGGTTTCGTTGCCTGGCACGTCATCGGCCATCAGCGGCGCTTTGCGGCCTATCGGGCGCAGCAGCGCGAGGAACGCTGGCAGCGTCTCGCCCTGCGCCGCGCGCAGGACGTGCCGGTCGGCATTCTGGGCTTTGGCGAAATCGGCCGCAGGGTCGCCGCCGATCTTGCCTTGCTTGGCTTTCCGGTCATGGCGTGGAGCCGAACCGCAAAGCCTGCGCCGCAAGGCGTGCGCGGTTTTCACGGCGCGGCCGGCTTGGAGGCCATGCTCGGCCAGACCGAGGTTCTCGTGAACCTGCTGCCGCTGACGCCGGAGACCAAGGGCATCCTCAATCAAAGGACGTTCGCGCGAATGTATCGTGGCGGCTACCTGATCCAGGTCGGCCGCGGCGAGCATCTGGTCGAAGCCGATCTGCTCGCTGCGCTGGAAAGCGGCCAGCTTGCCGGCGCTTCGCTCGATGTGTTCGCGGCCGAACCATTGGCGCCGCGGCATCCGTTCTGGCGACACCCCCGCATTGTCGTCACGCCGCACGATGCCTGCGAAGTCAGCGTCGAAGCGATCGGGGCAACGTTTCGCGCGACGGCGGAAGCGATACGCGCCGGCCGGCGCCCGCCGCACTCCATCGACCGCGAACGCGGCTACTGAGCGACACCAATGGATATTCTAGTGCCGGACTCGTCTCCTGCGACGGTTGCCGCTCATCCCATCGACACGCTGCGCGCCGCATCCGCCGTCCCGGAAGCGCTGGCCCAACGACTGGCGGCCGAGCACTACGGCCTGATCGCTGCCGTGCACCGGCTCGACAGTGAGCGCGATCAAAACTTTCGTCTGCGCTCGCTGAGTGGCCGCGAATATGTCCTGAAAATTGCCAATCCCGCGGAAGACCGCGCGGTGACCAACCTGCAGACGGAGGCCCTGCTCCACCTCGCTGCCGCGGACCCCGGCCTGCCGGTCCCGCGTATCTTTCCGGCGCGGAACGGCATGACAGAGCTTGATGTTACATTCGACGACGGCTCGATCCGGGTGGTGCGCCTGTTGTCGTATCTCGCGGGAACCCCGATGCATGCGGTCGCAGGGTCGACAGCGCTGCGGCGCGATCTCGGCCGGTGCGCCGCACGGCTTGCGCGGGGGCTTTCCGATTTCAGCCATCGCGGCGCCAATCACAAACTGCTTTGGGACCTTCAGCACGCCGCCGAACTGCGGCCGCTGATCGACGGCGTCCCCGGCGAGCGGCGCAGTCTGGTTGAGGATGTTCTCGAGGGTTTCGAAACCAACGCCCTGCCGATACTTCCGCAGTTGCCGACCCAGCCGGTCCATAATGACCTCAACCCGCATAACGTCGTCGTCGACCCCGAAACCCATGCCAGCGTTGCCGGGATCATCGATTTCGGCGATCTCACCTGCACCGCGCGGATCAATGACCTCGCGATCACGGCGGCGTATCAGGTTGCCGACAACGACGATCCCCTTGCGCCGGCCTGCGAGATGATCGCGGCCTACCATGCCGTGCTGCCGCTCGAACCCGCCGAACTCGGCGTGCTGTTCGACCTGATCGCCACGCGCATGGCCATGACGGTCGTGATCAGCAGTTGGCGCGCCGCCCGTTATCCTGCTAACCGGAGCTACATTCTGCGCAACAATGGTGCGGCCTGGGCGCGGCTGCAGCGCATGGCCACGCTGTCGCGCGACCAGGCCAGATTTCAGATTCAACGCGCATGCGATGTGGAGTAGAGAGATGTCCGCCGCCGATGAGGCCATTTCGACACAAGACATGATCGCGCGGCGAAGCCGGCTGCTCGGGCCGGCTTACCGGCTGTTCTACGACCAGCCGGTCCAGTTCGTTCGAGGCGAAGGCGTCTGGCTCTACGACGCCGCCGGTCATCGCTATCTGGACGCCTACAACAACGTTGCATCCGTCGGGCACTGCCACCCGCACGTCGTGCAGGCGATTGCACGGCAGGCCGCCGTGCTCAACACGCATACGCGCTACCTGCATGAGACCGTGCTCGACTTTGCGGAAAAACTGCTCGCGACGTTTCCACCCCAGATCGGTCACGTCATGTTCACCTGCACCGGCAGCGAGGCCAACGACCTCGCGCTGCGCGTCGTGCGAACCTGCACCGGCGGCACCGGCTTCATCGTCACGGCAAACGCCTATCACGGCGTCACCAGCGCGTTGACTGAGCTGTCTCCCTCGCTTGGACTTCCGCTTCCGGAAGGAAGCCACGTGCGGCTCGTGCCGGCGCCGGGTTCGGCCGCAAACGCCGGCGAAATCTTTGCCGGTCACGTCAGTGACGCATTGGCCGATATGAAGAAGAGCGGCATCCGTCCGGCAGCGCTTCTGGTCGATACGATCTTTTCAAGCGACGGCGTGTTCGCCGATCCCCCTGGTTTTTTGCGTCCCGCGGTCGAAGCCGTTCGGGCAGAAGGGGCGCTGTTCATCGCTGACGAAGTGCAACCCGGCTTCGGCCGTTGCGGCGGGCAGATGTGGGGCTTTGCGCGCCATGGCCTCGTGCCCGATCTGGTCACGATGGGCAAGCCGATGGGCAATGGCCATCCGGTCGCCGGGATGGCAGCGCGTCCTGAGCTGCTGGCAGAGTTTGGCCGGCGGTCGCGCTACTTCAACACCTTTGGCGGCAATCCGGTATCGGCCGCCGCCGGCATTGCGGTGCTCGACGTGATCGAGTCCGAGAGGTTGATGCAGAACGCGCAACATACCGGTGGCTATCTGGTCAAGCTGCTCATGGAGTTGCAGGCGCGGCACAAGTTGATCGCCGAAGTGCGCGGTGCCGGGCTATTCGTCGGCGTCGAACTGCGGCACGGTGGACAAACGGGCGCGCCTGCCACTGCGGAGGCGCTGCGTGTCGTGAACCTGCTGCGTGAACGGCGCGTGCTGATCAGCTCAGCCGGACCGCACGGCAATGTGCTCAAGATCCGTCCACCGCTGGTGTTCGGCACCGAACATGCCGACCTGCTTGTCGAGACGCTCGATAAGGCGCTGGCGGAAGTAGATGTAATGTCGGAGGAGTAAACGCAGCGCGCCTTAAGCGCCGGCGGCCGGCAGGCTGGCGGCGGCGATGGCGACGATCTGTGCTATGCGGCGTCCAATCCGGGACGGGGCGTTGCGCAGAAATGAACGAACCTGTCGCATCTGACTTCTTCCATGGGCGCCGGTGGAACAAGGGCGCACAGGGAAAATGGTCTCAAGCAGCTAAGTAGTCGAGATCCCAGGGAAAATAGCAATGCGCGCTTCGTCCGGGGGCTGATCGGCAGTGGATTTATTGCCCCGATCGACCTGCCGGCGGATGAAATCTTCTCCCCGGATTTTGGCTCATAGCCCGGTGATGCCGCTGTCGACCGCCAGCGCCTGCGCGTTGACGTAAACGCTCTCGTCGGAGATGAAAAACAACACCGCGTAGGCGATTTCCCAGCCCGTCGCCATCCGCCCGAACGGAACGCCCGCCGCGCTTCGCGATGGCCGGCCGGCGCTGGTGTGCCGGCCGAGCGGCGTATCGACCAGGCCCGGGTAGATGATGTTGGCGCGGATGCCGCGCCTGGCGCCTTCCTTCGCGACATTGCGCATCAACCCGCCGAGCGCTGCCTTCGACGCGTCATAGGCGATCAGCTGCGAACCGGAACGAAGGGCTGCGATCGAGGAGATGAACACGATCGAGGACCCGTCGGCGATGTGCTTGAGCGCCTTGCGGCAGCAGAGCATCGGGCCGGTCGGATTGACCGCAAACGTATCGTTCCACTCCTTGAGGTCCACGCCGTCGAGGCCGAGCGCGCCCACCCCGACACCAACATTGAGCACCATGCCGTCAATGCCGCCGAGACCCTCCATCGCCTCGTCGATCATCCGGTTCACATCGGCTTCATGCGCGATGTTGGCTTCGATCGAAAAGGCCTGGCCTCCCTCGGCCGCAATGCGCTGGACGGTATCATCGGCGCTGGCCCGGTTCAGATCGGCGACCGCGACATGGGCCCCTTCCCTCGCAAACAGCAACGACATGGCCCGTCCGTTTCCAACCGGATCGGTGGCGGCGTCGAACGTCCGCTGCCCGCCGCCGACGACCAGAATCTTGCGGTCCTGAAGCCGCCCACGACCCGGCGCCTCACCTGCGGATTCCGGACTTAGCTGGCGGACATGGCGTATCTTGTCTGACATTTCATCTCACTGTGCTTGAACGGGCTGCGGCGCACCGAGAAACCGCCGCAGCAACGCGAGGACTTCATCGAGCCGGTCGTGATGAAGCCAGTGTCCAGCGCCCACAACCTTTTCCAACGTGGCGTGCTTGAAATGGCTGAGCAGGCCGGCGGCCTCCGGATCGGGAAGAAAGCTTTCGCTGCCCCACATCAGTAGCGTGGGACAGGTAATCCGCGACCACAAGGCGATATGGTCGTCCGGCGACAGCCGATACGGCGCCCTCGCCCGCTGGTAATGATCGAACTTCCAGCGATAAAGGCCGTCGGTGTCCTGCCGGACGCCGTGCCGGGCGAGATGAAGCGCCAGTTCGGGCGTCAGCCGCTTGTTGCGCGTCGAAAGCCGCTGCGCCGCTTGCTCGATCGTGCGGAAGGCGCTGGGATCGCGCTCCCCGATGCGGTCGAGCTGATCGATCCATCGCGACATCTGTTCATGGATCGGCGCGGGTTGTGAACTCGACAGGAAGGCCCCGTCCAACACCGCAAGGCGCGATATCCGATCCGGATAGGTTCCAGCATAGGCGAGCGAGATCATTCCCCCCAGCGAATGACCGACGATGGGGGCATCCTGCAGCTCCGTGAAGCGCATCAAGCGACTGAGGTCATAAACATGATCGGTCAGGCTGTAGCTGCTTCCTTTCGCCCATTCGGAATCGCCGTGCCCGCGCAGATCCGGGGCGATGATATGGAAGTGCGGCTGCAATTCCCGCGCGATCGCATCCCAGTTGCGGCAATGGTCGAGCCCGCCATGGACCAGGATCAAAGGCGGCGCGGCTTCGTTGCCCCAGTCGACATAGTGCAACCGCAGCCCCTGGGACTCATAAAAGCGGTCTGCCGGTTCGGCCATCATGGATCGTCTCTTGTGGAGGTGACGGCCTATTTCGGCACAAATCCGAACGTCCGCTCGAAGCGCTTCACGTAAGCCGGCCACACCTCGGGATTGACGACGCGCGGCGGGCGCTTGCCGTCCAGCGCATCGAGAATCTGTTCGGCGGCGATCCTGCCCATATTTACCCGCGCTTCCTTCGTCACACCGGCCGTGTGCGGGCTGGCCAGCACATTGTCGAACTGCAGCAGCGGATGCTCCGGCGGCGGTGGCTCCTTGTCCCAGACGTCAAGCCCGGCTCCGGCAATCCGCTTGTCGCGCAGCGCTTCGTACAGCGCCTCCTCGTCGTGAATGAAGCCGCGCGCGGTCGTGATGAAAAATGCGTGCGGCTGCATCAGTGCGAATTCGCGGGCGCCGATCATACGGCGATTGTCCTTGGTGAGAGGGCATGAGATCGAGACGAAGTCCGAACGGCGCATCAGATCGTGAAGCTCAACCTTTTCGCCACCGCGGGCGACGATTTCTTCCGCAGTCAAATACGGATCGTAGGCGATCACCTTCATATGCAAGAGGCCGTTGCAGAGCTCGGCGATGCGGCGGCCGACATTGCCGATGCCGACGATACCGACGGTCTTGCCCTGAAGCTCATTGCCGATCAGCGAATTTCGATTGACATTGGCCTCGCGGCGCAGCGCGCGGTCGGATTCCAGGATGCGCTTGGACAGCGTCAGCATCATCCCGAGCGCATGCTCGGCGACCGAATTGGCGTTGCCGCCGGATTGGTTGACGACCAGCACACCCGCCGCCGTGCAGGCATCGACATCGACGGGATCGAAGCCCGCGCCGTTCGAGGACACGATCAGGAGGTTCGGCGCGCGCTGCAACAGGTCCCTGTCGACATGGAAATGCCTGGCGATCTCGTCGCGCGCCGCACCGACCTGATAGGCATGCGCCGCCGCCAGAATTGGCGCTGCGACCGCATCGGGACTGTCGTTCTCCAGCCGGTCGAGCCGAACGTCGGCGCGCGCTTTCAGGATATCGATATAGATCTCGTGGGCGAGATACTTGACGTAGAACACACGCTTGTTGTTGACGGTCATGTTTCCTTGCAACTTTCCTTGGCAACTTTCAGTTCGGCAGAGCGTAGGGCTTGACTGGCTTGGCGATGGTCGCTCGGGACCACGATCGGGTGACAAATCTCAGCGGAAGTGCGGGCGTTGCTGCCGCAGCGGCCAGCGCCGCGGCGTTGGCAGCAGTCCGGATACGTTCAGCCATATCCCCTCCCATATCTTTTCTTATTTATCTCACATCGTCGCATGCCGCTGTAGCGCTGCGAGGCGCAGAGCCGGATACGATCAGGACATGTTGACAATCCCGCCGATGGCGTCAAGTTTCGCCGCTCAAGGGATGAGCGCGAACGAAAGATCGTCGCGGGTAGCGAACGAAAGATCGTCGCGGTAAAGGAGACCAAAATGGCGGTTGCGGAGGAAAAAACCTCGCCCGAAACCTCTGAGAAGAGCTGGCACGGCATCGTGCTGCAAACCCTCAAGCGCAACGATATTCGCCTTGTCCCCTATGTGCCCGACCGCGTCCTGACGACGCTGATCAGGAATCTGCACGCCGATCCCTTTTTCACGACCTTCCCCACCGCGCGCGAGGAGGAAGCGGTCGGCATCGTCTCCGGCGCCTGGATGGGCGGCATGCGCGGCGCGGTGCTGATGCAGACTTCGGGATTTGCCACGCTGGCGAACGTGCTGGCGTCGCTGGCGATCCCCTACCAGATTCCGCTGATCATGTTCGTGTCCGAACGCGGCACGCTCGGCGAATTCAACTACGGCCAGTCGCTGGTGTGCCGCACCATGCGCCCCGTGCTGGATTCGCTCGCGATGGAGCACCACACCGCCACAAGGCTCGATGAATTCGAGTTTATCGTCGACCGCTCCATCAAGCAGGCCATCACCACGCAGGCGCCGGTGGCGCTGATCCTCTCGCCGCTGCTGACCGGCGGCAAGGTCTTCGACAAGTGAGCGATCTCATGAACAACGACAACCCGGCCCGCAATACCAAGGTCATGAACCGCTTCGATCTCACCTCGCGGCTGATCGCGAAATTGAAGAACGAGGAAGCCGTGATCGGCGGCATCGGCAATACCAATTTCGACCTGTGGGCCGCCGGCCACCGGCCGCAGAATTTCTACATGCTCGGCAGCATGGGCCTCGCCTTCCCGATCGCGCTCGGCGTGGCGCTGGCGCAACCGGACCGGCGCGTGTTCGCGCTGGAAGGCGATGGCTCGCTGTTGATGCAACTGGGGTCGCTCTCGACGATTGCGACGCTGGCGCCGAAGAACCTCATCATGGTGGTGATGGACAACGGCATCTACCAGATCACCGGCGCGCAACCGACGCCGGGTGCCGCCGTCGCCGACATCGTCGCCATCGCAGTCGCGAGCGGGCTCACCAACAGCAGCTGGGCGGCGGACGAAGACGATTTCGAGCGACTGATCGAAGAGTCCATGTCGGCCACAGGCCCGACGCTGATCGGCGTGCGTATCGACGAGAAGCCGGGCACAGGCACCACCCGCCGCGACCCCGTGCAGATCCGGGAGCGCTTCATGCACGGAATGGGCGTACGGGAGCCTCTCTAAAAGGCAGTTAACCACAGACATCGCCCATTCGCGCGGATGGGGGGTGTCCGGCGCGTAAACTGTGCTATGCGACCCTCATGACGATCATCCTTCGACTATTTGCCTGGAGCCTGGCCGCCGCCGTCGCCTTTGCGACGCTCGGGCCGGCAGAACGACGGCCGCACTTGAACCTCGGACAGAACGGAGAGCACGCACTTGCCTTCGTACTGCTGGGGCTCGCTTTCGGACTGGCCTACACCCGCAACCGGTTGCACACGGCGGCCTTCGTCATCGCCTTCACCGGCCTGATCGAAATCCTGCAGTTTTTGGCGCCCGGCCGGCACGCCCGGATGCAGGACTTTGTGGTCGACGCGCTAGCGGCATCCCTCGGGCTTGCGATTGCTGGGGCGCTCGACTGGACGATCAGGCGAACGCAGTTCGCTGCGATAGGCGCCCGCACAAAAAGTCCTCGCGGGACAACGACCCGCGAGGACTTAACTTCAGAATAGCCGTCTTCGTTAGTCGATGATCCTGACGACCCGGCGCGTGCGCGGCTCCACGATCACACGGCGATCATTGACGACCGCATAGCCGTATTCGGTGTGCTGCGGCACCGCACGCAACTCGACGGTTGGCGGCAGCGGCTCGCCAACGACCACCCGCTCACGGACCACGACAGAACGGTCCCGCGGGAGCCCGGTAATCACAGCGTTCGGAATTTCCACGGCCGCGCCGACCGCAGCACCCACGGTGCCGCCGACGATGGCGCCGACCGGACCTGCGGCTTCACCACCCCTCGCGGCGCCCTCCGCCGCACCTTGCGCGGTGGTCGATTGAGCAAAAGCCGCGCCCGGGACCAGCAGCGAAGCGGCAATCAGCGAAACAGCCAAACGATTATTCATCACATCCTCCAGTGAATTGACGATGTGTCTCAACCACTGGAAGCGTGAGAGGTTCCTGTTCCAATGCGGCAGCAAAAGAGCCGCGCCGAAATTTCGACGCGGTTCCAGTCACAGGGGAGTTCCGGTCTTCAGCCTTTTGCGACCTGATGGTTCGCCATCATCTCCAGCGCCCGCACCATGCCCGAATGGTCCCACGCCTTGCCGCCATGGGCGGCGCAGGAGCTGAACAATTGCTGGGCCACCGCCGTGCTCGGCAGGGAAATGCCGAGCGCACGCGCGCCTTCCAGCGCCAGGTTGAGATCCTTCTGGTGCAACTCGATACGGAAGCCCGGCTCAAAATTGCGCTTCACCATGCGCTCGCCATGCACTTCAAGAATGCGCGACGATGCAAAGCCGCCCATCAGTGCCTGCCGCACCAGCGCCGGATCCGCGCCGGCTTTCGACGCGAACAACAGCGCCTCGCCGACCGCCTCGATCGTCAGCGCCACGATGATCTGGTTGGCAACTTTCGTGGTCTGCCCGTCGCCGTTGGCGCCAACCAGCGTGACGTTCTTGCCCATCTTGTCGAACACGGGCTTCATGGCGTTGAACGCGCGCTCGGGTCCACCGACCATGATGGTGAGGCTGGCCGCCTTGGCGCCGACCTCGCCGCCGGAGACGGGCGCATCGAGATAATCGGCGCCGAGCGCTTCCACCTTCTTCGCAAATTCCTTGGTGGCAAGCGGCGAGATCGAACTCATGTCGACGACGATTTTCCCCTTCGAGAGCCCCTCCGCGACGCCGTTCGGTCCGAACAACACCGCCTCCACATGCGGCGTATCAGGCACCATAATGATGACGATGTCGGCCTTCTCGGCGACTTCCTTGCCGGACTTGCAGACCGCGCCGCCCGCAGCGACCAGTTCCGGCGCAATCGGTCCTACATCGTGCAGAAACAGGTGATGGCCGGCGGCCTGGAGATGGCCTGCCATCGGGCGCCCCATGGTGCCGAGGCCGATAAAGCCGATATCGCTCATATCAAACTCCCCTTTGTCGTTTCTTGTTCAGGTATCGGCCGTCAGCGCGGCGTGCCAACCGAGGCCCTCGACCGTCGTCGTCCTCGGCTTGTATTCGCACCCGACCCAGCCACGATAACCAATAGCGTCGAGATGGCGGAACAGGAAGGGATAGTTGATCTCGCCCGTACCCGGCTCATTGCGGCCGGGATTATCGGCAAGCTGGACGTGGGCGATGCGGGCCAAGTGTTTTTGCAGCGTTCGCGCAATGTCGCCTTCCATTATTTGCATATGGTAGATGTCGTACTGCACAAACAGATTGCTCGATCGCACTTCCGCAACGATCTGAAGCGCCTGTTCGGTCCGGTTCAGAAAGAAGCCCGGAATATCGATCGTGTTGATCGGCTCGATCAGAAGCTTGATCCCTTCCCTGGCGAGCGCGTCCGCGGCAAAGCGCAGGTTGCCTACCAATACTTCGTTGAGATCGATCGCATCAGCGCCGTCGGGCGCGATGCCGACGAGGCAGTTGAGCTGATGGCAATCGAGCGCCTTGGCGTAGTCGATGGCGCGCGCGACACCGTCGCGAAACTCCTCGACCCTGTCGGGCAGGATGGCGATGCCGCGCTCGCCGGCGGCCCAATTGCCCGCGGGAAGATTGTGCAGCACCTGCGTCAGCCCGTGCTGGTGCAACTGCTCGCGCAGCTCGGCCTTGTCGAAATCATAGGGGAACAGATATTCAACTCCGCTAAATCCTGCGGCCTTGGCGGCGGCGAAGCGATCGAGGAACGGCTGCTCGCCGAACAGCATGGTGAGATTGGCGGCAAATTTGGGCACGATCTACTCTCCTCGATTTATGCTGGCAGCAGCTTGCCGGGTTGTGACACAGTCGGTTTTGCCGGCGTGTCGTCCAGCGGCAGATCGAGCACCTCCTCGAATTCGACGATGTTGTCGATCTCGGTACCCATCGAGATGTTGGTGACCCGTTCGAGAATGAACTCGACAACGACTGGCACCTGGAATTCGGCCATCCATTCACGCGCGGTCGCGAACGCCGCCTGCGCGTGGTTCGGGTCGGTGACGCGGATCGCCTTGCAGCCGAGCCCCTTGGCGACCGCGACGTGGTCAACGCCATAGACGCCGATCTCGGGCGCGTTGATGTTCTCGAAGGAAAGCTGCACGTGGTAGTCCATGTCGAAGCCGCGCTGCGCCTGGCGGATCAGTCCGAGATAGGAGTTGTTCACGACGACGTGGATGTAGGGCAGCTTGAACTGGGCGCCGACCGCGAGCTCCTCGATCAGGAACTGGAAATCATAGTCGCCCGACAGCGCGACGATCTGGCGCGAAGGATCGGCCGCGCGCACGCCGAGCGCCGCCGGCAGTGTCCAGCCGAGCGGACCGGCCTGCCCCGCATTGATCCAGTTGCGCGGGCCGTAGACGCCGAGGAATTGCGCGCCGGCGATCTGCGACAGGCCGATCACGCTGACATAGCAGGTGTCGCGCCCGAACGCCTTGCTCATCTCTTCATAGACACGCTGCGGCTTGATCGGCATGTCGTCGAAATGGCTCTTGCGCAGCATCGTGCGCTTGCGGTCCTGGCACGCCGCCGGCCACGCCTGCCTCTCCCGGAGCTTGCCGGCCTTGCGCCATTCCCTGGCGACCGTAACGAACAATTCCAGCGCCGCCTTGGCGTCAGACACGATGCCGAAATCGGGATTGAAGACGCGCCCGATCTGCGTCGGCTCGATATCGACATGCACGAACGTCCGACCCTTGGTGTAGGTCTCGATCGAACCGGTGTGCCGGTTGGCCCAGCGGTTGCCGATCCCGAGCACGAAGTCGGATTGCAGCATGGTCGCGTTGCCGTAGCGGTGGCTGGTCTGCAAACCGACCATGCCCGCCATCAGCACGTGATCGTCGGGAATGGCGCCCCACCCCATCAGCGTCGGCACCACCGGAACGTTGACGGTTTCGGCGAACTGCACGAGCAACTCGGACGCATCGGCGTTGATGACGCCTCCGCCCGCGACGATCAGCGGCCGCTCCGCGGCGTTGAGCATTTCGAGCGCCTTCTCGATCTGCTTGCGGGTAGCCGCAGGCTTGTAGACCGGCAGCGGCTCATAGGTCTCGTCGTCGAATTCGATTTCCGCAAGCTGCACGTCGAGCGGCAGGTCGATCAGCACAGGTCCGGGCCGCCCGGAGCGCATGATGTGGAACGCCTGGCTGAACACGCGCGGCACCAGCGCCGGCTCGCGCACCGTGACCGCCCATTTCGTCACGGGTTTTGCGATCGACTCGATATCGATGGCCTGAAAGTCTTCCTTGTAGAGGCGCGCGCGCGGCGCCTGCCCGGTGATGCACAGGATCGGGATCGAATCCGCGATCGCCGAATAGAGCCCCGTGATCATGTCGGTGCCGGCCGGCCCCGATGTGCCGATGCAGACGCCGATATTGCCGGCCTTGGCGCGAGTGTAACCCTCAGCCATGTGGGAGGCGCCCTCGACATGCCGCGCCAGGATGTGGCCGATCGAGCCGCGCTTCTTCAGCGCGGAGTAAAGCGGGTTGATCGCCGCTCCGGGAACACCGAAGGCGATGGTGACGCCTTCCTTTTCCAGGATCCGTACGGCCGCATCGATCGCTCGCATCTTCGCCATGTCGCGCCTCGCTATGTTTGCTCGACACGATGATCACGGGAACGACAGACGATCTCAACGAAGCTTAATTTGTTTCCCGCGATGTGGAACGGTCGGTGAAAAACGAAGGCGAATCAGATGGTTGGAGCGGCTGCACATTGAAATGCCTGCTGCAAGTGAAGGTCTTTCGCGAAAGCGGGTATAGGCCCTGTCGACCGCTGCCGGGCGGTGACGAGATCCGACAACGACTGACGCGAGTTGGAACGTTGGGACGATCATAACTGCGTTGGCGATGTCCGCTTTAACGCGCCTTGCGGTTTCAAATTCGACATCGCACGGGGGCCGAGAAGGCGCCAATTGCGGACATCTGGATTGCGGCACGATGGGCCGATAGATTGATTTATCTCAAGACTATATCCGAAACGCGCGCCCAGCTTACATTCGGAAGGCAGCGATATGTCCAGACAATCGGGAGGTGAAGCATGTACCGGCATATTCTCATTCCGACAGATGGGTCGGAGCTGGCGGAGCATGGGGTGGCGCATGGGTTGGCGCTGGCGAAATCCCTTGGCGCCAAGACATCTGTAATCTTCGTTGTGGAACCGTTTTCAGAAATGACGGGGCGGTTTCTTGAAACCGTCGCAACATATGCTGAGCTGCGCAAGGAACAGGCCGCGAGCGTGCTGGCTCGCGCGGCAAATGCGGCCAAGGAGGCTGGTGTTTCCTGCGAGACGGTTCAAGTGGAGAACGCGCAACCCCATCAAGCCATCATCGCAGCAGCCGAGGACAAAGGCTGCGATCTAATTGTTATGTCATCGCATGGGCGCAGCGGACTTTCCATGCTTCTGATCGGCAGTGTGACAAACAAGGTGCTGACGCTCGCGAAAACCCCCGTACTGGTTTGTCACTGAATGTGCAGACCGCTCGATGGATCAAGTAAGCGCGCCGGGAGATGGAGATAATGTCCGGTTGAGAGCATTCGCGTCATTTTGACCGGCTGCCCGTGACATCCGGCTTCCCCAGGAAGTGGACATCATCACGGCCGGTCGGCAGGCCTTGACGAAGATGCAGGCTTCATTTCGGAAGGCATTCCACATTATAGGCAATGATAATCTGCGCCGGGTCAGCTTTGCCGATGGTCTTCAGGTCTTCTAGGCCACTTCTCAGCTTATCGCCGGCATCCCTTAAACTTCCTTCAAGCGCCGACTTGGCCACCCTGCATCGTTCTTCGCTCGAGAACTCCTGAAACACCACGGTCGGAAGGAGCCTCCATTCGGCCCTGTCGTTGGTGGCGGCCGGGCTGACTGAGTAGGAGAAGACGTACATGAGGACCCACATTGGCCTGCTCCACTGTGATGCGACGACTTGCGCGGAGCGTCGCAGACTTCCGAGCAACCCGGCCGTTCTTGATCGTGGGGATCGAGACCGGGCCTCCGAGGGGCGGTGCGCGGGGGCGAGGTGACGCGCCGCGATTTCAGTTGGTGTCCAGACTGCCGCGAGTAACGTTGATCTACGTCAACGTTGCCTGCCTGGGAGGCAGCACTCTCGCTCGCTCACGAACCCCGGGAGAGGTATGATGCTCAAATACATTCTCGCTGGTCTATCAGCATTTGTTCTGCTCACTGCAACTCTCATCCCCGATGATGCGTATGCGCGCCGTGGCGGAGGTGGCGGCTTCCGTGGCGGTGGAGGTGGCTTTCACGGCGGTGGCATGCGTGCCGGTGGCTTCCACGGCGGTGGGATGTACGCCGGACGCATTGCGCGGCCCTCACATCCGATAGCAGGTCGCCCCATAGCCGGGCGTCCGGGCCGTCCGATAGCGGGTCGCCCCGGTTATGGTGGCGGCTATTATCGACCGGGTTGGGGCTATGGTGCTGCCGCAGTGGGCGCTGCCGCTGCGTATGGGGCCTATGGCTACTACGGCAACAACTATAACTGCTATTACGACAGCTACGGCCAGTATATCTGTCCGCAGCAGTACCAGTATTGATGCGGCCGAGGATCAGGGCGGCGGTTTGTGGCCGCCGTCCTCCCTATGCTTCGGCCAAGGAGCGAACTCGTCAGCGGCCTTCGCCAATTTCAGTGCCGCCGATTTCCCGCCCGATTTTGTTGTCCGATTTACCCTGAGCGAACCGACGCAGCAGTTGCTTTTCGCGGGGGCTGAGCCAGAACGCTTGTGTGGCTACGCTCTTCATTCCTGATACCGTGCCAACGACAGCCCGCCCTTGGGCCGGCTCCGAGAGTGGTTTCGGGCTGCCATGAGGCTGCCTTATCGTAGGCCAATTCGGGCCACGGCCATCTTCGCGATTTCTCGCGGCTCGCTAATGCCTGTCGCGCCGACCTCGATAACCTTGCGAGCGACCATATCGCAAAACGGGTCGTTACGATCAACCACCCCAAGCAAGCTTAGAGCGTGGTTGAAAGCGTTGTTCAAAAGTTCGATTTCTTCCGGCGTGCGCTTGTCTTTCAATAACCGATTGATTGGCATTGTCCCGCCCTCAGCCGACGCAAACAAAACCAGACCCTTCTTATAGCATTGGACCTCTGTTCACGGTCGGAGAACTACGGAAGGAAACCTGACCTTTCGCGGCCTCCTGTCGCAGCCAGCACCTTGACCGTGCGTCATGGCCCTTGCGCCGCCCCCTTCCGGTATCGCGGTCTGAGCTGCTACAATGGGCCTTCGGGAGGGGGGCGAGCATGAAGCGCCGCGGGTTCATTTGTGTTCTCGGTCGTGTCGCTTCGGGATTTTGGCCCCGCCGCCGCACCATCGTCGTCGCGATGGCTGCAATAGTGCTTCTGCCGGTCGAGGCCAGCGATGCCGGCTGGCTGTCCGATGTCTTCAAAAGCTCTTCAAAGCAAGCCAAATCGCCAAAACAAGCCAAAAAACACGGCAAGCCATCAAAGCACGTCGCTTCGCCCAAGCCGGCCACTTTGGCGAAGCGTGCCGCCTCGCCAAAGCGGCACACCGTAAAGCTTGCCGCCCTGGGGCCGGTCGACTTGAGCCCTGCCGCTTTGAAACCGGTCGCGCCCCGTTGCAATCCCGCGAAGTTCCGGATCGTTCTGGACGTGGGACATACCGCCGTATCGGAAGGCGCGATCAGCGCCCGCAAAGTCTCCGAGTTCGTCTTCAATCTGCGCCTTGCGAAGCGGATCGAAGAGAAGTTGAAGGCCGAAGGCTTTGCTGAGACCAAATTGCTCCTGACCGAGGGCAAGGCCAGGCGCAGCCTCTTCAAACGCGTCGCTGCCGCCAACAATCTGCCCGCGGATCTCCTCCTGTCGATCCACCATGACTCCGTGCCCAACAAATTCCTCGAGGACTGGGAATTCGAGGGAAAGAAAAGCCATTTCAGCGACCGCTTCAGCGGATATTCCGTCTTCGTCTCCCGCAGCAATCCGGACTTCAGGACGAGCCTTTCATTCGCCGAATTGATCGCCAAGGAAATGAAGGCCCAGGGCCTCGATTATGCCAGGCAATATTCGCAAGCAATCATGGGCCGGCACCAGCGTCCGCTGCTGAACAAGGAGACCGGCGTCTATCGCTACGATGAGCTCATCGTGCTGAGAAAGACGCAGATGGCTGCCGTCCTGCTAGAGGCGGGCTCGATCATCAACCGCGACGAAGAACTCAAGATGAGTTCGCCTGAGCACCGGGACATCATCAGCAGCGGCGTCACGGCGGCGGTGAAGGAATTCTGTGAGCCTCGATGGGGCATCCTCGGTCCGCTCTGATAGCGGAATGGCCGCCCCACCCCGTATCCGCTTCCGGCCTGCCGGCTTCAGCCCTTTGACTGCTTCTTGATCTCGTCGAACTTGGAAAGCGCTCGTTCAAACTTGTCGTTGAAGAGCCACATCGCATCGAGAATTTCGCGGAAGGTTGCAGATGTTTTGGCCCGGTCGGCTTGTCCGAAGGTGAAAACGCTGTTGTTTCGCAGGTATCCCATGATCGTCGGGTCGGAAATTCTGTAGTTGAGCAGGTTGCTTGACTTGAGTGCAGACTTCGTCGGACTCGGAATAATCTGGATCAGTTCAAACAGCTTCATCTGATCGATCGGATCTGGCAGCGTTTTCACGATCGACGGTACTTGCGGGAAAATGTCCGCATGTGCGTTCATCAGACCATCCCGCACGGCGGTCCAGTGGTTGTACCGGTGATCCAGATTGCCGGCCCGCGCCTCTTCCTTGTCGTCGCGAATGTTCAGTGCAGGATCAAAGGCTGCTATCGACTTTTTTATCGCTGCCCATTTCCTTCGTCCATTTTGATCTTCGGGGACGCCCGTTTGCAAACTGCCCTTATACTTGTTCGAGCGCGCATTCCCGATGTTTTGATTGCCATTCGTCTCCGCAAAGAACAGCCCCAGGCTGATGCGGCCTGCTGCTTCGGCATTGGTCGCATCAAGGCCCCTGGCTCGCGCAATGGCAGTACCCAGATCGACAACGTCCTTGAATGGCGCATCTGATTTTTGCGCGTTGGCGGGCGGCGCTTGCATCAGGTCGAAAAGTCTCCTGTACTCATCGAGCAGCGGCTCATTGCGCGCCTCAAAATACGCCGGAGGGATCCCGTATTTGTTGGGCCCGCCTATTCTGGACGGAAGCGCGTCTGTCAGATCCTTGTAGGCGCTCATCATGTTGTTGCGTGCAAGGTAGAGTGCCTGCCCCGGCAGGTTCGGTAGCGGTTGGTTCGAATTGATCTGCGCGCGCCGCTGGCTCAGGATCGACTCAAAATTTCCTCGCGAATTATTGTATGTATTGAGCGCATCCGATTGTTTTTTCGTGAGTCCCGCCGGCTCGCCCATTGCAGGCGACATGAAGCTGAGACTGCCGATGACGGCAGCGACGAGTCCAAGAGCAAGCGCTGCCTTGGGCGCACCAGTATAGTTTCTTATCCCCATGGCGATTTCCTATGCCCGCATGGACGCGAAGCCGCTCAGTTCAGCCGCAGTTCCGTAATGTGCCGCGGATCCGGACTCAGCTCGCCGCGCTCCACGCGCTTGACGATATCCGTCAGCGCGGCATTTGCGGCGCAGGGAATGCCGAGCTTCTCGCCCTCGCGCACCACAAAGCCGTTGAGGAATTCGATCTCCGTGCGCCGGCCCTTCTGCATGTCCTGCCCCATCGAGGGGCGCTGCTGCGAGGAGGTACGCTTGCCGTCCTTGAAACGCTGCTCGTCGCAGACCCGCATCGCCACCTCGTCGCCTTCGCCAGCGCGCGCGATCGTGTCAGGCGGCAGATGCAGGATCTCTTCCAGTTGATAGCCCTGCGCCTGCCCGACGCGGATCGCCTCGCTGCCGAGCCTTGTGGAGAAACGGCGAAGCGGCTCGCTTTGCAGGATTTCCGCGCCCGGCAGACCGGTGCAGGCGGAGAGCCCGTTGCCCATGACGTTGGCGACCAGTTTCGACCAGCGCTCGCCCCAGAGATTGTCCGTCACCTTGGCGCTGTCGGAGTAGCCGACCAGGCGACAAACCTCTTCCGCCCGCGGCGTGATGCGGCCGTGCACTTCGCCGGCGCGAAATACCGTGTGCGCCGCCCCGCCCTTGCCGGCGCCGCGGTGGATGTGGCCGGGCTCCGGCAGATTCACCGTGATGCTGCTGGCAATGCAGCCCAGCGTCTTGCCCCAGCCGACAATGCCGGCAATCGTCTCCTCGTTCATGCAGTTCTGCAGTGACACGACATAGCCGTCCGCCGCCAGATATTGCTGGATCAGCATGGTGGCCCACGCCGTATCGTAGGATTTCATGCAGACGAAGGCGATTTCGACCGGCTTCTCCTTGGCGAGCCGCTGCGCATCCGTGACGTGGAGCGCCCGCACGGGAACCGAGAATTCTGCGACGTCCATGGCGTGGGTGACGCGCAGCCCGTGCTTGCGCATATGCTCGACATGCTCGGGCCAGGGATCGATGAAGGTGACATCCTCGCCCGCCTGCACCATGTGGGCGCCGGCGTACCCGCCGACGGCGCCCGCTCCGACGATCGCGATCTTCCGGCCCATGCTTCCCCCTACATTTTCTCGCGGTGGAGACACAACTGCGTCCGCTCATCCGTTGGCAATCACTCTAGCGGATCGGGGCTTCCCGCCAACCGGTCGCTTTGTACCAAAAGCGGGCCTGTGCCATGCCGTTAATCATGGGCTGCTCGTGTTTGCGCCCTTCTCGCAGCCTTCGGTCACTCACACCGCGGGTTTTCGAGCGGTTCGCGCCTTCGGAGGCGATCCGGCAGCGGACTTCAACCGAATTCGCATGGACCCGCCCTTGGGCTGATCGATCTCGAAAGCGTTTGTCTTTCGTACGAGGTCGCTCAGCTTGCGGGAGCCGAAGGTCCTCGAATCGAAATCGGGGGCGAGGTTCGTAAGCCCTTTTCCAACTTCCCCAAGAGCTACCCAGCCGTCTTCGCTTTCCATCTGGGCGATGACCTTCTTGATGATGGGCGTGGCTGCATCAAGCGGCTGGAGCGGCTGTGACCTCGAGGCGGCATCCTGAACGTTCGCCGTGCCGCCAAGCAGGTTCTCGGTATAGACGAATCTTCGGCAGGCCTGCCGGAAGCTTTCCGGCGTCTTCTGTTCGCCGAATCCGAACACATCAACGCCGTGCTCCCGGATGCGGGCGGCAAGACGCGTAAAATCGCTGTCTGACGACACCAGGCAGAATCCGTCGAAACGGCCGCTGTGAAGCAGATCCATTGCGTCGATGACCAGGGTGATGTCGGACGCATTCTTTCCAGTCGTATAGGCGAACTGCTGCTGGGGTATGATGGCGTGTTTCGACAGAATATCGGCCCAGCCCCTGGACCGGGCATTGGAGAAGTCGCCGTAGATGCGGCGAACGCTCGCCTCACCGATCTTGGCAATCTCCTCGAACAGGCCATCCGCAATCTTTGCGGACGCATTGTCAGCATCAATCAAAACAGCGAGACGGGGCGAGCGGGTTTCAGACGGCATGACTTTTCCCAAACAGTAAACGATCCCGGAAGACAGCGATGGCCCCCGGGCGGTTCTCAAGTAGACTTATATTCATTCAGAGGGCAACGACCGAGCGCAAACCCGGTTCAGCCCGGCTTCACCCCGCCGAGCGCGGCCGTCAGCTCCGCCGCTACTTCCCGCACGGTCTGACCAGGCACAGGCAGGCGTTCATCCGTCATGCGGCTGGATTGGGCTGCTGCCGGGCCGGCATGCTCTCGTCTCGTTCCAGCGGCAGGGTAAACTGAAAGACGGCGCCCCCAGATTCATTCGCGCTCGCCCACATCCGTCCCCCGTGAGCCTCGACCATCGACCGGCAGATCGCGAGGCCCATGCCCATGCCCTTGGGCTTGGTCGTGTAGAAGGCCGTGAAAACGCGCTCCACATCTGCCGGCTCCAGGCCCGGGCCGGAATCGCGAACCGTGACAAGCACGCTGCCGGCGGCCTCCGTCTCGGTGCTGATCCGTAGCTCGCGCGTCCCCTCGTCGAGGTCGCCCATGGCTTCGATGGCATTGAGGACCAGGTTCAGGATTACCTGCTGGAGTTGGGTGCGATCGCCATCCACCCCAGGCAATCCGGGCGCGAGCTCGGTCCGCAGCAGGATGCCATGCTTGAACACTTCGCTTCGGGTCAGTGCGATCATTTCGAGGATGGCTTCGTTGAGGTCAAACCGATCCTTCCGCGGCGGCACCTTGTTGATGAGCGCGCGGATGCCGCTAATGACGTTGCCGGCCCGCTTGCCGTCCTCGACGATACGGCTGAGGGAGGCGCGAACCTCGTCGAGATCGGGCGGTTCGGCGCGCAACCAGCGCAGGGCGGCCTGCGCGTTGGTAACCGTCGCGGCAATCGGCTGGTTGACCTCATGGGCGATCGAGGCCGACAGCTCCCCCATCGTGGTGACGCGATTGGCGTGCGCAAGTTCCGCCTGCATAGCGCGCAAGGCTTCCTCGGCCCGCCTGCGTTCGGTGATGTGCCGCCCGACGCCGCGGTAGCCGACGAAGCGCCCCGTCTCGTCAAACACCGGTAGCCCGGAGACGGACACGTAACGCTTGCTACCGTCGGGGGCAGTCCGTGCGAGTTCAAAATCACGGAACGGCAGGTGGGCATCGAGCATCTCGCGGTGCTTGCGCCAGGCCTCTGCGTCGGGCTCCAGGTAAGGCACTTCCCAGCGCGTCTTCCCAAGCTCGGAGCCCGGCTCCGGCGCGTCGGTAAGGCTCTCCGCGAACTCCTGGTGAATAAAGCGATGCTGCGCGTCGGTCTCCCAGTACACGTCGAAAGAGAAGTGCACGAGGGTGCGAAAGCGCTCCTCGCTCTGCCGCAGCGCCTCCACCGCCCGCTTGCGCTCGGTCAAATCGAGGACAAAGCCAACACCTTGACTTGTACCTTCCTCGAACATCGCCCCGCCGATCAGCACCGGCACGCGGCTTCCGTCTTTGCGCAAGTACTCCTTCTCGAACGGCTGGGCGGTCCCGATCCGCTTGAGGTCTGCCACTGTACGCGCGTCGCGGTCGCGCCATTCCGGCGGCGTCAGCGTTGTCCGGTGCAGACGACCCGCGGTGAGATCGTCCCGGTCGTATCCCACCATGCGGAGAAACTCGTCATTGGCCTCAAGAATGCGCCCCTCGACTTCCCAGATGATGATGCCGACGATGTTGGCGTCGACCAGGCGCCGGATCTTCTTGTCGCGCGCCAGGAGATCGCCGTGGAGCGCGACGTTCTCCGCGATCGCCTTACGCCGCCGGATCGCTTCGCGCCGTGCGAGTGCCAACGCCACCACTGCCAGGACTGCGACAATGACGACTGCCGTCGCGATCAGCCACGCCTTGCGATGTTCGAGTGCCGCGGCGCGCCTCTCCTGATCCACCAGCAGGAAGCGCTCGTGGTCCACCATCTGGTCGATCTGCGATCTTATCTCGTCCAGGCTGCGGATCAGCGCCAGCGCTGCCGGCCCGGAGCTGGTTTGGGCAGTTTTGACGATGTCATCGATCTCGCGCAGCTTTGCTGCGACGGTCAGCGCCAGATGTCCCGCACGATGGTTCTGCAATGGATCGCTCGCTACCAGCGCCTGGAGCGCCTGCGCGTCCCGCCGCACGCTTTCGTCGGAGACGCCGTAGGCCTTGAGATATGAGGGGTCGAGAGTCAGCAGATAGCCGCGCCTTTGGGCCTCCACGTCGGCGATGATCGTTTTCAGCCGATCCAGCGTCTCGAGCACCTGGCGGCTGCGCTCGTGCGCAAGATTTTCCGCTTGCCGCTCCTGCCAATATCGGAAGCCGAGAAACCCGGTCGCGACAACCACAGTTAGAAGCATTGCGACCACCAGCGCCAGCGGACGCACAAACCACCGAGAGGACTGGCTCAAAGTGACTGACATGGGCCCAAGTCTTGTCTTCCCAGGTCTTCGATGCTCGCGTGAGCGATTGTTTTCTGATGCCGACGCAGAGCATTGCTAGTATAATGAAAATATGGCCACGGTCTCGCGTGGGTGAGACGGGAACCGGCACGCTCTACCGCGCAGATTACACGCAAGGGGCAAGAACGTCACGGGTAAGGCCCCGCCCGCGCGTTGTGAAGGCCAAGGCCGGTCCGCCGGCAGGAGCAACCACATGGCTCCAGATCAAAAGTTGCAGAATGAAAATTCGCCGAGCAGTCCAGGGTCGGCCGACCGGCGCAGCTTCGTCAAGGGATTGGGCGCGGCGGGGGTGGCCTTGCCGGCCCTTGCCATGCTGCCGCGGTGGGGTTTCGCAGAGGATGTCGCCGCTTATGCCAAGGCTGCGATAGACTGGAAACAATTTGCGGGGCAGACGATCACGCTCGCGGGCGCGATCCATCCCTGGTCGAACGCGATCACTCCGCTTTTGTGGGATTTCACCAAGCTCACGGGCATCAGCGTCGTTACCGACTTCCGATTGGAGACCACCTTCCTGGGCGCGCTGCCGATCCAGCTCAACCGTGGCGGCGGTACACCCGACGTCTTCATGTACACGACCTATGGCCAAGGCATCTCGAACGGATGGCTCGAGCCGCTGAACGCCCATTATTCCGACAAGTCACTGACCGATCTCGGCTGGTATGACGAGGGCGACCTGCTCAGGACTGCCCGAGCCTTCCCGGTGTGGCAGGGCGGCGAACGCTACGCCATGCCGATCACTTCCGAGGCGGTGACCTTGTTCATCAACGGCGATGCGCTAGCAGCCAAGAATCTGCCCGTTCCCCAGACTTTCGACGAGTTGCTTGTTACCGCAAACGCGGTCAAGACCAATGAGATGTCCGGTATCGCCATGCGGGCTCAGGCCGGCGGCAATTCGTCCGTGCCGGCCATGAGCTTCCTGTTCTCCTATGGCGGGGACATGGTCAAGGACAACAAGGCCGCTTTCGCGAGCCCGGAGGCCATCGCGGCCATCGAGATGTTCGGTCGACTGCTCAGCCAAGCCGGATCTCGCGGTGTGAGCGGCTACGAATGGTACCATGTGCTGGACGACTTCCTTCAGCGCAAGACGGCGATGGCGATCGACAGCAGCAATTTCGCTACCGACATCTCCAATCCGGCAAAAAGCCACGTTGCCGGGCAGTCCGTGTTTGCCGCCTTTCCACATGTCCCCGGTCGCACGTCCGTGCCCTTCATGTCGCACTGGCAGGCGTGCATCAATTCCAGGTCGCGACACAAGCGGGCGGCTTTCCTGTTTCTGCTGTGGGCAACGAGCAAGCCGACCTCGATGCGGACCGCCGCGGCGGGGCTGGCGACGACACGCGTGTCGGCCTGGGAGAGCGAGGGCTTCAAGAAGGCGTTCGGCGCCCAAGCCGCTGAGGCGGCGCTGACCAACCTGCAGAATGCCGACGTCGACCGCGCCAAGGCGATCCTTTTCCATCCGCTCTCGAGACCCATCCTGGACGCCTTCATGATCGGCGTGAATGAAGTCGTCTCCGGAGCGAATCCCGCGAAGATTGCGATGACCAACGCCGCCGCGAAGGCCAATGCGGCGATCCGCGGATAGCGAGCGTTGCTGCAGCGCAGTGCGGCGCGACGTTTGGCTGCATGATCGAACTTGAACGTTGTCGAAGTCCGAACGGGCTTCCCGGCTCCACTCAGGAAGATTTCCCGCAGACATCACGTCGCCCGGCGCGGCCGTCAGTTCGGCCGCCACATCGCGCACGGTATGGCCCGGTGCGGGCAAGCGACCGACGGTGAGGCAGCTGGTATGGATGGCTATTGCAGCAAACCTGTGATTGCCGATACACTGCACGCGTTACCGAGAGCGAATAAGGACGTGCAATGACCGATGTCCCTGTCAACGCCGGTACTCAAGCAAGCGGTGCTCAAGCAAGCGGCGCCGAACCAAGTCTTCACAGGGTCATGGGCCCGTGGTTGCTCCTGCTGTTCATCGTCGGCGACATTCTCGGCACCGGGATCTATGCGCTCACTGGCCAGGTTGCGAAGCAGGTGGGAGGCGTCGTATGGCTGCCGTTCGTGGTCGCTTTTGTGGTCGCACTTGTGACCGCGTTCAGCTATCTCGAGCTGGTCACGAAATATCCGAAAGCTGCGGGCGCTGCCCTTTATACGCATAAAGCTTTCGGCATCCATTTCATCACGTTCATCGTTGCGTTTGCAGTGATGTGCTCAGGCATTACCTCGGCATCGACGGCTTCCCGGGCATTCGCTGCCAACATGTCGAATGCGATGGGGCTCAACCTATCGGGCTTTGCAATCACCGTTACCGGTCTCGCTTTCATGGCAATCGTTGCTGCGGTCAATTTCCGCGGCGTCGGCGAAAGCGTGAAGGCCAACGTCGTCCTCACCTGCGTCGAACTGACAGGACTGCTGATTATTATCGTGATCGGCCTCTGGGCGATCGGGTTGGGCCAGGGCGATGTCTCGCGAGTCATTCAGTTTCGTACCAGCCCGGACGGCGGCATGTTCTGGCCGGTGATTGCCGCAACCACGCTCGCGTTCTTTGCCATGGTAGGCTTCGAGGATTCGGTCAACATGGCCGAGGAATGCAAGGATCCAACCCGTCACTTTCCAAAGGTGTTGCTTACCGGCCTTGTGATTACCGGTCTCATCTATGTTCTTGTCTCGATTTCGGCGATCACGCTGGTGGCGCCGGAGCAACTGGGCGAAGGCGAGACACCCCTTCTGAAAGTGGTCCAGCAAGGCGCGCCCAATTTTCCACTTTGGATCTTCGGCTTCATCACCATGTTTGCCGTGGCCAACAGCGCCCTCATCAATATGCTCATGGCCAGCCGCCTTGTGTACGGCATGAGCCGCGAGCACGTGCTTCCGCCGGCCCTCGGCAAAGTACACCAGACGCGGCGGACGCCTTATGTCGCCATCGGCTTCACGACCTTGCTGGCGTTTGCCCTGATCACGTTTGTTGGCGAGGTGCCGGCGCTCGGAGGCACCACCGCGCTTCTTTTGCTATGCGTTTTCACGGTGGTGAATATTGCGGTCCTGGTGCTTCGGCGCGATCCTGTGGATCACCAGCACTTCCGCACGCCGACTATTCTGCCGATCCTGGGCGCCGTGTTCTGTGCCTTCCTCACGGGTCCCTGGACCGGCCGAGCCGTTGTTCAGTATCACGTCGCCGGTGTCCTGCTCGGGATTGGCATCGTTCTTTGGCTCGTGACGATCATGGTCAACCGGCGGACCGGGGTGAAGCGAGCCGAGCCAGACATTGAACATTTAGGTCGTGGCGGACCCGTCAACTAGGCGACGCAAGAGGCCCATTCGCGGGAGTTCGGCAGAAAGCGCTTCAACCTGACTGGGTGGCGTGCCAAAGATGCTCCCTGAGAAAGCCACCCTTGCGAAAGAGTTCATGAATTTCTTCGAGCGACTGAAGACAGCGGCATCCGCCGAATGGCGCCTCTACACCGAGCACCCCTTCACGGAAGGGTTAGCAGACGGTTCGCTCGCAGAAGCAGCGTTTCGTCACTACCTCGTTCAGGACTACCTGTTCCTCATCGAGTTTGCCCGCGCCTACGCCCTCTCCGTCTACAAGTCGCCCACGCTCGCCGACATGCGCGAGGCGGCTGGCGGCCTCTCGGCCATTCTCGACGTCGAGATGAACCTGCATGTCAAGCTCTGCGCCGGCTGGGGCCTGTCGGCCTCCGATCTTGAACAAGCCGCCCCGGCGGTCGAGATGCTGGCCTATACGCGCTACGTGCTCGACGCCGGCATGCGCGGTGATCTCCTGGCGCTCAAGGTGGCGCTCGCGCCTTGCGTGATCGGCTACGCGGAGATCGCGACGCGGCTCGCCGCGCGGCCCGATGCGCTCGCCGCAACCAACCCGTATCGCGTCTGGATCGCCGAGTATTCCGGAGGCCCTTATCAGGAGGTCGCGGCGAAAGCGCGGGAGCACCTGGAAGCCCTTGCCGATCGCTACGCCACGCCAGCGCGCGAGGCAGAGCTGGTCGCGATCTTCAAGGAAGCCACCCGGCTCGAAGCCGACTTCTGGGAAATGGGCTGGCGCGCGGGCAAGCGTTGAACGGTCACTGGCCGCGTACCGGGTCGGAAAGCTCGCCGTCGCCAGCATCGCCCGATGAAATAACCGTTTCGCTCCCGAGCCGCATGGAGAAGCCAGGACGGCAAGCAGGCGGTCCCCGCAGCGCGATTTGTTATACGAAAAAGGCGGTCGTTCGCTCAACCAGCCAGTAAGCCGCCACGATGCCTATGGCGTAGCCCACCGTCACATCGAGCCGGTCAAGTGCTCGCTGTAAGGGCGCAGGCTCCAACAGTCGGGACCCGGCGTAGCGAAGTAACGATATCGCCGACAACACTGCGGCGACAAAGACGAGCTGCCCGACCTCCACCCCAATATTGAAAAACAGCAGCGCAACGGGGATCGCATGTTGAGGTAATCCCACCTCCGTCAGCGCTCCGGCGAAGCCGAAACCGTGTAAGAGCCCAAAGCTGAAGGCGACCAGCCATGGCATACGCGCCGTCAGGCTTGGCTTTCCGCGCCGTGCGTTCAAAATCTCGACCGAAACAAGCACAATGCTAAGCGCGATGGTTGCTTCAAGAGGCGGACCCGGCACGTTCACGAAACCGAGCGTCGCCGCGGCAAGGGTAATGCTGTGCGCGATAGTAAATGCCGTCACAGTAAGGGCGACGCGGGCCCAGCCTCGAACGAGGATCACCAGCGCCAGCACAAAGAGCAGGTGATCGAAGCCGAAAAGGATGTGTTCGACGCCAAGGCGTAGATAAGTTGCAGCGACCTCGCCCGCGCCCGGCGTGGCCTGAACAATGAACGTCGTCTTCGTCGGAGACAGCCGCTCGGTCTGTACTGCCCCGGCAAGGCTTTCGATCCGAACCAGTACATCAGTCAATGTGGCCGACAGGCCCTCAATCGATACCGCCTGCCCGGCGAGCCCTCCATCCCGCCGAATGCTGCGGCGTTCGACATAGGCACCCTCGCCAAATGACGCCCACGGCGGCGTCACATCCTGGGCGCCTTCGGGCAGTTTGACGTAGATCGCGAGCCGCAAGTCCTCCCCACGCGCGGGAATCTTGAAAAGCAGATTATAGGCGTCGGGGCTGGTCTGGCGTATTTCAAGATAGCCCGGCCGAAGTTCATCCGAGAACGCGGGTTGCGCCAGCAGCAGTGCGACAACAGCAAAGAATGAGCGGAAACGATTCATCGGCTGCTTTCGGCCGACGCCGCCTTGGCCGCAGGCGCCTCCACAACGATTTCGTAGCGCTCCCGCAGCGACGCATAAAGCTTCTGTTCCGCCTCAAGGCGCCGCGCGTTCGCCCACTCCCGGCGGACGGCTGGCCTGATATCATCAAGCGGCGGCAGGCCGCCCGGCACCCGTTCGCTGATAAAAACGAAATGCTGCCCAAAGCCCGAAGCAACCGGTCCCTGCCAGCGGCCCTCCTCCATCGCGAGTATCCGTTTGGCGAACCTTTCACCAAACTGGTTCATTACCTTTGTGGCCGAGACGCCACGAAACTCCTCGCCAAGCAGGAAGGGATCGCCGAGTGCCGTCGCATCCACAGTCACGTCGGCGCGAGCCAGGATACTCGCAACCTGTTTGCTATCGCTGTCGATGGTATTTTGGCGCCGCGTCGCACTCAGGAAGACGTGACGGAATGTGAGTTGGTCCTCGGCCCTGAAGCGCTCGGGATTGGCTGCGAGATAGGCCGCAAGCTGCTCATCATTCGGCTCCGGTGCGGACATGTCCTCGGCGAGAAATTCCATCTTCTGCCGGACGCGGCGTCGAATGACGGCGTCGTCGCGGTCCAGTCCGGCCGCCCTGCCCTCGCGGTAGAAGACCTCGTCGCGGATGTAATCCTCAATCAGGTCCCGCAGTTCCTGCTCGCTCGGCGGCCGTCGCCACGTCCGCACAAATCCGTCGCCGAGGTTGGCGATCCGCGAGGCGGAAACAACGATCTTCTCGGGCGCCTCCGCGCTTTGCTTGCCGACCAAGCCGTAAAGCCCGAACAGCATGGCGCCTAGGGCGAGAAACTGAAGTAATGGCTCTCTCAGCAGCCGAGAAATCAAGGCGTGTACCATATCGGCGAGGTGTAAGCGCGTTCGGTGGTCGTCATCATAACTTCAGCCGGCATCTTGATGCCAAAGTATTTTGCGTCATAGGCCGTCCAGCGCGGCGTCGGAATTTCGATCACGCGCACATAGTAGAAGGCGCGCAACGCCGGATCGAAGTCGGGATCTTTCCACACCGTGATCATCTCACCCGCGCCGATCGTGTTGGTCCATGTCGCGTTGGCGACATCGACCGTGCTCCCGACCGCCGCTCTACTGCGGCCGTCGGCATCGATCTTGCGGCCTCCGGATACCGCGACGTCATAAATTCGCTCCTGCATCTGGCCATCTTTGCCGACCCAGCCCTTGATGACCTGGATGCGGTCCAGATTTGCGCCAATCGGATCCTTCAAGGCGGCGACAAGGAATGAAGGCGACTTTCCGGTTGGCGCGCTGTTCAAGTCTCCGCCCATCGGCACGCCCTTGGTGTAGCCAACTCGCGCCGGCATGCGGCTGTTGGCGTCGGCCGCCTCGAAATCCCAGCCGCCGAAGAAGCGAACCGCCATGCGCGGTCCGGTAGTGGCGTAGGTCTCGCGCCGCTTCATGGCGTCGAAGATCGCTTCGCGGGTATTTTCCGTGGCCCATACCGCAGCATAGCCGGACGCCGTCGTCTCCCAGCCCATGATGACGGCCTTGTCGGTCTTGACGAAGGGATGCATCGCGCGATCGGCGCTTGGTTCGGACGAAGATGTCTTGCCGAAGAAATTGTCCTCCTCGACCGCCGCCAGCCCGGTATGCGCATCGGTGCTACCGACCAGGCCGAACTTGTAGGGATTTACGCCGAGTTCGGCTTCCATCTTGAGACCGTTCTTGAATGCCGAACGGACGTACTCGAATTCAAGCATCTCAGGTTTCTTCACCTCTGTCAGATCGAGGTTGCCCTTGTCCCAGCGTTCGAAATTGGCGAACTCGTCATTGGGCGAAAGAAATGGATGGGTCTCGCCATCGCCTTTGATTTGTGTGGCTTCATAGAGCGGCTCCCAACGCGTGCGGTTCTCTGCGTATTCGCGGTCGATCCGCTTGCCATTGAACGACTCGATGATGGGAAACATCCGGCCGTTGCTCAGATTGCCATTGTGTGCCAGCGCAAGAATCTCCGCGCCGGTTTTTTCCTCAACTATCGCCATCCATTTCCACAGATCTCGGGGATTTGGGCTGCCCAACGGCGGCAGCGTGGTGAAAGGTTCGACGAGACCAGCCTTGGCTCCGTTGTCGCGCCAAATGACATTGCGATGAAGGTTGTTGCCGCCGGCATTCGAGGTCCACTCATAGCCGATGAAGGCAGTGAAGCGGCCAGGTTCATTGGCTTCTTCGGCGGCCTTGATCGTTTCGCGCCAGGCGCTGCGATAGGCCGGCGTCCCCGGCGTCGGGAAGCCCTTGGGCATTTGCCCCTTGCCGAAGCTGGTAATGATATCGATAGCTGCCTCTGCACCCTTGCCGGAATTGATCTCGTCGTACCATTTCCGGCCCTGCGGCGTCGCAAGCAAGCCAGCATCGCCCCCGATCAGTTGCGGGAAAAAGCCCATGCCGTCCGAATGATCCGTTACCACCATGAAATCGAGCGGTCGCGACAATTTCGCGCGCTGTCCGCTGGACGCGATCACCTCCTCGCCCTTGGCAAAGCGATAAGCGTCCTTTGGGCCGAGCCGAGCGCCGAACGCGCCGGCGTCCATCGAGTAAGAGGTGTGCGTGTGCGTGTCGCCGAAGTACGGCCGTGTCGGAAAGTTGCGCCCCGCATATGGCGAGTAAGGCGGCTTGGTGGGGAACGCCTTGTCGGCCGTCTCCTTATCGAGCGTGCCTATGTCCGTGGTTAAATCTTCCGCGGCGACACTCGTGGCAAACAAGGCCGCGGCGCAAACGCCAGCCAGCGCGGTCCCTGAGATGGCGGACAAACGCAACATCATCAGCGCCCCCACGATCTCGATGAATTATCTCGTCAGGGACATCCGATCGGCGCATCATCTGGTCAAAGCTGTCGGAGTCAGTGATGTCCTCAACAATTTTCACCTAACGCGATGGTAGGCTTTCTCCAAACCGCTTGGAAGCCCGCGATGCCAAATCAGATAGGGCAGCCACGCTGCCGCTTATTCGCTGCGGCGATTCCTCCAGGTTAGTTTCTCATAACCCTTCGCGCGTATAGCGCGTATAGACTGTAGTTTCGGCGAAGGTGCGAAGTTGCGCCCTGTCGGGATTTGCGGATGCAGGCCGCAAAAAATGGAGGCCATCCATGAAACGGACGACGAGATATCTCGGAGGACGCCAAATGAAGCTTTCGATCACGTTGTCGGCGCTGCTGACAGCTGGGTTCGTGGCCGCAAGCACTGAACAGGCCAGTGCCGTCGTTTACTGCCAATACGTTTCGTATCCTGCCGGGTGCGTCGTAAGGCCCGGCGTGGTGCTGCGGCCGCGGCCCGTCGCGCGAGCCGTGGTAACCCCCGGCGTCGGCGCCGTAGGTGTTGGAGTGCGGCGTGGAGTACCGATGAATCGTGGCGGTCCCGTCAATCGAGTCGGCAGGCGCTGACAGCGCTCACCATTCGAGTACAGCGAAGATCTGAGCCGACGCTCTTCATGTGAGCGGTTTCGCCTCGGGCATCACGCCACCGAGCGCGACCGTCAGCTCGGCCGCGACGTCGCGCACGGTCTGGCCGAGCACGGCCAGCCGCTCGTCGGTCAGGCCGCTGGTCAGGCCGGAAGCGGAGATTTCAGCAGCCGACCTTGACCGTGCGGCAGCCGGAATGGCGGATTACGACTTCGGCTTCAATCCGCCCACGGTCCTGCTAAGAATTCAACGCGGGCCACCAATATGATGATTTTATAGGCGCAAAGCATTGATTTGTACTGATCCAGGCATTGCCTCGTCAGGCGACTGCGTCGAAGATGCGTACAATATCGACCTCAACTCCGGAACGCGCATCGTCACAGGACAAATCACAACCGATGGTCACGGCGGCATTTTGGGAAGCTGCAATTTTTTGGTGACCGACGGCGGCGACTTTCAGACATTTATTTAAGGGAGCACCCGGTGGCTCCAACTCAAATTTCGAGTCAACGGCAGCGACCTCACTCCTATTTCAACGGCTTCACCCGATCCAAGCGAAGAGTTTCACATCACCATTTCGGCGAGCGAACTTCCATGAGGGACAATGGCAGACGACCACGAGCTAATAGACCTGATCTACGAAGCTGCCATCATTCCCGAAAACTGGCCAAGCATTCTCGAGAGAATATCGGCAATAGCGGGGTGCTATGGCGGCACCCTGTTTTCGATGGATGCGCAGCAAGAAGTCAGACACATCGTGACCGAACAATACAGAGATGTGATGCACATCTTCGTAAGGGACGGTTGGACCAAGCAAAACATCCGGGCGGAACGGCTCGCAAAAATCAAGTATCCGGGCTTTGTCACGGATTGCGACGTGATCTCCGTCGAAGAAATGGACGCCCACCCTTTCTATACAGAGCTTCTGCGACCAAATGGCGGAGGCTGGGCGATCGGCACCATCATTCCGGTGCCTAGCGGTGACCTCCTGGTGTTCAATCTGGAACGTCGCTACGCGAAAGGACCGATAGAGAAAGAACTCTGCGGCCGGCTCGATCCTCTTCGCCCCCATCTAGCTCGCGCCGGCCTGATGTCCTCTCGATTGCGCATGGAGCGCGCCCGCTCAATGGTCGAGACGCTCAAACAGATCGGCCTGCCCGCAGCCGCGCTTCGGAAAAATGGCCAAGTGCTCGCAATGAACGATTTGCTCCAATTGCTCGGAGAGCAAATCACGACCGGAGCATTCGACGAAATATCCATCAAGAATTCCGCTTCCGACGTTTTGATGAAACAGTCACTCGTCCGGCTTGCAGAGACGCGAGACAATTCCGAAGTAAAATCTATCCCCATTCCGGCAATACTTGATCAACCGGCGCTGATTGCACATTTGATCCCCATCAAAGGTGCCGCCCATGACATCTTTTCACGAGCATTCACGATCCTCGTTATTACCCCGTTGCATGCGCCGACGGCGCCAACCGAGGACGTCTTGAATGGGCTATTCGACCTCAGTCCGGCCGAAGTGAAAGTGGCTCAGGGAATTATATCGGGAAAGACCATCGATGATGTGGCTGCTGAACTGAAGCTCTCGCGGGAGACGATACGCAATCAACTCAAGTCCGTTTTTGCCAAGACAGGCACTGGCCGCCAGGCTCAATTGGTGGGGCTTCTGGCGGCTACAAGATTTCCGGGAAAATAGCCGTCGCCGACTGACTAAATCGAGGCCGATAGCCCGTTTGGGTCAAGACCTGTCGCCTGGCCTGCGGCATCATCGTCAAACGGTTCAGTGTTTAATTGCAACTGTTTGGGGTACGAAATGAATTTCAAATCTGTTGGATTTCTTGCGTTGGCGTTGGTTTCATTTGCCGCCTGTAGCGATGACGCCTCGGCTAACATCACTTACGATCTTAGCCTTGGTCCCACGGCTGTCGGCACAATAACCACCGACGGGCAAATTGGCGTTCTACAAACCAGCAACATCATCGACTTCAACATCACGGTTACTAGCCCCACCTCTGTATCAGATACCATTCTGGGTCCCCTGAGCGGGGCCAATTACGTTCAATTCGGAACGGATGGGGCGGCGCTTTCAACAGCTTTCACCGCGACTTTGACGAGCCTGTTCTTTGACTTCAGTGCGACCACCAACACTCCCTACCTCATATTTCAGGGCAACAGCTTTCTGTGCTTTAACGGCGCGCCAGGTAATTGCTCCGGGAACCCATCGGCTCTTACGATCTCGGTGCTCGGAGGTGGCGGTTCGACCTCACTGATAATGAACGGAAACGTTGAGATAGCGACTGTAGCCGTGGCGGGCGCAGTCCCCGAGCCGTCCACCTGGGCCATGATGATCCTCGGCTTTGCTGGCGTTGGTTTCATGGCCTATCGCCGGAAGTCGAAGCCCGCGTTGATGGCCGCCTGATTTACCTTGATCGGGTTTGGATTGAGAAGCCGCGTTCAAATCATTGATAATAGCGTTTTCGTCGAGTCGGCCAAATTGGGTGGGGATCATATGAAGCACAAATCGGTTGCTGCGATACTTACTTTGGCACTTTCATTTATTTTATCTAACTTCACCACGGCGAGAGCGTCGAATTTGGACGTCAGCTACACTATCTCCGGTTCGTCTGGTAATTGGGTTTATGATTTTACAGTCACAAACAACATTCCCAATACGAACCCAGGATATGATTTTGTATATTATTTTGGCGTTGGAGTGTCGCCCAGTGGCTTTTTTGATTCAGCTCCAGTGGGCTGGTCTCCATGTTGTTTTATCGGAAACAACGCGGTCCTTAGTAACTTGTCTACTCCAACCAACCTCGCGCCGGGACAGACCCTAAGTGGTTTCGATTTCCTTGATACATCCGTGACAGCACAAACTAGCTTGGGTTGGGTTGCCGGTGTGGGTACGTCGGCGTTCTCTAGTTATCAACTCAGCGGGATCGCTTCGGCCGTTCCCGAACCCGCCACATGGGCCATGATGATCCTCGGCTTTGCTGGTGTTGGGTTCATGGCCTATCGCCGGAAGTCGAAGCCAGCCTTGATGGCCGCCTGAGCCAAGCGTGCCGAATTAGAGAGCCGCCTTTGGGCGGCTTTCTTTGCAGTTGGCGCCCACCATAGCTGGCCCAGCTAAACGCGAAGCATGAGTCCGCGCCCTCGGCCAGCATGCGGCCCGCAATGACAACCGAATACTCCGCTCAGGAAGATTTCGCCGCAGGCATCACGCCGCCGAGCGCGACCGTCAGCTCGGCCGCGACGTCGCGCACGATTTTTCCGATCTCGGGCACACGGTCCTCGGTGACGCGCGAGGTCATGCCAGAGACGGAAATTGCCGCCAGCGGCTCGCTGCAGTCGCTGTAGACGACGGCGGCAACGCAGCGCAGCCCCATGCGCGCCTCCTCATCGTCGACCGCATAGCCCTGGCGTCGGATCACCTCGAGCTCCCGGAACAGCTCGCCCGGCCGCACGATCGACTTCTCCGTCAGACGCGGCATGCCCTGGCGGCGGATGATGGCGTTGACGTCAGCATCGGAGTAGGTGGCGAGCACGGCCTTGCCGACGCCGGAAGCTACCATGGCGACGCGGCCACCGACCTTGGTCAGCGAGCGCATGATCTCGCGGCTTTCCATGCGGGTCAGGACGATGATGGATTCGTCATCGACCACGGCGAGATTGGCAGTTTCACGGGTCAGATCCCGCAGCTTGCGCAAATACGGCATCGCCTGCGCCGTAAAATTGCGGCGGCGGGTGAAGGTGGCGCCGACCGCAAAGCTCTGCGCGCCGACATGCCATTTCGATTCGGTGCGGTCGAACTGGACGAAGCGGCGTTTCTCCAGCGTCGCCAGCAGGCGGTGCACGGTCGAGGTCGAGAGCCCGGTGCGGACGGCGAGATCGGTCAGCCGATAGCCTTCGTCGTCTTCGGCCAGCACTTCGATGATGGAGAGCGCGCGGTCGACCGACTGGACGCCGCCATCCCTGGCATCGGAATCATTGTCGGCGCCGGATTTCGGCTCGACCGGTTTACGCCGGATCACGTTTCGCTTCATCGCGACCTGCCTCTATCGGGTATCAGACCGTGAGCCGCTGAATTCCTGGCAATTTCGCTTCTTGTCGAGCGTCAAAAGAAAATGCCGCCTCGGCGAACCGAAGCGGCATGGGTCGTTCAGCTCAGAGCAGGCCCGCGCCGCGCGCCCACTTGTACTTGGCGCCCAGCACCTCGACCGGCAGTTCGGTCGAATAGGCATAGGCCGGGATGCCGTTCTGGTAGAGATATTCGGCGGCTTCCTCGACCTCGACGTCGCCGGCGAGCGAGGCGACGATCGGCTTCACGAAGCCCTTCGCCTCCATCTCCTTCTTCACCTCGACCATGTTGCGGGCGAACACCATCGGCGGCGTCACGATCGTGTGCCAGTAGCCGAGGATCAGCGAATGAATCCGCTCGTCCGACAGGCCAAGCTTGACCGTGTTGACATAGGTGATCGGCGGCTCGCCGCCGGTGATATCAACCGGATTTCCGGCCGCGCCGAACGGCGGAATGAACTTGCGGAACGCGGCGTCGAGGTCCGGCGGCATCGTCATCAGCGACAGGCCGTTATCCACAACCGAGTCCGAGAGCAACACGCCGGAGCCGCCCGCGCCTGTGATGATCAGGATGTTCTCACCCTTCGGCGTCGGCAGCACCGGCACGCCGCGCGCGAATTCGAGCAATTGCCGCAAGCTGCGGGCGCGGATCACGCCGGACTGGGCGAACACGTCCTCGTAGATCTTGTCGTTGCCGGCAAGCGCGCCGGTATGCGACGAGGCAGCCTTGGCGCCCGCGGAAGTGCGGCCCGCCTTCAGCACCACCACCGGCTTCTTCTTGGAGACGCGCTTGGCGGCCTCCGCGAAGGCACGGCCGTCTTTCAGGTCTTCGCAGTGCTGCGCGATGATCGCGGTGTTCGGGTCCTGCTCGAAGAAGGCGAGCAGATCGTCTTCGTCGATGTCGGACTTGTTGCCGAGGCCGACGATCGCGGAGACGCCCATCTTGGCGGAGCGCGAGAAGCCGATGATCGCCATGCCGATGCCGCCGGACTGCGACGACAGCGCCGCCGAACCCTTGACGTCATAGGCGGTGCAGAACGTGGCGCAGAGATTGGCCGGCGTATAATAGAAGCCGTAGATGTTCGGCCCCATCAGGCGGATGTTGTACTTCTTGCCGACCTCGACGATTTCTGCCTGCAATTCGGGGGCGCCCGCTTCGGCAAAGCCCGACGGAATCAGAACGGCGCCTGGAATTTTCTTCTCGCCGCATTCGGCCAGTGCGCCTGCGACGAACTTCGCGGGGATCGCAAACACCGCCGTGTCGATCACGCCGGGCACGTCCTTGACGCTCTTGTAGGCCTTGTAGCCCAGGATCTCGGCGGCCTTCGGGTGGATCGGATAGATCTCGCCTTTATAGCCGCCATTTATCAGGTTCTTCATCACGGAGTTGCCGATCTTGCCGTCCTCGGCGGAGGCGCCGATCACGGCCACACCCACCGGCTGCATGATGCGGTTCATCGCGGCAACGATTTCTTCGGTCGGGCGCGGCGCCGGGCGCGGCTTGTAATCGAAGTCGACGACGATGCGCACGTCGGCGGCGATCGCGTCCTTCTTGGTGGCGAATACGGGATTGAGGTCGAGTTCGACGATTTCGGGGAAGTCGCTGACGAGCTGCGACACTTTGACAATGATGTCGGCGAGCGCCTCGCGAGAGACCGGATCGCCGCCGCGCACGCCCTTCAGCATGTCATGGGCCTGGATGCCGTCGAGCATCGACAGCGCGTCGTCCTTGGTCGCGGGCGCCAGGCGGAAAGTGATGTCCTTGAGAATCTCGACCAGCACGCCGCCGAGGCCGAACGCCACCAGCTTGCCGAACGAGCCGTCGGTGATGGAGCCGACGATGACCTCGGTGCCGCCGGCCAGCATCTGCTGGACCTGGATGCCCTCGATCTTGGCGTCAGCCTTATACTTCTTGGCGTTGGCGAGGATGGTCTCGTAGGTCTTTTCCGCATCAGCCGCGGTCTTGACGCCGACCACGACGCCGCCGGCTTCGGTCTTGTGGAGAATGTCCGGCGAGACGATCTTCATCACAACTGGGAAGCCCATGCCCGTTGCGAGCTTGGCCGCCTCGGCGGCGGACTTCGCCACACCTTCTTGGGGAACCGGGATGCCGTAGGCGTCGCAAACCACCTTGCCTTCCGGCGCGGTGAGGCTGGTGCGCTTTTCAGCCTTCACCGTATTGAGCACCTGGCGGACAGCCTCTTTGGCGCTGGGCTCGACGATCTTGCGGGCCGCATCTGCAGAATTTGACATTGGCTTCCTCCTGGGGCTAATTTTATGGCATTTGGTATGCCAGAGATCAGATTGTCAAGTCAAAGTATCGCGCAGAAACATCGAAAACATAGGCATCTTGACATTCTGGTATTTGGTATGCCAAAAATATTCGAGCATTTCTTCTGCTAAGAAGACGTCTCCAACAGGGAGGAGACGAGTCGTGCCCGAACGAAAACAAACCAAGGCGCCGCCTGTCATGGCTGAGGCAGATATTGCAATCGTCCGGATTGCACCCGAGACGAGCTTCAAGAACAAGGCCTACGAGGCCTTGAAGGAAGCTATTCTCAAGATGGACATCTATGCGACGCCCGAGCAGGTGATGCTCGACGAGCGCGCGCTGTCCGAACGCCTCGGCGTCAGCCGCACCCCTATTCGCGAAGCCATCGCGATGCTGGAACAGGACGGCTTCGTCAAAACCGTGCCGCGCCGCGGCATCGTGGTGGTCCGCCGCACCAAGCTCGAGATCGTCGACATGATCCGCGCCTGGGCCGCGCTCGAAAGCATGGCCGCACGCCTGATCACGACCACCGCGCGCAAGAAGGACATCACGGCGCTGCGTGATTTCTTCAAGGATTTTGGCAAGGATCGCCTGCCGCAGGATCATGTCGAGGAATACTCCAAGGCCAATATCGCGTTCCATCAGGCGCTGATCTCGCTGTCCGAGTCGCCCGTGCTGGTGGATATGACCAACGACATCCTGCTGCATGTGCGCGGCTACCGGCAATTGACCATCGGACGGAAGGACCGCACCGCGACCTCCCTGCCCGAGCATCTGGCGATCATCGAGGCGCTGGAAGCACGCGACACCGAACTCGCCGAGAAACGTGCGCGCGACCACACGCTGGGCCTTGCCGCCTACGTCGAAGCGCACGGACAGGAACTGTTTAACTAGACGTACCTTCGCACCAGAAGACGACGAAAAATCGTCCGAACCAGAACGATCAGGGAGATGAGCCCATGCTGAATACCGCGACCAAGTCCGAAGCACCGGGCACCGAGCAAGAGCTGACGGATGGCTTCCATCTCGTCATCGACGCACTCAAGCTCAACGGCATCAACACCATCTATGGTGTGCCGGGCATCCCGATCACGGATCTTGGACGCATGATGCAGGCCGAGGGCATTCGCGTGCTCTCGTTCCGCCACGAGCAGAATGCCGGCTACGCCGCTTCCATTGCCGGCTACCTGACCAAGAAACCGGGCGTCTGCCTCACCGTTTCGGCGCCCGGCTTTCTCAACGGCCTCACGGCGCTGGCCCACGCCACCACCAACTGCTTCCCGATGATCCTGATTTCGGGCTCCTCCGAGCGCGAGATCGTCGACCTGCAGCAGGGCGACTATGAGGAGATGGACCAGCTTGCGATCGCCAAGCCGCTCTGCAAGGCGGCCTTCCGCGTCCTGCACGCCGCCGACATCGGCATCGGCCTGGCGCGCGCGATCCGTGCCGCCGTCTCGGGCCGCCCGGGCGGCGTTTATCTCGACCTGCCGGCAAAACTTTTCGGCCAGGTGATGGACGCGGCTGCCGGCGCGAAGTCGCTGGTGAAGGTGATCGACGCAGCGCCCGCCCAGATCCCTGCCCCGTCAGCCGTCAAACGCGCGCTCGACGTGCTCAAGGGTGCGAAACGCCCCCTCATCATTCTCGGCAAGGGTGCGGCCTATGCGCAGGCCGACGACGAGATCCGCGCCTTCGTGGAAAAGACCGGCGCACCGTTCCTGCAGATGAGCATGGCCAAGGGCCTGCTGCCCGACACGCATGCGCAATCGGCGGGAGCTGCGCGCTCCACCGTGCTGAAGGACGCCGACGTCGTCATGCTGATCGGCGCCCGCCTCAACTGGCTGCTGTCGCACGGCAAGGGCAAGACCTGGGGCGACGCCCCGAAGAAATTCATCCAGATCGACATCGAGCCGAAGGAAATGGATTCCAACGTCGAGATCGTGGCTCCCGTGGTCGGCGATATCGGCTCCTGCGTCTCCGCGCTGCTCGAGGGCATGGGCGGCAGCTGGTCCGCCGCGCCGGCCGACTGGGTCAATACCGTCAACAAGAAGCGTGACGACAACGTCGCCAAGATGGCGCCGAAGCTGATGAGCAACGCCTCGCCGATGGATTATCACGGCGCGCTCGGCGCACTGCGCACCATCATCAAGGAGCGCCCCGACGCCATCCTCGTCAACGAAGGCGCCAACACGCTCGACCTCGCCCGCGGCGTCATCGACATGTACAAGCCGCGCAAGCGCCTCGACGTCGGCACCTGGGGCGTGATGGGCATCGGCATGGGCTATTCGATCGCGGCCGCCGTCGAAACCGGCAAGCCGGTGCTCGCGATCGAGGGTGACTCGGCCTTCGGTTTCTCCGGCATGGAGATCGAGACCATCTGCCGCTACCAGCTTCCGATCTGCATCGTCATCTTCAACAATGACGGCATCTATCGCGGCACCGACGTCAATGCGGGCGGTTCGGACCCGGCGACGACGGTATTCGTCAAGGGCTCGCGCTACGACAAGATGATGGAAGCCTTCGGCGGCGTCGGCATCAACGCCACCTCGCCCGACGAGCTGAAGCGCGCCGTCAACGCCGCGATGGATTCCGGCAAGCCGACGCTCATCAATGCCGTGATCGATCCGGCGGCCGGCTCCGAGAGCGGCCGCATCGGCAACCTCAATCCGCAAAGCGTTTTGAAGAAGAAGTGAACATATCAACCCATCGGCGTCATTCCCCGCGCAGGCGGGGAATCCAGTAACCGCCGAACTATCGTGTGACGAAGGCTGTGCCCGACTGAACCGACGGTGATTACTGGATGCCCGCCTTCGCGGGCATGACGGCAACAGATAGTAAGAGGAGAGAACCATATGTCTAAGGCGCTCAAGGGCGTTCGCATTCTCGATTTCACCCACGTTCAGTCGGGCCCGACCTGCACGCAATTGCTGGCCTGGTTCGGCGCCGACGTGATCAAGGTCGAGCGCCCCGGCGTCGGCGACATCACGCGTGGCCAGCTGCAGGACATTCCCAATGTGGACAGCCTGTATTTCACCATGCTCAACCACAACAAGCGCTCGATCACGCTCGACACCAAGAACCCCAAGGGCAAGGAAGTCCTGACCGCGCTGATCAAGACCTGCGACGTGCTGGTCGAAAACTTCGGCCCCGGCGTGCTCGACCGCATGGGCTTCCCCTGGGAGAAGATCCACGCCATCAACCCGAAGATGATCGTGGCCTCGATCAAGGGTTTTGGCCCGGGGCCTTACGAAGACTGCAAGGTCTATGAGAACGTCGCCCAGTGCACCGGCGGCGCGGCCTCCACCACCGGCTTCCGCGACGGCCTGCCGCTCGTCACCGGCGCACAGATCGGCGACAGCGGCACCGGGTTGCATCTCGCGCTCGGCATCGTCACCGCGCTCTTCCAGCGCACCATGACCGGCCAGGGCCAGAAGGTCACCGCCGCGATGCAGGACGGAGTTCTGAACCTCGCGCGCGTCAAACTGCGCGACCAGCAGCGCCTCGCCCATGGTCCGCTCAGGGAATACAGCCAGTTCGGCGAAGGCATTCCGTTCGGCGATGCCGTGCCGCGTGCCGGCAACGATTCCGGCGGCGGTCAGCCCGGCCGCATCCTCAAGTGCAAGGGCTGGGAGACCGATCCCAACGCCTACATCTACTTCATCACCCAGGCGCCGGTGTGGGAGAAGATCTGCGACGTCATCGGCGAGCCCACCTGGAAGACCGATTCGAACTACGCCAAGCCGGCGGCCCGCCTGCCGCGGCTCAACGAGATCTTCGCCCGCATCGAACAGTGGACGATGACCAAGACAAAATTCGAGGCGATGGAAATCCTCAACAAGGACGACATCCCCTGCGGCCCGATCCTGTCGATGAAGGAGATCGCCGAAGACCAGTCGCTGCGCGCGACCGGCACGGTGGTCGAGGTCGATCATCCGACCCGCGGCAAGTACGTTTCGGTCGGCAATCCGATCAAGCTGTCGGACTCACCGAGCGAGGTGACGCGTTCGCCGCTGCTCGGCGAGCACACCGACGAGATCCTGCGCCAGGTGCTCGGCTTCAGCGATCACCAGGTGGCCGAAATCCACGATTCCGGCGCGCTCGATCCGCCGCGCAAGCAGGCGGCCGAATAAGCCGGTTTGTACTCAGGATACAAAGGCCGCCGGGTTCCGGCGGCCTTTTGCTGTCTGGAATGCCACTTTCGTCAACTTTGCTGCAATGCAAACCGCCAATTGCTGCTATGCAAACAACTCTGTTGTAGCTGGCATCTGGCATACCTAGATTGTTCCCAGACCACGCAGCGGAATGGTTCCGCGCCAAGAAAAGGGGACAAACATGTCCAAGACTGCGCCCATCAGCCTCCTGCCCTCCAGCACCCTGTTCGGCCGTCTGATGGCTTCCATCGACCGCCTGCTGACCGCCAGCAGCCGCATCGCCGTCCGCAATGGCGATCTCCCCTATTTCGGTCTTTGAGCCTGAAAATACAGGGTTTCTGCGCACAGGCGCGATCCGGCTAACGACCCGACCTTTGATGATTTCGACTAATGGCCCCGGCTTCCGGGGCCATTTTTTGTGCGCAACCAGCCGCCGGCCTTTACCACCATCTGCGACAAATCAGCCGGGGGGACATTCGGATGCAATATCCAGTTGCTTCCTGGCATATCGCATACAAAGATGCGTTCCGCAGCGCTCGGAACAAACAGCGCGCTTTGGGAGGTAGGCCGTGCAGTCCAAAGGGACAGTCAGGGCGATGGGGCGGAAGGCGCGGACGTTGTCGCGCGTCGCTTCCCGTATTCCAAAACTTCACAATTGGCCGAAAGGAGCGGATGCCGCACCTGAAGGTCCCTCCTACAATTCGAGCTTGCAATCGTCGCGCCAATGGAACCGTTGCAGTGTGACGGTCTTGAGTGCGAGAACGCCCGCATGGGACGCTCGGAATGAATGACCAAGCCGGCAACAGACCGGCGTAACGACAATTGGATGGGAGTGAAACAAATGAAACATGCTGCACATACTGCGTTGGGGGCACTTGCCGCGTTATGCACGGTCGGGATTTCGGTCCCTGCAATCGCCGCTTGGGAGCCGGTACGCCCCGTCGAATTCATCGTTCCTGCCGGCACCGGCGGCGGCGCCGACCAGATGGCTCGGACGATCCAGGGCATCGTCACCAAGCACAGTCTGATGAAGCAGCCGCTCGTCGTCATCAACAAGTCGGGCGGCGCCGGCGGTGAAGGCTTCCTCGACCTCAAGGGATCGGGCGGAAATCCGCACAAGATCATCATCACGCTTTCCAACCTCTTCACCACCCCTCTTGCCACCGGCATCCCGTTCAACTGGAAAGATCTCACTCCGGTAACGATGCTGGCGCTCGATGAGTTCGTGCTGTGGGTGAACGCCGAAAAACCGTACAAGACGGCGAAAGAGTATATCGATGCCGTGAAGGCCGCGCCTGCCGGCTCCATGAAGATGGGCGGTACCGGCTCGAAGCAGGAAGACCAGATCATTACGGTCGCGGTCGAGAAAGCCACCGGCAGCAAGTTCACCTACATTCCCTACAAGGGCGGCGGCGAAGTCGCCGTTCAGCTCGTCGGCAACCATGTCGATTCCACCGTCAACAATCCGATTGAGGCCGTCGCCCAATGGCGCGGTGGCAAGCTGCGTCCGCTTTGCGTGTTCGACGCGCAGCCGATGAGTTATGACGAGCAGGTCGCTGACGGCAAGAGCTGGAAGGACATTCCCACCTGCAAGTCGCAGGGCCTCGACATGGAATATTTGATGCTGCGCGGCATCTTCATGTCGCCCAGGGCGACGAAGGACCAGATCGAGTACTACGTCGAGCTGTTCAAGAAGGTTCGCGCCACGCCCGAGTGGCAGGACTTCATGAAGAGCGGCGCGTTCAACACGACCTCTCTGACCGGGGCCGAGTATGCCAAGTGGGTCGAGGTCGAGGAGAAGCGTCACGAGGCGCTGATGAAGGACGCCGGCTTCCTTGCGGCCGCAGGAAACTGAGCGAAAAGAACGATTGACCTAGTACGACCGCAACCCCGATGCCGGGCCCCAGGGCCACAGGCCCGGTTTCGCATGGAGTTTTGATGACCACAGGCAGCTCAAGCAACACCGGCCCCACCCACAAGCTGGTGGAGGCAGGGGTCACGCTCTTGATCGCCCTCTTCGGCGTGATCGTGATCGTCGGCAGCATGAAGGCCGGCATCAACTGGGGAGCGGAAGGCCCCCGCGCCGGCTTCTTTCCGTTCTACATCGGAATCTTTATCGTCGCGTCCAGCGCGATAAACCTTTGGAACGGATTGCGCGAAGACAATGACGATCTGTTCGCGGAATGGGGACAGCTTCGCCAGGTCTTGAGCGTCGTCGTTCCGACCGCGATCTATGTCGGCGTCATGCCGTTCATCGGGCTGTACCTCGCCTCGATGGTCTTCATCGCATGGTTCATGCGATGGCTCGGCAAGTATCCCTGGCTAACCGTGCTGGCGATCTCGCTCGGCATGCCCATCGTCACCTACTTCATTTTCGAGCGCTGGTTCATGGTCCCGCTTCCCAAGGGACCGATTGAAGAGTGGCTCGGTCTGTAAATTACTCGCAAAGCAGGATCTCGGGGATGGAAGAACTCGTCAATCTTTTTCACGGCTTTGCGGTAGCGCTGCAGCCTTTCAACATCATGGTGATGGTGCTCGGCATTGTGCTCGGCGTCCTGATCGGTGTGCTTCCGGGGCTGGGCGGCGCCAATGGCGTGGCGATCCTGCTGCCGCTCACGTTCAGCATGCCGCCGACATCGGCCATCATCATGCTGTCCTGTATCTATTGGGGCGCGTTGTTTGGCGGAGCCATCACCTCGATTCTATTCAACATACCCGGCGAACCATGGTCGGTGGCGACGACGTTCGACGGCTATCCGATGGCGCAGCAGGGCAAGGCCGGTGAAGCTTTGACGGCGGCCTTCACCTCGTCGTTCGTGGGCGCCCTGTTCGCCGTGATCATGATCACGCTGGTCGCGCCGTTGGTCGCAAGCTTTGCGCTGCAATTCGGGCCAGCCGAGAAATTCGCGGTTTACTTTCTGGCATTCTGCAGTTTTGTCGGCTTGAGCAAGGAGCCGCCCTTCAAAACCATTGCGGCGATGATGATCGGCTTTGCGCTTGCCGCCGTCGGTCTCGACTCCATCACCGGACAGCTCCGGCTGACATTCGGCGTTACCCACCTGCTCAACGGGTTCGACTTCCTCATCGCCGTCATCGGACTGTTCGGCATCGGCGAGATCCTGCTGACGATGGAGGAAGGGCTCGCCTTCCGCGGCGGCAGCGCCAAGATCAATTTGCGGGTGGTGCTGCAGACCTGGAAGGAGTTGCCAAAATACTGGGTGACCTCGATACGCTCCTGCGTGATCGGTTGCTGGATGGGCATCACGCCGGCCGGCGCAACGCCGGCCTCCTTCATGAGCTACGGCATCGCCAAGCGGGTGTCGAAGAACGGCAGCAATTTCGGCAAGGGAGAAGTCGAAGGCGTGGTTGCTCCGGAGACCGCGGCGCACGCTGCCGGCACCGCGGCGCTGCTGCCGATGCTTTCGCTCGGCGTGCCGGGCTCTCCGACGGCGGCGGTGTTGCTCGGCGGCCTCCTGATCTGGGGCCTGCAGCCCGGGCCGATGCTGTTTGTCGAACAGAAGGAATTCGTCTGGGGTCTGATCGCCTCGATGTATCTCGGCAATCTCGTCGGCCTGATCGTCGTGTTGACCTGCGTGCCGGTCTTCGCGGCCATCCTGCGCGTCCCCTTCAGCATCATCGCGCCACTCATCCTGGTGCTGTGCGCGATCGGCGCCTATTCGGTCCACAGCTCTACGTTCGACGTGGTGTTGATGCTGGTGTTCGGCGTGATCGGTTACCTGCTCAAGAAGTGCAACTATCCCCTCGCCCCGCTGGTGCTGGCCATCGTGCTCGGCGACAAGGCGGAAGAGGCATTCCGGCAGTCGCTGCTGGGATCCCAGGGCTCGCTCGGCATCTTCTTTTCCAACACGCTGGTCAGCTCGATCATGATCCTGGGATTGATTGCGCTGTTCTGGTCGGTGATCCAGCAGGGCTATACCCGGCTGCGCGCCGCCACTGCCTGAGGGAGCAAAGCGCCATCGCAGGAGCGACCAAGGTCCGTAAGCCTGAATAGAAATGCGAGGCGCATTTCAGGCGCTTTCCAACTACCTAAGAGTCGTGATGGCCGGGGCAAAACTGTCCCGGCCATCAACTTTTTTTGACACTGGCATATCAGGCTCGAAAAAAGCGCAAGCTCATGATGGAACACGGCGATCAGCGCCTAGCGAATAATTTCTTTTTTATTTCAGCTCCTTAAAGCGCGGCTTGATACCGCCGCTCTGATGATCGCCTTTGCAGCAGCAACAGGAAATGCGACAATCTGGCAAGATTCCTCTTGTCTACTGGCATAACATATACCAAGCTGCCCTCTTGAGCTGTCGGGTATTGGATAGAACAGCCTATGGAGGGAAAATGACGGACACAGTGCACGGAGCAGCCCCCGTCGCGGCGGCCCGAGTAAGCGACGCTTATCGCTGGACCCAATTGGCCATCGGCGTCGCCGCAATGGTGATGATCGCCAATTATCAATATGGTTGGACTTTCTTCGTCCCGGACATCCAGCAGAAATTCGGATGGGATCGCGCGTCGATCCAGTGGGCATTTACGCTCTTCGTGCTGTTCGAGACCTGGCTGGTGCCGGTCGAGGGATGGTTCGTCGATAAATACGGCCCGCGCATCGTCGTCCTCGTCGGCGGCATCCTCTGCGCCGTCGGATGGGCAATCAACGCCCAGGCGACCACCCTCAACGGCTTCTATCTCGGCATGATCATCGCAGGCATCGGCGCCGGTGGCGTGTACGGCACCTGTGTCGGCAACGCGCTGAAATGGTTTCCCGACAAGCGCGGCCTCGCTGCCGGTATCACCGCCGCCGGATTCGGCGCGGGCTCGGCGCTGACGGTCGCGCCGATCCAGGCGATGATCAAGGACTCCGGCTTCCAGACCACCTTCCTCTATTTCGGTCTCGGCCAGGGCATCATCATCGTGATCCTCGCCTTCTTCATGTTCTCGCCGAAATCCGGACAGGTGCCTGCGGTGACGCAGAACGCCAACATCATCCAGACCCGGCGCAATTATCAGCCGACCGAAGTGATCCGTCAGCCGATCTTCTGGCTGATGTATTTCATGTTCGTGATCGTCGGCGCCGGCGGATTGATGGTCACCGCCAACCTCAAGCCGATCGCGGTGGACTGGAAGGTCGACAGCGTGCCCGTGACGCTGATGGCGGTGACGATGACGGCAGTGACGTTCGCCGCCACCATCGATCGCGTCCTCAACGGCCTGACCCGCCCCTTCTTCGGCTGGATCTCCGACATGATCGGCCGCGAGAACACCATGTTCATCGCGTTCGGCATGGAAGGCATTGGCATCTGGGGCCTCTACATGCTGGGCCACGATCCCGTGTGGTTCGTGCTGCTGTCGGGATTTGTGTTCTTTGCCTGGGGCGAGATCTACTCCCTCTTCCCGTCGACCTGCACCGACACCTTCGGCGCCAAGTTCGCGACCACCAATGCCGGCCTGCTCTACACCGCAAAGGGCACCGCGGCGCTGCTGGTACCGGTGGCGAACTACATGCAGCAGTCTTCGGGCACGTGGGACACCGTGTTCATCGTCGCGGCGGGTGCGAATATCCTGGCCTCGGTGCTGGCGATCGCGGTGCTGAAGCCCTGGCGCAAGGTAGTGGTCGCCAAGTCGCAGATTGCGGCCTGATCCGAACCGGATCGGTTGTTCGAAAGAAGCGCGCTCATCCCATGGGATGGGCGCGTTTTCTTTTGCTAGGACGGCTTCTGGTATACCTGAGCGCTTTTTGGATCGCTTCAGACGACGACAACCCACTCCTCCGGCCAGAACGCTGCGTTCAAGAACGTCAGTAATACTGCCTATTTATCTTCTTTCCGGCGAAAGATTTCGCCTATCAATCGTGTTGACAATTGGCATTATGTATACCAGACTTGAGGTAACAATTCACCCAAGGAGGTCGCCATGCAAGTCGGAGATATTCTGCGCAAGAAAACCGCCCGTGTCGCAACGGTTCGCATGAACGAGACCGTCGCCATTGCCGCCCAACTGATGCGCTCCAGCAATATCAGCGCGCTGGTGGTGAAAGATGTGGTGCGCACCGAAGGCAACACGGCAGTCGGCATGTTCACCGAACGCGACGTGGTGCGCGCCATCGCCGAGCACGGCACGGCCGGGGTGAACATGCGCGTTTCGCAATTCATTTCGGTACAGCAGCTCGTCTCCTGCACGTCGACGGATACGCTCGAGCATGTCCGCCACCTCATGAGCAAGCATCACATCCGCCACGTGCCGGTGATCGATAATTACAGCCTGATCGGCGTCATCAGCATTCGCGATATCTTCAACGCATTCGACGACGAAGCAACGCCCTTCAATCTGGCCGCGTCGGCCTGACCGGTCGCTTCGAACTTCGCCGGCATTCCTTGGGGTTGCACCCCCAGGGAAGACGGTATCGCACCGCAAATCCGGCTTAACTCCTGTCGCAAAAGCAGGCGCTGGCAAATCTGCGCCGGAGTAGTGGCGCGCCGGAAACATCATCTGTGGGAGGGCGCATGGCGCGCAACATTGTGATCCTTGGAGCCTCGTACGGCTCATTGCTGGCGACGAAGCTCTTGATGGCGGGTCACAACGTGACTCTGGTTTGCCGGAAGCAGACGGCAGAACTCATCAATCGCGACGGCACCGAAGTTCGCATCAAGCTGCGCGACGAGGCGGCCCACCGCCCGATCTTCTCGCGTGACCTGCCTGGGATCCTGGACGCGGTCGAGCCCGCCGGCGTCGATCTTTCCCGCTACGATCTGGTTGGTCTCGCGATGCAGGAACCGCAATACGCGGACCATGCGATCCAGGCTCTGATGATCAAAATCGCCGAGGCGAAATTGCCTTGCCTTTCGATCATGAACATGCCGCCCTTGCCCTATCTCAAGCGGATCCCGGCGCTGGCGAACATGGAACTGGAGGAGGCCTATACCAACGCCGCGGTATGGGAACGGTTCGAGCCGGGCCTGATGTCGCTCTGCTCCCCTGATCCGCAGGCCTTCCGTCCGCCGGAAGAGGCGGCGAATGTTCTTCATGTCGGCCTGCCGACAAATTTCAAGGCCGCATCATTTGCGGATGAAAGACATAACTTGCTGCTGCGGGAGCTGGAAGCCGACATCGATGCGGTGAGGCTGGATGGCCAGGACGTTCCAGTGAAGCTCAAAGTGTTCGATTCGATGTTCGTCCCTTTGGCCAAATGGTCGATGCTGTTGACGGGGAACTACCGATGTATCACGCAGCAGGAGCCGCAATCGATCCACGACGCCGTGCACGGCGATATCAATCTCTCGCAGTCGATCTATGACCATGTCGACGCCATTGCCCAGCGTCTGGGCGCCGATCCCAGGGATCAGGTACCTTTCGAGAAATACGCCAAAGCGGCGGAAAGCCTTCTCAAGCCCTCGTCAGCGGCCCGAGCAGTCGCTGGTGGCGCGCTCTTCATCGAGCGCGTCGACCTGCTGGTGAAGCTGATTTCGCATCAGCTTGGCGTACCCAATGCCGAAATCGACCGAACGGTCCAGATCGTCAATCAGAAACTGAATGAGAGCATCGCGACGGGCGAATCCGCCGCGCCGCGAGGCGCTCCAGTCGCCGTGACGTAGAGTCCTTCGGTTCTGATTGAATCAAAGGGACACTAGTTTCTTAGTTTGACCGGTTTTCTTGCGCAAACCGCTGCGCGCTTCGCTCGAAAAAGCGATCGACCATTGGCTCGCTACGAGCTTCAAAAAACGAGGTTAATCTTCCTCAAGTTCGGGAACATCCCACAACAAGAACGCCATAACGATGAGCGCTGGAGTCCAAGCCAGCATGGCCCCAAATGCAATGGCCTGCACTGTTGTCATGATCACTCCGGGGTTGTCCCTACCCTACCCTGAGTCAGGTAACTTAACGCGCTGGCGCCAGATAGCAGCGTCGTGAAACTGTCCACAAAAAATGTCTTCTAGATGAAATCCCTTGCCCTAGGTCCGCCGTATTTGGATAGCTCAGCGGCCCCGGTCGGCTTTCGGCGACCGCCCAGGGAACACATCTTGCGTGCATGTTAATCCAGCTGGACTTTCGTCCACTCCGAGCGCTTGAGCCCTTGCGCGACAGGGACACCGGGCTTGACCCAAACTACCTCGTGGTCGCCTCCGTCGGGGTCAGTGAAGCTAAGAAGGAGGAGCGAGCCCATGTCTGTAACGGCTCCATCGCTTACGCCCTCGGCAACGAGGCGCCGCCGTACTTCCCGGAACGCCTCCTCGCTTGCAGCATTGAGCGCAAAATGGTCGAGGCGCCCGCGCTTGAACATGGGCTGGTGGCCAGGAGGTGCAATTCCAGGGACCTGAAATGGGTGCAGGACAGTGTGCGGACCCACTTCGATGAAGGCGTGGCGCAGCCCCTCCTCCTCGAGATCGACCGTGACGCGCGCTCCGAAGATACGTTCGTAGAAACAGATCAATCGATTCATGTCGGCGGTGACAAACGTCAGGTGGTGTATGTCGTTGAGCAACTGCATGTCTACCTCCGACTTCGCTAACAATGAGCGACGACGCGCGCCTGTATCGCCGAGCGCAAGTGCCAAGTCCGAAGCGTGCCAGTCACGGAAGTGACGTGACGGTACGAACCTGGTTCGCCTCTCTCCAGTAGCGATGGTTTCATAGATCGGCAGCTTGCGATCTACCAGACCCCCTTGAATTGCCGGAGGTCACAAAGCTTCTCACGGGCGAATTAAGCCGTCCGGGCTAAATTGCCTCCGGCTTTGGCGATGGTCGTCTGGATATACCCGAAGTATCCGGCAGGGCGTCCGAATTGTCTCGCTATCTGGGTCCAACAAGCGCAGCTTGGTTCCGGAGCCTCGCTTGGAGGTCAGTCATGAGCGGCAATATTTTCAATAGCAATGGCACCCACGTTGGGGTGGTGGACGGCGCGGCCATCTTCGACCTCAAGGGCCAAAAACTTTATCATCTAAAAGGCATCAACATCTATCGACTTTCCGGCGAGCTGGTCGGCCATCTGAACGGAGCGCAAGGCTCCGATAAGCGGCTCGATCGTTCCGCTGACAGGCTATTCCCCGCCAGAGGCAGTTCTTAAGACCTGCCGAGCCCGAAAGGCGAACGACCAGCCACGACATTCCTGCCTTCCGTGCCTTTGCGAGCTGGCTGATGAGGTCGCGTGGCAGGCCGGAATTGATGCCGACTTGCTGACAGACTGCCATCCGTCCGGCGGGCATAGTCTTTGGAGGTCATCATGAATGACGCATTCTCGTTCTCGATCTCGATAGGAATCATTGCCTTTGGAATTTGGATTGCTGCCGGCACGATCGGCGCTGACCCGCATTTGGCTTGGATGCTGATCGGACTGCTTCCCGTCATTGTGGGTACGATCAGTCTTTATCTGGCGGTACGCGAAGTCAAAGTTGCGCCGCGGAATTGAGATTCTGAAATGTCGTCAGTGAAGGAGCCGGCCAACACGGTGACCGTCGCGATCGATGGCATCGGCGAACTCACCAACGAGTTCAGGCAGTAGACCGCGTCACCTGAAACCTATGGTGTGACCCCATCATTAATTCGGACTGATCGGCCGATGTGCGCTTTCGAAAAACCGCCCCGCTTCCGAAAAGTGCCAAATAGCGGGCTCGTACACCGCAGCAAATGGCGGCGCATGAACGGGTTCTCCTATCGCTTCTGGCATGCCCTTACGGTGACCGATGATCCCGGCTGCCGGATGAGCCTTTTCGAGAAGGGCTCTCGTGGAACCTAACGGAACCACAGACGTTCTTTTTCGCGAATGAGCAGCGCCCCGGCGCAGCAAGCGCCGAGGCGCCTAGCTGTGCTGGTCGGAGGGAATGCTCATGAGACTCACTCTTTCGGTCATCAAGGCTGACATAGGCTCCGTCGGTGGCCACACGAAACCGTCTACACGCATGATGGCGGCTGTCGAGGGCGAGGTCGCGAAGGCGATCTGCGATGGCCTCTTGATCGACGGTTTCGTCTGCCACACCGGCGACGACATTGCGATCATCATGACGCACACACGGGGCGAAGGGAGCTCCGAGGTGCATCAACTTGCCTGGAAGGCGTTCCTCGCGGCCACCTCGGTTGCGAAAACCTCCGGGCTTTATGGCGCCGGCCAGGATCTTCTGGTCGACGCACCGTCCGGAAACGTCCGCGGCGCCGGCCCGGGCGTCGCCGAGCTCAGCTTCGACCACAGCCTCTCGGGTTCGAGGCCTGCGGAGTCCTTCATGGTGTTCGCCGCCGACAAATGCGGTCCCGGCGCCTACAACCTGCCGCTTTACCTCGCCTTTGCCGATCCCATGTATTGCGCCGGGCTGATGCTACCCCCGATGATCAAGGGATTCCGCTTCCATGTCATCGACATGGACAACACGACCGGCGACAGCGTGATCGAACTCGACGCGCCCGCGGATGGCTACCACATTGCAGCCCTGCTCCGCGACAACGAGCGCTTTGGCATTGATCGCATCATTTCCCGGACCCATGACGAGGTCGCCGTCGCCGTTTCGGCGCAGCGTCTTCACGCGATCGCAGGCAAGTACACCGGCAAGGACGATCCGGTCGCGATCGTCAGGAACCAGGGGATTTTCCCGGCTCCGGAAGAGATCATCTCGCCGTTCGCCAAGGCGCACTTCGTGGGCGGCGACGCGCGCGGCTCGCACGTGATGCCGCTGATGCCCGTGCCGCTCAACACACCGGTGACCGGAATGTACTGCCTGCCGATCGTTTCCTGCACCGGCTTTTCGATCGACAAGAACGGCCGTTTCTCGGAGTCCTTTACCGATTTCTTCGACAACCCGGCGTGGGACGAGGTCCGCCGGCGCGCCCAGCGCAAAGCCATCGAGATGCGCAGCCAGGGCTGGTCTGGTGCCGCGATGCTGCCCTATTCCGAGCTGGAGTATGGTGGCTTCCGCGACACCGTGTCCTCACTGCTGAAGCGCTTTCAGGTGCGCGAGGAGCGCAAGGGCGAAGCGGCCGAGTAAGGGACCGCCTGCGAGGTGGGTATGGCAAAAAGGCGCATCGGCATTCTCACGGGCGGCGGCGACGTTCCCGGTCTCAACGCCGTCATCAAGAGCGTGACATATCGCGGCAGCGAGAACGACATCGAGGTCGTCGGCCTCCGCCGTGGCTGGGAGGCCCTCACGCATGTGAACCTCGAGGACCCGGCCTCCAGGTCCCACTACATCATCCCGCTGAACCGTGACAACACGCGCACCATCGACCGGAGCGGCGGCACCGTGCTGCACTCGAGCCGCACCAATCCGTCCAAGATGAAGAAGCTGCCAGATCATCTCGCAGGCCAAGACTTTCCGGCATCGCTCAGCACCAAGGGCGGCATCACAACCAGGACGTGGGACGTCAGTGGCCAGGTGCTGGCGAACCTCTCGGGGCTCGGCATCGAGCATCTGATCGCCATCGGCGGCGACGACACGCTCAGTTACGCAGCCAGGCTCAACGAACTCGGCGTCAAGATCATCGCCATCCCGAAGACGATGGACAACGACGTCCGCAACACCGAGTACTGCATCGGCTTCTCGACCGCGATCACCCGCGCCAGCGACGCCATCCAGCGGCAGCGCACCACTGTCGGATCGCATGAGCGAATCGGCATTTTCCGGGTCTTTGGCCGCGATGCCGGATTTACGGCGCTCTACACCGCGTATGCCACCTCGATACGGTGCGTCATACCGGAGTACAAGGTCGATCTCGACAAGCTGATCCAGCTGCTCCTTGACGAGAAGCGCGCCAACCCAAGCAACTACGCGCTGGTCGTGCTCAGCGAGGGCGCCGCGTGGCAGGGCTACGAGGTGCAGGAATACGGTGAGCCCGATGCCTACGGCCATCGCAAGAAGGCAAGCGTGGCGGAATCGTTCGCCGACGAGATCAAGCGGCGCGTCGGCGAGGAGACGATCACCTCTGACCTCACCTACGACCTGAGATCTGGCAATCCGGACTTCATGGACAAGCTCGTGGCCCTGACTTTCGGTAACATGGCCTACGATGCCATCCTGGAAGGCAAGACCGGCCTCATGTCGGCGCTGGTGGAGGGACGCTACGACCTCGTGCCCATCCCTGACGCCAAGCTCGGGCCGCGCAAATTGGACGTCGCCAGCACGTACAACACGGAGCGCTACCGCCCCATCTACGGCAATAAGCGAGGGCTGCCGATCTTTCTCAACCGCGCGTCATAGGGTTGGAACACCGCTTGTTCGGGAGCGCTGAAAGCGATTGGCCTCCAGCGGCGATGCTTTTTCGGCTTTGGCGAAGCAACCGGCGCCCGTGCGTTGGCATCGAGCGAAGTTGACGCCACTGGCGTCTCACCCTTGGTCCCTTCGCGTTCTATTTCGCGTCGCGGCCAGGCAAAATCGTCGGCGCGACCGGCGGGTGCCGGCAAAGGCTCGCCTTTGATCAAGAACCGCGCTGCCTGCGCATCCATCGCGACCTGTCGCGACCCGGGAGCACCGAGCAATTGATCCGTGCCGACAGAAGAGGCCACCAGGGGAACGATCGGCCCGGCCAGCGGACGCGGCGCCGGCTGATCCGGCCGCGCACTGGCGTCGGGGGTTGCCGGTTCGGTGGGCAGCACGATCGGCGCGGAACGCGCAGCCAACAGCCGGTTGATTTCGCGCTCGGCATAATGCGCGAGCTTGAGCGCGCCGGCCTTGGTGAAGTAGACGCCATCGGCGGAGCGCAGCCGGCGGATCTGGCCTTCGAAATCGGGGCCTTGCTGTAAAAAGCGCCCGGCTTCATCGACAAATCCGTCCCAGACATCGACATAGGTGATGCCGGCCTTGCCGGCCGCATCGCGATAGAGCGAATCCAGAAACGCCGTGTCGGCGGTCGCCTTGGGGCCACGTACCACCGGCAGACCGACCCACAGCACTGGCACACCCTTGGACTTGAGTACGCCGATCATCTCGTCGATCTTTTCTCTGTAGAGTTCGACCCAGCGTTTCTCGCGAAACTCATGGAGGCCGTTCGGCGAGCGCGCGCTCTTCTCCTGTTCTGTGGTCGGCCGCGCATCACTGTTGTCGGCATCATCGTCCGGTGGCAATTCGGGATCCGCCGCCTTGGATGCGCCATCCGGCTTCGCCGCGGGTTTTTCGCCCGAAGGCTTGCCGTCAGGTTTGGCCTTGGCGTCTTTCTTGTCCCCCGATTTATCGTGGGATTTTTCGGCTGCCGGCTCGCGGATTGCGACGCGGTCATCAAGCCCGAGCATGACGACAATGGCGTCCGCTTTTTCGGTGGCGAGAATGCCTTTGGCGGCGGCGGCCCAATCGACTGGATCGCCCTTCGGCTGATACTTGATCAGGCCCGAGGCCGACTTGTGTTTGCGGATCACACCCATCTCAGGCTGGTCGGCATAGACGTTCTCAAGCCCATAGGCGAGCCAGTCCGCCATGGAGTCACCGAGCACGAGAATGTGGCGCTCGGGAACAGTGTTGCGCTTCTCGGGAGGCGGCGCCTTCGAAAAATCCTCGCGCACCGCCGGCGCTTGCCGCCCATGCCGAGGCGGCGGCGCGTACTGCTGCTGGTTCGGCGCATACGTGTCGTTACCAAACCAGCCGCCACCGCGTTGCTCGTTACCGAACCAGCCGCCGCCGCGTTGTTCGTTGCCAAACCAGCCGCCCCGTTGGGGCTGCGGCCGCTGCTGATATCCGCCGAAATTAAAAAATTGTGCAGAGGTGGGTCCCATGCCCAGCACCAATCCCACTGCGACAGCCAGCGCAACCAGCCGACCACGCCCGGTAAAGATGCCTAGCTTTTTTGGATCCTTCGGCATGCGCCTGGACCCCACATACGCAGAACTTGTCTTGGCAGACTAGCACAACCGCCGTGTGGCGGGTCTCAGTTTACCGTGAAGTGCAGAGACCGTCAGCGTGCGTAGCCCGGATGAGCAAAGCGAAATCCGGGACTTTGGGTCGCCTGTCCTCCCCGCATATCGCGGAGCCTGTCATCGGGCGCGCGTTTCGCGCGACCCGTTGGCTCATGCGGGCTACTTGCTGGTGCGCCTTCGTAGAAACGAAGGCGCCACTCTCGCACGATTACGCCTCGGCCGTGAATACGTAGCTGTTGCCATCCTTGGCCAGCGTGCCGGCGTTCGGCATCAACCAGTGAGTACCCGAAATGGTGAGCTTGTCGGCGACCGCGCGATCGAAGATCTTCCTTCGCGTTTCGACAGCCATTTGCGGATCCTGGTCGATGGCAAGCTGCCACTCGGGATTTGTGGAAATGTGGGGCGCAAGATTGACCACGTCAGCGGTGATCAGAAACTGTTTGCCGCCGGAGCTGACCAGATGCGCGACCATTCCGGGGCTATGGCCGGGCACCTGAACGGCGTGCACACCGGGCAGAAGCTCGGGTTCTCCCTCAAAGGGCCTGACGTTTTTCCAGGTCGCGACCGTCGCCTGAATGCGCTGGGCGAGGCCTTTGCGCGTCGGTCCAAGATCGAGCGACTCGACTCCCGGGCGTGTCCACCATTTCAATTCCGCGGCGGGCACCACGATGTCGGCATCCGGGAAGACCTGCGCATTGCTCTCGATGTTCATGAGGCCGTAAATGTGGTCGCCATGGAGATGGGAGATGAGGATCGTCTTGACGGCCTTGGGGTCAAGGCCTGCCGCCGCCATGCTCTCGAATAGCCGGCCGTTCCCCTCACCATAAATCGGATGACCGCCCGTGCCCGAATCGATCAGGACCACTTGATCGCGCAGCTTGAGCGCCATGACGATAAACCGCAGCGGCGCCTGATTTTCGGGAAAACCGGCAGCGCGAAACGCAGCCTTGACCTGTTCGACACCGACATTCCTGACCATGCCCTCCCGCAGCGGGATCTCCCGCATGCCATCGATCAGAGAGAAGACTTCAATGTCGCCGACCTTGTATTTGCGGAAAGGTTGCGTGACGGACTGTTGAGCGTAAGCCGCGTCGACAAACGTGATCGGTTTGTTGAGTCCAAACGCAGCGTAAGCAGCGGCTGCGCCAAATGTCAGGTCCCGGCGCGAGATATCGAACATCGTTCGGCACTCCCCGCTGACTGAAAGAACGAGCGTATCAAGGGGGTGCGCACTGCACAAGATCAACCTTGGGTCGAAAGCTTCGATTTCGGCATGTCTACAGCATGCCCGTTAGCGGGTGATCTAAGAAATGCCGGAGTCCATGCAGGAATTGTTCGCACTGCGGAACAAGCCCCGCTTTTGCATGATGGCCTTGCCCTGACCACCACCCGCTCCCGGTAGACTTTTGCAGGGGGTGACGGCATCCTGCCGCTCGAAATCTCACAAAATGACGTGCACGGGCCGCCCGTGGGCGCGTATTCCGCAAAAGTGCAAACCGGTTTTGCGATCAGAATACGCGCAAGATGATAGGGAAGCGCATTTTCCATTGGAAAATGCGCATGGAAACAGAGGGCAGACATGAAGACGCGATTCACCGAACTTGTTGGCGTTGAACATCCGATCGTCCAGGGCGGGATGCAATGGGTCGGACGCGCCGAGCTGGTCGCCGCCGTCGCCAATGCCGGCGCGCTCGGTCTGATCACCGCGCTGACGCAGCCGACCCCGGAAGACCTCACCAAGGAAATCGCGCGCTGCCGCGACCTGACCGACAAGCCGTTCGGCGTCAACCTCACCATCCTTCCCGCCATCAAGCCGCCGCCCTACGCCGAATATCGCCAGGCCATCATCGAGGCCGGCATCAAGATCGTGGAAACCGCGGGCAACAAGCCGCAGGAACACGTCACCGAATTCAAGAAGCACGGCATCAAGATCATCCACAAATGCACCAGCGTCCGTCACGGCCTGTCGGCAGAGCGGATGGGCGTCGACGCGCTCTCGATCGACGGTTTTGAATGCGCCGGCCATCCCGGCGAGGACGACACGCCCGGCCTGATCCTGATCCCGGCCGCCGCCGACAAGATCAAGATCCCGATGATCGCCTCCGGCGGGTTCGGCGACGGTCGCGGCCTGGTCGCAGCGCTCGCGCTCGGCGCCGAGGGCATCAACATGGGCACGCGCTTCATGTGCACCAAGGAAAGCCCGATCCATCAGCTGGTGAAGGAGCGCATCGTCGCCAATGACGAGCGCGAGACCGAATTGATTTTCCGCACCATGCGCAATACCTCGCGCGTCGCCAAGAACGCGATCTCGACCAAGGTGGTCGCGATGGAGAAAGAAGGCGCGAAGTTCGAGGATGTGCGTGAACTCGTCGCCGGCGCCCGCGGCAAGATGGTCTATGCGACCGGCGATGCCGACGAGGGCATCTGGTCGGCCGGCCAGGTCCAAGGCCTGATCCACGATATTCCGACCTGCGCCGAACTGGTATCGCGCATCATGCGTGACGCGGAAGCCATCATCCAGAGCCGGCTCGAAGGCATGATGTCGGGCGCCCGGCGGCAGGCCGCGGAATAGACGGCTTGACGCCAGTAAGAAGACAGGCCGCCGAATAGACGGCCTGCGCTGCCAGCAAAGAAAGAGAAGAGCCATGAAAGCCTATGTCTACGGCGCCAACGGCGCCGAGATCGCCGACGTTGCAAAGCCGTCACCGAAGGGCACGCAAGTGCTGGTCAAGGTCCATGCCTGCGGCCTCAACCGCGCCGACCTCGGCATGACCAAGGGCCATGTGCATGGCGCAGCCGGTGGCGTCGGCACCGTACTCGGCATGGAATGGGCCGGTGAAGTCGCCGAACTTGGCCCCGATGCCAAGGGCGTCAAGGTTGGCGACAAGATCATGGGCTCGGGCGGCGCGGCATTCGCTGAATACACGCTGGCCGACCATGGCCGCCTGTTCCGCGCGCCCTCGAACATGAATTTTGAGGAAGCCGCCACCCTCCCCGTCGCGCTCGCCACCATGCACAACGCCGTCGTCACGTCAGGCGCGCTGCAGGCGGGCCAAAGCGTGTTGATCCAGGGCGCCAGCTCCGGCGTCGGCCTGATGGCGATGCAGATCGCAAAATTCAAGGGCGCGAAACTCGTGATCGGATCGTCGACGGACGCGATGCGCCGCGGCCGCCTGAAGGAGTTCGGCGCCGATCTCGCGATCGATTCCAGCGACCCCGGCTGGGTCGATCAGGTGCTGAAAGCAACCAATGGCGAAGGCGTCGACCTGATCGTCGATCAGGTTTCCGGCAAGGTCGCCAACCAGAACCTCGCTGCAACGAAGGTCAAGGGCCGCATCGTCAATGTCGGCCGGCTCGGCGGCACCCACGCCGATTTCAATTTCGACCTGCACGCCGCCCGCCGCATCAACTATATCGGCGTCACCTTCCGCACCCGCACCATCGAGGAAGTCCGCGAGATTTTCGACGAGGTCCGGAAAGACATCTGGAGCGCGGTGGAATCGCGAAAACTTCAACTGCCGATCGACAAGGTCTACCCGTTCGCCGAGATCGGAAAAGCGTTCGAGCACATGGAAGCCAACAAGCACCTCGGCAAGATCGTGGTGACGCTGTAGCCGATGAAGCTGCGATGCGTACTTGATGGCGGACGTTATTTCGAGGGGCCGCGGTGGCATGCGGGCCGGCTCTGGTTCGTCGACTGCATGGAACGGACACTCCTCAGCCTCTCCCCGTCCGGCGAGCGCGAGCAGCATGCAAAGTTCGAGGACGACACGCCCTGCGGCACAGGCCTCCTGCCGGACGGACGGCTTGTCGTCCTGACGATGTATCGCAAACGCCTGATGACCTATGCGGAGGGCGCGCTTTCGCTCTATGCCGACCTGTCAGGGATCGCGAGCGGCACGATCGACGACATGATCATCGACGGGCTCGGCCGCGCCTATGTCGGCGATCTCGGCTTCGATATGCCACCGCCGCCCGATCGAGGCGCTCCCGGCCGCATCATTCTGGTGATGCCGGACGGCGCGGCCCGCGTGGTCGCCGAAGGATTGCGGTTTCCCAACGGCATTGCCGTCTCGGCCGACCATCGCCGGCTCGTCGTGGCTGAAATGGATGGCGCGTGCCTCGCCGATTATGAAATCGAGCCAGACGGCAGCCTGAAATTTCGTGGCCGCTTCGGGAGCATGAAGTCTCCGGATGGCATCTGCCTCGACCAGCAAGGCGCCGTGTGGGTCGCAGCCTTCGAAGAAGACGCCTTCATCCGCCTCGACGCCGGCGGGCGCGAGCTGCAGCGAATAGAAGTCCCCGGCCGCCGCGCCCTCGCCTGCGTCCTCGGCGGGCCCGAGCGGCGAACGCTGTTCTGCCTGAGCGCGGCGACGTCCTACGAAGAACTCCGGCAACGCAAATCGTCCTCGCGGATCGACGCGGTCGATGTGGAAATTGCCGGCGCCGGTTATCCCTGACGTCTAACCTTCCCCGAACTGGAGCGACGCGTAGGGCGGATTAGCGCAGCGTAATCCGCCGTCTTGTTTTGAGATGCAGCGGCGGATTACGCTGCGCTAATCCGCCCTACGGCCCTACGAACGAGGCTTTCGGCGCATGCTGGCCAGCGCCGCGATCGCCCATCCGAAGATGGCGGCCGCGCCGACCCAGATCAGGAAATCGCTCCAGCGGCCGGCGACGCCGAGGGCGAGGCCGGGCAAGAATGTCGCTGACAAGAGCAATCGGCGCAAGCCGGGCCGCGTGGGACCCGCGCCCCGGCGCTTCGGATCGACCGCAGCAAGGAGCGCGATGCAGGCGGCACTGACGAGCGCGCCGGATAGGCCGAGCCAGCCGAGCAGCATCATTCTGCGGACTGCACATAGGAGCCGGCGTTGAACGTCGCCTGCTCGCGGGGTCGCAATGCCATGGCGGCAGACACGACGCACGCGATGCCGCCGAGCGCGACCAGGAAATCCATGATCGGCACCGCACCCTGTCCGGTCGCGAGCGCAGCGCGCCAAGTTGGGCCGCCGGCCGCGGCACGCAGCAGCGGAAGCGCCATCAGCAAGACGCCGGTCGCGCCAAACAGCAGCGGCGGGACCCGCTCGATCGACCGCATCCGCAGTGCCGGAACAAGCGCGAGTGCGGCAGCGGCCAGAAAGGCCGCCGGGGTCCAGAACACAGTAGCGAGCGATGGCAGGCTGACGAAATAGGCCGCGGCTGCCGCCGCCATCGCAAACGGGAGGCCACCTCCCACCCACGCCGTCACGCGCCCGAGCGCGCGCCAGCCCCGTTGGTCGGCGCGTCGCCGCACCCAGAGATTCAATCCGCTCCAGGCCACGTAGGCGCTCGCAGCGCCTAGTGCAAACCATACGGCACGCGACCACCATCCGGCGAAATTGCCGAAGTGAACCGGGCTGATGAGACCGAGCAAGGATGCGCCGAGCGAAGGCTTCATGCCGATGATCGGCCGCTCCCGGATCAGTTCGCCGGTTGCCCCGTTGTAGATCAGGCGCATCGCCGTCAGATCCCCGCTCCTGGGCGCCGGAAATATCGTGATGCGCGAATCGGCCCGGCCGCGGTTTTCCCACCCGGCAATCAGCAGCGGCGCGCCGGCGCGCTTGCGCGCATCGGACAGCATGTCGTCGAGATCGGCGATCGCTGCCGGACGCGCGTCGACAGCACGCAGTCCATTGAGCGTCGTGACCATCTCTCGCACATCGCCCTTGAACGCGATCTTCGCCAGCATCGGCAGCGCAACCGCGATGGTGAAGCTGAGATAGGCGCCGGTGAACGCGAGCACGAACGCGTGTGGCAGCGTCCAGGTGCCTGCGACGGAATGCAGATCGCGTAAGCCCACCAGCCGATCGCGTCCGCGCAGGATAAAGATATCCCTGAACAGGTGCCGGTGCATCAGAATGCCCGAGACCGCCGCCACCAGCATGGCAAGACCGAGGATGCCCGTGAGGATCAGCCCCCACGGATTGGGCACGTGCAGCCGCACGTGCAGATCGACGTAAAAGCGTCCGAGCGCCGTATAGGGATCGTTGGCCGCGAGTTCGTTGCCGTAGCCTTCGGCGCGCGAGATGACCCGGCCATCCGGCCCGATCGTATAAAGGATCCCGCGCTCGCGACGCACGCCATTGATGGTCTCGTCGGTATGGAAGAATGCCAACACATTTCCTGCAGGTGTCGCCCTCAAGGCGAGATCCCCGCGGAACTGCTCGGGCGTTTCCGCCTCAAGGCGGGCGAGCACGGCATTGAGCGGCTGGCTCAGCGGCTCGTTCATGCCGATCAGCCCGCCCGACCAGGCCTTGATTTCGTTCGCGAACACCGCAGCCGTGCCGGTGACGATGACGGCGTACAGCAGCAGGCCCAGCACGGCGCCGGCCCAGCCGTGGACCGCCACCAGCGTCCTGGTTTCGCGCGCTTTCAGGTTGATCACGGCTTCTCCGCGGGTCGAAGGATCGTCTCAGCCGAACAAAACAGCTCTTAACGCGATCAGGTGAATGACGGCGATGACCGCCATGACGATCGCGATGCGGCCGAGCCTCCGGTCGAGTAGTGCATAGAAGAATATGACGGCCCAGATCGCCGGCATGAAGAACAACGGAAACGCGATGTGGTCAACTCCGCCGATTCCCTTTGGCACCCAGAACGGCATCACAGCCATGATGAGAGCGGTGAGCCCCAGCGCGCACGGCCCGGCCAGCAACGCCCGCAGCCACGGATGCAGGCGCCCCGGTTCAGCAGTGCTGGAGTTCGCCGCCGCCAAATTGCGTTCCCTCCGCGCGCGAGGCTGATGTCTGCGATCTCCACGCCGCGGGCCGCGCGCGTTGCTGCCCTGAAGCGTCCACAGTGACGGGCGGCAAATTCGACTGCGCGAATGCTTTCTGACCGCTCGCAAAATCCAGAGAGAATGCAAGATAGCTCACCGCTCCCAACGAAATAACGCGCAAAACATTATTAGTCGAAATCGCAAACGTCATACTTTCACCCCAACTCCCACGAAGGCGTTCTAACTTCCCGAGTGGAACGGGCGAGTAGAAGTCATCTAAGGTGATGGTGTGCGCCTACGACAGATTGCACCTGTGACAACTGGGCAACGTCGCAAGTCGATCCTTCAAATCGAGCGCGGGAAATCGACTGCGGTAATTTCTAATTGTTCTAATTCTAAACTGCGGCGTGCGCTGAGCACGTTAATCCATGGCGCGTGATAATTTGACGCGGTCATGCTTTATTGCGAGCAACCTTAGAGTGATTCAGATTCACCAGACCCACCGTGTTCAGGATCAAGTTGCTTCATATGGCAAGAGCAAAGAAGGTTGCCGTCACTTCCGGCGCGGATTTGCCGGACAGGATCATTCAACTGATGACGAATGCGCCGTACGCATCGTTCGTCGTGCGATGCGCTTCCGATCGCACCGTATTCCTTCCCGAGATCATATCCTTGCACACGAGGCGTGAGCTTTCGGAGATCAGCGGGCTGGGCCGGGCTTCGATCGTCAGGATACAGGCCTGGCTGGCGCGGCAGGACGACGGTTGCGAATGCCCGGTGAAAGCATCGATACCGTCATTTGCCATTTTGGTGTTCGACGAAAGGAGCTGCATCCGTATAGGCGCTCGACCTTGCCGGCGATGACACCGCAGCCCGACGCCACGTTGGCACCTGCGCTGCAGAACTCGGACAGCAAGATCGACGCCGCTTTGTAGCTCGTAGGGCGGATTAGCGAAGCGTAATCCGCCGTCTTGCTGAGATACGGCGGATTACGCCTTCGGCTAATCCGCCCTACGGCCCTAGCCAACTTGGGCGATCATCGCGGCTCGCCGGAAAATGCCTGCCGCAGCGCTGACAGCCGGTCGAGGGCCGCTTGCGGCAGCGGGCCTTTTTCGGCCGCGGCGAGCGCGTCCTCGAATTGTTGCGGCGTCGCCATGCCGACCAGGATCGTGCCCATCGCGGGGTGAGACAGCGCAAACCGCGTGGCGGCTTCGGTCAGGCTGGCGGCGAAGCCCTCCTCGACCAGCGGCATGAGACGTCGCGCGCGATCGATATCGGCGTCGTAACTCATCGCCGACCCAATCGGCTCGGGCGCCGGCCCCGCAATCGGATGACGCTCGGCCGAGCCTGACAATGCGCCGCCGGCCAGCACGCGAATGCCCACGACGCCAACGCCGGCGGCCTCGGTGCGTTCGAACAATCGTCCATAATCCTGTGCCGGATAGTTCGCCGGCAATTCGCGGGCCGCCGACGGATTGAGCATGTTGTAGACCACCTGCGCGCTGTCGAAGACGCGGGCATCGATCACCTGATGCAGCGCGGCCGTGTCGCCGAGTGCCGTCAACCCGAGGAAACGAATCCTCCCCTGCTGACGCAGGCGCTCGAACGCCGGCACCACCTCGTCGAGCACCTGCCGCACGCTCAGCGCCGATCCGCCACCGCTCCCGGTAATCGGATTGTGCAGATGAAGGATGTCGACCCGGTCAAGACGCAGCCGCGCCAGGCTGCCTTCGAGCGATGTCCTGACGGTATCATCGATGCGGCCATCCTCGCCGGACGGCAACCGGACCTTGGTGCCGACGACGACGTCAGCCGGTTTCAGCTTTTGCAAAACGCGGCCAAGATTCTTTTCCGATTCGCCATCGCCGTACAGCACCGCGGTGTCGAAGTAGTTGACGCCGCCCGCAATCGCCCGCGCAATGGTATGCTCCTGGTCCGCAGCATCGCCGCGCACCATCAATCCGCCCACCGCGCCGCAGCCGAAGCCCAGCACCGAGAGCTGCATTCCCGTGCGCCCAAAGTCCCGCAATTGCATCGCCGTTCCTCCGACTGGGTGGGGATTATGCAAGGTCGAACGGCGGTTGCTCAACCCTGATATTCAAGCGGATGGCGGCAACCCGTAGGGCGGATTAGCGAAGCGTAATCCGCCATCGTATTTGAAACGCCGCGGCGGATTACGCTGCGCTAATCCGCCCTACGCACTGGGCTGATGTCATTCCGGCTTTTTCTCGGGACGCTCAACAAGTTCGTAGATGGGAACGTGGGTGGTTTCGCGCCACGATTCGAGAGCAGCTCCGCAGATCTTGCAGACCGCGTCACCCGTATGCGGCACCAAGAACTTCTCTTCAGTGCGACTGTACTCGGCGCCGCAATTGCATTGCACAATTGTCGCCATCCCGGGAATATGCGCTTCGGACCGAATATTTTCCAGCCGGAACTCTGCGACCATTGAACTGCCGCGACCTACACGGCAGCGGCTCCAGACGAATTCGGCGCGTGATCTCCAATGGCGACATCGCATGGTTTGGTCCGATATGAATGAGTCCGCCAACTGAGGTACTCCCAACTAGTTCGGAACGATCAACCGAGTTGCGGTAATTTTGCTGACCGTCGGCCGCTCGTTTCCGCGTTGCCGGCGGTTGAATGGGCGGCCCCAGCTCAGCCCCTAGCCCCCCGCTGCTGGGGCCGCTTCTCGCCGGCCCGCGAAATGAAAAGCCCACCAACTGGGGCGGCCTTACTGCACCCCAACCTCCTTGATCGCCAGAGCGGCGCGGATATGTGGCAACGGCCCGCTTGTGCCAATCAGAGACAAGCCCACTGCCGCTATCAGCGGTCATGAGGCCTTTATGAAGTTCCTATACCGCCGGCCGGTTCGTCCTCTCGATTTTATATGGCGGCAGACCGATCTCTTCGCGTGCACTGCCGGAGAGCATGGAACTCATGTTTCATGCGGCTCGCACGCCGGTGAAGTTGGGATATACTCGGCTCGTCTATCAGTGCCGCGATCCCGCTTTGGCTGGTTTGCTCTTCGGCCAAACGCGTTGTCGCCAGGCAGGAGATGAAAGCAGTGACCGACGTTGAATCGAAGCTGCGGCAGGACATCACCCCTGCGTCCGATGCAGTTCCCCTGTTTGGCCCGGTAGCATCGGAGTTGATGCGCTACCTTGCTTCAATTGCAATGACCGCCGCCGCGACGGTCGTGGCTGTCGGTGTCGACACCAAGGTGGCCATCCCGAACCTGTCCCTGGTGTTTGTCGTTCCAGTGATCATCGCGGGCGTTAGCCTCGGCTTGGGTCCGTCACTCTGTTCGGCGATACTTGGCGCTCTGGCCTTCAATTTTTTCCTGACCGAGCCTCGCTACTCACTGGCCGTTGACGACGCGGCGAACATCTGGGCGATTGGGCTGCTGTTTGTCGTCGGTGTTATCGTGAGTGGCGTTGCCTTCACCTCCCGCCAGAGAGCGACCGAGGCGGCTCTGCTGAAAAGGCAGACGACCGTGCTGCAGGTCTACAGCCGTGACGTCGTCGCGGCCGGCAATACGAAGGCGATCCTCTCACTCACCACCAAAACTCTTGCAGCGCTCTTCCAGGTTCCTGCCGTCGTGATGCTCGTTTCGGGGGACAGAGTGGTTTCCCTCGAGCAAGCCGGCGACGTAGAACCCCGGGAGGCCGAGTTGGAAGCGGCGCGATCGTCCCTGGCGACTGGAACTGTCATGCGCGGCGACGTCTACCCGAACCTGGCCGCGCGCTTTGACTTTTGGCCGGTGCAGACGGCCGAAGGCCCGAAGGCCGTCGTTGGATTGGCATTCGACCCGGACGAACGCCCCGCGGCGCCGGATACGCTGGTCAACATCGTTGTGCGTGTCTTGGCCCTGGTGCTTGAGCGTCAGCATGCACGGGTTGGACGCAACGCCCGGCCCGCAAGTTGAATCCGAGGGCGCGAACAGCAGCGCTGCAAAGCCCTATCGCAATCGCGGCCACCGTCATCCTCCGGCTATGAATCCTGAGCCCCACGCAATTTGCGTGATAGGATGGTGCACCCCGCTCAATAAATTCGGAGGAAGCGCGTTGTGAGCGTCGTGGCAGCCCAACTGTATCGTAAGGGCAAGAAAGCAAAAGCCGTTTCCCTGGACGAGCCGATCGATTGCAAGGGAAAATCCGAGTTTGTCTGGATCGGATTATTCGAGCCTTCAAAAGGAGAGCTCGAGCAACTCGAGAAAAACTACGGGCTTCATCCTCTTGCGATCGAGGATGCGCTCAAAGCCAATCAAATGCCGAAGGTTGATATCTATGGCGAACAACTGTTTGTCATGACGCGCACCGCTCATCTTGAGCACGATCACATCGCCTACGGCGAGACCGCGATTTTTGTCGGGAAGAATTTCATCATTTCGGTTCGGCATGGCTCGGCGCGGGCGCATAGCGACCTCCGCGCGCAACTCGAAGCCGCGCCCAGCCTGCTGGGCCAGGGCCCGGACTATGTTCTCCACGCCATCCTCGACTTTATCGTTGATGGCTATCTTCCAGTCGTCGAAACGATTGAGGAGCGCGTGCTGGTGATGGAACAAAGCGCGCTCGACAGCTTCCTCAGCCGCGCTGATGTCAAGCGAATCTTCGGGCTGCGCCAGGAGCTGATTCGTTTTAAGCGGATCATCGGCCCCATGACGGAGGTCTGTGGCCGGCTCGTACATCTTGACACCCCGTGTCTCGACGCCAACGTCCGTCCCTATTTCCAGGACGTCCTGGACCATGTGCGACGCGTCGATGCGATGGTGAACTCCTTGCGAGAGGTTCTGACTTCGGTCTTCGAGGTGAGCAATCTACTTGAGCAGCAGCGTCAGGGCGTGATCACGCGGCAGTTGGCCGCCTGGGCCGCGATACTGGCCGTCCCCACCGCGATCGCCGGGATTTACGGCATGAACTTTGAAAACATGCCCGAGTTGAAGACCCAATACGGCTACTTCGTCGTCATTGGCATTATTGCCCTGCTTTGCACGGTGCTCTACCTACGTTTCAAACGCGCTCGATGGCTCTGATGGAGGGCGTAGGGTGGATACGCGAAGCGTAATCCGCCATCTTGTTTGAAGCGGAGTGGCGGATTACGCCTTCGGCTAATCCGCCCTACGCTGCAAGGGGGCAAACTCGGAATCAATCGCACTTTTTAGGATGGCGGCCCCATCGCGACCCGAGGTATCGTTGCGGTGGTGCCGGGTGGCCGCGCGCCGAACTCGACGCCTGAGCCAAACGGGATCGCATGGACATCGACGAACTCGCCCACCGGATCGCCACAGCGAAGCCGATCACCTCCCTGAATGTCAGGGATGACCGCTGGCCAGAGGTCGATTGCGACGGGGCGGTCTTCACCGACTGTGTCTTCGAGGCAGTACAGTTTTCCTACCCTTCCTTCGTGGACGCCCGGTTCTCCAATTGCCGGTTCGTCTCATGCCGCGTCTCGCATGCGGCGCTTAAAGACGCGGTGTTCGAGACCTGCCAGTTCACCGGTGACGGCGGCAAGGGATGCACTTTCGCCTTCAGCGATCTGCAACGGGTCCGGTTTTCCGGATGTGACCTTGCGCTCGCGACCTTCGAAAGAACTGAAATGTTCGCCGTCGAGATGCACGAGTGCAATCTCACCGGGGCGCGCTTCAACAAGGTCGATTTCAGCCAGGCGCTGAGCCGCAAGCAAATCGAGACACGCGCGAGCTTCCACAATTGCAAGATGGATTTAGCCGACTTGGCCGAGACAAAATTACCAACCTGCAGCCTCGCCGGCAGCCGACTTCGTGAAGCCGACCTGTCCAGTGCCGACCTGACCGACGCCGACCTCACCAACTGCGATCTCTTCCAGACCAACCTCTACGGCGCGACCCTGACAGGTGCGGACCTCACCGGCGCCGAGGTCAGCGGACTGAACCTGCTGACGCTCGCCGATTTCAAGGGCGTGCGCGTTACCGACGAGCAGGTGTTCCAGCTGCTCGACGCTATGGGCGTCGACGTGCGAACGCGGCAACGCTGATGCCGCTGCGGGGCAAGAATGTGAGCGATTCTCAACCAGCCAGTGCGATCGCCGCCATGTTACGAAGTGCACGTTAGCGAAAGCAAGCAACCCATTGGCGTCTCCTCCCTATGCATCTTGCGAATGACAACACCAAAGCTGTGGAGGCTGCTTAAGCCTTGGATCCTGACGGTTTGTTGTCGTTCCGGGCGTCGATGAGGACGACATCCTTGTGCCCGGTCAGTTTGAGCTTTCTCAGAATTCCTTCTACGCGAAACCCCTCGGTCTCCGAGAAATAGATAATGACCTTGATGCCGTGCTTGGCGTCGCTGGCAGCTTGATATATCGGGAGCTGCTTTTCGAGGTTTCGCTCAAGCCCTGTATTCTTGGCGAGCTTAATTTCGATGAGCGTTTTATCTTTAGCGCCGCGGGCGATTTTGTAGTCTACGGGCCCGCGACCGTCGTTTGCTTCTGTCCCAACGTCGGATGGCGAACCGAACCACACAAAGCGAAACATGATTTGCAGATCACTCTCACGTTGGACCGCCTTGCCATCGTGATAAAAAATCTTATGCCCGCCTTTGTTTTCGATGACATCCTTCAGGTACGCCAGGCGTTGATGCGCTTCATCGTAAGTAGTTTTGCCGATTTTATAGAAAGAGGTGTGCTCTGCGAGGTTCCATTGCAGCTCTTTGACCTGCGTTTCGAAGACTTGGATTGTTTCTATGACCTTCTCGGAACTGATGTCCCTCGCTTCGTTTCCCGAGGCCTCTTTCATTTTAATGTAGTAGTCGACCAACTGAGGGAACATCATGATCGTTCTGATCGCCGCCTCGTCCTTATCCTTTTGCGTTGGCGGTCGACGCGGTTTTCCGAGCATATTTTGAAAATAGTTGAACACCTGTCCGCGCAATTCAGCGTCAGGAATCGCAACAGGAATGCTTTCGAAGTCCCGGATCATGTCAGTTCGATTGATCCAGTTTTCGTCGCGGGTCAGCATGTCCTTAGGGGTGAGCAAAACGAAATCATCCCCATCCCAAGGCAGATCATAAGTTCGCCGTTCCCAGCTTTCGGTCTCGTAATTGAAAATGGCCTTATTGACTGGGATCTTCCGTCGAAGGCTGGGGTCAATGTGTGCAATAGCGAAACTTTCGGTGTATCGGCAGATGAAGTCTTTCAGGAGATTGGTGGTGAAGTCGCTAATCATGTCCCGGCCAACGCCACTGCGAACGAGGCAAACCTTCTCGATATGGCTTCCGGTCGTAATTGTCTCCTTGCCGAAATCAGCAAAGAGGCTCTGGAGATTGACCCGGAGAGCTTCGGCAAAGTCCTTCCCTAGCCCGCTGCCACCGTTCCCGCGCAAGGAAAATCCTAGCCAGTTCTGCTTAACCTCCGGAAACATGAACCAAGATTTGACGAGGTCGTCGTTAACACTGCCGGCGATGATCTTGTCCCGCAGGAACATCATGTATTTCAGAATATCGGCATGAAGCTGCTGGTAATCCGCCTTTGGGCTGTTGAAGAGCAGGAACGGATCAATGAACAGAGGCAGGTCGTTTATGAGGGAGACGTTGAACGCCCCGTAGTCGTCGACCTGATTGGTCGTCACATCAAAATATTCATTGAAAAACGTGGCCATCGCGGGCGCCCAAAAAGGAAATCGGCGACCATCTTACGGACTTCGATTCGCCCTGTCCGTGCCTGCCTACCTTTATGCACCCTAAGGAATGGCACCCTTCCTGGTCCCGCCGATCGACCGTGGTGAGCCCACGAGCATCCGTTCCGGTCAAATCTGCTGCATCGCCCTGCGCGCTCCGCTTAAATTATCTAACCAGATCAACGTGATTTGCCCGGTCCAGTCTCTTTCGCAAAAATATACTTCTTCGCGCGAGACCCAAATCACCCTTACAACTCGCGCCATCCCGTCCCGGTAGAGGGGCGTTGGCCATCGTCACGAACGTTGGGGCGGGTTGCGGTGGACGCGGCAGCGTCGGGCGCGTGGTTGTGTTCGCAGGGCGGGCTTCGGCCTGTGAGCGAACACAGCGCGCAGACGACTGGCGAGGCTGCGTACGGCAAAGCCGTGTGGTTCTGGCACCCGTTGCTGGTGTCAAGCTGACGGAGGAAACGTCGACCCAACCGGGTTTCGACAATCCTTCAATCCGTCAGCGACGGAGGCAAGAGGAATTCGTCTCCGGGGAGAGCGCGGTATAAGCCGTCAAACCACTGCGCAGGGAATGCCGGAGTGCTCCAGCTGTACCTGTATGCTCGTGTGCGTTTCTTTGCGCACTTTTGCACACGAGACCGCGGGTGCAGCAAGCACCCGGCATTCCCTGCGCCCTCTTTCTTTGAGGGACAAGATCCAAACCTCGGGCGCATCGTGCCGCGAGAACGCAGACACACATTCAGTTGTCATCGCCCGGCTTGACCGGCTGACCCAGTATCCAGAGGCAGCAGTGATTGAACCGATAAGCCGCGGCGTACTGGATCCCCGCCTTCGCGAGGATGACGATCCGTTGTGTGGCGCTCCGGTATTTCACCGTCATTGCGAGCGCAGCGAAGCAATCCATTGGCACCTCGCATATGGAAAGATGGATTGCTTCGCTGCGCTCGCAATGACGGCCTCTTGACTGGGAATAATTCGCAACACACCCCTCCTGCAAGTGATTGGCGATTGCGCCTCCGACGGCCGGCTTTAATGTTGGACAACGCCCTGCTAAACCGCCGCTCATGAGTCACACCCCCACCATCAAGACCAATGTCGCGGCGATCTCGATCTTCGCCAGCGCCGGCATGGCCGCGGCGAAATTCGCCGTCGGCATTGCGATCGGCTCGCTCGCGCTGATTTCGGAGGCCCTGCACTCCTCGGTCGACGTGGTCGCCACCGTCATCACCTGGCTGGTGGTGCGGGTGTCCGACCAGCCGGCCGATAAGGAACATCATTATGGCCACGGCAAGTTCGAGAGCCTGTCGGCGCTGTTTGTCATCGCGCTGCTCTACGTGCTGGCCGGCGGCATCCTCGTCGAATCCTGGAGCCGTCTGAGCGAAGGCGCACCGCCGCCGACGCTCTCAGCCATCCCCTTCGTGGTGCTGGTGATCGATATCGCCGTGAATTTCTGGCGCGCGCGGGCGCTGCATCGCACGGCGCGCGCGACCCGAAGCCAGGCGCTGGCGGCCGACGCGCTGCATTTTGCTTCGGACGTGCTCGGCTCCATCGCCGTCATCATCGGGCTCGTGCTGATCGGCCTCGGCTATGCCTGGGGTGATTCGGCCGCGGCCATCGCGGTTGCCGTGATGATATCGATCCTGGGCCTGCGGCTCGGCCGCTCCACCATCGAAACCCTGCTCGATCGTGCGCCGGAGGGCGCTTCGGAAAAGGCCATCGCCGCCATCCGCTCGGTGCCCGGCGTGGTCGGCGTCGAGCGCCTGCGGGTTCGCATGGTCGGGCCGACGCATTTCATCGACGCCATCGCAAAGGTGCCGCGCACCTACCCGATCGATCGCGTCGAAGCCATCAAGAAGACCGCGCAGGCCGCGGTCACCGAGGCGCTCGGCGACGCCGACCTCACCTTCACGGCCGTGCCGGTCGCGCGCGACAATGAGAGCGTGCGCGAGCGCATCATGGTGATCGCCCGCAATTCCGGCCTCGCCGTCCACCATGTCACCGTGCACGACCTCGGCGGCAAGCTGACGGTCAGCATCGATCTCGAAGTCGACGGCGATATGGAACTCAACGCCGCGCACGACATCGCCCATGGGCTGGAGCGCAGCATCCGCGAGGACTTTGGCGAGGATGTCGAGGTCGATACCCACATCGAACCGCTCGAGCCGGAACTGCCGCACGGCACCGACGCCGCGCCCGAACGCGTCGAGACCATCAAGGCCGCGCTGTCGCGCTTTGCCGCCAATAGCGCGATCCACGACATTCATAATGTGCGGGTGCGCGACACTGATGCGGGCGAAATCGTTAATTTCCATTGCCGCGCCGCGCCGTCGATGAGCGTCATCAAGGTGCACGAGAACGTCGACGAGATCGAGCGCGCGCTGCGCCGCGCGTTTCCTTCGATCAAGCGCGTGATCAGTCATGCCGAACCGCCGCGTGCGTAATTTTGCGGACCCGTTCCCGTTTCGGACTCACTTGGCGATGCCTTAATTCGCGTTGGACAACATTTATTTCCAATTAACGAATCGTTGACACTCGACAGCCCCGGAAAACTGGATTCAAATCACTGTGATTCGGAAGCAACGGGGTGGCTTCCGGACAGTGTGCAAAAGAGCCTTCGGCGGGGGTCTAAAGCATGGCGCGCGCGCATGCAGCGAACGCGTTTGTCCAATCCGATTCGATCAAGGGATTGGCGCAATCGATCGCGAAACCTGCCTATCACCGGCTGCTCGTTGCCGAGCCGGCGCTTCGTCGCGCCGTGCCGACGCTCATCATTGCGTTCCTGATCACCATCTGCCTCGGCGCCTTCGTGCAGGTGATCGACCAGAGCCGGCAGAAGCGCGCCGCCATGAAGCGCGATCTCTCCGCGCTCACCGACCTGCTGGCCGAACGCCTCGACCGCCTTGGCGCCATCCGGCAGGACCGCGCCGCCAATATCGAGCGGCTGCAGAGCCTGCTGCCCGACCTGATTCCGGCCTGGGGCGTTGCTAGCGGCCGCCATGTCATCATCACCGGCGCCGATCACCGGATTCTGGCCCGCGTCCCCAGCGAGGGCAGCCTTGGCGACAACGACCGCATCCTCGACGTCATCAGCACGGCGCAACTGCTCGCCGCCCCCGCCCAGCAGGGCGTCGTCACCAACATGACGCTTCCGAACGGCAATGGCGCCATGGCGATCTCGCGGCTGGTCAAGTCGCTGCCGGGCCAGGTCATCGTCATCCAGGAAAAGAACGAGCCGCTGTGGGGTTCGGATGCCGCATTGTCCGTGACGCTGTCGGCCACCACCGGCTTCGTCGTGCTGATCCTCGGCTTCGCCTTCCACTGGCAGTCGACCCGCGCCCGCGAGGGCGATCTCATCAACGACGCGGTGCGCGGCCGGATCGACACCGCGCTCAACCGCGGCCGCTGCGGATTGTGGGACTGGGACCTCTCGCGCGGCAGGATATTCTGGTCGGCATCGATGTTCACGATGCTCGGGCTCGACTCCCGCAACGACCTCCTCACCTTCGGCGAAGTCAACGCGCTGGTGAAGTCCGACGACATCGACCTGTTCGCGATCGCCGACCAGATGATCGCAGGCCAACTCGACCACATCGACCAGAGCTTCCGCATGCAGCACACCGGCGGCCACTGGATCTGGCTGCGGGTGCGCTGCGAGCTCAGCCACACCCAGGCCGACGGCGGGTTGCATTTGATCGGCATCGCTGTCGACATCACCGAACAGAAGAGCCTCGCCGAGAAGACCGTGGAGGCCGACCTGCGGCTGCGCGACGCGATCGAGACCATTCCGGAAGCCTTCGTGCTGTGGGACGCCGAAGACCGCCTCGTGCTCTGCAATTCGCACTTCCAGCGCCTGCACAAACTACCGGATACGGCGGTGACCCCCGGCACGTCGTATGAAACCGTGATCGAGGTCGGCAGCATGCCGGAAGTGCGCACGAGATTGCAGGAGACCGGCGCGCAAGCGCCGGGAGCCCGCACCTTCGAAGCGCAGCTCGACGACGGAAGCTGGCTGCACATCAGCGAACGCCGCACCAAGGACGGCGGCTACGTCTCGGTCGGCACCGACATCACCCGCATCAAGGAGCACGAGCAGAAGCTGATCGAAAACGACGCCCGCCTGCGCGCCAACGTGATCGACCTGAAGCGCTCGCAGGCTGAACTTGCCGACCTCGCCGAAAAATACTCGCAGGAAAAGAATCGCGCCGAGGAAGCCAACCAGGCGAAATCCAAATTCCTCGCCAATATGAGCCACGAACTGCGCACGCCGCTCAACGCCATCATCGGTTTCTCCGAGATCATGGGCAGCGGCATGTTCGGCGTGCTCGGCTCCGACAAGTATCAGGAGTACTGCCACGACATCCTGACATCAGGGAAATACCTGCTCGAAGTCATCAACGACATCCTCGACATGTCGAAGATCGAAGCCGGCCGCATGAAGCTCGACATGGAAGAGCTCGACCTGTCGAAGATACTGGCGGAATCGCTGCGCGTGGTGTCCGGACGCGCCGAGGACAAGCAATTGACGCTGGACGCCGATATCGAAAGCACCATTTCCGTGATGGCCGACCGCCGCGCGGTCAAGCAGATCTTCGTCAACCTGTTGTCCAATGCCGTGAAGTTCACCCCCGACGACGGCAAGGTCACGGTGCGGAGCCACGTGCTGCCCAACTCGATCGTGCTCATGATCGCCGATACCGGCATCGGCATCGCGCCTGCCTCGCTGCGGCGGCTTGGCAACCCGTTCGAGCAGGTCGAGAGCCAGCTCACCAAGACCTACCAGGGTTCGGGCCTCGGCCTGGCAATCGCGCGGTCGCTGACCAGCCTGCACGGCGGAACGATGCGGCTGCGCTCGAAGCTCGGCACCGGCACCGTGGTGCGCATCACGCTGCCGCGCGAGCCGCATTCAGCCGAGGCAAAGAGTCAGGTCGCAGCCTGAGTCCCCCGCTCACGCGCCCTTCTTTGACCGGCTGGTCGCAACCAGCACCAGCATGAACGAAACCGCGGTCATCAGCGTGCTGATGGCGGCGATCGTCGGGTCGATCTCGTCGCGGAGCGCGGTGAACATCCGCTTGGTCAGCGGCTGATACTGGCCGCCGGAAATGAACAGCGCGACGATGGTCTCGTCCATCGCGGAGATGAAGGCGAAGATGCCGCCTGCGATCACGCTGGGCTTGATCTGCGGCAGCGTCACCACGAAGAAGCTGCGCAGCCGGTTCATGCCGAGGCTGCGCGCCACCATCTCCTGCGTGGCATCAAAACTCTGCAGCCCCGCCGCGACCGAGATGATGACATAGGGCAAGCCAAGCATGACATTGGCGAGCACGAGGCCGGTCATGGTCGCGGCCAGGCCGACCTTGGCGAAGACGAAGAAGATGCCGACCGCGGTGATGATGATCGGCACCACCAGCGGCAGCAGCAAGGTCATGTGGATCAGCCGCATGATCCGCCATTTCGACTGGCTGATCGCGTAGGCCGCAGCCACGCCGAGCGGGGTCGCGATGACCACGGTGAGCACGGCAACCGTCAGCGTTACGCGGGTCGCCTGCATCCAGGCCGGATTGCCGAAATATTCCTGGTACCAGCGCAGCGACAGCGACGGCGGCGGAAAGCTCAGGTAGCGCGCGGCCGAGAACGACATCGGCGCGATGATCAGGATCGGCAGGATGAGATAGAGCAGCACCAGCGCGCAGGTCACGACCAGGGCAATGCGGAATGGACGGGACATCGTCATTTTTGCCCCAACACGCGATCAAGCGGAATGAAGCGGCTGACGGCGAAGAAGATTAGGCCGACCGCGACCAGCAGCACCACGCCGACGGCGCTGGCGGCACCCCACTGGTCGTAGAGTTCGACATTGCGGCTGACCAGCATCGATATCATGATGGTGCGGCCGCCCCCGAGTAATTCAGGCGTGATGTAGAAACCGAGGGTGAGCACGAAGACCAGTGTACACCCCGCGAGCACCCCGGGCAGCGACAGCGGCAGGAATATCCGCCAGAAGGTGAGCATCGGACCAGCACCGAGACTGGCGCCGGCCTGCATCAGGTCGCGCGGGATCTGCTGCATGGTGGCGTAGAGCGGCAGCACCATGAACGGCAGCAGGATGTGCAGGGTCGCAACGACGGTGCCGAAGGTATTATGGACCAGCGCCAGCGGCTCGTCGATCACGCCGACCTGGCGCAGCACCTGGTTGATGACCCCGGTCCGTTGCAACAGCGCGAGCCAGGCATAGGCGCGGACCAGCACGCTGGTCCAGAACGGCAGCACCACCAGCGCCAGGATGATGATGCCCCACCGTTTTGGCGCGATGCTCGCCGCATAGGCGATGGGATAACCGAGCAGCAGCGAGAGCAATGTCACCAGCAGGCTGATTTGGAACGTCAGGGCGAAGCTGCGCCAGTAGATGTCCTCACTCCAGATCCGGCGATAATTCTCGAGCGTAAAGCCGTTGTGATAGACCGACTGCCAGGCGAGCCAGCCGACCGGCAGCACGACCAGCAGCAGGATCACGAGCAGCGCCGGCAGCGCCAGCGCCAGCATCAGGCGCTGTTCGCGGCGTTGGTGGAGTACCGAGAGGTCCTGCACGGGGCTGCTCACTGTGATCCTGCGATGGCCAAGCTATCTCTGCATGAAGCCGACCCAGCGCTTCTCCGCGGCCTCGCCTGCCGGCGACGACCACCAGGCGTAGGACATCAGCGCCTGCTTGGCCGCGTTCTCGGGTGCGCTCGGCAGTTGCGCGACACGCTCCGGCTTGATGACGCCGGTATCGAAGGCCTTCGGGTTGGCCGGGCCGTAATCGATATGCAGCGGCAGGTTGGCCTGGTGGACGGGATCGACCGCCTCGTTGAGGAAGCGGACCGCGGTCGCGAGATTGGGCGCATCCTTGAGAATGCAGAGCGACGTGCTCTGCAGGATGCCCTGATTGTAGGTATAAGCGACCTTGGCGCCTTCCTTGGTCAGCGCACTGACGCGGCCGTTCCAGGCCATCACCATGTCGACCTCTCCATCATTGAGGAGCTGCGCCGATTGCGCGCCCGAGGTCCACCACACGGTGATGTTGGGCTTGATCTCCTCGAGCTTCTTGAAGGCACGGTCGACGTCGAGCGGATAGAGCTTGTCAGGCGCGACACCGTCGGCCATCAGCGCCGCCTCCAGCGTGGCGATCGGGTGGTTGCGCAGCGCGCGGCGGCCCGGGAACTTCTTCACGTCCCAGAAATCGGCCCAGCTATTGGGCGCTGCGCCTGCCGAAAATTTCTTCTCGCTGTAGGCGAGCACGCTCGAATAAAATTCGTAGGCCACTGAATATGGGGAACGATAGGCCTCGGGCATCGCGGCCGCGTTTGGCAATTTGGAGAAATCGAGTTTTTCGAGCAGACCCTGCTCGCCGCCGCGCAGGCAATAGCCGGTTGGCACGTCGACCACGTCCCAGGTCGGCTTGCCGCTGGCGACCTGCGATTTGATGGCGGGCCAGGCGTCGGGGATGCTGTCCTGGTTGATGGTGATGCCAAGCTTCTTGGCTGATGGATCCAGGATCGCGACGGTTTGCGCCTTCTGGTAGGCGCCGCCCTGGGAAACGAAGGTGATCTGTTGCGCATTGGCCGGAAGCGCCGCGAGGGCGCCAAAGCAAACACCAAGGGAAACACCGAGCAGTGCGCGTCGGCAGCAAGATGCAATCATCATGTTCAACCCCTCTTGTTATGGCCGGGCCGGCAACGCCTACCGCCCGACCGCATCCAGAAACTGATACCAACCGGCCACCATGCGGACGGCCGGTTCGCGGAACGGATAGAATGGAATAGCCTTGAGACGGCCAGCATCGAGTAGGCCGAGATCGACCTTCTCCCCGTGCACGAGGGCTGCGAGGTAGCGGCCCATCAGGCTCGACATCGCGACGCCGGCGCCGTTGTAGCCGACCGAATAAAGGGTGCGATCATCGAGACGGCCGACATGCGGCACGGAATCGAGCGTCATCGCGACGAGACCCGACCATTTGAACGCGAGCGGAACATCCGCAAGCTCCGGGAAGATGCCGACCATTGCCTTGCGCAGCGCATCGAAGGCGCTTTCGGAATCCTGCTTGCCGAAAGCGCCACGTCCGCCGAAGATGACGCGGTCGTCAACCTTGCGGAACCAGCGCATCATGCGCTTGGTCTCGGTGTAAGTGCGCCCCGTCGGCATCAGGCTGCCGGCGAGATTCGGCGACAATTTTTCGGTGGCGATGAGAGCGCTGCGGAACGGCACCAGCGTCCGCTGCACGCGCGCGGTAGCCGACGTCAAATCGGAATAGCTGTTGGTGGCGATGATCGCCTGGCGCGCCCGCACTATACCGTCAGGCGTTTCCGCCACGACACCATCGCCGTCACGACGCAGCGCGAGCACCGGGCTTTCCTGAAAGACCGGCACGCCGCGTTGCGCCACGCCGCTGGCGAGGCCCCTCAGATAGTTCAGCGGATGGATGCCGCCGGAGCCGGGATTGAGAATCCCGCCGACAAAGACCTGCGAGCCCGTCTCGTCGCGCACCTGGTGCGGGTCGAGGATCCTGACCTCGGTGTCGCGCATCTCGCGCGTCATCCAGGCGGCTTCGTCGATCGCGGCCCGCAGCGTCGCATCGTTATGTGCGGCCTTGATCTGCCCTGTGCGTGTCAGCCGCGCGCTGGGGATGCCGAATTCGGACACCAGTTCCTCGACCATGTCGACGGACTCATGTGCGATCTCGTACATCCGCCGGGCCATGGCGCGGCCATGGGCGGCGTCGATATCACGAAACGAGAGGCGGAATTTGGCGGTGATGACGCCGCCATTGCGGCCGCTCGCGCCCCAGCCGGGATGATTGGCTTCGAGTACGACCGGCGAAAGGCCGCTCCTCGCGATGTGATGCGCCGCAGACAGCCCCGTGTAACCCGCGCCGATGATGACGACATCGGCCTTTACCTCGCCGGCAAGCTTCGGAAAGGCCGACAACGGCTCCGCCGTATCCGCCCAGAGCGAGGCGGCCGATGCCATTGGGGTCCAGACCTCTGCCATGTCAGCCGCCCGCCCGTCTCAGCTTCCAAGCGCCGCGTCGGCGAACGCCTTCATGGTGGCGAAATGGAAATCGGGTTTTGTGAGCTGCGGCACCTCGGGCGTGCCGCCAAAACCTTTCATGCCCTGGCGCCGCTCGATCCAGCAGACCTTGTAGCCAAGCTGTCGGGCGATACCGATGTCGTGATGCTGGCTCTGCGCCACGTGCAGGATTTCGGACTGCTTGTAGCCGAACGCCGACTGGCGGCCCTTGTTGTAGGCGAAGAATTCCGGATTGGGTTTCGCAACCCCGGTGTCATCGGCGCAGATGGTGTCGTGGAAGGGATTGTCGAGCGCGTGCGCATAGCATGACAGCGCGACGCGATCCGCATTGGTCATGGCGACCAATCGGAACCTGGTGCGCAGGCGCTTCAGTGCATCGACCGAATCCGAAAATGGTTGCCAGCGCAGCACGGCGAGCTGGAAGGAATCGCAGGCGGCATCGTCGGCCGGCAGTCCGAGCTCTTTGGCGAGGTACCGGTAGACATGGAACATCACTTCGCTCGACCGCTCCGGATGAGCGTCGCGGCCACGCTTGTACGACGCGAAGATCTGATCGTCGCTGAGTTCGGCTGCCTTTCGGCCGGAGATCTTGCGCACCGCATCGAGCACGCCGGCTTCGAAATCGATCAAGGTACCGACTACGTCGAAGGTGAGAACCTTGAAGCTATCATAGGACATTTTCATCTCTTGTTTTGTTGGTCTGGTGTTGCACTCGGGTTTGACAGGGCATTCATTCCCGCGCCCTCTCCTGCGCCTCTTCTTGCGCCTTGGGCACGACAATGGTGTCTTCGGGATGCAGTGTAACGGTGAGTTCGCCGCCGATCGGAGGTAACAGGCGCGAGGCCTGGTAATGGCTCGGCTGACGCAGGCTCAGGCTGGTGCCGTCGGCTAGTTGCAGGAACACGCGCAGGCTTTCGCCTTGATAGACGATGTCGGTGACCTTGCCGGCAAGGCGGTTAAGCGCGGCATCCGCCACGCCGTCCGCAATCAGCAGCTTCTCGCTGTGCACCGCGAGCATCAGCGCCTCGCCGTCCGGAATCGCGCGCGCGCTTTTCAGGACAGCCGGCCCGAGCGCCACGCTGCAGGCGTCGACGCGCCGGACCGGCAACAGGCTCGCCTCGCCGATGAAACTCGCCACAAAGGAGTCGGCGGGATAGTCATGCAGCCGCTCCGGGCGATCGATCTGGACCAACCGCCCGTCCTTGAGGATCGCCACGCGGTCGCTCATCGTCAGCGCCTCGCGCTGGTCGTGGGTGACGTAGATGATGGTGGCGCCGATCCGCTTGTGCAGTTCGCGCAATTCGATCTGCATCGCTTCCCGCAACTGCTTGTCGAGCGCCGACAGCGGCTCGTCCATCAGGATCAGGCGCGGCTCGAAGATCATGGCGCGTGCCAGCGCCACGCGCTGGCGCTGGCCGCCGGAGAGCTGGGCGATGCCACGGGTCTCGTAGCCCGACAGCCCGACCATCGCGAGTGCGGCGCGTACTCTCGCAGCCCAGTCCGCCTTTGGAATCCGTCGCGCGCGCAGCGGAAAGGCAACGTTCTCGCCCACGCTCATGTGCGGGAATAGCGCGTAGTTCTGAAACACCACGCCGATGTCGCGCTTGTGCGGCGGCACGAACGTCACGTCGCGGTCGCCGAAATGGATCGAGCCCGACGAGGGTTGAATGAAGCCGCCGAGGATGCCGAGCAGCGTGGTCTTGCCGGATCCGGACGGCCCGAGCAGGGAGACGAACTCGCGCGGCGCGACGTTCAGGGTGACGTTATCAAGCGCCCGGACGGCGTCATAGTTCTTGCTCGCGGCCCTGATGTCGACGCTCTCTCCGCCCTGGTCCAATGATCGACCCCGTTGCGTTACCGAGGCGCGCACCGATGCGCGCCATCGACGTCCCCTGCGATGGCGCAAGCACGGTTGAAACCGGCATGATCTCGTCTTATAGAGCAGGCACGTCAGGACAGCTCCCGAGGCCGTCCCCCACCGCGCCAGTTTTTCAATCTTGCCCGTACTGGCAGGCTATCGCGCAAGCCAATCAGAGTTGGCCGGCACGGGCAATTGCCAAATTCTCACCGGCAGCATAACATCAGGTTATGCCTGACCTCCGGCGGAAGCTGCCCTCCAGTCACGCGCTGTTCGTCTTTGACGCGGCGGCGCGCAATGGCAGCTTCACGGCGGCGGCCGCCGAACTGAACGTCACCCAGCCCGCAGTAAGCCGGATGCTCGGACAGTTCGAGGACTATCTCGGCGTTCGGCTGTTCGACCGTACCAATGGCCGCGCGGCCCTGACGGAAGATGGCGAGATCCTCTATCGCCACGTATCGGATGGATTTCGCAGCATCGAAGGCGGCCTGATCGAGATCGACCGCCGCCGCAAGGGCACCGAGACGGTCACGCTCTCGGTCTCCTCGGCGTTCACCACCCATTGGCTGATGCCCCGCATCGACAAACTGCAGCGCCAGTTTCCAACCGTCGATCTCCGCTTCCAGCTTATTTCCGGTCCGCTGCGCGGGCCCGTCGACAATGTCGATCTCGGCATGCGGTTTCGCGATCGATACGATCCCGCGCGCAACGGCGCGCTGGTGATGAAGGAAGTCATGCTGCCGATCTGCAGCCCGGCCTATCGCGACGCGGACAGCCCGGATGGACCGATCGAAGCCAACACCATCATTCGCCTCGCGGATACCCCCGGTGATTGGGCGGCGGAATATCCGGCCTTTCTCACCAGACGATCCGGACCCGCCAAGTCGCTGAGTTTTTCCGACTATGCGGTGGTGGTGCAGGCGGCGTTGCTCGGCCAGGGCATTGCGCTCGGCTGGCTCACGGTCGCAGCCCATTGGCTGCTGACCGGCGCCTTGGTCCCGGCCTCGGAAACGCTCACCACGACACGGCGGCTTTGCGAACTGGTGCACCCGCACGACCGACCGATCCGGCCGGTCGTCGGCGAGATCCGCGACTGGATCATCGAGCAGATGCACACCGACATGGCCGCGATCGACCGGCTCTACCCGCGTCTGCGGCTGATGCCGGCGAGCTATTAGAGCGTTTTCAAGCGAAGTGGGGACCGGTTCGCGTCAAGAAAACGCGTCAAACCAAGAATCCGGAGCCCCGTTTCGATTCAATCGAAACGGAAAAGGCTCCGGCGATCTATTCCAGCGTCGGCGCGACTTCGCGGGCGACCTGCACCAGCGCTGCGATCAGAGGTGTCATCGGATCGCGCTGCGGGATCACCAACCCGACACTGTAGTCGACGACGGGATCGACGATCGGAATGCTGCGGATGGTATCGGCCAAGCCCAGCGTCTCCGCGAGTTTTGCCGGCATCACGCTCGCCCAGCGTCCGGTCTTTACGTGCGTATAGAGGACCACGAGCGAGTTCGACGTCAGCGTCGGCGTGGCCTCCGCACCAACCGACGCCAGTGCGCGATCGATGATGCGGCGGTTCTGCATGTCCGGCGTCAGCAGGCACAGCGGAACCTGGCCTACTTCCTTCCAGGTGACCTGCTTGCGATCGCCGAACATGGCATCGGGCGAGGTCAGCAGGCGATAGCTCTCTTTATAGAGCGGAATGGTGCGCACCTTGCCGATCGGTTCGTTCTCGATATAGGTCAGCCCGGCATCGACCTCGAGATTTTCCAGCAGGCCCAGCACGTCGGCCGAGGTGCAGGACTGAATACGAAAGCGCACGTCGGGGTAGCGCGCGCGGAACGGCGTCGTCAGCGACGCCACCATGCCGAGGACGGTGGGGATCGCGGCGATCCTGATCTCGCCGGAGAGCTTGTCTTTGAGGCTGTTGATCTCCTGCCGCATCGCGCGGGTGTCACCGACGATGCGCCGCGCCCAGTCGAGGGTGCGTTCGCCCTCCGGCGTAAAGCCCTGGAACCGTGACCCGCGCTGGACCAGCATGACGCCGAGAATTTCCTCGAGCTGCTTGAGGCTGGTCGACATGGTCGGCTGGGTGACGCCGCAGGCCTCCGCAGCCCGTCCGAAATGCCGCTCCTTTGCGAGCGCCAACAGCAGTTCAAGCTTGTCGATCAAAGCGATAGTCCCAGGAAGTGTGGTGGCAAAGGCGGTCGCCCGGTGGCCAGAAATAGCACGGACCGGCGGCCATCAATACGTCAAAAGCGGCGGCCGGAGGGCTCGATTTCAGCGGTAATTCGGGTCTCATATCGCCTCATTTTCGAACCTTATCAACGTCATCGCGACGAGCAAAGCCGGCAACGCAATCCACGCCGGGCGCAGGCGATGGCGGCGAGAACAACGTGAGCTCGTCATACCCCGCGAAAGCGGGGGTATCCAGTACGCTGCGGCCTACCGATTCGATCACTGCTGTCTCTGGAATACTGGATCGCCCGCCCCAGTGCGCAATTGCGCACAAGGCGGGCGATGACAGTTGAACATGAGGCAGGGCGGCGACCTCACGGCCCTGATCGCCCGAGGACTGCATTCAGCCAGCATCTGCCGGAGAAAGCTTCGACGCCATTCTACCAAATCCTGCTTCAACCGGTCGAACGTCAGCAGGCTGGAGCGGACAGTCGAGATGCGGCAGCGGCCCGGCGCTGCGAACCACCGCAAAAACCTCCAGAGCACGATCGTAGCCCTTGATGGCCCGCTCTCCGATGGACGCAAGGGCAATGCTATCCTTGACATGCCCGGTGACAACCGGATCCACCAATATCTGCGCATCATCAGCCAAATCGCAAAGCCGCGATGCCAGATTGACGACGTTTCCGATGGCTGTGTAGTCGAGGCGTTCGTGCCAGCCGAGCGTTCCGACGGTCGCAGGTCCCATCGCGATGCCCACGCCGAACCCCATGGCGCAGCCACGGGCGTTCCAGGCCCCGGCCAGGGATTGCACGGCAGCTTGCATGTCGATCGCAAGCCGAACGCCGCGCTGCGCCGGGTTCGCGCAAGCAACCGGCGCGTTGACGAGGACCATCACACCGTCACCGGCGAAGCGGATCAAGGTCGCCTCATGGCGGGCCGTGACGGCGCCAATGGCTTCATAGTACTGCCTCAGCACGGCCAGAATAGCATCGGGCTCGGCACGCGCGGTAAACGCGGTGAAGCCGCGCAGATCGCCGAAAATCGCGACCACCTCCCGCCGCTGTGCGTCCAACAACCGCTGATCGGAGTGCTCAACCAATTCAGCCACCTGCGGGGCAAGGAATTGCTTCAGGCGATTGATGCGCTCGGACTTCTGCTGTGAAGCCCCAAGCTCCTCCGCCATCTGGTTGAAGCGGATCGCCAATTGCTGCAGCTCGTCGCCGCTTTCGATCGTGACGCGATGGTCGAACTGCCCCATCCCGATCCGTTCGACGCCGGCCTCCAGTTGCCGGATCGGTCCCCACATCCGGCAAGCCCGCCAATAGGCGAGGACAAATGCGAAGGCGATGCCGATGGCGATGAGCACCAGAGAACGCCACAGCGCGGCGCGGATCGATTCGAACGCCTCCCGGACCGGCTGCTCCGCGATGACAGTCCAACCCACGTTGGGGGCACGCACCGAGAGCGCAACGACGGGCTTGCCGTCCTCGCCGGTCGTGGCAACCGCCGATCCGTTCGCGGCGTTGACGACGGACTTGAGGCGGTCGAAATCCCCTGCCCCGGCACCGCTGCGCAGCACAAGGCTGATGTCCGGATGGGCGATCAGACGCCCGGAGTCGTCGACGACAAGGGCATGTCCGGTGTCGCCGATCTTGATCGCCGCGATGATATTCCAGATCAGTTTCAGGTTGATATCGGCAACGACGATCCCGGCGGCTGCGCGGTTTCCCGCAACCGCGATCCGCATGTAAGGCTCGGAATCGCGCTGATAGTGCACCGGACCATACCAGACGCGGTTGGCGCGCGCGCCGACAACCGCGGGATCCGCCGACATATCAGCGCCGCGGCCGGTTCTGTTCATGCTCACGCGGGATACGAAGACGCGTTCGGTGCCGGTCGGGTCGACCATCGAGAGCGAGACGATCGCCGGCACCTGCTGCAATAAACGCAACCCGTCGATCCTGCGCCGGTCGTCCTCGCCCGCCGTCCAGGGAAACTGCACGACCCAGCCGAGCTGATCGCGTATCCCGTCGGTGAACGCCTGTATCCGGTCGGCCGCCGAGCGGGCCTCGACCTGAAGGAGTTCATTGAGATCGAAGCGATTGTCGCGAAACGCGAACCAGGCTTCGGTCGCGGAACCAAGCACGAGCGGCGTCACCACTGCGACAAACAGCGTGACGAAGTACTTCATGAACAGGGAGCGGCGCGGACGGGTCACCAGCGAAAAATCCGATGAAAAGAGTTTTAAACCAATATGAGATGCGCCGGGGTCATTCGATCACCCGATTGGCGCGGAAAAGAACTGAAGATTTATCCAGGTCGATACCGAGCCGTTCAGCCGTCCTGAGATTCACGACCAGTTCGAATTTGGTCGGCTGAAAAACCGGGAGATTGGCGGGCTTTTCGCCGCGCAAGATCCGGTCAGCATAAGTCGCTAGCCAGAAATAGGTCGCCCGCTGGTTCGCGCCGTAGCTCAGAAGTCCGCCGGCATCGCAATACTCGCTCCAGCCGAACATCGACGGCAGCCGGTGCGCGATGGCGAAGTCCGCAATTTTGGCCCGGTGGACCAGCGTGAGGACGTCCGGGAAGACGAGCAACGCGTCGGCATGCGCGTCTCCCACCGCTGCCAGTCCCTTGTCCAGCTCGCTTTTGCCGGCAAAGGGAACGTAGACGGTCTCGATGCCCAGCGCCTTGGCGGCCTCCCTGGTCGCGCGCCACTCCGATTGTTCTCCCGGATGAAGACTGTTTGAAAACACCGCAAGCCTGCGCACAGTCGGCACGGCTTCCTTCAGCAGTTCGACCCGTTTCCCCGCCAACTCAAGAGAAAGGAAGGTCGAACCCGTGAAATTGCCGCCCGGCTCCCCGAGGCTCTTGACGAGGCCCAACTCCACGGGGTCGCCGCTCAACGCAAACAGGACCGGAACGTCCGTTACCGCCGTCATCGCGCGCGTCGCCGGGCCGCTCGACACGGCCAGGTCGATGTTCCCTCGCTTCAGTTCGGATACGACCTCGCGGAGTGCCTGCGGATTGCCAGGCGCATAGTGCAGCTCAAAGGTAACGTTCTTTCCCTCGACGTAGCCCCGCGCCCGCAATCCCTCCCGAAAACCGGCCAGGAACGGGTCGGGCTGGGAATCGGTGGATACCCAAAAGATGCGATAAACTCTTGTCGAATCCTGAGCGAATGCGGCGGCTGGCCACGCCATCGCCGCTCCCAGAAACGCAATGAAATCTCGTCGGTCCATGCCGGCCAATATGGCTCGAACAGACTTGCCGCGCTTAGAGCCGATGTTCAGATAATCTGAAGATAATCTTGATTTTGGCTTCTTAGGCCGTGCGCGGCCGCGGCCGACGCCGTTCTACCAGGAATACGTCACGGCAGCTGACCCACCGTCAAATCTGCTTTGCGCTGTCGCTTTGGCGGCTCGACCCGGTCGATATCCGGCCTGCCCGCGCGCGGCGTGCTATCGTGCGGCGCCGATGCATCCATCGCCGCTGTCCCACAACTGAGTTGGGGGTTCTCATGATCACAATCCCGGAACTGGTCGCGCAAGCTTTGGGTTCATTCCTGGCTTCAGATACCAGAAGCAGGTTTGGCTCCTCCCAAGCCCGACTGGCTGAATATCTCCCCTATGCAGCCAGGCTCACATTGGAGTGCATCGGCAACAGCGACGCCCTGTATCACAACATCGAACACACCATGCTCGTGACCCTTGCCGGCCACGACATCCTCATGGGCCGGACGATGCTGCGGACAACGACACCGGACGATTACACCAATTTCATCGTAGCGTGCCTCACCCACGACATCGGATATGTTCGCGGAGTGGTCCAGGGAGATGACGGGGATTCCTATGTCGCAGATCTCGGCGGCCGTACCATTCGCCTGCCACGCGGTTCATCCGATGCCGCGCTGGGGCCCTACCATGTGGACCGCTCGAAGCTGTTCGTCTTCGAGCGGCTCGACGCTACCGAAGAAGTTGATGCGAGCCGGATCGCCAGGGCAATCGAGTATACGCGATTTCCCTATGTTGCTTCATCGTCAAACGACGAACTGAACGAAGAAGAGGGCCTGCTGCTGCGCGCGGCCGACCTCATCGGGCAACTCGGCGACCCCAACTACCTGAAAAAAGCGAATGCCCTGTTCTACGAATTTGAAGAAGTCGGAATGAACAAAACGCTCAACTACGAGACGCCGGCAGACGTTGTCTACAGATATCCGCAGTTCTATTGGAACAACGTCGCTCCGCAGATCCAGACGGCAATACGCTATCTCAATGTCACGTCGAGCGGACGGCAGTGGATAGCAAACCTGCACAGCAATGTTTTCCGGGCCGAGCGTGAAATGAACTTGTCCGGCCCGCAGCCGTGATCACGAGACGGTGGTTTGAGCTAGGCCTTTGCAACACCGGCTACACGCAATCCTTCGACGAACCGATTGATGAAGCCTATATCATTGCAGAAGAAGAACTCCTGTCGCGCCGTTTCAATGTTGTAGTTTGGCTTGCGTTGCAGCAGTTCCGCAGCCACCGTTTCGGCCTGCGCCCGATCCCCGAGAAGACCGAGCGACGCTGCAAGTGTCGCAAACGCCTGATAGGTCGCATTGGGCTGCCGTGTCGCCCGCCTCGCGAATTCGACTGCTATGTCATACTCGCCCAGGGAGAAGTGCGCCCAGGAGCGGACATGGTGGAAAGCAGAAATATGGCTGTCGCGCGGACTGAGCATGATTGCCCGATCGAGCAGGGTTTCCGCCTCGATCTCCCGTCCGTGCCACAGCATGTTGAACCCTTGGGCGAAATAGGCCTGCGCAAAGCTCGGATTGAGCTCCAGCGATACGTCGAGCGCCGCCAGCGCCTCGTCATTCTGATGGGTCAGGCACAAAGCGCGTCCGAGCGCGCAGTGGCAGAAGCAATCGAGCTCGTCGAGCGCCACCGCATGGCGCCCCTGGCGCAACGCGGTTTCCAGCCGCGCCGCGCGATCTTTCGGTTCGTCAATGAACGCGCGTTGAATATTGACGTAGCTGAGAGCGCCATGGCCGCGCGCAAAATTCGGATCGGCGGCAATCGCACGTTGAAAATAGGTTTCGGCCGAGTCGAATCCCGGGGTGGTGAAGCGCCACAGATTCCATAAACCGCGCTGGTAGCAATCCCAGGCATCCAGGCTTTCCGGCGCCTTGCGGGCAGCGAGCTGCTGCTCGACCTTCGACAGCTCGGGCTCGATCGTTGCGGCGATCTGCCGTGCCATCTCCTCCTGGATATCGAAAATATACTCCAGCTGCAGGTCGTATTTATCGGCCCATAATTGCTTTCCATCCGCCGCGCGGACGAGTTCCGCCGTTATCCGCACAGCATCGCGGTTCTTGCGAACGCTGCCGACCAACACATACCGGACGCCCAGCAACTCACCGATTTCGCGTGCATCCACCACCCGTCCCTGGAACGCAATGGTCGAGTGTCGCGAGATGACCGAAAGCCACCGGTTACGGGCGAGAAGACGAATAATGTCCTCCGTCAACCCATAGCTGAAGTAGTCGTTCTCGGGGTCATCAGACATGTTCCCAAACGGCATCACGGCGATGGACGATCGCGTGACGGCCTCCGCCTTTACGGATTCCGAGACGACATCATCGAGGCGGGACACTTCGGCAGAAACCGAGACGCGGCTTGGAACGGTGCCCGGCCCGTCGGAAACAAGCCGAGCCGCCTCCACATCCGTTTTCGGCGCGTCGATGGCCTGAACATCGCCGACGAAGCGGAAGCCACGCTTGTGCAACGTCCGAATAAGGGCCTGGTCGTTTCCGTTGTCGCCAAGCGCACGCCGGGCGCCATTGATGCGGCTGGAGAGCGCCGCCTCGGAGATGATCCGGCCGTTCCAGATCGTCTCGATCAGCTCATCCTTGCTGACAATGCGGTCGTGGTTGCGCACCAGATGAACGATGAGATCGAATACCTGGGGCTCAATATGTACCGCTTCCCCAAGCCGGCGCAGCTCCTGCTGGCTGAGGTCGATCTCGAACTCGGAGAATCGGTACTGTAATACCACTTCTGTTAATCCGGCACGAGGCTCCGCCCATGTCAGGCGGTTCGCGTTACAAAACTAAGCAAAAACAGTCGCTTCCGGAGGAAAAACAAAGGTCCTCTCAAGGAATCCGCCAAGCAGGAACAGGCAGCTCAATCTACAGACGGGCCAATCATCGTTCAATCGGAGATGACCATGATCGGCTTGTTGCTCAATCCCACCAAGACGGATTTTTCACCAGAAGGCTTGTTGCCGCACGAGCGCGCCATGCACCCCCGCGCGCGGATCCACGCAAGCAGCGTCGCCAGCCCGCTCGTGCCGACCGCGCGCCTGAGGCGCCTTCTCGACGGCTGGATTGCCGCCGCCCGCGCCTACCGCGAACGGCAAGCCGCCTGGCTCGCACTGCACCGGGCCGGAGATCGCAACTTGAACAACAAGCGCATCTACCGCGGTCCGATCGATGACGCCCTCGAAAGAGCCGCGCGCCTCCGCAAGCGGAGACGCCTCAAGCAGTCCTGAACAAGGCAATTGCCCCAAGACAATTTCCCGACGTCAACATTCCAACCAAGGAGATTTGAGATGTCGATTACGATGCACACCGGACCGAACACGGCCCCTCCAGCCATCAGTTCTCTTGCAACGCGGCTGCTTACCCTCTGCTACGGCGGCCTCGCCTATCTGATTTTCTTCGGCACGTTCCTCTACGCGGTCGGCTTCGTCTCGGGATATGTCGTACCCAAGACCGTCGATACCGGTTCGACGTCCTCGCTGACGACGGCCCTGCTGGTCAATTTGGTGCTGATGTCGATCTTCGCCGTGCAACACAGCGGCATGGCGCGGCAGGGCTTCAAGAAGCTGTTCACGCGCTTCGCGTCGCCTGCAATCGAACGCTCGACCTATGTGCTGCTGGCGAGTCTCTCGCTGATACTGCTGTTCTGGCAATGGCAGCCGATGCCCTCGGTGGTCTGGAACATCGAAGACCCTGTTCTCGCCGGCGTCGTGACCGCGGGCGGCTTCCTGGGCTGGCTCATCGTGCTCTACAGCACCTTCCTGATCAGCCATTTCGAACTGTTCGGATTGACGCAAGTCGTCTCCCATTTCGCTGGCCGCGTGGTCGAGCCGATGAAGTTCAAGACGCCCGGCCTGTATAGCCTGATCCGGCATCCGATCTATCTCGGCTTCATCATTGCCTTCTGGTCGACCCCGACGATGACGCTCGGCCATTTGCTATTCGCTGCGGTGACGACGACCTATATTTTCGTCGGCATCTATCTCGAAGAGCGCGATCTGGTGGCGATGTTCGGCAGTGAGTATCGGCGCTATCGCGAAAAAGTGGCGATGCTGGTGCCGGGCATTTTCTGAGAATAACGATTAAACGTGCAAGACGCGCTCGCCAGGACAGACTTGGCGGGCGCGTTCCGCTGCGGAACATGACGATAATCAGGCGTTAACCAACCAATCCGCGCGGCATCGGCTCATAGGCTTTGCCTATGTCCTTGTCTTGATTGCGTTTTGAAATCGCAACATGGGACAGCTTTATTGATATTCCTCGCGTCTTCCTTACTCATCGGAATCCACAACCTCTGATGAGAAACGCGGAAATGACATCGGCATACGAACCATGGAATGAAGCGCGCGGCGCCGAGATCATCGCCGAACACGACAAGCTCGAGGGCCCGACGCTGGTGATCCTGCACGCGATGCAGGAGGCGTTCGGTTACGTGCCGGAGCCCGCCATTCCGATGATCGCTTCCGCGCTCAGCCTGTCGCGGGCCGAGGTCCATGGCGTGTTCACCTTCTATCATGATTTCCGCCACGAACCCGCCGGCCGCCATGTGCTGAAAATCTGTCGTGCCGAGGCGTGCCAGGCCGCAGGCGGCGACGCGCTCGCCGCGCGCGCGGAAGCCAGGCTCGGCATATCGATCGGAAACACCACCGCCGATTCGCGCGTCACGCTGGAGCCGATCTATTGCCTCGGGCTATGCGCCACCGCGCCGTCAGCGATGCTGGATGGCCGCATCGTCGGACGGCTGGATGAAGCGCGCCTCGATGCGCTGGTGGCGGAGACGCAGCGATGACGATTCGCATCTTCGTTTCCCGCGACGCCGGCGCCATCGCCGTCGGCGCCGATGAAGTGGCTACCGCGCTGGAGCAGGCTGCGGTCAGATCGGGCATCGCCATCGAGATCGTCAGAACGGGATCGCGCGGGCTCTACTGGCTCGAACCGATGATCGAGGTCGCGACCTCTCAAGGCCGTGTCGCGTTCGGACCGGTGACGGCGGCGGATGCGCCATCGGTGTTCGATGCGATGGCGAGCAATGGACCGCACGCCCTGCGGCTCGGCCTCGCGGACGAAATTCCCTGGCTGAAGCGGCAGACCCGTTTGACGTTTGCGCGTTGCGGCGTGATCGATCCCCGCTCCGTCAGGGATTACCGCGCCCATGACGGCTACAAGGGGCTGGAGCGGGCGCTGACGCTGACCTCGGACGAGATCCTCGCAGATGTCACCGCGTCCGGACTGCGCGGGCGTGGCGGCGCCGGTTTCCCGACCGGCATCAAGTGGAAGACGGTGGCGCAGGCCAGCGCCGACCGCAAATACATCGTCTGCAATGCCGACGAAGGCGACAGCGGCACGTTTGCCGACCGCATGATCATGGAGGGCGATCCCTTCGTCGTGATCGAAGGCATGACGATCGCAGGCGTCGCCGTCGGCGCCACCAAGGGCTACATCTACATCCGCTCGGAATATCCGCACGCGGTTGCGGCGATGAACGCCGCGATCACGGCCGCCCGGCGCACCGGCTATCTCGGCGAGCGCATCGTCGGCTCCAACCACAATTTCGACCTCGAAGTCCGGGTCGGTGCCGGCGCCTATGTCTGCGGTGAGGAGACCTCGCTGCTGGAAAGCCTCGAGGGCCGCCGCGGCATCGTCCGCGCCAAGCCGCCGCTGCCGGCGCACAAGGGCCTGTTCGGCCGGCCGACCGTGATCAACAACGTGCTGTCGTTCGCGGCAATCCCCTTCATCCTCGATAACGGCGCGAAGGCCTATGCGGATTGCGGTATGGGCCGCTCGCGCGGCACCATGCCGATCCAGCTTGCGGGCAACATCAAGCACGGCGGACTGTTCGAGGTCGCTTTCGGCATCACGCTCGGAGAACTGATCGACGACGTCGGCGGCGGCACCGCGAGTGGCCGCCCAGTGCGCGCCGTGCAGGTCGGTGGACCGCTCGGCGCGTATTTCCCCCGCTCTCTGTTCGATACGCCGTTCGACTATGAAGCGTTCGCCGCGCGCGACGGGCTGATCGGCCATGGCGGCATCGTGGTGTTCGACGACAGCGTCGACATGGCGAAACAAGCGCGGTTCGCGATGGAATTCTGCGCCGTCGAATCCTGCGGCAAGTGCACGCCGTGCCGGATCGGCTCGACGCGTGGCGTCGAGACCATCGACAAGATCATTCGCGGCGAGCGCACATCCGAAAACCTCGCCGTGGTCGAAGACCTCTGCAACACCATGAAATTCGGCTCGCTGTGCGCGCTCGGCGGCTTCACGCCCTACCCGGTGCTCAGCGCATTGAAACATTTCCGGGAAGATTTTGGCCCGGCGCCGGCCACCCTGCAGGCGGCGGAATAGGAGACTGACAATGTCCTTGATCGAGGAAATCGACTTCGGCACGCCCCGCTCGAAATCCGAAACGATGGTGACGCTCACCATCGACGGCAACAGCGTCACCGTGCCCGAGGGCACCTCCATCATGCGCGCGGCCATGGAAGCCGGCACGCAAATCCCGAAATTGTGCGCGACCGACATGGTCGACGCGTTCGGCTCCTGCCGCCTCTGCCTGATCGAGATCGAGGGCCGCGCCGGAACGCCGGCCTCCTGCACCACGCCCGCCATGAACGGCCTTGTCGTGCACACCCAGACCGAGCGGCTGAAGAAGCTGCGCAAGGGCGTGATGGAGCTGCACATCTCCGACCACCCGCTGGACTGCCTGACCTGCGCCGCCAACGGCGATTGCGAATTGCAGGACATGGCCGGCGCGGTCGGCTTGCGCGACGTGCGCTATGGCTACGAGGGCGAGAACCATGTGTTCGCCAAGTCAGAGGGCTGCACCAACGACAACTGGATGCCGAAGGACGAGTCCAACCCGTACTTCACCTACGATCCCTCGAAATGCATCGTCTGCTCGCGCTGCGTCCGCGCCTGCGAGGAAGTGCAAGGCACGTTCGCGCTGACGATCTCGGGCCGCGGCTTCGACAGCCGCGTCTCGCCCGGCATGAGCGAAAGTTTTCTCGGCTCCGAATGCGTGTCCTGCGGCGCCTGCGTGCAGGCCTGCCCGACCGCGACGCTGACGGAAAAATCCGTCATCGAGATCGGCCAGCCCGAGCATTCCCTCGTCACGACCTGCGCCTATTGCGGCGTCGGCTGCACCTTCAAGGCGGAAATGCGCGGCGAGGAAGTCGTGCGCATGGTGCCCTACAAGGATGGCAAGGCCAATCGCGGCCATTCCTGCGTCAAGGGCCGCTTCGCCTGGGGCTACACCACCCACAAGGAACGCATCCTCAAGCCGATGATCCGCGAGGACATCGCCGATCCCTGGCGCGAAGTGTCATGGGATGAAGCGTTCAATTTTGCCGCGGCGAAGTTCAAGGGCATTCAGCAAAAGTATGGCCGCGACGCCGTCGGCGGCATCACCTCTTCCCGCTGCACCAATGAAGAAACCTATCTGGTGCAGAAGCTGATCCGCGGCGGGTTTGGCAACAACAATGTCGACACCTGCGCCCGCGTCTGCCATTCGCCGACCGGCTACGGCCTGTCGACCACCTTCGGCACTTCGGCCGGCACGCAGGATTTCGACTCGGTCGAGCATACAGACGTGGTCATGGTGATCGGCGCCAATCCGGCCTCCGCCCATCCCGTATTCGCCTCGCGGCTGAAGAAGCGGTTGCGCCAGGGCGCCAAGCTGATCGTGCTAGATCCGCGGCGCACCGAAATGGTGGAAGGGCCGCATATGAAAGCACTGCATCTGCCGTTGATGCCCGGCACCAACGTCGCCGTGCTCACGGCGCTGGCGCATGTCATCGTCACCGAGGGCCTCGTCGACGAAGCCTTCGTGCGCGAGCGCTGCGACTGGAGCGAGTTCGAGGAATGGGCCACCTTCGTGGCGCTGCCGAAGAACAGCCCGGAAGCAACCGCGATCATGACCGGCGTCGATCCGAAAGTGCTGCGCGAAGCCGCACGCCAGTTCGCCACCGGCGGCAACGGCGCGATCTATTACGGCCTCGGCGTCACCGAGCACAGCCAGGGCTCGACCACGGTGATCGCGATCGCCAACCTCGCGATGGCGACCGGCAATATCGGCCGGCCCGGCGTTGGCGTGAACCCGCTGCGCGGCCAAAATAACGTTCAAGGCTCCTGCGACATGGGCTCGTTCCCGCATGAGCTGCCCGGCTACCGCCACATCTCGGGCGACGCCGTGCGCGACCAGTTCGAGGCGATGTGGAACGTCAAGCTCAATCCCGAGCCGGGCCTGCGCATTCCCAACATGTTCGACGCCGCGATCGAAGGCACCTTCATGGGCATCTATGTGCAGGGCGAGGACATCCTGCAGTCCGATCCCAACACCAAGCATGTGGTGGCGGCGCTGTCGTCGATGGAATGCGTCATCGTACACGACCTGTTCCTCAACGAAACCGCGAACTATGCGCATGTGTTCCTGCCAGGATCGACCTTCCTGGAGAAGGACGGCACCTTCACCAACGCCGAACGGCGCATCCAACGCGTCCGCAAGGCGATGACGCCGCGTAACGGCCTCGCCGACTGGGAGGTCACCATCGGCCTTGCCAAGGCGATGGGCTTTGACATGCGCTACAACCACCCTTCCGAGATCATGGACGAGATCGCGGCGCTGACGCCGACCTTTGCCGGCGTCTCCTACGCCAAGCTCGACGAGCTCGGCTCGGTGCAGTGGCCCTGCAACGAGAAGGCGCCGGAAGGCACGCCGGTGATGCATATCGACGGTTTTGTACGCGGCAAGGGTAAGTTCGTGGTCACCGAGTATATCCCGACCGACGAACGCACCGGACCACGATTCCCGCTGCTGCTGACGACGGGGCGCATCCTCAGCCAGTACAATGTCGGCGCACAGACCCGCCGCACCGAGAACGTCGTCTGGCATGCCGAAGACCGGCTCGAAATCCACCCCCACGACGCCGAGCAGCGCGGCGTGCGCGACGGCGACTGGGTGCGGTTGGCGAGCCGCGCCGGTGAAACCACGCTGCGCGCGGAGATCACCGATCGCGTGGCGCCGGGCGTGGTCTACACCACGTTCCACCATCCGGACACGCAGGCCAACGTCATCACGACGGAGTATTCGGACTGGGCCACCAATTGCCCGGAATACAAGGTCACGGCGGTGCAGATTTCGCCGTCCAATGGTCCAAGTGACTGGCAGAAGTCTTATGACGAGCAGGCTCGTCATTCGCGCCGGATTGCGCCGGCGGAAGCTGCGGAGTGAGCATGCACGACCCGGTCTTTGCTGCCGATCGGCGGGTCTGGCGCGATGGCCGCGCCAGCTCCGGCACGCGCCAGATTCCGGAAGAGACCGCATTGGCACTGACCTATAATGGCGGCACCTATGCGGTGATGATGGGCACGCCCTGCGATCTCACCGATTTCGCCATCGGCTTCAGCCTGAGCGAAGGCATCGTGCATTCGTCCGGCGAGATCGAAACTCTCGATATTGTCCCGCTCGACGACGGCATCGAGCTTCGGATGTGGCTAAAACCCTCCAGCGCCGAACTCGTCAATGAGCGGCGGCGGCATATCGCAGGTCCTACCGGCTGCGGGATTTGCGGCGTCGAGTCGATCGCGGAAGCCGTCCGCCCCGCCGTGATCGTGCCGAAGGGGCGCACCTTCGCGCCATCAGAGATCATGGCGGCGATGGCAAGCATCAACGCCCTGCAAGCCATCAACATCGTGACACGCGCGGTGCATGCCGCCGCGTTCTGGACGCCGGCACGCGGCATCGTCGCTCTGCGCGAGGACGTCGGCCGTCATAACGCGCTCGACAAGCTGGCCGGCGCGCTGGCGCAGGAGCAAGTTGAGGCCGCCGACGGCATGGTGCTGCTGACCAGCCGCGTCTCGGTCGAGATGGTGCAGAAGACCGCGGCGATCGGCGCGCCGCTGATGGTGGCGGTGTCGGCGCCAACGGCGCTGGCGGTGCGGACCGCGGACGCTTCCGGCATCACGCTCGCCGCCATTGCCCGGTCAGACGGATTTGAAATCTTCACGCATCCGGAGCGGATTGCGCTCACACAAGATGCTGGCGTTGCGGAGGCTACCCATGTCGCCTGATCGGCTGATCTACATGGCCAATCAAATTGGAAAATTCTTTCAGAGCCAGGGCCATGACAAGGCGGTGCCCGGGATCGCCGATCACATCAAGAAGTTCTGGGACCCACGGATGCGCAAGGCCATCTTTGCCCATCTGGACAGCGGCGGCACCGGGCTCGATCCCAATGTCCGCGACGCCCTCGAGACGCTGAAGAAGGCGTAGGCAGCGATCCCATAGTTCTCCAGCAGATCGTGCCACGGTGCATCAGAACCAGAAGCCAAAGGTGCCATTGAGCACGCGACGCGCTTTCACCCACCGAACGCCGCGCAGCTTATTCAGCGGCGTTGATTTGATCGCGGTCCATTCATAGTCACTGAGTTCGTAGCCCATGATTCGAGATTCCAGCTTGGAGCTTTAATCACGCCCACGGCGACACCATCAACCCGCAACGGTCCGTGGCAGTGCTGATAATGCTCTGAATTTACTTCTGCTTTCCGGGCATAGCGGACGTGGCCGGGCTTGCTGCTCGCTCGCCCCTATCGCGATAGACCCCTAGCAGACCTAGCCTCCTTTGCTGTATCCATCCCCGGTGCCTATGTGAAGCCGTTTTTGCATGTTTCATTCTTGCGGAGAGCAAGCATCGCTCGCTGTTTAATCGAGCTGTGCGACAGGAGCGTTCGTGGGCAGTGACCAGATAGCTGAGATCGCGCCCGGCGTGAGAGAGGTACTCGCCGGCGGCCCCTCTTGGTGCGCGACATTCGAGATTTCTTCCGATCCAAATAGGTGGGTTCAATTCACCGCAGGCACAATAAACGCGGCCTATCCCCACAATGAGGCCCCTGAGTCCCGTCTCGGTGAATTGGGATCATTCGCGTTGGAGGAATGGGAGCCGAACAAATACATCAATGGAATGCTGGCACTTGAAGACGCCAGGTCGGTCGCCTGTTGGATCGATCATTATTTTGTTGCGATTCTTGGTTGTGACTGGGACTACTCTGTTGATGTGCTGTTGGAACGTCTGTGGGACGCGCAAGGTCGATCGTGACTGGTGCGACCGCTATTGGCACATCGCGTCATTTCGCTGCGTTTCGGAATTTGGTCGCTATTGGGGTATTGCGGACATCGACCAAACCGCAACGACCAATCTCGATTTTTGAGTACGCACCCTGGCACCGGCTTCGCGGGAAGCGCCCCTCACCCCAACCCTCTCCCCGCTAGAGCGGGGCGAGGGAGAAGTGAGCGGCTTCGCGCCAAACTACGTTCTTCGTGCTTCAGGAATTTCCTACATTCCCATGATGGCGATGTCCTTGACCGTGCCGCTGACGCCGGCGATCTTTGCGGCCTCGGTCGCCTTTCCGGTGGCAAGGTCGATGCTGTAGAGCGTCCCGTCCGCCATCAGCCAGGCTTCGTTCTTGCCGGCGCCATCGGACCAGATGTCGAATGCGATGCTATTCGCCTTGATTCCGAGTTTGCCGATCGCGCCGAGCACGCCGTCATTCGGCGGGGCCTGCTTGATCAATCCACCGATGGTCGCATCGATGTTGAACAAGGCCGTCTCCTTGGCGCCCTTCACCGAATTGGTGTAGGCGCCGGCGACGATGTTCGGCTTCTCGCCCTTGTGCATGTCGCTGTCGGCATATTTATGGTCGCCGTCCTTGGTCACCTTGCCGTCATCGACATTGGCACGCAGGTTCATCCCGTCCGCGCCCATCACGCGCAGGCGGTCCGCCACCGGGTTGAAATCGACCGTCGCGGCCACGCCCTTGGCAAGCATGGTGTCGAGCTTCGACTTCACCGTGGCCTTGCCGTCCGTCGCGATGGTCACAATGCTGCCATCGTCGACCAATCCATAGAGCACGCCGTCGGCCGGACGGACGTCGATGCCGACCAGCGCGCCGGAAATGCCGGTGACCTTGACGGAGCCGGTCGCCTTCTTCTGTGCGGTATCGACCATCGCGATGGTGTCGCCGCCGATCAGGGCCGCGACCTGCGCGGCATTTGCGGCTGCGGATGACAGCAATAGTGCGGCCGAAGCGGCGAAAATTGAGCGAAAATTCATCGTAAAGCTCCCTCTGTTCGAATGATCCTCTCGGGACCAACACAGCGGGTACCGGCGGCGCGGCGAAACGGATGCAGCACACCAAAAATAATTTTCGGCACATGCATCCAAATGCCGCATCTCAAGGTAGAACAGCTATGCAAAGGCATAGACATGACCGGAAATGGCACCATCACCGCGAGCCTGCAGGCTCCCGACCTGCGCGATCAGGAGCGCGAGGCGCAGCTTGCCGCGGCTCTGGCGCGCTGCGCGGCCGGCGACCGCACCGCATTGCGCGTGATCTACGACAGCGAGGCGCCGCGCATGGTCGGCATCGCGCGCCGCATCCTGTTCCGGCAGGACCTTGCGGAAGAGGCGGTGCACGACGCCTTTATCCGGATCTGGCGCGGCGCGGCCGGCTTCGATCCGCGCCGCGGCAGCGCGCGCGGCTGGCTCTATGCGGTGGTGCGCAACCGCGCGCTAAGCATTCATCGCGATGAGCACCGCTATGAAGCATCAGACGAAAGCGTCCAGGATGTCGACTGCGAGGCCACCCTGTCGCGGATGCCGGAGACCAGCGCGCTGCGCCGGTGTCTCGAGCAGATCGACCGCCCCCGCCGCGACGTGGTGGTGCTGGCCTATGTTCACGGCATGAGCCACGGCGAATTGGCAGGACGGCTCAAGGTTCCGCTCGGCACGGTCAAGAGCTGGGTACGGCGCAGCCTCTTTGCGTTGCAGGAGTGCATGGGATGAGCCCGCACGACGCCGATAACGCCATGGCCGCCGATTACGTGATGGGCCTCCTGGATGGTGCGGAGCAGGCCGCCGCCGAACAGCGCATCGCGACCGACCAATCGTTTGCTCAGGCCGTCAGCGCGTGGCGGGATCGGCTTGCGGACCTCGATCTCACGGCCGAGGAAGCCCCACCGAGCCCGGAGCTTTGGCAGCGCGTTGCGGATGCAACCAGAATCGCGCCGATCGACGCCCTGCCCTCCGCACGCGCCGCACTGCGTGGCGCCACATTGTGGGACAACATCCGGTTCTGGCGCGGTCTCGGTATCGGCGGCACTCTCGCCGCGATGCTGTTTGCGGTGATCATGATCGGCGCGTTGACAACGTCGCGTCACCTTCGCAACGACCTGATTGCGCTGGCGCAGAGCAAACCCGTCTACGTCGCCGTGCTGGTGAACGACACGACCAAAGAGGCCGGAGCCATCGTCAACGCATTTTCGAATGGCCGCGTCGAGCTCATTCCGTTACGCCCGATCGAGGTTCCTGCCGGCCGTACGCTGCAGGTCTGGACGCTGTGGGATCGCGCCGTTGGCCCGAAATCGATCGGCCTCACCGGTCAGTCGCGCACGCTGCAGCTGAATTTGGAGTCGTTGCCGGAAACCGTGCAAAACCAGCTGTTCGAGATCACGCTGGAGCCTGAGGGCGGCTCTCCCATCGGACGACCGACCGGCCCGATCCTGTTCAAGGGCAACGCGGCACGGGCCTTGTAGTCGCTTTCGAAGCATCCTGTAGCCCGGGTGGAGCGAAGCGAAACCCGGGGATCTTGCAAGCGGCCAGACTGCCCCCGGATTGCGCTTCGCTCCATCCGGGCTACGGGAGTTGATGGGTATCGCTTCGCTCCACCCATCCTACGAACTCAAGCCCTACCCGCCCCCCACCAACGCCAGGAACACCCGTCGCACCTCGCCTTGCGTCTCGCGCACCCTCGCTTCCAGCGCCGAGAAGTCAGGCGTATCGCCGGCGCGCGCCATCACGTGCAGGAGATTATCGCCCGAGGTTTCCGGGTTGAACTTGCCGGTGACGCAGAGCCTGATGATCTGCGTCAGGTCGTGATAGAGCCGCGCCGCCGAGCGCAAGATCTCGGCGTCGGACTGCGGCAGCACGCCGAGGCGCGCGGCGTTGTCGAGCACCTGCAGCGTGGAGACGCTGAGGATCTCGGGTTTCTCCGAGGCGTGCACGAGCTGCAGATACTGGGCGATGAAATCGATATCGACGAGCCCGCCGGCGGCGAGCTTGAGGTTCCAGATGTCGTCCTCGCCCTTCTCCTGCGCAATGGCCCGCCGCATGTCGGCGACGTCGCCCGCGGTGGAGGCCGCGTCGCGCGGCCGCGTCAGCACGCTGCGAATGATGGCTTCGATCTTCTCGCGGAACGCCGGTGAAGCTGAGATCACCCGGGCCCTCGTCAGCGCCATGTGCTCCCAGGTCCAGGCTTCGCGTTCCTGGTAGTCGGCAAAGGAATCGATCCGCGACGCCAGCGGCCCCGCGCGGCCCGACGGGCGCAGCCGCATATCGACGTCATAGAGCACGCCATAATTGGTCCGCGTGGTGAACGCCGAGATCAGCCGCTGGGTCAGCCGCGCGAAATACTGCGCGCCGTGCAGCGATCGTTCGCCGTCGGAATCGGGATTATCCGCGTCGAAATCATACAGCAGGATCAGATCAAGGTCGGAGGATGCCGTCATCTCGCGGCTGCCGAGCCGGCCCATCGCGAGGATCGCGGTCTCCTGCCCCTTGATGCGACCGTATTGCGTGGCGAACTGATCCCTGACCAGACCGTGCACGGTGTGCACGATGCCCTCGGCGACGTCGGCAAAGGCGACGCTGGCCTGCTGCGCGGACACCGTGCCGGACAGGATACGCGTGCCGATCAGGAACAGGCTTTCCTGGCCGAACAGCCGCAGCCGGTCGAGGAAATCTTCGTAGGAGTCGGCGTCCTTCAGCGTCGTCGCCAGCCGCGCCGACAATTCCTTCCGGTCGGGCATCGCGCCGAAGAAACGGGGATCGATCAGGCCGTCCATGATCTGCGGCTGGCGCGCCAGCGTGTCGCCGAGCCGCGGCGCCGCGCCGAGGATCAAGGCCACCAGCGCAACCAGGTCGCGGTTCTCTCTCAAGAGAGAGATGAGCCGGCCGCCGCGCTGCAAGGCGCCGAGAAAGCGATCGAACGCGGTCACGGCGTCATCGGGATCTTCGGCATGCGCCAGCCCGTCGATCAGGCCGGGCACGAATTCGATGAAGGCGGCCTTGGTCGCTTCGTTGCGAAGCGCGCGGTAATTGCCCTGCATCCAGAGCTGCAGCGTTCCGGCCACCGCGACCGGCTTCTTGAAGCCGAGCGTCGCCAGATGATCGAGCAGGCGCGCATCCTCTGGCCCGGCGGCATAGTTGACCTGCGGCAGCTGCACCGTGCCGGTCGGATCGCCCTCGAACAGCTTGCCGTAATGTCCCTGCACGATGTTGAGATGGCCGAGCAGATCCTTCGCGAAGGTTGCCCGGCTCTCATAGCCGAAGAAGTTCGCAAAGCGCTCCACGGCCTCGGCATCTTCGGGCACCGCATGGGTCTGCTCGTCCGCGATCATCTGCAGCCGGTGCTCGACGCGGCGCAGGAACTCATAGGCCGCCGTCAATTCGTCAAAAGCCTGAAAGGTGATCCAGTTGCTGGTGGCCAGCACCTGCAACGCATGCAGCGTGGGGCGCACCCGCAATTGCGGGTGGCGGCCGCCGGCAATGAGCTGTTGCGTCTGCGCGAAAAACTCGATCTCGCGGATGCCGCCGCGGCCGACCTTGACGTTATGGCCTTCGACCGAAATCTCGCTCTGGCCGCGATAGGTCTGCATCTGCCGCTTCATGTCATGGACGTCGGCGAGTGCTGCAAAATCCAGATGCTTGCGCCAGACGAACGGCGCAAGTTCCGCGATCAGCGCCTCGCCGGCCCTGGCGTCGCCGGCGCAGACGCGCGCCTTGATCATCGCGGCGCGCTCCCAGGTCCGCCCCTCCCGCTCGTAATAATGCAGCGCCGCCTCGGTCGAAATCGCGACCTGCGTCGACGCCGGATCGGGCCGCAGGCGCAGATCGACGCGGAACACATAGCCGTCGCCGGAGCGTTGCTGCAGCAGGCGGGCCAGCGCCTGCGTCACCCGAACGAAAAACGGCGCCGGCTCGATGTCCTGCGACAGCGAGGTGGCGGCAGGATCGAAAAACACAATCAGGTCGATGTCGCTGGAATAGTTCAGCTCGCCCGCGCCCATCTTGCCCATCGCGAGCACGATCAGGCCGGAGCCCTCCTCCGGCCGGTCATGATTGAAGGCGGTCATGCGGCCGCGCGCGACCTCCTGGCGCAGCAGGAAGCGCAAGGCGGTCTGCACGGAGGTTACCGCCAGGTCGGTCAGCTCCGCCGTCACCCGCATCACCGGCCAGACCCCGCCGATGTCGCACAGTGCGATCAACAACGCGGCCTCGGACTTCATGCGGCGAAGCAGATGCATGACGTCTGCCTCGCCCGCGGCGGCGAGCACGTCGCGCGAGGTTTTCTCGGTCAGCGCGGTGAGATGCTGTTCCGGGTCGCATGCCAGGAGGCGGATCAGCCGCGCGGCATCGGCGCGGATCAGGTCGAACAGGTACGGCGAGAACTCGGCAATACCGAGCAGGATGGCCCTGGCGGGCGGACGATCCAGCCATGCGCCGATCTCAGCCGCCTGCTCCGGCTCCAGTTCGGCGAGCCAGTCTCCCAGGTGTTGTTCGGCATTGCTGCTGGCGGTAACATACGGCCCGCTCACGAACCGCGCGGCCAAGGCGGAGGAATTCATGCCACCTTCTGTGGCACATCCGGCGTTTGGGCCGCAAGCCTGTCACCCGCGGCGGATAGCGCCGGGATGACCAGCGTCGCGGTCAGGCCAGGATGCGAATCGCTGAGCCTGAGCTCACCACCGTGCAAGGTCGCCACCGCGGATGCCAGGCTGAGGCCGAGGCCGGAACCCGGCAGCGTCCGGCTCGCTTCCAGCCGCACGAACCGCTCGACCGCGTGCTTGCGATCCCCTTCGGGAATGCCGGGCCCATGATCGGTGACGCTGAGCAGCACATGGTCGTTCTCGCGCCGCGCCTCGATCAAGATCTCCCGGGTGCGCGCGGCAGCGACGGGATCCAGCGGCTGTACCACCGGCGACGGCTTGCCGTATTTGATGGCGTTCTCGACCAGATTGGCTAGCGCCTGGCTGATCAGTTCGCGGTTGCCATGCAGTCGCGCGGTCGCGGCCCTGACGCGCAGGGTCATGCCGTCGTCTTCGGCCAGCGGTTCATACAATTCCTGGATGCCCTTGGCGACGTCGGCCGCGTCGAAATCATCCATGTTGCCGCGCGCCTGCCCGGACTCGGCGCGCGCGATCATCAACAGCGCGTTGAAGGTGCGGATCAGGCCGTCGGATTCCTCGATGGTCCGCTCCAGCGCAGCGCGGTATTCGGCCTCGCTGCCGGAACTCGCCAGCGCCTCCTCGGCGCGGTTGCGCATGCGCGTCAGCGGTGTCTTCAAATCATGGGCGATGTTGTCGGAGACTTCCTTCAGCCCCGTCATCAGCGCCTCGATGCGCTCCAGCATGGCGTTGAGGTTTTCCGCGAGGCGATCGAGCTCGTCGCCGCTGCGCCCGACCGGCAGGCGCCCGGAAAGGTCGCCGGCCATGATGCGCCTGGTGGTGCCGGTCATGGCGTCGATCCGCTGCAGCACCCGCCGCGCCACGAAGATGCCGCCGCCGATGCCGAGCACGATGACGACCAGCAGCGACCATTGCGCGGCGTTGGCGACGATGCCGAACAGCCGGCGGCGCTCTTCGAGGTCTCGGCCGACCAGCAGGCGAAAACCGTTGGTGAGTTCGGTGACGCGCACCAGCGCGCGATGATCCGCCGTGTCCTGCTCGTCGAGCCGGCGATAGCCGGTTTCCGACCAGCCGATCGAGGCCATCACGCCCGGCGCCAGCGCGCCGACATTGCCGCCGATCGCTTTCCCCTCAGGCGTGGTGACGAGATAGAGATTGGCGCCCGGCCGCAGCGCCCGATATTCGATCGCACGCACGAGGCCGACCAGGCCGCGGCGCGTGTAGATGTCGACGATCTCGGTGGTTTCGGCGTTCACCGTGGCGGTGATCTGCTCGTTGATCAGCCGTCGCGTATTCCAGGCGAAATAGCCAAGCAGCGACGCCGCAAACAGCGCGAACAAAAACAGATAGACCAGCGTCAGCCGGAACGCCGTGGTGCGGATCAGTTTACCGAAGGCCGTCACGGATCATGTATCCGGCGCCACGGATCGTGTGCAGCAAGGGCCGCTCAAAACCCTTGTCGATCTTGGAGCGCAGCCGCGAAATATGCACATCGATGACGTTGGTCTGCGGATCGAAATGATAATCCCAGACGTTTTCCAGAAGCATGGTGCGCGTCACCACCTGGCCCGCATGCTTCATCAAATATTCGAGCAGGCGAAACTCGCGCGGCTGCAACGTCAGCTCGTCCTTGCCGCGGGCGACCCGGTGAGAAAGGCGGTCGAGTTCGAGATCGCCGACGCGGTAGGTGGTCTCTTCGGCAGGCCCGACATTGCGGCGCGACAGCACCTCGACGCGCGCCTGCAATTCGGCAAACGAATAGGGCTTTGGCAGATAATCGTCGCCGCCGGCGCGCAGACCCTTGATGCGGTCGTCGACCTGGCCGAGCGCGGAGAGGATCAGGACCGGCGTGTGATTGCCCTTCTCGCGCAGCGCGCCGATCACCGACAGGCCGTCGCGCTTGGGCAGCATGCGATCCACCACGAGCACGTCGTAATCGCCGCCGTCGGCCATCGACAGGCCCTCCTCGCCATCGCTGGCGAGATCGGCGACATGGCCGACTTCACGGAACGCCTTGACCAGATAGTCGGCGGACTCGCGGTCGTCTTCGATGATCAGCAGGCGCATTTGCGGGGCAGTTGCGGTCACGGGGTGCATGCTTTCTCTCACCATGGCGCGGCCGCCCTGCACATGCAAGGCGACCGGCCAACTTCAAAAGAATGGGATGACTTTCCTTCGAAAAATCATCCCATTCTATCTTCTTGTCCGAGCATGATCTTTTCGGAAAACCGGTTTCCACTTTTCCGGATCATGCTCCCAAGTGAAAAAAGCGGGCGGTGAAGCTGGGGGACCTCACCGCCCCTAGGACCTTCCGACGGAGGGGGGCGTATTCCGCAGGAAGGTTGCCTGAGGGAGCGAGTTTTGGACCCGCTCCCCGGAAGGAGACGTCGGCGGGGGCGACGAATGCCGGCGAAACCCTCCATCTGATATCTAGTCCTCGTTTATCCCTTCGCCAGCGGCACCGCGACGAAGCGCGACGAACCGCCGCTCTTCACGCGCATGAGAACGCTGTTCTTGTTCTCGGTGCGGGCGGCGTCGATCGCCTCACGCACCTCGCCGGCGCTGGCGACGCTCTTGCCGGCAACCTCAAGAATGACGTCGCCTTCCTTGAAGCCGCGTTCGGCCGCCGCGCTCTTTGGGTCGACCTCGGTGACCACGACGCCTTCCCTGCCGGCGCCGGCCACGCTGTTGGCGGGGGCAACCGTGAGGCCGAGTTTCGGCACGCCGGTTCCCTTGCTCAAACCACCCTTGTCTTCCTTGTCGGTGTCGGCCTTGGCCTCGATCGTGTTCGGCAACTGGCCGAGTGTGAGGTTGATGACCTTGTCCTGGCCCTTTTGCAGAACGTTGAGCTTGACCGCGTTGCCCGGCGCGAGACCGCCGATGGTGCGGGCGAGCTCCTTGGCATCCTTGACCGGCTCGCCATTGACCGCGGTGATGACGTCACCCGACTGGATGCCGGCCTTCGCTGCCGGGCCATTGGCCTGCGGTTCCGCGACCAGCGCGCCTTCCGCTTTCTTCATGCCGAGGCTGTCGGCGATGTCTGACGTCACCGGCTGGATCTGGACGCCGATCCAGCCACGGCTGACCGAGCCCTTGTCCTTGAGCTGGGCGATCACGCTCTTGACCGTCGAAGCGGGAATCGAGAACGCGATGCCGACGCTGCCGCCGGACGGCGAATAGATCGCGGTGTTGACGCCCATCACTTCGCCATTGGTGTCGAACGCCGGACCGCCGGAGTTGCCCTTGTTCACGGGCGCGTCGATCTGGATGAAGTCGTCATACGGGCCGTTGCCGATGTCGCGGCCGGAGGCCGAGACGATGCCGGCGGTCACGGTGCCGCCGAGGCCGAACGGGTTGCCGACCGCGAGCACCCAGTCGCCGATTCGCGGCTTGCTATCGGACAGCTTGGCGAACGGGAAATCCTTGCGGCCCTCGACCTTGATCAGCGCGAGATCGGTGCGCGGATCGGTGCCGATTACCTTCGCGGTGTAGGTCTTGCCGTCGTCCATCGTGATCTCGACCTTGTCGGCGCCGTCGACCACGTGGTTGTTGGTCACGGCAAAACCGTCAGCCGAGATGAAGAAGCCCGACCCCTGACCCGTCACCGGGCCACGGCCGCTACGCGGTCCGCCGCGCAGGCCCGGCGGCAAGCCATCCGGACCGCCGAAGCGGCGGAAGAAACGCTCCATCGGCGAACCCGGCTGGAACGGCGAGTCGTCGTCCTTGTTGGCGCTGTCGTCACCCTTCGCGGTCTTCTCGGCGATATTGATCTTGACCGAGATCACCGACGGCTTCACGCGCTCGACGATGTCGGCGAAACCGATCGGCCGCTCGACCTTGCGGACTTCGGTGTTGACCTGCGCATGGGCCGCGCTGGTGAAGACATCGACCGGGCCCTGCTGCGGCGAGAATCCATAGACGGCGGCGCCGAGGCCGGCGACGACGGAAGCCATCAGCGCGAATTTGCGCGCGGAGAACAGCGAACGGCGTGGCGCGCCGTGAGACGGAAGCTGGGAAAGATCGACGGGGCGTTCGGTCATGTTTCTAAAATCTCCAGAGAACCTGATTTCGACGGTGCGGGGCTGGGCACCTGACAAGACGGAAGATGGGGTTTGCCGCCTTACCGTGCGCTGGCTAGGGAATTAAACTTTTGTAATGCGGGAGCCTAGGGATGCGTCAGAATAGCGCAGGCAAATCAGCCGGTTAAGACGACGCCTGGAAGTTTCTCCGCAACCAGTCGCGAAAGGTAATCAGGCCCGGATCGGTTTCACGAAACGGACGGTAAACGAGATACCAAGCCCGCCCCTTGGGAACTGAAATGAGAAATGGCGCAACCAGGCGCCGCATCGCGAGGTCGTCTTCCACATAGGGACGCAACCCGATCGCAACCCCGACGCCATCCAGCGCGGCCTGCAGGGCCATTCCGTAATTGGCAAAGCTTGGGCCGAGCCCCTTGCGGCGCAGTTTCACACCGGCTGCAGCGAACCATAACGGCCAGTCCTCCGGCGAATGCACGACCTGCAGCAAGCTCTCGTTGGCCAGATCCGACGGCTTGCCAAGCCGCTGCGCAATCGCGGCGGTGCATACGGGAAACAGGTCGGCCGAAAACAACGGCTCGGCTGCTAGTCCGGGCCAATCGCCATTGCCGAGCAGGATGCCGCAGGTCCAGTCGTCCTTGAAGGGATTGATCGCGCCGCCGGTCGCGAGCCGCACCTCGATCTCGGGATGCGCGTCGTAAAAGCTCGCAAGGCGCGGGATCATCCAGCGCATCGCGAAGGAAGGCCCGACGCCGATCGTTAAAACCGGCGTGGTCCGCATCGCCACGACCTGCTCGACGCTGGAAGCGATCGAATCGAACGCCGCCGTAAGACTCGGCTGCAGCGCCTTGGCTTGCGCGGTGAGCGCAAGCCCGTTCGGGAGCCGCTCGAACAGCTCAAGGCCGAGCCGCGCCTCGAGCAGCCGCACCATGCGGCTGATCGCGGCCTGGGTGACGTTCAGCTCCTGGCTCGCACCGACGAAGCTGCCATGGCGCGCCGCGGCCTCGAAGGCGCGCAGACCATTCAGCGAAGGCAGGCGGCGCATGGGATAGCCCTGTCAGACTAACTTTTCCTTGGTCTATGGCCGAACTAAACGCGTTTGCGAAACGGCTGTCAAACGCGCATGGAGCGGCATCGGATTCAACCGGACCACGCCCATGCTCAGCCTCCCGATCGCAGCCGGTTTTGCCGCCGCCATTGTGTCGACCTCCTTCATCTCGGGCATCTTCGGGATGGCCGGAGGCATGATCCTGATAGGAATTCTGCTAGCTTTCATGCCTCTGGCGCCGGCCATGGTTCTGCACGGCCTCGTGCAGATAGCCTCGAACGGCTGGCGCGCCTGGCAGTGGCGCTCACATATCGATTGGCGGATCGTGGCCCATTACGCCGGCGGCGCAGTGGTCGCAGCGGCTGCGGTCGGCGTCATGGCGCTCGTGGCGAGCAAGGCAATAGCCCTAATTATCGTTGGCGTGAGCCCTCTGTTGGGGCTCCTGCTTCCTGGCCGGCTCACACCCGACATTGAAAGGCCCAGCCACGCTCATGGCTGCGGCGTCCTGTGCACCCTGCTGCAGCTTCTGGCCGGCGTCTCCGGCCCTATCCTGGACGTGTTCTTCGTGCGCTCGCAGCTCAACAGCCGGCAACTGGTCGCCACCAAGGCCGCCGTGCAAGTGATCGGGCACTTTCTGAAGGCCGCCTATTTCGGTCACCTGCTCGCCGGCGGCGAGGCCCTGTCGCTGATCGCCATCGTCGTGGCGATCCCGCTTGCGGTCGTGGGGACGCACCTCTCGCGGTTCGTGCTGGAGGTCATCAGCGAAACGCAATTCCGCGCCTGGTCGCGGTACGTGATCGGCGCGGTGTCCACCATCTATCTGATTCAAGGCGTGGTGCTGCTGTGACTCGCGCTGCACACATTGACGGAAAGTCGGTGTTCCCTCTGCCGGTTCACCTCCGGTCTTCATCTTCATATGCACCGTCACCATGGAGGTCTCCAATGACCATCGCCATCCGACACGTCCTCCTGCGCGCCAATGCAACGTTTCTCCTGGCAGCGTCCGCGGGCGGCTTTGCAAGCGACGTGCGCGGAATCTTCTTCGGCCTTGGGCCGGTCGCGCGTTTGGTGGCCGACGCGCCCTATGCCGGACTTGGCTTCATCGAGGCGCACGGGCTGGCCTTCATCCTGGGCATCCTGATGTGGCGCGCTCAACCAGCGCGCGGCTGGCACCTCGCCGCTGCGGCCATTCATGTCCTGCTGGGGACCGCCAACCTGGTATTCTGGCAGCTCTTCATTGTGTCCGACATGCTGCTGGTCGGTTACGTCACGACGGCATTGCATGGCCTGTTCGTCGTGCTGCAGATGGCTGCCGCGATCTCGGCCCGGATGCCGAACGGCGCTGCGGCTCACGCCGGTCCGGTTTCGTCCGGCCATCGATAGTGGAGACGCCCCATGACCCATGAACAGAAAACCGTTGCGATCGGCGCCGCCAGCGGCGCGCTGACCATGGTGGCCGCAATCGCCGGCATCTCGCTGATCTGGGCGGATACCTCGACCCTGACCGATGTCGCCGGCCGGCTTGCCTATACCCTGAAGGCCAACGCCCTCGCCGCGATCCCGCTGATGATTGGCACCATCACCGTCGCCAACAACCGCTTCCTCAGCGAAGCGATCGATCCGACGCTGCACAAGGAGGATCAGGCGACGCTGATCAACGGACGCGTGCTCGACAACACGCTGCAGCAATATGTGCTGTTCGTGATCGGCACATTGGCTCTGAGCGTCAGTCTACCGCCCAGCCAGATGAGGGTCATCGCTGCAGCGACCATCGTGTTCATCACCGCCCGATTTGCATTCTGGATCGGCTACCGGATTCACCCGCTCTATCGGGCGTTCGGCATGGCGGCCACGATGTACCTCAATATCGGCATTCTCGCCTGGGCGGGCTGGAACATCCTGCGGGGGTGAATTGCGTCAAACCGAATTTCTCCGCAGACAGCGAACGCCACGCTCACTTCTTCATCTTCAGCCGGCCCATGAAATCGCGCTTGCCGAGCGGCACGCCGTTGGTGCGCAGGATGTCGTAGGCGGTGGTGGCGTGGAAATAGAAGTTGGGCAGCGAGAACGACATCAGGAAGCCCTCGGCCGTGAAGGGCAGCTTGTGATCGCCGAGATGAAAGACGACGTCGCGGCCGCCGAGCGCATTGACGGCGTCCGGCGTCCAGCCCTCCAGAGCCTCGCGGGTCTGCGCGACCAGCGCCTGCAACCCGGCATAATCGTACGGCGTCTTGAACGAGGGCGGACGAAATTCTCCGCTCTGCACGGCTTCGATGGCGCCGCGGGAATGTTGCGCGACAGAGATGATCTGGAAACGTAACGGCAGCATGTCCGGCGCCAGCCGCGCCTCGACGATCGTTTCCGGGTCGATGTTTTGTTCGCGGAAATAAACCAGACCGCGCTCGAGGAAGCCGCTGACGGCACCGAGGGTTTGAAGGTAATTCGCCACGCTGGCGTCGTAGAGTGAAAAGGCCATGTCCGGTTACCCCTGGTTATGTTTATTTTTGAACAAGGCGAGTCATAGCGGAAACCCGCCCGCTTGCAATGGCGCGGGGCTTAAGCCTGCTTGTCCGGCGCATCGGCCGCGAGAAGGCGCTCCAGCTTCGCCTCTTCCTCTTCCGTCAAATGCAGCAGTGAGGGATCGGTCGCGGTGCCGGCATTCGAGCGGCGGCGGCTGTAGAACCAGAGCGCCAGTCCGCCGCCGGCCAATGCGAGCGGCGGCAGCAGCCACAGCAGCAGCGTGTGCGGCGTGAAGCGCGGCTTCAGCAGCACGAACTCGCCATAGCGTGCGACGAGAAAGTCGATCACCTGGTTGTCGCTGTCGCCGGTCGCAATCCGCTCGCGCACCAGGAGTCGCAAATCGCGCGCCAGCGGCGCATCGGAATCGTCGATCGACTGGTTCTGGCACACCATGCAGCGCAGCTCGCGCGACAGATCGCGCGCCCGCGCTTCCTTCGCAGGATCCGACATGATCTCGTCGGGCTGCACCGCGTAGGCGGCCGGGCATCCGAGCATCATGGCGACGACGAATACGCTGGCGAGAAGCTTCCTCAACGGCTTACTCCGCCGGCTGCAAAGCGCGAGCGGGCTTGGCAGACTTCTTGGCAGGCTTCGGCGCGCCAACGCGCAGGCGGCGATCCGAGAGCGACAGCAGGCCGCCGAATGCCATCAAGACGGGGCCCCACCAGATCAAGAGCACCAGCGGCTTGTGATAGATGCGCACGGCGATGGCGCCGTCGGCATTGGTGTCGCCGAGCGAAATATAGAGCTGGCTGGCGCCGCGGGTCAGCAATGCGGCCTCGGTGGTCGAGGAGCTGCGTGTGGTGAAGTTGCGCTTCGACGGCGTCATCACCTGGAGCGTTTCGCCGTCGTGGCTTACTGTGAACTGCGCGATCATCTCGCGAAAATTTGGCCCCTGCCGCTGCGTGACGCCGTCGAGCTTCAACTGATAGCCCGCGACCTTGGCGACATCGTTCGGCTTCATCGAGCCGATATACTCGCTGTTCCAGGTGGTCTCGCAGACAATCCCGATCAGGGCGATGCCGACGCCGGCATGCGCGAACGCGGTGCCCCAGGTCGCCCGAGGCAATCCACGCGCGCGGGCCATGGCGGTCGCCAGCGGCGCACGGAACAGCGCCGTGCGCTCGGCAAGGTCGCTCAGCGCGCCCGCGACGACAAAGACGGCGAGCCCGATCGCGAGCGGAGCGAACGTGGCACCGCCCGAGGTCCACGCCCACAACACCGCGATGGCGATCAGCGCCGCAATGCCGGCGGCCATCAGTCGCTGCGCCGCGCCGGCCAGATCGCCGCGCTTCCACGCCAGCAGTGGCGCGAACGGCATGGCCACCATCAGCGGCACGAACAGGGGTCCGAAGGTCAGGTTGAAGAACGGCGCCCCGACCGAAATCTTCTCGCCGGTCACAACCTCCAGCGCCAGCGGATACAGCGTTCCGATGAAGACGGTGGCGCAGGCCGTGGTGAGAAAGAGGTTGTTGAGCACCAGCGCGCCCTCGCGCGAGATCGGCGCGAACAGCCCGCCCTGCTTCAGCGCCGACGCCCGCCAGGCGTACAGCAAAAGACTGCCGCCGATGAAAAGACAGAGGATCAGCAGAATGAACACGCCGCGCGACGGATCGGTCGCGAACGCATGCACCGACGTCAGCACGCCCGAGCGCACCAGGAAGGTGCCGAGCAGCGACAGCGAGAAGGTCAGGATCGACAGCAGGATGGTCCAGACCTTCAGCGCGTTGCGCTTTTCCATCACGACCGCGGAATGCAGCAGCGCGGTGCCGGCGAGCCAGGGCATCAGCGAAGCATTCTCGACCGGGTCCCAGAACCACCAGCCGCCCCAGCCGAGTTCGTAATAGGCCCAGTACGACCCCATCGCGATGCCGAGCGTGAGGAAGATCCACGCCACCAGCGTCCACGGCCGTACCCAGCGCGCCCAGGCCGCATCGATGCGGCCTTCGATCAGGGCGGCTACTGCAAAGGAAAACGAGATCGAGAACCCGACATAGCCGAGATAGAGCATCGGCGGATGCACGGCGAGGCCGATGTCCTGCAGCACCGGATTGAGGTCGCGGCCCTCGATCGGGGGGCTTGCGATGCGCAAAAATGGATTCGAGGTGACCAGGATGAACAGATAGAACGCGGCGGCGATCCAGCCCTGCACCGCCAGCACATGGGCGCGCAGCGACAGCGGCAAATTGTTGCCGAAAGCGGCGACCAGGCCGCCGAACAGCGCCAGGATCGCGACCCACAGCAGCATCGATCCTTCGTGATTGCCCCACACGCCGGTGATCTTGTAGAGCAGCGGCTTCATCGAGTGCGAGTTCTCGAACACGTTGACGACGGAGAAATCCGAGACGACGTGCAGCATCGTCAGCGCCGCAAACGACGCCCCCACGAACAGCAATTGCGCGAGCGCGGTGGAGCGCGCGACATTCATCAGGGCATGATCGCCCCAGCGCGCGCCGAGCAACGGCACGGTGGACTGGATCAGCGCCAGCGCGAGCGCCAGCACCAGCGCGTAATGCCCGGCTTCCGCGATCACCGCGTGGCCCCCGTGGCGGGCGCTGCCGCGGCCGCAGCGCCGGGCTTGGCGCCATAATCGTCCTTCCAGTGCCCCTGCTTCTTCAGGGCGTCGGCGACATCCTTGGGCATATAGGTCTCGTCATGCTTCGCCAGCACGGTATCGGCCTTGAACACGCCGGAGGCATCCAGCGTGCCTTCGGCGATGACGCCCTGTCCTTCACGGAACAGGTCCGGCAAAATTCCCTTGTAGGAGACCGGCAGCGTGGCGCTGCCGTCGGCGACGCTAAAATTGACAGCGAGATTGTCGCCGCGCACCAGCGAGCCCGGCTGCACCAGGCCGCCGAGACGGAACCGCTTGCCGGGTGGGATCTGCTTCTCGGCCGCCATCGTCGGCGTGGAAAAGAACACGATGGAGTCGCGCATGGCGTTCAGCACCAGCGCCGCGGCAATGGCCAGCACCGTGAGCGAACCGCCGATCATGGTCAAACGCCGTTGCTTGCGCGTCATTTCTATCCTCTGTCCTCGTCTTTTGGTTCCGGCATCATGCCTCACCCACCAAGCCCGAGATTCTTCACGCCCTCATTGAGCTGGCGCAAGCGTTCCGCATCGCTGGCGACCGCCTGACGCGCCTCGGTCAGCGCGCTCGCCGCCTTGTCGCGTTCCCCCATCACCATATAGGCCCGCATCAGCCGCAACCATCCCTCGACATCGTCGCCGTTCTGCTTCAGCCGCGTTGCGAGGCGGTCGACCATGCCGCGGATCATCGTTCCACGGTCATCTTCATTCATGTCCTTGGCGGCGGCCATCGCGTCGCTGGAGAGCGGCGGCGCAGCGGGCCCACCTACCCTCGCCAGCGCCGCCTCGATCAGCGGACGCCATGGCGCATCGGCCGGCGCCTTGGCGAGCATGCCGCGCCAGATCGCAGCGGCATTGGCCTGGCGGCCATCCTGTTCGGCGGCGAGCCCGAGGAAATAATTGGCCCTTGGCTCATCGGCGTTCTGCGCCACCGCGCGTTCGAATTCGGCCTTGGCCTCCGCCGTGACGACGCCGCCCGCCGCGCCCGCAAGCGCCTCGCCGAGATCGGAGCGGCGCTCCGCGCCGTCGCCGGCGTAGTTGATGGCGTTGCGGTAGGCCCGGACCGCATCATCGTAACGGCCGAGACGCGCCAGCACCGGCGCCAGCACGGTCCAGCCGCGGCCGTCGGTCGGATTCTTTTCCAGATGCGCCTCGACCTGCGCCACCATGTTGTCGATCGGCTGATTGGCGTCGGCGGTGCGGGTGCGCGCGGCCAGCGGAAAATCACCAAGAAGCGGCGATCCAAGCGAAAGGTAGAGCGTCACCGCTGCGATCGGCAGTCCCACCAGCGCCCCGATCGCGGAAGCGCGGCGCAGACCAAGGTTCGACCGTGCCGGCAGGTCGCGCTCGCCCTCCGCCGCGGCGAGCAGGCGGCGGCCGATCTCGACACGCGCGGCCTCGGCCTCGGACACGCCGATCAGACCCGCAGCGACATCGCGATCGATCTCGGCGAGCTGATCCCTGTAGACCACCGCCTCACTGCCACCGGCCTGCGCAGAAGAGCCGCGGCTTAACGGCCAGAGCACGGCAAAAATCGCCGCGACCGTCATCAGCGCGAACACAAACCACAGCGTCATCAAGCAGTTCCCGGGCGGAACGGCGCTTTTAGAATGAGAATAAGCGCCGCCGATGCGCTGCTTTACACCACCGGCGGCAAGCCCGGCAATTGACAATTACGGCAGAAAAATCGGCGAAAACAGAGATCGCCGGTCTGGCCCGCTTGGCCGCCCCCATGGGTAACGCCGGATCGCTCAAATTGTATCGAATCCAGCATACACGGAAGGGCGGCACGCCCGTTAGTATTTACACCAAGACGTAGGTGATGCTACAAAATGAGGCCAAGACATTAATTCCCCTCAGAGGTAAATCGATGCGAGCCTGGAAAGCATTTCGACGCGAACTTCGCCGCGCCGCGCCGCTTCTTTCATTTCCGGTGTTGCTGCTGTGCTTTCCCGCCTCGGCCCAGGACGCAACGGACCGGACCGCGGTCGCAGCCGCGATGCTCCCCCGGGATCTCAGTCCCTGGGGCATGTTCATGCAGGCCGATATCGTCGTCAAAGCGGTGATGATCGGTCTGCTGTTTGCGACCGCCGTGACATGGACGGTGTGGCTGGCGAAGACGATCGAACTGATCAAGGCGCGGCGGAATACCCGAAGCGCACTGCGCGAACTCGCCAGCGCCCGCAGCGTCGACGATGCCGTGCGGCAAGTCCCCGACGGCACGGTTGCCCAGTTGATCGAGGGCGCCATGACCGAACTCAGATTGAGCACCGATCGCATGGACAAGGAAGGGATCAAGGTGCGGATCGCCTCCCGGCTGCAGCAGATCGAGGCGGCGGCAAGCAGGCGGATCGCCCTTGGCACCGGCGTGCTTGCGACCATCGGATCGACCGGCCCCTTTGTCGGACTGTTCGGTACGGTCTGGGGGATCATGAACAGCTTTATCGGCATCTCGAAGTCGCAAACCACCAATCTCGCCGTGGTTGCGCCCGGCATAGCCGAGGCGTTGCTGGCGACGGCGCTGGGACTGGTGGCTGCGATCCCCGCGGTCGTGATCTACAACCTGTTCGCGCGCCAGATCGCCTCCTACCGGGCGCTGCTCGGAGACAGCTCCGCGGAAATCACGCGGCTGGTCGGGCGCGATCTCGACAGCGGCACCATGCTCGTGCGGCGCCATCTGGCAGCAGCGGAGTAGCAGCCATGGCCGCCAGTCTGAACCAGGGCAATGGCGATCTCGCCGAGGTCCATGAGATCAACGTGACGCCGTTCATCGACGTCATTCTCGTTCTGCTCATCATCTTCATGGTCGCAGCCCCCCTTGCGACCGTCGATATCGCCGTCGATCTTCCGGCGTCGAACGCGCAGCCGCAGCCGCGACCCGACAAGCCGGTCTATCTGACCGTCAAGCCGGACCTGTCGCTTTCGGTCGGCAACGAGACCGTGGGCCGGGGCGCACTGCCCGGCGTGCTCGATGCGAGCACCAACGGCCAAAAGGATACCCGTATTTTCCTGCGCGCCGACAAGCTCGTCCCGTATGGCGAGGTGATGCAGGTCATGAACATGCTGCGCACCGCCGGCTACCTGAAGGTCGCCCTGGTCGGAATGGAGCAAGCCTCACCGCTATGATCGAGCTTGCGGCCGAAGATCGTTCCGACCTGCGACGCTGGATGTTCAGCAGTCTCGCGGTGCTGAGCGTCTATGCCGGATTGACCGCCACGCTCGCCACCTGGCGCCATGCCGACGACATCACGGCTGCCGAACCTTCAGGCGCAATCGTAGTCGATCTGGCGCCGATGCCGGCAGCCCCGTCGACCACGCCGACCGACATCGCACCCGGTCCGGAACAGGTAATGTCGGAAGCGCAGCCGGTGGCGAAGCCGGACGAGACGCCGCCCGATGAAACGCCCGAGCTGCCGCCCGCTTCCAATCCGGACGCAGCCGTGGCGCTGCAGACCAAGCCGCAGCCTGACGTAACCCCACAGCAGCAGGCCGCGGCTGCCACGACCTCAGCACCGCCTGCAATCAGCGAGCGGATCGCACCGGTAGCCGTGGCACCGACCCAGGGTGTGCCGAATGACAAAAATTCGGAGGCCGTGGTGACATGGCGAACCCAGGTCCTCGCCCTGGTTGAAAGGAACAAGCGATATCCGGAGGCCGCGCGGTCGCGGCGCGAGCAAGGGACGGCGCAGGTGTCGTTTACGCTTGATCGCAAGGGTATGGTGGTCAACGCCCGCGTGACTCAAAGTTCGGGCTCCAACGCGCTTGACGAGGAATCCATTGCGCTCCTCAAGCGCGCGCAGCCCTTCCCCGCGCCGCCCGCAACCTTTCCCGGCGAATTCGTTGTCGTGCGGCAGCCGATCCGCTTCACCGTCAAATAGAGCAGACGACAGGCGCTATCCCACCGGAGGTCTGGTCGCGGAGTATCGCTTCGACGGTTAGTCGACGATGATGGCGCCGCCGAACTTGTAGTTCACTCCGATCCTGACCCCGTCGCTGGTCACCCGCGTGTTGGCATCGAATGCAACTGCCGTATTGGCAGCCGTAAGCGGCGTCGAACGCACCGAACCGAAATCCATGTGAAGGTATTCGAGCTTTCCGGTCCAGTTGCCCGTCAGCCGCGTCTCGAAACCGGCGCCCACCGCCCAGCCGAAGCGATACACCTGCCGATCCAAAGACGTCGTCGTCGCGACACCTGCGTTGTCGAAACCCGCGACGGAAGTTGACGTCGTGATCTTGCCGAACGGAACGCCCGCGGTGGCGTAGGCAAGCAGGTCCGGCGTGACCAGCGTTCCGACGCGGCCGCGAACTGAGGCCACCCAGCCCAGACGATAATCCAGGCTTGCGGTTACGGTAGCGTCAAGCGGGGCCAGCGCGGCGTTGCAGACATTGCCGGGACATGCGGTGGCGCCGTGTCCGCGCTGGTTGCGATACTCAAAATCGCCCTCGATGCCCGCCAGAATCCGGCCCGATATCCAGTTATAGCCCGACTGAACGCCAAAGCTCGCGGTGTCGTGCGTGGACGGCAGGCGGGCTCCGGAAAGCGGTGCAGCGGTTGCAGCGTCGTTGAATGCGGCGTTGGTAACCCCCTCGCCCCTCAGATATCCGACATTGCCGCCCGCATAGAGGCCCGCCCAATTCCAGGCCGCCTCGGCCACGGGGCTCTTGAAGCCGTCGGCAGCCGGCCGCTTCGCGCCGATCCAGGTGCCGGGCGGTCCGCTCGGCCGGTCGACGCCGTATTTGACGTTGAGAAACAGCTTGAAGCCGCGTCCGGGCTGCAGGATCTCGTCCTTGTGGAATTGAACGGAGTTGCGAATGTTGGCGTTGAGCAGATTGTCGCCAACCAGCCCGGTCGCGACCTCGACCGCCCCCCACGGCGAATCCTTCCAGAACTTCCGGTGCTCGACCTGCACCTTGACTAGATCGTATCCCGGCGTCGTGGTGTCGAACTGCGGAATGTCATTCTGCGCAAATGCATGCAGCCAGCCTGCGCGCACGAACCAGTTGTCGTTGCGCCAGTAGACGCCGCCGCCGAGACGCATCGGAGGAATCCGCGGCACGTTGCTGCCGTCGGTGAACGTCGCCCGCACCACATCATACTGGCCGTCGATGCCGAACATGCCGTCGGCGAGCCGCGCGGCGTCCCATTGCCAGGCCAGCTCGCCGCCGCGGAAGGTTGCATCGCGCTGATCGTAATTGACCTGGATGTAATCGGTGCCGGTTCCGCACGAAGCAAACGTTTCCTGGCAAATGATGCCGGTGGCGCGCGAGAAAATGAACTTGTCGTACGCCGTGTAGTAGGCGTTCGCGGCGAACCTGAAATCGCCATCGGTGCGTTTCAGGCCGATTTCCGCCGTCTGCGCCGTTTCAATTCCGAGGTTCGCGTTGCCGATCTTGAACGTCTTCTCCGAACCGTCGGGCCCCTGCGCGAACAGTTCGAGGGCGCGCGGCGCACGCTCGATACGCTGCAGCGTCAGGCTTCCGACCAGCGAGGATGGAAGATCCTTGATGATGCCGAAACTGATGCTCTTCGGCAGGAAGTCGAGCTTGGCCGCGGCGCTGCTCGGATCATTCGGGGGCGGGAGAAAATTTGGCGGGAAAGTGAATGCGGTTCCCGCAACATTGACTCCCTCGATGCGTCCAGCCAATTGCGTGCGCAGCGTATCAGTGTGCCTGACTTCATTGAGGAAGTACGCCGCCGCCGTCCTTGTCTGGGCCGGAAGCAGGATCGCCTGGCCCGCCGTATCCAGTTGCTGGTAGGCGCCCTGCGCGCCGACGATGCTGGTCAGCGGACCAAACGGCGTGGCGAACGGCGCCAACTCGAACTCGAGCTTGCCCTCGGTCTGCTTGTTCTTGAAGGTGGCAGTGATTTCCTGGAATCCGGCCGTGCCGAGCACCGTCTCGTCGTGGCGGTACTCTGAATATCCGGTCCAGTACCTGACGGCCGTCAGCGCGCTCGCGTCCGGACGATACTCGCCTTTGGAGCTGATCTTGGTTTGCTCGAGGTCGTTGTGCTGACGGGCAGCCGCGGTCGCAATACCGGGGACGTAGTAGTCGCTGGTGAAGCGCGAGACGGCGATGCCGGCATAACCGCCGTCGAAAAGCCAGGAGCCGCCGAGCGCCGCGCCCGCACTCTGCGAGGCCGAATTCGGCTGCTTGCCGTTGAAGGCCGGCGCAGGGACTGGCGGAACGAGATAGGGGTAGCTCGGGACGCTGTAATCGCCGGAGGATCGCCCGTAGATGTCGGCGTGAACGGCGGCGTTGCGGCCGCCTGCATCCAGCAAGAGCCCGCTTTCCCATCCCCTGTTGACGCTGGTCACGCCCGACCTCAGTTCCGCGGCCACGCCCCCGAGCGGCGCGGCGGTCGGAATCCGGTTGTTGTTGACGTCGACGACGCCGCCGACGGCTTGCGAACCGAAGCGAAGCGCACCCGGTCCGCGCATGATGTCGACCTTCTGGATGGCGAGAGGGTCGATCGGCACCGCGTGGTCCTGCGCGATGTCAGACACGTCGACCGCGCCGACGCCGTTCTCCTGGATGCGGACCTTTGCATCCGTCAAACCGCGCAGAACGGGCCGTGACGATTCGGTGGCCAGGCCCGCGGACGTCGCGCCGGGCGTGTTGGTGAACAGGCTGCCGAATCCGCCGTTGCTGCTGCCGGTCTGGATCTGGTTGCCGCCGATCGTCGACAGCGGCGCGAATGGCGGATTGAAGGGCGACGCCGGCGCGCTTGTCGGCGCAGGATTTGGCAGCGGCGCCGCGACGGTCGTTGAAGGCCGGCCGGGCTCGCTGTGTGCGGCCCGCCGCGCCGGTTTAGGCTGGCGTCCCTCCACGGTCACTTGCGGCATGTCGACTTCCGCCGGCGCGTTCGATGCGGGTGGTGGTCCGGCCGCTGTGGCCGGCGCAGGCGCCGCCTGCGAGGGAGCTGGCTCCGCCGGGGCTTGCCCGGCTGCCGGGGGCGGTGCGGAAGCCGGCGGTTCGGCAGCGGGCGCAGCCTGCGGTGCCGGAGCTGCCGTTTGCGGGAACGCCGCTGTGTGGCTCAGGCAAACAATAGCCAGTGCCGAGGTGCCCAAAAGGGCCATTCTGGTCGCGCGCATCTTCTTCCCCAACCGGTCGCGCGACAGCAACACCCGAACTAGTAAGCCGCGGCATCAAAACGTAGGTAAGGCTACGTGTTATTGTTTCACCGTTAACTGTCAAGATGTCGTGACCGGCCTTCGCAAGCGCCGACGCCGACCTGTTGCAGATCAGCGACAAGCCGCTACCTTGCAATGTGCTCGGCCGCGCGCCATGGTCGCGCCTCGTCTGGTGGATTCGCCTGAAAGGTGCAGAGTTGCGCAAGCCCTCGACAGATCGGGCCAAACCGATGCAGCCGCTGCCGACCGAACAAACGCAGGCGCGCCGCTTTGGAAAGGCGCGATCGGCGCGATCGACGGCAGTTCTGGAAGACTATGTCGAACTGATCTCCGACTTGCTCGGAACGACCGGCGAGGCGCGCCCTACCGACATCGCACGCAGGCTGGGCGTATCGCATCCGACGGCGATCGACACCATTGCACGGTTGAAGCGTGAAGACCTGGTGACGGCCCGCCCCTATCGCGGGGTGTTCCTGACCGAAAAGGGCGAGACCCTCGCCAAGCGCGTCCGCGCCCGTCACCGCCTGGTGGTGGATGTCCTGCTGGCGCTGGGCGTCCCGCAGGAAGCCGCGGAGGCTGACGCCGAAGGCATCGAGCATCACGTTTCCGATGTAACCCTCAAGGCCTTCGCCGAATTCCTTCGCGAGGCCAAGGATCGGCGCAAGGCATGACGCGATAGACTGACTGGTCGCTAGCTCGCCCTGGTCGTCTTGCGCTCGCCGGTCACGGCATTTTCGGCCGCCCGGCTCATCAGCGACGCATAGTCATGGCCGAACAGGATTTCGCAGAAGCGGATCGCCGCCTGGGCCTGCATTTGGCGGTAGGCGCGCGCCTTGGTGTCGCCGCCGCGCAGCGCCTGCACCAGGCTCTCGGTGGATCGCTCGACGTAATGCTGCAGATCGGAATAGGTCCGCAAGGTCACCTCGTTGATGGCGAGTTCGCTGGCATAGGTGCGGCACACCGCCACGAAGTCGATCAGGGCGGCGATCTCTTCGACCTCCGTGGCGTCGATCTTCGGCGCGGCGGCGATATCCTTGTCGGCGCGCTGACGCAGGATGCGGCGGACCCGGCCGGGCACGCTCTCGATCTCCGACTGCAGCGAATTGGAGATATCGGCGCGGATCGACGTGAGCTGGCGGCCCCACGCGGAATCGTTGCGCAGATCGAGCTCGGTGCGCAGCCCACGCACGCCGTCGTGCAGGATTTTCAGTTGCTCGCCGACATTGTCGAAATGGCCGCGCCTGATGTCCGTGCGCAGGCAGGCCGTAAGGAACGAGAGATCGTGCAGCGCGATCGTGACGGCGATGCCGTAGGGCGTGGCGGCCACGCGAACCTCGTCATCGGATGCCGCCATCTTGATCGCGAGACGGATGATCTGCCACGGCTGCGCCAGCCGCTGCATGATCAGCGACAGCGCGAACGGCAGCAATTGCGGCGTCTGCAACGAGGGAACGTTGAGCGCCGACCCTACCGCCGCAATCTGGGCTTCGGAAAATACCCGCATCTGGCTCGGCATCCGGCTGCCGAGCGTATCCAGCGTCTCGCGCGCCCGCAGCACGCCTGCGATCGACAACAAGTCCGCGACGACATTGGGCGGGCCGATACGGGCGAGCACCCGCTGCCTGTCGTCGCCGGGGACCGGTGTGGCGATCTTGATGATCGCGTCGGCTGCGGCGAGTTGGAACCTGCGGGTCGCGCCCTCGAGGCCGGCATTGTTGCCGCTCTGCCTGATCTCGGCGAGCGTGGTTTCGAATGCGCGCGCAGCATCGGGCGCCCCGTCGCGGTCCAGCCATTGCCAGATCGGCTGCAGCGATGCACGCCGGACCTGCCCGGCTCTGACCGGAAAATTGCTGTCGACGAGGAAAGGCTCGAGCGGACCGTAGAACAGGCGCGCCGGATCGTCGGTCCGCGGACGCGCCTCGTCGTCTTGCTCGGTTCCGCGCACGACCTGGCGAAGTTGCTCGAGCACGAAATTGGCGACGGCCATGTCCTCCCCGCGCTCAATGGCGCGCTCGAACTCCCGCATCAGCAGCGCCTGCGATTGGGGCGGGAGCTGCGCGAGATATTCCCTCAGCCGCTCGGTCGATGTCTGGCTCATTCGCCTGGTGTGAATATGCGTGTGTCATGCGGACGCAAAAGGCGCCCGCCCAATCTTAGAAGTGTGCGCGTTAAGAAGTCGTTAGGAATAGCGAAATTGCCGGGCCCCGCCCCCTCAACCCCAGGTAATCGCCCGGACGAGGGCATTCAGACCCCCGGCAGCACCAGTTCCGCCCGCAATCCGCCGATCGGGGCGTCGCCCAGGACAAGGCTGCCGCCATAAAGGGCGGCGAGATCGACCACGATCGAAAGCCCGAGCCCGGACCCCGGCTTGGACTCGTCCAGCCGCTGGCCGCGGCGGGACACCTGCGCGCGCTCGGCGGCGGACAATCCGCGGCCATCGTCATCGACAATGATCCGGAGCCGCGGCCCGGCACGGGGCTCTGACGGCGGCTCCACCCTCACCTCGATGAAGACCTGTGAGGCCGCCCATTTGCAGGCATTGTCGACCAGATTGCCGGCCATCTCCTCGAGGTCCTGGCGCTCGCCGCGGAACTTGGCCAAGGGATCAGCCTTCGCCGCGATCGTGATGCCGCGATCCCAATGGATCTTTTCCATGGTCCGCCGCAGCGCCTCAATGGCGGGCGCGACCTCGGTGACGGTACCGACGATGGTGACGCGCGCGGCGATGCGCGCCCGTTCCAGATGATGCGCCACTTGATCCCGCATCACATCGGCCTGCTCCAAGACCTTGCTGGCAAAGGGATCTACCGCGTGGGCGGAAGCCTCGTTGACGATGACGGAGAGCGGCGTCTTGATGGCGTGGGCGAGATTGCCGACATGGGTACGCGCGCGCTCGACGATCTCGCGGTTGGCGTCGATCAGCGCGTTGGTCTCGCGCGCCAGAGGCGCGATCTCGACGGGAAATTCGCCTTCCAGCCGTTCGGCGCGGCCGGAGCGGATGTCGGCGATCGATTCCGAAATGCGCTTGAGCGGCGCCAGCCCGAAGCGGACCTGGAAGATCGTGGTCAGAAGCAGCACGATACCGAGCGCTGCGAAGGTGCCGCCGAGGTAATAGTCGAAGGCGCGGATTTCGTCGAAAATCTCGGATGCGTCGCCGGCCACGCTGACCAGGAATTTGCCGTCGGCGCCGAGGTCGACCGGCCGCTCGACGACCCGCAGGCTCTGGCCCTCGGGCCCGTCGACGTAACCGAGACGGATGCCGGCAGGGGTCAGTTCCGCGCCGATCTCCTCGAGCTTCGGCAGTTTCTTGTCCCACAGCGAACGCGACGCCCGCGTCTCGGCCTTCTCGTCGGTGCGGACGATCTGCCAGTACCAGCCGGACAAGGGCAGTTCGAACAGCGGTTCGCCGAGCGACTGGAACTGGTGGTCGGGCGGCTCATCCGGCGTCGCGACTTCGGCGATCAGGGTGCGGAGGTAGAGGTTGAGGCGGCGGTCGAAGGCGCGCTCGGTCGCGTTGCGATAGACCGACGACAGGATCACGCCTGTTATGACCAGGATCACGACCACCCACGCGGTCGCCGACAGGAACAACCGCGTGGCGAGCGAACTTCCGCGCATCAGAGCAAGATCCCGAAAAGCGTATCCCCAGGCTCCGATCCTGCGGATGGAGGCTGGCCTTCGGATAAGATCATGCTCGAATAAAAGAGCAAGGCTCATCAGTTGCCGGGCGACGGCGGCGTCAGCAGATAGCCGAGCCCGCGCACGGTCTGGATGATGTCGACGTCGAGCTTCTTGCGGATACGGCCGACGAACACTTCGATGGTGTTGGAGTCGCGGTCGAAGTCCTGGTCGTAGAGGTGCTCGACCAGTTCGGTGCGCGATACCACGCGGCCGGTGTGATGCATCAGGTAAGCCAGCAGCCGGTATTCGTGCGAGGTCATCTTGATCGGATTGCCGGAGACACTGACGCGGCCGGTGCGCGTATCCAGCGACACCGGACCGCAAGTCAGCTCGGACTGGGCGTGGCCGGCGGAGCGACGCAATAACGCGCGAATTCGCGCCAGCACTTCTTCCAGATGGAACGGCTTGGCGACATAGTCGTCGGCGCCGGCGTCAAAACCCTGCACCTTGTCGCTCCAGCGGTCGCGCGCCGTGAGGATCAGGACCGGCATCGCGCGGCCGCCGCGGCGCCACGCCTCCAGGACCGAGATGCCGTCCATCTTGGGCAGCCCGATGTCGAGCACGACGGCGTCATAAGGTTCGCTGTCACCGAGGAAATGCCCCTCCTCACCGTCGAACGCGCGATCGACCACATAACCGGCATCCGTCAAAGCCGTCGTAAGCTGACGGTTGAGATCCGGATCGTCCTCAACAACGAGCAGGCGCAAGCTGGCCTCCAAAAATGAGCCCTACGATATCAGATCTCAAGATGAGGCTAACCGGCGTGAACGGGCCATGAACGGGAGGCACGGGACAATGTTACTTTTTCGTCATCAGCTTTGCGCGACCGGACATGGCCGCAAGCGAACGCCTAGCATGGCCAATTGACTGCCCCAAGGGGGGCCCGGCAGGTCGCTTGCGTCGATACTGCCGGAAAACCGGGACGCTTCCCGTCTGCAGCGGGCGGGCAAGTCCGATGACGTCGCCCTCACGTGCGGAAGAATACGAACCAGACGATGCCCAGGATCAGAATTGCGAGCCCGGTCGAAACCGTCAGGAGCGCGAGCACCGACGGGCCGGGTTCGGCCTGGCGTGCCTCGGTCGGGGTTTCGATAATCTGGCCATGTCGTTCCGTTGCCATGGGGACCTCTTCGAGTAAGTACCTGTAATGCCAGCGAATGCTTCGACACCGCCGGTTAAAGCAACGCATGATCGGAAGTGATGTTCCGACCCTCCGGGCCATGCCGGCCGGCAGCAGCGTCCAAAAGGTCGCAGGCCGGCCGCAGAACGGGGCCGTTCGGCGGTTAACGCCGTTGCACGATTCCTGGCTCCGCCGTGTTTGAGAGGCGGCAATCCGATGGTATCCTTGCCGGTCGTCTGTTGCGTTTTTTTTCGGAGTAGCCCATGGCCCCCCGCGCCAATTGGAAGGGTTTTCTGCGTCTTTCGCTTGTGACCTGTCCGGTCGCCCTCTATCCGGCGACGTCGGACACCGAGAAGGTCTCGTTCAACCAGATCAACCGCAAGACCGGCCATCGCATCAAATATGCGAAGGTCGACGCCGACACCGGCGAGGAAGTCGCCAACGAAGACATCATGAAAGGCTACAAGATCGACACCGATACCTATATCGAAGTGTCGAAGGACGAGCTTGACGACATCGCATTGGAATCGACCCGCACCATCGAGATCGACGAATTCGTTCCGAGATCCGATATCGACAGCCGCTATGTTATCCGCCCCTACTATCTCGTGCCGGATGGCAAGGTCGGCCACGATGCATTTGCGGTGATCCGCGAAACCATCCGCAGCATGGACAAGGTCGCGATCGGCCGCGTGGTTCTGACAAACCGCGAGCACATCGTCGCGCTGGAGCCGCTCGACAAAGGGCTGATGGGGACGCTGCTGCGCTACCCCTATGAAGTTCGCAGCGAGAAGGAATATTTCGAAGATATCCAGGACGTGAAGATTACCAAGGATATGCTTGATCTCGCTAAGCATATCGTCGAGCAGAAATCCGGATCGTTCGAGCCCGACCAATTCGAGGACCGCTACGAGCAGGCGCTGATCGACCTGATCAATCAGAAGCGCAACGGGCTCGGCACCACGCCCAAGGCCGCGCCTAAGACGGCCGGCAACGTCATCAACCTGATGGACGCGCTCAAGCGCAGCCTGGCCAGCGAAAAGCAGCCCGCCCCTGCCGCCGCCAAAAAGGGCAAGAAGCCGAAGAAGGCGGCTACCGGCCAACGCGAAATGCTGTTGCCGATCAGCGGCGGCGGCAAGCGCGCCGCCAAGGAGACGGCTAAGGAAGCGCCGAAAAAAGCGGAGAAGCCGGTGCGATCAGCCGCCCGCACCAAGAAGGCCGGATGATTGGGCAGGGAGCGCGATAGCATATAGCGCGCGATGCCGTGGTCGACCCCGTTCGATGACCCGATACCGCTTCACGGCGGAGGCATGCTTGCGACGCTGCAGCAGGCCGCCGACTATGTCATGGCATTGCCGGAAAAAGTGCAGCACGAGGCGCACTGGCAGGTCGCGGTCGAAAATCTGATCAATGCGGCGGAGACCGGCGGCGGCTGGCTGATGTTCGCGCGGATCGCTGTCATGCGGGCGCTCAATGCGGACGGGAAAGACAAATAGCGCCGGTTTCAATCCCCGCCGCCGTCTCCGTCCCCGCGGCCAAAGCCCGCCATCGCTACTGCCAGACGATCGGTCGTTGACCATCCAATTGATCAGCAGGACTGCGACCAATATCACGGAGAACACGCGCCACGGATTTTGCTGCACGAGGCCAGGATTGGCGGCCCCCAGGTCATCAACGTCGAGCCAAATAGCAGCTCCAGCATGATGCCTGCGCGGCCTTGCCGCTATTTGATCGAGGTGCTGACGTCGGAGAATTTCCCGCTGAGCACGGTGCCGATGCCGCTGACGGCGGTGACGATCACGATGCTGAGCCCGGCGGCAATGATGCAATATTCGATGGCGGTAGCACCGCGTTCATCGTCGACAAATCGTGCCAATAATCGACGCATAGACAAACTCCTGTCGACGCTCCCCGGAATTCTCCCGCGCCATATCCGTTAAACTCTAGGCGGGAACGGTTGAAGAGGCCTTGACGAACAGAATGAACGATCGATTAAGGCGGACGAAGAATCCGCCCGCCCCGGAAGCATACGGTACGGAAAATTTACCATCGATTGCGCATCGCCCGTCCACCGTCGCCCGACCGGCGTCTTGCGGAGTGAGGCACATGACAGCGCAGAAGCGCGAAGCGGGAAGGAATTACATCGGGCTCCTGCACGAGGAGACCGGAGCAGCGTGTCGCCGACATATCGGCGGCTGCAAAGCACCGCATCATCGGCCTGATGGCCGCGATGATCAGCCGCCGCAGCGAAGCGAAATAGTACCCGCGCCGCCGCGACGTTGAACGAGGGACCGGGCACAAGGGCCCGGTCCGGAAGTCGTTATCAGAAGTTGCGTTGG
>NZ_JAHEAG010000199.1 GCF_018596315.1 Bradyrhizobium sp. SRL28 | reverse complement strand
TCCGGGTCGTGCCTGTTGATGCCGGGTCCGCCGAAGGTGACGACGGTCTGCGGCACGTCGAGCGGGATGAAGGCGCGCTGCGGCGGCTTGGCCGCCACGACGTCGGGGATCGGCGTCAGTTCAGCCTTGGCCGGCAGGGCGCCGAAGGTCTTGTCGAGCAGCTTGCCGAGCGTATCGGGATCGACGTCGCCGACCACGACGATGCGCAGCGTATCCTTGGCGAGGATCCGGCGCGCATAGTCCTTCAGGTCGGCGATCTCGATCTTCGGTACGCTGTCCAGCGTGCCGGTGGCCGGCCTGCCATAGGGATGATCGCCGAACGCGACTTCGAGGAACTTGCGGTCGGCCAGCGAGGACGGATTGGTCGATTCACGGCGCAGGGTGGAGATCACCTGGGCGCGGATGCGTTCGACATCGGCCGGCTCGAACCGCGCGGAGGTCAGCGCCATCCGCAACAGGTCGTACGCTTCGTCCTTGTTGTCCTTGAGCATGCGAAGCGAGCCGCGGAAGTGATCGCGCGTCGCGGAGAAGCTCAACTTGATGGCCCGGCGGTCGAGCCGCTCATGGTAGGTCTTGGAATCGAGATCGCCTGAGCCTTC
>NZ_JAHEAG010000198.1 GCF_018596315.1 Bradyrhizobium sp. SRL28 | reverse complement strand
ATGAAAAACGGCCCCAGCTGGGGGCTGGGCCGTCATTCCAATGCGCCAAGCCAGAGGGGCGACTGTGACTGGCGCCTGCCTCAATGCGCCTAGCGACCTCCCGTTCCCATTCGTGCTTAAGGAGAGGCCGCTGTGTTCTATCGGGCAGACTGATTACAAATGAGTAGCCGAGCTCACTAGCGCTCCAAATCGCTAGCTCCTCTGTCGCGGGAGCAACGCGGCTGAAGTGCAGGGCCATTCCACGATCCAGCTCGCCAAAACGGCCCCAGGTCGCCCCTGGGGCCGCCAACCTTTGGAAGGTCTCCTTCCGGTCAGAGCAGGGGGCATCGGCCGGAAGTAAAGATTCGACGCCTTGGCTGGTCCGCGGTTCCAGCCATTGCCCAGACCGCCATTACTTTCTCAACAAGCCCTGGCGTTGGTTAGTCTGAGTAGGATACGCGGCAAATCGAGCCCGCCGGTTCACGCTGGCGGGCCTTTATCCGTCCGCTCCCTGCGCGCGAACAGCGACTGAACATTGGGCGTCTGTTAGGACATCTGCTCTGCCCGATTAGAATGCGAGGCGACGATGCCGCACCCGTTCTGGATATTACTCCCGGTATGGC
>NZ_JAHEAG010000197.1 GCF_018596315.1 Bradyrhizobium sp. SRL28 | reverse complement strand
GTTCGGCGACTGGAACAGTGTGTTTCGGCGCTTCAGTCGGTGGAGCGTCAAAGGTGTTTGGACTCGCATTTTCGAGGCGATGTCCGATGATCCGGACTTCGAATATCTGATCATCGATTCCACCATCGTCCGAGCCCACCAGCACGCTGCCGGGGCCAAAAAAGGGGGTCTGAAGATCAAGCGCTCGGCCGCTCGCGCGGCGGCCTGAGCACCAAGATACATATGGCCGTTCGCGGCTTGGGATGTCCCGTGCGGTTCACGCTCACCGCAGGACAGAAGGGCGATGCACCGCAAGCCGCAGCTTTGATCGAGGATCTACCGGCCGAGGTCGTCATGGCCGACACGGCCTATGACGCCGATCACTTGCGCCAGGCCATCGCTGCCAAAGGCGCGCTCGCCGTCATCCCCAACAACCCGTCACGGGCGCTCAAATATCCGCTCGACAAGCACCTCTACGCCCAGCGCCATCTCGTGGAATGCTGCTTCTCCAAGCTTAAGCAGTTCCGCCGCGTCGCAACCCGCTTCGAAAAGACCGCACGAAATTACCGGGCCGTCATCACCATCGCAGCCATCATTCTATGGCTGCGATAAGTGTCCACACCACCT
>NZ_JAHEAG010000196.1 GCF_018596315.1 Bradyrhizobium sp. SRL28 | reverse complement strand
TTCCGGGCGAACTCCGCACGCGCGTGGTGTGGATCGGAGGGGGCGGCAACATCGCCTATTCAAGCCTAAATCCGCCGCCACCCGATGAGGTGCCGGCTTGCCTCGCTCAGACAGTCGACTACCTCCGCAACGAGGGAATGCAGCAGATGACCCAGGGTTTCATTACGCGAATGGCCATCGCGCATGCCCATTTCGAGGCGGTCCACCCGTTCCGCGATGGCAACGGCCGCGTCGGTCGTCTTCTTCTTCCACTGATGATGGCTGCCGAGAAGCACGTCCCCCTTTATCTATCTCCATACATCGAGGCGAAGAAGGGCGCGTACTACGCTTCCTTGAAGGATGCGCAGCAGCGCCTCGACTGGCAGCCTATCATAATCTTTATGGCAGAGGCCGTGACCGGCACCGTCGAAGAGCTCATGAAAACGCGCTCGGCTCTGTCCGAACTGTCAGAACTGTGGAGGGGCCGTCGCAAATTCCGAAAGGGATCGGCGGCCGCGCGCGCGCTCGACGAGCTTCCCCATTACCCGGTCCTAACCGCCAAACGGCTCGGAGAACTCCTCGAGATCAGCCCGCCGCAAGCGCACCAGGCTATCGCACAGTTGGAGGAGGCTGGCATTCTCGCCGAACGGACGGGCTACTCGCGCAATCGC
>NZ_JAHEAG010000195.1 GCF_018596315.1 Bradyrhizobium sp. SRL28 | reverse complement strand
GCGATGGCACTGAGCTTGGCCTGACTGTGCAAGGACAGGTCGGTGCCACGCGGAAGATATTGGCGCAGCAATCTGTTGGTGTTTTCGTTTGACCCGCGCTGCCAGGGAGATCGAGGATCACAAAAGTAGACCTCGACCTCGGTGGCCAATGTCAGGCGTTGATGGTCCGCGAGTTCCTTGCCTCTGTCCCAGGTCAGCGACCGGTAAAGTTCGCTGGGCAATCGCTGCGATTGCTTGATCAGTGCCGAGACAACGCTTTCGGTATCTTTGTTCGCAACCTTGACCAGCATCACGTAGCGCGAATGGCGCTCGACAAGCGTTGCGACATAACTATTCCCCGATCCACCGATCAGGTCGCCCTCCCAATGGCCTGGCACCGCACGATCTTCAACCGACGGCGGTCGCTCGCTAATGGATACGGCATTCTTGATCTGGCCGAGCCCGTTTCGTTTCATGCTGGCGTGCCTGGACCGGCGGACCGTGCGCCTCGCCCTCAGGTGCTCAAGAAGCTCCTTTTTCAGCACGCCGCGGGCCTGAATGAACAGGCTGCGATAGATCGTCTCGTGTGACACCTGCTTTTCAGGTTCCCCCGGATATGTGCGCTTGAGCCAGCCGGCAATTTGCTCCGGTGACCATTGCCGCTGCAGCAAGG
>NZ_JAHEAG010000194.1 GCF_018596315.1 Bradyrhizobium sp. SRL28 | reverse complement strand
CCTAACTGAGCGCTGACTTAATGCGGTGTGATGGAAGTCTGTTCCTACGCAAGTACATCCCCAGCCCGGGAAGCTGGGATGTCGTCCGGAAGCCTCGTGCGTCGGGCCGTCTAGAACGTTTCCATCATCGCTAAATGAACAAGGATCTGACCTGAACCGTCTCACTTACGGAGGTGGTCTATGGATCAGAGTGACGACCCCCGGGAGCTGGAGCGCAAGATTGAACAGGCGACCCGGATTGCTTCCCGTCTGAACGATCAGACGACCGTGGAGCGGCTGAGGGCTTGGATCGAGGATCTGAAGCAGAGGCTGCAGCAGCGTCGGGAGGCGAGACGCACCAAGCAGGCGATCAGTGCACGCGCCCGGGAAATTTGGGAACAGCACGGATGCCCTTCAGACCGCGACTTGGAGTTTTGGCTTCAAGCCGAGTCTGAGATCAGAGAGCGCGATCGGGAGTAATCGGCTGCCTCAGTATTGGCCGCTCGGCCGTGTGCCTGAATGTCTCTATGTGTCGATTTAGTTGCCATAGCTCAATGTCGTGACCATCAACGAGCTGCTTGGCGAGCCTGATAGCTTCGGCATCATCATCGCATCGCAGTTCGACACGATTTTGGACATGGCCGTCTGGCCCCATGATGTAGGCGCGGTAATCC
>NZ_JAHEAG010000193.1 GCF_018596315.1 Bradyrhizobium sp. SRL28 | reverse complement strand
GTGGTTGCGTTGAAGCAAACCACTTTGAGGGGAGCCGTCCATGGGCGAGGTTAGCACGATTGGTCTCGATATTGCGAAGTCAGTCTTCCAGGTTCACGGCGCAGATGTTGATGGCGCGGTTGTGATCCGCAAGCGTGTGAGCCGCGCCAAGGTGCTGGAGTTCTTCTCGACTTTGCCGGCTTGCATTGTTGGCATTGAAGCTTGCCCCAGTGCCCATCATTGGAGCCGTGAGCTCCGGGCGCTCGGCCATACGGTGCGGCTGATGCCGCCCAGTTATGTGAAGGCCTATCTCAAGCGCAGTAAGAACGACGCTAATGATGCTGCGGCGATCTGCGAGGCAGTGACACGTCCGTCGATGCGTTTTGTGCCGACCAAAAGCGAGCAGCAACAATCAGGCCTGATGCTGCATCGCAGCCGACAGCTACTGGTCCGTCAGCGAACGATGCTGTCGAACGCGATCCGCGGTCACCTGGCCGAGCTCGGCATTATCTCGGCAAAGGGCCGCAACGGCACAGCCGAGCTGTTCAAGATCATTGCTGACGCGAAGGATGGTCGGATACCCGCGGCCGCACGGTTCAGCCTCGATGTTCTTGCCCGCCAACACGCCGCGATCGCAGCTGAGATCGGAGCTATCGAGAAGCGCATCCATGCCTGGCATCGTTCAAG
>NZ_JAHEAG010000192.1 GCF_018596315.1 Bradyrhizobium sp. SRL28 | reverse complement strand
TTATAGCATGGCATGTGCAAACGTTTTGTCCGCAACCCGAAACCTGCTGTGCGCTCACGGCTGGAGTAGCATTCGATGCCAGCACTTGGGAGCTATGGTCTGCGTTATGTAACCGCAGCACATTGCTGCTCCCGCCCAGAGCGCCGGCAGGAGATTCTCTCCTTTTGCTGCAATGGTGGCGTGATCAATCGCTGGACTCCGCCTTTTTGATCACGCCGCTCGCCACGATCGCGTTAGAAGATAAGCTGGTAAATCCCACATTGGAGTACTTGCTTGTTGGCGGGGATCGTCTCCAGCGTGTGCCTGCGCCTCTACCAGCGGCTCTCAAGCTAATAAACAACTACGGCCCTACTGAAGTGACGGTCGTGGCGACCTCGGGACGGCTTTTCGTCGACATTGTGCCGCATATCGGCCGTCCGATTGCGAACACGCGGGTCTATCTGCTGGATGGTGATGGCGCGCCTGTTCCGTTTGGGGCCGTAGGGGAGCTTTACATTGGCGGGGCGGGGGTCGCGCGTGGCTATCTGAACCGGCCCGCGCTGACGGCGGAGCGGTTTGTGGCCGATCCGTTCAGCACTGAGCCGGGGGCGCGGATGTACCGCACCGGGGATCTGGCGCGGTACTTGCCGGACGCCAATCTGGCGTTTTTGGGCCGCAACGACGACCAGGTGAAGATCCGCGGCTTCCG
>NZ_JAHEAG010000191.1 GCF_018596315.1 Bradyrhizobium sp. SRL28 | reverse complement strand
CTGCTGGTGGCGACCGCATGCGCCAAGCCGCCCGCCGGCTGCAAACGCTGGACGCTGACGCTGTTGGCCGACACGATGGTCAAGCTCACCGATCACAACAGCCTGTCGGGCCAGACCGTGCGTTGCCGGCTGGCCGAGAACGACCTCAAGCCGTGGCGCAGGGACATGTGGTGCATTCACGCATGCAGTGGGCGTAGTCCACGGCGGCGCGGCGGTCTGTTATCTTGACGTTGCGCCAAGGTCGTATCGGTGGCGCTCGCCAATAAGATCGCGCGCACCATCTGGGCCTTGCTGGTCAGAGGCGGCATCTATCAGGCGCCGGCTGCAATGCTGAAAACCTAATCTTAAGAGCTCTCCGGCGGAAGAAGAAAGCTGCCGAGGAGGCAAGGTGCAAATCTGGATGAACCCCGAATGACGACATTCCGGTAGCGATCAGACCGCCTGACTCACTGCGCTTCGAGCGCGAGAAATTGATTGGGCGATTGCTTCCGCGGATATCATCGTGGCCAGCGGCCAGGCGCCGCGTTTACAGGCCGAACATATGACCGCACCGTCATCCCTTGTTCAACCAGAGAAAGATCTTGCAGCCCGGGCCGTTCCACATATGAGTCAGAGCCAATATTGCAGGCCGAATGACATCCGTGCTCTCGGCGCTCGTCTGGTGTTCGCCCAATGCTACGACCCGATCGTCAGTGGGAC
>NZ_JAHEAG010000190.1 GCF_018596315.1 Bradyrhizobium sp. SRL28 | reverse complement strand
ATTGCGCGGGTCCACTAACGCGAGGGTAATCCAGTGCGCTTCTAGCGCGGGCTTGGTTGCGCCTTCCACTTCAACCACGGTTTCCCAAGCGGATTGCAAAGATACCGCGCGTTCCGTCAGGCCGATTAAACGAAATTTGCCGCGCACGCGTGTTCCGGATTTGACGGGACTCAGGAAACGCACGCGCTCGAAGCCGTAATTGACGCCCATGCGGGTCCCTTCCACGCCCGGCATGGCGTCGAAAGCGAGGGTCGATAGCAATGACAGTGTCAGGAAGCCGTGCGCAATCGTTCCTCCGAACGGAGTTTCAGCCTTGGCGCGCGTCGGATCGACATGGATGAACTGATGATCTCTAGTGGCGTCAGCAAATGTGTCGATCATGGATTGATCGACGACTAGCCAATTCGACGTCAATTCACTGCCGTTGAGAAGCTTTCGGTATTCTTCCAGTGCTATCAATTTGCTGCGGATCGCCTCGGCCTCTGCAGCCCGTTCCGTATCTGACACTCTTGCTCCCTCGGACACCCAAGTCTCGCGGCGTCCAACCATGACCCCGCTGTCGCCCTCCTGGTCCCAGAGGTAGCATATGGGCAATGCGTCAATCACGCTAGGTAGGCAACTACGCGGCGATGCCGATGCCTTTTGATGCGAGGCTCCGCCGCCTCGTCCAGCCGAGAAGGGGTAAAACAAGTGGCCTGATTGCTGCGACCAATGTCC
>NZ_JAHEAG010000019.1 GCF_018596315.1 Bradyrhizobium sp. SRL28 | reverse complement strand
GATTTTCGAGGAGGGCAAATGAAGATGCAAACCTCGGGCAGTCTATGTCGCGAGATCGCGAAATCGTTTTTTTTCGTAGGACGGGTGGAGCGCAGCGATACCCATCGCCGCAGGCGCCGGCATTGATGGGTATCGCTTCGCTCCACCCATCCTACGGACTCATCGCAATGACGATGTCAGACATGCCCCATCGCCTTGCGCTCCATCGCATAGCGCACCAGCGCGACGAAACGGTAGATGCCATGCACGAACTTGCCATAGGGCATGGTGACGAACAGCGAAAATACCACGCCGAGATGCAGTGCCAGCAGCGGGCCCATCGCTGCCGTCTCGCGCAGGATCAACAGCGCCATGCCGGTCAGGCTGGTGAGAAACAGCATGACGATGAACGCGATATCCATGCCGTAGCGGGCTTCATCGACCAGCACGGGATCGCGCTTCCATCGCTCAGTGAGCAGGCCGACCGGACCGATCAGCAGCCCGATGCCGCCGAGCGTGCCGAGCACGACAGGAAGGTCCCACCACGGGTAGGGCGCCTGCCGCGCCAGCAGATAGTGATAGAGCGTCGCGACGGAGGTCGAGGCGAAGCACAGAGCAAAGCCGTAGAAGGTGAAATGGTGGTACAGCCTGCGTCGATCGGTCGGGCGATCGTCCTCATTGAAGCAGCCGACCCCGCCGCCGTCGAGATAGCGCAACTCGCCGGCATCCCGGATGGCCTGGAACAGCGCGGTCATGTCGGTCTTCATGCCGACCGGCTCGCCAATGTCGCGCCAGAACGCGCGCACGCCCATGACAAGCGCCACGATCGCATAGAGGAACGCCGCGCCGAACAGGGCGGCCATCGCATTATGCGGCATCAATTTGTAGAACGCGCCCGCACCCGTATGGACACCGAACAGCACCTGCCGGTCGTTGAAGGCAGCAAAGCCGAAGATGAATGCGGCAACGCTGAGCGCTGCAACGAGGCTGATGACGAGCCCGTTGCGCGCGAACGCGCCGGAGAAGGCGCGGGGCCACGTATAGGCCGCGTAGGATTCGGCGCGTGCGATCGCGAGCGTCTTCGGCACATTGACGTTGAATTCATGCGGCGGTGAGAACTGGCAGTCGGTGTAGCAGGCGCCGCAGGAATGGCACAGATTGGCGAGGTAGTTGAGGTCGCCGTCGGAGAATGCGCGGCGCATTTCCATCGCTGGAAAGACCGCGCAGAGCCCCTCGCAATAGCGGCAGGAATTGCAGACCGTCATCAGGCGGTCGGCCTCTTCGAGAATTCGCGTTCCGTGCATTCGCTGCTTCCTGCCCTCGGCCGAACCCGCTTACTTCGTCAGCCCCTTGCCTTCGAGCCACTTCTGGATCAGGGCTGCAACCTCGGCATTGTTCTTGTCCATCATCACCATGTGCGAGTTGCCCTTGATCCCGGCCTGCGGCAGGTCGACGACATCGACGCTGCCGCCTGCGGCCTTGATGGCGTCCGCAAAGGCAATGCCGTTGGCGCGGATTTTCGGCCAGCGCGAGTCCTTCTCGATGTAGTCTCCATAGACGATCAGCGTCGGAATGTTCTTCAAGACATCGACCTTGGCGGGATCGCCGAGGCCAGCGGGCTCGATCGCGATCAGCGCCTTGACCTTGTCCGGGCGCGCCTGCGCCACCTTGAAGCCGAAACTGCCGGCCTGGCTGTGGAACAGAATGATGGACGGACCGACGCGATCGATCTCGGCGATGTAGGCGGCGATGATGGCATCGTCGGTGGTGGTCCAGCGCGGCACGTTCTGCTTGACGAAGTTCTCATAGCCGTCATTGGGAAACTGGCTGCCTGGCATCAGCTTTCGCTTCGCCGGATCGGGATCATAGGAGCCGGCGCCATCGCCGATCCGAAAGCGCTCGAACGGATTGGCGGTCGTGAGGAACACCGGCTCGCTCTTGAAGATGTCAGGATATTGCGCCCAGCCGGCACGGCCGCGCTCGACTGCGTCGGAATTATAGACGGCCCAGCCCTTGCGCAGGAAATAGTTCAGCCAGCCCTCGCGTCCATCCGGCGTCGTTTCATACGTGACGCCAGTGAGCCCGCCGCCGTGCCACATCAAGAGCGGATAAGCGCCCTTCTCATTGGCGGGCAGGAAATACTGCACGTACATCTGCTCGACCTGATAGGTGCCGTTGGGATCGACTTTTGCAGGCACGCCGCCGGGGGTGAAGGTCACCTCCTTGACCGGCTTGCCGGAAATTTCGACCAGCCTTCCGCCGACATGGAACGAGCCCATATCGCGCAACGCGATCGGCTCGGCGGCGTTGGCCAGCGCCGTGCCGATCAAAATGGCTGCAGTGCAAGCAAGTGCGATACGCGACATGGTTCCTCCCATTGTTGTTATTTCCCTCTCCCCGCGAAGGGCGGGGCGAGGTTACTCAAGCGCAACCTAATTCCTCGCATTCTTCGCCGCTTCCCGTCCCGCCACCCGGCCGAACACGCTGCCGATGGTCATGCCGATGCCGGCCGCGTAACCCTTGCCGAGAACGTTGCCGGCCATGATCTCACCGGCCGCGAACATGTTGGCGGACGGCTTGCCGTCCTTCATCACCATGCGCGACTGCTTGTTCACGCGGGTGCCGAGATAGGTAAACGTAATGCCTGGCCGTACCGGATAGGCGAGATAAGGCGGCGTCTCGATCCTGCGCGCCCAATGCGTCTTCGGCGGCGCGATACCTTCGGTGCGGCAATCGTCGAGGATGGTGTGGTCGAAGGTGCCGGGCTGCACCGCGGCGTTGAATTCGGTGACGGTCTTTTCCAGCGCGGTCGGTTCCAGTCCGAGCTTGCCGGCGAGTTCGGCGATGGTGGCGCCTGCGATCGGCGGGAACAGCGTCGGCATGAAGCTGGTCACAACAGTAGAATCGAAAATGATGTAGGCGATCTGGTCCGGTTGGGCTGCCACCAGCCGGCCCCAGATCGCGTAACGCTTCGGCCAGATGTCCTCGCCCTCGTCATAGAAGCGCTGGGCGTGCTTGTTGACGACGATGCCGAACACCACAGAGTCGTGCCGCGTGATAATGCCGCCGTCGAACTTCGGCGCGCGGGCGTCGATCGCGACCGCGTGGCATTGCGTGGGATCGCCGATGTCCTGCACGCCCTTGTCGAGCAGGAGCTTCAGGATCGAGCCGCGGTTATAGGGCGTGCCGCGGACCAGGAAATTGTCGGCCGCCTCGCCCCAATACTCCTTGAGCCATTCGATGTTGGCTTCAAATCCGCCGGCCGCCGCCACCAGCGCCGAGGCGCGGATTTCGCTCGCGCCATCGATCGGCTGCTTCAGCTTCGCGGAGAGAAACATGCCGTGCTCGATCTCGAGGTCGGTCACTTCAGCATCGTAGACGACATCGACGCCGAGCTTTTCAGCGGTGAGATAGAGCGCGTTCAGCATCGCCCGTCCGCCGCCCAGAAAGAACGAATTGGTGCGGCCGAGGCTCAGCGTGCCGCCGAGCGAGGGCTGCCAGCGCACGCCCTGTTCGACGATCCAGTTCAGGATGTCCTTGGACTCCCTGATCATGAACTTGGCGAGTTCCTCGTCGGTCTGCCCGCCGGTCAGGCGCAACAGATCGTCCCAGAATTCCTCTTCCGTGTAAGGGCCGGTGAGGATGTCGGTCGCGGCATCATGCGCGCAACGCATGTTGCGGGTGTGGCGAGTATTGCCGCCGCGATAGAACTTTGGCGCGCCTTCCAGCACCAGCACGGAAGCGCCCGCCCGCCGGGCGCTGATGGCGGCGCACAAAGCGGCGTTGCCGCCGCCGATCACCAGCACATCGAATTTTTTAGTCAGATCGGCCATGCGCTCTTGTTGTCGTTGTTGGCCTGGAAATCAAACCGGCGCTCGGCCAGGAAAATCCATCCGCCCCCACGATTTTCTAGCCTGACGAAGAGGCCGCGTCACGCGTCTCGTGCTCGAACTTTGGCGATCAGCGCAGCCGTATGCGACGATGTCGCATGCAACGCGCAATGCGGAATATCTGCGATGTCAGGGCTTGCTCTGCACGGAGGCGAGCAGCCATTGCCGGAAGGCCGCGAGTTTGGGCGGATCGGTTCTGCCAGTGGGCGAGACCAGATAAAAACCGGCGTCGACCGGAAATGCGATGTTGAAGGGAACGACCAGCCGACCCTTGGCGATATCCTCCTGCACATACGCGGTGCGCCCCATGGCGACGCCGACGCCGTCGATTGCGGCCTGCACGGTCATGAAGATCATGTCGAAGGTGACGCCCGGCTGTTTCGAAAAATCGGCCGGCAGTCCGGCTGCCGTCAGCCACAGCCGCCAGTCGTCGTAGTTGGCGTTGCTGGTGTGCAGCAGCACGTGATCCCGGAGGTCTTCGGGGCATTTCAGCGGCTTGTTACCCCTGAGCAGCGCGGGGCTGCATACCGGGAACAACTCGTCCGCCATCAGCCAGTCGGCGCGGACGCCCGGCCACTGGCCGCGGCCGTAACGGATTGCTGCGTCGACATTGTCGCGCTGGAAGTCGACCAGGTTGGTCGAGGTGGTGATGCGCACGTCGATGCCGTGATGCTCTTCCTGAAACGCCGTCAACCGCGGCAGCAGCCATTTGGCCGCCAGCGAGGCCAGCGTCGATACCGTCAGCACATGGTCGTCGTCCTTGCGCAGCAGGCGGTCGGTCGCAAGCCTGAGATCGTTGAACGCGGCGCGGATGCCGGGGAGATATTCCTGCGCCTGTGGCGTCAGCGTCAGCGAACGGTTCTGGCGCACGAACAGGCGAACGCCGAGCTCTTCCTCCAGCCGCTTGATCTGGTGGCTGATCGCGGTCTGCGTGACGTTCAGCTCGGACGCCGCCTGGGTGAAGCTCAAATGCCGGGCGGCGGCCTCAAACGCCCGCAATCCATTCAGCGATGGCAGCCTGGCGGTCATTCCGCGATCCCCAGATACATGAGTTTATATCATCCGAAGCGGTACAAAGTGTCGTTTGTGGAAAGGCCTGTTAGCGCAGATATTAGCGGCAACAGATTAGCTACAGGAGCCGAAAATGTCCACTTACACGCATGAATCGATGATAAATCATCATGGTCAGGGGATTTTGAGCCAGATTGGCGAGACCCTCCATGTCTGGCGGCAGCGCTACCAGTCGCGCCGCGAACTGGCCAAGTGGTCCGAGCGGGAACTCCACGACGTCGGGATCTCCTGGAGCGACATCGCCTACGAGATCGAAAAGCCGTTCTGGCGGGCTTGATGGCAGCCAGGCTGGCGTCGCCCGATCACGGGGGCGCCAGCCGCTTTTTTTGCTCCGCGGGAGCGACCCATGACCACGATGCGTCTCGACGATCTCAGGCAATATTCCGACGTGCTGCGCACGCGGAACGGCGAGGTGGTGACCGTGCGCTTCGTCGAGCCGCGCGATGCCGAAGCGCTGCAGAACTATTTCCGCTCGCTCACCACGCGGTCCCGCTACAACCGTTTCCTCGGCGCGGCCAGCGAACTGCCGCCGTCACTGCTCGAGGATTTCATCCATATCGGTGAAGCCGATCGCTTCAGCGTGATCGCAACCGTGCTGGTCGACGGCCGCGAGACCATCGTCGGCGAAGCGCGCTATGCCTTCGACAGCGATACCGCCGCAATCGAATTCGGCCTGTCGATCGATGACCGCTGGCAGGGCCATGGCATCGGCAAGGCGCTGTTGAAGAACCTCGAATGCCGCGCGGCTTCATTCGGCGCCACGCGCCTGTTCGGCGACACGCTGCGCTCCAACGACGCCATGATCGCGCTCGCCCGCAAGTCCGGCTACGCCTTCACCGCCACCCCCGGCGACTGGAAGCTGACGCGCTTCCAGAAGCAAATCAATGTCGAACCGCAGGAAATCCCATGCGCCAGTTGGCGGCTTGCCGCCGTCTCTCCCAGCGCAATGTCCTCGCTTGCGGTCTGACCACTGAGCCCGGTTCTGGCCATCCAGAACCGGGCTATTTTCTCCCGACAGCGCCACGGCGTTGATAATCCCTGTGTCCCGGTCTAGCCTCCGCCTCGCTGACGAGAGGGGCCCGGTCATGACCGTCGATGCTGGTTTCGTGCGGCAGATTTTCGCCGGTCTCGAGCACGGCGATGGCGCGGGCTTTTTCACCCATGTCGCCGATGACGTCGACTGGACCGTGATGGGCACGCATCCGCTCGCCGGCCACTATTTGTCGAAAGCCGATTTCGTCGCCGGTACCTTCGCCAAACTTGGCAAGGTGCTGCCGAACGGTGCGCAATTGCACGTCGACAACCTGATCGTGCAGGAAGATGTCGCGATCGTGGAACTGCATTCCGAAGCGACCGCCAAAAACGGCTTTCGCTTCGATAATCATTATTGCTGGGTCTGCTACTTCAAGAACGGCACCATCGTGCGCGTGCGCGCCTACCTCGATTCGGTGATGGTGGCGCGGCTGTTCGCGGAGAACCCGATCTAGATTCGGAGTCTCGTAGCCCGGATGGAGCGCAGCGAAATCCTGGGCAACTCTCACGTGCCGTTACACCTCCCGGATTGCGCTTCGCTCCATCCGGGCTACGGCAACGCTTAACTCCCCCTGAACACCGGCGTGCGTTTTTCGATGAAGGCTTGCACGGCCTCCCTGTGATCGGCCGTCACCTGCGTTCGGATCATGCGCTCGGCCTCATGATCGCGCGCTGTGGCGAAATCGAACAGCAGGGCTTCGTCGAGATTGTCCTTCATGTAGCGGATCGCGATCGTCGGTCCCTCGGCGATCGATTTAGCGAGCGCGAAGGCTTCCGCCTGCAGCCTGTCGTCGGGGACCACACGGTTCACCAGGCCGATCGCCTCGCACCTGGCCGCATCGACCCTGTCGCAAGTGAACATCAATTCCCGTGCCCGCGACGTGCCGACCAACCGTGTCAGGAGCCAGGCGATGCCGTAATCGCCGCTCAGGCCCACCTTGAGGTAGCCGGTGGAAAGGAATGCCGATTGCGCTGATATGCGCATGTCGCAGGCCATCGCCAGAGCGAGGCCGGCGCCGACCGCGGGGCCGGGCAGGGCGGCAATGGTCGGCTTGCGCACCGAGACCAGCGCGCCGGTCAGGAGACGCTGTCGCTCCTGCAGGTCGGCGACCCGCTCGTCATGGGACATTGCGAGCTTTGTCTTGTCGCGGTTCGCCCCCATGCCCTTGACGTTGCCGCCGGCGCAGAACGCGGTGCCAGCGCCGGTGAGCAGCAACACGCCGACATCGGGATTCTCGCCGCAGGCCTTGATCATTGCGCGCAGGGCCGGCGTCAGATTGTCCGACATCGCATTGCGCGCCTCGGGCCGGTTCAGCGTGATGATGGCGACGCGGTCGCGGATCACGCACAGCAGTTCGTCGGTGCCGGTGTCGATTTTGGTTTCGGTGGTCATTTTGCTCCCCATGCCCTTTATTTGTCTCAGTCCCGTAGGGTGGGCAAAAGCGAAGCGTTGCCCACCATTCCCGACGTTGCGCTTGGTCGATAGATGGTGGGCACGCTTCGCTTTGCCCACCCTACGATCATTTCAAAACTTCTCCACCCACGGCCGCAATTCGACCTCCCATGTCCAGGCGCTGCGCGGCTGTTGCAGCACGTTCCAATAACTCAACGCAATCGCGTCGGGATCGAGCATCGAGTCCGGCCTGTCGGCGGGTTCGGCGCGGGCCGCGCTGCGGATGCCGCCGTCGATGACGAAATGCGCCACATGAATGCCCTGCGGCGACAATTCGCGCGCCATGCTCTGGGCCAGGCCGCGCAGCGCGAACTTGCCCATCGCGAACGGCGCCGATTGCGGATAGCCCTTGACGCTGGCGGAGGCGCCGGTGAACAGGATCGCGCCGTGCTTGTTGGGCAGCATGCGTGTGGCCGCCTGCTGCGCCACCAGAAAACCGCCGAATGCTGAAACGGCAATCGCCTGCGCGACATCCGCTGGAACCAGGTCGGTGAAAGCGCCGCGTGCCCGTCCGCTGGCGTTGTAGACGACGATATCGGGCGTCCCGATCTCGCGCTCGACCATGCCGAACAGACGCTCGACCTCCTCGGCCTCGGTCGCATTGCAGGCAAAGGCACGGGCGCCTGTCTCGGCGCAGAGCGCGCCGAGTTTTTCGATTTTCCGCGCGGCGAGCGCGACCTTGATGCCTTCGCGCGCGAACAGCCGCGCCAGCGATGCGCTCAACCCTTCGCCTGCGCCGACGATGAGGGCAATCTTGTATTTTGGCAATTCCATGGGCGAGGTCCTCGGATGGTGAGACTCGGTATCTAGGAACCCGATTCCGCCTGGCAATCGTCCGTCATGGGGTGGCCCTCCAATTATGGCTGTTGACGGCGCAACCGCCTGCGTTATCGGTAGATGATCAAGATCGGGTGGAACGAACAAGGGCTAAAAATGCAGCCACGCATGCAAGATCGCGCGACAGGTTCGGCCAATCAGCCGGGATTGCTTGCGCCTGATACGACGGGGATGAATTTTTACCGGGCCGATCCGGCGCTGACCGATCTGCTGCGGTTGCATCTCCCCGACGCGCTGTTCCGCCATATCGAGCCGCATCTCGATCGCCTCGGCGAATTGGCCGGCGGCTATCTCGACGAATGCGCGCGGCTCGCCGACCGCCACACGCCGGTGCTGCATCAGCGCGACAAGTTCGGCCGCGATACGCAGTACATCGAATATCACCCCGCCTATCGTGAGCTTGAAAAAGCCGCGTTCGGCGAGTTCGGCATTCATGCGTTGTCGATCCGCAAGGGCATCATGGGCTGGCCGGACAAATACCCTGTCGTGGCCAAGCACGCCTTCACGTTCCTGTTCAATCAGACCGAGTTCGGCATGGGCTGTCCGATCAACGTCACCGACGGCTGCGCAAAACTGCTCAACAATTTCGGCAGCGAGGCGCTGAAAGCAAAATATCTTGACGGCCTGACCCAGACCGACATGAGCAAGCTGACGCAGGGCGGCCAGTTCATGACCGAGAAGGAGGGTGGCTCCGACGTCGGAACGCTGACAACGACGGCCGTGCAGGAAGGCGACCACTGGCGGCTCTATGGCGAAAAGTGGTTCTGCTCCAATGCCGACGCCAAGGTGGTGATGCTGCTGGCGCGCCCCGAAGGCGCGGGGCCGGGCACGCGCGGCGTCGGGCTGTTCCTGATGCCGCGGCATCTCGACGACGGTTCGCAAAATCACTACCGGATCGTTCGCTTGAAGGACAAGCTCGGCACCCGCTCGATGGCCTCGGGCGAAATCAAGTTCGAAGGCGCGATCGCCTATGCGGTCGGCAAGCTCGACCGCGGCTTCGTGCAGATGGCCGAGATGGTCAATTCGTCGCGGCTCTCCAACGGCGTCAAGTCGACCGCGCTGATGCGGCGCGCGCACCATGATGCGATGACGGTGGCGCGAAACCGCGTGGTGTTCGGCAGCCGCATCATCGATCTGCCGCTGGCGCGGCGGCAACTGATGAAGATCATGTTGCCGACCGAGCAGGCGCTGTCGATGAGTTTTCTCACAGCCGACGCACTCGATCGGGCCGAGGCCGGCAGCCAGGATGCGGCGGCGCTGCTGCGGATTTTGACGCCGACTTTGAAATTCCGCGCGACGCGCGATGCGCGCAAGGTTTGCGGCGACGCGTTGGAGATGCGCGGCGGGATCGGCTACGTCGAGGAATTTGCTACCAGCAGGCTGCTGCGCGACGCCCATCTCGGCTCGATCTGGGAAGGCACCGGCAATATCGTCGCGATCGATGCGCTGACGCGCGCCGTCGGCCGCCACGGCGCCGACGCCGCGCTGGCCGCCGATCTGCACGCCCGTCTCGACGACAGTGCCAATGTGCCGCAGGCCTGGCGTGACCGCCTGCGCGAACTGGCCGATCGCGCCATCGGTTTCGCCCGCGAGGTTGCCAGCCGGAGCGACAATGAGGGCGATGCGCGGCGCGCCACCAGCCTGCTCTATCATGTCGCAAGCGCCGTTGCGCTGGCCTGGGAGGGCGGGCGCATCCACGAGATGCGCGGCGACGCCCGACGGCTGCTGCTGTCGGGCATGGTGATTGACCATCGCGTGGCGGCGGGCGATCCGTTCCGGCTTGCGGAAAATGCGACCCAGCGCGCCATCACCGATCATCTGCTCGGCGAGCGCAACGTCGGCATGGCCGAGGTTGGCGAATTGCTTGTCGCAGCGTAGGCTGGCTACAATTCTGGTCCAAAAATAACAGAAATTAAGGGAGCACCCGATGAAGGCCGCCGTCCTGCATGAAGTCAACAAGCCGCTGGTGATCGAGGATGTCAGCGTGCCGAATCCCGGCCCGCGCGAAGTCCTGATCCGCACCCGCGTCGCCGGCCTCTGTCATTCCGACCTGCATTTCATGGAAGGGCTCTACCCGCATCCGCTGCCGGCCGTGCTTGGCCACGAGTCTGCAGGCGTCGTCGAAAAAGTCGGTTCCGACGTCACCTATGTAAAACCCGGCGATCACGTCGTGACCTGCCTGTCGGTGTTCTGCGGCACCTGCGACAACTGCACCACCGGCCGCACGGTGCTCTGCACCGACACGACCGTGAAGATGCTGCCCGGCCAATCCAACCGGCTGTCCTGGGCGCGCGAGGAGAAGCTCCATCAGTTCCTCAACCTCTCGTCCTTCGCCGAGCAGATGCTGGTGCACGAAAACGCCATCGTGAAAATCCGCAAGGACATGCCGCTGGAGTTGGCGGCGCTGATCGGCTGCGGCGTCATCACCGGCTATGGCGCGGTGGTGAACACGGCCAAGGTTCAGGCCGGCGAAACGGTCGCAGTGATCGGTTGCGGCGGCGTCGGCATGGCGGCGATCAATGGTGCTGCGATCGCGGGCGCCGGCCGCATCATCGCGATCGATACCAACCCGGCCAAGCTGCAGCTCGCCACCAAGCTCGGCGCCACCGACATCGTCGATCCCGCCAGGGGCGACGTGGTGCAGCAGGTGCGCGAACTCACCGGTGGCGGCGTGCATCACTCCTTCGAGGTACTCGGCCGCAAGGAAACCGCGGAGCAGTCCTTCTCAATGCTGGCTGCCGGCGGCACCGCGACCATCGTCGGCATGATCCCGTTCGGGCAGAAAATCGAGCTGCACGGCTTCGACTTCCTGCGGGAGCGCCGTATTCAGGGCTCGTCGATGGGCTCCAACCATTTCCGCGTCGACATGCCCCGCCTCGTCGAATTCTACATGCGCGGCAAGCTGCATCTGGAGGACTGGATCTCGGCCAGGCTGAAGCTCTCCGAGATCAACGAAGGGTTTGCCAACATGAAGGCCGGCAAGACGTTGCGCAGCGTGATCATGTTCGATGCGTGAGGCGTAGTCCCAACGTAACCATATCCGTCGTCCCTGCGCTCGTGCGCAATTGCGCACCAGGCAGGGCGACCGTGGGGAAAGGCGAGAAGCTATCAACCTGTCGCCCCTGCGGACGCAGGGGCCCATACGCCGCGGCCAGTGTGAAGGGCACATTGGAAGACGGCTTCGGTTCAGCAAGCGACAGCGGCAATTGGCAGAGCGTCGGTCACCACGCTATCATCGATAGATCACGCGGTATGGGTCCCTGCGTTCGCAGGGACGACGTCGTGAAAGCGCGGCTTACCGCGACACATGTGCCGAGACGGCGAGCCACTTGCCGTTCTGCTTCGCCCAGCAGTCGGTATAGCGGCCGTGAGCTTGCTGGCCATCGGGCGTGGTATAGCTCGTAGCGGCGTGGATGATGGCGAAGTCGCCCAGCACGCGAATCTTCACGTCGTGCGCGGTCAGATTCTTGATGGTCACGGGTACTGCCGTCTGTTTCAGAAACGCCGCGCGATCGACCAGTGTCTTGTCAGGGTTCGAGCAATAGAAATCCGACGCCAGAATCTCATCGAAGCGCTTGACGTCAGAGTTTTGCACGGAGGCGACGTAGTCGCGGTTGAGCGCGGTGAGTTCGGCGATATCGTCGGTCATTGGTTTTCTCCCAGTGTCTCCCCGTCATTGCGAGGAGCGAAGCGACGAAGCAATCCATCCATCCCCGAGCGAAGTCATGGATTGCTTCGCTTCGCTCGCAATGACGGCAGAGCTAATCATCAAACATCGGCGGCGGCTTGAAGCCGCCGAATTCGCGCTCGATCAGTTCGGCCAGCCTCAGGGGCGTGCGGTCTTCCAGCCACGGGCCGACGATCTGCACGCCGACGGGCAGTCCATCGGGCGAGAAGCCGGTCGGGATCGCGGTGGAGGGCAGGCCGGGCAAGGTGGCGATGCCGGGCCAGGAGAGCTGGTCGGGATAGACGTAATCCTTGCCGTCGATTCTGATGCGGCGTTTTTCCTGGTCTTCCGAATGATCGTGCGGATAGGCCGGCGTCGGCATGATCGGGCAGATCACGGCATCATAGGTCCTGAACAGTTCGCGCCATTGCGCACGCAAGCGCGCGCGTCCGCCGTCGGCCATCAGCCAATCGCGGTGGCCGAGCGCAATGCCGCGCAGGCGTTCCGCGGCGAGGCTGCAGTCGTCGGCGGGCAGCGTGGCGGCGGCGGCCCGCGCGCCGGCGTAGACATCCGGCGCAAAGGACGCCGCAAGGAACGACATCAGCATTCGCATGTAGAGCCGGCTCGACGCGACGAAATCAGGCAGGAGCGGACTGGTGCGGTCGATCGTGACGCCGGCCCTCGTGAGATTAACGGCAAGTGTTTCCAGCGTGCCCCGCACCACCTTGTCGGTCGGCATGACCGGATCGGTATCGATCAGGAGCACGCGGAAATTCTTCATTTCCGTATGGCGCGGCGGCGGCAGCGCGAGGTGATAGGCCTTGCCGGCTTCGAGCGGATCAGGTCCCGCGATCACGTCGAGCAGCAGCGAAAGGTCGGCCGCGCAACGCGCCATCGGACCGATCACGCTGAGGTCGCGCGTGGACGGCATCGGCGGGAAGGGCGGCGGCGTGTGTCCGCGCATGGCGACGAGGTCGAAGGTCGGCTTGTGCGCATAGATGCCGCAATGAAAGGCGGGCACGCGGAGCGAGCCGCCGATGTCGGAGCCGAGCGAGAGCGCGCCATAGCCCGCGGCGAGCGCTGCCGACGATCCGCCGGAGGAGCCGCCCGGCGTGCGGCCCAGATCGAAAGGGTTGTTGGTGGTGCCGTAGATCTCGTTATAGCTCTGCCAGTCGGCAAGCCCGAGCGGCACGTTGGTTTTGCCGAGGATCACGCCGCCGGCGTCCTTGACGCGGGTGATCGGCAGCGCGTCTTCGGTCGGCGTGAAATCCTTCTGCGCCGGAATGCCCCAGGTCGTCGGCAATCCCGCGACGTTGTAGGATTCTTTCACCGTCATCGGGATGCCGAGCAGGGGCTTCTTCACGCCGCGCGCCAGTTCGGCGTCGGCGACGCGGGCGGCGGCAAGGCCGCGCTCGAAATCGCGAACACAGATTGCATTGATCTTGGTATCGTGCCGCTCGATCCGGCCGATCGCATCCTCTGCCAGTTCGACGGCCGAAATTTTTTTGGCAGCGAGGGCTGTCGACAGTTCGACGGCGGTCTTGAAGCTCCATTGCGATTTGGCCAAGGCGTACTCCCGATCTGTCCTTCGATGCGGCGCGGATGATGCTCAGTTTGGGCGCGCGCGGCAAGAGCAATGGCTGTACAGCGACGATCCCGTCATGTTGCTAACCGCTTGGCGAAGGCCGGGTTGCTGGTTAGTCTTTCGATCAACAAAAACGGACAGAGGAAACCATGCCACCGACCGCGAGCCGGAAATTTCCCGTGTTGTCCACCAGGCGGCTGACCTTACGGGCCGCGACGCCAAAGGATGTCCCCGCGTTTCGGGCGCTATTGTCGATTCCCGACGTAACGCGTTTTTCCAATTGGCCCGATACGCCGTCCACGACGCGGGTCGAACGTTCCTTGCGCTGGATGTCCAAGATCCACGGCTCCGGCAAGGGGTGTGCCTGGATCATCGAGATCAGCGGCTCAAAGGCGCTGGCCGGCGCGATCCGCTTCAACAGTTTCGAGAAGAAATGGCGGTGCGGCCAAATCGGCTACGAGTTGCATCCGGACTATTGGGGCAAGGGCTTGATGACGGAGGCGGTGCGGGCCGTGGTCGCGTGCGGACACGAGACCTTCAGGCTCAATCGCATAGATGCCTGGACGTTGCCCGGTAATGCCGCGTCTGACCGCGTGCTGGAAAAATCAGGCTTTCAGTATGAAGGCACGTTGCGGCAAAAGGCATGGTTCAAGGGCGCGTTCCATGACTTTCGAATCTTCGGCCGGATCGCGGGAGACGCCGCGAGCGCGAACTGAGACGCTGGCCTACGCCCCGCCGATCAATATCCCGACCGCGAGCACGATAGCGCCGCCGAGCACGATCTGGAACACCGCCTGCAGGAATGGCGTGTCCATGTAGCGTGCGCGGATGAAGGCGATCGCCCATAGTTCGAAGAACACCACGATGCCGGCGATCGCGGTGGCGATCCAGAACGCGTTCGGCCAGCTATCCGGCACCAGATAGGGAAAGGTGTGGCCGAGGCCGCCAAGCGTCGTCATCAACCCGCAGGTGATGCCGCGCAGCCAGGGCGAACCGCGTCCGGTCAGCGAGCCATCGTCGGACAGCGCTTCGGCAAAGCCCATGCTGATGCCGGCGCCGATCGAGGCGGCTAGTCCCACCAGAAACGTCTGCCAGTTCTGATGCGTGGCAAAGGCCGCCGCGAACAGCGGCGCCAGCGTCGAGACCGAACCGTCCATTAGTCCGGCTAACCCCGGCTGCACATATTGCAGCACGAACATGCGCCGGCGCGTCTTGTCTTCCTCGGCGCGCACGTCGGGGCTGAGGATCTCACCGGTCAGCCTGACCGCCAACCTCTCGTGGCCCTTTTCCTCGTCGGCGAGGTCGCCGAGCAGGCGGCGGACGCCGACATCCTCGGCCTGCTCTGCGGCCTTGATGTAGAATTGCTCGGCCTGGAGCTCCATCGTCTCGACCTCCTTGCGGATGGCGTCGAGCGACAGGTTCTTCGTCAGCCAGACCGGGCGCCTTCGCAAAAATCCCCTGACGTCCTCGCGGCGGATCGGCGGCAGATGCGGGCCGAACCGCTGCTCGTACATTTCCAGCAGCCGATGGCGGTGGCCGCGCTCTTCCTCAGCCATCTCCTCGAACACCTTGGCCGAGTCCGGGTAGCGTTCGGCTAGGTCTTCCGCGAAGGTCATGTAGATGCGGCTGTCTTCCTCCTCTGAAGAGATCGCTACAGCCAGCACTTCTCGCTCGGTCAGATCGGCGAAATTCTTCACGGGACAGCGCCTTTTCTTAGTTTAGGATCATTCCAATACTGGCTGCCGCCGCGGTCAATTGTTGGGCGTGGCCTGGTTCGCCTTCGTCTACGCGCTTGCCTTCGTCCCTCGCAGGAATTGTACCAGCAGCCAGCTCACCTCGTTAGCCCGCTCCTGCTGCACCCAGTGGCCTGCGCCATCGACGAGATGGCAACCGATCATGCGCGTGCAGGCCTTCTGCATGGCCTCGTACACGCCGGGGCGCTGATAAGTGCCCCAGTCCTGCTTGCCCGAGATGAAGGCTGCGCGCACATCGATGGTGCGGCCCGACCACGTCTGCAATTCCGGCGTGAACACGCCCGAGGTGCCGCAGCGATACCATTGCAGGCCGCCCTGGAATCCGTTGCGTTCATACTCGGCGCTGTAGAAGGCAAGCTCGCTGTCGGGCAGCCATTTGTTTGCAGCGATTTCCGCTGGCGAGGGCATCTCCTCCGCGACGGTGGCGGCCATGTCCTTGGCGAGGTCCATCACATAATAGGTCGGCAGCTTCGCTATTTCGCCTGACGTCCAGGATTTGAGCGGATAGGGCTGGTTGGCTTTCCAGTCCGCGCTCTTGTGGTGGTAATAGGCCCGCAGGAAATCATGCACGCCCTGCGGCGCGTGGTGCATGTCGTCGTTGGCCTCGCGCGTCGAGTAGTACCATTGGTAGTGTTTTCGCGGGCGCGGCAGCGCCGCGAGATCGCGATGAATGGGATCGTCGGCGGGTTTGGCGGGTTCGTGCACCGTGTTGAAGGGCAGCGACGGCGGGCCGCCGAACGGCGCGCTCATCATGACGACCGAGCGAAACACGTCGGGCCGGATCAGCGCGCACCAGGCGGCGACCGACGAGCCGAAATCATGTCCGATGACGGCGTCAACGCTGCGATAACCGAACGCCGACACCAGCCCGAGCGCATCGCGCACCAGATTGGTGAGCCGGAACGAGGCAAGGTCGCCGTCGTAATCCGGGTCCCATCCGGTGGTGCGGCCATAGCCGCGCTGGTCCGGCGCGATCACGTGATAGCCGGCTTCCGCGAGAACCGGCATCACCTTGCGCCAGCTAAAGGCGAGTTCTGGAAAGCCGTGCAGCAGCAGCACGCAGGGCCGGCCGCGCGTCTCGAAGCCGGCTTCCAGCACGTGCATGCGCAGGCCGTTGACGTTGTCGACGTAGCGCGAGCGGATGGAGGAGGGGAGCGGGATATCGGGAAGGATGGTCATTGTCTGCGCCTCTCTTCCCCTCTCCCCTTGTGGGAGAGGGTGGATCGAATGAGCGTAAGCTCATTCGAGACGGGTGAGGGGGCTGTTTCCGCGGAGACAGCCCCCTCATCCGCCTTCGCGTTCCGCGAAGGCACCTTCTCCCACAAGGGGAGAAGGGAAGGAAGGACGAAAACATTTGCGGCATTCCGTAGGGTGGGCAAAGCGCAGCGTGCCCACCATTCTTTGCGCGGATCAAATGGTGGGCACGGCGCTTTGCGCCTTTGCCCACCCTACGATTCATGCCTTCGTCGCGGGCTTCGGCCAATATTTGTCACGCAAATGCCGCTTCACCAGTTTCCCGGTCGGCGTGCGCGGCAGCTCCGCCTCGAAGTCGATGCTCTTCGGGCACTTGATCGGCGACAGATGCTTCCGGCAGAACGCGATCAGTTCGGCCTCCAGCGCCTTGCCGGCCTTGGACATATCGTGCGGCTGCACCACCGCCTTGACCTCCTCGCCCATTTCCTCGTTCGGCACGCCGAACACCGCAACGTCGGAGACGGCGGGATGGGTGATCAGGACGTCCTCGGTCTCCTGCGGGTAGATGTTCACGCCGCCGGAAATGATCATGTAGCTCTTGCGGTCGGTGAGATAGAGAAAGCCTTCCGCGTCGAGATAGCCGACGTCGCCGAGCGTCGACCACCCCTTTTCGTTGTAGGCCTTCTTCGTTTTCTCGGGATCGTTGTGGTAGGCGAAAGCCGGCGCATCGGCGAAATAGACCGTGCCGATCTCTCCAGTCGGCCGCTCCTCGTCGTTCTCGTCGAGAATCTTCACCTTGCCGACGACCGCGCGGCCGACGGTGCCGCGATGAGTGAGCCATTGCTGCGAGTTCGATACCGTGACGCCGTTGCCTTCGGAGCCGGCGTAATATTCGATCAGGATCGGTCCCCACCATTCGATCATTTTTGCTTTCACGTCGACCGGGCAGGGCGCCGCGGCGTGGATCGCGCCCTTCAGCGTCGAGACATTATAGCGCGTGCGCACCTCATCCGGCAGCTTCAGCATGCGCACGAACATGGTCGGCACCAGCTGCGACTGCGTAACCCTGTATTTCTCGACCAGCTTGAGAAATTCCTCGGCGTCGAAATGCTCCATGATGATGGAGGTGCCGCCGAGCGTGATCGCCATCATGTTGAAGCGCAAGGGGGCCGCGTGATAGAGCGGCGCCGGCGATAGATAGATGCTGTCGGACGACATGCCGCACATGTCGGCGCAGAGAATTTTCAGGAGCGGGTTCGGCACGTCGATCGCCTTGCCCTCGAACTCCTTCTTGATGCCCTTGGGCCGCCCGGTGGTGCCCGACGAATACAGCATGTCATAGCCGGCCACTTCATCAGGGATGGGGGTGACCGGCTGCACGGCGGCTTCCCTGTCAAAGGAACGGAAGCCAGGTTCCGGCTCGTCCATCATGTAGAGCAGCGGTCCATCAGGCTGGCCGACGAGGCCCCTGACCTGTTCGGCGCATTTCGGCGTGGTGATGAAGATTTTTGCGCCGCAGTCTTTCACGATATAGGCGATCTCGTCCTGCGTCAGATAGCGGCTGATCGCTGTGAAATAGAGCCCTGCGCGCTGCGCCGCCCAGCAGATTTCCATGAACGCCAGGCGGTTTTCCATCAGGAATGCGATGTGGTCGCCGGCCTTCAGGCCGAGCGCACGAAACAGATGCGCGCCCTGGTTCGAGAGTTCATCGAGTTCGCGATAGGTGATCGCCTTGCCGGTGCCGGCCATCTGGTAGGCGATCTTGTTCGGGTAGGTGCGGGCGTAGATGGACGGGTGGGTCACAAACGTTTCCTCGGGTGATGCGTCGTCCCTGCGAACGCAGGGACCCATAACCACAGTTCTGATTTGTTGAAGTGAGCTGGAGCTCCAGCTCGGCATAACCACGCTCGCCTGTGGTTATGGGTCCCGGCTCAAGGCCGGGACGACACCTTTTGTTACTGCAACGATTGCAGACGCTTCCTACAGCCGCTCGACGATGGTCACGTTCGCCATGCCGCCGCCTTCGCACATGGTCTGCAGGCCGTAACGCTTGTTGTTCTGCTTGAGTGCATTGACCAGCGTGGTCATCAGCTTGGTGCCGGAGCCGCCGAGCGGATGGCCAAGCGCAATCGCGCCGCCGTTGATGTTCAGCCGTGCCGGATCAGCGCCCGTCGTCTTCAGCCACGCCACCGGCACCGCGGCGAAGGCCTCGTTGACCTCGAACAGGTCGATGTCGTTGATCGACATGCCGGCCTTCTCCAGCGCCCGCTTGGTGGCGTGGAGGGGCGCATCCAGCATGATCACGGGATCGCCGCCCATCATGGTCATGTGATGGATGCGCGCCAGCGGCTTGACGCCGAGCGACTTCAGGCCGCGCTCGTTGACCACCATGACGCCGGAAGCGCCGTCGCAGATCTGGCTGGCGCTGGCAGCGGTATGCTTGCCGTTCTCGGCGATCAGCTTGACGCCCTTGATGCCGTCGAGGCTGGCGTCGAAACGGATGCCCTCGTCGATGTGGTGGGTATCAGTCGAGTTGTCGGCGCGGGTGATCTGCAGCGGAACGATTTCGTCCTTGAACTTGCCGGCTTGCGTCGCGGCGATCGCACGCTGATGGCTCTCATAGGAATAGGTGTCGAGCTGTTCCTTGGAGAGCCCGTACTTCTCGGCCATCATTTCCGCGCCGGTGAACTGGCTGAACACGATGTTCGGATATTTCTGCTCGAGGCCCGGGCTCTTGTAATGGCCAAAACCGTTCTTGGCGGGGAGCTGCGAAGCAAGGCCCATCGGCACGCGCGTCATCGATTCCACACCCGCGGCGATCACGATGTCCATCGAACCGGCCATCACGGCCTGTGCCGCGAAGTGAAGCGCCTGTTGCGACGAGCCGCATTGGCGGTCGACCGAGGTGGCAGGCACGCTCTCGGGAAGCTTGGAGGCCATCACCGCGTTGCGGGCGATGTTGTTGGACTGCTCGCCGGCCTGCATCACGCAGCCCATGATCACGTCTTCGATTTGCGCAGGATCGACGCCTGAGCGGTCGACCAGCGAATTCAGCACGGAAGCGGCAAGATCGGCCGGATGCCAGCCTGCGAGACGTCCGCCCTTGCGGCCGCCCGCGGTGCGCGCAGCGGCGACGATATAGGCCTCGGCCATGTCTGTTCTCCCTTGGATTGTTATGGATGGCGTTTTGAAAGATGGGCCGGATTTAAGGGGTGGTCCGGGATTTAGTCAATCAATCAATTAACTCTTGAGTGCAGCCGCGGCATGCGCTTATGTGCGGCCCGGATTTCCGGCAGGCAGTGATGGCTTCGCAATTGAATACCAGCGTACCGACGAGGCTTCCGGGCGGTAAAAACAGCACCGCCGAGAAGCTGCTTGTCGCGGCGAGCGAGCTGATGATCGAGCGTGCCTCGATCGAGGTCTCGCTGTCCGACATCGCGCAGAAATCCGGCGTCAACGCAGCCCTGGTGAAATACCATTTCGGCAACAAGGACGGGCTGTTGCTGGCCCTGCTGGCGCGCGACGCTGCCACCGAGATGTCGCAGCTCGAATATCTGATCAGCCAGCCGATCTCGCCGACTGCAAAACTCAAGCTGCATATCGGCGGCATCATCCGCGCCTATTATCAGTTCCCGTATATGAACCGGCTGATCCATTATCTGCTGCATGAAAGCAGCACGGAGGCGGCCGACGAGGTGTCGAAATTCTTCGTCGCGCCCTTGCTGGAGTTCCAGCGGCGGCTGCTTGCGGAGGGCATCAAGGCCGGCGAGTTCCGCAACATCGACCCGGTCATGTTCTACACCAGCCTCGTCGGCGCCTGCGATCACCTGTTCTTCGGCCGCCACGCGATGTCGCGGGCGACCGGCGTCGGCCCGGTCACCGACGAAGTCTGCCGCGAATACATCAAGCATATGGAAGCGCTGATCTGCGGCGGCATGCTGAACGGAAAAGAAAAAGGTGCCGCCGGATAGCGACCGCGACACTCAGTAGTCTACGAATCCAGAGAAGAAACTCCCAAGGAAAGGTTGTTACCATGCAGTTGCAAGACGTAGCCGTTCTCATCACCGGCGGTGGCTCCGGCCTCGGCGCCGCGACCGCCCGCGCCATGGCCGCCAAGGGCGCGAAAATCGGCGTCATCGACCAGAACAAGGAAAACGCCGAAAAGGTCGCCGCCGAAGTGAAGGGCGTTGCCCTCCATGCCGACGTGACCGACGAAGAGGCGATCAAGGCGGCGATTGCCAAGGCCGAAGCCGCGCACGGTATCGCGCGCGTGCTGATGAACTGCGCCGGCATCGGCGGATCGCAGCGCACCGTCGGCAAGGACGGCGTCTATCCGCTGGCAAAGTTCGTCCGCATCATCAACGTCAATCTGATCGGCACCTTCAACGTGCTGCGCCTGTTCGCCGAGCGTCTCGCCACTGCACCGCCGATCGGCGAAGAGCGCGGCGTTGCCATCAACACCGCTTCCGTCGCGGCCTATGAAGGGCAGATCGGCCAGATCGCCTATTCGGCCTCGAAGGGCGGCGTCGTCGGCCTCACGCTGCCGGCGGCTCGCGACCTCGCCAGCCTCAAGATCCGCGTCAACACCATCGCGCCCGGCCTGTTCCTGACGCCGCTCTTGATGGGCCTGAACGAAGAGGCCCGCAAGAGCCTCGGCGCCCAGGTGCCGCATCCGGCCCGTCTCGGCGATGCCTCGGAGTACGGCAACCTCGCGGTTCACATCGTCGAGAACCCGATGCTCAACGGCGAGACCATCCGTCTCGACGGCGCCATCCGCATGGCGCCGCGGTAAGCACACTCTATCGTCGTCCCCGCCTTGTGCGCAATTGCGCACTGGCGCGGGGACCCATACTCCGCGGCGGCTCTTGTTGCAGAAGGTCTCTGCCACCATGCCTCATCGATACGACACGGCGTATGGGTCCCGGCTCGCGCTTCGCTTGGCCGGGACGACGATGGATGGGAGATCCGCGTGACTCAACCGCTGCTGATCGAGCACAATGACGGCGTCGATTGGGTCACGCTCAATCGCCCCGATGCCCTCAACGCGCTCGATCCCTCGCTGATCGACGCACTCAACACCTATTTCGAAGGCCTGCAGCGCAATCGATCCACCCGCGTCGTGGTGCTGAAGGGCGCCGGTGCGTCGTTCTGCGCCGGGCTTGACCTCAAATATGCGATGAAGCGCCGCGCCGGCCAGCAGGAGCCGCCGGGCGTAACCGAGTCGCTGGATTCGCAGCGGCGCATTGCCGACATCGTGATGCTGATGCGGCGTTGTCCGCAGCCGATCATCGCCTTGGTTCAGGGCGCGGCCGCCGGCGGCGGTTTTGCGCTGGCGCTCGCCGCCGATATCCGCATCGCCACAAAATCCGCGCGGATGAACTGCGCCTTCATCAAGCTTGGACTCGGCGGCTGCGACATCGGCACCTCCTATTTCCTGCCGCGCCTCGTCGGCGTGTCTGTGGCCTCGGAACTGATCCTCACCGGTCGCTTCATCGGCGCCGAACGTGCGCTTGCGGTCGGCCTCGTCTCCGAAGTCGTCGAGGAAGGCGGGCTTGATGCCGCGGCCGAGCCTTACGTCGATGCGATGATGACGGCCTCGCCGGTGGGGCTCAGACTATCCAAGGAATGCCTCAACATGAGCGTCGATGCCGGCTCGATCGAGGCCGTGATCGCGATGGAAGACCGCAATCAGGTGCTGTGCAGCCGCTCGGAAGAATTCAACGAGGGCATCAGGGCCTTTCTCGAAAAGCGAAAGCCTGTCTATATCAAGCGATGACGACAAGATCCGCAAAGGACTGAATTCCGGGAGACGCAATATGAGTGGGAGTGCAGCCGCAGTGCTGACAAAGCCTGCCTTTCGCAAGATCGAATGGCTGGCGCGCGACATCGCGGTCGAGCGTCGTCCTGATGGCGTCATCATCCTGAAGTCCCGCATTCCGCTGCAGCCTTACGAGAAGCATATTCCGGCGTCGCTTGCGAAATGGGCGAAGCAGGCGCCGGAGCGCATCTGGCTGGCGCAACGCGGCGGTGCGGACCGGCAATGGCGGAAAGTCTCTTACGGCGAAGCCAAGCGCATCGTCGACGGGCTGACGCAGGGGCTTCTCAACCTCGGCCTCGAAGATCGTCCCGTTGCGATCCTGTCAGGCAATTCGATTGAGCATGCGCTGATGACGCAGGCCGCGATGCAGGCGCGCTCTCCCGCGGCACCAGTCTCGCCGGCCTATTCGCTGATGAGCCAGGATCATCTCAAGCTCAAATATCTCTTCGACCTGATCAAGCCTGCCGTCGTGATGGTGCAGGACGGACCGACTTTTGAGAAGGCGCTGAAGGCGCTCGATCTCACCGGCGTCACCGTCGTTCACGTCGCGCGCCCCTGCGATGGCATCAGGAGCGTGTCCTTTGCCGGCCTCGCCGCAACGCCAGTGTCAAATGCGGTCGAGGACTCGATTTCGAAAATTACGCCGAAGACGATCGGCAAGCTGCTGTTCACCTCGGGTTCGACCGGCATGCCCAAGGCCGTCATCAACACGCAGGAGATGATGTGCGCGAACGCGGCGATGATGATGCAGGTGCGCCCGCGCGATCCCGACGGGCCGATTGCGACCGTGCTGGACTGGATGCCGTGGAACCACACCATGGGCGGCAATGCTGCGTTCCATCCAATCCTGGTCGATGGCGGCACGCTCTATATTGACGACGGCCGGCCGATGCCCGGCCAGCTCGAAGAGACCATCCGTAACCTGCGCGAAGTGTCGCCGACCTATTATGCCAATGTACCCGCCGGTTACGCGGCGCTCGCCGCTGCCATGGAGAGGGACGATGCGCTGTGCCGCAGCTTCTTCAGGAACCTGAGCGTGATGGCCTATGGCGGCGCGCGGCTGCCGGACGATCTCTACGAACGCATGCAGGCGCTGGCGGTGAAGACCACCGGCCAGCGCATCGTGTTCTACACCGGCTGGGGCTCGACCGAGACCGCGCCGACCTCGACCGGCACCTATTGGGACACCGAGCGCGTCGGCCTGATCGGCCTGCCGTTCCCCGGCGTCGAACTGAAGCTGGTGCCGTGCGGCTCGAAGTACGAACTGCGCCTGCGCGGCGTCAACGTCACGCCGGGCTATTTCGGCCAGCCTGATTTGACGAAGAAGATGTTCGACGAGGAAGGCTTTTATTGCATCGGCGACGCCGGTGTATTCGTCGATGACAACGATCCGCTGCAGGGCATCATCTTCGCCGGCCGCGTGGTCGAGGATTTCAAGCTCACGACCGGCACCTTCGTCCATGTCGGCTCGCTGCGCACCGATGCGATCGCGGCCGCGACGCCTGTTGTGCACGACGCGCTGGTGGCCGGGCAGGACCGGGAGTTCATCGGGTTATTGGCCTGGCCCAATCTGCACGCCTGCCGGCAGATAACAGGCAATCCCGATGCGACGTTCGAAGACGTGGTCAGGCATCCCGAAGTGATCGCCTGCCTGAAACGAGGTCTGGAAGCGCATAACGCATCCGCCACCGGCAGCAGCATGCGGATTGCGCGCGCCATGCTGATGGCCGAGCCGCCCTCGATCGACGGCAACGAACTCACCGACAAGGGCTACATCAACCAGCGTGCCGGCCTCGAACGCCGCGCCGCCTTGGTGGAAAAGCTTTACGCCGAGCAGCCCGGCAATGATGTGATTGTACTGCAATGAAGACGAAGCTCTCACCACCCGTCATTCCGGGATGGTCCGAAGGACCAGACCCGGAATTTCGAGATTCCGGGTTCGCTTCGCGCCCCGGAATGACGGTTTCCCCTTTCCATCCTCAAGCCGAGTAACACGCCATGAACTTCGATTTCTCCGACGAACAAAAACAGATGCGCGACGAGGCGAGGAAGTTTCTCGCCGAAAAGTGCCCGCCGAAGGCCGTGCGTGAGGTGCTCGACGGCAAGGCGCCGTATGACAAGGCGCTGTGGCAGGGGCTTGCCGAAATGGGCTTCCTCGGCGTCGCAATCCCCGAAGCGTTCGGCGGTGCGGGCGCCGGCCATCTCGAACTCTGCGTGATTGCGGAAGAAATGGGCCGCGCGAATGCGCCGGTGCCGTTCTCGTCCACCGTCTACCTCGCCGCCGAGGCGCTGCTGCTGGCGGGCACCGACGCGCAGAAGCAAAAGTGGCTGCCGAAGATCGCGAGCGGCGAGGCGATCGGTACGCTGGCGCTGTTCGAGGGCAAGGGCAATCCTTCGCCGAAGGCGATCAAGCTGCAGGCCTCCGGCGGCACGCTCACCGGCGTGAAGAAGCCGGTGCCGGATGGCGCGATCGCTGATTTCGCAGTGGTCGCCGCGCGCACCGGCTCGACCGGGCGCGACGCCGACATCTCGCTGTTCCTCGTCGACCTGAAGGCCGGCGGCGTCGAAGCCAAATCGCTGACCAATGTCGATCCGACCCGGGGCCAGGCCGAACTCACGTTCAAGAACGCCAAGGCCGAACCGCTCGGCGCGGCCGGTGATGGCTGGAGCATCCTGACCCAAGTGCTCGACCGCGCGGCTGTGCTGCTCGCGTTCGAACAGGTCGGCGGCTCCGATCGCGCACTGGAAATGGGCCGCGACTATGCGCTCGACCGTATCGCCTTCGGCCGCCCGATCGGCTCGTTCCAGGCGGTAAAGCACATCCTCGCCGACATGTATGTCTCGGCGACGCTGGCGCGCTCGAATTGCTATTACGGCGCCTGGGCGCTCTCGACCAACGCATCGGAATTGCCGGAGGCCGCAGCGGCTGCCCGCATCAGCGCGACGCAGGCGTTCCAGCACTGCTCCAAGAACAACATCCAGGTTCACGGCGGCATGGGTTTTACCTGGGAGTTCGACTGCCACATGTACTACCGCCGCGCCAACACGACCGCGCTGACGCTCGGCAGCCTGTCGTACTGGGAAGATCAGTTGATCGACCGCATGCGCAAGAAGAACGCGGCTTAACGTTGGATCGTAGGGTAGGTTAGCGAAGCGTAACCCGCCATCGGCCAGCAAGGATGCTCGACAAGAATGGTGGGTTACGCCTTCGGCCAACCCACCCTACACAGACAGCGAGAAGCGCCATGAACTTCGACGATACCCCGCAGGAAGCCGCGTTCCGCACTGAGGCCAAGGCGTGGATTTCAGCCAACGCGCCGAAGCAATACGAGGAAGAACTTCGAAAGTCCTCGCTCGGCCGCACCGTGCTCAAGGGCGCCAATATTCTCGAGGTCGCAAAGGCCTGGCAGAAGAAGAAGGCCGATGCCGGCTGGGCCTGTCTGCACTGGCCGAAGGAATATGGCGGCCGCGGCTCGTCGCCGATCGAGCGCGTGATCTGGCAGCAGGAAGAGGGCCCGTTCGGCAAGCTCTCCGGCATGTTCATCATCGGCCACGGCATGTGCGGGCCGACCATGATGGCGTTCGCCGGTGAGGAGCAGAAGCGAAAATACCTGCCGCCGCTGGCCTCGGGCGAGAAGGTCTGGTGCCAGTTGTTCTCCGAACCCGCCGGTGGTTCCGACGTGGCGGGCCTGCGCACCCGCGCCGAGAAGAAGGGCGACGACTGGATCATCAACGGCCAGAAGATCTGGACCTCGGGTGCGCACTACTCTGATTACGGCATCCTGCTGACTCGGACAGACCCGAACGTCGCGAAGCACAAGGGGCTGACCATGTTCTTCCTGGACATGAAGAGCCCGGGCGTCGAGGTGCGGCCGATCAAGCAGGCCAGCGGCCAGTCCGACTTCAACGAGGTCTACTTCACCGATGTCGTGATCCCGGATTCGCAGCGGCTGGGCGCCGTCAATGACGGCTGGAACGTCTCGCTGACCACGCTGATGAACGAGCGCATGTCGATCGGCGCCGGTGTTTCGACCGGCTTCCCGGAATTGTTCGACTTCTGCAACAGCCTGATGCTGGAAGAAGGACCCGCGATCGAGGACCGCAGTGTTCGCTCGAAGCTTGCGAACTATGCGGTGAAGGCCAGCGGCCTCCGGTACACCAGCATGCGCGCGATCTCGGCGCTGTCGAAGGGCGAGCGTCCCGGTCCGGAAAATTCCATCGGCAAATTGGTCGCGGGATCGATGGTCCAGGAAGTCGCGATGTACGCGCTCGACCTGCAGGGCGCCGCCGGCGTGCTGAGCGGGCCTGAAGACGCCGAGGTCGCCGGCAAATTCCAGGCGATGCTGCTGCGTGCGCCGGGCACCCGCGTCGAAGGCGGCACCGATGAGATCATGCGCAACATCATCGCCGAGCGCGTGTTGGGTCTGCCGGGTGATATCCGGGTCGACAAGGACGTGCCGTTCAACAAGATCCCGACCAAGGGCCGGGCGTAACAAGAATCGTAGGGTGGGTTAGCGAAGCGTAACCCACCATTGCCAGCAACGAAGCTCGATAGAACTGGTGGGTTACGCCTTCGGCTAACCCACCCTACGAAGAAAAAGAGGTCCGCCATGAACTTCGACGATACTCCGCAGGAAGCGGAATTCCGCGCTACCGCACGCAAATGGATCGAGGCCAACGCGCCGAAGCAATATGAGGCGGAGCTTTCCAAATCCTCGCTCGGCCGCATTCGGCTGGAGAAGGAAGAGATCGTCGATGTCGGCAAGGCCTGGCAGAAGAAGAAGGCCGAAGGCGGCTGGGCCTGCCTGCACTGGCCGAAGGAATATGGCGGCCGCGGCGCCACCCCGATCGAGAAGGTGATCTGGCAGCAGGAGGAGGGCGTTTACGGCAAGCTGACGCAGCCGTTCCAGATCGGCGAGGGCATGTGCGGGCCGACGGTGATGGCGTTCGGCAGCGAGGAGCACAAGCGGCATTATCTGCCAAAACTCGCCTCCGGCGAACATATCTGGTGCCAGTTGTTCTCCGAGCCGGCCGGCGGCTCCGACGTTGCGGGCCTGCGCACGCGAGCGGAGAAGAAAGGCGACAACTGGATCGTCAACGGCCAGAAGATCTGGACGTCAGGCGCGCATTATTCCGACTACGGCCTTCTGATCACCCGCACCGATCCCAATGTGCCCAAGCACAAGGGCCTGACGATGTTCTTCCTCGACATGAAGAGCAAGGGCGTCGAGGTGCGGCCGATCAAGCAGGCCAACGGCATGCAGGAGTTCAACGAGGTCTATTTCACCGACGTCGTGATTCCCGATCACCAGCGTCTCGGCGCCGTCGGCGACGGCTGGAACGTGTCGCTGACCACGCTGATGAACGAGCGCATGTCGATCGGTTCGCGGCTCGCGACCGGCTTTCCCGAAATGTTCGAGTTCTGCTCGAACCTGATGACCGATGACGGGCTCGCGATCGACGATCCCGCGACGCGTTCGAAGCTTGCGAGCTGGGCGGTGAAGGCGAGCGGCCTGAAGTACACCAGCTACCGCGCCATCTCTTCGCTGTCGAAGGGCGAGCGGCCGGGCCCGGAAAATTCCATCGGCAAGCTGGTGTCCGGCACGATGCTGCAGGATATCGCGACCTACGCGATGGATCTGCAGGGCGCTGCCGGCGAACTCACCGGCGCTGACGAACAAGCGGCGAGCGGCCAGTTCCAGCAGATGCTGCTGTCGTCGCCCTCGATGCGCATCGCCGGCGGTACCGATGAAATCCTGCGCAACATCATCGCCGAGCGCGTGCTGGGCCTGCCCGGCGATATCAGGGTCGACAAGGACGTGCCGTTCAACAAGATCCCGACCAAGGGGCGGTGATCTCTCGTGTCCCGGACGCGGTGCAACGTGCCCCGGCGATGCGAAGCATCGTCCGGTGCGCTGCGCCGCAGAGCCGGGACCTCCAACTAGGCCCCGGCTCAGCAGCGCACCACTTCGTGCTGCGCTGCGTCCGGGGCACGAAAGTGAGCTGTGCTATGGACGCTACCGTGGATCAAGAAGATCGTATCGGCGTGCTCGAGGAGCTGTTGAACGAGCGCTATTCTGTTCGCGCCTTCCTGCCGCAGGAGGTGCCGCGCGGGACAATCGAGCACATTCTCAACGTCGCGCAACGCACGGCGTCATGGTGCAACAGCCAGCCATGGCAGGTGCTGATCGCCAGCGGCGAAGCCAAGGAAGAATTTCGCAAGGCGATCTATGCCGAGGCCGCGTCCGGCGCCAAGGACGACCATGATTTCACGCCGCCGCGCGAGTATCTCGGCGTCTATCTCGAACGCCGTCGCGAGAGCGGCTTTCAGCTCTACAACACGCTCGGCATCGTCAGAGGCGACAAGATGGCCTACGCCAAACAGGCGCTGGAGAACTACAACTTCTTCGGTGCGCCACATGTCGCTGTTATCCACACCGACGAGCCGCTCGGCATTTATGGCGCGGTCGATTGCGGCGCCTATGTCTCCAACTTCATGCTGGCGGCGCAGGCGCTCGGCCTTGGTACCATTCCGCAAGCCGCATTGGCGCGCCATTCCGGGCTGATCCGCCGCCACTTCAAGCTGGCCGACGATCGCAAGGTGGTTTGCGGTATCTCGTTCGGCTATGCCGACCACACCCACAAGGTGAACAGCTATCGCACCTCGCGGGCGAGCGTGGCTGATACCGTCACCTATATCGATTGAACCGGAAACAAAAACGCCCCACTACGTGGAGCGTCAGGCGGGTATTCAGCGGTACCGCTCTAATTCAACAGGCCGTCCGTTTGTTGGGGTTTAGCAGCGCTGGCCCTTCGACAGCCGGCACTGGCCGCTGCCCGGTTGGCTCTTCGGATCGCTGTGGAACACAGAAGAATCAACGTCATACGCCTACAAACATGAAACCGGGCAGCCGCGGGCTTGACCCGGGCAGCCATCGGCTTCAAAGCAGGCTGCCATCTTTTCGATGGATTGCGGGGTCATCCCCGATCAGGTCGGGGACAGGCGCCCGGCAATGACGAGATGGAAAAAACGGAAGGCCTCCAATGAAATTTGGACCCGCAAAGCACTTCATCGCGCTCCTGCTGGCAGCCCCATTGCTCGCCGGTTGCCTCGAACGCGGCCAGCCGACCATGGTCGACACCAGCGCCGACGACGACGCATTCTGCCGCTCCAACAATGTCGCCGTGGGTTCAAACGATTACGTCAACTGCCGCAAGAACCGCGACGTGCAGCGTGGCAATGCCAACGCCCGCGCCGACCGTGCCCAACGCAATATGGCCGAGCAGATGCTGAACAATCCGGTCAGGCCCTAACCAGGAGGCCCTCATGAACGAAGACGTGTTCAACGCCAGCCTGCGTAGATTCCTCAAGAAGGTCGGCATCACCTCGCAGCGCGAAATCGAAAAAGCCGTGCGCGACGCCATCGAGGCGGGCAAGCTCAAGGGCCATGAGAAGCTGCCGGCAAGGATGGTTCTGACGATCGGCGGCGTCAGCCTCTCGCATGAGATCGACGACGAGATCGAGCTCGGGTAGGCGCGAACAGGTCAAGCTTATCAGTATCCCAGACGTGCTGCGGCGCACCGCACGAAAGGTCGGGTTTCGCTTGTCAGGCAACCTCAGACATTAAATACTGATGCGGACGAGCAATTTCATACAAAATAGACCAGCAAGGCTCCGGCAGTTTAACTGAATAGCGTACTCAGCGGGTGCACCATGAGTCTGGAGGTGGCCGCAACTGAAGCCTCCCCGACACGCTCCTCGATTCGGTGGCCGCCGTGGGCCATTACGATCGCTGTCGGAATCGCTTTTTTTCTCGCAGCGCGTCTTAGCCTCGCTTTGCTCGACAAGGCGGATGGCGTCGCGGTGTTCTGGCCGGCAGCGGGTGTAGCTTCCGGTTTCGTGGTGGCGTTCGGTTCGACCGTGCGGTGGCCGGTTGTCATCGGCGTGGTCGCTGCCACTTTCGCGGCCAATCTGCTCGGCGATCGCAATCTTGCCAGCACTACATTTTTTGCTGTGGCCAATGCTTGTGGCCCCCTCATTGTCGCAGGGCTCATCCAGCGATTCTTTGGCGTAGCATTTGAGCTCAATGAGCTGCGTCGTGTCTTTGGATTGTTCGGCGCCACGATAGCTGCAGCTTTTGTTAGCGGTATCGTAGGCACGCTTGGGTTTGTGTTCTTTCACTCCTCAGCCTCATCCGCTGTGACGATATGGCGTCACTGGGTCGCTTCCGAAGCGCTCGGCACCATTACAGTCGCGCCGCTTGTGATCGGGCTCGCTTCATTCTTGCGCGACGCTCCGCCACCGCGCGAAATTGCGGAGGGGACCTTCGCGCTTGCGATCGTGGGTACACTGTGCTTGCTCCTGGTCTTTCTGCCGAATGAGCCATGGATACTCGAACTGGCGATTGCCTCGTTCTGTCCGCTGTTCGTGTGGATCGCTGCCCGTGTTCGCCCCGCCTTTACGGCTGTCGCCACGTTCATGTGCGCGATCACGATTGTGTGGACAACGATACTTGGCGTTGGCCTTTTCGGCGATGCGCGTTTGCCGCTCGATGAGCGAGTCTTGTCTGCTCAAGCGACCATTCTGGCCACTTCGTTCGGTGCACTCGTTCTGGCGGCTCTGTTCAGTGAGCGGCGGACACACGAACTCGCGATCCTCGAAAGAGAGCAGCGGCTGGAAGAAGCGCTTCGGGCTGGCGCTGTGATAACGTTTGATTGGGACCTTCGCGCCGAGCGGGTACGGCTGAGCCAGAATGCGGCGGAAATCCTCGGTCTCGGGCCGAGAGAATCTCTCAGCAGCGAGGAGTGGATAAGACAAATCCACCCTGACGATCGCCCGTCGATCAGAGCCCGCTCAAGCACCGCCGGTTCGGACGAGCACCCACATTCGATGACGTTCCGATTTTTGCGGCCGGATGGCCGCAGCGAAGTGTGGCTGGAGCAAGCTGCAGTTACGCACTTTGACTCAAAGGGAAAGCCCACGCGCATCAACGGGTTGACGACCGACGTCACGGAGCGAAAACGATTTGAAGAAGAGGTTTCCCGAGCTTGGAGGTCGGCGGAATTGGCCGATCGGGCAAAATCCAGCTTTCTTTCAGCCGCCAGCCATGACCTGCGACAGCCCTTGCAAACCCTCAGGTTCTTGCAGGCGACCCTTGAGCCACACCTCCCGGATGGTGAGGGACGCCGCCTGGTCAGCGGAATTGCGAAGTCTCTCGACACGATGTCCAGCATTCTGTCGAGCCTGCTCGACGTCAATCGCCTGGAGGCCGGGAGCCTCCATCCGTCGAAGAGCGATTTCGCGATCAATGAAGTATTTGATTCCCTGAGAGCCGATTTTGCCGATTCCGTTGCTGACAAGGGATTGCGGTGGCGCCTTGTCCGTTCGGGACTGCTGGTCCGTAGCGACAAGAGAATGCTCGAAGCAATGTTGCGCAATCTGCTGTCGAACGCGGTACGATATACAGATCGTGGGAAAATCCTGCTGGGCTGCCGGCGCGCGGGCGATAAAGTTCGGATCGAAGTCTGGGATAGCGGCATCGGTATTTCGCAGGATCAGCTGCCTCAAATATTTCAGGAGTACTACCAGGGCTCCGACGGCGCGGAGCGCGGTGGCTTCGGATTAGGTCTGGCTATCGTCAGACGGATAGGGGAGGTGCTGGACCACAGAATCGGTGTGCGCTCCACACCGGGCAAGGGCACCGTGCTTTCGATTGAGGTTCCGCGCGGAGATTCAAACGGTGATGCCGCTGAAAGACCGCAGGCGCCGACATATGAGAGGGGCGACTTCCCCGGCGTTATTCTTGCGGTTGAAGACGAGGCGACCGTCCGCGCCTCGCTAAGCCGCATGCTGAAAATGAGAGGCGTAGAGGCAGTCGTGGTCGCAACGGCGGATGACGCGCTAGCTCGAGTCAGCCGGCAGGAAATTCGGCCCGACTTGCTGTTGTGTGATTACAATCTTCGCGGATCGGCAAACGGCGTTGACACGGTCAATGCGCTGCGTGCGGCACTAGCCTGGAACGTCCCGGCCATTGTCATGACTGGTGACATTCGCTCGGAAATTGTGGACTCGATTGCTGGACAGGGCATTTCTGTCCTGATCAAGCCGTTTTCGGCGGATGAACTTCTACAGCACGTTACACGGCTCTACCAGGGATCGACTTCCGGCAATCCAGCCAGCCCGGCTGGGTGGTGATTGCATATGGGTCGGGATGCAGGATCCGCTGAAACAAAAAACGCGGCAGGTTGCCCCACCGCGTTCAACATCAGCCGTAGCCGATAACCTTACTCCTCGTCGTCCTGCTTCTTGCCGCCGATCGTCTTCAGCTTGGCGAACACGGCGTCGACGTTGAGGTCGTCTTCGGTCTTCTCGCTCGGCTCGAATTCCGGCTCCTTCTTGGTGGTCTCCGAGGCCGGCAGCAGCGTCGCGCCGCCATAGGCTGCGGGCACGGGCTTTTCCTTGGCCGCACGCTGCACCTCGAAATCGAGCTCGATCTGCGAGCAGAGGCCGAGTGTCACCGGGTCCATCGGGGTCAGCGTCGAGGCATTCCAGTGGGTGCGGTCGCGGACGCTCGCAATGGTCGTCTTGGTGGTGCCGACCAGGCGCATGATCTGCGCGTCCTTCAGCTCGGGGTGGTTGCGGACCAGCCACAGGATCGCGCTCGGCCGCTCGTGGCGGCGCGACACCGGGGTGTAGCGCGGGCCCTTCTTCTTGGCGGCCGGCGGCAGGACAACCTTGCTCTCGCCGAGCCTGAGGCGGTAATTCGGGTCTCTTTCGCCCTTTTCGATCTCGTCGCGGGTCAATTGGCCCGTCGAAATCGGGTCCATGCCCTTGATGCCTTGGGCGGCGTCGCCGTCGGCGATGGCGCGGACCTCAAGGGGGTGCATTTTGGTGAAATCGGCCACCTGGTCGAAGGTCAGCGCAGTATTGTCAACCAGCCACACGGCAGTCGCTTTTGGCATCAGCGGTGCATTGCTCATGGCAAATCTCCTTTGTGCCTCGCCCACCTCTTTTGGAGGCGAAGCCTATGGTCATCGGTGATGACGGGAATTAGCGCGCTATATACGCCTTCCCGGGGTATTGGCGCAATGGTCTGCTAAAGTGCCTTGACAGAGCCCGAAAGCAGTCCCAAGTCCTTATGCGAATTGGCCGTTCCCAGCCCGCCGGCTAGGGGTGATTCGGTCTCCGAGATAGCCCTTATGCCAGTGAAACCAGACCTCAGAATCGTGCTTTGTTCTCCCCGCGGCTTCTGCGCCGGGGTGGTGCGGGCCATCGATACCGTCGAACGGGCGCTCGCCATCTATGGCGCCCCAGTCTATGTCCGTCACGAGATCGTGCACAACCGCTACGTGGTCGACAGCCTGAAGACCAAGGGCGCGATCTTCGTCGAGGAACTCGCCGAAATCCCCGACAATACTAACGCGCCGGTGGTGTTCTCGGCCCATGGGGTTCCCAAATCGGTTCCGGCCGACGCCCGCGCCCGCAATTTCTTCTCGCTGGACGCGACCTGCCCACTGGTGACGAAAGTGCACCGCGAGGCGGCGATCCACTTCAAGCGCGGCCGTGAAATCCTCCTGATCGGGCATTCCCACCACCCCGAGGTGGTCGGCACGCTCGGCCAGTTGCCGGCCGGCGCGGTGACGCTGATCGAGACCGCGGAAGACGCCAAGACGTTCACACCAAAGGATCCGAACAACCTTGCTTTCGTGACCCAGACGACGCTGTCGATAGACGACACCGCCGAGATCGTTGCGCTGCTCAAGGAGCGCTTCCCGAACATCAACGGGCCGCACAAGGAAGACATCTGCTACGCCACCACCAACCGCCAGCTTGCGGTCAAGAAGGTGGCGCCGGTGGTCGATGCGCTGATCGTGGTCGGTGCGCCGAACTCGTCGAACTCGCAGCGCCTGCGTGAAGTCGCCGAGCGCGAGGGCTGCCCGGTCTCGGTGCTGGCGCAGCGCGCGAGCGATCTCGACTGGACGCGTTTTGAAGGCATCAAGAGCCTCGGCATCACGGCCGGCGCCTCCGCGCCGGAAGTGATCGTCGAGGAAATCATGGGCGCCTTCGCCGAGCGTTATGAGCTGCATGTGGAGACGGTCTCGGCCGCGGAAGAGAACGAGTTCTTCCCGCTGCCGCGTTCGCTGCGACCCGACGCCGCCTGAGGTTTCTCATGGCGGTTTACACCGACGTCGCCGCCGAAGACCTCGCGGAGTTCATGAAAGGCTACGACATCGGCGAGTTGCTCTCCTACAAGGGCATCGCCGAGGGCGTCGAGAATTCCAACTTCCTGGTGCATACGAGCAAGGGCGCGTTCATCCTCACGCTCTATGAAAAGCGCGTGGCGGTGGACGACCTGCCGTACTTCCTGTCGCTGATGGCGCATCTGGCCGAGCGCGGCGTGCGGTGCCCGCAGCCGGCGCGGAATCGCGCGGGCGAGGTCTACAGCGAACTGGCCGGGCGTCCCGCGGCGATCATCAACTTCCTCGAAGGCGTGTGGCCGCGGCGGCCCAACGCCGCGCACTGCGCCGGCGTGGGCGAGGCGCTCGCGAAAATGCATCTGGCGGGTCGGGATTTTCCGATGTTCCGGAAAAATCCGCTGTCGGTCGAGGGCTGGCGGCCGTTGTTCGATCTCGCCGCGCCGCGTGCGGATAGCGTCGCGCCCGGCTTGCAGGACTTCATCGCGCGCGAGCTCGATCACCTCGAAGTGCACTGGCCGAAAGATCTGCCGCCCGGCGTCATCCATGCCGATCTGTTTCCCGACAACGTGTTCTTCCTCAGCGATAAATTGTCGGGGCTGATCGACTTCCCGTTTTCCTGCAACGACATGTTGGCCTACGACGTCGCGATCTGCCTGAACGCGTGGTGCTTCGAAGCGGATCATGCCTTCAACGTCACCAAGGCCCGCGCGCTGCTCAACGCCTATGGCCGCGAGCGTCAATTGTCTGAGGCCGAACAGGAGGCGCTGCCGCTTCTGGCGCGCGGCGCTGCGCTGCGTTTCCTGCTGACGCGGCTGGTCGATTTTCTCAACGTGCCGCCGGGCGCGCTGGTGAAGCCAAAGGACCCGCTCGAATATGTCCGCAAGCTGCGCTTCCACCAGAACGTCGCGAGCGTGCGCGATTATGGCCTGACCCAGCCGGGATGCGTCGCTTGAGCGAGCCCCCTCACGTGACGGTCTTCACCGACGGTGCCTGCTCGGGCAATCCCGGCCCCGGCGGCTGGGGCGCCATCCTGAGATTCGGTGACAAAGAGAAAGAACTGAAGGGCGGCGAGGCCCACACCACCAACAATCGCATGGAACTGATGGCGGCGATCTCGGCGCTGGAAGCGCTGAAGAAGCCGTGTGTGGTCGACCTCACTACCGACAGCCAGTATGTGCGCCAGGGCATCACCGCCTGGATTCACGGCTGGAAGCGGAACGGCTGGCGCACCGCCGACAAGAAGCCGGTCAAGAATGTCGAACTTTGGCAGCGGCTCGATGCCGCGCTGAAGCCGCATCAGGTGCGCTGGCACTGGATCAAGGGCCACGCCGGCCACGCCGAAAACGAGCGCGCCGATCAATTGGCGCGTGAGGGCGTGGCGGTGGCGCGGTTGAAGCAGACGGTCGGGAAGTAGGCGGCGGATTTTGCTGCGACAACCAACGGCTGTCGTCACCCGCGAAGGCGGGTGACCCAGTATTCCAGAGGCGTTGAGAAATACGGAGGGGCCGCGGCGTACTGGATCGCCCGGTCAAGCCGGGCGACGACAGCGTTGTTGTGGCGACTTCGTTGCGCGACGACGCGTTCCGCTTACAGCTGCCCCAGCAGCGTATCGCCGCCGGAAACCTCGACCTTGCCAGGAGCCGGTTCGAGGTTGAGCTTCTTGACCACGCCGTCGTCCACCAGCATCGAATAGCGCTTGGAGCGGATGCCGAGGCCGTTGCCGGAGGCGTCGAGCTCCATGCCGATCGCCTTGGTGAAGTCGGCATTACCGTCGGCGAGGAACACCGCTTCGTCGCGCTGGTCGGTGTCGCGCTTCCAGGCGTTCATGACGAAGGCGTCGTTGACCGAGACGATGGCGATGGTGCTCACGCCCTTGTCCTTGATGGCATAGGCGTTGAGGAAGATGCTCGGCAGATGCATCTTGTGGCAGGTGCCGGTGTAGGCGCCGGGCACCGCGAACAGCGCCACCTTCTTGCCCTTGAAAATATCGTCGGTGGTTTTGACCTGCGGACCTTCCGCCGTCATCACGCGAAACTTGGCTTCCGGCAGCTTGTCGCCAACTTGGATCGTCATCGTCAATTCTCCCTCAATGAGCGCTGTTTTGTAGCCCCTGCGGCTCGCCGGCACAATATTCGTAGGCGTCGAAACGGCAACGGTGGCGGCCGTTCACTGTTGCGTCATCAGGGCGAGAATCCCCCTTCGTCCAGGAAGGCCTGCTCCTCTGGCGTGGTCGCACGGCCCAGGAGGCGGTTGCGATGGGGGAAGCGCCCGAACCGGCGGATGATATCGGCGTGGTGCTCAGCCCACTTCGCGCTTTCGGCAAGGCCTGCCCCCCGTGAGAGCTCGATGCAGCGCACCTGGTCGGCCAGATGCTCCGAATGCATGAACGGCAGATAGAGGAATTCACGCAAAGTGGGATCGATCCGCGCGTCCACGCCGCGATCGACGGCGCGGCGCGCCACTTCGCGCGCCAAGGCGTCGCTGGCATAGGTCCTGATATCGCCGCGGAACATGTTGCGGGGAAACTGGTCGAGCACGATGACGAGCGCCAGCGCGCCGTCATCGCTCGTTTCCCATGCCGATAATTCACCGGCTGCCGCTCGCTGCCACAGGCCGAGAAATCGCTGGCGCACCCCCGCGTCGAAGGCGTCGTCGGGCATGTACCAGCGGTCAGGGCCGGCGTCGCGCCAGAAAGCCAAAATATCGGCCGGCGCGACGTGAGCTTCACCCATCGTCAGATTGTCCGCGTGGCCTCTAGGCCGCGGCCTTCTTCTCGTCGCGCAGTTCGCGGCGCAGGATCTTGCCGACATTGGTCTTGGGCAGATCGTTCCTGAACTCGATCTGCTTGGGGACCTTGTAGGCGGTGAGCTGCGTGCCGCAGTACTTGATGACGTCGTCGGCCGAAAGGTTGGGGTCCTTCTTGACGATGAACGCCTTCACTGCCTCGCCCGATTTCGAGTCGGCTACGCCAATCACGGCGCATTCGAGCACGCCGGGGTGGCTTGCGATCACTTCCTCGATCTCGTTCGGATAGACGTTGAAGCCCGAGACCAGGATCATGTCCTTCTTGCGGTCGACGATCTTGGTGTAGCCGCGTTCGTCCATCACGCCGATGTCGCCGGTGCGGAAGAAGCCGTCCGCGGTCATTACGTTCGCGGTCTCTTCCGGCCGGTTCCAGTACCCGGTCATCACTTGCGGGCCCTTGGCGCAGATCTCGCCGGCTTCGCCGAGCGGCACTTCCTTGCCGTCGTCGTCGCGGATCGAGAGATAGGTCGACGGCACGGGAATGCCGATCGAGCCGGAGAACTGGTCGGTATCGGCCGGGTTGCAGGTCAGCGTCGGCGAGGTCTCGGACAGGCCGTAACCTTCCGACAGCGCGCAGCCGGTCACCTTCAGCCACTTCTCGGCAACGGGTTTTTGCGTCGCCATGCCGCCGCCGAACGAGGTCTTCAGCTTGGAGAAATCAACCTTGTCGAAGCCGGGCGAATTCAACAGGCCGTTGTAGAGCGTGTTGACCGCCGGGAAGCTGTTGACCTGGTATTTCATCAGTTCCTTGATGAAGCCGGGCATGTCGCGCGGGTTCGGGATCAACAGGTTGACGCCGCCAGCCCGCATCGCCAGCAGGAAGCACGCCGTCAGCGCGAAGATGTGATAGAGCGGCAGCGCGCAGACGATGAAGAGCTGGTCGACATGCGGCGGCTTCTTCAGCGCCGGCTGCAGCCAGGCGTCGTTCTGCAGCACGTTGGCGAGAATGTTCCTGTGCAGCAGCGTGGCGCCCTTGGAGACGCCGGTGGTGCCGCCGGTATATTGCAGGAAGGCGACATCATCGAGCGTGAGCTTCGGCTTGTCGAGCCTCTTGCCGCGGCCGGCGGAGAGCGCCTCGTTGAACGAGACCGCGCCCGGGAGCGACCAGGCCGGCACCATCTTCTTCACCTTGCGGACCACCAGGTTGACGATCACGCCCTTGAAGCCGAGCAAATCGCCCATGCTGCCGACGATCACATGCTTGACCGCGGTCCTCGCGATTACCTGCTGCACCGTGGTGGCGAAATTCTCCAGAACGATGATCGCCTCGGCGCCGGAGTCCTTGAGCTGGTGCTCGAGCTCGCGCGGGGTGTAGAGCGGGTTGACGTTCACCACGGCATATCCGGCGCGCAGTACGGCGGCGGTCGAGACCGGGTATTGCAGCACGTTCGGCATCATCAGCGCGACGCGGGCGCCCTTTTGCAGGCCCTTGCTCTGCAGATAGGCGCCGAGCGCGGCCGACATATCGTCGAGGTCGCGGTAGCTGATCGACTTGTCCATGCAGATGAACGCCTTGCGGTCGGCGAACTTCGCAAAGCTTTCTTCCAATAGCTCGACCAGCGATGAGTATTGGGTGACGTCGATATCGGCTGGCACGCCGGCCGGATATTGCTTGAGCCAGATCCGCTCCATGGTATTTCCCCTCTGGTTCCGAGCCCGGCTCTGATGTGCATCAGATCCGTGCTCTAATTTTGTTTTGACGCGTTCCTTCATGCGAACCGGTACCCATCCCCGGATCAAGTCCGAGGACATGCTCCGCGCGAAAACGCTATGGGTCCTGTTTCTCGGCCGGGCACGCCTTGTTTTGGGCAGTATTGTGAATGCCGCCGCCGATGGCAAGCGGCTGCGTGCTATCGACGCATTTCGGCGATCTGGAATAGTTCGGCCGAACGGCAGGAAAGCTGCCCAATTACGCGGCTTCCGGCCCGTTAACCAGCCGGCTTGGTTTCGCTCTTGGGTTTAGCGGCAGCGTTCGGCTTGGCAGGCTTCGGCGCGGGCTTTTCTCCGGCGGCGGCGGGCTTGACGGCTCCGGGTTTGGCGGCAGGCTTTCTTTCGGCCGAAGCGGCCGGTTTGGCGGCAGCCTCTGGCTTGGCGTTGGCATGCCTGACCGCGGCAGGTTTGGCGGCGGGCTTTGCGTCGGCTTCAGCCTTGGGCGCCCCGCCGTTAGGCTTCTTCGCCACAATCTTCGATTTCTTGCCGCGCCTTGCCGACGCCTGCTTCTCGGCCTCCGCTGCAACCGCCGCGATCAATGCGGGGCCGGTCTTGGTTGGGCCGGTATAGACCGGAACGGGCTCGGACGGCTGCGCCGCAGCAGCCATCATTTCCGAGGGCTTGCCCATCGGCGGCTGCAGCCCGGCGGTGAAGAACGTGACCGCGGTCTCGCCGGTCGACGCGTTGCCATTGGTGGCGACGACGTCGGCGTCCTCGTCGGTGGCCGGCCGCTTGCGCTTGCCGTTGCACATCTCTTCGCGCAGGTTCGGCGGGGTCGCATCGATCGGAACCAGACTGTCGACGGTGCCAAGCGCGGGCTTCAGCCAGCCCAGCCCGTTGCCGCCGAAGCCGCGCTCCAGCAATTGCGCCGCACGCACCGCGCGCGCCTGTCCCGACGATGCGCCAAGCACGACGGCGATCAGGCGCTTGCCGTTACGCGTCGCGGAGGCGACCAGATTGTAGCCGGAAGCGCAGATGAAGCCGGTCTTGAAACCGTCGGCGCCGGGATAGCGGCCGATCAGCTTGTTGAAATTCTGTGTCACCCTGCGGCCGTAACGGATCGAGGGGATGTGCATGAAGTATTCGTATTCCGGCAGGTCGCGAATGACGGCGCGCGCCAGGATCGCGAGATCGCGCGCCGAGGTGACCTGTCCGTCTGCCGGCAGTCCGTTCGGATTGACATAGCTGGTTTGCGTCATGCCGAGCTTCAGCGCGGTCTGGTTCATCATGCCGGAGAAACGGTCGACCGATCCGCCGACGCCTTCGGCGAGCACCACGGCCATGTCGTTGGCCGATTTCACCATCATCATCTTGAGCGCGTTATCGACGGTGACCTGGGTGCCCGGAGGAAAACCCATCTTGGACGGCGACTCCGAGGCGGCGACCGGCGACACCGTCAGCAACGTGTCGAGCGAGAGACGGCCTTCCTTCACGGCCTTCAGCGTGACGTAGGCGGTCATGATCTTGGTCACCGAGGCGGGATACCAGGGCATGGTGGCGTTGTCGGCCTGCAGGACCTTGCCGGTATCGGCTTCGACGAGCAGCAGCGCCTCGGCGTGCACGACGCGCGGCGTCACGACGGCAAGCGCCGCCACGAGAAGAATCCAGTTCACCGACGGACGGCGAAGCAGCGGGCGAAGAAAATGCACTTTTCCGTTCCGGTCCTTTGAGACCCGCCTTCGAAAAGGAGGTCCTTGAGATCTAGCGTTCGGGTTTCAAGCGTGTCCGGCGCCGTCGCGTTGCGGCAGCGCAAACTTATACCGGCTTGGCGGGCCAGAACAGAGGCCGGGCGATTAAATCGTGGACGAAATCGTAGCAAATTCGGCAATGCCCAAACCGTGATCGCGCTCACGCAGGCCCTATTTGGCCTCGATTCCGGCGCGCGCACTGTCCTGCACCATGAATTGGGCCTTCGCGAGTTCCGCAAAGCGTCCGCCCTTGGCCACCAGTTCATCGAAAGTTCCACTTTCGATCACCCGTCCATTGTCGAACATCAGGATGCGGGTGGCATTGCGGATGGTCGAAAGCCGGTGCGCGATCACAAACGTGGTGCGGCCCTTCATCACCTCATCGAGCGCCGCATTGACCTTGGCCTCGGTGACGGCGTCGAGCGCGCTGGTCGCCTCATCGAGGATCAGGATCGGCGGGTCTTTCAACAGTGCGCGTGCGATCGACAGCCGCTGCCGTTCGCCGCCGGAGAGCATGCGGCCGCGCTCGCCGGCATGGGTCTCGAATTTCTTGTCGCTGCGCTCGATGAAGTCGAGCGCCTGCGCGCGGCTTGCGGCGATGCGCATTTCCTCCTCGGTGGCGTCCGGCTTGCCGACCAGCAGATTATCGGCGATCGAGCGGTTGAAGAGCAGCGCCTCCTGGAACACGACGGCGATGTTACGCCGCAGTGCCGTCAGCTTCAGGCCGCGGATGTCCATGCCGTCGATCTTGATGATGCCGGATTGCGGATCGAAGGCGCGGTGCAGCAGCGCGATCGCCGTCGACTTACCCGCCCCGGTCGGCCCGACCAGCGCGATGGTCTGGCCGGGCAGGGCGGTAAACGAAACGTCTTCGACCGCGGGCCGCTTGCCGTCATAGGAAAACGAGACGTCGTTGAATTCGATGAGGCCGGAAAGCCGCCCGGTATCCATGGCGCCGGGCCGGTCGCGCACCGCCGGCACCGCGTCCAGTACGTCGAAGAATTCCTGCAGGCGCGGGGCCTCCATGAACACGCTGTTGATGAAGCTCACCACCTGCTCGAGCTTCTGGATCAGCATGGTCGCAAAACTCACGAACATCACGATCTCGCCGACCGTCGTCTGTCCCTGTGCGTGCAGATAGATGCCGACGGTGAAGATCGCGAGCACGGTGATGGTGGTGGAGGCGCGGGTGATGACGGTGACCAGCGCCCACCAGCCCAATACCGGCATCTGCGCGGCGAGCAGCTTGTCGGCGACGAAGCGCAAACCCTGAACTTCGGCATCGATCCGCACGAAGCTCTGCACCAGCGCGACATTGCCGAGCGCGTCGGAGGCGCGCGCGGACAGATCGCTGTACTGCGCCTCGACCTCGCTCTGCATGCCGTAGGTCTTGCGCACCACCAGCGTGGTCAGCACCGTGAACACCACGCACAGCCCGAACAACAGGATCGCCAGCCGCCAATTGATGTAAAGCGCCAGCGGCAGCAGCACCACCAGCGACAGGATGGCGGCAAAGTGCTCGCGGAAGAAGGCAAGCCAGAGCCGCCACAGCGAGTCGGTGCCGTTCAGCATCACCTTCATCAGCCGGCCGGAATGGGTGCCGGTGTGGAACGTCAGCGGCAGTTGCATGATGTGTTCGAAATAGTCCGTCAGCACCGCCTGACGCTGGCGGTGCGCCAGTCTGTCGGCGTGGAGCGCGACAATGGCGCTGCAGCCGATGGTGAACAGGCCGAACGCCGCCCACGCCGCCAGCAGCGGCCAGGCCGAGTTCGTCGCCAGCGGACCGGTCTGCGGCTTGCCGGAGAGTACGTCGACGATCTTGCCGAACAGCACCGGCTCGGCGAATTGCGCGCCGGCCAGCAGCAGGTTGGCGACGGCGAGAATCCAGCCCAGCCGCGCCTCCTTGCCGAGCAGTTCGAGGACGCGGGTGTAAAGGCGCAGCATGGACATCTGGTTTAGCGACTCTGCAGCAACGGGGAAGCGATCAGAGGCGCATTCTAATCAGGGATCGCGGTGGAGAACCAGAGCGGGATGAATTTTGTTCCGATCGCTTGCGCGGGCACACCCACCGACCCCCATCCCTGCGCAACGGCTTTGCCGTTGATCGTCCGGAGACGCGCGAAGACGCGCTCCTCACCATGAGGCGTTACATTTTACTCAATTGATCAAACGGCCGTTGAGCGGCGGCAGGAACTGGTCGTCGAAGATGTCGGAGGCCTGCGGCCGCTTCTGAAACTTGAAATCTTCCCCGACCTGGTCGATCGAGCGCTCGAATCGCGCCGAATCGATCGCGCCGATGCCGTTGCGTTTCACTTCGCTGGTCAGGATGTTGTCGCGCAGGATGCTTTGCAGGCGTTCGAGTTCGAGGTCCTTTGAGCCGCCGTCCATGCGATTGGCGACTTCGGCCGCAGCACCTGCAGGGTCCCTGATTGCGAGATTAAGGCCGCCGATCACGGCCCGCACGAATCCCTTCACCGCCTCAGGCTTGGCGGCCGCCAGCGCCGGATTGGCGACAATAGCGAAACCGTAGGCCTCGCAGCCATAGTCGGCGAATTTCAGCACCGCCAGATCGTCGGCCGGCACGCCGCGGTCTCTCAGATTGATCGCCGACAGATAGGAGAATCCGGTCACGGCATCGATCTGACCTGCCGACAACATCGGCTCGCGCACCGCGGCGCTGATGCTGCTCTGTTTCACGCTTTTGATCTTGATGCCGTTCAGGTTTGCCACCGCCGGCCACAGCCGGGCCGACAGGTCGCCTTCGGCGACGCCGAGATTCTTGCCCTCGATGTCGGTCAGCGCGCGGACGCCGCGGCTCTTGCGGGCGATGATGGAATAGGGCGCCTTGTTGGACAGTACGAACACCGCCTTGATCTTCGGGCCGCCCTGCTTGTCCTTGTCGCGAAACCGCATCAGCGCATTGATGTCGACCAGCGCAAAATCGCTGGTGCCTGCCGCGACGCGCGCAATTGCATCCTGCGATCCGCTGGCGATGTTGATGGTGACCGCCAGCGCTTCCGCGCCGAACAGGCCGCCGGCTGCGGCCATCACGAACGGGGCGGCTGCGGCATCGATCGGACGGTCGAGTGAAAACTGGATCGCAAGCGGAGGCCGGGGGTCATCCGCGGCCAGGACATTGCTCGTCATCAAACCCGCAATCGCCCACAGCCCGGCAAGGGAAGCCAAGAGAACACTGAAGAGAACGCTCAGGCGAGAGCGGATGGTGTTGGTCCTGATAGCACGCATCGAGATTACATCAGCACGAGGTGGGACAAGTTGCCGCGCCGGCGATGACTGTTTCGTGACATCGCCGACGGCATGAATCGCTCTTCGGCGAGCCATTCTGCAGCATCTAACCTGAACGGTCGATGACTGCCATGATTTTGCCAGGGATCGTTCAGCTGCCGTTCGGATTGGGGAACCTAGTATCCCCTCGGTGGTTAGCTAACTGAGGCCTGTCGGGCCAGCTTCCACGGAGGATGTCGAGATGTTTGCGCGAAAAGGTGTGTTTTCATCGATCGGCCGCGCTGGCGCGGTGGCGACGGTGTTGGCGGTGGCGCTGACGGCAGTCGAGCCGTCGATGGCCTTCGCCGGCTCAGCGACGTCAAATAAGGGCGTCACGGCGTCGACCGGGACCAGCGACGCGACCGATATCAGCGCGCGTCGCAGACACTATCGCGGTGGCGGTGGTGCCGCGGCAGCAGCGGCCTTTGCCGGCATTGTCGGCACGGGGATTGCGATCGCGGCCACCCAGAACCGCCGCGACTACTACTATGACAACGGCTACGGCTACTATGGCGGCGGCCCTGCCTATTACGGCAACCCGGGCTATTACGCGCCTCAGCCTTATTACGGCCGCGGCCACTACTATGGCGGCTGGTAAACGCGACCGTTAAAATCGCAACCGTTAAAGATGAATCCACCGGCCGCCCCGGCCGGTGGATTTTTTATGGTTGCAGGGTCGGCCGTTAACACGCCGACCACGGCTTTGCATTAGGCTTGCAGGATGAGTGATTCGCTCGAACGGCTTTATGAGGCTGTCATCGCGGCCAAGGATCTCGATCCGGCCACGTCGCGAACGGCCCGGCTGTTTCAGCGCGGCCCCTCCAAGATGGCCAAGAAGCTCGCCGAAGAAGCCATCGAAGTCGTCATCGACGCCGTCAACGGCAACACTGAGGCGGTGGTCCGCGAGAGTGCCGATCTGCTCTATAACCTGACCGTCCTGTGGGCTGCGGCCGGCGTGAAGCCGGAGGACGTCTGGCGCGAAATGGAGCGGCGCGAGGAAATGCTCGGGATCGCCGAGAAGCTGCCGAAGGCGGCGGTCAAGATGCCCAAAGTCCTGGCGAGCAAGGCGCTACCTGCCAAGGCGTTGTCCAAGACTTTGCCCAAGGAGTTGTCCAAGGCGACCGCGTCCCCCGCGGTCCGGCGGCGAATTGTCGCGCTGGAAGCCCGTTCCTCGCGTAAACGGCACTAATTCCTCTCCAATTCCGTCCTTTTCCGGCATGGACAAATCCGTCGCATGATGGTTCATGCGGCCATGCTGAAACGGACCTACGACTGGTGCATCGACGCCGCTGACAAGCCTTACGCGCTCTGGATCATGGCGGCCGTATCCTTTGCGGAAAGCTCGTTCTTCCCGATCCCGCCCGACATCATGCTGCTGCCGATGTCGCTGGCGCGGCCGAAGAAGGCGTGGTGGTTCGCGACCGTCTGCACGATCTCTTCCGTCGCCGGCGGCGTGGTTGGATACGCGATCGGCGCACTGCTCTACGATTCGCTCGGGCACTGGCTCATCACCCTTTACGGTCTCAGCGACAAGGTCGAGACTTTCCGGGCCTCCTATGCCGAATGGGGCGCGGTGATCATCCTGCTGAAGGGACTGACGCCGATCCCCTACAAGCTCGTGACCATCACCTCGGGATTCGCGGGCTACAATATCTGGCTGTTTATCCTGTGCTCGATCGTGGCGCGCGGCGGGCGCTTCTTCGTGGTCGCCGTCCTGCTCAATCGCTATGGCGATCCGATCCGGGCCGAGCTGGAAAAGCGGCTCGGCCTGTGGGTCGCCATCGGGGCCGTCGTGCTGGTGCTCGGTTTCGTCGTCGCGTTCAAGCTGATTTAGCCCGGCTCTTTGCCGGACTCGATCTTGAGGCTACGCTTCGTGATATGCCCGATCGAGCCGGACATCTCTTCAATCTATTCGGGACGCAACTCGCGAGTTTCGGCCTTGGCTTTTCGATGCTGGCGATCAGCCCCGGCGACGCCTGGCTGTGCCAGAGCAAGGGCTACAAGGAAGGCAAGAGTCTCGACACCGACGCGGCCGAGAAATGCTCGCCGAAAGTGTACCTGCCGGGCTACAAGCGCCAGCCGGGCGACTGCAAGAACGAAAATTACGTGACGAGGGCGGTCTGCCAGTAGCGCCAAAACGCAATACTTGACACTGGAAAGATTGCCTTGTTGGTATGACGTCTGAAATCTCTTGAGCGTGATCTGGAATGGCAGATGCCAGGCCTCGCGAAAGCATAACGCTCCGAACCGTGCCGCTCTTAACGACAACAGATTGAGGATCGCTTCGAATGTCCATGCCCGCGCTGTTCAAGGGCCGCCTGTCGATACCCGTGATCGGGTCGCCGCTGTTCATCATCTCCGTGCCCGATCTCGTGATCGCCCAGTGCAAGGCCGGCGTGGTCGGATCGTTTCCGGCGCTGAATGCGCGGCCGGCTTCGCTGCTCGACGAGTGGATCGCCCGGATCACCGAAGAACTCGCCACTCACGACAAGGCGCATCCGGAGCGGCTGTCGGCGCCGTTCGCGGTGAACCAGATCGTTCACAAGTCCAACAACCGGCTCGATCATGATCTGGCGGTCTGCGAGAAGTACAAGGTGCCGATGCTGATCACCTCGCTCGGCGCGCGCGAGGAGCTCAACAAGGCGGCGCACGACTGGGGCGGCATCGTCTTCCACGACGTGATCAACCAGAAATTCGCGCACAAGGCGGTCGAGAAGGGCGCCGACGGCCTGGTCCTGGTTGCGGCCGGCGCCGGCGGCCATGCCGGCACGATCTCGCCGCTCGCCTTCGTCGAGGAGACGCGCGCCTGGTTCGACGGGCCGATCGCGCTGTCGGGCGCGATCGCCAACGGCCGAGCGATCCGTGCGGCGCGCATTCTCGGCGCCGACTTCGCCTATATCGGCTCGGCCTTCATCGCGACCGAGGAAGCCAACGCGGTCGAGGGCTACAAGGAGATGATCACGTCCTCATCGGCGGAAGACATCGTCTATTCGAACCTGTTCACCGGCGTGCACGGCAATTACCTCAAGCCGTCGATCGTCAAGGCCGGTCTCAATCCGGACGAACTGCCGACCTCCGATCCCTCCAAGATGAGTTTTGGCACCGACGCCTCGGGCGAGCGCAGCAAGCCGAAGGCGTGGAAGGAAATCTGGGGCAGCGGTCAGGGGATTGGCGGCATCGGCAAGGTCATGCCGGCCGCTGAACTGATCGCGCGGTTCAAGAAGGAATATGACGAGGCGGTCGACCCCGCATTGTAATGCGTGTTGCGGGGCGCGCGCCGTCGTGAAATGCGACGGAGGATCGATGGCGGCCGGACAGGATCTGAGCGCGCATGTCGCGCTGGTGACCGGCGCATCCCGCGGCATCGGCGCGGCGGTTGCGCTGTCGCTCGCGGAATTGGGCGCCGCGGTCGCGGTGAATTATCGCGAGCGGGCGGAAGCCGCAGAGGCGATCGTCGCGAAGATCAAAGCTGGCGGCGGCCGCGCCATCGCGGTCGCGGCCGACGTCTCGCAGGCCGCTGCCGTTGCCGGCCTGGTCGAACAGGTCGCTTCCGCGCTCGGCCCGATCGACATTCTCGTCAACAATGCCGGCGTGGCGATCGTGCGCGGCGTCGATGATCTGACCGAGGCCGATTTCGATCGCACCATCGCGGTGAACCTGAAATCGGCGTTCCTGTGCACGCAGGCCGTGCTGCCCATGATGCGGGCGCGCCAATGGGGCCGGATCGTCAATATCTCCTCGGGCGCCGCACGCGGCGCCGGGGCCATCGGCGTGCATTACAACGCCTCCAAAGCGGGCATGGAAGGACTGACGCGCGGTTACGCGGCGCGTCTCGTCAAGGAAGGCATCACCGTCAACGCGGTGGCGCCGTCACTGATCGAGACTGACATGATGGGCGGCCGGACTGATCTGGCGCGCAACATCCCGCTCGGCCGCATGGGCCAGGCCGACGAAGTGGCGCAAGCCGTCGCGATGGTGCTCGGCAACGGCTACATGACCGGACAAACCATCGTCCTCAATGGCGGCATGGCCTTCATTTGACGCACGCTGTCCTGCTCTCCGTCTCCCGCAAAATGCGTACGGCGATCTGCCCGCCGCGGCCTCGACTCGCTCCGCCGGAGCAGGCAAGAAGCTGTTCCCTTTGATCGACAGGACCTCTCATCAATGGATGCCATCTTTCGCGTTGACGGCAACGACGTCGTCACCAGCCCCTTTGCCGCGGGGCCCTGGGACCCGAGCATGCAACACGGCTCGCCGCCGGCGGCGCTGGTCGTGTGGGCGGCGGAGCGGATTCCGACGCCGGTGGCGATGCGGGTCGCGCGCGTGACCGTCGACCTGATGCGCCCCGTGCCGGTGGCGCCGCTGACGATCGAGAGTGAGGTGTTGCGCGCGGGGCGCAAGATCCAGCTCTGCGCCGTGAGGCTGCTCGCCAAAGGCGTCGTCGTGGTCAGCGCGACTGTGCTGAAGATCAAGGTGCAGGCCGACGAACTGCCGCCGGAGGCTGCTATCGAGCCGGTCCAGCTACCAGGGCCGGACCAATCGCGCGTCGAGCACGTTGATTTCTCCTCGAGCCCTTTCGTCACCGGCATGTCGCTGCGCGCCGCCCGCGGCCACTTCGGCGTGCCGGGACCCGGCGCGATCTGGTATCGCGTCGACCGGCCGATCGTGGAAGGCGCACCGGTCTCGCAGGCGATGCGGGCGATGGCGGCGGCGGACTTCTGCAACGGCACCTCGGCCGTGCTGGACTTTCACGAATGGACGTTTCTCAACGCCGATCTCACCGTGAATTTTTCGCGCGAGCCGGCCGGCGACTGGATCCTGCTCGATGCCGAATCCTGGATCGGTCCCGACGGCGCGGGGCTCGCCATGGCGCGGCTCGCCGATGAGCGCGGCTATTTCGGCCGCGCCATCCAGAGCCTTGTCATCGAGAAGCGCTGAGCGCAGACCGCGCGATGAGGCCGCGACACTGACATCGCGGCTGCCTGATCATTCGAGATCGACCGGCTGGAAGCGCCCGGTTTCATCGAGCGCCGTGCCCCAGATCTTGTGCGAAGCCTGGTGATCGGAACGGGCGAAGTTGAGCTGCACGCCGAGTCCGAGATCGAGGTTGCGGGTAGCCTCCAGCGCGTCGACCAGCTTTTCGGTATCGAGCTGCGCGCCGGTGCGCTTCAGCCCATCGATCAGGATGCTTGCCGCCACGAAACCTTCCAGCGAGGCGTAATCCGGCGCCTCGCCGGGAAAATACTTGGCGAGTGCATTTTTGTATTCGAGCACCGCACTCGAATGGCCGGAGACCGCCGGCACGACCTGCGTCACGAGGACGCCTGTCGTGTAGCGCGGTCCCAACAGCTTCAGCTCTTCGGCGAGTGACGAGCCGCCGACGCCCGAGATACTGGTGAAGATCATCTCGGGATACAGGTTGCGCGTCTTCTCGATGAATTTGGCGGCGGCCCGATAGGAGGCCGACATGATGATCGCCCTGACCGGCACCTTTTGCAGCCGCAACAGGTTGACGGCCTCGTCGACCTCGATGGTGTTGCGCGGGTAGTTGAGCCGCAGGATGGCGCTGTCGTTGATGCCGAGCGCGCGATACGCCTTGGCGACGCCGGCAAACCCGGCATCGCCGAGATCGTCCTGCTGGGCGAACACGGCGATCTGCCGGACCGGGATGCGGCGCATCTTCACGAGATAGCGCACCGCGGCGTCGGCCTCCTCGGCATAGCTCGGACGGTAGTTGAAGACATAGCGATCGGGCGGATCGCGGCGCACGACGTTGCCGCCGGTGTAGGCCCCGAAGAACAGCATCCGCCGCTCGAGCGCGTAAGGAACCGCGACCGCTGCAGTTGCGGTGCCGATGCTGCCGATGATGCCGAAGATCTGGTCCTTCTCGTAGAGCTGTCGCACGGCCTGCAGCGTGCGCGCCGGCTCATTGCCGTCGTCGGCGGCGATGATCCGCAGCATCCGTCCCCCGATGCCTCCGGCGTCGTTCACCCGGTTGAAGGCGGTTTCGATGCCGAGCTTCATCTGGCGACCACGCTCTTTCACGGGGCCGGTGAAGGCTGCCGTGATGCCGAACCGGATTTCATTGTCGGATACGCCGCGAACCGCAGTGACCGGATTTCCGAAGCTGACCGCAGGCGCCGGCGCCGCAGCAAAAGCCGGTGCGGCGGGGGCTGCGGCTGCGGCCGGAGCCTGGCCGGACGGGCTGAGCGACTGTTCGAGATCCGCCAGACGGCGTTCAGCAACCCTGCAATCCATCTTTCCCAACGCCACGGCGTTGCGGCCGTCCGCGACGCTGCGATCGAACAATTGCGCGAGGTCGGAGCGCTGGGCCTCGTTGGCGGCAGCATCCCGGATCACCGCCGCAAACTTCTCGATCACGGACTGGATTCGAGGCCGTGTGATATCGGAGCAGGCCAGCGCCGAACCGATCACCGGCCCGACGCGGCCCGCAAGGTCGCGTACGAGCTCGATCTTGTCGCCGGGAGCCGCTTCGGCGGTTGTTATGAAAAAGGCACTAAGTAAAAACGAAGTCCAACGCAGCTTCACTAAAATACGCACTACACAACTCTTGAGGTTGAAATTTCTTGGGTTGAATTTTCTTGGATCGAATCTTTCTGGAATGCCGGCGAGCCACGTCGAGGGCGCAAAAATTGCCCTGACGACGCGGCTGCACCGGTAGCGTTCTGATCATTCGAGCTCGAGCGGCTGATAGCGTCCGCTTTCATCGAGCGCCGTGCCCCACACCTTGTTCGAGGCCTGGTGCTCGGAGCGGCCGAAGCTCAGCTGGGTCCCGAGACCGAGGTCGAGATTGCGCATGTTTTCCAGCGTGTCGATCAGCTTCTCGGTATCGAGCTGCGGTCCGGCCCGCTTGATGCCCTGGATCAGGACGTTGGCGGCGACATAGCCCTCGAGCGACACGTAGTCGGGCGCTTCGCCCGGGAAATATTTGGCGAGCGCGTTCTTGTATTCGAGCACGGCGGATGAATAGCCCGACACCGCCGGCACCACCTGCGTCACGATCACGCCGTTGGTGTAGCGCGGTCCCAACAGCTTCAGTTCTTCGGCAAGCGCGGTGGAGCCGACGAACGAAACGTTGGAGTAGATCATCCCGGGATAGAGGTCGCGCGTCTTCTCGATGAACCTTGCCGCGGCCCGGTAGGTCGCAACCATGACCACCGCCTTGATCGGCGGCTTCGCGAGCTTCAACTGATTGATCGCATCGTCCACATCGACGGTGTTTCGCGCATAGTTGAGCCGAAGGATCGCGCCGTCGTTCACGCCCATCGTGCGGAACGCTTTTGCGACGCCCGCAAATCCGGAATCGCCGTACGAATCCTGCTGCGCAAAGACCGCGATCTGGCGCGGCTGCAGCCGGCGTATCTTGACGAGGTAACGAACGACCGCGTCGGTTTCCTGAACATAGCTGGCGCGATAGTTGAAGACGTAGCGATCCGGCGGATCGTTGCGCAGGATGTTGGAGCCGGTGAAGGCTCCGAAGAATAGCATCCGGCGTTCGAGCGAATAGGGGATTGCCACCGCCGCGGTCGGGGTGCCGACATTGCCGACGATGCCGAACACCTGGTCCTTTTCATAGAGCTGCTTCATGGCCTCGCCGGTGCGCGAGGGTTCGTAGCCGTCGTCGGCGGCGAACAATTTCAGCATCCGGCCGTCCACGCCGCCGGAATCGTTGATCCGGTTGAAGGCGGTTTCGATTCCGAGTTTCATCTGGCGTCCCAGCTCGCGGGCCGAGCCGGAGAAGGGGGCTGCGATACCGAAGCGGATTTCCTTTTCGCCGATGCCGCGCGGCAGCGGGCCGGTCGGGACCGGGGCGGTCGGCGCGGTCGCTGCATTCGCGGCGGTCGCCGCGGCAGCGGGCGACGGGCCGATGACGCTGGAGAGGCTCGGTCCGGAGATCGAGCGTTCGAGATCGGCAAGCTGACGGTCGGCCCGGATGCAATCGATCCTGCCCGAGGACACAGCCGTGCGTCCTTCGGCCACGGTGCGATCGAAAACCTGCGTGAGATCGGAACGCTCGGCCTCGTTCGACGAGGCCTCCCGGATTACTTGCGAAAACTTGTCGACGATCGTCTGGATGCGGGGACGCGCAATGTCGCGGCACGCCTGTGCCGAGCCGATCACGGGGCCGACGCGGCCGGCAAGGTCGCGCACGATCGTAATGTCGCCGGCGGCTTGCGCGCCGCCCGCGATGCCGAACAGTATGGCCCCGACTAGCAGGGCGATCCGGTGCGAGGTCATGGCAAACTCCTTGAGAACAAGAGCGCTGTAGGACGGTTCTCAGGCATTGTCAGCCCTCCGTCTGGATTATGGGGTGGTGCGTTGTGGGGTCGCCGGTTCCGGCTTCTCGCGCCACTGCATGAACTGCTTGAGCAATTGGCTGTCCTGCTCGGACGCCGCCGGAGCGCTCGGCGGCGTGGAGGCGAGAAGGGCCTGGAACTCGTTGATCGCAGGCTTTTGCGCAGCCTCTCCGGATGGAGACAGCGCGTTCTTGATCGACTGCGTGACGTTGGCGAATGTCGACGGCTCACCGTCGCCCTGCCGCGAGCCGGGCACGGCGACGACGAAGAACAGCGCCACGAGGGCCGCGACGCCGATGGCGGCGGCGAAACGCGCCGCGACGGTCCACAATGCCTTCTTCGACTCCAGGCCGGGTTCCTGCATGAGCTCGGGATCGAGGGGATGGCGCAGCGCGTCGGATACCGCGCTTTCGAGCTGGGTGTCGAACGACGCCGCAGAAAACGGCGTCTCGAGGCTTGCGCCGCGCGTAGCCGACCGCTCACGCAGCGAGCGCGGCGCGTAGTACAGGGGATCGCGGGGATTGAGATGATCCTGCTCACTCACACTACTCATACGCTCACTCCTCATGACACTTGGCGGATTGGCACTCGGCGGATGACCCGGCGGATTGGTTGGCGGCGAAACGGCTGCGGACGTATTGGACAGAAGTTCCAGCTCATGGAGCAGGCGCGCGGAGGAATCCACATGCACCTTCGACCCATCGCTAAGATTGGTTGCAAGATTTGAATCAAAGTGTTGGGCGTCGTCCCTGCGTTCGACGACACCTGTCTGCGAGATCTTGTCTCGCGACCGCACCTTCCTCACGGCTTCCACTGCCCTAGTCCCCTGCCGGCAAATGTCCCGTCTGCCCGACGGGATGAGCTGCCAGACCCATGGATCCCCCAGCCACACATAAGTTTGTTGGAACCGCGCGAGGACTAATTTAGGTCGGAAACGTGACAAAAGTAAGTTGAGCTCCTGTTAACTACAACTCACGAGACCTCTGTTTGCAAAGGCTTTGACCCGCGTTGTCGGCGGTCAGCAGCAAGAATTGGCCACAAATACGCCGGATTCGCCGACACTTACGCCGTTTTCTGCGCGCAGCGCGGGTCGTCGCATTAATTACTCGTTAACCAAGTTGGCCGATTGTTAACCATTCAATAAGAAAGGCGAGTCGAACAACATGGACGTCCGAGCGGATCCCACGCGACAACTGGTCCGGCTGCGCGGCCGTTCCTATGTCGCGTTCGTATTCAGCCCTGTCGTGCCGATCGTGGAATGGCTCGCCGAGATCGACGCTACGCTGGCGCGCTCGCCGGGCTATTTCGTCGGCAAGCCGATCGTGCTCGATCTCGCAGCCGTCGACCTCAGTAGCTCGGCCATCGCTCATCTCGTCGGCAGCCTCAACGAGCGCAGCATTCGCGTCCTCGGCATCGAGGGCGTGGACGAAGATCGCCTTGCGGCGAACATGCCGCCCTTGCTGACCGGCGGCCGCGCCTGCGTGATCACGCGAAACGAGCCGGCGCAGAAGCCCGAGCCCGAAGCCAAGCCGAAGCCGACCTCGCTATTGCTCGATAGCCCGGTGCGTTCGGGTCAGTCGATCGTCTTCATGGAAGGCGATGTCACCGTGCTCGGCTCGGTCGGGTCGGGCGCGGAGATCGTCGCCGGCGGATCAATTCACATCTACGGGACGCTGCGCGGCCGCGCGATGGCGGGCGTCAACGGCAATTCCAACGCGCGAATCTACTGCCAGAAGATCGAGGCCGAGCTGCTCGCCATCGACGGCTACTATCAGACTGCAGAAGAAATCGACGAAACGCTCCGCAACCGCCCGGCGCAAGCCTGGCTGCAGGGCGACACCATGAAAATTACCCCGCTGAATTAACCGGCTAAGGAGATCACGTATGGCCAAGGTCCTGGTCGTTACCTCAGGCAAGGGAGGCGTTGGAAAGACCACCTCTACCGCGGCGCTCGGCGCCGCGCTTGCCCAGGGCGGGCAAAACGTCGTGGTGGTCGATTTCGACGTCGGCTTGCGCAACCTCGATCTCGTGATGGGTGCCGAACGCCGCGTGGTGTTCGACCTCATCAACGTGGTGCAGGGCGTCGCCAAGCTGCCGCAGGCCTTGATCCGCGACAAGCGGTTGGAAAATCTCTGGCTGCTCCCGGCTTCCCAGACGAGGGACAAGGATGCGCTGACCGACGAGGGCGTCGGCCGCGTTATCACCGAACTCAGGAGCCGGTTCGACTGGATCCTGTGCGACAGCCCTGCCGGCATCGAGCGCGGCGCCACGCTCGCCATGCGCTATGCCGACGAAGCCGTCATCGTCACCAATCCCGAGGTTTCCTCGGTGCGCGATTCCGATCGCATCATCGGCATGCTCGATTCCAAGACGGTGAAGGCGGAGCGCGGCGAACACGTGGAAAAACATGTGCTGATCACCCGCTACGACCCGGCGCGCGCGGCGCGCGGCGAGATGCTCAATATCGACGACATCCTGGAAATCCTCGCGACACCTTTGCTCGGCATCATCCCTGAGAGCCAGGATGTCCTGAAGGCCTCCAACGTCGGCACGCCGGTGACGCTCAATAATGCCGAGAGCGCACCGGCCCGCGCCTATGTCGACGCCTCGCGCCGCCTGATGGGTGAGGAAGTCGCCATGGTCGTGCCGGCCGAGCGCAGGGGCTTCATGAACCGGCTGCTGGGACGGAGGGCTGCATGAGGCTGCTTCGGCTGTTTGGCGGCCGCCAAGCGACGGCCCCGGTTGCGCGGGAGCGGCTGCAGATTCTGCTGCAGCACGAACGCGGGCTGCTCGGCCAGTCCGACCTGCTCGTCACGCTGCGGGAGGAAATCCTCGCGGTGGTGTCGAAACACATACAGCTCGATCCGGACAAGGTGATGGTCAAGCTGGAGCGCGGCAAGACGGTGTCGACGCTCGAGGTCGACATCGAAGTGCCCAATAATTTCGACAAGTCGAAGGCGGTCGCCGAAAGGCGCATGACCGGCTGACGCGGCGCATCGATAGACAATCGATTTGCTGGGGGTAGGATGCGACGACAAACTGGTCCGAGCCCGGCCATGAGTCGCCGCGACCTTCGCTCCCGATGACCGGTGGCTGCGAGTGCGGCGCGATCCGTACGAGATCGCGTCGTTTCCGTTGCTGCTGTACACCTGCAACTGCACCGATTGTCAGCGCCAGACCGGCAGTGCCTTCGCGCTGAACATGCCGGTGAGGTTTGCGGATTTTCGAATTCTAAAGGGCGAGCCGAATGGCTGGAATCACACCTCGCCAAACGGCACGGCAGTGATCTCGCGGTTCTGCGGCAACTGCGGCACACGCCTCTATGGCGAACGCGGCGGACGGCCTGAAACCATCAGCCTTCGTGCCGGCGCGCTCGATGATACGTCGTGGCTGGTACCGGTCGCGCATTTCTTACGCGCAGCGCGCAGCGTGGGTACAACCAGCGCCCGGTGCGGAGTGTTTCGAAACCCAGCCGAACGGTTGGGGAAGCCTGCTGCCTGGATGGCGTGCCCGCTGGACTGACGCGGCCGATTGAACGGGCCGCACGACCTTCTATTCACCATCCGTTCCCAGCCTGCTGACGCGCGGTAGTTCGTCGCTCCAGAAAATTGTTCCAGCAAAAGGGAACCGCCTGAAGCGTGGGGATTTACCGTTGGTTTGGGAGGTAGTTTTGGTCGAGTTGATTGCGGACAAAGCGAAGAGTGGAATTTGGGGCCTGGACGACATACTGGCCGGCGGGTTCACGCGGGAGCACATGTTCCTGATCGAGGGGGCGCCCGGGACTGGAAAGACCACGATCGCTCTCCAGTTCCTGATGGAGGGAGCGCGGGCTGGCGAGAAATGCCTCTACATCACGCTGTCCGAAACCGAGCGCGAATTGCGGCAAGGCGCCGCCTCCCACGGCTGGAAGCTCGACGAGGGGATCGAAGTGTTCGAGTTGTTGCCGCCGGAGAGCTTGCTCGATTCCGAGCAACAGCAGAGCCTGCTTTATTCCTCCGACCTCGAACTGGGCGAGACCACCAAGCAGATTTTCGCGGCCATTGATCGCGCGAAGCCGAGCCGGGTAGTGCTGGACAGCCTTTCCGAGATCAGGCTGCTGGCGCAGAGCTCGCTGCGGTACCGGCGGCAGATTCTGGCGATCAAGCACTATTTCACAAATTTCGGCGCCACTGTGCTGCTGCTCGACGACATGTCCTCTGACCTCGCCGACAAAACCATCCACAGCGTGGCGCATGGCGTGCTGCGGCTGGAGGAGCTGGCGCCGTCGTATGGCGCGGAGCGGCGTCGCGCGCGTGTCGTCAAATATCGTGGCGTCAAATTTCGCGGCGGTTACCATGACGTCACCATCACCACCGGCGGGCTGAACGTGTTTCCGCGGCTGGTGGCCTCGGAGCATCGGACGGGTTACGCCAGACACACGCTATCGAGCGGCATTGCCGAGCTGGACCAGCTTCTGGGCAACGGCGTCGAGACCGGATCGAGCACGCTGATCCTGGGGCCGGCGGGTACCGGCAAATCTCTCCTCGCCATCATTTTTCTCGTTGCTGCGACCGCGCGGGGCGAGAAGGCAGCCTTCTTCGTTTTCGATGAAGAGTTGGGCCTCCTGTATGATCGCATGAAAGGTCTTGGCATCGACCTCGAAGCCATACAGCGCAGCGGCAATCTCTTTATCGAGCAGGTCGATGCCGCCGAGCTGTCGCCCGGCGAATTCGCCCATCGCGTCCGCAAGCGGGTTGACGAGAACAGCGTCAAGACCGTGCTGATCGACAGCCTCAATGGCTATCAGGCAGCGATGCCTGAAGAGAATTCGTTGATCCTTCACATGCATGAACTGCTGCAATATCTCAATCGCCAGGGGGCGGCGACTTTCATGACGGTCGCGCAGCACGGATTGATCGGCGACATGAAAGCGCCGGTCGACGTGACGTATCTTGCGGATACCGTGATCCTGCTGCGCTATTTCGAGGCGGTCGGTACCGTGCGCCGGGCGATGTCGATCATCAAGAAACGTACAAGCGCGCACGAAGCAACAATCCGCGAATATCGCATCGACAACCGCGGCCTTACCGTCGGCGGGCCGCTTGTTGGATTCCAGGGGGTGCTGCAAGGAGTTCCGGTCTATGTCGGCGAGGGTAAGCCCCTGCTGAAGGATTCGCTCGCGTGATCGCCGGTCCGTCATCCGAGCGGGCCGTCATTCTCGCGCCGCAGGGCCGCGACGCATCGGTCGCCGCCGCCTTGATCCGTGAGGCAGGCTACCATGCGCAAGCCTGCGGCGATCTCGCAGCATTGCTGAGCGAGATCGAGGGCGGCGCGGGCCTCGCCGTGATCGCCGACGAGGCGATCAAGACCGTGGATCTGCGTGGCCTGGTGAACTGGCTCAATGATCAACCGCCATGGTCGGATTTTCCGATCGTGCTGCTGACGCATCAGGGCGGCGGTCCCGAGCGCAATCCCGATGCTGCGCGGCTCGGGCAGGCGCTCGGCAACGTCACATTCCTGGAGCGACCGTTTCATCCGACCACGCTGGTGAGCATCGTCGGCTCCGCAATTCGCGGCAGGCGGCGGCAATACGAGGCGCGCGCAATCCTTCGCGATCTTACCGAAAGCGGGAATCTGCTGCAGACCGCACTCAAGGCTGGGCAACTTGGCGCGTGGGAGCTGCATCTGCCCGACCTGCTCTTTGAAGCCTCGACAACCTGTAAGACAGCGTTTGGGCGTGATGCGGAAAGTCCGTTCACGTACCAGGATCTCGAGAACGCGGTTCATCCCGATGATCGCGCGCGCCGCGATGAAAGCGTCACGCGTACAATCGGGGAAGGATATGACTATAACATCGAGTTCCGCAATATCTGGCCCGACGGCTCGTTGCACTGGGTCGATGTGCGCGGCCGGCCGGTGTATCGCCCCGACGGCAGCATCAAGTCGCTCATCGGCGTTTGTTCCGACATCACCGCGCGCAAGACGGCTGAAATCGAGCGAGAGAATTTGCTCGCCCAACTGGCGGCCGAACGCACCGCGTTGGCCGAATTGACCGCGACGCTCGAACAGCGTGTCGAGCAACGCTCGGCCGATCTGATGAAGGCGGTGGCCGCCCGCGAGAGCGCGCAGGAACAATTGCGCCAAGCTCAGAAAATGGAAACCATCGGTCAGCTTACCGGCGGTGTCGCGCACGACTTCAACAATCTGCTGATGGCCGTGATGGGTAATCTCGATCTGCTGCGCAAGCGCCTGCCGGACGATCCGCGCCTGCAACGGCTGGTCGAAGGCGCCATCCAGGGCGCGGAGCGCGGCGCCTCGCTGACCCAGCGTTTACTGGCATTCGCGCGCCAGCAGGACTTGCGTGCGGTGTCGGTCGATCTGCGCGCGCTGATCGAAGGCATGGTCGATCTGCTCGCACGCTCGCTCGGGCCTCGTGTGGAGTTGCGGCTCGATATTCCCCAGGGCTTGCCGCCGGCCCGGATCGACGCCAACCAACTCGAGCTTGCGATCCTCAACCTCGCCATCAACGCGCGCGACGCGATGCCCGACGGTGGCAGGATCGACATCGCCGTGGGGGAATATCAGGCGACGCGCGATCAGTTGCTGGCTCCGGGCAAATACCTCAGGCTGTCGGTGGCGGATACCGGGAGCGGAATGTCACCGGAAATACTGAAGCGGGCGATCGAACCGTTCTTTTCGACAAAGCAGGTCGGGAAGGGTACCGGACTGGGATTGTCGATGGTGCATGGGCTTGCGGTCCAACTGGGCGGCACGCTGCAACTGACGAGCACCGTCGGGAAAGGAACCTGTGCGACGCTAGTGCTACCGGTTGCGACCGTCGCGCCGGAAGCGGAAAGTCCGGCGCCTGTCGTGGAAAAGATCAAGCGCAAAGCCGTCATCCTGTTTGTCGACGACGATCCGCTGATCGCGATGTCGACCGTGGAAATGCTGGAAGATCTCGGCCACCAGGTGATCGGCGCCAATTCCGGCCAGCATGCGCTGGACATCCTCAAGAGTGAACAGCCGCTCGACCTGATGGTGACGGACCACATGATGCCCGGGATGACTGGATTGGAACTGGCTGCGGTGTCGCGCGAGGTGCGCCCGTCGCTGCCGGTCCTGCTGGCGACCGGCTATGCCGAATTGCCGGAAGGGGCGCAGCTCGACCTTCCGCGTCTCGCAAAGCCCTATCATCAGGACCAGCTGCGCGATCAGCTCGATCAATTGCTGGCGTGAGGCGTCGGCGTTACCCGACCATCCGGTCGCGGCCTGTCCAGAAGCCGGCCTTCAGCACCTTCTTGTCGACCTTGCCGACGCCAGTCATCGGCAACTCGGTGACGAACTTGATGTGCTTGGGCGCGTGCGCCGAGCCTTTCTTGGCCTTCACCAGGTTGATCAACTCGTCCGCATTCGGCTTTGTACCTTCGCGCGCCACGACCACGGCGGTGACGGCCTCGCCCCATTTGTCGTCGGGCACGCCGACCACGGCGACCATCGCGACGTCGGCATGCTGCGACAACACATCTTCGACTTCGCGCGGAAAGATGTTGAAGCCGCCGGAGACGATCATGTCCTTCTTGCGGTCGAGAATAAACATGTAGCCGCGCTCGTCGGTGCGCGCGATATCGCCGGTGTGCAGCCAGCCGTTCTTCAGCGTCTCCGCCGTGGCGTCTGGCCGCTTCCAGTATTCGGCCATCACATGGGTGCCGCGCACGCAGATCTCGCCGGGCTCGCCGGTGGCGACCTCCTGGTCGTCATTGTCGAGAATCTTGACCTGACACGCGGCGATCGGAAATCCGCAAGATAAAAACAACTCCGGCGTTTTGGGATCGTGGTCGGCCTTGCGCAGCACCGACACCGGATAGCATTCGGTCTGGCCGTAAAGCTGCGAGAATACCGGCCCGATCCGCTCGATGCCTTCGACGAGCCGGCTCGGCGACATCGCAGAAGCGCCATACAGCAACAGTTCGAGCGAGGAGAGGTCGGTTTTGTCGAGGGAAGGATGATCGAGCAGGACGTAGATCATCGTCGGCACCAACAGCGTAAAATTGATGCGCTCGCGCTCGATGGTTTTGAACACCGCCTCGGGATCAAAACCCTTCAGCATGTGCACTGTGCCGCCGCGCATCAGCGTCGGCAACACTTTCGTCCCGGCGACGTGGCTGATAGGCGCCACCGCCAGAAAGCTCGGGGTATCCGGAATTTCGAAATCGGCCAGGATCGCGTTGGACCAACTGCCATACTCACGGTGATGGCGTAGCGCGCCCTTGGATTTGCCTGTCGTGCCGCCGGTGTAGTTGAGCGTGGCGACATCGTCAGGCCCGGCAAAGTTGCGTGCGGTGGCGCTGCCTGCCGTCTCGATCGCCTGCAGCAGATCGGCGCCGTAGTCGGCCGGGCCGAGTGTGAAGATGGCTTTCAGCGTTGATGCCCTGGCGGCGAGCTCGCCGCCGCGTTCGCGGAACGTGACGCCGTCGACGACCAGCATCTGCGCTTCGGAATCTTCCAGCTGAAACAGCTGGTCGTCCAGCGAACCCAGCGGATGCAGCCAGGTGATGGCGAACCGCGACAATTGCGCGGCGCAGCCGGCGCACCAGGTGTCGGCGCGGTTGGCGGTGAGAAACGCGACACGGGTGCCGGGCGCAAAGCCTAGTTGCATGAAGACGCTCTGCATGCGGCCGATCATGTCGGTCGCGCCGCGATAGGTGATCGATCCGCCCGGCCAACTGAACGCCGTCCGCTCGGGATACCGCGCCAGCGCCCGCAAGGTCTGTTCGCATGCCGCCGGAAACGCGTAGAGCGGATTGCTCATCTTATTCTCCCGTCTGTTTTGTAATTGGCCTTCGCTCGTGCCAATCTTCTGGTAACGCTAGCACAAAGAGGATGCGGCTCAAGTCAGCATGACGCAACCAACCGATTCTCTCTCTCTCTCTCGCTTTCGCGACCGCCTCAGCCTGCCGTTGATCGCGGCACCGATGTTTCTCGTCTCCGGTGTCGAGCTTGTGGTAGCCGCCTGCCGCAACGGCGTGATCGGTTCGTTTCCCACGGTGAACTGCCGGAGTTCCGAACAACTGGACGGATGGCTGACGGATATCGACATCAGGTTGAAGGCGCATTCGGATGCAAGCGGAAAACCCGCAGCCCCCATCTGCGCAAACCTGATCGTGCATCGCTCCAATGCGCGGCTGGAGCAGGATCTGCAGGTGCTGTTGCGGTACCGGCCCGAAATGGCGATCACCTCGGTCGGATCACCGGCGCCGGTGATCGGGCCGCTGCATGATGCCGGCGCGCTGGTGTTTGCCGACGTCGCCTCGATCCGCCATGCCGAGCGTGCCGTTGCCGCGGGCGCCGATGGGCTTGTGCTGCTGACGGCCGGTGCGGGCGGCCAGACCGGCTGGCTCAACCCCTTCGTGTTCGTGCGCGCGGTGCGCGCGTTCTTCGATGGGCCGCTCGTGCTGGCGGGCGGCATCACCGACGGCCACGCACTTCGCGCCGCGCAGGCGCTCGGCTGCGACCTCGCCTACATGGGCACAAAATTCATCGCCACGCGCGAGAGCATGGCGGATGTCAGATACAAGGAGTTGCTGGTTGCGAGCACCGCCGACGATGTCCTGCTGACGTCGGCGTTTACGGGCCTGCAAACCAACATGCTGCGGCCATCGATCGAGGCCGCCGGCCTCGATCCGGATGATTTGCCGCCGCGCGGCGCAATCGACATCGGCAAGGACATCGACATCGGTGCCCGCGAGAGCCACCCAAAACGCTGGAAGGATATCTGGAGCGCGGGGCATTCCGTCTCGGGCGTGACGGAGCTGCTTTCGGTCGATGAACTGGTGGCGCGCACGCTTGCGGAGTTTCGCGAGGCCGCCGCGCGCGTCAGACTTGATTAGAGCGCTGCACTCGTCCACCGCATTTTTCAGCGATTGCAAAGTTCCCGGCGATCGAGCGCTGCGGCATTTCTGTGATGCTGTAATGCACGGCGAAATGCCAAGAGAAAACCGTCGCCGCGGCAAACTTCCGACACAGGATGACGGCGAAAACAGGCAATCCGACATGACGCGCGCACGAGGGCGAGGCCGATCCCGGTTTCGCCGTCGGGCGCATTTTTTCCAAAGAGGTCTTCGTGTCGCTCAAACTCCTGCCTTCGATTCTCTTCGCCTGCGCCTTGTTTATTGTTCCGGCTTTCGCTCAGCCCAACGCTGCGCCGGCCGCCCCTGCCGCCGATAAAGCTGACGTGCTTTCACCCGATCAGGCGAAGCGGGCGCTCGAGACGCTTTCCGACGACAAGAAGCGCGCGCAGGTGATCGAGACGCTGCGCGCAATTGCCAATGCCTCACAGCCGCCGCAAGGCGCCGCGCCTGAATCGAAATCCGCGATCCCGCTCACTTCGGACAGTCTTGGCGCGCAGCTCCTGCTTTCAGTGTCCGAGCAGGTCGGCGAGATTTCGCGCGAGGTCGCCGACGTCGTGCGGACGCTGACGCATTTCCGGGCGTTCTATTACTGGTTCGTGCGGACCGCCAACGATCCATCCGCCTATCATCAACTGCTCGATATAGCCTGGAAGCTGGCGCTGGTGTTCATCTGCGCCTTCGCAGCCGAGTGGCTGGTTTTCCGCCTCATCAAGCGGCCGGTGGCGCTCCTGGAAGCGCGGCTTCCACAAACCGCGCGCGCCCCGGTGCAGACGCTGCCGATATCCGATCCGCCATCGTCTGCGGCAGACGTTGCTGCGGCGCCCGCGCTGCAGCGGCGGCGCCTCAGCCTGGCGCGCACCTGGCAGTCGCTGGTTCGGCTGCCTTTCGTGCTGGGACGTCTCGCGCTTGAATTGCTCCCGGTTCTTGTCTTCATCGGAGTCGCCACGATGTTGCTGGGCACCGGGATCGGCGATCTCTCAACCACCCGGCTTGTGATCCTCGCGGTCGTCAATGCCTATGCGCTGTCGCGCGCGCTGATCTGCGTCGTGCGGGCGCTGGCCGGCCCGTTCGGCCTGTTTCGCGTTCGCGCGGAGACCGCGGCCTATATCGAGATATGGGCACGTCGCATCGTCACCGTCGCCGTTGCTGGGATAGCCTTTGCCAATGTCGCGCTGCTGCTGGGCCTGCACCGCGCCGGCTACGCTGCGTTGCTGCGCATGGTGATGCTGGTCGTGCATCTCTTTGTCGTCGTCGTCATCCTGCAGTGCCGCCGCCAGGTCGCCGACGCCATTCGCGCGCCGGCCGGCCGCGACGGCTTCGCGGCCAGGGTGCGCAATCGCGTCGCCGGCCTCTGGCATTATCTGGCGATCGCGCTCGACCTCGCCTTGTGGGCGGTGTGGGCGCTGAATATCCGCAACGGCTACGCGCTGCTGCTGCAGTATTTCGTCGGCACCATCGCGGTCGTTCTGATCGTGCGTCTCGCGACCATTCTGGTGTTGAGCCTGATCGATCGCGGCTTTCGCATCAGCCCGGATCTCTTGCGCCGCTTCCCCGGCCTGGAGACCCGCGCCAACCGCTATCTGCCGCTGTTGCGGAACATCGTCTCGGCCGTGATTGCGTTCATCGGCTTCGTTGCGCTGCTGGAGGTCTGGGGCGTTGACGCCATCGTCTGGTTCTATGGCGGCCAGATCGGCAGCCGGTTGCTGTCGGCGGTGGTGACCGTTGGCATCGCCGCGCTGGCCGCGGCGGCGATCTGGGAGATCAGCAACGCGCTGCTGGATCGCAAGATCAGTGCGTTGTCGCGTGAGGGCCACTACGCGCGTGCGGCACGGCTGCGCACCTTTCAGCCGATGCTGCGAACGGCGCTGTTGTGCGTGATCGTCACCGTCGTTGGCCTCACCGCGCTGAGCGAAATCGGCGTCAACGTCGCGCCATTGCTCGCCGGCGCCGGCATCGTCGGCATCGCCATCGGCTTCGGCTCGCAGAAACTGGTGCAGGACCTCATCACCGGGCTGTTTCTGCTGCTCGAAAACACCGTCCAGGTCGGTGACAATGTCACGCTGTCAGGCCTGTCAGGCGTGGTGGAAAATGTCTCGATCCGCACGCTTCGCCTGCGCTCCGGCGACGGCTCGGTGCATATCGTGCCGTTCAGCGCGGTGACGACGATCACCAATTCGAGCCGAGGCGCCGGCAATGCGGCCGTCAGCGTCAACGTGTCCTACAAGGAAGACACCGACCGCGCCGGTCAGATCCTCAAGGACATCGTCGCCGAGATGCGGCGCGAGCCTGAGTTCCAGCACCTGATGCGCGGCGATCTCGAACTGTGGGGCGTCGACAAGGTGGACGGTTCGATGGCTTCGATCGTCGGCCAGATTCGCTGCAGCGATGCCGGCCGCTGGCCGGTGCAGCGGGAATTCAACCGCCGCATGAAGCGGCGATTCCAGGAATGCGGCGTGGAAATAGCGCCCACCGCTCAAACCATTCTGATGCAGGTTCCGGCGCCAGCGCCGGCCGAGGTGGCCGGCAATGCAACGCCGCGGCGCGCGGCCGGTTAGTTCGCCGCGATACCACGCGTCCTAACGAACGATCCGGCCGAGAATGCGCGCGGCCTGATCGATCTCCTTTTCATTCCATGCGGCAAAGCCGAGAAACAGGCCGTGCTCACCCGCCTTGTGATACAGCATGCCCGTTAGCGGCCGGCTGACGACGCCTGCTTCGAGCAGCCGTGCCGACAATTGCCGGTCGTTCGCCGGTCCGCTGCACCGCGCCAGCAATTGCATTCCGCCGGCCGGTACTTCGATGCTCAGCCGGTTGCCCGCTTCGGCGGCAAGCGCCTGCAGCATGTGGTCGCGCCGGCCCTTGTAGAGACGCGTCATCCGTCTGATGTGGCCGAGATAGGCGCCTGCGCCGATGAATTCGGCCAGCGCGTCCTGCATCGTGATCGACGTCAACATTCCCATGTGGCGCTGCGCGACTTCGAAGACATCGATCAGCGCCTCGGGCACGACAAGGTAGCCGATGCGGATGTCCGCATAGGTCGATTTCGAGAATGTCCCGAGATAGAAAATGTGCGGCGACGGCGCGAGCCCCTGCAACGCGGCCACGGGGCGCGCTTCGTAGTGGAATTCGCCGTCATAGTCGTCCTCGATGATGCAGGCGCCTGCAGCGTCGGCATAACGAAGAAGTTCGAGGCGGCGGCCGATCGGCATCAGCCGCCCCGTCGGGTACTGGTGTGACGGGGTGACGAAGATCAGGCGAGGGGCATGCTTGCGTGCGACGACCGTCATGCCTTGCGCATCGAGTGGAATGGCGGAGACGACGGCGCCGGCGGCCCGCAACGCGACGTGGGCGCCGCCATAGCCGGGGCTTTCGATCCAGGCATGATCGCGCCGCTCGAGCAGCGCATTGGCGACCAGCGTCAGGCCGGCCTGGGCGGTCGGCACGATCAGGATCTGGGCCGGTTTGGCCTTGATCCCGCGATGAACCACCAGATGCTGCAACAGCGCCTGCTGCAGCGGCGGATGATTGATGGATCGATCCTGCCGCAACAACGCGTTGCGCGCCGCGCGCCGCAGATGGCGGCTCCAGAGGTCATGCGGAAATTCCCGCTCATCCGCCAGCCCGGGCTGGAACGGCCGCGGACGCCCGGCATGGACGGGCGGCCAGTTCGTAATGTGCACCCCGCGCGCCCAGGACGACAGCCTCAAACGGCCGGTCGCGGCACGGTTGCCCGGCAATGGCGGTTTGCCGCCGTCGAGCGACAGGCCTTTGGCCACCACCGGACGACGGCCGGCCGAAAGGCTCAGATAGCCTTCCGCGGCCAATTGCTCGATCGCGAACGAGACGGTGTTGCGCGACAGGTCGAGCGATTGCGCGAGCTGCCGGCTCGACGGCAGGCGCCGGCCGGGCGCGAGGCGTCCGTCCGTGATCAGGCCCCGCAACTGGTCGGTGAGCTGGCGCATCAGCGTGTCGCCGCCGTCGCGCGACAGATGGAGCATTCCGGGCAACAGCTCGTCCATAACTGGCTCTACTATTTTAGCAGGACTGGTACTTTCATTAGAGCCAGTTGGGAGGCTAGGCAATCCAGATCGGCTCATGACGGGACGCGTTCGAGATGGCCAGTGGACTTTCAACCCGCAGCGCGGCCGTGCTGCTTGCCGCGGTCGTGCTCGCGTGGGGGACGAACTGGCCGGTGACGAAGATGATCGTGCAGGACGTGCCGCCATTGTGGGCAACGGCACTGCGCTGCGTGATCGCCGCCGTCGTGCTTGCGCCGATGTTGTGGGCGCAGGGGCAATTCATCATCCCCCGGCGCGGCGACCTGCCGGTCGTGTTCTGCACCTCGATCCTTCATCTGGTGGCGTTTTCCGCCCTGGTCGCTGCGGGGCTTCAGTTCGTGCCGGCGGGCAGGGCAATCGTGCTTGGCTATACAACGCCGCTGTGGGTTGCGATCGGGGCAGCCATGTTCCTGTCGGAGGAGATCACGCGCCGGCGCGCGATCGGTATCAGCTTCGGCCTTGCCGGCCTTGCGGTGATCTTCAATCCGCAGACGTTGAACTGGAGCGATCGTCAGGCGCTGTTCGGCAGCGGCCTGATCCTGATCGCGGCGTTCTGCTGGGCTGGGAACATCGTTTATGTGAGGGCGCACAGATGGATTTCGACGCCCTTCCAGCTCGTGTTCTGGCAGATGCTGCTGGCGGCCGCGCTACTCGCGATCATCGCGTGGTTTGCGGAAGGCCCCCCGCATATCGCGTGGACGGGGCGCCTCTCCGTTTTGATGCTCTATAGCGGAATCGTCTGCACGGCGTTCGCCAACTGGGCAATGACGATGGTGAACCGCAGCCTCCCCGCCGTCACCACCTCGCTGTGGCTGCTGGCGACGCCGCTGCTCGGCATCATCAGCGCAACCGTGATGCTGAACGAGCCGCTCGAGCCATCGCTGTTTCTGGCAATGACATTGATCATCGGCGGCATCGCGCTCGGCACCGTCGCGGGCGGATGGCCGCTGCGCGTAGCCGAGGCAAAGCGCTAATAAACGGGCGGCTCGATTTTTCTTGCCGAAGCGTACCAAAAATGGTACGTCGCTGGGGGAATGGCTGAAGGGCTTGTCCGCCGATGATCGCAAGATCGTCGGCGAGGACATCAAGGATGTCGAGTTCGCGTGGCCGATTGGTATGCCGCTCTGCCGGTCCCTGGGTCGCGGGTTGTGGGAGGTTCGCAGCACATTGACGCAAGGGCGTATCGCCCGCGTACTGTTCTGTGAACATGAAGGCAGAATGATATTGCTTCACGCCTTCATCAAGAAGACGCAGAAGACGCCCGCAGGTGATCTGGAACTGGCGATCAAACGAAAAAAGGAGATCGCATGAAGAAGGTGCATGGGAAGAAGGGCAGAATTGGATCGTCTTTTGATGATTTCCTGAAGGAGGATGGAATCTACGAGGACGTAACTGCGCGGGCGATCAAGCGTGTGCTGGTGCGGCAGCTCGACGAACTGATGCGGCGTGAGGAAATTTCCAAGACCCAGCTCGCCATCCGCATGAAGACAAGCCGCGCCCAACTCGATCGGTTGCTCGATCCCGAAAACGAGTCGGTAACACTTGGGACGCTGGCGCGGGCCGCGCAGGCAGTTGGGCGCCATCTGCGCATGGAACTGGTTTGAGAGGGCCTTAATTGGCCACGAAATACCAGCGCTCGTCATAGCGCACGAGTTGGCTCGGCGGCTTGTCCTCGAACTCGAAGAATTTGTTGGGATCGCCGCCCGGCGGCACGCGCAGGAAGCCGGTGAAATAGTGTTTCAGGCCGCGGGAGGTCAGGAACAGCACGTAGGTGCCTTCGTCCGTCTCGTCGACGACGATGTCGTTGCCGCCTGCGGAAACGTTGGGCTCGCGGTCGCCGAGCGCGATCAGGTTTTTGTTGTAGCTGACATTGGGGCTGAGTTCGCCAGCCTCGATCCGCGCCACGATCCGCTCGCGAGTCTTGCGGTGCCAGTCGAAATTCTGCTGCAGGGCGATCTGCTGCAGCGGCGCATAGACCAGCGCGGCGAGCGTCAGCGCGCAGATCAGGAAGGGGAGGGCGAACTTCAGTCCGCCTTTTCGGACTCTGAGCAGGAGCGTCGCCGACCACAGCGCGCAGCCGCAGAAGATCAGCGCCATCAGCGGCATGACCACGAGCAGGACGAAGCCGGAAGGCCAGTCCGCCATCGCCAGTTCGAAGGTCGCGACCGACAGCGTGAAGGCTGAAATCGCGATGGCCGCCACCAGCGCGGCGCGAACCGACGACCCGGTCGCGGCCGTCGTTGTCTGGGGTATCGCTTCAGCCATACCGGGCTGTTCCGCTCCGCCGTTCGCTTAAGGTTCCGGCCCGTGCCATTGCGAGGCTTAACGCGCCGTTAACCATATCGGCCCCAACAATAGCCCCAGAGGATGGTCGGCCGCCACGGCCGGCCGGACGGCAAATCGAGGGGGCGCGACATGGATTTCGATCGGTATCTGGCTGCCAAAACCCCGGCAACCCTCCCGGAGATCACGCGTCGGGTAATGTTTGCGCTGGATCGGCACCCGCTGTGCCGCGGCATCGAATTCGAGGTCGTCAGCATGCCTCGCAACCGCAAGAGCAAGAGCAACTGGACCGTCACCCTGCAGGCGGTCGAGCCCGACGCCCTGTGGGAGGCGTCCGATATCGTTGCCGATATCCAGGAGGCCTACGAATTGGCCGCGGCGGCCTGATTTCGGCCTGTTTCGGGCCGATTTCCCCAGCTTTTTGATCGCGTTACGGCTCCGATCGGCATCGTAACGCCTCAATTGTCGTCCAGTTTTCGGCAAAAGGGCCAAACGTCGGCGGGAATGGAGACCTTTTTGACCAAAACGATGACCATCGTTGCGCTGATCTGCTTTCTCGTGGTCGGCGCCGCCGCCACCGCCATTCTCGGTCGCGACAGCATACCTGCGGCGCTGTCCCAACTGGCTTCTGCTTCTGTTGCTTCGGTCCAGGCACCCGCTCCCGTCCAGGCGCCGGTGTCGAACAAGGAAAACAAGAAGGACCGGCTTGCCGTCGTCAGCTACGCGCTGGCCGCCTACGAGCCGCCGCAGACCACCGCGGCACTGAGCGAGCCGTTGCGTCAGGCCTATGCATCTACCGCTCCTGTCGATATCGGGCTGCCGAAGGAAGTTGCGCCTGCCGCGGCACAGGCCGCTCCGCCGCCGAAGCCCAAAGCCGTCGCAAAACCCCAGCCGCAGAAGAACTACGCGCTGCTGAGCGACGTCCAGATCGCCGGAATCAAGGACCGCCTGAAACTGTCTGCTTCGCAGGAGTCCTACTGGCCACCGGTGGAAACCGCGCTGCGCGCCGTCGCCCGCAAGATTCATGCGGGCCGGCAGGCCAACCCGAATGCTCCGGGCGTGCCGATCGATCCCGAATCCGCAGAAGTCCAGCAGTTGAAATCGGCGGCGATGCCGCTGCTGTTCCAGTTGCGTGAAGACCAGAAGAACGAAGTCCGTTCGCTCGCCCGCATCATCGGCCTGGAAAAAGTCGCCGCGATGATCTGAGCGGTGTGCGCTGCGGTCGCTGCGCCGCGGGTTCCAGTTTCCTCTCAATGCCGTGCAGGAACATCGGCCCATGCCACGCGTTGCCCGCGTGGATTAGGGAGCCGAATTATGCGGATATCGACGGCTTATTTTGCAGGCGTGGGAACCGTGATCGTGGCGGTCACCGCCGGTCTTGGCGGCGGCTATCTGGCTGCGAATATTACCAGCCCGCCTACGCAGGCGGTCTCCAAGCTGGAACGCAGGATGTCGGCGGAACCGATAACCGTCTCGACGGCACCAACGGAGCCGGTGACGCATGTGGCCACGACGAAGCCCGTTGCCGCGCCCGCCCAGGAGCAGACCCAGCAGCAGCCGAACACGCAGCAGCAGTTGCCGCCGCAAATAGAGGCGGCAGCTCCGTCCGCCAATCCTGCCCGCGCCGAAGAGAAGCCCGCCAACAACGTAGCGGCCGCGCAACCCGTACAGCCACAGCCGCAACCTTCGAAGCCTGCCGAACAGGCCGACGAAAGGAGCGCCGCGCCTCGGGACGCCTTCGCCAGGGCCCGCGATGCCGACATCAAACGCGCGGACGCGGAAAAGCGGCGCGCCGAACGGCGACAGCAATGGGCAGACAAGCGCCGATTGAAGCAGCCTCGTGAGCAGGAGCTCGAGGCGGTCGAAGAGAGAGTCCGGGAAATGACCGAGCCGCGGCGGGTTAGAGTCCGGGAAGAAGGAGAGCCAAGAGACTTCGCCGAGCCCAGGAGAAGGGATATGTTCGCCGAGCCGGCCAGAATCGAAATGCCCCGGATCAGGCTGTTCGATCAGGATTAATTGATTTCTTCCGCCGATCGCGACTGCATGTTGGAGCGTGATGACTTTGAAAATCATCGCGCTCCTTCTGTTTGAGTATGACCTACGGCAAACGCTTCGTCGTTCAGCCCGAGAGAAAACCGGTACTGATTTTTCCGGATGAGGCGTTAGCCGCCGCGCGATTCCACCACCTTGCGGCAGCCATCCGACAGCTTCGCCTTGTTCGCCTTCAGGCAGGCGTTCATCTGCGGCGGCTTGCCGACATGTTCGGCGCAGAATTTTCCGGCATCCGAACGGCAGGCCATCTGCTCCTGGGGGGTGGGTCCGGATTGCGCGTGAGCCAGCGAGCCGGCGGCGAGCGACAAGATCAGCGCAACGGTTGCGACATGAATGGATTTTAGCATGGGTCACCTTTCGACGAGAATGTGAGGGTTGAAAGCGCGCGGAAGCTCGTCGAGGTTGCGCCCATGGTCCATGCCATGTTCATGGCGTCGGAAATCGGCCCTGCAAACGCCTGCGCGCACTCACACCATTTTCATGGGATGTTGCCGCGCCCCTCGATGGACCATGTACATCTCGCGTCGGCTGCGGTGACCGATCGGCACATCGCAAAGAGCTGCACGCCCAATTCGGGAGAGATGACAGATGTTGAAGAAGACAGGTTGGCTGAGCGCTGGTCTGACGCTCGCGGCGGTTTCGACGCTTGCTACGTTCGCGGTGGGCGGTGTGGGCTCGGCTCAGGCCGCGGTGGTTTACTGCAAGACGGTCGGCGTGCCGAAGGGCTGTGTGGCGCGGCCGACGCCGGTCGTGAGGGCAGCGGTGGTGACGCCGGTCGTCGGCGTTGCACGTGTCGGCGTCGGTGCCCCGGGCGTCGGTGTTCGTCCTGGCACACCCATGAACCGCGGCGGTCCGGTCAACCGCGTCGGCCGCCGTTGAGGGCAGCCGGGGCAGACCTCAACCGGCAGCGCCGTCGCTGTCGGGAAAGCGGTGGGGCAATGTCAGTCTCACGCGCGTGCCTTGATAAGTCCCTTGAGGCGTCGCTTGGGCGCAGGAGCTCAGTTCCAGCTCCGCGCCACAGCGCGCCGCGCGGCTTCGCATGTTGCGCAAGCCGCGCGCCGCTTTTATCGCGCCTGCCGCCGCACCATCAGCCGCGATCTCAAAACCCTTGCCGTCGTCCTCGACGGTGATGCAGCCGCGGTCGAGGCCATCGGCGCCTGCGAGCGTCTCGATCCTCACGGTGATACGCCGCGCGTCGGCATGCTTGACTGCGTTGGTCACGGCTTCATCCAGCAGCCGCACGATCTGAATCACATGCCACGGCCGCAGTTCGGGATGCACCGGCAGGCCCTGGGGCGTGACCGCGCGCCAGTCGAGCGCGATGTCATGCGGACGCAGCTGCGCCATGGCGCGTTCGCGCCATGATCCCAGCGCCAGCATCAGATCGCCGCCGATGTCGTCCATCGAATCGATGACGAGGCGCAGATCCTTCAGCGCCGCGCGTGCCGCATCGCCGATTCCCGCGCCGGCATTGCCGCGCTCGCTCAAGGCCACGATGCTGACGAGCTGGCCGCCGAGCCCGTCATGCAGGTCGCGCATCAGCCGCGTGCGCTCACGCGCCAGCGCCGCGGCGCGGGCGCGTTCCTCCTCGCGGGCGAAGCTGGCCTTCAGCTTCTCCTCCGCCTCGCGCACCTGGGTGACGAGGCGGCCGGCAAAGCCGTCGACCTGGTTCAGCGCGCGGGCGAACCGCCAGGTCAGCCCCGCGCCGATTGCCACCAGCATCACCGAATAGGACAGCCGCGCGGTGAAGATGCGGTTCGGCGTCATCTGAAACACCGAGAGCAGGTCGGCGATCCAGCAGGTCAGCATGATGGTGACCGCGCAGCCGAGCAGGAAGCTCGCGACATTCTGCCGTTTCAGCGCGGAGCGGGCGGTGACGACAGCCATGATGACCAGCGAGATGCCGACCATCGGAACGGCGAGCACGAGGAACAGCGTGCGCGACAGCGCCTGGTTTCCGAACAGGCCGCCCAGCGCCAGCGCGATGCCAGGGATGAAAAGAATCCAGCCGTAGCGCTGCCATTTCCACCCCGAAAACAAGAGCGCGAATGTCAGCACCAGCGCGCTTTCCAGCGGCGCCGAGGAAATCAGGATCACATTGAGTTTTGAAAACGGCGTCTCCCCCATCGGCGTCTGCAGGAAGGCCTGCCCGACGCCGACCGCCATCGCCGCTGCGAGCACGCCATAGGCCGGCTCATGGCGCCGCATCACCCACATGATGCCGAGAATGACCGCGAGGATCGCCTGCCACGACGAGAACACTACTGGCAGGGTGACGAAGATCAGCGTTCTCTGATCATAGCTCGGGCGCAGCAATTCGTCCGGGCCGACCCAGATGCGATCGAGAAAGCCGGTGATAGGACCCCAGATGAACAGCCGGATCGCAATCGCGTTGTCGCCGTCGCGCAGCAGCGACGCGGGGATCACGGCGATCGCCGGCGTGTTGCGGTCGGGGCGGTTGGCGGCCGGATCGCGGCGGCTATCGAGGATCACGACATCGTTTACGGTGACCTCGACGCCGTTGGTAAAGCGCGGCAGAAACACCGACCAGGCCCGCGCGGCCTCGCCGGCTGGGCGGACAAATCGTCCCGTGAAGCGGGGTGGATCGTTCATCGCATTCCGCAACGGCGAGAAGTACGGCAGCGTCACCGCGCGCTCGACCCCGGCCTCGGTGAGATTGAACGCCGTGACCTGATACTGGGCGGGAGGGTTCGGCAGCGACTGCAGAAGCGCCAGCACGCAGGCGGCGGCGATCACCGCCTGCAACAGAAGGTACTGGACCAGGCGCGGCATCTGCAGCCGCCGCCGTTCGCGGGCGGGCAGTTGTTCCGCCGTCGCGTCCTCGTCGTGGTCGTTCACAACTTTATCAAGCCTTGCTGGACCGCCTCGAACACCGCTTCGCCGCGGGTATGAACCTCGAGCTTGCGATAGATGTTCTTGATATGCCCGGGCACGGTCTGGCGCGACAGGCCGAGATGGCTGGCGATCTCGGCGTAGCTGAAACCTTTGGCGATTCCCCAGAGGATGTCGATTTCGCGCGGCGTCAGTCTGGCGGTGTTGAGCACGGGGCCGGGCGGCGGCTCGGGCGTGTTCTGGGTCCGGCGCACGATGAAGCGCGCGATCGAGGCCGAGATCGGCGAATGCCCGGCGACGAGATCGCGCACGGTGGCCGCGATATCGGTCGGGAACGCGTCCTTGAGCAGATAGCCGGTGGCGCCGACGGTGATCGCCGAGATCACGCTCTCTTCGTCGCCGAGGATCGAGATCACCATGATCTCGGTGTCGGGAAAACGTTGCCGGGTTTCGCGGATCAGGTCGACGCCGTGGCCATCAGGCAGTTGCAGATCGGTCAGCAGCACTTTCGGCGCGCCTTGCGCGAGACAGGCGCGGGCTTCAGCGAGCGTGCCGGCGGCCCTGACCTGATATCCGGCCTTGGTCAGCGCGTCCTGCAGCCGCCAAAGCGTCGGCGCGTCGTCCTCGAGCAGCACGACCGTGATGGCCTCAACCTTCGGCTCATCGTTCAATGAATTCATATGAAAACTCCGGCCGCCTGTCCCTGCGACCCGCGCAAGTTTAACCCCGCGGCGGCTTTTTGCGACACCCATGTTCATGGGGCCGGATTTTTACGAGATTCGGAGGAGGCGGATCGAGCGGAAAAGGCCTATACGATTGCCTCCCAACGAGGCCCCCGAAATGCCGAAAGCCCCCAAAAACGCCCCGCCGGACCAGCACGCTTCCGAACCCGGCCGGCTTGCCGTCACGCACGATGATGTCAGAGCCGCGGCCGCTGCCATTTCCAGCTCGGTCATCGTCACCGAATGCGACCAGAGCCGGACGCTGAGCGAGATCTGCGGCTGCCATCTCTGGCTCAAATTCGAGAACCTGCAGTTCACCTCGACCTTCAAGGAGCGCGGCGCGCTCAACCGGCTGCTGGCGCTGTCGCCGGATGAACGACAGCGCGGCGTGATCGCGATGTCGGCCGGCAATCATGCGCAGGGCGTGGCCTATCACGCCAACAGGCTCGCTATTCCCGCGAGCATCGTGATGCCGGTCGGCACGCCGATGGTGAAGATCGAGAACACCAGGCGTCACGGCGCGGAAACGATTATTTCCGGCAAGACGCTGGAGGAGGCCGCCGAGTTCGCGCGCACGCATGGCAAGGCGCAGAACCTCACCATGATCCACCCTTACGACGACCCCTTGATCATCGCGGGGCAGGGCACCATCGCGCTCGAAATGCTCGCTGCCGTGCCGCAGCTCGATACGCTGGTGGTTCCGATCGGCGGTGGCGGGCTGATCTCCGGCATGGCGGTCGCGGCCAAATCGCTGAAACCGGAGTTGCAGATCATAGGCGTGCAGGCACAGCTCTATCCTTCGATGTATAACGCCATCAAGGGCGAGAGCCTGCCGATGCGCGGCGACACGCTCGCCGAAGGCATCGCCGTCAAGGCGCCGGGCCGGATCACCACCGAAATCATCCGCCATCTCGTCGACGACATCGTCCTCGTCACGGAAGATCAGATCGAGCGCGCGGTGGCGATGCTGATCGCGATCGAAAAGACCGTGGTCGAGGGCGCCGGCGCGGCGGGCCTTGCCGCGGTGCTGGCGGCGCCGGAGCGTTTTGCCGGACGCAATGTCGGCCTTGTGCTGACCGGCGGCAACATCGATACGCGGCTGATCGCCTCGGTGCTGACCCGCGAACTCGCGCGCGAGGGACGGCTGACGCAGATCGCCATCGATATCGTCGACCGGCCCGGCCAACTCGCCGCGGTCTCGGCGCTACTCGCCGAAGCCGGCGCCAACATCATCGAGGTCTCGCATCAGCGCACGTTCTCCGACCTGCCGGCCAAGGGCACGCTGCTCGAAGCCGTGATCGAAACGCGCGACCGCGCGCATCTGAACGAGGTGATGAAGCGGCTCGAAGAGGCCGGATTTGTCGCGTGGCTGCCGGGGCGGCGCTAACGTAGCGTTTTCGAGCGAAGCAGATACCGATTCGCGTAAAGAACGCTGCACTGAGAATGGCATTGTTAGAAAACGCGCTGCATCCAGAGTCCACCGCAGCCGGCAAATATCGCCGAGCGGCGCCTGTAGCCCGTTACTGCCCGGCGCGAATGCGTTGCTCAATGTTGGCGGCCGGTCCGCCTGCGCGGACGTTGCGATTGCCTGACGGATGCGCTTGTGAGCCCGCCATGCTTTTCCACGGACCGATGGTTTCGACGATGATATTGATTCCGGCCACCGCGCTGTCGATTTGGCGCTGCACGCTTTCGACCTCGGACTTCAGGAATTCCTGCATTTTTTGGAGTTCGAAAGCCAACTTGTGAAGTTCGTCTATCGAATTTGTAGTCAACCGGGCGACGGACGAGTTGAATCGTTCGGTGCTGATCTCCAGCGGGTTGGAGGGATTCGATTTCTCTTTGCTGGGTTGTGTCGCCACAGTCGCCTCTGGCGGAGGCGTTTTCTCGTCGAGTGCGGCAGACGTTGGAGTATCCATCAATTCCTCCCTTGGTGCCCGCGGCCCGCTGCACTAGGCGTCGTTGAGTCGTTAGGCGATTTGGTGGCGTGGCGGTGGCCGCATTTGGCTGCGCGCCTACAAGTCCGCACCCTAATTCACGAGCCGCACCACGCCGGCATCGCTGACATCATAGCCGCCGAGCTCGGCCGCCCGGTCGCGCAGGGTGGTCGCGCGCATGAAGGCGAACAGCGCCTGCGGCCCCTTCATGAAATAGTCGCGCTGGCGCATCACCAGATCAAAGCGTTCCCAGGTGAGCGGCAGGAAATCGAGCCCGGCCGATTTCGCCACGCTTCGCGTCGCGATCCCGCAATCGATGCGGCCCGCGCGTATCGCCTGGGCGATGTCGGGGCCGGTCGGAAAGGCGGGCTTTGCCAGTTTCAGGTCGTCGAGCGCGATGCCGGCGCGCGCCAATAGTGCGAGCAGCAGCAATTGCGCGCCGGCGCCGGCCGGGCGTTGCGCCATGCGCGCGCGCGACGTGGCGATCGAGGCCATGTCGCTTAAGACCAGCGGATTGCCGGGCGCAACGAGAATGCCCTGTTCGCGCCGCGCGAAGCCGAGCACCACCGCATCGTGCAACCCCGGCATATCGGCGACTCCATCGACATTGGCCGTTTCGTCATCGCCGTCGAGGCGGTGCAGGTGGATGGCCGCGACCATCACCTCGCCCTGGGTCAGCCGCCGCAGGCCTTCCTCGCTTCCTTCGGGCAGGCTGGCGAGGCCGGAATTGCTTTCGCGCAACGCCCATTCCAGCAGCGGATCGTGGCTGCCGCCGACGATCGGCGGTGCCGCCACCTGCGCCAGCGCCGCGGGCGCGATCAGGCCGGCGGACACCCACCGGTCGAGCGCGGCGCGCGAAAACAGCCAACGCCCCGTCACCTTGCTGCAAGGCACGGCGCGGTCCGCGACCAGTTCGTAAAGCTTGCGTTCCGATAGCCGCAGATAATCGGCGGCCTCGTCAGTCGTCAGGAGTTCCCGCATAGGCATGAATATGCACCCGCATGCAGCATTTCCGCAAATTGACCATGTCAGTACCATCTGCGCAAGATGTTTGCTCAACGGAATTCTCCATGCCTCAGGACGTAACAGCCCTTCAACTCGTGCTCAGCGGCGACCCCGCGCTGTTCGCGATCGTGCGGCTGTCGCTCTATGTGAGCTTGTCCGCGGTGGTGCTGGCGGCGCTGATCGGCATTCCCCTGGGCGCCTGGATCGCCCTGACGAAATTCCCGGGACGCCAGGGCGTCATCGTGCTGCTCAACGCTCTGATGGGCCTGCCGCCGGTGGTCGTCGGTCTCGCGGTCTATCTCGCGCTGTCGCGCTCCGGACCGCTCGGTTCGTTCGGTCTGTTGTTCACCCCACGCGCCATGATCATCGCGCAGACAGTGCTGGTAATGCCGATCATCGCCGCGTTGACGCGGCAGACCATCGAGGATCTCTGGATCGAATATCGCGATGAACTCACCGCGATGAATCTCGGCCCGCTCGGCCGGGTCACGGCGCTGATCTGGGACGCGCGTTTCAGCCTGGTCACGGCGCTGCTCGCCGGCTTCGGCCGTGCGGCGGCGGAGGTCGGCGCCATCATCATCGTCGGCGGCAATATCGAAGGCTTTACCCGCACGATGACGACGGCGATTGCGCTGGAAACCTCCAAGGGCGATCTGCCGCTCGCGGTCGGCCTCGGCCTCGTGCTGATCGCGATCGTGATCGCCGTCAACGCGCTGGCCTGGACCGCCCGCCGCGCCGGCGAACGACTGGCGGGATGACCATGCGCGCGCCGTCGAGCGAACTGCCCATTGTATTCGATGGCGTCACGGTGACGGCAGGCGCCGTCACGATCCTCGATCGTATCGCGCTCACGCTGGCGCCGGGCGCGCCCACGATGCTGATCGGCCCCAACGGCTCGGGAAAATCCACGCTGCTGCGCGTGGCGATGGGGCTGCTCGCGCCTTCGCGCGGGCGCATCACCTGGGGCGGGCTGGAAAATGTCCCGCCGCTGAAGCGCGCGATCGTGTTTCAGCGCCCGGCGATGCTCCGGCGCAGCGCTGCCGCCAATATCCGCTTCGCGCTGCGCGCCGCCGGAATCCCGCGCGCGGAGCATGCGCGCCGCACCGTTGAGCTTCTCGAACTGGTCGGTCTCGGTCATCTCGCGGATCGCGCCGCGCGAAGGTTATCCGGCGGCGAGCAGCAGCGGCTGGCGCTGGCGCGGGCGCTCGCGCGCGATCCCGCGGTGCTGTTCCTGGACGAGCCGACCGCAAGCCTCGACCCCACCGCGACCAAGGCAGTGGAAGACATCATCCGCGCCGTCAGCGAACGCAACATCAAGGTCGTGATGGCGACTCATGATCTCGGTGAGGCCCGCAGGCTCGCCGGCGATATCGTCATGCTCCACCGCGGCCGCATCGTGGAGACCGCCGCCGCCGCATCGTTCTTCGACAGGCCGCAAACCGCCGAGGCCAAGATATTCCTCGCGGGCGAACTATTGGTTTAAGGGAAGGAAAATACCCATGAAGATGCTCACTCGCCGTTTACTGATTGCGGTGACCGCCAGCCTCGTATTCGCAGGCCACGCCTCCGCACAGGAGAAATCGATCGTGGTGGCGTCCACCACCTCGACGCAGGATTCCGGCCTGTTCGGCCACATCCTGCCGATGTTCAAGGCCAAGACCGGCATCGACGTGAAGGTGGTGGCGCAGGGCACCGGACAGGCGCTCGATACCGCGCGCCGGGGCGATGCCGACGTGGTGTTCGTCCACGCCAAATCTGCGGAAGAAAAATTTCTCTCCGAAGGCTTTGGCGTCAAGCGCTATCCCGTGATGTACAACGACTTCATCCTGATCGGCCCGAAGGGCGATCCCGCCGGAATCAAAGGCACGAAGGACATCACAGCAGCGCTCACGGCGATCAAGGCCAAGGGCGCCGACTTCATCTCGCGCGGCGACAAATCCGGCACGCATCAGGCGGAGGTCAACCTCTGGAAGGTTGCCGGCGTCGACATCGCCAAGGACAAAGGGCCCTGGTACAAGGAGATCGGGCAGGGCATGGGCGCGGCGCTGAACACCGCATCGGCCTCCAACGCCTATGTGCTCGCCGATCGCGGCACCTGGCTGTCGTTCAAGAACCGCGGCGATCTCGTGATCGCGGTCGAAGGCGACAAGCGGCTGTTCAACCAGTACGGCGTCATGCTGGTGAACCCGGAAAAACATCCGAGCGTCAAGAAGGATCTCGGCCAGCAGTTGATCGACTGGCTGGTGTCGTCGGAGGGCCAGAAGGCCATCGCCGAGTACAAGATCAACGGCGAACAGTTGTTCTATCCCAACGCCAGCGATTCCGGCGCGTGATGCGGACGCGGCTTTCGGCAGCGATTGCGGTTCTCCTGGTCACGATGGCGCCTGCGATGGCAGAGGAAACGGTATTGCTCCACGCCGCCGGCAGCCTGCGCGCGGCGCTGACTGAGGTGGCAAACGCTTTCGAAGTCGCGGGCCTTGGCAAGGTGCAGGCGAAGTTCGCCGCATCCGGCCTGTTGAAAGACGAGATCGCCACTGGCGCAAAAGCGGAAGTGTTTGCCTCCGCCAACATGGAGCACCCGCAGGCGCTGGCCGCAGAGAAGCGCAGCGGACCTGTGGTGCTGTTCGCGCGAAACCGGCTGTGCGCGCTGGCGCGGCCCGGCCTTGAAGTCACGCCGGCATCTCTTCTCGACCGCATGCTCGATTCCTCGGTGAAGCTCGGTACCTCGACGCCGAAGGCCGATCCTTCAGGCGATTACGCCTGGGAGGTGTTTCGCAAAGCCGAGAAGCTCAAGGCGGGCAGCTCAACTATGCTCGAGAAGAAAGCGCTGCAGCTTACCGGTGGGCCTACGAGCCCGCCCGCGCCGCAGGGCCGCTCGGTCTATGGCGATCTCGTCGCACAAGGCGCCGCCGATATCTTCCTGACCTATTGCACCAATGCGCTCGCCGCGCAGCGGGAAAATCCAACGCAACAGATCGTGCAACTGCCTGACGCGCTCGCGGTCGGCGCCGATTACGGACTGACCGTGATGAACGGCGCCTCGGCGCCGGCCTACAAATTCGCGCTTTTCATCCTGTCGGCGGAAGGCCAGCGCACGCTCGCGGGGCACGGTTTTGCCGCGCCGGCGCCGCCGCAATAGGGGATTTCCGAGCTCCGCTCAGGCCTCGTCGCCATCGCGCTACTCTACTTCTCGGGCTTGATCGCAGGCTCTGTGATCTCGATCGCAGGCTCTGCGATCAGTCGATAGGTCGGCACCCACGCGGTATCCCACTTTTCGAGAGTCACGCCGCAAGCCGTGCATTCAAAACTGTCGATCTCGCGCGAAGGCGCCATCGCTTCGGTGCGATGATAGATCGCGCCACATCGGCACTGTCGCTGCTTTTCGGTCACCGCTGATTCTTACGGCCCGCTGCATGATCGAACAACGCTACTCTCGTCGCAGAAGCGTTAATCTACGTGAACATTCGTTCAGGCAACGAGTGCGGTCTTTATGTCGCACGCCGGAACGTCACGCGCGCCGGCCGGTTAGTCTTCACACGTTCACTGGAGTTCGATGATGAAGAAGTTAGCTATCGTGTTCGCCGTTGGTGCCGCCGCTCTGATGGGAGGTTCCGCGGCCTACGCCGCCGACAATGCGGTGAAGTCGAAATCCTCGACGGATGCCACGCGCACCTCGACTGACATCAGTGCGCAATACCGCCATCGGCATTGGCATGGCCATCACCATCACCACTGGCGCCACCGTCACTATCGGCCGTACTACAACAGCTACGGCTACTATGCGCCGCGTCAGTACGGTTACTACGGACCCCGCTACTATGGCGGCGGCCCCGGCGTAACCTTCAGCTTCGGCAGCGGCGGATATCGCGGCTGGTAACAGGGCAGGCTGACAATACAAAGAAGCCCGCGAGCAACAACGCGGGCTTCTTTCGTTTCGGGCAGCTTGATGGCAACAGCTACAATTCCCGTGCCGCCCTCGATGACTTCGTTCGGCCGCCGGTAGAAGAATCTGACGCGACACGCACGGCGGCTTGTTTCCCTGACTTGCGCGCCACCTTTCCTGCCAGCAGGACAGCGCGGGCATTTGCCTTTCGTGATGCCGGCCCGGCACGTCTGGCCGCCGAGCTTGCAACGCGTAGTTTCCTCACGGACACGTTCTTCTTGTCCTCGGCATCATCAGTCTCCGCCTTGCGCACCATCGCGCTGGCGGAAGGCGTCAGGTCGACGTTTACGGCGGCGATCTGATCTTGCCGCGACAGCCCGCCAACGCCCTCGCATGGCGCCTTCTTTGGCAGATCGGTCGGCATGAAGACGGTGCTCTCTTCGGCAGTCCACGCTTCGGCCTTGTGGCCGGTGATGATCTTGACGTAGGCGCGCGTTTCCGCAGGCAGTGAACTGCGTCGTGAAAGCCACTTCGCGATCCTGCCGCCGCCCGCATTATACGCTGCCGCCGCAAGCCCGAGATTGCCGAACTGATTGTAAAGCTTGCGAAGAAATTTTGCCGACGCAGGGATCGCCTGCAGTGGATCGAACGGGTTTCTCAGACCCATTTCGACGGCCGTCTGCGGCATGAATTGGGCAATGCCCTGCGCGCCGGCCGAACTGACTTCTTCGGAACGAAACCTGCTTTCCTGCCAGAGCAGGCGCACGAAGAATCCGATCGGAATATCGTGTTCCTCGGCGGCAGCCTTGACCGTTTCGCAGATCACGTCCGCTGGCTTGGCCTCGTTGTCTCCCGACGCTGACTTGGACTCGTTGTCGACCGCGGCGGCTGCATGAGCATCTGCATCGGCTGCCGTTGCCTTCTCGTATGGCGCGGCAACGACATTTGTCTTGTCCGACGCAAGCGAAGACTCAACGGACGCGGTCACAGTTCCACTGTGCGAATTCGATATGGCCGTGGGTTCCGATTGCGCTTCGGCGACGACGAAAGATGGTTCCGTCCATACTGACCTGATGTTGGAACTTTCAAAATCCAGCGTGATCACGAACACAGCAATCACGGCGGCGAAAAGATATCGCATCAACTTCCATCCATGGGTGTGAGGCCCGCCGGATAGAAGTCGGATGTGGACATTTCGCGGATGAACTGCGGCGGTGAGGTGTTTTCTCACCCGTAGTTCTACCGATTGGAACCTGCAAAATGCGCGTGCGTGGGCCGATTGCCTGCATCGCTTTACGCCGCGTCGGTGCAGCGTTCGGCGTGGCCATGCTGCCGCTAGTCGCTGGTGCAATTTTCGTTGAACCTTTCGGCCGCCCTCCAGACAGATACAGGCCTACAAGCGCACCACGCTCGCCGCCGCAGGACCGATCGATGGAACACCCGACGATTTTCCTCAGCCGCCTTGGCAAGTTCGCGTTGATACCGATTGGCCTGTTGCTGTTGCTCGCAGCCGCCTGGTCTGTCTGGAGCACGAAAATCTGGCTCGCACGCACCCTCGAAGTGGAAGGCGTGGTGATCGAGATGGTGCGCATGCGGGACAGCGACGACAAGGGTTATCTATTTTCGCCGATTGTGCGCTTCGAGACGGCGGACGGCAGCACACATGAATTCCAGTCCGGCCTGCGCACCAATCCACCCGCTTACCGCACCGGCGAGGTCGTCTCGGTCGTCTATGATCCGGCGGCGCCGGGCGCCGCCACTATCCGGGGCGTGCTGTCGCTCTGGTTGACCCCAATCATCCTGTCCTTCATCGGAACGATTTTCTTCGCGATCGGAGCGGCCATGATCGCGATGAGTAATTGGGCGTCACGGGTTCTCGATGCGCCGCGCCTGGCGGACGTGGCCATCCGGCCCTCGCCGGAAGGCGGGGCCGCCTTCGGCAGAACCCATTCATGATCGCGTTTCGGCAGATTGCGCACTGGCGCGTATTGCGGCCAACGCACAGTATGACGCTTCTGCTGGCGCTCGTGGTGTCGCTGCCTGCCGTTAGCGCATTTGCTGCGGCACCCGGCGACAGGTCGAAGCTATGGAAGACCTGCCGCAACAACGACGGTGAGGCCGGGCTCACCGCCTGCATGGCGATCATCAACACACGCGGCATACCCGCGCGCGAGCGTGCGACCGCGTACTACAATCGGTGCTACCGTTACATCCTGGGGCACGACTATCGGAACGCACTGGCTAACTGCGACAAGTCGCTTGAAGACAACCCGTCCTTCGTGGACGCCTGGCTGAACCGGAGCACCATCCGCAGTGGCCTAGGCCAATTCGATCTCGCCATCAAGGACGCCACCCAGGCGCTCGCCATGGCGAACAACAATTCGGACCGTGCCGGCGCGCTGCGCAACCGCGCCGCGGCGTTTGTCCGGCGTGGCAACATCGCGGAGAGCCAGGCCGACCTCGACCATGCGGCCAGGTTGCAACCTGGCGATGTCTACAATTTCATCAACCGGGCCGACTTCCTGCTGCAACTCAGCCGTCCCGATGAGGCGCTCCGGCAGGTTGCGCGGGCTCGCGCCACCCGAGCCACCGTCAATTTTTCGCAGCAGAAGATGTACGCCGACATTGGCCTGCTGCACGGTAAATCCCTCGTGGCGCTGCAGCGCCATTCGGAAGCTCTTCCTGTGCTGGATGCGCTGCTCAAGATCGACCCGAACAACGCCGAAGCGTTTGCCCTGAAGAGCGTGGCCTTGGCCCGAACGAACAATGTCGCGGCCGCGCGGGATGCGCTGTCCACCGCGCGCCGGCTGCCGCTGTCCAGCCCGGACGCCGCGGAATTGTTCCGCGAGGCGGAGCAGCTCGTGCGCGAGGTGGACAGCGCAATGGCGCCGCCCCTCGGCGAACCGGTCGCGCCGGGTGCAACGCCGTCGCGCGAGCGGAGCAATCGGGTCGCGCTGGTGATCGGCAATGCGGCTTATCAGAACGTAGCGCCGCTCACCAATTCCGGCCGTGACGCGGAAGCACTGGCGGCGGAGTTCGATGCGCTGGGCTTCCGCAAGGTGACGCTGCTACGTGATGTCGCGCGCGAACAGATGTTCGCCGCGCTGCGCGCGTTCGCGAAGGACGCCGAAACGTCCGACTGGGCAGTGATCTATTTTGCCGGTCACGGACTCGAGATGGGCGGCGTCAACTGGCTCGCACCTGTTGATGCGCAGTTCAAGACTGATCGCGACGTACGTCTCGAAGCGGTATCCATCGACGAGCTTAGCGCTGCGATCGAGGGTGTGCGGGGATTGCGGCTGATCGTGCTGGATGCCTGTCGCAATAATCCCTTCGCGCCTCAGATGCGTTTCACCAACAGCACGCGTTCGCTGGGCACGGGGTTGGCGCGGGTGGAGCCTGAAGGCGGAACCATGGTCGCCTATGCGGCGAAAGCCGGCCAGGTGGCGCACGACGGCGATGATGGCAACAGTCCGTTCATGAAAGCGCTCCTCAAGCGGCTGAAGCAGCCGGGCCTGGAGGTGTCAATGCTGTTCCGCTTCGTTCGCGACGACGTGCTAGCGGCAACCGGACGGCAGCAGGAACCATTCGTGTATGGCTCGCTGCCGAGTGAACCCTTCTACTTCCGCACCGCTGCGACGGCCAACCGGTAAAAGCGATCAAACCGCCAGCGTAAACGCTTCGTGCACGGACGACTGGACTGAGCCGCCTGTCACCGCGCCTCCGCCCGCAACATAGATGGCATCGCCAATGGTGGTGGCGCCCACCGCGTGCCGCGGCGTCGTCATTGCTGCATGAGACTGCCAGGTGTTCGTCGCGGGATCGTAACTTTCCATCTGACCGAATACGACGCCCTGCGATATCTGGCCTTTGTCCTGCACGCCGTATTCGCCGCCCATGGCGAAGAAGCGGTCGCGGTAGACGACGAGGCCGTGGCCGGAACGCGCCGTGGGCAGCGGCGCGCGCTCCTTCCATGTGTCTGATACGGGCAGGTAAACGTGGTGAAGATCGGTGTTGTATTCGAATGTGTTGAAGCGGCCGCCGATGATATGGATCATGCCGTTATGGGCGACAGCCCCGACATGGTCGCGCGCCGCCGGCAGCGCCTTGCGGATTTCCCACTTGTCGGTTTGCGGATCGTAGACCTCATGCCAGCCGACGCTGGCGCGCTCGTTGGTCGGGGCGCCGGCGCCGCCGATCAGATGTATCTTGCCGTCAAGCGCGACGGCTGCGGCCGCGCCGCGCGACCGCGGCAGTGGCGCGATGGTCGTCCACTTGTCGGCCGCCACATCGTAGAAAAACGCATTCGGATCCGGATTGCGGTTCTGCTCGATGAAGCCGCCAAGCGCGTAGACCCGGCCAGCATCCGCCACGACGGCGACATGGTTGGCGCCGCGCGGCAATGGCGCGGCGTTGAACCAGCGGTCGTCTTTGGGATCGTAAACATGGTGATAGGCGCGGTCGACGCGTCCTTCGCCATAGCCGCCGACAATATGCATGCGCCCCGCCCAGGCGGTAGCCCAGGCCATTTCACTTCGCGGCAGCGGCAACGCCGCCTTGGCGGTCCAGTGTCCCTGCGGTCCCTTCGGCGCGGGGCTTTCCACTCTTCGCTGGGCAATCTGCTCGGTCGTGAGGTGATGCGGCGTGCCGCCCTGAAGCCGGGCAAACGGGTCGGAGGAGGGGGCTGCTTCAGGCAACGCCGTGCCCGACGGTGTGCCATGGCCCGAATGCTGCGCCAGCGCCGGCGCGCAACCGATCGCCGCGCCGGCAGCCGCGGCAACAAAAGCTCTCCTGTTCAGACGCGGCAGATTGGATGTCGAAGACATAAGAGCTCCTGAGCTGGCGTAGCTGGATGATCGATGGTCGTAACAAAGGCGAGTGCGGTCAAGACAACAACTCCGCGAACCGTGTTGCCAATGCACTCAATTGCAGGTGATGTCGGTACGACTGTCACGGTTCCCGAAACTATGCGGCGGCGCCGGCTTAACCTTCAGCTTGACGCCGCGCCATTGATCGATGGCGCCAGGGACTGGATCGGTGTACGCATGAGACTCGCGCCGGCAGCGTGGCGCCCATCCCTCCCAGGAAAGAAGCCCAAAATGAGCGAGCGACTTGAAACGCTGAATAAAGCCCGTGCGCGCATGCTCGAGGACAGGGACGCGCACGCGAAGGTGCTGGCCGCTCCCTTTGACCGCGACAAGGCCGAACGGGCCCGCAACAAGTTCATCGAGATTCAGATACTGATCGACGCCCTGGACCGCGCGATCGGCGGCGAGGGAGCCGTCGCACCAACAGCTTGAGCCAGGCGCGTAAGGCGGATTGGAGCCGAAGGCGTCATCCGCCGTTCCAGACTATCCTCGTACGTTCATCGTCATCAGCCGAATCTCCATTCGTCTGCTGTCGCCGCTCTCAATCCAAGAGCCCTGTTCGAGAAAATTTCGGGGCCAGTGCACTTCATTCGCAGGCGATGCCCGCGAAGGCGTGACGTGTGAATTAGGTGCACTGCCACCTGATGCCGCGTCACCTTGTCTCGGTTGAGCCTGGCATGACGGGATGGCGCGGATCCTGCTTTGACAGGTTCGCGCTGACCTGATCCATTTCCTTGATCGAGAGTAACGGGACATTCAGCACAGTTAAGGAGCCGGCCCAATGAAGGAGCGGGAACTTCGAAACCTGATTGCAGACGTCAAGACCGGTCAGTTGTCGCGGCGGGCCTTTGTCCAGCGAATGATCGCCGCAGGCCTTTCGGCGCCGATGGCCGGGATGATGCTGAGCCAGTCCGGGGTCGCGATGGCCGCGACCGCGCTTCCCTACAAGCCGACCAAGGCCGGCGGCGGCGGTGTGCTGAAACTGATGTATTGGCAGGCCGTGACCCTGCTCAATCCGCATTTCGCCGTCGGCACCAAGGACCAGGAAGGCTCCCGGATATTCTACGAGCCGCTGGCAGGATGGGATGGCGACGGCAATCTGGTGCCGATCCTCGCGGCCGAGATTCCGAGCAAGGAGAATGACGGATTGGCCGAGGACGGCCGCTCCGTGATCTGGAAGCTGAAACGCGGCGTCAAATGGCATGACGGCATGCCGTTCACGGCAGACGATGTCGTGTTCAACTGGGAATATGCCAAAACGCCGGAGACCGCGTCGGTCTCGATCGGCAGCTACAAGGACATCACGGTCGAAAAGATCGACGACTTCACCGTCCGCCTCGTTTTTGCCAAGCCGACACCATTCTGGGCCGATGCCTTTGTCAGCGCCTATGGCATGATCATCCCAAAACACCTGTTCAAGGATTACGTCGGTGCCAAATCGCGCGAGGCGCCGAACAATCTGAAGCCGGTCGGTACCGGCCCCTATATGTTCGTGGATTTCAAACCGGGCGACATGCTCCGCGCAAAAATCAATCCCAACTACCACGTCGCCAACCGGCCGCATTTCGACGAGGTGGAGGTCAAGGGCGGCGGCGATGCGGTGTCGGCGGCGCGCGCGGTGCTGCAGACCGGCGAATATGACTATGCCTGGAACATGCAGGTCGAAGACGAGATCCTGCTGAAGATGGAAGCCCTCGGAAAGGGCAGGATCAACATCACGCCGTCAGGTAATGTCGAATTCATGCAGCTCAACTCGACCGATCCTGCGGTCGAGGTCGACGGTGAGCGCGCCAGCATCAAGACCAAACATCCGCTGTTCAGCGATCCGGCCGTGCGCCAGGCCATCAATCTCCTGATCGATCGCGCGTCGATCGAGAAATTCATCTATGGCCGCACGGCGCTCGCCACCGCGAACTTCCTCAACAACCCGCCGCGCTTCCGGTCGAAGAACACCAAGTTCGAATTCAACATCGAGAAGGCCAACCAGATCCTCGAGGCCGCGGGGTGGAAAAAGGGCGGCGACGGCATTCGCGCCAAGGACGGCAAGCCGCTGAAGTTCGTATTCCAGACCTCGATCAATGCACCCCGGCAGAAGACCCAGGCCATCGTCAAGCAGGCGTGCCAGAAAGCGGGCATCGACGTCGAACTGAAGTCGGTGGTGGGATCGGTGTTCTTCTCCTCCGACGCCGGCAATCCCGACACCTACCCGCATTTCTATTGCGACGCGCAGATGTACAACACCACCATGCCGCAGGCCGATCCGCAGTTCTTCATGAACCAGTATGTGTCGTGGCAGGTGGCGAACAAGGACAACAAGTGGCAGGGGCGCAATGTCTCGCGCTGGCAAAGCAAGGAATATGACGAGATCTACAAGCAGGTCGAGCAGGAGCTCGACGCGGTGAAGCGCGCCGCGCTGTTCATCAGGCTCAACGACCTCGTCGTGTCAGATAATTACATCCAGCCCATCATCTCCCGCACCCGCGTCGCAGCGCTCAGCGGCAAGCTGACAGCGCATATCTCGGGCTGGGACAATGATCTGTGGCAGCTGGCGAGCTGGTATCGGGAGGGGTGAGAGCGGGCTGGCTTGCCGACCGAAGCTGCGGATCAGCGCAACGTGTGCAATGCTTTTCGTGCGGCAACGAGATCGACGATTTCGTGTTTGGTATCGAATGCATCGATGATGGTGCGCAGCCGCGCCTCACCCTCCTGGGTACGCCCTAGACGTGCGAGGACTGTTGCTAATTGTGTTGTGGCACGGAGCTCGAATAGTCGCGCTTCTTGGCACTGGGAAACAGCAATCGCTTTTTCGAATAAGCGCACCGCGCCGATCATATCGTTTCTGCAAGCGGCGATTTGGCCGCGAATGCGGATGCATTCAACCAAAGCACATGCTTCGTCGGTATCGATAATGAGGGTGTCGGCCTCATCCAGCAGTTGTGATGCCTCCTTGAGGCGGCCCGCCCGCACCAGAAGATCACACAGCCAGCATATTAGCTCGGCAGTGGTAGATACAATGCCACGACTACGCCAAAGCACCATCCCCTCGCGGGCATCGGCGATACCGGCATCCAGTTCACCCAATCGCGACCGAGCAAGTCCCCGTAATGAAAGACCGTTGCCAAGCCGGGCCGTGTAACCATGCCGTTCGCTGATCTCGATTATCTTTGCCGCGTCCTGCAGCAGCACATCGTTTTGGCCGAGCAGCGCGCACAAACTGCATTTCACCATAAGAGCCCAGACGATGTCGAAGGGCTTCTCAAACTGGTCAATCGCTTGAACAAAGCGCTCCGTCGCTTTGACGGCCTCATCAACAAAACCCATCAAAACCAGCGATCGGAAAAAATAGCCCTCGGTTGGTATGAGTTGATCCGCGCCGCCTAGCAAAATACGTCGACCAGCGTCAGCCCGATCAATCAGGCCTCGGGCCTTATGCAGGGCGTCGAGCGCGAAGCGCCATTCGCCTCGGTTAAAATGGGCAAACCCCTTCGTCGACCAAAGGCCGCTCACGTAGGCCGGCGGTAGTAGATCTGCGTGATTTTCTAGTTGCTCATCGGCGAGTGTCAGATAATCGCGATTGCGCCCGGTAGCATAAAAAAAAGCAGCAAACGATATAGCCACTTCACACTGCAATTCGACCAATGCAGTGTTCGCGGCGGCCCGACGTGCAGCATCAAGCGCCTGAGTAAGGCGCTCAGAACGATAGCCTTCCGACTGCATCAAGGCATTGGCCATCGCCAGGTGGAGACGTGTCATCCGCTCGGCGCCGCCGGACACTTCGTCTAGTCTCTTGCTGCAGTCAATCGCATTGGCAAAGTGCGAGACAGCTTCCCGGGCGGCAGCCCTGGACATGGCGGCCGACCCCGCCTGTTGCCAGTGTTCGAGCGCGCCACCCCAATCGCCGGCTTTCTGAAGATGGTGCGCCAGGACCTCAGGGTTACGCTCAACCGCATCGGCGCGCAGCTCGACCAGGGCAACCGCGATCTGGCGGTGCAATTGGGCCCGTTGATTACGAAGAAGGGTGTCGGTTGCCGCGTCCTGGATCAGTGCGTGTTTGAACTGAAAGCTTTCGCAGTGGGGATTTCTCCGCGGATAGATAAGCTCGGCCTCGATCAGGTCGTGCAGTGCCCGCTTAACCGCGGCAGCGTCTCGCTGGGTCACCGCGATCAGAAGATCGGCATCGAACACCCGGCCCAAAAGTGCCGCCACCTGAATGATTTGCCGGATCGGCGCCAGACGATCCAAACGGGTGTGTAGCGCGGCCTGCAAGGTCGCGGGGATCTCGATGGCCGCGCCGAAGCCGAAATTACTCCTGCTTTCGGCCACCGACTTAGTTAGCTCTTCGATGAATAGCGGCACACCGTCGGTCTTGGCGACCAGTTGCGCCACCATGGCTGCCGGCAGATCATCGGGCGCGACGCGACGAATCATCACTTCGGTCTCGCGGCGGCTGAGCCTGGCGAGTGGCAAGGTCACCATCTGCGACGAGTTCGACCACGGCGCTTCAAACTCCGGTCGCGCGGTCAGCAGAACGAAAAGCCGTTGGGACGCCATGTCCGTGAGCATTTGACCGACGTGTTCTATGGTCGAAGGATCAATCCAGTGGGCGTCCTCGACAATCACAAGGACGGGGCTTCTCCGCTGCACTGCAGAGATAAGCCGCGACAGGGCAGCGAAGACAACCCGGCGAACCTGTTCAGGATCCGCTGGGCCGGCATTCCACGCCGGATCCGCAGTAAGGCCCAGCAGCATGGCGAGCGGTTCGACCACATCGGCGCTGTCCAAATCGAGATCGCCGAGAAAGTGTCGGAGGCGCTCGCGCCGCGTCACGTCATCCTTCTCGCCGGCAAAACCCAGCGCCCGATGCAGTTGCTGGATCACCGGCCAAAGCGCGCTGGCCTGATGTTGTGGAGAACCATAAAAGACAATCTCGGTGTGCGGCGCTTCGCGAAGCTGCATGCGAAGCGTCTGCAGCAAGCGGGATTTGCCGATGCCGGCTTCTCCCTGCAGCAGCACGGCCTGGCCCTCGCCTTCCATCGCGTTCTCCCACCGTTTGGTGAGAAAGCCGAGTTCGGTCTCGCGACCGACGAGTGGGGTCAAGAATTGTCCGCTTCTCGCCTCAAAGCGGTTGGGCGCGGCGCTGGGGCGCAGCACCCGATAGATTGCAATCGGCGAGCTGACGCCCTTGAGCATTTGCGGGCCAAGCGGCTCAATCTCGAAGAAGCCCTCGACGAGGCGCAGCGTCGCCTCGCTCATGACCAGGCTGCCCGGCGGTGCCAAGGCTTGCAGCCGCGCGGCAATATTTGGCGCCTCGCCGACGATACCGTCACTGAGGCGCTTCTCGCCAATTCCCAGTTCACCGACAACAACCGGGCCAGTGTGGACGCCGCAGCGCGCTTCGAGGCTGGCTGTTCGAAGCTCCGTTAGTCCGGCCATGATGTCGAGGCCTGCCTGGACTGCACTCTGGGCGGAATCCTCGTGGGCCCTTGGATAACCAAAATAGGCGTTCACGCCGTCGCCGATGAAAAGGCCAATTTGCCCTTCATGACGCTGAACCGCCTCTACGCACACTTTCTGAAATGACAGCAGCAGATTTCGCAGATCTTCCGGGTCCAACGTTTCAGCGAGGTGGGTCGAGTTGACCACGTCGCAAAAAAGCACGGTCAGTTGCCGCCGTTCCGCTTCAGTTGCTGACTCCGCTGTCGGAACGATCGTAGGCGACGCCATTGACCGCATCGCTGGGTCCGCGAGGTTGCGCAGTCCCTCAATCGCCTGGAGCAGGCGCTTGCGGGCGCCAACCGGCAGGCCGGCCGCCGTGAGGTCTGCATCTGTCAGTTCGGGCAGGATGTCGAGTTCGATGTCCTGAGCCAGCAGCGCGTCGGCGTAGCGCCCCAGTCCTCGCGCCTCAAGCCACTCGCGAAGTTGTGCCATATTGGCGCCCTCGCTGGGTTCGACGTCCGCTCGTCAGGATACTCCCGTACTCTGTTTTAACCAGCAATTATTGGCGAACTTCGCTCTCCAGGGCATGGAGGCATTTCTTCCATGTATGCTGAAACTCGGCGCAATGTCGGCTCAGGGGCGTTCGCGTTGGTTTGACGATGTCCGCGTTGCTTCCGCTTTTCCCGAGGATTCGTGGTACGGCGGAAAGAGCCGCGGTGCGGCGGACATAGCTGCACTTCGCAGCTCGGAATAAATCCTTGGTGCCCCTGGCCGATAATCGCCTAGTCGCATAACGGTTTGAATTTGCAATAGTTTTAGTCGCCGATTGCTGCGGATACCAACAGGAATACCAACAAGATGACGGACGGCAGTAGCTCGCAAAAATAAATCAGCAAGCGCTCGGCAGCAGGCAGGGCCCATGCCGTTCCGGTCTCCACAATCGCCGACCGGAATCCAACCCGGCTCAGACTCGAAATCTTTGAAGGAGGCAGGCGAGCGCTTACTCAGCAGCTTTCAGTCTTCTTCGAAGTGGAATGATTGAAAATCGTGAGTTTGACTCCCACTCTCTCCGCTATTTACGCGATTTTGTACGCCAGACTACGATCTTGTACGATTTCACGCGCCTGGGTCAGTTAGTTGTGCCGGATGCACGCCTATGGCCAGGGCAACAACGGAAGCCTCGTGAAGCGAGCATCTATTCGTTGAATAACTCGAGCAAGGTCGCCGGATTGCCCGCTAAAGTGCGAGAGGCTCATCAAGCAGTTCGAGAAGATTTCGCATGGCGTTTCACCAGATCATTCGAGACCGTGTCGATGATCTCATCGGATAGTGCGGGATCTGGCACCACGCGGGAGAGGACAACCGATCCGATCATTTCGGCGAGCGCCGTTATCGCCGCGCTCCGCTTCGCTTTTGCACTTCTTCCTGGCACGAGCTTGGTGAGAAGCCCGATATAGTTGCTGACGATGCTGCCGAAGCACTCCCGCAGCGCCGGATCGTCGTGACGTGCCGCGTCGGCAGCCATTGCTGCAAGGCCGCACCCTTGCCCCGGATCATCGCGGTGGTAGTGCGACACGTAATGACGCACGAGGGTCTCCAGCGGATCATCGCTCGCTGCAATACGGCGCGCGATATCCTCGCTCATATCCTTGTAGGCCCGCTTGACCGCCTGAACGATGAGGTCGTCCTTTGACTTGAACTGCCGGTAGAAGCCTCCGGGAGTGAGCCCGGCAGCCTTCATCAAGTCGACAAGCCCGATACCGTCGATCCCACGTTCCCGGAACAGCCTTGCGGCGGTCGCGATCACCCGCTCCCGATTCTGCTCGACCGTTTCCTTGCTGACTTTCACGAGCCCTTTCCTTCTGATGGCGACGGCCGACGCATAACGCCGGCATGACCTTTTTCAGCGGGGGCCCGGACTGTCGTCCCAAAGGTCCTTGACAATGATTATATACATAATCATAAATAGACGATGATTACGAGCATAATCATTATCGGCGCTGACAAGGGAATTCGAGATGGCACATGCACAATCGCGCGCAGCGGGAGAAAAGGTAGCCCTGATCACGGGCGCTTCCGGGGGCATCGGGCTTGCGGCCGGACTTGCCCTGATCCGCGCGGGATATCGGGTGTTCGGCACCAGCCGTCAGGCCGCGCCCGACGAGGTGCGACAGGGCATTCATATGCTCCGCTGCGATGTCACCGATGATAAATCAGTCAAGCAACTGATCAAGGACGTCGTCGGGCTTGCAGGCCGGATCGACGTGCTTGTGAACAATGCCGGCCGCAGCTTGATCGGCGCCGCCGAGGAATCATCTCTCGATCAAGCCCAGAGCCTGTTCGACATCAACGTCTTCGGCATCCTTCGCACCACCACTGAAGTGCTGCCGATCATGCGCAAGCAGGGCCAGGGCCGGATCATCAACATCAGTTCGGTGGCCGGCTTCCTGCCCGGACCATATACAGCGCTCTACAACGCCACCAAGCACGCCGTCGAAGGCTATTCCGAATCGCTCGATCACGAACTGCGAACATTCGGCATTCGTGTCTCACTGGTCGAGCCAGTCTTCACCCGCACCGCGCTGGAAGAGAATGGCGACAAGCCCGATCGGATCCTGAGCGTCTACGACAAAGGGCGCACTGCCATGAACGCGACCTGGCGCAACGGCATCGCGGCCGGCGATCCCGTGGAAGCCGTGGCGGACAAGGTGGTGCAGGCTGCCACCGAAAAAGAGCCGAGCATTCGGTACACGCCTGGAAAGGTGGCGGGCCGTCTCCGCCTGATGCGGCGCTTTGTTCCCGAAAAGACCTTCGAGAAGAGTTTTCGCAAGCAGATGGGCGTGGCCGATTGATCCCTCAAATCAAGAGATCTCCAAGCATCTGAAATGTCTCTTTCACCGAGGAGCGACCCATGAAGTACTATTTGTGCAAGTACATCCCGCCGCGCGCCGATTTCCTCGCGACCATGACCGCCGATGAGAAAGCATGGATGAAGCAGCACGGCGCGTTCCTGGATGACCTGCTCGAAAAGGGGCAGATCGTCGCGCACGGCCCTGTCATGGACCCGAGTGGCGGTTATGGCGTGTCGCTCTATCAGATCGCCGATGACCAAGAGATCACGGCGATCACCTCGGAAGACCCCATCGTGAAGAACGGCGCCGGTCATTATGAGCACCACCCGATGCTTCATCTGAAGGCGCGCGGCTGACCGCGCCGCTCCGACGATTTGTCACCATCGATCCCCGGCAGAGCATCCCGATACGAAACTCAATCAGGACAACGTCCATGACGATCGCACTCGTTACCGGCGCCTCGAGCGGCATCGGCGCAGTTTACGCACGCCGCCTGGCCGCACGCGGCCACGATCTCGTGCTCGTCGCTCGCGCGACCGAGAGGCTCAATACCCTCGCCACCGAACTGCGCAATGCGCATGGCATTGCAGTCGAAGTCATCACGGCCGATCTGATCGACGTCTCCCAACTCGAACCGGTTCTCCGACGCCTCCGCTCCGATCCGTCTATCGACATCCTCGTCAACAATGCAGGCGCGGCGTTGATCGGTGATTTCGCGACCGCCGATCCAGTCAGGATGGACGAGCTGCTACGGCTGAACGTGGTCGCGCCGACGTTGCTCGCGTCCGCCGTCGTCGGCCGCATGGTTGAACGCGGCAACGGCGCGATCATCAATATCGCGTCGGTGCTTGCTCTGCTCCCCGAACATTCCCGGGGCATCTACTCCGCCACCAAGTCCTACCTGATGACGCTGTCGCAAGGTCTTGCTGCCGAAGTCGCGTCGAAGGGCGTCTATGTGCAGGCCGTGCTGCCTGCGGCCACGCGCACCGAAATTTACGAACGAGCTGGTGGCGACGCCAGCAAGGTGCCCAATGTCATGGAGGTTGAAGATCTCGTGGATGCGGCCCTGGTCGGCTTCGATCGCAAGGAATTGGTGACAATTCCGCCGGTGCCCGAGGTGGCGGCGTGGGACGCCTTTGAGAAGGCGCGCGGCGTTTTAGCGGCAGGCTTCGGCAACTCCAGGCCCGCCGCGCGTTATCGCGCCTGACGGCGAAGTTGGTCGTCGTCGCTCGCAGATTGGCGCGAGGAAATTGGACATCTGCGCGATCAGAGTGGTCACCATTTCGGAGCGCGCCGCCGGAACCCGAGTGCTTCCCCCGCCACCACGGACCGATTTTGTACGACAACCAACGATTTTGTACGATTTCTTGCGCTTGATGATAGCACCCCTATGTCCGCGCGATCGATCGGCCATCGCCTTCATCAGCCTGGACGGGTTATTGGGCATCGGGTTCGGAGCTATCGGTTCTCTTTCATTGCCACCGCCGAAAGATGACGCTGGCGTTGACGCCTCCGAAGCCGAATCCATTCGAAATCGCATGCTCTATCGTCATGCGCCTGGCCTCACGGGAGACGAGGTCGACGCCTTCCGCGGCCGCATCGCCATTTTCGAGATTGAGGGTGGGCGGTGCAACCTGTTCGCGCAATGCGAGGATTGTAAAGATCGCTTCCGCTCCCCCGGCTGCGCCGAGCAGATGACCAGTCGCCGATTTGGTGGCGCTCACGGCAATTTTACCGTCGCGGCCGAACACGGATTTGATCGCTTCAAGTTCGGAAACATCGCCAACCGGCGTCGAAGTGGAATGGGCGTTGAGATGCTGGATATCGCCGGGCTTGAGGCCGGCCTGCCGCAAGGCGCCTTCCATGGCGCGACGCGCGCCGTCGCCGTCCTCGGGTCCTGACGTGATGTGGTAGGCATCAGCAGTCGTGCCATAGCCGGCGATTTCGGCAATCGGTTGGGCTCCCCGGCGGAGTGCGTGTTCCAACTCTTCGATGACGAGGATACCGGCGCCTTCGCCCATGACGAAGCCGTCGCGGTCGCGGTCGAAGGGCCGGGACGCGCGCGCTGGCGTTTCGTTGAAGCCCGTCGAAAGAGCCCGGACGGCGGCGAAGCCGCCGAGGCTCACCAGATCGATGCAGGCTTCCGAGCCGCCGCAAATCGCAACGTCGGCTTCGCCGGTTCGGATGAGGCGTGCCGCATCGCCGATCGCCTGCACGCTCGCAGCGCAAGCGGTGACCGGCGTACCGATGGGACCCTTGAAGCCGTAGCGGATGGAAATATGACCGGCCGCGAGATTTGCGAGAAAGGAGGGCACCGTGAAGGGCGAGAGGCGCCTGATCCCGCGCTGATCGGTGGTGCGAACTGCTTCGACGATTGCCGGAAAGCCTCCGATGCCGGACGCGATTACGGTCGCCGTCCGCTCGAGCGAGTGTGCGTCGGAAGGAGTCCATGCAGCTTGTGCGACGGCCTCGGCCGTGGCGACCAGTGCGAACAGGATGAAGCGATCCATCCGCCGCTGATCCTTGGGAGGGACGACCAGATCAGGATCGAAGCCGCCATCCGGATCGTCGGCCTTTATCGGCACGATTCCAGCGACCCGAGCGGGAAGGGTAGCCGCCCATTCGGGAAGGGCAGCCAGCCCTGAACGGGCCGCAAGCAGGCGGGACCAACCCAAATCACTGCCGCAACCCAGCGGTGATACCAGTCCCAACCCCGTAACGACGACACGACGCATGATAAGTTACCTTCCAATCCTGGTCCATCGTCGCTGATGGCAGCTAAGCTGCCATTCGCAGCAGATCGATGATCTCGGCTTCGTTTTTGAAGGGCCTCGGATTGGCCTGTACGAAGCGATGATTGATTGCAATCTTGCTAATCTGATCGAATTTGTCTTCGCCTATGCCGACATCAGCGAGGCGGCCAGGTAGTCCAAGTGCTTTTGTGAATGCTGCAAAGGCGTCTGCGGCGTCGCCACCCGGGGCGCCAAGAGCTGTCGCCAAACGCTTCTGCGCATCCTCGGTGAAGGGTTTGTTGTAGCGCAGCAGGCTCGGCATAATGACGGGTGTGCAATAGTAATGGGGAACGTCGAAGGTGCCTCCAAGCACATGGCCAATGCCGTGGCTTGCTCCCATCGGAACGCGTGCCTGTAGGCCGTAAGCCGCGAGCCATGAGCCGTATTGAGATAGTCGACGAGCCTCCAGGTCATCAGGTTGCTGCAAAGTCTGCAGCATTCCCTCACGCAGAATGCGGATGCCTGCCAAGACGACTTCGTCAGCCAACGGGGTGCCGGCGGGCGAGCACAGCGCTTCGATACCGTGATCCATCGAGCGTGTTCCCGATCCCATCCAAAGGTTCGATGGCGTTTGAAGGGTGAGGGCAGGGTCGAGGATAATCGCCAGTGGCATCATTTGGGGATGGAAGAAGATCTGCTTCAACTTATGGCGTTCGTCCGTGACGAGTGCTGCTGCATTGTATTCGCCGCCATTTAGAGTCGATGGTACCGCGATCTGTCGGACTGTGGGCGAAAGGAACGGAGAGAAGCTTACGCCCGGGCCCATGGGAAATGGATCGAAACCGGCTTCATCGCGGATATCATGTTCCATCGCCATGATGACTATCTTAGCGAGATCGATAGCAGAACCTCCCCCAACAGCCACGATTAGATCAGCTTCCGTGTCATTAGCTTGACGGGCCACCTCGGCAGCTTGCTTGCGCGTCGTATGTTGCGCAATTCCATCAAAGGTCGCCACGTGTTTGTCGCCAAGAGCACGACGAATCTTCTCGATCTCATCGGTCTTGGTGTTCAAGGTTCGACTGACGATGAGGAAGACGCGCTTAGCATCCAGTCGCACCGCCTCATCTTTCAAAGCGTCTGCCGCAGCCTTGCCATAAACGAGACGGTCTATTGCTGGAAAATTATGGATCCCGGCTTTGCGCATTTCGTGTCCTCCATGAATTTATAAGATTGACCAGCCATCAAGCGGCGGCGGCTTCGCGAACCTGTTTGGCCGCCGCCTTCAGAAGGGCCTGAGCCAGATCGGGGTCGTTGACGACGCGCGATAGCATCACCGCACCGACCATCGTCGAGAGAATGGCCATCGCTTTTCCTTTGGGCTTCTCGCCGCTGGTTTCGGCAATCAATCGGCTGAGGATTTCGAGATGGTCTTTGATCCCGGCTTCGAATGACGCTTTCACGTCGCTGCCCTGTCTGGCGGCATCTGAGCCGAGCGCCACGATCGGGCAGCCGTCCATCTTTTCATCGCGATGGTCGGCGCTGAGGTAGAACGCAACCACTGCGCCGAGTGGATCCTTGGGTTTCGCCGCGGTCGCGGCCGACCATCGGAGGGTGGCGCTCTCCAATGCCCGCTTGGACGCCTGCGCCGCCAAGTCCTCCTTTGACGCGAACTGCTTGTAAAAGGCGCCTTGGGTGAGCCCGGCACCCTTCATCAGATCCTTGAGGCCGATGCCATCAAAGCCGCACTCCCGAAAAAGGCGACTTGCGACGTTGATTACAGTTTCGCGGTTTTCCGCGGCCTGAATGCGACTCACGCGCATTGTAAATCTCCAATTTTTTAGATTGCACTCGAAATCTATATCAGATATAGAGTTCGAGTGCAATCTATTTGATGAGGCCGTGCCATGAAAAAAAGACCCATTATCGTGCTGGGAAGCATCCTGATCGCGGTGTTCGGGGCGGCCGGATTCGTTACGCTTTCCATCCGCACGCAGGCAGCCTCTACCGTGAGCGACCCGAGGCAGGAACCCCCGATCGTCAGATTGGCGACGGCAGCGCGGGTGACCGGATCCGAACGCGGCTTCACGGGCATCATCGGGGCGAGGGTGCAGAGCAATCTCGGTTTTCGGGTCGCCGGCAAGATCGTGGAACGGTTTGTGAATGCTGGTCAGCCGGTCAAAGCCGGTCAGCCGCTGATGCGGATCGACGAAACCGATCTTCGCCTTGCGGTCATGGCGAAGCGCAACGCCGTTGCTGCAGCGCGTGCATCTTTCGTTCAGACCGAAGCGGATGAACAGCGATACGCCAAGTTGGTGAGCAACGGATGGGCTTCCCGACAGCGCTACGAGCAAGCGAAGGCCGCGTTGGATACCGCCGAGGCGCAACTCGCCACCGCTGAAGCTGACGCGCGGGTCTCCGAGAATGAGGCGACCTATTCGGTCCTGGTTGCGGACGCGGACGGAACGGTGATCGAAACGCTTGGCGAGCCCGGGCAGGTCGTCTCCGCCGGCCAGACAGTCGTTCGAATCGCAAAGGCCGGCCCCCGCGAAGCGGTGGTTGCGCTTCCCGAAACGATCCGGCCCGCCATCGGCTCCGCGGCCGAGGCCCGCGTGTATGGGGCCGATGGGCGGCGCTATACCGCGCATCTGCGGCAGTTGTCGGACGCCGCCGATGCTCAGACCCGTACCTATGAGGCTCGTTATGTGCTCGACGGTGAGGCCGCGGCAGCACCGCTTGGCGCGACGGTAACCATTCGGCTGGCAAGCCAGGCGAGTGAGCCGGAAGTTCAGGTGCCGCTGGGTGCCGTGCTCGATGACGGCCTGAAGACCGGTGTGTGGGTCCTGGATAGCGCCACATCAACCGTCCGCTTTCGGACCATCAAACTTGTTCGGCTGAGCGGCGAAAGCGCGGTGGTCTCCGGATTGAGTTCGGATGATCCGATTGTTTCTCTCGGCGCTCATCTCCTGCAGGAGGGCGCTCGCGTCAGGACTGCGTCTGAAAGCAGAGGCAACTGATGAGCTTCAATCTTTCCGCGATCACCGTTGGAGACCAACAATGCTATACGGTTACATCGTCAAGAACGAAATCCGAAAGACCTTCGACCACGTCAACAACCATCGCTGGGATGAAGCGGTGAAAGCAGTCGCGCCGCATATCCATCACCGCGTTTCCGGTGCCCACGCGCTTGGTGGTGAGCGCCACCACAAAGAAGCTCTGCGCAGCTGGTTTGAGCGCCTCGGCCGCGTCCAGCCCACTCTCCATCTCACGGTCAACAATATCTGGGTGAAGGGCTGGCCGTGAATACCACCGTGTTTGTCCAGTGGGACGGCACCGCAACGCTGCCCCACGGCGACGCGTCGTACGTCAACCGTGGGCTCCACGTGTTCACCCTGCGGTGGGGTAGGGTCCATGCACTCGAGGAATTTCAGGATTCACAGGAAGCGGCCCGTGGGCTTGCTGCCCAAGCGGCAGCTGGCCTCAAAGAAGCTGTCGCCGAACCCATCGTAAGTTAGCAGAAGCGCAGTCAGAGGCCGGCGTTCTTTAGGTCATCGCGGTTCACTCGGCGCCCACCTGCCGCAAGACGGCGGGCGTCAGGACGAACGTCGAGGAATAGGAGCAGCCAAATGCTGAATTTCAATCTTTCCGCGATCGCCGTTCGCGAACGGGCCGTAACCCTGTTCTTCATCCTCCTGATGGCGGCCGCAGGCGCCTACGCCTTCCTCATGCTCGGGCGGGCGGAGGACCCCTCCTTCACCATCAAGACCCTGACGGTCACGACGGTATGGCCAGGCGCGACGGCGCGTGAGATGCAGGACCAGGTCGCCGAACCGTTGGAGAAACGGCTTCAGGAGCTGACCTGGTACGACCGGGTGGAGACGACCACACGGCCAGGCTACGCGTACATGACGGTTACGCTGAAGGACAGCACACCGCCATCTAGCGTGCAGGAGGAGTTCTACCAGGCCCGCAAGAAGCTTGGGGATGAAGCGCGCAAGCTGCCGTCTGGTGTGCTCGGCCCCTTCGTCAACGACGAATATTCGGACGTGAGCTTCGCCCTTTATGCCCTCAAGGCGAAGGGCATGCCGATGCGGGAACTCGCCAGGCAAGCCGAAACCATTCGCCAGGACCTCCTGCACGTGTCCGGTGTCAAGAAGATCAACATCCTCGGCGAACGTCCCCAACAGATATTCATCGAGTTTTCCTTCGCCAAATTGGCAACCCTCGGCGTATCGGCACAGGATATCGTTGCCGCCGTGCAGCGGCAGAACACCGTCACACCGGCAGGCTCGATCGACACCAAGGGGCCGCAGGTTTTCATCCGGGTCGACGGCGCTTATGACAGTGTCCAGGCGATCGCCGACACGCCCATCGTCGCTGCGGGGCGGACGCTGAAGCTTGCCGACATCGCCGATGTCCGCCGAGGCTACGAGGACCCCCCCACCTACCTTATTCGACACCAGGGTGAGCCCTCCATCATGCTCGCGGCGGTTATGCAGGAAGGCTGGGATGGCCTCGCGCTCGGCAAGGCGCTGGAGGAGAGGTCCGCAGCTATCGCTCGGACGCTGCCACTCGGGATGACTCTGGCCAAAGTCAGCGACCAGGCCGTCAACATCACCTCGGCGGTTGACGAATTCATGATGAAATTCGCGATGGCGCTCGGCGTGGTGCTGCTGGTGTGCCTGCTCAGCCTCGGCTGGCGCGTCGGCATCGTCGTGGCGGCTGCCGTCCCTCTGACGCTTGCCGTCGTGTTCCTGATCATGCTGGAAACCGGCCGGTTCTTCGACCGCATCACGCTCGGCGCCCTGATCCTGGCGCTTGGTCTTCTCGTGGACGACGCCATCATCGCCATCGAGGTGATGGTGGTGAAAATGGAAGAGGGCATGGACCGCATCAAGGCGGCGGCCTATGCGTGGAGCCATACTGCGGCGCCGATGCTGTCCGGTACACTCGTGACGGTCGCCGGATTCCTGCCGGTCGGCTTCGCGCGCTCGACTGCCGGCGAATACGCCGGCAACATCTTTTGGGTCGTGGGGTTCGCCCTCATTGTCTCCTGGATCGTCGCGGTGGTCTTCACGCCCTATCTTGGCGTCAAGATGCTTCCGGCGATCAAACCGATCGAAGGCGGTCACCACGCGATCTACGGCACACCGAACTATCGACGCCTGCGAGGGATCATCACCTTCGCCGTGCGCCACAAGTTCGTTACCTGCAGCATCGTCGCTATCGCTTTCGCGCTTTCCGGCGTCGGCATGGGCGCCATCAAACAGCAGTTCTTCCCGACGTCCGACCGCCCCGAGGTGCTGGTGGAGGTTCGTTTACCGGAAGGCACCAGCATTGAGACGACGACCGCCGCAGTCGAAAAACTCGAGCACTGGCTGGACCACCAGTCGGAGGCTAAGATCGTCACGAGCTATGTCGGTCAGGGCGCTCCCCGATTCTTCTTCGCGATGGCGCCTGAGCTGCCTGATCCGGCCTTCGCCAAGATCGTCGTGCTTACACCGGACGCGGACGCGCGCGAGGCTTTGAAGCATCGGCTCCGACAGGCGGTGTCAGATGGGCTTGCGCCGGAGGCTAGCGTGCGCGTCACTCAGCTTGTGTTCGGACCCTACACGCCCTTCCCGGTCGAGTTTCGCGTCATGGGGCCTGACCCCGCGCAATTGTACGCCATCTCTGACAAAGCGCTCGATGTCATGCGTGGCGTTCCCGATGTGCGGCAAGCGAACCGCGATTGGGGCAATCGCACACCCGTGCTCCGCTTCATCCCGGATCAGGATCGACTGAACCTCATCGGCCTCTCGTCGGCGGAGGTGGGCAGGCAGCTGCAGTTCCTTCTCACGGGCGTCGTCGTTACGCAGGTCCGCGAGGACATTCGCAATGTCCCCATCGTGGCACGCAGCGCGGGCGGCGAGCGGCTGGATCCGGCGCGTCTGGCGGATTTCTCACTGATGAGCAGGGACGGCCGCCCGATTCCGCTCGACCAGATCGGCCATTCGGAAATCCGTCTGGAAGAGCCGATTATGAAACGCCGCGATCGCACACCCGTCGTCACGATTCGCTCGGACATCAACGAGGCGAACCAGCCTCCAGAGGTCTCCAAGGAGATCAAGACGGCGCTTGAGCCGCTGATCGCATCCCTTCCGGCCGGCTATCGCATCGAATTGGGCGGATCGATCGAAGAGGCAACCAAGGCCAATGACGCGTTGGCGACGGTCTTTCCCGCCATGATCGCGGCCATGCTGATCGTCACCATGCTTCAGGTGCGATCCTTCTCGACGATGGCGATGGTCATGCTGACGGCACCGCTTGGCCTCGTCGGCGTCGTACCGATGCTGCTCGCCTTTAATCAGCCCTTCGGATTCAACGCCATTCTGGGCCTGATAGGACTGGCGGGCATCCTGATGCGCAATACTCTCATCCTGACCGAACAAATCAAGGAGAACCGCGCTGCCGGCCTTGATGACTATCACGCGGTCATCGAGGCCACGGTGCAACGCACGAGGCCCGTGATCCTGACCGCACTTGCCGCCGTGCTGGCTTTCATCCCTCTCACGCACTCCGTCTTCTGGGGATCGATGGCCTATACGCTGATTGGCGGCACCGCGGTCGGCACGGTGCTGATCCTGCTGTTCCTTCCTGCACTTTATGCCGCGTGGTTTCGGATTAGCCCGGCTGCAGACGAGGCCCATGAGGATTCGCTGGAGGAATTAAATTTGCGAACAGCAATGGCTGCCGAGTAAGGCGCTCTTGTCGGAGGAGATGCTTCAATCCGCGACGGCGTGATCACCGAATCTTCAAACTACCAGAACCTCGATGCAGAATCTTGAAAACTGCCTCTGCAACCGCACCGCGTTTCGCGTGTAGTCCCCCGGTAGACTGGCTGACGCCTTCATCATCGACAGCAAACGCCACCGAAATACTGCATGGGCCCAAAGGTGGCTCGCCTACGGTTTTTGTTTTCTCCAAAGGCGGCTGGTTAGTTTTAAAATAGAATGCTGGTGACATCTCTTCGGAGAGCAGCGCCTCGCCGTACCTTTGGCCTGCGGGCACGCGTTGTCCTTTCCGCGGGATTATGATCTAAGTGCTTGACGAGTTCTAAAAAAGAACTGTATTGTCTCCCGAGGCGACGTGCCGCGGAAAGGTGCGCGTTTGGGAGGACGAGCAATGTTGGTGAACTGGAAGGCCGTTGCGGTTGTGGCTCTGCTTTTGAGCGGCCCGGCATTCGCGGCGGACGAGCCGGGAATCTCTGCTACCGAGATCAAGATCGGTGGCGTCTTTCCCTTCAGCGGACCGGCGTCATCGATCGGTCTCGTGGGCAAGGGAGTTATCGCCTATATTCAGTCGGTCAACGACCGCGGCGGCATCAACGGACGCAAAATCAACTACGTCGCATATGACGACGTATACAGCCCTCCCAAAGCCGTGGAGCACGTTCGCAAACTCGTTGAGAGCGACGAAGTGTCGTTCATGTTCGGCCAGCTTGGTACTCCCGGCATCTCGGCTACGGCAAAATACCTGCGGTCGAAAGGAGTGCCCAGCATCGCAATTATCAGCGGGTCATCCAAGTTCACGGACGTGGCCAGTTACCCCCTGACTACGACAGGTCTTGTCAGTTACGACACCGAAGGAAAGATCTATGCCAAGTATCTGACGAAGACATTGCCGAACGCCAAGTATGCCATCCTCTATCAGAACGACGATCTCGGCAAAGACTATGTCAGCGCGTTCAAGGCGTTTCTCGGAAAGGATTTCGACCGAAAGGTCGTGACCGCTTCCTATGAGGTCACCGAACCGACGGTTGATTCACAGGTGGTCAATCTGAAGAGCTCCGGTGCGGATGCCCTCGTGATCGCCGGCACACCGAAGTTCGCCGCTCAAGCCATCCGGCAGGCGTCGGTGATCGGCTGGAAGGCGACCGTAATCATCAATTTCCCATCCGGTTCTGTCGGAGGCACGCTCGCACCCGCCGGTCTCGACAAATCAGTCGGCGTGATCGTCGGCACGACCAACAAGGATATTCTGGATCCGACATGGAAAGATGACCCTGGCATGCAGGCCTACCGGGCATTTCTGGACAAGTATTTGCCGGGCGTCGATATCACCAATGGCAGCTATCTGACCGGCTACCAGCAAGGCGTCCTGCTCGAGCAGATTCTAAAGCAATGCGGCAATGATCTGTCCCGCAAGAATATTCTCGCGCAGGCCAAGAACCTCAGGGATTTCGTGGTGCCGACCGTGCTGCCTGGCGTCAAGGTCAACACCACCGACACGGTGAACATGATCTGGACACAGATGCGACTGCAGCGATGGACCGGTACAAGTTGGGAAGGCTTCGGGGAAGTGCTGGATGCCAAGTCCGAGTGAATTCACTGGGCGAAGCGACGGGGGCGGCAGTTGGCGGGCTGGTTGCCAACTGCCGGCTGGTCTGGCCCGAAAGCCGATTGATCGTTCGCGCGATCCAGGCAGGTAGGTCCAGCGGACATGGCATCAGAAGCGACGAATCGTGCCCCCGCGCGCTTGTCGACCATCACAGCGGTTCAGGAGATTGTTTCGATGTCGACGAAGCCACTGACGTTCGCGCCGAGGGAGCTTTCCATAGAGCGTCGAACCGACGGCACGCTCATATTGAGCTCGCCACTTGAGTTAGGAAAGTGCGATTGGCGTATCACGGATTTTCTTCCGAGCTGGGCTAATTCTGTTCCCGATAGAATTTTTCTTGCGCAACGCAATGCGGAAGGGGGATGGGACGAGATCACCTATCGCGAAGCATGGTCGCAGGTCCAGGCGGTCGGCCAAAGCCTGATCGAGATGGGCGCAAAGCCGGCTGACAAGCTGGCGGTACTTTCAGGAAATTCGATCGAGAACGCGGTGATCTCGTTCGCCGCGATGTCAATAGGGGTAATCCTGGCGCCGATATCGCCAAACTACACGCTGATGCCCGGCGGCCTAGCTCGTCTCAAAGATATAGCGGAAGCGCTGCGCCCGAACTTCGTTTTCGTCCAGAGCGGGCGCGACTTTTCCGCGGGGCGCTCGATTTCGGAACTTGCAGCCGCAACCTGGATCAGTGTCGATGGAGCGCCGGATACCGTGCCTTTCGGCGCACTGAAAGCCCGAACGGGGAGCGAAGGATTTGCGGATGCTTCATTGGCGGTTTCTTGCGACGCTGTCGCAAAGATTCTCTTCACATCAGGTTCGACCGGTTTCCCCAAAGGCGTGCTCAATACCCACCGCATGATGGCGACTTCCCTGCAAATGGGGAGTCTGCTGGTGTCTCCTCCGGACGCGCCGGTGCAGGTCGAGTGGCTGCCCTGGCACCATACGATGGGCAGCAACGTCATCCTTCACGGCATTCTCAAGAATGGCGGTACGCTCTACATCGACGATGGCCGGCCGCTGCCTCAGCTCTTCCACAAGACGGTCGCGAATCTCAAGGAGATTTCGCCCACCGCCATGTTCAACGTACCTGCCGGCTACAATCTCCTATGTGGTGCAATCGAGAACGACCTCGAACTTGGCGCCAGCGTATTCAAGCGGATGGATCGATTGAGCTATGCCGGGGCTGCAATCTCGCAGGCCACGCTTGAGAAACTCTATCGGCTGACATCGTCGATCACTGGCCGGCGAATTCCCGTCATGTCGGGCTACGGCACTACCGAAACGGCCCCGACAATCAGTACGACCCATTGGGCGACCGACCAGCCGGGAGAGATCGGTCTTCCCGCGCCGGGTCTGCAATTAAAACTGATCCCTGTTTCCGATACGTACGAGGCGAGGGTCAAGGGACCCAACGTTACGTCAGGTTATCTCGGAAGGCCGGATTTGACGGAACAGGCCTTCGATGAGGAAGGATTCTATCGCATCGGCGATACCGTCTCGTTTCTGGATCCCCAGAAGCCGGAGCTTGGGTTGCGCTTTACAGGCAGAATTTCCGAGAACTTCAAACTCGCGAACGGCACGTGGGTCTCGATCGGGAATATGCGAGCGGCCATTCTGGCTGCAACCCGGGGCGTATTGCTGGACCTCGTCGTCGCGGGAGAAAATCGTGAATCGTGCGCGCTGCTCTGCTGGTTGAATCCGGCCGAGGCAGCGCGGATCTCGAAGACCCCAGCGTCCGATTTGCCCTGCGACCCTCTCGTAGTTCAATTCCTGAAAGACCGTTTTCGGGAGTACAATGAAACCGTCGGAAGCAGCGAAAGAATTTGTTCGTTCTCGCTGCTCAAGGAGCCGCCATCGATGGCGGCAGGCGAAATCACCGACAAGGCCTACGTCAATCAGCGGGCCGTGTTGAGCCACCGATCGTGGTGCGTCGAAAGGCTGTATGCAGAGCCGCCGAGCGAAGACGTGATAGTGATTTAAGCGTGAGCGGCCTGACGGACGATCACGCCGCTTGCTTGCGGGTCTTTGGCTTTGCGGGCTTGTCGCGAGAAATCCGTTCCGAAGGCGGGCGGGCCCCGGGGCCGGGGTGGGTGTGTACCTCCTTGGCCAAAAGCGGCTCCCCGCATTCGGAGCACACCATGACCGGATCGAAGTTCTTGCCGCATTTGCGGTGCTGATGCAGCAACGGCCGCCCGCGTTCGTCGACCATGTGGGTGTCGCCCCAATGGACGAGCGCCATCATGATCGGATAGAGGTCGAGACCCTTCTGCGTCAGGATATACTCATGGCGCTTAGGCGACTCCTGGTATGGAATGCGGCGCAGCACGCCCTGCCGAACCAGCTTTTTCAGCCGCTCTGCGAGCAAATGGCGCGTGATTCCAAGCGCTGACTGAAAGCCCTCGAAGCGGCGCGTACGCAGAAAGCATTCGCGGAGGATCAGAAGCGTCCAACGGTCACCGATCACACCGATGGTTCGAGCCATCGAACATGGCTCTTGCTCAAGTTCATCCCATTTCATTCCTGCTCTCCGGTCGGCAGGCGCCTATTCCGTTCGAATCAACCCAGGGAACCGCAGCCGCTTCTACCATTCTAGATAGGTACTAAATGCCAAACAATACCCCGCGACCAGTTAAATCTAGCAGAATTCAGCGTAGATTGACAGTTCGATTTTAGAACTGTATGACCGAATGGTAGCCGAGCTTCGGCTGGAAGATCACCAAATCCGACTACCCATTTCGCTCTGCGGGAGGAACTGACATGCCCCTGAAAGTTGAATTCCTGTTCGATTTCGGCAGCCCGAACGCTTACCTGGCGGAACTGGTCCTGCCGGGAATCGAATGGCGCACCGGCGTGAAATTCGAATATGTCCCGGTTCTGCTCGGCGGCATCTTCAAGGGGACCGGCAACATGTCACCGTTCGACTCGCTCCGCGGAATCAAGAACAAGCCGGAATACCAGGCGCTCGAGACCCAGCGCTTCATTCGCCGCCATAACATCACGAAATTTCGGCAGAATCCGTTCTTTCCGGTCAACACGCTGATGCTGATGCGCGGCGCCGTCGCGGCTCAGTTCGAAGGCATGTTTGAACCCTATTTCCGCGCTGCCTATCATCATATGTGGGAAGAGCCGAAGAAGATGGATGATCTCGAAACTTTCCGAAACGCATTCATCTCCTCCGGCATCGATATCGACCGGTTGATCGCGCGTGCGCAGCAGGATGACGTCAAGAAGGGGTTGATCGATCGGACCACCGACGCGGTTGGCCGCGGAGCATTCGGCTCACCGACTTTCTTCGTTGGAAAGGAAATGTTCTTCGGCAAGGACCAACTCCGTGACGTCGAGGAGTCGATCGTCGAACAGACCAGTCAGCTGGTTTCGAAAACGGCCTAAGGTTGGGAATTTAGGCCCGCAGAGCCGGGCCGATGTCCTGGGCCTGCATGAGGAAAACTCAGTCGGCTCCACAACGAAGTAAACTCAGGGAGAATGCCCATGCCTGGCCCACTTAGCGGTGTTCGAGTCCTGGATTTGACAGGCGTGGTGTCCGGTCCCTACGCGACCATGTTTCTGGCGGATCAGGGCGCTGACGTCCTGAAGATCGAGCCGATTGGCGGCGATATTACGCGGCGAAGCCGCGCCACCATTGCCAAGGATGGCGAGTTCTCCGCGCTTTTTATCTCTTCGAACCGCGGCAAGCGCTCACTGTCGATCGACGTCAAGAGCGCGGCCGGCCGAGAGGTTCTTGCCAAGCTGGTCGCGCAGGCCGACGTCCTGGTGCAGAATTTCCGGCCCGGCACCATGGAGCGCCTCGGTCTCGGCGTCGATGAGTTGCGCCAACGCCATCCGCGCTTGATCTATGTCTCGATCAGCGGCGTCGGCGAGACCGGCCCGTATGTGAAGAAGCGCGTCTATGATCCGATCATACAGGCGCTGTCGGGCTTTGCCGATATCCAGTCGCAGCCGGTAACGAACCGTCCGCAGATGATCCGCACGATCGTATGCGACAAGACCACCGCCGTGTTCACCGCGCAGGCGGTGGCAGCGGCGCTCTACGCTCGCGAGAAGACCGGGCAGGGCGATCATATTCAGGTCGCAATGTTGGATGCGATGATTTCGTATCTGTGGCCTGAGGGCATGATGCAATACACGGTGGTAGGAGCCGAGACCACCGCCGCGGATCCCAACGACCGGCCGGATCTCGTGTTCAAGACCAGCGACGGCTACATCACGGCCGGTACAATTTCGGATTCCGAATGGCAGGGCTTTTGCCGGGCCTCTGGCGATCCCGAGCTTGCCAACGATCCCCGCTTTGCGACTCCGGGCGCGCGCTCGGTCAATGCCACGGCCCGCATCAACAAGATGGCGGAATACATCGGCCAGCACACCACAGCCGAATGGCTGGAGCGCCTGGACGCGGCTGACGTCCCTTGCGCGCCGATCCTGCGGCGCGGGGAAATCATCCACAACGAACAGGTAATCGCGCGCGGCATCATCGCGGAGTTCGATCAGCCGAAGGTCGGTCGGGTGCGGCAGCCGAAGCCGGCGGCTCGCTTTGAGATCAATGAGGCCGCGATTGGCGGACCAGCTCCCCGCGTCGGCGAGCACTCGCGCGACGTGTTGCGGGAGCTGGGTTACGACGATAGCGCCATCGACAAGATGGTCGCCGAGCGTAGCGTGCGCGTGGCGGTCTAACCTCGTACCCTGCGCGAGTGGTGGTCGGTTTCTAAACCTTGGCCGGCACCGGCGTGATTGGTGCTATCGGGACATTCGCCGCGACAGCTCGCTGGTAGGCGTCCCGGTTCTTGATGCGTTCGAGATAGGGCTGCGCATTGTCGCAAATGCCAACGCCATAGGCGACGGCCCACTCAAGGCAGGTCGTGAGCAGGATGTCGGCGCTGGTAAACCGGTCGCCCATCAGGAATTGCCGACCGTCTGCGAGCGCGACTTCGACATGGCGCAGCTGCTGGCGGAAATACTCGCCTGCCTGGGCAACGACCTCGGGCGCAATACCGTAGATCGGACCGAGCGCATCGGCCCGATGGCGGCGCATCACGTAAAGGCTGGTTGAATCCAGTTCCGCGACGATAAAGAAACACCATTCCAGCCACGCGGCATATTCACGGGTGGTTTCAGGAATCAGCGAGCGCTCCGTCGTGGAGTACATTCGCGACAGGTAGGCAACGATCGCGGCGCTCTCGCCGATGCAGAAGTCGCCGTCCTGAAGCAGCGGAATCTTCTGGCGCGGATTGAGCTTGGTGTATTCCGCGGTCTTGGTCTCGCCCGTTCGCGGTCCGATCGGCTTTGTCGTGTAGACCAGGCCCAGCTCGTGCATGGCCCAATGCGGACGGATGGTGCGGCTTGTCCCAACACCCCATAGGGTCAGGTTTGGTGTCGCGCTCATGTTACCACGTCTCCACGGACGGACGGAGATCGAGCTCGTGGGTCCAGGCATCCCTGCTTTGCTGGTGGGTGAACCAATAGGCCTCAGCAATGGAGGATGTCTTTGTCAGGCTATCCGGGGGAATTTCGCTTGCCTCGATCCCCTTCGCCGCTTTCATGCGCTGATGAATCGCCTCACTATCCACGCCTGCATCGATCAACAGATGCACAACATGAATATTCTTCGGCCCCAGCTCGCGCGCCATCGCCTGGGCTACCGCTCGAAGTCCGAACTTCGCGGATGAAAATGCCGCAAACCCCTGGCCGCCGCGCACGCTGGCCGTCGCACCCGTAAAGAAGATGGTGCCGTGTCCACGCGGAAGCATGACGCGTGCAGCCTCACGTCCGACCAGGAAGCCACCAAAGCAGGCCAATTCCCAGGCCTTGAAGAACAGCTTCTCCGTGGTGTCCAGCAAAGGCTTGTTGACGTTCGAGCCGGCATTGTAGAGGCAGACCTCGATCGGTCCGAGTTCTTTCTCGATCCGCGCGAATATGCCTTGGACCTCCGCTTCCTGACGGGCATCGACGCTGAACGCGTGAATGTGATGTCCAGCATCCCTCAGCTCGGCCACAAGCCCCTGCGATTTGGACGCATCACGCCTGCAGATGCAAACCGTATAGCCGCCCTTGGCAAAACGCCGCGCGACCGCCGCCCCAATGGCATCGCCTGCGCCCACAAGTATCGCTACACCGCGGTTCGCCGTCATTCCGTTCCTCCCTTTAAGTTCCTATTTGATACTTTTATCGTAACGGTCGGATGGCGCGTTGTAAACGACGGCGTTCAACAATGGTCCAATCATAATAGGGCAGCTTGGTTGCCCCTTCGGGCCGCGTGAAGCCGGGACGATGATTTTATCATTGACGAGTTCTAAAAAAGAACGTTAGGTTCGGCCAAGCATCCGCGCATTGCGCGAGCGGGCAATCGTTGATGGGGAGGTCGGTCGTGGCGGAGCTTTCAGAGGCGATCAATCTCGACGAGATTGCTGTCGGCTTGCCGCGTCGCATCCATGAAGTAACGGCAAGACAGGTTGCCAAAGCCCCCGGCCGGATCGCGCTGGTCGAAGACGGGGCATCCTGGAGTTACCGCGATCTGGACCAGCGTGTCAGCGAGATCGCCACCGTGCTGTCGTCGCTGGGAATCAGAGCGGGCGACCGGATGATCCTCGTCAGCGAAAACTGTATTGCGCTCGCCGCGTTGCTGCTGGCGGCGAGCCGGCTCGATGCCTGGGCCATCGTCGCCAACCCGCGATTGTCCGCACGCGAACTGGATCAGATCCGCGACCATAGCGGCGCCCGCCGGATGTTTTTCACATCGGGTACTTCGAAAGAGGCCGCGGCTCACGCTTCGCGCTATGGCGCCGGGAACCAGCAAATAGGCCCACTGCAGGAGGTTGGCGTTGGTCCGCTCAACGAAAGCGCCACCGTCGAGCCGGTGGAGGCAGATCCCCAGAAACAAGTCGCGGTGCTGATCTACACCTCGGGAACGACGGGGACGCCGAAAGGCGTGATGCTCTCGCATGACAACCTGCTGATCAGCGCGAAGACCACCGCGTTCATTCGCAAAATGAATGAAGACGACAAGATCTATCTCGTCTTGCCGATCTCCCATATCGTCGGCATCTCGCTCCTGATCATGACATTGATGACCGGCGGCACGGTGCGGATGGTCAGCAAGTACGATCCTGCCGCGACCGCCATGGCGATCGCAGAGGAGGGCGTTACCATCCTCAATGGCGTGCCCGCCACCTATCAACGGCTGCTGGAGTACAAGAGCGTGTCGGGTGTGAAGCAACTCGACCGAGGCTCGTTACGCCTGATCGGCGTCGCCGGCGCTCCCCTCGATTTGAATCTGAAGTTGCGCGTGGAAAAAGAGCTCGGCCTTCCGCTGCTCAACGGCTACGGGATCACCGAATGTTCGCCGGGGATATCGGGCGTGCGCTTCGATGCGCCACGTGCCGACCAGGCGGTAGGCACACTGCTGCCGGGAGTAGAGGCGCGGGTCAGAACACTCGACGGAATTCCGATGGCAAGAGGAGAAGTCGGAGAGCTGCATGTCCGCGGGCGCAACGTGATGCGCGGCTACTATCGTGCCCCTGAGCTTACCGCCAAGGCAATCGACAGTGAGGGCTGGTTCAATACCGGCGATCTGGCGCGTTTCGACGGCGACTGCCTGTACATTGTCGGCCGCACCAAGGAAATGATCATCCGTTCGGGTTTCAACGTCTATCCAGCCGAGGCCGAAGCGGTGCTCAGTTCGCACAAGGAAGTCGTGCAATGCGCCGTGGTCGGCCGTGCCGCAGATGGCAATGAAGAGATCGTCGCCTTTGTACAACTGCTGGCGGGATCGCAGGCGACTCCTGAGGATCTGATGAGTTTCATGCGATCTCAGCTCACCTCATACAAGCGGCCGTCCAAAATCATCGTTCTCGATGCGTTGCCGGCTACTTCCACCGGCAAGATACTCAAGCACAAGCTCGCCGAGGCCCTATGTGGGGAAGTACCTCCGGCGCAGGCCGCTCCACTTCGCAGACAACAGATCTAACCTGACCGGGAGAACACCCTTGCAAAAGAGAAACGCGACCGTGGCCGTGATCGGTGCTGGCGACTTTATCGGCAGCGAGATTGCAAAGAAGTTCGCCTCCGAGGGCTTCACGGTGTTCGCCGGGCGCCGCAACGGCGCCAAGCTCGAACCGCTCGTCAAGGAGATCGAGAAGGCCGGCGGCGAAATTCACGCGCGCTCGCTCGATGCACGCAAGGAGGAGGAAATCATTTCCTTCCTCGGCGACGCGGACAAGCACGCGCCGCTCGAGGTTTGCATCTTCAACATCGGCGCGAACGTCAACTTTCCGATTTTGGATACCACCGAACGCGTATTCCGCAAGGTCTGGGAAATGGCCTGCTATTCCGGCTTTCTCGCCGGTCGCGAGGCCGCGCGGCTGATGCTGCCCCGCGGCAAAGGCAACATCTTTTTCACCGGTGCGACAGCGAGCCTTCGCGGTGGGACGGGATATGCGGCCTTCGCCAGCGCGAAGTTCGGCCTGCGGGCCGTTGCACAGGCGACCGCGCGCGAGTTGGGTCCAAAGAACATCCACGTAGCGCATCTCATCATCGACTCCGGGGTCGACACCGAATGGGTGCGGCAGCGGCGGATCGAGGCGCTTGGCCCGAACTCACTGGATGATCCCGATCTGCTGATGCCGCCATCGTCGGTCGCGGAGTCCTATTGGCTGCTTTATCAGCAGCCCAAAAGCGCCTGGACTTTTGAACTGGAGATTCGTCCGTTCGGCGAGAAGTGGTAGCGGGAGCCTCTCACAATGGAACTCAAACTTTCCAGTGAGGAGGCAGCGTTTCGTGACGAGGTGCGCGCCTTCATCGCGGAGAATTATCCCGCGGAAATGCGCGTTCCCAATCCGGAAACCGACCTTTCCAAGGAGCAGATGCTGCTCTGGCACCGCGTTCTCCACAAGAAGGGATGGATCGCGCCGCTCTGGCCCAAGGAGTACGGCGGGCCGGGCTGGTCGATCACGCGGCGTTTCATCTTCGAGCAGGAGACATCACGCGCCGGGACGCTGCCGCCGCTCGCGTTCAGCGTGACCATGGTCGGACCGGTCATCTACACATTCGGCAACGACGAGCAGAAACAGAAGTTTCTGCCGCGAATCCTCTCCGGTGAGGATTGGTGGTGCCAGGGCTATTCGGAGCCGGGATCCGGCTCTGACCTCGCGTCGGTACGCACCAAGGCTGTGCGGGACGGCGATCACTACGTTGTCAACGGACACAAGACCTGGACGACACTGGCCCAGCATGCCGACTGGATATTCTGCCTGGTGCGGACCGATCCTTCGGCAAAACCTCAGGCCGGCATCTCCTTCCTGCTGATCGACATGAAATCGCCCGGCGTCACGGTGCGGCCGATCATTACCATCGACGGGTCGCATGAAGTGAATGACGTGTTCCTCGAGGACGTGCGCGTCCCTGCCGAGAATTTGATCGGCGAGGAAAACAAGGGCTGGACCTACGCGAAATTCCTGCTCGGCAACGAGCGTACCAGCATGGCCGGGATCGGCCGGTCGACGCGCTATCTGGAGCGTCTCAAGCGGATCGTGAGAACGGAAGTCGGTGAGGACGATCCGACTTTCGGGGAGTTCATCAAGGAAATTGCGCGCGTCGAGCTGGATTTGCTTGCGTTGGAGGCAACCGAACTGCGGATCGTCGCGCAGATGTCGCGTGGCATCGATCCGGGACCGGCCGCGTCGCTGTTCAAGATCAGGGGTACCGAAATATTCCAGCGCATCACGGATCTGACGCATCAGGCCATCGGCAACTACGGCCTGGCGATTCGCGAGCACCCGGTAAGCGCCAATCGCTTCATGCCGGGACCGGAGTACGGGCACACGGCGACGGAGAAATATCTGAACTCCCGAAAACTCAGCATTTACGGGGGATCGAATGAAATCCAGCGCAACATCATCGCCAAAGCAGTTTTGGGTCTCTGACCACATCGCACGAGGCATCGGATGGATATCCAGTTGACGGAAGAACAGGAATTGCTCCGCTCCAGCATTCAACGCTTCCTGCGCGAGCAGTACGATTTCGACGAGCGTCGAAAAATTGTTGCGACGGATGAAGGCTGGAGCCGCAAGCACTGGAGCGCCTTTGCCGAGCTTGGGTTGTGCGCGGCACCGTTTCAGGAAAGCTCCGGCGGTCTTGGTGGCGGATCGCTTGCGACCATGATCGTGATGCAGGAGTTCGGACGAAGTTTGGTCGTCGAACCGTATTTCGAGACCGTTGTTCTCGCTGGCGGCCTGATCGAAGACGCCGGCTCACCGGAGCAGCGCGAGGTGTTCTTGCCGAATATTATGGACGGCAGCGCCATATGGACGCTGGCCTGGGCGGAGGGGCGATCACGCTACGATTTTGACAACGTAACGACGACGGCGCGGCGCCAGGGGGACAATTTTGTCCTGAGCGGAACGAAGTCGGCGGTGATTGGTGCGCCGTGGGCCGACAAACTGATCGTCTCGGCGCGGACGTCCGGTGGGCCGCGCGATCGTGCCGGCGTAAGCCTGTTCGTCGTCGATCGCCATTCGGCCAATCTCCACTTGCAAAGCTTCAAGACCGTCGATGGCCGGCGCGCCGCCGAGCTCACGCTGATGGACGTCCAAGTGCCCAACAGCCAGTTGCTTGGTACCGAAGGCGAAGGTGTCGCGGCGCTCGAAGCGTGCCGCGACCGTGCTATCGCTGCGCTCTGCGCGGAAGCAGTCGGCGCGATGTCGGTGCTGAATTCGGCGACGCTTGAGTACAGCAAAGCACGCAAGCAGTTCGGGGTCGCCCTTGGGACGTTTCAGGTGTTGCAGCACCGCATGGTCGACATGTTCATCGCGCTCGAAGAGTCGATCTCGCTGACACAACATTTGAGCCTCAGCCTCGCGGCTCGGGAGCCAAATGGATCGAAGCTGGCGTCTGGTGCGAAGTCGAAAGTCGGCTACGCCGCGCGCTTCGTCGCGGAGCAGGCCGTACAGCTACATGGAGGCATGGGTATGAGCGACGAATTGAACGTCGGCCATTACTTCAAACGGATAAACTCCATCAATATCCAGTTTGGCGATCCTGCCTATCATCTGATGCGATACGCGCAGCAAAGCTGAATGTCCGTCCGAGGCGGTAATCCGACTGTCGTATCCAACCAAAGGTGTAACCATGACTGAAGCTGTGATCGTCTCGACCGCCCGCACCCCGATCGGAAAGGCATACAAGGGCGCGCTCAACCATACCGAGGGCGCCACCCTGTTAGGGCATGCGATCTCGTCGGCGCTCTCACGCGCTCAGATCGAGGGCGCCGAAGTAGAGGATGTCGTGATGGGTTGCGCCATGCAACAGGGTACCACTGGCACCAATATCGCTCGCAAGGCGCTATTGCGGGCCGGACTTCCGGTGAGCGTGGCCGGAACGACCATCGATCGCCAATGCGCGTCCGGCCTTCAGGCGATTGCCCTGGCGGCGCGGTCCGTGATCTTCGACGGTGTGGAAGTCGCTATCGGCGGCGGTGGCGAGTCGATCAGCTTGGTGCAAAACAAGCAGATGAATATGTTTCATGCCGTCGATTCGGAGCTGCTCGCCATGAAGGGAGATGCCTACATGGCGATGCTGGATACAGCCGAGATCGTGGCAAAGCGCTACGACATTTCGCGCGGACGCCAGGACGAATATAGTTTGGAGAGCCAGCGCCGAACCGCGGCAGCGCAGCAAGCCGGCTGCTTCAACGACGAACTTGCACCGATCAAGACGACGATGGCGGTCACGGACAAGGCGACCGGTGCCGTGTCATATCAGCAAGTGACGCTGTCGGCTGACGAGGGACCGCGTCCCGATACCACCGCTGATGGTCTCGCCGGCGTCAAGCCGGCCAAGGGGCCGGGCTTCACCATCACTGGCGGCAATGCGAGCCAGTTGTCGGACGGCGCAAGTGCGGCCGTCATCATGAGTGACAGATTGGCGGTGCAGAAGGGACTAAAGCCGCTCGGCATTTTCCGCGGGTTTGTCTCGGCAGGCTGCGAGCCGGACGAGATGGGAGTGGGGCCGGTCTACGCCGTGCCCCGGCTTCTCAAGCGACACGGACTCAAGATCGACGATATTGATCTCTGGGAATTGAACGAGGCATTCGCGGTGCAAGTAATCTATTGCCGCGACAAGCTCGGGATCGATCCGGAAAAGCTCAACGTCAATGGCGGCTCGATCGCGGTTGGCCATCCCTACGGTATGACCGGAGCGCGGCTGACCGGCCACGCCTTGATCGAGGGTCGCCGGCGCAAGGCCAAATACGCCGTCGTCACCATGTGCGTGGGCGGTGGCATGGGCGCCGCAGGACTTCTTGAAATTGTCCACTGACGAGCAACAAGCCGGCCAGACCAGACATCTGTGAAACCACATCGGAGGCACTTGTGAAGACAGCAATCACCGAAATGTTCGGTATCGAACATCCGATCATCCAGGGCGGAATGCACTATGTGGGGTTTGCCGAACTCGCGGCCGCAGTTTCGAACGCCGGCGGGCTTGGAATCATCACCGGCCTGACGCAGAGGACGCCGGAACTGCTGGCCAAGGAGATCGCGCGTTGCCGGGACATGACGGACCAGCCGTTCGGCGTGAACCTGACGTTCCTGCCGACCTTCAGCGCGCCGCCCTATCCGGAGTACATCGCAGCCATCAGGGAAGGCGGGATCAAGGTCGTTGAAACCGCGGGTCGCAGCCCTGAGCAATATATGCCGGCCTTGAAGGCGGGTGGCATCAAAGTGATTCACAAATGCACGTCCGTTCGCCATTCGCTGAAGGCCGAACAGATCGGCTGCGACGCCGTCAGCGTTGACGGTTTCGAATGCGGCGGCCATCCCGGTGAGGACGATATGCCCAACATGATCCTGTTGCCGCGAGCGGCCGAGGAACTGAAGATCCCATTCGTGGCGTCGGGCGGCATGGCGGACGCACGCAGCCTCGTCGCTGCCCTTGCGATGGGGGCCGCCGGGATGAACATGGGAACGCGCTTCATTGCCACCAAAGAAGCGCCCGTGCACGAAAACGTCAAGAATGCGCTGGTCAAGGCATCAGAGCTCGACACGCGTCTGGTCATGCGCGGGCTCCGCAACACCGAGCGCGTATTGAACAACAAAGGCGTCGGGCAGTTGCTCGAAATCGAACGAGAGAAGGGCGAGCAACTCAAGATCGAAGATATCCACGATCAGGTGGCGGGCGTCTATCCCAAGGTGATGATCGACGGCGATATGGACGCTGGCGCCTGGAGTTGCGGCATGGTCGCGGGCCTCATTCACGACATCCCGACGGTAAAGGAACTGATCGACCGCATCATGGCGGACGCCGAACGAATCATCCGTCAGCGTTTGACTGGCTTCCTCGATGGTGCCGAGCAAAGGCTGGCTGCCACCCGGGCGATCGCGTGAGCGTTCCGGACGGGTGTGCTGCTGCCGGATGTTCTGACGAGGGTTGATCGCCATTGATGAAGCCCGACCGGCCAGCGACGGATGGCCTTCGGTAGCCTCGGAGAAAATTTATGGATATGGTTGACTTCCACTATTACGAGCCGTCGAAGGGTCACGGGCTCCGGCATAATCCATTCAACGCGATTGTCGCGCCGCGTCCGATTGGCTGGATTTCGTCGCGCAATGCGGCTGGTCAACTGAACCTCGCTCCATACAGCTTCTTCAACGCGTTCCTCTACGACCCTCCGATAATCGGGTTCTCGTCAATTTCGTGGAAGGACACCGTCAAGAACGTCAGCGAGACCCGCGAATTCGTCTGGAATCTGGTTACGATGGATCTTGGCGAGCGCATGAACGTGACGGCGACGCCGCTCGATCACGGCGTGAGCGAGTTCGAAGCCGCAGGGCTGACGGCAATACCCGGGCGCCACGTCGCTGTGCCGCGGGTAGGCGAGAGCAGGGCCGCTATGGAATGCAAGGTCGTCGACGTCTCTCAGCTGTCGAATGCGCGCGGTGAGAAGGTCGAAGGATGGTTCGTGCTCGGCGAGGTCGTCGCAGTATACATCGACAAGTCCTTGATCGAGGACGGTGTATACAACACGGCCCTTGCGCGTCCCATACTGCGCGCCGGCCGTGGTGGAGATTACCTCGAGGTCAGGACGGAGAACATGTTCGAGATGAAGCGGCCGCCTGGCAGCAGCAAACCGGAGTTCCATGGCACCTAATGGGGAGCAGGTGACCTCAGGCCCCACGCGTACAGGCCAAGTGCCAGCAGTGAAAACGCGCTCAACACGACGCCGAGCGCGAACATTGCTTCATGCGACACCGAAGCAGCAAGCCAAACGCCGATTGCGGCGTTCATCATCTGCCAGAAACCCAGCAGTGCCGAGGCGGCGCCGGCCTTCTCTCCGAATGGAGAAAGCGCCCGCGCAGTAGCCAGTGGGCTGACAACGCCCATGCCGAGGAGAAAAACGCACATCGCGCCCAGAAACGGCAGGAAAGTCGGGCTGATCATCGAAATGAGCAGGATCGCAAGGCTGCTGGTGGCCGTCGCCCACAGTCCCGCCTGGATCGGACGATCGAGCCCGTAGCGTGGTGCCAGTTTCGTCGCCAGCATGCCCGCGGCGAATACGATAAAAACGGTGCCAGCGAAGAAGAGGCCGAGTTGGATCGGCGTGAAGTGCAACGCTTCAATGAATAGGCGCGGTGCAGCCGAAAACATCGAGAACAAGCCGCCGATGATCAGGCTCGCGGTTGCGGCGGGGATGGCGAAACGACGATCGGCAAGCAGGCCGACATAGGTCCTGGCGATGGCGACCAGATTGAACGGAGTGCGGATCGAATTGTGGGTTTCGCCGAGGATGATGCCGTAAGCAATGGCGCCAGCCGCGGCAAAGGCCGCGACGAGAGCGAACTCGGAGCGCCAGCCAAAACTGTGATCGAGTGCGCCGCCGAGCAGAGGCGAGAATCCGGGGGCTGCGGACATTACGATCATGATTAGCGCCATCGCGCGCGCTAGCGCCGGCCCACTGAACATGTCGCGGGCGATGGCGCGAGACAACACTGACGTCGCGCAAGCGCCAGCAGCCTGCACGATGCGGCCGACCAGAAGATTAGGTAGATCTGTTGCCAAACCGCACCAGACGCTGCCGCCGATGAACACGGCAAATCCGATCAGGACTGGCCAGCGTCTGCCGTAGCGATCCGAAAGCGTTCCGACGAGGAGCTGGCCTATCCCGAACACCGCAAGAAAGACGGTGATGGCGGACGTGACCGCCGCACTGGTGACATTCAATGAGATCGCAATCTGCGGGAGCGACGGCAGCAAGATGTTGGTTGCGAGCGTTCCCGTGGCGGCCAGGACGGAAAGGACTGCGATCGCCAGGCCACTGGAGACGGGAACATCCCGCGGCACGCTCTTGGTCGTTTCGCACTGGTCAGCCATGGGAACTTTCGCGCTGATAGGGATAGGCAGGTTACAAGGCGGCGAGTGACGCGGTTCGCGCCGCTCGCCGAGCCCTTATCTGTCGGATCGGCCGTACTATCTGCGGACGACGCGCTCGATCGCGATGGCGGTGGCTTCACCGCCACCGATGCAAAGGGCGGCCACGCCGCGCCTGAGGTTTTGGGCTTCGAGCGCGTGCAACAAAGTTACGATCAGGCGCGCGCCGGTGGCGCCAATGGGATGACCGAGCGCGCAGGCGCCGCCATTGACGTTCAGCTTCTCCCTGGGGATGCCGAGATCCTTCTGCGCCGCCATCGCCACCACGGCAAAGGCCTCGTTGATCTCGAACAGATCGACATCGCCGACGCTCCAGCCGATCTTATCCAACAGCTTGCGAATGGCCGGGATCGGCGCCGTGGTGAACCACTGCGGTTCCTGGCTGTGGGTCGCGTGGCCCTTGATCTCGGCCAGTACGGGAAGGCCGTCGAGATCCGCGAGTGAGCGCTTTGCGAGAATGAGCGCCGCGGCGCCATCGGCATTGGCGGAGGAGGCGGCCGGCGTGATGGTGCCGTTGGCGCGGAACGCGGCTTTCAGCCCGGGGATCTTGGCGGGGTCCACTTTCAACGGATGTTCGTCGCTGGCGACGATCCGCGGCCCGGTCTTTTCGGTCAGCGTGATCGGCACAATCTCGGCTTTGAACGCGCCGCCTTCGACCGCCTTGCGCGCGCGGGTCAGCGTCTCGATCGCGTAAGCGTCCTGATCCTTGCGGGTGAATTGATAGGCTTCCGCGGTAGCCTCGCCGAAATCGCCCATCGAGCGGCCGGTCTCATAGGCGTCCTCCAGCCCGTCCATCATCATGTGGTCGATGATCCGGTCATGGCCGGCACGGTAACCGCCGCGTGCCTTGGCCAGCAGATAGGGCGCATTGCTCATGCTCTCCATGCCGCCCGACAGTACGATCGAGGCCGAGCCCGCATTGATGATGTCGTGGGCCAGCATGGTCGCCTTCATGCCGGAGCCGCAGACCTTGTTGATGGTGGTGGCGCCGGTGGCATCCGGCAGTTTGGCGCCGCGGGCGGCCTGGCGCGCCGGCGCCTGACCTTGTCCGGCCGGCAAGACGTTGCCCATGAAAACCTCATCGATCCGCTCGGGCGCAAGCTTGGCCCGCTCCAGCGCCGCGCCGATCACGTGGGAGCCGAGCTTGTGGGCGCTGAGCGGCGACAACTCGCCCATGAAGCGGCCGAGCGGCGTGCGGGCGGCGGAAAGGATGACGACGGGGTCGGAAGCGGTGGCCATGGCGAACTCTCCTGTTGATAGGTGTTGTTATATGACGATAGTCATATAAGATAGCCGGTATTGCAATGAAATGTTGCCGTGAACTTCAAGGAAGCGCGGTTCCAGAATTGCTTCGAGGGGATGGGGACGGTTTGTGCAGCCGATCACCTTAGGACCTTGCACGGAGTGGCGATGCGATACGTAGAAGACCACAGGCGTCAAACCCACGATCGGATCGTTGAAAATGCCTCCTATGGTTTGCGCCAAAAGGGCGCGGAAGGGCTCAGTGTTGTCGACTTAATGAAGCTCGCGGGTCTCACGCACGGCGGTTTCTATAACCATTTCGATTCGCGTGCCGCGCTTGTCAGCGAGGCGATCGCCTTTGCAATGGACCAAACGACTGATCGATGGAAAAAACTGGCGAACGGGAAAACCAGCAGGGAACGCTTCGAGGCGTTGATCGCCGATTATCTTAGTCTCCGGCATCGCGACAATCCCAAACAGGGTTGCGCGCTTCCAACCCTGGCCGTCGATGTCGCGCGATCGAGCCCGAGCGAGCAGCAGGCCCTGGCTTCCAAACTCGAGAAGATGATCGATGCCCTTGTCGAGTTGCTTCCCGGTGAGCCACTTGGACAGGCCCGCCAAATCGCGACAGGCGCTATCGCAACCATGGTGGGATCGATCGTGCTGTCGCGTGCCGTTGGCGCGGGGAAACTTTCCGACCGCATCCTCGATGCCGGACGCAAGACCGCAGGCGGCCGGACTCGGAAGCCGCAACGAAGAACAACAAAGGCGACGCGCTGCGAAAAATCATAACAAGGGAGGTCAAAATGACGGCCGGCAAATGGCTCAAGACGGCCTGCAACCTGTGTTACATCAATTGCGGGATCGAAGTCCTGGTGAACGAGGGGCGCCTCGAGAAAGTACGGGGCGACCGTTCGAGCCCGAAATCACAGGGCTACCTGTGCAATAAGGCGACCCGGATTCCATATTATGCGCATCACCGAGATCGGCTCACGACGCCGCTGCGTCGCCGCGCCGACGGCGGCTTTGATGCAATCGAGTGGGACGTGGCGATCGCAGAAATCGCGGACCGGCTGCGAGACATCGTCGACAGATATGGCGGCAAGACTATCGCCCTTTACGGCGGTGGCGGGCAGGGCAACCACGCCGGCGGCGCCTATGCCAGTGGATTGTTGCGCGCACTGGGTTCGCGCAGCGTCTTCAACGCCCTTTCGCAGGAAAAAACCGGCGACTTCTGGGTCAATGGCCACATGTTCGGCAGCCAGACGTGCCACACCGCCGAGGACGTCCATCATTGCGATCTCTTGCTTGTCATCGGTGCCAATCCCTGGATCGCGCACGGCTTCCCTAATGCGCGCGATCATCTCAATCAAATCCGCAAGGATCCCGCACGCAAGCTGATCGTCATTGATCCCCGGCGAACCGAAACCGCCGAAATGGCGGATCTGCATCTCGCGGTTCGTCCTGGTGCCGACACGTTTCTCCTTGGCGCGCTGCTGGCCACGCTTGTCCGGTCCGACCGGATCGACCACGCCTTCATTGAGGAGCACACCATCGGCTTCACGGAAGTGAGGCAAGCGCTATTGAACATCCCCGTTGAAGAATGGGCTGCCGCCGCCGATATCTCGATCGCGGATCTGGAGCGTTGCGCCGCGATGATCGTCGCGGCGAAGGCCATGGTGGTTCGGGTCGAGCTTGGTATCCAGCAAGGCATCAACTCGACGCTCAACTCCTACCTCGAAAAGCTTCTGATCATGCTTTCCGGCAATTTCGGTCGTAAAGGCACCAACCAATTGCATAGCTGGCTTCAACCGCTATGGGGTAATTCTCCGAACCAGACATTCGCACCGACCGGCGACGCAATTATTGGGGGCCTGTTGCCTCCCAACATTTTCCCCGAAGCCGTGCTCAAGGACCATCCCGACCGGTTGCGCTGCGCCTGGATCGACAGTTCCAATCCCGCCAACACGGCCGCAAACACCGAGGCCGTGGAACGCGCGCTGCGCTCGCTCGACCTGTGCGTTGTGGTCGACGTTGCGATGACCGAAACCGCACGGCTCGCGCATTACGTCCTCCCGGCGTCCTCACAATTTGAGAAAACTGAATTCACCCTGTTCAACTTCGAATTTCCGACGAACTATTTTCATGTTCGTGCCGGTGTATTACCGCCGCTCGCCGGCACCTTGCCGGAGCCCGAGATCTACACGCGGCTTGCCATCGCCCTGGGGCTTCTGCCAGGTGACAATGTGCTCGCGCCCCTGCGGGAGGCGGCGCGGCGTTCCCGAGCCGAGTTCGCCATCGCCTTCCGTGCTTTCATCGCGGAGAACCCTTCGATCGGCGCAGTTCCCGCCCTGGTGCTCTACCATACACTGGGGCAGACGCTTCCGGATGGCACGGCGGCCGCAGCTCCCTTGTGGGGCGCGGCGCTGGCTTGCGCGAAGCGATCGCCGCAAGCGGTGCGGCGGGCGATCGGCGCATCGGACGAGGTGGCGGATCACCAGCTCGGCGATCTCCTGTTCGACACGATCGTAGCCACCCGGCAAGGCACTGCCGTTACCCGGCACGACTATGATGAGGTCTGGTCATTGATCAGCCATTCGGACCGCAAGGTTCGGCTGGTGGTCCCGCAGATGCTGGAATGGCTGGCACGGCTCGATCCGCAAGCAGCGGGCGCGCCAAAAGAGTTTCCGTTCATGCTGGCGGCGGGTGGCCGCCGCATGTTCAACGCCAACCAGATCTTTCGCGATCCCGCGTGGCGGCGCGAGGATCCGGACGGCGCCATGTTGATCAATTCGAGCGATCTGAGCGAGTTGGGCGCAGAGGATGGTGACTGGATCGCCGTCGAGTCGGTGGTCGGACGGCTCGTCGTCCGCTGCAAGGTCGACGATGCCATGCGGAATGGCCAGCTGGCGCTGCCGCACGGTTACGGTCAGGCATACCCGACGTCGGACGGAGAGCGCCTGATCAACGGGCCGCGTATCAATCTGCTCACGGAAAGCGGCAACCGCGATCCCATTGCGGGCACGCCCTACCACAAAAACGTCGCGGTTCGTCTGGCACTGGTGTCCGCGCAGGAGGCCGCCGTCTATCAGTCGCAGTCCGAGCGAATTCATATGAGAGCGGCTGGATAATAGCTCGAAGGGAGCATCAAATGACCGAGAAACCGATCGCGATCGTCACCGGGGTGGGGCCGGGCACGGGAGCTGCCATCGTCAAGCGGTTCTCTGCGGGCGGATTCCGTATCATAGCGCTTGCCCGCTCAGCCGAGCTCACCAATCGCCTTGCGCAAGAGCTTCCCGATGTGCACGCGGTGACCTGCGACGTGTCCGACGAGAGCCAGGTGCGGACCGTCGTCAATGACGTAAAGCGCCGTTTTGGAGCGGCCGAGGTTCTCATCCACAACGCGGTCGGAGGAGGCTGGGGAAGCTTTCGCGAGATCGATCCGAAGATGCTGAAGGGCAATTTCGAGGTGAACGTGATGGGCTTGTTATATCTGGCCCGCGAAGTGGCTCCTGACATGATTGAGAGAGGTAAGGGCGCGATCCTGGTGACCGGAAACACGTCTTCGATCCGGGGTAAGGCTAATTTCGCCGGCTTCGCTCCGACAAAGGCGGCGCAGCGTATATTGGCCGAGTCGATCGCACGTGACATGGGGCCTCTTGGCGTCCACGTCGCCTATGTCCTCATCGACGCGGTAATCGACACGCCCGGGATGCGGGCGCGGATGAGCGACAAACCGGATGAATTCTTCATCAAGCCTGCCGCCATCGCCGACGAACTGTACCATCTCTACGGTCAGGACCGATCGGCCTGGTCATTCCTCGCGGAACTGCGGCCTTTCCGCGAAAACTGGTGACACCTGGCCAATGAGAAACGCGGCTACAGCTGCGTAACGCGCTTACTCATTCAAGAGCGCCGCCGACGCTGGACCTGAAAGGTCATAACCATGACGGATGAGTCAATCTCGATTGATACAGGGACGGACGAATTGCTGTGCGCGATCCGGGATCGCGTTGCCGTGATCACCTTGAATCGGCCCGAGGCGCGAAATTCGCTCTCCGACCATCTCACGCCCGCGTTGCGCCGAATGATCAAACGCAACGGTGACGATCCGGACGTCGGTGCATTGCTGATTACCGGTGCAGGCAGCGCTTTCTGTTCGGGCGGCGACGTCAAGGGGATGGGCGGCAACTCTGCCGCACCCGCCATGTCATTCAGCGACAAGGTTGCGCGATTGCAGGAACGCCAGCGAACCCTGACCGGCGTACTTATCTCGGTGCGTAAGCCCACGATCGCGGCCCTGCCGGGAGCGGCGGCTGGCGCTGGGCTTGCGATCGCGCTCGCCTGCGACATTCGTATCGCAGCCGAATCCACCATCATGACGACTGGTTATGCCAGAATTGCGCTCACGGGCGATTACGGCATTTCGTGGCTGTTGACCCGGCTGGCCGGGACGGCGCGTGCCCGCGAACTGATGTTCTTGTCCGAACGGATCGATGCACGCCGCTGCGAAGCACTGGGGTTGGTAAATCGCGTGGTGCCGGATGTTGACCTGCAGAAGGAAGCGTTCGCATGGGCGAGGATGTTGGCGAACGGTCCGGTGAGCGCCTATGCCGCCATCAAGGATAATCTCGACCTTGCCCTATCGGCTGACTTCCTGACGTCATTGGATCACGAGGCCGAGAAGATGGTCGTTGCGGCGGGTACGGCGGAGCACACCGAAGCCGTGCGAGCCTTCATCGAGAAACGCGTTCCCAATTTCAGGTGAGACTAATCGGCAGAAGGAAACGCCAAAAGCCTTTTGCTGCCGCGTTGAATCACGCCTTGGCCGATTTGTTTTCCGCGGATGGTCCGGCAATATCCGCCACCACGGCAGCAATCAGCGATTCCGCCAGCGGGGTATCCGCAATCACCCGAGACAATATGACAGCGCCAACCATCTCCGAGAGAATAGCCGCGGGATGTCTGCTGCCGGTGGCCCTCGAGGTCGCGGACGACAGTTTCCCAATCTGTTCGAGATAGTCTTGAATCGCCGTGATGAAGACAGCGCGGAGAGCAGGGTCGTCGCTCCGCGCGGCGTCCACGGCCAATGCCGGCAGAATGCACCCGGAACCTGGATCGTCGCGATGGGCCGATGACACATAGCGTTCGATGAGTTCGCGAAACGGATCTTTGGGCTGTTGGGCCAGTCCATCCTTCAGCAACGCTGTCGTGTCCGCGATCGCACGTTCGCTGGCCTTGACCGCCAGATCATCCTTTGAAGCGAAGTTGCGATAGAAGCCGCCATGGGTCAGGCCGGCAGCTTTCATGATGTCGGCAACGCCGATCCCATCGAAACCATGCTCGCGCAGCAGGCGCGCCGCAGTCTCTATGATCTGCTCGCGGTTCTCCAGCGCCTTTTCGCGCGACACCCTCATCGTTTTCTCACTCCGCTGGTCGCAGGACCTGCGTCAGCTGGTCCTAGCCACGGCCGAGCGATCTCAGATTCGCAAAAACTCCGCTTGACATTTTTCATGACGATCATCATCTAACACATAAGATGACGATCGTCATCAAAAAAGTGAGCGAACGACCGCTGCAAGTCCCTGGAAGTGGGGCTGCTTTATAGCTGAGAGGTAAAATCATGCCGGTTTTGAGCGCGCCGGAGCGCAATCAGACAGCGTTCCTCGCCGGCTCGTCGTGTGGCAAGGCCGCGCGGCAGGTCGCCTGCGCCCGGTGTCCTCGGGCCCTGTTCGACACGATTCTGCGGTCGCAGTTCGGGCTGGCGTAATCAGCACATGTACTGGCGCGCAAAGAGGGAGCTGCGCCATCCGGCCGAATATCCCTTCCATCCTGGAATTTTCGGTCCGAGCCGGACAATGGAGAAAGCCATGGCTAGTTCTGTTACTAACATCGGACGGGCAGCGCGCTACATAGATGCACCCACGCTCTCGATAAATGTCGGGGGGACCAGTTTCGTCTACCGCGACATCGGTCCCCGCACCGGCGTGCCGCTAATTCTTCTCAACCATTGGGGCGCGGTTCTCGACAATTTTGATCCGCGGATTGTCGACGGTCTCGCCAGCAAGCATCGCGTGATCGCGACCAATTACAGGGGTATCGGTGCATCGGGCGGAATAGCGCCCGTGACGATCGATGAAATGGCACGGGATGCGATTGCCCTGATCCGCGCATTGGGCTTCGAGAAGGTCGATCTGCTCGGCTTTTCCCTCGGCGGATTTGTGGCGCAGGACATCACGTTGAAAGCACCAGACCTGGTGCGAAAGCTCATTTTGACCGGCACGGGGCCGGCGGGCGGCGAAGGTATCGACAAAGTATGGCCTGTGTCCTGGCCTTTGATGATCAAAGGCTTCCTGACGCTGCGAGACCCGAAATTCTATCTGTTCTTCAGGTCCACGGCCAATGGCCGCCAAGCGGCGGCGGCCTTCCTGAAACGGCTGAAAGAGCGCAAGGCAGGCCGGGACAAAGGACCTACGCCCGGCGCTTTCTTGCGGCAGGTCAAGGCGATCACTGCTTGGGGCCGACAGGCGCCTCAAGATCTCGGAAGCATTCGGATCCCCGTGCTGATCGCGAATGGCGACAACGATATCATGGTGCCGACCGCAAATAGCATCGATATGGCGCGCCGTATCCCGGGCGCAGAACTGGTTATCTACGAAGATGCCGGGCATGGCGGGATTTTCCAGAATCACGCCGATTTTGTGCCGAAGGCCTTGTCCTTCCTCGGCGCATGACGCCGCGACAATACTTCAAATTGGAGAAGACACCATGAAGGCATTCGTTGTCGAAAAATATGAAAAGAACGGCGCTCTGCGCTTGACCAAAGTACCGGAGCCGGAGGTGCGGGACGATGATGTCATGGTTCGAGTTCACGCGACCGGTGTGAACCTTCTGGACTCCAAGGTCAGAAACGGAGAGTTCAAACTCTTCCTGCCGTATCGTCCGCCTTTCGTTCTAGGCCACGACGTTGCCGGGATCGTCACCAGGGTTGGCCCCAAGGTCAGGCGGTTCAAGGCGGGCGACGAGGTCTATGCACGGCCGCGCGATCATCGGGTCGGAACATTCGCGGAATTCATTGCCATGAATGAAGCCGACGTGGCGCTAAAGCCCAAGAACATCAGCATGGAAGAAGCCGCGTCCATTCCGCTCGTGGGGCTGACCGCCTGGCAGGCGCTGGTGGAGGTGGCCAAGCTGAAGCCCGGGCAGAAGGTCTTCATTCAGGCCGGCTCCGGTGGTGTGGGGACTTTTGCCATCCAGCTCGCCAAGCACCTCGGCGCGACAGTTGCGACGACGACGAGCACGAAAAATGTCGAGCTGGTCAAGAGTCTCGGCGCAGATGTGGTCATCGACTACAAGACGCAGGATTTCGAGAAGGTTTTGTCGGGCTACGATCTGGTCCTGCACAGCCAGGACGCCAAGACGCTCGAAAAATCCCTGCGTGTGCTCAAGTCGGGCGGCCTCCTCATTTCGGTTTCGGGGCCGCCGGATCCCGAATTCGCCAAGGAATTAGGGTTGAACCCATTCCTGAAGCTGGTGATACGCCTCCTGAGCCGTGGTGCGCGGAAACAAGCCAAAAGCCTGGGTGTGCGCTTCTCATTCCTGTTCATGCGTGCGCAGGGACAGCAGTTGGGCGAGATCACTTCCCTGATTGAATCCCGCGTGATCCGTCCGGTCGTGGATAAGGTCTTCCCGTTTGAGAAGACCGGAGATGCGCTGGCCTACGTCGAGACCGGGCGCGCAAAGGGCAAGGTCGTCATTGCAGTGAAGCAACAGGTCTCGAAATGACGCCGCCTGAGTTGCGACGCCACGACGCCGGCCGGCCACCAAACACATCCGAGGAAACAACATGACTGAATCCAAGCGCGACACTCAACCTTCCATGCAGGACGTTGCACTCATTGTCGGCGGTGGCCCGGGCATCAGTTCGAGTTGCGCCCGGCTATTCGCGGAGAACGGCATGCGTGTCTGCGTCGCAGCCAGGAATCCCGAAAAGGCGGTCCTTGAGACCCTCGAGAAGACGCATGGCGTGCGTCGATACGCCTGCGACGCCAGCGACCCAGCGGCTGTGGCACAGCTGTTCGAGAGCGTCGTCCAAGACGTCGGGACGCCGAGGCTTGTCGTGCACAACATCGATGGCCGCGTTCCCGGCATTTTTCGCAAGAGCGTTATCGAAGCCGAGCCGGTGATGGCGCTCGAAACACTTCGAAACTCGGCCTTCAGCGCGTTTCTGGTCGGTCAACAGGCCGCTCGGCTCATGCTCGGAAACGAACCCGATGCCAACGGCGCGAGAGGAACGATCATCTTCACGAACGCCAGCGCGGCGCTCAAGGGCTTCCCATCAAGCGGCGCCTTTGCAATGGCATGTCATGCCAAGTCCGGACTCGCGCAAAGCATGGCAAGAGAACTGATGCCGCAGGGTATCCACGTCGCGAATGTGCCGATCGACGCCGCGATCGGCTGGACCCAGGAGGACGGGACCCGCGCACATCGGCTGGCGGGCACGACTGTCGATGACAACATGGCCGACCCCGTCCACATCGCGAAAACCTATCTTCAGCTTCATCAGCAGCATCGGTCGACCTGGGCGTTCGAAGTCGTCCTCCGACCGTGGGCCGAGAAATGGTGAACCGCATTTGCCTCGGTTCGGATCTACGTAGCGACTGACTAATGCCTTTCGAGTTGACGTGCCTCTCGCCGACATCGACCGAGTGTTCGTCAACAAGAAGGTGGAGGTCGCCATTTGACGAGGCTTCCGCGGCCCCGGAAGCTATCATTCGCGTCCGAGGCCGGTCTCAATCGATGCTGAGCTTGCTCTCTATTCCTGGCGATCCCAAATCTGCGAACGTCCCAGCATTGACACGCCAATGTAGCCGCGCACGTTGAGCTTCTTGCCGCCGTCGGTCAGCTGAATCTTGCTGCTGTAGATCTTGCCATTGTCCGGATCGAGGATTTTGCCGGCGGTATATTCGGCGCCGTCCTTCTTCAGGCCACTCAGGATTACCAAGCCGATTACCGGCACATCCTTGAGCGCGCCCTCGCATTTTTCACATTTCGGGTTCCGGTCTTCGGACGGGGCGCGGAATACCTTTTCAATCTTGCCCTGCAGGGTGCCATTCGATTCCGTGATACGGATAAGCGCTCTCGGCTTGCCGCTGACGTCATCGACATTTTTCCACAAGCCGACAGGTGAGGCATTATCCGCCCGGGTCCCGGAGGACATGAGTACAGCAGCCAAGGTGAGCGCGAGGGCGCCTGATCGTTTCAGAAAACGCATAATGGTCTCCAAGAGGGTTTTGCTGTCTTGTTGCCGCGCGGTCCGATTTTCATCGAGGCGTGGCCAAGCAAGTCCGGTCGCGACATAGCTAGGCATTGACGTCCACGACCGTGCGGCCCTGGACCTTCCCGGCCAACATTTGGCGCACCACATCGGGAACCTCTGCGAGGCCGACCACCTGCATCGTTCGGGCCAGTTTGTTCACATCCAGATCGCGCGCCAGGCGTGACCATGCCTCGAGTCGCGCCGCCTGAGGGGTATTCACCGAGTCGATGCCCGCCAGGGTGACATTGCGCAGGATGAACGGCAGAACCGTTCCAGGAAGATCGACACCCTGGGCCAGGCCGCAGGCCGTCACCACGCCGCGGTATTGCGTCTGTGCCAATACGTTCACCAGGGTATGACTGCCGACGGAGTCGACAGCGCCAGCCCAACGCTCGCGCGCGATAGGCGCTCCAGGCTCCGAAAGCGTTCGTCGATCGATGACTTCAGCCGCGCCGAGACTCCGCAGATAATCGGCTTCCTCAAGACGTCCAGTCGATGCAACGACGCGATAACCGAGATCGGCGAGGAGCGCGGCCGCGATCGACCCGACGCCGCCGTTAGCGCCGGTTACGAGGATATCTCCACGCTGCGGTGTAATGCCGCCGTGTTCGAGGGCGAGCACCGACAGCATCGCGGTGTAACCGGCCGTACCGATCGCCATGGCGTCCTTTGTCGAAAATGGCGCCGGAATCTTCACCAGCCATTCGCCTTTCAGCCGTGCCCTCTGGGCATATCCACCATGATGAGTCTGACTTAACCCCCAGCTGTTGGCGACGACGCGGTCTCCGACTGCGATGCCGGGATAGGAGGATGCCTCCACTGTTCCAGCGAGATCGATACCGGGAATGAGGGGAAACTGGCGAATGACCTGCGTGCGCCCGCTAATGGCCAGCGCATCCTTGTAGTTCACGGTCGAATAATCGACGGCGACCGTAACGTCGCCAGGCATGAGATCCTGCTCGTTCATTTCGACCACGCTGGTCGTAATCTTCTCACCCGTCTTTGCTGCCAGCAGCGCCTTGAACGTCATCGCCATATCCTAGGGTCGGTGTTGCGTTGTCCACGGAGCTAGGGTCGCGCCGCTTTATCGCAAGAAGGCACAATTAAAGCGGATACTATCATTTATGGACGTACCCGACGCGTGCCAAAGCGGGGAGCCCGGGCTTGGCTGATATGACAGCGGGCCTGATTTGGCGATGGAGCGTCCCGAAGCCTGGGCAGGCTACCGGCCGAAATCACCCCGCTGTCTTGCAGGAGGCTGCGAGCATCTATTGTATTAGGATCGTCATGTGATATAAATCCTGACGTCGGTTCAATGGCATCGACGGCAACATCCAAAGACGTCAACTGAGCGAGTGTGACCGGAGCTTAGGCTCCGCCGGCCCGAATTCGTGTCCTGCATGCCGCAGAACGCATGATCATGGCAGATGCGACCATTTTTGGAGGTGTCTATGCGTCCAAGACGGTTTGACGCGAAGAGCGGATGTGCGGTCGGAGTGACACTGTCCGTCATTGGCGGCATGTGGAAGCCACTGATCCTGTTTCATCTCTTCGCTGGCAAGAAGCGGTTCATGGAACTGTCCCGAGCCATCCCTAACGCCACGCAGAGGATACTGACCCTTCAATTGCGCGAGTTGGAGGCCGATGGCGTGATCGTGCGCCGTGCCTATCCGCAGATTCCTCCGAAGGTGGAATATGAAATCTCTGCCTTCGGCCAGAGCCTCGGACCTGTACTGCTTTCGCTTCGGAGTTGGGGCAAGCAGAATGGAAGTTCAATTGAGGGCGTCCCTCAGTTGCACCAGGCGCCGGACGATCGGCAGCCAAACGCATGCGCTCTGTAACGGTTGATTGAGTGATCGCGGAAGCCTGTCCTGCATACACATCGCAGGCATCGCTCGACTTGAGACGTCTCACGCTCGCGCCACTTCCGTCGCCGGCTCGGGTTCTTCCTGTCGAACGCTGACGCGCTTTAACATCAGCGGAAAGCTGTCGCTTCAGGTGGTACGGCTCTGCCGCTTTCGCAGGCGTGTACCTTAAGTGAGCCTTATGCCACGGCTTTATCCGAACGATTTACGTCGTGACGTCGAATTCCAAATAGGAATTATGGACGTACGACCGACGTCGCCGTATCCGTCAGTACCGATGGATGGTCATCCGGCTTGACAGTTCTATTTTAGAACTATTTACTTCGCCTGAAGGGGCGGACCTCCCGGTTTGAAGGCGGCCGCGCAGCGCTCCCGAAGACAAGGCGCGAGGAGGGTGGCATGAGGAGCGTGGACGATATCACCGCGGCCGAACTGCTGGACGGCCTGCCATCCAGGGTACACGAGGTCTATGCGCCCTTCGTGCGGGACATCCCGGATCATCCGGCGTTCGTGGAAGGGGGACGTTCGTGGAGCTACCGGCAGTTCTCGGAAGCTGTCGACGCCGTAGCGAAGGATCTTTCCAATTTGGGGATCAGGCCCGGCGATCGCGTGATGATTGCAAGCGAGAACAGCGTGGCCCTGGGGGCGATGCTGCTCGCGGCGAGCAAGCTCGATGCCTGGGGTATTGCGGTTAATCCCCGCCTCTCAGCCAGGGAGATCGACCTGATCGGGACGCACAGCGGCGCCAGGCGTGTGCTGTTCAACTCGGCGCTTTCGAAGGAAGCGTCCGATCACGCCAGCCGCGTCGGCGCCAATATAGACGCTGTGGGACCGTTCGGTGGAATCGGTATTGGTCCACTCAATGCGGATGCGCAAGCGGAGCCCGTCGAGAAGGATGGCGCCCGCCAGGTCGCGGGCCTCCTGTACACCTCGGGCACGACCGGTGCTCCGAAGGGGGTCATGCTGAGCCACCGCAACCTGCTCTTTACCGCAAAGACTTCGGGAATTCTTCGCCAAAGCGGTCCGGCGGACCGCATCTACGGCGTGCTGCCGATGTCCCACATCGTCGGGTATTCGATCCTGCTGATCGCCACGCTGATGCACGGCGGCACATTGTATGTTGTGGCCAAGGCCGATCCCGCCGCGCTGGCCCACGCCATAGCCGAGGAGGGGATCACGAGCCTGTTCGGTGTTCCCGCCACATATCAGCGGCTGCTCGAACACAAGGCGGTCAAGGGCATCCAACGACTCGAGCGAGGCAAGCTGCGGATCACGGCCGTCGCCGGCGCTCCGCTCGACCTCGACCTGAAGAAGAGGATCGAGGACGAATTCGGAATCCCGCTATTGAACAATTACGGCATAACCGAATGTTCGCCGGGCCTGTCGGGTGTCCGATCAGAACGTCCTGTCTCAGACGAGTCGGTTGGCCCCTTTCTTCCCGGTATTGAGCACCGGATCGTGGACAGGCAGGGCAAGAAGGTGGCGACCGGCGAAGTGGGCGAGTTGCACGTCCGAGGCCCCAATGTGATGCTCGGTTACTATCGCTCTCCCGAGCAGACGGCCGCGGCGATCGACGACCAAGGATGGTTCAACACAGGGGATCTAGCTCGGGTGAACGGCGAGGGCCATCTCTACATCGCTGGCCGCACCAAGGAACTCATCATCCGCTCCGGCTTCAACGTTTATCCCGCCGAGGTGGAGGCGGTGCTGAATGCGCACGACCAAGTCGTCCAGTCAGCGGTGGTGGGACGGCCGGTTGATGGCAACGAAGAGGTCGTCGCGTTCGTGCAGCTTCTCCCCGGCGCCAGTGTCAGCGCCGAAGACCTGAAGGCGTACTCAGCCCAACAGCTCACTTCGTACAAGCGCCCGACTGAATTGATCGTGCTCGACGCTCTGCCGTCAGCCTCCACCGGCAAGATACTCAAACACAAGCTGCGAGAGATGGCGATCGAACGGACGACGGGAAAGACATCCGATGCCGCAGCAGCGGGCTGAGTGCCGCACTGCAAGGGATGGGGACGAAGCTACACCGGGAGCCGGTCGCCGAGGCCGTACGGAAATTCAACGATTGATGAGCGACGCAACCTGTCGCCGCACAAGGGAGAGGTCGATGTTCAGGAAGTCTATATTAGCAGCCGCGATCGGCGTGACGATCGTCGGCGCGCAGGCGCGTGCGGAAACGCCCGGCATCACGAGCGCCGAAGTGAAGGTGGGGGCTACGTTCCCGTTTAGCGGTCCCGCGTCGCCGCTCAGCAATACCGGGAAGGGTCTGATCGCCTACATCAATTCGATCAACGAGCGCGGCGGCATCAACGGCCGCAAGATCAATCTCATCACCTACGACGATGCTTACAGTCCTCCCAAGACGGTGGAGCAGACCAGGAAGCTCGTCGAAAGCGATGAAGTGGCCTTCCTGTTCGGCCCGCTCGGTACACCCGGCATCGGCGCCACCATCAAGTACGTCAACGCGAAGAAAGTGCCACATCTGTTTGTGGTAAGCGGCGTCACCAAATTCACGAACTTCGTGGAATTTCCGATGACCACCACTGGGTTGCCGAGCTATGACACGGAAGGGCGGATCTACGCGAAATACATCACCCAGGCCCGGCCGGACGCAAAGATTGCGATCCTGTATCAGAACGACGATCTGGGTAAGGACTTCGTCAACGCATTCAAAGGCTACCTGAAAGACGACTTCGACAAGAAAGTTGTATCGTCCTCCTATGAAGTGACCGAGCCGACGATCGATTCCCATGTGGTGAAGTTGAAATCGTCCGGCGCAGAGGCGTTCCTGGTTGCCGGCACGCCGAAGTTCGCGGCTCAGGCTATCAAGAAGGCCGATGAGGTCGGTTGGAAGCCTCTGTTCCTGATCAATTTCGTTTCGAGTTCAGTCTCTTCAACCATCGTTCCCGCGGGACCGGAAAAGGCCGTGGGCATCGTCGCGGCAACGATTACCAAGGATCCAAACGACAAGAAGTGGGCCGACGACCCTGGCATCAAATGGTACCGTGACCATTTCGCGAAATACCTGCCGGGCGCCGACATCGGCGACGCCAATTATCTGTTCGGTACGCAGCAGGGACATCCTGGAGCAGGTGCTCAAGCAGTGCGGTGACGATCTCTCGCGCGAGAATATCGTCAAGCAATCGCGGAACATACGCGGGCTGTCGCTACCCACTCTCATACCGGGTGTTACGATCAACACGGGCCCGGAAAGCAGTATGGCGTACAGGCAGCTTCAATTGCAGCGTTGGACCGGCAGTTCGTGGGAGCAGTTCGGGAACGTGCTCACCGCCGAGGAAAAGTGAATTTGCCCTCTGAAGATGCAATCCGCGTAATCTGAGCCCGCAAAGCTACCGAGTGAACCGTGGAGCACGAATGTCCAGCGACGTACTTTTCCGGCCTTTCAAGCTAAAGGGGTTGAACCTGCCGAACCGGGTCGTGATGGCGCCGATGACGCGCTCATTCTCTCCCGGCGGAATTCCAACTGAAGACGTTGCGCGGTACTATCGCCGCCGTGCCGAAGGCGCGGTCGGGTTCATCATATCGGAGGGGACGGGCGTGGATCGTCCGGCATCCCTGAACGATCCGAATGTTCCTCGCTTTCATGGCGATAAGGAACTGGCGGGGTGGCGGCGTGTGGTCGACGAGGTGCACGCCGCGGGTGGCCTGATGGCACCGCAGCTATGGCATGTCGGAGCCGTCCGCACGCGCGCCCAGAATTGGTCTCCTCCCGGTGCCTACGACAGTCCGTCCGGCCTGTCGCGACCGGAGAAGAAGTTCGGCGAGCCGATGAGCGAAGAGGACATCGCAGACGCCATTCGCGCATTTGCCGATGCGGCGCTTGCGGCGAAGCGTTTGGGATTCGATGCTGTCGAATTGCACGGCGCGCACGGCTATCTGATCGATCAATTCTTCTGGGAAGGTACCAATCGCCGAGAGGATAGCTACGGAGGCAAGGACCTGCCCGGCCGGGCCCGGTTTGCTGCTGATATCGTCCACGCGGTGCGCAAGTCGGTCGGAACGGATTTTCCGATATTGCTCCGGATCAGCCAATGGAAGCAGCAGGACTACGAAGTGAAGCTGGCCGATACGCCTCGCGCATTGGAAGTCTGGCTCAAACCTCTGGTCGACGCGGGAGTCGACATTTTGCATTGCTCACAACGGCGCTTCTGGGAGCCGGAATTCGATGGCTCCGATTTGAATTTCGCCGGATGGGCGAAGAAAATGACGGGCGTACCGACGATTTCAGTCGGATCGGTCGGTCTGACGGGCGAATTCATTGCCGCATACGGTGGAGAAAGCTCCCGTCCGGCATCCCTCGACGAGTTGATCCGCCGCCTCGATCGCGAGGAGTTCGATCTCGTCGCGGTGGGCCGGGCGTTGCTTCAGGATCCGCAGTGGCTACTGAAGGTAGGTGACGGCCGGACGGAAGAACTGATGGCTTTCGAACGGACCGCGTTCGCGGCGCTGAGCTGAGCGATGAAAGGCTATCCAAATGCTTTGTAGCCGGTGCTTTGGCGACCGTTCCAAGCTGGTTGGCAAGGAATAATCGGCGGCACTCCAGTCGACCCGGAAAAGCCTGCGTGTGGTTGCGCAGTCACCTGGAAGCAATTCGGAGACCAGCAATGAACGACACTAAGGCCCAAGTCGGGCAGATCCGCACCGAGGTGCATGGGCACGTCTTCAAGATCATCATCGACAACGTGGCGAAGAAGAACTCCTTCAGTCCGCAGATGATGGCGCAGATGTCGGATGCGATGACGCTTCTCGACCGAACGGACGATTACTGGGTCGGCGTGCTCTGCGCCGAAGGCCCGGATTTCACGGCCGGACTGGATATGCCGAAATTCTTTGGGCCCAAGGCTGAGAATACCGTGATCAAGCCTGGCAACATCGATGCGTTCGCGCTGAAAAGCCGTTGCCGCAAGCCGATTGTGACGGCAGTGCAGGGGATCTGCTTCACGATCGGCATCGAAATGATGCTGGCTGGCGACATCGTCGTGGCGGCCGACGACGCCCGCTTCTGCCAGATGGAATCCAAGCGCGGGATCGCGCCGCTTGGAGGCGCCCACTTTCGGTATTTGACGCGCGCCGGCTGGGGAGATGCGATGTATCATTTGTTCCTGTGCGACGAGTTCGGCGCAGCGCGGGCTTACAAGATCGGATTTGTTCAGGAAGTCGTCGCTTCCGGCCAACAGATTGCCCGCGCGATGGAAATCGCACAACTCATCGCCAAGAACGCGCCGATCGGCATTCAGGTGACCAAGGAAGCCGCATTGAAATATATCGAGGCCGGCGAGGCAGCAGCGATCGATTACATTCCCAAGATCAAGGATCGCGTCTTCAGCAGCGAAGACATGAAAGAAGGTATCCAGTCTTTCGTGGAACGTCGCTCGGCAGTATTCCGCGGGAAATAGAGATCCCGCGGTCCACATAACCGCTCGGCAGAACTTCGCCCACAAAGAGGATCTGACTATGGGAAGCATCAAGAAGGCATTCGATCTCACCGGCAAGAACGCCCTTGTTACAGGCGGCTCCCGCGGCCTTGGGCTGCAGATAGCCGAGGCGTTAGGCGAGCAAGGGGCTCGTGTCTTGATTTCGTCTCGCAAGGCGCCGGACCTGGAAAATGCCCAGGCGCATCTTGCCGGTCTCGGTATCAAGGCGGAGTGGATCGCAGCGGATAACTCCAGGGACGAAGACGTCAAGCGGCTCACTGACGAAGCGATCAGGAAGCTCGGCCGGGTGGACATTCTGGTGAATAACGCCGGCGCCACCTGGGGCGCGCCGACCGAAGATCACCCGATCGAAGCGTGGGACAAGGTGATGAATCTGAATATCCGCTCGCTGTTCCTGCTCAGCCAACAGGTTGCAAAACACTCGATGATTCCCAACAAGTATGGCCGCATTATCAACCTTGCTTCGATCGCGGGCCTGTTCGGAAGTTCGGGAGATATGCAGATGGTTGCCTACAATACGAGCAAGGGCGCCGTGGTCAATTTCACGCGGGCCCTGGCGGGTAGTTGGGGACGCTACGGAATTACGGCCAATGCTCTGGCGCCCGGCTTCTTTCCGTCGAGGATGACGAAGGGCACGATCGAAGCTGTCGGGGTCGAAAAGCTCGCCGCCGGCGCGCCGCTGCGCCGCATCGGCGACGAGGACGATCTGAAAGGCGCCGCGGTTCTCTTCGCCAGCGACGCCGGCAAGCACATCACTGGTCAGATCCTTGCCGTCGATGGCGGTCTGACTTCGGTGATATCGGGCTAAGGAACCACCAGCGGCAGCGTCTCGGCGCGACCCAGATTGCTACTGACGGCGATCAGGCTGAGCGGTGCGACGGCAATTTGCCTTTCGCTGGTCGCTTAGTGGCGTTGTTGTCGATGACAATCCATTGGACGCGATAGGCTCTTGTCGAAGACGCGATCTCGTTTTCCGGCGGTAGCTCAAACGGTGGGTTTTGGCCGAGGAAGGTCGAAAATGCTTGATCTTTCAATGAGGATTGACTGACACTCTCTCCGCCATAGAGGCCGAAAAGTCATTAATTTTCAGCGCTTCGTGAAGGTAGCTATTTGGCAGCCCATATCCTGGCCCATACTTCCGCTCACATGAGCAACGAGCTTTTTGTCACGCCTTAATGCGGACCGTAGGGCTCGGTTTTAGGATCGACAGACTTCCCAGGCTTCCGCTCGATAGCGTGGATCACCTTTTTTGCAACCGAAAGCGGCGGTTGGTCAAACTCAGCCCCAAATCGGTGGCACTCACGTTCCCGTGGAAGAGCAGTCCACAGCATCAGCGGACATCTTCGAAGGTGGGCTCGTTCAAGAAATGGCTCACGCGCGCATCGATTACCGCCTTCAGAGGACACCTCTATTAGGCCGTTGCTGCTCCGATGGCTGCAATCAGCGTGTCCTCCTGGATCGGCTTGTGCAGATATGCCTTTGCTCCGGCTGACCGGCACCGCTCCTGCGCGGCGACTTCATCGTGGCCCGTAATCACGATCGTCGGTATGTTGAAGCCGTCGCAGGCAAGGCGATGCTGAAGTTCAAGCCCGGTCATTTCCGGCATTTGAAGATCGACAATCAGGCATTGAGGAACCCCTTTACGCAGCGACTGCAGAAATTCCGCTGCAGATCCGTATGTTTCGACTTCATACGAATAGACATCCAGCAACAGGGACAGCGCCTTCCGAACGGAAGCGTCGTCATCCACAATGGCCACGCGGGCGTGCTGGCTGGACATGCGCGACAGTTCCCCTTGGGATAGGACTTGTCGAGTTGGCCCAAGGATCAATCTGGCTGAAAAACTCAAGGACCGGACGGACACTTGGCAGCCCGAACGCCGGCCAGTTCAGCATGCCTGACAAGCTCCGCTACTGATTTTACTCCCATTTTTTCCATGACCCGACCACGATGGATCTTGACCGTGTTAAGGACCAGCCCGAGATCATGGGCGATTTGTTTGTTGAGCCGACCGGCGATGACGTGGGTGAGCACCTCGCGTTCGCGCGGCGTCAGCTTTGCCAGTCGCTCGTTGATCGATTGCAGCTCCTTATGCCGCGTCCTTGACTCAGCATCTTTTTCCGTAGCCCGAGCGATCGCAGCCAAGAGTTCATCGTCACTCACCGGCTTCGTGAGAAAATCGATTGCGCCCGCCTTCATGGCACGAACGGAGGTTGGCACATCTCCGACCCCGGTAATAAAGATTACTGGTCTATCTAATTTGCCGGTCGCAAGAGAAGCCTGCAACTCAAGGCCATCGAGACCGGGCATCGCGACATCGAGTACAGCGCATCCCGGCACTGACGGGTCGTGTTGGGAAAGAAACTCGTGCGGCGTGGAAAAAGCTCGCACATCAAAGCCGGACTCGGTTAGCAACACTGCGAGAGCCTTCAGCACACCCGGATCGTCGTCTACGAGGAAGACCGTCAACTGGCTCTCGATCATGACGCTGGAGCCATCTCAACCACCACTGGCAGCGCAAATGATGCAGTCGCGCCACCGTCCGCATTATTGTCGATGCCAAGCTTGCCTCCGTGCGTCTTCACGATAGTGGAACAAATCGCGAGACCGAGGCCGAGCCCCTGATGCTTGGTCGTAAAGAACGGCTGGAAAATCCGGCTGTGTTCTTCGGGCGCAATTCCTTGGCCCCGATCGGAAATGAAGGCTTCTATGGTGCCTGTGCCGGAGGAGCGCGTTCCCACGGTAAGGACCCGTTGCGAAAGTGAGGCTGCGTTCATTGCATCCATGCCATTCATCAAGAGGTTGAGCAGAACCTGTTGCAGCTGCACGGGATCGCCCGACGTTCGAGGCAAATTGTGCTCGAGGGTGACGTCGACCTTGATCCTCCGATCTATCAATTCGCTGCGCAGGAGCCGGAGCGTCGAGTCGACCAGATCGTTGAGGTTGATCGATTCGGTCTTGCTCTCACCCTTTCGCAACAACCCGTGCAGACGTCGGATTACCTCGCTGGCGCGTTTATCCTCCGCGACGATGTCGTCAAGCACTTCCGTGATTTTGCCCAAATCGGAGTTGTTGCGGGCAATCATTTTTCGCGCGGCCTGCGCATAGGCCAGGATCGCTGTCAGCGGCTGATTCAATTCGTGGGCGATCGCACCCGACAGTTGGCCAAGAACAGAAACTCTCATGAGGTGTGAAACTTCCTTGCGTTGAAGATCGGCCTCCGCTTCAGCAGCCTTTCGGGCCGAAATATCTGCGAAAATACCGCTGATCCCGACCGGATCTCCGCCGTTGTTGAACAAGGAATGCCCGCGTGCAAGAAGCCAGCGCACCTCTTGCCCCGGAGCAGCGACACGAAATTCATTGTCGATGACCAGTCCATCGTCCGCAGCAGACGTCAACGTCTCGGCCAGGCTATGACGATCTTCCGGATGAACGGCGCTGAGCACCCTGTCGAGGTTGAGAGGTTTCTGGTCCGCAAGGCCGAGGATTGACCGGCAGTACTCCGTTGACCAGAACTCGTTGGTTGCGACGTCCAAGCGCCAGATGCCAATGTTTGCAGCAGCCGCCGCGAATGCCAGTCGATCTTCGCTCTCCTTCAAGGAGAGTTCGGCTTGCCGGCGCTTGCGCATTTGAATCAGGAGGAACGTGACGACAGCGCTCTGTAGTGCGAATCCTACAATGACCGCGATCACAAGGGTGCGATGGCGCTCCCACAGCGTTGGTTCGGCGAGCAGAACGACTGATCCCGGCGGAAGGTTGCCTTCCGAGAGTTGCCAACGTGCGAGCTGCCGTGCGTCGATTTGGTAAGTGTGAGTTGGTTTGGTTTGAGCAGGGAGCGTGGTCGGATCTCTTCCGGAAAGAATTTCGAGAGCCAGGTCAGCCGCAGCAGTACCGTGCGCTTCAAAGCTATCCATATATCCGCCGACGATTCCATGACCAAAAAAAGTAGCGGCTGGCGCATAACCGGGGGCGGACGAGACCCGCGCAACGTCCGCAGCGACCTCTGGCGGCATGCGCGGTCGGCCTGACCCATCCACGAAAACGGGGACCAGCAACACGATGGTGTCGCGCGGCAATTGCGAAACTTCCCGTAGTAAATCTTCATAGGGAAGGCCAGCCATGTAGTTCGTGTTAAATCTTTTTGAACGCCCCTCGATCTGATGGCGCGCGTCCTCTTGCCAGGCCCGATCAAAATCGGACGCCCCCGAAATCACGACCAGGTTGCGCGCTTCTGGTTGAAGGCGCTCGGCAAGCGCGAGTGTTTGGAGCCAATTGTATTCAGTAACGACACCGGGCACGTTTCGTGGAACGTTCATGGCGGTCACAGAAGACGCCGCTGTGCAGCAATAGACGATGGGCGTGTCGGCGGCGACCGTGCTCCGATATTGCAGCGAGAAGGCCAGTGCACCACGACTGATCGGAATCACTAGGTCCGGCGGATTTTCGGAGTATTTTTCCTTGAGGTAGTGCGCTGTTCGGGTCTCGTGGGCCTGGCCGGGAAATCTTCCAAGCTCAAGAAATTCGATAAAAATCTCGATGTTTTGGACGCCCCTTTCCTTCAAACGACTTTTGAAAGCTTCAAGGGTTCGCACACCTGCCGGCTGAGTGGCGGTGAGGCCCTCAAGCAACACTATTCGCCGAGGGCGTTGATCCGCGATTGGTCTGGAGGACGACCAAGGAAGGAGCTTTGGGTCGCGGCAGCCAAACCAAGTCAAGCGCTGACATTGGTGCTTGCAGCCGTCCCGGAGGGTTGGACTGCGGAACTCGTGACTGATCGCGTTACGCAAGAGCAACAGGCCTCGCTGGATAAACTCCATCTCAAGCCCGGGGAAGCTTGCAAATTGACAAAGTGAGGCTGCCACTGACGGAGTTCCTCACTCGCAGTTGGGCCGTGTCGGAAGGAAAGACACGTCTGCGCGAGGCCATCGCACCGAGAATGATCCTCGGCGTTCCAATCATGTACGGTAAAACTAAGGTCAACAAACGAAACGGGCCGGGAATGTGTCGTGCCCGCTGCGTGTCGGGCTCGATTCATGACTATGGTCTGAACCAGTCCAACATTTCGCGCACGCGCAAGGCGAGTTTTGCCTGAGAGACAGGCTTCTCTAATAACTCGACTCCCTCGTCCAGGCGTCCTTGGTGGACCACGGCATTTCGCGAGTAACCTGTCATATACAGGATCTTGATGCCGGGGCGGATCTGTTGTGCGCGCCGACCAAGCTCCCGTCCGTTGATTCCAGGCATAACGACGTCCGTCAATAAGAGATCGACCTTTGGCTCTTCCTGCAGGAGAATGGTCAAGGCAGCTTGGGCGCTGGAAGCCACAACGACCCGATAGTTCAAGTCTCGCAGCAGTTCGGAAACATATGCACGCAGGTCCGCATCATCTTCGACGACGAGTATCGTCTCAAGTTTCTCGCCTTCCGGGCGAATCTCCTCTGCATCACTATCGGCCGGTCGAGCATCCCCATGGTACCGGGGGAAATACATTCTGATGCTGGTACCTTGGCCGACTTCGCTGTAGATCTTCACATGCCCGCCAGACTGCTTTACGAAACCGTAGACTTGGCTTAGACCGAGGCCCGTGCCTTGCCCGGGATCCTTCGTCGTAAAAAAGGGTTCGAAAGCATGATTAAGGACGTCCGCGCTCATTCCGGTACCCGTGTCCGTCACGCAAACGATTACATACTGACCTGGAGAAAGCTCGGGATTTACGCGGCAATAGTCCTCGTCAGCTAATACGTTCACCGCTTCGACGGTCAGTTTCCCACCATCGGGCATTGCATCGCGTGCGTTGATGCCGAGATTTATAATGGCGGATTCGAGGTGGTTGGTGTCGGCCTCGATCGACCAGAGACCCGCACTTCCGACGGTCTGAACTTCGATGCGTTCGCCGAGGGTACGTTGCAGAAACTCTTGCAAACCATTCAGGAAATTATTCAGATTGATAGGCTGCGGATTCAGCGCTTGCCGACGGGAGAACGCGAGCAGGCGGCTAGTCAGCGCTGCTGCCCGTTGTGCGCCCCGCTTGGCATTGGCCAGCGCCCGCTGAAGATTCATGCTGTCAGCCAAGCCGCGGCTGTTCCGCTCTGCGGTCTCAAGGTTGCCGAGCACGATCATCAGGAGATTATTGAAATCGTGCGCAATCCCGCCGCTGAGCTGACCAACCGCTTCGAGCTTCTGAGATGCAGCTAACTGCAGTTGAACGCGCTGAAGTTCTTCCTGTGCCTGCCTTCGCTCCGTTACGTCGCGAGTTACTTTTGCAAAGCCGACGAGTTCGCCAGCCTCATCTGTGATGCGATCGATGACAACTGACGCCCAAAAGCGACTGCCGTCCTTTCGCATTCTCCAGCCTTCAGCCTCGAAGCGTCCTTGTTCGGCCGCCTCAGCAAGTGCGATTTTAGGCACACCAAGTTGAATATCTTCAGGCGTGTAAAACTGGCTGAAGTGCCGACCGATAATTTCGCCCGGATCGTAGCCTTTGATGCGCTGTGCACCCGGATTCCAAGTAGTTACATTGCCGGCAGGGTCGAGCTGAAAAATCGCATAATCGACGACAGCCTCGATCAATCGACGGTATCGTCGCTCGCTCTCCAAAAGTTCGTTGTGGGCCTGCTGACGTTCTGTGATGTCACGTGTGACCTTTGCAAAGCCGATCACCTGACCTTGCTCGTCGCGAATCGCATCGATGACAACTAACGCCCAAAAGCGGCTCCCGTCTTTGCGGACGCGCCAACCCTCAGAGCTGAAACGGCCGGTTTCGGCTGCAATCCTCAACGCGGTTTGAGGAAGCTTTTTCGCCCGATCCCCGGGCGAGTAAAACGATGAGAATGACTTGCCGATAATCTCGTCGGCCGAATAGCCCTTCAGTCGCGCGGCACCGGAATTCCAGCTACGCACAGTGCCATCTACATCGATCATGTAGATTGCGTAATCCACGATGGCATCTATCAGCAGTTGAAGCCGCCGTGCATCGGCGACCCCGTCGAGCTTTGATTGTGGTTTATCCAACGGGTCGAGCGCTCCCAAACAGACCCAACGTAGCAAAACGCGCCTTGGTTCCATATTTCAACATCCCGCATCTCAGATTGAGATGAATGCGCCGTTGTTTGCCTGCAGTGGATGGAATGCTCATCGAAAGAACGCGGGCATGTCAGGCCCTCAAGGGGCTTCCCGCCCCGTCAAACTCGTTCGAGCAGGCTCACGCCGGGAACCGAGCCCCGGGGGTAAAAGTTTCCCTACATCGATGTTGAGGGTTCGCCTGCGGCGGAACGGGGATTTGACATGGATGATGATAAGCAGTTGCTCGACGAGGATGAGCTTCCGAGGATTTCCACTGGAAATGCCGGTTTAGACGACATACTCGGGGGCGGCATCGATCCCGAGAGGATGTATCTATTCGAAGGGCAACCCGGTTCGGGCAAGACGACCCTGGCTTTGGAATTTCTGCTTGAAGGAGTTCGCGCCGGCGAACCGACACTTTACGTCACGCTATCGGAGACCGAGCGAGAACTGCGTCTGGTCGCGAAGCGTCATGGGTGGTCACTCAACGGCATCACGATCTTTGAACTAATCCCGCCTGAGACCACTCTGGATCCAAGCCAAGAACTCACGGTGCTGCATCCTGCAGATATGGAGCTCAACGAAACCACGCAAATGATCTTCGATCGGGTTGAGGCGTTGGCCCCGGCCCGCATTGTGCTCGACAGCCTGTCGGAGCTTCGGCTGCTGGCACAAAGTCCGCTTAGATACCGTCGTCAGATTCTCGCGCTGAAACACTTCTTTTCAGGTCGCAAGTCTACCGTGGTTTTGCTCGACGACCTTTCATCACAGCAGAACGATCTGCAACTGCACTCGATCGCTCATGGCGTCGTTCTGCTTGAGCAGCTGGCGATTGACTACGGTGCGCAGCGGCGACGCCTTCGTGTCGTGAAGATGCGTGGCATCGATTTCAAGGGCGGATTTCACGACTTTACTATCAGGCATGGGGGTCTCAACGTTTACCCCCGACTCGTTGCAGCCGAGCATCATAAAGATTTCGACACCGACCTCGTCCTAAGCGGAAATCCTGAGCTGGACGCGCTGCTAGGCGGTGGCTTTGAGCGCGGAACAAATGCACTCCTGATCGGCGCGGCGGGCGTCGGAAAATCATCCCTAGCACTTACCTACGCGATTGCGGCCGCGTCTCGGAACGAACGCTCCGTGATTTTTGCCTTCGATGAGGGGCGTGGGACCATGAGGGCGCGCGCCGAGACGCTGGGACTCCCGCTCGAACAGGGTTTGGCAAATGGGTTGATCAACATTCAGCAAATCGATCCTGCTGAAATGGCCCCGGGTGAGTTCGCCGACACCGTGCGAGGCAGTGTTGAAAAGGATACTGCCCAGGTCGTGATTATCGACAGCCTCAACGGCTATCTCAATGCTATGCCGGACGAACGGTTTTTGATTCTTCAGATGCACGAGCTACTGAGCTATCTCAGTCAGCGTGGCGTCTTAACCATCCTGGTACTTGCGCAGCATGGTCTCGTTGGGCCGATGGATACGCCGCTTGATATTAGTTATCTCGCCGATGGTGTGCTGATGCTGCGGTATTTCGAGTTCGACGGCAGCGTGAGGCGCGCACTGTCCGTCGTGAAGAAACGAAGCGGCAATCACGAACATACGATCCGTGAATTCAAGCTAAGCCATCAAGGCATCACCGTCGGCCCCCCGCTCAAGGGTTTTAGCGGAATTTTCGGCGGAACGCCGGTGTACAAAGGAGAAGAGGCGCCTCTGATGTCTCGGGACACCAATGGTCAGGGCTGAAACGCCCAGAGGGGTGGTTTTGGTCCTGATGCCAGTGGGACGTGACGCCGCAACCGTCGCCACGTTGATCGAAAGGGCCGGCTTACGTCCGGTGGTCTGCAACACTCTTCAGGAACTGATTGAGTATCTCGAGTGGGTCGTCGAAGTCGTGGTTGTAGCGGAGGAGGCGCTCTACGGGAATAATGCCGGCGTTTTGGAGGAATGGGTGGGCCGTCAGCCACCGTGGTCCGATCAACCCTTTGTCGTGCTGACTAACCACAACGAAGGTGGCAAGTTTGCCGCGTTCAGGCGCGAGTTGGTCATTCGCCTGCGTAACGTGGGCTTTCTCGAGCGCCCGTTGCAGGCCATCACGCTTCAGGCCACGATACTTTCCGCGGAGCGCGCTCGAAGACGACAGTATCAAACTCGTGCGTACCTTGAAGCCCAGCGCGGCGCCGCTGCAGAACTGGAGCGATTGGTGACGGAGAGAACGGCCGACCTTGAGCGGGCGAACAGTCAACTCCGAGAAGAAATTGCGGGTCGCGAACGAGCCCAGGCAGCGTTGCTGCAGGCACAGAAAATCGAGGCATTGGGCCAGCTTGTCGGTGGGGTAGCCCACGATTTCAATAACTTGCTTATGGCTGTCATCGGCAATCTCGACCTGCTTTCCAAAAAACTAAGTGAAGATGCGCGACTTCACAGGCTCCTGGATGGCGCTATGGAAGGCGCCCGCCGTGGCGCCGCTTTGACGCAAAGACTACTCGCCTTTGCGCGCAAGCAGGAACTGAAGGCGCAAGCCACCGATGTCCGAAGCCTTGTGGAAGACATGATAGGCCTCATAGATCGTTCGGTGGGTCCGATGGTTCGGATCGAGCTTCACGCCGAAGGCAATATGCCGGTCGTCGACGTCGACCCGAACCAGCTCGAAATGGCTCTGCTCAACCTCGCCGTGAATGCCCGGGACGCGATGATTACGGGCGGCGTCCTCACGGTCGGGCTGTCCGAGCAAATTGTCGACGTCGACGATCAGCTGGGTGTCCAGCCGGGCCGATATGTGGTGCTCTCGGTGCGAGATACTGGAGAAGGAATGGACGCAGAAACGCTGGCCAGGGCGGTAGAACCATTCTTCTCAACGAAGGGAGTGGGCAAAGGCACGGGTTTGGGTTTGTCCATGGTGTTCGGCCTCGCGCAACAATCCGGCGGTGCCCTGAGCCTCGAAAGCGCCCCCTCGAGCGGAACAACCGCCAGACTTTGGCTTCCCGTTGCCAGTGAAACGGCGCTCCCTTCCGGACAGGCGCGAAACATCGTCACTCAAGCCTCAGGACCAGCGAAGATTCTCTTTGTGGATGACGATCTTCTGATCGCCGGCAGTACTGTCGATCTACTGGAAGACCTCGGACATCAGGTGGTTGAAGCGCACTCCGCCAAAGAGGCGTTGCGGCTTCTTGAAGGTGGACTGGCTGCTGATCTTTTGATAACCGACCACGCGATGCCAGGGATGACAGGAATCGAACTGGCCCGAGAAGTGCGCCGCCAATATCCTCGACTTCCGATCTTGCTCGCGACGGGGTTCGCTGAGCTGGAAGGAAGTGAAGTGGTAGACGTCGCACGCCTCGCAAAACCCTACACGCAAGCGCAACTTGCCGAGGAGATAGCGCATCTCCTACCGGTTGGAAGGGATGGGTTCTGATTGCCGTTCAGTCGCCAGCGTGCACCTGCCGGGTAGACGAATTCGATCCTGTACCTTCAGGCGGCCTGCGCGCGCGCCGTGGAAAACCGGCGCTGCGGCTTTCCGCCGGGCGGGTTCCGTGGGCCGCCATCGAGTTCGCACAAGGCCTCGAGGATGGCGTCGATGCTGACCGGCATCTTCAGGCCTTGCGGAGCGCGTAGCGTAGGACAAGAGGCGATCGCCGAAGCGTCCGATGCCCAGGAGGCGAGGATTGCCCGCTTTTCGGCCAGCGTCAGGGACGGATGCATGACCACGTCCTTGGGGTGCTCGAAGACGGTACCGGGGTGAAGGAGCGCTTGGAAGTCGAAGACGTTGTCGTCAATGGCGGTCGTCGGCCGCATGGTTTCCTCCATTCGAAGACGAGTTGGAGCGGCAGCCCGAAGTCTGGGCCGCCGCGATCCGTGGTTTGCTCAAGCCGCCTTTGACTCGATCTGGTGCACGTTGGCCGGCGCCGCGCCGTTGATGGTGATCCGCCGCGGCTTCATGGCCTCGGGAATCTCCCGGACCAGTTCGATCTTCAGCAGACCGTTGTCGAAGGACGCGTTCTTGACCTGGACGTAGTCGGCCAAATTGAACTGCCGTTTGAAGTGCCGGGTCGAGATACCCCTGTAAAGGAACTCGCGCTCGGCTTTCTCGGTCTTGCTGCCTTCGATGGTGACGACGTTCTGCTCTGCAGTGATCGAGATTTCATCCGGCGAGAAACCCGCGACCGCCAGCGTGATCTGGTAACGGTCTTCGGCCAGCCGTTCGATGTTATAGGGCGGATAGCTTTCCTCGGCACCGCGCTGGGCGGTCTCGGCGAGGTCAAATAGACGATCGAAACCGATGGTCGACCGGAAGAGGGGAGCGAAGTCATAAGTGCGCATAGCCAGATCCTCCTAGGAGCAAAATGGTTAATAGCGGCACCGGACACGACCGGTGCCCGTCTGGATTTCCTGGGCCCATCAGGCACCCGAGAGCCACCCTGCGGTGGCGACTTAGAAATTACAAAACCCGTTTTTGGTTTCAAGGGGGGGTCAAAAATTTTTTGCCCTGATTTGGATCGCCCGGCCGGTGCGCTACGGCCGCGCGGGCAGGGGCGCCTTGACGGCGCTCCCCTTCGCTGTGAACTCTTTGCGGGCCCGGCGCACGGCGAGGTCCAGCTTGTTCTTCTGCTTCTCCCAACGGGGTTCTCGGGTTGCGAGCGCTTTCCCAATGCGGCCCGCTCGGCCGCGATGGCCTGGTCGAAGAAGCCCAGCGAGGTTTGACAGGATCTTCAGCTTTTTCGCCATGAGGCCCGGCTCGCTAATCTGCGGGCGGGACCGGCGGGGTCGCGTTAAGAAGCTGGGATATAGCAGTCACGATCTGAGCAGGGGCAAAAGGCTTTGCAAGCAGCAGGCTGTTAGGGACGCCCTTGGACGCCCATTCCTCCCCGTGAGTGCCGGTCATGTAGATGATGGGCATCGTCGGATCGATCTCCCGGGCAAAGCGGCCGACCTCCCATCCATCGAGCTTTCCCAGCAGGTTGATGTCGGTCACGACCGCCCGGTATTTGGATTTGGATTTGTCGTCCTGTAGAAGCGTAATTGCTTCTTCCCCGGACGCTGTCAGGGCCGACGCAAAGCCACCGTCTGAAAGGGCTTCTTCGACCATAGCCTGAATGAGCTGGTCGTCCTCGACGACCAGAATCTTAACCGCATCGTTCAACGCCGTATTCCCCCTGGCTGCCTCGTTGCAGTCCTCCGGCAGGACAAGAGGTGGCGGAACAATAGGTTCCGTCATTAAAACATATCGAGGAGTCTTCCGGCAACGCCGGGCCTGGCACTGGACGCTAGGAGAGAGGTCCGCGCGATCCCATCCCGCAAGACAAACTTAAGCGCGCTCGTCCGGTCGGCAACTTATCATGCTACAAGTGGAGGGCGGGCCGGCCGCCGGCATTTCGAAAGGACGAATACATGCCAACCCCCGCGGGGACGGAATCCGTGACGTCTCCCGTCGCGTCGACCGCGGCAACGAGACAGGAACTTCCGTACCGGTTGAGGCAACAGTCCTTGCTGGGCGAGTTCGGCCGAATCGCGATGCAGACCCGGAACATCGGCCAGATACTGCAGCGAGCGACGGAGCTCTGCG
>NZ_JAHEAG010000189.1 GCF_018596315.1 Bradyrhizobium sp. SRL28 | reverse complement strand
AAGGGCGTCATGGTCGAGCATGCTCAGATGGCTCGTCTGTTCGAGGCGACCCAGGACTGGTATGGCTTCACCGAACACGACGTATGGTGCCTGTTCCATTCCATCTCGTTTGACTTCTCGGTGTGGGAATTGTGGGGCGCACTGCGCTATGGCGGGCGTTTGATACTCGTGCCGAGTAATACCGCCCGTTCTGCTTCCGACTTCCATGAGCTAGTCTGCAAGTCTGGCGTCACGGTTCTCAATCAGACCCCCTCGGCTTTTAAAGCTTTCATGGATGTAGAATGCCAGAGCAATGTTCGAAACCGCCTTCGATATGTGATTTTTGGTGGGGAGGCTCTGGAGCCGTCCATTCTAAAGCCGTGGTATGAAAGGCATTCCGACAGCGCCCCGCAATTGATCAACATGTACGGCATCACGGAAGCGACCGTGCATGTAACCTATCGACCTCTTAATCAATCTGACACCTCCAACTCGGCCAATCTGATCGGAGAGCCCATCCCCGATCTTCGGTTGTACTTGTTTGATCGGTTCGGCCAGCCTGTGCCGTTGGGGGCGGTGGGTGAGCTTTACATAGGCGGGGCGGGGGTTGCGCGTGGCTATCTGAACCGTGCCGAGCTGACGGCGGAGCGGTTCATCGCCAGTCCCTTTGTGGACGGCGATCGGCTGTACCGCACCGGCGACCTGGCGCGCTATCTGCCCGACGGCAATCTGGAGTTCCTCGGCCGCAA
>NZ_JAHEAG010000188.1 GCF_018596315.1 Bradyrhizobium sp. SRL28 | reverse complement strand
ACTGGCGACTGTGTTAGTTGTTGTTCTGAGATCGATTGAGCCTTTGACGAGCTGCTTCGCAGATTGGGATTCAATGAAAAGGTGCGAGGCGACCAGCAAGACAGCCGCAAATGCCATGACCAAACCAGCGGTTGCTAATTCTGCACCTTCATTCATTCGCCACCTCCTCCTGTTTGCGCAAACGCCCCACAAAACGGGGAGTTCCATAGCAACGGGAAAAAATGGCAATTGGCCTGCAGCGCCGGGACTTTGGTCGACAAACACGTTGCTCAGCAAGCAACGCCACAGCGGTGTTCAGCCAAGCACGCCTGTAACATTCTTGCGTCGAATGGGACGAGTTGCGCACAGACTTTTTAAAGCATCGAAGCGCAAGTCATAGTCGCCCTCCTCGGCGCACTAGAACGACGGCCCCACTTGATCCCCCAGCTGGGCCGCTTTCTTTGCGAAGCTCGTTGGCCGACCTTTGGCGGTTTGAAGCCGCGCGTGGCAGCTTCTTCGCCGCCTCGCAATCGCTGAGCCTCTTCCGCTAGTCGCTCTTTAAACGTCTTCACGTTCGATCCGCCGTTTTCGTGAGGCCAATTAAAATCTTGCGCGCTCACCCGTCTACACCCCGAACAGGCTCTGGCGAGTCCGCCCGGAGCGAACAAAGAGATGCGGCTGACAATCAGCTGGAACCCAAGCCGATATGGCACGTTGCTGCCGCAGTTATTCAGCGACAGGAGCGAAATATGTCACGTGGAT
>NZ_JAHEAG010000187.1 GCF_018596315.1 Bradyrhizobium sp. SRL28 | reverse complement strand
GCTGGCGACTGTGGTAGTTGTTATTCTGAGATCGATTGAGCCTTCGACGAGCTGCTTCGCAGATTGGGATTCAATGAAAAGGTGCGAGGCGACCAGCAAGACGGCCGCAAATGCCATGACCAAACCAGCGGTTGCTAAGTCTGCACCTTCATTCATTCGCCACCTCCTCCTGTTTGCGCAAACGCTCCACAAAACGGGGAGTTCCACAATAACGGGAAAAAGTGGCAATTGGCCTGCAGCGGCGGGACTTTGGTCGACAAACACGTTGCTTCAGCAAGCAACGCCACAGCGGTGTTCAGCCAAGCACGCCTGTAACAGTCTTGCGCCGAATGGGACGAGTTGCGCACAGACCTTTTTAAAGCATCGAAGCGCAAGTCACAGTCGCCCTCCTCGGCGCACTAGAACGACGGCCCCAGTTGATCCCCCAGCTGGGGCCGCTTTCTGCGAAGCTCGTTGGCCGACCTTTGGCGGTTGAAGCCGCGCGTGGCAGCTTCTTCGCCGCCTCGCAATCGCTGAGCCTCTTCCGCTAGTCGCTCTTTAAACGTCTTCACGCGTTCGATCCGCCGTTTTCGTGAGGCCAATTAAAATCTTGCGCGCTCACCCGTCTACACCCCGAACAGGCTCTGGCGGGTCCGCCCGGAGCGAACAAGGAGATGCGGCTGACAATCAGCTGGAACCCAAGCCGATATGGCACGTTGCTGCCGCGGTTATGCAGCGACAGGAGCGAAATATGTCACGTGGAA
>NZ_JAHEAG010000186.1 GCF_018596315.1 Bradyrhizobium sp. SRL28 | reverse complement strand
CGGCACGACATCCTGCGCACGGCCTTTGTCTGGGAGGGACTGTCGAGCCCGGCCCAGGTGGTGTGGCGTCGTGCGTCGCTGGAGGTGAGCGAGGTCGAGCTGGATGGCTGTGATGGTCCCGGCGCCGATGAGCTCCGGCGCCGGTTTGATCCGCGCCGGCAGCGGATCGATCTTGGCCGGGCGCCCTTGTTGCGGTTTGTGACCGCGCGCGAGCCCGGCAGCGGGCGCTGGCTGCTTTTGGAGCTGCAGCATCATTTGATCGGGGATCACACGACGCTGGACGTGATGCATGCCGAGGTGCGGGCCGTGCTGGCGGGGCGGGCCTATGAACTGGCCGCGCCGCTGCCATTCCGCAATCTGGTGGCGCAGGCGCGTCTTGGTGTTGATGCCAAGGCGCATGAAGAGTTCTTCCGGGGGCTGCTGGCCGACATCGACGAGCCGACCATGCCGTTCGGGCTAAGCGAGGTCTACGGCGACGGCAGCGGCGTCGGCGAGGCGCATCGGGTGCTGCCGCAGGCGCTCAACGCGCGGCTGCGCGAACAGGCGCGGCGGCTCGGGGTGAGCCTGGCCAGCCTGTGCCATCTGGCCTGGGGGCAGGTGGTGGCGCGCAGCAGCGGCCGCGAGCAGGTGGTGTTCGGCACGGTGCTGTTCGGCCGGATGCATGGCGGCGCCGGTGCCGACCGCACCATGGGCCTGTTCATCAACACCCTGCCGCTGCGGCTTGATCTCGACGGCACCGGGGTTGC
>NZ_JAHEAG010000185.1 GCF_018596315.1 Bradyrhizobium sp. SRL28 | reverse complement strand
GACTTGGCAGCCTCGCTGGGAATGAGTTGGCCGAGCTTCTCCGCAGCCGCAATCACCGTCGGGCCGTCGCCGGCCATCTGCGCCGACGCCATCACGAAGTGCACGTTGTGCGGATAGTAGCCGAGCCTGTAGACGCCCATCGGCGCGTTGGTCTCGGTCAGGTATTTTTCATCGACCTTGACCGCGGTCTTGTTGTCCTCCAGCGCGTCGAGATAACGGCCGACCCGATAATAGATGTGGCTCGGCATGTGCACGAGATGGCCTGCGCCGGGAATAGCGCCGCGCAACTTGTCGGCATAGGGCTCGGCGCGCTTGGGCCGGTCCGACGCCTCGGCGGCATGAATATAAAGGTGAATAGCGCCGGCATGATTGGGATTACGCGCCAGCACGCGCTCCAGCGTCGGCACGATCGGCACGCTTTGCGGCTTGGCGTCGCGGCCACCCGGCTTCCAGTAGTCCCAGGGGCTGAGATCCATCACCGCCTCGGCATAGAGGGTGGCAATCTCGTCGTCTTCGGCAAACTGTTTTGCTGCCTTCGCCATTTCGGCCGCGTAGGCCGCGTCGAGTGGTGCGCGGGCGGCCTTGGGATCGCTGCCGTAGCGCACCGCGATGGCGCCGATCAGCGCCTGCTCGCGCGGGCTCGCTTTCCCGGCCAGCGCCTTCGCCTTCTGCGCGGCGGCATAGGCTGGCGCGACCGCGTCCTCCGGCATCGGGAGATTGATGTTGGGACCGAGCACCAGCGCCTCGCCCCAGAAACACATGGCGCAGTCAGG
>NZ_JAHEAG010000184.1 GCF_018596315.1 Bradyrhizobium sp. SRL28 | reverse complement strand
GCTGACTGCGCCATGTGTTTCTGGGGCGAGGCGCTGGTGCTCGGTCCCAACATCAATCTCCCGATGCCGGAGGACGCGGCCGCGCCAGCCTATGCCGCCGCGCAGAAGGCGAAGGCGCTGGCCGGGAAAGCGAGCCCGCGCGAGCAGGCGCTGATCGGCGCCATCGCCGTGCGCTACGGCAGCGATCCCAAGGCCGCCCGCGCACCACTCGACGCGGCCTACGCGGCCGAAATGGCGAAGGCAGCAAAACAGTTTGCCGAAGACGACGAGATTGCCACGCTCTATGCCGAGGCGGTAATGGATCTCAGCCCCTGGGACTACTGGAAGCCGGGCGGCCGCAACGCCAAGCCGCAAAGCGTGCCGATCGTGCCGACGCTGGAGCGCGTGCTGGCGCGTAATCCGAATCATGCCGGCGCTATTCACCTTTATATTCATGCCGTCGAGGCGTCGGACCGGCCCAAGCGCGCCGAGCCCTATGCCGACAAGTTGCGCGGCGCGATTCCCGGCGCAGGCCATCTCGTGCACATGCCGAGCCACATCTATTATCGGGTCGGCCGCTATCTCGACGCGCTGGAAGACAACAAGACCGCGGCCAAGGTCGATGAAAAATACCTGACTGAGACCAACGCGCCGATGGGCGTCTACAGGCTCGGCTATTATCCGCACAACGTGCACTTCGTGATGGCGTCGGCACAGATGGCCGGCGACGGCCCGACGGTGATTGCGGCTGCGGAGAAGCTCGGCCAGCTCATTCCCAGCGAGGCTGCCAAGGG
>NZ_JAHEAG010000183.1 GCF_018596315.1 Bradyrhizobium sp. SRL28 | reverse complement strand
CTTGGTGGAGGCTGTTTCTGAGGGGGGAATCGTTTCTCGCTCGGAGACCAGAAATCCGTAGGCGGCAATGCACAGTGTTGCGTGATGGTGGAAGCCACGCCAGCTTCGCCCCTCGAAGTGGCCAAGGCCAACTTCCTGTTTGAGTTCGTGGTAGTCGCGCTCAATGCGCCAGCGCAGCTTGACGATATCGACGAACTGACGGAAGCCAATGTTCGCCGGAAGCGTTGACAACCAATATTTGGTCGGCGCCTCCTCGCCTGCCGGCCACTCGATCAGCAGCCATTCCTCCGGCCGGCTTTCGGCGCGCCAGTAATCTCGATGTGCCGGACGGACGCGCACACGGGCAAAGCGCGAGGACAACCGTTTTGCCGTACCCTCACGCCACGTGATCTTGTGCCAAGCATGTGATCGCAGGCCGATCGCAAGCTTCTTGGCCGAAATCGGTCGGTGCTTGCTGTCACGCCGCAGCAACTTTGGAGGTCGCCCGTTCCCCGACCACTTCTTCGGCGGCCGCGGCCCAGTTCCAGGCGTCCATACCGATGTTTGTGGCAGGATGCCAGCCACATAGCTCAGGCCAAGTGCGGTGATATCTCCACGCAGAGCGGTGTCGGTGCCATAGCCGGCGTCCATCAGTACCACGCCGCGCGGCAAGCCCGCCGCACAGGCCCAGCGCAAATGATCGAGTGCAATTGCCGGCTTGGTCTTGAAGGTAATCTCCTTGGGTACACCGGCTTTGCGCCGACGTGTACGGTCCGTCACCCACTCCTTTGGCAGATACAGACG
>NZ_JAHEAG010000182.1 GCF_018596315.1 Bradyrhizobium sp. SRL28 | reverse complement strand
TCTCGTCCAGCTGCGCCAAAAACCATAGCCGCTGCTGCGCAAACGATGGTACTAGGACGCTTTTGCGTCCGACCTTTGGTAGCAACGTAGTTTCTCGGCTGCCAGTCCGGCTTCTCTCTTTGGCAAGTGAAAAAAGCTCAGTTAGGCTTTCTGCGTCCAGTTCTTCCAATCCGGATCTAATCAAATCTGTCATTTATAGACTCCAGAAAGAGCAGCTTCTCTAGAGTCCAGAGAGAGCAACTTCAGAAGCTCTTGGCGATCAAACTCTTGTTCGATCAAAGTGATCGAAGTTGCGCGAGCCAGCTCGGCCAGCACCGGTTTGGCAAACAGCGTCGACAGCGGCAGTTCCACGCCAACAGCCCGCGACAGCCGGCTCAAGAGCTGCACCGCCAGGAGCGAGTGGCCGCCGAGTTCGAAGAAGTGGTCGTGGCGTCCGACCCGCTCGACCCCGAGAAGCTCCGCCCAGAGCTCGGCCAGCGCCGTCTCGATCTCGCCTTGCGGCCGCTCATAGGCGCGATGCGCATAGGCATCATCTTCCGGCGCCGGCAGCGCCTGGCGGTCGAGCTTGCCGTTCACCGTCAGCGGCAGCCCCGCCAGCCGCACGAACGCCGACGGCACCATGTAGTCCGGCAGGCACGCACCTAAGTGCGTGCGCAAGGCGCTGGCAAGGTCAGCGCCATCCAGCTCATCCGATTGAGCTTCGGGCGCACACACCACATAGCCGACGATGTGCTTGTCGCCGGACCGGTCCTGGCGCGCCACCACAACCGCATCGCGCACCCAG
>NZ_JAHEAG010000181.1 GCF_018596315.1 Bradyrhizobium sp. SRL28 | reverse complement strand
CCGAACGGTTCAGGCCAATCAATCGGAAATAGGAGCGCGGCGGCCGCAGCAAGAAACCCTTGCTTGGCGTGGTCGTTGACTTCCCCGATAAGCCGGACCTGCTTTCCGTCAATCTGTGGCTCAATACATTCTTTGAAGTAGGTCGTTTCGCCCCGCGGTACCTTTGCAGCAATTTGAAGCGGCATGCCAACGGCTCTCGCAATGCGTATCGCCGGCTCTGGCCCCTTTTCGGCCGTCAACCTGCCAAGGAAGGCCAGATAGGAGCCGGGTTCAAAGGAGGGCCGCAATTGGCCCTGAGGCAGCCCGTGATAAATGGTGCCGATCCAATTTGCTTCCGGCAGCGGGATACGCTGATTCTCCGAGATCGACACAAAAGCTGCTTTAGGAAAACGACGGATGACCTCCGGGAAGAGCGGTAAGTCCAAGCGCCCATGGCACGTCGTTAGAAAAGGGACGCCAAGTCTGCTTAGCAACGGCAGGTGCAGCCAATCGATATGCGCATGGATCAAGTCGAAGTCATTTGCCCTACAGGCGACTTCCTCCATAAGCGCTGCGTGGATAGCCATGGGGTCGCTACGGGGACGACCGAGACGAAGTGCTCGGGGACAAACTGGAATGAGCTCCGCGCTAGTCAGGGAATCTCCGCTCGCAAAAAGCGTTACTTCATGGCCCAGATTGACGAGCTCATCGACCAACCATGCAACGACCCGCTCAGTGCCTCCGTAAAGCTTCGGAGGTACACTTTCCGCTAGAGGAGCTATCTGCGCAATTCTCATCGGCTCTCCCTAGCCGCAGTCCGGTCATAGCCA
>NZ_JAHEAG010000180.1 GCF_018596315.1 Bradyrhizobium sp. SRL28 | reverse complement strand
CGATCTCGGGCTCGATCGATGCGCGTGCTCTATCGCGGATCAGCGCGACCTCTTTGCTGCTCAGCAGGCTCTTGCGAACGAAGTATCCATGTTGGGAATAAGCCGAGATTTCCTCGCTGCTCATTGCAGGCATTGCTTTTTCTCTCTCCCGGTAACGCATTTCACAATTTGAGCCATAGCTAGCAACCGTAATAGTAGATCGCGAAGAGCATTGTTCTGCGGCGTTGTATCCGCTGACGAGGCCTATTTCCTGCAAAGATGAAACCGTTTGCGCAGGTCGGCCACGGAGCGCCCCGACGAGCCGGGCGTCGGTCGCCCGTATCTGACGATCGTCACCGATGTTGCAACACGGGCCATTCTCGGATTTGTCGTGCTGATGATTTCCTCTATCTTTTCCAGCAGCCGCTTGCGCCGACTGATGGCGGTGCGAGGGAGCAGGGCTGTCAGCGTTCGCTCCGTGCGATAGCGGCGGGGAGGCTTGTCCCGCAGGCTGGCACGGCGGATTGAGCTGCGCAGAATAGCGAGCAAGATGCACGAAGGGGAGGCCTGGATGGCCCTCGTCACGTGACAGGTCTGAATTCCGTCGTCTGATGTCCCTCACAAGGAGAGAAGCTCCGCGGCGGCAGCCATTGGGATCATTCGCATACTGCGTATCGAGAGCGCGAGCGCGGTCGTAACGCTGTGGTTTGCGTATACGACCGAGCCGCGAGTTAGAGCGAACATGGCTCCGAGCAGGATTGAAAATCCTTCCGGGCAGCAGAAGCGTAGCCCGCGAGACCCGGTTCGGCCCTTTGCCGCTATGGACCTACCCTGCT
>NZ_JAHEAG010000018.1 GCF_018596315.1 Bradyrhizobium sp. SRL28 | reverse complement strand
GATAATAGAACGCGAACGCGCCCGGCTCCTGGATGGCGGCCCTCATGGTCCCGTTCGGATTGAAGTCGTTCTTCGGATTATATCCGGAGTCGCGTAGATTCTTGATGTACAGGGCGTGGTCGCCGCCAGGAGCATGCGCGAATGCCGGCGTCGCGGCGGTCGCGGCCAGCAGCGCGGCCGCTGCAAGAGCTTTGAATGAAGTCATTTTCGTTTCTCCTATATGGATCGATTGCAGAGCCGCGTGGGACAAGACGAATTGATCACGCTTCAGGACGCGAGCGCGCTGTCTGGACCGCGAGCTATCTGCTTGCAGCATCCGATGCGGATATCTGGTATTGGATGTAGGGAGACCGCGCGCCCGTCCCATTAAATTCCGATTCAATAAACTCAACTCGGCTTGAAACGCGCGTTACAGAGGTAATTCATTTCGCGCACACAAAGCCGATTACGGCGCGACAGGACGCCCTAAAATTCTCAGTTCTTGGATCATTTGAAGGAATGCTGCCGCATTTCCGCTTGTGCCCGGCGGCAATTCGCACTTCGCTCTAATTCGTCACGGTCCCTGCAACAGCTTGATGCCTTGCGCGAGCGCGGCTTGCATCAATAGCGTGTCGACGCCGTAGGCAATCATGCGAAAGCCCTTGGCACGACAATCGCGCGCCCATTGCTCATTGCCGGCGAGAAAGCCCGGCGTCTTGCCGTGCTTCTTGCATGCCTTGACCAGTCTATCGACGGCGGCATGGAATTTTGGGTTGTCGAACTGCCCGGGGATGCCGAGGAAGTTGGTCAGATCGTAGTGACCAAGCCAGACCACGTCGACGCCGTCGACCGCCGCGATCGCCTCGACATTCTCGATGCCTGTCGCGGTCTCCACCAGCGCGATCACCATCGTGCGCGCGTTCGCTTGGGCGATCTTGTCGGCCTCGGGCCCGCCCGAATAGTCATCGTGCGCCGCTACATTGAAAGCGGCGCCACGTCGTCCTGCCGGCGGATATCTGGTGCAGTCAACGATCGCCCTCGCCTGCTCCGGTGTTTCGACCATCGGCACCATGATGCCCATCGCACCAATGTCGAGTGCACGCGCAATGTGATGGTAGTCGCCCGAGGGAACGCGGACGAGAGGCACCAGATCAAGCCCACGGCAGAATGCGAATTGCGCCTTCATTGTCTCGAAGCCGACGCCTGAGTGCTCCATATCATAGAGGATGAACTCAGCGCCTGCTTCGCGGCAGATCGTCGGGTAGCCGGGCGTGAAGAATTCGAACGTCATCGTTCCGAACGCACAGCCGCCGGCCGCAAGGCGAGGTTTCAACGGGTTTGGGCGCAACGCATTTCCCCCGAAGTGCTCCATGGTCACCCGAGCATGGCGAAGACGGTGACGATCATCAGCATTTTCAACTTACGTGGGCCCCTGGCTTTGATCAATCCCGCCCCCTGCAGGATGGAGAGGATCTGTGGCTGGTCGATAAATCTTTCCGGCCCCGCCAGAAGCTGATTTGATATGCAAAACAATGATCTCGGGAGGCACTGCAGTGACGGACGGACCCGGCGGCAGCGGAGCGGCGCGGCCAAAGCTTTTCCAGCCCCTGACAATTCGAAACCTCACCCTGAAGAACCGGCTCGTCGTACCGCCGATGGTCCATTACCGCTGCGATCCCGGCCATAGCTGCGGCACCTTCCACCTTGTGCATCTCGGCCGCCACGCGCTGGGCGGGTTTGGGCTGGTCTTTGTCGAGGCGACCGCGGTCGAGGAAGTCGGTCTCATCAACGAGAATGATCTCGGCATCTGGAACGAGGCCCAGGCCGAAAGTTTCAAACCGCTGATCGAGTTCATGCGGCGCCAGGACACGGTGATCGGCATCCAGCTCGCCCATGGCGGGCGAAAATCATCCTCGCAGACTGCCATGCAGGGCATGGGTCCGCTGACTGAGGAGAACCTCAAGGCGGGCGCAAAACTCTGGCAGCCGGTCGGACCGACGGCCGAGCCTGTCGCGCCGGGCTGGCTGACGCCACGGCAGCTAACCACGGCCGAATGCCGAGCCATGCCCGCGATCTGGGCTAACGCCGCGCGCAATGCGGTGAAGGCCGGCTTCGACGTTGTCGAGGTTCACATGGCGCATGGCTACCTACTGGCGTCCTTTCTCTCGCCGGTCTCCAACACGCGCAATGATGAGTACGGCGGCGACCGTGCCGGCCGCATGCGCCTGCCGCTGGAGATTGTCGAGGCCGTGCGGCGCGAAATGCCTGATACGATGCCGCTGTTCGTGCGTGTCTCATCGGTCGATGGCTCGCGCGAGGGCTGGAATATGGATGACACCGTGGCGCTGGCGCAGGAACTGAAGGCGCGCGGGGTTGACGTGATCGACTGTTCCTCGGGCGGGATTGCTGGTGCTGCAACGGCAGCGCAGGTCACGCGCAGTCTTGGTTTCCAGGTTCCTTTTGCCGAGAGGGTTCGCAGGGAAGCAAACATCCCCACGATGGCCGTCGGCCTCATTCTGGAGGCCCAACAAGCCGAAGCCATCATTGAAAACGGCCAGGCTGATCTGATCGCGGTGGGTCGTCAGTCGCAATACAATCCCAGTATCGCCCTCCACTGGTCGCACGATCTCGGCATCAACAGCCGCTTTGAGGACTGGACACCGGAATATGGCTGGTGGCTCGAGAAGCGGATCAGGACAATGGAGGGCTTTGCCACGCCGACAGGTACTGTTGTGCGATCGTAAGCACCCTGCCCTCATATCCACGGATCGTGCGAACAGGCATTGCATATCCGCGCGATGCGATTCCGACATGCCGGCCACGGCATCAGGCTTTTGAGCGCGAAGTCCGCGTTTGCCCCATCTCCGACATCACCCCTCCGGCACCCCAGCTAGTCTCATGCCCTCACAAAACCGCTCCTGCCCAACAAGGTACGTCGGATTGTCACTGAACTTGGCGGCGCGCAAGCGACAGATGGTAAAGCCTGGGTTTAGCGCAAGTCCCGCCTGCGCAGCGCTTCGCGCTTCATCCAGCGTGCCGAGGAGGCCCAAGGCGGCGGCTAACGCAAAATGGGCTGGAGGGAAGTTGTGGTGGATCTCAATGCTTCGTCGTAGCCATCGGACGGCTTCGGCATCCGCAGCGAGATGCATCTTGGCTGCGCCCATAAAATGCATCCACCAGTTGGCACTCATATCGCGAGGGGAAAGACGTAAAGCTTCGAGTACATGGCCCTCAGTCTCGGCAGCGCGACCCATAAGTACTTTAGCAAGACCAATAGCGCCGTGAGCCTTGGCTGTATTTCGATCAAGCGCTAATGCGTGCTCGCACTCAGCAATCCCTTGAACAGCGCGGCTTGTCAAAATGTAGATGCCACCCAAGGTCAGATGCAAATGTGCATCGTCCGGGGCTAACGAAAGCGCTTTGATCGCATTTGTTTCGGCTGCCGAAAGGCCCGCGGTCGGTTCGTCAGTTAGTAGGGAGAACCCCGCGATCAGATCGACGTTTGCCATGCCGAACAGCGCTACGAAACTTCGATGGTCGATTGCCAGGGCCCGTTCGAAAAAGCCGCGCGCTTGCGTTATGTATTCAGAGGTTGCACCCTTGTGCAAGCAGGCAACACCTTGAAAGTTCAGGTCCTTCGCATCGGGGTGCGCTAAACGTTCTGCTCGTCGCGCCGCGGCTATGACGAGTTGGACGTGTAACGTGTAGGCCAGCCTTGATACGATTTCGTCTTGCATATCGAAGAGGTCAGCGATGGGCTTCTCGAAGCGCTCGGCCCAAAGATGCTTACCGTTCTCGGCATCGATCAGCTGCACGTTCATCCGAAGCCGATTGCCGTTCCGCTGTACCGAGCCTTCGAGCACGTAGCGGACGTTCAATTCTCGCCCGACTTGCCGGACGTCGATTTCCTTTCCCTTATATTTGAAGGCGCTGTTCCGGCCGATTACAAACAAGTTGCGGGAATGCGACAAGTCCGTGGTCAAACTTTCGGCCACACCCTCTACGAAACTGTCGTGCTCCGGATCACCGCCGAGATTGACGAACGGCAGCACAACGATTGAAAGACGAGCCGAACGGGGCCGGTCCGAGATCGTGCCACCGTTGTGTGTTGCCGCACCAAATCCTTCTCCGTCCATCACGCCGGACTGTCCTGGAAGGGCAGTACGTTCGGGGTCCTGTTCGCCCGGATGAGTGGCGACTGTTGCGATTGCAGGCGTCTGCGTCTCCTGCACCGAACCAACGAAGCGGAAGCCTTTGCGCGGCAGTGTCTTGAGGAGGCGCTGCGCCTCACCGGAATCGCCGGTTGCATGCCGGGCGGCGTTCAGGCGGGTCGTCAACGCAGCATCAGAGACAATGCGTCCGTTCCAAACGGCACCAATGAGGTCGTCTTTGCTGACGACGCGCTCCCTGTTTCGAATCAAGTAATCGAGCAGGTCAAAAACCTGCGGCGTGACCGACACCGCATGCACGCCCCGATGCAGCTCGCGCCGTTCCGTGTCAAATGTGTAGTCCTCGAAGAGATAGCGCAAGCTGCCATTCCTTCTCAGAGAAGCCTATGTCGCCCCCGTTGGCACGAAGGATAAGCCGACGGTGAGAAGAATGTAAGCTGCCAAACCGATGCGAGTGACCCAGGCCGGAAATTGAAGTCTTGCCAAGCTACTCCCGGTTTGGTTGTCCATGGTCTCCCGACAGAAACCGAAGGACTTCCTTTAACTCCGGAATAGGCGGCATCCCCTTCGCTGCGGCTTCCTTGGGACACCATGGGTATGCTTGCAAAGTATCCTTCGCTAGATCAACACCTTGTTTGCGACCCTCCGCGAAGCTTTCGGCAATTGCCCTCGCAACGATCTGAGCATCGTCGCAAGTGAGCCGTTTGAGGGGCGTCAATGACCGCACGATCCGACGGCCGCGTATCAGGTCCATCTCTGTAACAATGGGCGGTTTAATCGGCATTTCCGCAACTCCAGCACCGCGGAATGCAATAATGCTACCGCGGTTGGGAGGATTTCAGGTATGCGTTTACGCAAGCCAGGCAGCGCTTTGTCCAAGCTTACTGCATTGCTCGCCGCCGAGAAACGAACAGTATTTCTGCCACCACCACCTTCAGCCGACCAAGGTCCAGACATTTCCGGCAGGGTCCTCGAAATGCGCGAGCGTACCGCCCCATTCCTGTTTTTCGGGTGGAGTCGTAAAATGCACGCCCTTCGCTACAAGTTGGGAATACGTGGCCTGAATATCCTCAACTTCAATCGAGCATCCGACGAATCGGCCTGCAAGGTGTCGCTCCTCACGGTCTTCCTCTGAAGACACATCTTCGACAATCAACTCGGGACCAAGATCAAATCCGATCGCCTTGTTCTCGTATTCCCACAATATCTCCAATCCCAGAATTTGAGCGTAGAACTTTTTGGCAGCCGCCAAATCGATCACGAACACCCTGACATAAGTTATGCGCACCGATGCCTCCAACCTGAGTTTGCTCGAAGCCGACACTCGTTCCCCCAATAATGCCATTGGCTGAAGCGAGATCAAGCGCGTCGAGGCGAGCGCAACCGCTACGCCAAACGCTCATCGGAATAGCCGATCCGACTTCCGTTCATGCCTGCGTGAGTGAAGCAACACCAAGGCTAGTTCGGCTCGAACGCTTCAAGATGTCGTTGCGCGTAAATCGCGATTTTCCAAATCGTTTCAAACTGATTTGGGTCGTCCAGCCTCCCTTGCAAAAATATATCGCTTTCCATCACCCCAAATCAGTGGCTATTTCCGCGCCGTCCCGACCCGGCAAGAGGGGCGGATCGCGCGTCGTCACGAACGCGGGACGGGATGCGGTGGACGCAGGCAGCGTCAGGCGCGAAGCGTGTTTGCAGGGCGGGTTTTCCCGTGAGCGAGCACGGCGCGCAAGATGACCGACGTTGCAGCGTACGGCAAAACCGTGTGGTCCTGGCACCCGTTGCTGGTGTCAAGCTGTCGGTGGCGAATTCGATTCAACCGGGTCGATCCGCCATCAAGCCGGCAGCGATGGAGGCAAAACGAATTCGTCTCCAGGGAGAGCACGGCATAAGCCGTCAAACCATTGCGCAGGGAATGCCGGAGTGCTCCGGCTGTACCTGTATGCTCGTGTGCGCTCTCTCTGCAATATTTGCACACGAGACCGCGGGTGCAGCAAGCACCCGGCATTCCCTGCTCCCTCTCGTTTGAGGGACAAGGCTTCAAACAAAATCTCGGGCGCATCGCGTCGCGAGAATGCGAACATATGCCAGATGCTAAACACCGTCATTGCGAGCGAAGCGAAGCAATCCATTCTTTCGTTATGCCGCGATGTGGATTGCTTCGCTTCGCTCGCAATGACGTGGATAGGCCGCCGCGTACTGGATATCCCGTATGCGCGGGTTATGACGGCCGCCAGCGCGGCGAAAACTCTACCGCCGAAAACTCTTGATCTCCGACACGCTGCCGTCGCGATAGGTCAATTCCACCGAGACCGACCTGGTCTGCGGCGCGAGCTTCAAATACGGCGTCGCTTCGTGCGGAATGACGCTGGGATCCCTGGGATCGCATGGCGGCATCTTCAGCACCTTGTCGGGCACCGTGCTGTCGATGCCGACGCGCACTTCGCGGATCGCGCAGCGATACGACATCAGATGCGTGTAATAGACCAGAAGGCCGTTGAATTCGCGGAACGACAGCCAGCTCGTCGCGGTCATGTCGAGGATCTTGCGCTGGTCGCGGATCAGGGCGGCCTCGGGGTCGAAGCGGATCGGGAACGGGCCCTGCAACTCGCCATTGGTGTCGACATAGCGCACCTGGATCATGGCCGCCGGCGCATCCGCCGGCAGTTCGACCGACGGGTTGGGCATCCGCTTGCGCGTCCGCGGGTCGAGCGTGTCCATGAAGCCGGTCTCGCGGAAATCGCCGGCGTCCCCCAGCCGCCAGGAAATGCCGAGCGTCGGGTCGGCGATCGAGAACACCACGGTCCAGCCGCCATTGTGGCGCGAGAACATCGCGATCGGCGCGTTGACGGAATCGTTCTGCGGCTTGAGTTGCTGCACCGGCGGCAAGGCCGCCAGCTTTGGCAGCGCTTCGGCGGGCTTCGCCGCCGCCTCGGGCTGGACTTTCGCAAGACCGTTCAGGAACACGTCGTCGACCATCTGGTCGAAATAGACCGGGATCTGCTTGTGGCGGACCGTCTCCGCCAGTTCGCTGACCAGACGCCGCGTGCGCTGCGCGACCTGAACGAGGTTCGCGCCGGGCTGCGTCAGCTCCTTGGCGAAGGTGCGCGTGAACACCGAATTGGGATTGGCGTCGTCATTGGAGAGCCGGTCGAGCGCGGTCTGCCGCGGCCCTGCCGAGAAGATCGAGAACACGCCTTCCGGCAACTGCGTCATCGGTGCCAGCCCGCCGCGGCCGGCAACTGCACGCGTGCCGGTACGCTCGAACGGATTGTTGCGGCAGGCATCGAACACCAGAATGGCGGTGCGCACCTTGCGGTTCTGCAGCCGTTCGATGATGCGGTCGGCGAGCACCGAGGCGTCGCGCACCAGCTCTTCCTGGCCTTCGGTTGCCGCCGGCACGTCGGTCGGCAACAGGAAGTTCTGGCCGGCGATTTCGAAGCCATGGCCGGCAAAAAAGAAGAACGCGGTGTCGCCGGCATCGACCGCCTTGTCGAACGCCAGCAGCGTCTGGCTGAACGCCTGCCGGTTCTGGTTCTCCGCCACCATCACCGTGAAGCCGAGCTGCTTGAGCGTATCGCCCATGGTGCGGGCGTCGTTGACCGCCTTCTGCAGCTTGGGCACGTTCCGGTAGTCGTTGTTGCCGACCACCAGCGCAACGCGCTTTTCGGCATAAGCGGGAGCGGCAGATACCGCGAAGGCGGCAACCGTTCCGGCTGCCGCCAAAAATCTGGAAATCCAACGCCTCATCAAAGTTCCCCCGGCACGAAAAATCCGACTCCTGCGGCCGCTTCATGACGTAGTCGGCACGCCCACCACAGCGGTTCAATCACTCGGCTCCCCTCGTCGCACCTCATCGGTCAGGTGCGCCGGGCCGCGATCTCCTTACCACGGGTCGGCATCCGTCGGAAAAGGCACTTATGCTGGCCGAATATGCCTAATTTCAGAAAAACTTCAGAACTTCCGCTCCCCCGTTTCAGGACAGGCTGAGCCGCATCTGGGAAAAGCGGATTCTCAAACATCACGCGCTCTTACGCAGGCAGAGGTGTCATCCGCTATGCATAGTGAGCTCGATTGTGACCTGGAATCAGCGGCCGCGGGCTCGCCTGCTGCCGCAATCCAAAAAACGCCGGCACCTGGTTTGGTCTGCCATGACGTTGTCCGGGAGACATCAGGCGATCGCGGATGGGCTCCCCTTGTGGATGCCAGCTACGCCGACTTCAAGGAGGCGGTGGAGGATGGTGACACGGCGAGATCCACCTCGCTGGTCAATGCGCTGGCGGAGCTGGCGCTGATCGAGCGCGGCATTGTCGCGGCAGGAAGCCGGCGCGGACAACGGGCATTGCGCGCAGCCCGCCTGTCTCTGGCGCGCCGGTTGATCACGCGCCGTTTGTCGCAAGCGAGCCTCTCACCCGCGACGGTAGCCGACCTGCTTGGGGTTTCGGTCCGCCACGTGCACATGCTGTTCGAGGGCACAGGCCAGAGCTTTTCCCAGACGGTGACCGCGCAGCGCATCCGCCTGAGCGGCCAGTTGCTCCGTGAGGCGCCAGGACGGCCGATTGCCGAGGTCGCCCGCGCCTGCGGCTTCGAGAGTCTGGCGACGTTCTATCGGGTCTTTCATGCAGCCGTAGGGATGCCCCCCGGCGAGTTCAGAGCACAAGGCGCTCGATCAGGGCCCGTCAGCGCCCCTTCATCCGACCACCGGGCATCGACTGATTTGACCGGTAAATGACAGGTACGGCGCTTATTTGTTCGAAAACATTAAGGCTTTTCGGCCTTTTGGCCGGTTCCCAGATTGACTTTGGCCATTTGGACCCTATGTTCGCGCTCAACGCGGCCTTGGATCGAAACGCGATTCCCTAGGTTAGCCGCTCGTCTGCGTAAGTCAGAGCCCCCAGCTTTTCAAAGCGCGCCGTTTCGGGGCAAAACGCGACAGCCTTTTTACCCTCGATTCCGAACGGCGGTGTCGACTAGAGGCTCAATGTCTTTTTCCCATCTCGGACTTTCCGATAAGGTCCTCGCCGCGGTTGCGGCCACCGGTTACACCACCCCAACCCCCATCCAGGAACAGGCGATCCCCCACGTGCTGGCGCGCCGCGATGTTCTCGGCATCGCCCAGACCGGCACCGGCAAGACCGCTGCCTTCGTCCTGCCCATGCTCACCCTGCTGGAAAAGGGCCGCGCCCGGGCACGAATGCCCCGCACCCTGATTCTCGAGCCGACCCGCGAACTCGCGGCACAGGTGAAAGAGAATTTCGACAAATACGGCATCGGCCAGAAACTCAACGTCGCGCTCCTGATCGGCGGCGTCTCGTTCGGCGACCAGGACAGTAAACTGACCCGCGGCGTCGACGTCTTGATCGCGACCCCCGGCCGCCTGCTCGACCACACCGAGCGCGGCGGTCTCCTGCTCACCGGCGTCGAACTGCTGGTCATCGACGAAGCCGACCGCATGCTGGACATGGGCTTCATCCCCGACATCGAACGCGTCTGCAAGTTGGTGCCGTTCACGCGGCAGACATTGTTCTTCACCGCGACGATGCCGCCGGAAATCAGCCGCATCACCGAAGCCTTCCTGCACAATCCCGAGCGTATCGAAGTCTCCAAGCCCGCCACGACTGCGGTGGGCGTATCGCAGTTCCAGGTTGGTTGCGGCCGCGAGCCGCACGAGAAGCGCGAAATCCTTCGCCGCCTGTTGCGCGACGCCAAGGATCTCAACAACGCGATCATCTTCTGCAATCGCAAGCGCGAGGTCGCCGTCGTTTACAAATCGCTGCAGAAGCACGGCTTCAGCGTTGGCGCCCTGCACGGTGATATGGACCAGTCGGCGCGCACCGCGGCACTGGATCAATTCCGCAAGGGCGAGATCCCGTTGCTGGTCGCCTCCGACGTCGCCGCCCGCGGCCTCGACATTCCCGCCGTCAGCCACGTCTTCAATTTCGACGTACCGCATCATGCCGACGACTACGTGCATCGCATCGGTCGTACCGGCCGCGCCGGACGCGCCGGCACCGCGATTTCGATCGTCACCTCGCTCGACAACAAATCAATCGCTGCGATCGAACGACTGATCGGGCAAAACATTCCCCCTGCCGAAGGCGATTATAGCGCGCACTCGGATTCGTCCGGCGAGAGCGATCAGCCGCGCGAACATCGCTCACGCGAGGGTTCCCGGGACGGTTCGCGCGGCGGCCGCAAGCCACGGCGTGAGCGCGAGCCGCGCGCCGCCAAGGGCGCTGATAAGAGTGCTGACAAGCGCAGCGAAAAGAGCGGCGACCGTGAACCGCGGCATGCCAAGGGCGCCGGCCGCAGTGCCAGCCCGCAGCCGCAGGCAGCGGCCGCAGCCTTCGTGCCGCCCGCTCCTGCACAGCCTTCGCGCGTGCCCTCAATCGGTCGTCCGGAACCGCGGCGTGCCCAGCGCGATGCTGAATCGGAGCCCGCCGATCACTCGCATCTTCCGGCGTTCCTGTTGCGGCCGGTTCGCGCCCGCGTCTGAACGAACTTGGCAATGATCCAACGGCCGGAACTGTTTACCGGCCGTTCATCCTCCTCCATTAACCTGTCGCAGATAATTTAATCATTGCGGCACGGCAACGAGCGGCGCTGCTCGATATTGGGGACGGATCAGTGGTCAAGCTGCTGGACGAACACGAACGCACTTTGGCGTTTGCCGAAGTCGCGTTGGGCCAGATCAAATCCCTCCGGCAGACCGCCGTCCCGCGCAATTACGAAATCTGGTACGTCTACGCGACCGGATACAATGCCCCCCTCAACAAGATCATCAACGAGACGCTGGCGCGCAACGGCAGGCTGAGCGAGTCCGATCTCGAACAGATCTACGAAACCTACCTCTCGCACATCAAGGCTTCCGACCGTATCGACAAGGTCGGCGCGCGCGTGATCGGCGAAATCGACGACGTGATGAACCTGATCACGGAAGCGCTCGGCATGTCGCAGAGCTATGACGCCAAGCTGAGCGGCGCCAGCGAGAAGCTCCGGAATGCCAAGAACCGCGATCAGCTCAAGGCGATCATCGACGGTCTCATGAAATCGACCCGCGAGATGCAGGAGACCAACAAGGCGCTGGAGAATCGTCTGACGCTGTCAAAGACCGAGATCAGCAACCTCCAGCACAGCCTCGAGGCGATCCGCGCCGAGAGCCTGACCGATCCGCTGACCGGATTGGGCAACCGCAAATATTTCGACCGCTCGTTCGACATGGCGGTTCGGGCGGCGCTGGCGAGTGGCGAGCCGTTATCGCTGCTGATGTTCGATATCGATCATTTCAAATCGTTCAACGATTCCTACGGCCACCTCACCGGCGATCAGGTGCTGCGACTGGTCGGCATGTCGCTGAAGCAGACCATCAAGGGCCAGGACATCACCGCCCGCTATGGCGGCGAGGAATTTGCGGTGGTGCTGCCCAACACCGGCCTGCGCCAGGCCCTGACGGTCGCCGACCACATCCGCCGCGCCGTGATGGCGAAGGAGTTGAAGAAGAAATCCACCGGCGAAATTCTCGGCCGCGTCACCATCTCCGTCGGCGTCTCCATGCTGAAGCCCGACGATGACACGGATTCGCTGATCGAGCGCGCCGATGCCTGCCTCTATGCCGCCAAGCGCAACGGCCGCAACCGCGTGATTTGCGAAGTCGATCCCGAATACGCCGCCGAGACCCGCAGCCAGGTCGCCTGAGCGCCAATTACCGGCGCGTCGCCTTCCTCGCCTTCGCTGCGCGCCGCTTCGCCGCCAGCTTACGGCCAGCAGCCGGCTTGCTCACAGCCTTGCTCAAAACCTTCGGCTTCGCCGCCTTGCGCGCCTTCGGCCGCTTGCGCAGAGCCGCGCGTTGCGCTGCGGCCAGCGCCGCCCTCGCCCAATCGGCCAGTTCCTCGGAATCATCAAACAGACGCGCCGGCAGTTGCCAGTACGAATTCACGGTGACCGTCTTGGTCCGGGTTTGGTACTGGAATGGCGCCGACCCTTCAGCTTCGAACTGCGGGATCGTTTGTTCATCGGCGCGAAGATAAAGCCCCGCCCGCAGCGCAAGCGCGAAATTGGTGCCGTCGGCGGAAATACCGAAGCCTGAAAACATTCGGCGAATGGTAACCGGGCCGAAATCGGCGAACAGGTCGATCAGGAAGTCGCGATCCATATGGACCCCGCGACGGTTAAACCTTCGCCGGCGTCAGTTGCACCGACTCGCCGCAGCCGCAGGCGGAGACCTGGTTCGGATTGTTGAAGATGAACTGGGCCTGCATCTTGTCGGCCTTGTAGTCCATCTCGGTGCCGAGCAGGAATAGGACCGCCTTGGGATCGACCAGGATCTTCACGCCCCGGTCCTCGACCACTTCGTCGGTCGGCCGGATCTCATGGGCATATTCCACCGTGTAGGACTGGCCGGCGCAGCCGCCGTTCTTGATGCCGACGCGAAGCCCGACGATTTCGGAATCGGCGCGCTTGGTCAGCTCTGTAATCCGCTGCGCGGCTGCCTCGGTCAGTTTCATGACCTGCGGGCGCGGCCGCGGCTTCGGCTTGGAAGACTGGACGGTGGTATCCATTGCAGTCGATCTCCCGCGTCGCATCATGGCGACGAACTATCTTACCATTAAAATAACAACGAAATTCCCGCTGTGAAGGTCTCGCGTCATGAACTCGATCAGAACCCGTCGAAACGAACGGCCAGTCTCCTAGTAAATCGCCCAAATTCCCGGTGTCGCCAGCTCCAGCAGGTGATTGTCCGGGTCGCGGAAGTAGATGCTCCTTCCGCCGCGCGGCCAATCTGTCCTGCCTTCGATCACGACATCGTGCTCACCAAGCGACCGTTCCCAGGCCGGCAGTTCGGCCGCCGCAATGGCAAAAGCCATGTGAACAGGGCCGCTGCCGTCATGCGGCGGAATGGTGCCGCCGGGTAGTTGGATCGGCTCGGGTGTCGAACCGCGGAGAAAGAGCAGCAACACGCTGCGGCCGCCGACATCGTAGGCAAGAAATCGCGAGTCGGCCGTCAGCGGCACAAGTCCGAGCACCTTCTCGTAGAATGCGCGGGCGCGCCCGAGGTCATCAACGTAAAGCGCGGTCTCGATGACACCGGATAATTTCGGCAACGGATCCCTTCACCACATATTGAGGACGAGGCGCGCCTCGTCGGACATGCGATCCGGCGTCCAGGCCGGATCCCACACCAGGTTCACATTGACGACGCCGACGCCGGGAACGCTGGCGACCGCGTTCTCCACCATGGTCGGCAGTTCGCCTGCCGCCGGGCAGTTCGGCGTGGTCAGCGTCATCATCACGTCGACGCCACGGTCATCCTTGAGGTCGACCTTGTAGATCAGGCCGAGCTCGTAGATGTCGGCCGGAATTTCCGGATCGAATACCGTCTTCAGCGCAGCGACGATTTCGGTCCCCAGCCGCTCGGTTTCCTCGGGCGGCAGCGCCGAGATGGTTTCCATATTGGCTGATTTGACTTCGGCTGTGTCACTCATGAGAACAATTCCCGCGCCTTGATCAGCGCCTGTGTCAGATGGTCGACTTCTTCCCGGGTATTATACATCCCAAACGATGCCCGGCAGGTGGCTGTGACATTGAACCGCTCTAAAAGCGGCATCACGCAATGGGTGCCGGCGCGCACCGCAATCCCCTGCCGGTCGATCACGGTCGCGACGTCATGGGCATGAGCGCCCTTCATCTCGAAGGAAATCACCGGTCCCTTGCCACGCGCGGTGCCGATCAGGCGCAGCGAGTTGATTTCGCGCAGGCGCTCCTGGGCGTAGGTCAGGAGATCGTGCTCGTGGGCGGCGATGCGCTCCTTGCCGATCGAATTAACGTAGTCGATCGCAGCACCCAGCCCGATCGCCTCGACGATCGGCGGCGTCCCGGCCTCGAACTTGTGCGGCGGGTCGCCATAGGTGACCCAATCCTTTGCCACCTCGCGAATCATCTCGCCGCCACCATTATAGGGCCGCATCGCCACCAGGTGCTCATGCTTGGCATAGAGCGCGCCAATGCCGGTCGGACCATAGATCTTGTGGCCGGTGAAGGCATAAAAATCGCAATCGAGGTCCTGCACGTCGATCGGCAGATGTACCGCGCCTTGTGCGCCGTCGACCAGCACCGGAATGCCGCGGTCATGGGCGAGCTTCACGACCTCCTTGACCGGGACGAAGGTGCCGAGCGCGTTCGACATCTGGGTGATGGCGACGAGCTTGGTGCGCGGCGTCAGCAGCTTCTCGAATTCCTCGATCAGGAAATTGCCGTCGTCGTCGACCGGCGCCCATTTGATCACCGCGCCATGGCGTTCGCGCAGGAAGTGCCAAGGCACGATGTTGGAGTGGTGCTCCATGATCGAGAGCACGATCTCGTCGCCCGGCTTGATATTGGGCTCGCCCCAGGACGATGCCACCAGATTGATGGCCTCGGTGACATTGCGGGTGAAGATGATTTCTTCATTACGCGCCGCATTGATGAATTTCGCCACCTTGGCGCGTGCGCCCTCGTAAGCCTCGGTCGCGGCATTGGCGAGGTAGTGCAAGCCGCGATGCACGTTGGCGTACTCGCTCTTGTAGGCTTCCGTCATGCGGTCGAGCACCGCATTCGGCTTTTGCGCCGAGGCCGCGTTGTCGAGATAGACCAGCGGCTTGCCATAAATCTTCATCGCCAGCGCGGGGAAATCTTCCCGCACGCGGGCGACGTCATATGCACCGTTGGACACCGCCGGATGCATTGTCATCCCCTTGCCTCCAGCCACCGGTGCGCCGCTGCAATCGCGAGTTCGCGCAGATCATCATTGACGATCGATTCAATGGCCTCGCCCACGAATGCCTGGATCAGCAGCGCTTGGGCTTCCTTCTCGGAAAGGCCGCGGGCACGCAGGTAGAACAGCAGGCTCTCGTCGAGCGCGCCCGTGGTGGCGCCATGGCCGCAGGTGACGTCGTCGGCGAAGATTTCGAGCTCCGGCTTGTTGTCGGCCTCGGCCTCGTCGGACAGCAGCAGCGCCCGCGTCATCATCTTGGCGTCGGTCTTCTGCGCGTGGGGGCGCACGATGATGCGGCCCTGGAACACCGAATGGGCGCGGTCGTCGGCGACGGCGCGGAACACTTCTCGGCTGGCGCAATGCGGCACTGCGTGGTCCATGAACAGCGTGGTGTCGGCGTGCTGGCGGCCATTGAGCAGATTGACGCCATTGGTCTCAACCCGGGAGCCCTCGCCGGCGAACGCAATCGTCGCCTGATAGCGGCTGACGGCAGCGCCCGAGGTCATGCCGAAGGTGTTGAAATGCGCGTGCGCGCCCAGCGTAATCACGGCGGAGGAAATATTGACGGCCTCACGGCTGTCCTCGACCAGGCGGACATGGTCGAGCCGCGAATTGTCGCCGATCGAGATGACCAGCGAGTCGTGGGCCTGATAGGTCTTCGCGCCGTCGGCTGCGATGTAGCTTTCGACCAGCGTCACGCCGGCGTCCTTGCCGAGCCGCAGCAGCGAGCGTGTGAACATCGCCGTGGGAGTGGTGCCCGTCGCAACATGAATGATATGCAGCGGCTGCGTCACCACGATGCCATTGGCGATCTCGATCACCACGCCGTCGGTCATCATCGCAGTGTTGAGCGCGATCATCGGATTGGCGGTGTCGAGCGTAAACAGTTGGGCCTGCACGGCGGCTTCGCCGGATTCCAGGACGCCGCGCAAGGTGCCTACGGCAACGCCCTTCTCCAGCCCATCCAGTTCGGAAAGTTTTGGCGCGAACACGCCATCCACCAGGACCAACCGGCGCGTCTCCTTGACCGCCTGCAGCTTCACAGCGGCCGCAGCCCGCTTCAGCGCGGCAGCATCCGGTGCGGGCGCCAGCGGCAGCACTTCGCGCATCAGTGCGCGCAGGTCGGTGTATTTCCAGTCTTCGATGCGCCGGTGCGGCAGGCCCACACGGTCATAGGCTTCGAATGCAGCACTTCGCGCCTCGGCGACCTTGCCGGTACCCGGCAGCCGGTCGCGTGCGACCGCGAAGCTGTCGCTCAGCGCGCGTCCGGTCTCGTTCTTTGCCAAAGCCAAATTCATCACGATACCTGTCAGGCTGCGTCTTCGAACTGCGCGTAGCCGGAAGCCTCGAGCTCCAGCGCCAGATCCTTGCCGCCGCTTTTGACGACCCGGCCCTTCGACATCACGTGCACGAAGTCAGGCACGATGTAGTTGAGCAGCCGCTGGTAGTGGGTGATGACCACCATGGCACGATCAGGCGAACGCAGCGCGTTGACGCCATCGGCCGCAACGCGGAGCGCGTCGATGTCGAGGCCGGAATCCATCTCATCGAGGATGCAGACGGCTGGCTCAAACAAAGCCATCTGCAGAATCTCGTTGCGCTTCTTCTCGCCGCCGGAAAAGCCGACATTGACACCGCGGCGGAGCATGTCCTGCGGAATGTTCAGTGACTTTGCGACCTCGCGCACCTTCTTCAGAAAGTCCGGCGTTGAGTATTCGCTCTCGCCGCGTGCCTTGCGCTGGGCGTTGAGCGCGGTGCGCAGGAACGTCATGGTCGCAACGCCCGGAATCTCGACCGGATACTGGAAGGCCAGGAACACGCCCTTGGCGGCGCGCTCATCCGGCGACATCTCAAGAAGGTCTTCGCCCTTGAAGAGGATTTCGCCGTCGGTGACTTCATAGCCCGGCTTGCCGGCGATCACATGCGACAACGTCGATTTGCCGGAGCCATTCGGCCCCATGATCGCATGCACCTCGCCCGGATTCACGGTGAGCGTCAGCCCGTGGAGAATTTCATTATCCTCGACGCGAACCTTCAGATTTTTGACTTCAAGTAGAGACATTGTTTTCCGTTCCTTGTTCCTCGTCCTGAGGAGCGCCGGTCAGGCGCGTCTCGAAGGACGTGGCCAACAATCTTCCTCTCATCCTTCGAGACAGCCGCTCACGCTGCCTCCTCAGGATGAGGTCGCTATCCAACCGATCCTTCGAGCGAGATCGAGATCAGCTTCTGCGCCTCAACCGCGAACTCCATCGGCAGCTGCTGCAGCACATCCTTCACGAAACCATTGACCACGAGGCCAACGGCTTCTTCCTGGCTGAGCCCGCGCTGCACGCAGTAGAACAGCACGTCCTCCGAAATCTTCGACGTGGTCGCTTCGTGTTCGAACAGCGCGGATGAATTCTTCGCTTCCACATAAGGCACGGTGTGCGCGCCGCATTTGTCGCCGATCAGGAGCGAGTCGCAGGCGGTAAAATTGCGCGCGCCGGTCGCCTTGCGATGCGCGGTGACGAGACCGCGATAGGTGTTCTGGGAAACGCCCGCCGCGATGCCCTTCGCGATGATCCGGCTGGTCGTGTTCTTGCCGAGATGGATCATCTTGGTGCCAGAGTCGACCTGCTGGTGACCGTTCGAGATCGCGATCGAATAGAACTCGCCGCGTGAATTGTCGCCGCGCAGGATGCAGCTCGGATATTTCCAGGTGATCGCTGATCCCGTCTCGACCTGGGTCCAGGAAATCTTCGAATTGTTGCCGCGGCAGTCGCCACGCTTGGTGACGAAATTGTAGATGCCCCCGACGCCTTCGGAATTGCCAGGGTACCAGTTCTGCACCGTCGAATATTTGATCTCGGCATCGTCGAGCGTGACGAGTTCGACGACGGCGGCATGCAACTGGTTCTCGTCGCGCTGCGGTGCGGTGCAGCCTTCGAGATAGCTGACGTAAGACCCCTTGTCGGCGATGATCAGCGTGCGCTCGAACTGGCCGGTGTTGCGCTCGTTGATGCGGAAGTAAGTCGACAGCTCCATCGGGCAGCGCACGCCCGGCGGCACGTAGACGAACGAGCCGTCGGAGAACACCGCGGAATTCAGCGTCGCGAAGTAATTGTCCGAGGTCGGCACCACCGTGCCGAGATACTTCTTCACCAGCTCGGGATGCTCGCGGATCGCTTCCGAGATCGGCATGAAGATCACGCCGGCCGCCTTCAATTCCTTCTGGAACGTGGTGGCGACGGAGACCGAGTCGAACACGGCATCGACGGCGATCTTGCGCTCGCCTTCCGGCCTGACGACGCCTTCGAGCACCTCGACTTCGCGCAGGGGGATGCCAAGCTTCTCGTAAGTCTTGAGGATCTCCGGATCGATCTCGTCGAGCGAGCCGATCTGCTTCTTCGGCTTAGGCGCGGAGTAGTAATAGAGATCCTGGTAGTCGATTCTGGGATAGTTGACGCGGGCCCAGGTCGGCTCGGTCATGGTCAGCCAGCGGCGATAGGCCTCCAGACGCCATTCCAGCATCCAGGCCGGCTCGTTCTTTTTCGCTGAGATAAAGCGGACGGTGTCTTCCGAGAGACCTTTGGGGGCCTTGTCGGACTCGATCAGCGTCTCAAACCCATATCGATACTGGTCGACGTCGATGCGCTTCACGCGCTCGACCGTCTCTTGTACGGCTGGCATTCCATCCTCCGCTCGCGGTTTCAAGGACCGCGGTGGAACAATTCCAAATCAGCGACGAAGCGTTCCGGCGAAACTCACTTAGAACGTTTCAAGCTGTGTTTCGTCGCCCTCTAAGTAAGGCATCGGCAAGCTTTCGCCAAGCCTCAAGGGCCAAATCAATGTCTGCCTCCGTGGTAGACCAGCCCAGACTGAGCCGCACCGCTCCCTGCGCCAGTTCCCCGCCAACCCCCATGGCAGCCAGGACGTGCGACGGCTGGACCTTGCCGGACGAGCAGGCGGAACCAGAGGATACCGCAATACCGCCGAGATCGAAACCAATCACGGCCGTTTCGGCCTTGAGACCGGGAACGGTGAACAGGGTGGTATTCGGTAACCGCGGGGCATCGGCCGAAAATACAATCATACCAGGGGTTTGCATTAACCCCTTCTCAAGGCGTTCGCGCAAAACCTGAAGCCGCACGGCGTACCCCGCCAACGCGGCCATAGCGGCAGTGGTTGCCGCGCCGAACGCCGCAATGCCTGCGACATTCTCGGTGCCGGCGCGCCGCCCCAGCTCCTGACCACCGCCACGCACCAGCGGCTCCAGCCCCTGCACGTCCTCCGCCAGGACCAGCGCCCCCGCCCCTTTGGGGCCACCGATCTTGTGCGCAGAAAGCGTGACCAGATCGGCTTTCACCAATTTGATATCAAAAGGTATCTTTCCCAACGCCTGGATTGCATCGACATGCAACAGCCCGCCGGCTTCATGCACGATGTCAGCGACCTCGCCGACCGGTTGAAGCGCGCCGGTCTCGTTATTGGCCAGCATGACCGAAACAAGCGCCGGCTGCCCAACGGCAAGACGCCTCCGCAGATGGTCGATGTCGATCAGGCCGGATCCGGTAACCTGGATGGAGCCGATCGCCTCCGGCAAGAAACGCCCGCCCGACAGCACCGACGTATGTTCGATGGCCGAGACCAATAGCCGACGGACCGGTTCGCCCGCGCCCCGGCGCAGTCCCGGCGTCAGCGCCAGCGCATTCGCCTCCGTACCACCAGACGTAAACACCACATCCTGCGGCCGGGCGCCGACAGCCGCGGAGATGGCGGTGCGTGCATCCTCGACCAGCCGACGCGCCTGCCGACCTTCGGCATGAACCGAGGACGGATTACCGGCCATGTCCCAGGCAGCCGTCATCGCTTGCCTGGCTTCGGGGCGAAGCGGCGTCGTCGCATTCCAGTCGAGATAGACCCGGTCAGGCATTTCCGTATAATAATACCTATAACGGCCAGCAGCTCCGGCGAGCCTCGGCCTCACGCCCGCGCAAGATGCCTTATGGCAATTGGGGATCGCGCCGTCTCTTACAATCTCAGGCTAACGCCTTGAACTGCCTTCCAGATGTTCAAGATGCTTGCTTTTTGCCCCTCGCCTCATGCTAGAAGGCCGCAACCAGTTCACGGGAGCGCCCGTCCGCGCATCGTCCAACGACGCATGATCACATCTTCTCCGCCGGATCACGTCCGTTGCCTAGGGATCATCAATGCCTGAAGTAATTTTCACCGGCCCCGCGGGCCGCCTCGAAGGCCGTTATCACCCGGCCAAGCAGAAGAACGCGCCGATTGCGATGATCCTTCATCCGCATCCGCAGTTCCACGGCACGATGAATCACCAGATCGTCTACCAGTGCTACTACGCGTTTGCGCATCGCGGCTTCTCGGTGCTGCGATTCAATTTTCGCGGCGTCGGCCGCAGCCAGGGTTCGTTCGACCACGGCACCGGCGAGTTGTCGGACGCGGCTTCGGCGCTGGACTGGGCCCAGACCATCAATCCTGAAGCGCGCGCCTGCTGGGTCGCCGGCTTCTCGTTCGGCGCCTGGATCGGCATGCAGCTCTTGATGCGCCGGCCCGAGGTCGAAGGCTTCATCTCGATCGCGCCGCCCGCCAATCTCTATGACTTCTCCTTCCTCGCGCCCTGCCCGTCCTCGGGCCTGATCGTGCATGGCGAGAAGGACGCGGTGGTGCCGCCGAAGGACGTCAACACGTTGGTCGAGAAACTGAAGACCCAAAAGGGTATCGTGATCGATCAGCAGATCATCCCGGGCGCCAACCATTTCTTCGACGGCAAGCTCGAGCCGCTGATGGAGACGGTGACCGGCTATCTCGACATGCGGCTCGCCAACGTCCGCTAAGACGGCTGACCCTCTTGTAGCCCGGATGGAGCGCAGCGAAATCCGGGGCCGCTGCCAGCGTTGACGATTCCCGGATTGCGCTGCGCTCCATCCGGGCTACAGCAACACGGCGCTACCTAAGCTGCGAGCTTCAGCATATGCGCGTCATGGCGCACCAGGAACGCGTGCAGCAATTGCGGATAGTCGGCGCCCACCGCCGTGCGCGCGCTCGGCCGCTGCGCCAGCGCCTTTCGCCATGCGCGGACCTTCGGTGTATCGGCGAACACCGAGAGATCGATCAACTGATCGAAAACATCGAAATAGCGGAAGATCGGCGCGAACACCGCGTCCACCAGGCTGAAATCCTTGCCGGCAAAGAATGGTCCCGCGCCGAGCGTGTTTTCAACCTGCGCGAACTTCGCGGCTACTGCCTTCCGCTTGGTTTCAAAGACCGCGGGATCACCCGTCGTCTCCAGGCCCCATAATTCGCTCAGAATGGTGGAGCCGAACTCCATCCAGGCGCGATGCCGCGCACGCTCGAGCGGATCCTGCGGATGCAGCTTTGCGCCGCCTTGCGTATCTTCGATGTACTCGCAGATGACATTGCTCTCGAACAGGGCAGCTTCGCCGTCCTTGGTTTCGACAAGCAGCACCGGCACTTTGCCGAGCGGCGAAACCTTCAAGAACCAGTCCGGCTTGTTGGCGAGATCGATATCGATCCGCTCGAATGGGACGCCCTTTTCAGTAAGCGCGATCACCGCGCGCTGCACATAGGGACAAAGCTTGTGGCTGATCAGCGTGAGTTTTGGTGCCATGACGACCTCCCAGGCGAAGGCCAACAAGCCTCGCTCAATGCATCTGCATCTAACTAGATGCATTTGCATGCAGTCGTCAAGGTCGATGCAATTGCATCAACAGATCTTGAACCTGTCAGGGTCGCGCGATGATGCCCCCGGTCATCGGGAACGGCACCCCCGTGGTGGCGGGGTAGCTCAGCGGCAGACCTTTCAGGCCCCGCGCGGCCAGGAATCCGAAGGCCTGCGCCTCGATGGCGTCGGACGCCCAGCCCAGCGTGTCCGCCGCCTGGACGGTCGCCGGCGCAAGGCATTCGCGCAGCATCCGCAGCATGGTCAGGTTGCGGGCGCCGCCGCCGGCTACGATCCAGTTCTTGGGTTCTTTCGGCAGCAGTGGCACCACGCGGGCGATCGCAGCCGCGGTAAAGGCGGTCAGCGTCGCCACGCCATCTTCGGGCGGTACATCGCCAAGCTTCAGCCCCGCAAATTCGTTGCGATCGAGCGATTTCGGCGGGGGCAGTGAAAAGAACGGCATCTGCAGCGCGCGGGTGATCCAGGCCGCGTCGACCTTGCCCAGCGCCGCGGTACGGCCTTCGGTATCGAAACGCTGGTTCAGCCAGCGGAACATGTAGTCGTCGAGCAGCGCGTTGCCGGGGCCAGTGTCGCAGGCGATCAGCGTGTCGCCGTCGATATAGGTGATGTTGGCGACCCCGCCGATATTGACCACGACGGTCGGGCCCTCCCAGTCAAGCGATTGGGCGAGTGCACGATGATAAACCGGCACAAAGGGCGCGCCCTGCCCGCCGGCGTCGACGTCGGCAGCGCGGAAATCATACATGACCGGGACGTGGATCGACCTGGCGAGCGCGGAGGCGTCACCGATCTGAACGGTCAACTTCTTCTCGGGCCGGTGCAGCACGGTCTGGCCGTGAAAGCCGACGATGTCGATGTCGTCGAAGCGCAGCCGGTGTTGCGCGATAAACGCGGCCACCGCCTCGGTATGCGCAGATGTGACGACCCGCTCGGCTTCGCGCAGGCAGCCGGGCCGCGCCGCGCGATCCGGCAAATCGGCGGCCTCGTAGAGCGCCTGCCGCAGCAGGCTGCGCTCCGAGTCGGTATAGGGGCGGTATCCGGAGGGCCCCAGGGCGTTCACCCGGCGGCCGTCGGTCTCGATCATAGCGACATCGACCCCGTCGAGCGAGGTGCCGCTCATCAGACCAAGTGCGGTCAACATCATGTTAAATCGTGCCTTTGCAACGCCCTGCTCGATCCGTCCCGCCGACGACGATCAGCTTGTGCCAAACACAGACATCTTATAATGCCACAGCGCCCGGCCCTAGGCAGCCTGTTCCCGCCATGGTTCCGCAATTCGTTAGAATTACAGTGAAAATAGAATGACAGAGCAGCCTGCCATGACCGCATTTAAATCAGATTTCCTGAACATTTTACAGGATCGCGGCTTCATCCACCAATGCTCCGATTTCGAGGGCCTCGACGCGCTTGCCGCCAAGGGCCAGGCTGCCGCCTATGTCGGCTACGACTGCACGGCGCCGTCGCTGCATATCGGCAACTATCTCACCATGATGATGCTGCATTGGCTGCAGCAGAGCGGAAACAAGCCGATCACCCTGATGGGCGGCGGCACCACCATGGTCGGCGACCCCTCCGGCAAGGATGAATCGCGCGCCATCCGCACGATCGAGGAAATCGAGGCCAACAAGGCCTCGATCCGCGGCGTGTTCGCGAAGGTACTGCGCTACGGCTCCGGCCCGAGCGATGCCATCATGCTCGACAATGCCGAGTGGCTGACGAAACTGAACTGGATCGAGATGCTGCGCGACATCGGCCGGCATTTCTCCGTCAACCGCATGCTGACGATGGACTCGGTGCGGCTCCGTCTCGAACGCGAGCAGGAGATGAGCTTCATCGAGTTCAACTACATGGTCTGCCAGGCCTACGACTTCGTCGAACTGGCGCGGCGCACCGGATGCCGCCTGCAGATGGGCGGCTCCGATCAATGGGGCAACATCGTCAACGGCGTCGATCTCGGCCGCCGTATGGGCACGCCGCAATTGTTCGCGCTGACGACGCCGCTCTTGACGACCGCGTCAGGCGCCAAGATGGGCAAGACCGCACAGGGCGCGGTGTGGCTCAACGCCGACCAGTTCAGCCCTTACGACTTCTGGCAATACTGGCGCAACGTCGAGGACGCCGACGTCGTCAAGTTTCTAAAGCTGTTCACGATCCTGCCGATGAGCGAGATCGCAAAGCTCGCGGCGTTGCAGGGCGGTGAGATCAACGAGGCCAAGAAGGTGCTGGCGACGGAAGCCACCGCGTTGTTGCACGGCCGCGAGGCTGCCAACACCGCCGCCGAAACCGCCCGGCAGACTTTTGAGCAAGGCGCGATCGCGGAGAGCCTGCCCACCGTGGAAGTTTCGTCCGGCGAACTCGAAGCCGGCGCCGGGGTGCTGGGGCTGTTCGTGAAAGCAGGTCTCGTCGCATCGAACGGCGAGGCACGACGCCAGATCAAGGGCGGCGGCTTGCGCGTCAACGATGTCGCCGTGACCGACGAGAAGATGGTGCTGACGCCGTCCAACCTCACGCCGGAAGGCGTCATCAAGCTTTCCATGGGGAAGAAAAAGCACGTCCTGCTGAAACCCGCGTGATCGGTCCTGCATAGGCGCATTCGCTTTTGAGGCTTGCGGGGAGCTGCGGAAACGCGCTCCCTGCGTCCTATGGATAACAAGACGCCAGAGGGAGATGCGCTAGCCAGGCCGCTCAAGTCGCGGCGTGTGGCGCTCAACGTGCTGGCGCTGTGCTTTACGCTGGCGCTTATCGGCCGCGGCCTCGGTGAGAGCTTTACGGTCTTCCTCAAACCGATCTCGGAGAGTTTCGGCTGGGACCGCGCCCAGGTGGTCTCGGTCTATTCGCTGACCTGGCTTGCCGGCGGACTGACGGCGCCCGTGGTTGGCCGGCTGTTCGACCGCTACGGCCCCCGCACCGTGTATTCGCTGGGACTGCTGCTGCTCGGCGGCGCGTTCCTGGTGGCATCGCAGGCGCAAGCGCTGTGGCAATTCCAGTTGAGTGTAGGGCTCGCCGTCGGGATCGGCATCGCCTTCATCGGCAACGTGCCGAATTCGATCCTGCTCGGCCGTTGGTTCGGCCCACGCCTGCCGACGGCAATGGCAGTGGTCTATTCCGCGGCCGGCGCGGGTGTGCTGGTGTTGCTACCCGCCTCGCAACTGCTGATCGATCATGTCGGCTGGCGCGGCGCCTACCAGATTTTCGGCATCGTCGCGCTCTGCCTGCTGGTGCCGTTGCTGCTGCTGCCGTGGCGGCTGTTCTCCAAGGGCTCGCCGCACATCGCCCGAAAAACCGATCCCGGTTTCGTCGACGCGGGCTGGACGCTCACGAGCGCCATGCGCCACCACGCCTTCTGGGCGCTGTTTGCCACCTTCTTCTTCACGGCGGTCGGGATGTATGCGCTTGCCGCGCAGATCGTCGCCTATCTGATCGACGCCGGCTTCCCGCCGCTGCAGGCGGCGACCGCCTGGGGCTTTTCCGGAATCGTGCTGCTGTTCGGCATGCTCGGCGTGACGCAACTCGACAGCATCATCGGCCGCCGCCCGTCGGTGCTGCTCAGCTACGCCATTTCGATTCTAGGCATCATCCTGCTCTGGCTGCTGCAGTACTATCCGAACTTCTGGCTGCTCACGGCCTTCGTCGTGACTTTCGGCAGCATGATCGGTTCGCGCGGCCCGCTGATCACGGCGACCGCGATGAAGATCTTTCGCGGCGAGCGGGTCGGCACGATCTACGGCACGATCTCGATCGGCAGCGGCCTTGGCTCAGGGCTCGGTGCATGGGCCGGCGGCCTGATCCACGACTGGACCCACAGCTACGATCCCGTGATCGCCTTCGCGCTGGTCGCGGTGGTGCTCGGGATGATTCCGTTTCTCGTCGTGCCGGCGTTGCGGCGGTAGCTAAGCCTCGGCCTGCTTGCCGGGGCTGCTGTTTTTTGCCGCGATCGTTTCAAGCAACCAGTTCTTGAATGAGAGCATCGCGGGCGAAGGTCGCCGGGAGTGCAGCGACGTAATCCAATAATCGCCAAGCGCCACTTCGATCTTGAACGGACGGACCAGCCGCCGTTGACGGACCTCGTCCAGAAACAATGCCGCCGGCAACAACGCAACGCCGAAGCCGCGCGCCGCTGCACTGGCGATTGTGATCGATGAATCGAACACCATTCCCTTGAGCACCGGACTCTGCAATCCCGCTGCGGTAAACCAGCGCGGCCATTCATCCTGTCGGTAGGAACGCAGCAGCACCTCGCGCTTGAGATCGGCCGGCCGGCTCAGCCTGCGAGCCAGCAAAGGCGCGCAGAATGGGGTAAATGGCGCCCCCATCAAATGGGTCGCCTCGGTGCCGTGCCAAAGGCCGTCGCCAAACCTGATCGCGAAATCGAGACCCTCACCCGCGATGTCGATACGGTTGTTGTTGGTGAACAAGCGCAAATCGATCCGCGGATAGGCTTTCCTAAAAGAGTCGAGCCGCGGCAATAACCATCCCGAAGCGAAGGTCCCGACCACACCGACCGAGATGACGTCCTGATAGCGACCGTCTTCAAAACGATTGAGCGTTTCGGTGAGCCGGCCGAAGGCCTCGACAATGCTCGGCAGCAGCGATTGTCCTTCATCGGTGAGCGCAACGCCGCGCGGCAGCCGGCGAAACAGCTGTACGCCAAGCCGGTCCTCCAGCCCTTTCACGTGCTGACTGACGGCGGCCTGCGTGACTCGAAGTTCCAGACCAGCACGGGTGAAACTCAGGTGGCGCGCCGTCGCTTCAAAGGCCCGTAGCGCATTGAGCGGAAGGTGCGAAAGCTTCGTCCGGCGCCGCATTGCTTGTCCCTAGTTTTTCTTATGCCTGCCCGCAGAACTGATCGTTTGTCAAGACGACGGCCCGTCGGCACCTTCCCGCTCGCAGCAAGGAGGGATTCGCAGTGATCACCAGAAGACAGTTCCAGCTTGGATTTGGCACAGCGCTGATAGCGACTGCCGTGAGCGGCCGACTTAAAGCGGTGCGTGCATCGACCGCTAATCAACGATTGATCGATGACCTCAAGCGTCTGGAAAGCGAGAGCGGCGGCCGGCTGGGTGTCTGTGTCCTCGAGACAGCAACGGGCGCGCGTCATGTCCATCGGGGTGACGAGCGTTTTCCGATGTGCAGCACGTTCAAAGTGCTGGCAGCCGCGGCGACTTTGGCGCGCGTAGATGCCGGCAAGGAACAGTTGACCCGGCGCATAACATTCGAAGCGTCCGCACTCGTCGTGAACTCACCGGTAACTGAAAAGCGTGTCGGCGGCGACGGCATGACGCTCGCTGAAATCTGCGATGCGGCGCTAACGCGGAGCGACAACACCGCCGGCAATCTGCTGCTCGCCGGCATTGGCGGACCTCCGGGGCTGACGGCCTTCGCACGAAGTCTGGGTGACCAGGTCACGCGGCTGGACCGCGATGAGCCCTCGCTCAACGAGGCTTTGCCCGACGACCCCCGCGATACCACGACACCGAATGCAATGGCTTCGAATTTGCAGGCCCTCATTCTCGGAACCACGGCGTTGTCGGCTGCATCGCGTGAGCAACTGACGGCATGGATGATCGCCAACAAGACCGGCGACGCGCGACTGCGTGCAGGTTTGGCGAAAGACTGGCGCGTCGGGGACAAGACCGGCGCCGGCGATCGAGGCACGAACAATCACGTTGCCGTGGTCTGGCCGCCCAACAAAGCCCCCATCGTGATCGCCGCCTATCTGACTGGCGCCACCGCTTCTACCGCGCAGCAGAACGCCACTTTGGCTTCGGTCGCGCGGGCGGTCTCGGCCATGACGACTGGCTAGGTGCGAGATGAGGTATCTCGTCTCGCCGCAGCGCGGCCGGCCTAGTTATTCGGCGGCAATTCGATCGGGGTATTCTGCTTGCCGGTGTTGAATTCCATGATCTTTCGCGTCACGCCCGGAAACATGGCCGAGATCGGATTGACGCGCAGCACGGGCTGGCCGGGGGTGCCGACCACTTCATAGGTCACGCCGAACAGGCCTTCCTTGTCGCCGTTGCCGAGGAACAGGCCAAGCACGGGAATCTGGCCGAACATGTTGTTCAATCCATACATCGGAATGAAGGTGCCGCTCATCCGAACCTGATTGGCGACGGTATCGATGCTGCCTTCGATGGTCGCACCGACCATCGGTCCTTTCACGACGCCATCGCGGATCGTAAGCTGTCCGCTCTGGCGGGTGAACTCGGCCCGCAATGCCGTAAAGGAAACGCCGCTCTGAGTGCCGGTAGAATTACCTGCGGCGACGCGGTCGAGCGAAGCCTCACCCTTGATGGAGAAGTCGCGGACGTTGATCAGGCCTTCCTTGGCGCTGGGTTCAACCGTCGGAGGCTCCAGGGCGAGTGAGAGCTGGCCACCAATTACCTTTGAGTACATGTCCGTGAAGCGGAGGAAGGCGCCGGCGTCATTGGTCTGCAGCACAATGACGTCCCGGCCCTGCCCCTGACCGCGGAGGCGCAAATCCGCGGTCAAGGGCGTATCGCGCCCGATCTTGCCGGACAGTGTAAAGTTTCGGACGACACCGTTGCGGCGGGAGAACTTGCTATCGACGCTGCGCAACGCCTCGCCGTTGAATCCTGCCACCGCGCCGAGCTTGAGGTCGATGTCGAGGTCGATGTTCCTGGACTTGCCCTTGGGATCGGTCTCCTTGCCCGTTATCGCCGACTTGAGGAAGCCGCGGCCGTCGAACACGTCGCCGCGCATCATGACCTTCACGATGCCGTCGGCGCCGCGTTCGGCTTTCAGCGTGGTCTTGTCGCCGTCCGACGGCGCGTAGGTCGGGAAGTTCGCGTTCAACAGGTCGCCGTTCTGGTCGACTTCCAGCGATCCCTTGATCGAAGCGCCGCCGCCTTCGACCACGATGTCCTGGAACACCGTCGATTGTTCCTTCTTCACCACGATGAACGTCGCCTTGCCCGACTTGCCGGGCACCTTGACCCAGCCCGGCAGGATGTTGTCGAGCCGAAGTGAGGTCAGGTCGGCCTCGATGCCGACGCGGCTGTCGTTCTCGCCGATCTTGCCGATCACCTTGATCGGAATGGAGCCGCTTACGGCCGGTCCGAGATCGATCCCGAGGCGTTGGCGGCTGGCGTCATCGAGCGTTGCCTGCAGCCTGATGTCGGCGTCGCCTTCGCTCGGCTTGCGATAATCCAGCGAGGCTGGCTGCCCGTTGATCTTGACGTCGCCCTTGACCTGGTAGCCCGCATTGTTGGCCAGCACCTTCAGCGCGTTGGCCTCCAGTTTCTGGTTCATCACGAGCTTGTCGGCCGCAAACCCGCCGAGATCGGCCATGACTGTGTAGGTGGTGTCGGCCTTGGTCATCGAGCCCGTGACCGGCATGGCGAGCGTGATGTTGGCGGCAACCGTCCCCTTGCTGGCGTTCGGATCGATCAGCGTGCCGGATAGATCGCTGATGCGGTCGGAAGCCAGGATCTCGGCCGCCGCCGGCACCGAAGCATCGACCCTGAACTTCACCCGCGAGGGCGACGGCTTCGGCGCCATGTCCGGCACCTCGAACGAGAAATCGGAAATGTTGATCTTGCGCCCGGCGGGCGTGTCGGCAATTCCCTGCCCGATCGTCACCGTTGCCGTTCGCCCGGTAACCCGCGCTTTCAAATCCGCATCGCGGACCGCAGGCATGCCATTGACCGGGCGAACCGTGACGCCCGACGCAACGATGTTCACGGCGAGACCATCATCCGGAATCGGGGGCCCCTTGCGCGGCAGGTTACGCACCGGCGAATTGACGCCGACCTCGATGCGCTGAAGCGTACCCTTCTCGATCCGCTCGATCACCCACTCGCGCACTTCGGGCACGATCAGGATCGGCCACATCCGCTTCAGTGCGGATGCCGACATCGGCGTGCCCGCGAAACCAAGCTGCAGCCGCGCCTCGCCCGCATAATCGATGCTGCCGGTGCCGGCGATGCCGATCTCGCCATTGCTGATATCGGCCTGGGTGAGCAGCACGCGCTTCCGGTCGGTGTCGAACTTCATCCCGATCGCGATGCGGTTGAAGATCAGCGGCGGCTCGTTATCGGCGCCGGCGAGCAGGATCGTGCCGCCGCTGAAGCCCGCCTGCCATTCGGTAGTGGCGCCGTTCGGCGGTTCGAGATGGGCGAGCAACGTGATCCGGTTTGCGCCGGAAACGACCTTGAAGGGCGCGACCAGCACGCGCCGTCCGGAATCCCATTCGACGCTCATCTCCGCCGAATCGATCGGCATCGGATAATCGGGCGTATCGCTGTCGATAAGGTTCCCGGCACCGGCGATGACCTTGCCGCGCAAATAGGTCGGCACGCCATCGCGGCCGAGTTCACCCTTCAACTCGCCGGAGAGCGGCAATTCCGCGCTGTAGGTCAGGTCCTTGACCCGCATCGCCAGCAGGATGTTGGCGGCCGGCACCTTGTCGGCGCGAAGATCGACGGACCGCACGCCGTTCTGCTGCGGCCCGACCACGACCTTGAGCGACCACGGGCGCGCGCCCTCCTCGCCAAGACTCACCGCGACCCCACCGCCGCTCGGCCGGCGCATGCTGAGGCTGATATTGTCGAACGTCCATTTGTTGCCGCGCTGCTGGTCGTCGACGACGAGATTGCCGTTCTTGAGGCCGATCTCGTTCAGATTCTGTCCGTCGAGGCCGGTCAGGCTGAGGCTGTCGAGCCAGTCGAGGCCGGCCAACAATCCGTTCTGCGTCGTGTCGGGAGCCGTCGCAACAGCGCCTGGCGCGGGCGCGGTCACCGTCACCTGGCGGGGGAATGTCGGTGCCATGCCGGCATCGCGCTTGGAGGCGACGCCCGTCGCCAGCGGCTTTGCGGTATCGCCGGCGGACACCGTCACCTGGCCGTCCGGCGTGATTCGCACCGCGAGTTCGGCGTCGACCAGATTGAGGCTTTCAGCACGCAGCCGCCCCATCAGAAGCGCCGTGCCGGATAGTTTCACCTCGGCCTTCGGTGCCGTGGCAACGATGACCTGGTCACGGTCGCGCACCACGATATCGCGGATGCGCACCGCGATTCGAATCCGCCCGGCCCGCTCGATCTGCGTACCGCCGACCGCAACCGTATTGCCGTGGCCGATATTTTCCTCGATCGCGGCTGCCAGCCAGGGCGTCGCGACGTCGAGATTGATGGGGCCGGCGCCGAGTCGCCACCACAGCCCACCGAAGCAGCCGGTGAAAATTACGGCCAGTACGCCGACCACAATCGCCAGGCGCTTGACCCAGCGTTCGCCGGTCAGCCAGAGCTGCAGCGCCGCGAACTTGTCGCCCAGCCGGTTAAATCTGGAATTGGAGCGCGCGAGCAACCGCTTTGTCCGATGGCGCGCCGCCTCATCGGGCTCCTGATCCCAGCCGGCCGCATCATCCCACTGAGAGGTGTGGGCCTCGGCACGCGGATTCGACCCCTTGGGCGAAGTATTCCTAGCCATTGCCTCTCGGTGCCGGCGCTGAGGTTGATCGCCGCCAAGGGCGCGCTCTTCGATCATTATCGAGCGCTCCTGTGCCGGCATCGCTGCCAATCCTCGATTAATACTGTTACTCGTGGTCGGACCCAAGGGTTGATTGGGCGGACCCATCGACGAGCGGACGGGTGTAGCGTCGAATTCCTTGTAACCATACTCCGGGGTCATAAAACCTGCCCATCAGCCGGAGCGAATCCGACGGTCAAAGGCAAGACCCGCAATACCCTAATGGTTGAACTGCGGAAAGCGACGAAAGGAAGGCGTATGTCCAAGAAAACGCGCACGAAATCCTCCAAGCCATCCCCCAAAAGCCCCAAGACGTCCGCCCGAAAACCATCCGCGGCCAAGACCGCCAGCAAACCAGCCAGCAAGACCGCCAGCCGCGGTGCGACCACACCGGCGAAAAAGCCTGCCGCCAAGGTAGCCAGCAAGGCAGTCAAACCCGCCGCCAGGACGGCCAAAACCCCGTCAGCCAAAGCGTCGCATAAGCCGACATCGAAACAGTTAATAAAATCCAATCTATCGGCTCCGCCCAAGGCGCCGGCCGGAACCGCACTGGTCGAGGGAGTGATCGCCCCCGGCTTCAGCTTGCCGCGCGATGGCGGCGGTACCATCTCGCTGGCCGACTATGCGGGCAAGAAACTGGTGCTGTTTTTCTATCCGAGAGCCGACACGCCGGGCTGCACCCGGGAGGCAATCGACTTCACGCGGCTCAATGACGCGTTTGCCGACGAGGGGGCCGCCGTATTGGGCATCTCGGCAGACACCGTAAAAGCCCAGGAATCCTTCCGCAGCAAGCATCAGCTTTCGGTTCCTCTGATCTCGGATGAGCAACATGAGATGCTGGAGGCCTATGGCGCCTGGGGCGAAAAATCGATGTACGGCAGGAACTTCATGGGAATCATTCGGACGACGGTTCTGATCGGCGCCGATGGGCGGATCGCCAAAATCTGGCGCAATGTGCGGGTCGACGGCCATGCCGACGAGGTGCTGGCCGCGGCCCGCGCCATATGACCTGGCAGGCGATTTGGAGGCTCCATTTTCCAAAAATTAACCATGAAAGGGTCAAATCGGCACGCAAATTGAGCCGTACGGAACTCCTCTCCGACCGGCGCGGGAGTGCCGATGTCGTACCGTTCCGGTCATCATTATTCCGATCACCACCATCCCCACGATCATGGCCGGACACCGCCCCGCCGCCCCGCCTCGCATGCGGCAAAGGCAGCGGCGATAGACGGCGACGGCTACACCATCGTGCATGCCGGCAAGCAGGTCCGGCTCGGCCCTGTCGTGTTCTGGATCGTTGTCGGCACGATCGTGTTGCTCGGCATGTGGTCGGCGGCGACTGCTACCTATTTCGCGTTTCGCGACGACGTCCTGACCCGGCTAATCGCCCGTCAGGCCGAGATGCAATACGCCTATGAAGACCGCATCGCGGAGCTGCGCGCCAAAGTCGACCGCACCACCAGCCGCCAGTTGCTCGATCAGGAACAGTTTGACCAGAAGCTCGACCAAATCATGCGCCGCCAGACCGCACTCGAATCGCGCGCCACTGCGCTTGGCGCGATCCCGGATAGCGCGGCCACCGGTTCGATCAGGCCTCCGGCTCGCGGCGCGGCCGTGGAGACGCCGGCTTCCGGCACGCCAAAACCCTCCCCGATCAGCGACACCGTGATCTTCGTGGCGCCGCCGGATCGCGAAGCGCGGCTGGAATCGCGCGCGCCCGTCGTCGTCAAGCCGCAGCCAAATCAGTTTGCCAAGGTTCAAGGCGTCGACAACGTTCTGGTCCGCCTGCAGACCTCGCTCGATTCGGTCGAGCGGCGGCAGATTGCAGCCTTGAGCTCGGTCGAGGACGGCATGGAATCGCGCCTCCGCCGGATGCGCGGCGTGTTCACCGATCTCGGCCTCGACATGGCGCAGCTCGAAGCGGCGACGCCCCGCTCGGCCATCGGCGGCCCGTTCGTGCCGGTGAAGCTTTCGGCCGATGCCGGCGCGTTCGAGCGCCAGCTCTACCGGATCAACCTCACCCGCGCCCAGATGCAGCGTCTCAATGCGACCTTGGCGCTGGTGCCCTATCGCAAACCCGTTGTCGGCGAGGTCGAATTCACTTCGGGCTTCGGTGTCCGCAGCGATCCCTTCCTCGGCCGCCCCGCCATGCATACCGGCCTGGACTTCCGCGCCGCCACCGGCGACCCCGTCCGCGCCACCGCGAACGGCAAGGTGTTGTCATCGGGATGGATGGGCGGCTATGGCCGCATGGTGGAGATCGACCACGGCAACGGGTTGTCGACCCGCTACGGCCATCTCTCTGAAATTCACGTCAGGGTCGGCGACGTCGTCAAGATCGGGCAGGTGATCGGCGCCGTCGGCTCCACCGGCCGCTCCACCGGCCCACACCTGCACTACGAAACACGGATCGACGGCGATGCCGTCGACCCGCAGAAGTTTTTGCGCGCGGGCGTGAGGCTGAGCTCGGGCTAGCATCGCGCCGTCGGAACTGGCTTGCTCGCTTGTCGATCGCGCGCGAAATACTCTCCCTACCCTCGCCGTTCCACCGTCACATAAAATGGAACCGGCGCGCGCCCGCGTCGGTGAATTTTTTTTGGCTCCGTGTCGGCTCGCAGGGAGGCCAGGCGTCCTTGTGGCAGAGACTGAGCTAACCCAAGTAAATCCCGCGATACACTCCGCTCAGTAATGGAGAAAATAACGTCATGTCCCAAGGCAATACCGTTCGTTTGCATCGTGTTCTCGCCACCAAGCCGGAGAAGGTTTTTCGCGCCTTCCTCGATGCGGACGCCATGGCCAAGTGGCTGCCGCCCTACGGCTTCACCTGCAAAGTCCACCATTTTGAACCGAAGGTTGGCGGCACATTCAGGATGTCGTTCACGAATTTCACCACGAACGCGGGCCATTCGTTCGGCGGAGAATATCTGGAGATCGTGCCCAACGAGCGTATCCGCTACACCGATCGTTTCGACGATCCCAATTTGCCTGGCGTAATTGAGGTCACCGTGACCCTGAAAGCGGTTTTGGTCGGAACCGAAATCAACATCGAACAGACAAACTTGCCGACGGTGATTCCGGTCGAAGCCTGCTATCTCGGCTGGCAACAGTCGCTCGCCCAGCTCGCGTCACTCGTGGAGCCGGATATTCCGGGATAGTGACGGTCGAGCAGAGCACCACGCTTGGTGCCTTAACCTCTAATGCCCCCACCCCACCGACACGGATCGACGGCGATGCCGTCGATCCGCAGAAGTTTTGCGCGCGGACGTCAGACTCAGCTCGGGGCAAGAGCCCATCACCTAAGCCCTAAAGACGGATACGCCGCGCCTTCCGCACAGGCGCGGCAATGCAATGCAGAGATCGCCATCAGCGGCGCCCGGGAAGAAGTCGTTGGCGACCGTGTTGATCTTGATACCGGGCAGCAGCACCTCGCTGGTGAAATCCTTCAGGCTCCAGGCCTGCTTCATCACGTTCTCGCGCGTGAGGTTGTCGCCGCACTGCTTCAGCACCTGAACCGCGGTCGCGACCGTTGCGGCGACGACGAACACTGTCAGGGCGACAAACCGGCATCGTTTTCTTCCATTTTTTTCAGTCTTGTTGCAGCCAAGTTTCGCAAGTCGCATCAACGCTTGCAAGCATGCGCTTATTCCGTATGACGAAACGGCATTGTTGCCCGGCGCCAATTGTGATTGATGCAGGTTCGCTTCATTACCATGCGTGCAAGGCCCAGAGGTTGGACAGGTTGAAACCGAACATACGAATTGGTCCGCGGCATCCCAGGCTCGCTGGCATCGGATTCCGCTTCGCGCGCTGGCTGGCGGCGAAAACCATGGGAGTTGCGGGATTTCACCAGCTCGGCTCGGAATTCGCCGATGCGCGGATCGCGCATGTACGCGACAAGCTTGCGCGAGGCGAAACGGTCTATGTCGCGGGCCTCGGCGCACCCGGCACGCATAATTCAGGCCTGGCACTGGTCGAGGTGACGCAAGCGGACGGGCCGCGGCTGATCGTCAACAACGAGGAAGAGCGCTTCTCGGGCAACAAGCACACCACCGAGTATCCAAAACTGTCGGTCGACGCGGTTGTGGCGACGCTGCGAAAGATGGGCCGCGATATCGGCGATATCGATGCCTGGCTCACGAGCTGGGATTATCCAACGCTCGCCGGCACGCTGGCGCGCTCGGTGATCGAGGAACTGCCGCAGAGTTTTAAGCTGGTGCGCACCACCGAGGCCGCCGGCTTCGACGGCCGCCGCCTCGACCAGATGACGCGGACGCCAAAGATCCTCGCCCGCCAGCTCGGTCTTGCCGACCGCGTGCCGCTGATCTGCCTGCCGCATCACGACAACCATGCCTGGTTTTCCTATGCCGCCTCGCCATTTGCCGATGATGGCGCGCCGACGGCGATTGCGGTGCTCGACGGCACCGGCGATCAGGGATCGATCTCGCTCTACGTGGTCGACAACGGCGCGATGCGCCGGCTCTACTGCAACGACAGCATGTTCGATTCACTCGGCGCGTTCTACAGCGTCCTTTCCTCGACGCAGGGCGGCTGGACCTGGCTTTCCAGCGAGGGCCGGTATATGGGCGCCGCCGCGTGGGGCGACATGGACCGTGCCAGCAATCCCTATTATGCGCGGTTGCGAGACGTTCTGCATTTCGGTGCAGACGGCGAAGTCCGGCTCAACCGCGCAATGGCCAACTGGTATTGCGACCCCTTCGATCATCCCTACAAGCAAGCGCTCACCGAGATCCTCGGCGAACCGCTCAAACCCGACCAGCTCTGGAATCCGGATGCGGTGCTGCGTGTCGAGGACATCCACCACCGCCCCGACACCAAGGATCGCCTCGACAAGGCGGCCGCGACCCAACTGGTGTTCGAGGACGCGATGATCCATGTCGTCGATCATCTGTTGCGCGTGTCAGGTGCAAACCGGCTGGTGCTGACCGGCGGCGTGGCGTTGAACGCAGTCGGCAATATGCGATTGCTCGAACATTTCGATGAAGCTTGGTTCGCCAAAGCCCAGCAGCGCAACTCGCACCTGAATCTGTGGGTACCGCCGGTCCCCGGCGATCCCGGCGTCACCATCGGCGCCGCCTGGCTGTTCGCGCATCTCGCGGGCGCCCCGCGCGGCGCGCCGATGACGCACGCCTTCTATTGCGGCACGCCGCCGACGCCGCAAGACGTCGTCAGCGCACTCGAAGCCGACGACATCGCCTCGCAACGCATCGGCGATATCTCGACGGCTGAGGGCCGCGACGCCATCGCCGATCTAATGGCGTTCATGGTCGCGCAAAGCGGCGTGATCGCACTCTATCAGGGCGCGGCCGAGACCGGTCCGCGCGCGCTCGGCCACCGCTCGATCCTCGCCAATCCCTGCGATGCGGAGGCGCGCGAGCGGCTCAACGAGCGCGTCAAATACCGCGAGGCCATCCGCCCGCTGGCGCCGATGGCGACGCTGGAAGCAGCACAGGAATATTTCGAACTGCTGCCGGGCGCCTCGGATGCCGACTACAACGCCTACAATTACATGGTGCTGACGGCGCATTCGAAGCCGCATGCCCACGAAAAAATTCCAGCCGTCATTCACGCCGACGGCACCGGCCGCATCCAGATCGTGCGTGCCGAAGACGATCCCCTCACCTATGCCTATCTCAAGGCGCTCGGCCGCCATATCGGCGTCGAGCTGTCCGTCAACACGTCCTTCAATGTCGCGGGACCGATCGCGCAGACGCCGCAACAGGCGATCGATACGCTACGCCGCTCCAAGGGGCTCGATGCCGTCATCATGGTCGCCGACGACGGCACCGTGCACTCGGCCTGGCATGGCGGCGAGCGCAACAGCGGAAGGTTCAGAGACTGGCTTGCCGACTGGAAGAAGACATCGGCTTCCAGCCAGCCTATGCGATAATTGGCTTCTTCCCTGAGATCAGGTGATCCGCCGGTTCAGAGATCGACGCGTTCGCTCGCAACCGCCTTGCGTTCCGCCATGTTGAACCGGCCGCCATAGATCGGCCGCTCGCCGGTCGTCGGACCAGGATATTGGACGATGAATATCTCCCCGCCCGTTTCGGTGCGGAATTCGCCCTCGAAGTGCGGGTCGGGATGGAAAAGCACCGTTCCCGGACCATGCAGCGTTCCGTCGATTGAAAACTCGCCTTTCAGGATATGCCAGACCTGCGCGAAGCCATGATAGTGCTCGGGGTGATAGGCGCCGGGCTCAAGCCGCAGAATTCCCGCGTTCGGTTCGGTCGGACGTTCCGGCCGCGGATGAAAAAGCATTTTGCCTGTCTCGCCCGGCCACCGGATTGTCTCCCAATCGACTTCCTCGAAATGGCGCGCCTCGTAAGGCTTGTGGTCCTTTCGCGACGCTTCGCGCGCGGTCGTCAATTCCGCATTTGCGGCCGCCGTATCGGGAATCTCCTTGCTGCTGACAGCACTCATTTTGCTCTCCCTTTTGCCGTGCTCTCTCGTTCGCTTTTCCTGCCCGCAATATTGCTCCACCACTCAACCGCGATGGCCGACTGATTTTCGATTGATGTCACCATGAGCAGGCGCGCACTGCCGGACCCGCGCGCCCATGCCATATGCGGTACGTCTGAGCGCAAATGAATCGAATCCCCGCGCTCCAGCACGATGGTTTCGTCGCCCACCTGAAATTCGACGCTGCCTTCGAGGACAAAGCACATTTCTTCGCCGGGATGCGCGACCAGCGTCGGCTTGCGCGGTTTTGCCGACAGTTCGAGCAGAAAAGTTTCCAGCCGTTGCTCGCCGATGCCCGAAGCGAGCTTGCGCCAGGCATAATCTGCGTCGGCGCCCTTCGATGGAACGGCATCGATTGACCGCACCACGCGATACGCGCGCGTTCGGTCCTCTCCTTCGATGTCGGCAAACAATTCGGCCGGCGGCAGTTGAAGGACGCCGGCAATTTCCAGGAGATTACCGATCGAACACGCGATGAGTCCGCGCTCGATCCGCGAGAGAAATGTCAGGGACAGGCCGACCATTCCGGCAAGTTCATCGAGCGTCAAACCGCGCGCCGAACGGGCCCTGCGAATGACGGCTCCAATTGCGGCAAGGCGCGCCGCCTCGCGGGCGCGCCGATCAGCTTCTGCCGAAACCACCCTGCTCTCCTTTTGCTTATAAAGCAAATCGTATTGCTATATAGGCAAATGTCAAGCGCGCTCGCGTCGCCTGCGTGAGCGAACTAGCGACGTTCGAGAAATTTTAGCACACGGCCGTCGATCAACAGCAGCGCGCTGCCGATCACCAGAGCGCCCGCGATTTCGCGCGACGAAATCTGCTCACCGAGCACGAGCGAACCGAGCAGGATGGCCGTGACCGGCACGAGCAGCGTCACCAGCATGACGTTGGTGGCGCCGGAGCGCCGCAGGATCTGAAAGAACACGATATAGGCCAGCGCCGTCGACAAGCCGGCAAGACCGAGCACCGCGAACCATGTCACCGCATCAGGCATTGGCAGTTGCCACGGCCGCTCGAAAATGCCGGCGACGACAGCCATCATCAGGCTCGATGCCATTAATTGAAACGTGGCGGTGGCAAGCGGCGGCGAATCCGATAGCGCGCGCCGGGCTATCAACGCGGAGATGCCGTAGCTCAGCGCCGCCGCGAGACACAGCAGAACGCCGAGCCCCTGCCCGCTGGCAAAGTCGAGCCCGCCGCCGCGAAGGATCACGACGCCGACAAGGCCGACGATCACACCGGCCACACGCCTGATGACGAGCTTCTCCTCGCCCGCCGCCGCCATCACCGCCACCGTGAACAGCGGCGTGGTGGCGTTGAGGATCGAAGCCAACCCGCTCGGGATGTACACCTGTCCGGTGACGATCAGCGAGAACGGCAGCACATTGTTGAACAAGGCGATGAGGAAGAACGGCCTCCAGCCCATCCACCCCTTCGGAAACGGCAGTCGCTGCACGCAAAGCACCGGCAGCAGAATCATGGCGGCCAGCAGCACGCGCAACAGCACGAGCGTGAACGGCGGCAGCTCACGCAGCACCACACCATTGAAGAAGAACGATCCGCCCCACAGCACCGACAATGCAGCTAGCAACGCCCAGTCGCGCGCATCGATCCGGCCGTCGCTGACTGTCATTTCACAGGAACCTGATGAAATCGCGCAACCAGCTAGACCGGACGTACGCCGTCGTCCACCCGATTTCCGAAGGCTATTTCGGACGCGACACGATCTCGATCATCCTGCCTTCGTCGTCGTCGGGCGCGCTTGCCTTCGCCTTCTCATAGGCGGCAAGCGCGGCGCGACTGACGGGCACGCCGGGCAGCAGCGTTTCGGCCAGCGCCACGGCATAGGCCGCGTCCTTGTAGCGAAGCGCCGCCGTGAACGACGCGCCGGAAAAATCGCGCGTCACCATGCGCTTTGAATGCCGGATCACCTGTGGACTTGCCACCGCGCCGGTCGCCAACGCCTCCGCCACGAGGTTCATGTCGAGCCCGGCCTGCTCGGCCATCGCAACGCCTTCGGCCAAACTCGCTATCTGCACTGCGCCCATGAGGTTGTTGATCAGCTTGAAGACGGTGCCGGTGCCGACCGCGCCGAAATGTCTGACCACATCGCCGATCGGCGCCAGATAGGGTCTTGCGCGATCGAGATCGGCCGCATCAGCGCCGACCAGCAAAGTCAGCTTTCCGGCAGCCGCCGCTTGCGGCAGGCCGGTGACGGGACAATCGATATAGATCAGGCGGCGGCCGCGCAGTTCGCGTGCCATATCGAGCGCGTGCTGATGCGAGACAGTCGAGCATTCGATCGCGAGGCTGCCCGCTTTCATCGTTACAGCCGCGCCGTCCTTGCCGAGCCAGACGGCACGCGATGCCACATCGTCCGCGACCATGGTCACGACGGCATCAGCGCCATCGGCAGCCTCCGCCGGAGACGCGGCCCACCGCGCGCCGCGCGCGATCAGGTCTTCCGCCTTGGCCTTGCTGCGATTCCACACCGCAACGTGAAAACCTGCATCGAGATAGCGGGCGGCCATGCCGTGGCCCATCCGCCCGAGCCCGATGAAGGCCACTTTGGTCATGGATTAATCCACGTCCTCGACCGCGCCGGGCGTGGTGCCAAAGGCGCGCTGCGCCAGCGTCGCCGCCATAAACTCGTCGAGGTCTCCGTCGAGCACGCCCGAGGTATCCGAGGTCTGCACGCCGGTGCGCAGGTCTTTCACCATCTGGTAGGGCTGCAGCACGTAGGAGCGGATCTGGTGGCCCCAGCCGATATCGGTCTTGGCGGCCTGATCGGCGGCGGCCTGTTCCTCGCGCCGCTTCAACTCGATTTCGTAGAGCCGCGCGCGCAGCATGTCCCAGGCTTGGGCGCGGTTCTTGTGCTGCGAGCGGCCGGCCTGACAGACCACCGCGACACCGGTCGGAATATGGGTAAGGCGCACCGCGGATTCGGTCTTGTTGACGTGCTGCCCGCCGGCGCCGCCCGAGCGCATGGTGTCGGTGCGCACGTCGGACTCGGCGATATCGATCTTGATGCTGTTATCGACCACCGGAAAAATCGCCACCGACGAGAACGACGTGTGTCGCCGCGCGTTGGAATCGAACGGCGAGATCCGCACCAGGCGGTGCACGCCCGCTTCCGTCTTCAGCCAGCCATAGGCATTGTGCCCGCTGATCTGGATGGTCGCAGATTTGATGCCGGCTTCTTCGCCGGGAGTCTCTTCGAGATACTCGATCTTGAAACCGTGCTCCTCGGCCCAGCGCGTATACATGCGCAGCAGCATAGCGGCCCAGTCCTGGCTCTCGGTGCCGCCGGCGCCGGCATGCACTTCGAGATAGGAATCGAACCGGTCGGCCTCGCCGGACAGCAGCGCTTCCAGCTCGCGGCGAGCGACTTCCTTCTTCAGGGCCTTCAGCGCGTTCTCGGCCTCGACCACCACGCCTTCATCGTTCTCGGCCTCGCCAAGCGCGATCATCTCGACATTGTCGTCGAGCTCACGCTCGACCTTGCCGATGCCCTCGAGCGCATCCACCAGCGAGGTGCGCTCCTGCATCAGCTTCTGGGCCTTCTGGGGATCGTTCCAGAGATTGGGATCTTCGGCGAGTTTGTTCAGCTCGGCGAGGCGAGCCGTGGATTTCTCGACGTCAAAGATGCCTCCTCAGCAGCCCGACTGACTGCTTGATCTCTTCTACGAGGCGTTCGACTTCGGCGCGCATGGTCTCTTCTGTCTGCGGTCGGAACCGCTACTGGATTATGTCCGACGGATGTAGCGGCGGACGCCGCAAAGCGCAATCGGCTAATAAAGCCGGCCGGTTCCGGGACGCATGATATTGCCGGCGTCGGGCGGGATTTCCTGCGGCACCCGTCCGTCCCCTTCGGCAACGCCAACGACGGAGTAATTATCCGGCGGCACGGTGCCCGGCTTGAACGCTTCCAGGATCGTGCGGCCGCCCTCGCCGCCGGGGTTGGGGCGCGTGCCGCTCTTGGCATCGATGCGAACCAGCCTGATGCCGGCGGGAATCTTGAACGGGGTCGCCGGCTTGTTGGCGAGCGCGAGCTTCAGGAAATCCTTGGCGATCGGGGCGGCGATGCGGCCGCCCTGCGCGGCCCTGCCCAGCGTGCGCGGCTTGTCGTAGCCGAGATAGAGACCGACGACGAGATCGGGCGAAAAGCCGACGAACCAGACGTCTTTCGCGTCGCTGGTGGTGCCGGTCTTGCCGGCGATCGGCTTGCCGAGTTCGCGCAGGATCGCCGCGGTGCCACCCTGCACTACGCTTTCGAGCATCGACGTAGTCTGGTAGGCGGTCAACGTATCGAGCACCTGCTCCCGGCGATCGACGAGCTGGGGCTCGGGCTGATTCTTCCAGCCCTCCGGCGCATCGCACCCGCGGCACTCGCGCTGATCATGCTTGAAGATCGTGCGTCCGTAGCGATCCTGAATGCGGTCGATCAGCGTCGGCTTCACCCGCCGGCCGCCATTGGCGAACATCGAATAGGCCGTCACCATCCGCATGACCGTGGTTTCGCCGGCGCCCAGCGAATAGGAAAGATAGTTCGGCAGGTCCTCGTACACACCGAAGCGTTTGGCGTATTCGCCGATCAGGGGCATGCCGACATCCTGCGCCAGCCGCACCGTGACGGTGTTGAGCGAGTGCTTCAAAGCCTCGCGCAGCGTGATGGGACCCTTGTAGCTGCCCACCGAAAAATTGTCCGGCCGCCAGACGCCTTGCCCCTGTCCCTGGTCGATCTCGATCGGGCCGTCGATCATGATCGTCGCCGGCGTGTAGCCATTGTCGATCGCCGCCGCATAGACCAGCGGCTTGAACGTCGAGCCGGGCTGCCGATAGGCCTGGGTCGCGCGGTTGAACTGGCTCTGGTCGAACGAGAAGCCGCCGACCATCGCCACCACGCGGCCGGTCAACGGGTCCATCGCGACCATCGCGCCGGACACTTCCGGTATCTGGCGCAGCCGATACTGGCCCTCGATCTGCCTGCCTTCCTTGTCGAACAGCGGATCGGCGTAGATCACGTCACCCGGCGACAGGATCTGCGAGACCGAGGCCGTCGCCGGTTTGCCGCGCGCCGCGGCGGCGACCGGCTTCGCCCATCGGACACCATCCAGCGTGATAAGACCGGTTTGCCGATCCTTTGAGACCGCGCCGCCCAGTTCGCGGCCGGGCTGAAAACCGATCCGTGCCGACTGGTCGGATGTTTCCAGCACCACCGCCATCCGCCAGGGCGAGATGTCGCTCAGCGATTTGATCTCGGCGAGCTTCACGCCCCAGTCGCCGGAAATGTCCAGCTTGCTCATGGCGCCGCGCCAGCCTTGTGCCTCGTCGAAATTCACGAGGCCGGCGGCCACAGCCTTGCGCGCCATCACCTGCAGCTTCGGATCGAGGGTGGTACGGACCGACAATCCGCCTTCGTACAGCTTCTTTTCGCCGTAGCGCTCGAAGATGTCGCGCCGGACTTCCTCGGCAAAATACTCGCCGGCAAAAGTATGCGCGGCGTTGGACCGGCTGGTCACGGCCAACGGTTCCTTGCGGGCCTTGTCCGCGTCGGCCTGCTTGACCCAGCCGTTTTCCACCAGACGATCGATCACGTAGTTGCGCCGCTCGGTCGACCGCTCGCGGTTGCGTACCGGATGCAACGTTCCCGGTGCTTTCGGCAGCGCTGCCAGATACGCGGCTTCCGCAATCGTGAGTTCGTTTACGGATTTGTCGAAATAGACCAGCGACGCCGCGGCGATGCCGTAGGCGCCGAGACCAAGATAGATTTCATTGAGATAGAGCTCGAGGATGCGGTCCTTGGAATAGGCGCGCTCGATGCGCATCGCCAGCAGGGCTTCCTTGATCTTGCGGGTGAAGGAAACCTCGTTGGTCAGAAGGAAGTTCTTCGCGACCTGCTGGGTGATCGTCGAGGCGCCCTGCGGACGCTTGTTGGAGCCAAAGTTCTGCGCATACGCCACGGCCGCGCGCGCCATGCCGGTGAAGTCAATGCCACCGTGCTCGTAGAAGTTCTTGTCCTCGGCCGCGAGGAACGCGTTGGTGACGAGTTTTGGCATTGCCTGGATCGGCAGATAGAGGCGCCGCTCCTTGGAATACTCGCCGAGCAGCGCACCGTCAGACGCATGCACGCGCGTCATCACCGGCGGCTCGTAATCCTGAAGCTGCGAATAGTCGGGCAAGTCCCTGGAGAAATGCCAGATCGCGCCCGCGACGCCGGCCACACCCACCAGAAACACCACCGTTCCGGCGGTAAACAGGAAACCCAAAAACCGGACCAGAAAGCGCATTACCGAAGTTCCATTCCAACCCTTGCACCGGAACAGCCGGCGCTTGTACTCGTGTCCATCGGACATTTCCTCTCCCGCAACACGGATCGCTCAGATCCGTCGGGTCTTTCCTATAGCGCTATGTCCGAAGATACTTCTTGGGGTTGTGAACACTCCGTGCGGATCAGTAAAGCCCGCCGGTTCCCGGGCGCATGATATTGCCGGCGTCGGGCTGCTGGTACCCTTGCTGGTATCCTTGCTGATATCCCTGCTGGTACCCTTGCGGCATCCGGCCGTCCGCATCGGCCACGCCGATGACCGAGTAGTTATCCGGCGGTGCGGTGCCCGGCTTGAAGGCTTCCAGCAGGCCGCCACTGCCCGGACCGGCGCGCATGCCGCTCTTGGGGTCGACGCGGACGAGCTTGATGCCGGCGGGCACCTTGAAGGGAACCGCGGGCTTGTCGGCGAGCGCGAGCTTCAGGAAGTCCTTGGCGATCGGTGCGGCCAGATGACCGCCGGTCATGCCGCGGCCAAGATTGCGCGGCTTGTCGAAGCCGACATAGATGCCGACCACGAGGTCCGGCGAGAAGCCGATGAACCAGGCGTCCTTTTCATCGTTGGTGGTGCCGGTCTTGCCGGCGATCGGCTTGCCGACTTCCTTAACGACGGTGGCGGTGCCGGCCTGCACCACATATTCCATCATCGAAGTGATCTGGTAGGCCGTCATCGGATCGAGCACCTGCTCGCGGCGGTCCACGAGCTGCGGCTCGGGCTGATTCTTCCAGCCGCCGGGCGCGTCGCAACCGCGGCACTCGCGGGCGTCATGCTTGAAGATGGTGTGGCCGTAGCGATCCTGAATACGATCGATCAGCGTCGGCTTCACGCGGCGGCCGCCATTGGCGAACATCGAATAGGCCGTCACCATCCGCATGACCGTGGTCTCACCAGCGCCGAGTGCATACGACAGATAGTTCGGCAGTTCGTCGTAGACGCCGAAACGCTTGGAATACTCGCCGATCAAGGGCATGCCGATGTCCTGCGCCAGCCGCACCGTCACCGTATTCAGCGAATTCTTCAGCGCGTTGCGCAGCGTGACCGGTCCCTGGTATTTTCCGGACGAATAGTTTTCCGGGCGCCAGACACCGACGCCCTGTCCCTGATCGATTTCAATGGGCGCGTCGACAACGACCGTCGACGGGGTGTAGCCGTTGTCCATTGCCGCCGAATACACCAGCGGCTTGAACGACGAACCCGGCTGCCGATAGGCCTGCGTAGCGCGGTTGAACTGGCTCTGGTCGAACGAGAAGCCGCCGACCATCGCCAGCACGCGGCCGGTCCACGGATCCATGGCAACCATCGCGCCGGAAACTTCCGGCAACTGGCGCAGCCGATACTGACCTTCGACTTGCTTGCCCTCTTTGTCGAACAGCGGATCAGCATAAATCACGTCGCCGGCAGACACGACTTGCGCCACCGAGGTCGGTGTCTTGCCCCTCGAAGGACCCGAGGCCGCCTTGGCCCAACGCACGCCGTCGAGCGTGATGATGCCGGTCTGCCTGACCTTGCTGACGGCGCCGCCGAGTTCGCGGCCGGGCTGGAAGCCGATCCGCGCCGACTGGTCGCTAGTCTCGAGTACCACGGCCATCCGCCACGGCGAGATGTCGCTGAGCGCCTTGACGTCGACGAGCTTGACGCCCCAGTCGCCGGAAATGTCGAGCTTCGACGGTGCGCCGCGCCAACCGCTCGCCTCGTCATATTTGACCAGACCGGCGACCATGGCCTTGCGCGCCATCACCTGCATCTTCGGGTCGAGCGTGGCGCGGACCGACAGTCCGCCTTCATAGAGCTTCTTTTCGCCGTAGCGCTCGAAAATGTCGCGCCGGACTTCCTCGGCAAAATATTCGCCGGCGAAGATATGCGCGCCGTTGCCGCGGCTGGTGACGTTGAGCTGTTCCTTGCGGGCCTTCTCGGCGTCGGCCTGCTTGACCCAGCCGTTTTCCACCAGGCGATCCACGACGTAATTGCGCCGCTCGACCGCGCGGTCGCGGTTACGAACCGGGTGGAGCGCCGCAGGCGCCTTGGGCAACGCCGCCAGATAGGAGGCTTCCGCAATCGTGAGTTCGTTCACCGACTTGTCGAAATAGACCAGCGATGCCGCAGCGATGCCGTAGGCGCCGAGGCCGAGATAGATTTCGTTGAGATAGAGTTCGAGGATGCGGTCCTTCGAATAGGCGCGCTCGATGCGCATCGCCAGCAAGGCTTCCTTGATCTTGCGGGTGAAGGAAACCTCGTTGGTCAAAAGGAAGTTCTTCGCGACCTGCTGGGTGATCGTGGAAGCGCCCTGCGGCCGGCGGTTGGAGCCAAAGTTCTGCGCATACACCACGGCCGCGCGCGCCATGCCGGTGAAGTCGATGCCGCCGTGCTCGTAGAAGTTCTTGTCCTCGGCCGCGAGGAAGGCGTTGATGACGAGCTTCGGCACCGCCTGGATCGGCAGATAGAGGCGGCGCTCCTTGGAATACTCGCCGAGCAGCGCGCCGTCAGACGCATGCACGCGCGTCATCACTGGCGGCTCGTAATCCTGGAGCTGTGAGTAGTCGGGCAAGTCCTTGGAGAAATGCCAGATCGCGCCCGCGACGCCGGCCACGCCGACCAGGAACACGACGGTCCCGGCCGCGAACAGGAAACCCAAAAACCGGACCAGCAAGCGCATTATCGAAGTTTCCGTTCCAACCCTGTGCGCCAAATCTGCGGCGTCTAGCCTACCACGGCAATCCTGCCGAACGAGTTGCCGCCACGCGGTCGAACAATAAAAGGTCCGGCGGACAAATTGACCGATTCCGAAGACCAGCAGTCGATTTTCTATACCGCTGCCGCTGTGGCCAAACTAGGGCTTGGTCCACTGGAGGGCACGCTTTTCACCCTGCTCTTACGCCACCGGCACCGGACTTTTCACTTGCCCGGCCCGACAGTTGCCTGCCGTTTGGCTAAAAACGCATCAATTGCCTGCGCCATCGCCCCGACCGTCCGGTTCCGCCAGTTCTCCGACACCAGATGTTCGAGGTCGGCCTTGTTGGAGACATAGCCGAGTTCGACCAGGACCGAGGGCACGTCGGGGGCCTTCAGCACCCGGAAACCGGCCGATTTCAACGGGTGCTTGTGCATCCGCACCGTGGTCTTCATTTCGCCCATCAGCACCCGCGCGAACCGGTTCGAGAAGGTCTTGGTCTCCCGCTGCACCAGATCGATCAGGATGTCGGCGACTTCGGTCGGTTCGTCGGCGAGACTGACCCCGCCGATCGCGTCCGACTTGTTTTCCGCGTCCGCCAGCCGTTCGGCCTCACTATCGGTGGCCTTGTCCGACAGCGTGTAGATGGTAGCGCCCTGGGCGTCGCCCTCGCCGCGCCGCAAGGCGTCGGCGTGGATCGAGATGAACAACGCGGCCGACTCATTGCGCGCGACCTTCACGCGGTCGCCGAGCGCAACGAAGGTGTCGTCCGTCCGGGTCATGACGATGCGATACTTACCCGACTTCTCGAGCCGGTCGCGCAGCGCCAGCCCGAAACTGAGCACCAGGTTCTTTTCCATGATGTCGTTGCCGCCGGCCTCGGTGCCGTTATCGGCGCCGCCATGGCCGGGATCGATCACGACGACCGGCCTCGGGTCCGGCGGCCCGGGTGCAGGCTTCGGCGCGGCTGTCGCATCTGGTTTGGCAACGGCGGCGTTGGCCTCAGCGATCGCCGGCCGCAGTTCGGGGCGGTTTTCGGGGGGCAGCGACTGGACAAAGGCGGTGCGGTCCACCTCTTCGAATTCGAGCACCAGCCGCGGCGGCTGGCCGTTGGCCGCCTCCAGCACATAGGATTTGGCGATCTTGGCCGGTCCGTTCAGATCGAACACGATCCGCGATCCGCCCGGCATGACGAGACCGTAGCGGAACGCCTTGACCAATCCCCGTCCCGCAACACCGACTCCGGCCGGAAGCTGAAAACTGACTTGGGGAAGATCGACGATCACGCGATAGGGGTCCGCCAGGGCAAAGGCCCGAAACTGGATCGCCTTGTCGAGATCGAGGATGAAACGGGTCTGTTTGGCATCGCCGGCCAGGCGAGCGTCAGACGCGATCGGGAGATTCGATGCCGCCCCCGGGCTCGGAATGGCGGCCGGTCCCTGATAAAGCGGTGTTTGATAGACGGGTGGTGCTTGATAAGCCGGCGCCTGGGCCGCGCTGGGGCCGACCATCTGGGCGCACAGCAATGCTGCGGCGCACAATCGGCCACATCCCAGCAAAACAAGGTGATTTGCACGGCTCGCCAACGATTCGGTGCCTCCGGAGGGGCCCTCCCTTACCGCAATAGGACCACAGGGTTAATCGGACCTTAAGGGCTAATCTGTGAAAAGGAGCAAGTGTTGCCGCGGTGCGACGCTCGGTAGCGGGTTCCCTTGCGCTTCCCTTGCACGCAGCCCCCAATCCACGTATGTACGAGGGGCTGACGGCTAATACTCCCGGTTGTGTCGCGTTCAGCCTCCCGGTGCAGCGCTGGAGCCTTCCAAGTCGGAGGAACCTGCGTCTTTCCCGATCCCTCCACAGCCAGCGCTGCGCGCGGCTGACACGGAGTGGCGGTTTCGAGCCCGAGCGGCGTCCGGTCCCAGGTACCTTTTCCAGGGACGGTTTGAGACACGGCAAAACTGATTATCCGGACCCAAAACGGTCCGATATGCGATGGCCGGCGGGCGTTTAGGCGCCGAACCGGGCCTTCAGCGATAGATACGGCGGTATCCTTTCCGCCAACATGTTTAGACGGGCCGACGCTTGATGCGCCAGACTGTGTTGCCGACCAGGATCCACGGAACGATCGCGTCGACGCGAAGCGAAAGCTTCGCACGTCGCCTCGCTCAGGTGGCTCCCCGTTCGGCGCGGCGCCAAGAAGTGCGTTTTGGCCTTCCCCTCACCCCCGAATCAGGTGGACCGTCGCGTCACCGGGCCGCGCAATTTGCGCGCGCCATGCACCGCGCCCGCCGCCGTCAAGAGTTCCAAAATGCCCAACAAGATGTTGATCGACGCCACCCACCCGGAAGAGACCCGGGTCGTTGTGGTCCGTGGCAACCGCGTCGAAGAATTTGATTTCGAGACCGCCCAACGCAAGCAACTGCGCGGCAATATCTATCTAGCCAAGGTCACGCGCGTAGAGCCGTCGCTGCAGGCGGCGTTCATCGAGTATGGCGGCAACCGCCACGGCTTCCTGGCGTTCAGCGAAATCCACCCGGATTACTATCAGATCCCGGTCGCCGACCGTCAGGCGCTGATCGAGGCCGACGAGCGCGCCCATCGCGAGGCCGAGGAAGAGAGCGAGAACCGCTCCTCTAACCGCCACCGTGGCCGCTCGCGCCACCGCAATGCGCGCCGCCGCGGCCATGGCGACCGTGTCCAGAGCGACGTCGTCGAGAACGCCGCCCAGGATCCGGCGCAGGCGACCCAGCCCTATGAAGGCGAGGCGCACCAGCACGAAGGCGCGTATGCCGGCGAAGTGCATCCGCACGACGCTGAGCACCATGAGAGTGATGCCGGGCATCATGAGGATACCGCCCATCACGACCATGATGCGCATGGTCACGAGGCGCATGGTCACGATCATTCTCACGATCACCACGACCCCGATCGTCCCCACGATCACGATCGTCCCCACGATCACGATGCCCCAGGTCCTGACCAACGGACAGATGCCGCAGGCGAAGCACCGGTTGCGGAATTGGAATCCGGCACGCCCGCCGTGGCGCCGGTCGAGGCGGCCGCCCCCGAGGCAACGACTGAACATGCTCATACTGAACACGCTCATGATGAACATCATGACGAGGAACAGGCGCGCGAAAACGCGGCCCATGCCGACGACGCGCCGCATATCGAGCACGCCGGTGAAGGGTATGCCGTTGCTTCTACCGACGAACTCGCCCCAACTTCCGAACGCGACGACGGCCATGATGATGAAGACGACGGCGAGGATGCCGAAGAGGAAATCGTCGAATCCGTCGGTGGCGACGACGTGCTGGAGGAAGTTCCGGAACGCCCGTTCCGCCCACGCCGCCAGTACAAGATTCAGGAAGTCATCAAGCGCCGCCAGGTGATGCTGGTTCAGGTCGTCAAGGAAGAGCGCGGCAACAAGGGCGCGGCGCTGACGACCTATCTGTCACTGGCCGGACGCTATGCGGTGCTGATGCCCAATACCGCCCGCGGCGGCGGCATCAGCCGCAAGATCACCTCGGCCCAGGACCGCTCGCGGCTGAAGGAAGTGGTGCAGGACCTCGACGTGCCCGAGGGCATGGGGATCATCCTGCGCACCGCCGGCGCCTCGCGGACCAAACCCGAGATCAAGCGCGACTTCGAATATCTGATCCGCATGTGGGAAACCGTGCGCGACATGACGCTGAAGTCGCAGGCCCCTACCCTCGTCTACGAGGAAGGCTCGCTGATCAAGCGGTCGCTGCGCGATCTCTACAACAAGGAAATCGACGAAATCCAGGTCGCCGGCGAAGCCGGCTACCAGGAAGCGCGCGACTTCATGAAGATGCTGATGCCCTCGAACGTGCGGGCGGTGCGGCAGTATCGCGACGGCCAGCCGCTGTTTTCGCGGATGGGCGTCGAGAGCCAACTGGATGCGATGTTCTCGCCGACCGTGCAGCTGCGTTCCGGCGGCTACATCGTCATCAACCAGACCGAGGCGCTGGTCTCGATCGACGTCAACTCCGGCCGCTCGACCCGCGAACATCACATCGAGGACACCGCGCTCAAGACCAATCTCGAGGCGGCCGAGGAAGTCGCGCGGCAATTGCGCCTGCGCGATCTCGCAGGCCTCATCGTCATCGACTTCATCGACATGGACGAGAAGCGCAACAACCGCGCGGTCGAGCGAAAACTCTCCGACTGCCTGCGGCAGGATCGCGCGCGTATCCAGGTCGGCCGCATCTCGCATTTCGGCCTTCTGGAGATGTCGCGCCAGCGCATCCGCGCCAGCGTGCTGGAGAGTTCGACCGAGCCCTGCGCGCAATGCGGCGGCAGCGGTCACGTCCGTTCGGTCTCGTCGGTGGCGCTGCAATTGCTGCGCGGCATCGAGGAAATACTGATGAAGGGCGCGACCCACAATCTCGTGGTGCGCACCCGCACCGACGTCGCGCTCTATGTGCTCAACCACAAGCGCGGCCATCTGCGCGATCTCGAAAACGCCTTCAAGGTGTCGCTCGCCGTCAGCGCCGATTCAACCGTCGCCGGTCAGCAGTCGTTCATCATCGATCGTGGCGAACAGGTGCACACGCTGGAAGCCGCCAAGGCGTTGCTGGCGGCGCAGGCTGCCGCCTTCCCGCCGCAGATCGAGGAAGCCTATGACGACGACGAGGCGTTCGACCTCGAAACCGAATCCGAGGTCGAAACCGAGGAGACCGAGGGACTGACCGACGATGCCGCCGAAGCGGCGGCGGGCGAAGGCGAAGGAGACGGGCACCGCCGCAAGCGGCGCCGACGTCGACGCGGCCGTGGCGAGCCGCGTGACGGCGCCGCCCCGCGCGAGGACGGTGACGTGATGCGCGTCGCGGGCGAGGCCGTCGAAGGCGCGACCAGCGAGGACGGCGACGCTGACGAGGACGAAGGCGACGAACAGCCCGGCATGGCCCGTGGCGATCAGGCTGCCGGTGGTGAGCGGCGCCCGCGCCGTCGCGGCCGTCGCGGCGGACGCCGCCGGCGTGGTACCGAGCTGGAAGACGGCCTTGCCGGATCGATCGCCGACGAACTCGGGCCGACGCCGGCTCCCGAAGTGACCAGCGCGGTTGCCGATTTCGACGGCGGCGCGTCCGAGCCCGCGCCATCGCTGGTGCAGGCCGACATTCCGCCCGAACCAGTCTCGCAGCCGGCGGAGATGCAGCCGGCGGCCTATGCCCAGCCTGAGCCGGTCGAGAGCGCACCCGCGCCATCAGCTGAAGAAACCAGGCAGGAGGCCGCGCGGCGGCGGTCGACCGTACGCGAGAAAGTCAGCTTCATGACCAGCGCTCCGGCCGAACCGGCGCCTTCCGTCAGCCACAGCGCGCCGGAGCCGGTCGAGTCTCCCGCGCCTGCTCCGACCGAGCCGGAGCCGGCTCCGACCGGCGAAGCCGCCCCCCGCAAGGCGGGCTGGTGGTCGCGGCGCTTCGGCAGCGCCGAGTAAGGATCGAACCAAAAAGAAAACCGCCCGGCCAAAACCGGGCGGTTTTTTTTGCATCGACAGGCGAAACGATGCCGCTATCGGAAAAATAATTTTCCACCGGCGCAAAATGATGGAACGAAGTGGACGCGCGCTAGCGAAGCCAACGCGCGATGCGCGTCACCGCTTCACGCATCTCATCGGCCGAGCGCGCGTAGGAAAAGCGAATGAAACTGCGGCCGTGAATCGGATCGAAGTCGACGCCCGGCGTCGCTGCCACATGCGCGTTCTCCAGCATCCGGCCGGCAAACTCGAAACTGTCGGAGGTAAAATCGGAAACATCGGCGTACAGGTAGAAGGCGCCATCCGCCGGCAGGAATTTGGTCAGGCCGGCCTTCGGCAGTCCCTCGATCAGGATCTGACGATTCTCCTGATAGCCGCGCTTGATCGCCTCCATCTCCTCGCGGCCTTCGAATGCCGCTTCGGCCGCAATCTGCGACAGCGTCGGCACCGAGATCGAGAGGTTCTGCTGCAGCCGCTCGATCGGCCGCACCAATGGCTCCGGCACCACCATCCAGCCGACCCGCCAGCCGGTCATGCAGAAATACTTCGAAAACGAATTGATCACGAGCGCATGCGGCGAAAGCTCCGCCGCCGTCACCGCCGGAAACGCATAGTCGAGGCCATGATAGATCTCGTCAGAAATGAAGCGGATGCCCGCGCCTTCCGCCGCACTGATCAGGCCGGTAAGCGCCTCGCGCGACATCATCGTCCCCGTCGGATTGGCGGGGCTGCCGACCAGCACGCCCTTCAGCGGCGTCTTGCGATGCGCGGCCAGCAAGGCCTCACCCGTCAACGCATGACGCGTCGCGCTCGACGTCTCGATCAGCACCGGCTCGCAGCCGAGCGCCGTCAGGATATGCCGGTACGGCGGATAGCCCGGCACCGTGACCGCCACCCGGTCGCCCGGCTCGAACATCGACAGAAACGCCAGAATGAAACCGCCGGACGAGCCGGTGGTGATCACGATGCGCTCGGGATCAACCACGCAGCCGTAAGTATCGCGGTAGTGTTTTGCAATCCGCGTGCGCAGCGTGGGAATGCCGAGCGCGGACGTGTAATCGATCCGCGCCGCATCGAGTGCTGTATGCGCGGCCGCGATCGCGACCTTGGGCGCCGGCGCCGCCGGCTGCCCCACCTCCATGTGAATGACATGGCCGCCGGCCGCTTCGATGCGGGCCGCGGCCGCCATCACGTCCATCACCATGAAGGGCGGGACGTCGCTTCGTGCCGAGGGCGTCAGCAGCGCCGTCGCGCGGTCTTCAAGTGTCGATTTCAGCATCGATATCTGCTATTTGCACGGGCGCGCGCCGAATTCAGGTTCCCGAACCGGTTACCGCCCCAGACTGGCCGTATTCGGTGGCTTGTTATAGCTTTTTCCAGCGAAGTGATACCGGGTTCACGTGGTGATACCCGGGTTCACGCAGTGATACCCCGGCTCGGGTGAAGAAACGCGTTGAAACAACAGACTGGGACCCGTTTCTGATCTAATCGGAGACCGAACCGGCTTCCGGCCAAATCCGGAATGAAAGCCAATCGCCAAAGACCGCTCATGCTCCGCATCGCCATACGCAAGAAATCACTGAAGTTGACTGCGCTGGCCACAGCCGTCGCGCTTGTCGCTGCGCCGATGGCCGCGACGGCGCAGGAGAACAGGGGCCCGCCTGTGCTCCGCGACGCCGAGACGGAACAATTGCTGCGCGAATATACAAGGCCGATCTTGCGCGCCGCCGGTCTGGAAAAGCAGAACATCCAGATGGTCATCATCAACCAGGGCGTCTTCAACGCCTTCGTTGCCGACGGCCGCCGCATCTTCGTGAACTACGGCGCGATCATGCAGTCGGAGACACCGAACCAGATCATCGGCGTCATGGCGCACGAAACCGGCCATCTTGCCGGCGGCCATCTCGCCAAGATGCGCGAGCAGATGGCGCAGGCCCAGACGCAGATGATCATTGCCATGCTGCTTGGCGCCGGCGCGATGGTGGCGGGCGCACAGGGGGGCGGCGGCAACAGCGGCCTGGCGAACGCCGGCGCGGCAATGTTCTCGGCTCCCGGAGAAATCATCCGACGCAACCTGCTCTCCTACGTGCGCCAGCAGGAGGAAAACGCCGACAAGGCCGGCGTGAAATTTCTGAACACCACCGGCCAGTCCGCCAAGGGCATGTACGAAACTTTCAAGCGCTTCACCGAGGAGAGCCTGTTCGCCGCGCGCGGCTCGGACCCTTACGTTCAGTCGCATCCGATGCCGGCTCAGCGCGTCGCCGCGCTGGAAGAACTGGCCAGGTCGAGCCCTTATTGGGACAAGAAGGACGACCCTGCCCTGCAGCTGCGTCACGACATGGTGCGCGCCAAGATCTCGGCGTTCATGGAGCGGCAGGAGACCGTGTACCGACGCTATCCGATGTCCAACAACAGCCTGCCCGCGCGCTATGCGCACGCGATCGCGACCTATCGGCACGGCGATCTGCGCAGCGCACTTGCCCAGATCGACGCCTTGCTTCAGCAGCAGCCCAACAATCCCTATTTTTATGAAGTGCGCGGGCAAGCGCTGCTGGAGGGCGGCAAGCCGCAGGAGGCGATCGCACCGCTGCGCAAGGCCGTGCAGCTCTCCAACAACTCGCCGCTGATCGAGATGATGCTGGGGCAGGCCTTGGTGGCAACCGGCAACAACGCCTACACCGACGAGGCCATCTCGATCCTGCGCGCGGCGACGGCGCGCGAGCCCGAGGCGCTGATCGGCTACACCCAGCTCGCCATGGCCTATGGAAGAAAGGGCGACTACGCGCAGGCCGATTTGGCGTCGGCCCAGGCCGCCTACCTTCGCGGTGACAGCAAGACGGCGCGCGATCTCGCATCGCGCGCGAAAACGCGCTTCGCGATCGGGACGCCGGGATGGGTCAAGGCTGACGACATTGTGAGCGCCAAGCCGCTGCCGGGCCAGAAGAGCAACTAGAAATGTACTGGGTTCCGCTATAATCGGACCTGACCACCACGGACCATTATCCCAGAAGCCGGCCTTCAGCAGAATTGACCGGGAACCCGCCGCATAAGGATTTACCGATGCCCTCGTTCCGTCTTCTCATTCCCGCATTGTTCGCTTTGGCGCTCTGCGGCGCGCCGCTGCCCGCCTCCGCGCAGAGCTTCACCGACACCCAGCGCGGCGACATCGAGACCATCATCCGCAATTACCTGATTGCACATCCCGAAGTGCTCGAAGAGGCAATGACCGAACTCAGCAAGCGTCAGGCCACGGCGGAAGCCGCCAAGCATGAAGCCGGCGTCGCCAAGCATGCGGACACGATCTTCAACTCGCCGCGCAACGTCACGGTCGGCAACAAGGACGGCGACGTCACCTTCGTCGAATTCTTCGATTACAATTGCGGCTACTGCAAGCGCGCGATGCTGGACATGATGGAGCTGATGAAGAGCGACCCGAAGTTGAAGGTCGTGCTCAAGGAATTTCCGGTGCTGAGCGCGGGCTCGGTCGAAGCCGCCCAGGTCGGCGTCGCGGTGCGCATGCAGGATCCGACCGGCAAGAAATATCTCGACTTCCACCAGAAGCTGCTCACCGGCCGCGGCGCCGCCGACAAGGCGCGCGCAATGGCCGTTGCCAAGGAAGTCGGCCTCGACATGGCGAAGCTGGAGAAGGATCTCTCGAGCGCCGAAGTGCGCAACACGCTCGAGGAGAATTTCAAGCTCGCCGAAGCGATGGGCATGAACGGCACGCCGAGCTACGTGATCGGCAAACAGGTTGTGATCGGCGCGGTCGGCGTCGAGAACCTGCGCGAAAAGATAAGCAACGCCCGTTGCGGCAAGGCGACGTGCTGAGGCGAACTGCAGCATTGCGATGAAAAGGCCGGCTCAACAGCCGGCCTTTTTCTTTGGGCATTCTGCGGCGCGGCCATTCATCCCGCATTCACAAAACAAAGTCGGCTGAACCGCCAATGTTCCGGAACATCGCGCAATTCCCTTCGTTGTCGATTGGGCAATGCAGAGACATGTGAGGAGACACTAGATGACTAATCGCTTTTTGATTTCGGTCGCCGCGGCGGCCCTGATCGCCGGAACCGGTTTTGCCAATGCGCAGGGCACCGGAATGGGCCGAGACGCAGGGCCGGCAGGTTCCACGGCGCAGCAGGGCGCGCCTTCTTCCGAGCGAGGTGCGCCATCCGCGGCCCCGATGAATCGTGATAGCGCCTCCGATTCCAAGGGCACCGACAAGGGAATGAAGGCCACCCAGTCCGACGAAAAGATGCCGCAGGGCGGCAAGAACCAGCGCGCCCAGGACGATGTGAAGCCCGGCGCGAAGGGCGAGAAATCGGCCCAGGACAACGTGAAGGGTGAGAAGTCAGCCCAGGACAACATGAAGGGTGAAAAGTCGAAGAGCACGGAGACGACGACGGACAAGGGCGCCCCCAGCAAGGACATGAAGGCCGAGCAGAAGGGCGCGGCCGACAGCAAGTCGCAGACGACCGGACAGGCGGGTGCCGGGGCGAAGCTCTCGACCGAGCAGCGCACCCAGATCACCACCGTGATCAAGGAGACCCGCGTTCAGCCGGTGACGAACGTGAACTTCTCGATTTCGGTCGGCACCCGCGTGCCGCGCGACGTGCACTTCCACGCACTGCCGCCGCGAGTTGTAACGATCTATCCGGAATGGCGCAGTTACAAATACATCCTCGTCAAGGAGCAGATCGTGATCATTGATCCGGACACCTTCGAGATCGTGGCGGTTCTGGAATCCTAACAGCGAGCTTTCGCAAGCATCAGGGCGGGCAGAAATGCCCGCCCTTTTTGCGGCCAAGACTCCACTCCAAGGCTCCACGCCAAGATTCCACTCCAAGGCTCCACTCAACCGAACCACGCCAAGCAGACTGCATCACCAAAGCCTGCGCCCGCAATCAAGCTCATGCCGCCGGAGAACAAGCCAACCGGCAACCAGCAACCTAAATAGACCGGGCGCGCCGTTCGACCTGCAATGCAAGCTGCTCCACCTCGGGCAGCACAACTTTCGCGGCGACCTCGCCGAAAGCCTGCGGCTTCAGGGTCGCTGGTAAAGGGGACAACGGCCTGCCGGTTTCCCCGACGGCTCGCCCTTTAACATTGGTTAATGAGCGATTTCCGTAGGTTCCACGGGGCTTTTTACGAACCGGATGAGGCATTTGGGGCACACTGCGGCAGGGTACGAGGCTTCCCCTTCGGCCCGTTGTTACCTATAACCCCCCGCGACCTGCCCGCCCCCCTTTTGCTGGAAATTGGATGGCCCAAGCCTCTGCCGCGACGATCTATGTGCTCAACGGCCCGAACCTCAACATGCTGGGGGTGCGGGAACCGGAGAAGTATGGCCATGCGTCGCTCGCCGATGTCGAAAAGCTTTGCGTGGAAACCGCGGCGCAATTCGGCCTGAAGGCCGATTGCCGCCAGTCCAACCGTGAAGGCGAATTGATCGACTTCATTCACGAGGCGCATGCCAAGAAGGTGGTCGGCATCGTCATCAACGCCGGCGGCTATTCGCACACCTCGATCGCGTTGCACGATGCGCTGGTCGCGGTGAAAATCCCGACGGTGGAAGTCCATATCAGCAACATCCACGCCCGCGAGAGCTTCCGTCATCACTCCTACACGGCCATGGCCGCCTTTGCATCGCTCTGCGGCTTCGGCATCGATGGCTACCGCCTCGCAATCAATGGCCTTGCCGCCAAACTCGGCGCCAAGGCCAAAACCTGACTTCAAAAACCTGACTTCAAACCTGACGTCGAACGACACCAAGCCTGACGCTTCAGCCGTCACCCACATCGAGAATTCCGGATCAAGAGCATGGCCCGCCAGCCCGACAACAAGTCAGCGGACAAATCAGCCGCAAACCTGAAGAGCGACGACAGCGCGCTCATTCGCGAACTCGCGCTATTGCTGGATGAGACCAGCCTGACCGAGATCGAAATCGAGCGTTCCGGCCTGCGGGTGCGGGTCGCGCGTAACATCACCGTGTCGGCGGCGATGCCGGCGGGATTCCAGCCGGCGCCGGTTGCTGCGGCGGCAGTCCCCGCGGCGGGTGCCGACCTGGCCAAGCATCCGGGCGTGGTCCCCTCGCCGATGGTCGGCACCGCCTATTGGGCGCCCGAGCCCGGCGCCAAACCGTTCATCGATGTCGGCAGCAAGGTATCGGCCGGGCAAACTCTCCTGATCATCGAAGCGATGAAGACGATGAACCAGATCCCATCGCCACGCGCGGGCACGGTGACTCAAATTCTCGTCGAGGACGGCCAGCCGGTCGAATTCGGCGAACCGCTCGTGATCATTGAATAAGTTCGTCAACGTCAGGCGCTGCGATGTTCGATAAGATTCTAATAGCCAATCGCGGCGAGATCGCGCTCCGCGTGCTGCGCGCGTGCAAGGAGCTCGGTATCTCTACCGTCGCGGTGCATTCCACCGCCGACGCAGACGCCATGCATGTGCGGCTCGCCGACGAGAGCGTCTGCATCGGGCCGCCGCCGTCAAAGGACTCCTATCTCAACGTCCCGGCGTTGCTCGCGGCCTGCGAGATCACGGGGGCCGACGCCGTGCATCCCGGTTACGGCTTCCTGTCGGAGAACGCCCGCTTCGCCGAAATCCTCGCCGAACATAATCTGCATTTCATCGGCCCGAAGGCCGAGCACATCCGCCTGATGGGCGACAAGATCGAGGCCAAGAAGACCGCCAAGCGGCTCGGCATTCCGGTGGTGCCCGGCTCCGACGGCGCGGTCTCGCCCGACGACGACGCCCTGGCGATCGGCAAGGCGATCGGCTTCCCCGTGCTGGTGAAAGCGGCGGCCGGCGGCGGCGGACGCGGCATGAAGGTGGCGCACTCCGCCGACGATCTGATGATGGCGCTGTCGACCGCGTCCAACGAGGCCAAGTCGGCGTTCGGCGACGCCTCGGTCTATCTCGAAAAATACCTGCAGAAGCCGCGCCACATCGAGATCCAGATTCTCGGCGACGGCCGCGGCGGCGCGATCCATCTCGGCGAGCGCGATTGCTCGCTGCAGCGCCGTCACCAGAAGGTCTGGGAGGAAGGCCCCTCGCCGGTTCTCGCCGCCTCCGCCCGCGCCAGGATCGGCGAGACCTGTGCCAAGGCGATGCGGGACATGAAATATCTCGGCGTCGGCACCATCGAATTTCTCTACGAGGATGGTGAGTTTTATTTCATCGAAATGAACACCCGCATCCAGGTGGAGCATCCCGTCACCGAGAGCATCACCGACATCGACCTCGTGCTGGAGCAGATCCGCATCGCCGCCGGCGGCGACCTGCCCGCGAAGCAGGAAGAGATCGCCATCATCGGGCATGCCATCGAATGCCGCGTCAATGCGGAAAACCCGCAGACCTTCCGCCCCTCACCTGGCAAGATCACGCAGTTCCACCCGCCCGGCGGGCTCGGTGTGCGGATCGATTCCGCCGTTTATCAGGGCTACGTCATCCCGCCTTATTATGATTCGCTGGTCGGCAAGCTGATCGTGCACGGCAAGACCCGCGCCGAATGTCTGATGCGGCTGCGCCGGGCGCTCGACGAGATGGTGGTCGACGGCATCGAAACCACCCTGCCGCTGTTCCGGGCGCTGGTCCGGGAGGCCGACATCATCAACGGCGACTACCACATCCACTGGCTCGAGCAGTACCTCGCCGGCCAGCCGGTGGACGGCAAGACCTGAGCGAGAACCTCCTGAAATATTCGACGGCGCATGGAACCAATGGGTTCCATCGCACGTTGGGGTGTGTAGGGGTGACCAGGGGCGCTTGTTCCGTTTGTCCATGACGCGAGATCACCGTGACCGCTGAGGCCCAGCGCAAGCGCGCGATGGGGCACATCCTGCTGCTTGCGGCGGGGCTCCTGGTGTTGACCGCCATCAGCGCGGGCTCGGTCCATCTGGTGAACAAGGCGCGCGAGGACGCGCGCAGGGTTGTGCACACCGTTGAGGTTGAAAACCAGATATCGCTCGTCCAACTGCAGTTGCGGCGTGCCGAAAGCGCACAGCGCGGCTACCTCGCGACATTGCGGCCGGATTTTCAGACCGATTTTGCGCAAGCCATCTCCGAGCTGACGCCGGCGCTGACGCGGTTGAGCCAGCTCATCAGCGACAATCCGGTGCAAAGGCAGCTCATCAACGAGATCATGCCGCTCTACGAACAGCGGATCGAGGAATTCCGTACGACGATCGAACTGGCCCGGTCACAGCGCATGAGCGACGCCGCCAAGATCGTGCGCGAGGGCATCGGTCGCGACACCATGAAACATATCGAGGATCTCGCGGTGCGAATGCGGGCCGAGGAAGATCGTCTGTTTGTCGAGCGCACGACCAACGCCGATCGCAGCCAGACGCTGGCGGCCTCGATCACCGGCATCGGATCGGGCTTCGTGGTCGTGCTGGCCGGCATCGCGATCTTCCTGGTCCGGCGTTCGTCTCACGCACGCGACGAGGCCGACACCAGGCTGCGCGACAGTCATCTCAACCTCGAGGCCACGATCGACGAGCGCACCGCGGACCTGCGCGAAGCCAATGACGAGATCCAGCGCTTCGCCTACATCGTCAGCCACGATCTGCGCTCGCCGCTGGTGAACATCATGGGCTTCACCAGCGAACTGGAGGAATTGCGCGGCGACATCTTCAAACGGATCGCAGCACTTTCCCGCGAGCAGTCCGCCGCACCAGCAGCCCCGGAAAACGCCACCGATACCGCCGAACCCGTGCTCGAAGGCTCCGACAAGCAGCTCTCGGAAGACTTCTCCGAGGCGCTCAGCTTCATCAAGTCGTCGATCGGCAAGATGGACCGGCTGATATCGGCGATCCTCAACCTCACCCGCGAGGGACGGCGCGAGTTCGAGCCGGTCTGGATCGATACAAGGGAGCTGATCGAGGGCATCGTGGAGACCGTGGCGCATCAGGCCGCCGAAGCCCAGGCCGAGATCCGGATCGACGCGCTGCCGAATATCGTCAGCGATCGTCTTGCGCTGGAGCAGATCTTCTCCAATCTGATCGACAATGCGCTCAAATACCTCAAGACCGGCGTCCCCGGCGAAATCACCGTGCGCGGCCGCACCAAGCTCGGTTTTGCGATTTTCGAGTTATCGGACAATGGGCGTGGTATCGATCCCAAGGACCATCAGCGCATTTTCGAGCTGTTCCGCCGCGCCGGAACTCAGGACAAGCCCGGACAGGGCATCGGCCTTGCCCATGTCCGCGCCTTGGTGCGCCGCCTGGGAGGAACCATGTCGGTCGCGTCGGAACTTCACCAGGGCAGCACGTTCACGATCACGCTGCCCATTAATTGGTCTGCCAACCGGAATACACGGACATGAATAATCCAGTCACCATCATCATGATCGAGGACGATGAGGGTCATGCCCGCCTGATCGAGCGGAATATACGCCGATCCGGTGTCAACAATGAGATAAAGCCGTTCACCAGCGGTACAGCCGCCCTGAACTATCTGTTCGGCAAGGACGGGACGGGTCTCGACCACAAGGGCAGCGCGCTCCTGATCCTGCTCGATCTCAATTTGCCCGACACGACCGGCATCGACATTCTGAAGCGGGTCAAGGAAAACAAATATCTCAAGACTACGCCGGTCGTGGTGTTGACCACGACAGACGATTCCCATGAGATCAAGCGCTGCTACGAACTCGGTTGCAACGTCTACATTACCAAGCCCGTGAACTACGAAAGCTTCGCCAACGCGATTCGCCAGCTCGGTCTGTTCTTTTCCGTCATCCAGGTACCCTCTGCCGTCACATGAAACCCGCGACGCCGACACTGCTGTATATCGATGACGACGCTGGCCTTGCCCGGCTGGTCGACCGCGGCCTGACGCGGGCAGGCTTCAAGATCGTCCTCGCGGCAAGCGGCGAGCAAGGGCTGGCGCGGCTGGCGCAAGGCGGCATCGATGTCATTGCGCTCGACCAGTACATGCCGGGCCTCGACGGCCTCGAAACGCTGGAACAGATCATGGCGATAGCGAACGCCCCGCCGGTCGTGTTCGTCACGGCCTCGCAGGATTCGGCGATCGCCGTCACCGCGTTGAAGGCCGGCGCCGCCGACTATCTGGTCAAGGACACGCAGGGCGACTTCATTCCGCTGCTTCAGGTCGCGATCGACGGCGCGCTGCGGCAGGCCGAGCTTCAACGGGCCCGCGACGAGGCGGAAGCCGAGGTTCACCGCTCGCGCGACCGCTATGCGGCGCTCGCCGCCGAGCGCGAAGTGCTGCTGCGCGAAGTCAACCACCGCGTCGGCAACTCCTTGCAGATCATCGCCTCGCTACTGCATCTGCAGGCCAATTCGACGACCCAGGACGACGTCAAGGCGGCGCTGACCAATGCGATGGGCCGCGTCGCCGCGGTCGCACAGGTCCATCGCCGGCTGTACACGTCGCACGATCTGAAGAGCGTGTTGTTGAACCAGTATCTCGAAGCCCTGCTGGAGGATCTCCGGCGTTCGGCCGAAGGCAACAGGATGTCGCGCCTGACGCTCAAGGCCGAACCGATCGAGATCGACCCGGACCGCGCGGTGGCGATCGGCATCATCGTCAACGAGCTGGTGATGAACGCCGTCAAATACGCCTATCCCGACGGCGCCGGTCCCATTCACGTCGAGCTGAAGGCCGATAGCGACGATCTCGTGGTCGCGATTGCCGACGACGGCGTCGGCCTCAACGCCAAGGCCGACCCACGCTCCACCGGCATGGGGCAACGCATCGTGAGCGCGATGGCCGCCAAGCTGGACGCCAGCGCCGAGCGCGATCCCGACCATCACGGCACCAGGATCGTGCTGCGCTTCCGCCGCGTTCCGGTGGTAGCGCCGAAATCGACCAAAGCAGCGGCGAGCTAAGCCACTAATCCCTCGGCGTCGCCGCTTCGATCGCGCGTGCAGCCGCGACGAGAACGTCCGCCACCTCGATCGCGCGACGCGGGCTCAATCTGTTCCTGATGGCGGAGAGTGTGATCGCGGCGGCGGGTTGGCCGTCCGGCGTTCGTATCCAGGCCGAAAGCGACTTTGTGCCCTGCACGAGGCCGACGTCGCGCAGATTGTAGCCGCGGCGGCGCGCGAGCTGGACCTGTCCGAGCACCGTCGGCGTGTCGGTCCGGTAGGCACCAAATCGCGTTTCGTTGGCGAGCACGATCTTGCGCGCCTCCGGAGCAGGCATGGCGGCCAGGATCGCGACCCCAGCGCTGCTGACGCCCAGCGGACGCCGCACGCCCACCTCGATCGATAACACCTGGATCGGATAGCTGCCGATGCGGCGCGCCACGCACAGCGTATCGAGCCCGGTGCGCAGCGTCAGGAACAGGGTATCGCCGAGCTGCGCCGACACCGCCGCGAGATGCGGCTCGGCCGCAACCATCAGCGGTGAACGCGAGGGACGCGCCAGCGCCAGTTCCGGCACCTGGCGGCCGACGACGTAATTTCCGGTCCGCTCGCTGCGCTCGACAATCCCCTCCTCGATCAGCACATGCACGATGCGATGTACCGTAGGGCGAGCGAGCGAGGTCGCTTGCACGATATCGACCAGAGGCACGCCTTTTTCTCCGCCAATCGCGAGCGTCCGCAGCACGGCCACCGCGCGGCGGATCACCTGCCCGCCCTGCCGCGGCCCTCGCCTGCGCGCCTTTAACCGACTGTTGGTCATACGCACTGTCCTATGTCCACAATGTGGACATAAACACCACAATTTGGTCGACAGCGAAAGGGCCGCGCGCAACATCGCGGCGCGGAACAATACATGCGCATGCCGCTGGGACGGGGCTCGCGCAAAACAAGAATGGTAGCGGCAGATGCGCCGCTTTTCGGGAGAATGCGATGAAATTTTTCGCGATCGCAGGCGTCGCTGTATCAGCACTATTTGCGGCTTTGTTGAGTACACCGGCTGACGCCCAGCAATGGCCGGCGCGGCAGGTACGCCTGATCGTGCCCTATCCGGCGGGCGGCAACGTCGACAGCGCGGCGCGCGTCATCGCTGACAGGCTCCAGGCCAAGCTGGGCCAGCCCTTCATCGTCGAAAACAAGGCCGGTGCCGGCGGCCTGATCGCCGGCGAGGCGTTCGCGAAAATGGCGCCCGACGGCTACGCCCTGTTCGTCGGCGCCAACGGCCCGGTGCTGTTCGCTCCCGAAATCGCCAAGCGCGACGCCTATAATTGGAAACGGGATTTCGCACCCATCAGCTCGATCACGATGACCCCGCTGGTGCTCGAAGTGCATCCGTCGGTGCCGGCCAAGGATCTGAAGGAGTTCATCGAGCTTGCCCGCCGCGATCCCGGCAAGCTGACGATGGCCTCCCCCGGCCAGGGCACCACCAACCATCTGCTCAGTGAGCTGATGCAATCGACGCTCGGCCTGGAATGGCTGACGGTGCACTACCGCGGCAACGCGCCTGCTCTCAACGATCTGATCGGCGGACAGGTGCAATTTGCGCTGGACCAGATCTCGGTCGGTTTGCCGTCCATCAAGAGCGGCATGCTGCGCGCGCTCGCCGTCACCGGCACCCACCGCGCCTCGTGGCTTCCCGACGTCCCGACCTTCACCGAACTCGGCCACAAGGAATTTGACGGCCAGACCTTCACCGGCCTGTTCGCGCCCGCGCGCACGCCGGCCGAGGTCGTGACCAAGCTGCACGAGACCCTCGCGGAGATCCTGAAGGATCCCGCCATCGTCGAGAAGTTCAACGCGCTCGGCGCCGAGGCCGTATCGATGACGCCGGCAGAGTTCACGAGCTACCTCGAACGCGAGGACGCCAAGTGGATTCCCGTGGTCCGCAAGGCGAACATCAAGGCTGACTGAGGCGCATCCCGATGCGGATCGACCCTGCATATCTCGACGCCGAAACGGCCTACCGGCTGATCACCGGCGTCGTGGTGCCCCGCCCGATCGCCTGGGTGACCAGCCTGTCGGGCAGCGGGGTACTTAACCTCGCCCCGTTCAGCGCTTTTACCTTCGTTTCGCCGAAGCCGCCGATGCTGGCCATCAGCGTCGGCCGCAAGGGCGGAATCTACAAGGATACCGCGCAGAACATCCTCAACAACGAGGAGTATGTCGTTCACATCGCGGATTCCAGCCTGATGACGGCGGTGCACGAGAGTTCCACCGAGCATCCGCCTGATGTCAGCGAGGTCGAGGAATTGCGACTCTCAACGCTGCCGGGCGAACGCGTCAAGGTGCCCCGTCTCGCCGCAGCTCCGATTGCGATGGAATGCCGCTTCCGGCAGTGCCTCGAATTCGGCGAGACCCGCAGCCGGCTGATCGTCGGCGAAGTGCTGGTCTTCCATATCAGGGATGGGCTGGTGCACAACGGCAAGATCGAAACCGAGGCGCTCGATCCGATCGCCCGCATCGCCGGTCCGCGTTACGCCAAGTTGGGCGAGATCGTCACCCTGAAACCCGTATTCCAGACCTCGAAAACTGAATCCTGAAGCGTCGCAAGGCGCTAACGCCCGCGTGAACGCGGCGCTGATCCGGAGATCCACCGCATGCATCTCTTAAGTTTTCTCGCAAACGGTGAGCCGCGCTTCGGCGCGGCCGTTGCCGGCGGCGTGGTCGACCTCACCCAGCGGCTCGGACCGAAATGTCCTGACCTTCGGACCCTGATCGCCAAGGACGGCCTGGAAGTTGCGCGCCAGATGGTCGCCAGCCTCAAACCGAGCCATGCCCTCGACGATCTGGTGCTGCTGCCGCCGATTCCGAACCCGGAAAAACTCTGGTGCATCGGCGTCAACTACAAAGACCGCAACGCCGAGTACAAGGATAATTCGGACCTGCCGAAATATCCGAGCCTGTTTGTCCGCAACCCCTCCTCCGTCGTTGGCTCCGGTCAGCCGATCGAAAAGCCGAAGATCTCCGAACAGCTCGACTATGAGGGCGAGCTCGTGATCGTGATCGGCAAGGAAGGCCGGCACATTCCCCGCGAGCGCGCGTGGGAGCACATCTTCGGCATGACGCTGTGCAACGAAGGCAGTGTTCGCGACTGGCTGCACCACGGCAAGTTCAACGTCACCCAGGGCAAGAATTTCGATCGCTCGGGCAGCATCGGGCCGTGGATCGCCACCTCGGACGAATGCGATCCGCGCGGACCTCATGACATTATTACCCGCGTCAATGGCGAGGTGCGCCAGAACGATTCCACCGAGCGGCTGATGTTCCCGTTCGATTTCCTGATCGCCTACCTCTCCACGTTCGCCACCCTGAAACCCGGCGACATGATCGCGACGGGGACCCCGACCGGGGCCGGCGCCCGGTTCACACCGCCGCGCTGGCTCAAGCCCGGCGACGTCGTCGAGGTGGAATCCGCTAGTATTGGCATCCTTCGCAACACCGTGGCGGAGGAGAAATAGCCGATGCTCGATCAACAAACCGTCGAACGGCTGGCGCAGCGCCTGGATGACGCCGAACGCAGCAAGTCGCTGATATCGGCATTCACGCTCGAATATCCCGATCTCACGATCGAGGACGCCTACGCGATTCAGCGCGCCTGGACGAAGTTGCAGCTTTCCCGCGGCCGCATCGTCAAGGGGCACAAGATCGGCCTGACATCGAAAGCGATGCAGAACGCCGTCGGGATTTCGGAGCCGGACTACGGCGTGCTGTTCGCCGACATGTTCTATCCGGACGCGTCGGCGATCCCGTTCGACCGCTTCCGCGCTCCCCGTATCGAGGTCGAACTGGCCTTCGTGCTGAAGACGCCGTTGGAAGGTCCGGAGTGCACGCTGTTCGACGTGCTCAATGCCACCGATTACGTCACGCCGGCGCTCGAAATCCTGGAGACGCGGATGCATCGCGTCGACCCCGAGACGAAGGCGCCGCGCAAGGTGATGGACACGATTTCCGACAATGCCGCGAATGCGGCGCTGGTTGTCGGCGGGCGGCCGATCCGTCCGCTCGATTTCGACCTGCGCTGGATTGGCGCGCTGTTGTTTCGCAACGGCCAGATCGAGGAGACCGGCATCGCCGCCGGCGTTCTCAATCATCCCGCCAACGGCGTGGCCTGGCTGGCCAACCGGCTGGCCGCCCAGGGCGAGTTTCTCAACGTTGGCGAAGTGGTGCTGGCGGGATCGTTTACGCGCCCGGTCGACATCATCAGGGGCGACACGTTTCACGCCGATTACGGCCAGTTCGGATCGGTGTCCTGCCAATTCGTCTGAACAAGAAAGCGTCCCAGGGAGAGAAGTGATGACAAGGCGCAAGAGCATTCATATCGGCGAGTTCAAGCACGCCAATCCCATTCCGAACGCCTGCCGCATCGGCAATCTCCTGATGTCCGGCGTCATTCTCGGCCGCGACCCAGCAACCGGCAAGATGCCGGAAAAGATCGAGGATCAGTGCGCCAACATGTTCGGCCACATGAAGGCGATCGTGGAGGCCGGCGGCGGGGCGACCTCCGACATCATCAAGATGACGGTGTGGCTGCAGGATCGCACCCAGCGCGCGCCTGTCAATACCGAGTGGCTAAAGATGTTTCCCGATGAGCATTCCCGCCCCGCCCGTCACGCGCTGCAGATGGACATGGACAACGGCGCGCTCGTGCAATGCGACTTTACGGCCGTGATCGGCTGACCGCGATCGAACAAGGAACCTGACATGCCGACCTATCTTCCCTTCGATCCGAACCCGCGCCGCCCCTCAAAACTGCCGCCGCCGAAGAGCATCGACAGCCAGTTTCATGTGCTGGGTCCGCTGGACAAATATCCGGTGCGGCCGGGCGCCGCCTACCAGATGCCGAGCGCGACCTGGGAGGCTGCGTTGCGCGTGCACAAGGCGCTCGGCATCGAGCGCGGCATCATCGTGCAGACCACGACCTATGGCGCCGATCATTCCGTGGTGCTCGACGCCCTCGCCGCGATGGGACCGAACTATCGCGGCTGCGCCAACGCGCTGGTGTTTGCCGAAGCCGACGACGCCTATCTCGCCAAACTGCACGATGCCGGTGTGCGCGGCGCCCGCTTCAGTTTCCGGCAGGAACTCGGCGCCGTACTCTCGGACAAGGATTTTGCCCGCGCGATCGCCAGAATTCGCGAACTCGGCTGGTACGCAAAAATCCAGCCGGAGAAGGACGGCATCGTCTCCAGCGTCTCCAAGTACGAAAACCTCGACGTGCCCGTGCTGATCGACCACATGGCCCGCCCTGATCCTGCGCGCGGCAAGGAAGATCCGAACTTGCAGAAGATGCTGGAGCTTCTGTCGAAGGGCAATTTCTGGGTGATGCTGTCGCTCGGCGAGAAGACGTCGAAAAAGGGCCCGCCGTGGGACGACGTCATTCCGATCGCGCGCGCCTATATCGAAGCCGCCCCCGACCGCTGCGTGTGGGCGAGCGACTGGCCGCACCCGGTTTCGGTGGTGCAGCCGCCCAACGACGCCGACCTGCTCGAGCTGCTCTATCGCTACGCGCCCGATGAGGCCGAGCTGCGGAAGATCCTGGTGACCAACCCCGCAAAGCTGTTCGGCTACGAGGACTAGAATTGCGACGGTTGTCGGACGCCTAGCGCAGCGCGACCGTCACGAATGCGACGATGACGGGCAACGTCACCGCGGCCAAAACCGTCCCGAGCGCCACGGCGCCCGAGACGGCCTCGGTGAGCCGTCCGTACTGGGCCGAGAAGATGTAGGCATTGGCGCCGGTCGGCATGGCTGCAAAGAGGACAATCACGGCCGCGGAAATGGGCGGCAGGGCGAGGACGTAGAACGCGAGGATCGCGGCAATGGCCGGCATCGCCAGCAGCTTGAGCGCACACATCACGGCCATCGCGAGCGCCTGGCCCTTGATCCTGAATCCAAAGAGATTGATGCCGAGCGCGATCAGCGCCGTGGGCGAGCCCGCCTGCGCCAGCAGCTCCAGCGTCTTGTCCGCGACGGGATGCAGTCCCAATCCGGTGAGGCGCCAGAGGAAGCCGAAGCCGAGCGCGAGCATGATCGGATTGCGCGCGATCTCGCGAACGGCCCGCAGCACAAGGAGCGGCGCGCTCTCGGAAGACTTTCGCTCAGCCCATGCCATCTGCAGCGTGCCGCAAAGCCAAAGCAGCGGCGTGTTGACCGACAGGATCAATGCCATCGAGCCGGCCGCCTGACTTCCCAGAGCCGACAGCGTCAGGGGAAGGCCGAGCATCACGATGTTGCCGTAGATCGAGCCGATCGCGAGCACCACGCCATCGGGCCGGGATTGCCGAAGAACCGATGACGCCAGAAGCGCGACGATCCATGTCGCTGCCGTTGCCCCATAATAGGCGCCCCACACCGCGAAGGCGTTGACGGCGGGAAATTCTGCGACGACCACGATCCGGAACAGCAGCGCGGGAATGGCGATGCTGAAGGCGAACTCGGAAATACCCTTGTGCGCCGTCGGGGAAATGAAGCGTAGCGCAACTGCCGCATAGCCGGCCGCGATCAACGCGAACACCGGAACCACGATCAACACTGCGCTCATGCTGCACTCTTCTGCGGGAATTCGGCCGGGTGAATTGCCCGTCCGTCATCCCCTCGCATCGTGCGGCGACGGCTGCGCACCGGTTGCTGCGGAGCGTAGCATAGGCCCCATCCGTCCTGCTATCATGAGCGCATGACATCGCGCGAGTCAGCCGTTTCCGAAATCACCCCCGAAGTGCTGCTGCGGGCCTATGCCTGCGGCATCTTCCCGATGGCCGAGAGCGCCGGTGACCCGACGCTGTTCTGGGTCGAGCCGGAAATGCGCGGCGTGATTCCGCTTCAAGGCTTCCGCATCGCCTCGCGGCTGGCCCGCACCGTGCGCTCGGACGTCTTCAGCGTTACCGTCGATACCGCCTTCAAGGCGGTCATCGCGGGCTGCGCGGCGCCGCAGCCGGGCCGCGACGACACCTGGATCAACAAGCGCATCCGCGATCTCTATGTCGGGCTCTATGAGCTCGGGCACTGCCACAGCGTCGAGGTCTGGCAGGACGGCGACCTCGTCGGCGGCCTCTACGGCGTCAGCCTGGGACGCGCCTTCTTCGGCGAAAGCATGTTTCACCGTACCCGCGACGCCTCGAAAGTGGCGCTGGTACATCTGGTGGCGCGGCTGATCGCGGGCGGGTTCGAACTGCTCGACACCCAATACGTCACCGAACATCTGCGCAGCTTCGGCGCGGTCGAAATTTCGCGGCGCCGCTATCGCGCCTTGCTCGACAAGGCGATCGCGGGCGAGCCTGCGGATTTTATGCGGTTACAGGCCAGCGTCAGCGGCGAGGAAGCGCTGGAGATTATCGCACGGAGGCCGTAGCCCGGATGGAGCGCAGCGAAATCCGGGACTCACCGGTGCGAGATCGATCCCGGATTGCGCTTCGCTCCATCCGGGCTACGTTCTTTGCGCTTAATTCCCGAACAATCCGCCAAACAGTCCACCCGGCCGTTGTTGCGGCGGAGGCGGCGGTGGAGGAGCCTGTTGCGGCTGCGGCTGGAATTGCGGTTGCGGCGGCGGTCCCGGCGGGCGCGGAGCCGCCTGCTTCGGCTGCGGCGGACGCTTTGCGCCTGGTGGCGGCGCGGCCCCCTTCGGCGGATCGGGCTGCGCGCTGACGATGGTCTGGTCGGGGCCTTTGCAGTCGGTCAGCCAGATGTCGTAGACCGGATGCTCGACGCCGTGCAGGCCGGGGCTTGCAGCGTACATCCAGCCTGAGAAAATCCGCTTCACCTCGCCCTGCAGCGTGATCTCGTCGACCTCGACAAAGGCATCGGTGTTGGCAGCTTCGGTCGACGGCCGCGTGTAGCAGGCACTGGTCTTCACGCGCAGCGCGCCGAACTGCACGGTCTCGCCGATATCTTCTTCGAAATTGATGATGCGGCCGGTGATCTTGTCGAGGCCGGAGAAGCTCGCCTTCTTGTTGGTGATCTTGGTGGCCGGCGGCTCGGAAACGACCTCGTCGCCCGGCTGCAGGGTCGCCGGCGAACTCGGCACGCCCTTGGCCGGGGGCTGGCGCTGGCCAGGCGGCGCGTTGGCGACGCCCGGCTGGCCCGGCTGCGGCGGCTGAACGGCGACACCCGGCTGCGTGCCCTGGGGAGCAACGGTCGTTCCGGGCGGCGGTGCCAGCGGCTGCGACTGGAAGCTTCCCGGCGGCGGCGCGCCCTGCCCCGGCGGCGGTCGGTTCGGGGTCGGCAACAGGCGGCCACGCGGCAGTTCCGGCACTTCCTCGTCGTCGTCGGGGAATGGCTGCTGCTGCTGATTGCCGCGCGGAATGGCGCCTGGCGGCCGCAGCGGCGGATCGGAAAAGATATTGCCGATCTGCGCCTGCGCCGGCGGCACAAGCGAGGTCGTGGTGGCGGCAATCAGGGCCGCAAGACCGGTCAGGGCAATGGTTCGAAACATCTCGCGGCTTTTACAGGCGAATCGGGCTCGCGACATAGTACAGACTTGTCCGCCGCTCGCGTCCCTCCCGGTTAACACGGCGAATACGGCGCGGAAAGGGCGGCTTGCCCCCTTCCCGCCGCACTCGATCATGGCCCGGGAAGGCTGAAACGGGCTTTCGATAGTCGAGCCATGATCCCGATCATGGCCCCGGAGCGTGGAAACCGGCGTTCGACAGTTGTGCCATGATCTAGTCATGCGCCGTTTCAGATGAAATAGTCGCTTCCGTTCGCGCGAGGGTGCCCACGCCTGGCGCGAAAACCACCAAAATCCGGGATAACCGGAGGAGCGAGAGGAAACCTCAGACATGCCCGATCGAATTCGCCTCGATGGCCGGGTTGCCGTCGTGACCGGCGCAGCCGGCGTCATCGGAACCGCAACCATCCGCCTGTTAGCGGAACGCGGCGCCCGTATCGTCGCCATCGACCGCAAGGAAGACGACCTCAAGGCCGCGATCAAGGACCTGCCCGCCTCCGCCGAAGCGCTCGCGGTGACGGCTGATGTCACCCAGGAGGACGAGGTCGCGGACTATGTCCGCGCCACCGTCGACAGGTTCGGCACGATCGACGCGTTCTACAACAACGCCGGCATCGAAGGCGACGTCAAGCCGATCCCGGAATATTCGCTGGAGAGTTTTCGGCGCGTGCTCGACGTCAACGTGGTCGGCGTCTTTCTCGGCATGAAGCACGTGCTGCCGGTGATGCTGAAACAAAACAAGGGCAGCATCATCAACACCGCATCGATCGCCGGCCTGATGGGATCGCCGATGATCGCGGTCTACAGCGCCAGCAAGCATGCAGTGATCGGGCTCACCAAGACCGCCGCCTGGGAATGCACCGGCACCGGCGTGCGGGTCAATTGCGTCTGCCCCGGCCTGATCGACAGCCGGATGCTGAGCACGATCCTGCAGGGCCGCAATCCCGGCAATACGCCCCCGCCGAACGAGAAGATCGTCGACCGGATTCCGGCGCGGCGGCTCGGACAGGCGTCCGAAGTCGCCTCCGTCGTGGCGTTCCTCGCCTCCGACGAGGCGAGCTATGTTTCCGGCTCCGCCTATACCGTGGACGGCGGCCGCACCGCCGCCTGAGCTTTCAATCAACGCACGAGGTCTTCGCCGCCATGCCCGTCACGCTCGATCCCGATGCCGACGCCGTCTACAAGGCTTTCCAGGAAGCTGGCCGTCCCGCCTATGAAACGCTGACCGCACCGGAAGCGCGCGAGTATTACCGGAACGCCCGCGTCGTCATGAACCCCGAGCCGCCCGCGCTCGAATCGAACAAGCCGCTGTCGATCCCCGCGCCGCACGGCGCGATCCCGGCGCGCATCTACACCCCGAAGACGCTGCGCAAGAACAACGGCCTTGCGCCGTGCCTGGTGTTCTTTCACGGCGGCGGCTGGGTCATCGGCGATCTCGATACCCATGAAGTGGCCTGCCAGAAGCTTGCCCATGAAGGCGAGTTGATCGTCATCTCGGTCGACTATCGGCTGGCGCCGGAGCACAAATTTCCTGCCGCTGTCGACGACGCCATCACCGCAACCAAGTGGGTTGCCGCCAACGCCAGCCAGCTCGGCATCGACGCCGGGCACTTGCTGGTCGGTGGCGACAGCGCCGGCGGCAATCTCGCCGCCGTCGTGGCACTGGCCGCGCGCGACGGCGACGGCCCAAAACTCGCGGGCCAGGTGCTGATCTATCCCGCCACCGATTTTGCGATGAAGCATCCCTCGCACAGCGAGCCCGAGACCAGCATCTTGCTGACGCACTCCGTGATCAAATGGTTCTGCAACCACTATCTGAACGGCGCGGCCGACATCGACCACTGGAAAGCCTCGCCCGCACGCGCGAAAACGCTCGCGGGCTTACCGCCGGCCTATGTGCTGACCGCGGGCGCCGATCCCTTGCGCGACGAGGGCGACGAATATGCCGCGCGGCTGAAGGAAGCCGGCGTGCCCATGACCTATCGGCAATTCCCCGGCCAGTTCCACGGCTTCTTCACCATGGGCAAGCTGCTGCAGCAGGCCAACGTCGCGGTCAGCGAAATCGCCGCATGGATGAAGGCGCTGAAATAACACAGAGTAGCGGTCATCCTTCAGCGCGTTTGAGGCCATAGCGATGGAGCCGATACTTGTGTTCGGAATACCCGTCGACTTCATCCTGTTCGCGCTGACGCTGCTTGGTGTTGCGCTGTTCCATCACAAGACGTTCCAGGTCGCGCTCGCCGGTCTCGCCGCAATCATCGTCTACAAACTGATCTTCACCGGCTTCAAGCACGGTGCGGGCGTGGCCGGCCTCGGCCACCACATGGCGCATGAGTGGGTCACGCTCGCCAATCTGTTTCTGCTGCTGATGGGGTTTGCGCTGCTATCCCGGCATTTCGAGGAGAGCCGGATTCCGGATGTGATGCCGGCGCTGTTGCCGGACGACTGGAAGGGCGGCGTGGTGCTGCTCGTCCTGGTGTTCGTGCTCTCGAGCTTCCTCGACAATATCGCGGCGGCACTGATCGGCGGCACCGTTGCGCGGCACGTGTTCCAGGGCAAGGTTCACATCGGCTATCTCGCCGCGATCGTCGCAGCCTCCAATGCCGGCGGATCCGGCAGCGTCGTCGGCGACACCACCACGACCATGATGTGGATCGCCGGCGTGAGCCCGCTCGCCGTGGTGGAAGCCTATGTCGCGGCCGTCGTCGCCATGCTGGTCTTCGCCGTGCCCGGCTCCATTCAGCAGCAGCGCTACTCGCCGATCCAGAAGGACGCATCGAAAGGTCCGAAGATCGACCCGACGCGGGTTTGCATCGTCGCCGCCATTCTGATTGCCGCGCTGGCTGCGAACATCATCGCCAATTTGAAGTTCCCCGCCCTGCTCGATGCCGTCCCGGTTCTCGGCATCGCCGTCTGGGCGGTCATTCTGCTGACGGCGGGATGGCGCGCGCCGGACTGGAAGGTGATGCCCGAAACCTTCAAGGGTACGATGTTCCTGCTCGCGCTGGTAACCGCGGCATCGTTGATGCCGGTCGAGAAGCTGCCGGCTGCCTCGTGGCCGACCGCGCTCGGCCTCGGCTTCGTCTCCGCCGTGTTCGACAACATCCCTCTCACCGCGCTCGCGCTGAAGCAAGGCGGCTACGACTGGGGGTATCTCGCCTATGCCGTCGGCTTCGGCGGTTCCATGATATGGTTCGGATCGTCAGCGGGCGTCGCCTTGTCGAACATGTATCCGGAAGCCAAATCCGTCGGACGCTGGGTCAGCCAGGGCTGGCCGGTGGCCGTCGCCTATGTGGTCGGATTCTTCGTGATGCTGGCCGTGCTCGGCTGGAACCCCGACACGCCGCATTAGCTTTGGCCCACCGGAGGTGATGGCAAGCCCCTTCCCGGGCACCATCTTGTTGACCGGCGTCATCAAGCCGCAATCTCTCCCATTTTCGGGCTAGTCTTCGCAAATAACGAATCTGCTTGCTGATTCGGCAGATGATCGTGACGCGCGGGGGTATTGCCATGGCATTTTTTAAGCGCGAATTTTTCAAGCGGGAACTCGATCCGATCGAGCGCTTCGAGAACGCGCTGAAGGAGAAATTGGCGGCCCGGCAGAAGCTGGCCGACCGCTTGAGCGTTGCCGAAACGGAACTTGCTGAGAAACGCGCCGCGGCCGAACGGCTGGCGGTGGCAGGAGCTGCCGCCGCCCGGCTCGATCGGGCAGAGGCCGACATGCGTGCTGTCGAAGAGCGCACCAAGACGTGGCGCGCCGCATTGGTAGAACACGACGAGCAGGTAGCATCAGCCGAGCGCGCACTGGCCGATGCCAAGGCACAGCGCGACCGCGACACGATGGCGGACCAGATCGAAGCGATGGCTACGGCCGTCGAGCGCGCTGCGCCGGGATTTGACGCAAATGCCACGGCGCTGGTCGAGGCTGTCACCAAAGCTGCGCTGTCGATATCGGACGCAACCAGGTTTTCGAGCAACGTGGATGCCGTGCGTCGCGAGGTTCTCTCGGCAGCAGACTTGATATGCTGGGAGCTGCGATCCGCCGCCGTGCGAACCCGTGCAGGCAACGCCAACCTCTCCAGCCTCACGCTATCAGAGTTGGAGCAGCCGTCATCGCCGGAGATCGAACGGCAATTGATTTACACGCTCCATCCTTTGCTCTGGCGCGAGGACGGCGAGGTGCGCAAGGTTTCGGCCTTTACCCTGGTCGGGCTGCCCAAATCGTTGCTGACGGTAGCGCTGCAGCATCAGCACGTGGACCATCTCAACGCCCGCCGTGTGCAGACCCTGATGCATCTTCATGGCAGCGCAGGATTAGGCGAACCCGATGCTGACGATCCGCAGCTCGTCGATCTCGATGCCTTGCTCGCGGAAGAACAGCAGACCGCGCAAGCCGACGTTGCGTAAACTAGGCGTACGGCGCCGAATCATCGAGCGCCGGAAACGTTCGACATAGCCAGCAAGGTTCCCCCGGAAACCGGGTGGCCGCCACGCCTCCATTCTGCGATCGCAACGTTCACGAAGCCGGCCATGCCGTTCGGAGCGAAGCTTGGCCATTGCAGTTGGAGACATCAGTGAAATCCGAAAGCACAAAGCGAAACGCCGTATCCGAAAACGATCCGGCAATCCGAAATCCGTTCGGCGTCATGGACGTTCCGCATCCCAACGACGATGACGTGACGCAATACGCCCACAGCACGGTGCCGGAGGAATCTACCACCGACGAGAATGCAAAGCCGTGGAGCGTTCAAGATACCAGCTACCCGCACGGCACGATCGAAGGTCAGTGGTCGAGCCGCTGGAAGGGTGCTGCGGATCCCACCATACCGGGTGATGCCCCCGACAAATGGAAACAGGGCCAGGGCAAGGCAAGGATCGTGGGAGACCGCGTGTACCTGTTATTCGACTGGGATTCCGGCAAGCGCAGGGGCCTCATCGACGCCAGGCGCGAAGGTCCGCACCGGCTGGTGGGCAAGTATATCAACCTGAACAACCCGGAGATCACAGTCCCCTGGGTCGGCCTGGTGGTGAGCGACCAGCGAATAGACGGCTACTTTGCGCAAGGCCGGGTGGATTTCCGCCGATAGTGGTTCTCCACGTCTACCCTGCCCGCGCCGCGCGGCGCAGCGATTGCGGCGGCTGGCCGAAGGCGCGGATGAAGGCGCGGCGCATCCGTTCCGGATCGCGAAAACCAGTGGTTTGCGCGACACGCTCGATCGCTTCGCTGGAGGACTGCACGCGCTGCCGCGCCACTTCGATGCGCAACCGCTCCACGGCCTTTGACGGCGTGGTGCCGGTCTCCGCCATGAAGGCGCGAGTGAAATGCCGCGAACTCATGCCGGCCTGCTCGGCGAGATCCTCGACCGTGAGCGGCGCATCGAGATTCTCGCGGGCCCAGGCCAATAGCGGTCCGAACCGACCGTTCGGCGCCTTCAATTCCAGAAGCGAAGAGAATTGCGACTGGCCGCCGCTGCGGCGGTGATAGAGCACGAGTTGCTTGGCAGCCTTCTGCGCGATCTCGTCGCCATAATCTTCAGCGATCATCGCCAGCGACAGATCGATGCCCGCCGATATCCCGGCCGACGTCCAGATGTCGCCATCGCGGACGAAGATGCGGTCCGGCTCGAGCTTTACCTGCGGATAGGTTTTGAGAAAATGCCGCGTGCGCTGCCAATGCGTGGTGGCGCGGCGGCCGTCGAGCAGTCCGGCCTCGGCGAGGATATAGGCGCCGGAGCAGACACTGGCGATGCGGACGCCGCGCCTGGCGAGCGTGCGCACGAAGCCAAGCGTCTTCTCGCAGGTCGCCGCCTGCCGCACGCCCTCGCCGCCCGCGACGATCAGCGTCGTGATCGCGCCCGACGGCTTTAGCCCGCGTGCGAGCATCTCGACGCCCGAGGATGAGCGCACCGGTCCGGGCGTCACAGCGACAACCCTGATCGAGGGTGCGTTTTCGGCGTAGCGCGCCCCGATCTCGAACACCGAAATTGGGCCGGCGGCGTCGAGCAACTGGAAATCCGGAAACACGAGAACGCCGATCATCATGCAGCTCGCTTTTTGGCTGATGTCCTGAAATGAGGGAAATATGCCATTTCTGACATGAAGCGACCATGTCAGGGTGCCTCCCGTCAAGCCAATTTTTCCGGAGGTCACGATGTCCGCACCGTCTCCCACGCCTGCGCCACTGCATATCGGTCTCGTGCTGTTCCCGCGCGTCACCCAGCTCGATTTCACCGGCCCCTTGCAGGTGTTCTCCAGCCTGCCCGGCGCACAAATTCATCTGATCTGGAAGCGGATCGAACCGGTCACGAGCGATTCCGTGCTGGTGCTGACGCCGACCACGACCTTTGCAGACTGCCCGCAACTCGACGTCATCTGCGTGCCCGGCGGGTTCGGCACCGACGACATGATCAACGACGAGGACATGCTGGCCTTCCTGCGCAAGCAGGCGCCGGGCGCGAAATACATCACCTCGGTCTGCACGGGTTCACTGGTGCTCGGCGCCGCCGGCCTGCTCAAAGGCTACCGCGCGGCGACGCACTGGACGGCGATGGATTTCCTGTCAGCTTTCGGCGCGATCCCAACCAAGACGCGCGTCTGTGTCGACCGAAACCGCGTCACCGGCGGCGGCGTCACCGCAGGCATCGATTTCGCGCTGACGCTGGTCTCGCTGTTGCACGACAGGCGGACCGCGGAAGCGATCCAGCTCCGCCTCGAATACAATCCCGCGCCACCGTTCAATTCCGGCTCGCCGGACACTGCGCCGCCGGAAGTCCTCGCCATCATGAAAGACAGGATTGCACCGGCTCAAATCCGCCGCGGCGAAATGATCGACCGCGCCGCCGCGCGGATGGCGTAAGCATCACGTGTCCCGGACGCGGTGCGGCACCATCAGCGCGTTTACGCGCGTCTTCGACACGCTATGGTGACGCTCCGCAGGGACCCAGATGAGCGGCGTGGGTCCCGGCTCTGCGGTGCACCGTTGCACGCTGCACCGCGTCCGGAACACGTCAGCCTCGCCACAAAGAACAACAAATAGAAAAAGGCCGCCTGGTTTCCCAGACGGCCTTTCCTTTCCTACGACAGCCACACATTAGCGGGCGATTTCAGGAAATCTGCACCGGGGGCCTATGTCCCAGCCGTTTCCTACTCGGTGGCCGCTGCTCGCCGGGGCAGTCGCGAACTGGAGCCCGGCACCGACGCGATGGTTTCCCATCTCCGTAAGATGTCCCCATTGAGCCGCAGCCTCGCGGAGAGCACAAGGCGGTGGCGATGGTTGTACCCGCTGATCCCGCTATCCACAGGCGAGGCTGTGCAAAACCGGAACGCACGGCAGCGCAACGCCAGGCTTCACCCCGGCGCGCGCTGGCCGGCCTGCGCCAGCCGCGCAAAGATAATACCGTGTACAATCAGGAACATCGGCACCAGCACGGTCGGAATCAGCGCCCATGGCAGCACCTGCACCGCCTCCGAGCCTTCCCCGGCGTGAATGATCTGCAGCGGCGAGCCATTCGCGGAGATAATTCCGAATGCAAGCGCGGCCACAAGATCGAGCATGCCGAATGCATTCCAGCTCCAGACCAGCGCCCTGCCTTGCCCGCGCAGCGCGAGCCAGGCCACGGGCAAGGCCAACACGCCGGTTATGATATCGCCCCAGCCCGCCGAAGTTGGAAACGGTCCGGCAAGCCGGCCTTCGGCCGCAAGCAGGAGGAAGAACCCTCCCGCCACACGCCAGACGTTCAAGCCGATCAGGAATGGCATCGGCATCCCGAGTAGCGCAGCGCGCACAGCCGGCGAGACCGACGCCGCAACGGCAGTCGCTATCAGCGGAAATGCGATGACCGCACCGATCGTCGGCGGCCCCACCGGATTTGTGCCGAGGAACAGGTTCGCGCCGGCGAGCGCGGCAGCCAGACCCGTCCATAGACCGGCGCCGACCGAAAGGGCGAGACGTTGCGACGGGCTGATCGGCATCGCTCCGGTGAGCGCATTGATGCTGACGATGATCGCGGCAACGAGAACGACGGTCCCGATGAAGTCCAGCATGACACACCTCTTTATGTGTAGTTACACCTATTGAGATGAACGAAGCGCGGCCAACGTCCCGTTCGTCTCACTCCAGATTTCGGGAACTCAAAAGCTTCAACGCGGCCTCGCCATCCGCGCCCAGCATCTTTCCGATATGCGCCTGCGCCTTAGACCAGTAGGGAAACCCGCGCCGAACGACACCGCGCCCCGGTGCGGTAATGGCGATCACGCGCGCGCGCGGATCTTCGCCGGCGTTGATCGAAATCCAGCCCTTCCCTTCCAGCAGGGTCAGGTTGCGACTGAGCGTGGTGCGCTCCATCCCGAGAAAGCTCGCCAACTTGCCGATCGGCATTTCGCCGCGGAGCATCAGTTGCGACAGGATCGTGAACTGCGTGGCACGGACGCCAGAACCCTGCATATAGGAATCGTAGAGCCGGGTGATCTTCCGCGCGGCTTGCCGCGACGCGAGACAGAAACAGCCGGCTGCGGCCATGTAGTCGGTATCGCGATCGGAATGCTGTTTCATACAATGAGTGTATATACACCTATAATGTGCAGCAAGACCGTGGCGGCGAGAAACGGGTAAATTTATCGAGAGTTCAGCTTCCCGGCGTCCAGGCCTGGTAGTCGCCGGTCGCCTTGGGACGGCGGCCACTGGCGAGCGTCGAGCCGGAGGGACGATAGGCCCCAGGCGTGCCGGTCATGTTTGGAACATGCGCCTTTTCCCATTCCCGCGGCGTGTAGCTCTCTTCGGTCGGGGCGACATCGACGGTGTGATGCAGCCAGCCATGCCATGATGGCGGCACCCGGCTCGCCTCGGCATAGCCGTTATAGATCACCCAGCGCCGCTCGAAGCCGAGCGTCGGATCGATCTTGCGGCCCTTGGTGCGATAGTAGCTGTTGCCCTGCTCGTCCTGGCCGACCAGTTCGCCGAATCGCCACGTCCACAATTGCGTGCCGAACGTCTGACCGCTCCACCAGGTGAAAAATTTCAGCAGAAACAGCTTCATGAGGGCTCGGCCGGTTCGAGATGTCGTGCCGCTCTGATGCCACCGGAGCGCCGGATTGTCCAGACAAAGGCTGATATTGCAGGCCTTGTTGCAGCCCTGCCGGACCGGCCCTTTGCACGGCCCGATCGCGCCCGCGCATGGTCGCGGAATCGGCGCAATCCGTTCATTCCGCGTACAGTTCCGACCTGACAGGTTCAGCCTGCGCGCAATCAAGACGCGGGCTCGGGAACGTCCGCCCGCTGAACGGGTTAGGGCCTATATCCCGTAAATGGAGTCGACAATGATCAATCTGAAAGTTTTGAGTACAGCGGCGGCGATTGCGCTTGTGTTGCCGTTGGTCGCGCCGGGTATCAGCGCCGTCCAGGCGCAGGATAGAGGCGGCGCGGTGGCCGGTGGCGGCGGTGCCAGGGCCGGCGGCGGCGGCGGTGGCGGCGCAGCTATGGGCGGTGGCGGTGGCTTTAGAGGCGGTGGTGGCGGCGCGGCTATCGGCGGCGGTGGCGGCGGCTTTAGAGGTGGCGGCATGGCCGTTGCACCCGGCGGCGGTGGCGGCGTTAGAGGCGGCGGCATGGCCGTTGCGCCCGGCGGTGGTGGCGGCTTTAGGCCTGGCGCCATTGCAGGCACCCCTGGTGTAGGCAGACCCGGCGTAGTCCGGCCCGGACCCGTCGTCGGCGGAGGAGCCGTCGCGGGCGGCGGCTGGCAGGGCGGCGGCTATCGCCATTATCATCGGCACCGTCACGGCGGCTTCTGGCCGGGTGTCGCGGTCGGCGTTGGCATCGGCTCGACCTATGGCTATTACGGCAGCCCCTACTATGACGACTCGTATGGGTATTACGACGACAGCGTGGTCGCCGCAGCGCCCCCGGCCGGCGATGATGCCGTGGCGTACTGCATGCAGCGGTACAAATCCTACGATCCGGCGTCAGGAACCTATCTCGGCTATGACGGCCAGCGGCACCCCTGCCCCGCGCAATAACATGATATCGTAAGTTCGAGGGGCGGCGCATTACGGTGCGCCGCCCCTTTTCGTTGCAAGATTACGAGCGCAGCGCCACCGCAACGCCGCCCAGCGTGAACACCAGCGCCGCGATCTCGCGCAGGCCGAGCGGCTCATGCAGCATCACTGCGGCCGCAAGCACCCCGACGACGGGAACGAGCAAGGTTCCGATCGAGGCCGTCGCCGCCGGAAGCCGTTCCAGCGCGGCAAACCAGCACACGTAGCAAAGGCAGAACGCGATCAGCGTCATATAGAGCAGCGACACCCAGCCGACGTGTGACAGCGCAGCCAGTTGCGGCTGCTCGACCGCAAGCCCAACGATCGCGATCGGCAGGCAGCCGAGCCCGACCTGCCAAGCGGCCAGCGACAGCGACGGCATCGCCAGCGGGAAATGCTTGGTCAGCACGGTGCCGAGGCCGACGCATACCGCGCCAGCCAGCGCACACGCGATGCCCGGCAACTTCTCGACGCTGGCCTCGAGGCCGTTGCCGCCGATCAGCACGGCGATGCCGGCGAGCGCGACCGTCAGCGCGACGGCGCGCAGCGGCGACAGCCGCTCCCCCAGGATCGGCCATGCCAGAAGCGCCACCCAGACCGGGATCGATGTGCCGAGCACCGCGGCCTCGCTGGCATTGAGCCACAACAGCGCCAGCCCCATGAACGCGACCCAGCCGCCGATCGTCAGCATCGAGACCAGCAGCAACCGCAGCCACATCGGCCGCGGCACGCTCAATTTCTGCCGCCGCGCGAGCGCAAACAGCGCCAGCGCCGCGGCGCCGGCGATACCGCACAGCCCGCGCGAGGACAATGGCGGCCATTCCGTCAGCAAGTGTTTCATGATGGGAAAGTTGAGGCCCCACCCGACCGATGCAACGGCAAGCACGATAAGCCCGAGCGGCGACAGCCGCCCCGCGCGATTGATCGGGGACATGGCAGGCTTAGATCCGGAACCGGAGGTACATTTGCTCTCGTTCTGACATAGCGAAACGGAATTGCCCTCAACAACTTTTATGTGCACTCTAGCATACAGACGACCTGTCGGCGTTTCGACTTAATCGTCACATGGGATGTGCCGGTCATCTGGCCGCCGCCCGAGGAAGAAGGAATCATCGTGCCGCGCGTTCTCGTGGTCGATGACGACCCGATGGTGAGCGTTGCCATCGAGGTCTGTCTGACGCGCAAGGGTTTCGAGGTCACCGTTGCCGACGGTGGTGAAGCGGGAATGCGCGCACTCGAAGCCTCCGATTTCGACGTCATGCTGATCGACGTATTCATGCCGCATATGCGCGGCTTCGAATCGATCCGGATGTTTTACGAGCGCAAGCCGCACATACCGATCATCGCGATGTCGGGCTACGCCTTCGCCAACGCCGAACGCGCGCCAGATTTCCTGCGGATGACCATCGAACTCGGCGCGGCATGCTGCCTGCGCAAGCCCTTCACGCCGGACGCGCTGTTGACCTCGGTCAATCAGTGCATCACCACACCGAAAGCCACCGCGCGCCACTCGAAAAAGTGAAGTAAGCAACTGGCAATGCCCTCGCAGCGTATCATCCTTGGAATTGGCCTCGCTATCCTCCTCATTATCGGTGCTGCCTCGATTGGTCTCGATCTCAAGTCGCGGTCCGATTCGGCCTCCGTCGACCGTGCGCTCGGGATACTCGGGAAGGCCTCGGACATGCGGCCGCTGCTGCGCCGGGCTGAAAGCGCGGCGCGGGGCTTTGCGCTCAGCGGCGATCAGGTATTTGCCACGGAATATCGCGCCGCCAGCGACGCGATCCTGCCGGCCCTGGACGCACTGATCGATGCCGTCAAGGACAACCCGACCGAAAAGCGGCTGATCGAAGAGACCAAGGCGCTGATGGAGCGACAGATTGCCGTCAATGGCGAGTTGATCAGACTCCGGACAGCGGGAGACGGCGCCGCGATATCAGCACTTGTCAGCCAAGAGGACCGTGCGGCGACGGCCGCGATCGCGGGCAATCTCGAAAAGGCGGTGGCGGAAGAGCGCAGGCTGCTGTTCGCCAGGCGCGCCGAATCCGAAACCAACGGAAGCATCCTGCTGGCGATCGATCTCGCCGGCGTCGCGCTGATTCTGATCCTCGCCACCGTTCTGACGGTGTCGACCCGCCGTTCGCGGCAGGAACTGCAGGATTCGCTGAGCGCCACCCAGGCCACCAACGAGGCGCTGGAGGCAGCGGTCGCCGAGCGCACCGAGCATCTGGTCGCCGCGCATGACGAACTCAGGCTTTCGGCCGCCGTGCTGCGGAGCACCTTTCACAGCATGGCGGAGGCGGTGCTCGTCATCGACCCCAAGGGGGAGATTTTGCTCTCCAACCCGGCCGCAGAGAAGATGCTGCGCTACCGGCCGGGGATGACGGTCGAGCTGCTGCGCTCGCTCAGCACGGTTTTTCATGCCGACGGCGTCACCCCGGTGCTTGTCCATGACATGCCCGCCTCGCGGGCATTGCGCGGCGAAGCGTTCGACGCCACCGAAATCGTGGTGCGCCCCGTCAGCGGCAATCCGCCCGTTCATCTCATGATCAGCGGCCGGCCCTTGCGCGATGGCTCGGGCGCCATCAGCGGCGCGGCGCTGGTTTATCACGACGCCACCGCCTCGCGCGAAACCGAGCACAAGCTGCTGCAATCGCAGAAACTTGACGCTATCGGCAAGCTCACCGGCGGCGTCGCGCACGATTTCAACAACATGCTGACGGTGATCACCGGCACCACCGAAACGCTGGTTGCGGGCCTCACGCATGAACCGGCGCTGCAGAAGACGGCCGAATTGATCGACCAGGCGGCGGAACGCTGCAGCGAGCTGATCCAGCATCTGCTCGCCTTCGCCCGCCGCCAGCCGCTGCAGCCGCGCAATGTCGACATCAACGCCACCGTGCTCGACATCGCAAAACTGCTTCGGCCGACGCTCGGCGAGCAGATCGAGGTCGACTCGATCCTCGAGCAGGAAGTGGCGACCGCCCATATCGACGCCTCGCAGCTCGCCAACTCCCTGCTCAACATGGCGATCAACGCCCGCGACGCGATGCCGAACGGCGGCAAGCTGCTGCTGGAGACGCGCAACGTCGTACTCGACGAAGCCTATGCGCAGGCCAATCCGGACTCGAAGCCCGGCCCCTATGTGATGCTCGCGGTCAGCGACAACGGCGCCGGCATGTCGCAGGAGGTGCTGGACAAGGTGTTCGAGCCGTTCTTCACCACCAAGGAGGTCGGCAAGGGCTCGGGCCTCGGCCTGAGCATGGTCTACGGCTTCGTCAAGCAATCGGGCGGACACATCCGGATCTACAGCGAGATCGGCCACGGCACCACGATCAAGCTCTATCTGCCGCCTGCCCGCGGCCAGATCGAGGCAGCACCAGCCGTGGCGGCGCCGCTGCCGCATGGCAACGAAACCATCATGGTGGTGGAAGACGACGCGCTGGTGCGCAATTTCGTCACCGCGCAATTGCAGAGCCTCGGCTACCGCACGGTGGGCGCCGCCAACGGACCAGCGGCGCTGAACCTGATCGAAGGCGGCCAGGCGTTCGATCTGCTGTTCACCGATGTCATCATGCCCGGCGGCATGTCCGGCCGCGAACTGGCGGAGAAGGTGTTGAAGCTCCGGCCCGGCATCAAGGTGCTCTACACGTCAGGCTATACCGACAACGCCATCGTGCATCAGGGCCGCCTCGATCCCGGCGTGCTGCTGCTGACCAAGCCGTATCGCAAGTCTCAATTGGCCAACATGATCCGCCGCGCGCTGACGGGGTGAATCGGCACAAGGCGCAAGCTTCTCCGCGCCAGCAGCGTCGTTTTGAGTGCCGAGTTAGTCTATGGTGAAGGAAAACCTTGGATATAAGGATTCTCGGAAGAGCCAATGACCGTGCCCAATTTGAACTACAAGCGCTGCTACGTGGATTGGGGTGGACGATGCGCCTACTGCAACATTGGACTCCCAAGAATCAAATGGGACGGCAAAGTCAGAGCCGGCATCGACCATTTCATCCCGCTCTCAAAGGGAGGTCAGAATATCCGGGGCAATCGCGTGCTCTCCTGTTACCCCTGCAATCTCGCCAAGGACGACACCGACCCGCGCGAGACAAATCAATGGCCCCATATTGAACGGCGGCTAGCCGAGATCGCCGCCACCCCGCTCATCAGTCACCGGCGGCTCAAAGAAATCCTGCCCGAATTGGTGAAGCAAGTTTACGTCTAGGGCCTGTCACTGCGAGCGGGAGCCCGCCCGCGGCCAACTCCTCGACTTCGACGTTTCGCGACCTTATATTGTGGCCATGACAAAGCTCCTCGATGAAGCCGTGGAAGCGGTGCGTCGCCTGCCGTCGGCTGACCAGGACGACATCGCACGTGCCATCATGCAGCTTGCGGGCTCCGATCTTGCTGCGCCGGTTGTGCTTTCCCCCGACGAGCGCGAGGCGATTGCGCGCTCCAAGGCTGCTGCTGAGCGCGGTGAATTCGCAACAGATGAACAGGTGCGCGCCGTATGGGCGAAGCACGGCCTATGAGGCTGCGCCATACGCTTCCCGCGCTCGCCGATCTTACATCGATTCTGGACTACATCGCTGATCGTTCCCCGCAGGGAGCTGCGCGCATCCATACCTGAATTCGCGCCGTCACCGATCTGGTCCTGCAGTATCCGCTGGCTGGCGCCGTAACCGACGACCCTACCATTCGGCGCGTCGCAACGGCACCTTATCCATATCTCATCTTCTACGAGACGACCGACGCTGAAATCATCATTCACGCGGTGCGTCACGGTGCGCGCGATCCTTCCGACAAGATACGATCGGAGTGAGTTCGGTCAAGCGTGCTGGCCCAGAACTTGACGTAGCGTCTGGCACCGCGGCGAATGGGTAGTGCCTATCTCCATCCGCCGTGGCGCCCTTCCCGAGCAGCGCTTACGCGCCCGTCACTACGAGCCGGATCCGCCCGCCACGATCTTCTCGTTCAGCTTCTGATCCACGGTCTCGACCGTGCGGTCGATCTCGGCACTGGGCGCGCCGAGCTGATGCGAGATCAGCTTCACCAGGAGGTCGACGCGCTCGATGAAAGGCGCTCCAGCGGCAACCGCGCGAGCGGCCGATGAGGGCTTGAGAAGGCTTTCTGCCGCCTTGGCATATTTCGCGAACGGCACCTGATCCGTCGGGTCCGCCCCCAGTCGCCGCGCGATGCCGTCGACATGGTCATAGATCGACTGCGAGAGTTTTAGATCGCCGTGCACGGCGTCGCGGATCGATTGCGGCTCGTTCGGCGTGATGCAGCGGTAATTGCCGGTCAGCAGCATCGACCATTTCGCCAGTGGGACAAACAGCGAATCGAACACCTTGAGCTTCACCGGAACGTCCTGGCCATCCAGCTTCACCGCATCGATGTCCGCTTCCAGCTCGCGAAGCAGTTTGTTGTGTTTCTCATCGGCAAATGCCGCGGCCTTGAAGTTGGTGGGCAGGCCAACATGGAGGACGTTCGCCGCCTCTTCGGGCGGACGGAAGGCCTGCGGATCGGGCGAACAGAGCGACACCAGTCCCGGCTTGAACCGCTCCCATACCGATGCATTGGTATAGGCCTCCTCCAGGTCCATGTCCGCCAGCGCCGGGATGCGCTTCAGATAGGGCAGCGGCGGCATGTTCATGATCGAAAGGCAAGGAAGCTCTGCGGCGGCGATCTTGATCATCAGAACGCGGATCGTGTGGTTGGTGTATTGCGGCTCCTGCATCGCAAGACCGACCAGGTCGTAACGGGAGAGGTTGACCTCGGCGGGCGTGGTCGCGTCCAGCTTGCCGGGCAGATCGCGCGAGAAGATCGCTCGGTGCACCGCCTCGTCGCGCAGCTTGATGCGGACTTCAGTGCCGTCGCGATTGATGAGGTCGGCCGTCTTCTTCCGGCAAACCAGGGTCACGTTGTGACCCGCCATCAAAAGCTTCGTCGCCAGCAAGGAGCCATACGAAGCCCCAAGGATCAAAATGTTGCGCGCCATATTCTCTCTTTCCAGGGATGATGTCTCTGATGCCCCGATCCAGGCAGGTGGGGCCGAAATTTCGTCCGTGGCATACAACGAATTGATAGGCGTTACAATCACATAGCAGGGCGCAATTTCGCCCCCTGCGGCGGCCAGGACGGGACTGAAAGGGAGAGAGTTGCCTTAAGACCGCGTTGCCAGCACCACGCCGGCCAGCGTGAAAACCAGCGCCACGATCTGCGTCAGGCCGAGCGGCTCGCCGAGCGCAATCGCCGACGCCACGACGCCGATGACAGGCACCGCCATGGTGCCGATCGCCGCCACCGAGGCCGGCAGGCGGGCGAGTGCCGCAAACCAGCTGACATAGGCGATGCAGAACTGGATCGCGGTGGAATAGACCAGCAGCCACCAGCCGAGCTGGCTCACCTGCTCGATATGCGTGGTCTCGATGGCGAAACCGATGATGACGATCGGGAAACATCCGAGCCCGATCTGCCAGGCGGCGGCCGGGATCGGCGGCAGCGGCACCGGCAGCTTCTTGGCCAGCACCGTGCCGAGTGCAAAGCCCATCGCGCCGGCGAGCGCCATGATCATGCCCGGCAGTTTTTCGGTCGTGGCCGTGATGCCGTTGCCGCCCATGATGGCGGCCAATCCTGCAAACGCCATCACCAGCGCCACTGTGCGCAGCACCGTCGGCCGCTCGCCGAGCACCGGCCAGGCCAAAAGCGAGGCCCATACCGGCATGGTGTAGGCGATCAGCGCTGCCTCGCTCGCCGGCAGCCAGAGCAGCGCCAGCCCCATCAGCACCATCCAGCCGGTGACGTTGAGCAGCGCCGCCAGCATCAGCCGCGGCCACAAATGCCGCTCGACCCTCAGGCTCTGGGAGCGCGCCAGCGCCAGCACGGCCAGGAGCGCTGCGCCGATCATGCCGGTCGAGCCGCGCAAGGTCAGCGGCGGCAGCTCGCTCAGGAGGTATTTTGTGACCGGCCAGTTAAAGCCCCAGCCCACCGAGGTGATGGCGAGGAACATCAGGCCTGCGGGCGCGATCCGCGCACCCGCGCTGGTGGGTTTTGATTCTGTCATGGAGCCCGGCAAGGGTGGAATCGGCCCTCACCTTGCCGCTTATCTGCCTCTCCGACCACGGGTGCGCCGACATGCCAGCCCTCCCCGCTCCGTAGGCTTACGTGAGTCTCGCAAGCGCAATCCCGATGGCTGAAAAAATACCTGCCCTGTGAACAGCGGGCGAAGCCTTGCTCCACAGGGTGGGGATAATTTTTTTCCCTTGGGAATCCCTGAGGACTCACTGATACTTGGGCCCATCACAGGGGCGGCATCACCCCCTGTTATCCCTCACTTTCCACCATATTTAGTATTTGATTCAGGAACTCGTACTAGTCCTTGACGGGCGCGACGGGTTTGGCCTAGCTTTCTTCCTGTTCGGCGCGAGTGAGTTTTGGGTCCCGCCGGTCGCTCCCAAACGGGTTCCTGAACGCGCACTCCGTCAGCCGGTCGAGGCACGGATCGAGGGTTCGTCTGCCCAAAAATGGGGGCGACCCGGGCGCTGAAAAAAACGAGCCGAATGGCTCAGGTGACGAGTTGAGTGGAAGGGGTTGGCCTCGCCGGCGGCGGGACGAACCCTTGGGGTGGCGAAGACAGAAAACAGGGCCGGGTCCACCGGTAGAGCTAGCGGATCTCAGGCCCAAGGTTGTCTCAACCTTGGTGCCGAAGGTTCGCTCATTGATAACATCCGGCAACCGCGAAAAAGCGGACCGGGCAGAAGACGGGGCACGACCTATGCGAATCGAACGGCGCAACACCACTTCCGGCCAGTCACCCTATGCAGGGATTGATTTCAGGCTGACGACATCCGAGATCCGGAACCCCGACGGTTCGATCGTGTTCCGTCTGGAAAATGTCGAAGTGCCCCAGTTCTGGTCGCAGGTCGCCTCCGACGTGCTGGCCCAGAAGTATTTCCGTAAAGCGGGCGTCGCCGCGCGCCTGAAGAAGGTCGAGGAAGAGACCGTGCCGTCCTGGCTGTGGCGCTCGGTGCCCGACACCGAGGCCTTGGCGCTTCTCCCCGAATCCGAACGTTTCGTAAGCGAGCTCAGCGCCAAGCAGGTGTTCGACCGCCTGGCCGGCTGCTGGACCTATTGGGGCTGGAAGGGCAAGTATTTCTCCACCGAAGAAGACGCGCAGGCGTTCTTCGACGAGCTGCGTTTCATGCTCGCAAAACAGATGGTCGCGCCGAACTCGCCGCAGTGGTTCAACACCGGGCTTCATTGGGCCTACGGCGTCGATGGCCCCGGCCAGGGCCACTATTACGTCGATCCGTTCACGGGGAAGCTGACCAAGTCGAAGTCGGCCTACGAGCATCCGCAGCCGCACGCCTGCTTCATCCAGGGCGTGGGTGACGACCTCGTCAACGAGGGCGGCATCATGGACCTCTGGGTGCGTGAGGCGCGCCTGTTCAAATACGGCTCCGGCACCGGCTCGAACTTCTCCCGCCTGCGCGGCGAAGGCGAAAAGCTGTCCGGCGGCGGCCGCTCGTCCGGCCTGATGAGCTTTCTGAAGATCGGCGACCGCGCCGCCGGCGCCATCAAGAGCGGCGGCACCACGCGCCGCGCGGCCAAGATGGTCGTGGTCGACGCCGATCATCCTGACATCGAGACCTATATCGACTGGAAGGTGAAGGAGGAGCAGAAGGTTGCAGCTCTCGTCACCGGCTCCAAGATCAACCAAAAACACCTGAAAGCCGTGCTGAAGGCCTGCGTCAATTGCGAAGGCTCCGGCGACGACTGTTTTGATCCCGAAAAGAACCCTGCCCTGCGCCGCGAGATCAAGCTCGCGCGCCGTGCGCTGGTGTCCGACAACGTCATCAAGCGCGTCATCCAGTTCGCCAAACAAGGCTACAAGGACATCGACTTCCCGACCTACGACACCGATTGGGATTCGGAAGCCTATCTCACGGTATCAGGCCAGAACTCCAACAACTCGGTCTCGCTGAAGGACGATTTCCTCCGCGCCGTCGAGACCGATGGCGACTGGAACCTGATCGGCCGCACCAACAAGAAGATCACCAAGACGCTGAAGGCCCGCGAGCTCTGGGAAAAGATCGGCCACGCCGCCTGGGCCTCGGCCGATCCCGGCCTGCACTTCAACACCACCATGAACGACTGGCACACCTGCAAGTCGTCCGGCGACATCCGCGCGTCGAATCCGTGCTCGGAATACATGTTCCTGGACGACACGGCGTGTAACCTCGCCTCCGCCAACCTCATCACCTTCTATTCGACCACCACCAAGCGGTTCGACGTCGAATCCTACGAGCATCTCTGCCGGCTCTGGACCATCGTGCTCGAAATCTCCGTGATGATGGCGCAATTCCCGTCGAAGGCGATCGCCGAACTCTCCTACGAGTTCCGCACGCTGGGCCTCGGCTTTGCCAACATCGGCGGCCTGCTGATGACCATGGGTCTTCCCTACGACTCCAAGGAAGGCCGCTCGCTGTGTGGCGCGCTGACCGCGGTCATGACCGGCGTCTCGTATGCCACCTCGGCCGAAATGGCGAAGGAGCTCGGCCCCTTCCCCGGCTACAAGAAGAACGCGGCGCACATGCTGCGCGTGATCCGCAACCATCGCCGCGCGGCGCATGGCGAGAGCCGTGGCTACGAGGCGCTGGCCGTCAATCCCGTGCCGCTCGATCACGCCTCCTGCCCGCAAGCCGACGTCATCGCCCACGCCAAGGCCGCCTGGGACCAGGCGCTCGAACTCGGCGAGCTCAACGGCTACCGCAACGCGCAGACCACGGTGGTGGCGCCGACCGGCACCATCGGTCTCGTGATGGATTGCGACACCACAGGCATCGAGCCTGACTTCGCGCTGGTGAAATTCAAGAAGCTTGCCGGCGGCGGCTACTGGAAGATCATCAACCAGGCAGTCCCCGTGGCGCTGCGGACGCTCGGCTACAGCGAGGCTGATATCGCGGAGATCGAGGCCTACGCCGTCGGCCACGGCTCGCTCTCCAATTCGCCCGGCATCAACGTCTCCACGCTGAAGGCCAAAGGCTTCACCGACGAAGCGCTGGCCAAGGTCGAAAAGGCGCTGCCGACCGCGTTCGACATCAAGTTCGCCTTCAACAAGTGGACCTTTGGCGAAGACTTTCTGCGCGAGACGCTCAACATCGCCCCGGAAGCCATCGCAGCCCCCGGCTTCGACCTGCTCTCAGCTGTTGGATTCAGCAAGCGCGAGATCGAGGCCGCCAACGTGCATATCTGCGGCGCGATGACGGTCGAAGGCGCGCCGCATCTGAAGGCCGAGCACTATCCAGTGTTCGACTGCGCCAACCCCTGCGGCAAGATCGGCAAGCGCTATCTCTCGGTCGAGAGCCACATCCGCATGATGGCGGCGTCGCAGCCGTTCATCTCGGGTGCGATCTCCAAGACCATCAACATGCCGAACGACGCCACCGTCGAGGATTGCAAGGCGGCTTATTTGCTGTCCTGGAAGCTCGCGCTGAAGGCCAACGCGCTCTACCGCGACGGCTCGAAGCTGAGCCAGCCCTTGAACTCGCAGCTCATCAGCGATGATGACGACGAGGAAGATGCGACCGAGGCGTATTACGACAAGCCGATGGCGGCGCGCGCCGCGCAGGTCTCGGAAAAGATCGTCGAAAAACTGGTCGAGCGTATCGTCGTGATGCGCGAGCGCGAGAAGATGCCTGACCGACGCAAGGGTTACACCCAGAAGGCGGTCGTCGGCGGGCATAAGGTTTATCTCCGCACCGGCGAGTATGACGACGGCCGTCTCGGCGAGATCTTCATCGACATGCACAAGGAAGGCGCCGCACTCCGCTCCTTCATCAACAACTTTGCCATCGCCGTCTCGCTCGGCCTGCAATACGGCGTGCCGCTGGAAGAGTATGTCGACGCCTTCACCTTCACCCGCTTCGAGCCGGCGGGGCCCGTGCAGGGCAACGACTCGATCAAGTACGCGACCTCGATCCTCGACTATGTGTTCCGCGAACTCGCGGTCAGCTACATGTCGCGCTTCGATCTCGCCCATGTCGATCCCTCTGAGTCCAACTTCGACGCGATGGGCAAAGGCGTCGAGGAAGGCAAGGAGCCGTCCGACGGCGGCCACCAGGCCAACAAGTATCTGTCCAAGGGCCTGACCCGCTCGCGCACGGATAATCTGGTGGTCATGCGCGGCGTCGACGTCGACGCCCGCGGCTCCGGCAACGTCACCGCGATCGGCGGACACGGCCCCAGCGCCCGCGCCTCCGACGCGCATGAAGGCGCGGTCGCGCTAAAGCAGGAAACCCAGCACGACCTGTCGCCGACAGAAAAGCTGGAAGCCCTGCAATGGAGCAAGTCCGGCAGCGCGGCGGTGGCCGTCGCACCATCCAAGGCCGAACGCCGGGCGGAAGCCAAGGCCAAGGGCTACGAAGGCGAGATGTGCTCGGAGTGCGGCAACTTCACGCTGGTGCGGAATGGGACGTGCATGAAGTGCGATACGTGTGGCAGCACGACGGGGTGCTCTTGAGCTAATCGTTCTACCGAGCTTGGATTAATACACGAAGCAAAGGGCGGCTGCGAAGCCGCCCTTCTGCATAGTACCGATTTACATGGAGTGCTTTGAGAACCTATAATTGTACTACCGAACAACCAACATCGGAAGTCGTCAGTCGCCAGATCAAGCGCAATTCGTACATTGGCGCTATGAGCTTACCATCTATCCCGCAAACATTTGCTCGGAGGAGCATTGGATAGTCGAGCTGCAAGAATTCTCTTCGCACGACATGCAGACGCCATGGCGTACATCGATATTTGCAAACCGGATGGCTCGCGTGGAATTGGTTCAGCTTTCCACGTCGGCAACAATGTGTTTGTAACTGCCCGACATGTGGTCGAAAATAACGAGATTCTTGAAATCAAGATTACAGAACCGATAGGTATTTCTGCCGAAGAATACTTCCGCGATGTTCTTAAGTTAGAAAATCCGGACGAGCGAGCGGAGCAACATAAGAAGGCTTGGGGCGCAGAACGCACCACCCTTATGAGTCATTGGTTGGAACCCCTCAAGATCATTGAGGGCCCCAAGTATCACGATCATCCTGACGTCGATGTAGCCGTATTTCGAGTGGAGAAGACGCATGCCAACGTTGGCGCGATTAAGCTAGGTGTTCATTTCGACGATTGGGTCTATCGCGGCAACTGGCAGCTGTCTGATGCAATTGTCCTCGGATACCCGCCGATTCCATTGACGAATTCTCCTGCACTTATTGCAGCCAGAGCTGAGATCAACGCCTTTGTCGTTCCGCGACATGCGCCATTCATTCACTTCATACTATCCGCCACGCCAAGAGGAGGCTTTAGCGGAGGAGTCGCAATACATGAGGACGGCGATGCCCTTGGTGTGATTACATCATCATTTCTCGACGGCGACCTTCCGGAGCAGATCGGATTCTTTGCCGTTCTTTCGATTGAGGCAATCATTCATTGCCTAGCGATAAACGATCTATACCCCGATTTTCAACGACAGCACCATAAGAAGATCCTCGGCATCGACCCGTTGCCTTGGATAGCGATTGGAAAGAAAGAGACCAACTAACGCTGAGCCAATAGAGGGTAAATATGCCGGAAATTCCTGATGACGATGACAATCAATCATCCAAATCCCATCCGACAACGTCCGCCGATGACGGCACCGAGGCACACAACAAGCTACTGGTCGAAATTTGGAAGCAAGCGGTCGACACTCAAAAACACTTCAACGACATGTGCGTAAAGTCCAGACAACTAGGTCTAACATTCGTTGCAGCGAGCTTGGGCGCAGCTCTTTATTTATTCATACGATCCCCAGGAGGATCGAGTGAATCCGACGCAGCACGATCAGTCTATGCATACTCCTTCTCAGTTTGCGGCCACGCGATAGTTCTACATGTATCCCTGGCAATTATTGTTGCCGCGGCTGCAGCAGTCTATGCAGTTCGACGGCTCGATCTCGGCGTCTATCATCAAATGCTTCGCGGAGCCGTTAGCTTTGGCGAAGACCTCGAACAGAGACACATCGTGCATATTGTCGGGCTCACGAAGGGAATGACCGAAGCGATCTCTCACTTCAGCCGACATTCGGATGCCGCTGTAGAGCTCGGCCCGGAACACTCTTACAACTATGTGGGTCGCGATAAACGCAATGCTGGCGACAAGCTCCGATGGTTCTATGATTTCATCTTTTTCTTCTTGGCATTTCTTGCGCTTCTTATCTTCGTTGCAACCAATTTCTTGAAGGCGGTCGGATGAAACGGGTCGAGTTGGCAGTCTTCGATTTAGACAATACTCTGTACGATTGGTACGCATCATTTCTACCTGCATTCTATGCGATGGTAGATGTCGCGACATCGATCCTGAAGTGCGACCGAGATGCATTGCTAGACGAGCTTCGATCCGTGCACGTCAAGCATCACGACGTGGAGCATCCATTTAGTCTGCTTGAAACGAAAACTGTACAAGAGTTCGTATCTCAAGAAAGATCCTCCCAAGCTCTGCAGGTCCTCGACCCAGCCTTTCATGCGTTCAATAAGACGCGAAAAGAAAACCTGGCTTTATTTCCGGATGTACGAACGACGCTCGATGAGCTTAGAACGCGCGATATTACCTTGATAGCTTTTACAGATAGCAGTTACTTCGCAACGCTCCATCGAATCCGTCAATTAGGGCTAGCAAACGTATTCCAACACATCTTCTGCCGCGCCAAAAGCAAGAACGATTCACCTTTTCCAGTGCGACCGCCACCCGAAGATAATTTGATTCACATAACCACTGAGCTACCTGCCGATGAAACGAAACCGGACCCCCGGGTGTTGTTTGAGATCGCCAGAGTCGAAAATAAGATTACGTCATCCATCGCGTACATTGGTGACAGCATATCAAGAGATGTTTTGATGGCTAAGAAGGCAGACTGTTTTGCAATCTGGGCAAAGTACGGGGTTCACAAAGATAGTACTATGTATGAAAAGCTCGTTCGTATCTCGCACTGGACGACTGAAGACATTCAGAGGGAAAAGAACTACGTCGCAGAAGCAGAGAAAATCAAACCGGATTTCGTCTGCGAGCGGTCCATCGGCGAGATTCTAACCGTGCTCGATGGGCCAACCGGCACTTTGACGAGGAGGCAACAGCGGACGTCATAAACATCATCAATAGCGCTGCTTAGCGAGCGTAATCCTGATTGGCGCAGCGATGTCTGGCCGATCGGAGTCTTGTCGGCGCCGTAGCTCGTTCCCACTGTTAGGCACTGTCAGCGAGCAAGCGTAAGGGGATTTGCCGAAGGCGTAATCCGCCATTCTAAGTGACGAAGTCGGCGGGTCACGCCTCGCTAACCCGCCCCTACTCGCTGCCGGCTATGGCCCGGCTGAGGGTTGAGAACGTCTTACCAGCCGAAAATTCCGGTTCGATCCTTGAACATAGCAAAACCGTTCTTAATTGCGGTGTGGGCCACACGCTGTGGCCAAGCTCGTCTAGACTGCCGCCCCGAGGCTCGGGGTAAGGTGTCCCGACCTTTAGCTATGTTCACCCGCTTACGGTTTTGATGGGGACGAGCGCCGTCAAGCACTTCAAACTACTGGCTTCCGAGCCGGGTTTGCTGTGCCTTGACAACACAAGAGCCGCTTTCCCGCGAAAGAAGCCAAAAATGCAGAGTGCATTGATGGCGCAGTTCTTGAAAACAGCTCTCATCCTAGGCTTCATCGCTCTGATGGTCTGGACCATTCTTCCACCGCTCATGAGTGCTTACTACGGCGGAAATCCACCTCCCCACCTGGCACGCATTCTTGACCGTCAGAGTGAGACGTTGCACAAGGCGGCACTGAAATTTTTCACGCTGTTCGAGAAAATCAGCAAGCGTAGGGCGGATTACCCGAAGGCGTAATCCGCTGTTCTGCGCGACCGCGTCGGCGGGTTACGCCTGGCTACCCCGCCCTACTCGCTATTACTCACTTCATTCACCTACTTCGCCAGCCCGAGCGACTTCAGCGCCTTGCCGTTGTCCTCGTTGTCCGCCTTCATGAACTCCGCGAAGCCAGCCGAATCCGGATAGAAGATCGTCAGCGCGACACGTTTCGTTATTGTGCAAAAGACGCATGTCAAGAAAAAGCAAGAGCTTCCCACGCCTCCGCCGCTGGCGGCGCGGTGCGCGGTGGGCGCGACGGAAGCTCGCGAGAGCACCGCGGGCGGCTCGGATCGTTGGCGTCGTGGCGATCCTGCTTGTGCTCATCGCGCTGACGAACCTTGTCTATCAGGTGATCCGCAAACCGACTGAGCTGTTTGCCGTCGTTGGCGGCGCGCTCGACAAGGAGCCGGCCGAGACGTGGCGGCAATACGGACCGCTCTTCCGCGCCTATTCCACCAGTACGATCACGCCCGAATTGCTGGCCGCGCTGGCGCAGGTCGAGAGTTCAGGCAACCCGGTGGCGCGCACCTACTGGCGCTGGCGATTGAGCCTGAATCCTTTCGCGATTTACCGGCCCGCCTCCAGCGCCGTCGGCCTCTTCCAGATGACCGATCCGGCCTACGCCGAGGCCGCGCGGTCCTGCGTCCGAGAGAATGCGGTCACAAATACCGGCTGCGGGTTCACCAGCCTCACTATCCGCGCGATCCCGAGCCACGCCACTGAGCTCGCGTCCGTGTATCTGGCTCGCAATGTCGCGGCGGTTCTCGCCCGCGTCCCCGACGTGCCGGCAAGCCTGCAGCAGAGGCAGGATCTCGCCGCGTTTATCCATCTTTGCGGCGGGGGTCCCGCCACAGCCTTCGCGCGCCGCAACTTTCAAATGATGCCCGGCGAGCGGTGCGGCGATCATCTCGTCACAGCCTATATCGTCAGGGTCAATGCGATGAAGCGGCAGTTCAAGCGCCTGGCGGCCGATGGCGGGTTCCAGAATTAACCTGCAGAGCGCACATCAAGCTTAACGCGCGAGTTTGGTTGCCACACTACGCAAGCCGAATAGATTCCGATTACCGGATGATTTCCCCCAAGTCATCTGGGTCCACGCCAGCGAAGCCGCCAGGCGAATTGCCCTCTGCCTGGCGGCTTCGTTTTCGGCTCTCGGCGGGTGTAGCTCAATGGTGGAGCGTTGGATTCCAGCCAAAGAGGCCGGTTCGATTTCGCGCTTCCCGCTCCTCATCCCCGAATGCGTTCAATGCGATTTATTCAGTGGGAGATGCTCATGCCTATGTCGCGCAAGCCCATTACCGAAGTCGTTCTAGAGATCACTGAAATCACCTCTCAACCTGTCACGGCAGAGAAACAACAAGCCGACAGCTACGCCCTCAAAGTAAAGGCAGCGATGACACGACTGAGCGAGAGCAAACGCTAGCCCGCAAGGACGATTGGCAAGCGTCGGGCGGATTAGCCGAAGGCGTAATCCGCCGTTCTGCGCGACCGAGTCGGCGGGTTACGCTTCGCTAACCCGCCCTACTCGCAACTCGCTGGAACTTCTCTCAACCACAGATAGAATGACAATCATTGAATACAGACCATGATGCACGAGAAGAGGTCGCCCCGGCCGTATCGACGACAAGGTCGGTCATCCCCAGCCAAAGCTCCTATCGAAAATTCTTGTTGAACATTGTTCATTTTCGGACTACTCATACTTGAGCAACGCTCAAGTACTGGAGAAGCCGACGATGCAACCCGTCCCCGGTATGGACGTCTCGATCGGTCCGGGCCACCCCATGGCCGCATGGATCAAGCACGCTCCGACGATCATCACCGTCGGCATGATTGTGATCCTGGCGCTGCACGGACGCATTGCGCAGCCGGCGCATTACAACGAATTCGCCGACCAGTCGGCCGTGTCAGGCATTCCCCACGCAGCCGATGTGTTTTCCAACGCGGGGTTCGCTCTGGTCGCGATCTGGGGCTGGCTGACATTGCGGCCCCGACGCGCCAGCGACCAGTTGCGCGCCGGATGGCCCGGCTACAGGCTGTTCCTGGTCGGACTGTTCCTGACCGCTTTCGGGTCCGCGTTCTATCATCTCGCCCCCGACAATATCAGCCTGATCTGGGACAGGCTGCCGATCGCGCTGGTTTGCGTCGGCCTGCTCGTCGGCGTCCGCGGAGACACCCAGGGCGGATCGAAGACCGGAATCGACGTGATCGTTCTCGCCCTTTACGCCGTCGCCAGCGTCGCGTGGTGGGCCATCACCGACAGGAACGGCGCGGGCGACCTGCGACCATATCTCCTGTTGCAAGGGCTCCCACTCATCCTCATCCCGCTATGGCAAGCGATCCATCGCGCCCCGCGCACCGATCGCATCGCGTTCGCCACCGCGATGGTGCTGTACATCCTGGCCAAGGTCGTCGAGGTGCTCGACCACGAGATCGCGAACGCTTTCGGTTTCGTCACCGGACACACCTTGAAACATCTGATCGCGACGGCAGCCACGGCCGCAATTGTCTGGGGATTGACCCGACGATTTTCGCATGACGGCCACGCTGCGCGTCGGGTGCATTAGCCGACCTGTCCGCCGTAGCTCAACAAGCGGAGCAAGCGTAGGGCGGATTAGCCGAAGGCGTAATCCGCCGTTCCAAGCGACCAAGTCGGCGGGTTACGCTACGCTAACCCGCCCTACTCCCTGGACAACTCTGACAATCACCCCGGATATCGCGGAGCCTGTCATCCCTGTGCGAGCGCAATTGCGCTCGTCGCGGGGCGCGCATTCGCGCGACCCGTTGCTCATCCGGGCTACACTCGCTGTTCTTGCAGGATCGGTGAACCGAGTTCATCGAAACGGAAGAGCTGAAAGATCCGCTGGCCGTTGAAGTCGAGGATCCTCAAATCATCTGTCTCGTGCAGATTGCTTTCGACCGCGTGAAAATGCCCGCCGTAGCGCTCCCTGGCGAGCGACAATGGAACCTCAAACGCAACGAACTTGCCGATCCCTTTGTGCTTGAGCACCTCAAGAAGCTGCTGATCGCGTAAGGACTCGTGCGATGTGAGAATGAGTAGCGGACCGCTCGCCGTGAGCAGCAAAAGCGATTTCATCGGATACTCCTTCGCGGTTGGACTGAACTCAGCGAGTAGCCCGGATGAACGAAGCGAGATCCGGGCTACGCTCGCTGCCCCCGGATCGAGTTCTTATTTGATTTCCCACGTTGTGTTATGCGGGATGTCCATCGCGAAATAGCCGCCCGGGCCAGCTGGCGCAGGCATGGTTATGCAGGCAAATGGCTCACTCCCGGTGATCCCCTTATACTTCCCGGTACCGCCGGTGATGATGTGGGTGCCACAATCCATTTTCGGCTGCGACTTATCGAGGTCGCGCGTATCGAAGGTCGAGAAAATCTTGTCACCGTCGCTGTCGGCCAGCACGCAGGCGCCGTCGATGTATTTCTTGTCGCCGGACGCCACGTTCAGCGCTACGCAATGGGCCGACATCTTGTCCAGCATCTTCTCGCCCTTCATGTTTTCGGTAGTCCCGACCGCCTCCAGCGTGGTGGCCGTACCGAGTCCGGAGATGTCGATGCTCATCAACGGCTTGAAAATGAAGTGCGTCACGTAGGGCGTAGTCCCCTTCTTTTCAATCGGCTGTCCCAGGGCAGCCGCGGTAGCAATGGCTACCAGTGCCCCGGCGAGGAGCGTCGCTTTCGCAAGTGTCATCGCTGCGGCGGGTATCGCGTATTTGCTTGGGTTGATGGGCCTCATTGGTTCCTCCCTGGATCAGGCGGCGGCTCACGCCTATGCCGCGAACTGCCGCGGAGTTAGAGACGACGTGCTGGCACGTAAGGCGCATATCGTTGTCCTTGCTGATGTCGAACTTCGCGCAGGCGCTGAACGCCGACGCGATCATGCTCTAACGGCGCTTCGCCGCAGACGGGCGAAGTATGTGGGAGATTGTGGCTCCGATCGCCGGTTCACGACGTTGTCTCGCAGAACCGGACTTAAGACAGGGCCGATGAACGGTTTACACACCTGCAAGAAGGCATAACCCGCACGATCCGAGCGAGCCGCATGGTAGCATCAAGTGCGCCCGACGTCAGCCATCATGTCTGGAAAGCGCGGTGTGTATCGTCAACTGGCCTGACCTATCCCGCCATGCGGGATCTGACCAAACTTGCCGATCCATAAGCGGATGAAGGCAAAATCATTCCATCATCGGCCGGCCGATCCAAAGCCGGTTGAGCCTGCGTTCTACGTCCGACTCTATTTTGTTCTCAAAGAACGAATCGGAATCGCGCAAATCCGCGCGCGGCAATTCTTAACAACGGGTTCGCTTCGTGTTGCGCAGCACGTATGCCGCAAGTAGCCCGGATGGAGTGCAGCGCAATCCGGGATCACTCCGACACCACCCCGGATTTCGCGGAGCCTGTCATCGGGCGCGCATTCGCGCGACCCGTTGGCTTCATCCGGGCTACGCCTGCCCGCCGTAACCAGCCTCGGCGCTGCCCGCTGATTTGCTCTGCGCGCAAGTCAAATCTCGCCGCGTCGCATGCGGCAAAACAACACGACGGGCAAATCACCCAACCCCTGTCCAGTGCCCTTGCTAAAAATATTTCGCTTTCGTTGTCGGGCAAATCAGTGGTTTGACTCCGCCCGTCTCACCCGATGAGAGGGGCGTTGCGCACGTCACGAACGCGCGGTGGGATGCGGTGGACGCGGAAGGCGCGCGAGACGCACGCGCCCGACGCGTACGGTGAAGTCGCGTGGTTCGGGCGCCGCGGTGCTGGCGCTAAGCTTGCGATAAGAAGCGCAGGCGACGGAGGCAAGAGAGCCGTTCTCCGGGAAGAGCGCGAAGTAAGCCGTAAAGCCACTGCGCAGGGAAGGCCGGGATGCTCCCGCCGAACCTGTATGCTCGTGTGCGCTTTTGCCATGTGCACTGGCACGCGAGACCGCGGGTGCGGCAAGCACCCGGTCTTCCCTGCGCCCTCTTTTCAAACGGAGGGCAACAGAGTTTTCAAACCTCGGGTGAAACATGCCGCGAGATCGCGAAAGCATGCCCACGTCATTGCGAGCGCAGCGAAGCAATCCATGTCTCCACCTGCGGCACGATGGATTGCTTCGCTTCGCTCACAATGACGCACACGTAGCCCGGATGGAGCGCAGCGCAATCCGGGACCACTCCAACACCGCCCCGGATTTCGCTGCGCTTCATCCGGGCTACGCTCGCTTTGGTTGTGGAATGACTATGTCTCCTTTCATAGCTGCACTCTCAAGATGCTTTCGCTGTCTTGGCCAAGCCTCAAGAACGCGTGGTGTGGCAGCCGGCACACACGCTCGGCGTTAAGCGCGTCATCATCAGAGAAAGAGCCGCACTGTTCACAGACTTGCCGCAAATGCGTGTGGAACTTTCATGGGGACAATTAGCCGAGTATCAATCCATGCGTTTGTCAGTTCTATCGACCGCCGTCGCCGCGCGCGCCGGCGTGCTGTGTTGTGTCTTGTTTATGGTGATAAGCGCTCAAGCGCTCGCGCAGACGTCGGCCACGGACAATCCGAGCCCGACCGCAGCGCAGCCCTCGGTGCCCGCCCAGGAAAAGCCTGCGGCCGCTGCAGAAGAGAAACCGCCTGCCGCGGACGACAAGCCCGCCACCGTCGAGCAGAAGCCGGCCCCCGCAGAGGAGAAACCAGCCATCGCGCAGGACAAACCCGCGGCGGTGGAGGAGAAGTCGGCTGCCACGGACGACAAACCTGCCATCGTCGAGCAGAAGCAGGCACCCGCGGAGGAGAAACCAGCAATCGCGCAGGACAAGCCCGCAGCCGTCGAGGAGAAGTCGGCCGCCACGGACGACAAACCTGCTATCGTCGAGCAGAAGCCGGCCGTCCCGGACGCGAAGCCTGCGGTTGTCGAGCAGAAGCCGGCTCCTGCCGAGGAAAAACCAGCGGTTGCACACGAGAAGCCCGCCTTGAAGCAGAAGGCCGCCTTGAAGCAGAAGTCCGTCGCCAAGCAATCAAAAAGCGCTGTCCGCAGCAAAGCGGCAGAGCACCGTAAATCGATGCAACCGGCCAAGTCGGTGCAACCATCCAAGTCGGTGCAACCGTCCAAGACAGCCCACAAGCCGCGCGAGCGGACCCTGGTCATGTTCTGCACCCGCTTCCGCACCTACAATCCGTCGTCCGGAACTTACCGGGGCTACGACGGCCAGACGCATGCTTGCCGATAGGCGAACGCGGGCGCGGCGTTCACGCCTGACACCCGGTAGAGTTGTGAGTTCCCGGCCTGGATCGCCGGAAGTCAGATTTTTCCGGCTTTGCGCCGCAGACTCGCCGTATTTGTCTCACCAGACTACCTTAAGTTTAACGTCTCAAATCGCGGTTATAACGCGAGGTAATGAGTGATGAAGATTCTTGTTTCAGCCATTTTCCTTGCCATGTCGCTCTCGACGTCGCCGCGGATGGGAATCGTCACCGGTGGCGCGACTGGCACCTACATCAAGATTGGCGAGGACATCAGGAAGATCGCTGAACCGAGCGGCACCTACTTGCAGGTTCTTGAATCGGCCGGCTCCATCCAGAACGTGTTCGACGTTCGCAGGAAGCGCGGTGTCCAACTCGGTATCGTGCAGTCGGACGTGCTCGAATATATCCGCGACATTTCCGACGACCAGGAACTGAAAGTTATCGCCACCAAGCTTGCCGCCGTTTATCCGCTCTACAAGGAGGAGGTCCACATTCTCGGTGATCTCTCCTTGAAAACGCTGCAGGACTTGCAAGGCAAACGTGTTGCGATAGGTCCTCAAAGAAGCGGCACATACCTGACTGCAAAGACGATTTTCTTCCAGACCGGAATCACGCCGTCGAAAGAGATATTTCTCGGCGGCAAAGAAGCGCTGGATTCGCTGCGCAAGGGCGAAATCGATGCAATGTTCTATGTGGCTGGCGCGCCGGCAACGCTCTTTTCGGAGAACACAACCGTCGACGATAAATTCCAGCTCATCGGGTTGGACGACAAAGCCCTCGACAGCTATCTCACGGCAGTCATCCCGGCTGGCACATACAAATGGCAGGAATCCGAGGTGAGAACGGTAGCGGTCAAAGCCGTTCTGATAACGTTCAGCTACGCTGGCGAACAGTGCCAGAATGTGGCCAAGGTGGCCAAAATTATCCGCGAGAACAAGGCTTGGCTGGATGTCAACGGACACCCGAAATGGCGCGAAGTGAATCTCGACGAAAAATTGCCGAAGTGGCCGCAATATGAATGTGTGGCGGCAACGCAGGAGCGCCCGCAGCCCAAGCCGAAGGGCCCGGATATCAAAATCGTGCGCTAGATCAGCGAATGTTGGCCGAAGGCGGGTTACGCTTCGCTAACCCGCCTTACTCGCTATTCACTCACTTCATTCACTTACTTCGCCAGCCCGAGCGACTTCAGCGCCTTGCCGTTGTCCTCGTTGTCCGCCTTCATGAACTCCGCGAAGCCAGCCGAATCCAGATAGATCATGTCGAAGCCGCGCCTGTTCATGAACTCCTTGAACTCCGCGCTGTCCCAGATCTTCTTGATCGCGGTCTCGTACTGCGCGGCAATCTCCTTCGGCAGGCCCTTGGGCGCCGCAAAGCCGCGCCACACACCCTTGTGCCATTTGTGACCCGTCGCCTCCTCGGTGGTCGGCACATCAGGGAAATTTGGCGCGCGCTTGGGTGAGAAGAACACGAGGCTGCGGATACGCCCCGCCTTGATCAGCGCCTCGGCTTCCGGCATCGAGCACGCGACGAAGTCGACGCCGCCGGCCGCGAGATCGGTCAGCGCGGTCGCAGCACCGGTGGACGGCACCCAGCGGATCGAGGTGGGCGAAACGCCGTCGGCCTGCATCAGGCCGGCGAGCGCGACATGCCAGCTCCCGCCCTGCCCCGTGCCTGAGGCCACCACCTTGTTCGGGTTCGCCTTGATGTGCGCGAACAGCTCCTTGACGTTCTTGTAAGGCGAGTCTGCCTTCACGTGGATCGCGGCGGGGTCCTGGTTGACCAGCGCGATCGGCGTATACTTCTCAAAGGTGAGATCGGTGAGCCCCGCCCAGTGCATCAGGTTGATCTCGAGCGTGATGAGACCGAACGTGTACCCGTCAGGCGCGGCGGTGGCGATCGCCTGGTGGCCGACCACGCCCGATCCGCCGGTGCGGTTCACGACGTTCACCGGCTGCTTGAGATCGCGTTCCAGCATGTGGGCGATCTGGCGCGCGACCGCGTCGGTGCCCCCGCCGGCGGCCCACGGCACGATCAGCGTGATCGGCCGCTCCGGGAAGGCGCCTTGCGCGTTTCCGGCACCGAGCAGGCTTGCGGCCGCAAGCGCCGCAAAAGCAAGATTTCTGACATGGCGAAGCATTCGCAAATCCTCCCGCTTTGTTTTTGATGCGCCGGGTGAGACCCCGCGACGCGCGCTTTGTGCGCTATTCGCCATTCGGATGGCGGAGCGCTAACATGTCAAGGGGAAGCAAGCGCAGGGCGCGCTTTATTGCAAGCCGCGCTTATGCAAGGCGATGATTACGATGCGAATGATGCAGTCCGATATCGACTCGTCTTGCAGCCGCAACCTCTGCAGCCACTGCCACGTTGCCGCGTCGATCTCGGTCCGCCAGTTGCCGTTCGGCAAGCGCCGCCCGGGCGGGGGCTCGAACACGCTAGCGATCAGGGCGCGGCACTCCTCGGTGATCTCGGTATCCGGCATCGCCTGAATGGAAGGAAGTCCTCGTGCGCCCAGCACCGCCGCGTGTTGCCCTGATCCGGCAAAATGCACCAGTTAAATCGCGGCAATGCTAATTGGGCCAACGCGCGATGTGTGCCGCCTGCGCGGCAAGCATTACCCCCCGCCCTCCGGCTTGATCCCGGCCGCTTTCATGATCGGCAACAGCCGGCCTTCCTCGCTGTCGCGATAGGCTGATATCTCCTGCGGAGTAGTCGGCCAGGTGGTGGCGCCTAGGTCGGCATAGCGCTGTTGCACCCAGGGGTCCTTCAGGGCCTTTGCGGTGAGCGCGTTGATCTGCGCGACGAGATCGCCCGGCATGTTGGCGGGGCCGATCAGCGCGGTCCATGAGGTCATCTCGAAGCCGGGCAGGAGTTCGGCGAACGCGGGCACGTCGGGAAGCTCCGCGATCCGCTTCTTCGCGGTGACCGCAACCGGCCTGATCGCGCCCGAGCGCACGCTCGGCAGCGAGCCCGGCAAATTGTCGAACAGCATATCGACATTGCCGCCGAGCAGGTCGTTCAGCGCCGGCGCGGCACCGCGATAGGGCACGTGCCTGACCTGGACGCCGGCCATGCTGTTCATCATCTCGCCGGAGAGATGCAGCGTGGTGCCGAAGCCGGCGGAGGCGTAAGTGTACTTGCCCGGCTCCTTCTTGAAGGCCGCGAGCAATTCCTTGAGATCCGAGGAGAACAGGTCCTTCTTCGCGGTCAGGATGTTCGGCAATTGCCACATGCCGGTGATGAAGGTGAAATCCTCGCGCGGACGATACGGAAGCTTGGCATAGCTGCCGATCGCGAGCACGTTGGAGGCGATGCCGCCGAGCCCGATCGTGTAGCCGTCCGCCGGCGACTTCGCGATCGCGTCCGCGCCCAGCACGCCGCCGGCGCCGGCCTTGTTCTCGACCACGAAGGACTGGCCGGACAGTTCGCTCATCTTCTGGCAGAGCACGCGCGAGAGCGTGTCGGTGGCGCCGCCGGCCGGGAAGCCGTTGACATACTTCACGGACCGGATCGGCCAGGCCTCAGCGGCACGGCCCACCCGCGGCGCCAGCCATGGCGCGGCCACGACAGAGCCAAGGAGCGCAAGCGCGCGACGGCGGTTCGCAGACAGCGGCATCGGTGTCCTCCCCTTCCCAAGACAGTGCGCCGCGTCGCAGCTTTTCGCTGTTCTCTTCTCCTTCGCTCCGGTCTTCGATCGGCGTGACGGGACGATCTGCGGGCCAGAGGTGGGACGCGTTCGGCTGACCTCAGCTTATGAGGTGCGAGCGAAACTGCAAAGCCTGCTTTTCGCGACAAAAGCCCGCGAGGACATCGAGGGCTTTCTGCTGGATGAAAATGTTCGATCGACGGCGCCAGTTCAAGCGAGTAGCTACCTCACTCCATCATCGGCCGGCCGATCCAAAGTCGGTTGAGCCAGCGCACGGCAAGGTCCGGCTGCTTGTCGCCCTGCAGGCGCGCTAGCGCTTCCTGATAAGGGCCCACCGCGCGCAGGCGCATGGGAAGGCGGGGATAGACGCGGCGGATCCACTTCAGCGCCAGACTCATGCTGCGCTGTTCGCGTTCGCCGAACTCAAATCCGAATTGTTGGCGCAACCGCTCCGGCAACAGATAGGCCGTCAGCGCGCGATACCAGCGGGGTATGCGCAGTCCTGTCGCGCGACCTGAAAAGATTTGCTCCGCAATGGCGCGGGCGGCGGGACTGACCGCGAGACTATCCGACAGCGCCATCGCCTCCGTGTAGGCGGCGAACGACGTCCAGTCCGCAGGCAGGTCGGCCGGTCGAATGCCGAACAACGCCGCGTACAGCTTCGCCTCTGCCCAGTATTGTTCGCGCTCGCTGTTCGTGAGTGCAGGCAAGACGAGGTCATGCGTCTGCAAGGCGGTCTCCACCAACGTGGCGTGAACCCACCGCAGCGCCGAGACCTCATTGGCGCTGTAACTCGAGCCGGCTTCGAAGCGGCCTGCCGCCTGTGGCAAGATTCCGGTCACCACGGCGTGACGTCGATGCAGCCGGCGGCTTGCGGCCAGCGCCTGGTCGAGCGTGCCGAACACCATCGTGAACGTGATGTTGAATGTCCGATGAAACCGGCCGACCGGATCGGCAAAGGTCCGGGAATGCTCCGATATGGCGGCGGCGACCCAGGGGTGCGCCAGCTGCAGCAACAGCGCCCGCCCCGCGCCAAGGAAAATCGCCGCCTCGCGGTCGACCCGCCACGTCAGTGACTCCGGGCCAAAGATTCCCTTGATCGGTCCGGCCGCCGCCGCGCGAACGGTGTCGAGACTGCTTTCGAAATCATCGGCGGATAACAACAACGGCATATCCCTCAAGCGTAGCCCGGATGAGCACAGTGACATCCGGAACTCCTCTAACACCGCCCCGGATATCGCTTCGCTCATCCGGGCTACGCCCCCTGACGCCGCCAGGACGGCATTCTCTATCGCCGTGCGCCGGGCGGTTTGAATACCCCCTTCTTCCACAGCCGAAATCCGCCCTCGAACGCGTTGGTGTTGGCGCCGAGCCGGACCTTGCGCGGCAGATTGTCGATCTTGTCAACGTTTCCGCCGCCCAGCATGACGTAATCCGGCTCCAGTGCGGCTAGCAGACGCGCCAGGACATCATCGACAGCGCGTTGCCATTTCTTCTTTCCAACGCGCTTCAGAGCTGCGGCGCCGACGCATTGCTCGAACGTCTTGCCGGCGCGGTACGGCAGGTGAGCGAGTTCCATCGGTTCCAGAATGCCATCCACGATCATCGCGGAGCCAAGCCCCGTTCCCAGGCCCAGGAACAACATCCGACCGCCCTGGTAGCTGCCGATCGCCTGCATCAGCGCATCGTTGACGACCTTCGTCGGGCGGCCGAAGGCCTTTTGGAAATCGAAACCGGCCCATCCCCGACCGAGATTGTGAGGCTCCGACAAGGGCCGGTTGTTGATCACTGGCCCCGGATATCCGATCGAGATAACGTCATAGGACCAGTCTTTCGTCAGCGCCTTGACCTTCCTCACGAACATTTTCGCAGAAAGATCAGGACCGGACGCAAACGCGCGTTTGGTTCGCTCTTTGTCAGTCATGAACTTCACGCGCGAACCGCCGACGTCGATCGCCAGGATCGTGTGTCGCGATGTACGCTTGCCGGTTTTCTTCACCATGAATTCGCGCCCCGCGCTGTCGGACGAGCACAACTATAGCCGATACTCTGCCGAGGTAGAGAAACAACCACAGCTTTGTTCTCCATCCGACTCCATTTTGTTCGCAAAGAACGAATCGGAATCGTACAAATCAGTGCGAGCCAATTCTTAACAACACGTTTGCTTCGTGCTTGCTTAGCGCGGATACTAGACCCGTTGGTTCATTCGCGCTGCTGCTCAACGTCATACCCCAGCCCCGGCCGCAGCGCCCGCATCCTCTCGGCCAGCCGCCGGCTGCCCGTCTCCTCCGCGCGGGCCAACTGGTTAGCGACCGCCACATGGTCCTCATCGCTCTTGTGCTGGTTGAGTTTTGACTGGCCCTCGATCTCATCGACGACGATATCGATGACGCGGATCGAGGCGAGCATCGTCTCGCGCTTGGTGGGCTCCATCTGTGCAAGATCCCAGGGCTGCTTTGGCAGGCGCGCCTCGGAGACGTCCAGCAGCGCGTCGCCGTGGGCGCGGTTCTCGTCGCGTTCGCACAGATGCGCGACGCCCGCGAGATGCACGGCCTCGTAGAGCCAGGTCGAGACGTTGTCGCGCGAGGCGTACCAGTCATTGGAGACATAGGCGTCGTCGCCGGCGACAATCAGGAGGAAGCGCCTGACGCCGTCGGCGAGTTCGACGAGCGGATTTCTGGCCGTGAGATGGATCTGGATGATCACGCGATCATCGCGCTGCTGGATCACAAAGGGCACGTGCGAGCCGCGCGGGCCGCGCTCGTCCGCCGCAACGATCGCGCCAAAACCGCGGCCGGCCGCGAATGCGAGCGCGCGCTGCTCCTCGATGCGAAACTGGGGTCGAAGAATATGCATGGCCAGGCGCTCGGACGGCAGGGATGGAGGGCTTCCGTGAAGGCTAACCCATTCGTCCTGATATCACCAACCTGCTCCAGGGCGCGTTCCAACCGCAAGGCAACTGCGATATGAGGCTACGTGCCGCCTCATTCAACTGTTCCCTGATCCAGCTTGCCAATCGAGCCCGATGCCATGTCCCCGCTAAAGCCCCAGGCCACCTACGACGATTTCGCCCGCCTCGACATCCGGATCGGCAAGGTCGTGGACGTGCAGCCATTTCCCCGCGCGCGCAACCCATCCTACAAGGTTGGCGTCGACGTCGGCACTGAGCGGATCATGTGGTCGAGCGCGCAGATCACGAATTATGAACCCGCCGCCCTGCTCGGCTCCCTGGTCGTGTGCGTCTGCAATCTCGGGGCGAAGAACATCGCGGGCTTCACGTCCGAACTGCTGATCCTCGGCGCAAAGGATGCGGAAGGCAACGTGATCGTGCTCGGCCCACGCAGCGAGGTCGCGACCGGCGAGCCGGTGTTTTGAGGCTGCGTGTTACGCGGACGAAGGAGACGGCGAGTAGCCCGGATGAGCGTAGCGACATCCGGGACCACTCTACACCGCCCCGGATATCGCGGAGCCTGTCATCACTGGGCGAGCGCAATTGCGCTCGTCGCGGGGCGCGCATTCGCGCGACCCGTTGGCTCATCCGGGCTACAATCGCTTCGCTCAGGCCGCCTTCGCCACCTTCTCCGGCGGCGCGGTTTCCATTGCGCGCATGTACAGATCGAGCAGGCTTTCGCGCTCGTCGCGCTCGTCCTGGTCCTGCTTTCGCAGCTTGATGATCTCCCTCAGGATCTTTACATCGAACCCTTCGCCCTTGGCCTCCGAAAATACTTCCTTCTTCTGCTCGTTCAATTCCTGCAATTCGGTGTCGATGTTCTCGATGCGCTCAACGAAAGAACGAATCCGGCCGCCGGGAATGGTGACGTCAGACATGGTGCCTCCCTGTTTAATGAGGTTGTGAAAATGCCCGCAAACAAATAACCAATGTGTTAACCTCGGAAGGTTCCCGCCCCGCCAAATCAGATAATCCCCAGACTTAACCATGAACGTAATTTCGATTCAGTCACAGGTCGCCTACGGCCACGTCGGCAACAGCGCCGCGGTCTTTCCCATGCAGATGCACGGGATCGACGTGGTGGCGGTGCCAACCACCTTGCTAAGCAACCGGCCGGGCTACCCGACCGTCCGCGGCCGGGTGCTCGATGCAGAGCTCGTTGCCGATCTGCTGCGCGGGATCGAGGAGCGCGGCGCGGTCGATGCGGCGCAAATGATCCTGTCGGGCTATCTCGGCTCGGCCGACAACGCCGCCGTGGTCGCGGATTTTGTCGCGCGCGCCAAGGCCAAAAATCCCGCGCTGCTTTATTGCTGCGACCCCGTGCTCGGGGACCGCGACCGCGGCCTGTTCGTCCATACCGACATCCCGCCGCTGGTGCGCGACCTTTTGTGTCCGCTTGCCGATATCATCACGCCCAATCATTTCGAATTCGAATGGTTGAGCGGAGCGAAGGCTGCGACGATCGATCAGGTGCTCAAGGCGGCGCGCGCGTTCATGGCGCGCGGGACGGTGGTGATCACCAGCGCCGAGCTCGCCGATACACCCGAGGGCGAGATCGAGACGCTCGCCGTCGAACGCGCAAGGTCCTTTCGCGTGCGCACCCCAAAACTGCCGATCAGCCCGAACGGCACTGGCGACCTGTTTGCCGCGCTATTGGTCGCCGCGCGTATCAGCGGCGCCGACACGCCGGATGCGCTCAGCCACGCCGCCTCCGCCATCTTCGCCGTACTGGAACGCACCGCGACCAGCGGTACCGAGGAGATGCGCATCGTCGAGAGCGCGGAGTTGCTCGTTAACCCGGAGCGCAAGTTCGAATGTATCTCGATCACCCCGTAGCCCGGATGAAGCGCAGCGCAATCCGGGATCACTCTAACACCACCCCGGATTTCGCTTCGCTCCATCCGGGCTACTATCCGCAGGACAAAAAATGAGCCGCTTCTGGAGCCGCTTGACGCACGACCTGAAGCCCTATGTGCCAGGCGAACAGCCCCGCATGGCGGAGTTGGTCAAGCTCAACACCAATGAAAGTCCGTTTGGTCCTTCCCCGCGCGCTCTGGAAGCGATCCGCGGCGAGGCGACTGATGCGCTGCGTCTATATCCGGACCCACAGGCCACTACGCTGCGGGCTGCCTTGGCCACCTACCACCAGGTACAGTCAGAGCAAGTGTTCGTCGGCAACGGCTCGGACGAGGTGCTAGCGCACGCCTTCGCCGCTCTGCTGAAGCATGATGCGCCGTTGCTCTTCCCTGATATCACCTACAGTTTCTACCCGGTCTATTGCCGGCTGTTCGGCATCGCCTACGAGGCCGTGCCGCTCGATCAGGCCATGCAAATCCGCAGTTCCGACTATCGCCGGCCGGCCGGCGCGCTCATCGTGCCCAATCCCAATGCGCCGACAGGCGTTGCGCTGTCGCGGGCCGAGATCGTTACCCTGCTGGAGGAGCATCCTGACGCTCCCGTCGTCATCGACGAGGCCTATGTCGATTTCGGCGCCGAGACCGCGATACCGCTGATCGCCTCCCACCCGAACCTTCTGGTCGTTCAAACCATGTCCAAGTCCCGGGCCCTGGCGGGTTTGCGGGTTGGCTATGCGATCGGCGACGCCGACCTGATCGAGGCGCTCACCCGGGTGAAGGACAGCTTCAATTCCTATCCCCTTGGCCGGCCCGCCCAGGCCGGCGCCATCGCCTCGCTGGAGGACGAAACCTATTTTCAACGGAGCCGCGCTCGCGTGATCGAAGGCCGCGAGCGGCTGAACCGCGGACTGGTCGGGCTCGGTTTCGAAGTGCTGCCGTCCTCCGCCAACTTCGTCTTCGCGCGTCATCCGGCGCACGAGGGCGCGGCGCTGGCCACGGCATTGCGCCAACGGGCGGTGATCGTCCGCCATTTTTCCGCGCCTCGTATCTCCGACTATCTGCGGATTACAGTGGGCACCGACGGGCAAATCGACCGGCTGCTGTCGGCGCTATCGGACATCCTGGGTAGCCCGTAGCCCGGACGAGCCAATGGGTCGCTGGTCAACTTGAAGCAGGCCAGGACGACTGGTCCTTTGGCAAACGTCCGGCTGGATCGTGCACTTGAACCAGATGGGGAAGAGACGCCCCCCACCGCCACAGGACAAGATTCGACATGTCCGGCCGAGCGCCATTTGCGAAGGATGGCACCAGAACTCCGGCAGCGCCTTTTGCAATCAGCCGCGTGGAAATGTTCCACGACGCGGGCGTCCGACCGTTGGCGCGATCGTAAGCCCATGCACATGACAACGCCGCGAGATCGATATCCTCGGTGGCGCGCGCCGCGTCCGTTCGCAGATCGATGATATCTTCGACGTCTACGTTGTAGGAGCAGATGGTGAGCGGGTCGATGCGATGCCCGAAGCCATGGCCCATCTCGGTCAACATTCCCTCAATCGTCAGCGCCAGGTAAAGCGCGGGCGTGCCGACCGGATTGAACCGTCCGCCCTTCGCCGCCGCACCATCGCCCGACGTCGGCGACCACGCCCACCTCGGATCATGTCCGCGATAGCAAACGCTCTGCCATCTCAAGCAAAGCCACCAGTGGCGATGTGATCGAGATAATCGCGGACGGCAGCCGCCTTGCCTTCCTTCACTAGGGATTCGGCGGTGCGACCGCCAAAGGCAGCGATCGGCTCCGCGCGATACCACGCCATCGCTTGTTTTTCGCCGCCAGCCCAACCCGTGATGCGGCCGACGATTTCCAGCATTTCGGTGGCGCGGGCCTGCGTTTTCGGGGCCGAAACACGTGTCACGCGATACACCGTCTCGGGCTTGACGCCGATAGTTTCGGCGAACTGCTGCTTGGACATGCCAAAGCGTTCCGCGACACGATCGACGATCACAAAGCCCTTGGGATCGAAGAATTGGGAGACGAGAGGCTTGCTCAGCATCAAGGGCTTATCTGACTTGTGAGCGGCAGCGGCGCTGCCCTTGCGCAGCGATTTGGCTCGCGCGGCAATCCCGCGTACGGTTTTGCCGCCGCGCGTTGGGTGTTTTGATGCAGTCATGGTAGCTACCTGATGCCATAAATATATGGCATTCTATATGGCACGGATTCCTGGTTTTGTCCACCTTTCGCCGGCCAGGCTCCCGAGCCCGGCCAAGGCCCCGCGCGCTACCCGCTACTGCACGACGTCGAGTTTGACCTTGGCAACACCCTTCCCCACCATTCCCAGCGCGTCGGCCGCGGAATAGGAGACGTCGACAACACGCCCCCGAATATAGGGACCGCGGTCATTGACGCGTACCGTCACCGACTGGCCGCTCGCGACGTTTGTCACGCGCAACTTGGTGCCGAACGGCAACGTCGGATGCGCGGCGGTCATGTCGAGCGTGTTGAACTTTTCGCCGCTCGCGGTCTTCGTTCCCTCAGTGTAGAAGCTCGCAACTCCATGCGAGGGCGTCTTGTTGTCGCCCGCATCCCTGCGCGATGCGACCGAGGTACGCTTTTTCACTGCGGCCACGCGCCTCTTCATCATGGGCGTTGCCATTCGATCCTGATCCAGCGACGCCTGCCTGCTGGCGCGAAGTTCGGATTTCTGAGTGACGACCGAGGACTGCGCGCAGGCCGCAAGGGATGCGGCTGCGAGCGAGACAGCAAGCAGCCGTATGAATTTCCCTGCACGCGCGGCCGGGATCAACGGCGGTTCAAATTGAGTACGGCCGGCTCTGACGTCGACGCACGAAATACTGGTGCAGCCAATGGAAGACATGTTGCAATCCCCCGCTCGCGCCCCAGCCCAAGCCGAAAACCAACACGCGGCAATGGCGGGACCGAATCCGGGCGGAAGCGTGGCCGGACGCGATCAGGCACGGTTTCCACAGCGCGATTCCGTTCGAGTGTGGTGATTGCGACACAGGATTAGCTCGTAGGGCGGATTAGCGAAGCGTAATCCGCCATCCATCCGCGACCAAATCGGCGGATTACGCTTCGCTAATCCGCCCTACGCGCCGTCAGGAAATCTCGTAGACCGACACCTTGTCCGCGATTCCGCTCAACGCCACGCGTCGGGGCGCCGGCTTCAGCCCGTTGGTCTCGAGCAGCGCCCGGGCATGGGCGTTCTCCACCACCGATTCCGTCACCACGATCGAACGTGAGGCAGCAAGGCCCTGGACGCGCGAGGCGATATTGACCGTCTGGCCAAAATAGTCCTGCTGGCCATTGAGCGTGACCGCGAGGCATGAGCCTTCGTGGATGCCCATCTTCAGGCGCAGGCTCTGATGCTGACGCTCGGCGCCAAGATCGCTCATCGCCTCGCGCATGCGGATCGCCGCGGCAATGGCGCGGTCGGGTGTCTCGAAGGTCGCCATGACGGCATCGCCAATGGTCTTCACGATCGCCCCCCGTTCGGACGCGATGATCTCCTGCAGCAGCCTGAAATGCTCGTTGACGAGATCGAAGGCCGTGAGGTCACCGACGCGCTCATAGAGCTCGGTGGAATCCTTGAGATCGCTGAACAGGAACGTCAGGCTCAAGATCTTGAGACGCTGGCCGATGGCGAGCGTGTCGGTCCGGTAGATATCGCGAAACGTCTGATTGGTGAGGAGGCGCGCTGCCGTGAGAACGGACTTGCGTCGCCTGAGGATGTCGTCCAGCGCCGGGTTCGCGACCCATACCGCCGGCAACACGCGACCGTCGGTGCGGTTGTCCAGGGCGACGCGCAGCGGCCCGGGGCGCAAGGTAACAGTGTCGACGGGAACCTGAACCCTGTTGAAGATCACCGACAGGTTCTGGCGCTCGCTGGTCTCTTCGCCGCTGACCTCCAGGAACTGGGCCGCATGCGTCACGGGATCGAACACGATCAACGTGCCCTGCGGCACCTGCAGGGAAAGGATGGCCCGCTCCCCTGCCGGCAAGTCGACGATTTCGAGCGTGACGTCCTCCAGCAGCTTCTCCAGATCGTCCGGAAGATCGATCGCCGAACTCCAGAAGATCTGGCGATAATATTCGGCCGCGGACAGTTCGTCGGGATTATGGGCCGCGATCTTGCGCACGCGCGGGCTTACCGTGAAGGTCACCTCGACCAGATTGTCGAGCGTCGTCTCGTAGCCCGCGGCGCAGAAAGCGCAATTATACTGCGCGCTATTTAGCGTCTTCAGGCTCTTGTTGGCGGAAAGAACGCCGGCGCAGCTCGGGCACATCACGTTCCATGTCATCTCGAACATGCCGAGCCCCACGGCATTCAGCAGTGCTGCGATGACCCGATCTTCGTCGAGCCCCTCCGTGCCTGCGAGATCAAGCGCGTTCATCTTGTTCAAGGCATGATCGGGGGCATCCCGCACCATGCGCTCGAGCATGTCGACAACGGCTTCGTCGGACGACTGCCGCAGAGCCGCAAACAAGGTCTCGGTTTCGCTCATGCGACAATGCTACCTGAAATAAGGCAGCGCGAACACCCGCTAACCCATCACATGCGCGTCGTCGTAGCCCTCGCCGGTCGGCTTGCGTACGGCGCAATCGGCGGAGCCTGTCATTCAAGACAAGAAGCCCGCGACGATGTCGCGGGCTTTTGCTCAAGCGGCGATAGAGATGCCGGTCAGCGAATGGCGAGACCGGTGGTCGGGGCTGGCGCGGCCGTCTCGGCCGTCCGTGTCGTCCGCGGTGTCAGGACGCCCAGTTGATGCGCGGTGGCTGTAGAGGTCAGCGCCGGCGACTGTTCCCTGACATCAGCGGCTCCCAGCACGCTCACCTGCGCCGCCGATATCGGCAGCCCCTTCGCTTCATAGCTCGGCAACTCCGCCGCAAAACCGGCAGTGGCCCCCGCAATCGAGAGTGCGGCGGCGGCGATGGAAAGGTAAGTCTTCTTCACTTCAATTCTCCGGGGTACGATTCGAGGCCACAACCTATACCTCTTTTGTTGCATTGCGATATCACGATATTGCATTGCAACAATGCAGCGCGTTGCCCTCAATTAATAGTGAGAGGCCAACCAGTTAGCAGAAAGGCAGTCATTCGTTCGGAAGGCATGCGGCGAGCCGGGCAGCACGGCGGTAACGCCGCGCACATTGGGACTGGCACGTAGTAAGTAGGGGCCGTGGGGCGGATTAGCCGACCCCGTCCACTGTTGCTCAACGAGCGAAGGCAGAAGGCGTCACCGCCCTACTCGCTGCGTCAGCCGAACGGGAGAAAAGCATGCAAGTCGCAGTCGTCGGTGCCGGAGCGGTCGGATGCTACTATGGCGGACTGCTGCTCAAGGCCGGCCATGACGTAACGTTCATCGGCAGGCAGCCACATGTCGACGCCATCAACGCCCATGGCCTGCTGCTGGACACCAAGACTTTCAACGGCCACCTGCCCGCCAAAGCCGCCACCGACGCAACTGCGCTTGCCTCGCCCGATCTGGTGCTGGTTTGCGTGAAATCGGCCGATACCGAGCAAGCTGGCCAGTCGCTCGCCGGACGCTTGCTGCCGGAAACCTCCGTTCTCAGCCTGCAGAACGGCGTCGACAATGCGCCGCGTCTTGCCGCGGTCACCGGCCACGCCGTTATTCCCGTGGTGGTCTATGTCGGCAGCGAGATGGCCGGGCCCGGCCACGTCAGGCATCACGGCGGCGGCGACCTCGCCATCGGCGCCTCTGCCGCGAGCGAAGCGCTGGTGCAAACCCTTGCGGCCGCCGGCATCCACGCCACGATCGCTGACGATATCGAGGTCACGCTATGGAGCAAGCTGATCATCAACTGCGCGTTCAACGCGCTTTCCGCCGTGGCTGATATTTCCTACGGACCGATGCTGGAAGTCGAAGGCACCCGGAACGTCGTCGCAAGCGCGGTGCAGGAAGCAAGGTCTGTCGCGCGTGCCTGCGGCGTATCGATCCCCGAAGATATCATTGAACACATACTGAAAATCCCCGCCGCCATGCCCAACCAGATGTCATCAACCGCGCAGGATCTTGCGCGCGGCAAGCCCAGCGAGATCGACTTTCTCAACGGCTATGTGGTGCGCAAGGGCGCCGAGCTCGGCATTCCCACCCCAACCAATAACGCCCTGCAGGTCATGGTGAAGCTGGCGCAACGGGGCAAGGAGTTGTCACGGCGGTAGCCCGGATGCGCGTTAGCGACATCCGGGACCACGCCACCACCGCCCCGGATTTCACTGACGCTCATCCGGGCTACGGGCAACCGCTTATGCGATCACTCGCTTCTCGAGAATCTTCCGAAAATCCGTTGCCAGGCTGCCGTAGTAACCGGCGAGCACCTCGTAAAAGCTCTGCTCGGCCTTATCGGTCGCTTCCCGCGCCTGCTGTTCGCAGCGCGAGGCTTTCGTCTCGTACTTCTCCACCTTGGTCTTAAGCTCTGCCACCACCATCGTCGCTACTCCCCGCCACACGCACGCCAAGGATGCTAGGCCGGCAAAGGTCGAAAAGATGGCCGGGCTGAGGAGATTTCGTAGCGCAGCCGTGAGCAAGTCGTGACTGATCGCGCAGAGCGCCTATCGTGCCGGCACCGGCGCCGGCGGCCGCAACAGGCGTGACCGCGCCGCGCCGGTCTTGGCCGCAGGCTTTGCTGCGACGCGCTTTCCGCTGTCGATGGATTCCAGATAGGACGTCAGCGCCCAGGCCGAGCTCGAGCCGCTGGAATAGTGTTTTTGCAGAAACAGATAGAGCGTGAGGTGAAAGCGGCCCTTGGCGAGCCCGCGCGGGCTGCGATGGCAGGACGCACAACTTTCGGCGAACAGTTTTGTCGCCGGCTTGCCCTGATCGAGATTCTGCGCGACGGCCACCGATCCGCCCAGCGCGACTATCAAGGCAACAACAAGCAGACCGCAGCGCGCTTTGATTGGCGACATCAGTTTTTCCGGTAGACGCAGTGGATGAGCGAGCTGCCTGCGGCGGCTCGGGGAGGAAGGCGGAAGATGGCAGGCGGAACGCAATCTGCTGTCCAGGCGTGGCGAAAAGTGGGTGCGCTTCCGCCATCATTGCGTTTCAATCTGGGCGTCGGAGTAGCCTCTAATACGGCGGCTTCCTTTTTTCCCGCTGCCCCCTTGCCGCTTCCATCCACCACACGAGATCGTCGGCAAAGCGCGGAAACGCGTGTGACAGCGCCTTGCCGCCCTCGCCGGCCGGCTTGCCGTCTTCGGTCAGCGTCTGCGCGATCGGCCCGACGGCGATGGAGCTCGAAATCACCACCATGCCCATTTCCGAAAGCGTGCCGTGCCACGCGATGGCTGCGCGCGCGCCGGAGAAGCGGCCGGCTGAATAGCTGGCGATCGCGGCAGGCCGCCAGAACCATTCTTCGAGGAAATGGTCGGTGAGGTTTTTCAGCCCGGGCTGCATGCCCCAATTGTATTCGCCGGTCACGAACACAAAGCCGTCAGCGGTGCGAATCTGCTCGGCAAGTTTTTCCAGCACCGCCGGCGCACCGCCTTTCGGATGTTCCTTGTACATCCGGTCCAGCATCGGCAGCCCGATCGCCTTGGCGTCGATCAACTCGACATCGTCGCCTCGGCCGGCAAACCCCTCGACGACGAATTGCGCCAGCCGGATGCCCATGCGGTCGGAACGGTAGGAGCCGTAAAAGACGAGAATGCGGTTGCTCATGACACCTGTCCCTTAAGACATTGGATGATGCACTCGAACCATGCAGGCCCTTCCCATGCAAGGCTCGGCCCCGCGGCAAATCAACCTGAAGGCCGCAACGCGACACCTAAGGCCGAGCTTCATTGCCGTCGTCCTACGCTGCCGCCGCGTGCTGAAGCAAACAGCCAACAAAAAAGCGGCCATGAGGCCGCTTTAATGAGGTGACAATCCCAGCTTACCAATAGCCGGGTTCGTCGCCGTAATAGGCATATGAATCGGCGTACGGCGCGGTTGCGATGGCGCCCGCCGCTCCGATCACACCGGCAGCTACACCAACCGGGCCGCCGACATAGCCTGGACGGTAATAGCCCGGACCGTAATACACGTGCGGCCCGTAATAGCTGCGGTCATAGCGGCTCGGCAGGCGAACGCCATATCCGCCGCGCAGATAGTTGGAGTTCGGGTAGTTGAACCCGATCATACCGGGTTCCTGGGTCGCTTCCTGCGACATCGCAGGCGTCGCAAGCGCCGTCGCAAGAACAGCGGCCGCGCCAAGCATTGTCAATTTCATCATTGCGCATTCTCCATTTCATATGAAGAGCGAACGAGCGAGGCGAGATGCTTGTTCCCGCAGTCGATTCACAGCGCCGTGATTTCAGCCATTTCGCCGCTAAGAGACATGTCGCCGCCAAGAGAAAAGGCCGGCGGGCATTACGCCGCCGGCCTTCTCTTGCAACTGCCGGCTCGGGAGGTCCGGTTCCGCTGCGATTCCATGCCTAAAGTTTGACCACTACAGCATTAATAAAATCTTAACGACTGGATGTGAGGTGCATCACGGATGGGCAGAACCTTCTGACGCTAGCTTCGTACCAATAAGAGTAGCTCCGCTTACAGGAGGCCGACATGGCCCAGGTTTATTTCCACTGCTCGAACTCCCGGGAAGTCCGCCTCGATCGCTCCGGAGAAGCGGTGAGCGACCTCGCCGAGGCGCGCGACCGCGCAGCCTGCATCGTCCGGTCGCTGATCATGGGACGCGACGCGGAAGACTGGCGCGACTGGGTCGTGCACGTGAACGACGATTTCGACGAAGAGATCTTCGTTCTGCCGTTCGCCTTCGTCCTCGGCAAGCCGCACTGAGAGGTTGCCATGCTGCCGGCGCGACCGCCTTTCATGCTGCTGCTCCGCCGCCTCGATGCGATCGTGGCGCGGTGCCACCGCCTGATCGAGCGCGCCCGCGACCCCTATCGTCCCGAGCGCCACTACATGCGCGGCCCCGGCCCGAAGTGGCGCGCCAGGCATCGCGCTGACGTCGCAGGGGCTGCCCTCTAGGCCTGGGCCGACCGCGCACCGGCGCGCCTCCAGTTCCAGCGCCCGGAACCCACGGCCTCAACCTCTCCACGAGGTTGCCTTGCTTTGGTCAAACCTCGCTGGCCGTGTGGCGGCAGAGGCAGGGGTTTTACGGGCAGAGGTTTTTCAACCCTGCCAAAGCATGCTCGCCGCCCGATGCGGGTGACATTGGACTGAGCAAGGGACCGCCAATGCAAACCACGCCACCGCTGAAAGACACCGATCCGCACGACGTCTTTGCGATCGAATCGCTGCTGCACGCGCATGCCGAAAAGGCGCCATCGCTGGCGCACGATCCGGCCGCCCCTCCAGCGGCGCCGCAAGTCCAAGTAGCGGTGAAGCCGCAAATCGAGGGCACGCCGCCGGTTTCGGCCGGCGCGCCGATTCCGCAGGTCGAACCGACGTTTCGGGCCAGCGATGTCCGCGATATCCAGATCGAGAATATCGGGCCAAGCGAGATCAAGGTGGATGGCCTCAAGCCTCTCGGCGAACCGCCGATGGCCAAATGGACGAAGCGCGTGATCATGGCGCTGCTCGGCCTGTGCGGCGCCGTGGCCGCCGCCGCCTGGCAGCATTATGGCGATGACGCCAAGGCGATGGCCGCCGAGTGGACGCCACCCTTCGTGCTGGCGGCATTGCCCTCGGCAGCCAGGCCTGCCGTCGCGGAGCAGCCGAGTGCACCGGCCACTGACGCCGCCGCATCGGATCAGGCCGCCGCGCAACCGACAGCAGCGACAGCGGCAGCACCGGCTCAGCCCGAACCCGCCGCTGCCGCGCCCGCCCCTTCTGCGGAATCGTCCCAGTTGCAATCGATGGCGCAGGATCTCGCCGCGATCAGCCAGCAGGTCGAGGAGCTGAAAACCACCATCGCGCAGCTCAAGGCGAGCCAGGCCCAAATGGCGCGTGAGTTTGCCAAAGCTTCAGAGGCCAAATCGGCTGAAACCAGGCCTGCCGAGCAGAACCTGCGGCCCAGGGTGTCGGCGCTGACGCCGCCTGCGCCCCGGCCGGCGGCCCCGCCGCCCGTGCGCAAGCCGAAACCGGCCTATTCCTACTCGCCCGCGCCGATTGCCGCCCCAGCAGCGCCGCTCCCGCCGGCGCAGGCCGCCGCACCGTTGCCGCCACCGCCTCAGCAAACGATCGCCGATGACGGCGAGCCGGTGGTGCGCCCGCCGATGCCGCTGCGGTAGCAAGCCGGACTACACGAAGCTGTTATCCCAGCGCGAGCGCGATGGCGCTCGTCGCGGGGCGCGCATCGCGCGCCCCGTTGGCTCCATCAGGCCTTCGTGCCGAACTCAGCTCTGATGCGGTCCCCGCATCATCTTCATCGCGTCCTCGATATGACGCCACTCCCTGGCTTCCTCGTCATCGCCCTTGCTCTCGCAAGCCTGCGCATTGTGGGCGGCCTGCGCGATCGCGGTGAGGCCGTGCTTCTCCATCATCTGGCGTGCAATCGTGTGGATCTGCATTTCCGACATCATGTCGCTCTCCCAGGGTTCCACCAGTCCACGCCGCAGCGTTCCGATCGTCGCGGCTTCCTCGTGAAAACTGCCGAACCGAAAGTCTCGTTCCGCGCGCAGCGATAGATAATTTTCAGACAAGTTGACGGACCGGTTCCACCTGTGGTCGCGACACCTCCCGTAGTATCCCGGCCGCAATCTCCCCGAATATCAAGTCGATCTCCCGCCTGTTATTTTTCGCTGTGAGTCGCAATCGCGGGAGTCGGACATGGCAAGACTCTATTTCCACTACTCCAATTCCGAGGGCGTATGCGTCGACCAGCGCGGCACCGCCGTCGGAAATCTGGCCGAAGCCTGCGACCACGCCACCCGCGTCGTGCAGTCGCTGATAACGACGCAGGGCCCGGAAGACTGGCGCGACTGGACGCTGCATGTCAGCGACGATCTCAACGACGAAATCTTCGTCCTGCCGTTTTCGTCCATGCTCGGCAAGCTGCATTGAGAGGTCACCATGCTGGTCATGCAATCGCTGCTCCGACGCCTGACAGAGATCGTGATCCACTGGCACAGTCTGGTCGGTCTTGCCCACAACCGCTATCGCCCCGAGCTGCACTACATGCGCGGCCCCGGCCCGAAATGGCACGCGAAGCATCAGGGACGCGCCATTTAGGCTGCATGCTCAAAACCACGTGGCGGGAAGCACCGGAGCGGATGTGAGGGAAGGTTCCTGGCTCATCGAAGTTGGCCAAGGGCTGACCCATTCCCGGGCTCAATCGGTTTGCAGGTTTGCCTTCGGTATCCCGACGTGACCAACAATCAAACGGAAGCTGGGGACCCAAGCCGTATTCCAGCTTTCCAGAGTTTGATCGCAAATGACGCACTCGAAGCTCGCGATCTCTCGCGACGGAGCCATTCGCTCGGTCCGGCGATAGACCGCGCCGCACATGCAGGATCGGTGTTGCGATTCGGACATTTCTTGATCATGCGCCTATCGCGACCGCGCAGCCAGCCGCAATAATGTCTCAGGGCACCCTGCCAAACATGATCGGCGCGGCCCATGGGCCGGCAAAGCTCGCGGAGAATGAACAAAAGCGACATTGCGGGATTGGCCTTCTGGAGGCGCTGAAATGTCGAAGTTTGTGGCCCTTGTTGTGGAAGACGACACCTTCCAGCGCGAGATCCTGGCCGAACTGCTCAGAAGCGAAGGGCTGGAGGTGGTGGAGTGTGCCACCGGGGCAGTCGCGGAACTGGTACTGGTTTCAACCGGCACCGAACTCCGGGCCTTGGTGATCGATGTAGAGCTTGGCGAAGGGCCATCCGGCCTCGAACTAGCGCAATACGCCAAACGCAAATTCCCGGCCCTGAACGTCGTAATCATCTCCGGCCGCGATCCGCCCTACGTACCGCAGGATGCTCTCTTCCTCATGAAGCCCTATCAGGCACGGGAGCTACTCGACGCAGTCCTGTGCTGAAGCTGCACGACGACGCTTCGTGGCATGACCTAACAGATGCTTGAGTCCTTCAACGGCCAATCTGTGCTCGTCGTCACCCTTGTCTTGCAAAAATCTGCAGACTTTTGCTCGGGCATCGCTTTCTTGCTCCGCCGTGAGATTGACCATCATGCCATAGGTTTGCATTACACGATCAATCGCAGCCTGCATTTGTAATCTCCTCACTAACGCGGTGGGACATGCAACTCCCATTGGAACTTAGGTTCCTAATGCTCGTTAAGGCGGGAACGATAGGAGGGTGCGATGGACCGTGTCACCCGCTGTTTGCACTGCGGTAAGAGGATGGTACCGACCCCCAGCTACACGGGACGCACCGAATTGAAGTGCGTCTTCTGCGATAGACTGGATCCGATGGAGATGGCGGAGCCGAGCAGATGGGCTGATAGCCCTCTCGCCACTCCTATTTCCGGCGGGACAGTCTCTTAAACGAACTTGCCCTCAAACACCTTCCGAGGTGATGTCGCGCTATTCGACGTCAGCTACGAAGATCGGCATGTGGCCTATGCAAGCGGTAAGGTGATTTCGCACGTTAGCCCTTGGTCGCGCCAATCAAAACGCACCTCACCCTTGAGCTGGCCAATCATATTTTCCATGATGCGTGTGCCGAACCCGCGATGCGTGGGCGGCGTGGCGGCCGGCCCACCCGACTCGATCCAGCGTAAAATGAGCCGTCGGTCTACTGTAAGGCGCCATGTGATTTCAACGTGACCGCCCACTGCCGATAGCGATCCGTATTTTGCAGCGTTGGTCGCGAGTTCGTGCAAGGTGATTGCAGCGGTCTGAGCCGTACTCGGCTCCAGCATAACGGCTGGCCCGTCAATTCGCACGCGCGCCTTACTCTCTCCGCCGTAAGCCATAAGCTCCTGCGTGGCCAGACGGTGAAGCTCGGCTCCCGCCCAGCGGGATTCTACGAACAGCGTATGGACCTTTGCGAGCGCACCAATGCGCCCTTCGATCAGTTGCTTCAGATTATCAGACGTATCGGAATTGGAAAGACGCACCGTCGCCAGCACAGTGGCCAAGATATTCTTCGTTCGATGCTCGGCCTCGTGCGCTAGATTGACGATCTGCGCCTCGATCCGTTTGCGCTCCGTTATATCCTGGAAGCAGTTGACGGCACCGACAACGTTTCCACCGCTATCCTTGATTGCCTCGATGTCAACGAGCGCGATGCCGCGCAAGCCGTCAGGTCGCTCGATGTGTACTTCCCGTTCGCGCACGGAAACACCGGTGCGCGGCACGTCTGCCATGGGGCATTGGTGGTGCGGCAACAGACTCCCGTCGGGCCGGAACATTCGATACGATCCGCAAAACCGTTCATCGGGATCGCTGAGTTTAGGTGACCGGCCCCATAGTTCGGCGGCGCGGCGGTTGTATCGGAGAACGAGACCGTCCCGGTCACAAACATAAACGGCAAACGGCAGTTGTTCGAACAGCCGCCCGGGCAATTCGAAGGTCGGTTCGTCATTACTCAAACCAAGGGCGACACGGGCCGCTTTTGCGACCACCTCGATGGACCTTCTCATGGATTTGCGCCGGAAGGAGCGTGGCGCGTCGGAAGGCACATTGTTCGTTGTGAACAAATGCCTGTCAGGTGGGGTAGGCTCAGTATCCGACATTCTGTAACTCTCCCGATCCGCGTCTACTATTTCGACTTGGCGGCTTGCGGTGCGAATGCGCGCTTCATGGAGGCATACACCCTCAATTGCGCTGCATTACGAAGCGCGTTTTGTCTCGCCTCTCCTTCAGGCAATTGCTTTGCCTCGCTGGCGCGCGCATCTGCCTGCTCTTCCAGATGGTCCGGCGTCAAATAGCCGACCTTGTTCCTGTTACGCATGCCGGGCCTCATTTCGGTGAGTACAGATTGCTATCAAACCAATCTAGCGGTTCGGCGTGCGACGTACTGGATACAGCTTGCAGTTGCTGGGTGTGGCCACAGCGTGTGCAACGCAACGTCCAATGCTCGTACCCCGGTCGCGAAGGCGTGATGCGCTGCACCATGGTAACGCCGCAGCAACGGTCGCATCGTGAACTTGATAGGACCCGGGGTGGTAAGGGGGCTACTTCAGCGGACATTTTTAATCTTCCATGAGATTGCCAAAATCTAGTCCGGGGATTTAAGCTCGCCGCGAAGCCACCCGCTCGCGTCGCCGCTCATGGGGTCGCTGACCACCAGGGTTCGCTGGAAACGATCACACCTGGGGCACGCGAAAGTGCGGAGTTCGTAACCCGCTGGGCCGGGCGCAATGCGAGCCAGAACCGTGCGGGTCTGGCAGTGCTGACAGCGCGGGCGCTCTATAACGCTAAGCGGCGGGCCGGTTGGTAACGCATGAGAGCCAAGCATGCGGGCACCCCTCTTGGATCAGGCTGGTGCACGACACGCTGCCGGACACCGGCTACTGACCGGGTGATTTTCTCACCTGGGAAACTGGTCCGCTGGTCAATATTGACCACCACGCACCCTTTTTAATATTTAGGCATCACTGGTCCAAAGGAGGGGCTTGTGAAGTCAGCAAAGCGACCGTTCGATCCTCAGGCTTTTCTAGCCAAAGTCGGGACCGGCAAAACGATACAGAAGTACCGTAAAGGCCGGATCATCTTCGCCCAGGGCGAAGAGGCTGATCAGATTTTTTACATCCAATCGGGCAAGGTCAAGGTGACCGTTGTTTCCGAGCAGGGCAAAGAAGCGGTCGTCGGCATATTGGAGACTGCGCAATTTTTCGGCGAGGGATGTTTGAATGGCCAGGCGATCCGCGTTGGAACCGCGAGGGCATTGGAGGAGTGCATTGTCACCTCGATAACGCGGAAGGCGATGCTGGCGGCGCTCCGGAAGGAGCCAAGGTTTTCAGAACTTTTCGTGACTTACCTGGTGACCCGAAGCAATCGCATTGAAGAAGATTTGATCGATCAGCTATTCAATTCGAGCGAGAAGCGGCTCGCGCGCCTTCTTCTACTGCTGGCCAATTTCGGAAAAGATGAAAAGCCAACGCCAATCGATGCTTCGATCAATCAAGGAACCCTGGCGGAGATGATCGGAACGACCCGACCCCGGGTGAGTTATTTTCTGAATAAATTTCGCAAGCTTGGATTGATCAGCTACAACGGAAAGATCGAGGTGCACCGTTCTTTGTTGAACGCCGTCTTATATGAAAAACCCCAGCTAGAACGAGACGAAAAGCCAACTGAATAGATCGGGTGATTGCGCGCAAGGACCGTAGGGCGGATTAGCCGAAGGCGTAATCCGCCAGACAAGCAAGACGCGGCGGATGGCGGATTACGCTATCGCTAATCCGCCATCCAACTACAAATCCAACTCCGGCGGCTCGAACCAGTTCGTCAGCGACAGGCCGCCGTCGATCACGATCGCGGCGCCCGTGACGTAAGCCGATATCCGGTTCGACAGCACCGCCAGCGCCAGCGGCGCAAGATCCCCGGCCTGCCCGAGCCGCCCGAGCGGAATGTGTCTTGCGAGCGCGGGATCGGCGACGAAGCCGCCGGCCGCGATCGCGCCGGGCACCAGCGCGTTGACGCGGATGTCGAAGCGGCCGAACGTCTTGGCCAATTCCTTCACCAGCATCGAAAGCCCCGCCTTCGACGTCGAGTAATGCGGCAGGTTGCGCGGGGTGCCGGCATGCAGCGACGTCAGCAGCAGGAACGAGCCGGGCTGTTTGCCGGCGATCAGCTTTCGCGCCAGTTCGCGCGCGAGATGGAATCCGGCTTCAAGGTTCACCGCATGCATCTGCGCCCAGGTCTCCGTGCTGACGCCAAGCACGTGATCGGCTTCGCGCCGCGGCGGCGAGGCGCTGTGCACGAAATGCGTCACGCGCCCCAGCGCGCTGGCTGCTTCCGCCAGCAGCGCCTCGCGCGCGGCAGGATCGGCGAGATCGCCGACCCAGGGCACGGCGAGCTCCGGTCGCGGCGACGCTTTGATCGCCGCAGTTACCGTTTCCGGATTCACGTCCGCAAACAACGTGCGCACGCCCTCGCCCACCAGCGCCTGCGCAATCGCGCGGCCGATCCCGTTGCCCGCACCGGTGACGAGCGCTGCCTCGCGCGCGGGATCGAATGGATTGTCGAAGATGCTCATGACGGTCGGCTCCCGAAGGCGTTGCAAGCGGCCCGCAGTCCGCCATCAATTGCGGTTCGGCGCAACCCATCTCCGACGGAACGCCCTCCAACAAAATGGGGCGGACCCGCCATGTCCGCCCCATACGTGCCCGGATATCCGGAATAGATGCGCTCGGGATCAGGACCCCGGCGACCATTTCCAGATGATGTCAGACACGTTGACCGGTTTCGGAATCAGGCCGAGCTTCGCAAAACGGTCGGCAATCGCCTGCTGGCTCCTGACGGCCTCGTCGTCGACAGGCACGACGCGGTAGCTCGAGCGAGAGACGAAGCGCTTGACCGCGTCGATATCGACACCGGTCGCCTCAGCCTGCGCCTTCGCCACCTCGTCGTGATGGCTATCCGCCCACCGTCCCTCCGAGGCAAAGACGGCGTTGAGCTTCGCTACCAGTGTCGGATGCTTGTCCACGAAGTCCGATCCCGCGATATAGAACGCATTGGGCTTGTGCACGTCCTTGTCGAAAACGATAACCCGCGCATTCTCCTTCAGCTCGGCGAGCGCCAGGTAGGGATCCCAGATCGACCATGCTTCGACCGAGCCCTTGAGGAAGGCTGCCGTCGCATCGGCCGGCGCGAGCGGCGCCGGCGAAATATCGCCATAGGAAAGCCCGGCCTTCTCCAGCGCCGCGACCAGCAGATTATTCGCGCTCGATCCCTTGGCGAAGGCGATACGTTTGCCCTTGAGATCGGCAATCCTTTTGATCGGCGAGTCCTTGGGAACGATGATCGCCTGATTGTTGCCGTCAGATTTGACGGCGGCCACGTATCGTATCCTCGCGCCACCCGCCTGGGCAAAGATCGGCGGGGAATCGCCGACGAAACCGAAGTCGACGCTGCCGACATTGATTGCCTCCAGCAGCGGCGGACCAAACTGGAAATCCACCCACTTGATCTCGATGCCGAGCGGCTTGAAGGCATCCTCGACCGTGCGGCGCTGCCGCACAGCCGGAAAGAACCCGCCCTTCTGCGTGCCGATGCGGATTTCCGTTGGCTTGTCCTGTGCCTGCGCTTGTGCGGGCGACATCGCGAGCGATGCGAAGATCAACGCGCCGGCGATGATATTTCTTCTCGTGGTCATGCGTTCTTCCTTTCCGGTTTGATCGAGCCGTCGATTCACGACGGCGAATGCGTGCTAGTTTGCCTGCCGCCCAGTACCGCCCTCGCCGCGCGCTCCGCCTCGCGGGCCGAGCGGAAATCGCGGCCATCGAGACGATCGAAAGCGCGATCGGAGGAGAAGAAGGTGAACCCGCGCTCGTCGCCTGCGACGATACCGGCGGTGCGGTTGTGAACTTCGATGATGTAGGCTTTGGACATGGGTGCTCATTCGCCGACAATGTCGGCGCTCCTGTCGAGTGCGTGATCTCTGGGTTTGCTACGGGAGGATCAGCAACAGGCGCCGGTCGCCGCCGAGACGCAGCGACGGGTGATGCGCTTGCGCATATCGCCCACGGCTGGCTTTGGATTCAATCTCATGCGGTGACCCTGAACATGGTGCATCAAATATCCGGCGGTTCGCCGAATTGGTCAATGAAATGGGTGTCCAATCTTTTCACCGCGACATCAGTGCTTTTCTCCACAGGCGCTGCAATACGGACGGATCCATCTTGCGCGAGCTGCAAGCGCGAAGTCGCGAGGCGCGTTCCGCGCCTTGCGCTGGATCAATTCCGCTCATTGCTGCACCGTCAGGTTGCTTCCACCTCGCCCAAAATCGTCCTAACCTTGGCTTGTAACCGGCGGGCCCACCACCATGAGAACCCGCGTTCGAAAAGTCGCCCACGTTCTGGAACGCCTTGGTCTTGCCATGGCAGGCGCGGCGAGCGGGTTGTTTGTGGCGGCTCTGGTGGGAACGAGCCATTCCGCACTCACCAATCAGGCCTTCCTGCTCCTGATGATGATCGGCGGCGCCGTCGGCTTTTACCTAGGCATCGATACGCCGCCCTTGCCCTTCACCGCATCGACCGGTCGGCCCGCCGATGGCGCCTGGGTCGGCAAGATCGATACGCCGGAACTGCTCAGCGCGATCGGCACCTTCCTCGCAGCGTTCTCGGCGTTCGCTAGCGTCGGCGTGATCGTGCTGCGCCACGATCCGCATCTGGCATGGATATTGATGATCATGGCCGGATGGGTGGTCGGCGTCGCCATGCAGATCATCGCCGGCACGATCGCCCGCCTGCGCCGTTGATCAGGCAGACCGCCTTAGCTTCAGCTCTCGTCTTCCAACGTCAGCACCAGGCCGGTCAGCGCCGCGCCGATGCCGAACATCAGCCCGTAGGTCGTGACCAGCATCAGCGTGGTCTGAACAGGTGCGCCGCTTTTGGCAACGAGGTCCCTGACATGGAAGGCATCGATCAGGCCAAGCAACAGGACCAGCGACAGCCCAAGGGCCACGCCCATCAGGAAATGGGTAAGCAGTGCGTTGAAGAGTGACTTTCCCGGACGCATGGACGCCCCTCGCCTTCGCCATGATGCCAAGCCAACGCACGGCCGATGGAACTGGTTCCCGAGCACGAGAACAGAATTCGTCGCTGCGGCGCATCAGCCCCGCGCGTTTGCAAAGCGTTAAGCAAGCACTGCCAACACTCCCCAGCATTTCCAAAAATTTCCACAATCCTCTTTAGGAAGAAGAAGGCATTCGCTTTCGAGATAAGGAGAACTCCCATGCGGTTAGGGCAAGCGATCTTCTTCGGTGCGGCGGCCGCCCTCCTCACTTTGGCGGCGCCGACGCTCGCCAGGAACTCCAGCACGAATTCCCCTGCGGCGAAGGCAACCGAGGCGCCCGCGGTCGCCACCTGCCATGCCTATCAGCAGGCGGCCGACGGTTCGTGGGCGCAACTGCCCTGTCAGGAGACGGGTGCCAAGGCGTCAGCTCAACCCCATTCCGCCGCAAAGAGCGCGACCGAAGAAACGCAATGATGCGTCGTAGGGTGGGCAAAGGCGCGTTTGCGCCGTGCCCACCATCTATCGCCGGTCATGTTCTTTGATGGCGCGCGCGCTGCTCCCCAAACGTCATTGCGAGCGAAGCGAAGCAATCCACGTCTCAGCAAGCCGCGCTATGGATTGCTTCGCTGCGCTCGCAATGACGAAATGGAGGCAACGGTGTGACAAAAATCACTTGTCGGGCAAATCACCCAAAACCTGTCCAGCCCCATTTGCAAAAATATTCCGCTTAACTTGCAGACCAAATCACCGGCATAACTCCGCCCGTCTCACGGCGGATGAGGGGCGTTGGCCATCGTCACGAACGCGCGGTGAGATGCGATGGACGCGAGAGCTGCGACTGACGTGTGTGGCTCAAGCGTACGGCGAAGTCGTGTGGTTCGGGCGCCGCGGTGCTGGCGCTAAGTCCCAGAGAAGCGAAGCTTCTCGGGGGCGACGGAGGCAAGAGAGCCGTTCTCCGGGGAGAGCACGAAGTAAGCCGTAAAGCCATTGCGCAGGGAAGGCCGGAATGCTCCCGCTGCCCTGTATGCTCGTGTGCACTTTTGTTTGCGCAAATCGCACGCGAGACCGCGGGTGCAGCAAGCACCCGGTCTTCCCTGCGCCCTCTTCAAGAGGGTGGGAAGTTTCAGGCAAACCTCGGACAGTTCATGTCGCGAGATCGCGAACGCGTATTCACTCGTCGTCACCCGCGAATGCGGGTGACCCAGTATCCCAGAGACAGAAGTGATTGAATCGAGAAGCCGCGGCGTACTGGATCCCCCGCATGCGCGGGGGACGACGACTTCCGCGTGGCGCATTGCGCACATCGTCACCACGCAGACAGCCGGCCCGCACTCACGCCGCCGCCCTGTCCAGCCAATCGTCGAAACGCGTCGGCATGATCCGCGCGCCGTCGTCCGGCACCAGCGTGCGCAACGCGAGCGGTGCGCCGTAATACGGCACGTCAGCGCCCGCCACGATCCTGCTGGTATCGCCCTGCTTGCGGAGCCAGCGGCCGACGAAGTCCGCAAGCGGCGCCGCTTCGGGACCTGCGACCTCGCATATGCCGTTGGCAGGCTCGCCGAGGGTCACATCGGCGAGCGCTGCGGCGACATCGTCGGAAAGCAACGGCTGCATCAACTGGCTGGAGGCATGGACCGCGCCATCCCTGCGCCCGGAATCCGCGATCGCGCCGACGAATTCGAAAAACTGGGTGGCGCGCAGGATCGTATAGGCCAGGCCGGAATTCGCGATCAGCCGCTCCTGTGCCAGTTTGGCACGGAAATAGCCGCTGCTCTCGAGCCGGTCGGTGCCGACGATCGACAGCGCGACGCAATGCCGTACGCCGGCCTGCTGCACAGCCGCGATCAGGTTGCGCGTCCCCGTCTCGAAGAAGTTCAGCACCGCCTTGTCCTCGAACGAGGGCGAATTCGACACGTCGACGACGATGTCGGCGCCCGCAAGCGCCGCTTGCAGGCCCTCCCCGGTCACCGCGTTGACGCCCCTGCTCGGCGACGCCTGCAGCACCTCATGGCCACGCGTCCGGAGCAACGCGGCCAGTTTCGAGCCGATCAAGCCCGTACCGCCGATGATAACGATCTTCATTGCCTCGCTCCTCTCTCTGAAGCCGCGGCATCCCGCGCCATGTCACCAAGACGAAATGCAACGGGCCGGTGTGACATGCCCCACCGTAAACCCTGGATTAAGTTGCACCACCTATACTGGTGGCCCGCACGTCCGCGCCAGCGCAAATGGTCTGAAATCTCATGAAAATCGGCACCCTCCTCACCGCTGCCATTGTCTCGCTTTCCGCCGTCGGTGGCGGCCTCGCCGTCTATGTGGCGGTATCAAAATATCAGACCATGGAGAAGGTCTCGGTCGCGCAGAGCCGGCTGGAGGTGGTGCGCGCCGTCGGCGACATCCCGCGCTACATGAATTCCGAGCGCGGCTTTTCCACCAATATCCTCTATGGCCCGCCCGCCGTCGATCCGGCGGTCCGCAAGGAGCTCAACGAAAAACTCCGCAAGAACACCGACAATGCGCGCGACAAGATGAATGCGGTCCGCAAGAACCTGTCCGGCGCACTCGATGATGCCGCTGCGATCGGCACCGGCATCGACGAGCTGAACGTGAAATTCAACGCGCTGCGTGACGCCATCGACAAGGCGATCGACGGTCCGGCCGAAGCGCGCAAGGATGCCGCCAGAAAAATCGTCGCCGACAATGCCGTGTTCAACGCCGCGGTCACCAAGCTGCTCGACGAGCAGGTCCGCCGTATGGCGCTGCTCGACGGCGACGCCTATCGGCAGGCGGTTTACGCCAACGTCGCCTGGAACCTGCGCGACGTCGGCGGCTACAACGCCAGCATCCACAAGAACCTCGTCGGCGCCAAGCGCGCCGCCACCGAGGCCGAAAAGATGGAATTCAGCCGCTCGCAGGGCCGCGCCGACCAGATCCTGATGTCGCTGCAGGAATTGCGCGGGAATCCCGCGACGCCCTCCAACGTGGCGGCGGCGCTCAACAAGATGAACGAGCTCTATGTCGAGCGTTTTGGCAAGGAAGTGAAGCTCGTCAAGGATGGCGCGGCCACCGGCAAATACGAGCACGATGTCGACGTTTTTTACGCGGAGTCGCAAATCGGCCTCGGCTCGGTGGTCGAGCTGCGCAACGCCTTTTACGACAACGCCGAACACATCCTCGGCACAAACTATTCCGCAGCACGGTTCAGCTTCCTGATCGCGCTCGCAGGGCTGGTCGCGGTTGTCACCGCCAGCGCCGCGCTGATCGTGATGATGCGCCGCCGTGTCTGCAAGCCGATCGTCGACCTCACCGCCACGATGACGCGGCTGGCCAGCGGTGACGTATCCGGAGAAATCGCCGGCGCCGGGCGCGGCGATGAGATCGGAGCGATGGCTGCTGCCGTCGGTGTCTTCAAGGAAAGCATGATCGAGGCGGAACGGCTCGCCGCCGAAAAGGCCGCCGAGAGCGACGGCAAGATGCGCCGCGCCCAGGTGCTCGACGAACTCACCCGCGTGTTCGAAGCCAAGGTCACCGAACTCGTCGGCGGGCTGTCGTCGGCATCGTCAGTCATGGAAGACACCGCGCAGTCGATGTCATCGACCGCAACCCTCACCAATCGTCAGGCAGCCATCGTCGCCGCCGCTTCCGAACAGACTTCCGCCAACGTGCAGACGGTGGCGAGCGCCACCGAGGAACTGGCCTCCTCGATCTCGGAAATCGGCCGCCAGGTCGCGCAATCGACCGAGATCGCCGCCCGCGCGGTCGACAATGCGCGGCGCACCGGCGACAGCGCCCGCTCGCTCGCCGAGGGCGCGCAGAAGATCGGCGACGTCGTGACGCTGATCCAGAGCATTGCCGCGCAGACCAACCTGCTGGCGCTGAACGCGACCATCGAGGCCGCACGCGCCGGCGATGCCGGCCGCGGCTTTGCCGTCGTCGCCTCCGAAGTCAAATCGCTGGCCGGCCAGACCGCAAAGGCCACCACCGAAATCTCCGAGCAGATCGCCTCGATCCAGGCGGCGAGCGACCAGACCGTGACGGCGATCCAGAACGTCGCCAACGTGATCGCCGAGATCGACCAGATCGGCACCGCGATTGCGGCCGCGATCGAGGAACAAGGCTCCGCGACCAAGGAAATCTCCCGCAGCGTGCAGGAAGCCGCGCGCGGCACCCAAGAGGTCAATTCCAACATCACCGGCGTGCAGAAGGCCGCCGACGACACCGGCGCCGCCGCCAATCAGGTGCTCGGCGCGGCCGAGCAATTGTCCTCGCAGTCCAAGGATCTCGCCGGACAGGTCAACCGCTTCCTGTCGGAGGTCCGTGCGGCGTAGGGAGCATGATCCGGAAAAGTGGGCACCGGTTTTCCCTCGCGACAAACGCGGAACGCGTTTGCGCGGAGATCATGCTCAAACAAAAAAAGCCCTCAGTCGTTGAACCCGACATAGCGGACGAAATCGCCGTTGGACTCGCGATCGGAGCGCACGGCATTGGCCGGAAAGCTGTCGTCGGGATAGCCCATGGCGACGCAGGTCATGATGACCTCGTCCTCGATGATGTCCTCAATGACCGTGGGGCGACCGGCTCCCTGGTGAACCCGCGCACGCTTTTGCGGGTCTGAACCAGCGTCCCGAAATCCATCCGTTGCATTCCGTCGGTCCGTTGCATTCCCATGGTCAGTCCCTTTTGAAACGAGAATCGAAGTCGAATACCTCCGGCTCCATGCCAGCGAGGTGATGCTTGAAGACGGCATCGTCATAAGCCGGGAAGAAATCCTGCGGCCGTCGCCACGGCCCCTCGCGCTCGATCACCGCGTCGATGGTGATGTCGCCGATCCTGAGCTGCTTCATCCTCGCTTCGCTCCCTTTTTCGAAGCAGCGTAACGGGCGAGTTCAGCACCGACAAGCCGCGCACAAGTTGTAGCGCCATGCGTTTCGGTTTCCTCTGCCCTTCGCCGCAAATCGAACAGAAATGCTGCCTAGCGAATGCGTCCTGTGCGCGGGGGCAAGCCTTGAACAAGAAACTCAAATATGCCGCGGTGACAATCGTCGTCTTCGCCGCAGCCATCTACATCAACAACACCAATCATCTCGCCACCCATCGGGACGGCAAACCCGCCCTGCTCGCGCATCGCGGCATTGCCCAGCGGTTCGACGAACGCGAGTTGAAGAACGACACCTGTACGGCGGCAAGAATGCTGCCGCCCAGCCACCAGTATCTGGAGAACACGATCGAATCGATGCGAGCCGGTTTTGCGGCCGGGGCCGATGTCGTCGAGCTCGACGTTCATCCCACGACCGACGGCGAGTTTGCGGTGTTTCATGACTGGACGCTGGATTGCCGCACCGACGGGCGCGGCGTCGCGCGCGAACACTCCATGGCCTATTTGAAGAAGCTCGACATTGGCCATGGCTATACCGCCGATGGCGGCAAGACCTTTCCCTTTCGTGGCAAGGGTATCGGCCTGATGCCGACGCTTGCCGAAGTGCTGGCGGCCTTCCCGCAAGCGCGGCTGCTGATCAACGTCAAGAGCCGCGACCCTTCCGAAGGAGAGAAACTCGCGGCCGTGCTGAACAAGCTTCCCGCCGAACGCCGGGCACAGATCATGGTCTATGGCGGCGATGAACCGGTCGAGATCGTGCGCCAGCGCGCGAGCGATATCAGGACGATCTCGCGTGGCGCGATCAAGCGCTGCCTGCTCAGCTACATCGGCTACGGGTGGAGCGGCATCGTGCCGGGGGCCTGCCACAACGCGATGGTACTGGTTCCGGTCAATGCGGCGCCTTGGCTATGGGGCTGGCCCGATCGTTTCCTGAACCGCATGAAATCCGCCAACAGCGAGGTATTCGTGCTCGGCCCCTATCGCGGCGGCGAGTTCTCGACCGGAATAGATACGCCCGAGCAGTTTGCACGGCTGCCGCAAAACTATTCCGGCGGCATCTGGACCAATGAGATCGAGGCGATCGCCCCGCTCACACGCAAATAGTTTGTAGCCCGGATGGAGCGCAGCGCAATCCGGGACTCTCTCCTGGGTCGACTGTTCCCGGATTGCGCTTCGCTTCATCCGGGCTACGACAAGCTAGCTCCGCAATCCCGGCGCTTCCTGCCCGGTGCGCGCGACATATTCGGTGTACCCGCCGCCATATTGATGGGGGCCCTCCGGCGTCAACTCGAGCAAGCGGTTGGAAAGCGCGGCCAGAAAATGCCGGTCGTGGGAGACGAACAGCATGGTGCCCTCGAACTCGGAGAGCGCGTTGATCAGCATTTCCTTGGTCGCGAGGTCCAGATGGTTGGTCGGCTCGTCCAGCACCAGGAAATTCGGCGGATCGTAGAGCATTTTTGCCATGACCAGCCGCGCCTTCTCGCCACCTGAGAGCACCCGGCATCTTTTCTCGACATCGTCGCCGGAGAAGCCGAAGCAGCCCGCCAACGCGCGGAGCGAGCCTTGGCCGGCCTGCGGGAAGGAATCTTCCAGCGACTGGAACACCGTGCGTTCGCCGTCGAGCAGATCCATCGCGTGCTGGGCGAAATAGCCCATCTTGACGCTGCCACCGATCGCCACCGTGCCGTCGTCGGGCTCGGTCGAGCCTGCCACCAGCTTCAACAACGTCGACTTGCCGGCGCCATTGATGCCCATCACGCACCACCGCTCCTTGCGGCGGATCATGAAATCGAGCCCCTGATAGATGGTACGGCTGCCATAACCCTTGTGGACGTTCTTCAGACTGACGACGTCCTCGCCCGAGCGCGGCGCCGGCATGAATTCGAACGCCACCGTCTGGCGGCGCTTCGGCGGCTCGACGCGCTCGATCTTGTCTAGCTTCTTGACCCGGCTCTGCACCTGGGCTGCATGCGAGGCGCGCGCCTTGAAACGTTCGATGAACTTGATTTCCTTGGCCAGCATCGCCTGCTGGCGCTCGAACTGGGCCTGCTGCTGCTTTTCGTTCAGCGCACGCTGCTGCTCGTAGAATGCGTAATTGCCGGAATAGGTCGAAAGCGTGCCGCCGTCGATCTCGACGACCTTGTTGATGATGCGGTTGATGAACTCGCGATCATGCGACGTCATCAATAGCGCGCCTTCGTATCCCTTCAGAAATTGCTCGAGCCAGATCAGGCTTTCCAGGTCGAGATGGTTGCTCGGCTCGTCCAGCAGCATCACGTCGGGCCGCATCAGGAGAATGCGCGCCAGCGCCACCCGCATCTTCCAGCCGCCCGACAGCGCGCCGACGTCGCCTTCCATCATTTCCTGGCTGAAGCCGAGACCCGACAGCGCCTCGCGCGCGCGGCCATCGAGGGCATAGCCGTCGAGTTCCTCGAAGCGGTGCTGCACCTCGCCATAGCGCGCGATGATCTCGTCCATGTCATCGGCACGGGCAGGATCGGCCATCGCAGCCTCGAGTTCCCTCAACTCGCCCGCCACGACGCTCACGGGCCCCGCCCCGTCCATGACCTCGGCCACGGCGCTCCGGCCCGACATCTCGCCGACGTCCTGGCTGAAATAGCCAATCGTAATGCCGCGATCGAGGGAGACCTGGCCCTCATCGGGCAGTTCCTGGCCTGAAATCATCCGGAAAAGCGTGGTCTTGCCGGCCCCGTTCGGGCCGACCAAGCCGATCTTTTCGCCCTTCTGAAGGGCCGCGGAGGCTTCGATGAAGAGGATCTGGTGGCCGACTTGCTTGCTGACGTTATCGAGACGGATCATTGGGGCCTGAAAAGGAGGAAATCGCTGCGGCCCGCTGCTTAGGACATCCGGCGCGCTAGTGGAAGCGGTTCCGGACCGCTCTCCCGGAGCAGATTCCCGCCGCCTTTAGGATTGTATACCAAGGGTCTGCAACTGGTCCCTCGCCGCCGGGCGCACGGTGTTACAAATGGATTACGCCCCGACGCGCAGCGTGTGCCACGGCGTCGGTGCGGCCGGTGGCGTCGAGCTTGTCGAGCAGCGATCCGACGTGGAATTTGGCCGTGTGAACAGATATTCCAAGCTGTCTCGCAATAGCCTTGTTCGATGCGCCTTCGGCCATCAGCACCAGCACGTCGCGCTCGCGCGGCGTAAGTTCGATGTCGTCAGGTTGGAGGACCGCTTGCGCCTCACGTGACACGAGCGCAACCGCGGCGGCCTCCCCCGGTGTCGCCAGTCGGATGCCGGTAACGCCGCCGAGCAGCGATGCAAGCCGGTCCGCCAACGCGGAATCGGAAATCTCGATGGCGACGACAACGACCGGTGCTACCTCCTCGCTCACGCGTCCGCCCTTTCGCCGATCGTGAGCTTGATCCGCACCGGTTCGCCGCCGCGCCGAATCGTGACGTCAACGACCGAGCCGACGCTGTCGGGCCCGAGCGCGCTTAACAACGAACGCACGCCGGAGAGCTTCTCGTCGTTCCAGCCGATAATAATATCGCCTTGCCGGATGCCGGCGGCGGCCGATGGGCCCGATCTATCGACGCTCATCACCATCGCGCCGATCCCATCGTCAAGCTTGACGGGCTGCAGCCCAACCCCGAGATAGCCCCGCGCGATCCGGCCATGGGTTTCAAGTCTTCCCGCGACCCGGCCGATCGTCGCGCTGGGAATGACAAGAACACGTCGCACCCCCTGGACAGCCATGCCAATCGCTTCGCCGGAGGCAGTGAGGGCAAGGCCCCCCTCGTGGCTGGGTCGCAGCCGCACACCGAGTTCGATCCGGGCGTCTATCTCACCACCGCGCAGGCTTCGCCAGCGGCCGCCAACCAGCGATACGGTACCCAGCGCGGCGGTGGGAACGCCGTGCTCGGCGGCGACCACAACCGACAGCGAGCCAAGATCCGGAACGACGGATGCAAGCGCGACCGGGGAAATATTCTGGGCATCAAATCGCAACAGCGCGATGTCGGTTGTGTGATCGCGTCCCGCGATGCTGGCTGGCCGCGTTGTGCCGTCGGCAAGCTTGACCGAGACTTCGCCCTCGTCGGCCAACGCCTCGTCGGCGGTCACGATCAAACCGGGTTTCCAGATGAAGCCGGAGGCCCGCAAGCGGTGCGAATGCACCGAGACGATCGCCGGCTTTGTCCGCGCGACGACTTCGGCTAGGGCGGAGGAGAACGAGGAAAGGATAGCTGCGCTCGGGTCGGTCATGACAGGAACTCCTGGATTGTCTGATCCAATCTGGGAGCTCCGATCGCGTTCGGGAACTAGCCTGATGGGGAGGCGCGGATGCTTTTGACGACGAGCGCATCATCAAGGAACCAACATCGCGGCAATGTTCCGACCTCTCAGCTACTGCGTGTCGTTGTAGCATCGAACAATTTTTCTCATGCATTCTTGGAAACTTTCTAAGAGCCGCTCTAAGAACCTTTCTATTAGAGGAATCGTCATCCCGCGCGTTATGCGTCCCACTGGGGTTGCGCTGCCAAGTTTTCCTGAAAGCGCGACAAGTGCTCGCAGGTTGGGGTGACGCTTTGAAGTCTCGTGATTTGTTGATGGTCGCCGCGTCGGCGACCGCGTCCGTATTGGTGTCGTGGCCGCAGTCGACATTCGCGCAGTCGAATTCCGGCTCCGCGGCGCAACCTCTCCCGTCAGTCGTGGTCACCTCGCCAGAGAAACGCACCGCGGCCACGACGACGCGGCGCAGCCGTCGCCCAGCGGCGCAAAGCGCGGCTGCTTCCCGAAGGCCCCAACCGAAGCGCGAGGCGCCGGCGGCCGCCGTCGTCGAGAACCCGCGTGGCGCGGTTCAAGGTTATGTTGCCGGCCGTTCGATGGCGGGCACCAAGACCAACACGCCGATCATGGAGACGCCGCAGTCGCTTTCGGTGATCGGCAGCGAACAGATCCGCGACCAGAAACCCGGCAAGTTCGACGAGATCCTGCGCTACACGCCGGGCGTTCTCGGCGGAACCTTCGGTGCCGATCCGCGCAACGACTGGTTTCTGATCCGCGGCTTCAAATCCGACGATGTCGGCCTGTTCCTCGACGGGCTGCAGCTCTTCTACACGTCCTTTGCGAGCTGGAAGCTTCAGCCATTCAACCTCGCCCGCGTCGAGGTGCTCCGCGGTCCCTCCGCCGTACTGTATGGCGGCTCCAGCCCGAGCGGCATCGTCAACGCGGTCAGCAAGACGCCCCCGACAGAGCCGATCCGCTATCTCGAAACCGGGGTCAATAATTTCGGCAATGCCTATCTTTCGTTCGATTTCGGCGGTCCGGTCGCGACCTCGCCCGAAAACGGCAAGCTGTTCTACCGCGTGGTCGGGCAGGTCCAGAACGGCGGCACCCAGGTCGATTTCACGCCCGACAATAACTATTTCATCGCGCCATCGCTGACCTGGAAGCCCGACGCGGATACAACCTTCACCGTGCTGGCGTCAGCCTCGAAGAACGACACCCGCAGCCAGAACTTCCTGCCCTATATCGGCACCGTCGTATCAGCGCCATTCGGCCGGATCCCGACCAGTCTGTTCGCCAGCGATCCGAGCGTCGATAAGTTCAAGCGCGAACAGGAAATGCTGGGCTACCAGCTCGAGCGAAATCTCTCCGATGACGTAACTTTCCGGCAGAACGCCCGTTTCGCGCACGTCGACGTTACCCTCTCCACGCTATTCGGCCTGGGTTACGTCAATGCAGATCCCGCTACGGCGTCCCTGTTCCGCGGCAACTTCCTCGCTCGTGGCGTCGCCAATCAGGCCAATCTCGATAGCCAGCTCGAATATCGCTTCAACACCGGCATTCTCAGCCATACCGCGCTATTCGGCCTCGACCTCAGGCATTACCGTATCGACGATCGGCAAGGGTTTACTACTGCCGGCGTCCTCCCACTCAATCTGGTGAATCCGGTCTACGCACCCACCGCTTACTACAACGGTCCGTTCAACCCGGATACGACGCTGACCCAGAAGCAGCTCGGCGCCTACGTGCAGGATCAGATCAAGCTCGATCGGTTCACGCTGGTGCTCAGCGGTCGCAACGACTGGGTAGCAACCACGAATGACAATCACATCGGAGTCGGCCAGAGCCGCGAAGACAGCAAGTTCAGCGGGCGCGCCGGGCTGATCTACAATTTCGATTTCGGCCTTGCGCCCTACGTCTCCTACGCCACCAGTTACAATCCGGTCATCGGCCAAAATTCCGGTCAATTGCTGTTGCCGGAAACCGGCCAGCAAACCGAAGTGGGCTTCAAATTCCAGCCAGTCGGTTTCAATGGTCACATCGGCTTGGCTTGGTTCGACTTGAAGCGACAGAATGCGCTGACGTTCGATCCGACCAATGTATTTCAACCGACCCAGAGCGGCGAAGTCACGTCGCGCGGTCTCGAACTGGAAGCCGTCGCCAATCTCGCCCCCGGGTTCAAGGTGATCGGCGCGTTCACGACTTACGATCTTTTCATCAGCAAGGATCTGAATCCGGCGCTGATCGGCAAGGTCCCGACCGCCACGCCGCGCCAGCTCACCTCGGGCTGGATGGACTACACCTTCCAGGAAGGTCCGCTGACCGGATTTGGCTTCGGCGGCGGCGTCCGCTATATCGGCTCGTCCTTTGCCGACCAGGCGAACCTGCTGCCGGTCCCTTCCGTCGTACTCGGCGACGCCGCCATCCACTACGAATGGAAGAACTGGCGCGCAGCACTCAACGTCATCAACGTCGCCGATACGGTCTACGTCGCGAACTGCTCGTCGGCGAACGCCTGCTTCTATGGCGATCGGCGCCGGGCGACGGCGAGCCTGTCGTATAAGTGGTAGCCGCGTCCAGGGTCGAGTGAAAGGAGGCCACGCTGAAAGCCAGAACCGTTCGCATCTGGTCGGTGGTTCACACCTGGAGCAGCCTGATATCGACGCTGTTCCTGCTAATGTTGTGCATCACTGGCCTGCCGCTGATCTTCCATCACGAGATCGACGAACTGCTCGGCTACGATCCGAAGCCCGAGATCGCCCAGCCGGGCGCGGTGAAGCGGAGCATCGACGAGATCGCCCGCACGGCGCTCGCGCATGATCCCGGCCGTGTCCTGCAGTATATCTTGTGGGACAAGGACGAACCGAACACGGTGATCGCCTTTACCAACAACAAGGTCGATGGCGATCCGGACGCGGCGACGCTCAGGGCGTACGATGCCCACACCGCCAAGCCGCTCGGCTCGGTCGGCGGCGGTCCGATGCTGATCTTCCTCAAGCTCCACGTCGACATGTTTGCGGGCCAGCCCGGCAAGCTGTTCCTCGGCGCGATGGGATTCCTGTTCCTGGTCGCGATCATTTCCGGCGTGGTGCTGTACTGGCCGTTCACGCGCCGCCTGAGCTTTGGCACGCTGAGGGACAAGTCGCGCCGTATTGCCTGGTTCGACTGGCACAATCTGCTCGGCGCCATAACCATCGCATGGGCGCTGGTGGTCGGCGCCACCGGCGTCATCAATACGCTCGCCGAGATAATGCTGAGCCAGTGGAAAGCCAACGAACTCGCTGACATGGTCAAGCCCTATGCCGGCAAGCCGCCGCCGGTGCATCTCGCCTCGCTTGACGCCACGCTCGATAAAGCGCGGAAGATCGCGCCCGACATGAATGTCTCGTTCGTCGCCTTTCCAGGCACGCCCTTTACGAGCTCGCATCATTTCGCAGTCTTCATGCGCGGCCACACGCCGCTGACATCGCGGCTTCTCAAGCCGGTGCTGCTGGATGGCAAAACCGGCGACGTGTCCGATGCGCGCGACCTTCCCGTCTATCTCAAGGCGCTGCTGGTCTCGCAGCCGCTGCATTTCGGGGACTATGGCGGCATGCCGCTGAAGGTCATCTGGGCGCTGCTCGATATCATGACCATCGTCGTGATCGGCAGCGGGCTGTATCTGTGGATCGTCAAACGCCGCAAGCACCGCAGCCACGCCATCGCGGGACAGCCTTTGTTGCAGCCGTCTGAATGACCACCGCTGCACGCAAACCACGATCCAGCGGCAATTGGTGGACCGTGTATGGCGGTCCGCTCCTGCTCGGCGTGCTGTCGGTCGCGGGGCTATTGACGGCGCTGCTCTCCGAAGGCGCCGGCCGTTATTTTTCCTGGATCGGCGTTGGTGCGCCCATCGCCATCACCGCGTGGTTTTTCGCGCGGCGCAAGCAGGGCTAGGCCGGCCGCATCAGTTTCAGCGTGGCGGCCAGCCGCAGACTGCGCTTGCCCGCCAGCGCAATGGCTTCGAGTTCAGCACCCGCCTCGTCGCAGGTGCCGGTAAAGCCGATGCCGACCTCATGACCGCCGAACACGGGGTTTTCGCCCTTAGCCGGCGTGTGCTCCTGGTTGAGGATCTCGCCCTTCCAGCGGCCGTTGGCCGAGGAATAGGCGCCGAGGTAATAGAAGAAAGCGTCGCCGCCGAGGATGCGCCCGTCCAGCAGCAGCATGACACCCGACAACCCGGCCTTGACACCGTCGAGCGCTCGAAGCTGGTGGGAATAGAGTCCGTTGACGATGCCGCCCTGCCCGACGGTACCGACCGGCGGCAATCCCTCGTCGTCGAGCCGTGTCAGCTCGGCCCAGAACAGCGCGCCCGGCCGCGGCGCGGCGCTGCCTTCAAAACGAATCCTGTTGCCTTGCAGCTTGCCCCGCACGCTGATGGCGGCGATGTCGGTGTCCATCAGCGGCTTGTAGTAGGGGTCGTCATTGTGGCGCTGGGTGATGACCTCACCGAGAATTTCACCGCCACTCTCCTGATAGGTGCCGAGATGGGCGAAGGCGGAGTTTCCACCCAGCATTTTACCGTTGTGCATGCACATGATGCTGCGGCCGAACGCGTCGTTCACGCCATACTCGACCTTGTAGAGCCCGTTCAGCAACGAAGGTGTCCCGCTTGTTGAATCCGTCCGGCGGGGCTTAGCACCGCCGCGAGCCCGGAACCAGCCGCGTTTTAGGGCGGGTTCAGTGCCGTTTGAAATACTGCACGGCGCGCTCGTGCTTTTCCGCTGCCGCGCGGGATTTGAAGGTTCCAAGGTTACGGCGTTTGCCCGTTTTCGGGTTGATCTTGCGGGAATAGAGCCGGTATTCGCCCGATTGCAGTTTTCGGATCATGGAAAGCACCGCTTGTTGGCGAGCCCCCGTCCGCAACAATTGCGCCGTGGGGCCTCTTGTTCCGGGCCGGCCATTCGCGTTGTCTTGAGGCCTGCAATGCCGGATCGCTTGCCGGCGCGGCATGAATGGAGGCCTTGGTGCAACATTTCTTCCTCTATGTCCTCGCGCTCGGCGGCGGGATCAGCGTCACCACGCAACAGGTGCTCAATGGCAGCCTGCGCACGGCTTTGGGTTCGCCGGCATGGGCAGGGCTGATCAGCTATGCCGGCGGCCTCATCACCATGATCGTTGTGGTGATCGCGCTCGGCGAGCGGGTGCCTTCCTGGAAAACAATGGCCGATGTGCCGTGGTATGCGTGGTCCGGCGGCGTGTTCGGCGCCGCCTTCATCCTGCTGGCGATCCTCCTGCTGCCTTCCATCGGCGCGGCGACGCTGTTCGCGCTGGTGATTGCCGGCCAGGTGCTCGCCGCGGTGACGCTCGATCATTTCGGCGCATTCGGCTTGACGCCGCATCCGATCAGCGCCGCGCGGCTGGCGGGCGCCGCTCTCCTGATCGCCGGCGTCGTCTTGATCAGAGAGTGAAATTCAAGGCTCCAGCCCGCTCGCGCGCAGCGCCGGTGCGGCCTCTGGCGAAGCGAGAAACCGCAGCAACCGGTCTGCCTCGGCAGGCCTGTTCGTCGCCGCCATTCGTCCTGCGGAAAACACGGCAGGCGTCTGCAGTTGGCGCGGAATGGGATCTACGACCTCGATGCCGCCGACCTGCTTCAACTCGCTGATCTGCTGAACCGCGAGATCGGCCTCGCCGGTGACGAGCCGCTCGGCGGTAAAGCCCTGCGGGATGATCTGCGCCTTTGCATTGATCTCGGAGGCAATGCCGAGCCGCTCGATCAGCTTTGCGAACAGAATGCCGATGGCGCCGAGCCGCGAATAGGCCACCGAGCGCGCGCCGAGCAACGCCGCGCGCAGCGCAGCCTCGGTTGATATATCCGGATGGGCCGCGCCGGCTTTCACAGCGATGCCGACCCATGAGCGCGCGAGATCCACGCAACTTTCCGCCGCCACCCGCCCCTCGCGTGCGACTTCGTTGAGCCCCTCGCGGGTCAGGATCACAATGTCGGCGGCCTCACCGACGCGCAACCGCTCCAGCAGCGCCAATGTCGGAGCGAAATCGGCATCGATACGCGCGCCACCGGCCGTTTGATACCGGCCCGCCAAGCTGTGCACGGCGCCCTTCAACGCCAGCGTCGAGAGCACGCGAATGGCGTCGCTCATGACAGCTACACCCGGCGCATCAGCTTGAGCACCGCGGTCATGCGAAGGCTGCGCTTGCCGGCGAGCGCGGTCGCCTCAAGCATCGCGCCCTCCTCGTCGCAGGTACCGGAAAAGCCGATGCCGACTTCATGGCCGCCGAAGATGGGGTTCTCCCCCATGGCCGGCGTGTGTTCCTGATTCAGGATCTGGCCCTTCCAGCGGCCCTTCTCCGAGGTGTAGGTACCGAGATAATAGAACGAGGCGTCGCCGCCCAGGATACGGCCGTCATTGAGCAACATCACGCCGGTCAGGCCGCCCTCGACACCGTCAAGCATGCGGATGTGAATGGAATAGAGGCCATTGACGACGCCCCCTTCGCCGACACCACCGGCGATCGGCACGGCGTCCTGCTCGATCGGCGTCATCACCGAGTGGAACGCCACGCCGGGCAGTTCCTTCAAGCCCCCTTCAAAACGGTAGAGGTCTCCGTCAGCCCTGCCCTTCGCCAGCAGGGTGGCATCGTCGGTGCCGGCCATCGCGCGGTAGCTCGGGTCCGGGTTATGGCGGACGGTCTGGATCACGATGTCGACGCCGTCGTCCCGCTTTTCGTACGTGCCGATATGGGCAAAGGCCGAATTGCCGCCCAGCATCCTGCCGTCGCGCGCATACATCACGCTGCGGCCGACCGCTGCGCCAAGCTGAAACCTGACTTTGTAAAATCCCTCAAACAATGCCGCGTCCCCGGCAAGCCCAAGGCCGTTGTCTAGCGCGCTTCATAACGCAGGGGAACGGCCTTGAACTGGCGTATTTGAATCAAACGCATCAAGACGCCGTGTCATCAAAACGCAATGATCCGCCAAGGCGGTTTCGCCTTGGCGGATCAGCTTAGCTGCCCCGGGGCGTCCCGGGTCATATCGTAGGTCCCTTTAGGCCGCGGCCGCCTTGGCGCCGGTCGGAACTTCCGCGATGGTCTTCAGGATCTGGGAAGCGATCTGGTATGGGTCGCCCTGCGAGTTCGGGCGGCGGTCTTCCAGATAGCCCTTGTATCCGTTGTTGGCGAAGGAGTGCGGAACGCGGATCGAGGCGCCGCGGTCGGCAATGCCGTAGCTGAACTTGTTCCAGGGGGCGGTCTCGTGCTTGCCGGTCAGGCGCTTGTCGTTATCCGGCCCGTAGACAGCAATGTGGTCCATGAGATTCTTGTCAAAGGCCGCCATCAGCTTCTCGAAATACTCCTTGCCGCCGACTTCACGCATGAACTTGGTCGAGAAGTTGGCGTGCATGCCGGAGCCGTTCCAGTCGGTGTCGCCGAGCGGCTTGCAGTGGAATTCGATGTCGATGCCGTAAGATTCGGTGAGACGCAGCATCAGGTAGCGCGCCATCCACATTTCGTCAGCGGCCTTCTTGGAGCCCTTGCCGAAAATCTGGAATTCCCACTGGCCTTTCGCCACTTCGGCGTTGATGCCTTCGTGGTTGATGCCGGCGGCGAGGCAGAGGTTGAGGTGCTCTTCCACGATCTTGCGCGCGACGCTACCGACGTTCGAATAACCGACGCCGGTGTAGTACGGGCCCTGCGGCGCCGGATAGCCATCGGACGGAAAGCCGAGCGGACGGCCGTCCTTGTAGAAGAAGTATTCCTGCTCGAAGCCGAACCAGGCGCCTTCATCGTCGAGGATCGTCGCGCGCTTGTTCGAGGCGTGCGGGGTCTTGCCATCGGGCATCATGACTTCGCACATCACCAGCGCGCCGTTTTCCCGCGCGGCATCCGGATAGACGGCGACCGGCTTCAGCACGCAATCGGAGCTGTGGCCTTCGGCCTGCATGGTCGACGAGCCGTCAAAGCCCCACAGCGGAAGCTGTTCCAGCGTCGGGAACTTGTCGAATTCCTTGATCTGCGTTTTGCCGCGCAGATTCGGCGTCGGCGTATAGCCGTCGAGCCAAATATACTCGAGCTTGTACTTGGTCATTGAGCCTCTCTTGAGTTGCTAGTGGAATGCGGAAGACCGAAGCCTTGAAATCTGGATTTTGACGCCCAGCCCCCTGGAAGTCTCCGCATACGTGTACCCGGCCACGTCAGGCCACGTCTTACTAAGCATTTAACGTGCCAATCGCTGCACTGCGGGAGAGGCTATCCACAGGGCGGCTTGGCCGCAGGCTAAAATAAAAGCTGCGACATAGAAGCGCGGCAGGCCCACAAATCGGGCGACGCAGCGGCAGGTTTGCTGTCCGAATCCAGCCCATTTCTCCAGCATTTTCGCTTCCAGGCCGCTCTGCGATTAAAGCTGCGGCACCCCTTCGAGGCATCCGTGGGGGACACCGACCTAGCCAGGCAACCATAGCGCCGGCTCATGCGTTGGTCATCCGCCCGCTGCCTTGCAGGAAGCAATGCCCAGAATGCCTACGAATTAGACAGAAAGTGGCGCTCTCTTAGTCACCTTCCTCCCGCTCGGAGCACCGACAATATCGACTTATGTAACCACTAGAGAACGAGTCGGGCGCACCATGGAGGCTGTTGCTTCGGCGCAAGGAGAGACTGACATGATGAATACAGGTGTAAATCAGGGGTCCGCAAGGATCTACCAATTCCCGACCGGGGGCCGCGCGGCTCTCGGGGGACGTCGCTATGGCGAGGCCAAGACCGAGTTTGCCGCCCCGCCGGCCAACCTCGCGGCTTGCTGCGACAGCTGGTACCACGCAGCCGCCATCGAGGACGAAAAGAACGGGCGTGACCACTGATGTCCGGGAGGTGTTTAGCAGGGACGCGCCCGCTCAATGGGGCGCGGACGGTGAACTGAAAAGGGTCGAAACGATATCGTTTCGGCCCTTTTTCATGTCTGCTCGCATGTGGTGACCGGCCGCTTGGCATGCTTGAGCGTCGTGACCCCGGCCTTGGTGATCCGCAAGGTGACGCCCTTCCCCTGATAACGCGATCCCGACAGCGCCACCCGCTTGGGCAGTGTGATGGCCTTGCCGTCGAGCTGCAGATGGGCGCGCTTGTCGTACTGGAAAAACCCGACCATGAATTGCGCGCCATCCGCGCAGCGATAGTTCCGGAAAGTCGACTGCGCGAACGCGGCCGACGGTACGGCTACAATCGCCGCCACGCATAGCGCCGCGCCAAAAATCGTGTTTCTGCGACAATTCATGTTTCGCCCCCTGCTGGGTTCAGTATAGACGAGACGGGAGCGGACAACATGCCCCTCCCCCGTCCGCCGCTCGAGATCGTCCGAACCAGCCAATGTCCACCTCTCCCACCCGCCATCTCAAGCTCTCCGGCGCTAGCAATTTCCGCGATCTCGGCGGCTACCCGACAAGCGACGGCCGGACCGTGCGCTGGCGGCAGATCTTCCGCTCCAACCATCTCGGCCATCTCACCGATGACGATGTCTCCGTCCTGCGGGAGCTGGGCGTCCGCAGCGCGTTCGACTTTCGCGGCACCGAGGAACGCGCCGCCGCCTTGTGCGGCATGCCTGAAATCACCGTTCATTCGCTGCCGGTCGAACCCACTGTTGTCGCGGCGCTGCGCGCCATCGCGGCCGCCGGCACGCCGCTATCGACGGACCACGCCGTCGACGTGATGCGCGATTCCTACAGCGGCTATGTTCAGAACAACACGCAGCATTTCCGCACGCTGTTTGCGCATCTCCTGGAAGATCGCGCGCCGCTGGTGATCCATTGCACCGCCGGCAAGGACCGCACCGGTTTTGCCTGCGCGCTGATCCTGCATACGCTCGGCGTTTCCGACGACATCATCTCGGAAGACTATCTCCTGACCAACCGTTTCTACCGCAGGGATCCCAATCACAGCACCGACCTGCCCGACGAGATCAGGCAGGTGCTGGGGTCAGTGCAGGCATCGTTCCTTGCCGCCGCGTTCGAGGCCATCGATACCGACTATGGCGATCTCGAAACTTATCTTCGCGATGGCCTCGGCCTCGGCAAAGCCGAACGCGCCCATCTCGAAGCGCGTTACCTGCAAGACTGATCTGCAAGGCGTACCTAATTTGCCCGCCGCACCGACACGACCTGCGCGGACAGCTTGCCGCCTCGATCCCTGACGTTGACCTGCACCACGTAGTCGTTGCTGGTTTCGCCCTTGGGCACATAGAGCATCGCGGTAAAACGAAGGCGGCCCCGCGCATCAAGTGTCACGGGCAGATCCTCATGCACCCGGAACGAATTGCCCTCGCGATTTCGCGGCGGCAGCCTGGCTGTCAAGACAGGCTCGACCAGCGCGCGCAGATCGAGCTTGGTCGCCGTTGCTCCATCAATCCGGTAATACGCAAAGGAATCGCTGTCCCAGCGGCTGTTCGCGACCTCGACGACGGCCCGGCTATCCGGCGACCACGCTGCCATCAATTCGGAGCGGTTAGCCCGCATCTCGCCAGTCTCCCAATGGGTGCCGCCGAGCGTGGCAAGCACCGCGCCATCGGTCACACGGATCAGGACGTTTTCGACGCCGTTGGGAGCATCGCGGCCGGACGGCAGGCCCTGCGCGGTCCGCCAGGCGAATGCATAATTCTTGGATGGCGAAGTGGTGTCGGCGAATACGCGCGACGCGCTATTGCCCGCACCACAGACAAGGTCGCCACCTTGATCGGCGACACAGGCCTGTGCCCGCACCGCAACCGTTTGCAGTGCGTACAATGCGAGGAGCACGACCGGCAATGTCAGAGCGGAGCGCACCGCTCGATCCTACGCTCCGGCGCCTGCTCCGTAAAGCTGCACACGGATCTCGCGGCACGTTGCTGGCTTAGGCCGCCGCTTCCATTTCCAGTTCGGCATCGAGATCGGCGATGACGTCCTCGAACGCCGAGATCGCCTGCTGGATCGCCGCGATCTGCATCAATTCCCAGCTCGAGACCGGACCGCTGCGATTCTGCAACGCTACGACCAGGTCGCGCCGCTGCTCCTTAAGCTGAACAAGCGGTAAACCATGATCCACCAAACCCATGACGAATTCCCCTGCCTTTTGTTGGTATCCCGGTTCTATCGAGCGGAGTCTGCAAACGGCTTACAGAACTCCGGCAAATTTTATCGATTCCGCCCCGTTCCGTAGTCCGCACAGACGCAGCCGCGGCAATTTGGGCTCGCGAGACCGACCGTCTCATGCAGAAATTCGCCTCATTGCCAGTGAAAAACTCCTGATAGAGTGCGCTCCCTTTCCCCGGCATGTGGAGGCCCTCAATGGACGGAAAAGTCATTGTCGTGACGGGCGCGCTGGGTGCGCTCGGCCGGGTGGTGGTGGACGAGGCTCTTGCGCGGGGCGCCCAAATTGCAAGCGTCGATCACGCGCCGACGCAGGCCCCGGCCACGGCTGATCTGTTCGAGCTCGGCGGCATCGACCTGACCGATGCGGCCCAGGCCGGCAAGGCGATCGCTGCCGCCGCGTCGCATTTCGGCAAGCTCGACGCGCTGATCAACATTGCCGGCGGCTTCGCCTTCGAAACGGTGGCGGACGGCGATCCCAAAACCTGGCAACGGATGTACGCGCTCAACGTCATGACCGCGCTCAATGCCTCGCGCGCGGCGATCCCGCATCTCGTCTCGTCGGGCACCGGCCGCATCGTCAATATCGGCGCGATGGGCGCGCTGCAGGCAGGCAGTGGCATGGGCGCCTACGCGGCCTCCAAGGCCGGCGTGCATCGCCTCACCGAGGCGCTCGCTGCCGAACTCAAGGGCAAGGTCACGGTCAATGCCGTGCTGCCGTCGATCATCGACACCGCGGCCAACCGCGCCAGCATGCCCAAAGCCGACTTCGCAAAATGGGTGACGCCGAGGGAGTTGGCCGACGTGATCCTGTTCCTCGCCAGCGATGCGGCCAGCGCCGTCACCGGCGCCCTGCTGCCGGTGAACGGGAGGGTTTAACCCTCCACCTCCACCAGCTTTCGCAGCACGGCCTTGAAGCGGATGCTGCGCTTGCCGGCGAGCGCGGTGGCTTCGCCTTCCGCGCCATCGTCGTCGTAGGTGCCGGAAAAGCCGATGCCGACTTCATGGCCGCTGAACAGCGGCCGCTCGCTCCTGGCCGACGTATGCTCGCGGTTGATGAGTTCGCCTTTCCATCTGCCGTTCGCCGCCGAGTAGGCCCCGATATAGTCGAAGAACGCGTCGCCGCCCCTGATGCTGCCATCACGCAGCATCATGACGCCGGTGTTGCCGGCGTCGATACCGTCGAGCATGCGGATGTGGATGGAATAGAGCCCGTTGCCGATCCCGTCAGGTCCGACCACACCGGGCGGCGGCGCGTCGACGTCGTTGATCGGGCTCAGGACGGTCGTGAACCGGACTCCCGGCAAGGCCGCGCTGCCGCCCTCGAAATGAACCTCCTCCCCGCGGCCCACACCCGTGAAATTCATCGCGATATTGTCGACGTCGAACATCGGGACATAGGCGGGATCGTGGTAGTGGCGCGACATCATGCATTCGGCGGAGATGATGCCGTCGGCCTCGGTGAAATGGCCAACGAATGAAGACCCGGAATCGCCGCCGTAGAGCCCGCCGCCCGCGGTGGCGAACATCACGCCGGAACCTTCCCCGCGCTCCGTCGTGAAACGGAATTTGTATAACCCCTGCAGCACGCCCTGCTCACTCCGGAAATTGGCAAATACCAGTGCCCCGCGAACGATCGATCGCAGGTTCCCTCAATTGCCGTTGGCCTTGTCCCCGCTCCGACAATAGCCGCTGCCGTGCTATCCAATCAAACGCTTTGCCGGAATTCGGCTAGAGTCCCGCGGGATTGAGTCGCGGCTGCGTCCGCCGCTGGAGCGAAATTTGGAAACCGCGCTTTATCTTCCCGTCAAACGCTTCCTCGAAAAGCTCGGCTTCACCGTCAAGGGCGAGGTCGGGGGCTGCGATCTGGTGGCGTTGAGCGGCGACGATCCGCCGATCGTGGTGATCGGCGAACTGAAGCTTGCCTTCAACCTGGAACTGATTCTGCAGGCGGTCGATCGCGCCGGCGCGGCCGACGAGGTCTGGCTCGCGGCCAAACTGTCTGCCCGCGGCAAGGGCCGCGAAAGCGACGCGCGCTATCGCAATCTCTGCCGCCACCTTGGTTTCGGCATGCTCGCCGTCACCAACACGGGCGATGTCGAGGTGATCGTCCAGCCTGCGACGGCAGCCCCGCGGCGCAATCCAAAAAAGCGGTCACGGCTGGTCGCGGAGCATCAGAAGCGTAAGGGCGATCCTGCGATGGGCGGCTCGACGCGCGCGCCGATCATGACGGCTTACCGGCAACAGGCGCTGGCCTGCGCCTCGGCGCTGTCAGGCGGGCCGCGACGTGTGAAGGATTTGCGGATCGAAATTCCCGACGCCGGAAAAATCCTGCTGCATAATGTCTATGGCTGGTTCGACCGCGCCGAGCGCGGCATCTATGTGCTGACCGATGCCGGACATGCCGCGCTGAAACGCTGGCCGCAGCAGCCGTTGGATCTGACCGCCGCCGGCAATCCCGCGCCATGACGGCGAGAACGGGAGGATATCATGATCGTGGTGACCGGCAGCGTGACCGCGCGCGCGGACAGTTTTGACGAAGTCCGCCGATTGAGCCTCGAGCACGTCCGTCGTTCGCGCACCGAGCCCGGCTGCATCTCGCATGCCGTGCATGTCGATTGCGAAAATCCGTTGCGGCTGGTGTTTTTCGAGCAATGGGCCGATCGCGCCGCACTATTGGCCCATTTTGCCGTCCCCGCCTCGCGCGATTTCGTCCGATCGCTGCAAAAGCTCGCCGATCAGGCCACGACCATCGAACTGTACGACGCTACCAGGCTGGAGAAATTGTAGATGCATGGCTGTAATGACATGTGAAATTCATATTGCAATGCAACATGAGGGCACTTAGGTATCTCCGCATCAGATGCGAGGCCCCTATGAGCGAAGACTGGAACACGAAATACGGCACACGACGCGTCCGGCGGGATCCGCCGACGCTGGAAGAGGCAATCTTCGCCGCGGTGGGGATCACCGATGATCAGCAGCAGCAGGCGGAAATCGCTTCCGCGCTGATGGGACTGCCCTACGAGGAAGTGCTGGCTGAAGTGAAGAAGACCGGCCGCGCGGTAGCGCGATCGGCCACCCGCATCATCGCAGGCGAGCAAGGCGCCCAGCGCGCCGTCGTGGTCGAGCGCCGCGTTATCAGGCGGTTCGGCAACGACAAGCGCACCGGCACCTGAAGCCCATAGCGTTTTTGAGCGAAAGCCTGCCGCGGACTTGATCCGGCGTGGAGACCGTTTCGCGTAAAAACGCGTCAAAACAAAAGACTAGAGCCCGGTTCTGATTCAATCAGAACCGGGCTCTAAAGGTTTTGGGCAATTCGCTGGATCAGCGAATTGGCATGATTGAACGCGCTGCTCAGGCGGCGCGGCTCCCGCCATACATCCGAAGCAGCATCCGCCAATAGGCACGGTTCATATTCGCGACCGTGCGCGCGGCATTCAGCGTGCTGTCCGCCCAGGTGGTTGCAAGCTCCGTCTGATCCTGTTTCGTCAGGTCGATGGTGCCGGTGGATTCGCCGTGGCGGAACACAAGCTGCGCGCCGAACTTGTTGGCAAGCGCCCGCATCGCCTCGTTCTGCGCGCCGGTGGTGATCCGCAGGCTCTTGTAACCCTTGGCGCGCGCCTCCGTGATCAGTTTTCTGAAGAGAATGCTGCCGACGCCCCGGCGGCGCACCGACGATTCGACGCTGAAGGCGATCTCGGGGAGCGAATCCGGTGACTGGTCCGGCGGATGCAGCTCCGCCGCACCCCGAACCACGCCGTTTTCAAAGAAGGCGATGATGGTCGTGCCGTCATTGGCGCATTTCTCGGCGTAGCGCTCGATGAAGCTGTCGTCCATGAAGCCATGGAAGCGGTCATGGCGGCTGGTGCGGTCGAGCCGCAGCAGGTGATCGCGCAACAGCGGCAATTCTTCCTGCTGGCTCAGCGTGCGCACGCTACTATTGGCGAGCGCGGCCGCAATATGGGTGAGGTACATATCCAAAACTCCTCTGAGAGAAGCCCTCGAGGAGGCGTCGAATCCCTAGACCACCTATATTGTGCATCGCAACATGAAATTCAAGCCCGGATTGTCCGTATGCTGCCTTAAATAATGGCAGTAATTGCAGCGACTTAGCGGCACATTCATTAACCAATTGTTAAGGTTGGCCGCCCGGCGCAGACTGGGCACGGGGATTGCTTATTTCTGGCTTTAGGCGACACATTCGGATGGTTCGTGGAGGTCCGTCGTGGCTGTCGTGCTCGACACGAGTTCGTGCCTTCCGGAGCGCCGGCTTGCGGTGTGGCAGGACATCGTCTGCGACACTTTCGTCGGCCTTGACTGCAAATCGGACATGCGGGGCGCGTTCTGGGGCGCGGTGTCGCAATCCAGAATCGGGCCGGTAGCGCTCACGCAGGTCGATTCCACAGCACAGCGCGTCTTCCGCACGCCATCGCGAATAGCCCGCGCCAGCGAAGATTACGTGCTGATGGCGCTGGGCAACCACGGCGTAAACGGCGTCTACCAGGATGGCCGCGAGGCGATCGTCTCCGCCGGACAATTCGTCCTTTACGACACCACGCGCCCCTACGAATTGCGCTTCGACGACAGTTTTTCGCAGACCATCTTCCAGATGCCGCGCAAGCTGCTGCAACAGCGCGTCGGCTCGTTCGACAGCTTAACTGCGACTGCATTTACAGGCGATCGTCCGCTCGAACGGCTGACCTATGATTTCGCGCGCAATGTGAGCAGGACGATCGAGCTGATCGATCCCGCAGCCGCAAGCCGCCTGCTCGACCAGGTGCTTGACCTGCTCGCGATGACGCTGGCCGACAGGCTGCACTCGCGCTTGCCGGACCAGTCGGTCCACCGATCGGCGCTGCTCTATCGCCTCAAGAATCATATCCTGACGCATCTCGCCGATCCCGAGCTATCGCTGCCGCGCGCCGCGGCGGCGACAGGAATCTCGCCACGTTACGCCAGCGATCTGATGGCCGCCGAGCAGACCTCGTTCCGCGGTTACGTGCAGATGCAGCGGCTGGAGCGCTGCAAGCGCGATCTTGGCGACCCTGCCTACCAGGCCCGGCACATCGGTGAGATCGCCTTCGCATGGGGCTTTAACGACCTCGCCCATTTTAGCCGCATCTTCAAGCAGCGGTTCGGCGTCTCGCCGCGCGAATGGCGCGAGCAGCCGCGCCAATAACGCCTTCCCGCCGGCATCTCCTTCCTGCCACGTCCCAGGCATCCGGCGTCTATCTGCGCGTTAAGACAAGTTTTCGTTCCGCTGCAGACAAGCGGCGCGCGTTGCCATGGCTGTAGGCTCGGGATCAGCGAGTGTCGGCCTCCAATGCGAAAGGAATGGTGCGATGGGTCTGGTTCATCAGAAATACAAGGTGGCGGTGGTTCAGGCGGCGCCGGTTTTTCTCGATCTCGATGCAACCGTGGACAAGACCATCGCGCTGATCGAGGAAGCTTCCGTGAAAGGCGCCAAGCTGATCGCGTTTCCCGAAACCTTCATTCCCGGATACCCGTGGCAGATCTGGCTCGGCGCCCCCGCCTGGGCGATCGGCCGCGGCTTTGTGCAGCGCAATTTCGACAATTCCCTCGCCTTCGACAGCCCGCAGGCGGAAAAGATCCGCAACGCCGTGAAGCGCGCCAAGCTGACCGCCGTGCTCGGGCTATCCGAACGCGACGGCGGCAGTCTCTACATCGCGCAGTGGCTGATCGGCCCCGACGGCGAAACCATCGCCAAGCGCCGGAAACTGCGTCCGACCCATGCCGAACGCACCGTGTTCGGCGAAGGCGACGGCAGCGATCTTGCGGTCCACGATCGCGCCGACGTCGGACGGATCGGCGCGCTGTGCTGCTGGGAGCACCTGCAGCCGCTGTCGAAATACGCGATGTACGCCCAGAACGAACAGGTGCATGTCGGCGCCTGGCCGAGTTTTTCGCTGTACGACCCGTTCGCGCATGCGCTCGGCCATGAGGTCAACAACGCCGCCAGCAAGGTCTATGCGGTCGAAGGCTCGTGCTTCTTCCTCGGCCCCTGCGCGGTCGTCTCGCAGGCGATGATCGACGAGCTCTGCGACTCCCCCGAAAAGCACGCCTTCCTGCATACCGGCGGCGGCCACGCCGTGATCTACGGGCCGGACGGCAGTTCGCTTGCCGATAAGCTCCCACCCGACCAGGAAGGCATTCTGTATGCCGATATCGATCTCGGCATGATCGGGGTGGCGAAGAATGCCGCCGACCCGGCCGGGCATTATTCGCGGCCGGACGTCACGCGGCTGTTGCTCAACACCACGCGCGCCAACCGCGTCGAACATTTCTCGCTTCCCGTCGATGCCGAGGTCATGAGCGAAATCAGGCTGCAGGCCTGACGCGCTTCAATTCCGAAGGAGCAGGCCGATGGAATCCGCGATCCCCGAGCATCTGCGAACCGCACGAACGCGTCACCGCCGGGTCGGCGACGATTATGCGCCGCCTTATCCGTCCTTCGTGGCGCGGCACAAGCCAAGCGTGACGCGGGTGGTGATGGCCTATTTCGGCCTCCAATCCCGCGGCGCGCCCCCGGCCGCCGCGGAACAGGCGTTGGCGCGGCTCGCGTCGGATTTCGCAACGGCTGACGGCCCAACGCATTGGGACCGCGCGAGCTATGTCGACGAGGCCGGTTTCACCAACGTCGTCACGGTGGCCTATTGGGACGACCGGCAAAAATTCGATCGCTGGTTTCCGGCCGCGCGCGAGCATTGGACCGGCGAGCAGCGGACCAACGGCGGGTTCGGAACCTTCATCGAGGCACTTTACCCGTCCGTGGAAGGCTATGAGACGCTGTTCTCATCCCTCGGAAGACCCGAAGGTGTCGCGGTTCTCGCCGACGGCATGAGCGGCGAGGTTTTGGAGCACGCCTATTGGGGTGGCATGCGCGACCGCATCCCGTTGTCCCAGACCAGCGAGATGGCGCCTTCAGGCGCCGCCCGCGCGATCCGCGACGGGGCGCGCATCCGCATCATCCCGCATGACAATGTCTGCCTGATCCGCTCGGGTCAGGACTGGGGCGACACCGAAGCCGCCGAACGCAAGATGTACCTCGGCGATGTCGAGCCGGTGCTGCGCGAAGGCATGGACTTCCTGCGCGACCAGGGACGTTCGATCGGCTGCTACGCCAACCGCTACATGACCGTCGTCGACCCCGACGGCGCGGCGACCGAAAAATCCTACGGCATGAGCTGGTGGAAGAGCCTGTCGGCGCTGGAACGCTGGGCTGAATCGCACCCGACCCATGTCAGGATATTCGGCGCCGCCATGAAATATTTGTCGACGCTCGGGCCGGCCGCGAAACTGCGGCTCTACCACGAGGTCACCGTCGCCCGCGCCGACGAACAGCTTTTCGAATATGTGGATTGTCATCCGCAAACCGGAATGCTGAACGCCGTGCAGACGGTGGACGCCGCCTGAAGCTACAGCACCATCTGCGTTTGCGTAACGACTGCGACCAGCTTGCCGTCCTCGGTCTCCAGCCGGGTCTGCCAGACCTGGGTGCGGCGCCCCCGGTGCACCGGGGTCGCGGTGGCGATTACCGTCGACCCTTCCTTGGCGCCGCCGATGAAATTGGTCTTGCTCTCGATCGTGGTAGTGCCCTTGGCGTCCGCAGGCAGGTTGATGACGGTCGCCGCAGCGCCGACCGAATCCGCGAATGCCATGATCGCGCCGCCATGAATTGTGTTCCGCAGCGTGCAGAGATCCGGCCGCACCAGCATCTTGGCCACCACCCGATCCATTCCGGCTTCGGTGAAGGTCACGCCCTTCAGCTCGGCAAACGGCATCTTCATCGACTGGATTTTTTCGAGCGGCGTCATTCGTCCTCCGGTTCTTCTTGAAGCGATTTCTCAGACAGAATGGATGGCCCCGGTAAATCAGGCAATGACCTCTGTGCGGGCCGGAATTCGGCATACCGGCGACATGCGCCAGTTCCCACCCCGCCGGATCGTCTGCCTGACCGAAGAGACCGTCGAGACGCTGTACCTGCTCGGCGAGCAGGACCGCATCGTCGGCGTCTCCGGCTATGCCGTACGTCCACCGGGAGTCCGCCGCGAGAAGCCGCGGGTTTCCGCCTTCATCTCCGCGGACATCCCGAAAATTCTCGCGCTCGAGCCCGATCTCGTGCTCGCCTTCTCCGATCTGCAAGCCGGCATCGTCGCCGATCTGGTGCGCGCGGGCGTCGCTATCCACGTCTTCAATCAGCGCGACATCGCGGGCATTTTCGCGATGATCCGCACGCTGGGCGCCATTGTCGGCGCCGCCGAGCGCGCCGATCAGCTGGCTCGGAGCTTTGAAGAACGTCTTGCGCGCATCGCGGCAACGCCCCGGCCCTCGCCCAAGCCAAAAGTCTATTTCGAGGAATGGGACGATCCACTGATCTCCGGCATCGGCTGGGTGTCCGAACTGATCGAGATCGCTGGCGGCGAGGACGCGCTTCCAAAGCTGCGGTTTCAGCAGGCAGCCAAGGACCGCATCATTGCGCCGGATGTGGTGCGCGATGCCGCGCCCGATGTGATCCTCGCCTCCTGGTGCGGCAAGAAGGTGGTGCCCGATCGCATCCGGCAGCGCCCGGGCTGGAGCGAAATTCCGGCGGTGCGCGCCAATCGCATTGTGGAGATCAAGTCGACGGTCATCCTGCAGCCGGGACCGGCGGCGCTGACCGATGGGATTGATGCGATCGTGAAAGCGTTGTGGGGGTGACCGGCCGCGAACTCTCCGC
>NZ_JAHEAG010000179.1 GCF_018596315.1 Bradyrhizobium sp. SRL28 | reverse complement strand
TGCTGGTCGCGACCGCATGCGCCAAGCCGCCCGCCGGCCGCAAACGCTGGACGCTGACGCTGCTGGCCGACACGATGGTCAAGCTCACCGATCACGATAGCCTGTCGGGCGAGACCGTGCGTCGCCGGCTGGCCGAGAACGACTTCAAGCCATGGCGCAGGGACATGTGGTGCATTCCCCATGTCGACGGCGAATACGTTGCCCGCATGGAGAACGTGCTCGACCTCTATTCCGAGGCGCCGGATCCCGAGCGGCCGCTGGTCTGCTTCGACGAGACCCCCGTCCAGCTCATCGGCGAGGTGCGTCAGCCGATCCCGGCCAGGCCCGGACAGCGCGAGCGCTACGATTACGAGTACCGCCGCAACGGCACCGTCAATCTCTTCGTCACCTTCGATCCGCATCGCGGCTGGCGCAACGTCAAGATAACAGACCGCCGCGCCGCCTTGGACTACGCCCACTGCATGCGTGAACTCGTCGACGTCCATTATCCCGATGCCGCCTGTATCCGTGTCGTGCAGGACAATCTGTCGATCCACACCGCCGGCGCGCTGTATCAAGCATTTGCGCCCGCCGAGGCCCGTCGCATCCTGCGTCGCCTCGAATTCCACTACACATCGAAACACGCCAGTTGGCTCAACATGGTCGAGTGCGAGATCAGCGTGCTGCAGCGCCAGTGTCTCGGCCGCCGCATCGACGACCCCAAACGGCTCCGAAAAGAGATCGCAGCATGGCAACGGCAGCGAAACAAAGCACGAGACCGCATCAAATGGATGTTCACAACCGACAAAGCCCGCGCCAAACTCGGCCGCGCATATCCA
>NZ_JAHEAG010000178.1 GCF_018596315.1 Bradyrhizobium sp. SRL28 | reverse complement strand
TCGGTTACATCCAATCCCGCCAGGCGATCGTCTCGCCATCCGCGATCGCTCCGTCTCCGCAATCCCGGCCAGCTCCGACGGAGCAATCGCTACCGGCGTGCCATGGAGAGAAAGAATGGTGGCTTGACAACAACCCGCAATTAAAGGGCCGATTGACAGCGGGCAGCGATCAGCTCGGCGCGTTCCGGATCCTTGAATAGCCGAAGCACGCCCAAACAGGTCCGGAATCCCTGTTCGGGATGAGGCCGATTGGCCAGAATGGCGAGGACGAGACCCTCGGTGTTAAGTCCGATCGAAAATAGTCCGTTGTCGGGTGTAGGCTGATCGAAGGTAAGAGTTGGGGCGGGGCAAGCGCGCCATCGTCACCTCTCCTTGGCGTTTGTTGTCGGCGAACTGTTCAAGGCTCTCGATAACATGCGCGCCAAAACTTTGCGGTTTTCTGGGTTGCTCATCATCGTTACGTGATTGCCTGGAACTGAAACTGCATGAATGGCCGCCCCACTCAAAACGCGGTCCCAGCCGCGCATGACCGATCTTGCCTCTGGGTCGATTGAGTTCTTGCCCCGCACACGACGACTAGGGAAAGGATCAGCTGCATAAAACTGATGTATCTCAATTGGCAGGGTCGCAGCTCGATACGATCGTAGTGCCCTGTGAAAATAGACATATCTCAAGGCGTTGTCATAGAGATCGCGATCTGAAGCTATGGCCCCAATTTGCTGCGCCTTTTCAAACAACTGAGCAACTGAACTTTGTTCAGAAAGTTTCTCCAGCAATTCGAACCGCTCATCATCTAAAGACTCGAGAGGCTCGAATATCATATCC
>NZ_JAHEAG010000177.1 GCF_018596315.1 Bradyrhizobium sp. SRL28 | reverse complement strand
GAGTGCATGCGAACGATTGGGACCCGATCCGCGCAGAGCATTAGGGCCAGCGGCCACACCTGCCGCATCAACAGGCCGGACACGTGACGCACCCGACCAATGCTGCAAAACGTCAGAAAGTTCTTGCCAGGGCGCCTTCCACACGTGACCCTGGCTGTGTAAAAACGCGAGAGATCGAAACGCCGCGAGAATTACATTCTTCAGTACGCTTTCAAAGTTGAATGCGTTTGCGTGTTTGAGGGCTGAAGCAGTCTTGGACGAATAACTTCTTCTATAGCCCTCAATCGTCTTAGCGTTTTTACACGGCCAAGACCCAAATCGGACATCGAACGATTGTCCTCGACCATCGGATTGCCCAATCTGGATAGAGTTCAGGCAATAGAAGTCATTAAATATTAGGGCCTTTGCTGCACAACCGATGGATGCTTCGGATAGCCGCCTCTCTTCTGTTTGGCATTTTCATGGGCCTAATTTCATATGTATCAGCTGCACGCTTGAGCGAGTGGTACGAGACGGGCCGCCTTTTGATGCACAAGCGGATGGCAATCGGACCCGACGCGGTCACTTACTCCAGCGATCCGATCCTGTTTCTCATCGAGCTGGGTTTAAACATCTTCTTGATTGCCATGGGGGGTCTCGGAGTTCTTGCCATGTGCCGAGAAATCATCGGTGAGATGGTAGGCCCCCAATCACGCCTTTTGAGGTTGATCGACTGGCACTACGCTAACCAGATGCCGTCAATCGTTCTTGGCCTTGCCGGCTGGTTCCTGCTGATCGTTTTTGGTTTTGGTCTGCTTTCTAGGGGTGCTTGACGGCCCGACCACTCTTCCGCTTT
>NZ_JAHEAG010000176.1 GCF_018596315.1 Bradyrhizobium sp. SRL28 | reverse complement strand
GCGTTCCTTGATATCCTGCGCAACAGACCCACCAGTACTGGCGTCTTGAAAACGAGCGGGCAGAAGTCCGGTGTACCCGGCAGATTGTTGCGGACACGATGCCGTGCCGAATTCTGCCCGGAACTGGCGTACTGGAGCTCGGTGTCAACGGAGATTTAAGTCGGCGCCCCAACAGCCATTCATGGAGAAACCAGATGCGACGTGTGTAGAGTTCTTGAAGGAGACGCCCTCTCGGGCGTGACTATCCGAAAGGTACCGCGTTTACCGTGAGGAAACTTCGGCAGGTAAAAGGTTTGCCACGAGAGGCGCTGGCGCACCGCGCGGAGACGATCGAACCTAACGTCAATCAGCGATACGTATGGTTTTACAATCTCATCCTCGCGGCCGGGCCTCACATGAGCAAAGCTTAATGCGGGGCGGCGCGTCTCTCTCCGTTTCGTGATGACCGGCACGGACAGTGCCGTGTAGGGTGCCCGTGCTTTCGCGCCCCGACCGCATGTTCGGGCTTCCATAAGGATCATGATGCCCTCACACCGAGCGACCGCCCTTTTCGTTGCCGCACTTGTTTGCACGACCTCGCTGTCGAGCAGCGGCCTCCGCGCCCAGACCACGGTTACCTCCGAACGCCCCGCCAGCTTCACGCTCGACAACGGCCTGCAGGTTGTGGTGATCCCCGATCACCGCACGCCTGTCGTGACGCAGATGATCTGGTACAAGCTCGGCTCCGCCGACGAGACGCCGGGCAAATCCGGGCTCGCGCATTTCCTCGAACATCTGATGTTCAAGGGCACCGCCAAGCACCCGGCCGGCGAGTTCTCGCAGACCGTGCGGCGGGTCGGCGGCAAC
>NZ_JAHEAG010000175.1 GCF_018596315.1 Bradyrhizobium sp. SRL28 | reverse complement strand
TCCTTAGAGGGTGAGTCGTGATTCAAGATCGGGATGATACCCGAGGCAAGAGAAGTTCACCTTTCGAGGAAGGATCGCAAGGTCCTGGAGGCGCGTTGTCGTTCGCCGGCGACATTGCAGCGCGATTTGAAGCGGGCGCGGATAGTTTTGTTGGCGGCGGCCGGGCGCAGCACGCGGTCGATAGTCAAGGAAGTCGGGGTCCAGCCTCGGATTGTCAGCCTGTGGCGGCATCGCTATGCCGACCTTGGCCTTGAAGGGCTGCAGGAGAGGCCGCGGCCTGGCAAGCAGCCGATCTATACGAAGGCCACCGACAAGCGGATTCTGCGGCTGTTGGACAAGCAGCCACCGGAAGGGTTTGCGCGCTGGACCGGGCCGCTGCTGGCCGAGGCGCTGGGCGATGTTGACGTCCAATATGTCTGGCGGTTCCTGCGCAACCACAAGATCGACCTCGTGGCTCGCAAGTCCTGGTGCGAGAGCAACGACCCGAACTTCACGGCCAAAGCCGCCGATGTTGTCGGCCTCTACGTCGCCCCGCCCGAGAAGGCGATCGTGCTATGTGTGGACGAAAAGCCTTCGATCCAGGCTTTGGAGCGAGCGCAGGGCTATCTGAAGTTGCCCAATGGCCGCGCCTTGACCGATCAGAGCCACGACTACAAGCGGCATGGCACGACAACGCTGTTTGCGGCGCTCGAGGTTGCGACCGGAAAGATCATCGCGACGCATTCAAAACGGCGGCGCCGTGTCGAGTTCCTCGACTTCATGGACAGCGTCACCTCGGCTTTTCCGGACCGCCAGCTTCACGTCATCCTCGACAACCTCAACACCCACAAGAAGAACGAGCACTGGCTAAAGGCCCACCCCAATGTGAA
>NZ_JAHEAG010000174.1 GCF_018596315.1 Bradyrhizobium sp. SRL28 | reverse complement strand
CGCCATGCCAGCCAACGCTCTTGGATATGCTCTCCGTTGGTCTTGCCGTCGGGGCGTTGCTTCGCCATCCAGGCGGAGTCCTCCGGGATGGCCTTTGACGCGTTCATGGGATTTATGCTGAGCTTCGAGACCATGTCGACTGGCAAGTGATCGAGCTGATTTGTGTTCGGTCCGGGATAGCCGGTGCCCTGCGTCCACCCGGCCGCAATCTGCGCGCGGTTCAAGAAGGCCACCAGCTTTTGCGCGTTCGCTGTGTTGGGGCCGCCTTTCAGAATGGTCAGGTAGTTGTAGGTCAGGTAGGCACCCTCCCAGACAAATTTGATCGGCGCGCCCTGACGGATCGCGCTGAGCAATCGACCGTCGTACGCGCCAGTCATCGCGTATTCCCGGTTGATCAGGAGTTGAGGCGCTTCTCCGCCGGCGGTCCACCACTTGACAATGTGAGGCTTGATCTCGCTTAGCTTTGCAAATGCACGATCGATCTTGTCATCGGTCAGCGGCCAGATATCCTTGTGTGCGACACCGTCAGCGAGCAGCGCCGACTCGATGGGGTACTTGGCGAGGAGACCAGGTAGCCCGCGTGGGCCCGGAAACTTTTTGACGTCCCAGAAATCCGCCCAGTTTTGCGGGCCGCCCTTCGGAAATGCGCGCTCATCATAGCCGAGCACCATGGCAACCGAGATTACCACGACTGCGTCTTTGAAACGAGTGTGCGGCGGCGTGCCTGCGAGCGACTCTGCATCCCAGAGATTGTAGTCGATCGGCTGAAACATTCCAGCTTCGTGCATTGCCGGATAGTTCATTGCCACAATAAAGGCGGTGTCCCAATCGACTCTGCCGGCGCGGGACATCGCCTTAACCTGTGGTTCGGCCAAATCGGCTACCACATCTACAACCTTGATTCCGGTCGCCTTCGTGAACGGATCAAAGACAT
>NZ_JAHEAG010000173.1 GCF_018596315.1 Bradyrhizobium sp. SRL28 | reverse complement strand
TCGGCGAACACCAGGATCGGCTGCGAGCCCTGGGTCTGCACGGTGACCCCGGTCATCTGCACCAGCGGCATCAGCTGCTCGCGGTACTGCACCATGTAGCGGCCGTTACTGAGCTCGATCTTGTCGGTGGCGATCTCCTCCAGCCGGGTGACGAGGCCGAGCGGCACCGCCTTGGGCTGGCTCGATCCGGCGCGGAACACCAGCAGCGAGGTCAGCTGTTCGCCGCCGATCGCATGTGCGGCGGAGGCCTCATCGGCCATCTCATGGGCCGACGAGCCGGAGGCGCCGAGCGCTTTCGCAATGCCGTTGGGGTCGATGATCATGATCACGGCGCCATCACCCAGAATGGTGTTGCCGGAGAACATGTCGATGTGCCGCAGCTTGGTTGACATCGGCTTGACCACGATTTCTTCGGTGTGGAACACGCCGTCGACCACGATGCCAAAGGTCTGGCTGCCGACTTGCGTCACCACGATGAAGCCGTTCTCGGGATCACTTGAGGAGCCGTCGTCGATCTTCAACAGCTTCTTCAGGTGCATCAGCGGCAACAGCTTGTTGCGCAACCTGAGCACAGCGGTGTCCTTGATGCGCTCGATGCGGTGTTCAGAGTTGGCCCGCGCCCGCACCAGCTCGACGACGGAGAGCTGCGGGATCGCAAAGCGGTCGCCGGCGGCTTCCACGATCAGGGCCGAGACGATGGCGAGCGTCAGCGGGATCTTGATGGTGACGGAAGAGCCCTCACCCGCCACGCTCTTGATGTCGATGGTGCCGCCGATCTGGTCGATATTGGTGCGCACCACGTCCATGCCGACGCCGCGGCCGGAGACCGAGGTGACGGTGGCGGCGGTGGAGAAGCCCGGGGCAAAGATGAACTTGTGGATCTGGGCTTCCGTCATCTTCTCCAGTTCGGCCTCGCTGACGAGACCGTTCTGCAGCGCCTTGGCCTTGATCCGCTCGGTGTT
>NZ_JAHEAG010000172.1 GCF_018596315.1 Bradyrhizobium sp. SRL28 | reverse complement strand
ATCTACACCTCCGGCTCAACCGGAACCCCCAAGGGCGTCATGGTCGAGCATCAAAGTCTGGTGAACTATTTGCATTGGTCGGATCGCGTCCATTGCGAAGGAGCCGGGAACGGCTCGCTGATGCTGCTGTCGTTTAGCTTTGACGGCAGCATTACGTCCTTGTTTGGGCCTTTGCTGGCCGGTACCAAGCTCCGCATTCTAAACCAGACTGTCCCAATAGATTGGCTTGCTGCTGTCGAGGATGGCCAGACCTATGATCTAATCAAGCTGACGCCTTCGCATCTAAGCATGCTGAACAAACGGCTCGAAGCCTACAAAGGATCGGCTCCGACAAGAGCACTCATGGTCGGGGGCGAGGCCTTAATTCCGGCAGACATGCAGGTTTGGCAAGAGCGTTTTCCGAGCGTGCGTCTGATCAATCAATTTGGTCCGACGGAAGCAACGGTTGGATGTGCCACATTCGAGATATCCGAAGCCGTCGAGGGGCTGGCCTCGATCCCGATCGGGCGTCCGATTGCGAACGCGCGGGTTTATCTGCTGGACGATCATGGCGCGCCTGTGCCGTTTGGGGCGGTGGGGGAGCTTTACGTTGGCGGGGCGGGGGTTGCGCGTGGCTATCTGAACCGTGCCGAGCTGACCGCGGAGCGGTTCATCGCCAGTCCCTTTGTGGAAGGCGACCGGTTGTACCGGACCGGGGATCTGGCGCGCTATCTGCCGGACGGCAATCTGGCGTTTTTGGGCCGCAACGACGACCAGGTGAAGATCCGCGGCTTTCGGATCGAGCCCGGCGAGATCGCCGCGCGGCTTGTCGAACACGCGTCAGTGCGCGATGCGGTTGTCGTGGCGCAACAGGATCGCGCGGGCGAGCAGCGTCTGGTCGCCTATGTCGTTGCGGCTGCGGAGCACGCCGGCGAAGCTGAGGGATCTGATCTGGCCGGCGCCTTGCGGGCGCACTTAAGTGCGCGGCTGCCGGACTACATGGTGCCGTCGGCG
>NZ_JAHEAG010000171.1 GCF_018596315.1 Bradyrhizobium sp. SRL28 | reverse complement strand
CAGGTTTCGTTCCGGGGCGGAATTGGGGCGGTCAGCGTTGACCGGTGGAGTTAGCCGTTGCGGACCAAACGGCCCGCCGGATCTCGCTGGCCTCAAAAACAGTTTAGACAAGTCGATCAATTGAATTGAGACAACTCATCTTGAAAGTGTATGGTGGGGCCGCCAGCTATTTCTGATGGCCAGCGGCCCCTATGCCGACCACTTCCAATTGCCCAGCCCCAAGCAGAGCGATGATCAGCTCGGGAGCCAATCCGAGACAAGCGCGACTTGTTTGACCGACCGCACAGTCACCTCACGGTCCTCGCGGACGAGGTTGAACAGGCGATAATACACCGAAAAGCGGGGACCTAAGACCGCCTCAGTTGACCCGCCTCCTAATCTGAACAAATTGGGCATTCGGTGGTCTTACAAAGAGACCGTTGGAATGCCCGCCATGCCCCACCCAAACGAGCGTGTGGAGCTCGCAATGAAGCTCCTAGAATGCCGTCAAAAGCTGCGTCGAGTTGGCTGGGACGAGGAACAGGCCAAAAGTTTACGCGCAGAGATGGCGCGGCTGGAGCAACGACTCCGCGAGATCGACGAGTAGGCCGGCCTGGCGGCCGGAGCTGGCAGAGACGCTACGATGGCACGATGACAAGGGAACGATTTTGACCGATCGCAATTAGCTAACCGTGCCAACCGCCCCCCCAGTTGGCACGATTTCAAGGAAGAGCAACCCCAGCCATTCCCCGGCTGGGGTTTTTTCTTGGGTAGGTGTGTCGTCCGGCAACCTGCGTCGGGCCGCCTGCTCAGCCGGCGCCCTCTATTCCACAAGGCGAAGTGTCCGGCGCCTTTTCATTCTATCAAGAGCGCGGACAACGTCATCTCTGTCGAGAACCGCTATGAGGCTGTGCACCGTCTGGCTAGCGTCGAGACCGGGCCATGTGTATTCCCCAAGGATGCGCCTGGCATCTTCCAGAGCCCGCAATACAGTTTCCTGATCCGTGTTGTTCATGATACGCG
>NZ_JAHEAG010000170.1 GCF_018596315.1 Bradyrhizobium sp. SRL28 | reverse complement strand
CATGAAGAAGGTCACCAAGATCGTCGGCACGGCCGGAACCAAACTGCGCGACCGAACGCGAAGCGTAAAACTGCGCCTGCTCGATATCTCGCGAACCGCACGTGCCAAAGGACCGCTCAATCACGAGAAGCTCAAGCAAGGCTACCGGCGGCTGTTGAACTCGACGAGCCGTGTGGTGGGGCAAGCGAAGCGCTTCTCCCATGAGATCGCCACCGGCGTGAAACGGGCCAGGGGCATCTTGAAGCGGCTGGCGCTGCAAGGCTTGCGGCAGGAGCTGGAAACGATGATGTCGCTCGTACGGCAGGTGATGCAGCAAACCCGGGAACGCATCTTCCGCGGCAACACGCGGGCGGAGGACAAGCTCTTCAGCGTGTTCGAGCCCTCGACGGAGATCATTCGCAAGGGCAAGGCCGGCAAGCCCAACGAGTTCGGCAAGATGGTCAAGCTGCAGGAAGCCGAAAACCAGATCGTGATCGACTACGAAGTCTACGACCGGCGGCCGAGTGATTCGGACCTGTTGATCCCGGCCATCGAAATCCACCAAGCCAAGCTCGGTCGCACGCCACGTCTGGTCGCAGCAGACGCCGTGTTCTATTCCGCCAGGAATGAAGCCGCGGCGAAGGCGAGCGGCGTCAAACGCGTCTGCATCCCCAATCGCTCCATCAAAAGCGTCGCGCGCAAGCGCGAGCAGAAGAAGCGTTGGTTCCGCAACGGCCAGAAATGGCGGACCGGATGCGAGGGGAGCATCAGCGTGGCCAAACGGCGGCACGGGCTCGATCGCTGCCACTACAAAGGCAGCACCGGGATGAAGCGGTCGGTCGGGCTCGGCGTTGTCGCTGACAATCTCATGAGCCTCGGCCGCGTGATGGAAGAACAGTCACTCCAAAGGTAGTCCACTTCCAGCGCCAATCTTGGCCTCTCATCGCCCCGCCGCCCCCGCGGGGCTTCTCGTTGCCTGCGTGGTTGACCCCGCCCTTCAGAGCCGCGATTTTTGCGCCGGAAAG
>NZ_JAHEAG010000017.1 GCF_018596315.1 Bradyrhizobium sp. SRL28 | reverse complement strand
AGGCGTAAGGCCACTGCGCTTGGTTCCTTGACACCAGCATGTGCTAGAAGGCATCGGTACAAAATCTATTTAAAGTGAAACAGATGCGGTCACGAATTTTTCTGGTTGCGGCGTTGCTATCGATCGTACTTCCGGCCAGCCAGAGTTCGGCCGCCACCGCCATCGTCCGGGATGGCAGCACGCTTCAGCTTGGCAATGTCACCTACCGGCTCGACGGCATCGATGTCCCAACCGTCGACCAGTTCTGCATCGACGAGCACGCCGATAGCTGGACCTGCGGTATCGAGGCGCGCGATCAATTGGCAAAACTGACCGGCGGCAAACAGGTCCGCTGCGACGATCTCGGTCCCGATCCCAGCTACAAGAAACGGCGCATCGGCGTGTGCAAGATCGAGGGCGAGACCACGAGCCTCAGCCAGTTGCTGGTCCGCAACGGCTTTGCCTTGAATGTTGAAGCCTCCGCCTCCGGCCGCTTCCAGGCGGACGAAGCCCGCGCCAAGGACGACCGCCAGGGTCTGTGGAAAGGGTGCTTCGTAGCGCCGCGCGAGTTCCGCGCGGGCAAGAAGGACGGCGCCCTGCTCGGCGCCGCGTGCCGCGCCGATCGCGACCACGAAATCCGCGAGGCCTTGTTCCCCGAAGATCTCGTGATGCCGGCGGGTTGCAGCATCAAGGGCAAATACGCCGTCCGCGCCCGCGTCACCGGGAACCTCGGCATCTATCATCTGCAGGCGTGCCGCTCCTATCCGGGCCTGAAACCGGATCGCTGGTTCTGTTCCGAGGATGATGCGCAGGCGGCTGGGTTCCGCAGGGCCTACAACTGCCGATCAACCACGAAGAGTAAATGACGCTGGCAAAACCGCCGCTTCCTGTGTGAAAGTGTCGGCAGAGGTTGCCTGCACGCATGACCCCTTCCGATTCGAACGTTCTGCCTGAAGCTGCCGCCGAACGCTTGCGACGGCATCTGCAGCAAATCGCGAGCGAACGCGACCGCGCCCATCGTGCGCTGCAGGAACGCGAAGCGGAACTGGCGCGGATCCAGCGCATCGCCGGCGTCGGCGGTCTCGAAATCGATTTCCGTGACGGCGTCAAGAATCGCCGCTCCCCCGAATATCTCCTGGTTCACGGCTTGCCGCCCGACGCGGCCAACGAGACCTATGAGGAATGGGTCAGCCGAATCCATCCCGAGGATCGCGAGCGAACGGTCCAGCATCTGTTCGGCGTGCTGAAGAGCGAGAGCGAGGATTATTCGGCCGAATACCGCATCCTGCGGCCGAACGATGGTACGACCCGCTGGATCCGCGTCGTCGCCAAGATCGAGCGCGACAGCGACGGCCGCGCGCTGCGCCTGGTCGGCGCCGATTGCGACGTCACCCCTCAAATGCTGGCGCAAGCCACCTTGCGCGAAAGCGAGGAACGCTTTCGCCTGATCGCCAACAGCGCGCCGGTGCCGGTCTGGGTCACCAAGCTCGACCGCACGCGTTCCTTCGCCAACCAGGCCTATCTCGATTTCCTCGGGCTGCCGTTCGAGGAAGCCATCGTGTTCGACTGGCGCAAGCGGCTGCATCCGGACGACCAGTCGCGCATCGTACAGGAATCGGTCGCGGGCGAAGCCTCGCTCAAACCGTTCGTGCTGGAGGCCCGCTATCAGCGCGCCGACGGCGAATGGCGGTGGCTGCGCTCCGAATCCCAGCCGCGCTGGGATCCGACCGGCAAGCATATCGGCTTCATCGGCGTCGCCCATGACATCACGGCAGCCAAGCAGGCCGAGCACGATTTGCGCCGGCTGAACGAAATCCTCGAATTGCGGATCACCGAGCGGACGGCGCAGCTCGAATCCAGCGAAGCCCAGATGCGGGCGATCTTCGAGACCAGCCATCAGTATCAGAGCCTGCTCAACCTGCACGGCGACGTCCTGTATGCCAACAAGATCGCGCTTGCCGGAATCCGCACGGACGCCAGCGAGGTGATCGGCAAGCCGTTCTGGGAAACGCCGTGGTTCACCGGAACCGAAGGCATGCGGGACGCCGTCCGCGACGCCTTTTTCGCCGTCATGCGGGGCGAAGAAATCCAGACCGAGATGCTGCTGCATCTGCCGATTGGCGATTGCTATTTCGACTTCGCGATGCGCCCCTTGCACGACCAGCACGGCGCGATCATCGGCGCCGTGCCGGAGGCCATCGACATCACCGAGCGCCGCCGGGGCGAGGAGGCGCTGCGCCAGTCGCAGAAGATGGAAGCGGTCGGACAATTGACCGGCGGCGTGGCGCACGATTTCAACAATCTGCTGACCATCATCCGGTCCGCGACCGACTTCCTGCGCCGCCGCGAACTGCCGGAAGAGCGACGAAGGCGCTACATCGACGCGATTGCCGAGACGGTGGAGCGCGCCTCCAAGCTGACCGGACAATTGCTGGCGTTCGCCCGCAGGCAGCCGCTGAAGCCTCAGGTGTTCAATGTCGGCACCCAGGTCGAGGCGGTGGCGCAACTGATCCGCCCGCTGATCGGCGCCCGGATCAGGATCGACGTCGACGTCGCCGATCGAAATTGTTTCGCGATCGCCGATGTCGCGCAGTTCGAAACCGCCCTTATGAATCTCGCCGTCAACAGCCGCGATGCCATGGACAGCGAGGGCCGGCTGAATATCCAGGTCGGGAAGGTAGATTCCATTCCGCCGCTCCGCGCCCAGCCCGCCCGCAGCGGCGACTTCATCGCCATCACCGTGACCGATACCGGCACCGGCATCGCGCCTGCCCTGCTCGAGACGATCTTCGAGCCGTTCTTCACCACCAAGGAAGTCGGCAAAGGCACCGGCCTCGGCCTCAGCCAGGCGTTCGGCTTTGCCAAGCAATCCGACGGCGACATCGCGGTCGCGAGCGATCCCGGCCAGGGCGCAACGTTTACGATCTACCTGCCGCAGGCCGCAGTGCCGGCCGATGCCGTCGAGGCCGCCGCGAGCGGCAGCGAACCCGCCGCGCGCGGCCGCGGCTACCGCGTCCTCGTGGTCGAGGACAATGACGACGTCGGACAGTTCTCCACCGAGCTGCTGGAAGATCTCGGCTACACCGTCCGCCGCGTCGCCAGCGCGGATGCCGCGCTCGCGATCCTTGCCGAGGACGAGTTTTCTGCCGACCTGGTGTTTTCCGACGTCATCATGCCCGGGATGAACGGCGTCGAGCTCGCCGGCATCGTGCGCGAGCGCTATCCCGGCCTGCCCGTGGTGCTGACCAGCGGCTACAGCAACGTGCTGGCGGAGAATGCCCACCGCGGCTTCGAGCTGATCCAGAAACCCTATTCGGTGGAACTGCTGTCGCGGAGTCTCAGGAAGGCGATTTCCGAGGCGCGGCCGCAGCCGGGCTGAAGCAACCCGATCTCCAGCCTTACGCGGCGTCCTCGACGCCGGCCTCCCCCGATGCCAGCAGCACGCGGATTTCCTGCGCCGGACGCGCCGCGCTGAACAGGTAGCCCTGCATCTGGGTGCATCCGAGATTCTGCACGGTCTCGCGTTGCTGCAGGGTCTCGACGCCTTCCGCCGTGGTGACCATGTTGCGGTCGGCGGCGATGCTCACCACCGCGCGGATGATCGAGGCCGACGAGGAATTGCGCGTCACCTCCTTGACGAAGGAACGGTCGATCTTGATCTTGTCGAACGGGAAACGCTGCAGATATTGCAGCGAGGAATAGCCGGTTCCGAAATCGTCGAGCGCGATGTGAACCCCGAGCGTGCGGAGCTGATTCAGCGTCGCCAGCGCCGCGTCGTCGTCGGCGATGAGGACGGCTTCCGTGATCTCCAGCTCGAGCCGGCGCGGGTCGAGCCCGGTCTCGGAGAGAACAGCCGCGACCTTCAGCGACAGCGTTTCCGACCGGAACTGGATCGGCGAGACGTTGACGGCGATGCGGACATGGTTCGGCCAGCTCGCAGCTTCCGCGCAAGCCGTGCGCAACACCCACTGCCCGATCTCCTCGATCAGGCCGGTTTCCTCGGCGACCGGCACGAAGTCGGCCGGAGACACCATGCCGCGCACCGGATGCCGCCAGCGCAGTAGCGCCTCGCAGCCGGTGACACGATCGCTGCGCAGGTCGACCTGCGGCTGATAGTGCAGCTCGAAGCTGCCCTCGGCCAGCGCCGCGCGCAAGTCCGCTTCCAGTTCGCGGCGATGATTGGCCTGCTGCTCCATCGCAGGATCGAAGAAGCGATAGGTTCTGCGGCCAGCCGCTTTCGCCGCATACATCGCGAGATCGGCGTTCTTCAGGAGATCGAACAGATCCGAGCCGTCGCGCGGCGCGATCGCGATGCCGATGCTGGCGTCGCTGGAAAATTGATGGCCATGGCAATCGAACGGGGTGCGCAGCGCCTGATAGATCCGCGCGACCAGCGCGTGAACGTCCTCGGCGCTGTCGATGCCGTGCTGAAGGATGGCGAATTCATCCCCGCCAAGGCGGGCGATGAAATCTTCAGGGCCCACCGACTGGCTCAGCCGATCTGCCACGCTTTTCAGGAATTCGTCGCCGATCAGATGTCCCAGCGTATCGTTGATGCGTTTGAACTCGTCGATGTCGATATAGAGGATCGCAAATTCGCGCCCCTCGGTTTCCAGCAGCAACCCTTCCGCATGGCGCTGGAACAGCGAGCGGTTCGGCAGATTGGTCAGCGCGTCGTAATGGGCGAGATGCTCGATCCTGGCCTGGACGCGTCGCCCTTCGGTGACGTCTTCCATCGTCGTGGCCCAGCCGCCGTCCGGCGAGCGCTTGAAGATCAACCGGATCGTGCGCCCGTCGGGCGTCGAGGTCACGGTGTCCTGCACGAGGCTGCTGTCGGGATCGAGAAACCGTGCGCAATAGGCGTCGACGTCGCCGACGAAGGAGCCGCGTTCCTGGCGGTGCCGGATCAGGTCGCGCAGATGAGCGCCGGGCTTGACGACATCGGCGGAGAGACCGAACAAATCGATATAGCGCTGGTTGCAGATGACGAGCCGCCCCGAAGAATCGAACAGCAGCAGTCCCTGCGTCATGTTATTGATCGCGGTGTCGAGATGCTGGCTCTTTTCCGAAAGCTTGCGCTGTGCCTGCACATGCTGGCGGTGCAGTTGGCGCACGATCAGGAAGACCATGACGATGACCACCATGATCGCCAGCACGGCCGCAGAAAACTGCAACCTGGCCTGCGCCCGCCAGTCGGCAAGCGCCGCCTCCGTCCGGGTGGTCGCGACGATCAGGACCGGAAAGTGCGACAGCGATTTGACGGCGCCGACCTTGTCTTCCAACAACCTCGCAGTGGTGAAGCGTCCGGAAATGTTCCCGTCCATCGCCAGCGCGCTCTGGAACGCAGCGGTATTGGCGACGTTGAGGCCAACCAGTTTGTCGTCCTTGGGATAGCGCGCAATGATAGTGCCGTCGCGATGGATCATCGAGATCGCGGTGTCGCGGTCCAGCGCCAGCGAGGCGACGAAGTTCTCGAAGTGGGAAGGTTCGACGCCGCGGATGGCAAAGCCGACGATCTCGCCGCTACGGCCGATGATCTTGCGGGCAAAGACCAGCGTCCAATTCCTGGTGACCTTGCTGACGACCGGTTCAACGATCACGTCCGGGGTCGGCAGTCCCGAGGTAAATTCCCGGAAGTAACGCCGTTCTCTGATGTTGCTGTCGGGCACCGGCCACATTTCGGAGGAATTGATCAGAAAGCCCTTGGCGCTCCACAGATTCAGGGCACCGACAGGCGGAAGCACCGACAGTTTGGCGCGCAGCATTTCGTGCGCGGCCAATGTCGACATCTTCGTCTCGAACTGATCGGCAGTATCGACGCCGTCGGCCCGCATGGCAGCCAGGACATCGTCGTGCACATGCTGCAGGTCGCTCAGCCGCTGGTCAAAGTGCCGCGACAGCAACAGCGCCGTATTGTTGAGTTGGCGCTCGGCGACCTCCAGCGCGCGCTCGCGATATTCCAGGGCGAAATAGCCGGTCCCGAGCGCGATTGCGATCACGAGCGCCGCAGCGCTCAGGATCAGCCACTGGATGGCACCCATCCGGATTCGCCACGGCACGCCGCCACCGAACAGCGGCCGGCTCCCCGCGATGACGTCTTGCGATGAATTGTTCAGCATTTTCCGCCGCCCCCACAGCCGCATGTTGTAGGGAACACAACCCAAGAGGGCGTTAGCAAAATGAGTTATCGCGAGGTTAAGGCGGCCGCGAAATCAGGCGCTTTCCGCCAGTTCAGCTTCCTTGAGGCTGCATTCGATCAGCGCGCCGTCGATCGTGAACTCCGAGAACGGCGACAGCTCTGTCGCGGCCTGCAGCGGCGCGAAGAACTGCGAATCCCCGGGGCTCTTCAGAAAGAAGCGGATGTGGCTGGCGGTCATCGTATCCCGCGACAGCCATACGATGCCGGAGAACAGCGCCACCATCATCTGGGCGTATTGGCCGGCGTCTGCGATCCCCAGGTCGTAGATCGGCGACACCAGGATAAAGCGCGCACGCAGAATGGGGTTCGGAAACTTGCTCATCATCAGGCGGCTGACCTGGCAGGCCGCATGAACCCGTTCACCGTCAGAAAGGCAATAAAGGTTGGGGTTGTCCCCGTCCTTGGTCAGGCCGTCATAAGCCGCAAAGCTTCCCGTCGAAAAGGTCGAAAAGTCCTCGCCGACGCTTTCAGCGTCCTTCTTCCATTGGCCCTTGATCGACCGCCAGGACCTGTCCGGCTCTTTCATCGGCAGAAGGCGCATGACTAACCAGCGGTTAATGCAAAAGTTGATGCCGGTATTTTACGGACAGCGGCTAAACGTTTGCTTACGCTGGCGTCGCTCGCGCAAATATTTGTTCGACCTCGTAAAACTACTACCTCGGCGAGCGTTTTGTCGTGGCGCTTCCTCGCAATATCTGCCCTCGGCACGATTGGTGAAACGTGGGGCGAAGCGAGCACGGTAACGATCGGGCACGGCCCGGGTTTTCCCGTACCGGCGTTTCTTCCCCCCGTAACGTCAAACTCGAGCCCCGCCGAAAATCCCTTGAACGGGGTTGGCGGGGCTTTCTCTATTCGGTTGCGGCAAGGGCCGACGATGGCGCTTTCCGATATGGCCAACCTGGGCCGGCCTCGAAATCACGGAGTGGATTGCAGAACCATCAGCGCCGCCGGCCGGCTAACGCAGCTATGCCGCGGCCTCATAGTTGACGGCGGTCTCGGCAAGCTTGGTCAGGCTTTCGTCGGTTTTCTTCTCTTCGGCCAGGGTCTGGTCGAGCAGCTTCGCGGCTTCCGAATTATTGAGCTTGAGCGCCCAGGCCTTCAGGGTGCCGTAGCGTGAAATCTCGTAATGCTCGACCGCCTGTGCAGCGGCCAGCAGGCCGGCGTCGAGCGCGGGCGTGTCGGCGTACTCCTCCATGATCCCCTTGCCTTCATCGAGAATGCCCTCGATGGCATCGCACTTCTTGCCGCGCGCGGCCTTGCCCAGCAGCTCGAATATCTGTTCCAGGCGCTCGACATGCCCCTCGGTCTCATCATGATGCTTTTCGAACGCGGCCCGCAGCTTGTCCGAATTGGCGGCCTTCGCCATTTTCGGCAGCGCCTTCAGGATCTGCTTTTCGGCGTAGTAGATGTCCTTGAGCGTATCGAGAAATAGTTCGTTGAGGTCTTTCTCAGCCATGACGTCCTCCATTGTTGGTGCGCGGACAACATCGGATTGAACGGAATGGTTCCTAAGCCGCGCGCGACGCCTCGGCCGCGGGTCAGCGTGCAGGACGACTGTATGGAGATCACGGCCGAAAGCGTTGTTCATGCCGCCTGCAGAGCCGACGCGAGCGCGATCAGCCCAAGATCGTGAACTGGAGGAACGTAAACCCAGAGGAGAGGTCGTCGGCATTCCGCGAAGGCTCGATCGCGCTGGCCATGGGCCCGCCACGCCTGTTGCGGCCCGTTGCGATCCGCAATTCAGCCATCATTTGGGCGTTTAGCCTTCCTCGCTGCCACTGAATTGCTGATGGGAGACATTCCATGCGCGCGATCTTTGGCGTTACCATTTGCATGCTGTGGGCCTTGTTCGCTGGCGCTGCCAGTGCGCAGCAGCGCGGCCCGGCCCAAGGCAACGAACTCCCCGAGCGAGATATTCTCAATGCCGGCACCGTCACGGTGATCACGGCTCCGATCGGCGGCCCGATGTCGATCATGGGCTCCGACATGGCCTCGGTGCTCGACGATGGCGACAAGCTCCGGGTGCTGCCAATCCTCGGCAAGGGCGCGGTCCAGAATCTCGTCGACATCCTCCGTCTGAAGAACATCGACATGGGCTTCGTCACGTACGACGCGCTGGAGTTCGCGAAGACCGAATACAACATTCCGGACATTGCCAAGCGTGTCCGCTACATCGCCCGTCTGTTCCACAACGACATCCACATCGTGGCGCGGAAGGAGATCAGGAGTCTGCAGGATCTCCAGGGAAAGAGGATATTCGCCGAACGGAGCATCGGATTTCCGGCGGCGCGCATCATCTTCCGCCGCATGGGCATCGAGGCTGATATCGACTGGCAGACTGATCCCACCGGCGGACTGCAAAAGCTGCTCAACGGCGAGCGTGACGCATGGATTGCGAGCGTTTCGAAGGGCGCTCCGGTCATCAAGAATATCGAGAACGAGGCAGGGAAATTTCATCTGCTGGAGATTCCCTACGCGAAGCCATTGCAGGATATCTATCTGCCGTCGTCTTTCTCGTCCGAGGAATATCCAAACCTCGTGCCGAAAGACACCAAGGTCTATGCCCTTGCCGTTCCAACCGTGCTGATGGTGTACAATTGGCCGCCTGAAAGCGAACGCTACCGGAGAGTTGCGCGGTTCGTCGATGCGTTGTTCGGCAAGATCGGGCAGTTACAGCAGCCCCCACGTCATCCGAAATGGAAAGACACCGTATTATCGATCAACGTCGCCGGACTGGAACGTTTCAAGCCCGCTCAGGACTGGCTGGACAAAGCCCCGCCGGCGGCGGCACCGCAACCGGGCTCGACCGCTGCAACGGCCGAAGAATTTCGCAAGTTTCTCGTCCAGAAACACGGCAATGAAAACGTCTCTTCCCAGGATGCGGCCAAGGCTTACAACGACTTTCTTAAGTGGCAGTCTGGACAGAAATGACATCATCTGCATCTGCGGGCTGCTGCCGTCTCCGCCGGCGTAAGACAGCCCGCCACTCGAATGTCTCTTCCAGCCTTTCGATCTGATCCTCCGTTTCGTCCTGATGTTTTCGAAGGCCGACAGGAGCTTGTCGAGTTCGCGGCTCGACGGTCAGCCTCGCGCACCTTCAAGATCGATCAGCGCGATCCCAAGGTCCGCCCTCTTCTTTCGTCGAAGCATCGCCGGGACTTCGGTCAGAACCACTTCCAGCGTCGGCCTGACCGTGCCCGCCAGCAGATGGCCGCCGCGTGTAGAACCATCGGAAAGGCCGAGCACGGCGTGGACATGAAGGGTTGGCTTGCCATCATCACCGACGGCAACGTCCCCGATCGCACTGAGGACCTCGCATTGTTCGCCGACTTCGATCTTTCTGTAACTTTTCGAGGCGATGTCGAACCACCCGACCGTCGCCCGCTCGAAGGCGCCGATCGCGGTCAGCGATGCGGCTGAAATTTCCTTGTCCCTGACGAACCGGGTGAGCGCGGCGAATGCCTCCTCGCCCGATTCCAGAACCACGACGTGGATCTGCGCGCCCTGTTCGGCGGCGACGATTTTGCTTTTCATGACTGTTCGAAACCAGAGGTGGCGGGGTTCTTGCAATTCAGGTCCATGAAAATTCTCCCAGAGAGTTCGATCCCGCACCAACTCGGCGCCGTGAGAGTCTTTATCCCAACGCACCTAATTCGACGGCCTTCGCAAGCGAAGGTGAGCTAGACTTTCTTCCCGGGTGGGTCTCCACCTCTGTCCACCCTGCTCACGCGCTGGGCGCGCTCCTTATCGGCAGGCTGCTCCTGTCCACGCTCGTCGCGGACGATGCCCTGGTCATGGCCACCGTCGGACGATCCAGGTTCGGTCGCTTCCCGTTGCTGTTTCTTGCCTTCCTGGACCAGAAGCTCATCACCGAGCATTTGCCCGATGAGCTGCTTTGTCTGGGCCTCGGCTCTCTCGTGAAATTTGCTCATTGCGGCCTCCTGCCGATGAGAACGGCCTCAGGCTGCAATGTTTCCATGGATGCGCCCGGGAATATCGGGTTTTGACTGCCTGCCGCCGCGCGCCGCCCTTGAGGCAGGTTCCAGCAATGGCCGGATGCTAAAACCGGAGACCGTGCGCATGGCGGTGCAGAACCATCTGGGCGACAAAAAGGTGACCGCAGCGACATCCGGGACTCTTCGCCAGGCGCCCCACGCATGTCGCGGAGCCTGTCATCGGGCGCGCATTCGCGCGACCCGGTGGCTCATGCGGGCTACACGTGCTGGAAGCGGAAACAGAAAACGGCGGGGAGATAACCCCGCCGTATGTATCTGACTATCCGATGAGCCTCTGACTATCCGATGAGCCATAGCCCCTTGTGGATGTCGAATTTCACCAGGCCTTCGTCGCGCATCTTCAGAAGCAGGGATTGGCAGGCTTCCTCATTCGCGAGATTGGCACGCCGCATGAGTTGATAGGCCTTTTGCGGTTTCTCGCGGAGCGCATTCAGGATATTCTCGCGATCTTTCAGCATGACTGGTCCTGCAATCCAAAACTGGCGTTGATGATGAACGGCTCAGGCCAATGAACGGCTCAGGCCACGAGTTTGATCTGGCCGTCTTCGAGATTTCCCGCCGCGAGCGCGTCGCGCGCCATCTTTTCGATAACAGGCCAATTTGCGAGAAGATATTTTTGCGCCAGCGCCTTCGTCGGCAACTCGGTTTGCAGAATGCAGCACTGCCGCGCGTTCCCGTTCGCGATCTGAAAGGATACCGCTTGCGGGCCCTCGATGATCTCCTGTTCGGTGGGCCTGGCAGCTATCCGCATCGCTATTCCTTTGTGAACGTCCGATTGGGCCAAGCCGTCGGGATCAGCATCAGCCGCCGCGCCTTATTCCGTTTTTAGGCTTGCGAATGAGCGGCGGGCCGCTGGCGGCCAGCTAGCGCTGATCGTCCTCGGCCTTTGGGGAGCCTTTCGGCCCGTGATCCGCGATTGGCTGCGTGTTGCGGACCGCTTCGGCCAGCATCAAGCGCAACTCATCCTTCGTCATCGGTGGTTGCCGCGTGGTCGATGATTTCCATTGTGCCATGGGGTCTATATGGGGATCCCGGAGCGGGAATTAAACCCCCGGACGCCAAGAACTTTCCAGCCAAATTTGCACGAACTACCCCGCCAGCTCGTAGGGTGGGCAAAGGCGCATAGCGCCGTGCCCACCATTTTTGCGCCGCTACTCCGATGGTGGGCACGCTGCGCTTTGCCCACCCTACGAACTGCGGCCTTTCACCGTCATTGCGAGGCAACGGTGTGACAAAAACCACTTGTCGGGCAAATCACCAAAAACCTGTCCAGCCCCCTCTGCAAAAATATTCCGCTTAACTTGCAGGCCAAATCACCGGCATAACTCCGCGCGTCTCACGGCAGATGAGGGGCGTTGGCCATCGTCACGAACGTGCGGTGAGATGCGATGGACGCAGATGGCGCGATAGACGTACGCGCCTGACGCGTACGGCGAAGTCGTGTGGTTCTGGCGCCGCGGTGCTGGCGTCAAGTTGCGCAGATTCATTTTTGAGCAGCGACGGTGGCAAGAAAGCCGTTCACCGGGGAGAGCACGAAGTAAGCCGTAAAGCCATTGCGCAGGGAAGGCCGGAGTGTTTCCGCTGAACCTGTATGCTCGTGTGCGCATTCTTTGTGTGCAAATGCACGCGAGACCGCGGGTGCAGCGCGCACCCGGTCTTCCCTGCGCCCTCTATTTCGAGAGGGCGGGAAGTTTCTGGCAAGCCTCGGGCGAATTGCGCCGCGAGATCGCCGACACATACTCACCTGTCATCACCCGCGAAGGCGGGTGACCCAGTATTCCAGAGGCCATAGCGATTGAACCGATAGGCCGCGGCGTACTGGATCCCCCGCATGCGCGGAGGATAACAGTGGAGGAGGACGCAAGACCTTCAAAAACAAAAGCGGCGGGAAGTAACCCCCGCCGCCTGGAATTCAATGATCCGCAGATGAACCTACAGCATCCCCATATCCAGCATGCCCGGCAGTTGCGCGAGCGGCAGAGCGGCTACGCCGATCAGGGTTGCGACCAGTGCCATGAGGCGGTGGTTGATGCGGCGCTTGCCGCGCATCTGGCTGGCAAGCCATTCCAGCACCTTGGTGTCGATCTTGGCGGCCTGCGTCGGCGCCCAGCTCTCGATGTCGGTATCGGGCGACAGCGCAACCGTGCGCGGCGGCACCGGCAGGCCGGACTCGGAGGCTGCATGGTGGGCAACCGCCTTGGCCAGGAGGTCGTCGAAACGTCCGTCGTCGGTACGCTCGGCGGCGGCATCGCTGATTTCAAACAGCGCCTCGACTTCGGCGCGGCTCACGGCCTGATGCTCGACCGCGCTCACGGTCAGGATGCGCTCGCACCAGGCGGCGTCGTCGGCATCGAGCGCGCGGGAGAAATGGATACGCCCCTTGGTCGTCGGCCCCTCGCCGGTGATCACGCCGTCGCGCACAATCGTGAGCGCGTGGGCCGCAGTCTTGCGGCAGGAAGGTTGGGGAACTTCGGAGGCCTCAGCAGCCTTGTCAGCGGTCTTGGCAGTCGCGGTAGACATAATTGCACTTCTCAATTTCTATTTCGGTCCAGCATTTCCATACGGGGCATGAACGAGCGGTTAACGAATCGAAACTCGCATTCCGAGATTCTTAGATGGTTGCCAATTGGTCGCTGTGAGGTCGGTCACGGTTCAGGGACCAAGCACTCCCGGGTGCAAAACGGCCCGGCGTGATGCGGGCGATAAAAGGCAATATCGGGGCACCGAGCGAGGGCAGAAAAGTGGAACAGCTTTGAAAAGACTGCGATCAAACAAAAACATAGCTCCAGAGCCTGATCCAACCCGGATGAATGCTGGAGCAAGCCGGTTCTTTTCGTCGCAGAGGCGCAGATCAAAAGAAGATGCTAGGAGTTCCGGGCATGCGGAGAAGGATCTCACCTTTTGCGCTAACCGGTTCACTTAACCGCTTCAGACTTCTATAATCCCAAAGACGAATTTTCCTGTAACTAGAATAAGATGAGGTCGTATCATGGCACTCCAGATTGGCGCAGTCGCCCCCGATTTCGAAGCCCAGACCACCGAAGGAAAAGTGAATTTCCACGACTGGATCGGCAACAGCTGGGCGCTTTTGTTCTCGCACCCGAAGGACTTCACGCCGGTTTGCACCACCGAACTCGGCGCTCTCGCAAAGTTGAAGCCGGAATTCGACAAGCGCGGCGTCAAGCTGATGGGCTTGAGCGTCGATCCCGTCGACCGGCACTCGAAATGGTCCGAGGACATCAAGGAGACGCAAGGCGCGGCGCCGAACTACCCGATGATCGGCGACATCGATTTCAACGTCTCCAAGCTCTACGACATGCTGCCGGCCTCAACCTCGGGCGATCCGCTCACGCGCACGCCCGCCGACAACCAGACCGTCCGCAACGTGTTCATCATCGGGCCGGACAAGAAGATCAAGCTGGTGCTGGTCTATCCGATGACCACGGGCCGCAATTTCGCGGAAATCCTGCGCGTCATCGACTCCTTGCAGATGACGGCCAAGCATCGCGTCGCGACGCCGGCCGACTGGAAGCAGGGCGAGGACGTCATCATCGCGGGTTCGGTTAGCGACGACGAAGCGAAGACGATCTATCCGGCAGGCTGGAAGGCGCCGAAGCCCTACATCCGCATCGTGCCGCAGCCGAAGTGACGGTTGCGATTGCTATGCAATCGAAACCGTCATCCCGGGATGGTGCGTTAGCACCAGACCCGGGATCTCGAGCGAGTTATCGTAGCTTCGTAGGGTGGGCAAAGCGCAGCGTGCCCACCATCAACAGCGACGCAAGTAGTGGTGGGCACGCTTCGCTTTGCCCACCCTACGATTCATCCCTTTGCCACCAGCCAATTCGCAACGAGCAGTCCGGCGGTCGATGAGATCGCCGTCACGAACGCGCCCCAGCTGATGTCGACGATCGCAACCTGCCAGCTCCAATGCTTGAGCAGCGCCAACGACGTGAGATCGAAGGTCGCATAGCAAAAGAACCCGAACAGCGCGCCATAGAGCAGCGTCGATTGCCAGTTCGCCCCTGCCCCGCCGCTAACGAAGATCACGATGCCGGCGACGTAGAGCAGATAGAACAGGATCGCGGGAGCGAGCTTGATCTCGCCCAGCATGTTGCCGACCTGGGAGGTGAAGAAGTCCTTGGCGACGACGCCAAGGAACAGGAAATCAAGGGGAACGATGACGAACAGCGTCACCAGATAGAGCGCGGCGTATCGGTTCACGCAAAGCCCTCCAGCCCGGGAACGAGGGGCAATCATTCGCAGTATAGGCAAACTACGAATCCGGAGGCTTCCGGTTTCACGGGCGGCGGGCTCCGCCGCCGTGATGCTCCGATCAGGCGGCGCGGACGCGGTCGAGGAATTTTTCGACCTCGGCCTTCAGCTGCAGGCTTTCGTTCGACAGATTCTGCGCGGAAGCAAACATCCGGCTCGAGGTCTCGCCGGTCTCGTCGGCGCCTTGCGCCGCGTTGCGGATGTTGGCCGCGACGTCAGCCGTTCCACTTGCCGCTGCGCGAACGCTCTGGGCGATGTTCTGGGTCGCGCCGCGCTGCTGCTCGACGGCCGCCGAGATCGAGGTGGCGATATCGCTGATGCGTTCGATGGTCTGGCCAATCGCCTTGATGGCGCTGACCGACTCTTCGGTCGCAAGCTGCATGTTGCCGATCTGGCTGGAGATCTCCTCGGTCGCCTTCGCAGTCTGGCCGGCGAGGCTCTTGACCTCCTGCGCCACCACGGCAAAGCCGCGGCCGGCGTCACCTGCCCGCGCCGCCTCGATGGTGGCGTTGAGCGCCAGCAGATTGGTCTGCTCGGCAATCGAGGTGATCAATTTCACCACGTCGCCGATCCGCGCGCCGGCTTCCGACAATTCGTTGATACGCTGGTCGGTGGCGACCGCCTGCTTAACGGCATCTGCCGCGATCCCGTTCGATTCCTGGACCCGGCGGGTGATTTCGGCGATCGAGCTGGAAAGTTCGTCCGAGGCGGTCGCCGCGGTGCGGACATGTTCGGAGGCGGTTTCCGAAGCGCCCGCCGACTTGCCCGACAGCCCGGCGGTGGTCCGCGCGGTCTCGGTGAGCTGCCGCGCGACGCGCTCGAATTCGCTGGAGGAGCTCAGCACCTTGTCGAGGATGCTGCCGACGCTGGTCTGGAACTCGTCGACGAATCCGCGCAGTTCGGTCTTGCGATGCTCGGCGGCTGCAGCGGCAGCCGCGGTCTGCTCGTCGCGCATCCGGCGGCGCTCGACCGAATTGTTCTTGAAGACAGCAAGAGTACGCGCAATCTCGCCGATCTCGTCCATCCGATCGTCGCAGTTGATCTCGACATCGGCGTTGCCGTTGGCGATGGCGGTGAGCGAAGCCGCAACCGACGTCAGCGGCTTGGTCACCCGCCGCACCAGCACCATGGTGAGCATCATCACGAGCAGCGTCGCGATGCCGGCGGCGATCGCCATGTTCTGGATGGCATGCGACAGCATGGTCTCGTAGTGAGCCATGGGAATGCCGACATAGAGAAGGCCGACCACCTTCCCCGAATTCACGATCGGATAGTACGCCGTCATGAACGTCTTGCCGAACAGCGTCGCCGGCCCCTTATAGGCCTCGCCGCGACGCACGACCGCCTGCCCCGGGTGGTCGGGGGCGAGCTGGGTGCCGACGGCGCGGTCGCCGTTCTCCTTCTTGACGTTGGTGGTGCGGCGGACGAACTGGTTGCTGGCGTCGTCATAGACGAACAGGGTCGCGTTGCCGCCGGTATAGCCCACGGCGCGATCGACGATCGCGTGGTCCTTAAACTCGGGCATCTTGGCTATTTCGGCGCGGGCGACGGCCCCGTCCTTGATGGTGATCTTGGCGTCGCTGTAGGTCTCGGCAAACGCCAGGCCCAGCGTGCGCAGATTGACCTCGATGTCCCGCAGCGCCCGGTCACCGAATTCGTTGGTCAGCGACCAATGGGCCGCCCCCACCACCAGCCCGGTGTTTACCGCAATCAGCAGGATGGCCGAGATGACGGCCTTGGTGCCGAGCCGCAGCTTCAGCGCCGGCAGAAACTTTCCAATGGATCGCGTGGTCATAACGAGAAATCCCCCAAAATCGGGCCCAATCTGACCCGTTTTGCTTACGATCGCCTTAATGGGCACAACCCAGGGAAAATACTGAGAAGATTAATGAAATTTATACGTGCATGAAGGCCGAGCGCTCTACTTCAAACTGAGCGGCGGTTGACCAGCAGCACCGCTGCAGCACAGGCGATCATGCCAACAATCGAAACCGCGTCGAGCTTCTCGCCGAACAGCACATACGCCATCAAGGACGTCACCGCCGGGACCAGATAGAACAGGCTCGCCACCGACGTCGCGGCCGAGCGGCGGATCAGCCAGTACAAGAGCCCGATCGATCCGATCGACAGCACCACGGCAAGCCAGGCCAGCGCCAGCATGAACTCGGTGGTCCAGTGCACCACATTGGTCTCGAACAGCCATGCGCCGAGGCCGAAGAAAATCGTCACCGCGACGTATTGCACGAGATTGCCGGAGCGCCAGTCGATCGCACCGCAGTAGCGGCGCTGGTAGAGCGTGCCGAGCGTGATGCTGACCAGCGATACGGCCGAGGCGAGCCATCCCCAGCCCGCCTCCCCGCCCATCGGCCTGTCGTGCAGGATCAGCACGACGCCGGCGAGCCCGAGCAGCAATCCGCCCCATTGCAGCGGCGTGACGCGTTCGCCGAGCCAGCGGCTCGCAATCGTCGAGGTGAGGATCGGCTGCAGGCCGGGAATCAAGGCCGAGAGCCCCGCCGGAATCGAATGCGCGATCGCGATCGCCGTGCCGCCGAGATAGATTCCATGCACCAGAATGCCGGCGACGGCGCTGTGTGCGATGCCGATGCGATCCGGCCAGCGTGGCCGCGCCACAGCCACGATGATCGCCATCAGTCCCACGACGAAGGCCATGCGGATCGCGAGATAGGTCAGCGGCTCGGCGCTATCAAGCACATATTTGGTGCCGATGAAGCCCGTGCTCCAGAGCACGACAAAGATCGCCGGCGCCGCGCGCGCGGCAATTTTTTCAAAATCGCCAGTCATTTGGCGTCCCTGTTGCCCGATCATAGGCTATGCGGCAAGAACTGATCGCGCCGGGCGACTGCACCTCGCGCTTCTCGATCGGCGGCAAGCCTGTTCATCACTACATGGGTACGTCGACGTTTGCGAATTACACCCGTGCTGCCGGAGATCGCGGTGGCGAAAATCCGCGAAGGCGCGCCGTTCGACAAGGTCTGCTACATCGGCTGCGGCGTCACGACCGGCATCGGCGCGGTCATCAACACTGCGAAGGTCGAGCAAGGCGCGAAGGCGATCGTGTTCGGGCTTGGCGGCATCGGGCTCAACGTGCTGCAGGTTCTGCGGCTCGCCGGCGCCGACACGATCATCGGCGCCGACTACACCTTCGACTGCACCGGCAACGTCACGGTGATGCGACAGGCGCTGGAAGCCTGCCACCGCGGCTGGGGCCAGTCGATCGTGATCGGCGTGGCGCCGGCGGGCGCCGAGATTTCGACGCGGCCGTTCCAGCTGGTGACCGGCCGGGTCTGGAAAGGCACCGCCTTCGGCGGCGCGCGTGGTCGAACCGACGTGCCGAAAATCGTCGACTGGTACATGCAGGGCAAGATCCAGATCGACCCGATGATCACGCATGTGATGCCGCTTGCCGAGATCAACAACGCGTTCGAGCTGATGAAGCGCGGCGAGTCGATCCGTGGCGTGGTGACGTTCTAGGAGATCACGCTTTCCGCAGACGTCATACCCCGCGAAAGCGGGGTATCCAGTACGCTGCGGCTTCTCGATGAATCGCGAGCGTCTCTGGAATACTGGGTCACCCGCCCCAGTGCGCAATTGCGCACAAGGCGGGTGACGACAATGGTGGGTGGGGCGCTCAGTTCAACGCAACGCGATTGCGTCGCGCACTACCACTCTTCCGGACAGGGATCGACGATCTTCCAGAGCTCGCCACCGTTCTTGATCTTCTTCATCTCGGTGGTGAGCCCGCCATTCCTGCGGATCCAGTCCTTCACGGAGTTCGGATAATAGGACATCAGGTCCGACGTCCCCTCCGCACTCGTGACCTTGATGCCGAAGGTGAAGGCCTTGTCGTAATAGGCCTGGTGGAAACCGACGCTGGCCTTCGGCGTGACGCAGATCTTGTTCATCGGCACGATGCCGAACACCAGCGTGCAAGCCGAATTGCAGATGCCGTCGATGATCACGCGCTCCTTGCGGTCGCGGATGCGCTTGTACTTGGTCTTGTACTCCTCGACATACCCGCCGTGATCGCGCCTAATATGCAGGTCGGCGCGCGCCGGGCTCGCGACCAGCACTGACAGGGACAGCAGGGCAAGAGACGTGATGCGCATGGGTCGATCGGGAACCGGATAGCCTTTGTGAGACGCGGGATAGGTCGGCCCGTAGAGTCAGAACCGGACAGCAAAATTCTGGCCGGACTGTGTTGGGAATTCGTTAAGCATCCCTTGAGGCCAAAAATGGGCGCGTTAGCGTGGTTTTCCGCAGCTTTTCTACCCGTTTCTCCTAGAATGCCAAATCAGATCGGCGAAAATGTCAGGGGCGGAAGCTTCGGTCGAATCAGAGGTTCAGCGCCTATCATGTTGTTTTAACGCGCTTTCTTCGCACGAACGGCTATCCGCTCAGCCCGAATTCGCTACTCTTTCAGTGGGACTTCCGGAGAATCAAAATGACCAAAACGAAGTTTTTCGTTGCCGCCGCCCTCCTCGCCACTGCGGCCCTCGCCCCAAACCTGGCAGACGCCCGCCATAATCGGCACCACCTGCACCATTGGGGCCTGCCCTACCCGATCAGCTATCTGCACAATTACGGCCCCGGCCTGCAGCCCGGCACCTTCGCTTATTACGACGGTCCCTCCACCATCCTCTGCCGCCAGAGCGCGGCTGCCTATATCGGCCAGGACCGACGGCGGCATCCCTGCTACTGACATTCCGCTGCTGGCCCTGCCGGGCCAAGTCTGATAATCGGCAGACCGCACGCGCTCGTAGCTCAGCTGGATAGAGCATCGGATTTCGATTCCGAGGGTCGGAGGTTCGAATCCTTCCGAGCGCGCCAGTTCGGTAAGCGGGCAATGAACTTCAGCCGTTCATCCATAGGGTAACACCCCTGCCAGGGCATTGTGGAACCTATGTCTCCGGAATGAACTGTCACCCTTCTGGGCTCGACGGCCGCGCGAGCTGCCGCGGCGCGATAACACGCTGCACGACAGGGTTGTCCATACGACAAGGGCTGCCTCCGGTTGAAATTTGGGTTAAGCTACGGAAGCCATCGCAGGGCACTATCCGTGGCCGACGATCTGAACGAGGCAAGTGCGCACAACAACCGTGGCCGCGTGCTCGCGGACCAGGAGCGCTTTGACGACGCAATCGAAGAATATCGCCAGGCAGACGAGCTTTGGCAAAAGAAGAAGTCCAAGGACCGTAAGCGCGCTCTGTGCAACTGGGCGGACGCCCTGCGCCTACAGGAGCACTACGATAAGGCAGCCGAGAAGTGCCTGCAGGCCATCGGCATCGATCCAGAATTCCCCGACGCCTACAACAGCTTTGGCTTGGTGCGCGCGGCGCAGGGGCGCTTTGACGAAGCGATCGAGCTATACCGCCGGGCGAACGCGTTGTGGCAGGAGAAGGAATCCAAGGACCGTAAGCGCACTCTGTGCAATTGGGCGGACGCCCTGCGCCTACAGGAACATTACGATCAGGCGGCCGAGAAATGCCAGCAGGCCATCGGCATCGATCCGGAATTCCCCGACGCCTACAACAGCTTTGGCTTGGTGCGCGCGGACGAGGAGCGCTTTGACGACGCGATCGAGCTATACCGCCGGGCGGACGAGCTGTGGCAGAAGCAGGAATCCAAAGACCGTAAGCGCGCTCTGTGCAACTGGGCGGACGCCCTGCGCCTACAGGAGCACTACGATCAGGCGGCCGAGAAGTGCCAGCAGGCCATCGGCATCGATCCGGAATTCCCCGACGCCTACAACAATTTTGGCTTGGTGCGCGCGGTGCAGGAGCGCTTTGACGACGCGATCGAGCTATACCGCCGGGCGGACGAGTTGTGGCAGAAGAAGGAATCCAAGGACCGTAAGCGCGCTCTGTGCAACTGGGCGGACGCACTTCGCGAGCAAGATCACTACGAACAGGCCGCCGAGAAGTGCCAGCAGGCCATCGGCATCGATCCGGAATTCCCCGACGCCTACAACAGCTTTGGCTTGGTGCGCGCGGCGCAGGAGCGCTTTGACGACGCGATCGAGCTATACCGCCAGGCGGACGAGCTGTGGCAGAAGCAGGAATCCAAGGACCGTAAGCGCGCTCTCTGGAGCTGGGCGAACGCCCTGAGCGCGCAGAAGCACCATGAACAGGCCGCCGAGAAGTGCCGAGAGGCCATCGACCTCGATCCGCAAGGCCCGTGGGGCCACATACGGTTTGGCTTGGTGCGCGCGGTGCAGGAGCACTTTGACGACGCGATCGAGCAATACCGCCAGGCGGACGAGCTATGGCAGAAGAAGGAATCCAAGGGCCGGAAATATGCCTTGCTATGTTGGGCATGGGCCCTGAGTGCGCAGGAGCACTACGATCAGGCGGCCGAGAAGTACCAGCAGGCCATCGGCATCGATCCGGAGTTCCCCGACGCCTACAACAGTTTTGGCTTGGTGCGCGCGACGCAGGGGCGCTTTGACGACGCGATCGAGCAATACCGCCAGGCGGACGAGCTGTGGCAGAAGAAGGGGTCCAAGGATCGGAAATATGCCTTGTTGAATTGGGGATTGGCCCTTCGCGAGCAGGAGAAATTCGAGGACGCGAAGACAAAATTCGATTGCGCCCAGGACATCAGCAAGGGCGATGCGCAGGCGGTTTACTTTTACGGCCTCAGCCTCGCCGATCTCGGCCAATACCAGGATGCGATCGCGCAATTCGATAAGGCATCTGTGCTCGACCAGGACGACCCGCTGCCGCGTCATGCCAAGTCAAACTTGTTGTTCCGGCTTGGTCGTTATGAGGAAAGTTGGAAGGAATGGCGGTCGGTGCGGCAATGCTATGAGCGCCTGCTCGACGGCGAGCTGCGCGGCGCGGAACGCTTGCAGAGAGCGGTCTATTTTGCCGCCGCGTTGGGAGAGAATGAGTCCTACGAGGAATCCGACAAATTATATAAGCGGGTTCTAGAACATCAGAACGACAACGCGGATGCATGGGCGGGACGCGCCATTCTCAACCAGAGATGGGCAAAGTCGGATGCGAAGAAGCCTGCTGAAATCCATGCTCGATTGAACTACCTGATGCCTCGGGCGAGTGAGTTGCTTAAGCGTCAACTTGGCAAGGGCACAGAACTCCAGACCCACCTCACCCTGGCAGCCCTTTACCTCGAATCCTGTGATTGGACGGAGGCCAGGGAACAGCTCGATCTCGCCGAGTCGGTCTGCCGCGGATCCAGGTTGAAGCACGCGCAAGTAACCGAGATGCGGGGCCTTGCCTGCTACCACAACGGGGAGCACTCCGAAGCCGTGAAACACTTCCGGCAGGCACTTCTAGTAAAGCCGGGGGATTTGACCTTGCAAAGCAATCTCGGAAACGCGCTATTGCTATGGAAACAATTCGAGAGTGCCCAGGCTCAGTTCGAGCAGGTGTTGAAGTTCGCGCCGGGAAATATCGATGCATTGCGCGGGGCAGCGCAAGTCTGTATCGAACTCGCGGACGATGGCGATCCGGATCAATACGAAATAGCTGTGCAATTTCTCACGAATGCCCTCAAGTATGGCAGAAACCAGGAATCGGGCTCAAAACGTTTGTCGAACAGCGACCTCGCAAAAATATACTATACGCGCGGATACGCCCGGACGAAATCCTACGAGGCCGGTGCGTCCCCGAACACGTTGATCGCGTCGCTCAAGGTCGCATCATACGACTTTCGGAAATGCAACGAGGCGGATCCCCACGACAGCAAAGCGCGTGCGGCGATTGAGAAGATCAACAAGCGCAAGCGCCAGCGCAGGGGTGAGTTTTTGGTGGAGGTGCTGGGCCCCACCATCATCTTTTGTTTGAGCGTGCTCGTATTCTTATTTGCGCAGCTGGCCTTCATCTGCTCGTTGTTCGGCAAGTCCCCAGAACATGCTTTGGTCAAAGACCAATGGGCCTACTTCTGGCTTACCTTCACCTCACTTTTGTTCATGATTGCGGCTGCCTATCTGCCACAGCTGCTCAAGCTGAAGTTGCCCGGCATCGAATTGGAAAAGGCGGCGGTCGACAAGGTTTCGACGCCCTCGATCGGGATCAGTCGGCCCGTACGGCTGATCAGGCCTTCCGTATGACAAACTGACCTGGAGCCTTGGCAGTGTCGACCGTTCCACCGTGGCCCGCAGATGGTCTGCGGCGGTAGCCGCTTGCCCTCGGTCCACCGCCGACCGGACACTCGGACGACTCGAGGCGTCGCTTCAAATCCTGCTGACACCACGCTGTCAGTAGGACTGGCGCATACGAAGCTATCGGCATGGAAGACTTCCACGGCCGAGGCGGCCACCGAAGTCGAGCGGGCCGCTGATCTCTGACCTACCCTAGATCCCTGCCATAAGGGGGACGGCATACACAATCGCGCATCCGAGGTAGCGCAAGGGCGATCGAACCTGATCACGCTCGCGCTTGGTCTCGGCACGTTCCTGACGCTGTTCGACGTGACGGCGGTCGTGGTCGCCATGCCCGCCATCGCCAAGGACCTTGGCTTTGCCGTCGCCGGTGCCGCCTGGGTCATCGACGCGTACAGCCTTGCCTTCACGGGCGCTCTCCTTGCATCAGGCGCGCTTGCAGATCGCTTCGGTCGCCGCCGCGCCATGTTGGCCGGCAATGCCGTGTTTCTCATGGCTTCAATCGCCTGTGGCTTGGCGACCAGCGGCCCGCTGCTCCTGACTGCGCGGGTCGTGCAGGGGGTCGGTGCAGCCTTCATGGTCACGGGTGCAATTGCACTCGTCGCCGGTGCGTTTCCAGACTATGGTCAGCGGGCGCGGGCGTTCGGCATCATCGGCGTGATTTCCGGTGTTGCCATGGCCTTGGGCCCGACCTTGGGCGGCTTGCTCGCCTCGTGGGTTGGTTGGCGTTGGATCTTTTACGCCAACGTCCCGTTCTGCCTGGCGCTGGCTCTCGCCGTGCCACGGGTCGTTGCCGAGACGAATGACCCGAACGGGCGTCCACTCGACCCTCTGGGTGTCGCGCTGCTGACGATATCGCTGGGCCTGGCAATCGATGCACTCTTGCGACGCGACGCGTCATTGGCGTTAAGAGCCGGCTGCCTCGTCGCCAGCGCTGCGGCGGCGTTCGTGTTCGTCTTGCAGCAATGGCGCAGTCCGCGTCCGGTGCTTGATCCCCGGGTGTTCGCAACGTCGGCGATGACAGGGGTCGGCGCGTTGTTGACCGCCATCCAGTTTGGTTACTGGGCCGTGCTGGTCTATTTGCCCCTGTTCCTGAGCGCCGGGCTGCTCGTGAGCATCGAAGTGGCCGGGGTAGCGCTGCTGGCGGCGACACTGCCGATGCTGCTGGTGCCGCTGTCAGGCGGCCGCTTTGTGACACGATGGGGATGGCGGCGTTTCTTCATCGTTGCGTTCGGCATCCTCGCCATAGGAGACCTGTTTCTGGTGTTGGCCACCCTCTCCGCCAGCCCTGCGATGCGCCTTGCAGCAACGATCGCCGGAATGCTGACGATTGGCGTCGGAGCCGCGCTGGCGAATCCGCAGATAGGGAACGTCGTTTTGGCGCTCGCACCGCCCACGCAGGCCGGCATGGCCTCGGCTGTGACAATGATCGTGCGCCAATCCGGCTTTGCCATCAGCATTGCCGCGTTAGGAGCGACGCTGGGGACGACCGAAGCGGCAGTGGCGTTTGCTACACCATTCACCCTGGCGGCATTCGCCGCGCTGGTCGCGATGGTCGCCGCTCTGGTTTTGCTTCCGGCAAAGTCCTCGCAAAACGTTGCGTCAAGTTAGGTCGCTCAGGCTCCAAAGCGTGCGCATCACCGGGACACGTCATGGTCTCCAGGAAACTTTTGACTTGAATCCCGGCTCGCAACGAGATTGAATTGAATTCAATTCACCGCCCGGATCGAGCATGACCGCAACGATCACGACACGAGAGAGATTAATCCGAGCGGCCGAAAAGGAGCTCATCCAGAGTCACGGGCATCTGGAAATGCAGGCCGTCGCGAAGCGGGCGCGGGTTTCGGTCGGGCTGGCCTATCACCACTTCGGATCGAAGGCAGGTCTGATCGCTACCGTTGTTGAAGCGTTCTATAGCCGCATCGATGAAGAGGTTTTCAACGACGTGTGCAGGCCCTCGGAAAGCTGGGCGGACAGAGAGAGAGACGGCGAATAGCATCCTATATCGCCTTCCACTACGACCACCCCTTCGCTCCCCTTGTCATCGGCGCCTTGAGCCGGGCGCCCGAAGTCCTCGATGTCGAGCGGGCTTTCACCAACAAACAGCTCGCTGGTGGCGCACGCATGATCGAGGCGGCGCAGCGCGACGGCTTCGTTCCCGATCACATCGATCCCCATCTCACCATTGCGCTGATGATCGGCGGAATTCGCCAGGCCCTTCTCGCTGCCCTGATGAGCGAACAACGACCCGATCCGGAGAAACTCACGGACGAAATCTGGGCCTTCATGGCCGGAGCCCTGCGCCTGACTGCCGGCGCCGGCATCGAAAAAAACGGTCGCGACAAAGTCGCCTGACGTCGCGCAACCGCCAGCCAAACACCGAAGGAGTTTGTCTTGTCCAACCCTCGCGACTTTCACACTGCGCAATCGTCCTACACAAAGGAGGATCTGCTCAAATCCAGCGAAGGCGGCTATTTCGGCCCGGGCAATGCCCAGCTGCCGGCACCGCCCATGCTGATGATAGACCGCATCACCGAAATCAGCCTGGACGGCGGCGAATTCGGCAAGGGTCACGTCATCGCTGAGCTGGATATCACCCCTCGCCTCTGGTTTTTTGACTGTCACTTTCTCGGCGATCCCGTGATGCCGGGATGTCTGGGTCTGGATGCCATGTGGCAGATCGTCGGCTATTGGCTTGGCTGGTCGGGTTCACCGGGAAAGGGCCGCGCCGTCGGCGTCGGCGAGGTCAAGTTCCGGGGAGACATCAAGCCAGACATCAAGCGCGTGCGCTACGAGGTCAGTATGCGCCAGGTAAGGCGCGGCAAACTGGCTGTTGGCATTGCAAACGGCAGCGTGTTTGCCGACGACGCATGCGTATATCTCGCCAAGGATATGAGGGTCGGAATGATCGCGTCCGCGACTTGAGGGCCACGCGCAGTGCTGCGGCAGCATGGGAACGCCGCGAACGAACAGCGCCATGGATCGTGGTCCGCCACGCCCCTCACAGACGAGCGCCGTCAGAAAACAAGCGGGCACCGATCAGGAACAAATCCAGATGATCGCAACCGCAATCGGAACACCCAAACCAAGTGCGCCGAAAATCGCCGGAACGAATTCAGAAAGCAAACTTGCTTCGTGTTTTACGCCAGGTGACGGCATGACGTTACTCCTTGGAGCCCCACGAGCCTCGGCTCGCCCCCAAGATGAACGATCAATTGCGCCTTCGGACTAACGCCCGTGGCGGCTCTCTTTAGAGGGGCAATGCTGGGGCGTTATGGTTAACAAGTAGTTAATCGGCATAAAGAGAAGTTTGCAGACCGCGCCTCGAAGGCGCGCCGCTTGATTGTGAATCCCACGCCGGCGCTACACACGTCGTTTCGGCCAAAGTTCCGGAAGAGTGCCTCGCCGGCATTGTCGGACCGCTCCCGTCTCGCCCCGGCCACCGCCAGGGAATGGCGCCCACGCGGCGCCACTCCTTTTCAGCGGCGCAGGCGCCGGTCAGAACGAGCAGCCAAAGGACGTGAGCGAGGCCTTCGTCGCATCCAGGGTCTGCTTGCAGGTCGATTCCATGGTCGCCTTCGCCGACGGATTCTTGGCCATGTCGACCCACGCCTTGCGCGTCTGGTCGATCTGCGTCTTGTACATCGCGCGCTGTGCCTCGGGGACCTTGGAGACGACGCAGGCGTCGTATTTGGTCAGGAAGTCGTCACAGGCGGCGATGCCCGTGCTCTGCGCGTGAGCCGTGGTGACGCCCGCGAGCAAGGCTATGCCCGCCGCGAGTGACAGCACCGGTCGGCGGTTCGCGCTCGAACCTGCCGCGGCCTTCGATGTTGCTTGACGCATAACTTTCATTCCTCTGTAACAACTGAATAATTTAGATCGCCGGCGTGCACTGGACTTCGCCCGCGTCTCACCGATCTAGCCGCAAAGCATCGCGCGCCGACAACCGGTCGGCGTTTTCGGACGTTAAGCAGTTCAAGCGTTGAGCAGTTCGAGGCGAGGCTGGGCACCACCGTGCCGGCCACGAATAAGTGTTCCGTCAATTTGGCGACATTAAGGGTGACGGCGTGGTGACATTGCGACGGCCGCGCGATCGATGACAGGCTGTCGCCATGATGTTGCGGTGCTAGCCCGCTGTACTGAACGGCAACGGAGCTGCGACATCAGGCGTTGATCGAACTCACCCGGCCGCGGCCATTCGCGGATGATCCGATACGCGGTAGTTGGCGATGAAGGTCTCGACCTCGCTCTGCGGCATCGGCTTGGCAAAGAAGTATCCCTGCATCGTCGAGCAACCGAGACGGTTGATGATCTCGACCTGCTCTGCCGTTTCCACGCCTTCGACCACGCAGTCGAATTTCAGGTTGCGGCACAGGTCGATCACCGTCTTGACGATGTTGCGGGCGTTCTCCTGTGTCGCGATATTGCGAATGAAACCCCGATCGATCTTGATCTTGTCCAGCGACAATTGATGGACACAGGCTGGACTGCCCCGATCCGAAATCGTCGAGCGCCACCTTCAATCCCATCGATCGCAAAATCCTGAGCGAATCCTGCACCTGCTCGTAATCCTGCATCAACGCCGTCTCGGTGACCTCGATGATGATGCGGCGAGGATCGATGCCGCTGCTTTCGATGAGGGCCACGGTCTGCAGGATGGTGACTTGCGAGATCAGGTCGCGCATCGACAGATTGAAGGACAGGAAGATATCGTCCGGCCAGGAGTGGGCGGCGGCCAGCGCCTTGCGCAACAGGACCTGCGTGATCGTCCCGATCAATTCGGTGCGCTCCGCGACCGAAATGAAAACGTCGGGAGCGACATCACCGAGCTCGGGATTATGCCATCGCGCGAGCGCTTCGAAGCCGACCAGCCGCGCCGTTCCGACATTGACGATCGGCTGATAGTGCAACGACAGTTCTGCGTCGAGATCGATCCGCCGCAATGTGTGTTCAATGGTGCTGAGCTTGCGGATTTCGACTTCGTGTTCCCTGGAGAAGATCACCGGCCGGCCGCGGTATCTTGCCTTGGCGTGGTAGAGCGCGTAGTCGGCGCGCTCGTAGAGCAGTTCCGCCGTCGTGCCGGCATCCGGTGCAAGTGCAAATCCCACCGAGCCGCCGATCTTGGCGACGATCCCGGCGACGGAAAACGGCGCGTCGAAGACGGAGCAGACTTTCGAGCCGACCGCAAGAACGGCCTCGGGATCGAGGTCCGCATCGACGATGATTCCGAACTCGTCGCCGCCGAGGCGCGCGATGAATTGCGTGTCGTCGGAAAGCTCCAGGAGGCGCTGGCCGGTTTCCTTCAGCACCCGATCGCCGACCCCGTGTCCGTAGAGATCGTTGACCGCCTTGAAGCCGTCGAGATCGAGCACGCCGACGACGAACCTGTGGTTTGCCGTTCTCGCCTGTTCTGCGAGGTCCGACAGCCGGTGGAAGAACTGGCGCCGGTTGGGCAGATCGGTGAGGCTGTCGACATTGGCGAGACGGAAGTTCTCGTTGCTGAGACGCCTGGTCTCCACCTGGCCATTGACCATGGCGGCGAACTGCCCGGAGCAGATGATCAGGATGTAGATCATCGCGACCGTGACCAGGAACAGGTTCAATCCAATGGCGATATGAACCACGTCGCCGCTCGCAAGCAGAAACACCACGAAAGGTGCGATCACCGTGCCGGTCAGGATCAGCGCCGCCGGGCGCACATGCATCAGGCAGAAGATGCAGCTGACGACCGTGATGCCGACGAAGAACAGGATATGGCCGTGGCGGGAGGTGTCGCCATACGGAAACAGACTGAGCGCCCACGTCAGGAATGCAAATCCCAGTGCGCCGCCCAGCAGCACGGTCGCCCGCAGGGTGCGGGCTGCGGCCTTCGGCTCGACCACGCCGTCGCGGCGGCGCAGCCAGATCAGGCAACGGATCGCGCACGCCCCGACCAGAAAGCCAGGAAACGCGACGGTCAAGCTTAGCGGCGCAATGTCCAGATGGGTAAACGCCAACGCAATCGAATTCACGCTCAGGATAAAATACAGCAACGGGACCTGCCGCGAAAACGCGGCGAGCTGCGCGCCCATCAATTCGTGATTCTCGGCATCGATTCGAAATAACTTTGCAATATTGTTCATGAGGCAGCCAAAAAAGACCCAACCTCATTGATCGTGCCGCAAATACCTTAAAATCGATGCCCTGCCGGTTCCACCGCGCTGCGCGGCTGGTTAACGGTTCGCTAATGCGTCGAAAATGGCTTCGCAATATCCCCTTTACGCGGCTGAAGTATCGATCGAACGGCGTATCACCCGCCGCACCTCTGCATTGGACAGGAACAAATCGTGGTTGATGACGCCCCAGCCCGCGTCGGACGCGTCGATGACGCGCACCCCGAGCTGCTCAATGGCAGCCTTCTCGGCGGCGCCGACCCGTGTCATCCCGCCGGCTATTCGCCCCGACAACGCCAGCGCGCGGTCGTTCGTCGCGGTGACGACGGTGATCTTGCGGCCGATGGGACCGATGCGAACAACCGCCGACGAGAATACGTCCATGTCGATGTCAGGTGAGGCAAACACCACCGCCCCAATCTTGTCTGCAACGGCGTCGCCATTTCGCGCATAGAGCTGGCGCAGGCTTTCGAGCGTCAGCATGGTGCCCATGCTGTGCGCGACGATGTGAACGCGGGCGGTGCCGGGAGTCGTGACGACGGATTGAAGCACACGTTCGAAGCCATCGCGGGACCACATCGCACTTTCGCGATCATAGGCATAATCGAACAGTCCCGCCTTGGACGGCCATGAGAAGACCATCGTCTGGCCGCGGAACCTGATGCCGTCAGCAAGATGCGCGGCATCGAGCGCCGCCGTCTCGAACGTCTGCTTGAAACCGTGCACGTAGATCAGGACGTCGCCGCTGCCCTGAGCGAGAAGATCGCTGACCTCGCCCGACACCGGCTCGACCCCATCAAGACGCCAGTCGCCAATACCGGCTGCGGCGAGCGAGAAACGACTCTCGTCGGGCGGCACCAGCTTCGCCCGGGCGACGGTCATCCGTGTCGCGCGCTCCGGCCCGAACCAGGGTTTCGCCCGCCCGCCGTTCACCGGCTTGCGCGTGGTTGCGACGACCAATGTCGGTTCTGCAGTAAGCGACGAAGCGTCGTAACGCGCGCCCGTCGCGCCCAGGCTCGCGCACCCGCCGAGCGCAAGCACGCTGGCGGAAGACACAATCCCGCGCAGGAACGCGCGGCGGGAAGCAGAAGTCTCGTTTTGCAGTAAATGTTGGACGATCACACAGGACCTTTGGGAACACGGCGTTCGCAGAGCGCGCCCCGCAGGTCTCCTGAACTAGGATGGCGAGAAAAGGGCGGACGATGGCAATCCGTTGTTCCGGTTCCGTCGCGATTCCGTGATCTGCGGGCGGCGCGACGAAACCATTTCGATTCGCCGCGAAGTCCTCTGGAAACAAAGGCCCCCTACCATGTTGTCGTGTCAAACGACGGGGTTAGATCATGTTGGTATCGGTCCTGAACCTCATTTATCGCGGATTTATCAAGCGTGCCCTTTCCGGCATGGCAATACAGGGAGGAAGGTTATGACCGAAGTCGTGACAGCATTCCTCATTTTCGTCAGCATCGGCATTTTCCTCGCGCATGCATTTGATGCCTATCGTCTGCGCTAGCCCTGCCCAACAGCAGGCAGACAGGATTGGGTCGTTTTAATGCGCGCCTGGCGGCCCTCTCCTATTAGGTTCCATCCTTGCCGGCGATGAACACGTCGCGATCCGGGAATTTTCCAAAAACTTCCGCCGGCTGACCGAAGTTCGTGGCGAGCACGTCCTTGGGATTTGCCGCGATCCATTGCGACAGGTCGATGGTCTCGTAGATCCCGGCATTGAATCCGATCAGGACGCGCGCAGATCCGCCGCCGACATTCTCGATCGAGTGGCCGTAGCCTTGCGGGATGTAGCCGACGTCGCCCCTCTGCAATCGCTCGATCCGGTAGCGGCCATGAGAGCCGAACAGGGTGACGCTCACCTCGCCCTCGACGACGTACTGCCACTCGTCGGCGTTCGGATGCCAGTGCAGCGTCCGCAGCGCGCCGGGATCGAGATCGAGCACGACGCCCGTGATCGTCTTCGCAATCGGAAAGCGGCTGGAATCGACGCGCCACTCGCGGCCGCCCCGATAGGCCGCATGCGGCGGCTGCGCCAGCAGGCGGTACTTGTGTGTTTCCGGCGGCAGCTTCCAGCCCTGCAGCGGCACCGATGGCTCGGCAGGCGGCGGTTTGCCGCGCGCAAAATACACTTCCTCCTTCGGGAATGTTGCAAACACAGCTTCCGGCAGGCCGAAATTCTTGGCCAGCAGCGCCGGCGGCGTATGTCCGACCCAGTCGGTGATGCTGAAGGTACCGAGTTCGGAGAAGTAGCCGTTGTCGAAGATCAGGATGAAGTGACAGGGCTTGTCGCCGAGGCATTGCAGCATGTGGCCGTGGCCGCGCGGGAAGTACCAGACGTCGCCGGGGTCGAAATCGTTGGTCTCGGCGAGGCCGCCTGGGTCGACGACGGTGGTGCGGACGCGGCCCTCAAGAACGAACGCCCATTCGGCCGCGGTGGCATGCCAGTGCAGTTCGCGCATCGCGCCGGGCTCAAGCCGCATCGAGACGCCGGCGATCCCCTTGGAGATCGGCAGTTGTGCGACGGTCGCCTCCTTGCCGTAACTGTGGCCGATGACCTTGCCCTCCGACTTCTCCAGCGCGAATTTGAAGGTCGGCAGATCCTTACCCGCGAGCGTTGGGTCCGGAACATTGTTCATGAAACTCGGATCGCCGCCGGCGGCCGGCTGGGTTCCACCCAGCGCTGCCAGCGAGGCGATGCCGGCGGCGGCCAAAAACTCCCGGCGTTGCGGATCGGACATGATGCTCTCCCTGCGGGCCAAGCGAAATGCTCCGACCACTGCCGGAGACGCGCCCACTAGACCACAAAGGTGGAGCTGGGGTGTGCCGGCCACAAGCCGCCGCCCCCCTAGGTAACCAGGACGTCAAACAAGGCCCGGCCAACGCTCTCCAGGCCCGTCGCAGGCTCAATTGAATGGCCATTAAATCAACAGGTTAGACAGACGCTTGGGGATGATGCTAGAGAACGCAGGTGCGCAGGCGGGATTTCGATTCCGAAGGTCGGGAGCTTTGGTCTCTCCAGGCGCGCTCGTTCGGCTTACGGCAATTCGGACATTTCGACATGAAAAAGATCATCCTGACGCTGGCGATCCTGTATCCCGCGGCGGCGCTGGCTCAGGGGGCCGCCCCCGCCAGCCCTCCGACCGTCGGCGACAAACCGCTGGTTGTGGTCGGCTCGAAGAAATCAGAGGCGGGCAAGAAGGAAAAGCCTCTGTCCCCCGCCCAGAAGCTGCAGGCCTGCCAGGACATCGACGATGCGACCAAGGAACGCCTGAATTGCTACGACGCCATTTATGCGCCGCAGCCCAAGCCGAAGGCGCCGGCGGCGAAAGGCGTTGCTGACTGCCGCTTCCTGAAGGAAGAAGACGAGCGGCTGACCTGTTTCAACGGTTTTGCGGACAAGATTCCGAAGCTGCCGCGCTAGAGCGTTTTCGAGCGAAGTGGAAGCCGGTTCGCGTCAAGAAAACGCGTCAAATATGAATCTAGAGACCCGTTTCGATTTCATCGAAACGGAAAAGGTTCTAGATCAGGCGGTGCGCTACCAGGTCCATCTCGGACCACCGAAAAAGCCGAATTGCGACTGCTGTGCGACCCGCATTTGCGGCTGCGCGAACTGCATCGGCGCCGCCGGACGGGGCTTGGCGATCTTGCGTTTGCGCTGCCCCTGCTCGGGCTTCTTCGCCTCTGCCGGCACGAACTGGGCAAACGTCTCCCGGACGCGGGCCTGGGCGGTGGCATCGGCCGAGGCAGGAGCCGCGGCAGGCGCAGCAGCAGCCTGGGCCGTAACGGCCGGCGGCGGGACAATGGTCGGAAGGCTGGTGTCGTAAACCACCCGCTCCGGCGGCTTTTGGTCGGAGCGAATACGTACGACGGTCTTGTCGACCGAAGAGGCGGCCTGGCTGGCCACTACGGTCTGCTGTGGGACGAACGCATCGATCGCCAACAACAGCGCGAGCAACACTCCGCCGACAAACAGGAAATAACGCGCTACGGGCATTGGTCTCGCTCCCCCCGCGCGAGTAGTGCGCGGTTCAATCGCCTAACGGGCGATACACCAGTTAGTTCCTGCCCCGCCGGCAAGGTTCAAAGGGGGCGATCACATTTTCGGGTGCGGATGCGCGTTTGAGCGCGCAAGGGTTAAATGCGGCTGGCCGTCACTACGGAACATTTCGCCTTATTTGCGTTGACGTTGACGAACCCGACCAGCATGCCGGCGTAGCGCTTCCGGCTCTTCATGTTCACGGTATCGGGAATGATACGCCTGCGGTCGGTCAGATGGCTGCCGTCCCGGCGGGCGAACTTGCAGGCGATCTCGATATCCTTCACCGCGTAGTCATTGGCGTTGCGGAGTGTGAAGGTCACCAGCGCCTTCGAGCCGAGCCCGCCCCTTCGCCACGACTGCGAGATAATTTTCAGGCCGTCGAGTGGCGACTTGGCGGGCTCCACCATTTCCGGCGGCGCGATGTCGAGAGGAGCGGCGGCCGGGTTGGCATCGGTGGGCGCCGGGCTCTGCAAGGTCGCCTGTGTCCCGGCCGTGTCGTCCGTGCGGGATGTATCCTGCGTAACGCGGGTGACTTCAGTCGCCGTCGAATGACTCTCGGCATCGCTTGCTTGCGGGAGCATCAACCATATGGCGCAGCCAGCGATGGCGATGGCCGGCAGCACGGCGAGCCGTGCTTCGGACTTTCCGAACGACCACCCGGCGATTGTCATAGCCGTGCCCTCACCCGGCAGCACCGGCGATTGCCGTACCGCGCACGAAAAAAGCCTTACGGGCGTTTCCCGTACGGCTTCTGTCACGACCGCCGCTGTACGGATCCCGCCGCCCGAAAATAATCACCCAGGGCAGAAATGGTTTCATCCCACCTCGACAATATTGCGGCGGCGCCGCAACCGGGATGGAATTGCGGATGCGCGGCGGCTACATTGGCCGCGCCGCAACCGGCCTCGAGCGCCGCAACAACAATAATGGGAGACCGAAATGCCGACCGTCGATTGGGCAGTTACTTGGGATCATGTTCATCTGCGCAGCCCTGATCCCGAAGCGACCGCAGCCTGGCTGGAAGACATTCTGGGCGGCGAGATCGTCCGTGGCCCCGGGCGGATCGACGTCAAACTCGGCGGCGCCAATGTGTTCATCGCACCCGTCACGGCCGGCGACGGCGTCAACACCCCGCCGGCGACGCCCTATCAGGGCCTCGACCATTTCGGCCTGACCGTGAAAGACATCGACGTGGTCGCCGCCGAGATCAAGGCCAAGGGCGTCGAGTTCACGAAGGAGCCGACCACCATCCGGCCCGGCGTGCGCATCTGCTTCATCCGCGGACCACAGGGCATTTCGATCGAACTCCTGGAGCGCGACAAGAAATACGCCTGACGCGTCTTCGGTCGGGCGTGCCAGAACTTCCCCTTTCCCTGTCATTGCCTGCGACAAACGCGAAGCGTTTGCGCAAGGGAGCAAAGCGACGAAGCAATCCATCCATCCCCGTGCGGAGAGATGGATTGCTTCGCGGAGCCTGTCATCGGGCGCGCATTCGCGCGACCCGTTGGCTCGCAATGACGACAACGTATAACGGTCGCTTGCGCGTTAGGTCATGCTGCCCGGCATGAAGCAGCGGATGCTCAATCCTTGATAACCGCGGATCGGCCAGACCATGGTTCGGCCTACCCGGTTCGGCTCGGTGATGACGGCATCCTCGGGCACGTCGTGCCACTCGCCGTCGATGCGAACGCGGTAATGCCCGCTTTTCGATTCCCAATCCACGTCGCTGACGGCGCTGCCGTCTGCGTCGGAACAGCATGGTCCCTTCCCGCTCTTGAGACTGTCGAACCACTGCTTCAGCGGCGAGTTGGCATAGCGGCCGTCGGGATCGCGGGCATCGCCGGGATCCGCAGCCAGCGGCAACATCAGCAACATCGCACCGATCATCAACGACCAACGGCCCGCACGGTGACGGCCCGTAGTTTCACGGTTGCTATTCTCTGCGTATGGGCGCGGCACGTGGCCGCCGGAATTCATCCAGTTGGTCACCTGTTTCTCTTGCTCCAGCACCCGCCGGCCGGTGCCAAACCGAGCCATGCATTTCGCGGGCCAAGTTGAGTCGCGAGTCACCCCCGCATCACGTCGGAGTGGCACGTTTCGAGTTTGCTTCCTGTACGGGAATTGGCAGTCAACCTGACGCGTTGACGGTGCATGCTACGCTTTGGCATAACCCCTTGACCGGCTTCCTTGGGCGCGGCGGCCGTCATCTGGGACGTCATGAAGAACGGGCTCTATTCGATCCACGTCACCCTGCTGGATGGGCGCACCGGCAAGGGCAGCGGCGTCATTCTGTTCCGGGATGGCCAGATTCTCGGCGGCGACGCCTATCTGTTTTATACCGGCAGCTACACCGTGAAGGGCGATACCTTCAAAGGCGAGGTCCTGGTACAGCGCCACACCACCCCGCGCGACAATGACAATCCGCTGTTCGGCGGGCCCAATCCGGTCGGCATCGGCGTATCCGGAACCTTCACCGACACCCGCGGCAGCATGAATGGAACCGCGCTCGTCGGCAAAGCGAGCCAGATCTTCGGCGCCACCCTGCACAAGCTGGCGGATATCAATTAGCGTCCGCTGTCATGCCCCGCTTCAAGCGGGGCATCCAGTACGCCGGGCTTTCTCGGCTCAAGCACGAACGTCTCTGGAATACTGGTCGCCCGCTCCTGTGCGCACTTGCGCACAAGGCGGGCGATGACGTGCCGGGGCCCGTCTACTCTGCCGCCTGTTCCAGCGGCGCTGTGCGCGGCAGGATCATCTGGATGCGCGTGCCGCCGCCGGGCTGGGAATCGAGATCAAGCCGGCCGCCCAGGCGCGTCGTCACGATGCTGTAGACAATGTGCAGGCCAAGTCCGGTGCCGCCCTGGTCGCGCCGCGTGGTGAAAAACGGATCGAAGGCGCGGCGGCGGACGTCGAGGCTCATGCCGATACCGTTATCGGAAAAGATGATCTCGACATTGTCCTTGCCGGACTCGCGCACCTGGATATCGACCGTGCCGGGCTTGCCGTCCGGGAACGCATGCGCCACCGAATTGAGGAACAGGTTGGTCAGCACCTGTCCGTACGGCCCGGGATAACTGTTCATCATCAGATTGGGCTGGCACTCGACATTGAGCGTCAGGTTGTGTTTGCGAAGGCCCGGCCGCAGGCTCATCACCACCTGCTCGGTGAGATCGCCGAGATCGAAAGAGCGCTGGTCCGAATAGTTGCGGTCGGCGGCGACCTGCTTGAACGACTGGATCAGCTCGGCGGCGCGGTTGAGGTTGGCGACGAGCTGCGACGACGCATCGCGGCTGGTCTCGAGAAAATCGTTCAGGCTGGAGCGCCGCAGTTCGCCACGGGCGACCTCGGCCGTAAAGTTCGACGTCTTGCGCTCTAGCGCGGACGCAACCGTCAGGCTGATGCCGACGGGGTTGTTGACCTCGTGGGCCACGCCGGCCACCAGCCGGCCCAACGCGGCGAGTTTTTCAGCTTCGATCAGCGAATTCTGCGTCTCGCGCAAGTTCCGCAGCGCCCCCTCCGCCGAATCCTTGGCCTTGCGCATTTCGAATTCGACGCGCTTGCGCTCGCCGATGTCGAGCGCAACGGTGACGATGTTCTCGATCTCGCCGGCCGCATCCAGGATCGGCAGCTTGTTGACCAGCCATTGCCGCATATGGCCGGACGCATCTTTGTACTCCTCTTCGTAGAAGCCGAGCTCCTTGCCGGCCGCCAGCACCCGCTTGTCAGGCTCGCTGGTCTTTTCGGCTCCGTAACGCGACATCAGATCGGCGGTGGTGCGGCCGATCGCATACCCCGGCTCGACCCCGAAAATGCCGGCCATATAGCGGTTCATCAGGACGTAGCGGAGCTCCTTGTCCTTGACGTTGATGACCGCCGGCACGGTGTCGATCACCATTTGCAGCAAGCGGCGGCCTTCGGCGATCGCATCCTCGGCGCGCTTCTGGTCGGTGATGTCGCGCACCGTTCCCTCGTAGCGGATGATGACGCCCGCCTCGTTGTGCACGGCGCTCGCGCTGTCGGAGAGCCAAAGCACCGAGCCGTTGCGCGTCTGAACCTGGTACTCATACTCACGGACCATGCTGTCGCGCTGCATCAGCCGCTCATATTCCGCCCGCGCCTCGGGACGGACGTAGACCGTATCCGCGATGTCGCCGATGCCGTTGATCAGATCCTGCGGCGTGGCATAGCCCATCATCCGCGCCAGCGCCGGGTTGGCGTTGAGCAGCGCGCCGCCGGGCGTCGTGACGTAGATTCCGTCGACCGAGGACTCGAACAGCTTGCGGTAACTTTCCTCGGCAAGCCGCTGTTCGGCGAGCGCGCGCACCGCCGCCTCGCGCGCCGCGTCGGCGTCGACCAGCGTTTGGCGGAACACCTCGGCCGCGCGGGCAATGTCGCCGATCTCATTGTCCACGTCGGTTGCCGGGATCGAGGCGCTCTTTTCGCCACGGGCCACCGCGCGAATCGAATTTGCGATCGCGGCAAGCGGACGCACGGTGCGGCGAACCACCAGCAGCGAGGCAAAGAGCCCGATCAACACGCCGGCGGTGCCGAGCACGATGCTCTGCCACTTGGCTTCGGCGAGCGTCCTCGCAAAATCGCGGGAGAGAACGCGCCCCCGCCGCTCACTGACCTCGCGCAATAATTCCGTCACGCGCTGGATCAGGCGGCCCTCCGCACCCAGCACTTCCTTGTCGATGTCAGATATCTGCCGTTCGCGCCTCGATATGCCGATAATCGCGTCGGCATAACCATCAACAGCCGCGCGAAGTTTCGGCTCCGTAATGGTCATCGAGCGCATGCCCTCTGCGGCATTTTCGGCAGCGGATGGATTACGCGCCAGCAGCGCCGAAGCGATCCGGCTCTGGCTCTGGAACAATGCCGACGCAACATGCGGATCGGGCGTGTCGGCGATCGCGGCGTCGAACTTTTCGCGCAGGGGCGGCAGCGCAACGATCATTTCGGCGCGACGGCTGATCAGCGCGGAAATCCGCTCGATGCCGTTGCGGTAGGTCGTCAGGCGCTCGCTGACGCCGTCGATCATGTCCTGCTGCTCGGGAGCAAGTTCCAGCCGGGTCTTCTTCAGGATCTCGTTGAGCGAGCTTGCGGCCTCCCCGACCTGGACCGACTGGGTGCCGGGGTCGGTGACGAAATCCCGCGCGGCGAGCCGCAATTCGTTCATGCGGCGATCGATGTCCTCGGCGAGGTCACCGACGCTCTGCAGCCGCTGCAACTCGGCAAAGGTCGAATCGATGTGGCGGATGGCGATGACGCTGGCGGTCGAGGTGATGATGATCACCGCCAGCACCAGCATGAAACTGCCGAATGTCAGTTGGCCGATCGAAAGCGAGAACGATCGCGGCGGCAGCGAATTCGGCGGCGTTTCGGCGGTCATGTTGGTCGGGCCGGGCTCCTATCGGGCGCAATATACGATGTATTTCGGGCCGTGGGGAACATGCCGGCCGGTGGTTAATGGCGGTATACAAGCCGGATTGCTCGGGGCCGAACGGATCGCGACCCGGTCACACAGCCCTTTCACACTTGGGCCGCCCCCGGCCTCAGCGCCCTCGCCACGTCCGACGGCATCATGCCGAACATGTCGCGAAATGCGCTGGAAAAATGCGCCGAACTGGCAAAGCCGGCGGCGTGGGCCGCTTCCGTCAGGGAGGCGCCCTCGCCGCTGGCGCGTACCGCCGCGCCCATCCGGTTCCAGATGCGGTAGCGCCGCAGCGGCACTCCCGTCTCCGCCTTGAACAGATGAAGGAAACGGGACGGCGACAGGCCGGCGCGCGTCGCCAGGGTCGTCAGCCGGTGGGCCCGCTGTGGTTCGTCCCGCATATGCTGTAGTGCTGCGGCGATGCGCGCGTTGGTTTTCCCGCGCGTCCCCACACCCAGCAGTTCGCCGAGCGACGCGCGTCCATCCTGCGCCGCCATCCGGCTTTCGGCCAGGCCGGTCATGATTTCGATCACGTCGGACTCTTCTCTCAGGTCGAAGGCGGCCCGCGGCGTTGCGTCCGTCATCCGCGCGAGCAACGCCTTGAGGTCGCGCCCCAACGGATCGACATAGAGGAACGCCATCCGGCCCCGTTCGATGCGCAAATGGTGCAGGCTGTTCGGCAGGATCAGCACGCTTCGGGCTGCACGATAATCCGTCGCGCGATCCGCCGGATCGTCGGCGACCTCGAGCGGCGCATCGAGGCCGACGGCAAGGACGGCGGTCGCATTCCGGTGCGGCGTCAGCCCGAAGGCCGGGCCCAGGTAAAGCACCCGGCCGCCCCATCCGATCAGTTTCGCTGCCGCCATTGCGTGCATAGCCAGTTCTTGAAAGCCCGGATTGTCAGGTGGATCTAACGTCAGGGATGGCAACGATCCCTGAGATTGACAACGATGGCAAATAACCGGTCTGAAATCGAGCACCAAGCAGCGATTGAGCGCACACGACTAGCCGTCAGCCGTTACGCGAACGCCTGGCTCGCCGGCGACCGTCCGGCGCTCGCCGCCTGCTATCATGACGACTTCACGCTGCGTTACTTCGGCCGCAACCCGCTGGCCGGCAACCACAGGGGCAAGGCCGCCGCGCTCGGCATCCTGGCCGAGGTCACAAGGCGCACCAATCGCCGGCTGCTCGCGATCGTCGACGTCATGGCCGGACCCAAACGCGGCGCGCTGCTGGTCCGCGAGCGCTTCGAGCGCGACGGCAGGACGGCAGAGGTCGAGCGCTTGCTGGTATACACCGTGCGCGACGGACTGCTTTCCGAATGCTGGGTCTACGACCAGGATCAGACGCTGGTCGATGCCTTTCTTACGTGAAGCCCGTTCAGGCAGCCTCCCCGATCGGGCTCGCCTTTCGCGCCGGAATCGTCATCGCGGCGACACCGACCACAACACAGGCGAGCCCGATCCAGGCGGTCGAACTCAACTGCTCTCCGAGGAAAACCACGCCCACCGCGACGCCGATCGGCACGCGCAAATAGGCCTGCGCCGTGGTGCCGACCGATCCCAGGGTCCGGATCAGGCGAAAATAGATCACGAAGGCGAGTGCGGTGGAGAACACCGCGAGCGCGAGCAGCGCCAGCATCGAACCGGTCGACGGCTGCAGTGTCCACGGCCGCTCCAGTACCAGGCTCACGGGAATCAGGAGCGCCGCGCCGCACAGCAGCGATCCCGCCGCGGGCACCATCGGATCGAGATCCCTGAATCCCCGGCCGAGGATGGCGGCGCCCGCGTAGCAGATGGCGGCAAGCACCATCGCGATCTGGGCCGTCAGTTGCTCGCCGAAGCCGGACAGAGCCTGCACCCCGACGATCAGGCAGATGCCGGCCATCCCGGCGAGGACGCCGAGCAACTTCCGTGACGTCACGGCCTCGTGGCGCGTGATGGCGAGCGTCAGGAAAAACGTGAATATCGGCGCCGTGGAGTTGAGGATGGTTGCCACCCCCGCATCCAGCGCCTGCGCGCCCCAGGCGACCATGATCCACGGAATGACGCTGTTGAGGCAGGCCTGGAACAGGAAGCGTCGCCAGGTCGTGGCATCCACGGGCATTCTCACGCCGCGCCAGCGCATGATGGCCAGCAGCAGCAATCCGGCAATCAGGGTGCGGCACGCGATCAAGGTGATCGGTGGGATGGTCGCGACCCCGATCCGGATGAAGGTGTAGGACGCGCCCCAGAGCGTCGCGAGCGCGAGCAGCAGCGCCAGTTCGGTCGCCATGCTGGCGCGCTGAGGATGGCTTTCGCCCATGTCCGTGTTTCCCGGTCTCGATGAATTCCGGGACGGACATTACAGCCGGACGCCCTTCGATACTTCGTTATACGCCGAAGTGTGAGCGCAGCTTTCGCCGCGGCCCGCGTCGGACGCGTCAGCCGACCGAGCCGACCTCGAATACGTCGCCGTCGTAGCCCGCCTCAAGCGGGATGCGGAGTTGGCGGCCGTTGTTGGTCTTGGTCATGACCGGCGTCACGGTGACGACGGGCTTGCCACGGCTGTCATCCATCGCCGCCTGCACGCTCGCCTGCTTGCCGAGCTTGATCAGATTGCGCGTGGTGGGGAACGGCAGCTTGAAGCGACCGCTCTCGCCGCCCTCCAGCGCCTCGCGCGGCGACACCCAGATCGAATCGGTGGATTCCTTGCCGTCATGGGCGCCGACCTGTTCGGGCGGCGCGGCGGCGAGGAAGAACCAGGTGTCGAACCGCTTGGGCATGCCCTCCGGCGTGATCCAGTGCGCATAGGGCACGAGTTCGTCGAGCGCCAGCACCATGCCGTTGTCGGTCAGCACTTTGAGGAAGCTGATCTTGCCGTCGCAGAGATCGGCGCGATGCGCCGCTTCGATCTCGCCGGCGCGTTTGGCATCGACCAGCGTTTTCGACCCCTTCGGCCGCGCCAGCAGGATACCGCTTTCCTCAAAGGTTTCCCGGATCGCAGCGATGCGGAAGCTCAGCGTGGCCTCGTCGAGCCCCTCGCCGCCCGAATACAGTTCCGGTGTCGCGATGATTTCCTTGTCGCCCTTGTCGACACTGCCGCCGGGAAACACCAGCGCACCGGAATTGAAGTCGATCTCATAATGGCGGACCATCATGAAGACCTCGATCTCCTTGGCGTCAGCGCTGTCGCGCAGCAGCAGGATGGTGGATGCGGGACGCGGGGCGACGGCTTCGGCCATTGGACTAGCCCGCCGCGCTGGATTGCGGTTGCAAATTGGCGCGGCGGTCGACGCGCGCGACCCGCGACAACAGATACTCGACTTCGGCCTTTGCGGTCGCCGTGATGGTCGCGCCGGGCTTGCGCTGCGCGCTGGACGAAATGATGCCGCGCTTCTGCAGCACGTATTTGCGCACCGACAGGCCGGCGCCGGGCTGCTGCTCGTAGCGGATCAGCGGCAGATGCGCGTCGAACAGGTCGTGCGCGGCGTCGCGCTTGCCGGCCTTCGACAGTTTGACGACGTCGATCAACAGTTCCGGGAAGGCATAGCCGGTCATGGCGCCGTCGGCGCCGCGCTCCATTTCGAAATCGAGGAACAGCCCGCCATTGCCGACCAGAATGGAGAGCGGCCGCAGCGAGCCGTCTTTCTGATAGCCGCGTAGCGTTGTGATCTTTTCCAGGCCCGGCCAGTCCTCGTGCTTGAGCATCACGCAGGACGGCGAGTCCATCACGATCTTGCGGATCACGGCCGGCGTGAAGATGACGTTGAGTGTCAGCGGATAATCCTGCAGCACCCAGGGAATGTCGTCGCCGATCGCTTCCTGCGCCTGCTTGAAATAGCCCGTGATCTGGTCGTCGGTACGCAGGTGCGGCGGCGGCGCGATCATCACGCCGGCTGCTCCCGCATCCATCGACGCCTTCGCCAGCGAGCGCATGCTGGCAAATCCCGGCGCCGAGACGCCGACGATGATCTGCATGTTCTTGGCGCGCTTGACGAAGCGAACCGCCACCTGCTCGGCCTCGGCAGCGTCGAGCTTCGGCGCCTCGCCCAGAATGCCGAGCACCGTGACGCCGTCGCAGCCGACTTCGGCGTAGAAGTCGGTCAGCCGGTCGATCGATTTCTCGTCGATGCGGCCGTCGTCGTGGAACGGCGTCGGTGCGATCGCAAAAGTGCCGGCGGCCTGGGCGGTGAGTTTGGTCATTTGGCGTCTATCCTCTTGGGTCATTCCGGGGCGATGCAGAGCATCGAACCCGGAATCTCGAGATTCCCGATGCGCAATTGCGCATCTGCGGTCTGGTCCTTCGGACCACCCCGGAACGACATTTACTTGAATCGGCGCGCCGACTTCTTGATATCCTCCTCGGAGAAGAAGATTTCCTCGGCGTGGGTTACGATATCCTCAGCCTTCCACCCCGTAAACGGCGGCGTCCAGCCTTCCATTTCCATCATCCGCATCTCCCGCACGCCGCGCGGGCCGGAGACGCCGAGCACCTTGCCGGTCTGGTCGCCCGACAAGTCGCTGACCATGTATAGCACGGCCGGCGCGATGCCGTCCGGGCCCAGCGCCGCGCCGGGGTTCTCCTTATAGCGCGGCAGGTCTGCGGTCATGCGGGTCAGTGCGCCCGGGGCCAGCGTCCAGATCCGGATGTTGTATTTGCGGCCCTCGATCGCCAGCACGTTCGACAGTCCCCAGATACCGCCCTTGGCGGCGCCATAATTGGTCTGGCCGAAATTGCCGATCAGGCCCGAGGTCGAGGACGTGTTGACGATGACGCCGCCGCCGTTTTCGCGCATCCATTTGAACACCGGCTGGGTGCAGCAGAAGGTACCCTTGAGATGCACCTTAATCACCCTGTCCCAGTTGGCCTCTTTCGCCTTGGCAAAAGTCTCGTCGAGCAGGATGCCGGCGTTGTTGACCAGAATATCGGCGCGGCCGAAATTCTTGATGGCGTCGTCGAACACAGATTGTCCGCCTGCGATGGTCGAAATGTCGGAACCGTTGGCGACCGCCCGGCCGCCCTCCTCCTTGATCGCATTGACCACCTTCTGCGCCATCGACACGTCGGCGCCGGAACCGTCGCGGGGACCACCGAGGTCGTTGACCACGACCGCCGCACCCTCGCGCGCGAACAGCTTTGCGTAGGCCTCACCGAGCCCGCCGCCTGCACCGGTGATGATGGCAACCTTGCCGTCGAGCAGTCCCATTGTGTTTTTCTCCCTTTCGGTTTCGTGTCCCGGACGCGATGCAGCGTGAAACGCTGCTTCGCAGAGCCGGGACCTATATCGGCTCCGTCATGGGCCCCGGCTCAGCAGCGCAACACTGCGTGTTGCACTGCGTCCGGGGCACGAGAGTTATGCAAGCACCGTCTTGCCGCTCTTGATCACCGTGACGCCACGCGATTTTACCTTGGCTTCGAACGAGACGACGTTGCCGTCCTTCCACAATTCCATCGTCACGGTTTCGCCGGGGAAGACCGGCGACGAGAATCGCGCGATGTGCTGTTTGAAGGCGGACGGATCGTAGTCGGCATAGGTCTGCAGCACACCGCGGCAGGTGATGCCGTAGGTGCACATGCCGTGCAGGATCGGTTTCGGGAAACCGGCCTTCTTCGCAAACTCGGGATCGCTGTGCAGCGGATTGCGGTCGCCGCAGAGACGGTAGACCAGCGCCTGGTCCGGCCGCGTCGTGATGTCGACGATCTTGTCAGGCGCGCGGCTCGGCACCTTGTGCGGTTCGGGCTGGCCTTCGGACGGTCCGCCAAAGCCGCCATCGCCGCGGGCAAAGCGCGAAGCGACCAGCGTGGCGAGCTTCTCGCCGCTCTCGTCCTTCAGCACGGTCTGGTGGCGGATGACGGCGCCCTTGTCCTTGCCCTTGTCGAAGACGTCAAGCACGGTCGAGTCGGCGGTGATCTTGGCCGCGCTCGGCAGTGGCTTGTGGAAGGTGATGTCGCGCTCGCCGTCGACCACCATCACGCGGTTGAGATTCATTTCGCCGGGCCCTGAGCCCCAGGCTGCCACCGAGGCGAAGGTCGGCACGACCTTGAGGGGCCGCGGGGTGAAGGTGCCTTCGTTGACGTAAGCGAGTTCGCTCTCGTCCATCGGATCGGCGCCCATGCCGATACCGTAGGCGTAGAGCATCACCTCGCGATCGGTGTAGGCGTATTTCTGGCCGAGATTTTTCAGGGCCATGATCTGTTCGTAATTGATCGGCATCGCGGTCGTCCTCTCCCGAATCTTTCTTGTGCCGTTGCAACGCTTTCTTTCGTCACCCCCGCCACCCGGTCCGGCCTCTGGCCGGCCGGATGACAGGCTCCGGCGGGGGTCCAGTAATCACCGGCGTTTACTGGATCCCCGCCTTCGCGGGGATGACGACTTGTTGTTTGGCGCGCAGTGTGGGCAATTTCGTCAGGCCGCCGTGAAGAACGGCAGTGGGGCGCCATCGGTTGGCTTGAACACCACCTTCACCTTCTGGCCGATCTTCAGGCTCGTTAGATCGCAATCGACGATGTTGGTCTGCAGCGACGGGCCTTCCTTCAGCGTCACATAGGCGATGGCGTACGGCCCGGTCGGTGATTTCCGCATCAGGCTGTAGGTGTAGATCGTGGCCTCGCCGGAAGCTTCTTCCCACTCCGTCTTGTCGGAGAAGCAGAACGGGCAGATCGAGCGCGGGAAGTAATGCGGCTCGCCGCAGGCGGTGCAGCGCTTGATCAGGAACTTGCCGGCCTTGGCCGCTTCCCAGAACTGCGCGGTCTCGGGATTGGTCACCGGCGCCGGATATTTTTTCGCTTCAGCCATCACACGCGCTCCAGAATGCAGGTTGAGGCGGCGTGACGCACGCCGAGAAGTCCGCCGGTGCCGTGGGCGATCGCGAGGTCGCAATTCGGCACCTGCACCTTCGGATGCGCTTCGCCGCGCAACTGGCGGACCGCCTCGAGGATTTTCGTCATGCCGCCGCGGTTGACCGGGTGGTTGCTGCAGAGGCCGCCGCCATCGGTGTTGAACGGCAACTTGCCGACGCCGGAAATGAGATTGCCGTCGGAGACGAACTTGCCGCCCTCGCCTTTCTTGCAGAAGCCGAGGTCTTCGAGCTGCATCAACACCGTGATGGTGAAGCTGTCATAGATCGAAGCGTATTTGATGTCCTTCGGCGTGATGCCCGCTTCCTCGAAGGCGCGCGGGCCGGACCAGACGCCGGCGGAATAAGTGAGATCGAGATCCTTGCCGCCGCGCGGGCCCTTCATCGCCTCGCCATGGCCGATCAGCCGTACCAGCGGCTTCTTCAGGCTTTTCGCGATCTCCGGCGTGGTCACGATCATCGCGCCGCCGCCATCGGTGACGACGCAGCAATCCATGCGGTGCAGCGGGTCCGAGATCATCGGCGAGTTGATGACGTCCTCGACGGTGACGACATCCTTCAGCATCGCGTGCGGGTTGTACTGGGCGTGATGGGAGGCTGCGACCTTGATCCAGGCGAGCTGCTCGCTGGTGGTCCCGTAGTCGTGCATATGGCGCATGGCACACATGCCGTAGGCATTGTGGGTGGTGGCCCCGTAAGCCGTCTCGAAATCGGCTTCCGCGCCGGCCGCGCGCGGCGGCATCACCCCGGTGCGCGGCTTGCCCGCGAGCGTGACCAATGCGATCGAGCATTTGCCGGCCGCAATCGCCTCTGCCGCGTGGCCGAGATGAATCAAATAGGAACAGCCGCCGGTCTCGGTGGAATCGACGTGACGCACCTTCAATCCGAGATAATCGACCATCGGCCAAAGGCCGCCGGGGGCGTCGCCGGCGCAGAAATAGCCGTCGATGTCGGCTTTGGTGAGCCCGGCATCTTCGATCGCCCCCTTGGCGACCTCGGCGTGCAACTGCGCGGTTGATTTGTCGGGTGCGTGCCGGGTGGGATGCTCGTAGATCCCGGCAATGTAGGCTTTGCCCTTGATGGTCAAATCGTTCTCCGTTGGCGTTTCTTCTTCCAGGTTTTTTCTGGCCTGTCAGGGCTGCCTTGGCAAGCGCCGAGATATTCCGCAGGGCGAGACAGGTAGCGACCAGACTCAACTCGGGATGATTATCAGCGGAAATCGTATCAGGTCTGAGATGCGGATATACCTACGCGTTCTCGCGGCGCGACGCGCCCGAGTTGTACCCGCTCGCTTGCCCCCTCCATGATGAGAGGGCGCAGGGAAGACCGGGTGCGCGCTGCACCCGCGGTCTCGTGTGCAATGTGCACAAAGAAGTGCGCACACGAGCATACAGGTCCAGCGGAGAGCATCCGGCCTTCCCTGCGCAATGGTTTGACGGCTTATGGCGCGCTCTCCCCGGAGACGAATTCCTCTTGCCTCCGTCGCTGCCAGATTGACGGCCCAACGAACCCGGTTGGATTCGTTCAGCCTCCGTCAGCTTGACACCAGCCACGGGTGCCAGAACCACACGCTTTTGCCGTACGCGAACTGCGCCGCTCGTCTTGCGCGGATCAATCGCTCACAGCCCCAAGACAATGCTTAAGGCCGCCCTGCAATGCCTCGCGCGCGCAACGCCATCGCGTCCACCGCTCCCCGCACTCCACGTATCGTGACGACGCGTACGCCCCTCTTCATGAGGCGGGATGGCGCAAACATGGAGCTGATTTGGGGGAAATGAGAAGCGGAATATTTTCGATGCGCAATCTGGACGACCCAAATCACGTTGAAATGGCTGGTGAAATTCGTTTTTGCGCGCAGCGGACACGAGGCGCCGTAGGGTGGGCAAAGCGAAGCGTGCCCACCATTCACGAGCGGCGTGTTGGATGGTGGGCACGGCGCGTTGCGCCTTTGCCTACGCAGTCAGATCAGTGATGCTTTTCCAGAACAATAACCGGCCCGGTGGATGCGCACTTCCACATTGTCGCGACATAGCAATAGCTGCCTGGATAATCGTCCTGGATGAAGCCATCGGCGTCTGGAACCACCAGCCGGGACTTCACTTCGGTCTTCCAGAAGGCGAAACGATCGTCCTCGGATATCCACCACAAGGGCAATCCTACGTCGGCGACCACGAAGCTCGAGCCGTCCCGTAGAAGCAGCACAATATCTGCCTCGCCCAGATACTCACCGCGACTAGCATCCAGCGGACCGTTACCGTTCCAGAGTTCTGTGAGCGGCATCTCCGTGACGATCTTGTGGACCGTGTCCATTGCTTTACCTACCTATGCACGTCGACCGCGCAGCACCATCCATGTTGATGGATGGTGGGCACGGCGCTTTGCGCCTTTGCCCACCCTACAGCGCCTTGGTCCGCCTGAGCAGCCACCAGGTCAGGGCTCCCGCGGCGATCACCAGCAGAAGCGCGTACCAGGTGCCGCCGTCACCGGTCTGGAACGGCATGTCCTTGGTGTTCATGCCGAAGAAGCCGGTGACCAGCGTCGAGGGCAGCATACACGCGGTCAGTGCCGTAGGGTGGGCAAAGCGAAGCGTGCCCACCGTCAACACCACGAACGCTGATGGAATGGTGGGCACGACGCCTTGCGCCTTTGCCCACCCTACGCAGCCGGGTAGTCATCAATGCCCGCAACGAGTTGCAATTTCCCGGAGACAGATTTCGCCATGCCGTAGGGTATTGCCCTAAAGGGCAATGCGCATCCTGCGACATTTTGGTTAGGCTAGTTGGGCTGCATCTGAACGACAGGAGCCGACAATTTGGCCCTCAAATGGAGCACCCCAATGACACACATAATGCGAGCATGTTTAATGCGAGCACGTTCAGTACTTATTGCGGTCGCGCTGGGCTTGGCAGTAGCGACGCCGGCACTTGCCCAGAACCAATGCGTGGTGTCGGGATCACCGCCAGCAGGCTGGGGCTTTAACTCGATCGGCTATATCATGATCGCTTCCGGGGGAAGTTGCTTGTTTACCATCAATATTTCGGGCGAAGTATTGAGTTCGAGAGTTTCACAAAGACCAGCGCACGGGAGGTTACAAAGGCTCAACAGGTCTTCTTACGTATACACATCGCAGGCAGGATATAGAGGTAGCGATGCTTTCTCCGTTCAAGCGACGGGCAAGAGTCCGACCAGTTCCGGCACCTCAATAGTAACCGTCAACGCAACCCTACAATAGCCGTTCCAACTCTCCATCAGGGTGATCGCCCGCTGTACGAACCATAGCCGGTGATCAGGCGGCGCCGATGTACTGCAAAAGTCAGTGCCATGACCAAGTCAGTGCCATGACCAAGCATGATTCAGAAGCATTCGATATAGCAATGATGCGCCGCTGCGTTGCTCTGGCACAATCCGCAAGTTCAAGGAGGGAATACCCGTTTGCAGCTGTCATCGGACGACGAGGCGAATTCATTTGCGAATCGCTCAATATGGTCAGAAACGAACGAGACGTTACGCGGCACGCCGAGATGGTCGCAATTTCTTCAGCTCAGAAAATGTTAGGGTCAACGAGCCTTGATGAGTGCACGATCTATTCAACTATTGAGCCCTGCGCGATGTGTTCTTACGCCATCCGGGAAAGCAGGATCGGCAGGGTGATATTCGGCCTGCAATCCCCGGTAATGGGCGGTAACTCACGATGGAATATTCTAACCGACGCCGGTTTGTCCTCAATAGTGCCGGAGGTATTTGCTTCCCCGCCCGATGTCGTGTCAGGATATTTTCATAACGAAGTTCAGAAGGTTTTTCAGAAGCGGCATCCGGTCATTTGGGAATTCGTGAAAGCTCGAAGGATATTCGTGGATGGCTCCGGAGATGATCGCGCCGGGACTTTAAAAGGCAAGATGGGAGCTGGGCTCGGCTCGCGCCTTGCAACTTGGGCAAGGGTTTTTGTTGTTGATCGCCTTTGGCGCGGTTAGGATTCTTCACATCCCCTGAGCTGAACGCCATCCCCGCGAACGCAGTCATTCGTAGGGTGGGCAAAGCCACCGGGTCGCGCGAATGCGCGCCCGATGACAGGCTCCGCGTGCCCACCGTTAACGTCACGAACGCTGATGGAATGGTGGGCACGGCGCCTTGCGCCTTTGCCCACCCTACGCAGCTTCCAGATATCCATAGTCCGGAGGTCGGGCAGAAGGTAGCGGGCCAAAGTTCGCGATTATTCCTTGCCGTATCACGTAACGGTTAGTCGACGTCGTGGGCAGGGTCTAGAGAAGGTACGGGATGATCATCTTGGTTCGCTGTCGATAAACCTCGAAGCGCTCGCCAAATGTACGGCTGAGCAGCTTCTCCTCCGCGCGGGCGCGCCAGGCCAAGGTCGGGACGACCCCCGACAGCGCAATAAAGAGAGCCGGCCAATTGCCGAAGGCGAGTGCTTCGCCGATGACGAGCAGTGCAAGGCCTAGATAGATGGGGTGTCGCACGAGGCGATAAGGGCCGGTTGTGATGAGCCCGGTGCTCTGATCTGCTATGGGCGCGTAGCTCCAAGCGGCACCAAGCTCGGCCCGGCATCTGACGACGAGGGCGGCGCCCGCTAGCGCAAGAAGGGACCCCGACAGCGCCAGCAGAACTGCCGTAAAACCGGCGGAGCTGCTGGGAAAGATCAGAAGCGATGAGAAGAGAAGGCCGAGAGCAGTGAAGTTCGCCACCACCGGTGCTCGGTCGCCACGATCCTGACGTGCTTGCGTCTTGGCATGTCCGCGACTCCAGCTGACTGACAACAACATGAGTCCCGCAAAGGCGAGCACGGCGACGACACGCAGGACGATGGTCAGTGTTACCATTTCTTAGGCGCCGAGTCGCATCAGATAGAGCGCGATGGGTAGCAGGAGTATGGGGAGCACATAGCTCACCGCAAGGGCAGCGACCGGCCGGTCCCAAGCATTCTTCGGAATGAATATCGTTCCGCCCTTCTCAAAAGGGTGTCTACAGCGCCTTGGTCCGTCTGAGCAGCCACCAGGTCAGTGCTCCCGCGGCGATCACCAGCAGAAGCGCGTAAAAGGTACCGCCGTCACCGGTCTGGAACGGCATGTCCTTGGTGTTCATTCCGAAGAAGCCGGTGACCAGCGTCGAGGGCAGCATGCATGCGGTCAGGACCGACAGCGTGAACAGGCGGCGGTTGGTGATCGCCGTCATGCGGCCGGCGATCTCGTCCTGCAGCAGCCGCGCGCGCTCATAGATCGCGCTGAACTCGTAGTCGAGCGCGTCGAACTTCTGCGCAAGCTTGCGCATCGCCGACAGCAGGGTTTCGGATTCGACGTCCTCGCGCGTCTCCATGCGATGAAACAGCGCACGGATCTGCGACAGCTGCCGCCGCGTGCGGATCGCCTGCAGGCGCACGCGACCGAGCCGCAATCGCTCATCGTCGATTTCATCGTGCAGTACATGATTCTCGACGATGTCGAGTTCGTCGCCGAGACCTGCCGAATAGCGTCCGATCACATCGGCGAACTGGTCAACGATCGCATCGAACAGCGACACCGGGGTGGGAAACTTGCGACCGCCATCAATCGCACGCCGTGTCAGCTCGATCGCGCGCAGCGGCTTGCGCCGGGCGGTGACCATCAGCTTCGCCGAAATCTCAAAGTGCACCCGCAGGAGATCGTCGCCCTCCTGCATGAACTCCTGATGCAGGTCGGGCAAAACGCCGGCGATCTCCTCGTTGAAGATATCGAGGCGGATATGCTCGTCGGCATCGAGCAGGGTTTCGCGCGCGACATCGGACAGCGCCACACTCCTGGCGAGCCAGTCGTGGCAGCGGCGGTTGGCCAGATTGAAATGCAGCCACAACCAGCCACGCGGATCGGCGAGTTCCGCATCGAGGTTGGTGACGTCGAGCTTCGTCGCGGAACCGTCGCCCGCGAAGCGATAGGCGGAGATGATGCCGATATCGGCGAGGGCCTGGTCCATCCGCTAACCCGTTGCTGGTGTGAAGCAGGCCATGCGTCAACGCAGTGACAAGCTGATGGCGACTACACCCCATCGAAGCTCTGGAGACAAGCTTTTGATTCAATTGGGCAGTTCGTCGGTCGCGCGGTCGCGGATTTTTCTGAAATCGGATCGCGAGCCCTGCCCCCAAAGTCCAGCGCGTAGGGTGGGCAAAGCGACTTGTCCGCCGTAGCTCGCAGAGCGAAGGCGGAAGCGTGCCCACCATCTAGCACCGCGATCGTTGAGCGATGGTGGGCCCGACGCTTCGCGTCTTTGCCCGCCCTACAGCAGCGTTACTCCGCCGCGATCTGCCTCGGCGCGGGTGGCGAGTTCACTCGAAGATCGCGACGGCGCGGATGGGGCTTGCGGTACCACCGCGGATCTTGAGTGGAAAGCCGATGAAGCGGAATCGACCGCGTCCCACAAGCTTATCGAGATTGGCAAGGCATTCCATGTGCGTGATTCCCCGTTCGCCGCATGCGAGATGGGCCTGGAAGTTGGGTTCGCCTTCGGGGGCCGGGCTCACCGCCTCCACACCAAACATGCCGATGCCCCGGTCGGCCAGCCAATGCACGCTTTCCACCGCGAGACCGGGGAAATCGTGGAGGTAGCCCGGCTGACCCAACAGGCGATCGTTGGTGGCCATGTGCAGCAGCACGGTGTCGTCGGCGCGGATTTCCTGCCCGGAAGCCGCCAGGGCCGCTTCCATCTCCAGGACCGTCACGGCATGGCGCAACGGCACGTGGGACAGATCAAGACAGATGCCGGACGTATAGAATTTCTCCAGCGGCATCTGGTCGATTGAAAGGGCATCGGGACGGGAATCGAAGTGCACCGGCGCATCCACGTGTGTTCCCGCATGATCGCTGAAGGCGATGGACAAAGCCTTGGAGGAAAAGTCCGTGTTACCCGCGCGCTTCTTCTCGGCGTGGTCGTACCACACGGAGATGATCACGGGAGGATGGGCGGGATGGGTCTGCGTGCGGTGGAACAGGTCACGGCTCAGATCGATCATTTCCATGGGGTTCTCCCGCGCGAACGATGGACCAATCCTCTTAGGACAGCTCTCTCCGTATAAGCCCTCGTACGGCGGGCAAAGCGAAGCGTGCCCACCATCTAGCACCGCGATCGTTGAGCGAGGGTGGGCACGACGCTTCGCGTCTTTGCCCACCCTACGGCAGCGTTACTCCGCCGCGATCTGCCGTGGCGCGGGTGGCGGGTTGACGAGATCGGCGGCGAGTTGCTCGTAGCGCGCTTTCGCGTCCTGCACCGCCTTCTCCTTTACCGGGCCGTAGCCGCGGATGCGGTCGGGCAGTGACAGGATCTCGACGGCGGTATCGTGCGTCACCGGAGACAGCAGGCCGAGCACGGTGGCGACGTCTTTCTCGTAGCCCGCGATCAGGTCGCGCTCGAGCTTGCGGTCGGGACTGTGGCCGAAGATGTCCAATGGCGTGCCGCGGAGGAAGCGCAGTTTCGCCAGCGTCCGGAACACTGGCATCATCCACGCGCCGAACGCGCGCTTCTTCGGCCGGCCGAGCGCATCCTTGCCGCCGCCGAGAATGGGCGGCGCGAGATTGAAGTTGAACTTGAAGTCGCCTTCGAACTGGTCGCGGAGTTGCTTCTCGAACCGGCCATCGGTGAACAGCCGTGCGACTTCGTACTCGTCCTTGTAGGCGAGCAGCTTTGCGTAGTTGACCGCGACCGCACGCGGCAGCGCATCGCCATAGCCGCCGTCGGTGGCGGCATCGCGCACGCGCTTGACGAGAGCCCGATAACGCTCGGCGAGCGCGGTATTTTGATAATCGGCGAGGTGCGCGCTGCGATGGGCGATGATCTCGTCGAGCGACATCGCATCCAGCGTCTTCGGTGTAACGACCTCATCCTGGCCCTTCATCATGGCCTCAAGCCGCGCCGGGTTGGCGGCGGCGAGACGGCCGAGCTGGAAGGCCTGCGTGTTCATCTTGATCGAGACGCCGTTGACCTCGATCGCCTGCAGTATGGCCTTCGCCGACAGCGGCAGCAGGCCCTTCTGATAGGCATAGCCCAGCATCATGATGTTGGTGGCGATGGAATCGCCGAGCAGTGTTTCGGCCGGTTTTGTGAAATCGTAGAACGAGGAATCCTTGCGCAGCTCGGTCTCCAGCACGTGGTTGACCTTGCGGCTCTGGAAATTGAAGTCGCGGTTGAGGATGAAATCGGCGGTCGGAATGACGTGGGTGTTGATGACGCCGACGGTACGGCTGGCTTCGCAAAGCGTGATGGTGTCCTTGGCAGCAGCCACCACCTCGTCGGCAGCCATCACGAGATCGGCGGTGCCGGTGACGATGCGCGAGCAGGTGACGTCGGCGGTGTGCTCCGAGAGCCGGACATGGCTGAGCACCGCGCCACCTTTTTGCGCGAGGCCGGACATGTCGAGGATCATGCTGGCCTTGCCCTCGATATGCGCGGCCATGCCGAGCAGCGCGCCGATCGTCAGCACGCCGGTGCCACCGACGCCGCCGACGGCGATGTTGTAGGGCCGCTCCAGCGAGGGAAATGAGGTCGGCTCGGGCAGATCGCCGATGTCGCCGAGGCCCGTACCATCAAGACTTGCCGGCGCGCGGCGGCGCGGCTTGCCGCCGTCGATGGTGACGAAGGACGGGCAAAAGCCCTTCAGACACGAATAGTCCTTGTTGCAGGTCGACTGGTTGATGGTGCGCTTGCGGCCCAGCTCGGTTTCCAGGGGCTCGACCGAAATGCAGTTCGACTGCACCGAGCAATCGCCGCAGCCTTCGCAGACGGCCGGATTGATCATGACACGGCGCGCCGGATCTTCCATCAGGCCGCGCTTGCGGCGGCGGCGCTTTTCGGCGGCGCAGGTCTGCACGAAGACGATCGCCGAGGTGCCCTTCAGCGTCCGGCAGGTTCTCTGGACCGCGTCAAGTTCATCGCGATGCGCGACCTTGACGCCGGGCGCGATGTCGGACGCCGGATAGGCAGCCGGATTTTCAGAGACGAGATAGATGTTGCGGATGCCTTCGGCGTGAAGCTGGAAGGTGATCTGCTGCGGCGACAACTCGCCGTCGACATGCTGGCCGCCGGTCATCGCGGTCGCATCGTTATAGAGAAGCTTGTAGGTGATGTTGGCGCCGGAGGCGACCGCCTGCCGGATCGCGAGGCTGCCGGAGTGGAAGTAAGTGCCGTCGCCGAGATTGGCGAACACGTGCTCTTCCTTGGTGAAGGGTGCGACGCCGACCCACGGCACGCCCTCGCCCCCCATGTGGGTATAGGTCTCGGTGTTGCGGTCCATCCACAGCGCCATGAAGTGACAGCCGATGCCCGCGAAGGCGCGGCTGCCCTCGGGCACCTTGGTCGACGAGTTGTGTGGGCAGCCGGAGCAGAAATACGGCGTGCGGGTGACAGGCGCCACCGCCTGCATCTGGGTCGCCTGCCGGCCGTTGAACCAGTCGGCCTTGGCGCGGAGCATCGCGGCGATTTCAGGATTGAGATTAAGTCGAAGCAATCGCTCGGTCAGCGAACTCGCCAGCGAGGCGACGCTAAGTTCGGCGGCGAAAGTGAGAAAACGCTTGTCGTGATCGTCCATCTTGCCGACGATGCGGGGCCGCACATCGTCGCGCCAGTTGAACAGCTCCTGCTTGACCTGGTTCTCGACGATCTCACGGCGTTCCTCGATGATGAAGATTTCCTCGAGGCCGACGGCGAAATTGCGCACGCCTTCCGGCTCCAGCGGCCAGGGCATGCCGATCTTGTAAAGCCGAAGTCCGATCTTGGCCGCGACCTCCTCGGTAATTCCCAACTCGCGCAGCGCCTGACGGATGTCCTCGTAGCTCTTGCCTGACGCCATGATGCCGTAGCGGGCATTCGGCGAATCCATGGTGACGCGGTTGATCTTGTTGGCGCGGGCAAAGGCGATCGCAGCATAGCCCTTGTAGTCCTGCAGGCGCAGATCCTGCAGATAACGATCGTCGGGCCAGCGCAGGTTGAGCCCGCCGGGCGGCATTTCGAAATCGGTCGGGATCGCGAACGGGGTCATCTCGTCGGTAAGGTCGATCTCGGCGGTGGTTTCCACCGTCTCGGTGATCACCTTCATGCCGACCCAGCACCCGGAGTAGCGCGACATCGCGATGCCCAGCAGACCCATCTCGATCATTTCATGGATGCTGGAGGGATAGAGATACGGCATCAGCGCGGAGATGAAGGCATGGTCCGACTGATGCGGGACGGTCGAGGACTTTGCACCGTGGTCGTCGCCGGCAAGGACGAGCACGCCGCCATTCTTGGCTGAGCCCGCGGTATTGCCGTGCCTGAATACGTCGCCACAGCGGTCGACGCCGGGGCCCTTGCCGTACCAGATGCCGACCACGCCATCATATTTGGCGCCGGGCGAGAGATTGAGTTGCTGCGAACCCCAGATCGCGGTGGCCGCGAGGTCCTCGTTCACGCCGGGCTGGAACTTGATGTTGTATTGTTCGAGGTGTTTTCGCGCGGCGAAGAGCTGCTGGTCATAACCGCCAAGCGGTGAGCCGCGGTAGCCGGAAATGAAGCCTGCGGTGTTCAGCCCTGCGGCGCGGTCGCGGCGGATCTGCGCCATCGGCAGGCGGACCAGCGCCTGGATACCGGTCAGGAAGATGTGCCCTGTCCCTTGCGTGTATTTCTGATCGAGACTGATCGGACCCTGGTTGATTCCCATTGCACCCTCTTGAGCCTTGATCGGGATGACTGTTTTTTAGCTAGTCATCTGAGCTTGTTAGAACCAGTCTATGTCGGATTTTCTTAGCCACGCACTACAAATCTCGCCCTCGGAGCCGCGCTTTCAAAGATCGCAATTTCGTGCCGGGAATGAAGGCGCCGCTTTTCGGTTTGTGTCGTCCGGGAGCCCCGCCGCGAAACGGCATGACATCCCTCCTCTGTCCGCTTTCACGCTATAACGCCCCAGGAGGCCAGATGGTGCAGGGACCACGCCGGATGATGCGGACGATTCTCGCTCGCGTGCTTTTGTGCACTGCGTTCGCCGTTACCGAAGGCCATGCCCTGTCCAGGAGCGAACCGCCGACGCCTGAGGATATCGCCCGCGGCAAGGCGCTGACCGACGCCGGGGACTGCGCGAGCTGCCATACCGCCGACCCTGCAAAACCGTTCGCCGGCGGCAAGCGGATCGATACCCCCTTCGGCGGCATCTACTCGCCCAATCTGACGCCTGACCGCGAGACCGGCTTAGGCGCGTGGAGCGATGACGCGTTCTACCGCGCGTTACGGTTCGGCGTGGCGCGTGACGGCTCGCGCTATTACCCGGCCTTCCCCTATCCGAACTTCACCAAGCTGACGCGGCAGGACATCTTTGCAATCCGCGCTTATCTGGCGACGCTGGCGCCGGTGCGAAACGAGCCCCGCTCGCCGGAGCTGCGCTTTCCGTTCAACTATCGCTTTGTTATGCGCGGCTGGAACTGGCTGTTCTTCAAGCCCGGCATCCTGATGCCCGATCAGCAGAAGAGTGCGGAGTGGAATCGGGGGCGATATCTGGTCGAGGGCGTCAGCCATTGCGGCGCCTGCCATACACCGAAGAACATGTTCGGTGCGGACAGACGCGGCCAGGCCTACGGCGGCGGGCGGGTCGCCGGCATGTTCGCGCCGCGGCTGGACGCCGCCGAGCGCAGCGGCCTGAAATCCTGGAGCGTGGAAGACATCGCTGAATATCTGCAGAGCGGCCGCAACGGCAAGAGCCATGCCGGCGAATTGATGTCGGAGGTCGTGGTCAATTCGACCTCAAAGATGAGCGATGCGGATGTCCGCGCCATCGCGGTTTACCTGAAAGACCTGCCGGCCGGCGCGCCGGAGCCGAAGGTCACCCCGCCCCCGCCGGCGCAAATGGCCGCCGGCGAAAAGCTCTACAATGGCGCCTGCATCGCCTGCCATGAAGAGGATGGATCAGGTGCGCCGCGGATCTACCCACCGCTGCCCGGCAACGCCAATCTGCAATCGGCCGATGCCACCAGTGCGCTGCGCATCATTCTCGACGGCGCAGAAACCGTGACGACGCCCCGCGCGCCCAACAAGGGATCGATGCCGGGCTATGCCGCGAAGATGACCGACCAGCAGATTGCCGACGTGACGAACTACATCCGCAACGCCTGGGGCAATGCGGCGCCGCTGGTCACGGCGGATCAGGTCGCGAAAGCACGCAGGGTAAAATAGCTTCGCGGCGATCTGCTCAGCGCTGCTCGCCATTGAACACGAATTTCGGCATCTCCCATTTATAGCGGATCGCCAGCAGCCGCAGCGTGAGACCGAGCGCAAATGTCAGGGCGGTCCAGAGCTGGTCATTGAGATTGAGTCCGAAGGCGGTGGCGTAGAACAATCCGGTCACGACGGAGACGCTGGCGTAGAGTTCGGCGCGAAACAACAACGGCACGTCGTTGCAGAGAATATCGCGCAGCACGCCGCCGGCGCAGCCGGTGATCATGCCCGCGACGATCACGATCGGCAGCGGGGCATTCATCTGCCAGGCGACGTCGCAGCCGGCCATGGTGAAGACCACGAGCCCGATCGCATCGAGCACCAGAAACGCCGTGTTGAGCCGGTGCACATGCCGCGCGATCAGGATGGTGGCGAATGCCGCCACCGCCGTCAGCGCGAGATAGGAAGGGTTCTGCACCCAGACCAGCGGATAGTGCCCGAGCAACACGTCGCGGATGGTGCCGCCGCCAAGCGCAGTAATGCAGCCGAGCATGCATACACCGGCCCAGTCCATGCTGCGCCGGCCCGCCGCAAGTGCGGCAGTCATCGCCTGCGCAGTCAGCGCCACATAAGACAGCAAATGCAGGACGGTATCGCCGGGCGGCAGGCTCCACATGGCAAACCTCACATTGGGAACTCTAGGGAATCATCGGTTCCAACATTACGGGGTTGCAACATTGGCGCGGAACATCCGGTCCCGCCAACCATTGTCTTCCCGCTTACTCTGGGGCGCTAACGGAGGAACCCAATCATGGCATACCAACCCAATCCGAACGATCCCTACCGCGCCGGCCTGAGCGAGGAAGAAATCCGACATCAGGCCCGCCTCAACAGTCTGGACAATGAGTTGCAAGCCGATCCCGGCCTCGCCGCCGAGGGTTCTCCCAGTGGCGGCAAGGTCGCCATGTTCGCCGTCGCCATCGCCGTGGTGCTGGGCGCCCTGTTCTATGGCCTTAACAACACGACCGTAAACCAGGCAGGCACCACACCACCCAACCAGACGGCACAGACGCAGCCGGCCAACCCTGCGGCGCCTCCGGGCATGCGTGACGTAACGCCCCGCACTAACAGCCAGCCAGGCACCACCACGGGCGCAGCCCCCAGCCGCCCGGCGGCTCCGGCTGAGCCGAGCACGGACATGAACAAGGCGACCACGCCGCCGGCCGATAACGCACCGGCCAGCAAGCAGTAACAATCATCATCCGAAATGATGCGCAGCGGGCCAACGGGCCCGCTGCTTTTTTATGCTCAAGGACGTGGACTCATTTGTACGCAGCCAAATTCGGATTGATGCGGGCTTGATGAAGGCCAGATAGTTGGCTGTGGGTTTGTCGTATCCCGTCGCGACACGCCGACATTGCTTGATCTTGTTGAAGAACGGTCCGCTCAGTTTATCGCAGCCCATTCAAATTCGAGGCTCCGGTTTCGGCGCTTGAAAACAGGACAATCGGCATTTCCGAGATTTCCTCTGAACCGGACATGCTGCGCACCTGACAAATCGTCGCTGATGACCCCGTTTCGGACTTTGGCATGGCGCGACATCGGCCGGCGTTTCTGATATACACCATTCGATTTGCCACGAGCTTAAGCGTGTGTATCGAGGAGCGAGCGCGCAGCGCGGCTGGCAGCTATCCTGGCCGTGGATGTCGCGGGCTACAGCTGTTTGATGGGTGCCGACGAGGAAGGCACGCATGATGTCGATAAAATTGCCGCTCTGGCTTCGCTTTTTCCTGCTTGCCGGCGTCGTCGCCTTTGCGGCAGGCGCAGCTCTCCTTGGCTATCGGTACTACAATCGCCCGGTAACGCTGACCGTGGCGGTCGGCTCGATCGACGGCGAGGCCGCCAAGGCAATGTCAGCGATGGCGGGCGAGTTCGTTTCGACGAACGCGCCGGTGCGGCTCACGGTTATCGAGAGCGGCACCGCGCTTGAGGCCGCCAACGCCTTCTCCGCGGGTAAGGTCGATCTCGCCGTGGTTCGCGGCGATGTCGGTGACTTGTCGCAGGCGCAAGCCGTTGTCGTCGTCAGCCATATGGTCGTACTGATCATCGCGCCGCCGGGATCGTCCATCGGCAGCATGGGCAACCTGAAGGGACGCACGGTCGGCGTGGTCGGCGGAGCAGTGAACACCAAAATTGTCGACGCGTTGACTAAGGAATATGATCTGACGAGCGCAAAAGTTGTATTCAAGAACCTTGCTTTGACGGAAGTCCGGCAAGCCGTTCAGTCAAAACAGGTCGGTGCCCTGCTCGTCACGATCCCGCTCACCCAAAAATACCTCTCGCTCGCTCGCGGATTTTTTCAGCTCGACAATAAGAAGGTCCCGATACTGATCCCAATCGAGTCCGCGGCAGCAATTGCAGAGGCCCAACGTGCCTTTGAAAGTTTCGACGTCCCGAAGGGCACGCTGCGGGGATCGCCGCCGATCCCGGAAGATGACCTGACGACCCTAAGGACCTCACTATACCTGGTTGCGCAAAAGAAGCTCGGCACTGATCTGGTAACCAGCCTCACGCAGGCGATCATGAGCGCGCGCAGGAATCTTCTGCGCGAGCAGCCGATTTTCGCGCAGATCACCGCGCCCAGCACCGATCAGGATGCTTACCTTCCGCTGCACCCTGGCGCAGCGGCCGTCTACAACAGCACCACGCAGAGCTTCATGGATGAATACGGCAACTGGATCTATTTGACGCCGATGGTATTGGGTGGCGCTGCCACCCTGCTTGCGGCGGCGTGGAAATTCCTGGGCGTCCGCAACCGCGCGACCGAAGGTCCACTCGATTCTCTCTATGCCCTGGCGCGCCGGATCCGGAAAGTCGAAGCTGAGGCTGAGCTGTCGGATATCGAAGAAGAAATCGACCGCATTCTAAAGGCGGAACGCGCCAAATCCGCTGCCGGAGACGAGAGCGCGGTGGATGATGCCACACTGAACGTGGCAGCCCACCGGCTGGAGAGCTTGATTCACGACCGACGCACATTGATCGCTAGGAGACCCACAGTTGCCTCCGCGGCCTAGGCGACACACCGCGAAGTCGCGACACACCGCGGCACCGCGATTCACGCGATGTCCGGCTTGAGTCCGGAAATACGCACCCAAGCAGACGCCCGCCGGCCACTCTGAATTTATAGGTTCACACCTAGCGTCCTACGAGAGCTCGGCGGCTGGCGGACAAGTGGGTACCGCCTTTCGAGAAATATCGTGCTCTAGCCTGGGGCCTCCAGCTTCTTGCCGCGTCCGAGCGCGAATTGACCGACCGGACCCTCCACGTGGAATTCGAGCCCCGTCATTTTTGCAAACAGATCGATGTTGCTGGTGCCGATGGCGCAGCCACCAAGGCCCATATCGGTCGCCGCCAGGTAAAACGTCTGGATCATGCTGCCGACATTCTTCAGGATCAGCGAGTATGCGATCGAGCTGTATTTCCAGGAGATCCGTCCAAAACGCGCTGATATCGTGATCAGGACCTGCGGCGGACCCGATGCGTCCATGGCAAACTCGGCTGCCGCCGAAAGCGCCTGGAGTTGCTGTGCTGAGACGCCGATCGCTACCAGCGCGTGGCCGCCCGCGTCGTAGTGGTAAAGTCCGCGTGCAAGCCCCTCGCAGTTCGAAACCGCCAGATACAATTCCAGTTCGTACGCGCTGCCGGCCGAAGGATAGGGTCTTGTGCTGTAGGTGATCTCAGGACTGCCTGCGAAATTCGCGTCGCTCTTCCATTCCGACAGGACGCGGGCTGCGGTGTCCAGGAACTGCGCGAGTTCGGCGAGCGTGACTGGATTCTCGTCATCGAAATCTCGTACTGAATGGCGTTCGCGCAACAGCTTTGCGAAGGGCGAGATCGGATCCGAGGTGAGGAGTTTGCGCAGGTCGATCTTCTTGCCGGGCCAGGGCGGACGCACCGCGGGCAGCGGTGAAACGACCCTTGCATAGGCGAAGGTGCTGCCAACCGGATTGGCTTGTCGGCCCTCGGTGCTCCGCGTGTGAAACACGAGATCATGGAAATCCCAGAGAACGAGATTGCCGTCGCCTTCATTCACCCGAAGGCCGTCGCCGCTTTTCGCATTGAGCTTGAGCAGGAACTGGCTATCCAGCAGCAGTTCGAGCAGATCGAGGTTGAAGGCGGCCGCGTGGCGGCGAAGCCCGCTGATCTTGTGAGGCCGCGACAGCGCAGCGAGGGTGGCGGCAATGGCGGGATCGCCAATTCGAAACAGCGCGCCGGCGCGCGGCGATTCCAGTACCATCTCGTTGCCACGCCGGCGCAGATTGGCAAAGCGCGACAACACGACGGTGTCACTATCGCCGAGCTTTGCGCGTTGCGGCCAGTACTCAGGGACCTGGGGTTCGATGGCCACGAGGACCTGCTCGTCACGCTGAAAGGACAGGCGATATTCGAGCAGCCCGTGCCGCGCCAGTCGATGTATCAGGACGTCGATTTCCCTCGCGATCGCGCTCTTGCCGGCAAAGGACGCGAGCGGCAGGCCGTCGGTCAGATTTCGCGCGCGCTCCATCGCGGCCGTGCTCAATTGTCCCAGATTGACGGAATAACCGTCCACGAAGGCAGTGATGCTCCCGTCCGCCTGCATCTGCAGGGAGAAATGACCGTTCAATCGGGCGGTGATGACGGGCGCGATCTTCCTGGTCGGCTTTTTCCGGGGAGCGCGCACGAAAGACCCTTTCAGGTGTGCGGCAGGAACGGAGTGAGTTCGCTTTCCAGCCGCGGGCGATCCAGCAATCCAAGCCTCACGGGAACATCGTAAAGCCGGCCCGGTGCGAAGCGGCGATAGAAATGCCGCAGACCTGGAACGAGCACTCGAACGACGGGAACCTCAACGTCGGGCCGCGTCTGGTCGAGCACGAGGAAATCGTAACCTGCCCGGGTCGCGATCTCGACACAGGCATTCACCTGATCGCGCGTGTTGTCGTGAACCCAGAGGTCGGGTGCCGGCGGAACGATCGGATTGTCGCTCGGGATCAGGAACGGATAATCTTCCAGACGCAGCGGCTTGACACCATCGAGCGACGGCTTCTCACCGCTGCCGCCACCCATCATGCCAATCGACATGAATTGGGTCAGCTCAGTGAGCGAACGCAGCAGGGCTATGCGGCGATCGAAATGCGCGCCGGAACCGAACTCGATATTCTCGTGGCCGTTCTGCATCCAGTGCATGATCGCCACATAAGTGGGAATGCCGAGATCGCTGGTGACGTCGAGCACCCATAGCCGGCGCCCGGCATCAGCAAACTGGGATTGCAGATCCCGGACATAGGAATCGTCGAATTGCTTGAGGTCAAGCTCGGCACGCTGCACCCTGTTGTACCACCAGATGGCGTAGGCATCGCGCTCGATCAGTTCGAGGAAGCCCTGAACGATGGCTTCCTCGCGGGTGTTGCCGGCCGCGCAACCGTTGGAGTCCGTATGGAAGCCGCCATAAAAGAAGTAGAGCAGACCGGTCGGAAGATATTTGAAACGCTTGTCGCGCAACGACCAGACCGGCGACCACTCGGTCTTCATCGAGGGATCGAGCGGCTCAGGGACCGGATGTGAATCGTCCGGCTGCTGGTCATGCCTGCTTTGAAACTGCGTTTCGCTGAAAAGCTGGACGTCATTGGGGTGAAGGGCGTCGCCGGGAGCGAAATCGGTAAAGCGGCGCGCCGTCCTGATCTCGTCACCCTGGAAAATGCCCGAATAGCGTTCGATCGCCTCCATCAGCGCGCTGGCCTCGCCCTGCTCGGCCGTGGAGCCTTTGCCGAAGCTGCCGCCGCTCAGTCCGGACCTGAGCTGATCGACGCTTTGGGCCGGCCCGGAGAAATTGTGATAGGCGAAAAAATTGGTGTTCATCGGCAGATCGACCTCGATCCGCTCGAGCCGCGTCACCACGCCGGTCAGCGGGCTTACATGCTTGCGGAAGCGCGCCACGGTGGCCCGGGAGGTCACGGTGCGATATCCACCGCTGGTCATGATGAGCTTGCTGCCTTCGGCGAGCTCGATTGACGTCGCCGCCCGGCGTGGACTCTGCAGTTTCTTGCTACCGCAGGTGAGACATTGCGGGCGCCGCGCGACAAAGTGCTTGGCGATGACAGCACCAGTCAGATCGAGGCTCGCAATATGATCGCGCAGATCGGTGCGAAAGCCCGTGGCAATCGCTTTCGTGATTTCGACGGCGGCGAAGTGAAATGCGGTGTGTCCAACGCTGTCGTTGACCAGCGGCGATACGGCAACCGCCTGCGCCGGACCGCGGTCGAGGAATCCCTTGATCTCGCGGTTGCGGATCATGCGATCGAACAGACAGTTCCAGCAGGCGCTCTCGCCCGGTTTGAACACGGGCCCCACCAGCGGAAACACGCCGGACGGCTGTACCAGCAGCCAGGGCGTCTTGTCGGCCACGCGCTCCCGGTTCATCTCGGCCAGCCGCCGGTCGAGATAGTCGTTCACCAACGTGATCGTGAGCTTGGGCGAACGCTTGGCGATTTGAACGCCGAGTTTGCTCAAAGCCGCGCTCAGTTCCCTGGCGCCTTTGACATCGATCGATTCCACCTGCACGGGGCAATTGCGGAGATTCTGTTCCGCGACCTCGAGAGGCAGGCCGAGGCTCGCCCAATATCCAGCGACGGCGCCATCGAATGCGTACGACGTTCCTGCAACCACGTATCGGCGCTCAAGCAGCCGCTTGATCGCTTCCTCAATATTGTCGGTCGGAAAGCTCTTCGAAAGCTGGCGAACGATCTCTGGCGCAGACTTTCCATTTTTTCCGATCGACGTGGCCACCGCACAATATAGATCGCCGTGCAGAAAAAATTTGCGATCCTCGGAATAGAGGCAGACCACATCGGGAGGAAGTACATAGGCAGTGAAGTTCGGCGCGAATCGCAGAATGTCCTTGCGGGTCTTGCTCGCAACGCGGCTCTTGCGATTGGCTGTCATCACTCTCGCTTGTCACCGGCAGGCTGCCCGCGCTGGCAGGCGAACGTCACAACGAAAACAAGATACTGGCCGGGTCAACCGAACCCGGCCAATGAAATCGCGGCGTGCCGACGCAAAATCAGGAAGCGCCGTCGCCTAGCACCAGCGGCACCGGCCCCAGGATGCACAGCAACCTGCGCACCCTATGCCTATGCCGATGCCTGGCACGCCCACCCCTATCCAGCCAACGCCGCAGCCACCACATCCGCCACAGCCGACGCCGCATCGGCAGGCTCTGCATCCACAGCCTCTGCAGCCGCGACAACCACCGCATCCGTGGAAGCCACCGCATCCCCGGAAGCCGCCGCATCCGCGGCAACCACCGCATCTGCCGCAGCCGCGCTGGGCTAGCTGCACGGCGCTGCCGAGATCTTCGTCGTCGAAGAGATGGAAGGTGGCGAGGCTGACGTCGGCAAGTTCCTCTTCGCCGAGCGTGATCATCATGCCAGGTGCGTAATTCGCCCCCTGAACGTCGCTCCCCGGCACGACCGATGCCGATGCGCCTCCAGCTAGCGAAAAAGTTAATCCGGCGGCGCCCAACGCCGGTACTGCGGTTCTGGTTACTCGCTTCTTTTTCGAAGCTTGCTTCACCCGCGCCATGGTCGCATCCTCCAACGTTGCAAGAAGGATCTCCGTGGGAGCGATCCTACGCTGACCAAATAAGGCAGGCAAGATTCATGCACACACGAAAATGTAATGCCGCTCGTTCAGGTAGCATTCATGTTCATGAACGACGTCGCCGCATTTTCGCCCGTTGCAACGACGGTCCGCGCCCATCGCGCAAATTGCAGCGAGTGCGACTTGGTGCAGTGCGCAATTGCCTCCAGGCTTGAACGGAGAAATTGGCTTGGTCAAACAACTCGGACGCTTCGTCTGGTATGAGCTCCTGACCACGGACGTTGCGGCAGCACGCGCCTTTTACGGCAAGGTCGTCGGCTGGGATGCGAAGGATGCGTCGACTCCGGAACTGGCATACACGGTGCTTGGTGCCGGCGAAGTTCCGGTAGGCGGGCTCATGGATCTCCCCGAAGAGGGGCTGCGAATGGGGGCAACGCCGAGATGGGTCGGCTACATCGCAGTCGACGACTTGGATGCGACGGCCACACAGATCAGGCGTCGTGGAGGCGCTGTCTTGCTACCCCCAACGGACAGCAATATCGGCCGGGTTTCAGTGGTCGCCGATCCGCAAAAGGCGACTTTTGCGCTGGTCAGCGGACTGACGTATGGCCAACCGCAAGCGAGCGGGCTGGACGAGCTGGGGCGCGTGGGCTGGCACGAGTTGCTGGCTGAAGACCGGAACAAGATCTTTGATTTTTACGGCGAGCTTTTTGGCTGGCAGAAGGCCGACGATGAAACCGATCCGGCAGACTTCTATCAATTGTTTTCGGCGGCCGGGCAGACGATCGGTGGCATGCTCACCAAGCTTCCGAGCGTGCCGCAGCCGTGTTGGCTCTATTACTTCAATGTCGACGACATCAGCACGGCCGCCAGGCACGTCAATGATGGCGGAGGCCGGATCCTCCAGGGTCCGACCGAATTGCCGGATGGTTGCTGGATCGCGCGCTGTGCCGATCCCCAAGGCGCCCTGTTTGCGCTGCAGGGTGCTCAAGGGCCGAAGGACACCGAGCAACCCTCCACCTCGGAAGTCGCCTGGTCCGCCAAGTGGGGTGGCATTGCTTCACAGGGCCGGATGGTGCTGCCAAAGCCGAAGCGCTAAGCCAGAGCGCTCGCAGGCGATTGATCCATTGCTGAAGCGCCTCTCCTCAGCGACGTCTAACCGAATTCGGTTTGGCGCTGACGGTGATCAATGGTGCGCTGCTCTCAACTGTATTCAATCAATTCGCGCCATCATTCCGCGGCTGGTTGCCGATGGTTCGCTCGGAGCCCCGAGCTTGGACGTCGCCGCCTTCCGACGTCCTTGAAGCACGCGGCGCGTCGGTTTGTTCCTCGTCCGCAGGCGGCGAAGGTGGTTGGGGTTGACCTTCGCCGCGATTGCCGAGGAAACGCCGGTGCAATTTTTCGCCCTGGTCGAAAATAATGTTGAGCAGCCAGCCTGCGATTGGTCGCGCGATTGCACGAAACGGTTTGGCGATGATGAAACCGCCTTTGACATTTTCGATGGGGAAGGCCAATGCGTTGATCAGTGTATCGGCGGAAACTTGCCGGTAATTTTCCGCCAAATGCTCGGTGTTCATCAGCATCTGGATGCCAGGTTTGTCGCTTTCACCGTCGACCAGGATTTTCGAGGAGAACTTATTGTCCGAGCCGGCCAGTGCATTGGCCTCTGCCGTTGCGATGGGTTGCAAGCGCACCACGCTGGCTTCGGTTTGCTGGCGGTAATGCACGGCCAGCGTAAGCTCGCCCATCTGCACCGCAGCCAGCAACGTATTGAGATAGTCGGCATCGAGCTCGGGCTTGTCGAAACTTACGCCCGGAACCATTTCTATGATATCGAGAATGCGGCCCAGATCAGCGGCCGCCGCGGCGCGGTTAGCAAGACTGGCGGCTAGGTCGGCAATTGCCCGGGAGGCGTTCGCGAACTGTCCGCTGACGCTTTTCATGGCGCCTGTGGCCAGATTTTTAAGTTTTGAAAGCACGCCTAACCCCTTAACCCCTTCATGAATTTCCGGCATAGCGTAGAAACGGCAGATGAGTACGTCAATTGGCGCATAGAGCGGCGCCCTGTATACCCGGCTGCGCGCGGCGCAACGCGATCTCTACTGAGGGTGACTTTGTTGCCGCCTGAGATGCAATGGCTGCGGCAACCTTGGCTTTGTGAATCTGCCGCTCAACAGGAGCGAGGTATCGCCTTTTAGGCGCACAACGGTCACTTGCTGCTGCATTCAGACATTTCCGCTCTGGCCCTTTTCGGACCTCACGCGATGTTCGACGTGAGTCCGGAAAACGCACCAAAGCGGACGTCCGACGGCCACTCTGAATTTATGGGTTGATGCTTTAGCTGAACATCTTGTTGAGTTCGCCGCCGGGATAACCGTTGGCGAATTCGGTGAACGTGCCCTGCTCCGCCATCTCCTTTGACGCCTTCATGAAGCCAGCCCACGCCATCCGCGCCAGCGCGCCCCCGACGCTGATGCGGCGCACGCCGAGATCGCCAGCGACCTTCAGCGACGGGCCGGCAGCGCCGACCAGCAGATTGACGGGTTTTGGATGCACCGCCTTCACGACAGCCGAAATCTCCTCCGGCGTCGCGATGCCGGGCGCATAGAGGCAATCGGCGCCGGCTTCGGCGTAGGCGGTGAGCCGGTCGATCACGAGCTTCAGATCCTTCTGCCCGCGCAAAAACGCCTCGCAGCGGCCGGTGAGCAGGACGCCGCTGTTGTCGGCATCGATCGCCTTGCGCGCCGCCCTGATACGATCGATCGCAAGCTCGCGATCGAACAGAGGTTTCGCGTTGTCTCCGGTAAAATCCTCGATCGAAAGGCCGGCGAGACCGGTTTTCACGGCACGCGCGACGTTGATCCCGACCTTCTCCGGTTCGTGCGCAAAGCCGTCCTCGAAGTCGGCATTAACAGGTATATCGACCGCCGCGCAGATGGCGGCGAGATGCGCGCAGGCATCATCGACCGTGATGTGGTTGTCGGCCTTGCCGATGGCCCAGGCAAAGCCCGCGCTGGTGGACGCCAGCGCCTTGAAGCCGAGATGCTGCAAGGCTACCGCGCTGCCGACGTCAAAGGGGTTGGGGATGATGAAGCATCCGCTCTCGTGCAATTTCCTGAATGCCGTGCGTTTGTCAGCAGGTGTCAGCATGGGTCGCTCCCCTCAATGTTTGTTTGCGCCGCGTAGATAGGAACGCGACGCCCGTTCTGCCAGACGCCTCACGCCACGACCTTGCGCAGGAACGTCCGCTCCTCAGTGAGGATGAACTTGTTCTCCTCGGCGAAGTTGAAGTTGGCCATGCCTTCACTGTCGGCGCGCAACCGTGCCCGGTAGCTTTCATAGGCCGCCAGACTCTCGAATGAGATCAGCGCGAAGGCGATGTTGTTGGTGCCCTCATGCGGCATCCAGTAGCCGAGCAGGTCACCGCCGCATTTCGGGATGATGGTGAGCCAGTTCTTGGAATATTGCTCGAACTGAGTGCGCTTGAACGGATCGAGCTGGTAGCGGATGAAAACGGTGATGGTCATGGTGGGGCTCCGGTGTTGGTTTCTGCCGTCATTGCGAGCGCAGCGAAGCAATCCATGCCTCCACTTGCGGCGCGATGGATTGCTTCGTCGCTTGCGCTCCCTTGCGCAAACGCCTCGCGTTTGTCGCAGGCAATGACGGCCGTGAGAATACCCGCTTGATCGACGTCAATGCTTCGGCTATCATCGAACTATGAAAGCAGGCCCCGACATCGCCATGGTCGCCTCTCTCGTCGGCGATCCCGCGCGCTCCAATATGCTGACCGCGCTGATGACCGGCCGCGCGCTAACCGCGAGCGAACTGGCGCACCAGGCCGGCATCACGCCGCAGACCGCGAGTTCGCATCTCGCCAAGCTCGAAGCCGGCGGCCTGATCGAGCCGGAAAAACAGGGGCGTCACCGCTACTACCGCCTCACCGGCCCCGACGTCGCCCATGTGCTGGAGGGCCTTGCGGGCCTGGCCGAGCGCGCCGGGCACACCCGCGTGCGCACGGGACCGAAGGAGCCGGCGCTGCGGCGGGCGCGGATCTGCTACGATCATCTTGCGGGCGATCTCGGCGTGCAGATGCTCGACAGCATGCGCAAGCAGCGGCTGGTCCGGCAGACAAAACAGGACATCGAACTCACCGGCGAGGGCAAGCGCTTCATGGCCGAGGCGCTGCAGATCGACACCGAGGCGCTGGCGCATCCGCGCCGTCCCGTGTGCAAGGCCTGTCTCGACTGGAGCGAACGCCGCCATCACCTCGCCGGCACGCTGGGCGCCGCCGTGATGAACCGCTTCACCGAACTCAACTGGGCGGCGCGCGACCCGACGCCGGGCAGCCGCGTCGTCAACTTCACCCGCACCGGCGAAAAGCGGTTTGCCGCCTTGTTCGGAAGCGAGCCGGCATAAGCGCGGCTCATGAACCAATCCGGCGGGAACGCAGACCAAACGGTGCCTGCGTTTCCGACGAGACCTCCATGAACCGTCCGCTTCAAACCATTGCCGCCGCGATGCTGTTCGCGTGCTACGCCCTGCTCGCCCACGCGGAAGCTGTGCCCAAATTCGGTGACCACACGGTGAAGGTCTACACCGGCAAGCGCGCGAAGCCGCGTCTGGACCATGAGTTCTGGCGCGACCGCAGCGAAACCTGTCGGGCGGCGATGGAAGACGACAAGGTGAACGCCGGCGGGCGCTACATCGTCGTGATCCTGCCCTGCGGCTCGGAGTGCCAGGCGCCGACATTCCTCGACGTCCGCACGGGACGGATCACGCAGTTCTTCACCGTCTCCAACTGGGGCGAAGTGGCTGATCATTTCGAGCCTGTGATCAGCCGGGCCGACAGCCGCCTCATCGTGTTCCGTGGCAAACGCAACGAGAAGGGCATCAACGGCAACCACTATTACCTGATCGATGACCGCGGCCAGTTGAAGCATCTCCATACCACGGACACCGGCGGCGATTTCAACGCCGCGCTGAAGGCCGAATGAGGCGGGCCAGATCTCCGCAAAAAGTGAAGCCGCGTTGGCTTTACCGGGCGCGTTCAACGCATCAATAAGGCCGCATCTCAAAGATGGAGCCTGCGATGCAACGCGCGATCATGATCTGCTTTTCTATTTTCCTGAGCAGCCTCGCGTGCGCGCAGGCAGCCGAACCTGTTGCGCGCGAGCCCTATGGCATCGGGCTCGAAGGCTTTGCCTATCCCTACCCCGTCCATCTGCTGCCGTTGGTGAACGACGGCGAACAGGTGCGGATGGCCTATATGGACGTCGCTCCCGCACAGCCGAACGGCCGCACCGTGGTGTTGCTGCACGGCCGCAACTTTCCATCGAGTTACTGGGCGCCGGTGATCAAGACGCTGAACGATGCCGGCTATCGCGTGGTCGTGCCGGACCAGATCGGCTTTGGCAAATCGTCAAAACCGCTAGCCGACCTGCATTTCGACACGCTGGCGCGCAACACGATCGCGCTGCTCGATCATCTCGGAATCCCCAAGGCCGACATCGTGGCGCATTCGCTCGGCGGCATGCTCGGCGTCCGGATCGCGCGCGCTTACCCGGACCGGATCGCGCATCTGGTGCTGACCGCCCCGATCGGCCTGGAGGATTACCGGCTCTACGTGCCGCCGACGCCGACCGAGAAGATTCTGGAGAACGAGGACAGACTCACCGCGGACGGCTATCGCAAGCAGCTAGAGACCAATTACGCGCTGAAGCTGCCGCCCGAACAGGTCACACCCTTCATCGATGCGCGTTTCAACATCAAGGGCAGCGCCGAATATCCGCGCTGGCTGCGCGCCTTCGTCAGCTCGGCGCAAATGATCTACCGCGAGCCGGTAGCGCACGAGATTCCGCTGATCACGCAGCCGACGCTGTTCGTGATGGGCGCCGACGATCACAACGCTCCGGGAAGAGCCAATGCGCCGGAAGCGCTGCGCGCGAAAATGGGACAGAATGCCGAGCTGGCCAAGGCGCTCGCCGCCCGGATGGCGAATGGCCGGGCCGAGGTGGTCCTGAACACCGGCCATCTGGTCTTCCTGGAGGCGCCGGCCAGGTACGGCGAACTGCTGCTCGGATTTCTGGCCGTAGCCCCATGACAAACCACAACATTCATGTTCCATTCAGCTGTTCGTGAATAGGTTCCGAACCGTGCCGCCATTGCGGCCGAAAACGGGAGAAAACATGAAGTACCTTTTCGCAGCAGTTTTGGCCTTGGGCACCGTTGCCAGCTTCAGCGCGGCGGAAGCCGCGCAAGGATGCGGCCCCGGCTGGGCTCGCGGCCCTTACGGCGGATGCCAACCCATTCGCAGGGCCGTCGTGGTTCGTCCGGCCCCGGTCGTCGTGGTGCGACCCGCGGCTCCGGTCGTCGTGGTGCGGCCCGGTCGCGGATGCCCTTACGGCACCGTATGGCGCCATGGACGCTGCCGCGCTTATTGATATTTCCAATCACGACAAAAGCCCCGCTCGCGCGGGGCTTTTTTTTATTCCCTCTAAACAATCCCTGGCTGCGCTTACCAGTAGTAACGACGACGACGCCAGTAACGGCGGCGCCAGCGACGGCGGCGATGCCAGCCCCAATACCTGCGACGCCAACGGCGGCGGCGCCAATACCTGCGACGCCAACCCCAGCGCCGGCGGCCCCAGCCGCGATGGCGGCCGCGGCCCCAGCGCACCTCTTCCGGCGTGAGGCGATCGACCTCCTCGCCCGAAGTGACGGCGGGTTGCGCATCGGGATTGACGGGCAGTTTCGCGTCGTCGGCGAGCGGCGCCGGCATCAGCGGCGCGGCCTGCGCACTCGCTGCAAGCGCGACACCGCCCGCGGCAAATCCAAAGGCGAGTTTCAGAAAGTGGCGGCGTTCCATCACATCTCCTCCTCCGTCTGCTGTGTGCAAGAAGGCGAGTTTCGATGCGCCGAGATGAATGCGCGGTGAACTGCGCGTTCAGCTTTGCGGTGAACGACAGCGATCCAAGGTCATTTTCGCAGCGCTGTGTTCACAGCGGGACATTTGTCATTGCTACGGCCGCGTCGCGCTGGCGTGTGACGCTATTTCATTTTAGCCGGTACGAGCTCTTCCGCCAGCACCAGCACCTCCCGCGTGCGCGTCACGTCGGGCCAGTCGCGGTTGAAATCAGCCACCAGACGCTTCAGCTCCGGCCCCTCGATTGCGCGATCGAGCGCGGCCTTGTCCGGAAATTGGTACATCGCGTGGTGCAGCGACGGATCGGTGGCGCTCCAGTAGCGCCATGCCTTCAGCGCGCCGAACGATTTCATGGCATCCGGCAGATGCTCGCGCGAATACCAGGCGTCGAACGCTTGACGTTTGGCGAGATCGGACACGGTGGCGCGGACGACGAATAGGGCTGCGGGCATGTTTCTCTCCCAGGTGTTGTTCTTGTAGGGTGGGCAAAGCGCAGCGTGCCCACCATTTCTTGCACCGTTGTTGATGGGTGGTGGGCAGGCTGCGCTTTGCCCACCCTACGCACCTACGCACCCATTCAAACTGTCACATGCTCCGTGATATCAAGGCCGCGCGCAACGCGTTATCCGAGGTGCCACCCATGCCCATCCGCCATCGCTCCGCCCTTGCCGCAGCCCTCTGGCTGTTGACGGCGGCCGTTCCCGCCCTTGCCGACGACATCCTGCTGCCGCGCGAGCCGCAGATCGGGCCGCGGCCGTTTTATCTCGTCGACAAGATGAAGGACGGGCCGCTAAAGCAACAGCTCAGCCAGTGCACCGGGCCGTTTCACAAGACCGACTTTTCCATCGGCCACCGCGGCGCGGCACTGGAATTCCCCGAACATACGAAAGAGTCTTATGTAGCGGCCGCCCGGATGGGCGCCGGCATCATCGAATGCGACGTCACCTTTACCAAAGATCGCGAACTGGTCTGTCGCCATTCGCAATGCGACCTGCACACCACGACCAACATTTTGACGGTGCCGGAGCTGGCCGCAAAATGCTCGCAAGCGTTCAGCCCGGCCGACCCGACGACCGGCAAGAAGGCTTCTGCAAAGTGCTGCACCAGCGACATCACGCTCGCCGAATTCCGCACATTGACCGCGAAAATGGACGGCTTCAATCCAGATGCGAAGTCGCCGGAGGAATACCGGAACGGCACGCCGCGCTGGCGCACTGATCTCTACGCCAATTCCGGCACGCTGATGACGCATGACGAGAGCATCGCGCTGATCAAAAGCCTGGGGGCCAAATTCACGCCGGAATTGAAAGCGCCCGAAGTGGCGATGCCGTTCGACGGCGACTACAGCCAGGAGAAATACGCAAGCCAGATAATTGCGGCCTACAAGAAAGCCGGCATTCCCCCAAGTGATGTGTTCGCGCAAAGCTTCAATCTCGCCGACGTGCTCCACTGGGTGAAGACCGAGGCGGCTTTTGGCGCGCAGGCGGTCTATCTCGAGGACCGCTACGAGAAGCAGGGTCTCGATCCCAACAAGCCCGAAACCTGGAAACCCTCGATGGCGGAATTGAAGGCGCAAGGCATAGCGATCCTCGGACCGCCGATCTGGACCATGCTGACACTGAACGACAAAAAGGAAATCGTCCCGTCCGAATACGCCAAGGCTGCGAAGGCCGCAGGCCTCGACCTGATCGGCTGGTCGCTGGAGCGCGACGGTCCGCTGCACAAGGGCGGCGGCTTCTATCACAAGTCGATCAGATCAGCGGTCGACCGCGACGGCGATACGCTGACGGTGCTGGACGTGCTCGCCAAACAGGTCGGTATCCGCGCCATGTTCTCGGACTGGCCGGCGACGACGACGTTCTATGCGAGTTGTACCGGGATGAAGTGAAGAACTTCGTAGGGTGGGCAAAGGAGCGTAGCGACGTGCCCACCATCTATCTGCAGCAACCGCGGTAAATGGTGGGCACGCTTCGCTTTGCCCACCCTACACACCGCACGCACATCAACTCAGTTTCATGGGGCTATCACCAACCACCCGGAGATCGATCCTGCTGATCAGATCCGAACGGAGCGCCTCGGCGGCGCTGATGGCGTCCGTCGTCTGTCGCAACGTACTGACATTCGATCCGAGCGACACGATGCCGCCCAGCACCGCGGCTATCGACCCGAGGGCGGCGGCCTGATTGGTTCCGAACAAGCCGAGCATCATCACGAGCAGCAATACGACGCCGCCGGCGATGACCGCCTTGGAAACCAGAATGATCTTCCGGCATCGCTCCGAGACTCCCGCAAGCTCCTCGAGCCGTTCCTCGATGAGTGAAATCTCGTCGGTCGGGTCGTCCTCAGCCATCATATTCAAGATCGAGCACCACGTGTCGTTTCGTAGGGTGGGTTAGCGTAAGCGTAACCCACCGAGGTCTCGACACGTGGTCGGTGCGGCCGGCGGGTTACGCGGAGCCTATCATCGGGCGCGCATTCGCGCGACCCGTTGGCTACCCCATCCTACACGCTGATCCGCCTTTCGCGCTAGGCAGGCTCGAGGCCGAGCGCCTGCCCGGTCTCGATCCAGGTTGGCAATTCGCGCTGGTACAAGGCATTGCTCTCCTTGAAGCCGATCGCCGGATCGAGCACGAAGGTAGAGAGAACTTCCTTCACCTTCGGATCGCCATTGGCCGCCACGCACAGTTCCGCCAGCCGGTCGACGACCGGCTGCGGCGTTGCCTTCGGCACGGCCCAGCCGGTGAAGCCGCTCAGGGTGAAGAACTTCGATGTCGCGCCTTGCTCGGGCAATGTCTTGACGTCCGGGATCGCGGCAACCTTCCTCGAGTGCACTGCGAACACCACGCCGTGGTTGCCTTGCAGGACAGGTTGCGCCGCTGTGTAGCTGCCCATCGCAACGTCGAGCGTGCCGTCCATCAGCCCCGTCCACATCGGCGCTTCGCCACGGTAGTGGATCGGTTCGATCTTGAGTCCATACTGCTTGTTGAGTTCGTTGATCGTCATGTGCGGGGCCGAACCCGCGCTATAGGTGCCGAAATTCACCTGGCCCTTCTTGCGCGCGAAGGCGACGAAATCGTCCAGCGTTTTGACGCCGGACGCCAGGCTCGCGACCAGTGGCAGCCCGGCGCCGGGGATGATGCTGACGAGCGTCAAGTCCCTGTCCATGTCGTAGCCGGGGTTCTTCATCATGACCCGGTTCATCACGTAAGTGGTTGAGATGGAGCACAGGATGGTGTGGCCGTCCGGCGCCGCGCGCGCGACTTCCGCGGCCCCAATCGAACCGGAGGCGCCCGCCTTGTTTTCGATGACGACGTTCTGCCCCACCTGCTTGGAGATGTAGTCGCCGAAGGCGCGCGCGAGCAGGTCGGTCTGGCCGCCCGCCGGGTAGCTGCAGACCATACGAATATTCCGCGACGGCCACGCGGCTTGCGCCGAGGCCCCGCGCGAAAGGAAAGGCGTCGCGGCGGCTGCCGTGCCGGCAGCGATGAAGTGACGGCGATTGATTTTTATTGACATGATTCTCTCCCTGAATTTTTCAGGGAGCGTAGCGCATCAACCGCCTTCCGCCAGTGTGAATGCCGGGACAGATTGGCGCACGCAACAATACGGGCTTTCCAGACATGCCTCGCAGGCGTGCAATGACAGTATTTGCAACTCGATTTTTCCGCGCAAGAGAATATCTCGACGAGCGATTGCACATCCGGGGCGACCTGTTCGCTGTAGCTCGTTAGAGCACTCGGGACGCCGGCCGCAGCATCGGCGTCAGCACGGGAGAAGAGCCGCTTTGTATCTTGCCGGTAATCTTGAAGCCGTGGCGTTCATAGAAGGAAATGTTACGCGGATTCGAGCTTTCGAGGTAAGCCGCGACGCCCTCCTCGTCGCATCGTCGAAGAGCGTGTTTCATCAGCAACGTGCCGAGCCCTTGCCCGATCCAGTTCGGATCGGCGGCAACAAGGGGTAGATACCAATGCGGCTCACGGGGATGATGTTCGGCCATGCCTTTCATGACGGCGCCAATGTCCGCGGCGATCTCCGGACGCAGGGACTGCTCCATGACGGCGCCCATTTCTGCTTCGTCCGGCTCGACGCCTGGCGGCAGCCAAAGGGCGGCGGCGCGAGCCCCTTCAGTGATGTAGGCTGTGCGATGCTCGAAAGCCCGGCCGCCGATAGCATTGACGAACTGCGGCATTATTCTCAGGTACTGGGACGATTCGGGCCAAGCCCAACGCGCCATCGGGTCGGCCGCAAAGCCGAGCACAATGGTGCTGATTGCGCTTTCCCGAATGCTCGCGCCCGCGGATTTGACTTCCGGCGCCGCCGCCATCGTGTCGTTCTCCCAGTCACCATTCGATTTCAGGCATCGTTAATGTAACCGGGCCGATGCCTTCTTCAAGAACCAGCCTGGCTCTTAATTTTGCGAACGCGTGAAGGGCACAAAGCGCACGAGAGCGACGGCGCGCGTCGTCGTCTTGTCGGGGGCGGTTTTTTCCACGACCGTGAGGTGCTGCGTGGTGTAGGCGGCCCCCACCGGCATGACGAGCCGGCCACCCACTTTGAGCTGCTCAATCAGCGGCGGCGGTATCTGCCCGAGTGCGGCGGTCACGACGATGGCGTCAAAAGGACCGCATTCGGGCCAGCCGACAAAGCCGTCGCCCAGCCTGACGCTCACATTGTCATACGCGAGCTCTCTGAGTGCTTTCGCGGCAGTCTCGGCCAATGCCGGGATAAACTCGATGGTGCAGACCTTCCGCGCCAGCTGCGCCAAAATGGCGGCCTGATAGCCCGAACCCGTGCCGATTTCGAGCACGACATGATCGGGCGCGACCTCGGCCAGCTGGGTCATCAAGGCCACGATGAACGGCTGCGATATGGTCTGGCCGTGGCCGATCGAAACCGGCCTGTCCGCGTATGCGATGGAGCAGGACCGCTCAGGGATGAACAGATGGCGTTTCGTTCGCCCCATGGCCTCAAGAACTCTCTCCGAGAAGCCCTGCTGTCCCACACCACTCGCGTCGGAACGGGCGTAGGCCCTGATGGTTTCGACCATGGCGGCGCGCTCGCTGGCGCATTGAGCGTCCTGGGCGGTCGCCTCCCGCGCGAAGGTAACCATCGACAGCACGAGTGGCAGCAAGATCTTCATGACCATGCGCTCGGCTATAAAAATCGAAAGCACCGTCCGCTATCTCGGAGGGAAGTGAACGTTGCTATCGCACCTGTTCACACAGCTTGGGCAGGGCGGACATGCTGTGCCCGACTTCCAGCCGCCAGTTTGTGCCGGAAACCCTCTCCCGGCAAGAGAGCGCGAACACCGCCTTCGCGGCAGGTGGCGGCGTCGATGAAAAGCTACTGCCTGGGCTGTAACTGCACTGGCGCCGCCCGCGCTTGCGCTCTGGCTTCCGCCGGCGCACGCGCCGACGGGGGCTTACGTGTCGGCGGTAGTGGGGTCACTGCTGTCCTCGGCCGCAGGTTCTGCTCGGAGGCGCTGGAGATCATGCGCGCCATTTGCTCCTGGCTCGCCTTGAGCTGCTCGGCGATCCCCGCATTTTCGCGGGCCAATTCATCCTGGCTGGCCTTGAGCTGCGCGATCTCCTGCTGCGCGTTTGCGAGATCACGCGCCATCGTTTCGAGCGACTGTGTTACCTCGGGTGGGATCGGGGCGGCTGCCGCCTCCTGCGGCACGGTCTGAGCCGGAGGTGATAATTGCGAAAGTGCAGCATCCGCTGCAGCCACCTGAACGGCAGGCGCGCTCTGCTGGGCGGCGAGCTTCGGTGTTTCCGACGGCAACGACGAAGCCAGTTGCGGTGCCCACCGGGAGATCATCGGCCTGACCGTCTCGCCATAGGACTGCCAGGCGAAAGCAGCGGTACCGATGCCCACTGCCAACAGCAGGCCGATCAAGCCGCGTAGCGCGGGCCTGCCGCGCGATGGCCGGTGAAGCGGTTTCACGGCCTTCCTCGCGCCCGAAGAACGGCGCGCGGCATCGCGATCCAGCTTGAAAACCTGTTCATTGAGACGCGCGAGCTGTTCATCCGCGCGGGCGATCTGTTCATAAGCATGTGCGAGCCGTTCATCGGCACGCGCGACCAGCTCGATCTCTTGCGTAGACAGTCCCGAACTACCATCGCGTGCATCGGTCGTCTGCTTGGTGTCCACCGAGGAATCCATAGGCGCCTCCTGCCAGTTTTGCCGTCAACTGAACGGGCGATCGTCGGATTGTAGACACTCCCTACCGCCGTCTTGACCAAAACAAGGCTGGAGGGTGGAAAGTATAGGGCTGATTTTGGGCAATAGCCCTTCCGGCGTCGCCTGGGAGAAGACCCCGCGGCGCCTGGAAACGAGTCGTCCTGGCTCTAACGACGGCTCAGTTGGCCTTGCGGTTCAGGAAGACCGGGATATCGAGAACCTTTTCCTCGACCGGGTTGCGTACGGGAGCGGCGCGGCCGAACGGATCGAGGCGCTGCGGAGCCGTCGGCCGCGCATGCTCCGCGATCGGCCTTGCCGGTCGCGCTTCGGGGTGGCGAGCCGCCGGAATGAGCGACGGCGGGCTCGCATATTGCGGCGGTGGTACATGGCGGTCGGCGACGCGGCGCCGGTCGTTGCTCAGCCGGCCGGCGAGGTCTGTCAGCGAGCTTTCCGCCGGCTGCCTTTCTCGCGCAGAGCCGAGATTATCGATGCCGGTCGCCACGACCGAGACGCGGACGACACCATCGAGGCTAGCATCGAAGGTGGCGCCGACGATGATGTTAGCGTCCGGATCGGCCTCGTCGCGGATGCGGGTCGCAGCTTCGTCGACCTCGAACAGCGTCAGGTCCCTGCCGCCGGTGATGGAGACGATCAGGCCACTGGCGCGCTTGATCGAGGGATCCTCGATCAATGGGTTGGAAATCGCAGCCACCGCGGCGTTGAGCACGCGCTTGTCGCCGGAAGCCTCGCCCCTGCCCATCATGGCCTTGCCCTTCTCGCGCATGACTGAGAGGACGTCGGCAAAATCGAGATTGATCAGACCTTCCTTGACGATGAGGTCGCTGATGCAGGCCACGCCCGAATACAGCACCTGATCGGCCATGGCGAAGGCATCGGCGAACGTGGTCTTCTCGCTGGCAACCCGGAACAGGTTCTGGTTCGGAATGATCAGCAGGGTGTCCACCTCCTTCAGCAGCTCCGCGATGCCGGCTTCGGCATAGCGCATGCGGCGCTGGCCCTCGAACTGGAATGGCTTGGTGACGACACCGATGGTGAGAATGCCGAGCTCACGCGCGGCCCTGGCGATAACGGGCGCAGCGCCGGTGCCGGTGCCGCCGCCCATGCCCGCCGTGATGAACACCATGTGTGCGCCGGCCAATTGATCGCGGACTGCCTCGATGGCCTCTTCCGCTGCGGCGCGCCCGATGTCGGGCTGCGCGCCGGCGCCAAGGCCGCCGGTCACCTGCATGCCCATCTGGATGACGCGCCCGGCCTTCGAACTGGTGAGCGCCTGTGCATCGGTATTGGCGACGATGAATTCGACGCCTTCGAGCCCGGCCTCGATCATGTTGTTGACGGCATTGCCGCCGGCACCGCCGACCCCACACACGACGATGCGCGCCCTCAGCTCGCGAATACCGGTGATGTCAGTCATTGTGGCCCCACGATTGTTCCGCCAGGCGGCGGAATGAGAAGACAGCGATAGTTACCCACGCGCAGCCTTGCGGTCTGATTCCACCAGGGTCGCGGCGAGTTGCCCCAGCCGGCGTTCCGTCCTGTCGATCGAGCTATCAGTGAGGGCACGGGTCCGCAGGACTGCCACCTCCCCCTCAAGCCGTGCAGCCGCCTCCCTGGCGGCCGTGGCCTCGGCAGTCGCCTGCAGCAGCTCGGCCATCAGGCGATCGGCGCGCGCGCGTTCGTGCTCGAAATCGGCGCGGTGGCCGGCTGCGCTTGCTTCAAGCTGCGCGATCTCCACGTGCAATGCCGCGACCATTGTCGTCCACTGGGCGACGTCGGCTGCCTGGCGACTGCTTGGTGGATGTGGCGTATGCCTTATTTCAGCGAGATCAACGGTCACCAGGGCCTTGCCATCCTCCGACAGCGAACGCGGCAACCGGAGCCGCCTGGCAAGCGAACGGGCGGCCACGGGCGAAATGTTCAGGCGGGCGCCGAGGGCGCTATAGGTGAGAATCTCAACGGACATCGGCTGTTCTCCCCGAACGAACCGGCGGTAAATCCGCTAGTGATGACTGGCAATGACCGCAGGCTAGGCCGCTATGGTTAACAGATGGTTAACGGACGGGGGTGTGCCGCCGATATAGGCGCGCCGCGGCAGCGATGACCGTCCGACTTCGCCCCCGAAAGGAACCTAGGCAGGTAACTAAGCGTGTCGAAAGTTGGCACGGGATCAACAGGTTGCGGTATATTTTGGGGATTGCGACTGAGGCGCGATGACCATGGATGACGAACAGCTCGCTGACCTGCACAGGTTTCTTGCCGAGCACCATCGAAGGCTTGCCAAGGAAGCCGTGCTCGACGTCGTGCAGCAGTACCACTCCGATCTCGCGCAACGCCTCGCGGATGAGGCTGCGCTGATCTCAAGACGAACGGCGATCGCGCAGCGCCTTCGCGAAGGCGAGCAGCGGAAGAAGAGCGAACTGGAGTGATAAGGGGGCGGCGGCAGTCTCGTAGGGTGGGCAAAGCGCAGCGTGCCCACCATTCAAGACAATGGTCGCGTATAGGTGGTGGGCACGCTTCGCCTTGCCCACCCTACGAAGCTACCCGCTACCCCTGACCGTTTCGGGAATGGCGGAGGAAGGCTATCATCGCACACCACGCGAGGGGCGGATGATCCGAGGGAGGCCGTCATGAGCCAGCCGCAGCCAGTCAAGGACGCCAGTCACCTTTACGAAGTCGAGCGTCGTGCCTACCACGCCGAGCGCCCCGGCTTTCGCATTGCGGAGTTGCAGCTCTCTGAAAAGCAGAAGGTGCCGTGGCACACCCACACCAACGTGTCAGATACTTTTTACGTTCTGGAAGGCCACATGAGGCTGTTCCTGCAAAATCCGAAAGAGGAAGTGAATTTGAAGCCCGGCGAAGTGTATGTCGTCAGGCCCACGCGTCCGCATCTGGTGACTAACGGCGGCACGACGTCGCTCACATTTCTGGTTCTGCAAGGGGTCGGCGAGTATGATTTTGTCCCGCTGTTGGGGACGAAGTAAGGGCTCGGCTTCGTAGCTTCGTAGGGTAGGCAAAGCGACTTGTCCGCCGTAGCTCAACGAGCGAAGGCAGAAGCGTGCCCACCATTTCGAAGCGCGGTCGGCGATGGATGGTGGGCACGTCGCTAACGCTCCTTTGCCCACCCTGCGCGCTGCCCAGGTGCGAGCTGTGCGGCGCAACTGCAAAAATCAGTCGCGTTCGAAGATCCTGGCGCCAGGGTAGGCTCGCCAAGCGTACGCCACGACCAGCTCCCGGTCCTGTGTCTCCAGAAACGGCGTTCGGATCTGGCACGACCCAACGATGAGGTACCACAGACCATTGAGCTTCTGAATGAAGACGTTCATTTGAGCGTTCCTCGAAGAACTTTCGGTCCAGCAAACGCGTGTTGATCGCGACAATCCAGCGATTCACGCCTCGGAGCAGTGATCCCAGTCACAGATTTCGGAACCCGCCTCGCGCCCGCTGGAGAACGACGATTACTAGCCCGCGAGTATAACGACCTGTCGCGGTCGCTAAATTGTACGAGCGTAAGCAAGGGGCATGAGATGGGATGAAAGAGATATACAAGGGTATGCTGATGTCTGTCTGCGATGACGAAAAAGATGTCACTGATGTCGGAACGTGAGTCCTTCGCACGTCCTTTGCTTGAATCAGCACATCTCGGTGAGTTTGCCTTGATGGCTAGCCAGCCCCGCAGCCGATGATTTTCGCCAAGGAGGAGCCTCACGATGACCATCATCATTACTGCCTTTGAGCGGTCACCCGATGGCGGCAAGGGTCTGGCGCGTGACACGCGCGTTCGCTGGGCACTTGAAGAAGTCGGCCAGCCCTACGAGGTTCGGCTTGTTTCGTTTCGTGCGATGAAGGAACCCGCGCATCTGGCGCTTCATCCTTTCGGCCAGATTCCGACCTACGAGGAAGGCGATCTCGCGCTGTTCGAGACAGGGTCGATCGTCTTCCATATCGCCGAGCGCCATGCCGGCCTGCTGCCGGACAACGCCGATGCGCGGGCGCGCGCGATCACATGGATGTTTGCCGCGCTCAACACGGTGGAGCCGCCGATCCTTGAACTCGCAACCGCCAGGATTTTGGAGGGTGATAAGCCCTGGAGTAAGGAGCGCCTGCCTCTGGTCGAGGATCGCGTCCGCCACCGGTTGAAGCAACTTTCCGCTCGCCTTGGCAGTGCCGACTGGCTCGATGGTGGGTTCAGCGCGGGCGACCTGATGATGGTGTCGGTGCTGCTCAGGTTGAAATCATCGGGCATCCTGGACGGATATCCGAGCCTGGCCGACTATGTCGCTCGCGGCGAAGCGCGGCCCGCCTACAAGCGGGCTTTCGACGCTCAATTGGCGGTTAACACCGGCAAGCCACCGACCGGCTGATTGAGCTCCGTCCTGGGCTCGAAGCCGTCATCGTGGATCGAAAAAGCCGCTCAGCTTTTGATGATTGCAACGCGCTTCCTGTTGTTCCGTGAAGGAACGCGGAACCCCGCAGCGCGAGCGCCCGCGGACCTACCGTTGCGGCAATGAGATTGTCACACTTTCTACAAACAACCGCGTGAAAATCCAGCGGAACAAGGGGGAATGTTGGGTCGTTCTGCTGCAGGCGTCATCCAAACCAGAGGAGACAATGATGGCAACTAAGGTAAAGCCCATTCCTGACGGACATCACACCCTCACGCCTTATCTCGTCGTCGACGGCGCGGAAAGGATCGTCCAGTTCATGAAGAACGCATTCGGCGCACAATTCGTGTTCGAGCCGATGATGCAGCCGAACGGCAAGATCATGCACGCGGAGCTCAAGATCGGCGATTCCGTCGTGATGATTTCCGATGCTTCCGAGCACGTAAAGGCCACTTCGGCCATGCTGCACGTCTATGTGCCCAATGTGGATGCGGTTTACCAGAAGGCGCTGAAGGCTGGCGGCACGTCGGTGATGGAGCCTGCGGATATGTTTTATGGCGACCGCAGCGGCGGAGTGACGGACCCGGCCGGCAATCACTGGCACATCGGCACCCACGTCGAGGACGTTTCGCCTGCTGAGCTCAAGAAACGCGCGGCGGAATATATGAAGCAGCAAAACAGGGCGGCCTAGCCCTCCGAGTTTGCAGTGGAGTGAGGCCCAGCTTCGTAGGGTGGGTTAGCGTAGCGTAACCCACCAACGGCTTGACGCGCGGTCGGATCGGCCGGTGGGTTACGGCTTCGCCTAATTAGGCGCAGCCGTAACCCGTCGCTCCAGCATCACAAGAAGATGGCGGGCTAGCTTCGCTAAGCCGCCCTACGCACTGAAGCGGAAAGCCTCAAGAACCAGCCCGATGATCCTTAAATAAGTGCAACATCGAGTCATAACGGATCTCGGCGAATATCTTTTTCAGAAGACCTTTGAAGAAAATCTCTAGCCGCGTATTCGGCGAGTAGTCAGCCTCAAAATATGCGTCGACCCGTCCTGCTTTAAAAAGAGCGTCGCATTTTTCTGTCTTTTCTCCGGGTGAGAAGACGGCGAACGCATGACCGCCATTCTTTCGCGTTACAGTCATCGACGGAACGTCAGTATCGCCATCGCCAATATAGATCATATTGCGAAAAGGGATCGGACGGACTTCTTCGGGCATATGGTCATTGACGGCCAATGAAAGATCTTCGACGCCTTTATTTATCCGAAACAGATACTGCGTCTTCGAAACATCGGTGATAACTCGATTGGCAAATGTTGGACGCCCAAAGGCATCATAATGATACTGCGATGCGAATATCGTATGAAAGTGTTTGGCTATCGAAACACCCTCAAGTATCTCCTTTAGACCTGCAGATACAATATAGTGGCGCACCTTCACGTAACCCGACGTCTGTTCTTGAACAAATTTATTGATGCGATCGAACCACGTTTCCACACCAGCGAAGTATGGGACGTTTGCGCCTAGCTCGCGCAATCTGGATCGATCAATGGGAAGACTTCCTTGAGCGATGCGCTCGGCCATTAGACGCATATACGTTAGAACTTCGGTAGCTTCATTCGCCTTCGTCGCGGCCTTCACTTCCGTCCAGAAGCTCTTGGGATCAATGCCGAGTTCGGGAAATACGGTATATTCTTGCATGCTAAGCGGAGAGAGTGTCCCGTCAAAGTCGTAGACGATCGCAATCGTCCTGTGAGGATAATCTCGCAAGTGCCGCAGCGTTACACTCTTGGCGCTACCCTTGTCGGCTGCCATCAAATTATGGCCTCACAACGGTAAATTGTCGTGCTTCTTCGCCGGCATCTCGACCTTCTTATCCCTGAGCATCGCCAGCGCCCGCGCGATTCGCCGCCGCGTCGAATGCGGCATGATGACGTCGTCGATGTAGCCGCGCTCGGCGGCGATGAAGGGGGACAGGAAGCGGTCTTCGTATTCCTTGGTGCGCTTGGCGATCGCCTCGGGATCGTTCATGTCGCTGCGGAAGATGATTTCCACCGCGCCCTTGGCGCCCATCACGGCGATCTGCGCGGTCGGCCAGGCGTAGTTCATGTCGGCGCCGATTTCCTTGGAGGCCATCACGTCGAAGGCGCCGCCATATGCTTTTCGGGTGATGACGGTGACGAGCGGCACGGTGCATTGCGAATAGGCGAACAGCAATTTCGCGCCGTGCTTGATCAGGCCGCCATACTCCTGGGCGGTGCCCGGCAGGAAGCCCGGCACGTCCACAAAGGTCACGATCGGGATGTTGAAGGCATCACAAAAACGAACAAAGCGCGCGGCTTTCCGTGAGGCGTCAGAGTCGAGCACGCCCGCGAGCACCATCGGCTGGTTGGCGACGAAGCCCACCGTGCGGCCGGCGATGCGGCCGAAGCCGGTGACGATGTTCCTTGCAAACGTTTCCGAGATTTCGAAGAAGTCGCCCTCGTCCACGACCTTGCCGATCAGCTCCTTCATGTCATAGGGCTTGTTCGGATTGTCGGGGATCAGCGTATCGAGCGACATGTCCACGCGCTCGATGTCGTCAAAGCTCGGCCATTCCGGCACGCCGTCGGTGTTGTTGGACGGCAGGAAGTCGATCAGCCGGCGCATCTGCAGCAGCGTCTCGACGTCGTTCTCGAACGCGCCGTCGGCGATCGAGGAGCGCGTGGCGTGCACCGAGGCGCCGCCGAGTTCTTCGGCCGTGACCACTTCGTTGGTGACGGTCTTCACCACGTCGGGGCCGGTGACGAACATGTAAGAGGTGTTCTTCACCATGAAGATGAAGTCGGTCATGGCGGGCGAATAGACGTCGCCGCCGGCGCAGGGGCCCATGATGACTGAGATCTGCGGGATCACGCCGGACGCAATGACGTTGCGGCGGAACACGTAGGAATAGCCCGCGAGCGCCGCCACGCCCTCCTGGATGCGCGCGCCGCCGGCGTCATAGAGCCCGATGATCGGCGCCCTCGCCTTCATCGCCATGTCCTGAAGTTTGGTGATCTTCAGCGCGTGGGTCTCGGACAGCGAGCCGCCGAACACGGTAAAATCCTTGGCGAAGACAAACGTCTTGCGGCCGTTGACGGTGCCCCAGCCGGTGACGACACCGTCGCCCGGCACTTTCGACTTCTCCATGCCGAATTCGGTCGAGCGGTGCTCGACGAACATGTCGAATTCCTCGAACGAGCCCTTGTCGAGCAAGAGCTCGATGCGCTCGCGCGCGGTCAATTTTCCGCGGGCGTGCTGCGCCTCGATGCGCTTTTCGCCGCCGCCGAGCTTGGCGCCGGCGCGCCGTTCTTCGAGGGTGTCCAGGATATCCTTCATGCTGCTTCCGCCCGCCTTTTGGGTGCCGATTTAAGGGCCTTCTAACACGGCATTTTCCGATCCGGAAACACCCCTTCCGGCCTCTGGTACCGCCATCCGGCACGCCCTATATGCCCATCCTGATCAGGGGAATGGAATGACCGATACCGCAAGCGCCGAGACGTCGGGCGCCGTTACCGGGGGCCCGCGAACGGTGCTTCGGCTCGAGGGATTAGCGCTCTTTATCGGTATGACGCTGCTTTATTATATCTGGGACGGCGACTGGTGGATCTATGCCATCCTGTTCTTCGTGCCCGATCTCAGCTTTGCGGCCTACCTGTCGGGACCGCGTTTCGGCGCCCTCGTCTACAACGCCGTGCACAGCTATCTCGCGCCTGTCGCGATGATGACCGGCGGATTCGCCACCGCCGAGCCACTCGTACTCTCGATCGCCATGATCTGGCTGGCCCATATCGGCTTCGACCGCGCACTCGGCTACGGGCTGAAATATTCCTCAGGCTTTGGTTTCACGCATCTTGGGCGGATCGGGAAGCCTTCGAATTAGGGCGTGAACTCACAAATTTAGATTGGTCGGCGGACGTCCGCTTTAGTGCACATTCCGGACTCGGGTCGTACACTGCCAGTTCCTACGGCGGGATGCCTGCAAATCGGAATCCGAGAATGCGCCGCCCGCGCATTGACAGGCTCGCATATCAGTTATGAAATGACAGCGTTTCACCCAAAATGCGTTAGGAGGGTGCAAATGAGCGAACATGAGAACCGACAGTTTGTTGAGCAGGCTTACGCCACCTTCAAAGCCGGTGACATCCCAACGCTGTTGCAATCCGTGTCAGACGACGTCACGTGGCAGTTGCCAGAGATTGAGAACGTGCCTTTTGCCGGCAAGCGACAGGGGCGCGGTGCGGTCGGCGAGTTCTTTTCGACCCTCGCAAGCCTACAGGATGCGCGTTCATTCGAGGAGCGCGAATTCATTGCACAGGGCGACAAGGTCGTCGTGCTCGGTCATTACGTCTGGCAGGTCAAAGCGAACGGGCGCACCATCGAGGGCGACTTCGCGCACGTCTTCACCGTCCGCGGCGGTCAGATCGTAGCCTTCCATGAGTACATGGACTCAGCCGCGGTCGCCAAAGCGTATCGTTAGGTTTTTTGAGCACCGAGTAGAGCCGTAGACCGCGGCGGAGCGCCATCGCTGCCGGGCAATCGCCAGCGACGTAGGCCTTGATCTGGCCGATCAGGGCGCGCGCGGCGCCGTAAGGTTCGGCTCGGCTGCACGAGCGTTTCCCGACAGCAGTCGGACCAGGAGCAAAGCGACGCCTGGCACCCTTGAAATGATGCCATATGTCCTCCCGAACCGCATCGCATCTCCCCTGGTTTCCGGGGCTCTCGCAAGGCAGGACGCATCGAGGGACTGGCGCAGCAAATTGACAGTCCGCCGCCCGCTTGATCTAATTCTGCAGATAACAAAAAAGCACTTGGGGGGATTGATGCTGACGGATTGGCGCGTCGCGGCAGCGGCCGTGGTTTTCTGCACGGGGCTAATGTTCACCTGCATCGAAACATCAGCGCAATCGATGCCAAAGGACGTCGCGGCGCGGACCGAAATCTACGCGATCCCGTCGCTGACGATTTCCGACCAGCAATTCCTCACCGGCGACGCCAACGGCAAGCAGGTCACCGTCGCCGGCGAATTCCGCATCGCGCAAGGAAGCGGGAAACTCCCCGTCGTGGTGCTGATGCACGGATCGAGCGGCGTCGGCGCCGGCATGGATCCGTGGGTGCGCCACTTCAATGCGATGGGGATTTCGACCTTCGTCATCGACGGCTTCAGCGGCCGCGGGCTGACGGCGGTCGGCCCCAACCAGGCCCTGCTCGGCCGGCTCAATTTCATCGTCGATATCTATCGCTCGCTGGAGATCCTCGGCAAACATCCGCGCGTCGATCCAGAAAGGATCGTGCTGATGGGATTTTCACGCGGCGGACAGGCCGCGCTCTACGCCAGCCTCGATCGCTTCCACAAGCTATGGAACAAGTCCGGCGCGCAGTTCGCCGCCTACATTCCGTTCTATCCGGACTGCTCGACCAGCTATGCCACCGACGCCGAGACCGTGGCGCGTCCGATCCGGATCTTTCATGGCACGCCCGACGACTACAACCCCGTCGCAACCTGCAAGGCCTATCTCGCCGCCTGCAGGAAGCCAAGCGCGACGCGGTGCTGACGGAATATCCGGATTCCGCACATGGCTTTGATGCCGGCCTGCTCGGCCTCAGCACGGTCGCCGTTTCGACCAATGCCCAGTCGGCGCGGAATTGCCGCCTCAAGGAGGGCGAAGGCGGCGTGTTGATGAACGACGATACGAAGGAGCCATTCACCTACAAGGACGCCTGCATCGCGCTCAATCCGCATGTCGGCGGCAACCCGGCGACCGCAAGGGAAGCGCAGAAAGCGGTAAGCGAATTCTTGCAGGCGCTGCTCAAGCTGGGGTAGCAGCGGCGTGATGGAACCCGCCCCACAAGTCAGGCGGCGGTGAAACCAATGAACCCGTTTGCGGTTCTGGCGTTGATGGCCATATCGAAATGGAGGCCATCAAGATGTCTGGACACAATTTTGCGCGGATGGCGTTGCTGGCCGCATCGCTAAGCCTGCCTGGCTGCACGGCGCTGGCCGCACCTGCCTCGCCCTTCATCGCCATGGCGGGTACCTGGTCGGGTGGCGGCGTGGTCACCACCAGCGACGGACAACAGGAACAATTGCGTTGCCGCGCGACGTATGATGTCGCCGGGAGCGGCGAGCAGCTTCGGCTCAATCTGACCTGTGCCAGCGCGAGCTACAAATTCGATCTCGCAAGCGAGGTTGAATACCGCGGCGGCGCGATCAGGGGTTCATGGACCGAAGCGAGCCGCAACGCTTCCGGCACCCTTTCCGGACGTGCGGCCGCTGATCACGTCGAAGCCGCAGCAAGAGGCGACAGCTTCTCGGCCAACCTGTCGTTGACGACGCGTGGCAGCCGCCAGACGGTGTCCATCCAGCCTCAGGGCACCAACATCACGTCCGTCTCGCTCGCGCTGAACCGGCGTTAGCTAAGAGTCGAACACGGTCACAGGCCTACGGCAGCCGCTTGCCCGGCATGTCCTTGCCGTTCTGATGCAGCGTCAGCGATGGCGCCATGCCGCCTTCAGGCCGGGCAAAGCTGACCTGGGCATCGACCACGCGATAGAAAAACTCGGTCTCGCTCTCGGCATAGGCCTCGAACTCGGGCTGCGCCGTCGCCTGAATGTACAGGCGCTTGCCATCGGGGCGCACCGTCAGGATGAAGGTCGGCGATATTTCGTAGCGGCCGGCATAGGTCGCGAGCACCGCCGGATCGACCGGCACCTCGCGGCGAAGTTTTGGGGGCGGGTATGCCGCGTTCACGAGATGCGTGCCAAGTGCGATATGGGCGTCATAGTCGGCCGCATTGGAGAGCAGGATGCAGTTTCGCCGGGTCTTGGTCGAGTAGCCGATGAAGGTCGCATAGCCGCCGGTGCCGCCACTCTTCCAGATCAGTTCGTCGCCGAACCGTGAGGAGACGAACCAACCGAGCGCCACGTCGCGCTGATCCATCCGCGGGCGGCGCTCGGAAAGCGTCATCTTCAGCGCGGCGGCGACCGGCGTATCGGGGGCATCGAGGCACATCTGAAGAAACTTCAACAGGTCGTTGGCCGTTGAACGAAACGCGCCGGCACCCGCAAGCGCCAGAAAATCCCAATTCGGGACCGGCGCGAGGCCAGCGTTGTGGCCCTGCGCCAGCCGCTGTTTCATCGAATCTGTGAGGGTGATGCGGGTGTCGTCCATGCCAAGCGGCGCGCAGATGCGCGAAACAACGAGTTCCTCATAGCTCCTGCCGGCGCGCAGCTCGAGGATATGGCCCAGCAGGCCGAAGCCGAGATTGGAATATTCGAAGTGCTTGCCCGGCTTGAAGCCGAGCTTGTGGTTCGACAGGTAGTCGTAGAGCCGCTCGGCCGTGTAATCGATGTAAGGATTGCCCCAGTCTTTTGGCGCGAAATTCGACGGCATCCGCGGCAGGCCCGACGTGTAGGTCGCCAGGTCCAGCAGCGTAATCGGCGCGCCCTCGAAATCCGGCATCCTGACGCTGGCGGGCAGAAATTTCGATGCAGGATCGTCCGCGGCCACCTCGCCCCGCAGCACCATGTCGGCCAACAATAGCGAGGTGAGCACTTTTGTGATCGAGCCGATCTCGAACACCGTGTCGGCATCGAGCGGGCGATCGGAGCCGGACTGCCCATAGACGGTGACGCTGCGCTGGCCGCTGTCGATCGACGCGGCGACCAGCCCCATCGTGTCGCGGGCGATATCGACGCGCTCTTTCAGGATGGCGGCGAGGTTTTGCACGGGCATTGACGGGGCTTGCATCGACGGGGCTTGCATTGACTGGGCCTGCACCCTTCCCCGCGCAAGCAGCAGCGCCGGGCCTGCGAGCAGAACCGAGCGGCGATGCAGCATGCAAAGCTCCGTTTGCCGTCCCTGCCCCGACACCGATGCCGGCCGGGCTCATGCCAACCTCAACCTGCGCGGGCGCAAGCTATCTCGTCAAGTTACGTCTCGTTAATATGCCACGATGTCGGCGAGGCATTGCTGCACCACCGTCATGCGCGCGGCGATTTGGCTTTGCTCCTTGCAGTCCATGTTCATGGCGAACACGGTGGCGGAAGAGCCCTTCTCCACCCAGCCGACCATCCAGCCCAATGACGGCTTGCCCGCTTCCGCGCCCAGCAGGCCGCTCTTGGTGCGGATGGTGGCGTCGCCGACCTTCGTCACGGTGAGAATATCGCGCGTCAGTTCCTGGCTGCGCTTGGAGACCGGCAGCACGCCGCGCCGCAGCCGGTCGAGGAAATCGATCTGCTGAACGGGATCGATGCGCAAATTGCCGGTCAGCCAGAACTGGTCGATGCCGCCGCCGATGTCGCGGTTGCCGTAGTCGAACAGGTCGACATATTTCTGCATGCGCTCGGCCCCGATGCGCCGGGCGATTTCCTGATAGACCGGCACGGCGGACACCGCGATCGCCGAACGCAGCGTGTGGTCCTTGTTCCAGGGCTCGATGCTGCGCGTCACGCCGTCCCACTTGAAGACGTCCTTGTCGGGGTCCTCGACGACGCCAGTCTCCAGCGCGATGATCGAATTCGGAATCTTGAAGGTCGAGGCCGGCAGCCTGCCCTCGCCTGAGCGCACCTTGTCGCTGGCGATGATCAGGTAATCGTCCACCTTGTAGGCGACGAAGGTGCCTGTCGTGCCGAGATCGAAAAAGCGCTTGGCCAGATCGTCGCGAAATTCGCTGCGCTGGTAGGAGACATTGGCGAAACTGCGCGCGGGGAACAGGCTGGTGGCGGCCAGGAGGCCGAGCGCATGGCGACGATTGATCACGGTTGTATCCGAGCTGGTTGAGGAATGCAGAAACGATGCTGACGACATCGTGGTAAAACAATGACAAGGGGACTTTTCGTCTGACGCGTTTTCTTCACGCGAACCGGAATCCACCCCCGGATCAAGCCCGGGGCAGCCTTTCGCCTGAAAACGCAATCACCGTATCCGGCCCGACAGCCGCAGCACGAAGACCAGCACTTCGGCGACCGCCTTGTAGAGGTCCGGCGGAATTTCGTCGCCGATGTCGACATGGGACAAGGCGCCTGCCAGCACCTCGTTCTCCTCGATCGGGATGTCATGTTCCCGGGCGAGTTCGATGATCTTCGCGCCGATGACGCCCTTGCCCTTCGCCACGACCCGCGGGGCGCCGGTCTTGTCATAATGCAGCGCGACCGCAAGCTTGCTCCTGGTCTCGACGCTCATAGCGCGCGGTCCAGAAAATGGCCGGCACGGGCGGCAGGCTCGGCCTGTGTCGGTGCGCCGTCGCGGATCACGATATCGCCGGGCTGCAATTCTGCCCGGCTGAGCGCCTGGCTCAGGTCGGATGCGCCGGCGCGCAATTGCTCTGCCGTCGCGGGCCGTTCCGCCCAGATCCGCACCGAGGTCTTTTCGCCTGCCAGCGAGATCAGCGCGTGAACCGGACCGGCCGGCTCGACGTCGAGCGAAAATCGCGCCCGCCACACCCGCTTGGCGGCCTCGACTTCCTGCTCGGCGCCATCGCGGGAAATCTCGAACTGCGCCATTGCCGTGCCCTGCGGCGTCGCGAAGGGAATTTCAAAATTCCAGCGCGGCACATTCATGTCGGCCTTCGGCGCCGAAGTGTCGATACGATCCGGCAAGGATGCCACCTGCAACAGGGTCTGCCGTGCGATGGCGGCATCGGTGTCATCAAGCAGGTGATGCGCGGTTGCCTCGAGCGGCGCATGCGGCGCGATGGTCGGCTGCGCGATGGGCTGCGCGGCCGGCAGCGCGCCGCGGATGGGCGGCGGCGGCGTGCTGGTGTGAAAGGTCGCGTCCGCGCCACGAACGTCTTTCGACGTGGCGGCCGCGCGCGCGGGGTTGCCAAGCTCCTGCAGCGCTTCCTGCAGCAGGTTCAAGGTCGCACCAGCCGAAGGTCCGGCGTTGAGTGCAGCCGCAAGCGGACTGCGCGCGGCCTGGCCGGCCAGCGCCAGATTTTCGGCGACCACCAAACGCGCCTGCGGCAGCAGGATTTCCTGGACATCGAGAGTGGGAGACGAAGACGGCGCAAGGCTCGCGGCGGCGGCCTGTGGCAATGCGGCTTGCTGTGCTCCTGTCGAGCCCGCCGGGGTCGCGACCGTCGAATTGAAGCCGAGCGCCGACTGCAGCGTCTGACGAAGCACGATCAGCGCGGCCTTGAGATCAGGCACGCCGCTTGGGGGGACTGAGCCCGCCGCCAGCGACGCCTCGAGGAAGATTCCGGACTTCTGGAACGCCGTCTTGATGTCGCCGCCGTCGAGGTTCTGATCGAGGCTGGTCTGTTGCGCCAGCACCTGCGCGATCGCGGCTTGCAATTTCGGCGGCAGATTGCTGGAGGAAACCGCCGCGCCGAGATTGGCGAACAACGGCGCCAGGCTGTCCTGTTCGGTGACCGCGGCTTGCGCGGCGGCGGAGATGGCTACGCGCTCCAGCGGCGTCAGCATGTTCTTCGGTGACACGACGGCCGGCCGATTGACGGCCACATCGGCCAGCGCATCGGGTGAAAGCGTCACGGCATCGGCCGCGACATCGCCGCCCTGCCCGACCATGGCGAGGCGAATGCCGTCCTTGGTCTGCGTTACCGCAAGCTGCAGGTTCTGGCCCTGCTGCAGCGGGATTTCCGTGGCCACGTCGATCGAGAGGCTGGCGATCGCAATCCGCACCAGATCGGCGGACAGCACTTTCAGGACCTGCGCGTTGACCACGCTCCCCGGCTGCAGCACGAGTTCGGGCGCAATGCCGCCAGCCTCTTGGGCTGATAGCACCGGGAGAACGGGATTGATCGAAATCGCCATGGTTTGAGGTCTCGGCCAGGCTAGAGGCTAACCCGGCGTCGTAAACCTCTCCTTAACCGATGCGGGCTTCAGGCCTTCAGGGCGTCCAAAATGGTCACCGCGGCCCGGAAATCGACCAGCCGGGCGGCACGGCGGGCCGCCACCTCCTCGTCCACGCCCCATTTTTCGGCGTTCCAGTCCTCATCGACATGGGCGGCGGTCCAGACCTGATCGGGGTCGCGGACGCCGTGCAGCAGCGCCAGCGCCAGCAGCGCCGAGCCCGTGAGCGTCGTCACCACGTGGAGCGCGGCCACGGACCAGGGGTCGGCCGGAAACACGCCTCGGGCCGCGCTGATCGCCTGCGCCGGCTGGGCGACATACACGATCCCCTCGGACAGGATGAAATGGGCCCCGAGTTCATTCGCGGCCCAGGACAGCACCGGGTCCCAATGCGCGGCTTCCCGGGCGACCAGCGCCTCGGGATGGCCGGCGCGATAGAACAGCAGATCCGAGCCGAGATACTTTGCGACATCGTCGGCCACGGCATCGACGCGATCGGTCACCTCGGCGACGCTGTTGGCAAAGCGCGTCAGCGGCATGGTCAGGGGATTGATGGTCTCGCTTTGCGCATTCCATTCGGCGGCGATAGCTTCCGCGATGGAGCTGGCCGGCGCGACGACCTGGCGGCCTGAAGGCGTGCGAATCGGCTTGCCGTCCAGCGTGACGAAAAACCCGCCATCGGCTGGCGCGATGCCGGCCTCCTTGTAGAAGCGCTTGCGCTGGGGAACGCGCGTGGCGCGTCGCACCGCCTCCTCCGGATCGAGCGGCGAATGTCCGGCGACTTCATCGAAGAGTTCACGCATCTCGTATCGGCTTCCGCAGGCGGTGATAAATTCAGGTCTGACAATACGATAACGGTGGATGCAAATAAAGCCGATGAGGAAGTTGCGGCGACATCGCTGGTTCTGGCGGCAACCGCGGATACCGGGTTCCACCGACGTCAGGGTTTTTGATAGATCACCTTGCCGCCCCGGATCGTGTACGCAACTTTGGCGAGGTTGGTGGCATCGGCTGTGGGATCGCCATCGAGCACCACGACGTCGGCGTCAAACCCCTTCTCGACCCGGCCCTTCTTCGCGGCCTTGAAATATTGCGCGGGGTTGGTTGTCAGCGACGCCAGGATTTGGCGCGCGGACAGCGCGCGATGCATCAACTCATATTCGAGCGTGGTGTCATAGATCGTGGTGAAGCCGACATCGGTGCCGAACAGGACCGGACTGCCATTGTCGGAGAACGCCTTGACCTGAGCGACAGTCGTTGCAACGAGGCGCGAAGCGATATCGGGCCCGACCGGGAGCTTTGCAAACAGCGACAGCGTCGGAATCAGGGCAATGCCCTGCTGCTTGAACCGCGCGAGTTGATCGGGCGAATAGACCGGCTCACCGGCCACCGTGTGAGCCATGATGTCGACGCCGGCCGCGATCACGGCGTCCACACCCGCCATGTTTTGCGGATGGGCGAACACCGGCTTGCCCGCGGCATGCGCCAGATCGACCGCCGCCTTGGCGATGGCCGGATCCATGTTCACGACCGGCTTGCCGGAGCCCTTGAAGGAGCCGGTGAACAGTTTCATGCCGTCCAGGCCAGCCCGCAGATAGCCGCGCGTCATTTGTGCGGCTTCGTCGGGCGTGGCGGCTTCGGGGAGTTGCATCTCCGGCGGCAGATAGGCGGGATGGCCGCCTTTCGGAAAGATGCTGCCCGCAGCATGGATGTCCGGGCCCGGCACCTCGCCCGCGTTGATCCGCCGTCGCAACGGCAAGGTATCGCTGGGGTCGGAGCCGACGTCCCAAACGGTGGTGAAGCCCCACCGCGTCAGCATCTCCCGCATATGCTCCTGCAGCGGTGCGGCGGGAGCGGATCCAGCGTTTTTCCATACCGCTTGCGTGAAATGGACGTGGCTGTTCCAGAAACCGGCAACGACGGTCTTTCCGGTGCAGTCAATGGCCCGCGCATCGGCAGGAATTTGCACGTCGCTGCGGCTGCCGATCGCGGCAATGACGCCATTGGATGTGACGACGACGGCGTCGTCGAGCGGAATGGCGTCAGGCGACGCGTAAACCTTGCCGCCCACAAGCGCGAGGGTCTGCGCGTTGGCCGTAGCGCCGATGCCTGCGGCCGCCGCAAGAAGGCAAAGCGCGGTGCGGAGCAGATTTCCAATCATGCGGAGTCCTCAATTGGATAACACTGCCGAACAATACCCGATGCGTGCGCTGCCGGTTTGACAGTTGTTGCGCAACCGACGGCGCTGGATGGCCGTGTCACTCCTCCGGCGCGTTCTCGATCGGATCGAACCGGTCGGCCTCCAATCCCAGCAGGTTCCAGGATTGCAGCATGTGCGGCGGCAGCGGCGCGGTGGCATCGATGACGCCGCCGCGCGGGTGCGGGATCACGATCCGCCGCGCCAACAGATGCAGCCGGTTCTGCAGGCCGCCGGGCAGCTCCCAGTTCTCCTTGTTGAAATATTTGGGATCGCCGACGATGGCGTGATCGATATGCGCCATATGGGCACGCAATTGATGGGTTCGCCCGGTGACCGGCTTCAGCGACACCCAGGCGAGTTTTTGGGCGGAGGTTTCGACCACGGCATAGTAGGTCACCGCGTGGCTCGCGCCTTCATCGCCATGCTTGGCGACGCGCATGATGCTGTCGTCCTCGCTCTCTTCCTTGGCGAGGTAGGTCGAGATGCGGCCCTGCTTCGGCTTCGGCACGCCGGCCACCAGCGCCCAGTAGATTTTGCGCGCCGAGCGATGGCGGAACGAGCCGGTCAGAGCGGTTGCGGCAAAGCGGGTCTTTGCGATCAGCAGACAGCCCGACGTTTCCCGATCCAGCCGGTGCACCAGCCGCGGCTTCTGCCCCTTGGCATCGCGCATCACTTCCAGCATGTCGTCGACATTTCGCGTGATGCCGGAGCCGCCCTGCACCGCAAGCCCCGCCGGCTTGTTCAGCACCATGACATCGGCGTCCTCGAAGATGATCATGTCCTTGATGGCTTGCAGCGTCTTGGTTGCAGCTTCCGAGAGCTGACCCGCGCCTTTCGGCGTATCGAGTTTGAGTGGCGGAATCCGAATGCTCTGCCCCTCCTCGATCCGGTCCTTGCTGTCGGCACGCTTGCCGTTGACGCGCAGCTCGCCCTTCCGGACGATGCGCTGGATGTGGGAGAACGACAGGCCGGGAAAGCGCGCCTCGAGGAAACGGTCGACGCGCATGTTGTTCTCGTCGGCGGTGACGATCACGGTCTGAACCTTGGTGGGCAACGGCGGCGGCTCGGGCGCGACCTTCTCCGGCTCAGGCACAAAAGGCTTCGCCGCACGTGGCGGCGAGGTCGGAAACCGCGCCGGCGGCTTGCCGCCCGGACGAAACGACTGCGGCCGCTCGGCTGCCGAGCCCCGATAGGGCCGCGCGCCCTTCGGACGATCGCCCGCTGGGCGGAGAGGTCTCTTGACGCGTCGGCTCATGGTTGTTGCGGCTCCGGAGTTAAGCGGTTGGGTAGCGCAAATGCCGCGAATCGTCACGGTGAAATCGATGCAATTCCACGCGGGATCGGCCATGTTAGGTCAAATCGCCAGGAAACGGGGGACCGGATGGGCCTAACAAGATCGGCTTTGACCATTGTTGCGGCCCTGCTCGCGAGCGCGGCATGGGCGCAGCAATCCCCGATGTCGGAGGATCTCGCCTGGAAGCTCCTGGAACTCGGCCGCGTCATCGATCCGCCGAAGACCGTCGAACTCTACGCGCCGCTGCAGGAAAAAGAGCCGTATCAAGGCGTCAAGGTCGAGCGGGACGTCAAATACGGTCCAGCCGACCGCAACCTGCTCGACATCTTCTTGCCGGAGACGGCTGCACCTCCCCGGCCGGTGCTGATCTTCGTCCATGGCGGCGCGTTCGTGGGCGGCAACAAGCGGACAACACCGACCAGTCCGTTCTATGACAACATCATGCTGTGGGCGGCAAAGAACGGCTTTGTCGGCGTCAACGTCACCTACTGCCTCGCGCCCCTGGCGCCCTGGCCGGCCGGCGCTGAGGATATGGCCACCGCGGTTCAGTGGGTCACAGCCAAGATCGGCGAGCGCGGCGGCAATCCTGCGCGCATCTATCTGATGGGGCACTCCGCGGGCGCGGTTCACGTCGCAAACTATGTATCGCATCCCGAATTTCACAAGGTGAAAGGCGGTGGGCTCGCCGGCGCAATCATGGTCTCCGGCATTTACGACCTGACCGCGACGCCGCTCGCCGATACCCAGCGCGCCTATTTCGGCGACGATCCCGTGCGCTACGCCGAACGATCCTCGCTGTCCGGTTTGGCGACAACCGAAATCCCGCTGATGATGGCTGCCGCCGAACTGGACCCCGAGGGCTTCGTGCTGCAATTCGATCTCGCGAAGCAGGCGAGTTGTAAACGGGCCAGCGGATGCGCCCGCACTTTGCTGCTGCCGCAGCACAGCCACATGTCGGAGGTGTATTCGATCAACACCGCCGACACGCGGCTGACTGATGAAATCCTCGATTTCGTTAAAGCGGGCAAATAGCCGGTAGTTCTCGAACGCGTGTGAAGACCGGCGACACACGTTGACAGCGCCACAGGCACCGTGCATATTTTTATCGGGTGGATACGACCCGCTGCTTGCACCCTTTGGGTTTGGCGAATGTATCGAGCCGCTCCCGGCCTCCTTTGCCCGGCGAACGAGTCAGTAACGCAAGCATCTGACCAATTCTCGTTCGCCTGAAGCAGAGGTTATCCCATGCGTGATTTCCGCGATGCCAAGGCCATGGCGCAGACGCTGCGCGAGGCGCTGAAAGTCAAATCAATCTCCGTCAGCCACAGCGAAAGCCTCGAACTCGTCGCGAGGACCTTGGGCTTTCACGATTGGAACGTGCTGTCGGCGGCCATTCAATCGAGCCAACCCGTTTCCATTCAAGACGCCAAATTGCGGGCCCGATCGCGAAGCGCCGGAACCGTGATTCCGGTAGCGCCGATGCGGGACGTCGTGTTCTTTCCGCAACTGATTTCGCCGATCTTTGTCGGGCGCGAGAAGACGCGACGTGCGATCGAGAGCGCTGCCGCCGATGGCGGACGGATTCTGGTCGTCACCCAGAAGCGGCCGGACGACGATGACCCGGACTTCAACGCGCTTCATTCGGTCGGCGTGCTCGCCGAGATCATCCATCGCGCGGAGATGCCGCACGGAGACCTTCGCGTGAAGGTTTCCTGTTCCGAACGAACCGCCATCGTGCGACCGGTCGACGGGGATTTTCTGGCGGCCGAAGTTGCGCCGATCGAAGAGACACGCGGCCTGGACGCAGAGGCGTTCATGCTCACGCGCGAAATCTTTGAGGCGTATCAGGGCTTCACCAATACCGCGCCGCCGCAGTCGCTATACCGTTACGCCAGCGAACCGGGCGTGCTCGCCGATGTCGTGGTTCAGCTGATGGAAGTCGGAATCGACAGGATGCAGCAAGTCCTGGAAACCAGAGATGTGGTCGCAAGGCTCCAAGCCATCCTCGGCTGGATGCGCGAGGGCTCACCGGCAAAGGCAGGCTGACAGTACAGAGCGGGGTCGCCCTGGCGCTCCCGCTCACGCTATGGCGAGCGAGCCTCGGACACTATTTGCACTGCGCCGCGTTTCTCACCGCGGTCAGGTCGCTGATGGAGTTGTTCGACGGACGCTTTTTGGCGGCCTCCTCCGCTGCGGCGCAGGCCGCCGCCGGATCTCCGTTCTGGAACCTGGCCCAGGCGAGATTGGTCCAGGCATCGCTGAAGTCAGGGGCCTCCTTGACTGCCTGGTCCAGCACCTCCTGCGCATCGCGCGGCCGCTTGGCGATCAAGAGCAGGCGGCCATAGTCGGCCTTGAGCGCCTTCACCGGATTAGGCTGCTTGAGCGCGATCTTGAACAGTTCGTCGGCGGCATCGAAATCACTGAAGCGAGCTTGGGCAATTATCGCAAACCCATGATAGACGCTGCTCTGTTCAGGTGAAACGAGAAACGCCTGATTAAACCGGAGCGCGGCTTCCCGTACCTTGCCGCCCTGTATCGCTATCCAGGCGCGCTTGGTTGCTTCTTCGAAAGCCTTTTCGCGCGACCCGGTGGCGCCGATCATGGCGCTTACGAACTTCTCATCCTCGGCTTTCTGCTCCGCACTTTTGGCCGTAAATCCGAAGAAGGGCTGCTCGTTGACCGGCGCCGTATAGGTCCGCTTCGTCACTTGCACGCCCGGCGCCACCTCGACGGTCTCCGCGGCTGCAGGAAGCGTCCACGCCAGCGTCACGAAAGCGACAGCCCGAATGGTTTGTTTGAGATAGTTCTTGAACCTGCTCATTCGCGTTCACGTTCCTTGCGCAGCTTAGCCCAATAATCCAGTCGCCTGCGGATTTCGCGTTCAAACCCGCGGTCGGGCGGATCGTAGAAGGTTTGCCGCCCGAGCGCCTCTGGAAAGTAGTCCTGCCCGGAGAAGGCGTCCGGCGCGTCGTGGTCGTATTCGTAACCGGAACCATAACCTTCCGACTTCATCAGCTTGGTCGGTGAATTCAGAATATGCTTGGGCGGCAGCAGCGAACCGCCCTCCTTCGCCGTGCGCATCGCCGCCTTGAAGGCCTTGTAGGCGGCGTTCGATTTCGGCGCGGTGGCGATATAGATCACGGCCTGCGCGATCGCGAGTTCGCCCTCGGGCGACCCAAGAAAGTCAAAGGCATCCTTGGCGGCGTTGCAGATCACCAGCGCCTGCGGATCGGCCAAGCCGATGTCCTCGACCGCCATCCGCACCACGCGCCGCGCCAGGAACAGCGGGTCCTCGCCAGCGTCCAGCATGCGCGCGAGGTAATACAGCGCCGCATCGGGATCGGAGCCGCGCACCGATTTATGCAGCGCCGAGATCAGGTTGTAATGGCCGTCGGCGGACTTGTCGTAGATCGGCGCGCGGCGCTGCAAAATTTCCTGCAACTGCGCGGCGTTGAAGATTTCGTCCTTGCGCGCGGCGCGCCAGACCTCTTCGACCAAGGTCAGCGAAGCGCGGCCGTCGCCATCGGCCATGCGCACCAACACGGCGCGCGCTTCCGGATCGAGCGGCAGTTTTCTGCCCTCGACCTTTTCGGCATGCGCAAACAGTTTTTCGATCGCGGCAGCATCGAGCGAATGAAACACCAGCACCCGCGCCCGCGACAAAAGCGCGGCGTTGAGTTCGAACGACGGGTTTTCCGTGGTGGCGCCGACCAGCACCACGGTGCCGTCTTCCATCACGGGCAGAAACGAGTCCTGCTGCGCGCGGTTGAAGCGATGCACCTCGTCGACGAACAGCAGTGTGCCCTTGCCCATCTCGCGCCGGGCGCGCGCCGCGTCGAACACTTTTTTCAAATCGGCGACGCCGGAAAACACCGCGGAAATCTGCTCGAAATGCAGTTCGGTGGCGTCGGCCAACAGCCGCGCCACCGTGGTCTTGCCGGTGCCGGGAGGTCCCCAGAACACCAGCGAGCCCAGCGTGCGCGTCTCCAGCATGCGCGTCAGCGCGCCGTCGGGACCGAGGATGTGATCCTGCCCGACGACATCCGACAGCGACTGCGGGCGCAATCGATCGGGCAACGGACGCGGCGCGTCCTGTTCCATCCCTGCCGCGGCAAAGAGATTGGTCGCCTCGCGCGGTTGTTTCGGGCTCATCCGCCGAGCGTCACGTTGATCTGCTGGCCGCCACGCACCACGACGATGCGCCAGAGCCTGGACGACGCTTTTGAAGCCTTGTCGAGATCGCTGGTCTTAGCAATCTTCTGGTTGTTGACCGCCAGGATGATGTCGCCCTTCTGGAAGCCGACGCTGGCGGCGGTGCCGCCGTCGGTGAGGTCAACCACCACGACGCCTTCGGTCTGGGAATCCAGATGCAGTTCATCGGCGACCGCCGGCGAGATGTTGGCGACCTTGGCGCCCTGGAACGGCGAGCGCGCGGTGAGAACGATCTCGTCGCGGTTGGTGTCGGGAGCGGTCTCCAGCGGCACCGTGACCTTGACGGTCTTTCCGGCGCGCTGCACGTCGATCTGCGCAGCACCGCCCAACTGCCGCGTGGCGAAGCGATAATCGAACGCATTGGGGTCGTCGATCGTCTGCCCTTCGATCGCAACGATCAGATCGGACGCCTTCAGGCCGGCGCGCGCCGCCGGACTGTTCGGCGCGACATTGGCGACCAGTGCGCCATTCGGCAGTTTCAGTCCGAGCGTCTCGGCGATTTCGGGCGTCACCGCCTGCAGCTTTGCACCGAGCCACGGCCGCTTGACGGCCTTGCCGCCGCTCTTGGCGGACGCCACGACCACGCGCACCATGTTGGCCGGGATCGCAAAGCCGATGCCCTGCGACCCCCCGGAGCGCGAGAAGATCGCGGTGTTGATGCCGACGAGCTTGCCCGTCATGTCGACCAGCGCGCCGCCGGAATTGCCGGGATTGATCGCAGCATCGGTCTGGATGAAGAACTGGTAGTCGGTGATGCCGACCTTGGTGCGGGCCAGCGCCGAGACGATGCCGTGGGTCACGGTCTGGCCGACGCCGAAGGGGTTGCCGATCGCGAGCACGACGTCGCCGACCAGCAGTTCATCGGAATTGGCGAAGTCGAGCGTGGCGAATTTCTCTTTTCCGTCCTTCACGCGCAGCACGGCCAGATCCGTGCGGCTATCCTTGAGCACGATCTCGGCCTCGAACTCGCGCTTGTCCGCGAGCGAGATCTTGACCTGATCGGCGCCCTCGATGACGTGGTTGTTGGTGACCACGAGTCCCACCGGGTCGACCATCACGCCCGATCCGAGCGAGCGCTGCATCTGCTCGGGTTGCTGGCCAGGGACGCCGAAGAAGCGGCGGAAGACCGGGTCGTCCAGCAGCGGATTGCGGTTCTGCACGGTCTTGGCGGCATAGACGTTCACCACCGCCGGCTGCGCACGCTGCACGATCGGCGCGTAGGACAGCCGTAGCTCGGCGCCCGAGGACGGCACGCGCCGGTCCTGCGCCAGCGCAGGCGTTGCAACGGCTGCGGAGACCAGCAGCAGGGCGAAGGAGCGGATCAAATTCATGCGAAAATCCTGGAATTTGGCGCCACACATATAGATGCGAGGCGGCAACGAGAGAAGATAAAGTGGACGCAATACCGGCAGCTAGGCCGCGCGATCGGGCGTTTTGACGGCGTCCGGCGCCGGCGCACAGGAAAGCCTTTCCTGATGGCCCTCGCCCCACGCCCGCAGCGTCTCGATCACCGGCCGCAGGCTCTCGCCAATGTCCGACAGCGTGTATTCGACCCGTGGCGGCACCTCGGCATAGACCTTGCGGATCACGAGCTTGTCGTCCTCAAGGGCCCGAAGCTGCTTGGTCAGCATGCGCTGGGTAATCCCCGGCATCCGCCGCCGCAACTCCCCAAAGCGCTGGGTGCCGGCCTGGAGATGGAACAGGATGACGCCCTTCCACTTGCCGTCGATCAGGTCGAGCGTCGCCTCGACCGCGCAGCCGGGCCGGTGGGCAAAATTCCGACGTTTCATTCCGTTTCCTGGGCCATTTTCCAATAGTATCCAAACAGGGACTAGTTCCCCGAATTTACAGTACTTGCCAAGTTGATGCCAGCGCGACAGTTAAGCAACCAACGCTCAAGCAAGGCAGGAGAAACGGGCATGAAGGCCGTCGGATACCGAAAATCGCTTCCCATCGAGGACGCGGATTCGCTGATCGATTTCGAAACCGCCAAACCGGAGCCGAAGGGCCGCGACGTCAGAGTCGCCGTCAAGGCGATCTCGGCCAACCCGGTCGACTACAAGGTCCGCAAGCGCGCCGCCCCGCCCGAGGGCGAGACCAAAATCCTGGGCTATGACGCCGCCGGCATCGTCGACGCCGTCGGCCCCGACGTGACCCTGTTCAAGCCGGGCGACGAAGTGTTCTACGCCGGCTCGATCCTGCGCCAGGGCACGAACGCGGAATTTCATCTGGTTGACGAGCGGATCGTCGGCCGCAAGCCGAAATCGCTATCGTTCGCGCAGGCCGCCGCGCTGCCGCTGACATCAATCACCGCATGGGAATTGCTGTTCGACCGGCTCGACGCCATACCGGGCAAGAGCGTCGATCCGCGCACGCTACTGATTACCGGCGGCGCCGGTGGCGTTGGCTCGATCCTGATCCAGCTCGCACGCCGCCTCACCGGCCTGACGGTGGTCGCCACCGCCACGCGCCCGGAGTCGCAAAAATGGTGCCTCGACCTCGGCGCGCACGCCGTGATCGACCATTCCAAACCGATGAAAGAGCAGATCGAGAAGCTGAAAGTGCCGCCGGTAGGCCTCGTCGCGAGCCTCACCTTCACCGACCACCACTACAAGGCGATCGCGGACTTCATCGCGCCGCAAGGCAAGTTCGGCCTGATCGACGACCCCCCGGAATTCACCGTCTCTGCCTTCAAGGGCAAGGCGGTCTCGATCCACTGGGAATCGATGTTCACGCGATCGTCGTTCCAGACGGCTGACATGATCGCTCAGCATCATCTGCTCAACGACGTGGCGGACCTGATCGACAAGGGCGTGCTGCGCACCACCCTCGACCAGACCTTTGGCACCATCAACGCGGCCAATCTGAAACGCGCGCATGCGCTTCTGGAAAGCGGCAAATCGCGCGGCAAGATTGTGCTGGAGGGATGGTAGCGGCCCAATAACGGGGTTGATCGAGAAATCGATTTAGGGAACCCTATCCTCTCGATCCGGGATGGCTGTCGCCGAAAACCCCGGCGCGAATTGCCGGGTTAAGGAAGACAGGAGGCCTGTTTCGATATGTTGCGTAAGTTTCTGGCGGCCGCGATCGCGTCGGCCTGTGTGGCAGCCTGTCCGTCGATTGCAACGGCGCAAGCCAACTACCCCGAAAAACCGCTGCAGTTGATCGTGCCCTTTCCAGCCGGCGGCGCCTCCGATGTCGTCGGACGCATCGTTGCCGGCGAGATCGAGGCGCGTCTGGGCAAGCCCGTGATCGTGCTCAATCGCCCCGGCGGCGGTACCACGATCGCAGCGAAGGAAGCCGCCAACGCGGCGCCCGACGGCTACACCCTGCTCTCCAGCTCGAATTCGACCTTCACCCTGCAGAATGCGGTGAAGGAGAACGTGCCGTACGACAGCGCGAAGGATTTCGAGCCGATCGGCCAGACCGGCACCCTCACCATGGTGCTGGTGACCCATCGCGACAATCCGATCAAGGACGTCGCGGCGCTGGTCGCGGCCGCGAAGGCCAATCCCGACAAGCTGTCGCTGGCCTCCTTTGGCGTGGCGACCATTTCGCATTTTGCCGGCGAGCTGTTCAAATCGAGCGCCGGCATCAAGATGGTGCACTTGCCCTACAAAGGCAGCGCGCCGGCGATGAACGACCTGATGGGCAAGCATATCGAGTACCACGTGGACACCGTGATCGCGATCAGGCCGCTGCTCGAAGCCGGCACGATTCGCCCGCTGGCGGTGTTCTCCGCCAAGCGCTCGCAATTCCTTCCCGACGTTCCGACGCTCGCCGAACTCGGCTATCCCAATATCGATCTTGTCTCCTGGGGTACCGTAGTCGCGCCCAAGGGAATCCCGCCGGCCATCCGCGACCGGCTGACCTCGGTGCTGGAAGAGGTGGTCGCAAGTCCTTCGGTGATTGAGCGCTTTAAGAAGGTCGGGTACGAAGCCGCCTTCAAGCGCTATCCGGACTGGCCGGGCTTCATCGCCAAGGAAACCGCCGAGATGAAGGAACTGGCCCGCAAGGGTGGCATCAAGGAAGAGTAATCCTGACATGACCGAGCCGTGCGATCTGCCCGCGGTAACGGCCCGGGCGCTGATCGGCGAGCGCAAGCTTTCGCCGGTCGAACTCATGGACAGCTGCATCCGGCGGATCGAGGAGATCGATCCTGCCGTCAACGCGGTCATTGCGCGCTCGTTCGAAACGGCGCGCGCAACGGCGCAGGAGAGCGAGGCGGCCGTGATGCGCGGCGATAACCTCGGGCCGCTGCACGGGCTTCCGCTCGGGGTGAAAGACCTGATCGACGCCAAGGGGCTGCCGACGAGTTTCGGCAGCGTGCTGTTTGCCGACAACATCGCGGCTGAAGATGAAGCGATCGTCGCGATGCTCAAGCGCGCCGGCGCCATCGTCGTCGGCAAGACCAACGTCCCCGAATGGGGCGCGGGCGGCAACACCCGCAACGCGCTGCATGGCGCCACCGGCAATCCCTTTGACCCCGAGCGCTCCGCCGCCGGCTCGTCCGGCGGATCGGCGGTGGCGCTTGCCACCGGCATGGTGCCGCTGGCGACCGGTTCGGACACCGGCGGCTCGGTCAGAAACCCCGCCGCGTTTTGCGGCGTCGTCGGTTTCCGCCCCTCGCCCGGGCTGATCGCCAGCAACAGCCGCAACATGGCATGGCTGCAGATCTCGCAGCTCGGGCCGATGGCAAGAAATGTATCGGACGCCTGCCTGATGCTTTCCTGCATGCTGGATCGCGACGCACGCGATCCGCTGTCGGCGATCCTTCACGCCGGCGGAGCGCCCGTGCGCGAGACCTACCGCGATCCGCCAAGGACCGATCTCGCCACCTTGCGTATCGCGGCGACACACGATTTCGGATTTGCGCCGACGGAGCGCGCCATCGCCGAGACGTTCAGGAAAAAGCTCGCGACGTTTGGATCGGCCTTCCGCAGTCTCGAATGGACCCATCCGGATTGCAGCCATGCCGACGAGGTGTTCCGGGTTTTGCGCGCGGTCGCATTTCTGGGGCGTCACCGGGAGCTTGCCGAGAAATATCCGGACAAGGTGGGGCCCAATATTCGCGACAACGTGGCCGAGGGGCTCGGCTATTCCGCCCTCGACGTGGCGCGTGCGCTTTCGCTGCAGACCGCGCTCTACCGGAGTTGGCAACAATTCTTCGGCGAACATGATTTTGTCATTGCGCCTGCGGTCACGATCAGCCCGCGGCCGTGGTCGGAGCTCTACCCGGCCACGATCGACGGCACGCCGACCAAAAGCTATTTCCACTGGCTGGCGCTGGCCTATGCCGTGACCAATGCCGGACACCCGGTGGTGGCGGTACCGGCCGGCCGCGACAGCGCCGGATTGCCGTTCGGTATCCAGATCATCGGCCCGCGCGGCGGCGATGTCGTGACGCTTTCAGTTGCCCGAGAGATCGAGGCGCTGCTTGGCGCCAATCCGGAGACGGCCCGCCCCGTCCCCGATCTCACCTGGCTGCGCCGCCAGCCACCGATGTCCTCCCGGCCGGGTTTCCTGGATTTCGACTGAGGCCGCAAAGCGAGCTCGACCGCTTCCTGCTTCCCCTCAACCCGCACGGGCACGGCAACGAGAGCGCCGTCGTCCGCCAGCTCCGCGTCCGCCTCTGCCCGGCTAGAGACCGGGACCGCGCCATCGCCATCCGGCCGCCGGCGGGTCGACCGGGACGTGCGATTTCCCCGGCAGTTTGGCAACGGTACAGGCTCACGGAGCCTTGAGTTCCAAACCTCGAAGAATTTGACGATCCTCACGGTCGGAACGGCCGCGTACGTCCGCGCCGTCCCTGGCACTTGTTCATGAAAGTTAAATCTGCGGGTGAAGCCGTCCGGAACCGGCACCTCTAGCAACGAACTTCACCCCAATGTGTTGAACGGATGTTGGTTTCAGGAAAGGAGTGGTCCATGAGGAAGGCACCTTTGGCTCTGGCCGCAGCGGCGGTCCTGGGCTTGACGGCAGTAGCAGCACCTTCGCCGGCGCATGCTTGGCGCGGAGGGGGCTGGGGCTGGGGCGGGGCTTTGGCTGGCGGATTGATCGCGGGCGCGGTGATCGGCGGCATTGCTTCGAACGCTTACGCCTATGGTCCGGGCTACGGTTACGGTTACGGCCCGGGTTACGGATACTATGGCGGCTATTCGCCGGCGTATTACGGAGGCTATGGAGGGTATTATGGCGGCGGGTATGCGCCGGCCTACTATGGCGGATATTACGGCGGCTCTTATCCCGTGGTTCGCTATCGCCGCGTAATTCGCCCAGCGTACGCCTACTATGGCGGTCCGCGATTCTATGGTCCGCGGTATTACGGCGGCTACTATCGTCGCTGGTGATCCAGCGAAATGAAAAGGGCCGCCCGACTGGCGGCCCTTTTTGCTTGGCGCCACGAGAGCACCTTAGTCGATTTCATGCACCACCGTGCGGGTGCCGGGATCGACCAGCATCACTCGGTTGCCTGAATAGACGTAGCGATACTTCGTCACCGACGGACCCCAATCCGAAGGCACTGCCGTGAGTTCGACGTCGGTCGGCACCTTGGCGCCAACCACAATTCTTTCCCGTGTCTCCACCGGGCGGATCTTCTGCTCGGTGACATAGCTCTTGATCCGGGTGCGATATTCCGGCTCGATCCGGACTGTCGCGCCGGCGGCGCCGGTCGTCGTCTCGACGGTCGTGGTCTGAGCGTTGGCCATCGTCGCAACCAGCGACGCTGCCGCCGTAATCATGAATAGCTTCTTCATCTGGTTCCTCCTCAAACCGCATCAGCGCGGCTGCAGGAAAAACAGATTTTTCACGCTCTTGTTCCGAGAAGAATTCAGCACCGCAGCACGTTGAATGCGCAACGATATGACGCGATGCTTTCTGCACGGCGTTCCATTGCAAGCTCAAACCGGCGCAACACCCTCAACGAAGATCAGCCGCCGATCCAGTGCAGTCCGCCGCAGTTTCAGCGCCTCAGCGTATTCCGGCGAGGCGTACCATTCGCGCAAACGTTCCATGGTCGGAAATTCGACGACGATGATGGTCTTCGGCGGCGGACCGCCTTCGATCACGCTTGCTGTGCCACCGCGAACCAGATAGCGACCGCCGTATTTCGCAATCGTCTCGGCTGCGATGGTGCGGTAGGCCTCGAACCCCGCGGCGTCGCGCATCTCGACTTCGGAAATGGCATAGGCCGACATCTCTCACCTCACGCGATGGTCTGAATCAGTCCGCCTTCTGCCCGCAGCGCGGCGCCGTTGGTGGCGGAAGCCTCTTTCGAACTGACGTAGATCACCATATTGGCGATCTCCTCGACGCTGGCAAAGCGCTGGATCAGCGATCCCGGGCGATGCTGCTTGATGAACTGCGCGGCCGCATCCTGCTCGGACTGGCCGTTCTGCCTGGCGAGATCGGCAACGAAAGTCTCGACGCCTTCGGACATGGTCGGCCCCGGCATCACTGAATTGACGGTAACAGCGGTACCCCGGGTCAATTCGGCAAGGCCGCGCGAAACTGCGAGCTGCGCCGTCTTGGTCATGCCGTAATGGATCATCTCCTTGGGAATCATCAGCGCCGACTCCGAGGCGATGAAAACGATACGGCCCCAATTGCGCTTCAGCATGCCCGGCATGTAGGCGCGCGACAAACGGATGCCGGACATCACGTTGACATCGAAAAAGCGGCTCCACTCCTCATCCGGAATATCGAAGAAGTTCTTGGGTTCGAAGATGCCGGCGTTATTGATGAGAATGTCGACATCAGGCAGCGCCGCAACCAGGGCCTTGCATCCTGCCGCCGTCGAGACATCAGCGGCAACACCCCGCACCTTGCCGCCGGCCTTATCAGCAGTCTTGCCGAGCGCGGCGGCCACGGCATCGACCTTGGCTTGCGTCCGGCCATTGATCACCACGTCCGCGCCTGCAGCAAAGAGGCCCTTGGCAATTGCGTGGCCGATACCGGAGGTGGAGCCAGTCACCAGCGCCGTCTTGCCCGAAAGATCGATTTTCATCCGTCATCTCCATCGTTGATGACAGCGATATCGGGAGCGGCGGGTACGACCACAATTGCAGCCAGCGCGCGTCAGATGCGCAAATAAAAAACGGCGCCCCCGGGGGCGCCGCTTTCGAAACGAACGTAGACGGAGCTTACGCCGCTTCGGCTTCCTTCTCCTGCACCGGGCCGGAATCCTTGCCCTTGGCATCGACGTCGCGGTCGACGAACTCGATCACGGCCATCGGCGCATTGTCGCCGTAGCGGAAGCCGGCCTTGATGATGCGGGTGTAGCCGCCCTGGCGGTCCTTGTAGCGGGGCGCCAGCGTATCGAACAGCTTCTTGACCTGATCCTTGTCGCGCATCTCGGAGATCGCCTGGCGACGCATGGCCAGCCCGCCCTTCTTGCCGAGGGTAACCAGCTTCTCCACGATCGGGCGAAGTTCCTTGGCCTTCGGCAGCGTGGTGACGATCTGCTCGTGCTTGATCAGCGCGGCGCACATGTTGGCGAACATCGCTTTGCGATGCTCGGCGGTGCGGTTGAGCTTACGATGAACCTTGCCGTGACGCATTGAACTATTCCTTCTATTCGTCGCGACGGTTCGTCGGACTTGTTGCTCAGGTGGGCTGCCTGCGTTCGCCCGTTAAAAAGCGCGATGAAACATCATCGCGCTCTGACTTGTTGTTCGATCAGTAGTGATCTTCGAAGCGCTTGGCGAGCTCGTCGATGTTCTCCGGCGGCCAGCCCGGCACTTCCATGCCGAGATGCAGACCCATCTGGGCCAGCACTTCCTTGATCTCGTTCAGCGACTTGCGGCCGAAGTTCGGGGTGCGGAGCATTTCCGCTTCCGACTTCTGCACGAGATCGCCGATGTAGACGATGTTGTCGTTCTTCAGGCAGTTGGCCGAACGCACCGACAGTTCGAGCTCGTCGACCTTCTTGAGGAACGCCGGGTTGAAGGCGAGATCGGGGATGATCTCCTGCGCGACTTCCTTGCGCGGCTCTTCGAAGTTCACGAACACGTTGAGCTGGTCCTGCAGGATGCGGGCGGCATAGGCCACCGCGTCTTCCGGCGAGATCGCGCCGTTGGTCTCGATCGTCATGGTCAGCTTGTCGTAGTCGAGGATCTGGCCCTCGCGGGTGTTCTCAACCTTGTAGGAGACCTTGCGCACGGGCGAGAACAGGCTGTCGACCGGGATCAGGCCGATCGGCGCGTCCTCGGGCCGGTTACGCTCGGCAGCGACATAGCCCTTGCCGGAAGCGACCGTGAACTCCATGCGGATTTCCGCACCCTCGTCCAGCGTGCAGATCTGCAGGTCGGGATTGAGCACCACGACGTCGCCGACAGTCTGGATGTCGCCGGCGGTGACGGCGCCCGGGCCGGACTTCTTCACGACCATGCGCTTGGGGCCTTCGCCCTGCATCTTGATCGCGATGTCCTTGATGTTGAGCACGATGTCGGTGACGTCCTCGCGAACGCCCGCGATGGAAGAGAACTCGTGCAGCACACCGTCGATGTGCACCGACTGCACGGCGGCGCCTTGCAGCGACGACAGCAGGATGCGGCGCAGCGCGTTACCGAGCGTCTGCCCGAAGCCGCGCTCGAGCGGTTCGGCGACCACGGTCGCAAACCGGGTCGCATCGGTGCCCGGCGTTACCTGCAGCTTGTTCGGTCGAATAAGTTCTTGCCAATTTTTCTGGATCGTCACTTTGTCACCCCTTCGGGTCAATAGACCGGCCAGTCGATTTGCCTTCAAATCACCGGCGTTGGAGATCCGCGGATCTGTCCGCGGCAGTCAAAATTCCAAAAACAATCGCTAAGGCGGCGCGAGCCGCCCGCGACCAGACGTCAGACGCGCCGGCGCTTGCGCGGACGGCAACCATTGTGCGGGATCGTCGTCACGTCACGGATCGACGTCACGGTGAAGCCCGCCGCCTGTAGCGCACGAAGCGCCGATTCACGGCCCGAACCGGGACCGGCAACTTCCACTTCCAGCGTGCGCATGCCGTGTTCCTGCGCCTTCTTGGAAACGTCTTCGGCCGCGACCTGCGCGGCATAGGGGGTCGACTTGCGCGAGCCCTTGAAGCCCATCGTGCCGGCCGAGGACCAGGCAATGGTGTTGCCCTGCGCGTCGGTGATGGTGATGGTCGTGTTGTTGAACGACGAATTGACGTGCGCGATGCCCGAGGCGATGTTCTTGCGTTCGCGACGGCGTACGCGGGTGGCTTCCTTGCCCATTCCAAAACCTTCCTGTGATCTCAAACGCCGCCGTACTGCCAGCGGCTACACCTGAGCAACGAGCGGCGTACATGGACGCCGCCCCTGCTCTCGAATCGAAAATTACTTCTTCTTGCCGGCGATCGACTTGGCCGGGCCCTTGCGCGTGCGCGCGTTGGTATGGGTGCGCTGGCCGCGCACCGGCAGGCCGCGGCGATGACGCAGGCCGCGATAGCAGCCGAGGTCCATCAGACGCTTGATGTTGATACCGGTCTCACGGCGAAGATCGCCTTCGACGAGGTAGTCGCGGTCGATCACTTCGCGGATCTGCAGGACTTCCTGGTCGCTCAGCTGGCTGACGCGACGATCCGTCGGGATCTTGACCTTCTCGACGATCTCGGCCGCGTTCTTCTGGCCGATGCCATGAATGTACTGGAGCGCGATCAGGACGCGCTTGTTGGTCGGGATATTCACGCCGGCAATACGGGCCACGGACTTCTCTCCTGTCGCCGATCCCTCATGGACGGCTCTAAGTTCTTGCTATCTCGGGCAGGTGTCCGCAAACGCGAACACGACGCCCTTCCCCTCATCTGCTTCGGGGCCCGGCATCGTCATAAAACTATCCGACTTGGATGCGGGGCTTATTAAAGGATTCAACTCGGTTTCGTCAACCGCCTCTATCGCTTAGCTCGCTTTTTCGTGACCTTTTTCGAGGCCTTCCGAACGGCCTTTTTTGCCGCCTTTTTGGCCGTGCCGGCAGCCCTGCCCTTGGCCGCCGGGGCGGCCTTCCGACCGGCCCCCGTCACCCTTCCGGCCTTGCTGGATGTGGTTTTCTTGCCCTTTGGAGCCGCTTTGGCGGCCTTCTTGGCGGTTTTGGCAACCTTTTTGCCCGCCGGCTTCGCGGTCTTCCTGGCGGCTCCCACGGCCTTTTTGGCCGAGACCACCTTGGGTTCCACCGCCCCGATCGCGGCCAGGATCCGGTTGATCTCCCGGGTGACGTGCTCGATGGTCATCATGCCGTCGACCGTCAGGAGCTTCCGCCGCTCCGAATAATAGTGAATCAGCGGCTCGGTCAGCGTGCGGTAGTTGGCCAGCCGCTTCGACAGCACCTCCGGGGTATCGTCGATTCGCACTTCCTCGCCGCGCGCCCGCATCTCGGCAACACGCGTCTCCACGCGGTCCAACAGCGCGCTCTCGTTGACGCGCAGTTCGACCACGGCGTCGAGCTTGATGTGCTTCTTCTTCAGGAGTTCGTCGAGGGCTGCCGCCTGCGGCACCGTGCGGGGAAAGCCGTCGAGGATGAATCCGTTCTTCATGTCGGGCTGGTCGAGGCGGTCGGAGATGATCCCGATCACAATCTCATCCGGAACCAGCGAGCCGCTGGCCATGACGTCCTTGGCCTGCAGGCCGACCGGCGTTTCGGCCGCAACCGCCGCGCGCAGCATCTCGCCGGTCGAGAGCTGGACGAGGCCGTACTTCTGAACCAGCCGCTGCGCCTGGGTCCCCTTGCCCGCGCCCGGCGGACCCAAAAGGATCAATCTCATGACTTTTCGCCCCCCGGCTTGGTGAGCGAAACGCCGCACACCCTGTATTGGATTTCAGGCCACAGCCTGCCGCCCGTCAGCGGCGGCGGCCCCTCAGCTTGGATTTCCTGATCAGCCCCTCATACTGATGGGCCAATAGATAGCCCTGCACCTGCGCCACCGTATCCATGGTCACGCTGACGACGATCAGGAGCGAGGTTCCGCCGAAGTAGAACGGCACCGAAGCATAGGAAATCAGGATCTCGGGAATCAGACAGACGATCGCCAGATAGATCGCGCCGAGCACGGTAACGCGCGACAGCACGTAATCGATATATTCGGCGGTGCGCTCGCCCGGGCGGATGCCCGGGATGAAGCCGCCATGCTTCTTTAGATTGTCGGCGGTCTCGGTCGGGTTGAACACGATCGCGGTGTAGAAGAATGCGAAGAACACGATCAGGCTCAGGTAGAGGATCAGGAACAGCGGACGGCCGTGGCTGAGCTGCGTGTTCAGCCACTGGAACCATTCCGGGCCCTGGCCGGCATTGAAGTTCGCGACGGTCGCCGGCAGCAGCAACAGCGACGAGGCGAAGATCGGCGGGATCACGCCCGAGGTGTTGAGCTTGAGCGGCAGATGCGAGGACTGGCCCTCGAACATCTTGTTGCCGACCTGTCGCTTCGGATACTGGATCAAAAGCCGCCGCTGCGCGCGCTCCATGAACACGATGAAGGCGATCACCACGACCGCCATCACGATCACGACCAGGATCAGGCCGGTCGAGAGCGCGCCCTGGCGTCCCAGTTCCAGCATATTGGCGAGAGCAGACGGCAGCTCGGCAACGATGCCGGCCAGAATGATCAGCGAAATACCGTTGCCAATGCCGCGCGAGGTGATCTGCTCGCCGAGCCACATCAGGAACATGGTGCCGCCGGTCAGCGTGACCGTCGTGGAGAGCAAGAAGAACATGCCGGGTTCGCTGACGACGTTGCCGGCGCCCTGGAGGCCAACGGCGATGCCGTAGGCCTGGAACGTGGCCAGGATTACCGTCAGATAGCGGGTGTACTGGTTCAGCGTCTTGCGGCCAGCCTCGCCTTCCTTCTTCAGCGCTTCGAGCTTGGGCGATACCGTGGTCAACAGCTGGATGATGATCGATGCCGAGATGTACGGCATAATGTTCAGCGCGAAGATCGCCATGCGGTTGATGCCGCCGCCGGCGAACATGTTGAACATGCCGAGGATGCCGCCGGCCTGCGACTTGAACACCTGCTCCCAGGCCGCGGGATCGATGCCGGGCAGCGGGATATAGGTGCCGAGCCGATAAACAAGCAGCGCACCCAGTGTGAACCAGATGCGCTTCTTCAGTTCGTCGGCTTTCGCCAGTGCGCCGAAGTTGAGGTTTGCCGCAAGTTGTTCTGCTGCTGAGACCATGTTCAGGCTTTCTCCCGCCGTCCCTCAGGCCGCCGCCCCTGGCGGGGCGATCGGCAGACGCCGGACATTATTTGGTGCTCGGCTACGATAAGTCCATCATCCTATCGTGCGGATTGCCCGCGACAAAACGGGCAATGACGCAGATGTTACGCCGCCTCGCCTTCGTCCTTCTTGGCCGGGGCCAGGATCTTCACCGTGCCGCCAGCCTTCTCGACCGCCGCGACCGCCGATTTCGAGGCGCCGTGCACCTCGATCGCGAGCTTGGCCTTGAGTTCGCCGCGGCCGAGCAGCCGCAGGCCGTCCTTGGCGCGACGGATCACGCCGGCCTTCACCAGCGATTCGACGGTGACGGTTTCCTTGGCGTCGACCAGCTTGGCGTCAATCGCCTCCTGCAGCCGGTCGAGATTGATCTCGGCGAAGTCGAGCCGGAAGATGTTGTTGAAGCCGCGCTTCGGCAGGCGACGATGCAGCGGCATCTGGCCGCCCTCGAAGCCCTTGATGCGCACGCCCGAACGCGCGGTCTGGCCCTTGCCGCCGCGGCCCGAAGTCTTGCCCTTGCCCGAACCGATGCCACGGCCGACGCGCATGCGCTTCTTGCGCGAGCCGGCGTTGTCGGCGATATCGCTGAGCTTCATCGTTAGTTTCCTTTATCCTTGGAGCATGATCTTGACCGAAAACCGGTACCCACTTTTCGGGATCATGCTCCGAACTTACTTCTCGCCGACGATGCGGACGAGATGTTGAACCTTGGCGATCATGCCGCGAATCGCAGGCGTGTCCTGCAACTCGGTGACACGACCGATCTTGTTGAGCTTGAGGCCGATCAGCGTCGCGCGCTGCGAGTGATGGCGGCGGATTGCGCTGCCGGTCTGCTCGACCTTGATCATCTTTGCGGCCTTGGCCATCGTCTTAACTCCAAAGAGCGCTTAAAAATCGCGCCGGTTATTCAGCCACCACTTCGGCATCGCCGCCGACGCGGCGCGACTGCAGCGTGGACACCTTGATGTTGCGGCGTGCGGCCACCGAACGCGGCGAATCCTGATGCTTCAGCGCGTCGAAGGTGGCGCGAACCATGTTGTAGGGATTCGACGAGCCGATCGACTTCGCCACCACGTCCTGGATGCCGAGCGTTTCGAACACCGCGCGCATCGGGCCGCCGGCGATGATGCCGGTACCGGCCGGAGCCGCGCGCAGGTAGACGCGGCCGGCGCCATGGCGGCCGGCGATGTCGTGATGCAGCGTGCGGCCTTCGCGCAGGGCGACGCGCGTCAGGTTGCGCTTGGCCGACTCGGTCGCCTTGCGGATCGCCTCGGGAACTTCGCGCGCCTTGCCGTGACCGAAACCGACCCGGCCCTTCTGGTCGCCGATCACGACCAGCGCCGCAAAGCCGAAGCGCTTGCCGCCCTTGACGACCTTCGCCACGCGATTGATGTGGACGAGCTTGTCGACGAACTCGCTGTCGCGCTCCTCGCGATCCCTACTCCGTTCGCGTCCGCCGCGTTCGCGTTCACCTGCCATGGTGTTTTCCAATCTTTAGGGGAGTAAAGCCCCTGTCCTCGTAATTATCCAAAACGGTTCGTTAGAAGCTGAGGCCGCTCTCGCGGGCCGCATCCGCAAGCGCCTTGACGCGCCCGTGGTAGAGATAGCTGCCGCGATCGAACACCACTTCCTTGACGCCGTTCTTCACGGCACGTTCCGCCAGCAGCTTGCCGACGGCCTTGGCCGCATCGATGTTGGCGCCAGTATTGCCGCCCTCGCGCATCGTCTTTTCCAGCGACGAGGCGGAAGCCAGCGTTTCGCCCTTCAGGTCGTCGATGACCTGGGCGTAGATGTGCTTCGACGAACGAAACACCGACAGACGCGGACGTCCATTGGCGGACCGGCGCAGCGAGTTGCGCACGCGCTGCTTGCGCCGGGCATTCGTGACCTTGAGTGACATGACCGGCTCCGTTACTTCTTCTTGCCTTCCTTGCGGAAGATGAATTCGTTGGCGTACTTCACGCCCTTGCCCTTGTAGGGCTCCGGCGGACGGTAGGCGCGGATTTCCGCGGCGACCTGGCCGACGCGCTGGGAATCGGTGCCCGTGATCGTGATCTCGGTCGGCTTCGGCACCACGATGGTGATGCCTTCCGGGATCGCGTAGACGACGTCGTGGCTGTAGCCGAGCGCGAGCTGCAGGTTCTTGCCCTGCAGCGCGGCACGGTAACCGACGCCGGTGATCTCGAGCTTCTTCTCGAAACCCTTGGTGACGCCCTCGACCAGGTTGGCGACCTGCGCGCGCGCAGTGCCGTACATCGCCTGGGCGCGATTGGTCTCGAGCTTCGGTGCGACCTTGACCGCGCCGTCCTCGAACTTCACTTCAACGTCGTCATGCACGACGAACTGAAGCTGGCCCTTCGGCCCCTTCATCTTGACGGTCTGTCCCTCGACGGTCGCCGTCACACCGGACGGGATCGCCACAGGCCGTTTGCCAACACGTGACATGGCTCTAAATCCTTCCTCAGAACACCGTGAAGAGAATTTCGCCGCCCACATTCGCGTCTCGCGCGGCGTGGTCAGCCATGATTCCCTTCGGCGTCGACAACACCGAAATGCCGAGACCGTTGTTCACCCGCGGCAGGTTCTTCACCGAGGCGTAAACCCGACGGCCCGGCTTGGAGACCCGCTCGATCTCGCGAATGACGGGCTCGCCGTCGAAATATTTCAGCTCGATCTCGAGCTCGCTGCGGCCCGAAGCATGTTCGACGCTGGCGTAGCCGCGGATGTAGCCCTCGGACTTCAGCACTTCGAGCACGCTGGCGCGCATCTTCGAGCCCGGGGTCGAGACCTTGGACTTCGAACGCATCTGCGCATTGCGGATGCGGGTGATGAGATCGGAAATCGGATCGTGCGTTGACATCTTGACGACCCTCCTTACCAGCTCGACTTCACGAGCCCGGGAACCAGGCCCTTGGAGCCGAGTTCACGCAGCGCGATACGGGAAAGCTTGTTCTTGCGGTAGTTCGAGCGCGGACGACCGGTCAGCTCGCAGCGGTTGCGGATGCGCGTCGCCGACGAATTGCGCGGCATCTGGGCGAGCTTCAGCGTCGCCGCGAACCGCTCTTCCATCGGCCGGGTCTTGTCGGCGATGATCGCCTTCAGCTTCGCACGCTGCGGGGCGGCGTTCTTCGTCATCCGCTTGCGCCGGTTGTTCTTCTCGATCGAACTCTTCTTTGCCATGCTTGGCTCCTGGGTTTCCGCGTTTGAGAGGCTTTAACTGCGTCTCACTGCCGGAACGGGAAATTGAATGCGGTCAACAAGGCACGCGCCTCGTCGTCGGTCTTCGCCGTGGTGCAGACCGTGATGTCCATGCCGCGGGCTTCCGAAACCTTGTCGAAATCGATTTCGGGGAAAATGATGTGCTCCTTGAGGCCGAGCGAATAGTTGCCGCGGCCATCGAAGCTCTTCGGATTGAGGCCACGGAAGTCACGCACGCGCGGCAGCGCCACGTTCACCAGGCGATCGATGAACTCGTACATCTTGGCCTTGCGCAGCGTGACCTTGCAGCCGATCGGCTGGTTTTCACGCAGCTTGAAGGTCGCGATCGCGACGCGCGAATAGGTCACGATCGCCTTCTGGCCGGCGATCTGCGTCAGTTCGCCAGCCGCGGTCTCGGCCTTCTTGCGGTCGTTGACGGCATCGCCGACGCCCATGTTGAGCACGACTTTTTCCAGCCGCGGCACCTGCATGACGTTGGCATAGCCGAACTTTTCAGTCAGCTGGCCACGAATGCTCTTGTCATACTCCGCGCGCAGGCGCGGTGTGTAAGCGGTATCAGCCATCGATCTCTGCTCCCGAGCTCTTGGCAATGCGTACCTTCTTGCCATCAGCCTGAATCTTGAAGCCCACGCGGGTCGGCTTGCCGTCCTTGCCGACATAGGCGACGTTGGACAGGTGGATCGGCGACTCCTTGGAGATGATGCCGCCTTCCTGGTTCTGGGTCTGCTTCTGGTGACGCTTCACCATGTTGACGCCGCGCACCAGCGCCTTGTTCTCGGCGGGGCGGACCTCGAATACTTCGCCGGTGCGGCCCTTGTCGCGGCCGTTCAGCACGATGACCTTGTCACCTTTCCGGATCTTGGCAGCCATCACAGCACCTCCGGCGCAAGCGAGATGATCTTCATGTGGTTCTTGGCGCGCAGCTCGCGCGGCACGGGCCCGAAGATACGGGTGCCGACCGGCTCCGACTGGTTGTTGATCAACACGGCGGCGTTGCGGTCGAAGCGGATGACCGAGCCGTCGGCGCGGCGGATGTCCTTGCGGACCCTCACCACGACGGCCTTCATCACGTCGCCCTTCTTCACCTTGCCGCGAGGAATCGCTTCCTTGATCGACACGACGATAACGTCGCCCACGGTTGCATAGCGGCGCTTGGAGCCCCCCAGCACCTTGATGCACATGACACGGCGTGCGCCTGAATTATCGGCCACGTCGAGGTTGGTCTGCATCTGAATCATTGATGCACCTCGTCCTCTTTCTGATGCGCTCGAATTAGCGCCTAAAATTATTCCTGATTACTCATCCGGCCAAGCCGAACGAATCTCAGGCCGTTTTCTTCTGCTCGCCCCGGACCACGGTCCAGCGCTTCAACTTGGAGATCGGCTTGCTCTCCTCGATCCACACCATGTCGCCCGGCTTGAACTCGTTGTTCTCATCGTGCGCGTGGTAGTTCTTGGAGCGGCGGATCGTCTTCTTGTAGATCGGATGGGTGAAGCGGCGATCGACGCGCACCACCACCGTCTTGGCTTGCTTGTCGCTCACGACCACGCCCTGAAGGGTTCGTTTCGGCATAATACGGCCTCTTACTTCTTCTTCGCGCGCGTTTGCGCGGCGATGGTCTTGATGCGGGCGATATCGCGGCGGGCTTCACGCAGCCGCGAGGTGTTCTCCAGCTGCCCGGTGGCGCGCTGGAAACGCAGGTTGAAACGCTCCTTCTTCAGATTGAGGACGGCGTCCTCCCTCTGGTCGTCGCTCATCGCGCGGATGTCTTCAACTTTCATCGGGGCCATGACGGTTACTCCGCAATGCGCGCGACGAAGCGCGTCTTGATCGGCAGCTTGGCGGCGGCGAGCGAAAGCGCTTCCTTCGCGGTCTGCACCGTGACGCCGTCGATCTCGAAAATCACGCGGCCGGGCTTGACCCGCGCCACCCACAATTCCGGCGTACCCTTGCCGGAGCCCATGCGGACTTCGGCGGGCTTCTTCGACACCGGCAGGTCCGGAAACACGCGGATCCAGACGCGGCCGGCGCGCTTCATGTGACGGGTCAGCGCGCGGCGCGCGGCTTCGATCTGGCGGGCGGTGATGCGCTCGGGCGCCATCGCCTTCAGGCCGAATTGACCGAACGACAACGTCGCACCCGAAGTCGCAACGCCGTGGATACGGCCCTTATGCGCCTTCCGGAACTTCGTTTTCTTTGGTTGCATCATGGCTTTAAGCCCTCAAACCTTCTCTAATGTCTCACGCAGCGTCGCGGCGCGGCCGTGTGTTGTCGCCTTCGGCCATCTTCTTGTCCTGGGCCATCGGATCGTGCTCGAGGATCTCGCCCTTGAAGATCCAGACCTTGACGCCGCAGGTGCCGAACGTCGTGAACGCGGTCGCCACGCCGTAGTCGATGTCGGCGCGCAGCGTGTGCAACGGCACGCGGCCCTCGCGGTACCACTCCATGCGCGCGATTTCGGCGCCGCCGAGACGGCCCGAGCAGTTGATACGAATGCCTTCGGCGCCGAGACGCATCGCCGACTGCACCGCCCGCTTCATGGCGCGGCGGAAAGCGACGCGGCGCTCGAGCTGCTGGGCGATCGATTCGGCGACCAGGGTAGCGTCGAGTTCGGGCTTGCGGATTTCGACGATGTTGATGACGACGTCGGAAGCCGTGATGTCGGCAACCCGCTTGCGCAGCTTGTCGATGTCGGCGCCCTTCTTGCCGATCACCACACCCGGACGCGCCGAATGGATCGTCACGCGGCACTTCTTGTGCGGACGCTCGATCACGATGCGGGCGACGGCCGCCTGCTTGAGTTCCTTGTGCAGGATCTCGCGGATCTTGACGTCTTCATGCAACAGCTTGCCGTACTCGTTCTTGCCGGCGAACCAACGGGAATCCCACGTGCGGTTGATGCCGAGACGCAGTCCGATTGGATTGATCTTTTGACCCATCGTTTTCTCCCGCGCCCTTAAGCGCCAGCCTCGGCCTCGACCTGACGAACCACGATGGTCAGGTGCGAGAACGGTTTATATATACGTCCCGAACGGCCGCGGCCGCGCGGTGAAAAACGCTTCATCACGATGCCGTTGCCGACATGCGCCTCGGCGACGACGAGATCGTCGACTTCGAGGTCGTGGTTGTTCTCGGCGTTCGCGATCGCCGATTCCAGGCACTTCTTGACGTCGACCGCGATCCGCTTGCGCGAGAACTGCAGGTCGGCGAGCGCAGCAGACGCCTTCCGGCCGCGGATCAGCTGCGCGACAAGATTGAGCTTCTGCGGGCTGACGCGCAGCATCCGGGCAACTGCCTTGGCCTCGTTGTCCGCGAGGACACGTTCGCGCTTTGGTTTGCTCATCGTCTATTCCTCAAGCCTTCTTGGCTTTCTTGTCGCCAGAATGGCCATGGAAGGTACGGGTCGGCGAGAACTCGCCGAACTTGTGACCCACCATTTCCTCGTTGATCGATACCGGCACATGCTTCTGGCCGTTGTAGACACCGAACGTCAGGCCGACGAACTGCGGCAGGATGGTCGAGCGGCGGCTCCAGATCTTGATGACGTCGTGACGGCCGGACGCGCGCGCAGTATCTGCCTTCTTGAGCAGAGACGCTTCGACGAACGGGCCTTTCCAGACTGAACGTACCATGTCCGGCGTTCCTTACTTCTTCCGCTTGTGGCGGCTTAGGAGGATGAATCGATTGGTCGACTTGTTCGAACGGGTCTTCTTGCCCTTGGTCGGCTTGCCCCACGGGGTGACCGGGTGGCGGCCGCCCGAGGTGCGGCCTTCGCCGCCGCCGTGCGGATGGTCGATCGGGTTCATGACGACGCCGCGGTTATGCGGACGCCAGCCCAGCCAGCGGGTGCGGCCGGCCTTGCCGATCGAGATGTTCATGTGGTCGGGGTTCGACACCGCACCGATGGTGCCGCGGCAACGGCCGTGCACCAGGCGCTGCTCGCCCGAGTTCAGGCGCAGAATGACGTAATCCTGGTCGCGGCCGACGATCTGGGCGTAGGTGCCGGCCGAACGCGCGATCTGGCCGCCCTTCCCGATCTTCATCTCGATGTTGTGGATGATGGTGCCGACCGGCATGTTGCCGAGCGGCATGACATTGCCGGGCTTGACGTCGACATAGTTGCCGGCAACCACGGTGTCGCCCGCAGCCAGACGCTGCGGCGCCAGGATGTAGGCCTGCTCGCCGTCCTGATACTTGATCAGCGCGATGAACGCGGTGCGGTTCGGATCGTACTCCAGCCGCTCGACGACGGCGGGAACGTCGACCTTGTTCCGCTTGAAGTCCACCAGGCGGTAGGACTTCTTGTGGCCGCCGCCGCGGAAACGCACGGTGATGCGGCCGGTGTTGTTGCGGCCACCATTGCCGAGCTTGCCCTCGGTCAGCGCCTTTACCGGCTTGCCCTTGTAGAGCGCCGAACGGTCGACCATCACCAGCTGGCGCTGGCCCGGCGTCGTCGGATTGTATGTTTTCAATGCCATCGCTGTGTCGCCTTATAGTCCGGTAGTGACGTCGATGCGGTGGCCCTCTTCGAGGGTCACGACAGCCCGCTTCACGTCCGACTGCGAACCGAAATTGCCGCGGAACACCTTGGTCTTGCCCTTGCGGACCAGCGTGTTCACGCGCTTCACCTTGACGTCGAACAGCTTTTCGACGGCTTCCTTGATTTGCGGCTTGGTCGCCTTGCTGGCGACCCTGAACACGACCTTGTTGTGCTCGGACGCCACCGTCGCCTTTTCGGTGACGACAGGAGCTACGATCACGTCGTAATGGCGCGGATCGATGTTCTTCATTTGAAGCGCGCCTCCAGCGCATCGACTGCCGCCTTCGTCAGCACGAGCTTCTGACGACGCAGAATGTCATAGACGTTGATGCCCTGGATCGGCAGCACGTCGATATTCGGAATGTTGCGCGCAGCGGTCGCGAAACCGGTGTGCAACTCGGCGCCATCGATGATCAGCGCATTGGTCAGGCCGAGACCCGAGAAATGACCGACCAGCGCCTTGGTCTTGGCGTCCTTGATCTGCGCATTGTCGATCACGATCAGGCCGCCGTCCTTGGCCTTCGCCGAGAGAGCGTGCTTGAGCGCCAGCGCGCGCACCTTCTTCGGCAGGTCGGTCGCGTGCGAGCGAACCACCGGACCGAACGCACGGCCACCGCCGCGGAACTGCGGCACGCGGGCCGAGCCGTGACGGGCGCCGCCGGTGCCCTTCTGCTTGTACATCTTCTTGCCGGTGCGCCAGACGTCGGCGCGGCCCTGCGTCTTGTGCGTTCCGGCCTGGCGCTTGTTGAGCTGCCATTGCACGCAACGTTGGATGATGTCGGCACGCGGCTCGAGACCGAAGATCGCGTCCGAGAGCTGGACCGAACCAGCTTCCTTGCCTTCAAGGGTCGTGACTTTCAGTTCCATCTCACGCGCCCTCCTGCTCGGCCGGAGCCTGAGCCTGCTCGCCGCCGGCGACCTTGAACTTGCCGGGCTTCGGAGCATCCTTCGGCAGCGGCTTCTTGACGGCGTCGCGCACCGAGATCCAGCCGCCCTTGGAGCCGGGAACGGCGCCTTCGACGAGGATCAGGCCGCGCTCGACGTCGGTCTGCACCACACGCAGATTGAGCGTGGTGATGCGATCGACACCCATGTGACCGGGCATCTTCTTGTTCTTGAAGGTCTTGCCGGGATCCTGACGTCCGCCGGTCGAACCGATCGAACGATGCGAAACCGACACACCGTGGGTGGCGCGCAGACCGCCGAAATTCCAGCGCTTCATGCCGCCGGCAAAACCCTTACCGACCGAGGTACCGGTGACGTCGACGAACTGGCCGACCACGAAATGGTCCGCCTGAATCTCGGCGCCAACCGGGATCAGCGCGTCTTCCGACACGCGGAACTCGGTGACCTTCCGCTTGGGCTCGACCTTGGACACCGCAAACTGGCCGCGTTCTGCCTTCGGCAGATAGACGGTCTTGCGGGTGCCCGAACCGAGCTGCAGCGCGACGTAACCGTTCTTCTCGGTCGTGCGGTGGCCCAGCACCTGGCAATTGCCCAGCTTCAGCACGGTCACAGGGATATGTTCGCCGGTCTCCGTAAAGACCCGCGTCATCCCGACCTTTTGTGCGATCACTCCGGAGCGCATCGGCGTGCTTCCTGTTCTTTCTGTCCGCTAACTTCGGACGATCCTGAAAATCTTAGAGCTTGATCTCGACGTCGACACCGGCGGCCAGATCGAGCTTCATGAGAGCATCGACGGTCTGCGGGGTCGGATCGACGATGTCGAGAAGGCGCTTGTGGGTGCGCATCTCGAATTGCTCGCGGCTCTTCTTGTCGACGTGCGGTGAACGGTTGACGGTGAACTTCTCGATGCGGGTGGGCAGCGGGATAGGTCCGCGAACCTGGGCACCGGTACGTTTCGCCGTGTTCACGATCTCGCGGGTCGACGTATCGAGGATACGATGGTCGAACGCCTTGAGACGGATGCGAATATTTTGGCCGTTCATTGCCGTTGTCTCTTTCTTCGTCGCTTGATGCGAGTAGTGAGCGGCGAATAGCGAATGAAACCATTCGCTATTCGCTTTTCGTTTTCTCTTTACTCGATGATGGAGGCGACGACGCCGGCGCCGACGGTGCGGCCGCCTTCACGGATCGCGAAGCGCAGCTTTTCTTCCATCGCGATCGGCACGATCAGGTGCACTTCCATCGCGATGTTGTCGCCCGGCATCACCATTTCGGTGCCTTCGGGCAGATGCACGACACCGGTCACGTCGGTGGTGCGGAAGTAGAACTGGGGCCGGTAGTTGGTGAAGAACGGGGTGTGACGACCGCCCTCTTCCTTGGTCAGGATGTAGGCCTCAGCCTTGAACTTGGTGTGCGGCTTGACCGAACCCGGCTTGCACAGCACCTGGCCACGCTCGACTTCCTCGCGCTTGGTGCCGCGGAGCAGCGCACCGATGTTGTCGCCAGCCTGGCCCTGATCGAGCAGCTTGCGGAACATTTCGACGCCGGTGACGATGGTCTTCTGGGTGTCGCGAAGTCCGACGATTTCGATTTCCTCGCCGACCTTGACGATGCCACGCTCGACACGGCCGGTCACAACCGTACCGCGGCCCGAGATCGAGAACACGTCTTCCACCGGCATCAGGAACGGCTGGTCGATCGGACGCTCCGGCTGCGGAATGTACGCGTCGACCTGCTTCATCAGCTCGAGGATCGCGTCATGGCCCAGCGCCTTGTCCTTGTCTTCGAGGGCGGCCAGCGCCGAGCCCTTGATGATCGGGATGGTGTCGCCCGGGAATTCGTACTTCGAGAGCAGTTCGCGGACTTCGAGCTCGACGAGTTCGAGCAGTTCCGGATCGTCGACCATGTCGCACTTGTTCAGGAACACGACGAGCGCGGGAACGCCAACCTGACGGGCGAGCAGGATGTGCTCGCGGGTCTGCGGCATTGGGCCGTCGGCTGCCGACACGACCAGGATCGCGCCGTCCATCTGGGCTGCGCCGGTGATCATGTTCTTCACGTAGTCGGCGTGGCCCGGACAGTCGACGTGGGCGTAGTGCCGGTTGGTGGTTTCGTATTCGACGTGGGCGGTCGAGATCGTGATGCCGCGCGCCTTCTCTTCCGGCGCCTTGTCGATCTGGTCGTACGCCGTGAACGTCGCACCGCCGGTTTCAGCCAGCACCTTGGTGATCGCTGCGGTCAGCGAGGTCTTGCCATGGTCGACGTGACCGATGGTTCCGATGTTGCAGTGCGGTTTATTACGTTCAAACTTTGCTTTGGCCATTTGACTCTCCGTTCAGTCGTTAGCTTTGAACCAACGACAATCAGGCAAACTTCTTCTGGACTTCTGCCGACACGTTCGCCGGCGCTTCAGCGTAGTGATCGAATTGCATCGTGAAGGTCGCGCGTCCCTGGCTCATCGAGCGCAGGTTATTCACGTACCCGAACATGTTCATGAGCGGCACCATCGCGTTGATGACGTTGGCATTGCCGCGCATGTCCTGGCCCTGGATCTGGCCGCGCCGCGAATTCAGGTCGCCGATGACGGAACCGGTGTAGTCTTCCGGGGTCACCACCTCGACCTTCATGATCGGCTCGAGCAGAACGGACTTACCCTTCTGCAGCGCTTCGCGGAAAGCCGCGCGCGATGCGATTTCGAAGGCCAGCGCCGAGGAGTCGACGTCGTGATACTTGCCGTCGACCAGCTGGACCTTGACGTCCACCACCGGGAAGCCGGCAACCACGCCCGAGCCCATCACGCTGTTGAGGCCCTTTTCGACGCCGGGGATGTATTCCTTCGGCACCGCGCCGCCGACGATCTTCGATTCGAATTCGTAGCCCTTGCCGGGCTCGTTCGGCTCGACGATGATCGACACTTCGGCGAACTGACCGGTACCGCCGGTCTGCTTCTTGTGCGTGTACTTGACTTCAGCGCGCTTGGTGACCCGCTCGCGGAACGCCACCTGCGGCGCGCCGATGTTGGCGTCGACCTTGTAGGTGCGCCTGAGGATGTCGACCTTGATGTCGAGATGGAGTTCGCCCATGCCCTTGAGAATGGTCTGGCCGGACTCCTGGTCGGTCGACACGCGGAACGACGGATCTTCGGCGGCAAGCTTTGCCAGCGCGACGCCGAGCTTTTCCTGGTCGGCCTTCGACTTCGGCTCGATCGCGATCTCGATCACCGGCTCCGGGAATTCCATCTTTTCCAGGATCACCTGCTTGTCGGGATCGCACAGCGTGTCACCGGTGCGCGCTTCCTTCAGGCCCGCCAGCGCGACGATATCGCCGGCATAGGCTTCCTTGATGTCTTCGCGGTTGTTCGCATGCATCAGCAGCATGCGGCCGATACGTTCTTTCTTCTCACGGGTCGAATTGACCACACCGGTGCCGCTGGCAAGAACGCCGGAGTAGATGCGGCAGAAGGTGATGGTGCCGACGAACGGGTCGTCCATGATCTTGAACGCGAGCAGAGCCAGCGGCTCCTTGTCGTCGGCCTTGCGCACGACCTCGTTGCCGTCATCGTCGGTGCCCTTGATCGCAGGCACGTCGACCGGCGACGGCAGATAGTCGACGACGGCGTCGAGCAGCGGCTGCACGCCCTTGTTCTTGAAGGCCGAGCCGCACAGCACCGGATAGAAGGCGCCGGTCAGAACGGCTTTGCGGATCAGCCGCTTCAGCGTCGCCTCATCGGGCTCCTTGCCATCGAGGTAGGCCGCAAGCGCGTCGTCATCGAGCTCGACGGCGGCTTCCAGCATCTTCTCGCGATATTCCTTCGCCTTGTCGGCGAGGTCGGCGGGAATATCGATGTCCTTGAAGTTGGCGCCGAGCGCCTCGTCTTCCCAAACCACGCCCTTCATGCGGACGAGGTCGACCAGACCCTTGAAGTTGTTCTCGGAGCCGATCGGAAGCTGGATCGCAATCGGCTTGGCGCCGAGGCGGTCGACGATATCGTCGAGACACTTATAGAAATCGGCGCCTGTCTTATCCATCTTGTTGGCGAAGACGATGCGCGGAACCTTGTACTTGTCGCCCTGACGCCAGACGGTTTCGGTCTGCGGTTCAACACCCTGGTTCGAATCGAGCACGCACACCGCGCCGTCGAGCACGCGCAGCGAACGCTCGACTTCGATGGTGAAGTCGACGTGGCCGGGGGTGTCGATGATGTTCAGACGCTTGCCGTTCCAGAACGCGGTGGTCGCGGCGGAGGTGATCGTGATGCCACGCTCCTGCTCCTGCTCCATCCAGTCCATCGTCGCGGCACCTTCGTGCACTTCGCCGATCTTGTGGCTCTTGCCGGTGTAATAAAGGATGCGCTCGGTGGTCGTGGTCTTACCGGCATCGATATGCGCCATAATACCGAAGTTGCGGTAGTTCTCGATGGCATGAACGCGGGGCATGGGCTGTTCCTTAAATCCGTTCTTCGCCGTTACCAGCGATAATGCGAGAAGGCACGGTTGGCTTCCGCCATCCGGTGCACGTCTTCACGCTTCTTGACGGCGTTACCCCGGTTGTTCGACGCGTCGAGCAGCTCGGCCGAGAGCCGCTCCGTCATCGTCTTTTCGTTACGATCGCGCGCTGCAGTGATGATCCAGCGAATACCCAGCGCCTGACGGCGAACCGAGCGAACTTCGACCGGCACCTGGTAGGTGGCGCCACCGACGCGGCGCGAACGCACTTCGATGGTCGGCATGACGTTTTCCAGCGCCTGCTCGAACACCGGCAGCGGGCCCTGCTTGGTCTTGGCTTCGATCATGGCGAGCGCACCGTAGACGATGCTCTCGGCGGCGGACTTCTTGCCGTCGTACATGATCGAGTTCATGAACTTCGTGATGATGATGTTCCCGAACTTCGGATCCGGGTTCACTTCACGCTTTTCAGCAGAATGGCGACGAGACATCTGATCTGTTCCCGCTTACTTCGGACGCTTCGCGCCGTACTTCGAACGACGCTGCTTACGGTTCTTGACGCCCTGGGTATCGAGGACGCCGCGGAGGATGTGGTAGCGAACGCCGGGCAAGTCCTTGACGCGGCCGCCGCGGATCATGACCACCGAGTGCTCCTGAAGGTTATGGCCTTCACCCGGGATGTAGCCGATCACTTCGAAGCCGTTGGTCAGGCGCACCTTGGCGACCTTACGAAGCGCCGAGTTCGGCTTCTTCGGGGTCGTGGTGTAGACGCGCGTGCAAACGCCGCGCTTCTGCGGCGACTGCTGCAGCGCCGGCACCTTCTTGCGTGACTTCTGCACCGCACGCGGATTTGCGATCAGCTGGTTGATCGTCGGCATGTCAGCCTTCACCCTTTAGTTCGCGCGAAACCTTGAATGGCTTTCGCAAATTCTTCTCGGAACTAGCCGTTCCGTTCGGCCCCGCCTTACGCGAAAAAACTTTCACGCAAAACGAAATCGCGCCAACCACTCATTGCTGAGCGGAAAGCGCTTCGACACCACAGAGGACCGCGAGCCAAGGCCGATCAGCGTTCGCTGTTCAGCCCGTCATCGAGGTCATGCATCCGAGTTCACTCTCAAGAGAACTTGCTCAAGAGAACTAATATCGCCCTGGCATTGCCTAGCTATATGATCGACAGCGTTTGAGCGGCATTCGTCGAGGTTGGTGCCCGTCCCGGTCCTTTAGGAAACTTCCGTAAGGATTTGAAAGGGTGTTCCGTTCCGACGCTGGCGTTGCTCACCGCCTGTCGTTAAGTGGCCGTCTTCTATAAGCGGTGGATAGTTAAGTCAAGCGAAACGAGAACGCTGGAAACGCCTATGGCGTCTGCGGATTCAGTGCTTCCTGCGAATTCGGGAAGTCCGAAATGGCATCTCCACCCCTCGCCCTAGGGGTTTGAGTCGCCAACTCGCTCACTAATTATACCCGGGTAAATACAATCAGAAACATAATTCCCCGGCTGAGCGCAACCCAGCTAAGCCTTTATTTGCCTTTCCGGGTGCAAAAGTGTCGCACCCCGGCTGAGATTCCACATGAAATACACCGACATTGCGATCATTGGCGGCGGCCTTGCCGGCTCGACCGCGGCCGCCATGCTCGGGCGGGCGGGAATTCCGACGATCCTGATCGACCCGCACCAGGTCTATCCGTTCGATTTCCGCGTCGAAAAAATCAGCGGCGACGAGCAGCTCGGCCGCTTCTACCGAACCAGAATCGCCGATTCGGTACTTCGCTCGGCCACCCATGACGGCGAAAACTGGATCGCACGATTCGGCTACCTCCTCGACAAGAAGCCAAGCCGCCAATACGGCATCATGTACGACGCACTGATCGGCGCGGTCCGGGCGGAAATCGTAGCCCCCGCCGAGATCATCTACGCCAAGGTGACCGATGTCTCGACCAGCGCGGAACGGCAGAAACTCACGCTGTCCGACGGCGAAACCATCTCGGCGCGCCTGGTGGTGCTGGCCAATGGACTGAGTGTCGGGCTGCGGCGCAATCTCGGCATCGAGCGCCAGGTCCTTAGCGTCAGCCATTCCATCTCGATCGGATTTGACATGGTGCCGGTCGGCCGCCCGGCCTTCGAATTCCCTGCCCTTACCTATTTTTCGGAACGAGCCAAGGAGCGCGTCGCCTATGTAACGCTGTTCCCTGTCGGAAACCGGATGCGGGCCAACCTTTTCGTCTACCGCGAGGTCGACGATCCCTGGCTGCGCGAGATGCGGCGCAGGCCGGTCGAGACCATGAATGCCGCGCTGCCCAGGCTGCGCCGGATCACCGGCGAATACGGCGTTGCCGGCGACGTCAAGATCAGGCCTGCCGATCTCTATGTCTCAACCGGCCATCGCCAACCCGGCGTCGTTCTGGTCGGCGACGCCTTTGCGGCCACCTGCCCGGTTACCGGCACCGGCACCGACAAGGTGTTCACCGACGTAGCCCAACTCTGCAACGTCCATATCCCCGCCTGGCTTGCGACCGAGGGCATGGATGCGGACAAAATCGCTTCCTTTTACGACGATCCGGTCAAGCAGGCTTGCGACGCATGGTCGATGGCAAAAGCCGTCAGCTTCCGCAAGGTCACGATCGAGAACGGGCTATACTGGCGTGCGCAGCGCTGGGCGCGCTTCCTGGCGTGGTTCGGCGAAGGCTGCTTGCGGCGGATACGAAACGGGATCAGCGCGGGGTCAAACCACAGCGCTCACTCCTCGTCGTCATCCTCCTCATCATCGTCGTCTTCATTGTCGTCGTCGGCCTGACCGGCAGCGTTGTGCAGCGTGCGGCCCTGATCGTCCCAGAGCTTGCGATAGACGCCGTTGGCCGCGAGCAACTGCGCATGCGAGCCGCGCTCGATCGCCTTGCCGCCTGAAATCACGATGATCTCGTCCATCTCGACCACCGACGTCAGGCGGTGGGTCGACCAGATCATGGTGCGCCCCTCTGCAACGTTGAGAAGCGTGCGGTTGATCGCGGCTTCCGTGGTCTGGTCGAGCGCCGACGTCGCCTCATCGAGTAGCAGCAGCGAGGGATTGCGGATGATCGCGCGCGCGATCGCGATGCGCTGGCGCTGCCCACCCGACAGCGTGTCGCCACGCTCGCCGACCGGCGTGTCGTATTTCTGCGGCAGGCTCATGATGTAGCTGTGGATCTCGGCCTTGCGCGCCGCTTCCTCGACCTCCTCGTCGCTGGCGCCTTCCTTGCCAAGCCGGATGTTTTCCCGGAGCGACATGTTGAACAGCATGTTCTCCTGGAACACGACCGCCATGCCGCTGCGCAGGGATTCGCGGGTCACACGGCGGATGTCGACGCCGTCGATGGCCACCCTCCCCTCGTCCGGCGTGTAAAGGCGCAGGATCAGGTTGAGCAGCGTGCTCTTGCCCGAGCCGCTGGGACCGACGATCGCGATACGCTTGCCGACGCCTAGCTTGAGGGTGAAATTGTCGAGCACCGGCGTCTCGCTGCCTTCGTAGGCGAAGGTGACGCGGTCGAAGGTGATGTCGTTGGTGATGCGCGGTAAATCGGGCGCGCCCGGACGATCGGCGCCGCGCGTCGGCTCATCGAGCAGCTCCTGCATATGCCGCACCGCCGCCGCCGACTGGATCGACACCGGAATGAAATGCATCAGATGGGCGATGTTGTAGGACACCTCCCAGAACGCGCTCTCGAAGGTGACGAAGGTGCCGATGGTGATCTGGCCCTTGGTGGCGAGATACGCGCCGATCGCCAGCACCACGAGGTGCAGCAGCAATACCGAGATGGTGACGGTGCGCTCCACCATCGTGGAAAGGAAGACAGCCGATGCGGTCTTGATGCGCACATCCTGATTGCGCATGGTGAACCAGCCGAACGTGCGGCGCTGCAGGCTGAACGCCTTGATCACCGCCTGCGCCGCCACGTTTTCCTGCACCGTGCCGAGCAGCGCCGCTTCGTTGAGCTTCTGCTCGTAATTCGCCTGCACCGCCTTCGGCGTCAGAATCCGCGGCCCGATCAGGGTGATCGGGAATACCAGCAGGGCGACCGCCGCGAGCTGCCAGTTCAAAAACAGCATCAGAATGATGCCGGCGATCAGTTCCAGGAACGGCAGCGCTGCGCTGTTGGCGAAGGTTTTGACCGAGTTTTCGAAGGCCGCAAGGTCGATCGAGAAGCGCGAGAGAATCTCACCGCGCTTGGTGCGGGCGAAATACGACGCCGGCAGGTTCTGGACGTGTTCGAACAGCCGGCTCCGCACATCGGCAATGATGCCCGCCGCCAGCCGCGCATCCCAGCGCTCATACCAGACCGCGATAATCGAGGTGATGATGCCGGCGACCGCGAGCACGCCGAGGATCTTGTAGAGCGCCTGAAAGTCCTCTTCGCCGAGCGCGTCGTCGATCAGGAATTTCAGGCTGAGCGGCATGATGACGTTGAACAGCGTCTCAACGAGAACGCCGAAGGTCACGAAGGCGAGCAGCTTCCTGTAATTGCCCAGATACGGCCTGACGAAGCCGTAGATGGTCGCCATCGCGCCGGCGGCTTCCTTGGCGGTGAAGACGACGAGGTCCTCGTCATCATCATCGTCGTCAAGCTCGATCTCGTCCTTTTTGTCGTCCTTGGCATCGTCGGGGGGCGCGCCGGTCGCCTTGCCGCCGGAAAGCGGCGCGACAGCCTCCAGCACGCGCTTCTTCGTCAGCTCAGGATCGTCCGCTGGCGCGGGATTCTGATCATCCGAGGAAGGAGGCTTGGGCGCCATGAAACCAACCGATGCTGCACGGCCGGCATGACCGCAAATCGAACGCGGCAGCGGCGAGCGCTACCGCCTAGGATTCTATGCGATCGGGATGAATTCGGCAAACATTTGGCGCGACCGGCCCTGATTCATCGGAGCCGGTCACGCCTCATTACAACCGGTCGGACCTCAATCGTCCGATTCGACCTTGTCAAAGAACGAATAGCGCAGGCTGTCGGCGTCGGCGTACCACTGCCCCGGCCCCTTGTTGGCAGCCAATGTCGCCGCCCACACCGCGTCGGTGCAGTCGCGGCGGTGCATCGAGAGGTCGAATCCGTTGCCGAAGAACAATTCAGACCATTCCCACCAGGTGCCGAGCTTCTTCACGCCACGCAACAGGTCGTAACGGTCGATCAGTGCGGGAGCCATGTCCGACGTCACCGACCCGAACACCAGCCCGGTCTTCACGACGCGGTTGAGTTCGCGCACCGCCCGCGGGACCTGCTTTTCGGCGACATGACACAGGCTCGTCTCGAACACGAAATCGAATTCGTCGTCCTTGAACGGCATGTCGGCGATGGAGCCGAGCTTGTTGTACTTTTTCAGCGCCTTCGGCGTTTTGGCGTGGATCGCCTTGTTGTTTTCGATACCCCAGGCATCGATGCCGCGCTCGCGCAGCGCACCGACCAGTTCACCGCTGGCGGAGCCGGCGACGAGCAGCTTGTAGCCCCTGGCCCTGTTCCAGACGATCTTGATCAGGTCCGTCAGATAGGCCGGATCGGTAAACCGGCTCCAGACTTCGCTGTAGGGCCCGATGCCACGGTAATTCTCGAAATAGCTGCGGTCGATCTTGTCGGACGATACCTCACCCTGTTGCGCACGGGCGCGGCGCAGCCGCATCATCTCGGTCAGAATGATATCGGTGGCGGCGTCGGAGGAGTCGAGCAGACCGTTCAGCGTCGAATCGAACAGATAGTCGCCGACCACGACGATCCCCGGATGCTGCTTCGGATCCGGCCGGTGGTTGGTCATGACGTCACGCACCGGCAGGCCGCCCGGCAGCGCATTGACTGAAGACAGCCAGCGGTGGATCTTGCCTTCCAAGAAATGATCGCGCGCGTTGCCGAACGAAGCCGGCAGCGACTTGAGCGCGGCGTCGATCAGTTCCTGGTCGCTGAGATTGGCAAACGCCAGCGCGTCCGAGCCGGCGATCAGCCAGTTGAGCACGCCGTGCTTGCCGACGTCGTGGCGGGCGCCCTCGTTGTAGACGCAGCAGCCGCCGAACGCCTCCGACATGAACCAGGCGCCGGGGATCTTCTCGCCCCAGAACGGCTCGTCGAACAGGATCGAAACCCTCAGGTAATGCGCCGGACGGTCGAAATAAGAGACGTGCTTGACCATCGACTTGCGCAGTTCTTCGCCATCCCAGCGCATGGTGGCGAGCCAGGAATGTGGCAGGCACATCAGCACCAGATCGAAATCCCGCGTCTCCGGCCCCTTCCCGTTCATCATATTGAGCTGGTAGCGGCCAGAGTCGGTCTTGCCGACCTTGAGCACGCGATGGTTGAGCTGGATATCAGCATCGACTTCCGAGCGAAGGCACTCGACCAACTGCTCGTTGCCGTTCTGGATCGAGTACAGGCCGATATAGCCCTCGACATCCATCACGAAGTTCTTCAGCGCGTTCAGCCCGTTGGTGTTGTGGGCTTCGGTCGCGATATCGGAGCGGGCCATTACCTTGAAGAAGCGCTTGGCGGTGGGATCGTCGACCTCCTCGTCGAGCACTTCCTCGCAGGTCATGTAGGCCCAGGGGTGCTCATTGTCGTGGGCGCCGACGCCCTCGTAATATTCGATCGGCGACACCATGTCGGAACAGCGCTTGCGGAACGCCTCGATCGCAGCCGCGGTCTTCTCACCATACCTGCGGCGCATGCCCGGCACGTCGTTGAGCAGCTCGCCGTCGAGGTGCACCTGCTCGGCGTCCATCGGTATCGTCTGCAGGCCGAAATGCTGGATCAGTTCCCGCAGCGGATCCGGGCCGGTCATCGAATAATCGTAGATTTCGGCGACGCCTGCCTCGTACATCGCCGGCGCGGAATCGAATTTGCGCGAGACGATCTTGCCTCCGACGCGGTCGGACGCCTCGTAGATCGTAACGCGGCAGAGATCGCCGAGCTTTTTCTTCAAATACCAGGCACTCATCAGCCCGCCCGGGCCGCCGCCTACGATTGCAAGATCCAACATGTCTTTTCCGTCGCCCTCCCGGCCCCCCTGCCTTCGGGAAGCAGCCGGTCTAATCCACACTAGCAAAAGCGCTTTTCACCCTGAAGGGAAGATGAACAAAGCGGGTCCTCGCAACGCAGCAACGAAAGAAAGCAGCAAAATGGCCGGCTTGTGCCGGCCTTTTGTCTTCGCACCGTATTCTTGCGGAAGCCCTATTCCGCCCGCAGGGACCCAGCGTTCCGCCCTCGTAAACCGTAGGTTTGGTTGTCTAACTGTTACGGAACGCCTTGCCGGCGAGCAGGCTGACCAGCTCCTGCTGGCGAGACAGGCCGGTCTTGGACAGCACGGCCTTGAGCTGGCTGCGCACCGTCTCCCGATTGACGCCCGTCGCGCCGGCAAGTGCATCGATGGTTTCGGCCTGGCTGATGCCCCGCGCCACGCGTGCTTCCGCCGGCGTCAGGTCGAACAGACCTTGCAGGACCTCCGCGGTCGGCACCGCGGCGCGATCGACCGGCGTCACCACCAAGAGCGCGGTGGCATGCGTGAAGATATCGCGCGCGGAACCGCGTACGGGGATGACATGCAGCACCATCGGCACATGACCGACCGTCGCCGCGACCGGTATGGATTTCACGGTCCGGCTACCGGCAACAGGCAGAGTGCCGAGCGCTTCGGCGAGCAGCGCATCCGCCGCAACGTCCGTCATCGTCACGCGCTGGGCGCGATCCTGAAACAGCGAAGGCATCAGCGCATCGAACAAGCCGTTCGCCGCGAACACCCGGCCGGGCCCGCGCAGCACCGCGCCCGGCAGACCCAGCGCCTGCAATGCGTCGACCTGAGCAAGTGCGCGCTCGAAGCCAAGGCGGTTTGCTGCAAGGGAGGCCCGGGCCAGATGCGGCCGCAGTCCATCCAGGAGATTGACGACCTCTTGCGGCACCGGGCCGTGATCCTGATGCCGCGGAATCACGATTGCGATTGAATCGCCGCTCGGCATCGGAATGATCGTTCCGGCCCGATAGCCAATGCCGTGTTTGCGGTAAAAGTTGCAATAGACTTCGTTGGTCGCAATCTCCTCCTCCGAGAGGAGATCATAATCAGTGACGAAGCCCGCACGGTTCAGGGCGATGGCGCGCGGCAGATTCGGATCGCGCTCGCTCCATCCGTCTTTCATGAAAATAGGCATGAGCTGGTCATATTCGAGAGAATTGACCGCGCTTGTGTATCCATCCCGCACGCCGAACAGAAAGCCGCCGTTGCCGCCGACCGCCGCACCGAGTTCGCCAAGCAGCGCTGGCCAAAGGGAAGGAACGAGCCCCGCCTCGTAGATGCGGTCGATCAAGGATTCGAAATCAGCCAACTGATATTACCGTTGTGGCGCGACATCATTCCCTGACTTGATAGCAGGCGTCACCCGTCCGGGTGAAGCGCCAGATTCCCGTTCGAAAAAAGAAAAAGCCGGCTTCGCAGCCGGCTTTTTTGTTGATCGGAATGGAACCCTTACTCCGCCGGCGGCAGAGCCAGCGGCTCCGCTTCCGGAGCGGTCGGCACGATCGCGGTCTGCTTCTCGCGCTCGTCGAGAATCAGCTTGTCGCGCTTGACCGCGACTTCGCGGATCTTGGCCATCGAGGCGCCGGTGCCCGCCGGGATCAACCGGCCGACAATGACGTTCTCCTTGAGGCCTTCCAGCGGGTCCACCTTGCCGTTGACGGCGGCTTCGGTGAGCACGCGGGTGGTCTCCTGGAACGAGGCCGCCGAGAAGAACGAGCGGGTCTGCAGGCTCGCCTTGGTGATGCCGAGCAGAACCGGCGTTCCCGTGGCGGGCTTCTTGCCCTCTTCCTTGGCCTTCACGTTGAGCGCGTCGAACTCGATCTTGTCGACCTGCTCGCCCGAGATCATGTCGGTGTCGCCCTGGTCGGTGACCTCGACCTTCTGCAGCATCTGACGGACAATCACCTCGATGTGCTTGTCGTTGATGAGCACGCCCTGCAACCGGTAGACTTCCTGGATTTCGTTGACCAGATAGGCAGCGAGTTCCTCGATGCCCTTGATCGCCAGGATGTCGTGCGGCGCCGGATTGCCTTCGACGATGAAATCGCCCTTTTCGACAATGTCGCCGTCCTGCAGATGGATGTGCTTGCCCTTCGGGATCAGGTACTCGCGCGGCTCCTCGGTCTTGTCCATCGGCTCGATCGAGATGCGGCGCTTGTTCTTGTAGTCGCGGCCGAAGCGGATCGTGCCCGCGATTTCCGCGATGATCGCCGCGTCCTTTGGCTTGCGGGCCTCGAACAGTTCGGCCACCCGCGGCAGACCGCCGGTGATGTCACGGGTCTTGGCGCTTTCCGTTGAGATACGCGCCAGGATGTCGCCGGCCTTGACCTTGGCACCGATGTCTACCGACAGAATGCCGTCGACCGACAGCATGTAGCGGGCATCGCCGCCACGTGCGAGCTTCAGCACCTTGCCGTCCTTGCCCTTGACCACGATCGCGGGCCGCAGGTCCGCCCCGCCGCGCGACGCGCGCCAGTCGATGACGACGCGCTTGGCGATACCGGTGGATTCGTCGAGCGTTTCCGAGATCGACTGCCCCTCGACCAGGTCCTCGAACCCGATGGTGCCTTCGACTTCGGTGAGCACCGGACGGCTGTACGGGTCCCATTCCGCGATGCGCTGGCCGCGCTTGACCATATCGCCTTCGTCGACGTGCATGCGCGCGCCGTACTGAATGCGGTGGGTCGCACGCTCGGTTCCGTCGGCATCGGTGATCGCAACGACCATGTTGCGGACCATCGCGACCAGATGACCTTCGCTGTTCCTCGCGATGGCCTTGTTCTTGATGGTGACCTTGCCTTCGAAATTCGACTCGACGAACGACTGCTCGTTGATCTGCGCCGCGCCGCCGATGTGGAACGTGCGCATCGTCAGCTGCGTGCCGGGTTCACCGATCGACTGGGCGGCGATGACGCCGACCGCTTCACCGTGGTTGACCGGCGTGCCGCGGGCGAGGTCGCGGCCGTAGCACTTGCCGCAGATGCCGTTGACGAGTTCGCAGGTCAGGGCCGAACGGATCTTCACTTCCTGAATGCCGGCCTGCTGGATGGCGTCGACATGCGTCTCTTCCATCAGCGTGCCGCGCTTGACCACGACCTTGTTGGTCGCGGGATCGCGCAGGTCCTCGCCCGTGGTGCGGCCGAGGATACGCGACGCCAGCGAAGCGACGACGGTGCCGGCATCGACGATGGCGCGCATCTTGATGCCGAGCTTGGTGCCGCAATCGTCCTGCGTGATGATGCAGTCCTGCGCCACGTCGACCAGACGGCGGGTCAGGTAACCGGAGTTCGCGGTCTTCAACGCGGTGTCCGCGAGGCCCTTGCGGGCGCCGTGGGTCGAGTTGAAGTATTCGAGCACCGACAGACCTTCCTTGAAGTTGGAAATGATCGGCGTCTCGATGATTTCACCCGACGGCTTCGCCATCAGGCCGCGCATACCGGCAAGCTGACGCATCTGGGCCGGCGAACCGCGCGCGCCCGAATGCGCCATCATGTAGATCGAGTTGATGTCGGCGTCGGCGCCCTTCGCCGTCTTCTTGGTCGAAGAGATTTCCTTCATCATCTCCTTGGCGATTTCTTCGGTCGCCTTCGACCAGGCGTCGACCACCTTGTTGTACTTCTCGCCATGGGTGATCAGGCCGTCATTGTACTGCTGCTCGAAATCCTTCGCCAGCGTACGGGTGGTGTCGACGATCTTCCACTTTGAGTGCGGCACCACCATGTCGTCCTTGCCGAACGAGATGCCGGCCTTGAACGCGTTGTAGAAGCCGAGCGCCATGATGCGGTCGCAGAAGATCACCGTCTCCTTCTGACCGCAGTGACGGTAGACCTGGTCGATCACGCCGGAGATTTCGCGCTTGGTCATCAGCTTGTTGATGATGTCGTACGAGATCTTCTGGTTCTTCGGCAGCAAAGTGCCGAGCATGACGCGGCCCGCGGTGGTTTCGATCCAGCGCTTGGTGATCTTGCCGCTCTCGTCGATGCCCTCCCACCGGTACTTGATCTTGGTGTGGAGGTGGATGACCTTCGAATGCAGCGCGTGCTCGAGTTCGGCCATGTCGCCGAAGATCTTGCCCTCGCCGGGCAGGCCTTCGCGCATGATCGACACGTAATAGAGGCCGAGCACGATGTCCTGCGACGGCACGATGATCGGCTGGCCGTTCGCCGGGTGCAGGATGTTGTTGGTCGACATCATCAGGACGCGCGCTTCCAACTGCGCTTCCAGCGACAGCGGAACGTGCACGGCCATCTGGTCGCCGTCGAAGTCGGCGTTGAACGCCGCGCAAACCAGCGGATGCAGCTGGATCGCCTTGCCCTCGATCAGCACCGGCTCAAACGCCTGAATGCCGAGACGATGCAGCGTCGGCGCGCGGTTGAGCAGCACCGGATGCTCGCGGATCACCTCGTCCAGGATATCCCAAACCTCGGGACGCTCCTTCTCGACGAGCTTCTTCGCCTGCTTCACGGTGGTGGACAGACCCTTGGCGTCGAGCCGCGAATAGATGAACGGCTTGAACAGTTCGAGCGCCATCTTCTTCGGCAGACCGCACTGATGCAGCCGCAGTTCGGGACCGACCACGATCACGGAACGGCCCGAATAGTCGACGCGCTTGCCGAGCAGGTTCTGCCGGAAGCGGCCCTGCTTGCCCTTGAGCATGTCGGCCAGCGACTTCAGCGGACGCTTGTTGGCGCCGGTGATGACACGGCCGCGGCGGCCGTTGTCGAACAGTGCGTCGACCGCCTCCTGCAGCATGCGCTTTTCGTTGCGGATGATGATGTCGGGCGCGCGCAGTTCCATCAGCCGCTTCAGGCGGTTGTTGCGGTTGATGACGCGGCGGTAGAGGTCGTTGAGGTCCGACGTCGCAAAGCGGCCGCCGTCGAGCGGCACCAGCGGACGCAGGTCCGGCGGAATCACCGGCACCACGGTCAGGATCATCCACTCCGGCTTGTTGCCGGAATAGCGGAACGCCTCGACGATCTTCAGCCGCTTGGCAAGCTTCTTGTGCTTGATGTCGGATTCGGTCTCGTGCATCTCCGCGCGCAGGGACTGCTCGAGCTTTTCGAGCTCAAGCCCCTTCAACAGCTCGCGGATCGCTTCGGCGCCGATCATGGCGGTGAACGAATCCTGGCCGTATTCGTCCTGCGCCTTCAGGTACTCGTCTTCCGAGAGCAACTGACGGTCCTTGAGCGCGGTCAGGCCCGGCTCCAGCACGACGTAATATTCGAAGTACAGAATCCGCTCGAGATCCTTCAGCGTCATGTCGAGCAGAAGGCCGATGCGGGACGGCAGCGACTTCAGGAACCAGATGTGCGCAACGGGCGCGGCCAGCTCGATGTGGCCCATGCGCTCGCGCCGGACGCGGGACAGCGTCACTTCGACCGAGCACTTTTCGCAGATGATGCCCTTGTACTTCATCCGCTTGTACTTGCCGCACAAGCACTCGTAATCCTTGATCGGCCCGAAGATGCGGGCGCAGAACAGGCCGTCGCGCTCCGGCTTGAAGGTCCGGTAGTTGATGGTCTCCGGCTTTTTGATCTCGCCGTAGGACCAGGACAGAATCTTCTCCGGGGACGCAATCGAGATCCGGATCTGGTCGAAGACCTGGGCCGGGGTCGTCGGATTGAAGAGATTCATAATTTCTTGGTTCATCGTCTTCTCCTCGCGTGCCGATCGTCACCGGCAGCAAATTCGAAATTCTTCTTTGGCCCGCGCCCGCTCAACGTCCGAGCGGAGCGCGAATGTCCGGCCCTCTTGCGAAGTTGTCTTCGCGCTTTGGGCCGGACATGGAATCTTTGCCGTTACTCGGCCGCCTCGGACGTCGGCGCCGGTCCGACCTTGGAATTGTGCAGGTCGACGTTGAGGCCGAGCGAGCGCATTTCCTTGACCAGCACGTTGAACGATTCCGGAATACCCGCCTCGAACGTGTCGTCGCCGCGAACGATCGCCTCGTACACCTTGGTACGGCCGGCGACGTCGTCCGACTTCACGGTCAGCATTTCCTGCAGCGTGTAGGCCGCGCCGTAAGCTTCCAGCGCCCACACCTCCATTTCGCCGAAACGCTGCCCGCCGAACTGCGCCTTGCCGCCCAGCGGCTGCTGGGTAACGAGCGAGTACGGTCCGATCGAACGCGCGTGGATCTTGTCGTCGACCAGATGGTGCAGCTTGAGCATGTAGATGTAGCCCACCGTCACCTTGCGGTCGAAGGCGTCGCCGGTACGGCCGTCATAGACGGTCGACTGGCCGGAGGCGTCGAAGCCCGCGAGCTTCAGCATCTCCTCGATGTCGGCTTCCTTGGCGCCGTCGAACACCGGCGTCGCAATCGGCACGCCGTGGCTCAGGTTCTTGCCAAGCTCCATCAGCTCGTTGTCGTTCAGCGTCTTGATGGTCTCATCGTCGCCATAGATCTTCTTCAGGGTCTCGCGCAGCGGCTTGAGGTCCTGCTTCTGATAATAGCTGTCGATGGTCTGGCCGATGCGCTTGCCGAGGCCTGCGCAGGCCCAGCCGAGATGCGTCTCCAGAATCTGGCCGACGTTCATGCGCGAGGGCACACCGAGCGGATTGAGCACGATGTCGGCATGGGTGCCGTCCTCGAGGAACGGCATGTCCTCGATCGGAACGATCTTGGACACCACACCCTTGTTGCCGTGACGGCCGGCCATCTTGTCGCCGGGCTGAATCTTGCGCTTCACCGCGACGAAGACCTTGACCATCTTCATCACGCCGGGCGGCAATTCGTCGCCACGCTGCAGCTTTTCGACCTTGTCGAGGAAGCGCTGTTCAAGGCCCTTCTTCGATTCGTCGTACTGCTTCCGCATCGCCTCGATTTCGCTCATCAGCTTGTCGTTCGGCGAAGCAAACATCCACCACTGCGACTTCGGATACTCCTCGAGCACGGCGCGCGTGATCTTGGTGTCCTTCTTGAAGCCCTTGGGACCCGCGATGCCCTGGCGGTTTTCCAGGAGCTCCGCGAGGCGGCCGTAGACGTTGCGGTCGAGGATCGCCTGTTCGTCGTCGCGGTCCTTGGCCAGACGTTCGATCTCTTCCCGCTCGATCGCCAGCGCACGCTCGTCCTTGTCAACGCCGTGACGGTTGAACACGCGCACTTCCACGATCGTGCCCTGCACGCCCGGGGGCACGCGGAGCGAGGTATCGCGGACGTCGGAAGCCTTTTCGCCGAAGATGGCGCGCAGCAGCTTTTCTTCCGGCGTCATCGGGCTTTCGCCCTTTGGCGTGATCTTGCCGACCAGGATGTCGCCGGCGCGGACTTCGGCGCCGATATAGACGATGCCGGCTTCGTCGAGGTTCTTCAGCGCTTCTTCCGAAACGTTCGGAATGTCGCGGGTGATTTCCTCAGGTCCGAGCTTGGTATCGCGGGCCATCACCTCGAACTCCTCGATGTGGATCGAGGTGAAGACGTCGTCCTTCACGATCCGCTCGGAGAGCAGGATCGAGTCTTCGAAGTTGTAGCCATTCCACGGCATGAACGCGACCAGCACGTTACGGCCGAGCGCGAGTTCGCCGAGATCGGTCGAGGGACCGTCGGCGATGATGTCGCCCTTCCTGACGATGTCGCCGACCTTCACCAGCGGACGCTGGTTGATGCAGGTCGACTGGTTGGAGCGCTGGTACTTCATCAGCCGGTAGATATCGACGCCCGACTTGGTGGGATCGAGATCTTCGGTGGCGCGGATAACGACGCGGGTGGCGTCGATCTGGTCGATCACGCCTGAACGACGCGCGGCGATCGCCGCACCCGAGTCACGGGCAACCACGCCTTCCATGCCGGTGCCGACGAACGGCGCCTCGGCACGAACCAGCGGCACTGCCTGGCGCTGCATGTTCGAGCCCATCAGCGCGCGGTTGGCGTCGTCGTTCTCGAGGAACGGGATCAGCGCCGCGGCAACCGAAACCAGCTGCTTCGGCGACACGTCCATATAGTCGACCTTGTCGGGCGTGATCGGGAGCACTTCGCCGGCGTGACGGCAGACGATCAGGTCTTCGGTGAAGCGGCCCTTGGCGTCGAGCGGCACGTTGGCTTGCGCCACGCGATAACGGCCCTCCTCCATCGCCGAGAGGTACACGACCTCGTCGGTGACGCGGCCGTCCTTCACCTTGCGATAGGGCGTTTCGACGAAGCCGTACTTGTTGACGCGCGCGAACGTCGCCAGCGAGTTGATCAGGCCGATGTTCGGACCTTCCGGCGTTTCGATCGGGCAGATGCGGCCGTAATGCGTCGGATGCACGTCGCGCACTTCGAAGCCGGCGCGCTCGCGGGTCAGACCGCCCGGTCCAAGCGCCGAGAGACGACGCTTGTGGGTGATTTCCGACAGCGGGTTGGTCTGGTCCATGAACTGCGACAGCTGCGAGGAGCCGAAGAATTCGCGCACCGCGGCGGCCGCCGGCTTGGCGTTGATCAGGTCCTGCGGCATCACGGTGTCGATGTCGACACTGGACATGCGCTCCTTGATCGCGCGCTCCATGCGCAAGAGGCCGATGCGGTACTGGTTCTCCATCAGCTCGCCGACCGAACGCACGCGGCGGTTACCGAGATGGTCGATGTCGTCGATCTCGCCCTTGCCGTCGCGCAGGTCGACCAGCGTCTTGATGACGGCCAGGATGTCTTCCTTGCGCAGCGTGCGATGGGTATCGGGCGCGTCGAGTTCGAGGCGCATGTTCATCTTGACGCGGCCGACCGCGGACAGGTCATAGCGCTCGCTGTCGAAGAACAGCGACTGGAACATGGTCTGGGCCGAATCGATCGTCGGCGGCTCGCCCGGACGCATCACGCGGTAGATGTCGAACAGCGCGTCTTCACGCGTCATGTTCTTGTCGGCGTGCAGCGTGTTGCGGATGTAGGCGCCGACATTGACGTGGTCGATGTCGAGCAGCGGCAGCTCCTTGTAGCCCTGCTCGTTGAGCGCCTTCAGCGACTTCTCGGTGAGTTCCTCGCCGGCTTCGGCGTAGATTTCACCGGTCTTCGGATTGACGAGATCTTCGGCGAGATAGTTGCCGACCAGTTCTTCGTCCGACAGACGCAGCGCCTTGAGGCCCTTTTCCTGCAACTGGCGCGCCGCGCGCACCGTCAGCTTCTTGCCGGCCTCGAGCACGACCTTGCCGGTATCGGCGTCGATCAGGTCGTTGATGGTCGAGTAGCCGCGGAAACGAGCGGCGTCGAACGGCACGCGCCAGCCTTCCTTGGCGCGCTTGAAATTGATCTTCTTGTAGAAGGTGGACAGGATCGTCTCGCCGTCGAGACCGAGCGCGTACATCAGCGAGGTCACGGGAATCTTGCGGCGGCGGTCGATGCGCGCGAACACGATGTCCTTGGCGTCGAACTCGATGTCGAGCCAAGAACCGCGATACGGAATCACGCGCGCGGCAAACAGCAGCTTGCCGGACGAGTGGGTCTTGCCCTTGTCGTGGTCGAAGAACACACCGGGCGAACGGTGCATCTGGGAGACGATGACGCGCTCGGTGCCGTTGACGACGAAGGTGCCGTTCATGGTCATGAGCGGGATATCGCCCATGTAGACGTCCTGCTCCTTGATGTCCTTCACCGACTTGGCGCCGGTTTCCTCGTCGATATCGAACACGATCAGGCGCAGCGTCACCTTCAGCGGCGCAGCATAGGTCATGCCGCGCTGGCGGCACTCGTCGACGTCATACTTCGGCGGCTCGAATTCGTAGCGGACGAATTCCAGCATCGAGGTGCCCGAGAAATCCGAAATCGGGAACACCGAGCGGAACACCGCCTGCAGTCCCTCGTCCAACCGGCCGCCCTGGGGTTCCTCGACCATCAGAAACTGGTCGTAGGACGCCTTCTGAACCTCGATGAGGTTCGGCATCTCGGCGACTTCCTTGATGTGTCCAAAGAACTTGCGAACGCGTTTGCGACCGGTGAATGTCTGCTGCGCCATCGTGGCCTCTCATTTTCGTCGCCCTTGTGGGCGAACCTTCCGAAGCGCGACTGCCATCGCCCTCGGGTTGAATTTCGAATCGCTCAAAGGAACAAAGCTGAATTTCAGGAATTAAGTCCTGAACCCGCACTTTAGACCTTCAAAACGCAAAACGACGCGCGGGGCGCATGACTGCACCCGCCCGTCTCAAGTTGCCGCTTCACGGACTGAAAAAGCCCGAAATCTGACTGTCTCCCAACGGCTTACGCCAGGAACCCTGCCGTCCCCACCGCCTACCGCGTTTTCCTGCTGCCGCTCCGATATGGGGCGGAATAGTGGAGATTCGAGGGGCTAACCCCGCGAATCCCCACACTTTTCTGTGTAGTACGCTTACTTCAATTCGACCTTGGCGCCAGCCTTTTCGAGCTGGGCCTTGAGCTTGTCGGCCTCTTCCTTGTTCACGCCTTCCTTGACCGGCTTGGGCGCGCCTTCGACGAGGTCCTTGGCTTCCTTGAGGCCCAGGCCGGTGATGGCGCGGACTTCCTTGATGACTTCGATCTTCTTTTCGCCGGCGGCAGCGAGAACGACCGTGAACTCGGTCTTCTCTTCAGCCGGAGCAGCGGCAGCGCCGCCACCCGCAGGCCCGGCAACCGCAACGGCGGCCGCGGCGGACACGCCCCACTTTTCTTCGAGGAGCTTGGCGAGTTCGGCAGCTTCGAGCACGGTCAGGCTCGAGAGGTCGTCGACGATTTTCTGTAGGTCAGCCATTGATCTATTTCCTTAAACGTTTGGTTCGAACCAGTTTGATTTGCGAAGGGTCAGGCCGCTTCGCTCTTTGAGGCATAGGCCTGGACGACGCGCGCGAGCTTGGCCGCGGGCGCTGTCGAGAGCTGAGCGATCTTGGTCGCCGGCGCCACCAGGAGGCCGACAAGCTTTCCGCGCAGTTCATCGAGTGACGGCAGCGAGGCAAGCGCCTTCACACCGTTCACGTCCAGGACGGTTTTACCCATGGAGCCGCCGAGAATGACGAACTGCTCGTTCGCCTTGGCGAATTCCATGGCAACCTTCGGCGCCGCTACCGGATCGTTTGAAGTCGCGATCACGGTCGGTCCCTTCAGCAGGGAGCCGATGGCAACGACATCCGTGCCTTCAAGAGCAATTTTGGCGAGACGGTTCTTCGAGACCTTCACCGACGCACCCGCCTGCTTCATCTGCATGCGCAGCTTCTGCATCTGGGCCACGGTGAGGCCGGAATAGTGGGCGACGACTGCGACGCTGGTGGTCTTGAAGACCTCGTTCAGCGCTTCAACCGCGTCCTTTTTTGCCGCTCTTTCCACAGCAAGCTCTCTCCGGTTGGCGGCCTTCGCTTAAGAGCGAGACCGCCGGGTTGCACCCATCGTCTCACCCAAAACCTGACCTCTAGACACCAGTCTCAAGGACACGCCGGGCAAGACGACATTGATAAGCCTGCCCTCCCGAACCAGATGGCGCGGGGTGTCGAGGTTCGAACCAAATCAGCCATGACGCCGCGCGAGGCGGCGTTGAAGCAAAATCCGGTCTTCACCCGTCTATGCAGGCTGTGAAATTAAGCCGTTGAAGAAACTTGCGTTTCTTTGCGGGCGCCTGCAGTCTCGGACAGGATCGAGGCCATCCGGCAAGCCGAAAGACCCCTGCCGCAATCCACCGAAGCGATGAGTTTTCCTTCCTTTCGAGCAATCCATGCGGATGTCCTGAAAGGAATGTTCTCCTACCGTATCGGGTTTTCGGAATGCGCGCACGGACGTGCCAGCAAGGGCCAGCACGCCCGGAGGCCCATTGTTTACCGAGTCTCAGCCGGCTTGCCAAGGGCAAAATTCACACCAATTCGCTGACCGGCGGAGCAAAAATTTTCGCCCCGGAACCCCGGAAATTCTTTGACGGGTTCTGTCACACCGGAGCCGCCCGGCTCGTCTTGGCTGCAGGAGGTTCCCATGCGGCGTCAGTTGGCAGCCATTCTAGCAATACCCACGGTCCTGAACGGGCTCGCCATGCTCGTGGCCGGGGACCGTTGGTACGAAAGCGTGCCCGGGGTGCCGGACACCGGCCCGTTCAACCCCCATTTCGTTCAGGACATCGGTGCCGCCTTCCTCGTGGCCGGTCTCGCACTGGCCGCGCGGGCATGGCGGCCACGGTACTGGCCGGCCGCCGTCGCGGGCGCCGGCTTCCTCGCCGTCCACGCCCTGCTCCACCTCGTGATCCTGGCGGGCGGCCATACCCATCACCCCGCCTTCGACCTCCTCGCTATCGTGCTGCCGTCGGCAGCCGCGCTCTATTCCGCCTTCCCCAGCCAAGGAGAAAATCATGCGTAGTTGGATCGCGCGCCGCACGCTGCGCGCATTTGCCAAGCGTTATGGGTACGACGTCAGCTATCTCGAGATGATGCTGAACGCTTCCCCTTCCGCCTTCTTCAAGTTCGCACCCCTCATGAAGGCGGCCGCCCACCGCGAGGCGGTCCCGATCGACGCGAGTTTCGCAGCCAAGATCGTCGGCGCCCTGGCCGAGGATTGCGGCCCCTGCACGCAACTGGTCGTCGACATGGCGCTGGAAGCGGGCATGCCCAAGGACCAGATCGAGGCGGTTCTCCGCCGCGATCCCCGGGCGATGAATGAGGCGACCACGCTTGGATTCCGGTTCGCCGACGCCGTGGTGCGCCGGGCCGCCGAGCAGGAGGACGAGTTTCGCGACGCCGTCCGGGCCGAATGGGGCCAGAAAGGCGTGATAGATCTGACGCTGGCGCTGCAAATGGGCCGCATGTTCCCGATGGTGAAGGCGGGCCTCGGCTATGCCAAGGAGTGCCGGCGCGTCGCCGTGGGTGGAAACAATGTCGATGTCGTCAAACAGGCCGCGTGACAGCGACCCGCTGGCGCCCCATCGCGGGCGCCTGCTCGGGCTAGCCTATCGCATGCTCGGCAGCCGCAGTGATGCGGAAGATGTCGTGCAGGACGCCTATCTCCGCTTTGCCGGAGCGCAGGACGTGCACAACCCCGAGGCCTTTCTCGTCACCATCGTCACGCGGCTCTGTCTCGACCGGCTGAAGAGCGCGAAGGCCCAACGGGAGGTCTATGTCGGCCCCTGGCTCCCCGAGCCCGTGTTCGACGCGGAAGGCCTTTCCGCCGAATCCGCCACCGAACTGGCCGACGATCTCTCGTTCGCCTTGTTGCTGGCGCTGGACCGGCTGTCTCCGATGGAGCGTGCCGCCTTCCTGCTTCACGACGTGTTCGACACGCCGTTTTCCGAGGTCGCTGCCATGCTCGACCGCACCGAGGCGGCCTGTCGGCAACTGGCCTCAAGGGCCCGCCGCGCGGTGCGCGACGAACGACCCGCGCCCACGGCGACACCGGACAGTCACGCGCGCCTGCTGCAGGCTTTCAGCGACGCGGTTGCCAGCGGCAATGTCAGGCAGCTGGCCGAATTGCTGCGCGAGGATGCAGTGGCGCTCACGGATGGCGGCGGCCGCAAGTTCGCGGCGCGCAATCCGATCATCGGCGCCGACAAGGTCGCGCGCTTCTTCATCGGCCTTGCCGGCAAGATCGCCGGCCAGGACGTCCGGATCGAACCGGCTGTTATCAACGGCGCCGTCGGCGCCCTGCTCTATCTGGACGGCGAACTCGATCTCACCCTGAGCATGGCGATCGACGGCGAGAAAATCGCCGCGATCTATATCGTCCGCAATCCCGACAAGCTGCGCCATCTGCCGGCTGCCGGGATGCACTGAAGCCGTCAGCCGAGCGGCACCGGGTAAGGCAGCGGCTTGCCGGCGAAGAACGCGTCGAGATTGGCCAGCACGCAATCCTGCATCGCGACGTGCGATTCCAGGGTGTGGCCGCCAATATGTGGGGACAGCACGACGTTCGGCAGCGCCGTCAGCGCATCGGGCGCATGTGGCTCCTTCGCGTACACGTCGAGGCCTGCGCCCGCGATGGTCTGGTCGGCCAGCGCCGCGATCAAAGCCTGCTGGTCGATCACCGAACCGCGCGAGATGTTGACGACGTAGCCGTCCTTGCCGAGTTTCTTCAGGATATTGGCATCGACGGCATGCTCGGTGTCAGCCCCTGCCCGGACCGCAATCATCAGGACACTGCACCACTCTGCCAGCGCATCGAGCGTCGGAAAATATCGATACGGCACGTCGTGCCGGCTGCGGCTGAAATAGCCGACCTCGGCTTCGAACGCGGCGACGCGTGCCGCAATCTTGCGGCCGATCTCGCCCATGCCGTAGACGCCGATTTTGCGGCCGAGCATCCCGGCTTGCGGGCGCATCATCGGCGACGGCTTTGCAGCCGCCCAGCTCCCGCCCCGCACATAATCATCGGCGACAAGTAACCGCCGCGTGGCTGCCAGCATCAAGGTGACCGCGATATCCGCAACGGATGCCGCATTCGCTCCCGGGCTGTGACCGACCGCGATCCGGCGCTTGGCCGCCGCCGTGAGATCGACGCCGTCATAGCCGGTGCCGTAGCAGATGATCGCGCCGAGCTTGGGAAGGAGGTCCATCGCATTGCCGCCGAGCGGCGTGCCGCCGGCGGTGATCATCGCGCGGATGTCCGAGAGTTGTTCGGCGGAGAACACGTCATTGGGCGGCTTGCCGGCGGCGTTCAGAAGTTCAAACCGTTCGCCGAAACGCTCCATCTGGGCCTTTGGAAAACGCGAATAGATCAGGACCTTCTCGGGCATTGTTGTTCCTTCTTGGCAAGTCCGGCGCTGCGACGATTACGCAAATGCCACATCAAACGCAAAGGGCGGAATCGGTCACCCGATTCCGCCCTTTTCTATTCACGTAAATCGCAACGAACTAGCCGAGCAGCGTGCCCGGCTCGACCTTGACGCCCGGGCCCATGGTGGAGGAGACCGCCACGCGCTGGATATAAGTGCCCTTGGCACCGGCGGGCTTGGCCTTCGACACCGCATCCGCAAGCGCCTTCACGTTCTGCACGAGCTTTTCCTCGGAGAACGAGGCCTTGCCGACGCCGGCCTGCACGATGCCGGCCTTTTCGACGCGGAATTCGACCGAGCCGCCCTTGGCGCCCTTCACGGCAGTGGCGACGTCCATCGTCACGGTGCCGATCTTCGGGTTCGGCATCATGCCGCGCGGGCCGAGCACCTTACCGAGGCGACCGACCAGCGGCATCATGTCGGGGGTGGCGATACAACGATCGAAATCGATGTTGCCACCCTGCACCTTCTCGACCAGGTCTTCGGCGCCGACGACGTCAGCACCCGCCGCCTTGGCTTCGTCCGCCTTGGCGCCGCGGGCGAACACGCCGACGCGCAGCGTGCGGCCGGTGCCGTTCGGCAGGTTGACGACGCCGCGAACCATCTGGTCGGCGTGACGCGGGTCGACGCCGAGATTGATCGCGATCTCGATCGTCTCGTCGAACTTCGACTTGGCGCGTTCCTTGACCATCTTGATGGCATCCGCGAGCGGATAGAGCTTCTCGCGGTCGACACCCTCGCGGGCCTTCTTCAAACGTTTTCCGATTGCCATGGCCCGTTACCCCGCAACTTCCAGACCCATCGAACGGGCGGAGCCCTCGACCATCTTCATGGCCGATTCGATGGAATCACAATTGAGATCCTTCATCTTCTTCTCGGCGATCTCGCGCACCTGCGCGCGTGTCACCTGACCGGCCTTGTCGCGGCCCGGAGCTTTCGAACCGGACTGGATCTTGGCAGCCTGCTTGAGGAAGTGGGACATCGGCGGCGTCTTCATCTCGAAGGTGAAGGAACGGTCCGCATAGATGGTGATGATCACCGGGATCGGGGTGTTCTTTTCTTCCTTCTGCGTCTGCGCGTTGAACGCCTTGCAGAATTCCATGATGTTGAGACCGCGCTGACCAAGCGCGGGACCGATCGGGGGCGAAGGATTCGCCGCACCGGCCGGCACCTGAAGCTTCAGGTATCCGGTCACTTTCTTTGCCATGTATCACTCCTGTTGTGCCGGGTTTTGAAGCCGGCGGTTTCAGGTTCGTGGTTCGGATCAAGGACGGTTGGCCACCACCCTCTTCCTCCCACGGCCTCTTGATACGCGAAGACTAAGCTTCGCGCTCTCCGATCAGACCTTCTCGACCTGACCGAATTCCAGTTCGACGGGCGTGGCGCGGCCGAAGATCGACACCGCGACCTTCACGCGCGAACGCGCCTCGTCAATTTCTTCAACCACGCCGGAGAACGACGCGAACGGGCCATCGGCCACCCGGACGTTCTCGCCGATTTCGAACGACACCGACGCCTTCGGACGTTCGACGCCTTCCTGCACCTGGTGCAGGATCCGCATCGCCTCGGATTCGGAGATCGGCATCGGCTTGTTTTCGGCGCCGAGGAAGCCAGTCACCTTCGGCGTGTTCTTGATCAGATGAAACGCTTCGTCGGTCAGCTTCATCTTCACCAGCACATAGCCCGGGAAGAACTTGCGCTCGGCGTCGATCTTGCGGCCGCGGCGCACCTCGGTGACCTTTTCGGTCGGCACCAGCACCTGCTCGAACAGTTCCTCAAGCCCGCGCTGCTTCGCCTGTTCCCGGATCGATTCCGACACCTTCTTCTCGAAGTTCGAATAGGCGTGAACGATATACCAGCGCTTGTCCATGGATTGGGTTCCGGTGCTCATCAGCGAACGCCCAGCAGGAAGGTAACGAGATAGCGGATGATCATATCCGAGGCGAAAAAGAAGATCGACGCCAGCGCAACCATGACGAACACCATGATCGTGGTGATCGTCGTCTCGCGGCGCGTCGGCCAGGTGACCTTGGCGGTCTCCGAGCGCACTTCCTGCAGGAATTTGAACGGGCTGAAAGCCATCGTTGGTTACCGCGTCCTTCGTGAGACGATTGTGATCTAAAGCGAATCCGAACAGCCCTCTCGCGCCCAGCCCTCTCTCGAAGGATGAGCCGCCAAGCGGGCTCGATTGTTCGGGGGAATTCAAAGCCGCGCCGGATATCCGCATCTAGCGGGCCGGCTGCAGGTGGCGGGTATCTACTGCCGGCCGGGCAAAAGGTCAAGGTACGGGGTGCCGCGGGCTCCAAATCGACCCCTTTTGGGGGCCCGACGGAAACGACCGCCAGCCATTGATTGGTTAATCCCCGGGTACAGCCTTCCCTCAAATGCTCACAAGCCCGCGATCTGGATTTTAAAAGCTCCTTTCTATCCTGCACGCTCCATAGGAGAGCGAGACGACCATGGCTCTGTTAGGCCAAGACCTGGAAAGCCCCTCGGGCGAGACGGCCTGGACCGTCCTCGACGCAGCGAACGACCTCGGCGACACGACCACCATCGATGCCTGTCGGCGGGTCATCGACGCCGATCTGCGGGGCGAGGCTCCAGCGCGATCGGACATGGCGGTCCTCACCGCGTTCTTCGCGTAAGTTCCGGGCAAATGGCAGGAATTTCGGCCAAGTCTTTGATTGGGCTGACTTAGCTGGCAGGAGTGGCAGGGCTCGAACCTGCGACCCCCGGTTTTGGAGACCGGTGCTCTACCAATTGAGCTACACTCCTGCATGGAACCGACGCGTGCGCCGGTTCGCGCCGTTTCAAGCATAGGGCATACCCCGATTGCAAGGGCGAAGCGATTGCCCCCACATCAACATGCCTACCCAAGGCAAGGCTTCTGCGCCAAACTTCCTGTCTGTTACAAGCAACAAGAGCAAACGGGAGAAACTATGAACGCGCAGACCGCCGCCCGGCAGACAACCGCCCCCCAGACCCCTTCTCTCCCGCAGGCCAAGCCGGAAACCATCGGGCTGTCGAGCGTCCGCCTGCAGCGGATGTCGGATGCCTTCAGGCGCGAGGTCGACAAGGGAACCCTCCCCGGGGCCACGGTGATGGTGGCGCGGCGCGGCCAGATCGGCTGGTTCGATGCGATCGGCCGGCAGAACCCGGCGGCAGCCACCCCGATGGCGCATGACAGCATCTTCCGCATCTTCTCGATGACCAAGCCGATCGTTTCCGTCGGCATCCTGATGCTGGTCGAGGACGGCCACTTCATCCTGGGCGATCCCGTCGCAAAATTCATTCCGGAATTTGCCGACCAGAAGGTCGGCGTCGAGAACAACGGCAAGCTCGACCTCGTGCCGTTGAAGCGGCAGATGACCGTGCAGGATCTGCTGCGGCATACGTCCGGCCTGACCTACGACCACACCGGCAACGGTCCCGTCCAGCAGCTCTACCAGCAGTCGCGGCTGCGCAGCCGCAAGATCACCAACGCCGAGCACGCGACCATCATCGCCGGCATGCCGCTGATGTGTCAGCCGGGCGCGGAATGGAATTACAGCCGCTCGACCGACGTGCTCGGCCGCATCATCGAAGTCGTCTCCGGCAAATCGCTCGGTGCGTTCCTCACCGAACGCATCCTGGCGCCGCTGCAAATGGCCGAGACCGCATTCCATACGCCGGAAGCAAATGCCGGCCGCCTCGCCGAGCCGTTCCCGACCGATCCCTGGACCGGCGACAAGGTGCAGCTCTTCAACATGCTGGAGAAGCCCGCGATGGAATCCGGCGGCGGCGGGCTGGTCTCGACCACCATGGACTATGCGCGGTTCTGCCAGATGCTGCTCAACGGCGGCGCGCTCGACGGCAACAGGATCATCGGCCGCAAGACGCTGGAACTGATGGCCTCGGATCACCTCGCCCCTAGCGTGAAGGTCGACTCGCCGCTGATGCCGCCCGGTCACGGTTTTGGATTAGGCTTCGCCGTCCGCACCCATCGGGGTATCGCGCCGTTCCCGGGCTCGCTCGGCCAGTTCTTCTGGAGCGGGATGGCCGGCACGTTCTTCTTCATCGATCCCGCAGAGGACCTGTTCACGGTGTTCATGATGCAGGGCCCCGGCCAGCGCGAATATATCCGGAATATGCTGCGGGATCTGGTCTACGCCGCGGTGGATTGAGCGCGAGGCGTTATTCCCGGCCTAGCGCCCCATCACAACCGTCATGCCCCGCGAAGGCGGGGCATCCAGTACGCCGGGACATCAACGAGAATCGAGACGTCCGCGTTTACTGGATCGTCCGCCCCAGTGCGCAATTGCGCACAAGGCGGACGATGACACCGAGTAAAAACGCGCGCACCGCTCTAACTCACCCTCAACTGATCGTAGCCCCACCGTCGATCACGATGGTCTGGCCGGTCATGAAGTCACCCGCCTTCGAGCCCATCAGCACCGCGGCGCCCGCGATCTCGTCCGGCACGCCGATGCGGAGCAGCGGCGAGCGCGCGGTGGAGGCCTTCAGCGTCTCCGGATTGTCCCACAGCGCTTTCGCAAAATCGGTCTTGATCAGGCCGGGCGCGATGCAGTTCACGCGGATATTGTGCTTGCCGTATTCGCAGGCGAGGTTGCGCGCGAGCTGCATGTCGGCCGCCTTCGAGATCGCATAGGCGCCGAGCACGGTCGAACCCTTCAGGCCGCCGATCGAGGACACGATCACGATCGAGCCGTCCTTGCGCTCGATCATCTGCGGCACCACCATGTTGATCAGCCAGTTGTTGGCGACGATGTTATTGTCGAGGATTTTTCGGAACTGATCGTCGGAAATGCCGCCGAGCGGACCGTAATAGGGATTGGACGCGGCGTTGCAGACCAGCACGTCGATCTTGCCGAACGCACGGTTGGATTCGTCGACCAGGTTCTGCAAATTTTCCTTGCTGGAAATGTTCGCCGCGATCGCAACCGCGGTGCCCTTGCCGAATTTTTCGTTGACCTCCTTGGTCACCTGATCGCAGACGTCCTGCTTGCGCGAGGAGATCACCACCTTGGCGCCGTGTTCGGCCATGCGCTCGGCAATGGCGCGGCCGATGCCGCGCGTCGAGCCGGTGATGACAGCGACTTTCCCGGTCATATCGAACAAGCTCATGTCTCTCTCCCCGATGTTGATCCAGCGCGATGCCGGTTTGGTCTTGAATTTCGAACTAAGCAGCCTTTGCGGTCCTCGACAACTCAAGGCTCAAGCGAGCTTCGTCTCCGGCGGCTTCACCTCGGGCCCTGCCGGTTGATGCATCGCGTTATGCGAAGCGTCCGCGATCCATGGCTGCTGGTTGACCATCGGCAGCCGCCAGCCGTCGTAATTGGCGCTTGAGAGATGATCGAGCCGCGTCACCGAACAATTGTCGATATCGAAGGCAAGACCTTTCTCCGGCTGACCGCCGAGTGCAAGCCCGACAGCGGCCCTGATCGTGCCGCCATGCGCGACGACGATGACGTCCCTGCCCGCCTGCTCGGCGTTGATGCGCTCGATGGCGCCGCATGTGCGATTATACAGGTCCATGAAACTCTCGCCGCCGGGCGCGGGTTCGTCGATCTCAGTAAGCCAGTGGCTGCCGACCGGACGGCTGGCGAGGAACGCCGCGCGATTCAGGCCTTGCCACTCACCGAGATGTTGTTCGGCGAACGCATTCACGTGCGGCATGTCTGATGGTTTCGGAAAACCAGCGGCCCAGATCGCGCTTGCGGTCTGATGCGTGCGCTTCAGATTGCTTGCATACCAGACCGCATTGCGCGGCAGGATTTTTCCGACCGCCTCGAACACGACGCGGTCGCTGGTATCGCAGCCCAGATCCTTCTGCCCGTAAATGCAGCCGTTATCTTCGCGCACCGGCGCATGTCGGATCCACCACCAGCGTGTGGAGACCGTCAACGGTTTGCCTGGATTGGACATCATCAAAGCCCTTCAATACTGTTCGTTGTCGCTGTACGTCAGAGCACGCATCGTCTCAAGTGACTTTGCTAGCCAAAGATTCTTGGGCGTTTGAAATCTTGTTTGAATTCCGCAAGGCGGCAGACGCCTGCGCGCATAACTATCAGGGAGAAACTCATGGGCCGCCTCGAAGGCAAATCCGTCGTCATCACAGGTGCTGGCAGTGGCATCGGACGCGCCGCGTCGGTGCTGTTCTCCAGGGAGGGCGCGAAGCTCATCATCGTCGACCGCGCCGAGGGCGTGAAGGAAACCGCAAAACTCGTCAGCGATGCCGGCGGCACCGTCGAGGCCGTGATGGCGGATGCGGGTTCGGAAGCCGACGTGAAGGCGTTCATCGACAAGGCGGTGGCGAAATACGGCAGGCTCGATGCGATCTGGGCTAATGCCGGCGTCAGCGGCGGGCTGGTGCCGCTGGCCGAGCAGACCGTGGACCACTGGCAGGAAGTTTTGCGCATTAACCTGATCGGGCCGTTCCTCGCGATCAAGCATTCGATGCCGCACATGATCAAGCAGAAGTCCGGCTCGATCGTCTGCACCGCCTCCGTCGCGGGCCTCAAGGCCGGCGCCAGCGGACATCCGTACGGCGCGAGCAAGGCCGGCGTCATCAGCCTGGTGCAGACCACCGCCTACTCGCTGTCCGGCACCGGCGTTCGCATCAACGCGGTTTGCCCCGGCCTGATCGAAACCGGCATGACCAAGCCGGTGTTCGACCGCGCCAAGGAGCGCGGCACCCAGGACAAGATCGGCCAGCTCAATCCGCTGAAGCGCGCCGGCCAGCCGCACGAACTCGCCGCGATGGGATTGTTCCTCGCCAGCGACGACGCTTCCTATGTCAACGGCCAGGCGATCCCGGTCGACGGCGGCCTCACCGCGTCGATGCCGTATACGGGCAAGCCGGTCTAGCGACGATCTCGTGTCCCGGACGCGGTGCAGCGTGTAACGCTGCTCCGCAGAGCCGGGACCCAAACACGTCGTGTTCCGTGCAAGCAATGGGTCCCAGCTCTGCGGCGCGTCACTTCGTGCCGCACCGCGTCCGGGACACGAAACTGATTTTCTACGCTGATGCCGCAAGAAGGCTCCTGCTTTTCGCCGGCGAATAGTCTGTTGGCGCCAGCAAGCGGTCCTCGATCTGGCCAACCATCACGCCATGTTCCCCATGCGTCACGCGCTTGATGTCGGACCATTCAGCATCGGCCATGAAGGCCGACCATGCGGCGGTCTTGGTTGCCTCGTCCGGCCATTCCAGCAGATAGGCAAACTCGGTCCTGTCGCCGAATCTTGTTTCCCACATCGCGACGATCCGGAAACCGTATCTGGTTTGCATGATGCGCGCGGCGTGATCGCGAAAGCGGGCGTGGAACGCAGCCTTGTTCTTTTCGAATATTTCGTAGATGCGCAGTTGCTGAATCATGACCATCTCCAATCAGCTTCGGAGATATGGGCTCCCGCGAGGCGATCACAACCCGTCGGGCGGCAGGCCGGATGATTCCGCGGCCAGCGCGCGGTGACGGATGCGCTCACGGTAGAAGGCGTAGAGGCCGGAGGCTACGATGATCGCAGCGCCCGTCACCATCATGACGTCGGGCACGTCGCCGAACACGAGATAGCCGAGCAGCATCGCCCACAGCAGCGCGGAATAGCGGAACGGGGCCACCGCCGAGATGTCGCCCGAGCGCAGCGCCGTGATGATGCATTGATAGCCGATCAGGAGCAGCACGGCGGCCAGCGCCTGCAGGCCAAGCGCGCTTGCGGATGGTGGCGTCCAGCCGCCGAGCGGAACGATGATGGCGCCGCCGGCCGACGTGACCGTCACGGTCGTCAACAGGGTGATGAACAGCGAGGGAATCTTCGCCGGAATTTTCCGGGTTGCGAGGTCGCGGAGCGCGCAGAACGCAACCGACAACAGGGCGAACAGCGAGTATTGGCTGAAGCCCGCAAGCCCCGGCCGCACGATGATGAGCACCCCGATGAAGCCTGCTGCGATCGCCGACCAGCGCCGCCAGCCGACCGGTTCGCGGAAGATCACCGCGGCGCCAAGCGTGATGGCCAAGGGCAGCGCCTGGAGGATCGCCGAGGTGTTGGCGAGCGGCAAATGCACGAGCGCGGCCATGAACGAGATCGTTCCGCCGATTTCGCCGAACACCCGCAGCGCCACCGGTTTGACCATCAGCGTGCGCAGCGGCCGCAGCGCGCCCTGGTGCCACGCGAACGCCGCGACCAGCACGATCGCGAACAGCCCGCGCACCAGTATCACCTGGCCGAAGTTCATTTCGGACGACACCACCTTGGTGATGGAGTCGTTCGTGGTGAACGCCGCCATGGACACCGCCATGAGCAGGCTGCCGCGAATGTTCGGAGACAGGGCCAAGTAAACAACGACGCGGCTTAGATCGCGCCGGCCTTCTGAGCGTATTCCCAGGAAGATTTCGACAGCGGCACCGTGCGCGCCGCCGACTCCAGCGCCTTGGCGTTCGCCGCGGTGCCGTCGCGGATACGGCCCGCAATACCCTGCGTGATGCCCGCCAGGCGAAACATGTTGTAGGCGAAGTACCAGTTGAGGTCGGGCACTTCCATGCCGGTGACGGCGCAATAGATCTGCGCGGCTTCGTCCACGCTCGGAATGTTCAACGCCTTGATATCGGCATTGGCCAGGCCCGGCATGGTCCACTGCATCAACAGATAGGTGAAGTCGGCCATGGGATCGCCGAGCGTCGACAACTCCCAATCCAGCACCGCCTGCACGCGCGGTTCCGTCGCGTGGAAAATCATGTTGTCGAGGCGATAGTCGCCGTGAACGATCGAAACGCGCTTCTGTTCAGGTACGGTTCGCGGCAGCCATTCGGCCACCTTCTCGAATTCCGGAATGTGCTGGGTTTCCGATGCGCGGTACTGCTTGGTCCAGCGATCGATCTGGCGCGCGAAATAGTTGCCGGGCTTGCCGAAATCGCCGAGCCCGATCGCTTCCGGATTGAAAACGTGGAGGTTGGCCAGCGTCTCGATCTTGCTGGTGAAAATCTTGCGCCGCGCATCCGGCGTCTGGCTCGGCAGCGTCGGATCCCAGAACACCCGGCCCTCTTCCATCGACATGATGTAGAAGGCGGCGCCGATCACGGCATCGTCGGTGCAGAGCGCATAGGCTTTCGCGACCGGAAAGCCCTGCTTGCCCAATGCTGCGATGACGCGGAACTCGCGATCGACCGCATGCGCCGACGGCAGCAATTTGCCGAACGGTTTTCGGCGCATCACGTAGGACTGGCCAGGCGTCTCGAGCTTGTAAGTCGGGTTGGACTGGCCGCCCTTGAACTGCAGGACGGTCAGCGGCCCCTGATAGCCTTCGACATGCTCGCGCATCCAGCCGTCGAGGCTCGTCTCGTTGATACGATGACGCTCCTCGACTTCCTTGGTGCCCGAGAACTCTTCGTCTTTCCTGACGCCGTCCGCCACGATGACGCTCCCTTAATTCTTCTTAGACTTTGGGGAGCGCCATCGCTAGCGGCTCCCGTTATTGCGTAGCGTTTGCATACTTCCGAAGTTCAAGTCTGGCAATGGCACGATTGTGCACCTCGTCCGGACCGTCCGCCAGCCGGAGCGTACGGATATGGGCGTAATCCCGCGCCAGGCCGGCTTCGTCGGAGACGCCGCCGCCGCCATAGGCCTGGATGGCATTGTCGATGATCTTCAGCGCCATGTTGGGGGCCGTGACCTTGATCATCGCGATCTCGGCCTGCGCGGTCTTGTTGCCGACCTTGTCCATCATGTCGGCGGCCTTCAGGCACAGCAAGCGATTCATCTCGATATCGGCGCGCGCTTCGCCGATGCGCTGTTCCCACACCGAGTGCTCGATGATCTTCTTGCCGAACGCGGTGCGCGAGGCCAGCCGCTTCACCATCTTCTCCAGCGCCTCCTCGGCCTTGCCGATGGTGCGCATGCAGTGATGGATACGGCCCGGACCGAGACGGCCCTGCGCGATCTCGAAGCCGCGGCCTTCGCCGAGCAGGATGTTTTCCTTCGGCACGCGAACGTTTTCCAGCAAAACCTGAGCGTGGCCGTGCGGCGCATCGTCGAAGCCGAACACCGGCAGCATCTTCTCCACCTTGATGCCGGGAGTGTCGAGCGGCACCAGGATCTGCGACTGCTGCTGGTGCTTCGCCGCCTTCGGATCGGTCTTGCCCATCAGGATCGCGATCTTGCAGCGGGGATCGCCGACGCCCGACGACCACCATTTACGGCCGTTGATGACGTAGTGATCGCCATCCTTTTCAATACGCGTTTCGATGTTGGTGGCGTCCGATGACGCAACCGCGGGCTCGGTCATTAGGAAGGCGGAGCGGATCTCGCCGTCCATCAGCGGCCGCAGCCACTTCCGCTTTTGTTCCTTGGTGCCGTAGCGGATGAACACTTCCATGTTGCCGGTATCGGGTGCGGAGCAGTTGAACACCTCCGATGCCCAGGAGATGTGGCCCATTTCTTCCGACAGCAACGCATATTCGAGGTTAGTCAATCCCGCACCACGGAATTCGTCGTCTTCATGCGCGTTCGGCGGCATGAACATGTTCCAGAGGCCTTCGGCCTTCGCCTTTTTCTTCAGTTCCTCGAGGATCGGGATCACCTTCCAGCGCGGGCCCTCCGCATCCTGCTTGTCGTAGATCGGAACTGCGGGGCGGACATGCGTCTTCATGAACGCCTGCACGCGGTTCAGCCATTCCTTTTGCTTTTCGGACATATCGAAGTTCATGGGGCGCTCCTCGGCTCTGGGCTTTTCGAATTCGTTGGGCTGCACTGTCCGCCCGCCTCCCATTCGCCGCAAGGTATTTTGCGCTTCGCAATGAGGCGACGGATTGACATTTCCGGCTCTTCAAACGATAGTTTCATACAACTGTTTGAATTGCAACTCCGCAAACGGGGACCAGATATGTCGAGCGATCGGACCCGGTCTGCCATCCTTGCCGCCGCCGAACGGCTTTACGCCGATCGCGGCTTCGGCGACGTGACGCTGCGCGACATCGTCGCCGAAGCGAACGTCAATCTCGCCGCGGTGAACTATCATTTCGGCTCCAAGGACGAATTGATCGCGGAACTGTTCGTCACCCGCAGCCTCGCCACCAACCGCGAGCGGCTCAACGAGTTGAAGGCTGCCGAGGAAACGGGCGGCGGCCGCGCCCCGATCGACGCCATCCTGCATGCGCTGGTGGGCCCTACCCTGCGCGGCTGCCTCGGCCCCGACCGCGAAGGCTCGACGGCGGCGCGCTTCATGATCCGCGCCTCGATTGAATCGGTGCCGCCGATCCGCCGCATCAAGAACCGCGAGGTCGATCATTTGCGGAAATTCATCGCCGCGATGCGCCGTGCGATGCCCGGCCGCGACGACGCCGATCTCTATTGGGGCCTGCACTTCGCGCTCGCGATGGCGCATCACACCATCCGGGAAAAAGAGCGGCTGACGAAATTGTCGGAAGGACAATGCGATCTCAACGACGTGGATGCCATCGTCGATCGCGTGGTCTCGGTCTCGGTGACGGCGCTCACGGGTGGCGAGACGCCGGCGAAGAAAGCGCCCGTCCGGCCGGCGGTGCCGCATGGCAGACTGACGCGGCAGGACTTGTAAGCCAGGCGGCAACGGGCTGAATAGCCGAATGAACCAGCGGAGGACGACGGCTCTCTCCGCGTCATTGCGAGCGCAGCGAAGCAATCCATTCTTTCTTTATGCCGGGACATGGATTGCTTCGCTTCGCTCGCAATGACGGTGGATACAGTTTCGCGTTCTCGCGGCGCTGATCGCCCGAGGTTTGCTGGGTAACTTCCCGCCCTCTTTGTT
>NZ_JAHEAG010000169.1 GCF_018596315.1 Bradyrhizobium sp. SRL28 | reverse complement strand
CGTCATTGCTGTCGATGTTCACTAATTCGCTGATTGGATCGCGGTGGTCTTGGTAGCGGCGAAGGCCTTGGGAGTTTGTCCTGCCAAGGCTTGGTGGGGTCTGTGGTCGTTGTAGTAGACGAGGTACTCGAACAGCTCGTTGGCGAAGTGGTCGAGATTGTCGAAGGTGGCGCCTTCGATGACATCCTCATCGAGCGTGCGCCAGAACCGTTCGACTTTGCCGTTGGTCTGGGGCCGATAGGGCCTGGTGTAGCGGTGTTTGATGCCAAGCTCGAGCAGCATGGCCTCGAACGGATGCTCGTCCGGCTTGGTACGGGCGGCGAACTCGGCGCCGTTGTCGGACAGGATTTCCTGGAAGACGAGCCCGTAGGTGATGTTAAGGGTGTTGATCATCTTCAGTGTCCTGAACATGACCGGCAGCGCCTTCTTGGACATCAGGACCTCGGCCCAGGCCAGGCGCGAGCAGCTGTCGACCAGGCTGATGATGTAGGCCGTGACCGGGGGTGGCGCGAGGAACATATCCCGCGGCAATTGATGCAGATCGACGTGGCCCAGTTCCCCAAGCTTGTCCTTGATAATGCGGCGCTTCTCCTCACGCATCGCCGGCGTGCGGCGGTTCAGCTGGTAGCGTCTCAGCACCCGGTAGATCGTTATGGGCGAAGGTACCTTCTCGCGCGTCTCACGCAAGACGGCATGAATCTCGTAGCGGTTCATCCCTCGCTTGCGATGGGCGACGATCTCCGCCTCGATCCCTTCTGGCTCGCGCCGTTCCCGCCATTTGGGCCCGCGCCGGCGCGGCAGCAGATCCGCTTCCTCACCGCTCCGCAAATAGCGATTATAATACTTCCGGAACGTCTGCGAGCAGGTCCCGTGGTGCCGGTAGAAGTCGCCGACCCGCTTGAACAGCCTCGATCGGCCGGCCTTCACCGCCTCATATTCCGGGATCAGAAAACGCCACTTCTGCAGGTAATTGCGTTCAATCGTCCGGTCGTAGCTGTTATCCCGCATCGGATCGTCCTCCAGCGGAGCGATCCAATCAGCGAATTAGTGAA
>NZ_JAHEAG010000168.1 GCF_018596315.1 Bradyrhizobium sp. SRL28 | reverse complement strand
GAACTCCAGATTGCCGTCCGGCAGATAGCGCGCCAGGTCGCCGGTCCGGTACAGCCGATCGCCGTCCACAAAGGGACTGGCGATGAACCGCTCCGCGGTCAGCTCGGCACGGTTCAGATAGCCACGCGCAACCCCCGCCCCGCCAACGTAAAGCTCCCCCACCGCCCCCAACGGCACAGGCGCGCCATGGCCGTCCAGCAGATACACCCGCGTGTTGGCAATCGGACGGCCGATCGGAAGACGGCGGAACGTCTCATCAATCGCGGTGATCTCGCACACTGTCGCAAAGGTCGTCGTCTCGGTCGGACCGTAGCAGTGAATGAGACGCACAGGGCCTTCTTCTCTCAGCAATCTCAGAAATGAGGGAAGATCATTGCGCTCGCCTCCACAGAGGAGGTACTTAAGTTGTGCTAACGTTGGGGCAATCGACGATGTATACTGTTTGAATAACACTGTTGTAAGAAAAAGTGATGTCACCCTTTGCTGTTTAAGTGCCCTGGCAAAACGTGAAGGATTTATGACGGTGATGGCATCCATTGCGATAATGCAGCCACCGTTAAGCAGCGGCGCCCACACTTCAAATGTGCTCGCGTCGAAGGCGGGATTACCCGCCCACGCCACACGATCTCCAGCATCGATCTTCGCATATCCATTGTTGATGACGAGCCGGTTCACGGCACGGTGAGGTACAACAACTCCCTTCGGAAGGCCGGTCGAGCCAGACGTGTACATCACGTAAGCGGCAGCCTCGGCGCTCAATGCTAGGTCAGGATCTCTGCTACATCCTGTTCCAGCCATTAGCGGCTCAATAGCCAGAACAGGGACCGTCCCCTTAACCAGATCGTCATCGTCACTCATGCAAAGCAAAAGGCGCGCAGCACAATCGGCCATCAACCATTCTTGTCGCACAGATGGAAGAGCGGGATCGATCGGCACATACACTCCGCCCGCCTTCAGGATCGCCAGCTGTGCCACCACGAGGGCGATGGAGCGGTCCAGCACTGTCGCAATGTGATCCCCCGGCTTCACACCGAGCGCGATCAGATGATGCGCCAG
>NZ_JAHEAG010000167.1 GCF_018596315.1 Bradyrhizobium sp. SRL28 | reverse complement strand
TTTCATGGCGGCCGATGTGGTGAACCACATTCTCGGCGGCGGCGGCCTGTCGTCGCGGCTCTTCAAGGAAGTGCGCGAGAAGCGCGGGCTGGCCTATTCGATCCATGAAGCGCTGCTCTGGATGGATCACTCCGCGCTGTTCATCGGCAAGACCGGCACCCGCGCCGATCGCGCCTGCGAGACCGTCGATGCGGTCGAGAAGGAAATCCGCCGCATCGCCGAGGAGGGCCCGACGCAGCAGGAGCTCGACGAGGCGAAGTCCTACCTCAAGGGCTCGCAGATGCTGGCGCTCGACACCTCCTCCAAGCTGGCGCAGGCGTTGTTGCAGTATCAGCTCGACAAGCTGCCGATCGACTATATCGAGAAGCGCAACGCCATCGTCGACGCGGTGACGCTTGATGACACCAGGCGGGTCGCGAAGAAGCTCTGGGGCGACGGCCTGCTCACCGTAATCGTCGGCCGCGCCCCGCAGGCGGCCGCCCAGCCGCCAGCGGCGACCCCGAAGTCGAACTGACGCTTTCTAGGCGCACCTCCGTTGCGGCTTATCCCTGTCCCTACCCCCTCCCCCGCGAGGGGCCGCAAGGGCGGACCTGAACGGGGGTGCTCACCTCACAGCGCGTTGCAGATGACTCCGAAGTCATTGGGATCAGTAAGGGGCGCATTGGCGGACGGACTCCCTACGGGCTCCCTCCCCCTTCGCTGACGGGATCCCCGAAAGTGATTGATCGAGAGGGAGGAGCCTCGCAGCTCCGCCCACCGGGTCACCGGAGGCGGTCGCCCGCCCCCGGTTCTCACAGAACGTGGCGTGCGGATTTCCCCCACCACGCTCTTCGGCAGTTGGTTCACAGCTTTCACTGCTATCTGTTCAAGTTTCGTTTCCCCATGTGGCCGGCTTTCCCGTCCTCGGAGTGTCGGGTCGGGGGAGGCGCCCATTGAAGGGCTTGCCTCCGCCCGCCGCTCAAACGGCTCGTGCAGTTTTCCCGCAAGCCGCTTTCATGAATGGGCTTTCGTGATCTGAAGTGAAGGGATCAGTGAGACAAGGCAAGACAAGGCCAACTAG
>NZ_JAHEAG010000166.1 GCF_018596315.1 Bradyrhizobium sp. SRL28 | reverse complement strand
GCAGCAGGCGACATCGCCCGGCCGTCGTGGTCGCAAATATCGGCACGACGATGAAGGAGGGCAAAGACGATGCGCGACGAATCCGCGCTGTCCTTCGCGACATCGGAATCAATGGCGTTTATGTCCATTCCGACGCGGCATTTTGCGGACCGTACGCGCCCTTCTTAAATCCGAAGCCGGCGTTCGATTTCGCGGATGGAGCCGACTCCATTACGATCAGCGAACACAAATTCCTCGACTCACCGATGCCTTGTGGCGTGGTTCTCACGCGTAAGCAGCATGTGGAGCGCATAATGCGCACGATCGATTACATCGGCAGCTCCGATACCTCTTTGAGCGGATCGCGCAATGCGCATACCCCGATTGTTCTCTGGTATGCGATCCGCAGCCTAGGTATCGGAGGGATCAAGCAGACCTTCCGTCAATGTGAGCAACTCGCGGCCCACGCAGCCGAAGAGCTAAATGCCCATGGCGTGAGAGCGTGGCGCAATCCCGATGCGCTGACCGTGGTCTTCCCTCCCGTTGAAGAATGCATCAAGACCAAGTGGCAGATTGCGACGCAGGACGTCAGCCACCTGGTCGTCACGCCGGGCACGACCAGACACCAGATCGATGCGCTAATCGAAGCGATGACGACGAGAAGGCTGAGGCTCGAAGAAGCGGACATTCGTGATGGCTGCGTGTGGCGCGGTTAACCCACTAGCATCGGAGTAGGTGAGGTGCGTCGAGTGTCTACCGCGCTTGCTGTCGAAGGAGATGAATGTTGCGATCACATTGGCCGAGCACCGTACCAAACCCTGAGGTAATTCATCATGCATTCGAAGCGTTGCCAGAGCCTTAGGAGTCTCGCATTCGTTGCCGGACCGGCCTATCGTACCGAGCCAAACATGGTCCGGTCCTCTCGGTCGGATCCGTCACCTTTGGCTAAGGAGTGCCGACAAAAAGTTCGATAAACGTTTCTGGGGCGTCTGGTGAATTTCCTCGACGCGATCGTCAAGCCGGAGCCCTGTTGTGGATCGGCGAGGGCAACCAATGGCGACAAAGGAGCGTCGCTAGTCGCAAAGCGCT
>NZ_JAHEAG010000165.1 GCF_018596315.1 Bradyrhizobium sp. SRL28 | reverse complement strand
AAGAAAATGATACCGGTCTCGCGTGAAGCCAGATTGTCCGTAAACCGCCGATCGTGCCAAATGGAAAGAGCGTCAACGTCCAGCTGCGTCATCGAGTGCACGAGTTGCTGACCCTTAATCCCGAACGGCTGGCATTCGCCGATGAGGGTCGACGCGACGGCGAACATCTCCAAGCCCGTCTGCAGCAACGAGAAACTGACGTGCCGCGGGGCAAGACCGGCCGAAGCCGGCGTCTCGCCGCGCGTCATATTGATCAAAATCACCCGACTATGTCGTGGGTCTGCAAGCATCTACGTGTCAAATGACCTTGGCTGGATGCTGCTCACGGGGCATCAGGCGGCCGCGTTAACAAGATCCGGTGACAGAAGCACGGGGCCGTTGACGTCGGCTTGTTCGTACATCCTGTGAAGCGTTTGTTCGGACATGTCGAGAAAGCCGGCGACCGCCATGGTCGATCCGACCTGCCGCGGTGCAGCGATCCGCCTCAATGGCCAGCCCGCTCGCCGAAGAATGCGCTCCATACGTGTATCAGTGACTGTCACGATGCTGTCTGCGCGCGCGCCGCGTACTGCCTCCATCATGGCGGCGAAGAGGATAAACGTTGCGCGGTTGAGACTATTGGCCGCCTGCTCCGCGACAAGACTGGTGTCAACGCAAAAGCGTGAGCTTTCGAGAATTCTTTCGTCATGCGGCGCTGGCGTCCCGCCGAGCAGAACGGGAAAGGTGTCGGCCAACATGGTTGGTCCGGTCGTCGGAAGCAGACGAACCGAACCAACCGGCTCTCCGGCGTCTGCCATGAGAATGAGATAAGTCGGCCCGAGAGTGTCATACACATCGAGCTCGAATTCACCCGAGACCGACACTGACCAGTCGAGCCGATCCTTGAAGACACGGCGCCGCAGCCGATACATCGCCGCGAGCAACTCCAGATGACGACCAAATTGAGAGGTGTGAAGTGCGATGGCATGCATAGCGACCTCCTGAAATTATCGGGAGGCCTCAAAACCAGAAAGAGAGTTGCTAATCGCCTGTCAAATTTTACAGGTAACACTTATTCAGTTTGATTACGCTAG
>NZ_JAHEAG010000164.1 GCF_018596315.1 Bradyrhizobium sp. SRL28 | reverse complement strand
TTGAGAAACGGCCCCAGCTGGGGGGCTGGGGCCGTCATTCCAATGCGCCAAGCCAGAAGGGGCGACTGTGACTGGCGCCTGCCTCAATGCGCCTAGCGACCTCCCGTTCCCATTCGTGCTTAGGAGAGGCCGCTGTGTTCTCTATCGGGCAGATAACACCACCTGAGAAGATAAACGTTGCGATATGCGACGCTCGATTCCTCGCGTCCTTTTGGAGACCATCGCGACGGCGGCGATGGTCGTTTTCTTGCTGTACGTCCTGTTCGGACCGCCGACCTAGGACAGCGATCGCCTCCTTCGCACTTGCCGACCCGCCAGAAGGGCAGCGGTGCCAATCCCGAGTATGAAGATAACAAATAGAACCGTGGTGGCGAAGACCTTGACGTGCTCGGGGTCGCCATCCTGCTTGCTGGTGTTGACGTAGACAAAAACGGTCATTGGTCCCTCTGGTTTGCGCTCTGCCATCTCGAGCAAGGGAACACCCAGATCCGAAGCTATTTGTGCACCAGCATGGCCTCACAGGCCTTCTCGGCTTCGGCAAACGTCCTAAAGGGTGATCCGCCTACCCTGATGGCCGGCCTGTTGAAATTGATGGGGCGCCAAGAAGCTACAAAGCCGGGCTGCCCGTGGAGTCCAGGGCCACTCCTACTCTCATTGCTGATTACAAATGAGTAGCCGAGCTCACTAGCGCTCCAAATCTCTACTCCTCTGTCGCGGGGCAACGCGGCTGAAGTGCAGGGCCATTCCACGATCCAGCTCGCCAAAAACGGCCCCAGGTCGCCCCTGGGGCCGCCAACCTTTGGGAGGTCTCCTTCCGGTCAGAGCAGGGGGCATCGGCCGGAAGTAAAGATTCGACGCCTTGGCTGCCCCGCGGTTCCAGCCATTGCCCAGACCGCCATTACTTTCTCAACAAGCCCTGGCGTTGGTGAGTCTGAGTAGGATACGCGGCAAATCGAGCCCGCCGGTTCACGCTGGCGGGCCTTTATCCGTCCGCTCCCTGCGCGCGAACAGCGACTGAACATTGGGCGTCTGTTAGGACAGCTGCTCTGCTCGATTAGAACACATAGCTTCCATGCGAGGCGACAATGCCGCACCCGTTCTGGATATTACTCCCGGT
>NZ_JAHEAG010000163.1 GCF_018596315.1 Bradyrhizobium sp. SRL28 | reverse complement strand
GCAGGCGTGAGCTTGCCACGGTGAATCACAACGTTCTCGTGCCCCGTCGCAGCTTGGGCGCTCTGCCAATGCCGATTGTAGCCACGCTGTTCATTGGACTTCACGTGGCAAGCGGCGAAGTCGGCGTCACCCAGCGACGCCAACTGCCACGCATGTACCGGCCGCTTCGTATGGATGTGCACCCACATCGGGCTTGGCATCGCACCACTACGCAGCGCCTTGGGCTGCAGCTTGATCTCGAACAGCGTCCCTGGCTCGCCCTTCAAGGCGCGCGGTGGATCCACAGACGCCAGTTCCTCGGCCGCCCGCAACTGTTCAAGGTACTTCTGCGACGGAAACGCGTAGGTCTTCATGCAATCGATCGTGATCGCCGCCTTTCGCGCGTTCAGTGAGTTTGTCTGTCCCTGAACCTCGGACAACATCGCCTTAAGCCGGACTATTTTTTCGTGCACTTCGGGCACTTGCGCAGGCGTGAGTAGGCCACGTCGGCGAGGCTCCTCCAGCGCGGCTACACAGGCCTCAATCTCGGCGGCCTGCGTCTGCAGGCGCTTAACGACGAGATCCACGACGTGGTCGGCGTCCTCGGGCTTCCTCTGGCGCGCTTGCGAGACGGCGCTTTGCTGAGCCGGCAGATCGAACTGCAGCAGCTCGTCCAATCGCTTGAGTAATCCCGTCAGTGCGTTCCTGGAGGGCGGAGCCTGCCACATCTCCAGGTACCCGGTCGCCGATGATGACGCCCTCGCGCGTGCCTCCTCTGCACTCGCGAGTTTCTTCGTACCCAGATCCGAGAGTACGATAACCTTGGCTGTCGGGGCCGTGGCAGCGTCGGGCCTGGCGAGCTGCGGCTCGCGCAGCCCGGCAGTTGAACTCCTCTCGCCTGCGGCCGGTGCGCGTTTGCCTTTCCCCTTCCTGCGCGCCGCGTGGCCCTCAGCCACTAAGACGGTATTTTCCGGTATCGCAGCCTGGGCAGGCGGTTCAATCAGGACTGGCCTGTTTGGCTGCACTGCCAAAAGTCGCGTGACTTCGTGCGCGGTGACCCATGCACCTTCCACGATCTGGTCCAACAGTTCCAATGGAAGGTCGGCATCCGTTCCGGCATCCCTTAGCCTGGCAACGATGCCGTTCACCCCTGACGCAAATTCCGAAAGCCGCTCCATGACTCCTTCCAGAAC
>NZ_JAHEAG010000162.1 GCF_018596315.1 Bradyrhizobium sp. SRL28 | reverse complement strand
GACAAGGCTCGACAGGCCTTAGCTGCTCTCCAGCAGACAGTTAAAGACCTTCAGACTGCCCAACAGGATGCCGCGGAAAAGATCAGCAAGCTTCAGCAACAAATCTCCGCCGAACAAGGCAACCGTAAATTACTTTCCGAGCAGGTAGGTGCGCTGTCTGCGCGTTTTGATAGCTTCCTAGGAACAAATGCGCAGGCGCCTGCAGCCTCTCCTCAACCTGCAAAAAAGCGTGGGCCACAATAATAAGCCGCCGGATACCTGATCTCGCCGCGCTGCAATCAGCCAACGCCGTAAGGCTTGTTGAGAAAGTAATCGCGGTTGCCCAGCGCCTTCTCTGCGTACTGATCGATCGCAAGTGATCGCCTGGACGTGCTGGAAGCAATGGCCCTCTCGTGTGGACGCTGGCGCAGTTCGGCGAGCGCATCGAGCCACGGCGAGTTGTCCGCCTTTTCGTCGTACCACTGCAATTGTCCGCGCATCACCAACTCCGGCCGCCAAGCACGCGCCCTTTCATCGGACCATCCCGCTCCTTCTTGAGCCGATCCCGCTCATCACAAAGGCCCTCGATCTTCGCCAGCATTCTCCCGAGCAAAAGCTCAGCCGATGCCTTCTTGAAGCCCGATCACCTCAAGGTCTTCGCGAATGCCGACGCCGCGGAAACCTGGTTTGAGGAAAACGACCCTGAAGGCGTGGCTTTGGATATGAGGTCTTGGAGTGAATGCCGAAGGAGGCTCTGATGCGCATTCTAGCCTTGGCGATTTTGGCGATCGGGATGGCCTCAATAGGGCCGGCGGCCGCCCAGACGTACGATCCGGCTTATCCGGTTTGCCTGCGGGTATACGGCCCAGCCACCTATTACGAATGTAGCTACACCTCGCTGCCTCAGTGCAACGCGTCGGCGTCGGGCCGCTCGGCACAGTGCGTCGTCAATCCATATTTCGCGGGCGCGGAAGCGCGGGCGGGTTATCGGCGGCATCGCCGAGTCTACTAAAGTGAACCGCATTGCCGCAGGACTGCTTACGCGATGATTGTGATTCTGGTGCTGGCGATCGTCTGGCAGATGTTCGGGTCGCTGTAGGGTCGCTCCATTGCGTCATAGCGCATGGAATCTAAAAGGGCCGCATTGGCGCGACCCTTAAGCCGGTCAAATTTTGTTCGGAATGAAAAGCAGCCCCGGCAAG
>NZ_JAHEAG010000161.1 GCF_018596315.1 Bradyrhizobium sp. SRL28 | reverse complement strand
GTGCGTATTCCGACGATCGCGACCACCCGCTACGACGGATTGTGACCACCCATTCCGATCGATCGCGACCAGTGTGATGGTGCCGTCAGGTGCATTTTCTGATCTCAGTGTTTTGGCTCGACGTCAAGCGCGGTGGAGGCCGTCCCCGTAGTCGACAGGAGGGACCCGCGCGCGCTGCGGAGTGCCCCCACGGCTGACGCAGCAGCGCGCGCGGGAGGTCCCTGTTGACCCACGGGGGCGGCCGGTGGGCTGGCGATGCGCTTCATATTTTTGCTCCCGTGGGCGGCTTGCCGTTGGCTGGCGGTGTGGCCGCGGCCGGCGCCAGCCGTTCCTCGTCGGCTTTGAGCTTGCGCATAGACGGGCCGTCGAGCTCGATCCGATAAGCGTTGTGGACAATACGATCCAGCACGGCGTCGCCGACGGTGGGCTCGCCAATAACCTCGTGCCAAGTTGCCACAGGGAGTTGGCTGGTGATGAGGATGGAGCCGCGGCCATGACGGTCCTCGACGATCTCCATGAGATCGCGCCGCTGACTGGCTGAGAGGCGGTCGGGTCCCCAATCGTCCAATACAAGCAAATCGACCTTGACCAGCATCCGGAACAGTCGCGGGAAGCGGCCGTCGCCATGAGCGAGATCGAGATCAGCGAACAGACGCGGCACGCGCGTGTAGTGGACCGTGTAGCCGTCGCGGCAAGCCTTTTGCGCGAGCGCGCAGGCTAACCACGACTTGCCGATTCCGCACGGGCCGGTGACCAGCAGGCCGCGGTGCTCGGCGATCCAGCGGCAGGTGGCCAACTGTTGGAACAGCGCCTTGTCGAGCCGGCGTGGCGTGCGGTAGTCGACGTCCTCGACCGCGGCTTGGCTGTGCCGCAGCCGGGCGGCGCGCAGTCGGGCCTGGAAGCGACGGGTGCTGCGATAGGCGACCTCGCGGTCGAGCAGCAGAGCCAGCCATTCGGCGTGCGCGAGATTGCGAGCCTCCTCTTGCACCTCGAGCTCGGTGAAGGCTTGCGCCATGCCGTCGAGCTTGAGCGCTCTGAGCTGGTCTAGAGTGGGATGTGAGAGCATCAGTCGTCATCTCCTCAATGGAAGTAGGTCGGGCCACGGATGTTGTCGTGCGCTATCGCTGGCCCGTCCGTGGGCGTTGCGGGCTGCTGGCGATCGAGATTGTTCTTGAGGATCGAGTTGACC
>NZ_JAHEAG010000160.1 GCF_018596315.1 Bradyrhizobium sp. SRL28 | reverse complement strand
GATGGAGCAACTGGACTACAATCTTTTGTACCGCTGGTTCGTGGGACTGTCGCCGGACGATCCGGTCTGGGACCCAACCACCTTCACCAAGAACCGGGAGCGGCTGCAGAACGGCGATGTGTTCACGAAGTTCATGACCAGGCTTCTGAACCATCCGCAGGTCAAGCCGCTGCTGTCGGACGAGCACTTTTCGGTGGATGGAACGCTGATCGAAGCCTGGGCTTCACAGAAGAGTTTTCGCCCCAAGGACGGCAGCGGCGACGATGATGACGGCGCCAACTTCCACGGCTTTAGGAAGGCAAAGAGCAAGCTCCTTGACCGAAATCGGTTGATGCTTGTGGTCGCGGCGCAGCAGCTTTGCTGGTCGCCCTTTGCCCGACCATTTTTTCGGCGGCAGCGGCGCCGTGTTGGATGTCCACACCGTGGTGTTTGGCAAGATACCGGCCACATAGGTCAACCCCAACGCGCTGATGCTGGTCCGCAGGTCCGTGTTGCAGCCATATCCGGCATCCATCAGCACCACGCCGCGAGGAAGCCCGGCTCTGCAGGCCGCTTCGATCTGCTCAAGCGCGATCTCTGGCTTGGTCTTAAAGCTGATCTCCTTGGGCACGCCCGCTTTGCGCCGACGTTTCTTATCTGCCGCCCATTCCTGCGGCAGATAGAGACGATACATCGCCGGCAGACTGGCGTGGTGATTGGCAAGCGACAGGGACACCGCGACTTGGCAGTTATCCTGCTTGCCGAGCTGCCCGCAATATTGACGCGCCACACCGACCGAATGCGCTCCCTTCTTGGGAAAACCGGTGTCATCGATGATCCACGCTTCGATCGGTCCATGGCGCTCTATCGCCGGCAGTACCATCTCACCCACTTTGGCCAAAACACCCTCGTCAGACCAAGCCGATTGGCCGACGAAGTGCAGCAGCGACTGATGCTGCGCCGCCGTCCGATCAGGTGCCGTCACCGCTGCCATCGGCTCAACGCTTTTACGCTCACCCGGCATGATTAAGCCGATGCAATAATCAAACAACGGCCGGGCCCGGTCCGCATGTCCGATCACGCTCACAAGTCCCTCGACAAAAGCCGAAAATCGCGATTCACTGCCGTCTGATGTCTGGATATCCATATCAGCCCCCGTTGCCGATGCCTGAATCTCAGCCGGTAACTGATTCTCACAGGACCTCGCCCGCGACCTTTTGAATCAGACCAC
>NZ_JAHEAG010000016.1 GCF_018596315.1 Bradyrhizobium sp. SRL28 | reverse complement strand
ATTGGTGATGATTGAAGCAATGGCCTGTGGCACACCTGTTATTGCCTTCAGATCGGGTTCCGTACCGGAAGTCGTTGACGAGGGTATAACGGGTTTTGTCGTATCAGACGAAGAGGAAGCAATTCAGGCTATCGCGCGTCTAGGCGAGCTCGACCGGCGTCGTATCCGGGCCCAGTTTGAAAAGCGATTTACCTCACGACGAATTGCGGAAGAGTATCTTAATCACTATGCGGCGTTGGCACCGTACCTGAACAATGTGAACCTCACGGGTTGGTAAGAATCAGTTCGTCCGCGCATTCATCCATAGATGCAACGGATCTTAGCGCTCCCGAAGCAGGATCGACGGGAGCCTGACGCGGAAACTGCGTGGCTGAGCTAGGTATTGCTGTGCCATGCAGGGGTAGACTGCCGCTACGTCTTGCCATTCGATCCCGCGATTTCTGAACAGAGCGGCGGTCCATCAGAGTAGTCCGCGTTGCTAGGTCTTTCGGTCAGCCATCGTACGAAAGGTGATGGAGTAACGCGGCGCCTCGACGGCGGGAATGCTGTGTTCCCAGATCCGTCGGGATTCGCCCGACATCGAACCTGATTAGTTGTCGCATGACAGTCTTCTGGCGAATCGGAACTATGGCAAGCTCGAACCAGATGCAACGGTCCCTTTAGAACAGCCTTCGTTGTTTCATCGCCGGAAGCTTACATGCGCAAGGGCACACCCGCGAGATTCTGAAACATCGTGCGCCAATTTTTCTCGACCACCGACGCATCGACGCCGGTCTGAACGAAGTTCATCTCGCAGCCTTCCGATGTCGTTAGGAAAGAGACGACGATATCGGTTCTACCCTCGAAGTGAACCGGCACTTCGAGCCAGAATGCAAGGCTATGGGGCGGGTCGATGGCGGTGTATTCGCCATAGTGATCAATTTCCCGCCCATCCGCCTTTTCGACGATGGAGTACCGGTCCCCGACTGTGAGTTTCTGGTCGATGCCGCACAATCTTATTGGTAGGACACTTGAACAGCCATAGCTGCATTTGGTCAGGCTTCGTCCAAGCGTCAAAGAGACGCTCGGCGGAGGCCTGATAAATAGGATTGAGACGAAACGGCCGCATTAGCAACAACGGCCGCGAGGCGTCTCGGGTTCCGCAAGAGTTTACATGAAAGCCGGGCTGAAAATCTTATTCTAACGCCCGCGCGGACGCTTACAAAGCCGCCTTTACGTTGATGGTCTGACTCAGAACTTGGCATTGCTTATCGGACGTCAAAAAGGCGATGTCGGAAGCGTCCCGGCCGCTACCGATCCGAACGATCCCCTCGATTGGAGCGAGCCGCGTCGGGTCGATCAGCCACCAGGCGTTATCTAGATATACTTCGAACACGGCATGGAAATCGGGGGGATCGAGGTCGAGCGCATAGGCACTCACCGCACGTGCGGGAATACCCAGCGCGCGGGCGAAGGTGATCCCCAGATGCGCAAAATCCCGGCACACGCCGGCGCGGTCTACAAACGTGCGCTCCGCCGTCGTCTCGGCGTTGCTGACGCCGGACACATAGTCGACGTTGCGATTAATCCATTCGAGAATGGCCATCATGCGCGCGGCCCCATCGCCCGAGGCAACGAATTCGCGCCCGGCGAAGCGCATGAATTTGTCCGACGGGCAGAAGCGGCTGGGCAGAAGGAACGGTAGAACTTCGTTGGGAAGTTCCGACCACACATGCTGGCGACCGGAGAGCGGAAGGAGTTGCCTTAAGTTGTTTTCGACGACAGCCTCGTAACGGATCGTCGTCTGTCCGGACATCGACGCGCGAATCCGGCGGTCGCCAGACTGGGACTTGTCCCGGAGTAACTGATTAGGAGGCTGCACGTCGAGCGATTCCGAGAGGATCGTCTGGTCGGCCGTGTGGGATGCCTCCAGGCACGCGATAATCTGCGTTGCGTCAGCAAAGGTGTAGACAAGCTCAGCGACAATCGACAGCTTCATTCCGAACCCTTGCGACGGAAGCGTGGATTAGGGCGTTGATTACTTCACCGCTCGATGGCTCTCAGCCTTTCCACCCGGCGCGTGCGACCGACAACGTCGAACAGTCCAAAAGGTTCAGGAATTATCGAGCCTCCCCTTAATTGCCAACACCAGCGGCGATGGCCAGTGCCGGGAAACCATCGTCGTCCATGACCGTTACTTGGTCGCCATGTGGCGCGTGGGTGCAACGGTGCTGGCAGGTGCCATCGGCGCGATCGCGAATGTTAGCCAGGTATTCCATCCCGATGGCCGGTTGGCGGCTGCGAACTCGCCGTAGCCCTTCAAGCATAAATATCCCTGCATGTCGCCCACGGGAAACAGGAATCCGATCTGGGTATGTCGCGCGGGATCTTGCGCGATGGTTCTTTTGGACAGCACTGCGGTTTAAGCGGGCATACATCGCAGTCGAGCTTGTTCGCACGATACAGAAGCGTCTTGCCCTCGTGCACGGTGCCGCTCGTTCCGAGCCGCTTTCCGCCCGGGCAGTGGTAGACGTCGCCGGTCGGATCATATCGAAAGTCGCTACGCGAGAAGGTGCCATCATCCCGCTTCGATTTATCGAACACAGGGATATGTGGCGCGATGCCTTTCTCCTCGACTAGCCAGTTCAGCATCGGAGCTGCCCCGTAGGCGGTATCTCCGACGAGCCGCGCCGGCTTGAGGCCGAAGCGTTCCTCTGTTCGCCCGATCATGGTCTTCGCCGCTCCGACCTCGGCCTGGAGAATGGAGCGGGAGGCCTCGACATCAACGATGACGCCGAACTTCACGTCGATGAGATAATTGTCGGAGTAAGCAAAGAATGCCGGTCCCTTGTGGGCTCCGGTCCACTTGGCCGCGGGATCGGACGGCGAGATGAACTTCGGACAACGTCACTGGCCGCACCCCACGCCGTATCATCGAGCGTCGCCAGATACTCCTTCACCGCGCGGCTTGACCTCGCCGGATCCATCGAGTCCTTCCTCGGTACAGGGATCAAGTGCGCTTTCCGCGACCGCAATTGGCAATTGGCACGAGCAGCGTGCGTGCGACGATGAGGCCCAGCGTCATTCGCGGCATTGCCATCTATAATGAATTGGACGGGCTACGGTCGAGATCGACCAACTAATTTTTTGGATATTTAATCAGGCATGGCCCAAAAAGGGCGAGTGCTGAGAATCATTGCGCCAAGGGAGGCCCAGATGGCCAGAATGTTTGTGGATTGCCGTGACTATCCAAGCGAGATGAACTGCACGGTTGCGATCTCTGCAGATACCAAGGAAGAACTTGTAGACGCGGCAGTGCAACACGCTATCGCGGTGCATGGTCACCACGATAGTCCACAATTGCGCGAGGAATTGGCCAAGATGATCAAAACCCAGTAGAGCGACGGCGCCATCACAGGAAAGGCTCTCGGGCCGCTCCTTGATCAAGCCTCAATGAAAAACCGGACCATTATGCAGCAGCCATCTGCATAAAGGTCCGGTCAGACTGTTCGTTGCGCGGATATTCTGCGACGAAGGCTGCCGCCGATCCGTGCTGCGAAGGGCGCAGCGGACCTCAGATGCTATCCGAATGCCATGAGGTTTCGTCGAACGATTACTACTTTTTCTTCTTGGCCGTCTTCTTGGCTGTCTTCTTTGCCTTCTTCGCTTTCTTGGCCATGTTGCCCTCCATCTTCGCAAAAGTTGTCCCAATGCAGGCCGACCATCGACATGCATGCATTCAGAGTACACCATAATATTAGAATTGATACCGCGCGCTGCGAAGAGGGTAAACGCACGCTGGCTCGCGACCGGATGAAGCGCGTGATGTGTGCACACCCCGCGCTATTGCCGGATCAGTGGAAGACTCGGTATTTTCCGACCTCGACGAATGACAGAGACCACCATACCTGCATTCAGAAGTAGCTGCGGATACCGTGCGGGGATCGAGCACGGTCACGGGTTCGTATGAAGGAGGGAGGCGCGTGAGTCCGGACGGCCGGATATCCCACGTCAAGACAGCCCCACTCAGGATGACTGATCGAGAATGAACGTACGGCCATGGTTCGGATCTGCCGTCCTGGCTTGCGCCATCCATTCCTTCCTAGGCGGAGGTGACAAGCAGCCGGTCTAATTACTGGCCAGAAGACCGGACTACCCCCGGCAGCTTCGCCGACACGCAGGTGGACGGAACGACCGCTTCTGGCGCGAAGCAGACGTACGTTGGAGCGGTGAGGTCGGTTGCTGCTAGGACGCGTGCGTCGCAAGCGGTCGAGACATTTGCTGAATAGCTCGCCGGTTCGAATAGCAAATAGCAAACCGTCATGCCTCTTCTACTACGGCAAGTGCACATATAATGATGGCCATGCTGGCGTTGATGGTGGCTGTTTGGAATCATTGCTCAATGTGCGCCACTAGCCGCGCCGTTCGCCCTGCGCGTCAACACGACCGCGACAGCGGCGAGCACCAGCACGACGCCGATCACCGCAAAGGTGTCGCTGAATCCCATCACCAGCGCCTGATGCTTGACGGCCTTGCCGAGGGCTACGATCGCCTGCTTGTGCGCGGCGGCGGGGTCGGAGACGCCGTGGGCCAGGAAATAATCCGTGGTCTGGGCGATCCGGTTGCGCACCTCCTCGCGGCCGAGCGTCACTGACTGGCCGATGATATTGGAGTGAAACTGCTCGCGCTTGGTGATCACGGTGGCCAGCACCGCGGTGCCGATCGCGCCGCCGAGATTGCGCAGCATGTTGCTGATGCCCGACGCCGCAGCGACATCCTGGGGCGCGAGGTCGCCCGTCGTCACCGAGGTCAGCGGCGTCAGCACCATGGCCTGGCCGATGGCGCGCACGATGTTCGGAATAAAGAGCTGGTCGCCGGCATAGTCCGGCGACATCGCCGTGTTCATGAAGCAGCTATAGGCGAAGATCACGAGGCCAGTGAAGGCGATATAGCGCGTATCGAAGCGCTTCATTAGTATCGGCACCAGCGGGATCAAGAGGATCTGCGGCAAGCCCGTCCACGCCAGCACGTTGCCGATCTGCTCGGCATTGTAGCCCTGGGCCTGTGCGAGATAGGCCGGCAGGATATAGACAGAGCCGAACAGCGCGAAGCCGACCATCGTCAGGGCAATGGTGCCGAAGCCGAAATTGCGGCTCTTCAGCAGCCGAAGCCGGATCAGCGGCTTTTCCACCGACAGTTCGATCCAGACGAACAGGGCAAGGCTGACCAACGCGATCACGGCCAGGCGCTGGATGAAGGGTGACGCGAACCAATCGTCCTTGTTGCCTTCCTCGAGCACGGTCTGCAGCGCCGACAGGCCGATCGCCATCGTGAAGATGCCGGCCCAGTCGCCCTCTCTGAGAAGCCTGAGCTGCATCGGTTGCCGCTCCAGCGTCAGATAGAGCGCGGCTACCATGACCATCGTCGGGATCAAGTTGACGTAGAAGATGGTGCGCCAGCCGTAATTCTCGGTGAGATAGCCGCCGATCGTCGGCCCGATCGCCGGCGCGAAGGTGACGGACAGCGCGAAGATCGCAAGTCCCACCGGCTGCTGCGATTTCGGCAGTTTGGTCAAGACCAGCGTGAACGCCATCGGGATCAGCACGCCGCCGGCAAAGCCCTGCAATCCGCGCATCGCGATCATCGAGGGCAGGTCGTGGGTGAAGGCGCAGGCGATCGAGAACAGCGCGAACAAAGCGGCGCTCGCAATCATGTAGCGGCGGAACGAGAACACGCGGCTGAGAAAATCGGTGAGCGGGATCACCACGATCTCGCCGATCAGATACGACGTCGAGATCCAGGAGCCGTTGTCGACGCCGGTGCCGATGCCGCCCTCGATGTTGAGCAGCGAGGCGTTGGTGATCTGGATGTTCAGGATCGCCATGAAAGAGCCGATCATGGCGGCGGAAACGGCAATCCAGGTCGTGACGCTGGCGCGGTTCGGATCGGTGGCCGGGCTAGAGGCTGCGCGCGAGGTCGGCAGCGCGGAGTTCGAGGCGGAAGGGCTCTGATTTGACATGGCACGATGCTCCAGAAACCGTCTTGTGAGTGCTGGCGACTGTTGCCGCCTCGCGGCTCGCGCTCGGCGCGCGCGTCGCAATGGTCGGGATGACAGACATGCCCGGCCGCAATTCGATGCGGGAATGCGTATTGCTATCGAGCGCGATCCGCACCGGGATGCGCTGCACCACCTTGGTGAAATTGCCGGTGGCGTTGTCCGGCGGCAGCAACGCGAATTCCTGGCCGCTGGCGGGCGCGATGCTGTCGACATGGCCGTGCACGGTCTGGCCCGGGAACATGTCGACTTCGATTTCGACGGCCTGACCCTGGCGCACGTTGGTGAGCTGCGTCTCCTTGTAGTTCGCCACCACATAGGCGCCCTGGACCGGCACTACCGACATCAATTGCGTCCCGGCCTGGACATATTGCCCGACGCGCAGCGTGCGGTTGCCGACGACGCCGTCGATCGGCGCTGATATCGTGGTGTAGCCGAGATTGAGTTCGGCCTGGCGCTGCAGCGCATTGGCGCGCAAGGCGGCGGCGGTGGCCTGGGCAATTTCGGCCTTGAGCAGTTCAACCTGCTTCAAGGCCGAGGCGAGATTGGCCTTGTCACGCTGGATTGTGGCGGCAACACCGGCATCGCGCGCCTGGGCGTTCTGTGCGTTCTGGATGCTGCCATAACCGGTTGCGGCCAGATCGGTGTAGCGCTTGTTTTCCTGTCGGCTGAAGATCTGCGCCGCCACGTCGACGTCCAGCGTCGCTCTCGCGGCATCGATCACGGTCTGCTGCACATCGAGCTGAGCGCGCTTGCTGGCAATTGCGGCCTCCGCCGCGGTCACGTCCGCCTTGGCCTGATCGAGCGCGACGCGGAAGTCGCGGTCGTCGATCCGCGCCAGCACCTGGCCCGTCGCGACGCGCTCATTGTCCTTCACCAGCACTTGCTGCAGATAGCCGGTGACCTTCGGCGCGATGGTGGTGCTGTCGGCCTTCACATAGGCGTCGTCGGTCGACACCAGATACTGGCCGACGGTCCAGTAATCCCAGCCATACCAGCTCGCACCCGCCAGCGCGGCGATCGCCGCGCCGGTCAGCAACAGCTTGCGCAGATTGAACTTTTTCGTAGCTGGCGCCTGTGGCGACGCCGTAGTGGCCGCGGGCAGCAGCGCCTCAATGGCGGCGGTCGGGGGCACCGGCTGATCGGTTGGGAACGAAGTCTGGTGGACGGTCATGGCGGTTCTCCGCTCGGGAAGAATTAGGAAACTTGACAATTTCCAAAATAGGCGCGATATCGGGACTGTCAATGGAATGACAGGCATCATGTAAGAGCATGGCTGAAGCAAAACCTTCCACCGCGCGGCGCGACCGCGGGCGTCCGCAACTCCGTCCCGACGACGAGACGCGTCAAATCATCTATGAGGCCGCGCGGCACGCATTTGCCGCCAACGGCTATGCGGCGACCAGTACAGAAACCGTGGCGCGCGGCGCCGGCGTTTCGACCAAGACGCTGTATCGCCTCGTGCCGAACAAGGCGGCGCTGTTCGAGGGTATGGTGTCCGACCGGCTCGACCGATTCCTGTCCGACTTCAACTTGCAAGTGCCTGAAGATGCCGACATCGAAGCGGGGCTGAACGCGGCGCTGATGGCGTATGCCGATCTTGGGCTCGATCCGGATGTCGTCGCCCTTCAACGCATCATCCTGCAGGAGACCGGCCAATTTCCCGCCCTGGCGGCGGCGTTCTACAACAACGGCATTGTCCGCACCGCCGCCGCGTTGACGAAATGGCTGCGCCTTCAGGTCAAACGCGGGCTGATCGATCTCGATAATCCCGAGGAAGCCGCGGGCATCCTGATCGGAATGGTCGCATCGGCACCGCAGCGCGCTGCGATCTATGGCGGCGTGCCGCTGCCCTCCCGCGCGCAGCTAAAGGCGCGGGTACGCAAATGCGTAAAGTTGTTTTTGCATGGCTGCGAAGCGCATGCGCGGGCTGGATGAGGTACGCTTGCTCAAAAGCTACATTTTCGGAAGTGGCGCCGGGCGCAAAGCGGTCCTTGAGGAGCATGTAGACTTCGTTAGCTCCCGCCGAAGACCCCTATGAGGTTATCCAGCGTAGGCTCAAGAGAACTGCAGCTGAAAACATTGGCCAAGGAAATGCCGAGACTGCCGGGTTTATTAAAGAGGCCGCCAACTCAGGCGGCCTCTTTGCTTCGCGATCCAGGCCCTGCCTAGCTGTGTAGTCCAACCCTCTCGACGGGAATCTGCAACTCCGCAGCCCGTTCTTTCCGTTCCTTCTTGGCAAACTCCCGCTCGCGGTCTTCGAAAGCCGCAAGCTCCTTTTGCGCCGCCTCTAGGAAGCGGTTGCCTGGTGTTACTGCCAATTGAGTGTGCCTTGTCATTTTACGCCACCCACCGATCTACCCCAGCGCCCAACCTATCCAAGTGCGGGAACCTGGAAAAGGTTCGTGACCGTAAAATTACGGGCTGATGAAATTGGGGCACAGTGGTTGAACCGACCAGTACAAAAAAAGCCCCGCCCAAGCTGGCTGGCTGGGGGCGGGGTTCATTCCAGAAAGGTGCGCCCCGGGTGACGGGACGCAACGGGAAGATGGGGCAGGTCGGTATTCGAGGTTGGCTGACACGATCTCCACCGAAATACCGGGGGCTGTGCAGCGGTTGGCCAGCACTCAGTGACCCGCCGGTCGCGGAACCATCCACACGGAAATCGTCTGCCAGACGCCATCGCTCGACTTGCGCTGATACGCGACGAAGTCGGCATCATCGGTGTGCTGAACTTCGTACCGATAGGGTTTGATACGTGTTGTCATTGAACTCTCCTTGTCAGTGTTTAAGGACAGGCCTCTCTCGCGTTCCTCCAGGGAGATCGATTGGACGGCCGGCCTTAAAAAGGGGCCGTGCGTGGAAGGGGTCCTTGCGAGCAGCGGAAGGTCGCTCGATAGGGCTCTTCGGCCCGCTCGCAAGCTATGCCGGTCTTCCGAAATCTGGGGCGATATGGCAAAATCGAAAGATATTCTTCCAAATCACGGAAGGGGATCCGATGGATCGCCTGGAAGCGATGTCGACCTTTCTGACCGTTGTCGAGCAGGGCAGCTTGTCCGCGGCGGCGCGGCGATTGAAAACGCCGCTCACAACGGTCAGCCGCAACGTATCCGAGCTTGAGTCTCACCTGCGGACCAAGCTCTTCAACCGATCGAGCCGGCAGCTGGTGCTAACGGATGCAGGCACTTCCTACGTTGCGGCCTGCAAACGGATTCTCGCTGATGTGAGCGAAGCAGAGCGTTCAGCTTCCGGCGAGTATGCCGCGCCAACAGGAGAGCTGGCGGTGACGACCCCGCTGGGCCTTGGGCGGGTCATTCTCATGCCAATCATCGTGGACTTCCTCAACGCCTATCCCGATATCAAGATTAGAATGATCCCTACTAATCAAAGGCTCAATCTGGCTCAGGAGCAAATCGACGTCGCGGTACGTATCGGCGAGTTACCGGATTCGAGCTTGATTGCAATAAGGCTCGGAATGACACGCCGAGTGTTCTGCGCCAGTCCTGCCTATCTGTCCGCTCGCGGCACGCCACGCACGCCGGACGATTTGGCCGGGCATGATTGCATCAGTCTTGTCGGCTTTTCGCAACCCGATATCTGGACAGTTGTCAGAGACAACGCGACCATAGCGGTGCCGGTGCAAACACGGCTCGTGGTAGGCAGCTCTGAAGCTGCTTATGCCGCTGCCCGCGCTGGCCTGGGAATTTCCATCGCCTTCGCTTATCAACTCAAGGCTGCTCCCGAGGAAGGAACATTGACAACAGTGCTGGATGAATTCCAGCCGCCGGCAGTGCCGATAAATCTCTTGTATGTGGCCGACCGGTTTCTGCCGATCAAAGTACGCGCTTTCCTGGACTTTGCCGCGCCGCGGCTGAAGCGAACCTTTGCGGATTAGCCGGGCATCGGCGCGACACTGCGAGCCCGCTCTTGAGCGATGCAGTCCCTCTAGGTGAGTCAGCGCCCGGTCCAGGCTTTCCAAAATTTGGAAGTATGTCTCCCGTTTCCCCCGCCTTGACCCAAACTCTTCACCCCATCTACTAACCAGTACCTGCCGGAATCAAAGCGCGCGGACGCGGGTCGGATAGAAAAACAGCTCGGCGTAGCAACCGATCATGGTCTGGTTCATCCTTCGCCGCAGTGCGCAAGACTAGAATGAAATTCCAACAGCAGGCGAGAGCCATCTCCGGTGCCGAATACGTCATTGATGGAGGAACAGTTCCAACCGTGTAGTATGGCCCCACACCCAGCTGAACCTGAGCGCGGATCGTTCGTTCCGAACGAAGTGCTCAAGGACGGCCCGTCATTCGTGCGCAGAGCGAACTGCGGGCGGGCAAATAGTTGTGGCGGCTCGGCTGCCCTGCCGCAACACTCATCCAATCGCATAGGAGGAATAGGAATGCATTACGTTCGTCAAGAGGACTTACCCTTTGGTGGTAGTACCCATCAGTTTGTCGGAGCCGATCAGGGCGACACCGGTGTGTCGGTCTTCCTGTTCAACGGGGAGCCCGGTTCCGGGCCAGGTCCGCATCGGCATCCTTATGACGAGATCCAGTTCATTCGTGAAGGTCGCGGAGTGTGGACCGTCGGTGGCAAGACTTTCGAAGGTCGTGCTGGCGACATCTTCGTCATCAAGGCCGGGGAGATTCACAGTTTCAAAGCAATCGGCGATTCGCCGCTGGTACAGCTTGACGTGCATCTCAGTCCACATTTCATCCAAGAGAACTTATAGCCGATCATTTGCCCACAGACCGCCAGTCTTCGCTCCGCTTGGCAGAAAGCATTCAGGGCGCCAAGCAAATCGGCCATCTTGATGGCCACGGGTATTCTATCGTGAGGGTCACGTGCTGCTGGAAAACTCGCTGCGGCCACTTCAAGGCGCCCGTGCCGGGTGACGTCTACGGACGTGGTTGGTTCGGAGAACATTTCGGTCGGCGCGTAGACGAAGGCCCGGGTCCGTGTCGAGGTTTGACTTGGGCGACTGCGAAGAACTTCTACTCAGGCTCTGAGCGGCTGAAGCGAGTCTTCGCGGCGTAGGCAGGCATCGGAGCGACGCTGCGTGCCCCGCTTTTGAGAGATGCGATCCCTTTAGGCCCAAAAGGGGACCGCGTCTGCACGCAATCTCTCGTGCACGCTATCTCATGGTCGGCGCCCGATGCTTGGCCTTCCGAAATTTGGAAGGATGTCTTCCGAATTCCCCGCCTGTTGACCCACACTCTTCGCCCCATCTGTCAGCCAGCACCTGCCGAAACACGGCATTACAGTTGGAGGCGAATATGGGTGAAGTTATCCAATTTATCTCAAAGGCCGAGCGTGACCGGCTCCGCCTGATACGAGAAGCCCGCGCGAATTACGACAGTGTTTTCCCGCCGGCGGATTCCGTCAAGGAGCGGCGCGACAACGCACCAATAGTTCATTCCGTCAACGGAACCTGGATTTACCAGGGCGGCGAACCGTTGTCGTGATCAACGGTGTAGCTGTGTTCGATGGGCTCTACGCCTTTCGAAGCTGATAGGAGAAATCGCTATGTCAATCCGCAACATACTCTTCGCCGTTGCATTCGGTATCGTCTCTCTGACGGCCGCCCGTGCTGAAGGCCTGCGTCCGATGGCAGGCAAGAGCATCGACCTCGGCGGGGTATCGGGGATCGCTTACTATACTGTCGAACGTGATGGGTTTCACGTCGTCGCCACTCTTGCGCAGGGCGAGGCAGGAACGCCGGTCCGTGTCGTATCTGTTCTTGCACCCGGTCAGCGCGTGGTTCTCTCAACACCGCAACAAGCTGACGCGATCGAGATCAGCCGGAAAGGCGACAGCGTACTCGTTCGCAAGGCGAACGCGGCCTCGAACTGAACTTCGACCCGAAACAGAGCAGTCGTTAGGCGGAACAAGGAAACCGCACGTGTCCACCATCCACCTTCATCGCACAACCACAGCGACGCCCGAGCAATACGTCACCGGACTCACCGATTTCGGGCCCGGTCGCACGAAACTCTTTGGGAACAGCGCCGACGCGTACCTCAAGGTGCATCACCGGGGCGGCTCGTATGCCGATGTCACGGAAGGCTCGGGCGGGATCTGGGAGCGCTTGCATTACGACTGGACCGATTCCAACCGCGTCGTCCTGACGACGATCGACTCCAACGTGTGGGGTGGCGCGTCGGGCCACACCTACACCTTCACCCGTCAGCCCAACGGCACGACCGACATTGATGTGGTCGTCATACGCGACGGCAAAAACCTGACGGGGCGGCTGCTCGGCTTCGTACTCGGGACCATTGGCAGGCGGGTTTTGGAAAAGGCGTTTGAAAACTCCGTCAAGGCCATCGAAGCCCGGAACAACAAGGCTGAACGCCTGAACGCAAGTAATTCCAGCCTCGCAGCCTGAGCAATGGTGTAGCGGGCGAAACCAGCCGGAAATGACCGTCAGCAGCGTCAAACCAGAGGAGGTAGACATGACCATGGTTCAAGTGAACAGCGAGGCTGCAACGAAAACGCGGTCAGACCAACTGTACCTTGAAGATCTTCATGTCGGACAACGCTTTACCAGCGGGGAGCATAGGCTTGACGAAGCGCAGATCAAGGCATTCGCCAATCAATTCGATCCGCAGCCCTTTCATACGGACGAGCATGCCGCTGAGCGCACGTTCTTCAAGGGCTTGGCAGCGAGCGGTTGGCACACCGCCGCGATCACGATGCGTCTGAATGTCGAGAGTGGTCCGCCACTCGCCGGCGGGTTCGTCGGCGCCGGGGGAGAGTTGAACTGGCCGGCACCGACCCGTCCCGGCGACGTACTCCATGTTAAGAGCGAAGTCGTTGAAGTCACGCCATCGCGCTCGCGGCCTGATCGGGGCACCATAGTTCTCCTCAGCCGGACGATAAACCAGCGCGGCGACGTTGTTCAGATTACGAAGGCCAGGCTTGTTGTTCCGCGCAAAGTTGCGACGTGAGGATCGGCCGGTATCGTCGGATCACGCCGATGATCACGACGACGAAGAATGCCAGCACGATGCCCTGGACCACGGAGCTTGGCACCAGCGCACGCAGCGTCGGCAGGTTCAGGAACGACTGAATCACCAGCACGAACATGTTGAGATAGAGTGAGACCAACGCGGTGAGGGCGTAGATCCAGCGCCAGGCACCGGCGAGCTTCATGCCGTAAAGCGCAAAACAGGCGATCGCCAGCAGTACCAGCGAGAGAATGCCGATGATATGGCCCGGCGATAGCTTCTCGAACAGCGATGGTGAGAACAGAAACCCTGAAGCACTGGTCAGGATGGTGAATGCAAGAAAGATCGCGGTTCAGCCCCGGCATCCGCTTCGAGCCGAGCATCCCGAACATCACGATCAGGCCTGCCACGATTGCAATCAGGCTGATGATAACGTGGACCATTGTGAACGTCGCCAAGCTCATACCCAGGATCATGATAGGTCTCCGAATTTGTTCCAGCCCCATGTAACTGGTGGAAGTACGTCGACACGCAGGTGTAGAGAGATTGCTGCAATAAAAATGTGCGCCACAGCCAATTGTGCGGGGCGCTCTTGTCACCGAAAGCGATCCTGACGGCGGCCAGGGCGGGAAGGCCTTTTACCATTTCGCCGGTGCCGGTGTGAGTGGTCCTGCCGGCGCTGCCCGCATCAGACTGATCAGCAACAGCCCGACGATCGCAGCCCAAAATGCGACCTTGGCTTAGCCAACAGGGCTCGAGCAGGCGTGACTCTGGCGCAGCGGTCGGGTCGGTCGCAGCGGCGCGGGGCTATGCCTCGCAGTCAGTCTTCGCTGTGCCGTTCAGGCGGTTGAGCAGCGAAACGGCAACGTCAGATGGGTAACTTCGCGAAATTGGGGGGCCTGCGTTCGGCGAACGCGGCAAACGCCTCGCGTGCCTCCGCAGTCTTCAGCCGCTCCTTGAACAATTGCTCTTCTTCAGCGGCTTGTGCCGTGATTCGCTGAAGATCACGCATCAGTCGCTTGGATTGGCTAAGGGAGCCGCCGGGCAATTTGGACAGTGCGAGCGCTGCGTCACGTGCCTTCTTGCGAAGCTCGCCCTGCGGCACTACGCCATTCGCCAGGCCGCAAGCGAGTGCCGCGGCCGCTTCCATCGGCTCGCCCAGCGCAAGCATGGCGTAGGCGCGTACGTGACCGATCCGTAGCGGTAAAAGCCTGCTCGAAGCCGCTTCCGGAACCAGCGCGAGCCTGACGAACGGCGTGATCAGCCGCGCATTGTCAGCGAGATAGACCAGATCAAAATGCAAAAGCATGGTCGTGCCGATGCCGACAGCATTGCCATGTACGGCGGCGACCAGGGGCTTGCTCGCATTGATGATTGCTTCGATGAAGCGATGGACGGGACTCTCAGCCGAATTTTCGGCGCCGGCCTGGTGTGCGAAGTCCGCTAGGTCATTTCCGGCAGTGAAGCTGTCACCATCGCCCTGGAACAAGACCACGCGGACAGACGCATCTACGTCGGCTTGTCGAACTGCATCCGACAATGCGTCATACATCGCTCCGCTGAGCGCATTTTTCTTCTCCGGACGCTGCAAGGTCAGCGTCATTACGCCGTCGGAAATCTCTCTTTTGACATGTTCAGTCATGGCAGTCTCCATTAACAACGATCAGGACTTTCCGCGCTCGGGATTTGAAGAGCTCATGTCAATCCTGTCACGCCGTCATCACCCTCCGGGAAGGGGGGCGGCCGGTCCTCCGGGGGAAAAGGACCGGCCGCAGGCAAGCCCGGCGTGGGACGCAGGGAACGGAAGCGCGCCGGGGTACCAAACACATGCGAAGCTCTTATCTCCGCGATCCAAGCTATGAGAGTAGGAGCGTCGGAGCGAGTGAAGCGATCTAAATCCCGGCAAATCGTGGCAAATGCGGATGCTAATGCGTCGACCAGGTCGTAATGAATGTGCAGTTCAACTCTCGCTTCGATTGACGCTGAGCCAAATGACCCCGACCTTCTGTCGTAGAGGCGGTTCAACTCGTTGCTTTGCACCAAGTAAATCGCCTGACTCCCCGGTCGTCGAGGACGAACTCCGGGAAAGCCCGCACGACATCCGTCGGCCGAGATTTCCTAAGTGCCGCCCTAAAAGAAGGAAACGTCGCTTATGTCGATCGATACCATAAGCATATCCAATACCGGACGCCGATCGGGGCCTCGGACGTAGGCGCGCCGCTTGCTCGGCAATCGCAACCCGTTTGCCTCGGTATATCCCAGCATCAGCTGCGCAGCGGGAAACCCACCGGCGATGTTGACACTGTAGTCGTGGCGGCGAAGCGTGTACTGTTCGTCGAAGAAGAAATCCTGGACTTGGCAGTGTGTCTCGATCGAACCAGGAAAATAGACACGCAACACCCGCCAGGTTTCCTTTCCCTCCTGCCAAGGCGCAGTTTCCTCGACCTTGAAATGCTCCATCGCGAAGGCAAAAGGCGTGGCGAGATAGGTCCATAGCGCTTCGCCGTTGAAATAGGCGCGATGCAAAGCGTCCCAGGGCGTGTGCATCTGATGTCCGGCAAACGAATCCCGGGGTGCGTGCCGCTCGGCGACAACAGTCCCATCGAGTTTCTCGATGGCGATGCGGTCTGGTGTGAACATTGTGCACTGATCGGCTGCTCCATAGGGTGTGACGGACGACCGCTCCTCGTGCAGCCACACGGTCATGCGACGCGGATTTGCATCTTGCAAAATGCCCTTCAACGCAAACAAGCCGCCACCGCTGACAATGTTGGCCTCAACCTTGTTATATCTGCGCCAACGATCCAGGCCACCGTGAGCGTCGAGAACCTTCGTCAGTAACTCGTTCATGGGAATCCCTCCGTCGTCCTTTGATATAAAACTCGGATCGGCCAAGCGGCAGCATCGGTCACGGGACCTCGGGCTTTGGCGGCCACTAATGCGGCTTGCCGAGCACAAAAGCGAAGGGGACAACGAAGAGTTCTTCGCCGAGGTCGTCGTTGACGTGCAGGACCCAATTGCGCCAATCTTCGGGACCGCGCGTTGCAGTGAGGGATCGTACGACCTTGGCCGCGTGATCGCGCGCCTCAGCGAGATCGTCTACTACGGCGCCGTAGTGATCGACCAAAACCGTCTTTGCGTTAGTGCAGTGGAAATATACCTGGGTCATGTTCAATCTCCCTCAAGTTGACCAGGTCGCATCGAGATGTGGCCGTGCCAGGTCTCCTGGACCGGCCGAGCGAAGGATAAAAACGATGACGCTGTAAAGATGTGGAGCCATATCCAGCCAGTCATGAGCGGGAAGAGGACCATTTCTGCACCTATCCATTGCTATTACCGGTAAGAAGTGGGGTCAACCGCCGCACTTCGTCGATATCAGGTCGTTGAAGGCGTTGATCTCGGAATCAAGCAGAGCGAGATTTCGCCCGCCGTCGGCGCACCTTGCTGCAGCCTGCCGCAGCGTCACGGACTCATAGAATGAGGTAGCATAGGCGCGACAAATTTTCTCTTGGTCGACATTGGCTGGTTGGCTAAGCAGCGTCGCCCAGCGCGCACGCGAGGCGTCGAGGACCTTTGTTGACATGCATTCAGACGCGACTGCGGGAATCGTGGATGCATTGACCACGGCAGAAGCGACTAGAAGAGCAATTCTCCGCATGATTTTAACTCCGCAGGTACGAGTTCTTGCGAAGAAACTTAAAGTCCGATCGATCTATCCTCCATTGCACGCGGGTCGTTCGAGGTACGGCTATGGTTGCGCCACCTAAACCTTGGCTTAATGGCGAGGAAGGCTTTCCAAGCTCTAAATACCTCGACCGTTTGCGGTGGCTCCCGCAACGAGTTCGGCTCGGTCGAGCGCAGCGGGGCAGCCGCGCGCTCGGAGGCTGCCCCGTTAAAATGCCTGTGGAGGTACTGTCGGCGCCTGGCTACTGCTACGACGCGGACGAAGGTGGCAAGATGCCGCCGCTGGCCTAGCTTCGGAAGAATGTCAGAAGGTCGGCATTGATCGTAACCGCTTCTGTCGTTGGCATGCCGTGTGGGAAGCCCTTGTAGGTCTTCAGCACACCGTTCTTCAGTAGCTTTGCAGACAATGGGCTCGAATCCGCGTACGGCACGATCTGATCGTCGTCGCCGTGCATCACCAGGGCAGGGATGCCGATCTTCTTGAGATCTTCGGTGAAGTCGGTCTGGGAGAAGGCGACGATGCCGTCATAGTGCGCCTTTGCGCCGCCCATCACACCTTGCCGCCACCAATTTTGGATCACCGCCTCGGAAGGCTTGGCGCCCGGCCGATTGTAGCCGTAAAACGGACCGGCCGCGAGTTCCCCGTAGAACTGCGAGCGATTGGTCGCGGCCTGGACTTGGAAACCATCGAATACGTCCTTCGGCAGTCCGCCCGGATTCGCTTGGGTCTTTACCATCAATGGTGGCACCGCAGCGACAAGCACGCCTTTCGCCGATCTGGCCTCGCCGTGTCGAGCAAGGTAGCGCACCACCTCGCCCCCGCCCGTAGAATGGCCGACATGGATCGTGCTCTTCAGATCCAGATGCGCCGTCAGCGCCGCCAGATCGTCGGCATAGTGATCCATATCGTGTCCGTCGTCGACTTGGGCGGAGCGGCCATGACCACGTCGATCATGGGCGATGACGCGGTACCCATGATTGAGGAAGAACAGCATCTGCGTGTCCCAGTCGTCGGATGATAGCGGCCATCCATGGCTGAACACGATCGGTTGCCCTTTTCCCAGCTTTGTAGAAAATCTCGACGCCATCCTGCGTTGTGATAGTGGGCATGGCCGTGTTTCCTTCCGGCATTTAACGAAAATGATCAACGCACTGACGCCTTCGGACCATTGTGCTTATTGGTCCACCATCCGCTACTCGGCTGCTACCTTGTAGCGCGAGACGATCTCCGAACGCTTGGTGCGCAGTTCCAGCAAGCCGAGCAGAATCTCGTCCCTCTCGGCCTCAAGTTCCTCGATGGTTCGTGCTCCGACTTCGACATGCACGCTGTCGACGAGCTTCTTTTGGATCTCGGGGGTGAGCACCGGTGAGCCGAAGGTTTTCCACGAAGTCGTCATCGGGCCGGCAAATTGCTGAAAGAAGTGCTCGATGCCGCCTGGGCCGCCGGCGAGGTGATTGAGCATCATGTTGCCCATGATGCCCCAGCGCAGGCCAGGTCCCCAGGACAGCGCATCGTCGACGTCGGAAGCACTCAGCACATCCTCGGCAATGAGGTAATAGACCTCGCGCGCCAGCGCGCCCTGCAGGCGATTGGCGACATGGCCTGGCATTTCCTTGTTGATTCGGATCGCCTTCTTCCCGATCGACTTGTAAAACTCGATCGTCCGCCTGATCGTCTCTTCTGAGGTCTTTGTCCCGCCGACCACCTCAACCAGCGGGATCAAGTGCGGCGGATTGAAGGGATGGCCGATGACGCAGCGCTCCGGATAAGATGCGGCGCCGGTTTGGATTTCGCTCATTTTGATTCCGGACGAGCTCGACGCGATGATCACGTCGGGCGGCAGCAACTCATCGAGCTGCCCGTAGAGCTTCTGCTTGAAGTCCAGCCGCTCGGGACCGTTCTCCTGGACGAGATCGGCGCCCGCCAACGCTTCTGCAAGGTCGGCAGTGAACTTCAAGTTCGACTGAGATGCGCCAGGTGAGAGGCCCAGCCGTTCGAGCGCCGGCCAGGCTGCCTTCACGAACTTCCTCAATGCGATTTCCGCGCCGGGCGCGATGTCAGTTGCGACGACCTGCAGTCCCTTGGCGAGAAACTGCGCTGTCCAGCTCGCTCCGATCACGCCGGTGCCGACGATGGCGATACGGCGAATGGTCTTGATGTCAGTCATGTTGTTCTCCGATGCATGTGTTAGATTTCGGCGTAGGCGACGCCGGTGAGGTTGCCTTGGGCTGCGAGAAGCGTCCGCTTGTTCGTTCCATCGAGCTTCGCGACGTAGAGCGAACCGGCGAGATCGGTCACGAACATGCGGTTTCCTGGAACATCCAGCGCGATTCCGATGCCTTCCATAAGGTCCGAAACCACGATCTGCGGCACATCCTGCGCGGGCTTCGTTTCGATGGGCGCGCGGTTCACCGTGTTGCCGCGCGGGGGATTGCCGCGATCGGTCCAGTACAGGATGCGATGCTCGAGATCGATCTCGAGATCGATCGGCTCGGGAAGGCTGTCGAAGAAGATCTCGACGTCGCTGCGATTTGTCGCGTTCTCGCCCGTCGGAATGTCGATCCCGGCGCGCAGGATGCGTCCGACGCCGGCGTTGTCTCCGCCCTTTTGCGTCCAGTAGATCTGACCCCGCTTGGGATCGACGGCAATGCCAACGCACCATCGTGTCTGGTCTCGGCGGTCACGTTCGCTTTCTCCGGTCTGGACAAGGGTTTCGACCTGCGAGCCGTCGAGGTTCGCGCGCATGACCCGCATGCCCTCGCGATCGGACCAATAGAGCTTGCCGTTCGCCTTATCGAGATGGAGCTGTTTCGGCGTGAACGTGCCGCCCGGTGCCACGATGAGCCTCCGGTTCCTTCCATCGAGATCGGCGCGCTCGATCGAGCCATCGTTCGAGCTGGGAGCGCCCATATTGGTCCAGTAGACGTGACCGGCGGCGACGTCGACGACGACGCCATCGGGATGTGGGCAACCAGTCGCAATGATCCTGCGATTTGACCCGTCCGGATCCACGGAGAGAACACGTCCTCCGCTCAGGTCGAGGAGAAACAGCCTGCTGGAGCGGTCCGCAGCCGACGGCGCCCTTGGTTTTGTAGCCTCGCGTACACTCATTGTTGCTTCCTTGCTGGTGTTTGGCTTTCGTCTATGCCGCCACGTGTTTCCCTGCTTGCGGGATGACACCGTCCTCGCGCAGGCTCTCGATGCTCCCGGCGTCGAAGCCCAGTTCGCCGAGAATCTCCTCGGTATGCTCGCCCAGGCCCGGCGCGCGGCGGGCCGTAACCTTCGCGACACCATGCACCTGGATCGGACTGCTGATGGTCGAAGTCAGCTTGCCACCCGCACCTTCGAGCGGAACGACGATCTCGTTCGCCCGCAGCTGCGGATCGTCGATCACCTCCTGCGGTCCGCGGACTTCGCCAAAGGTGACGTTCACGCCGGCAAACACCGAATGCCAATGCGGCATGGCCTGAGCGCCGAACACCTCGTCAAAGACGGCCGTGAGCTGCGGCATGTTCGCGACAAGCTGCGCTGGTTCGGAGAAGCGCGGATCGGTCAGCAGGTCCGGGCGGCCGATTGCATTCGCGACGGCCGCAAACTTGTCCGGCGTGACGATGAGGACGAACCAGGTTCCGTCGGCAGCGCGATAGACGTTCATCGCGGCATTGGCCGGATGCTTGCGGTCGTGCATCGCTGGAAACTTGGCGCCGGCGAGAGCTGCCTGAATGGATACGCTCGCGGACCACACGCCCTCGGCAAGCAGCGACGTCGTGACATACGTGCCTTTACCGGTCCGCTCGCGCCGATAGAGCGCGGTGACGATCGCCGAATAAAGGCCGACAGCGGTGGCATTGTCGCCGCTGCCGCTCACCGGCCAGGTGGGAGGTGCGCCGGCGTCGCGCGTCATCGATAGCAGACCGCTGCGTGCCCAGTATGAAGTGATGTCGAAGCCGGGCAGATTGGCATCCGGGCCCTTTTCGCCGAAGCCGGTGAGGTCGGCGTAGATCAGGCGCGGATTCCATCCCGCGACGTCGTCGTATTCGAGCTTGAGCTTCTTGCGCGCGTGGTGCGGCGTATTGACGATGAACACGTCGGCCCAGTTGACGAGCTCGAACAGGACCTGCTGTGCGCCTGGTGACTTGAGATCGAGCGTAATGCTGCGCTTGTTGCGGTTGGCCAGGTGCCACTGATAGGCATCCTGCGCCTGCGGCTGGATCGGCGTCTTATGCCCGTGTCGCCACGGATCGCCGTGCGGCGGCTCGACCTTGATGACGTCGGCGCCGAAGTCGGACAGGATCACGGCGGCGCTTGGTCCCGCGATGAAGCTCGACAGATCCACGACCTTCAGTCCTGAGAAGATATTGTCGTTTGCCATTGATGGCTCCTGAGTTGATGTGTGACTCTCGCGCTGACCGGGCTTCGACCGAGGTCAGCGACCGTGAAATTGTGCCGGGCGCTTCTGGAGGAATGCCGACGTGCCTTCCTTCTTGTCGTCCGTTCCGGCCCACAGCCCGAAGTAGGAGGCTTCGAGGGCGAGACCTTCGCTCTGGCTCGCCTCCATTCCCTTGTTGACGGCGTCGAGCGCAAATCTGACGGCGACGGGCGCGTTGGCGACGATCTCATTCAGGATGGCTTCCGAACGCGGGATCAGTTCAGCGGCGGGAACGACCTCGTTGACGAGCCCGATGCGGTGGGCCTCCTGCGCGTTGATGAGTCCGCCCGACAAAATGAGCTGGAGAGCGCGGCCCTTGCCGATCAGCCGGGGCAGCCGCTGGGTGCCGCCGCCGCCGGGAAGCAAACCCAGCTTCACCTCTGGCTGGCCAAACTTCGCGCGCTCCACCGCGATGCGGATGGTGCAGGCCATCGCCGTCTCGCAACCGCCGCCCAGTGCAAAGCCGTTGATCGCAGCTATCACCGGCTTGCCGAGGTTCTCGATGAGATCGAGCACCGCCTGACCGTGACGGCTGGATCGTTCGGCATCGATTGCGCTGGCCTGCGCGAGGTCGCCGATGTCAGCGCCGGCGATGAAGGCTTTGTCGCCCGTACCGGTCAGGATGACGCCGCGCACGGCCGGGTCGTTCTGAGCATCCTCGAAGGCGGTCCGCAGCTCCTGCCATGTCGCCCCGTTCAGGGCGTTCAGCACCTTGGGCCGGTTGATGGTCACATAAGCGATCGCACCACGCTTCTCGTAGAGAACGTTCGCGAGCCTCAACGTCGCCGTTGACGAAACGGTAGGTGCAACCGAGGGTGATTGCGGAATTGTTGCTGTTGCCGATGTCATGTTGATTGCTCCTGACTGACTGGCGGGCCGGCATGGACGTGCCGGCCCGCCGGCGATCTCACACGAAGGCGCTGAACCCGGTGACGGCCTTGCCGACGATCAGGTTCTGCATCTGGAAGGTGCCCTCGTAGGAATAGAGCGCCTCGGCGTCGGCGAATAAGCGGCCGATATTGTTGTCGACGATGATGCCGTTGCCGCCGTGCACCTCACGCGCCCAGGCAACCGTCTCGCGCATCCGCGTCGTCGTGAATGCCTTGGCGAGCGAGGCATGCTGGTCCAGCAGTTTGCCTTCTTCCTCAATCTCGGCGAGGCGCAGCATCATCGCTTGGCACGCTGTCACGTTGCCGAGCATCCTGGCGATGAGATCCTGGACCAGCTGGAATGCGGCGATCGGCTTGCCGAACTGCAGGCGCTCCTGCGTGTACTTGAGCGCGGCTTCATAAGCGCCCATCTGCAATCCAGTCGCCATCCAGCCGACCCCGGATCGGGTCAGACGCAGCACGTGCGCGGTATCGCGGAACGAATTGGCATTCTGCAGGCGGTTCGCTTCCGGCACCCGACAGTTGGTCATGGTGATCAAGCCGTTCTGGACCACCTTGAGAGCCATCTTGTTCTCGATCTTCTCGACGCTGAAGCCGGGTGTCGTCTTGTTCTCGACGATGAAGCCCTTGACCTGGTTGTCCTCGACGTCGCGCGCCCAGATGATCGACACGTCGCACCAGGGCGCGTTGCCGATCCACTTCTTCTGGCCGTTGAGGATCCAGGTGCCGCCGTCGCGCTTGGCTGTCGTGGTGAGGCCCCCGCCGGTCCCGGAGCCGACAAGCGGCTCGGTCAGGCCGAAGCATCCGATCTTCTCCAGGCGCGCCATTGGCGGAAGCCACTTCTGCTTCTGCTCCTCGGAGCCCAACAGATTGATCGTGCCCATGGCAAGGCCGATGTGGACGCCAAAGAATGTCGCGAACGATGCGTCGACCCGGGTCATCTCCATGCTCAGCATTCCGTGGAACTTGTCGCTGGCACGTTTGTAGCCGTAGCCATCGACGCCGACGCCGCCGATATTGAGCTCCTTCAGCGGTTCGATCAGCTCGAACGGGAAAGCGTCCTCAACCCAGTATTTGTTGATGATGGGCGCAACCTTCGTCTCCATGAAGTTGCGTACCTTCTTGAGGAGCGCTTGCTCATCGGCACTCAATGTCTCCGTGATTTGATAGAAGTCGCCGTTCGGCGGCGGAAGCTGCTTCCGTGTAACCGAAGGCTTGAGCGCGGTAGCGGTCGTCATGAGAGTCTCCATGTTTTTTATCTGCCGATCTGCGCGCTCTAATTGCCACCTGGCGCGCTTCCGGGCGAGTGAAGCGCTACAAATCATGCCAAATCGTTGCAAACGGTGGGCGGAGTACGCGTACGCCGGCTCAGCCGACGTCAACGTACGGCTGCCATTTCTTCGGAAATGCGCTAGGATTTCCGCAGGGAGTTGAGCCAACGGGCGCCTGTGAGGCTCGCATGCCGAGCGGAATTCGGAAGCGCCGACCGGAGCGTCAGGAGTGACGACAATGCCAATTCACGATAGTTGCACATGATCAGAGCACGAGTTCATCCATGAGTCACACCGCACTGCGGCTCTCCTCAGCAATGCTCGCCCTTGCGGTCTTTCTCGTTGACGTCCTCACTCCATTGGAGGGCGCCATCGCCGTGCTCTACGTCGTCGCAATTCTGCTTGCCGCGAAAACCACCCGCCGCAACGATATCATTATCGCCGCGTGCGGGTGCGTCGTGCTGACAATAGCCGCACATCTGCTTTCGCACGATCTGGGTGCGGTCGCTTCGCCTGCCCTGCGCGCGCTTGTGAGCCTCGCGGCCATCGCCATCACGACGCTGCTATCGCTTCAGAACCAGGCAGCAACGAAACATCTTGCGACGATGATCGACGTGTCGCAAGCGCTGTCAGGCGAGATCGTCCTGGAAAAGCTCATCGACAAGCTCATGCGGGCGGCGCTACAGCACGCCGGTGCGGAGCGGGGTCTCTTGATTGTCCCGCAAGGTGACGAGCTGCAAATAGACGCGGAAGCGACCGCAAGCGGAAATGATGTCGCCGTGCATGCGTGGAGGAGCAATAGGCGTACTGAAGGTGCGGTGCCGGAGTCGCTTATTCGGTACACAATGCGCACAGGAGAGGGCGTGATCCTCGGGGATGCATTGTCTCAGAACCCGTTTTCGTCCGATCCCTACATGGTTCGGAGCCGCGCCCGGTCCATCCTTAGTCTGCCATTGATCAACCAGGGAAAACTCAACGGCATTCTCTATCTCGAAAACAGTTTGACGTCGCACGTTTTTACGCCCGACCGGGTCACCTTGTTGAAGGTGCTTGCGGCACAAGCGGCGATCTCGCTGGAGAATACCCGGCTCTATCGCGACCTTGCGGATCGCGAAGGGAAGATTCAGCGTCTGGTAGACTCCAACATCATCGGGATTTTCGTTGCCGACCTTGAAGGTCGAATCGTTGAGGCCAATGATGCGTTTCTCCGTATCCTGGGATACGACCGAGAGGACTTGATTAGGGGACGTATGCGTTGGCCCGAACTGAGTCCGCCGGAATGGCGCGAACGCGACTTGCGTACCCAGGCGGAACTGAACTCAATCGGAACCGTTCAGCCGTTCGAGAAGGAGTATTTCCGGAAAGACGGCAGTCGCGTTCCCGTGCTGATCGGCGCCGCGCTGTTCAAAAGGGGTGGCAACGAGGGCGTCGCGTTCGTGCTCGACTTGACCGAGCGTAAGCGCGCCGAGAACGCATTGCGTGAGAGCGAAGAGCGGTTCCGCGATTATGCCGAAACGGCGTCCGATTGGCTTTGGGAGATGGGTCCAGACCACAAATTGACGCGGTTGACCGGCAATGCGTTCGGGTCCAGCCCGTCCGGTCGACTTGGCACCGCAGCCTGGGAGCGTGCCCTTGACCTTGAAGCCGAACCGGAAAAATGGCGGGTTATCCGGGCCACTATGGATTCACGCGAGCCGTTCCGTGACTTCGTATACCTCGCCGCTGGCGGCGACGGCTCCCCGATGTATGTGAAAGCCAGTGGCAAGCCCGTATTTGACACGAACGGCGAATTTCTCGGCTATCGCGGCACCGGAACGGACGCGACCGCGATCATTCGCGCGGAGGATGCGCTGCGCGAAAGCGAGCGGAGCCTGCGCTCGGCCCTTGACGGGATCCCCGGCCTCGTTGGAGTCCTGGCCCCGAACGGCGACGTTGAAAACGTCAATCGGCAAATCCTCGACTATTGTGGCCAGTCGTTGGAGGAGCTGAAGAACTGGGGCACCAACGGAACCATACACAGTGAAGACCTTCCCCATGTCGCCGAGGTTTTTGCGAAATCGATCGCTTCCGGGACTCCATACCGAATCGAACAACGCCTGCGGCGTTTCGACGGAGAATACCGGTGGTTCGACAACCGAGGCGTCCCTGTTCGCGACGACTCCGGCCGTATTTTGCGCTGGTATGTGCTGCTGACTGACATCGAGGATCGCACGCGCGCGCTGGAGCGATTGCAGCAGTTGCAGTCCGATTTCGCCCACGTGAACCGCGTGAGCATCATGGGGGAGCTGGCTGCCTCACTGTCGCACGAAATCACGCAGCCGATCGCCAGCGCACGCAACAACGCTCGCGCGGCCATGAACTTCCTGGACAGGAAGCCGCCGGATCTGCGTGAGGTTACGGAGGCGCTCGGCTGCGTAGTGGACGATACCGATCGAGCCGGAAACATCATTGGTCGAATCCGTGACCAGATCAGGAAGGCACCTCCGCGAAAGCACCATTTCGATCTTAATGCTGCGATATCCGAAGTGATCGTGTTGGCACGAAGCGCGATCAGCGCCCACGACGTCACCGTTCAGACCCGGTTCGCGGACCGATTGTCTCTCGTTCACGGCGATCGTGTACAAGTGCAGCAGGTGGTCATGAATCTGATTTTGAATGCGGTCGAAGCGATGGGTTCGGTTGAGACAGGGGTCCGAGAGTTACTGGTCAGCACCGAACAGGATCTTGCCGGCGCCCTCGTCGTCGTGCGTGATTCCGGCCCGGGCATCGATCCGGCGCATGTGGATCGCCTTTTCGAGGCCTTCCACACCACGAAGTCGAATGGAACGGGATTGGGGCTGTCGATCTGCCGATCGATCGTCAATGCCCACGGGGGCCGGCTGTGGGCGGATGCGAACGCGCCTCGCGGCGCCGTATTCCAGTTCATTCTGCCCGGCGTAGAAATAAAGTCATGAGCCGTCCTTCTGAGGACTTCCAGAAGTGAGAGCGGTGCGAAGGCACTGCGATAGATGTTGTTCATCGATCGGCTTGGCAAGATAACACAGGGCTCCGTCGCCAAGGGCGCGGGCGCGGTCAGCGTCATTGGGATAGGCGGTGACGAGGATTGTGGGAATCTGGTGCCCCCTCTCGACCAGGTGTCGATGGAGTTCGAGTCCGGTCATCGCAGGCATGTGTACGTCAGCGATCAAGCATGCTGTTTCGCCGAGACGAGGCGACACAAGAAACTCCCCTGGCGATGAAAATGCGTCAACCATATAGCCCAGTGACCTCATGAGTCTTTGCATCGACTCACGAAAGAACCGATCGTCTTCAACCACTGACACCAATACCGTTTTCATCATGCAGCCTGTGCCAGTTAGTTCGGATTCGCTATGAAGGCAGCCAACACTGCCGTCGCTCCGCATGGGATTGTTGACGTGACTCAAGAATACCACCGGCGGCAATGCCGGTGCCCCTAAGCTTTGGCTTACCTTAGACCTACAATCGTACGAGCTGACGAGTCGTGGCTCGTCATTTAGCTTTCCGGTAGGGATGAACGAGATCGCTTGGATCATCGCCTGACGATCTCCAGGACCAAAGCCAGCCAGTAAACCTTCGTATCGTGCTGTGGCTCCTCTGGAGGGCCGGCGTCGACCTGCGCTCAATGGAGCTACCGGTCGCGATCGTCCTAGGCTGCTCGGGTCGGCAATACTGCGATAGAGGAGAAGCAACAATGCCCAACCACTCCGACAGCCTTGGATCTCGCAAAGCCACGGGATGTGCAGTTTGCGATGGCAAGTTTGGACTGGTCCGCCACTACTCGTGGGGAACCTCGCTTTGCTCCAGGAAGTGCGTCGACCGTTTCAGAGTGCGCCACGAACGCGATCTCAATTGGGTGGGCTGGCTGAAAGTTCCTTCATCTTCAACTCAGCGAATCGCGAGGGCGTTATGACGTTCCAGATCTCACAACGAGGCCAGCAATATCTGAAGACAGCGCGGACTCTGCTCGGCGCTGCGCAAACCATGACCGACAATGTGATTGCAAGTCAGCTTAAAGCGCTTGCCGACGAATACGAACGGCGAGCTGAGAAAGCTTCTCGTGACGATGCTGCTAAAGCGTTGGCTCGGGCAGCAGCTCGGGCTGAACGCGAGGCGACGTGACCTAATTGGTAGGGCTTAGGGCGCGGGCATCGTAAAGAACTGAGACGATATCCTCCACCAGTTGAGGACAAACATGAAGTCCTCCGACATCCCGCACCAACAGCTCTCACAGGACCGCTGTCGGTGGCCTGACCAGCGTCACTGCAGATTTTAACAATCGCCAAGCAAGTCGTGCGGGTTGAGCAAGATTCCGCCAGCGCGCTATCGGACCAACCGTAGATTGAGTTCCCACCAAGAGTCGACCGACACAAGCGACAGCGGGCCAAGGAGAATCGCCAGGCCGTGTCATTGCGTATAAATTATGATGTACGCGCGCCGCCTCTGCAGGAGAATGGGGCTGTTCAGGTAAAGGGATTGGAACTAGAACTAAGTGGCCGAACCTGCGAACCAACACAACGGCCCAAGTTCTACGATCCTTTAGTTCGAGCAGCAGCGATGTCTGACGCCAACTCTACGGTCTTGGTCATAGACGACGATCCGGACGTTCGCGCCTCGGTTGGACGGTTGTTGCGGTCGCTCAATCACGACGTCCAGCTGTTTGCCTCTATCACCGACTTTCTTAAGTCCAATCCACCAGACGGGCCCACGTGTCTGGTGTTGGACGTCAGGTTGCCTGGGCAAAGCGGTCTAGATTTGCAGAAAGAGCTTGCTGCCGAAAACAGGGATATCCCAATTATCTTCGTCACGGGGCACGGCGACATCCCGATGTCCGTGCAAGCAATGAAGGGAGGTGCCATCGAGTTCTTGACCAAACCGTTCCGCGATCAGGATCTCCTCGATGCCATTCAACTCGGCCTATCTCGCGATCGCGCACGCCGTGAAAACGAGAAGGATTTGGTCGGCCTGAAGGAGCGTTTCGCCTCGCTCAGCCCCAGGGAGCGCGAGATCATGATTCAGGTCGCCCGCGGCCGTCTCAGCAAGCAGATTGCCCACGATATCGGCATTGCCGAAGCCACGGTGAAGGTACACCGCAGCCGGGCGATGCAGAAGATGAAAGCGGGTTCACTGCCGGAACTGGGCCGAATGATCGACAAGCTCAAGCTGGTGCTTGACAAGACGTAATCTTGATCCCCGCGCGATCGCTAATCGCTTGGATCCAATAGTCAGGTCGTTGTTTCCGCGTCGAGGGCCGCACGCGCCGTGGCCCGTAAATTTAGGTTTACACGGGACAGCCCTGTTGATCGGTTGCGTGCAACCCGCGTGCAATAGCTCGCCAGCCCCAAATCCATCAAATTGCGCTGCACGAGATCGATTTCTGCTGCCGCTCTTCCAATGGCAGGCGAGGTTATCATGCGCGCATCAGCATTGAGTGAGGCATACCGGCATCTGTCCCGGCCGGCGTTGGTACAACTTCATCCAAAGCCCGCAGTTCGGACAATGCAGGCAGACCGAAGTCCGCATGCGGACCAGCAATTCCCCAAGCTAGCAACCGGGCCAGACCGTGTCGGGCCGACCGAAATTTCGTTCGGACCGTTTCGCTTGATCCCGTCACAGTTTCTACTGCTGGAGCGCGATAAGCCAGTCCAGTTGGGAAGCCGTGCTCTGGAAATCCTTGTTGCCTTGCTGGAACGCCCCGGCGAGTTGATCACCAAGCAAGAATTATTGGCTCGCGTTTGGCCCAATATCTTTGTCGAGCCAGCCAATCTCACTGTCCATGTTTCCGCATTGCGTCGGACGCTGCGCGACGGACGAGACGGGAATCGATTCATTATCAATGTTCCCGGACGCGGCTATAGCTTCGTCGCCGAGGTCGCCGCAGGGGTCCAGCGCCCATGAACTCTCTTTCGAAGGTGCGTGTCACGGCCTCAAGCCCTTCTCGTTCACGGCATCCAACCGATCGCGCCGCAGTTCCGCGAGCCAACCATAGGAGATCAAAAATGTTTGCAGCAGCCAGCATTGCATCGGCGGCCACCGGGAGAACCGGCACATTCTCCCGACTTTTCAGCGCCTGTCTGGATAGCATCGAGCGCCATGTCGCCCGTCGTGCGGCCATTGAATGGCTTCGGGAGCTCGACGATCGCGCGTTGCGAGACATTGGCCTCGCGCGTTCCCAGATTGAAGCGGCGGTCCACGGCTTCATGGACGCTTCCGAACTTGGCGAGGATATGATGATTACCTCCTCGACTGCGCTCCAGACCGCGGTCGGCCCGCGCGCAAGAGGACGTACGTCAGCTGCAGAGTCGATCCCATGGAGCTAACGGTCACCACGGTCCTGGTCGCTTTTGCCGGCGTGTTCCTGATCTGCTTCATGAAGGGCGCGTTCGGCGGCGGGTTCTCCATTGTCGGCATTCCGTTGCTGTCGTTCGTGATGGACCCGGTGACGGCCGGCGGTCTTCTGGCGCCATTGTTCATCGCAATGGATGTCTATGCCCTGCGCTACTGGAAGCCCTCGACGTGGTCGAAGCCGGACCTTGCGCTGCTGTTGCCCGGGCTCGTGCTCGGCATCGGGCTCGGTTATCTGCTGTTCCGCGTCATGGACCATCGTGCCGTCGCGATCGTGATGGCGGTGATCACCTTGATCTTTGTTGCGCTATGGCTCGTCGGAGGCTCTGACGTGACGGTTCGTCCACGGTCGTCGCCGAAGGCGGTCGCTGCCGGTCTCGCCTCGGGAGTCACCACCATGGTGGCGCATTCCGGCGGACCGCCGCTGGCGATGTACCTGCTGCCGCTCGGCCTCAGCAAGGAAGTCTATGCCGGAACGACGAGCATGTTCTTCACCGTCGGCAACGCCACCAAGGCGGTGCCGTGGCTGCTGCTGGTGAGACCGGCCGGCAACGTCTGGATCGTGATGGCAGTCTGCCTGCTCGCCATCCCCGCCGGTGTATGGCTGGGCTGGGGGCTTCACGGCAGGCTGGACCAGCGCCAAATTTATCGGGCCTGCTACGGATTGCTGGTCGTGACGGCATTGAAGTTGTTGTGGGACGGCATTTCCGGCTATCTCGGGTGAGGGGCTGCCATGAACCAACCTTTCTCATTCTGGGATCGACATGCCGCCCTCGTCTTTGCGCTGAAGACGTTTGCAGCGGCAATGCTGGCATTCTCGATCGCGCTCCTGCTGGATATGCCTCGACCCTATTGGGCGATGGCTTCGGTCTACATCACCGCCAACCTGTTCACCGGGGCGACCTACTCGAAAGCCGTCTATCGCATCCTGGGAACGCTGATCGGCGCAGCAGGGACGATCGTCCTGGTGCCGAACCTTGTCAATGCGTCGGAATTGCTCAGCCTCGGCATCGCGCTGTGGGTCGGCATTTGTCTCTACCTCTCGCTGATCGACGGCACACCGCGCAGCTACGTCTTCATGCTGGCCGGTTACACCGTGGCGCTGCTCGGGTTTCCTATCGTCTCGGTGCCGCAGGCGGCTTTCGACATCGTGGTCGCCCGCGTGCAGGAAATCACGCTCGGAATTATCTGTGCGAGTGTCGTTGCCATGGTCGTCCTGCCACGGAGCGTCGCCTCTGCAGTCACCACGCAAGCGGATGCCTGGCTCGGCGCTGCACGCCGGCTTGGCGTGGATGTCCTCGCCGGCCATGGCAGCGATCAGGATCGTGACAACGAACGCATCCGGCTTGCGGCCGCGGCTTCCGAAATCGACCAGCTTGGGCGGCATCTCGGCTATGAGGTCGCCGCTTCCACGAATATTGCGCAAGGGTTGCAGCGTCTGCGACAACATATGCTGTCGCTACTTCCTCTGCTCGGATCGCTCGAGGACCGCAAGCTCGCGCTCAACTCGGACGGAGAGGCGTCAGAGCGCGTTGCCGCAATCGGCGCAAGGATCGCGCGGTGGCTCGAAGAGGGCGGTCACGATGAACAGGAAACGGATGCGTTGCGCACAGCGCTTGATGAAGTCCAGCCGGCGCTGGACGTGGATGCCGGCTGGACAGACATCAAGGTCGCCGGTCTCGTCATTCGGCTGCGCAATCTCGTCGACGTCATGCACGGTTGCCGGCTTCTGCGCGAGGCGATCGCCGATGGTCGCCATCCGGAGCAGCTTCCGCTGGTCTTCAAACCTGACACGTTGACCATGGTCGTTCCGCACCGGGATCACGGGTCCGCGCTCCTGGCGGCTGCGTCCGTTGCCCTTGCCGTGCTGGGTTGCTGCGCCTTCCCGATCGCGGCCGGCTGGCCTGACGGCGTGGCCGCTCCGCTGTTCGCCGCGGTCGTCGGCAGTCTGCTTGCCGGCGTCGACGACCCCCTCCCGACATTCCGCAATTTCTACGGGCTATTCCTCATCGTCATCGCGGTACACGGAATCTACTTGTTTGGCGTGCTGCCACGGATAACGGCCTTTGAGATGTTGATTGCCGCGCTGACGCCGATTTTCGTGCTGTTCGGCTGGATGGCGGCGCGGCCCGCGACCGCGCGCGTTGGCGCAATGCTTGCCATCTACTTCTCGGTACAATTGGCGCTGACTGAGACCTACTCGGCCGATTTCTCGTCCTATGCCAATTCCAGCGTAGCGCTGATGTTCGGGGTCGCGCTTACCGGCGTGATCTGCGGCATCGTTCGCCTGCTCGGGGCTGGGTGGATCGCAAGCCGATTGCTCCGAAGCAATTGGACAACGCTTGCTGCGGTTGCCGAACGCAGGTCGGACCAGGATCGTTTTGCGATTGCCAGCCTCATGCAGCATCGCCTGGCCCTGCTGGCCACGCGGATTACCGTGGTTCCCGCCGAGGCAAGGAGCGACGCCGCCAATCTTCGTCAACTGCGGACGGCTTTGAGCATCATCGACGTCAGGCGGGCGAGCCTTGGCCTGTCCCGCCGCGCGAGGGCGGCAATCGAAGCATTCTTCGCCCGTCTTGCCCCGATTTGCAGGATCCACACGACCGGCCCGCTTCCCGATGACCTGGTGGGACAGCTCGACGACACGATCGCATCTACGTTGCAGGAGTCGTCGGGCGAGTCGCGCGATCAGGTGCTCATGGGCCTCGCCGGGGTTCGCGCCGGGCTTTTCCCGGAATCGCCGGCCTATCAACCACGAGAAATCGAACACAGGACAGTTGCCGCATGAAATACGAACTTGATCTGTTCGGCGTCATCGTTCCGAGCCTCCTGCTCTGGAGCGTGCTTGCCTATGTCCTCGCCCGCGGAGTGAGCAAGGTGATGGGGCGGAACGGCCTCTATCGCCATGTCTGGCATCCTGCACTGTTCGATTTCGCGCTTTATGTCTGCATCGTCACCAGCCTCGTCTTCGCTTCGAAGGAGTTTTTCTCATGAACGTCCCTGTTTCGTTCTCGAAAGCCTTATGGCGCGGGTTCACGATGAAGTGCCCGAACTGCGGTCAAGGTCATCTGTTCGGCCGCTTTCTGAAGGTGGTCGACAGCTGCGAGGTTTGCGGCGAGGATTACACACCGCAACGCGCAGACGACCTTCCGGCCTATCTTGTGATCGCTGTCGTTGGCCATCTTGTCGTGCCGGCGCTTCTTGCCGTCGAGATGGCCTATTCACCTCCCGTCTGGCTTCAATTGCTGATCTGGGTGCCCGTAACCGGGCTTGCGGCACTCTTTTTGCTACAGCCTGTAAAGGGGACAATTGTTGGCCTGCAATGGCAGACCGGCATGCACGGCTTCGAAATCGCCAAGCGCCGCCGGGATCGAGAATCCCGCGATAATGCCGCGCCCCTGCCGAACGTCGTCTCCAAGGAGTTGGTGTCATGAAAGCCCTTCTGAATTTGCTGCGCCGCTTTTCGCTGACCGGTGTCATGGCGCTTGCCGCGCTCTGGGCCGGCTACAAATTGTGGGATTACTATTTTGAAGCGCCCTGGACCCGTGATGGTCACGTTCGCGCCGAAGTGGTTCCGATCGCTCCTGATGTCTCCGGCTTCGTTACCGATGTGCTCGTCAAGGACAACCAGCAAGTCCAGCGCGGCGACGTCCTGTTCCGGATCGATCGCGCGCGGTATGAGATCGCGCTGAAGCAAGCCGAGGCGGTGTTGCTGGGCAAGGGCGCCACGCTTGAGCAGGCCAACGCCGACCTGACGCGCTACAGCGCGCTGACGCCCGGCGTCGTCGTATCCAAGCAGAAGATGGACCAGATCGTCGCCACGCAGGGTTCGGCCCAGGCTGCCCATGACCAGGCCGCCGCGGACCTTGCTCTAGCCAAACTCAACCTCGAGCGCAGCGAGGTGCGAGCCTCCGTCAATGGCGTCGTCACCAACATGGAGCTGCGTCCGGGGACCTATTTGACCCCGGGAAAGGGCGTGATGGCGCTGCTCGATTCAGACACATTGCACGTCCAGGGCTATTTCGAGGAAACCAAGCTGCCGCGCATCCACCTGGGCGATGCCGTCAGCGTGCGACTAATGGGCACCAATCACACCTTGCGCGGAAGGGTCGAAAGCATCGCGGCTGGTATCGAGGATCGCGATCGCAGTGCAGGCGCCACCCTTCTCGCCAACGTCAATCCGACCTTCAACTGGGTGCGGCTGGCGCAGCGTGTCCCAGTCCGTATTGCGCTCGACCGCGCTGAGCGAAACGAGCTCGTTGCGGGGGCCACGGCGACTGTCGAGGTGCTCGGTTCGACATCGCATGGTAGCGCCCATAGCCGACCAAGCACCCCACAGCGGGCCGCACTGGGACTTTCGCACTTGTCCGACTGAGCGGTGAGGTTTCGATATCTCCAATCCCGAAGGGGCGCTCGCCCCGGCGATCTACCGCACCGGTGGAATGGGGCACCAGGGACCGTCTACGGCGCAAAAGCCCTTGCCGCTCTTGACGAATTAGCAGCGTGAGTCGCACCGAGGGAGATATTCCGCCGAATGTGCAGCTGAACAACTTATGCGCCCGTGCGAAGTCCGTCGGCATTCAGGCGCCGCGACACGTCGGGTGGCTTGAGCATGTGCTGCTTGGCGTAGGCCTTCCCGAGAGGCTCCAGTTTTGCAACAAATCGCTGAACCAGGCGCGTCGGCAGGGCGCTGCGGAGGGATGCCTTCGTCGTTGATCATGAACGTCGCGCGAGGTGACGGCACAAAATCACCGCAACGTCGAGAAGCTCAGTTCGCTGCTTAATCAAGAGAAAGGCCGGCGGGCGCTACGCCGCCGACCCTGTCTTGCAACTGCCGGCTCGCGGGTTCGGTTCCGTTGCATTGCATTCAATCTTCATACATCGACTTTGATCCGTATCACCCAGCGACGTCTGAAGCTATTGCACGCGGGATGGCCACCCAGTACCGAGGTAGGCTCACACTACGAAATCGGATGGAGCCTATTATCCGTTGGTTTAAGGCGACCCATAAATAACCGGAGTGTTGCCGGTTTCGTATGTCCGCTACACCTCCGATATCGACCAATTCTTCAGCGCAGCAAATGAGCTAAAGCCTGAAAACTGCCCAATGATAAGCCGGCAGATTTGACTTGTCGCTTGTCAGGGTCCTTGCGAACTCGCGAGTGCACCTGGAGGACAAACGCCGTCACCCGGCTGAGCGGCCGATGTCGCTCGAACGAGGTGCGACGTTCCCATCGGTTGCAAAGCCCAGGTAGGCACACCCTAAACCTAGGTATGCCCATCTCAGCCAATGTACCGTACGAGATCGACCTCGGCGCAATGGTTTTGGTCCATTTCTCGTGACTACACTTGGGTTGTCTGCCGAAGTGTCGAGCGGCAGGACAACAGGAGGAGTTCAGCCATGAGAATCATAGATCCGACCGCATTGTCAGGCTTCGCTCGCAAGATGGCTAAGTCAGCCTCCGACTTCGCCAGCATGGTTCGCAACCTGATGATGGACGTGCGCGACAGCTATCGGCCCGGACTGCACTACATGCGTGGCCCCGGCCCGAAATGGCGCGCCAAGCATCAGCCCTGGCTAAAATTCAATTCCCAAGCTCTACCGCCGGCCGGGCCGCATCAGCTGTCGCCGGTGTATGTGCGCCGTCGCGATGCGGCTAACCCAACCCATTAGTCGGCCGAGGTTACGCCACCATGTTCGTGATACCGATGTTCCTGTTTGTCGCTTCGCTCTCGATCCGCCTGGCGACAAGCTTGAGGGCCGAAACCTCGGAGCGCGCCCGCATCTCCGATCGAGCCTCTGATCGTGCTCGTTGGGCGGAAATCCGAGGTTGGATGCTGCTCGTTGGCGCCGGCCTCTGCATCGCATTGGTGGCTATGCTGAGCGGTTCAGTACATGCCGGCGCCGCCCTCGAAACACGCAAACTGCCGATGAAGTTCACCTGGGTCGATTGCCAGCCGAATTGCCGGGGCTGGGTCAGCGCTGCCGGTATCGTAACCGCCGATAGTCCAAGGGAATTTGATGAATTCGCGCGCGGCCGACACCTCGGCGGCGTAACCATCGTGCTGAATTCAAGCGGCGGTTCGGTCAACGACGCGATCGCGCTTGGACGGCGCTGGCGCAGTCTCGGGGCGCTGACCACTGTCGGCATCAGCGTTCAGACCAATACCGCGCAGAGCACTCCTGCCAACATGGCGCCCGTGGCCTATTGCGAATCAATGTGCGTGTTCCTGCTTCTGTCGGGCACGGCGCGTTACGTGCCCGAGACTGCCCATGTTCGGGTACATCAGATCTGGATGGGTGACCGCGCCAATGACGCGAGGGCCGCGACCTACAGCGCAGATGATCTGATGATCGTGGAACGCGATATCGGGCGTCTCGCCAAATACACCTTCGACATGGGCGGCACGGGTGATCTGCTGTCGCTGTCGCTGAACGTGCCGCCGTGGGAAGATCTGCATGAACTGTCTCGGGACGAATTACGACTGACCAATCTGGTCACCACCGATATGGTTGCTCAGCCGGGCAGCCCCGCGTTGGTCGAACTGACGGCCAAACCTGCGCAGGATCGCTTCGTAAGTAGCGCGGTTACGACCGAGATAAATCCAGAGTCGGCGAGATCAACCCAACATGTCGACGGAACACCGCCGCCGGCGAGGGCGGCCGAAATGCGCGCTGGCTCTTGGAATGCAAGGTGAAAGAACGAACAGCTACGATTGACCAAGAGGAGCTAACAATTCCCAACCCTACGACTGCTGCTGCCTCACTGAACGTCAACCAATTCCTCTGGAGGAGAAGATAATGAACAAGCGACTGATCGCGAATGTCATTGGCTGTGCCTGCCTTACCCTGGCGACGGCTGCCGAAGCCCGAACGTCTTATGACGGTCCCTGGAATCTCGTCTTCGTTACACAACGCGGAAGCTGCGATCCGACCTACAATTTTTCAGTGAGCATAAACGACGGCGTCGTGACGCATCCCAATCTGGTGAAGTTTAGCGGGTATGTCGGAAAATCGGGCGCGGTTCGCGCGTCGGTGACGGTCCACGACAAATACGCATCAGGGTCGGGGAGGTTAACGCGAGACGCCGGCCGCGGGACCTGGAGCGGTCACGCTGGAGGTGGGCGCTGCTCGGGATATTGGACCGCGCAACGAAACAACTAGCACGCATTCAAGCCTCAAGGGCAGGCCGGGCCGAACGTGCTGTTCGAGGCTGGGCTGGCGTCCCGCCCAGACGATGCCGGTCAGGCTTATCGGCCATATCTCTCGGTTACCGCAGCCGCGACGAACTTTCTGCGTCCGGCGCTGCCCGGGATCGTACGATGGGCGGCGCACCAGTCTGGGAATGTCGCGGGGTCGATGTAAACACGCAGCACGACGTGTCCATAGGCCTTGAGCCCTTGCTCCATTTCCTCGGCCATCTTCAGCCATTCTTTCCAGCTCGGTGGCATCTTGTCGCCATCGTCGAGAAGTTGCACCAGCGCTGGATAATCTTCCTCCTTGATCCAATAGGCCCCGACAGCGGGAGGCGGATTATCCTCGGAATTCGTCATACGTGTTCTCCCTGCAAAGGCTGCCAGTCACTGACACGTTCGAGGCGGGTCGCCCGCCTCGAACTGCCGTAAATCAGCGATTCGATCATTGATGAAATTATCTCCGAATTGAAACGCTTCCCCTTGCAAAGTCGGGGCCGCCGAACTTCCGCGGCAGTCCCGGGACGCCGACGGCGGCGTGGGCATGACAGTCCTCCGCCATCCCGCCCTCCGCGTCGCTTTATAGCGAGCCGAATCGCGTCAAAACTCGACCTTTGTTCTCGCCCAAGCGGCCATTTCTGATCGGCCGCTTGTGGCGCAAGGCGGACATAGGCCGAACGCCGGCCGGCGGCTAAGTGCCAATGAGGCAACAAACACCTCCCGAGACTTGCTCCGATCGTGATGTCCCTGAGTCTTTGAGAGGCCGGCACGGTGCTGTGACTCCGGAAATTTCAATGCGTACGCTGCGGGGTGTGCGCTCGCAGGCACTTGCCGATTGCAAGCGTCGATGGCGACCTGCTGCAGATCAGTCGCGCGATACAGACTGCCCCGCGAAAAGCGGAGCGTATGCGGCGAGTCTGCGGGATGCGAACTCCGTGAAGAGCCGCACGCGCTTCGTCTTGCGTGTCTCCCCCTGGGTGAGAAGCCAGAGCGTTCCGTACATGTGCAGATTGGTGCCGGGCACCCTCACCAGCACAGGGTCCGTATCTCCGATGAAGCACGGCAGTGTCGTGATCCCGAGACCTTGCCGTACAGCAACCAACTGCGTCTCGGCGTCCGTGGTCCTGAACGGAACCCCCGTGGCGCGAACCTCACCTTCGGTGGCCCAATCCGGAATTCCATGAATGCTTATGACGATCCACCGGACAGGATCAGGCGCGCCCGCACGCCATGCGGCCAGTCGATCGCGAGACATGTAGACGCCGCCGAACACCTCCGGTCCTTTCAGGCCGTGAAGATTTAGCGGCAGGGTCTTGCGGTCGTAAACGACGCGGATCGCGACGTCGGCCTCTCGGTTGGTCAGATTTGCCAGCTCGCCGGACGACAAGATTTCCATCTCGATGTCCGGATGCAGACCCGCGAAATCGGCGAGGTCCGGCATGAGCAGGTGTGTCGCGAGGGGTGGCGCCAGCGTCACCCGTAGGAGCCCGCGCACGCTCTGGTCCCGACCCAAGACGCGCGTCTCCAGTTTGAGCGACGACGCTTCCATCTGCTTTGCGAGTTCGAGGACCTCCTCGCCCGCAGCCGTCAGGCGGTAGCCCGCAGGCAGCTTTTCGAACATGAGCGCCCCGAGGCGTTCCTCAAGCTGGGCGATGCGTCGCAGCACGGTCGCGTGGTTCACTCCAAGATTTTTGGCGGCAGCCCGCACCGAGCCGCCGCGCGCGACGGCGAGAAAGTAGCGAATGTCATCCCAGTCGATCATGGTGCAATCCAGCACCACACGGTGCGCGTTCCAAAAGCCCGTATCTAACGGATCGTATAGCGGTGTTGGCTGAAATCATAGCTTCCAGCGATGAGCGCGGCCCAATTCGGACCGGCAACCTCCGATAATCGCGGCCGGCGTCAATTATCGACCCGGATCGTTTTCGCACCACAGATGTGCGCTTTTCCGCACTCAACGCCTGACCCCGGCGGACCTATGTCGAGGTTCTCGGGGGCGTCCCCAAACGATCAGAGGCGGAAGCCTGGAAGGGAAGCAGTCATGGGAAAGCCTGAAGGTAAGGTTGCAGTCATCACGGGTGGATCGAGCGGCATGGCGCTGGCGAGCGCCCAGCGGTTCGTTGAGGAAGGCGCCTATGTTTTCATCACGGGCCGGAGACAGGAGGCGCTGGACGAGGCCGTCAAGCTGATCGGCCGGAACGTGACCGGCGTGCGCGGCGACGCGGCCAATCTCGACGACCTCGACCGTCTGTTCGACACGGTCAAGCGGGAAAAGGGCAGGATCGACATCCTGTATGCGAGCGCTGGCACGGGCGAAGCCGTCCCACTGGGCGAGATTACCGAGCAGCATTTCGACGCGACCTTCGGCCTGAATACGCGCGGCACGCTGTTTACGGTCCAGAAGGCGTTGCCGCTGTTCAACGATGGCGGATCCATCTTCATGACTGGGTCAGTTGCTTCGTTGAAAGGTTTTCCTGGTTACAGCGTGTATGCGGCGAGCAAGGCGGCGTTGCACGCATTCGCACGCGGGTGGCTCAACGAACTCAAGGGCAGGAATATCCGGGTGAACGTGCTGCACCCAGGGCCGATCGCCACACCGATGCAGGACCAGGTTCTCAGCGACGAAGCGAAGCAGATGTTCGAATCCCTGATCCCGCGGGGAAAGATGGGTCGTCCCGAGGAAATTGCGGCAGCCGCGCTGTTTCTTGCTTCAGACGATTCGAGCTTCGTGAATGGGGTGGAGTTGTCCGTCGACGGCGGCTTCTCGGCCATCTGAATTCACTCAGAGCCAAAACGGAGAGATACGATGAGCACCGAAGAGAATATCCGCTTGTGAAGAATTTCTTTGCAGCCATGGGCAGCGGCAACGCGCGCGATCTGCTGGCGTTGGCTGCTGAAGACATCGAGTGGATCATTCCGGGCGAAGGCTGGCCGCTGGCAGGCACGCACTGCGGGCACGCGGAGTTGGCGGCTGTGCTCAAGAAGGCGTCCGAAGAGGTGGAAACGCAGTACCCGAGGCCCCCAGAATTCGTGGCGCAGGGAGACCGGGTTATGGTCGTCGGCGTCGCAACGGGAAAAATCAAAGCCACGAATAGGCCGTTCAAGGACGAGTGGGTCTTCGACATAACCGTTCGAGACGGCAAAGTCGCCCGCATCCAGGAATACATCGACACGCGAGCACTGGCGCGGGCCTCGCAGACCGACGCAAAGACGTAGTCGAGTTCGACGGTGATTTATGCTGCCTGACATCCTCTAATCTAAATGGGCTCTATCCATGACTTCCGCTTTAAACGGTCAGTCGCTTGACCAGATTTTTCGCTCCGCTCGCACCCCGAACGGTTGGGCTGATCGTCCTGTTGAGGACACTCTGGTACGCGAAGTCTATGATCTCATGAAATGGGGACCGACATCCGCGAACAGCAGTCCCGCCAGGTTTGTCTGGATGCGTAGCGCCGACGGAAAGGCAACGCTCGCCGGGCTTGCCGCGGAGCCGAACAAGCCCAAAATTCTGAAGGCTCCCGTCACGGTCATCATCGCCCACGGTTTGGATTTCGCCGGCGAGCTACCAAAGCTTCTGCCTCATAATGCCGAGGTCATGCAGAAGTATTTCGCGGCGCCAGGCGTGGGCGAGGCGACGGCAATGCGAAACGGAACGCTGCAGGGTGCTTACCTGATCATCGCTGCACGCGCGTTGGGACTGGACTGCGGCCCCATGTCGGGCTTCGACAACGCTGGCGTGGATAAGGTCTTTTTTGCCGGCACGCGGATCCGGTCGAACTTTATCTGCAGCATTGGCTACGGCGATCCGGCTTCCCTGTTTCCACGCAACCCTCGCCTTAGTTTTGAGGAGGCCGGTCGCTGGGCCTAGGCCCACCCGTCTAGCGGGAGCTTTTCGGGGTCGACGGTGAATGAGCCGTGGATCGCCGTTCCGCACGCTCGTCGAATCCCCAAACGTAATGGAGATCCCAATGTACGACCAATCCAAGCTATCCGAGTTGATCCGGTTCGCACGCGTGGATGCCGGCGCCACCGTCATCGACGTTTACCCAGGCGACGGCGATTGGACCCGTCTCTTCTCCGACGTCGTGGGACCCGAAGGACGGGTCTACAGCTTCGTGCCGGCCGAAGTCGCCCATTTCAAGAACGACCCGGTCGGCCGCATGCGGACGCTTGCGAAGGAGCCGGGCCGGGAGAACGTCGAAGCCGTCTCGGCGGACCTCGTGGCGATGCCGGAGGCCACGCAACCAGCGGACGTCCTGTGGCTGCACCTGTTCTACCACGATCTCCACACTGAACTGATCCAGGCCAGGGGCGCGACGGCGGCTCAGTTCAATCGAGCCGTCTACGAGCGGCTGAAGCCCGGTGGGGCCTACGTCATCGTGGACCACGCCGCCGCCGTCGGAGCGGGCACTAGCGACGCCCAGTCGCTGCATCGGATTGAGCCTGCATCCGTTCGTGCGGAGGTGGAGGCGGTCGGCTTCGTACTGGACGCGGAAAGCGCCATGCTCGCGAACAAGGACGATCCGCACTCGATCAAGGTGTTCGATACCTCGATCAAGGGCGAGACCGATCGCTTCGCCTATCGGTTCGTGAAGCCCTAACAGGTCCCCGCGCAGACTTAATGTCGACCTCTCGATGAGTGCAAGACAGCCAATCGAAGACATCGAGACAAGCCTGCTTGCCGCCACGAAGTCGGCTTTGGGCCCATCACAATCACATATGGGGCGGGTGACATGCGCGGTCCTGCTCACATTGACTACAGACAACGGTCAGCAGGAGTCTGTGCGGCCGGGCGGGGGCGCGGGACCAAGTCAGCTAAGGTCAAAATTTGACTTGGCCGGAGAGTCCGCTGCTGGCGCTAAGTGACCACCGGCGCGATGCCGGTGGTCGACGATTAGAGCTCGATCTGCGGCAATATTTAGAGCGTCATCCACGTCAATCCCGAGATATCGGACCGTGCTCTCCAGCTTCGTATGTCCGAGGAAGATTTGCACTGCGCGAAAGTTGTTAGTCTTACGGTAAATCTGGGCGGCCTTCGTGCGCCGCATCGAGTGCGTGCCATAAGAGGCCGACTCTAAGCCGATGCTCTCGACCCAGTGATGCACCAGCCGTGCATATTGGCGGGTCGATATGTGGGGCTTGCATGAAGTCGACTTGGGAAGAGATATCGGGAGCCAGTGGCCCGGAGCATTGGCAACCAGGCTTCAACGGAGCTTCTCGACTGCTCCATGATCTCGAACTGAACTGGTCGACCTGTTTTCTTTTGAACAATAGTTGCTCGTTGCCACACCTTTGCTCCTGAGCAAATGTCGTCTAATCGAAGTTTGACTAGGTCGGAGGCGCGAAGCTTGCTGTCGATGGCCAGGTTAGAGATTACTAGGTCGCGCCACGATCGTGCGATTTCTAGGCGAACGGGAATGGACCATACGTGCTTCGGTTCAAGAGGTTTCTTCTGACCGATGAGCAATCCCATATTCCAAGGTCGTTGGGCACTGCCGACAGGCGTACAAGCATGAGAGCTCCTCCGCCAACCCGCCCTCCGCGTCGCTCTATCGCGAGCGAATTATCTATAACGACTGAGCAGTCTGGCTCCCCCAAACAGAATTCGCGACCGGCAGCTTATGGCGGCGGGTTCAACTGATCAACGCAACACTCTAATCCTTGTCCAAAGATGGAGTGTAGTCATGAAACAGCGGCGTCGCATCTATTACTCGGCAGCGCAGCGGTCAGAGATCTGGGATCGCTGGCAGGCTGGGGAGCCGATGAATGCGATCGGGCGCCGGTTTGACCGGGAGTCCTCTTCTGTCTTCTCGGTAATCTCGCCAACGGGCGGAATTCGTCCTCCAGATCGCCGCCGTTCCAAGCGGACACTCAGCCCTTCTGAACGAGAGGAGATCTCTCGATGGCTCAGCATGCGTTGCTCGTTGCGGTCGATCGCGCGCCACTTGGGACGATCTCCGTCAACCATCAGCCGTGAAGTCCAGCGTAATGGCGGGGCGGATCGCTATCGGGCTGCGAGGTCCGATCAGGCCGGGTGGGATCGGGCGCGGCGCCCGAAGCTTTGCAAGCTGGCTTGCCGTCCGTTCTTGAGGCGGACAGTATCAGCCTTGCTGCAGCGGCAATGGTCACCGGAGCAAATTGCCGGCTGGCTCAAGCGCACATATCCGGGGGAACCTGAAAAGCAGGTGTCACACGAGACGATCTATCGCAGCCTGTTCATTCAGGCCCGCGGCGTGCTGAAAAAGGAGCTTCTTGAGCACCTGAGGGCGAGGCGCACGGTCCGCCGGTCCAGGCACGCCAGCATGAAACGAAACGGGCTCGGCCAGATCAAGAATGCCGTATCCATTAGCGAGCGACCGCCGTCGGTTGAAGATCGTGCGGTGCCAGGCCATTGGGAGGGCGACCTGATCGGTGGATCGGGGAATAGTTATGTCGCAACGCTTGTCGAGCGCCATTCGCGCTACGTGATGCTGGTCAAGGTTGCGAACAAAGATACCGAAAGCGTTGTCTCGGCACTGATCAAGCAATCGCAGCGATTGCCCAGCGAACTTTACCGGTCGCTGACCTGGGACAGAGGCAAGGAACTCGCGGACCATCAACGCCTGACATTGGCCACCGAGGTCGAGGTCTACTTTTGTGATCCTCGATCTCCCTGGCAGCGCGGATCAAACGAAAACACCAACAGATTGCTGCGCCAGTACCTTCCGCGCGGCACCGATCTGTCCTTGCACAGCCAGGTTAAGCTCAGTGCCATCGCAAGGCAGCTCAATGAACGGCCGAGAAAGACCTTTCTCTATCAGACGCCGGCTGAGAAGTTCGCAGAATGTGTTGCAGCGATCGGTTGAACCCGCCGCGCAAAACGGACGTTCGCCGCAGACCCGCGGCACAGGCTTTTCGCGGAAGGAGAACGCCGCCGGCCTTCGGACAGTAGCGGGCGCCGAAATTCGACATCTCAGTTGCCTGTCATTTGTTCTCATCCAAAAAGCTTGTTCGCCGTCTTGGCGACAAGCTCCCCCTGGTGACGGGCGCCCGCCAATTCGATCTCCGTGGGTTGGCGCGAGCCATCGCCGCCGGCGATGGTTGTCGCTCCATAGGGGGCGCCGCCGACGATTTCGCTCAAGGTCATCTGCCCCTGGTGGCTGTATGGAAGCCCGACGATGGTCATACCGAAGTGCAGCAAGTTGGTGATGATCGAGAACAGGGTCGTTTCCTGGCCGCCGTGTTGAGTAGCAGTTGACGTAAAAGCGGCACCGACCTTGCCGTTGAACGCGCCGCGCGCCCACAGCCCACCTGCCTGATCGAGGAAGGCAGCCATTTGCGATGACATGCGTCCGAACCGCGTGCCGGTCCCGACGATGATCGCGTCGTAGTTGGTGAGTTCAGCCACCGTTGCGACGGGCGCATTCTGGTCCAGTTTGAAGTGGGCGCTTTTGGTGATCGCTTCAGGGACTGTTTCGGGAACGCGCTTGATGTCGACCTGCGCGCCTGCGCTGCGCGCGCCTTCAGCGATTGCCTGGGCCATCTGCTCAATATGTCCATACGAGGAGTAGTAGAGAACGAGAACTTTGCTCATTGTGAAGCTCCAACTGAGTTTGTTTGACGCTGCGAATGTCGCGGGGAGTTGAGCGATCAGCCGTGGCTGGTCCGGGTCGCCGACCATCAGTGGGAAGGCGCTAGTTCCGCTGAGCGGTCCAGTACCCTAAACAGCGCGCACTTCCCGAATAGCCGGTCCACCTGCCGCCGCCGGAATTGCTCGAGAGCCGGCCTGAGCCGGAAGCGTACTTGTCGTGAACGGTCACCGATGCGCGAACGGCACCCGAGCGCGCCACATAGCCTCTGAACCTCACCAGATTTGGATGGGTGACGATTCCATCAGTGATGTTGACGGAAAAGTTATAGGTCGGGTCGCACGCGCCTCTCTGCGTCACGAAGAGAAGGTCCCAGGATCCGTCGTAGGTCGAGCGAGCCTGCGCGACCGAGATCAAAGCAACAAGAGAGACTGCGGCGGCTGTCATGCCGAGTAAAGGATTCTTCATCGTCATATCTCCGAAGCGTTATCAGCGTTGCCACGGATATATGGGAAGGATGACGCCAGGGCTTGTTCAAATCTGCTTCAATCGTAGCCGAACCTTCAATAGCAGCCCAAACAGCCTAGATACTCAGAACTCGTTGCAGGCAGCTCACCAAAGTTTGTGCCTCGAAGGGCTTGTGGAGGAAGCAGGTCGCCCCGCTGGACATCGCTTTCTCCTCGATGCCGGGTTCGGCGCGGGCGGTAATCATGATCACCGGCAGCGAACCATGACGAGTGCTGAGCTCACGTTTCAGTTCGAAGCCATTCATCCCGGGCATTTGGATGTCGGTGATGGCACAGGAAAATTGTCCAAGATCGTTCGATGCGAGAAAATCCTCGGCCGATGCAAAGTCGCGCACTTCGTAGCCCAGCGAGCGAACGAGCCCGACCAGCGCCTCGCGCATAGCAGCGTCGTCATCGACGATCGAAATCAGGTGTCCGGCCGCCATCAACTGGTCTCCTTGCGAGCTGGCCGCTGAAATTGTCCATTGGCATGACGAATGCACATGCATGAGCGCTCTCAACGTGTCCGGTCCTTCAATGTATCCGCCATGCGGACAAGATCCGCCAACGAACGGGCTCCCATCTTTCGCATCCCTGCGCCGCGATGAATTTTGACCGTTACCTCACTCAAGCCCAGCTCACCCGCGATCTGCTTGTTCATCTTGCCTGCGGTCACCAGCGCCATCACCTCGCGCTCGCGTGGGGACAGCGTTGCGTAACGATCGACGATGGCGACCGCTTGCTGCTCACTGGCGCGTTGCAGTCGGTCGCGGTTGATCGCGGCGGTCACCGCGTCGATCATGTCCTGGTCGCGGAATGGCTTTGGCAGGAAATCGACCGCGCCGGCCTTCATCGCACGCACCGACATCGGAATGTCGCCGTGTCCCGTCATTAGGATCACCGGCAAGCGTACTCCGAGCCCGACGAGTTCCTCCTGAAAGTCGAGGCCATTGGTCCCAGGCAGGCGGATGTCGAGAACGATGCATCCCGGAGCGTCCAGGTCGTCAGCCCTCAGAAATTCCTGAGTTGAACGGTACGTCTTCGCGTTCAATCCCACGGAGCGCAGCACGCTGCTGAGCCCATCACCCAGATCCACATCGTCGTCGACGATGTGCACGACGGAAGATTCGTTTGGCGTGTTGGGCATGCGGCATTCCACCCACTAGTGAGAGTAAGCCTCCATAGCACGGCAAAAGCCGCCAATGTCATCACACGAAGGTATGGTCGATGAGGGCAGGCGGCTTTCCGGCAGCAGACTGCCGCCCGCGTGGAATCCTCACCCCGCTCACACCAAGGTGTGAGGGTGATGAGACGCATGCACGATTGGCGCCGCGTGAGGCGGCAGCCATCCTTGGTCTCACGATGAGGCAACGGACCTCGCATTGCGTGGGTCACCGCCAGGTAAGTGAAACCAGGAGCAGCCGATGTTGAGGACCATGAACGATCCGGAAAGCGAATGTTCCAGAGAGGCTTTTCGGCCAGTCCTTCTCCAACCGGAATCGGATTTGCCGGTGCCGCGCCTGCTTCCGTCTGGCACGACCGTGTCGGCGGGCGTCGCCCGGGGTGGCTTGGCTCCAAGGGTGCTGCGGCGGATTCGTGACTATATCGACGGCAACATTGACCAGCGGATCAGCGTCGAGTTGCTTGCAGGCCTCGCAAACTTGTCAGTCTGCTACTTCGTGCGGGCCTTCAAGCAGTCCATGGGTGTCACGCCTCACGACTACCTGATACGGCAGCGGGTGGAGAGGACCAAGCAGCTGCTTTCGGGCACCGACATGCCCCTGTCGGAAATCGCGCTTGCTGCGGGCTTTGCAGATCAAAGCCATTTTGCCCGCCGCTTTCGTCAACATGTCGGAATGTCGCCACGCGACTATCGCTGGTCGAGTCCCTAGTAAGCTTGCTGGGCAGCCGCTGCCACCTCATCTTGTTGCAGGGCAGGAAGGCGGATTCTGAACATGGCTCCCCAGCGGTCGCCGGACGTCGCAGAGATCGATCCGCCGTGGCTCTCCACGATGGTACGGCTGATCGAGAGTCCCATGCCCATTCCGTCAGCCTTTGTCGTTTGGAAGGCGGTAAAGATATCGCCGGCTATCTTAGGATCAATTCCGGTTCCCGTGTCCTCGATCTCCAGGACGGCCATTTGGGAGTTTGAATCCTCCAACGACGTCCCGGAATTGATCGACAACAGCCGTCTCCGATCGTCGATCTGCGACATCGCGTGTATTGCATTGACGACGAGATTGATGACGACCTGCGCAAGCTGCACGCGGTCGCCGAGGACGGGCGGCGCGGGCGCCTGAAGATCAAGCCTAAGTCCTACATCATTGTTAAGCATCTCGCGCTCGACGAGCGGAATGACGTCAGCAACGATATCGTTCAGGGTCAGTACCGTGTGGGATGGATTGCTCTTCCGGGCCAGAGCACGAAGACGAGTGATGACTTCGCTCGCGCGCCGGCCGTTGCTGATCATCCGCTCGAGCGCCCGACGCACTTCTTCGAGGTTGGGTTTGTCCCGCAGCAGCCATCGCAAACCAGCTTCGCCATTTGTCAGAATCGCCGCAAGCGGCTGGTTGACCTCGTGAGCAATCGACGCGGTGAGCTCGCCCAGGGTACTGATGCGCGTGACGTGCTCGAGCTGGCTGCGTGCGTGATGCAGCGCATCCTCCGCGTGCTTCTGCTCCGTGATGTCGCTGTTGGTCTCCATGGTTGCGAATGGGCGCCCGCGTTCGTCGCGTTGCACCGCCCAACGGCTTACGACCCATACTTCTGTGCCGTCGCGTCGGGTGTGAACGAGCTCTCCTTGCCAACGGTTGGAGTCGTCGAGCTGCTCCATGGTGCCGGCCGACGGCAGATACTTTGTCTTCAGTAGCGCGTGGGATTTCTGTCCCAGCGCCTCCTTTCGTGGCCAGCCGTAAAGCTCCTCAGCCCCGGCATTCCAATAGGTGATGACATCGGTTGCGTCGCGCACGAAGATCGCATCATGGCTCAAATCGAGAAGCGCCGCCTGATCGCTCAGGCTTTCCGCCGCTTTCCGGTTCCTGAGCGCGGCGAGCGTCGCAATGCCTATCGCGCAAAGGCCGATCAAGGCGCGGAGCACCGGCCCGCTTTGAAGCGATTCGCCGTGAACGATTGCAAAGCTCAGGAGGGTCTGCAGGACACAGACGGCGCAAACAAGCAGGATACCGCGCCGGCCAAGGAAATCTGCCGATGCAATCACCACGACGGCGTACAGCACCGCGATCGCAATATCGAGCGGAGCGAACGTATCGATCGCAAAAATGATCGCCACCCCAACAAGCATCAGGGCGACTTGGAGACCGGTTGGCCGGCTTGTCATTCGAGATGGTCGTTCCGACATCGGCTTCTTTCGAGCGGTGGTGTCACTGAGTCTGCCTCGGCGGCGCATGCTCCAATCTAGCCGGGGACGCGGGGCGGCCGCTTGTTCGTGCACGCTCCGACTTGCACGTTCGTGCGGCGATTGGGTTGCTTTCACGGACAGCGACGTCGCATCAGCAGAAATCTTCAAGTTGTCGCACGGGCTTACAAGCGACAGGAACCCTGCTGCGCCTAAGCTCTTCAGGGACAATGCCGGGTGACGTCGCGACCAGGCTGTCGGGGAAGGTTCTTCAGATGCTCAAGGGCTTTACGGTCCCGCGGTCACCTCTGGGGACGGCGTCGTTAACACCGCCACCTCCATGGCACTACGCTGGTGAGGTGCTGGCCGTGGAGTTCTGGAACGACCCGGATGTGTCGGCTGACATTCTTCCCAGAGGCGTCAAGCTGGATGCCCTCTGCTGGGGGCGCTCTGTCGCGCTCTTCGTCGATTGTCAGTTCACCGCGAGCGGCGACGAGTACCTTGATCCAGCGCGATATCAGTGCCGCGAATTCATCGTTCTCCTCGATGCAACGTGGCAGGGGTCACGAATAGCCTGGTGCCCGTACGCCTACGCCGACAACGATGCGGCGATCATGAGAGGCTGGATCCAGGGTTATCCGAAGAAGTTAGGCGTCGTGCACCAGACCCGCAGTTTTTCCGCCGCCAGCGCGGCTTCGGCACCGCTCGCCAGCAAGAGCAGATTTGCCGGTTGCGTATCCTCCCGTGGACAGCGGCTGGCAGAAGCTCGCGTGATACTGCGCGAAAGGGCAGATCATCTTGTTGGCCTGCTTGATCGGCCGATTGTGGCGCGTCGATATTTTCCGCGGCTTTGTGCTGGCATGCACGACAAGCCGGCCGTGGATGAGCTCGTTCGGTGCATGATGGACAATTTCCTGATCTCGAACCTATGGGTCGGTGAAGGAGAGCTGAGTTTTCCTGAAGCTCACGGCGAAGAGCTCGACATGTTGGGGCCGATCAAGGTCGGTCGCGGCTTCCGGTTCTCGTTTTCCTGTTCGATCTCCGATTGCGAGATTTTGGCCGACTTGACCGTCTAGCGATCGTCTTGCCGGCCCAAACAGGGAATGCACTGAAAGCAGTTCTTCTAACCGCAAGAACAGACAAGCCGACGCAAGCCGATAAAATCAATTGCGGCTGGCTTCGATAGGCTATCCGTCGATAATGCGCAGGAGTTGAAAATGCTGAAGGGCTTTACCGTTCCCAAGTCGCCATTCGGTCAGGCGGCACTGACCCCACCGCCGCCCTGGCACTACTCCAGCGACGTTGTGGGTGTTGAGTTCTGGACCGACCCCGAGGCGACGGCCGCGACGCTGCCGAGCGGTCTCACTCCCGATCCGAAGTCGAACGGCCATGCCGTCATAATGTTTCTGGATTGGCAGTTCACCGCGCAGGACGACGAATTTCTCGATCCGGCCCGTTATCAGTATCGCGAGGCATTTGTGCTGCTCGACGCGATGCATCGCGACACACCCGTGATGTGGTGCCCTTACATTTATGTCGACAACGATGCCGCGTTGGCGCGAGGGTGGACGCAAGGCTTTCCCAAGAAAATGGGTAGCATTTTCCAAACGCGCACATTTGCCGCGGCAAGCCCTGCCGCAGCGCCGATCATGCCCGGTGGCCGATTTGGCGCGAGCCTTTCCGCGCACGGCCAGCGTCTGGCGGAAGCCTGTATTACCCTGCGGAAGCCTGTCGAAAACGGATTGTCGCTTCTGAACCGGCCGACGGTCCTGCTGCGATATTTCCCGAGCCTGGCTGCCGGATATCAGGACAAGCCGGCGGTCGATGAGCTGGCGATGTCGCTCACAGACAATCTCACGGTCGCCGACGCATGGGTAGGGGAGGGTGAATTGAATATTCCTGACGCGCAAGGCGAAGAGCTGCACGCCCTCGAGCCAAGGCGCATCGAGTCCGGATTCCGTTATTCGCTCGCCTACTCCGTCACGGACCTGACGATCCTGGGGGACCGCACGCGCAAATAGCCTGAACAACTCTCCCGCCTTGCGGCGAAGCGTGCAGTCCCCTCGCTTTGCCGGGACGGCCTCCTCGGATCCCCCGTCCCAAGGAGGCCCTCCGCGAGGGAGTGTTTCTGGAAAAAGGATAACGCGAACGGCGCCCGAATACCTGGTCGACGGTTCATTCACGAAAGAAGCGCAGATGGTGATACCAGTTCACATATGGGGACATGCGCTGCGCATATGGCTGGCAGCGGTGACTGCGCTCTACGTGGCGTTCTGGCTGCAGCTTGGAGGAGCGGCATCGGCCGCAGTGACTGTCGCTATCCTGGCGCAGCCCACACGCGGGGCCGCACTGGCGAAAGCCGTCAACAGGATTGCCGCGACGTTCATCGGCGCTGCGATGTCAATCGTGATCGCGGGTCTCTTTCCCGGCGAGCGTGTCGGCCTGCTTGCGGCTTTCATTCTCTGGATATGCATTTGCGTCTTCGTCGGGAGCTACTTCCGCGGCTTTCGGGCCTATGCCGCCGTTTTGTCCGGCTACACCGTCGGAATTATTACCGTCGTCAATATCGATACGCCGCAAAAGGTGTTCACAACGATGACCGATCGCGTGGCCGCGATCACGATTGGTATCCTTTGCGTGACACTCATCAACGATCTCTTCGGTTCGCCGCCGGTGTGGCGAGGGTTGGATCGCCGGATCACCCAGGCCTGGCATGATGTGCGCGACTACGCGCGCGACGTGTTAGGCGGAGCCAGGGACGATTCGGAAAGAGCAGGGGTGCTTTTCGCACAGATTGCCGGCTTGAGGGATGAGGTGGATATCGTCGCTCACGACATGGCAGATGGGCGACATCGGGCAGGTGGCGCCCGGAGCGCGATGCTGGCGCTGGTCGAGATTGTCCAACAGGTTCGATTGCTGGGCTTGCTTGAGCGTGGCGATCCTTTGGCCGTAACCATCAGAGACCAATGTCTTGCTGCGCTCGATGGCGATCGCTCAGAGGCGCTGGCGTTGCTGGCCAGGCTACGCGACGACGAAACGTCGCGTCCTGACGTGACTATCGCGGCCATAGGGCAGATTCAGCAGGGCCTTCGCTGCGTGGAAGCCATGGCTCAGCTCAAGGACGGGCAATTATCCCTGCGCGAAGGGAGCGAGCCGGCTCGTGATGTGCGATTGCCACATCGCAAGGAGTTCTTCTTTGCGCTGCAAAATGCGATTCGTATCGGGATTGCGGTGTCAGCGGGAGCGCTTTTTCTCGTGCTTGCAGGATGGCCGGCGTCCGTTTCGGCTTTGATGATCACCGCAAACCTGTGTGCTTTGAGCACGACAATGCCAAATCCGTCGAAATTCGCGGTCGCCGCCATGGTGAGCTTCGCGCTCGCCGCGCCAAGCGCCGGTATCGTTCACTTCTATCTTCTCACCGACTCACAGGACTTTGTCCGGCTTGCGATTGCGATCGCGCCGGTGCTGATTTTTGGCTGCCTGTTCAGCGCCAATCCGAAGATCGCTGGTATCGGAACCACAATGAACGTCATTTTCCTGGTTTTGTTGGCGCCATCCAACCCTCAATCGTTCAACGCGCTTAGCCTCTTTTCGCAATGCATGTTCGTGGCGTTTGCCCTCGGCGTCGTATTTCTGGCGTCCCGCCTGGTGTGGCCAGTATCGGAGCTCGACAAGCAACGGGCCGTCGTCAGGGCGACGAAGGAAACATTGGCGGCGTCGATGACCGGCAGGAAATACAGCCTGCCGGTGCTGAGCATGGTGCTGGCCTCCAGGATTTCCGACTATGTTGCCGCGGCCACTAACAAGGATAGGTCGCATCCGGAAGTGCTTAAGGGCCTCCTCGCGACCAACGACCTGTCGCTCGCGTCGGCTGCGGCCTACGCTCACCTGGAGCAGAGCTCGGACGATCCGGCCATCCGCTCCGGGCTTGGCCCGTTGCAACGGGCTCTTCAGGCCGGAAATAGCCGGCGCCTTTACGCCGGCGCCAGATCAATTCTTCGACGCAAGCGGGAAGGCAAGGCCGGGCTGCAGGAAACAATGTTGGCCGCGGTAACTGACCTATGGTCCGCGGGCGTGGTGCTGGAGCGCGAGGGGCGCAGGATCCGGCATTTCGCCGGCCGGGGCTTCGTCAACAAGGGAGAGGGGTGATGGGCGTAGCGACAAAGAAGCGAATAGCGGTCAACCTGCTCCGATATCTTGCGACCGGCGTGCTTGTCGCAGCAGCGCTTGTTGCTGCGGGCTATGGCTGGCGCGTTTATGTGACGGCGCCATGGACGCGCGATGGTATGGTCCGTGTCCAGGTCGCAAATGTGGCGCCGCAGATTTCCGGCAAGATCGTGGAGATACGAATCTCCGACAACCAGCACGTCCACAAGGGCGACATACTCTACGTCATCGAAAAATTTGATTTCGAGGTCGCGCTGGAGAATGCAAAAGCGACCATCCTGAGCCGTGAGGCTGACCTCGAAGTCAAGAAGGCACAGAACGCCCGGCGGGCGATTCTTACGACACTGTCCACCTCGATTGAGGAGAAGCAGATATTCGACGGCAATGCGAAGATGGCGGATGCCGCCCTCTTGAGCGCCAAGGCCGCGCTTGCGCAAGCCGACATCAATCTCCAGAGGACGGAGGTGCGTTCGCCTGTCGACGGCTACGTCACGAACCTCCTGATGCGGGTCGGCGACTCTGCGCGGGCCGGAACGCCCAATGTTTCGGTGATCGACGAGCATTCCTACTGGATCGACGCGTACTTCGAGGAAACGAAGATCGCCAACATCCGTGTCGGAGAGGACGTCGAGGCGACGTTGCTTGGCTATGAAATGCCGATCAAGGGCGGGATCGAGAGCATCACGGGCGGTATCAGTGCCGCGAACGCCGCAAGCAGCACGCAGGGCCTTCCGAACGTTGATCCGATATTCACCTGGGTTCGTCTCGCGCAGCGCATTCCGGTGCGGATCAGGATCGACCAGGTCCCGCAAGACGTGCCGCTCGTTGCAGGAATGACCTGCAGCGTTTCCGTTGTCGGCAGGAAGAAAGCTCCTGCACCGAAGCCCGATCGAGGAATCTTCGATCGGCTCATAAGCCGACTTGGGTGAAGCCGATGCGTGCGCCAAGGGATATCGAACTGGGCGGCGTCCTGATTGACCCCTTTGTGAGGTGTCTGTTCCTCGCCTTGATCATCCTGATCGTAATCCGGTTTGTCGTCGGCCGCCTCGGATTGAGGTCGATGTTCGCCAACCCGCCCCTTGCGGAGGCGGCCCTCTACGTCTGCATCCTCGTCGGCCTTATGGCGTCCTGGATCTGAGTGCAGCCTGAGGGCAGGCTAAATAGCTCCTCGGCTTGTCGTCGACCGTTTATGCTATTGATATTTCGACGTTATTTTATGTTGCGCTGCAATTAATAGTTCAGAACGCTACTTAACAAGCCAAACAGGACCGCTTGCACCATGCTCTTGCCGGGCCGGAATTCTCGTCGAGGGATTGATATGGAAGGGTCGCAGAGTACTGCATCGAATTCTTCGCCAGCCGCTCTCCGGTTCGGCTATCTGGCGGGCAGCCTGGCCCAGCTCCTTGAAGTGGTGAGGCGCGAGTTCGAGCACGATCGCGAGGCGGCGAAGGCGTCGCTGGCCACGGCATCGACCATCCTGCAATCGGAGATCGAACGCCATTCCGGCGCGAAGCGATCCAGGACGGCCGGGCTGGCCGGCTGGCAGATCGCGCGGGTGCGAACCTTCATCGAAAAGAATCTGCACCGTACCATTCATACCCAGGACCTCAGCGCTGTCGCGCGGCGGACCCCGGCACACTTCTCGCGGTCGTTCAAGCTAACCTTCGGAGATCCGCCACATGCTTACGTGGTCAAGAGGCGGTTGGAGAGAGCTTGCCATCTGATGCTAACCAGTTCAGCCTCGCTGAGCGAAATCGCGCTGGGCGTTGGATTTTCGGATCAGGCGCATCTGTGCAGACTATTCCGGCAAGCCTTTGGGCATAGTCCAGCCAGTTGGCGCCGCGAACACGAGATAGAGCAGTGAGGTCAGAGAGTCAGCGCGGATGAGAGACATCCCATGAGCGGTCAGAACCGGAAAGTCCTGAGCTTCGGTCCTTTTGAGTTATCGATCGGTAACAGGCTCCTGACCAATGGCACAAAGGTCGTGCCACTCGGAGCGCGGGCGATGGACGTCCTCGTTGTCCTCGTCGAGCAAGCGAACAAAGTCGTCAGCAGAAGGACCTTGATCGAGCGCGTTTGGCCAAAGCGGGGAGCCGATGAGGTTAGTCTCCGCGTGCACATCTCGGCGCTGCGCAAGGCGCTGGCTCAAAATGACCCCACCAGGCGATACATCGCGAACGTGCCTGGCCGCGGCTACCGTTTCATCGTGCCGATAACGTCACCTTCTCTCGAGACGCCGGAGATCGACTTGGCTGCGACGTCATGGCTACCCGCCCGTTTGACGCGCATGGTTGGTCGAAAGGACGCGATCGCCACGATCCAGGCGAAGCTCGCCGCGCAGAAGTTCGTTACGATCGTTGGCCCTGGCGGTATCGGCAAGACTACCGTTGCAATCTCTGTTACGCATGAGATGCGCTCCATCTTCGACGGGCGGGTTCGCTTCGTTGACCTGAGCTCTCTTGGTGACGCCTCCCTCGTTGCGTCCGCGGTGGCGAGCTCATTCGGACTGGCGATACAAACCAACGATGTTGTGCCAGCCCTGATCGATCACTTGCTGGAAGCTCCGACGTTGCTCGTGCTCGACAGTTGCGAACATCTAATCGATGGAGCGTCCGCTCTCGCGGAAAGGCTGTTTTGCCGCGTGCCAGCATTGCACATACTCGCGACCAGCCGGGAAGCGTTGCGTGTCGAAGGTGAGAATGTCCACGAACTCGCCGCGCTTGCATGTCCTCCGGACGATCAGGGGATATCGGCGGCGCGTGCGCTTGAATATCCAGCCGTTCAGCTGTTGGTCGAGCGCGTGCGGGCCGTGCGAGGTCAATTCGAGCTGGTCGATGCTGATGCGCCGATTGCGGCCGGCATCTGCCGGCGTCTGGATGGTATCGCCCTGGCGATCGAACTCGCGGCCTGCAGGGTCGTCATTTACGGTCTTGGCAAGACTGCGAGCCTGCTTGACGACCACCTCAATCTGACATGGGCAGGCCGTCGGACCGCTGCGGCAAGGCATCAGACCTTAAATGCCACGCTTGAATGGAGCTATGGCCTGCTCGATGAGCGGGAGAGGCTCGTGTTGAGCAGGCTTGGCGTTTTCTCGGGCGGATTCACGTTCGAGGCGGCGATCGCAGTTGTCGCCGATGAGAAGGTTGATGAAGCAAGAGTATCGGATTGCGTTTGGGAGCTTCGGTCGAAATCATTAATCGCAGCCTATGGACACGAATCGCGTCTGCGGTTGCTCGACGTCACGCGCGCTTTTGCCTTGCAGCGCCTGCCTGAAAGCGATGGGCAGTTTTTCCGCCGCCGTCACGCCCTTTACTTCAGTGACTTGTTCAGACGGGGCGCCGCGATGGATGCGTCGGGCTGGCCCAAGGCGCTCGGGATCGAGGTCGACAATCTCAGAGCCGCCCTGAACTGGACGTTTTCCGCTGCGGGTGATGCGGAAATCGGCATCGAACTCGCCGCAGCATCGGCAGGCACCTGGATGGGTATGTCGCTGCTCACCGAATGCCGCGAGTGGATGAGAAAGGCCATAAGTCGCCTCGACGACGTGAATTCGGGCACACGACAAGAGATGGTTATTCAGTCGGCCCTCGCGAGTTGCATGATGTTCACCGGTGGCATGACCGAAGAGTCCTACGCGACCTGGGCCAAAGCACGCCTTCTTGCCGAGGGCCTCAAGGATGCCGAACACCAGTTGGTCTCCCTGCTTGTTCTCTGGGCGCACCAAATTCGCGTCCCAAACTATCCCGAGGCCACCAGATTGGCCGACCACTGCGGTGATGTCGCGGAGCGGAGTGGCGATCGCGGCGCCATCGCAATGGCCAACTACATGCGCGGAGTCACCTACCACCACACAGCGCGGATACTGGAGGCCGAAGGCTGTCTCGAACTATCTCTGCATCGCGATGACGAAGCCTCGCGACAGTCTCTTATCAAGCGATTTGGCTACGACCGTAAAGCCGATGCTCTGGGCGTTCTGGCCAACCTGGTTTGGCTGCGTGGCTCTCCCGACCATGCGCGCCGGCTTAATCGAATGTCGATCGCCGAAGCACGCCAACTCGATCACGCGGTGCCCCTGTGTGTGGCGCTGACCTGGGCGAGCTTCAACATGTATCTGACAAGCCCGGATGATGATGAGACCGAAGCGCTTGCCAACGAACTTGTTGAACACGCCCGAAAATACGCCGTTGAAAGCTATCATGGGTTCGGCCTCGCCATGCAGGCCCTCGGCAGGGCAAGGCGCGGCGAAGCTGAAGCGGCGGCCGCGACGCTCTACTCCGGTCTGGAGAAGCTGTCGGCGGCGCGCTATGGGGTTTTCAACTGGTTCCTGCAGGCAGAACTCGCGAGATCCACGGCCGCCGCCGGCCGGCTGCGGCTGGCGCTCGACATCTTCGAAACGGCGAAAATCAACCTTGATGAAGGCCAATGGTACGCTCCCGAATTGCTCCGTATCAGGGGCGAACTGGCCTTGAGCAACAACGAAGGCTTGGCTGTTTGCAGAGACTATTTTCTTCGCGCGCTCGACTTGTCCGCCAGGCAAGCGAGCTTGTCATGGGAGCTCCGGGCTGCCACCAGCCTGGTGATCGCTGAGAAGTCGCTTGAGAAAAAGGAGGCGGCGTCGAAGACGTTACAGGCTGTTTACACGAAGTTCCGGGAGGGGTTCGACACACTTGACCTGCAGTTGGCCATACAGGTCTTGAACGGATCATCTTCGCAGGCTGACGTTGTCAGGGTGGTCCGCTGAGCGCCTCTGCCGGTCTATGCTTCGGTTGATACGTGATCGGTGGCACATCTTCGCAACCGGCGTCAGCTCGACCGCACAGAAGCGCATGTTCACCGGATGGTGCCGGGATCGTTCGCTTGATCCAGAATCTGTTTGGCCGCGACAAGATCGGCGGTACCAAAGCCCTCCGTGAAGCGATCGTAAATCGGCCGGAGGCAGGCGATGGCGTCTGCAGGGCGGTCTTGAGTGCGCAACAAGCGGGCGAGGCTCGTCGCCGCTCGCAATTCCCATGACAGGGCTCCTTGCTCGCGCGCCCCATCAAGCGCTTGCCGCAAGAGTGCCTCCGCAAATCCAGCGGCGCCGGGCACGTCCTGTTGCATGGTAAGTTCGCCCTTGAGGCGGATGAGTTCCGGCGAAAAGCAGCCGTCTTCGAACTGTCCGACGTCGGCCTCGAGCGCCGCCAGCCCTTCGGTAGTGCGCCCGGCTTGGCCAAGGGCTTCCGCCAGCTGCGTGAGTCCACTCAAGGAGCGAAAGCTGAAGTTGGGCGCGGTCACTTCCTCCCGCCTGCTTGGCCGCCTCCGCGATCCGCCGTCTCGGTCACCAGCCTTGATGACGAGGACTTGTTCAAACCGCGCGCCGAAAGCGGCCCAATGCGGCAAGGCGTGCTGTCGCGACAGCTCAACCAGCTTGGCAGTGTACTTGGCAGCGGCGACTCGGTCGCCAACCCAGAATGAGATCGGACATGAAGCGAGGGCAAGGACAAAGCACTGTGAGATGGCGTGGCCAGTCGCGTCAGCTTCCTGGAGGCTCTGCTCCGCCATCCGCATGGCTTGATCGGCAAATCCCTGCAGCCAGAGCACTCGCGCCAGGAATACGGTGACCTGGAGGCGAAAGTCCATGCCGAATCGGACGACATATCGAAAGCGGACGACGTCCCGTCCGAGATCGCCAGCGGCACCCTGCGTCAGCAGTTGCTCCAGCTGGCTACGCGCACTCACCTGATCGCCGACATAGTGCTCGGCCACTGCTACCATGCTCTTGCCGAACATCTGATCGTTCCGATCCGAGCCGCGCAGGGAAAGTGAGTGGAACTCCAGCGCGAAGGGTTGCGCGGTCCGAAAGCGGCCGATGCCAGTGTAATAGTAATACAATCCCCAGAGGGCGCGCAGCTGGTACTCGACATCATCCAGGCGCTTGGCCATGTCGAGTACCTTGGTGAACGCTGCGACCATCTCGGAAGCCTCAGGCGTCGATGCGCCCAGCGCGGCTTGCAATTGCATTGCCTCCCGCGGGTTCTCAGTCGGTGCGACTCCGAGCGCTTGCCGGGCTCGTCTGCAGCACTCTTCGAGCAGTGATAAGCGAATCCAGAGCGGGAGTGCCGCAGCCGTCAGTGCCACACCGGTCGATGCCTCGCCGCCAGATGAGAAGGCCCAGTCGAGCGCCGCGCGCAAATTGTCAACGTCTTGGGTGTAGTCGGCCAGCCAGTCGCTCGTCGCTCGCACCGGCGCTTCTGCTGCTGCCCGCTCGAAGAACTGACGGTAGTATGCGGCGTGCCGGCGCGCGATATCCCGGCGCTCACCGCTTTCGTCGAGCTTTTCGATCGCGAAGGCGCGGGTCGTTTCGAGCAGCCGGAAACGCGGATTGGTGCCACTGACATCCGCAACGACCAGCGATTTCGTCACCAGATCGGCCAAGCGGTCGATTGCCTCGCAGCCTGTCGTTGCCGAGTCTATCACCACCGCTGCGGCCGCCTCGACCGTAAAGCCGCCAGAAAATATACTGAGAGCCCTGAAGAAAAGTTGCTCATCCTCGCCCAGCAGGCCGTAGCTCCAATCGATGACGGCCCGCATCGTTCGGTGCCGCTGGACCCGCCCGCGACGGCGCGAACCCAGGAGCGGCAAGCTGTCCTTCAGGCGGGCGACAAGGCCCTCAAGTCCAAGCACCTCGACGCCAGGTGCGGCGAACTCGATGGCCAGCGGCAAGCCATCGAGCCCACGGCAAAGTTCGAGCACCAGCTCCGTATTCTCGTCGGTCAACGCGAAATCTTCGACGATCGCGGTCACCCGCTCGACGAACAGTTGCACGGCCGGAAAGGTCGCCGCCTCAGCGGCCGTCAGCCCGGACGAGGCCGGTGGGCTTCCGAGGGGTCCCAAGCGATATTCGTTTTCACCCGCGACCCGGAGCGACTCCCTGCTCGTAGCCAGAATATCGACATCCTTCGCTCCGCCGATAAGCGCCGTCGCCAGCCTCGCCACCTCGTCGATGACATGCTCGCAGTTGTCGAGGAGAAGGAGCATTCGGTTGTCTCTGACGGCAGCGACCAAGCCGTTAATCGGGTCTTCGGCCGGGATTTGAAGGCTGAGCACGGTCGCAACCGCGCTCGGCACGAGGCGCGCGTCAGCGAGCGATGCCAGGTCGATCAGCCAGACTCCATTCTCGTATTCTGTGATCACTCGCTCGGCGACGGCGAGGGCGGCCGTCGTCTTGCCGATCCCTCCGGGACCGACGATTGTCACCAGGCGCTGGCGCGACAGCCGCGAGATGAGCGCCTCCACGGCCTCTGCGCGGCCAATCATCCGCGTCGCGGTCAGCGGCAGGTTGTGTACCCCCACCGACGGGGCGACTTGGGGCGGCTGGCTCCGCGATGGTTCGTCGACGCGTACGGGCGCAACGAAATTGTAGCCCCGTCCTATCACGGTGACGACGAAACGATTGCCGCCCTGGCCATCGCCAAGGGCACGGCGCAAGGCACTGACCTGAATCTTCAGGTTCGCCTCTTCGACGAACGTTTGCGGCCAGGCGCGAGCCATCAGTTCTTCCTTGCCGACCACCTCGCCGGCGCGCTCGATCAGAGCGGCGAGAATGTCGAAGGCGCGGCTGCCGAGTCGCACCGGCTTGTCGCCCTCGAGCAGCATCCGCTGCTCCGCAAGGAGCCGGAACGGGCCAAACAGGATCGCGCGTCCGTTCATCGAAGGAAGCCTCCGGATCGATCATCCGTGATCGGCTCGGCCTCACAGAAGCGCATCTTCACGGGATGTTCCCGAGATCATCCGCTTCATCCAGAAGCTGTTTGGCCGCGACCAGATCGGCGGTGCCGAACCCCTCCGTAAATCGGTCATAGATTGGACGGAGGCAGGCAATCGCTTCGGCCCATCGACCCTGATCGCGCAGCAAGCGCGCGAGGCTTGTCGCAGCACGCAGCTGCCAGGACAAAGCGTCTTGCCGGCGCGACTCGTCCAGCGCCTGCCGGAAGAGGCCCTCTATCGTTTCCACGGCTGCAGGCGTGCTCTGCAGTAGCAAGAGCTCGCCCTTGAGGCGTAGCAACTCCGGCGTGAGCCAGCCTGTCTCGCACTGCTCGATGCCTGCTTCGAGCAACGCAAGCCCTTCGCCGATCCGCCCAGCGTGGCCCAAGGCTTCCGCTTGCTCAGTCAGGCCAGTCAAGACTCCAAAGCTGGCGTTCGGATCGACGATCTCACGCAGCGGCCGCGATCCCGTGTCGAGATCGCCACCCTTGAGTGCGATAACTCTTTGAAACCGGGAAGCAAACGTGCTCAAGAGCGACAAGCCATGCTGTCTCGATTGGTCGGTCAGTATTCGCGTATAGTGTGCTGCGGCAGTTTGGTTTCCTACCCATAGCGCGATCGGGCATGCCGCCAGAGCCAGGGCGTAGCAAAGCGACGTTGCGTGACCGATCCCCTGCGCTTCTCCAACACTCGCTTCCGCAGTTTGCATCGCTTGATCCGCAAGCCCCTGCATCCAGAGTACCCGCGCAAGGAATCCAAGCAGCGATATTCGCAGGTCAGTTCCGAAGCGGGTAACATCCCGTTCTTGTTCGGTAGCAGCATAGTGAGCCAGCGCTTTCTCGAGATGGCGCCGAGCACTTATTTGGTCGCCAAGAAAATGTTTGGCCGCGCCCACCATGCGCTCGCCCAAGAGCTGAGCATTCTGGTTTGCTGCCAGATCATGGAATCTCTGCGCAGACTGCAGCGCATCCCGGTATCGACCGCTCCCGGAATGATAGAAATACAGGCCGTGGAGAGCGCGCAGCTGATACTCCCGGTCGCCAAGCCTCGCCGCGATGTCGAGTTCCTTCGTGAATGCGGCGCCCATCTCGCCGGCCTCGGTTGCCGAGACGCCGAGCGCGTCGTGCAGCCTCATTTCCTCGCGCAGGTTTCGGGTCTCTCCGGTTCCAAGAGCGCCAAGCGCCTGCTTTGCGCGGCTCCCGCGCTCCCCAACCAGCGATCGACCCATCCAGAGCGGCACCGCGGCAGTGGTCAGTGCCACCCCGATCGATCCATCCCCGCCTGGCGCAAAGGCCCAGTCGAGCGCCGCGCGCAAATTGTCGATTTCACAGGCGTATTCGGCCAGCCATTCGCCCGCAGACCGCGCTCCTGCTTCGCCCTCGGCGCGCTCGAAAAGCTTGCGGTAGTACTCGGCGCGGCGGCGCGCGAGCCGTTCGCGCTCCCCGCTCTCGTCAAGCTTTTCGACCACGTAGGCACGGGTCGTGTCGAGCAGTCGGAACCGCGGTTTGGCGCCGCTGACATCCGCGACCACCAACGATTTCGCCACCAGATCCGCCAAGCGGTCGATCGCATCAACGCCAGTTGTTGCCGCATCCATGGCAACGGCTACGGCCGCCTCCACGGTAAAGCCGCCCGCGAAGATGCCGAGAGCGCGGAAGAACCGTTGCTCGTCCTCGCTCAGCATACCGTAGCTCCAATCGACCACGGCCCGCATCGTGCGGTGCCGCGTCGTTGCTACGCGGCGGCTCGTCCCCAGCAGCCGTAAGTTGTGGTCCAGGTGGGCGGCAAGGCCTTCAATGCCAAGCACCGCGACGCGAGGAGCTGCGAACTCGATCGCCAACGGCAAGCCGTCAAGCCCACTGCAAATTTTGACCACCAGTGGAGCGTTCTCGTCGGTCAGCGCGAAGTCTTCGACGATCGCGGTCACCCGCTCGACGAACAATTGCACGGCCGGGAAGGCCGCCGCCTCGGCGGCGGACACCTTCGAGGAGGGCAGGGGACTCCCGAGCGGCCCCAGGCGGTACTCGTTTTCACCCGCTACTCGGAGCGGTTCCCTGCTGGTAGCCAGAATATCGACACCCTTCGCTCCGCTGAGAAGCGCCGTCGCCAGGTTCGCCACCTCGTCGATGACATGCTCGCAGCTGTCGAGGAGGAGGAGCATTCGGCTGTCTCTGACAGCAGCGACCAAGCCGTTAATCGGATCTTCGGCGGGGATTTGAAGATTGAGTACGGTCGCAACCGCGCTCGGCACCAGGCGCGCGTCACCGAGCGATGCCAGGTCGATCAGCCAGACGCCATGTTCATATTCGGAGGTTATTCGCTCGGCGACGGCGAGCGCGGCCGTCGTCTTGCCGATGCCTCCAGGCCCGACGATCGTCACCAGTCGCTCGCGCGACAGTCGCGAGATGAGCGCTTCCACAGTCTCCTCGCGGCCAATCATCCGCGTCACGGCGAGCGGCAGGTTGTGCACCGCTGCCGGCGAGACGGTCGCAGGCGGCAAGGTCCGTGATGGCTCGTCGATGCGCACGGGCGCGACAAAGTTATAACCCCGTCCGACCACGGTGACGATGTAACGATTGCCACCCTGGCCGTCGCCAAGGGCGCGGCGCAAGGCGCTGACCTGAATCTTCAGGTTCGCCTCTTCGACGAACGTTTGCGGCCAGGCGCGAGCCATCAGCTCTTCCTTGCCGACCACGTCGCCGCCACGCTCGACCAGGGCGGCGAGAATGTCGAAGGCGCGGCTGCCGAGCCGCACCGGCTTGTCGCCCTCCAGCAGTATCCGCTGCTCGGCAAGGAGTCGGAACGGGCCAAACGAGATCGCGCGTCCGTTCATCGAAGGAGGCCCCGGATGGATCACATCTTTTACCAAATTTTACTTGACGGAGGCAGCCCCGGGTCCGCAAGCGAACATTAGGGGCAGCAGCATCGATCAGGGCCGGCGGTCATTGCGGTGATGCCCGAACCGACCGCAGTTCGGCTCGTTGCGCGACTTAGTCATTGTAGTGACTGGGATTTGCCGTGTTCGCGACCCGGCGGGCGGGCATCCCTCGCGGAGTGCTGGACTCTCCCGTTCGGAAGCTCTGGCCCGACCGCGGCGCCAACCTCGTCAAGTGGTCGAATATCGCCTGCGGCGGCGTGCCAGCAGCGGACGCTATGCCAATTTACCGGGTCAAATGGACATTTGACTGGTGGGAACAGAGTTTGTGAACATATGCTTCAGCCATGAGCGAATGCTCAGGAAATGTGGCCGTTTGGTTATGAGAGAGCTGCGCGCACTATCTTGCGCACGGGAACCGAAGCAGGCCCACGTCGAGAGTGTGCATGCACCTTCGTTTTGCCCTTACTGAGTGAGCATCGCGACCATGGATGGCGATAGTGTTCACAAAGAAATGAAGTTTGGCCCTTTTGAGCTTTCGGTTAGCGAGAGGGTCCTTCGGCGCGATGGTGTGGTGCTCCCCCTTGGCAGCCGGGCGCTCGACATTCTGATTTATCTTTCCGAACACCCGGGCGAGGTCATCTCAAAGCAGCAACTACTTGATCACGTCTGGCCCGATGTGACCGTCGAGGAGGGGAGCCTGCGGGTACACGTGGCCGGTATCCGCAAGGTGTTGGGAGACGGCAAATTCGGCAACCGGTATATCGCGAACATCCAGGGACGGGGCTACTCATTCGTCGGGACTGTCGCCGGGGTCGACGACGGTGCGGCCGACACCGCCCCTCGGCGATACCAGGGCGCAATTCCCCCGCGGCTGCGCAGGATGGTCGGGCGAGAGCCGGTGCTCAGCGACGTCATGGACAACCTCCGAGTGGAGCGCTTCGTGACCCTGCTTGGACCCGGTGGCATCGGCAAGACGACTATCGCCGTCGCCGCAGGCCACGCCGTTGCCGAGGAGTTCGGCGGAGACGTCTACTTCGTTGACCTGGGAAGCCTCAGCGATTCGGATCATGTTGTGCGGGCCATCGGGACGTCCTTGGGACTTGTGCTGAAATCGAACGCAGCGAGCGTGGAGCTCATCGATCTCATCCGTTCGAGAAAGCTGCTCATCATCCTCGATAATTGCGAGCACGTGATCGAAGCAGTCGCCTCGGTCGCCGAGCAGCTCTTTCAAGAAGCCGGGCAAGTCCATTTGCTGGCCACAAGTCGCGAATTGCTAAGGGTGGAGGGCGAACATTGCTATCGTGTCCTTCCGCTGGATTTTCCGCCCGCCGATGCGGAGCAGACGGCGGACGCCGTGCTGCGTTATCCGGCAGTGCAGCTCTTTATCGAGCGCGTAACGGCGAGAGGCGGCAATTTCGTTCTCACGGACCGTGAGGCACCGTTGGTCGCCGATATGTGCCGGAGATTGGATGGTCTACCGCTCGCCATCGAATTGGCCGCGGGACCAGTGGCCGCGCTGGGCGTCAGGGGCACGGTGGCGCGCCTGGTATCTCGGCTGGAATTGCTGAAATTGGGCCATCGGACGGCGGTCCCCAGGCATCAGACGTTCAAGGCAACGCTGGATTGGAGCTACGATCTGCTGACGGGTGCGGAGAGGATTGTTTTCAGACGAATTGCCCGGTTTGTAGAACAGTTCAGCCTTGAGGGAGCGAGGCATGTCGCGGGCGAAAAAGGCTCCGACGATGGAGAGATTTGTAACGCAATCGCCGGTCTGGTTGAAAAGTCGTTGATATGTACTCAGCTTGACCATGGAGAGCCACAATATCGGTTGCTCGACACGACGCGCGCCTATGCGCTCGAAAAATTGGAGGAGCATGACGAATTCAACGCGATCTCCCTGCGGCACGCGGAATACGTCACCCGACAGCTCGAATCGCAAAAAGAGATGCTATCGGCTCTGCCGAGGGCAGAAAGGGTTGCGGCCTATTCTAGCCAACTCGGCAATGTTCGGTCGGCGCTGGAATGGAGCTTTGGACTACACGGCAACGACGAGATTGCGACGAGACTTGCGGCCGCTTCAACGCAGCTATTCATGGAGCTGTCGCTATTGATCGAATACCAGAGCTGGGCAGAACAGGCGATAGCCCGGCTGGGAGATCAGCATAAGAACACCCGCCGCGAGATGGAGATTTGCGCATCGCTGCCGCTGGCATTGATGCACACTGAAGGCAGCAATCCACACGTCCGCTCGGCCTTTTCTCGGGCGCTCGACGTTGTGGTAGTGCAGCAGGACCTGGCCTACGAGCTCAGGCTTCTGAGCGGGCTCTTCATGTATTTGCGTTGGACAACCGACATTCCGGGCGCGCTCGATATCGCCATCCGAAGTCAAAAAGTGGCTTTGAAAACGCAAGATCCCGGCGACATGGCACTTGCTGAAGCGATGCTGGGCGCCGCCAATCATTTGGCGGGAAATCATCTTGTTGCACAGAAGCATTTCGAGGCTGGCCTGCGCCACTCGGCGTCCGGCTGGCGCTTGCGCGATGGACACCATTTGTTTCATCACACCAGCCTCTTGCTTGTCGGCTTGGCGCGTTCGCTGTTGTACAGGGGGCAGCTCGACCAATCACTGGACTACGCAAGGCTTGCGATAGCGGAAGGAGAAAAATCCGGCCATCCAGCGACATTGTGCCGGTCGCTAAGCCTGATCATCCCTATCTATCTCGCGTTGGAGGATTGGCAGAGATCAGAGCAGCACATTGGGCAACTGACCGTCCTTTCCGCAGCTCACTCCTTGAAGCCATACCGTGCGGTCGCGACCGGGTTGCGAGGTCGGTGGCTTCTCCTTCAAGCCAATATTCGCGACGGCGTCCCGTTGCTGAAGAGCGCGCTGGAAAAGCTTGAGGCTCAACGTCACGAAATGCTGAATATGGATTTTGTCTGCGATCTCGGCGCGGGCCTTGCTGCCTTGGGCCAGCACGGGGAGGCGCTGGCGCTGGTGGTGAATGCCCTCGATGTCCAGAAGCGCGGAGGAAAATTCTTGTATGTGCCGGCCCTGTTCAGGGTGAAAGGCCTTATCCTGGCGTCCAGGTCGGCCGAGGACTATCCCGAAGCAGAAAAGAGCCTGCTGTCGTCGATCGAGTGGGCAAGGCGTCAGTCGGCCACCTTGTTCGAACTAAAGTCGGCGATCGATCTTGCCGAGCTGTTGCTGTCACAGAAGCGAACGGCGGTGGCATACAAACATATCAGCGCAGCTCTTAATCGGACGTCAGATGGGATCGTCTCGCCGGTTCACGATCGCGCTCGACAAATCCTCAGCCGGTTCCAGTCCGGCGCCATGGCTGCTGGCTAGATCGACTCCGGACCGGTAATTCGTCTTTAGCGCAATCGCGTACAAATCCTCGCAATCACCTGCAAGCCCGCTTCAGGGGTATGGCGCATGCTGTGACACAAATAGCCACAGCAGGGTCGCATGCCATGAGCAAGAAGGTTGCGGATATCATAGTTGAGACCCTGCAGAGCGCAGGCGTCAGGCATTGCTACGGTGTCGTGGGCGACACGCTCAATCTGATCGCTCGCTCGCTCGAACGAAGCAAGATCGAGTGGGTCTCGGTGCGCCACGAAGAAGCTGGCGCATTCGCCGCGCAGGCTGAGGCACAGGTGACGGGTCACTTGACGGCTGTGGCCGGAAGCTGTGGCCCCGGCAGTCTGCATTTCATCAACGGTATATTCGAGGCCAACCGCAACCGCGCGCCCGTCGTGCTGATCGCAAGCCAGATCATCCGCGACGAGCTGGGCTTTGACTTCATCCAGGAGGTCGACTTCAAGCAGGTCTACCAAAGCTGCAGCGTCTTCTGCGACATGATCTATACGGCGGAGCAGGCGCGCCGCAAAACCGTCATTGCCTGCCAAACCGCTTTGGCGAAGCGGGGTGTCGCCGTTCTCATCGTGCCGGCGGACGTGTCGGCCTCAACCGTGCATGAGGACGTGCCCTATTCGATCCATGTCTCAAATCCCGTCGTCCGGCCGAGCGACGCCGACCTCACGGAAATGGCGGACATTCTCAACCAGGGTGAAAGGATCGCCGTGTATGGCGGATCGGGTTGCCAGGAAGCGCACAAGGAGATCCTGGCTGTCGCGGAAAAGCTGAAGGCGCCGATCGCGCACACCTCGCGCGCGAAGGATTTCCTCGAGCATGACAACCCCTACAACATTGGCATGACCGGAATGCTCGGCAAACGGCTATCACGCGCTGCTCGACTGCGACACGTGCCTGATGTTGGGCGCTGACTTCGCCTGGCGGCAATTTTATCCAGGCAAGGCAAAGATCGTGCAGATCGATATCGACCCGACGCATCTCGGACGGCGTCATCCGGTGACGAAGGGCGTCGTCGGCGATGTCAAGGCAACGCTGGAAGCGTTGCTGCCCAAGCTGAACGAACGCAGCGATAGCTCTTTCCGCACCGCATATCTAGGGCGCTACGCGAAATACAAGGAAGCGGAAAAGGAAAAGATCGTCGCCGGTCGCGACGGCAGCATTCCCGGAAGCTATTTGACAAGAGTGATCAGTCAGCATGCAGCAAAGGACGCGCTGTTCACCGCCGACGACGGGACCCCGGCCGCCTGGGCCTATCGCCACATCGAAGCCAACGGTCAGCGCCGAATCTTTGCCAGCCTTCTGCACGGAACGATGGCGAACGGCATGCCGTCATCCATAGGACTGCAGAAATCGCAACCTGATCGCCAGGTCGTCTGCCTGGCAGGCGACGGTGGAATTTCCATGCTGTTCGGCGACCTTATGACCATCGTCCAGCAGGAATTGCCGATCAAGATAGCGGTGTTCGACAACGGCAAGCTTGGCTTTGTGGAGATCGAGCAAAAGGCCGAGGGCATGCTCGATACCTTCACCAAGTTGAAGAACCCTAATTTTGCGGAAGTAGCACGGGCGATGGGTCTATGGGGCCGAACGGTTTGCAAGGCGGACCAGCTCGAGGGCGCCGTCAAGCTCTGGCTGTCCCAGCCGGGACCTGCGCTCCTGCACGTGCACGTCAATCCCATGCAACTCGTGATGCCGCCGTTCATGACCGTCGAGCCGGCTGTCGGAATGGCGCTCTATTCGGCTCGCGCCGTGCTGCACGGCCGGGGAGACGATGTCTGGGAGATGGTGAAGGAGAATTTCCTCTGATCAGGCGTCGTCATGATCGATGATCAAGGCGCTTGTCCGGTAATAACTCGTCATGGTCAGCGTCAATCAACCATCATCGCGACCTGAACCAATGCCACTGACACGCGAAGCGGTATTGGACGCAGTTGCGCTGGCGGCAGCGCTTTTGTTTGCTCACGGGCAGACCACGGAACGAATAGTTATTGCTGCCGAGCGGCTTGGCCGCGCCCTCGGCGTGCCGGTGACGGCGCTGCCATACTGGGGTCAGCTCACGGTTGAGATCGACGGCACAACGCTGTCACAAATTGTTCCCGTAAAGCCGCTCGGCGTCGATATGGGCAAGGTCCTTGCTGTCACGACCGTGGTCGATCAGGTCTGCGATGGCAAGCTGGAGGCCGGCGCCGTGCGGTCCGCACTGGCGGCGGCAGGCCACCTGCCGTCGGTATCGACGCTGCGATTCACGTTGTTGGCGGCCGTTGGTGCGGCGTCGCTTGGCGTCATTTTCGGCGCGGTCGATGCAATAAGCCTGCTGCTGATTGCCGCGAGCGCGGCGATCGGCGCGCTTGCGCGCCGATCGCTGTCGGGCTTCAGCAGTAATCCCTTGATCCAGCCGCTTTGCGCTGCAACCATCGCCGGTGCCGTGGCTGGCGCCGCCGGCCGCTTGCAACTGTCGGAGGCGATAACGTTGATCGCGTTCTGTCACTGCATGGTGCTGGTGCCTGGTCCGCATCTTCTCAACGGCGCCATCGATCTCGCGCGCACGCGCATCGCACTCGGCATCGCGCGCCTGGCCTATGCGAACGTCGTGGTGCTGATGATCTGCGCCGGCCTATGGTTCGGGCTCGTCGTCACCGGCGCAACTCTTCCGGCTGGCGGGTCGTCGGCGCCGACGCCGCTGGTTGCTGACGTGATTGCGGCAGGATGCGCCGTCGCCGCGTTCGGCACCTTCTTCTCGATGCCATGGCGTCTGCTGCCGGTCCCGATCGGGGTCGGCATGTTAGCGCATGCGGTGCGCTGGGCTGCGATCTCGATGGCATCGGCAAATGTTGCAACCGGTGCCTTCGTCGCCTGCATCGTCGTCAGCGTCATCGTCACGCCGGTTGCCGACCGGCTGCATCTGCCGTTCGCGGCAGTCGGCTTCTCCGCCGTCGTCTCGATGATGCCGGGCTTCTTTTTGTTCCACGCCGCGAGCGGCCTTGTCGAGTTGGTTTCGATCGGGCCGCGCGCGCCGGCGGTTCTGCTGACCAGCGTCGCCGTGAACGGGGCCACGGCGTTTCTGGTCATCCTGGCCATGACCCTGGGGTTGATCCTGCCGCGCATGCTGTACGAGCACTTTCTGCCCGGGCCCGAATGAAGCGCGGCAAGGATGTTCTATGGATCGCAACGCCGTTCAATATACGTCGGGCGCGCCGCGATACCAATGATCGCGCAGAGACGGGCTCTCGTATTGGGAGTAATGCTAGCATGACCGAATACCTAATCGCCGCGCGCGCGCTGTGATCATCCTCTGGACTAATCTTGCAGTGATGCCAGTCGAGATCGTCTTTGACGCGATTGAAGCCGAATTGGAACACCGCGGCGTCGAACTATAGACGCTCCTGTCTGAGGCCATTCGTTGCGCGAGCTGCCTGGAACGGCATTGCTATCCGAACGAAACTGCGGCGGACGCTAGCGTCAGTTTTAGCCAGAGCGAACAAATCGTGGAGCACGCAATGACAAAGCACCTTGTACAGTTACCGAATCCCGATGCATCATTGCTTCTTCGCGAGTTGAACCACAGAATAAAGAACGAACTCACTTCCGCAATATACGTTGTTTCGGCAAAAGCGGTGCGGTCAGATAGCGCGGCGGTCAAGGCCGCGCTCCTCGATGTCGTAGACCTCCTGCATCATTGCGCCGATGTTCATCGGGCGCTGCGCATGCCGGATCAGGGGAGCCTCACCGATGCCGCGGCGTACCTCCAGCAGCTTTGCTTCTCCATCACGAAATACCGATTGGACCGTCTGGCGATACGTGTCTTGTTTTCAGCGGATGATCTGAAACTTGAAGGAGAGCGCTGCTGGAAGCTTGGGCTGATCATTTCCGAGCTACTGACCAATGTGGCACGACATGCACAATTCGACGATAGACATCCAGAATTGCGAGTGGAGCTGAAGCTTGCGGGCAACGTCGTAAAGTGCAGCGTCTCTGACAATGGCTCGGCACCTGAATCGATCCGGCGCGGTCGAGGGCTAGCGATCATCGGCGAGCTGGCCAACAGTCTGGGCGGCCGCGTTCATACGTCTTGCGCCGCGGAAGGATCGTCCTTCCTTCTCACCTTCCCATTGACTGAGGCCGAGCAACGCGCCGCCGCCGCGTCTCATGCTGTTCGGTTGAAGCGGAGGAGGATGCGCCGGCCTCAACAGTTGCAGGCGGCTGGAACCCAGGATCTGGGGGCGAGCTAGGCGACGTGGCGTTTTCGGATCGAAGCTGCCTCGGCTGACTTGATCGCCAGACGATAATTCTCGTTTCAGACCACGATCGGACTCAACTCGCAGAGCCACACGGATCAACCGGTCTACGACGAACAGCGGAAAGGCCTGCGGCTGGCTGGCCTGCCCGAGGTCTGAAGAGCGGACGCTCAGTCTGCGGCACTGTCAGCGGATGGCTGCATAACGAGCGACGCAGGGATGCGAGATTCACCATGGCGCGAAGCCTTGGCCGACTGTATAAATCCGTAGCTTCTTCCATGACTTGAAGAGGCTGACATGAACGACTTGCACTCGTGGCTTTCGCAGCAGCATCACGGCTTGCGGACCTTCCACACCTTCCAGCAAAAAATCGAAACCTTGATTAGGGAGGAGCCCGGGCAACGGGCCTTGTGCCGGTTGCTGAGCTCTTTGGTCGGCGGCTACATCGAGGCTTTTGACGAGGAACCTTTGCCTGTCGCGGTTGCGGATCGCGCCTATCAACGCCTGCTCGACTTGGTCGCGAGCCTCGATTTTCGAGCCAGTGCGGAGCACCGGCTGGCCGACCTCGATCGTGTTGCAGCGTGCCACCTCTGACATTGACTGTGGGAAGCATGGCAGACGTGACGCCGAGGGTTAACGTCGGTCGCCTGTGCTCGAACATACGTGTCGGGTAGGCGCTTGCGACAGCGCCGCGAGCGCCCTTGTCGAGTTGGTCTCGATCGGGCCGCGCGCGCCGGCGGTCCTGCTGACCAGCGTCGCCGTGAACGAGACCACAGCGTTTCTGGTTATCGGGGCCATGACCCTGGGGCTGATCCTGCCGCGCCTACTGTTCGAGCACTTTCTGCCCGCGCCCGAATGAGAGGCGGCAAGGATGTTCTATGGATCGCAACGCTGTTCAATATGCGTCGGCCGCGCCGCGATACCAAGGATCGGGCAGGGGGCTTCGTGGGCACACTATCAGGACACCATTGACGGGTCCTGTTTCGGTTTGGGGCTTTTCGAATGGGTGGAGACAAATCGATGCGACTTGGGTTGAAAGCGTTTGCGCGCGTTGCTTGGCTAGCATTGTTGGCTTCGCCCGCTTCTGTATTCGCGCAAGGAACTCCGGAGGAACGACGCGCGTGCACCCCCGACGCGCTTCGCCTTTGTAGTGCGTTCATCCCCGATTCGGACCAGATCACTGCCTGTCTTAGACAAAAGAATGCGGAGCTCAGCGAGCCATGCAGGCAGTTCATCCTGGCGGGCATGAAACCGTCCGACAGTAGCGGCAGCGTTGGAGCCCGAGGACGTATCGCACGATGACGCGGGTAGCGAAAACGACCTGAGGACAGCCATGAATTTCGTGTTGGTGAACCACAGAACTCTGCGCAGGCCGTCCTGCTGCGCAGCGTGCTCGCGGCCGCTTCAGCGAAGCTACTTGCGCGATCTGTCCACCCATAGCCGGTATTGCAGCGTCGAGTGCTATGCCGGTCGTGCAGGCGGCAGCACGGTACGATCGCTCGCAAAAGCGGATCCCTTCGATTTCGTTTTTCTGTTCATGGTGCTGCCGAAGTTCACCATCGATGTCGTGTCAGCAGCCTTCGACGGCGCATGGCGCGATTGAACCGGCTCCTTCGAACATCGCCCGTCATCCCCAGTCGGACACCCTGCAATCGTCTCGCACATCAACGTGACAAGGACGTTCTATGCATCGCAACGCAGTTCAAGAAGTGGGCTGGACATCGCGATAGGAACGAACGGGGCGCATATAACATCATCGGGTGCACCATTGAGTACTGTTCTGACCAAATCCTTTCCGCAGGAAAAGCCTGCAGAAGCAAATGAGATCCCGCGGAAGAAACGTGTTGTGATTATTGGCGGCGGATTTGCCGGCATTGCAGCGGCGCATGCGCTGAAGCGGTCCAATGTCGACATCCTGCTGCTTGACCGGCGCAACCATCATATCTTTCAGCCGCTTCTGTATCAGGTCGCGACTGCAGTACTGGCGCCTTCCGAGATTGCGGCGCCGTTTCGCCAGCTTGAAGCGAAGCAAAAAAATCTCAGCGTGTTGTTGGCCGAGGTCAAGGCCATCAATCCGGCAGCTCGCGCGGTCGAGGTGATTTGCCCCGGCGTCGGCAGCCGAAAAGTCGAATACGATTTTCTGGTCGTGGCCACTGGCATGCGTCCGAGCTATTTCGGCCATGACGAGTTCGCGCGGTTTGCGCCAGGCCTCAAGACCCTCAACGACGCTGAAACGATCCGAACCAAGATCCTGAGCGCATTCGAGCTGGCTGAATCGACCGACGACGAGAAGGAACGCGCCCGCCAGATGACCTTCGTCCTGGTGGGCGCCGGCCCGACCGGCGTCGAGCTTGCTGCCTCGATCGCTCAACTCGTCTCGGTGACCCTGCGCAAGAACTTCCGCAACATTGATCCGGCCGAGAGCAGGATTGTGTTGCTCGACGGCGGCGCTCGCGTTCTTTCAACCTTCGCGGAATCCTTGTCGAAAAAGGTCGCCAGGCGGCTTGATAAGCTCGGCGTTGAAGTCTTGACTGGGGTGAAGGTCGAGAGGGTCGACGATCAGGGCGTTATTGCGGCCGGTGAACGGATTCCGAGCGCGACCGTACTCTGGACCGCAGGCGTTGCCGCTTCACCAGTCATCAAGATGCTCGGCACCACCATGGACCGGGCTGGACGTGCATTGGTCGGTCCCTTTCTGCACATTCCCGAGGCGCCCGAAGTGTTTGTGGCGGGCGATGCCGCCGCCATAACCCAGGACGGCCATCCCGTGCCCGGCGTCGCGCAAGCTGCCATCCAGCAGGGACGCTTTGTGGGTCGTTTGATTGCCCACCGCGCCAAAGGACGCAAGGACGGCCGCCCCTTCCGGTACCGAAACAAAGGTAACATGGCGGTGGTCGGCAAGAATTTTGCGGTCCTCGAGGTTGGTTGGCTACGCACTGGCGGCTTCTTGACCTGGCTGGTCTGGGCGGCGCTGCACGTGCTTGCGCTGCCGCAGCTACAGAACCGGTTTCGTGTTCAGACGCAGTGGTTCTGGTCGTACCTGACCGGGCAGCGCAGCTCGCGCCTGATCTCGGAAGCGCCGCGGCCGCCGGAATCCCGCTAGTCGGCTGCCGTCAGATCGCACTCCTGGTCAAGGATTGCTCCGTGGAAACTTCCATCACCTCCGCCCTGGCTGCGCTGGCCGGTACCACGATCGGAGGGTTGACAAGCGTGGTCGCGAACTGGCTGAACCAGAAGAGCCAGATTCGCGCCCAGTGGCTTCACCACGAGAGGAACCGCCGGCAGATCCTCTACCGGGATTTCATCGACGAAGCCGCAAAATGCTACATCGATGCGCTCCAGCACAATGAAGCTGACGTTTCCAGCCTTGTCGGTCTCTATGCAAAGCTTAGCCGGATGCGGGTATCGTCCTCCAAGCCGGTGGTGCAACGGGCCGAAGACATCGCCCGAAAAATTCTCGATACCTATCTGGAGCCGGACAGGAGCTTTGTCGAACTGCACGACATGGCGATCAATGGCTCGATCGACCTGTTGCACGAATTCAGTAACGCATGTCGCGACGAATTCGAACAGTTGCGGGCTCGGCAGTTCTAAAGTAGCGCCGGCGATAGGATCAATGGAAAGCGGGCCCGCCGACGAGGCGGGCCCGCAATGCCAAACCAGCGCTTTCGTCGTCTATACGGTCGCTGGAGATTTGATGGTCCTCGTGAAGTCAGGCGCGCGCTTCTCCAGAAACGCTGTGAGCGCTTCTTTTGCGTCCGCCGAACGAACCTGCGCGCTGAACTCTTCGTTCTCGGCCTTCATTGCGGCCGCGATCTGCTGGCGGAATGGCTGCTTCATAAGCCGCTTGCTGGCTTGCAGGGCGCCAGCAGGCTTCGCTGCCAGCTTCTGTGCCGTCGCAATCGCGATCGACAAGAGGTCTTGATCGGGCACGACCTGGGTGACGAGACCCAACTCGAGCGCACGGCTGGCATCGTAGGGCGATCCCAGCAAGATCAACTCTGATCCACGGATATGCCCGATCCTTGCGGGAACGATGGAGCTCGATCCGAATTCCGGCACCAGGGCGAGATTGATGAAAGGCATCTGGAATTTCGCGCTTTCGCCGGCATAGACGAAGTCACAGTGCAGCAGCATGGTCGTGCCGCCACCGATGGCAGCGCCCTGAACCGCGGCGATCAGGGGCTTGTCGAAATCGATCAGCGCATTCATGAGCTGCGCCTGCGGAGATTCTCCTGGCCCAGGAGGATTCTTGAGAAAATCCTCGATATCGTTGCCCGCGCAGAAGGAATCGCCTGCGCCATGCCAGAGCACGACACGGGTGTGCTCGTCCTTGGCTGCGTTCTTTAGGATGTCCGAGAGGGCCACGTACATGGCCGAGGTCATCGCGTTCCGCCGTTTCGGACGGTTCAACTGGATACGAAGGATGCTTCCTGCGCGCTCGGTAACGATCTCATCCATTGTCGAAGTCCTTGTGCCTTTGGTGAATTTCACCGCGAGGTTTCGGGGCGGCTCCCGCCGCCCCGACAGTTCGTCACGCTAAGCCGCATGCTCCTTTGCTTTCGGAATGGCACCGCTTTCATGCAAACCATCGATTTCGGTTGCGCTAAATCCAAGCTGCCGGAGAACTTCCTCGTTATGCTCTCCAATCTTTGGGGCGCGCTTCGCGGGCACTTTGGCGACGCCATGCACCTGAAGCGGGCTGCTGATTGTGGACGTCAGCTTGCCGCCGGCACCGTTGAGCGGAACGATGATGTCGTTCGCCTGGAGCTGGGGATCGTTGATCACCTCTTGCGGTCCACGCACCGCTCCGAACGTCACGTGAACGCCGTTGAACACCTCGTACCAATGCGCCATCGGCTCGGCACAGAAAGTCTCGTCGAGGATCGCCGTGAGCTGCGGCATATTCGCCATCAGCTTCGCCGGATCGGAGAAACGCGGGTCGGTCAGAAGGTCGGGCCGGCCGATGGCTTTGGCGACGGCTGCCAGCTTGTCAGGTGTGATGATGAGAACGAACCAGGTGTCATCCTTGGTGCGCCAGACGTTCATCGCCGCATTTGCAGGATTCTTGCGATCGTGCAGCCCGAAGAATTTCGCATCGCATAGCGCGGCCTGGATCGAGACGCTTGCGGACCACACGCCTTCGGCGAGCAGCGACGTCGTGACGTGCGCTCCCTCGCCGGTGCGCTCGCGGCGATAGAGGGCGGTGACGATCGCCGAATAGAGCCCGACGGCGGTGGCATTGTCGCCGCTGCCGGCCACCGGCCAGGTGGGGGGTGCCCCGGCATCGCGCGTCATCGACAACAAGCCGCTACGTGCCCAGTATGAAGTGATGTCGAAGCCGGGGAGATTTGCGTCCGGCCCCTTGTCACCGAAGCCCGAAATGTCCGCGTAGATCAGTCGCGGATTCCACCGCACCACATCCTGATATTCGAGCTTCAATCGCGCCCGCGCGGGATGTGGTGTATTGACGATAAGCACATCAGCCCATTTGACGAGCTTTTCGAGCACGTGCTGCGCGCTCGGGGATTTCAGGTCAAGCGCGATGCCGCGCTTGTTACGATTGGCCAGATGCCAGGGATAGGCATCCTCCGCGACCGGCTGCGGGGGCATTTTGTTGGCATGCCTCCAGAGCTCGCCGCTCGGCGGCTCCACCTTGATGACGTCGGCGCCAAAGTCGGACAGGATCACGGCAGCGCTCGGACCGGCGATGAAGCTCGCGAGATCCACCACCTTGAGTCCGGAAAAAATGTTGTCGTTCGGCATTTTTGTCTCCTTAGCGTTGAAGTTCAGGCACGATTGAAACGCGACGATCGTCGTCGGTCAGTTCTTCCAGGGTTTGGGAGATCCAGCCGAGCAGGCGGGTTTGAACCTCCCGGCGGTTGGTCTCGTTCAGCATCTCGTGTCGGCCGCCCGGATAGAAATCGAAAGCGATGTCGCGCAGTCCGGCATCGCGGTAGCGGCCGATCAGTGTGTAGAGTCCCCGCAGTTGCTGTCCGATGGGATCTTCGCTTCCGGAGAGCAGATAGATCGGGAGATCGCCCCGGATCTTGCGGAGTGCGACCGGATCGCACAATCGCGGCGCAATGCCGAGGAAAGACGCAAGAGAGTCGGGGTGAAGGTCTTTGAAGCAGTCGGGATCGCCCATGAACGCATCGACGGCCGCCCGATCGCGGCTCCGCCAGTCGAAGGGCGTGCGCGCGGGTTCGAATGCGGCGTTGAGGAGATTTCGGCCCACAAATGCCAGAAGCGAGGCGCGCGCCAGTCCGTCAAGCGCTCCCGACCCCGAGAGAATCAAACCATCAATCTCCTGGCTGTGATCGATGACGTATCTCTGCGCGGCAAAGGATCCCATCCCGTGTCCCAGGAGGAACAGCGGCAGGTCGGGATTTTCTTCTCTGGCGATCTCGCTCAGGCGGACCATGTCCTGGACGAGAAGTTCAAAGCCGCCCCTGCCAAGTTCTCCCAATTCCGAGTGGGCCGAGAGGCCGTGCCCGCGATGGTCGTTGGCATAGACGGAGAGACCTGCCGCAATGAGCGCATCGACGGTGTCGGCGTAGCGCCCCACGTGTTCGCCCATCCCGTGGGCGATCTGAACAACGGCGCGGACCGGGCCGCGGCTTCCCCAGCGAGCGCACGCGATGCACAGTCCGTCGGAGCTGGTCAGCCAGAACCGTTCTTTCGGAGCTGGGGCAGGAGGAGGCGTTATCATGGCAGATGTCCAGTTTCGGTTGCGCTTGGGAGTCACCGTCCGTGAAACTGTGGCGCGCGTTTCTCGAGGAAGGCGGAGGTGCCTTCCTTCTTGTCTTCCGTCGCCGCGCAGATGCCGAAATAGGACGCTTCGAGCGCAAACCCCTCGGCCTGGCTGGTGTCCATCCCCTTGTTGGCCGCCTCCAGTGAGAATTTTACGGCGATCGGCGCGTTGGCGGAGATCTGCTTCAGGATCGTTTCGGCGCGAGCGATGAGGTCGGCCGCTGGCACGACCTCGTTGACGAGGCCAATGCGATAGGCTTCCTGGGCAGAGATCGTCTCGCCAGTGAGGATGAGTTGCAGCGCGCGGCCCTTGCCGACCAGGCGCGGCAGACGTTGCGTGCCGCCACCGCCCGGCAACAGCCCGAGCTTCACCTCGGGCTGCCCGAACTTGGCATGTTCGACGGCGATCCTGATGGTGCAAGCCATCGCCGTTTCGCAGCCGCCGCCAAGCGCAAAGCCATTGATAGCTGCGATCACCGGCTTGCCGAGATTTTCGATCAGATCGAGCACGCCCTGACCGAACCGGCTGGATTCCTCCGCCTCATAGGCATCGACGTGCGCGAGTTCGCTGATGTCGGCGCCGGCGATGAAGGCCTTGTCGCCGGCGCCGGTGAGGATGACGCCATGCACGGACGCATCAACCTTTACATCTTCGAAGGCTGCCTTCAAATCCGTCCAGGTTGGCGTGTTGAGCGCGTTGAGCACTTTGGGCCGATTGACCGTCACGTAGGCGATCGGACCCATTTTCTCGTACTGGACGTTCGCAAGCGCCAACGCTGCTCTGGGCAAGGGGTTGGATACCGTTGCCGACGAAGGTGCCAACGATGCAGTTTCTGAAACCATAGTCATCTCTCCTGGATAAGGGCAGCCGGCGGCGGAGCGCCGGCGTCGCTGGGATGTCACACGAACGCGCCGTGACCGGTGATGGCTTTGCCGACGATCAGATTCTGCATCTGATACGTACCTTCGTAGGAGTAGAGTGCCTCGGCATCGGCGAAGAAGCGCGCGACATCGTAGTCGGCAACGATGCCGTTGCCGCCTAGGACCTCGCGGCCCCATGAAACCGTTTCGCGCGATTTCGCTGTGCAGAACGCTTTCGCCAGTGCCGCATGGTGATCGCCGAGCTTGCCTTCGTCGTCGAGCTGGGCAAGGCGAAGCATCATGCATTGGCACGCGGTCAGATTGCCGAGCATCTTGGCGAGCAGATCCTGAATCAGCTGGAACGAAGCGATCGGCTTGCCGAACTGCAGTCGCTCCTGGGCGTATTTGAGGGTTGCTTCGAATGCGCCCATCTGGATGCCGGTCGACGCCCAGCCCACCATGTATCGCGTCATCCGCAGTACACGCGCGGTATCGCGGAATGAATTGCCGCCCTGCAGGCGGTTCGCTTCAGACACCCGCACATCCTTGAGGGTAATCTGGCCGTTCTGGACCACTTTGAGCGCAATCTTGTGCTCGATCTTCTCGACGCTGAAACCGGGCGTCGACTTGTTCTCGACAATGAAGCCCTTGACCTGGTTGTCCGCGAGATCGCGCGCCCAGATGATGGAGAGGTCACACCATGGCGCGTTACCGATCCACCGCTTCTGGCCGTTGAGGATCCAGTTATCGCCTTCACGCTTCGCCGTCGTGGTCAGACCGCCGCTCGTTCCCGAGCCGACCAGCGGCTCGGTCAATCCGAAACATCCGATCTTTTCGAAACGCGCCATTTGCGGTAGCCATTTCTGCTTCTGCTCCTCCGATCCATCGAGATAGATCGAGCCCATCGCCAGGCCGCTATGCACGCCCCAGAACGTACAAATCGACGCGTCGATGCGCGCGAGCTCCATGGCGACGAAGCCGAACTGCTTCTGGCTGCCGCCGGCGCAGCCATAGCCCTCAAAGCCGAGCCCGCCGATGCCGAGTTCCTTGAACGAGGGCAGCAGCTCGAAAGGAAACGCGTCGTCGGCCCAGTATTTGTTGATGATCGGCTTGACGTTGGCTTCCAGATAGGTACGAACCTTCTTCACCAGCGCCAGTTCGTCGGGGGCCAGAACCTCGGCGAGCTGATAGAAGTCGCCGTTCGGGACGGGCACCGGCTTCGGGGCATCAGTCTTGCGGGCTGTGGTTGCTGTGGTCATGTCTAGTCTCCAGAGTGAGGCAGTGATCTTGACAACCAATTTGATGCGGAAGCGCTCAGCGTTCTTGAAGCAGCTTGCGGTCTCGGGGACGTTCTTGCCCTGTTGTCTGTTCACGCTTCTGCGAGTCTTCAAAACGAAAAAGCCCCGATAGGCGGTTGCCTTTCGGGGCTTTGATTGGATCAGTCGTCAGGTCCTAGAGAACCCGCTCTCTCAATCTCGGAGAGTTTGCTTTTCCGGCTTGTCTGCGCAGCTCGATGAGGCCCAGCAGGATCTCGTCGCGCTCGGTTTCCAGTTCGCTGATGGAGCGCGATCCGGCTTCAGCGTGGACGCTGTCGATAAGCTTCTTTTGCACTTCCGGCGTCAGCACCGGCGAGCCGAGGGTCTTCCACCAGGCCGTCATTGGGCCGGTGAACTGCTGGAAGAAGTGTTCGATGCCGCCCGGACCGCCGCCGAGATGGTTGAGCATCAGGTTGCCCATAACGCCCCAGCGCAGGCCCGGGCCCCAGGAGAGAGCCGTGTCGACATCGGCGGCGCTCACGACGCCCTCGGCAACGAGGTAATAGACCTCACGCGCCAACGCAGCTTGGAGGCGGTTGGCAACATGCCCCGGCATTTCCTTATTGAGGCGCACCGTGCGTTGCCCGATCGACGTGTAAAATTCCGCTGCGCGCCGGATTGTTGCTTCCGAGGTCTTTGCCCCGCCGACGATCTCGACCAGTGGGATCAAGTGGGGCGGATTGAACGGATGGGCGATGACGCAGCGCTCGGGATGGGACGCGGCGCCCTTCTGGATTTCGCTCATGGTGAGCCCCGACGAGCTCGACGCCACGATCACGTCGGGCGGCAGCAGCTCGTCCAACTGCCCATAGAGCTTCTGCTTGAAATCGATCCGCTCGGGCCCATTCTCCTGGACGAGGTCAGCACCGGCGAGCGCCTGCGCGAGGTCGGTCGTGAACGTCAGGTTCGACTGCGACGCTCCGGGCGACAGGCCCAATCGCTTGAGCGCCGGCCAGGCGGTCTCGACGAATTTCCTCAGCGCGGCTTCTGCGTTCGGCGCGATGTCCGTCGCGACGACCTGCAGTCCCTTGGCGAGAAACAGCGAGCTCCAGCTCGCGCCGATCACGCCGGTGCCGATGATGGCGATGCGACGAATGGGTTTGGTTTGCGACATATCACTTCTCCTTCGGGATTTCGGCATAGGCGATGCCGGTGAGGTTGCCCTGGGCGTACAGGAAGTTGCGCTCGCCGGATCCGTCGAGGCGAGCGGAGTAGATCGAGCCGGCAAAATCAGTGACGAACATGCGATCGCCGGGCACATCCAGCGCGATGCCGATCCCTTCCATGAGATGGGTCACGACGATTTCGGGCTCAGCCGGCTTGTTGTCGATGGAAGCGCGGCTCACCGTGTTGCCGCGCGGCGGATCGCCGCGGTCGGTCCAGTAGATGACGCGGTTCTTGTGATCGAGCTCGATGTCGATCGGCTCCGGCAGCGCGTCGAAGAAGACCTCGATATCGGCGCGGTTGGTTGGCGTTTCGCCGGCGGGTATTTCAACATTGGCACGGAAGAGCGAGCCGCGCCCGGCGTTGTCGGGGCCCTTTTGCGTCCAATAGATCTTCCCGTCCTTTCGATCGATCGAGAGCCCGACACACCATTTTGTCTGATCGCGGCGGTCGGCATCTCCACGCCCCGCTTCGATAAGCGTCTCTAGTTTCGATCCGTCGAGATCGCAGCGCATGACGCGCATGCCCTCGCGGTCGCACCAGTAAAGCTTGCCGGCTTTCTTATCGAGAATGATCTGCTTCGGGGTGTGGGTGTCTCCAACTGCAACAATGACCTTGCGGTTCTTGCCGTCGAGATCGGCGCGTTCGACGGACCCGTCGTTCAGGTTGGGAACGCCCATATTGGTCCAGTAGATATGACCGGCCTCGACATCAACGACGATGCCGTCGGGAAGGTGACAGCCTGTCACGATGGTCTGGCGGTCGGAACCGTCCGTGTTCATCACATGAATTTTCCCCGCGTTTATCTCAAGAACGAAGAGGCGAGGGATCGTTGTTTGCGTGCTTGCGTTCTTGACGATGTTCAAGGCCACTTTGGGCATGGGTTCACCTTTGTACGTTTTCATCCGAAGTGAGGTCGATCTCGTTCAGGCCTGACTGTGACGCAGCGGCTCTGCGCCTTATTGAATGGGATTGCCGTCGTCGGGACGGTCTTGCTCTGCTTTTGGTCCTGCATCAGCAATCAAAGCTGGCTTCCGCTCCGGAAGGAGCGTGGAGGCGAAGACCTGAAGCCAGATCCAGAACGTGATAAGTGGAAAGAGGATCATCGGATCAACCTCTCGAGAACGAAGGCACCGCGGCAACCGCTCAGCCGCCGCACCTGGTCGCCAGCAGATCGTTGAAGGCGTTGATCTCTGAATCGAGCGCGGTGATATCCGCATCACCAGTGCAGCCGGCAGCCGCCTGACGCGTCGTTACCGATTCATAGAACGAAGCCGCGTAGGCGCGGCATGCGGCTTCAGGGTCCGTGGCCTTGCTGAGCTGACTGCGTACGGCAGCCCAGTGCGCCCGAATGGCGGCGATTGCGGGCGGCGACACGCATTGCGAAGCGGCGGCGGGAACGGTGGACGCATTGATTGTCGCCGACGCCAGTAGAATGGCAAGTCTGATCATCATGGGGCAGCTCCAGTGTTGCGGGATGCTGCGATGACTTTTATGGCTTCAGCGAATCGATCGCGCGAATGTCTTTGCCGGCTTTGGGACGTGCTTGTTCGAAAGGCATTTGCGAGACGAGGTCTGTGTGCCCCCAAGTCGACAGATGCGGATTGCAACTACAATTCGAGGCAGGTTTGTATAATAGGCGAGCGTCTCGCTCTGTTAGGGTTGATCGCGTCGGATCAACCTCGACGATAGCCCTCGAATCGACGAAGGCTCCGACATTTGACCTGCAAGATTGAGCCAGTCCTCCCGAGACGCTCAGGTATTGACGCCGGCACACGGACCACGACGTCGACCAGATCGTTCAGGCCGATAGAACGCTATCGGCCTTTTTTGTGCGGGCGTGGCCATTTCATTCGCTGCGCAATTGCGCTGGCCTCTGCGACCACTTTGATCTCGTCGGTCTGTCCTCCGATCGCATCGGAATTATCGCTGCGCGAGGGCGCAACTTGCCATAAAGCGCGGTTAGTTGATCGCGGTGAAGAGCAGCATCAATGGTAGGATGAATGTGCCTGCTGCCAGTAGCACGAAGGCGAGCTTCGAGTGAGGGGTCGCGACCTGTTCGATCGAGAAGGCGAACGGGAGCAGGTATGGCCAGAACAACGAGATCGCGAGCATTCCGAGAGCCGCCGCAAAGGTAAGCGCGGCCAGCAGCCCATTGCATGGCAGGTCACGATCCAGGCTGCTGAAATTGGCGCACGCCATCGGTGCTATCTCCATCCATTTAATCAGTTTCAATGCTGCATCCTCATGCTCATCGGCTCGCCCGACGGCATCGTCATGTTCGCGTTCATATCGGCCACAATCCACATTGTGCCGGCGACCACCACGAATACGATAAGCACGCCAAAGGCGAGCGCGAGTACGTTGTTGGTGCTTTCCGGCCCGCTGGTGATGTGCAGGAAAAACACCAGGTGAATGCCCATCTGGGTAATGGCGAGGACAGCGAGCCCGAGGAATACGCCGCCTGGCCAAAGCAGTGTCGTGTTTGCAGCCCAGAACGATGTCGCGGTGAGAAGCACCGCCACAAATAAGCCGATCGTGTAGACGAGAAATTCGGATGGAGCCGATGGATGCATCTCGCGGCTCGGCTTGTCTCCGGGTGCGCGTTCGTGTCGAGCTTCGGTCATGAGCTAACTCCCATCAGATAAACCACCGTGAATACCCCGACCCAAACGATGTCGAGCGCGTGCCAGAACAAAGAGAAGCAGAGCAGGCGGTGCTGCACCCTCGCAGCAAATCCGAATACCGAGGCCTGCACCATCATCACGATCAGCCAGATCAGTCCGAGGGTGACGTGCAGCCCGTGGCAGCCGACAAGCGTGAAGAAGGCGGAAAGAAAAGCGCTGCGCTGCGGCGTCGCGCCGCGAGCGATCATGTCGGCGAATTCGCCGATCTCGAGTGTAAGAAACGCAGCGCCGAGAGCGAAAGTGATCACGGCACCTAGATACATCCCAACACGATTTCGCGAATTGATGGCGAGCGACATCAGTCCGCAGGTGTAGCTCGAGACGAGCAGGCAGGCGGTTTCGATCGCAACGGTGGCCTGATTGAACAGCTGGGCGCCGCTCGGACCGCCTGCCGTGGAGCGCACGAGGACCGCGTAGCTCGCAAACAGCGCGGCAAACATGACGATGTCGCTCAGCAGGAAGATCCAGAAGCCATAGGCGACCACGATCCTCTTCGGAGCGGGCCCCGCTTCACTTGCGCTTGGCAGCGCCTCTAGCGGGACGCTATCGATTGCGGTGGCGATGTTCATACTGCAGCTCCTGCCTGGTGGGCCCGTTCGAACTGAGCAATCTGCTCGGCGGGCACCTCGAATTCAGTGTGTCTGCGGAATGCAAAGGCAAGCAGCGTCACGAATGCACCCAAGAGACCCAGACCTGCCATCCACCAGATGTGCCAGATCATCGCGAAGCCGATGACAACGGCGAAGAAGGCGCTGACAAAGCCGGTGGCGCTGTTTTTCGGCATTTCGATGGGCTCGTACGCACGTGATGGCCCCGGCTTGCCCTGCTTTGCCTGCTCCCGCTTGCTGGTCCAGAAAGCGTCTTTTCCGGTAACATTCGGGGCGAGAGCGAAATTCCAGGCTGGCGGCGGCGACGCCGTCGCCCATTCGAGCGTTCGGCCATTCCATGGATCGCCGGTAACGCGCAACTTGTCCCGGGCGCGGATCGATACGACGAGCTGCACGACCTGGCAGACGATCCCGCCCAGGATAACGACGGCGCCGACCATCGCTACGATCAGCCAGGGCTGCCAAGCCAGATTGTCGTAATGCTGCAAGCGCCGGGTCATGCCCATCAGGCCTACCAGGTAGAGCGGCATGAATGCGAGATAGAACCCGATGAACCAGCACCAGAACGAGGCTTTGCCCCAGCGTTCGTCAAGCACGAAGCCGAAAGCCTTGGGGAACCAGTAGTTGTATCCGGCCATCAATCCGAACACGACGCCCCCGATGATGACGTTATGGAAGTGCGCGATCAGGAACACGCTGTTATGCAGCTGGAAGCTGACCGGCGGCACTGCGTGGAGCACGCCAGTCATGCCACCGATGACGAAGGTCACCATGAAGCCGATCGACCACAGCACAGGCACCGTGAACCGAACCCGGCCGCCGTACATCGTGAACAGCCAATTGTAGATCTTCACGCCCGTCGGCAAAGCGATGACCATACTCATGACGCCGAAGAAGCCGTTGACATTCGCACTGGCGCCCATGGTGAAAAAGTGGTGCAGCCAAACCAGGAAGGAGAGGACGCAGATCGTCATGGTCGCGGCCACCATCGAGCGGTATCCGAACAGCGGCTTGCCGGAGAAGGTCGCGATGACCTCGGAAAAGATTCCGAACGCCGGCAGGACCAGGATGTAGACTTCCGGGTGTCCCCAGACCCAGAACAGGTTGGCGTACAACATCTGATTGCCGCCGGCGTCGTTCGTGAAGAAGTGGAAGCCGAGATAACGATCGAGCAGCAGCATCGCGAGAACCGCGGTCAGCACCGGAAAGGCCGCCACAATCAGCAGATTGGTGGCAAGCGAAGTCCAGCAGAAAACCGGCATGCGCATGTAGCTCATCCCAGGCGCGCGCATCTTCAGTATGGTCGTGACGAAGTTGATGCCCGCCAGCAAGGTGCCGAGACCGGAGATTTGCAATGACCACAGATAGTAGTCGACGCCGACGCCGGGCGAATACTGTAATTCGCTGAGTGGCGGATAACCCCACCAGCCGGCTTTCGAGAACTCGCCGACCGCCAACGAAAGGTTGATCAACAGCGCGCCCGAGGCGGTCAGCCAAAAGCTGACGGAGTTGAGGGTGGGGAAGGCGACATCGCGAATGCCAAGCTGCAGCGGCACCGCGAAGTTCATGATTCCCACCACGAATGGCATCGCCATGAAGAAGATCATGATCGTGCCGTGCGCCGAGAAGATCTGGTCAAAATGTTCGGGCGGCAGATATCCCTGTGCACCGCCGGCGGCAACCGCCTGCTGCGCGCGCATCATGATCGCGTCGCTGAAGCCGCGCAGCATCATGACGAGCGCCAGTATGCAATACATGACGCCGATGCGCTTGTGGTCGACCGAGGTGAGCCATTCGCGCCATAGATAGAGCCAGGCTCCCTTCATCGTGATGAATCCGAGGACAGCCACCACGACAAGGACCATGAACGCTGTTGCGCCCATGATGATCGGCTCATGGAGGGGAATCGCGTTCCAATCAAGCTTGCCAAGGAGATTCATCGTTCTGCCCTCTGCGATGTTGAACAAATTGATAGAGAGGATTCTTGTGTGCCCATGCCAGCGTTGACGATGCTGCCGAACAGACCGGAGGCGACGGCGCGATAGGTGAATGGAGCGACCGCCTTGCTCGGTTTGACCAGGTCGGCATAAGCCTGCTTATCGAGTGCCGAACCAGTCTCGCGGGTCTGGCGAACCCATTGCGCAAATCCGTCGTCCGTCACTGCATCGACCGTAAAGTGCATGTCGGCAAAGCCGTCACCGCTGAACATGGTGGATAGCCCTGGATAGGTTCCGAGATGGTCGGCCTGCAGGTGGAGGCGCGTCGCCATTCCGGACATCGTGTAGATCTGGCTGCCGAGCTGAGGCACGTGGAAGCTGTTCATGACGCTCGATGAGGTCAGTTCGAAGCTGATCGGCGTGCCAACCGGTACGACCAGCTTGTTGACGCTCGCGATCCCCTGCTCGGGATAGATGAAGAGCCATTTCCAGTCGAGTGAGACAACCTGAACGGTGATGGGCGTGACCGTTGAACTAATCGGCTTCCCTGGATCAAGGTCGTGTGAGCCGACCCACGCGACGCCGCCCACGAGCAGCACTGTCATGGCGGGGATCGACCAAACCAGCAGCTCGAGACGCCCGGAATACTCGAAATCCGGCAAGTAGGCTGCGCGCCGATTCGATGCGCGAAACCAGTAGCCGACGGCGAGCGTGGCGAGGATCGTCGGAACAACGATCGCCAGCATGATGCCGAGCGAGTTGAGCAGAATTTGTCGCTCGGCGAGGGCAATCGGCCCTTTTGGGTCGAGCACGCCTTCGGTGCAGCCACCGAGCGTCGCGGCACCGATCAGGACCACAGCAAGCAAACCATATCGCATGTTAGACCTCGCTTGTGCTGAGGTTGATGAAACTGTGCGTGCTGCGAACGGCGCCTGGCAGGAGCTCGGCATGCACCGATCCGACGATGTAGCCACTAAGCGACGACCGCATGGGCGACAATGAGCCACCACCGTGGTCGACCAGGAGCGCTGCAAACAGCACGAACAAGTAGGGGATGGAGAACGCGAATAGCCTATGAGGAGCACGGCGATCGGTCCCAATGCTCCTGTTCAGCTGAAGTGCGAGCAGAAGGAAAAGCGCGCCGCAGATCGCGGCGATCGCGCCATAGATGGTCCCTGCAAATCCGAGCACCCAGGGCAGCTCCGAGGCAAGAACCAGGAGACCGCTATAGATCAGGATCTGGCGCGTTGTTGCAGCACGTCCGGCGACAACCGGCAGCATCGGCACGCTTGCACGCGCATAGTCGTCGGTGCGATTAAGCGCCAGGGCCCAGAAATGGGGGGGCGTCCAAAGGAATATAATGAGGAATAGCGTAAGCGGCTCGAGCCCGATTTCTCCCGTTGCCGCGGCCCATCCGATAACGGGCGGCAGCGCACCGGCGGCACCGCCGATGACGATGTTCTGTTTCGTGGCGCGCTTCAGCCATGCCGTGTACACGACAACATAGAAGAGGATCGTGCAGGCCAACAGCGCGGCTGCCGCGAGGTTCGTCGCGAGAGCGAGAGCCACGACTGCGATAGTGCCAAGGACAACTCCAAAGACGAGTGCCTCGACCTTCGAGACCCTGCTCCGGGGAATTGGCCGCATCGCGGTGCGGGTCATGACCGCATCGATATCGGCGTCGTACCACATGTTGAGCGCGCCAGCGGCTCCGGCCCCGGCGGCGATGCAGAGAACCGCAATAAAAGCGCGCAAGGGATCGAGCTGATCATGTGTACTGATCAGTCCAACGACCGCGGTGAAGACAGCGAGCAGCATGACGCGCGGTTTGGTGAGCTCGAAGAAGTCGGACAAACGCCGATGTTCGGCGAGACGGTCCGCGGAATGAGAAGACACGGGAACAGCCGGCCTTTCGCAAAATTGGTCAGCGATGGTCTTGACGTTCATTGCGCTTGCTCCGGTTGATCCGAAAATGAGAGACGTCATCGTCGCACCAGACGAACGGTGGGGAACCACTGGTTCCGCATATGCGTCTAGAAGAGTTCATGGTGGCTCGCGCATGCATGATCGACTGACACGAACTCGCTAAGAGCTCCGCAGCAATGTGATGCGAATGCTGGCGATGGTCTTGAATGCGATTGCCGCGGCTGGAACAGCTTTGTCCTCCAGGGGACCTACCAGCTGCTGGCTATGGCCGATCCTCTTCCGGGGCGGCCGCCATGCTGCGATGTCCGCTCCCTAGGCGGATGCAGGCCCCTCCAGACGGCGCGCTGGCCGAATGGAAGGTCAACGAGCACCAGCTGGTTTGATCGACGCGATCCTTGACCCGAGGGCCCTAGAGTTTTTGTATCCCCGGCCAAATCTGGTGACCGCACCGGATGACCGGCTGAATTTGCCTGTTATGTCGTGACGATACCCAATTAACCTAAAATATTTCCCTGTTAGCTGGAGTAGGGAATTGACGCGAAGCGCTGCAGTGCAGCTGCTTTCTTGGCTACACGTCATGTCTCCGAGCCGCCAAAACCGGGCGGTTTCCCTGTAGAATTCCCTGTTAGCAGGGAAACTGCCTGGAGACAGGCGCGGTCACCACTGCGTCGCCAGCCAGCCATTCCTGTTTTTTAGAGAATTTCGTTTTCTTGACGAGAAAGGCCCACCAAATGCGGGCTTTTCTTATCCTGGAAAGTCTCCGGAGACCGGCGTTCGCACTTTTTGGCCAAAAATTCCCGAAAGTCTCCAGCCGAATCTAGGAAAACTCCCGTTTTTTGGAGACCCGCCTTGGAGACCGAAGAATAAGTCCACTGCGCGCTAGTGGTGGCATTGAGTTTCAGTCTTGATCGTTCGGTTTCAGGTTGTCGCAGCAGTGACGACGCAGATCGCAATGTTGCAGGTAGTCTCGTGACCTCTTTGCGCCCCCTCAGAAATGTAAGCCGATCAAGGAGCGCTGATTCCGGTGGCCTCGCCACAGCGCGTTTTCTATGCTAACGTCGCCGATTCCTCGATGGCTCTTCACAGCTCTAGGCGAGACCAAGACCATTGCGTTATTTTCAGTATCGATGGATCAAATCATCGGTTTGACGGTGGGATCGAATGGTCGTTGGTGTCCAACGATTCGCGGCATGACTCTTGTTTGGACCATCAACGCGCCGGACGCAGGAGCTGATCGCATGCTCTCGATTGAAGATATGGTCTGGAACAGCCAGAGGACGTTAGTATCAGCCACCGGCGATCGGACGCTCGGTCAAAGCCAGGGAGCCTCCCGGCAGGTTCGCATGCGCGGGTGCGGGCTTTGGGATGATCTCCAAGCGTCACCTTTTCAAAGGCACTTTTGGGGTCGAAATGCACCTTATGCCTTGACAGATCCTTGCAACCCATTGAAATCGCAACAAATGCGTGCGCCCTCCGAGCGCACCAGAGTCATAAGTCATTGATGCGAAAAATCTTTTCGCGATCGCTTCCCCCATATTGTTACCCGCAGCGGACATTTGTTCCGCGCAAATCGTCCCTACCTAGTCCTGCACCCATTGATTGAGCGCTTGCTCTTGTGGTCGTCGCATCTCCATTTGAACCAACACCCCGCGAAGGAAAACCGCTATTTGCCCCCGAGAGGGCGGCGGCGTGCCCCAGCGTAGAAATCGGCGGACTCGTCCTCTCATCCTTCAGCGCTACTGGTCTTCAGAACTGGTTAGGCGACTTTACCCCGCCGCTCTGATCGCGGCCGACCATCGACGTTCGACGTCTCTCACCGCCTGTTTCATGCTCGTCAGGTATTTTTGCGGCTTGCTCGGACAATGAAGCGGGCGACTGTCGTACAGCATCGGCCACATCAGAGCCGAGCGGCGGCGACGGGCCGCGGCAATCTCCTTGTCCGGCAGTATAGGCAGGAAGCCGGGCTGGCTGGTATTGATGACAACTGCTTCCGGTCCCTTCAGCTCGGAGGTGATCCGGATTGGCGGAAGCGTAGAATGGGATTCGATGAGCTTGCTTGGCAGGGGCGCGGGCAGCAGCGAATCGGCTGCAAAGAGCAGCGCGAGCAACGCTCCGCCGACCCACAGAAAGTAACCCCGCAGGGGAGTTTGAGCATCGACTAAGCCGCGCGCACGCATTGACAAAACGGATGTTCTGCTCACAGCGCCCGGCCCCCGCGCTGAAGCCCATTAAACGCGATCCAGGGCCGTTCGTCGGCTGTTCGGCCTGATGCGGGTGGCTTGTATTGCTTCCGTTTCGATTTCAGAAGGCGGACGGCCGCCGATGCAGCTGCGTGAGCTTGGCGTGGCACGAGCCAGGCGTTGACCGAATAGATGATGCAATCGCGAGCGAGGAGGGCTGACGTCATGGAGTGGCCCGCCGCCGCTGGGCTTGCCGCTTGATCGGCACCGCCTCTCGATCGACGACCGCGTGCAGCCAGGCAACCAAGGATATTGTAACGCCCAGCAGCAAGCTCAGGCCCACGAGAGACAGTGCCACGACCAGGTTCAGGGATGCGAGCGCAAGCCCCGGCCACGGATTTTCCTTCGCGAGCGACCACAAAAGTGTTGACATTCTCCGACCTCGAAATACACTAAACCGTATAGTTCATATACATCCCGAACTGCGGGATGTGTCAAGAGCGAAGACTCACAAGCGCGTGTTCAGACTGTTTTGAAGGGCGGGGGAATCGGAGCGTGACGCTGCGTTTCCCGTTCGAAAGAGCGATGCCTCAGCAGAAGAAAGGATTCTTTATGTTCAAGTACACATTAGTCGTCATGCTGGCGGCGTTGTTCGGCAATGGGACTGCCTTTGCGCAGGAGAACCGCGGCACTCCCGAACAGAGGGCCGCATGCGCGCCTGACGCCTTCCGGCTGTGCCTTAGCTACATCCCTGACGCCACGAATGTGGAGGCCTGTCTCAGGCAAAGAAAATCAGACCTGAGCGATGCTTGCAGAGCCGTCTTCGATCACGCTGCGGAAGCTGCTTCGGTCAGGACCATAGGATCGCGCCGGTACCGGGGCGCAAGGGACGAGGAATGATCGCATGAACTTGATTTATATTCCTGCTGTCGCCGCGTTCGGGGGCTCGGCCTTCGGAGCGATCTCCACGATCGTGACTGGATGGGTGACCCGGCGCCGCAGGCTTGGCGAGCGCCACTACGCCCGCTCGATTTCCAAGCGCGAGCGGCTCTATCGAAGCTTCATCGAGGAAGCCTCCCGACTCTACGCCGACGCGCTTGTCAGCGACAAATCCGAGATTCCGCAACTGGTCAATCTGTATGCCCTGATAGGGCGGATGAGGATTCTGTCCAGCAATCAAGTTGTTCAAGCCGCGGAGCGGGCAGGTCGCGTGATCATCGAAACCTACCTGTCACCCAACCGCGAATTTGTCGATCTGCCTGAGTTCATGGAGGAAATGGATCCCTTGCGTGGCTTCGGGGAAGCCTGCCGACGTGAATTGCATTCGATCCCATCTCGCTGAGGTCCCAAGCGATGCAGCAGCGGATAGGCCAAGGCGGATCGTCGTGCATTCGTCGGCGGATCGTACAAGCAGCGATCCGATTGCACCGCGAGATCGGTTTCAAGAAGACCACCGTCGCCGATATCGCTCGCGGAGCGTCGATGTCGCCCGCTAACGTTTACCGCTTCTTCGCTTCAAAGCAGGCGATCGAAGAGGCGGTCGTGGCGGATCTGTTCGAACACGTCTCCGCGGCCGCAACGCTTGCGGCTCGCAGCGGCTCCGCACTGGAGCGCTTAACGGCTGCTTTGAGGGCGATCTCGCGGCTGCACGAACATCGGCTGGAGAACGACAGCAAACAACACGAATTGGCCGCTGCGGCAGTACGCGAGAACTGGGCTATCGCCCAGTCTTACGCAGACCGGATCCGGGGACTTGTGCGCGTGATCATTGCTGGTGGGCAGGCGAGCGGCGAACTGCGACCGGGAAGTCCGATGGCGATGACCTGTTGCCTGCTTGAAGCAATGGACGGGTATCTCAATCCGTCGCGGATCAACGCGGCTACCGTTCGGCCCGCGTTTGACGAGATGATGGATTTCTGTGCAGGCGCCCTGCGTCATGCTCCATGGGGGCAGTCGATCGACCTGGCCGCCGACTTGAGTCCCAAAAGCCGTGGCGCAAGGATAGCGAGCGGGGTCTGTGGCTGATTCACGGCCTCCAGTCGGCCTCGCAAGCCGCAAGAAAGAAATTGACCCGTTCGTGCAAGAACGTCGGCAGCTCTTTTCTGAGATCCTTCAGTTCCTCACCCATCAGAGATCTCATAAGCATCGGAAGCAGGATGAGATCCATGAACATCTGCGCGGTCGCAACGCTCCGCTTTGCGCTGAAAGGTCCTTTAGATGAGCGCGCGATCCTCTGCGTTGCCTCGTTCAAAAGGTGCGAAACTGCCCCGGCCGCGCGGTCGCGCGCCGCGTCGTGAACATTTCGGCTCAACTCGGGAAATCGCCGCGCCTCGGCGATCGTCGCGCGCGTGAGGTCCAACGTGTCCTCTACGAATCTCTCCACGATTTCGATTCCGAGATTGGTAAGCTTTTCCTGGATGGTGCGGCCTGCCGGCGTGAATCCCTCGAAGTCTGTCAATCCGTTGATGGTCCGGGCCACCACAGCCACGAACAGTGCCTCCTTGCCGGGGAAATGGGCGTAGATGGTCGGTTTGCTCGCAGGGGCCAACTCGGAGATATCGTCGATGCTGGCACTCCGAAAGCCTTTCTCGAGAAAGAGCTGCTGGGCTGCATCGAGAATCCGCGCCTGGACGTCGCCAGCAAGATCCTTGGGCGGCCTGCCGCGTTTCGGGCTTTTGTTCTTCGCCATCACCGTCTCCTAATCACGAGTTTGTGCGTGCCTAGATCCCACTTGACACGCTCAAGCAGGAAATGCAATGAAAAGAAAATATACGGTATAGTTTACTTTAACTTCGTCGAGGGCCGGCTTTGATTGCCAGGCCTGCGACAGCTCATCCGGATGACCGGCCGGCCGCCACATGCGCGTTCGGCCCCCGCTCATCCGGTGCAACCTGAGGAGATTGTCGTGACTGTGTGCAGGCCGGACTCGCCAAAAGTGGAGCAGGGCATTCTGCTGCGCGAATTGAATCACCGGATCAATAATGGGCTCGCCTTGGCGATCAACCTGGTCTCGGCCGCGGCCGTCCGAGCTGAGGGGTCTGAGGCCAAGCGCGCCTTAAGCGACATGGTCGAACTGTTGCATGGTTATGCCGATGTGCAGCAGGCGCTCGAAATGCCCAGGGGCAAGGCGCTGATCGACGCCGCGACATACATCCGCATGATGGGCTGCGCCATGCGCCGTTCGTTGCTGGATCGAATGAATATCCGGCTGGCACTCGACACCGAATCTCTTCCGCTCCAACCAGAGCGATGCCGGCGGCTGGCATTGATCGTCCACGGGCTCGTAACCGAGGCCGCGAAGCATGCGTGCTTCGAGGCGCGGACCGGAGAAATCAAGGTCAAGCTGACACGAATCGGCGCGGTGGTGAATTGCGTCGTCCTGGACAATGGATCGCGGTCGGTACGGGGCGCCGCGGGACGCGGAGTCCGGATCAGCAATGATCTTGCCAAGGGCATCGGCGGCCGGATCGAGCACGGCTTCGGCACGGATTTCACATCCGTCGTCCTATCGTTTCCGCTGACAGAGCGTGAGCGGCAGGCGAACTGGGCGATGGCGAAGCGTCGCATCATCCGGTCGTCTAGCCGGTCAAAAGTCGGCCCATCCGATGCCTCGGCGCTTTACCCAGGCGCGAAGTGCCCGGATCGGGGCAGCCGCCCCGTTGCAACTCGACCGGATCCGAATCCCGCTCGCGGAGCCCAACCGATCTCTGCCCGTCCAGCGCCGGATGCGCTGCGGGAGTTGTTGTCACCTGGTCACGTGTCATGAAACATCACTCTGAGATCCAAACTGAAATCGTTAAAACCGCCCGCAACGGCAAGCTGACAGGGTCCAACGTCCTGGCGGCCGCGCTTGTCGCAATCGCGCTGAGTGGCTGCAACGATCATACCGCTGCTCCCGTCACGCGTGCCGCGATCGTGCGCACGGAGGTCGTGCAGCCGCGGGACCGACAAGCCTCTGTCACCCTGACCGGCGAAATCCAGGCCCGTTTCCGCGCCGACCTCTCGTTCCGCGTAAGCGGACGTGTGCTCGCGCGCTATGTCGATGTCGGCGCCCGCGTCCAGGCTGGTGAGGTCCTTGCTCTGCTCGATCCCGCCGAGCAGCAGGCCGACGTCGATGCCGCAACTGCGGCGGTGCTGGCCGGAGAGTCTCAGCTACGCGTAGCCAGGGCGACCTTCGAACGGCAAAAGGCGCTGATCGCAAGCGGTTACACCACGCGGACGGTCTACGATCAGGCGCAGGAAGGATTGCGAACCGCAGAAGGTGCGCTTGAAGCAGCAAAAGCGGAGCTCGGAACGTCGAAAGACGCCCTTGGCTTTACCGCGCTGCGCGCCGAAGCGACAGGCGTGGTCACCGCACGCAATTTGGAAGTCGGCCAGGTCGTACAAGCCGCGCAGCCCGTCTTCTCGCTGGCGCAGGACGGTGAACGGGATGCCGTCTTCGACGTCTACGAATCCCTCTTCTTTGGCGATCTTGACGACAGCCACGTATCGCTGGCGCTTGTCTACGACGCAGGCGTGACGGCGAACGGACATGTAAGGGAAGTCTCGCCCGCGATTGATGCGAAGAGCGCGACCATCCGCGTCAAGGTTGCCATCCAGGATCCGTCGGCAGCGATGACGCTTGGAAGCGCTGTTGCAGGAACCGTCAAAGCGAAGGCCCAGCGGCAGATCGCATTGCCCTGGAGTGCATTGGCGGCGGCGGGATCGAAGCCCGCGGTCTGGACCGTCGATCCGGCGACTAAAACGGCTGCGCTCAAGCCGGTGACGATCGGCGGTTATGAAGCCCGAGAAGTGCTGATCAAGGCGGGCCTCAAGCCGGGCGAGCGCGTCGTGATCGATGGCGGCAAGCTGCTGAGCGTTGGCCAGGCCGTGACATATGAGGGAGACCGGTCATGAAGAAGCGCGCTATGATTGCAACCGGCACGTTTATTTCCGCGCTGGTGCTGGCTGGATGTCAGCAGGACGCGAAAGCGCCCGAGCCCGTGCGGCCCGTGCTGTCGATGGTCCTTGAGCCGAGCCGCACGGACGGCATCGTTGCCGTGGGCGTTGTTGAGTCGCGGTACAAGACTAATGTCGCGTTCCGCGTCTTGGGACGTCTGATCGGGCGTCCCGTCTCCGTTGGCGACCTCGTCGGTGAAGGGCAAACTGTCGGTGTGATCGATTCCACGGCTCTGGAGCTTGCGGTGCGCTCGGCCAAGGCTGAGCTTACGAAGGCCGAGGCGCTGCTGGCGACTGCAACGGCGACAGAGCAGCGGCAGCGAACCCTCATCACAACCGACGCCACCACAAAGCAGACACTGGACAATGCCGAGCAGGCGCGGGCCGGCGCCGCCGCGTCGGTGGCGCACGCACAGGCGAATCTGTTCAAGGCCATCGAGCAACGGGGCTATGCACAGCTCAAGGTCGATTTCGCCGGCGTCATCACTGCGGTGGGTGCAGAAGTCGGGCAGGTGGTCTCTCCTGGCCAGAATGTCGTGACAGTTGCGAATCCCGACATCAGGGAGGCGGTGGTCGATATCGGGGAGGATTTCCCGGTGCCGCTTGAAATTAACTTGCCATTCACCGTCGGCTTACAGCTGCTCCCCGCCGTTCAGGTCGAAGGCAAGGTTCGCGAGATCGCCCCGCAAGCAGACCCCGCGACACGCCTGCGGCGAGTCCGCATCACCCTGAACAATCCCCCTGAAAGCTTTCGCTTAGGCACGACCGTTACGGCGAAGCTCGGCAAAGAGCAAAGTCCGACATTGCGCGTCCCCACCTCGGCGGTGGTCGCCAAGGATGACGCTAATTTTGTCTGGGTCGTCGATCAGCGCGAGAGCACCGTGTCGCTGCACAAGGTCGATCTCGCCGGGGACCCCGCAGATGCCCGCGTCGCCAGCGGGCTTGCTCCCGGTGCGCGCATCGTGACAGCCGGAATCCACAGCCTCACGCCGGGGCAGCACGTCCGTATCAAAAAGGATCAGTAGCCATGAAGTCGTTCAACCTTTCCGACTGGGCGCTCGAACATCGTTCGCTCGTCTGGTATTTCATGATCGCCTTCATGGCGGCAGGCTTCTTTGCGTACCTTCAGCTTGGTCGTCAGGAAGATCCCGACTTCACCATCAAAACAATGGTGATCCAGGCGCAGTGGCCGGGCGCATCGCCCGAAGAAGTGACGCGCCAGGTCACTGACAGGATCGAAAAGAAGCTCGAGGAGCTGGAATCCCTCGACTACACCAGGAGCGTGACGGTCGCGGGCCAGACCACCGTATTCGTCTATCTGCGAGATACGACAAAGGCGGCTGACGTCAAGCCGACCTGGGTCCGCGTCCGCAACATGATCGCGGATATCAAAGGCGATTTTCCGCAAGGAGTGATCGGACCGGGCTTCAACGATCGTTTCGGCGACGTGTTCGGTAACATCTATGCCTTCACCAGCGACGGCTTGACCCAGCGCCAGCTGCGCGACGAGGTCGAGGGTATCCGCGCCAAGGTCTTGACCGTGCAGGACGTGGGTAAGGTCGACATTCTGGGAACGCAGGAGGAGGTGATTTACCTCGAGTTCTCCACGCGGAAGATCGCGGCCCTTGGCCTTGACGTCCACTCGATCATGACTTCCCTGCAAGGACAAAACGCGGTCGCGCCGTCCGGTGTGCTCCAGGAGGGGCCCGAGCGGATCAGCGTGCGGGTGAACGGCCGTTTCACGTCGGAAGCAAGCCTGAACGCGGTCAATCTCCGTATCAACGACCGCTTCTTTCCGCTGACCGACGTCGCAACCATCACACGCGGTTATGCCGATCCGCCCAAGACCTTGTTCAGGTACAACGGCCAGCCTGCAATCGGGCTTGCCATCGGCATGAAGACCGGCGCAAACCTGCTTCACTTCGGCGAGGCGCTGAAGGAGGAAATGTCAAAGGTCATTGCCGACCTGCCGATCGGCGTCGGCGTTCATCTGGTTGCCAATCAGCCCGTCGTCGTCGAGCATGCCGTGTCGGGCTTCACCCATGCGCTGTTTGAGGCCGTGGTCATCGTTCTCGCCATCAGCTTCCTCAGCTTAGGCATGCGCGCCGGGCTGGTCGTCGCAATTGCGATCCCGCTGGTTCTCGCCATTACGTTCGTGGTGATGGCCTATGCCGACATTTCATTGCAGAGAATTTCGCTGGGTGCATTGATCATCGCGCTGGGCCTTCTGGTCGATGACGCCATGATTGCCGTCGAAATGATGGTGGCCCGACTGGAGGCCGGCGATCCCCTGGAGAAGGCGGCGACCCACGTCTATACGTCGACCGCTTTTCCCATGCTGACGGGCACGCTGGTCACCGTCGCGGGCTTCATCCCGATTGGGCTGAACAGCAGCAATGCCGGCGAATTTACCTTCACCCTGTTCGTGGTGATTGCGGTCTCCCTGATCGTGTCGTGGATCGTCGCGGTGCTGTTTACCCCGCTGCTCGGCGTCACCATCCTGCCCGCAAAGATGAAGGGGCACCATGGGGAGAAGGGCCGGCTGGCGCAGATGTTCGCCCGCCTGCTGCTCGTCTGCATGCATCACCGTTGGATCACTGTCGGCGTGACGGTTGCCGCCTTCTTCGTCGCGTTGTTCGGCATGACGTTCGTGCAGCAGCAGTTCTTTCCCTCGTCGGACCGTGACGAACTGGTGATCGACTGGAACTTGCCGCAAAATGCTTCGATTGCAGACACCAATGCGCAAATGGCGCGCTTCGAGCGCGAACAGCTGCAGGGCAATGGCTCCGTGGAGCATTGGTCGACTTATGTCGGCACGGGCGCGCCGCGGTTCGTGCTGTCGTTCGACGTGCAGACGGCCAATTCATGGTTTGGCCAGCAAATAGTTGTGACCAAGGGCGGCATAAAGGCGCGCGACCTCGTCAAGGCGCAATTTGAGGAATATCTGAGGAAGACGTTTCCAGGCACCGACACCTACGTCAAGTTGCTCGAGGTCGGTCCGCCCGTGGGACGTCCCGTGCAATACCGCGTAAGCGGGCCAGACGTCGCGAAGGTCAGGGATCTCTCGCAGGAACTCGCCGGCATCGTCCGGAGCAACCCCGATCTCGGCAACGTCGTGTTCGACTGGATGGAGCCTGCGCGCGTCGTCAAGGTCGACGTTCTCCAGGACAAGGCGCGTCAGCTCGGCGTGACCTCGGAAGACATCGCCACGACCCTGAACTCGGTGCTCGAGGGCACGCCGATCACACAGGTTCGCGACAGCATCTATCTCGTCAATGTCACTGGACGCGCTACTGCGGTCGAGCGCGCCTCGATCGATACGCTCCGAGATCTGCAGTTAACCGGGCTCGGCGGGCAGGCGGTGCCGCTCGGGGCCGTGGCCAATCTGCGCTACGAGATCGAGCAGCCGACGATCTGGCGCCGCGCGCGGATTCCCACGATCACGCTGAAGGCTGGCGTCGTCACCAACGTTCAGCCGAAGACGATCATGGATCAGCTGGCGCCGAGGGTGGCGGAGTTCGCCAAACAACTGCCGGCGGATTATTCGGTGGCGATCGGCGGCTCCGTCGAGGAGAGCGCCAAGAGCCAGGCGCCGATCGTCGCCATCGTTCCGCTGATGCTTTTCGTCATGGCCACAATCCTGATGATTCAGCTGCAAAGCTTCCATCGCCTGTTCCTGGTGTTTGCGGTCGCGCCGCTTGCCGTGATCGGCGTCGTCATGGCCATGCTGCCGAGCGGCTCGCCTCTCGGATTCGTTGCCATCCTCGGCGTGTTGGCACTCATCGGCATTCTGGTCCGAAACTCCGTGATCCTGATTGTGCAGATTGAGGATCTGAGGAAGGAGGGGCGCCGAGCCTGGGACGCCGTGGTGGAAGCGACCGAAAATCGCATGCGGCCGATTATCCTAACCGCGGCTGCCGCTAGTCTCGCGCTGATTCCGATAGCGCGCGAGATTTTCTGGGGCCCGATGGCCTACGCGATGATGGGCGGCATCATCGTCGGCACACTGCTGACGCTCTTGTTCCTGCCGGCGCTCTATGTGGCGTGGTTCCGGATCCACCCCGAACACGACGATGGCCGGCCGACGAGTGAGACCGTTGATCCGGCGCACGACAGCCATTCGTCGAACCCGACTCTCGCGCCGGCCGCGCCGGTGCCGGTGCTCGAGACGCAAATCTAAAACGGAGACTATAATGTCCTGGAAGATACACTTGACGCTGTCTGTCAGCGCGACGCTCGCCACGATTTCCTTGGCGCCGACTGCGGTGTTTGCGCAATTCCCCGGTCCGCCTCCAATGGGGCCGGGCGGTCCTCCGCCGATCGCGGCCGGCGGTCCTCCGGCGTTTGCAGGTCCTCCTCCTCCCATGGGGCCTGGCGGTGCGCCCCGTGCCGGCTTCGGCGGTCCGGCTCCTCGCCTGGGCGCCGGCGCTGGTCCTCGCGGCGATCTAAGGGCGCTTGGCGGCGTACGCGCTGGCGGTCGTGACGGACCCGCGGTCGCTCGCTCGGTCCAGGCTCGCTCTGCATCGGTCAGCCACAGCCGTTCCGGAAGCTTCAGCCATGGCTATGGCGGGCGGCGATACGGTTATGGTGCAGCCTACGTCGCTGGCGCCTATGCCGGCTATACCTATGGCAACTCAAGCGGTGACAATTATTCCGATAGCGACTGCTACTACACCTACAGTCGCCACCAACGCGTTCTGGTTTGCAACTAACAATCACGAACTCCGAACCTTGGCGTTGCGTCAGCGTGTCCAATTGGTTGGGACAACAACGTCTGGCGAACGTGGGACTTAAGTAATTGGTTCCAGCACGAGCTTGTGAACGCGCTCGCTTGACAAGGCCATTAATAAACTATACCGTATAGTTTATTAAAACAGCGACGACCGCGCTCTCGACAGAACGGACGCGGGTTTGAGCAATCGCAAATCAAGGGCACCGAATCATGAATTTTCAGCCTCGACCTCACCTCACGACCGGCGACCGGCGCCCGCCATTCGATTGCATAGCGTTGCTATTGCAAGGCGGCGGCGCTCTGGGGGCTTATCAGGGAGGCGTCTACGAGGCTCTGGCCGAAGCCAACATCCATCCGGATTGGATTGCCGGCATTTCGATTGGAGCGATCAACGCTGCAATCATCGCGGGCAATCCTCCCAATTCCCGCGTTGACCGGCTTCGCGAGTTTTGGACGCAGGTGACGTTGGACGCGCCGTTCACCGATTTGTTGAATAGCGATCACACCCGCAATTTTCTCAATCAGGTGAATGCGAGCTTTGCGGCGGTGTTTGGCGCGAACGGATTCTTTTCTGCGCGGCCACTGGCGCCATGGCTGCAAGCGGGTGGAACGCTTGCCGCCACCAGCATCTACGACACGGGCGCGCTGAAGACGACACTGGAGCGCCTCGTCGATTTCGATCGTATCAACGCCGGCATGACGCGGTTCAGCGCGGGTGCCGTCAATGTGAGGACCGGCAATCTGGTCTATTTCGACACTGCCACGCATACGATTCGGCCCGAGCACATCCTGGCGAGTGGGGCGCTGCCGCCGGGCTTTCCAGCGATCGAAATCGATGGTGAACATTATTGGGATGGCGGCCTCGTATCCAACACTCCGTTGCAGTGGGTGATTGAGTGTGGCGCCCGTCAGGACACGCTCGTGTTTCAGGTTGATCTCTGGAGCGCACGCGGCCAGATTCCGCGCAATATGGCCGACGTCGTTACGCGTCAAAAGGAGATTCAATACTCGAGCCGCACGCGAGCGAGCACAGACCAGTTCAAGAGCCTGCACCGGTTGCAGCGAGAACTGGCAGCTCTCTTGAGCAGGCTGCCTGAAGATCTGCGCGAGCAAGAGGACGTCAGGCTGCTCAGGACGGCTGCCTCTCACAACGTGCACAGCCTCGTCCATCTAATCTATCGCACGCGGAACTACGAAGGCCACTCCAAGGACTACGAATTTTCCCGCCTCTCGATGCAGGATCATTGGCGCGCCGGTTATCACGATGCGCTGCGCACCCTTCGTCATCCCGAAGTGCTGGCCCGCCCGACCAGTGCGGACGGCGTCTCCACGTTCGATCTTGAGCAGAATGGTCGCGAATAGGCCAGCCGGTCATTCCCAGTCACAGGAGAATTGAATGCGCGAAAATGAAATCGTGAGGCGGGCGTTCGCGATGCCGCTCACCAGTCCGGCCTATCCGCCGGGGCCGTATCGCTTCGTCAACCGCGAGTATCTGATCATCACCTATCGCACCGATCCGGGGAAGCTGCGATCGGTTGTCCCGGCGCCGCTCGAACTCGATGAACGCGAGGCGCTGGTCAAATACGAATTCATCCGCATGCCGGATTCCAATGGTTTTGGCGACTACACCGAGAGCGGCCAAGTCATCCCGGTGTCGTTCCGCGGTCGCAGGGGCAGCTACACCCATTGCATGTTCCTGAACGATGAGGGACCGATCGCGGGCGGTCGCGAGCTCTGGGGCTTTCCGAAAAAGCTCGGCCAACCGACGTTGGGGACCGAGGTCGATACGCTCATCGGCACTCTGGATTACGGCCGGTTGCGGGTAGCAACCGGCACGATGGGGTACAAGTACCGCGAAGCCGACCTGGCGCAAGTCAAGGCCGCTCTCCAGGAACCGAACTTCCTTCTCAAGATCATTCCGCACGTCGACGGCAGTCCGCGGATCTGCGAGCTTGTCGAATATCACCTTGAGCAACTTGTCTTGAAAGGGGCGTGGACCGGGCCCGCGGCTCTCGCGCTGACGCCTCACGCCCTGGCTCCCGTGGCTGATTTGCCGGTTCTCGAGATCGTATCCGCAATTCACATCCGCGCCGACCTTACCCTAGGGCTCGGCAAGGTCGTTCACGACTATTTGCAACAGCCGATCCGACGCCCGCTCCGGAGCTACGAGAGAGCTCTGGTCACATGAGGGACGACTGCGATCCGCTGCGCGCGTCCAGAAACACCTGCGGCGACGAGCCGTAAGGCCGTCACTCGTTTTGAGATCAACAAGGAAAAGTGAAATGGGTATTCTGAAAGGTAAAGTCGCGGTTGTGACCGGCTCGACGAGCGGCATCGGTCTCGCGTATGCGCGTGCTTTCGCAGGCGCGGGTGCCAACATCGTGCTCAATGGGATGGATGCGCCGGCCGATGTCGAGAAGGAGCGATCTGCCGTCGAGAGCGATTTCGGGGTGAAGGCCGTCTATTCGCCCGCGGACATGGCCAAGCCGAGCGAAATCGCCGAGCTCATCACGCTCGCCGAGAAGACTTTCGGCAGCGTGGATGTCCTCGTGAACAATGCCGGCGTCCAGCACGTCGCCCCTATCGAGGAGTTTCCGGTCGACAAGTGGAATGCGATCATTGGGATCAACCTGTCCTCCGCCTTCCACGCGATCCGTGCAGCCGTGCCCGGCATGAAGAGGCGCGGCTGGGGCCGTATCATCACCACGGCCTCGGCGCATTCGCTGGTCGCATCCCCCTTCAAGTCGGCCTACGTCGCGGCCAAGCACGGCATCGTGGGACTCACCAAGACGGTGGCGCTGGAACTCGCCCGGTCGAAGATCACCTGCAACTGCATCAGCCCCGGCTACGTCTGGACGCCATTAGTGGAGAAGCAAATCCCGAATACGATGGAGGCGCGCAACATGAGGAGAGATCAGGTGATCAACGACGTCCTGCTCGCGGCCCAGCCGACGAAGGAATTCGTCACGGTCGAGCAGGTGGCGTCGCTGGCGCTGTTCCTGTGCAGCCAAGACGCCGCGCAGATCACCGGCGCCAACCTCTCGATCGACGGCGGCTGGACGGCCGCGTAGGGCCCACCGAAATGCACACCGGCTCCTGAAACGCACGGTGAAAGGAGATGGTCGACGAACAGCGACGATAGACCAAGAGAAGGCAACAATGCCCAACACCTACGACTGCTGCCTTACTGAACATCAACCAATTCCTATGGAGAGAACATCATGAACAAGCGACTGATGGCGAATTTCATTGGCTGTGCCTGCCTTACCATGGCGACGGCTGCCGAAGCCCGAACCTCTTACGACGGTCCCTGGAATCTCGTCTTCGTTACACAACGCGGAAGCTGCGATCCGACCTACAATTTCTCAGTGAATATAAACGACGGCGTTGTCACGCATCCCAATCTGGTGAAGTTCAGAGGGTCTGTCGGGAGATCGGGCGCGGTTCGCGCGTCGGTGACGGTCCACGAAAAATACGCATCAGGTTCGGGAAGGCTGACGCGAGACGCCGGCGGCGGGACCTGGAGCGGTCACGCAGGAGGCGGGCGCTGCTCGGGATACTGGACCGCGCAACGAAGCAGCTAGGCTGGTGTCGGTGCTGCTCAGGCCGAAATCATCGGGCATTCTGGACGAACATGCGAACCTGGCCACCTATGTCGCCGCGGCGAAGCGCGGCCCGCCTACAAGTGGGCTTTCGACGCTCAATTGGCGGTTTACACCGGCAAGCCACCGGCCGGCTGATTGAGGTCCGTCCGGGGCTCGAAGTCGTCATCCGAGTTTTTCGTTCAGTTTATGGGTCCTGACCCTAGCCGTGTTATGCGTGATTGAGATAGTCGGACACGCCGTTCGGTCGCGCATCGAGGGATACTGCGCAGTGCTGAAGATTGGAATCATCTCGGATACCCACGGGCTCCTGCGGCCCGAGGCTGAGCAAGGGCTTGCCGGGGTGGCGCATATCATCCACGCTGGCGATATTGGTCGCGCGGACGTTCTCGTCAGACTTCGTCGGATCGCGCCTGTCACTGCGATCAGAGGAAACATCGATACCGGCGACTTGGCGAAACGTTATCCCGACACTCAGGTGGTCCGGCTCGGTGAGCGCTCCTTCTATGTGTTGCATGACCTTCAGCAACTTCAGATCGATCCAGCAGTTTGCGGAATCGACGTGGTGGTTTCCGGCCACTCGCATCGCCCGCGGATCGAAACGATTGACGGTGTGCTCTATCTAAATCCTGGAAGCGCCGGGCCACGGCGTTTCAAGCTGCCTATCACGCTGGCTACTTTGGAGCTAACCGCAAGCGACCTTCAGCCGGTCATTCACGACCTTAGTCGCGCCGAGTGATGTGGATGAGGCCCGAGGGAGCACTGAGCAGTGTCCTCTCTAGGGATATTCCAGACCGTGCTGGAACAGGAAGACTAGAAAAAAGCCCGGCCGGCATCGCGGCTCGGGTTTTCTTTTTATCCTACAACCGATCTAGTGAATGGTACGAATCAAATGGTAGCCGACACCACCGGCAACGATCAGAGTTGGTACGGCCCAAGTATCAGTACTGGCATATTCGGCCCTATCTTCAGCCTCCTCACTGCAGCAAGCTCTATGCCGCGGTCGTATTCAGGATCGACGAGCGTCACGCCGCCGGTGCAGTCTTGGCGCTCCGACTGCTTCTCCCTTCCTTCCGAACGACAGCGCGAGATCCGAGGCGGCCTAAGGCGAAGTCCGCAGAATGTGTTGCAGCGATCGGTTGAACTCGCCGCGCAAAGCGGTCGTTCGCCGCAAAGCTCACGTCAGGTAAGCGTCCACGACCATGGCAGTCGCGGTTCTCGTTCGTTCATATTGGTAACGTAACAACTGAGTAGCCTCTTCAAGGGAGCGGCGTGGTGTACGGTTTGCGTATAGCTTTCGATCTGACCTTGGTCAAAAGCATAAGCAATGACAAACGACTCGTTCTAGCGACGGCATTTCGAATTGGCGCAACAAAATAAAATCGCCTTGGAATTGAAGCGCTCGGACGACACGCGCAATCGATAGCGCCATTTCGCCGACCGACGTGATTGCTTCGTGAGTTCTGTTCGATGCAATAAGCTTGTAGGCAATCATCATAACGGTCGCCTTGCTTCAATCGCCAGGCGTTACGCGAACATTGAAATGAAAGCCGGCGACAGCTCACTTGCAATGTTTAGTAAATTGTGTTTCACTAAACAAATCGAGCTTCGCCGGTCCTTAAGAATCCGGGTGGCGCGAGGAAACGTCAGTTCAGTCACTTAGCCCGTCAAGGACTGTGTCGCACTGCTCGAAAAATTCGAGCGGGCAGGAACGCCGCGCCATGTCGATGGCCGGTTCAAATGGAGGGAAATGCGCATGAAGAATAGCATGAAGGCGCTTTTTGCTGCAGGCGGCGCTCTCGCCGCTGCGGTCGGCATCGGAGCGATGACCACGCCCGCGCACGCGCAAGGCAAGACGATCACGCTGTGCTGGGCCGCATGGGACCCGGCCAACGCGCTGGTCGAACTGTCGAAGGACTTCACCGCCAAGAGCGGGATCGGCATGAAGTTCGAGTTCGTGCCGTGGACCAACTACGCCGATCGCTTCCTGAACGAACTCAACTCGCGCGGCTCGCTGTGCGATCTCATCATCGGCGATTCGCAGTGGATCGGCGGCGCTGCCGAGAACGGCCAGTACGTTAAGCTGAACGACTTCTTCAAGAAGGAAGGCATCAGCATGGACGACTACATGCCCGCCACCGTGGTCGGCTATTCGCAGTGGCCGAAGAACACACCGAATTACTGGGCGTTGCCGGCGATGGGCGACGCGGTCGGCTGGACCTATCGCAAAGACTGGTTCGCGCGCCCCGACGTGCAGAAAGACTTCAAGGCCAAATATGGCCGTGATCTCGCCGTGCCGCAGACGCTCGATGAACTCCGCGACATCGCAAAATTCTTCCAGGGCCGCGAGATCGACGGCAAGAAGGTCTATGGTGCCTCGATCTATACCGAGCGCGGCTCGGAAGGCATCACCATGGGCGTCTCGAACTATCTCTACGACTACGGTTTCAAGTACCAGGATCCCAACAAGCCCTACGCGATGGACGGGTTCGTCAACTCGTCGGGCGCCGTCAAGGGGCTCGAGGCCTACAAGGAGCTCTACAAGTGTTGCACGCCTCCCGGCGCCTCCAACTCCTACATGTCGGAAGGTCTTGATGCCTTCAAGTCCGGTCAGGTGGCGCTGCAGATGAACTTCTTCGCCTTCTTCCCCGGCCTCTACAAGGATCCGAACGTCGGCGGCGACAAGATCGGCTTCTTCTCCAATCCCGCCGCCACCACCCAGGCCACGCAGCTCGGCGGGCAGGGCATCTCCGTGGTTTCCTATTCCAAGAACCAGGGCGAAGCGCTGCAATACATCAAATGGTTCTCCGGCGCCGATGTGCAGAAGAAGTGGTGGGCGCTGGGCGGCTATTCCTGCGCCAAATCCGTGCTGAATGACCCGAGCTTCCCGGACAGCGCGCCGTTCGCCAAGGAGTTCCTGAAGTCGATGAGCATGGTGGTCGACTTCTGGGCCGAGCCATCCTACGCCCAGCTCCTGCAAGCCGAGCAGAAGCGCGTTCATGACTACGTGGTCGCCGACAAGGGGACCGCGCAGGAAGCGCTCGACGGGTTGGTGAAAGACTGGAAAGCCATCTTCAAGGAAGAGGGCAAGAAGTTCTAGGATAGCGGCCTGGAGCGCGGCTCGCTCGCGCTCCAGGCAATACCAGGACTCGCTTCCGAAGCCGCGGCGCATCAGGACCACCCGACGCCATGAATGATTTGAGTGCCTCATCGCGGATCACCTACGGCGCTGTGCCCGTGCAGCCCGCCGTGGTGCGCCGTATCCGGGGCTTGTCGGACAAGGCGCTCGCGTGGCTCTTCATCACCCCGACCATGGTGCTACTGCTGGCGATCAACATCTTCCCGCTGGTCTGGACGATCTATCTGTCCTTCACCAACTATCGGGCCAACCGGGCCAATGCCCCGGTGAAGTGGCTGGGGATCGATTGGTACCAGACGATCCTGACCGATCCGGACATCTGGGCGGCGATGCAGGTGACGGCGCATTTCGTGTTCTGGACCGTCGTCATCGAGACCGTGCTCGGATTTGGCCTCGCCTTCCTGATCGACAAGAAATTCCGCGGCCACGGCGTCTGGACGACGATCATCCTGCTGCCAATGATGCTTTCGCCGGCCGTCGTTGGCAATTTCTGGACGTTCCTCTATCAGCCGCAAATCGGCCTCTTCAACTATGTGGTCGCCTTCCTCACCGGCCGCCCCGCATCGTCGTTCCAGATGCTGGGTGATGTGACGTTGAGCCCCTGGGCGATCGTCATCGTCGACGCCTGGATGTGGACCCCTTATGTGATGCTGATCTGCCTTGCTGGCCTGCGATCGATTCCGGACTACATCTATGAGGCGGCGGAGGTCGACCGCGCATCAAAATGGCGGCAATTCTGGTCGATCACACTGCCGATGGCGTTGCCGTTCATCATGCTCGCCGTGCTGTTCCGCGGCATAGAGAACTTCAAGATGTTCGACATGGTCAACCTGCTTACCGGCGGCGGGCCGGGGTCGACGACGGAAGTTGCCTCGATCACGCTCAAGCGCGCGGCGTTCGAGAGCTGGCGGACGGGCTATTCCTCGGCCTTTGCGATCATTCTGTTCGTGACGGTGTTTGGCCTGGCCAACATCTATGTCAAGGCACTGAACCGGGTGAAGAGCCGATGAGCATCGCCAACACAGCTCATTCCGTCGTTGAACCATTGCCCGGCACCCGGCGACTCGCGGGTTCGCTCGTGGTTCTCTACGCCGTGATCACCATGATTCCGCTGGTCTGGATCGTTCTCACCTCATTCAAGTCGCCGGACGATGCGATCTCCTATCCACCCAAGGTCGTCTTCACGCCGTCGCTCGAAGGTTTCTGCAATCTCTTCACTACGCGCTCGCGCCAGACGCCGGAATTCATCCGCACGCTTGGACCGCCTCAGGGGCTTTGCGATGAAATTGCGCGCGGCCGCAACATGGTGGTCGCCGGTCCGTCGAATTATGTGCCGCGTTTTGTCAATTCGCTGATCATCGCCTTTGGCTCGACCGTGCTCGCGGTCGCCCTGGGCACATTGTCGGCCTACGGGTTCTCGCGGTTCCGCGTGCCCTTGAAGGACGATTTGCTGTTCTTCATCCTGTCGACACGAATGATGCCGCCGATCGCGGTCGCGATCCCGATCTATCTGATGTACCGCGCCATCGGACTGTCGGACACAAGGCTCGGCATGATCCTGCTCTACACCTCGGTGAACGTCTCGCTCGCGGTTTGGCTGCTGAAAGGTTTCATAGACGAGATCCCGCGCGAGTACGAGGAAGCGGCCATGATCGACGGCTATACCCGCTTTCAGGCCTTCGTGAAGGTGGTGCTGCCGCAGGCAACAACCGGAATCGCGGCAACCGCGATCTTCTGCCTGATCTTCGCCTGGAACGAATACGCCTTCGCGGTGCTTTTGACCTCCGGAAATGCGCAGACGGCGCCACCTTTCATTCCGATCATCATCGGGGAAGGCGGGCAGGACTGGCCTGCAGTCGCCGCCGGCACAACGTTGTTTCTGGTGCCGATTGTCGTTTTCACAGTGCTTCTGCGCAAGCATCTGCTGCGCGGCATCACCTTTGGAGCGGTTCGCAAATGAGCCTCGATGCACACACCCGTATGCCGGGTCGCAGCTTCGCGGACAGAATTCTGCGGCGCGGTCCGCTGGAGGCCATCGCGACGACGATCATCGCCGCGGGCGTCGTCATGCTTATGCAGCCGTTTTTCCTGACGCTGTATTCTTGGTCGTTCGCGACCACGCTTTTCGGCACAGTGATGTTCATCATTGTCTCGAAGGTCAGGGAGTAGGGCGCGATGGCACAAATCAGGGTCGAAGCGCTCGACAAATCCTTCGGGAATTTCCATGCCGTCAAGGAAGCCAGCTTCACGGTGGAGGACGGCGAGTTCCTCTGTCTGCTGGGTCCTTCTGGCTGCGGCAAGACGACGACGCTCCGCATGATTGCAGGACTGGAATTGCCGACGGCCGGCACCATTCGGCTTGACGGTGAGGACGTTACGATGAACCGCGCATCGGCCCGCGATATTGCTTTCGTGTTCCAGCTCTTCGCCCTCTATCCGCATATGAATGTCCGGCGCAATATCGGTTTCCCCCTGAAATGCGAGGGCATCGGCGCGGCGGAAGCCGACCAGCGAGTTGTGGAGGCCGCACGCATCCTGCGCATTTCACATCTTCTCGACAGGCCGGTGTCGGGTCTTGCCGGCGGCGATCGGCAGCGCGTCGCGCTTGGACGCGCGATCGTGCGCAAGCCGAAATGCTTCCTGATGGACGAGCCGCTGGGAGCGCTCGATACTGAGATGCGCGAGGCGATGATCCGTGAACTGCGTGCACTGCACGACCGGCTTGGAGCGACCACGGTCTATGTCACGCACGATCAGCTCGAGGCCATGGCGATGGCCGATATGATCGCCGTGATGAACAACGGTGTCGTCGAGCAGGTCGCGAGCCCGCGCGACATCTATGATCGGCCTGCCTCACTGTTCGTTGCAGATTTCATTGGCTCGCCGCCGATGAACTTCCTGCCGTTCCGCGGCAGCCTGGAAACCGGCGTGCAGGAGATCCGGCTTGGCGAGCGCGAGGTTGCCATTCCCACGGCGCGCGAGGGGCTGCCGGAAAGCGATCTCGTTCTCGGGGTCAGGCCCGAGCATGTGCGTTTCGCCGATCGCGGCGCGGTGCGGGGCGAGATCTATGGGACCGAGTATCTCGGCACGACGCAGATCGTCACCGTGACGACGCGCTATGGCGCACTCAAGGCCCGGTCGCCCGCCAGCGTGTCGTTTCGGACCGGAGAGAATGTCGGGCTCGACTTCCGGCCCGATACGCTGTCGATCTTCGACAAGGCGTCCGGCCGGGCGATTCGCACCGTATTGCATGAGGGAGGCGTGCATGGCTGAGGTTGAGATCAGGGCGGTCTCCAAGGCGTTCAAGAAGACGCAGGCCGTCAGCGATCTGTCGCTGACCGTCGGCGACGGCGAGTTCGTCGCTCTGCTCGGGCCGACAGGCGCCGGCAAGACGACGACATTGCGGCTGATCGCCGGACTGGAGATGCCCGACCGCGGTTCGATCCGGATCGGCGGACGCGACGTGACTGGTGACGCGCCGGCCGACCGCGACGTCGCTTTCGTGTTCCAGCAGTATTCGTTGTATCCGCATTTGACCGTGTTCGAGAACATGGCTTTTGCGCTACGCGCGCCGATCCGCCGCGTACCGGAGGCAGAGATCCGCGCGAAGGTGCGCGAAGTCGCGTGCCTTCTCCACATCGAAACCAAGCTGGACAACAAGGCAACGCAGTTGTCGGGCGGACAGATGCAGCGGGTTGCGATCGGCCGGGCCCTGGTGCGCTCGCCCGCGATCTATCTGATGGACGAGCCGCTCTCATCGCTGGATGCCAAGCTGCGCGGTGAAATGCGGCTTGAACTCAAGCGTATCCAGACCGATCTCGGCGCGACCATCCTCTATGTCACCCATGATCAGACAGAAGCGATGACCATGGCTTCGCGCATCGGTGTCATCGAGGGCGGGCGGCTGCTGCAGATCGGTACGCCGCGCGAGATCTACGAGAACCCGATCAACGCTCATGTCGCCGCGCGGCTTGGCCAGCCGGCGATCAACCTGCTGCCGGCGACTCTCTTTGCCGGTGCGCCGCGCGGGGCCATGACCATTGGCGCGCGCACCGAGCACCTGACAATCGCGCGCGGCGGCGGTGACGTACAAGCGACCGTCAAGCGGATCGAGCATCTCGGCGACCAGAGCCATCTCCATCTCGACCTTGGCGGCCAACCCGTCGTGACGTTGTCCGACCCTGAAGCCAGGCTCGGACCCGGGGATATCGTGTCGCTTCGTCTCAACAAGCCGCTGTTCTTCGATGCGGATGGCGGGAGGGTCGCGGCATGAGTCTCGACCGGGCAGCGAGGGAAAGACTGGTGCGGGCGCTCGCAGCGTCGATGATCGAACACGCCGAAGAACTGACCAGCCTGGACCAGGCAATCGGCGACGGCGATCACGGATTGAACATGAAGCGGGGTTTTGAGGCCGTGCTCGCGACGCTGCCCGGCCTCGCCGACAAATCGTTGCCGGAGATGCTGAAGGCGATTGGAATGACGCTGGTCATGAAGGTCGGTGGCGCTTCCGGGCCACTGGTCGGCACCTTCTTCATGGAGCTTGGCAAGGCGCTTCCGGAGCAGCCGACGCGCGCCGATCTCGTCGCGGCGGCGGATAAGGCGATCGGCGCGGTCAAGCTCCGCGGGCGTTCGGAAGCGGGGCAGAAGACATTGCTGGACGTTCTGGTGCCCGCGCAAGCCGTATTTGCGAGTGGGGGTGACGCCAGGGCGATTGCGGCCGAGGCGGCGCAAGCCGCCGATCGCACGACACCGATGCTTGCAACCCGCGGCCGGGCATCCTTCCTCGGCGAAAGATCCATCGGTCATATGGACCCGGGGTCTCGCTCGGCGTCCCTCCTGATTGGCGCAGCCGTTGCGGCGCTGGAATTCGAGGCAGTTTCATGAGCAATTCAAGTTCCGGCAATGTCGGCATCGTCATCGTTTCGCATTCCTCCAAAATTGCGGAGGGCGCAGCCGATATGGTGCGCCAGATGGTAGGCAACGCTGTGCCGCTTGCCTGGACCGGCGGCGATACCGATGGCGGGCTCGGCACGAATGTCGCCGGTATTCTGGAGGCAATCGAGGCGGCCTGGTCGCCAGCGGGCGTAGCTATCCTGGTCGATCTCGGCGGGGCAGAGACGAATTCGGAGATGGCGCTGGAGATGCTGGCTGAAGATCGACGTGCGCGCGTCGTTGTCTGCAATGCGCCGGTGGTTGAAGGTGCTGTGATCGCAGCGACCGAATCCTCGGGCGGTTCGTCACTTGCCGCCGTCAAACGTAGCGCGGAGGAATTCTATGCATGATGTCAACGCCAGTCGGGCGGCTAACGCCTTCGCGCCGCTGACGGCCTCGGCGGTTCTCGTCAACGCCGTCGGTCTTCATGCGCGGCCGTCGGTCAAGCTCACGCAGTGCGCGAAAAGCTTCGTAGCGAAGATCGAGTTTGCGCTTGCGCCGGACGGACCCTGGACCGATGCGAAGAGTCCGGTGAAGGTGATGCGCGTGAAGGCACCGCAGGGAGCGACGCTGCATTTCCGCGTCGCCGGCCCCGATGGCAAGGCAGCGCTTGCTGCCGTGCTCGCGCTGGTGCATGACGGTTTCGGCGAGGCCTGATCGCGGTGGCAGAGATTCATCTCATCGGCCGTGCTGCCTCGCCGGGTCTCGCGATCGGACCGGTTACCATGCTGACTGCGGTTGTGACCAGGCGAACGGCGAGCGACGATCCCGCGCAGGAGGCGGCGGCACTGCGGGCGGCGATTGAAGGCGCGAGGGCGGAGCTCGCCGAGCAGATCAAGACGATTCAGGGCGAGGTGGCCGACATTCTGGAATTCCAGGTCGCCATGCTTGAAGATGATGCGCTGGCGGTTGCGGCATATGAGGTCATCTCGGTGGGGATCACTGCCGACCATGCCTGGCGCTTGGCACTCGACGTGGAGATCGCCGGCTACCGCGCTGCTGAAGACGAATATTTCCGTGCCCGTGCCGCCGATATCGTCGACATCCGCGACCGCGTGCTCGCGCATCTGAGCGGCGTGGACACGGTCGCCAGGATTACCGGTGGTTCGATCGTTGCGGCTGACGACATCACGCCTTCCGCTTTTCTTGCCGCTGACTGGTCGCACGGGGGCGCCATCGCGCTGGCTGCGGGCTCACCTTCCTCACATGTCGCGATGTTGGCGCGGGCGCGCGGGGCGCCCATGGTGGTTGGGCTCGGCCCACTTTCGTGGAACGGGCAGCCACCGGCGTTGGCGCTGGTCGATGGCGACGCAGGAAGCGTGATCTTCGATCCTGAGCCGGAGACGCGTCGCCTGTTCGAGCAGCGCATGGTGGCTGCGAACACAGCGCTGGCCGCCGCAGAGGCCGCGAGCCTTGCGCCTGCCTATACGGCCGATGGCCGGCGGATCGCGGTTCTGCTCAACATCGCCGCCCCTGAAGACCTTGCGGGCCTCGATCCCGCGATTTGCGACGGCATCGGTCTCGTGCGCACGGAATTCCTGTTCGAGGCGTCTCACGGCCTGCCGGACGAGGACACGCAATATGCAGTCTACCGGCGCATTCTTGAGTGGGTCCAGGGAAGGCCGGTGACGATCCGCACCCTCGATGCCGGCGGCGACAAGCCGATCCCCGGCTTGACGGTTGACGGCGAGAGCAATCCGTTTCTCGGCCTTCGCGGCATCCGCCTCTCGCTGGCGCGGCCGGAGGTGTTCCGCGTGCAACTGCGGGCGCTGGCACGTGCGGCCGTGCACGGCGTGTTGAAAGTAATGCTGCCGATGATCGCGGTTCCCTCGGAACTCGATCGCGCCGGTGTCATGCTTGACGAGGAGGTCGCAGCACTCAGGGCGAAGGGGATCGCCTGCGCCCGGCCGCCGCTCGGCATCATGATCGAGGTTCCGGCAGCGGCGCTCTGCGCCGAGGATTTCGGCGCCGCGTTCTATTCGATCGGATCGAACGACCTGACCCAGTACACGATGGCCGCGGCGCGCGATATCGGCGCGGTCGCCGACCTCAACGATGCGGGTAATCCGGCGGTGCTGGCCCTGATCGCCCGCACCGTCGAGGCCGCCGGCAAGCGCGGTGTCGAGGTCTCGCTCTGCGGCGACGCTGCCGCCGACACCCGCCTGACGACGGCGCTGCTTGCGACCGGCTTGCGGACCCTCTCGGTGGCGCCGTTGACCGTAGCGCGGCTCAAGACCGCGATCGCAAAGGTAGGTTCATGACGGACGAAGCAGACGAAGACACGCGTGCGCCGGGCGACAGCAATGTTGCTGACTACAAGGTCATCCTGCGGCGGGTGCTCGACAACCGGCCGTCCGGGACCCGGCTCAAGCTTGCGGCGGCGCTGGGCAAGAACCGCTCCTTCGTCACCCAGATCACCAATCCGGCCTATCTGGTGCCGATTCCGGCGAAGCACGTCGCGATCATCTTCGAAGTCTGCCATCTGTCCGGCGCCGAGCGCGCGGCATTTCTGGAGGCCTATGGACGCGCGCATCCCGGCCGGCTGCGCCCATCCCATCGTGAAGCGCGCACGCGCACCATCGCGGTGACGGTGCCGGACCTCGGCGACGACAAGAAGAATCGTGCGCTCGAACAACTCGTCATCGATTTTGCGGCGCAGCTCGCACGCTACGCCGAGACCGTCGGCTGACGGATTGATCGAAACCGCAAGTGAACCATCGGGAGGCGTTTATGAAAAAGCTGATCAACGGCACCGATACGGTACTCGAAGAAAGTCTTGACGGCTTTGCGGCCGCGCACGCGGATATCCTGCTGCTTTGTGCCGACCGCAAATTTGTGCGCCGCCGAACATTGAAGTCCGGCAAGGTCGCCCTGATTTCGGGCGGCGGTTCGGGGCATGAGCCGTTGCACGCCGGCTATGTCGGCCGCGGCATGCTCGATGCCGCTTGTCCCGGCCAGGTCTTCACCTCGCCGACGCCGGACCAGATGGTCGAGGCGGCGGAAGCCGTCGACACCGGCGCAGGCGTCCTCCTCATCGTCAAGAACTACGAGGGCGATGTGATGAATTTCACCATGGCCGCCGAGATGGCCGGGCGGGAGGTTGCGAGCGTGGTGACGAACGACGACGTGGCGGTCGAGAAATCGACCTACACGACCGGTCGCCGCGGTGTCGCGGGTACGCTGATCGTGGAAAAGATGGTCGGCGCGGCGGCCGAGAACGGAATGCCGCTTGCTGCTCTCAAGGCTCTCGGCGACGACGTTAACCGACGCACCCGCTCGATGGGCGTGGCGCTGCTGCCGTGCACCGTGCCGGCGGCGGGACGGCCGAATTTCACGCTGGCCGACGACGAAATGGAAATGGGTGTTGGGATTCATGGCGAGCCTGGCCGGCGCCGAGTACGGCTGGCTCCCGCCGATGCGATTGCCGAGGAACTCGTTGGCGCGATCCTCAAGGACCTTGCGCCAAAACCCGGGAGCGAAGTGCTGCTTCTCGTCAACGGATTCGGCGCAACGCCGCTGATCGAGCTTTATTTGATGGTCAACAGCGCCAAGCGAATTCTGGAAGGTGCGGGGATCACGGCAGCGCGGTTCCTGACCGGATCCTACGTCACATCCCTCGACATGGCTGGCGTGTCGATCACCGTGTCCGTGCTCGATGGCCAGGCAAAGGAATTGTGGGATGCTCCGGTCCACACGGCGGCGCTGCGCTGGGGCACATGATCACCTCTCGCGGCTTAGTTTTTCTTTGCAGCCGAAGACTGTCGGCCCCGTTCTACCCTTGGCCAGTCTCGGCAAGAGGCCGCTCCACATTGGCCTTGAGCGCGATCGATCCAATAAGGGCAAACGTGCCGCCAAGGCGGCACGTTTGCCGAGAAAACCTTGATCGACGACAATGGGGAGCAAGGTTCGATAAGAATAGCCCGATCGGAAGGTCGGCTCATGGCGCTAAGCGGCCGTTCACGAGCATGTCCGCTCCCGGCGACGGAACGGAAGTGAAATTTCGGGACCTTCAGGTCTGTTGATGGACCCAAAGCGGACTTAAACCAGCCTAGGGTTGTCTCCGGCTGTGGGCGTGGCGCGTTAACCTAAATGCGTCGCGTGAAGGCACCGTCAACCACCAGATTTACGCCGGTGACGTAGCTCGCCGCCGGGCTCGCCGTGAACGCGACGACGTTTGCGATTTCTTCGGGCCGCGCCATCCGCCCCATTGGAATCATCTTAACTGCGTTTTGGAAGCGCTCGGGTTCGTGCTTCTTGATCCGATCCCAGGCACCGCCATCAAAAACGTCGAACCGGGGCTGACGACATTGGCGCGGATACCTTTGGGCGCGACGGTGCGGGCGAGTGACTTCATATAGAAATGCAGTGCGGCTTTGACGGAACCATAAGAGACTTTTGTATAAACATTTAGCTCTGAATCCTCGACTCCTCCGATCGAGCCGATAGCGATAATGCTCCCCGAGTTTGATCGCTCAAGGTGCGGCATGGCCGCCTCAACTGCCGTCACGGTGTGCATGAGATCGACGTCGAAGGCTGCCTGGAGGCTTCGATACTGAGGCCGAAAGATAGCGCACTGGCATTTGCCACTAAAATATCGATACCGCCAAACGTCGCCGCCGCGTCTTCAACCCAGCTCCGAAGTGCTGCTGGGTCTTTAACGTCTAGGGATCGGCCCCAAGCCTTCACTCCTTTGGATTCTAATGCCTTGACCGTTTCCTCAACGGCGTCTCCGCTGCGTGCACAAATTGCTACGTCGGCTCCTTCCAAAGCAAGACGCTCGGCGATGGCACGCCCAATGCCCCGAGCCGAGCCTGTTACCAATGCTCTTTTGCCAGCGAGCTGCAGGTCCATTTCATAGGCTCCTCTGATTCGACATCCGCTGGAAGCGCGAAGCGTGTGAAGTATGCTTGCTGTCGCGTAACGCGGCAAGACCGGGTTGACATGACGATCGTTTGAACCTGCCGAACCGCAAGTCCACTGAGAGACATGCCTGCTTGCAGGGACGAAGTCTGCGTTTGAGGAAAACCGGAGGTCACTCGCGGCGGGGCAAATCGACGCGATTGACCATTCGGCGACATTTGTGTCTTTCCAACCGCCCACCTTGAGCTGCTACGATGCGGTCTTTTGGCAAGGGATACACGAGAGGTCCATGAAGCGGCGGCAAGAGGCCTGACGAAATACGAACTCGTGATCAATGCAAAAGGTTGCCAAGCCGCTAGGCCTCACCGTGCCGCCGACATTGGCCGCCCGTGCCGATAAGGTTATCGAATGAAGGCGGTGAATGTCGCTCGATGGCAGATATTGTTGCAAAAGTCGAAAATCGAGCGACCCGGAAAATCTCGCGAAAGGTGATTTTCAGAGTGCTGTAACGTTGCGAAGCGCCATCACGCTCCTACGCAGCTCGTCGTTTTTCCGAAGAACGACGTGGTCCGTTCCCAGTTGCGCACTCAGACTTCTGAGTTTGACCTTGGCCGTGTAAAAACTCAAAAACCGAAACGCAGCGAAGAATGATATTTTTCCAGTCCAACCTCCAAGTTTAATCCGCTTGCGCCTTGAGCGACTAAAGCGGGCTTGGACGAATAACTTCTTCTATCGCGATTGAGCGTCTTCTCGTTTTCACACAGCCAAGATCCAAAGGCGAAGTGGCGGGTTACTCGATGACTTCATCCGCGAGTGCGAGCATCGTGGGCGGGATGTCGAGGCCAATAGCCTTGGCAGTTGCGAGCGGCGATAAGGATGTCGCATTTAGGCAACAGCTCCAGTAAATGTGACCCATCCCAATCTTGTCCGTCGCCTCGCTTGGGACATTCCACTAAAAACGGACTCGCCTTGGACTACGGGAACATGCGTGCAGCGTTCTTTCGGGGACCGTGCCGCGGAGTTGGGGGCAATGAAAGCCTTGCAGGCCACCTGCATCGTGAGTGCCATAACATTCACAGGAATGATCCATCAGGTCGGCGGAAACACGCCAAACGCGACTGTACCGGACGCAATTACGGAGGCGGCTGCGAGCACCCGGACGCCGGGTAGCCCTGAGCTCTCCGCCGTCGTGGCGGAAGCGTCAGGCGGAGGCGGAACAGCGCCCGGCGCGTTGCCCGGGGCGGTTTCCGGACCGCCGTTGGTGGCCCAAGCCGAAATCGGCGACGACTCTTTCGAGGCAAAATGGATTGCCTTGGGCCGCTATGATGCCGGCCAACCGGTGCCGACACCCGCGATGCCCGGCGATGCTCCCAAGCCGGCACCGGTGACGCAGGATTTCCGGTATCTCATCCATTACGTCTGGTCCGAACTGCCGCCTGCAGAGAAGCCGGCGGCGATCGTTTTAAGTTCATTCAAGGAGACCCCGGTCGGAACGCCGCTCGAGGAGATTAAGCGCGCCTCCGACGCTTTCGGTCTCGATTCCAATTTCATGAAAGCGGTTGCCAAGATCGAGTCCGGTTTCGACCCCAAGCAACGCACCGGGTCGTATATCGGCCTGTTCCAACTGAGCGAGTATGAGTTCAGCAAATTCGGCTCCGGGCAGATTCGTGATCCCCGCGACAATGCCGTTGCGGCGGCCTACAAGGTCATCACCGAAGGTATCCTGTTCGAGTGGGTGACGCACCGGAAGCCAACCTTGAGCGATCTTTACCTGATCCACCAACAGGGCTGGGAAGGCGCAGCCGAGCACATCAGCCAACCTGATCGCACCGCCTGGAAATCCATGTGTGCCACCAGCGAAGGCAGGGAGAAGGGCGAAAAATGGTGCAAACGCGCGATCTGGCGGAATACTCTTCCGGCCGTCAAACGCGCGTGGAAATCGGTCGATAAGTTGACATCGGGAGCGTTCGTCGGAATGTGGCGCGACCGGGTTGCTGAATTCTACTCGAAATACATGGCCACGGTCGCCGCCGACCGCGCGAACAAGTAAAAGCAACTTATTACTTGGGTCTGCTCGCACAGATCCTTTTTCGAGATCTTGCCGACTGGAGTCTTCGGCAAAGCGGCCCGGATCTCGAGCGCCTGCACCACCTCATGCTTGCCGAGCGGCACCCGCGAGATGAGTGCATCAGCGCGTTCAGGCGGCGCTGCGCTCTTCGGCGCTGCAGCGCTTCAGATACATCGCGGCTTCGGACGCCTTGGCGGATGCGGCGAACAGCGCCCGCTGATCGCCCTTCAGGAGCGTGAGCCACTGCGCAAGGTACTGCGCGTGGTCGGGCCGCGTTTCCTGCGTGATCCGAAGCTCCGCGCACAGGAACGCGGTGCCGATCTCGGCGACGAGCTCCTCGGCGGCATAGGCCTGATCGCCAAAGCGCTTGCCGAACTCGCGGTCAAGGCGGTGTTTCGCGCCGGTCCAGTGCGTCAGCTCGTGTACGAGCGTCGCGTAGCAGGAGGTGAGGGCAATCGTCTCGGACATGAGCGAGCGAGTACGCGCGACCTGGTACGATGTCGTTCGTGCCCAAGGCGTTAGTGAGAGGGATGCGGAAACGATACGCGGCGCGTTCCTCTATGAGGGATTTTCGCGCTAAGGCGGCAGGCCGAGAGAAAGCCCCGTACAGCGGCCTGTTTGCTTCGCATGGTTCGGTAGCGGTCACCCGGAAATATCGCACCACTGCCGGGCGGCAAACGGATTTCGCTGGCCTCAAGATGACCGCAACCCGTCCAAAGGCCCCAATTATTCAAGGGTCGCGCGATACCGGGACTTGAGCCAGCGCTGCACTGCGGAAAGACTTCTTCTTGCTCCTGCGTTACGCTTGTGATCGCCTTTATCCGGGGGCGCGAGGAGTCGATCATGACGTTTACGATCCACGCTTCCAAAGACGGACACCTGGTGCAGACGCTGCGACTGAAACCGCAGGCAGCAGTGTCAAAGGCTCGCAGCCTGAACAAGGCGGGTTGGGAGGTGCATATAACCAGCGCGCAAGGCGCTAGCTTCAGTCCGCCAATGTTCGGTGAACTCTTGCAGTCCAGAGACGATGCAAGCCTCGCACCAGACCGCGCAACGCTTGTGGCTTTGTCAGACGACACAACCGAATCCGCGATGCTCAGTTGAGCGAAACTTTTTCAATGCCAGCCATCCCGAGCGCATGCGCCGCGCCTGTGGATAGGTCGATACAGCGGCCCCTGATGAACGGGCCGCGATCATTGATGCGGACTGTGACACTGCGTCCGCTTCTCTGTGAGGTGACTGTAACTTGCGAGCCGAATGGTTTGCTGCGATGAGCGGCGGTCATCGCGCTCGGGTTCATGCGCTCGCCGGATGCGGTCCGTCCGCCGCTATATCCGTAATGAGAGGCAATGCAGGTCTCGGCCAAAGCCGATGTCGAAATACACACAAGCACTATCGCAACGCAAACGCGTAAGAGGCGGTCCATCGATTCAAACTCCCGGTCCCGCCCGAATCGAGAACTATGCTGAAGCCGCTAAGTTCCGCGGCATGTCGCCGCAAACTGCGCGCTCTGTCATTTGTGCAGCAACGGACACTAGGCGACGCTGAATCCGCCTCATGTTTTCCGCGTACGCATTTGACAGGTTCGGCGGTCGACTTTAGACGGCACTTAGCGCGCGAGGGGTCGTTACCCGCATGGGCCGAGACTTTCCTCAAAGGCTCGGGCTCCAGCATGGAGCTAGAGCCCGGTCCGGAGGACGCGCTCATCGTCGTGCTTAGGTGCTCCCGGAATGAGATTGTAAATTTGTGAAGAAAGCCAAGAAAACCAAGAAAGCCCGCGTCGCTCCCGCGTTGAAGAAGGCTGGCAGTCTTCCGGGTGCTGCGATCTCCTCTTCTTCGCCGCTCGGCATGTTGGCGCTTCATCTCCTCCAGCAATGGAGGAAGAGCGGCCGCGACGGCGTCGTATTCCTTGCCGGAGACGAGAACAGGGCGGAACGGCTCGCCAGCATTGTCCATTCACTCGACCGGTCGTCCGGCGTTCTGGTGTTTCCGAGACTGAACAACCTCCCGTTCGATGGACTTGAGCCGTCTCGCGAGATCGCCGGCAGACGGAGCTCGGTGTTGCGGCGTCTCGCCAAGTCGAAGAAACCCGTCTTCCTGGTGTCGACGGCGGAAGCGATCATGGAGCGCCTGCCGTTACCGGAAAGTTTGAGTCGCCTGAGCGTAGTTCTTAAGGTGGGTGCTAAGTATGCCGAGCAGGATCTGCAAACCCGTCTCGAGGCTCTGGGCTATGATCTCGAGGAAGAGGCGGAATTTCCGGGTACGGCGCTCTTTCACGGCAAGACGTTCGAGATCTTTCCAGCCGGCGCCCTCAATCCGTTCCGCATCGAGCACTCAGACGAAGCGATCCGCAAGATTGTCGCTGTAGACCCGGAAGAGCATGACGTCATGTTCGAGGTCAAGGAACTGCTCGTCGATCCGATGTTCGAGCGCCTTGCCTTGGAGGGCAAGCGGGGACAGCGCGCCACGCTGCCCGACTACTGCGGCCGGGCGCGATGGATCGCGGACGCAGGAATCCCTGGCCACGCCGATGGCTGGCTGAGCACAATCGAAGAGGCGGCCGGTCAGAAGGAAGTAGAGCGCGAGTATCTGGGGCGAGGGGAATGGAGGAAGCTGGCCAAGCGCATGAGCATGTTGCCTCGCAAGGCCGGCTTCGCGCCGACCCCCGATTTCTCGAAGATGGCGGCGCCCAGAAAAGCACTCCGCGCCTTTGTCGCAGGCACGCAACGCGCCAGGTCGCGGCTGCTCCTTGTTGCCGCGGTTGAGGACGACCTGCGCGCGATGGAGCGCATGAGCGGGATCAAGGCCGAGCGATTTGCCGGCTGGGACGAGATGAAGGAAGGGCGTAGCCGCGAGGGCGCGCTTCTTGCCGACTTCGATGCCGGCTTCGTCGAGGCTGGGCGCAAATCTCTCGTCGTCGTGACGGCGTCGGATGTGCTCGGCAGCAGAGCCCACCACCCGCAGCCGATGGCCAGAGCCTGGACCCCGGCTTTCGAACATCCGGAAGTGCCGGAGCCGGGCGGGGTCGTGATTCATCTTCAGCGCGGGCTGGCGGTGCTGGAGGGCTTGCAGACCTTCGACATGGGGAAAGGGGTGGCCCGCGAGATGGTCAGGCTCGAATTCGCGGGTGACGACGCCGTTCTCGTTCCCCCCGCCGATCTCGCCCTTGTCTGGCCCTACGCTGGAGAAGTCGGCAAGCTGACGCTCGACAAGGCGGACGGAAGCACTTGGTGGGGGAGACGCGGCGAGGCCGAGCGGGAAATCCAGAACGCGGCCAAGGATCTTGCGAAACATATCGCCAAGCGCCGCTGCCGGCGCGCTCCCAGGCTGGTCGCTCCGGGGCCGGCCTACGAGAGATTCGTCACGCGTTTCCCTTATTTCACGACGCCCGACCAGGCCAAGGCCATTCAGGACGTCCTGCACGATCTCGCGTCCGGTCATCCCATGGATCGGGTCATCTGTGGCGATGTCGGCTTCGGCAAGACCGAGGTCGCCTTGCGCGCTGCCGCGACCGTCGCCCTGTCGGGGAAACAGGTCGCCATCGCCGTGCCGACAACCGTTCTGGCCAGGCAGCACGTCGCGACCTTCCGCAAACGGTTCGGTCCACTCGGCATCGACGTCGGAAACCTGTCGCGGGCGACGTCGGCTGCGGAAGCGAGGCAGACGAAGGAGGGGCTGCGCCGCGGGAAACTGAAGGTTGTGGTCGGCACGCAAGCCCTTGTTTCGAAGGACGTGAAATTCGGCGACCTTGGGCTCGTCATCATCGACGAAGAACAGCATTTCGGGGCTGCGGAGAAGGTCAAACTATCTAGCCTGACGAAAGGCGTTCACACGCTTTGGATGAGCGCCACGCCCATACCGCGCACCCTAGCGGCAGGGCTCGCGGGCTTTAGAGACCTTAGCGTGATCGCGACGCCGCCCGTTCATCGGCTGCCGATCGTCACGAAGGTTGCTCCCCTGTCGGACGCCGCGATCGCCGCAGCATTGCTGCGCGAGCAGAGGCGCCGCGGTCAGAGTTTCCTTATTTGTCCCCGCATTCAGGATCTCGAGCCGATGTTGGCTCGGGTGCAGGCAGCGGCGCCGGATCTTCGTATCGTCTGTCTTCACGGCAGATTGCCCGCCGACGAGATTGACGATCGCATGATGAGTTTTGTCGAAGCGGAGGCCGACGTTCTCCTCGCGACCAATATCGTGGAGAGTGGCCTCGACATTCCCCGTGCAAACACCATGGTCGTCTGCTGGCCGGAAAAGTTCGGTCTGGCTCAGCTCCATCAGCTCCGAGGTCGGGTCGGACGGGGCGGCACGCGCGCTTTTGCTTATCTGCTGTCCGAGTCGAGCTCAGGACACTCCGAAAAGCGTCTTGCCGTTCTGGAAGAGTTCAGTAAACCCGGCGCGGGTTTCGCCATCAGCGAGCGCGATTTCGACCTCAGAGGAGCGGGAGACCTTTTCTCGGAGCGCCAGTCCGGCCATGTGCAGGTTTTCGGACCGGTACTTTACAGCCACCTCCTGAAGCAGGCTTCGGAGAAGACCGACGACAGAGCAGGCGATCTCTGGGTTCCCGACCTGAATCTGCCGATCGAGGAGATGCTGCCGACAAGCTACGTGCAATCAAAAAACATGCGCCTCGAAATCTACGGCCGCGTCGCCAGGTGTCAACGCGAGGACGATCTGGACGATCTGGAGGAAGAAACGGCGCGGCGCTTCGGCCCGCTACCGGCTGGAGCGCGCGATTTCTTCGCGGTGGCGAGGCTGAGGCTCGATTGCAAGCGGCGGGGTATCGTGAGGCTGGACGCCGGACCCGAGGCCGTTGCTGCCACGTTCCTTCCCGGCCGCCTGCGCAAAGTGAAATCGAAATCGCTGCAGCGCGATGGGGATCGCGTTGTGTATGCGAGCAAACAAGATGAGAAACCATTTGAACGGATCGAGGAGTTTATTGGGATTTTGGACGAGTAAGAACGGCTCGCCGGACGCGATTGAGTTCGGTGCTGGAGAGGTCAGCTTGTGGCGCAAAGCGGCCGCACGCTTATGGCGCCGATTGTCGAGGGGTTACTCAGAGAGCCGAGCATGAAATCGCCGCAGCGAGAATAGAACGCGTCCGTTTCGCTCCATTCAACCGCCGCGGAATTGTGGTTGGCGTTTGGCGGCGAAGGCGGCAATTCCCTCCCGAGCGTCATCCGTGCCGCTGGCGGCAATGATCGATTCCTTTTCGGCATCGAGTTGATCCGAAAGGCCGGTCTCGAATGATTGTCTTAGCATGCGACGCACGGCGCCGAAAGCGCGTGTCGGACCTGCGGCGAGTTTGGCGGCGAGGGCAACTGCTTCGCCTTCCACGGCGTCGCTCGGTGCCAAGCGCGAAACCAGACCGAATTCAAGCGCCTCCTGCGCGGTGAGGCGACGGTTGAGCAGGAAGAGCTCCTGCGCACGTCGCATTCCGACCATGCGCGGCAGGAACCAGGTGTTGCCGCCATCTGCGGTCAGGCCCAGCGCCCCATACCCCAGCGCGAACCGCGCATCGTCGGCCGCGACGACGATGTCGGCGACATACAACAGGCCCAACCCGCCGCCGCCTGCGCCACCGCGCACCGCGGCGACAACAGGTGCGTCGATGCTGGTCAGCCGCTCGATCGCGAGATGATAGCTGTCGATCATGCGGCGTAGCCGGTTCGGCAATTGCTCGCGTGCGGTGCCGGCAAAGAGTCCAAGATCGCCGCCGACAGTAAAGTTCGGCCCATTGCCCGCGATCAGGACCGCGCGGACGTCAGACCGTTCGGCGATTTGCGTCGCAGCCTCGGCGAGGTCGGCGGCCATGCGCTCGTCGATCGCGTTGCCCTTGTCCGGACGGTTCAGGCGCAAGGTTGCGACGCCCGCTTCGAAACTGAGCAGCACCGTTCGTAACGGTCCGGCGGCATCGTGCCAGCGTGCGGTATCGGTGAACTGCTCGAGCGACTTGATGCGCCCCTGGTCGATCCCGATCAGATGCGCGAAGGCTGCGTCGAGCGCGGCACCGCCTTGCTTGCCGCGGCCGCGATAGCGACCGGTAACGAGCAGGCGGCCATCGGCGAGATCGAGAAACCGTTCCGGTTCGGCGCGCGCTTCGAAATGCCGGGCGATGGCGCCCCAGCCATTGCGCCGCATCGCTGCGGGGCCGTCGTGATCGCCGCCGGTACCGAACGGCATGCCCTCGGCGATATGGCCGGTGAATTCCGGGTGCAGCAGTACGTCGAGTTGCGCGCGGTCGCCGGCGGCGAGGGCGGCATAGAGCGCACGGGCGAGGTCGGTGGGGCTGACTTCTTCCATCCCGATGATCCTCCTAGCAAATTCGCTGTTTTGGCGGCTGAATGGGAAAATTCCCTTGATGCTGCCAAGCGCTGGTGCTATTATCCAAACGGTCAGCCGGATTATTTTTAGACTAAGCCGCAGGTCTCCGCAAGAGAGCCGGTCCAGCCACGAAAGATACAAAGGGAGATGCAGCGATGAACGTCGTGCCGCGCGCGTCACAGTGGGACGAATTGATCCGGCCGGACCGGGTGCACGGCTCGCTCTACAGCGATCCCGCAATCTTCGAGGCCGAGCTGCAGAACATCTGGTATCGCACCTGGGTCTATGTCGGGCACGAGAGCGAGGTGCCGAACGCGAACGACTACGTCGTCAAATCGATCGGGCCGCAATCGGTCATCATGACCCGCGACGAGCAGGGCAAGGTCAATCTCTTGCTCAATCGCTGCTCGCATCGCGGCAACCAGGTCTGCTCCTACGACAAGGGCAATGCGCGCTCCTTCACGTGCCCGTTCCATTCCTGGACCTTTGCCAATGACGGCCGGCTGGTCGGATACGCCTTCCCGGACGGCTACGAAGGCCAAGACAAGTCAAAGCTTGCGCTCGGCCGGGTGGCGCGGGTGCAGTCCTATCGCGGTTTCGTGTTCGGCTCGTTCGCAGCCGAAGGCCCGACGTTGGAGGAGCATCTCGGCGGCGCTGCTGAAACCATCGATCGCCTGGTTCGCTTCTCGCCGGAGGGCGAGGTCGAGGTCACCGCCGGCTTCCTCAAGCACCGCGTCAAGGCCAACTGGAAATTCATCCTGGAGAACGAATGCGACGGCTATCACCCGGCCTTCGTTCATTCCTCGATCTTCGGCGTCGCTGACAGCGCGATCGGCAAGCTCTATGGCGGCGCATCGACCGCGGTGACGCGAGACTATGGCAATGGCCATACCGAAATCGATCTGCGGCCCGAGTTCCGCAAGCGCGACGCGCCGATGAGTTGGTTCGGCACCACGGAAGAGCGGCTGCCGGATTACACGGCGCGGATGAAGGCCGCCCATGGTGACCAGAAGGCGCGCGAGATCATGATCGATGGCACGCCGCATGTGATGATCTTCCCGAACCTGTTCATCGCCGAAATCCAGATGTTCGTGATCCAGCCGCTCGCGGTCGACGACAGCGTGCAGCATGTCACCGCGTTGCAGTTCAAGGGCGCGCCCGACATGAACCGGCGTCTGCGCCAGCAGACCATGGGCTCGGTCGGCCCGGCCGGATTGTTGCTGGCGGATGATTCAGAGATGTACGAGCGCTGCCACCGCGGTGTGCTGGCGCGTAACCCCGAATGGATTTTCCTCGGCCGCGGCGAGAAACGCGAGCGTCAGGACGGCCTCGGTTTCAAGATCGGACACGTCACCGACGAAATCCCGTCGCGCGGCATCTGGCGGCACTATCACAGCCTGATGGAGGCGGTGTGATGCTATCGCGCGAAAGCAGCGCCACGCTGATATCAGCCGTCACGGCCTTCATCTACAAGGAGGCGAGGCTGCAGGACGAGCACGCGTATGAGGCCTGGGAGGCGCTCTGGACCGACGACGGTGTCTATTGGGTGCCGGCCAATGGTGACGACATCGATCCCGAAAAGGAAATGTCGATCATCTACGACAACCGTTCGCGCATTTCGCTGCGCATCAAGCAATTGCTGACGGGAAAACGCCACACCCAGACGCCGCAATCGCGGCTGCGGCGGCTGGTGTCCAATATCGAGCTGCTGGACCAGCAGCCCGGCGGCGATATCTCGGTCGCCAGCAACAGCATGGTATTCGAATCCAGCCTGCGCGACGACACCATCTGGGCCGCGCGCAATGAATACCGGCTGCGCTATGTCGATGGCGAGCTGAAAATGGCGTACAAGAAGGTGATCCTGGTCAACAACGAGAAAGCGCTGTTCACGCTCTCGTTCCTTATCTAGCCGGCCAAAGGAATTTGCCATGATCGATAAGGGGCCTGTGCTGCTGGACATTGCCGACGGCATTGCGCGGCTGCGACTCAATCGCCCCGACGCCGCCAACGGCATGAGCGCCGAGCTTCTGAGCGCGCTGTGCGACGCCATCATGGTCTGCCACGGCCAGCCGAACCTGCGCGTGCTGCTGCTGAGCGGCGAGGGTACGAATTTCTGCGCGGGCGGTGACGTCCGTGCGTTTGCATCGAAGGGCGAGAAGCTGCCTGATTATATCAGGCAGGCGACGGCCTATCTGCAGAACGCGGTGACGGGGCTGCTGCGGCTGGAAGCGCCGGTGATTACCTCGGTGCAGGGATTTGCCGCAGGCGGCGGCGGTTTTGGCCTCGTCTGTGCGTCCGATATCGTGATCGCCGGTGAATCGGCAAAATTCCTCGCGGGCGCGACACGCGTTGCGATGGCCCCTGATGCTGGGGTCACCGTCACGCTGTCGCGGCTGGTCGGCTTGCGCCGCGCGATGTCGATCCTGCTCACAAATCCGGTGATATCAGCGCCCGAGGCGCTCTCGATGGGTATCGTTACCAAGGTGGTTCCGGATGCGGAGCTGGCCGAGGCATCGATGGCGATGGCGCGGGAACTGGCTGAAGGTGCGCCGAAGGCGCTGGCGGCGACCAAGCGTCTGGTCTGGGCCGGGACCGGCACCAGCATCGAGCAGTGCCTGTCGGAAGAAGCGCGCACCGTGTCCGAATTGTCTGGCATGGCGGACGCACGGGAAGGGCTCGCCGCCGTGATCGAGCGGCGCAAACCCGTGTTTACGGGACGCTAGCCGGTGCCGACGCCCGGCACCCGGCCTTTTGGACGACTCGACGGCCGCCGCGCCTTCGTCTCGGGTGGGGCGCAGGGCATTGGCGCGGCGATCGTGCGAAGCTTTGCCGATTCCGGCGCGCATGTCGTGATCGCTGATCTCGATCTCGCCAAAGCATCAGATCTCGCTGGGCAGGTCGGGGCGACCGCGGCCCGCCTCGATGTCGGCGACACCGGAATGGTGCAAGCGATCATGTCGCAGCATGGACCGTTCGATATCGTCGTCAACAATGCCGGCGTCGATCAGCATGCGTTCTTCACCGACACCACGCCGGAAGATTGGACAAAGCTGCTCGCGGTCAACCTGGTGTCGGCCTTTGCATGCACCCACGCCGCGCTTCCTGCGATGCAGGCAGCCGGTTTCGGGCGCATCATCAACGTCACCTCGGAAGCCGCGCGCCTGGGTTCGAAGGGCGGCGCGGTCTATTCCGCCGCCAAGGGTGGCGTGATCGCCTTCACCAAGAGCATTGCCCGCGAGAACGCCCGCTTTGGAATTACCGCCAATTCCATCGCGCCGGGGCCTATCCGAACACCGATGCTGGAAGCGGCCGTCGCCAAGGGCGGCGACAAGATTTTGCGCGCCATGACCGATGCCACGCTGCTACGGCGGCTCGGGGAGCCCGAAGAAATCGCCGCCGCCGTCTTGTTCCTGGCGTCCGATCAGGCGGCTTATATCACCGGAGAAACACTTGGCGTATCCGGCGGCATGGGATTGGGCGGCTGATATGGCGCGCGCAGGCGACGACATCGCAACAGCACCGATCGATCTTGCGATCGCGCGCATTCGGGCGGTCTATCGCAGCTGGAATCGCGATACGTCAGTGGCCCAGATGCGTAGCGATTGGGATGCGGCCTTCGGGGGCAGCACCGCCGCCGTGATATGCGAACCCGTCTCCGCTGGTGGCGTCGCTGGCGAATGGATTTCAACGGCCGGTGCGCCAGGGGACAAGGCCATTCTGTATTTCCATGGCGGCGGCTTTCGCATCGGTTCGGTTGCCTCACACCGTGACCTGATAGCGCAGATCGCGCTCGCCAGCGGCTGCCGCGTGCTTGCCGTCAACTACCGTCTCGCACCGGAGCATCGTTTCCCGGCTGCGCTGGACGATGCGCTCGCGGCCTATGGCTGGATGCTCGATCGCGGCCTGAAATCGGATAACATTGCCTTCGCCGGAGATTCCGCCGGTGGCAATCTCGTGCTGTCAGCCATGCTGGCCCTGCGCGAACGCGGGTTTCCGCTGCCGGTAACGGCGGTGCTGATGTCGCCATGGACCGATCTGGCGGCGACCGGCGCGAGTTATGTCAGCCGGGCGGAAGCCGACCCGATCCATCAGCGGTCGATGATCCTGGCATTGGCGAAGAGTTATCTGGGCGGGCAGGGCGATCCCTACGATCCGCTGGTATCACCGCTCTATGCCGACCTCGCAGGCTTGCCACCGCTATTCATTCAGGTCGGCGATCGCGAAACCGTGCTGGACGATTCCGTCATGTTTGCCGACCTGGCGCGCGCCGCCGGCGTCGATGTTAGTCTGGAGGTCTGGGACGGCATGATCCATGTCTTCCAGATGTTCGGCGCGGAGCTTCCCGAGGCGCGTCAGGCCATCGCATCGATCGCGCAATTTCTCAACCGGCACCTTCACATCAAGGCCGAGAGGGCATCATCATGAACGTCAGGCCTGCCGATCCTCGCAGTCACGCCGACAGCGAGTTCCATTTCTCGGAGCAACCGCAGCTGCCCGAGGAATTGCGGATGCTGCGCGAACAGGTCCGCCGCTTTGTCGAGAAGGAAGTCGTGCCGCATGGCGAGGCGTGGGAGCGCGACGGCAAGATACCGCGCGAGATCTACCGCCGCATGGGCGCGCTCGGCTTCCTAGGCATGCGCCACGCGGCGGAGTATGGCGGCACCGACATGGGGCCGCTGGCTTCGATGGTGTGGGCCGAGGAACTAGGGCGTTCGACCTTCGGCGGCTTCACCTCGTCGGTGCTGGTTCATACCGACATGTCGGCGGTCCATATCACCCTGCGCGGCACGCCCGAGCAGAAGCAAAAGTATCTTCCCGCGATCATTCGCGGCGAGACGATCTGCTCGATCGCGGTGACCGAGCCCGATGCCGGCTCCGATGTCGCCGGGCTGAAGACGCGGGCCCGCCGCGACGGCGATTCCTGGGTGATCAACGGTTCGAAGATGTTCATCACCAATGCTGTCTATGGCGACATCCTGATCGTTGCCGCGCGGACCGAACCCACCGCCAAAGGCAGCCGCGGCATTTCGCTGTTTATCATCGAGCGGACGACGCCCGGTATCTCGGTCACAAAGCTCGACAAGCACGGTTGGCTTTGCTCCGACACCGCCGAAATCGCCTTCCAGGATGTGCGAATCCCCGCCGAGAATCTGCTCGGCGAGGAGAACCGCGGCTTCTACGGCATCATGGAAACCTTCGAGAACGAGCGGATCTGCATCGGCGGCATCTGCGCCGGCGAATCCGCCAAGGCGATCGAGCTCACGACCAACTACGTGAAAAGCCGCCAGGCGTTCGGCGGACCGCTGTGGAACCAGCAGGCGGTACGGCTCAAGCTCGCCTCACTGGCAACCAAGGCCGCCGCCGCCCGGGCGCTCGCCTATCATGCGGCGGAGCTTGTCGAGGCTGGAATACCTTGCCCGCGCGAAGTGTCGATGGTCAAAGCGCTGTCACCGGAAGTGTTGCACGAGGTCGTGCATGGCTGCCTGCAACTGCACGGCGGCTCAGGCTTCATGCGCGGCACCCCGATCGAGCGAATGGTGCGCGATGCAAGGGTGCTGACCATCGGTGGCGGCGTCACCGAGGTCATGCTTGAGGAAGTGGCCAAGCGGATGTGAGGCCCCTGTTTCTTCACCTCTCCCGCTTGCGGGGAGGTCGACGCGCGAAGCGCGGCGGGTGGGGGCTCTCTCCATAATACGACTCGCGGCGGCACCCCCACCCCAAACCTCCCCCGCAAGCGGGAGAGGGAGCCACTGCCGTTGTTGCGGAGGTATGATCGGGCTCGACCCTCAATTCACCGGCTTGAAGCTCAGTGTCGAGAACTCAGACTGCATGATCTGCAGCTTCTGGTTCGAGAAGCGGACGCCGGGCCCAAAACTGATCGGCGCCATGATGCCGGTTTCGACGTTTTTGGTCTTCTCCAGCTCGGCGATGGTGCAGGCCCAGGTCGGCTGCTTGCCGCAGCGCTCGATCGCGGAAATCAAGACCTTGGCGGCGGCATAACCGGTCATGGAGTAGCGGTTGATGCCTTTCATCTCGGCTTCGGGCAGCAATCCCTTGGCCTTTTCGAGGAAGGCCTTGCCGGCTGCGCCTGCGAACGGCTCGACATAGTCGACCGCGTAGATGCCGTCGCCGGCCGGGCCCATCAGCTTCAGCACCGGCTCGACCCGTCCGGGCCAGAAGATGCCGACCACCGGCTTGATGTTGAGCTTCTCCAACTCCTTCATCATCGCGATGTTCTCGCCGATGATGCCACCGGCCAAGAAGACCTCGGCGCCGGATTCCTTCAGCTGCAGCATGTCGGACGAGAAGTCCTGCTGGCCCTTCTTGTAATTGCCGCTGTAGACCACGTTCAGCTTCCTGGCCTTGACCACAGTGTCGAAGCCGTCGCGGACGGTGACGCCGTAATCGTCGTCCTGGGTGATCAGGCCCCATTTCTTGCCGGGATTCTTCTCGGCAAGAAAATTGACGAGGTGGATGATGCCTTCCTCGTAGGACTGCCCGACCACGAACACGTTCTTGCGCGGCGGCTCCCACAGGAATTTGACCGGAGCCACGTCGATCACGGTGGGAATGCCGGCTTTCTCCAGCAGCGGCATCACGGCGATGGACTGACCCGAGCCGGAGATGCCGAGCATCGCAAAGGCCTTGTCGACGTCGGTCACCTTCTTGACGCCCTGGATGGTGCGGGCGGTGACGTAGCCGTCGTCTTCCAGCACATATTTGATCTTGCGGCCGTTGATGCCGCCGGCGGCATTGGCCTCCGCAATCGCGATCTTGTGGCCGATCGATGCGGCGACGCCGAGCAGCGCCGGTGGACCGGTCAGGGGTTCGACGTCACCGATCACGATTTCGGTGTCCGTGATACCGGGGTCTGCGGCCAGCGCGAGGCTGGTCGAGAGAAATGCGCCTGCGAGCAACAGCGACGCGGTCGCCAGATATTTGATCATTGTTTCCTCCTCCTGTTCGATTGCTTTTTAGTTAGTACCGAAGCGGCCAATTCACCCACATTCGCCGGATGTCGTGCCAGGCGCCGACCAGGCCGCGCGGCTGGAAGCGCAGGAACAGGATGATGACAAGGCCGTAGAGCATGCTCTTCAGTTCCTGCGCGCCGGTCGTGAAGACAGCGTCGATCTGGGCGCTGAACAGGCTGAAGACGAACCGCGTCGCTTCCGGCAGCAGCACGATCAGGATGGTGCCGAGCACGGCGCCGAGCGCGGAGCCCAGCCCGCCGACGATCAGGATCGCCAGCGCCTCGATCGAGAGCAGGAACGGAAAGCCTTCGACGCTGACGAAAGACAGGTAGATTCCGTACAGCGCGCCGGCGAGGCCGGTGATGAAGGCCGAGGTAACGAAGGCGAACAGCTTGTAGGCGTGCAGATTGATACCCATGACGCGGGCGGCAGTGTCGTTGTCGCGGATCGCGACAAAGGCGCGGCCGGCGCGGCTGCGGCGGATGTTGAGCGTGGCAAACAGCGTCAGAACGGCAAAGCCGAGGCAGAGATAGGTAAAGGCGGCGTCGCTGTCGAAGCTGAAGCCGAAAATCTCCGGGCGTTGCACCGAAATGCCGCGGGCGCCGTTGGTCAGCCACCGTGCTTCCAGGATCACGGTGTTGATGATGAAGGAGAACGCCAGCGTGGTGATCGCGAGGTAAAGCCCCTTCAGCCGCAGCGAGGGCGCGCCGACGATGAGGCTGGCGAGTGCCGGCACCACGCCCGCGCCGAGGAATCCGACCAGCGGGTGCATCTGATATTTGGAAACCAGCACGGCATAGGCGTAGGCACCGGTGACGAGGAAGCCGACATGGCCGAGCGAAATCAGGCCGGTGTAGCCGGTCAGGATGTTCAGCCCCAGCGTGCCAACCACCGTGATCAGGATGATCATCAGGAACGACAACGCATAGGAGTTCAGCACGAAGGGCGCTGCGATCAGGCCCGCGACCAGCACCGCCGACCACAGCCACACCGGCGGCGAATCGACGAGGGTAACGAGTTCGCCGTAGGTTTGCTTGAAATCGCCGGTGCGCATCCTAGACCCTCTCAATGTCGCGTTCGCCGAAGATGCCGAACGGGCGGATCATCAGCACCACGATGATCATCGCAAAGCCCGCGACTTCCTTCATGCCGGAGCCGAGATAGCCGCCCGCGAGATTCTCGGTGATGCCGATCAGGAGGCCGCCGACACCGGATCCAAGCACAGCGTCGAGGCCGCCGAGGATGGTGGCCGGAAACGCCTTCAGCCCGAGCTGGAACATCGCCGGCGACAGGTCGTAGGACAGGGCAAAGAACACGCCGCCGATCCCGGCGATCACGGAGGAGGCGGCCCAGGCGAGGGCATGAACCCGGGTGGCGCTGATGCCCATCAGGAGTGCGGTACGGTCGTCGGCGGCGACGGCACGCATGGCGACGCCGATCTTGCTGTAGCGGAAGAACGCCCAGATCGCCGCCAGCAGCACCAGAAGTGTGACGATAACCGCAATCTGACCCGTCCGGACGCCGATCGGGCCGACTCGCACGATGCTGCGGCCGAAGCCCACGTCGAGGCCGTGCGGGTAGGCGTCCCAGATGAAGTTGATCGACGAGCGCAGGATCACGGCAAGGCCAATGGTCACCATCACGGTGGCGAACACCGGCTCGCCCAGCATCGGCCGCATCACCACGCGCTCGATGATCAGGCCGAGCACGACGGCGGCAAGGATGGCGCCGAGCGCTACCACGACCACGTTGCCGCTGACCGTGGTCGAGATGGTCCAGGCGATATAGGCCGTGATCATGGTCATTTCGCCCTGCGCGAAATTGACCAGGCCGGTGGATTTGTAGATCACCGCAAAGCCCATCGCGATCAGGCCATAGATGGCGCCGATCGCAAGGCCGGATATCAGCAGCTGCATGAAATACTGCATCAGACCTCCGCCTGGTAGATGATGGCGAGTTCGCGCGCGAACTTCTTCTCGATCATGGCGCGTCGGACCTTTTGCGTGGCGGTCAGTTCGCCGTCGTCATGGTCGAGTTCCTTTTCGAGGATGGCGAAGCGGCGGATGTTCTCGACGCGGGCAAAGCGCTTGTTGGTCTCGCCAACGATGCGCTCGACGAGGTCATGCACTTCGGGCAGTTGCGACAGCGACTTGTAATTGGTGTAGGGCAGCGCCTTGTCGCGGGCCCAGCGGCCGACATTGTCGAAATCGACCTGGATGATGGCGCCGAGATATTTCATGGCCTCGCCGACCACGATCGCTTCCTTGATGAACTCCGAGTCCTTGAGCGCGTTCTCGATCTCGGAGGGGGCGATGTTCTTGCCGCCGGCGGTGATGATGATCGCCTTCTTGCGGTCAACCACGGTGATCTCGCCATTGTCCATGATTTCGACGATGTCGCCGGTGCGCAGCCAGCCACCCGGTTCGAGCGTGGCCGTCGATGCCTTGTCGTCGAGGAAATATCCCTTGAAGACACCGGGGTTCTTCAGCAGGATTTCCCCGTCGTTATCCAGCTTCCAATCGGTATGAACGAGCGGCAGGCCACAGCCACCGAGGCGGTGATGGCTATCGGTCTGGATGAAGGCGACGCCACCGCTTTCGGTCAGGCCGTAGCCTTGCGACACCGGGCGGCCGATGATGTCGAAGAAGCGCAGCGTCTCCGGCGAAATCGAGGCGCCGGCGCAGAGGCGGTGACGGCTGCGGGCAAGCCCGAGATGGCGCTGGATGTTGCTGAACAGGAAAATGTAGAGCAGTCCGTAAGCGATCTGGTCGAGCCAGGTGTCGCTGCCGTTCTGCCGCCGGTCCGACAATTTGCGGCCGAGTGCGAAACAGGCCTTCGCGAATCGCTGCCGTAGCTTGCCGCTCTCGCCGAGTCTGAACAGGAAATTCTGCTGCAGCTTCTCGTAGATGCGGGGAACGCCGACGAAAAAGGTCGGCGCGATCTCCCGGATGTTGAGGGCAACGGTATCGATCGACTCCGCGAAGCTCACGGTGCCGCCGAGTACGAGCTGCATCACTTCGGAATAACAGCGCTCGGCGACGTGGCAGAGCGGCAGGTAACAGACCGATTCAAACGGCTTGTCGGCAATATCGACCGCCTCGGCATAGATATACGACGCATAGATCAGGTTGCGATGCGTCAGCATGGCGCCCTTGGGCGGACCGGTGGTGCCTGACGTGTAGACGAGGATGCAGACATCGTCGGGCGAGGCCCGCGCAATCAGCCGGTCGAGCCTGTCATTGGCTTCGGGGTGTTCGAGTGCGTAGCGCTTGCCGAGTTCGGAGAGTTTTTCGAACGACATCAGTTGCGACTGGCCGTAATGCCGCAGGCCCTTCATGTCGACGCAGACGATGGCCTCCAGCGCCGGCAGGCCGTCATTATTGGCGATGGCGTCAAGGACTTTGTCGGTTTGTTCCTGGTCGCCTGTGATAACGACGCGTGCGCCGGAGTGCCGGACAATATATTGCAGCTCGACCCAGGGGTTGGTCGGGTAGATGCCCACGGCCACCGCGCCGATCATCTGGGTGCCGAGATCGGCGTAAAACCACTCCGGCGTATCCTCGCCCGCGATGGCGACGCGGTCGCCGGGCTTTAGCCCGAGCGATAGCAGGCCGAGCGCGACGGAACGCGCGGTCTCGTAATAGTGGCTCCAGGAATAACGGTTCCAGATGCCAAAATCTTTTTCACGCAGCGCGAGTTTGTCGCCATGCAGTTCGGCGCGTTTTTGCAGCAGTTGCGGAATGGTGATGGCGCCGTTCTGCAGCGTGGACTGCAATGACGTGGTGTCGGGGGCGGACGTGCTCTTGGCGGAACCCGCCTGCACAGTCGGATGCGTTGTTCGCATCGTGTCGAGGGTGGACATCATGCACCCACTTTCGCAAGCGCTTCCGCGCGGTGGCCACCGAGATAGGCTTCCGTGACGGCAGGATCGCGCCGCACTTCGGCGGGCGTGCCTTCGGCGATCTTGCGGCCGAAATTCAGCACATGGACGCGGTCGGAAATGTCCATCACGATCCGCATCTCGTGCTCGATCATCAACACGGTGATGCCAAGATCGTCGCGGATATCGAGTACGAAGCGGGCGATGTCCTCGGTCTCTTCCTGGTTCATGCCCGATACCATTTCGTCGAGCAGCAGCAGCTTCGGCTCGCAAGCCAACGCCCGCGCCAGTTCGACGCGCTTCTGCTGGCCGTAGGACAGCGTGCCGACGATGGCATCGCGGATGTGTTCAATCTCGAGGAATTCGATGATGTGCTCGACCCGCTGCCGGGCCTCGATCTCCTCGCGGCGGGTGCGGCCGAAGAAGATCACGGCATCCAGCACGTTGGAGCGCAGATGGGTGTGCCGGCCGGTCAGGATGTTCTCGACCACGGTGCCGTGCTTGAACAGCGCGAGGTTCTGAAACGTCCGCCCGATGCCGATCGCGGCGAATCGCGATGGCGAGACGGTCGCAAGATCGACTCCGTCGAACAGGATACGGCCGCCGCTTGGCCGCAGCACGCCGGAGATCATGTTGAACAGCGTGGTCTTGCCGGCGCCGTTCGGGCCGATCACGCTGCAGATTTCGCCTGCGGTTGCATCTAGGCTGACATCGGCAACCGCCTGCAGGCCACCAAAGCGCTTGCTGAGGTTTTGGACACTGAGCAGGGCGGTCACGACAGCCACCGTTTGCGCCGCTTGTAATGCTTGACGTCGCGCAGGCTCTTGCGTCCCGAATTGGAGACGCCGAGATAGAATTCCTGCACGTCTTCGTTCGACGCCAGCTTCTGCGCTGTGCCGTCGAGCACGACCCGCCCGGTTTCCAGGATGTAGGCGTAGTCGGCGATATCGAGCGCGCGCTGTGCGTTCTGCTCGACCAGCAGCACCGTCATCTTCATCTCGTCGCGTAGCTTTGCGATCACCTCATAGATGCGGTCGATGATGAGGGGCGCCAGACCCAGGGATGGTTCGTCGAGCGCCAGCAACACGGGATCAGTCATCAGCGCGCGCCCGATGGCGAGCATCTGCTGCTCGCCGCCGGACATGTAGCCTGCGATCTGGTCGCGCCGTTCGAACAGGCGCGGGAACAGCGCGAACACCTTGTCGCGACGGTCGCGCGCCTCGGCGGCGGTCTTGGTGTAGCCGCCCATCTGCAGGTTTTCGTCGATGGTCAGCGCCGGAAACACGCGGCGTCCTTCCGGCACCTGCACGATGCCACGCCGAACCAACTCGTCGGGCGCGAGACGATGCACTTCCTCGTTGCGGAAGCGGATGGCGCCGTTCTCGATTACGCCTTCCTCGGTGTAGAGAATCCCTGACATCGCCTTCAGTAACGTAGATTTGCCGGCGCCGTTGGAGCCGAGCAGGGCGACGATGCCGCCTTCGGGAACCGCAATGCTGACGTCGCGGATCGCCTCGATGGCGTTGTCATAGACGATGCGGATGTTGCGGAATTCGAGCAGGCATGCGGGATCAGGTGCGGCCTGCGCGCTGCCGATACTCGCCTTCGTCGGGATCGTCGTCGGCATCGCGCTCATACCCGGCTCGATTGCGGCATGCGCGGCCGCTGCGCCAGGATCGCATCGGTGACGATTTTCGCGGCTTCGGCGCAGGCTTGCGTGCCTCCGTTGCCATATTGCTTGACGGCATCGCCGACGCACCACAGGCCGTCAATGCCGGTCTCGCGCGGCAGGTCGTAACCGGCGCAGCTGCGCTGGGCCGGCCAGTCGTCGCGCATGACGCGGATTGAGAGGATTTTGGCTTGCGCAAAATTCGGGAATTGTTCGCGCAAATCCGTGAGCGCCAATTCGACCTCGGCGTCAGAATCGAAATCGCCAAGCGCCGGGATCGGCACGGCATAGGCGACATAGAGATGCCAGCCCGGTGGCGCCAGTTCAGGGCAGGTCGCCGTGAGGTTGGCCATGTTGCACAGCCGCCGCGTCTTGCCGAAGGTGACGATGCCGGGATGGGAGATCAGCGGCTCCTTGCTCGCGATATTGATGACGATGTTGGCGGCCGGCTTGAGCCCGCTGCGCACCTGCTCGACGTAGGCGGGCGGGAAGGCGGCTTCACCGCCGAGCGCCACGGTGGTCTTGGGGCCGGCATTGCTGATGACGAGATCAGTCTCGATTCGCACCCGTTGACCGTCGCGTACAACCGTGACGCCGTCGACGTGGCCATCGGTCGTATGAATCTGCACCGCCGGGGTCGACACCCAGATGTCGCCATTGCGCTTGATGGCGGTCGCGAGCGCATTCCAGACGCCGATCGTGCCTTGCGGGCAGAAGCCAAAACGCTTGAAGGCGCCCTTGCTGGTGAAATAGGTCAGGAAGGCGCGCGCCGGCAGCTCATTGGCGTTGCAGGCGAAGATCGCGGCGCAGAGGTTGCGGAAGATCGCGTGCACCGAGGCATTGCTGGTGTAGGTCTTGAGCCAGTCCTCGGTCGATTGCCGTCCGTCGGGAAGGTTGCCGGAGCGGGCGTCGGCGAATTTTTCCAGGATGCGGGAGGCCTGCTTTGTGAGTTGCCCGAGCAGCAGCGACCAGCCGCCGCGGCCGACATCGATCAGCTTGCCGTCGATGAAGAAGGAACTGGCAGGTTCCGGGGTGCGGATATCGAGCGGCGCGCCGACGGTATTGAACGTCTCCTCGAACACCCCGCCGAGTTCGATCGCGATGGCACCGATATTGACCGTAAAGCCGTCGATCTGCTCGGTCGAGGCGCGTCCACCGATCCGCACCTTGTCGTCGACGACGATTGTATGAAGCCCGGCATGGGAAAGGCGAGCCGCGGCGCAAAGCCCGCCGGCACCGGCCCCGATCACGACAGCATCCGCTCTAATAACCGTCATTCCACCTCCCAAAGCGCGCTGCACGGTTGATCCGGGCTGTCCTTGATCTAGATCATTGTATTATAATCCGGCTGGCCGTTCAAATAATTTTTTGCGATAAGGACGATCGGGTCGATCGGCCGCAGGCCCGGACAGAACCGGCGCCCGGGCGACCCGTCGATACCTGAAAAAGGACGGCTGAATCAGCTAAGCATGTCCTTGGGAATGCGAGCTAAAGCTGAAATGGAAGCGGGCAATATCCGATGGCGCGAACACGCTCTGAGAATTACGACGGCATCCATCTCGGCATATTGACCAATGCCGCCCGGTTGTTTTCGGCGCAGGGCTATATGCGCGCCTCGATCGCCGACCTCGCGGACGCCTGCAAGCTGTCGCGCGGCGCGCTCTATCATTATTTCGACTCCAAGGAAGCGATCCTGTTCGCAATCCTGGACGCCCATATCCGGGAAATGATCGAGCACGTCGAAACGGCGGTGGCGGCCGGCGGGCCGACGCTGACGCAGTTTCAAAACGTCATTCGCGCGATCGTCGAGGTCAACGCCAAATCGCCGCATGAGCAGCGCGTGCTGATTCACGACCTGTCGTTCCTGAACGAGGATGAGCAGCAGGCCATCAAGGATCTTGAACTTCAGCTGGTCGATGTCGTCACCGACCTTCTTGTCAGACTCGACGCCGAGGGTCGAATCGTCAAGCGCACCAAGAAGATTTACACGATGATCCTGTTCGGCATCATCAACTTCACCTACACTTGGTACGATCCCAAGGGCGCGATCGGCCCGCAGGAATTCGCCGATATGGCCGTCGAACTGTTCCTGCACGGCTTCGCGCCGGGTGAGGCCGCGAAATCTGCGATCACCAACAGGCGTGCGAACGTCTAGGCTGGGCCGCAGATCGTCAGCAGTTGTCCCGTTATGGCCAGAGATCGCAATTCTGATTTCGTTATCGAAGCAACTCGCGGGCAATGACCACGCGCTGGATCTGATTGGTGCCTTCGAAGATCTGGGTCAGCTTGGCGTCGCGCATCATGCGCTCGACCGGATAGTCCATGGTGTAGCCGTAGCCACCGAAGATCTGGACGGCGTCCGTTGTCACCTTCATGGCCATGTCGCTGCCGACGCATTTGGCCATGCTGGCGAGCACGTTGAGGCGTTTCCAGTCGCCGGCATCGCCAGCTCGGGCGCATTCATAGACGAGGGCGCGCGCCGCCTCGATCTGCATGGCCATGTCCGCCAGCATGAACTGCACGCCCTGGAACTCCGAGATCGCCTTCTTGAACTGCTTGCGTTCCTTGGCGTAGGCAACGCACGCGTCGAGCGCGCCCTGCGCCAACCCGACGGATTGGGCGCCGATGGTCGGTCGGTTGAGGTCGAGCGCGCGCATCGACGCCCGGAAACCCTTGCCTTCCTCACCGACCAAATTCTCCGCAGGCACGCGGACATTGTCGAAGAAGATCGGCGTGTTCGGCGCACCACGGAAGCCCATCTTGCGCTCGTGGCGTCCGAACGCGATGCCTGACATTGTCTTCGGTTCGACGATAAAGGCGCTGATCCCGTCGGCGCCCGGGGAGTCGCTGGTCCGCGCCATCACCACGATGTAATCGGCGACGACGCCGTAGCTGCACCATTGCTTGCGGCCGTTGAGGACGTAGCTGTCGCCGTCCTTCCGCGCCCGCGTGTTGATCGCGGTGACGTCGGAGCCGGCTTGAGGCTCTGATATTGCGATCGCTGTGACGACGCCGCCCTTGGCGATGATCGGCAGGTATTTGGCCCGCTGCTCCTCGGAGCCGAAGTGAAGCAGCGGCATGATGAACATGGTGTTGAGTGCGGCGATCGAGGCGCAAGCCGGCGAGACCCTGGAAATCTCCTCCCGGGCCAGGCAGGCCATGGTCAGGTTGCCGTTCGGGCCGCCGTAGCGTTCTGGCACCCAGAGCTGCATCAGCCCCATCTCGCCGAACAGCTTCACGAGCTCGAGCGGGAAGCGGTCGGTCTCGTCGATCTCGGCCGCGATCGGTGCGACGTGCCTTGCGACCATTTTCCGCACGGTGTCGCGGAACGCGATCTGCTCCTCGGTGAAGCTCATGTTGATCCCTGGGTCATCTTTTCTTGCCGGAAGCCGAAAAAGGGACTTCCATTGAATGGGTGATCCATTTAATAATTCACCGCATGAGCACCAAGTCAAGCCCTCGCGCACCCGCCCGTCCCAGGTCTTCGTCGCCTAACCGGCGCGACCGGGTTCCGGATCACCGCGCGGCTGGAACGCCGGCCGCGCCGACATTCCGCCCCATCCACACGCGGCGCGCGTTCGAGGAAATCTGCGAGCGGATCCGCGAGCAGCTCGCGCTCGGCATCCTGAAGCCGGGCGACAAGCTGCCGCCCGAACGCGATCTGGCCCAGCAGCTCGGCGTCAGCCGCAATGTCCTGCGCGAGGCCTTGCGCAGCCTCGAAATGGCCGGCGTGCTTCGGCTGCAGAAGGGCGTCAAGGGCGGAGCCTTCATTCAGGAGGGTGATACCAGCCGCATGAACGGCGTCATGCGCGACATGTTGAGTCTCGGCACGATTTCCGTCCGGGAATTGTCGGAAGCGCGCGTCCACGTTCTCGATCTCGTGGTGCGGCTGGCCTGTGCCAATGCGCGAAAGGCCGATCTCGATGCTCTCGAGGCCAATATTCGGCGCACCGAGGATGCGACGCGGGAGGGGCGATTGCTGGACCGCGTCGAATGCTCGCGCGAATTCTACAAACTGCTCGCTGCGTCGACCGGAAACAAAGTGATCGCCATGATCATGGATTCGGTCACGGAAATTCACATGCGCTTCGTCTATGCCAAGGTCTCGTCGAGCGGCGTCGCAATGGCGCGGCTGGCGGAAAAGCGGCGCCAGTTCCTGGCGGCGCTGGGTGAGCGAAACGTTGCGACGGCGACGCGCCTGATGCGTAGCCATCTGGAATCCGTGCAACGGATGCTGGAACAGGATCCCGGCGCGATGTCGCTTCACGTCGCGCTGGCGGAGGTGCAGCCCGGAATGCGCAGATAGCAGAGGGTGGCTCGATCCACGCTCGAACAAACATAACAACGGAGGAAAATGTGTCCCACTACGCCAGATATGAATGCCTGAAGGTCGAGGTTGTGGATAAGGTCGCGACCGTGACCTTGAACCGGCCGCAAGCACGCAACGCCATCAATCAGAAGCTGATCCGCGAACTGCGGACCATCTGGGACGATTTGGCGGACGATCACGCCGTCAACGTCGTGGTGCTGACCGGCGCGGGCGACTTCTTTAGCGTCGGTGGCGACGTCAAGGCAATGTCGGAGCGGCCGGGCGGCGACGTCCTCGAAGAGGGCGAAATCCACGACCCCATGATCAGCCGCCGTGCCGTGACGCGTCAGCTCGAACTCGATAAGCCGATCATCGCGGCGATCAACGGCGACGCCATCGGCCTCGCCGCGACCCACGCGCTGCTTTGCGACATCACGGTGATGGCGGAGGACGCGCGCATCGGCGACACGCACGTCTCGCGCGTTGGGCTGGTCGCCGGCGACGGCGGCACCGTGATCTGGCCGCTGCTGATCGGCATCAACAAGGCCAAGGAGTATCTGATGCGTGGTACCCTTCTGAAAGGCAAGGAGGCCGAGCGGATCGGGCTGGTCAATCATGTCGTGCCGCGCGCGGAGGTTCTGAATAAGGCGCGTGAAATCGCGACTGAGCTCGCCAACGGTCCGACCTGGGCCATCCGCTGGACGAAGCTGTCGATCAACCAGATCGTCAAGGATCGCGTGAATATGATGCTCGAGGCCTCGATGGCGCTCGAGCAGGTGACGTTCGCGACCGCCGACCACAAGGAGGCGACCATGTCATTCAAGGAGAAGCGCAAGCCGAAATTCGGTCAGGCATAGTTCTCATGGATGCGAGCGGGCTTTCGAGCGACGATACCGCCGCGATGATTCGGGATTCCCTGCGCGGGTTTCTCGAGGCGCATTGGGCCGCAGGCGGCGGCGAGGAACGGCCGTCCCCGGACGATATTTCTGTGATTTGGCGCAAGCTCGTCGGGCAGGGGGTGGCTGCGCTCGGTTGTGGCCGTGACGAAGGCGGCCTTCGCGAAATCCTGGTGGTGATGGCGGAACTTGGCCGAGCCGCATGTCCGGCGCCGATGTGGCCCACCGCGCTGGCCAACCTTGCGCTCTCAGGCTCGCGGGCCGACGCAGCGGTGGATCTGCTGGAACGGCTGCACGCTGGCACGGCGGTGGCCGCATTCTGCTTCGGCGCTTGCGATCCGGATGCAGGCGCTGGCTCGATCCGGATTGACGGTTCGCGCGGAACAGGCGTGCTTCGATTTGTGGAGGCAGCGGCCAGCACCACGCACCTTCTGGCGGCCGTTGACGAGTCGCATATTGCTCTCGTTCAACTGGATGCTTCCGGCATCGTCCTCGCGCCGACGCGCGCGATGGGCGCCTGGGGGCTCTGTGAGGTGCGGCTGAATTCGGCGCCGCTGACGCTTCTTCCGCTCGAAAGTGCAAGTCTCGACGAAATCAGCCTCAAGGCCCAGGTAGCATTGTTGGGGCGCGCGCATGGCGCGGCCCGGCGGGCGTTCGAGTTGGCCGTGGACTATGCCAAGGAGCGTCACCAGTTCGGGCAACCGATCGCAAAGTTCCAGGCGATCCAACACAAGCTCGCGAATGGCTTGATCGCGCTCGAAGGTGTCCGCCTCGTCCTTGATCATGCGGCCAGGCTCCACGACATTGGCGACTGCGACTGGCGCTATTTCGCCGATTGCGCGGTTGCCTTCGGCGGCGACGCGCTGCGGCGCGTGTCGCTCGAGACCCAGCATATTTTCGGTGCCATCGGCTATGCCGAAGAGCACGAGGCCGCGCAACATTTCAAGCGCGTGCACCTGGACACGGTCGCGCTCGGTGGGGCGCCCGATGCGCGGCGGCGGCTGGCTGCGCATTTGCTGGATCGCGGCGGCGCGCCGTTGCCGCAGTACGATCTCGGGCCGGCCGGCAACGAGCTGCGCGAACAGGTGCGGCGCTGGCTCGATCAGAACTGGTCGGGGGACAGGAAAGCCAGGTTCGACGAACAGCCATTTGAAAAGCGCGAGTTCGACGCCGACTTCGCGTGCGATATCGGCAAGACCGGATGGATCGGCCTCGGCTGGCCGAAGCAATTCGGCGGGCAGGCGCGTTCTCCGTTGGAGCAGATCGCATTCATGGAGACGATGGAGCAGGGCGAGGCACCGCGGATCGGCGCGTCGATCCAGGCCAACGCCCTGATGATGTTCGGTACGCCGGCGCAGCAGCAAAAATATCTGCCGGAAATCCTGCGGGGCGAGGCCATGCACGGCATGGGCTACAGCGAGCCGCAGGCCGGCTCCGATCTCGCGGCGCTGCGCACCAGCGCGGTGCGGGATGGCGAGCACTGGGTCATTAACGGCCAGAAGATCTGGACCACGACCTGGTGGGGCAAGTACATGTTTCTTGCGGCCCGGACCGACAGGGACGCCAAGCCGCCGCACGCCGGCATCAGCATGTTCATCGTGCCGATGAATGCGCCGGGCATTACGATCCGGCCGGCAAGCACGATGTATGACGGCACGTTTGCCAACATCTTCTACGACGACGTTCGCATCCCCCTGGAAAACATCGTCGGCGAGGTCAATGGCGGCTGGAAAGTTCTGACGGGCGCGCTCGCCTTCGAGCGCGGTCTAGTCGGCGGTGGCATCGTGCTGAAGGTGGCTCACGCCTTTGAACAGCTGCGCCGGCATGTGATGACGGCCGAGGGCGATAGGCCACCGCCCGGCCAAGATCCGGTCGTGCGCGACAAGATCGCGACGCTGGCCTGCGAAATCGAGGTGGGCCGGCAACTGATGATGTGTTGCGCCGAACTCGCGGCCGACGGCGTGACGCCGCCGGAATATGGCGCGATCAGCAAGGTCTACTCCGGCGAACTGATGGAACGCTTCGGCGAAGCGGCGCTCGATATTCTCGGCATGCGCGCCGCCGTTTCCGAGCAGATGCCGGGTGCGATCGACAATGGCCGGTTCGAGCAGAACCTGCGGCATTCGCTGATGTGGGTGATCAGCATCGGAACCAACGAGATACAGCGCAGCCTGATCGCCCAGCGCGGGCTCGGGTTGCCGAGATAGGAGGCAGGCAACATGCAGGACCAAACATCGACATCGCCGCTCCAGGGTGTGCGGGTGCTGGATTTTTCCACAATGCTGGCTGGGCCCTATTGTGCACGGCTGCTGGCGGACGTCGGCGCCGAAGTGATCAAAATCGAGCCACCGGAAGGCGACGAGATGCGCCTGCGCGCGCCGGTGCGTGACGGCCACAGTGCCTATTTCGGCCAGCTCAATGCCGGCAAGCGCAGTATCGCGCTCGACCTGAAATCGCCGGAAGCGATCAAGCTCGTGCATCGCATGGTCGAAAACACCGACATCCTGGTCGAGAATTTTCGACCCGGTGTGATGGAGCGGCTGGGTCTCGGATATGAGGCGTTGCAAAAGATCAATCCGAGACTGATTTACTGCTCGATCTCCGGCTACGGCCAGACCGGTCCACAGGCCGAGCGCGCCGCCTATGCGATGATCGTCCATGCCGAGAGCGGCTTCGATCGCGCGTTGATGCGGTATGCCGGTGACCGCGACCGGCCGGCCGCAGGGGCGGTGTTCGTCGCCGACATTCTCGGCGGCATTTTCGGCTTCTCTGCAATTCAGACGGCAATGGTGCAGCGCGCGCGCACCGGCGAAGGGCAGCGCGTCGATGTCGCCCTGATGGACTGCATGCTGAACCTTTTGGTGTACGAGCTGCAGGAAGCGCAATTCTCCAGGCCGATGCCGCGGCCGACTTACGGGCCCGTGTGCGCCAGCGACGGCGACATCCTGATCGCGCCGGTGTCGGCGCGCAACTTCGCAGCACTTCGCGACCTGACCGGCCTGCCGGAGCTTTCATCCGATCCGCGGTTCGCATCGGTGCCGGCGCGCGGCGCGAACTGGACCGCGATGATGCAGGTCATCGAAAAATGGACCGTGCAACGCACGATGGACGAATGCCTTGCCATGCTCGAACGCGCCGGCATTCCGAGCGCGCGCTTTCGTGACCCGGCCGAGGCGCTGGGCGATCCCGATCTTGCCGATCGCGGCACATTCGCGCCGATCGCCGACGCCGCCGGCGAATTCAAGGGCGTCAACGCCCCGTGGCGGATGTCGGGCGCGCGTAGCGCGATCGGGCGGGAAATTCCCTCGATCGGATCCCACCGCGATGATGTTCTCACGCGCCTGCTCGAACTCTCCCCCGATGAGATTGCAACTGTAGCCGCCTCCGGCGCATTCGGGAAGCTTGCGGTGACGGCAACGAAATGACGCCCGGTCCGGGAGCGATCGGTTCGAGAGATCAGGAACAACGGCTTGTAAGGAGTATCGACGTGAAGCGATCTGATTTTCTGGCTTTTGCATTCGGGGTCATGATGCTTGCTGGACCAGCGGCGGCAGACAACTATCCATCGCGGCCGATCCGGCTCATCGTGCCATATCCCGCCGGCGGCTCGACGGACATCATGGCGCGCGCGCTACAGGAACCGATGGCGAAGATTCTCGGCCAACCGCTCATCATCGACAATCGCGGCGGCGCAGCGGGCACAACCGGCGCCAATGAAGCCGCACGCGCGGATGCGGATGGCTACACGCTGCTATTTGCGAACAACGGCCCGATCTCAATTGCTCCGTTGTTGCAAAAAGGGGTCGATTTCGATCCGCTGAAGAGCTTTGCGCCGGTCTCGCTAGTCTCCAAGGCGCCGTTGGTCTTGGTTGCGAACGAAAAGGTGCCGGTGAGCGATGTCGCCGGCCTGATCGCTTACGCCAAGGCGCAGAGTAAGCCCATGCTGTATGCGACGGCTGGGCCCGGTTCGCTCGGACATCTGAGTACGGAGCGCTTCCTCAATCAGGCCGGGTTGCAAATGGTCCACGTTCCCTATCGTGGCCAGGCGCCGACCACGCTCGCGATCTTCACAAGCGAGGTCGATATTTTGCTCACCACCACGTCCGACACGCTGAATGAGCATATCCGCTCCGGCAAGGTCAGGCTGATCGGTGTTTCGTCGCCTGGAACCTCTTCGGTTGCCCCGGGTGCCGCGCCCATCGGCAATGTTCTAAAAGGGTATTCGGTCGAAACGTGGTTCGGGCTTCTTGCTCCGGCCGGCACACCGCCTCAGATCATCGACAAGCTCAACGCCGCAATCAGTGCGACGCTGGCTGCGCCGCAGTTGCGCGATCGCTTCCTGGGCTATGGCGTGGAAGCCACGGCCAGTACCCCCGCCGAACTATCGGCCATCATTGCGGCGGAGATTCCCTCGTGGCGCAGGGTAATTGAGGAGCGCAATGTCAAGACCGAGTAATTGTCAGCGGATCCTGATGAGCCGCTTGCCGGTATTCTCGCCGCGATAAAGCCTCCCGATCGCGCCAGGCGCGTGTTCGATGCCTTGCAGTATGTCTTCGGAATAGCGCAAGTCTGCTTCAGCGAAGCGACGGCGGCCTGCAGTTTTTTGGCTGGATAGATCAATGTTCCCGTCAATTGCCGAATGACCGCTGTTGGCGCGAAGCGCGCATTCGTTGCAAGCAATCATGAACGCGTCACGAATGGCACGATGGCGAGAAGTTCATCTCGCCGCCCGATCAAAAGAAAAAGGCCGGCGGGCATTACGCCGCCGACCTTGTCTTGCAACTGCCGGCTCGCAGGTCCGGTTCCGTTGCTTTGCATTCCGTCTTGCTGGATCGATTGGTAGCGCCGGGGCGCCGTCTGACGCCATTGCACGCAGGTATGGTTCGTCCGTACCGAGGTAGGCTTCCACTACGCAATTGGAATGGAGCCGGCTATCAGTTGGTTTAGGGCGCGTGTGCGATCGTACTCTTCAGCCCGCAATTACGCGCGCTTCCTTCGTCATGGCGGGGCATAGCCGTTTGTAGGACGGCGTCGCTTCCGCTCGCCTATGCCCGGCCGTTCAAGTCTTTCTTACTTGAGGGAAGCCAAGATTGCTTAAGGGAAGCCAAGACGTGGATGCCCGGCACAAGGCCGGGTATGGCGACGTTCGGTATAAGGCGCCATTTCATTGATTTCTTTTTGAGTTAGACTCAAACGTCGTTCATTGCGCCAAATTATAAACAATAAGGCAGCAGGCCACCAATTAGACGCCAGGTGCAAAAGAGCGTACCGTCTTCATCGGCGATTGGCGCAGCCGTTCGCTGGAAAACAATATGCGGGAGGGACCGATGGCTTCGATGATTATCCATCACAGTGTCCGTGACTACGCAGCATGGCGTCCGGGCTATGACGCCCACGAATCGAGCAGGGTCGCGGCTGGAATCACTGACGCCCGCGTCTACCGCAACGCGGAAGACCCCAACGACATTGTAATCGTAGCCAATGTGGCGGACCTGGCCAAAGCGCGCGCCTGGACGGGGAGTGATGATTTGAAGACTGCGATGCAAAAGGCCGGTGTGCTGGGAGCGCCCACAATTCATTTGATCGGTTGATACACTCGTCAGGCCTTGTCGAGATCGGTTAACTTTGGTTGACGATGCCTGATGCCTGCATTCAGCCTTCTCTAACGTCCGGAAACCGCTCCTAGCTGCGGCCGAATCCCTGCGCCTCGAACGGTTAACCCTCGGCAAACACCTTGTACGTCGTTCAGGTTGTTACGTGGGCCGCCGCCAAGTTGCCTCATTAGATCGGAGAATTTGCACCGGCACTATCCTGGCCGGAGAAGCATCATGCTGAGAATGGTGTTGCTGGGCCTCCTCATCCCATTGGGTGTAGGCGTACTGGCGGCAATGGAACTCAGAACTCCACCGCGCACTGCAGCAGCGGTCGTTCAGCCCCTTGCCGAGACAACCGTAGGCATTTCCGATTCACATGGTGCGTTGGCGAAGGCTGATCGGCTTGAAACTTATGCGAACAGCGAGACGCCGGCGCAGCCTACTCTGGTCAACGAACGCATTCCTCCTTCGGAAGCCACCACCATCGGGTCTTCGAAGGCCCCGAGGATTATCAACCGCCATCGGCACGATCCCAAATCCTAGAGCTCGATCTGCTCGGCGATGTGTAGAGCATCGTCTACTTCAATCCCGAGATAACGGACGGTGCTCTCCAGCTTTGTATGGCCGAGGAGGAGCTGGACAGCACGAAGGTTGCCGGTCTTGCGATAGATTTGAGTGACCTTCGTCCGCCGCATCGAATGGGTACCATAGAAGATTGTTTCCAAACGATGCTATCAACCCAGCGATGCACCAGCCGGGCATATTGTCGGGTGGATAGGTGAGGGCGTGCATGAAGTCGGCTTGGAAAGAGATATCGAGTGCCGGTCGCTCGGAGGGTTCGTAACCAAACTTCAAGGGAGGCCTTCGTCTGATCCGTAATTTCGAATTGCACTGGTCGGCCCGTTTTCTTTTGAACGACTGTCGCTCGATCCCGGATCCTCGTACCCGAACATACTTCGTCGACACGAAGTTTGACTAAATCGCAGGCGCGAAGTTTGCTATCTATCGCCAAATTAAAGAGTGCAAGGTCGCGCCACATGCGTGCGATCTCGAGCCGAACGCGAATGGACCAAACGTGTTTGGGTTGGAGGGGCTTTTTCTGGCCGACGAGCAATCCCTTATTCCAAGGTCGTGAATGGTCCAGGCCGACAGGGCGAACAAGCATGGCGGATCCTCCGCCAACCCGCCCGCCGCGTCGCTCAGTGGCGAGCGTAACATGATAGCGATAAAGTACGTCCTGATCTCTATCGAGTGACCATTCTTGACGGACCGCTATTGGCGGATTGTGTTGAAAAACTCGACTGTTGAAGCCGAAGGAGATCACTGATTCATTCCTCTTACCGGATGGAGATTTGAATCGATGATGGGTCCTCGGCAGGTCGAACCGGCGGCACTGTTTTACGAGTTCTCACTTGAGCGACATGTTCCGGCGGGCCACTTGCTGAGGTCGATTGATCGCTTTGTCGATTTGTCAGAGGTTCGGGGCCATCTGGCGCCTTTTTATAGCTCGACCGGCCGGCCTTCGATTGATCCCGAACTGCTGGTTCGGATGTTGCTGGTTGGCTACTGCTACGGCATTCGCTCCGAACGGCGGTTGTGCGAGGAGGTACACCTGAACCTCGCCTACCGCTGGTTCTGCCGACTCGGCCTCGATGGCGAGGTGCCGGACCACTCGACCTTCTCCAAGAATAGGCATGGCCGCTTCCGCGATTGCGATCTGTTGCGCAAGCTGTTCGAGACCGTGGTCCGACGCTGCATGGCAGAGAGGCTGGTTGATGGTACGGCCTTTGCTGTCGATGCCAGCCTGATTGCTGCCGATGCCAACAAGCAGCGCTCTGCTGCCGGATCTGATGATGTCGACTGGAAGGCCGTTGCGAGGACGCGCCGATCCGTCCGGGAATATCTCGATACCCTGGATGAGGCTGCCTGGGGCGCAGCCAGCGAGACGGTACCGAATTTCATCTCCAGGTCGGATCCGGCCGCCCAATGGACCGGCGCTCACAAAGGGCATGCCTTCTTTGCCTACGCCGACAACTACCTGATCGACCTGAAGGCGGCGATTATCGTCGATGTTGAGGCGACGCGAGCTATCCGGCAGGCCGAGGTCGGTGCGGCACGCACAATGATTGAACGGACCGAAGATTGCCTCGGGCTCTGTCCCGAGCGTCTGGCCGCCGACAGTGCTTACGGCTCAGCCGAGATGCAGGGGTGGCTGGTCAACGAGCGCGCGATCGAGCCGCACATTCCGGTGTTCGACAAGTCGGCCCGCGACGATGGGACGTTCTCGCGGGAAGACTTCGCCCACAATCAGGAAGCCGATCTTTACGTCTGTCCAGCCGGCAAGGCGCTGACCTCTACCGGAACTCTGGTGAACGATGGGGCAACACTGCTCTATCGCGCCAGCAAATATGACTGCGATGCCTGCGAACTCAAGTCGCGTTGTTGCCCGAAGATGCCCGCCCGCAAGGTCCCGCGTTCAATTTACGAGAACGCCCGAGACGTCGCGCGCGATATCGCCAAGACAGAGGCCTACGTGACGTCGCGGCGTGAACGGAAGAAGATCGAGATGCTGTTCGCACATCTCAAGCGCATTCTGCGCCTCGACCGACTCAGGCTGAGAGGTCCGTTTGGTGCTCAAGACGAGTTCCTCCTCGCTGCCACCGTCCAGAACCTCCGAAAGCTGGCAAAGCTGATCCCGCTGCCCGCCCCGATGCCGGCCTGAGAGCAAACAAACTCACGCACGCCCTGTTTCCTGCCAACGTCCCCAAACAGTTGCCCCGCAGACTTCTTCAACACAATCGGCGCAGAGCGGGCATTGACACTTGTTTCACCACGGCCATTTCCTTGCGATCTGCACAAAGATTGAGATATTCGAGTATTGTTCTTCAAATGACCCGTCGTTGGTTGGTTCTCGCGGACGATCTCACTGGGGCTGCCGACTGCGCCATCGCTCTCGGCCGGCGCGGGCTGGCGGCAGTCGTGATTTGGGGTCACATAAGAAGCGCCCGAAGTCGTCAGGAGCCCATTCTAGCCTACGACACCGCAAGTCGGGGTCTTTCGGCCTATGCCGCCGCCGCCCGTCATAGAGATGTGCTGGCGAGCCAGCCAGGGTCGGGACGCCTTCTCTTCAAGAAGATTGACTCTACCTTGCGGGGACAGCCTGCAGCGGAGATTGCGGCGACACTTGAATGTCTGGGATCACGATCGGGTTCGGCATTTGGAGTGCTTGCAGCCGCCTTTCCGGCGACCGGTCGCACGACGAGGGGCGGTCGCATCCTGGTCAATGGTCGTACGCTTGAGGAAACAGACCTCTGGCGACGCGACCATACTTATCCCAGTGCCGATCTTGTTGACGTTCTCGCGACCGCGGGCGTTCGCAGCGAGAAGGTCACACTTGCCGCCGTCCGTAATGGCGAACTGAAAACCATTCTGGCCAGCTTAGCCAACGTAGGCGATGTTATCGCTATTTGCGACGCGGAAACCGAGCACGACCTGCACCTGATCGCAGAGGCGGGCCTGTATGCGTCGCCAGCGAGCGTCTTCATCGGCAGTGCAGGTCTGGCGCATGCGCTCGCTCGCCTCGACGTCGCCGAGAGCGTTGAGCCATTGCGCATTCCGACCAGCAAATTCGGTACATTGACCGTCGTCGGCTCGCTCGCCGACGCTTCGAGGTCTGCCGCGCTTCGTTTGAACGCAACCGGAACTGTGGTTCACTTCCCGATCGAGCCGGAAACATTGCGTAATAATAATGCCGACCGTGCCAAAATCGCTACAAACGTCAAGGAATGTCTCGCCGAAGGCGGCGATGTCCTCGTCGAGATCTTGATGAATGAGTTTCCCGACATGTCGCTTGGCCCCGAGCTCGTCACGAGCCTGGCCGAGACTCTTGAAATTGCGGTACCCGTCATCGGTGCTTTTGCCGCGACAGGCGGCGAAACCGCGGCGGCACTCCTGTCGCGGTTCGGTGTCAACGGTATCCGTCTCGCTGAAGAGATCGAGCCTGGCGTGGCGCTCGGGCTGACTATTGGCTCATTGTCGGTCCCGATCTCCACCAAAGCGGGTGCATTTGGAGACGAGCACAGCCTTATCCGGATTAATGAGCGCCTTCGCGCCGTTCGAACCAGAGGAAGCTTAATATGATCCGTCCGACGATTGCGATCACCATGGGAGATCCTGCCGGGATCGGGCCCGAAGTGATTATGAAGGCGTTGGCAAATCCGGAAACACGCGCGATCTGCAATGCGCTGGTGGTCGGTGACGCCAACCGCTTGCGTAAGGCTGGCAAAATAATCGGCGAACGGCTTGAAATCGCTGCGTTGCGCGAAGCCGACGATGCAGATTTCGATTCGGGCCTCGTGCAATGCCTAGATTTGAACCTCGTGCCGGACGACTTGCCGTTTGGCAAGATGTCTGCAGCTGCGGGAGAGGCAGCTTATCGCTTTATCGAAAAAGCCGTTCAGGTAGTACAAGCAGGATCCGCACAGGCCATCTGTACGGCGCCGCTTTCCAAGGAGGCGCTGCATGCGGCTGGACATAAATATCCGGGCCACACCGAACTGCTGGCGCATCTCACGGGTACGCCGGAGGTCTCAATGATGCTCGTGTCACCCAGGCTTCGGGTCATTCATGTCACCACCCATATCGGTCTGTTGGATGCAATCGAGAAGATCGAGCCCGGCCTCGTCGAAAGGGTCATCGTCCGTGGGCATGAGGTGTTGGTTCGCGCCGGCCTCACCAATCCAAAGATCGGCGTTTGCGCCATCAACCCGCATGCCGGAGAAAACGGGCTATTCGGCCGAGGTGAGGAGGCAACGAAAATCACGCCCGCCATTGAGGCCTGTCAACGCCGAGGTTGGGATGTGCGAGGCCCGTTACCTGCGGACACACTTTTTTTCCTGGCTGGCCGCGGCGATTACGACATGGTCGTTGCGATGTATCATGATCAGGGCCATGGCCCGATCAAGGTGCTGGGGCTGGAGGCCGGCGTGAACATCACGGTCGGCTTGCCGGTGATCCGCACCTCGGTCGATCATGGTACGGCCTTCGATATTGCGGGCAAGGGCGTTGCTGACGAGCGCAGTCTGATTGAGGCGTTGCGGCAGGCCGCCGAGCTTGCGCCGAAACGCGATTCAGCGGCCAGTAAGGTTTGAATCATTCATTTGTGCGGGCTTCGCCGGGATCTAAGGCCAGCCATTGAATCGCCCAGCGCAAGTATGAGATTTTTGATCAGCGCAGGGATCGCAGGCCCGGATCCTGCTGCTCCTACAGTGCGACTGCCTGAAGACCGCTTTTGGCGGATATTGTTGCAAAAGTCTTTTTGGGAGACGTACGAAATTTTTTAGAGCCGCTGATGCGTTTTACGAGCGGCGACGTGAGGGACCATATCGTTTCATCCAAAATCGACCAGGGATCTCCGTAGTAGCGTTGAAAAGCAACACAGCGGCGGAGAAGTCCAAAGATCAACTTTCGTGAGATTTTCCGGGTCGCTCGATTTCGACTTTTGCGACAATATCTGCCAACACCGGTTTGGCCCTCCGCCGATCACTTCCGGTCTACCTCGATGAGCAGACATTCTCGGAGTCCGTCGGCATGTTTCAAAGGGGCCACAAACGGAAGCAACTGGTTGCGTAAACGTGGTCCGCTTCGCGTCCAGTGTCCGACCATCGCTTTACGGGATCTGTTCTGATCCTCTCCATCTGTTGCTCGATCACGTCCATGTGGGACGCTGGATCAAAAGCGAACCGTACATGGTCCAAACCGACACCGAGATTAATCGGGCAGGGCGCCCGAGTCGGTGAATCATAAGTTAATTTTTCGGCAAATTTCGTCGCTCGGGGAGCTCGCGACTCAGCCTAAGACACCTCATCGCACGAAAAGGCGGGTATTTGCAGATGCCAAATTCGAATGACGTCGCCAGCAACGAGACGTGTTGGGAGCGCGCCCTGTCCCTGCTTGTCGTGGGTGCCAGCATGTTGGGCGGAAGCGCTGTGTTGCTCATACAGGCGCTACCGCCAATACTTCACGGGATTCCATAGAGGCGGAAACGGGTTCTGAGTGACACACGAGCCAAGTTGAGCTGCGAAGGAGTGTCGAATGAAACGTCCAATATGAAGATTTGCCTGAGACATAAGCTATTTGGGTCGGAGCGCTACACCCGCTCGATCCAACTATGCCGGTGACCCAGCGCTTTCTCGTCAGCCTCAGGCTGGAGTTTTCTCCGTCGTATACGCCGCAAGCTATTTTGGGGCTGAGTATCACGAAACCAAGCCCTGACAGGCGTTTCCATCTGTTCCGGCGCCCGTTACCATCGGTGTCAAAAAAGACGACCGGTGGAAGGGAGCGATGGAATTTGGTTTGCTCCATAAGTTTCAGAAATCTCAGGACACGAGCGAAGCAGGAGCCTTCGCAATCCCTCGCGCTAGTCGACGCCGCCGAGCAGTGGGGCTCGACGCCATGTGGCTTGCGGAGCTGCCGACCTAGTTCAGCCCAGGCTGGGCTTGAAGAGTACCTATAGGCGCGAAATGCACCCCGGGCTCTGCCCATCTCTGCAAGTTATTGAAGTTGCTAACATCTTCTCCGCCCTCCGAGCGCACCACCGAAATCGTTGATATTTCTTGGATTTCGATGCAATCCGATGCAGTCATTTCACAACGAAATTTGGCGATGCATCCTGTCCAGGGGCGCGTAATTTTGTCCGTGGAACAGCCCTTTTGAGCGTTCCGGGTTCGTTGATCTTTCTCTAATTGGAATCGGCCCGGATCGGACGCTGCTTCAACGCTTCCACAACCACCTGAAATAGACAAACAGCATCGCGCCGGCGACCACGGCGCCGCCGGGCCTGAGCGCGAGCGTGAGCATCACCGCCAGCAGGATCACCATCGCCGTGACGTACCACGGCTGTCTCTTTTTGGGTGCCGTCGCTGCTCCCGCCGGGGGAGCCGCCTGCGGGCCGGCAGCGCGCGGTGTGCCCCATGGCGATGGGGGAACGTTGGGCGGGCGGGACAGGCCGGGCGTTGCGGCGCGCGCTTGTGCGGCCCGCTTCTTTTCTTCCTGTCGCGCCAGCGCAACCAACACCGGGTCCGGCGCTGGCGGCAGCTGCTCTGCGGGATTCCATTGCCGGCCGGGCGGCGTCTGGCCGGCAGCCGCGGCCTTGCGGAATGCGGCGCGGGTCGGGTGCCGTTCGGAGCGGGTGGGCGCGTACTGCGCGGCGAGGCGCTGCGCTCGCTGCAGCAAGGGCGTGCCACTCCCTGGATCGACCATCATGGCGAAATGGCCGAAGCCGAGCAGCGACCGGATCACGTCCTTGCCGGGGCCGAAGTGCTTGCCATCAGGCCCGTGGCGCTCGACCTGCTGCAGCACGGCGCGGTAACGGCGCAGCAGGTCGCGCGGCACGGTCACGGCCTCATTCACGGTGAGCCCGGTGACCTCCTGGCGCGTCGACCTGCGCATCACGCGCGTCTTGTCCGGATGGACCTTGAACCCTTCGGCCTCGACAATGCCGTGCACGGCCTTGAGCAAGGTGCCGATCTTTTTCACCGCTTCGCCGGAGCAAGAGAAGGTCAGATCGTCGGCATAGCGGCTATAGACAAAGCCGAGCGTGCGGGCGAGCCCCATGAGGCGTCGATCGAGCCTGCGGCAGATCAGGTTTCGGACAGCGCGATGCGCGGAGCCTCGCTCCGCAGTTCCTCGCTGAGCTTCAGCGCCTGGCGCGAACCGGGCACCCAGACGCGGTCGTTATAGACGCGGCTGCGACGGTACATCGCGGTCGCCAGCTCGAACTGCCGTGCCGTTGCAGCGAACAGCGGACCGTCGTCGGTGAGATCGGCATATTTGAACAGGCGCCGCAGCACCTGAACATAGGGCGGGCGTGGACTCATCGCGCGCACGGCCGCGAGCAGCGTCTTGCGCGCCGCGCTGTCGGCGAGCGCGTGGTGGGCAAGAGCGATGAGGAACTGATTGCCGAAGCCCGGATGTGCTGAACTCGCCGCCAGCAAGGCCTGCAGCAGCCCCGCGCCGTCGCCGTTCGTCAGCGCCATCTCGATGTCGCGTGTCGCCGCAGTGTCCGTGGTTCGCGGTAACGACAGGCGCGGCGGCGGTCGCCGCGCGCCCATCAGTTCGCTGGCGAGGGCATAGGCCGCGTAGTCGCGTGGCACCAAGCTGACATTGACGTCGGCGCAGCTGCGTAGCAGATCGACGGCGTTCGCACGGCCGCAGCGCGCCAGCGCATACACGAGGCTGTAACTTGCATTCGCCGCGCCGATCTTCTCTGCGATGGCGGCGAGTTGAGGATAGGCAGGGGCCAGCCGGATCACGCCGAGGCGCCAGAACAGGCGGTCGCGTTCCTTGTCGGGCCACGCACTACGCGCACAGATCGCGAGCTTTTTGAGTAGCTCCGTGTCGCGTCCGTCGGCAGCGGCACCTGTGTCGAGAACCGTCAGCGGTGGTGCGTCACCGTCGACGCGGCGATAACCGTCGTTGATCTTGGACACCACGACGCTGTCAAACAGCTTTTCGGCGTTCGAGCGGGTAACCGGAGACGAAGTCTTCGTTCCATCCCTTAGCGACGTGCCGCGACGGCCATATCTAAAATTGACGAGATAGCGTGCGTCGACGTCGCGTTCGAGATCGACCAGATCGACTTCATAGAGTTTGTCTGAACGGCCCTCCTTCATCCAGAGGCGAACGGAACGGACGACTTGCATGGACGACTCTGGAATGGCGGGCGGCCAACATGGCAAGCCGGGCGTGCCGCGTCAATGGCGGTTGGTGCAACGGAATATAGCGATGCTGCAGGTTGCAAGCTGCGGAATGGCGACGCCGTTGGCCCATCGGCGATTTGCATTGCGCCGATATTGGCGGAAAAGCCAACATCGAGCGCGCCTCACTCAAGCGAGCCGATCCGTGGGGCGCACCAGCCCGAAAAGCACCCATAGCCGCACACCGCACTTAACGTCTTTACCCATCTGAATAACGTATTGAAATTGCAAACATCATCTCCGTCCTCCGAGCGCACCAAAGCATAAGCCATTGATACAAAAAAACGTTTTCGCGGTCGTTCTATTCCCGCGTTGTTACCCGCAGCGAATTCTGGAATGCTCTTCCACTAGCTCGTCACTGCGGCAAGGACACCAGCAGCCAAGCGCCCGCGGCCACACATGCAATGCCGGCAGCACGCGCGATCCATCGTCCGACCGGCGTAAGTTTCTCCAAAAGGACAAGCAGCGCCAAAAGCGCAATCCAAAGCACGTTCATCGCCCCGCCTACGAACAAGAGCGCCATCAAAACCCAGCAGCAGCCGACACAATAGCCTCCGTGTCGAAGCCCCAGCAGCAGGCAGCCTCGCAGGTGGTTCTGAAAGCCGCCGTGGCGCATCAGGAACAGAAACGGCGACTGGCATTGGGCGAGACAAACGTCCTTGAGCGGTGTCCATTGATAGACCCCCGCCGCGATCAGTACGATTGCGCCGAGAAGGTTGCTGGCGATCGCCATCTGGGAATCCAGCAACGCTGTCCGCTCGATCACCCATTGGAGAAAGGTGGCTGCCAGCGAAAAGCCGCTCCAGGCGAGGAGATAACCGGCCGCAAACCAGCCGGTCGCGGCGAACGGCTTGCCCTGCGCTTTCCACTGTCGACCCACCCGGGCGTACATGAGGATCATGGGCGCTGCCGAGGGCGCCATCATTCCGACCATCATCACCGCCCACATCAGGAACACATACGCGAACTCGATCGCTCGCCATGGCTCGTTGGCCGGCAACATGATTCCGATCCCGGCCGGGATCATGCGGAGCCCGGTCATGTCCATGCCGCCCATGTCCATGTCGTTGGCGAGCCAGAGCACATAGCTCCATGCCAGCGCGACAATGATGCCGATCGCACCGCCGACGATCCAGCGATCGCGCCGAAGCACGGTTTCCAGGGTGCTGTCGGTCATTTGCGATTGACGTTGCCGGCCTTGTCGCAAGGCGCCGGTATCAGGAGTTGCATCAGGCCTGGTTCGACCAGCGGATCGGCGCATAGAGGCCGTTCTTGCCGGAATTATCCCAGCGCATGCCATGATCGCTAAACGTATTGCCGGGAGCGCCGACGGCCATCACCATGTTGTCGGGGCTGACCGGATGGCCGATGTTCGCCCACATCTCGCCGCTCGGATGCATGGTCGGCAAAGGATCGACGGACATGTGCAGAATGCCCGGGATTTCCGCGGACCGCGTCTTGCCGTCGATTCGGAATGTGATCGGGACCTTGCGCACCCCGAGGTTCTTGGTGATCAGCGGTGTGAACGCGGCCATCGGACCACCGGCGGCGCCGGTGAAGATCGCAGCTAGCGCCTCGGTCTGCGCATCGTCGGCGCGCTGATCGATATAGGCGGCCACCGACCAATCTCCGTCTGCCATCACTCCAGGTGCGTGGAGGATAACCAGGACATTGAGTCCATCGAGCGCGATGTCGCCATAGCGGCCGCTGTCGACGTGGAAGATCAGCGGTACGTTGCAGAAGCCCTCGGTCGGTCGCGCGGTCAACGGCGGAGCCGACGATACGAGGCAGGGACACACGATGCTGCAACTGCAATTCTCGAAATAGTCACCGGAAAGGTGCCATTGGACGTCCGCCATCGCTCTCTCCCGCTAGGCCGAACCCGATAGGTTGCTTTCGAATGAACTACGTGTAGTTGAAAATTACGCTGCGCGGGGAAGTACCGCAAGCCGATTCCACTATCGAAATACGCCGAGGAAAGGCGAGGTGGACGTTCTTCGGATTTCAAAGATGCGCAGCCGCACTCGGCGAAGCGGGAACGATTTCCATCTTTGAAATCACTCAGTTTTTTCTGACGTTGCTGCGCAGGACACGCCGTTCTCGTCGACTCCGGTATTTGGGAGCGCGCATAAATGGTCGCGCTGATCAGGTCCAGACCTGAAGGCGGCTGGTGAAACTCTGCAGCGTAAACAGTCCCTGGGCGGTGGCCAGGGCTGCAGAAGGGATGTCGTTTTCGCGGCTTGCGATGGTGCGTAAAAATAGCTGAGCAAGCGGGGGCAGCGAAGCAAGCTGATAGGTCTTCGCCAGCGGAGCCTTGTTATCGGGCGAAATAGATGTTTCCTCGCCTATCCTCTCTCCATAGAGTCTCACGCGTCCCGTACCCGCTCACGGTTGCTTGTTCGGGGAACGAGTTGCGAGCGGGACTTGAAAGGTCCTGAATCGCGTGAGTTCAGGAAAGCTGTCCGCGGCGCTGGCAGAGACTAGCCCGACGATCGCGGCCGCAACTTCCTTGCTGATCAGCCGATTGATCGCAGTGGTTTGACCTTTGCTCAGTTGGACTTCGAGCGCGCCCGCCGCCGCCATCGCTGTCCTGACGCGGCTGATAGACGACTCGGAATATCTATCGTCGATCGCAATTGTCTTGCCGGCCAGGTCGGAAACCGACTTGACGTCGGGACCCGCCACGAGGACGGCCACGAGCGCGTCCAGCGACGCATCCAATGTCGGGACAGACATTCCCTCTGCGACCGCAGCGGCGGCCGCCACCTGCTCCTCCGTCGTTCGGGTCCGCGGAACGTCGGTCGTTGTCTGCGGATCGGCGGTAATTGAGCGTGTCGCTTGGGAAGCGCGAGGCGCTTCGGAAGCGCGAGCAGCTTGGGAAGCGCGAGGCGCTTGGGAAGCGACGGCATTGCCCGTCGTCTGCTGGTTCGCTTGCGGAGAAGGAATCGGTATGGGAACGGTAGCAGCTTTTGCCGCGATCTTGATTGGCTTGGGTGTCGGACAGGCGACGTGGTCCGCGTGCGATCGGGGCGGGCTGTCGTCGCGCCAGGCGATGTCGGACACTGGTTTCGCTCTGACAGAGTCGCTGTCATATGATGCAGATTCAATCGGCACATGAACCGCGGTCAGGCAGGCCAATGGATTCAGGCCAACGCATGAAGGCTGTGCTGATTGTTGGCTACTGCAACCGACCAACGTAGTAGCCAGCGCGCAAATAAAAAGCGTCCTCAATCGATCCTCCAAAAGAGGTTGAGTGCGGCCCGCAATTCTTGCGGCTTGAATGACGTTGCGCTGGAATGTCGATCAATGATGCAAAACTGTTAAACGCGCATTAAGCGTAGGCCGCGCGCGGCCTGATGCGCCGGCATGGTTAATGCGTGGGTCAGTGCGGCTTCCGGTGAAAGCGCCTCGACGCCATCTCAGCGCTCGTATTCACACGTTCGCCTTCTCGTTGCTTCCTTCGATGCAGGATTCCGCCACGAATCGGTCGCTATGTTCACGCGATGGGGGTTGTTCATCGAGTGATGGAGAATGGCCTATGGCGAGTATCGAACGACTTCACAGAACTGCGCCGCTGGATTTAGCCAAGCTTGAAGAAGACGTCGTCGGGAACCTTCCCGCGATCAGGGCGGCGCCATCGGGAACGATGCCAGACTATGTCGAGCATGAAGAGGGCGTCACGCGCGTCGGCGCGCTCACTGCCGAGGCTGTGGTACGCGACTATGAAGCCGCCGCAAGGGAAATCGAAGCCATGGGAGCAGAGCTGATCAGCGCGGCGAAGAAATGCGAGGCGATGACCGCCGAAGTGCATAACGCCATTGCGTTCATGCGCGATACCGCAGCCTCGTATCGAGAGGAAGCCAAAAAGATCTTCAAGCGCATCGAAGAATGCGCGATCTTTACCGAGCAGGTTCGGAAGACCTGCGAGAGCGTTAAACTCAAGATGATCGAAAGCAAAGTATAGCGGCCGTGGGATATCCGGAACATCGATCGGGTCTGTTTTTCTAATAGCGTGTGTGAATTGCGGTACAGGCTGGCGCCGCGAATCAGCTTAGTTTGTAGTCTTCTCCCTAGACTTACACCCGCCGCAAATGGCGGGTCCTCTTTTGCGGTATCCCGACAGTCAGAATAGCCTCACAGCGGTCCTGTGGTGGCTGGTCAGGCAGGTCCGCACTCGTTTGTAACAGCTTCGTATAGTTGGTGATCCGATACCCTCCAAGCGCACCACAACGTTGCAGTTCGGGTCCAATACAATCGGTTCTGCGAGGTGTTCGCGTGTCCGCAATGCCACGGTGCGCGAATCGTTTGCCGCAGGGGTGCGGGTTGTTGCCCCTACTGTCGCACCGTTCGCGTAAACTGAGCGCGCCCGCCGGCTGTTGATTCCCGCCGGCTTCGCCGCCGTGCGGCGCTTCCAGGAAGTTCGACACTACCAAGACCACCCGGAGCATCTTCATGCTGTTTCTGAGCTACGCCTATCGATTCCTCTCCAACTTCGTGTTTCTGGCCCTGGTCTATTTCGCTCTGAATTTCCTCGAAAAGTACCAGCACCGGGTGCTCGTCGCGGTTCTCGTGCTGGTCTATGCGGGCATGCATGCGGCGTCGGCGCTGCGCTCGTTTCACTTCTTTCAGCGCATCGAACGGCTGGAACTGGAGGCGCGCCGTCTGGTGGCGGCGCTGGGCGAGGGGCCGAATTCGACCTCGACGCGCAAGCAGATCATCACCGAGGTCGGTGGGCTGCGCCATGCCGGCGAGATCAAGGCCTATATCGACCTGCTGTTCCTCGCCATCGTCATCCTGCTCTGCATCGCCAAGATCGTGACGAACTGAGCCCTTGCCCCGATTGCGAGCTCAGGAAAACGCTTCAAAATAAATTAGGTGGCGGTCCTGATCCATTCGATCAGAACCCGCCGATCAGCGCTTCTTCAAACCGGCGACCCGAACCGATCGCCCATTCCTTTTGGCTTGTGCCGCCGGCTTGGGCGCGGTCGCGCCGGCGCTTTGCGGCGACGGCTCCGCGTGTCCGGTGGGTGCCGGCGGCTGGGCCGCGGTTGTGTGGCCGTGGCGGCGGGATTTGCCGGCGAGCTTTGCCGAGGAGACTTCCGTTGAACGCGCCTGCGCAGTCGATGCCGCCCGGCGCGCGGACGCGGCCAGCAGGGTCATGCTCGCTGATTCCGGAATTTTGAAAATGCTTCGGGCCGGAACCGGCAGCGCGGCCAGCGTTCCGGCTGGCGGCAACGTCGTTTGCCGCGGCCACAGCGCGACCTGTGGCAGGGGCACGCTGCGCCCGCGCCGCATGGCGCGTACGCCAAGATCGGTCGTGTGCCAATCGAGATCGGACAAGGCCGGGACGGGGAGTGTAGGGCCGGCTAAAGCGAATTTCGGGACCTTCGGCCAGCGCGATGTCGCCACCGTCTCCGAGGGCGGATGCAACAGCCATTGCTGCGGCTCGGTCGGCGTTGCCGGCCGATCGGGCGTCGCCGGCACCACATGGACGATGCGATAGCCGCGCGCCTTCATTTCGCGCAAAATCCTCGGCAGTGCCGTGACCGTGCGCGGCTGAATGTCGTGCAGCAACAGGATGCCTTTGCCCTTTCGCTCCAGCCGCTGCATCGCGAGCTCATAGACGCGATTGGCGGAGACGTCGCGCCAGTCGTCGGCCGGGAAATCGGCACTCCAGAGCTGAAGCCCCTTGGACGCGGCGAACTCCTCGATCTCGTCGGTGCGTCGAAGACCGGGAATGCGCAGGAATGGCGCTGGCGCGGTGCCGTCGCCGAGCGCCGCTGTCACCGACGCGATGCCCCGTTCGATCTCCTGTTTGGAGCGGTCGAACGGCAGGCGATCCATGCCGCCCGGATGATTTTGGGTGTGGGTGGCCACCGTGTGGCCGGCATCGCGCACCTTGCGCACGCCTTGCGGATTGGCGTGGGCCTGGCTTCCGACCAGGAAGAAGGTCGCCTTGGCGCAATGCGCGGCGAGAATGTCGAGGATCTCGTTGCTGTATTTCGGCAGCGGACCGTCATCGAAGGTCAGCACTACCTCACGATCTGCGAGCGGCAGCGTCTTGGCATATTGCATGGTACCGATGATGGGATGGGCGCGCGGGTCGACCACGATCGTGCGCGATGTTCCGATGGCGTCGGGATGGCCTGGGCAATCGGCGGCCGACGCAGCCTGCGCGGCAATTGAAGTTAGCAGGCCCACGCACAAGGCGGTCCAAGGACGCCGCCGAAGCTCCCCAACTACG
>NZ_JAHEAG010000159.1 GCF_018596315.1 Bradyrhizobium sp. SRL28 | reverse complement strand
CCGCTATCATTCGGATAAAACCGGCTTCCCGATGCTAACTGGACAGGCTCCTAGAGCTGCTGGTGAGCCTGTTACAGACCCACCTGGCCTTGATCGTGGCAGCAAGCGTCTTGATGGTGGCATCGGCAGGCAGGTTCGACACATAGTATTTTTGCTCCCCGGTCGACCGCCGCTCGCCGACGAGCCAGACCTCGTCGCCAGGCATGCACTGCATACGGTTATTGATCATCCGGTGCTTATGGCCATCCGCAACGCGGACACGGCGGGCCGTGAAGAGACATGTCAGCCGACCTTTGGTGCCCCGCCGCCAGCTGACCCTTTGCCATTTGCCTTCGGCCAATAACGCTTCAGCAGAGACCGGTGGCTGATCAGGGATGTGGTATTTGCGGGGCTTTCCGGTCTTCGCGATGGGGAAGATCAGGGCAATGTCGGCGGGATAGACGTTCTGGCGCCGCGACAGACCCACCGCCCACAGCAGACCGCGCTCGCTCAAAGCCTGACGGAAAGGCCCGCTGGAGCCGTACCCTGAATCGGCAAGCACACAGCCGAAACGCGCACCAGAGGCGATGACGCGGTCGATCTCCTCGATCGCAATCTCCGGCTTTGTCAGAGCAGTCTGTCTATCCTTCGGCACACCGGCCCGCGCCATGCGCTCAGGATCATTTGTCCAGTTCTCGGGCAGGAACAGCCGCAGGCCCACCATCACCGGCACTTCCCGCGACGCCAACGTTAGCGAGACTAGCGACTGACAGTTAGCAGTCTTTCCGAGCGACGAGGCATATTGTGGCGCGACGCCAATCGAGTGACGTCCCTTCTTGGGCAACGCCGTATCATCGATGACAAGAAAACCCGCATCATCGCCAACCAATCTGTCTGCCTCCTTCAGCAGGGCAGCCTCGAGTGGAGCACTGTCCCAAACTCCGGCAGCGACGAAATGATGGAGCTGATCGTAACCGACCCCACTGGCGCGTGCCGCCATCGGTTGAACGCTCTTGCGGTCTCCTGGACCAATCAAACCCGCGACGTAGAGAGGGCACATCCGGGCCCGCGTCTTGTGCCCTAGCGCCGCGACAAACGGCGCAAGCCAGCGATCGAGATCGGCTTGCCAGTCCACGTCCATAGATCGGCCCTCCATAAGCCGACCTCTCATGAATCACGCAAATCCTCTCTTGGGAATCCCAAAAACTCGCCGCCGCTAAAAATTTGCCAAAG
>NZ_JAHEAG010000158.1 GCF_018596315.1 Bradyrhizobium sp. SRL28 | reverse complement strand
GCGTTTTCACACATGGGGTAATTCCGGGCCAGAGCCATACTGAGGCTCTCAGAATCAGCTCTCCAGGAATCGATGAGGCTCGGATCTTGAGCCTTGCAACGACAGGAGAGCTGCAATGGAGCATTATGTCGGACTGGACGTATCGCTGAAGCTGACAGCGATCTGCATTGTTGATCGGACAGGAAAGATTCAGCGTGAAGGAGTGGTTCATTCTGATCCGGAAGCGATCGCAGCATTCATCAAATCAAACGCGCCGCATGTCGCGCGGATCGGACTCGAAACGGGGGCAACGTCGACATGGCTGTGGACCGAGTTGAATAAGATGAGACTGCCCGTCATCTGCATCGACGCCAGGCACGCCAAGGCGGCTTTGAAAATGCAAATCAACAAGAGCGACCGCAACGATGCCGTAGGCATCGCTCGCATCATGCAATGTGGATGGTATAAGGAGGTGCGGGTCAAAGACCTCGACAGCCACGCGGTCAAGGCTCTTCTCGTCAGCCGAGCTCTGCTCGTTAAGATCAAGCGGGATCTCGAGAATCAAATTCGTGGACTCCTAAAGAACCTTGGGCTTGTTATTGGCCCAGCAAAGATGAACGCATTCGCATCGCGTGCTGCGGAGCTGATCGAAAATCGGCCGGAACTCGCCGTTGCGGTAACGCCGCTACTCACCGCCCGAGTGGCCATCGAGGAGCAGATTGCGGATCTCGACCGTAAGGTCATGAAGCTCGCACGCAGCAATGCTCAAGTGCGACAGTTCATGACTGCACCTGGCATCGGTCCTGTCACCGCTCTTTGCTTTCTTGCAACGATCGATGATCCTACACGCTTCAAAAGGTCAAGAAGCGTCGGAGCCTATGTCGGACTAACGACCCGACGCTAAGCATCCGGCGAGATCGACTGGACGGGCCGAATCTCGAAGTGCGGCGACAAAATGTTGCGCGGCTATCTCTTTGAGGCAGCCAATGTCCTGCTCACACGCGTAGCAAAATGGTCAGCGCTCAAAGCCTGGGGCATTCGGCTTGCAAAACGAAGCGGGCTACGCAAAGCCAAGGTTGCGGTTGCACGAAAGCTTGCGGTCATTCTGCATCGGATGTGGATCGAAGGTACTGAATTTAGATGGTCAAAGGAGACCGCCATGCAAACAGCGTAGCAAACCATCGAATTCCCGCCGACCACGGCGGGATCCAAGGTCCCTGCCGGGACGTTGGCGTTGGTGCGATCGCCCCTGGCTTTGCGATGCTCAAAAAG
>NZ_JAHEAG010000157.1 GCF_018596315.1 Bradyrhizobium sp. SRL28 | reverse complement strand
GCGCGGAGCTGCAGCAGGACCGTGTCCTGATCCTTGAACTCGTAGAGCGCGTTGGGCTTCGGAGCGGTCGCCGTGAACACCGAAGAGCCCGACATCTTCTGGTCGAGATGGAACCACTGCACTTCGGCCGTGAACGTCAGGTTCTTGACCGGAGTCCAGCGAGTAGTGACGCCAAGCTGCGAGACGTTGAAGTCGGGGTTACAGGTGTAGTTGCCTGCAGCGTTCCCGGCCAATGCCTGACCCGAGTGGCTGAGGGCGAAGGCGGCGCAGTAAGCGCCCTTGGCCGTAGTAGTTCCCGCACCCAGCAGGTTGTCGTTGGCACCGCCGTCATACCGGACGGCCGAGTAGCTGCCGAACAGGCTGGTCGACCAGTACGGATTCCAGTTGTGATTGAACGCGCCGCGGAGGCCCCAGGCCGTCGTCAGGACGATGCCGCCGGTGCCGCCTGCGCCGGGCATGTAGACGCCGTCGGTGGTCGCACCGAAGCCGACGCTCTGGTAGCCGAAGCCGCTGCCGCCGAACATCGCAAAATTCGGCGAGGTGCCGCTGGTGGCGATCACGTTCTTGGTCGTGCCCTTGGCATAGGAGACGTCGAACTTGATGTCGTCGCCGGGGCCGGTCGGCAGGTTCTTGATCTGCAACGCCGCCATGACCGAGCCGCCCCATTTGGTGTCGGGATGACCAGAGATCTCCGAGAGGTTGGTCGCGACGCCACCAGCGCCCAGCGTGTTGTAGGACCCGCTGACCTCATGGGCCGCGGCCGACAACTGGAACAGACCCCAGGCCTGGTCGACCCGGATCCTGCCGACGATGTCGGGCGAATGCGTGCCGGCATAGGCGTTCGATCCGGTGCCGTTGGCGCCGATCGCCGAGGGGATGCCCAGATTGTAGACAGCGGTGCGGTTCCAGACGGTCGGGTCGTCGAGACCGATCGAGGCCGACACGCCGTTGCCGAACTCGGCGGTGTACTGGATGTTGTTGACGCCGGTGTCGGTGTTGTTGCCGCCGAGCAGGCTCGAATTGATGTTGCCCGGGAAGCCGTTCCACGGCGTCGAGTAGGCCGACGAAGACTTACCGAAGGTGAAGCCGGCGAACTGGATGAAGAGATATTCAACCGCGACGTAGCCACCGCCCGCGACGTTGAGCGCGTTCGAAGCTCCGGCCGGGAATGTCGTGAGCGTGGTCGGGTTGGAGCTGCCGAAATTGTTGAACTGGAAGTCGCCCTGGCCGAAGGTGCGGACCACGCCGTATTCGGTCGCGGT
>NZ_JAHEAG010000156.1 GCF_018596315.1 Bradyrhizobium sp. SRL28 | reverse complement strand
CACCATGTAGTCCGGCAGCCGCGCACTTAAGTGCGCCCGCAAGGCGCCGGCCAGCCCGCCTCCACCGTCCTCGTCCGAGCCAGCCTCGTCCGAGCCCACCACATAGGCGACAAGGTGCTTGTCGCCGGACCGGTCCTGGCGCGCCACCACCGCCGCATCGCGCACCCAGGCGTGCTCGCAAAGCCGTGCGGCGATCTCGCCCGGCTCGATGCGGAAGCCACGGATCTTCACCTGGTCGTCGTTGCGGCCCAGGAACTCCAGATTGCCGTCGGGCAGATAGCGCGCCAGGTCGCCGGTCCGGTACAGCCGATCGCCGTCCACAAAGGGACTGGCGATGAACCGCTCCGCCGTCAGCTCGGCACGGTTCAGATAGCCACGCGCAACCCCCGCCCCGCCGATGTAAAGCTCACCCACCGTCCCCAACGGCACGGGCGCGCCATGACCGTCCAGCAGATACACCCGCGTGTTGGCAATCGGGCGGCCGATCGGGACGTTTTGATGAGACACACCGAGCCTCGCGTCAATAACAAAACTGGACGACCAGATCGTTGTTTCGGTCGGACCGTAAAGATTTCTTAGAGACCTCACCCCTCTACTGAGCCGCGACGACTGACTCGCAGGTAACGCCTCACCTCCACACAATACATTTAAGCCCGGTGTTCCTTGCCAGCCGGCATCCAACAGCAAACGCCACGTTGCTGGAGTGGCCTGCATGATAGAAATCTTGCGCTGATCTATAAGGTAATGCAACGCCGTAGCATCCGTAACATCCTTACGGCTGGCTAGGACGATTGTGGCTCCCGTGCACGATGGAAGAAATAGCTCCAGCCCTGCGATATCAAATGAGATGGACGTGATGGCTAGGAATACATCCTGCTCAGTGATCCTCAATATATCCGAAAGAGCATATATGAAATTCAACACGTTCGCATGCTCGACCATGACGCCCTTTGGGGTTCCGGTTGAGCCTGAGGTGTAGATCACATAGGCGAGATGGCGCGAGGTGAGGCCGAGGGCGCGCGGCTCGGGATCGCAGGCGGGCAGCTCGGCCCAGGCCGGGGTCACGGGGTCCAGATCGACCACGCTCACATCGGCGAGCGCCTCGGTGCCGAGCGCGGCGCGGCCTGCCGCATCGCAAAGCAGCAGCTGCGGCGCGGCATCGCCCAGCACCTGGCGCAGCCGCTGAGACGGATAGGCCGGGTCCAGCGGCAGATAGGCGCCGCCCGCCTTCAGGATCGCCAAGAGCCCCACCACCATCGCCAGGCTA
>NZ_JAHEAG010000155.1 GCF_018596315.1 Bradyrhizobium sp. SRL28 | reverse complement strand
GATGGTGGTCGTTAGAGATCACCAGCAAAGGGAGCCATCCATGGGCGATATTACAACAATTGGCCTTGATCTGGCAAAGAGTGTCTTCCAGGTTCATGCGGTCGACGAGATGGGCAGCGTAGTGATGCGCAAGCGTCTGCGACGCAGCCAGGTCCTCGCGTTCTTTGCCGAGATTCCGCCGTGCCTCATCGGCCTCGAAGCCTGCGCGACGGCGCACCATTGGGCTCGTGAGTTGATTGCGCTTGGCCATGAAACGCGCCTGATGCCGCCCAACTATGTGAAAGCCTATGTGAAGCGTAACAAGCACGACGTGGCCGATGCCGAGGCGATCTGCGAGGCGGTTAGGCGTCCGTCGATGCGCTTCGTCCCGATAAAGACGGCGGAGCAACAATCGGCGCTCATGATGCATCGGGCTCGGGATTTGCTGGTCCGCCAGCGCACCATGCTGGTGAATGCTCTGCGTGGGCACCGGGCCGAGTTCGGTCTTATCGAGGCGCAGGGTCTGCACAAGGTGGCGAAACTGATTGCGATTGTCACCAACGAGAATGATGGGCGTGTACCGGATATTGCCCGTCAGGTGTTGCAGGTAATGGTCCACCACATCGAAGATATTCAGGTACGGATCGTTGGTCTCGAGAAGCAGGTTCTCGCGTGGCACAAGAGCAACCCAGTCAGCCAACGACTGGCCACCATTACAGGCATCGGGCCGATCATCGCCACGGCCATCGCAGCAACGGTTGCAGATCCCAACACATTCCGTAGCGGCAGAGAGTTTGCCGCCTGGCTCGGGCTAGTGCCGAGACAAAACTCCACCGGGGGCAAGGCGCGCCTCGGTGGAATTAGCAAGCGAGGGGACAGTTATCTCCGTCGCCTGCTGGTCAACAGTGCGCACACGGTGCTGCTTTGCTCGAAGCAAGCCAAGACCAATCCCTGGCTAACCTCCCTGCTCAGCAGAAAGCCACGGCTTGTCGCCGCTGTCGCCTTGGCGAATAAGAAGGCGCGCGTGGCTTGGGCCCTCATGAGCAGACAGGACACCTACCGACACGCAGCAGCGACAGCATGACCTGCTGAGCCGCGGCGTGCCGTAAGCTTGCGAGAGTGAAAACACGTGATGGCAAGTCGGTCACCCGACGGATCGAGAGTAACCTGACCGCCTCAACGGGATTCCGATCCCGACCAACTGATAAGGCCTCGACTCGCGGAACCCATCAAGGCCAGCGGTCATGTAAGACCGCACTGAAAGGCCGGACACATGACTGCAAGCGACCACTGTTCATCACGCGAAAAA
>NZ_JAHEAG010000154.1 GCF_018596315.1 Bradyrhizobium sp. SRL28 | reverse complement strand
CTTGTGTCCCGAAAATTTGGCAGAATGTGCGAACGGGCGGTTGCGCACCAACCGCCCGTTGCTGGAACTGAGCCCGTTGCGCCCAAAAGCGACAGAGCTTGTGTCAGAGCGAGGGACAGCTCCGGTGTCTTCCTCAACCCGAACAGTTGCAAGGGCTTCGAGCCCGAACCGAGCAAGGAAGGGAGTGGATGATGGCACAAAATGATCGTGTTGTCGTGGGTATCGACGTCGCCAAGGACAAGGTGGATGCGTGCATTCGTGCGTTGGGATTGCGGCAAACCTTCCCGAGCACAACCCAGGGGCACCGTAAGCTGGTCGCCTGGCTTGGCAAGCACCAGGTGAACAAGGCGGTGATGGAGGCGAGTGGCGGCTATGAGCGTGCCTGGGCCAAGGTGCTGCGCGAGGCCGGCATCGAAGTTCGGATCGTCGACCCCAAACGGGTCCGCAACTTCGCGCTATCAGCCGGACGGCTGGCCAAGAACGATACGATCGATGCCGAGATGATTGCCTGGTTCGCCGAGACATTCAGCGATGCGCCGGGCCAGAAACACGATGCGGCACATGAAGAGCTGCAGGCACTCGTAAAGGCGCGCTCAAGCCTGATTGATATTAGGATGCGCTTGGTCAGCCAAAGCGAGCATGCTGCGCCGGGATTGGTTCGGAAGGCGCATGCCCACATCTTGAAGAGCCTGGCCTGCGAAATTGCCAAGCTCGAGGCCGCCATCTGCGCCAAAATCAAATCCATGCCGGATTTTGCCGAACGCGCCGAGATCATCGAGAGTGTGCCGGGGTTCGCCGAGACGAGCTCGGCAAACCTCGTTGCAGGAATGCCGGAGCTTGGTCAGGTGAGCAACGAGATCGCCGCGGCCTTGATCGGCGTCGCCCCCTATGATGACGACAGTGGAAAGCGCCGCGGCGAGCGTCACATCAAGGGAGGCCGCCGCTGGGTCCGTAACGCCATCTACATGCCGTGTGTTGGCGCCGCCACGCTGAACAATCCGGTGCTGAAGGCCTACTATCAGCGCCTGATTGCCAAAGGAAAAGAACCGAAGGTTGCCATCATCGCCTGCATGCGCAAGCTGATCATCATCCTCAACACCATGATCGCACGACGGCAGAAATGGGATCCCAGTCGTTACGCGTTGAGCTGACCGAGCGTGCTCGCCGCGATCGGTCCCGCGACCGAGCGCCTGCAAAGCCAACAGACCGGTGAACGGGCGGGGTCAAGGCCGCAGCCGCCGTAGGCGGGGGCGCGTCAGCGCCAGCCTTGAGGCCGGCCGATCACCGGGCTACTTCCAGCACAGTTGCTCT
>NZ_JAHEAG010000153.1 GCF_018596315.1 Bradyrhizobium sp. SRL28 | reverse complement strand
CTAGCAGGGTGCTGAAAAAGCTGATTGCGGGAGCGATTTTCTCAATGAGCGCGACGAGGCAACGGTCGATGAGGTCCGAACGGCGTCGGACGCCGGGTTCTGGTTGCCGTTTTTCGTCATTTTCGATGCTCCAGACGGATTCATCCCGTCGCTGCCAGAATTTTGGGGATGCGAACGAGGTTGTAGGCGGTCGCGGTCAATACAAAGAACCACTCCACCAAGCCTCGGCCTCGATGACGGGTCTTGCGCAGCCCGCCGACCGTCTTGATCCAGCCGAACGGCTCCTCGATCCGCTTTCGCTTGATGGTGCTGATGCGATAGCCGGGATGGCGGGTGGTGCGCGCATCGATCGCCGAGCGGCGATTGGCATTGTTCTGGGAGACATGCGGGGTGCAGCCGCGCTCGCGACAGCCCGCGACGAAGTCGGCAGTGTCGTAGTTCTTGTCGCCGCCCACAGTGCTGCCAGGGTTGGCATTATCCTCGATCATGTCGAGCGCGGTCGTCCGTTCAGCGGTGCCGTTGGCCTCGGTCAGTCGCGCATCGACGATCAGCCCGTTGCGGTTCTCCGTCATCAGATGACCCATGTGACAGAGCTTAGCTTCCTTGCCAGCGCCCTTGCGGAACAGCCTGGCGTCCGGGTCAGTGGTCGAAGAATGCGTGTCATTCTTACGCTTTTGGCCGTGAAAGTTGCGCTCGGCATTGCGCCCGCCGCCGCCCTTGTCCGCAGGTGGTTTGCCGTCGTCATCCTTCGGTACAAAGCTCTTCATGCTGGCCCAGGCCTCGATCAAGGTCCCGTCGACCGAGAAGTGCTCGCTCGACAGCAGCTTGCTCACCTGCGGCAGGTTGAGAACGCTTGTGAAAAACTTTGCCGCGATATCGCCGTCGAGCAGCCGATCTCGGTTCTTGCAGAATACAGTCGCGTCCCACACCGAATCGTCCGCAGACAATCCGACAAACCAGCGGAACAGCAGATTGTAGTCGAGCTGCTCCATCAACTGCCGCTCCGAGCGCACCGTGTAGAACGCCTGCAGCAACAGCGCTCGCAACAGCCGCTCCGGCGGGATCGACGGCCGTCCTTCGCGGGCATACAGCCGATCAAACGACCGCGACAAATCCTTAAGCGCCGCATCAACGAGCTCCCGGATCGCTCGCAGCGGATGGTCCGTCGGGATCCGTGTCTCCAGCCGCACGTAGCTGAAAAGGTGTTCCGCATGCTTATCTTCGCCGCGCATCCAGGTCCCCAATCCAAAGGAATCAAACGCATGCACAGAATCACACTCCAGCCGACTCACGAAACGACTTTTTCAGCAACCTGCTAG
>NZ_JAHEAG010000152.1 GCF_018596315.1 Bradyrhizobium sp. SRL28 | reverse complement strand
ATGTCTCAAAGGTGCCATGTATGGACGGCGCCCGCGGTGCAAGAGGAATCTGACGTTTCAGCGAAGCGTTCGGGTGCAGCCATGTATCCGGCCTTTGAATGCAGCCACTTTGGCTGCTGGCCCTGATGTGATCCGCTGATTGGGTCCCAAACAAAAGCACGCGTTCTTTCCTCGCGTGGCACCTTACGGGTTTTCCCAATCGACGGTCTCGACCGTTTCGCATCAATGTCGTCTTCACCCCTGCAGTTCGTGAACGCACGGACGCAACCTCATCCTCCCATTGCCGAGCTCCTTGTTAGACTGCCACAAGCTGGGGCGCCCGGTAGGTCCCACCTCTGGCCAGCAACGCCCAGGCGATCCGCGCCATCTTGTTGGCCAGCGCGACCGCGACGACCTTGAACGGTCGCCGAGCGAGAAGCTGCGTGAGCCAGGGATACTTCTGCGGCTGCTGGCGTGCACGCCGCAAGACAGAATGGGCTCCGACAATAAGAATACGCCTGAGGTATTGGTCACCCTGTTTCGATATCGGCCCGAGCTTCTGTTTGCCGCCGGTCGAATCCTGCCGCGGCACGATCCCGATCCAGGCCGCAAAATCACGACCCGACCGGAATGCCTTCGGGTCCGTGACGACGGCGGTGATGGTCGTCGCGCCTATGACGCCGATACCGGGGATGGTCTCGAGCCGCTTACTTGCCTCGTTCGAGCGATGCTGCGCAACGATCCGTTTCTCGATCGATCCGATCGTCGTCTGCACAGCCTGAAGCTGCGCCGCTAGTACGGTCAGGCTGGCGTGGGCGTCGACCGGCAAGCGCGAACCCTCATCCTGTGCGATGATCGCCAACAACTCTTTGATCCCTTCGCGGCCCTGTGCAGCCGTAATGCCGAACTCGGCCAAATGTGCCCGTAATGCATTGATCAACTGGGTGCGTTGGCGCATCAGCAGGTCGCGTGCTCGATGCAGCATCAACTGGCCCTGCTGCTCGGCCGACTTAATCCGCACGAAACGCATGGTCGGGCGCCGCACCGCCTCACAGATTGCCTCCGCGTCGGCGGCATCGTTCTTATTGCGCTTGACGTAGGCCTTCACGTCCTTCGCTGGCATCAGACGGACCTCGTGGCCCAGCTTCGTCAACTCGCGAGCCCAATGGTGCGACGTGGCACAGGCCTCCATGCCGACCAGGCACGGCGCCAGAGCTTCAAAGAACGCTATAATCTGGCCGCGGCGAAGTTGCTTTCTGACGATGACGTTCTCCGCCGCGTCAATGCCGTGAACCTGGAACACGTTCTTGGCGATATCCAAACCGATCGTGGTAATTTGCATGTGGACGGCTCCCCTCATGTGATTCGTCTTCGACGAACCACCCTATGACACTGCGATGTCGGGAGCGGGCGCCGTCCACCACATCA
>NZ_JAHEAG010000151.1 GCF_018596315.1 Bradyrhizobium sp. SRL28 | reverse complement strand
GCTAATGGGATGGTCCGGCCGTGCTCCTGCCCCGCCAGCGATTGAAGCTGGCAAGGGGCGCCAAAGACGAGGAGCACGCCATGTCTCAGCAGAACACCGGGGTTGCCGTTGTCGGCATCGATATCGGTAAGAACTCGTTCCACATTGTTGGTCAGGACGGCCGCGGAGAGATTGTTCTGCGGCAAAAATGGTCGCGCAGCCAGGTTGAGACCCGGTTTGCCAATATGTCACCCTGTCTGATTGGTATGGAGGCCTGTGTCGGGGCGCATCATCTCAGTCGTCGGCTCAGGGCGCTTGGTCACGACGCTCGTCTGATGCCGGCGAAGTACGTGCGACCCTATTCCAAGGGCCAAAAGAATGACTTCCGTGATGCGGAGGCAATCGCCGAAGCGGTGCAGCGGCCGACGATGAAGTTCGTCGCGACCAAGACCGCCGATCAGCTGGACCTGCAGGCACTGCATCGGGTACGGGAGCGGTTGGTCAGCCAGCGCACCGGCATTATCAATCAGATCCGCGCCTTCCTGCTCGAGCGCAGCATTGCCGTGCGTCAGGGAATACGTTCTTTACGCGCCGAACTGCCGCGCATCCTGGCCATGCCGCCAGATGTCCTGTCGCCTAGCATGGTCCGCATTGTCCAAGATCTGGCCTGCGACTGGCGCCGGCTCGATGAGCGGGTCGAGGGTTTGTCGAACGAGATCGAAACCATCGCGCGCCAGGATGCCGGTTGCGAACGGTTGATGAGCGTGCCCGGCATCGGACCGATCATCTCCAGCGCGATAGTGGCCGCCATCGGCGCAGGCGATGTGTTCACCAAGGGCCGAGATTTTGCCGCCTGGCTCGGGCTCGTTCCCAAGCAGATCTCGACCGGGGACCGTACCATCCTCGGCAAGGTATCCAGGCGTGGCAATCGCTACCTGCGAGTTCTGTTCGTGCAGGCGGCGTGGGTCGTGCTGATCAAACCGAAGATCTGGGAGCGCCACGGGCTCAAGCCCTGGCTCGAGGCGGCTGGGAAACGGCTGCATCACAACGTGCTGGCAATCGCCCTCGCCAACAAGCTCGCCCGCATCGCCTGGAGCGTTCTGGCTCGTGGCCGGGCCTTCGAGGTACAGAAGATCAATCAGGCCGCGCCCCCGCCAACCTGATCCTAACTCCACACTGACGGCCACAGAGACCGCTCAAATGAGGAACCCGCAATGACGTAGCCAGAGCAAAAACACGCTACCTGCCGAGGTCTGCGAGAGGATGAGAAGAGATGGAGGATCGGTCTTCCCGGCGCATGCGAAAACTGGTGACCCAAATGGCCCGTTGAGGCCTGTCCGCTAACGAGAACGCACGCGCGCTGATATCCATGATGGTCCGGAGCAGACCAGCTCCAATCAGAGACCGGATACATTGATGCAAGACCGCTGAATGCCAGCTCGACGAAAACCTCTTGCAACGCACGGCCGGACCATACA
>NZ_JAHEAG010000150.1 GCF_018596315.1 Bradyrhizobium sp. SRL28 | reverse complement strand
CTAGGAGCCTGTCCTGGTAATGGACCTGGGATCAAGCGAAGCGAGTTCTGAAGCGGCTTTTTGGGGAGACAAGTTTCTCCTCAGCGTGCGGCTGCGAGTTTTGCGAGGTTATGTGCGGTGCAGATCATGGCCCATTCGGCTTTGACCTTGTCGATGCTGCGCAGGAGGAACTGACGGAAGCCTCTTGCCTGCTTGATCTGGCCGAACACGGGCTCGACGATCTGTTTTCGCAATCGATACCGGCTTCGATAGCCTGCGCGCTTGAGCTTTGCGCTCATTCTGGCGATAAGCGTGCCGGCTTTGAGCTTCCTTTTAGCCGTGGCCGCTCTGGTGCCGTGGTTTTGCCGTCCGGTGGCGACGTAGCCCTCGATCCGGCGCCGAATGAGCGTGCGAAGATTGGCTTGCGAGCAATAGCCCGCATCGGCCGATGCTTCATCCGGGTTCTTGCCGAGATTGGCTTTGATAGCATCGAGCAAGGGTGCGAACTGCGCCTGATCGCTCGGCGAGTTGGTCAGCGTGTGCGCCACGATGATCTGACGGGTGCCATCGACGGCGGCCTGTGCGTTGTAGCCCTGGATGAAGCCGTTTTTGGTCGGCATCACACGGCTGTCGGGATCGGTGAAGTTGCGTTGCGCCTTGTCGCCTGGCTCTGCCGTGACCGGCTTGGACTTGCGTCCCGGCCGACCCCTGCCGCCGTCGCCGGAGCCGTCGTCGTCCGGCTTCGAGGCGGCTTTGGCTTTGGCTTTGGCTTCAGCTTCCAGCGCGGCCTTGGCGGCGCGGATCTTCTCGAGCCGCTTCTCTTTATCGGCCATCCACTCAGGCATCTCCTCGCCACGCTTCGAGGCTCCGAACTGACGATCCTCAGCCTTGTCGGTTTGGGCGGCTTCGGCAAACCACCGTTGGACCTCCGCTGCAAGCCTCGGCTCGGCCTCTTTCATCCGGCCATAGCTCATCGCCTTGTTGATCCCGGCATTGGCCTTGATCTTGGTGCCGTCGAGCGCCACATGGCCAAGCTTCACAAGGCCGGCCTCGCGGCACAGCTTCAAGACCTGCCGGAACAGACCCGATAGCGCTGCCAGATGGCGTTTGCGGAACTCGCTGATCGTGCGGAAGTCCGGATGCTGCATCCCCGTTACCGCCGCAAAATCCAGCCGCTCCTCGCAGCCCCGCGCGATCCGCCGCGACGAGTAGATCCCCTGGCTGTACGCATAAAGCAGCAGCGCCACCATCATGCCAGGATGATAGGGCGGAAAGCCGCGCTCCTCGTCATAGCTATCCATGATTGCCGACAGGTCCAGCCCTGTGCGAACCGTGTCGCGGACAAAGTGGGCCACGTGCCCAGACGGCACCAAATCCTGGATCGACGGCGGCAGCAGCCAAACCTGATCAACGTCCCAAGGACGAAATGTCTTGCTCATCCGCCGTTTGAATCACGACGCTCGTTCCTCGTCGAGAAAAATCCGATTACTCGGACAGGCTCCTAG
>NZ_JAHEAG010000015.1 GCF_018596315.1 Bradyrhizobium sp. SRL28 | reverse complement strand
GCGCTCGCAATGACGGTGGAGAGAGCGGAGGCCGCCGGGCAGCTACGCCGCGGGCTGCGCAACGTTCGACATCGAGCACGGTTGCAGGTCTGCCATTCTGGTCGAGGGGCTGCGGCGCACTGGCTGTCGTGGCATGTTGGACGGAATGTTCGAAGGCTTCATCACATTTTCGGATCGGGCGGCATGTCTGACGAGTTGAACTGGCTTTCCGCCCGCGAGATGGCGCGGCGCTTTGCCAAGGGCGAGTTGTCGCCGGTTGATGTGCTGGAAGCTACGCTAGCGCAACTGCACACGGTCAATCCGGTTCTCAATGCCATCTGCCTGCTCGATGAACCGCAGGGCCGCCGGCTGGCTGCAGAGTCAGCGGAACGCTGGCGTCGCGGTGCGCCGCTCGGACCGCTCGACGGCGTGCCTGTCGCGATCAAGGACACGGCGCATGTCGCCGGCTGGCCGACGCGCATCGGCTCGCACGCGACTTCAGCGGCGCCGAGCACGGAGGATACGCCCGGTGTCGCCCGCTTGCGTGAGGCCGGCGCGCTGTTCTTCTGCAAGACAGCCACGCCCGAATTCGGATGGAAGGGCATCACCCATGGCCCGCTGACCGGCATCACGCGTAATCCCTGGGATGTTTCCCGCACGCCCGGCGGCTCCAGCGGCGGCTCGGCCGCATTGGTGGCGGCAGGCGTTGTGCCGCTGGCCACCGGTGGCGATGGCGGCGGCTCGATCCGCATTCCGGCGGCGTTCAGCGGCGTGTTCGGATTGAAGCCGAGCTACGGCGTGGTGCCGAATTTCTTGGGACCAATGGGCACGCTCGCGGTCTATGGCGGCCTGTCGCGCGATGTTGCTGACAGCGCCTTGCTATTGAACGTGCTCACGCGGCCGGACGCGTGTGATTCTTTCGCCATTCCCTATCGTGGCATAGACTATCTCGACGGCCTCGATGGCGGGGTAGGGGGCATGCGTATCGCATGGTCGCCCGATCTCGGCTTCCCGGTCACTGAGCCTGCCGTCGTCGCCGGCATGCAACCGGCCATCGACGCGCTGGTGAAGGCCGGTGCCGACGTGCAGAATGTTTCTCTCGATCTTTCCGGTGCGCAGCCGGCGCTGGAAGTGATCTGGGGCGCATCGCATGCCGCATTGGTGCGTGATTTCGACGGCGCGCAATTGGCGGCGCTCGATCCGGGCCTGCTGCGGCTGGTCATATCAGCCCAGGATATTCCTGCGAGCGAATTGCAGGCGGCCTATGCCGAGATGCGCGCGCTGAGCCAGCAGATGCAGTCGTTTCATCAGGATTATGATCTCCTGCTGACGCCGACCGTTCCCATCACCGCTTTCGCCGCCGGCGTCGATACGCCCGACGCCACGCGCTTTCCCCAATGGTTCGATTGGACGCCGTTGACATGGCCGTTCAACCTCACCCGCCAGCCTGCGGCCTCGGTGCCCTGCGGATTTGTCGAGGGCCTGCCGATCGGGTTGCAAATCGTGGGGCCGATGTTCGCCGAGCAGAACATCCTCCGGGCCAGCTGCTGCGTCGAGCAGGCTTGCGCCACCGGTGCGCGGCCGGGCCTTGACTGCTAATGGCACCCGTCAAAATCAATCCCGATCATATCCGCGCGTTCAAGGACGCGGAGAGCTTCTACAAATGGCTCGGCAAGCACCACGACAAGCAAGCCGAAATCTGGATCAAGATCCACAAGGTGGATTCAGGATTGAAATCGATCACGCCGAAGGAGGCGATCGATGTCGTCCTTTGCTGGGGGTGGATCGATGGCCTCCGCAAGGGCTTCGATGACAAGAGCTTTCTGCAGCGCTACACGCCGCGCACCGGGAAAAGCATCTGGAGCCAGATCAACGTCGATAATGTCGCGCGGCTGATCAGGGAAGGCCGGATGACCGAACACGGGCTGAAGGAAGTCGACGCGGCCAAATCCGACGGGCGCTGGGCGCGCGCCTATAACAGCAAGGACATGAAGATCCCCGACGATCTCCAGGCCGCAATCGACGCCGAGCCCAAAGCCAAGGCAATGCTGGCGAAGCTCAGTGCGCAGAACCGTTTCGCGCTGGCCTTTCGCACGCATAACATGAAGACCGAAGCCGGACGTACGAAGAAGATCGCGGCCCTTGTCGCGATGCTCAAGCGCGGCGAGACGATCTATCCGCAAGGCAAGAAGTGAGTTTTGCCCGCGCACACCATGTTCCGAAAACCATTACCGAAACTGCGGACAACGATGCACGTAATCCCATGGAATATCATACACGCATGTGTAACGGAGATCGTCTGATTGCTTTAGCGGCGGAGCCACTACCACCGGTTCGTCGACCACATCCGGTGGTAGACCATAGAAGACTCCCGCGCCTCCCGCCCACAAACCGCCGCCCCGGTGATGGTGATGATGATGATGCGATCGGGGGAATGACGGGAAAGCCGGACGCGACGACGGAGCAACCCCCGCACCGCGCGCTACTCCCGGATCGGCAAATGTCTCACCCGTGCCAAGTACAAGCGCGAGGGCACTGAGAGATGCGATAAACGTCGTTCTATAGGTCATGGCACTCACCCATTGGTAGGTTACTGAGCAGCATTCCTAAGACGCTAGGCCGAGCCTTTTGTGCCCGCAAAGGCATAATTAATTATTAGTTAAGACGTAATCTTAATGGAGGAGCGCATTTATCTCAACCCCGCGACATCTTCTCAAACCGCTTGATCAGCCGCTCACGCTTGAGGCGGGATAGCCGCTTGATCCAGAACAGGCCATTCAATTGATCGATCTCATGCTGGTGGCAGACCGCGCGGAGTCCCTGGGATTCCTCGGTTTGCAGGTTGCCGTGGACGTCCTGATAGCTGATCCGGACCCGCGCATGACGTTCTATGTCGTCGTTGACCCCGGGCATCGAGACGCTGCCTTCCTGATGCAGGATCATCTCGGGCGATGCCCAGATGATCTCCGGGTTGACGTAGGTGCGCGCGCCATCGACGGGATCGAGGTCGAGCACCACGACCCGCTGGGAGATGCCGATGTGCGGTGCGGTGATCCCGATCCCCGGCGCGGCGTGCATCGTCTCCAGCAGGTCTCTCGCCAGTTCGCGCAACACGCCGTCAAACACGGTGACGGGCTGCGCCGAGAGCGCCAGCCGAGGGTCGGGGTAACGGATGATGGGGCGGATGGGCATGTGATCTATTGTCGTATATCGATGAATGGCCGTTGCCGATAATCAGTGGCTTGCTTAGATGCCTCATACGAGGCGACGTCAACGTGCTTCCTTCATCGCGCCATGGTGGTGTATGATCCTGCAATGATAGCAAGGCCGGCCGACCCCTCCGATACTGGCGCACTCGCGCGCCTCTGGTATGACGGCTGGCAGGATGCCCATGCCGCGATCCTGCCGGCGACGCTCGCACGTGCGCGCACGCACGAGAGCTTTGCCGAACGGATGGCCGCCGCGCTCGCCGATGTGCGGGTCATCGGGCCGCAAGGCGCGCCACTGGGGTTCGCGATGCTGAAGGGCGACGAGCTCTATCAGTTCTACGTGGCGTCGGAAGCACGCGGCGCCGGAATAGCCGCCGCGCTGATGGCGGACGCGGAAGCCCAGTTGTCGGCGCGCGGCGTGGAGACGGCGTGGCTCGCCTGCGCGATCGGCAACGCGCGCGCGGCCAGATTCTACGAGAAGAGCGGATGGCATCTTGCCAGCACGGTGGTCAGCCGCCTCGACACTGCCGATGGCCCCTTCGATCTCGAAGTCTGGCGTTATGAGAAGCATCTGGTGCGCCGATGAAGCGCGTTGGCCGCGGTGCGCCGCTCAGGGATTCCAACCGCCGCTGCCATACTCGCGGGTAATAATTTCAAGAAGGTGCCCGTTCCGCTCCTTGAAGTATATGCCACGCCCGCCATCGTGATGGTTGATCTTGCCCAATTGAGTTTGTCCAGGATCGGCCCAGTAGGGAAGCTCCCGTTCCCGGACCCTGCCGAAGATCTCGTCGAACTCGCTTTCGCTGGTCAGAAACGCATAGTGCTGCGGAGTAATGTCGCCCTCAGTGTCCATGTAGTCGAGGTTGGCGCCGTTTTCGGTCGTGACCATATAAAATGGCCCCCACCGCCGTGGAGCCGGCAGACCGAGCATCTCGGCCAGGAACGTTGCCGATGCCTTGCTATCGTGGGTCGAAAGAATCGTATGATTGAAGTGGATGGCCATGGCGATCTCCCGAAACAGAAAAGTTTCATTGTTCTGCGGCGTGGAGCTGATTTAACCAAGTCGCAAGTCATATCGTTCCAGTGACGAAAGTTGAACGCAGCATCTCATGGCGGTGGCGGAGGCCGCGCTGGCAATACTGTTCCCTGCGGATGCCAGGACAGTTCAGATCATGCGAAGCGTTGCGCGGGCCTATGCCAGTCGGCGCACCTCGGGAGGCTGTGTCAGGCGGATCATGGGCCTGTTGTCTTTGATCTCCGTCGTCGTTCCGTCTGCAAACGCGACGGTCACGGGAGAGCCATAGCCAAGATGGAGCGTGATCTGATCTGATCCATCGCCGAAGGAAATCGTGGCCGTGCTGCCGGAAACCTCGACCTGCATTTTGTCAGCCGTCAATCCCTCTCCCAGTCGGAGGGTGGTGTCGCGACTGGCGTAAACCGTGTCCTTGCCGTCGCCGGCTGAGAACAAGACCGTGGAGCCGTGCTTGTCGTAGATCGTGTCATTCCCCGTGCCGCCAGAGACGACAGAGCTGACAGCCGTAAGCGTGTCGTTGCCGGAGCCATCGTCGACGACGCTGTTGCTCGCTGCGGAGATCCAATCATCGCCCTCGCCACCGTTCACGCGGCTATTGGCCCATGCGTTGATCACATCGTTGCCGGCGCCGCCGTCGACCTGACTGTCGGACCACGCATCGATGGAATCGTTGCCGTTGCCGCCGAGGACGACGGTGTTGGACCAGGCGCGTATGGTATCATCGCCATCGCCGCCCTCCACCGCACTGTCCGACCAGATATCGACCGTATCGTTGCCATCTCCGCCATCAACAAGGCTCTTGCTCCACCGTGCAAGTCTGTCATGGCCATCGGTTCCGCTGACATGTGCCATTCCGAGTTCCTGTCAGAAACTGCGAGGAGCCTCGCCTTGCCGCTTCACCGTTCCCTCGCAAAAAAGTGAGGCAGTCTGGTCGCTGGCCGTCGGTTCCAGCCCATCCCGTTCGTCTTCCACCCAGAGAGAGCTGCAGTGGAGATCAGGAATGGAAAACTCTCATTATCGCTGGGTGATCGTCGCGGCTGGTGGCTTGCTCGGCTGTGTCGCGATCGGCGGCATGTTTTCGCTGCCGGTGTTTTTGCAGCCGATCGCGCGGGATACCGGCTGGTCGGTCACCGGCATATCCAGCGCCATGACCATCGGCTTCCTTGCCATGGCCTTCACCAGCATGATCTGGGGCACCTTGTCGGATCGGCTGGGGCCGTTGCCGGTGGTGCTGACGGGCTCGGTCGTGCTGGCGGTGAGCCTCGGGCTGGCCAGCCTCGCGACATCGCTGGTCGTCTTTCAGTTCACCTTCGGGCTGCTGGTCGGCGGTGCCACCGCTGCGATCTTCGCGCCGATGATGGCCTGTGTCACCGGCTGGTTCGATACCCATCGCAGCCTTGCCGTGTCGCTGGTCTCGGCGGGCATGGGCATGGCGCCGATGACCATGTCGCCGCTCGCCGCCTGGCTGGTCTCGAATCATGACTGGCGGACCTCGATGCAGATCGTGGCCCTTGTCGTCGCAGCGATCATGATTCCGGTCTCGCTGCTGGTGCGCCGCGCGCCGGCGCTCGAAAGCGGGGCGTCCACGCTGTCGAACGCGCCGGCAGAACCGGAGATGACGCTCGCGCAGGCGTTGCGCTCGCCGCAATTCATCATCCTGCTGCTAACGAACTTCTTCTGCTGCGCAACGCATTCGGGCCCGATCATCCACACCGTGAGCTACGCCATCAGTTGCGGCATCCCGATGATCGCTGCCGTCACCATCTACAGCGTGGAAGGTCTCGCCGGGATGGGCGGCCGTATCGCCTTCGGCCTGCTGGGCGATCGGTTCGGCGCGAAGCGCGTGCTCGTGTTCGGCTTGCTGGCACAGGCATTCGGCGCGCTCGGTTATGTCTTCGTGCGCGACCTCGCCGCGTTCTACGCGATCGCAGCGCTGTTCGGCTTCATCTACGCCGGCACGATGCCGCTCTATGCCGTTCTGGTGCGCGAAAACTTTCCGCTGCGCATGATGGGCACCGTGATCGGCGGCACCGCCATGGCCGGCAGCCTCGGCATGGCGACGGGTCCGCTGGCCGGCGGTCTGATCTACGACACGTTTGCGAGCTACGCTTGGCTCTATATCGGCTCGTGGATCATGGGGCTCGGCGCGTTCCTGATCATACTGACGTTCAGGCCGATGCCGGCGGCACGGGCCGCTGCGCCGGTGCCGGCGTGAGGGCGCCGCACGACGCCACCGCCATCATTCCGGGGCGCGCCTCTTGGCGCGAGCCCGGAATCCATCGGGCCGCGCGTTCTGTCGTGAAATGGATTCCGGGCTCGTGCTTCGCACGCTCCGGAATGACGGGATTGGGGTGCGACCAATTGGCAAATCACCCAAAACCTGTCCAGTCCCTTTGGCATAACCCTCGACGTTGTTTGACAATTAACTCAGAATTTGGCGCGCTCGACCGCAGTCAGCCGAACGTAAAGCTGTAGGCGCTCAGGCCGGCCTTGGGCACTTTCAGCCGCAACACGTGCTCGCCACTGAGGCCGCTGTAGAGGGAATAAAGCCTGCTTCCGTCGATAGTGACCGGCGGCTGCGGCGTTCCGTCGACGATCACGGACAATGTTTGCGGGGCAGCGCTGCCGGCAACGAGATTGACCTTGGGTGCGTTGAAGCGAAGCACGATTTCGTCACCGTCCGCCGCCGACGTTGCGCGGTCTTGCGTCACGTTCCAGCGCCCGGAGAGCGCGAACCTGTTCTGCGGCACGCTGTCCGGCAGCGCGTAGGGCCGTTCGCCTGATGTGGCGATTTGCTGATCCACGATGGCGCCATCGTTCTTCTCCGAACCGAGATACATCTCGGGCGTTGCAACGGCGCTCAGGTCGGGATCGCGCGTTGCTGCGATGGGTGCGTGATCGCCGACAAGGCGCGCGATGGCTTTTTCCATCTGCTGGTAGCCGCCTTCACCAAACTGCGTCGCGACGATCGTGCCGGACCTGTCGATCAGATACGCGGCCGGCCAGTACTGATTTCCGAAGGCGCGCCAGGTGCGGTACTGATTGTCCTGTGCCACCGGATAATGGATGCCCAGGCGCTTGATCGCGGTCTCGACATTCGCACGTTCCTTCTCGAAGGCGAATTCGGGCGTGTGCACGCCGACCACGACAAGACCTTTGTCTTTGTACTGTTCATGCCATTTGGTGACGTAAGGCAGCGTGCGCAGGCAGTTGATGCAGGAGTAGGTCCAGAACTGAACCAGCACGACCTTGCCGCGGAGGCCTTCCGTCGTCAGTGGTGGCGAATTCAACCAGGCGGAAATCCCGGAGAACTCCGACGCGGGCCGGGAGTCCTGTCGCGTCGAGTCCTGCCGCGTCGTTTCTTCGCCGAGCAGTGCGGGTGGGCCAAACTGCGCGAAGGCAAGAACGGCAACGATCACAAGAACGATCAGGCTAAGAAGCTTGCGCATAGTCATAATCCCAGTTGAAGGTTCGGATAAAGCTCCGAAAACCAGACAGCGACGATGCTGTCGTATTGCGTGTAGAAGGCCCACGCGACGAGGAGCACCGCCACACCAAATGTTCGCTGCAAGGCGAGGGTGTAGGGCACAAGCTTCCGCACTTGCGTGGTCGCGTATTGTCCGCCATAGGCGATCAGCAGGATCGGAATGCCGGCGCCGGCCGCGTAGGTGACGAGCAGCAGCGCGGCGCGTGCCAGGTTTTCCGATGTTGCGATCAGCGTGAGAATGGAGCCGAGCACCGGCCCGGCGCACGGTGTCCAGAGCACGCCTAGCGCCAGTCCAACAACGAGGCCGCCTGCATTGCCTGAACCGGCGCGCGAGACGACGCTGTCGGCGAAAGAGAGCAGGCCGCCCAACCTCGCCATCAGCCACTCATATGGCTGCGGCCACAGCAGCAGGACGCCAAAGCTGCCGAGCAGGATGACGGAGACCTTCCGCAAGGTGTCGTGCGACAAGCCAAGCAGGGTCGAGAACGAGCCGAACAGGATCGCAAAACCGGAAAACGTCAGGATGAAACCGGCCACGAGAAAGAGCGGTCGCCGTCGGTCTTGCTGGCCAATGGAAGCCCCCAGCAAGACCGGGAGCAACGGCAGGATGCAGGGCGCTGCCGCCGTCAGCAAGCCGGCCGCAAACGCCAACGCAATCTCGATCATGTCGGACTCTCCTCGTGGGCCGCGGCTATCACTTCACCAGCGTGAGGAGCGGCTTGCCCTTTTCGACGATGTAGGTGGCGAGCTCGCTCCCGGTGACGCTGCCGGGATTCCTGGCTGAATGAACCGTCCCGGCCGGAATGAAGAGCACGTCGCCGGCCTTCAGCGTGACGGGCGGCTTGTCGTCGATCTGATATTCGAGCGTGCCCTCGAGGACATAAATCACCTCTTCGCCGGGATGCGTATGCTTGCCAAACGCCACGCCGGGCGCGAGGTCGACGCGGACCTGGATAGCTTCGCGTCCGGGCGCGCTGAGGTCGTGCCGCTGCAGATCGGTTCGCGTGACTCCACCCTGCTGCGCCTGCGCGCCAAACGGCGCCAGAACAGCTCCGGCGACAAGCACCGCCATTGCAGCGATTTGTAAGTTCTTCATCGTTGTCATGTTGAGTTCCTTGGTTTGAGGGCCGTCACCGGCGGGCTCGCCGCCGATGACGGTGATCGCTTCGCCTGCTCATGCGGCCTGCTGCTGGCCGTGCTGTTCGTTGACGATGTAGTCGGCGTACCAGTCCGGCCAGTTCTCATCGTGTTTGCCGCCGTTGCGCTTCTCGTACTCGCCATGGGCGGCGGCAGCCCGGCGGAACGCGGCGGCGAGATCGGCCGACGAGGTGAACGAGGTGCCGTTGCCGTCGATGCGTCCGGGCAATCGCGCGGTGACTTCCTGCAGCAGCCAGCCATTGCCGTCGGGATCGCTGAACGAGGCATACGAACGATAGCTGCCACGCTCCGGATCCGGACCGTTCAGCCGGACCCGCCCGAACAGATAGGGCTCGTCCTGGCCAACATGCACGTCGCCGCCGGCGTGGAACGCTTCACTGATCGCAACGTCGCGGCCGAGCAGCTCCTTGCGGGCAGCTTCGATGTCCGAGACGACCAGGTACAGGCCCTGCGCGGAGCCGGGCGCGGCAGAGGTGACGTTCTTGCCGAAGATCACCGAGGCGTTGGAGCCGGGCGGGGTGAACTGGATCACGCGGTAATCGTCGGGGCCGGCGAAATCGGCGTCGAGCCGCCAGCCGAGCTTCGCGTAGAATTGCTTCGCGCGTTCGACGTCGGAGACGGGGATGACGACGATTTCGAGCTTCAGGTCGACGGCCGCAGCTTTCGGGGGCTGGTTTGCAGTGGTGGTCATGGCGCTCTCCTTTTTATTAGATCGTATGCGATGTATTCGTGTGCGAGCTATAAATACCTTTGATGCGCCAACTGTCAACCCTTCCGATTTAATCGGATACGATATATATGGGTGCGAGACTTCACATGTTCGTGTCGGAAAGGACGACCCCATGAAGCCCAATGATGCTGCCAGATCCGGCCCTAAATCCGGGTCCCGGGACAATTCCAGAGACAATTCAAAGCCCAATGCGAAGCCGAAATCCGCCGGGGGTGACCGGCGCCTTGGCGACTTCCTGTGTTTTGCGATCTACTCGGCCAACCTCGCCTTCGGACGGGCCTATCGGCAGGGCCTCGATGACCTCGGCCTGACCTACCCGCAATGGATCGCGATCGTGGCGCTTTGGGAGCAGGATGGCCAGACAGTGAGCGAACTCGGCGAGAAGATGTTCCTGGAATCCAACACGCTGACGCCGATCCTGAAAAAGCTGGAGTCGATGGGTTATCTGCGCCGCCAGCGCGATCCCGCGGACGAGCGACAGGTGCGCGTCAGCCTCACCGACGAAGGCCGGCGGCTGCGCGAGAAGGGCATGCACATGAACCTGGTGGCGTCGACCGGATTGAAGCCCGACGAGTTCGCGCGGCTGCAGGAAAACGTCGTTGCGCTCCGTGACAACCTGATCAAGGCGACGGCGGAGGAAGCGTGACGGGTACGCTTAATCGGCGCTTCGAGGCGACGGGCCTCCGGCGGCGCGTGAAGGGGAAGTTGCGATGAATGCCCTGGCACACGGGGGGTCGCTTCGCGGACGTATCGCCGTCGTGGCAGGCGCGACGCGCGGCGCCGGCCGCGGCATCGCCACCGCGCTCGGCGAGGCCGGCGCGACGGTGATCTGCACCGGCCGCAGCAGCACGCGTGCCGATGCTCCAACGCGATCCGACTATGACCGGCCCGAGACGATCGAGGAGACGGCAGCGCTTGTTTCCAGCCTCGGCGGCAAAGGCGTCGCCATCGCTGTGGACCATCTCGAACCGGCGCAGGTCGCGGCGCTGGCCGATCGTGTCCGCGCCGACTACGGCCGCATCGATGTGCTGGTGAACGACATCTGGGGCGCCGAACGACTGAAGGGCGGGCCGGCCGAATGGAATACGCCGATCTGGAAGCTCGATCTGCAGAAGGGCTTGCGGATTCTGCGGCTCGGCATCGAGACCCATCTGGTGACGTCGCATTACCTGCTGCCACTATTGGTCGCGCAGCCCGGCGGCCTGCTGGTGGAGGTCACCGACGGCACCGCCGACTACAACGCGCGACACTACCGGATCTCGGTGTTCTATGACCTCGTCAAGCAGAGCGTGAACCGTCTGGCCTTCTCGCAAGGCCACGAACTTAGCCCCCACGGAGCGACGGCGGTGGCGATCACGCCGGGCTGGCTGCGCTCCGAGATGATGCTGGAGAATTTCGGCGTCACCGAAACGAACTGGCGCGAGGCGCTGACGGAGCGGGGAGGCGGCCGGCACCAGGCGCCGCCCGATTTCGCGCTGTCGGAATCGCCGCGCTATGTCGGCCGCGCCGTGGCCGCGCTCGCCGCCGATCCTGATCGCGGCAAGTGGAATCAGAAGTCGCTCAGCTCCGGCGAGCTCGCGCGCCACTACGGCTTTACGGATATCGACGGCTCGCGGCCCGACATCTGGCGCTACACGGCCGAGGTCCGGGAAGGCGGCAAGGTGGCGGACCTTGGCGACTACCGCTAAGGTTGTGGTGCAGTTGAGTAAGAATGAAAGCAGCCCGATGTCTGTTCACGACAGCTCCAACCATCCCCTCGATTATCCGATCTGGACCGCTCTGACGACCACACACCGGACGCTGGCCGAAGGCGATGCCCGTGCGCGGCGCTATCCGACAGAGATCACGCCGTTCGCGGCCATGGCGGATACGTCAGCCGAAAGTTTCGCGGCGCTCGGTGCGCTGATGTCGCCGAAGGATATTGCCGTGCTGTTCACGCCGGAAGCCGTAACTCCGCCCGCGGAATTCAAGGTTGCACTGGCGGATACCGGCGAGCAGATGATCGGGACACCGGTCGAGACGCCAGCCAACGGCGTCGATATCATCACCCTCGGTGTCGATGACGTTGCAGCGATGATCGAGCTGACCGCGCTCACCAAGCCCGGCCCGTTCAGCGCGCGGACCCATGAACTTGGCACGTTTCTCGGTATCCGCGTCGACGGCCAGCTCGTCGCGATGATCGGCGAACGGATGAAGCCCGCCAACTACACCGAGATCACCGCCGTCTGCGTGCATCCATCCCACCGCGGCCGCGGCTACGGGCAGATGCTGCTATCCGCCATCTCCCGCCAGATCGTGTCGCGCGGAGAAATTCCCTTCCTGCACGTCTTCACCAACAATCACTCGGCCATCGCGCTCTACCGGCGGCAGGGGATGGAAAGCCGGCGCCGTCTCCACGTGACGGTGTTGAAGAAAGAAGATGGATAGCCTGGCGATGCGCGCGTTGACCGATATCATCCTCACGCGTTGCGGGTGCCGCTCGGGCCCCGATCCGGCCCGGGATCCTGGCCGGCGGCCACCTTGGTCAGCCTGTCGATATAGTGGATCCAACCCTTGGCATGGCTGGCCTGATGGGCCGCACTCGGAAGCCCGCTATGGGTCATGCGCAACAGCGTGCCGCCATCCTGTTCGATCAGGTCGATCTCGATCAGGCCTGATCCCGGCGGCACCTCGTCATTGCCTTCCCAGCCAAAGCTGTAGGCGAGGCGATGCACCGGCACCACCTCGCGGAATGCGCCGCGCGCCGTCGCACTGCCCACGCCCTTCAGGAGATACAACCCGCCCGGATGCATCTCCGTCACGGCCTCGCTGCCCATCCACTGCACGATCTTCTCAGGGTCCGTCAGGAAGGCGAACACGCTGGCGCGCGGTGCGGCGATCTGGGTCTCGCGCTGGACCACAAATGATTCAGGCATCAAAAACCTCGCTGCTTGTTGGCGTGACGATGGCGGCACTCCCGTGCCAACATAGGACGGCGCGGGGATTTACCAAGTGCCGGTGATGACAATGCGTAGCCCCTGCCACATGGTCGGACCATGCAACTGAGTTCGACGCTGACATGGCTGGTCGATGCGGCCAGCGCTTCGCCGGGCGCCGACCGGTTCCTCGCCGAACTCGGCACGCGCTTGATCGCGGACGACATGCCGCTCGCCGGCGGCGCACTGACGCTCGCCGTGCCGCACCCGATCATCGCCCGCCGCACCTGGCTATGGCGGGCCGGGAACGGCGAAGTAATCGAGGCGGTGGGATTCGCTCCGATGGGATTTGGAGGTGCGGCGAGTTCGTCCGGCGATGCGGGACGAAGCTGGTTGGGTGGGCTCGCTGATGGTGCGGTGCATGAAGACACCGTTGGCGCGGGAGAAGGCGGGCCGGTGCTCGGCTGGATCGGGCCGCGCCGGTTCTCGGAAGCGGAAGCCAATCGATTGCGCGAGGCCGCTCGCTTTGCCGCAGCGCCGCTCGCCGCGCTCTCGGCGCGCGCGACGCTGTCGGTCGCGCTCGAAGCCTATCTCGGCCGGCGCAGCGCTGCGCGCGTGCTGGCGGGGCCGCTGCGGCGCGAGGTCGGCGAGACTATTCGGGCGGTGTTGCTCTATGGCGATTTGCGCAGCTTCACCGCGCTGTCCGAGGCCGAGCCGCCCGCCGCCGTCATCGCCGCGCTCGGCGGCTGGTTCGACTGTATCGGCGGCGCTGTGCACGCCTTTGGCGGCGAGGTGTTGAAATTCATCGGCGACGGCGTGCTCGCGATCTTTCCGGTCGGCGAGAAACCGCGCGAAGCCTGCGACGCTGCGCTGCGTGCGGTTGCTTCCGCGAAAGCCGGAATGGCGCATCTCGATACGAGCCGGCGCGAGCAGGGGCTGCCGCCGCTGTCGTTCGGCGTGGCGCTACACCTTGGCGAAATTCTGTGGGGCAATGTCGGCGCGGCCGACCGGCTGGATTTCACCGCGATCGGTCCTGCGGTGAATCTGGTCAGCCGGCTCGAAGGGCTCTGCCGGCCGCTCGGCCGAACAGTTTTGATCTCGGGCGCGGTCGCCGCCGAAACGAGCGTGACACTGATCCCGCAGGGAACGCATGCGCTGCGCGGCATCGCATCTCCGTGCGCCGTCTACACAGACGACTAGAACGGCCCGGAACCCCATCACGAAAACGTTAAACCGATCGGTTGACTATCGGCGCTGCGTGCCTATACTAAACCACATGGTTGAGTATTCGACGCATCTCGACGCTGTTTTCCATGCACTCGCGGACCCAACGCGCCGCGCGATGCTTGGACAGTTGGCCGAACGCGAGTTGACGATCGGGGAACTCGCAACCCCGTTCCATATGAGCTTCGCCGGCGCGTCGAAACATGTGCGGGTGCTGGAGAACGCCGGCCTTGTGACGCGCACGATCCGCGGCCGCACCCATCTGTGTCGCCTCGAGGCGGCGCGGCTCGCGGAAGCAAATGCGTGGCTCAGGCGTTACGAGCGTTTCTGGAATGCAAAGCTCAACGCGTTGGAAGCTCTGCTGCTTGAAGAGGACAAGGCGAAGCCAAAAAAGGTGAAGGAGTAGAACGATGAATTCAACGACCAAGCCCGACGCCTATGGCGCGCTGATCGAGCCGACGACGCTCAGGATCCAGCGGCTTCTGCCCGGTCCGATCGAACGCATCTGGGCCTATCTCACCGACAGCAACCTGCGCAGCAAATGGCTGGCGGCGGGCGTGATGGAGATGAAGGTCGGCGCGCCCGTTGAGTTCGTCTGGCGCAACGACGAGCTCAACGATCCCCCGAGCAAGCGGCCGGCAGATTTTCCCGAAGAGCATCGCATGCAGAGCCGGATCACCGAGCTCGATCCGCTCCGCAAGCTTTCGATCGCCTGGAACAACAGCGGCGACGTGACGTTCGAGCTGGAGCCCAAGGGCTCGGGCGTGCTGCTCACCGTGACCCATCGGCGCCTTCCCGATCGCTCGACCATGCTCAAGGTCAGCGCCGGCTGGCACATGCATCTCGATATCCTGGTCGCCCGTGCCAGCGACAAGGAACCGGCGCCGTTCTGGGATGGCTGGGCCCGCCTGCAGCAGGAATACGACCGCCGGCTGCCGGCCTGAATGGTCGACGCACGCGCAACAACAACCGTCCCAACAAACAGGAGGTTAGCTATGCAGATTCATGCCGTTTCAGCCCAGGAGTGGGAAGCTGCGCGCCAGCAACTGCTCGTGAAGGAGAAGGAAGTCACCCACGCCCGTGACGCACTGGCCGCCGAGCGCCGCCGGATGCCGTGGCTGGCCGTGGAGAAGAAGTATGAGTTCGAAGGGCCTGCGGGCAAGGCAAGCTTGCGCGACCTGTTCGAAGGCCGCCATCAACTGATCGTCTATCGCGCATTCTACGAGCCCGGGGTGTTCGGCTGGCCCGACCACGCCTGCCGCGGCTGCTCGATGGTCGCCGACCAGGTCGCCCATCTCGCCCATCTCAACGCCCGCGACACCACGCTCGTGTTCGCCTCGCGCGCGCCGCAGGCGGACATCGCGCGCCAGAAGGCGAGAATGGGATGGGAGATGATCCCCTGGTACACCATCACGGACAGCTTTGACGCCGACTTCGACGTCGGCGAATGGCACGGCACCAACGTGTTCTTCCGCGACGGCGACAGAATTTTCCGAACCTACTTCCTCAACAACCGCGGCGACGAGCAGATGGGGGGCACCTGGAACTACCTCGACATCACGCCGCTCGGGCGCCAGGAGGAGTGGGAGGATTCTCCCGAAGGCTATCCGCAGACCCCGACCTACAAGTGGTGGAATTGGCACGACAGCTACGTCGAAGGCGCAGCGCCCGACAAGAGGTGGGTCGAGGTGTCGGACGCCGGAGAGGCTGCGTTCCGGAACAAGCAGGCTGGCGCGAAGTCGTGAGCCAGACGCGCTCGCGCGCTGGCGTACGGCCGGCGCGGGAGCGGGCTTCGGATATGCAACTACACTTCACAGCAGGAGATAAGACGTGAGCGAGGCTCGTACCGGCGGATGCGGCTCCGGCGCGATCCGTCATGAAAATGGCAGCGCCGCGGCGACAGGCGCAGCCGATTGGCTATATCTCGCGGCGGCGCCGACGTTTGCGATCATGGCGCTGCTGACCGCTGTGCTTGGTGGCGGATCGCCGCTGTGTTCGACAGCAAGCGCGTCACCACTGACCGGAATGGTCCCGATGTATCTGCTGATGAGCGCCTTTCATCTGCCGCCCTGGCTGAAGCTGATCTCCGGCCGGCGAGGTCGATTCCGTCAGTCCTAACAAGGCCGCGCCGGAATTCGACAAGATGCCGCCGCGGTGAATGCGTGGGGTGAGGCCATCAGCGCGCCGGGCGCTCACGGCAAAGATTTGCCTTTCAATGAGATTACACAAAGCTCTGGTTTAAGCAGGACGATGGGGGATCAGGCAGCATTGCTGGCAGCCCGTTTCGCATTGGCGGTATGGCTGCCCGGCGTAGCGTGAGGTGCTTCATCCAGTTCGCGGCCATTTTTTCCGGGTAAGCTGAGCGATATGTCGTTCAGTATTGCTATTTGCAGTTGTTGGTGCCATCCGATCCCTCAAAGGCAATAGTCCGGGAGAGTTCGGGTGCAAAGGGTGATTTTCGCCGTCGTCGTGTTGTTGGTCGTGCTTGGGTCGCTGCCGGCGTTCGCTCAGGCATCCCCGCCGAGCGAAGCCTCGCGAAAGGCGGAATTGGTTGCCGCCTGGCAGGCCGCCAGCGCGGCAGGCGTCGGCGGGCCCAAGGATGTTACCCTGATCGACCAGGCCACGCTGAAGCTTCCGGCCAATCATTTCTTCGTGCCGCAGGCCGAAGGCGCCCGCGTCTTGCGGGCGCTCGGCAACGTCGTCAACGATGCAGGCTTCATCGGCCTTGTCGTCGGCACGGGGCCGAATGACGGCTGGATCGTGGTGATCCGCTACATCAAGGAAGGCTACATCAAGGATGATGATGCCAAGAACTGGAATGCCGACGATCTCCTGAAGAATCTTAAGGACGGGGTGGAGGAGACGAACAAGGACCGCATCGCGCGCGGATTTCCCGAGATGCAGGTGATTGGATGGGTGCAGCCGCCGAGTTACGATGCCCCGACCAATCGTCTGGTCTGGTCACTGCTCGCCAAGGACAAGGGCGAGGCGGACAACGCGGCCAAGAGCATCAATTACAATACCTACGCGTTGGGGCGCGACGGTTATTTCAGCCTCAATCTGCTGTCGAACTCGGAGCGCATCGCCGGCGACAAGGCGGTGGCCCATGAGCTGCTCGGCGATCTCGCTTACAATGTCGGCAAGCGCTACGAGGACTTCAGCGCCTCTACCGATCGCATCGCGGAATATGGTCTGATGGCGCTGGTCGGCGGCGTTGCGGCCAAGAAGCTTGGTCTGTTTGCGCTGGTGGCCGCGTTTGTACTCAAATTCGCCAAGGTCATCCTCATCGGCCTGGCGGTGGTGGGTGCGGGCATGCTGAAGTTCTTCCGTCGCAAACCGCGCAGCGATGCGGCCGACGGCGCGGTGTGAAGGCACTCTTTCTCCGTCTCTTCTCCGGCCTCAAGTTGGGCAAGCTCGCCACCAGCGGGGGAAGCATGCTGCTGTCGCTGGCGGTATATGCCACGATATGGGGCTGAAGAATCGCTATTCTTCCTGCTGTGCATCGCTAGGCGCGGCAAGCGGAAGTAAGATGCCCCCCAAATTGTATGATAAGCAGGCGCAAGATTGGTACTCCAGCCAAAACGACAAGAAAGAGCTCCGCGGCATGCGTACCAACTGAGAAAATGAGATGCGTCTGAAAAACTGCCACAACTTCCACGATTTTCGCCGAATGGCCAAGCAGCGCCTTCCCGGACCGATTTTCAACTACATCGACGGTGCGGCCGACGACGAAGTCACGCATTGCCGCAATACACGAGCCTTCGAAGATTGCGACCTGGTGCCGAACGTGCTGCGCGGCGTGACCGATGTGGACATGTCGGTGACGATCATGGGTCAGAGGCTAGCCATGCCGGTCTATTGCTCGCCGACGGCGCTGCAGCGATTGTTCCATCCCCAAGGCGAGCGCGCGGTGGCGGCGGCCGCTGGCAAATACGGCACCATGTTCGGCGTTTCCTCACTCGGCACCGTAAGCCTCGAAGAAGCGCGCAAGATCAGCGGCGCTCCGCAGGTTTATCAGTTCTATTTCCACAGGGATCGCGGCTTGAACCGCGAGATGATGAATCGCGCCAAGCAGGCCGGTGTAGAGGTCATGATGCTGACCGTTGACAGCATCACCGGCGGCAACAGGGAGCGTGACAAGCGCACCGGCTTCGCCATCCCGTTCAAGCTGAATCTGGCTGGTATGGCGCAGTTCGCGATCAAGCCGGCTTGGGCGATCAACTATTTCACGCATGAAAGCTTCAAGCTGCCGCAGCTCGACACCCATGTCGACATGGGTAGTGGCACCATGTCCATCAGTCGCTACTTCACCGAGATGCTTGACCCGTCGATGAATTGGGACGACGTGGCTGAGATGGTGCAGCACTGGGGTGGGCAGTTCTGCCTCAAGGGTATCATGTCGGCCGCAGACGCCAGACGCGCAGTGGAGATCGGCTGCACGGGGATCGTGCTTTCCAACCACGGCGGTCGGCAGCTTGACGGTTCGCGCAGCGCCTTTGACCAACTGGCGGAGATTGTCGACGCGGTAGGCGATAGGATCGACGTCATCATGGACGGCGGCGTGCAGCGCGGGACTCACGTACTCAAGGCTCTGTCGCTCGGAGCCAAGGCAGTGGGCGTCGGCCGCTATTATCTCTTCCCTCTGGCTGCTGCTGGCCAGGCCGGGGTAGAACGTGCGCTTGAGCAGATGCGGATCGAGATCGAACGCGGCATGAAGCTGATGGGCGTAACATCTCTCGACCAGCTGTCGCGCGAGAACCTGCGCTTCCATGCTACCGGCTTCACTTCTTCGCGCTACTCGTCGTAATATCGATGATCCGGGGCCTGCGCCTCGCTGGTCGCTCGCGTGAATCGCGGACGGCTGGTATCTCTCGCTCACTCAAACGATCGAAGGAAGCCCGATGGCACGCGTGCGCTGTATCACCGAAATGGGCATGGGCGTCGACGTTCACGGCCGCGACGCCACCAAGGCCGCCAAGCGCGCCGTTTCCGACGCCATCCGCCACTCCAGCCTCGGCTTCTTCAGGATGCTGGGGAAGACCGCCAACGACATGTTCGTCGAGGTCACCGTCGCGGTGCCGGACCCGAGCGGGGTCGACACTGCGGCTGTTGCCAAGGAACTGCCGTATGGCACCGTGAACGTGACGGCGGTCAAGGGCGGGCTGGAAGTGCCGGCCGAGAGCGGAAGCGACTCCATCATCATCGCGAACGCCGCCGTGATTGTGAGTTTCGACGACGGCAAGACCGGCTAAACAAGACTGGCTAAATTCGTTTAGCGCCAATCAGGCCGAACGCCGAATCCGCGATCAACCAGAAGACCTGGAGCCCCCCATGACGACGCAAGACAGCAGCACTTATTGGAAGCGGGGGCGGGTGGAGTTGCGCGCCGCCGGATTCGATCCGGATCGTGCCGCGCAGACCAACGCGGTGGTGACGATAGCCAGCGCCTACACCAATGCCCATCGCTGCAATAATCGCGTGCGCGCCATCACCGATCTGCTGGTCGAACTCCTGGCGGAGCGCGGCGGGCAGGGGCTGATCGTCGGTGCGCCGGCGGTGTCGGATGCCCTGACGCAGGGCACGCCGACGGCAGGCTACAGCCTCGCCTCGCGCGACGTCGTCGCCGACTGCTTCGAGATCGGTCACTACGCGCACCATGGCGACGCCATGATCGTGATTTCCGGCTGCGACAAGACCGGTGCGGCCGCGCTGATGCCACTCGCGCGCACCAATGCCTTCGGGCTCGTGCTCTATCCCGGCACCGGCACGCCGGGCCGCGTCTCGTTCGGGGCATGGGCCGCCAAGGGCAACAACATCACGATCCTCGATTACGCCGAGGCGCGCGCCGCCAACGAGTCCGGCCGGCTTTCCGGCGAGGAATTGCTGGAAGTCGAGCGCAACGTGATGCCCGGCAGCGGTACCTGCGGCGCGATGTTTACGGCCAACACCATGAGCACGATTGCGGAAGCGATTGGCATGATGCTGCCACGCGGCGCTTCGCATCCCGCCGACTACAACGCGGGCAGCGACATTCACGCCGACGTCCGCGCGCAGGCGCACGCCTCGGTCGATGCGCTGTACCGGCTGATGGAGGCCGGCATCCGGCCGCGCGACATCATGACCGAGCGGGCGTTCGAGAACGCGATCACCACCGTCTATGCCATGGGCGGTTCGACCAACATGTATCTGCATCTGCTCGCGGTGGCGCGTGAGGCCCAGGTGCCGATCACGATCGAGCGCATCCAGGAGGTCGGCGAGCGCGTTCCGCTGCTGGCCAATCTGCAGCCGCATGGCCCGTTCGCGATGGGAAGCCTCCATGCGATCGGCGGCGTGCCGGTTGTGATGAAGGAATTGCTTCGCGCGGGCCTTCTGCATGGCGACGTCATGACGGCGACCGGCAAGACGCTGGCGGAAAATCTCGCCGATGTGCCGACACTGGAGCAGATGCCGCCGCAGGAGATCGTTTTTCCGGTGTCGAAACCAATCGCGCCGGCGAACAATCACATCAGCGTCCTCAAAGGCAATCTGGCGCCGGAGAGTTGTTTGCTCAAGCTGTCGGGCAAGGCGCTCGAGAAGGGTCAGTTTCGTGGCATTGCGCGCGTCTTCGAATCCGAAGCCGATACGATGGCCGCCATCCGCGCCGGCGAGATCGTGTCGGGCAACGTCATCGTGGTGCGCAATGTCGGCCCGGTTGGTGGACCCGGCATGCCCGAAATGGTGATGCTGACGATCCAGTTGCAGGGGCGGGGCCTCGGCGAGGATGTGGCGCTGATCACCGACGGCCGCTTTTCCGGCGTGTCGCACGGCATCCTGATCGGCCACGTCTCCCCGGAAGCCGCGCGCGGCGGCCCGATCGCCGCGGTGCGCGACGGCGATACGATCGTGATCGATCCGACCGCCCGTGCCGTGAACCTCGAAGTGCCAGCGGAAGAGATCGCCCGCCGCATGGCCGACTGGCGCGCGCCTGCCTCATTAGCCGCGGTACGGCCGGGATCGGTGCACGACAAGTACATCCGGCTCGTGTCGTCGGCGCATTATGGATGTGTGCTGTGAGCCTGCGAGAATCCATGAAATCGGTTGCGTTTTAGTATTGCTACAACTAGATGTTCATGATCTGTTCTAGTCTATCATGGACGAGTTTGCAAGCCGTAGTAGTGCCCGATTATTCCTCGCGGCTATTCCCGATGCAGGCACGGCAGAGCGAATTCACCAATTGGCACGCGTACTCAAGCGCGCGCATCATTTCGACGGCAAGCTCATTGCGCCTGAGCGGCTGCACGTTTCGCTGTTCGCTCTCAGCGGGTTGCCTGAGGGCTTTGCGCCGCGTGGGAGGCGGCCATGGATGTGCGAACCGAGCCATTCGAGGTCTCGTTCGATCGCACGGCAAGCTTTCAGGGGCGGCCCGGCAATCGCCCGTTCGTACTGGTCGGAGAGAAAGGATTGCGCCGGCTACAGTCGTTTCGGCAAATGCTCGGCGCCGCGATGACGCGAAGAGGGTTGAGGCGGCTGGCCAACACGAATTTCACGCCACACGTCACGTTGTTGTATGACGCGCTTAGCGTAGACGAATATCCAATCGAACCGATTGGCTGGACGGTTACGGAGTTCGTACTCGTCCGCAGCTTGAACGGCCACGAGCACCTCGTACGATGGCCTCTGTGGGTATGACAGGTAATTAGCAGTGTTATCCAGCGGGCATTCCGCGACGTATTATTTCGTCATGGTGAGCCGCTGCATCATCTCCTCGATCGAATTGAACAGATGCGTCGGTCTCGCCGCCTGCAGTGCGCTCGGAAGTGCATAGCCCCAAGCCACCGCGCCGGAATCCATGTCGGCGGCTCTGGCTGCCTCGATGTCGCGGATCTCGTCACCGATGCAGATCGTCTCCGAGGGCTTCGCTCCAAGCTTTCGTGCGACGCGTCGAAATTTCCAGTGCTTGCCGAACACCGCCGCACCGCAGTCGAAGCGGGTGATCAGGCTAATAGCGGGGCCGAGTACTTGCCGGACGGAGGCTTCGCTGTCGGAACTGACGATGGCGGTCTTGATGTCGAGGCCTTGCAGGTCGGTCAGCATGGCCGGGATGCCAGAGAACAGCGATATCTCGCTTGCGGCGGCGAGCTTGCGCTTTCGCATGTCGCTGACGATGGCCGGCAGTTGCCATGTGGATACGTTGAGCCGTGTCATGATTTCGCGGGCGGACAGGCCGCGCAACCCCTCCATTTCCTCGGCGGGAACGGGCGCGAGGTTGAACCGCGCGATCATGTCGTGAAAGGACGCGCGAAACCACGGGAGCGAGTCGGCCAGCGTGCCGTCAAAGTCGAAAATGACAAGGCGATAGCGGGGCATGAGGAAAGGCCTTCAGCGGCTCAATTATCGTCGCCGCTGAAGTACGCCGGCTTGCCCGTGGTCCAGGTCTCGCCCCAGAGCTGGCCGCCGCCGTCTACTGTCAGCGTTTCACCGGTCACGAACTTCGCGGATGGTCCGGCGAGGAAGACGCTGGCCTCGGCGACGTCCCATGGCGAGCCGACGCGCATCATCGGGTTCGAGCGCGGGTAGGCGGCGCGGGCTTCCGGCGAATAGACGTTCCAGCCTTCGGTTTCGATCGCGCCGGGCGCCACGCAGTTGACCCGGATGTTCAAGGGAGCCCATTCGACCGCGACTGCGCGCGAGAGCCCGATCACGCCGCTTCGCGCCGCGATGGTGTGGGCTATGCCGTAGAGGCCGTGTGTCGTCACGACCACGATGTTGACAATGCTGCCGGGATGCTTGTGGTCGCGCCAGCGCTGCGCGGCGGCCTGCATCATGTACCAGGTGCCGTTCAGATTGGTGTTGATGACGGCATTCCAGCCCTTCACCGAAAAATCGATCGCAGCCTGCGGAAATTGTCCGCCGGCGCTGTTGATGAGGCCGTCGACGCGGCCATGCGCGGCCCAGATCGTGTCGAAGAGGGCGCTGACCGCATCGGGCTCCCTGATATCGGCGACATGCGCGGATGCCTTGAGACCGCGGCCCGCCAATTGGGCCACGAGCGCATCGAGCTTGCCTCCGTCGCGCCCGACCACGGCGACATGCGCGCCCAGCCGCGCGAACAGCCAGGCGATCGCCCGCCCGATGCCGCCGGCGCCGCCCGTTACGACGACGACCTGATCCTTACATGCATCGACCGCGAACATGGTCGGATGAGTCGCAAGCTCCTCATCAGTGAGGCCGAGCTTCGCCGGAGACGGTTGATCGGTCATGAACGGCGCGGGCCCTTGTTATATGCGGCATCAGCCGTACATTAGCCGCGCAACAACAACCATGCAAAACGAGTTTCGATGTCCGATCTCTCCGCCTTCCCGATCACCAAACGCTGGCCCGCCAAACATCCCGACCGCCTCCAGCTCTATTCGCTGCCGACGCCGAACGGCGTCAAGGTCTCGATCATGCTGGAAGAGATCGGATTACCCTACGAGGTGCATCTGGTCGACTTCAACAAGGACGACCAGAAGACGCCCGAATTCCTGTCGCTGAATCCGAACGGCAAGATCCCGGCCATCCTCGATCCGGATGGGCCTGGCGGCAAGCCGCTGCCGCTGTTCGAGTCCGGGGCGATCCTGCAATATCTCGCTGACAAGACCGGCAAGCTTCTGCCAGCCGATCCGGCGCGACGATACCAGACCATCCAGTGGCTGCACTTTCAGATGGGCGGCATCGGGCCGATGTTCGGGCAGGTCGGCTTCTTCCACAAATTCGCCGGCAAGGAATATGAGGACAAGCGGCCGCTCCAGCGTTACGTCGCCGAGTCGAAGCGCCTGCTGGACGTGGTGGAGACGCGGCTTGCCGGACGGCAATGGATCATGGACGATGAATATACCATTGCCGACATTTCCATGCTCGGCTGGGTGCGTAACCTGATCGGCTTCTACGGTGCGCGCGATCTCGTCGCGTTCGATACGCTGAAGCAGGTGCCGGTATGGCTGGAACGCGGTCTCGCCCGGCCGGCGGTGCAGCGCGGACTCGAGATTCCGAAGCGGCCGTGAGCAACTGGATGCCGCCGCACCTTCCACAAGCGGCGGTTAACATCGTTCAGCGCGCGAGTGAAATGCCTTTCACGCGGGCCGATGGCCGTTCGAAGTCAACCTCTCGGCGACAAGGCCATCCATCAGTTGCTTCAGCGCCATGTCGTAGTCGGAAAAGTTGCCGCCTGCAGCGATGGCGATAGCCGCCCGGTCGAAGGCCGCAGAGATGATATTGGCCACGGCGATGAGCGAGGTTTCAGGGGAGGGGCGGATCACCGCTTCCAGGCCTTCCAACAAAGTTCGGCGGCTATGTTTGGCGTCGATGGCATCCACGGTCTCAAAACCCAGAACGGCTGGCGCTTCGATCAGGATCAGGCGTGTTCGTCCTTCCTTCTGCATCGCGCGCAAGTACGCAGAAGCGCCCGTATGGAGCATCTGCATCGGAGCGTCTGTCGCCGAAGCCGCGTCCTCGATCTCGGCGGCAACAGCGGCGGACTCAGCCTCGACCAAGGCGAGATAGAGGGCCCTTTTGTCCTCGAAATGGTGGTAGAGCGCACCCCGCGTCACTCCCGCTTGCGCGGCAATCTCGGGGGTTCCGGTGGCGGCATATCCTTTTGCGATAAAAAGCGTCTTCGCCGCTTCAAGCACCCTCCCACGAGTGGTCGCGCTGCGGTCGATGTTGCTCCTGCGTCCTTTTATCACTTGCATGCATACAGCCTGTATGTTTATGTCTGCATACAGACTGTATGTTTTTTAGCCGCGGAGAACAAGGATGCAGATCACGAGCTATTACCCGGTACTGATGGTCGACAATGTCGCCGCGACCTCGGCATTTTATCGAACGCACTTTGATTTCGAGCCGGCGTTCGAGGCGGACTGGTACGTACATCTGCAATCGAAAGTGCAAGAGAACGTTGCCCTGGCGATCCTGGCAGGCGATCACGACACGATCCCCGCGAAAGCGCGCGGCTCTGCGCGCGGTGTTCTGATCAATTTTGAAGTTCAAGACGTCGATGAGGTCTATGGCAGGCTTCGTGCAGCCGGGCTGCCTATCCTGCTTCCGCTCCGCGATGAGCCCTTCGGTCAGCGGCACTTCATCACTGAAGATCCCAACGGCGTATTGATCGATGTGATCACGCCGATTCCACCATCAGCCGAGTACCTGGAGTCTTACGCCAGGAACTGATGCTGGTGGCGGCGATTCTGTTCAGGTCGGCAAACCGCTACACTCCCCGTTTGAGCAACTCATATACAACCGGGTTATCGGCGCATGCCCCAAAGCCGCATTCCAAAAGCGTCGTTACCACGTTCGCCGCCGTCAGCGCGATCACGAGCCACACCGCTGTCTGCGCGAAGGCGCCGCCGGTGGCCGGCAGGACGGCTTTGTCCTCTTCGAACTGCCGGTCGAACAGCATCACGGCGGCAACAAGGACGATGGCGGTGATGAAGCCGATCAGCGCCCAGGTGTAATAATGATAGCCGAGCAACGCCGAACCATAGCCGGCGTCGCCAGGCATAATGTGCAGCAGCACCTGCCGGGTTGACGCCACCGCGCCTGCGACCGCCGCCAGCAGCGACATCGCATAGTGGCTGGGGCGGGGGCCGAAGCGGATATTGAGGATCGGTCCGACGGCCAGCGCCGCGAACAGGATGCGCTGCAGCAGGCAGAGCGGACAGGGCAGCTCATGCAGGATGAACTGCGCCGCATAGGCGGCCGCGAGCACCAGCGCCACCGCGTAGAGGCTGAGTGCATTCAGCGTATTGGCGCTCGTCTGGTTCATGCGTCCCTCAGAACGACAGTTTCAGCGTATCGGTCGCGTGGTGCAGATAGGTGGCGACGCACGCGATCAGGACGGCCCCAAACAGGGCTAGCGCCAATGGGCGTGGACCGCGCCAGGCGATCAGCATCACGATGGCCGTGGCCAGAAACAGCAGGGTGAATTCCATCGGTCGTCCGGGAAGCGAGTGACGCGCCAGTCTATGATAGATTCGCTGGCGGGCTCTGCAAAAAATCGGTCTGCTCGCGGCGAAATCGGCGGCGCAAATGAGCTGATGGCATCACGCCACATGAATGTGATTGTCCTGCCGTCTCGCTCTATTCCATGCTGATCCTCCCGCCCGGAGCAATCCCATGGCTACCGAAACCGCCGCCCGTCCCGCCGCGCGTCATCAGCCCTGGTACAAAATCCTCTATATTCAAGTCCTGATCGCGATCGCGCTTGGCGTCCTGGTCGGCCGTTTCTTTCCCGATCTCGGCAAGGAACTGAAGCCGCTCGGCGACGGCTTCATCGCCCTGATCAAGATGATGATTGCGCCGGTAATCTTCTGCACAGTGGTGCACGGCATTTCGTCGATGGGTGATCTGAAACGTGTCGGCCGCGTCGGACTGAAGGCGCTGATCTATTTCGAGGTTGTCTCGACGGTGGCGCTGGCGGTCGGCCTCATCGTCGGCAAAATCCTACAGCCCGGCCGTGGCTTCAACATCGACCCGGCGACGATCGATCCGAATTCCGTTGCGACTTACGTTACCAAGGCGAAGGAAGAGGGTATCATCGCGCATCTGCTTGCGATCATTCCCGACAGCTATTTCGGCGCACTCGCCCGCGGCGACCTGCTGCAGGTCCTGCTGGTGTCGATCCTGTCAGGCTTTGCCATCGCATTTCTGGGCAAGGCCGGCGAGCCGATCTCTCAGGCCGTGGATCAGGCTGCGAAGATGTTCTTTCGCATCATCCGCATGATTGTGCGCCTGGCACCGCTCGGCGCCTTCGGCGCGATGGCGTTCACCGTCGGCGCCTACGGCCTCACTTCGCTGTGGAATTTGTTCGCGCTGATCGCGACCTTCTATCTGACCAGCATTCTGTTCGTGTTGATCGTTCTTGGTTCGATCGCGCGGCTCTCGGGCTTCTCGATCATTCGCTTCATCCTTTATATCAAGGACGAACTGCTGATCGTGCTCGGCACCTCATCCTCGGAATCCGTTCTGCCGCAGTTGATGCAAAAGATGGAGCATTTAGGCGCGTCGCGGCCGGTGGTCGGCCTTGTCGTTCCGACCGGCTACAGCTTCAATCTCGACGGCACCAATATCTACATGACGTTGGCGACGCTGTTCCTGGCGCAGGCGACCAACACCCACCTGACGATCTGGCAGGAGCTCGGCATTCTCGGCATTGCCATCATCACCTCGAAGGGAGCCTCCGGCGTCACGGGGGCGGGCTTCATCACGCTTGCGGCGACGCTTTCGATCGTCCCCGACATACCGATCCAGTCGATCGCCATCCTTGTCGGCATCGACAAGTTCATGAGCGAATGCCGGGCGCTAACCAATCTCATCGGCAACGGCGTCGCCTGCATCGTCATCAGCCGCTCGGAAGGTGAACTTGACAAAGACAAGCTGCACGAGACGATGGCGAATCCGATCGAACTGGGTGAGGCGCTCGAGCGGGGTGCGGCGTAAGCGGTAACGGATCAATTTGGCGGGACAGAATGACAAAACCCATCACCATCTATGGCATCAAGAACTGTGACACCATGAAGAAGGCGCGCGCCTGGCTTGACGATCACGGCGTGGCTTACGACTTTCACGACTACAAGCTTGCCGGCATCGCCAAGGACAAGCTCAAGCAATGGTCCGACGAAGTTGGCTGGGAAACGCTGCTCAACCGCGCGGGCACGACATTCAAGAAGCTGCCGGACGGCGACAAGGAAGGCCTGAACGAGCGCAAGGCGCTGGCCCTGATGCTGGCGCAGCCCTCGATGATCAAGCGCCCGGTGCTCGACCTCGGCGGCAAATTGCTGGTCGGATTCAAGCCGGACGTCTACGGCAAGGAAGTGCCGTCCAAATCGCGTGGGCGCAAGGCCTAAGCCATTTCGTTCCGATTGAATCGGACCGGGGCTCTGGATTCCTGGTTTGACGCGTTTTCTTGCCGCGAACCGACCTCCACCCTCGGATCAAGTCCGAGGGCATGCTTCGCTGGAAAACGCTTTAGTCGAGCTCGATAACTTCGCTGGATGAATGCGAGCCTGCTTGAGCCGGTACGAAAGCGCGATCGATGATTGCTCTAACCAGAATCGCGGGCTCGGCTTTCGGCCTCAGGCCCATGAGATTGGTGATCTTGAAGCCGCCTTCAATACTGATGCTCTTGAAGGAGCCGACGATCTGCTGGACGGCCTCTCCGCTGCCGAACGGCATCAGCAGCCGCTCGTAGGACACCTCCTTGCCGTCGGCGTCCTGCACCGTCGAGATCGAATAGACCGGCCGCTTGTGCCGAAGGCAGGTGCGATAAAGATCGACAACGTTGGCATATCGCTCGGGCCCGACTTTCTCGTCGAGAAAGCGCGGCCGTTCGGCGGGATCGATGCGCTCGTTGCCGTAGGTGGTTGCCAGCCTGGCGCCTTGATGCGTGATCAGGAAACGTGCGTCGTCGCCATCGCCGACAACGTCATATCCCATCATGTCGACCATCTCGTCGTCGATGCGATCCAGGTGAAAATCCCGGAGGAGAGGCATCAGCCGCTGCTTGCCGGCCGCGCGCAGCCATTCGTTCAGGAGATGGCGCTGCCTGATCGATTTGACGACCGAAGGATCGGCACTTTCGAATTGCATGGCGGCTTAATTGAATTCGAGTTCATCGCCGGACGGAATGCGGCCCGGCGCGCGATGGAAGAGATCGCGGTCGATGATGGTGCGCAGCTTCGGCACCGGCAGCTTGTCGTTTCCGCGCATCAGGTTCTTGATCTCGAAGCCGCCGTCCTCGCTGATGGTCTTCAGGGAAGCGATGATGTGGGTAACGCTGCCGTCGTCGGAGAACGGCAGCAACAGCCGCTCATAGGCGACGATTCGCCCGTAGATGTCATCGATAGTGGCGATGGTATAGGCGGGAAGGCGGCGCGCGATGCATTCATGATAGACCGGCATCACGATCGGAGCGAGCCTTGCGCCCAGATACTCGTCGAGATAGCGGCCCTTGCCGGTATTCCCATAAGCGGTCGACATCCGCGTGCCGTCGCTCTGGATAGTCAGGCGTGGCGGCTGCGTGCTGGTATCGACGGTGTATAATACCAGGTCAGGAAGTTCGTCCTCGATCCGTGCCGGCTGGTATTCCGACATGCGCGGTATCGACTGGTCGCGGGCGTATTGCCGCAGCCAGGTGTTCAGCAGGTCGCGCTGTTTGATCGATTTGACGACCGACGGTCCGGCGCTTTGAAATTCCAAGGCGGCAATTCCTGACTATCTAAATCGCGCGATGATGCGCTCTCGGCGGAAATATTGTATGAAAGCGTCTGATTGCAGCAGAACACCGTTAACGATGGCTTGCCGGCGAGAAGATCGCGGCTGAGCGCGGACGGCGGGCCAGCCGGACCGGCCAGCCGGCGCAATTCGACTTATGGCGCATCCGGAACCGGCACGCGCGTTTTCCCCGTGGCAGCTTTCCACCTTGCCTAACCCATACCGTTGACGGCATATTCCGGCCCGGAGGCGGCGGGCGCGGGACGGATTCCAGGACGTCCGGCAGAGCCTGCCTGAACAGGGAAAAATTGGCCGCGCGCGAGCGAACTCGCGGAGACGGCTGACGGGGGAAATTTGTTTGGCTGATGAGTTCATTCTCGAAACCCACGGATTGACCAAGGAGTTCGCGGGTTTCTTCGCCGTTCGCGATGTCGCTCTCAAGGTGCGCCGCGGCAGTATTCATGCGTTGATCGGGCCGAACGGCGCCGGCAAGACGACATGCTTCAACCTGCTGACCAAGTTCTTGAGGCCGTCGGCAGGCCAGATCCTTTACAAGGGGCAGGACATCACCGCGATGGCGCCGGCCGACGTGGCCCGCCTCGGGCTGGTGCGTTCGTTCCAGATTTCAGCGGTGTTTCCGCACCTGACGGCGCTGGAGAACGTCCGCGTCGCCTTGCAGCGCCAGCACGGCGCTTCGTTCGATTTCTGGCGTTCCAAGAGCGTGCTCGACCGCTTCAACGGCCGCGCGCATGAGCTTCTCAACGATGTGGGCCTGAGCGAGTTTGCCACCACGCCCGCGGTCGAGATGCCTTATGGGCGCAAGCGCGCGCTGGAGATCGCGACGACGCTGGCGCTCGACCCCGAGATGATGCTGCTCGACGAGCCGATGGCCGGCATGGGCCATGAAGACATCGACAAGATCGCGGCGTTGATCAAGCGCATTTCGGCGAAGTACACCATTCTGATGGTCGAACATAATCTCTCCGTGGTCGCCAACCTGTCCGATATCATTACGGTGCTGACGCGCGGGCAGGTGCTGGCCGAAGGCAATTATGCCGAACTGTCCAAGGACGAGCGCGTCCAGGAAGCCTATCTGGGGGCCGGTCATGCCTGAGTTGAAAATGGCCGAAGCTGCCGCCAAACCGGGGGGCGCGGAAATTCTTTCCGTTTCCGACCTGCAGGCCTGGTACGGCGAATCCCACATCCTTCACGGCATCAACTTCAATGTGAAGGCCGGCGAGGTGGTCACGCTGCTCGGCCGCAACGGCGCCGGCAAGACCACGACGCTGAAGTCGGTAATGGGAATTATCGGCAAGCGCACCGGCTCGATCCGCTTCAACAATGAAGACATCATCCGCGCCTCGTCCGACCGGATCGCCCGGATGGGCATCGCGTTCTGTCCCGAGGAGCGGGGCATTTTCGCCAGCCTCGACGTGCGCGAAAACCTGCTGCTGCCGCCGATCGTGCGCAGCGGCGGGCTGTCGCTCGACCAGATCTTCGAGCTGTTTCCGAACCTGAAGGAGCGCCTCAACAGCCAGGGCACCAAGCTTTCGGGCGGCGAGCAGCAGATGCTCGCGATCGCCAGAATCCTGCGCACCGGCGCGCGCTTCCTGATGCTGGACGAGCCGACCGAGGGTCTCGCGCCCGTCATCATCCAGCAGATCGGCCACACCATCGCGCGGCTGAAGTCGGAAGGCTTCACCATCCTGCTGGTCGAGCAGAATTTCCGCTTCGCCTCGACGGTGGCCGACCGCTACTACATCGTCGAGCACGGCAAGGTCATCGACGGGTTTGCGAATTCGGAGCTGTCGGCCAACATGGACAAGCTCCACACCTATCTCGGCGTCTGATCGTTACTGCGACTGCACTCAGGATTAATGGAGACAATATGAAACATCGCATTTCAGCTCTTTTCCTCGGCACTGCCCTGGCGTTTGCCGCAGGCGGCGCCCTGGCACAGGACAAGAACGTCAAGATCGGCGTTCTCACCGACAATTCCGGGCTTTACTCCGACCTCGGCGGCGCGGGCTCCACGCTCGCCGCTCAGATGGCGGTCGAGGATTCGGGCCTCGCGGGCAAGGGCTGGAAGATCGACATCATCTCCGCCGACCACCAGAACAAGCCCGACATAGCCACCACCATCGCGCGTCAATGGATCGACGTTGAAAAGGTCGACATCTTCATGGATGTGCTGAACTCCGGCGTTGCGCTGGCGGTCAACAATCTGGTGAAGGAAAAGAACGCCGTCATGATCAATACCGGCGCGGCGACGTCGGACCTCACCAATGCCCAATGCTCGCCGAACACTATTCATTGGGTCTACGACACCTACATGCTCGCCAACAGCACCGGGCAGGCGCTGGTGAAAGCCGGCGGCGACACCTGGTACTTCCTGACCGCGGACTACGCGTTCGGCCACGCGCTCGAGCGCGACACCACGGCGGTCGTGGTGAAGTCGGGCGGCAAGGTTATCGGCACGGTCAAGCACCCTCTGAATTCGTCGGACTTCTCTTCGTTCCTGCTGCAGGCGCAGGCGTCCAAGGCCAAGATCGTCGGCATGGCGAACGCCGGCGGCGACACCACGAATACCATCAAGCAGGCGTCTGAATTTGGCATCGTCGCCGGTGGCCAGAAGCTTGCCGGTCTTCTGCTGTTCATCACCGACGTGCATTCGCTGGGCCTGAAGGTGGCGCAGGGCCTCAGCTTCACGGAAACCTTCTACTGGGACCTGAACGACGGCACCCGCGCGTTTTCCAAGCGCTTCTCCGAGCGCATGAAGAACAAGGCGATGCCTTCCATGGTGCAGGCCGGTGTGTATTCGGGCCTGATCCACTATTTCAAGACGCTCGAGGCGATGAGCGGCAATCCGCATGACGGCGCCAAAGTTGTCGCCAAAATGAAGGAATTGCCGACCGACGACCCGCTGTTCGGCAAGGGCACGATCCGCGTCGACGGCCGCAAGATTCATCCGGCCTACCTGTTCGAGGTCAAGAAGCCCGCGGACTCGAAGGGACCGTGGGACTATTACAAGCTGATCGGGACCACCCCGGGTGACCAGGCCTTCCGGCCGCTTTCGGAAAGCGCCTGTCCGCTGGTAAAGAAGTAACAACGACGGCCCGCCGGCGCAGTGCCGGCGGGCGTCTTCTCGCGTCACAATGCGATTTGCGTCATAAACGAGATTGAGTGCGAAACCGATGCAAGCTCTTTACGCCCAGCTTTTGGTGGGATTGATCAACGGATCGTTCTACGCGCTGCTCAGTCTCGGGCTCGCCGTGATCTTCGGCATGCTCAACATCATCAATTTCGCTCATGGCGCGCTCTATATGATGGGCGCCTTCTGCGCGTATTTTCTGTTGAACCTCGCCGGCATCGGCTATTGGCCGGCGCTGATCATCGCACCCATCGTGGTCGGCATCTTCGGCATGATCCTGGAGCGGACCATGCTGCAATGGCTCTCCGGCCTCGACCATCTCTACGGATTGCTGCTGACGTTCGGCATCGCGCTGATCGTGCAGGGCGTGTTCCAGAATTATTTCGGCTCTTCCGGGTTGCCTTACGCAATCCCCGATGAGCTGAAGGGCGGCATGAATCTCGGCTTCATGTTCCTGCCGATCTACCGCGGCTGGGTGGTGGTGTTCTCGCTCGTGGTCTGCCTCGCCACCTGGTTCCTGATCGAGAAAACGCGGCTCGGCGCCAATCTGCGCGCTGCGACCGAAAATCCGACGCTGGTGCGCGCGTTCGGCATCAACGTGCCCAGGATGATCACGCTGACCTACGGGCTCGGCGTTGGCCTTGCCGCGCTGGCCGGCGTGTTGTCGGCCCCGATCAACCAGGTGCGGCCGCTGATGGGCGCCGACCTGATCATCGTGGTGTTCGCGGTGGTGGTGATCGGCGGCATGGGATCGATCATGGGATCGATCATTACCGGCTTTGCGCTCGGCGTGATCGAGGGACTGACAAAGTATTTTTATCCCGAAGCTTCCAACACCGTGGTGTTCGTCCTGATGGTGCTGGTGTTGCTGGTGAAGCCAACGGGACTGACGGGACGGGCGGCCTGATATGAGCGCATTGACTGACGACACACTCCCGACATCACCGCGGGCCGTCCGCGACGAAATGATCGTGTTCGCGGCGATGGCGGTGCTGCTGGCCATGGTGCCGGCGACCGGCATCTATCCGTTCTTCGTCATGCAGGCGCTGTGCTTTGCGCTGCTCGCCTGCGCGTTCAATCTCCTGATCGGCTATGGCGGCCTGCTGTCGTTCGGCCACGCGATGTTCCTGGGAACCGCGGGCTACTGCACGGCGCATGCGCTCAAGGTTTGGGGCGCAACGCCCGAGCTTGGAATTCTGGTCGGCGTCGCCGGCGCCGCCGCGCTCTCCGTCGTCACCGGCTTCATCTCGATTCGCCGGCAGGGCATCTACTTTTCGATGATCACGCTGGCGTTGTCGCAGTTGCTGTTTTTCATCTATCTGCAGGCGCCGTTCACCCACGGTGAGGACGGCATCCAGGGCATTCCGCAGGGCTACCTGTTCGGGATCTTCAACCTCGCCAAGCCTACAGTGCTTTACTACGTCGTGCTGGCCGGCTTCCTCGGCGGATTCCTCCTGATCTACCGCACCATCAACTCGCCGTTTGGCGAGGTGCTGAAATCGATCCGCGAGAACGAGCAGCGCGCGATCTCGCTGGGTTACAAGACCGACCAGTACAAGCTGCTCGCCTTCATCCTCTCCGGGACCATCGCGGGCTTTGCCGGTTCGCTGAAGGTGTTCGTGGCGCAGAACGCCTCGCTCACCGACGTGCACTGGACGATGTCGGGCGAAATCGTGCTGATGACGCTGGTCGGTGGCCTCGGAACAGTGTTCGGCCCGGTGGTCGGCGCCTTCGTTATCATCGCCATGCAGCAATATCTGGCCGGTTTCGGCCAGTGGGTGACGGTGATACAGGGCGTCATCTTCGTCGCCTGCGTGCTGACCTTCCGCCGCGGCGTGATCGGCGAGATCGCGCATTATTTCCGGAGATCGCTGTAAAAACTGCCGGTTTTGGCGCATTTTTCGGTGCCACAAAGCGGTGGATGACCCGTTTCGCGGGGCCTGCCGTCGCGCGCTTTGCCTTTGAATGGTCTATGACAGTTTTGTGACAGGCCGCCCGGCCGGCCGTTCCTGAACGATGGATAGTACCTATGCTGCGCTGGTTTCGTGCCTTTTTGCCCAAGGAGGAGCGGTTTTTCGACCTGTTTGACCGGCATGCCCAGACGGTCGTGCAGGGCGCGTTGGCACTGCAGGACATGCTGCGCGGCGGCGACGAAACCCCGGTGTTCTGCCAGCGCGTCAGCCAGTTCGAAAATGACGCCGACGGCATCACCCGCGAGGTGCTCACTGCGGTCCGACGCACCTTCATCACCCCGTTCGACCGCGGCGACATCAAGAACCTGATCACCGCGATGGACGATGCGATCGATCAGATGCAGCAGACCGCGAAGGCGGTGGTGCTGTTCGAGGTCCGCATTTTCGAGCCGCCGATGCGCGAGATCGGGACCCTGCTGGTCGAGTGCGCCAATCTGGTCGGTCGCGCGCTGCCGCTGATGCAGTCGATCGGAAACAACGTCGCGATGCTGACCGCCATTACCGAGGAGATCGGAAAGCTGGAGGGCCGTATCGACGATCTCCACGACATCGGATTGAAGGAACTGTTTCTCAAGCATCGCAGCGGCAATTCGATGGATTTCATTGTCGGCGCCGAGATCTACAAGCACCTCGAAAAAGTGTCCGACCGCTTCGACGACGTCGCCAATGAGATCAACTCGATCGTGATCGAACAGGTATAGGGCAGGGCCAATCAAGTGGACGCCTCGCTCGGTCTTCCGATTCTGATCTTTCTGATCGCGGTCGCGCTGCTGTTCGACTTTCTCAACGGGTTGCACGACGCCGCGAATTCGATTGCAACGATCGTGTCAACCCGCGTGCTGCGCCCTCAATATGCGGTGCTCTGGGCGGCGTTCTTCAATTTCATCGCCTTCCTCTTCTTCGGACTGCACGTCGCCAATACGATCGGCACCGGCATCATCGAACCGAGCGTCGTCGATGCCACCGTGATCTTCGCGGCACTCGTGGGCGCCATCGTCTGGAACCTGATCACCTGGGCGCTCGGGATTCCCTCGTCCAGTTCGCACGCGCTGATCGGCGGGCTGGTCGGCGCCGGCATGGCAAAGGCCGGGATTTCAGCGGCGGTCTGGACCGGTCTCTCCAAAACGCTGCTGGCTATCGTGCTGTCGCCGCTGGTAGGCTTTCTGCTGGCGCTGGTGCTGGTCGCGATCGTGTCCTGGCTGTCGGTGCGCTCGACGCCGTTCGCGGTCGACCGCGCCTTCCGCATCCTGCAGTTTGTCTCGGCGTCGCTCTATTCGCTCGGCCATGGCGGCAACGACGCGCAAAAGACCATGGGCATCATCGCGGTGCTGTTGTATTCGCAGGGGCACCTCGGCGCCGACTTTAACATCCCGTTCTGGGTCGTGATTTCCTGCCAGGCGGCCATGGGCCTCGGCACGCTGATGGGCGGCTGGCGGATCGTCCGGACCATGGGCCTGCGGATCACGAAGCTGACGCCGATGCAGGGCTTCTGCGCCGAAACCGGCGGCGCCGCGACCCTGTTCATGGCGACCTATCTCGGGGTCCCCGTCTCCACGACCCACACCATCACCGGCTCCATCATCGGCGTCGGCGCGGCGCGCCGGGTCTCGGCGGTCCGCTGGAACGTGGCGAGTTCGATTGTCTACGCCTGGGTCATCACCATTCCTGCTTCCGGAATCGTGGCGGCGCTGACCTATTGGGCCGTGTTGCTGCTACGCTGATCCGGTGACGAGTTTGAGCCCGATGATGCCGGCTACGATCAGTCCGATGCAGGCGAGGCGGGCGGCGGTCGCAGGCTCGCCAAACAGGGCGATGCCCAGGATGGCGGTTCCGACCGCGCCAATGCCGGTCCAAACCGCGTAAGCGGTTCCGATCGGCAGCACTTTCAGGGCAAGGCCGAGCAGGAGGATGCTGCCCGCCATGCAGGCGAGCGTCAGGACGGATGGAACGAGCCGTGTGAAACCCTCGGTATATTTGAGGCCGATCGCCCAGCCTATTTCCATGAGGCCGGCGACAAACAACACGATCCAGGCCATGACAACCCTCCGAACCAGGCAGGGTCGTCCCCGCGGATGAGCTGTGAATTGGAAGGCCGTCCTTCCGCTGCCGATATGGGACTGGCGAGCTGCTTCCGCAACCACCAAATGAGGCTTGATTAGCCCGGTTTTCCCTGCCAAACGCTCGATCCTCATGTCCGACATTGCCGTCACCGAATCGCCGTCCCGCTCGCCGCTTGCAGATGAAGTGGCGCGGCGGCGTACGTTTGCGATCATCTCCCACCCGGACGCCGGCAAGACCACGCTGACCGAGAAGCTCCTGCTGTTCGGCGGCGCCATCAATCTGGCAGGGCAGGTCAAGGCCAAGGGCGAGCGACGCAATACCCGGTCCGACTGGATGAAGATCGAGCGCGAGCGCGGCATCTCGGTCGTGACCTCGGTCATGACCTTCGAGTTCCAGGACCTCGTCTTCAACCTCTTGGATACGCCGGGCCACGAGGACTTTTCCGAAGACACCTACCGGACGCTGACCGCGGTCGATTCCGCCGTGATGGTGATCGACGCCGCCAAGGGTATCGAGGCGCGGACGCGAAAGCTGTTCGAGGTGTGCCGGCTGCGCGACATCCCGATCATCACCTTCATCAACAAGATGGACCGCGAGAGCCGCGATACGTTCGAGCTCTTGGACGAGATCGAAAAGACGCTGGCACTCGACACCACGCCGATGACCTGGCCGGTCGGCCGCGGCCGCGATTTCCTCGGTACCTATGACGTCGTCAATGGCGGGGTGCGCCTGCTCGAAGGCGGCGGCGCCAAGACCGGCGCGACCGAGCAGATCGACATCGCCAATCTCGCCGGGCGCAACGCCAATCTCGACGTCGCCGAGATCAAGGACGAGCTCGCGCTGGTCTCTGAAGCCTGCAAGCCGTTCGAACTGGAGGCGTTTCGCGAGGGCCATCTGACGCCGGTCTATTTCGGCAGTGCGTTGCGCAATTTCGGCGTCGGCGATCTTCTGGAAGGTCTTGGCAAGTTTGCGCCTGCGCCGCGCGCGCAGGATTCGAACCTGCGGAAGGTCGAAGCGGCCGAGCCGCGCATGAGCGCCTTCGTGTTCAAGATCCAGGCCAACATGGATCCGAACCACCGCGACCGCATCGCATTTGCACGTCTCTGCTCCGGCAAGCTCAGCCGCGGCATGAAAGCGAAACTGGTGCGGACCGGCAAGAACATGAGCCTGTCTAGCCCGCAATTCTTCTTCGCCCAGGACCGCTCGGTGGCCGACGAGGCGTTCGCCGGCGACGTCGTCGGCATTCCCAACCACGGCACCTTGCGGATCGGCGATACGCTGACCGAAGGCGAAGACATCACCTTCGTCGGCGTTCCCAGTTTCGCCCCGGAAATCGTCCGCCGCGTGCGCCTGACGGACGCGATGAAGGCCAAGAAGCTGAAAGAAGCGCTGCAGCAGATGTCGGAAGAGGGCGTGGTGCAGGTCTTCCGGCCGCGCGACGGCGCACCGGCGCTGGTCGGCGTGGTCGGTCCGCTGCAGCTCGACGTGCTGAAAGCGCGGCTTGACGCGGAATATTCGCTGCCGGTGGAATTCGAGGTCTCGGAATTCCAGCTGGCGCGATGGGTCTCATCCGACGACCGCAAGAAGCTGGAGGCCTTCATCGCCGCCAACGGTTCGGGCATCGCCGATGACGTCGACGGCGACCCGGTGTTCATGGCCAAGAACGAGTTTTACCTGGGCTACACCCGCGAACGGGCCGAGGGCATTACCTTCTCCAACGTCAAGGACGTGAAGAAGAAGGCGTAAGGCGGTTCGCTTTTCGCGCCACCCCCCGCTGTCGTCCTCCGAAAGCCGGGGACCCAGTACGCCGCGGCCTCTCCGTAGATCACTACCGTCTCTGGAATACTGGATCTCCCGCCCTTCGCGGGCGATGACGGCGAGGCTTTGGCCCAGCGAAAAGGCCTGAACCGTCCGCCATGAACGCGGGGATGTGAACGCCATCAGCCTTGATGCGGGCTAATACGCGTCCCAGCTTGGTTGGGTCGGCCATGAGGAGACCCGCTGCATGTTTCGGCGCATCATCGTCTGCCTGATCGGCCTGTTCGTCGGGATGGGCGCGGCCGATGCCCAGTCGCGGCGCCAGATCGACGCTACGCCGTTCTCGCACGCCCCCTGCAGCGTGCTCGACGGCCAGCCGTGCACGCCGTCGTTTTGCAGCGTGTTCAATGACGGTCCCTGCATTCCCGAGATCGATTATCCCTACGGCCAGAACCTGCAACTCACGATCGAAACCGTGCCGCCGCAGGATCAGGCCGCGAAATACCGGAAGCCGGACCACGATCTCGATACGATCGGCGACCTGTTCGCGGCGCTGCGGTCCTGCTGGTCGCCGCCGCCTTCCGACATCGCGCGGCCGGGCATGCAGATGTCGGTCCGCTTCAGCTTCAAGCGCTCGGGCGAGATCATCGCCACCCCGCGTGTGACATATGCCACGGCCGGCGCCCCGGCGGATACCCGCGCCACCTATCTCAAGGCGATCAATGCGTCGCTGCAGGCATGTCAGCCTCTGAAATTCACCGGTGGGCTTGGCGGTGCGCTGGCCGGGCGGCCGATTGCCATCCGCTACGTCGACAATCGCGATCTGGGAAGGCAGGTGGAGAAGCCGTGAGCTGACCGGCCGCGTGGCGCATTGCGCACCAAGCCCTTAAAATGATACGCGGATAATACGGCAAACCAGCCGCGCAACGGGAGGGCATCATGGGACTGCTGGTGTTGATCCTGGGCCTGATCCTGTTCTTCGGCGTCCACACGCTCACCATCCAGCGCAAGATGCGCGTGCAGGTCATCGCCGCGACGGGCGAGGGCGGTTACAAGATCGGCTATGCGCTGGTCTCGTTCGCAGGCCTTGCGCTGATCATCTGGGGCTTTGCAAAATATCGCGCGACCGGCTGGATCGACGTCTGGAACCCGCCGATAGCGCTCAAGCACATCACGGTGGCCCTGATGCTGCCCGCGATCATCATGGTGGTCGCTTCCTACATTCGCGGCCGGATCTATACGACGCTGAAGCATCCGATGCTGACGGGAATCAAGCTGTGGGCTGCGGCGCATCTGCTCGCCAACGGCGATCTCGGCTCGATCATCCTGTTCGGCTCGTTTCTCGCATGGGCGGTCTATGACCGCATTTCGCTGAAATCCCGTTCCGACGCCGGCGCGCCGCCGATCCCCGTCGGTGGTCCCGGCAACGACCTGATCGCGATCGCGGTCGGCCTCGTCGCCTATCTGGCGCTCGCATTCGCGTTCCATCCGGTCGTGATCGGCGTCCCCGTCGTTGGAGTCTAGCATGTCGGTTCAGTCTGCCATCAAGCGCAAAACTGCGCCGGATATCCGCGCGCGCAAGAACGGCGAGCCGATCGTGATGCTGACGTCCTACCATGCGCATACCGCAGCCCTGGTGGATCGCCACTGCGACGTCATTCTGGTCGGCGATTCCCTCGGCAATGTCATGCACGGTTTCGAGACCACCGTGCCGGTGACGCTCGACATGATGATCCTGCAGGGACATGCGGTGATGCGCGGTTCGAGGCACGCTTTGGTCGTGGTGGATATGCCGTTCGGCTCCTATGAGGCCTCGAAGGAGCAGGCATTTCATTCCGCGGTGCGGATATTGAAGGAAACCCATTGCGGCGCGGTGAAGCTCGAAGGCGGCGTGCGGATGGCGGAAACAGTGGCGTTCCTGTCCGAGCGCGGCGTGCCTGTCATGGGCCATATCGGATTGACGCCGCAATCGATCAACACGCTGGGTTCGTTTCGCGCGCAGGGCCGCGACGAGGGCAGTTGGGACCCGATCCTGAGGGATGCCCAGGCGATCTCGGATGCCGGGGCGTTCTCGGTCGTAGTCGAGGCGGTCGCCGAGCCGCTGGCGCGGAAGATTACCGAGACCATCGCCATTCCGACCATCGGCATTGGCGCCAGCTCAGCCTGCGACGGGCAGGTGCTGGTGCTGGAGGACATGCTGGGCCTGTCGCCGCGGACGCCGAAATTCGTTCGCCGCTACGGCGATCTCGGCCCCGCGATCGACGCGGCGATCCAGGGCTATGCCAGCGACGTGCGCTCGCGCGCTTTCCCCGGACCCGAACATGTCTACGAGATGAAGAAGAGCTGACGAGGCCGCCCATGGACTGGTCGCAGCACTCCATTCCGGCGATGCGGCTCGAGCCGCGCTTCGGCGATCGTATCATTCCGGCATTTTGCGAGCGGCCCAAGAGCATTCCGGCGATGGTGGCCGAAGCCGTGGCGCAGAACGGCGATGGCGAGGCGCTGGTCTGTGGCGCCACGCGAATGACCTGGCGCCAAGTCGCGCAGCAATCGGCGCAAATCGCAGCAGGATTTCAAAAGCTCGGCCTGCAGCATGGCGACCGCGTCGCGGTGCTGCTCGGCAACCGGACCGAATTCGTGCTGACGATGCTGGGCGCGGCGCATGCGGGGCTGGTGACGGTGCTGCTTTCGACCCGCCAGCAAAAGCCCGAGATCGCCTATGTGCTCACCGATTGCGGCGCGCGGCTCCTGATCCACGAGGCCGCGCTGGCCGACCGTGTGCCCGATGCGCGCGACATCCCCGATGTCGTGCACCGGATCGCGGTCGATGATAATCCAAAACTCTCGCGCTTTTCGGATCTGGTCGATCACGCGCCCCTGGCAGCGCCGGTCGAGGTCGGCGAAGAAGACACCGCCATGATCCTCTACACCTCGGGCACCACGGGACGGCCGAAAGGGGCGATGTTGGCCCATTGCACCATCATTCATTCGTCGATGGTGTTCGTGTCGTGCCTGAAGCTTACCGCCGGGGATCGATCGATCGCCGCGGTGCCGCTCGGACACGTCACCGGCGTGGTCGCCAACATCATGACCATGGTCCGTTGCGCCGGCGCGCTGATCGTCATGGCGGAGTTCAAGGCTGCGGAATATCTGAAGATGGCGGCGCGCGAGCGCGTCACCTACACCGTGATGGTGCCGGCGATGTACAATCTCTGCCTGCTGCAGCCGGATTTTGACAGCTATGATCTGTCGAGCTGGCGGATCGGCGGCTTTGGCGGCGCGCCGATGCCGATCGCCACGATCGAGCGGCTGGACGCCAAGATTCCCGGGCTGAAGCTGATGAATTGCTACGGCGCGACCGAGACCACGTCGCCGTCGACCATGATGCCCGGCGAACTGACGGCGAGCCACATCGACAGCGTCGGCTTGCCCTGTCCGGGCGCGCAGATCGTCGTCATGGATGCCCAGGGCCGCGAACTGCCGCGCGGCGAGATAGGCGAAATCTGGATTCATGGCGGCTCGGTCATCAAGGGCTACTGGAATAATCCGAAAGCCACGGCCGAGAGTTTTACGGCCGGCTTCTGGCATTCCGGCGATCTCGGCTCGATCGATGCTGAGAATTTCGTCCGCGTGTTCGATCGACAGAAGGACATGATCAACCGCGGCGGGCTGAAGATCTATTCGGCGGAAGTCGAGTCGGTGCTTTCAGGCCACCCCGACGTGGTCGAGAGCGCGATCATCGCAAAACCGTGCCCGGTGCTGGGCGAGCGCGTGCATGCGGTCGTGGTGACCCGGAATGCCGTCAACGGCGAGGTGCTGCGCGCCTGGTGCGCCGAGCGGCTGTCTGATTACAAGGTGCCGGAAACCATGGATGTGCGGACGGACCCGTTGCCGCGCAATGCCAACGGCAAGGTGATGAAGCGGCAGCTCCGCGAGGCTTTCATGGCGCTGATTTCGGACAGCGCGAGAGTAAGCTGAGACTGGGGCGGCTAAGTTATCGAGGCCGTTGAGGATGATGTCGATCGACGACGACAGTGTCGGGATGCGACACGATGGTCATGAACCAGACGAGGCTGCCGGCCAACGTCCAAAATGTATTCCAGTAAACCCACGTCATATCTTCCTCGCATAACCGATTTTTGCACAACCGATTTTTTTACCGATTTTTTTCCTGCCGCTGATCAAGCCGAGGTTTTGCCTACGAATTCGTCCAGGTAGACAGGCACATCGTGCCCCTCGATGTCGCAACGACAGCGAATTTCTCTCGCGATATCTTTGGACAAGTCGTCGGTCCAGTGCTCCAGCGTGTTGAAAGCAACCACCTCTATCGGGTCATTGAATTGTCCCGATAGAAGATCGGTAATAACCGTCTCGATGTCATCGCGCTCGGTTTTCCGGGCGATGCCATGCTGCCCTGGACCTTCCACGACCAGATAGATCGTCTGATCGGCGCCATACGGCACACTCGGCGGAAATCCACGCATTGTCCGATCTCCATGTAACGGAGATTCAATTTCAGCACGGGCGAAAGGTTCCCGCCGACGTTTCAAAAGGTCCGGCAGATGGCAGCGATGAGCGCGCTACCGTCGCCGCAAAACTGCCGGACGCCGGTGCGCGACAGGGCTAGAGTTTCGGCGCGCTGCCCTTGGGCATCGAGCCTTCGCTCGACCCGCCGGCAAGGGCGGCACCGTCGATCGCGGCAGCGCTGACGAGCTGTTTGACATCAAGCAGGGTGAATTGCGCGATGCCGACACGGTCGGCCGGCGTGCCCGGGACGAGCTGCACGCTCAACACGCCGTCGCAATTCGCACCCTTGGCCTCGGCCAGCATGGCGCTCGGCTCCTTGGCCTTGGTCTGCGCGCGCTTGACGACCGCCACGCAACTGCCGCGGACGGTGTCGCCGTTGAGCTTGACGGCGGCCCGCGGATCAAGCGGCTTGTCGATTGCTTCCAGCGCGGTCGCTTCCTTGTACTTGCCGCCGACGGACATGATCGAGCCCTTGCGGTAGATGTAATACAGGTGCTGATCGCCGACGATGGTGGGCACGCCGTATTTGCCCATGACTTCCCTGATCATGTCCGCCTTCGACGGCTGCTGGTCCTGTGCGAAGGTCAGGTTGCGCGCGACGAAATAGGCGCGGTTGGCACTCGCGGGCGAGGAGAAGCTGGTCGAGAGCATCTCGCCGTTCTGTTTCGAGCCGGCGGGGAGGCTGAAACTCAACGCGGTGACGTAGCTGGTGCCGCCGTTGCCGAATTTCTGCTGCTGGATGTCGGTTTTGGTGTCGGTACGGCCCTTGAACAGGGAATCAAAGATGCCACGCGCGGATTCGGCGTTCGATTCGGTCGAGATTCCCAAAATGTCGGGGCGTAATTTGCCCGAGAACGCCGTCTCGGGCGCCTTCGGCTTGATATCGTCGGCCAGTGACGCCGCGGGCAGGGATGCCAGTCCCAATACCAAGCTCATGGCAAGCATCGAAACCAGCGCATGGCGAGGCATGAAACACCCAAGAAATCGGGGTAAGATTCGTAATGGAAGCGGGCGGGATTACGCCAAACTTTGAACCGCGATGTCAACGTTGTCGGGCAATTTCGCGGGCCGGCCGGGCCGTTGTTAACGCTTTGATCCACCTCGCTTTGCCTTGCCACCGCCATATCAATAGGCTACGTCGCGGCCATGCGGGGATCGGGCGCACGATGCTGCCGCCCAAGGCGCGGTTCCTCGGGGATGGGATACCTTTAAGTGTCTGAATTATTTGATGAAGTCGACGAGGAGGTCCGTCGCGATCAGCTCAAGAAGCTGTGGGACCGATACTCGCTTTTTATCATCGCCGGGGTAATTTTGATCATCGCCGCCGTGGGCGGCTGGCGCGGCTACCAATATTTGGAGGCCAAGAAGGCGACCGAGGCGGGGGCTGCGTTCGACAAGGCCGTCGAGCTTTCGGAAGCCAACAAGCACGCCGAGGCCGAGGCGGCCTTCGCCGATCTCGTCGCGAAGGCGCCGTTCGGCTATCGCGTGCTGGCGCGGTTGCGCTTGGCCACGGAAGTCGCCAACCGCGACCCGCAGGCAGCGGCAAAGATGTTCGATGAGATCACTGCTGACCGCAGCGTCGGCGTCGCCGAGCAGGATCTGGCGCGGATTCGCGCTGCCCAGCTGCTGTTGGAAAGCACGAGCTATCCCAACATGAAAGAGCGCCTCGAAGCCGCTGCTGCGCCAGGCGCAACCTTTCGCCATACTGCGCGCGAATTGCTGGCGCTATCGGCCTGGCGCGCCAACGATGCCTCCGCGACACGGCAATGGCTGGATATGATCGCCAATGACGGCCAGACGCCGCCGAGCCTGCGTTCGCGCTCTGAGGCGCTGCAGGCCTTGCTTCCGCCGGTCGCAAAGAGCTGACGGAAAACGAGTTGAGTGGGAAAACAACCATGCGCCGCCCGCAACGTTTGATCGCAGCCGCCGTTCTCGTCGCACTTTCCGGCGCGCTGGCGGGCTGCGGCGGTGGCGGCATCGGCAATTTCGATCCCAGCGACATGCTCGACTTCCTCGACACCAAGAAGAAGCTGCCCGGTGACCGCAAGCCGGTGTTCCCCGAAGGCGTGCCGGGCCTCGAGCAGGGCGTGCCGAAGGATCTCTACAAGGGCTCCCGTCAGCAGGTTGACGACCCGAACGCGCAGGCTGCCGCTGCAGCTCCGCCGGAAGAGCCGAAATCGAAGCGTGGCACGAAAGCCAAGGGCAAACAGGCCGCCGCCCCCGCCGCTGCGGACCCCGACGCCGCACCCGAGGAAGAGGGCAGCACCGCCGCCGCGCCGCCGGCGCCCAAGCCGGCCAAGATCGTGCGCAAGCGGACCACCGCGCCGCCGCCCGATCAATCGGCGGCGCCTGCACAGTCCCCGCAACAATCCGCGTTCCCGGCGCCAATGCCGAGCGGTACTTTCACGCGTTGATTTCTTCTTTTCGTTCGATTGACACGCCCTTCAAAAAAGGGCGTTTGGATCATTTATGTCTTTTACGATCGCCATCATCGGCCGCCCCAATGTCGGCAAGTCGACGCTGTTCAACCGGCTGGTAGGGCAGAAACTCGCGTTGGTTGATGACGAGCCTGGCGTCACCCGCGACCGCCGCGAGGGCAATGCGCGTCTCGGCGATCTCGAATTCACCGTGATCGACACCGCCGGCCTCGACGAGGGCGCCAAGGGCTCGCTCACCGCGCGGATGCAGGAGCAGACCGAAACCGCGATCGGCCTGGCGGACGCGCTGATGTTCGTGATCGACGCGCGCGCTGGGCTAACGCCGAACGATCGCGCCTTTGCCGATTTCGCCCGCCGCGCCAACAAGCCGGTGGTGCTGGTCGCCAACAAGAGCGAGGGAAAACACGGCGAAGTCGGCGCGATGGAATCCTACGCGCTGGGGCTCGGCGATCCCATCCAGATTTCGGCCGAACATGGCGAGGGCATGAGCGATCTCTACGACGCGCTACGCGTGCTGATGCCGGAGCCGGTCGACGAGGATGAAGAGTTCGACGATGATGACATCATCGTATCGGATGAGGAACTCGCGCAGCGTCCGATCCGCGTCGCCATCGTCGGCCGTCCCAATGCCGGGAAATCCACGCTGATCAATCATCTGCTCGGCGAGGAGCGGCTGTTGACCAGCGCCGAGGCCGGCACCACGCGCGATTCCATTTCGGTTGAAATCAACTGGCAGGGACGCGAGTTTCGGGTGTTCGACACCGCGGGCTTGCGGCGGCGCTCGCGGATCGAGGCGAAGCTGGAAAAACTGTCGGTGGCGGACGCGCTGCGCGCGGTGCGCTTTGCCGAAGTCGTCGTGATGATGATGGATGCGCAAAACCGGTTCGAGGAGCAGGACCTGCGTATCGCCGATCTGATCGAGCGCGAGGGGCGGGCGATCGTGCTGGCGGTCAATAAGTGGGACTTGATGGAGCGGAAGGGAAATCTGATTTCCGCGCTGCGCACCGATGTCGATCACTGGCTGCCGCAGGTCAAGGGCGCGCCTGTCGTCGCGGTGTCCGGGCTGATGGGCGAAGGCATCGACCGGCTTATGACGGCGATTGAGGAAGCCTACGCGGTGTGGAACAAGCGCGTGCCGACGGCCACGCTTAATCGCTGGTTCGAGCAGGCGGTCGATGCCAACCCGCCGCCCGCGGTCTCCGGCCGTCGGCTGAAGCTGAACTACATTACGCAGGCCAAGGCGCGGCCGCCGAGCTTTATCTTGTTCTGCTCGCGCGCCGACGCCGTGCCGCAATCCTATCTGCGCTATCTCACCAACAGCATGCGCGAGGCCTTCGACCTGCCGGGCACGCCGATACGGATCACGCTGCGCGAAAAGGCCAATCCGTTCGCGCACAAGCGCAAGCGGCCGTCGTGAGCGAGAAGCCGTCCGCCGCTGCTGCCGACGACAAGCCGGTGCGCAGCGGCGCGGCGGCCTTCATCTTCGTCACCATCCTGCTCGACATGCTCGCGCTCGGCTTGATCCTGCCGATCCTGCCCAAACTGGTTGAAAGTTTCGTCGATAACGATACCGCGACAGCGGCGCGGATCTTCGGCCTGTTCGGCACCGCCTGGGCGCTGATGCAGTTCCTGTTCTCGCCGATCCTCGGCGCGCTCTCGGACCGCTTCGGCCGGCGGCCGGTGGTGCTGCTGTCGAATTTCGGATTGGCGCTGGACTATGTGTTGATGGCGCTGGCACCGTCGCTGACCTGGCTGTTCATCGGCCGGGTGATCTCAGGCATTACCTCGGCGAGCATCTCCACCGCCTTTGCCTATATCGCAGACGTGACGCCGCCGGAGCGGCGCGCCGCGGTGTTCGGCAAGATCGGTGCGGCCTTCGGCGCCGGGTTCATTCTCGGTCCCGCCATCGGCGGCCTGCTCGGCGGTATGGATCCGCGCCTGCCATTCTGGATCGCGGCGGGCTTGAGCTTTGCAAATACGCTTTACGGCTGGCTGATCCTCCCGGAGTCGCTGCCGCTGGAGCGCCGTGCACCGTTCCATTGGAAACGCGCCAGCCCGCTCGGCGCGCTGCATCTGTTGCGTTCCAACCGGATTCTCGCCGGCCTGTCGCTGGCGAATTTCTTCGGGCAGGTTGCGCATGTGGTACTGCCCTCTACCTTTGTGCTCTATGCGACCTACCGATATGGCTGGGATACGACGACCGTCGGCCTGACGCTGGCCCTGGTCGGCGTCTGCGCCATGGTGGTGCAGGGTGCGGGCGTCGGGCCGATCGTCACGCGCCTCGGCGAGCGCCGTGCGCTGCTGCTCGGGCTCGCCTGCGGGGCTTTGGGATTCTTCATCTATGGCGCGGCTCCGACCGGACCGCTGTTCTGGCTCGGCATTCCCGTGATGGCGCTGTGGGGCGTGGCGGGGGCGGCGATCCAGGCGCTGACGACGCAGCTCGTCGCGCCGGATCAGCAGGGCCAGTTGCAGGGGGCGACCAACAGCGTCAACAGCATCGCCCAGATGGTGGGGCCGTTTCTGTTTACGCTGACCTTTGCCTATTTCATCAGTGATCAGGCGCCGGTGAAAATGCCGGGCGCGCCGTTCCTGCTGGCAGCGGCGCTGCTGGGGCTGGCGTTGGTGATTGCGTGGCGAACGCTGGCCGTGACGCCCAAACGATAAATCGTAGGGTAGGCAAAGCCACCGGGTCGCGCGAATGCGCGCCCCGCGACGAGCGCAATTGCGCTCGCACAGAGATGACAGGCTCCGCGTGCCCACCATTCACGATGAAGGTCGGAGAGAGAGATGGTGGGCACGGCGCCGATGCGCCTTTGCCCACCCTACGCTCGTGGCTACGCCGTTACTTCTTCACCAGCGGACACTCGCTGGCTTCAAGCGGCTTGGCGGCGTCTTCGGCCGAGATCGTGGCGATCTGCTTGTAATAGTCCCACGGTCCCTTCGACTCTTCCGGCTTCTTCACCTCGAACAGATAGGCCGGGATGAGACGGCGGCCATCGGCGCGCAGCGGGCCTTTGCCGAACAGCGGATCGTCGGTCGGCAGTTCCTTCATCTTGGCGACGACCTTGGCGCCGTCATGCGGATTACCGCCGAGCGCTTCCATTGCCTTGAGATAATGCAGCACCATGGCGTAGTTGCCGGCCTGGGTCATCGAAGGCATCGCGTTCTTGCTGGCCTGTGCAGAGAACCGCTTCGACCAGGCGCGCGTCTGGTCGTTCAGGTCCCAGTAGAAGGATTCCGTGAACGTCAGGCCCTGCGCGGTCTTCAGGCCCAGCGAATGCACGTCGTTGATGAACAACAGCAGCGCGGCGAGCTTCTGGCCGGCCGCGACGATGCCGAATTCGGCGGCCTGCTTGATCGAGTTGGTGGTGTCGCCGCCGGCATTGGCAAGACCGACGACCTTGGCCTTGGAGGCTTGCGCCTGCAGCAGGAAGGATGAGAAGTCCGACGAGTTGATCGGGTGTTTGACGCCGCCGAGCACCTTGCCGCCATTGGCGGTCACGACCGCGCTGGTGTCGCGCTCCAGCGCATGGCCGAAAGCGTAATCGGCGGTCAGGAAGAACCAGGTGTCGCCGCCGGCCTTGGTGAGTGCCTTGCCGGTGCCGTTCGCCAGCATGTAGGTGTCATAAGTGAAGGAGATCGTGTTCGGGGTGCAGGCCTTGCCGGTGAGATCAGCGGTTGCGGCACCGGAGTTGAGCAGCACCTTGTTCTTTTCCTTGACGAGGTTGCTGACGGCGAGCGCGACACCGGAGTTAGGCGTATCGGCGATCGCGTCGACCTTGTCGTTGTCGATCCATTGCCGTGCGAGGTTGACGCCGACATCAGGCTTGTTCTGGTGATCGCCGCTGACGACCTCGATCTTCCAGCCCTTCTTGTTGAGGCCGGAATCCTCAACGGCCATCTTGACCGCAACCACCGAATTGGGGCCGCCAATGTCGGCATAGAGGCTCGACATATCGTTCAACACGCCGATCTTGACGGTCTTGTCTTGGGCGAGTGCTGGCGTCGCGAGGCCGAGTGCGGCAAGCGCCACGGAGGCGGCGAAGCGCCGCGCGATTCTAGTCGTCATGGTATTCCTCCAGAAATGGTTGTTCGCCGGCTCTCTTTTCGGAACCTGCCAGCGATCCTGCGATAGTCCTTCTCGCCGGGACGGGCAATGCACCTATCGTAGCGCGTCCGAGGTCAGCTTGAACTTCTGGATCCGCTTACCGGTATCGACCTCGGCGGTATAAACGTTACCCTTGGCATCTATCGCCATGGCGTGAATCCAGTGGAACTGCCCGGCATTGCGGCCGCTGCGGCCAAAACTGCCGACCACGGTACCATCGTCCCGTTTCAGCACCCGGATTTCGTTGTTCTCGCCATCAGCGCTCAGCAAATAAGTCTGCTTCGGGTCGGGCCAGATCGCTATATCCCACACCGCGCCATTGCCGCGCGTGTTCTTTTCGTAGAACCATTCCTTAACGAAGGTTCCATCTTTCCTGAACACCTGGATGCGGTTGTTCATGCGGTCGCAGACATAGAGCAACCCGTCATTGGCGAGTTTTACGCAATGCACGGGGTTGGCGAATTGCTGCGGGGCCGGTCCATTGGGATCATAGGGCGGCTGCTTGTCATCGCTGGGCGGCTTGCCGTAGGCGCCCCAGTGCCGCTTGTAGGCGCCGGTCGTCGCATCAAACACGATGATGCGGCGATTGCCGTAGCCGTCGGCAACGAAGATTTCATTGGCGTCCTTGTCGACCGCGGTCTCGGCGGGCTTGCCGAGCTGCGTGGTGTCACTGGAGCCCTTGCTCGGTGCGATCGTTCCGATCTGCATCACGAACTTGCCGTCGGCGGTGAATTTCAGGATCGCATTGTCGTTGTCGGCATTGCCGCCGACCCACACGAACCCCTTCTCATCCACTTCGATGCCGTGCTCGCGGCCGACCCATTCGTAGCCTTCGCCGGGGCCACCCCAGGAGCGCAGCAGATTGCCGTCGGCGTCGAACTCGAGCACCGGCGGGGCCGACACGCAGCATTTCGAGCGAGGCGGATTCAGCGCAGCACCCTTTTCATCGTCGGTCAGCGAGCGCGGACGATGGATCACCCAGATATGGCCCTGCGAGTCGACCGTGATGCCGCCGACCTGGCCAAGGATCCAGTTGTTCGGCAGCGGTTTTGGCCAGGACGCATCGACTGCGAAGGTGGGGATTTCGCCGGCGTGTGACGGTGCGGGCGTCGCAATCAGCATTGCGGCGGTGAAACAGGTAGCAATGGCTTTGGCGAGATTTTGGCGGGCGCGATTAAGCGTCGGCGTCATGAGTGCCTCCCGATGATTTTTCTTGGCGGGTTCTCCCGCTGGGAGGCAGTCAATCGTGGGGAGGTCTGGGAGTCAACGCTGGACACCGTCGTTGCGAGCGCAGCGAAGCAATCCATGTCTCAACAAGCGGCAACATGGATTGCTTCGCTTCACTCGCAATTGTCGATGTTCACTAATTCGCTGATTGGCAATGACGGAGGAGGCTCGCAAGAGCTTACGCCGGCGGCTGAAAGCTCATCAGCGTGCGGGTCTTGTAGTCGTAGAGCTTGCCGGTCTCGTTCCACTCTGGCGCGCACATCGGCACGATGAATTCCGCCGCCTGTTCCGGCGTATCCAGCGTCATCGGGTCTTCGCCGGGAAACACGCTGGCGCGCATGCGGGTGCGGATCGGGCCGGGGCTGAACAGGTTGACACGCAGTTTCGTGCTCACGGTCTCGTGGGCCCAGGAACGCACCAGCGTGTCCAGGGCGGCCTTTGAGGCCGCGTAGGGGCCCTGATAGGCGTTCGCCTTGCTGGCAGCACCGGAAGTCACGAACACGGCGCGGCCGGCGTCCGAGACCCTGAGCAGCGGGTCCATGCAGCGGATAAGCTGGAAGTTCGCGGTGACGTTGATCGCCATCACGTCGTTCCAGGGCTTCAGTTCGATATGGCCGAGCGGCGAGGAGGGGCCGGCGATACCGGCATTGCCGACGAGAATGTCGAGCTTGCCATGGCGTTCATGCAACGCCGCGCCCAGCCGCGCGATGCCGTCGAAATCGGTCAGGTTCAGCGGCACCAGCGTGGCGCTGCCGCCGTCTTTCCGTATCTCGTCGTCGAGCTCCTCCAGCCCGCCTTGCGTGCGCGCGACGGCCACGACATGCGCGCCGGCGCGGGCAAGCGCACGGGCCGTGGCATAGCCGATACCGCGTGAGGCGCCGGTGACGAGCGCGATACGGGAGGCGAGGGGTTTGGTCATTGAAGGTCGTACTCTAGGTGGTCGTCCCTGCGAACGCAGGGACCCATACGCCGTGACGGCTACGAGGCGGAGGGTGTTCGTATCAAAAAACGTCCGAAAAACGAAGGCCGGTGGCTATGGGTCCCTGCGTTCGCAGGGACGACAGCGGTGGCCGCGTCAGCTCGCTTCCGCCAGCAGCGACAACTGCCGGGGCTGCGGCTCGACCTGGGTCTGGTCGGTGAGGTGGGTTGGATAGGCGCCGGTGAAGCAGTGGTCGGAGAACTTCGGATTGGCGGGATCGCGGCCCGGCTCACCCATGGCACGGTACATGCCGTCGATCGACAGGAACGCCAGCGAGTCCGCGCCGATGATGTCGCGCATCTCTTCCAGCGAATGGGTGGCAGCGAGAAGTCCGCCGCGGTCCGGTAGATCGATGCCGTAATAGTCGGGATAGAGGATCGGGGGCGAGGCGAGGCGGAAGTGAACCTCGCGCGCGCCGGCATCGCGCATCATGCGGACGATCTTCTTGGACGTGGTCCCGCGCACCAGCGAGTCGTCGATCAGGATGATCCGCTTGCCCTCGATCGCGGCACGGTTGGCCGAATGCTTCATGCGCACGCCGAGTTCGCGCACGCTCTGCGTCGGCTGGATGAAGGTGCGGCCGACATAGTGGTTACGGATGATGCCGAGTTCGAACGGCACGCCGGAATGCTGGCTGTAGCCGACCGCTGCCGGCACGCCGGAATCCGGCACCGGCACTACGACGTCGACTTCGACATGGCTCTCGCGCGCGAGCTGCGCGCCGAAGGCCTTGCGGACGTCGTAGACCGAGCGGCCGCCGACGATGGAGTCCGGCCGCGAGAAGTAAATATATTCGAAGATACAGGGCCGCGGCGGCTTCGGCGGGAACGGCTTGTGGCTGTGCGCGCCGGCCTCGTCGAACACGATGATTTCGCCGGGCTCGATGTCGCGGACATATTTTGCGCCGATCATGTCGAGCGCGCATGTTTCCGAGGTCAGGATCGGGCGGCCGTCGAGGTCGCCGAGCACCAGCGGGCGGATGCCCAGGGGATCGCGGGCGCCGATCAGCTTCTTGTTGGTGAGCGCGACCAGCGCGTAAGCACCTTCGATCGCGCGCAGCGACTCGATGAAGCGGTCGACGAAACGGCCACGCCTGGATTGCGCGACCAGGTGCAGGATCACCTCGGTATCGGTGGTCGACTGCATCATGGCGCCGTTCTTCACGAGTTCGCGGCGCAGCGTCAGTCCGTTGGTGAGATTGCCGTTGTGGCCGACTGCGAAGCCGCCAGCATTCAATTCGGCGAACAGCGGCTGGACGTTGCGCAGGATGGTGGCGCCGGTGGTGGAATAGCGGACATGGCCGACGGCCACAATGCCGGGCAGGCGCTCGATCACTTCGCGGCGGGAGAACGTATCGCCGACGAGGCCGAGGCGGCGTTCGGAATGAAAGCGGCTGCCGTCGAAGGAGACGATGCCGGCGGCTTCCTGGCCGCGATGCTGGAGGGCGTGTAGTCCCAGCGCTGTGATGGCAGAGGCCTCGGGGTGGCCGAAGATGCCGAACACGCCGCATTCCTCGCGTAGCGTGTCGCCTTCGAGATCGTCCTGCAACTCGATGCCAGCATTCGGGTCGAGTTGGCCGGCGGGATCGGAAGGGTTTTGCATCGCGTCCATCGCCTCTCTATTTGGCCAGAATTAGCGGCCCGCGGGTTTCTCGATCAGCTTTTTAAGGCTGTCGCGGGCAGGTTTACTGTAGCCATCGCCAGACGCAGGGGCTGCCTGGTCGGCGTCAGTTTGATCGTCTTCCGGTTTATTCTTCTTGAATCTCTTTAAGATGGTGTTCTCGGGGTCGTCCGGCAAGAGCGACATTAACCAATCCCCGGTTCCTTGCAGGACCACCCGGGACTTCGCACCCGTGATCCAGTCCGGCCGCTGCTTGTCCGGGACCAGCCAGCTGAAGAACAGGAACGCGACCACCACGATCAAAAGACCGCGACCGAGCCCAAACAGGAATCCGAGCGTGCGATCCAGCGCGCCGATCCGCGAATCCAGGATCATGTCCGAAATCCGCACCGTGATGACGGAGACCACGATCAGAGTGCCGATGAAGGTGCCGGCTACTACCACCACGGAAGCGACCGTGTCGTTATTGAAATAGGCCTTGGCGGTCGGCAGCAGCTTCGAGAAGGCATACAGCGTCACCAGTGCCGCCGCGCCCCATGCCGCGATCGACAGGATTTCGCGCATGAAGCCGCGCACCATGGCGAGCAGCCCCGAAATCAGCATCACTCCGAGCAGGACGAGATCGAGTATCGTTATCGGCATCGGCTGGTCAGGTCCGCTCGTAAGTTCTCAAGCAGCGAATCGGCGGGTTAAGATCACCCCCAAGTGAGGGGCAGACGGCGCATCCCGCAAGGCCGGATATCGCGCCATCCCACCCGCCTTTCGCGCGCGTTGTATAGCGGCGAGGGCCGTGCGCGTCACGCCGCTTTAGCTGTTTTCACGACGGAATCGCGCCGGTGTGGCATTTTTCTCTGCCGCACCCCCGCGACTGGCTTCCCGGTTGCTGGCCGCGGTGTTTCTTGGACTGCCACGCGCGGCGATTTCAGCGACCAGGCTGGTCAATCCACCGACGCTGTTCAGCACCAGGCCGCCATCGCCGCCAACCTCGCCACGGGCCGATTCGGGCAGAACGGCACGGCCAAAGCCGAGTTTGGCGGCTTCTTTCAGCCGTGCAGAGGTTTGCGCTACCGGCCGGACCGCGCCCGAGAGCGAAATCTCGCCGAAATAGACCGCATCTGTCGGTAACGGTGCGTTTACCAAGGACGACACCAAGGCGGCTGCCGCCGCGAGGTCGGCCGCGGGCTCCTGGATCCGCAAGCCCCCCGCCACGTTCAGATAGACGTCGTAGCCGGACAGTTTGACCCCGCAATGGGCCTCCAGCACCGCCAGCACCATCGACAGCCGGCTCGGGTCCCAGCCCACCACGGCCCGCCTGGGCGTGCCGAGCGTGGTTGGCGCCACCAGCGCCTGCAATTCTACCAGCACCGGGCGGGTGCCCTCGATCCCGGCAAAGACCGCCGTGCCCGGGCTGCCCAGGTCCCGTTCAGAAAGGAACAATTCGGAGGGGTTGGAGACCTCGCGAAGGCCGAGACCCGTCATCTCGAATACGCCGATCTCGTCGGTTGGGCCGAATCGATTTTTGACCGCGCGCAGGATGCGGAACTGCTGCGAGCCTTCGCCTTCGAACGACAACACGGCGTCAACCATGTGCTCGACGACGCGGGGGCCTGCGATCTGGCCGTCCTTGGTCACGTGGCCGACCAGAATGATCGCAGCTCCCGATTTCTTGGCGAACCGAATGAGCGCCTGCGCCGAGGCGCGGACTTGCGTCACCGTTCCCGGCGCCGATTCCACCGTGTCGGTCCACATGGTCTGGATCGAATCGATCACGATCAGGCGCGGCACCGCGCCCTCCGACAGCGTCGAGACGATATCCTCGACCGACGTTTCGGCGGCGAGCTGCACCGGCGCATCCGCCAATCCGAGCCGCTCGGCGCGCAGCCGCACCTGAGCTACCGCCTCTTCGCCCGAAATATAGACCGCGCGATGCCCGGCGCGGGCCAGCATGCTGGTGGCCTGCGTGAGAAGCGTCGATTTGCCGATGCCAGGATCGCCGCCGACCAAAAGCACCGAGCCGCGTACAAATCCGCCGCCGGTGACGCGATCGAGCTCGGTCATTCCGGAGGACAGGCGGGGGGCGTCGTTGCTCTTGCCGGTCAGCGATTCCAGCGCAAACGTCCGGCCCCGGCGCTTCGAACGGATCGACACCGGCACGCTGCCGGTCGTGTCCTCTTCGGCCAGTGTGTTCCACTCACCGCAGGACTCGCACTTGCCCTGCCAGCGGTTATACGCCGCGCCGCAGTTCTGGCAGACGAAGGAGAGGGTGGATTTGGCCATGAAGGGAGTGAGTCGCAGTCTCAGTGGAACGGGCGGGGACTCATAGCACGAAAAGAAGCCGAAGGGCGCGATGAGTGCCAATGCATCCATCGCGTCGCTTCAGGGCGTCACGCAGCGACATGCGCACACGTCCAGATACCGACCGGTTGCTCGAGACCGCGAATGATCTGTGCCGGCTGCTCGACAAGCAACGCGAAGTCGGCGCTCGACTGGTTGGTTTCCGCCCGGGCCTGCCGCACCAGCGCGTCGCTGACCACGATGGCGCATCCGAATTCGCGGGTAAGTGCCTCGAGCCGGCTCGCCGCATTGACGGTGGTGCCGATGACAGCGAATTCGAGCCGGTTGAGGCCGATGTCCCCAAGCACGACCTGGCCGTAGTGCAATCCGACGCTGACCTGAATCGGCGGCTCGTTGCGATCCTTCCGTTCTCTGTTCAACTCCGCAATCGAAGCGACCATACCTCTCGCGCAACGCAAGGCGTTCAACGCGTCGGAATCGCCGGCGAACGGCGTGCCGAACGTCGCCATCAGGCCATCGCCGAGGTACTTGTCGAGGGTTCCTCCGTGCCGGAACACTTCTCTTTCCATTCGTTCATGGAATTGTCGCAGCGTGCCGATGACGTCCCTTGGGTCTCGTCCATCGGCATAGGTGGTGAATCCCACGATATCGGCAAACAATACCGCAACGTCCTGGGTGTGAACCCGCGTGAGCGGCTCGTCATTGACAGACAATTGGTTGACAACGTTGGGCGAGAAATAGCGCGCCAGATTGGCGCGTTCGCGTTCGATTCCGGCGTGGCTGATCAGAAGCGCATTCGAGCGGCGCACTGCCAGCGCCAACGTCATGGCGACGATCAGGAACACCGTGATTTCCTGGAATCGTGCCGGAATGCCGATCGCTGTGGGGTTGATGATGTGGAACATTCTGGGATCGGAGCCGATGGCGGCTCGCACGCGTTCCGACAACTCCGCGTGGGTTTCGGGCTGCAGGTAGGCCCAGCCGACGCCGATCGCCCACACGGCCGAGGTCCAGAAGCCCATCGCGAACACCGTTCGCCACGAATAGGCAAGGGTCGCGGTAGCCAGGAAGACAAAGAAATAGATGAATGTCTCGAACCGGAATTGCATGCCGATCGGCCAGTTCTCGGTGCTTAACGGATTGGGCACGACGGTGAGGAAGGTAATTAGCGCCAGATCACAAAAGATCAGGAAAAGCTCCGGCTGCGAACGGCCTACCTTGCCGACCTTGAGTTGGGCCCAACCGATCAAGGCAAAAAAGCCGAGCATTACGATGTAGTAGATCACGTCCCAGTTCGGGTTGATGATCGGTAAGGTAACGGCAATCACTGCCAGCGCGACCCAGCGAGCCCGGACAGCGAGAAGGAGACCCTGGCGCTTGCTGTCCGCAATCGCGGCTTCAGCGAACTTCTGGGTCTCTTGTTGGGCGTCGGCTCGCCCTGCCGCTTCGCTTCGAAGATTTGTGATATCGGCCGTTTCCGCCAATGCGCTCAAGACACTCGTCCCCAAACTAAATGTATCGGATGATGCACCATGCCACGGCGCCCGGCGCCGTTCACGCCGGCATCATACCACCGGAGGGCGCGCGTCCTAGCTAGCCATTGAAAAAGTGAAGGGCGAAGCGTTCGACTTGCGCCAGATGCACGGCGCCGACATCGCGCAGCTTGCGACCATGGCCTTCGCGAGATGCGAATCCTTGTCCGGCATTGATCTTTGGTCACTTGCCGAACGGATGTGACAGGCGTCACTTGGTCGGGCATGGATGGCGAATGGTTCAGGCGGAGCGCCGCATCCTTAAGAAAATGCCGTCCACAACAGGGTGAGACCGGCGACCAGCATGATGCCATCCATCAACAATCGAAAGACGTCGGGCTTGAGATGCAGCACGAAACGTTTGGCGATGAAGGCGCCGAACATGAGGGAGGAGCCCGCAATCAGGCCTTTCAGCGCGATATCAGGCGTCAGCGCGCCGAAGCGTTCGAACGTGACCGACTTGCTCAGATAGAGCCCGAGCGAGCTTGCGGCTTCGGTGGCGAGAAAGGCGCCTTTGTTCAGCCCGTAGAACAGAAACAGCGGCACGCTAAGCGGCCCAGTCGACACCACGATGCCGGTGATATAGCCGATGATCGCCCCGCCGACCGCCAGGTGCCAGAGCTGCGCCTTGAGCTGATGGCGCTCCAGCCAATGTCGCACCGGCACCATCGCGATGAGAAACAGGCCGATCGCGATGTCGACGGCATGCGACGGCAGCGCGAGCAACGTCCGCGCGCCAAGCGCAGCGGCCGGAATCCCCGTGACCGAATAGGCAGCGCAGGCCCGCCAATCGACCTCGCGCCACCAGGCGAGAATACGCGACAGGTTCGCCATCACGGCCGCGACCGCCATGATCGGCACCGCTTCCTTTGGCCCGAATTGATAGACCAGCACCGGCATCAGCATGATCGACGATCCCGTGCCGACAATGCCTGAGATGGTGCCGGCGAGCAGGCCGACAATGAGGACGAAGAGGAATCCCAAGGATTACAGCTCCGGGACCGGCGGAGGTGCCGGGAATCGTGATGGCGATGGTAACGGCAATCGCAAGATCCGAACATGAGGGTCGGCTTGGTAAATGTCACCGTTGGTTGTGAGCTGGGTCACATTCGCGCCGCCCGTTTTCTGCAAGGTTGCTGGCGTGGGACGGGATCTTGGCTGGTTAGAGCGATCGGCTGCGCAATTTCGCCAGTATTGGTCGCCGGATGAGGGGAGACCGCAATCATGGAGAAAGCACGCGCTACCTTCTTTTCGACGTATCTGAGCGGGTTGAGGCCGGGTCTGCTGGCAATGCTTTTCGGCGGGGTGACCACGGCGACCGCTGTGTTCGCCATGATCAGCCAGGCAGGCACTGCCGTTCCGCTGATTCTCAAGACGCTCAATCTTCCCAGTTGCCGCACCTCCGACGTCTATCTCGGTACGCAGAGCGATTTCAAAAAGGAGGGCGACGTCTGGCGTGAGTACCCGCCGGGTGTCGTCGCCTATCGGTATGAGTTCAAAGAGATCAATCGCACGCATGAGAAGATCATGTTGCGCAACCTTACGCCGCGCGACACGGACGATTGGAAGACCCTGACGGTTCACCTGCCGGCTTGCGGCGGCACCGCCAAGTTGAGCGAGGGACTTCCCGAGCGCTGGACAGATCTGCAGGAGGTCTGGCGGCCGCGGGAGAGCTGACGCCGATTTTCGGCGCAAGCGCGTTTGCCTGCTGACAGTATGCTGGCAGCAGGCGTCGGCTACCACCGTAGCTCCTTAGGATCTATTGCAGAGGAGCGGACCGTGGCCATCAAAGGAAGCTGCCATTGCGGCAACACACAATTCGAGGTGAACGAGGCGCCGTCTGATGTGACGCGCTGCACCTGTTCGCTCTGTTCCAAGCGCGGCGCGCTGTGGGCCTACTACACCCCGGCGCAGTTTCGCCTGACCTCGCCGCCGGAAAATGTCGCGACCTATCTGTGGGGCAGCCGCACCGTCAAACTTCATTTCTGCGCTACTTGCGGCTGCGGCACCTATTCGGAATCGCCGGACTGGTCGACCGGCAAGCCGGACTTCGACAATCCGAAGGTCGCCGTCAATGCACGGCTGTTTGACGAATTCGACCTCGACGCCGTGCCGGTGACGGTCCTCGACGGCAAGAATTTGTGGTGATGGGCGGCAGCCGGGCTCGTGTCAGGCGGCGTAAAGCTCGATCGGGACGTCGAATCCCTTGAGCTGGAATGCCTTTGATTGGCTGTCCTTCAAATCCGGTTGGGCGCGCTGAAAAACCGCCTGCGTCACGAGTATCTGGTCCGCTTCGGCAACCGACTGGGCGCGAGAGGCGGTGTTTACCACGGTGCCGATCGCCGTCAGATCCCGATGGGTATGACCGAACTCGCCAAAGCTGAGTTCGCCGGAGTGAATGCCGATGCCGATCCCCAGCTCGCTCGCAGTGAGGCCATGGGCTGCAACGAGAGCCTCGCGCCGTTCGCGCCAGCTTTTCTGAATGTCGCGCGCTGCCCGCACGGCGTTCCCGGGATGCTCGGCCCGCACCAGGGGAAAATTGAAGATCGCCATCACGGCGTCGCCGATGGTCTTATTGAGGAGCCCGTCATGCTCCCAGATCGCATTGGCGCATTCATCGTAGAACGCATCGAGCAGGCCTGAGACGGCATCCGGCGATTGCGACTGCGACAGGCTGGTGTAACCGCGGAGGTCGGCAAACATGATGGTCGCATCGATGGTGATCTTGCGGGCCCGCATCACCTTCGTGAACATCAGTTCGCAGATGGTACAGGTGTTGGGATTCATCCGGCTCGGCCGAATGCCGAATGCGCGAAACGGCGCCGACGCCACGCCGCGAAGCAGCACCGGCATATGCATCTGCTCCCAGCACCCTTTGCAGATAAGCGAATGTTGCAGAGCTGCCATTTTCAGCCGTGACTCCGGAGCGTGGCAGATATGACGATCCTATCGTCGGCAGCGGGGGTGAGCAAGACAAGCGCCACCGCAGCGCACACCAGCCGTCTGGCGGCCCAAGACAAAGCTGCTAGGATCGCGTCAAAATAATCAAAACGGAGGATCGCCATGGACGCCGTGACGCCGAAGGGCGCGCAGACCCATTCTCATCTGGTTCGCCCCGACAGCATGGAATGGCAGAAGACCCGTTTCCCTGGCTGCGAAGCCAAGACGCTGCTGTTCGATCGCAAGACCGGCCTGATGACCGCGCTGATGCGGTTCGCCCCGGGCGCGGTGCTGCCCGACCATGAGCACGTCAACATCGAGCAGACCTACGTCCTCGAAGGCTCGCTCGTCGACAAGGAGGGGCCGGCGCAGGGGATCGAATGCAAGGCCGGCGAATTCATCTGGCGCGAGCAGGGCAGCCGCCATGTGGCCTGGTGTCCCCAGGGTGGCCTGATGCTGGCGATATTCCAGGTCCCGAACAAGTTCTTCGAGGCCGACGGCCGCGTCATCGACGCAGCCGGCGAGGATTGGGACGAAACGTGGGGGCACACCCGCAAGGGCTGATCTTATTCGCTTCCAAGGCCTTTCCCTAGAAGGTGCAGCGCACCGTGTTCCCTTCGGGAGACGAAGAGCGGCCAAGTAAACTCTGATAAAACAAGCACAAATCAGCTCGACTGCTTGGATAGCGACATGTGGCTACACCAACAAGCCGCTGGGCTCTGCCGAGCATGCGGGCGCCTTGCCTGCGACACGTTTGGACAGCGCTGCTGTCTCAAATATCCATCCCCTCTTCTCTCCCATCGGCTGCAATTCAAAAAAGGCTTCGCGCGAAGGGGAACCGGATGCGCCAGGTCGCATTTCTAGACGTACAGGCACACTTGCTACGTCAAGTTGACCCTTCACAACAACTTTCGAAGGATGCGACCATGCCAAGGGTGAAGCAAGCTGCGAAGCACGCGCGTACAACCAAAGCCGCTGCCGTTACGGCATTCGGTACGGCCGGACTGGGTCTTTCGCTGGCGGGGAGCGCATCCGCGCACACGATACTCGCTGCTGATATCCCGCAATCTGACAATATCTCGCCCAATCAGCGCTTCGTTCTTGGCGAAGAGGAAATGGCCGATGTCAGTCTCGCCACGTTCTATCTCTTCGATAAGGAAAACAGCGACGTGAAGCTGGCCGCCGTTGTTGTTCGCCGAGGTTGCCGTGGCTGCCGAGGATGCCGTGGATGCCGTGGGTGCGCTGTGCGTGGCTGCGGTGGCTGCGGGGGTTGTGGCGGCTGCTGCGCAAGCTGGGGACGATGCCGCTTGTGCTAAGTTCCGCGACCTAGCGGTTTGAAGGATAAAACTTGACGAACTGTCGTGCGGGTATCTCCGCCCGCAGGTCGGCGATGATTTTCCGCGGCGATCGGAAGTGTTTGGCAAATCCTGAAAGGTTCAACCCCGCCGCTCCACCGTTAGAGTGCTCGTGAGAGCTTCGAAGGAGGCGTTGCATATCGTGACAGGGACCGGTGCGCCTAGGGGAGTCGATGCCGGTCATTGCCTTGGAATCCCCGCGGCATCGATCACACGCTTCCAACGGGAAATCTCGGAGGAGATCATGCTTCGCATGTCGCCCGGCGAACCGCCGCGGACGTCGTTCCCCATGGCCTGGAGCTTGTCCTTGATGTCAGGCATATCGAGCACGGCACGTAATTCGCGATTGAGCTTTTCGACGACGGGTTGAGGAACGTTCTTGCTGGTCGCGATGCCGAGCCAGGATCGAACCTCGTAACCCGGGACGGTTGCGGCGACCGGCGGCACGCCGGGGATCGAAAACCACGGTTTTTCGCTGGTCACGCCGAGGCCTCTTATCGTACCGGCCGCAAGCTGCGGAGCAGTGATCGTCAGCGTGTCGATCAGAATGTCGATCTGACCGCCGAGCAGGTCGTTGATGGGGCCGCCGCCGCCCTTGGAGGGCACGTGGATCATCCTGACGCCGGCCATCGACGACAGCAATTCGCCGGCCAGATGTTGCGTTGATCCGACACCTACCGAGCTATAGGTCAGCGTGTCCGGTTTGGCTTTCGCTTCAGCAATCAAATCCGCAAGCGTCTGAAACCGGTGGCTCGATTTGACGGCGACGACGAAGGGAAAGAACACCACCGTCGAAATCATCTGGAAATCCTCGACCGGGTCGAACGGCAGGGCCTTGTACATCGCCGCCGAGACCGCGTGGCCGCCCGTCAGCATGATCAGCGTGTAGCCGTCGGGTGCAGCTTTTGCGGCGCGATCAGATGCAATGTTGCCGCCGGCGCCCGGGCGGGCTTCCACGATGACGGGTTTTCCTAGTCGCCGGGAAAGTCCGTCGGCAACGATCCGTGCGATCGCATCGGCGTTGCCGCCGGCGCCGAAGCCATGTGTCAGCGTGATCGGACGGGAAGGGTAGTCCTCTTGCGCAGATGCACCAGAATTGGCGAGCGCACAAACAAGCACGGCTATTATTGCACCGATCATCTTCGGGATTCCCACGCGCGTTCCTCCGCCTTGGTTGTTTTGAAGTTTGCCGAAGCATAACGATCCCTGCTTCGGTGCGAAACAAACCAAGGGCCGGACCCTCTTATTTTTCGCGTGCATTCAGGCGGCGGGCATCACGCCGCAATGATTCGTAGCGTTTTCGAGCGAAGCATGCCCTCGGACTTGATCCGGGGTGGACGCCGGTTCGCGTGAAGAAAACGCGTCAAACAAAAAAACTACCGCAACACGATCCATGCCGGCGCGTGATCGCTGGCGCCTTCCTCGCCGCGCATCTTGCGATCGACGCCGGCCTTGAGCAGGCGCGGCGCTATCTGCGGGCTCAGCAGCAGATGATCGAGCCGCAATCCGGCGTCGCGCGGCCACCGGTTGCGCTTGTAGTCCCAGAACGTGAACATCGGTTTCGACGGATGGAGCGTCCGGATCGCGTCCGTCCAGCCCTGGTCCACCAGCGCCTTGAACGCAGCGCGGCTCTTCGGTTGGATCAGCGCGTCCTTGTCCCATGACTTTGTCGGATAGATATCTGACGGCGTCGGCGCGACATTGTAGTCGCCGGCCAGCACCACCGGGATGTCCTGCTTGAGCAGTTTGCCGGCATGCGATCGCAGCCGCTTGAACCAGTCGAGCTTGTAATCGAATTTCGGTCCGGGCTGCGGGTTGCCGTTCGGCAGATAGATGCTGGTGACGATGATGCCGTTGACGGCGGCCTCGATATAGCGCGCTTCGTCATCATTGCGATCGCCGGGCAGGGCGGTTCGGGTCAATACCGGTTCGGCGTTGCGTGCCAGGATGGCGACACCGTTCCATGTCTTCTGTCCGCGCCACACCGCGCCATAGCCCGCCTTCTCGATTGCCATAATCGGGAACTCGGCATCGGTCGATTTCAATTCCTGCAGACAGACGACGTCGGGTTTTGCCGCGCGCAGCCAGCGCAACAGGTTCGGCAGGCGGCGGTTGACATTGTTAATGTTGAAGGTCGCGATCTTCATGTAGAGCTAGCCGGCATCACGATGCTTTGCCTGACACTTGGAGACTCCATGTCGAAACTACGCCTCGCCGTTCTCGTGCTCGCCATCGGATGCCCCGGATCTGCGGTTGCTCAAAACGCCGACGGGCGCGGTGCCTGTAAGGCGGATTATGACAAATATTGCGCCGGTACGCCGCCCGGCGGCGGCCGCGTCGTCGCATGTCTGAACAAGCAGCAGCACCAACTCAGCGATGCCTGCAAGAAAGTGTTGGCTAGCCGGAAGACGCAGTAATACACAACCTCGACATGAGGCGCCGCGAAGGAACCCTGGGAACGAAGAGCTAGGAAGAAGCGGCGGCCGGCTCCGCTGGAGGCGGAGCAGGTGGCTCTGCCGTGGCATTGCCGCCCTTATAGATTCGCGCGTAGCGCTTGCCGAGGCTGGTCAGCACTTCGTAGCCGATGGTGCCGAAATGGTGGGCGAGTTCGTCGACCGTGATGCCTTCGCCGATCAGCGTCACCATATGGCCGCGCCGTACGGCGCTCTTATCGAGATCGGTGACGTCCACCGCCGTCAGGTCCATCGAAATCCGCCCCGCGATCGGGCAGCGCCTGCCGGCGACCACCACCTCGGCGCCACGGGTGCCGTCATTGGCGCTCGCGGCGCGGAAATAGCCGTCGGCATAGCCCGCGGAAACGATCGCTAATCTGGTCGGACGCCGCGCCGTCCAGGTGCCGCCATAGCCGACGGTATCGCCGCGCTCGACGTTGCGGATTTGCACGATGCGCGCCTTCAGTTCGACAACCGGCTGCATCGGATTGTCGGCTTCCGGCGTCGGATTGATGCCGTAAAGCGCGCAACCCGGCCGCACGAGATCGAACTGGAATTGAGACCCTAAGAAAACGCCGGACGAATTCGCAAGCGACGCCGGCACGCCGGAGAACACGCTCGCGATCTCGCGGAAGGCCGTGAGCTGCCTGGCATTGGCGGGATTGTTGAGCAGTTCGGCCGAGGCGAGGTGGCTCATCACAAGCGTAATGCCGTGATCGCCGGCGTTGATGCGCGGGATGATGCCCTGTGCCTCGGTTACTGTCAGGCCGAGCCGGTTCATGCCGGTATCGATATGGATAGCGGCGCCGCCCGACCAACCCGAGCGGCGGCAGAACACGTCCCATTCAGCGAGTTCGTTGAGGTCGCCGATCACGGGCTTGCAGTCGAACTTGGCGTAGGCATCGCCGGTGTTCTGGAAAAAACCGCCGAGCACATAGAGCGCCGCACCTGGCACCGCGGCGCGCACAACGCGCGCTTCATCGAGCGTGGCAACGAAGAATGTCTTGCAGCCGGCGGCAGCAAGCGCCCGCGCCACCTGTTCGGCGCCGCAGCCATAGGCATCCGCCTTGACGACACCGGCGCATTCGGCTGGCACCGCCGTCTTCTCGAGCTTGCGCCAGTTGGCGACGATGGCGTCGAGATCGACCGTCAGCACGCCGGTGGCGGTCACGAGCGCGGCCGTCTGGTTCGTCTCCGGCGAGAGCAGGTTGCCTTGCGGAATGGATTTGGGGTCGGGGGCGATGTTCATGCCACAGTTTTACGCGGGGGAACGCCATGGTTCAACTGCGCTGAAGGCCGGCTAGGGCACATGGTAGGGTAGACTATCCCCTTCGACGAAATCACTAAACCGCGTGAATTGCCCTTCGAATTGCAGTGGGACCGTACCCGTTGGTCCGTGGCGCTGCTTGGCGATGATGACCTCGGCCTTGCCGTGAGCGAGCTCCATGTCGAGTTTCCACTTCTCGTGCTCGGGTGTACCGGGCTTGGGCTCCTTGTTCTGCAGATAATATTCTTCGCGGTACACGAACAGCACGACGTCGGCGTCCTGCTCGATCGAACCGGATTCACGCAAATCAGCCAGTTGCGGATGCTTATCATCGCGGTTTTCGACCTGCCGCGACAGCTGCGACAGCGCGATCACCGGAATATTCAGCTCCTTGGCGAGCGCCTTCAGGTTGGTCGTGATCTCGGTGACTTCCTGCACGCGGTTGTCGTTGCCGCGCTTGCCTGAGCCCTGCAGCAGCTGGATGTAGTCGACCACGATCATGTCGAGGCCCTTCTGCCGCTTCAGCCGCCGCGCGCGCGCCGTCAGTTGCGAAATCGAAAGACCGCCCGTCTCGTCGACATATAGCGGCAAATGCTCGAGCTTGATCGTGTAGTCGCGTATCCTTTCAAACTCGTCCTGTTTGATCCCACCGCGACGGATCATGCTGGACGCAATGCCGGTTTGCTCGGCGAGAATACGCGTGGCGAGCTGCTCGGCCGACATTTCGCAGGAGAAGAAGCCGACAATGCCGCCATTGACCGACTTCATGGTGCCGTCGGCCTGAACTTCCGCTTGGTACGCTTCAGCAATGTTATAGGCGATATTGGTTGCGAACGCGGTTTTGCCCATGCCGGGGCGCCCGGCGACGATGATCAAGTCGGATCGCTGCAGGCCGCCCATCTTTGAGTCGAGATCGCGCAATCCGGTAGAGATCCCGGACAATTTTCCGTCGCGCTGATAGGCGTTGGCCGCCATATCGAGCGCGACCTTCATCGCCTGCGAGAAGCGCTGGAAGCCGCCGTCGTAACGGCCGGATTCAGCGAGTTCATAAAGCTGGCGCTCGGCATCTTCGATCTGCGCGCGGGGAGCAAAGTCCACCGGCGCGTCGAAGGCGACGTTGACCATGTCCTCGCCGATCCGGATCAGGTCGCGTCGCAGCGCCATGTCGTAGATGGTGCGGCCGTAATCCTGCGCGTTGATGATCGTGGTGGCCTCGGCCGCCACGCGCGCGAGGTACTGGCCAACCGTCATGCCGCCGATATCGGTATCGGCGGGCAGGAAGGTTTTCAGCGTGACGGGGGTGGCGACCTTGCCCATCCGGATCAGGCTGCCGGCGGTCTCGAAAATGGTCTGGTGGATCGGCTCGAAGAAGTGCTTCGGCTCCAGAAAGTCGGAAACCCGGTAGAACGCGTCGTTGTTGACCAGGATGGCGCCCAGCAGGCTCTGCTCCGCCTCGATGTTATGCGGCGCGCTCCGGAAGACCGGAGTTCCGGCGTCGGGAGCGAGTTTGAGGACGTTCGAATCAGTCAGAGCCATGGCGTCAGGTTATGCTCGTGATTTTTGGCGTTGCTAGCATTTCCGCTAGGGGGGGCGGCGATAAAGCGCCTGTCCCGGGCAAAGCGGAAGCAAAAGCTCGCCGCTATGCACTGTTCTTCAAAAATGTGGATGAATCCGGCGCGCGCGCGCCGTGAAGCTTGACGGGCTTTCGGCCCAAACTGGGCGGTGCGGGCGCTTTTTCCGCGAAATGCCAGGTAAAATCTTAGGAGAGCCTGAACCTTACCACGACTTGGACAGACCCATCCGAACGCGGGGAGGCGTTTTCGCGCCGCGTCTTAAGCGTTGATCAAACCAGGATCAGGTAGATGAACGCGAACAGAGCGGCGCCCACGCCGGCTACGATCAAGGCGTAGTCGATCCTGATGTCGGAATCGAACGGGGCTGGGTAGGTCTGTCGGCTCATGGCTGAGACGTACGACGAGCCGCCGGCGTCTTCTGTGAAGTAGATCACATCGGGTGTGATTTTCTTCGCCGCAGAATGGATTGGTTACGAAATCGGGAACGGGCTGGCGATTTTCGAGTTGCCAGTTGTAACGGACCGGAAGGACAGGCGATGGGTCAGCAAATCCAGGGATGGCGATCGGCAAGCGGCCAGCGCTTGTGGCTGTCGATGCTGATCGACACGATGGAAGAGATTTCGCGCCCGGAACTGCGTACTGTCCCCTGTGACGATCAGTTGCTTGCTACGGTGCGCGCCCAACTCGCCCGTCCGGCATTGGCGCCTTATGCCTCGGCTTATAGCCTGCGGAACTGACGCGATCGCGCCTGGCGCAGCCTATTCGCCCGCCAACTGCAGCCGCGGCTGCTTCCCGAGTTCCATCCCGCGCAGCTTCGCTTCTTCCCGGGTAATGTAATCCCGCGTCATCGGCACGATGCCCTGGCGCCTGGTGAGTTGGATCTGGAAATTCATCAGGTTTTGCTTCCGGAACGACATTTCCGACGCCGCCAGATAAAATTCCCACATGCGGGCAAACCGCTCGTCATAGAGACGCACCGCCTCTTCGCGCCGCGCCATGAAGCGGTCGCGCCAGGCCTTCAGCGTTTCGGCATAATGCAGCCGCAGGATTTCGACGTCGCAGACCAGCAGGCCCGCCTTCTCAATCGCGGGAATCACCTCGGAAAGGGCGGGGATATAGCCGCCCGGGAAGATGTATTTCGTGATCCATGGGCTCGTTACATCGGGCCCGGTCGAGCGGCCAATCGAGTGCAGCACCATGACGCCGTCGTCGCTGAGAAGTTCGGCGCAGCGCCGGAAAAAGGTTTCATAGAAGTCGATGCCGACATGTTCGAACATGCCGACCGACACGATGCGGTCGAACGGGCCGGCAATATCGCGGTAATCGCTCAGCAGGAATCTTGCCGACCCCGTCAGGTTCTTCTCGGCGGCGCGGGCATTCGACGCCAGCAATTGTTCCGACGACAGCGTGATGCCGGTGACGTCGGCGCCGGTCATTTCGGCGAGATAGATGCCAAGGCCGCCCCAGCCCGAGCCGATGTCGAGCACTCGGTTGCCGCGCCCGATCAGGAGCTTGGCGGCAAGATGGCGCTTCTTGGCGAGTTGGGCATCGTCGAGGGTCGTATCCGGCGTTTCGAAATAGGCGCAACTGTATTGCCTGTCGGCGTCGAGGAAGAGGGAATAGAGCCGCCCGTCGAGGTCGTAGTGGTGGGCAACGTTGTTTTTCGCCCGGCCGCGCCAATTGAATTGCCTGGCGTGCCTGCTGAAATAACGCAGCCACCATTGCAGCTTGGCCCAGCGCGGCACCATTTCGGGCTGATCGAGCAGGATCTCCAGCGCGTCCGCGATCGAGCCGTTCTCGACCACGAACGTGCCGTCCATATGGGCTTCGCCGAGCGCCAGTTCGGGATTGAGGAGAATACGGCGCTGGGTCCGTTCGGTCAGGAACCGCGCCGACACCGGGCGGCCGGTTCCGTCACCGCAGGTAAACCTGGTCCCACTCGCGGCCGTAAATGTCATCGTGCCGCGGCGAATGAACTGACCCAGGAAATAACGCAACAACCGGTCCATCGAAGCACCAATGGAGCGAGCGACTGTTACACGACACACCCTGGAAGGTTGGTTCCAAGAATGGATCAACAACAACATAAGTACGATGATGCCGTGGCGCTAGTGTGTTGGAGTCAAAGCGGATATTCACAAATGTCACACTCACGCAGATGCGTACTGAGCGCGCTTCCATTCGCGTCATAATCGGCTAAAAGGTGACCCCGCCGCCGGCCGTTGTGCGACGCCGGCAGCGATTCCAGGTCTGGAGAAGCAGGGAATGTTGAGCCGAGCGCTCAGTTTGGCGACGGTGACGCTTCTGATCGGCTGCCTCACAGCAGGCGCGGCGCGTGCCGTGGAAAATCTCGACCGCGGCAAGAGCCCCTCCCAGATCTTCTCGAACACCTGCAGCGCCTGCCACAAGAGCCCGCGTGGCCTGTTGAAGAACACGTCGCCTTCGTCGTTGCCGGGCTTCCTGCGCCAGCACTATACGACGGGCACCGACATGGCTTCGCTGCTTTCGTCCTATCTGATATCCAACGGGGCTGCCGACCCCCGGTATCAGGGCAAGGATCAGGCGAAGCAGAAGGACGCCAAGCAGGACGGAAGACCGGATCAGCCCGACCGGCTCGGTCGCCGGCAGCCGCCCGCCGCACCTGCGCAGGAGGCCTCCCGGCCGGATGCCGACGGAGCACCACGGCAAGGCGAGGGCGCGCGTCCAAGCCGGGACGCGAAGCGGTTCGCACGTCCGCAAGCGGCGCCCGATGCCGATAAGCCAGCAGATGGGCAGGCCCCGGCGCAGGCCGCGACCGACAGCAAATCGGGCGTCAGGCAGAAGCAGGGCAGACGTGGCAAACCCGCCACCGAGGAACCGCCGAAAGCCGAGCAGGCAAGCCCCGGCGACGCCGCGAAGGAAGATGCGTCGCGGGACGCCGCCACGGCTGAAACCGCCGCGACCGATCCCGCCAAAACCGACGCGATCAAGACCGACGCAAGCAAGGGCGAGGGCGACAAGCCGGCCAGCGAGGCAGCGAAGCCCGCAGGCGAAACCGAAAAGCCGGCACGCGAGGACAGGCCCGACACTGCCAAGGTCGATGCTCCCAAGGAGAACGCCGGTAGCGAGCCGAATCCGCTCAGGCCAGATCCGGTGCCGCCGGTCGCGCCGGCGCCGCCAGCTTCCGCAGCGACCGCGCCTGAGCCGGCCGCAGGTTCTTCCACAGCGGCGCCTCCGTCCGTGGAGGCTACGGCGCCCGCACCGCCGGTAGCGCCCGCCGGCCCGCCCGTGCCGCCCATCTCGCGCTAGAATTTTCAGATTTCCGGATGCCGGTCGACGGTGTGATGTCGCTTGACCAATTCTGGAGTATCACTCTAGAGTAATAATCCAGATCTCGAAAGTCGGATGCAAATGACTACGGCACGCGAGGATCTCTTGGCGGCGGGATTGGCGGTATTCGACCGCGACGGTTTCGAGGGAGCCACCGTGGCAGCCATCAGAACCCGCGCACGGGCGTCCAATGGCAGCTTCTTTCATTTCTTCGGGTCGAAGAAGGAGCTGGCCGGCACGCTGTTCCTGGAAATTCTCGCCCGTTACCATGCTGCCGTCATCGCGGCGCTCGATGGATCCTGCAGCGCGCAGGAAGGCGTGGCGCGGCTGATCCGCGCGCATCTCGAATGGGTCGTCAACTCCAGGCGCGAGGCGCGCTATTTGTTCGAAATTTCCCGCAGCGAATGGACCGAGGAGATCCGCGGCGCGCAGCGCGCACAGAATTCGCGCCTTGCGGAAGCCGTCGAGCGATGGCGCGCGCCGCTGGTTGAGCGCGGCGAATTGCTGCCGATGACGTCGTTACTGTTCTTCAGCCAGATCATCGGACCGGCGCAGATTTTTTGCCGTGCATGGCTGTCGGGCCGCGACCGCACTGATCCAAGAGCGCAGGCCGACATCCTGATCGCCTGTGCCATCCGCGCGGTGGTCGCACCCGATGCGATCCACAAACCGGGAGAAACCGTATGAATGCGAATAACGATCCTGACTTCGCCCCGATCGCGACCCGCATCCGCGACAATGTCGGCCGCCAGGGTTTCATGACCCACATCGGCGCAGAATTATCCGAGCTGACGCGCGGCACGTGCACGCTTGCGGTCGACCGGCGGCCTGAGCTGTTGCAGCAGAACGGCCTGTTCCACGGCGGCGTCACCGCCTTCCTCGTCGACAACGCAACCACGATAGCGGCCGCGGCATCGCGCGGGCAATCGGCGCTGACGGCGGAATACAAATTGAATCTGCTGTCGCCGGCGACCGGCGAGCGCCTGATCTGCCGGGCGCGCGTCATCAAGCCCGGACGTCAGGTCGCCGTCGTTGCGGCCGATGTGTTTTGCGTGATCGACGGGAAAGAGAAGCACACTGCGACGGCGCTGGCCTCGATCGCGATGCTCGACGAGAAGGCTGTGGCGAGAATCCCAAGCCCGGCCTGAAGGGCCGGGCTTGAAGTCGTCATAGGCCGTTGGAGCGATACGCGCGTTACTTCTCGGTCGAAGCGGGCGCCGGCGCCTCTTCGTCGTGCTGGGCTTCCGGATCGAAGAATTCGCCGGCTGCGGCAAGCGCTTCGGCGGCGGCGTCCTGGTCTTCCTGACGGGTCGAGATGTCCTCGCCGCGGTTGATGCGCTCGGCTTCGTCGGCGCTGCGCGCCACGGTGACGCTGACGCTGACTTCGACTTCCGGATGCACGGCGATGGCGATCTCGTGCTTGCCGATGGTCTTGATCGGCGCATCCAGCAGGACCTGGCTGCGGCTGATGGTGACGCCATCGGCCTCGAAGGAGGTGATGATGTCGCGCACGCTGACCGAGCCGAACAGCTGGCCGGTCTCAGAGGCCTGGCGCAGCACGACCACGTTGCGGCCGTTGATCTTCTCCGCGACCTTGCTCGCTTCGCCCTTGGCCTTGAGGTTGTTGGCCTCAAGTTCGGCCTTCATGCCGTCGAACTTGGCGCGGTTGTCGGCGGTGGCGCGCAGCGCCTTGCCGCGCTTGAGCAGAAAGTTGCGGGCAAACCCGTCCTTGACGCGGACGACTTCGCCCATCTGACCGAGCTTGGCGACGCGTTCCAGCAAAATGACTTCCATATTCGTTCTCCTTTTGATGTGTATGTATTCAGTTTGAAGTGGATGGTTGGCATTTCAGGATGCGGGCAAGGGCGGCGGCTTGCCGCGCAAATAGCGTTGGCGAATGCCAAAGACCGCGTCCGCAAGACCGAGCGCGATCATCGCCAGCACCGGCCAGCCGAACGCGACAACGATCGCGTAGGTGCAGCAGAGCCAGAAGACGCGGCTCTTGAGCGCCAGCGTCAGCGTGTGCAGCACGGCAAAGCCGGTGAGGCCATAGGCCATCATCAGCGCGGTGGTCGTGATCTGCGCGAACATCGCGACGAGCCCGCCGACGAAGCAGAGGGCCAGTGCGACACAGAGCGCCACCAGCGTCATCGGCGGCAGTTCCGCGCTCTTCAGGTCGGGCCACGGCCGGTGCAACCGGCCGGACGTTGCCGTGATCTTGCCGGCGAGCCAGAGGTTGAGCGTCAACGTCATCATGGCGACGATCGTTGCGGCCGCTGGCGCGATGATGGAGAGCGCGGTGACCCAGCGTTCGATGTCGCCTGAGGAAGCGGTATCGCGCGACCCCAGGATCCGCATGAGGCCCCGGCGCAGCGAACTGGTGATGGTCTCGGCGTCGGTGCCAAGCGTCAGCATGGCCGCAATCGTGGTCAACGCGGCAAAGCCTGCGATCCAGAGCAGGATGCGGCCGACCGGATACCATTCGAGTTGAGGCGCGGCCGGCGCGGCACCATTGCCTGCGGCTGGATCGGCCACCGGCCGTCCCAATAGCGCGAGATGGCCGAGCCACCAGGCGGGCAGCGCAACGGTGATGGCAAAGGCGATGCAATAGGGCAGGCCGAAGATCGCGCCGAGGCCGCAGGCGGCGGCGATGCCGCCGATCGTTGCCGCGAGCGGACCCCATCCGAGTGCCGCAACCATCAGCGGCAGCGACGCCAGATAGAACAGCAGCAATGAGATCAGCGCGCCCGAGATGATCGAGGCGAACATCAGCGCCGACGCGCAGCCGGCGGCAAGACCAATGAGGACAATCGCGATCATCAGCTGTCCCGCTCCTTTCGAGCGGTTAGAGGTCGTTCGACCCCAACCATCGGCGACCGGACGACCCGGAAGCCTTATGAGGAATTGCGACCGGCGGCGCGGACGCCGCCGGTCGAAGATGTCTTAGCGAATGACGTAGGGCAGCAGGCCGAGGAAACGCGAGCGCTTGATGGCGCGCGCGAGTTCACGCTGCTTCTTGGCGGACACGGCGGTGATGCGGCTCGGCACGATCTTGCCGCGCTCGGAGACGTAACGCATCAGCAGCTTGGAATCCTTGTAGTCGATCTTCGGCGCATTCGGACCCGTGAACGGGCAGGTCTTGCGGCGACGGAAAAACGGACGGCGTGCACCAGCTTCAGCCATGATTCTTACTCCTCTTCCGTCGCTTCAACAGCGGCGTCTTCGCGTGGACGGCGCGGGCCGCGGTCGCCGCGGAAGCCACCGCCTTCACGATCGCCACGGAAGCCGCCTTCGCGGTCACCGCGGAAACCGCCGCCGCGATCGTCGCGCTCGCGGTCACGATCGGCCTTGCGCATCATCGCCGAGGGACCTTCCTCGTGCTCTTCGACGCGGACGGTGAGGTAACGGATGACGTCTTCAGAGATCCGCTCCTGCCGCTCGATCTCGGTGACCGCGGAGGAGGGCGCATCGATGTTCATCAGCACGAAGTGCGCTTTGCGATTCTTGCTCATGCGGTAGGTGAGGGAGCGCACGCCCCAGTTCTCAGTCTTGGTAACCTTGCCGCCAAGCCCTTCGACGATGCCCGTCATCTGGGTGGTCAGCTCTTCAACCTGCTGGGTGCTCGCATCCTGACGCGCGAGAAAAACATGCTCGTAAAGAGGCATGGGTGTCCTTTCCTAGTGTTGGCGCGTTTCCCGGCGGCAAGCCCTTCGAGGCCTTCGGAAAGGACTCGGGATAAGCTCAGAAGGCGGAAGCACGGGACGACGGGCCGACTGGCCCTGCCGCATCAACATCGCCAAGAAGGTGAGATTGCTGAGACCGTCCGTTCAGCTCCCGGCCGGGATCCACGGATGCGCGGTTTATAAGGATTTTGGGCGCGCTGGCAAGGCTTCTTGCGGGGGGCCAGGGGTTCCTGAGCTTACCACAGGGCGGGCCAGCACACCGAATTGACTTATTTGTTTGTATGTCATACAAATAATGGACGAGAGGGCGAAATGGCTCCCAGATCCGTCCAGACAGCTCCCGAAACGTCGGCCGGCGACCCCAAGCACGCCGCCCGTGCGACCCGTTCGGCTGGGCGTCAGATGCGCTCGCGCCTGCTCGACGTGGCCAGCCGCCTGTTCAAGGAGCGGGGCCTTTCCGGCACCTCGATCTCTGACATCGCGGCCGCCGCGGACGCCTTTCCGAGCCAGATCACCTATTACTTCCGCACCAAGGAAGCGTTGTTCGTCGAAGCCGCCTGCCGCGACGTTCTGTATTTGGCGCGCGCAGCCGAACAGGCCGCATTGCAGGCCCACACGCCGCGGGAATACACCCGCGCGCTAGCCGAGACCGTCACTGCGACGGATTCGGTCGCCTTCTTTACCGAAGCGCTGACGCTCACCCGCCGCCGCCCGGATCTCGCGCCGCTGGTGGAACGCACCATCGAGCGGCTGCACGGCGAGGGCATGCGCGCCTATGCCGGCCAGATCGAGCGGCACGGCTGGAAAACCCTGCGCGATCCCGACGCCAGCTCACGCCGGTTCTGGGCGCTCGCGATCGGCGTGATGGTCGAGGGCCATGCCATGGGTCGTTCGGCGGAAGAAATGTGCAGCGAGATGCTGCGCGTGCTGGGCGATCAGGCGACGACAAGGACCAGTGGCGACAATACAGGGCTGCGTCTCGTCGGCGACCGCGACGCTCCGGATTCACCCGACGGGGAGGGATCGTCATGACCGCGCTTCGCATGCGTGCCCGTGACTTCTTGAACGAGGATCAATTGATCGCCGTGCGCCAGCGCGTGACCTGGAAGGGTATAGCCCTGATCGCGCATGCGTGGGCGCTGATAGTGGGATCGATCGCGCTGGTCGCCTGGTGGCCCAATCCGCTGACCTTTTTGCTGGCGGTCGGCATCATCGGCTCGCGCCAGCTCGGGCTCGCGATTTTGATGCATGACGGTGCGCATGGTTGCCTGTCGGCGGACGAGAAGGTCAACCTGACGCTCAGCCAATGGTTCTGCGCCTATCCGATCTTCGCCGAGACGCGCGCCTATCGCCGCTATCACCTGCAGCACCATGCGCGCACGCAGCAGGAAGACGATCCGGATCTGGTGCTATCAGCGCCGTTTCCGATCACCGGAATGAGCTACCGCCGCAAGTTCGTGCGCGATATCACCGGGCAGACCGGCTACCAGCAGCGCAAAGCGCAGTTTCTAAATGCGCTAGGGCCGAAGGAATGGCCGCTCGCGCGACGCGCCGCTCATTTCTGGGAAAAACTTGGTCCGCAGTTCGCCGTCAATACCGTGCTGTTCGCAGGCCTTGCGGCCGCCGGCGTGTGGTGGGCCTATCCGCTGCTATGGCTATTGCCGTTGCTCACCTGGCAGATGGTCATTACCCGCATCCGCAACATCGCCGAACACGCAGTCGTTCCCGACTCGAACGATCCCCTTCGCAACACCCGCACCACGCGCGCGAATTTCCTTGAGCGGCTGTTCATCGCGCCGTACTACGTCAATTATCACCTCGAGCATCATCTGCTGTTCTATGTGCCTTGCTACAACCTGCCGCTTGTCCACCGCATCCTCTCTGAAAGCCAGTATGCGGATCGGATGGAGGTGCAGCCGAACTACGCCGCCGTGCTGCGGCTCGCAACCGCCAGGCCAGCCCATCAGGACCGGCCGGGCAAACTGGTAAGCAGCGTACGCCGCGCCCGGGCAGGCGCCGAAGTTGACGGCGATCAGGCGGCGGGCAGCTTCTAGAGCTGAACCTTTTCCTTTTCGCTCAGCGCTGACTTCCCCGAGCGACAATGGCCGTGAAAGGAGCCAGTGGATGATCGATCTGACTACCTTGGTTGCTTATGGGGCGGTTGTGCTTGGCTTTGTATTCATTCCGGGTCCCGCTACGCTCCTCACGGTTGCACGGGCAACGAGTTCGGGCACCAAGGCGGGAATCGCTACCGGCGTCGGGATCGCCGCTGGCGACATGATTCATACCTTCATGGCGATCGTCGGTATCTCGGCGATCATTGCCACTTCGGCGGTGCTGTTCAGCATCATCAAATACATTGGCGCGGCGTATCTCGTTTATCTCGGCCTTCGTGCAATTCTTGAGAGAACGCCGGCAAATCTGACCGCCGGCGCACTACCAATCTCGGCCGGCAAGGCATTTAGGCAGGCTATTTTGGCGGAGGTGCTGAATCCAAAGACAGCGCTTTTCTTCCTTGCGTTCCTTCCCCAATTCGTTGTGCCCGAGAACGGATCGGTCATGCTTCAATTGACGATACTGGGCATCCTTTTTGTCCTGTTGGGGCTCGTCAGCACGGTGGTTTTTGCGGTTTGCGCGGGCGGTCTCGGCAGCTTCCTCCGTCGAAATCCCACGGTGTTGAAATGGCAGGGCAAGGTGGTTGGCGGGATCTATTGTACGCTGGGTGTCCGTTTGGCGCTGCAAGAACGCTGAGCTCGCCCCAATACCTGACCTTCCCACGGAGCGCGTCATCCCGCACCGCGGCTTGACATCCCGGCCTCGGTCAGTGTCTTACGACCCCCATTCGAATGAGGGAGCGCCGATGACGGCTGCATTTACGTTTCCGGGACAAGGTTCCCAGGCGGTCGGCATGGGCAAGGCCCTGGCGGAGGGCTTTCCGGCCGCGCGGGCGGTGTTCGACGAGGTCGATTCGGCGCTCGGCGAGAAGCTGACCGCCATCATCTGGGACGGCCCGGCCGAAACCCTCCAGCTCACCGAAAATGCCCAGCCGGCCCTGATGGCGGTCTCGATCGCCACGCTGCGGGTACTGGAGACCGAGGCGGGCTTTTCCGTCGGGCGGGATGCCGCCTTCGTCGCCGGCCATTCACTCGGTGAATATTCCGCGCTGGCTGCGGCCGGCAGCCTCAGCCTCAGCGATACCGCGCGCCTGCTGCGTACCCGCGGCCTTGCGATGCAAAAGGCCGTGCCGGTCGGCGCCGGCGCCATGGCCGCATTGCTCGGGCTCGATTATGAGGCCGCGATGGCGGTTGCCAGCGAAGCGGCGCAGGGGCAGGTCTGCCAGGCCGCCAACGACAATGGCGGCGGGCAGGTGGTGGTGTCCGGCGACAAGGCCGCCGTCGAGCGCGCGCTCGAAATCGCCAAGACCAAGGGCGCCAAGCGCGCGATGCTGCTGCCGGTGTCCGCACCGTTCCATTGCAAGCTGATGCAGCCTGCGGCCGATGCGATGGCGGAGGCGCTGGCGGGCGTGACGATCAAGGCGCCGGCCTCGCCGCTGGTGTCGAACGTGCTGGCTGCGCCGATCACCGATCCCGACGAGATTCGCCGCCGCCTGATCGAGCAGGTGACGGGTACCGTGCGCTGGCGCGAGTCGGTGGCTTACATGGCAGGTCATGGCGTCACGCGGTTCTTCGAAATCGGCGCCGGCAAGGTGCTGAGCGGGCTGGTCAAGCGCATCGCCGACGGCGCGGTCGGCGTGTCGATCGGGGGACCCAACGATATTGCGGCGGCCAAGGACGCATTGGCGGCTTCGGCCTAAAGCTCCCGGAAGGAGACATTGATGTTCGATTTGACGGGCAGGACGGCGCTGGTGACCGGCGCGACCGGCGGCATTGGCGGGGCGATCGCGCAGGCGTTGCATGCGCAGGGTGCGACGGTGGCTATTTCCGGAACGCGCCGCGAGGTGCTGGATTCGTTCGCCGGCAAGCTTGGCGATCGCGTCCATGTGCTGCCGTGCAACCTCTCCGACAGCGCTGATGTCGAGGCGCTGGTGCCCGCGGCGGAAGCCGCGATGGGGCAGGTCGACATCCTGATCGCCAATGCCGGGATCACGCGCGACAACCTTTTCGTGCAGTTGCGCGACGCGGATTGGGACGACGTCATCCAGGTCAATCTGACCGCGACCTTCCGTCTCGCCCGCGCCGCGACCAAATTGATGATGCGCAAGCGCTTCGGCCGGATTATTGCGATCACCTCGATCGTCGGTGTAACCGGCAACCCCGGCCAGGCCAACTACACCGCGTCGAAGGCCGGAATCATCGGCCTGATCAAGACGCTGGGTGCGGAATACGCCAAGCGCAACGTCACCGCCAATTGCATTGCGCCGGGCTTTATCAAGACGCCGATGACCGACGCGCTCAACGACAAGCAGCGCGAGACCATCCTGACGAAGGTTCCTGCGGCGCGGCTGGGCACGCCGGAGGACATCGCCGCGGCGGCCGTCTATCTCGCGTCGAACGAGGCGGCCTACGTCACCGGCCAGACTATTCACGTCAACGGCGGAATGGCCATGTTTTGAGCCAGTTATCGCCCCGATCGATGCGGCCAAAGGCCGTTTCGCCGGGGTGGTGGAGGTTGTAGTCAGGGCTTGGGAAGTATGGTAACCGAACCCCCGACGGATGGGCAAACAAGGCCATTGCAGGATTTTGAAACCCTGTATATTGGCGTGGCGACGCCTGCCGTTCGCCGGGGCTTTGTCGGCTACCACCGGGCCGAATCAAGACTATGCGCGATAGCGAAGGAAGTTTAACGACCACGATAGCTCGTAGCGTCTCTATAGCGTCTTGGGGTCGGGTCCAATGGAACAAGCACGAGGTTAAACGATGAGTGAGATTGGCGAGCGGGTTAAGAAGATTGTGGTCGAACACCTCGGTGTTGAACCCGATAAGGTCGTCGACAACGCAAGTTTCATTGACGATCTCGGCGCCGACAGTCTCGACACCGTCGAGCTTGTGATGGCATTTGAAGAAGAGTTCGGTTGCGAAATCCCTGATGACGCCGCCGAGACGATTTTGACCGTCGGCGACGCTACGAAGTTTCTCGAGAAGAACGCGAAAAGCTGACGTCCCGGGCGGGTAGAGACAGAGCCGGACGGGCCGTTGTAGAACGGTCCCCCGGTTTCTTGTTTTGGGCCGCTGGTTTCGGGCTGGAGTTTTGACATGAGACGGGTTGTCGTCACGGGGCTGGGCATGGTTACGCCGCTCGGCTGCGGCGTTGACACAACGTGGACGCGAATCCTCAACGGCCAGAGCGGCGCCAGGAAGATCGATACATTCGAAGTCGCCGATCTTGCCAGCCAGATCGCCTGCGTGATTCCACGCGGCGACGGCAGTGATGGCACTTTCAATCCCGACCAGTGGATGGAGCCGAAAGAACAGCGCAAGGTCGATGATTTCATCATCTTTGCGATGGCTGCGGCGCGCCAGGCGCTCGACGATGCCGACTGGCATCCCTCGACCGAAGAAGACAAATGCGCCACCGGCACCCTGATCGGTTCGGGGATCGGCGGCCTGTCCGGCATCGCCGATACGGCGTTGCTTCTGAAGGAGCGCGGGCCGCGCAGGGTATCGCCGTTCTTCATCCCGGGACGCCTGATCAATCTCGCTTCCGGCTATGTCTCGATCGAGCACGGCCTCAAGGGTCCCAACCATTCCGTGGTGACGGCGTGTTCGACCGGCGCGCATGCGATCGGCGATGGTGCCAGGCTGATTGCGCTCGGCGACGCCGACGTCATGGTGGCGGGCGGGACCGAATCGCCGATCTGCCGGCTGGCAATGGCGGGATTCTGCGCTGCGCGCGCTCTCTCGACCGGCTACAACGACGCGCCGCAAAGAGCTTCGCGACCCTACGACAAGGATCGCGATGGTTTCGTGATGGGCGAGGGCGCCGGCGTCGTCGTGCTCGAGGAATATGAGCACGCGAAAAAGCGCGGTGCGCGAATCTATTGCGAAGTGGTGGGCTATGGCCTGTCGGGCGACGCCTATCACATCACCTCGCCGTCGCCGGATGGCGATGGCGGCTTCCGCAGCATGAGCGCGGCGATCAAGCGCGCCGGGATAGCGGTATCCGATATCGACTACATCAACGCGCACGGAACCTCGACGCAGATCGGCGACGAGATCGAACTCGGCGCGGTGGAGCGGCTGCTCGGCAACGCCGCCTCCAAGGTATCGATGTCGTCGACGAAATCGTCGACCGGACACCTGCTCGGTGCTGCCGGCGCGATCGAGGCCATTTTCAGTATCCTTGCGATTCGCGACAATGTCGCTCCTCCCACCATCAATTTGGAAAATCCGTCGGTGGAAACGGCAATCGATCTGGTGCCGCAGACGGCGCGCAAGCGCGAGATTAACGTCGCGCTGTCGAATTCCTTCGGTTTCGGTGGCACCAATGCCTCCGTGATCGTTCGGCGCGTGGCTGACTAGCAAGTGTTTATAACTACTCCACCGTTTTGCCGTATTCGGCGATGACTTCTACATACGGGCGTATGCTATCGGCCGGGCAGGGGATTGCCGGGCCGCGATTGAACCGACAGGATTCAGGTTGCATCGATGAGTGAGAGGCCGCCCATTTCACCACGGAGCCCGCGCGCTGCGTTGGAGCCCGAGCAGGTGCCGCCGCCGCCGAAGCGGTCGGAGCGCGCCCGCAATCCCTTCGTGGTCGTCGGCAATGCCATCATCACCATCCTGATCATCCTGATGATCGGCGCGGGAGCGGTGTACTATTACGGCAGACAAATCCTGGAAGCGCAGGGTCCGCTGCGGGAAGACAAGATCGTCAACATTCCCTCGCGTGCCGGCAAGCGCGACATCGCCGACGCGCTGCTGCGTGAGGGCGTGATCAACGTCAATCCCTGGGTATTCATCGGCGGTGTGTTTGCGCTGAAGGCGAGTTCCGACCTCAAGCCGGGTGAATATTCCTTCCAGAAGAATGCCAGCCTGCGCGATGTCATCGCCACCATCGTCGAGGGCAAGGTGGTGCAGCACGCCGTCACGATTCCCGAAGGCCTGACGTCCGAACAGATCGTGTTGCGGCTCATCGACAATGACATCTTCGCTGGGAGCGTGCGGGAAATGCCGCGCGAAGGCACGCTGCTGCCGGAGACCTACAAATTCCCGCGCGGCACCACGCGCGAGCAGGTGATCCACCGCTTGCAACAGAGCCAGAAGCGGGTGCTTGCGGAGATCTGGGAGCGCCGCAATCCGGACGTTCTGGTCAAGTCGCCGGAACAGCTCATCACGCTGGCGTCGATCATCGAGAAGGAAACCGGCCGGGCCGACGAGCGCAGCCGCGTGGCCGCCGTATTCACCAATCGCCTGCGGCAGAGGATCAAGCTGCAGTCCGATCCGACCATCATCTACGGCCTGGTCGGCGGCAAGGGAACGCTGGGCCGGCCGATCAAGCGCTCCGAGATCACGCAGCCTTCGCCCTACAACACCTATGTGATCGAGGGCCTGCCGCCCGGACCGATCGCCAATCCGGGCCGTGCCTCGCTCGAAGCGGCGGCCAACCCGGCGCGCACGCGCGACCTGTTCTTCGTGGCCGACGGGACCGGCGGGCACGCCTTCACCGAGACCTACGACCAGCACCAGAAGAACGTCGCCAAGCTGCGGGCGCTCGAAAAACAGATTCAGAACGACACCGTCGAACCGTCAGAGGATGCGCCACCGCCCACCGCGGCCGGAGCGCCGGCCGATACCACCGCGACCACGCCGCGTGGGGCGGCGCCAGCGAAAAAGCCGCCCGCACGTCCTGCGGCACCTGCTGCGGCGCCAGGCCGCCAGGGCGCCGCGCAGTCGACCACGACACCGCCGGTGGTTCAGCGCTGACGCCCGGTCGGTTGAATAGTCGTTCCGGCCACCGCCGGAACGCAATTCCACTTTGGCGGAAATCGGCTTAAGGTCCCGCCGTTCCTTTCGAGTCTCGAAATCCCTGTCTTTCGGAGAGTATTACGCGATGGCGCTATCGAGCATGACCGGTTTTGCCCGGAGTCACGGCGCCAGCGGCCCCTATACGTTCGAATGGGAGTTGAAGTCGGTCAACGCCAAGGGTTTTGATCTGCGCTTGCGGCTGCCGCCCGGCTGGGACGAGCTGGAGGCCTTTGCCAAGAAACGCGCCGGCGAGGTGCTGTCGCGGGGCACGGTCTACGCCAACCTCAGCGTCAAGCGCGCCAACGCGGTCTCGACCGTGCGCATCAATGAAGACGTGCTCGCCTCGATCGTGAAGGTCGCGGGCGAACTCGCCGGCAGGATCGACGCCGTGGCACCCAGCATCGACGGTCTCCTCGGCATCAAGGGCGTCATCGAAGTCGTCGAGCCCGAAAGCGACGAGGCGGAAGACAAGGCGGCGAGGGATGCGGCTGCGGCCGCCTTCGAGCAGGCGCTCGCCCACCTCGTCGAGATGCGCCGCCGCGAAGGCGTGACGCTCGGACAAATTCTCATGCAGCGCATGGATGAAATCGAGAGACTGGCGAAAAAGGCCGAGGCTGCGCCCGGCCGCAAGCCGGAGGCGATCAGGGCGCGCCTGGCCGAGCAGGTGGCGGCGCTGCTGGAGACTTCCGAGCGTTTCGATACTGACAGGCTCAATCAGGAAGCGATCCTGATCGCGACCAAGGCCGACATCCGCGAAGAGCTCGACCGCATCGCCTCGCACGTCGCGCAGGCCCGTGAGATGATCGGCAAGGGCGGACCGGTCGGCCGGCGGCTAGACTTCCTCTCCCAGGAATTCAACCGCGAGGTCAATACCTGCTGCTCCAAATCGAACGATCTGGAATTGACCCAGACCGGGCTCGAGATGAAAAACGTGGTCGAGCAGTTCCGCGAGCAGGTCCAGAATCTGGAGTGACGGATGGTGGCTTCTGGTTTCGACGGGGTTGAACGGCGAGGGCTGATGTTCGTGCTGTCGTCGCCTTCGGGCGCGGGCAAGACGACGCTGTCGCGCATGCTGCTTGAGCGCGAGCCGGGCCTGAAGATGTCGGTTTCAGCGACGACGCGGCCGATGCGGCCGGGCGAAGTCGATGGCAGCGATTATTTCTTCGTCGACAAACCCAAGTTCGAGGCGATGGTCGCGCAGGGCGAACTGCTGGAATGGGCGACCGTGTTCGACAATTTGTACGGTACGCCGCGCGCGCCGGTCGAAGCGGCATTGTCGGCGGGGCAGGATGTTTTGTTCGACATCGACTGGCAGGGTACTCAGCAACTGCATCAAAAGGCGAGCGTTGATGTGGTCCGGGTCTTCATCCTGCCGCCTTCGGCCGCCGATCTCGAGAAACGGCTGCACACGCGTGCGCAGGATTCCGACGAGGTGATTCGCGGACGCATGAGCCGCGCCACCCACGAACTCAGCCACTGGGCGGAATACGACTATATCGTCGTCAACCAGAACGTCGATGACGCGTTCGCCGAGGTGCAGTCGATCCTCAAGGCCGAGCGGCTCAAGCGTGAGCGCCGCACCGGTCTCACCGAGTTCGTTCGCAAGCTGCAGCGCCAGCTGGAAAAATAGCCGCCGCTTCCGTTTCGGTTACGTCTGCGCGCTGCGGGCGAGCCGGGCCAGCATTTCCGTAACCTGCAGCTCCCGCTCCCGATCCTGGTTGGGCACGTGTCGCCGTTCCTGGGGCGCACGTGGCCGCTCCTGCGGTGCGCGTGGCCGCTCTCGGGGCACGCGCGTTGTCCTTTCCTGGGGCACGCGCGGATTGTGCACGCCTGCGGTACGCCGCAGCCCGGCGTCCTCGTCATGGAACATCGGTTGCGGCGAACGCCGCCTTGTCTTTGCGGTCTTTGCGGAATCCCACATCGCGCGCCGCTTGCGGCGCATGGCGCGGCGTGCCCGCATGCGGCCGATCCTGACGATCGCGCTTACCGTAAGGCCGGCCAGCGCGAGGGCGGCGGCCATCACCAGAAGCAGCTTCTGCAGCGATGCGGTCGGCTTTGCCGTCGCCGCTTCCGCTGCGACGGGCGCAACCTGATCTGCTGCCGCGGGCTGCTGCACTTCCTCGGCCTGTGGCGGCTGGGCTGCGGGCGGGTTGGCGGCGGCGACCTGGAGATCGGCCGGATTGGCCAGAGATCTCGTGGTGGGAGCGTCGTTCCATCGCATCGACGACAGCGGCGCCGGCGCAAGCACGCTCGGCATGGCTGCACGCTGGATATTTTGAGCGGCCGGTGCGGGAGCTGCGGCAACCGTTCGCGGCTCGGCTCTGGCGGGCGAATTCTGCTCGGCGCGCGGTTGCTGGGAGACCCATTCGGCACGTGCGTCGGAGATCGACTTGCGTGTGATCGTTCGTTGCTGCGGCGGCGTCGGTTCTGCTGCGGCCGAAGACGGCGCGGGGGCCGAAACTGACGGAGGCGCCGAAGCTGGCGGCGCGGCGCGCGCGAACTTGTCGTCGGCCGTGTCGCTCTCCTCCCGGAGATACCAGCATTGACGTTTGGTGACGCGGTCGATGCGATAGTACCAATGGCTGCCGGAGGGAGTAGCGCCCTTCGGCGCCGACAGGCAACTGTCCGCGGCGGCCTGGGTCGCTGGCATGGCGGCTTCCGCCGTTGATATTACCTGCGCCCGGAGATCCGTCATTGTGGCGAGATTGGCACCTGCCACAACACCGGCAAACAGAGCCGGGACGAATTTCACCGAACGGTTCGACATCAACATCCCCGGCAACGCAACGCTACGCGACTCTTTACGTGCCCAATCTGGTCAGAGACTTGGGTGGCAATGAGCCGCAATTTCGGAGCGGATGGGGTATAATTGGGGCCAGTGTTCCGCCTCAATTTGAGGCGGGCTACAGCCATGAAAAACCGGCGTTTTTTCCTACTGTTTGGAGGCGGTCCAGCGGCCGGTACAGCCATCGGATCGCACGAATGAGCCGGAGCCGGTGCGGCCCGAAAAACGCCCGGAACTGTTCCAACTCAAGCCCTGGACCGATCCGCCGCTCCGCGTGGAGCCATTTGGGCTGACTGACCCGGAGCTCAACTCACCCGAAATCCTGCCGCCGGAGATGACAAATCTCTCGGTGGCGCTGCCGCAAGGCGTGCCCACGGCAACGGAAACCCATGAGCCATCGAAATTGCCACCACCGCCTTCACCGCCGCTTTTGCGCGACGCGCGGCGCGGCTCGTCGGATTCGGGTTTGCCGCGCCGTGCCGGCTTGGAGGATTCGACCGCGCGAGGCGCCTCGCGCGAACCGGACAGCGATTTCTCATCGTTGCCGATGCTGCCGCCGGAGCTGCCGGATTGTGCCAGCGCAGGGCCTGATCCGCATGTGCCCAATAGCAACACAGCGAACCCATAGACACTGATCGAGCCTCGAACCCTGTTTTTCATGACTGGCGCTTCCCAATCGGATCGGTGGGCACGGAGCCCCAACAAGATTCTTGAAAATTACTGCTTGGATGCCGTCCATCGGCCGCTGCATCCATCGGATTGCCTGAAAGTCCCGGAGCCGCTGCGACCGGAAAGTCGGCCGACGCTGGTGGCGGTGACGCCGCTTGAATTGTTGATCGCGCTGACCGCGCCGTTCGGGCTGACTCGTCCGCTCACGCCCTGGCCGATGATCCTGCCGCTGGTCACCACCACCGCGTTTCGGCTGCTGCCGGAGCAGGTGGTACCGACACTGTTGACGACCCACGCGCCGTCGAAACTGCTGGCACCGCTGCTCTGCGAAGCGCGGCGCGGCTCGTCCGCCTCGGGCTTGCTGCGCCGTGCGGGCCTTTCCGATTCGCTTGCGCGCGGCGGCTCACGCGAACCGGAGAGCGATTTTTCATCATTGCCGATACTGCCGCCGGCGCTGCCGGACTGCGCATGCGCAGGACCCAACGCGACCAAGGTCAATATCAAGAGGTAGGCAACCCGGATCGAGCGGCGGACGGCAATTCGCATAGGCAGGTGCTTCCAATAGCTTGAGTCTGAATTCTAGCGGCCCGAACCGTCGGCACAGACCGCGCCAATGATGCGGCAAGATTTGCCAGTCTTTCCGCACTCGTCAAGCGCGGCTTCCCTGGCGCGCGCAACGGTGTCGCGCTGGACCAGCGACCATGACTTACCCGAGATCGCGAACGCGCCGCATCGCGCGCCATAGAAGCTCAACTCGACCGGACATTTGGTCGAGCCGCAATTCTTGAGTGCGTCGTCGATTGCTGCCCGTCGCGACGAATGATTCCAGGACATTCCCCATTTGTCGCCGTCGGGGCCGTAGACGATCGAGCCCCACGGTTTCAGGTCTTCCATCTTGCGCAGCCGCGTCAGCACGCCTTCGGTGGCATCACCGGTCGGCGTCATCCTGGCCTTCTCCTGAAATTTTGTTATCGCGACCCGCATGCCGTTCTTGCTGTCCAGCGGCTCCGGATCGTAATTGAGCTCGAACAGGCGGTCGCTCAATTCGCGCAGCAGGATCGGATCCTTGATCGGAATGCGGTCGGGGTCCGGACGCAGCGTCGAGGCCAGCGGTGCGGGCTGCGGCGCGACGGCGACCTGTGGCAATGCCGCAGTCGGAGCAGGGGCCACGAAATAGAAATTGCCGTCGATCGGGGAGGAGGACACCCAGGGCTGTTGCGATCCGCCGGTCTGGCGTTTCACGGCGAGGCCGACCTGGTTGAAGGTCTGAAAGATGTCGAGCCCGGCCTGCTTGATTGTCCCGGCCAGCGCCCTGGTATAGGGGCTGTGGCCGTCGGTGCCATCGAGCGCGACATTGCCGGGCTGCGTCGCATAGGAGATCAGCGTCCCCTCCGGCGCGCGCATCTGCGCGAGACCGCCGTCGGAAGCGCGCAATCCGCGGGCACCGAACGGGTTGTTCCGGCAGGCATCGAGGATCACCATGTTGAGGCGCGTCCCCGAACCCTGCATCTGGCGCAGCACGAGGTTGACGTCGACCATCTGGAAATCGACATCGGCCTCGCGTGTCGGGTTGGCGCTGATTGGGACCAGATAGTTCGCGCCGGAGACCTGCACGCCGTGGCCGGCATAGTAGAACAGCGCGACGTCGGCGCCCTGAACCTGGCGGCCGAAATTCTGCACGGCCAGATCCATCGCCGGCTTGTCGAGATCGAGCTGGGCGCGGCCGCCGATCAGCGTGAAGCCGAGGCCAGAGAGCGTTTCGGCCATCAGCGCCGCGTCGTTGCGCGGATTATCCAGCCGGGTCACGTTTTGGTAGGCGGAGTTGCCGATCACCAGCGCGACGCGCTTTTCGGCGGCGGCAGGCGCGGCGAGGGTGAGCGCCAGCAACGACGCCAGCGCCGCGATTTTCCAAATTTTCCCGCCGAAGGCCCCGCTCATAATCAAATGAAACCCATAATGAAACGACGACAGATTATCAGCCTGCGCGCTCTGCGAAAAGCGGTACGGCCGTGCAAACAGGGGGCTCATACGGATTATGCCGGTGCTCCGATACGCGTATAGTTGTGTTCGATAGATGCGGCCAGCGGCTGGATACGGCATTACGATCTCGCGGCGCGGGTAGCGCCCGAAGTTATGCGATCTGCGATGCCCTCTTGAGATAGAGGGCGCAGGGAAAGCCGGGTGCCCATGACACCCGCAGTCGTGCGCAAGAATGCACACGGTGGACCGCAGGTGCGCCGGAACACCCGGCCTTCCCTGCGCAGTGGTTTATCGGCTTATGCCGCGCTCTCCCCGGAGACGAATTCCTCTTGCCTCCGTCGCTGACGGATTGGCGATTGATCGAAGGCCCGGTTGGGCTCGACAATCTCCATCAGCTTGACACCAGCAACGGGTGCCAGGACCACACGGTTTTGCCGTCCGCAGCTTCCTCGTGCCATACGCTTCGACCGGCCCGTATGCTGCCGGAAGAAGTTTCGGCCGAGGCGTTTAAGCGCCGGTCGTCTGCGCGCCATGCCCGCTCACGGAAGATCCGCCCTGCGAACACACCTCGCGCCCGACGCTGCCGCGTCCACCGCAACCCGTCCCAACGTTCGTGACGATGGCCAACGCCCCTCTTGCGGGACAGGATGGCGGGAGTTGTAGGTTTGATTTGGGTCTCGCGTTAAGCGAAAAATTTTGACGAAGTGCGAAATAAGTTTCTTGCCAGGAGGGGCAAATCAGTGATTGGAGGCCGCCAGAGAAAATCGCGCGAGCGAACGGTTGTTGAGTGCACTAAATTGAAGACGTTGCGGGCTTCGTGGGACTCCACTGGCCTAAGGAGACGTAGTGATGGCTTTGTCCATCGTGTTGCGGATCAAGCGCACGCTGGATGATGTTGAGATCGATACGATCATCTCGGATGTTGAGGCGCGTAAGGCATTGGCGCTGGAACGTCAGCGCCGGCCGACTGGCGCAAGCGCGAGCTGGCCGCGAGCCGTTTTCGCGCGAAATGTGATTACCTCGATGGCACGGTTGCCACGTCCAGCCCTGGTCAGGTACCGTAATTATCGACGCTTGTGATCGGAAGGCGCGGCGGAAGTACCCGGCCTGATGATCTCGAATGACCCCGACGTGCAATATCGTCGGGGTCATTTCACCGTAGTTTTGCGGGATAGTGTTCAACCCGTGTTCTTGGCAAACGATCTAACCCGGCACGGGGAGGCGGAAGGCTTTATGAAGGTAGCCTATGCCGATTTCGCGGGACCCCTGATCGCTCTGGAGCCCTATAACTGCGGCTAGTTTACTCGGCCGGCGACCGCTATTCGCAATCTAGCGCGCGACTTCGCGCATCATCGTATCCAGCGCGTAGACAACAAAAGAAATAGCGCCCGATTACCCCGGTAGTTGGCCGCTGGTCGGGTGCTCTCAAACCCGCCGATAATCGTGGCCCCGTAGCGGTCACAGACCCGCCATTCCCACTTGATTGAGCTTCGCTTGGTAATCAACACTTCCAACACGGCCGCGCCCGCCATCCCAGTTGCGTACCATCAAGATACCAATGGGCTTTAAAGGTGTCGGTTCGCTTTTAGACTCTCAGATGTAGTTTGATGAAAGTGAGTGTTTAAAACAGTGTTTGAATACAGCGTCTAGCGATGTCTTAGTTTGGCAGGTTGAGACGCACGGCTTCAGTTCTTAAGAACGATGCGACCAACGACTTTCCTGGCCCGCAGCCCGTAGGACTTCCCACTCGCGCCCCTTGACTGCGGGTAGGAAATTCTACGTGCTGGGCTTAAGACCTCATGATGCTCCGTCCACCGCCTCGCGAAGCGTCGCGGCGAGGCGCTCATATTCCTTTGGATTCGTCTCTTTCAGCGTAGCGAGGTCGGCTGCGATGCGGTCGAGGCGTCGGGCTGCAGCTTGTGCCTTGATGTCATCGATCTCGCGACGGATCTTCGCGAATTCTTTGAAAGCCGTTGCATCCTGCTTCGCCTTCGGCAAGTCAGCAATGAGAACGGCAAGTGCATCCATGACACGACCTAGCTGACGACCGTAGCTCTGCGCGGCGACAATCTCTCGTTCGGTATCAGGAGCGCTTGAATTCTGCTCGGTGATGTTGATCACGCTACCGAACCATCCGGGCAATATGGGCTGCACGAAGTTCCGGGGCGCCGCAAAAAAATCGAGAGGATTGGGCATGCTGCCCTTCATCCAGGACGGCCAGTCCCACCCCGGTGGGTTCGAAAGCTGAGAGTCGCTGCTCATGACGCGGCCTCCTTCCGGCGAAGTCGACAGGTGAAACCATACGATATTGGGTCTGGTCGCACGCATCAATGTGCGCCGTCCGAGTTGGGTCATTTTCGACCGAGCCGGCGCGTCAGCCCGTCCCACCATGTCGACATGCCCTTGAAAGCGGAAGTGGCAAGCAGCCCGCATGAGCACAGCGATATGCGGGATAAAGCAAAACCTTTGCTCATCCGGGCTACGCTTGCTTCGCCCTAACACCGTCGTGGAAACGAATTATCCTCGGCCCATGTGCCCGCGTGAGCGCCGGGCGCGCTTCGATGCCCGTTCTTTCGGCAACCCCGAAGTTGCCGACATATTGTGGAATCACATAGCTTCCGCGCGGGGTAGCGAAGAAAACGGGATGGAAACAATGAAGATCCATGTCCTGGAGCGCGCCCTGACGGCTGCCTGCATCGTCGCTGCCGTCGCTGTTGTATGGTGGGGATTCAAGATACTGGCTGCGTGACTTAACTAACGACATCGTCGGGCCCGGCCACATCAGGCGGACTCCGCTACCCAAGGACTGGCGAGCCGCTCGAGCCGATTCGCTCAAGCGTGGCAAAAAAGACTCACCATTCTGAGCCAAACAAGGAAAATCCAAAATCTGATTGACGCCGATTCAGAGCTGACTCATGTTAGCGAATCATCATTGCAAGTTACGAGTTTTGTTTCCGCGTAAGTCTTCCTCAAATTTTTGGGGTGAAGCGGCATGTATTACGGCTTCTATCTCCTCGCGATTGCACTTGTCGTCATGATAGGCCAGTTGGCCTTTGCGCTCTATCAGGTGGCAAGCTTATTGTATCTGTCATGAGCAAGGACTGCCCGGACCGCCGAAAGGCCCTCAGCGTCTAATGGTTGAATTCGCGACTCCGGCTGCAAAAGCCGTGAGCAATGCCTTTCCCTGCCGCCAGTCCTCTAGCCGGCTTGCCTCGTTGATATGGCCAAGCCGCCCCACTTCAACAATGTCGCTTCCCCACTGGCTCGCTCTCCCGCGGGCATATTCGATCGTGCCATATGGATCGTTCGTGCTCGCGATGATGAGTGATGGAAACCTGAGCTCGCTGAGTGGTGGATCGGCGAAACTGGCGGCCTCGACGGGGAAGGTCTGGGCTTCCGGATTCGGAACTGCAACGAGAAATGCGCCCGCGACCGGCGCTGTGGAAACCTGCTGCCAGTGTGCAACCAAAAGACATGCCAGGCTATGCGCGACGAGGAGCGGCGGTTTCGAAGCGGCGCCGACAGCGCGATCCAACGCTGAGATCCAATCCTTTAGTTCAGGTTGATTCCAGTCGGTCGGCTGGAAGCGCCGATACCGCGGGTCGCTCTTTTCCCATCGGGTTTGCCAGTGCAGCTCACCCGATCCCCCAATTCCCGGCAGAATAACGATGTCGGTCATGTCAGCTCCGTTGTCTTTGCAACCGGGCAAACCTGACGTCTTCCACTGCGATCTGGAATAGGCAATCATCGGAAAAGACGTCCTCTTGCCGATGGATTCAAGGTCTCCATGTCATTTCGAGAAAGTTCTGTTCCAGCGCTGGACCCGACTGATGTCGCGATCATCGAAGTTCTGCAGGAAGATGGGCGTATCGCGATATCGGAGCTTGGTCGCAGGGTAGGGCTCTCACAGCCCGCGACCTCCGAGCGGGTCAAGCGGCTGGAGGAACGCGGAATCATCACCGGCTATACCGCGAGGATAAATCCGGCCGCGCTTGGGTTGAGGATGATGGCGGTCATCCGCCTGCGCACGACCCATGAACATATTCAGTCTTGCCTGAAGCAGTTTTCCGAAATGCCTCACGTCATGGAGGTGCTGCGACTGACCGGAGAGGATTGTTTCATCCTCAAGGTCTTCGTGCCGTCCCCACAGGAGCTTGAAACGATCGTGGATACGGTCGCGCGGCACGGCGCGGTCACGACGTCGCTGGTCTTGCGCAGCGAGCAGCCAAAACCGATCGGGCGGGCGCTGATCCAACGATGTTAGGTCTTCGCAGTCCTCGGTAGCTCGATGATTCGACGTCGTGCCCTGGAACCGGTCGCTTTGGAGGCAAAGCGGGCATGAAACGCTGGCTATGCCTCGCGTATTCGGGCACAAGTGGGACAACGAAGCGTTTCGACGTCTTTGGGAAAAGCACCAATTCAATGAGCCGTTGGTGCTCTCATGCATGGCCTGAAGGCTAACTCTGCCAAATCGTGAAGATTAATCGTTGCTCGTCGCTCAACGTCGCGCACGGAGAGCTCGCATGCACGTGGACACGCAATATGGCAAGGACCTGATTTCTCGATTTAGACCCGAGCAGGTTTCGCAACTCGTTACGACCGGTCTGAAGAAATCCAATCTCGTGGTTTCGCGTCTGCGCTGCGACACGCCCGGGCATGGTTTTGCCGAACCACATGCCATTGAACCGGCTTTCAGCGTCATCCTTCAACTCCGCGAACAGCCCGCGCGCGAACTCTTCCTGGGTGAGCGCTGCGTCCACCGCGGCAGCTACCCGGCGCGCACCACGAGCATCTGCAATCATCTGGAGCGGCCAAAGGCGAACCTCATCAGTCCCTTCGACATGCTGTTTTTTTCCGTGCCGCAAATGATCCTTGATGAGATCGCCGACGATCAGGGCGTTCCGCGGATCGACAACCTGTCCTGTGAACGCGGTGTGCTTGACGAGACCGTCTGGTATCTTGGGCAGGCGTTGCTGCCGGCACTCGTTCGGCCGCATGAAGTCAGTTCGATGTACGCCGAGCACATGCTGCTGGCCATCAATACGTATTTTGCGTGTGCGTTCGGCGGCATGTTGGCGCGATCCCATCCCGAGCGCGGCATGCTGGCTTCCTGGCAGTTGCGCCGCGCGACTGAAATGATGATGTCAGGGCTCAGTGGAGATACCGCGCTCTCTGACGTCGCGGCCGGGTGCGGGCTTTCGCTGAGCTATTTCACTCGCGCCTTCAAGCAAAGCACCGGCGATCCGCCGCACCGATGGTTGCTGCGTCAACGCGTCGAATGCGCGAAGGAGTTGCTGCGTGATCCGCAGGTGACATTGGCGGAAGTCGCGGTCGCCTGCGGCTTTGCCGATCAAAGCCACTTTACACGCGTGTTCAACGCGCATGCCGGAGCGTCTCCGGGCGCCTGGCGCCGCAACGCCATGAGCTGATACGGCGGTTTTAGAACAAACCCGCCCCTCAGCTTCAAGACTGTCCGGCACAGCCGCCGGATAATGGCCCTATCGCACTGATGGAGGTCATGCATGCGTGGCATCGGGTTGGTCTTGGATTTGGGTTTGGTCTTGATCGTGACGTTCGTTCTCGGCGCACCGGCGTTCGCGCAGGAACTCAGTTATCCCGCTGACTTCCGCGCGCAGCAGATCACGACCAACGGAACGACCCTACACGTACGCGTCGGCGGCAACGGACCGGCCGTAGTGCTGCTGCACGGCTATGGTGAGACCGGCGACATGTGGACGCCGCTCGCCACCGACCTAGCGCGTGATTTCACGGTGATCGCACCCGATTTGCGCGGGATGGGCCTGTCGGCGCGCGCCGACAAGGGGTTCGACAAGAAGAACCAGGCCGAAGACGTCGCAGGCGTCATGGACGCGCTTGGCGTCGCGAACGCGGACGTCGTCGCGCATGACATCGGCAACATGGTGGCCTTTGCCTTTGCCGCCCAGCATCCCGGACGGGTGAGGCGGCTTGTCATGATGGACGCTCCCGTTCCCGGCATTGGACCGTGGGAAGAGATCCTGAAACACCCGCTGCTTTGGCACTTCCGCTTTGGCGGGGCGGACATGGAACGGCTGGTGGCTGGGCGGGAGCGCATCTATCTCGACCGCTTCTGGAACGAGTTCTCCGCAGAACCTGCGCGATTTGTCGAAGCATCGCGGCGCCACTACGCGGAGCTCTATGCACGGCCCGGCGCGATGCGCGCCGGCTTCGCGCAGTTCGCGGCGTTCGACCAGGATGTCATCGACAACCGCGCCTTTCTCGCGCGGGGCCGCCTCAAGATGCCGGTGCTGGCGATCGGCGGCGAACGCTCGCTCGGCGCGACCATGGCGATCGTCATGCGCGCCGCGGCCGACGATGTGAGCGAGTTCATCGTTCCGCAGTCCGGGCACTGGCTGATGGCCGAGCAGCCGCAGCAGACCGTCGGGGCTATCCGCGCCTTTTTGGCGAAGCCCGCGGTCAGGTAGCGACAAGCCACCCAAAGATGAAGTCCGAGTCAGTTGAAAAAGGGAACGCGATATGCCCATTCGTTACGCTGTGGCCACTGCCTGCATGCTCGCCGCCGGATCATGGCACGAGGACGCCCTTGCACAGGGCGCGCCGGACCCTGCGTCGAGCGCGGCCTACCGGAAAGCCGCATCTGCGCGAACGGCGGAGGACCCGAAGCTGGTCTGGACCGCATCGCAGGTCGCGCTTGTCGCCAGGGAAGTGGCCCCGAATGTCTTTGCCGTCTATGCGGACGACGCCCCGCAGAAGACGGCCGCAGGGATTCCTGTGGCGACGTCCGGCGGTTTCATCATCGGCGACCGCGCGGTGATGATCATCGACACCATGCTCAATCGGCAACTGGCGGGCCAGGTGATGGCGCTGGTGCGCGAAAGGACCAAAAATCCGATCCGCTACATCGTGAACACCAGCTATCACGGCGATCATTCCTACGGAAATCAGTTCTTTCCGGCAGACGCGCAGATCATTCAGCATCGCGCCACGCAGGATTACATCCGTCAATCCTTCGCAAAGGATGTGGCGTTCATGACGCGGCATTTCGGCAGCAATCAGGGGCTGGCCGAGCTGAAGCCGGTGCCGGCCTCCGTGCTGCTGGAAGACAAAGCCGACATCACCGTCGATCTTGGCGGTCAACACGCGAGAATCCGCCACATCGGATTCGCCCAGACCGCGGGCGACCTATGGGTGACCGCGGCAGGTGGCAAGGTGGTGTTCACCGGCAATCCCGTGATCGCCCGCGCGCCGGCATTTCCATGGCTGCTCGACGGCCATTTGCGTGAGTCGCTTGCGACGATGAAGGCGCTGCGCGCCACGTTGCCGGCCGATGCGGTCGTCGTACCCGGTCACGGCGAGCCCGCGACCGTCAAGGTCGTCGATGATCACATCGCCTATCTCGATCGCCTGAAGCAGCGGATTGAAGAATCAATTGCCGCGCGAAAATCCAGGGACGAAACGGTCAGCGGGGCCGGCATGCCGGAATACACGGGATACAGGATCTATCCCTGGGTGCACCTGCAGGTGAACGTTCCAGCGGCTTATGACGAGCAAGAACTGAAGAGGCAGCAACGGAATTACACGAGTGGCGGATTACGCCGATCGGGCCCGCGCCTTGGCGGTCCCGTTCGGCTCCAATCCGCCCAACGGACCGCAACGATGTGAGACGCGCCGCCTCAGTTCTTCAGCACGATCCGCCCGACGACCTTGCCGGCCCGCAGCTCGTCGATCCATTTCTGGACGTCGGCCATCGGCTCTTCCTTCATCGGGGTCGGCTTGATCTTGCCGGCGCGGGCGAGGGCCATCAATTCCTTGCCCTCGGCGAGGGTGCCGACCATGAAGCCTTCGATGGTCATGCGCTTGTAGACCCATTGCACCATCGGCAGGCTGAAGTTGCCGCCCATCAGGCCGGAGACCACGACCTTGCCGCCGCGCGCCACCACCGATACCGCAAACGCCATCGATTTCTCATTGCCCGCGAAATCGACGACGCCGTCGAAGCCGCCCTCGGTTTCTTTCAGGATGCGCCTGATGATTTCGGGCTCGGCCGGATCGTAGGCGACGGCGGCGCCGTTTTGCAGCGCGGTCTCGCGCGCGGCGGGACTGAGATCGGCGACCGTAATCTTCTGCTTGAACATCGCCTGCGCGAACGACAGCCCCATCATGCCGACGCCGCCGAGGCCGATCAGCAGCAGGTTGCGCTGGCGCGGACGGTCGACCAGCCGCTTCAGCGCGCCATAGGCGGTGACGCCCGAGCACATCAGGGTCGCCGCCTGATTGACCGGCAGCGGATCGTAATCCAGCAGATACTTTGCGTCGGGCACCAGCACGTGGGTGGCGAAGCCGCCATCGATCGACACGCCGAGGAAGCGCTGCTTGACGCAGAGGTTCTCGTCGCCATTGGCGCAGTCGCGGCACTGGCCGCAGCCGATCCAGGGGAATACGGCCTGCTTCTTTCCGATCAGGTCCTTCGGGGCGTCGGGACCGACTTCATCGACGACGCCTGCGATCTCGTGGCCGAGCGTGAACGGCAGCGTCATGCCGCGCGTGGTGTCAAGGCGCTTGCCGCCGCCCAAATCAGCATAGCCGTCCTGGATGTGGAGGTCGGAATGGCAGAGCCCGCAGCGCTCGATGCGGACGAGGACTTCGCGTCCCTGCGGCTTCGGCGTGTCGACGATGGTTTCGCACAACGGCGCATCGAACTTGACCAGCGACTGGCGACGCATCAGCGCCATGGCAATATCTCCCTTGAGCAGAAGTTTCTTCAGAGCGTTTGAGTTTTTGTGTTTCGTATATCGGTCAATTCGCGGGCCATGGCAACAAAGCCGGAAACCGGGATGGTCTCCGCCCGTCGGGTGGCGTCGACCCCGGCGGCGGCGGCTAGCCTGGCCGGATCGACCGACAGCGATTTGAGGCTCTGCCGCAGCATTTTCCGGCGCTGGCCGAAGGCCGCGGCCGCCACCTGTTCGAGGGCGCGGCGGTCGCACGCTTCAGGCGCGCTGCGCGGCACCAGCCGCACCACCGAGGATGTCACCTTGGGCTGCGGCACGAAAGCGGCCGGGGAAATGTCGAACAGGATTTTGGTCTCGGCGCGCCAGTTGGCGAGCACCGCGAGCCGGCCATAGGCCTCGTCATTCTCTCTTGCGACGATCCGCTCGGCGACCTCGCGCTGAAACATCAGCACCATCATGTCGTACCAGGGCGGCCACGGCTCGATCGAGAGCCAGTCCACCAAAAGCGCAGTCGCGATGTTGTAGGGCAGGTTGGCGACGATCTTGGCAGGCTCGCCGCCAAGCATCGGGCGCGGATCGAAGCGCTGCGCGTCGGCGTGGACGATCTCCAGCCGGCCGGGATAGCGCTTTGCGATATAGTCGAGCGGGGCGAGCGCGCGCTCGTCGCGTTCGACCGCGATGACGCGTTTGGCGCCCAGCGCCAGCAGCGCGCGCGTCAGGCCGCCGGGGCCGGGGCCGACCTCGATGATGGTGGCGCCTTCGAGCGGGCCCGCAGCGCGCGCGATCCGCGCAGTGAGGTTGAGGTCGAGCAGGAAATTCTGGCCGAGGGATTTGCGTGCAGACAGCGAGTGCTCGCGAATGACGTCGCGCAGGGGCGGCAGATCGTCGATCGCGCTCATGAAGGCTTGGTCGTCGCCATCCGCGCGGCGAGCCGCAAGGCTGCTGCGAGACTCGACGGGTTGGCCTTGCCGGTGCCGGCGATGTCGAAGGCCGTGCCGTGGTCCGGCGAGGTACGGATGAACGGCAGTCCCAGCGTGACGTTGACGGCGTCCTCGAACGCAATCGTCTTGATCGGGATCAGCGCCTGGTCGTGATACATGCAGATGGCGCAGTCGTAGGTCTTGCGCGCGGCGGCGTGGAACATGGTGTCCGCCGGCAAGGGGCCCCTGGCGTCGATGCCTTCCGCGCGCAGCGTTTCGATGGCCGGTGCTACGATATCGATGTCTTCGCTGCCGAGCGAGCCGTCTTCGCCGGCATGCGGATTGAGGCCCGATATCGCAAGCCGCGGTCGGGCCAGCCCGAAATGCGCCTTCAGATCCGCGACCGCAATCCTCGCGGTTGTCACGATCAGCTCGCTCGTGAGCTGGGTCAGCGCCTCGCGCAGCGAAAGATGGATGGTGACGGGAACGACGGCGAGCGCCGGCGACCACAGCATCATCACCGGCTGCGGCGCGCGGCCGCCGCCATCGGCGGCAAGCTCAGCGAGAAACTCGGTATGGCCGGGATGGCGGAATCCGGCGCGGTACAGCACGCTTTTGGCGATCGGATTGGTGACGACGGCGCCGGCTCGCCCGGTCCTGACATGGTCGACGGCGTGGCGAATGGAGGCCAGCGCAGCGTTCGCGCTGGTCTGATCGGGCTGTCCGGGCCGTGCAGTGGCGATTTCGCCCGTCGCCACCACGGGCAAGGCTTTCGCGAATGCCGCGCTCGCTTCCTCAGGGTTGCTATCGGCGAGTTCGACCTGCAATCCGAGGATTTTCGCCCGGTCGGCGAAGAACGCGCGGTCGCCGAGCAGATAGAACGGCGGAAGATCCAGCTCACCGCGGCGCAGCCAGGCTGCGAGGGCGATATCGGGGCCGATGCCCGCGGGCTCGCCGGATGTCAGCGCGAGGGCCTTGGTCTGCAGAGTCTCGGTCGTTAGAGCCTCGTTCTTCAGAGTCTTGGTATTCAGAGTCTTGGCCATCAGAGCCTGGCCATCAACGGCATTCGATCATCGCGGCTTTGCGGAGGTCGTTCAGATAGGCCTTCGACTTCGCCTCGTATTTCTGGGCGTACATCTTTTCCCGGATTTCCCGCTTCTTCGGCGTGTCGACCTTGGTCGGCTTCCTCTCGCACAACGCCACCATCTCGACGCCCTGTTTGGTGATCTCGGGCGGGGTCAAACGGCCGACCGGCGTCTTGTCCAGGAGTTCGCGCAGCGGGCCGGGAATGTCGGCCGAGGTCTTGGTGATGGCATCGCGGATCGCGGCATTCTGCATCGACTTGAAGTAGGAGTTGGCCTGCTCGCAGGTCTGGATGCGCTCGCGCAAGGATTCCGCTTCCTTGCGCCGTTGGTCGACCGCCGCCGGCGCCGAACCGCGCGGCACGATCAGAACGATCGGCTGCAGCTTGTATTCGAACGCCTCGGTCTGGGTCGCTTCGCCGCCTTGCTCGGCGGCTGCCGCAACGTCTTTCTCGCCGACTTGCAGGCTCTCCTTGAAGCGGCCGCGCACCAGACTGCCCCAGACCATCTCGGCCTTGAGGCGGGCCTTCAGCGCTTCCGGCCGGACACCCTGGCTCTCCAGGGATTTGGTGAGCTGTTCGGGTGTGATACGCATCCGCTGGCTCATTCCCGCATAGGCTTGATCCATATCGCTGGCGGAAGGGTCGACGCCGAATCTCTTGGCCTCCTTGATCTTCACCTTTTCGTTGGTCAGCTCGTCGATCGCTTCCTGCCGGGGCATCTGTTTGCGCGTGGTCAGGAAGTTGAGCTTGATACGCTGCTCGATATCGAGACTGGTGATGGGTTCGCCGTTGACCATGCAGGCAATGGACTGCGCAGGCAGCGGTGAAACGCCGCCGGCCAACACGGCCAGCACGACGGCGCAGCCGGCGGCAAGGGACCAAGCATGGGACCAAAGTCGGCGAGCAAGGAGCGTAGTGGTCGTCATGGTCATGTCAGCTGTATCAACCAATTCGTACCGCGTTGCGCTGGGTACTCTCCGGCAAGGTCGGGGGGCCTCACGCTACTGAATGCCGCTGCCGCCGGCCGACGAGGACGAATTCGCGATGGTCCGCAGGCCGATCTGCAACATGAACGCGTGGCTGAGCACCGGCGGCGTCGTCCCGGCAGAGTAGCTGTAGGACGTGACGTAATTGGCCGCCAGCACGAAGCAGTCATCCACATAGCCGGCGCCAACGATGTACTGGTTCAGCTTGTTGGCTTCAAGATCCCACCGCGCCGAGCCCGACACGACCCAGTTCGACGCCACCTTGATCGACGCGCTGCCGAGCAGGCCTTCGCGCCGGGTCAGATAGCCGAGTTCCGGCTGCGCGGCATAATTGCCGTAAATCATGCTCACCGACCAGCGGTCGAACGCGGCGCGTCCTTCGGCCTCGAAGCGATTGACATTCAGCGTTGCCTCATCCACGCGCGAGCGCACGCTGAACGTATAGGTTCGGTTCGGCGAATAGTTGATGCGGCCGACATAGTCGGACCGGGTGTTCTGCAGGCCGGAATCGAGCCCGGTATTGGTCGCGTCCTTCACCGCATACGAATTCAGGCCGTACAGCTGGTAGGATTGTCCGACCAGCACATTGACGCTGCCGCCACGATCGAACTGCGTGGTCGCCTGCACGCCGACATTGGCGCGGCCGCCGCCTTCGACGCGGTCATAGCCCGAGAACTTGTCGATCGCGAACAGGTTGCTGGCGTCGAACACCATGCTCTGCGCGTCTTCGTTGGGCAGCTTGCCGGCGTAGGTCTCGTTGGGACGCGCGATGACCTGCGCAATCGGCTCGATCGTGGTGGTGCCCCAGGGCTGAACGTTGATGAAGGGATAGCGATATTCGAGGCCGACGGCCGGCATTGGGCGCAGCGCCTGGGTGTCGCCGACAGGAAGGAAATTCGAAACACCCGGCTGGTTCGAAACCGAGGAATTGATGGCGTCGGCGCGCAGAATCGCAAACGGCGTCCAGATTTGACCGAACGGATCGGTGTACGACTTCCGCCATTGCGCTTCGGCCGTCAGGCGCGTGTAAGTGCCGGGGAAGCCGCGCAACAGGCATTGCGACGGCGTCCGCGCCAGTGGATCGGCTGATGTCGTCGTGCACAGGCTGGCGGTGTTGGCCAATGTCGTGATCGGGTCGAAGGCCGCCGTTTCACGCGACAGGCTGGTGAAATTCGTCTTGTAGCTGACCTCACCGCCGAGGATCGGGCGGTTGAAGACGTTGGAATAGTCGATGACCGGATGAATCACCGGCACTTGGTCCTGGTTGCCGGAGAAGGAGAGGTAATAGATCGTGCGCGCGTCGAAGAAGCTGCGGTTGCCGACGCCGGTCAGATAAAGCTGCGAGATCGCTTCCGTCGGAAGACTCAGGAACGAGCCCAGCGGATCCTTGTACTGGGCCAGCCGGTAGTCCGAGAAGAAGTAGTAGTCCGACAGCAGAACGCCGTCCCAGCCCCAAACCCATTTGTCGTTGAGCGCGAACTGGCCCTTGGTGTCGACGCCGCCGCGGAACTGGCGATCGCCGGGTTGACCGGCGTAGGCGCTCTGGTCGAGCTGATCGATGCCGTAGGCGCGGATCTGGTAGGAGCCGTTGATCAGTCGCTGGCGGAATTCGCCCTGCAGCAGCACGCCCTGCCGCGTGGTGAAGCGCGGATTGAAGGTCGCGTCATAGTCCGGCGCGATCGCCCAGTAGAACGGGGTTTCCACGCCGTAACCGTAGCCTGTGACCGTCGTGTAGGCCGGCATCAGGAAGCCGGTCTTGCGCTTGACGGTCGGATCGGGCGTGGAAAAATACGGCAGATACGCCATCGGCACGCCGAAGAACTCGAGCTGCGCGTTTTCGAAGTACAGCATCTTGTCGGTCTGGTCGTGGATGATGCGCGCACCCTTGACCTGCCACAGCGGCGGCTTCTTCGGGTTGTCCTTGCAGGGCGCGCAGGCGGTATACACGCCGTTTTCGAACACGGTGTAATTGCCGGCGGAACGGTCGGCGCGCGTCGCCGCCATCCGCGTGTCATCGGCAGTATCGACGCGGAGCGAATCGACGAACCCGTCACGGTAGTCGTCGCTTAGATCCATGATGTTGGCGTAGGTGACTTTGCCTTCCGCATCCGTCAGGCGGATGTTGCCTTCCGCATGCAGCCGCTTGGTCTTCTGGTCATAGATGACCTTGTCGGCCTCCACGCTGGTGCCGTTGTAGAACATCTGCACGTTGCCGACCGCCGACACGCGCTGGTTGTTGTAGTCGTAGTCCACCTCGACCGCTTGCACGAGCATCCTGCCGTCGTTGTTGGCAGGCCGTGGCGGCGGCTTGGGCGGCCGCGGATTGTAGGTGAAACTTTGCGCCGAGGCCGGCACCGTCAGGGCAAGCTCGATCGCGCCCGCGAAAACGAATCCGGCGAGCAGGGCAAACATAGAAACGCCAACGGCAGCCAAGCGAGCTCGATAGCGGCGCACAGTAGTGCGCCGCCTGAACGCAGGCGACCTCAACTGGCGGGCGGCGACAACGGCCACTACCCGTCCTCCTGGTACAGCAAGGCTAAGAAGCCGGTGAGGCCACCCACACAGACGGGCAACCACGCCGCAGCGATGGGATGCATCAACTCAGCCTTGCTCAAATCCTCAGTAACTTTCGATAGAACGTAGAGCAGAAAGCCTGCGCCCACGCCACTCAAAACCATCTTTTGCACGCCGCCCATCCGGAAGAAGCCTAGGCTGACGGAAGCCGCCAACATCACCATTGCAGCCAGCAAAAACGGCTGTGCGATGAGCTTATGGTACTGCAGACGGTAGCCTGCGGTCGCAAATCCCGAGCTTTCGGAAGAGCGGATATAGCCGGGCAGTTGCCAAAAAGACACGGTTTCGGGGGTGGAGAAACTGTTGCGAACCTGGGCCGGGGTGAGGGTGGTCGTCAGGTAATAGTTGTCCTGATCAACCGGAGGTTTATCCAGGGAGTATCTGCGTACCGATTTGAAGGCCCAACGGCCTTCCTCGAGGGCGGCTTCGCGGGCTTCGATTCGCTCCTTGAACTGGAGATCGGTATCGAACCGGAACACGGTCAGTCCCGTCAGCCGGACACCCTGCTGCTCGCTGCGCGCCGCATTGATGATCGACTGGCCGTCGCTGTTGATCTGGTTGAGCCAGAAACCGGATGCATCCTGGATGCCGCCGCCGGGCGCCGAGCCGAACAGATCGGCCTCCATCCGTTTGGAGAGTTCGCGCAGATTCGCCGACATCGGGTTGTAGGCAACGGTCGCCACGATGCCGAGGATGATCGAACTTGCCAGCGCCGGCGAGATGAACTGCCAGGCGGATACGCCAGCCGCACGTGCGACCACCAGTTCGAGCCGCCGCGACAGTGCGAGATAGCAGGTCATCGCGCCGATCAGGACGCAGAACGGCATCAGCTTTTCGAGCAGTTGCGGCACCCGGTAAAGCGACGTCTGGGCCACCGTGATCGCCGATACCGATACCAGCCCGGAAGTCTTGCGGACCATTTCGATGTAGTCGACCAGCACGAGCAGCACGAAAATGCTCGCAAACACGCCCACCGCCGCGACCAGGAAGCGGCCGGCAAAGTATCGCCCGAGCGTGTTGGTCATCATGCTCATGCTGTGGCCGGCCGTCCAAAGAGCCGCGCAAGCCGCGCGTTCGACCGGTTGATGGCCTCCATCAGCGCTGCCGGCGGCTCCACCACGACGCCGCCGATGATCATCCACAGCCCGACGCCGATCGCGCCGAACAGCATCGAATACTGAACGAGAGCCATGCCCGGCGTCTTCACTGTCATCACCGAGCAGGCGAATCCCGCCATGCGCAGGCCAAACACCGCCAGGATCGATCCGCCGATCGAAAAATTGCGGCTCTGGCGCGTGGTGCGCGGCGTGCCGAGGAAGGCAAAGGTCAGGACTGCGAACGCGAAGGGATAGACCGGCGCCAGGAAGCGGTCATGCAACTCGGCGCGAAACTGCCCGGACAATTGCTTGAAAACCGGATCGTCCTCCGAGGGCGAAATCAGCTCCCAGAGATAGCGTTCGCGAATTCCCAGTGCGACGTCGCGGCCGCGATTGGAGAATTTCGACATGTCGAACGCATAGCGGGCGAATGCCACCAGCGCCGGATCGCGCTTTCCGGCCTCGAATCGCTCGAGGTTGCCGTCCTCGAGTACCAGATAGGAGCCGTTTTCGTTCTTCAGCACCGTGCCACGGTCGGCAATGATGGTGACGCGCTCCTTGGGATCGCGGCGATCGTCGACGAAGATGCCACCGAGCTCACCACCGGGCCGGCGTTCGCGGATGCGAATCGTCAGGTTCTGGTCGAGCTGGGCGAAACGTCCGGGCTGCAGGATGTTGGTCAGCACATCAGCGGTGATTTCGGCGTCCCATTGCTTGATCCGGCGCAGGCCGTCGGGAGCAAGATAGGCGCCGATGAAGGTGACCAGCATCGCCACTACACAAGTGGCGAAGAAGAACGGGCGGAACAGCCGGAACGGCGAAAAGCCGGCGGCGTTCATCACGATGATTTCGGAGTCGGTAGCGAGCTTGTTCAGCGTGTGGGAGATCGCGATCATCAGCGCGATCGGCGCGATGACCAGCACCAGCGCCGGAATCACCAGGCTGGTGATGCCGAGAAAGGTGATGATGGTCTGGCCCTGGCTCGTCATCAGGTCGATGCCGCGCAACGCCTGCGTAATCCAGATCACGCCGGTGAGGCTGACCAGGACCAGCGCAAACGACGCGAGCGTCGTGCGGAAAATGTACCTGTCGATCGACCCCATCGTTACCCGTACGGTCCCACCCTTATACGCCCCAAGAGCGGCTTCCGACCAACCCCTGTTTGAGGGTTCCCCTTTGGTCGGGCCGCCAACCGCCAGCCGTCTACTCTCTCTACCATCCCTTTGATCCGTCAACAAAATGGCCGGGCCGTGGCGTCCCCTCGATACGGTTAATAATTCACTTCATGTGGCCTTCCGGCCACTGCGGCGCTTGGCAGCGCCGTGGCTTGCGGGCCATAGTGCCGAAAACATCAGGTCCTGAGCGATTTGGGCCGTTACCGAAGAGAAACATTCCATCGTGCGGGCCGATTCCGGACCCGCAAGACAGCCCTGAATTCTGGAGGATTTACCTATGTCCGACGCCGTCAAGGTCGGCTTTGTCGCTTTTTCCGCCGCACCCCGTGGCGTTCTCGTGGTGTTTTGCGATGACGCATTGAAGTTCGGCGAGGCAACGCGGAAGGCGCTGGGAAAGGCGGCCGATACCGTCAAGCGGGCGGCGGCGGCCAACCAGTTCAAGGGCAAGAGCGGATCGACGCTCGATATCCCGGCGCCAGACGGAATCAAGGCGGAGCGCCTGATCGTGGTCGGTGTCGGCAAGGCGTCCGACATCAAGGAGAAGGATTTTCTAAAGTTCGGCGGGGTGACGGCGGGCAAGCTCAACGGCGCCAGTGAATCGGTCACCGTGATCGCTGAATTGCCTGAGGCGGCGATGCAGGGCGATGCCGCCGCCGCCATCGCGTCGGGCATCCGGCTGCGCGCGTATAAATTTGACCGCTACAAGACCAAGAAGAAAGACGGCGAGAACGGCGTGCTTCGCGCGGACGTTTCGATCGCCGTCGCGGATGTCGCCGCCGCGCGCAAGGCATTCAGCCCCGCATCCCATGTCGTGGACGGCGTGGTGATCGCGCGCGAACTCGTCAACGAGCCGCCGAACGTACTGTATCCGATCGAATTCGCGCGCCGCGCGAGCCAGCTCAGGAAGCTCGGCGTCGAGGTCGACGTGCTCGACGTCAAGGAGATGAAGAAGCTCGGCATGGGCGCCTTGCTCGGCGTCGCGCAGGGCTCCACGCAGCCGGGGCGCACCGTGACCATGCGCTGGAACGGCGGTAAGAAAGGCGATCAACCCGTTGCTTTCGTTGGCAAAGGCGTTTGCTTCGATACCGGCGGTATTTCCATCAAGGGCGCCGCCAGCATGGAAGACATGAAGGGCGACATGGGCGGCGCGGCCTGCGTGGTCGGGCTGATGCATGCGCTGGCGGCGCGCAAGGCGAAGGTCAACGCGGTCGGCGCCATCGGCCTGGTCGAGAACATGCCTGACGGCAACGCCCAGCGTCCCGGCGATATCGTCACCTCGATGTCGGGGCAGACCATCGAAATCATCAACACCGATGCCGAAGGCCGGCTCGTGCTCGCCGATGTGCTCTGGTACGTGGCCAAGAAGTTCAAGCCCAAATTCATGGTCGATCTTGCGACGCTCACCGGCGCGATCATGGTGGCGCTCGGAACCGAATATGCCGGCATGTTCTCCAACAACGACGAACTGGCGGAACGGCTGAGCAAGATCGGAACCGAAACCGGCGAACGCGTCTGGCGCATGCCGCTTGGTCCCGAATACGACAAGCAGATCGATTCGCAGTTTGCCGACATGAAGAATACCGGCGGGCGCCATGGCGGTTCGATCACTGCCGCGCAGTTCCTGCAGCGTTTCGTCGACGACACGCCGTGGGCGCATCTCGACGTCGCGGGAACCGCGATGGGTGCGCCGAAAACCGACATCAACCACAGTTGGGGTTCGGGTTACGGCGTTCGCCTGCTGGACCGGCTGGTCGCGGAATATTACGAAGCCACGAAGTAATCTGGTCGCAGCCGGATGACGGAAATCCTGTTCTATCATTTGCAGGGCATGTCGCTCGAAAGCGTATTGCCGCCGCTTCTGGAAAAATCGCTCGAGCGCGGCTGGCGCGTGGTCGTGCAATCGACCTCGCCGGAGCGCACCGAGGCGCTCGATGCGCATTTGTGGACCTACAGCGACGATTCGTTCCTGCCGCACGCCACATGGCGCGCCGGCGATGCGCAGGACCAGCCCATCATTCTCTCGATCGAGGATGGCAACCCGAACCGGGCCAATGTCAGGTTCCTGATCGACAACGCGGCGCTGCCGGCCGATTGCGACAGCTACGAACGGATGGTGCTGGTCTTCAACGGCGACGATGACGACGCGCTGACCGCGGCGCGCGGCATTTGGACCGATTGCAAGGCGCGGGGGTTCGAGTTGACTTATTGGCAGGCCGACGAGCGGGGCCGGTGGCAGCGGCGGCAATAGCGAATCTATTGGAATTAGTGATAATCTGCGGTTTCTGCGCCGGACGTTGCGGGCAGCCATGGTCGTGCCGCAAAGTGATGGTCGGACAAGTAGTTACAGCTAAGGGCGGAGCCTGGGTCTAGCGTGCGACGCGGAATGATCGATCGAAAACCATTGCTGACGTTGTTGCTGCTCGGGCCCGCGCTCGCGGGCTGTTCGGGTGCGTCCGACCTCATGTCGAAGGATGCGGACTGGTTTTCGCGCACCGGACGCGTATTCATCCGAAACGTTTCGATCGAAACGCCTCCGCTCAGCCAGGAGAAAGCTGTCACGCCAGATGAACTGGTCAGTGCCGACGGCGGTTGTCCTGGAATGGCGACGCCGGGCGCTGGCGCAAACGCGCTGGCAGACGGCGCTGCAGGCAGCCCGCCTCCCTCGACGACGGGAAGGGTGGCGCTTGGGCACACCGAATGCGACGTCGTGCGCGGCATCGGTGCGCCCGACAATGTCAGCCTCTCCAGCAACCCGCGTGGCGATCGCGTGGCGGTCGTCAACTATTCGCGCGGCCAGCGGGCCGGCATCTACACCTTCACCGCGGGACGCCTGACGTCGATCGAGCGTGCACCGGAGCCGGCGGCGCAGCCGAGAGGCGCCAAGCCGAAGAAGAAGCCGGCCGCGTAAGTCTCTCGGCAATAACGGTTTTCAGCTCGCCGCTTCGTCAAATTCCGAACTGGCCTCCAGCCAATTTTCCTCCGCCCGCCGCAGCGCGCTTTCGGCGCCGGCGCGCGCCTTGCTGAGCTGGGCGGCCTGCTTGGGATCGCGCGTGAACAGATCCGGCAAGGCAAGCGCGGTGTCGATCTTGGCGATGATGCCGTTGATGCGCTCGATTTCGGCCTCGGCCACGGCGATCCGCTGCTTCAGCGGCGATCGCCTTTCGCTCTTGCCGCGCTCGGGCTTTACGCTTTCCTTGATACGCTCGCTGCTGCGCTCGCGCGAACCGCTGCGTGCGTCGCCGATCGACAACACCATGCGCCTGTATTCGTCGAGGTCACCGTCGTAGGTCGTCACCGTCTGATTGGCGACGACCCACAATTGATCCGCGCAGGCCTCGATCAAATAGCGGTCGTGCGAGACCATGATGACGGCGCCGGGAAAATCGTTGATCGCCTCGGCCAGCACGGCACGGCTGTCGATGTCCAGATGGTTGGTCGGCTCGTCGAGGATGATCATGTTCGGGCCGAAGAATGTGGCGAGCCCGAGCAACAGCCGCGCTTTCTCGCCGCCCGACAGGCTCTTGACCAGGGTATCGCCGGCTTTTCCGGAAAACCCGATCGCGCCAGTGCGGCCGCGCACCTTGGTTTCCGGCGCATCGGGCATCAGCCTGCGGACGTGATCGTAGGGCGAGCCGTCGAGGTTGAGCTCGTCGACCTGATGCTGCGCGAAATAGCCGACCGAGAGTTTTTCCGCCCGTGTGATCCGGCCGGAGAAAGGCTGCAGCTTGTTGGCCAACAGCTTGACCAGCGTCGACTTGCCGTTGCCGTTGGAGCCGAGCAGGGCGATGCGGTCTTCGGTGTCGATGCGCAGCGTGACGCGATTGAGCACCGGCTTTTTCGGATCGTAGCCGACCGAGACGTCATCGACGGCGATGATCGGCGGCGACAGCATTTTCTCCGGGGTGGGGAAGGTGATTTCACGCACATCCTGGGTCACCAGCGCAGTGACCGGCTTCATCCGCTCCAGCATTTTCACGCGGGATTGCGCCTGACGGGCCTTGGAAGCCTTGGCCTTGAAGCGATCGACGAAGGCCTGCAGCCGCTTGCGCTCGTCGGCCTGGCGCTTGGCGTGCTTGGCGTCCAGCATTTCGCGGGTGGCGCGCTGTTCCTCGAACGAGGAATACGTTCCTTTGTAGAGCGTCAGCTTGCCGCGATCGAGGTGCAGGATCTGGTCGACCGAGGTGTCGAGCAGGTCGCGGTCGTGGCTGATCACGATGACGGTGCGCGGATAGTTGGCCAGATGGTCTTCCAGCCACAGCGTGCCTTCGAGGTCGAGATAGTTGGTCGGCTCGTCCAGCAGCAATAGATCGGGCGCCGAGAACAGCGTCGCCGCCAGCGCCACCCGCATGCGCCAGCCGCCGGAGAATTCCGAGCACGGCCGCGCCTGGTCGGCGGTAGAAAATCCGAGGCCGCTCAGGATCGCCGCCGCGCGGGCCGGCGCCGAGTGCGCATCGATGTCGACCAGCCGGGTCTGGATCTCGGCGATCCGGTGCGGATCGTCAGCGGTTTCGGCTTCATGGAGCAGCGCGTGGCGCTCCAGATCAGCCTTCAGCACGACATTAATCAGACTCTCCGGGCCGTCCGGCGCCTCCTGCGCCAGGCTGCCGATGCGCCAGCGCGGCGGTAGCGTGATGCTGCCGGATTCGGTCGGCAGGTCGCCGCGGATCGCGTGAAACAGCGTCGATTTACCGACGCCGTTGCGGCCGACGAAGCCGACGCGCGCGCCGGGCACGATCTGCACGGTGCTGTCGTCGATCAAAAGCCGCCCGGCGATGCGGACCGAAATATCCGTTATTGAGAGCATGCGGCGTTGTCACCGGAGCGCCCGGCAAACGCAACCCCAAACGCAACTCATTATTGGTAAAATCTATCAGCATATCGGCAACGTCTATCAGCCGACATCCCGCGGCCCTCAACGCAGCTCGTTATCGCGGCGGCTCAGCTCATCGACGAGCTGGCGCAAACGCGGTGAAAGTTCGGTCTCGGGGCGCAGGTTTTGCTGCAGCCGCTCGCCGATAGCGTCGCAGATCGACACGCACGTTTTGTGATCGATCTGTTCGAGGTCATTGTTGATTCGAGCATTCATGGGCGGTCTCGACGAGTTCCACCTCGCAGTGCTCGCAAGGCTTGAGTGTTATTCGTTGGGTCAAGTCACAACGACGAAATTGGTTTCCGTGCATGAGGCGTATGCATTCACGTCAAAGTAGTCGAATCGGGTTCGCCATCAGGTTCCACGGCACAAAAAAAGCCCCGGCGCGGCGGCCGGGGCGTCAGTCAGGGGGAAGCTCGAATCAGCTCAGTAGCAGCGGTTCACCAGCCGCCAGCGCGGACCCCAGGGGGTCGGAACCAGGCGCCGCGCGTAGCAACTGCCATATCCACCGGCGTAATAGGCCGGGCCGCCGATGAAGACGCGGGGGCCGCCCCAGCCATGATGATGATGACGATGCCAACCGCCATGATGCCAACCGCCGGCCGAGGCCGACGTCGGCGCCAGCGCGGCAGCACCCAGCGAAGCCGCGGCCACTGTAACGAGCGAGAGTTTGCGTAACATGATCGTCTCCTCAAAGTTTCGGCGCCAGTTGGCGCCACCAGTGAGATCGGGTCCCGTGACGCCTTAGGGCCGGCGGATGCGCGTGCCCTGCGTTCGATCGTCCGCAAGTCTACGGCCGCGAAGCTGAATGAAGACGGCACGGCGGCTTCAGACAGGGTTCACCTCCGTGAAATTGCTGTAATCTTCGCCTCCGCGGTGCGTGCGCGGCACGAAAACACACCCAAAAGGGGTGGCAGGCGCGTCACACGGGCGCTTGCCGTCGTGAGGTGGCGCCGATATAAGCCCCGCAACTCTCCAACCAGCGTTTTGCAAGGACGTAAGCAATGGCGATTGAACGCACTTTCTCGATCATCAAACCGGACGCGACCGAGCGCAATCTGACTGGCGCCGTCAACGCGCTGATCGAGAAGGCCGGGCTCCGTATCGTGGCCCAGAAGCGCATTCGCATGACCCGCGAACAGGCGGAAACCTTCTACGCCGTTCACAAGGCGCGTCCGTTCTTCGGCGAACTGGTCGACTTCATGACCTCGGGCCCGGTCGTGGTGCAGGTGCTGGAAGGCGAGGGCGGCGTATTGAAGTATCGCGACGTGATGGGCGCCACCGATCCGTCGAAGGCGGCGGACGGCACGATCCGCAAGGTCCACGCGAAGTCGATTGGCGAGAACTCGGTGCACGGTTCGGACGCACCGGAGACCGCCGCGATCGAAATCGCTCAGTTCTTTTCGGGCAACGAAATCGTCGGCTGATTTACTAGGACAGCGGCGATAATCGCCGCGAGCAACGGCTGAAAGAGCCGAGGGGGAGACGTTGTGAACTGGCTGTGGCAAATTTTCGATCCTGCGACGATCTCGGCGTTCTTCACCCAGTTTCAGGCCGAGATGCAGCATCCCGCTTTCTGGGTCGCGCTCGGCAAGATCATGTGGATCAACATCCTGCTGTCCGGTGACAACGCGCTTGTCATCGCGATGGCATGTCGCGGGCTGCCGCCGCGCCAGCGGTTCTGGGGCATGATCCTCGGCGCCGGCGTCGCCGTTCTCTTGCGCATCATCTTCACCGGTATCGTCGTGACGTTGATGGCGCTGCCGTTCCTCAAGCTGGTCGGAGGCCTCGCGCTGCTCTTCATCGCAGCGAAGCTGCTGGTGCCTGAACACGAGGGCGAGGGCGACGTGGATGCGGCTGCGCATCTGTGGGCGGCCGTGCAGATCGTGGCGATCGCCGACATCGTGATGAGCCTCGACAACGTGATTGCGGTTGCCGCCGCCGCCAACGGCAGCATTCCGCTGCTGGTCATCGGCCTTGCGATCAGCGTTCCCCTGATCGTCGCGGGCGCCGCGCTGATCATGGCGCTGCTCACACGCTTGCCCGCTTTGGTGTGGGCCGGTGCGGGCCTGCTCGGCTGGGTCGCCGGTGAAGTGATGGCGACCGACCCCGCAATACAGCCGTCGATGCATGCGTTCTTCAACGGCCCGGTCGGTGTCGGCCTCGATGGCGTGCTGAGCTCGCTTGGTCTTGGGCTGCGCTTTGCCAATGGCGGCCCCGGCGGCGAGGTGCTGCTCGGACTCATCGGCATCGCTGTGGTGCTCGTGGTAGGAGCGATCTGGCGCAAGCGAAAGCTGGAAGGCGCCCAGCATTCCGCCACCGCGTGAGCGAAGCAATTCCCGACCCGGCGGCGAGGGCAGTTACCCGCCGTCCCGCGCGGGGCGGATGACGCCCCGAGGCTTGAATCTCAAGCCTCGGGAGGGCGCCGCCGCTCGCCGGCGCTAGAACAAGCGGATCGGCAACGGCAGCTGAACGTCGCGATAGCGGCCTTCGTAACGGTCCACGAAGTCCTGCAGGAAAAACGGAATGTCGCGAAGCTGCAGGTCGCAGCGTCGCCGCAGCTCATGCGCGACTTCCACGGACGCGTCACGACACCAGCCCGCGGCGACGTTAAAGACAACCACCCGGACAGGCTTCGTGTACCGCCCCGTCAGCAGGTCCATGACGACGAGTTCGAACCCGGTCGCCTCGGAATTCGCCTCCGCCCAGACCAGGCGGCGTGGGCCGGGATCATGCTCGACGACATAGACGTCGTGCTCCTCGCTGTGCGGCACGATCGATGGAGTTCCGAAAGACGAACGCATGAACGAACTCTCGCGTCACAGAACAAGGATCTAAGTGCGCGAATTTTGATTCGTTCCGCGCAGGGAAAGGCGCCGGATCGCGCCAGAGCCCTAAGACAGCAAACGGACTGGCTCTCCCTTCGCCGGTCGCCGGCGTAATGCCGCGGCACTGCTCTCGGTTCCTGCATAGGAACATTTGGCAAGGTCCTGACTTCCTTCCTCTGTGTACGGCCGACACGGGAGGACTGGGATGGCGGTGAACAAGCCGGTGGGCGACAAGACGCGCAAGGGCGCGGTGAAAAGCGCAGCCAGGTAAGGACGAAGTTAGGCGACGCCAGCGCCTGGACCAAGCGCAGCAAATCGTCGGGAGAATTCATAGCGGTCAATCGCAAAGAAGACTTCGGCGAAGAAAGTTCAAGGGCGTACGGGCCGAGAAGAGGGCCGCCACGCAGTAAGGAATCCCCATGCCCCGTTACTTTTTCAACGTCTATCACGACAGGGCTGAGTTGGACGAGGAAGGCGAAGAATTGCCAGACGTGCAAGCCGCGTGGCGGGAAGCGACGGTTACGGCGGGGCAAATTATCCAGGATCTCAACGGCAAGCTGCGCCCCGGTAAAGACTGGCGGCTGGAGGTCACCGACGAATCCGCAAAGCCGCTATACGTCATTCACGTCAGCGCCGACCGAGCCAAGTGAGCTTTGACGAGAGAAACTTGGGCGGACGGGGCTGCGGATCCAGCCAGAGGTCTGGCTATTTGGGGCTCTGCAAACCGGGTGACGACAACCAGCGGTCGATAGCGGCCGCAGACTCGGTTGAGACCGCCGTCTCCAACAGACGATCGCGTTCATGCCCGGGCGGAAGGCCGGCGGCCTTTTCGCGGGCGCCACGTGCAATTTGCCTGAGCCGTTCTTGAAGCGGCAGCGGCGAGCGGCTGCGATTGCGCGTTTTCTTCATGGCACATATCTCCTTGTTGGCCCTGATCCTTGCATGTCGGGAGAGGCGCCTCCTTAACCTTTGTTGGGAACCGGCATCGGTCGGCGCCGTTTCGTTCAAGTCACGGAAGTCGTTCAATTGGAGGAGACGCGGGCTTGGACCGGGAGATGGTTTTGGCGGCCCTGTTGCGGCGGCTCAATACCGTCTCAGGGTTAGAAAACGCGGACATCGCTGCAATCCGCGCGCTTCCGATTATCGTTCGGCAGTGGGAAGCCGGAAGGTCGATTGTATCTGACGGCGGTCGCCCGACGGAATGCTGTCTTGTTATCGAAGGGTTTTGCGTCCGCGCCAAAACGACCGTCAGCGGCCAGCGGCAAATTCTCTCGATCCATATTGCCGGGGAGATTCCTGACCTCCAGAGCCTGCACCTGCACAGGATGGATCACGATCTCATCGCGGTGGCTGCTTCCACGCTCGGCTTTATCAGTCACGCTTCGTTGCGAGCCCTGACGCGGGCAAATCCGAACATCGCCGAAGTGCTTTGGCGGGACACGCTGATCGATTCCGCGATATTTCGCGAGTGGATCGTCAATGTCGGCCAGCGGCCGGCCGCGAGCCGGCTTGCCCACACCGTCGTTGAGCTTCGCAGACGCCTTGCCATCACGGGCCGCGCGGCGGGTGACACGTTCGAAATGCCGCTGACGCAGGAGCAAATTGGCGAGGCGCTGGGTGTCACGCCAGTGCATGCAAACCGGATTATCAGGCAACTGCGCGACGACAGGATCGTCGATATCAGCAGAGGTCGCGTGGTGGTGCTCGACGAGACGAAGCTTGCGGATTTGGCGCAGTTTGACGACCGCTATCTTCACCAGGATCCATCGCTCTAAGGCGCATGCCGGAAAATGGCGCTGCGGTCTTGAAGCCTGCGGCGTAAGGCGTCCGTGAGGTGAGGCCCTTGATCGGGTGTTGGACCTATGAACGGCGATTTTGTTCACCTTCCAGGAACGATTCATTGCCGGAAAAATTATGAAATCTGTGTCCTGGGGATAGGTACATCAAACTCCAAGCGGCTGCCGATTATACTCCTGCTGCCAACACATGCTGGCAGCTACTGCTTTTGGTTCGCGACATCATGAAGGATTTTTCCAATGCGTCGTTCCCGCCCGAGGTGATCTCGGTGATGGAGGTTGCGTTTGATGCCGCGGTGGCTTCGCTTCCCGAGCCGGTCCATTCCGGTCACGTTCAAGCCATCGCCGAATCGATCCTGCGCGCGGCCCATGGCGGAGAGCGCGATCCGAACGTCCTGCAAAGGCTTGCGCTGCTGGAATTGCAGCTCATTCAGCGCTAATCGTTAAGCGCTTGGCCGGCGTGCCGACGAGGCTGCCGATTGCTTTTGCCGCCGCGGGGTTCCATACAGATTCCCATGACCGAGCCGTTATTGGGTCGCAGCATCGACCGCCTTGAAGACGAGCGCTTCGTGCGGGGACGCGGGCGCTATGTCGCCGATCTCGTGGCGCCAAACGCGCTTCATGGCGTCGTCGTTCGCTCGCCGCATGCGCATGCGCGCATCGCTGCGATCAGCGTCGATACGGCACGCCGGATGCCCGGCGTTGCGGCCGTGCTCACGGGACAGGAATTGGCCGCCGACAATATCGGCCCGCTGCCGTGCGGGGTGACCGCTATTCCGATGACAACGCCGCTCGTGGTGCCGCCCTGTCACGCACTGGCGCGCGACATCGTTCGCTATGTCGGCGAGCCGGTCGCCTTCGTGATCGCGGACAGCACTGAGGCCGCGCGCGATGCCGCCGAGGCCATCGTCGTCGACTATGCGCCGCTGCCGCCGGTGGTCTCGATCGCGGATGCCGTTCGGCCGGACGCGCCGTCGATCTGGCTGGAGGCGCCGGGCAACATCGCATTCCAGTTCAACCGCGGCGAGATCGGCCCAGTGGAAGCGGTGATCCGCGATGCCGTCCATGTCGTGGAATGCGAGCTGGTCAACAACCGCGTCGTCGCCGCGCCGCTGGAGACGCGCGGTGCGCTGGGGGAGTTCGACGCTTCCAGCGGCCGTCTGCACCTGACCGCCTCGGCCGCCGGCGCGCACGCGATCCGCGACCTGCTCGCCGACGGTGTGTTTCATATCGGCCGAGAAAAACTTCGCATCAGCATTCCCGACGTCGGCGGCGGCTTCGGAATGAAGAACGTTCTCTATCCGGAATGGGTGCTGGTGCTGTGGGCGGCGCGCCGCCTCGGCCGCCCGGTCATCTGGATTGGCGATCGCAGCGAGGATTTTACCGGCTCCGCCCATGGCCGCGATAGCCTCATCCGGGCCCGCCTGGCGCTCGATCGGGATGGCCGTTTCCTCGCGCTTGACACAAAAGTTCTGGCCAATCTGGGCGCCCATGTCTCGACCGTGGCGCCCGCCGTGCCGACCATGGCAATGGCGAGCGCGATGGGCGGCGTCTACGACATTCCGCTGATCGCCTTTCAGACCAGCGGCGTGTTCACCAACACGACGCCCGTCGACGCCTATCGCGGCGCCGGCAAGCCTGAGGCGAACTATCTGATCGAGCGCTGCATCGACATCGCAGCCCACCGGCTCGGGATGGATGCGCTGAAGCTGCGGCGCAAGAACATCGTTCGACAGTTTCCTCATCCAACCGCGATGGGGCTTTCGCTCGAGCAGGGCAGTTTTGGTCACGCGATCGATCACGCGGTCAAGGCCGCCGCAGGATTCGATGCGCGACGGCGAAGCTCGCGCAAGCGGGGCAGGCTGCGTGGCCTGGGCTACGCCTGCTTTCTCGAAACGTCGCGTGGCCAGCCCAATGAAGTGGCGCAGGTGCGCGTCGGGGACGACGGCCGGATCGATCTGATGGTCGGCACGCATTCCAACGGTCAGGGCCACGAGACCACATTCGCCCAGATCGGGGCCGATGCGTTTGGCTTGCCGCTGGAGCGCTTCCGGTTTCGGCAGGGCGATACGGATGATCTCGACTCCGGCGGCGGGCATGGCGGGGCGCGCTCGATGCATCAGGGCGGCACTGCACTGCTGATGGCGGCCGAAGGCGTGATCGAGAATGCGCGGCGGCTTGCCGCCCGCCTGCTGCAGGCCGGTGTGGATGCGGTTCACTACGACGCCGGCATGTTGCGGGTGGCCTTGACCGGGCAGGAGATCAGCCTCGAGGAGGTGGCGCGCGCCTCCTACCAGACGCCCGGCGACGATGTCGCGCCCGGCCTTGCGCACAAGGCGACCCATTTGTGCGACCGCTACACATTTCCCAACGGCTGCCATGTTGCCGAAGTCGAGATCGACCCCGAGACCGGCGAGGTGAGGCTCGACCGCTACGTGATATCAGACGACTACGGCCGCCTGCTCGATCCTCGCCTGACGCTGGGGCAGGTCCATGGCGGCGTCGTGCAAGGCATCGGCCAGGCGTTGTTCGAGCATGCGCTGTTCGATGCGGAGACCGGACAGATCCTCTCGGGCTCGCTAATGGATTACGCGCTGCCGCGCGCGGACGATCTTCCCGCGTTCGAGGGCAGCCTGACGGGCGACTTTCCAAGCCGCGCTAACCGGCTCGGCGTAAAGGGAAGCGGTCAGGCCGGCGCCATCGCGGCTCCCGCCACCATCATGAACGCGGTGATGAACGCGCTCGCGCCGCTCGGCGTGCGGCATCTCGACATGCCCGCAACGCCCTCGCGCATCTGGCACGCGATCCAGGCGGCAGACGCGACCCGTCAATCCTGATCCTCCGTCCTGATCCGCAACTTTGGCGAATGCCTGATCGCGGCTGGATTGTCGTCGCTTGACATGCAGGTATTTACCTGCATATTATGTTCTCCATACGAGCGAGACCGATGCAGGCCGACAAGGTTTTCAAAGCGCTGGGCGACCCGACACGCAGAAAGCTGCTTGACCTTCTTTGTGAAAAGAACGGGCAGACGCTGGGCCAGCTTTGCGAAAACCTCGACATGGCCCGGCAATCCACCACGCAGCACCTCGAAATCCTGGAGGCGGCCAATCTGGTGAGCACGGTCAAGCGCGGCCGGGAAAAGCTGCATTTCATCAACCCCGTGCCGCTTCACGAAGTCTACGAGCGGTGGGTGCGGAAATTCGAACGACAGCGGCTCAGCCTGCTGCACGATCTGAAGAAAGAGCTCGAAGGAGAATAGCGATGACCAAAGAGACGACCAGCTTTGTCTACGTGACTTATATTCGCTCGACGCCGCAGAAGGTGTTCGCGGCCATTACGAAACCGGAGATCGCAAGGCGTTACTGGGGCCACGAGAACGTCTCTGACTGGAATCCCGGATCGAAATGGGAGCACGTCCGCGCCAATGATGAACGGACTGTCGAACTCGTCGGCAAGGTCATCGAGGTCTCGCCGCCGACCCGTCTCGTCATCACCTGGGCGAATGCGTCACAGGCCGCCGATCCTTCCGCCTACAGCCGGGTGACGTTCGAGATCGAGGAATACGAGGAGATGGTCCGGCTGACCGTCAGCCATGACGAACTCGAAGCCGGTAGCGGGATGGCGAACGGCATCAAGAAGGGCTGGCCGGTTGTCCTCGCCAGCCTCAAATCCTTGCTCGAAACCGGTCAGGGCCTCGACGTTCTCGCCAAGCCGAAATCGGCTTGATCCCTTGCCTTATCAATCCGGGAGCATGACCATGACCAAGCCCTATATCGGCGGATGTGCGTGCGGCGCGATCCGTTATGAGACGAGCAGCAAACCCATCGTCGAGAGCCACTGCCAGTGTCGCGATTGCCAGAAGCGAAGTGGCACCGGGCATGGATCCTATCTGGTCTTCTCCCGGCGAGCCGAAATGAGCATTGCGGGTGAAGCGAAAAACTGGCGGGTAGCGGGCGACAGCGGGAATGAAAAGGTTCACGCCTTCTGCCCGACCTGCGGAACGCCGGTCTACCTGACATTCGTCGCCATGCCGGAACTGATAGCGGTTCACGCGACCAGCCTTGACGACCCAAGCCAGTTCAATCCGCAACTGGTCACGTACGGCATCCGGGGCCATGTCTGGGACGCGATGAATTCCTCGCTGCAGACATTCGAGCGAATGCCGCCTGGTTAAATGCCGCTGGGAGATTGCGGCGCCTCTGATCGGGGAACTAGGTCGTGGCGCGTTTGCTCCGCCGGCCGTTTACTTTCGCGGGCCATCGCCCTGCGCCGACCGCTGAGCGGACCACCTCGACCATTGTCTTGCGTACCTCGAGAAAGGCCTTGGTCTGCGGCCGGTCCGCGAGCGCGACCAGCGCAAGCGAGCGCGTCAGCGGCGGATCGGTGATGCGCCGCGCGTGATATTTCTCCGCCGCCAGGTCGGAGAGGACGGTGGCGCGGGAGAGGATCGCGCATCCCAGTCCAGCCTCGAGCGCCATTCGCAAGGCCGACAATGAATCGACTTCGAGTGTCTCGCTCGGTGTGATCTGATTGCGAAGAACCTGGGCCTGGATGATGGCGCGCGATGCCGGCATCGGCGTCAGTCCCACCACGCTTCGTTGCGGAATGGCAGAGAATGCGATCGGACCGGATGATCGGCCGATCAGGCTCGGATGCCCGACGAGATAGAGCTCTTCGTCGTGCAGCAATTCGACGTCCAAGCGGGCGTCCCTAGGGGGATTATAGGCGAGCGCGAGATCGACCGTGCCTGAGAAGATGCGTTCGATCAGCGCCGGCGACAGCGCCTCGACGACGCTTAGATATACGCCCGGGGAATTCTTTCGCACCGCCTTCATGACATCGAGCGCGACCATGGAGGTCGCCGTATGGCTGAAGCCGATGCAAACCGGACCGGTCGCGGCCTCGTTATAGGTCCGGACATCCTCTTCCGCCTTGCCGAGCGCCGAAAGCACGGCGCTGGCATGCTCATAGAGCCGCCGGCCGGCCGCGGTCAGCGCGATGCCGCGCGGTCGTCGTTCGAGCAACTTGACGCCCAGATCGGTTTCGAGGGCGGCGACGTGGTGGCTCAGCGCCGACTGGGCGACATTGAGCGTCTCCGCCGCCCGCGACAGCACGCCGGCGTCGGCGATGGCGATGAAATACCTGATCTGCCGCAATCCGAGCGCCACTGAAATCGCTCCTGCCATCTAATTATCAGAACAAGATGATCTTCATATTATATTTGTCAGATATCTGTGCGCACGGCAAGCTGCCGTCACAAGCAATAACGATAACCCGAGGAGCGTCGGCGTATGGACCTGCCGAGCAGCGTCGTCATCAGCGAGGAGGGGCCCCGCGAAGGCTTTCAGATCGAGCCGGGTCCGATCGCAACCGCGGACAAGATCGCGCTGATCGATGCGCTCTCCGCGTGCGGCCTCCGCCGGATCCAGATCGCCTCTTTCGTCAATCCCAAGCATGTTCCGGGGTGGGCCGATGCTGAAGCGGTAATTGAAGGGTTCACCCCGCGTGAAGGTGTCGAATATTCCGCGCTGTGGTTCAACGAGCGCGGATTGCAGCGCGCGCTTGCGGTCAGGGAGAAGCTCACTCTTACCGGGTTCATTTCGCTGAGCGCATCCGAGCCCTTCGCGATCAGGAACCTCAACCGCGACCGCGCCGGACAGATCGAGGCGATGCGCAAATATGTGCGCGTGCACCGGGAAGCCGGCGTGCCGATTGCCAAGATCATCGTGATGGCCGCCTTCGGCTGCAATTTTGCAGGAGACGTTTCGCCGGCCGAAGTCGTCGAGACCGTTTCGGACGCGCGCGCCATTGCGCGCGACGCCGGCGTCGAGGTGCAGGACGTGACGCTCGCAGACTCCATGGGCTGGGCCACGCCCAGGCGTGTCGCTGACGCCATCGGCGCCGTGCGGGAAAGCTTCGACGATTTGCGGATCGCCCTTCATCTCCACGACACGCGCGGGCAAGGCATCGCCTGCGCCTATGAGGGCTTGCGGCTCGGGGTCACGGCCTTCGATGCGGCGGTAGCGGGGCTCGGCGGGTGCCCGTTCGCCGGCCAGCCGGGGGCGCCGGGCAACATCGCCACCGAAGAACTCGCGCTGCTCTGCGAGGAGATGGGTATCGCCACCGGCCTCAATATCGAGGCGCTGATCGAGGCTGGACGGCTTGCCGAGCGGATCGTCGGGCACAGGCTGCCGAGCGCCGCGTTGCGATCGGGAACGCTCGCCGCATTCAGGAGACGGGCTGCATGACGACTTCCTCCAGACCGCTGGCGGGGCTGAAAGTGCTCGATTTCGGTCACACCATCATGGGGCCGTGCGCCGGCGTCGTGTTTGCCGATCTCGGCGCCGACGTGGTGAAGATCGAGCCGGCCGACGGCGATCCGACCCGGCGGCTGCCGGGCTTCGCCGCCGGATTCTTCGCGACCTACAACCGCAACAAGCGCTCGATCGCGATCGACCTGAAACGGCCTGAGGGACAGGCGATCGTGCATCGGCTCGTCAGGGATGCCGATGTCGTGCTGGAGAATTTCGGCCCGGGAACGATCGAACGGCTGAAATGCAGTTGGGAGGACCTGCGCCAGATCAACCCGCGCCTCGTCTACCTCTCGATGAAGGGCTTCCTGAAGGGGCCGTACGAGAACCGCGGCGCGCTCGACGAGGTGGTGCAGATGCAGTCCGGCCTCGCCTACATGACCGGGCCGCCGGGCCGGCCGTTGCGCGCGGGCGCACCTGTCATCGACATTCTCGGCGGCGTGTTCGGCGTGGTTGCTGCGCTGGCCGCGCTTCGCGAGCGCGACACCACCGGGGTCGGACAGAAGGTTGCGAGCTCGCTGTTTGAAAGCGCGACCTTCATGCTCGGGTCCATCGTCGTGGGCAGTGCCGTGACCGGCGGACCGATACCGCCGATGCCGGCCCGCAAGAATGCCTGGGGCGTGTACGACGTTTTCAGCGCTGCCGATGGTGGCCAGGTCTTCATCGGCTGCACATCGGACGGACATTGGCAACGCTTCTGCGAAACCTTCGGCTTTGACGACTGGCGCGACGATCCACGGCTTGCAGGAAACACCAGGCGGTGCGAGGCGCGTGAGTGGATGCTGCCCGAATTGGAACGGCGCATCACGAAATTGCCGCTCAATAAAATCCTCGAAAAGTGCGAGGCGGCGCGGGTGGCCTATTCGCGCGTCGGGCGGCCCGATGAATTGTCGTTCGATCCGCATCTGCTTGCCCATGGCGGCCTGCTTGCGACAGCCGTTTCCGGACTAGGTGGCGGACCGCTGGTCGGAATCCCTGCGCTGCCGGTGGAGTTCGGCGACGGCCGCGTGCGCGCGGGTCTCGACCGCCAGCCGCCGAAGGTCGGCGAGCACGCGCACGAGATTCTGAGCGCGGCCGGATATTCGGAGCAGGAAATTATCGAACTGCGCGCGGCGGGTGTTCTCGGCGCGGCTGCGAGCGTGCCCGCATAGAAGCAACAAGACGAAGCGAACAAGAGCGGTCCAGCCGACTCGCGCAACGCAACATGGTCAGGGAGGAGGCGGAACATGATTTTCGGCAAACTGGTTCGAACGAAAGCTCGCATCGTCGGTGTAGCGACCGCGGCGCTTGCGCTGAGCGCGATCGCGTTGCCTGCAAAGGCGCAACCATATCCGTCGCGATCGATCACGATGCTGGTCGGCTATTCCGCAGGAGGGCAGGCCGACGCCCTGGCCCGGATCGTGGGCAAGCAGCTCGGCGAGAACCTCAAAGTATCCGTCATCATCGAGAACAAGACAGGAGCCAACGGCATGATCGCGGCGCAGGCGGCCGCGCGCGCCGAGCCTGACGGATACACCGTCTTGATGGTGACGGATGCGATGGTCACCATCGATCCGCATCTCGCCACCAGCAATCACTTCGACCTTTCGAAGGCGATGGAGCCGGTCATCAACGTCACGTGGTCGCCGCTGCTGCTTGCCGCAGCCAACAATGTGCCGGCGAATTCGGTTGCCGAGCTTGTCGCTCTCGGCAAGCAGAAGACGCAGAATTTGAGTTTCGGCAGCCCGGGCAGCTCCACGCCGCACCGCCTCGCCGGCGAGATGCTGCAGAAATACGGCGGTTTCACCATGACCCACATTCCCTACAAGGGAACGGCGGCCTCGGTGAACGACCTCCTGGGCGGGCAGATACCGCTGCTGTTCGGTGCGCCTACGGCGGTGGAGCCGCTGGCGGCGGCGGGCAAGATCAAGGTGCTCGGCGTCACATCGGAAAAGCGATTCCCGTTGCTGCCCAACGTGCCGGCGATCAGCGAAACTTTTCCGCAGTTCAAGATCATCAGCTACATCGGGTTCATGCTCCCAAGGAACACGCCGAAGCCGGTGATCGCTACCTTGAACAAGGAAGTGAACCAGATACTTGCAACGGATTCGATGCGGGCCTGGCTGGACAAGCAGGGCATGGTCGCCGTCGGTGGTCCGCCTGATGATTTCAGGCGCCAGATCGAGGTCGACTATCAAGCGCGTGGTGAACTCGTCCGAGCTCTTGGCATTACCGGCGAATGAGCGAGGGAAGCATCATGGCGACGGCATCAAACGAACAGGTCCGGTTTGAGGGCCGTATCTTGTTCCTGTCTGAAGACGCTGATGTAGTGGAGCGCCAGTTACGGGGGACGGATGTCTCGCTGGCCGATGCGTTGCCGTTGCGCAGCGACGTGTCGACCGACGAGATCACTCCGGCCTGGATCTGCTATTATTACGACGAAAAGCTCGGGGAATTTCCCTATCTGGGCCTGAAATGCGGTCAGCGAACGCCGGTGTCCGCCGGTGGCGTCAAGGCCGGCGGGTTCGGCGTGACGGTGGCGGGGCGGCGCTACGGCAAGGGTTCGTCGCGCGAGGCCAGTCCCTATGCCGAATGGTGTGCCGGCATCCGGCTGGTGATTGCCGAAAATTTTGAACGTATCTATCGGCAGAACTGCCGCAACCTCGGTATCTACACCTCGACCGATTTCGGGTTGATCGAACGCATCCGCCGCGGCGACAGCATTCCTGTCGGCGAGTTCACGCAAGGAGAGGACGAGCTCACAGCCGAGCTCGTTCGCCGGGGAGGGTTGTTCAAGCTGATGCGCGCGCGAAAGGACGGGTGGTCGCCGACCACGCATGCCACTGCACCGCGGCCGATGACTTATGCCGAAAAGATCATCGCTCGCGCTTCTGCCGACAATTCCGGGGCGGTTCGCGCCGGGGACGCAATTTTTGCAAGGGCGGATTGGCGCTATGCACATGAATACGTCACGCCGATGTGCATCAGCTTTCTCGAACGGGAGATGGGCGACCGGATCACGCTGCATGACCGCGCGAGCATCGTCTGCTTTGGCGATCATTTGCCCTTCATCCACCGGAGCATGTCACCGGAGCGGCGCGCGCAAGGGCTGCTCGAAGCGGCTCAGGCATTGGCTAAGGTTCAAAAGCAATTCTGCGAAACACATGGGCTGCGTTTGCACGGCTACCTTGCGGACCGTGACGGCTCGGAAGGCATCAGCCATTCGATCATGACCGAGCGTTACGTTCGGCCTGGTCAATTGGTCGTCGGCACCGACTCCCATACGCCTCACTGCGGCGCATTGGGGGCTTTGGCCTTTGGTATCGGTACGTCCGAGATGGCAAACGCATGGGTGACGGGAGAAGTGCGCGTTGAAGTTCCTCGGACATGCCGTGTGCGGCTCAATGGCCGGCTTCCGGCAGGCGTCGAGGCGAAGGATATAGTTCTGCATTTGTTGCGTTTGCCCTATGTGCGTGAGGGAAGAGCAATCGGTCAGGTGATCGAGTATTGCGGCGAAGCCTTGTCGGGCCTGTCCACCGACGAGCGCGCGACCCTGACCAACATGGTGGCGGAGATCGGCGGCTTCAGTGGAATTGTCGTGCCTGACGAAGAGACACGCCGCTTTGTCAGGGACCGTCGCGGCACCGACTTGCAACTGGAGCCCTGGATGTGCAGCGACGAGGGCGCCGAATTCGCTCACGTCATCGAAGTCGAGTGCGACAGGCTCGAGCCGATGCTGGCGAGGCCTGGCGATCCCGGTCACGGCATTGCCGTATCGGAACTGGTCGAGACGGTGGGGATCGATATCGCCTATGGTGGCTCATGTACCGGCGGCAAGCGCGAAGACCTGTTGCATTACCATGCCGTGCTGGAATGGGCGATGCAAAGAGGCATGCGGGTTGCTCCCGGCACACGCTTCTTTCTCCAGTTCGGCAGCCAGGATGTCCGCGACTATTGCGTGCAGAGCGGAATGCTTGACGTGTTTGAACGCGTAGGCGTCGAACTGATCGAGTCGGGATGTGGCGCGTGTGTGAACGCCGGTCCTGGCGTCTCCGAGCGAGCCGAACAGGTGACGGTGAGCGCGATCAACCGCAATTTTCCGGGACGTTCCGGGCCAGGACAGGTCTGGCTGGCGAGCCCGTCTACGGTGGCGGCCAGTGCGATTGCGGGCCGCATTGTGAGCTTTGAGCAATTGCGGGCGAAGGCGCCGTAACTTTGTAACGTCGACGCGGCTGTCATCCCGCGTCCTCGCGTTCGTCGCCGTCGTCCTCTCAAGCGCTCTTTTTCTTCCGCGGTGCTCGCGCCGAAACGTTCAGCGCCGCGGCCTCGCGAATGAGCGCCTTCAATGCCTTTTCATTGAGCTTGTCGCCCTCGCGGATATCGATGGCGCGCTTGGTGTTGCCTTCGAGGCTGGAGTTGAAGAGGCCTGACGGGTCGTCCAGCGCGGCGCCCTTGGCGAAAGTCATCTTCACGACGGCCTTGTAGGTCTCGCCGGTGCAGATGATGCCGTCGTGCTCCCACACCGGAACGCCGCGCCACTTCCACTCCTCGACCACGTCGGGGACGGCCTGCTTGATGATACTCCGGATGCGGGCGAGCATCTCGCCGCGCCAATCGCCCAGCTCTTTTATTCGCGCATCGATGTGCTGAGAGGGAGAGGTTCCGCCTTTTCCTTCGTTCGAACCGCTCTTCTTCATTGTTGCTTTCTTCATGGCTGTTGTCGTTCGGCTCACATTTTTTCGCCGGGCAATTGGCTGGCTTGCTTTACCCAGGCGACGAACTGGGCTTCGTCGAGATCGTCCTCGCGAACGTCGAGGTAGCGCACTTCCTTGTGCTTGGATTCGCCGGGTGGAATAGGGCGCAGTGATGTGCCGCGGAAGAAAGTCACCTTGACGTATTTCGTGAAGCAGTGAAAAGCGACGAACCAGCCGCCCTGATCCTCGGCGCCATAGAAGGGCGTGTTCCATTTGACGGCCTTGCGCACGCCGGGGACGGTGCGCACGATGAGCGCGTCGAGCTGGCGCCCGACGTCGCGTTTCCAGCCCGGCATGGCCGCGATGTAGGCCTGCACAGGGGCGTCGCCGTCCCCCTTCGCGATCTGCGGATTGCCGCCTGAGAGGAGGACAGGCTTTTTTGCTGCGGGCCGCTTGGCGGAGCCCTTCTTTGCGGCCTTCGCCGGCTTTCTCGACGTCGTTTGCGCCATTGCATTTATTCCTGTCGCCGCTGTGTCAGCCGCTGCGCCACTTGGCGGCGTAGGGTAGCACGAACATGTACAGACCCGTGAACAGGAGTAAAAACAGCGGGAGCAGTGGCGAGTAGACAACCAAGGTCGGAGGTTCCCCCAATCCCATGGCGATGAAGTTGGCGATGACGGTCGCCGTAAAGGCGATCGACAGCCAGCGGTGGATTTGCCGAACCCAGTTATTCCAGTTCAATGCGACCTCCTTTCGAAGACGAGCCGAAGCGAAACGCGACAGATTTCAATCCGTCCGCGCCACGAGCTCTTCCAGCTTTTCGAAGAACTGCTTCCATCCGGCGTGGGCGCCGCCAAAAGCCTGCTTCTGATCCGGCCGGAAGCCCGTCTGCTCCATGCGCAGGAGTGTCCCCGTGCGCGTCGGCGTGAGCGTAAAGGTCACCACGCTCTGCAGGTTGAAGGCCGCATCGTCATGCCTAAAATTCCAGGTGTAGGACAGCTCCTTATTCGGCTCGATGGCGATGATCTCGCAATCCAGCACGCCGCCCCATTCTCCGCGAAGATTGAACTGGTGACCCACGACCGGCTTGAAGTCGTTCTTCATCAGCCATTCCTCCATCAGGTGTGGTTGCGTGAGCGCGCGCCAGAGCTTTTCCGGCGGATGCGGCATCTCGCGTTCGACGACGACAGTGCGCGTTTCAGTCGCTGTATTGGTCATTGGTCCATCCGTTTGAGCAGGTCTTCGAGGTGATCGAACCGGTTTTGCCAGAAGCCGTGCATCTGGCTGGTCCAGTCGATCAGCGGGGCGAGGGCGCCGAGCTGCGCGCTATAGTGCGTCTGTCGGCCTTCGTGACGGTCGCGCACCAGCCCGGCCTGCTTCAGCAGGCCGAGATGTTTTGAGACGGCCGGTTGAGAGATCCCGGCGCGGGCCGTCAGGGCCCCGACCGTCTGCTCTCCCTCGCGGCACAGACGTTCGAAGATCGCCCGACGGGTCGGATCGGCGAGGGTTCTGAACAGGACATCGTGAGCGTTCGGCATTGGGATCGATAACCTACAGGTTATTGATCTAACGCATAGCCGCTGAGCTATGGGTTAGTCAAGCGGGAATGCGAAGCACAGCGACGGACCATACCATGGGAACCACCGGTTCCAGAACTTATTATATCCCGCTGGTTATGCATCATCGTTTGATCCCGCGGCCGTCCGGGAAGCAGAGCTGCAGGCGCGAACGCTGGCGACATGATCGTTGTCGAAGACGGGCGGCATGACCATGTACGGACAGGGAGATTAAGGCTCATGGAAGACACCAGCCGTCAGGCCCATTGGGAGAACGTCTACACGACGAAGGGCGAGAACGAGGTCAGCTGGTTTCAGCAAAGCCCGGCGCCTTCGCTCGACCTGATCGTGCAGGCGGGCGCGACGCGTGAGTCGGCCATCATCGACATCGGCGGTGGCTCTTCGCGGCTGGTCGACAATCTCGTCGAGCAGGGCTTTGAGGACGTCACCGTGCTCGATCTGTCCGCCGCCGCATTGGCCGCCGCGCGCAGCCGGCTTGAGAGTCATCTCGGTGCCAGCGCGGAGGGTGTCAGCTGGATCGTCGCTGATGCGGCGACCTGGGAGCCGGCGAGGATCTACGACATCTGGCATGACCGGGCGGCGTTCCACTTTCTCACCGACGCCAGCGATCGCGACGCCTACATCGCCCACCTCGGGCGTGGCCTGAGGATCGGCGGTCACGCCATCGTCGCGACCTTCGCGCTCGACGGCCCGGAGAAATGCAGCGGCCTGCCGGTCGTGCGCTACGACAGCGCGAGCCTCGGACGGACGCTCGGCACCGCGTTCAGGCTCATCCACACGCAGCGGCACGAGCACGCGACGCCATGGCAGTCCCGGCAGAACTTCCAGTTCAGCATCTTTCGGCACGAGGGCTGATCCACGCCCCCGCGGCCACCGCGCTAGACTAGTGCGCCATGCCGCGCGCCAGTTCCTGGCAGGCCTCCATGCAACGGCGGCAGCTTTCCGCGCAGATGCGGCAATGTTCATGCATGGCGGCGTGCTTCTGGCACTCTTCCGCGCAAAGCCGGCAGGCAGCCGCGCATACGCTGAGCATGCGGCGCATCACTTCGTCATCGGAACCTGTCCGGCGGGTCATGATGCGGCCGGTGATGTTGCAGATGTCGGCGCAATCCATGTCCAGGCGGATACACTGGGTCAGTTCCTGCACCATGCGCTCCGACAGGCAGGCGTCGGCACAGGAGGTGCAGGTCTGGGCGCAGGAATAACATTCCTCGATGCAGCGGATCAGGGCGTCGTTGATCTGGCCCTGGACGGCCGGGTGGGTGCCGATCATTTCGCGGGCGTGCATGGCGGGCTCCTTTGAGGGGCTGGCCGCAAGCGGGGCGGCCGCTATTTTAAGCCGCAGCGACCGAAAATGTTCTCGCCGTCGGCAAGAATGAATTCCGGCGCCCTTGGATCGGGCCGGTTGATCCACCGCAAATGTGGTGCACCCCAATCGGATTATATTAACGAAACCCGCGGTTTCGTGATGGAACTTGGCTTTCCATTGTAGGCCGGATTATGCGAAACTAGCTTCGTGAAACGCTCGATCCACCTTCCCCGGCTGCTGGCGTTCTTCCTGATCGTCGGCCTCGTGATCGCCCCGCTTTCGGCGCGGGCGAAGGGGGGAGCCATGGCATCGATGGCGATGACGTCGATGTCCGATGAGGCGGCGGCGATGTCCGACGACATGCCGTGCTGTCCGGACAAGTCGGCGCCTGCCGATTGCGACCAGTGCCCGTTGATGGCGCTCTGCGTGACGACGACTTTGCAGGCGCCACTGCCGGCGGGCGTTGCCGAAATCCAGCCGGTTACGCTTCGAATGCTGTTTCCCGGCAGCGATCCCGAAGTGGAAAGCGTCGCGTACTCACCCCCTCCAAAACCTCCCCGATCCCTGGTCCGTTCGGCGTAACGCCGAAAATCGCGCGCGGCGCTTTGTGGCGTCCGCGCCCATGCTGCGTTCGCAGCTGACCAGAAGATCGAGGGTTATCACCATGAAGGCCAATCAATTTTCGCGCAGCCTGCGGCTTGCGCTGACCGGCGCTGTCTTGATGTGCGGCGCTACCGTCGCGTTCGCCGATATCAAGAATTACGAGTTCAAACTCGTCGAACCGACCGTCAAGGTCGGCGCCGACCAAACCATCGCCGTGAGGCTTGTCGACAAGACGACGGGCAAGCCTGTTCCGGGCGCAGTCATCTTCGCCACGCGCCTCGACATGGCGCCGGATGCCATGCAGGAGATGGTCACCAAGGTCACCCCGCTCCCGGGAGCGGAACCCGGCACCTACCGGTTCAAGGCCAGCTTCAGCATGGCCGGCCGGTGGCAATTGTCGCTTGGCGCAAAGGTGCAGGGTGAAACCGGCACGGTCGAAAACAAGCTCGTCATTCGGGCCGACAAATGAAACGCTCGGTTCTGGTTGGAATCGCCGCTGCCGTCACGGCTGCGGCGATCGCAGGCGTCCTCTCGCGTCCATATCTCTGGCCGAGTGGAGAGATGGAACACGCGCACGTCATGGAGCAGGCGCGCGCCCAACAGGGCACGGCGATTTACTATCAGGACCCGGACGGCAAGCCTTTCTATTCGCTGACGCCGAAGAAAACGCCTGATGGCCGCGATTACCGCGCCGTCCCTCCGGGCGCCGACTTCAGTTTCGACGATCCGACGGATGTGGCGGCTGCGCAGCCTGCGGATCGCAAGATCAAGTACTACCGCAATCCGATGGGCCTGCCGGACGTTTCGCCGACGCCCAAGAAGGACTCGATGGGGATGGACTACATCCCCGTCTACGAAGGGGAGGACAGCGACGACGGCTCGGTCAAGCTGTCGCCGGGCAAGATCCAGCGAACCGGCGTCAAATCGGAGCGGGCCGCGCGGCGCGTGATCCGCACCATGATCCGCGCGCCCGGCACGATCCAGCTCGACGAACGGCGCGTCTCCGTGATCGCGATGCGCGCAGAAAGCTATGTCCAGAAAGTTGCCGACGTCACGACGGGCGCGCACGTCGTCAAGGGCCAGCCCCTGATGGAAATCTACAGTCCCGCGGTCTCGTCGGCCGCCGCCGAATACATCTCGACCCTCAATTCCAAGGTCACCGGCGGCGGCGAGGGGCCCTACGGCAAGGGCTCACGCCAGCGGCTGATGAATCTCGATGTGCCAGAGGCGGCGATCGTCGCCATCGAGAAGGGCCGGAACGTTCCGATCGGGATCGAATGGACCTCGCCGCGTGACGGCATCGTTATGGAACGCAACGTCACTGAAGGCATGCGTGCCCAACCGGGCGACGTTCTGTTCAGGATTGCCGATCACAGGGTGGTGTGGGCGATCGTCGATGTTGCCGAACGCGATCTGGGAAGCGTCGCCATTGGCCAGCGCACGATAGTGCGCGCGAGGAGTTTTCCCGGGCGGCAATTTTCGGGGAAGGTCAACCTCATCTATCCGCAGATCACCAAGGAGACGCGAACGGCGCGCGTGCGCGTCGAACTCTCCAATCCGGAACTGCTGCTGATCCACGACATGTATGTCGATGCTGAAATCGACACCGGCAGTCCGGAGGCCGTGCTCGCCATTCCGGAGAGCGCGGTCATGGATACGGGTAGCCGGCAGGCCGTTCTGGTGGACAAGGGGGAAGGGCGGTTCGAGCCGCGCGAGGTCAAGCTCGGCCATCGCGGCGAGGGTTATGTCGAGGTCCGCGAAGGCCTCGCCGAGGACGATCCGGTCGTGGTCTCAGCCAATTTCCTGATCGATGCCGAAAGCAATCTGAAGGCGGCGCTGAAAGGCTTTGCCGAGGGAGCGCAGCCATGATCGCCCGCCTCATCGCGTGGTCGGCGCGCAATCTGCTGCTGGTGTTCTTCGGCGCGACCTTCGCCGCCGCCGCCGGCCTCTACGCGCTCGCGCATCTGCCGCTCGACGCCATTCCTGACCTCTCGGATACGCAGGTGATCGTCTACACCGAATATCCGGGGCAGGCCCCGCAGGTGATCGAGGATCAGGTCACCTATCCCCTGACCACCGCCATGCTCACGGTACCTCGCTCGAAGGTCGTGCGCGGGTTCTCGTTCTTCGGTGTGTCGTTCGTCTATGTCATCTTCGAGGACGGCACCGATATCTACTGGGCGCGTTCGCGCGTGCTGGAATTCCTCAATAGCGCCGCGTCGCGGCTGCCAGCTGGCGTGACGCCGACCATCGGTCCTGATGCGACCGGCGTCGGCTGGGTCTACCAATACGCCGTGATGTCCAGGGAGTTGAACCTCTCCGACACCCGCGCCATCCAGGACTGGAATTTGAAATTTGCGCTGGCGAAAGCGGAAGGCGTCGCCGAGGTCGCGAGCGTCGGCGGCTTCGTGCGGCAATACAACGTCGTGCTCGATCCGCAGCGCATGCGTGATCTCGGCATCACCATGCCGAAGATGCGCGACGCAATCCGCGCCAGCAATGCCGACGTCGGTGGCCGCACCGTTGAACTGTCCGAGTTCGAATACGTCATCCGTGGCAAGGGCTATCTGAAGGGGGTCAATGATCTCGGCAATATCGTGCTCAAGGCCAGTAACGGCACGCCGGTGCTGCTCCGGGATATTGCGCGGGTCGAGCTGGGGCCGGACGAGCGCCGCGGCATCGGCGAACTCAACGGCGAAGGCGAGGTCGCCGGCGGCATCGTGCTGCAGCGTTTTGGCGTCAATGCGCTGGACGTCATTCGAAACGTCAAGAAGCGCTTTGCGGAAATCGCTTCCAGCCTGCCGAAATCGGTCGAGATCGTGCCGGTCTATGACCGCTCCAACCTGATCAATGCCGCCATCGACACGCTCAAGAGCACTCTGCTGGAGGAGTGCATCATCGTTGCATTGGTGTGCATCGTGTTCTTGCTGCACGTTCGCAGCGCGATGGTCGCCATCCTGATGCTGCCGGTCGGCGTGCTGATGGCATTCGGCGCGATGAAACTATTGGGGCTCGGCTCCAACATCATGAGTCTCGGCGGCATTGCGATCGCGATCGGCGCGATGGTGGATGCGGCGATCGTCATGGTCGAGAATGCCCATAAGCATCTCGAACGGGCCGAACCCGGGCAATCTCGCGTGAAAATCCTGATCGAGGCGGCAGCGCAGGTCGGCCCGGCGCTGTTCTTTAGCCTGCTGATCATCACCGTCTCGTTCATGCCGATCTTCACGCTGGAGGCGCAGGAGGGCCGCCTGTTCAGTCCGCTCGCCTTCACCAAGACATTTGCGATGGCGGCGGCGGCCCTGTTGTCCATCACGCTGGTGCCGGCGCTGATGGTGGTGTTCGTGCGCGGAAAGATCATTCCGGAGCACAAGAACCCGATCAACCGTTTCCTGATCTGGATCTATCGGCCGGTCATCAAGGCGGTGATGCGCGCCAAGATCCCGGTAATCCTGATCGCGCTCGGCATTCTCGCGGCGACGGCGTGGCCGGCCCGGCAGCTCGGCACCGAGTTCATGCCCAATTTGAACGAGGGCACGCTGCTCTACATGCCGACTACGCTGCCCGGACTTTCCGTCACCAAGGCAGCCGAATTGCTGCAGATGCAGGACCGGATCATCAGGAGTTTTCCCGAAGTAGAGTCGGTTTACGGCAAGGCCGGCCGCGCTGCGACCGCGACCGATCCGGCGCCGATCGAGATGTTCGAGACCACGATCAATCTCAAACCGAAGGCCGAATGGCGGGCTGGGCTGACGCTCGAGAGCCTCACGGCCGAAATGGACAAGGCGCTGCAATTTCCCGGCGTCTCCAACGCCTGGACCCAGCCGATCAAGGCGCGCATCGATATGCTCTCGACGGGCATCCGCACCCCGATCGGCGTTAAGGTGATCGGCACTGATCTGGTCGAGATCGATCGTTTGGCAAAACAGGTCGAGCAGGTGCTGCGGGCGGTGCCGGGGACGTCATCGGCCTATGCCGAGCGCGGCATCGGCGGCTATTACCTCGACATCGTTCCCGACCGGGCGGCACTCGCGCGCTACGGCATCATGATCCAGGACGTGCAGGACGTCATCGCGACCGCGCTCGGCGGGCAGACCGTGACGACGACCGTGGAGGGCCGCCAGCGCTTTGGCGTCAACATGCGCTATCCCCGCGACTTGCGCAGTGACCCACAGACAATCGCCCGGGACGTCCTCGTGCCTATGCCGGCCGGCGGGGCGGTGCCGCTGGGGGAAGTCGCAAAAGTCGCGCCGGCGCGCGGGCCTACCTCGATCCGGACCGAGAACGGACAACTCGCGGTCTACGTCTACGTCGACATCAGGGATCGCGACATCGGCGGTTACGTCGCCGATGCGCAGGCGGCCGTCAAAGCCAGCATCCAGTTTCCGCCCGGCGCTTACCTGATGTGGAGCGGCCAGTATGAATATCTGGAGCGGGCAGCGGCGCGGCTCAGGATCGTGGTGCCGGTGACGCTCGCGATCATCTTCCTGCTGCTCTATCTCAACTTCCGCTCGCTCGCGGAAACGCTGATCGTGATGCTGTCGCTGCCATTCGCGCTGGTCGGCGGCCTCTGGCTGATGTGGTGGCTCGGCTTCAATTTGTCGGTCGCCGTCGTGGTCGGCTTCATCGCGCTGGCTGGTGTTGCCGCCGAGACCGGCGTGGTGATGCTGATCTATCTCAACCAGGCGCTGGACGAGCGGAGGGCACGCAAGGCAGCCGAAGGCGGTTCGCTCTCGCGCAACGATCTCTACGACGCCATCATGGAAGGCGCGGTGGAACGGGTGCGTCCGAAGATGATGACGGTAGTCGCCATCATGGCCGGACTGCTGCCGATCATGTGGAGCACCGGCACCGGCTCGGAGATCATGCAGCGCATCGCCGTACCGATGATCGGCGGCATGATATCGTCAACACTGCTGACGTTGATTGTGATCCCCGCGATCTACGCGCTGGTCAAAGGGGCGGGGCTTGGAAAGGTGTCTGTGACGAAAGCGGAGCCCGGACAAGCAGGAGCCGGTGCAATCTAGGCGCTGTTTTCAACCGGGTTGAGCAGACCTGCTGGAGGTAGGTTCCCAAGCCAAACTTGTGATGCCTTTCACCATCGCCCCAAAAAGGATGAGATAAGCTTGGTTTCGTTTTCGGTCCCGTTTGACACTCCCGTACAAGGAGGAAGACGTGCCAGATCTTGCAAGAAGTCATGCCGTGGTAATTGGCGCCGGCATGGCCGGCCTTACGGCCGCTCAGGCGATCTCCAGGCATTTCGCGAAAGTCACGATCATCGAGCGGGACGTGCTTCCCGCCGAGGCCGCGCCCCGAAGCGGCACGCCGCAGGCCCAGCATGCCCATACGCTTCTCGCGGGCGGGCTGAAGGCCCTGCAGGCCTTGTTTCCGGGATTTGAGAACGATCTGGCGGAAGCGGGCGCCGTGAAGGCCCGCACCGGGAAGGATATCCGGATGGAGCGCCCGGGGTTCGATCCTTTCCCGACTCGCGATCTCGGCATCGACATTTTCTGCATGTCGCGCCCGCTGCTCGAAGCCGTAACGCGACGACGCATTCAGCAGACGCGGAACATCAATATATGCGTGCGCTCTCGCGTGACCGGGCTTGTCCCATCGCGTGATGCAATGCGGATCGAGGGGGTCCGTTATGATAGCGAAGATGGGCCTGTGACCCTGGAAGCCGACCTGGTGGTCGAAGCCTCCGGCCGCTGCGGCCTGACGCTGAAGCTGTTCGAAGAGCTTTCTCTGCCGATGCCCGAAGAAACCGAGATCGGCATTGATCAGGCTTACGCGAGCACCATCGTCGAGCGACCGCTCGCTCACAACGCCGAATGGCTGGGCAATATCATCCTGCCGTCCGCACCCGCCAGCAGCCGCGGAGCGTTCCTGTTTCCGATCGAGAAGCAGCGATGGCTGCTTTCGATCGGAGGCAATCATGGCGATGCGCCTCCGGGCGACCGCGCGGGATTCATGGATTTTGTCAGGAGCCTGCGCACCCCGACCATCTATGACGCGATCAGGGACGCTCGACCGGTGACTGATATCGTCCGCTACCAGCTGCCCTGCAGCACACGCCGGCATTTCGAGCGCCTGGAGTCTTTCCCGGCGGGGCTGCTCGCGATAGGCGATGCCCTCTGCCGTTTTAATCCAGTCTTCGGCCAGGGCATGAGCGTGGCAGCGCAGGAAGCCGTGATCCTCGACCGGTTGCTGGCGGAAGACGTTCCCATGGAGCGGCTGGCGCGTGACTTCTTCGCTGCCATCCAGGACACCATCGCGACGCCGTGGGGCGTTGCCGTCAGCGATTTTGTCTATCCCGCGACGCGCGGTGTTCGACCCGCCGACCTCGCCCAGCGCCTGAAATATGGTGTAGCCTTGACCAAGCTCGCCGCTGGTGATCCCGAGGTGCACCGGCTGACGGTGGAAGTCTCGCAACTGCTCAAGCCGCAGGCCGCGCTGCGCGAGCCAGCGCTCGCGGCCCGCGTGATGGCGCTGATGTGACTGATAATGCGGGGGAGGCGGCGCTTCCCCGTCCGTCAGTTCCGCACGATTGACCCTGCGCGCCCGACCAGCCGCGCCAGTTGCTTGAAGCGGCTGCCGACGCGGTCGGCGACGAGATCGACCATGCGATGCTCGAACACCAGCATCAGCTTGCGGCCGCGGCTGCGGAAATGCGTCGCGGGCAACACGCCGGTGCGCGCCGCCGAAATCAGATGCGCGACGCGGAAGGCGGCGCCGAGAATGCGGGCGCGTTCATCCATCGCCGGCGGCACCAGCTCCCGGATCCGCGTCGGCGGTTCGTTTTCCTCGCTTAAGCCTGCGTAGCGATAGAACACCGACAACGCGACAAAGGCGCGGCCCTGATGGCTGATCGAGCCGAAATTGCCGTTGGTGATCAGGCTCAGCGTTTCCTCGCCGCGGTGGTCGGGATGCACGCGCCAGCCGACATCGGACAGCAGGCAGGCGGCGTGGCGCAGGCGGCGGTCTTCCTCGGTCTCGCGCAGCTTCACGACTCGCACCAGCCGATCGGTCCATGCGACCAGTTCCTCGGCGTGGCGCGCGGAGCGCGACAGCAGCCCGTTCAGGGTTTGGGCGGCGCAGATGAAGCCGTCCTTGGCGCGCTCCTTCGGCGGCAGCATTTCGTAGAGCAGGCCTTCGCGCACGCCGAAGGTCGAGAACACGATCGTCTTCGGGCGGCCGACACGGATGATGTATTCGAGCACCAGCGCGGCGTAGGTCAGGAGCGGACGCCGAGCATCCGCGACCACCTCGATATCGGCGAGCATGTTGGCGGCTGCGAGCCGGCGCAGGCGCCGCGCGAAATCCAGCGCATCGGCGGCCGGCAACGAATAGCCGTGCATCACCCGCAGCGGATAGTCGCTCTGGACGATGTGGATGCGCGCCAGCGCGCGCCAGGTGCCGCCGACCGCGTAGAAGGTGCGGCCCTGGGCGGCCTTGAGCTGGGCCACGTTGGCCAGATCACTGCTGACGATGCGTTCGGCGCGCTTCAGCGATTTGTCCGACAGGTCCTGCAGCGCCAGGCTTCCGAGCGGCAGCGTGACGCCGCTTGAGACGCGGCTGCCACGCACGTCGATCAGTTCGAGCGAGCCGCCGCCGAGATCGCCGACGACGCCGTCGGGATTGTGGATGCCGGACACGACGCCGAGCGCGGATAGTTTCGCCTCGCGCGGCCCCGACAGGATTTCTATGGGAACGCCGCAGATCCGCTCGGCCTTGGCGATGAAGTCGGGGCCGTTGGAGGCGTCGCGGCAGGCCGCGGTGGCGATCGCATAGACGCGGCCGACCTGCTGAATGCGGCACAAGGCGCGAAAGCGCCGCAGCGAGGTCAGGGCCTTGGCGACAGCGTCGGCCGACAGCAGGCCGGTGCTCTGCACCTCGCGGCCGAGCCCACACAGCGCTTTCTCGTTGAAGATGGTGACGAGGCTGCGCGTCATCGTCTCATAGACGACGAGGCGAACCGAGTTCGAACCGATGTCGATGACGGCGACGCTGGAAGCGCGCTTGCGCGGTCGCTTCACAGCCACGGTCCTTTATGGCGATTGCTGGCGTTCGTTACGGCGCGTGAGGCGGCGCGGCGAAGATTCCTTGAGAGACTTTCCACGGCCTGACAGACTCGGATTGGTCATGAAATAGTTGTGCAGATTGAATGGCTCTTCGCCTTTCGCGGCCTTCATACGCGTTGACGACCCGTCCGGCAACAACTGCCAGCTCTGCTCGGTATCCTTCAGGTTCGCGACCATGATCTGTTCGAGAACCTGCTGATGTACCGTGGGATTTTGCAACGGACAGAGCACTTCGACGCGGCGGTCGAGGTTCCGCGGCATCATGTCGGCAGACGAGATATACACAGCCGCTTTGGCGCCGGGCAGGCCCTGACCCATACCAAAGCAGTAGATGCGGCCGTGCTCCAGGAAGCGGCCGATGATCGATTTAACCCGGATGTTCTCGGAAAATCCGGGAATGCCCGGCCGCAGGCAGCAGATGCCACGCACCACCAGGTCGATCGACACGCCCGCCTGCGAGGCCTCGTACAGCGCGTCGATGACATCGGGATCGACCAGCGAGTTCATCTTCATCCAGATCGCTCCCGGCTTGCCGTGCCGGGCGTGATTGGTCTCGCCTTTGATATGTTCGATGATGCGCTTGCGCAGCGTCAGCGGCGACACCGCCATCCGCTCGATGTCGCTCGGCTCGGCATAGCCGGTGATGTAGTTGAACACCCGCGCCGCATCGCGGCCGATGATCGGGTCCGAGGTGAAGTAGGATAGATCAGTATAGATGCGCGCGGTGACCGGATGATAATTGCCGGTGCCGGTATGCACATAGGTCGTTAGATTGCCGCCCTCGCGGCGCACCACCATCGACAGCTTGGCGTGCGTCTTCAATTCGAGGAAGCCGTACACCACCTGCACGCCGGCGCGTTCGAGATCGCGCGCCCAGCGGATGTTGGCTTCCTCGTCGAACCGCGCCTTCAGCTCGATCAGGGCCGTCACCGATTTGCCAGCCTCGGCTGCTTCGGCAAGCGTGCGCACGATCGGCGAATTGTTCGAGGTGCGGTACAGCGTCTGCTTGATGGCGACGACGTCAGGATCGCGCGCGGCCTGCTGCAGGAACTGCACGACGACGTCGAAGGATTCGTAGGGGTGATGGACGATGAGGTCCTTTTGCCGGATCGCGGCGAAGATGTCGCCGCCATGGTCGCGTACGCGCTCGGGATGGCGCGGCACATAGGGCACAAATTCGAGGTCGGGCCGGTCGAGCCGGGTGAGCTGTGACAGCTCGTTCATGGCCAGCACGCCGTCGACCAGAAACACTTCGTCGTCGGCGGCCGAAAGCGCCTGCCGCACAAAGCCGCACAGCTCTTCCGGCATCTTGGCTTCCATCTCGAGGCGGATCACCGAACCCCGCCGCCGCCGCTTCAGCGCGGTCTCGAACAGGCGGACCAGATCTTCGGCCTCTTCCTCGATTTCGAGTTCGGAGTCCCTGATGATGCGGAAGGCGCCCTGGCCCTTGACGGTGTAGCCGGGGAACAGCCGGCCGATGAACAGGCCGGTGGCCTGTTCCAGCGGGATCAGGTGCACCGCGCCATCCTTGGACGCGGGCATGCGAATGAACCGGTCGATCTTGCCGGGCATGCGGATCAGCGCGTTCATGGGCTTGCCATCGGCGACGCGCGCCAACTGCAGCGCGATGGTGAAGCCGAGGCTCGGGATGAACGGGAACGGGTGCGCCGGATCGATCGCCAGCGGCGTCAGCAGCGGGAAGATGTTGCGGAGGAAGTGATCCTCGAGCCAGCCGCGCTCCGCCTTGGTGAAGTCGTGGCCGTCGACCAGAATGATGCCCGTCTCCGACAGGGTGGCGCGCAGATCGCGCCAGATCGCCTGCTGGTCGGATGCGAGCGTCGAAACCGTCTTGTTGATGAGGGTGAGCTGCTCGGACGGCGTCATGCCATCGGGGCTGCGTTCGGCGATACCTTCACGGACCTGTGCCTTGATACCGGCAACGCGGACCATGAAGAACTCATCAAGGTTATTGGCCGAAATCGACAGGAACCGGACCCGTTCCAGCAGGGGATGGCCTGGATTGACGGATTCCTCGAGCACCCGGCGGTTGAAATGCAGCCAGGACAGTTCCCGATTGATGAATCGTTCCGGGCTCGTGGCAATCGTGGGCGGAGCCTCGGCAACTGGTTCTTTTTCTTTTATTTCAATAACTTGTGCCGATTCCATAAGGCTTTGATCCATCTCGGGAGAGGCGTGGCTAGTTTACAGGGAATGCGGCCCGCACCATGTGATACGCCGATGACGTTTCAATGACATTGATGTTCCGCCCACCGCCGCCGTCAAGGCGGCAGGAAGCAGCACACCCGTCCGATCAGGCGTTGCGCAGCAGTTCCGCGGCCAGCGCCCGGGTCACCGGCCGGCCGAGCCGCAGTGCCTCGGTATCCAGGAGGTCGACCGCCTGGCGGGCGGCGGCATAGGAGCGCTCGATCCGGGTGGCGAGGTAGCTCACGACCGTCTCGTCGATGCTCAATTGGCGGTCGGCGCAGAATTTGATGATCAGGCCGCGAAACAGCAAGTCGTCGGGCGCGGATAGCGACACGACGGGTGCGGCGCGCAGCCGCGACCTGAGATCGCGTAGTTCGACCTCGAACGCGACAGGCGGAACGCGCCCCGTGATCAGGACGAAGGCCTCGTCCTCGCGCGCGAGATTGAGGAGGTGAAACATCGCGCGTTCGTCGAAGTCGGCCGGTCTCAGGTCTTCGACCACCAGCGCGCCGGTGGCGAGCGCGCCGGGGACGGCAGCGGGGTTAAGCGCGTGCGCCGATATCGCGCGCGCGCCGGCCTGTTCGGCCCAGATCGCGGCGAGATGGCTCTTGCCGGAGCCTTCCGGTCCCACCAGCAGCATGATGCGGTTCGGCCAGTCCGGCCAGCTTTCGATCAGCGAGAGCGCGGCTTCATTGGCCGGGCCTTCCAGGAAATTGTCGCGGGTCAGGCTCTCCGCATGCGGCAACGCAAAGGCAAGCTGACGAGGTTGAACGCGGACTGCCACGCAGATCTCCAGGCCGGGATATTACAGCCTTCATAGCGTTTTCAAGCGAAGTGGGAACCGGTTCGCGTGAAGAAAACGGCAAAACGAAAAGGACGGCTAGCGCGCTTCGATCGTGCTCATGTGCCGCACCCACTCGACGAGATAGAGCGAGACGGAAACCAAAGTAAAGACCGTAACAAAACCCATCAGGATCACGTCATAGGGCGCCGGTTTGAAATTGAAACCGAGCGAAGCCAGCACCAGCGCCGCGAACGCCACCTGCGCCACCGTGTTGAGCTTCGACACCATCAGCGGCTTCATCGGAATGGGTTTGTCGAACAGCCACGACACGATCACGGCCGTGACGATCATGATGTCGCGCGATACCACGAGGATGACGAGCCAGCGCGGAACCGCGCCCCAGATGCCGAGCGCCACGAAGATCGACACCAAGAGCGCCTTGTCGGCGAGTGGGTCGAGCAGGGCGCCCAGTTCACTCGACATGTTGAACCGTTTGGCGAGAAAGCCGTCGACGGCGTCGCTGACCCCGGCAATGACAAAGATCGCGAAGGCGATTTCCATCTGGCTGGAAACGATCGCCCAGACGATGACCGGGACCAGAATGATGCGCCCCAGCGTAATGATGTTTGGAATACTCAACTCGGTCGCTTCCCGGCTCCCGGCCTAAATCCGGCCCTTGGCGGGTTCGGCCGGACCTTATCTACATAGTATATGCGAGAAGCGTTCGCGAGCCATTGCAGGATCGTGGAATTCCTCGTAACCAGCGGTCATCATACGGAAATTGGGCATGATCGACCGCAAAAACGGGCTCACTTACGCGGATTCGGGCGTCGATATCGATGCGGGCAACCGCCTGGTCGATCTCATCAAGCCGATGGTCCGCGCCACCGCCCGGGCGGGCGCGGACGCCGAAATCGGCGGATTCGGCGGTCTGTTCGACCTCAAGGCGGCGGGTTTCAAGGACCCGGTGCTGGTGGCGGCGACCGACGGCGTCGGCACCAAGGTCAAGATCGCGATCGAGACCGGGCTGCATGGCGGCATCGGCATCGACCTGGTGGCGATGTCGGTCAACGACCTCGTGGTGCAGGGCGCGGAACCGCTGTTCTTCCTCGACTATTTTGCATGCGGCAAGCTCGACCCCGAGGCGGCCGCGGCCATCGTGGCCGGCGTCGCCGAGGGCTGCCGGGAATCCGGCTGCGCCCTGATCGGCGGCGAAACCGCCGAGATGCCGGGGCTCTACAAGGACGGCGATTACGACCTCGCGGGCTTTGCGGTGGGAGCCGCCGAGCGTGGCACGTTGCTGCCGAGCGGGGATATCGCCGTGGGCGACGCCGTGGTCGGATTGGCCTCGTCGGGGGTGCACTCCAACGGTTTTTCGCTGGTCCGCAAGATCGTGGAAAACTCAGGCCTCGGCTTCGATGCGCCGGCACCGTTCTCGCCGGTCATGACGCTGGGCGGCGCGCTGCTGGCGCCGACGCGCCTCTATGTGAAATCCTGTCTGCGCGCGATCCGCGAGACCGGGGCGATCAAGGGCCTCGCGCACATCACCGGCGGCGGCTTCACCGACAACATTCCGCGCGTGCTGCCAAAGCATCTCGGCGTCGGCATCGATCTGGCGCGGCTGCCGGTGCTGCCGGTTTTCAAATGGCTGGCGGAGCAGGGCGGCATCGCCGAACTCGAACTGTTGCGCACCTTCAACTGCGGCATCGGCATGATCGCCATCGTCAAGCCGGATGCGATCGAGCAGGTGACGCAGATATTGACCGAAAGCGGCGAGACCGTCGCCCTGCTCGGTGAAGTGATCCCGGCCCGGCGCGACGGGGATGGCGAGCATCGCGTGATCTACAACGGCCACCTCGATCTCGCGCAATGAAACGTCGTGTCGCCATCCTGATCTCGGGGCGCGGCTCGAACATGGCCGCGCTGATCGACGCGGCGAAGGTTGCGGACTTTCCGGCCGAGATCGTCGCGGTCATCTCCAATCGGGCCGATGCGGCTGGGCTGGAGAAGGCAGAAGCGAGCGGCGTCCCGACGACGGTTATCGAGAGCAAGCCGTTCGGCAAGGATCGCGCGGGTTTCGAAGCCGTCCTGCAGCGGGCGCTGGAGGAACAGAAGGTCGAGCTGATTTGTCTTGGCGGATTCATGCGGCTGTTCACCGCCGAATTCGTGCAGCGCTGGTACGGCAGGATGCTCAACATTCACCCTTCGCTGCTGCCGTCCTTTCCCGGCCTCGATCCGCACGGCCAGGCGTTGCAGGCCGGGGTGAAGATCTCGGGCGCGACCGTGCACTTTGTGATCCCGGAAACCGACGCCGGCCCGATCATAATGCAGGGGGCGGTCACGGTGGCCGATGACGACACGGCCGAGACGCTGTCGCAGCGCATCCTCGGCATCGAGCATCGCATCTACCCGGAGGCGCTGCGGCTGCTTGCGAGCGGCAAACTTCGCCTCGAAGGCGATCTCTGCAAGGTCGCTGACAGCACTGAGCGCGACGGCACCCTGATTTCGCCGCGGACGATCTGATATTATCCTCGGTATACGCGAACGAGCGCGATAGCCGCGCTCCGCAAAATCCATCGAGGTTCCATGATCACGCTCTATGGCTCCGGGCCCAATTTCGGCCTTCCCGACGCAAGCCCGTTCGTGACCAAGGCCGAGACCTTGTTGCGGATGTCGAAACTCCCGTTCGAAAAGGCGCTGATGAGCTTTTCGAAGGCGCCCAAGGGCAAGATTCCCTACATCGAGGACGACGGCCAGCTGCTCGGCGACTCCACGCTGATCCGCTGGCACCTCGAAAAGAAATACGGCATCGATTTCGACAAGGGACTCAGCGCCGAGCAGCTCGCCATCGCCTGGGCATTCGAGAAGATGGCGGAGGACAATCTGTACTGGGCCAGCGTCTATTTCCGCTGGATGATCGACGACAATTTCCGCAAGGGGCCGGTCAATTTCTTCAAGGGCGTGCCCGCGCCGGTCCGGCCCGTCGTCGTCTCGATGATCCGCCGCCGCCTCCGCAAGACGTTGCAGGGCCAGGGAATCGGCCGTCACTCTGCCGACGAGATCACCGCGATCGGAATCCGCTCGATCGATGCGATGGCGGCCTATCTCGGTGACAAGCAGTTCTTCATGGGCACCTCGCCGGCCGGCATCGATGCCACGATGTTTGCCTTCGCGGTCTGCGCGATTTGTCCGGTGTTCGAATCGGATCTGCAGCGGGCGGCCGCAAGCCATGACAATTTGAGGCGATATGTCGGCCGGATGACCGCGCGATTCTATCCGGAACTGGTCGAGATCGCCGGGTGTCAGGCGGCGGCCTGAGTTCGAGGGCAGGGCAAGATCCTCAGGGGCTTCTGGCGCGTGCTGGAAACCTGGTCGCGGGTTCGCGCGAGCTGTGGCAGCCGGACAACAATGGCGCGTATTCGGTGGCGCGCCGGGGAGCCAACCGATTGACGCTTCCCGCGAACTGGGGGCAAATCGCTCCGGTTGATCGGGATTTGCGCATTTTTCGGGCCGGCGCTTTTGCCCTTGGGAATGGATTGCATGCGCTGCTCATCGCGGCTTTCGCGGGCACGAAAAATCGGGACCGGTGGCGCGCTCGCGCGGCTTATCGCGATTGTGGTCGTGCTCGTCGCCGTGATGTCAGCGGCACAGGCGCAATCACCGACGCCAACGCCAACGCCCACCCCGACACCCACACCATCGCCGACTCCTAGTCCGACCCCGACGGTGATCAACTCGACGGTTTCGTCGGGCGCAGCGCTGACCAATCTCGGCAGCAATTTCCTGGAACGGCTGGGCAATCAGTCGAGCAACGGCTTCAACCGCCTGCAGCGGACCAATCCGGGCGGCGGCGGTGCCTCCGAGAGCACGGAAGCGCCACGCTTCCGGACCTGGTTCGAAGGCTATGGGAACTATACGAAGACCGGCGCGATCGGCGATTTCGTCGGCGATAGCAGAAAGACCTGGGGCGGCGTCGCCGGGATCGGCGCGCGGGTGGCGCCGGGCATCAATATCGGCTTCTCGGTCGATCAGAGCCGCTCCGCGATCGATATTCCGCTGGCGCTGCAATCGGCGACGATCGACCTGACCCAGATCGGCTTCACGGCCTCTGTCGACAGCGGGCCATGGACCTGGGCCAGTGCGGTGGTCCACGGTTTCGGCAACATCCATTCGCACCGCGACACGGGGCTTGGAATTGCGACCGCCGGATACAATGCACGGCTCGACGGCGTCCTGAGCGAGATCAGCTATTACTGGACCAAGGACCAGGGCCGCATCGTGCCCAAGGGGGCGTTCGAATACGTCCGCGCCCAGACCGGCTCGCTGCAGGAGATCGGCGGCCTCGATCCCGTGACGGCGACGGGCGCCACCGTGCAGCGCGGGCGGCTATTGATCGGCGCGGAGATCGGCCATTACTGGATCTTCGACGGCAAGATTTTCGACCTGTCGGGCTATGGCAAGTTCGTCGACAATGTCGTGCAGAATTTCTCCGACATCACCGTCAGCCAAGGCGTGCAGAGTATTACGTTCCAGGGTATCGGCGAGAGCCGGTACGGTGCCGATGCCGGCGCTTCGGCATCGTTGAGCCTCACCAATACCGCGCGGCTCTACGTCAACTACGACGCCAAACTCCGCGCCGCGATGCAGTCGCATCAGGGCACGCTGGGCCTGGAGCTGAGGTGGTAGCGGACGAGAACATCCTCGTGTCCCGGACGCGATGCAGCGCGTAGCGGTGCTCCGCAGAGCCGGGACCCATGGCGTGTGGACCCCGGACCAGCAGCGCACCACGCCGCAAACGCGGCGCGTTGCGCAGCATCCGGGGAACGCGAGCGTCTAAGCCCGATCGACCCTGACGACGCGGCCTTTTTCGATCGCGAGCGCGAGCCTGCCGTGCTTCAGAGCTATCGCGGCTTCGCCGAACAATTCGCGGCGCCAGCCGTGCAAAGCGGGGACGTCGGCCTGGTCGTCGGCGGCGATCTGGTCGAGATCGTCGACGGTGGCAATGACCTTGCTGGCGACGGCGTGGCGTTCCGACGTCATCCGCAGCAGCACCTTCAGGAGTTCGACGGTCGCAGCGCCATTCGAGTTGCCGCGCGGCTTTTCGATCTTCGGCAGCGTGTGGGGATCGCGGGCAAGCCCGCGCTGCACGGCGGCGATGATATCGGTGCCCCATTTGGAGCGGTCAAAGCCCTTTGGCAGCGAGCGCAGGCTGGCGAGGCGCTCCAGTGAGGTCGGGGCATGGGTGGCGATGTCGCCGACCGCATCGTCCTTCAGCACGCGCGAGCGCGGCACATCGCGGCTTTGCGCTTCCTGCTCGCGCCAGGCCGCGACTTCCATCAGCACGGCGAGCTCCTTCGGCTTGCGCACCCGCGTCTTGAGCCGCTCCCAGGCGCGCTCGGGGTGGAAATCGTAGGTCCTGGGCGAGGTCAGGACTTCCATCTCCTCGCTGACCCAGTCGCTACGGCTGCGCTTCTTCAGGTCGGCGTCCAGTGCTGCGAAGACGTCGCGCAGATGGGTGACGTCGGAGACCGCATAATGCATCTGCTCGGGCGTCAGCGGCCGGCGCGACCAGTCCGTGAAGCGGTGGGTCTTGTCCGGCCGATGGCCGGTGACGCGCTCGACGAGCTGGTCATAGGCGATGCTGTCGCCATAACCCAGCACCATGGCGGCGACCTGCGTATCGAAGATCGGATGCGGAATGGTGCCGGACTGGTGCCAGACGATCTCGATGTCCTGGCGGGCGGCGTGAAACACCTTCAGCACCGCCTCGTTCCCCATCAGCTCGAAGAACGGCTTGAGGTCGATGCCGGGCGCCAGCGTGTCGATCACGACGGCCTCGTCCGCGCTTGCCATCTGCACGACGCAGAGCAGGGGATAGTAGGTCGTCTCCCGCAGGAACTCGGTGTCGACGGTGATGACCTTGTGCTGGGCGAGCCGGGAGCAGGCGGCGGCGAGGTCGGAAGTGGTGGTAATCAGATCCATGAACAATCCATGACGCGTCGGACAGGCGTTCTGCCGAAAACGCTGATATGTCAAGGGTGTTGGGCAGAATTTGAGCCCTGCATTTGATCCTGAGCACGGCTTTTTTGCGACCCAACCGGGGCCGGACGATAGGGGCGTTATCGTTCAGCCCCCAAATTTGGTCAGCGCCGCACGCTGCGGCTTTTGCTCCGTCGAGCCAGTTCGAGAAATCGGGCTTTGATCTGCGCGAACAGGCCCGGTGGGATGAACCCATAGCTGAATACGCCTGGTCTGCCGGGGATAGGCGACACGCCGGCGTTCGGCCATTCGTCGACGTTGTGCTCGGAAACGATGACCCAACTCGGCGCGTCGTCCAATCCCAAGGCCTGCTTGACCTTCGCCGGTATTTCGACGCCCTCCGTGCCCGCATTCGGCGGCGAGTGCGTGATCGGCAGCAGCACGACATAGCGTGGCTCCGCCAGGCTATCGCTTGCGGCCACGAGGCAAGTCGGCCGGTCCTTGCCCTGATCGCGGCCCTCTGCAGCCTCATGAGACCACAGATAATCATAGCGGACGATGAGTCCGGGCTTCGGATCGGGAAACGCCACGGTGCTGTTTTTACTTCAGCAGTTCGTCGAGCGCGGTGTGTTCGACATCCATCTCGGCCCGCTCCACGGCGTCGATCACCACCGATGTTGCGTCGGCTGTCCGATGCGTGCGCTTGGCGGCAGCCGTGAGCCAATCATACTGTTCGGCCGACATCAGCACGAATTCGCGCCGGCCGTGTCGGGTGATCTCCACCGGCTCCCGTTGGGCCTGATGCTGGAATTCACCGAATTTACGCTGGAATTCCAGGGCCGTGGTCTTGACCATTGCGATATCCCTTAGTGAAATCTCACGATTTCAATTATACGTATAATACATATATCTGAGGGCGGCAAAGCAAATTGATATAACGGCGGCGAATTTGGCTTCGCTGCGGCTGGTTCGATGTCAGGAAATTCCAGGCACTACTCGTAGCGGATGTGCCGCGACCGGCGCCGGCCGGACGGGATCGCGAGCACGGCGAGACAGAGTGCAATCATCACCATTCCCATGAATCCGAAAGCAAAGGCGTCCACGGCAATTCTCCCCGGATAAACCGATAGAATTGTGGGGAGCGCGTTGACCGTTTCTTAATTTCTGAAACCTGGGGAGGCGCGCATGCGCGGATGGTGGACGCGCGCTTAAGGAGTTCGGTTAACGGGTAATAGTCGTCGTGCGAGGCTGCGGCTGATCCTCAACCACGTCTAGGCCGCTCTTGTGCGGATCGGTCCGATCTTCGCGAGGTCCTTGCCTATCTGTCGCTTCGCGATTTGAACGTCGTAATCGGTCTGAAGGTTCAGCCAGAGTTCGGGCGAGGTACCGAAGACCTTCGACAGGCGTAACGCGGTATCTGCCGTTACGCCAGTTTCCTCATTCGACAATCGCTCGATGCGCGTCCGTGGAACGCCGCAGGCCTTTGCCACCGCGCCGGGCGACAGCCCGAGCGGTAACAAAAACTCCTCACGAAGAACTTCTCCCGGATGCATGGGGGAAAGCTTCTTGGCCATTAACGGTCCTCCTTTTGGCGCGAAGGCCATGCCTGACTTCACGAGTGATAGTCAGTCAACTCAACATCTCTCGGCCCTTCGGCGGTCCAAACAAAGCAAATCCGGAACTGGTCGTTTACTCGAATTGAGTGTTGCCCAGCACGGTCTCCTTTGAGCGCCTCAAGCCGGTTGCCCAGCGGCACACGCAAATCCGCTAAAATATGTGCGGCGTGCAGATAACGCAGCTTGCGTCGGGCAACCTTGATCAGGTCCGCGGGAAAGCCCTTGCGGACGACGCCGTTGAATGCATCCTCCGTTAGAGAATCCTTGAAACTCTTGATCATGATTGAGTGTATCAGCATATGATACACTCGTCAATTATGACGTATCATCGGGTGATACGGTCGTTAGAATAATGGTGCGTAGGATGGGTAGAGCGAAGCGAAACCCATCAGCCCCGCGCGCGGCATTGATGGGTTTCGCTCTACCCATCCTACAATCTGCGCGAGGAGTGAAAACTTCGCCTCATGTGCCGCAGAACGTCTGCAGCACGCGTTGCTCCGGCAGTGGCGGCTCGGCATAGGCTGCGTACGCCGGCTGATCCTCATACGGCTTCGACAGCACCGTCAGCAATTCCTCGAACGGCGCGTAGTCGTTGTTTACGGCCGCCGCGATCACGGCTTCGACGCGGTGGTTGCGTGGAATGAACGCTGGATTGACGGCGCGCATCGCGGCTTGTCGATCGGCGGCGGATTGCGGCTCGTCCGCAAGGCGCTGACGCCAGCGCGTGGCCCATTCGTCGAAGGCGGCGGGATCGGTGAACTGGGCCCTGACGCTGTCGTCGTCGGCATCCACAGCGGCATCGATCAGGCGGCGGAAGGTGAGGGTGAAATCGGCCTGGTTCTTCGCCATCGCATCGAGCAGATCCTGCACCAGCGCTTCGTCGCCGTCGCGCGCGGTGAACAGGCCGATCTTCTTGCGCAGGCCGGCCTGATAGGCGGCGGTGAATTTTTCGGCGAACTCACCGAGAATGAATTGGGCCTGTTCGATCGCCTTGTCCTGGTCGTCGGAGAACAGCGGCAGCAGGCATTCGGCGAGCCGGGTCAGGTTCCAGAGCGCGATGCGCGGCTGGTTGGCGTAGGCGTAGCGGCCCATTTCATCGATCGAGGAGAATACCTGCGCGGGGTTGTATTCGTCCATGAAGGCGCATGGGCCGTAATCGATGGTCTCGCCGGATATGGACGTGTTGTCGGTGTTCATGACGCCATGAATGAAGCCGACCAGAAGCCAGCGCGCGACGAGATCCGCCTGGCGGGCGACGACGCCTTCGAGCAGCGCGTGATAGGGACGCTCGGCCTTGGCGACATCCGGGTAATGCCTGGCAATGACGTGGTCGGCGAGCTGGCGCACACCGTCGGTATCGCCGCGCGCAGCGAAGAACTGGAAGGTGCCGACGCGGATGTGGCTTGCGGCGACGCGGGTGAGCACGGCGCCGGGCAGCATGGTCTCGCGCATCACGTTCTCGCCCGAAGTGACGGCGGCGAGCGAGCGGGTGGTGGGGATGCCGAGCGCGAACATCGCTTCGCTGACGATGTATTCGCGCAGGACAGGCCCGAGCGCGGCGCGGCCGTCGCCGCGGCGCGAGAACGGCGTCGGGCCAGATCCCTTGAGCTGGATGTCGCGGCGGATGCCGTCCTGGTCGACGACCTCGCCGAGCAGGATGGCGCGGCCATCGCCGAGCTGGGGCACGAAATGGCCGAACTGGTGGCCGGCATAAGCCATCGCGATCGGATCGGCGCCGTCGGGCAGGCGCTTCCCGGCGAGGATTTCCGCCCCTTCCGGGCTATCCAGCACATCGGGATCAAGGCCGAGATGGACGGCCAGGGCCCGGTTCAGCTTGATCAGTCGGGGGGCGGCGACGGGTGTCGGGGCCACGCGGGCGAAAAAACTCGCCGGCAGCGCCGAATAGGTGTTCTGGAACGGGAAATGGACGGTCATGACCCAAAGATAGGCGCGGGCAGGGAATAGGCAAACGGTTCGGGCGGGTGCGGGCGGAAATCTCGCTGTCCGGGCCCAAAACAGGCCCCGCCATTGGTTGCCGCCCCTCGCGGCGTCGGGTAAACCCTCCCGCAATTCGCGCGGGCTTTGGCCCCCGATTCTGACCTCCGACATCTGTTTTTGGGACTTCCATGCATCGCTATCGGTCACATACATGCGGCGCGCTTCGCGACAGCGACATCGGCCAAACTGCCCGTCTTTCCGGCTGGTGCCATCGTATCCGCGACCATGGCGGGGTGCTGTTCATCGATCTGCGCGACCATTACGGCATCACCCAATGCGTGGCGGACCCGGATTCGCCGGCGTTCAAGGAAGTGGAAAAGTTCCGCTCGGAATGGGTGGTGCGGATCGACGGCAAGGTACGCCGTCGTCCCGACGGCACCGACAATCCGGAACTGCCGACCGGGGCGGTCGAAGTCTATGTCAGCGAGATCGAGGTGCTCGGACCTGCGGCCGAGCTGCCGCTGCCGGTGTTCGGCGAGCAGGAATATCCTGAAGACATCAGGCTTAAGTACCGCTTCCTCGACCTCCGTCGCGAGAAGCTGCACCAGAACATCATGACCCGCGGCGCCATCGTGGATTCCATGCGCAAGCGGATGAAGGAGCAGGGCTTCTTCGAGTTCCAGACCCCGATCCTGACGGCGTCCTCGCCGGAAGGCGCGCGGGACTTTTTGGTGCCGTCGCGGATCCATCCCGGAGAATTCTACGCGCTGCCGCAGGCGCCGCAGCAGTACAAGCAGCTCCTGATGATGAGTGGCTTCGACCGCTACTTCCAGATCGCGCCGTGTTTCCGCGACGAGGACCCGCGCGCCGACCGCTTGCCGGGCGAGTTTTATCAGCTCGACCTCGAAATGAGCTTTGTCGAGCAAGACGACGTATTCGCGGCCGTCGAGCCCGTCGTCACCGGCGTGTTCGAGGAGTTCGCCAAGGGCAAGCCGGTGACCAAGAACTGGCCGCGGATTCCATTCGCCGAAGCCTTGAAGAAATACGGCAGCGACAAGCCGGACCTGCGCAACCCGATCATTATGCAGGACGTCTCCGAACACTTCCGCGGCTCCGGCTTCAAGGTGTTCGCGCGGATGCTCGAAGACCCGAAGAACCAGGTCTGGGCGATCCCCGGCGTGGGCGGCGGATCACGCGCGTTCTGCGACCGCATGAACTCCTGGGCGCAAGGCGAAGGCCAGCCCGGGCTCGGCTACATCATGTGGCGCGAGGGCGGCGAGGGCGCGGGTCCACTCGCCAACAACATCGGCGCGGAGCGGACAGCTGCGATCCGCACGCAGCTCGGCACGAAGGAGGGCGATGCGGCGTTCTTCGTCGCCGGCGATCCGGAAAAATTCTGGAAGTTTTCAGGCCTCGCCCGCACCAAGGTGGCTGAGGAATTGAACCTGATCGACAAGGACCGGTTCGAGCTCGCCTGGATCGTCGACTTCCCGATGTACGAATACAATGAGGAAGACAAGAAGGTCGACTTCTCGCATAACCCGTTCTCGATGCCGCAGGGCGGCCTCAAGGCGTTGCAGACGCAGGAAGCGCTGACCATCAAGGCGTTCCAGTACGACATCACCTGCAACGGCTACGAGATCGCCTCCGGCGGCATCCGCAACCATCGCCCCGAGGCGATGGTGAAGGCGTTCGAGATCGCGGGCTATGGCGAGAAGGATGTCGTCGAGCGTTTCGGCGGCATGTATCGCGCGTTCCAGTACGGCGCCCCGCCGCATGGCGGCATGGCGGCCGGCGTCGACCGCATCGTGATGCTGCTCTGCGGCACCACGAACTTGCGCGAAATCTCGCTGTTCCCGATGAACCAGCAGGCCGTGGACCTCCTGATGGGCGCGCCGTCGGAAGTCACAACCAAGCAGCTCCGCGAGCTTCACATCCGGCTCAATTTGCCGGACAAGGGGTAGCTCACAGCGCCGTCGAAGCCTCGATACGGAACTGCGAAAGCGCGACGAGCGGGTCGGTCTTCAACATCTGGAAGAGCTGCATCGCCGGCACTTTGCCGAGCGGCGTGAGCTTGAGCGTCAGCGCTGTCCGCGGCGTTTCGATAAAACGCGCCAGCGCCTCCGCGGCGGCGACAGCATCGGGGTTGTTTGTCCCTGTCGTCGCAGCGCTGTTTCTGATGTCGTCAACGATCGCTTTTCGCGCGGCGTCGCGGCTGATGTTCTGCATCCGGGCATAGTGGCCGACCGCGAGATCGACGCCGCCCAAATCGCGCACCGTGAGATCGATCGTGCCGGCCTCGATCTGCGTGGCCATGACGGCCGACTGAATTGGATTGATCGAGAACACCTCGCGCGGCACGTTGGCGAGCGAAATTCTTGCGGACGCTTTCAGCATGCCGCCAAGCTCGACCGTCACGGGCTCCAGTACGAATGCGCGCGATGCTTCGGTCCATGCCGTGCCGAGATCGAGATCGATCGCCATCTTGTCGAGGCCCGCGGCAATCAGCATTCGCTGACCGGGATGGGTCGCGTCGAGAGGACCGGACATCTTCGCGGTCAGTCGCGCCTTGCTCGGTATAGGTCCGATGAACTGCCCCCAGTCCAGGCTGACGAGGTCGACGTTGATCGGCCGGCCGGTGTTCTTAAAGGGCGCTGCGAAGCCTTTGAGTTCGGCGCCCTCGAGCAGGGCAATCATGCCGAGCGCTTGGTCGGGCGGCGGTGGTTGCGCCGGGTTCGAGAACAGTGCGGTCTTGCGCAACAAGCCGGCGATATCCACGCTTTTGAGGGCGAAGCGGGTGACCTTGACCGGCCCCTGCGCTGTACGGCCATCAAAACCCTCGAGCGCAAATTCGCCGGTCTTTCCGTTCTCCAGACTGAAGCGCAGCGAGGCGAGCTTGAAGCCGCCCTCCGGCATATCCATCGAAAAGCCGCGCATCTCGGCGTTTCCAATGCGCACGCCTTCGTAGATCTTGGCCGCCCTTTCCATCATTTCGCGCGTCTGCGCCGGCGTGGGCTGGGCCGCTCCGGACGGCATCGTTGCCAGCAGTGCGGCCAGTTGCAGCCGCGAGGGCCGCGCCCCGATATCCTCGGCCGTCAGCCCCTCGATACGCACCGTCGGACCTTGCCCTGAGGTGATCGTATAGGCGCCGGCGCTAATCTGCCGGTAGACGCGGTAGTATTGGTCGTCGTTGCCTCGCTGCGGATCGAGGATTGTCGCGGCCGCGACCATATCGACGTCCTGCGCAGCGAGATTTGCCAGCTCACCGGTGACCCTCTCGGGCTTGCCCTTCGATTGCGAGTTCCCTGTGAAGGTCATTCGGTCTACAGTCACAGCGGCAATCTTGCCGGCCTTCATGTCGCGCAGCGTAAGGTTAGAATAGGCGAATTCTCCGTTCCCCAATTGCGGGTTTCCGGAGCTCATGGTGCCGGCAACAGTCGGTGCCGTGATCGAGGAAGCAGTGACTGCACCAAGCTGTTCAATAAACAATCGATATAGGTCGATCATCGATGACGATGCCGGCGGCACCGGCGGGTTTGCCGGGCCGGAAAAATCCTTCGCCGCGATCCGCGGCACCTTGTAGGCGACTTGCCAATCCGCCCCCACGGCCATCCTGGTATTGAGTTCGAAGTCGGTGATCTCGATGGCATCGGCCGAGAAGCGTGTCGCGTCCGGCTGACCGACGCCGGTGGCTATGATGCTGGCGATCTTGACGCTTACCGGAGGCTGCGTGGCCGATTCAGTCGCAATATCGGCGATCTTGAGCGTGCGGCTGCGCAGGTCGAACGATACCTTGCCGTGGCTTGCCTTGCCGCCGCCGGCGCGGATCTGCTCGAACGTGGCCTCGACCTCGCTGGCAACCCGATGCTGCGTATAAAACTCGAAGCCGAAGAAGCCGCCCACCGCGATTACGACCGCAGCGGCCAGGCCCATCAGTATCTTGACCATTAGTTGTGCTCCGGATGCCGACATTGCGGGAGGCAAAATTGCCATATGTCGGTAAAGGGGACGGGGTAGGGAGGAAAATATGCTACCGGCTTTGGCGCTTTCCGTCGATGCCCCCTGTTGATGGGGAGGCTTTCGAATGTTGCATCCAAGCGGTTGCCCGTGCTTCACATCCGGCTCAATCTGCCGCAGAACTAACGGTTCGAACGAAGACCGGCCGCCGGAAGCAATTCGGGGTCGAGAAAGCCCGTGGGGGAGTGCATGTCGTCCTATTCTGAAGATCTCCGCTCCGCGGCGCTTGCGTATCACCGGCTGCCGCGCCCGGGTAAACTCGAGATCCAGGCCACCAAGCCGCTCGCCAACCAGCGCGACCTCGCGCTGGCCTATTCGCCGGGCGTAGCTGCAGCCTGCACCGAAATCGCCAACAATCCGGCCGAAGCGGCCTCGCTGACCGCCCGCGCCAATCTCGTCGCAGTGGTCTCCAACGGTACCGCGGTGCTCGGGCTCGGCAATATCGGCCCGCTGGCCTCCAAGCCGGTCATGGAAGGCAAGGCGGTCCTGTTCAAGAAATTCGCCGGGATCGACGTCTTCGACATTGAAATCGCTGCCGACACCATCGAGCGCGTGGTCGAGACGGTGGCGGCGCTGGAACCGACCTTCGGCGGTATCAATCTCGAGGACATCAAGGGACCGGAATGCTTTGAGATCGAGGCGCAGCTCAAGGCGCGCATGAAGATCCCGGTGTTCCACGACGACCAGCATGGCACGGCCATCATCGTCGGCGCCGCCATCGTCAATGCGCTGCTGCTGAACGGCAAGAAGCTCGCTGATGTGAAGATCGTCTGTTCGGGCGCCGGTGCTGCGGCGATCGCGTGCCTGAATCTCCTGGTCTCGCTGGGCGCGCAGCGCAAGAACATCTGGGTCTGCGACATCGACGGCGTGGTGCATGAGGGCCGCAACACGCTGATGGATCGCTGGAAGGCGGTCTATGCGCAGAAAACCAGCGCGCGCGTGCTGGCGGACGTGATCGGCGGCGCGGATATTTTCTTGGGGTTGTCCGCGCCCAACGTGCTGACGCCAGACATGGTCAAGTCGATGGGAGACCAGCCGCTGGTGATGGCGCTGGCCAATCCGAACCCGGAAATCATGCCGGACGAGGCGCGTAAGGCGCGCCCCGACGCGATGATCTGCACCGGGCGCTCGGACTTTCCGAACCAGGTCAACAATGTCCTGTGCTTCCCGTTCATCTTCCGCGGTGCGCTCGACGTCGGCGCTACCGGGATCAACGAGGAAATGAAACATGCAGCGGTCGATGCGATCGCGCAGCTCGCGCGCGATCCGCCGTCGGATGCGGTGGCGCAAGGCTTTGACAGCGGCGAGACGCAAGGGTTTGGCCCGGGCTCGCTGATCCCGAGCCCGTTCGATCCGCGGCTGATCCTGCGCATCGCGCCGGCGGTGGCGAAGGCTGCGATGGAATCCGGCGTGGCCACGCGCCCGATCAAGAACTTTGACGAATATTGCGCACTGCTGCAACGCTTCGCCTTCCGCTCCGGCCTCGTCATGAAGCCGGTATTCGCCAAGGCAAAGACCCAGCCGGTCCGCGTGATCTATGCCGAGGGTGAGGACGAGCGCGTGCTGCGCGCCACGCAGGTCGTGCTTGAGGAAAAACTGGCGCGGCCGATCCTGGTCGGCCGCCCCTCCGTCGTCGAGGCAAGGCTCAAGCGGTTCGGCCTCTCAATCAAGGCCGGGCGGGATTTCGATCTCGTCAATCCCGAGGACGATCCGCGCTATCGTTCCTATGTGCAGACCTATATCGACGTCGCCGGAAGGCGCGGCGTCACGCCCGAAGCCGCGCGCACCGTGGTCCGCACCAACAACACCGTGATCGCAGCGCTTGCGGTGATGCGCGGCGAGGCCGATGCCATGATCTGCGGCGTCGAGGGCCGCTATATGAGCCATCTGCGCCATGTCCGCGAGATCATCGGCTTCCTGCCTGGCGTCAGCGATTTTGCGGCGCTGTCGATGATGATCACCAGCAAGGGTTCCTATTTCATCGCCGATACCCAGGTGCGCCCGAACCCGAGCGCCGAGGAACTCGCGGAAGTCGCGTCGCTGGCGGCAAACCATGTGCAGCGGTTCAACATGAAGCCGCGCGTCGCCTTCGTGTCACATTCCGACTTCGGCAGTTATGATACGGACTCCTCGCGCAAGATGCGCCGCGCCACCGCGCTTCTGAAGGAAAAGCATCCCGAGATCGAGGCCGACGGCGAGATGCAGGGCGATACCGCGCTCTCGGCCGCGGCGCGCAAGCTCGTGCTGCCGCATTCCAAGCTGGAGGGCGATGCCAACATCCTGATCATGCCGAACCTCGACACCGCCAACGTCGCCTACCAGATGATCAAGACGCTGGCGGATGCGCTGCCGGTCGGGCCGATCCTGATCGGGCCGGCGCGTCCGGCGCATATCCTCACCCCGGGAGTGACGGCGCGCGGCGTACTCAACATGACGGCGGTTGCCGCCGTCGAAGCCCAGGAGCGCGCCGGCCGCCCGCAGCCGACGCTGTTTGGATAGCGCGGGGTTCCGATTGAATCAGAACCGCTCTAGTCTTTTGTTTTGACGTGTTTTCTCTGTGCGAATGTATCCGCGCTCGAAAACGCTATGGCCAAAAAAGGGCCTTGGTTCTGCTTCTATCAGAAGGTCTGGTTAGGCCCCGCGCAGGCTCCTGCGCGGATGGTTTCGATTTGAGCGTTTGAAAAGCGGAGGCGAAACGCCCATAATCGTTTCGCGCCGCCTGCTATCTTGCATGCCATTCAGTGAGGCCGATCCCATGCCAGCGTTAGTTACCTTCGGGCGAGTCCTGTTCGCCGTCCTCTTCATGTACACGGGAGCGACCAAGCTCTTCGCGATTCAGCAGACGGCGGACTACATCTCATCCAAGGTGGCCATCCCGTCGATGCTTGCGCCCTATACCTCGCAGCTCGAAACCATGACGGGCATGCCGACGCCGCAACTGCTGGCGTGGGGCGTCGGCGGCTTCGAGATCCTCGCGGGCCTGATGATCGCGGTGAATTTCGGGGCGCGCTTCTTCGCGATCCTGCTGATCTTCTTCGTCATCGCGACGACCTTCTACTTCCACGACTTCTGGAACCAGCCGGCGCCCGAAAATGCCAAGACGCTGATCGAGGCGTTGAAGAACCTGTCGCTCATCGGCGCCCTGTTCATGATCGCAGGTTACGGCCGCGGGCCACGGCCGAATGAACCGGCCTACGGAGACGTGTAGTTCCGGTATCTACGACTCCAGACGAAGTCAGAAATTCCTGATGATGGCGGGTGGCTCGTTCGATGCCACCGCGGCGTTCTGCGGCGGCGCGACGTACTCGATCTGCGCGGTCCGCGCCGCCATCCTGCGCGCCTGCAGCCATTGCGGGAACCACATCGCGATGGCGGGGAAGATCAGCACCAGCGCCACGCAAGCGACCTGCAGCACCATGAAGTCGGCCATGCCGCGGTAGATAAGCCGCAGGTTCCATTCCTTGACGACCTGTTTGAGATAATAGGCCGACATGGCGACCGGCGGAGACAGGAAGGCGGTTTGCAGCACGACCGCGACGATGCAGCCGAACCAGACCATGTCGTAGCCGAGGCCCTTGGCCACGGGCGCCAGCATCGGCAGGAAGATGAAGACGATGGCCGGCCATTCGAACGGCCAGCCGAGCAGGAAGATCAGGGTCAGGAGCATGGACATCGTGCCCCAGGGCGGCAGCGGCGAGGCCAGCAAGGCCTTGGTCATCCAGGTCGCGGTACCCAGCCATGAGAAGACGGCGCCGAATACGTTGGAGGCGACCGCAAGCAACAGCACCATGCTGGTCGTCGCCAGCGTGGCGTAGCAGGCGTCCAGCAAGCCCTTCCATGTGAAGCGGCCGTAGGCCACAACGAGCAGGATCGCTCCCAAGGCACCGAACGCGGCGGCCTCCGCAGCCGTGGTGATTCCGGCGAGGATGGCGCCGAGCGTCACGATCGTCAGCACGGTCACCGGCACGAGGCCGACCAGGCATTCCCACAGCACGATCCGCATCGAATCGGGGCGCTCCTCGACCGGTACCGGCGGGCCGAGCTTCGGATTGAAATAACAACGGATCAAGGTATAGGCGATGAACATCGCGGACAGCAGGAAGCCCGGACCGAATGCCGCCGCATAGAGATCGATGATCGAAATATCGAGCACCGGCGCCATCACGACCAGCATCACGGACGGCGGAATCAGGATGCCGAGCGTGCCTCCGGCGGCGATCGCGCCGGCCGACATGCGCACATCATAACCGGAGCGGATCATCATCGGCCCGGCCATGATGCCGAGCAGGGCGACGGTTGCGCCGACGGTTCCGGCGGCGATCCCGAACAGCGTCGCCGTGAGGATGACGACCACGTAGAGCGCGCCATTGAGCGGCGCAAACAGGTCGCGGAACGCCCTGAACAGTCGCTCCATGAGTCCGGCCTGATCGCAGACGAAGCCCATCAAAATGAACATCGGCACCGCGACGAGTTCGTCCTGCTTCATCAGGCCGATGGTCTGCAGGTAGGCGAGGTTGAAAACGCGCTCTCCCATGCCGACGTAACCAAACATCAGCGCCAGAAACAGCAGTGTGAAGCTGATCGGCAGGCCGATGAAGATCGCTCCCAGCATCACGAGGAGCATGGAAAGTCCGAGGAGTTCGAGGCCCGTCATATCTCGATCTTTTCCTTGTGCTCGAACTCGCGCCCGAACTGGACCTGGTACCAGCACTTCAGGACCTCGGACACGCCCTGGATCATGAGCAGAAGCGCCGCCAGCGGGATCGTTGCCCGGAACGGCCACATGATCGCGCGCCAAACGCTTTCCTGCGATCGTTCACCGGTGTCATAGGAGTGCAAGGCGTCGTCGATGCTGATCAGCATGAACGTGATCATGGCCGGATAGAAAAACATCAGGTAGGAGATCAGGTCGACGATGCCCTTTTTCCGCTCCGAGTAATTCTCCCAATAGATGTCGGTGCGGACATGCGCGCCCTTCAGCAGCGCATATCCGGATCCGAGCATGAAGGCCGCGCCGTTGACCATGAAGCTCGATTCGTAGACCCAAACGGTCGGCGCGCCGAACCCGTACCGCATGACGACCTCGTACGAGATCGTCGCCACCAGAAACAACATCGACATGGCGATGAGCTTGCCGGTCACGTCGGTGAAGCGGTCGATCGCACGTATGATCAGGTAAAAAGCGCGCGGGAATTCGCCGCCCTGATTGCTGGCGACTGAAGCACTGCTGGTGTCCGCGGACATGATCGCTCCTCATCAGACAGTGCTGGCGTCCGGCGGTTCGGACGCCAGCAGCTCCGTTACAGAGAGATCACTTCTTGGTCAGGTAGATTTTGTTCTTCCAGTAGTACTCGCCCGCAAAATTGTAGGGCGGGAACCAAGACAGCTTGAAGGGCACGATCTGTTCGGCATAGGCCTTCTGGCTGTCGATGACTTTCCGGTAGAAGGGATTCTTCGCCGCGTGCTCGGCCTGGATCTTCTCCCACTCGTCGAGGAAGTTCTTCAGGATCTCGTCGGGTGTGCGATGCATCTGCACGCCCATCTTGATCAGGTCCTGGCAAGCTTGCGCCGTCTCGCGATTGAAGGCGAAGTTGCGCGTGGTCGTGGCGTAGACGCTCGCCACCTTGATGATCTCCTGCAAATCCGGAGTGAGCTTCTTCCAGACGTCACCATTGATCATCAACTGGCCGCCGGTGACGGGCTCGTGCATGCCCGGCGTGTAATAGTGCTTGGCGACCTGGTGCAGACCGAGTTTCTTGTCTTCCTCGCAGTTGATCCACTCGGCGCCCTCGATCACGCCGCGCTCCATCGCCGGCACGATCTCGCCGCCGGGAATGGTGACGACCGACACGCCGAGCCGGCCGTAGGTTTCCGCACCGATGCCGTAGATCCGGTACTTCATGCCCTTGAGGTCGGAGAGGCTGTTGATCTCCTTCTTGAACCAGCCCATTCCCTGCGGGTAGTCGGTCGGGATCGGGAAGCCGACGACGTTCAGCTTGAGGACGTCACGATAGAATTCATCAAGCAGCTTCATGCCGCCGCCGTCATAGTACCAGGCCCAGTAGTCCGAGCCGTCCATGCCGTACAGCGGACCATGCGACATCGGTATCGTCGCGGTGTTGCGGCCGAGGATGTAGCCGAACGGTCCCATGCCGACGTCGAGAACGTTCTTGGAAGTCGCGTCAAAAACCTCGAACGCGGGCACGATCGCTCCCGCCGGAAGCGTTTCGATCTTGAGACGCCCGGCCGTCATTTTTTCGACGGTCTCGGCCCATAGTTTGAAGATGAGATGGAAGTTCGAGGATGCGGGGTGGGTCGACTGACCCTTAAGCACTAACGGCTTTTCAGTGGTCTGAGCGTGAACCGGCGCAGCAAAGATGGTGACCATTCCAAGAGTCACCGCTGCAACCATGGTTGAAGCGTACCTCAACATGTTGTGGTCCTCCCGATGATGATGTGTATGTTTTTTCTTTTCAGGGTGGAACCGCGCCCGCGTGCTGTCAAGCGATCTCTGGCCGAAGGCTGGCTTACGGCGAGGCTGGTTGTACGAAAGGATGACGCCGTAATAGGGCCGGGCTCTAGGCGCTGCGCCGCCACGGTGTAACGGTGACATCCTGCACTGCATCAAGCGTCTGCACGTCGCCGGCACGCAGTCCATGCGCGGCGAGGATTTCCTGCGGCGTACGGGCAGGGACGCCGGGAAAGCAAGGCTCGCCGCCGGGCAGGCGAACATGCGGCGCTACCGAGAGCCAGAACACGTCGTAGCGGTCCATGAACATGCCGAACACGCCGGGGCCGCCGATGATCGCAACCGCGCCGTCACGCACGCCTACATGCGCGCAGGCAGCTTCGAAGGTCGCGCCCGCGGGATTCCAAAGCGTGGCTTTCGGGTTGGACGGATCGGGCGCGATCGCGTCGACCGTCCGCGTCAGGATGACGCGCCTGCGCAGCGGCGAGTTCGGCTGGTCTTCGTAGGAATTGCGGCCGTGCAGGATCAGATCGGCATGGTCGAGGGCGGCGGTGAAAAACGCCTTGTCGCCCTCGAACTTCAATTCGTCGGGCATGACATTGCGCGCGTCGGCCAGCATGCCGTCCGCGGAGACGATGACATAACCTTCGATGCGCAGCGCCGGCACGGGGCGTGTCGCGCCGCGCTATTCCGAGATCGTCTGAACGACGCTGGAAACCGGGCGCGAGCTCACGGTCGGCAGCTTCAGGTCCTTGACGATGTCTTCGTCATATTGCGCGATGGTCTGCACCGGCGTCTTGGCGCGCATCGCAACCACCTTGTAGCCGCCGGCCTTCAGCTTCTTCAGGATCTCGGGCAAGGCTTCCGCGGTATGCTTCTGGAAGTCGTGCATCAGGAGGATGCCCTTGCCGTTCTTCTCGACCTTACGCATCACGGTGTCGACGATGGTTTGCGCTTTGCTCGCCTTGAAGTCGAAGGAATCGAGGTCGCAGGAGAAGATGCCGATGTTGCGGGCGCCGAGATAGGTCACCATCTCCGGCGGGTGTTGCAGCGCGGGGAAGCGGAAGAACGGCGCTGGCGACTTGCCTCCGAGCGCCCATTTCACGGCGCTGAATCCTTTTTCGATTTCATCCTTGCGCTGCTGCTCGTTCAGCTTCTTGTTGACGAGGGCGGCATGCGACCAGGTATGCGACCCGATGGAATGGCCGGCCGCCATCACCTGCTTGAGGATTTCGGGATAGTAGGTGGCGTGCTTGCCGATCGGGAAGAAGATGCCGGTGGTGCATTCCTCCGCCAGCGCCTTCAAGACCGCGGGCGTGTTCACCGGCCACGGACCATCGTCGAAGGTCAGAACCACTTCCTTGTCGCGCAGGAAGTCGAGTTCCTTGAAATGTTCGAAACCGAAACCGGGACCGCCGGTCGTGTCGATCTCGACGGTGCGGCCGATGCCGAGCGCGTTCGGATTGTTGCAGGGCGGACGGGTCGAGACCGGCGCCGGCGGCGGGGCGGGGGCAGGTGCTGCCTGCGGCGGAGAGGCCGCGCCCTTGGCGGGTGGCGTCTGCGACCACGCCGCGCTTGATGCCAACAGCGAAACCGCGCCTGCAAAGATCAACCCTGCCGCAACACGCATCTTGTTTTCCTTAAATTTGAATCCCGCACCCGGTCCGCGGCTCTGCCGTCATCCGGTCTGCCTCCATTCCCCGAAGCACATAGTAACCTAGTTGGAGCAGCCGCGCCAACGCAACGGTTGCGCCCAGCCGAATTGTCACCGGGCGCTTAATTCAGGAGTCTTGTGCTCTTTTTGACGCGTTTCCTCTACGCGAACCGCTAGCCACTTCGCTCGGAAACGCTTTGAGCCAGTGCCCGCGCGATGGCGGTCTTTACCCGTGTATCCACGGGGTTGACGGATTCCGGGAAGACGTCGGCGATATAGCCGTCGCGGCCGATCAGGTATTTGTGGAAGTTCCAGCGTGGAACATCCTTAGGTCGTGCCTCCGCCGCCCATTTGTAGAACGGATGCGCGTTCGCTCCCTTGACGACGGCCTTGGCGGCGATCGGAAAGGTGACGTGGTGGTTTTGCGCGGTCGCGGTAATTTCGGTCGCGCCGCCCGGCTCCTGGCCGCCGAAATCGTTGGAGGGAACGCCGATGATCATCAGGCCGCGGCCGTGAAACTCGGTCCACAATTCCTGTAGTCCGCCATATTGCGGGGTGAAGCCGCAGAGCGAGGCGGTGTTGACGATCAGAATCGGCCGGCCGGCAAATTCGGAAAGCCTGATATCGCCGCTGGCCAATCCCGGAAATGAAAACGCGTAGGCCGTGATCCGGCTCATGCCGGCCTGCGCCAGGGATTTCCTGTTCGAGGCGACGGCTGCGATCGCGGCCAGCGCCGCTGATATCACGTTCCTGCGGTCGATCATGAAAAGCCTCGTGCTGCGGTTCGTCAGTGCAAAGGATAGCGCAACGCGGGGGCCGCGGCCCCTCAACAAGCCGTTATGGGATCTACCGCAGCGGGACGATGAAGTCGGTGCCTTCGCCGGTTTCGCCGCCCTGGTTGACGCCGAGATCGGACACGATGATCGAGCCGCCGGTGGCCAACACCTCGGCGATCCGCGCCATCGCCTCGGGCGCTACCGTGATGCGGTCGAGCGCCTCGGCCGGGCTGTTCGGCACCGGCGACGGCTTGGCCTCGGCAGGGGCGGCTATCTTGCGGCGGCCGGCTGTGCGGCTGTCCTCCTCGGTGCGAGCGGCGTTGCGGGCCGTGACCGGCAGAGAGATCACTGACCAGCGCAACAGATTGGGGTCTTTCTTGTCCGCCTCGGCGGTGAAGACGTGCGTACCCAGCGGCCGGTCGCTCGGCGCGATGGTTACCGGAACGTCGAACTGCGGCTTGAAGTTCTCGCGAACGTACAGCTTGGAATCCTTGCGGCTTACGAAGACAGCAATCTGGCCGGGACGCCTGGGGGGGTCTGCCTTGGCAGCCTTTTCCGCGCCGGGCAGACGCGCCGGATCCTTCTTGGCATCGGCGGGTGGAGCGCCGACCGCCTTGACGGGCTCGGTGGGCTTTTCAGCGGACTTGGATTCCGTGGCCTTCGTTTCAGACGGCTTGGCCTCCTCGACCTTCGGCGCTTCAGCCTTGGTAGGCTCTGTCTTGGCAGGCTCTGTATTGGCGATCGCAGCGGTGGGCGCCTCGGTGTTCAATTCGTCGGACTTTGTTTCCGACTTCACTTCGACCTTCGCATCGCCGGGCTTGTCCTCGGCCTCAGTCGATTTTACTTCGGCGGCCGGTGTATCGCTGGCAGGCTGAATCGTAGCCGCAGACGGCGCTGCGTCGGACATGGTCACGACGCCCTTCGGCAACGCGCTGCTGGCATCCGCAGTGTGGGTCTGTTCGCGTAACGGCGCCGCGTGCCCGACGGTCGATCGGAGGTCGAGGCCCGCCTCCGAATTCGCAGGTTTGGTCGCGCTGCCTGCGTCCGCGCCCTTGTCGCTCTTCACCGCGGGCGCGTCGGTCGTCGGATCGTTGGCGATGAGGGGTTGCGGCACGACCTTCTGCGCCACCAGCAATGGATGCGCGAATCTGGCAGGCGTGATCTGGCCCGGCGTGATGATGACGCGCGCGCCCATCCTGGTCCAGTTCCACATCTTCATGGCGAACGCCGTCGGCATGCGGATGCAGCCGTGCGATGCCGGATAGCCGGGCAACACGCCGGCATGCATCGCAACGCCCGACCAGGTAATGCGCTGCATGTAAGGCATCGGCGCGCCGCTGTAGATGTTGGAGCGGTGCATCTTGTGCTTCTGGATGATGCTGAACACGCCCATCGGGGTCGAATGACCCTTCATGCCCGTCGACACCGGGCTTTCGGCAAACAAGCCGTTGGCGTCGTAGACGCGCACCTTTTGCTGCTCGATCGAGACCGCGATGATCAGCGGTCCCTGCGGCTTGGCGTTGGTTTCCTTGACGGCGGCTCCGGCCTTTGCGGAAGGCTGGCGGGCTTTCGGCTTGCGCGGCTGCGCCACGGGTGCCGGCCGGTAGTAGTAGCCGGGATCGGAGTCCTGCCAGTAGAACATGGTGGCGGCATCTGCCTGGGGCGTGGCGACCAGGGTACCGGCCGCCGTCAACATCGCCATCTGCCAAAATCGCTGCTTCGAAATGGTCGCGCCCGCAACGTTCGCACTGAAAAACCGATGCCCGCTCACGCGCATAATCCTCAAATCCAGATACTCGAATCTACCGTCCTGCTAATCCGTTTGTTGTCGCAGACACGAAAAGCGTTCACCAGCGTAGGCCTTCTAATTCCAGCGCTTTTCGCCCGAATCGTAGCAAAAAAGCCTCACATTCCGTTAAACGGCGCCTGCCCAATCTGACGCCATCCATAAGGCAGCACTACGGCCCTCCAATACCTCCCGGAGCCTTCCTGTGCGGCTTTCTGCCACTACATAGGCCGGGGAGCCCTTCAGCGGAGATATCAATGACATCCAAGGCCATCGTTAAGCGTGACAAGAAGTGGAGAAGTCTGGCCTTGGGGGTGTTGGCGCTGGTACTCTGGCAGGCAGGGCCGGCGTCGGCTGCGGACGAACCCGACCTGATCTTTCGCCGCTCGACGGTCTTCAAGTGGCTGAGCCCGAACGACAAGCTCGCGACCTATGCCGTCGACGATCCCGAGGTCGAGGGGGTGGCCTGTCACTTCACGGTGCCGGAAAAGGGCGGCTTCAAGGGCTGGCTCGGCCTCGCCGAGGAGGTCTCGGACATCTCACTGGCGTGCCGCCAGATCGGGCCCATCAAGTTCAAGCATAAGTTTGAGCAGGGCGACGACATGTTCCGGCAGCGCCGCTCGCTGTTCTTCAAGAAGATGCAGATCGTTCGCGGCTGCGATGCCAAACGCAACGTGCTGGTCTACATGGTCTATTCGGACAGGCTGATCGAAGGTTCACCCAAAAACTCGACGTCCTCGGTGCCGATCATGCCCTGGGGGGCAGCCGACGCCACGGTTCAGAAATGCGGTGAATTCGTCCAGTAAGCCCAATGTCACCCGGGATCCGAGATCGGATCCGGGATGAGGGTTTTGGGCTTACCGTTTGACCGGATAGGAATATTGGCGGGCCTCCAGGCCGGGTCCGGCCTTGCGCTCACGGCAACCGACCAGCTGCACGAATTTTTGCGGCGCCGATACATTGCCGCGAAATTCGCTGCCCTGTTGCGACATCGCGCCACAAGGGCTCGCAGGATGCGCTGGGGTTGTTCCTTGGTGCTCTGTCTTCAGGGAAGGATCGATCCGCAGTTCGGGCTGGCCGGGTTTGCGGGTCGGGGTTGCACTGCCAACATCGGTGTTGCCACTACCCACGACGGCTATCCTTTGTTGAGGAGGGGTCACAACGCACAGGCACGCGCAAAGTTGCACGGCGTTCGACTGAGTCGGCCGGAACGAGGCTTCGGTTCATCCAATCAGCCAGTGAACGAGGCCGTCCTCGTCTATGGGAGAGGTTCCAAAGTGGCCCCAACGGGCGGCTTTCAGTGTTCAGCCGGATCATCTGGAGTGACGGCGTCGGGGCTGAATTCATTGAATTTTTCGGGCCAATGTTTCGTCCGACAGAGCCGATGAAACAATTCTCCTGCGCAATGAAACCATTTTGCGTTTTTGGCGCAGATGTCCGGAAACAGCCGACGGCTATCACGTGGTTAACGAGACGGCGGGCGTTGCCGGCCACGGACAACCGGAGACAGTCAGATGCGGACCACAAGCTTCATCCTCGCCTTCGCCTTCATCCTGGCTGGTCCCTCGATGGCTGGTTCGTCGGACCAAGCTCTGCCGGGCGTCGGCACCTTCGCCTACAACGGCTCGGCGGTCGCGACTCCGGCGCCCCTGCCGATGGTTCTGGCCGCCAAGTGAGCGTCGCGTACCGTTCGCAAAAAGATTGCCGATAAAGGCCCTGCATGTTCGTACGCATCTGTTCTGCCGCCATCCTGGCATCCGTCCTTCTCGGCGGCGCTGCGCGGGCTCAGGTCCAGTTTCAGCCGCCGCAGACTTCGTTCCGTTCTCTCTTCAAGATGCCTGATCCGCGCGGCGAGTTCGTGCGGCTCTGCATGCCCCATATGGTCGGACGCTGGGCGCACCCCGAAAGGGTTTGCGGCTGTCTGCACGACTACGCCGCCGCGACGGTGGAAGATGCCGACCTGCGCGAAGCCCTGCTGCGCGGCATCAGCGAGACCGGGGTGCCGACGATCGAGACCGCGTGGGTGCCGCCGTCAAAGCAAGCCGAGATCGGCCCGACCTTCACCAAGATCGCCAAGCCGACGCTGCAATGCATGTTCGAGCCGGCGACGAACCAGTAAAGTTGGCGCGGCTTAGCTCCACATTCCCCGCAGGCTCGACACGCCGGTAACGGCCATTGTAAGCAATGGCAGATCGAAGATCTGCGTGAGCCAGCCAATGCAGCCGGGACGAATCCTGCTCTCATGCGCGGTGCTTGTCGCGCTGGGCTTGCCAGCCGGCGCCGCACCCGACGAGGACCTGTTGGGGAAGGCGGCCGGCTATCCGATCGGCTCGCGCGCCAACTGGTTTTATGACGAGAGCGTCCGGGTCGGATCGTTCAGCCACCTCGACAGCATCCTGCAGCACTACATGCTGAAGAAGGCGGTGTCTCCGCGGCCACTGCCGAAAATTTCCACCGAGCCCAGGATCGAGTATCGGTTCGAACAGCAGACCCGCACCCTCGATGATTTTCTCAACCATCAACGCGTGACCGGCTTCCTTCTCATCCGGGACGGCGAGGTGCTGACTGAACGCTATCAGTACAATCGCAATGCCGAACATCGCTTCGTTTCGCATTCGATGGCGAAGTCCATTGTCAGCATCACCGTCGGGATGGCGCTGGCCGAAAAGAAGATCGCTTCGCTTGACGATACCATCGCCAGATATGTGCCCGGCCTTGCCGGCAATCCCTATGGCGAGACGACGATCCGCAACATGCTTCGGATGGCGTCCGGCGTGCCGTTTCAGGAAGTCTATGACGGCAAGGACGATCTGACGAAATTCAACAGGATCCGCCTCACGCAGGATTCGGTCGCGGCGCTGCGCGCGTTCACGACGCGCGAGGACGAGCAGGGGACGCGCTTTCACTATGCGTCCAACCAGACCGTGGCTCTGACGCTGTTGCTGCGCGCGGTGACCGGCACCTCGGTGAGCGAATATCTGACGACGCGCCTGTGGCAGCCGATGGGCGCGGAGGCCGATGCGACCTGGATCAGGACAAAGGATGGCACCGAAGTCGGCTCGGGGAGTTTCAATGCGGTCCTGCGCGACTATGGCCGCCTTGGAATCCTGCTGGCCAACGACGGCGCCTTGGGCGGCAGGCAGATCTTGCCGAAGGACTATCTGCTCGATGCGACCGACTGGCACCGCCAGCCGGAGGCGTTCGCGCCGCGCAAGGCGACGCCCTATTTCGGCTATGGCTACCAGTTCTGGTTGTTTCCGGGCGAGAAGCGGCGGTTCGCGCTGCTCGGCGTCTACGGGCAGTCGATCTTCGTCGATCCCGAACTCAAGCTGGTGATGGTCATTACCGCGGCGGCGAAGAATGCCAGCGTCGGCAAGGAGCCGCTCGCGCGCGAACGCGATGCGCTGTGGCGCGGGGTCGTCGGCCGATACGGAAGCTGGTAGGATTGGTTCGGCATCGATACCGGTTGCACAAAGGAGCAGTCATGCGATCTCTTCTCATCGGCCTGATCGGCCTGTTGTCGCTGGCCATATCTCCGGCATCCGCCGCCGACACGGCGACGCAGGAAGCCAACAAGAAGGCCGTGCTCGAATTCTACGATGCGGCGCTCAACCGGAAGGATTTCGACGCCGCGGCGAAGTTTTTCGGGCCGCACTATATCCAGCACAACCCGACCGCGCCGGACGGTATCGAAGGCTTCAAGGCCTTCCTCGGCTTCCTGCGGGAGAAATTCCCGGACTCGCGGAGCGAGATCAAGCGCGCTTTTGCGGACGGCGATTACGTGATTGTCCACGTCCATAGCGTACGCGAGAAGGGCACGCGCGGCCGCGCTATCGTTGACATCTTCAGGCTCGAGAACGGCAAGATTGTCGAACACTGGGACGTCGTGCAGGAGATTCCGGAGAAGGCCGCCAATACCAACGGCATGTTCTAGCGCTAAGGAGAATCGCCGCTATCGTCTCTTCGTCCCCAGTCGCTGAATGCATTTCCGGGTGCGCAGCACGCCGGTCTCAGTCATTTGCGAGCCCATGACTTCCTTGATTTGTCCGGCGGGGCAGGATCCGTCGTCGACGAGGGCGCGCTGGCCGAGACGCAGGTCGACGATATCCTGTTCGCGCGAGAACACCTGGGCGAGGGCGGGGCTCGTGAGCAGCCACAGTGCAAGGCCGGCGGGCAGGGCAAGACATCGGGCAGCCTTTGTCGTCATCATTCCGGCCTCGCTCACTTGGTCTTGATCTTCAGCCCATCGGGCCCGACATTGATCTGCAGGCCCTCGGGCTCCTTTTTGGCTTGATAGAGATTGTAGCCGAGCACACTGATCGCGACGATCAACACGCCGATAATGAGATAGAGGACGTTGCGATTGCCGGGCATCCGGTGGTTCCGTCATAATGATGGACGGCGAGCTTAGTGACGCGGCGGCGATTCTGATAGGGCGATGGCCGACGAGTGCGGTCAGGTCGCGGTCTTCGGCCGTTTGATCTTGCCGGTTCCACCCTTGTTCGGTTTGCCACTTATCGGCAAGGCGGCCAGCGACGCCTTCGCCAGCCGTTCGGCCGATGCGATCAGTTGCGGCAGGGGGTGGCCGGCAAAGCCGAGGACGAATCCCGGCAGCGGGCGCACACGAAAATAGGTTTCCGCCAGGAGCCAGCCCGCGACGCCGGCCTTCGTCTTTGCGTTGGCGGCAACCTGCGGATCGGTCGATGGATCGAACCGCGCGACCAGATGCAGGCCCTGCGAGGGCACCGGCACCGATAGAAGCCCCTCCGATGCCGCCGACAAGGTCGAAGCCAGCACGTCGCGCGCTTCGCGATAGATCCCGCGCACCTTGCGCAGATTTGCCGCGAACGCGCCGGAATTGAGCATGTCCGCCACCGCGCCTTCGAGCAGCGTGCCGGGAAAGCGGTCGAGCGCGGCGCGGGCCGTCGTCACCGGTCCGACCAGCCGCTCCGGCAGCGCGCAGTAGCCGATGCGCAATCCGGGAAACAGCGTCTTTGCAAACGTGCCCATGTAGATGACGCGCGAGAGGTGATCGATGCCGGCGAGCGACAGCAATGGCGCACCGTCATATCGAAATTCGCTGTCGTAATCGTCCTCGATCACGAAGGCGCTCGCCTCCCTTGCCCAGTCGAGCAATTCCAGCCGCCGCGGCATCGACATCTGCACGCCCAGCGGAAACTGGTGCGACGGTGTCACATAGGCCGCTCCCGCCGCCGGCGCGAGAGCGCGGCCCCTGGCCACGATCATGCCTGATCCGTCGACCGGCACGGAGACGGGGCGCAGGCCATAGTGCCCGATCGCTCTTCGCGCCGCGGGATAGCCGGGATCTTCGCACCAGATTTGATCGCCGGGCTTGAGGATCGCGCCCAGCACGATCCGCAATGCGTGCTGCGTTCCCGACGCCAGCATGATCTGGTCCGGATCGCAGCGCAGCCCGCGCGCCGACAACAAATGATCGGCAATCGCGGCGCGCAGCTCGCGGCTGCCCCTGGGGTCGCCGTATTGCAGGTGCTCGGCGCCGAAGGCGCGCATGCGCCGGCCGGCAAAAGACCTGAAGCGCTGCAGCGCCCTTTCATCGATATGCGTGCAGCCGAGCGCCAGCGCGCCTTGCTGCGGCGCCTCGATCGCGATCCTGGTTTTGCGCGTGTCGCTGGCGCGGGCCGGGATGCGTGCGGCGACGAAGGTGCCGGAGCCGACGGTGGCCACGGCAAACCCGTCCGCGATCAGCCGCTCATAGGCCGAGGTGACGGCGTTGCGGCGAAAACCCGTCTGCTTTGCCAGCGTTCGCTGCGGCGGCAGCGGCTCGCCCGGCTTTGCAATTCCGCCTGTGATGGCGTGGCAGAGCGCCTGATAGAGCCGGTGCTGCGAGGAGGCATCCGCCGTCACGTGGGGCCCGTCAAGGTCGAGCGGAAGCTCGGCCTTGCGCCGCGTCGCAGGGGAATTGGCAAGGAAATTGGTCGGAATTTTTCGCATGGAATTGGCACTATCGCAGACCAAATTCGCCGGTACAACTGGTTCCACCATGCCAATACCGCAAGGAGCTGCCGTGACGATCCAGGGCGAGACCACCACTTCCTATCCGCTGTCGCCGCGCAATCGGGTCAAGCGCATGCACGAGCGTGGCTCCTATGATCGGGCGAAGATTTACGGCCTGCTTGATGCCTCGATGCTCTGTCACGTTTCCTACGTGGTCGACGGCCAGCCCTACTGCACGCCGACTTTCTTCTGGCGGGAAGGAAACACGCTGTATTGGCATGGCAGCAGCGCGAGCCGCATGCTGCGCAACCAGTCTGACGGTCAACGCGCATGTCTCACGGTCGCGCATCTCGACAGCCTGGTGCTGGCAAGATGCGGCTTCAATCACTCGGCCGATTATCGCGCCGTGATGGCGTTCGGTACTGCCTATCTCATCGACTCTCCCGCCGAGAAGGAGCGCGCGCTGGTTGCCATGGTCGACCGCTTCTTCCCCGATCGCACTGCGAGTCTGCGGCAGAGTACCGCGCAGGAGATCAAGGCCACATCCGTCATCGCGATGGAGATCGAAGAGGCTTCCGCCAAAATTCGCGCCAAGGGCGTTGGTGACGACGAGGAGGACTATGCATTGCCCATCTATGCCGAGCGCATTCCGGTGCGCACCGTGCTGGGCGCGCCGGAACCGTGTCCGCGGCTTCTCGATGGCGTCGAGCGGCCGGCGTCGCTTGGTGGCTATTCGGAAGGCCGCCTGCTCGAAGATGCATTGCGGGATGCGCATTTTGCGCATTACGCGGGCGGCTGAGATAGGTAGGGTGCGCGCTCCTTTGAATTCTCGACTGGAGCCCGCCGCATGACGACCGACACGCAACAGAAAATCCTCGACGCCGTCGATGCCGGCTTTGATGCGCAACTGGCAACGACACGGGATTTCGTCGCTATCCCATCGACCCGCGGCGCCGAAGGGCCGTGCCAGGACATGATCGGCGACCTCCTGCGCCAGCGCGGCTATGAGGTCGACGATTGGCATATCGACGTCGAGGATTTGAAGGACCTGCGCGGCTTCGGGCCGATCGAGCATGATTTCTCCCGGGCGCGCACGGTGGTCGGCACTTACCGTCCCTCGAACAACGCGGGCAGATCGCTGATCCTGCAGGGCCACTGTGACGTCGTTCCGGCGGGCCCCCTCGACATGTGGGAGACGCCCCCGTTCGCTCCCGTCGTGAAAGACGGCAAGATGTATGGCCGCGGCGCTTGCGACATGAAATCCGGAACCATCGGCGCGCTCTATGCGCTGGATGCGATCAAGGCCGCAGGCCTGAAGCCCACGGCGCGCATTCACTTCCAGTCCGTGATCGAGGAAGAGTCGACCGGCGTCGGCGCGCTCTCGACCTTGCAGCGCGGCTATCGGGCGGACGCCTGCTTCATCCCGGAGCCGACCGGTGAGACGATGGTGCGCTCGCAGGTCGGCGTGATCTGGTTTCGCCTGAAGGTGCGCGGCTTTCCCGTGCATGTGTTCGAGGCCGGCGCGGGCGCCAACGCGATCATGGCGGCGTATCATCTGATCCATTCGCTGCAGAAGCTCGAGGCCGACTGGAACGAGCGCGCCAAGGCGGACCGTCACTTCAAGGCGGTCGCCCATCCGCTCAACTTCAATCCCGGCATCATCAAGGGCGGCGACTGGGCCTCCAGCGTGCCGGCCTGGTGCGACGTCGATTGCCGGATTGCGGTGCTGCCGGGCTGGTCGATCGCCGAATGCCAGAAGGAGATATTGGCCTGCGTCTCGGCCGCGGCGCGCGATCATCGCTTCTTGTCCAACAATCCGCCGCAGGTCGAGTGGTCGGGCTTCCTGTCGGAAGGCTATGAGCTCACGAATTCTGCCGAACCGGAAGCCGCTTTTGCAAAGGCGTTTGGCACTGTCTATGGCGGCACGGTGCCGGACCGGGCGTTCACCGCACTGACCGATACGCGGTTCTACGGGTTGAACTACAACATCCCGAGCCTGTGCTTCGGCGCGACGGGCGCGGCGATGCACGGCTTCAACGAATATGTCGATCTGGAGTCGCTGCGGAAGTCGACCAAGGCCACCGCGCTGTTCATCGCGGAATGGTGCGGGGTGGAGAAAATCTGAGCGAGTGGAGCGCCGGCCTCACCACGTCATTGCCTGCGACAAACGCGAAGCTTTTGCGCAAGGGAGCAAAGCGACGAAGCAATCCATCCTTCGGCGTACGCGGACAGA
>NZ_JAHEAG010000149.1 GCF_018596315.1 Bradyrhizobium sp. SRL28 | reverse complement strand
TCGAGCGCGCGGCCGCACGCAGCCTCGAGCCTCTCGCGGCCATATGTCTTGGCAAGCCGCAGGATGCCGACACAGGCGCGGAAGCCTTGCTCGGGATGCGTGCGCTCCCGCAGGATAGTCGCGATCAGTGCCGACGTGCGGCGGCCGATCTCGGCGGCGCTTCGCCGGAGGCGCTCTGGCGTCCAGTCGGCATAGCGCCGGTGGCTCGACGGCATGTGCTCGCGCACCGTCGTATGCTTGCGGTCGGAGGAAGAGCGTACATGGGCGGCAACGCGTTTGCCGCAGTGGAAGACTTCAATCGTGCGCGCCGTGATGCGCGCCCAAACCTTCTCGCGCAGCAATTGGTGCGGCACCGAGTAGTAGTGCTTCTCGATCTCGACGTGGTAGTCGAGCGCGACCCTGCATTCCTTCCATTCGGCAAAGACGTAGGGCTCGGCCGGCAGCGGTTTGAGCGCCGCGCGCTCGATCTCGTCGAACAACGCGCGGCGGCTCGCACCGAGATGGCGCGACACGCGGTTGTTGAGTTGTGCGACAAGCTCGGCGATGGCCACGTTCAATGCGCAGAGCGAGAAGAACTGCCGGTTGCGCAGCTTCGCGACGATAAATCGAGTCGCAATTTGGACCGCAACTTCTACCTTAGCTTTGTCGCGGGCGCGATACGGCCGCGCCGGAACAATGGCGGTGTTGTAGTGAGCCGCCATCTCGGCATAGGTGCGGTTGACCGTCGGCTCATAGAAGCAAGCCTTGGTGACGCCCGAGCGCAGATTGTCGGACACCACCACTGCCGGAACCCCGCCGATGAACGCAAAGGCGCGCGTGTGCGAGCCGATCCAGTCGGACAGGCCCTGCGTCCAGGTGGCCTCCGCATATGTGTAGTTCGTCGCGCCGAGCGAGGCGACGAACAGCTGGGCTGTCAGTACCTCGCCGGTCGAACCATCCATCACCTCAAGCGTCGTGCCGGCGTAATCAACGAACATGCGCTCGCCAGCGACGTGGCTCTGTCGCATAGTCGGCGACAGCCGCGCCGCCCAGGCGCCATAGAGCTCACAGTAGCGGCTGTACCCGTAACCATCCGGGTAGGCCGCGCGATGCTCCTCCCACAATAGCTGCAGCGTCACCCCTGGCCGGCGAAGCTCACGGTGGACCGCCGCCCAGTCTGGCTGCGGTCGACGCTTTGCGCCGACCGTTGGAGGTCGGTAGAGTCGGGCCTCCAGCGCCTCGTCCGTCAGGCCTTCCGGTACCGGCCAGGTGAGGCCGGCGCGGCGTGCCCGCTGGATGCACTCCCCGGCGGCCGTTGCACTCATCCCCAGGCTGGCAGCGATCTTGCGTTTGGACATGCCGGCGGCGGACAGCCGCAGCACGTCGCGAATTTTGCGCATAGGTAATCTCGGTCCTGGCATTTGCCCCCGCTCCTCGTGGAAAGGAGCGAAACCATGCCGATTCGCAGATCACCCAACGGCGCCCGTCACACCCGTCCACAGGCTG
>NZ_JAHEAG010000148.1 GCF_018596315.1 Bradyrhizobium sp. SRL28 | reverse complement strand
CCACGTAGCCCGAGAAGCGGCGAAAGATGGACCTGAGTTCGTGGTGACGATCGGCGGGGGCGCGCCCGAATAGCTTCCATGTCGGTCTGCACCACGGTGGTATCCACACGCAGCCTTTGGCCGTCCTCAAGTCCGAGCTCGACCGCCGCCTGCACCACCAGATTATTGATCGCCTTGAGCGTCTCGGGCGTGAGCCGATTGAAGCCGCGGTGGAACGCATTACTCGCCACCTACTCGGCCACGCCAGCTACAGCGACACGGCCTACTACCTCACCGGTTCGTCGGATCTTCTCGCCATCGCGGCTGAACGCGCCGTCCTGGACGGAGGCGCCGCATGAGCGAACACCTCCTTCTGGCGCCGCTCCTGGAGTCGTACTTCCGTCGCCGGTTGACCAAGCAACGCAACGCCACCTCCGCGACCACCGGCCAGCTATCGCGACGCCTTGCGCATGCTGATCCTCTTTGCCGCCGACCGTTTGCGGAAGAAGCCAGCGGCGTTGGTCCTTGAAGATCTCGATCGGGACCTCGTTTTCGCCTTTCTCGATGAGCTTGAGGAGAAGCGGAACAATTCCGTCGCCTAGCGCAACGCCCAACTAACCGTGATCCGATCCTTCTTCCATCACGTCGCCGCCGCCGATCCCGCCTCGTTCGGCGTCGCCCAACGGGTTCTGACGATCCCCACCAAACGGGCCACATCGAGGTGATGCACCACCTCACCAACGCCGAGGTGGAGGCCATCATCGCAGCCCCTGATCAGACGACGCCCCGCGGCCGGCGCGACCGGGCCTTTCTGCTCTTCTTGGCGAGAACCGGCGCCCGCGTGTCCGAAGCGACCGGCGTCAACGCGAACGACCTTCAGTTGGAGCGAGGGCGCCCGCAGGTGCTGCTTCACGGCAAGGGACGCCAAGATCGCGTCGTTCCCATTCCTCAGGATCTGGTGCGACCGCTGACGGACCTGTTGAGCGAACGCGGCCTCGCCCATCATGAACCGCGGCCGATCTTCGTCGGGTCCACAACGAGCGCCTGACGCGTTTCGGCGCGACACACGTCGTGCGGCGTGCCGCCTCCCAGGCCGGGTCCACCAGGCCAAACTTGGAGGGCAAGCCGATATCGCCGCACATCTTCCGGCATTCCCTCGCCATGAAACTTCTCCGGTCAGGCGTGAACTCCTGCCCCCACTGGTAGGGATCGAGCGACACATAGATCGTCCGCGTAAGTGCCTGTCCCTTGGCCGGGCTAGGGATCGGCGCCTCGCGTAGCTCGAAGTGTCCGGCTGTGGCCACGGGGGCAGCGGCTTGTCCGAAAGCGTCCAATAGCGTGATCTTACTTCTGCCTCCTGACCGAGCCGAGTGTTCCGGTTCTGGGATCCGACAAACCAACCGGGGCGCCTCGCCAGCTTCCAGCGTCGTTTCGCTTCTCGGACCTGGCCGGCTAGGCTGCGCACATAAGCACGGCCGGGGAGTGGGCAAGTCGTCACAGCTGGAGAGCCGCCGCGAAAGAGCCGGCATTGCACCACGAAGCCCTGTTGGTCC
>NZ_JAHEAG010000147.1 GCF_018596315.1 Bradyrhizobium sp. SRL28 | reverse complement strand
CAAGCGCGCTTCACACATTGATCCGCCAGCGTCATCCTACGCCATCATGCGGAGGGCATGCCCCTACCGCGGAGAGAACCATGATCCCGGCAAGGATGTGTTTGGAGAGTCTTGACCGCAGGCCCGGAATTAGAGAACAGCCAGGGTCAAAAACGGAAGTGTGCCCGCTCGCGCGGCATGTCCGTTCGACCCTCAGGAGCAGACATCGTCAGGCTACACGTTCAGGTCCGGTTGGCGCCGTTCGCGATACTTTGAACCGCAGTGTACAGCACATTATTCGATCGTCCTGTCGACGATGGCACCGCGGCCCCTCTTCGCGTCCAAATCGCCGAGATATCGTCAGGTTCGGCGATCAACATTACCTCGGAGGTCATCGATCATGGACATAGACCGAGACCACATCGACGATGCCGTTCTTGCCTTATTATTTCTCGGGCGTCACGACGGGATGCGCACCTGGAAATCCTTTGATTGGGCCGCGATGGAGCGGCTCCATACAAAGGGATTGATCTCGGACCCAGCCGGCAAAGCTAAATCCGTCGTATTCACTGACGAAGGCCTGCGTCAGTCCGAAGCACTATTTCGAAAGCTGTTCACAGTCGGACGCGAGGCATGAGGCGCGTTACTCCTGAATCCAGCCTGACTGCCGCGCACCGACCCAGCCACCGATCAATGCAATGAACTCCCCCCACTTCATCGATCACCTCGTCCGACAGAAAGAGCGCTCATTCACCCTGCTGCTCGTCCACCGCATCATGCCAAAGGCTATTCAATTCTTCCTCGACCACCCACCCGACATTCCTCCCGCGTGACCTAAGCCTGCCGAGACGCTCAAGGTAGGTGCTGCGCTCAGTAGGAGGCAGGCTAGATACGATTTCCAGAGACCGTCCATACATGTGGATCAAAGCGGCAAAGTATTTTTCGTCGTCCATGCTGCAAGATTCCAAAAAGCCGAATGCTTCCTCGCAATAAAAGATCGACAGCTCCGCCATCCCAGCCGGGCGCCCGATGGCTTTTTTGTAGTCCGCAATCGCCTTCTTGGCTTTAGAAACCGATATGGGTTGGCCTTTCATTAGGTCCGGCGATATCCATCTGGAAATACTCGATTTGAAGGGCTGGAGGTGATCCTGACCCAAGCCCAAGCGGGCATGCAAGAATGCCTGGTTGTCTTTGCTGGCAGTGTAGAGGTCTTGCACTAGCCCCCGAAGGCCCGCGCGATCGAAGTCCAGGAGCGCGGTTTTAACGTCGCTCCAAGATGGTGAGATATTCTTGCTGCGGACCACGGCCATGAATCCTTCAAAAATACTTTTATGCGCGTGCTTCTCGGCGGGCTCAAGATACCCGACTTACGCATAGGGATCAGGTTGGTCAGGTCAACGATGCTTCGCCAGTGGCACATGCTCCCCTCCTCTGTAACCGAGGAGTATGACCATACTGGATCAAGTGAATGCTACCCCGACGCCTCATAAACGGTTGCCCTGAACAAGGGCACGCTGACCGGGGCAAGGCCGCCCCTACGACCCAAGCACGTCTGGTCGATCCGGACGAAGCTCCAGATCGAAGGCCGCGCTCGCGACCTAGCCATGTTCAAACTGGCGATCGACAGCAACCTGGCGCATGAACGG
>NZ_JAHEAG010000146.1 GCF_018596315.1 Bradyrhizobium sp. SRL28 | reverse complement strand
CCGTGAGGGTATTGGCGAAGCGTTGACAGGGGAGCGCATAGGCCAGCCATTGAGCCGCGAAAGTACCCTCATCCTGGGTGCCGACGTCGTTCCGGTGACGGAAGGCAACACGGATGGGCGCGATAACGCGAGCGCCCAGACGGCCCGGCGTGGTCTTAGACACTGGCATGTGCGCACGCTCTTTGCTCGGGAACCGGGAGATCTCATGGTCGGCCAGCGCCAGCATGCGTGCTGCACTGGTCCGCGTCGGGAAGGCGAGGAGCCGTAGCCGACGATGTACGATCATGAGAAGTCTGACCCCGCCATAGTAGCTGTGAAGCCGACGAACAAAGCCGGGCAACCGGCTGCGGAGTTGGTGGAGCCAAGGGCGGGGGCCGAGGGGAATGTGAGTCAGCAAAGCACGGGCCGGACACAGTACCGGGCAACCGTGTCACAGGCGCTGGCGCGCATACGGCAAGCTGCAAGGCAAAGGAAGAAGGAGAAGTTCACCGCGCTCTTCCATCACGTCAGTATTGATCACCTCGCAGAGGCATTCTCTGAACTCAAGGAGAATGCTGCAGCTGGAGTGGACGGGCTGACATGTCGGGACTACGAGCAGCACCTTGAGCGCAATCTTGAGGACCTGCATGCTCGCGTCCATCGGGGAGCGTATCGGGCACTACCGTCGCGGCGGGTTTACATACCCAAGCCGGATGGTCGGCAACGCCCGATCGCGGTCGCCGCCCTTGAGGACAAGATCGTCCAGAGGGCCACGGCTGCGGTGCTGAGCGCGATCTACGAGGAAGATTTCCTCGGGTTCTCGTATGGGTTCCGACCGGACGCAGCACGCACGATGCGATGGATGCGCTCATGGTCGGGATCACCAGCACAAAGGTGAACTGGATACTGGACGCCGACATCCGCTCGTTCTTCGACACAGTGAGCCAGGAGTGGCTCATCAAGTTTGTGGAACATCGCGTCGGCGACCGACGCATCATCCGCCTGATCCAGAAATGGCTCAAGGCAGGCGTTCTGGAAGACGGGGTCGTGACGGTCAGTGACAAGGGGACCGGGCAGGGATCGGTGATCTCACCGCTTCTGGCCAATCTCTACTTGCACTACGCTTTCGACCTCTGGGCCGAGCGCTGGCGACGGCGTGAGGCTGCGGGCAATATGATCATCGTGCGCTACGCCGACGACCTCATTGTTGGCTTTGAGCACGAGACCGACGCCCGTCGCTTCCTCGACGAGATGCGTAAGCGGTTACAGGAGTTTGCACTGTCGCTTCATTCGGAGAAGACCCGGCTGATCGAGTTTGGACGCTTCGCGGTGGAAAACCGCAAGCGGCGCGGGCTCGGCAAACCGGAGACCTTCGCCTTCCTGGGCTTCACCTTTATCTGCGGCAAAACTCGTCGGGGCAAATTCCAAATCAAACGGAAGTCCCGGCGGGATCGCATGCAGGCAAAGTTGCAAGCCATCAAACAGGAACTGCGACGGAGCATTCATCAGCCGATTCCCCAGCAGGGAAGATGGTTGCAGCAGGTCGTCACCGGCTACTTCAACTACCACGCGGTGCCGACAAACAGTTCGACACTGACCGCGTTCCTATTCCACGTCACCAATCTCTGGCGGCGCACGCTACGGCAGCGGAGCCAGAAAGACTGGACGAC
>NZ_JAHEAG010000145.1 GCF_018596315.1 Bradyrhizobium sp. SRL28 | reverse complement strand
TCTAGGCACCGCACCCCGCGAATGGGAGCGCGTCAGATCTACGAAGCGCTTAGGGATCAGATCCTGGGGCGCGTGTACGGCGCCGATGGGCTGCTGCCGTCGTCCCGCGCCCTCGCCGGGGAACTCGGCGTGTCTCGCGGTACGGTGACGATCGCCTATGAGCAACTCGCCGGCGGAAGGCTTCATCGAGATCCGCCATGGCGCACGACCGCGCGTTGCACAAGCTGTTGTCGAGAGGGGGCGCGTGCGCGCGACGTGGCGGCCATTGTCACGGAAGGTGCGACTGTCGGGCTACGGTGAGCGTTTGAGACAGGTCGCGCCGCGCTCGGAGGAGCAACCTCGCAACCTCCTCGCAAATTTTCGGTATGGTGACCTCACCTTCGGATTTCCCCGTGCTCGCGTGGAAAGAGCCGCGGTCGCTGCAATGACACGGCGGCCTGCGAGATTGGCCTACAACGATCCTTGCGGCTCTCGACGGCTGCGGATGGCGCTGCAGCCCTATCTCTGGCGTTCGAGGACCGTGCGATGCGAAGTGGATCAAATCATCATCGTGAACGGTTCGCAGCAAGGGCTCGACTTGTGTGCGCGACTGCTGCTCAACTCCGACGATCGGTTCGTCATGGAAGACCCTGGCTACCTGATGGCAAGGCACGTCTTCTCGGCCACCGGGGCAGCCGCGGTGCCGATTCCGGTCGACGTCGAGGGACTGGACACGGAGCGGCTTGCGAAGATCGAAGCGCGGCTTGCGCACGTGACGCCGTCGCATCAATTTCCGCTGGGCGGCGTCATGCCGATCGCGCGTCGGCACCAGTTGCTCGCCTGGGCAAGAAAGTTCGATGCCTACGTAATCGAGGACGACTACGACAGTGAGTATCGATACGACACGAAGCCGGTCCCCCCGCTGCACGCGCTCGCAGGTAGCGAGGACGTCATCTATCTTGGGATCGTCTCCAAGACGCTCTCGCCTACGCTGAGGATCGGCTATCTGGTGGTGCCCTCTGAACTCCAGCCCCTGTTCGCCGCGGCCAAGCAGATCATGGACAGGCACACGCCGCTGATCGAGCAGGAAGCGCTCGCGACGATGCTAATCGCTCGTGGCGCGAGAGTATTGATCGGGACCAAAGCATCTTTTATCAGACGAGATTCGGTCGGAATGGTGTGCTGGAACCTACGGCACGGGCCGAAGAGCCACTGGGGGTGGGAATGAGCGTGGGTGAGGCCGAACAAACCGGCAGGACCTTTAGGAGCAAAACGGATCTTGGTGAGACAAGATTTAAGCTCTCGTGGTTCCTGGCAAACGCTAAGCTGGATTAGTTTCTGAGGTTGGCGGCTATCCAGGGCCAAATGAACACTGGGTTCTCATCATTGAATCTGAGATTCATGGACACTTAAGGTGTAGGCATGGCGAAGGTGTCGAGCGGATTGACTTTAGCGCACGCAGAGACGGAACGGCTCGTTCGCGACAGCGGAATGAAGTTATTGAGGATTGGCGATATCTGATTCCATATGGCGCAGACATTTTGAGCCATCCGAGCCGGCATTTTCGCAGATTAGAATTTCGATACCTGCGGGCGACGAGGGCATGATTCTACACTGGGGTCGGCTCGGCACTCGCAAGTTGGCGGGAATGGATCGGCGCCGAGGGGCTCTATCCCCGAGCGCAGCACACGGAGAGTCCCTTCAGCGAGGCTTCGCCGTCCAACTCCCGCTTGCCTGCGGGAAAGGCGGACAGAGGCGCTGTCAAGCGGCTTCCGT
>NZ_JAHEAG010000144.1 GCF_018596315.1 Bradyrhizobium sp. SRL28 | reverse complement strand
TAGATCCTATGTAGGCGCGACGGACAGGAGGTTTGTGTTACCGCTTCGGTTTCTACCTTCCCACCAGGTGCATAGGAGAGACGCTGATGGAAACCCGGACAGTGAACAACCTGCCGCCCGCCGCAACCCATGATGACGCCGTACGCTGTCTTCTTGCAATCGAATTGAGCAAGAAAAGTTGGATTGTTGCCGTCAACACGCCCTTGTCGGACAAGGTCGGTCGCCACACGTTGAAGCCCTGCGATGGGAAGGAGCTGTTGGATCTGTGCGAGCGGATCCGGACGCGAGTTGCCAGAGAAACAAAGCAGCGCGTGGAAATCGTTTCTTGCTACGAAGCTGGCTACGACGGCTTCTGGCTCCACCGCCTGCTCGAAGCACACGGCATCCGCAACTACGTCATTGATCCGGCAAGTCTGCAGGTTGATCGTCGGGCGCGTCGCGCGAAGACTGACCGCGTCGATGTCGAGCGATTGCTCCGATCACTGATGGCGTATCTGCGGGGTGAGCCGAAGGTTTGGAGCGTTGTGCGCGTGCCAAGTGTCGCCGAAGAGGACAACCGTCGGCTCCATCGTGAGCGTGGTCGGTTGATTAACGAACGTATCCAACATGTCAACCGGATCAAGGGACTGCTCGCGATCCACGGCATCTATGAGTACCAACCCCTGCGCCGCGATCGGATGCAGCAGCTGGAACGGTTAAGCACCGCTGATGGTCGGTCGTTGCCGCCGCGGCTCATGGCGGAAATCCTGCGCGAACTGCAGCGGTTGGAGCTTGTCATCGGAATGATCAAAACGATCGAGGCGGAGCGCGATGCCATTGCATCGGCCAAGACTGAGGCGGAGCATACGAGCGCAAGGAAGATCCAGGATCTGGCCATAATTAAGTGCATCGGGCCCGAATTTGCGAACACACTTGTCGGCGAAGTGTTCTACCGCTCATTCGACAATCGCAAACAATTGGCGAGCTATGTCGGTCTGACGCCAGCGCATTTCCAGAGCGGCGCGACGTGCCGTGATCAGGGGATCAGCAAGGCTGGCAACGCCAAGGCTCGCACGGTCATGATTGAGCTCGCCTGGCTGTGGTTGCGGCATCAGCCTGACAGCCCCTTGAGTATCTGGTTCCGCGATCGTGTTGGCAAACTCAAGGGCCGCATCCGGCGGATTACGATCGTCGCCGTCGCACGCAAGCTGCTGATTGCGCTCTGGCGCTATCTTGAGACAGGTCTGGTGCCTGAAGGCGCCGCTCTAAAGGTGTGACTAGATTCACTGAAAGAGGACGAAAGGAACATTACCGATTCCAAGGCGGATGTGTGACCGGTAGCCTAGCCTGGCTGCAATACGCCGCAAAGTAGAATGGTCCCATCCTCCTTGGAGCCCTGTGCCCTTGCATTGTTGCATGAGGGACCTTGGTATGGGCTCGTCCCGACCGGATATAAGTTGATGCGGCGAGCGCCGCATAGCGAAAGGGGCTCCACCTTGGGTCAATTGAACAAACGTCATCGGAACGTCAAAACGGGGAAAGAGGATCAACAGAAACGCAGTTACGTTTGCAGCGTAATGGGCCGGACACCAATTGTAGCTCGGCGCGCGCTTTCGCCGTCAACCCCTCGCGCCTTCCGGCGCGCCCCTCCGGGCTCCGGGGGGTTGACCGCTCAGCGCGGCCAAGCAAAGGGGCCTGCCGTGCCATCAATGCAGAACTGCGCTCGCACGAGCCCCCTCTTGAAACGTAGGAAGAGAAGAAATGTTGATCGCGAAAAACTTCTTGACACGCCGAGCCCTCATATAAG
>NZ_JAHEAG010000143.1 GCF_018596315.1 Bradyrhizobium sp. SRL28 | reverse complement strand
CCCCCCGGACAGATCCGGACATGCAGCTTTCCCGCATCCGGCTCCCACCTCGGGTGCTTGACGGCGAAGCGCTGTTCTGGCCAGGGGTGAAGGATCCTCGCTTTCGGGAGCCAGTCATCCGACAGCTTCGTGATCCGCGCCCAAGTCAGGTGGTCCTTCTGGCTGCGTCGCCTTAGCGAGCGCCGCCATAGGTCGATGACGTGGTAGCGGAACGCCTCCAGCACGCGCCCATTGGTCGGCACGGCATGGTAGGCGAAGAAGCCGGTGACGACTTGCCTCAACCATTTCCCTTGGTCGGGGATCGGCTGATGCCGCCGTCGTCGCATCTCATCCTTAATCTCGCTGAGTTTCGCTTGTATGCGGTCGCGTCGCGACTTCCGCTTGAGCAGGAAGCCGCCTCGGCGCGATGTGCCGCAGATGAAGCTGAACCCGAGGAAATTGAAGGTCTCCGGTTTGCCGAGCCCGCGCCGCTCGCGATTGGTCGCAGCGCGGCGGCCAAACTCGATCAGGCGGGTCTTTTCCGGATGGAGCGACAGTGCGAACTCCTGCAGTCGCGTTCGCATCGCGTCCCAGAAGCGACGGGCGTCGTCCTCATGTTCGAAACCGACGACGATATCGTCGGCGAAGCGCACGATGATCATATCGCCCGTAGCGTCGCGCCGTCGCCAGCGCTCGGCCCAGAGATCGAACACAAAATGAAGGTAGACGTTGGCGAGGAGCGGCGAGATCACCGAACCTTGGCCCGTTCCCTTATCATTGGTCGTGACGATTCCGTCTTCAAGAACGCCCGCCTTAAGCCATTTCTGGATCAGGCGGATGATGCGTTTGTCGCCGACCCGATGCTCAACGAAGCGGGCCAGCCAGGATTGGCTGACCCCATCGAAGAACGACCGAATGTCGGCGTCCAGGATGTAGTTCACCTTCGTGCTGTTGATCCCGGCAACCAGGGCGTCCAGCGCATCATGCTGGCCGCGCCCGGGCCGGAAGCCATAGCTAAATCCGAGGAAGTCCTCCTCGAAGATCGCGTTCAGCACGGCAGCAGTTGCGCGTTGGACGATCTTATCTTCCAGGGCAGCCACTGCGAGCGGGCGCTGGCGGCCATCCGCCTTCGGAATATACCGGCGGCGGCTTGGTTGCGCCCGGTACGCTCCCCGATGGACCCGTGCGTGCAGGTCTGCGATCTTGCGATCGAGATCGGCCTCGTAGTCCCGCCACGTCACCCCATCCACTCCAGGCGCCGCCTCCCGCTTAAGCGCGAAGAACGCCGTCCTGAGCATAGGCAGGCTGAGATGGTGGTAGAGCGCGGTGAACCGTTCCTTCTTCCTTTGCCTTGCGGCTTGACGTACGCGCTCCAGCGCCTGTGACACGCTTTCCCGGTCCTGCGCCCGGCGCGTGCTGAGCTGGTTCGCGTTCCCCTTGGCCCACGCCCTTCGCTCCACCGACTCCGCCGCCGGTCGCCCGGCTTTGTTCGTCAGCTTCGTTGCTAGTATGGCGGGGTCTGACTTCTCGTGTCCGTGCATCACCGGCTACGGCTCCTCGCCTTCCCGGTGCGGGCCGGGGCGGCCGAACCGTCCCCCGGTCAGACTCGAGATCTCCCGGTTTCCGCGCAAGGAACGTCCATACATGCCAGGGTCTACGACCACGCCGGGACGTCCAGGTGCTCGCGTTATCGCACCCGTCCGCGTCGCCTTCCGCTCTGAGTACAGCGTCGGCTCCCGGGACAATCTTCTTTCGCGGCTCAATGGCTGGCCTGCATGCTCCCCTGCCGACGCTTCGCCAACGCCCTCACGGACGCTGCCGCACGGCTCGGGG
>NZ_JAHEAG010000142.1 GCF_018596315.1 Bradyrhizobium sp. SRL28 | reverse complement strand
GCTGGATGGAGCCGAGCTTGCCGGCGCCTTGCGCGCGCATGTGAGTGCGCGGCTGCCGGACTACATGGTGCCGTCGGCGTTCGTGCGGCTGGCGGCGCTGCCGCTGACGGCAAACGGCAAGCTCGACCGCAAGGCGCTGCCGATGCCTGAGGATGAGGCCTATGCGCGCCGCGCCTATGAGCCGCCGCAGGGCGAGATCGAGACCGCGCTGGCAGAGATCTGGGCGGAGCTTCTCGGGGTCGAGCGGGTCGGACGCCACGACCACTTCTTCGAACTCGGCGGCCACTCGCTCCTGGCGGTGCAGCTCTTGAGCCGGCTGTCGCGGGCTGTTGGTGTCGAACTGCCGCTGACGAGGCTGTTTGCCAAACCGGTGCTGGCCGATCTGGCGGAAAGCGTGGTCGAGATGAGCCGCCGCGGTCCGCAAGACCTCCCGGCCATTGTGGCCGTGTCGCGTGATGCGCCGCTCGTGTTGTCGTTTGCGCAGCAGCGGCTGTGGTTTTTGGCGCAGCTGGATCAGGGCAGCACGAGCTATCACATGCCGCTGGCGTGGCGGCTGCAAGGTGCGCTCGACCGCAGCGTCTGGCAGCGCAGCCTTGACCGGTTGCTGGCACGGCATGAGGCGCTGCGCAGTGTCTTTGTCGCCTCAGAGGGTGAGCCTCGGGTCGAGGTTCTGCCGAAGGATGCGGGGCTGCCCGTCACGGAGCATGATCTGCGCGCCCGGGGAGATGCGGACGCCGCGCTTTTGGAGCTGTGCCGTGAAGAGGCGCGCACGCCGTTCGATTTGGCGCGGGGGCCGCTGATCCGCGGCCGGTTGATCCGGATGTCGGACGAGGAGCACGTCTTGCTGCTGACCCAGCATCACATTGTCTCGGATGGCTGGTCGCTGGGCGTGTTGGCGCGTGAACTCAGTCAGCTGTACCGGGCGTTTGAGGCTGGACAAGACGATCCGCTGCCGCCGCTTGCGATCCAGTATCCGGACTATGCCGCCTGGCAGCGGCGGTGGCTAACAGGGGAACGGCTGCAGAGCCAGGCGCAGTATTGGCGCAACAATCTATCTGGCGCGCCGGCCCGTCTGGCCTTGCCGACGGACCGGCCGCGGCCGGCAGAGCAGTCGTTTGCCGGGGCCATGGTGCCTGTCGTGATCGATGCGGATCTGACGCGGGGCTTGAGGCGGCTGAGCCAGCGGCATGGCACGACCTTGTTCATGACGGTGCTGGCGGCGTGGGCGGCGGTGCTGTCGCGTCTGTCGGGGCAGGACGACATAGTGATCGGGGTGCCGAGCGCCAATCGCGGTCGGCGCGAGGTCGAAGAGCTGATCGGCTGCTTCGTCAACACCCTGGCGCTTCGGCTTGACCTGTCGGGGGAGCCGAGCGTGTCGGAGCTGTTAGCGCGGACGCGGCGCACGGCCTTGGGAGCGCAGGAGCATCAGGACCTGCCGTTTGAGCAGGTGGTGGAGATCGTGCAGCCGCCACGGCGTCTTGATCACACGCCGTTGTTCCAGGTGATGCTGGCCTGGCAGAACAACGCCGCCCCGGCCTTCGACCTTCCTGGGCTGCGTGTGGAGGGGGCGGCAGACGGCTTCGATCAGGTCAAGTTCGATCTGGAGCTGAACCTTTGCGAGCATGGCGAGGTCATCGCGGGAACGCTGGGCTATGCTACGGCGCTGTTCGATCAGACGACAATCGAGCGGCAACGAGGCTATCTGCTGGCGCTGCTGCAGGCGATGGTTGCCGATGCGCGGCAAGAGGTCGGGCGCATTGAGCTGCTGCCGGCCGACGAGCGGGCGTATCTGCTGGAGGAGCTGAACCGGACGGCGGCGGAGTATCCT
>NZ_JAHEAG010000141.1 GCF_018596315.1 Bradyrhizobium sp. SRL28 | reverse complement strand
TGCGATCCACGTCGCACAACCCGCGCTCAGCCAGCAGGTCGGGGAGCTTGAAGAACGGCTCGGTTTCGTCTTGCTGGATCGAAGCTCGCGCGGCGTGCGCCCTACAGCCGCCGGCGAGATCGTGTTTCGCGAGGCCTCCGAGATCCTTCGTCAGCTCAAGCAGCTTCCCGGCATTGTGCGGTCGAGCAGTGGCGAGGTTGAGGGCATCGTCAACTTCGGAATCACGATAGCGCTCGCGGGCGGCATCGCGGGCTCTGCCGTTGCGGCATGCAAGATAGCACTGCCGAAGGTGACGTTGAAATTCTCCGACGGCGAAAGCGATGAGCTTCAGGACCGGATCGAGGCGCAAACGCTCGACATGGCCTTGGTCTTCGAGGATCACTTCGTGCCGAACTTCTCACGTCATCCCATTTTCCGGCAGCGTCTTTACCTGGTGGCACGTGAGCCACTGGCAGGGTGCCGGGGCGTGGTACCCCTCGAGCAGGTCGCTAAACTGCCGCTCGTGCTCCCGCCACTCCCCAGGCACCGGCGTATCGTCATCGACCGCGCCTTTGCGGAGGCGGGGCTGACGCCGAACGTCATCGCTGAGACCGCCGGGCTGAGCGAGCTGTCCGCGGTGCGCTCCGGGGTCGGATATTCGATCTACAACGCGGGGACCTTTGCGAACGTCTATCCGGGCGCTTTCGCCGAGCCGCTGCTGATCGAGCCGCCGATCTTCCTCACGTGCTCGCTGGTTTCTTCCAGCGATTTCCCGCTCACGCATGCCGGCGAAGCCGTAAAAAACGTGCTGATCCGGTTCGTGGAGGATCAAATAGCAAAGAATATGCGGCCCGGCGCGGAACTGATCGGATGATGCAGTACCGCCATCTGCATTACTTCGTCAGCGTGGTCGAGGCGGGAAGCTTTTCGCGCGCCGCATCCACGATCCACGTCGCACAGCCAGCGATCAGCCAACAGATCGCGCAACTCGAAGAGCAGCTCGGCGTGAGCCTGCTCTTGCGCAGCGCTCGCGGCGTTCGCCCGACCGCCGCAGGCGAGGTGCTCTATCGCGAGGCGTCTGCCATTCTGAAACGGCTGCACCAGCTTCCCGGGATCGTGCGGTCCGGCACCGGGATCGCGAAGGGCACCGTGCGGCTCGGGATGTCGTCAACCTTCGTGACGACGGCGCCCACAGCATTCATGCAGCAATGCAAGGCGTCCCTGCCCGATGTCGTGCTCAGGATGGCCGTCTCCGACAGCCCGACGATCAAGCGCCGGGTGACCGAGCATGAACTCGACCTTGGGCTGGTGCTGGAGGACGAGCTTGCGCCGACCTTCGCACGCATTCCGCTGTTCAGGCAGCGGCTGTTTCTGATCCGTCATCAGGCCGCGTCAAAAGGCAAGCCGGTGCAACTCGCCGAGCTCGCATCTCTGCCGCTGATCCTGCCGCCTTCTCCGAACATGACTCGAACCGCGCTCGATCGTGCCTTCGCGACAGCAAAGCTCACGCCGAACGTCGTGATGGAAGTAGACGTCGTCGCAAACATCATCGCGGCGGTGCGCGCGGACGTCGGCGGTTCGGTGCTGCCGAAGGGCGATCTTTCCGACATGTCGGGCGACGATCTCGGCGAGCCCGAGGCAATCGAGCCGCCGGTTTATGTTACCTGTTCGATCATCTCGTCCTGCAATTTTCCTCTGGCCAATGCGGCGGAGGCCGTGCGCGATCTGCTGACCCAGCTCGTCGAGACCACCTTGCATCAAACGCAGGCGCCCGGTGTCGAATGGATCAATCCCGGACGAGCCGAATCACGGAACAATACCCGTACATTGCGGTAGATTTTTTTCTGCCCGGCCAAGTGTTCGCTGCGAATTGCTTCTAAATCGAGCTACTTGTTAAGCGACGTCGACGGCTGATCAGATGT
>NZ_JAHEAG010000140.1 GCF_018596315.1 Bradyrhizobium sp. SRL28 | reverse complement strand
GGGGCTTGCCGGGCACTTTGGGAAGATCTGGCTCCGCGCAAGAGTTTCGTTACCGTCATGCACGCCATATTCCACAAGCGACTGTGGGCGCGGTTATCCGAGCAAATTCGAACCAGTGTGGCTGGTTTGAGCCGCTACGTGGCGCGGCACCTATGGTGGGAACTGCCCAGCTTGGTGGGTGGACTGCAGGAGGGTTGAAGATGACATATCGGGCATCTCCGGCGCGCGGGAGCGCCTGCCAACCAGGCGATCAGGACAGGCTACCTGAAGCGCGATCGATCTCATCTACCGTCGTTGTCGGCAGTGGTACGCTCGCTATCAGATGCGCGCAGCTGGCAATTGAGATGGGCCACGTCATTGGTGCAGCGTTGTGTGCCGACGGCGTATTCCGCGATTGGGCTGTTCGCTCGAACATCCCGTCTGTAGCAAGCGTTGAAGAGCTCTCTTCTTTTTTGAAGGCCGCGCCGGTAGATTTGATTTTCTCCGTTGCCAATCCGTTCATATTGCCAGCGGATGTATTGGGGCGGGTTCGTCGAGGTGCTTTTAATTACCACGACGGTCCATTGCCACGATATGCGGGAACGCGCGCGACGTCCTGGGCGCTGCTGGCGCAGGAGACCGAATACGCCATCACATGGCATCGGATCGATGATGGCGTTGATACGGGAGACGTCGTGGTTCAGCGCCAAGTGCTGATTGCGCCCACCGATACGGCACTGACCCTGAACCTCAAATGTTATGAAGTCGCGATAGAGGGCTTCCGTGAGCTTTTAACTGGCTTAGCGAAGGGAGAGCTTACTGCCTATCCGCAGGCACTGGTGAGCCGGAGCTACTTTCCGAGACGTCGACGCCCAGATGCGGCAGGCTGTCTGCGATGGGATCGGCCCGCGCAAGATCTGTCAGCGATGACGCGTGCCTTAAACTTTGGGCCATATCATCCCAATCCATTGGGGCTGTCCAAGGCTTTCGTAGGCGATGAGGTTGTCACAGTCAGCCGCTTGGAGGTGCTGCCTCAACGCTCGGGCCTCCCGGCAGGTTCCCTGCTTGAAGTCCACTCCAGCCACTGGCGGGTGGCGACGGGTACAGAGGATGTCGATGTTTGCTTTGGCAGCTCCGATGGTCAGGTGCTGGACGCGCAAGCCCTCGCCAGGCACTCCAATCTGGATGAAGGTGGTCGCCTTCCTATTTTGAGCGAAGATGAGGCGCGGAGCATAACTGCGAGCCATGAATTGTTGGCGCCTTCAGAGGAGTTTTGGGTACAGCGGCTAGAGCAGCTTAGAATATTGCAGCTTCCTTTCCTGTCGTTGTCCGTGGCTGAGGCGCCGCCCAGATGGCAGTCGAGTTCGTGGTTCATTGCAAGAGCTTTGGCTAAGTTGTTGCCACATGATCGCACGGAATACTTGGTAACGGCATGTCTGATCTATCTCGCCCGCATCACAGGAGAAACAGAGCTTCAATTGGGCTGGACGCCTGTATCGGATGGACCGCTAGCTGGCTCTAAAGCGGTGGAGGTGCTTATTGCCTCTGTCGTGCCGATGGAAGTTACCGTCGACCTTGCACATGATTTTGAAGAAGTGCGCAAAGCGGTCGCGGCCGAATGCGCTCAGCTGAGGGAACACGGTAGCTTTGCCCGGGATCTTATCGCGCGCTGCCCGGCATTGCGGGGTGTGGAGGCGCTACAGTCGCACCAGCCCTGGCCGATTGGCATCACAATCACCACAGACAGCGGTTCTGTCGCTGGCGATCTGACGACGAGCCAAAGTGCTGGGGCAGCCCTATGCGGCGATTTGCTGACGTTTGAGGTTTCCGCTCTGGATGGGAGCCTTCGATGGCATTTTGATGCAAGTCGGCTAGAGCCGAAGCAGATCGACCGTATGACGCAGCATTTGCAAACTTTGTTATATGGTGTGATG
>NZ_JAHEAG010000014.1 GCF_018596315.1 Bradyrhizobium sp. SRL28 | reverse complement strand
AACTGCGACGCTTTGGCATGCGCTGCTCCATCCATTCGAGGTTGGCGGGAGCGCGACTGGTGTTCTCATCACCGATGAAAGCCACGTACCGAACGGTGATGACGAAATGTGCGCCGCGATCCTGAGAAGCGCCAGAATCAAAAAGCTAAGCTATGTTTTGTTTTTCGGCACCATACGTCCTGCCTCGATAGTGTGCGTAACAGCCTCGGCGGCTCGTTTTTCTGCCGGGTCAAGCCGTCTCACAAGCCTCGGACCACTCCAAAGCTCAACCGAGTGATCTTCAATCTGTTGCCTTAGCCCATACTACGACATCATCGACTCTATCGGCCGTGAACGTTCTACAGCCAATGAAGTCACCATCGTTTCCAACAGTGTAAAGGCGATACTCGGTCATTTCGACGCCTCCTCCCAACTCGTGCCGCACTGCCACGCTCTATAGCTGGCCCACGCGATCACGCAGGACGAAACTGCACCATTGCAGCAGCGGCTTTAGATTTTTTTAAAAACCCAGGTTCTTCTCGCCGCACTTGCTTTTGCACGTGCGAAAGGCACGGAGCGACGGATCGAGAATGCCGGCTTCAGATACCGGGTGTTCCCCGCAATTTACGCAACGGGGCGAGACTTGGTCAGCGGCGTTCTTCGTTTCAATGGCGCGCCGAGAAGTCTCAACCTCAGATCAAATTAAGCTTTGATTTGACGCTCGCAAGGCCGGACATGTGACCCAAACATTAAATCTTTGTGGCTATTTCGGCTTGGGTTCTTCGCCCGGCAAAGGGGCAAGGAGGGCGATAACGGGACCGGCATCCACCTCCTCAATAAACGCGCGTACCGCGCTCCAGCCCGGCCTTCGCCGGCCCGAGTAGCGTGCGCGCGGCGGTGGAGCGCCTTCTGTTGATCGTAATGGTGCGGCTGCGCCATGTCCGCATTGGGTCCAGACTGTGTAAAAACGTTTTTCCTCCCCTAAAACTGCACGCAACCGGGGACGATCCGCGTCGACACGACGGTCTGAGAATATTTTTGCTTTATCGAGTCCGGAGTCAACCCGGGCGCAAGCGCGGGCCACGCTGAGCGACCTGAACAGTCACACGATGCGCATAACAGCACGAGCTCTTCGCGCCCGGATTGCCACCAGGAGCGGCTTGATGCCGACGATGTTCTTGTGGCGGGTCTCGTACCGTGCCCGCCTCACGTTGTTCGCGATGGTCTACGCCCTGGCAAACGGTGTCCCAGCGGCCGGCGTTGCTTTCGCCGCCGCGATGCTGCTGGGCGTCGCCCTGACGCTCTGCGTCGTTGCGTTGCTGACGATCTTCGCACGCGAATGGTGCGTGCGCAGCTGGACCCGGATGGCGCATCCCTAGCCCATCTGTCCCGCCTCCTGGAAGGCGCCACGGGCGTCGCCCTGTTGCTGATCGGTCTCGCGCCGTTCGTTTCGGTGATCTGACCGCGAAGGATATGTCCGTCGTATCAGCGCCGACGCTGAAAACGCTGCACATTTGAGGACAAGGAAATGCTGGACCGACAAGAACCGCCATGGCGGTGAAGAGGCCGTTGTTTTTCCGCCCTTTCGACCCATGGCGGTTGGCACTTACCCCAAAGGGGAGTAGCTTCGCCGGACAGTCGTCAGGACGAGATCTTGATCTCCTCATCGTGCCGCCGGGCGCCCAAGGCGTTGCCGATCGTCGTCCTGACCACAATAGGGTCACGATTCTGCTGAGGGAGGAGCGAATGATGCAATCCGGGCAATTCTGGATCCTCACTGCGGCCGCAACATTGCTGCTCAGCGCAACCGCAGCGCATGCGGATACGACGTCCGTTAAGGCGTGGCAGGTTGTGCGCGTCGCGAAGACCGGCGCGCACTGCGTCGACGACAAGAACTGCATGAACCGCATGCACCCGGCCATCAAGCCGGTGAGTCGCGCCAACCCCGGTCAGCATATCGTCTTTGAAACGCGCGACGCCTTCGACTCCGACTTCAACCTCGGCTCCAAGCCCGAGGATGTGTCGGCGGCCGATCTCAATCTCGTCCATCCGCTGACCGGCCCGGTCTTCATCGAGGGTGCCCAGCGCGGCGACGTACTGGCGGTGACACTTCTCGACGTACAGCCGGACGACTACGGTTACACCGTGATCGTCCCGGGCTTCGGTTTCCTGCGCGATCGCTTCACCAAGCCGTTCATCGCCAATTGGAAACTCAACCGCAAGGAGGCGGTCTCCGACCAGATCCCGGGCATCGTCATCCCCTTTAACGGATTTATGGGCACGGTCGGGGTGCTGCCGGGCCAGCCCGAGGTGGCCACGATCCTCGCGCGCGAGGCGGCGCTGCAGAGCGCGGGTGGCGTCGTGCTGACTCCGCAGCCGCTCGGTGCGCTGCCGAGCGATGTCTGCGGTCAGAACGGAAGCAGCAAGAATGAGTGCCTGCGCACCATTCCGCCGCGCGAGAACGGTGGCAACATGGACATCAAGCAGATGGTGGTGGGCACGACGCTGCTGCTGCCCTGCTTCGTGGACGGGTGCGGGCTGTTCGTCGGCGACGTCCATTTCGCGCAAGGCGATGGCGAGGTCTCCGGCACTGCGATCGAGATGGGGGCGACGGTCACGCTGGTCACCGAGATCCGCAAGGCGCAAGCCGCGAAGGTCAAAGTCCCGCACTTCGAAGGCGGCGATCAGCTCATCCGGTTGGCGCCGACCGAGTTCTACGCCACCACCGGCTTCCCGCTGAAAGCCAAGGGCCAGATCCCGCCTTACCATACCTACCTCGACAGCCAGAAAATCGGCCCGCTCGAGAACCTCTCGGAGGATCTGATGCTGGCGGCGCGCAACGCCCTGATCGAGCTGATCGACTGGATGGTTGGCGAGAAGGGCCTCACGCCGGAGCAGGCATATGTCGTGGCGAGCGTGGCCGCCGACCTGCGTATCGGCAATGTCGTCGACGTGCCGAACTACGCAGTCTCCGCCATCCTGCCGACCACCATATTCCGCAGGAAGTAGCGTGTGGCATAAGACCGAAGGTCCTGAGGTAGGCGGGAGGCCGAGCCGCCGGGAATTCCTCCGAACGGCGGAGGCCGGGGCCGCAGCCATGTTCCTTTGTGGCCACGCACCCTATGGCCAGTGGGGCGTCTACCGCCGGCGCCACCTGCTGATCCTGACTTCGCGCGCCGATCCTCCCTCGTTCGAGCTCGGCAAGCGGGTAGCTGAGGTCCTCGCGGATCGCTTGCCGAGCAGCAAGGCTCAGGTGAGCAGGGCGCCGCACAAGGAGCGCATCGCCAGCCTGATCAGCTCGCAGCAGTTGGACGTCGCGCTGATGCGGCGCGATGATGCGGCAGCCCTTCGACAAGGGAGGCCCCCCTTCGCCGAGCACGGACCAGTCAAGCTGTTCACCGTCGTCGGCATCGGAGAGTATTTGTTCGTCTGCCGCGACGACTTTGCAGCACGCCATGCCTGGTTGATCGCCGAAGCGTTGGACAAGAGCCGCAGCGCCCTTCCCGAATTGCTGCTGCCGAGTGGTTCGTCCTCCGAGCCACCCGACTCGCGCATCCCGCTGCATCCTGGCGCTCTAGGTTATTTCACGGGCGCGCCCATGCCGGGCCTCGAGCCACATGCCCATGAAGATCACACCCACGAGGTTGATGTCGCGAAGTGAGCCGCGGCCCTAAGCTGGAGGCCGTCCAGACCTCTGCTTCTTCATCAATTGCGAGCCTCGTCGCGCCCTCGCAGCACTTCAGAAAAGTCAGACTCAGACCTCGACGCACCCGAGCGCGAGGTCCGCTTTGCCCCCTGTTAACGGACGTCGTCGGCGTGTTGAAACACGTCCGAAAAGTGCCACAACCGGACTCATGCGCCGCAGCAGAGCGCCGCCATTCGATCACCTTGTGGGCATTGGAGAGCTACTCGGGCAACCCCGCTTTCCGAAGCCCCTCGATCAACAGCTTCACGTGTGATTGTCTGACCCGACCCATCCTCGCGGATATTGTGAAGGCGGGATCGCCCTGAAGCAGACGAGCTGCCGCCTCGCGCGCCTCCGCGTCACGTCCGAGATGACCGAAAGCGGACGCGAGACAGCGGTAAGCTGCCCCATAGGCGGGGTTCTGACGAAGGGCCTTCCTCCCGGCGACGAGCGCCTTGTCAAAACGACCAAGCTCTATAAGGGCCGTCGCTATCCCAACAAACGTCATGTTCAGCCGCGGGTCTACCGGGCTCATGCGGATGGCACGTTCAAAGCTGCGCAGCGCCTCCTCCGGTAGCCCGGCAACTGAATAGACCCAGCCCCTGCTGTACCATGTGTCAAATGAGTTCGGGTTCAGCGCGACCGCCCGGTCTACGATTTCGATCTCGCTTTCACGATCGCCGTGCATGTACGCCGAGGTTATGGCGACCCACGCCAGCGTTTCAGCATTATCATGATCGACGTCCAGTGCCAGGCGAAGAAGCCGAACCGCCTCCTTGCGTTCGAATTTAGGATCGACGGCATGACCAAAGATGACGTTGTTCATGTGAGAAGCGCCTGCCATGGCGGCGGCAAAGCCGAACCGAGGATCCAGTTCCAAGGCGCGATGAGCCAGCCTTATCGCCTCGGCATACCCTTCGCCGGTCGTCGAGTGAAAATGCGGGATGGCCCGAAGAACAAAATCATAGGCGGTGAGGTTCGCCGGTCGCCGCCGCGTCGCCATTGCAATTTCTGTTTGAAGCAATTTTGGCTGAATGGCCGAGACCACGGCGACCGTGACTTCGTCCTGCAGGCTGAAAACGTCTGTCAGGTCGCGCTCGAACCTGTCCGCCCAAATGTGTGCGCCGGTAATCGCATCAATTAACTGCCCTGTGATACGAACTTTCCCCGACGCCTTGCGCACAGACCCCTCTAGGACATAGCGCACCCCGAGCCTTCGTCCGACTTCCTTGATATCGACGGCGCGGCCTTTGAAAGTGAAGCTTGAATTGCGAGCGATTACAAACAACGATTTGAAACGCGAAAGCGCCGTCGTGATCTCCTCAACCATTCCGTCCGAAAAATATTCCTGATCGGGATCGCCGCTCATATTCTCGAACGGCAGTACGGCGATCGACGGCTTGTCCGGTAGCGGAGGGGCGGCACTTTGCTGCTCGGTTTGTGCGCCATGCGCTCCTGCGCATATAGCGTAGGCGCGGACCGCCTTAGAAAAGTTCTTGAGCTGAAGGTCGCCGCGATCCTCGAAGCCAACGTCCAACTTGCCTTCGACCTCGCTGTGGACCTTTCCAGAGATCAGGATGCCACCTGGATCGGCGAGACCCTCTAGCCGGACCGCAATATTGATCCCGTCTCCAAAGAGGTCGCCGTCGGTCCCAACGATTACGTCACCAAGATTGATCCCGACGCGCAGCTTGAAGCCATGGCTGCCCGATGCGAGACTGTCCTGTATTTCCAGCGCGCACCTGACGGCGGCCAAAGGACTGGCGAACTCGGCTAACGCTCCATCGCCCGTGGTCTTGATAAGCCGCCCTTCATGGCGGGAGAGGCCGGGCTCGATCAAATCTCGCCTGACCCGCTCGAACTCAGCGTAGGTGGCTTCCTCAGCGCGTTCCATGAGCGCGGAATAACCAACCACGTCGGCGGCCAAGATCGCCGCTAGTCGCCTTTGAACCCGGTGCTCCGTCACAGCGCCCTCCGAACGGCCAGGCAAAATTTCGTCGCTGGGGCAACGAGGAGCCTAGCACTTTGTTGCGGACCTGTGAGCGGTAATCGCGGGAGGGCCCTGTTGCCCCAAGCGGCATTTGCTGTGCCCGTGGCACGGCGGCAATATGCGTGCGGCAACTCGGGAGGTCCGAGTTGGGTCAATCGCGTCACTTTGGCCGTCGGCCGACTACTTCCGGTCTTCCCCCGTAAACGGACGTCGTCAGGGCCGGTGAACATGTCTAAAAGGTGCCACAACCGGACTCATGCACCGCAGCAAATAGCATCGCTATTCGATCACCTGGAGTTGCAAACTGGCGGCCCCCTAAACAGACGCCACCGGTCGACGTAGCGTCTTGTTGTCGCGCGAAAATGCCAGATAGATAATGGTCTATCGACAAACGATATTTGAGGAGTGGACCCATTTTGAGGAGTGGACCCATGCTCAAGAAGCCGCGCGTCGTGGCCGCAAAACTTCAGCGTTATCAGTCGTCGCCCTCGCCCATCTTGCCGATATGATTCTGCCCGTAGAGCTCAAGGCCGAGCTTGTCGACGAGATCGAGCTGCGTTTCGAGGAAATCGATGTGGTGTTCCTCGTCCGCCATCAGCTTCTCGAACAGGTCGCGTGTCACATAGTCCTGCGCGGCGTGGCAGTACGTGGCGGCTTCCTGGTAGAGCGTGCGGGCGGAAATCTCCGCCGCCAGGTCGCAGTCAAGCACCTCTTTGACGTCCTGGCCGATGCGCAGGGGATCGAGCAGTTGCAGGTTCGGGAAACCTTCGAGGAAAATGATACGCACGACCAGCTTGTCAGCGTGCTCCATTTCTTCGATCGATTCCTTACGCCACTGCTTGGCCAGATCCTTGTAACCCCAATTGTCGAGCAGCCGGTAGTGCAACCAATATTGGTTGACCGCGGTCAATTCATGCCGCAGCGCCTTATTTAGAAAATCGACGACCTTTGCTTCACCCTTCATAACCACGCTCCTGTTCTGGCCATGGTTCAAACCCTAGAAAATTTACTCTGAACTTCCCAGCAGCACGAGCACGTGATGCCACTGGATGGCGGCACCATGAAGCCTAGGGCTGCTTGTCCGCCGGCGCAGCGAGTACGGCGCCGCCATCCGCACGACCGACTTTCGCTCCGTCAAATACCTCGTCCATGATTTCTCGGATGGTGCGGGCGCAGCGACCGCACCGAGCTCTGCAGCCAAGGCAGCTATAGACATAGCTGGTAGTTCGGCGCGTCGCAGTGTTGGCGACAGCTCGCACCTCGGTTTCGCTTAGGACGTTGCAGGAACAAACGATCATAGGAAGTCCGCTAGCTCAATTCCTACGTCTGCTTTATCACGCTAAAAGCGGACATTCATCACGACAACGGTGACGTCCGTTAAGTGCCAAGACGAGAAAACGCGCGTGCACTCCTCTGGATAATTTTCTGAGTGAAGACTTAGCGTTCACGCGCAAAGGTAAAAATGAACACGCTTTTCTTGTTGGCAAGCGCTGCGGCCGCCTCTCGACGCTGTGCTTGCGCACGCAGCGGATGAGTAAGCCTTTACGAATAATTACGCATCAGATTCTATATTCACCAAAACTTCCCCGGCGATGATTTCGGGGTCTCCAAGATCAAGGTCATGCAGGCTTGCTTGAACAAACTCCAGTATTTTATCGTTCGCCGCATTGGCGCTTTCGCGGTCCTCAAATATCATCACAGCGACGCCGACGCCTTCGCCGCCATCCAGTACATAATAAGATCTGAACCCGTGCGATTCCATTAGGATCTGACCGATCCCACTTTTGGCGCGGCGGGCAGCATCCGCAACCGAACGAACCTTGGTGTACTTTCGAACGAACATGTACATAAGGCCACCCATGCATCTCAGTTCCAGCCCCACGCATCAAGCATATCGGGTTGCTGCTGGACTAGCACCATCTTCCGGGATTGGCATGTTAACCTAATGCCTCGCGCTATCCCGATGCGTCTCGATCCACTTTTTGACGGCATGCTGGAAAGCAGCGATGAAAAGACCCGTGGTGATCCCGAACATCATGAGACCATTGACGGCCTGCAGCGGAGCGATCAGCCGCGCGCGGCCGTTGATTACTACGTCCCCATAACCCAGCGACGTGATGCTGGTTCTTATAATGATTGAAGACATGCTGGCCGACCTTGGAAAGCTGTCGTTGGCAAAAATTATCGGGTCGTCGGGCTTCGTTGCGTCCGTAAACACCATTGCCATTCGAGTTGTTTCAGCGGCAACGACAAACGAGCCAAGCTCCTTCCGAAAGCTCTCGACTTCGGCTTCGGCGACTTTCTGCTGGTCAGACTTTTCCGTTAGAGGCCGCACGACATGCGTGGATGGCTCGCGCAGCCATATCCACCCGTCCGTCACATGCCGCGGTTCAACGCGATCTTCTTGAAGTCATTACCCAAGAAATCGAACTTTCGTTCGATAAGAGTCGCTAACTTATCGTTTGCAGTAGCAAAGAATATCTGACGCTTACCTCGAACCGCAATCTCCCTGAGATGGTCTAGAAAGGACAAGGCGTTCAAATCATCAACATGTGCTATAGGATCGTCAATCAACATAAGCGGCGGCGCGCTCGTTAACTGGCTATTCTGGGCGAGAAAAATTGACAATGCATAACCGTCTCTCCCACAAACGCCGAGCTTTCGACAGCGGTGCTCGCCAGCCTAAAGACGCTTCGAGGCAAGGGCTAGAGCAGCACAATAGCCGCCTTCGTTAGAGAGCCTGTCCCAACAATTCAAATAGCTGGGATGTTTGCTAGCGTGACTGCGTCCGATCGGGCGCCAGTCGCGATCGAACCCTCCAAACGCATGAATGGGCGGCTGGGGCGGCAGGGATCGAACCTGCAGCTCCCTGCTCTCGATTGCCCACGTCTTCGAAAATGTCATCTCGCGTGGCGACTCGGTGGCGATTCTTCAAAAGCAACGGCCGCCTCGAAGGGCGGCCGTTCAAATTAATGCTGATTTATCAGTACGATAGTTGGTTGCGGGGATAGGATTTGAACCTATGACCTTCAGAGCCATATCTGCACCATTTGAGTTTTTCACGAATGAACTGGACATTCCCCGCCATTTGAGTTTTACTCGAATGAGGAGATTCGCTTGCCGACACCAGCTGACATTATCGACGTGATTTCCACGAGATTGTCTTTCCCGAAAAAGACGGTCGCGCAGCAGGACAGGCTGTTAGTCATTAATGGACAGCGAAAAATCTCGGGACGTGGCCGATCAGCAATGGCATCGCCAAGGGACGCCGCAGCTTTACTTATTGCTGTTGCCGCTACACCGATCTCCGGACCGGCCATCAACATCGCCAACTACCAATCGTATGCGAACCTACACGCTGTCCATTTGCCGCAAGGGAAACTCGAGAGTTGGCGGAATATTGTCTCGCTGCGCGATCTCCCTGATGGGCACACACTCTTGGAGGCTCTCTCGCGGATAATCACTTGTCTATCGAAAGGAGCGCTGCTCGCTGACGGCAATGGTCTCATGACGCCGCAGCGTGAGTATCCTCATCACATCAATGTCCACGTCGATCTTTACGCCCCTGTATCAAGAGCGACTGTAACGATCGAGCGGACCACTGAAAATTCATCGGAGCCTGAGTTCGCGGAAGCGCTTCACTATTTTCGAACGATCGATGATGGCGAACCGATAGTACCCCTCGACGTTCAAATCGACTTCGCACAAACAAGATCATTCGGAATACGAACGCTCTGGTCTCTGGCACAGCTCTTCGATGTTGGCGCCCAATCGAAATGAGATCGGTTCGGCTACGCGAAGCGATCGAGCAGACAGGGCCGACCTCGCCTTTGAACGGTACGATCCGGCTTTTCGTGACTTTGCATGAGACTGAGCAATGACGGCAAAAATTCGGGAGAGAAAGGCAAACAACTTGAGCACCGCGACGGTTGCAGTGGTGGACCGATGACTCGCGCAACCGCACTCCCCCCTACACTGGCACCGCGTTTAATCGGCCGGGACGCAGCCGCGGCGTATGTTTCTGTTTCGCCGAACACCTTCGACGCAATGGTGGCCAGTGGAACGATGCCAAAGCCCCGTTGGCTGACCGCCGGTAGGAAGGCTTGGGACGTCCGATTGCTGGATCAGGCCGTTGATCACCTGCCAATCGATGGCGAAGATACTCGCTCGGCTAACGACGGTTGGGACGATTAGCTATGCGTCGAAAGTTGCCTCCGAACGTTGAGCGAAATGTCGTCAAGGGGCATGTCTATCTGTCCTATCGTGTTGGCAAAGGTCCACGGAGCAAGTTGCCCAGCGACCCGACGTCAGATGAATTCAAGATCGCATACGCTGCCGCTGTTACCGGTGAAATTGCGGCACGGCCCACGAAGGTCGTGGCGGCCCGCTCGATCGACGCACTCGTAACGTCATATTTGAACAGCGACGCATTTTCCTCGCTCGGCAAAGGAAGCAAATCAGGCTATCGCAGCCGTATGGATCAGATTCGCCGTGACCACGGTCACCGGGCCGTCGCTGGCCTGACGAAGGACCGGATTGATGAAAAGATTCTCAAACCGCTGCACAACAAGCCAGGCGCAAAAATCGATACACTTAAGAAGCTCCGCATTCTTATCCGCCATGCCATGGACTTGAAGTGGCTTGCGACCGATCCATCCGAAGGCATCAAACGCGGCCGGTCAAAGGAAATCCGCGCATGGACGGATGCTGAGTTAGTGGCCTTTGAAAGCCGCTGGGCCATCGGCACGAAGCAGCGCGCGGCCTACGAGCTCATGTTAAACGTAGGCACTGCGCGTGCTGACACGCACCTGACCACCTGGGTGCAGGCTGATGCCGACGACTTCGAGTACACGCGACAAAAAACGGGAGTTTCTGTCGCGGTCGAGAAAGCTATATCGCTCAAGCAAGCTCTCAGCGCCCTGAAGCGCGTTCACTTTTGCATCATCACCACCGAATACGGAAAACCATTCACGGTCGATGGCTTCAGTGGGTGGATGCGCGACGCAATCAAAGCTTCCGGCATTTCCGACCTGAAGTGTCAGCCACATGGCCTTCGCAAAACGTTCGGGAGATTGCTGGCCGATGCTGGGGCGACGGCACATGAGATCATGGCCGCAATGGGTCACCTCTCGCTCGCTGAAGCAGAGCGCTACACGCGCGAAGCTGATCGCCGCCGCGGTGGTCGCCGTGCAATCGTGAAGCTTGAAGATCACAAAGCGAACAGAAAACCCCAAACCCGAACTGAGAGTTTGGGGAAACGTGCAAAAACAGAAGGAAATTCAAGATGAAGGATAGATGGCTGGCGCTCCCTAGGGGAATCGAACCCCTGTTTCAGCCTTGAGAGGGCCGCGTCCTAACCGCTAGACGAAGGGAGCGTTGGCCTCAGGGAATAGCCGCGAAATGTGCGGCGGGCAAGGCAAGTCTGAAGGCCTTCGCACGGTTGGGTTAAACCTGTTGCCCTGCGTCCCGAGCCGGCCCCTGGGCTTTTTGGGCCGATCGCACAGGCATCAGGGCTCGTTTACGAATTTCAGCTTTCCCGCCGGTTTCAGCGTCTTGGCGTCGAACGTGCGGATTTCGGTCACCCCGGCTATATCCAGCGTCAGCACCAGCCGCTCGCCGGCCACCGCCGTCGAGACGATGCGGGCGCCTTTGGGCAGGGTTGCGATAATGTCCGTCGCGGCGGCCGCGGGGCTTCCCTCGCCACGGTAAAGACGGTACCCGACGGCGGTCAGCACCACGGCCACCGCCAGCGCCGAGGTCAGGCCCGCGATCAGCATCATCCGCCGCACCCGCGCCATCAGCGCGGCCTGCTCGGGGGTCGGTTCGGGCGCAACGGTATCGGTCATGCAGGGCTCTTTAGAGCATGATCCGGAAAAGTGGAAACCGGTTTTCCGAAAGGATCATGCTTCAAACATGAAGGAACAAGGCTCATCGAACGGCGGTCAAAGGCTGGAGGTCACCGTCGGCGGCGACGAGGGGTCGCCCCGTCTCGACCGCGTGCTCGCGGTGCTTCGCCCGGAACTGTCGCGCTCGCGGCTGAAAGCGCTGATTCTGGCCGGTTCCGTCACCGCCCGGGGCGACCCCATCCGCGACCCCGCTTATCATGTCGCGCGCGGCGATACGATCACAATCGACGTCCCCGAGGCGGTGGCGCCGGAGCCGAAGGGCGAGGATATCGCGCTCGACATCATCTATGAGGACGACGACATCATCGTCATCGACAAGCCGAAGGGGCTGGTCGTGCATCCGGCCGCCGGCCACGAGAGCGGCACGCTGGTCAACGCACTGATCGCCCATTGCGGCGCCAGCCTTTCCGGCATCGGCGGCGTCCGCCGGCCGGGCATCGTGCACCGGCTCGACAAGGACACGACCGGGTTGATGGTGGTCGCCAAGAACGACCAGGCGCATCAATCGCTGACCGCGCAATTCGCCGACCACGGCCGCACCGGTCCGATGCAGCGCGGCTATATGGCCTTCATCTGGGGCGTGCCCGGCCGGCAGCGCGGCACGGTCGACGCGCCGATCGACCGGCATCCTTATGCCCGCGAAAAGATGGCGGTGCGCCCGGGCGGACGCGAGGCGGTCACGCATTGGGAATTGCAGGCGGCGTATCAGGGGCGCGACGGCAAGCCGGTCGCCTCGTTTCTGGCCTGCCAGCTCGAGACCGGGCGGACCCATCAGATCCGCGTGCACCTCGCCCATATCGGCCACCCCCTGATGGGCGATGCCGTCTATGGCCCGCACTTCAAGACCAAGGCCGGCCACCTCGGCGGCCAAGGTAAGGATGCGCTCACCGCGCTCGGCCGGCAGGCCTTGCACGCCTATCTGCTCGCCCTGGAACACCCCCGAACCGGAGAACTTTTGCATTGGGAGGCGGCTTTGCCGGAGGATTTGCTCCTCCTGCAACGCGCGCTGGAAGCGGCGCTATGACGCAGCCTTTTCAGAAAAGCCATGATATGACAACAGGTTATAGCAGCCACACGGGGACGTGACGTCAGCATTCCTTCCCTATTAACCCCGGAATGGTGTATGTTGCACGTGCGCTGAATATCCAGCGCGGAACATCGCAGCCTGGTCGGCTTTAACACAGCGATCACCTGCCGGGCCCGCCGCTATCGGGGGCCTGAACCACTGGAGGGCGCTCAATGGCCCGTACAGCTACGCTGCCGGTTCTCAATGGAGAATCCGGCCTTTCTAGATACCTCGCCGAGATCCGCAAATTTCCGATGCTGGAACCCCAGCAGGAATACATGTTCGCCAAGCGTTGGCGCGAACATGACGATCGCGACGCGGCACATCACCTTGTCACCAGCCATCTCCGGCTCGTGGCCAAGATCGCCATGGGCTATCGCGGCTACGGCTTGCCGATTTCCGAAGTCGTTTCGGAAGGCAATGTCGGCCTGATGCAGGCGGTCAAGCGGTTCGAGCCCGAGAAGGGTTTCCGTCTCGCTACCTACGCCATGTGGTGGATCAAGGCGTCGATACAAGAGTACATTCTGCGTTCCTGGTCGCTCGTGAAAATGGGAACCACCGCGAACCAGAAGAAGTTGTTCTTCAACCTGCGCAAGGCGAAGAGCAAGATCTCCGCGCTGGACGAGGGCGATCTCCGCCCCGACCAGGTGAAGCTGATTGCCAAGCGTCTCGGCGTGACGGATCAGGACGTGGTCGACATGAACCGCCGCCTCGGCGGCGATGCGTCGCTCAACGCGCCGATCCGCGACGACGGTGAAGCCGGCGAATGGCAGGACTGGCTGGTCGACAACTCGCCCAACCAGGAAGCCGTGATGGCCGAGCACGAGGAGTTCGATCATCGCCGGCAGGCGCTGAACGGTGCCATCGGTGTGCTCAACCCGCGCGAACGCCGCATCTTCGAAGCGCGGCGCCTGGCGGAAGAGCCGATGACGCTGGAAGACCTCGCCGCCGAATTCGGCGTCTCGCGCGAACGCGTGCGGCAGATCGAAGTCCGCGCTTTCGAAAAGGTGCAGTCGGCCGTCAAGGGCACGATTGCCCGGCAGGAAGCGGAAGCGCTCGAAGCCGCGCACTGATCGCGCGATCGAGGTAACAGTTGACGAAAGCCGGCGGCAACGCCGGCTTTTTGTTTTTGGGCGGATGTTGTTTCAACGAGCGCGTCGTCGTCCCTGCGAAAGCAGGGACCCATACGCCGCGGCGGTAATGATTTTACACGCCGGTAGTCATCTTTCTTCTCCAACTACAACAGCCGCGGAGTATGGGTCCCCGCGTTCGCGGGGACGACGCGTTGAGAGTGCTCGCCCCTACTCGTCCCCCCACTCCCGCGCCATCTTGGCGAGCGCGCAGCCTTCGCAATAACGCGCATCCTTGTAGTCGATCCAGTTATGCGCGTAGACGCGATCGAGCGGGATGCCGTATCGCGCGCGCAGTACCTTAACCAGAATTCGCCACGCCGCGACCTGCGCTTCGGTCGGCCCGCGCGTCACGTCGGGATAGTTGCCGGCGAATTCGACGCCGACCGAATTGTTGCCGACCACTTTCCGATAGGTCGGGCGGTTGTCGATATACTTGTTGTCGTTGCGGTTGGCGCCGTCGCCATGGGTCGGAACGAGATGTTCGGCGACCGCCCAGTACACCGTGCCGTCGGTCTCCACCCAGACCATGACGCCGCGCCGCGTCGGGTTCTTCGACTGCGCCTGCGCGCCGCCGCGCGCCGAGCCGGCCGGTCCTTCGGTCTGGTGCACGATGATGTTGCGCCAGGGATGGGCTTTTGAAAGCTCGCCCCACGGCGCCAGCCACACCATCTTCAGGCCGGGAATATCTGGTGTGCCCGACGAGCGCGCGATTGTCGCGAGGTCAGGCGTTTGTGCGAAGGCGCACGGGGGAAATACGAGGACGAACAGTGCGGCCGCGACGAGGCGAAAATTCATGCTCGAAGTCCAGTGACGGACCAAAGGTAGCACGCCTCACGCGCGTTTGCGCAGAGCCATGTCGGACATTGGCGGGCTTGCGGGTTCGGGCGCCAGTGGCGGCGCCGGGTCGTAGGTCGCAAAGCCGTTGCGGCCGGCCTTCTTGGCGTCGTAGAGCGCATGGTCGGCGGCAGCAATCAGGCGGTCGGGATAGGCGCCCATCTCGCGGGCCCATTGCGCGACGCCGATCGAGACCGCGACCGGAATATCGTTGCCGGTGCATTGTTCGGCGTCCGCACGGCAGACCTCCAGCACGCGGCGCGCGATCATGGCGCCTTCGCGCAGCGTCGAGGACGGCAGCACGATGCAGAATTCGTCGCCGCCGGTCCGCGCCAGCATGTCGCCGGGCCGCAGCCGGGTTTGCGCCATCAGCGTGAAATGCTGCAGGCAGGCGTCACCCGCGGCATGGCCGTGTGTATCGTTGATGCTCTTGAAGCCGTCGAGATCGATCACCAGCAGCGCGAAGGGCTGACCGCTGCGTTCGGAGCGCATGCATTCTTCCGTGAGGCGCTGCAGCAGATAGCGGCGGTTGCCGACGCCGGTGAGGTCGTCGAGCAGCGCCAGATCCGCGACCTCGTTGCGCAGGCGGTCCATCGCCATCAGCAGGAAGCCGAAGTTCAGCGACATCGACAGGAACACCAGCACCAGGATGACGACCGACTGCGCCGGGCTGAAATGCATGTAGGAGAAGCCGCCCTCCGTGCTGGTCAGCGCGCCGAGCAGCCGGGCTGCGAAAATTCCGAGGATGACAATGGTAACGATGCCGGCCAGCCGGGCGCCCGGATTGACGCGCCCTTCGTGCCGCGACAGCAGCAGCTTCAGGCTGTGCAGCATCGGCAGCGCCTGGGCGATCGTAAAGACGGTCATTCGCGCCGGCACGCTGTCGTGGACGAACGTGAAGACGCACAGGCCTGCCGCGCCAAGCCCGGTGACCAGCAGGGTGTCGAGCCAGGAAACCGGCTGATTGAAAAACTTGCGGATGCCCATCGCAGCCAGGCAGATCGCCAGGATCAATGCGGTGCCGGCAAACAGCAAAGGCACGAGCGAGTCCGGGAAAACCACCCGCAGCATCGCCATCGCCGCACCGGCCGCCGCAACGAACGCCGAACCGGTCCAGAACCGCGCGGCTTCGAACGACGGATAGCTGCGCATGACGTAGGCCCAGATCAGGCCCAGCGCGAGAAAATTGATGACGAACACCGTCCAAAGCGTCGGAACGCTCAGCATCGCGAACCCGGGGCGCGCACGTCCCGTCTCCCCTGTTGTCTAACGACCGCTCAAAGACGTCCGCCTCGAGCCTTCCTCCCACGACGATCCCCGTCGTCTTGCGGGACAAAGGTGCATCCGCGCCGCTTAACGGACCCTGACTGCCGCCGGCCAATCCAAACCGTGGTTTTGAATTGATGAAGATCGTCGACGTTGGGACACCGCTAAGCATGATGCGCGCGATGCGAACGGAGGCGACGAGGCTCGTTTCGGCGAAAAATCACATCAAAATGCATAACAACTGTGGATAACGCGATGACAACGCCATGACAGCACGCGGCATGGGCCTGCGAATCTGCTGGGATTGTCATCGAGGATGTTGCGAGGCTGGCCCTCCGCCAAGCATGCCTCGGTGTCGCGTTTCAATCCATGAAAACCTTGAGAGGATACTATGGCTAAGAAAGCGAAGAAGGCGAAAAAGGCCAAGGCGAAGAAGGCCAAGAAGTCGAAGAAGAAGTGAATTTTGGCCCGGGTGGAGTGCTCAGCTCCGCCCGGGCTCCCAACTCCGGGTGCAATTTGGAGAATGGCGGGCCTTCGGTCCGCCTTTTTCGTTTTGGTACGCGCGAACACGTAGCCCGGATGGAGCGAGGCGAAATCCGGGATTATCGCAGCGGAACGACTGTCCGGATTGCGCTTCGCTCCATCCGGGCTACGGCTGAACCGCCTAGCGCTCCGCAAACGCCAGCTTGGCGCCGAGCGCGGCAAATCCCGCCGCGAAGCTCCGGCGCAGCCAAGCCATTGCCTTCGGGCGGGTGATGACGCGGTCGCGCAGCGAGGCTGCGAACAGGCCGTAGACCGCGAACACCGCAAACGTCATCGCCATGAAGGCCACGCTCAATTCCAGCATCCGCGCCAGCGGGTGCGGCTCGTCGACGGCGACGAACTGCGGCAGGAAGGCCAGGAAGAAGATCGACAGCTTTGGATTGAGGATGTTGATCAGGATCGCGGTCACGATGACGCGGCGGCTCGAGCGCGCCGAAGCCGCGGGGCGCGTGTCGATCGAAAGCGCGCCCGTCTCGCGCAACGCCTGCCAGGCCATGTAGAGCAGATACACCACGCCGCACCATTTCAGCGCGGCAAACGCCAAGGCACTCGTGTGCAGCACCGCGGCCAATCCCAGCATGGCGGCCAGCATCTGCGGCACGATGCCGAGCGTGCAGCCAAAGGCCGCCGCGATGCTCGGCCGCGCGCCTGATGTCAGCGCCACCGCCAGCGTGTAGAGTACGCCGGTGCCGGGGGAAGCGACCACGATCAACGAGGTCAGCAGAAACGACAGCGTCATATCCTGCCATTAACACGAAGACATCCGGCGTGGAAGCAGGGCGGCGCGGCCGCTCACGAACGCGCCGCGTCGGCGCGGCGCCTTTCATACACCATCCGTTCCGCCTCGCGGATCACGTCGAGCGGTGTCCACGGCTTGGCCCAGAACTGGACGCCATCGGGCAATTCCTGATGCAGCGGTTTGCCCGAGGTGACGATCACCCCTATGTCGGGATTGTACTTCCTGGCGATGTGCGCGAGCTCAACCCCGTCCATGTTACCGGCGAGCTGCACGTCGGTCAGCATCAAGACCAGACTATCGGCCGCCCGCTCCAGCACCAGCTCGGCGGCCTCCGCGCTCTCGCATTCGATGACATCGACCTCGCTCTCTTCCAAGAGCAGGCAGATCATGTCGCGCTGCATCGGGTCGTCTTCGACGACGAGCGCAGTCGCGCGGAAGGGCTTTGATTGTCCCATACGATCCTCCTTGGAATTCGCGTCGGTTTGGTGATGTCTATTTTGTCGGGTAGTCGACGTTAAGCGCGGAAACCACTTTAAGGTTCGGTTCCAATTTGCGAAAGTTTGCGGGAACCCGTTCTCGACCTGCAAGGAGCTCTCCCGACATGACTGCGATATCTGGAAGCGCGGCCGCCGTGACCGGCGCCGCCAGCGGCATCGGCCGCGCGCTCGCGCTGGAGCTGGCCGCGCGCGGCTGCGATCTGGCGCTCGCCGACCGCGACGAGGCCGGGCTGCAGCAGGTGGCCGCCGAGATCGGCAAAACCGGCACGCGCAAGGTCACGACCCACCGCGTCGATGTCGGCGAGCCCGCCCAGATCCGGGAATTTTCGAACGCGGCCATTGCCGCCCACCCCTCGCTCAACATCGTCATCAACAATGCCGGCGTCGCCCTGCTCGGCGCCTTCAACGAGGTCGACCAGGCGCAGATGGAGTGGCTGATCAACATCAATTTCTGGGGTGTGGTGCACGGCACGCGCGCCTTCCTGCCGCATCTTTCGCTTCAGCGCGAGGCGCATATTGTCAACCTCTCCTCGATCTTCGGCATCATCGCCCCGCCCGGCCAGACGGCGTATGCGGCCGCAAAATTCGCGGTGCGCGGTTTTTCGGAAAGCCTGCGGCATGAGCTGGCGATGGCGAACAGTCCGGTGAAACTGTCGGTCGTGCATCCCGGCGGGGTGCTGACCAACATCGTGCGCAACTCGCGCACCGGCGCTGGCATCACCGACAATGCGCGCCGCGCCGAATCGATCGACCGTTTCGATGCGATCGCCAAGACCACGCCGCCGCTCGCGGCGCAGCGCATCATTGCAGGCATCGAGAAAAACCAGCCGCGCATTCTGATCGGCAACGATGCGCGGTTCATGGATTTGCTGCAGCGGTTTCGCCCGGGGACGTACTGGGCGGTGCTGGCGAAGCGGATCGAGAGGATGGCGGGCGAGAAGGGGAAGTGAGAGAGGCATTCGCCATCGAGCTGGCGGTCAGTTCCCGGATCCACGTCCGACACTACCCCTCAGGTATTCCAGCCATAAGTTGGGGGCGTTCGGCCGCAAACTTCAGACTGTGGTTGCCTTGTCTTCCTTATCCACGCCTCGTGCGACGATCCTGATCGCATCGTCGGGCAATGGCCGTTGCAGCGCCTTGGCCTCATCCCGTGGCGCGCATCCTTTGGCCCGGGAAAGTCTGCCGTCTCCTAACATTTTGGTGTAGGCTTCAGTGGGACAGAGGGAGGCGCGGTGATGCTTAAAGAGAATTACGCTGCCAAGCAGCAACGGATCGGCGAGCGCCTGACGCGTGCGATGGCCAAGGCCCACATGGATCGCCGCGAGCTTGCCCAACTGACGGGCTACAGTGAGGCACAGATCGTGAGCTGGGAGCGCGGGCGCGCGCGGCTGTACCCGATCGAGCTGATAAAGCTGTGTCATGCGCTCGACGTGATGCCGGAGTCGCTGCTGTGCTGGGAGCGCCGCCTCCATTGATCCGAGTCCGTAGGGTGGGCAAAGCGCAGCGTGCCCACCATTTGGCAGCGCGATCAGTGATAGATGGTGGGCACGTCGCTAACGCGCCTTTGCCCACCCTACGAATCTTCGCTATCGCCCGACCAATCTGTCCGCAAAGTACCCGATCGTCTTGCGATAGATCGTGGCCCTGTTCCACTCGCGCATGGCTTCAAAATTCGCGGTGCCCTCGCCGTATGGTGCGCCGCCCTTGAAGCCGGACACGTGCAGCAAGTTCGCGGTTGAGGCGAGCACGTCGGGCACACTGTGGCGGAGGTCGACGTGGCCGTTGCCGTCGAAATCGACGCCGTACTTGATGTAGGACGACGGCAGAAATTGCGTCTGGCCGATTTCGCCGGCGAAGGCGCCGATCATGTCGCGCAAGGGGAGATCGCCGCGCTGCACGATCTTCAAGGCCGCGAGCAGTTCGCCCTGGAACAGCTCGGTGCGGCGGCAATCATGCGCCATGGTGGCGAGGGTGCGGATCACAGGCATCTTGCCGATGTCGCCCTTGCCGTAATCGGACTCCAATCCCCAGATCGCAACGATAATCTCCGGCGGCACGCCGAACTTCTGCTCGATCCGCGACAGCAACGATCCGTGCCGCTGCAGCATCTGCCGGCCGATGTTGATCCGCCCGGGGCCGACGCGAGTGGAAACATATTGCTCGAACGATTTGTTGAAGGTGCCGCGCTGGCGGCGGTCGAAGGCGAGCACCGCCGGATCCTGCGTGACGCCACCGAGCGCCTGGCTGATCACGGCTTGCGAAACCCCGGCCGCCGCAGCCTCCTGCGACATCGCCGCCACGAAGGTGTTGAAATCGCCGCCGCAGCGGGCGGCGTAAGTGGGGGTGGAGCAGATGACGGCACTGAGGAAAATGGCCCAACGAAACATGCGCATGCGAATCCCTTGTTACGTCCCGCGCCAATCATGCCATGGGAAAACGGCGTGCGAAACCTCGTCGTCCCCGCGCACGCGGGGACCCATACGCCGCGGCCGATGTTGTTAAAGCGGACTGGTTGACGCCTTCGCTTCAACAATTGCCGACTGTGGTTATGGGTCCCTGCTTTCGCAGGGACGACGACGCAATTGGGCCCTACTCCCCGCCGTCGATCTGGCGGCCCATCAGCGCAATCGCCTTCTGATACACGCCCGCCGCATTCCAGGCCTGGATCGCCGCAAAATTCGGCTCACCCGGCTGGTAGCCCGCGCCCGTGCGCCAGCCATGGGCTTTCAGAAAATTCGCGGTCGACATCAGCGCGTTCGCCGAGTTTTCGAGATTGCCGGTGCCGTAGGCGAGGATGGCTTTGGGCATGAACTGCGTCTGGCCGACTTCGCCATGCATTGAGCCGCGCTGGCTGGCAGAGAGCGCGCCGCGGTCGATCAATTGCAGCGCGGCGTAAAGGTGCTCGGTGAAATAGGCCGAGCGCCGGCAGTCATAGGCCAGCGTTGCGATCGAGGCGAGCATGTTCTGATTGCCGCGCTGGGTGCCGAACCCCGTCTCCATTCCCCAGATGGCGAGCAGCGGCCCCGGCGGAACGCCGTAGCGCTGCTGGATGGAAGCGAACAGTGCGCCCTGCGACTGCTTCAACTGCCGCCCCTTCGCGACGATGGTTGCAGCACCCCGCTTCGCAAGAAACTGGTCGAGCGAGAGAGAAAAACTGCGCTGGCCGCGGTCGGCATTGATGGTCGCTTGCGCATAGTTCGTCGCCATCAGGGCCTGGATGGTCGAGGCGCTGACGCCCTTGGCCCGTGCTTCGCCTGAAAATTCCTGCTTCCAGGCAGCGTAGCCGGCGGACGAGCTGCCGCATTGGGCGGCGTGGGCCTGGGAGTTGAAGCATGCGAACATTGCCAGGGTGGCGCTGAAAGCAAATGCGATGCGGAGCATGGAAAAGCCATTCCTTAGAGAGCACTGCAAATAAGCATCGGCTTCTAGCACGTCCTTGGCCCTGCTTCGAGGGTTGCGGTAAAGCCCATGGGCAGAATCTCCCCGAAAACGGCCATGATTGCGACTAATTTGAACCGGGTGATCTGCCGGAGCGACCTTTACAAGTTATACTTCGTCCTAACCCCGCCCCTCGATCGTTTCTCGAACAAATGGATTTCCCATGAGCTTGCCGCGCACACTGTTCAGGCCGGTCCTCCTGCTGCTCGCTATGTCGCTTGTCGGGATGACGAACGCCGCCGCGCAGACGCGCGACGTGATCGGCTCGAAAGATTATCCCGGCATCGGCCGCTTCGGCGGCAGCGCCATCACGGGATATCAGGTGAAGGATTTCGATGCGGCGCGGGTGCAGGGAGCTGCGTTCAAGGACGGCCAGCCCACCGATGCGCGGCGGCTGGAGGGCCGCATCACGCGCATCGCCTATCGCACCAATCCGGGCCCCTCGATACTCGAAGTGTCCCGCAATTTCGAAACCCAACTGGCGAAGGCCGGATTCGAAACGCTGCTTGCCTGTGACGTCGATGCCTGCGGCGGCATTCCCTTTTCGGAAGCAATCGACGCACTGCCGATCCCGCAGATGTGGGTGGACGGTTTCAACTACCACTATTTTGCGGGACGCAAGGTGGACGCCGGCCGCGAGACCTACGCCAGCCTCATCGTCAGCGAAAACAACCGCGACATCTATGTGCAGCTCGTCGTCGCCGAGCTAAAGGCGATCGAGAACAAGATGGTGGACGCTTCTGTCATGGCCAAGGGGCTCCGCGAGACCGGCCGCATCGCGCTCTACGGGATCTATTTCGATACCGACAGGGCCGAGGTGAAGCCCGAAAGCCGCCCCACCCTCGAGCAGATCGCGAAGCTGCTGACCTCCCAGGTCGCACTCAGCGTCTTCATCGTCGGCCACACCGACAACCAGGGGCCATACGCCTACAATCTCGATCTGTCGCGACGCCGTGCCGAGGCGATCGCCGCCGAGCTGGTGAAGAACTACGGCATCGGTGCGCCGCGGCTGCGCACCGCGGGTGTCGGACTGCTGGCGCCGGCCGGCTCCAATGCCACCGAGGCCGGCCGCGCGCTGAACCGGCGGGTGGAGCTGGTGGCGCCTTAGCTTCAACGCGTGGGCCGACGCCCGCTTTGGGTGCCAAGGACAATGGCTATGACCAGGTCCAGTGGTTTCAAAGTCGGAATGGGAATTGCGGTTGCCGCGCTGGCGGGAAGCCAGGACGCAGCCGCGCAGGCGCCAACGCTTTCCGTGGACCCGTCACGACTGCCCCGCCTCGGTACCATCGACGTGCGTTTTCAATCGTACAATTTGGAAATGGTCGAGGTCACCGGCGGACGGTTCTGGAAGCCGTACAAGGCGAGTGCCGCAGCGCAGTCAGCGCGCGGCGCTGATAATTCCGGGAATATCCCGACGGGTGCGAACCCGGACCTCTATGCGTATCGGGAGCCTATCGACCTGTCGAACCCGCGACTGCGTGCATTGGCTGCGGCGCTGGCGCCGGCCTATCTGCGCGTCAGCGGTACCTGGGCCAACACCACTTATTTTGCAGAAAGCGATGATGCGCCCTCCACGCCGCCCAACGGCTTCCGCGCGGTGCTAAGCCGCGAACGCTGGAAAGCTGTCATCGACTTTGCCCACGCCGTCAGCGCAGAGATCGTGACCTCGATGGCAACGAGCCCCGGTGCCCGGGACGCAGCGGGTCAATGGCAGAGCGATCAGGCGCGGCGCTTCTTCGCCTATACCAGATCCGTCGGTGGCAGGATTGCCGCCGCCGAGTTCATGAACGAGCCGACGCTGGCCGCGATGGGCGGCGCACCTGACGGTTACGACGCGGCGGCTTACGGGCAGGACTTCAAAGCCTTTGCTGCGTTCATCAAGGCGAGCGAACCGGATGTGATGGTTCTGGGCCCCGGTTCGATCGGCGAGACAGCAGCGCCGCAATCATCGAGGCCGTCCAGCTCCGGATTCATCTCCACGCGCGACTTGCTTGCAGCATCCGGCCCCGGCATCGACGCCTTTTCCTATCATCACTACGGCGCAGTCTCGCAACGATGCGCTCCGGGTCAAACCACGCCCGAGGCAGCGCTGTCGGAAGCGTGGCTGGCGAGCACGGGCCGGACGCTTGCGTTCTACCAATCGCTCAGGGACGAATTTGCGCCTGATAAGCCGATGTGGCTGACCGAAACCGCCGAGACAGCTTGCGGCGGCAATCCCTGGGCCTCCACTTTCCTCGATACGTTCCGATATCTCGATCAACTCGGCCGGCTTGCCAAAGCCGGCGTCCAGATGGTTGCGCATAACACGCTGGCTGCGAGCGATTATGGCCTGCTTGACGAGCAGACGTTGCGGCCACGGCCAAACTATTGGGCGGCGCTGCTTTGGCGCAGGCTGATGGGCACAATTGTTCTCGACGCCGGCGTGCACGATGGGATGCACCTCTACGCGCATTGCCGACGAGGGGCGCGAAGGGCCGTCACGCTGCTGGCCATCAATACCGACAGGACGGCCGCCGTGACCTTGCGATTGCCCGTGGCCAGCGAGCGTTACACACTGTCGGCGGATGATCTGCAAAGCGCCGAGGTGAAGCTGAATGGAACGGCTTTGGAGCTCGAACCGAATGACGATTTTCCGCGGCTTGCCGCGGTGACATCGCCGCCAGGTTCGGTTGAGATCGGACCGGCCACGATCACTTTCCTCACGGTCGAGGATGCCAAAAATCCGGCATGCGATTGAATTTTTTCCGGACGCTGGCCGCATGCTCACCCCCTCGCCTGTCCCGCGGCGCATTGACGAGGCTCACCAGCGTGTAGCTGATGATCAGCAGCAGGAACCAGGAGCCGAGCTTGTCGACGGAAACCATCGACCACCCCTGCCGCTGCGACGGATAGAGCCAGATCCGGGTGAACGTGCCGATGTTTTCCGAGAACCAGATGAAGAGCGACACCAGCAATAGCCCGAGCAACAGCGGCATTGAACGATGGTGGTGCCAAACCCTGAAATGGACGCGGGTGCGGAAGAGCAGCCAGCCGGCCCATGCGAACAGCAGCCAGCGCAGGTCGACCATGTAGTGATGGCTGAAGAAATTGACATAGATCGCGACGCTGAGCGCGGCCAGGCCGAGGCGTCGCGGATGATGGGAGAACTCTAAATCGAACAGCCGCCACGCGCGGCAGATATAGCTGCCGATGCAGGCATACATGAAGCCGGAGAACAGCGGCACGCCGCCGATCCGGAAGAAATTCGGCTCCGGGTAAATCCAGGAGCCAACCTGCGTCTTGAAGATCTCCATCACGGTGCCGACGGCGTGATAGATCAGGATCACCTTTGCCTCGTCCGATGTCTCCAATTTCCCTGCGAGCAGCGCGACCTGAACCGTGATCATGCAGAGAAACAGAAAGTCGTAGCGCGGAAGCCACGTTGCCGCCGGATAGAACCACCAGGTTGCGATCATCAGGAAAACAGCGATCCCGCCGAACAGGCAGGCCCATGCCTGCTTCACGCCGAAACGGAAGAATTCGTAAAGCGCTGATGTCCAGCGGCGGCGGGCCATGAAGCGGCCGAGCCGGTATTCGATCGCGATGAAGCGGCGCAGCGGCGGCCAGATGGCGGCGGCGCTCGGGCCAGGATGAGGGGGAGCGGCAGGCTGGTTCGGGGCGTGATGCACGAAGCGGAACGTGGCGGGGGATCGCGGTCGAAGGTAGGCGGAGATTTGCAGATTTCGCTGAGTTTTGATGCTTGCGCCGGCAAGGCAGGCGTCACGCGGAACGGCCAGTCAAGGCCCGCTATTTTTCTTTGACAACGTCGCCTTGATCGAAGAAAAGCCGCCCATGGCCAAGAAACCCGGGACCAATCCCAAAGGCGAATTCGCCTTCTTCAACGTCGTTTATGAAGACGACTCGCAACGTTCCAACCGGCGCGTGCCCTCCGAGCTGCTCGGCGGACTCGACGGCGACGAGCCGGCGCGCGGCTACATCATGGAGCAGGACCGCGAGATCGCCGAGAAATCCGGCCGCACGCCGCTGGCGATCAAGAGCATCAGCCGGGTTGGGGCGAAGAAGAAGTAGGGCTGCACACACAGCTCTATCCGCGTCATTGCGAGCGAAGCGAAGCAATCCATCGCGCCGTAAGCAGAGGCATGGATTGCTTCGCTTCGCTCGCAATGACGGCGCGAGAGCTGGATCAGAAACAAAAACGGCGGGCCAAAGCCCGCCGTTTTCATTTGGATGGATGCCCGTGAGCTTAGTTGTCCAAAAAGCTCCGCAGCTTCCGCGACCTCGACGGATGCTTCAGCTTCCGCAGCGCCTTCGCCTCGATCTGGCGGATACGTTCGCGCGTAACACTGAACTGCTGGCCGACTTCTTCCAGCGTGTGATCCGTGTTCATGCCGATACCAAAACGCATGCGGAGCACGCGTTCTTCGCGGGGCGTGAGCGAGGCCAGAACCCGCGTGGTGGTTTCGCGGAGGTTGGACTGGATCGCGGCGTCGATCGGCAGGATCGCGTTCTTGTCCTCGATGAAATCGCCGAGGTGTGAATCCTCTTCATCACCGACGGGGGTTTCCAGCGACAGCGGCTCTTTCGCGATCTTGAGGACTTTTCGGACCTTCTCCAGGGGCATGCCGAGCTTTTCGGCGAGTTCTTCAGGAGTGGGCTCGCGGCCGATCTCGTTGAGCATCTGGCGGCTGGTGCGCACGATCTTGTTGATGGTTTCGATCATGTGCACGGGGATGCGGATGGTGCGCGCCTGGTCCGCGATCGAGCGCGTGATCGCCTGCCGGATCCACCACGTGGCGTAGGTCGAGAACTTGTAGCCGCGGCGGTACTCGAACTTGTCGACCGCCTTCATCAACCCGATGTTGCCTTCCTGGATCAGATCGAGGAACTGCAGGCCGCGGTTGGTGTACTTCTTGGCGATCGAAATCACGAGACGCAGATTGGCCTCGACCATTTCCTTCTTGGCCTGGCGGGCCTCGCGCTCGCCCTTCTGCACGCCGTGCACGATCTTGCGAAATTCGCCGATCTCAAGACCCGTGAGCGCGGCCAGCGACTGGATCTCGTGGCGCAGCTCCTTGATCCGGTCCTTCTCGTGATGGACGAAATTCTTCCACCCCTTGGCGGAAAGTTTCGAGACGCGGTTGAGCCAGCGCGGATCGAGCTCCGAGCCCTGGTAGTTGCGCAGGAAGTCCTCGCGCGCGACGCCGTGGCTGTCACCCAAACGAAGCAGGCGGCCCTCGAACGAGACCAGCTTCTTGTTGATGTCGTAGAGCTGCTCGACGAGCGAATCGATGCGCGCCTGGTTGAGGCGCAGCGACTTCACCTCGACGATGATTTCGTCCTTCAGCTTCTTGTACTTGCGCTCCTGCGAGGGCGACAGCGACTCGCTCTGCAGCTGGTTGGCAATGTCCTGTTCCTGCAGGCGGCGCAGCTTCTTGTATTCGGAGGCGATCTTGTCGAACGTCTCGACCACCTTCGGCTTCAGCTCGGCCTCGATGGCGGCGAGCGACATCTGGTTTTCGAACTCGTCGTCGTCCATGTCGCCTTCGGCGGCGGCCTCGGCCGGATCCTTCTCTTCGGTTTCCGCACCGCCCGCAGGCGCGGCACGGAACGGCGTCGGAGACGGCGGAGCGGCGGGCGGGGCGACGTGCGCAGGCGCGGCCGCGCCATTGGCGTCGGCAGCGGGAGCGCCGTCAGCAGTGGCGCCGGCGATCAACGCCGGGTTCATGTTGTTCTTGGCGTCGGGGCCAGCGTAAGTCGCTTCGAGATCGATGATGTCACGGAGGAAGATCTTTCCTTCGTTGAGTTCATCGCGCCAGATGATGATGGCCTGGAAGGTCAGCGGGCTTTCGCAGAGACCCGCGATCATCGCTTCGCGGCCGGCCTCGATGCGCTTGGCGATCGCGATTTCGCCTTCGCGCGACAGCAATTCCACCGTGCCCATCTCGCGCAGATACATGCGGACGGGATCGTCGGTGCGCTCGCCGGGCTCGGACTTCTTGACTTCGGTGACGGCCTTCTGCGTGACCTCGACAAGCTCGTTGTCGGTGTCGTCGTCGGCCTCTTCCTTTTCCTCGTCGGCGTCGGCCTCTTCGGCTTCCGACACGTTGATGCCCATGTCGGAGAGCATCGACATGATGTCTTCGATCTGTTCGGGCGAGGTGGTGTCGGAGGGCAGCACTTCGTTGAGCTGATCGAAGGTCACGAAGCCGCGCTTCTTGGCCTGCTTGATCATCTTCTTGACCGCGGCATCCGAGAGGTCAAGCAACGGCGACGGCGCGTCGGGGCTATCCTTCTCAGGGGCGTCCGCTGCCTTGTCGTCTTTTTCCTTGTCTTTAACCTGCAGCGTCTTTGCCTTGGTGGCCATTCATCAAGCTCCCGAAACGCGCTCGTGCGGGATGGCGCGCAACGCCACCCGCCTCTGAATTACTGAAGTCGTCGGCAGGATGTCTTTTGTTTTAAAAGCCAACCCGCTAGATCCTTGCTCTTAGCGCGTGATCGTTTCGGAAAACCGGATATCCACTTTTCCGGATCACGCTTGTGCCCCTTGAGTATTCGCATGCGTAGGACGCGCAAAGGGCGGCGCAGACTGTCGCCACCCCTTAAACCCGCCATCGCCGGTGTTATGCCAATAGCCCTTCGGCGCCCTTACAGTAACCCTCGGACTATTAAGCTTCGCTTAACCCTGTTTTTGCCGCCAAACCATGGATTTGGCGAGTCTTTTTGCGGGCACGGCCGCCGCCGTCCGCATCATTTTTTTTATCACACGCTCTTCCGGAACCGGCCCGAAAGCTCGCCAAAACCCTCGATCAGGGCGTCCGTGCCGTCAACCGACTCCAGCCGGGCGCTGACGTCCCTCAGCCACGCCATGTTGGCGTCAGTAGGCTCATCGCCCAACGCCAGCTCGGCATCTTTCTTCTCCCTAAGTAAGGCGTGCGTTTTCTGATGCAAGACAACGAGTTGCTGCCAGGTCGCCAAAACATCCTCCCGGGCCGCGCCGGGCTTGGTGGCCCAGACGGCCGAGGTCGTGATCGCCCGCTCAACCCTTTGAAGAACCTCGCCTAATCCGCGCGCTTCGAGATCGGCCCGCATTTTCTCGGCCTGCTCCTCGACATCAGGGGAATGGTGATGGTCGTTGGCGAAGGCTGCGATAATACCGGCGCGGAGCTTGTTGGCCTCGGGATGGGCCAGTTCCAGGGCGGCCACTTCCTCCAGATGGTCGTGCAGGAGCCAGGGGTGATTGATCAGGGACTGCAAAATCAGCGCCTCGCGGCGGGACATGGCGCTGCGCTGGCCGCGCATGATCGGGCTGGTCGCGAGCTGGGGACTGGCCGCCTGGTAGGGGCCGGGCGAGATCACGGAGCTGCCGCCGGTCCCCGGTCCGCGCCTGCCCTGGGGAGCGAATCGGCCGGCCTGGCCGGGGTTGAAGCTGCTGCGGGGAGCAAAACGGCGGCCTGATTCGCCTCCCCCTCCGCCGCGGAAATTGCCCCTGGCGTAGCCGCCGCGGCCACCGTCGGGTGCAAACATGCGCTGCAGGCGATCGACCAGATCCTGGCGATAGTAACGGCGCAGCACCTCGTCGCGGATGCCGTTGGCAAGTTCGTTGATGCGCGCCTCCAGCGCCGCGCGCCGCTCGGGGGTAGCAAAGCTGCCGCCCTCGATCTCGCGCGACCAGAGCATGTCGACGAGCGGCCGCGCGGCTCCGATCACTTCCTCGATCGCGCCGCGCCCGCCGGAGCGCGCGAGATCGTCAGGGTCCTGCCCTTCCGGCAGCAGCGCAAAGCGCAGGCTTTTTCCGGGAAGGAGAGCAGGCAGCGCGAGGTCGGCGGCGCGATACGCCGCCTTCTGCCCGGCGCGGTCGCCGTCGAAACAGAGGATCGGCTCGTCCGCCATCTTCCAGAGCAGCGCGAGCTGGTTTTCCGTTAAAGCCGTGCCAAGCGGCGCCACCGCGCCAGCAAAGCCTGCGGTGACCATGGCGATGACGTCGACATAGCCTTCGACCACGATCAGCGGCGAGCCGTTATGCGTCGCCTGCCGCGCGGTGGAGAGGTTGTAGAGATTGTCGCCCTTGTGAAACAGCGGTGTTTCCGGCGAGTTCAGGTATTTTGCCGGAACGTCCTTTTCCAGCGCGCGGCCGCCGAAAGCGATGACGCGGCCACGGACGTCGGTAATCGGAAACATCACGCGGTCGCGGAAGCGGTCGTAAGGAACGGGAATGTCGTCGCCGCCGATCAGAAGCCCCGCTTCCACCATGTCGTCAGTGGAGATGCCCTGTGCGCCCAAATGCTCCTTCAGCGCAAAACGGTCCGGTGGCGCATAGCCCAGGCGAAACTGCAATTGCGTCGCCGGCGTGATCGCGCGGTCGCCGAGATAGCCGCGCGCCTTGGCGCCGTTGCGCGACGCCAGCGTGTCGGCAAAGAATTTTGCCGCGAGTTCCATCACGTCATGGAGCGTCTTGCGGCGCTGCTCGTGCCGCGCGGCATCGGGAGTAGCGGCCGGCAGCGCCATGCCGGCCATGGAAGCCAGGCGCTCGACGGCTTCCGTGAAGCCGACGCCCTCGGTCTCCATCAGGAACGAGATGATGTCGCCGTGCTTGCCGGAGGAGAAGTCGTGATAAAAGCCCTTCTGGTCGTTGACCGTGAACGAGGGCGACTTCTCCTGCTGGAACGGCGACAGCCCCTTGAACTCCCGCCCCGCCTTCTTCAGCTTGACGCGGCGGCCCACGACTTCCGAGACCGGAAGCCGGGCGCGCAGTTCGTCGAGGAATTGGGGCGTGAAGCGCATGGGTTAGGTTTTTTGCCGAATCGTGGGGCCGTGCCAACCGACCATGGATATAGGGACGGGCCGGTAAAATACGAAGGTTATTCGGCTTCTCGCCGCTATTCACAGCCCTCTCCTGCGTCATTCCCCGGTGTGCAATTGCGCACCAGGGGGCGCGCCGTCAGGCGCGAGCCCAGAATCCATACTCCGGATCGTGGTTATGGATTCCGGGCTCGCGCTAAGCGCCCCGGAATGACGGCGAATACTTGATCCCATCCCGGTTCCGCGCTTCCATCCCCTCATGTTCACGATTTTCAGAGGCGGCCGGAGCGGGGCATGGCGGGTGACGCGGTTCGGGCCGGTCAGGGGCGCGTCGCTGGCACCGACGCCGTCGCTGTCGGTCGTGCATTCGCTGTCGATCGCGCTGCCGATCATGCCCTCGCCGACCTCCTGGCGGCTGGCCGGCGTCGCCAGCCACCTGCGCTATGCCGAGCGTGACGAAAAGAAACGGCTTGATGCCGATCCAGCCGAGATCGGCCGCCCCGAGGCAACCTATGCCGCGCTGATCCCGATCAAGAAATCGGCGACGTGGTGGGAGCTGACGCAGGAAGAGCGGAGGCAGATTTTTGAGGACCGATCGCACCACATTGCCAACAGCCTGAAATATCTGCCGGCGATCGCCCGGCAGCTCTATCACTGCCGCGATCTCGGCGAGCCGTTCGACTTCCTGACCTGGTTCGAATACGCGCCAGCCGACGCCGACGCATTCGAGGAACTGGTCCGCACGCTGCGCGCCACCGAGGAATGGCGCTATGTTGAGCGCGAAGTGGATATCCGCATGGAGCGCGAGCGGCTGGACGCGGGGTGATTGAATCTCGTGCCCCGGAGGCTGCGCAGCACGAAGTGATGCGCTGCTAAGCCGGGGCCCATGGTTGTGGCTCAATGGGTCCCGGCTCTGCGGAGCAGCGCTACCGGACGATGCTACGCATCGCCTAGGCTGCACCGCGTCCGGGACACGGATATCACCTCTCCAGAAACTTCCCCGAGGCGATCTGCGGCAGGCCGGTGACCGGCCAGTTGTAGACATAGGTCCACGCTTCGCCGGCCGCGCCGTCGGCGTGCGTCACGGGCAGCATGCGGCGGAGATATTCGGTCGGCTCCGGAAAGCCGGCACCGCAGGCTTCATACATGTCGAACTCGCCGAGCAGCGCGTCGCGGTCGCGCAGGCGGTACAATTCGCCGAACACGATGTCTGCGGGATCATCCGACAGCACCAGCCCCGGATAATGCTTGATGAGGTAGAGCCGGCCGCGGCAGGTGGCCTCGCCCAGAAAATCCGCGCTGCGCGACAGAAGCTGCGCCATCGGATGGTCGAAGCCGCGCATCAGCGTGCCGTAGACGAAGAGACGATCTGAGATCATGGCTTTCTATGTCATTGCGAGCGTAGCGAAGCAATCCATAGCGGGCAGGCAGAGGCATGGATTGCTTCGTCGCTTCGCTCCCTTGCGCAAACGCTTCGCGTTTGTCGCAGGCAATGACGGTGAGAGAGTCCCCTAAGCCGGCACGACCTCTTCGCTGATCACCAGAAACTTCACCAGGTCCATCCGCCCAAAGCTGGTGGTCAGCGCGACGTCGGCGGCATCGCGGCCGGTGCCCATCAGGATGCGGCCGGCCCGGGGGACGTTGTGGCGCGCGTCGAAGGTGTGCCACTGGCCGGAGAGATAAACCTGGAACCAGCCGGAGAAATCCATCGGCGCGGGGTCGCGGGGAATACTGATGTCGCCGAGATATCCGGTGCAATAGCGGGCCGGGATATTCATGCAACGGCAGAAGGTCAGCGCCAGATGCGCAAAGTCGCGGCAGACGCCGGCGCGCTGCTCGTAGACGTCATGCGCCGATTTCATGTGATGGGCGTGCTGGTAGCCGAAGGTGACGTGATTGTGCACGAAGTCGACGATGGCCTGCACCCGCGCCCACCCGAGCGGCGAGTTTCCGAACAGCGACCAGGCGACATCGGTGAGCTTGTCGGTCTCGCAATAGCGGCTCGGCATCAGGTATTGCAGCACGTCGTCGGGCAATTGGTCGATCGGCAATTGCTGCGCGGTCGGCACCACCGCATCCGGCAGGCCGGAATCGCGCACCAGCGCGTCGCCCCGCAGCGTCAAGCCGCCGGCGGGCGCCACCAGCCGTCCGCAGACATTGCCGAAGCTGTCGCGGTAGAATCCGATCGGCACGTCAGGCCCGGCTGTGATCCGCTCGGTGCCGACGATGTCGGCAAAGCGCGACGGATGGATCGAGAGCATGATCACCATCGGCGTCGGTTGGACGGCCGCATACGAAATCTCGAATCCGACCTTGATCTCCATGCTCAGACCTTTTCCGCCTGCGGCGCTGCGCGCGGCTCGTCGCCGACCGAAACTACCCTGATGTGGACCTCCATCCCCGCAAAGGCGTCGGGTGAACCCAGATAGGCGCCGTGCAGCGGGATGGCCTGACGCGGATCGCGCGCCACGGCGACGCGGATCAGATCGCGGGTGCCGATGATGCCGTTGGTCGGATCGAACTCGATCCAGCCGGCGCTCGGCAGATAGACCTGCACCCAGGCATGGGTCGAGCCGCCGCCGACATAGCCATGCGCGCGGTCGCCGGGAATGAAGAGATAGCCGGACACGAAACGCGCGGCGATGCCGAGCCGGCGCAGCGCCTCGATCATGAACAGCGCATAGTCGCGGCAGGTGCCGGAGCCGGTCTGCAGCGTGTCGAGCGGATGCTGGGTGCCCTGCTCGTGGCGCTTGCGATAGCGGAACGCCTCGCGGATGCCATGGGTCATGCCGCTCAGGATGTTGAAGGTCGGCGTCGGCCCGTCGGGGTCGAGAAATTGCCGCGCCCAGCCCGACAGTTCGCCATTGGGATCGCCATATTGTGGCGTGATGAATTGCTGGAGGTCGGGAAACTCCTCGTCGTCGTAGAGAAACGGATAGAAATAAGCGGGATCGTCCGCGGTCAGCGCGAATTCGTCCTCCGGATTGTGCTCCACCGTGACCGTCGAGGTGAACGACAAGGTCTCGGCGCGCTCGTCGAAGGTTGCGATCGCGACGCTGTTGCCGAACACGTCATGGATCCAGCGCAGCCGCATCGGCTGCGGCTCGATATCGAGGCTGCTGGACAGCACCCGCAGATCATGGCCGTCGCGCGGGCGCAGCATGATGCGGTGCTCGCCGAACGCGACCGGGCGACTGTAGTGATAAACGGTCTTGTGGTTGATGGTCAGGAGCGGCATCGTCAAACAATCATCGATTCTGGTACATCTAATCTAGGCCGAATACTGCTCAATTGTAGATCGGGGTGCCGCTTCGATAGGCACTGCAATAAGGAAAACGCTTTGGACGCCGCCGCCAACACAACCCTACTCCTCAGCTCCGAAGATGTTCCTCCGGTCCGCGAATTCAACGCCGGGGGACGCTCGCCGTTCCTGTTGACCTGCGACCATTATGGAAGGCTGATCCCGCGCGGGCTCGGCGATCTCGGCCTGCCCGAGAGCGAGCTGGTGCGCCATATCGCCTGGGACATCGGGATTGCCGGCGTCGCGGAGGCGCTGTCAAAACATCTCGACGCCCATCTGATCGTGCAGCGTTACTCGCGGCTCATCATCGACTGCAACCGCCCGCCCCATGTCGCAGGCTCGATCCCGCGCATCAGCGAAGCCACCACGATTTCCGGCAACGAGGGCATTTCGCGCGAGGCCGCCGAGATGCGGCGCGCGCAAATCTTCGATCCCTATCACCGGCGCATCGCCGAGATCATCGATCAGCGCGCGCGCGCCGGCCTGCCGACGGTGCTGGTGTCGCTGCACAGCTTTACGCCCGTCTATGCCGGCATTGCGCGCCCCTGGCACATCGGCACGCTCTATCACCGCGACACGAATCTGCCGCCGCTCTTGCTGAAACTGTTGCGCGCCGAGGGCGATCTCGTGGTCGGCGACAACGAGCCCTATGCGGTCAGCGACGAGACCGACTACACCATCCCCGTGCACGGCGAAGCGCGCGGGCTGATGAATACGGGGATAGAAATCCGTCAGGATTTGATCTCGGATCAGGCCGGCGAGATAGCGTGGGCGGAACGGCTGGCGCGGATCCTCGTCGAGGTTGAAGTGGTGTTGCGACCGCTGCTGTTGGTTCAGCCTGGTTAGCGTAATGTCTCGACCATTGTTGGGTGGGTTGACAGCCGCCACTCTGGACCGAAAGCACTGCCGGTTTCCCTTTGGGGGAATCGACATAACTACCGATGACACCACCTGAAAGAAAACGCGCTGCCATTTCACCACGGATGGTGCGTTGGGAGTTCAGCCATGACTACACAGCCTTCCCCCCCTCAGTCCAACATCGAGCTTATCCGGAAAGCGTTCTCAGCATTGGGGCGCAAGGATGTGGATGCGGTTGTGAAGCTTATGCCGTCAGACTTCATCATAAATATAGCTGGAATGCCGTATCAAAAACGAGGAACCGACGCATGGCGTAAGCACGCTGAAATCCTCTTCTCGGCATTTCCAGACATTCAAGTAAAGATCGATGATATATTTGCTGGTGAGGACAAAGTTGCAGTTCGAGTGCGCTTTACAGGCACGCATGCTGGCGAATTCCTTGGAATTCAACCCACAGGAAAGAAAATAGAATACGAGAGCAACGAGCTATACCGAATTGCCGATGGGAAAATTGCTGAGGAGTGGATTTGCTCCGACATGCTTACGCTGATGGCCCAAATAGGAGGGCGGGGCTTTTCGATGGGCAGGCTCGCATCGATGTGGCTTGCTGGTTATCGGGTATGGTTCGCCCTTTTTCTCGGAGTTGCCATCGGCGCACTATCAATGGTGCTGCTGCGCCTCATCTTGTCCTGATCCGCGCTGGCGAATGATCGGTTAATTGTCGCCGTCGATCACCTTGACCTTGCGCACCTCGGCTTTCGAAACCACCACTTTGCCCGCAGCCGACGGCCATTCGCGCGCGGCCCGCACCTGCAGGGACTTGTAGGCGGCCGCAACGAGGAGCAGCCCGAGCGGGGCCAGCAGCATCGCATAGACGAACCACGGCAGATCGGGCAGCACGGCTTGTTCCCCAGAGACGGCTTGCGATTAGACGCGCCGCCCCCCCCCGGGTTCAACGATGGCCAGTCACTTTGCCCGTGTCAGTGCCAGCCAGATGCCGCCGCCGATCATGAAGCCGCCGGAGATGCGCGACACCAGCCGCGTCCGCTGCTTGGAGAAGAACAGCCGCGCCCGGCCGGCCAACAGTGCGTAGACCGCGTCGGTCGAGGCGGCGATCACCATGAAGGTGATGCCGAGCAGCGCCACCTGCGGGAGGTGGGGTTTTTCCATGTCCATGAATTGCGGAATGAACGCGCCGAAGAACACCAGCACTTTGGGGTTTGAGAGCAGCACCAGAAAGCCCTGCAGGAAGAAGCCGCCGCGCGGCGGCGGTGGCGGCTCGTCGGCATTGACGCCTTCGACCGGCGAACGGATCAGCTTGATGCCGAGCCAGATCAGGTAGGCCGCACCCGCAAAGCGCACCCAGTCGAACCAGTAGCCCATGGTCGCCATCAGCGAGGTCAGGCCGACCGCGACGATGCCGATCACAATGGCGAGGCCGGTCTGCGCGCCGGCGCAATTGATCAGCGCCGCGCGGGTGCCGTGCCGCAGGCCGTTTGCGATCAGAAGCGTCACCACCGGACCCGGCAACAGCGCCAGCGCGATGCAGGCGGCGACAAAGGCGAGATAGGCTTGAAGGGACATGGGGAACTCCGGCGGGCGAGCGATTTGGTCATTATGCATGGCGGCGCGAAAAACTCCAATTGACATGCAACCATCTGGTTGCCTATTATCTTACCCATGGATGAAGTCTTCAAAGCGCTTGCCGATGCGTCGCGGCGCTCGCTGCTGGACCGGCTTCACGCCAAGAACGGACAGACGCTGAACGAACTCTGCGACGGCCTCGCCATGACGCGGCAGGCGGTCACAAAACACCTTGGGATTCTCGAAGCGGCCAACCTCGTCGGCACGCTGAAGCACGGCCGCGAGAAGCTGCACTACATCAATCCGGTTCCGATCCATCAGATCGGCGAACGCTGGATCAGGAAGTTCGAGCGCGGGAAACTTGCAGCCCTCAGCGAGTTGAAACGGCAGTTGGAGAAGCGTGATGAGTAAGCGTACAGAAATTGATGTTGGGAAATTCAAGCCGGCGATCGTTTATACGATCTACATCGCCGCCACGCCCGAACAAGTATGGAAGGCACTGACGACGGCGGAGTTCAGCCGCAACTATTTTTCCGGCTTTGCGATCGAGGCCAACCTCAAGGTCGGCGGCGCCTTCATCGCCCGCGCCCCTGATGGCTCGGAGCATATCAGCGGCGAGGTAATCGAATGCGATCCGCCCAGGAAGCTGACCGTTACCTGGAACGTGAACTGGCCGGCGCTGGTGGAAAAGCTCGGGCCGACGCTCGTGACCTACGAGATCGAGCCTGCAGGCGACGTGGTCAAGCTGACGATGCTGCAGTCGCATGACCGCGACATCAGCGATGACATCCTGTCCGGCGGCCGTGCCGGCTGGCTCGCTATCCTGTCGAGCCTAAAGAGCCTGCTGGAGACGGGCCACGCGCTGGCGATCAAGATGGCGCCGCCGGAACGGATGCTGGCTGCGCTGAAGGAAATGGGGATCGGGACGCCGTAGGCGGCTCGCCTCCCCTCTCCCAATCATCACCAGCGCACGCCGTGCGTGCTATTGACGACGATTCATGGTAATCTTGCAGCTATGGCGAAACAGAAGAACGTTGCAAAAGGTGCGAAGTCTGGCCGGTTCGTGCTCGGAAGTGATCGCTTTGCCAAAATCAGCGAAGTCGAGGGTATCAAGCTCACGGCGGCAATGAAAAAGCGTGCCAGCGATGCGCGGAGCAAAGGCCTCACGGCGGAAGAACACCGCCGCGCGATTATTCGCAGCCACAGCAAGGGCTGACCGACCGCATGTATGATGCGATCGAAGATCCCTATACTTACAAGAACTCGACCGTCCTAGTGAACAAGCTCGACCTGCATGATCAGGCCGATCTCGATGCGTTTGAGGCAGAAATTTCCAGCGCCCGGGCGGAGGAGCCGCTACCGGACGGATCGATGGACTTTGAACACTACAAAGCTATCCATCACCATCTGTTTCAAGACGTCTATCACTGGGCGGGACAGGTTCGTACCGTCAGGATAGCAAAGGGCGGCAATCCATTCTGCTTTCCCGAAAACATCGAAAGCCAAGCCATCAGGCTGTTCGATAACTTGCGATTGGCGAATTACCTTCGGAATCTCGATAGGCAAACGTTCGCAGACAAAGCCGCGCATTTCCTGGCAGAGCTAAATGCCATCCATGCTTTCCGCGAAGGAAACGGCCGGTCACAGCTCACCTTCTTCGCCCTGCTGGCCGACCATGCGGGCCACCCGCTCAAAATCGAGAAACTGAATCCTGACGAAATGCTGGCGGCGATGATCGCCAGTTTCGATGGCGCCGAACGCCGGCTGGCCGATGTAATCCATGGTCTGATTGAATGATTGTGCAGCGGGACGAGTCGTCCCTGCGAACGCAGGGACCCATACTCCGCGGCCATTCTTGTTGGAACGAACTAGGTAACGACCAGCCTGCAAAACAATTAGGCCGGTGGTTATGGGTCCCTGCTTTCGCAGGGACGACGGCGGCGAAAGCCGCGTCCCCTGCCGTTCTTTCGCGAGTGGACTCAGACCTGCCTAAGGGATATTCCAGCGCGAGCATTTCGAACACGCTGCTCGCACGCAGATTTCGCTGATCCAAGAACGACGCACCGATGAGCCTGCGCACCCGGCTATTGATACTGGTTATCGCTGCGATGCTGGTGCCGGCCATCCTGGTAGGACTGCGCTTCGTCCAGAATCGCACCAGTGACATAAACGCTGCGCTGGCCAGCCTCTCGGCGACCGCCAACGATATTCTAGGCGATCTCGATGAGAAAATTCAGGGCACGGCCCAGCTTCACTATGGCCTCGCCCGCGCCCGCGATCTCGATACCAGCGACAAGGCGGCCTGTTCGGCGTTCCTGTCGGCCGTGCGCGAAGAATACACGCGGTTCACCGGCATATTGACCATCAATCCGGACGGCAGCCTGTTCTGCGACTCGCTGCGAACCAACCGGACCCTCGATCTCAGGGATCGCGCCTACTTCAAGCAGGCTCTGGTTACACACGGCGCCGTCACGCTCGAGCCCGTGTTCGGCCGGCTGACGGGGATCTCCGTGCTGCAGATCGCCTATCCCGTGCGCGCCGAATCCGGCGAGCTGAAATTCATCCTGCTCGCCTCGTTCAACCTGAAGAAATTCGCTGACGATCACGGCAGGCGCCTGTTGAACGACAGCGAGATTCTGCTCGTTGACAGGAAAGGCATGGTCCTCGTCGCGCCTGAGGGCAAGGGCTGGACCGAGCCCGCCGGCGCGTCGATTGCAAATTCGGAGCTGTTCCGGTTTGCGACCTCAGCGAATCGCGAGCCGTTCCACGAAGTGACCGGGCACGACAGCCGAGCCCATGTCTGGGCCGCGGCGAGTTCCCCTCCGCTACGCGATGCCGGACTCTATATCCTGGTCGGACGACCCAAGGACCGTCTGGTCGCCGCCGCCAACAGCCACCTGTACGAGGACCTGGCGATGCTTGCGGTGGCCTCGCTGCTGTTGTTCGCAGGCGTATGGATTCTGGCGACCGTGAGCGTCGGCCGTCAGGTCGGACGGCTGGCGGCGATGGCGACGAAGCTCGGGCTTGGCGACCTCAGCGCGCGGATTGCGCCGCCCCATCCGCGGGGCGAACTCGGCGGGCTGATGACGCTACTCAACGGCACCGCCGAGTCGCTCGAGCGCCAGCGCGCCGCCATCGATGAGCTCAACCAGAAGCTCACCCAATCCCAGAAAATGGAGGCGATGGGTCAGCTCACCGGCGGCGTGGCGCATGATTTCAATAATCTGCTGACCGTCATTCTCGGCAATGCGGAACACCTTGCCGAGAAGCTGGCGGCGCACAAAGAACTGCACGGCATCGCCGAGAGCATCGCGACCGCCGCCGAACGCGGATCGGACCTGACGCGGAGCCTGCTCGCGTTCGCGCGCAAGCAGCCCTTGATGCCGAGAGACATCGACATCGGCCAGAAAATCGTCGGCATGGAGCAATTGCTGCGCCGGACGCTCGGCGAACATATCGAGTGCGAATTCCGGCTTGATCAAAACCTGTGGCAGGCCAGCGTCGATCCCGGCCAGCTGGCCTCCGCCCTGCTCAATCTGGTGCTCAACACGCGCGACGCCATGCCATCAGGCGGCACGCTGACGGTCGAGGTGAAAAATACCTCGCTCGGTGAATCCGATGTGGACGTCAACGGCGAGGCGCGGCCCGGCGATTATGTCATGGTCGCCGTGACCGATACCGGCACCGGCATGACGGCCGACGTCGCCGGCCGCGCCTTCGAGCCGTTCTTCACCACCAAGGAAGTGGGCAAGGGCACCGGCCTCGGCCTGAGCATGGTGTACGGATTCGCCCAGCAATCCGGCGGGTCGATGCAGATACGCTCCGATCCGGGGGATGGCACTGTCGTCAAGCTGTTCTTTCCCCGCGTCGGGGCGCCTCAGGCGAGCGCCGCGCCTTCGGCCGGTCAGCAGGCCACGCTCAGCGGCAGCGAAACCATTCTCGTCGTCGAGGACGACGACGTGGTGCGCGGCTATGTCGAGAGCGAATTGAAGGCGCTCGGCTATCGCGTCATCGTGACGTCAAGCGCGCCCGCGGCACTCGCCATATTGCGCGGCCCCAAGGAGATCCACCTCCTGTTCACGGATGTCGTGATGCCCGGCGGCCTGTTCGGAACCGAGCTTGCGAAGGAGGCAGCCCGCCTGCGGCCACACTTAAAGATCCTCCTGACATCAGGCTATACCGAGCATCCCGTCGACGCGATCGACGGCGGCGGCCGCGAGGTGCGGATCCTGAACAAGCCCTACCGCCGGCACGATCTGGCGTCGATGCTGCGCTCGGTGCTCAAGGCGAATTGATCGGGCCAGGCACACGCTCCCTCAGGAGGTCGTCCCTGCGAACGAACGCAGGGACCCATACTCCGCGGCCACTGTTGTTGGAAAGAAAGCGGATAACCGCGAGCGTGCAAACCAATTGCCGCCGGTGGCTATGGGTCCCTGCGCCCGTGCGCAATTGCGCACTAGGCAGGGACGACAGTGAGCGTGTGCGACGACGGTAAGCTGTGCGCCCTATCCCAGCGCCCCACTCTGCAGCGGCCGGCATACGGGATTGCGCTTGTCAGGACCGGGACACGAGCAGCAGGGCGACAACAAGATTCGCCACGAACAGTATCGCATCGATGGCAAAAATCCGAAGCATCGGGCCCTTCAACACGGGCCAATACGCCACCCCGACCCGTCCGCCACGCATCAGGACCGGAAGGTTGTAGGCGAACTGGCTGAAGTGACACGCGGCAAAGAACAGGAATAACGCAAGCTGCGCGTCGTACACCTGAAAGAAGGGCGGCCGGAACACCAGGAGATACAACGACAGGAAACCGATCGGCAGATTGATCGCGCCCAGAAATGCCACGCTGGCCGACAAGGTCGGGGCGATTGGATTGCCACGCTCCTCCCGGGGCACCAGTATCTTCAGCGTATTGCCCTGCGCGATGCTGAACTGCATGAACGCGGCACCGAACCAGAGCGTGTTGAGGAGCAGGACAAAATCCGAAAATCGCATGGCTACTTTCCGTAGAAGGCCTCGCTGCGCACCACACGTCCGGCACCGTCGAAGTCCATGAACTCGCTGGCGCGGCTGTCGCCCAGTTGCCACCACACCGTCAGGCGCGCGATCGTGTCGTCCCAGCTCCAGTTCAGGATTTTCAGGTCTGCGCTCTCGATGCCGCCGTAAGCCCTCTGCCAGTAGGCGCGGATGTTCTCGACGCCTGCGACTACCGGGGACTCCGTCAATTTGAGCGCCAACGGGCTGCGCATCTCGGCATTTTCGGCGAAGTGCGAAACCACCGCGTCGATATCGACCTTGCGCCAGTTCGCGCACCACGCCTCGACAAAGCGTCCGGCCGCCGCGCGGTCCATTGTCTGTCCGCTCATGCTTACGCCCTCCCTCGGTGCAACTGCCGGGAAGAAATGACACGGGGCGTCTCTCACGTCAACTATATTGACATGAGAAAATTGTCAGTTGTTGTCGGCAATGACCCCCATGACGGCCATCCAGGCGGCAGCGCCGGGTGGGCCGACACGATCGAACGCCTCGCGCAGAACCTTGCGCTCATGGTCCGATGCCCGTTGCTCAATGCGTTTTCCTGCTTCCGTCAGCCGCAGCAATTTGGAGCGATGCTGCTCGGGCGACCGCTTCGATGTCAGGAGTTTACGCTCCAGCAACAGGCTTAGCGGCCGATTCACGGCTTGCTTGGATATGCCGAGGACATCGATCAGCGCGCCGATCGAGATGTCGGGCTGTCGCGCGACCACGTAGAGAATGCGATGGTGCGGACGTGAGAGGCCGAGCGTGGCGAGATACTGGTCGGCCGAGAGCGTCATGCCACGCCAGCCGTAATACATGAGCTCCAGCGCCGCGTCCAAATCGTGGAGCTTCCTGAGCGAGGCGCGGTGCAGACCCGCGGCGTGAGAAGCATTTTTTTGCATGTACCTACCGCATCGAATTGACCGAAGAGAATCTAGCCCAGCGCCCGTAATTCACGCCGTAACACCTTGCCCGTCGCCGTCATTGGCAGCGTCTCGGCGAACTGCACGAAGCGCGGGTATTCGTGGGCGGCGAGCTGCACCTTGACGAATTCCTGGATCTCGCGCGCCAGTTCGTCGCTCGCCGCAAAGCCCGGGCGTAGCACGATCCACGCTTTAATGGATTCGGTGCGTATCGGATCGGGAATGCCCACCACCGCCGACATCGCCACCGCCGGGTGCTTCATCAGCGTGTGCTCGATCTCCGACGGACCGACGCGATAGCCGGCAGTAGTAATGACGTCATCCTCGCGGCTGACGTACCAGAAATAGCCGTCCTCATCCCGCACGCCGAGATCGCCGGTGAGCAGAAATTCGCCGGCATATTTCTTCGCGGTCGCGTCCGGGTTCTTCCAATATTCGATCATGGTGCAGGGACAGGGCTGGCGCACGCCGATGATGCCGCGCTGTCCGCGCGGCAATTCCTCGCCCTTGTCGTTAACGATGCGAACGTCGAAGCCGGGCGTCGCCTTCCCCATCGCGCCGGGGCGGATCGGAAACAGGTTCGAATTGCTGCCGATCACGAGATTGCATTCGGTCTGGCCGAACACTTCGTGCGCATCGATGCCAAACGTTTCGCGCACCCACCCCAACAACTCGCCGCCCAGCGATTCACCGCCGGTGAAGATGCTGCGCAGTTTCACGCCGGGATTTTTCACAGCGGCCTGCCGCATCAGTTTCAGCGCGGTCGGCGGCAGGAACGTGTTGCGGATCCCAAGCTCGGCCATCATCACCATCGCCGCCTGCGGCTCGAATTTGCGCGCGCGATGGCCGACCAGGGGAATGCCGTGATACCAGAACGCGAACAGGGCGTTGATCAGCCCGCCGATCCAGGCCCAGTCGGCCGGCGTCCACATCAGGTCGCCCGGCTTGGGAAGGAAGTTGTGGCACATCTCGACATTCGGCAGATGGCCAAGCACGACGCGGTGCGCATGCAGCGCGCCCTTTGGATTTCCTGTGGTGCCCGAGGTGTAGATGATCAGGGCGGGATCGTCGGCCGAGGTGTCAACGGTGGCAAAATCCGGCGATGCCGCCTTCAGGGAAGACCAGAAGGGCTTTGTTCCGGCTGGCGCCTTCCCGCCGATGACATAGACGTTCTTCAGCGCGGGAAGACGATTGCGGATTTTTGCAAGCTTCTCCCAGCCGGATTCATCGGTGACGATTGCTTTGGCTTCCGAATTCGACAGGCGGAATTCCAGCGCGTCCTCGCCGAACAGCGCAAACAGCGGGATCGAGATCATGCCCGAGCGGAACGCCGCGAGATGGGCGATCGGCAATTCGAGGGACTGCGACAGGAACACCGCGACGCGGTCGCCGCGCGCAAGACCATCGGATTTCAGGACGTTCGCAAAACGGCACGACTGCTCGGCAACTTCGTCGAACGAGGTGCGCGTGGTCGCGCCGTCCTCATCGACGTAAACCAGCGCCAGCCGACCGGAGCCGTCGGCATAGCGGTCGCAGCAGGCGGTCGCCATGTTGAAGCGCGCAGGGATATCCCAGCGAAAGTTGCGGTAGAGCTCGTCGTAGGTTGAGGCTTCGGTGAGCATCGGCCTTGGTCGTCCCTGAATTTTCCGTCATGGCCGGGCTTGTCCCGGCCTTCCACGTCTTTGCTGCGATCAATCTTAAAGACGTGGATGCCCGGGACAAGCCCGGGCATGACGTGGAGAGACGTTATCGTCGCCCTGACTTAACGAGACTGCGCGTTCTCCATCGCCAGCTCGGCCTCGAGACTTGCGACGTCGCGATAGATCGAGGAGACCGCGAGCACACGGCCGTTACGCTTGTACCGCAGCAGGCAATCCTTCGCGGCGATATTGCCGTCCACGGCTATTTCGTCCCATTTCTCGGCGTGACCGACATAATTGATCGGCACATCATAGTGCTGGCTCCAGAAGAACGGCACGGCATCGAACGGCTCGCGCTGCCCGAGCATGTTTCGCGCGGCGGTCTGGCCCTGACGCTCGGCCACCACCCAATGTTCGACGCGAATGTTTTCACGGGAATGCGGATCGGGCCAGCGCGCGATATCGCCCGCGGCATAGATGCCGGGTACGCTGGTTTCGAGATAGGCATCGACGGTGACGCCGCGATCGATCGCCAACCCTGCCTTCTCGGCCAATCCGAGGCGGGGGCGTACGCCGACACCGACCACCACGATATCGGCCTCTATCGCGCCGCCGCTTTTCAGCGTCGCGCGCTTGCCGTCGATCGCGGTGACGGTGTCGCCGAGATGGAAGATGACGCCATGCTCTTCATGCAAGGCACGGACGAAGTCGCCCATTTCGGGCCCGAGCACGCGCTCCATCGGCCGCTGCTCCAGCCCGACGACGTGAACCTCGACATTTCTGGCGCGCAACGACGCTGCGGCCTCTAACCCGATAAAGCTCGCGCCGATCACGACCGCCCGTCGCGCGCCATCGGCCAAGGCAATGATCGCGCGGGAATCGGCCAGCGAGCGCAGCACGTGCACATGGGGCTGATCCATGCCTGGTATCGGCAGGCGCACCGGCTCCGCGCCGGTCGCCAGCAGCAAGCGGTCGTAGGGAATGGTCTCACCGCCCGATGTGACGACATGGCGTGCGTTGGTGTCGATTGACGTGACCTCGGTGTTGAGCCGCAGATCGATCTTCGCCTCGGTGTAGAAATCATCCGGCCGCAGCGGCAGCCAGTCCTCCGGCGCGCTGCCGGCGAGATAATCCTTTGAGAGGTTCGGCCGGTCGACCGGTGCCGCAGCCTCGGTGCTCAGCATCACGACGCTGCCGCGATAATCCTGCCGCCGCAGCATCTCGGCTGCGGCAAAGCCCGCCGCGCCACCGCCGACGATCACGATCTTGCCGGGAGCATCGGTGGCGCGCTTCACCTGCGGTTTGGGCTGCTCGCGCTTTTCCCGAACGAAGACGCGCTCACCTTCCAGTTCGACCTTCCAGACCGCGACCGGACTGAGCGCCGGCGCACGGGTAGCTTCGCCGGTGCGCAGGTCGAAACAGGCGTGATGCCAGGGACAACGGATGCCCTCGCCGGTCACGAGGCCTTCGGCGAGCGGCCCGTGATAATGGCTGCAATGGGCGCCGATCGCGAAAATCTCGGAGCCCGAACGCACCAGCACGATTTCATCGTCGCCGACATGGCCGAGCAACATTTCGCCAGCGAATTCGGACAGGGGTATGCCCTTGGACAGATCGGGACCGGCGGGAGGCGCTTGCTGATCGGCCATCTCTTCCTCCGCTGTGTCTTGCTCCGCTCGCGTTGCGCTATGTCGCCATTCCCAAAAATTCCTGGCGGGTCAGCGCGTTGTCGCGAAAGCATCCCAGCATGCGGCTGGTCACGAGGTCGGTGTCCGGCTTGTGCACGCCGCGCGTCGTCATGCAGTGATGCGACGCCTTGATAATGACGCCGACGCCCTGCGGTTCCAGGACGTCATTGATGGTGTTGGCGATCTGCGCGGTCATCTTTTCCTGAATCTGCAGACGCCTGGCATAGACATCGACGACGCGCGCCAGCTTGCTGATACCGACCACGCGGCCGTTTGGAATATAGGCCACCCAGGCCTGGCCGATGATCGGCGCCATGTGGTGTTCGCAATGGCTCTCGAAACGGATGCCGCGCAGCACGATCATCTCGTCATAGCCTTCGATCTCCTCGAAGGTCTTTCTCAGGATTTCGACGGGGTCCTGTCCGTACCCTGCGAAGAATTCCTCGAACGCGCGCGTTACGCGTGCCGGCGTCTCGCGCAGGCCGTCCCTATCAGGATCTTCGCCGGTCCATCGGATGATGGTGCGCACCGCCGACTCGACCTCGGCCCTATCGGGCCTTTGGATTTCGGACGGCCGTGCTCTTGCGCGATCCAGTGCATGTACGTTCGGATTCATTGAGATGCCTTTTCACGACGATTGCCAACGGAGCTTGAACCCGTTGGATGCTGCGTCGACGGAAAGGTTCCCGAGGAAAAAGCTATCCGGTCAGCGCCGCCTTCACCATGCCGCTGGCTTTTCCGAAATCCATCTGCCCGGCGAACTTCGCGCGCAGCACGCTGATCACCTTGCCCATGTCCTTCATGCCGGCAGCGCCGGTTTCGGCGACCGCGGCCGATATCGCGGCCTTCATCTCGTCCTCCGACATCTGCTTGGGCAGATAGGCCGAGATGATCGCGATCTCCTCGCGCTCCTGCGCAGCCAGTTCGGCGCGGCCGCCCTTGTCGTAGAGCTCGACCGATTCCTGGCGCTGCTTGATCATTTTCTGAAACACGCCAAGAAGATCGGCGTCTGACAGCGGCGGCTTGCCCTCCCCGCGCGCGGCGATGTCGGCGTTCTTGATGGTCGAATTGACCATGCGCAGCGTGGAGAGCTTGCGCTCGTCCTTGGCCTTCATGGCCTCCTTGACCGCGTTGTTGATGTCGTCGCGCAGCATGGTCGCCTCACTAAAATGGTGCCGCCGGAAGGCTCTTGGTCTATCGGAAGATTCCGCGTCTATATAGGGGCTGCGCGCGCCACGCCACTGGCATCACGGGGCGATCCGCAGGCCGACAAGGCTGGAAATCGGCGGGATTGGCTAAGGCGAGCCGGGCCGATTCGGACCGATTTGGCCAAAAAACGCTGACGCGGCGGAACCGGCTGTCAAATATGCGGCAAACGCATGTGAATCCACGTCTTCCGGCTTTGACGGGCGGGGGCGCTTGCGACTATGAAGTGCGCTCATGACAACATCTGAAAACGCCTCAGCCTGGCCGGACCACAAACCGACCGCGCTCCTCGTGCTTGCCGACGGTACCGTGCTGGAGGGTTTTGGCCTCGGCGCGGAAGGCCACGCCGTCGGCGAGGTCTGCTTCAACACCGCGATGACCGGTTATGAGGAGATCCTCACCGATCCCTCCTATGCCGGGCAGCTGATCACCTTCACCTTCCCGCATATCGGCAATGTCGGCACCAACGATGAAGACATCGAGACGGTGAACATGGCCGCGACGCCGGGCGCGCGCGGCGTGATCCTGCGCTCGGCCATCACTGATCCCTCGAACTACCGCGCCACCAAACATCTCGACCAGTGGCTGCGCGCCCGCGGCATCATTGGTCTCTCCGGCATCGATACCCGCGCGCTGACCGCACTGATCCGCAGCAAGGGCATGCCGAATGCGGTGATCGCCCATTCGAAGAGCGGCGAGTTCGACCTGCATGGCATGAAGGAAGAGGCGCGCGAATGGCCGGGCCTCGAAGGCATGGACCTGGTGCCGATGGTGACGTCGGCCCAGCGCTTCACCTGGGACGAGACGCCATGGGCCTGGGAAAAGGGTTTTGGCCGGCTGAGCGACCCGGAGTTCAACGTGGTCGCGATCGACTACGGCATCAAGCGCAACATTCTGCGGCTGCTCGCCGGTGAAGGCTGCAAGGTTACGGTGGTGCCGGCAACGACCTCGGCCGAAGACATTCTGGCGATGAAGCCGGACGGCGTGTTCTTGAGCAACGGCCCGGGCGACCCGGCCGCGACAGGCAAATACGCGGTGCCCGTCATCCAGCAGGTGATTGCATCGGGCACGCCGACCTTCGGCATCTGCCTGGGTCACCAGATGCTGGGCCTCGCCGTCGGCGCCAAGACCATGAAGATGCATCAGGGCCATCACGGCGCCAATCATCCGGTCAAGGACGAGACCACCGGCAAGGTGGAGATCACCTCCATGAACCACGGCTTTGCCGTGGATCAGGCGACGCTGCCGGAGGGCGCGACGCAGACCCACATCTCACTGTTCGACGGCTCCAATTGCGGCATCGAGCTCAAGGGCAAGCCGGTATTCTCGGTGCAGTACCACCCCGAAGCCTCGCCGGGCCCGCGCGACTCGCATTATTTGTTCAAGCGGTTCGCCGATCTGATGCGGGCGAACAAGCGGGCGTAAGGCGCCCTCCCCGTCATTGATCGCGCATGCGACGACGACGTGCCTGGTTTTCGAGATTCCAAGGGGAACGTGAGGCACGGACGGCGGTTTGAAGATGTAGAATCGTATGGTGGGCAAAGCGAAGCGTGCCCACCATCTTGCACATAGCAAGACAATGGTGGGCACGTCGCTAACGCTCCTTTGCCCACCCTACGGTTCTACGACTCGCGGAGGAAGCCCATGTCCGTCGTCAGCGCCGATATCGAGCCCCTCACCTTCATCTTTGAAGACGACGGCCTCGTGCCGAACAACCCGATGCCGTTCCTGGTCTACAAGGGCGCGGTCGATGTCGCCAACGATCACCCGGAAAAAACCATCGAGGGACTGTTCGGCGCGAATGGCTGGGGCGCGATGTGGCGCAATGGCGTCTACGACTATGCGCACTATCATGCCACCGTGCACGAGGTGCTCGGCGTCGCCCGCGGGCATGCGCGCGTGCAGTTCGGCGGTGACCACGGCGAGGCACTGGAGATATCGGCCGGCGACGTTGCGATCCTGCCCGCGGGGACCGGCCACCAGTTGATATCGGCCAGCGAAGATTTCTGCGTGGTCGGCGCCTATCCGCCGGGACCGCCGATGCAGATCACGCGGCCGACGCCGGAGAACCACGCGAAAGCATTGAAGACGATTCCGGAAGTGAAGCTGCCGAAGACCGATCCGGTCAGGGGCGCAGACGGCCCGCTGGTCAGGCTGTGGAAGCGCAGCGCGCGATAATGCGGCCGCGACCGTCAGCCGCGGCGGGCGATCGGCAAGTTCGAGTTGGCTGAAACATCCGCTGCCTGCTCGCCGGAAGACAGCCGCATCGCGGCGACCCGGGCGACAAAAAGCCCGATGACGAGATTTGCCCGTTCAGTCTCCAGTCTGTCGCGGATCGGCCCGATCGGCTCGGTCGCGCACATGGTCTTGATGCAATCGAGGGTGCGGGACAATGAATCCACCACCGCCAATATCGGCTCCATGGCCGGCGGCGCCGCCTGCGGCTCCGACACGGCTTCAGACTGCGGGCCACGAAATTCAATTACTTTCTGCATCGCTCGATTCCAAATCAGAACAGCCAGTAACGCACGGCCCGATTGCACCCCGCATCATCCTGTATGGGCTCACGGGCGGCTTTCATCATAGCGAAGCCTCCCACAGCCTCGCTTAAATTGATTATCGGAATCTTGCAGCACAATCTAAAGACGCGCGCTTTTTTCGCGCATTCTGATCATTTTTCTCGCTGGCTAGAGATATGCCGTGTAGGAGGTCACCCGCACCAGAATGGACGCCAGAAGACCGATCACGCCCGCGTTGCCGGCAAACGCGGAGGCGCTGCCGGACATTCCCGGCCGATAAATCCGCCTGTTAACAGCGAGATAGTCCCGGACAACAGGCCCATCGCACCAGCTTGAATTTCGGGAGCACGGCCTACAGCGCGACGAGATGGAGGCACAGAATATTGATCATCGCTGGCCCTCGTTGTTAGGTTGTGCTATCCTTCTGCCCGTGGAGGTAGCCGAAGTCTCACTTCGAAGTGCCCTACAACGACAACCTTTATAGCATCGAAATTCCAGCAATCCTGTTTCGATTCTGCAGACGCCATACAGCGTTGAATGCAGCGGGTGTTGCACATTCAGTTGCACGCTCTTTCACGCGCCCAAGCGCGAGCGCCTCAAGTCGTTCCGTGGTTTTCGTACAAGGAATGATGTCATGCGTATCGCAACACTGAATCAGATTTTCGGAATGCTCGCCGTAACCGCGACGTTGTGCGAGACCGAAACAGCGCTCCATTCGGCATTTCGCGGCGCCATGGATGCCGGCGCCGCTGGCGCCGCCGCATTTGGTGCGGCCACGTACTACCACCCATACGCCCGTCCGGCCTGCGGCTATTACCCCTATCCGCCCTGTTACTGAGACGAGACGGCAGGGCAGGCGCGCGACGCCGGGAGCCAGGGCGCCGCCGATATGCCGTAGCGGTATCTGGTAGATACAAATGGAGGTTAAGGCCATGAAACTCGCTTACAGTAATCTCCCTATCCTGACAGTCATTCTCGCCGCAACTCTTGCTGCCAACGGAGAAACCGTCGCCCAGACTGCCGCCGCAATCCCTCCTTCGCTCACAACGCCGGACCGGGTCGAGACCCGGATCGGCACCCTTGAGTTCAAGGACGGCGCACCGACGGTGGAAACCGCAGAGAAGGTGCGCGACACGCTGGACTTCACGCGCGCGCTGGATGTGTACAACAACAGCTTCCGCGGCGCCTCGGCCTATGCCATCGGCAAGGGCCTCCAAGGCATCGGCGCCGAGGACAACACGCCGGTCATCTACTCCGAGCTGATGGACGCAAAGTCGCTGTTTCTTACGGCCAACGCCGACACCATCTACTACTTCGCAATGGTGAACCTGTTGAAGGGCCCGATGGTGGTGGAGCAGCCGCCGAAGGGACTGGGCACCATCAACGACATGTGGTTCTCGTGGATCGTCGATATCGGCTTCCCCGGCCCCGATCGCGGCGAAGGCGGCAAGTACCTGCTCGTGCCGCCCGGTTACGACGGCCCGCTGCCCGAAGGCGGCTTCTACATCGCGCGCTCGAAGACCAACCGCGTGATATATGCAGCGCGATCTTTCCTGGTCAACAACGATCCCAAGCCAACCGTTGAGCTGATCAAGAAACACCTCAAGATCTATTCCTACACGCCGGGTGGCGAAGGCACGAGCATCGCTACAGCTCTCGAAGGAACTGTCCGTCTCGGCAAGAACCCGCCGGTGCCTGAAACCAAGTTCGTTGAAGGTAGCGGTAAGGCGTTCAACACGATTCCTCCAGGCGACTACGGTTTCTACGAAATGATCAACGAGAACGTTCAGCAGGAGCCGGCGACCAGTTACGATGTCGAACTGGCCGGTCAACTCGCCGCCATCGGCATCGTGAAGGGCAAGCCGTTCAAGCCCGATGAACGGATGAAGAAGATCCTCACCGATGCTGCCGCCGTGGGCAACGCGACCGGCCGCCTGCTGAACTGGCGCTCCGCCGTGTCTCATCCGGAATGGTCGTATTACCCCGGCTCGATGTGGGCCAACATGCTGTGGGAAGGTGGCGCCAACTTCGAGACGCCGCCGCCGGAGTTCACCAAGGACGGCATGTTCAAGCCACTTCCGCCGACCGGCGCGCGGACTCTCGACTCGCGGACGGCGTTCTACTACGGCTACACGCTCGATTCGCCGGGCATGATCATGCGCATTCCCGATGTCGGCTCGCAGTATCTCATGGGCTTCGTCGATTCCGCCGGCAACCCCTACGACGGCGGCAAGACCTACAAGGTGACGCTCCCCAAAGATATCCCGGCGCGGGCGTTCTGGTCGTTCACGGTTTACGACAACCAGACTCGATCGATGCTTGATACGCCACAGCGCTTCCCGCGTGCCGGCAGCCAGAGGTATCCGTCGCCCGCCGCCGAAGCCAGCGCCGACGGCTCCACAACGATATACTTCGGCCCGACGCAGCCGCAGGGGGTGCCGCGCGGAAATTGGATTCAGACCACGCCCGGCAAGGGCTGGTTCACGCTCCTGCGTCTCTACAGCCCGCTCGAGCCGTTCTTCGCCAAGACCTGGCGGCCGAGCGAGATTGAACTCGCTGCCGCTGGTCCAGATACGGTCGGGCGGAAGAACTGAGAAGATCGACAAGCGGGAATGCTTCAACAGGCGGACGCACGGAAGCTTGGTGAGATCGAGCGCCTTCGGTTCATCGAGCGCCGTGTTCGATAGGTCGTGATGCGGCTGCTTCGTATCGGTCCCGCTGGCGTGCGGCGGGACCGGCACGACGCTGCGATGGGAGTTTAAGGACTGCACGCAAATGATGGAGGCGAGCCCCACGAAGGCACGCTTAAACTGACTATCGGAATCTGGCAACCTGCTCTTTGTCCGCGCGCATCTCTGCCGTGCCCGGTATGAATGGAAACGCCACTGACCGTTCGGCGATCACTGCACGGCGTGCCGTGTGAGACAAATTAAAGCGCGCCAAAACGCCGCAAGAAATTCCTCGGCAAGAAATTCCTCGGAAGGAGTACGCCGAACGAGATGACGAGCACGGCTCGCCGTCATTTCACGCCGGTGCTAGCGTAACGCGCATGGAGGTGGCTGAAGACGCGTTTCAGCCGTTAGCTTCCTGGCATCACTTTTCCGAGAACCTTGACTTAAATCAGCAAACACCGCGGCGTTTTGTGTCGCCGATAACACGTCAAGACACCGATTTGAACGCCTGGAGTGACAAGCACTTCCGCGTCGACTGCCGTCTTTTGCAAAAGCAATGGAGCATCACCAAGCGGCGTTCGGTTACCGCCACACGAGCGAGACCACCCCCCCTGCACAACATCAGAAGAGGAGGATTCGACATGCATCGAGGAATTCTGACGCTGACATTGTCTCTCTGCCTCGGCGCGGCCGCTGCGCCGGCGACGCTGGCCCAGACAGCGGCGCCCATCAACGAGGATGAAGCGCGCGCCATTGCGGTGGACGCGTACCTCTATTTCTACCCGCTGCTGTCGATGGACGTCACGCGCAAGCAACTCACAAACGTTGAAGCCGGAAAAGAGAGCCTTAAAGGCCCGATGAATACGTTCGCCAATGCGCGCGAATACCCGCCGGCCGATTTCAAGGGTGTGGTGCGGCCGAATTTCGATACGCTCTATTCCTCCTCCTGGTTGGACATGACCAGAGAGCCTGTCGTCGTCAGCGTTCCCGATACCAATGGACGCTACTATCTGCTGCCGATGCTCGACATGTGGACGGACGTATTCGCATCGCCGGGCTGGCGAACCACGGGCACCAAGGCCGGCACCTTCCTGCTGACGCCGGCCGGCTGGCGGCCGGATTTGCGCGACAGGTTTGTCGAGGAGTTCAAGCTTCCAAAGGACACGCAGCGGATCGAAGCGCCAACACCCTATGTCTGGGTGATCGGCCGCACCAAGACAGATGGTCCGGCGGACTACAATGCGGTTAACCAGATCCAGGCGGGTTACAAAGTCACGCCGCTTTCAGAATTTGGAAAGACACCCAAGCCGGCCGAATTCACGGCCGACCCGAGCGTGGATATGAAAACGCCGCCCAAGGTCCAGGTCGATACCATGACGGCTGCCGCCTATTTCGCCTATGCAGCCGAGTTGCTCAAGCTCCATCCGCCGCACGTCACCGACGAGCCGATCATCGCCCAGATGCGGAGAATCGGCATCGAACCCGGCAAGAGCTTTGATATCAGCAAGCTCGATCCCGCCGTGCAGCGGGGGCTGGAAGCCGCGCCGCGGGAAGCCCAGAAGCTGATGGCGTGGAAGGTGCCGACACTGGCGCGTGTCGCCAACAACTGGTCCATGAACACGGACACCATGGGCGTTTACGGCAATTACTACCTGAAGCGGGCGATCATCTCGCAGGTGGGGCTCGGGGCCAACCTGCCCGAGGACGCCATCTATCCGCTCAATCTCGCCGACGAATCCGGCAAGCCGCTCGATGGCGCAAACAAATACACGATCACGTTCGAGAAAGGCGCCGCCCCTCCGGTCAATGCGTTCTGGTCGATCACCCTTTACGATCCGGAAGGCTTCCAGGTCGGCAACGTACTGAACCGCTTTGCGGTCTCTAGCTGGATGCCGTTCAAATACAACCCGGACGGTTCGCTCGATCTCTATTTCCAGAACGCGAGCCTCGGCAAGGAGCTCGAAGCCAACTGGCTTCCGGCGCCGAAGGGAGCCTTCAATCTGACCATGCGCCTTTACGGGCCGAAGTCAGAGGCGCTGACCGGTAAATGGAATCCGCCGCCGGTCGTGAAGTCGCAAACGACGGTGGGCATTTCGGCCCAATGAAAGTTGACGGCACGCCGGCGCTTCGGCGCCGGCGTCGGCTCTCTCGCCGGCCGCTGGCTTGCCGGCTTCAGACTGGAAGACCAAGTCCTTTCTGGGTGAATCCAGTCGTGCAGAAGTGCGTCCGATGGTGGGCGCTGCGATCGGGCGAGTTGACTGCAGGCTGCTCCAGGAGCCCGTCATGCTTATCATCCTGACGCTCTATCTGGTTCTCGTGTGGCTCATCTTTTCCAAGCTCAAGCTGGTCAGATGGGGCTGGGCCTCCGGCACCGTCGCGGTGCTGATCGGCGCGTTCATCCTCTCGGTGTTCGTAGCATTGTTCAATTACCTGACCCCGTCGGGAAGCTTCGTGGTCGGTTCTCCCGTTATGGAGATTACGCCCAATGTTTCCGGCCAAGTGATCGAGATACCGGCCAAGCCAAACGAGCCGGTGAAAGCAGGCGCCGTCCTGTTCCGCATCGATCCAGCGCCGTTCCAGTTCAAGGTCAACCAACTCGAGGCGTCAATCGCTCAGGCACGCCAGCAGGTCAAGCAACTGACGGCCAACTATGAGCAGGCGACTGCGAACGTCGACGGGCTGACCAAGCAACTCGCCTATCACAAACAGAGGCTTGCCGATTACAGCAAGCTCACCGACGCGGGCGCGCAGAGCCAGTTTCGCCTGCAAGACACCCAGGTCCAGTACGAAACGGTAGAGTTTCAGTTACAGGCGGCCAAAGCCGCGCAACTGAACGCGCAGTTGGCCAAGGACTCGGAGATCGGCGGTATCAATACGACCGTCGCTCAAACCCAGGCCCAGCTCGAGAATGCCAGATGGGAGCTCGACCAGACGACCATCCGTGCGATCGCCGACGGCAAGGTTACGCAGATGGCGGTGACGGTCGGCGACCGCGCCCTGCAGGCTCGCTCGGTGATGTCGTTCATCATCGCCGACGAAATCGTCATCGTCGGCATGTTCTCGCCGAACGGATTCCAGACCATCAAGCCCGGCGCGCAGGTCAAGCTCGTGTTCGACGACGACCCCGGGCGTATTCACGACGCGACGATTACGGCCATCCCGCAAGGCGTCGGTGAAGGCCAGCTTGCCGTATCGGGGATGCTGGCGCGGGGCAGCTCGATCCGAGGCGCCAAGACCTATCCCGCGATCATTTCCATACCGAAGGATATCGACCGCAGCCAGCTCAAGCTCGGAATCCCCGGCACCGCCACCGTGTTCGCAGAGAACGCCGGCGTCATTGGCTTGATCATGTCGATCCTGGTCTGGATCAGCTCGTATACGGCGTATCTCTGACGGTACTAGTCTAACATTCACGGCGGCCCGTCGCCGAAAAGATGATGGCGGTCGCAGCCGCACCGCCCCATGCGCGCCGACTACCGCCGGGCGTCATCGTCCCGCGACCCATCCGCTGCTGTCACACTCCCGCAATGCCCATTGCAGTGAATAGCAGACGATAATCTCGCGGCTTTAGCGCAACAGTCGCGACAGATTTTCGATCTGGATCGTTTCAGCACGCCAATAGCTTACGACGAGACATTCAATCTATGTCAATCTCGGATTGATCACTGTGATCTCAGGGCATTGGGAGCAGCAGATGACGCAAAAACCATTCAATCGAGGACTCAACGCCCTTCTCAAATATACAGGTGCCGGCCTGTCGATTGCGATGCTGGCCGCCCTTCCCGGCGTGGCACACGCCGATGAAAACGGCGTCAGCTTCTGGGTCCCCGGCTTCTTTGGTAGCCTCGCGGCCACGCCGCAGCAGCCGGGTTGGTCGCTGGCGACGGTCTACTACCATACCTCCGTCTCCGCGGGCGCCGACGTCGCGCGTGCGCGTAACTTCACGCTCGGCAGGGTTCCAGGCAACGTTACCTTAAACGCAAATCTGAATTTGAGCGTCAACGCCACCGGCAATCTTGGCTTTGTGATCCCGACCTATGTATTCGAGACGCCGGTGCTCGGCGGCCAGGCGTCGGTGTCCCTCGTGGCAGCCTATGGCGTCGTCGGCACCAGCCTGGCGGGGACCTTGTCAGGCGTGATCACGGGCCCGTTGGGCAACACCATCCCCTTCTCGCGGTCCGACAGCGTCAGCGACACGACGTGGGGCTTTGGGGATCTGGTCCCGCAATTCGCCTTGCGCTGGAACGCCGGCGTCCACAACTACATGACCTACATCACCGGCGACATCCCGGTCGGCGCTTACCAATCCGACCGCCTGTCGAACCTGGGTATCGGACACGGCGCGATCGATGGCGGCGGCGGCTACACCTATTTCAATCCGCAGACCGGCCACGAATTCTCCGGCGTGCTTGGCTTCACCTACAATACCAAGAATACATCGACGCAGTATCAGAGCGGCGTCGACATGCACTTCGACTGGGGTGCATCGCAATTCCTGTCGAAGCAGGTCATGGTTGGCCTCGTAGGCTATGTCTACAAGCAGCTCGGCTGCGACAGCGGTCCAGGCGACCGTGTCGGCTGCTTCCAGTCCCAGGTGGTTGGCGTCGGTCCCCAGATCGGATTCCTTTTTCCGGTCGGTGACATGCAGGGCTATCTCAATTTGAAGGCTTACGGAGAGTTTGCCGCAGAGAATCGTCCCAGTGGCTGGAATGCCTGGGTCACCTTCGCCATCTCGCCGCCGGCGCCCGGCGCGCCTCCGACAACAAAACCCATCGTCAGAAAATATTAGGATCAGGGTGGCCTGACGTTCGCGATCTCTCCAATGGCTCCCGCCACCACGGACGCCAACGCGCCGGGTGGTGATGAAGCAGCCGCCCGCGATGGTGGCGGCGAACTGCGTTCATTCCATCCTGGCTACTGACAGAAAATCACACCGGGCATTCACCTGGTCCACTGACCCATCTGCAGGCATGTCAGCAAACTGACGTAACTTGGCGTGCCACCGATGCTCTCCTGCGAGGTGCAGCTTGCCCGGCTTGGCGCGGGGAATTTCGACCACTGGCCTGCGAGCTGCCGCTTCGCCTTCTGTTCATCGTTCACGCAGTTCTTCATCGACTGGTCAACGGAGAGGCCGGTGGTGGCGGCGACATCGAGCTTGCAGCTCCGGGCAACGTCGAATTTCGGCACGCCGTCTGCCACCGCAACGATCAACTGCGAGTTCAAAACGATCATCGAGAAAGAGATAGGCATTTCCGGCTCCTCCAGATCGCAGCGAAAGCTTCCGGGCCGCGGCTCCTGTCTGGAAGCTGCAGCGCCAGTCTATGCCAGAACCGGCCGGCACGCGACGAGAATGTCCGATCAAAGGCAGCCGCCGCAGGACGCAGGCCCGCAAAGCCACCGGGTCGCCGCCAATGCGCCCCCGTCGGCCGACCCTGCGCGCCTGCGCAGCGCAACCGCGCTTACGCCGCGTTGGCGCCTTCCTGACGGCTGGCCTCGAACAGGAACCAGGTGCGGCGCTCGGTCTCGTCGATGAAGACTTCGAGCAGGCTTGCGCTGCCGGAATCCTCATGATCGTCGCAAATCTTGTGGGCTTTGCGCATCGCCGCCGCCATGTGCTTGTTGTCTTGCATCAGTTCGCGCAGCATTTCGCGCGGCGGCACATAGGCGTCGTTGTTGTCCTGGATGGTCTGCAGCTTGGCGATCTGCCCGATCGAGCGCAGCGTGGTGCCGCCGAGCTTGCGCACCCGTTCGGCGAGCTGGTCGGTGGTGGCGAAAATCGCCTCCGACTGCTGGTCCAGCATCAGATGATAGTCGTTGAAATGCCGGCCGCTGACATGCCAGTGGAAGTTCTTGGTCTTCAGGTAGAGGGCGAATGCATCCGCCAGCAACGTATTGAGCGATGCGGAGATCTTGTCCACCGCGGCCTGCGGCAGGTCAGTCGGCGTATCAAGTTCGGGGGATACCTTGTCGGATTTGTTGCTGGTTTTGCTCACGTTGCACCTTCCTGTTAGGAACCGGATAGCGGCGGCAGTGGACATTGGCCGTCGGACGACCTAACGCATCACTTTCAGGCTGGTTCCGGTGCCGGAACCAGCCGTCTTGCCGGACGCGCGCGATGGACGAATGGATCGACTATTACGATTCCACGCATACGATTTATGCGAGCAGGCTGCATCGCGACCTGCATTTCCAGATCATCGCGCGCGACATCATCGGCTACATCTCATCGCCCGACTCCGTCGTGCTGGACTATGCCTGCGGCGAGGCGCTGTCCGCCGCCAGGGTGGCCGACGCCTGTGCCAAGCTCTATCTGGCCGAGCCCGCCCCCGGTGTCCGCGGCCGGCTGATCGCGCGCTTTGCGCCGAACACCAAGATCCGCGTCCGTTCGCTCGAGGATCTCACGCGAATGACGGAAAGCTCGATCGATCTCGTCGTCATGAATTCGGTCGCGCAATACATGACGCCCAAAGAGCTGGATTCGGCGCTCGCCGTCGTTCGCCGGCTATTGAAGCCCAACGGCCGCCTGGTGCTGGGCGACATCCTGCGGCCGGAAGTCGGCATGGCCAGGGACGTCCTGGCGCTGTTGAAATTCGCAAAGACCCACGGCTTCCTGAAAGACGCACTGTATGGCCTCGCGAGCACCGCGCTATCGGACTACCGGCAGTTACGCACCCGCGTCGGGCTGCAGCGCTACGGCGAGAATGAGATGATCGAGAAGCTCGCCCGGGCCGGCTTCTCTACCTCGCGCGCGCATCAGAACATCGGCCACAACCCCTGGCGGATGACCTTCGTGGCCCGCCACGCTCTAAAGCTCAATTGAGTCCTGCTGCGCCCTAAGGTTGTTAACCCTAAAGCGCGGTAAGGTATGGTTCACCGCGCCGTGATCGGCGATGATGCCTGCGGCCCGGTGGCGGAAGCGACGACGCGGGAGCAGTGCAATGCTCTTTATCCTGGTTCAAATCCAGGCCGGGCCTCCACGCTTCGCCCTGACGGGCTACGCGTGGCGCAGCCACGCCGGAGACCGGCGGGGCAAAGCGTGTCCGGCGTAGCTTGAGCAAAGCGAAAGCGTAGACGGACCGGGGCCGCCCCGTAGAGCGAAGGCGGACCGAGCGCCAAATCCCCTAATTTCCCCGTTGATGGCCCGTTTTTGGGGGTTTCGCGGGTGCGGAATCTGGTCTAAAGACCACCCGCGCGCGAGGGTGACCCGCGCTCTTGGCTTAGGGGACGCGCAGCATGCGCGCCCTTTTTTTGTGCCTAAAATCCAGTCTGAGAGCTGATGCCCAAAAGAACAGATATCTCCACCATCCTGATCATCGGCGCCGGTCCCATCGTGATCGGCCAGGCCTGCGAATTCGACTATTCCGGCACCCAGGCGGTGAAGACGCTGAAGGAAGAGGGCTACCGCATCGTCCTCGTCAATTCCAATCCGGCCACCATCATGACCGACCCGGAATTGGCGGACGCCACCTATATCGAGCCGATCACCCCCGAAATCGTCGCCAAGATCATCGAGAAGGAACGCCACGTTATCCCGGGCGGCTTTGCGCTGCTGCCGACCATGGGCGGCCAGACCGCGCTGAACTGCGCGCTATCGCTGCGCCGGCAGGGCACGCTCGACAAATTCGACGTCGAGATGATCGGCGCCACCGCCGATGCCATCGACAAGGCTGAAGACCGCCAGCTTTTCCGCAACGCCATGGAGAAGATCGGCCTGCAGACGCCGAAGTCGCGGCTCGCCAACGCCTCGGCGCTGAAGAAGTCCTACCGCGACAAATACCTCGCCGAACGCGAAAAGCTGTCGGGCGCCGCGCTGGAAGAGTGCGAGCGGCAATGGACGCTCGGCGAGAACGAGCGCCGCAAGCGCTACCAGGAGCACGCGCTCGGCGAAGCGCTGATGGCGCTGTCCGAAATCGGGCTGCCCGCTATCATCCGCCCCTCCTTCACCATGGGCGGCACCGGCGGCGGCATCGCCTACAACAAGGAAGAGTTCCTCGACATCATCGAACGCGGCCTCGACGCTTCCCCGACCAACGAAGTTTTGATCGAGGAATCCGTGCTCGGCTGGAAAGAGTTCGAGATGGAGGTGGTGCGCGACAAGAAGGATAATTGCATCATCGTCTGCTCGATCGAGAACCTCGATCCGATGGGCGTGCACACCGGCGATTCCATCACGGTGGCGCCGGCGCTGACGCTGACCGACAAGGAATACCAGATCATGCGCGACGCCTCGCTGGCGGTGCTGCGCGAGATCGGAGTGGAGACCGGCGGATCCAACGTGCAGTTCGGCGTCAATCCCGACGACGGCCGCATGGTGGTGATCGAGATGAACCCGCGCGTGTCGCGCTCCTCGGCGCTGGCTTCCAAGGCCACCGGCTTTCCGATCGCCAAGGTCGCCGCCAAGCTCGCGGTCGGCTACACGCTCGACGAAATCGCCAACGACATCACCGGCGGCGCGACGCCCGCCTCGTTCGAGCCGACGATCGATTACGTCGTCACCAAGGTTCCCCGCTTCGCGTTCGAGAAATTTCCCGGCGCCTCCACCACGCTGACGACGTCGATGAAGTCGGTCGGCGAAGTGATGGCGATCGGCCGCACCTTCCAGGAGAGCCTGCAGAAGGCGCTGCGCGGGCTCGAGACCGGCCTGACCGGGCTCGACGAGATCGAGATCGAGGGGCTGGGCCGCGGCGACGACAAGAACGCGATCCGCGCTGCATTGGGCACGCCGACGCCGAACCGCATCCTGCAGGTGGCGCAGGCGATGCGGCTCGGCTGGTCGAACGAGGAGATCTTCAATTCCTGCAAGATCGATCCGTGGTTCCTCAGCGAGATGCGCGGCATCGTCGACATGGAAGCAAAGGTCAAGGCGAACGGCCTGCCGCCGAACGGCTACGGCATGCGCATGCTGAAGGCGATGGGTTTTTCGGACGCGCGGCTGGCCGTGCTGTCTGAGTCCACCGAGGCCGAGATCACCGCAAAACGTCACGCGCTCGGCGTTCGTCCGGCGTTCAAGCGCATCGACACCTGCGCCGCGGAATTCGCCTCCCCCACCGCCTACATGTATTCGACCTATGAGGCGCCGTTCGCGGGCGCGCTCGCCGATGAGAGCGCACCGTCGGACAAGAAGAAGGTCGTCATCCTCGGTGGCGGCCCGAACCGGATCGGCCAGGGCATCGAATTCGACTATTGCTGCTGCCACGCCTGCTTCGCACTCGCCGACGCCGGCTATGAGACCATCATGGTCAACTGCAATCCGGAGACGGTGTCGACCGACTACGACACCGCCGACCGGCTCTATTTCGAGCCGCTCACCGCCGAGGACGTGCTGGAAATCATCGCCACCGAACGGCAGAACGGCACGCTGCATGGCGTGATCGTGCAGTTCGGCGGCCAGACCCCGCTCAAACTCGCGCGTGCGCTGGAAGCCGCCGACGTGCCGATCCTCGGCACCTCGCCCGACGCCATCGACCTCGCCGAAGACCGCGACCGCTTCAAGCGGGTGCTCGACAAGCTGAGATTAAAGCAGCCCAAGAACGGCATCGCCTATTCGGTCGAGCAGGCGCGGCTGGTGTCGGCCGATCTCGGCCTGCCGCTGGTGGTGCGCCCGTCCTATGTGCTGGGCGGCCGTGCGATGCAGATCATCCGCGAAGAGAACCAGCTCAACGATTATCTGCTCGGCACCCTGCCCGAACTGGTGCCCGGCGACGTCAAGGCGCGCTACCCGAACGACAAGACCGGCCAGATCAATACGGTGCTCGGCACCAATCCGCTGCTGTTCGACCGTTATCTGTCCGACGCCACCGAGATCGACGTCGACTGCCTGTGCGACGGCAAGGACACCTTCATCGTCGGCATCATGGAGCATATCGAGGAAGCCGGCATTCACTCCGGCGATTCCGCCTGTTCGCTGCCGCCGCATTCGCTGGATGGAAAGATGATCGAGGAGCTCGAGCGGCAGACCCGCGAGCTCGCGCTCGGCCTCGACGTCGTCGGCCTGATGAACGTGCAATATGCGATCAAGGACGGCGAGATCTACGTGCTCGAGGTCAATCCGCGGGCGTCGCGCACCGTGCCGTTCGTCGCCAAGGTCGTCGGCACGCCGGTGGCGAAGATCGCAGCACGGATCATGGCCGGCGAGAAGCTCGCCGATTTCAAGCTGAAGAAGAAGCAGCTCGGCCATGTCGGCGTGAAAGAGTCGGTCTTCCCCTTCGCACGTTTCCCCGGCGTCGACACCGTGCTCGGTCCGGAGATGCGCTCGACCGGCGAGGTCATGGGCATCGACCGCTCCTTCGAGGTGGCGTTCGCAAAGAGCCAGCTTGGCGGCGGCACCCGCGTGCCGCGCAAGGGCACGGTGTTCGTCTCGGTGCGCGAGACCGACAAGAACCGCATCACCGAAGCGGTCCGGCTGCTGCATTCGCTCGGCTTCAAGGTGATGGGCACTTCGGGCACCCAGCGCTTCTTGACCGACAACGGCATTCCAACCGAGAAGGTCAACAAGGTGCTGGAAGGACGGCCGCACATCGTGGACGCCATCACCAATGGCGACATCCAGCTCGTTTTCAACACCACCGAGGGGCCGCAGGCGCTGGCCGACAGCCGTTCGCTGCGGCGGGCTGCCCTCTTGCATAAAGTGCCATATTACACCACTCTTTCAGGTGCTGTGGCGGCCGCCCAGGGCATCCGTGCCTATCTGGGCGGGGACCTTGAGGTCCGCACGCTGCAGAGCTACTTTTCCGAAAACTGATCGTTGGCTGGGCCAAATGCCCGCCAAACGATTGGCAATAAAGCCGTATGGCCGGAACTCACCGCCCGTTTGGATGTTGAATCGGCCCTTGAGCGGGCCGAAATTAATAGGCTGGCGGGCTCGCGTTGGGCCATGAAAGCCCGAATTGAAATCTAAAAAGTGCCTCGTGCGCGCGACGCCCTGGGCGGTTCGCACGATGGAAGGACGGAAGATATGGTGGAAAAGGTACCGATGACCGCGAGCGGCTATGCCGCCCTGGAGGTCGAGTTGAAGCAGCGCCAGTCGGTGGAGCGTCCGCGCATCATCGAGCATATCGCCGAGGCGCGCTCGCATGGCGACCTTTCGGAAAACGCGGAATATCACGCCGCCAAGGAAGAGCAGTCGCACAATGAAGGCCGCATCGCCGAGCTCGAAGACAAGCTGGCGCGCGCCGACATTATCGACATCAGCAAGCTCTCGGGCGACACCGTGAAGTTCGGCGCCACTGTCACGCTGGTCGACGAAGACACCGAGAAGAAAACGGTGTGGCAGATCGTGGGCGAGCCCGAAGCCGACGCCAAGAAGGGCCGTATCTCGATCACCTCGCCGCTGGCCCGCGCCCTGATCGGCAAGAAAAAGGGCTCGACGGTGGAAGTCGTGGCGCCGGGCGGCGCCAAGGCCTACGAGATCACCAAGGTCGAGTGGCGATAGAGCGCGACGACATCGTCATCCCGATGACATCGTCATCCCGCTCTATCTCTTTTGATCTGAGCATGATCTCCGCGCAAACGCGTTCCGCGTTTGTCGCGAGGGAAAACCGGTATCCACTTAGCGCTAACGCGGCCCTTCGGGTCCGGATCATGCTGTAGTCACCTGCGAGTAACTGTTGCGACAAAGCCGCGTTTCGACGCGGCTTTTTTATTGCCGCCGCGCTGACAGGATTGTGAGTGGAGATGCGGCGGATTCCATAATAATCCGACTCCGGACAATGCTTATAAATCATAACTAAATGGACGAGGCGCCGGCGCTGCAGGTCTTGCCGTTTTCGCCGCAAGGCGCGCGGCGAGCGGCAGGCTCCGTTGCTTCCGGCGGCATCTTGTTGCGCTGCAATCGCGACAATGCCGTGAAGCGATGACTTGCGAAGGGAATGATTCAATCTTGGGGGTGTTGTGCCTGCATCACACGCAATCGGGCAACACCGTGTAATGTCGTGATGTTAGTAAGTGCGTCAAACAAGGGGGACTATGACATGGACCAAATCGACAAGATGCTCGCGAAATGGGAGCCGACAGCGCTGAGCCTGTTTCGCTTCATCACGGGGCTGCTGCTGTTTCAATTCGGCGTCGCGAAAATTCTGAAGTTTCCGGTAATTCCGGACGGTAACGCTTACGCCTTCCTCAACAAGGTGCAATTGATGTCGCTATCGGGCGCCGCCGGTGCGATCGAGTTGGTTCTGGGCGCGCTTTTGCTGGTCGGACTGTTTACACGGCCCGTCGCCTTCATTCTTGCCGGCGAGATGGCCTTTGCTTATTTCATCGGTCATGCGCCGAGGAATTTCTTCCCGCTCATCAACGGCGGCACGCTCGCGATCCTGTTCTGCTTCGCCTGTCTGTATCTTTCGACCGCGGGCGGCGGACCGTACAGCGTCGACGCGATGCGCAAGAAGTAAGTCGAGACCCGTGGACTCGTAGGGTGGGCAAAGGCGCACTTGCGCCGTGCCCACCCTTTCTTCGGTGTAGAAAAAAATGGTGGGCACGCTTCGCTTTGCCCACCCTACGAAAATTCCGCGCGCTCTCGCTTTAACCCGCCACCTTCACATCGAGCGGCACCGCCGCTTCATATTTCGAATTGTGCAGCACCAGCGACGTCCGCACATTGCGCACGTGGGGGGCTGCCGTCAGATGCGTGACGAAATCCTGAAACGTCGCCATGTCGGGCGCGACGCATTTGAGGATGAAATCCACCTCGCCCGACAGCATCCAGCATTCCCGCACCAACGGCTCGGCGCGGACGAAATCCTCGAACGCGCGCAAATCCGAGTCCGCCTGGCTGGACAGGTGGACGGAGGCAAACACCGTGACGTCGAAGCCGAGCCGCCGCGGATCCAGCAGGCCCCGATAGCCCTGGATGTATCCTTCCTCCTCCAGCGTGCGGACCCGGCGTAGGCAGGGTGGCGGGGAAATACCGACGCGTTTGGCCAGTTCCACGTTGGTGATTCGGCCGTCCGCCTGGATTTCGGAAAGGATTCTGAGGTCGATTTCGTCAAGATTCTTCGACACGCGCGTCGGGTTCCCTAATTTGGCTGCGCTGGGCAGACCTTACTGGCAACTCTCTTAGCGCACAGCGCGCGGCTTGCGCAATTTTATTGCGCGTGCACCGCCACATTTCGCGAATGTGACTTCAGTTCCGGGGAAAATTCGCTGGGATGAATTGCAATTCTTGCATAGCTACCCAGATATCCTAGACTTGGATTTGACACTTTCAGCGCCCCGCGACGTCCTTCCGGGCGCTTTCTGCTGAAGTCACTGAAAACCCCCGAATAAGAGAGGGATCCGCCGATGCCCGCGCCTATCCATGCCAAGGTCGTCATTATCGGTTCCGGCCCCGCCGGTTACACCGCGGCGATCTACGCGGCGCGCGCGATGCTCGAACCCGTATTGATCCAGGGCATCCAGCCCGGCGGACAGCTCACCATCACCACCGACGTGGAAAACTATCCCGGCTTCGCCGACGTCATCCAGGGCCCGTGGCTGATGGAGCAGATGGAGAAGCAGGCGGCGCATGTCGGCACCAAGCTCGTCACCGACCTCGTCAGCAAGCTCGAACTCGCGCAGCGGCCGTTCCGGCTGACCTGCGACAGCGGCGACGTCTATCTGGCGGAAACCGTCATCCTCGCCACCGGCGCGCAGGCGCGCTGGCTCGGCATTCCCTCGGAAGAAAAATTCAAAGGCTTTGGTGTCTCGGCCTGCGCGACCTGCGACGGCTTCTTCTACCGCGGCAAGGAAGTGATGGTGGTCGGCGGCGGCAACACCGCGGTCGAGGAAGCGCTGTTCCTGACCAACTTCGCCTCGCAGGTCACGATCGTGCATCGCCGCGATCATTTCCGCGCCGAGCGCATCCTGCAGGATCGCCTGTTCAAGAACCCCAAGATCAAGGTGATCTGGGATTCCGCGATCGACGAAATCTGCGGCACCGAAAACCCGGGCAAGGTCACCCATGTGCGGCTGAAGAACGTCAAGAGCGGCACGCTGACGGAAGTGCCGGCCGACGGCGTCTTCATCGCCATCGGCCACGCGCCCGCCACCGACCTCGTCAAAGGCCAGATCAAGCTGAAATCATCAGGCTATGTCGAGGTGGCGCCGAACTCGACGGCCACCTCGATCCCCGGCCTGTTCGCTGCCGGCGACGTCGCGGACGAAACCTACCGGCAGGCGGTCACGGCGGCCGGGCTCGGCTGCATGGCGGCCCTTGAGGCCGAACGTTTCCTGGCTTTGCGCGCGAGCGATCGCGCGGCGGCAGAATAATCATGCCTAGATCACGGGACGGATCGGATATGGATTGGGACAAGCTGAAAGTCTTTCACGCGGCTGCGGAGGCGGGAAGCTTTACCCATGCCGGCGAACAGCTCGGGCTTTCGCAATCGGCGGTATCGCGACAGGTCAGCGCGCTGGAGCAGGAGCTCGCGGTGTCGCTGTTCCACCGCCACGCGCGCGGGCTCATCCTCACCGAACAGGGCGACCTGCTGTTCCGCACCGCGCATGACGTATTCATGCAGTTGCAGGCGGCGCGCGCCAAGCTGACCGACAGCCGCGAGAGGCCGAGCGGCGACCTCAAGATCACCACGCCGCCGGCGCTCGGCATCAACTGGCTGATCCCGCGGCTCGACGAGTTCACCGCGCTCTATCCTGATATCCGCATCTCCCTGATCGTCACCGACGAGGATCTCGATCTGTCGATGCGCGAGGCTGACGTTGCGATCCGGACGCGCAAGCCGACCCAGCCGGACCTGATCCAGCGAAAGCTGTTCTCGATCGGCTTCCATGCCTATTGCTCGCCCGAATACATCAAGCGCTTCGGCACGCCGCGGACGCTCGACGACCTCGACTCGCACCGCATCATCATGCTGGGCGACGCGCAGGTTCCGGTGCATCTGCAGAACCGGAGCTGGCTGATCGACGCCGGCCGCAACGGCTCGGGCCCGCGCGAAGCCTACTTTAAGGTCAACAATATCTTAGGACTGGTCCGTGCCTGCCAGCAGGGGCTCGGCATCGCCGCCCTGCCCGATTACCTGGTCGAGGAAAACAACCGCCTGGTGCAGCTGTTCGGCGAAACCGATTCGATCGCGATCGATACCTACTTCGTCTATCCCGAAGAGTTGAAGACGGTCGCACGCGTGCAGGTGTTCCGCGATTTCGTGGTGAGCAAGGCGCAGCGCTGGCCCTCCTAGCGCATGATCGCCGGGCAAACGCTTCGCGTTTGTCCCGAGGGAAAAGCGTTTTCCGAGAAGATTATGCTCCATAAGAAGCTGGGCGCGGGTGACGGTTTCGTCATCCCGCTTTTGCGGATTAGCCTATTTAATAGAGGGCCCGCTCACCGCATGTCAGACATGCGGCTCGGACGGTTGCCGCACAGCACTGATGAGGATCATAGTGCTCAAACGCTGAGCGGTCGCGTCGCGCATATGTCCCCCTCCTCCAGTGGCGCGGCAGTTCAGTAATCCCTCTTGGAAGGTGATTGTGTCGGCCTCACGTGGCCAATACCTCAAGCCGGGCTCTCTTGGGCCCGGCTTTTTTTTCGTCCACGCGTCATGTTGCTACGCGGATTGACATCGAGATCCTCTGCCACCATCATCCCCACATGATCACGAGTTCGTGCGCAGCCTTGTCGTCGAAAAAAGGTCCCCACCTGGGGACCCGAGATCGACGCGCGCGCTAAACTGCCGCAACCCGCGATCCCGAAAGCCCCGCCGTCTGGACGGGGTTTTTTTATTGGTCCCGTCTCCGGCTCACCCCATGAGGAGATGGAACGATGACTACCCCTTTGACTGACGACCTCACAAGCCGCCTTCAGGACCTGTGGCTGCCGCTCATCACGCCGTTTCGCGACGGCGAACTCGACGAGGCGTCGCTACGCCGGCTCGTCAGGCACTATGCGGCCGGCCCGGTCGACGGCTTCATTCTCGCGGCGACGTCGGGCGAAGGCATGTCGCTCCGCACGGACGAACTCGAGCGGCTGGTGACGGTGACACGAAGCGAGCTATCCGGCAGCGGTCGCCACCTGCCGATCCTGCTGGGCCTGTCCGGCGCCTCGACCGCGAAGCTTTTGGATGCACTGGATGAGACGGCGACCTGGCCGATCGACGGCTATCTGATCGCGAGCCCCTATTACATCCGCCCCTCGCAGCGCGGCCTGGTGCAGCATTTCACCGCGCTCGCCGATCACGCCTCGTGGCCGATCGTGCTCTACAACATCCCCTACCGGACCGGCGTCAGCCTCACCAACGAGACGCTGCTGCAACTCGCTTTGCATCCGAACATCGTCGGCATGAAGGATTGCGGCGCCGACCGCGCGCAGTCAATCGACCTCTTAAGTCGGCGGCCACCCGGCTTTCGCGTGCTGACCGGTGAGGACGCGCTGTATCACGAAGCGCTCGCCGACGGCGCAGACGGCGCGATCCTGCTGTCGGCGCATCTGGAGACCGAAGCGTTCGCCTCGGTGCAGACGCTGTTGAAGCAGGGCGATCGCGATGGCGCACGCGCATGCTGGAAGGCCATTTCCGCGCTGACCCGCCTGCTGTTCGCCGAGCCGAGCCCGGCGCCCGCGAAGTATTGGCTCAAGCGCGGCGGACTGATCGACAGTGCGGAAGTGCGCCTGCCGATGGTGGAGGTGAGCGCGGAGCTCGCGGCGCTGCTGGATGAGGAAATCGAGCGGCGCACGCCACCGCTGTTGCGTCGGGCCTGAACGTCGCGCCAAGAGTGATGACTCGGCCCCGCTCGCCTTGGATTGCGAGCGGAAGCAATGCGCTTTAGCTGACCAGCAGCCGATAGGTCAGCACCGGCGCGAAGCCGAGCACCATCGCCCAGATGGCGAACGACGACACCAGGAGAACGTCATGCGCCCGCTGGGCGAGTTCGCTGGTCGGATATCTCTTGTCGTGCGTGATCATTGTGGTTCCCCCCGGTGATGTTCTTTGAGGAGAAACCTACAGATAAAATTTTAATGTCACGGTCGGGCCTTCGCTCGAAGTTGCGGCTTCGCACTCACCAGCCGTTAACCAGGATACCGTGCTGGTTAATCGGCGGTAGCAGGCGCGGTCAAATGCAAGCAAAATCGCAACCGGGTTTTTAAAACCGCTCGCCTATCAAGCTATCAGGAGCAACAAAAACGCGGGGGCGCGTCGTGCACTTCGAAAACAACAACACCATCCCTCAACAGGGCTTTTCCACCGAGGACATTGTGTGGGCCGTCGGCATCTGGTCGGTGATCCTGACGCTGTCGCCGGTCGTCGTGTTCTACGTGCTGATGGTGGCGTAAGCCATATCCTCCTCCGTCATTGCCTGCGACAAACGCGAAGCGTTTGCGCAAGGGAGCGAAGCGACGAAGCAATCCATCTTTCCTTTCGGGGGAAAGATGGATTGCTTCGCTTCGCTCGCAATGACGATGATAGTAAGTTGCCAAGCGCACAAAAAAGAAAAACGCGCGGAGCGCCGCGCGTCTTTGTCAGTCAAGAAAAATCAATCCAGGAAAGAAAGCGGCGTTGTTACGCCGCCTGCTTGTGCATGGCGCCCGAAGCCGACGCCGACCCGCGGATCGCCTTGATCGAACGTTCGATCGCGCCCCACAGCCTGGTGATCTCGGCAGCCGCCCGGCCTTCCGCGTAATATTCGCGGGCGCCTTCGCCCTGGCTCAGCGCCATGATCAGGTCGGCGCGGTTGGTGATCTGGCCGCTCCACACCGGCGCACGGAATTTCGCCAGGGCTTCACGTGCGATGGTGACGATGCGGCTCTCGGCGCCGTCACGTTCGGCAGGTGCGCCGTTGACCACGACCGCGTAGGGCTTGCGCGCCGAGCGGCAGGTCTGAATGGTTTCCTGCACCGCGTTGACGTCGAACACGCCGGGCCGCGCCGGAATGATCACCATCGTGGCGTTACGGATCGCGTCGTCGACGACGGCCGACAGGTTAGGCGGCGTGTCGATGAACACCCATTCGATGCCGTCGCGCTTGGCGGCAGCGACGATGCCGCTGACGGAATTCACCGCGGCCTTGATCGGCGGTTCGTTGGTGCCGCGCAATTTGTGCCAGAGCGTAAGCGATCCCTGTGGGTCGGCATCGACCAGAAGGATGGGCTTCGTTGCCTTGTGAACATGGGCAGCGAGGTGAGCAGCCAGGGTACTCTTTCCCGAGCCCCCCTTACGTGATGCGAAAACAATTACGTTCATATCTTGGCCTCCAGTTGACCCCAGAAGTCGAAAATGAATCACCGGGCTGATTCGCGAAAGAAAAATTTACTGGATGCCGCGATGAAGCCACGTAATTGCCAACAAGGCTGGTTTTTGAGTCACACGTGTGAGCACGGTCACAACCGAAAACGGAATCGGTTGAATGCCTTGCAAAGCGCCTTGATCGCTCATTGCACGGTTTTTGCGCGCTCGCGTTCGAGCTTTGCGCGCTGGCGTTCGAGCCATTTGCGCTCGATCCATCCGAGTCCCTGCGCCATCGGCTTCCGCAGCGGCGGTACGTCCTGCGCGAACAAAAGGAGTCCGAGCGGCAGCATCCAGAGTCCAAGCACTGGCAGGAAGCTGAGAAAGCCGCCGACAACCAGGAGAAGCGCGAGCGGAATCCGAACATAGATCGACGACGGCTTGCGTACCCAGCCGACGAACTTCGCCGGCCCCGACGGCAGCTTCTTCTGAAACCAGGCGAAGTGCCGGTCCAGTTCCTTTTGGTGTTTGCTCAATGAACCCTCTCCTCTTGGCCCAAGGAGATGTTCATTGCAGATGGCGCAAACAAGGCGTCCGTCGGCAGCGCGAGCGAATCTTAAAATAACGTAATACCGTCAGATCGCCCGCGTCGTCAGGTCGCCCGCGCCGTTCAGATCGCGCGTTTCGCCGGCTTTTTGGTTTTGCGCGGCTTGGCGCTCACGGCCTTGCGCGGCGTTGCGGGCCGGATGACCGTCGGCCGGCCGACCGGCCTGGCCGCAGCTTCGCGAGGTTCTGGATCCGGCCTGAAATGCGCCCGGCAAGCCGGCGAGAGCTGGGACTTCTTGGCGACCATGCAGGCGGTCACGCGGCTGATATCGGGAATCTCGGAGCTGCAGAGCCGGAACGCATCGCCGGTGCAGGCCTGCTCTTGTTCGGGCGTGTAGCCCTGAGCCGCGGCGGGCCCGATCGACACCGACAGCGCGACGGCCAGCAGCAATCCAAACTGAAAATTCCCTGCTCGAAAAATCGTCATCCATCCCCCCAGCTCAAAGTTTGGCGAAATTGTGGGTGAACGGATCAGGATTCGCAAGCACGGGTGGACAGCGCGCCACAGCACAAGTGTCGCGGAACATCGAGCCTCCGGGAAAGTAGAGGCCTAAATCAACCGCCCGCATTCATCACTCGAAGGCGAACTCTTACCTCCTCCGCTTCCTCCTTAAGTATTACAATACCTCTATGAAAGCGGACGGCGCAGATGCTGACAAATGGAAGTCGATTTCGACGTCTGCAAAGCGCTAAGCCTCCGCCGCGCGACCGAGAGCACGACATAAATGAAGTCATCCCACGCTGCCGTGAAGATTACAGGCAAGCACTGGAGCGGCTGGCGCTTTTGGCATTGCTTGCGACCGGCGGGCTCATTGCCTCAGCGCCGCACCCGGTCGATAGTATCGGGTCTCCGATAGTGGATCTTTCATGAACGTTTCCGCCCGCAACAATGTCAGGATCAATGGCTCCGGGGAAAAGGCGATGGTCTTTGCCCATGGCTTTGGCTGCGATCAAAACATGTGGCGATTTGTCGAACCAGCCTTCCGAAACAGTTTCCGAACGGTTCTGTTCGATCATGTCGGCGCGGGGGGTTCTGATTTATCGAAGTACGATCCTGTAAAATACGGCAGCTTGTCCGGCTACGCGGACGACCTCATTGAGATCGGGAGAGAGCTGGACTTGAAGGACGCCGTGTTCGTCGGTCACTCCGTGAGTGCGATGATTGGCATCCTGGCCTCGCTCAAAGCGCCAGGTCTGTTTTCAAGCCTCGTACTCGTCGGCCCATCTGCGCGGTATATCGATGACGGTGATTACAGGGGCGGGTTCAGCGCAAACCAGATCGAGGAACTGCTCGAATTCCTCGAGGCAAATCATATGGGATGGTCGGCTCAGATGGCCCCGGCCATCATGGGCAATGCTGACCGGCCGGAGCTGGGCGAAGAATTGACCAACAGCTTCTGTCGAACCGATCCCGATATCGCGAAGCACTTTGCCCGCGTCACCTTCACATCTGACAATCGCGATGATCTCGCAAAAGTGACGACGCCAACGCTCGTTCTGCAATGCTCTGAGGACATCATTGCCTCGACGGAAGTCGGCGAGTACGTCCAGCGTCGCATCCCCGGAAGCAAGCTCGTCATTTTGAATGCGACGGGCCACTGCCCAAACCTGAGTGCGCCGGATGAAGTCATCGCGGCGATGCGCGCCTTTGTCTGAACTCACACCATCGGTACCGGCTTCATCCATCATAGAGGATCTTGAGGACCTTTATGAAAACGCGCCTTGCGGCTATCTCTCGCTCGAACCGGGCGGACGCATCTTCAAGGTAAACAAGACGCTGTGCAATTGGACAGGCTATGGCCCTGAAGAGTTACTCGGCAAGCGACTCCATCACCTTCTGAACATCGCAGGCCGCATGTTTTACGAAACCCACATTGCACCGCTGCTGCGGATGCAGGGTTTCTTTCATGAAGTCGCACTCGATCTCGTCACCGCAAAAGGTGACCTCCTGCCGATGATCGTGAACGCTGCGGAGCGCCGCGATAGCGAGGGAAAGCCGATCTCCACGCGGATCACTTTTCTCAGGGCGACCGAACGTCGCCGATATGAGCGCGAGCTTCTCGACGCCCGCGATCAAAGTCGAAGCCAGGAGGCCGCCGCTCGGGCGAGCCTGACAAGCGAGCGTGAGACCTCGGAACTGCGGGAGCAGTTCATCGCTGTGCTCGGCCATGACCTGAGAAATCCGCTCGCTTCCATCAGCGCAGGCGCCCGCATACTGCTTCGCAAGCCAAAAGACGAAACCGAGACCAAAGTCTTGCAGATGATGGAGACGACCGTCCTGCGCATGGCCGGCCTGATCGATAACGTCCTGGATTTTGCGCGAGGCAGGCTTGGCGGCGGCATTACCCTGAGCAGGAATGCGGACACATCGATAGAGCCTGTTCTGCAGCAAGTGGTCGATGAGTTGCGGACAGCGATGCCGGACCGGCGCATCGAGAGCGATTTTCGGATAACACAGCCGATCAACTGCGATCGAACCCGTCTCGGCCAACTGGTTTCAAATCTGCTTGGAAATGCGCTGACGCATGGCGCGCCTGACAAGCCGGTACTTGTTCGGGCTCTCACCGACAACGGCATGTTCGAGCTTTCGGTCTCCAACGCGGGCGAGCCGATCTCGGCGGAAGCGATGGAGCATCTGTTTCAGCCCTTCTTTCGCGGACGCGTAAGGGCAAGCCTTCAAGGCCTGGGTCTCGGCCTGCATATCGCGTCCGAGATCGCCAGGGCGCACGAGGGCACATTGACCGTGAAATCGGACAGTGAGGAAACCCGGTTTACTTTTCTCATGCCGTTGCGGATCTGATCGCAGAAGCTGGTGAAAGGGCGGGGACTCTCAAGCACGGGTGAACGACACGCCACAGCGCAATCGTCGCGGCAGTTTCGAGTGGGAATTCAGCGCAATGAAGGTTGGTACAGTTGGGTGGGCTCGAACCACCGACCTCCTGTTCCACAGACAGGCGCTCTAACCAACTGAGCTACAACTGCATACCTCACGCGAGGGCCCCAAAAAGGGGGCCTGCGAATGGGCCGGAAACTAGGTGCAACGCCTCGCTTTGGCAAGGCCGCGGAGTGACTGATTGTAGTCGTCCCGAGGGCATTTTGCGTTCATTTGACAGGTCACTCGGCCCTGCCAAAATCACCCGCGGCAGCAAAAAGCCCGGGCTGCTTCGCCCGGGCTTTCGTTATCAATACCGAAAAACGGTCAGGCAGCCGGCTTGTACAGCTTCGAGGCCGAGGCCTTGATCGGCTCGACGGTCTCGCTGGCGACCTTCTGGCTGAGCTCGGCGAGCTCCTTGGCCTGGGCGGTGAGGGTCTCGTACTGCTTCTTGGCATGCGAGGTCCACAGCTCCATCGCCGCCGCCGGCGTCTTCACGCCGAACAGCTCCTGCGCGAAATCGAGCGAGGACGAGGTATTGGCCTTGAAGAACTCGATCAGCTTGGCGTTGTACTCGCTGGCACCCTTGCTGGCCGAGGTGAACACGGCCTCGATGGTGCCGTTATGGGTTTCGGCGGCATCCTTGAACTTGGCGTAGCTGTCGCGGGCCTGCGAGACGCCCTTTTCAGCAAGCGCGCGCATCTGCTCGGGGACTTCGAAGGGAATGATGGAGGCGGAGAAGGGATCGGTGGAGCTGGTCACGGCTTGCATCCTTCACAATGGGGTTAAACGATGTTCCCCCTCGCGGACGCCGGGCGGGCAAATGGCCGGACGCCGAAGGGATCACGTACTCACACACACATTCACGGGAAGTGCCCATTCGCGGGCTCGCCCAATAAGCACCCATATCGTGTCAAATTTGTGCAACGCAATGCAATTTCTGGTGCAACGCCGCAAATTTAACCCGGCATACGAGTTCCAGCAGGCGAATCAGTGGCAGCTTCTCGCCGGCGGGCGTCAGGCTTTCGGTTTCGCCGCCTCCATGGCGGCCTTGCTGACGACCTGGCCCATTTCGCTGGCCTGCTCCGCCAGCGCGCGCATCTGCGCCTGCACATATTCGCTGTGCAGCCGCATCACCTCGGGCAAGTCCTTGGCTTTCAGCAGCGATTGCGCGTGGTCGAGCGAAGCCTGCACGTTCTGCTCGGCATAGGCGATGGCCTTGCCGCTGACATCCTTGGCGCCGGCGCGAACCATGGCGTTGCGCTCCTCGATGGTGCCGGCGGCATCCTGCGCGGCGGTGACGAACTTCTCAAAAGCCTTGCGGGCCTGCTCGACGCTCGCTTCCGCCATCGATCGCATTTCCTTGGGTATCTCGAATCGGTCTCGCACTTCGTCACTCATGGGTGCGTTCCTTTGCATTGGCAGGGATTGCGTCCGGATACCGTCAGGGAGCCGCTCCGGGTCGGATGCGGCGCCGGGGAGGTTCCCCTTTGAACCCTTGACGGCCGTTTGCAACCACCCAACGCCGCGGCCGGCCAAAGGGTCCCGCCGGGTTAAGGTTATCCGCCGCTTAATTTCCGCCGGCCCGTCGGGCCGTGGACCTGCCGCTGCCGGCTTGCAATAGTAATGTTCCCTTAACGCTGTCGGCATTTGGCTGCCGATCCTGATGCCGGGCGGTCATGTGGTTGCGATGAAGGATGGGGAATTTCAGTGGCTGGCCTCGAGCGATCCGCGATTAGTGGCCTATGCGGCGAGCCGGCTGCCCGCATGGCTGTGGACCGCCGACGGCAAGCGGATCCTGTGGGCCAATGAGGCCGGCGCCCGCGTGTTCGGCGCGGCCAGTGCCGCAGCCCTTGCCGAAAAAACCTTCGGGCCGGCCGACCGGCACCGGCGGCAGGTCGCGCGGCTCGCGGGCCGGTTGCTCGCCAACGGCGCCATCCGGCTGGAGCGCTTGCAGGGATTTGGCGCGGCGCTCGGCGGGCCTGCGACCTGCGGCTGCTCGCGGTTCGACTTTCCCAATGGCAGCCACGGCGTTCTGATCGCCGCCGGCAATATCGCGCTGATCGCGCCGCGGCCGACGCAGACACAGTCCGATAACGGGATGCAGCCGGCCACCACATCATCATCCGAGCCGCCCTCATCAGAGCCGGTCTTCTCAGAGCCAGTCTTGCAGCCGAGCGCACCCATCATGCCCGTCACGGAGCAACCGGTCGCGCCGCAACCGGCTCCGGATTACCAGCAGCCGGCACAATCGGGCGAAGCGCCTGCCGAGTTTGCCCTGTTCGATGCTTTTGCCGAGCCTGCCACAGCCGAGGAGCCTGCCGCTGTCGAGGAGCCGCCGCCGGCCGAAACCACTCCCCGCGCGCCGTCGCCTGCGCCCGGCGCATTTGGGCTCGAAGCATTTGTCGGCCAGCCGGCGCCGCAGGCGCGCCGCCTGCCGCTGCGCTTCACCTGGCAGATGGATCGGGAGGGCCGCTTCACGCTCGGCACCGACGAATTTTTGGGCTTGATGGGCCCGAGCACCACGGCCGCCTTCGGCCGGCCATGGCGCGAGATCGCCGAGACCTTCGGATTCGATCCCGCCGGCCGGATGATGCAGGCCTTTGCGACGGGCGCGACCTGGAGCGGCATCACGCTGAACTGGCCGGTCGACGGCGGCGGCACCTTGCCGGTCGAACTGTCCGGCCTGCCGATCTTCGATGCGGCGCGGAATTTCATCGGCTATCGCGGCTTCGGCGTCTGCCGCGATTTCGATGCGCTGGCGCGGCTCGCCGCGCTGCGCCTGGCGGAATTGTCCGGCGAGATCGTGACGCCGCAAGAACGGTCCGCTGCGCCATCTGCCGAGCCGGCCAGCGTTGCACCGTCTTCATCAGACAAATTGCCTGAACCGATTGCTGCCAAGACCACTGCTGCAGAAACTTCTGCTGCAGAGCCTTCACATCAAAAAGATTTGGAAACGCCCGTGGAACCTCCCAAGGAAGCCTTTGAGGAAAGCGTCCAGGAAAGTGTCCAGGAAAGCGTCGACGCAAACGTCCAGGAAACCGTCAAGGACGCGCCGACGGAAACCACAATCGAGTTGCCTCCAGACGCTGCCGCAAACGTCTTGCCGTTCCGCGTCCCGGGCGAAGCGAAGCAGCCAGCGCTGACGCCGGTTGAAAACAGCGCCTTCGACGAACTCGCGCGGCAATTGTCGGCGCGCCTCCACACCGAGAACGGCAACGAGGCATTGGACGCCGACGGCGAAGCCATCTTTGAACCGCTGGCCGCGCGCGAACCGGCTCCCGCGCCGCCCGAATGGCTGGCGCCGCCCGAGCCGCCGGCGCGAGGCGAAGCGGCGCGCGACAAGGCGCTGCTCGATTTGCTGCCGGTCGGCATCCTGATCTACCGGCTCGACCGGCTGCTGTATGCCAACGCCGCCTTCCTGACGCAGATGGGCTATGCGAGCCTGCACGCGCTGGAAGATGCCGGCGGCCTCGACGCGCTCTATGTCGAACCCGGCGTATCAAACGCCTCCTCGACATCGGACACCGGCAAGCCGGTGACGATTTCGGCAAGCCAGCCCGCGGACGCGGATACGCCGGCAGCGGCGGCCGACGCGCGCCTCTACACCATCTCGTGGGACGGCGACTCGGCGCTGGCCTTGATCTTCTCGGGCACGCGCCACGAGGGCGCGGCGATCGCGGCCGCCATCGCGCGAGCCGAGCCGGTATCGGAGCCCGAACCGGCGGCCTCGGAGCCTGACGTTTTCGAACCGTCCGATGTCGGCCATGCCAACGCCGAAGACCTCGCCGCCATCCTCGACACCACGGCCGAAGGCATCCTGATGTTCGACGCCGAGGGCAACATCCATGCGGCCAACCGCAGCGCCGAAGCGCTGTTCGGCCATGACGGCAACGAACTCGCGCAACGCAATCTCGCCGAGCTGTTCGCGCCCGAAAGCCGGCATGGCGTGTTCGAGTATCTCGCCGGCATCAAGGCTTCCGGCGTCGCCAGCCTGCTCGATCACGGCCGCGAGGTGCTGGGCCGCGAAAGCAAGGGCGGCATCATCGCGCTGTCGATGACCATGGGCCGCACCCGCCCTGACGGCCCGAATTTCTTCGCGGTGTTCCGCGATCTGTCGCAAGCCAGGCACACCGAGAGCGAATTGCGTGAGGCGCGGCGGCTGGCCGAACGTGCCACCAATGCCAAGGCCGACGTGCTGGCGCGGATCAGCCACGAGGTGCGGACGCCGCTGAACGCCATCATCGGATTTTCCGAGGTGATGATCGGCGAGCGTTTCGGCGCGCTCGGCAACGAGCGCTACCGCGAATACATGAAGGACATCCGCGCCTCCGGCGAACGCGTGATCGCCATCGTCAACGACCTGCTCGATCTCTCGAGGATCGAAACCGGGAAACTCGATCTCGCCTTCACCAACCAGAATCTCAACGAACTGGTCGAGAGCTGCGTTGCGGTGCTGCAGCCGCAGGCCAACCGCGAGCGCATCATCATCCGCACCTCGCTTGCACACTCGCTGCCGCCCGTGATCGCGGATGCGCGGGCGTTGCGCCAGATCACGCTGAACCTGATCGGCAATTCGATCCATCTGGCCAACGCCGGCGGCCAGGTCATCGTCTCGACCGCGCTGTCCGATTTCGGCGAGGTGATGCTGCGGGTCCGCGACACCGGCAACGGCCTCAACGACAATGAAGTTGCCGCCGCGCTCCAGCCGTTCCGCACGCCTGCGCCATCGGATCGGGCCGAAAGTTCGGCCGTCAGCCTGTCGCTGACCAAAGCGCTCGTCGAAGCCAACCGCGCCAAATTCCAGATCAAGACCGGCGGCCGTTCCGGCACGCTGATCGAGATCGTGTTTCCGCACGCGGTCGTGCGCGCTTAGAGCGTTTTCGAGCGAAGTGGACACCGGTTCGCGTTAAGAAAACGCGTCAAAACAAGAATCTAGAGCCCGGTTCTGATTCAATCAGAACCGAAAAGGCTCTAGCGTCGATCACCCCGCTATTGGCGAGAGAAACGCTGGAACGCTGCGGCCATCGCTGCGCAAATAATCGGCCATCGGTGCGACGACTTTGATGACAGCCGGTCTTGCCGTCATGCGCTGCCGCCATTGCAGAAGGTTTGGCGTCTCATTGGTCATGCCGGCCCCCATGCGGGCACCGAACAGCTGGGCCATATAGAACGCGATATCGGCAAAGGAGTATTCGCCGGCGAGAAACTCGCGGTCGCCAAGCGCGCGCTCCATAGTTCGGTAAAAAGCGGCAGCGGCCTCGCGCGCGGGTTTCCCGGCGGGATCGTCTGGCTTATTCCAGAGCGGCATCAATTTGATGATATGGGGGAAATAGACCTCGTCCGATTCATGCTCCAGCCGGCGAGCCCAGGCTCGCGCTGCCGGAGTCGCGGGCCACAGCGCAGGATTCGGCTTGATGTCTTCGAGATATTCGAAGATCTGGGTGGAATCGAAAATCTCGAGGTCACCGTCGATCAGCACTGGGACCTGGCGCTTCGGATTGATGCGCAGGACTTCCGGATGCTTTGGCGCATAACCCTCCTTCTGGGTGAAGGGGACCATGACCAGCTCGAAGTCGATGTCCTTCTCGTGCGCAGCAATCTGAACCTTGGCGCCGAACATGCTCAAGGCGGCGGAGAACAGCCGCATCTTGCGGCCGCTGCTTCGATCGGCTTCTCGGCCGGATTGAGAATTCTCGTGCATTGATTTCCCTTCCATCATCGCCGGCGCGTTCGCGCCCCGAGCCCCTGGCCACCCTTTGTCATCGCGTCCTACTCAGGCGCCCTAGCCAAGGCCAAGCAAAGCACGGCTCCTCTTCGGACGTGCCGAGCAGTTGGCGTTTCACTTCGTTCAAGGCAAGTGCCGAACGCCAAAAACGCACACGCTTCAAAGCCCTACCGAAATCTTTGAGATCCGGTTCGGACACGTAAAGGTCCTTCTGGACAGCGGCGGCTTTTCCGGCTGATATGCGGCGAATTGACACAGAGCCGCTCTGTGTGAGCCTGGAGGAACCCCCATGATCCCGTTTCAAACGCGCCTGTTCGGCGCGGTCGTCGCGCTTTCGCTTGCAGCTAGCGCGCCTGCCCTCTCGCAGCAGCTCGAGCTCAAGATCATGGCGCCCGCCGCACCTGGCGGCGGATGGGATCAGACCGCCCGGTCGATGCAGCAGGCGCTGGTCGCCGCCAAGATTGCCCGCAGCGTCCAGGTTACCAACGTTGCCGGCGCCGGTGGCAGCGTCGGCATCGCGCAGTTCGTCACCGGCGCCAAGGGCGACGGCAACCAGATGATGGTGAACGGCTTCGTCATGGTGGGCGCGCTCGCCATGAACAAATCGCCGGTGACACTCGAACAGGTGACGCCGATTGCGCGCCTTACCGAGGAGATCCAGGTGATCGTCGTGCCGGCGAATTCACCGCTCAAGACGGCGCAGGATCTTGCCGCTGCCGTGAAGGCCGACATCGCCAAGGTGACGTTTGCCGGCGGCTCGGCCGGGGGCGTCGACCATGTGATGGCGGCGCTGTTTGCGGGTGCGATCGGCGCCGACGCCAAGAAGGTCAACTACATCCCGTTTTCCGGAGGCGGCGAGTCGCTGGCGGCCATTCTCGGCGGCAAGGTCACCGCCGGCATTTCGGGAATGAGCGAATATGAAGGCCAGATCAAGTCCGGCAAGCTGCGCGCCCTCGGCGTGACCTCGGAGAAGCGCATCGCCGGCAGCGACATTCCGACCTTCAAGGAACAGGGCATCGACCTGGTGATCGCCAACTGGCGCTCGGTGGTCGCGCCTCCCGGCATCACGCCGGAACAGCGCAAGAACCTGAGCACCGCAGTGGAGAACATGGTCAAGTCGGACGCCTGGAAGGACATCCTCAAGCAGAAGGGCTGGGATGACGCCTATCTCGGCGGCGATGCGTTCGCCGATTTCCTGAAGAAGGAAACCGCGCGCGTCACCGACGTCTTGAAGTCGGTCGGCCTCGTCAAATCATGACGGATCTTCCGCAGGAGCCGGCGTCGCGGCGCGTCGATCGCGCCGGCGTCGTCATTGCGCTGGCGCTCGCGGCAGTTGCCGCGGTGCTGGTATGGGACTCAAGGCAACTGCCGGCCACCACGATGTACGGCATGGGTCCCGAGGTGATGCCGGTCGTCATCGCCATCGGGCTCGGCCTTCTCGCGATCGGCAATCTGATCGACGCGCTGCGCGGCAACCTGCCGCCGCGCGAAAGCGCGGACCCGAAGGCTGTGCTGCTGATCCTCGGGGGCCTGGCGCTGCTTATCGCCATCATCGGCCTTGGCGGCGGCTTCATCCTTGCGACCTCGGCCTTGTTCGTCACCACCTCGGCTGCCTTCGGACGGCGCGCCATTCTCGCCGACTCCGCCATCGCCATCGTGATGACCACCCTGATCTATCTCGCTTTCGATCGGCTGCTGACGTTGAGCCTCCCCACCGGGCCTCTGGAAAGACTGCTGTAATGGAAACTTTCGCCGCGCTTGCGCATGGCATGGCCGTCGCCGTGCAGCCCATGAATCTGCTCTACGCGCTGATCGGCGTATTCCTCGGCACTGCGGTCGGCGTGCTGCCCGGCATCGGTCCGGCGCTCACGGTCGCATTGCTGCTGCCGGTCACCTACAAGCTCGATCCCGGCGGCTCGCTGATCATGTTCGCCGGCATCTATTACGGCGGCATGTATGGCGGCTCGACCACCGCCATCCTCATCAACACGCCCGGCGAGAGCGCATCGATGGCAACCGCGCTCGAGGGCAACAAGATGGCCAAGGCCGGCCGCGGCGGGCCCGCGCTGGCGACGGCTGCGATCGGCTCGTTCGTCGCGGGCACCATCGCCACCATCGGGTTGGCTTTTCTCGCGCCATGGCTGGTGGATTTCGCAGTGCGCTTCGGGCCTGAAGATTATTTCGCGCTGATGTGCGTGGCCTTTATCACGGTGTCCGCAACCTTCGGAGATTCGCCGATCCGCGGATTGACCAGCCTGTTTGTCGGGCTGACGCTCGGGCTGATCGGCATCGACAAGCTCACCGGCCAAGCCCGGCTTGCGTTCGGCATTCCCGAACTGCTCGACGGCGTCGAAGTGACGACGCTTGCGGTCGGCCTGTTCGCCCTCGGCGAGGCGCTCTACGTCGCCTCGCGCCACCATCACGCCGAGGAGAAGATCGAGCCGGTGCGCGGCTCGTTGTGGATGACGAAACTGGACTGGAAGCGGTCATGGAAACCGTGGTTGCGCGGGACGATGTTCGGTTTTCCGATCGGTGCGCTCCCCGCCGGCGGTGCGGAGATTCCGACATTCCTGTCCTATTCGACCGAGAAGCGGCTGACGAAACATCCGGAGGAATTCGGCAAGGGCGCGATCGAGGGTGTCGCGGGGCCGGAAGCCGCCAACAACGCCTCCGCCGCCGGTACGCTCGTGCCTTTGCTGACGCTCGGCCTTCCCACCTCGGCAACGGCTGCGATGATGCTGGCGGGCTTTCAGCAATACGGCCTGAACCCGGGACCGCTGTTGTTCGCCGAGCGGCCCGATTTGGTGTGGGGCCTGATCGCGAGCCTGTTCATCGCCAACGTCATGCTGCTGGTTCTCAACCTGCCGCTGGTCGGCCTGTGGGTGAAGCTGCTCGCGATCCCGCAGCCATGGCTGTACGCCGGCATTCTCGTGTTCGCGACCATGGGCACCATCGCGGCAAAACCATCGGTCGTCGAACTGTCGATGCTGGCAGGTTTTGGCGTGCTGGGCTTTCTGATGCGCCGGTTCGATTTTCCGATCGCGCCGGTCGTCGTCGGCCTCATCTTGGGGCCGATCGCCGAAAGCCAGTTGCGCCGCGCGCTGGCCATCAGCCTCGGCGATCCCATGGTGCTGCTGCAAAGCCCGATGTCGGCCACGCTGCTCGGCATCGCGCTGGTCGCGCTGCTGGCGCCGTTCGTGCTGAAGGGGATGAACCGGTTCAAGGCGAGCGAGGACTAAGGCGCGGACTCAGCGCCTCGAAGTGCCTCATCCAGTTGCTCAGCCTGTGCATTTGAACGCTGGGCGGGGGATGTGTGACCTTCGTCAAAGAGGCAGTTGAACGGATCCAATATTTGCAACGGGATTGTTCCATGAATGCGATGAATTCCCGTGAAAAACTATTTCTCATTGCTGGATCCACTGCGCTTCGGGGCCGCTCTCGGCGTCGCTGTTTTTCACCTGATGTTTTGGTCCTCGGCCTGGTCTTCAATCAACGTTCCGCCGGGTTTTGAGCACTACGTCGCCGCCGACGTTAAATTCCCGTCGGCTGCGCCTTTCACGTGGTTCGGTTGGGTGGGAGTTGAAATATTCTTTGTCATTTCCGGCTTCGTCATCGCGAATTCCGCGAGCAAGTCGTCGGCGAAGGAGTTTCTTTTCGGTCGTGCACTCCGGCTTTATCCGGCGGTCTGGGTTTGCTCCACCTTGACCTTCCTCGTTCTGCTTTTCTTTGCGCGTGAGAAGGCATCCGACTTCATTCTCCCCTACATCCAGGCGATGCTGCTCATTCCCAAGGGAATCAAAGGTCAATGGCTTGACTGCATCTATTGGACGCTGGCGGCAGAAATGGCCTTTTATGGGCTGGTGTTTTGCACGCTGCTCACGAAGAAAGTCACGCTGCGGCACCTGGCCTGGGGTCTCACCATCTATAGCGCCGCGTTCAACGCCTTTTCCATGCTGGTGCTATCGGGCGCGATACAGTCCGACATGCTTTATTGGGTTGTTTTGATGTTTCGAGTGCCGGGCGCAACATGGTTGTTGTGTCACGGCTGCTTTTTTGCGCTCGGGATTTGGCTGTTCATTTCGGCAAACAGAAAATTGACGGCCCTCGAACAGTTCGCCGTGGTCGTGACATGTCTTTCCGGGTGTGCCGAAATATACTATTTTTCCTCTTTCCTTTTGACGAATATACCCGCCATCTCGGATCAATCAGCCTTTCTGCCGATCCTCGTTTGGGCTGCGGCGGTGTTGCTCATTGCCGTCGCCGCGAACCGGAGCAGGCGCTCTGCCGGCACCGCTTCTGCTGAAGCGCCGGCTTATTTGAGAACGCTCGGGCTAATCACCTATCCGCTTTATCTGACTCACAACGTCATTGGCTCGGCGATCATTCGTGTCCTGATCGATGCTGGCCTGGATGCCACCCTGGCCCTGTGGGTTGGTCTGGGTATGCTTGTCCTGGTCTGCTGGCTCATCTGCGCGAAGATAGAGCCCGCCATCAGACGGCTGCTAAGCGAAATCTTTTCAAACTTCAAACTGCGTCCGAAAGCAGCGCCACCATCGAGCCTTCCAAGTCCGCCTCCCCGGCTGCGGCTTCCGGTGCCCATCCGAGCACAAGCGAACTTCACGGGGCGGTAGCGCAGTTCGCAGGGTGGGCTGGCGATTTGTCCGGCGAAGGTTGCAGCTTCAAGCACTGCGATACCCTGATTCCAAGCATGAAGGATGCCAAGGCCATTTTGGCCGGCGGCACGCACGCCTTCACCACGGCATGGCACACTTTGGAATCGCTCTAAATCGGAGCGTTGGAATCGCTCTAAATCGACCCGTTCGCGACATCCAGTCGCTGACGGCATGGCAGCCGCTGCGCTACTGAAACCGGCATCTTCACCAGCTTTGTCGGGCAACTCTCATGACCAAATTTCGCGCTACCGCCGCAACCGCCGCGTTGCTTTGTTTTACCGCGTTCGGAGCCTCGCCGGCGTCCGCCGACGGCGAGGTCAACGTCTACACCTATCGCGAAACCAAGCTGATCCAGCCGCTGTTCGATGCCTTCACCAAGGACACCGGCATCAAGGTCAACGTGGTCTCGGCAAGCTCAGGTCTCGAACAGCGCATGAAGGCCGAAGGCGCCAACAGCCCGGCCGACGTGCTGCTCACGGTCGATCTTGGCCGCCTCGACGACGCCGTGAAGGCCGACGTCACCCAGCCGATCAAATCCGTCGTGATCGACGAGATCGTGCCGGCGCAGTATCGCGATCCGGACGGACACTGGGCCGGCATTTCGATGCGCGCGCGCGTGATCTACGCCTCGAAGGAGCGCGTCAAGCAGGACAAGATCACCTACGAAGAGCTCGCCGATCCCAAGTGGAAGGGCAAGATCTGCATCCGCTCCGGCCAGCACATCTACAATAATGGGCTGTTCGCGGCCTATGTGGCCAAGCACGGCGAGGCCAAAGCCGAGGAATGGCTGAAGGGCGTGAAGGCCAATCTGGCGCAGAAGCCGTCGGGCGGCGACCGCGAAGCGGCGCGCGACGTGGCCGCCGGCAAGTGTGATATCGGCATCGGCAACACCTATTACTGGGCGCTGATGATGAACAACGATCCCGAGAAGAAGCCGTGGGCCGAAGCCACCAAAGTGATCCTGCCGACGTTTGAGGGCGGCGGCACCCACGTCAATCTCTCCGGCGTGCTGCTGGCGAAGAACGCGCCCAACAAGGCCAACGGCGTCAAGCTGATCGAGTGGCTCGCGGGCGAGAAGGCGCAGCAGATCTACGCCGATTCCAACTACGAATACCCGATCCGCGCCGGTGTCGCCGTCAACCCGACCATTGCGGGCTATGGCAAGCTCACCGCCGATCCGACGCCGATCGCCAAGATCGTCACCAACCGCAAGGCGGCCTCGACGCTGGTGGACAAGGTCGGATTCGATAATTGATCGCACCAGGTCGCGACAGCATTTCCGCCAATATGCCCTCTCCCTCCCCGGGAGAGGGCATATTGCTGCTTGGGCTTCGCGCTTCTTGCCGATGTGAGCCGGCGTGACCCGGACCACGCGCTCGGGCCGGATCGCCGCATCGATCGCGGTCGCGACCGCCATTCTTGTTGCCGCTCCCGTCATCTCCATCATCGCGCTGGCGCTGCAGCCTGCGCCTGATGTCTGGCAGCCCCTCATCGAATACGTACTGCCGCGGAGCCTTCTCGACACCGCGCTCCTGCTCTTTGGCGTCGCCGCCCTGTCGCTCGCGATCGGCACCGGCACGGCGTGGCTGATCTCGCTGCATGAGTTTCGCGGCCGGCAAATGCTGCTCTGGCTGCTGCCGCTGCCGCTCGCGATCCCCACCTACCTCGCGGCTTACGTGTACGTCGATTTGTTCGACCCGCTGGGCCTGGTCCACAAGACGCTCGCGCTCTGGCTGCCGCTGCAGGACGCGGTGCGCGTGCTTCCCAATTTGCGCTCGCTGCCCGGCGCCATCATCGTCATCGCGCTGGTGCTCTATCCTTACGTCTATCTTTCGGCGCGCACGATGTTCCAGTTCCAGAGCGCGGAGTTCGCTGAAGCCGCAAAGACTCTCGGCGCCGGCCGCTGGACCACCTTCTGGCGCATCTCGCTGCCGATGGCACGTCCCGCACTGGCGGTCGGCGTCGCGCTGGTGTCGCTGGAAACGCTGAACGATATCGGCGCCAGCGAATATCTCGGCGTCCGCACGCTCACGGTCTCGGTGTTCACGACCTGGCTCAACCGCGGCAGCCTTGCCGGCGCCGCGCAGCTGTCCTGCTTCATGCTGGCGATCGTGGCCGGGCTTATCGCAATTGAACGCTACGGACGGCGCAACGTCACGACGGAGTTTTCCGCCGAGAGCCCGCGGCTGACGCAGCGGACGACGCTTGCCGGCATCAAGGGCGGCTTGGCATTCGCCGCCTGCCTGCTGCCGGTGTGCCTCGGATTTCTGGTGCCGCTATCGTATCTCGCGCATCAGAGTTTCAAGCGCGGGCTGTTTGCCAATTTCGACATGGCGTTGTGGCGCGACGCCTTCAACTCGGTCGCGTTCGCGAGCCTTGCCACGCTCGCCGCGCTGCTGCTCGGCTTTGCGACCATTCTGGCCTGGCGCTGGCGGCCGAACAGGCTGCGCTTCGTCGCGATGAACATCGCACAATTGGGTTACACGCTGCCCGGCCTCGTGCTGGCGCTCGGGCTGCTGGCGCCGTTGCTCGCTATCGACAACGCGCTGAACACGCTCGCCGCATCGCTCGGACAATCGCTGCCGGGACTGATTTTGATCGGCTCCGGCGGCGCCGTTGTCATTGCCTATGTGATCCGCTTTCTGGCGGTGCCGACCGGATTCATCAAGGCAGGTTTCGAGCGGATTCCGCACGATTACGACGACAGCGCGCGCGCCGTCGGCGCTCGCCAGGCCACGACGATGCGGCTGATCCATCTGCCGCTGCTGCGCCCCGCCATGCTCGGCGCCGCCATCGTGGTGTTCGTGGATTGCCTGAAAGAGTTGCCGGCAACGCTGCTCTTGCGGCCGCTCAACGTCGAAACGCTGGCGACCTCGATCTACCAGTACGCCAGCCGCGGCAGCTTTGAGGAAGGCGCGCTGGCAGCGCTGCTGATCGTTGCCGCCAGCATCGGCCCGGTGGCGTGGCTGACGCGGTTCTCGGACATACCAAGCGGGCCGGCGTAGTCGAGAATCGTAGGGTGGGCAGAGCGCAGCGTGCCCACCATTCAGGATGGTGATCGAGGATGGATGGTGGGCACGCTGCGCTTTGCCCACCCTACGAAATTTTCTACATCGCGCGCGTAAACCGTCGGAAGCCCGGCGAACCCGTGATCGCCTCGAACGCCGGGTCGCGTTTCTCTTCAGCGAATGCAAAACCCGCTTTGGCGTAACATCGCTCCGCCGCCTCGTTGCCGATCAGGAACGAGATCGAGGCCCGCTCGAATCCCGCAGCCCTGCCGGCGGCGAGGGCGTGATCGATCAAGGCCTGCACCAGCCCGCGCCCGCGATACTCAGGCAGCGTGGCGACATGCTCGATCAGCCAGTCGCCCTCGCCGCCCTGCACCCAGCAATTCCTGGTGTAGGCGCCACGCCGGAAGATCGCCGCCACGTCCGATGCGGCGAGCCCGCTCTCGCCGGCTGCCGCTTCGATCGCCGCTTTCGCGGCAGCGCCGGTGCCGGAAGCGGGCAAGGCGCACAGCGAGGCCGCCGGCTTTCCCTCGGCTTCGGCGATGATGGATTGCGAGACGTGCCACCAGGATGGCGTTGGCGCGACCGCGATCCGCTCGACGAAGTCAAGGCATTGCGGCTCGTCCCAGCCGAGCGCGATGTCGAACCAGCCGCGCGGGAACGGGCCGCGCTGCGACGCCAGGATGTTGCGGGCAACGAAGCTTGCGTCTTCGGGACGCGCGGGACGGATCGCAGGTCGCGACCGCCCCGCCGCCATCATTTCAGGCGTTCTTCAGCGCGACGCGGAACTCGGCTTCGGTCTTTGCCTTCACCTCGTCCAGCGTGACGCCGTCGGCGAGCTCGATCAGCGCCATGCCGTCCTTGCCGTGCTTGTCGATGGTGAAGACCGCGAGATCCGTCACCACCATGTCGACGACCTTCTCGCCGGTCAGCGGCAGGTTGCACGTCTTCAACAGCTTCGGGCCGTCCTTGGCGGAGTGCTCCATGACGACGACGACGCGCTTGACGCCGGCGACGAGGTCCATCGCGCCGCCCATGCCCTTCACCATCTTGCCGGGGATCATCCAGTTGGCGAGGTCGCCGTTCTGCGCCACCTGCATCGCGCCGAGGATCGACAGATCGATATGGCCGCCGCGCACCATGCCGAAGGAATCGGCCGAGGAGAAATAGCTGGTCGACGGCAGTTCGCTCACCGTCTGCTTGCCGGCGTTGATGAGGTCGGCGTCTTCCTCGCCCTCATAAGGAAACGGCCCCATGCCGAGCATGCCGTTCTCGCTCTGCAGGTTCACGTCGATGCCGTCGGGGATGTAGTTCGAAACCAGCGTCGGAATGCCGATGCCGAGATTGACGTAATAGCCGTCGCGCAACTCTTTCGCGGCACGCGCGGCCATCTGTTCACGGGTCCAGGCCATGAGGCTCTCCAGCTTCGAGTTGAGGGTTAAGCGGCGGGCCGCGGGCGGGTGTTGCGGAACTCGATCCGCTTCTTGCCGGTGCCCACTTCGATGATGCGTTTGACGAAAATGCCGGGCGTATGGATGTGATCAGGATCGAGTTCGCCGGCCGGCACGAGCTGCTCGACCTCGGCCACCGTGATCTTCGCAGCGGTAGCCATCATCGGGTTAAAGTTGCGCGCGGTCTTGCGGTAGATCAGGTTACCGGCGGTGTCGCCCTTCCAGGCGTGGACGATCGCGAGGTCGGCGAACAGGCCGCGCTCCATGATGTATTTTTCGCCGTCGAATTCCTTCACTTCCTTGCCTTGGGCGATCAGCGTGCCGACGCCGGTCTTGGTGTAGAAGGCCGGGATACCGGCGCCGCCGGCGCGGATGCGCTCGGCCAGCGTGCCCTGCGGGTTGAATTCGAGTTCCAGCTCACCGGCGAGGTATTGCTGCGCGAACAGCTTGTTCTCGCCGACATAGGACGAGATCATCTTTTTGATCTGCCGCGTCTCCAGCAGCCTGGAGAGGCCGATGCCGTCGACGCCCGCATTGTTGGAGACGACCGTCAAACCCTTGACGCCGGAATCGCGGATCGCGTCCGACAGCGTTTCGGCAATACCGCACAGACCGAAACCGCCCGACATGATCATCATGCCGTCCTTGAGAACGCCATCGAGTGCCGATTTGGCGTCGGGGTAAACCTTGTTCATGGAATATGACCTGATGGAGGGAACGGCTGTAAGCCGGCATTTATGTCCGAATTATTAGGCGAATTCTTCGCGGTGCGTCAATGACGGGTGGATTATGCCGCCGAACCGCCCGCCGGGCGCCACCTCGGCCTTGAAAGCGTCAAGAAAACCCTTCAAGTTGTGTGGGTTGGCACGGGCTCAACCTTTGCGCCGCCTGCCCTAATCAACATAGACCCTTAATCAACAAGTACCCGTAGCATCAACCGAGTTCGGTTTAGCCAGATCCGGATATGTCATTGACGATGGCCCAAGGAATGAAGCGCCTCGGGATGCCGATTGCGGCGCTGTTCGGCGTGGCCGTGCTCGCTCTGATCGGAACCTCCTGGTTCCTTAACCGCGATGCGCTGCGGCAGGCGGTCGAGGCGCAGATCCGCGATGTCACCGGGCTCGATCTGATCGTGTCAGGCGCGATCGACGTTTCGGTGTTTCCGGGCAGCTACGTTTCCTTTCACAATGTCGGGCTGAAGGGCGGCGGCACCACCGACCCCGCGCTGCAGGTCGATGTGCTGACCGCGAACCTGCGCCTGCTGCCATTGCTGCTGCGCCGCTTTGAAATCGCCGATGTCATGATGTTGCGGCCGCATATCCGCGTCATCAGGGAAACGGGGGGCGAGAGCAACTGGACGCCGTTCGTCGAACGGATCGCGCGCACGATGAAGCCCGGCGCCGAAAACCAGGTGTCGTTCTCCGAAATCAGGATCCAGGACGGCGTGCTCAAATATGAGGACGCCGCCAACAACGTCAAAGAGCAGCTCGGCGACATCGATCTCTCGCTGGCCTGGCCATCGATCTCGCGCTCGTTCGCGGCGACGGGACAATTCGACTGGCGCGGCGAACGCGTCGACGGCTCGATCTCGGCCAGCGATTTCGTCGCGATGCTGTCGGGCGACCGCTCGGGCCTGAAGGCGCGCATCGTGAGCGCACCGCTGAAACTGGCCTTCGACGGCTCGGTCGCCAACCGCACCAGCCTGATGATGGAAGGCACTGTCACCGTCGACAGCCTGTCGCTGCGCAACGCGCTGCGCTGGATGGGACAGCCGGTGCCCGGCAGCGGCGGGTTCGGCCGTTTCGCGCTGAAAGCCCGCGCCAATGTCGTCGGCGCCTCAGTTGCGCTTACCAACGTCAATGTCGAACTCGACGGCAACGTCGCCGAGGGCGTGATGACGGTGGCCAACAACGGCCGCCAGACGCTGCAGGCGACGCTCGCCGCGGGCAACCTGGATTTCACGCCCTACATCTCCACGGTGCGCCTGCTGGCGAGCGGCGCGCGCGACTGGAATCGGCAATTGTTCGACCTCACCTCACTTTCCGCCACCGATCTCGACATGCGCCTGTCGGCGGCGAGGGTGACGGTCGGCCCGACCAGACTCGGCCGCACCGCGTTTGGCGCGAACCTGCGCGGCGGCGCGCTGGCGCTCTCGATCGGCGAAGCGCAGATGTATGGCGGTATCGCCAAGGGTTCGTTCGGGATCGCGCGTTCGGATGCGATCGCCGACGTCAAGGCGCAGTTCCAGTTCACCGATGTCGACCTGCAGGCCTGCGCCAGTGAATTGTTCGGGATCACAAAACTCTCCGGCCGCGGCAATCTCGGGGTTTCGCTGACGGCCTCCGGCTCGAGCCCGTTCGGCCTCGCCTCCTCGCTCGACGGCACCGCCACGCTGATGGGCCATGACGGCGCGATCGCGGGCTTCAATGTCGAGCAGCTCCTGAAGCGGCTGGAGCGCCGGCCGCTATCCGGCGGCGGCAATCTGCGCTCAGGTTCGACGCCCTACGACAATCTGAACGTCTCGGTGCGCTTCAACGACGGCATCGCCACCGTCGAGGACGTCCGCGTCGACGGGCCGACGACGCGCCTGACCCTGACCGGCACCGCCTCGGTGCCGAGCCGCGAATACGACCTCAAGGGCGTCGCCAGCCTGACCGCGGCCGCGGCCGGCGGCGACAAGGGATTTGAGCTGCCCTTCGTGGTGCAGGGCCCATGGGACGATCCCCTGGTATTCCCCGATCCCGAAAGCCTGATCCGCCGCTCGCCGGGCGCAGCCCCGCTGCTGGATGCCGTGAAGGACCGCAAGACGCGCGATGCGGTGCGCTCGGTGATCGAGCGGTTTACCGGTGGCGGGCGGCAACCGGCGGTGCCGGACACGACAGTGCCGGCGAATGGATCGGCTGGCGCGAAGGCGAATTGATCACCTCGCCTACTGTCGGAGCAAGCGCAGCCCGGATGAGCCAACGGGTCGCGCGAATGCGCGCCCGCTGACAGGCTCCGCGACATCCGGGATCTCATTCTCCCGCATATCGCTGCGCTCATGCGGGCTACTTGCTGTCGGTGACCCCGCGTCCTCTATACGACGTGAAGTTCCAAACCCGCACGCTTCTGAAGATAACCGAGAACGCTAAAGAGGTTCTTGGCCTGCGGATTGCCGCGCGGACCGAACATCCGGATAAGACTCTTGGGCTGGGTCCCGGTCGCTTCGCCAAGCTTTTCAAATCCGACGGTTGCCTTGATATAGTCACGCAGGATCGTCTTGCCGGTTTCGACATCCCCGCTCAGCATCGCATCGATGCCTTCTCGAAGAAGCGCTTCGGCAAACTTCTTGTCGTTCTTGACGCGGTTCTGCACCAGCTCCTTGAAGCTTCCTGTCTTCGCCATCTGTCTCTCCACTCTCCTCAACGCCGTCCGCGCTTGCTCAGCTTGTAGTCCCGCCAGTACGCCTTTGCCGCATCGATATCCCGTTGCTGCCGCTTCTTCGTACCTCCTGTGAGCAAGATGACGATCGTGTCGCCGTCTAGCCCGAAGTACACGCGATAGCCCGGACCAAAATCGATCTTGTATTCCTGCACGCCCTCTCCAACGCCCTTGGCATTGGAGAAATTGCCTTGCTCCATGCGAGCAATGGCACGCGCAATCCTGGCGCTTGCCACCGGCTCTAACTCCGCAAACCATTCGGCAAACGGCGCATCGCCGCCCACATCGACGTAGTAGCGGATATCAACTATGGGATTAGGGTAACACATATGTTACCCCACTTCAACCCTGCGATATGGGGTGGGTCGATGAACAATCTGCAATTCAACAAACACCGTCACGGAACGTTGTCATTCCGGCCTCCCCCAACGCCATACGGCTTGTTGAGAAAATAACTCCGGTTACCCAGCGCCGCTTCGGCATACTGATCGATCGCAACGATGATCGCCTGCACATGCGCGTGGCACCAGCCTTCCCGCGTCGCTCTTATGCGAACTTCCGCCAGGGCTTTTATCCATGGCGGGTTATCCGCGTTGTGGTCGTACCATCTGAGCGGTGCTGACATCGCTGGCCCCTGTTGATGAAGTCTTCCAGCTCCGCCCGCTTGCGCGAGAGCAGGAGCTGCGCCCGCGCGTTGTCGAGGCCGGATTGACTGAGCTGACGCGCAAGCTGGTCCAGTTCGCCAATCCGCCGGCGCAGGGCTTGAATCGTCTCATCGCTCACGGCGGCCTCGAGCCTTTTCCGTTCCGGTTGAATCGGATCGGGCTCCAGATTTTTGATCGGACGCGTTTTCCTGGCGCGAACCGGTCCCCACCCCGGATCAAGTCCGGGGCAGGCTTTCGTCGGAAACCGCGCTGGCGCCCCGGTCGAAGGCTTTCTGCTGGCCGAGCGGACATCCAGCTTCAGCCGCTCATCGACATTGAGCAGGCGTTCCTCGCCGCCGAGACGGTTCCTTTCGCCGATCAGGCCAAGCATGACGACCCGCATCGCCATCAGGTGAACCGCGGCCTCCGAACAGTCCTCGTCGCGGTTGACCTGTTTGCGGATATTATCCTCCGCGCCCAGCATTTCCGAACGTAAGAACCTGATTTTCCTTCTGATTTCGTTGAGCTTGTTGTCCATGGGCCACCTCGCTGCGGTTGAACCCTATAAGAACAAATAAAGAACAAATTTCAAGTTAAGAGTCCGCAGCGAAGCAAAGATTCTTAGGAAGTTCCAAATGACCCGCCTCCCCGACCAGGTCGACGCCCCGATGACGCCCCGCCAGCTGGCGACGCTCCGCACCCTCAGCGCCGAGGCGTATCAGCCAAAACAGTTCGAGAAGAACCTGACGGCCAAGGAAGCCGAGCGGCGGATTGCGGCGCTGAAGGCGGAGATCGAGTTGGCGAATTCGTTTTGAGCGGGCGGCCGCTGCTTCAAGGATAGGCCCTTGAAAGGATATCGGAGACATCCATATACCATCCATACAGATGGTTTATGGAGGGTACAATTGTGGAAACCAATGTCCGGGAACTTCGACCCAGGCCGCCTGAAACAGAGAAAATCACGATCAATCTTGGTTATGTCGACCTTGGTCACGTCGACCTCATGGTTCAGGAAGGGTTCTACTCGAACCGCACCGATTTCATCCGAACAGCGATCCGGAACCAACTCGAACGTCATGCCGACGTCGTAAAGCAGTCAACGGCCCGAAAAAGCCTGGACCTCGGTTTGCGGAACTACAGCCGCGAGGATCTCGAAGCCGTACGGCGCGCCGGTGAGATGCTGCACATCAATGTTCTGGGCCTTGCCAGCATCGCCCAAGACGTCACGCCCGAGCTTGCTCGCGCGACCATCGCCTCAGTCTCCGTGCTGGGCGCATTGCATGCCAGTCCGGCGGTCAAGGCCGCCCTAGCCGACAGGACACGGTGAAAGCCATGCTGAACCAGGACATCATTCAGGAGGCGACACGCCTCACGCGCGCGGGCCATCTCGTTGAGGCCACCGCGCTCCTGCAGCGCATGCTTCGCGGCGAGAGTGCGCCAGACGCGCCATCGCATGCCAGCGGTCGCATCGCTCTTGCGGGACCGCTCATCATTGATGCCAAGGCCAATGTTGAGAAGACGGATAGTCATCTAAAATCAGAGCCAACTACCTCAACGCAACCTCGCACGCTCCGGGCGTTGATGGATCGCAAGAAGGGGCGCTCCGGGATCGGACTGCGAGGCGTAATCAAGCGCGCCCCGCTGTCCACACCGGACATCGTGCCGGAGGGCGCGCGGTTCATCGAAAGCACGTACAGCAGTGCGGCAGGAAGCCGTTCCTACAGGCTCTTCATTCCGAGCCGCTATCAGGAGCAACCGCTTCCTTTGGTCGTCATGCTTCACGGCTGTACCCAGTCGCCGGATGATTTCGCCGCCGGTACGCGAATGAACTTTATCGCAGAAGAACAAAATTGCTTGGTGGCCTATCCTGCACAGCCCCGCGAGGCCAACCAGGCGAAATGCTGGAACTGGTTTCGCACAGCCGACCAGCAGCGAGGCAGAGGTGAACCCTCGCTGATAGCAGGTATCACTCGCCAGATCATGCGCGACTATTCGGTTGATCCAAAGCGCGTCTACGTTGGTGGACTGTCGGCCGGAGCGGCCGCCGCCGCTATCATGGGAGCAACATACAACGATCTGTACGCGGCCATCGGCATACACTCCGGCCTCGCGTGCGGGGTTGCCACGGACCTTCCCTCTGCGTTTGTCGCCATGCGACAAGGTGGCGGGTCCGATCACAGGGTAATTTCAGCTGACCGGCCACCTGTCCCGACCATTGTTTTTCACGGCGATCGCGACACTACCGTACATCCAAATAACGGCGGTCAAATCCTTGAGCAGTCCGTGAGAACGATCAGCGCTCAAAAGAAGGTGCATCGCGGGCAAGTACCCGGAGGGCACGCCTATACAAGAACGATCCTGAGTGACGCGAATGGACGGCAAATGTTGGAGCACTGGAATATCCACGGAGCCGGACACGCATGGTCCGGAGGCAGCTCTGCGGGCTCCTACACGGATCCGCGAGGACCCGACGCAACAAGGGAAATGCTTCGTTTTTTCCTCGAGCATTCGCTCCCGGAGAAGTAAGGCCGCCTCAGTCGGCGGCCATTGAAAGACAGCGGCCTCCGCATGACCCTGCCTCTTTTCTTTATCTCAAAATTGAGATATAATCAGCCGTGCCTCGGCGAGTTGAAATCCTCGACGAAACCGTCGCCGCAGAGATCGCCGTCCTTCCGGCCGACATGCAGGCGCGGTTTTTGCGACTCGCCGAGCGGATCACGTCAGCGGGGCTGGAAAGCCTGAGCGAACCGCACGTGAAGCACCTCGAAGGGAAGCTCTGGGAGTTGCGTTTGACGGGACGCGATGGAATTGCCCGCGCGCTTTATGTCACGGCGATCGGCAGAAGGGTCGTCGTGGTTCGCGCTTTCGTGAAGAAGACGCAGAAGACGCCGCGCACCGAGATCGAACTCGCGCTGCGGCGAGCAAAGGAGATCACATGACCATTCAGTTTGAAAAGCTCAAAGCCCGCCTGCTCGCCAACCCGAAGGTCAAGGCCGAGTATGAAGCGCTCGCGCCGGAGTTCGAGATTGCCGCCGAGTTGCTCAGGGCTCGCCTGCGTGCGGGCTTGTCGCAGACCGAGCTTGCGGCCCGGATGGGCACCAGCCAATCGACCATCGCGCGGCTTGAAAACGGTCACACGCTTCCAAGCACCAAGACGCTCCTGCGCTACGCGGAAGCCACCGGCAGCAAATTCCGCGTGCGGCTATCGGCGGCCTGACGCATCAGCGAGCATGGCCCGGATGAGCGCGGAAACATTCGGGGCCTTCGCTATCTAGTTCCCCGCATATCGCTGCGCTCATGCGGGCTACTTGCTGCTTGCTAGGGCGACCGTCGAATAGACCAAAGGATAGCATTCGCTAGGATTCGCTGGTAGCGGGCGTCCTGCCAGACTGACGGCTCGTGGCCCAGCGCCGTATAGAATACGCGCCCCTCGCCGTAGGTTCGCGTCCATGCGAGCGGCCATCCATAGAATCGTTGATGCACGCCGCTCCTGCCAAGGTCCACCGAGCTAGGGTCGAGGCGCAGGAGCACGCGTGATCCACGATAGTCGAAGTCGCTGATTTGGTAGATCTCGTCCTCGACTTGCAATGAATTCCCGAGAAAAGCCACCAGGGGATCACTGGGATCGACCACCTCGATCGTCACGGCCTGATGCCAGGGATGACCATTAAAATAGCCGCCGACCAGATCGAGATAGTCAGGCCAGGAGTAGAATGTGTCCGTCGCCGAATGAACGCCGAGGAAGCCACGGCCCGAACGCACAAAGTTGAGAAGAGCTGTCTTTTGCGCGTCGCGCATCGGAAGTTCTCCTGACGTGAAGAACATCACCGCGGCGTAGCGCTGGAGGTTTTCGGTGGAAAATTCAGACGTGTCTTCCGTTGCAGTGACTTCAAAGACCCCCGAATTGCTTCCAAGCTGCGTCAGGATTGCCTTGGAAAGCGGTATGACATCATGCCGGTAGCCGGCCGAGTATGTGAAATAGAGGATCCGCTCTGGCGGGCGCTGCGCATGCGCGCTGACTGGTCGCATTGCCGCCGCGCTGCCGAGGAGCGCGATGAACTCACGTCGCCTCACAATCCACTCCGTTAAACCCAACCATTCATGGGTTGAAAGAAGCTTAGTACAGATCCAGCCCCAGCGCTGGCCCTGCAACCCTCTGCCGTCCTATGCAACGCCCACGTTCAGTTCATGGCCGCGGCTTAGCGGCATTCGTTAACGGCCAGCCAGCAAGTGGATCCCGCATATCCCTCTGCGGGCTACTTGCTGCGCCAGGAGGGGGCTGTTCCCAGCTAAAAGCACAGCACAGCACAGCCCGCCCGGCGTCACCTGTGCGCATTTCGGCCCGCGGGCCGCCCAATCTTCCCCGCATTTCGACGTCAATCCGGCAAGGCGGCGGCGGCCGACGATGGGGGCTTTGGGACCGGTGTGGGAAGGAGTTTGGGAATGCCAAATTCGCAAGAACACAACCATCTGCGCCGTCAGGCGATCATGATTGTCTCGCAGCTACCCGATAATACTGCCGAGGCTTTGACAGTCCTTGATTATGCCCGTCACTTCGTGACGGAGTTCCTGGAGGAACCGTCAGCCGGCACCTCCGCCAAGTTCAAGACCATCGCGGCACCGTCCAATCACAGTTGAAAGAACGGCATAGGCTGGCGAAATGCCCGAGCGCGTGGCCAGGGGAACGCCTCCGAACGATCTGTCATCATGCCGCTTAACTGCTGATCAGCGTCACGCCCTCTTGCTCGCGATCGCTCGCGCGATGTCGGCCAGATCACTGTGGTGATCGAGCACGCGCTCGCGGCAAACTTTGATGCAGATTTGTTCGATGTCGAATTGGCTTTCCGCGACGCCGCCTGCGCGGCTCATGTGATCGCTGGCCCCAGCAAAAGCGTTTCACGTGGTCACCGGCGGTCCGTCGGCGATGTTGGCCGCGCTCGGCGCGGCCGGGAGGTCGCCGCTTGAACCCGGCGGTGCTGGCAGGCAAACCCGGAGCGCCGCGTCGCCCTTGACCAATCGCGCCGCGAGAACGCGGGTTTGCGCCATGCGGTCAGCCAACTCCCCCGCTTCCGGTATCCGAGGGCGCAATATGATTGAACCAAAAAATGATTGAACCAAAACGCCGAGGTGCACTCTCGACGGTTTGCCGTATTTGCGCCCGGAATGTCCCCCTACAGAAGTTTGTCCTGCTCCATCTGGATAACGCCTGATGGTTGCGCTATCATTAGCTAACCGGTTAATAAGCCGGCGTTTTAAGGGAGAACAACGTGATATCCAAAAAATTAGGTGGGCTTTCACTCGCGGTCGCTGCGGTCGGGCTGTTTTACGCCACTGCACCCGCGCTCGCCCAGCAAAAGACCATCACCGTCTGGTTCGGCAAGGGCTTTTACAAATCCGAGGACGACGCCCTCCTGGAGGCGATCAAGAAATTCGAAGCCAAGACCGGCATCAAGGTCGAACTGTCGCAATACGCGATTCAGGACATGATCCCGAAGACGGTGGCGGCGCTGGATTCCGGCACCGTGCCCGATGTCGCCTATTCCGACAGCTACGACGTGCAGGCGCAGGGAAAATGGGCGTTCGAGGGCAAGCTCGAGGATCTCGGCGACATCCTGACGCCGATGAAATCGGCGTTCGCGCCGAACACGCTGGAAACAGCGCTGCTCTATAACGACGTCGCCAAGAAGAAGGCCTATTACGGCTTCCCGATCAAGCAGCAGAGCATGCACGTTCAGATCTGGCAGGACTTGCTGGAGCAGGCCGGCTTCAAGCAGAGCGACATCCCAACCAAGTGGGAAGACTACTGGTCGTTCTGGTGCGACAAGGTGCAGTCCGCCAGCCGCAAGGCCACAGGTCAGCGCGTCTACGCCGTCGGCCAGCCGATGGGCGTGGAATCCACCGACTCGTTCCAGTCGTTCTACACCTTCATGGACGCCTACAACGTCAAGCTCGTCGACGACGACGGCAAGCTTACGGTCGACGATCCCAAAGTCCGGGAAAACCTGATCAAGGCGATGAAGGATTACACCGATACCTACATCAAGGGCTGCACGCCGCCCTCCTCCACCACCTGGAAGGATCCGGACAACAACGTCGCCTTCCACAACAAGACGATCGTGATGACGCACAACTTCACGATCTCGATCGCGGCGAAATGGCTCGACGACGCCAACAACCCGGCGCTGACACCGGAACAGCGGGCGCAGGGCAAGAAGAACTATGACGAGACCATCATCACCGCCTCGTTCCCGAACAAGCCGGACGGTACCCCGATCAAGTACCGCTCCGACGTCAAGACCGGGCTGATGTTCACGGTCGCCAAGAACAAGGCCGAGGGCAAGGAGTTCATCAAGTTCCTGCTGCAGGAAGAGAACGTCCGGCCCTATATCGAAGGCGCGCTGGGCCGCTGGTTCCCGGTGACGACGGCCAGCCAGCAGAGCCCGTTTTGGCAGGCTGACCGCCATCGCAAGGCGGTGTACAATCAGTTCACCGGCGGCACCACGCCGTTCGACTTCACCAAGAACTGGAAGTTCACGATCCTCAACAACGAGAACGCCTGGGCCAAGGCGATGAACCGCGTGGTGAGCGAGAAGGTGCCGGTCGACAAGGCCGTCGACGAACTGATCGCCCGCATCAAGCAGGTCGCGGGTTGATGTAACCGATGCCGGCCGCCGCGAAAGTATGTCCGTCGTCCCTGCCGAACGCAGGGACGGCGTAGCCGCGGCCGGCGTCTCCTTCTTAAGAGTAAACGTATGGCAATCACGCTAGGGGACGACCACACGATACTGTCCGCGTCGTCCCTGCGAAAGCAGGGACCCATACGCTGCGGCGGTCGTTGTGGACGGGGGTGGTCGACGGCTTGTGCGCAACAACAAAAGCCTGTGGTTATGGGTCCCTGCGTTCGCAGGGACGACGGCGTAGCTACGGCCGGCATCTCGTTCTAAGAGTAAACGTATGGCAATCACGGTTTCGGGCTCCGATGCTGCAATAGCTAGCCCGCCACTCTCGTCCCGGCTGACGACCCCGCAGGTCTGGGGCATCGTACTGCTGGCGCCCTATATCCTCGTGTTTCTCGCCTTCGTGGTCTATCCGATCGGCTACGGGCTGTGGCTGGCGCGGCATCCGGCGAGCTATGTCGCGCTCTGGCACGACCCGATCTTCGCGCGCGCCGCCGTCAACACGCTGATCTTCCTCGTGGTCGGCATCAATCTCAAGATGGCGATCGCGCTGTTTTTGTCCGGCTTCTTCGCGCAGCAGCGCACCTGGATCAAATGGCTGTCGGTGCTGTTCATCCTGCCCTGGGCGGTGCCGTCGATTCCGACCATCCTGTCCGTGCGCTTCATGCTCAATCCCGAATGGGGCATGATCAATACGCTGATCTTCAGGCTCACCGGCGAAGACGGCCCGAACTGGCTGAACGATCCGACGGTGGCGCTTTCGATGGCGATCGCCGTGCACATCTGGAAATCGCTGCCGTTCTGGACGCTGATCCTGATGACCGGGCGGCTCGCCATTTCGCACGATCTCTATGAGGCGGCCGAGGTCGACGGCGCGAGCTGGTGGCAGAAGTTCCGCTTCATCACCTGGCCGTCGATGCAGACGCTCTACATCACCTGCACGCTGCTCTCGATGATCTGGACACTCGGCGATTTCAACAGCGTCTATCTGCTCACCGGCGGCGGCCCCGCCGATCTCACCCACGTGCTGGCCACGCTCGGCATCCGCTATCTCCGGCTCGATCAGCTCTCGCTGGCGATGGCATCCATCGTCTGCGCGCTGCCGTTCGTGCTGCCGCTGGTCTATTTCATGATGAAACGGTTGTCGCGATGAAGCTGCCAACACTCCGCGAAATCGGCACCGAAGCAAAGCTGCTGCTGATCGGCATTCCCGTGCTGATCTGGACCATGGTGCCGATCTACCACATGTTCCTGTTCGCGATCTCGCCGAAGCAGGATGCGTTCTCCGGCAAGCTCTGGCCGGATCATCCGACGCTGCATAATTTTCACATCGTGTTCTACCAGCAGCATTACTTCCTGCGCGATTTCTGGATTCAGTTCTGGAATTCGGTGGTGATAGCGCTTTCCGCGGGCGCGCTGACGCTGCTGATCGCGACCGCGGCCGCGTTCTCGATCTCGCGGCTGCGCACGCCCGGCGGCCGGTGGGTGATGAATCTGGCGCTGCTCACCTATTTCATTCCGGCGGCGTTCCTTGCCGTGCCGATGTACCGGACGATGGGTACTTACGGCCTCTTGAACAATCACTGGTCGCTGATCCTGGCGATGGTGACGATCGCCTCGCCCTATGCGATCTGGGTGCTGAAGCAGGCCTCCGACAAGCTGCCGGTCGAACTCGACGAAGCCGCCACCATGGACGGCGCCACCACGCTGCAATTGTTCCGCCTGGTCTATGTGCCGCTGATGATGCCCTCGCTGGTCGCGATCGGCACCTACGCGATCCTGCTCGCCTGGAACGAGTATCTCTACGCCTTCCTGCTGCTCTCGAAGGACACCGAGATCACGCTTCCCGTCGCGCTCGGCAACTTCCTCGCGGCGGACGACTCGCCGTGGGAATTGCTGATGACCACCGGCTTCATCTACGCACTGCCGCCGGCCGCGATCTACTACGCGTTCAAGCGCTACATGGTGGGGGGACTGACCGCGGGCGCGGTCAAATCTTGAACGTTATCTTTCAACGTCATTGCGAGGAGCGTAGCGACGAAGCAATCCATCTCCCCGCGTGGAGAGGTGGATTGCTTCGCTTCGCTCGCAATGACGGAGAGCTACAGCGGCGCCGCGCTCTTAGCCTCCGAGCTCGACAGTTTCGAGACGAGTGAAGCGATCACGATGATCACCGCGATCAGCGCGATCACCATGGTGCAGATCGCGTTGATCTCGGGCTTCACGCCCAGCCGCACTTCGGAATAGATCCGGATCGGCAGCGTCGCCGAGCCCGGACCAGTGGTGAAGCTCGCGATCACGACGTCGTCGAGCGAGAGCGTGAAGGCCAGCATCCAGCCGGCGGCAATCGCCGGGATGATCAGCGGCAGCGTTACGCGAAGAAACGCCTGCACCGGATCGCAGCCGAGATCCATCGCGGCCTCCTCCAGGCTGCGGTCGAGCGAGGCGAGGCGCGACTGCACCACAACGGTCACGAAGCACATGGTCAGCGTGGTGTGGGCGATCGTCACCGTCCAGAAGCCGCGTTCGGCGTTCAGCGCCACGAACAGCAACAGCAGGGAAAGCCCCGAGATCACCTCCGGCATCACCAGCGGCGCATAGAGCATGCCTGACAATAGCGACCGGCCCCTGAAGCGCTCGCCGCGGACCAGCCCGACCGCCGCCAGCGTGCCGAGCAGCGTCGCGATCGTGGCTGATACCGCGGCGACACGAAGGCTCATCCAGGCCGCATCGAGCATCGCGCGGTCGTTGAAGAACTCGCGATACCAGCGCAACGACCAGCCGCCCCACACCGTGACCAGCCGCGAATCGTTGAAGGAGTAGATGACGAGGATAACGATCGGCAGATACAGAAACGCCATCCCCAGCGCGAGCGCGGTGATGTTGAACGGCGATAGCCTGTTGGCCTTGCGGCCCATCAGTTCGCTCCTCCGAGCGTGCGGCGCTGCAGCCGGTCGTAGAGCAGTAATGGCGGCACGAGCAGCACCAGCAATGCGACAGCGGCGGCGGCGGCGACCGGCCAGTCCTTGTTGGTGAAGAATTCCAGCCACAACGTCTGGCCGATCATCATCGAACTCGAGCCGGCGAGCAGATCGGGAATCACGAACTCGCCGACGATCGGGATGAAGCATAGCAGCGCACCGGCGCCGACCCCCGGCAGGGACAGCGGAAACGTCACCAGCCAGAAGGACCGTAGCGGCGACGCGCCGAGGTCGCTTGCGGCTTCCAGCAGCGAGGACTCCATCCTGGCGAGCGTTGCATAGAGCGGCAGGATCATGAACGGCAGGTAGGAATAGACGATGCCGATATACATCGCGGTGTCGGTCGACAGCCACACCACCGGCGTCGAGACCAGATGCAACGCGAGCAGAACCTTATTCAACAGCCCGTCATGCTGCAAAATATTGATCCAGGCATAGATGCGGATCAGGAACGAGGTCCAGAACGGCACGATCACCAGCATCATCGCAATCGCCTGCCAGCGCTGCGGCAGCCGCGCCATGCCATAGGCGATGGGGTAACCGATCAACAGCAGGATCAATGTCGAGGTCACCGCAACGACGAGGCTGCGCAGGTAAGAGCTGATGTAGAGACTGTCCGAGACCAGCAGTTTGAAATTATCCAGCGAAAGCTGCGCGAAGGCCGCCTTGATCGCCGCCCATCCTTCGCTGAAATCGAACAACGGGACATACGGCGGCTGCGCGATCGCGGTCTGCGACAGGCTGATCTTCAGCACGAAGCCGAACGGCACCAGGAAGAACAGCACCATCCAGAGGTATGGCGCGATGGCGGCATAGCGCGCCGGCTGCGCAAAGATGCGGCGCGCGCTCATCGCTCCAGCACCACGCAATCGTCGGGCCTGAACCAGGCCACCACGCGCTGGCCCGCGCTATAGGTGTCCCTGTCGAGCCGCGAGGTATTGGCTATCGACGAACGCACCACCGCACCGGAATCGAGCTTGACCTTGTAGACGGTCGAGCCGCCGAGATAGCCGACATCGGTGACGACGCCTTCGAGCCGGTTGATCGCCTCCGAAGTGACCGCGTCCGACGCCGGGCCGCGGCGCGACAGCTTTAGCTTTTCGGGACGGATCGCGACCGATACCAGGGACTTCGTGACGGGCTGACGCGGCTCCGCGACCACGATGGCGCCGCCATCCCGGGTCGCAACCGTCAGCCGATGATGCTCGTGCGAGGTGACTTCGCCCTCGAACAGGTTGACGTCGCCGACGAACTCGGCGACCCAGCGCGAGGCAGGCGCCTCGTAAAGGTCGCGCGGGGTCGCGACCTGTTCGAGCCGGCCGGCATCCATCACGCCGATTCTGTTGGCCATCGTCATGGCCTCTTCCTGGTCGTGGGTGACGATGATGAAGGTCATGCCGAGGCGGCGCTGCAGCTCCATCAATTCCAGTTGCGTGCTCTCACGCAGCTTTTTGTCGAGCGCCGCCAGCGGCTCGTCGAGCAACAGAACCTTGGGCCGCCGCGCCAGTGAGCGCGCCAGCGCCACGCGCTGCCGCTGGCCGCCGGAAAGCTGGTCCGGCTTGCGCTTCTCCATGCCCCCGAGCTTGACCAGCGCGACCATCTCGGCCACGCGGGTGTCGATGGCGGCGCGCGGCATCCCTGCGCGCTTCAGCCCGAACGCGATATTGTCCCGCACGTTGAGATGCGGAAACAGCGCGTAGTTCTGGAACATCATGTTGACGGGCCGCTCGTGCGGCAGCACCGGCGCGATGTCACGGCCGCCAAGCAGGACGCGGCCCTCGTCCGGCGTCTCGAAGCCGGCAAGCATCCGCAGCAGCGTGGTCTTGCCGCAGCCGCTCGGGCCCAATAGCGCAAAGAACTCGCCCGCCCCGATGTCGAGCGAGAGCCGGTCCACCGCGCGGAAACTGCCGAATGTCTTGGATACCCCCTCGATCCGGAGCAGCGGCATGTCGGCCGCCGCCTCGGCGGGTGCCGCCGATACGTCGACATTCGGCCTGCCGGTATCAGGCGATTCCTCGGTCATGTGGTCTGCCAGCCCCATCGTGCAGCGCACGCTAGCGGCGGATCGCCATCCGCTCAACTGGCTGGAGACGGGCAGCCACAATATTGTGGATGCCGCGCCTCTCGCCTTGCTAGGTTTGCCCCACCGCTTGCTGCCCAAGGACAAGAACAATGAACCGGGACAGATACGATCTTCCGCTGACGACCGCATCGGACCGCGCCGCGGCGCATTATCGCAACGGCGTCGACTGCATGCTGTCGGCCTGGCACGGCGCCGAGGACGCTTTCGACAGTGCGATCGCGGAAGATCCGGGCTTTGCGCTGGCGCATATCGGTCGCGCCCGGCTGCATCAGCTCAACATGGAGGGCGGCAAGGCGCGCGCCACGGCGGCGCAGGCGCGCGAGCTGGCCGCCGGCGCGACGCCACGAGAAAAGAACCATGTCGAGATCATGGCCGCCGTGATCGAGAGCAAGCCGAAAATCGCTGTCACCGGCGCCGAGGCGCATCTCGAAGAATATCCGCGCGACGCGCAGGTGCTGTCGATCCTGCTCGGCGCGTTCGGCCTCTACGCGTTCTCGGGCCGTCCGGACCACGATTCCGCCAAGCTCGCGATCTGCGAACGCCATGCGCGGCATTATGGCGAGGATTGGTGGTTCGTCAGTTACCTCGGCTGGTCGCACACCGAGGCGGGTAATCTCTCCACCGGCCGGACATTGTCCGAACACGCGATGGGGCTGCGTTCCGAAAACGCCAACGCCGCGCATGGCCTCTCGCACGCGATGTTCGAGCAAGGCGACATGGCGGTGGGCCGCAAATTTCTCGCGCAATGGATGCCTTCGCATGATCGCAAGAGTTTTCTGCACGGGCATCTCGCCTGGCACGTCGCGCTGACCCACCTCGACGAAGGCGATCTTGATGGTGCGCTTGCGATCTATGAACAGCATATCAAGCCGGCGGGCCGGCCCTATCCGCCGCTGAACATCTTCACCGACGGCGCCTCGCTGTTGTGGCGATTGTCGCTAGCCGGCAAGGCCGGGCTAGAGCCGCATTGGCGGGATGTTGCGGCTTATGGCGAGAAATATTTTCCGCAGGCGGGCGCACATTTTGCCGACGTTCACTTTGCACTGGCGGCGGCGACAACGGACAGCGCTGCCCTGGACACGCGACTGGCCCAACTGCAAGCGCGCGCGGCGGACGGCAAGCTGGCGCCGGGCGACTGCGCGATCGATCTCTGTCGTGGCATCCGGGCGTTTGCCGAAGGCGACAATGGCAGCGCGATCCGCCTGCTCGAACCTGCGATTTCCGAACTGACGCGGATCGGCGGCAGCCACGCCCAGCGGCAATTATGGGAAGACACGCTGATCGTCGCCTATATGCGCGCCGGTCACGGCGACAAGGCCGCCCGACGCATCTCGGCGCGGCTCGACCGCAGGCCTTCGGCGCGCGACGAAGCCTGGTCGCGGCAAGCGCAGCGAAATTGAAGTCGTCCGTGAGATCAGCTACGACGCTCGACGGCAAGCACCTCGATTGCCGCCGCGCGACCCCGCAAGCGAACCTCCCCCAGTGCTTCGACGGCGAAAGCCGGCTTCAGCTTCATATGGCGCAACAGGTCCGCCGACACGAGCAAATTCCGGCCAACCTCCTTGCAGTGCTCCTGCAGCCGTGCCGTCACGTTCACGGTATCGCCGAAATAGGCAAGCTGGCGGCGCGAGCTGCCGCACTCGCTGATCACCACGTGACCGGCGTGCAGGCCAGCCCGGAAACTCGGCACCATGCCGAACTCCTGGCGGTACGAGCCCGCTCGTTCCGCGATGCTGTCGGCAATCGCGAAGAAGCAGTCGATGCAGCGTCCTCCCAACATCCGCTCGTCGAGCGGCCACGTTACGATGACCTCATCGCCGACATAGGCGTGAACCTCGCCCCCGTGCGCGACGATTGCGCCGTCGATGTCGAAGAAGAACCGGGTGAGCAGGCTTTGCACGCGTAATTCGCCCATCGCCTCGGCGAGCGAGGTCGAGCCTGCAAGGTCGAGGAACATCAACACACGCGCTTCCCGCACCGGGCTCCGGTAGCGCCCGAGCGCTATATTGAACAACACGCGACTGCCGACCAGCCGTATCAATTCGTAGGCCAACCCGACGAACAGCGACGCGAAAAACCCGATCGCAACGAGCCAGGGGAAAGCGCCAAAGAGCCATTTCGCCTCGATCCGATGCCAATAAAGCAGCGCCTCCAGGCTCAGAATGACTGACGCAACGACGACGGCCATGGTCGCTGATCGCACCGCAAGATCGATCAGCAGCGGCCATTTGTTGATCCACTCACTTCGTCGCGATGTAAAGTAGAGATGAACGCCCCAGCCGGCCAGCGTCATGCCCATCCCGTGAAAGCCGCTGCGGAGATAGTTCGACACCGAGGCTTCGATCGGAAGGTCAAAGAAATAGCGATAGGCCATCCCGCCAAGGAAGCCATTCACCGCAAAAACCAGCGTTGGGTTTATCGAGCGGCGCATCTCAGCTCCGGCGTCGCTGCCGCCATGAAGGCCGCCAGCGCGTCGCGATCCGCAGGCAGCATAGTCAGCCCGAGCTTGGTCCGCCGCCACAGGACGTCGTCCGGGAAACGCGCCCATTCCTTTTGCATGAGATAACGTACTTCGGCGCCCGTCAATTCCGGCCCAAAGGCCGGGCCGAGGTCGCCGCGCTCCCTGGCGTCACCAAGGACCGCCTTGACGTTCGACCCGTAGGCCGCGACCAGACGCCTCGCTTGCTCCTCACCGAGAAACCGCCAGCGTTCGCGTACCTCATCGACCTCGTTATCGAAGCGGTCCCAGGCAAAATCGCCGCCGGGCAGCGCCGCCTTCGCGGTCCAGCGCGCCGACATCGGATAGAACGGCGCCAGCTTCGATACCGCCCTTTCGGCGCGCAGCCGCGAGGTGGTGACATCGCCGCCGAAAACCGTGAGCAGCGGCGCCTTGCCGCGTCCATAGTCGAGCGCCATCGCGCCGTCGCGCTGATGCCGCCTACCCGTAGGACCCGGCACCATGTTGGCGCCGGAAAGCGTGCGCACCACATCGACCGTCTCGATGCGCTCGCGGAAATAACGGTTCGCCGCATCGCAGAGATAGGCGACGTCGCCCGCCGCCATCGCAACGATGGCGGGATCGCTCTTGAAGGCATGGCTGACGGTGCCGATCAGGGTAAAGTCCCGCTCATAGGGGCTGGCGAAGATCAGGCGCCCATCGCTGTTCTGGAACACATAGATGTTGTCGCTGTCGAACAGGCGGCGGACGACGATCTGGTCCATCTGCACGGCGGCTACCTTCGGCGCCGGCACACGCAACACCGTCTCGGCGACGGACGGCGTCCAGGCGCCGGCGGCGTTGGCGACCGCCCTGGCCGTGACGATCTGGCGAAAGCCGCGATCTTTCGTCACCAGCCGCCACTCCTTGCCGCGTTCGGCCCGGGTGCAGCGCGCGCCGGTGCGAATCACCGCGCCACGCGCCGCGGCGTCGACGGCGGTGAGAACCACCAGCCGGGAATCGTCCACGACGCAGTCGGAATACTCAAAGGCGGTGCCGAACGGCCGCTTCAGCGCGTTGCCAACGGGATGATGGGTGACGTCGACGGTCGCCGAGGCCGGCAGACCGTTGCGCGAGGCCAGCCGGTCGTACAACAAGAGCCATGAACGCAACTGCCAGGCCGGGCGCTCGTCCGAATGCGCGGGGATGGCAAAGCGCATCGGGCGCACCAGATGCGGCGCAATCCTGAGCCAGACGTCGCGCTCGGCAAGCGCCGAACGGACGCGAAGAAAATGCCGGCGCTCCAGCCCAGCCAGATCGCCATGGATCAGCCGCGGCGAGGCCGAGGAGGCGCCCGCGCCGAGATCGCCCTGCTCCAGCAGGATGACGCGCAGGCCGCGTCCGGCGGCGTCGCGCGCGATGCTGACGCCGTTCAATCCGCCGCCAATGATCGCGAGATCGTAGTCCGCCATACGCAAGGGTACTGTAGAGAAGCTGACTTCACTACACTAGGTCATGATGGCCAAAAGTGGATGCCGCTCCCGGAAATGAATCAAGTCCAGGCAAGAACCGGCCATCCGCCGCTGCTCTAGCCGGTTGCGCCGATCGATGCGAAGAAGCGCTCCGGTCCTTCCAGTTCCACCAGCCTCTTTTTTTCGATCAGCCAGAACCGGTTTCCTACCGTTCGCACGAAGTTGCGGTCGTGTGAAACCAGCAGGCAGCTTGCCTGATGCTCCAGCAATTCGTCTTCCAGCGCTTCCTGCCCCTCGGTATCCAGGTGGTTGGTGGGCTCATCGAGCAGATAGAAGTTTGGCTGGGCCAGCCGCAGCAGAAGCATGCCGAGACGCGCCTTCTGTCCGCCGGAAAGCCGGCCGATCGGACGGCTTTGCATCGCAACCGACAGGCCTGCGCCGGCGAGCAATGCGCGCGCACGCTGATCGCCGACCTCGAAACGGCTGACAATCGCCCGCATCGGCGTGTCGGCATCGGAAAGATCGGCAAGATTCTGTTCGCAATAGCCGAGCGCAAGCGACTGCGAGACCTTGATGCCGGCTTGCGCGGCTTCCGGATTTTCAATCGCCCGACGCAGCATCGCCACGAACCGGGTCTTGCCCGCCCCGTTCGGCCCCAGCAGCACGATCCGGTCTTCCTTGCAGATGAACTGCTTGCCGGTCTTGAACAGCAACCTGCCGTCGGGGGTAGCAACAGCAGCATCATCAAGCGCAATCAGAACCTTGGCATGCGTTCCCCGGTTGGCCAGCTTGATCGTCCCTGCGGATCGTTCCAGGTGGGCGGGTTTTGCCGCATCTTCCAGCTTCTCGGCCCGCTGCTTCAGTTGCCTGGTCTTCTGCAACAGAAGGTCGCTACCGGAATTGACGCCGATATTGTTGAGCTTTGCAGCGTGCTGGCGAAGCTGCTCGGCCGCCTTCAGGTCGCGTCGATAGCGCCGTTCATCCGATGCATCCGCCTCGCTGAGCGCGGCGCGGGCCTGCGTATAGGGCAGCGAAAATATTGGCGACCGCTCGGGTCGCAAAAATACCGTGCGGTTCGTGGTTGCGTCGAGAAAGGCGCGGTCATGGCTCGATATCACGACCGGCATATCCCGTGGCAGCGCGTTCAGCCAGGCTTCAAGCTGACAAATCCTCGCGAGGTCCAGGTGGTTGGTCGGCTCGTCGAGCAACAACACATCGGCGTCGGCCACCACAACGCGGGCAAGCATGGCAAACCGCTGCCAGCCGCCGCTCAGCTGCTTCAGCGGCCTTTCCCGCAGCGCCTCGGGCACATCAAGCGATTCCAGGGCAACGTCGACCCTCCAGCCTTCACTTGCCCGTCGTTCAACGGGAAGCATGTCGAGCACCGCCGCATAGAACGGCGTATCCGCGAGCGCGGACGGTACATCCTGCTCGACATAGCCGATGGTCAGCCCGCGCGATCTGGTGATCTCGCCATCGGTGGGCTCCGCCATGCCTGCGATGCAGCGCAGTAACGTGGACTTGCCGCGCCCATTGGCGGCAACGAGCCCGATGCGGTCACCAGCATTGACAGAAAGTTCCAGTCGGGAAAACAGCGGAGCGTTCAGCGTCACGCCAAGATTACGAATATTGATAAGGGTCATGGTCGTTCCCTGGTCTTGCCGGCCAACACGACGTCCGGGGCATGCAGCCATCATCGGATGTTCGTGCGGGAGCGCGGCGAGCTACACAAATGCGGGCGCGAACGATCAGACGTTCGACGCCGCATTGCCACGGGGGCAGACCAGGAAGAGATTTACGGAGAAGTCTCTGGTCAGCCCTGCAAACGCATTTGCAGGGCGTTGACGGGGCCACACTGGCGATAGTGCCGGAAAAATGTCGTCACCGCGCAGCCCTCCTTTTTCGAACCAGCTATGTCGCCAAAATATCCGGGCCTGCAAAGGAAGGCAAGCGATGCCCTCGTCGGCTCAAATCCGAAATGCCCGAGAGGTCACGCAGCCGATGACATCGTCGGATCACAGTACCCGGCGCAGGGTGACACGGTTGGCGAAATCAGGCGCTGGCGAGCTTGCGCGCGGTTTCGACGCCGTTTGCGGCGCTGCGGCCGACGAGTACGGCGTACTGCCCGATCGGCTGCGGCTTGCCGAGGAAATAGCCCTGCACCGCGTCGCAGCCCTCGTCCGCGAGGAAGCTGAGCTGCTCCTGGGTCTCCACGCCTTCAGCAACGATCGACATTTCGAGGCCGTGGCCGAGATCGATGACGGCGCGAACGATCGCCGCCGACTGCGGATTGCGCCCGAGATTCATGACGAAGGCGCGGTCGATCTTGATCTTGTCGAACGGGAACGCCTGCAGATAGCTCAGCGAGGAATAGCCGGAACCGAAATCGTCCATCGAGATGCGGACGCCAAGCGCCTTCAGCCGCCGCAACAGCGCAAGTCCGCGGTCGAAATCCTCGATCAGCACACCTTCGGTGATTTCAAGCTCGAGCCGGTCGGGCGCCAATCCGGTTTCGAGCAGGATCGAATGCACCAGGCTGACGACGTCACCGTGCATGAACTGCGCCGGCGACAGGTTGACGGCGATCTGCATCGGCAGCGGCCAGGAGGCGGCCTCGCGGCAGGCTTCGCGCAGGATCCAGACGCCCATTTCGACGATCAGGCCGCTTTCCTCCGCCAGGGGGATGAACTCGCCCGGCGACACGAAGCCGCGCACCGGGTGCATCCAGCGTGCCAGCGCCTCGAAGCCGATGACCTTGCTGGCGGCGACCGTTGCGCCCGATGCGGCCTGCGGCTGATAGTGCAACGACAATTCGCCGTTCCTGATCGCCATCGAGAGGTCCTGGTGCAGCACGCGGCGGTCGCGGATCTGCTGGTCCATCTCGGGCGCGAAAATGCTGATCGAGCCGCGCGACTTCTGCTTGGCGCGGAACAGCGCCGCGCCGGAATTGGCGAGCAGCGAAGCCGCGTCCGAGCCGTGATGCGGAAACACCGAGATGCCGGTGGTGACCCCGGTGCGCACCGATTTGCCGTCGATCAGGAATTCGTCCGACAGGGCTTGCGCCAGCAGTTCGGCCAGCGCCTTGCCGGCATCAGGCTGCTTGCCGTCGATGATCAGGCCGAACTCGTCGCCGGAGAGCCGGGCCACCACACCGCCTCGGGCGGAAGCCTGGATGCGGCCAGCGACCTCGATCAGGAGCTTGTCGCCCATCGCATGGCCGAACACGTCGTTGATTTCCTTCAAGCCGTCGAGGTCGACGCACAGCACCGCGAATTCCTCGTCGGTGCCGGCGCAGGCCTCGATCATCTGGGCCAGCGCCTGCAGGAAGGCGGAGCGGTTCGGCAGGTCCGTCAGGCCGTCATGATAGGCCATGTGCGCCATCCGCGACTCGGTCTGGCGGCGGTCGGTGACGTCCTCGTGGGTCTTGATCAGATATTGCGGCTCGCCGGTCTCGTCGAGAACGGTCATGCGGCGGGTCAGGAACAGCCGCAGCCCGTCCTTGGTGGAGATCGGGTGCTCTTCGGTGAGCAGGCCGCGCTTCTTGATCGCGGCCTCGTCGCGCGCGATGATCAGCTTGGCTTCGCGCGGGTTGAAGATGTCGGAAGCAGTCAAGCCGGTGGCGTCCTCGCGGCGGCGATTGAGGATGGTCTCGGCGCTGCGGTTGGCGAGCAGGTACCGCCCGTCGCTGACGCGCTCGACGATCAGCGACACCGGGATGTTGTCAACCACGAGTTCGAGGAACTTCTTGGTATTTTCGAGCTCGCGCGACAGCGACCGTCTATCTGTGACGTCATCGAACAGCGTGATCAGGAATTCCGGCTTGTTGTTCTCGTTGCGGGCGACCACGCGGTTGGCGGAGAGAACGCGCCGGTCATCGCCCCGTTCGACGGTGTATTCGCTGCGATGATAGCCTTCGGGCGCCGTCAGCGCGGCGTGATCCGCAGCCTCGATGCTTTTGGCGGTTTCCAGCCGGCAGATTTCGTCGGCGCGCTTGCCGATGATGTGATCGCGGGAGAAGCGCGAGAAACGCTCGAACGCGCGGTTGACGAAGATATAGCGGCCGTCCTCGATGTTCTTGGCGGCGACGCAGACCGGAACGTTGTCGAGCACCGATTCCAGAAATTTGGTGGTCGATGCCAGCTTGCGCGACAATTGGCGCTGCTCGGTGCAATCCTCATGCGTGCCGATCGTCCCGCCATTGGGCAGGCGGAAGATCTTCGAAAGCACCGATCGTCCGCCCGGCAGTTCGGTGACGACGCCTTCAGGGCGGCGGGCAAGCTTGGCGAACTCCTCGACAGTGAGATTGAGCAGTCCCCGCGCGCGTCGCAGTTCGAGCAGTTCGCGTCCGGTCATGGCGCTCGAAATCTCGGCGCGGCTGAGCCCGTACATTTCGAGAAAGCGCTCGTTGCAGAAGACCACGCGGTTTTGCGCGTTGGTCATCATCACGCCCTGGTTGAGCGTGTTGAGGGCCGAGCTGATGAATGCGCTGCGCTGCAATTGGGCGCGCTTGGCCCCGCGTAACGCCGTCAGTATCCAGATCCCGATCGCAACCAGGAAGGAAACGACGGCGATCCCGCCGAGCAGGAGCTCCCACACCAGATTGGGATCGAGTTCGCCGATATAGCTCGCCGGCGCAAAGCCCGCGGAAGGCGCGGCAGCCCACGCAAGTCCGCACGGCGCAGCCATGACGAGCAGAGCAATGGCGAGCAGACAGACAAGGGCCTGCGCCGGAATCGAATTCTTCCGTCCTGCCTGCCGGTTCCTGTCAGCCATTACCCACCCAAGGTTTGCGGGCGGAGTGTCTGGCTTGACGGGTTTGGATCGGGTAAATGACTACCCGCACAATTCTAAAATGTGACCCAAATTACGGCAATTGGCCTGACATGATTAATGCTTCACTAACGGGACTGCGTTCGCGGCGTATTTCGAGGCAAACCAACGGGTTGTTTGACTGCTTCAGCGGACGAAACGATGATTGCCAAGCGTGGCAAGCGCCGATTTCCACGCCAGATTCCCAGGTCCGAAGCTGACATGGACAAGGTCGATTGCGTCGTCATCGGAGCGGGGGTGATCGGGCTTTCGATCGCACGACGGCTGGCCCAGGCCGGCCGCGAAGTGATCGTGCTCGAGGCCGCTGAGGGCATCGGCACCATCACCTCCTCTCGCAACAGCGAGGTGATTCACGCCGGCATCTACTACCGCGCCGGCAGCCTGATGGCGCAGATGTGCGTGAGCGGCAAGCACGCGCTCTACCAGTATTGCCGCGACCACGGCATCCCCCATCGCAACTGCGGCAAGCTGATCGTGGCGACGACGCCGAGCGAAACCGAAAAGCTACAGTCGATCCGCGCGCATGCCGAAGCCAATGGCGTCGATGATCTGCAGTTGCTGACGGGCGAGGCGGCGCGGGCGCTGGAGCCGGCGCTCAACTGCGATGCGGCCCTGCTCTCGCCGTCCACCGGCATTATCGACAGCCACGCCTACATGCTGGCGCTGCGGGGTGACGCGGAGGAAAGGGGCGCGGCCTTCGCGTTTCATACGCCACTCCTGCACGCCCGGGCCCAAACCGGGTACATCGAAATCGAAGCCGGCGGCGACACGCCAATGACCCTTGCATGCAATCTGCTGGTTAATTCGGCCGGACTCGGCGCGCCCGCGGTAGCACGCAGCATCGACGGGATGCCGATCGAAATGATCCCCTGCGCCTATCTGGCCAAGGGCAATTATTTCAGCTGCAGCGCGCGGGCCCCGTTTTCACACCTGATCTATCCCGTGCCGGAGCCCGGCGGGTTGGGCGTACACCTGACACTCGACATGGCGGGACAGGCGCGTTTCGGCCCCGACGTCGAATGGGTCGAGAGCATCGACTATGCGGTGGACCCTGCCCGAGCCGAACGATTCTATCCCGCGATCCGGCGCTATTGGCCGACGCTGCCGGATGGTGCGCTGCTGCCGAGCTATTCCGGAATGCGGCCGAAAATCGTCCCGCCGGCTGTCGCCACCCAGGATTTTCTGATCCAGGGCCCAGCCGATCACGGCGTGGCCGGACTGATCAATCTGTTCGGTATCGAATCGCCCGGGCTAACGTCATCGCTCGCGATCGCCGATCACGTCGGCGCGCTGGCGGAGCTGTAGCGAGAGCGCAACACAACCATAAAGCGGACGGGCGCATCGGCGCCCATCCGGTTGTGCGGCTTTTCGATACTCTGCTGGGACTGATTAGTGGAGGGTTTCGTCGGCGGTTTGTTTCAACCGCTCGATCTGGTCCTTGACCATCAACTTGCGGCGCTTCAACTCGACAATTTGCAGGTCGTCTGTGGAAAGGTGCACGAGCGCTTCGTGCAATTCATTCTCGAGGATCTTGTGTTTACGTTCAAGTTCAACAAGATGCGCCTGTAGTGCCATACGAAATCTCCTCGGTGGTTGAACCTCAGATTCGATCCGGACGCGAGAGTGTACACCAGCCGCCGAATCTGTCGATGGCTATCCAGAATCCGGCCTCTCAATATTTTCGGGTTTATCTGTAACCAATCGTGACTAGGGAACCCAATCGGCTTGCGGACCGGCCTGACAGGGACGATATTCACCGCCAGGAAAAATCCATTCACAACCGCATCGCGCTTTCAGTTAACGTACACCATGACCGACGATGATGAGCGCGAGCTTGAGAACGAGCTCGCCCGCCTGCAGCAAGAGCATCGCGATCTCGATGTGGCGATCGACGCGCTGCATCAGTCGCCGGCGCCGGACCTGCTGCGGCTGCAGCGGCTGAAGAAACGCAAGCTGCAATTGCGCGACCGCATCGCTTTCATCGAAGATCAGATCACGCCTGATATCATCGCCTGAGCGTCATGCCGGATTGGCATTCCGGAATGACGGAGAAAAGTCCGTCAACTCGCCCCGGCGGACCGTCGATGTCCCTTGCAAAGCCGGGCTTCGACCAAACCCCGGCAGACCCTTTTTCCCCGACATCCACAAGGCCCAAGGTCGCGACGATCTTGATGGGCGGCCAGTGCCCCTTACCGCGCCAGCGAGCTTCGACCTCTCCATCGGTCCCGGCATCTCCTGGTTCCGGCGGCCGCTTAACTCGACACACGCCAGGGCATCGGCTAGCGTTTTTTGCCGGACACGTTCAAAGGCGTATGATGTCTACTGACTTCGGCGCGGACATTGCTGCCGTGCAGGGTATCGCAGCGGTTCCGCGAATTCTGGAAGTGGTCTGCCGCTCCACCGGCATGGGTTTTGCGGCTGTGGCCCGCGTCACCGAACAGCGATGGATTTGTTGCGCAGTGCGCGATGAGATCGCGTTCGGCCTGACGCCCGGCAGCGAGCTCGAGGTCGAGACCACGATTTGTCACGAGATCCGGCAGAGCGGTGAGGCCGTGATCATCGACAGCGTCGCCGACAACCTAGCCTTTTGCGGTCACCACACGCCGGCGCAATACGGCTTCCAGAGCTACATCTCGATGCCGATCCTGCTCGCCGACGGCTCGTTCTTCGGCACGTTGTGCGCGATCGATCCGAGGCCGGCGCGGCTGAACACGCCGCACACCATCGGCATGTTCAAGCTGTTTGCCGAGCTGATCGCGACGCATCTGGACGCCGCCAGACGCGTTGCCGTCAGCGAAGCGCGGCTGCTTGGGGAACGCGAGACTTCGGAATTGCGCGAACAGTTCATCGCCGTGCTCGGCCACGATCTGCGCAACCCTCTGACCTCAATCTCAGCGGGAGCCAATTTGCTGGTGCGCGGCGGCAGGGATGCCGCACCGATCCTCGCGCTGATGCAGCAGAGTGTGGCGCGGATGTCGGCGCTGATCGACAATCTGCTGGATTTCGCCCGCGGCCGGCTCGGCGGCGGCATCGCCTTGAACCGCGCGGTGCAGCCGCTCGAGCCGGTTCTGGATCATGTGATTGCGGAACTGCGCGCGAGCTTTCCGGCGAACCGGATCTCGTCCAATTTCGATCTGACGCAACCGGTGGATTGCGACAGCGGCCGCATCGCGCAGCTGCTTTCCAACCTGCTCGGCAACGCCTTGATCCACGGAACGGCCGATAGCCCGGTTCGCGTTTACGCCAGCACTCGCAAGGGCCAGTTCGAACTGTCGGTTGCGAATGCCGGCCGGCCGATTGCGCCGGCGGCGATCAAGCGGCTGTTCCAGCCGTTCTACCGGGTCTCCGACGACGCCCGGCAGGGTCTCGGGCTCGGGCTCTACATCGCCTCCGAAATCGCGCGCGCCCATGGTGGCACGCTGGAGGCCACTTCATCGGCGGAGGAGACGCGGTTTACGTTCAGGATGCCGTCTAACTGATGGTACGGCGTCACCGCACGAGATGGGAAAAGCGGGCTCCGGCCGTCAGCACGGCTTGACTTCAAAAGAACAAAGAGAGAACATACCGGCCTGCTGCCAGCAAGGGAGTCCCGCCATGTCCGTCACATCGTCCCTGTCCGACAACAGCCGCTACGAGCAGGCCTGCGATCAGGCCATCGCGATGTGCGACGGCAATCTGCGCTCGACCATCAAGGCGCTGATCATGGCGAACGAGTATCTGGAAACCGAACTGGAGGAATTGCAGGCGGCAATTGCCGCCGGCTGCGTGCCGGCGAGAACCTCCCATGCGGAGAGCGACGCTGCCTGATCAATCAAACCCGGAGCGATACAATGGCCGATGTCACTTATTACGTCGCAATGCCATTCCTGCAGGACGATAGCGGTTTGCCGATGGCGGGCGCCGCGGAAGAATGCCAGAGCCCGACGACCGCGTTACGGCGCGCCGAGATGATGTCGCGAATGGCCGGCAGCATCGGGGCCGTCGCCTTCAGCCGCAGCGGCGATCCCATGATCGGCGAATTCGGTGACGCGAAATTGCTACGCAAGTTCGGCGATGTGCCGGATGATCTCAGCGGGCTTTGAGAATCGTCGGATTGGTAGGGTGGGCAAAGCGCAGCGTGCCCACCATAATGCTCGTTATAGAGACGGTGGGCACGGCGTAAGAACGCTTTTGCGCACCCTACAAATCTCCAGCTATTCACGACACCTCGTGCCGCCGCAGCGCCTTGCGCACATACATGGCGCTATCGGCCGCTTCCAGCGCGCGGCCGGCTTCGGAATGGGTATCGAGAAGAGAGACGCCCGCCGAGGCGCCCGCGGTAATGGTGCGGCCATCGAACACGAAAGTGAGACGATCGATGGCTTCCTCCAGCGCGGCCGCCTTGGCCCGGGCGTCGGTCTCGCTGAGATTCCACAACAGCAGCGCGAACTCGTCGCCGCCGAGCCGGCCGACCACGTCGGAAGCGCGCACTTGCGCGAGGAGTGTCGTGACGATGGCCTTGAGCACCTGGTCGCCTGCGGCGTGTCCGAAGGCGTCGTTGATCGGCTTTAAGCGATCGACGTCGAGCACGACCAGAGCACCGCCGGCGCGATAGCGTTTGATGTAGGCAATCGCGCGATTGAGCTCGCGCTCGAAGCCGCGCCGGTTCGGAATGCCCAGCAGGAAGTCGGTATCGGCGGAGGCCTGAAGTTCCTCGATCTGCGCCTGCGTCCGGGCCAGTTGCGCCTTCAGCCGGCGAATCGTCGCCTTGGTGCCGTTGGATACCGCCGGCGGCCGGGATCCTGGGGCGGATGACCGACGCGGCGCGGCTTTTCGCCCGGAAGCCCCGCTTTTGGGGCGTTTTGCGGCCCTGGAGGCGGTAGCCCTGGTTTTTTTCTTCATGGCCTTCCCTGTGCAGGCTTGCTTATGAAGGCTTGCCGGGATTCACCAAGACAGGATAGTCCATTCCTGATCCCTTGCCACGCCTTGGATGAGCCCCGGGTCGACCCTATAATCGGCCTATGTTTCTGGATTCCCGAACAGAATTGACGAGATGACCGCACCGATCGCCATCATCATGGGCAGCCAGTCCGACTGGGAGACCATGCGCCACGCCGCCGAAACGCTGACGGCGCTCGGGATCGATTGCGAAAAACGCATCGTCTCGGCCCACCGGACCCCGGACCGGCTGTTTGCCTTCGCCAAAGGCGCCAAGGCCCAAGGCTTCAAGGTCATCATCGCCGGCGCCGGAGGGGCAGCCCATCTCCCGGGCATGGCGGCGGCGCTGACGGAACTCCCCGTCTTCGGCGTTCCCGTCGAATCCAAGGCGCTGTCGGGCGTCGATTCGCTCTACTCGATCGTGCAGATGCCGGCCGGCGTTCCCGTCGGCACGCTGGCGATCGGAAAGGCCGGCGCTATCAACGCCGCCCTGCTCGCGGCAAGCGTGCTCGCGCTGAATGACGCACCGCTCGCCGTACGGCTCGCGGCCTGGCGCAAGCAGCAGACGGACGCGGTCAAGGAGCGCCCGGAGGAATCGGCGTGACCGCTTCAGGCAAGGTGAAGCTGAAGCCGGGCGACACCATCGGAATTCTCGGCGGCGGACAATTGGGCCGGATGCTGGCGATGGCGGCGGCGCGCCTTGGCCTCAGATGCCAGGTGTTTTCGCCGGACCCGGACTCGCCCGCCTTCGACGTGGTGCTGAACGCCACCTGCGCCGAATATGCCGACGTCGAGGCGCTGGAGTTGTTCGCCAACGATGTCGACGTCATCACCTATGAATTCGAGAACGTGCCGGCCGCCACCGCCATGGTACTGGCCGCGCGCCGTCCGGTATTGCCCGCGCAGAAGATCCTCGAAACCACGCAGGACCGGCTGATCGAAAAGGACTTCGTCAAACGGCTGGGCATCGACACCGCCGACTATGCCGACGTATCGTCGGTTGAAACCCTGCACGCGGCGATCGCGCGCATCGGCCTTCCCGCCGTGATCAAGACCCGCCGCTTCGGCTATGACGGCAAGGGACAGGCGATCATCCGCGAGGGCGACGATCCCGCTCAAGTCTGGGAAGACCTCGGCACCAAATCCGCGATCCTTGAAGCCTTCGTTCCGTTCGAGCGCGAGATCTCCGTGATCGCCGCGCGCTCAGCCGACGGCGAGGTCGAATGTTACGACGTCACCGAAAACGAGCACCGCGATCACATCCTGAAAACCTCGCGGGCGCCGGCCGCGATATCGGATGCGCTGGCCGCCGACGCGCGTGCCGTCGCCGAGAAGATCGCCAACGCTCTGAACTATGTCGGCGTGCTCGCAGTCGAATTATTCGTGGTCGGCGGAAACGGCGGACCGCATGTGCTGGTCAACGAGATTGCGCCGCGGGTGCATAATTCCGGGCACTGGACGCTGGACGGCGCCTCGGTCTCCCAGTTCGAGCAGCACATCAGGGCAATCGCCGGCTGGCCGCTCGGCAAGCCGGTTCGTCACGGCGAGGTCACCATGACCAACCTGATCGGCGACGATATCCTCGACTACGAGCAATGGCTGACGGTGCCCGGCGCCACGGTTCACCTTTACGGCAAGGGCGCGCCGCGGCCGGGCCGCAAGATGGGCCATGTCACCGAAGTGGCCCCGGCGAGCAAGAAATAGCGCTCTCGCCGGGCGCGTTTTTCGGATCAGGCCCTCTTCAGGCCTTCCACGACGCCGGCCGGCTCCTCGCTGAGCCAGCGATAGATCACGCCGCCGAGCGCACCGCCAATCAGGGGCGCAACCCAGAACAGCCAAAGCTGCGCCAGCGCCCAGCCGCCGACAAACAACGCCGGCCCGGTGCTGCGCGCGGGATTCACCGACGTGTTGGTGACGGGAATGCTGACGAGATGGATCATCACCAGCGCCAATCCGATCGCCAGCGGCGCAAAGCCCGCAGGCGCCTTGCCGTGGGTGGCGCCCATGATGATGAACAGGAACATCATGGTCATCACCACTTCGGTGATGAAGCAGGCCACCATGCCGTATTTACCTGGCGAATGCGCATCAAAGCCATTGGCCGCAAAACCCTTGCTGACGTCGAAGCCGGGCGCGCCGCTAGCGATCACATAAAGCAGCGCCGCGGCAATGATCGCGCCGATCACCTGAGCGATGACATAAGGCAGGATTTGACCGGTCGGAAACCGTCCGCCGGCCGCGAGGCCGATCGTGACCGCGGGATTGAGATGGCAGCCGGAGATATGGCCGATCGCATAGGCCATGGTCACGACGCTCAGGCCGAACGCCAGGGACACACCGACCAGGCCGATACCGACCTGCGGAAAGCCGGCGGCGATGACCGCGCTGCCGCATCCAGCAAAAGTGAGCCAAAACGTGCCGATCGCTTCAGCCGCATATTTTTTGGTATTCATTCGCGCCTCCCGCATGTTTTGCGTGACTCGATGCTAGGCAGGCGCCGTGAAGGGCTCGTTATTTGAGGAAACCGGGCCCTATCGGCCGAAATCCCGCCGATTTTCGGCGCTTTCCTGGGCCGGAAACCGCCTTCGCAGGTGGACATTAGCAGTTTTGTCTGCTACATGCCCGCGTTCAGGGTTAAGGGCCAGGCCTTTCGCCGGCCCTTTAACTTTACCAGAATTCCTATCCGATCAATTGAAAGAGGATGCCGCGTGCAGGTTCTCGTCCGCGATAACAATGTCGATCAAGCCCTCAAGGCGCTGAAGAAGAAGATGCAGCGCGAGGGTATCTTCCGCGAGATGAAGCTCCGCGGCCATTACGAAAAGCCCTCCGAGAAGAAGGCCCGTGAAAAGGCCGAAGCCGTGCGCCGTGCGCGCAAGCTGGCCCGCAAGAAGCTGCAGCGCGAAGGCCTACTGCCGATGAAGCCGAAGCCGGTGTTCGGCGCCGGTCCCGGTGGCGACCGTGGTGGCGCTGGCGGTCGTGGTGGCCCCGGTGCAGGTCCGCGCGGACCGCGCTGAGCGCGTTCTGAAAGATTTGAATTGAAAACGCGGGCCTTGGGGCCCGCGTTTTTGTTTTCGCCATCGCAGATCCGGCAGCATGGGATCATCGGCGCGGGTGCGCGCGGCGCGCTCGATCACTCGTTTCTCCTTCGCCGGCCGTTGCGGCTATTTTGACCGATGCATTTTGCGATCCATCGGGTTACCTATGCTGGATTCGACAAGCGAGAGTATTCCGCTGCATGGCCGTTACGGATTGCAATGCCCTTCCCTGCGCTTCGCGCTTGTCGGCCGTACCCATCGCGCTGCTGGCGATCGTTCTCACCGCTCCTCTCGGCGGCTGTTCGTTCGACCTGGGATCATGGGGATCGGACAAGGAGATGCCACAGGCCGTCGAGCAGAAACCGACGGGCACGATCAGCGGACAAAGCCTCAGCGACGCTCAAGGCTACACGACGCGCGGCCTAACTCTCGCCAAGTCCGGCAAGACCGTCGAAGCGCTGGCGGAGTTCGACCGCGCGCTCGCACTCGATCCCTACAACGTGCAGGCGCTGTACGGCCGCGGCCTGATCTATCAGGCCGACAAGCGGCATGAGCAGGCGATCGCGGATTTCACCGCAGCCAATGGCCTGACGCCGCAACGGGTCGAGCCGCTGCTGGCGCGTGCAACCAGCTACCTCGCCATCGACAAGGCAAAGGAGGCCGCTTCCGATCTCGACGAAGCGGTGCAGGCCGATCCCAACAGCGCGCAAGCCTGGTCGGCTCGCGGCGTCACCTATGAACGTCTAGGCGACAAGGCCAAGGCGTTCACCTCCTACGGCCGTGCGCTCGCGCTCCGCCCCAGGGACGAAGCCGCCCGAAGCGGCCTCGCTCGCACCGGCGGCTAACTTCTCCAGAATTATTTCGGCAGCACCGCGTGGAAGATTGACTTGGCGGTCGACAGCGCGTCCTCGGCGGCCGCCGTGGCGCGTTCGCGCACGGAAGGCTCTGCCACTTCCGCACGCAGATCGAGCGGGCGCGAGAGCGGAATCTCGGCGGGCGGGGTTGGGCGGTTCGGGTTGACGGCCTCGGCATAAGGCGGCCGTGCCGGCGACGGAGTCTGACCATGGGGTTCGCCGGCCGGCGAGCCCGAGATCATGATCGGCGGCGGCAGCGGACGAAGCGCAGGCGCATTCACGGCGGCAGGCGCATTGGCGACCACGGGTGCATTCGTCACCGCAGGCGAATTCGCTACCGCGGGTGCATTCGCTACCTTGGGCGCCTCGTGAGCGCGGGCCGCCTCGGACGCGCGCGGAGAGATTTCGCCGTTGGCACGCAGGCGCTCGATTGCAGCGCGCGCCAGATCGTTGGCATCGCGCCGTTCTTCCGGCGCAGCCGCGGGCTCGACCGGGGCGGCCGGTGCAGCCGCTACAACCGGAGCCGCCGGGGAATTCGCGGGCTGGATGGGCGACGGCAGCACGACCCGGATCTTTTCCTTTTCGCGCGGCGCCGCTGCTTGGCGGCGCTGGTCGGCGTCGGCCGGGCTCTCGGCCGATTTCACATCGGACTTGGTATCGGAAGCTTTGGCATCGGCGGACTTGGTATCAGGTTTGGCGTCAGCCTTCGCTTCGGCTTTGGCTTCGGTCTTCTCTTGGGGCTTTTCGACCACCGCCGGCCGTTCGGCAGCGGTCTTCTCCATGATGGCCTTCTCGGAGATGCCCCTCGCCTTGACGCCGGCGGCCGGGAGATTGCTGACACTGGCCGTGGTCTCAGCCGGCTTGGCATCGGATTTAGCTTCAGCCTTGCCTTCCTCCTTGGGATTGGCAGTCGACGCCGCAGCGGCAGGCGCGTCCGCGCTGGGCTTGCTCACGATGTAGTGGTTGACGATGTACGCCCCGATGACCGTTGCGGCCACCGAGGGGAAGATGTCCACCGCAAATTTCTTCAGGTAATTCAACATTCCGGCCACTCCCCGCGACCCCTCAATTGCCGGAACTTTGAGGCACATTCAGGGATCAACTGCGACGGATCGGTGGCAATTCAGCAGTTCCCGTGCAGGCCGGCGACACCGGCTTGGGTCGGTTAAAATTTCCTAACCAGTCCGGGGCGATAGGCGAGGCCCGGAGCAACCTGGAACCTGAAGTCAGGGTGGGTCAAGGCTTCAGTTCGACCTCCAGAAACACGATCTCGGCTGTCGTCTCGTTGAGCACGTCGTGCTGGACGCCCGCTTTCCGGAAGTAGGATTTGCCGGCCCCGAGCTGCGCCTTGGTGCGTTCGCCGTTCGGCGCGACGATGGTCATCTCGCCCGAGGTCACCGGCACGATCACGTAGTCCATCCCGTGGGTGTGATGGCCGGTGGCGCTGCCCGGCGCCAGCCGCCACTCGGTGACGCGGACTTCGGGGGTATCGACCTGAACGTCGGATTTGGCGGCAAGCATATCGGGTTCACTCCAGGGGAATTTACGGCACGAATACCATGAACAGGAACACGGCGAATACCAGCATATGCACGAGCCCGAACAGGATGTTGGTACGGCCGGTGCCGAAGGTGAGCATGCTGATGACGAAGGTGAGCACCAGGAGCACCATCTCCGGCGCATTGAGCCCGAGCACCAGCTGCTTGTCGAGCGTATAGGCGACCACCGCGACCGCCGGCACCGTCAGCCCGATCGTGGCAAGCGAAGATCCGAGCGCTAGATTGATGCTTTTCTGCAGGTCGTTCTTGCGCGCAGCGCCGACAGCCGCAACGCTCTCCGGCAGCAGGATCAGCAGCGCCACGATCACGCCCGCGAAGGCCGGCGGCGCGCCGATCATCGCGGTGACGGTATCGACGGTCGCCGAAAATTTCTTGGCCAGCAGCACCACCGCCAACAGGGACACAAGCAATAGCGCGATGCTGAGCGCCAGCATCCGGTTTGACAGTCGGGAATCGGCCGCCTCGCCTTCGGCCTGGTTGATGAAATAATCACGATGCCGGATGGTCTGGGTATAGAGAAACACGGCATAGAGAACGAGCGTGACGATGCTGACGAAGCCGAGCTGGACCGCCGAATAGATCGGCCCCGGCGCCGTCAGCGTATAGTTCGGCATGATCAGCGTGATGGTCGCCAGCACGAACAGCACGCTGAGATAAAGGTTGGCGCCGGAGACCTGGAAATCCTGCTCGCGGTAGCGCAGGCCGCCGATGAAGATGCAGATGCCGACGAGGCCGTTGCACACGATCATCACCACCGCAAAAACGGTATCGCGCGCCAACGCGGGCTGCGGTTTTTCGCCAAGCATGATGGTGGCGATCAGCGCGACCTCGATGATGGTGACCGCAAGCGTCAACAGCAGCGTGCCGTAGGGTTCGCCGATTCGCTCGGCGATCACCTCGGCGTGATGCACGGCTGCGAACACGGTGCCGAACAGGATCGCCAGCAGCACCACCGCGAACAAAAGACCACCAATTGACGGCGTAAAGTTGAGCCCGAGGCCGGTCGCCACGGCAAACAGCAGCATCGCCAGCGCCGGGAATATCCAGGCCGATCTCGGCATTGGTCCGTGTGCGCTCATGCGATCAAGTTCCCAACCGGTTCCTGGATGGAAGATGTGCCCCCTTCGCAAGGTTGATGAAATTTCGCGCGATTTCAATCGCGCCGAAATTATCCAGATCGTTATGTCCGCCCCGTGCAAGGCGGACAAACCGTTTTGGCTCGTTCGCCAGCGCAAACAGCCGTTCACCAAAGGCAACGGGTATCGTGGCGTCGAGCGCGCCATGCATCACGAGCAGCGGCACCTTGACCCGCGCGATGCGCGCGTCGGAGCGGAACTGATCCTGCATGAATAATCGCACCGGCGCGAACCAGAATGCCGACGCGGCCACGTCCACAATGGAGGTGTAGGGCGCTTCGAGGATCAGCTTTCCGACCGGCTGTTCGGCCGCCAGCGCAACTGCGACGCCGGTGCCGAGGGAGAATCCCCATGCCACGATCTTGTCCGCGCTGTATCGCGCTGCCGTGAAGGCATAGGCGGCCGCGGCATCCTGCAGCAATCCCTGCTCGCTTGGTTGCCCGCTCGATCCGGCATAGCCGCGATAGGACAACGCGACGATTCCCGTCCCGTCAGCGATCAGGTCGCGAAAGCGGCCGAAGAAGCCGGCGAGATAATCGCCATTGCCGTGGAAATAAAGCACGACCGGACGGCCCGGCCCGGCCGGAACATGCCAGAGGATGACCTTCTCACCGTCCGCCGTGGTGAGGACATGCTCTTCCGCTTCCGGAAAGCCTGCCGCTTGTGGCGCGGTGCGCGCACTCGTCGGGGCCGGAAACAGAACCGCGCGTTGCGCGAAGAACAGTGCGAGCAAACCACAGACATAACCCGCCGAAACGACGATCAGCAGCCATTTCAGGGCGGTCATGATTTCCTGCGTACGGTCACATCCCCTTGACGATGTTCTCGGTGACCTTCTTGGCGTCGCCGAGCAGCATCATGGTGTTATCGCGGTAGAACAGCGGATTGTCGATGCCGGCATAGCCCGACGCCAGCGAGCGCTTGATGAACATCACGGTGCCGGCCTTCCAGACCTGCAGCACCGGCATGCCGTAGATCGGCGAAGTCTTGTCTTCTTCCGCAGCCGGGTTGGTGACGTCGTTGGCGCCGATCACGAAGGCAATGTCGGCCTGCGCGAATTCGGAGTTGATGTCCTCGAGCTCGAACACCTCGTCATAGGGCACGTTGGCTTCCGCCAGCAGCACGTTCATGTGGCCGGGCATGCGGCCGGCGACCGGGTGAATCGCGTACTTCACCTCGACGCCTTCCTTCTTCAGGAGGTCGCCCATTTCGCGCAGCGCATGCTGGGCCTGCGCCACCGCCATGCCATAGCCCGGCACGATGATCACCTTCTGCGCGTTCTTCATGATGAAGGCCGCGTCGTCGGCCGAGCCGAGCTTTGCAGGCTTCTGCTCGCCGCCGCCGCCACCCGTGGCCGCCGTCTCGCCGCCAAAGCCGCCGAGGATGACCGAGATGAAGGAACGGTTCATCGCGTGGCACATGATGTAGGACAGGATCGCGCCCGAGGAGCCGACCAGCGCACCGGTGATGATCAGCGCGGAGTTGCCGAGCGTGAAGCCGATGCCGGCCGCGGCCCAACCCGAATAGGAGTTCAGCATCGAGATCACGACCGGCATGTCGGCGCCGCCGATCGGGATGATCATGAGCACGCCAAGCACCAGCGCGATGATGGTGATCAGCCAGAAGTCGATCGCGCTGCCGGACCGGACCAGGCCGAAAATGAAGAACACCAGCGCAAGCGCGAGCGCGATGTTGATGATGTGGCGGCCGGGCAGGATGATCGGCGCGCCGCTCATGCGCGCGGAAAGCTTCAGGAACGCGATCACCGAGCCGGTGAAGGTCAGCGCGCCGATAGCGACACCGAGCGACATCTCGACCAGGCTGGAAGCGTGAATCGCGCCGGGCTTGCCGATGTCGAAGGCTTCGGGCGCGTAGAACGCGCCGGCGGCGACCAGCACCGCGGCCATGCCGACCAGCGAGTGGAAGGCGGCGACCAGTTCCGGCATCGAGGTCATCGGCACGCGGCGCGCAATGACGGCGCCGACACCGCCGCCGATGGCGATGCCGAGAATGACCAGAAGCCAGGCGACACCGTCCGCCGGCGGATGACTGGCGAGCGTGGTGGCGACCGCGATCGCCATGCCGATCATGCCGAACAGGTTGCCCTGGCGGGATGAGGCCGGACTGGACAAACCGCGCAGCGACAGGATGAACAGCACACCCGCCACGAGATAAAGAATTGCAGCCAGATTGGCGTTCATCTCAGGTCCCCTTTGTCTTCGTCACCCCGAGGTGCACGCCGCTCACTTGGCCTTCTTCTTGTACATCGCCAGCATGCGCTGGGTGACAAGGAAACCGCCGAAGATATTCACACAGGCGAAGATCAGCGCGATGAAGCCGAAGCCGCGCGCCCAACCGCTGCCGCTCGAGATCATCGGGACGCCGACCGCGAGCAGCGCGCCGACCACGATCACCGAGGAGATCGCATTGGTCACCGACATCAGCGGCGTATGCAGCGCCGGGGTCACCGACCACACCACGAAATAGCCGACGAAGACGGCGAGGACGAAAATCGACAGCCGGAATACGAAGGGATCGACGACTTGGGCGATGTGCTCCATGGCTTCTCTCCTTTAGGCTTTCGGCAGGAAGTTCGGATGGACGACGGCGCCGTCTTTGGTCAACGCGGTGGCTTTCACCAACTCGTCATCCCAATTGACCGCGAGCGCCTTGTTCGGCTTGTCGACCATGGTCTCGATGAAGTTGAACAAATTGCGGGCATAGAGGCTCGAGGCCGATTGCGCCACGCGGCCGGCGACGTTGGTGTAGCCGACGATCTTGATGCCATCGACATCGACGACTTCACCAGCCTTGGCGCCCTCGACATTGCCGCCGCGCTCGACCGCAAGGTCGACCAGCACCGAGCCCGGCTTCATCGACTTCACCATCTCGGCGCTGACGAGCTTTGGCGCCGGCCGGCCCGGGATCAGGGCCGTCGTGATGACGATGTCCTGCTTCTTGACGTGCTCGGCGGTGAGCGCGGCCTGCTTGGCCTGGTACTCTTTCGACATTTCCTTGGCATAGCCGCCGGCGGTCTGCGCGTTCTTGAATTCCTCGTCCTCGACCGCGAGGAACTTTGCTCCGAGCGATTCGACCTGTTCCTTGGTGGCCGGGCGCACGTCGGTTGCGGTGACGACGGCGCCGAGCCGGCGTGCGGTCGCGATCGCCTGCAGGCCGGCCACGCCGACGCCCATCACGAACACTTTCGCCGCCGGAACGGTGCCGGCCGCGGTCATCATCATCGGGAACGCGCGGCCAAAGGACTCGGCCGCCTCGATCACCGCGCGATAGCCGGCGAGGTTCGCCTGGCTGGACAGCACGTCCATGACTTGTGCGCGCGTAATGCGCGGCATCAATTCCATCGCAAATGCCGCGACGCCGGCGTCCGCGATCGTCTTCAGCGCCGCTTCGTTGCCGTAGGGGTCCATGATGGCGATGACCAGCGCGCCGCGCTTGTATTGCGAAAGCTCGGAAGCCTCCGGCCGTTTCACCTTGATGATGATGTCGGCGTCCTTCAACGCGTCCGCGCTGACGGTGGCGCCGACGGCGGTGAATTCGGAATCCGGCAGGCCCGACTTGATGCCCGCGCCCGGCTCGATCGCAACTTCGGCGCCGAGTGCCTTGAACTTCTTCACGGTATCCGGGGAAGCGGCAACCCGCGGTTCGGACGGATCGATTTCCTTGGCAACGGCAATCTTCATGAGGCCTCCCGGCGCGGCGGGCGCGCGCGCAAGCAAACTAGCGTCTTTTTCGCTTAGTTGGATACCGGTTTCGCGACCGGCATGCGTGCAAATTGTGGCCACCGCCGGCGTGGGCGGTGCAGGCTGCGCTGCATCAGGTCAGGAAGTAGCCCATCAGGGCGACAATGATCACCACGGAGACGGTGCCGTATTTGACCAGCATGATGAACCCTTCATAGGTCTGCTCATGGGCCGGATAGTCATTGCCGTCAGCGGTCGTGTAGGCCACTTCGTTATGGTCTGCCATCGGTATCCCCAGTCAAAATCCGTGTTTCCCGCGTGCAATTACCGCAAAGCGTTTGGCAGGGCAACGGCGAACGCGCCGCTCTTCCCTGCTTATCGGGTCATTCGGAAGGCCAATTATCCCGGATCCAGCGGGTCAGGCTTTCCTCGCTGACCTCGCCTGCGGCGAGGGAGAGGATGATCGCTGTGGCGTGCGCCGGGTCGGGCGCAAAGGGTATGTCGTTGCCGCGCAAGAAGACCATCATGGCGTGGAACGCGATACGCTTGTTGCCGTCCACAAAAGCATGGTTGCGCGCAAGACCGAACGCATAGGCTGCCGCGAGTGCAGCCATATCCGCCTGTCCGCCATTCCATTGGTTGACTGATCGCAAAACCGCCAACTCGAGGAGGCCACGATGCAGAATGCCTTCTGGTCCGCCGAATATCGCCAGTTGCTCGGCATGCATGTCGATGACTTCATCGACATCGAGCCAAATTGGCTCGTTCATTTTGCAAGCGCCGCAAACGTATCGCGATATTCGTGCATGACCTGGCGGGCAATTTCCATGGTCCGCGCGTGCTTGGGGTTGAATGGCGAAAGCCGCAGGCTCCCATCCGGTTGCTCAACCGGATAGAACTTGTCCCCCTCCTTGAGATTGAGCCGGGCAAGAAGCTCTTTCGGCAGGATGACACCAACCGAATTGCCAATCTTCCGAATTTGAAGGGCGGTGTCCTCCAGCTTGTATTCGCGAGAGGCCTCTTCCATGCCGCGAGGGGTTTTGGTCATCGTATAGGCTCCGTTATACAATATGTATAACATGGTTTTCGACCTGTTCAACAAATGTTTTACGCGCGAATCCTGGTGGCCGCTGGCCCCCGTATTTCAGGGAGACGTACGAGGTAGGCTGATATCGTCCTAGGGTCGGAAAATCCTCTATCCGACCACGAAATCGAAACGCCCGGCCAGCCATCCTGCGTTCTTGGCCGTGCGTATCTGCAAGTCCTTGCGGAAGAGGCCGTCGGAGCGGTTTTTTGCCTCGCCGGGGAAATAGAGCTGGGTCGTCAGCACGCGGCCGCCGCGCGGCTGCACCTTCACATGGATGTGGCGCGTCCGGCCGACGTAAATGCCGGGCACGATGCTGCGCAATCGATAACGCCCTTCCGCATCGGTGAACTGATGGCCGCGCAGGCTGAAACCGGAATTGTCGTAGCGGCCCTTGTCATCGGCCTGCCAGAAATCCAGCAAGGCGCCGGCAAGCGGCTTGCAGGCGCGACTGAGCACGAAGCCAGCCAGTTCGATCGGCTGCCCCGGCATGCCCTCTTCGAACAGTTCGGTTCGCTCAGGCGATGACGGCTTGAAGTATGGTCCTTCGGTTTGCGGCACGGTGGCGTCGTCGCCGTCGCGGCATGCGGGCGTCGGGGCAAGCGGGGCCTGAGCCACGCTGCCATCAACCATGAGCAGCGAACCGGCTGCGAAGACTCCCGCTCCAAGTACAACGCGCCGCGTCGGGGTGTCGATCATGGGGCGCTCCCCTCCTGTCGTCACCGTCATCATGGCGGGCGACGGCGGCTGAAATTGTGTCCGCGCCATCACAAATCCGTTTCGTGGCGCCCGTCAGCCCATCTCTTCCAACTCGTCGATCATGCCTGATATGACCGACAGCCCGCCGTCCCAGAATTTGGGATCCTTGGCGTCCAGCCCGAACGGCTTGAGCAGTTCGGAATAATGCTTGGTGCCGCCGGCCGCGAGCATGGCGAGGTAGCGCTCGGCAAAGCCTTCGGAGGCGTTCTCGTAGACCGCGTAAAGCGAGTTCACCAGGCAGTCGCCGAACGCATAGGCGTAAACGTAAAACGGCGAATGGATGAAGTGCGGGATATACATCCAGAAATTTTCGTAGCCGGGACGGATGTCGATGGCCGGCCCGAGGCTTTCACCCTGCACGCTGAGCCAGATCTGGCCGATGCGCTCGGCGGTCAGCTCACCGTTCTTGCGCTCGGTGTGCACGGCGCGCTCGAACGAATAGAACGCGATCTGCCGCACCACGGTGTTGATCATGTCCTCGACCTTGCCGGCGAGCAGCGCCTGGCGCTGCTTGGCGTTCTTGGTCTGCGACAGCAGCCGCTTGAAGGTCAGCATTTCGCCGAACACGCTGGCCGTCTCGGCCAGCGTCAGCGGCGTCGGCGCCATCAGCGCACCATTCTTGGCCGCCAGCACCTGATGCACGCCATGGCCCAGCTCATGCGCCAGCGTCATCACGTCGCGCGGCTTGCCCTGGTAATTCATCAGCACATAGGGATGCGCCGACGGCGTGGTCGGATGCGAAAACGCGCCCGGCGCCTTGCCCGGCCGCACCGGCGCATCGATCCAGCGATCGGTAAAGAAACGTTCCGCAATCGCCGCCATCTCAACCGAGAAGCCGCGATATGCCGTCAGCACCATCTTCTGCGCTTCGGGCCAGCCGATCGTGCCGGTCGCGGCAAACGGCAGCGGCGCATTGCGGTCCCAATGCGCGAGTTTTTTCTTTTTGAACCAGCCGGCCTTCAGATTGTAGTAGCGGTGCGACAGCCGCGGATAGGCCGCGCGAACCGAGCCGACCAGCGCGTCGACGACCTCGCGCTCGACGCGGTTGTTCAGGTGGCGCGAATCCGCAACATCCTGGAAGCCGCGCCAGCGGTCGGAAATCTCCTTGTCCTTGGCGAGCGTGTTGGTGATGAGCGCAAAGGTGCGCTCATTGTCCTTGAAGGTCTTCGCCAGCGCCTGTCCCGCGGCCTTGCGCTTTTCCGGCGCGCGATCCTGCAGCAGATTGAGCGTCGGCTCGATCGCGAGCTCCTTGCCGGCGACCTTGAAGCGCAGGCCGGAGATGGTCTGGTCGAACAGCCGATTCCAGGCGGCATAGCCGCTCTGGGATTTTTCGTGAAACAACTGCTCGACGCGATCTTCGAGCTGATACGGCTTGTCCTTGCGCAGATCCTCGATCCACGGCCGGTAATGGGCGAGCTCGGGCGTCTGCATCGCGCGCTCGATCACGGCGTCATCGACGCGGTTGAGTTCGAGCGCGAAGAACAGCAAATGCAGCGAGGCTGCCGTCAGCCGCTCGGAAATGTCGCCATAGAATTTGGAGATGACGGGATCGACGCTGTCGCCGGCATGAACGAGGCCGGCATAGGAGCCGAGCCGGCCGGCGAGATCGTCGATCGCCTCGTAGCGCCTGACCGCCTCGGCGAGCCAAAGGCCGCCATCGTCGCGGGCAATGCCGTCCGGCAGCCTGCCCTTGTAATCCGTTTCAAACGCAACGCAGTCGGCATCCATCTTTTGCAGATCGCGCGCGACTTCGGCCGCGTCGATACCGGAGTAAAGATCGGCGAGGTTCCATTCGGGCAATTTGCCGGTCTTGGATTTGGATGGGGCCACCTTGCTGCCCATGGCGGGCTTGCGGGACGTCTTGCCGGCTCGGGAGGTCGCAGATTTTGCGCTCATGACACTTTCAAAATTGGGAGGTGATCAGGAAATGGCGGGAAGATCAGGCGAAGGCCGCAAGCTGCGGGACAAGCTGCACGACCAGCTCTTCGCCCTCGACGAGCCACGGCTCTGCCTTTTCGTGGAGTGCGCTGCGAATCGCACACCACAACGTGATCGCACGGACCATGAGCCATGACGTCGACGGCACCGCGGCCTTCGCATGCAACGCCACAAGATCGAGGTTGCGATGCTCGAACAGCAGCCGGCCCATTCCGTCTTCCAGGATGTAACGGCCCCCGAGGCGGGACACGCACAACTCGCAGGCCTGATCCGGAAGCGGGCTCAGCAGATAGAACTGGACGTCGCCCTTTTCCGTCACGCCGGTTTCCCACTCGCGTCCGGTCCCCGGCGCAGTCGCCGCGCTCAGCGCCGCCAGGATGGTGCTCAGCTCCCTTTCACTCCATTCGCCGGTGTTCTGTTTGCGCTCGAACGCCACGACGCTCATTTGCTTTCCGCTCCGAATAGCAGCCGGTGCAATTCCGGCTCGTAGTACATTAACAGATGCTTAGCGAAGGCTGACGGTTCAATACCCAATTCGTTGGCCCATGCCCCCATGATTTCAGTTGGAACTCGGCTGAACCCGTTCTCGACCTGTGAGATGAAAGTGTAATACTTCAGGCCAAGGCGTGCAGCGAGATCTGCCTGCGACAATTCGGCATCCGCCCTGCGCAGCTTGAGCCAATCCCCGGCCAGTTTCCGCAATTGCTTGGCCTCCGGCACAGCCTTGCCGGGAAGATGTTCAGTGGAAACATCTTGATGTTTTCCGCGTTTCATGTTTACTAAACTATCTAATTTGAATGACTGGGTAGGTCTTGTTCCCTACCACAATCTCAGCTCGCGAATAAGAATCAGATGGCTTTCTTAGACCGCAGTCAGATTGTTGAAACGAACCCCCGGCCCCCCGCGGCCCGCGGCAAGGAGCTGTTTGTCGGCATCCTGCTCGTGGCGCTGATCGCGACCGTGGGAATCCGGAACGTGGTGCCGGTGGATGCCTTGGCACCCGCGATCGTCACCCTGCTGTTTGCGGTTGCCGCTGTGACGGCCGGCTTCGCGCTGCTCTGCCGGCGCGATCGATTCCGCATCATGTGGTTCGACCTCGCCGGGAGCCTGACGTTCATTGGCGTCGTCCTCTCCGTTCTGATCGAGCCGGACCAGATGGTCAGGCTCCTCACCCTCTCGGATCACCCTGAGTAACGGGAATGCATTTTCCGCAGTCTGAGACTGCGTCTTTTGTCTACGCACGTCCAAGCCCGGGCCCCTCTGGCAGTTCAAACGAACTGCGATGTCGGATTGGACCATCAACGGAGTGGCCCGCATGCTGGAATTAATCTCCTCGGAACATCTGACAGCGCTCTTCCAGGTCATCATGATCGACCTGGTGCTCGCCGGCGACAATGCGATCGTCATCGGGCTCGCAGCCGCCGGGCTACCCGAGGGTCAGCGCAGGAAGGCTATCCTGATCGGGATCGTGGCCGCCACGGTGCTGCGGATCGGCTTCGCCTCCGTCACGGTCCAGTTGCTGCAGATCATCGGGCTGCTGCTTGCCGGCGGCGTTCTGCTGCTTTGGGTGTGCTGGAAGATGTGGCGCGAGTTGCGCACGTCGCATCATCATGAACCGAAATTGCAGAGTCTCTCAGCCGCAAGCACGATCGAAGGCTCCGCCCCGATCGGCCATCAAAAGACGCTTAGCCAGGCCGTATGGCAGATCACGATCGCGGACGTCTCGATGTCGCTCGACAACGTGCTCGCCGTCGCCGGCGCGGCGCGCGAACATCCGATGATTCTGATATTCGGCTTGGCGCTTTCCATCGCGCTGATGGGCTTCGCCGCCAACTTCATCGCGCGCCTGCTGGAAAAGCACCGCTGGATCGCCTATGTCGGCCTCGCGATCATCCTCTATGTAGCCGTGGACATGTGCTACCGCGGCGTGCTGGAGGTTTGGCCACACCTCAGCGTCTAGCTGCTCCTCAACTTCGCCGTTCTCAACGATTAACGCTGCGTTAATCGGCATCGGCGAAAGTGCCCCGATTCGGTACAATTCAGTAGCGTGCGGGGAGAGCCATGGCTGCCACCATTTTGATTGCCGACGACGACGCCGTGCAGCGCCGTTTGGTTGAAAACATGGTGCAGAAGTGCGGCTATGAGCCCCTTGTCGTCGATAGCGGCGATGCAGCCGTGGCCTTGCTGACCGCTCCGGATGCGCAGGCAATCGATGCGGTCGTGCTCGACCTCGTGATGCCCGGCCTCGACGGGCTCGGCGTGCTCGCAAAAATGCGCGAAGCGGGCCTGAGCATCCCCGTCATCGTGCAGACCGCCCATGGCGGCATCGACAATGTGGTGTCGGCGATGCGCGCCGGCGCGCAGGATTTCGTGGTCAAGCCGGCCAGCTTCGAACGGCTGCAGGTCTCGCTGCGCAACGCGCTCAACACTTCCGCGCTCAAGGGCGAACTGCAACGCATCCGCCATAGCCGCGAAGGCCGGCTGACCTTTGCCGACATCATCACCCGCAGCGAGGCCATGGCAGCCGTGCTGCGCACCGCGCAGAAGGCGGCAGCTTCCAGCATTCCGGTGCTGATCGAGGGCGAGTCCGGCGTCGGCAAGGAATTGTTCGCCCGCGCCATCCATGGCTCCAGCGAGCGCAAGTCGAAACCCTTCGTCGCGGTCAATTGCGGCGCCATCCCCGACAATCTCGTGGAATCGATCCTGTTCGGTCATGAGAAGGGCGCCTTCACCGGCGCCACCGAACGCCACATGGGCAAGTTCGTCGAAGCTTCCGGCGGCACGCTGTTTCTCGACGAGGTCGGCGAGTTGCCGCTGGCGGCGCAAGTAAAGCTGCTGCGCGCGCTGCAGGAAGGCACCGTCGAGGCGGTCGGCGGCCGCAAGCCAGTGAAGGTCGACGTCCGCATCATTTCCGCGACCAACCGCAAGCTGCTCGACCTCGTGAAGAACGGCGCGTTCCGCGAGGACCTGTTCTACCGGCTTCACGTGCTGCCGCTGACGATTCCCCCCCTGCGGCTGCGGCGCGAAGACATCCCGCATCTGTTGCGGCACTTCCTGGCGCGCTTTGCCGCCGAGGAAAACCGCACCATCACCGGCATCAGCGGCGAGGCCGTGGCCCATCTCGCGCAGCTCGACTGGCCCGGCAACATTCGCCAGCTCGAGAACACGGTCTATCGCGCCGTCGTCATGAGCGAGAGCGACCAGCTCGGCCTGTCGGATTTCCCGCAAGTCCTCGGTCAGGCCGTCCCGGACAGCCAGTTCCCGCACAGCGAACCGTTGGTCGTCGCGCCGTCGACGGCGCCCGCCATGGTTTCGGGTAGTGATATACCGATTGCCCCGCTCGCCACTGCCGGCAGCCTTGCGATGCTGACCGCCACCGGCGAGGTGCGGCCGCTCGATGACATGGAAAACGAGATCATCCGTTTCGCGATCTCGCATTATCGCGGCCAGATGTCGGAGGTCGCGCGCCGGCTCAAGATCGGCCGCTCCACGCTCTACCGCAAGCTCGATGAGGCCGCCGCCAACGACCCGGCCGAAGGCGGCGCGCAGGACGCTAATTGAGACGCGAATTGAGCGAACGGCTGGTGGGCGATTATGGCGCCCGCGTGGCAAAGATCGTGGCAAACCAACGACATCGATCGTTCGGAAGCTTTTGAACCGTGGCTTGGCGGTGACAGACAAATGTCGGGGGTCGTGGCAAAAACGCGGACCCGAGTTCAAAGGGGTAGTTTGAGGTCAGTTTGTCGTGAGTTGTCCCGCATGGCGCTGGCTGCATGAGAGGGGCACATGTATCGTCTGCGTTGAATCGTGGCGTGCAGGCGTACGACTGAAGCGATCGAGGCCGGCGCTTTCCCGCGCAAGCTATGACGAGCAATGCAAACGACTGTTCCATGCCGGGGCAGTTCGCCCAAGGGGGTGTGACGATGCGTGACTGTTCGACGAATCGTGCAGGATTCGACCGCGTGCTGATGGCCGTCGCGGCAACTTTCCTCACGGTATCCGCGACCTCTGCACTGGCGGCCCAGTCGACCACGCCGCGCGCCAGCGCCGCCGAGCTCGCGATCGATGCAGCAATTCCCCGCCCCGAACCCGCCAACGTCCCGCCTCCGACCGCGGGCGATTTCAAGATGGACACCACCGCCACGGTGCCTGACGCAACGAAGGCAATCGAAAAGCCGGCCGAGCCCAGCCCGGCCGCAAAGGCAGCCGAGCCCAAACCCGCCGAGACCGTCACCGCACCTGCAGCCAACGACGCTGCCACCGCTACACCTCCTGCGGCGACCGCTACGGCGCCCACCGCCGAGCCGGCCAAGGAGCCGGTGAAAGTCAGCACCGTCGCTCCGGCCGATCAGCCGGTCGCCGACCGCCTGCGCGACATGATCGGCGCCAAGTCGCTGCGCTATTTCGACCGCAAGAACGAGCGCGCAGCCGTCGAGAAGTTCTATTCGGCGCGCGACTACGCGCCGCAATGGACGCAAGCCGGCAAATTGACCGACAGTGGCAAAGGCGTGATCGCCCGCCTGAAGGATGCCGCCGCCGAGGGCCTCAATCCGGCCGACTATCCGGTGCCGGATTTTGCGGCCGCCGCTTCGCCGGACCAGCTCGCCGAATCCGAGCTGAAACTGACCGCGAGCATGCTCGACTATGCGCGACAGGCCCAGAGCGGCCGGATGCACTGGTCGCAGGTCGCTGCCGATATCCTCTATCCCGAGCACCCGACCGATCCGGCGGAAGTGCTCGCCAATATCTCGACGGCCAAGGACGCTTCCGCAGCGCTCAACGGCTACAACCCGCCACACAAGCTCTACAAGGAATTGAAGGCCAAGCTCGCTGAGCTGCGCGGCCAGGGCGACGGCCCGGTGCTTCAGATATCGGAAGGTCCTGCGCTGGCGTACAAGGCCGCCACCAAGAAGCAAGGTGAGGTCGCGCCGGAAGATCCGCGCGTGCCGCAGCTGCGCGTCAAGCTCGGCGTCGCCGAGAATCCCGACGGCACGCATTACGACGCCAAGGTCGCCGCCGCCGTGCGCAAATTCCAGGAGAGCGTCGATCTCAAGCCGACCGGCGTCCTCGACGACCGCACCGTCAAGGCGATCAACAGCCCGAAGCGGGACCGGCACATCGACACGGTCCTCGTCAATCTGGAGCGCTTGCGCTGGCTGCCGCGCCAGCTCGGCGCGGCCTCGCTGGGCAATGCCTATGTTATCCTCAACGTTCCTGACTTCACGCTCAAGGTGATGCAGAACGGCGCACAGGTCTGGACCACGCGGGTCGTGACCGGAAAGCCGGGCAAGCATGCGACGCCGATGCTGACGGAAACGATGAAGTTCATCACCGTCAATCCGACCTGGAACGTGCCGCCGTCGATCATCTACAACGAATACCTGCCGGCCCTGCAGCAGGATCCCACCGTTCTGCAGCGCATGGGCCTGCGACTGGAGCGCAACCGCGACGGCAGCATCCACATCTCGCAGCCGCCCGGCGAGGCCAACGCACTCGGCCGCATCCGTTTCAACTTCCCGAACAAGTTCCTGGTCTATCAGCACGACACGCCGGACAAGCACCTGTTCGCCCGGGACGAGCGCGCCTTCAGCCATGGCTGCATGCGGGTGCAGAACCCCGATCAATACGCGTCGACGCTGCTCAACATCGTGTTGCCGAACGAGCGCTACTCGCCGGAAAGAATCCGCAGCATGTACGGCCGCAGCGAGATCGATCTGAAATTCCCGACGCCGATCCCGGTCAACATCACCTACCAGACCGCGTTCGTGGATGACGCCGGCAAGCTGCAGATTCGCAAGGACATCTATGGCCGCGACGCCACGATGATCGCCCTGCTCAAGAACAGCCGCAGCAGGGACCTGGAAACCTTGGTCTCGCATGCCCAGCCGAGCTATGCGCGGCCGAAGGACGGTTTGCCGGCCGGCGTCAGCTTCGCCAGCGACAACACCTACTCGTCCGGTCCGTCGTTCTTTGAGCGTCTGTTCGGGGGGCCATCGACCGTCACGCCGCCGGCCCCGGTTGGCCGCCGGCCGCAACAGCGGTTCACCCGCTAATCCGCAGCACTACGGTCTTCGGCCAGAATTTCTTAATGAAATCAACAATCTCTCCCTTCGGGAGAGGTTGTTTACGTTAACCATTATCCATCCCGTATCAGGCACCGAGCACTTTTTCGCCACAGTCCACGGGTTAGGTTAAGGCCTAGCTTGGGGGCGGGATGGTAAACATCGGTTAACCTTCCCGCTTTAAGAAAGCGTTCACCCTCTTTTGCCGGGGTCTGCAAAAGAAACACCGTGAACGCTCGTCGACTGGGTGGGCTCATACGTGCTGGCTTTCGCGCGCCAATTCAATCCGCTTGCTCTGCCGAAGGCCGGATATCGGATCGGCCTGACTTCGCTATTGCTGCTCGCAGGCGCCGGCACCGTGCATGACGCGACCGCGCTGAACGAAACCCGCACCCTCTCCTTCCACCACACCCATTCCGACGAAAACCTCACCGTCACCTTCAAGCGCGACGGCCGCTACGACGAAGAGGCTCTCAAGAAGCTCAATCACTTCCTCCGCGACTGGCGCAGCCAGGACCAGACCACGATGGATCGGCATCTGTTCGACATCCTCTGGGAAGTCTACCGCGACGTCGACGGCAAGAAGCCGATCCAGATCATCTCCGCCTACCGCTCCCCCGCCACCAACTCCATGCTCCGCCGCCGCTCTTCCGGCGTGGCGCGCTTCAGCCAGCACACGCTCGGCCACGCGATGGACTTCTACATTCCGGACGTGCCGCTGGAGCAGATCCGCGCCGCCGGGCTCCGGCTGCAGCGTGGCGGCGTCGGCTTCTACCCGACCTCGGGATCGCCGTTCGTCCATCTCGATACCGGCAGCGTCCGTCACTGGCCGCGCATGACGCACGATCAACTGGCCAGGGTGTTCCCGGATGGACGCACCGTCCACCTGCCCTCCAACGGCGGTCCGCTGAAGGGCTATGAGCTGGCCCGGGCCGACATCGAGCGCCGTGGCAATGGCGACGATGCCGCAAGCGTCGGCAAGAAGCCGAGCCTGTTCGCGGCCCTGTTCAGGGGCGGCAAGTCGACCGAAGAGGATGACGAGGGCGCCAGCGTTCCGGTCAAGAACGAGAAGCCCGCACCCGCCAGCGTGGCGGCTGCGAAATCCGCCGATCCGGTTCCGACCCCGCGCGCAAAGCCGGTCGGCTCGACCATCCAGCTGGCCTCGGCCGACGCACAGATCGTGTCGGCGCCCAAAGCCAAGCCCGAGTCCAAGCCTGAAGCGAACAAGCCTGAAGCGAAACAGGCTGCGCAGGCTCCCGCCGAACCCAAGCCGCAGACACCGGCCGATATCATCAATTCGCGCGGCTTCTGGGACGACGTACCGTCCGCGACGAACCAGGCTACCCCCGCCCAGGTCGCAGCGCTGCGCGCACGCCAGGTGCTCGCCGCCACCACCGATCCGCAGCCGACCGCCAGCGTCACCGAATCGTTCAACAAGGCGATGGCCTATGCACCGGCCGCGTCCTCGCCGGTCGATCGCTCCAACGTCGTCGCCGCCTCAGCGCCAGTGCCGCGCACCGTCCGCCCGGCGCGCAATGCCGGTGCCGCCGCGACCGAAATCAATACCGTGGTCGCCAAAGGCGCGCAGGGTCAGGACGCCGTGGTCGCGACCTCGACCCGTCTCGCCGCCGCCCAGGGTAACAGTATCTGGATGCGGGTGGTGATGCTGGCGCCGAGCGCGAGCAGTGCGATGTCGACGACCGTGCTCGGCGACACCGAGATGACCCAGATGCGCAGCCACTTCGTCAAGCCGCAAGCCGCGATCGCCATGACCTTCTCGGAAGATCCGATGATGGGCATGACCTGCGACCGCTTCACGGGATCGGCGACCGTGCAACTGCAGACGCAGTCGTTCGTGCTGCGCACAGCCGCGCTGCGCTAGGGCCCACTGTCTCCGCAAAACTTGGCGTCGTCCTCGCGAACGCGAGGAGCATAACTACTGACATCTGTCATCAGTGTCGTAGCCCGGATGGAGCGCAGCGCAATCCGGGTAAGCCTATCCGCTCGCGGCGGTGCCCCGGATTTCGCTTCGCTCCATCCGGGCTACGTGCTGCGCCAACGCCTCACAGCATCCCCAGCGCCTGCATGTAGGTCTCCAAAATGGTTTCCTGCTCGGCGCGCTCATTGGCGTCCTGCTTGCGCATCCGCACGATGGTGCGCAGCACCTTGACGTCGAAACCGTTCCCCTTGGCTTCGGCATAGACGTCACGGATGTCGTCGGAGATCGTCTTCTTCTCTTCTTCCAGACGCTCGATGCGCTCGATGATGGCCTTGAGCTGGTCTTTGGCGAATTTTGTCGCGGGCTCGTCCTGGACGGCAGCGGCGGCGGAGGTGGCCATCGGGTACTCCTGAGTGGAACAGACGGTAAGGCTGAAAGATCAAGCGCCGCACGCGTTACCGCACGGCGCTTTTTGCAGGATGACCCTCAAGATCGCCGCGCCTTGCGTCAAGGAAACATCGCGCTCATCCACAGCGCGCCCACAGGAGATAGCGGATACGTAGCCCGGATGGAGCGCAGCGCAATCCGGGAAACTTTCGCGCGGCGAGCACTGCCCCGGATTGCGCTGCGCTCCATCCGGGCTACGAAGCGAAAATCAATGCCCGGGGTGAACTTTCTTCATCGCGGCCAACTGCTCCGGGGTGGCGCTGCCCTGGTGCTTCGCCTTCCATTCCTCATAGGGCATGCCGTAGACCGCCTCGCGGCTCTCGTCCTTGCTGACGGCGACGCCCTTGGCGTCGGCCTCTTCCTTCATCCAGTTGGACAGGCAGTTGCGGCAGAAGCCGGCCAGATTCATCAAATCGATGTTCTGGACGTCGGTACGGGCGCGCAGGTGGTCGACCAGGCGCCGGAAAACGGCAGCTTCCAGTTCCGTTCTGGTTTTGTCGTCGATTGTCATGGCCTTGGTCCTGGTCTTGGGTCCTGCGTCATCTGGAGCCGAGCATATTGATATCAGGTGGGAATTGTCACAGATTTTGCCATATCTGCGCGCAAAAGTGGCTATCGCACGTGGAGTCCCGGTTTCCCATAGCGCGGGAAAGGCGTGCCCGGCCGTTGACAGGTCCCGCCGGGTCACGCGAAATCGTCAATGATTTGATATAGCTTCGGTGCATGACCGCAAAAGATTCTCGCCGCTTGTCCCCCCTCTCCGCACGCATGACCGCCGGCCTGATGCCGATGCTCGCGTTGGCGGCGACGTGCCTGTGGAGCAGTCCGGCGGCAGCCGATTTCCGGCTCTGCAACAACACTTCCAGCCGGGTCGGCATTGCGCTGGGCTACAAGGACGCCGAGGGCTGGACCACCGAAGGCTGGTGGAACGTGTCCTCGCGAAGCTGCGAGACGCTGCTGCGCGGAACTCTTGTCGCCCGTTACTATTACATTTACGCGCTCGACTATGACCGCGGCGGCGAATGGTCGGGACAGGCCTTCATGTGTTCGCGTGACAAGGAATTCACCATCAAGGGTACCGAGAATTGCCTGGCGCGCGGCTACGACCGCACCGGGTTCTTCGAGGTCGACACCGGCGAACAGCGAGCATGGACCGTGCAATTGACCGAAGCCAACGAGCAACCCGCGCAGCGCGTGCCGGGAATTCCGGGAACGGTGGGACCGGGCGGCCCCGGCGGAGTTCCGGGCCTGTCCAATCCGGGCGGACCGGGTCTGCCGCCAGCCCCGGCGCCCAAGCAATGAGACGGCTCCGTCGCATCAAGATTCTCGCAACCCTCGGCCCGGCATCGTCAGACAGCGCGATGATCCGGAAGCTGTTCGAGGCGGGTGCGGACGTGTTCCGCATCAACATGAGCCACACCCCGCACGACAAGATGCGCGAGCTGGTCAACACCATCCGCAATGTCGAGTCGAGCTATGGCCGCCCGATCGGCATCCTGGTTGACCTGCAGGGGCCGAAGCTGCGGCTCGGCGCTTTCGCCGAAGGTTCGACGCAGCTCAAGAACGGCCAGAGTTTCGTGCTCGATTCCGACAAGACGCCGGGCGACAACAACCGCGTGCAGTTGCCGCATCCGGAAATCCTCGCCGCCCTTCGGCCGGGCCATGCGCTGCTGCTCGACGACGGCAAGGTGCGCCTGATCGCCGAGGAGACCTCGAGCGAACGCGCGGTGACGCGGGTGGTGATCGGCGGCAAGATGTCTGATCGCAAAGGTGTGAGCCTGCCCGATACCGACCTTCCTGTTTCGGCGATGACACCGAAGGACCGCGCCGATCTCGAAGCGGCGCTGGTGACAGGGGTCGACTGGATCGCGCTCTCCTTCGTGCAGCGCGCCGAGGACGTTCACGAAGCCAAGCGGATGATCCGCGGCCGCGCCGCCGTGATGGCCAAGATCGAGAAGCCGCAGGCGATCGACCGGCTCGCCGAAATCATCGACGCTTCCGATGCGCTGATGGTGGCGCGCGGCGATCTCGGCGTCGAACTGCCGCTGGAGCGGGTGCCGAGCCTGCAGAAACAAATGACGCGGATGGCGCGCCGCGCCGGCAAGCCGGTGGTGATTGCGACGCAGATGCTGGAATCGATGATCCAGGCGCCGGTGCCGACGCGCGCGGAAGTCTCCGACGTCGCGACCGCCGTCTATGAAGGCGCCGACGCCATCATGCTGTCGGCTGAATCCGCCGCCGGCAAATTCCCGGTCGAAGCGGTCTCGACCATGAACCGCATCGGCGAGGAAGTGGAGCGCGACCCGACCTACCGCTCGGTGCTGACGGCGCAGCGGCCCGACCCGGAGAATACGGTCGGCGACGCCATTGCCGACGCCGCGCGGCAGATCGCCGAGACGCTGGAATTGTCGGCGATCATCTGCTGGACGTCGTCGGGTTCGACGGCGATCCGCGTGGCGCGCGAGCGGCCGAAGCCGCCGGTGGTGGCAATCACGCCGAATATCGCTACCGGGCGCAAAATATCCGTCGTGTGGGGCGTGCATTGCGTCGTGGCCGAAGACGCCCACGACCAGGACGACATGGTCGATCGCGCCGGCTCCATTGCTTTTCGCGACGGCTTCGCCAAGGCCGGCCAGCGCGTGATCATCGTCGCCGGCGTGCCGCTCGGCATCCCCGGCACCACCAACATGGTGCGCATCGCCAATGTCGAGCCGGAGGGCGAGGCGAAGAAGTGACGGCGTAGCCGTCATTCCGGGGTGCGCGCAGGCGCGACCCCGGACTGACAACGCCGATTACTGCAGCGTCGCGTCCAGCGTGATCTCAGTATTCAGAAGTTTCGACACCGGACAGCCGGCCTTGGCCTTGCCCGCCAGTTCCTGAAATTTTGCATTGTCCGCGCCCGGGATCTTTGCGTTCAGCGTCAGATGCACGGACGTGATCGCAAAACCATCGCCCTGCTTTTCCAGCGTGACGTCGGCCTTGGTTTCCATGTGTTCGGCGGTGAGCTTGGCTTCACCCAAAATCAGCGACAGCGCCATGGTGAAGCAGGCGGCGTGCGCGGCGCCGATCAATTCTTCCGGATTGGAGCCGGGCTTGCCCTCGAAGCGGCTGGCGAAGCCGTAAGGGTAATCGTTCAGCGCGCCGCTCTTGGTCGAGATCGCGCCCTTGCCGTCCTTGATGCCGCCCTGCCACTTGGCGGATCCTGATGTCGTCGTCATCGCATGCTCCTGATCACGGTTGAATCCGTCGATAAGCCGCAGCGTGGCAAATGGTTGCGACAAAGGCGTGTCGCAAAACAGGCGAGAGGTTTCTATGCCCCGACCAGCGCCTTCGCCGGCAGCACCGCCTGCACCACGAGGCCGCGGGCGCGGGCATCCATCACGCCGACGGCGCGCAGCGCCAACAACGTGACGGTTTGCACGGCGTCGCGCAGCTTCGCGGGATCATCCAGATTCTCGGGCGCCAGCGGGCCGACCAGCGATTCATGCAGCGCGCCGAGCAGCGCGGTGGCAGCGAGCGCCGTGTCTTGTGCGGGGAGATGTCCGGCGCGCACAGCGGCGTCGATCCTGGCCGCAATCTCGCCGGAGATTTCGCGGCGGCTGGCGAGCCGCGACACCGAGACGTCGACATCGACAGGTTCGGCCAGAATGCCCCAGGCGAGCTTGCGCTGCGACAGCACATGCACGGCAACGGTGGTGACGGCGCCGGCCAGCGCCGAGGACGGGCCTGGCGCGGCATCGGCCGCGCGGCGGATCGCGGCCAGTTCGTCGCGCGAGACCTCGGCGATCAGCTCGGAAATCAGCTCGGCCTTGGAGGGGAAGTAGCGGTAGACGGTGCCGGCCGCGACATTGGCGCGGACCGCGACGGGAGCGATCTGCACCGCCGCCATGCCGCCCTCGGCCGCAGCGTCCCGCGCCGCCGCCAGGATGGCGCTACGCCGCGCCGCCAGCCGCTTTACGACCTGATGGGTTCGCCGATAGACCATGGCGCGTCTTCCGTCCCCGGCGCGCCCTAGAGCCCCGTGGAGCCTGCCAGAACGCGCACACCTTCAATGTCTTGAGCGATAAGTGCACCATCGCTTTGAAGAAGTGAACAACTATTCACGCCTGATGACAAGACGGCTTCAAGACTTTCCGAGCCATTAACAGGATCGCAACGCCGAAACGGCTGTCAAATGAGCAGCCTCCGATCGTGTGCTCTGCCCTGCATGCGGCCATCGTGGGATGCCCAGCTTTGAAGAGAACGGAACTATCCGGAGACCATTCCATTGCGGCGTAAACTGGCGTTCGTGCTGATCGGCACGAGGGCGCAGGCCGCTATTCCGCGGGGACGCCGAACGCGCTCGGCATCAGCGAGGCGGTGCGCTGCAACCGCGCAAAAAGCCATTGCGCAGCGACAATGGCGCCAATCGCGAGCGCAATACCTGCAATAACGTCAACCAGATAATGCCCACCGATGACCGGCGTACTCGCGATCATTAGCGCGTTGACGACCAAGGCCGCCGGTCCAAAAACACGAACGGGAGCAAAGGCCCATGCGTAAAGAACAGCTGACGCCGTGTGAAAGCTCGGAAACGTGACGATTCCAGCCAGCTTGAAAAGCTCGAGATTGCGAAGCGATCCATCGCGAACCGCAGGGATATCACGCTGGCCGTGAAGAAACGCATGTATGTTCACGTTCGGAACATCTTGAGGCGTCAGTCCCAACAGCTGATAGTTTCCGATCGCAGGAACAAGGATCGAAATCAGGATTGTGACCGCGAGTGCGATCGTCAGCGCCATCACAAACTGCTGCAATCGCGCAAAGCGACGCGTTGCAGCGAGAACGATCGGAATCGTCAGCAGCGGCAACTTGATCATCACGTAGCCGAAAAGGAGCGCACCTGCCAAGGTAGGATTATCGTTCACGAACAGGATGACGGCTTTCGCATCGAAACCGATGGCATGATCGATGGCTGCCAACGCGTGATCCTGCAACGGCCAGCCGACGGCAGCGACGACGTAGCTCAGCGGCCCCACGATCGCCGTGACCATAATCACCTGCGCGACCGTCCCCAGCATGAAGACCAATTTGGGATCGGCCCGGTCGGATTTTACATGACGATGCAAGTAGGCGATCGACGCCAATGCCACCGCTATCGCCATCGTGATACCGAAGGCGAACGGCTCGATCGAGAACCTCGTCAAGCTGATCGCGAGCAACAGGACGCCGCCCATGGCCAGGACGGGAATCCAGTTCAGATTGAACATTCGCCAATGAAGATGGCCGTCCTGGTCGGTCATGCAGCACCTGAATCGTGTGCCGCACCGTCGCCAGAATCGTTTAAGGCAGAGGTAAGGAATATAGTTAGCAAACCCACAACACGGTCGTGGCCCTGACCTTCGCGCCCACGTGCGATTTCGACGACAATTCCGCACCGCTGGCCACAAGTGCTGGATCACGTTCAGGGCTGGAAGCGGCTCTATGCTGACGAGACCGCCGTCATCCATGTTCGGACAAACCAGGCGCGAATGAATGCGATGCCAGCGTCGGAAGGCTCCGATTGAGACTTCCCGCCTGGCTGGACTTGCGCGGCGAGCGCAAATCGTAAAACTGAACAAACATTCAAAACAGCGGGCATGCAGGATGACACGACCAGCGAGGGCGCCGGTTCGCCGGCAGCCATTGTTACTCCCAGCTCAGCGCGCCGCCGTTCTGATATTCGATCACCCGTGTCTCGAAGAAGTTCTTCTCCTTCTTCAGGTCCATCGCCTCCGACATCCAGGGAAACGGATTCTCGGTCTCGTCGAATACCCGCTGCAGCCCAAGCTGCGCGCAGCGGCGGTTGGCGATGAAGTGCATGTAGGTCTCACACAACGCTGCATTCAGGCCGAGGAAGCCGCGCGGCATGGTGTCCCGGCCATAGGCCGCTTCCAGTTCGGCCGCATCGCGCACCATGGCACGGACTTCGTCCTGAAAGGCCTTGGTCCATAGATCCGGATTCTCGATCTTGATCTGGTTGATGACGTCGATGCCGAAGTTCAGGTGAATCGATTCATCGCGCAGGATGTACTGATACTGCTCCGCGATGCCGACCATCTTGTTGCGGCGGCCGAGCGAGAGGATCTGGGCAAACCCAGTATAGAACCACATGCCCTCGAAGATGACGTAGAAGGCGACGAGATCGCGCAGGAACGCCTGGTCGGCTTGCGGCGTCCCCGTCTTGAAATCGGGATCGTCGAGATGCTGGGTATGCTTCAGCGCCCACGCCGCCTTGTCGGTGATCGACGGCACCTCGCGGTACATGTTGAACAGCTCGCCCTCATCGAGGCCAAGACTTTCGACGATGTACTGGAAGGTATGGGTATGAACGGCCTCCTCGAAGGACTGCCGCAGCAAATACTGCCGGCATTCCGGATTGGTCAGATGGCGGTAGATCGCCAGTACGATGTTGTTGGCGACGAGGCTTTCGGAGGCCGCGAAGAAGCCGAGGTTGCGCTTGATGGCGCGGCGCTCGTCTTCCGTCAGTCCGTCGCGCGACTTCCAGAGCGCGATGTCGGCCTGCATCGAGACTTCGGTCGGCATCCAGTGATTGTTGCAGCCGGCGAGATATTTCTCCCATGCCCATTTGTATTTCAACGGCAGCAGTTGATTGACGTCGGCGCGGCAGTTGATCATCCGCTTGTCGTCCACGGACACCCGTCCGCCGCTGCGGTCGATGGTGCCGAGGCCGGTTTGATCGGCAGCAACAGTAGCTTGCGCCACCAAGGGAAGTGGCATCCGGAGCGAGGGCGCAGCGGGTTCTGACCAGTCGAGCATTGTCGTTTCCTTCTCTTCTTGTCTGCTTACTGGCAGGCTTCGCATTCGGGATTGTCGATGGAACACGCGATAGCGCCGGACAGGTCAGGCGCCGTGACGGCTGATGGCACGATGATCGGCGCGCCTGCCGACAACACAGGCGCGGCCGCAACGGCGTTGAGCTTGCCGTCAGTGCCCCGGAGCGTGGATTTTTCGACATGCGTGGCACTGCGCGAGCGCAGGTAGTAGGTCGTCTTCAACCCGCGCGACCAGGCCAGCCGATAGAGCGCATCGAGCTTCTTGCCGCTAGGATTGGCGATATAGAGGTTGAGCGACTGCGACTGGTCGATCCATTTCTGCCGCCGCGAGGCCGCCTCGATCAGCCATGCACTGTCGATCTCGAAAGCGGTGGCATAGAGCGCCTTGAGGTCGCCCGGAATGCGATCGATGGCACCGACGCTGCCGTCGAAATATTTGAGGTCGTTGACCATCACCTCGTCCCACAGCCCGCGCGCCTTGAGGTCGCGCACCAGAAACTCGTTCACCACGGTGAAGTCGCCGGACATATTGGATTTGACATAGAGGTTCTGGTAGGCGGGCTCGATCGACTGCGCCACGCCGCAGATGTTCGAAATGGTCGCCGTCGGCGCGATCGCCATCACGTTCGAATTGCGCATGCCTGATGATTTGACACGCTCGCGCAAGCGACCCCAGTCAAGCGTCATGGCACGATCCATCGCGAGGCCGCCGCGGGCTTCCGCCAGCAGTTCGATCGAATCGATCGGCAAAATGCCCCGGCTCCACAGCGAGCCGTCGAACGACGGATAGCGTCCGCGCTCGGCCGCCAGATCGACGGAGGCCGAGATGGCGTAATAGGAAATCATCTCCATGCTGGTATCGGCAAAGGCAACCGCCGCATCGGAGGCCATCGCGATCCGCAACGCCTGCAGCGCATCCTGGAATCCCATCAGCCCGAGACCGACCGGGCGGTGCCGCAGGTTCGAACGGCGCGCTTCCGGGATGGTGTAGAAATTGATGTCGATGACATTGTCGAGCATCCGCATCGCAATGGTCACGCTGCGCTTCAGCCGCGGCTCATCCAGCCGCCCTTCCCGCACATGGTTGAGCAGATTGATCGAGCCGAGATTGCAGACGGCGGTTTCGTCGTCGGACGTATTGAGCGTGATTTCGGTGCAGAGGTTGGAGGAATGAATCACGCCGGCATGGCGCTGCGGCGAGCGCAGATTGCAGGGATCCTTGAACGTGATCCAGGGATGCCCGGTCTCGAACAGCATGGTCAGCATCTTGCGCCACAAATCCGTGGCGCGAACCTGCTTGAACACGCGGATCTCGCCTCGCGCCGCCTTGGCTTCATAGGCGGCGTAACGCTCGGCGAAAGGCTGGCCAAAGAGGTCGTGCAGATCAGGCGTCTCGTCCGGCGAGAACAGCGTCCATTCGCCGTCAGCCTCGACGCGCTGCATGAACAGGTCAGGCACCCAGTTCGCGGTGTTCATGTCATGGGTGCGGCGGCGGTCGTCGCCGGTGTTCTTGCGCAGGTCTAGAAATTCCTCGATGTCGATGTGCCAGGTTTCGAGATAGGCGCAAACCGCGCCCTTGCGCTTGCCGCCCTGGTTGACGGCGATCGCGGTGTCATTCGCCACTTTCAGGAACGGCACCACGCCCTGGCTTTCGCCATTGGTGCCCTTGATGTGGGCGCCGAGCCCGCGCACGCGGGTCCAATCGTTGCCGAGCCCGCCGGAATATTTCGCCAGCAGCGCGTTGTCCTTGACCGACTTGAAGATGCCGTCGAGATCGTCGGCAACGGTGGTGAGGAAGCACGATGACAATTGCGGCCGCAGCGTTCCCGAATTGAACAAAGTGGGCGTCGAGGCCATGAAGTCGAACGACGACAGCAGATCGTAGAACTCGATGGCGCGCGCCTCGCGGTCGATCTCGCGGAGCGCAAGACCCATGGCGACGCGCATGAAGAACGCCTGCGGCAGTTCGATGCGGTTGCCGCGCGCATGCAGGAAATAGCGGTCGTACAGCGTCTGCAGCCCCAAAAACTGGAACGCCAGATCGCGCTCCGGCTTCAGCGCCGCGGCGAGCTTCTTCAGGTCGAAGCGCGCCAGATCGGAATCGAGCAGTTCGGCCTTGATGCCGGTCTTGATATAGGCGGGAAAGTATTCGCCATAACGCACCGCCATGTCGGCCTGCGAGGCGCTGGTCGGCGCCCCCTCCACAAACGACAGCACCTCGGTGCGCAGCTTGTCGAGCAATAGCCGCGCGCTGACATAGGCGTAGTCCGGCTCCTGCTCCACCAGCGTGCGCGCAGCCATCACCGACGCCAAGGCCAGTTCGCCCTCGCCAATTCCGTCGTAGAGATTGCGCTGCGTCTCAGTGAGCACAGCAGCGGCGCTGACGCCGTCGAGACCGGCGCAGGCCTCCTCGATGATCAACGTCAGGCGCGCGATATCGAGCGGGACCTGCACGCCGCTGGCCAGCGTGACACGCAGCGATGGCTCGCCCGACGGCTGAGCGGCGTTGGCGGCTTCCTGCCCGGCGCGCTGCCGGGTGCGCTCCTCGCGATACAGCACATAGGCGCGCGCGACCTTGTGGTGCTCGCTGCGCATCAAGGCCAGTTCGACCTGGTCCTGCACGTCCTCGATATGAAAGGTGCGGCCCTCGCTCATCCGGCGCGACAGCGCGCCGACGACTTCCGAGGTCAGTTCCTCGACGATTTCATGCACGCGGCGGGAGGCAGCCGCGCCGTGCCCCTCGACCGCGAGGAACGCCTTGGTCATCGCGACCGAAATCTTGCTGGCGTCGAATTTCGAAACCGTGCCGTTGCGGCGGATCACCTGCATCGGCGGCTGCGCGCTCGGCGCGGCAAGCGATTCGGGACGCAGGTGGATGAATGGAACAGCGCTGGCTTCGCGATCGAAAGAGAGTGACATCAAGAGACCCCGTGGTGATGTTGTTGGGGCTGGATGTCAGAGAGGACGCTGCTTCAAATGCGCGGGCAGGAAACGCCGGCATGAGTCTGCAAGCGCCGCCGGGACACCCCGCCCGTGGACGTTTTTTCGGTGTCGCGGCAGGTCTCCTGGCTCGCAGGTCGCCGTTATCCCCGTGTCTTCCCAATGCGATGCCGCATCAGTGACTTTGAGATTCGGGAACAACTCACTGCTTACAGTTGCGGGGGCAGCGCCGGAATCTCGCGCTTTTTGCGCGACCACCGGCTTCCCTCTTAGCCACCAAATCTTGCGATCAAGTGGACCGTGACGGCTACATGTGGTGATATTCGCTGCGAGGTGTCAATGCCCCATTCGGGACATACGCACGAAATTCACATGGCTGCCCTAACGCGATGTGGCGTATGGGGCAAAATAGGACCGCGTTTCATCGACATTGAGAGCGCGGCCGACCGGCGGAAACGCGCGCTGCGGACAATCCGGCCGTTCGCACACCTTGCAGCCCATGCCGATCGGCGTCGCCTGTGACGGATCGATCTTGAGGCCCTGCGAATAGACGATTCGCTCCGCATGGCGAACATCGCATCCCAGCGCGACCGCAAACGTCTTGGCGGGCGCTCCGTAGCCCCCTCGGCCGTGCGACACCGTCCTGGCAACCCAGAGATAGGTTCGATCATCAGGCATCCGCGCCAGCTGCGTCAGGATACGCCCAGGGTTGGCGAAGGCCTCATAAACGTTCCACAGTGGACACGTCCCGCCGACCCGCGAAAAATGGAAATCGGTCGCCGATTGGCGCTTCGATATGTTGCCGGCGCGATCGACGCGGATGAAGAAGAACGGCACGCCCCGCGCATTGTGGCGCTGCAGGGAGCTGAGCCGGTGACAGATCGTTTCAAAGCCCACGCCGAATCGGTGACTGAGCAATTCGATGTCGTAACGGCACCGCTCCGCCTCGTTAAGGAAAACGGAGTAAGGCAAGATCAGCGCACCGGCGAAATAGTTTGCAAGCCCGATGCGGGCGAGGCCGCGGGCTTCGTCGCTGGTGAGTTTTGCCTTGTCGACGATCGACCGTATCGCCTCATCCAGTTCCAGAATGGCGATCTGCGTCGCGAGCTGAAACGCCTGCTGGCCCGGATCGAGGCTCGGCGACAGCCGCAGCATTCGTGTGCGGCTGTCGAAGAGGCGCTGCGTTCCCGGTCCCAGCTCGTCAATCGCATCGATCAGGACAGTCACGCCATGCCGGCTTTCGAGATACGACACCAGACCCGGCGTCATGCGTCCGATAGGAAGCTCCAATCGGCCGGCGATTGCTTCCGCCGCATCGTCGAGCTCGGCAATGTAGTTGTGCTGCACATAGAAGAAGTCGCGGACTTCCTCGAACGGCGTGGAGGGCAGAACCGCCGCTGCGGCCTGACGGTCCTCGCCGAGCCGCGCGGAGATGGCCGCGTATTGCTCGGCGGCGTGGCGATATTTGCGGTGGAGATTGACCAGCGCGCCCGACCGCGGGCATGTTCTGCGCGAGTTCACGAAGTTCAGCGACAGCGATCGACTCGCCCAATGAAGGATCCGCCAGCGCTTCACGGAGGTCCGAGATCAAGCGGGCTTCGTCGCCCTCGGCGAACGACTGCACGTCAAGGCCGAACACCGAATTGAGCGCCAGCAGCACCGGGACGGTGAGCGGCCGCTGATTGTTTTCCAGTTGGTTGAGGTAGCTCAGGGAGATCCCGAGTTTGCCGGCGAGCGCCGCCTGCGTCAGGCGCTGCTCCTCCCGCAGTCTTTTCAACCGCACGCCCATGAAGGTCTTTTTCATCGCATCACCTTCGCAAACTTTGCAGATCAGCCGGCTTTTCTTCGCAAGACTATGCTTTTTCAGCCATTTCGACGGTGTACGTTTGTAGATATTGCGAAGTCGTGAGGGAATAACAAGTCGTCCGGAGCAGGAAAATGCATTCAGCGGCGTCGCCCAATCTCCATCCCGACCCGGTTCGTGGAAATGGTGTTTCCGGAGCAGGCCAATCACTACGGCACGCTGTTCGGCGGCCATGCCCTTAGCCTGATGGGCAAGGCGGCATTCGTCACGGCCACGCGGCACGCCCGCCAGAGCGTCGTCATGGCGACCTCCGACAGAATCGAATTTCACGAGCCGATCCATGTCGGCGAACTCGTCGAGCTCGTTGCCCAGGTCGTGCGCGTCGGCCGCAGCTCCATGACCGTTGCCGTCGACATGATCCGCGAAGACCTGATCAGCGGCAGGCGGAAATCCGCGGTGCGCGGAACGTTCGAAATGGTCGCGGTGAACGAATTCGGCCGCCCGGTCCCGATCACGCAACCAACCATCACCGATCCAATCCAGAAGGAAGCTGCGTCTTGAAACAGCATAGCGTTCGTACTTTCAAATCGGCCGATCGTCTCCCGCGAGCGAGCCAACTGGCCTGGAAGATCGCCGAGGTCGCCGCCGACCCGGTCGCGGTCGAGAGCGATGTGGTGGAGATGCTGGGCAACCGCATCATCGACAACGCCGCCGTCGCTGCAGCCTCGGTCGCGCGTCGCCCCGTCGTCAGCGCGCGAGTGCAGGCCGAGGCGCATCCGTTCCAACCGGGAGCCACCGTGTTCGGACTGACGCCGTCACAGCGGATTTCGCCGGAATGGGCCGCCTGGGCCAACGGCGTGGCCGTCCGCGAACTCGATTTCCACGACACGTTCCTCGCCGCGGACTATTCGCATCCCGGCGATAACATTCCACCGGTGCTGGCTGTCGCCCAGCACTGCGGGCTGACGGGCGCGGACCTCGTGCGTGGGCTGGCTGCCGCTTACGAAATTCAGGTCGATCTGGTGAAGGGCATCTGCCTGCACGAGCACAAGATCGATCACATCGCTCATCTCGGCCCGTCCGCCGCCGTCGGGATCGGCGCACTGCTCGGATTGCCTGCCGAGACGATCTATCAGGCCGTCCAGCAGGCGCTTCACGTCACCACGACCACGCGGCAATCGCGCAAGGGCGAGATCTCGAGCTGGAAGGCCTATGCGCCGGCCTTCGCCGGCAAGATGGCGATCGAATCCGTCGATCGCGTGATGCGTGGCGAAGGCGCGCCATCACCCGCCTATGAAGGCGAGGACGGCTTCATTGCCTGGCTGCTGGGCGGCCCCAAGGCGGAGTACATGGTGCCGCTGCCTGAGAAGGGCGAACCCAAGCGCGCCATTCTCGACACCTACACCAAGGAGCATTCGGCGGAATATCAGAGCCAGGCCCTGATCGACCTCGCGCGCCGGCTGGGACCGAAGATCGGCGATCTCTCGAAAATCGAAAGCATCGTCATCCACACCAGCCATCACACCCACTACGTCATCGGTACCGGCGCCAACGATCCGCAGAAGATGGACCCGAAGGCGAGCCGCGAAACGCTCGACCATTCGATCATGTATATTTTCGCGGTCGCGCTCGAAGACGGCGGCTGGCATCACGAACGATCCTACGCGCCCGAGCGCGCGGGCCGCGAGACCACGGTCGCGCTGTGGCGCAAGATCTCGACCGTCGAAGACCCCGCATGGACCCGCCGCTACCATAGCCATGATCCGAAGGAAAAAGCGTTCGGCGGCCGCGTCGTCGTGAGGCTGAAAGGCGGCTCCGTCATCAGCGACGAGATCGCGCTGGCTGATGCACATCCGCTGGGAGCCCGTCCGTTTGGGCGGACGGACTACATCCGCAAGTTCCGCAACCTGGCGGAAGGCGTGATCGCCGCGGCTGAGCAGAATCGCTTCATCGCAACGGTGGAAAGACTGCCGTCGCTGAAGGCAGGCGAGCTGACCGACCTCACTTTCACGGTTGATCCAAAGTTCCTCGGCGCGACATCGACGCACGGAATCTTCGACTGGCGCGACACTGTTCCGGTTACGGTCCAGCGCGCCGCCGGCAAGCGATAAGGGAGATTGAGATGACGGATATCAAGCCGCCGCCGAAGAAATCGGTCGCGCTATCAGGCGTGATTGCCGGCGACACCGCGCTGTGCACGGTCGGCCGCACCGGAAACGACCTGCATTATCGCGGCTACGACATTCTCGATGTCGCCGAAACCTGCGAGTTCGAGGAGATCGCGTATCTTCTGGTTCACGGCAGCCTGCCCACGCTGTCGGAGCTCAAAAACTACAAAGCCAAGCTGAAGGCGCTGCGCGGGTTGCCGCTCGCGGTGTTGCAGACGCTGGAACTGTTGCCCGCCGCCGCGCATCCGATGGACGTCCTCCGAAGCGGCGTCTCCGCGCTCGGCTGCATCCTTCCCGAGGCCCATGATCACAATCAGCCCGGCGCGCGCGACATTGCCGACCGGCTGATGGCCTCGCTTGGATCGATGCTGCTCTACTGGCACCACTACGCCCACCATGGCCGCCGGATCGACGTCGAAACCGACGATGATTCGATCGGCTCGCACTTCCTGCATTTGCTCCATGGCAGGAAGCCGCCGCCATCGCACGAACGCGCGATGCATACGTCTCTGATCCTCTACGCCGAACACGAGTACAACGCCTCGACGTTCACCGCGCGCTCGATCGCCGGAACGGGCTCAGACCTGTATTCCGCCATCACCGGCGCGATCGGTGCGCTACGCGGGCCGAAACATGGCGGCGCCAACGAGATCGCCTTCGAAGTGCAGAAGCGCTACGGCGATACGGAAGAAGCGGAAGCCGATATCCGCCGGCGCATCACGGCCAAGGAGGTCGTGATCGGCTTCGGTCACCCGGTCTACACCATTGCCGATCCGCGCAACAAGGTGATCAAGGAAGTCGCACGGCGCCTCAGCATTGAGGGCGAAAGCACCCGGATGTTCGAAATCGCCGACCGGATCGAGGCGGTCATGGCCGATGCCAAGAAGATGTTCGCCAATCTCGACTGGTTCAGCGCGGTCTCCTACCACGCGATGGGCGTGCCGACCGCGATGTTCACGCCGCTGTTCGTGATTTCACGGACGTCGGGATGGGCGGCGCATGTGATGGAACAGCGCATCAACAACAAGATCATCCGCCCGGCCGCGAACTATGTCGGCCCGGAGAACCTGAAGTTCGTGCCGCTGCATGAGCGTGGCAAAGCGACAATCGCGCCCCGCGCCGCGTAAGGAGCAGTAATGGTGTATCTCCTGGGTACCGACATCGCCGACAAGCCGGCCGGGGCTCGCTTCCGCGACCTCCTGGACACACCGGGCATTCTCCAGATGCCGGGCACGCATAACGGAATGGCCGCGCTGCAGGCGCGCGACGCCGGCTTTTTCGCACTCTATCTGTCGGGTGCGGCGATGACGGCTTCGATGGGCCTGCCGGATCTCGGCATCATTACGATCGAGGAAGTTTCCTTCTTCATCCGCCAGGTGGCGCGCGCCAGCGGCCTGCCGGTGCTGGTCGATGGCGACACCGGCTATGGCGAAGCGCTCAATGTCATGAACATGGTGCGCACCTTCGAGGATGCCGGTGCTGCGGCCGTTCATATCGAGGACCAGCTGCTTCCGAAAAAATGCGGCCATCTCAACGACAAGAAGCTGGCGGATGCGCGCGACATGGCAGCCAAGGTCGCCGCCGCCGCCAAGGCGCGGCGTCATCTTTATCTGATCGCAAGGACTGATGCCGCAGCCAGCGAGGGCATGGACGGTGCGGTAGCGCGTGCCAAACTTTATCTGGAAGCGGGAGCGGACGCGATCTTTCCGGAAGCAATGATTTCGCGCGAGATGTTCGAGGAGTTCGCCAGGCGCATTCCCGGTGTCCCGCTGCTCGCGAACATGACGGAGTTCGGCAAGACGCCGTTCTTCACCGCGTCGGAGTTCGAGGCGATGGGTTATCGCATGGTGATCTGGCCGGTATCGTCGCTCCGCGTCGCCAACAAGGCCCAGCAGAACCTGTTTACGGCACTTAAGCGCGACGGCAGCACCAGCAAGATGCTCGACCAGATGCAGACGCGCGCTGAACTTTACGCAACGATCGGCCTGCACGATTACGAGGCCCTCGATGCCTCCATCGTCAGAACCATCGTGCCCCAAGGAATGCCGCAGAACTGAGCTACTTCGATATCTCGCCCAATGGTATCCATCAAGAGTGATGGGTAACTGCCCACTCCGGGCTCGTATTGACTGGGGTCACGCTTGACCTTAACTGAATCCGTCGTGGTTCTTCGGGCTCGTTCGGCCCGAAGCTAAGAGGGAAGCCGGTGCGGCCGAAAAGCCAAAGCCGGAGCTGCCCCCGCAACTGTAAGCGGCGAGCCGCTGTCCAACAAAGTCACTGAGACCATGATTGGTTTCGGGAAGGCCGGACAGCAGCATTGACCCGTGAGCCAGGAGACCTGCCTCGACAACATACACGTCCTCGGGCGGGGTGTCCCGGTGGTGCGGTTGCGATTTCCGCGCACGCTCCGCCGTACGCGGAATCCAGACGTGTCACTTCGGCCTTTGCCCCCAACTTTTGGGGTTAAGCCAATGTCTACTGCAACGTCTCCTTCTACAATCTCCACTTCCTCACTTCCCGTTGCCTCCCTTGGCACGCCACGTATCGGCCCGCGCCGCGAGCTGAAATTCGCATTGGAAAGCTTCTGGTCCGGCGCTTCGGACGAAAAAGCCCTGATCGAAACCGGCGCGGGTCTTCGCGCCGCCAACTGGGCGCGCCAGAAAAAGCTCGGCGTCAGCGTGATCCCGTCGAACGATTTCTCGTTCTACGACCAGATGCTCGACACGTCAGTGATGGTCGGCGCGATCCCGGAAATCTATCGCTGGAACGGCGGCCCGGTCCCGCTCGCGACTTACTTTGCGATGGCCCGCGGTGCGCAAGGAAAAACGCATGACGCGAGCTGCGGCCATATCAATCACGGGCATGACGCCGCGCACGGCGTACCGGCGCTGGAAATGACAAAATGGTTCGATACCAACTACCACTACATGGTGCCCGAACTGGCGAAGGATCAGCAGTTCACCCTCGCCTCGCGCAAGCCGATCGAGGAATACGAGGAAGCCAAGGCGCTGGGCTATCAGACCCGCCCTGTGCTTGTCGGCCCGGTCACGTTTCTCAAGCTGGCAAAAAGCAAGGATGCCGGTTTCAACACGCTGTCGCTGCTCGACCGGTTGCTGCCGGTCTACATCGAGGTGCTGCGCGAGCTGGCCTACCGCGGCGCCGAATGGGTACAGATCGATGAGCCATGTCTCGTGCTCGACCTCGATATCGTCGCCCGGCAGGCGCTGCATTACGCCTATACGGAGATCGCCAACGCGGTGCCGCAGCTCAAGGTCATGCTCGCGACCTATTTCGGCGGGCTGGGCGGCAATCGCGCTACAGCGCTGGCGCTGCCCGTCGCCGGCCTGCATCTCGATCTGGTGCGCGCGCCTGAACAGATCGATGGCCTCGCCGATTTTCCAAAAGACCGCGTGCTGTCGCTCGGTATCATCGACGGCCGCAACATCTGGCGCGCGGACTTGAGCAGGATCCTCGACCGGCTCGAACCCGTGATCGCGAAACTCGGCAAGCACCGTGTGCAGATCGCGCCCTCCTGTTCGCTGCTGCATGTCCCGATCGATCTGGCGCTGGAAACCGGGCTCGATTCCGAAATCAAGAGCTGGCTGGCGTTCTCGGTGCAGAAGCTCGAGGAACTGAGCACACTCGGGACGGCACTCGCCGGCGGACGCGGCAGCGTCGCAGCCGCCCTGCGGGGCTCGGACGAGGCGGCCGCCGCGCGCACGGCCTCGCCGCGGATTCACGATGCGAAGGTCGCAGCGCGCATCGCCGGCATCGATGACGCCATGCGTCGTCGCGCCAGCGTGTTCACTGAGCGTGTCGGCGTGCAGCACGAGCGCTTCAACCTGCCGGCGTTCCCGACCACGACCATCGGCTCGTTCCCGCAGACGACCGAAGTCAGGAAAGCGCGCGCCGCACACGCCAGCGGCGCCCTGACGGATGAAGTCTACAAGATTTATTTGCAGGACCAGACGGCCCAGGCGGTGCAATGGCAGGAAACCATCGGTCTCGACGTGCTCGTGCATGGCGAGTTCGAGCGCAACGACATGGTGCAGTACTTTGGCGAACAGCTCGCGGGCTTCGCCTTCACCAGCCACGGCTGGGTGCAATCCTACGGATCGCGCTACGTCCGTCCGCCGGTGCTGTTCGGCGACGTCTCGCGCCCGAAGCCGATGACGGTCGAGTGGTGGCAGTACGCGCAGTCGCTGACGAAGAAGCCGATGAAGGCGATGCTGACCGGTCCCGTCACCATCCTGAATTGGTCGTTCGTACGTGACGATATTGCGCGCAGCGAGGCCTGCCGGCAAATCGCGCTCGCGATCCGCGACGAGGTCGCCGATCTCGAGGCCGCCGGCGCCGGCATGATCCAGATCGACGAGGCCGCACTGCGCGAAGGCTTGCCGCTGCGCAAATCGGAATGGCAGGGCTATCTCGACTGGGCCGTCGATGCCTTCCGCCTCTGTTCATCCGGCGTGCGCGACGAAACGCAGATCCACACCCATATGTGCTACTCGGAGTTCAACGACATCATCAACGCGATCGGCGCGATGGACGCCGACGTGATCTCGATCGAGACCTCGCGCTCGAAAATGGAGTTGCTCGACGCGTTCAGGGACTACCGCTATCCGAACGAAATCGGCCCCGGCGTCTACGACATCCATTCGCCGCGCGTCCCCGAGATCGAAGAGATGACCAGCCTGCTCAGGCTGGCGCGGATGCGGCTCTCCGACGCCCAGATCTGGATCAATCCGGATTGCGGATTGAAGACCCGCAAATGGGAAGAAGTGCGGCCCGCGCTCGTCAACATGGTCGCGGCGGCTCGTGAGTTGCGGACGCTGGCGTAGCACGGGAGTTGCGTAGGGTGGGCAAAGGCGCACAAGCGCCGTGCCCACCATCGTCTCAAGACCGCCACTGCGAATGGTGGGCACGCTGCGCTTTGCCCACCCTACAATTTGCCGCGACTATCTTTATGATCAAGCGCGATATCGAAGGAGATCGTGATGCGCTTCTGGATTCAATGCACGGGATTCGAGACGAGGCAGCCCATCCACATCAACATCGCGCTCGTCGGCAGCATGTCGCGCGACGGCGAGCGCACCATTCTCACCTACGTCGGCGACGGGCAGACGATCGAGGTGACGGAGACGCCGGAGCAAATCCTCGAACGTCATTTCGCGCCGACATAACGGGGACATAAAAAAACGCAGCGTCTCCGCCGCGTTTCTTATTCAGATACGAGCCGCTCTTACGCCTGCGGCTGCGGCTCCAGGCCGGGGTCCGGATCGGGACGCGGGCGCGGCTTGCCGGCCGGCGGCACGGCGGAGGCGCGCGGCGTGCTCGGCTCCAGCACCGACTCGCGGTTGGGCTTCTTGCCGTTGAGCAGGTCCTGAATCTCGTCACCGCTCAGCGTCTCGAACTCGAGCAGGCCCTTTGCCAGGGTTTCGAGGTCCTCGCGCTTCTCGGTGAGAATTCGCGTGGCTTCGTTGTAGCCCTCTTCGACAAAGCGCCGGATCTCGGTGTCAATCTTCTGAACCGTGGCTTCCGATGCGTTCTGGGTGCGGGATACCGACATGCCCAGGAACACCTCGTCCTGGTTTTCGCCGTAGGACACGGTGCCAAGCGCTTCGGACAGACCCCAGCGCGTTACCATCATGCGCGCCAGTCGCGTTGCCTGCTCGATATCGGAAGAGGCGCCGGACGTAACCTTCTCCTTGCCGAAGACCAGTTCTTCCGCAACGCGGCCGCCCATCATGATGGCGAGACGCGAGGTCATCTGCTCGAGCGACATCGACAGCTTGTCGCGTTCGGGCAGTTGCATCACCATGCCGAGCGCACGGCCGCGCGGAATGATCGTGGCCTTGTGGATCGGATCGGTCGCGACGACGTTGAGGCCGACGATTGCGTGGCCGCCCTCGTGATAGGCGGTCAGCAGCTTCTCTTCCTCAGTCATGACGAGCGACTTGCGCTCGGCGCCCATCATCACCTTGTCTTTGGCTTCCTCGAACTCGGCCTGCGTCACCATGCGCTTGTTGCGGCGGGCGGCGGTCAGCGCCGCCTCGTTGACGAGGTTCATCAGGTCGGCGCCGGAGAAGCCCGGGGTGCCGCGCGCGATGGTCTTGAGGTTGATATCCGGCGCCAGCGGCACCTTGCGAACGTGAACTTTCAGGATCTGCTCGCGGCCGACGACATCAGGGTTCGGCACCACGACCTGGCGGTCGAAGCGACCCGGACGCAGCAGCGCGGGATCGAGCACGTCGGGACGGTTGGTCGCCGCGATCAGGATCACGCCTTCATTGGCCTCAAAACCATCCATCTCGACCAGCAACTGGTTGAGCGTCTGTTCGCGCTCGTCATTGCCGCCGCCTAAACCTGCGCCGCGATGACGGCCGACCGCATCGATTTCGTCGATGAAGATGATGCAGGGCGCGTTCTTCTTGGCCTGCTCGAACATGTCACGGACGCGGCTGGCGCCGACGCCGACGAACATTTCAACGAAGTCCGAACCCGAGATGGTGAAGAACGGCACGTTGGCTTCGCCCGCGACCGCACGCGCGATCAGCGTCTTACCGGTACCGGGAGGGCCGACCAGCAGCACGCCGCGCGGAATCCGTCCACCGAGGCGCTGGAATTTGCCGGGATCGCGCAGGAATTCGACGATCTCCTGCAGGTCCTGCTTGGCTTCGTCGACACCCGCAACATCCTCGAAGGTGACGCGGCCATGGGCCTCCGTCAGCATCTTGGCGCGCGACTTGCCAAAGCCCATCGCCTTGCCGGCGCCGCCCTGCATCTGGCGCGACAGGAAGATCCACACGCCGATCAGTGCGATGAAGGGTAGCCAGGAAACCAGCAGCGAGACGAACCACGGCACGTTGTCGCCGGGCGGCTTCGCGGTGATCGAGACCTTGGCGTCATAGAGACGCTTCACCAGGTTCGGGTCGCTCGGCGCATAGGTCTGGAACGAAGAGCCGTTGGTGAAGGTGCCGTGGATGTCCGGCCCCTGGATCACGACGTCGCGCACTCGGCCCTGGTCGACATCGCTCAACAGTTGCGAAAACGAGATGTCCTGCGAGGACGTGCGCTGACCGGGATTCTGGAAAAGCGTAAACAATGCCAACAGCAGCAAAACAATAATGACCCAGAGGGCGAAGTTGCGCAGATTGGCGTTCATTGATCTTCCTTCGTGGTCGCGCGGATCGCGGCCCTATGTCCTTGGCAGTAACCCTAGAGTATTCCTTGGGTAGTGAGGCGAGAATCCCCGGTCCACTGCACCCAATTTAGGTGGCGCCCGGGTCAATGCCAAGGGAACCACTCAGGACTATTTAACGCATCTAAACGCGATTCCCGGTCAAAAAATGACGCAAAAGCCGAGGTTTTTCCGGGGTGGTTAAGGCTCTTCGTGCCGATATCGCGGATATTGCGGTATGGGAACGCTTCTCACGGCCGGTTGCCCCTCCGCGGCGGTGCTGAATCGACATGAATTCGTCCCTTCGTCAAGCTGATCGCCGCCCCGGCCAGCGTTTGTTTCAGCCTTGTCTGCCCCCCGCCATTCGCAATGGCCCGGTCCAGCACCGCCAGCAGCGCCTCGACCTTGCCGAGTTCCGCAGGCCCTTCGTGACCGGCCCGGTCAATCGCGCGCTTGAGCAGCCGAAGCCGGATTTCCTCTGGCAGACCGGCAAACGCTCCGGCATCGAATCCGAAGCGCGAGGCATCATCGCGATCTCTCAAAGCGAGATAGCGCTCGGCGCCGTCGGCCAGCACTTCAATCGCGGCATTCGCCCGCGCCAGCCTTGTTGCCAGCCGCGCCAGGTTTCGGCTGTCGCCACCCTCCTCGACCAGCGCAGGCATCAACGCGCGCAGCCGCGGCCGCGTGAAGCTCGTGTCCCGATTGGTGGGATCGTCGGCAAAGGCGATCTTCGCCTTGCCCAGCGTCGCAACGAGCCGGGATTTCGGAACGTCGAGCAACGGCCGCGCCAGCCACACGCCCTCGCGCTCGGTCTCGCGCGCCATCGCGGCGAGACCGGCGATGCCGCTACCGCGCAGCATCCGCATCAAAAGCGTCTCGGCCTGGTCGTCACGGGTATGCGCGGTAAGGATGTGCGTGGCGCCGCCAGCGCGCGCGGCTTTCGCCAACAGCCGATAGCGCGCCGCGCGGGCTGCGGCCGGCAGGCCGGTCTTCGGCTTGGTCCCGGTCCAACGCAGCGTGCGATGGGGCAGATCGAGCGTGCGTGCGAGACGTTTGACGTCGCGCGCCTCGCGTGCGGCCTCGGGGCGCAAGCCGTGGTCGACGGTGGCGGCGATCAATCGCGGCCCGCGCGAAAGCGCACGGCGCCAGCGGGCGGCAAGCCACATCAGGGCAAGGGAATCGGGACCGCCGGATACCGCTAGCACGAGCGCGGGCGCGGCCTTCCAGTGTGCGAACAGATCTTTCGCTTGCTGGACCGAGATCGGGGACTGGTCAGGATCGGGCATGGCTCGGCCGCGCAATGGGAACGCCTATGTTTGGAGCCATCCGCCGACGATCGCAAGGCGCTGGCAACACCATCAACCGCCGCGTCAGGCCCGTTCCGATTGAGACGGAGCACGGCCTATCCCCACACGGTTTAGTTAGGAACAAAGCACAGAGCGTGCCGTTCGGGACTCATCATCCCAACCTTCGAGGCATCCCATGTATCACCACGTCAAGAAACTGATGTTCACCGTTCGCGTTGATGAACCCGACCCACGCTTTGGCAATATGCTCCTTGAACAGTTCGGCGGCGCCAATGGCGAGCTTGCGGCCGCGATGCAGTATTCGATTCAGGGGCTCAATTGCGAGGATCCGGACCGCAAGGACCTCTTGATGGACATCGGCACCGAGGAACTGAGTCATCTTGAAATCGTCGGCACGCTGGCGCGCATGCACCTCAAACCCATGAAGTTCGACCGCCAGGCGGCGGAAGCCGATCCGTTGATCGCGATTGCGGGTGGCGGCGGGGTAAATCTGTTCAATTCGCAAGGCAACGCCTGGACGGCCGACTACCTCAAGGTAACAGGCGAACTCGACGTCGACCTGCGCAGCAACATCGCGGCCGAGGCGCGCGCCAAGATCGTCTACGAACGGCTGATCAATTTCTGCGACGACGCTGGCACCAAGGACGCCCTGCAGTTCCTGATGACCCGCGAAATCACCCACATGAAGGCGTTCTCGCTGGCGCTGGAAAGCATGAGCAAGCCCGCCTTCAGCATCGGCCGCATCGCACCGACGCCGGGCTTGGTCGACCAGTTCTTCAATGATTCCACCGGAACCGGTGAGCATGGCGAGATCGATACCCGCGGGCCCTGGAACGAAGGCAACGGCTGGGTATTCACGGAATCACCGGCCATTCAGGCCGAACCGGGCGCCGCCAGCGCCATTGTCACGGAAAGCTCGCCGCCGGCCGACGAGGCCGGGCTGAACGATCTGTTGATCGATGAACTCCGCGACATCCTGCATGCGGAAAAGCAACTGACCAAGGCGCTGCCGAAAATGGCCCAGGTGGCGCGCTTCGATCAGCTGCGCGAGTTGTTCGAGCAACATCTGGTCGAGACCGAAAACCAGGTCGAGCGCATCAACGAGTGCTTCGATCTGCTCGGCAAGACAGCCCGCGCGAAACCCTGCAAGGGCATGATGGGGCTGATCGAGGAAGGCCAGGAGGTGATGGCCGAAGGCGAGAAAAAGGAAGATGCCGCAGCCGACCTCGCGCTGATCGGCGCGGCGCAACGGGTCGAACATTACGAGATGTCGGCCTACACGACGGCGAAGAACCTCGCCCAGCAACTGCGCCACAGCGCGGTCGTCGCCCTGTTGTCGAAGTCGCTGGCCGAAGAGGAGAACTCGGATCAGCTTCTCAACCAGGTGGCGCGATCACTGATGTCCGTGGCAAGGATGCCGGCTGCAATCGAGCAGGCGGAATAGATCGCTGCGATACGCTCTTGCGGTCCACCATGGGCCGCAAGAGAAATCAGCGCCAATCGCCGACACGGCAGATCAGCACTTGACCCGCTTCTGCTCACGATCGACGGCAGCCTTTACGCCGGCAGACGCGCGCGGATATTTCCGCGTCACTTCGCCGAGCGCGGCGCAGGCGGCTTCCTTTTCTTTCAGCGCTGCCAGCGACTGACCGAGCCGCAGCAGGGCGTCGGGCGCCTTGCCCGACTTGTCGAACTTGGTGGTCACGCCGAGGAATGCTTCGGCGGCGTCGCGATATTGCTGGCGCTGGAAATAGCTCTCACCGAGCCAGTATTGCGAGTCCGCGATCAGTGGATCGCTCGGATACTTCTGCGCAAAGTTCTTCATCGTCGCTTCGGCCAGCGCATAATCCTTGCGCTGCATGTAGCCGATGCCGAGATCGAATTCGTCCTTCGACGTGGCTGAAGGCGGCAGCGTGGTCAGCGCGGCGCTGGCGCCGGGCCCGGGGCCGCGCGGGGGCGGTGCGGCTGCAGCAGGCGGCGGCAAGGCGGCGCCACCGGGATCGCGGGGACCGCCGAGATTGAGCGGTTCGCCCGGACCGCGCCCGCCCGGCGCACCGGCCGCCGCTTCGCTCGACATCGGCATCTGGCCACCGCCGAGCGCGCGCGGTGCGCCCGGGGCGTTGGGATTCTGGGACGGGTCGAAGGCATCGCCGCGGCGCCGGCCGCCGGCCGCAGGGGCCGCCGGATCCTGTGCGATCGGCGCGGGCGAGGCGACCTGCGGTTGCTGGTCGTAGCTTGGCTGGCCCGGTGGATAGCCCTGCTGCTGACGAGCGCCCTGCTGCGGATATCCTTGTTGCGGATAGCCCTGTTGCCCCTGTGGCGGGCCGGACTGAACTGGAGGCGGCGCCGCGGCCACGCTGGGCTGCGCGCCCGGCGGTTGGCCGCCGGACGCAGGCGGCGCGGCGCCGAGCTGGCGCAGCCGCTCTTCGAGCTGCCGGTTGCGGAATTGCAACTCCTCGTTCTGGCCGGTCAGTTGCCGGAGCTGGCTTTCCAGCCGCTGGATCCGCATTTCCAGATCGGCGTCATCGGACTGCGGCTGGCCCTGCGGGTAGCCTTGCGGAGCGCGTTCGCGCTCCCACGGGAACGTGATCTGTGCGGATGAGGTCTGCACAGACAAAGCCAGCGTCGCGGCAATCACCGCGGCACTGGCAGCATTGATGAATCTGGATGACATTTTGCCCTGACGACGAAATCGCGTGTCAAACGAAAGCAGAACACACTGAGGGAGTGCGCCGGAATTGTGACTGGCATTTCCGAATCCGGACGCCGGGTTCCGATATGGTTTAGTATCCCCTTCAAGACAAGTCGCCCAGTCCGACGGCGTTCACAAATCGAAGGATTTCAGCTCATGCACGTATCTGTGAACGGGGTGCGGCTGTTCTTCGATGTCGAGGGCGCGAAATTCGTCCCCGACGGCCCGGCGATGCGGGAAAAGCCGACCCTCCTCCTGCTCCATGGCGGCCCCGGCTTCGACCATTCGATTTACAAGCCTGCCTATTCCGCCTTGGCCGATATCGCGCAGATCATTTATCTCGATCATCGCGGCAATGGCCGAAGCGAGGATGGTCCCAAGGAAAGCTGGCATCTGGCGCAGTGGGGCGACGACGTGCGGGCTTTCTGCGACGCACTCGGCATCGCCGACCCGATCGTCTTGGGCGCATCATTCGGCGGCATGGTGGCGCTGGCCTACGCCACTCGCCATCCCGACCACCCATCAAAGCTGGTGCTGATCAGCACCGAAGCCGCTGGAGACACCTATCTTGACCGGCGCGTGGCGCTATTCGAGCGCCTCGGCGGGCCCGAAGTGGGCGCGCTTGCGCGCCGCAGGTTTCTGGACGTCGACAGCCCGCGGGATCAGGCTGCGGTCGACGCCTGGCGAAATCTCGCCTTCCCCGTCTACACGCGGACGCCGCGCGACCCGAACCTCGGAAGCCGTACGGTCGGAAAGCCAGAGGTGGCGCTGCATTTTTCCGCAAAGCCGGGTGGCGAGAGCCACACCTTCAACATGTTCCCCGACCTCCATCGCATTCAGTGCCCGACCCTTGTGATGGGCGGCGAAGACGATCCGATGCATCCGATCGAGAGCCAGGTGGACATCGCAACGGCGCTACCGAAGCACCTGGTGCAATTCGAACGGTTTGCGAATTGCGGGCACGCCGTGGTGCCCGATGCGCCTGAACGGGCGATGGCACTTCTCCGGAACTTCATCCTGCGACGCTAGATTAAGTTCTTGACGCGTTTTCTCAAGCCGAGCCGGCATCCGCTTGGCTTGCAAGCACAATGTGCAGTTAAACCGGCGCATGAAGCGCCGGTTCTGAGATCTGAAAAAGGTCGAACGCGTCAGGCGCCGGCGTTCAACACCGTGACGGCGCGACGGTTCTGCGACCAGCAGGAGATGTCGTTACAGACCGCCACCGGACGCTCCTTGCCGTAGGAGATCGTGCGCATGCGGTTCGGGTCGATGCCGCGCGAAGAGAGATAGCTGCGCACCGACTGGGCGCGGCGTGCACCTAGCGCGATGTTGTATTCGCGGGTGCCGCGCTCGTCCGCATGGCCTTCGATGGTGAAGGAATAGCGGTTGTAGGTCTGCAGCCACTGCGCCTGCTTCTCCAGCGTGGCGATTGCCTGCGGGCTCAGCTCGGTCTGGTCGCTCTCGAAGAACACGCGGTCGCCGACATTGACCACGAAATCCTGCTGGCTCCCCGGGGTCGCCGCGCTCGCCATCGCGCCATCGGCGCCGACGTTGTTCTTGGCGCAGGCGCCCATCGACAGCGCCACCGCGACCACAGCCGCCAGCTTCCATCCCTGGAGGATACGCATCTGATATTTCATTCCGGAGCCTCCGCGCTCACGTTTTTCGACTGTTATCCGGTCTACAGGTCGATGGTTAAGCGAACGTTCCGTCAACCTTGATGGAACCTTGCCGGACCCGGTCAAATGCCGACAAACCGTGAAAAGCGACCGCGATAGTTAATGGTTTGTAAATGTGGCGCGAGGGTGAAGGCAAGTGTGCGCTGGGCCCAAATCACCACATTTGGGGCTTTGTCATGGGCATCGGGGCGAAATACGCCGGCCCCGAGGCATGAGGAAGCCTTGCCGGGTTGCCGGGCGCGGAGGAAGCAGACACGGACCGGGCAGCTGATTCTGCCCGCGGTCCGTCCCGTTCAGGAACTCGGAGCAACCGAGGCCCGCTCGTATGCGGAGGCGACACGGGCCGGCCGTGCGGCCCGGCCACCGGCGCGCTCGAACAGCATCCGCCGCTCGAACGCGGTCGATCGCATGATCGGATAGCGCTCGAAGACCTTTTCCTTCATCACCGGAAAATCCGCCGCCATCAGCCCGACCGGCTTGAGCAGGCCGGGGAACATGCGGGGTTCGGCAATGGTTTCGTGCAGGAACACGCGGCGATAAAACGCCTGGTGCTCGGCACGCACGATCGCCAGCCCGAGATCGGCGTTGAAATATTCGCAAGCCAGATAGGCGAGCCGCAGCGTCAGATAGGGCAGCTCCGGAAACCGCTTGACCTTGTCAGGGTCGGCGACGAAACGCGCGGGGTCAATGATGACCTCGCCCCGATCGAGCCGGGGATACAGAATTTCGCCGAATGCCTCTGCCGAACAGGACTCCCGCCACTCCGGGGTCAACACGCTGATGCGAACGGAACTGTAGAGTTCCCCAAACAGATAGACGCCAAATGTCCAGGAATTCGGCAGGTCGTCATACTGATCGGTGACACGCTGCGCGGGAGATTCCTTGACAGCCCCTTCGCGAAGATAGGCACGGTAGCGAAGGTTGTAAATTTCTTCTTTTTCTTCAGGTGTTTGCGCTAGACGATAGTCGACTTGATCCAACAGGTCCGAACTCCGTCCAAAGGCCGTATTAAGTTCGGCCGGGGACCTCATGCTGCACTCCTAACGCTTCCAAGCAACCTCTACGAGCGGGTAGAGGATTAACAGCTTGTTAACGAGATTGCAAAGGCTTCGAGAGATTAAGGTTACCCCGGGAGACCCGATTCCCCCGTATTTCCACGGAGATACGGGATCAAGCGATGGACCGTGAGGCGACCGGAACCAGCACGCTGTCCGGCGGACGGCGGCCATGCGAGGCATTCAGCAACTGGCGAACCCGCACCGCGGGCACCGGCGGGCTGAACAGATAGCCCTGTGCCTCCGTTACCGCGCCATCGGCGCTAATCAATTCGAGCTGCTCATTGGTCTCGATGCCCTCCACCACCACGGACATTCCGAGATCGGCCGACAGCCGCGCCACGCCGCGCAGCAGCGTCAGCGGACGGTCGCTGTCGATCCCTTCCAGGAAGGAGCGGTCGATCTTCACCTTCTGCAGCGGGAAATTATGCAGGTAGCTCAGGCTGGAATAGCCGGTGCCGAAGTCGTCGAGCGAGATCCGCACGCCGAGTGAATGCAATTGCGACAGCACATCGTGCGTCAGCTGCGTGTTCCGCAGCAGCGAGGACTCGGTAATCTCGATTTCGAGGCGGTTCGCCTGCAGGCCGGAGACCTCGAGTGCATAGCGGACTTCGCTCAGCACGTCGCGCTGATGGAACTGCTGCGGCGAGAAGTTGACCGCGACGCTGACGCCTTCGGGCCATTTCATGCATTCCATGCAGGCCTTGCGCAAAATCCAGCGGCCGAGATCGACGATCAGGCCCATGTCCTCGGCGACCGGAATGATATCGGTCGGGGAAACCGTGCCGCGAACCGGATGATTCCAGCGCAACAGCGCCTCGCAGGTGGATATCCGTCCCGATTTGAGATTGACCAGCGGCTGGAAGAACAGCTCGAATTCCTCGTTGGCCAGCGCCTTGCGCAGGTCCAGTTCGAGGATGCGGCGGGATTCGACGACTTGCGCCATCTCTTCCCGGAAGAAGCAGAAGGTGCCGCGGCCGTCGGCCTTGGCGCGGTACAGCGCCATGTCCGCGTTCTTCAACAGCGTATCGGCGCTGACGCCGCGAGAGGTCATGGCGATGCCGACGCTGGCGCCGATCTCGACCAGATGATTGTCGATCTTGTAGCGCTCGCTCAGGCGATCGACGATGCGCCGGGCGAGACCGGCGGCGTCGTCGGGGGAATGGATGTTTTGCTGAAACACCACGAACTCGTCGCCGCCGAACCGCGCCACGAAGTCCTCGGGCCGCAGCATCTCGCGCAACCGTTCGGACACCGCGCACAGCAACTGGTCGCCGCAGGGATGGCCGAGCGTGTCGTTGACCTGCTTGAACTGGTCGAGGTCGACGAACAGCAGCGCCGACAATTGTTCGGCGCCCTGCTGGACAGCCAGAAGCCGCCCGATCTCGTCCCGGAAATTGACCCGGTTCGGCAGCGCCGTCAGTTCGTCGTAACGCGCCAGATGACTGATCCGGGCTTCCGCATTGCGGCGTTCGGTGATGTCTTCGACCAGCACGACCGCGCCGCCGCCCTCCATCGCCTGGAACGTCCACGACAGCGATCGGCCCCGCGTGACGTCGGGATCGGTGGTGATCATGTCACGGGCCTGCGTGTTGACGATCTCCGACAGGATCATCTTGCCGCTAGCCGCCGAAATCGAGTCCGAGTTGATGCAGGCCGTGACAATGTCGTGCGCGCTGGCGCCGCCCTGGATAAGATCCTCGGAGAGGTTCATCATCTCGCTGAAGCGATGATTCATCACCGCAAGCCGGCCATCGGCGCGAAACATGCAGAGCCCATGCGGCATGTTGTTCAGCGCGGTATCGAACTGGCCGGCCAGCGCCGCTTCCCGGAAGCTCGACGTCAGTGCCTTGACGAAGATGGCGTGCAGGCTGAGGTTGATGCCCTTGAGGCCCATGAAAAACAGCGCCAGCAGCGTGGCGAGGCTGATGTAGAAAAAATCGGCATGCGTCGCCAGCGCCAGCGACATCGGGCCGCAAGCCAGCAGGATGTGATACTGGATCAGCTTGGGACGGCCGTAATTGCGGGCAGCGCCGCCGGCGGTGTAGCCGACCGTCGCCGCGACGCAGATCATGTGCGCGACCGCGTCGTTGTTGCCGAAAATCGTGAGGAAGCACCAGACGCCCAGCACGCTGGCGTAGACCATGGCGCCGATCGCATAGCGCGGCTCCAAATACCTGGCCTGCTCGAACGAAAGGACCTGGGTGCGCCGTTCGTATTTGCGCATCTGGAAGGCGCGAACCGTACCGATGCCGATGATCAGCGCCGCGCACGGCCACAGCAGCACGTTGCCGGTCTTGAGCGCCGTCAATACCGCGGCGACGGCAGTGCTGACCGAGCCGATGAACATCGGCCAGAAATTCTGGCACATGGAATCGACCAGCGCTGCATAGAGCGCCGGCTCCGGCTCTTCCCGGCTGCCTCGTTTCTTCGCGTCGACCAACTGCATCGGCAGGGCACGTGTCCTGTTAGGGTAGGTAGTTCTACCCTTCTCAGATGAAGCCTTTCTGAGGGAACATCGTTACCGAGACGTTGCTTTTTGCTTCGCACAGCAAAAATATGCCCGGAATATCAGCGGGCTAGGCAATGATTGCCGATTAACGACTGTGCGCCCGCGCGACCGGGTTCCATCAAGACAAGAGCGGCGACCATGCCGGGTCGGAGGCAAAACCGGGCGTTGGTACCCGCAACTCGTTACGACCTGAGATATCCACCGTATAGAGCGACGGGCCGCCGCTGCCGCCGGGCTCGCGGAAGAACATCACGACCCGGCCGTTCGGCGCGAAGGTCGGGCCTTCATTGTGGAAGCCCGAGGTCAGGATGCGCTCGCCCGAACCATCGGTCTTCATGATGCCGATCGCGAATTGTCCGCCGCCCTGCTTGGTGAAGGCGATGTAGTCGCCGCGCGGCGACCACACCGGCGTCGAATAGCTGCCCTCACCGAACGAGATGCGCTGCGCGCCGCCGCCGGTGGCCGCCATGACATAGATCTGCGGCTTGCCGCCGCGATCGGATTCGAAACAGATGCGGGAGCCGTCGGGCGAATAGGACGGCGAGGTGTCGATCGCCGGCGTGTCGGTCAGCCGCGTCGTCGATTTCGAACGCAAATCCATCACGAACAGGTTCGAGTTGCCGCCCTGCTGCAGGCTCATGATGATGCGCTGGCCGTCCGGCGAGAACCGCGGCGAAAACGACATGCCCGGGAAATTGCCGACGATCTCGCGCTGTCCGGTTTCGATATTGAAGAGGAAAACGCGCGGATCGCCCTGGCCGAACTCCATGTAGGTGATTTCCTGGGTCGACGGCGAGAAGCGCGGCGTCAGCACCAGATCGCTTCCCTTGGTCAGGAATCTGACATTGGCGCCGTCCTGGTCCATCAGCGCCAGCCGCTTGACGCGGCGCTCCTTCGACCCGGTCTCGTCGACGAACACGACGCGGCTGTCGAAATAGCCTTTCTCGCCGGTCAGGCGTTCATAGATCTGGTCGGAGATGATGTGCGCGATCCGCCGCCAGTATTCCGGCGAGGTGAAATATTGCTGGCCGGTGAGCTGCTGGGCGGTGTTGACGTCCCACAGGCGGAATTCCGCCTTGAGGCGGCCATCGCCCTGCCGCGTCATGCGGCCGGTCACCAGCGCCTGCGCGTTGATCTGCTTCCAGCTATTGAATTGCGGCGCGGTGTCGATGTTGGTGATGCGCTCGATGTGGGCGGCCTGATCGACCGGCGCGAACAACCCGCTGCGCTTGAGATTGTTGGTGATGACCTGCGCCACGCCGACGCCGACCTCAGCGTCGCCCGGCGTGCCCGCCACGAAATTCGGGATCGCGATCGGAAGCGGAACGAACTCACCTTCGGGAATGGGGATCCGCTTCGGCGCCTGCGCAAATGCGCTGCGAACCGGCGCGGCCGTGATCGTGCCAAGCGCGGCCATTCCGGAAATGATCTGCCGGCGGCTCAGGCGGAACGACATATCAGGCAATGCATCTTTGTCAGTCATGGCTTCAATCTTGCTCTTGTGTGATCGCCAATAAGTGTGATCGCCAATGGGCGAGCGCGGTCAGATTTTTTCCTTGAACACCGGCGCGAAATATTTCCATTCCTCGTAAAGGGCCGCCGGCAGCTTGTACGGCTGGCATTCGAGGATCGCGCGTAACGCGCTCTCCTGATAGACGCGAAGGAAGGGTGTCGACGGAACGCCTTCCGGAACCGGCGAGCCTTCAAGGGTGCCGTCGCGCTTCAGACGAATGGCAAACGCGACCTCAGGCTTCTGCGATTCGATTCCGCCATAGGGCTTTTTCCAGCACCGTTCGACCTGCCGCTGGAACATCGCGCCCCATGTCGCGGAATTGTCCGCAGCCGCGCCCTTCGAAAGGCCGAGCGCGGCGTTCGAATTCAGCGTGTCGCCAGTCGTGGCCTGACGCGACGGGTCACGCTTGTCGAGGAGGGCCGCGATCTGTGTCTGATCGAAGTGCCGTTCAACGATCTTCGGCTTCGCCGGCTCCGGCGGCTTGGCGGCCTGCACCGGCTTCGGCGGCGGCTTCTTCTCTTCCTTCTTGATCGCTTCAGCGATCGGGTCGGGCTTGACCGGATCCGGCTTCTTCTCGGTCGGGTTGTTCTCGGCGGCCTTTGGCGGGTCGGGCTTCTTCTCGACCGGCTTCGGCTCTTCCTTCGGCTTGTTCTCGACGGCCTTCGGCGGGTCGGGTTTCTTCTCGACCGGCTTTTCTTCGACCTTGGGCTGCGGGGGCGGCGCGGTCTCGGTCACGACGGGCGCCTTCTCGGTGACCTTGCCCACGGCATCGTCGACCGGCTTGGCCTCGGCGACCTTCTCGACCAGCGGCTTCGGGTTTTCCTTCTTGCCGGTCTTCATGCCGGCCATGACCTTGGCAAGCTGGTCGGGAGAGATCACATCGACCGGCACCGAATCTTCCGGCGGCATTTCGAGAGCCTTGGTCGAGACAGACACCATCGCCCACCCCAGCACGAGGACGTGCAGGGCGACCGACGCAACCAGTGTCTTGTCGACGTCCTTGACCTTCACTTGAGCTTTCCCGCTCCGCTATCAGCCGTCGCGTGCCGCTTCATGGCTCATGAGCCCTGCTCTGGGATGATGACGATATTGGCCTTGAATCCCGCCGTCCGAATATACCCCAAAAGTTTCATCATATCCGTGTAACAGACGTCCTTGTCGCCGCGCAGGTATACCACGCTCTCGGCATCCGACCGGGTCTCCCGGATCGCCTTGATCTTGGGCAACAGGTCATTGGCCGAAATCAGCGTATCGCCGAGATAGAGCTCGACGTTCGAATTGCACGCTCCGCCGGTGCGCTTGACCGACAATGTCAGCGGCGGCGCGTTGGCGGCGAGCGACTTGCCGCCGCCGGCGACGGGCAGATCGATATCGATGGTCGACGTCATCAAGGGCGCCGCGACCATGAAGATGATCAAGAGCACCAACATCACGTCGACCATCGGCGTGACGTTGATCTCCGCCATCACGGCGGCGCGACGCCGGCCGCGGCGTCCACCGCCACCGCCGGCCGAACCTGCCATGTTCATCGCCATGATCTTGCTCTCACGATGCGCTCGTCATTTGCCGTCCTCACGCCCGCTCGTCGATCTGGCGGGACAGGATGGCTGAAAACTCGTCGGCGAAGCCTTCCAGCCGCTGCGCCTGCCGATTCACTTCGGACGTGAACTTATTGTAGAAAATGGTCGCGGGGATGGCAGCGATAAGACCGATAGCGGTCGCAAACAGTGCCTCCGCAATGCCGGGCGCCACAACGGCGAGTGAAGTGTTTTTCGAGGCCGCAATCGACTGGAAGCTCGACATGATGCCCCAGACGGTTCCGAACAGGCCCACGAACGGCCCGGCCGAGCCGACGGTCGCCAGCACCAGGAGTCTTCGTTCCAGCCGCTCGACCTCGCGGGCGATGGAGACGTTCATCACCTTCTCGATCCGCATCTGCAGGCCGGCAAAGGAGCGTGTCTGGCTCTCGAACGAGCGTTTCCACTCGCGCATGGCCGCAACGAAACACGCCGCCATCGACTGCGTCGGTTTGGCTGACAGCGCGCGGTAGAGTTCCTCGATCGACTGGCCCGACCAGAAGGCCTGCTCGAACCGGTCCATGGCGCGCTTGGTGCGCGAATAGAGGAAAATCTTGTCGATCGCGATCGCCCAGACCCAGACCGAGCAGGCCAACAGCCCCAGCATGACTGTTTTCACGACCCAGTGGGCCTGCATGAACAGGGCTATCAGCGACACGTCGGCGGAGACCAACGGCAGGGCTGCCGGAGCCACGTCGGCGGGATTCATGGGCGGTATCCTCTCAACGCAAGTGTCCCTATTTTCCTCCGGGAGCAAACGGCTGCCGGTACCACAGCCGCGCGTCGGGCGCGGCGTCATGCGCCAGCGCGAAAGCTCTCTTGGTGTCGCATGGGGGGCCCGCCGAAAGCCGGGTCCTGCTTCCCCTGCCAACATGTCAAAACGAGGGCTATCAGCGCGTCATTCCGTCCCTAACCAGACGCTAAGCTTGGTTAACTTTAGGTTACCAAAGGGGAATCCGACTGCCGGAAATCGAGGCAGGCCGGGCGGTTACGGCGGCCGGAGGTCCGGGTTCCATGACCTCGGAGATGGTGTTCCGGCCAGTCGCCTCGCCCTTTGGGACGGCCGCTCCACGGCCTCCTCAGGGTGAGGGATGGACACGTGGCGCAGCCTCTTTCTCCGTCATTGCGAGCGCAGCGAAGCAATCCATAGCGCGGCGCCGGGATAGATGGATTGCTTCGCTGCGCTCGCAATGACGTGGACATAGCGACGCAA
>NZ_JAHEAG010000139.1 GCF_018596315.1 Bradyrhizobium sp. SRL28 | reverse complement strand
GGGATACGGCGCCGCCGTCCGGTTCAGCTCCTCCAACAGATACGCGCGCTCAGCGGCCGGCAGGATATCCAGCTCGCGCACCGGCGTGTTCGGCGCCTGCTCCAGCGCGTCGGCCAGTTGCTCGAGCGCGCGCTGCATGTAGCCGCAGACCCGATCCGCGGAGACGAGCTCCGCCACCTGCGCCGTCAGACCGAGCGCCTCGCCAAAATCATCCACCGACAGGGTCAGCGGATAGTTGGTGCGTTCCTCCCCGCCCAGCCATTCCACGCCGCCCAGCCCAGCATCCGGTCCGCAAGCGAGCGCCGGCGCGGTGTGGCGGTAGTTCAACAGCGCGCTGAACAGCGGCGCCGGCGCCGCAACGCCGCTGCAGCGTTGCGCCAACGCCAGCGAGGCATGCTCGTGCGCCAGCAGCTCGGCCAGCCGGGCGTGCGTGGTCCGCACGCTCGCCTCGACCCCGGTGCCGTCCAGATCAAGCCGCAGCGGCAGGGTGTTGATGAACAGGCCCATGGTGCGGTCGGCACCCGAGCCGCCATGCATGCGGCCAAACAGCACCGTGCCGAACACCACCTGCTCGCGGCCGCTGCTGCGCGCCACCACCTGTCCCCACGCCAGATGGCACAGGCTGGCCAGGCTGACCCCAAGCCGCCGCGCCTGGCTGCGCAATCGCGCGTTGAGCGCCTGCGGCAGCCTCCGATGCGCCTCATGAACCCCGCAGCCGTCGCCGTGGACCTCGCTTAAGCCAAGCGGCGTGGTCGGCGCATCGATGTCCCCCAGCAGTCCCCGGAAGAACTCTTCATGCGCTTTGGTACCAACGCCCAGGCGCGCCTGCGCCACCAGGTTGCGGAACGGCTGCGGGGCGGCCAGCTCATGGTCGCGCCCGCCGAGCACGGCCCTAACCTCGGCATGCATCACCTCCAGCGTCGTGTGATCCCCGATCAGATGATGCTGCAGCTGCAAGAGCAGCCAGCGCGCGCTGCCGGGCTCGCGCGCGATCACAAACCGCAACAGCGGGGCCCGGCCAAGATCGATGCGGTGCTGGCGCGGATCAAACCTCAGCCTGAGCTGCGCGTGGCCAGGACCGCCGGAGCCATCCAGCTCGACCTCGGTCACATTGAGTGGCGCGTTCCGCCACACCACCTGGGCCGCGCGCGACAGGCCCTCCCAGACAAACGACGTCCTTAAGATGTCGTGCCGGTCCACCACCCGCTGAACCGCGGCAAGATAGCGGTCCAACACGCCACGGTCGGCAAACGCCATCTGCGACACCAGCAGGTACGGATCGCCTTGGCGGGCCAACAGATGATGGAACAGGATGCCGTCCTGCAGCGGCGACAAGGCATAAATATCCTGGATGTTGCCGACGCCGCCGGGCACCGTGGCGAGGATCCGATCGATCTCTCCCTGCGTCAGCTCGATCAGCGGCAGCATCTGCGGCGTGATCGAGCGGCTCTCTGCCGTGATCAGGTTGGCCGGCACCGCCACCTCGTGATGACTGCGCAGGCTCGCGGCCAGATCCGCCAGCACCGGCCTGGCGAACAAAGTCCGCACCTTCACCCCCAGCGACAGCCGCCGCAGACGCTCGATCAGCTGCACCGCCAAGAGCGAGTGGCCGCCCAGCGCGAAGAAGTGGTCGTTCCGTCCGACCCGCTCAACACCCAGAAGCTCGGCCCAGATCGTCGCCAGCGCCGTCTCGATCTCGCCTTGCGGCGCCTCATAGGCGGCGCGCGCATACGCCTCATCCTTAGGCGCCGGCAGGCCCTTGCGGTCGAGCTTGCCGTTCACCGTCAAGGGCAGCGCCGCAAGGTGCACAAACGCCGACGGCACCATGTAGTCCGGCAGCCGCGCACTTAAATGCGTGCGCAAGGTGCCGGCAAGTTCGCTTCCATCCAGCCCATCCGAGCCCGCCTCGGACGCGCACACCACATAGGCGACCAGCCGCTGCTCGCCCGCGCGGTCCTGGCGCGCCACCACCACCGCGTCGCGCACCGCGGCGTGCTCGACGAGCCGCGCCGCGATCTCGCCCGGCTCGATG
>NZ_JAHEAG010000138.1 GCF_018596315.1 Bradyrhizobium sp. SRL28 | reverse complement strand
TGGGATGGATTGATCATTCAGATGATCCAGCACTCGCCGAAGCTCCTCCGGAGCAATCTGCTCTGGATAGAACGCGACGTGCTCTTGGACGAAAGCCGACGGGGCGGATTGATTATCCCGCCGTCCCTGAAGCTCCTCTCGTCGAGTGTCAGCTTCCTGCGACGCGCTGTGCTGCGCAGCGGTGGCGCCGACGCGCCTCGGCTCCATCACTACCGCCTCTTCGGGATTGATGAGGGCCACGTTCGGGGCGTGAGGATTCCGCTTGGCGCGGCGTATGATCGGCACGGCTCCTGACCGCAAGGTCCGGAGATGGTCTAATGCCCTAATGAGCCTCTGATTACCGTTTCCGATGTACTCGTGCACGTCACTGCCATTGGCGTTCAGCGAATTACTGTCGAGCCGAGCAACAATGCTCGGTTTCTTTTTTGCGAAGAGCCAGCGGCTAAAGCCAAGAAGAGAACTTACAAACTGCTGGGCAGTGCCTTTGGCGGTCCCGTCCTTGATGAGGGCCTCCTCAAGCCCCAAAATCGCGGGAGCATCCTCGGAATAAAGAGGCCGCCTGTCGTGCCGTATCACAACCCCCGTTGACTGAGCCGGCTGCAGCGCCGAGGCTGGCGGCATTGCTCCACCACCTTCACCTGAATTGGCGATCTCGCTCAGCTGCCGCTCAATGGCAACGCCTTGCGGGTTGTTTGTGGTCCTCGGCCTCTTCGCTGCTCTCAATCCAGCTGTATCACGCTCGTCGTTGATGAGGACCTCCTCGCTTGGCAGGATGTTGCTCCTGGCAATTGCACCCATCAGCCCGTTGGGGGACTGCTGGCCGTCGCTAGACACATTGGGACGGAGGCCACCGCGCGGCCCCCGATCGGGCATCGCGGCACCGGCTGGGCGCGCCTGGTGCAATTGCTGCTCAAAGGCCCCTTGGCCGACGTCGCTCGTTTCAGGCTCGTGCGAGACGGGGGGCTCTACCTGCGGCCAACCTCTTACATTGAATGAGTCAAAATTGTGCGGGTCCATCCCAGCCTCACGTTTACAAATCACCTGAGCAACCTTACTCGGGCAAGCTTTCGAAAACCTGACGAGGTCGTCGCTCGTGAAGTAATGCATCGCCACATTCGCAAAAAACGAGACTGCCCCGCGGCTCTCAATGGTCAATCATGGTGTCGAAGGATAGCCACAGCTTGCACGACGTCGAGGCCATTCTCCTGTGCCGCCGCTATCCGGCTAAGCCCGTGAAAGGCTTGGCCAGCGCACCAGGGCTCGAACCTAGGACCCGCTGATTAAGAGTTGTTGATACTCCTTTTCAGCCCAGTCTTAGCCAAAGATTCCAGAATCCTTGTATTTCTCAACGCAAACGAGACCAGTCTCGTGAAACGTTCTCTGCCAACTTAGTTTGGATACGAGATCTCGTGTTTCCGCCGGTACGCAGCTAGGAAGTCCCGGTCCGCGCAGATGCAGCGTCCTGACGTGTCTTTCGCCTTGGGATCGTGAAGATGCGCGGCGAGTGGACGAAGCAGGTTGATCCGTGTGCTCGTGGTCGGCATATTCAAAACCCCCGAAGCGTGCTTCACGAGATCTGCCGCCAGCATTATGCCAGCAAGAGCCGACTGAAATGACATCGGTACAACAGCTTTCACGGGCTGCGCTCCATCCGTCAGGCGCATAACGACCCCGCCGCAGATTGCCCGTTGGTGAAACGATCGGATGGATTGCCCAACAAACTCTTGAAGGGATTCCGAAGGAATGTCGAAGGCCTTCGCAACGCGCTCGAGGAAACCGGCATCCAACGGCCTGTTCGTTTGAAGAAGAGCCCGGATCTCCTGTTTGGCTTCCGTGATCCTCAGCTCCTCAGCTATCTTCTCGTCTTCGTCCTTTATCTTCCCGTGTGGCAGGCAGGCCAGACATGCACGGCCGTCATCGAAGCCGTGGCGCGAGACGCCGAGATCGATCTCCTGCGTCCAAGCGTTTACGATCCACTTCGGCAACACTCCCTGCACGGCAATACGATCCGGAGCGTTGTCCAATGCCACAGCGAC
>NZ_JAHEAG010000137.1 GCF_018596315.1 Bradyrhizobium sp. SRL28 | reverse complement strand
GCTTAACGGCAGGCGGATCGAGCGGCGGCTCCGTGGCGGCGGTCGCTGCCGGATTGGTGCCACTCTCCCTAGGTACGGACCCGGGTGGATCGATCCGGATGCCGGCCAGCTACGCCGGCCTCGTCGGGATGAGGCCCTCGAATGGTCGTGTCCCTCGCCGACATGGATTTCTGCCAATGGCGCTGGATTTCCAAACGATTGGCCTCGTTGGCCGAAGCTTGGCTGATATCGACCTTCTGTTGTCAGTACTGGGCGGTCCGGATCGGCGCGATCCAACGTCGCTCAACCTACCGCCAATCGCGACTCCGCACCGCTCCCTCCGGATTGGTTGGTTCACTAATATAGGGTCCGAAACCGTGGACCCCGAGGTCGCGCGTGCTCATCACGATGCGCGAGAATGTCTTGCTTCACAGGGGTGCCAAGTCGAAGAGTGTCTGCCGCCATTCAACCTGAATGAGATCCGCGAAATCTGGGATGGTTTAGCTTCCGTAGGCGCAGCCCGAGTAGCTCTATCCTATCCACGACATCAAAGCGAACTGACCGAGCAGATCAAAGAGCTGGTTCGTCGGGGTCGAAAGATTAAGGCCACCTCCTTTCTTCGTACAATCGACCGATTGACCGCGTTTCGTGCCGAAGTAAGTGCCGCGTGGGGGGAGTTTGATGCGTTGCTTACTCCCACAGCGGCATCGCCAGCGTGGAACGCCGAAAGTGAGTGCCCCGAGACAATCGGGGGCCGTCCTGGAAGCGGAGCAACCCAGGTATGTTCTGCAGCTGGATCAATGCCGTCGGATTTTGCGGACTGAATGTACCAGTGACCCCGCACACCGATGACCGACCAATTGGTCTGCAGATAGTGGCGCCCCGTGGCGATGACGGCATCGCGCTTCATTTAGGGGAAGGATGCTTGAGCAGGCGTCCCCTTGGATACATCGCCGGCCAAGCGCCATCGAAGCGAAAGCAGTTATATAACTGGTTGCGGAATGGCAGGTCATTTTGCGGTTGAAGAGGAAGATAAGTGATGTGCGAGGAACTAGGCGGGATATTCCGTGCGCAGCATTTCTCGGCGAAGATGTCGATCGCCGCTTCGGCGAGCGTCCAGTTTTGGGCACCCGGTAAACCTCGAGCAGATCCGTCTTCATGTTGTAGCCACAAAACGGTCAGCAGCTCACACTTCGCACCCGCGAGCTAAGCTTGTGTCTCGATTCCGAATGGGCCTGCACCGTACGTTGGCTGATAGCGATCTGCGAGGCCATGATCTCGCCTCCCTCCGGACGCGCCGTCTGCTTGTACTGATGCGCCGCGAGGGTCTGACTATGAACCACAAGAAGTTCCGCCTCTACCGCGAGGAACGGCTGCAGGTGCGTCGGCGCGGCGGGCGTAAGCGGGCGCTTGGCACACGAGCGCCACTGACGATCCCGCAGGGGCCGAACCAGCGCTGGAGCCTCGACTTCCTGTCGGATGCTTTCACCGATGGCCGCCGCTTCCGCATCCTCGCGGTGGTCGATGACTTCACGCGCGAATGTCTGGCGCTGGGCGCCGACACCTCGTTACCGGGCCTGCGCGTCGTGCGCGAGCTCGAGGCCATCGTGGCGCGGCACGGCCGTCCAGTCATGTGGGTCTCCGATAACGGTACCGAGCTGACCGGCATGGCGATCCTGCGCTGGTGCCAGGAGATGCGGATCGAGTGGCACTACATTGCGCCGGGCAAGCCGACCCAGAACGCCTTCATCGAGAGCTTCAACGGTCCGTTGCACGACGAGCTCCTCAGTGAGACGTTGTTCACGTCGCTTGCACAGGCTCGCGCCGTGCTGGCTGCATGGAAAGACGACTACAACAATGTCCGCCCACATAGCGCGCTCAGCCATTTGACGCCGAACGAATACGCCGATCTCGGCGCTCCCGGACCGCAACGGGGCGGGGGCCGCGCTACGCCGGGGGGTCCGCGCCCCGCCCCGTTGCTCCACCGAGCCCCATGGGCTCAAATGTCACCGGGACTCTACTTATCGGCGGATGAAAGTTGGCCCAGGTCAGTGTCTTGCTCGCGTAGATCCAGAGGTCAACGCTTGGTC
>NZ_JAHEAG010000136.1 GCF_018596315.1 Bradyrhizobium sp. SRL28 | reverse complement strand
CTAGTTTCTGTCGCGAAACGCCCGGATTTGGGGGCGCCGATCCAAGTTATGCCGATGGATTGGGCACAAAATGAAGGAGAGCAACGGGACCGGCAAGCTCGGGACAGATGATTTTTGAGTTGGTTTCAGGTATTGCGCGCCGGCTGTCAGCTTGAGATGTGCTGAGCCGTGGCCACTTTGAGTGACCGGGACAGGCCTACGGGTCTATCAAGCAGCTTTTCGCCTGCGCGACGATCCCGCCATCAGCATTGCCGCAATCCTCATGAGATTGTTGGCGAGCACCGCGGCGCCGACCCACAGTTCGAAGCGGTCACGTCCCTCGGCGAGACAGCGCTTCATGCCGCGGCCTCGGAACAGCACGGAGATGCGTCCCTCGATGCCGGCGCGAAAGCGTTGACCATTCTTGAAGACCACGCTCTTTTCGTACGCCTCACGTCGTCCCGTCCTCTTGCCACCACGCTGAGGAATGCACACCACCTTCACGCCGGCGTGCTTGCACGAGGCAAGGTTCTGCTCGCTGAAGAAGCCACGATCCGAGCCATACAGCTGCGGGGCACGGCCAAAGGCCTGCCTGTGGCGCTGGAGGGAAGATGCCACATGAACCTCGTCGGGCGGATTGCCTTTCAGCACCTCGTATTGCGTGATCAGGCCCTCCGCGCTTTCGGCGAGGAAGACTTTGTGGCCGAACTCGACCGGCGTGCGCACCTTGCCGCGTTTGATCAGGTCGGTATGGGGCTCGAAGATGGAATAAATCTTCTCGTCGGTAGCCACCTGCTCACCAAAGAGCACACGATGACGTGCCTGATCGATGACACGATCTCCCAGCCCGCAGAAGTGCTCGATCTGACTGCGCAGTTCCTCGATGGCCATGTCGGCGAACATGTCCTTGCCGCGCATCGTGCGGGTCCTCTCGAGCCCCGCGCGTGCGTTTCCTACGACCTCCTCGGCAATGTCGATGAGCGCCCGGTATATCCGGGTCTGCTGCTCGTGACGCTGCCTCGTCGTCATGCGCTGGATCTCGTACATCCGGCGCCGCGCCGCGCGCGTGCGGTCGCAAAAGCCCTTGATTCTTCGCAATTCCAGCGCTTTGGCCAGACGGCGGACCAAGCGTGTGACGACGCGGACCACATCCCATAGCAACGTGTTGTCGGTCGGATGATGAATGTCGGTCTGCACCACCGTAGTGTCGACCCGCAGCTTCGTGCCATCCTCCAATTCGAGCTCGACCGCTGCCCGAACCACCAAATCGTTGACCGCTTTCAGCGTTTGTGGGGTCAGACGGATGAAGCCACGCTGGAAGGCGTCGTGCTTCGGCACCGGCGCGCAGTAGAAGTCGGTGAACTGACGAAGCGTCAATCCATCTGCGATGCGTTCACGCAACTCGCGATAGTCCCAGTTCTTGAGCCGCATCAGAACCAGCGAGCGCAGCACCTGTGTCGCCGTCAATCCGTGACGACCGCTATCTGGCTGCTTCAGGCCACGCACCAGATCCCGCCGGACACGCTCGATGACGTCCCGCTGGTCGTCGAGAAAGCCGGATATCGCCTCCAGCAGCGGCTCCAGGCGAATGCCCTGATCACGTTGCCGCATCAGCTCCCAATCGGCAAAGCTGATCTGTCGCGCTGTCGCTCTCACACCGCTCGGCTCTTCTTGCTTTTGGATGCTTCGGCGCGCTGTCGCTTCAGCGCTTTGATGTATCGCGGTGCCGCCTGGTGCAGCAGATCCTGCAGAGCGCGCCCGTTGTCCAGGTTGCGCTGAACCTCCGGCACAAGCTCTTCCGGCACGTAGACGGCAACGCGACGCCCGTTCGCGCGACCGTAGAGCACATAACTTTGATGCTGTTCGCCAGACTGGCACGCAGGGCAATTCTTGCGGATGCACCGGCTACGACGCAGGCTCAGCGAACCCAGAAGCGCAGGCCAGAGATTCGTCGATTCGCTTCGCAGCCAGCGCGCGACATCCGAAGGCGATTCCGAATCAACATGCTTCATATGAAGAATGTGATACCATGCACATGTACGCCGCAAGAAAAAACATGCTCGAAAATCGCGAAATAACCCCTATTTTTTTGGGCGAAATGTCTTTCGCGACAGAAACTAG
>NZ_JAHEAG010000135.1 GCF_018596315.1 Bradyrhizobium sp. SRL28 | reverse complement strand
TGCGTACCATGAACAACACTGATCAAGAGACTGTATTGCGAGCGATGGAGGATGCCAGGCGCGTCCTCGGAGAATACATCGCGCCAGGCCCACGGGACGCCACGCGTACAGTGCACCGGCTTATCGCGGTCCTCGATAGAGATGAGGTTGTCCACGCTCTCGATCGAATGAAAAAGCGCCGGACCCTTCGTCTTGTGGAATAGAGGCGCGCGACGGCGTGAGCAGGCAGCTCGACGCACGACGGTTCCGGACGACACGCGCCGGGCCTTGCCGTGCGGATCACACGCGGCGGACTGACGATGCGTTCGAATTGTGATAACGTGACGAGGTAATGCCCAGCTGGAATGAAGCGCTTGAAGTCAGGAAGCATCGAGTTCAACGGGCGCACGATCGCCTGTCTCATTCGTAACCGGTCCGACACTGGGGCGTCGCTAGAGGTGGTCAGCCCACTGGGAATCCCGACGCAATTTACCCTTCTGATCGTTGCCGATCGCTTGAGGCACGGGTGCACGGTGATATGGCGAACGGAAAGCTTGATCGGCGTCAAATTCCACTAGGCTGATATGTCGAAGGGATTACCCCGCCAAAGTTGCGGGTATGACAAAGTAGGCCGGCCAGCTCTTGTTTTCCCCGATAGTGTAGATTCTGCGCTCGTTAGGGCGCGCAAGGGGACGGCTCCGGCACGCTCACTCCCAGCCCCCGCGCCGGGGCCGTTTCGGACTTGGTGTCCTCATTGGCATGCCACAAACCTATTGCTTGAGCAACGCATTGCCCTGGTACACCCGGCTTAAGGACCCAAGGCTTACAGGATGGTCTTGCGGTGACCGTCTTTGTCTACGTCAACACCAGCAAGCAGGTTGGCGACTCCGAGCACGTCAAGGTGTTCGCCACCACGGAACGCCGCGGAAAAATGGTTCGAGGAAATCGATCCCGAGGGTGTCGCCTTTGAGTACGAGGTCCTCGAATGAAGAGCCGTCATTCAAGCGGCAGGAATAGGAACGAAGGCAACAAGCGGCGATTTTCCTTGGGTGAAACAAAACAGAACCTAGGGAGATCATTAATGAAGAAGATCATGTTGGCTTCGGTCTGCATCTTGGCACTCGCTTCACCGGCCGCCTTTGCTCAGACCGCCCAGCCCAGCGGCGGTGCGTCTAGCCAAGGCAACGTCGGACCGGGTGCGTCGGAAGGCGCGATGAAGGACGGAACCGGGACCATGAACAAGGGCACCACCGGGGCTAGCAGGCCCTCGCCCGGCGGAGACGCCAGCACTTCCGGCGCAGGCACCGCAGCCGGGCCAAATAACACGGGCACTGCGAAGGAGCCGGATGCCGTACAGAAGGGCGTGAACAAACAGTAAGCGATACTGCAAGAAAAGAGGCCGCCAACTGAGGCGGCCTTAATTCACTGAGTCCCCGTTGGTTTCCAATGCAGCATGCCCTGCTCAACCTGGTCCGCAAGAGTCGTCAGGTGCAAGGCCAGTCGGTCAAACAACTCCCGCTTGCCGGGTCGGTGGCAAGGTCGCTAATCAGCCGACAATCGGCCGCATCCGTCCGTATGTTGGCGGCCTCGTTACGTTCTCAGCGGACTAAATACCTTGAGCTAGGTCATGCTCAGGATCAGCCGGACAAGAACAGATCGAGAATGGAACGGGCGGTAGTTAGGCGCGTTGATGCCGGCGCCAAGTCATTGCCCGATTGGCGCATTCGAATGACGGTCCCAGTTTTTGAGAGGGCTGGGGCCGTTTCTCCTTCAGAAGCGAGCGAACCCCTTCCCCAGGATGGCAAGCCAAGTGCTCGCCCGAAAGCAGGCCGCGCGGCGTACAGGCGCATCCGTTAATGTTCCAGAGAGAAGCCGTCTAAAACGGGGAACTGCGGGCCAGATCGGTCATTGGCCCCCGTGCTGATCATCGCTCTGCTTGAGGCTGGGCAATTGGAAGTGGTCGGCACAGGGGCCGCTGGCCATCAGAAATAGCTGGCGGCCCCACCATACACTTTCAAGATGAGTCCTCTCAATTCAATTGATCGACTTGTACCGCCAGCGAGATCCGGCGGGCCGTTTGGTCCGCAACGGCTAACTCCACCGGTCAACGCTGACCGCCCCAATTCCGCCCCGGAACGAAACCTC
>NZ_JAHEAG010000134.1 GCF_018596315.1 Bradyrhizobium sp. SRL28 | reverse complement strand
ATGAATTAGAACGACGCGGTTCTGGCGTTGGATCTGAATGCACGGAACGCAGAACAGCGGCGCGTTCCTCCTACATCGTACGCCTGAGATTAGTAAGGAAGCTCGCTCAGGGGCAGCTCGAAAACGGACTCGCTGGCGCGTGCTGCTGTCCGAAAACAAACGGCCCAAGTCTGGAGGCTGCCAAGTTGTTTGCGAACGCCACATTCAGTCACAAAACGGTGCGCGATTCCTGTGGTCCGCACCTGATGCTGTGGACGGCTCCACGGGCACGAGAGTGCCAAGGAGTGGGCGCCGTTTTGAGGCTCCCACCATTCGGAGGTGCAGCCTATGTAATTAGTTTCGACGATCGGTCTGGAGATCGCGAAGTCGTCTTTCAAGTACACGGCGTTGATGCAGCTGGCCAAGTGGTCGTACGCCGGCAGTTGAGGCGCCGCCACCTGCTGGCGTTTTTCCAGAGTTCCACCCTATCCCGGATTCGCAATCGTTCGACCCGTTGGTCCCTCGCAAAGCATGTTTGCTTGTTCGAAGCACACTGGGAGGTAGCGCCATGGCTAACCTTCCGACCGCTTCATAGAACTCTTAACTAGAGCCCGCTGCCGCCGTGCCTGGTGGGTATCGAGGCTTACGCATCATCGCACCATTGGTCGCGCGAGCTGCAGGCGCTGGGGCATACGGTACGATTGATGCCTCCGGCCTATGTGAAGCCCTACGTCAAGCGGCAGAAGAACGACATTACTGCGAGGGAAGCAATTTACGAGGCGGCCACGAGGCCCAACATGCGGTTCGTACCGACCAAGGTCTCATGCTTCACCGGGCGCGCCATCTCTTCATCCGCCAGCAGACCGCCGTGATCAACTCAATCCGCGCCTGTCTGGCCGAGTTCGGGATTGTCGCTCCTGTCGGGCGCAGGGGTGTCGAGCAGCTGCTGGAAGTCGTCGCCAATTGAGCCGACGACCAGCTCCCCGAGGTAGCCCGAGCCTGCCTAGCGGCTCTCGGCGGTCAATTGCGCGCACTGAAGGCCCAAATCCTGGAGTTCGACCGACGCATCATCGCCAGGCATCGATCAAGTGTGACGAACAAACGGCTGGACGCGATCCCGGCGTCGGGCCGGCGCTGGCAACCGCTTTGGTAGCCAGCATTGCGGATCCCAAGGCCTTCCGATCGGGATGAGATTTCTCGGCTTGGATCGGGCTGGTACCGAAGCAGAACTCGAGCGGGGGCAAGGACAAGCTTGGCAATATCAGCAAACAAGGCGATCGCTGTTTGCGCAGCCTGTTCACGGCTGGTGCGCTCGCCGTCATCCGGTATACCAAGATCCATGGCACCGGGCATCGGCCTTGGCTCACCGGGCTGCTAGCGCGTCGATCGACGAAAGGTGCTGCGATTGCGCTCGCCAACAAGATTGCACGCATGGCGTTCCATGATGGCCAGGGTGAGCCCTACAAGGAACCGGTCGCGCTCGCGGCGTAAGGAACCGCGCGACATCCGGTGTGACGCAACGGTTGGGAGGGCGAACAGCACGTAATGCAGCGCCGGCCGATCCGGCGATCAGGACAACCCATATGGGCCATAGCATCTTCGAATGCGAGCTTTTGATCGGGACCTGATCCGCGCAGGGCATTATGGCCAGCGGTCGTGTGAACCGCGCAAACGGGCCGAACACATGGCGCTCCGACCAATGCAAAGTGAAGATTCCCGTTGGCAACCCGGAGCCGTCCACACATGGCCCAGGTCCTGCACCCGAGTGGCGCGTGCGGCAGAATGGGAGGCGCTTTTGAGTCTAGCAGTCTGCTGAAGAACCCCCCTCGCCACGGAGGGGGCTTGATGATTCACTTTATCATCTCGAATCGGTGGAGACGATCATGCGCGGCAGGTTTACCGATCAGGGAGGTTTGTTTTCGTACATCGCGCCGGATAAGCGGGTGCCAGCGAACCATCCGCTGCGGAAGGTCCGGGAACTTGTCCGGGATGTTTTGAGCGATTTGAACCGCAGCCTTGGGCGGCTCTACGCCAGCGAGGGACGTCCTTCGATCCCGCCGGAGCAATTGCTGAGCGCCTTGCTGCTGCAGGTGTTCTACGGCATCCGCTCGGAACGCCAGTTGATGGAGCAACTGGACTACAATCTTTTGTACCGCTGGTTCGTGGGACTGTC
>NZ_JAHEAG010000133.1 GCF_018596315.1 Bradyrhizobium sp. SRL28 | reverse complement strand
GAAGAACCTGATCAACGTGCTGCAGACCGGCTCGGGCAACCTGACGCTGGCCGACACCAACGAGGAAGCGGCGAACAGCCAGGCGCTGTCGACCCGCCAGTCGATCGCGGTGTCCGCGCTGGCGCTGGCCAACCAGAGCCAGCAGAGCGTGCTGCAGCTCCTGCGCTAAGCGGGACGGCAACGTCAACGATCAAGGCGGCGGGGAACACCCCGCCGCCACCATCGGTCTAAATCCCAGAATACTTTTATTGCGGCTTATCTGCCGCGCATTTGCACGAACGATGTTTCGCAAACGTCGTGAGCCGCCGCACTCGCGCGCGTCTCGAACGGGGGACGGATTGTGCCGCTACGTGTTGAACTGAAGCCGTTTGAACGGATCGTGATCGGGGAAACCGTTCTCGTCAATTCCGGTACGCGCACCTCGTTCCTGATCGACGGCGATGCGCCGATACTCCGCGAGCGAGACACCATCACGGCCGAGACCGCCAACACGCCGGCCAAGCGTCTCTATCTCTGCCTTCAGACCATGTATCTGAAGAACGACATTCCGCGTTATCGGACCGCCTATCAAGGCTTCCTGCGCGAGTTGCGCGAGGTCAATCCGGGCGCCCGCATCACGATCGATGCCGCCAATAACCATGTTGCCGCCGGCGCGCTCTACAAGGCGCTCAAGGAAATCAGGAAGCTGGTGAAGCGCGAAGAAGAACTGCTCGCAGCCTGACCGGCGCGATCTTCGCCACGCTAGTCCGCAAATCGTTATATCCGGCTGCTGTAGCCCGGGCGAGCGAAGCGACCCCGGGAACGGTGGTAACAACTTCCCACATTCTATTCGTCCGGCACCGCTCCCGGGGTTGCTTCGCTCGCCCGGGCTACAAGGCTACGGCTTCATCTTCGTCGACTGCGCTGCCGCGAATGGCCCATGACGATATTTTGTTCACCATATCCGTAGTAGCACGGACGGTGAAATTAACGTGGCCGTGAAATTCGAAGGGTTAGTTTTGCACAAAGCCGATACCTGATTTTTTTTAGAAGGCATGCTGATATGGACGACCTTCTGCGGGAGTTCCTGACGGAGACCAGCGAGAGCCTGGATACGGTCGACAATCAGTTGGTGCGGTTCGAGCAGGACCCGAGCGACGCGAAGATCCTCGATAACATCTTCCGCCTGGTCCACACCATCAAGGGCACCTGCGGCTTCCTGGGGCTGCCGAGGCTGGAAGCGCTGGCCCATGCCGGCGAAACGTTGATGGGCAAATTCCGTGACGGCATGCCGGTCAAGGCCGAAGCCGTGACGCTGATCTTGAGCAGCATCGACCGCATCAAGGAAATCCTCGCCGGCCTTGAAGCCACCGAGACCGAGCCCGAAGGCACCGACGAAGATTTGATCGAGAAGCTGCATGCGATGGCCGAAGGCGCCAAGCATGCCGAGCCGGTCCCCGTGGTCGCCGCACCCCCGGTGCAGCCCGCGATCACCCAGGAAGTTGTCAAAGGCACGCTGGTCGACCAAGTGCTGGAACGCCAGCTTCGTCCCGGCGAGGTCTCGCTCGACGACCTCGAGCGCGCCTTCCGCGAGACCGAGACCGAAATAGCTCCCACGCCGAAGCCGCCCGCCGCCGCCAAGCCGGCCGCGCCGGCGCCGGAAGCCAAGGAAGTCGCCAAGGAAGCCACCAAGGCAAAGCCTGCCAAACGCGCCGCTGTCGCCGACACCGACGTCCAGGAAGCCGACAAGATCGCCAACCAGTCGATCCGCGTCAACGTCGACACGCTCGAACATTTGATGACCATGGTCTCCGAGCTGGTGTTGACCCGCAACCAGCTCCTGGAAATCTCCCGCCGCAACGAGGACACCGAGTTCAAGGTGCCGCTGCAGCGTTTGTCGAACGTCACCGCCGAACTGCAGGAAGGCGTCATGAAGACGCGGATGCAGCCGATCGGCAATGCCTGGCAGAAGCTGCCCAGAATCGTCCGCGACCTCTCCGGCGAACTCGGCAAGCAGATCGAACTCGAGATGCACGGCGCCGACACCGAACTTGATCGGCAAGTGCTCGACCTGATCAAGGATCCGTTGACGCATATGGTGCGCAACTCCGCCGACCACGGCCTGGAGACCCCGGCCGAGCGGCTGGCTAGCGGCAAGGGCGAGCAGGGCACCATCAGGCTGTCCGCCTATCACGAGGGCGGCCACATCATCATCTGCATTGCGGATAATGGCAGAGGACTG
>NZ_JAHEAG010000132.1 GCF_018596315.1 Bradyrhizobium sp. SRL28 | reverse complement strand
GCCCGCGCCGTAGTGAGCCAGATTCCAAAAGATCTGCTCGCGCGAACCGCTGCCGTTCTTCTCCTCAAAGACTCAAAGTCGAGCTACGTCAATAGAAGGCGAGAGACCACCGCAGGACCGTATCCAGCGATGGGGAATGGTCATCGGGAAGGCGGGACGGGGACCGCTCGATGAGGCAGAGGTTCTACGCGTGCAGCGCATCGCGATCGGCGATGAGCGCTTCGTGAAGCTCGGCTTCCGTACCGAAGCTGGTTTCGTCGGCGACCACGACCGCGAGACGCAAAGACCGATCCCGGATCATATCAGCGCGCGCCACGAAGATATCGCCTCCCTGGTCCGCGGACCAATCGCGTTCGATCATGCGGCGGAAAATGAGCTTGATCCAGTCGTCGCCGCCGCCGTGCTGGCCTTCGGTTTCGTCTTTATCCACCGCTTTGAGGACGGCAATGGCCGCATTCACCGATAGCTGATGCACCATGTTCTGGCACGACGAGGATTTCAATCCCGCTGGAATCGACATTCCGGTTTCGGCAGTCACTCTCGACAAGATCAGCGAATACAAGGAAGTGCTGGAAAGCTATTCGATTAGATTGCTTCCGTGTGTTGAATGGGGAGCCGACGCCACAAGGCAACATGAAGGTCGTGAACGATACCGGGCGACTTTTACCGCTTCTTCGACGCGACGCCACACGCCGAGTTTCTGTACGAATGCGTGCAGAGGACCGTCGAACAGGATCTTCCGAAGGAAACCCGATTTTTGCAGAGCTTCGATACCTTCCGCACGAGGGGTCGAGAATATCGTCGACATGCCGGAACGAACGCTAAACAATCTCTTCGGGTTTCTGCAACAGAATGCAGGCGGACTCTCAATCGGGCCCGCGAGAATGAGTTTTCTGAACTGACTTCGGATGAAGTGACTAGAATTGCGGAGCTTTATCAAGCCGTCTTCTCTCCTTTGCGGGGCGGCAGGAAACGGACAGCACGGTTTTTAATCGCTCACTCAGACCGTTCGGCCATGGCCTTTTCGATTTGCTCGGCAAGCTGCCTGAAATGGGCGGCGAGGTGCTCGTACAGTTCGCGCTCCTTCTGGTGCGCGCGGCACCCTTGCGCAGCGCCGTCTTCAGCTTGGAGAATGCCATTTCAATCGGATTGAGGTCCGGCGAGTAGGCCGGCAAATAGCGCACCTTGGCGCCGACCGCTTCGACCGCCTGGCGAACGCCGTCGATCTTGTGGGTGCGCAGGTTATCCATGAAGACAATATCGCCGTTTCGCAGCATCGGCGCGAGGATCTGCTCAACATAAGCGAGGAACGATGGCCCATCCATCGCGCCGTCAATGACATAAGGCGCCGTCAGGCCGTTGATGCGCAACGCGGCAACAAGCGTCAGCGTCTTCCAGTGGCCGTGCGGCACGCTCGCAACGAGACGCTCGCCACGCGGTGAGCGGCCGCGATGCCGGACCATCTTGGTCGTAACCGCCGTCTCGTCGATGAACACGAGGCGCGGCGCATCAAGCTTGGATTGCTCGACCTTCAGCTCGGCACGCGCTGCAGCGACATCAGGACGATCCTGTTCGGCGGCGTGCAGAGTTTTTTTTGAACGTGATATCGTGGCGTTCGTAGAAGCGCCAGACCGAGGTCGTGCCGGTTTTCAGCCGCTTCTCGGACTTGAGCCGCGCGCGAATCTCTTCGAGCGTCAAGTCCGGCTCCGCTGCGACCAGATCAAGCAGCCATTGGCGATGCGCCTCGAGCGGCGAGCGGCTGTGGCCCGTGCCGGGCAATGCCGCTACACTGCCCGTTGTCGCCCAGCGCTCGATCCAGCGGATTGCGGTCGAGGCGCTGAGACCGAGCACCCGCGCCGCTTCCCGTCTGCTCTCGCCGTCTTCGACAAGCGCAACCGCCCGCGCCCTGAGGTCCTTCGAGTATCCCTTCGCCATCGCGCGACCTCGCCGTTGCTGTCAAAGCAACTCGAATCTGATTTGCGCGCCTCTGGGAACCCCCTTACTGTTCCGATTCACATCAACCGAAAACCGCTCTCTAGGATCCCCGCCCTTATAGAGCACAAAATAGGGTAGCCGGCGCTCGCCTTGCTTTCGTATCTGAATAAAAACGCGGCTTTCGCAGCGCAGGCACTTGGCCGTCAACCCGTCTTGGCTACCACGGGCGCCGTCCGTTAGCCGATCCCGAAGAGTACCCCACGCATCCTCGGACAAGGATAGAAGCTCGCGCGCCGACATTGAACCGATCGGCCGGTCAAACATGACCGCTTCGATGATGCGGCGCGGCGGGCGGTGCGGGGAGACTCACTTTTCAGCATTC
>NZ_JAHEAG010000131.1 GCF_018596315.1 Bradyrhizobium sp. SRL28 | reverse complement strand
CCAGAAGCTGCCGGTCGCGAGCACGCTCTTGGGGGAAAGCCTGAATGATCAGTCGGCACTAAAGTCATTCGCTCACGATAGAGCGACGCGGAGGGCGGGACGGCGGAGGATCCCGCATGCCCGCACGCCCCGTCGATCGATGCCAACGACCTTGGAACAAAGGGTTGCTCGTCGGTCAGAAGAAACCTCTTGAGCCCAAGCACGTATGGTCTATTCGAGTCCGCCTAGAAATCGCCCGGTCAATGCGTGACCTTGCGATCTTCAACCTGGCAATCGACAGTAAGCTTCGCGCTTGCGACCTGGTCAAACTGCGACTGGACGACATTTGCTCGGGAACAAACCTGCGGCGTCGAGCGACTATTGTCCAAAAGAAGACAGGTCGACCAGTCCAGTTCGAGATCTCGGAGCAGTCGAGGAATTCAGTTGAAGCCTGGCTACCAACGCTGCGGGCGACCGGCTCCCGATACCTCTTCCCAACTCGAATTCATGCTAGTCCTCACATTTCAACCCGCCAATATGCCCGGCTGGTGCATCGTTGGGTTAAAAGCATCGGCTTAGAGTCAGCATCTTACGGCACGCACTCGATGCGCCGCACGAAGGCTGCCCAGATTTATCGCAAGACCGGTAACTTGCGTGCAGTCCAGCTTCTCCTCGGTCATACCAAGTTGGAAAGCACCGTCCGATATCTCGGGATTGAGGTGGACGACGCCTTGAATATGGCTGAACAGATTGAGCTCTAATCGTCGACCACCGGCTTCCACGCCGGTGGTCGCTTTCGCGCCAAGAGCGGTCAGTCGCAAATCGAATAATAACGATGTCTTCTTTTCACTCAGAAGCGGCCATCGCCCGCCAGATTAGCCATGTCCGAAAAGTGCCAAGAGCCGACATTTACTATGCGTTCGCAGCAAATAAATCCCATCGACCAGGGAGGCCCTTGAGTTCATGCGATCCGCGCTCAGAAAACTTCAAGCCTGCCCCCGCCACAAGGTCCGTTACAACTCGCGAAACAAGAACCTCGCTGGATTGAGACTGTCCCATAACACGAGCCGCCGCATGCACTGCTATCCCGCCGATATCCCGGCCCCTGATTTCAATCTCACCGGTATGCAGACCAGCGCGAAGCGGCAAACCGATCTGCTTTGAGGCTGCTCCGAGCGCCAAAGCGCAACGAACGGCGCGACCAGGCCCGTCGAAAGTCGCCAGAATGCCGTCCCCTGTTGACTTGACCAAAACCCCGCGATGCTGCTCGACAATCTGCTTCGCTAACTGATCATGACTATCCAGTAAGCGATGCCACGCTTGATCGCCTATTTCAACGGCAACACGTGTTGAACCGACAATGTCTGTAAACAGAACTGTCGCAAGCACGCGTTGAAGATCGCTCCGCGAACTCTCGCGATGCCCAGTAATAAACTCCTCGATATCCCCTAATAACGCATCGGTTTCGCCTGCGAAGGGCAGGTGATCGCCGTCAGGATACTCAATATATTTGGCACCCGGTATTTGTGCTGCCAACTCGCGACCTCGCTCGACCCGAACTAATGCGTCCGTTCGACGATGCAGCACGAGGGTGGGGACTCGCAGTGTGGGGAGTATCGACGTCACGTCGATTTGTGCGTTCAACCGAAAAAACGACTTGAATGCGCCAGGGCTTGTTGAAAGGCGTTCAAATTTTGCGAACCGAGCGACAGCATCCGCATTTTCAGCCTCGCTTGGGTTGAGCATTTTGATCGTTATGCCGCTGCCCCAATTCTTCGCGAGGCTTGATAGCCCTTCTTCAAAGGCTTCAGAGCGACTAGGGTCAAGTTTAAGGCGGCCAGTGGTAAAGCCCCCAACAAGAACGAGGTGAGAAACACGCTCTGGATGAGTGGCCGCGAACAGGACACTCATTGGACCACCTTCGGAGAAACCCAATAGTGCAGCACGCTGCGATCCAACGGTTTCCATTATTGCGCGAACGTCATCCATTCGCTGTTCCAGGGAAGGAGCGCCGACATCCCTATCGGACAACCCTTGGCCTCTCTTATCGAACGTGATGACCCGGCTGAATGTCGAAAGGCGGCGCAAAACTTCTGTATAGCCGGGCAACTCATGCATGAACTCAACATGTGACCACCCTCCAGGGACGATGATCATATCTAATGGCCCGTTCCCCATCGACTGATAGGCAATATTCAAGTCGCCGCTGAGAGCGTAACGCGTCACAGGTAAAACAAGGTCATTCATTGTTGACCTCCCCCCAGCGGGTCGCGCAAACACGGCCGGGAGCGCAATCAAGCGTGCTGATGCAGAGAGCATATCAGCCCACAAGCGTCCCGCTAGAGCGAATTTCC
>NZ_JAHEAG010000130.1 GCF_018596315.1 Bradyrhizobium sp. SRL28 | reverse complement strand
TTGGGAGCGGATCAAGCGGTTGGCCGACGACTGGCTCCCGAAACCGCGAATCCTTCATCCGTGGCCAGCGAGTCGCTTCGCCGTTAGACACCCAAGGTGGGAGCCGTATGCCCGAATTGGGCCCGTACGGATCTGTGCGGGGGGCGCAAGGTAACTCGCGTCCCTACCGCGAAAGTCGCCGTGGTCCGGCCAACCGACGCGAGTGACCCACAACGGACTCTGGCCACCTGCGCGAGAAACTACGCGGGTATGGGCGCTCTGCGGTCACGAGCAGTCCAGGGCGCCTCAATATTGAGTGCCGTCCAGCGCTTTCATGTAACCCAGGGAACAACGGTGCTATTTCTCTTTGGGCTTCGTGGCTTCCCTAGCTAATCGTTCAGCCCGCAATCGTTCGTAGTTCTTTTGGAAAGTTTCCTGCGCCTTTTCGTATTCAGTTACCGCCCTTCGTTTATGTGCTTGCAGAAAAGCTTTTTCCGCCGGTCGCTGCGCGGGGTCTTTCGTCATTTTGTCGATCATGGAATCCTCGGCTGCATTATCGACGCCGCTGCTTGCGGCTAGCAGATGCCCGAACGTTTTTAATTTCGGCCGTGCGCTGCGACGCTGGCCGCGTTTTGCGGGATTGCGTTTTACGTTTCCGCTCGCGTTGCGGGTCGTGGACAGGCTCGGGTTGCGTGTTACCGACCGGCTGGGGTTGCGTATTGCGGACCGCCTCGGCCAGCATCTCCAGCAACTCGGCCTTCGTCTTCTTATCGCTCATAGATCACCTCCGTGACCGATGAGACGACGGTAGCGCGGCCACAGTGCCCCGCAAGAAAAACCGCTAATTAAGATTGCTGGTTAAGTTTAATGGCGGTGGCTTCACGGAACGGAGGAGGAGCAGGCTGATTCAGGATGCGCGCGCCAGAGCCGGGCTGATGCGAGACCTCAATACGGTATAGACCGGCACCGGCTTCCTTTGACCCGAAGCGATGACCCAGATCTGACCTGGTGGGCGTGGATCGCTTTCGATCGCCTGGCGGAGCGGAGTTCAACTTAGCAAAATTGCGGACTTAATTGCGCGGATCGACGACGCTAAGGCCAGCTGGCACGGGCGACCACCCTGAGCTTCCAACTCCCCACGAAAAGTCACTGAGGTGCCTTAGCAGTCTTAACGAAGCACTGGTATGGCGCAGCCGCACCATTACGATTAACAGAAGGCGCTCCACCGCCGCGCGAACGCTACTCGCGCCGGCGAAGGCCGGGCTGGGGCGCGGTACGCGCGTTTATTGAGGAGGTGGGATGCCGGTCCCGTTTATCGCCCTCCTTGCCCCTTTGCCGGGCGAAGAACTCTAGCCGAAATAGCCACAAAGATTTAATGTTCGGGTGACATGTCCGGACTTGCGAGCGTCAAATCAAAGCTTAGTTTGATCTGAGGTTGAGAGACTTCGCGGCGCGCCATTGAAACGAAAAGAACGCCGCTGACCAAGTCTCGCCCCGTTGCGTAATTGCGGGGGAACACCCGGTCTCTGAAGCCGGCATTCTCGATCCGTCGCTCCGTGCCCTTCGCACGTGCAAAAGCAAGTGCGGCGAGAAGAACCTGGGTTTTTAAAAAATCTAAAGCCGCTGCTGCAATGGTGCAGTGTCGTCCTGCGTGATCGCGTGGCCAGCTATAGAGCGTGGCAGTGCGGCACGAGTTGGGAGGAGCGTCGAAATGACCGAGTATCGCCTTTACACTGTTGGAAACGATGGTCACTTCATTGGCTCTAGAACGTTCACGGCCGATGGTGACCGTGATGCCGTAGTATGGGCCAAGCAACAGATTGAAGATCACTCGGTTGAGCTTTGGAGTGGTCCGAGGCTAGTGAAACGGCTTGACCCGGCAGAAAAACGAGCCGCCGAGGCTGTTACGCACACTATCGAGGCAGGACGTATGGTGCCGAAAAACAAAACATAGCTCAGCTTTTTGATTCTGGCGCTTCTCAGGATCGCGGCGCACATTTCGTCATCACCGTTCGGTACGTGGCTTTCATCGGTGATGAGAACACCAGTCGCACTCCCCGCCAACCTCGAATGGATGGAGCAGCGCATGCCAAAGCGTCGCAGTTTCAAACAATCTACACCCCTTAAAGAACGCCTTGCAATGGAGGCAACGCGTTGCGCAAGGAAGCCCAAGGTACCCCACCGGGGTTTGAGCGCGAGCTCCTGTTTCGTAAAGCCCGCCGAGCCGAAACAGCTTCTCGTATGATCGAGTGGCTGACGTCGGCTCCCAAGCACCAAGATAGGTTTAGAAATGGCCATTTTTCGCCTATTAGAGAACTCTGCCTTAGGGCTGGGGCCGAAAGAGGTTAACTGCATCATAGAGGCATACGAGCAAGCGTTGCACACCCTCTGCGTCAAGGATCGCGACGACCCTCTAACGGAAATGATTGCGACGAAGATCATCAAGTTTGCGCAAACTGGTGTCCATGATCCGGCGCAGCTTTCGGCTCTGGCGATTAAAGAATTAAGCGTCCGGTAAGGCAGCCGCAGTTGGCGGCCTCGTTTATTTCGATGTCGCCTGTTGGCACCTTTGAGACATGCCGACGCACGGCAACGATGTCTGTTTACAGGGGAAGACCGGAAGTAGTCGGCCGACGACCATAATGACGCGACTGACCCCA
>NZ_JAHEAG010000013.1:22500-174583 GCF_018596315.1 Bradyrhizobium sp. SRL28 | reverse complement strand
GCGATATCGCGCTGGCCCGGCCGTGACAAAGTTACCGGAGGCTTTCATGAAGGCTCTTCGCGTGCTTCTCACTGGATTGTCCGTGCTGCTGCCGGCGGCGGCGGCAGCGCAGGATTTCCCGAACAAACCGATCCGGCTGATCGTGCCGTTCCCACCTGGCGGCCCTAACGACATCATCGCTCGTCTGGTCGGCCAGCGCATGTCCGAGATCACGAAGCAGCCGGTTCTGATCGACAATCGCGGCGGTCAGGCCGGCGTGCTCGGCACCGATGCAATCGCCAAGGCAGTGCCCGACGGCTACACGATCGGCATCGTGAGCGCGAGCGCGCTGGTCATCAACCCGACGATGGAAAAGGTGCCCTACGACGTGACGAAGGACTTTGCGCCCGTCACGCTGGTGACCACGGTGCCGGAAATGCTGGTTGTCGCCAGCAACGTTCCCGCCGGCGACATGAAGGAGCTGATCGCGCTCGCCAAGGCCCAGCCCGGAAAACTCAATTTCGCATCCGCCGGCGTCGGCGGCCTGCCGCATCTTGCCGGTGAACTGCTCAAGCTGACGGCCAGGATCGACATCGTGCACGTGCCCTACCGGGGCGCTGCGCCCGCCATCAACGACCTGCTCGGCCAGCAGGTGCAGATGGCGTTCCTCGATTTGCCGGTGCTGCTGCCGCATATCAAGGCCGGCACCCTGCGCCCGATTGCGCTTGGCGCTCCGAAACGCGCGCCCACCTCACCTGACGTGCCGACCACCGCGGAGGTCGGCATGCCGGATCTCCTGATCGAAAACTGGTACGGGATGATCGCGCCGGGTGGGACGCCCGAGGCGATCATCGTCACCCTGAACCGCGTCGCCAACGAGGCTATGAACGATCCGCAGGTGAAGCAGAAGCTCGCCGATCAGGGCCTGACGGTTGCAGGCGATACGCCGGGGCATTTTCGCGATTACATCGGCACCGAGACCCAAAAGTGGGCGCGCGTCATCAAGGCCGCCGGCCTTGCCACGGGCAAATGACGTCCGGCTTCGAGGTCCCGTTAAGAATCAAGCAGGCCTCCACGCAACTCTCCAAATGAAATCATGATGTGCTGGACGTTGAACGAGCTGCGGAATCCGCAGACTTTGAACATTTTCGTTCTCCTTCACGTATTCAACGCGGCGCAGATTTGCGCAAATGCTCCGCCAGTTGCTGCGCGGGCCTGGGCAGCGCCCGAAAACTCCGCGCACAGATCACGAGCTTCCGGTTGGCCCAGGAGTCCCTGATCCTGACGACATTGATCTTCATCGATCGCGCGCATCGTTTTGCCGCGACTTCAGGCATCACGCCAATCCCGATGCCGGCGGCAACCATCTGGCCGATCGCATCGAAACTGTTCAGCCGCGCGCGAAACCGCAGACGCGCGCCGAGCCGCGCCGCGTGCATGCTGATATGGGCGTGCAATGCGATCGAACCTATCAGTCCGACGAAATCGCGCTTCACCACGTCGCTGAAATCAACCTGCCGCCGGTTCGCCAGTTCGTCCTCGCGCGCGGTGACCAGAACCAGGCGATCTTCGCTGAACGGCATCCGCTCGATATTGTCTGCAAGCGCGTGTTCGGCGGCGAGCCCGAGGTCGGCGGAACCGATGACGATGGCGCGGGCGATGTCGGAGCTTTCGCGTTCCTCGACATCGATCGAAATGTGGGGATGCGCGGCCAGAAAAGCCGCCAGTGTCTTCGGCAGATATTCCGAAAGCCCCGACGTGTTGGCGAGGAAGCGGACGGTGGCCTTCGCGCCACTGGCAAAGGCCAGGAGATCGCCGCGCATCGCCTCGACATTGTGGAGCACGACCCTGGCATGATCGAGCAGGCTTTCACCGGCCGGCGTCAGCTCAACACCGCGCCGGCCGCGCGTCAGCAGCGCAACGCCGAGCGCCTCCTCCAGCCCCTTGATCCGCTCACTGGCCGAAGCCAGCGCGAGATGAACCTTTGCCGCGCCGTTGGTGATGCTGCGCGTCTCCGCCACCGCGATGAAGAGCTGAAGGTCGACCAGATCGAAACGCATCGGGATTCCTGACGGTGTTGAAGCCGTCATTGCGAGCGAAGCGAAGCAATCCATCGCACGGCATGGCAGATAGACGGATTGCTTCGTCGCTTACGCTCCCTTGCGCAAACGCTTCGCGTTTGTCGCAGGCAATGACGAGGAAACAGCCTTCGCATCAGCCGAAGGCTGTCTCCGTAATCTCCAGATTGTGCCCATTACGGCGATAGGTCAATGTCGCCCCATGTTGGATTCTCTGCTTCTTCTCGTTACCGCCACCTTCCTGCTCGCGGGCTTCGTGAAGGGCGCACTCGGGCTCGGCCTGCCGACGGTGTCGATGGGCCTGCTTGCGGTGTCGATGCCGCCGGCCCAGGCGATCGCCATCGTCATCGTGCCGGCGATCGTCACCAACATCTGGCAAACCTTCGGCGGTCCTTATCTGCGCGATATTTTCCGGCGGCTATGGCCATTGCTGGCCGGAACGGCCGCCGGCGTCTGGCTCAATGCAGGGTCGCTGACCGGGCCCTATGCGCGCTATACCACCATCGCACTAGGCCTGTTGCTGGCGATCAATGCCGTCATCGGCCTCTGCAAATTCGATTTCACCGTTGCCCGCCAAAACGAAAAATGGGTCGGCGGCATCGTCGGGCTGATCACCGGCATGATCTCTGCGGCAACGGGCGTGCAGGTCATTCCGTCGGTGCCGTTCCTGCAGGCGATCGGCATGGAGAAGGAAGAGCTGATCCAGGCATTGGGCGTGTTCTTCACGGTCGCGACCCTGGCGCTTGGCCTCAACCTCACCGGCGCCGGTCTGCTGACGGCGGCAACCGCACTGCCCGGCGCGGTCGCCATGGCAGCATCCTTTGCCGGCATGTTTATCGGACAGGCGGTGCGGACTTGGCTGCAGCCGGATGTCTTCCGGCGCTGGTTCCAGATCGGCATGATTGTTCTCGGCCTCTATCTCGCCAGCAATGCGCTTGCGAAACTGATGTCGTAACTTTCTCACGAAGCCTTGCGGGAAACCCACTCATTCCTTGCCAAGGAATTCTCCAGGTAGGCGACCTGACCTCAGCGCGCCTCCAGCATCGCGACTCGGATGCCGAGATAGACGAACAGCCCGCCGAGCACGCGGTTGATCCAAGCCATCACATTGGCCGATTGCCTGATGCGCCGGGCCGCCCTGGCGGCGAAGGCGGCAAGTCCGAGGCACCACAGCGTGCCGGTGGAAATGAAGATCATACCCAGGGTCAGAAAGGCCAACGTCTTGTGACTGGAGTCCGCGGCCACGAATTGCGGCAGGAAGGCCAGGAAGAACAGCGCCACCTTCGGATTGAGCACGTTGGTCAGCGCGCCCTGCCAGAACACGCGCGAAAGTGACGTTTCGGTGACGGCCGCCGCCTCGGCAATCGGCTGCGGCCTCGACAGCAGCATCTGGACGCCCGTAAACAGCAGATAGGCGGCACCGGCCCATTTCAGCACCGTGAAGGCGGCAGATGACGCCATCAACAGCGCCGACAGGCCGATAGCGGCGCCGAACACATGGACCAGACAGCCGCAGCAGATACCGGTCGCCGCCGCCACCCCGCCGCGCCATCCGAACTGGATGCTGCGGCCGATAATATAGGCCGTGTCCGGCCCCGGCGTGATGTTGAGCAACAACCCGGAGAGGATGAAAAGCCAGAGTTCGTGAATGCCGAGCGTCTCAACCATCATTTGACCGGTTCCCTGACCCTACCTGCTCTTATTTGCGCGTGTGCCATTTCTAGACGGTTTGCAGTACTATCATGAGCAAATCGGGCTTCCACCAGATTGCGCATATTTTATAAACATTGGAATCGGTCGACCGACCACGTAGTGGTTATCTCGCCCATTCCGGCGCCGTTGGGGATATAGTGCGATATGGAAAGACGCTTGGCAGCCATCGTCTGCGCTGACGTCGCCGGCTATTCCCGCATGATGGGGGCCGACGAGGCGGGGACGCACGCCACGTTCAAGGCCCATCGCACCGCGATCTACCCGATCATCCTCAATCACGGCGGCCGCCTGGTGAAGAACACCGGCGACGGCTTCCTCCTTGAATTTCCCTCTATCGTCGGCGCCATCGAGGCCGCGATCGCGATGCAGATGGTGATGGCCGAGCGCAACGAGCACCTCCCTGCCGATCGATCCATGCAGTTCCGCATGGGCATCCATATGGGCGATGTGATGGCCGACGAGGACGAGGTGTTCGGCGACGACGTCAACATCGCCGTCCGCCTCGAATCGGTCGCCGCCCCCGGCGGCGTGGCGGTTTCGGGCAAGGCTTGTCATGAAGCCGGCAAGCGTCTCAGCGTCACGCTCGCCGATGCCGGCCCCCACCGGTTCAAGAACATCGACGAGCCGATCCACGTCTGGACCTGGCAACCCGCCGGCTCCGACGCCACCGGCCCCAAGCCCAAAGCCTCGACCGAAACATCGGTCACCAATCTTCCGGCCCAGTATCGGACGGCGATCGTGGGCGTGCTGCCGTTCGCGAATCTGAGCGAAAGCGCGGACGAGTATTTTTCCGACGGGCTGACCGAGGACCTGATCCACGCGCTTTCGCTGCAATCGTTCTACCGCGTGCTGAGCCGCAACTCGACCTTCTCCTTCAAAGGCAGGAATGTGAGCACGCGCCTGATCGCGCGCGAGATCGATGCGAGCTACCTGATCCAGGGCTCGGTCCGTCGCGCGGCGACCAAGATTCGCGTCACCGCGGAACTGATCGCGCCCGAGACCGGCGAACAATTATGGACTGGCCGGTTCGACCGCGACATCGGCGACCTGTTCGCGATGCAGGACGAGCTTACCACCAGCCTGTCCGCGGCGATCGCAGCCGAGATCTACCGGGCGGAGGCCTCCGCCCCGCCCCGCTCGTCGTCGAACGACATCACTGCATGGGATCGCTTCCTCAAGGGGCTGTCCTACTATTACCTGCAGACCAAGGCCGATGTCGAAACCTCGATCGTGCTGTTCAAGGAAGCCATCGCGCTCGATCCGACGCTGTCGATCGCGCGCGCCTATCTCGCCACCATCCAGGCTCAGGGCATCCAGCTCGGGTGGATCAAGGGCACGCGCGAAGTGTGGGATTCCACGATGGTCCTTGCGGAGAGCAGCGTCCGGCTCGATCCCCGTTCGTCCTTTGCGTTTCAGATTCTCGCCTATGTGCACGCGGCGGAAGGGCATTACGAGGCGGCGATGGATGCTGCCAAGCGGGCGGTCGGGCTCAATCCGTATGATATGGGCGCCCGCGGCGTGCTCGGGGTGTGTCATCTCGTCTCCGGCGAACACCGGCACGCCATCGAACTGTTTACGACGGCGGCCCAGAGCGGCAACAACGATCCCCGGTATCAATGGGCGGCCGTGAACGCGTTCGCCCATTACCTGCTCGGGCAGTATGACGCTTCGGTGTCATGGGCGCGCGAACAGCTTTATGTGAATCCCAATCACCTTCAGGCACTCGCGATCCGGGCGGCAGCCCTGGCTCAATTGGGCCGGACTGCAGAAGCAGTAAACGCCGCCGAGGTTCTGCTAAGCAACTATCCCGGCCTGACCGTCGACCGGCACCTGCGCAATTTTAACTGGAAGATGCCGGCCGACATTGCCCATTACCGTGACGGCCTTGTGAAAGCCGGCATCCCCTTCAGCAAATTGACTCTCGTCGAATCCTCTCCAAGGCTCGCCGCAGATTCCTGAGCGTGTGTGAGCCAGTCGGTTGACACGGCGTCGAATTCCGCCAAAACTTGCCTACACGCTGAAGTAGCGCGCCTCTAAATTCCTTTTTGACCGTTTTTCGCTTCCGATCGGAGCGGATGCTTTTTCTTATTCGATGCCTTTGAGGATTTAACCCATGCCTGACGACCGCATCGGTACCGCTCCGGGCACCGCACCTACCGGGCAGATCCCCGTTTCACCCAACAATCCCTGCCCGTTTTTGCGCGCGCTGGTCGCCAATGGTTATGTCGGCGGCCACGCCGTGCCGCTTTCGAAACTGTCCGAAATCGTCGGAGACGCGAGCGGGCAAACCGGCCCCGGCAAAAAGAAGGTCCGGCTGGCAACCTGGCTGGTCGCCGTCATCGCGAACGGTCTCGGACCGCTGCGCGTATTGAAAAGCGCAACCTCCGGCGCGGTGCTGGACGAACTGCGCGACGGCCCGCTCGACAAGCACGGCGGCGGTTCGCGCATTCTCGACGTCGATGCGAAGGTTCATGAGGACGAAATCGCCTGGCTCGCCGGCTTCGGCAAGGACTACAAGGATCCTTCAGGGGGCGTCGAGCGCGGGCTGACGGCGAAAGAGATCGACACTTTCATGAAGGCCAATATCAAGCGCGACGGCGATGCGGCGCGCTGGTACTACCCCATGCTCATGAAGGGCGAATGGCCGGTGCTGCTGAAGATCCTCGGCAAGGGCGAAGGCGAGGCGCGTTACCTCAGCGTCGCCGAAGTCAGGACGCTGTTCGTGGAGCGGCGATTGCCCGAGCGGATCACCAAGCGGCTGCCGAAGCCGGCCTCGCGCTGAGGCCTCACTTGAACAGCGGCGTGCCCGGAACGAAGGCGTCGAACGCCGCCCAGAATTGCGAGCGGTAGCGGTCCTGCTCCTGCAGGATCTCGTGCCTGGAGCCCGCGATCACCAGATGCGAGCCGGCGCGCAGATGATAGGCGAACTCTTCGATTGCGGCCGTGGAAACAATGCTGTCGTTGCTGGCGGCCAGCATCAGGATCGGCTGGCGGATCTCGGACGGGTAGGTCATGCCGCGAAAGGTATTCATCGCCCTGAACGCGGTATCGGCCCAGGCCACCGTCGGCGAACCGATGCCCAGCGTCGGATCTTCTTCCAGGATCGCGGTGTTGCGGGCGTAGCGCACGGGATCGCTGGTGAAGGGGTTGTTGATGAAGGATTCCGTTCCGGTCAGCGCGTCGCTGCCGCCGGGCACGTAGCGGCCGCCCTGCCCCATCAGCCGCATGACCCGCAGCAACGCCCGCGTCGGCAACGCGGTCCTGCGTCCCGGCAGGTCGATCATCGGCGCCGACAGCACCATGCGGTCAAACCAGCGTTTTCCCGCACGCGCCACCCGCAGCATGACCGCGCCGCCCATCGAATGCGCCAGCGCGAAAAAGGGCGGCGGGCAGTCGGGCAGCACCACCTGCTGCACGAAGGTTTCGACGTCGACTTCGTAATCGGAGAAGTCGCGGACATAGCCCTTGCGCGGATCGCGCAGGCGGCGCGAGGAATGCCCCTGGCCGCGCCAGTCGATCATCGCCACCGCAAATCCGCGATCGCGCAAGTCCCGCACCGTCTCGAAATACTTTTCGATCGGCTCGCTGCGCCCGGTGAAGACGCAGACCGTGCCCTTGCGCCCCGCCGGCGGCGCCCAGCGCGCGAACCGCAATTCCGCGCCGTCGGGCGTCTTGATGGTGCCTGAGACGACATCCTCCGGAACCGGGTTGGCAGGGATCGAGACAAGCGTCATGAGGAGGAACCGGGTAGGTGAAAAGAGCTTGAAATCAAGGCGGGGAGCGCAAAAAAGGAGCTGGTTTCGCCACTCTTGAACGCCGTTTCACCCCTCCCATATCATTTCTGTGCAGGCCGCTACCAGCGTTTCGGAACCGAATCCCAAGGCTCTCAAAGCCAAGGCTCCAAAACTCTGAGGCTGCACGAAGACTAAAGCCCGGCCCGATGGCGGGCGGGTTACTTGAAACAGTCGCTCAATGGAGGACTACCTATGCGTACCTACGATCTCACTCCGTTTTACCGTTCCACCGTCGGCTTCGACCGCTTCTTCAACCTGCTCGATCAGGCGACGTCAGACGGCAGCCCCGGTTATCCCCCCTACAATATCGAACGCACCGGCGAGAACGCCTACCGCATCAGCGTTGCGGTCTCCGGCTTCTCGCAAGGCGAGCTTTCGATCGTCGCGAAGGAAAACACGCTGACGATCAAGGGCGAAAAAACCGCCAACGAGAACGGCAAGGACAACGCCGAAGTGCTCTACCGCGGCATCGCCGCGCGTGCCTTCGAGCGCATCTTCCAGCTTGCCGATTTCGTGCAGGTGAAGAACGCTTCGCTCGAGAACGGCCTGCTCCACGTCGATCTCGTCCGCGAGATTCCCGAGGCCAAGAAGCCGCGCAGCATTCCGATCAACTCAGGCGCGAAGGCCCCGCAGGTGGTCGACGCTTCGGTCGCCGCGTAAGGCGGTCAAGGTTTTCAGCCGGTATTGGCTGAACGCGAAAACGCCCCGGAAAACCGGGGCGTTTTTTGTGGGTTCGTAGCCCGGATGGAGCGCTGCGCAATCCGGGTCCTTCTCGCGAATAAAGTCACCCCGGATTTCGCTGCGCTCCATCCGGGCTACGGTGCTTCACTCCAGCCCCTGCGCGGTGGGCATGTCCTGGGTCGGAGCAATCTGCGGGGCGGGCTTGGCTGGAGCCGAGCCGGTTGTCACCGGGGCCGCTGCCGACACCGCGGCCGGTTTCGGGGCAGGCGCTGCCGCCTGCTGGACTGGTGCCGGCGCAGGCTTGGCGGCGATCGGGCTGGCCTTCGGCATCGGCACCGCGCGGCTCGCAACATGGGCCGGCCGTGACGGCCGCGGCGCGGCCTGGACAGGGTCCGGCGCTTGGGCCTGCGGCGGCTGCGCCACGGAGGGTCCACCGAGGGTACTCTGGTCTTCGTAGTAATTGTCGCCGCCCATGCGGTAAGCCGGCACGAAACGAATAATCCGGCCATTGCGCGCGTCGATCATCAGCCGGCCGTCCTCGCCGCCGCGGTCGATCACCGCGATCGTGTAGACGACGCCGCGCAGCCTGGGGATACCGAGCGGCGAGAATCCGTTGTCGCGCAGCACGGAATAGACTTCCGTCGACGGCAGCAAACCGGGGCCGGGGCCATATCCGTACGGCTGCCCGGGTCCGTAGTGTGGGCCGGGTACGTACTGCGGCCCGGGAACCGGGGACGGCGCTACTGCATCGAAATCCGATACCGCTCTGTAAGGCCCCGGCACCTGCGCCTGCACACCGCCCGCAAGAAGGACCAGCCCCGCCGCCAAAGATCCCGTGAACAACTTCATCACCGAAAGCTCCTGTAAGCCCCGCAGCCGCCGGCCCGAGCGGGAGCATTTTCGCGCCCTCGCCTGCCGGCCCGTGCCAATATTTCATTGCGAAATCCGGCGGTCCTTGGGCCGGATCGGGGCACCGCTGCCGCAAACCCGCGCCGGTGGTTTTTTCCCCGGCCGCCAAGCGCCGATCCGCATGCGGGCGAGGACTTTCACGCGCTTGTGTGATAGACAAAAATTTGGCATGGTCGGAGTTAGGACAGTATCACTGTCTCAATTGCGGGGCCGTCCCGGCACAGGGATTGCAACGAAACCGTGGCGCCACGAGCTCCAGGGCAGTGCAGGCAAGGCCGTTCCTCAGGGACGTTGAACGCCCAAGCCTGAATTTAAGAAATTGCGGCTCGCGGAGGACGAGCGGTGGCCCGGTGGGTGCCGCAAGCGTCCAAGGTGCGCCGACGATGCGGTGAGGCCCTTAGCCTTTTTGAGAGGAATGAGATGAGCGGGTCGGATTTCGAGCGCGAAAACATCGTGACAGAAGCACTGTCGGCGACCGCGGCTTCGAAACCGGCCGATACTTTGCTTGAAGATTCTCCGCGCGAGCACGATTGGCGCCCGCCGGCCGAGGGCATGTACGACCTCTCGATGGAGAAGGATTCCTGCGGCGTCGGCTTCATCGCCAACATCAAGGGCAAGAAGTCGCATCAGATCGTCTCCGACGCGATCAGCATTCTCTGCAACCTCGAACATCGCGGCGCAGTCGGCGCCGATCCGCGCGCCGGCGACGGCGCCGGCATTCTGGTGCAGATCCCGCACGCATTCTTCGCGCGCAAGGCCGCCGAGATCGGCTTCAAGCTGCCGGAGCCCGGCCACTACGCGATCGGCGCGCTGTTCATGCCGAAGGAAACGGCGTGGCGAAAGGTGATCCAGAGCATCATCGCCGAACAGATCAAGGAAGAGGGCCTTGTGCTGCTCGGCTGGCGCGACGTGCCGTCCGACAACGTCTCGCTCGGCGAAACCGTCAAGCCGACCGAGCCCTACCACATGCAGGTGTTCATCGGCCGCAACGGCACGGCGAAGACCGACGAAGAGTTCGAGCGAAGGCTCTACATCCTGCGCAAGTCGATCTCGCAGGCGATCTATCAGCGCCGCGACCGCGGCATGGCCGGCTATTACCCGGTCTCACTGTCGTGCCGCACCGTGATCTACAAAGGCATGTTCCTCGCCGACCAGCTCGGCAAGTACTATCCCGACCTGCATGAAAAAGATTTCGAGAGCGCGCTGGCATTGGTGCATCAACGCTTCTCGACCAACACCTTCCCGACCTGGTCGCTGGCGCATCCGTACCGGATGATCGCCCACAACGGCGAAATCAACACGCTGCGCGGCAACGTCAACTGGATGGCGGCGCGCCAGGCTTCCGTCCATTCGGAGCTCTACGGCAAGGACATCAACCGTCTCTGGCCGATCTCCTACGAAGGGCAGAGCGACACCGCCTGCTTCGACAACGCGCTCGAATTTCTGGTGCAGGGCGGCTACTCGCTGCCGCACGCTGTCATGATGATGATTCCGGAAGCGTGGGCCGGCAATCCCCTGATGGATGAGCAGCGCCGCGCCTTCTACGAATATCACGCAGCCCTGATGGAGCCGTGGGACGGCCCCGCCGCAATCGCCTTCACCGACGGCCGCCAGATCGGCGCAACGCTGGACCGCAACGGGCTGCGTCCGGCGCGCTATCTCGTCACCAAGGACGACCGCATCGTGATGGCGTCCGAAATGGGCGTGCTGAAGATCCCCGAGGACCAGATCGTCACCAAGTGGCGGCTGCAGCCCGGCAAGATGCTGCTGGTCGACCTCGAACAGGGACGCCTCATTCCAGACGACGAGATCAAGGCGACGCTGGCCAAGAGCCATCCCTACAGCGACTGGCTGCATCGCACGCAGCTCGTGCTGGAAGAATTGCCCGCCGCGCCCGTCAAGGGCATGCGCTCGAACCTGCCGCTGCTCGACCGTCAGCAGGCATTTGGCTACAGCCAGGAAGATATCAACATCCTGATGACGCCGATGGCGGCCACCGGCGAAGAAGCCGCGGGCTCGATGGGCAACGACACGCCGATCTCGGCGCTGTCGGACCGGCCGAAGCCGCTCTTCACGTATTTCAAGCAGAATTTCGCGCAGGTCACCAACCCGCCGATCGACCCGATCCGCGAGGAGCTCGTGATGAGCCTCGTCTCGATCATCGGGCCGCGGCCGAACCTGTTCGACCTGCAGGGCATGGCCTCGACCAAGCGGCTCGAAGTGCGCCAGCCGATCCTGACCGACGCGGACCTGGAAAAGATCCGCTCGATCTCCGATGTCGCGGATACCCATTTCAAGTCGCGCACGCTCGACACCACCTTCCACGCCGGCTTCGGCGCGGCGGGGATGGAGCAGGTGCTCGATGAACTCTGCGCGCGCGCCGAAGGCGCGGTGCGCGAAGGCGTCAACATCATCATCCTGTCCGACCGCATGGCGGGCTCGGACCGGATTCCGATCCCCTCGCTGCTCGCCTGCGCCGCCGTACATCATCATCTGATCCGCACCGGCCTGCGCACTTCGGTCGGCATCGTCGTCGAATCAGGCGAACCGCGCGAAGTGCATCATTTCGCGTGTCTGGCCGGCTACGGCGCCGAGGCGATCAATCCGTACCTGGCGTTCGAAACCATCATCGCGATGAAGGACCGCCTGCCCGGATCGCTCGACGACTATGAGATCGTCAAGCGCTACATCAAGTCGATCGGCAAGGGCCTGCTGAAGGTGATGTCCAAGATGGGCATCTCGACCTATCAGTCCTATTGCGGCGCGCAGATTTTTGACGCCGTCGGGCTGAAGGCCGATTTCGTCGCGAAGTATTTCGTCGGCACCCACACCCGCATCGAGGGCGTGGGCCTCGCCGAAATCGCCGAGGAAACCGCGCGCCGTCATACGGACGCGTTCGGCGACGCGCAGGTTTACAAGACCGCGCTCGATGTCGGCGGCGAATATGCCTACCGCACCCGCGGCGAGGACCATGCCTGGACTGCTGAATCCGTCTCGACGCTGCAGCATGCCGTGCGCGGCAATTCGCACGAACGCTACCGTGCCTTCGCAAAGATCCTCAACGAGCAGTCCGAGCGGCTGTTGACGCTGCGCGGCCTGTTCCGGATCAGGACCGCCGACGACGAGAAGCGCAAGCCGGTGAAGCTCGACCAGGTCGAGCCGGCCGCCGAAATCGTCAAGCGTTTCGCCACGGGAGCCATGTCGTTCGGTTCGATCTCGCGCGAGGCGCACACCACGCTCGCGATCGCGATGAACCGGATCGGCGGCAAGTCGAACACCGGCGAAGGCGGCGAAGAGTCCGATCGCTTCAAGCCGCTGCCGAACGGCGACAGCATGCGCTCGGCGATCAAGCAGGTCGCCTCGGGCCGCTTCGGCGTGACGACGGAATACCTCGTCAACTCCGACATGATGCAGATCAAGATGGCGCAGGGCGCCAAGCCCGGCGAAGGCGGCCAATTGCCCGGCCACAAGGTCGACGCGACGATTGCGCGCGTGCGGCATTCGACGCCCGGCGTCGGCCTCATCTCGCCGCCGCCGCATCACGACATCTATTCGATCGAGGATCTGGCGCAGCTGATCTACGACCTCAAGAACGTCAATCCGGACGGACAGGTCTCGGTCAAGCTGGTTTCCGAAATCGGCGTCGGCACGGTGGCCGCGGGCGTCGCGAAAGCGCGCGCCGACCACGTCACCATCGCGGGCTTCGAGGGCGGCACCGGTGCCTCCCCCCTCACCTCGATCAAGCACGCAGGCAGCCCCTGGGAAATCGGTCTTGCCGAAACCCACCAGACGCTGGTGCGCGAACGGCTGCGCAGCCGCATCGTGGTCCAGGTCGACGGCGGCTTCCGCACCGGACGCGACGTCGTGATCGGCGCGCTCTTGGGCGCGGATGAATTCGGTTTCGCCACCGCGCCGCTAATCGCGGCCGGCTGCATCATGATGCGCAAGTGCCACCTCAACACCTGTCCGGTCGGCGTCGCGACGCAGGATCCGGTGCTGCGCAAGCGCTTCACCGGCCAGCCCGAACACGTCATCAACTACTTCTTCTTCGTCGCCGAGGAAGTGCGCGAGATCATGGCGCAGCTCGGCTACAAGAAGTTCGACGAGATGGTCGGTCAGACCCAGATGCTCGACCAGTCCACGCTGGTGGCGCACTGGAAGGCCAAGGGGCTCGATTTCTCAAAACTGTTCGTGCGGCAGAAGGAACTGCCCGGCCAGAAGATCTATCACGCCGAGGCCCAGAACCATCACCTTGAGAAGGTGCTCGACCGCCGCCTGATCGACAAGGCGCAGGCCGCGCTCGACCGCGGCGCGCCGGTGAGAATCGAGGAAGAGATCAACAACACCGACCGCTCCGCCGGTGCGATGCTGTCGGGCCAAGTCGCAAAGATCTACGGCCATGCCGGACTGCCGCATGACACCATTCATGTCAGCCTGAAGGGCACCGCGGGCCAGGCGTTCGGCGCATGGCTGGCGCGCGGCGTCACCTTCGATCTCGAAGGCGAAGGCAACGACTATGTCGGCAAGGGCCTGTCGGGCGGCCGCATCATCGTCAAGCCGCCGCGGAATTCCGGCATCGTTCCGGAGGAATCCATCATCGTCGGCAACACGGTGATGTACGGCGCGATCGAGGGCGAATGCTATTTCCGCGGCATCGCCGGCGAGCGCTTCGCGGTACGTAACTCCGGCGCAATCGCGGTCGTCGAAGGCGCCGGCGATCATTGCTGCGAATACATGACCGGCGGCATCGTCGTGGTGCTGGGCAAGACCGGGCGCAACTTCGCGGCCGGCATGTCGGGAGGCGTCGCCTATGTGCTGGACGAGGCCGGCGACTTCGAAAAGCTCTGCAACCTCTCGATGGTCGAACTCGAGCCGGTTTTGTCGGAAGAGCTGATCAACGCCGGCACCTACAATCACTCCGGCGATCTCGAGGCGCATGGCCGGGTCGACGTGTTCGCCAATCTGCTGGAGTCCGATATCGAGCGGCTGCACATCCTGATCACGCGCCACGCCAAGCTGACCGGCTCGAAGAAGGCGGCCGAGATCCTTGCCGATTGGAAGACGTGGCTCCTGAAATTCCGCAAGGTGATGCCGGTGGAATACCGCCGCGCCCTGAAGGAAATGAAGGCGAACGCCGACGCCGAGCCAAAAATCGCGATCGGGGCTTAGTACACAAGCCCGTCATTGCGAGCGCAGCGAAGCAATCCATAGCGCCAAAGCCGAACCATGGATTGCTTCGTCGCCAGCGCTCCTCGCAATGACGGTGGATGACGGAAACAAAATAGATACGAACGAGAGATGCAGGGGCATCAGGTTTAATGGGCAAGATCACAGGTTTTCTGGAAATCGACCGGCATGACCGCAAGTATGCGCCGGTTGCCGATCGTTTGAAGCATTATCGCGAATTCGTCATTCCCTTAAGCGAGAAGGACACCCGCGACCAGGCCGCGCGCTGCATGAACTGCGGCATCCCCTATTGCCACGGCACCGGCTCGGTGGCGCCGGGCACGCCGGGTTGCCCGGTCAACAACCAGATCCCCGATTTCAACGATCTCGTCTATCAGGCCAACTGGGAAGAAGCCTCGCGCAACCTGCACTCGACCAACAATTTCCCGGAGTTCACCGGCCGCATCTGCCCGGCGCCGTGCGAAGCGTCCTGCACGCTCAACATCGACGACAACCCGGTCACCATCAAGACCATCGAATGCGCCATTGTGGATCGCGCCTGGGACAATGGCTGGCTGAAGCCCGAGATTGCGCCCGCCAGGACCGGCAAGAAGGTCGCGATCATCGGCTCCGGACCCGCGGGACTTGCGGCTGCGCAGCAGCTCGCGCGCGCCGGCCACGACGTCCATGTCTATGAAAAATTCGCAAAGGCCGGCGGCCTGCTCCGTTATGGCATCCCCGACTTCAAGATGGAAAAGCACATCATCGACCGCCGCGTGGCGCAGATGGAAGCCGAGGGCGTGACGTTCCACTACGGCGTCCATGTCGGCGGCACCTCGCAAGGCGCGATCGATCCGCGCGAACTGCTCAACCAGTATGACGCGGTGGCATTGACCGGCGGCGCCGAAGCCGGCCGCGATCTACCGATCCCCGGCCGCGACCTCGACGGTATCCACTTTGCGATGGATTTCCTGCCGCAACAGAATCGCCGCGTTTCCTCCGAGCCGCTCGGCGACGCCGCGGACATTCTCGCCGAAGGCAAGCATGTCGTCGTGATCGGCGGCGGCGACACCGGTTCGGACTGCATCGGCACCTCGTTCCGGCAGGGCGCGAAATCCGTCACCCAACTCGAAATCATGCCGGCGCCGCCCGAGCACGAGAACAAGGGCATAACCTGGCCGAACTGGCCCTTGAAGATGCGGACCTCGTCGAGCCAGGCCGAAGGCGCCAAGCGCGAATTCGCGGTGCTGACGCAGAAATTCTCGGGCGTCGACGGCAAGGTGCAGAAGCTGCATTGCGTGCAGGTCGACGACAAGTTCAAGCCGCTGCCCGGCACCGAGTTCGATCTCGATGCGCAGCTCGTGCTGCTCGCCATGGGCTTCGTGCATCCGGTGCACGAGGGCATGCTGAAGACGCTCGGCGTCGACCTCGACCAGCGCGGCAACGTCCGCGCCAACACGCATGATTACCAGACCTCGCTGCCCAACGTGTTCTCCGCCGGCGACATGCGCCGCGGGCAGTCGCTGGTGGTATGGGCGATCCGCGAGGGGCGTTTGTGCGCGCGGGCGATCGACCAGTATCTGATGGGGTCGACGACGCTGCCGCGGTAACGGTTGCCATCGCCGGGCTCAGCCCGGCAGTGATGGCCTTCTTGGCATGGACCTCGAACGGGAAATCCCGCGAAGATTGGCGGATGTGGGTCAGCCCACATATGCGGCGATGTGTATGGACACCTCACCGGATTACCCGCAACCTCGCTTGATCCGGATCAACGCTCAACGTTCCTCGGGTGGGCATCATTGTCTGGAATCATGGAGAAAGGCGGCAATATGAGAACTCAAGGAATGAGCAATTCCCTGCGCCAGCGCATCACACGCGTATTGGCGGCCGGTGCTCTGTTATTCATGTACGCATTCGGCATGGTCGCTACGACCGGCGCCTTTGTTGCGGCGGGCGTCTCTCCGGCCTTCGCACAGCGCGGCCGGGGGCGAGGCCGGGGCGGCGGCTGGGGCCGGGGTCGGGGTGACGGTGTCGGCGCGGCGGTCGGCATCGGAATCGGCGCGGCCATCATCGGCGGCGCGATTGCGGCGAGCGCCGCCGAGCAGCAGCGGCGTGACGCCGTCAGCTATTGCATGCAGCGCTATCGTTCGTACGATCCCAATAGCATGACCTATCTGGGCCGCGACGGCATGCGTCGTTCCTGTCCGTAGAGAGCGAATACCTTCAGGATTTCTCAGGACCCCGGCCGATGTGCCGGGGTTTTTTGTTTGCATTCGCCGCGGGCCAAAGAATCGCCTTTACCGCAATCAGAAGGCATTATGCGTCCCTCAGTGCTGCAACCTCACCCCCAGCATCACCACCGTCGACGCCGTGCTATTCCCCGGCAAATTCGAATCCAGCCAGTCGCGCCGCAGCGTGCCCCTGAGCCAGACGCTGCGGTTCATTCTGTAGATCGCTTCGCCCGACACCGTGTAGATCTTGTCGCGCCTGGGATTGCCCTGATAGTCGAGCTCCCCCCAGGTGAACTTGCCGATCGCGGTCAGCCAGCGGCGGAAGTCGTGGTCGACTTCGACGGTGTAGACGTGCGTCAGCACGCCCGACGTGCCGGGCAGCGTGGTCTCCGTGATCGTGGTGTCGGAATAGAACTTTGCCGTGGTCAGCGGCGTCGCGGTCCACACCAGCGAGGACGAGACCAGCAGGCCTTCGAGGCGATTTAGCCGCGGATCGACATAATCGCGCGCGGCGTAGCCGACGGCGATCTCGCCGGTCAACAGCCGGGAGAATTCAAGGCTGGTGCCACCCTTGACGTAACCACCCGCGGAATCGCGCGCGTAGCCGCCGCGGTCGAGCTTGATGTCATGCACGCGGCTGTCGCCCTGCATTTCCACGAACGGCTTCAGGCCGGGCCGCAAATCATAGCTGACGCGGCCGATGCCGCCGTACTGGGTCAAGTTGCGGTCGTCGTTGGTGGTCGAGGTGCCGTCGGTGAGCTTTGAGTTGGTGTAGTCGGTGCGGTCGACGGTGGCGCCGGCGGAAACCTGCAGCCGGTTGAAGCTCTGGTCGACGCCGACGGTGCCGCCCACCGTAGTGTAGATCGGATATCTGGCGAGACCCGCCTGCACGTTCGGGCTGCCTGGATTGTCGGTCGAGACGAACAGCCGCCCCTGCGCGCCCAGGCGAGTGTCGCGGCTGACGTCGAGCCGGCCGTCGACATGGCCGATGAAGCTGGGGCGGTCGATATCGAGCGGCGCCGACAGCGGCGTGCCGTCGGCGTTCGGCGTGAGATTGCTGGTGTAGCCGGAGAAGGAGCCGCGCAGATCGGCAACCAGCGCGTGGCGTTCCCAGTCGGAGACCGCCAGGAATTCCGGCGAGATCACGTAGAACGGCTTGGCTTGTGCTGCTGCAAGCCGGCCGGGATTGGTGTCGTAGCCGCCGGAGAATTCAACCGCGAATTTGATCAGGAAACTGCCGGCGTAGTCGCCGACCGCGCCAAAGGGATCGTCGTCGATCCTGAGGCGCTTGCGCGGCGGCTGTCCCACCACCGTGCCCGCCATCGCCGGCGGGATGCGCGTCTTGTTGGCGGATTCCGAGGGCGGGATCGAAAGCCGCAGCCGCGTGTTCGCCGCAATCGGCGGCGGTGGGCTGCCGGGACCGACCGGCGGCTTTGGCCTCGCCTGCCCGGGATAGTATTTCGGTTTCTTGCGCTTGCGGTTGAGCGAGTCGTAGCCCGTATCGGCGGCGCCGTTCGCGGCCGGCAGGCCGTATTTCGGTATCTGTCCGATCCGCGACGGCGCGGGCTTGTCACGCTCCTGCAGCTTCGGACTATTGAGCGGATCGTTCGCCTCCGCCGCGGTCCGGCGCAGTGGCGAATCCGGCGACGTCGTCTGGCTGGTGCGCGTTGAGCTGAACAGGTCCGGCGTGACGGTTTGCGCTCTCGCTGCGGTTCCCGCGAAAGCGATTAGCGCAAGGCACGGCAAGGCCGCGCGAAAGACGCGCGCGCGGCTGTTCCGGCCGGTTGCTGGCCCCGCCCTCACGATGAAAAAATACCCCAACAAAAACAGTCACTTGATTGATACGCACCGAGCGCTCGCGAGGAACGCTCGTTAATGGAGTTAAAACAATTATGGTTAATGAGCCGTTGAGAGCCGCGCCGCGCGCGTCGCATCACCGGACAGGCCATGCTATGGAGGGCTTTGGGGCGAAGCTCCCTCCTCCTGGAACAGACATGGCTAATCCGAACCCGCTGATGGCAAAATCATCCGGCACTGATACCGCTGACGCTGCCGTCCAATCGGCCCTGCGCACGCTCGACGCCGAGGGCGGCGGGATCGCCGCGCTGTCAGCGGCGCTGCAATCCGATCTGCGGGCGCCGTTTGTCGCCGCCGCCGACCTGATCCGGAACGCCAAGGGACGGCTGATCGTCACCGGGCTCGGCAAATCAGGCCATATCGGCCGCAAGATCGCCGCGACCTTTGCCTCCACCGGCACGCCGGCGTTCTTCGTTCATGCCGCCGAAGCCAGCCATGGCGACCTCGGCATGATCACGGCCGAGGACGTCATCCTGGCGCTGTCCTGGTCCGGTGAGCAGCCGGAGATGAAGAACCTGATCAGCTATGCCGCGCGGTTCCGGATTTCCGTGATCGCGATGACCGCGGAGCGGGAGTCCTCGCTAGCCAAGGCGGCCGACATCGCGCTGACGCTGCCGAAGGCACGCGAGGCCTGTCCGCATAACCTCGCCCCCACCACCTCCTCGCTGATGATGCTCGCGCTCGGCGATGCACTGGCGATTGCGCTGCTGGAAGGCCGCGGCTTTACGTCGATCGATTTCAGCGTGCTGCATCCGGGCGGCAAGCTCGGCGCGCTGCTGAAATACACCCGCGACCTCATGCATTCGGGCGACGCCGTGCCGCTGAAACCCCTCGGCACCAAAATGTCCGAGGCCCTGGTCGAGATGACGTCGAAGGGCTTTGGCTGCGTCGGCATCGTCGATGCGCGCGGACACCTCGCCGGCATCGTCACCGACGGCGATTTGCGCCGCCACATGGGCCCGGATCTGATGACGGCTACCGTCGACGAGGTGATGACGAGGAATCCGAAAACGATCGACCGCGACGTGCTGGCCGGCGAGGCACTGGAGATCCTCAACTCCTCGAAGATCACGACGCTGATCGTCACCGACGCCGGCAAGCCGGTCGGCATCGTGCATCTGCACGATTTTTTGCGCGCGGGCGTAGCGTGAATTTGTAGGGTGGGCAAAGGCGCGCTAGCGCCGTGCCCACCATCTATTCACGACTAGCTAGAATGGTGGGCACGCTTCCGCCTTCGCTCTTCGAGCTACCGCGGACAAGTCGCTTTGCCCACCCTACGGCTCCGTCACTTCGGAAACCTCGCCGCCTTCTCCTCCAGCGGCAGCGCCAGCCCGTTCGCGAGATACGATACGGTGCGATAGAATCCGCACAGCAGGATGACCTCGAATATCTGCGCCTCGTCGTAATGCGCCGACAACGCCGCGAATTCCGCATCGCTCAGCGTGGCGCGCTCGTGCAGCGCGTCGGCGGCGGCGATCAGCGCCTGTTCCGCCGTCGTCCAGCACGCATCGCTCGCGGCGCCGCGCACGGTGGCCCGGACCTGTTCTTCCGTCAGATGTGCAGCTTCCGCAAACGCCGTGACATGCACGCCCCATTCATACTCGCATCCCGTTCGCGCGCAGGTACGGTCGATGACGATCTCGCGCTCCCGCAGCGAGAGCGGCCCGCGATCCAAGAGGCTGCCGGCGCGGAATTTCTCCCAGGCGCGGGCGTTGCCGGCCATGACGCGAAACAGCACCAGCGGCGGCGCGCCGCGCATGATGCGGTCGAACTGCGCGGCAATCTCCGGTGAATAAGGCGGCTCAAGCGGCGCGATGCGCGGCGCGGTCTGGGACATGGGCAAGTCCTCGTGCTACAAATAACGTAGCATCACGCTACATTATCTGTAGCAACATGCAAGAGGGCTTTCGATGCCGAAACCGGCCGCTGTCACCAAGAAAAACGCCGTGCGCGGCTCCAGAACCGGCCGGCCGGTCATGGCCCTGCTCGACCTATTGGGCCGCCGCTGGACCTTGCGGATCGTCTGGGAGCTGCGCGACGGCCCGCTGACCTCGCGCGCGCTGCGCACCGCCTGCGACGACGCCTCGCCAACGGTGATGCAGGCCCGGCTGTCGGAGCTGCGCGAGGCCGGCCTCGTCGAACTCCTGCCCAGCGACGGCTATCGCCTCACGCCGCTGGGCAGAGAACTGATGGAGAGCTTTCTGCCGCTGCATCACTTCGCCGAGCGGTGGAGCAAGCGAATAGCAAGCTAAGCCGCCGCCACCGTCAGGCTCGCGCCATCGGCCTGCACCACCCTGACGCGGCTGCCGGCCGGCGCGTCGGGGCCGGCGACGCGCCAGATCGTGTCGTCGATCCGCACCGTGCCTGTCCCGTCGACGATCGGCTTTTCCAGGGTGAATTCGCGGCCGATCAGCGCCTCGGTCCGCTTGTTGAGGAACGGGTTGCTCTGGCTGCGGCTTCCCTCGCTGCGCGCAAAGTGCCGCCACGCCGGCACGGCGGCGACCGCGAACACCGCGAACATCAGGAGCTGCGTCTGCCAGGACGGGTTGATCGCAAACGACAACAGCCCGACCAGGAGCGCCGCGAGCCCGAGCCAGAACATGAAGACACCCGGCGCGAGCAACTCCAGCGCCATCAGGATGAAGCCGAAGATCAGCCAGTTCCAGGTGCCTAACGTAGAGAATATTTCGGCCATGACACGAACCTCTCATCAACCAGTATGACCACCCGGATCAGCTGCTACCGCTGCGGCGCGACCGGCGGCGGCGTCGGGCCGGTGTTCGGCACCGAGGATGTCCGCCGTGCGGCCGCGGCTGATGTCGCGGCTTCGCCGAAGGTGGCCTTGGCGATCTCGCCGATGCCGGCAAGCGACCCCAAAATGCTCATCGCCTCGATCGGCAGCATGACGATCTTCTGGTTCGGCGAATCCGCCAGCTGCCCAAACGCCTTGATGTACTTGTCGGCGATGAAATAGTTCAGCGCGGCAATGTCGCCCTTGGCGATGGACTCGGAGACCATCTGCGTCGCCTTGGCCTCGGCTTCGGCAGAGCGCTCGCGCGCTTCGGCGTCACGGAATGCAGCCTCCTTGCGGCCTTCGGCCTGCAGGATCTGGCCCTGCTTGGCGCCTTCGGCGCGCAGGATTTCCGACTGGCGCTGGCCCTCGGCCTGCAGGATGTCGGCACGCTTGACGCGCTCAGCCTTCATCTGCCGGCCCATCGCCTCGACCAGATCGGCCGGCGGCACGATGTCCTTGATCTCGATGCGGTTGACCTTCAGCCCCCACGGCGACACCGCGGCATCGACCACCCGCAACAGGCGCTCGTTGATCTCGTCGCGATGCGACAGCACCTGGTCGAGGTCCATCGAGCCCATCACCGAGCGGATGTTGGTCATGGTCAGGACGATGATCGCCTGCTCGAGATTGGAGACCTCGTAGCTTGCCTTCGCAGCATCGAACACCTGGAAGAAGGCGACGCCGTCCACCGTCACGGTGGCGTTGTCCTTGGTGATCACCTCCTGCTCGGGAATGTTGATCACCTGCTCCATCATGTTCATCTTGCGGCCGACGCGATCGAAATAGGGAATGATGAGGTTCAACCCCGGCGCCAGCGTGCGGGTGTATTTGCCGAACCGCTCGATGGTCCAGTCATAGCCCTGCGGCACCGTCTTGACGCCCGCAAACAGCGTGACAATGACGAGCAGAACAAATGCGATCGCGAAAATGTCGAAACCAGTCATAAAGTCCTCCAAAGCCGGCAAGGTGAGCGTTGCCGGACGCAGTCTCTCATCATGAGTCAGCAAGGCCGCGGCGCCGGTTCGGCCGGCCGTTCTCAGTTTATCGTTATATAGCTAGGGAACGGCTTTGCGGCCACCAGATGTTCGCAAGGCCCGAACGGCGACAAGGTGTCGGAAATTTTTCAGGCAGCTAAATCCAGCCTTGAAGCTCGCGCAAAACGAGCTGGCGGATGACGTCCATGCCGGGCTCGCTGTCGTTCAGGCAGGGAATCGCGGAAAATTGCTCGCCGCCATTGTGCTTGAAAATCTCGGCATTCTCCTGCGCGATCTCTTCCAGCGTCTCCAGGCAATCGGCGGAGAAGCCGGGGGTCACGACGGCAATGCGCTTCACACCATCTTTCGCAAGTTTTTCGATGGTCTTGTCCGTATAGGGCTGCAACCACTCGTCGAAGCCGAAGCGCGATTGAAATGTAAGGATCAGCTTGGAGGCATCAAGGCCCAGGCATTTGCGAAGCGCGTCCGTTGTTGCAACGCACTGCGCCTGATAGGGATCGCCCTTGTCGACATACTTCTGCGGCATGCCGTGAAACGACGCCACGATCAGTTCGGGCTGAAACGGCAAGGTCGCCAGATGCGCGTTGATCGAGACCGCGAGCGCCTCGATGTAATCGGGATCGTCATAGTAAGGCGGACTCACCCGCAGCGTCGGCTGCGCGCGCATACCGGCGAAAACGCGAAACACCTCGTCGCAGACGGTCGCCGAGGTCGCCGCCGAATATTGCGGATAGAGCGGCACCACCAGCAGGCGGTCGCAGCCCTGCGCGGTCAGCGCGTCGATGCGCGAGCGGATCGACGGGTTGCCGTAGCGCATCGCCCAATCGACCACGACGTGGTCGTGATCCGCGATCGCCTCCGCGAGTTTTTCGGCCTGCGCGCGGGTGATCGTCTTGAGCGGGGATTCGTCTCTCTCGGTGTTCCAGATCTTCCGGTAGTCGCGGGCCTTGCGGCCAGGACGCACCCGCAGAATGATGCCGTTGAGGATCAGCTTCCAGCGCAGCCCCTGATCCTCGATCACACGCGGGTCGGAGAGGAATTCCTTCAGGTAAACCCGCACGCCCCGGGCATCCGCAGTGTCGGGAGTGCCGAGATTGACCAGCAGCACGCCGACGCGCTGCGGCTGGGCTGCCGGCGCCGGCTCTGGATGTCCAAGGGGGGCGACCGCGGTCATGATTTCGATGGCTTCGCGCGTTGCACCATCCTTGTCAAGATAATGGCCGGTTCGATACGCTTCGCCCATTGCTCCGGGCGGGAGGAACCATGACGATCGCCGAATGGTGCGTTTTCGGAACGCTGATGCTCTATTTGCTGACGATCGCCTCGGTCAAATGGGCCGGGCATCGCCATTTCGACAATGCCAGACCGCGCGATCCCTCGTTCTACGAGGACGCGATCCGCGCCCGCGCGCTCGGCGCCCACCAGAACGGCATCGAGGCGTTTCCGTTCTTTGCGGTCGCCGTCCTGCTGGCGGAATTCCGTCTGGGGCCGCAGCACCTGATCGACGAGCTCGCGGTTCTCTTCCTGATCGTGCGGATCGCCTATGTCTTCACCTATCTCGGCAATCGCCCGACGCTGCGCTCGATTCTCTGGAGCATTGGCTTCGCGATCAACATCGCGATTTTCTTTCTGCCGGCGATCAGAGCTTATCTGCCGGCGTAAGGTCGTGACATGACGCTTTCAAGACGTTGAGAGGGCGTGCGTTCGCGTTATCGCGGCGCGGATAGCGCCGAGATTTGCGTCTCGTTCACCTTCTTGAGAAGAAGGGGGTACCGGGGCTCCGACTCCCTCGAGGACCTTGAACTCCCGGCTCCCCGGCGATATCTAAGGGTGCTGTGCAACAATAGAGCGGTCATGCTGAAGCAACAGGTCAAGCGAATTCTGGGAGCGGCGGTCGTCCTGATCGCGCTTTCGCTCGCGCCGTCCGTTGCCCGGGCCCATACCAGCCATCCGCACCTGGCATCCGTTCATGGCGGCCAGAGCCAGGTCGCATCTCAAGTCGCTTCTCATGAATCCGAACGGTCGACCAAGTCTGCATCGTTGCAGCAGGCGCTGTGGAAGCAGACCGAGATGCCGCCGGCTTCGGACCGGAACTGCGCCGGCGACTGCTGCTTATCGGCATGCGCCGCCTGCTGCGCAGCCGGGTTGCCCAGCCCTGTGGCGTTCGTCCCGTTTCCCCGGTCTATAACGCGTGTTGCGTTTGTCCCATCACAGATGTGGCCAGACCGCGAGCCTGAATCGCTCAGGCGCCCCCCCAAATACTTCATCTGAATCCAACCGCAGAGTGAGTTTGCGAGGCTTGCCGCGTGCTGCCCGCAAGCGACGGCAATTCAGATTGAAGGACTACCAGTATGCTTTCCCATTTCGGGCGCGCCCTGCGTGCTCTCGCGGTGACTGCAGTTCTGTGGGGCGTGATCACCCCCGCTTCCGCCCACGAGGGCCATGACCACGGGGAACAGCCGCCCGTCTCGGCAAGTGCGCTGCCGCGCGGCGAGGCCGATTCCGACGCGTTCGAGATCGTTGCGATTGTCCGCGGCGAAAATCTCGAGATTTACCTCGACCGGTTCGCCACGAATGAGCCGGTAACCGGCGCAACGCTTGAAGTCGAATCCCCCAATGGTCCCGTAAAAGCTGCGGAGGGCGCCGACGGCACATACCGGGTGGCAGCGCCGTGGCTGGCAAAGAGCGGGCGCACGGATCTGATGTTCACGGTTACAGCGGGAAACATCACCGACATTTTGCCATTGACGATTCAGTCTGCGCCCGGGGCAGCGCAAAGCGCAGCACGACAGAATGCGGCTGCCGGCGGGCAGATCAGCATGGTTTCGGTTCTTCTCGTGCTGGGCGGCGTACTCATCGGGGCGCTGCTCTCTGCCATCGCACTGCGCGGTCGGCGCAGGGCGGCCGCCCTTGTTATGATCCTTCCCATACTCATGGGCGCGCGCGAACCGGCAACGCATGAAGGTCACGGCCATGAGGAAGAAAAGGCGCAAATCGCCATCCCCACCGTCTCGGGCGAGCGCGCCCAGCGCCTTCCGGATGGGGCGGTTTTTGTGCCGAAGACGGTGCAGCGGATATTTGCGCTGCGAACGCTGGTCGCCGAAAACGCTGTTCACAGAAAGGTCACTGAACTTCCGGGGAGGATCATTCCCGATCCCAATGCCAGCGGGTATGTGCAATCCGCCGTCGGCGGCCGTCTTTCCGCAGCCCCGGGCGGCTTTCCCCGATTGGGCACACGGGTGAAGCAAGGCGACATCCTGGGCTATGTCACGCCGCCCATTGCAGCGATCGATGTTTCCGACATGCGGCAGCGCCAGGGCGAACTCGATCAGCAAATCTCGATTGTTGAGCGCAGGTTCGCCCGCTACGAGCAACTCGCGCCGTCGGGCGCCATATCCCGGACCCAACTCGAGGACACGCGGCTCGAGCTGGAAGGGCTGCGCGACCGGCGCGCATCGATTGAAAAATCTCGTCGTGAGCCCGAAGCGCTGATCGCGCCGGTGGCCGGCGTGATCGCCGAAGGCAGCGCCGTGGCAGGCCAGATCGTTCAGCCGAGTTCCATCGTCTTCAACATCATCGATCCCTCGCGGCTGTGGGTCGAGGCGCTGAGCTTCGAGAGCCTCGAACCGTCCCGCGGCGCGCGGGCGTCGACATATACGGGCAAGAATTACGACCTTGTCTATCAGGGCACCGGCTTCGCCGATCGCAGCCAATCGGTGCCGGTGCATTTTGCCGTGACGGGCGACACGGCAGGCCTCAGGGCCGGCCAGTTCCTGACCGTGCTGGTCACGACCGACGATACGAAGGAAGGCCTCGCGGTGCCGCGCAGCAGCGTCGTTCGCGGCTCAAACGGCCAGGATTTCGTCTACGAGCACACAGCCCCCGAGCGATTCATGGCAAGGAGCGTGCGCACGGAGCCGCTCGACGGCGATCGTGTGCTGATCGTGTCCGGCTTCACGCCCGGCAAGCGGATCGTGTCGCAAGGCGCGGACCTTCTCGATCACGTACGCTGAGGAGGCACGCTCATGTTCACATTCCTGGTCAGCGCCTCGCTCCGCAATCGTCTTTTTGTTCTCGCGATGGCGGGCATTCTCGTTCTTCTGGGCGCCTATACCGCGCGCCAATTGCCCGTCGATGTGTTTCCGGACCTCAACCGTCCGACCGTCACCATCATGACGGAATCGGAAGGCTACGCCCCGCCGGAAGTCGAGCAGCTCGTCAGCTTCCCGATCGAAACCCAGATGAACGGCGTGCCTGGTGTCAGCCGGGTGCGATCGGTGTCGGGCATCGGGCTTTCGATCGTCTATGTGGAGTTCGATTGGGGAACCGACATCTTCCGCAACCGTCAGCTGGTCGCGGAACGTCTCGCGCAAGTGCAGAGCCAGCTGCCTCTGAACGTCACGCCTCAGATCGGCCCCATCAGTTCGATCATGGGCCAGATTCTCCTGATCGCGGTGACCTCGAAGACGGCATCGCCGATGGAGGTGCGCGAGATCGCCGACTTCACCATCAGGCCACGGCTGCTCGCGGTACCCGGTGTCGCGCAAGTGATCCCGATCGGCGGCGAGGTCCGTCAGTACCGGATCGCGCCGCTGCCTTCCGCGTTGCGTGCGCTCGGCGTGGGCTATGAGCAAATAGAGCTGGCGCTAAGACAGTTCGGCACGAACACCGGCGGCGGGTTTACCGATCAGAATGCCCGCGAATTCCTGATCCGGAATATCGGACGCACGACCAGCCTGGAAGATCTGCGCAACATCGTCGTTACCACCATCGAAGGGCGCCCTATCCTGCTGCGGCAGGTAGCGAACGTTGAATTTGCGCCCAAGGTCAAACGCGGCGACGCGGGCTATATGAGCAAGCCCGCCGTGATCGTCTCGGTCGAGAAGCAGCCCAATGTTGATACGGTGCGGCTGACGCAACAGATCACGCAGGTGCTCGCGGAGCTGGAGCCCAGCCTGCCGTCCGGCGTGAAAGCTAACGAGATCATATTCAGGCAGGCGAGTTTCATCGAAAACTCGATCCAGAACGTGGAGCGGGTGCTGTTCGAAGCAGCCCTTGTCGTGGCCGTCATCCTGTTCGCGTTTCTTCTCAACTGGCGCACGACGGCCATTTCGCTGACGGCGATCCCGGTCTCGATCCTGACCACAGCCATCATCTTCAAGCTGCTTGGCCTATCGATCAATACGATGACGCTGGGCGGCCTTGCGATCGCCATCGGCGAACTGGTCGATGACGCCGTCGTCGATGTCGAGAACATCTTCCGCCGGCTGCGCGAGAACAGGGAGCAAGGCAATCCCCGCTCCGTGTTCGAAGTGGTGGTTTCGGCATCCAACGAAGTGCGATCGGGCATCGTCTACGCCACGATGATCATCGTCCTCGTGTTCGTGCCGCTGTTTGCGCTTTCGGGCATCGAGGGACGGCTGTTCGCGCCGCTCGGTCACGCCTACATCATCTCGATCCTCGCGAGCTTGATCGTTTCGATCACCCTCACCCCTGTCATGGCCTACTACCTGTTGCCGGGGATGAAACGCCTCGCGGAGCGGGAGAGCTGGCTGGTCCGCAAGCTCAAGTCTGCGAACCATGCGGCGCTCGGGTTTGCCTTCGCTCACAGGGGATTGCTGCTGGGCGTGACGGCGCTGGCGGTGCTGGGCGCCGGTGCCGGCGCGCTCGGCCTGAAGCGCGCGTTCCTTCCAGCCTTTAACGAAGGTACGTTCACGATCAATATTGCCTTCAACCCCGGCGTTTCGCTTTCCGAATCGACCCGGGTGGGGTCGATCGCCGAACGCCTTGTGCTCGATGTGCCTGAGGTGATCAGCGTCGGAAGGCGCACGGGACGCGCGGAACTGGACGAACACGCGGAAGGCATCCATTCGTCCGACCTCGAAGTCGATCTCAGGCGCTCGCAGCGGCCGAAGCCCGAGATCGTCGCGGACATCCGCTCCCGGCTTTCGGTGCTGCCGCTCTCGGTCAATCTCGGGCAGCCGATCTCGCACCGGCTCGATCATCTGCTCTCGGGCGTCCGCGCCGAACTCGCCCTGAAACTGTTCGGCGACGACCTCGACACGCTGCGAAACAGCGCAGAAGAACTCCGCCAGCGCCTCTCGAAAATCGAAGGCATCCAGGACCTGCAGGTCGAAAAGCAGGTGCGCATCCCGCAACTCGAAATCCGCGTCGATTATACGCGGGCCGCTTTATATGGCGTGCAGCCGGGCGCCGTGACCGATCAATTGTCGCGCTTGTCGAGCGGACGCGTCATCTCGCGCGTGGTCGATGGCTACAGGCGCTACGACGTCGTCATGAGGCTACCCGACCAGCTTCGCACCACCGAGAAGCTCGGCGACCTCCTGATCAAGACCCCCTCGGGGTGGATCCCGGCGCGTCAGATCGCAGATGTGAAGGAGACCGACGGGCCAAATCAGATCCTGAGAGAGAACGGCCGCAGGCGCATCGTCATACTCGCGAACTCGGACGGCAAGACCGACATGGCGGAGATCGTGCGCCGCATTCGCGCAGAACTACAGGCGGCGAGCCTGCCGCAGGGCGTCACCGCGAGCCTTGAAGGCACATTCCAGGCGCAGGAGGAAGCCAGCCGCAGGATAGGTATCCTTTCAGTCATTTCTCTCGCGCTGATCTTCGCAATTCTCTACAGCCGCTACCGCTCCGCCGTGCTGGCCTTGATCATCATGGGCGGGGTGCCGCTGGCGCTGATCGGCTCGGTCGCGGCGCTGGCGCTGACCGGTCAGCCGCTGTCTGTCGCCAGCATGGTTGGATTCATCACGCTGGCGGGAATCGCGACACGCAACGGCATTCTCAAGATCAGCCACTACATCAATCTCGCGCTGCGTGAGCAGATGGAGTTCGGGCCACAGCTTGTCATCCGCGGAAGCCTCGAGCGCATGACACCCGTCCTGATGACCGCGCTGTCCGCGGGGCTGGCGCTGCTGCCGCTGCTGATCGCGGCCGACGAGCCGGGCAAGGAGATATTGCACCCGGTCGCCGTGACGATCTTCGGCGGGCTTGTCAGCGCGACATTGCTCGATGCCCTGATCACGCCTGTGCTGTTCCTCACGTTCGGCAGGAAGCCGCTCATGCGACTGATGCAACGGCAATCCGAGGAGCAACTCGCCGATCAAGCCGCCTCGCATTCCTACTAGAGCGTCTTCGAGCGAAGCGGATACCGGTTCGCGTGAAGAAAAACCGTCAAAACAAGAATCCCGTCTTGAAAAGGAGACTACGTATGAAGTTCGGTTATCTCACCCTCGGCATTGCCCTGCTGGCCGCCCTGCCCGCCTACGCACACGAGCCGAAAGCTTCACATGGCGGACGTCTCGCCGATGCCGGTCCTTACCATGTGGAACTCGTCGCGAAGGACACGGCGATTGAAGTTTTCCTCATCGGCGAAAACGACAAGCCGGTTGATCCGAAGGGCTTCAAGGGCGTCGCCATTTTCAGCCTGGCAGGAAAGGCCGAACGCATCACGCTCGCACCTTCGGACAAGAGCAACCTGAGCGGAACAGCCGCCACGGCCCTTCCGGCCAATCCAAAGGGGGCGATTCAGCTCACCGCGCCGGATGGCAAGACCGCAACGGCGCGATTCGACTGACGCGGCGCAGCCTCACAAATCTCATGCCAGAAAGCGTAGGGCGGATTAGCCGAAGGCGTAATCCGCCGTTGCGCCCTCAAGACAAGATGGCGGATTACGCTGCGCTAATCCGCCCTACGCACTGCAGAAATCTCATGCTCCGAGATGCTTCTCCCGCGCAGCGATCCGCTCCCGGATCGATTTCGATATCGGGACCGGGCGATGGGTTTGCTGGTTGGTGTTGACCCAGACGATTTCGCCAGTCACGAGCGCCTCATTGCCGCCCTTCAGGAAGATCGCGAGCTCGAAGGTGAGGCTTGAATTGCCGATCCGCGCCACGCGCGCACCGACGTCCAATTCCCAGTCGAACCGGACCGGCGCCTTGTATTCAATGACCGATTTGACGACGTGGAAATCCTCGCCCGTCTGCTTGGCGTCGGCATACTGGTCGTAGCCGAGCGCCCGAAAATATTCGGTAATGGTGGTGTCGAAATAGGTCAGGTAGTGCGCGTTGAAGACGACGCCCTGGCCGTCGATTTCGGAATAGCGCACCCGGAACGGGTGAAAGAACCAGAATTGCTCGCGTGACATCGTTTCCCCGGCTGTGCGTGTTCGGCTGCATGCATAGCTTACCGAACCTGCATGATAAAGCCGGCCGCTTGCAGCCCGGATGGAGCGCAGCGCAATCCGGGACTGGTGGGCCCGCGGGCTCTACGGCCCCGGGTTGCGCTGCGCTCCACCCGGGCTACGGCCATGCACTTACAAACACGTGGCGCGTTCGGCGGCGAGATAGCCGAACAACAGGCCGAGGCCGAACAGCAGCACGAGACCAGCCGCGCCGAATTCGATGCCGCGCATGATCAGCGTGCCGCCGCCTTCGCTTCCTGCGCTGAGCCTGCGGGCGAGCCCCTTTGCCGACACGGCAACGACGGCAATCGTCGCGACCGTGATCGCGGTGCCGAGCCCCATCACGAAGGTCGCGGCGATGCCGGCCCAGAACAACCCCTGCGCCAGCGAAAACACCAGCACCAGGATCGCGCCCGAGCAGGGCCGCATGCCCACGGCGAAGATCGCGCCCAGGCCGCGCTGCCAGCCGCCGGGGCCAGCGAGTTGATCCGGGGTCGGGCCGTGCGAATGGCCGCAATGCTCGTCATGAACATGGTCATGGCCGTGAGCATGATCATTGTGGTGATGACCATGATCGTGATCATGGTGGTGGTGGCCGTGGTCATGTCCGTGATCGTGGCCGTGATCATGATGATGGTGCGCCGCCGCCATCGCCGGGGCCGGCTTCGCCTGCAGCGCGCGCATAAAACCGCCGCCCTTGGTCCAGACCAGCCGGGCGCCGAAGGCCGCGATCAGGGCATAGCTTGCGATCTCGATCGCTTTCTCCGCGGAGCACATCGTCTTGGCGGTAGAGGAGAGCAGCCAGGCGAGTACCGCAACCAGCGCGACCGCAACCAGTGCCTGCAACAGCGCCGAAGCGAACGACAGCACGATGCCGCGCCGCGCGGTTTCTTCATTGGCGACGAGATAGGATGAGATCACCGCCTTGCCGTGGCCGGGGCCGGCGGCGTGAAAGATGCCGTAGGCAAAGGAAATCCCAAGCAGCGTCCAGACCGCGCTGCCGTCCGACTTTGCCGCGCGTATGGTCGCCGACATCTCGCGATAGAATTCCGACTGCTTGGCGAGGATCCATCCGATGATGCCGCCGGCCTGCGGCTCGGCAGGCGGCCGTGGTCCGCCGAATGGATTCTGCGCCATCAGCGCATGCAAGGCGGCGTCGAAAACGATGACGGCCGCGAACGCCGCGGCCGTGATTGCGATGCCTCGCGCGAGACCTGCTGGTGTCAACCTCACGGGCAATCAACCATGATCTTGTTGGCGAACATCGCGCCATAGTTGGAATTGTCGCCGTTCATGAAATTGTTTTCGTTGAGGCGTTGCGCATTGGCTGTGCCGTCATTCGGCCGCAGGAACTGCATCTTGCAGGCGGTGGGCGCACCGTTGAGCTTGATCGGATCCTTGTCGTCGAACTTGAAGTCGATGAAGTAGGACGGGTCGAAGACTTCAAGTGCCGTCTGCTTCGCCTTGAACGGCGTCTTGACCGGCAGGGTGAAATGCAGCGTCAGTTCGCTGTCCTTGTATTCGAGGAAGTAATCGACCGGCTCGACAAACTTCTCCTTCTTGCCGTCGGCCTTGGCGAAGGTGAAGAAGTTGAACTCCTTCAGCGATTCGACATTGGTCTGCGCCAGCGGCGCCAGCTCTTCGCGGGTGTAGACCCCCTTGGTCTTGGTCGCGAGACCCTGCAGCGCGTAGGTCGTGAACATTTCGTCAAACGTCCAGGCGTGGCGGACGCCCGTGATCGAGCCATCGGGCGCGTAGACCACCTCGCTCTTGGCCGTGATCCAGACATGTGGATGCGCCTCGGCGGCGGCCGTGCCGAGCACGATGCCGGCAGCGAGAAGGAGCAAACCGAGTAACCTGTGCATCGTTGATGTCACCTCAGGCCGCCGGTGTTGCTTCGAGCAGGCCCCGACGCCGCAACAGCGCGTCCGCCTCCGGCTCGCGACCGCGGAACGCGACATAGGCCTCCTCCGGCTCGCGCGAGCCGCCCGACGAATAGATATCGTCATGCAGACGTTTTGCGGTGGCGGGATCGAAGATGTCGCCGGCCTCCTCGAAAGCGCCGAACGCGTCGGCATCCATCACTTCCGACCACATGTAGCTGTAATAGCCGGACGCATAGTGATCGCCGGAGAAGATATGGCCGAACTGCGTGGGCCGGTGCCGCAGCGCGATTTCCGCGGGCATGCCGATCTTCTCGAGCTCGGCCTTCTCGAACGCCGAGACGTCGCGGCTGGCTTCGGCCGACTGGGTGTGGAATTCGAGGTCGATCAGCGCCGAGGAGACGAACTCCACGGTGGCAAAGCCCTGGTTGAACTTGCGGGCGGCGAGAAAACGCTGCAGCAGGTCGTCCGGCAGCGGCTCGCCGGTCTGGTAGTGCTTTGCGAACTGCCGCAGCACCTGCGGCTGCTCCTGCCAGTGCTCGTAGAGCTGGGACGGCAGTTCGACGAAGTCGGTAAACACGGAGGTCCCCGACAGCGAGGGATAGGTCACGTTGGACAGCATGCCGTGCAGGCCATGGCCGAACTCGTGGAACAGGGTCCGCGCATCATCGGGCGACAACAGCGACGGCTCCCCGCCGGCGCCCTTGGCGAAGTTGCAGACATTGATGATGAGCGGGGCGATCTCGCCGTCGAGCTTCTGCTGGTCGCGCAGCGAGGTCATCCAGGCGCCCGAGCGCTTCGAGGGCCTGGCGAAGTAATCGCCATAGAACAGCGCCTTGTGCTTGCCGTCGGCATCCCTGACCTCCCAGACCCGGACGTCCGGATGCCAGAGCGGGATGTCCTTCCGCTCGGAGAAGGTGATCCCGAACAGCCGGGTGGCGCAGTCGAAGGCGGCCTCGATCATGTGGTCGAGCACGAGATAGGGCTTGATCGCAGCGTCGTCGAAATTGGCGCGGCGCTGCCGCAGGATCTCGGCGTAGTAGCGCCAGTCCCACGGGGCGAGCGTAAAATTGCCGCCCTCCTCCGCGATCAGCGCCTGCAGGGCGTCGCGGTCGGCGAGCGCCCGCGCCCGGGCCGGTTTCCAGACCCGCTCCAGGAGGCTACGCACCGCCTCGGGCGTCTTGGCCATGGAATCCTCCAGCCGGTAGGCGGCGTAGGTCGGAAAGCCCATGATCTTGGCGGCCTCCTCGCGAAGCCCGAGGATCTCCACGATGGTGGCGTTGTTGTCGTTGGTGTTGCCATTGTCGCCGCGCGCCGTGAAAGCCTTGAAGACCTTCTCGCGCAGGTCGCGGCGGGAAGAGCTCTTCAGGAACGGCTCGACCGAGGAGCGCGACAGCGTCACGATCGCCTTGCCTTCCATGCCCCGCTCTTCCGCAGTTGCCTTGGCCGCGGCGACGAAGGCCTCGGGAAGGCCGGCGCAGTCGTCCTCGCCGAGCTCCATGAACCAGTCCTGCTCGTCGCCGAGCAGGTGGTGGCTGAACGAGGTCCCGAGCTGGGCCAGCCGCTCGTTGATCTCGGCCCGCCGCTTCTTGGCGACCTCGTCGAGGCCGGCGCCGGCGCGGTAGAAATTGGTGTAGGTGCGCTCCAGGAGCCGCGTCTGCTCAGCCGTCAGGCCGAGCGTGGCGCGCTTCTCGTGCAGCATCGCGATGCGGCCGAACAGCACCGCGTTCATCATGATCGGGTTCCAGTGCCGCGCCATCCGCAAGGAGACTTCCTTGTCGATCTCGAGAATCGCCGGATTGGAGTGCGCCGAGACCAGGTCGTAGAACACGGCTGCGACCTTGGAGAGCAGCTTGCCGGAGCGCTCCAGCGCCGTGATGGTGTTGGCGAAGTCCGGCAGGGTGGGATCATGGGTGATCGCCGCGATCTCGGCGGCATGGTCGGCAAAGGCCTGCTCGAAGGCGGGCAGGAAGTGCTCCGGCTCGATCTCGGCAAAAGGCGGCGTCTCGAACGGCGTCTGCCACGGCTTGAGCAGCGGATTTGCTCCAGCTTCCGGAGCGGCCGCCGTCTGCAGGGTTTCTGACATCACAATTCCCGTCTTTTCCTTGAAAATATGCGGCAATCTATATCACGCGATGCGGCATTTTTGGGCCTTTTACGCTTGATAGATGGGCCCTTTTCGGAGAGATTGCGCCCCCTGAACAGGACCTTTTCCATGAACCCACAGCCCGCTTCCACACCCCCCCGCGCGATCGCCTGGCCGAGCGTCCTCACCGTCATCTCGGCGGCGATCCTGATCGGCGCCGAAGTGTTCGGCGCGGCGTTTGCCGGCGGCTGGGCGCTCGCGATCCTGTTCGGCCTCAACGACACCGCCGCGCACATCCTCCAGGCGGTGCTGTTCGGGATCGGCGTGCTGATCATGGTGGCGTTCATCCGCACCGCGCAACGCATCGAGCCGTTCTTCAGGCGCGCCTGACGCGCGTTCAAGAAAGCGCTGCGGCACAGGCGCTAAAGCGCTCACGCTCCCCTCAGAAATCTTAACACCCGTTCATGTTCGTCATCGGCGGCGCGCGCCGAGAACGAATTTGTAAGCACACGTGCGAGAAATTTTTCCCCAGCCTAAAAAAATTGTTGCGAAGCGAAATCAAAAGTCTTATTTCCAGCCTTGCCCAATTTCGCACGTGCCTGTGGTCGTGTGTCAGTCGGTAGGTATCCGGACAAGAGGCCGGACAGCCGCCAAGGGGTGGAAGAACCGAGGGTCGCTCCATAAGCGGCCAGCATCTCTCTCAAGAGATGCCGTTGAAGGTCTCTCCATCCTTTGCAACCGTGACTGGCAGCCGGAGGCGAACCGGCGCACCCCGCTCTCAACGGGGGACGCGACTTAAAGCAACGACGGATCGGGCTTTTTTGGTCTCTACCGGCATTCCAACGCCGGCGCGGGCTACTGAAAAGGCTTGTCCTTCATTGCCAGGTGTGCGGGCGGGAAATTCCCAACCAATCCACGGCAGCACAATTCGGTCTGAGTTCAAGGCCTTGTCGCGTCTCCATCGTGCGGCAACGCCAGCAAACTCATGTCCGAGATCACATTTGAACGGGTCCCGTCGCTGGGCCGTTTGGAGGGTGCTATGACCGAACGTATTCAGGAATTCCTGCGCAACCGCCGCAGCGAGGGCCAGGACACCGAGCCGTGCCTCGTCGTCGACCTCGAAGTCGTGCGCGACAACTACCAGACCTTCGCGAAGGCCTTGCCGGACAGCCGCGTGTTCTACGCGGTGAAGGCAAACCCGGCGCCGGAAGTGCTGTCGCTGCTGGCCTCGATGGGCTCGTGCTTCGATACGGCCACCGTCGCCGAGATCGAAATGGCGCTGGCTGCCGGTGCGACGCCGGACCGCGTCTCCTATGGCAACACGATCAAGAAGGAGCGCGACATCGCGCGCGCCTTCGCGCTCGGCATTCGCCTGTTCGCGGTCGACTGCGCCGCAGAGGTCGAGAAGATCGCCCGTGCCGCTCCCGGCGCCAAGGTGTTCTGCCGCATTCTCTATGACTGCGCAGGCGCCGAGTGGCCGCTGTCGCGCAAGTTCGGCTGCGATCCGGAGATGGCGGTCGAGGTGCTCGACCTCGCCAAGCGTCTGGGCCTGGAGCCGTGCGGCATCTCGTTCCATGTCGGCTCGCAGCAGCGCAAGGTGAAGGCGTGGGACCGCGCGCTGGCGATGGCCTCGACGGTGTTCCGTGACTGCGCGGAGCGCGGGATCAGCCTGTCCATGGTCAACATGGGCGGCGGCTTCCCGACCAGGTACCTCAAGGACGTTCCTCCGGTCGTGCAGTACGGCCGGTCGATCTTCCGTGCGCTGCGCAAGCATTTCGGCAACCAGATCCCGGAGACGATCATCGAGCCGGGCCGCGGCATGGTCGGAAATGCGGGCATCATCGAGACCGAAGTCGTTCTGATCTCGAAGAAGAGCGACGAGGACGAGGTGCGCTGGGTGTATCTCGACATCGGCAAGTTCGGCGGTCTCGCCGAGACGATGGACGAGTCGATCCGCTACGCCATCCGCACGCCGCATGACGGCGCGGACATGACGCCGTGCGTGCTCGCAGGTCCTACCTGCGACAGCGCCGACGTGCTGTACGAGAAGATGCCGTATCCGCTTCCGGTGACGCTCGAGATCGGCGACAAGCTGCTGATCGAAGGCACCGGGGCCTATACGTCGACCTACTCGTCGGTGGCGTTCAACGGCATCCCGCCGCTGCGGACCTACCACATCTGACGCCTCGTTAGAGGCTCGAATAACGGGAGCCGGTGCGCCGGCTCCCTCCCCTTCCTATGCGAATTCAAGACAACGCTTTGCGCGGCAGCTTGCCGTTGCGAGCGGGGACTGACGTGCCATGACTGCTTTGCGGAAGCCCACTGCTGCCCTCATCTCCGATGCCGCTCCGTTCGCGATCCGTGCGGAACGGGCCTCGGACGTCGCTGCGCGCGAGGCGCTGCTGGATGCCTGCTTTGGCGACAACCGCCATACGCGCACCTGCCAGCGCCTGCGCGACGGACGCGCGCCCGCCGAAGGCCTTGCCTTGTCGGCCGTGCGCCAGGGCCGGGTGGTCGGGTCCGTGCGGTTGTGGCACGTCAGCGCCGGGGGCATCCCGGCGCTCATGCTCGGCCCGCTGGCGGTGGAGGCATCCTCCCGCCAGCTCGGCGTCGGGGCTGCGCTGATGGACCACGCGCTCGCGGCGGCGAAGGCGCGTGGCCATCGCGCGGTAATTTTGCTGGGCGACGCGCCCTATTACGCCCGCTTCGGCTTCTCTGCCGCCAGGACCGGCGAACTGTCGCTGCCGGGCGCGTTCGAGCGTGACCGGCTGCTCGGCCTCGAACTTGGCGAAGGCGGGCTCGACGGCGCCTGGGGCATGATCGCGCCGACCGGCGCGCCGCTGCCTAAATCCAAGGCAAGCCGATCCAGGAAGGCGCTGCTCGTGCCGCGCGTGGCTTGATGCCATGCCGGAGACCCCTCCTGAGAAAGGCGCCGGCGCGCGCCCACGCCTCCGCAGCGTCATCACCACGGTGCTCCTGATCATGATCTCGGTCATGATCATCAGGGACATCCTCGTGCGCCGCTGGGGCGGCTCCGCGCCCCCGGCCTCCGACATTGCCAGGCCATCCCGGTAACCCTGCGAGGGGTTGCGCGCACCGGCGAAAAGCCCTTAAACCGCGCCAAACCCGCTCCGGATCACCGTCATTCCTTCCACGATCGAGGTTCCGATGCCCCGTCGCCTGATCTCCACCGGCTCGCCTTTCGAAAAGATCGCCGGCTACAGCCGCGCCGTCATCGACGGCGATTTCGCCTTCGTCGCCGGTACCACCGGCTACGACTACACGACCATGGTCATACCGGCCGATGTCACAAGCCAGGCACGCAACTGTTTTAAGACCATCGAGGCTGCGCTGAAGGAAGGCGGCTTCGCGATGGCCGACATCGTCCGCGCGACCTACTACATCACCGACCTTGCGGATGCGGACGCTTTCTTTGCGGTCTGCGGCGAAACGTTCGGCGAGATCCGCCCGGCCACAACGCTCCTCGTCGTCGCGGGGCTCTACAAGCCCGAGATGAAGGTCGAGATCGAAGTGACCGCGAAGCGCCGCACCCCCTGATCCAGCCCTCACCATTTGTCGCCAGCACTTCCCGGAGAAACCACCCCATGAGCCCCGCCTCGCAGATCTACGCGAAGATTACCGGTCCCATCGTCATGGTTGGCTTCGGCTCCATCGGCAAAGGCACGTTGCCGCTGATCGAGCGGCATCTCGATTACGACAAGTCGCGCATCACCGTGATCGATCCCAAGGACGAGGGCCGCAAGGCACATTGCGAGAAGCACAATGTCAGATTCATCCAGCAGGGCGTGACCAGGGACAATTATCGCGACTTGCTTAGCCCGCTGCTCACTGAAGGCGGCGGCCAGGGTTTTTGCGTCAATCTCTCGGTCGATACCGGCTCTACCGACATCATGGAGCTCTGCAACGAACTTGGCGCTCTTTATATCGACACTGTCAACGAGCCCTGGCTCGGCTTCTATTTCGATTCTTCGAAGGGCCCGGAAGCGCGCTCCAACTACGCCCTTCGCGAAGTGACGCTGGCCGCCAAGAAGGCACGGCCCGCGGGCTCGACGACGGCCGTCTCCTGCTGTGGCGCCAATCCCGGCATGGTCTCCTTTTTCGTCAAGCAGGCGCTGCTCAATGTCGCCGCTGATCTGAAGCTCAATGCCCCGAAGCCGAAGACCAAGGCAGAATGGGCGGACTTGATGCGGCAGGCTGGTGTCAAGGGCATCCACATCGCCGAACGCGACACCCAGCGCTCCAAGTCGCCGAAAGAGCCTGATGTCTTCGTCAACACCTGGTCGGTGGAAGGTTTCCTGTCGGAAGGCGTGCAGCCGTCCGAACTCGGTTGGGGCACCCATGAAAAATGGATGCCCGAGAATGCGCGTACCCACGAAGCTGGCTGCGGCGCCGCCATCTATCTGATGCAGCCCGGCGCCAACACGCGCGTGCGCACCTGGTGCCCCACCCGCGGCGCGCAGTATGGCTTCCTCGTCACCCACAACGAGTCGATCTCGATCGCCGATTACTTCACGGTGCATGACGCATCGGGCACGGCGATCTATCGGCCGACCTGCCACTATGCCTATCATCCGGCTGACGATGCCGTGCTGTCGCTGCATGAAATGTTCGGCCGTGCAGCGAAGATGCAGGAAAAGCACCACATCCTCGATGAGAATGAAATCGTCGATGGCATCGACGAACTCGGCGTGCTGCTGTTCGGCCATGACAACAATGCCTACTGGTACGGCTCGCAGCTCTCCATCGAAGAGACCCGCAAACTCGCGCCCTATCAGAACGCCACCGGCCTGCAAGTGACTTCCGCCGTGCTCGGCGGCATGGTGTGGGCGCTGGAAAACCCGAACGAAGGCATCGTCGAAGCCGACGAGATGGATTTCGATCGTCTGCTGGAAATCCAGATGCCGTATCTCGGCCCGGTGAAAGGCTATTACACCGACTGGACGCCGCTCACCGACCGGCCGGGCCTGTTCCCGGAAGACATCGACACGTCGGACCCCTGGCAGTTCAGGAACGTGCTGGTGCGCTGACACCGCGACCCCGTGCGCTGCAGTTCCCGCTGCAGCGCACGTCCACCTGCCCGGCCTCGCCCGGCGTAGAACTACCCACAGGAACTCCAATTCCCCGTAACACTCGATTAATTCAATCGCGCAATCCTGAAGGGTAAATTCCTGCGAGGGCCGATGGCCGTCGCCGCTTTTATCCGAGCGAGGGCTCCCGGTTGGAGCGACCAACATGCGCGTCATTCTTGCCATCGTCCTGTCGGCCGCGGCACTGGCTGCGTGCACGCCTGAGAGCAACAACGACGTCACGGGCTCGGTCGGAGACTGTGCCCGCAAGCTTTACAGCCAGTACAATCCCAAGGACAAAAAACAGTGCGTCGCGGTGTGCATCGCCTGCGAGCGCGGCGTGACCACGACCTGCTCGACCGCCTGTACGCTCAAGGGCGCGATTTGATCGCGGGCAAAAAGCTCGCGTGTCACTTCGACATGTACCCGTTAATGAACCGCACGGAATTGAAATTGACGGAGGATTCCGCGCGGATCTTCGACTGAGAGCGTAGCGGTCGTCCCATCTTCAACGATGGTGATTTGCGGCACGGGCTCCTTGTACCAGTTGATCCAGTTTGTGACGCTCTCCCACTCTCCCGGCCAGATCGTCCCAACCATGTTGCGCTTAAGCAAAAGGTCACCCGTTTTACTGAAGACAACAAGTTGATACGGGTTTCGAAGCTTAACGTTAGAAATGCCGACGATATATTTTGAATTGGGAGAAATCCAGATGTGCGTTAGTGCCGGCACGGGACGGCAAAGCAATTCAGCACCTGTCCGATTGTCGCGCAGCCGCAGATAGGAATAATCATTGTCCGCACTAAAGGGATCTTTTGTCGAGAAAATCATCCACCATCGCGCGTCGCGGGTTGAATTCCTCCAATCGTGGTGATGTTCAGCGCGTAAGGTGCCAGCCTCGGCCCAGAGGTCAACTACCTTGTTATAGCCGACGAAATCAGCATGCGCCGAGGTGCTCATGGCAACAAGCAGCCATAGCGCAATGCGCGTGCTCGTTGCGTACAAAGTGCTCAAGCCGGATTCCTCAAGCGTTCAGTTAGTATAGGTGTCCAAGCCGCGTCTGACGGGTTGGGACGAAGCTCACTTCGCCATGTAGTCGAACGCCACCGTCCCGAGGCCCAGCGTCAGATCGGACTTGAAATGCAGCGCGGAGACCACTTCGCGCACCGGCAGCCGCGCCACGTCGGCGAGCGCGTGCGGGAACAGGCCGAGCGCCGCGGGGCCGGTCCATGCTTCCTTCAGCGTGATGTCTTCCAGATAATAGCGCACCAGTTCGCAAATCCGCGGGGTGCCGTCGACATGCGGGATGATCTTGAGCATGAAGTTCGGCGCCTTCATCGACTTCAGCACCGCGTCGTGATCGACCGGGCGATGCTTGTAGCCCATGGTGGCAGAGGCGCACAGCACCGAACCGTAGTGCAACGATCCGACCAGCACGTCGCTCTCGACGGCGATTTTCGGTGAAGCCAGTTTTTTGGGAAAGCCCCAGAGCTCGCGGCCGCCGGCGATAGGCCCCTCGTCGTCCAGATACATCGAATGAACGTAGACGCCCTCCTCGCCCTTGAAACGGACCGGGATCACCTGGCCTGTCTCGGTGTAATCGCCAAACCCGGTTGAATCGGGCATGCGGATGAATTCGTATTTGACGACGGCCTCCGCGACTTCGAGCGGCTCCGGCACCACGGCGGCAAGCGCATCGGGGTCGGTGCGATAGGTGATGATGAAATATTCACGGTTGAAGAAGCGATAGGGTCCCGGCGGGAACGACGGGTTGGTCAGCGGCATCGAATAGGCGGTTCGCCTGACGTCATCGATCTTCATGACTGCCCTCATGTGTCGTTGGCGCGCATTGCGCGGGTGCGATTATGAAGCAGCCGATAGCAACATGCGAGACTGCAAAATCGGCAGACGGTCACAACATTGCCAAGTCACCGGGGCTGAACTCATGGGCGGGTAGCAACGTCGCTCAATTCGTAGCGCAAGATTTGAGGCGCCAACTGGGACCTTGAGTTTCACCCCCGCGGCTTCCCACAACTTGGACGAATGAGCTGGAGATCAGGCAGGTTCGAGAGGGTATCGGCGCTACCGGGATGTCGCGATTGCGAGCAAACCGGACATAGCTGAACCGGATCAACGACGCGAATGACCCGACTGAGACATCGGCGCCGGGCTCCTGTCCCACGTTTTGCGTTTAGGACCACGGCGGCTCTTCGCTCGCCCCGGCTGCCTCGTGGTGGATCGTGACACCCGTTGAACGCAGGCCGGTCAGCAATACAGTTCTTACAGATGCGGGATCGAATCCAATATCCTTGGCGTTTGGTGGATGTGCCTCGCTGCCCTTCAATCGGAGCGCCAAGTGCAATTGCTCGCAAAGGTGCTGAACGACGAGATTGACCTGATCGTCAGTCATGATCTGCTTTTCCTGCTACCATTTTGCTACCCAACTAGATAGCACACATGAAAATTGGGCGGTACGCGATTGGACCGCCCAAGGATCAACCCCACGCGATTGCTCATGGGCGGGCGCCAAAATCGTCCGCCTATCGGGGTAGACCAGAAGTAACTAGCGGGCGACTAGAACGACGCTTTTGACCCACATCAGAAAAGCTCAACCCGTACTAGGGATCCGTCAGCGTGCGATGCGACCGCCCGACTGGACGCGCGACGCTCCGATAACCTCGTTCAGCCGACCCGTCAGGGATCTCATAGATCATGATCTCTCCGGTAATGCCCTTCAGCGTCGCCCGCTTGACCACCGGCCTAAGGTTATTAGCTTCCAGCAGCTTTGATGTCTGCAGGTTCTCGACCACGGACTCGGTGGCGATAATCCTCCGCGGAACGGCAAGATCTTGCACACGCGCAGCGACGTTGACTGTTCGGCCGAAATAGTCCTGGCGACCGTTCTCCATAACGGCGAGGCACGGCCCTTCATGAATGCCGATTTTGAGCACCAGATCGTCGGTTTCGTGCTCTTGATTCAGTTTGTCCATCGCCTCGCGCATGCGAAGGGCCGCGGCGACCGCCCGATCGGGCGTTGGGAACGTCGCCATCACCGCATCGCCGATCGTCCTCACTATTGCGCCGCCCTCGGAAGCAACAACGCGAGCGAGGGCATGAAAGTGCGAGCGTACTAGGTCGTGCGCAGCCAAGTCGCCAACGCGTTCGTAGAGCGCTACGGAGTCCTTGAGATCGGTGAACAGAAATGTGAGACTGGTGATATTCAGGCGTTGGTCCATATCGAGCGTTTCGGCCCCGTAGACCTCGCGGAAAGTTTGGTTACTGAGGAGACGCTTTGCAGTTAAGAAGGGTTTGCGTCTGCTCAGGAGGCGGTGGACCGCACTGCCCGTTATCCACGCCGCGGGCAATACTCGTTTATTGGTGCGATTTTCGAACAGAAGGCGCACTGGACCGGGATGCAACTGCGTGGAGCCGTTCGGAGCATGTACGTTGTTGATGACAACCGAGACGCTCTGGCGCTCGCGCGTGGGCTCTCCTCGTACGTCGAGAAATTGCGCCGCATGCGTCACCGGCTCGAACACTACGACTTTCGCCGCAGGGAGCGACAGCGATAAGATAGCTTTCTCACCGGGCGGCAACTCGACTGAATCAAGGATGGCTTCCTCCATCGCTCGCTCAAAGGCGTCGCCTTCGGGAAGATCAAGCCCAGAACCCCAAAGAATCTGCCGGTAATATTCCCAGATGGACAGCGTTTCCGGGCTGTGCGCCGCGATCTTCCGCACGCGCGGGGCCACTGTGAACGTAACTTCGATGACCTCGTCGAGCGTGACTTTGTGTCCTGCTGCACAAAGTTCACATTCGCACCTCTCCCGACGGACAGTCTTCAGCGTGGCGTTGGGGTCGAGGACGCTGCCACATGCAGGGCAGAGCACATTCCAAGACAGTTCGAACAACCCGATTCGCGCCGCCTGAAGGAAGGCTGCAATCACCTTCTCTTCATTGAGGCCAACTTTCGACGCGAAATCTAGGACATTGATACGACAGAGTTTGTGGTCTGGAGCGTCCCGGACCCACGCCTCAATGGCGTCCGCGACCTCGGCGTTTGTCGATTCCCGGAGGATTTTGAACATAGGGTGGGTTTCGGCCTCAGGCTGCATGAGACCCTCCTTTGGGGTTGCTCCACGGCACTCCCGTTACTGAATCGATACCCCACACTGACCGGGCTTATGCGCATCCCGTCGCATTAGAGAATCTAGATCCACGAGCATGCTGTTAGTGTGAGATAGATCACTGATATCAAACATATTAGGAGCGTCGATGTCGGCTTCTGGCCCATCGCGTCGATTTTTGGATGCTCGCATAGCGGTCGCTCTTGGAGAGAAGCGGATATTCGGCCCGCCGCACTCAACCAATCACGCTCATGACTACAGTTCCTAGGCAAGCGCCGTCATTTCCGTCAAACGACGCCACCGAGATAGAGCCGCTTGACGATATCATTGGCCTTCAACTCGTCGACCGACTGCGCCGCCACCGCGATCTCGCCGTGCACGATGATGTAGCCGCGGTCGGCGATCCGGATCGCCTGATTGAAATTCTGCTCCGCCATCAGCACCGTAAGTCCGACGCGCTGCTTGAGTTCGCCGATCTTGCTAATCGTCTGCGACACCAATAGCGGCGACAACCCGACCGACGGCTCGTCGATCAATAGCAGCCGCGGCGAGGACATCAGCGCGCGCGCAATCGCCAGCATCTGCTGCTGTCCGCCGGACATGGTGCCGGCGAGCTGGTTGCGGCACTCCTTCAGGGCCGGAAAGGTCTCGAACGCCAGCGTGAGATTTTGCCGGATGGCGCTGCGGGCCGATTTCCGGAATGCGCCGAGCATCAGGTTTTCCGTCACCGTCAGCTTGGGAAACAGCCGCCGTCCCTCCGGCACCAGCGCCACGCCGAGATCGACGATCATCTCGGGCGAGAGTTTGGTCAGATCGTGCGCCTGCCCGTCGATCGTCAGCGACAGACGGCCGCGGTCCGGGCGGACCAGGCCCATGATGCACTTCATCAGCGTGCTCTTGCCGTTGCCGTTGGTGCCCAGCAAGGCGACGGTCTCGCCGGCCTCGACGTGGAGCGTCACGCCGCGTAGCGCCTTGACGGCGCCGTAGCCGGCATCGAGGCCCTCGATGGCAAGGCTAAGTGCCAAGATAGGCCTCCTGCACCCGCTTGTTGGCCATCACCTCGGCCGGTGCACCGATCGCGATGATTTTTCCGGCATCGAGGCACATCACCCGCTCCGAAAAGCGCATCACGGCCTGCATGATGTGCTCGATCATGATGATGGTGATGTCCTCCTCACCGAGACTGATCAGGAGATCCAGCACCTCGTCGACTTCGGAAGAGGAAAGTCCGGCCATGGCCTCGTCCGAAATCAACAGCTTCGGCCGCACCGCCAGCGCGCGCGCAAGCTCCATCTTGCGCAGTTCCACCTGGCTCAACGTATCGGTCGGCGCGCCGGCCTTCGACGCGAGCCCCATCCGCGTCAGGATCGACATCGCGATGTCTTCCTCCGGCAGGCTCGAACCGACGGTAGCAAAGTCGAGCCCGACCATCAGGTTTTCGAGCACCGTCATGCTCTTGAACGGCCGCGGAATCTGGAAGCTACGGGCGATGCCGCGGCGTGCGCGCTGATGCGGCGGCAATTGGGTAATGTCCTCGCCGCAGAACACCACGCTGCCGACCTGCGGACGCAGCGCGCCGGAAATGCAGTTGATCAGCGTGGTCTTGCCGGAGCCGTTCGGGCCGATCAGGCCGAAGCGTTCGCCTTTCCTGATATCGACGCTGATATTGTCGAGCGCGGTGAAGCCGCCAAAAGTCTTGGTAAGGGTTCCGACTTGCAGCAGGGGCGCGTCGGGCGCGGCTGTTACCGTCATGGCTTGCCTCCCGCGCGCAGACGATAGCGCGGCCGTAGCAACCCGATGATGCCCTTCGGCGCGCCGACCACGAACAGCACCAGCATGATGCCGAGCACCAGCACGTTGATTTCCGAGGATATGGTCACGGCAAGGAACTGCTGCGTCGAGCCTAGCAGGATGGCGCCGAGCACAGGGCCGATCCAGTGCGCGGTGCCGCCGATCAGCGACATAGCAAGCGCCGAGACGGAATAAGTGAGATTGAATGCGGAGGACGGGTCGGCGTACTGCAGATACATTGCAGCCGGCGCTCCGACGGCCGACATCAGTGCGCCCGAGATCATGCAGGCCACCAGCTTGAGCTTCAATGTCGGCACACCCGTGCATTCGGCAGCGAGTTCATCATCCCGAAGTGCCTGCAGGCCGCGGCCCATCCGGGAATTCTGGATGTAGCGCGCGATCCCGACGGCAATCACCACCAGGATCGCCTGCACGAAAAACAGCATCTTCACGTAACTGTCGAACGGCGCCGTCACCGGCGGCCGCTGTAGCTGGATGCCGGCCGCACCGCCGACGAACCGCCAATTCATTACAAAGGTCTCAATGATGATCGCCAGTGCAATCGTCGCGATCGAGAAAAAGATGCCGCGCATCCGCAGGGTCAACAGGCCAACGCCAAAGCCGAGCAGCATGCCGATGACAGCGGCTGCTGCGATCTGCACCACGAGCGGCGCCCCTGTCGCCTTGAACAGGGCTACCGCGGTGTAGACGCCGACGCCGAAGAAGGCGTTGGTGCCGAAATTGACGTAACCGGCATAGCCGCCGAGGATGCTCCAGGCGACCGCGAGGGCGATGAACTGCAGGATGACGTAGCCCGCAAAGAACGGATACTCGTTGCGGACGATCTGGGTCATCGACAGGACGGCGACGAGGAAGATGGCCACGCCGGCCCAGAATGCGATGCTGTTGCGATGCTTCATCATCGGCCGAGCAGTCCTTGCGGGCGCACGGCAAGCACGGCGAGCAGCATCGCGAACGAGATCGCCGGCGCCCAGGACGCGCCGAACATGGTCAGCACGATGGTTTCGGCGACGCCGAGGATGATGGCAGCAATCAGCGTGCCGCTGATGCTGCCGAGCCCAGCCATGACGACGACGCAGAACGTCCGGCCGATATAGGCCCGGTCGAGCGTCGGTTCGATCGGAGCCACGATGATCAGGAGCGCGCCGGCGATTCCGAGCACGGCGGTGGCGATGCCGAAGGCAAACTGCTTGATGCGGACCGGATTGGCGCCCATCAGCCGCAGCGCCTCCTCGTCCTGCGCGACCGCGCGGATCGCGCGACCCATGAAGGTTTTCGACAGATACACCGCCAGCAGCACCGTCAGCGCCAGCGCCACCGCGAACGCGACGAGCTGCCGGATCGGTATCCGAAACTCGCCGAACCGCCAGGACTTGCCGATATAGGTCGCTGAAACCGAGCGCTGGTCGACGCCGAATTGCAGGATGATCAGCACCTCGATGATGAAGGCGATGCCGAAGAAAAACGCGATGCCGCGCACGCCGGCGTCGCTGCCGCGCCGCTCGAAGGTCTCGTAATAAACGCGGTAGGCCAGCAGGCCGAACACGAAAAACAGCGGCGTGATCGCGAGACCGGCCAGCAACGGGTCGATGTCGTAGCTTTCGTTGAGCTGGTACACGCCGTAGGCGGCGAGCACCAGGAACGCCGGATGCGCGACATGGGGAACGTCGAGCAATCCGAACGAGACGGATAGCCCGACGCTGACGGCTGCATAGAAGCAGCCGAGCAGCACCCCAAGCACCACTGCGCCAAGCAGCAGGTCCATCGAAAACACGTCAGGTTCCCCCTTGGCTCCGAGCCGGAAAAGCCACGAGGCCTACTTTCGAGCAGCCTCGAAGGGACTGATGAGACTTCCAGTCTTCAGCTTCTCGGGGAACAGGATCACCTGCTTGCCGGAGGACCGGAACTGTTCGATGTCCTTGTCCTTCACGCCCCGGAACTGTGCCTGTAGCGTCGCCGTTTCCTTGCGCTCGCCATCTGCCGAAAACGCGATCGGCCCGACGATGGTCTTGTGCTCGTTATCGCGCAGATATTTGGCGATGCCCTTCTGGTCGAGCGACTTGGTCGCACCGACCGCCGCATCGATCATCTGTCCCATCGCATAACCGAACGGCGCCAGATAGTAACCGAGTGGATCGACCTTGGCCTCGATGGCGCGCTTGGTATAGGTGTCGAAAAACGCCTTGGTGCCGTCGAAATACATGCTCGATTCAGGCAGCCAGGTATTGTAGTTCACGACGCCATTGAGCAGCGAACCCAGATTGGACATCACGGCCGCGAACTGCAGGCCGACCATGCCGCCGCCGAAGATCTTGACGTCGTCGCCGATCCCGATCTCGTTCACGGCGCGCAGGATGCCGGCCGAGTCGGGCGGATACGACGCGACATAGACGATGTCGGGCTTGGCGGCCTTGAGCGCGCGGATGATGGAAGCGAATTCCACCGTGTTCGGCGGATAGGACTGGTCGAAGACAACCGGTATGTTGCGCTTCTTGGCGACGTCGCGTGCGGTCAGCGCGAGGTTTTGCGCGAATTCCTGGTCCGCCGTGAGCAGCGCCATGCTCTTGCCGCCGGCCTTCTGCGCCAGATCGAGGAACGAGGCCGCCCAGCTGTCGGCCGGGCCCCAGGGCGCATTGTTGAACCACATGTCGTGGCCGACCTTGCTGTTTACCTGGAACGAGAAATTCCCCATCAGCAGCAGGCCGCGCTGCTTGACGAACGGCATGATCGGCGCGGTCGGCACGGTCGCGTAAGGCGCGAACAGGAGATCGACCTTGTCGACGTCGACAAGCTTGGCGTAGATCGCCGGCGTCTCTGATGCGCTCGACTTGTCGTCATAGACGACCAGTTCGACCTTGCGGCCGAGCAGGCCGCCCTTGGCATTGATGTCGTCGCGCCAGATTTCGATGCCGAGCAGCGAAGCCTTGCCGCCGCCGGCAAGACCGCCGGTTTGCGGCATCGACATGCCGATCTTGATCGGCGGCTGCTGCGCCAGCGCGCGCGAGCCCTGCCCAACCACTGCGACGGCCATCGCACCGCCAAGGAATGTCCTGCGTTTCATTGCGTCCCCCTCATTTGTCGTTGTTATCAGTCATTTCGATTCCGCCGGATCTCCGTCCGGTCGCTGCGAATGGTTAGTTCAGACCGAGATTATTTGGCTCCCACCGGCGCGGCTTCGTTTCTGGCCGATTTTTTCATGATCGCCGACGGATCGGCGCCGACGCGCCCGCTGGTCTTGTCGGCCTCGCTTTCACGCGAAACCCGCATGTCGAAGCGGATGCTCGGCATGCCCTTGATCGGACAGTCCGGGTCGTTTGCCGCCACGTCGACGGCGAGATCGCCGGACGAGCCGAATACGACATCGTCAGCCAGATGCGGATCGTCGCGCAGATAGAGCGCCGTGACCAGTTCGCGATAGCCCGGCGCGCCGACCAGGAAGTGAATATGCGCCGGCCGCATGCCATGCCGCGCCTGCGCCTTCACCATGGCACCGACCGGCCCATCCATCGGGATCGAGTATCCGAGTGGTTTCACAGTGCGCAGCACATAGACGCCATCAGCATCGGTTGCGAACACGCCGCGATAGTCGACCGACGTCGCGCTCGCCTGAATGTCATAGAGGCCGTCAGCGCCGGTTTGCCAGATCGAGATGGTGGCGTTGGCGACCGGCTTGCCGGTGGCATCGGTGACACGGCCATAAAGCACGCACTCGCTGCCCGGCTTCGGGTTCTTGGCGATCGAACTGCCGGCGGCGAGCGTCGGCGTGGCCTCGCGGTAAAATGGACCGAGCAGGCTGGTATGGGTGGCTTCCTCGAGGGCGGTGGCGTCGTGCAGGCCGTTGACGAGCGCAGAGAGGCCGAGCGTGTCGGACAGCAGGATGAATTCCTGCCGTTCCGGCGAACACATCTTGCCGGCGGCGGTCATGAATTCGATGCCCTTGATCCATTCCGCCGGCGTCAGATTGACCTCGCGGGCGAAGGCATGGAGGTGCTTGACCGCCGACGCCATGATCGTCTTCAGGCGCGGGTCCGGCGTCGTCGCCATCTGGTCGAGCACGGCGTCCGTGATCGTTTCAGGCGTTAACTCACGCATGCGTCACTCCCTGACCGGCTGTTATTTGGGTTGCCGGCTGTTATTGCAGCAAGCCTAACCGCTTGTTGGGGATCAACACAAGGCGTTCGAAGGCGGCGCCCCTCATACAAATTGATACGAGCGGATGAGGTCACATTCCTGCACATTGATGCGTCAGGACGCGTACCGCCGGTTTCGCCAGCCCACGATTTTGCGATTGCACAATTGGCGTGACGGAAGTGGGATCACTTCTCGCGAATCGGCGGCGCAACCTTCTCGGCCGGCGCCGGCGGCAGCGCGGGCTGAGCGCCCGCCTTCTGCGCGTCTGCGTCGGGACGGGCCGGTTGCGGCGGAATGTCCGATGGCCGTTGGCCGGTCGTGGCCGGTTCGGATGGCGCGGACGGCTTCGTTTCCGCGCCCGGCGTCGATTGCGTAGGCGGCGTCGCCTGCGCGATTTGCTGGGGATCGCGCGCGGTGAGAGCGGTCAGCGCAAGCGCCGATATGACCAGCCCGGCCGCGATCAGCGCGGACGCGAGCAGCATTTCCCGTCGGTATTCGCGTTGGCGGTCATCGGCAGGCATTGTTCAACCCCACGAAATTGTTCGTGAAGTCAACGGCCGGCAAGGCGCATGGTTCCGTGGGGAACTGGACCTGTCCGAGGCGCCTAGAATTCCAGGATCCCGGCGTCGCCGTCCTCGGTGCCGAAGGCCAGCAGCGTGCCCTTGGCGTTCCAGGCCAGCGCCGAGACCGGCTCGCTGCCATTGCGGCGCACCAGAATTTCCGCGCCGTCCTCGAGCCGCACGATCAATACGGTGCCATCGCTATAGCCCGTCGCCATGATGTCCTGCTTCGGATGACAGGCGACCATGGAGACGCGTGCCTGCAATGGCGCCAGCATCGCCGGCTCCTTGCCCATCGGACCGTCCTTGCTGGTGAACGGCCAGATGATCACGGTGTCGGCGCCGGAGGTGGCGAGCCCCTTGCCACCCACGCTCCACGACATCGAGCGGACGCGGCCGGGATAGCCGCTCATTCGCATGTGCCGGTTATCGGCAAGCCGCCAGCCGTGCAGCGCCGGCTCATGCATGGTGGTGACCAGGAATTTGTTGTCGGGGCTGAAGGTAACGCCGAGATGCGAGCCGGCCCATTCCAAAAATTCCGGCTTCGCCGCCATGTTGGGAAACCACAGCGTCACGCCATTGTAATGGGCGATCGCTACGCGCAGGCCCTTCGGCGCGAAGGCCAGTCCGCCGACGGTCGAGGGAGCATCAAAGCTCTTCTCCTCACCCTTGCCGCTGCGGACAAACGCGGTCTTGCCCGCCGACCACGCCACGGCGCCATCGGGATGCAGCGCGACATTGTCGATCCAGCGCCGTTTTGTATCGGTCGCCAGTGCCGACGTCTCGCCCTTCGCATTCAGCGCAACGAGCTTGCCGTCGTCGCCGCCGGTGACGATGCGCTTGCCGTCGGACGCCGCGCACAGCACGGCGCCGCCATGAACGGCGACGGTCGAGACTTCACCCGCCTCATTGGCCATCGCGGCGTTTTCCTCGGCGCCGATGAACACCGCGGTGTCACCGAGGAAATGAATCGACGTGACGGGCATGCCGACAGGCAACGCCCGTACCTTGTCGGTGAGGGAAGCGATGGAGGGCATTTCGCCCGGATCAAACTCTTTCATCACGTCGTGATACAGCTTTCGAAACCGTCGCGGATCTTCTGCTCCGGCAATTCGCGGCCGATGAAGACGACGCGGCTTTCGCGCGGCTCGCCGTCCTTCCACTTCCGCTGGTGATCGCCCTCCAGCATCATATGCACGCCCTGGAATACATAGCGATCGTCGTCGTCGGTGAAGGCGAGGATGCCCTTCGAGCGCAAAATCTTCTGGCCCTCGGTGGCGACGAGGTTTTGCAGCCACGGCATGAATAGGGTGGGGTCGAGCGGCTTGTCCGACCGCAGCGACAGCGATTGCATGTCCTCGTCGTGATAATGCTTCAGCCCGCCATGGCTATGGCTGTGATCGTGGTGGTGGTCATGGCCATGATGGTGATCGTGGTGATGATCGTGGCCGTCGCCGGCGTCGAGGAATTCCGGCTCGATCTCCAGGATGCGATCCAGATCGAACGCGCCGCGCTCCAGCACGTCCGACAGCGCGACCTTGCAGCGCTCGGTGCGGTGCAGCTTTGCATACGGATTGATGCCGCGGATGCGGGCCTCGACTTCGGCCAGCTCGGCCTTGGAAACGAGATCGGTCTTGTTCAGCACGATTACGTCTGCGAACGCGATCTGGTTCTTGGCCTCGGGAGCGTCCTTGAGACGGTCGCTCAGCCACTTTGCATCAGCCACCGTCACGACCGCGTCGAGCCGGGCGTTCTTCTGCACGTCCTCGTCGACGAAGAAGGTCTGCGCCACCGGGGCCGGGTCCGCCAATCCCGTGGTCTCGACGATGATGGCGTCGAACTTGCCCTTGCGCTTCATCAGGCCGTCCATGATGCGCACGAGGTCGCCGCGCACGGTGCAGCAGACGCAGCCATTGTTCATTTCGAACACCTCTTCGTCGGCGCCGATGATGAGGTCGTTGTCGATGCCGATCTCGCCGAATTCGTTGACGATGACGGCGTACTTCTTGCCGTGGTTTTCCGACAGGATGCGGTTGAGCAGCGTGGTCTTGCCGGCGCCGAGATAGCCCGTCAGCACGGTCACTGGAATTTTTTGGGATGAAAGTTCAGACATAATAACTCCGGAGCGGAATGATCGCACGAGCAAGCAGGGAGGCCCCTGCCCTATGGGCTCAGCGCGCTGGTCAAGGCCTTTATATTGTGCCTGACCATTGCAATGTAAGTGGGAGAATCGCCCTTTTCGGCCGTCAGGCTGTCCGAATAGAGCGTTCCGCCGACCCTGGCGCCGGTCTCGGCCGAGATCCGGCCCATCAGGCGGGGATCGCTGATATTTTCGAGGAACACCGCCGGTATTCTGGCGGTCCTGACCTGGGTGATGATCCTTGCGATATCGCGGGCGCTGGCCTCGGATTCGGTCGAGACGCCGAGCGGCGCGATGAATTCGACGCCATAGGCGGTGGCGAAATAGCCGAAGGCATTGTGGGTCGAGATCACCTTGCGGCGGTTCTCCGGAATTTTCGCGATCCCCTCGCGCACCTCGCGCTCCAGCGCATCGAGCTCGGCCAGATAGGCACTCGCCCCGGATTTGAACGCTTCGGCGTCCGAAGGAGCAGCCGCAGCCAGCGCATCGCGGATATTGGCGACATAGATCTTCGCGTTCGCAACCGATTGCCAGGCGTGCGGATCGGCCTCCGAACCGAGCTTGAGCGGCGCAATGCCAGATGTCGAGGTCACGACAGAAGCCTTGCCGCCGGCGGATTTCACCAGCCGCGACAACCAGCCCTCAAAGCCGAGACCGTTGACGAAGACGAGCTTCGCATCCGCCACTTTTTTTGTATCCGAAGGCGTCGGCACATAGACATGTGCATCGCTGTTGGGACCGACCAGCGTTGTCACGTTGACACGATCGCCGCCGACATTGCGGACGAAGTCGCCGATGATCGAGAAGCTGGCGACGACGTTGAGGCGATCCGCGGCGCGGGCCGGACCAACAGCCGCGATCAGAGTGAGAGCGATGAGCCAGAGCCGGATCATGACTACGCCTCGAGGTGACGGCCGGGGAACATCTGCCGGACCAGGCCGCTGACGGGGCCAAACAATAGCGAGACCACGTAAATCCCCGCAGCAATCAGAATAATTGCAGGTCCCGAAGGAATCTTGGTCTGAAACGACAGCACCAGCCCGGCATAGCCGGAGACGATCGCGCTGGCGACCGCGATGCAGATCATGCCGGTGATGTCGCGCGACCAGAAGCGCGCGATGCCGGCGGGCAGGATCATCAGGCCGACGCCGAGCAGCGTGCCGAGCGCGTGAAAGCCGTTGACGAGATTGATCACGACCAGCGCCAGGAACGCCAGATGCGCGGGCGCACCGGCGCGAGAGACGGTGCGCAGGAATATCGGGTCGACACATTCGATCACCAGCGGCCGGAAGATCACGGCCATGACCAGCAGCGTAATCGTGGCGTTGAAGGCGATCACCAGCAGCGTCTGGTCGTCCATCGCCAGGATGTTGCCGAACAGCACATGCAGCAGGTCGATATTGGTGCCCTTGACCGAGACGATGGTGACGCCGAGCGCGAGCGACACCAGATAGAAGGTCGCGAGCGAGGCGTCTTCCTTGAGCTCGGTGGTGCGTGCCACCACGCCGGCAAGGATCGCGACGGTGAAGCCTGCGATCAGCCCGCCCGTCGTCATCGCAAACAGGTTGATACCGGAGACCAGGAAGCCGATCGCCGCGCCCGGCAGGATCGCATGCGCCATCGCGTCGCCGACGAGGCTCATCCGCCGCAGCATCAAAAATACGCCAATCGGCGCAGCGCCCAGCGCGAGCGCGATCACGGCGGCGAGCGCGCGGCGCATGAACTCGAATTCGGTGAAGGGCGCGATCAGCGCGTCGTAGAGCATCACGCGGCCTGCGAGGGCATATCGTCGACGCAGGCGGCGGCGCTGTCGTCGAACGCCTCGCACATCCGCAGCGCGACCATCAGGTTTTCCGCGGTCAGCACCTCGGCGGTCGCGCCCCACGCCACCGGCCCGCGCGCGAGCAGCAAGGTTTCCGGGAAATGATCGCGCACCAGCTCCATGTCGTGCAGCGCCGCCAGCACGGTGCGGCCTTCGCCGTGCCAGCGCTTCACCAGCCCGAGCAGATCGGCCGAGGTCTTCGTGTCGATGGCATTGAACGGCTCGTCCAGCACGATCAGGCGCGCATCCTGCAGCAGCACGCGCGCGAACAGCATGCGCTGCATCTGGCCGCCGGAGAGCGTGCCGATCGAGCGGTTCTCAAATCCGTTGAGGCCGACGGCGGCGAGCGCCTTGGTGATCTTCTCCCGCTCCGCCTTGCCCATGCCGCCGAAAAATCCGGTGGAGCGCCACAGGCCAGTGCCGACCAGATCGAACACCGAAATCGGAAAGCTGCGGTCGATGTCGACGCTCTGCGGCAGATAGGCGATGTCGCGAATATCGAGGCCGCCGAGATCGATCGACCCCGAGAGCGGTTTCAAAATGCCGGCGAGCCCGCGAAACAACGTCGACTTGCCGGCGCCGTTCGGCCCGATCACCGCCACCAGCGCGCCCGCGGCCACCTCGCCGTTGAGGTGATGCACCGCCGGATGCCGGTCGTAGCCCAGCGTGACGTTGTGGAATTTGAGCTGCGCGGCCATGCTCACCTCATCGCGACAAGCACAACGGCCCACAGAGCGGCGCTGACCGCGAGCGCCGCGGCAAGGCGGGCTGCCACGGTCATGCGCAGGATCGACCAGGGAGCCGGTTGCGCCGGATGTGGCGTCGCCGGGCCATGGGAATGGGCGTGGCTGTGGTGATGATGCGCGTGGTCGTGGGAATGGGCGTGAGGCATGGACATACGTTATATTATAACATTACGGGAGTCCACGCACCCCTGCCTGTCATGCCCCGCGAAGGCGGGGCATCCAGTACGCCGCGGCTTCTCGATTCAATCACTGGCGCCTCTGGAATACTGGATCGTCCGCCCCAGTGCGCAATTGCGCACAAGGCGGACGATGACAACTGAATATGAGGCGGCGTTCTCGCGACGAAATTCGCCCGAGCTTTGCTTCGATTTCACCCTCTCGAAAGAGAGAGGGCGCAGGGAAGACCGGGTGCACGCTGCACCCGCGGTCTCGTGTGCAAATGCGCACAAAAGAAACGCACACGAGCATACAGGTACAGGCGGAGCATCCCGGCCTTCCCTGCGCAGTGGCTTTACGGCTTACTTCGTGCTCTCCCCGGTGAACGGCTTTCTTGCCACCGTCGTCGGCGGGACACCGCGCTCGATCCGATAGGATCGATGCGCAACCGCCAACTTGACGCCAGCACCGCGGCGTCAGAACCACACGACTTCGCCGTACGCGTCATGCCAGCCTCGTCAGTCATGGCTTCCGCGTCCAGCGCATCCCACCGCGCGTTTCGTGACGATCGCGAGCCGCCCCTCTTGCCGGGTGGGACGGCGCATAGATGAACTGATTTGCACGAGAACAAAAGGGGAATATTTTTACGCCGGATACTGGACCAAGCGGTGGCGTGATTTGCCTGGCAGGCAACACAGGCATTGGTAGGTCGCCCGGAAGAAGCCGGACCCGCGCCGCTCGAACGCGGTCGTCGACCGCGGCGACCAATCCCCGTGATGACCGAGAATCCCAATCCCGCTAAACGTCCTGCCGATCCCGAGCGCGACAGCAAGCTGCGCGAGTGGTTGATCGACACGCTAGCTATGGCCATGGGTGGGTTTGCCGTTTTCTATTTCAAGCCAGACGGCTTCGTCGGCACCGTCGTCATTTTCGTCGGCGCTTACACCCTCACGCATTCTCTGCAGAGCCTGAACTGGGTATTGCTCGCCGGAATTTGCGAAGTCCTGCTCGTCTGGCTCGCCCCGGTGATCCATCTGGGCACCCTTATGATGGTTCCCGTCGGCACCAGCGCCACGGGGCTGGTCTTCACATTCTTGCTGCCCGGGATCGCTCAAGCCTATTGGATGTGGGAGTTGTGGCCAGCGACGGGCACCTTGTCTCATCCGCTGGCCCTGCTATGCGCGGCGTGGCTGGCGCTGCTCGGGATCAGGATTTTGGCGCAGGTCATACTCGTCGGCTGGCGTGCGCCGCGACACCACCGCGTCCAGCTGAAACCACTCCCAAAACTGAGGCGGCCTTAATTTCGAACACCAATCGATGAGGCTGCAGATCGGATCATCCGCATGGCAGCGTCGGTGTAACGGGCGCCGTTGAAGTTGACGTCAACGACCCACAAAACGAACAGCGCAACAAAGGTGGCGGCAATGGTTTTCATAAGTTGTTAACGATGAAGATAGGGCGCCGGTTCCCGGGCCGCGATTCCTACCGGAGGTACGAAGACACGGCAGCGAGACCACCGCGCGAAACCAGACGAACCGGCCGGCATGAAAGGAACTTCCCAGAGGATCGTGCGCTGGAAGGCGAACGCCGCCGACGCCGCTGAGATTTCAAACTGAGACACCACCGGACAAGTGGAATTAATTGGGCAGGCGCCTGCAAGGAGGCCGCCAACCGGGGCGGCCCCTGTCATAAGACTTTTAAATAGGTTTGCTTGTGTTTCGTTGGCTGGCTATGGCCGCTGCCCGTGGGGCAGGACAATTAATGTGGCTGGCAGGGGCCGTCTGAATTTCAGAGCAAGGCAGGCGGCTCCGCTAGGCCCTCAAGGCCCGAGTGGAAGGCTGGATCGTGAGGCGATAGGCAACGAGCTTGCTTCCGTCCATGACCTCCAGCGCCATATCGCAGGCAGGGCAGTGATATTCGCCCTTGGCCCCAACCTGTGACGAAAGCTCAAGCCGTCTGAAACCGGCTCCGCAGTTTGGGCACGTTACGTCACCCTTCTTCATATGCACCCCTTTAAGGCTGGCCCACCCGGCGGGGATTCATATCCGAGGTTCAAGGGCGGAACAACGCGCTTCATCCGGAGAACTACGGGGTACTAGCAGCCTCTGGTGTTAAGAACCCGTCGGGCACACCCTGTGCGCGCGGCTTCACGGCTTCCCGATCACCATCGCGATCGCCGCCGCCAGGAACGGAAACGGCACTGACACTGCCGCGCGAAACCAGACGAAGCGGGCCGGCATGAACGGGATTTCCCACAAGATCATGCGCTGGAAGGCGAACAGCGCCCAGGCGACGACGTAGGCGATCACCTGCGGCGAGCCGCCGCCGACTTTCAACGCGACAGCGCCGATCGAGAAACCGACCACCGGTCCTCCAGGGGTTGCCGCGCCGGCGATCACCGCGGTCAAGACGCCGAACCAGCCGCTGTCAGGGCCGAGCCAGCCGGTGATGACTTCCGCCGGAATGACGGCGGCGATGTAGCCCGAGCCGATCACGCCGAGCGCAATGCGCGGCACGATGTTGATGAAGTCCATGCTGCCTTCGCGCACCGACGACACCAGCACGACGCGCCCGCGCTGCCAGGCCATGAAGCCGAGGATCAAGACCGAGCCCCACAGGGTGATGTCGATGATCAGCGCCGACGCCGTCACGAGGGCTCGCCCTTCGGATACATCCGCACGAAGACAAAGCGGCCGAGCCAGCCTGCCAGCACCGGGATCGGCAGCGAGATCACGATCCGCCACAGCGTGAACTCGGTGCCGAGGATCGGCAGCTCCCAGGCGACCGCGCGGCCGTAGCCGATCAGCGTCCAGCTCACCACCATCGCGATGGTGGCGCCGAAATCGGCGCCGACGGTGAGCAGCGCCGCCGCCACCGGATAGGCAGTGAAGGGACCGCCGGGCAGGATTGCGCCGAACGCCGTTCCGATCAGCAATCCCTTCAGGCCCGAGTTCGGCCCCAGCGCCCGCGAGACTTTCTCGTGCGGCAGAATTTCCGCGATGAAGCCGCCGAGCAGGCAGCCGGCCAGCACGCGCGGCATGATTTCCCCGAACAGCCAGAGATCATGCGTGAGGATCTTGAGCACGCCATCGATGCCGTCGCGCCGCCAGACCAGGCCTGCACAAACCGCGACCAGCGCACCGATCACGATCATCGACCAGCCCACCGGCTTGCGGGCGCGCTTTGGACGCGTCTCGCCGTCATCGGCAGGCGCCGGGTCTTTTATCGGAGATTCTGACAAGGGCGATGAGTCGGAGGAGTGATGCTATTCCGTCCCTGCTTAGTCCCGCCATGCTGGCGACGCAAACGGAAGCTGGCCGATACCCATGCGCATCCCGGGGCATGCCCATGCGACGACGTCACGCGGCTCTACCCGCACGGACCATTCGTTCAGGTGAACTGGCGGACCAGCGCAAGGCCGGCAAACAGTCCGGCAATCGAGAGCACGACCGAGCCTATGACGTAAAGCGCCGCTGATGTGAGTTCGCCGCGCTCGTAGAGCAGCGCCGCATCGAGCGAGTACGCCGAAAACGTGGTGTAGCCGCCGAGGATGCCGGTCATCAAAAACAGCCGCCAGGGCTGCGATGCCTCGCCCTTGAAGGCGAGATAGCCTGCGATCAGCCCCATCACGGTCGAGCCCGTGATGTTGATGATGAAGGTGCCCCAGGGAAATCCCGTACCGGGGCAGCGGGCGCAGATGACGTTGATGAGATGGCGCAACGTCGAGCCGAGACCGCCACCGATAAAGACCAGCAAATAGCTCATCGCAGCATTTTCCCAGATCGGCGAAGTCGCCCCGGCAAACCGCTTGTGCCTGTTAGCAGCGATCCCTGCAAGGATCAGGCCTACGCCCAACGAAAAAGGGGCGGCAGCCGCAGCCACCGCCCCTCGAAATCGCAGGCTTTGATCCTGCCTGGAATCAGACCTTGCCGTACAGTTCGTCGACGTATTCCCAGTTGATCAGGTGATCGCAGAACGCCTTCAGATAGTCGGGACGGCGGTTGCGATAGTCGATGTAGTAGGAATGCTCCCAGACGTCACAGCCAAGGATCGGCGTCGCGCCATGGACCAGCGGGCTTTCGCCGTTCGCGGTCTTGGAGATTTCGAGCTTGCCGTTCTTGACCGACAGCCAGCACCAGCCGGAGCCGAACTGACCGACGCCGGCGGCGGCGAAATCGGCCTTGAACTTGTCGAGACCGCCGAGGTCCTCGGTGATCTTCTTTTCCAGACGGCCCGGCAGCTTGCTGCCGCCGCCATTCGGCTTCATCCAGTTCCAGAAGTGCAGATGGTTGTAGTGCTGGCCGGCATTGTTGAATACGGCCGGATTCTTGCCGAACGAACCCTTGACGATCTCCTCCAGGGACTTGCCTTCGAATTCGGTCCCCTTGATCGCGTTGTTTCCGTTGGTCACGTAAGCCTGGTGATGCTTGTCGTGGTGGTATTCCAGCGTTTCCTTGGACATGTGGGGCGCAAGGGCGTCGTGGGAATAGGGAAGATTGGGCAGCGTGAAGGTCATGGGGTGATGTCCGAACTGATGGGAGACGAAGTCTAACGGGAACCCTTATAGAAGGTTCCATCGGTCTTAAACACCGCATTTTGGAAAAACGGGAGGGCTCTTGCGTAACGGCCCTCCGCCCCCAGCGTATGACGGACAGGGGCGCTGCGACGAGGGAATGAACATGAGTATCGAGATCGACGTCCTGAACGGGGACGCATCACGGCCGCGGGCCGAACCGCTGATGCAGGCGGTCTGGCCCGCTCATGTGGTCGAAAAGCTCTCGTGGGGTCACGTCAAATGGGCGCATGCCGACCTGCGCGTGCTGATTGACGCCCCCGAGGACGCGGCCCAGCCGGGGCTTGCCTGCCATGTCGGCATCTACTTCCGTGACGCCATCTGGGACGGACGCAAGGTTCATATCGGCGGCATCGGCGGCGTTTCGACGCGGGCGGATTGCCGGGGACGGGGCTACGCCTCGCTGGCGCTGAACGCCGCCATCAGGACCATGCGCGATCACGAAGCTGTCAGGTTTGCGATGCTGTTCTGCGAGCCGCACAACGAAGCGTTCTACCAGGCGCGCGGCTGGCATCGCTTCCAGGGCGAGGTCTATGCCGAACAGCCGCAGGGACGGATACGTTTCGAGGCGATGGCGCCGTTCGTGTTCGATTTTACCCGCAAGCCGCGCGACGGCGTCATCGACCTATGCGGCCTGCCGTGGTAACCCCTGCATTCGCAGCGGGTAGCTTGCGTTGCTTCGGCCCGATAATATGTCAGCCATAATCTATTCGATTTGGATGACGTGACGCATGACCATGGACGCCCCGCTCGACATGCGCTCCGCCGCAGTTCCGTCAACGCCGACCAATGCGCTCCTGACCTCGCCGATCCTGCCGACGCTGTTGAAGCTCACGCTGCCCAATGCGATCGCCATGACCGGCACGACGCTGGTTGCCATCGCCGAGACCTCCTATATCGGCCGGCTCGGCACCGAGCCGCTCGCCGGCATCGCGCTGGTGTTTCCCTTCGTCATGCTGACGCAGATGATGTCGGCGGGCGCGATGGGCGGCGGCGTTTCCTCCGCCATCAGCCGGGCGATCGGCGCGGGGAATCGCGACCGCGCGGCGACGCTGGCGCTGCATGCCGCGATGATCGGCGCCTGCGCCGGAATCATCTTCACCGCGATGATGCTGATTTTTGGCCGCGCATTCTACACGCTGCTCGGCGGGCGCGGCGGCGTGCTCGAGCAGGCCATGCAATATTCGCACGTGCTGTTCTCCGGCGCGATCGCGATCTGGCTGGTCAACACGCTGGCCTCGGTGGTGCGCGGCACCGGCGACATGCGGATTCCATCGGTGACCCTGATCGGCACCGCGCTGGTGCAGATCACGGTTGGCGGCGCGCTGGGCCTCGGGCTGTTCGGCCTGCCGAAATTCGGCATGAGCGGCGTCGCCGCGGGCCAGCTTGCAGCTTTTACGCTGGGGGCGGTGTTCCTGGCCTGGTACCTCGTCAGCGGCCGCAGCCGGCTGACGCTGAGCTTCAAGGGCTTCAGATTCCAGCGCGACATGTTCTTCGACATCCTCAAGGTCGGCGCGGTGGCCTGCCTGTCGCCGCTGCAGACCGTGCTGACGGTGCTGATCTTCACCAAAATCCTCGCCGGCTACGGCACCGAGACCTTGGCCGGCTATGGCATGGGCTCGCGGCTGGAATTCCTGCTGACGCCGATCGCATTCGCCTTCGGCGTCGCCTCGGTGCCGATGGTCGGCATGGCGATGGGCGCTGGGCTCGTGACGCGCGCGCGGCAGGTGGCGTGGATAGCGGGCACTGCTTCCGCCATCACCGTGGGCGCCATCGGACTGATCGTCGCAGTGATGCCGACGCTCTGGGTTTCGCTGTTCACCAGCGATCCCGGCGTCACCGCCGCGGCTTCTTCCTATCTGGTCTGGGCGGGCCCGGCGTTCGCCTTTTTCGGGATGGGCGTCTGCCTCTATTTCTCTTCGCAGGGGGCAGCAAAGGTCGGCGGCCCCGTGATAGCCGGCACCGCGAGATTGCTGATCGTCGGGGGCGGCGGCTGGTGGCTGGCCTCAGGGGGCGCGCCGGCATGGACACTGTTCGCGCTGGCAGGCCTCGCGATGGTCGTTTACGGCCTCGGCACGGCGCTGTCCATCCGACTCAGCCGCTGGGGTCAATGATCGCCCAGGTAGTGGATCGCACTTAATGCCACATTGCACGAATCTGATTTGTTGCTATGCAAGCCTGCTTTTTCGAAGGAATGATTCATGGCTTGCAGAACGGCTTTCATCATCGCGATCTCAGCGGCCTTGCTGGCCGCACCATCCGTCTGGGCACAAGGCGCCGGCGAGCCGACCGGCGTCTGGCTGACCCAGGCCGGCGACGCGCGGGTGAAAATCAGCAAATGCGGCGGCGGCATCTGCGGCGTGATCGTCGGGTTGAAAGACCCGGTCGATCCGGCCACCGGCAAGCCGCAGGTCGATGACAAGAATCCCAATCCGGCCTTGAAGAAGCGGCCGATGATCGGCCTGCCGCTGTTCAGCGGCATGCAGCCGATAGCGCCCAACAAATGGTCGGGCCAGATCTACAACGCCGATGACGGCGGCACCTATGCCAGCAGTGTCTCGGTGGCGGGCCCGGATACGCTCAAGGTCGAGGGGTGCGTCGGTGCGCTCTGCGGCGGCGAAAACTGGACGCGGGTGGGGCGGTAGGGCGTGTACGCCGCCGCATACCCATCGGAAGCCCGGGAAATCAACACGGTGATCTTGGGGTAGCTACGTTTGTCTTTGGATTGGAAGTGGGGCGTTCAGCCGGTCCAATGCCTTCCAAGACTCGTTGTCTTGTTTCCGTCGCTTGTATCTTGCGTCGCTGAGCCAATATGATGGCAGCCGTAGTGATCCAGCATGCGGATGCAGGGCTGATTTTCATATGCGGTTGAAGTTTGCGGTCGTCAGTACGGTCGTTTTGGCGGTGACGGCCTTATGGCTGCTCGTGCTGCGAACCCGCTTTCCATATCTGGACCAGATTCCGGTATACGACGCCGACGTCACGACTTCCAGCGCCAGGATGTGGGCGCACAATTGGTGGGCCAACGGCCCGCTCAATATGTGGTTTGCGACCCCCTACTCGCCATTGTCGGTGGAAACGCCGACCCTGGCAGATGTGACGCTGTATCAATCATGGCCACCGGGCGCGTTCGTGCCGATTTATCTGCTCGCCCAGATATTGAACATCGAACCAAATGTGCCGTTGATCAACTGGTTCAATGTGGTGACCCACGGCATGATCGCGCTGGCGGTGGCGTTCACCGCCTTCAACATCGCCCGACTCAATACGTTGCACGTTGCAGCTTGCGGATTCATCGCCGTAGGCGTCGCATTTCCGGTCTTGTATCCTCACGGGCTGGTGTTCTTCTTCTCGCAAATCTACTGCGTTACGATTGCGATCTTGTTGTACGCGGCAGCGTTCATTTTGCTCGAATCTCTTTCGTATGTAGTGGAATCGCCACGTCAGCGGAATATCCTGCTCGCGATTCAGCTGCTCGTGATCTATCTGGCGTTTTTCGTCGACTGGCTGTCCTACACGCTTTTCGCGTCATGGCTGCTGATCCGCATGGCCGGCGCGCGCCTCGGCTTCATAGAAGGCTTTTCGCGACGACAGCTTGCGGGTCTGGCGCTGTTGCCGGCCAGCGCCTTCGGCATCTATCTGTTTTGGCGATTTTTCACGCCGGGCTCAATCGCCAGAACCCAGGGATTGGCATCATCCCTTTACGAGCTCGCTTGGAAGATCGCCTATCGGATGAACCTGACCGACGCTCATCCGATTACGAATTTCACTGCGAAATTCATAGAGATGCATTCGGAATGGTACTTTCCACATGTTCTCCCGTTAATCGTTGGCGCCACATTGGTGACGGCGACATTGCTTGCACTGTCGCTTCGTCTCGCGATCGATCCCGTTGAACGCCGCTCGATTTTCGCGATAGCCTCGATGCTGGTTCTGGTGACGGTCCCGTTTTACGTACATATGCTCCTGCTCTATCAGCACACCGTCATTCATAGATGGGCTATCGCAAAAGTGATGTTTGCCTACGCCCTCGTCCCGTTTGCACTTCTTCCCATTAGCGCCGTCGTCTTCTTGCGGCTGTACCGAGATCCCGGCGGAAAATTCCGCCTTCAGACCCGCGCGGCGATGGTGGGCACATTGCTTGCGATCGGCAGTTGTTTTTGCGCGGCAGTTTCCGCACGGGCCTTCGTCGGCCCAGCCTTGATAGGAAAAATCGACCCTGATCGCTACCACCTGTGGAACGACATCAGGCGGAACACCGAGTACCGTGACGTGGTCTTTTCTCCTGTCCTTCAGGCTGCTCCGATTGGTGTCGAAATTGGAGTAGCCAACAAAGTCGTCTTTCCCGCAAGAAACTTCGGGGAGACTGAACAAAGGACCGGTCGCATTTGCGGCACGTTCAACGTGGTTGTCGCATTGCCGCCGGGAGCGGACATCGGAGAATTCATGTCGCGCGGACCTACCAACGTGATCGAAACCAGAAATATCCGGTTGCTCCGATTTGCGGATTACCCCGGCAAGAAAACTGGTTGTAATTGACGATTTCGCTGAACCGGGCTCGTAAAATCTACTCCGCCGGCACCTTACGGGAATCCGGTACCACTTCGCTCGAGAACACCATGGGACCTGAAACTACGCCGCCATCGCCTTCAGCGCTGTCGCCGCCGAGGCATACCCGCCGCGGGCGCCGTCGATGAAGTGGACGTGATCGCTGCGCATCACCGACGGCGTGAAGCAGGTCATCATCGCCGCGTCCTGCCGGTGCAGGCCGTAGCGCACGACCCTCGCTGAGGCCGCGTTGACCAGAAGCTCCGCCAGCGCGCGCTCCAGCTCCTGCGTGCAATCGAGGATCATCCGCAGGCCGTCGTCATATTTGCGGAAGTCGGAATTTTCCACCACCTGCTGCACGTAATTCTTCGGCACGAAATTGCCGACCTTGATGCCGAAGCGCATCACGACATAGGCCCACAGCGTCACCGCGAGCACGATCGAGCGCCGCTTCAACAGCGGCCCGCCGCGCGCGGCGCGCGCTTCATACTCCACGCCGGCCGGCGGCCAGCGCAGCGGCGGCCCGCCCGGCGGCACCGGCCGCCCGGCATCCGGAGACTGTTCGACCAGCCTGATGATGTCTTCGATCACCTTGCGGAAGGCGAGTGGATCGGCGCCCTTGGTAGGCACCACGAGTACGGACAGAATGATCCCGCGCGTGGAAGGCATTTCCTCGAACCGGCACGACAGGCCGGACAGATCGGGCTGCGTGCCGGGCGCTGCCGCCGGCACCGCAAACTCGCCCCGCTTCATCGCGGCATCCGCCCACCCCAACCCGCCGCCGGAAAACATCGCGTAGGACAGATTGGCCGACGGGCCGAAGCGGGCTACCTTGATGTCGAGGCCCTGCGCGCGGATATCCCTGACCGGCACCAGCGCCACCCGCATCACCAGATCGAGATCTTCGCGGACCCATGCCGCGGTCGCCGCCAGCGCATCGCGGGCGCGCGCGAGGTCGCCGGGCGACACCGCAAAGCTCGCGCCATCGCCGCCGAACACGAACGGAAATTCGCGCCCGTCGAGCGCGTTGGTGACGGCCGCGATGACGGCCGCACCCGCCATGTTGACTGCCTTGTAGCGCTGGTTCGCGATCGCCTTGGTCGATTCCACGATATCGGCGACGCCGACGGTCCAGTCATCAGGCAACGGCGAATACATCGCCGGGTCCATCAGGCTGCCAAAGCCGCGAAAGACCGGGATCGAGCCGTAGAAAATATCGGTGCCGTCAGGCGTCGTCATGGCGATCTGGGCTACCCCGGGGTTCGCACCTTCCTAGCAGATACGACCGATATTGGAATCTGGTTCAGCCGTGCGGCTGAACGTCCTACCCCTTCGCTATCCCCCGCAGCACCAGCTGATTGAGCCGGTTGGCAAAGGCCGCCGGATCTTCCGGCAACTCGCCGTCGAGGATCTGAGCCTGCTCCAGCAGCAGGAACGACAGATCCTTTGACAGTTCCTTGGCCGCATCCTTGTCGCCGGCGATCGCCGCGACCAGGGGATGGCGCATGTTGATCTCCAGGATCGGCTTGGTGGTGGGAGCCTTGTTCTGCATCGCCAAGAGCCGCTCGAGCATACGATCATGCGCGTCACCGCCGGCAACCAGGCATGACGCACTCGAGGTCAGCCGCTGCGAGGCGCGCACGTCGGAGACGCGCTCGCCGAGCGCGTCCTTGATCAGCGCAATCGTCATGGCTTCGTCGGCGCCGGCCTCGTCCTTCTTGTCCTCGGCCTTGTCATCCAGCAGCGGGATCAGGGCGAAATCGATATCGCCCTGGCTCAGCGACTTCAGCGGCTTGCCGCCGAAATCGAGCGGCGCCGAGGTCCAGAACGCATCGACCGGATCGGTCAGCAGCAGCACCTCAATGCCGCGCGCGGTCGCGGATTCCAGCTTCGGATTCGCCTTCAGCCGTTCGATGCTGTCGCCGGTCAGGTAATAGATGTCGGTCTGATTCGGCTTGAGGTCCTCGACATATTGCTTGAGCGCGCGCTTCTCGCCCTTGGTCGTGGTGAAGCGCGACAAGCCTAACAGTTTCTCGCGGCGCTCAAAGTCCTCCCAGATGCCTTCCTTGATCACGGGGCCGAACGCGTCCCAGATTTTTTCGAACGCTTCCGGCTCCTTCTCGCCGAGGCTTTCCAGCTCCGATATCACGCGGCCGGTCACGGCTTTGCGGATCTGCGTGAGCTGCGGATTGTTCTGCAGCATCTCTCTGGAGATGTTGAGCGGCAAATCCTCGCTGTCGATCACGCCGCGGATGAAGCGCAAGTAAGCCGGCAAGAGATCGGCGTCGTCGGCGATGAAGACGCGGCGGACATAAAGCTTGACCTTGCCCTTGCGCGACTGATCGAACAGGTCGAACGGCTTGGTCGACGGCGCAAACAGCAGCACCGCATAGGACTGCCGGCCCTCGGCGCGATAATGCAGCGTCATCGCGGGATCGTCGAACGCGCCGGCGATCTGCTGGTAGGCCTGCTTGTAGTCCTCTGCCGAGAGCTCCGATTTCGGCCGCTGCCACAGCGCGCTGGCCGAATTGATCTGGCGCGGCTCGCCCTCCTCCGGCACCAGTTCGATCGGAAACTGGATGTTGTCGGACCAGGCGCGGACGATGCGCTCGATCTCGAACGTCTCCAGATACTTCGCCGCATCCTTTTTCAGGTGCAGGACGATCTCGGTGCCGCGCGTGACACGCGCGGCGTCCTCCTCGCTGGCAGGCGCGATTTCAAACCCGCTGCCACCCGAGGACGACCAGACAAAAGCCTCATCCGAACCGGCGCGGCGGCTGGTGACGACGATGCGATCGGCAACCATGAACGCGGCATAGAAGCCGACCCCGAACTGGCCGATCAGATTGGTGCCGTCCTTGGCCTCGGTCAGGCGGGAGAGAAAGGATTTCGTGCCGGAGCGTGCGATGGTGCCGAGATTGTCGATCAGCTCCTGCCGGTCCATGCCGATGCCGCTGTCGACGACGGAAAGCGTATCGGCCGCCTTGTTCGGCGCGATGCGGATCCTGGGCGGCGCGCCGTCGGCAATCAGCTCGGGCGCTGATATCGCCTCATAGCGCAGCTTGTCGCAGGCATCCGATGCGTTCGAAATCAGCTCGCGCAGGAAGATGTCGGTCTCCGAATAGACCGAGTGCACCATCAGGTTCAGAAGTTCGGCAACCTCGGCCTGGAACGGCTGGGATTCGGGGGCAGTGGTGGTGGTCATCAGGGGGCTCGCAGGGAACAGGGCAAAAGCAAAGCCCTGATATAGCGATACCATCTGGAGTGGCAAGTTTTAGCCTCGCAGCAACCCGATATCGCCCCCTCACCGCTCGACAAAGGCGCGCTGGAACTGGTCCAGGATCGGCTTGAACAGATAACTGAGCATGGTCCGGCTGCCGGTCTGCATGAACACTTCCGCGGGCATGCCCGAGGAGAGCTGCAGCCCAGCCAGCCGCCGGCGCTCTTCTTCCGGCAGCATGATCCGGACCGTGAAATAGGACATGTTGGTCTGTTTGTCGCTGGTGGTGTCGGGCGAGACATACGACACCTGACCGATCAACTGCGGCGTCACACGCTGGTTGAAGGCCGAGAATCGGACAAAAGCCTGCTGGCCCTTCCGCACCTGGTCGATGTCATTCGGCTGCAACTTGGCCTCGATCTGCAGATCGTCGGAATCCGGCACCACCTCCATGACGGTGTCGCCGGCGCGAATGACGCCGCCGATGGTGTGGGCGTTCAGCTGGTGGATCACGCCCGACGTCGGTGCGCGCATCTCGATGCGGTTGAGCACGTCGCGCGCCGCGATGCTCCGCTCGCTAAGTTCGGCCTCCTTGCCCTGCGCCTCGCCGAGATCCTTGACGACTTCCGTCCGTACATCCTGGTCGAGCCTGACCATCTGAAGCTTCGCCTCGTCGACCTTGGTTTTGGTCTCGGCGATGGTTGACATCAACTGGCCGCGTTCACCTTCGATTCTGGCGCTCTCGCGCTGCAAGGCCGTGAGCCGCGCGATCGGCACGAGACGCTTGTCGAAGAGCTCCTGCACGCCCGTGAGCTCGCCGGTGATCAGCTCCAGTTGCTTGGCCTTGGACGCGACCTGCGCTTCGAGACCTATGATCTCCTCGCCAAGCTGCGACACCTTGCTCTGCAACAGCTCCTTCTGGCTCTCGCGCGCGGTCACCCGCGCCCTGAACAGCGAGGCTTCGGAGGCGAGCAGCGTCTTGACATTGCCGTCGTCCAGCCGGGCCGACATTTCGGCCGGTATCGCCGGCCGGGGCAGACCGTCGCGCTCGGCGACCAGCCGCGAGATCTTCGCCCGTACTTCGTCGAGTTGCTTGCTCACCACCTGAAGGCTGGCCTGCGCCTGCGTCGCGTCCAGCCGCAGCAGCAGATCGCCGGCGTTGACCCGCATGCCATTATTGACCGCGATCTGCGCGACCACGCCGCCGGTCGGATGCTGAATGGCCTTGACGTTGGACTGCACCACCAGATTGCCCGGCACCACGACGGCGCCCGACAACGGGACCAGCGCCATCCAGCCGCCTGCCAACCCGCCGACGACCAGCAGCGCCCGCAACCCGGTGCGCAATTCGCCCTCATAGGCGCGCGCCGCCCGCAGCACGATGCTCTCGCCGGGCGCGCCCGCCACATCCGCCGATCCATCGCGATTGGCAAGGAATGCGACGCCAGCGGTCAGGCCGTTGCGGACGACCCCGGTCACGGAACGTTCGCGCGGCACCGGGCCCGCGGGGCTCGGCGGCGCCAATTGGGGCGCCTCGATGCGAGGCGGTTCCCGCCTGTCGTCGATCTGCAAAGCCTCCGGCCGCGGCTTCGGAATGTACATGAGCGACGGATCGTCGGGCGCGATCATCGGACCGCGCGCCTGCCGTTCGTTCGGCCACGAATTGCCTGCCGGGGCATGGCCCGCCGGGCCGCGCGCACTGCCCGCCGGTGGCGGGGTCATGAACTCCGGCTGACGCGTGCTGCGTCCGCCGCGCGGCGCCGGAGGCTCGGGATCGAGAACCTCGGACTGGGATCCGAAGGGGCCGAGCCAATCCAGCACCCGTCCCATCTTGCCTTTCTTTTTCGTCCGCTTCGGCCGGGCCTGGCGCGAACGCCGGGAGCCCGGACGTGATTCGTCATTCGCCGGGCGGCGAAGCGGCGGCCGCTGGTCCTGCAGATTGTCGTGCTCGAAAGCCTGCCGCAATCGCTGCAGTTCGAGGATCAGCGCCTGGCCCTGCGGCGCCGCGACGTCCTCATCTGTCCCCCCGATCCGGCGTCGCGCACCTCTTTCATCGTGATCAAAACTCTTCATGATGAAACACTCTCGGCAAGTGATGGGCGCTGCTCTGCCTTGGCCTGCGGTGGGGGCTGCGGCGATCCCGGCGCGCCCTTGCCGCCAGCGTTGCGGACGCGCGCGAACACTTCTGCGCTCGGGCCGAACGCGATCGCCTTGCCTTCGTAGAGCACCATCGTCATATCCAGCGCGGAGAGCGCGCTCGGACGATGCGAGATGACGACGACGATGGATTTGTTCTGACGCATGATCCCGATGGCGCGCGTCAAGGCGTTCTCGCCGTCGGCATCCAGATTGGCGTTGGGCTCATCGAGCACCAGCAGGAACGGGTCACCGAACACCGCCCGCGCCAGGCCCACCCGCTGCTTCTGGCCAGCCGACAGCGACATGCCGCCCTGCCCTATTCGCGTCGCGTAGCCTTCCGGCAGGCGCAGGATGATGTCGTGGACACCTGCGATCTGCGCAGCCTTCAGGATGGCGTCGGAGGTCGCGTGTTCGTCAAAGCGGCAGATGTTCTCCGCCACGGTGCCATCGAACAGGCCGGCATCCTGTGGCAGATAGCCGACATGCCGGCCGAGATCCTCGTTGCGCCATTGATCGAGCGACGCGCCGTCGAGCCGCACGGCGCCCCGATGCGCCGGCCAGATTCCAACCAGCGCCTTCGAGAGCGAGGTCTTGCCCGAGGCGCTCGCGCCCAGCAGCGCCAGCCCCGCGCCGGCCTTGAGCGAAAACGTGACACCGGACACGATAGGCATGTCGAAGCCGGGTGCTGCCACCGCGAGATTCTGCACGGACAATTCGCGGCAGGGACGCGGCAACATGACCGGCGGCGCCGGAGGCGGCGCGGTCGCCTTGCAGATGTCGCGCAGGCGCGCGAGGCCCTGGCGGGCGGCGGCCAGTTGCTTCCAGGTGCCGAGCGCGATTTCGACGGGCGCGAGCGCGCGCCCCATCAGGATCGAGGACGCGATCATGATGCCGCCCGACGCCTTGTCGGCGATGACGAGATAGGCGCCTATGCCCAGCATTCCCGATTGCAGGATATAGCGCAGCACCTTCGCGGCCGAACCGAGATTGGCATAGACGTCGGTCGCGCGGATGTTTTCCTGCAGGTACCGCTCGTTGGCCTGCGACCAGCGCGCCGTCAACCGATCCGTCATGCCGAGCGCCCGAACGATTTCCGCGTTGCGCTGCGTCGCATCCGCCAGCACCTGCCGCTGCGCGTTCAAGTCCATCGCCGCCTTGGTCGCGCCGCGCGAGATACGCTCGGTCACCAATGTCATGGCAATGATCGCCGCGGTGCCGAGCAGCGCCGTGAAGCCGATCAGCGGGTGAAACAGAAACAGCCCGATCAGAAAGACCGGAATCCACGGCATGTCCAGGAACGCCGTCGGTCCCATGCCCGACATGAAGGTGCGCACCTGATCGAGATCGCGCAGCGGCTGCTGCATCAGGACCGGCTTCACCCCGCGCAGCGGCAACGTGGCGAGCGCCGAATGAATCGACCCCTGCAGCGCGCCATCGAACAGCGTTGCGATCCGGCAAAGCATCCGCGACCGCATCGCATCGAAGTATCCCTGCACCAGATAGGCGATCAGCACCATCAAGGACAGGCCGAACAGGGTCGCGAGGTTACGGCTCGGAATCACCCGATCGTACACCTGCAACATATAGAGGGAGCCCGACAGCATCAGGATGTTGATGACGCCGCTGAACACGGCGACGCCGATCATGCGGCGCCCGCTCGCGCGCATCGCATTGGCGACGGGATCGTCGGCGGCCAGCGTCGAAAGCAGCCCCGAAATTGCGCGGGGCGTCGGCGCTGCCCGCGCTCGGTTCTGTGCCTGCCCCTGAGCGATACCCATTGAACTGCCCTTCGACCCGCTCGAGCGCGGGTCTCCCTATCAAGTCTCCTTGACGCGCGATGCAGACCATTTTTCGGCAGGAATGCGACGAATGCCGATTGTTCAAGTTCGCTCGTGGGTAGAACGATGGCAAAGGCCTTGTTGTCGCTGATCCCATGTGCACGCGGCCCGCGTAAAATTTCGGCACAAGAGCGACAGCGCCGCGGACTCCCGCAACGGACACAGACAAGGGCTGCGATATCCTTCTCTATCCTTGCTTTCGAACGCGCTTTCTTCGCCGTTTTTCGGCGCGGCGGGCGTCACGGATTCGTCCGTCTATCACCTTGCTTCGGCGCTCAATAGTCGCTGTGTGGGCCGAATGACGCCACGAAGCTAACTGATCCTTCACCGTGCGCCCATCCTGCTCCCCGGCGGGGGCATGCGCACATGTCATGAATTCCAGGAATAACAGGGGCGAATAATAATGGCTCGCTTTGCTCACGGACATCAGCCCGACGTCGATCCCGATCTCCCGACCGATGAAGCCGCCGGTCCGTCGGTCGCTCCGGATTCGTCGTCCACGCTGCCATCAGAGGAAACGCTGCCGGCCAGCCAAACGATGACACGACCGATCGGTTCGAATTTCTCCGACCTCGGCGCCACCTTCAACGGCATGGCTCGGCCGCCGATGGATGCTTTGTCGCAAAGCGCCCTCGACCAAGGCGGCCAGCGAACTGGCAGCATGGCAAACCACACCAACGATCTCACGACGGTGCAGAACAATGTGCTGGCCGAACTCAATACAGGCCAGTTTTCCGGCGCCGCGCTCGGCCATGTTCAGGCGATGTTGTCCGACATCACCGCCGCCATCTCGGCAGCCAACACCTCGGTGAGTGGTGGAGGCAGCACGCCCGGCGCAGAACAAGCGCTGCGCGCCAGCCATCTCAGTATCCTCAACGCCGTCAATACCGATCCCGTGCTGGCGAATCCGACGGCGCCAGTAACCGAACCAGTCGCGGCGCCCGATTCTGCCCCCGCTGACAAGACGGCGGACACCGCGCCGGACGCCAGTTCGGAGGAGACCACCAATCTGGCGGAGGCCGGCGACACCGAGAACATGGCGCAGACCGACGAGAACCTCGATGCTGCGATAGCAGAGATGGAAGCGTTGATTGCTGCAAACCCTGACCTGTTCGTTGGGTTGACCGTCGAGGATGCCGACGAGATCGTGCACCAGATCCAGCTCGAACTCAGCCAGATCAACAAGGGGGACGTCCCTCCTGGTGCGGCACAGAACAGCAGTGGCGATATCACCGATATCGTTACGGGCGATATCAATCTGGCAAGCATGATTGCGCAAGGTCAGTCTGGACAGCAGGCCGTCAACATCATCGGCGCCAGCGAAACCCAGGCCGCACCGCAAGTTGCCACCATCGCGGTCGGCGATGTGCCGGCCACGATTGTAACAACGGAAGCCCCCACGATCGTCGTCGATCACAGCCAGTCGGGCGCACCCGAATTGGCACATCATTTACATCACACGTGGGGCTAGCGGCGCGCGGCGCGGCCTCCAGCGTCCCCGATGCTCTCGCGGCGCTGGAGGCCAATGCATCACATCAAGAAACGCGTTCGCCGATCAGGCTCACGCAGCGGGCGCACAGAAGACCTTTTCATTGGCCTGCCCCCGCAAAGGACGATCTAGACGATGGCCCCAACAACGGCTTTGGGGACCATCATTGGTACGGCAGCGACATCGGTGGTTGGAGGAATCGGCGCGGTTGCTGTTCGGTAAGTGAAGTAGCGGGGCGTATGCGTGAGGCAGCGTAAGACGGATTATGGGACCATCATTCTACACTGGACGTTCGTGGCAGCCTTCGCCGTTGCGCTCGTTACCGGTTTACGCATTGCGACTGAAACACCCGACCGAACCTGGATCAACTGGTTCGATGCCGTGCTGCCGCGTGACAGCGTATGGATCGCCCATATGCAGGCCGCGATCGTCCTGGTCGCCGTCGCGATCGGCTACATCGTCTATATGCTCCGCTCCGGGCTCGGCCGCCGCGTCCAGCTCGACAAGGTTCGCCTGCGCGGGCTGTTCGGCCGCGGGCAGGCGAGGTTGAGCGCCATGATCGCGCTGATGTACTGGATTTTCTTTGTCACGATGTCGGTGCTGCTGGTCAGCGGCGGCGCGCTCTATTTCGGCTTCTACTCCGGCTACGACGTCGCGATGCTGCACTGGGTGGGGACCTGGGTGATCCTCGCCTTTGTCGTCCTGCATGTCCTGACCCAGTTCAAGAGCGGCGGCGCCGCGCAACTGCTGCGCATCTTTCGTCCAGCCCCGCTGCCTGCGCCGCCGCCGCGGCTCGATGCCGCCGAACTACTGGGCATGCTGGCCGAGCAGTCGGCGCGTTCGCAGCAATCCGAAAACCAGGATGCGCCGCCCGACGCCTCGTCCCACCCGCTGCAGCCGCGCGCAGAGGCGCGCCGCGATCGAACGCCTGAGCCGGATCAAGCGCCGCGACCCCAGGCCGGGCCTGCGCGCTCGCGAAACCCGACCCTGCAGGCCAATGCGTTCGTGGTCGCGGCCGCCGCCGCGATCACCGGCGCCTCGCTCATCGTGGCGACCGATCGGCTGGCGGTGGACAGCGTGCAGATTCGCCGCATCAACGCCGCCGACGCGCCGGTCCTCGACGGCGACACGTCCGATCGGGCCTGGCGTGGCGTCAAGCCGTTTTCGCTGCTGACCGGAGAAGGCGGAAATTTCGACGGCAAGGGAGAAACCCGAATCGAGGTCCGCGCAGTGCATGACGGCACGCATGCGTATTTCCTCTTCACCTGGCAAGATTCGACGCGCTCGCTGAAGCACCTGCCGCTCGTCAAGGAAGCCGATGGATGGCACCTGCTTCATTCCGGCTTTCAGCTCGGCGACGAGCATCGCTACAACGAAGACAAGTTTTCGGTGCTGCTGACCACCTCGGATGTCACGCTGGCCGGCGGCCGAACCTTTCATCCAGGGCCGCAGCCGGTCGCCGGCGCGCCGGCAACCATGAGCGGCCGCGGGCTGCATTACACGGAAACCGGCTATGCCGATGTCTGGCAGTGGAAGGCGACGAGCGGTGCTGCCGGATGGATGGACGACGCCCATTTCGGACCTCCGTTGAATCCGACCCCGATGCAGGCGGCAAACGTCGTTCCGTACAAGGGCGGCTTCGCGCCCGATCCGGGCACGGCAAACTACCGGGACAATTTCACCGTCGAGGCCGACACGTCAGGCGGTCCGCGTCGCAGCCGCCTGGTCGCCCCGCTGCGCCTGCCCAAAGTCGTCGCCGCCACGACGGACGCGCTGGGGGATGTCGACCTCGATCCCAACCACGGCGAAAGCGACGGCGCGCGCTGGTTCATGACCGAGAAGGATTCAGTGCCCTATTCGACCGACGTCGACGCCCGCGTCCCGACGGGGACCGTGATCCCGGGCGTCATCCTGAACGGCGAATTTTCAGGCGACCGCGCCGACGTTCGAAGTGCAGCCCGCTGGGCCTCCGGCCTTTGGGCGCTCGAGGTGAAACGCCGGCTCGACACAACAAGTCAGTTTGACGTGCCGATCAAGACCGGCGTCTTCATGCGGGTCGCCGCTTTCGACCACAGCCAGATCAGACATACGCGGCACGTCCGGCCCATTCGTATCGAGGTGGAATGAATGTCAAAAATTTGCAAAGTCACGATCAACGACGAGCCGTTTCTGGCGAATCGCGGCGAGCTGCTGCTCGATTGGGCGTTGATGAACGGCGTCGATCTTCCGCATGATTGCCGCTCCGGAATCTGCGGCGCCTGCCGCGTGCGCCTGGTCGACGGCCAGGTGTTCGGCGGCCACAGCCGGGGCGACGACATGATCCATGCCTGCCAGGCCCGAATCGTCTCCGATCTGGAGATTGCGATCGAGGCCGCTCCCGAGCCGGTGGCGCTGTCGGCGGAAGTGGCGCAGACCGTTCAGCTCGCGCCCGACGTGGTGGGTGTCGACATCGAGCTGCCGAAGCCGCTCGACTACCTTCCCGGCCAATATTGCAAGCTGCAGTTTCAGGGATTCCCGGCACGGCCCTACAGCCCGACCTTTCCGCTGGAAGGCGCTCCGCACGATCATCTACTGCACTTTCACATCCGGAACGTCGCGGGTGGGCAGGTCACCTCGGCGCTCGGCCAGGAAATCCGCGCCGGGCACCGCGTCAAGCTGACGGGACCGTACGGGCGCGCCTTTTTCAGGAAAGGCCATGCCGGCCGTATCGTTCTCGTCGCCAGCGGTACCGGCTTCGCCCCGATGTGGTCGGTCGCGGTCGCCGCGATCATGGAGCAGCCGCAGCGCGAAATGGTCTTCATCGTGCAGGCCCGCAGCATCCGCTCGCTCTACATGCATGCCGCGCTGTGCCGGCTGGCGCTGTTTCCCAACGTCACGCTGATCCCGATGGTGTCGGAGCCGCAACAAATCTCGCACGCCATTCAGAGCGGCCGGCCGACCGATCATCTGCCAACGCTGTCGCCGGACGACGTGGTCTATACCGCGGGCGCACCGGCGATGACCGATGCGGTGGCGCGGATGGCAAAAGCCGCAGGCGCCAGGTGCTACACCGACCCGTTCGTGCAGGAGCCGAGGACGGCTGAACAGGCGGGCCTGATGTCGCGCCTCACCGGCTGGCTCAACGAGCCCAAAAGCGGCGCCATCCCGTCGCAGCCGGCGCCGATGAATCGCGGCGTGGCTGCGGTGGGAGCCGGCAACCGCTAGCCGGCCGCGGGTTAGCCACCGTCACGCTGCGGGAGCCAGCAGCCTCTCGCATCCGGTACCAGCGATGATCGACGACACAACCTGCCGCGCGGCGTCGTCGAGCCTGGCGTATTCCTCGCCGATCCACTTGACGCATTTGGCCTGATACGGGAATGGCTCCTGCACCCAAGGCAGGCCGTCCACTTCGGTCTCGACTTTCTTTGCGCCCTGCATGACCGCTTTGGCGTTTGCCAGCATGACAGGAACATAGACCCGGCCCATTTCCACGAACAGGTCTCGCAGCGTCGCCGGAATGGCATCGCGTGAAATCCAGTCGGCCTCGGTGGGTTCGACGCCGGAGAGATCTTCCAGCACCTCGGTCCAGGCGAACAGCCGCGGCGCCTCGGCGAGCGTGATCGCGGTCGGCGTCGGATCGAATCGCGCCAGTTGGGTCAACTGGCCATAGGCCGCAAAATCCGATGTGCCGGGACGCGCGCCCATCAGGAACGGGTGATATTCCAGGTGGCGTTTCATGGCGCCGAGGGTGCGGCGATAGCTCGCCTCGATGACGGATGCGGTGATGTCGTTCGAGCCGACGACATAGAGACGGGAGATCTGCCGCTCCTTGATGAAGGCCTTGACCGGCGCGAGCGCGGCGTCGGTCATTGGTTTCACCGACCAGCGTGGCAGGATTTCCGCGGCCTGCTCCGCATCGCCAGGAAAATGCCAGCGATAGTGAAACATCGCCTTGGTGAGCCATTCGTCGGCAAAGTCCTCGAGGAGATAATCGAGGAAGGCGATCGCCGGGTCTGACGGGACGAGCTTGCGGTCGGGATAGTCACGCTCGAAGCGGCGCAGCAGCGGCGTCGAATCGACGACCGCCTCGATCGAGCCGTCGTCCTTGGTGAAATAGAACGTCGGAAGCAGTTGCGGTTTTGGTTTGGGCAGATCGGTCGGCGTGCGGTGCGAGCCGACCAGGAGACGATAGGGAATGCGGCGGTAGCGCAGCGCTGCCAGCATCTTGCGCGTATAGGGCGAACCCGGCGCGCCCAATAGGATCAAAGGTGACGACGACATGATGCTTCCCCCGTTTCTTGTTGGCGTTCATCCTGCCCACAATGCAACGGAGGGAGAAGCCCCATAAAGATGGGAGCGCTTAGAGCTTCGGTTCTGATTCAAGCAGAACCGAAGCTCTAGATTATTGTTTTGACGCGTTTTCCTCACGCGAACCGGTACCCACTTCGCTCGAAAACGCTATTGTGTGGAGATTGCCGCGATATACCGCCGGACGGACATCTCGAACGCCGCCTTGGCATTGTCGGCGATGTTGCGGCTCCACCACGCGCCATAGATGCGGTCGAACGCCAGCGGCTCGACCGCGGCCCAGATCCGGCGCACCGCCGCGGCGTTGAGCGGAATGTAGTTCGGAAAACTGTACATGAAGCTGAGCGAACGGCGATCCATTGCCACCATCGCGACGTCGCCGGTGAGCAGCGCGCCACGCCCCTCCGCGCCCGCGCGCCAGTGCAGGATCGTGCCGCCGGCGAAATGTCCGCCCGTTCTCACCAGAAGGATATCGTCCGATATCCGATGGCTGTCGCCGGTCCATGGCACGATAGCGGGATGCGGCCGCGTGACAAGAGCGCGATCGTCGCCATGCAGATACACCGGCACGCCGCCGAACGCTTCGCTCCAATCGGCAACCGCGCCATAATAATGCGGATGCGAAACGGCGATCGCCTTCAGGCCGCCGAGCGAGCGGACGTAGTCGATGGCCTCCGGGGTGGCCAACGACACACAGTCCCACATCACGCAGCCATCGGCCTCGGGCACCAACAGCGCGCGCTGCCCGATCGCAAAACCCGGCTCGACGGCGATGCCGGGAATGCCGAGATCGTCGCGCCAGACGAGCTTGTGATTTTTCGCCAGTTCCTCACGTGTGAGCCATGCCTGGCCCTTCCAGTTCACATATTGCCGCTCGTCCTCACACACCGGGCAAGCGCGCGGCGGCTCAGCGCTTTCGGGAAACTGGGCCCCACATTGTTCGCAGGTCCACAGCGGCATAGCGGTGCTCCTATTCAGGGCGTGGTTAACGCAAAACAAAAGAACCAAGCAATTCTGGCACGTTACGGGACGTTTTGGTATTGCGGCCTGGATAGACGACCGATAGGCTTCGTTTGACGCTGACCGGCGGCCTCGCCGTGATCGCCCCAGTTGTCCTAACCTGGGAGCATTTGCTGCGACCGTCTTGTACGGGATGCCATCTTCATGAGGCGCAAGATCGCCGCAATTCTGGTAGCTCACATCGCCGACTACGGCAGGTTGGTCGCTGACGACGAAGAAGAGACGCTGCGGCGAATGGCGTCCTATCGATCCACCACCGACGATCTCATTGCGATAGCTGGCGGCCGCATCTTCAATGCCGCGGGCGATGCCTTTCTTGCAGAATTCCCCAGCGCAGTCGAAGCGGTGCGCTGCGCCATCGATATCCAGGAAAGCCTGCGCACGCGGAACCTCGCTTATCCGGACAGCCGGCAGATGAGCTACCGGATCGGCATTGGCATCGGCGACGTTGTTGAGCGCGAGGGCGATCTGCTCGGCGATGGCGTCAATATCGCCGCGCGCCTGGAAGGCCTGGCTGAAGCTGGCGGCATCTGTATTTCGCGCGCGGTGCATGAGCAGGTGACCAACAAGCTGTCCGCGCGATTTGTCGACATCGGCGCGCGGAAAGTGAAGAATATTCCGGAGCCGGTTCATGCCTACCTTGTAGTGACGTGGGACGATGGCCGTACTCATGCGAAGCCGCAGGTGACCGCCACTCCAGCAAGCGCAAGATCGGCCAAGAAGTGGCTTTCGGTCGCAGTCATCGGCGCCATCGTGCTATGCACTGCGGCTTTTGCTCTCTTTCATGCAGCTCAGAGAATCGACAGCAAGACTTTATCAAGTTCAACTGCCGCCGTAACACTGCCGCCGGCGCCGACACCCCCAGCGCCGGCGCTCACGACGGCACCGCCGACGACCCCACCTCCGGCATCGTCAACGCCCGCCCCGGTCATCCGTCGCACCAATTCAGCGATAAACGCATCGGACGCTACAAAGCGTTCCCTTCAATCCTGCGAGGTTTTAGCGACTCAACGAGGTTGGACGATCTCCGTCAATGACGTGAACGGAAAGCGAGCCTTTATCACCGCATGTATGAGAGGTGATCTTGATTGAGATCGGCACCTGCCTTCGCATTCCCGTCCAACGGTTGTCCCGACTGAGCGAGCGTTGATCCAATGACCTAATACCCGATCGCCGCGCCATCGCTGCGCGGATCGGAACCGCCGCTCAACATGCCGTTCCGCCGATCGATCGTGATGCCGTGCGCGTGACCGGCCATTTCGTTCCAGGCGTCCCAACGATTGATGGTGTGGCCGCGTTGCGCGAGCGCATCGATCGTCGCTTCGGGAAAGCGGCTCTCGATATGCAGCGTGTCGCGCGCTTCGCCGAGCGCGAAGCGGCCGGACAGGAACCGCGGCATCTCGATCGCTTCCTGGATATCGAGACCGAAATCGATCATCGCCGAGTAGAGCTGCATCTGGATCTGCGGCTGGCCATCCGCGCCCATGCAGCCGAGCACGCTCCAGAGCTTGCCGTCGCGTTTGGCCATCGAGGCAATCAGCGTATGCAGCGGGACCTTGCCCGGCTCGAGGCGATTGGGGTGATTGCGATCCAGCGAGAAATAGGCGCCGCGGTTTTGCAGGATGACGCCGGTGTTTCCCGCAACCACGCAGGAACCGAATGCGCCATACAGGCTTTGAATCAGCGACGCCGCATTGCCACAGCTATCGACGGCGGCGATGTAGACCGTATCGCCGGACAGGCTGCCGAAGGACGGCACCATGTCCCATTTCAATGCCGATCTTGCGTCGATCAGCCGGCCGCGCTCGGCCGCGTATTGCTTCGATATCAGCCGCTCGACCGGCACATCGGTAAACGCGGGATCGGCGAGCACCTGATCGCGGTCGTGATAGGCGATCTGCTTGGCCTGTACCAGGAGATGGACATGGTCGGGCCCGAGGAAATCCTTTCTGTGCAGTTCGTAGGGCTCGACGAGGTTTAGCATTTCGAGCACGGTAAATCCCTGCGTCGGCGGCGGCGTGTTGAAGACCGTGACGTCGCGATAGCGGCCAACAAGAGGCTCGCCCCAGACGGCCTTTTGCCGGCCGAAATCGGCAAGCCGGAACAGGCCACCGTTTTCCTCGGAGAAGCGCGCCATCTCGGCGGCGACCGGCCCCTGGTAGAAACCCTGCCACCCGTCATCGCCGATCGATTGAAGCGTGCGCGCCAGATTTGCGTTGGTGAGCCTGGCGCCGGGCGGCGCAGCCGCGCCTTGCGGGAAAAACAACGCGGCGGCTTCGTGATCCCTCAAGAGATCATCGCGCACCATCTCGATGAAGCTTGCAAGGCGGCCGGTGACCGGAAAGCCGTCGCGCGCATAACGAATAGCGCTTTCCAGCACACGGCGGAGCGGCAGCCGCCCATGGACGCTGTGCGCCTCGATCCAGCTTGCCACCGCACCCGGCACCGTCAGCGTCGCCGGCACAATGCCCCGAAGCAGAATTTCAGTCAGCCCGCGCCCTTCGAGCGCGGACAGCGTGGCGCCGGCGGCGGCCTTGCCACCGCCATTGAGGGTGCGGATCTCACCGCTCGCGCCGTCATGAATGAGCCAGAACGCATCGCCGCCGAGGCCGGTCATATGCGGATAAACGACAGCGAGCACCGCGCTGGTCGCAATCGCCGCATCGATGGCAGAGCCCCCGGCGCGGAGCACATCCACGCCGGCCGCGGAGGCGAGCGAATGCGGCGACGTCACCATGCCGTTTGAGGCAAGCGTGACGGGCCGGCCGGTACGAATGTCCAATTCAAGCCCCCGATTTGCAAGCCGTCAGGCGCGGATCCGCCTGATCATGTAATTGTCGTAGGTGGCGGCGCTTGACAGCGGCCGCGTTACGCGCAGCCTTGAGGAGCTTCCTGCGATTCATGGTCAGTCTCCTTGCCTGGTGAAACAAAAAGCACCCGCGCGGACCGTCAGCCGCAGCATGACCCCGTGTCGCGGTTGTCCCGGCTGGCGCTGTTGCGGTCGGGCGGCAGGTCCATCGCCGGGTTCTCGGCAAAGAAGCCGTTCGGCTTCAGCGTGAAGCCGACATATTCGACCGGCATCACCGGAAAATCTTCGGGACGGCAGACATGGGTCGCCCCGAAACTGTGCCAGACTACGATATCCTCATTTTCGATCGCGCGGTTTTTGGCAGCATATTTCGGCAGGCCGTCGCCGCCGGCATGCTGGTTCGGGAACTCACCGCTGGCGTAGCGCTCGTCGGGGGCGTAGCGCGTCACCCAGATATGCTTGGTCGCAAACCCGCCGCGCGAGGTCATGTAACAGCCCTCCTGCGCCAACATGACCGGCGCGCTATGCGCCAAGAGCTTGTAGGCCGTCGGACCGCCGACGCTGTTCTTCTTGTTGGGATTGGTGATCTTCCAGTATCGCCCCGTCCGCCCGTCGGCCTCGCGGACCGCGTCGCGCTCGCGCGCGAGAACCCGCGTCGTGGTGTCGAACACGTTGCCGTACGGATTGTCCGTTCCCCACGGCCGTGGCCGGAACTCGTGCTCGGTCACCGTATTGCCCTCGCCGTCCAGCATCATGTGGAGGCGGGCATTGAAGAAATGCTGGTGAGTGGGACCGCCGAGATTCTCAGCCACCATGCCGCCCCACGGATAGGGCTTGCCCGTTGCGATTGCCGCCGTCTGGATGATGCCGGTGAGCTTGACTTCGAGCTGGATCGTTCCGTCCTGATAGAAGTACCAGAAGAACCCGTAGTCGTAGTTTCCAACCGTCGTGAAGAACGAGATGACGAGCCGCCGTGAACGCCGCACCTCGAAGGTCTCGTTGCGGAATTCATAATGCTTCCAGAGGATGCCGTAATCCTCCTCGTGCAGGCAGATCGCATTCTTCATGATGCCCGGCTTGCCGTAATCGTCGGCGACCGGCACGTCGAAATAGTGGATATGGCCGAGGCAGTCGCAGCCGAGCTCAAGCGCGTTGGCGAGCTTGCCGAGCCCGTACTCGCCGGCATCGAACGCGCATTTCCAGAAATGGTTGGCAGTCGGATCGGCATAGGGAACGATCATGTCGGTGACGCTGGCCCGATAGATGATCGGCCGCTCGCGCGCACCGTCGCGAAACGATATCTGGTGCAGCACGAGACCCTCGCGCGCGGTCCAGCCGACGCGGAACGACCAGTTCTGCCAGTCGACCTTCCATCCATCGACCGTAAAGCTCGGCCCGTCCTTCTGCACGACATCCAGCGGCTTCACGTCGTTGCGCGTCTGCGGGATCGAGGCGCGGTCGTAGTTGCGCGATTTCTTCGGGATCGGAATGACGTCCGGTTCGTCGACGAGGTCGACCACCCTGTTCTCGATCAGGTCAACGAGCGCGACCACACCTTCGATGGGATGCGCATAGCCATTGTCCTTGAGGTCCTTGCGCCAATAGGAAACGGCGCTGACGAGCCGGCGGCCTTTCTCGGCCTCCCGGTCGAAGTACCCGGCCGAGAACGGATCGACCTGGACCAGCTCGATGTCCTTGTCATCAAGTCCACGGCGCTTCATCGCGCGAAGCCAGCCTGCATCGGCCTTGACGATGTCGCCGACCTTGAAGACCTCCTCGATCGTGATCGGCGGCTGGCCGTACGGATGGTCTCTGGTCGGCTGCTCACGCCACGCCGTCACCGTCTTCGATCCGATGTCGACGGTGGCGACATGCACGACGCCGGTCTTGCTGTCGAACAGGGTTGCGGCCGCGCACCGGGGAACCCTGGAGTTCGGCTGCCATCCAAGCACAGCGGACTTGGCCGGCTCCTCCAATTGCACATGGGTAAATCGCGTATCCGGCCCGAGATTCTTCGCGGCTCTCAATATCTCGGACGCCAGCGCGACCTCGGCTTCACTGAGCGGATCGAGCGGATGACCGGCATCTATGCCGGCGGAAGGTTTTGTGCGTACCATGTCGGACCAAATTCCGGAGCTATGGCCGCAGGCTACGGCAGCGCCGGGCACTGCGTCTTGAATGAGCCTGCCATGTCGTGGCCCTTGCCAGTGCTACCGGTACTGGGCGACGCTATGGCGTCACAAACCGGACCTTGTCTGCACTATGCCGATCAGCGTCTCCACCGACCCGATCCGTCCGACCGAGCGGCGGGCCTATTGGACCGAGGCCATCTGCCGGTCATTCGCCAATATTGAGACCAAGCCGCTCGGCTCCACCATCGTCAGCGGCCACTTCGAGTTCGTCGAGATCGGCGATGCCAAGCTCGTTCGCTTCGACAGCAGTCCACAATGCTACACCCGCGACGCCAGGCTCGTGAGCCGGGCCGGCTCCGACGAATTCATGTTCGATTTCCAGCGCCGCGGGCACAGCGCGATGGTGCAAGCCGGCAACGAAGGCACGATCAATCCGGGATATGGCGTGCTCTATGACGCGCGGCGTCCATTCGAGGATCGGCTGTTCGGCCCCGAGCAGCGCGCGGAGGTGTTGATCGCGACCGTGCCCGCTGCTTCCCTGTTGCGATCCGTCCCCGAGGCGGAGCGGTTATGCGCGAAGCCCGTCCCCTTGTCCGGGACGGTTGCGCGCTCGATTGCGGCGTTGGTTCGCGAGGCGATCTCGTTGCCGGACGCGCCCGCACGACAAGACGAGCCAGACATTGTCGCCTACCTGTCGGCCCTGCTGCGTCTTGCCGCAGGCAGCAGCCATCAACTCGCCCGCCCAGACTTGTTCGGCCTGATCGACACCTATCTGAGGGCAAATATCGCCAGTGCCCGGTCTGCGCCGGCGCTTGCCGCCGAATTCGGCGTCTCCGAGCGGACGTTTCATCGCATCTTTGCCGACCGAGAGACCACGTTCGAACGGCATCTACTTCATCTGCGTGCCGAGTTGTTCCGAAATCTGCTGCGGCAGGATTCGCTGGCCAACATTCCGATCGCGAGACTTGCGCATCAGTGCGGGTTTTCCGATGCCGCCCACGCCACACGCACATTCAAGAACAGATTTGGCGTCACGCCGCGGGATTTTCGCGAAGGCGCACCGACAGGGCCTTAGTCCACTGCTTCGCTCAGGCGGCAACGGCCCGCGACAGCGAATCCAGCTTTGCCGTGAGCGCGGCACCGTCGGATACTGCACGGAGCGGCGCGCGGACCCGCAGCCAGCCGGCATCGCCGGTCTGCGCGGCGAGGATCGCCTTGAGCGCAGGCGTAAACGGCAGGTCACCGATGACCGAGAGCACTGCGCGTAGCTGCGGCTCCGCGTCACCGCCATCGAGCATGGCCCGGACGAGATGGGGGACGATGTTGCCCAAGCCACAGATCGTGCCGGCGCCGCCCTGCGCCACCGCGCGCGCGATATCGACCTCGTTGCCCACGGTGATCGCCAGATCCGGCGCAGCGGCGCGAAACGCCTGAAACTGTGTGAAGTCGGCGCTGCTGTCCTTGAGGCCGGCGACGATCTCTCCGTAATGCGCACGAAGACTGGCCGCCACTGACGCCGGCACGCCAACGCCCGAGGTCTGCGGAATATGATAGAGCGTGGCCCGCAGCCGATCGTCGGCGACGTCGTCCAGTATGGCGGCGAATGCGTCCTCGATGCCTTCCGCGCTCGCGTCGCGATAGAAGTAAGGCGGCAATATCAACACGTGCCGCAGTCCCAGCGCCAACGCCGAGCGGGTCAGCGCGACGCTGTCGGTCAAGGCCGGAAAGCCGCTGCCCAAACCCATGCGTGACGCCGGGATGCCTGCCTTCAAAAGCGCTTCGACGGTCGCGAGCCGCTCGGCCGCGCTGAACGACGTCCCCTCGCCGGTGGTACCAAACAGCACCACGCCGTCGACCTTCTTCGCGAACAATTGGAACACATGACGTGCCAGCCGGACATGATCCACTGAGTCGTCGGCCGACAGCGGCGTCGGCGTCGCTACCCAAAAGCCGCGGATGGCGTCGGTCATTGTTCGCTCCCTTGTCGCCGGAACGGGCGCCCCCGATCCCTGGTGTTGACAGCTCTTGTATCTTACATACAAGATAGAGATTTCGGGCCGGAAACACCGCTTTTCGGGCCCCCAGCGCGGTACATATCGCGAAGAAACGGGCAACCGCATGCACGCCATGAAACGCGACGAAGTCCAGGAAGCGCTCAGCCAGTTGCAGCGGAAGCTCGGCGCCCAAGCCGTTCTGCTCGGCGCCGACGTGCCGGCACGCAATGCCAACGACTGGAGCGCAAGCCTGCCGCAGAGCCCGCTCGCCGTCGTGCGGCCGGTCGATACCGCCGGCGTATCTGACGCGGTTCTCGCCTGCCGAAAGGCCGGGCTGTGTTACGTGCCACAGGGTGGACTGACCGGCCTGTGCCGCGGCGCTTCCCCGGAGGCCGGCTGGGTTGCGATCTCGCTGGAGCGTATGGTTGGCATCGAGGAAATCGATCCGGCGAGCGCGACCATGACGGTGCGCGCCGGGACGTCGCTCGAGACCATTCAGAAGGCGGCTGACGAACGCGGCATGTTTTTTCCGCTCGATCTGGGTTCGCGCGGTTCGTGTGCGATCGGCGGCAATCTCTCCACCAATGCCGGCGGTAATCGCGTCATTCGCTACGGCATGACACGTGAACTCGTGCTCGGTCTCGAAGTGGTATTGCCCGACGGCACCATCATGACCAGCCTCAACAAGCTCATCAAGAACAACGCCGGCTACGACCTGAAGCATCTCTTCATCGGATCGGAAGGCACGCTCGGCATCATCACCCGCGTGGTGCTCAAGCTGTTTCCAAAGCCGCGCTCGACGATGGCCGCGCTCTGCGCCGTTCCGGATTATGCCGCGGTGCTTGCGCTCCTGAGCGAAGCGCGCAGCGGGCTGGGTCCGCTGCTGTCGGCGTTCGAAGTGATGTGGCCCGACTATTGGGACGTGATCACCAATCGTGCCGGCGTTCGCTCGCCGGTCGGCACCAGTCATGGCCTCTATGTGCTGGTCGAGGCACAGGGCACCGACGAGGCAACCGATGCGCCGCGGTTCGAAGCCTGGCTTGCGGAGCTGATGGAACGCGGGATGCTGAGCGATGCGGCGGTATCGCAATCGGTCGCACAGACCCAGGCTTTCTGGGCGGTGCGTGACATCTGTTCGGAATTCGGCCAGGTGCTCGGTCCGCACATCCCCTACGACATCGGCCTTGAGGTCGCCGGCATGGACCAGTTCGTCCGGCGGTGCAAAGCTGCGCTGGCAACCGGCATTCCCGGTTGCGACAGCGTCTATTACGGGCATATCGGCGACGGCAATCTACACCTGGTTTCGTGGGTGCCGGGCTTGCGCGTCGATCAACAGCCGAAAGAAGAAATGGACCAGATCGTTTACGGCCTGGTCCGCGAGATGGGCGGCAGCGTCTCGGCCGAGCACGGCATCGGAACACTGAAGAAGAAGTGGCTCGGGCATGCCCGCAGTGAAGCCGAGATTGCGCTGATGCGCACGCTGAAGGCGGCCCTTGACCCCGACGGCCTTCTCAATCCAGGGAAGGTGATCTGATCGATCCGCAGATCGCAGGCGGTGCAGCAAAAGGAAACGAGCGATCACGCCATGAAATCATTCAAGCTCGATACGCCAAAATCGCTGTCGCAGAAGGTGATGCTGCGGTTGCGCCAGGCGATCATCGAAGGCGAACTGAAACTCGGCGCCGTCATCGCCGAGGAAATGCTGGCGCAGTCCTTTGGCGTCAGCCGCACGCCTGTTCGCGAGGCCATGAGCCTGCTGCAAGCGCAGGGGCTCGTCGTCGTGAAGCCCCAGGTCGGCAGCTTCGTCTTCACACCCAGTGCCGCCGACATTGTCGAACTCTGCAACTTCCGTATCCTGATCGAGCCCAACGCAGCCGAACTCGCTTATGGCCATGACCGCGACGGCGCGCTGAAAGCACTGACGGCGGCGGTCGCGGACATGAAGCAGGCAGTGGCGGCAAAGGACACGCTCGCCTACGGATCGGCGGACACCGCGTTCCATGACGCGCTGTTTGCCCATTGCGGCAATCATTATTTGATGCAGTCCTACCAGCTGATCGCTGGACGGATCGCCGCGCTGCGCACCAATTTGAGTTCGCCGATCGACGTCCAGACGCCGGCGTCATTCGATCAGCACCGCGAGTTGCTTGATCTGTTCGAGCGCGGGAAGTTCGAAGGCTTTACGAAACTGATGACCCTGCACATCAGCAATTCCGGCCACGCCTATGCGCGCGCGCTGGAAGTGGCTTGAATGGCGCCGCTCCTGCCGGACCGATTCTCGCAATAAGAACGGTACCACGCAGCGAACCTGCGAATGCCTTCTTCGATGGAAGTGGCGGGACGGAAATCCACGTCGCGCGAGAGGTCATCGACATCGGCATAGGTGGCCGGCACATCGCCCGGCTGCATCGGCAGCAGTTCCTTCGTCGCCGTGCGTCCCAATTCCTGCTCCAGCAGCGCAACGACACGCAGCAACTCCTCCGGCTTGCTGTTGCCGATATTGTAGATGCGCCATGGCGCGGTGCTTGATCCCGGATCCGGGGCTTCGCCCAGCCGCTGCGGTTTTCCCTGTGGCGCACGATCGATCAGTCGGACCAGCGCCTCCGTCACGTCGTCGACGTAGGTAAAGTCGCGGAGCATCCGGCCGCCGTTGAACAATCTGATGGGATCGCCGCGGACGATCGCTTCGGCGAACACGAACAAGGCCATATCGGGCCGGTACCACGGCCCATACACCGTAAAGAACCGCAGGCCGGTGCAGGGAATCCCGTAGAGATGGCTGTACGAATGGGCCATCAACTCGTTGGCCTTCTTGCTTGCGGCGTAAAGGCTGATCGGATGATCGACATTGTCGTGCACCGAAAACGGCAGTTTCCTGTTGGCCCCGTAGACCGCCGACGAAGACGCAAACAAAAGGTGACGGCAGCCATTGTGCCGGCATCCCTCCAGAATGTTGGTAAAACCGACCAGGTTCGCATCCACATAGGCATGGGGATCTCTGAGCGAATACCGCACGCCGGCTTGCGCAGCGAGGTGGATGACGACGGGAAACCGATGCCGCGCAAACAACTCCGGAACCGCAACACGATCCGCGAGATCCAGTCGCTCGAACTGAAAGCGCGAATCGTTGCGGAGAATATCAAGCCGCGCCGCCTTCAGCTGCGGATCGTAATACGCATTCAGATTATCGACCCCAATGACGCGATGACCGGACTGAAGCAATCGCTGCGCCACGTGGAATCCGATAAAGCCCGCGGCTCCCGTTAGCAAAATTGGCTGATCGGACATTGTGCCTGCATCCTCCGTGTCAGTACGCCACCGATTTCGGCCGACCAACGCCGCAGTACAGAAAGCCGTTCCGCTCCACCTCCTCCGGAGCGTAGATGTTGCGCAGATCGACGATGACGGGGCATGCCATGATGGCGGACAATTCCTTCAGATCCAGCGCGCGAAACTGCTCCCATTCGGTGACGATGACGAGCGCGTGGCATCCCTTGGCGCAACGGTAGGCGTTGTCGCAGAAGGTGACGTTCTCGAATACCTTCTTGGCCTGCTCCATGCCGACGGGATCGAAGATGCGAACCTCGGCGCCCATGTCCTGCAGTGCGGTTATCAGCGGGATGGAAGGCGCGTCGCGCATGTCGTCGGTATCGGGCTTGAAGGTCACGCCGAGCACCGCAATCGATTTTCCCCGAAGATTGCCGCCGAACGCGTTCGCGACCTTGCGCGCCATCGCCCGCTTGCGCTGGTCGTTGACGGCGACCACCGTTTCCACGATCCGCACCGGCGATTCATTGTCCTGGCCCGTCTTGATCAGCGCCATCGCATCCTTCGGAAAACAGGAGCCGCCGAAGCCCGGGCCGGCGTGCAGGAATTTCTGGCCGATCCGGTTGTCGAGGCCGATGCCGCGCGCGACTTCCTGCACATTGGCGCCGACCTTTTCGGCAAGGTCCGCGATCTCGTTGATGAAGGCGATCTTGGTGGCAAGGAAGGAGTTGGCGGCATATTTCGTCAGTTCGGCGGTGCGGCGATCAGTATAGAGGATCGGCGACGCGTTGAGGTGAAGCGGCCGGTACACCTCGGCCATCACGCCGCGGGCGCGCGCATCATCCGTTCCGATCACGATCCGGTCCGGATGCTTGAAGTCGCGGATCGCTGCCCCCTCGCGCAGGAACTCGGGATTCGAGACGACGGCAACCGTGGCATCCGGATTCTCTTCGCGGATGATGCGCTCAACCTCGTCGCCGGTTCCGACCGGAACCGTCGACTTGGTCACCACCACCGCCCGTTCCGGAAGCACGGTAGCGATCTCGCGCGCCGCCGCGTAGACATAGGACAGATCGGCATGGCCATCGCCGCGGCGCGACGGCGTCCCGACCGCGATGAACACCACTTCCGCTTCGCTGACGGCCGATTTCAGATCGCTCGCAAATGACAGGCGGCCTTGGCCAACATTTCGCGCCACCAGCTCGGCCAATCCGGGCTCGTGAATCGGCATCTCCCCATCGTTGAGACTGGCGACCTTCTCCGCATTGCTGTCGATACAGACGACCTGATGTCCGAAATCGGAAAAACACGCCCCTGACACCAGCCCGACATAGCCGGCGCCAATCATCGCTATATGCATTACGGTTCCTGTCTGAAACGCCGCGCGCGGCCGCGAGGCGCGCCGACGGGGGTGGGGATGAAGCGACGAGCTAGCTGCTCAATATCGATTCACCGTCGAGATGACGGGGGAAGAAAAAGAAATTGTTGACGTAGAACTGCCCGTCCTTGCGTCCGCCGTCTGGTCGCAGCGCACCGGCATCCTGGAGCCTGTCGGAATCGAACTGATCCACGCCGATCACCTCATTGCCTTTCAGGAAGAAGCCGCGATAGGACTTGCTCCGGAAGAATTCGAACACCAGGCGCGTCGCCTCGGCGCGATGACGGTCCTCCGCCTCCACCAGGAACACCGGCTGGCAACGTTCCAGAAGCCCGACGGCGCCGTTCAGGACGTTCAACTCGTGGCCTTCGACGTCGATCTTCACGAACGCCACGTCCTGATCGATCACCGCATCAAGCCGCGCGATCGGCACATGGGCAGAGACTGTTCTGGCCGACGGATCGGCTCGTGCTTCCAGCGAGGCCAGGCCATAGACCGGGCCGTCATCGCCTTGCGGGATGAACAGTTCGGCATCGCCGTCATGATCCGACAGCGCGATCTCGTGAACGCTGACATTCCGCGCCGAGGTTCGGCGCAGCAGCCTGGCCATCTGCTGCGAGGGCTCGAAAGCATGGACCTGCCGGGAAAGGCGCGCCAGCCGCCGCGTGTACAGGCCGCAATTGGCCCCGACGTCCACCGTCACCGCGTCATCGGGAATCACCTTGTCGAGATAGGACAGTTCCCGCTCGGCCGATTTGGGGCGCTTCATGAAATGCCATTGCAGCCAGACCGAAGGAAACGCGTCCTTCACCAGCTCCTTGACCTGTTGCTTTGCGTTCATCGTCGCCTCCCTTGGTGACGCACGCACAGCCTTCGCTGTGGGACACGTCGTCCTCGATGCGGGTGTTGCCCACCCAGCCGCACCTCAGACGCGGTCATAGATGTCCTGCACACGAACGATGTCGTCTTCCCCGAGATAGGAGCCAGACTGGACCTCGATCAGATTGAGCGGAACCTTTCCGGGATTCTCCAGGCGATGCATGCATCCCAACGGGACAAAGATCGACTCGTTCTCGCGCAGCAGGATTTCTTCGTCGTCGCGCGTCACGATTGCGGTGCCGTTCACCACGACCCAATGTTCGGCGCGGTGATAATGTTTCTGCAGCGACAGCTTGGCGCCGGGATTGACGGTGATACGCTTGACCTGGAACCGGTCGCCGGCATGGATCGACTGATAGTAGCCCCACGGACGATGCACGCTGTGGGTCTGGGTCGCCGACCGATGGCCGGTCGCCTTCAGGCGCTCGACCAGTTTTCCGACATCCTGGTCGCGCTTTCGGCTGGTCACCAGCACCACATCAGGCGAAGTCGCAATGACGAGATCCTCGACCCCGAGCGCCGCGACCAGTTGCCCGTCGCCGCGGACATAGCAGCCCGAGGTGTCTTCCATCACCGCATCGCCAATCACCACATTGCCCGACGGATCCTTTTCCGCCATCGACCACAAGGCCGACCAGCTTCCGACATCGCTCCAGTCGAATGTGGCGGGAACGACCACGGCATTGTCGGTCTTTTCCATGATCGCATAGTCCATCGAGATGCTCGGGCAGGCCTCGAACGCGCGCTCCTCGAGCCGAAGAAAATCGAGATCGCGGGTTGCGCCCGTCAATGCCTTGCGGCAGGCGGAGAGAACCTCCGGCGCCCGCTGCGCCAGTTCGTCGATGAACTGGCGCGCCGGCAGCAGAAATATCCCGCTGTTCCAGACATGCTCGTCACACGCCAGCAGGCGCTCGACCGTCACCAGATCCGGCTTCTCGACGAAGCCGGCCACGTTGCGAATCGGCGAGGCGGCGTCCAGTTCGTCGCCCATCCGGATATAGCCGAAGCCTGTCGCCGCCGACGAAGGCCGAACGCCGAACAGGACGAATCGACCGTATCGCGCGGCCGTGACGCCCGTCGCTATCGCGGCGCGAAATGCGACGTGATCGCGCACCCAGTGATCGACCGGCATCGCCAGTATCACGGCGTCGGGATCGGCCTCGCTGGCGAGCAGCGCTGCAACCGCGACCGCAGGCGCGGTGTTTCTTCCGAACGGTTCGAGTACGATGGTCGGCCGATCGACGCCGACCGCGCGCAACTGCTCGCCGATCGCAAAACGATGCTCGGCGTTTGCGATCACCATCGGCTCGGTAAACAGCGAACGATCGTCGACGCGCAGCGCCGTCTGCTGCAGCAGGGTGTTTTCGCCAAGCAGCGAGAGCAATTGCTTGGGATAAGTCTCGCGCGACAGCGGCCACAGCCGCGAGCCGGCGCCGCCTGACAGGAGAACGGGTACGATTCGGCCGCGCGGCTCGATCATCGCCATGGCATGGTCCTTCAATGTCTTGATGACGTTGGTCAGAATCCGCTTCCCGACAGGAATTCCTTGCGGATCGTGCGGATGATGATCATGACGTCCATGCGCAGCGACCATCTCTCGATGTAATCGAGATCGTAATCGATCCGCGAGATCGCAGGCCCGGACTGGGCCGTGCTTCCTCTGCAACCGCTGACCTGCGCAAGCCCGGTAATGCCCGGCCGCGCCGTATGGCGTTGAAAATAATATGGCACCAGGTCTTCATAGGGCAAATCCGCCGCCAGCATTCCCGGAACGTGCGGCCGCGGCCCAACCAGCGACATGTCGCCCTTGATCACGTTGAACAGCTGCGGAATTTCGTCGAGGCTGGTCTTGCGCAGAATTCGCCCCACCGGCGTCACGCGGGCATCGCCCTGCACCGTCTGCCTTACGCCGCGCACATCACCGGCATCGTTACGCATCGTGCGGAACTTGTAGATCTTGAAGCGGCGGTTTCGATAACCGTAGCGGTACTGAAAGAACAGCACCGGGCCCGGTGACGTCGCCTTTATCGCGATTGCAATTGCGATCAGGAGAGGGGCGAAAAACAGCACGGCGCTGCTTGCCGCGGCGATATCGAAGATGCGCTTTGCAATCGACGACGACGGCTCAGTCCGCGCGACACGGCGCGAACGCCGGCGGCTTCGATACGCACCATGCATACCGCCGCCGGCAAACTCGACAGGACGGACCGATATCTCTGTCCGCTCTCTCCGAATCGGCGTGACGTTGTTCCGATCGAAGTTGGCTGTCACGATCGAGGCCATGAGTCTCCTCTCTGCTGGAACCGGACTGTGACCGAGCACGTCGAATTGCCCGGCACCGCGCGTGACGATTTCGCAGCAGCGAATGTCAGCACTTTCTCGGCCGCAAAGACTTTCCAAAATCTTGAGCGAAATTTGGCGCGAAAGTGAAATAGGTCTCGCGCAACGCCGGAACTGAATCGCGCACGCGATTGTGCGACGCGATATTCTGGTTTGTTCGGAGGCGCTTAGTTTCGATTTGCCCGGTTAACGGGTTGCGTGTGACTCGACACTGCTATGCATATTCGAGAATCGCGGAACAAAATCCATTGTTCGATTCTCGATGTTCACTTGAACACACTCCGCGTCGCTGCACGGGCAACAAATGCCTGTCACAGCGTTGTTTTGAACGAGAGATTGTTCATCGAATGCCCAGCGATACGCCACAGCGTGATGAAAGGCGGTAGTTGACGCGCACGAGTTGCTGCTGTCGTCGCACGGCTTCGGAAGAAAACAGAGACGGCAGCGATTCGCGAGCCGTCCACTTCACGGAACAATTCCGGGGAGGCGCCCATGATGGCCGAACGTCTGCACAGCCGCGCGCTGGTGCAACACGACAGATTGCTGCCTGACCGCAGGCTCAGAAACCGAATCATCATCGGAAACGCGATGGCGTGGGTGACGATCGTTATCCTGGTCCGCCTGCTCTTTTTCTAGACACATCACTTCCGCGTATTGCGTGATGTATTGACCGCCACCCGGTTCCATGATCGACATCGCGCACCATGCAACAAATGTCCCCGGCACCTTCGCGCTCCGTTAACGCTTCAGCGCCAGCGGATACACGCATCTATGCGGTCGGTGACATCCACGGCCGGGCCGACCTGTTGAGCGAGATCACAGCGCGCATCGACGACGACGTCAGGCGCAGGCCGATCGCGCATACGGTCGAAGTCTATCTCGGCGACTACGTCGATCGCGGACCGCACTCCAGGACGGTGCTCGATTTGCTCGCGGTACGTCTGGTCGCCAATCGTGCGGTGTGTCTGCGCGGCAACCACGAAGCTGTGATGGAAGGGTTCCTTCAGGATCCGGCCATCCTGCAGTACTGGGAGCCATTAGGCGGCATGCAGACGCTTGCATCCTACGGCATCGAGCTGCGCGACGAGAGCGAGACAGCGCTCGATCTGCAGCGCCGCTTTTTTGACGCGTTTCCGCGTGCACACGAATTGTTCATGCAGTGCTTGCGCAATCAGTTTACTTGCGGCGATTTCTTGTTCGTGCATGCCGGCATTCGCCCGAACATTCCGATCGAACATCAGGATGTTAACGATCTGATCTGGATTCGGAACGAGTTCCTCGACTCCACGCGGAAGCACGAACGATTCATCGTGCACGGTCATACGCCAGTGCCGCATCCGGACATCCATCACAACCGAATCAACATCGACACATGTGCGTGGCGAACGGGAACATTGACCTGCATCGCGATCGAAGGATCGACGATTCTCTTTCTATGACGCGTACACGACTTGTGAACTATGATGTCTTCACGTCTCGCTTCCAATCCGATGGAACTCTCGCTCTCACATTCTTTCGCCGTTTTTTCTTCTCTATGATCGGCAGCTGTACTTGCATTCACGGAGATGCAGCCATGCAGCAACGGTCGTCCAGCGCCGGCCCGACGCTTCACTTTCTTCTTTTCGTCCTTGCGATCGCCGGCATCAGTGCCAGTGTTTCGGTTCAAGCTTCAGCACAAACGCCTCCCTCCGCATCGTCTGCGGAAAGTTACATCCTTGGCCCGAACGACCGAATCAGGCTGAAGGTCTACGGCGAGTCCGACATCACCGGCGAGTATGAAATCGACAATGGCGGTCAGGTTTCGATTCCACTCGCGGGCCATATCAAGGCGGCCGGTGCCACGACGCGGCAGCTCGAGAAAGCGATCGCATCCGCGCTTGCAAAGGGAATCGTGCGCGATCCGCGCGTGAACGTCGAGATCGCGCAGTATCGTCCGTATTACATCCTTGGCGAAGTCAAGAAGAGCGGTGAGTACCCTTATCGCAACGGACTGACGGTCATGGACGCGGTCGCAAGCGCCGGCGGATTCACGTATCGCGCCAACGAAAGCAAGGTCCATCTACGCCGGGCGGGCGCCGGTAGAGAAGAGATCTTGCCTCTCGATGCGCCTGTTCCCGTTTTCCCGGGCGACAACATTCGGATTCCGGAGCGCTACTTCTAGCGTTGCGGAACCGCAGATGAGGTGAATGCCGCTCGCGAGCGGATGACGACGTGCGTGCTGCGTTGTTGTCACAATCCGCGTTTTGCAATGCGAAATATTTTTGCGGCGCGAGGAAAACTTTTTCCGGCAAGGCGCGTTGCAGGCGAGCGCATCACTTCAATCTCACAACTCAAACACCTTGCGCCCGCGTACCGAGTATGAGGCATGCCTTTCTTATGCGCAGTCGACGATCATTTTCTGAGCGATGGGCTTCACCCGTCAAATGTTCGTCGCGTTCAAGTTCCCGCAAGGGATGGGTGATGGGATTCGAATTTGCACTTTCATGGTGGAACGCGTCTGGAAGAAGCGGGGAGCGATGCCGCTTCATACGCGCGCCCGGCCGATGCCGCTTCAACCTGTTGCCCGTGCCGGCGGCTGCCATCCTGCTCGGTCTTGGATCGTCGGCGAATGCACAGGCCATTCCATGGACCAACGGAGAATTCGCTTCGCCATGGAACGCGCAGAAGATCTTTGAGCCGTCATCGCTGCCGGATCGAACCGATCCGGCGACCCGCGAAGAGATACCGCCCGAGGATATGCCGGTGAAGAAACGACAACAGCCTGGCTATGAGCCCGTCGGGATTCGCTCCGGCTCCTGGATGTTCAACCCGTCGCTGACCGCCGGCACTTTTTACGACAGCAACGTCTTTGCGTCGAACACCGCGCCGCGTTCCGATATCGCGGCCGTGATCGAGCCGACGCTGCGCGCGCACTCGTTATGGGGGCGGCATGGCGTCGATCTGAAGCTGGATGCGCAGTCGACGGCCTATAGCCAGTTTTCGAGCCTGAACCAGACCAATGCCAGCCTGAAGGGCAACGGCTGGCTGGATATCACAAACGACACGATGCTCCTCGGCAGCTTTCAGATCGCGCATCTGAACGAAGGCGTCGGCACGCTCACTTCCCCCGCCAACGCGATATCGCCGACGCCGTACAATCTGATGTCCGGCGACGTAACCCTGCGCAAGGAGTTCAACCGGCTGACGACCTCGGTCGGCCTCCGCACCGATTCCTACGATTTCGGATCGACGCGCGCGCAGGACGGCACCGTCATCAACCAGGACGCCCGCGACGGGCAGATCTACGCGCTGCACAGCCGGATAGACTATGCGATCTCTTCCACTCTCGGCTGGTTCGGCGGCGTGGAAGGCAATCAGCGCGACATCAGGGGAACGCCGGGCCATACCTTGGACTCGCAAGGGTATCGCGCACTATCCGGCATCACGGTCGGCTTAAGCAACCTCGTGACCGGCGAATTCGGCGCCGGCTATGTCCAGCAGCGCTTCGACGATCCGTCGATCGGCAACATCGAAGGTCCTTCCTACCGCGCGCGGCTGACATGGCGGCCAACGCGCCTGCTCGACGTGCACTTCAATGCCGAGCAGCTCATCACGCAGACCACCGACACCAGTGCCACCGGCGTGCTCGCGAATGCGGTGCAGCTCGGCCTCGATTACGAACTTCGCCGCAACATCATCGTGTCGCTCGCCGGCGGCTACGAGAACGATAAGTTCTTTGGTCAGTTCCGCAAGGACAACGTGCTGACGTCGGACACGCGCGTCAAATATCTCGTCAATCGCTTCGGCGCCGTTTCCGCCTACTACCGCTACACCAAGCGCGACAGCGACGTCCCCGTCTTCAGCTTCGACAAACACCTGGTAGGCATGAATGTTACAGCGCAATTCTGACCTGCCCTATGTAATCCCCGACGAGCCTGTCAGCCGCCCGGCCGAAGGATGGCAGTATCCGACCGTCGATCTGCGCGAGATGGGCCGCATCCTGCGCCGTCGCTACAAGATGGCGGTGCTGCCGGCCTTCGCCCTGCTTGGGCTCGCGGTGATCTATTTGTTGCTCACCACCACTCTCTATACGGCGACGTCGACCGTGCTGGTCGATCCGCGCCGCGCCAATGTCGTCGAGAGCAACCAGTCCGTGCTGTCGAACTTCGGCACCGACGATGCGACCATCGAAAGCCAGACGCTGCTGATTCAGTCGGTTGCGATACTGATGCGCGTCGTCAGCAAGCTGAAGCTGACGGAGGATACGGAGTTCACGCCAAAGCCAGGCCTGCTCGATCCGATCAAAGCGTTGTTCCGCAGCAGCGGACCGAGCGACGGCGCCAGCCCCGAGGACGCCGCCAAGTCGCGATCCGTCGATATCCTTCAGAAGCGGATGAAGGTGACGCGGCAGGGCACGACCTTCCTGGTCGACATCGCCGTCAGTTCACAATCGCCGCAGAAGGCCGCCACCATCGCCAACGCGATTGCGGACGCGTATTTCGACGAGCAGGTTCGCGCCAAATACGACGCCACGCGCATCGCCGCCAATTGGCTCAACGGCCAGATCGACGATTTGAAGTCGAGGGTCGTCGCCTCCGAAAAGGCGGTCGAGGATTATCGTTCCGCCAATAACTTGATGGTGTCCCAGGGCGTAACCCTCAACGACCAGCAGCTCACCGACCTCAACAACAAGCTGATCGCCGCGCGGGTTCAAACCGCGGAGGCGCGCGCCAAGTATGAGCAGGTCCAGGACATCGCGAAATCGGGCGGCGACCCCGGCGGCATCAACGCGGCCATTTCCTCGGAAATGATCACGAAACTGCGGACTCAATATGCCGACATCGCCAAGAACGAAGCCGACCTCTCGAGCAAATATGGCGCGCGTCATCCCCTCGTCGCCAACGTCCGGGCGCAGCGGCGCGACACCCAGAGGCTGATCAACGAGGAAATCAAGCGAATACTGGAGAGCACCAAGCACGATTACGACGTCGCGCGCTCCCGCGAAGCGTCGCTGACGCAAAGCCTCGACAAGCTTCAGGGCGTGTCCACCTCCTCCGGCCAGGCGCAGGTGCGCTTGCGCGAACTGCAGCGCGAGGCCGAAGCCAACCGCACGCAGTATGAATCCTATCTGGCACGCTCCAAGGAAACGACGGCGCAGGAGAGCCTGGAGATGCCGGATTCCCGGATCGTGACCAAGGCCAGCACTCCGATCAGGCCGTCATCTCCCAAGACCATGCTGATCCTGGGTCTTGCCGTGATGCTCGGCCTCGGCGCCGGCACCGTGCTGGCGTTCCTTGCCGACTATCTCGACGGCCGCGTCAAGACGATCGAACAGGCCGAAGCCATTGCGGGCGTTCCCGCGCTGGCCGCTGTTCCATTGATCGGCGCGCGCGAGTTGGCCCGTCTCGCCCGGCGCGGACGCAACGCGCTCGGCCGCTATGATCCGAAAGCAAGAGGGCTATTGCCGCCCGCGCTGCAGCCGCCCCTGACCCGCTACGCGATCGACGAGCCCGGCACGTTTTTCGCGGAAGCGATCCGCTCCGTTCGCCTTGCGCTGCAACGGACGATGCGATCACAGCCGGTGAAGGTCGTGCAGGTCACCTCCGCGCTCGACAGCGAGGGCAAAACCACGCTTGCGATCAATCTGGCGCAGTCGCTGGCCATGCTCGGCATCCGCACGCTCCTCATCGATGGCGACCTCCGCAATCCGCAAGTGACCCGTGCCCTCTGTCCGCGCGCCGATGCCGGGCTGCTGGAAGTCGCGATCGGCCAGGCCGCGCCGGAACGCGCCATTCTGGTGGATCCCAGCACCGGGCTTTCGATTCTGCCGTCCACGCCGATCAAGGAAGTCGAGTTCATCACGGAGCTGATGTTCTCCGACCGGATCGTCGACGTTCTCGATTACTTCCGCCACCGCTACGAATTGATCGTGATCGACTCGCCGCCGCTGGTGCCCCTGGTCGATGGCCGCGCGCTCGCCGAACTGGCCGATCGCATCATTCTGGCACTGGCCTGGGACCAGACCCCGGGCGAGGTGCTGTCCCATGCCATGGACCTCTTGTCCCCCGTCCGCGATCGGGTCATGGGAACGGTACTGACCCGCGTCGATCTCAGCCGCCTGCAATTCTATGACTATTACCGCAGCTCGGCCTATCTCAAGCCATACGGCGCTGCGAGCCTGCATGCCGGAGCGGCGCGGTGAGAATGCGCGGACCGTTGAACGGATCGACCGGCATCGCGCAGGCGCGACGTCACCCCCTCGCGTTGCCGACGCCGCGGCCGGCTTCCTATGCGCATGGGCGCGCTAGGAATGCCGACGCCTTCATCGAACAGATCGCGGCCGGGCTGATGCTGCTGGCCGTGATGGCAACGTTCACGGCTTCGTCGTCCGTACTGACCAACTTCAAAATCCATTACATGACGGCGGGCGGAAACTTTTACGAAAAGCTGCACCCGGCGACCTATTTCACGTTGCTTGCATTCTCTCTCCTGCTGATCCGCAGCCGCGGCCCGGTCGGCGAGATCAACCGGATGCTTTCCGAATCGAAGCTGCTGCTGGCCTATCTGCTCTGCTGGCTGTTTCTCCTGATACAGGTGATCGTGCTCGAACGCCCGTTCACGGTCATCATCGACACGTTTCTGCTGCCGATCCTGATCGCGATGGTGATGTGGCAGTTGTCGCCATCGCAAAAACGCCCGCTGGCATGGGCCATCCATTTCACGATCCTGCTGAACGTCGTGCTCGGATACTATGAGTATTTCTCCGGCCACCGGCTGATCCCGTTGACGCTCGGCGACGTCGTGGTGATGGGCGAATGGCGTTCCGCGGCGCTGCTGGGCCATCCGCTCACGGCATCCGGCATCGTCGGTGCTTACGTGCTGGCGCTGGTGCTTCGTCCGGCGATTTGTCCGCCGCTCTTGGTGCGGCTGCCGCTGATCGCATTCAGCCTGGGATCGCTGATGGCCTTTGGCGGCCGAACGTCGCTGGTCACGGTGCTGGCGATGATCGGGCTGGTCGGGCTATTCGAGGCGGTTCGCCTGATGCGGGGAAGGCGAATGCCGCTTCCCGCGGCAATTCTCGCCATCTGCGTGCTGTTTGCGGCAGGCGCCATCATATTCGCCGCGCTCGACCTCGGCATTTTCGACAAGATGCTGCTGCGCTTCTCGTCTGACAAGGGCAGCACGCTGGCGCGCTTCGCCACCTTCAGCCTGCTCTCGCATTTCGATTGGCATGAACTGATCCTCGGCCCGAACCCGGTTCGGGTGAATGCGCTGCAATCGCAGCTCGGCCTCAACTACGGCATCGAAAACTTCTGGATTGCCTCCGTCGTCCAGTTCGGCCTCGTCCACACCGTCCTGCTGACGATCGGACTGGTGTGCTTTTTCGTCGAATTGCTGCGCCGCTCAAATCGGGCGGTGTGGGCCATCATGGTGCTGATCGTCGTCATCGCCGCCAGTTCGGTGAGCTTCTCCTCGAAGAACATTCAGCTCGCGCAGTTCGTGATCCTCATCTCGGTCTTGCTGCCGCGCGAGCCGCGGCGCGTCGCCGCGCCCGCACCAGTCCGCCCGCCTGTCAGCTACCGGTCCGTTCCGGCATAACTCGGGAATCTCCTTCGTATGACTATCTATGTCGACAACACCCATCTCGGACGTCACGTCACCGGTCTCGAACGCATCACGCTGGAGCTGTTCTCCGAAGCCGCGCTCGCGCCGCTCGATGTCGTGCCGGTGAAGGCGCGGGGTCTTCGCCAGATGCTGACGACGCAGACCCTGGGTTTGCCGATGCGGCTTGCGGCTTCGTCCTCGATCCTGCTGTGTCCCGGCTTTCCACCAAGCCCGCTGCTGCGGCCGTTCGCATCGCGGGTGCTGCCCTATATCCACGATGATTTTCTGATCACGCGGCGCGCCGAGCTCAATATGCGGGCGCGACTGTACATGGCCGGACCCTTCAAGCTCGCCTTGCGCCACTACCCGCGCTTTCTTGCAAACTCCGGCGATACAAAGCGCAAACTTGCCGCGCATTGCCGGCACGACGCGGAAGTGACGCTCTATCGGCCTTCGGTCCGCAACGTGTTTGGCCTCGACCCCGGACAACGCGGCGAACGCAGCGCGCAGCCGCGACCGCTTCGGCTGATCGCGCTGGGCACGGTGGAGCCGCGCAAGAATTTCAGGGCGGCGGCAAAAATCCTCGACGCGTTGCGCATGCAGGGATTTCCGGAAGCGACGTTGGACATCCTCGGCAGGCCGGGGTGGGGCGACGACTGGCAAGCGCTTGAGAGCCAACCCGGCGTTACGCTGCACGGATATCAGTCCGCCGACCGGGTCAATGAATTGCTTGACGCCGCGGACCTGTTCATCTGCACCTCGCATGACGAAGGCCTGGGATTGCCGCTGCTGGAAGCGCAATACGCCGGCCTGCCGATCATCGCACCCGATGCCGCCATTTTCCGCGAGGTGCTGGGCGAATCCGGCATCCACGTCGACACCGCCGATCCGGCTTCCGCGGCCGCGCGGATCGCGGCTGCTCTATCGAACGAGGATTGGCGCACCCGGTATGTGGCGCTGGCGGTTCGGAATCTGGCGCGCTGGAACGAGCTGGCGCGCGGCGACCGCGACACGGTCATCAGCCTGATCGTCCGTCTTGCCAACTGACACTGGCGTTCCAGGAATTTCGGGTCCGGAGTACCGCAGCCTTGCATGACATCAGCACCACAAGGCATCAGGATGGGTTGCGGATCATTGCGGCCGGCGCCGTGGTGATCCTGCACTATTCCGATTACTTCAAGGACGTGGCGATCGGCCGTTTCATGGTCGCGCACACCTGGCATTTCAATCTGTTCGTCGACCTGTTCTTTGTGGTCTCCGGCTTTGTCATTGTCCGGCAATATGTCGGCCGCGTCGATGATGCCGCATCGATCGGCCGCTTCCTCTGGCGTCGCTTCGCCCGCATCTATCCGCTGCATCTCGCCACGCTTGCCTTCTATATAGCGCTTGCCGGCGCGCTTCATTTCGGCGCCGCCAGGACCGACAACCCCGCCCGCTATCCGCTTTCCGACCTGCCCGCACAATTCCTGCTGCTTCACGCCTTCGTCGGCGAGCGCCTGACATTCAACTTCCCGAGCTGGTCGCTGTCGGCGGAGATGTTCTGCTATCTTCTGTTTCCGCTCGTCGCGTTGATCGCGCAGCGCCGCAAGGAAGCGGTCATTGCGCTCGTGGCCCTCACCGCGCTCGCCAACTCGCTTTGGGTATGGGCAGCAGGAACGACGCCGTGGGCCGACTGGATCAACCAGGGCGGCGCCTTCAGGGCGCTGCCCGCGTTCAACCTCGGCATGGCTTGCTACCTGTTCCGCGACCGGATCGCGCGCTGGCCTGTGATTCCCGGTGCGCTGGCCGCATCGCTCGTGGCGTTTATCGTGCTCGGCTCGTGGCTGCCGACAATGACTGCCCTGGTGGCGATCTACGTCATCGCGATGCTTGCCGTTCAAGCAGACTGCGCGGGGCGTGAAACGCTGCTGTCGCGGTTCCGTTTCGATCGCTGGTCGCCACTGACCTACTCCTGTTACATGCTGCATATCCCGGTTGCGACCGTCATCATTACCTTCGGATCACGGCTGCTTTCGCTGTCGCCGAATGAGCGGCTGTTCCTGGCGCCGGTGGCGATAACAGTCCTTGCCTTCGCGAGCGTCGTCTCACTGCGCACGTTCGAAACGCCGCTGCGGCGATATCTGACCGAGGCCTACGACCGCCGCGCTATCCGGCCCGTCCCGTCTCCCGCCATCTCGCGGCAGGAGAGCACATGATGACGGTCGTCGAGCGCATAGCGGCAGATCCGCCATCCCTAAGCGTCGCGCATGTGACGACCCGAAGCCGCGATGGCGTCATCGACGCGATGCGCGGCATCGCCATCCTGATGGTGATCGGAATCCATTCGCTTCCGCAGCCGCTCGATGCTGTCTGGGAAAAATCCTTCGACGCGGCGCTGCGGCCCTGCGTGCCAATCTTCCTGTTCGTATCAGGATATCTGACGGCGCTTTCCGGCCGCGTGCCGCTGGCGAAGCGGTTAAGGGCCGCTTTGATCCCTTACGCGATCGCGTTCGCCGCCGCCTATGCCTACATGGCGCTGCACAATCCGGCGATGGACCATCGCATCGGCACAACGCTCGCCCGGTTCGGGTTGGGATACGTGTTCGTCTACTATTACGTCTTCGTCTATGTCTGGTGCATGCTCGGCCTGTGGCTTGTCTTTGCGGTTGGCGGTGCCGGTAAACCGGGTGCAGAAAAGCGGATCGCTCTTCTCCTTGCTCTCTCGATCGGCTGCGGTCTGCTTGCCGGCAGTTATCTCGACCCGGCCATATCAAGGCTCGGCGCCTCGGATGCATTGCTCGACGAAATCCGGATGCGCGACATTCCGTTCTGGTTCTCGTTTGTCGCGCTCGGCGCGCTGATCGCGACGTTCGCGGACCTACGCGACCAGGGCACGCGCCGCGCGCTGCTTGGCGCCATGCTGGCGGCCTACATGCTCTATGCCGCCGTGCGTATTCTCGGCCTTGGCGACGCCGCCACCTACGATTCGTCGGCGTTCTTTTTCTACGCCGCCCTGTTCTGCATTTCACTATTCGCCATTCAGCCGGGTTCGCCGCTGCTTGGCTGGATCGGGTCGGGCAGCTACTTCATCTATCTCTGGCACATCTTTATCGTCATGGCGCTGCGCGATCACACCTCGCTGCACCAGCTTGGCGGCATCGCCGGCTTTGCTGTTTGCTGCGGCTTGACCGTCCTCCTCTCTACCGCCGCGTTGCTGGCGGTCCGGCAACTCGCCTCCCCCCGACTCTGCCGCTGGCTGGGGGCCTGAGCGATGCTCCTGAAACACACCCTGCTCTATCTTCCCGCGCAATTCGTCGGACCACTGTTCCAGCTTCTGGCGATGATCGTATGGACGCACGTCGTCGACGAGCACACGCTCGGCGTCATCACGTTGATCACGGCCACGCACGAATTGCTGCAGATCGGCTTTCTCGCATGGTGGTCGCAATATGCGCTGCGCTTCCTCGGACGCTACCAGGACGCCAACGACGCGCCTCGCTTCTACCGCACCGAAAACGCCGTCCTGCTGGCATCCCTTGCGTTGCAAAGCGCGGCCGTCGTCGGAATTCTGCTTCTGGTCATCGCGCCCGGCGCCAGAACGGGCCTTCTTCTCGCCGCCGTCGCCTATGTGATGACCCGATCCCTCAACGTCTATATCGGCGAGCGCGCCCGCGCGCAGCAGCAGATCCGGGTCTATACGATCCAGCAAGTATTCGGGCCGTCGGTCGGATTCATCACCGGTCTGGTGTTGATCAGATGGTTCGGCCAATCGGCGGAGTGGCCGCTTGCGGGATACTCTGCGGCGCAACTGACCGCGGCGCTGATCGTGATACCCACACTCCGCCGTGGCTATCGCCTTTGGCCCATCGACCGGGAGATCGTCGTGCACGCGCTGCGCTACGGCATTCCGCTGATCGTCGGCGGCGCGCTCGGCTGGGTTGGCCTCAATGCGTCGCGATTCATCGTCAACGAAATGTCCGGCGTTGCCGCAGCCGGGCTGTTCGCGGTGGGTTACGGCCTCGGCCAACGCGCCGCGGCGGTCGCAGCCATGCTGGTGACAGCCGCTGCGTTCCCCCTTGCGGTAAAGAGCATGGAACAGGAGGGCAGCCAGGCCGGCATGCGCCAGCTTGCCGCCAACAGCGCGCTGCTGGTCGCGATCCTGGCGCCAAGCCTCGCCGGCATATTCATGCTGAGAACGGAGATCGTGCACCTTTTGATCGCAGCGCCGTTTCAAGCGGTGACGCTCGCCGTCCTGCCGCTTTCCACCCTCGCCGGCGCGATCCGCAACCTGCGCGCCCATTTCGGCGATCAGGTGTTTCTGCTGCAGAACCGCACACGCTGGATGATGGCCATTGCAGCGATCGACGCATCGACGACCGTGGTGCTGAGCGCCCTGTTCCTGCCGCGCTGGGGCCTCACCGGTGTTGCCGGCGCCACCGTGCTGGCGGCGCTGGCCGCGGCAAGCGTCAGTTTCTCGATCGGGTTTACCCGGTTTGGCCTGCGCCTTCCGGTCGGCCATCTCGTGCGCATCGCATTGGCCACGATTGCGATGGCGGCACTGCTGCGGATCTTCCCGGAAGCCCGCACCATTGCTGTGTTGGCAGCACATGTCGCGGCAGGCGCCGCCGTCTATTTCGGAACGCTCGCCCTGCTCTACGCGCCATCGCTGGTGCGGATGCTGCGCCCACGCCCCCAGCATTCGGGGGCATGAGCGATACGATTCGTGCCTACGATTTTCTGGTGTTCTCGAACGCCCGCGCCATCGCGAACCAGAGTGGCTTCTTCTGCATCGATGAATCGAACGGCAGCGGCCGGGGCAGCCGTTGCGCGAGGGGGTCCTTCTTCTTTGCCGCATCGGTATAGAACGAGTAGTTGTCGGCAAGTTCCCATGCGATGACCACCTTGACCGCCGGAACGCGCAGCGCGTTGTTCAGGTACTTCTCCGCCGTCTCGGCGATCATGGCATCGCGCGCGGCGATGTCGTCCGGAAACGTGTCGTCGCGCACGTCGAACTCGGTCAGATAGATATCGACGCCACGATCGGCGAGCGCGTGAAGGAATTCGGAGAAACGTCCGGGATCGTGCGGATACCGCGGCTGCAGGTGGCTTTGCAGTCCGACAGCATGCAGCGGCACGCCGGCATGTTTCAATTCATCGACCAGTTGCAACAGGCCGCGGCGAACCGCGAGGCCGACCTCATCGTCGCGCTCGCTCTGCGCTTCGTTGAGAACCAGTTTTGTCTTGCGGTCGACCATCGCCACGCGCTCGAAGGCGCGGCGCACATACCCCGTGCCGAACGTGTCGTACCATGGACCGAGCCTGTAACCACCGGGCGCCTTGTGCCCGGGCCAGAACGGTTCGTTAACGACATCCCAGGAATGCAGCTTGCCGACATAACGGGCAGCCACTTCCTCGACATAGGAATCGAAGAATTTTTCACGCTCGGCGCCGCTCATGTTCCTGATCCATTGCGGAACCCATTCGTTCCAGATCAGGCAATGGCCGCGCATCGGAATGTTGTTGCTTGCACAGAATTGCAGCAGTCGGTCCGCGCTCTCGAATCGCTTCGGCCCGGGTTGCGGCGCGATGGTTCCCATCTTCATCGCAATATCTGTCGTAACGATACGAGTGTGCGTCTGATAGAGCTCGCGATAGGCACGATCCTTGTCGATGACAGGACCTGCGGCTGCGCCGAACACGATTCCGTTGCGAGCTGCGATGGCGCCGAGACTTTGCGCGGGCTGCGCGGCGAATGCTCTCTGCTCGTAAGAAGCAACACTTGCTCCTGCGATGAGAGCGAACGCATTTCGCCTCGACCACTGCTGCATAGCTGATCTCCATCATGTGAATGAATCAACGCGACGTGTTGTCGTTCGCGCTGCGACATCGCCATCGTTGCGTCGCATTAGTTCGATTTCGTGACGAAGCCGATCGAGAATCTTTTCGGCTGATAGTTCCCGTCGCGAAGCACGGGCATGTTGATCGTCCAGCGTGAACGCGTCTCTCAATCAAATCATCGTCAGGAGGTCGACATGGCGGAACCGCCAATATCGTTGCAGCCCAGCCTCACGGTCGACGGCGTCACCATCAATGTTCCCTCGCTTCCGGAAGCGGTTTCGTCGATCGTGTCGGCCGCGCAACGTGGCGACAACTTCAGCGTCTGCACACTCAACCTCGATCACGTTGTTCAGTTGCAGCAACACGCGAACTTTCGCGCCGCCTATCGCCGCGCCCGGTTTGTCACAGCCGACGGGTTCCCGATCGTCATGCTGAGCCGTCTCATGGGAACGCGAATCGAACGCACGACCGGCGCCGATCTCGTCGAACCGGTCTGCGCGGAAGCGCGAAAGAAGGGCCTTTCGGTTTTTCTGTTGGGCGCGAACGATCTCACGCTGAAGGTGACGGCGCGGCGTTTGTCGGAACGATTCAGGGGATTGCAAATCGCAGGATGCCTTGCCCCGGGACCGGGGTTTGATCCCTATTCCAGCGAAGCCGATGCTGCGATCGAAACTATTCGCGACTCGGGCGCAAAGCTCTGTTTCGTTGCGCTGGGCGCGCCACGGCAGGAACTGTTCGCCGCGCGGTGCCTCGACGAGTTGAACGGAACCGGCGTGTTATGCATCGGGGCCGCGCTCGATTTCATCGCCGGCACGCAGAGCCGCGCGCCGTCCATCGCGCGCAGAACCGGCATGGAGTGGGCGTGGCGCATGCTGCGCGAGCCGCGGCGGCTCGGTCCCCGCTATGTCAAATGCATGAGCGTGGTTCCGCGTCTCGTTGCGCGAACCATTCCGCAAATTGTCCGGGCACGCATGAGGAAAGCCGCATGACTTCAACATTGACCCTGGCGCTGCGGGCGCGAAACACCAGCCGTATCAAGCCGCGCTATCAGATCTGCCTGATCCATCCGTTCGACCCGCGCGGCGAGAAGGTCGGCGGCCTCGAGACCTACATCCGCGACTTCATTACCTTCCATCCGACCGACACCGATATCCTCTTTATCGGCGTGGACTCGACGGGCGACCTGGAGCTGGGAAAGCTTCACAGGCTGATATTCCGCGGCCGCGGCTTCGACTTCCTGCCCATCCTGCATTATTCTGACCAGCAGGCGCGCGAAGCGGCCCGTAGCATCCGCACGTCGCTGACCGGGCAATTCTTCATGGCGCTGCTCCGCCACTTCGGCCCGATCGCAAGATTGATCCGCGCCAGGCGATGCTCGGTCGATCTGCGGCGCGTTGAATTTTCGTGGTTGCCGGCAGTCCTGCGACTTCCGTTCGTGCAGATGCTTCACGGCGAGGGCGCGCCGAAATTGCAGATGGATTCGCTGCTGCGGAAATACGCCTTCGTCCACAACACCGGCGAGCGGTTCGCCGTCGCCATGAGCGAAAAATTCCTTTGCGTCAATCCGTTCATCACCGAGCGGCTGCAGCAGACCTATCCGCGCCGCAAGGACAAGATCGACACGCTCTGGACATGGGTCAATACGGATATCTTCAAGCCGCAACTCTGGCCGTTGAACTCTTCGCCATTCCAGATCGTGTTCGCGGGCCGGCTCGACGAGTTCAAGGACCCGCCGCTGATGTTTCGCACGATCGATCGCCTGCGGCAGCGATTGAACGGCGATCTTAGATTTCACTACATCGGCACCAGCGACCCCCACCGGTTCGAGGAATTCGCTGCCATTGACGACATCACCGTGCGTCATGGCTTCAAGGATGCCGCGGGCATGGCGGAGACGCTGGCCAGCGCCCATGCCGGCATCCTGACATCCGAGTTCGAAGGCATGCCGCGTTGCGTGCTCGAGACCCTGGCGGTGGGCCGTCCCGTCGTCGCCATGCACCTGCCGCAGCTCGAACCCGTGATCCGCCCTGGCGTCAGCGGCTATCTGGTGGCGCGGGACGGCAGTCGCGACGACATGGTGGATACGCTCGTCCAGCGGTTCATCGATATCAGGACTGCCATCAAGGCGGGCGTGATGAATCCGGTGCAGATCGCCGACAGCATCAGATCGTTCACCCCTGGCACCCAGCTCGCGCGGGTGTTCCGCTATCATCAGGAAATTCAGGATGCGCGCGGACTTGCCGCCGCGGCGCCTACCTATTGAGGGCGCCGGGTTGAACATCCTCCTGTTGACCAGCGAATTCGCTCCCGCGATGGGAGGCATTGGGACCTACGCCCGCGAAATCGCGGCAGCTGCCAGCCGGCTCGGCGCGAAGGTCACCGTGGTGGCGCCGGACTACGCGCGGCAGACGGACGAGGACGACCGGTCGCTGCCCTTCGAAGTCGTTCGGTTTCGTGGCGGTCTCCACTCCATGCGCGACATGCCGGCCAAGATCATGCTGGCGCGCCGCGGCGTCCGCGGCGATCGATACGATGTGGTCCATGCCGCCGATTGGCCGTTCTTCATTCCGCTCGCGCTTTCCAGATGGCTAACGCCCGCGCGGGTCTTGATGACGGTGCATGGCACCGAGATCAACGAAACGCAGACGCGGCTGAAACGCATGGCGATCCGCGGCGCCGGCGTGTTCGGGCCGCGGACGGAGGTCGTCGCCAACAGCCGCTTTACCGAGACGCTGTTCCGCGAGCGGTTTGCCGTCGACCCCGGCAGGATCAGCGCGATCAATCTCGGCGTATCGGAATTCTGGTTCGGCGCGCAACGGAAACGCCGCGAGGTACGCCTGGCCTATCGTCTGCCGGAAGATCGGCTGGTGATGATCACGGTCGCGCGGATCACGCGCCGCAAGGGGCATCATCTGACGCTCGCTGCACTGTCGCGGCTTCCGGACGAGCTGCGCCGTCGCATCACGTGGCTCGTGATCGGCCCGGACGGCGAAGCCGACTATGTCGGAGAGTTGCGACGGAATGCCGGTCAGGTGGCTTGCGACATTCGTTTCCTCGGCCCGCAGCCGAACGAGGCCATCCGAGATCTCTACGCCGCTTCGGACTTCTTCTGTCTCACCGGACTGCCCGACACGACCGGCCGGGTGGAGGGATTTGGACTGGTCTATCTCGAGGCCGGAGCCGCCGGCCTGCCCAGCGTCGCGAGCGAGGTCGGCGGGGTGCCTGACGCCGTACTCGCCGACGAGACTGGAATTCTCGTGCCACCGTCGGTGGAAAGCATATCGCAGGCGATCGCGGAGCTGGTCGCGGATCGGGGCCTGCGTGCCATTCTCGCGGCAGGCGCCTCCGCTCATGCCCGCGCTCTTTCATGGGAGCGCTGCGCGGCGACGACCTATGGCCTGGCCTATGCCGGCAAGCTGATTTCCGCGGACCGCAGCATCGGAATAACGGCATGAAGCTGCTGGTCGCGACTGCGGTGCTGCTGGCGTTCGCGACTGGTGCGGCGCGGGCGGATAGCGAGAACTGCCGCAAGAGCCGCGAATATCTCCTAGGAACACCCGGCGGCGATCTGGCCCTGACGCCGCAGGCCTACAACGACCTGTTCAAGGTCTGCATCGCGACATCATCCATGCCCAACGTGAAGGATGCGTACATGCTGAGGGATGGCGGCATCGCCGTGATCCCCAAGCAGGACAGCATCTCGGCAACCGCCGCCACGCTGGCGCAATTCTGCGACGCTCATCCGCACGGCGTGCTGCGCTTCATCACGGCTAAGGAAAAGCTTTCCATTCGCTCCGTAACCGACGTCGCACGGAGGTCGTCGACCGCGTCGACACCATGCAAGAAGATCAAGGGCATTTCGTAAGGCCCGCGCAGCGCGTCGAAACCTCACTTTTGCCGGTTGTAGTATTCCGGCATGGCGTGCGGATCCATCGCCTGCTCGGCCCGGCGGCCGAGAAAGAAGAAGCCGCTGGCCGCGTCGGCTGCGGCCCGGCCGCGCCCGAATGCATCGAGATATCTGATCCAGAAGAACGGCAGCACGATCAGGCGTGACAGCTTGTTGCCCGCGCCGAGCGCGCGCGAGAAATAGCGGATCGACCACGCCAGCGCCACGCCGGCGCCGCCGACCGGCCCGGCGCTGATCTCGGAAAATCGCTTGAACAGCCAGCGGTGACCGCTCTGCGTAAAACGCGAGAAATCATAGGCCCGCTCATGCACCTGCTGCATGAACGGCGTCTCCGCATAGACCAGGCCCTCCTGCCGCAGCACGCGATGCAGTTCGGCGACGACAGTTGCGGGTTCCAGTACATGTTCCAGCACCGCCTGCACCCAGACACCGTCGAACACGCCGTCTTCGAACGGCAGTCTGTGAGCGTCGGCCACCAGCACGGTATGCGGCGAGGCGTAGACGTCGGTGCCGACAAGCTCGATGGAATCGTCCTGGTAGAGTTCGTCTGCGCCCGAACCGATCGTGCCTCCACCGACCACGAGCACGACAGGCCGCCGCGACTCCTGCTTCAGCAAATTGATGAATTTCGTGCTGTTGGAGACCGCGACCGGGTTACCGCCGAAGGTAAAGCGATGCAGCCGCGACCCGATGGAACGGCGGCTGACGTCCCGCTGCAGCACCGAGCCGTTGTCGGCGTCGTACATTCGGCGCTCGAAAATGCTGGCTGCAAAATCGATCAGCACCGGTTGCGCGCCGATCGTGGGAAACCCGGCCCTGCTATAATCGCAGGCACGGTTCGAACAGGACGGTCGTGACCACGCGTTCCGCAGTGCCGACGAACAGCGAGGGCAGCGAAGACGCTTTTTCCAGTGCGTGGGTTCCGTATTCGCTACCGAGCGATCGACGGCAGAAAGCTGCAAAGAAGGGCCTCGTATGTCATTTCTTCTGCCCTGCCGCACCTCGATCGCAATGGATGCTATTTCGAATGCACTGACAGCGCAACAATGCGGACCGGGGAACAATTCCGATGGTCGCAATCTGGATGTCGCAGGAAGCCGCAGCCCGACGTTAGCGGAAGGACTTGCGGGGATGCAACGCACGAACCCGCCCCGTTGTTTCGAACAAATTTCCAGGATTTCCCGAAATGCCTACCAACCCGGCCTGCCTGGCGCCGCCGACCGGGCGACATCGACCTCAGCTGGCGTAACCCGGCATTCACGACGCAACAATTGTGGATTTGACAATTCCCGATCCTGAGCAAATCTTGATCTGTCGGCCCGGCTTGCCACCTGAGTGATCGAGGAGTTGTTTGGCGTGTCAGCCAGCGAACCATCGCAGCGAGCGGACGGATCCGGTTCGCTTCAGGTTTTTGTCCTCGACATCGACCGGAAGCCGACGCTCGCCTTTGAAGCAACCGGCCTTGCAGCCGCGCAGGAAATCTGTCGTGACGCCGACCTGTGGACCGATCTGGCCGCGCTCACATCGGACGGCGTCCCGGTCTGCGGGCCAAACTCAGCGCTCAGCCTGCGGATAGCAGCGCAAGAGGAGATCGCAGCGTTTCAGCATGCGGTCGAACGCGCTCCGGCATCAGACCAACCCACCATGACATTCCTGATCAAGATCGACGGCGTCATGGTGGTAACCGTCGGCCCCGAACGGGCTTGACACGCTACAAATTAGTGCCCTGCGACGGCTTGCCTGCACAACGGCGAGCCCTATTCGGCCGCCCCTGCGGCCAGGACACTTTGTGGCGGCCGATGCGAATAGGTGGAATGGAACGGTCTTGGCTCGCTGACCGCGTAACCTTGCGCGTAGTCGACGCCGATTTCACGCACCGCCTCGATGAGAGATGGGCTCCCGGCAAACTCCGCAACCGTTCTCATTTTCATGATTTTTCCGATCCGGTCGATCATCTCCACAATGGCGCGATCGACCGGGTTCGTGAGCATATCCTTCACGAAAGAACCGTCGATTTTCAGGTAGTCGACCGGCAGATTCTTCAGATAAGTGAACGAGGACATGCCGCTCCCAAAATCGTCCAATGCAAACCGGCAACCGGACTGCCGCAAAGCCAGAATGAAGCGCCGTGCGCTTTCCAGATTGGCAATCGCGCTCGTCTCCGTTATCTCAAAGCAGATCATTGCACCCGGGATCTTGTGGATATCCAGTTGCGCCCTCACGAACCCGACAAAGGCGTCGTCGCTGAACGTCTGGCCGCAGAGGTTGATGCAGCATCGCGCAATCGGAATGGCGTGAGGCTTGGCCAGCTGAGCCGCCAACTCCTTGAAGGCGCGGCGCACGACCCAACGATCAATTAGCGGCATCAGTCCATATCGCTCGGCGGGCGGAATGAATTCCGCCGGCGGGATGATTTTTCCGGAAGCTTCCTTCAGCCGAACCAATAGTTCGAAGTGGCGACCGGCTGGGTTATTTTCCTGCAGCGGCAGGATTTCTTGCGCATAGAGGCAGAAGCGCTGATTTTCGAGAGCCTCCTGAATGCGATGCACCCATCTCATCTCGTCCACGCGCTGTTGAAGCTCGGCATCGTCGGCGTGATAGACCTGGACACGATTTCGGCCCTTTTCCTTCGCACCGTAGCAAGCGATATCCGCTTGACGCAGCGCTTGCTCGACGGAGACGCCGGCTTCGGAGATGCAGGCGGTGCCGATGCTGGCGGTTACGGCAAAAGACCGCTCACCCCAGCGGAAACCAAACTCCTCTACGGCAGCTCTTAAACGCTCCGCGATTCCCGCGGCATGTTGGGCCTGGCAACATGGCAGCAGGAGGCCAAATTCGTCGCCACCCAGTCGGGCAAGCACATCGCCGGGACGAATCTCCCGACTGAGAACGCTTGATATCTCTCGTAGCAGCCGGTCGCCGGCGAGGTGACCGCAGGTGTCGTTGACGATCTTGAACTGGTCAAGATCCAGAAAGATGAGCACGTGAGGTGCATCGTCGACCTCAAAACAGCGGAGTGCCTCCTCAAGCCTCGCTTCAAACTCTCGCCTGTTCGCAAGCTCGGTCAGAGGGTCATGCGCGGCTTGCCAGGCAAGCCGCCGCTTCTCGTCGTGTAATGCCGCTTCAAACGACTCACGTTGAAGTACCAACCGACGCGTATGCCATACGATAAGCAATACCAGACCGGTCGCGGTGGTCAGATTGACGATGGTCAGGAGGTTCTTGACAGCTCTGGCTCCCTCGCCAAGAACCTCCGAGAACGTATTGGCGCGCTCGGTGAGTTGACCGTTCAATTCGTAAAGTCGCGACGAGAGGAATTGAATGCGCGCCTTGTCCGCCGGGAGATCTCGCTCCATCTCGAACTTTATCGCCTCTCCGAATATTGCCAGCTCCAGCAGCATCCCGTCGGTCGCCGCCCATTGCTGTATGGCGACGTCCAGATACTTGATCTGCCTGAAATGGCGAAACAGCCATATCATGCCCGGGATGTCGTCGGGATGATTCTTTCCCTGAAGAAACCCGGCCTCTGCAATTTCGACGGCAGGTTGATCTTGCTCCAACGCCAGACGCGCAGCTTGATCCCCAAGCGGAACAGCGAGGGCAGCCTGGTATTGCTCGAAGAACAGCTGCTTGCCCGAATGCAAATATAGATTCAGGAAATAGACGGCGTTCTTTTGAGCCCTGGACCAATGTGCCTCTCCCGCAACATATCCCCTGACCGCCGAAAGAACATCAAGACTAAGTCCAGCAACAAACGCTTGAAGCAAAACGACCGCTATGAACGGAGAAACGAGCCTTAACAATCGATAATGAGAGTACTGTTTTAACCAACGCATCTGACATACCCAATCAAGCGTGCTATGCCGACCTCGCGCTATCAAGCCAAGGCGGCTGCCGCACGCTGCATATTGATGGACATGTCGTTCGTCACAGTGCTCTGTTCGTCGACGGCAGCCGCAGTACTCGTGACGTATTCGCTGACATGGCTGATCGCCGATCTGATTGCACCGAGCGCACCCACTACATCCGCAGACACGCCGTTGAGCGCCTCGATCTCCGATGTAATCCTGTCGGTTGCTTGCTTCGCCTGGTTGGCCAGGCTCTTCACCTCGGACGCCACGACCGCAAATCCTCTGCCGGCCTCTCCCGCCCTGGCCGATTCGATCGTCGCGTTGAGGGCGAGCAGATTGATCTGACTCGTGATGTTGCCGATCAGCTCGATGATTCCGCTCATGGAATCCGCTGCAGCGCTGAGGCGGGTGGCCTGCGCGCCGGCGGACCCGACCTGGTCCACGGCGGCAACGACGACCTCCCGGGACTTGACCATCGTTTGCGAAATCTCGCGAATCGAAGCGCTCATCTCTTCGCTGCCAGCGGCGACCGATTCAATCAGCGCTCGGGCCTCTTCGGCTTTCATCCTGGCAACGGCTTTCGCCGTCACGTCGGTCGCGTATTTGACGACCTTGATCGGCTTCCCATTCGGATCAAGGATCGGGTTGTAAGATGCTTCTATCCAGATCTCGCGACCGCCTTTTGCGATCCGCTTGTACTCACCCGCCTGATATTCGCCGCGGTTGAGAGCTTGCCAGAACTGAACGTACTGCGGCGACGTGCGCTCTGCCACTTCGACGAACATGCCATGGTGCTTGCCTTCGATCTCCCCGAGCGCGTAGCCGACCGCACCCAGAAAATTGGGATTGGCCCATTTGATCGTTCCGTCCATCTGGAATTCGATCACGGCCTGTGATTTCTTGATCGCGTCGAGCTGGCCCTTGGTGTCGGCGGCAAGCAGCTTCCGTTCCGTGACATCAGAGGCAAACTTGACAACCTTGAATGGTCGCCCGGTGTCGTCCAGAATCGGGTTATAGGACGCGAGTATCCAGATCTCCTTGCCGTTCTTGCCAAGGCGCTTGAACTCTCCGGAAAGCAACTCTCCCCGGTTGAGCTTCGCCCACGAGTCCTGATAGGCCGCGCTGCTGCGGACCTCGGCTTCAACGAACATGCTGTGATGCCTGCCTTTGATCTCCTCCAGCGCGTATCCCATTGTCTTCAGAAAATTTTCGTTCGCAGTGATGATCGCGCCATCCAGGTTGAATTCAATGACTGCCTGGGCCCGGTCGATCGCAGCGATCTTGCCTGCATCCTCCAGGGCCATCCTTTTCTGCGATGTAATGTCGGTCGCAAATTTGATCACCTTGCTGGGTTTTCCGGCGCGGTCCAGCACAGGGTTGTAGGAGGCTTGAATCCAGATCGGACTACCGCCTTTTCGGATGCGCTCGTATTGAGCGGCTTGAAACTCGCCTCGGTTCAACGCCGCCCAGAACTCCCGGTATGGGGCGAGATCGCGCTCACCCGGCGGCAGGAACAGGCTGTGATGCTTGCCCTGAATTTCATCCAGCGAGTAGCCAAGCGCATTCAGAAAATTGTCGTTGGCGGTTATGATCGTGCCATCCAGATTGAACTCGATGACCGCCTGCGATCTGCGGATCGCCTGCGATTGAGCCATTGCATTTTCAAAAAGATTTTTGCCATTGCGTCCAAACATGAAATTTTCCCCGCTCAAAATGATATGAAGTCACCAGAACGTCGTCGGTCGCCTCTCGCGAAAATTCGAGGAAATTTCAGTGCCGACTTGCACACGATTAGATCGCGTCAAACTCTGTAAAGAATTAAGCGCATTTGCCTGAAATCTTCATGCAATCGAACGCCGATCCGCAAAATCTGCTGTTCGCACAGCGTTGCATTCGTCCGCGTCCACAAAATTTGCGCTTCAACCGGAGCGCATCTCATTCCCAGCGCAAATTTGCTGGAAGCCTCTATCGCCTGGAAATTTTGGGGGTGGCAGGAACGAACTCTATCGAAGCGTGACCGTGGGCTTCAGCCCTTTTGGAAACAGGAACGTAACGCCCTGCGTTTCGAGTTCGGCCCGCAGACGCCGGCATTCCTCGACACCGCACATGGACACGCCGTCAAGCTCTTCGAGCCTGCGGATTACGGCGATCGAGACGCCCGTCAACTCGCTCAGCTTCTGCACCGATATCCGGAGCAGGCCGCGCGCCGCCCGAAGTTGCGCTCCCGTCACAGGCCGACCCAGATCCTGCCATGCCCGGCCGGTTCGATCGTCGTCTATGTCAAAGCTCAATGCGAGCCATTCGACGATCTTGCCTTCTGGCGAAGATATGGGTGCCGCTCTGGTTTGCCGCCAGCTCTCTGAGCCGTCAGGAAAGCAGACTCTTACTTCGGACTCGAACTCCTCGCCTCGCTGGGATGCCTCCCGCCAGCGCTTCAGAAGTCCGTCCCGGTCGTCAGGTTTCGCCCATTCCATCCAGCGTGTTCCAAGCATCTTCACATCTTTGCTGAACGACTGCCGGTAGATCACATTGGTTATTCTGCCGTCTGGCGTTGCCGTGGTCACGGTGGCCCCGGACAGTTTTGCAACCGCGTCCAGATATTTCGTTTTGGTATGCAGTAGGTCCCGCTGGCCCTGTTCAGCTGTTACGTCCACCATCAGGACGAGAAGCACGTCGGCATGACCGTCCTCGTTGAACAGAAATTCGCCGCAGGCGCGCAACCAGCGAATGCGTCGATCCCTGAGAATGACGCGGAACCTGTTATCGAACGATATACGCCGTTGCAGCGCAACATTGACCGCCTCCCGATCCTGCCGGTCAGCAGGGTGCATCCTTTGATGGAAGGCATCGCGCGAGGGCCGAACGCTGCGGTCGTGATCGAACAGATCATAGATGCCGTCGGACCAGATCATCTGCCTGTCGGAGAGATTGACCCGACAGAGGCCGATGCGCAGGCGCTGCTCCAGAAAGCCGAGATGATCGCTAAGCTTCTCAGTCACTTTGGTGAAGACCGTCCTGCTGCGCGCGCCCTGTCCCTGGATCGGGAGGGGAGGGGAGGGAAATAATTGATCCATTTAGGGAGCAGCCTCCGCAATATCTTGCTATATTACGCCAACAATTTGGGACTTTGTGCCAGAAGGCCTCGACGAACCGCCATCCGGGAGATTGGCAATACGAGGTATCCTCCCATGGGCGCGCCCAGCTTTTCGCCGCTATGTTCGATTCCGAGCACAAGTGGAGCAGCCGCGAGGCTTGCCTGCGCGAAGCTGCTAGCAGCCGGGATACCACTCGCTCCTCTGTTGTCGCGAGCGGGATTGAAGGCCGAGCAGATTGATGACCCGGTGGCTCGCATCGAGGTCAAGGCGCAGGTCCAACTTCTCGATATCGCCGCCGAACAACTCAAGGATGACCTTTTCGGATTCCGAATGGCAACGGATTTCGAACTTCGTAAAATCGGCCTTCCCTATTACATATTCTCGACCTCCAACACACTTGCCGACGCCCTGAGCGATGCCGAACGGTATACCCGGCTTGCCAACGACGGCATCCAGCTCCGCATCAGCCTGGACCGCGCAATTGCAATCGCTCTCGATTGCGTCGGCGTAGAATTGGGATCGAGCCCGCATCAAATGGAGTTTTGGCTGTTTGCGGTGGTCCGGATATGCCGACAACTCACCGAAACCCGATTGGCGCCGCTTCAACTGAAGGTCAGACATCGCCGAGGTGCACCGCCTCCCGAGTTTCGAACCTTCCTGGGATGCGATGTCGAGTTTGCGTCGGATGCAAACGAGATCATTTTTCCGAAATCCGTCAGCTCGCTTCCGATTTCAGGCGCCGATTGTTATCTTCACGAGCTGCTCGTGAGATACGCCGAGGACACGCTCGCCGATCAAGCACCGGCCAAGGCGAGTGTGCGCTCAAGGGCCGAGAAAGCGATTGCACCGCTGCTTCCCCACGGAAAAGCATCCGTCGCGACAATTGCCCGTGAACTTGGCATGAGCCGTCGTACACTTGCGCGCGCGCTTGCAGCCGAGGGGCTGACCTTCTCGGCACTGCTGGATCAATATCGAGTGAACCTTGCCAAGGCATACCTTACACATGGCGACCTGGCGATTTCACAGATTGCATGGCTTCTGGGATATCGGGAAGTGAGCGCGTTTACGCACGCTTTCAAGCGCTGGACAGGAATAACCCCGCGGCAATCGCGCGCCGGCGCGCATTCCGGCTAGCAAGCGCCATCCCGGATTAGTCGCCGGCGCCCCGATAGGCCCCTGCTCGAGGGAGCACGCCCGCTCGACGCGCGGCTTTTCGAGTGCCCCTAAGGATCTGCGCGCGGCTCCCATCGCCAACCCGGCATTGATCCGTACCGTGTCCATCGTGACCTTGAACGGCCAGTCCTTATCGCCTGCCGGCCGTGCGCTGACAGACGCAATTCGGAAATGTCTCAAACGGCAAACATAGATGGGAGTGATTCGAACCGGCAAACCAAACCATATCGTCGTGGTCGAACGGCAAGCGCCTCAAACCCAGCGCTTGCGGCGACGATATGACTTTATGTCGCGAAAGCTCTTGCGGCCCTCCGACGACATCCCGAGATAGAACTCCTTGACGTCCTTGTTATCAGCCAGGGCCTTGGCCGGCCCGTCCATCATGATGCGGCCGCTTTCCAGGATGTAGCCGTAGTCGGCGAATTTCAGGGCCACGTTGGTGTTCTGCTCGGCCAGCAGGATGCTGACGCCTTCCTTCTGGTTGAGGTCGCGAACGATTTCAAAAATCTCGGCCACGATCTGCGGCGCCAGGCCCATCGATGGCTCATCGAGCAACAGCATGTTCGGCTTCGCCATCATGGCGCGGCCGATGGCGATCATCTGCTGTTCGCCGCCCGACGTGTAGCCCGCCAGGCTGCTGCGCCGCACTTTCAGCCGCGGGAAATAAGCGTAGATCCGGTCAAGCTCCTCGCGCAGTTGCGACCTGCTGATGGAACGCGCGTAGGCGCCGGTGATCAGATTTTCCTCGGCTGTCAGATGCCCGAAGCAATGTCTTCCCTCCATCACCTGCACCAGGCCCATGCCGACCAGTTCGCCCGGCGTGAGCTGATCGGTCCGCTGCCCGCGGAATTCGATCGATCCCTTGGTCACGGCGCCTCGCTCCGAACCCAGCAATGTCGAGATCGATTTCAGCGTCGTGCTCTTGCCGGCGCCGTTGCCGCCAAGCAGCGCGACGATCTTGCCTTGCGGCACTTCAAGAGAAACGCCGCGAAGCACGAGGATCACATGATTGTAGATCACCTCGATATTCTTCACCGCCAGGACGGGCTGCACCGCAGCTTCGACCGCTGCGGTCCGTTCAACAGCCGATGCAACAGAAACAGTCATGGCAGTCCCCTTGATTCAAATCTGTCTGAGGGACGGCGTCACCCCATCCCCCAGACATCGCGTGAGATGCGCGTGCAGTGTCGATCAGGAGCACTTGCGCGGCGTGATGTTATTCTCGGCGGCGTACTTCGCGGCCGAGTCTTCGATCAGCTTGCGAATGAAAGCCGGATCGGGCGCCGGCACCCAGTCCGTCAATATCTGGAACTTCTTGCCGTCCCATTGCATCATCTTGAAGCGCTCGGAGCCGTCATGCTTCGCGCACGACATCTTGAACGGCGCCGACATGCCGAGAATGCCGATCTCCTTGAGCTTCTCGTCTGTGATGTCGAGCGCCTCGTAGCCATCGCGGAACTCGTCACCGTTGACCGTCTTGCCGACCTTGTTGTGGATCTTCTGGGCGTTCTTGAGGGCTTCAATCCACATCGCCGCAGCACCTACGCCGCGATTGTAGTAGACCGTACCGACCCGCTCCGGGTTCTGCATGTTGCCCTTGCCGGCGCCGTAGACCACCTTCAGGATGTCGGCAATCAGTGGATAGTCTCTGCCCGGCGCGGCGTTGGCGGCAACATAAGTGCCTTTCGCCGCGTCGCCGGCCGGAATCATGTCCTCCTCGGCACCGCCGAAGGTGACGTAAAACATCTTCTCGCGCGGGAAGCCCACACGAGCGGCGGTGGTGATTGCGGTTGAGTTCATGCCGGAGCCCGCGCCCCAGAACGTGACCCAGTCGGCTTTCTCGCGACGAATTTGCAGCCACTGCGACTGCTGTTCCAGACCCGGAGGCGGCACAGCGATCTCGATCAGCTTGAAGTCCCATTCCTTGGCGATCTGGCGCATCGCCGGAATCGGCTCACGGCCATAGGCAGTGTCGATGTGCAGATGCACGATCGTCTTGCCCTTCATCTTGTCGACGCCGCCTTCCTTCTGGGCGATATAGTTCATCTTGACCGCGATCTGCCCCCAGTAGTGGCCTGCGGCATTGAACACCCACGGCCAGACGCGTCCGTCGGCGGCATCGGTTCGCCCATAGCCGTACTGGGCCAGCACGACGTGGTCCTGCGCCATGCGGCCGATCACGGCATAGGCGCCGGGCGTGCCGAGCGTATCGAACACGACCATCTTCTGATCGCCCTTGTTGAGCAGGCGCTGGTAACACTCAACGGTACGCGCGGCGTTGTACTCGGTCTCGCACTCATCATAGGTCAGCTTCACGCCATTGACGCCGCCCTTCATGTTTACGTAATTCAGATAGTCGATGATGCCGCCGTAGTAGCCTGTACCCATGGCAGAGTACGGTCCGACGCGGCTGCTCGGAATTCCGAAATACTGCTCCTGGGCCTCCTGAGCCATCGCAGTCGTCGATGCGGCTGCAATCGCGATGAAAGTGGCGGCGGAGATAGCGGGAACGATTCGGCGAAGCATCTTGTCGATCAACATTAAAGGTCTCCCCTAGTTGCGTTTATTGGACGTGCCGGCTTCTTCTGAATGCTTTCCTCAGTGCTTGAACGGCCATAGCCGCAGCCGTTCCTTGGTCAGTTGCCAGAGCCGCGCCAGCCCGAGCGGCTCGAAGATCAGGAACATGATGATCATCACGCCGAAAATGACCTGCTCGAGCGCCGACGTGATGGTGGCGTCGACGGATTTGCCGAAAACGGTGTGGAAGAAGATGTTCAGGAAGATCGGCATCAGCAGGATGAAACCTGCGCCCAGGAACGAGCCCATGATGGTACCGAGGCCGCCGATGATAACCATGAAGAGAATTCGGAACGACAGATCGATGCCGAAGGCCGATGGCTCCACTGTCTGCAGGTAAGCGAACGCGAACAGCGCACCGCCGACGCCGCAATAGAACGAGCTAATCGCAAAAGCCTGCAGCTTGGTGCGCAGCAGAGAAAAACCCATCACTTCGGCCGCGACATCCATGTCACGCACCGCCATCCAGCCGCGCCCGATGCTGCCGCGCGCCATGTTCTTGGCGAGAAGCGCAAGGACTGCGACGATCGCAAGCACCACCCAGTATTTCTCACGGGGAGTTGCGAAGTTGTGGCCGAACATGACGATCGGCTGCGCGGTGATCACGCCTGCCGGGTCGTAGTTCTTGAACCAGCCGAACTTGTCCAATGCCCAGACGATGAAGAACTGCGATGCGAGCGTCGCAACCGCGAGATAAAGTCCGCGGATACGCAGGCTCGGCAGACCGAAGACGATGCCGACCAAAGCTGCGCAGACACCGGAAAGCGCAACCGCGACCACAAACGGAATGCCATCGATGCGCAGGATCAGGTTGTAACAGGCGAAAGCCCCGACAGCCATGAAGCCGGCCGATCCAAGCGAAAGCTGGCCGGCATAGCCCATCAGGATGTTTTGCCCGAGCGCCACCAGGGAAAGTACGAGCCATGGAATGAGGATCGCGCTCAGCCAGTAGCTGTTGGCGACGAACGGGAGCATCACCGCCGCGATCAGCATGATGATGATACCGACGCGATCCTGACGCAGCGGAAAGATCTGCGAGTCCTGCGCGTAACTGGTGCGGAACTGTCCGGCTTCTCTGTAGAACATGAAACGGAATCCTGGGGTTGCGGGACGTCAGACGCGCCGGATGATCTTTTCGCCGAACAGGCCCTCAGGCCGGATCAGCAGAAAAAGGACTGCAAGCATGTACGGGGCCCACCCTTCGATGCCGCCGCCGAAGAACGGGCCGATGAAGACCTCGCCGAGCTTTTCAACCGCGCCCACGATCAGGCCGGCGAGGATGACGCCCGGCACCGAGGTGAAGCCGCCGATGATCAGCACCGGCAACGCCTTGAGCGCGACCCATACCAGCGCGAACTGAACGCCGCTGCGCGCGCCCCACAGCATGCCCGCGACCAGAGCTACGACGCCCGCCGTGGCCCATACCAGCATCCAGATGTGTTTCAAGGGAATGCCGATCGACAGCGCCGCGGCATGGTCGTCCGCGACCGCGCGCAACCCGCGACCGACCTTGGTGTGCGAGAACAGCAATGCCAGTGCAGCCACCATGATGCCGGCGACCGCCGCCGCCGTGACGTCGAGCTGGCTGACGAGCATGCCCGTCTTGTCCATCACCCAGTTGATCGGCTCGTCCCGAATGCCGAGATCCAGGCGCCGCACGTCCACGCCCCACGCAAGTTGCGCCACGCCTTCGATGACGAAAGCGAGACCGATCGTGGCCATCAGCAGCGTGTCCTCGCTCTGATTCACCAGCGGACGCAGAACGAAGCGTTCAGTGCCCATGCCGACAAGGATCATCAGGCCGACAGTGACAGGCAGCGCCGCCCAGAACGGCAGCCCGAGTTCCATGAAGCCGACAAAGGACAGCACCGCGAAGAACACCATCGCGCCTTGCGCGAAGTTGAACACCGACGAGGCCTTGTAGATGAGCACGAAACCGAGCGCGACCAGCGCATACATCGTTCCCGAAAGCAGGCCACCGACCAGAACCTCGAGAAAAAACCAAAAGTCCAGCATTGCCTGTCCTTAGTGTGGGACGCCGAGATAGGCATCGATGACGTTCTGATCTGACCGCACTTCTTCGGGTGTGCCGTCGCCGATCTTCTTGCCGTAATCGAGCACGACGACGCGGTCGGAAATGTCCATCACCACGCCCATGTCGTGCTCGATCAGCACGATCGTCGTGCCGTAGTGATCGTTGACGTCGAGGATGAAGCGGCACATGTCCTGCTTCTCCTCGATGTTCATGCCGGCCATGGGTTCGTCGAGCAGAAGTATCTTCGGCTCGGCAGCGAGCGCGCGGCCCAGCTCGACGCGCTTTTGCAGCCCGTAGGGCAAACGCGACACGGGGGTCTTGCGGATGTGCTCGATCTCGAGAAACTCGATGATTTCCTCGACCGCTTCACGGCTCTCGGCTTCCTCCCGCCGGGCGCGGGGCAGTTGCAGGGCGACTTCGAGAAAGCTGGCGTGCATGCGCAAATTGCGGCCCGCCATGATGTTGTCCAGCACCGACATGCCCTTGAACAAGGCGATGTTCTGAAAAGTCCGGGCGATGCCGAGCTTGGCGGCATCCGTCGGCTTCATGCCCGCCAGGCGTTCGCCTCGAAGGGTGATGCTCCCTTCCTGGGGGACGTAGACGCCATTGATGACGTTGAGCATCGAGCTCTTGCCGGCGCCGTTCGGGCCGATAATCGCCCGCACCTCGTGCTCGAGCACATTGAAGCTGATGTTGGTCAGCGCCTTGACGCCGCCGAACCGCAGCGAAATCGAGTCGAGCTCGAGAATGGGCGCACCGACGGGAAAGGCTCGTTGCGACGATTGCAGAATGGCCGAAATGTTCAAGCTGCGCTCCTGATTTGCCGATGCCCAATGATCTCAGCGTCGCGGACCTTGATGTCTGCATGACCGGCCTCGACGTCGATGCGCACCTCCTTGGCCCCGCCGTACATGGCGTCCACGAGCGCCCGATAACGCTCTGCAATCACGCCGCGGCGCAGTTTGCCGGTGCGCGTCAGCACGCCGTCATCGGGACTGAGCTCGCCGTGCAGGATGACAAAGCGATGGATCTGCGATTTCGCCAGCGCCGGCTCCTGCGCCAGATCGGCGTTGACCTTGGCGATGCCCTCGGCGATCAGCTCATACACCTCGTCCTGCGAGGCGAGATCGGCGTGGCCCGTATAGGAGATGCTCCGCTTGTCGGCCCATCTGCCGACCGCGGCCATGTCGATGTCGATGAGCGCGCAGACCATGTCCCGGCCATCGCCGAAGGCGACGGCTTCCTTGATGTAGGGAATGAACTTGAGCTTGTTCTCGAGCAGCTTGGGCGAATGGGCTGTGCCGTCGTTCAGGGCGCCTACATACTTGATGCGATCGATGATTCGCAGATGCCCGTCATCGCCGAGATAGCCGGCGTCGCCGGTGTGGAACCAGCCGTCGGCATTCCTCGCCTGCGCGGTGGTTTCCGGATCGCGGTGATACTCCTTGAACATGCCGGGTGAACGCACCAGAATTTCACGCTGCTCCGTGAATTTCAGTTCAACGCCGTCGGCCACCGGCCCCACCGTGTCCGGCTTGACCTGGCCGTCGCGCTGCATGGCGACGAAGAAGCCGGTCTCGGTCGAGCCATAGAGCTGCTTCAGGTTGATGCCGAGAGCGCGAAAGAATGTCACCAGAGCGGGAGCGGCAGCGTCGCCGGCGGTGAAAGCCACGCGCACATTGCTCATCCCAAGGACGTCGCGCAGCGGACCGTAAATCAGGAGGCTGCACGCGGCCGCGGTGATGCGGTCGCTCAGCGAGACCGTCTTGCCCGCATCGATGCGATGGGCCGCGGCCATGCCGGCCCGGTACAGGCGTTGATTGAACCCACCCGTATCCTCCATGCGCATCGTGACCTGGGTGAGCAGCGCCTCCAGCACCCGAGGCGTCGCCAGGAAATAGGTCGGCCCCATCTCCCGCATATCGGCGAGCATGGTCTCGGACGATTCGGGACAGCAAACGCAATAGCCGACGACCATGGGCTGAACGTAACTGAAAAGATTCTGGCCGATCCAGCCCGGCGGCAAGTAGGCCATGGCCACGTCTGTGTCTTTCAGACTCTCCGTCGCCGCGGCCACGCGCGCGCGATCGATCAGCGAGGCATGGGTGAGAACGACGCCCTTGGCCGGGCCGGTCGTGCCCGATGTGAAGAACACGAATGCCGAGTCCTGGCCGGTGCCGCGCGCGGCCTCGGCTTGCAGGAAGTCACGCTTTTCGGCGGCGAGTTGGCGGCCCTGCTGTAGCAGGGAGGCGTAGCTGACAAGCTCCGGCTGCTTGTAGTGGCGCATGCCGCGGTCCTTGTCGTAGACGATGCATCGAACCGTGGGACAGCGCGGCAATATTTCGAGCAGCTTGTCGACCTGCTCCTGGTTTTCGGCAAAGACGTGGGTAACTTTCGCGCTCTCGATCGACGACGCAATCTCGTCAGCCGTCGCATCCTGATAGAGCGGCACCACGATGGCGCCGAGCCACTGTGCCGCGCACATCGCCGCATACAGACGCGGCCGGTTGTCGCCCAGCAAGGCGACATGCGCGCCGCGTTGCAGGCCTCGCGCCGACGCGGCAGCCGCAAGCGCGGCGGCTTCTTCGGCCAGCTCGCGCCAGGTTACGGTGCGCCAGATGCCGCGGCTCTTTTCGCGGATGGCCGGACGTTCACCCCGTTCTCCGGAGTGATGCATGAGCAGCTTCGGAAAAGTATCTAGACTCAAATTCCCAGTCGTCATTTGCCGCGTTCCCCAATGCCCCCACAATCGCCATGGCGCGCGAAGCGCGCCTGGCGAAACCACCCACAGAATGTCGGAATGCAGTGATCCGGTGCGCCGCGATCGGCGTGCACCCATATGCAAACCCATGAGCTACGCGCGGCGCGAGCCGACACAGCGCACGATGTTCGCAACCATATCGTCCGGCGCAACGATCGACTCGATGCCTGGTCCTTGTCGATGACGATGTCCCTTCGTCATCGACGATCAGAATCGAAGCGCACGCAAACCACGACCCGAACTGAGGGGCGCCTCGCGCTACCAGATTCCTTCGCCCCGTTTCCGCCCGCATATGTTTCCTCTGGTCCATGCTTACACACAGACCGCACCAGTCGGGAGTTGTGCCAACATGCAGTATCAATCATGTGAAGTCGATTTCAGATTGGATTTATTCCAAATGTGTGCGCACTCGAATGACGTGAGCGAATGACATAGGCTAAGCCTATGGGCGCAAGAATTCTCACGTCGATTGATTGCGATTCCCGATCGCATGATTTGAACAATTGATTGAGCATCGAACTTTGGTCCGACTCATTCATTTGAATGACGCGCGGCCGAACGACATCGATGTGAATGATGGTGAGGATGAGGCGCTGTGGTGAAGCGGTTGTGTCCCACGGGATATAACGTCGCCACGAACAGATTCCGATAACCTCCCGATCCCGGAAGTCAGCGACGTTTGCAGCACGACGCTCGCCGACGTCCGTCGGCATTGCGGGCTGGCGGCTTGACGGGGTTACCCCAAAACGAAAACCCCAGCCGCGAGGGCTGGGGTTTTCCATTGTAGTTGGTTGCGGGGAGGCGCAACCACCGACACCGACATTGGCTGGTGGTGGCCGTCTGAAGTGGACGCTCTGCGTCCCCAACACCTAAATCATTGATACTTCTGGCAGTGACAGGGGCCGCCACGGTTTGTTCAAGATGATTCAATGAGCCTTGGCGCGTTTGATTCACTTCGCCAGCAAGCCTGTCGCCAGGAGTTGAAACACCTCAATGGCTTTTGGCAAAACCGCTTGCGGTTCTTCGCTCGCCGCGACCCACAAGGCTGCATTCAGCGCAGCACCATTGAGAAGACGGGCTGCAGCTTCGACATCAACGGGCTGGAGAATACCTTCCGAGATCAGCGTTGTGATCGCCTCCTTTGTCACTTGCAGACAAGTGTTCTGGCTTGGCCATTGCGATGGATCGCCAAGAAACGCAGGCCCGTCCAACAAGACGATCCGCCGTACCTCGGGGTCGAGCGCCATCTCGATATAGGCCGTCCCCTCGGCAAGTAGCCCCTCCCAAACGCTCCGTTTTCTGGCCCCGGCTTCCTGAGCACGCTTTGCCATCTCGCCATCGATCTGCGCTACTACGGCCGCCAGCAACCCCTTCTTGTCGCCGAAGTTGTGATAGAGCGCCCCGCGTGTAAGTCCGACATCCGCGGTCAGTTCGTCCATTGAGGCTTCTGAAAACCCCCTTGCTGCGAAGGCCTTACGCGCGGCCGAGATCAGCTTGGCACGGTTCTCCTCCATCGTTTCGGCGCGGTTTGCAGCCATGCCTCACCTCCATTTCAGATACGGCCCGTATCTGGATTGACATCCGGGCAGTTTTTGAATTATCTCACATACGCAACGTATATGAATGTAGTTGCGAGTTGTGAAGTCGCAGTCGCTGAGGGCGAGACGCACTGGGTGCGGAAACACGTGAATCGAAGGATCATGATATGACGCAGCGCGAAGCTGTCTTCCCCGCAAACCGCCATGCTCTCTATGAGGCGCATGGCTATTCAGCCGCTATTCGCTCCGGCGATCTGCTATTTGTTTCCGGTCAGGTGGGCAGCCGGCCCGACGGCTCGCCGGAACCGGACTTTGCTGGTCAAGTCGGGCTGGCCTTCGCCAATCTCAAAGCAACCCTCGCGGCTGGCGGATGCACCTTCGATGACATCGTCGATGTGACCACTTTCCACACTGATCCCGAAAATCAGTTTAAGACCATCATGGCGGTGAAGACCGAAGTATTTCCGCGAGCGCCTTATCCGAACTGGACTGCGATCGGTGTAAATTGGCTTGCCGGCTTCGACTTCGAAATCAAAGTCATCGCGCGCATTCCTGACAATGCGTAACCTGCCGCGGCAGAGACGCCTTCGACGGACGCCGGCTGCTCGCGTCGATCGGCTCCCGCACCCGATGCAAGCGTCGTCAGGCGGCAGTTTCGCTGGGCGATTCACCGCCCACGTAGATCCGGTCTTCGCTGGCGATCTTCGAGTATCTCGAGAAACTCTATCCGTCGCCTAATACGATCGGCCTCACGCCGGAGCGAGGGCCAGACGCGGGTTCTGATCAGCGTCATCGACGAGGCGGCAACAGGGCAGTCCGAGAAGCGTATCATGGACGCCTCCGCAAGCACTCGCCGGCGAGGAGGCGAACTGCGTCGCAAATGGCGACCTTGCAGTTCGCCGAAGGCTTCGACAGCATTCCCCTGTCGCAGGACTGCCCGAACCTGAAGCGCTGGTACACGATCTCCGCCCGTCCCAGCGCGCTGGCTCCGAATACCCGGCGTACATCGTTGAAGGAGCGATGCGACCGGCAGGGGCGTCGCGGGGCCGTAATTGTGACGCCGGCAGAACCACCTCGCTGCGCCTTGGAGGGGCTTGGGATACCCCAGAGTTACATGCATAAGTTACATGCATAATCGCAACGAGCGCGAGGCGCTGGAATCCTGACGGTCGCTCTCAAAACGAAAACCCCAGCCACTAGGGCTGGGGTTTCGCAATTTGAGTTGGTTGCGGGGATAGGATTTGAACCTATGACCTTCAGGTTATGAGCCTGACGAGCTACCGGGCTGCTCCACCCCGCGTTAAACCGTTGCGATGCCTTCGAAAAGCCGGTGCCGAAACGATCCCGGTGAACGCCAGATGGCGCCGATCGATCCCGTCCGGAGGCTTCCTGAGAAGGCAACCCGGGCAAAGCCATCGGGTGCGAGGGGTATGTATCAACGTCCCCCTGCTTTGGAAAGGGGCAAGACCCCCCTTTTACAGATTTTATGACAGCAAAAACGAGGGGTTGGAGCGCCAAAACCGCCTCGTGGAACCGCTCTTGCCATAAACGCCGCAAAAGCGGAGTTTTGGCCCCCCAAAGCGTGGCCGTGCGGGCCTGCCAGAACAAAAAACGGGGGGATGCGCATGACGGATACATTCGACTTCGTGGTGGTGGGCGGCGGCTCCGGCGGCTGCACGGTGGCGGGGCGGCTGTCGGAGGATCCGAACATTTCGGTGGCGCTGCTGGACGCCGGCGGCAGGAACGACAATTGGGTGGTCACGACGCCGTTCGCACTCGTGCTGATGGTCGCAGGCAACGTCAACAACTGGGCCTTCAACACCGTCCCGCAAAAGGGCCTCAACGGCCGCATCGGCTATCAACCCCGCGGCAAGGGGCTCGGCGGGTCATCGGCGATCAACGCGATGGTCTATATCCGCGGCCACCGCGCCGACTACGATCAATGGGCCGCGCTCGGCAATGCCGGCTGGTCGTTTGCCGACGTGCTGCCCTACTTCAAGCGCGCGGAAAACAATTCCGATTTCGACGGCGAGTATCACGGCAAGGGCGGGCCGCTCGCCGTCAACAAGTCGCGCAGCGGCAATCCGGTGCAGCAGATATTCCTGCAGGCCGCACAGGAAGCGCAGTTCCGCCTGCGCGAGGATTTTAATGCCGACGAGCATGAGGGCCTCGGCATCTATCAATTGACGCAGAAGAACGGCGAGCGCTGCAGCGCCGCGCGCGCCTATATCCACCCGCACATGGGAAACCGCGCCAATCTGCGCGTCGAGACCCATGCCCACGCCACCCGCATCCTGTTCGAAGGCAAGCGCGCGGTCGGGGTCGAATACCGGCAGGGCAAGGAAGTGAAGCAGATCCGCGCCCGGCGCGAGGTGATCGTGTCGTCCGGTGCGTTCCAGACTCCGCAGCTTCTGATGCTCTCCGGCATCGGCGACAGCGCAGCACTTGGCAAGTACGGCATCGCCACCGTGCATCATTTGCCCGGCGTCGGACAGAACCTGCAGGATCACCCGGACTTCGTGTTCGGCTACATGTCCGACAATCCCAACTTCAACGGCATTTCGCTTAAAGCGCTGCCGCGGCTGCTGCGGGCGATCCGCCAGTATCGCCGCGAACGCACCGGACCGATGACGTCCAACTTCGCCGAATGCGGCGGCTTTCTGAAAACAAGGCCCGATCTCGACATCCCCGATATCCAGCTCCATTTCGGCATGGCGCTGGCCGACGACCACGGCCGCAAGCGCCACCGCGGCACTGGCTTTACCTGCCACGTCTGCCTGCTGCGGCCGAAGAGCCGCGGCGAGGTCACGATCGGCAGCGCCGATCCGCTGGCCGCTCCGGTGATCGATCCGAACTTCTTCGGCGAGGCGGACGATCTGGAAACCATGGTCGCGGGCTTCAAGACCACGCGGCGGCTGATGGAGACGCCGGCGCTGCGCGCGTTGCAGAAGAAGGAAATGTTCACGGAAGGCGTGCATAGCGACGACGACATCCGCAACGTCTTGCGCGCCCGTGTCGACACCGTCTATCACCCGGTCGGCACCGCCAAGATGGGCGTCAACGATCCACTCGCCGTCGTCGATCCGAAGCTGAAAGTCTACGGCGTCGAGGGACTGCGCGTGGTCGATGCCTCGATCATGCCGACGCTGATCGGCGGCAACACCAATGCACCGACCATCATGATCGGAGAGAAGGCCGCCGATATGATAAGAGCGGAGATGCGGGCGAATTGATCGCCCGGTGCGTAGTGCGTAGGGTGGGCAAAGCGCAGCGTGCCCACCAACTCATCGCATTGATGCGGATAGATGGTGGGCACGGCGCAAGTGCGCCTTTGCCCACCCTACATTTCTCGCCGGTTTCCGGGATCGTATTATGCGTTATCGGCGGACCTCGTCAACGGCACGCGACTTGGCTAGAGTGGCCGCATCGGACTACAACAACATCACCTGACACAACGGGAGAGAAACAGTGGATCTTGGGATCAAAGGCCGCCGCGCCATCGTCTGCGCATCGAGCAAGGGCCTGGGGCGCGCCTGCGCCATGGCGCTGGCTGACGCAGGCGTGCATGTCACGCTGACCGCGCGCGGCGCAGAGGCACTGAAAAAGACCGCCGATGAAATCCGCAAAGCCAATCCCGGCGTCACCGTCGCCGAGATTGCAGGCGACATCACCACACCGGCCGGCCGCGAGGCCGTGCTGAAGGCCTGTCCCGAACCGGATATCCTGATCAACAATGCCGGCGGCCCGCCGCCCGGCGATTTTCGCAACTGGACCCGCGACGACTGGATCAAGGCGATCGACGCCAACATGCTGACGCCGATCGAGCTGATCAAGGCGACGGTGGACGGCATGATGGCGCGGAAATTCGGCCGCATCGTCAACATCACTTCGGCCGCCGTGAAGGCGCCGATCGACATATTGGGCCTCTCCAACGGCGCGCGCGCCGGCCTCACCGGCTTCATCGCCGGACTTTCGCGCAAGACCGTGATCAACAACGTCACCATCAACGGCCTGTTGCCGGGTCCGTTCGTCACCGATCGCCTGACCGGAACGGCCAAGCCGGAAGCGGAGAAGCGCGGCATCACGGTGGACCAGGTGCTCGCCGAGCGCGCCAAGCTCAATCCGGCCGGACGCTTTGGCGACCCGGAAGAGTTCGGCTATGCCTGCGCGTTCCTGTGCGGCGCCAAGGCCGGCTTCATCACCGGCCAGAACATCCTGCTCGACGGCGGCGCGTTCCCGGGCACGCTATGAAAGCAGCCTGGTACGAGCGAACGGGCCCCGCGCCCGAGGTGCTGACCTATGGCGAAATGCCGACGCCCATCGTCGGCCCGGGCGAAGTCCGGGTGCGGCTGGAGGCGTCCGGCGTCAATCCCGCCGATGTCGGCCGCCGCGGTGGCGGCTACCGGCCGATGGAATATCCGCGCGTCATTCCAAACAGCGACGGTGCGGGGATTGTCGACCAGGTCGGCGACGGCGTCACGCGGCTCAAGGCCGGCCAGCGGGTCTGGCTGTTCAACGGCCAGCGCAACGGCCGCGCGTTCGGCACGGCGGCTGAATACATTGCGCTCGCCGAACATCTGGTGACCCCCCTGCCGGATAATCTGTCGTTCGCGGAAGGCGCCACCCTCGGCATCCCCGGCATGACGGCGTGGACCTGCCTCTATTGCGACGGCCCGATCGTGGGACAGACGGTGCTCGTCACCGGTGGCGCAGGCGCCGTCGGTCACTATGCCGTGCAACTCGCCAAATGGGGCGGCGCCAAGGTAATCGCGACCGTCAGTTCAGCGGCCAAGGCCGAACAGGCACGGCTTGCCGGCGCCGACCTCGTCGTGAACTACAAGAGCGAGGACGTCGTCGCCAAAGCGATGGCCTTCACCGGAGGGCGCGGCGTCGACCGCGTCGTCGATGTCGATTTCGGCGGCAACATCGATACCACGCTGAAACTGATGGGCATGAATTCGACGATCGCGGTCTACGCCACCAACGGCAACCGCACGCCTGTGGTGCCGATGCGCGAACTGATGGAAAAATGCATCGCGCTTCGCGCGCTGGTGCTGTTCGCGCTGCCCCAGCCGTTATTGGCGGCAGCGCAGGCGGACATCACGAAATGGCTGGTGGCAGGTCCACGCATTCACAATGTCGCCGCGCAGTTTGCGCTCTCCGACACCGCGCAGGCGCATCTTGCAGTGGAGAAAGGCGACAAGCTCGGCACCGTCATCGTGGACTGCGCCAAGTAGCTACAGATAGCTACTGGATCGGCGTGGTCCGCTCCTCCGTCCAGGAGAGACCGAACTCGCCGAGACCTTCGGCGAGAAAATCGCCAAGCATCGGCTCGCCCAGCAGATAGCGCGCGGTTGGACCACCACTGCGTCCTTCCGCGGCCTGCTGCCGCAAGTCTTTCCATTCCTCGATGGTTCCGTCGCCGCGACCGAGCCGCATCAGCGCGACGAGGTCGATCTGCTCGTCCTCACTCAACGCATCGATGAAGCCGGCGATCTCGCGCGCGACAGGGTCGCGCCCGTCGTCCTCGAGCACATCGATCATGTCGTCATCGGCGGCGCTGGATCCGGAGTCCGGATCGGATGCGGCTTCCTTGACGTCGAACTGCCGGGCCTTCTCGATCAGGAAGCCGACTTTCTCGGGCGAAATCGCGAGTTCTGGCATCGCATGTTCCTCGTACGGGCTATGCGATAACGTCGAACGCGGTCAGATGATCCATTGCACCGGAACATGGAAACCCGCATCCTTGCCGGAACAATAGAGCCGATGAGGAAACGCCGGATGCACTGGAACGTGGGCAGGGTCAAAATCACGAGGGCCATCGAAATGGAGACGGTCGGCAGCACCCGTTTCATCCTGCCGCTCGCGACCAACGAGGAAATTCAGAAATTGCCCTGGCTCATTCCGCATTTTGCGACCGAGGAAGGCCGGCTGAAAATGTCGATCCATTCGTTCCTGATCGAGACGCCCACGCGCCGGATCATCGTCGACACCGGGCTCGGCAACGACAAGCAGGGCCGCAACGTGCCGACGTGGAACCATCGCCAGGATCCGTTCCTCGACAAATTGACGGCGGCGGGCTTCCCGCCTGAGCGCGTCGATACCGTGCTGTGCACGCACCTGCATGTCGACCATGTCGGATGGAATACCCGCCTCGTCGATGACAAATGGGTGCCCACCTTTGCCAATGCCCGATACGTGTTCGGCAAGATCGAATTCGAGCACTGGCGTGACCACAGCGATGCGCCGGACAAGGCGGCCGTGTTCGCCGATTCCGTGAAGCCGATCGCCGAGGCCGGCAAGGCCGATCTCGTCGCCAGCGACGCCAGGCTCGCCGACGAGATCACCCTGATCCCGACGCCCGGCCATAGCCCCGGCCATATGAGCATCCATATCAAGTCGGACGGCGAGGAAGCGCTGCTGACGGGGGACGTTGCCCATCATCCCTGCCAGATGGCCCATCTCGACTGGTCGTCGACCGCGGATTCCGATCCCGAGCAGTCGGTGGTAACGCGGAGGGAGCTGTTCTCGCGCTTTGCCGACACGCCGACGCTGGTGATCGGCGGGCACTTCAGTGCCGGTCACATCAAGCGCGACGGCGATGCCTTCCGGTTCGTGGCGCTGTAGGGCGGGCAAAGCGTAGCGTGCCCACCATCGCGCGCGACACACCGACTGGTGGGCACCGCGCAAGGGCGCCTTTGCCCACCCTACCCTGCGCTTTCGGCAGTTGAATTTCCTCGCCCGCTGTTCCAAGAAGCGTCTGAAGGGCCGAAAATCCCTACAAATTCCAAAGAACCCCGCAGGGAGTGACAAAATGAAGCTTGTTCGTTACGGCGCCAGGGGCGCGGAAAAGCCCGGCCTGATCGATAAATCCGGCCAGTTGCGCGATCTTTCGGCACAGGTCAGGGATCTCGACGGCGAGGCCTATTCGCCGGCCGGGCTTGCCAAGCTTGCCGCGCTGGATGCCTCCAAACTTCCCGCTGTCGACGGCAACCAGCGCTTCGGCGCGCCGGTCACAGGTATCTCGAAATTCGTCGCCATCGGCTTGAATTACAGCGACCACGCCAAGGAGACAGGATCTCCGATCCCGACCGAGCCGATCTTCTTCATCAAGGCCAACACCTCGCTGTCGGGCCCGAACGACGCTGTCGAAAAGCCGCGTGGGTCCACCAAGCTTGACTGGGAAGTCGAGATCGCCGCCATCATCGGAACCCGCGCCAAGTATGTCTCGGAAGCCGACGCGCTGAACCACATCGCCGGCTATTGCGTCTGCAACGACGTCTCCGAGCGCAATTTTCAGCAGGAGCGCGGCGGCCAGTGGACCAAGGGCAAGTCGCACGACACCTTCGGGCCGGTCGGCCCGTGGTTGGTGACCAAAGACGAAATCCCTGACGTGCAGAAGCTCGGCATGTGGCTCGATGTCAACGGCCAGCGCCGCCAGACCGGCAACACCTCGACCATGATCTTCTCGATGGCGAAGTGCATTTCCTATGTTTCGCAATTCATGACGCTGCTGCCCGGCGACATCGTCACGACAGGCACCCCGCCCGGCGTCGGCCTCGGCATGAAGCCGCCGACCTTCCTCAATGTAGGCGACGTCGTTACGCTTGGCATCGACGGTCTCGGCGAGCAGCGCCAGGAAATCATTGCGGCGTGAGGTTCGGGCTGCGGCCGCTTGCGCCGTCGTCATGCCCGGCCTTGTGCCGGGCATCCACGTCTTGACTCTCTTGCCGCAAGTAAGACGTGGATGGCCGGGACAAGCCCGGCCATGACGGAGGAAATAACCAAGGAAACAAAAAAATGAAACTCACCTTCTCCCCCGCCTCGCCTTTCGCCCGAAAAGTCCGCATCGCCGCGATCGAGACCGGCCTGATCGACAAGATCGAATTCACTCCCGCGACCGTCGCGCCGGGTCAGGCTAACGAGGAATATTCGAAGATCACGCCGCTGAAGAAGCTGCCGGTGCTGATCCTCGACAATGGCGACGTGATCCTCGATTCCTACGTCATCGTCGAATATCTCGACGAGCTCGCCGGCGGCGGCAAACTGATCCCCGCCTCCGGTCCCGAACGATGGAAGGTGAAGAGCGACCATTCGCTGCTGCAGGGCATGCTCGATTCCATGCTGCTGTGCCGCTACGAGGGCATGGTGCGGCCGGAGCCGCTGCGGTGGAAGGCGTGGTCCGACGATCACTGGAACCGCGCGTGGACCGGCATGGCGCGCTTCGAGAACAAGCCCGAGGTGCTGTCCGGACCGTTCAACGTCGTCCAGATCGGCCTTGTTTGCGTGCTCGGCTATGCCGATTTCCGCTTCGCCGATTGCGGCTGGCGCAAGGCCTTTCCGAAGCTCGACGCCTTCCACCAGAAAATGCTGGAGCGGCCGTCGGTGAAAATCTCAGTCCCGCCGCCGGCGTAACAACGGAAACGGAGACGGCAGCATGCGCGAGGGTGGCAAACGATTGCGGCGCCTCGGCCTTGCCGCCCTCTTCACGCTCGCGGCATCCGCTGCTGCCGCGCAGACCCAGCAATTCTCGACCGACCAGCGCAATCTCGCCTGCGGAAGCCCGACATCACTCAACAATGGCTGGCCGACCGCGACACCGGAGAGCGTCAGCCTCGATGGCCCACGCCTGTGCGGCATCGCGGCACGGCTCGCGGCCACCAATGCCAACGTGCATGCCGTGCTGATCGCGCGCCATGGCAAGCTGGTGTTCGAGCAATACTTCACTGGCCCTGACGAGCTCTGGGGAACGGACAGGGGACCGTTCGAGTTCGACGCTACCATTAAGCACGACATGCGGTCGATTTCGAAAAGCGTGACTTCGCTGCTGATGGGGATTGCGATCGATCGCGAACTGATCAAGAGCGTGGACGAGCCCGTCGTCAAATTCTTTCCGGACTACTCGGCGGTGAAAACGGCGGGCTGGGACAACATCACCCTCCGTCACCTCCTGACCATGTCGTCGGGCATGCAGTGGGATCAGAGCCGCCCTTGGGCCGATCCGCGAAATGACGAACGGCAACTCAGCACCGAGGCCGACCCGTTCCGCTATGTCCTGTCGAAGCCGATCGCAGCACCTCCGGATACCGTCTGGAATTACAATAGCGGTGGAACGGACCTGCTCGGTGAAGTCATCGAGCGTGTATCGGGCAAGTCACTGGAGGCGTTCGCGCGTGAGGCGCTGTTCGCTCCCCTCGGCATCTCGGACTGGGAATGGATGAAGTACCGTAACGAGCATATTTCGTCGGCCGCGGGTCTTCGCCTGCGCCCGCGCGACGCCGCAAAGATCGGCCAGCTCGTGCTCAACAAAGGCGCGTGGGCCGGCCGGGAAATTGTCTCGGCGAAATGGATCGAGCAATCGGTCACGCCGCGCTTCCAGGCGATCGGTTATTTCGGCGGGCTGTTCTATTACGGTCAGCAATGGTGGATGGGTCGCACGCTATCCGGCGACAAGGACGTGAAATGGATTGCGGCCCAGGGCCTCGGCGGCCAGCGCATATTCATCATCCCCGAACTCGACCTTGTGATGGTGACGACTTCAGGGCTTTATGGCAGCCCCAGGCAAGGAAGTGCGGCGCTCGACATCCTCGCCAACTTCATCATCCCGTATGTTCGGGACAACAACGCGCGCTAATCAAGCCGAGAAAATCATGAGCCTGAAATTCACCGTCGGCGATCTCACCATTCATCGCATCATCGAGCAGGAAACTACTTTTGTGCCGGCACTGGAAATGCTGCCGGGCCTGACGCCGGAGCTGCTGACGGAGAACCGCGCGTGGATGCAAAAGGCCGGCGCGCTCGACGACAAGGACGTGCTGATCCTGTGCTTCCAGTCATATGTCGTGAAGACGCCGCATCACACCATCCTGATCGATAGCTGTATCGGCAACGACAAGCCGCGACCGCAGCGGCCGAAATGGAACATGAAGGCCGACGATACCTATGCGCGCGCGTTGGCCGCCGCCGGGATTTCCGTCGGCGACATCGACTATGTCATGTGCACGCATCTGCATGTCGACCATGTCGGCTGGAACACGCGGCTCGACAATGGCCGCTGGGTGCCGACCTTTCCCAAGGCGCGCTACGTGTTCGACAAGACCGAGTTCGACTACTGGACCGAGACGCACGCGAGAACGCCTGTGCCGCCGTTTGCTGACAGCGTGCTGCCGGTCGTCGAAGCAAAACAGGCGGACATTGTCCGCAGCGACTTCGCAATCGGCGATCACACACGCATCTTGCCGACGCCGGGCCACACGCCCGGGCATGTCGCCTTCACCTTCGGCCGCGGCAAGGATGACGCCGTGTTCTCGGGCGACCTGATGCATTCGCCGCTGCAGACGCGCTATCCGGAACTATCCGTCAAGTTCGACGTCGATCAGGCGCAGGCAGCGACCACGCGGCGCAATTTCATGGAGCGCTACTGCGACACCGACACGCTGTGCTGCACCGCGCATTTCCCCTCGCCTTCGGTCGGAAAGATTCGACGCCGCGGCAACGGATTTTCCTGTGAGGCGATATGAGCGCGAATTCACCCACCTTCGAGACGCTTACGGTCGAGCCGATCGATGAGCATGTGGCGATCATCAGGCTCAACCGGCCGGACGCATCCAATGCACTCAACACTCAGATGGGACGCGACCTCGTGCGCTACTTCGAGGATGTATCGCTTGATCCGAAGAGCCTGCGCTGCATCGTCCTGACCGGTGCCGGCGACAAGGCCTTCTGCGCAGGCGGCGATTTGAAGGAGCGTCGCGGCATGACGGACGAGGCGTGGACGCGCCAGCACGTCATTTTCGAGCGCATGGTGCGGGCGCTGATCGACTGCCCGGTCCCGATCATCGGTGCCGTCAACGGCGCGGCCTATGGCGGCGGCTGCGAGATCGCCGGCTGCTGCGATTTTCTCTACGCGGCGGAGAGCGCACGCTTTGCGCTGACCGAGGTGACGCTTGGCATCATGCCCGGCGGCGGCGGCACACAGACCCTGCCGCGGGCCGTCGGCGAGCGCCGCGCCAAGGAATTGATCCTGACCGGCAAGCCGTTTACCGCGGCCGAGGCCCACGCTTGGGGTCTCGTGAACGAAGTGTTTCCGCTATCCGAACTGTTGCCGGCGGCGCTGGCGACCGCGTCACGCATCGCCCGCAATGCGCCGATCTCCGTCCGCCAGGCAAAGCTATCGATCCATCGCGGCCTGCAACTGTCGCTGCGGGACGGCCTCGCGCTGGAGATCGAGGCCTACAACCGAATGGTTCCGACCGAGGACCGCCGCGAGGGCGTGCTGGCTTTCAACGAGAAGCGGACACCCAATTTCAAGGGGCGTTGAAAACGCTCAATCGAACAGGCTCGGCGTGTGGTTCACGGCCGCGCCTTCGATCGCCAGCATCTTCAGTTTCGTCACCACCCCGCCATTGGCGGAGAAACCGCCGGGCTTGTTGCCGGCCGCCAGCACGCGGTGGCACGGCACCACGATCGGACAGGGATTGCGACCCAGCGCCTGGCCGACGTCGCGCGATAGCTCGACACCGCCAAGACGCTTGGCGATATCGCCATAGGTCATGGTCTGGCCCGGCGGAATGGTGCGCGCGATGTCATAGACGCCGCGGTTGAATTCGGGCACGCCGTCGAGATCGAGCACGACATCGGCGAGGTCGTTCGGCTTGCCTTCGAGCAGCTCTTTGATCCCTTCGATCGCGGCCTGCACCTTCGCAGGCGGCTCCGCCTCGATGAGGTCGCCATGGCGCTGCTGCAGGCGGGTGCGGGTCTTCTTTTCATCACCCATCGGCAGTTGCACCGAGGTGATGCCGCGCTCGCCCCACACGATGCCGCAGCGGCCGATCGCGGTGTCGAATATCGTAAAATGGTGCCCGGTCATGGCTGGCTCCATATTCTCCTGTTCAATGCCACCCAGCTTCCTTCTTCGCCCAAATCTAGGCTTGGAGATTATTGCTATCCACCCGAATCCCGGGGAACTTGACGGCATGAACAACTTCCGCTGATCTGGGGACGCTGCGACGCCGTTCAATGGCCTGTGGCCCCCCCTAACTCACGAGTCCCATGCAAACCATACACGTCAACGGCTATGACATGGCCTATCTCGATGTCGGCCAAAGCGCCGGCAATGGCCCGCCGCTGGTCTGCGTGCACGGCTCGCTGTGCGACTTCCGGATCTGGTCGTCGGTGCTGGGACCGCTGACGCGCCAACACCGCGTGATCGCGCCGTCGCTGCGGCATTTCTTCCCCGACCATTGGGACGGCGTCGGCGACACCTATTCGATCGCGCAGCATGTTGACGACGTGATCGGCTTCGTCGAGAAGCTCGATACCAGGCCGGTCAACCTGATGGGCCATTCCCGCGGCGGCCACATCTGCTTTCGCGTCGCGCAGCGGCGGCCGGATCTCTTGCGCAAGTTGATTCTGGCCGAGCCCGGCGGCGAACTCGACGCCACGCTCGATCCCGCCTACAAGCCCGGCCCCTCGCCGCTGGCCGGCATGATTGCGGCTTCCGCCGAGCTGATCGCCGGGGGCGACATCGATGGCGGCCTGCAGATCTTCATGGACGCGCTGGAGGGGCCCGGCGCGTGGAAGCGCCTGCCGGCGACGCCCAAACAGCTTTTGCGCGACAATGCCACGACGCTGATTGGCCAGAAGCGCGACCAGCGGCCGCCATTCTCCAAAGCGGATGCGGAGTCAATCAAGACGCCGACATTGTTCATCGGCGGCGCCCTCACCAAGGGCACGCCGCCGAAGGTGTTGCATGCTCTCGCTACGAACGTGAAGGGGTCGCGCACCGAGATGATCCCGAACACCACACATCCGATGTTCGAGCAGGCGCCGCAGAAATATTGCGAGATCGTTTTGACATATCTCGCAGAGGGTTGATCGCCATGCAGACACTGACCGTCAACGGCTATGACATCGCTTATCTCGATGTTGGCCGAGGTGCCGACAACAGCCCGCCACTGATTCTCGTGCATGGCACACTCGGCGACTTCCGTACCTGGAACGCCGTGCTCGGGCCGTTGTCGAAGAAGCACCCCGTGATTTCGCTCAGCCTGCGCCGCTTCTTTCCGGAGCATTGGGACGGGGTAGGCAGCGACTATCTGATGGCGCAGCACGTCGACGACGTGATCGGCTTCATCGAAAAGCTGAATGTCGGGCCGGTCGATCTGATGGGGCATTCCCGCGGCGGCCATATCGGATTCCGGGTGGCGCAGGCGCGGCCGGATCTGTTGCGCAGGGCCATTCTTGCTGAACCCGGCGGCGATCTCGAACCTGCGCTGCAGCCAACCACCCCGCCTCCCGGCCCCGTGCCGCTGGGTCCGCGCGTTCCGGTCGCGGCCGAGATGGTGCGAAACGGCGACATCGACGGTGCGCTCGCACTCTTCGTCGACGGCATCGATGGTGAAGGCGCGTGGGCACGGTGGCCCGCGGCGCCGCGGCAGCAATTGCGCGACAACATCTATACGCTGCTTGGTCAGGTCGGCGAGAACCGCAGGCCGTTTTTAAGAAGCGAAGCGGAATCGATCAAGACGCCGACGCTGTTGATCGGAGGCGGCGACACCAAGGGCGGGCTGGCCGTGAACTGGCGCGTGCTGGCTGAGCATATTCCGGGTGCCAAGACGGCGATCATCCCGGGTACGCGCCACTGGATGTTCGAACAGGCGCCGCAGGAATTTTGCAACGTGGTGCTGGATTTTCTGAAGGCGTGAACGCGCCCGCGTTACTTCTGGTCGAGGCGCCACGCGCCATCCCAATCGGCGGGGGGCGGGTTGGCCTGAAAATTCTCGACGCGCTGGGCCAGCGCCATCGACGGCCCGTCGCCGGGGACCGCTTCGAGACAGGCCTTGAATGCCCGGCGAGCGTCATCCCAACGCCGCGCACGATAGGCGGCGAGCCCTTCGGCATATCGCTCCCGCAGTGCAAGCTGCTTCTCGCCAAGCTCGCCCTTGCGCCCCAAGATCTCGAACACCGCTTCGGGACGGGTCTGGCCCGCGACCACCAAGCGGTCGATCTCGCGCGCTTCGATCGCATCGCCGGCCGCAGTGATCGCAGGCTCTGACGCCAGCGAGTGGCTGCCATAGATCTTGTTGGCATTCTCGAGGCGTGAGGCCAGATTCACCGCGTCGCCCATCACCGTGTAGCTCATCATGAATTCCGAGCCGATGCTGCCGACGAGGACCTCGCCGGTGGCGATGCCGATGCGCACTTCGCAGTCGCTCGGCACCGTGCGCACGCCCAGCAGTTCGGGCAACTCGGTCCGCAGCGCCGTACCACGATCCGCCATTTCGACGGCGGCAAGACAGGCCAGCCGCGCCTGTTCGCTATGCTCGGTGAACGGAGGCCCCCAATAGGCCATGATCGCGTCGCCGATATATTTGTCGATGATGCCGCGATGGCTGCGGATCGGCCCCGACATCGTCGAGAGATAGTGGTTCATCACCTTGACGAGGCCCTGCGGCGTCGTGCCTTCGCTGAGGCTGGTAAAGCCCTTCATGTCGCAGAACAGCACCGTCATCACCCGCCGCTCGCCATTGCTCGCGGTCAGCGCTTGCGGGTCGATCAGTCCTTCCACGACGCGCGGATCCATGTAGCGGCCGAAAGTCTCGCGCAGGTGCTCCTTGTGGCGCAATTGCTCGACCATGTTGTTGAAGGCCGTCGTGAGCTGGCCGATCTCGTCGCGCGTGGTGACGTCGATCGACCCGTCGAGTCGGCCGGCTTCCACCGCACGGGTACCTTCCAGCAAGCGCCGGACCGGTCCGGTAATGCCGGTGCTGATGAAAAGTGAAAACATCAGTCCGAGGATACCCGCAAGCAGGGTCAGGACAACGGAGATGACAATGGCCGTCTTCTGGTCGCGCATCGTCATCACGGCATCGCTGCGGACCTGTCCAAGCATGTCCGTGCGGATACCTTCGATCCTTTGGTTGAATTCGTCGCGCAGCGTGTCGGTCCGGGCCAGGCTGGCCCTGGCCTCCGCGAAATTCCCGGCGTCGAGCAGCGACAACAGCCGCTTGTATTCCTCACCGAGATAGCGGCGGAGATCGTTGGTCACGTGCTCGATTCGATCGTCGATCCGGCCGAGCCGCGCGTTATCGGATTCGGTGGAGACATCGTCGATGATCGCGTTGATCAGGGCGCGCGCGGCCTGCGCCTCCTGCTCGATTTCCTGTCCCTTCGCTTCATAGATTTTTCGCTGATCTGCAGAGAATGCCATGTCGGGCGGCGACTGCATCCTGCTGATCACGATCCGGCGCAGCGCCAGAGCCTGCTCCAGCGAACGGATATTCATCCGCGCCAGATGCCCATAGGCCTCGACATATTTGCCGCTGAACTCGTCGAGCTGATGGGCAATCTTGCGCGTCATCACCGTCGACAGCGCCGACGTGATCGCCATCAGGAAGATCAAGCCGAGGGCGATGCCGAGAATTCGCTTTCGGATGGTCGGCCGCAGCATGGCTGTTTTTTCTAAAAGGACGGGCATGATCGTGAATCGGGATGAAGCAACAAAAGCGAAAGCCCGGCCGAGCCGGCCGGGCTTGTTGTTTAGCGCGCGCCGCTGAATTAAGCACGTTCCGGCGCGTCAAAATTGACCGCAATTGGGTCGCAGGTTACCCCTTCCAAGCGCCGACCGGCTGGCGCACGGCGACGTTAAGCCTGTTCCAGACATTGATATTGGCGATCGCCAGAATCAGCGCTGCGAGCTCCGCCTCGTCGAAATGCTTGTCGGCCTCGTCCCAGACCTCGTCCGGCACCGGATCGGCGCGGTCACTGATCCGGGTCAGCGCTTCCGTCAGCGCCAGGGCCGCGCGCTCCCCTTCGGTGAAATAGGGGGTGTCGCGCCAGGCCGCCACCGCGAACAGGCGCTCGTCGGTCTCGCCGGCCTTCTTGGCGAGCTTTGGGTGCATGTCGACGCAAACGCTGCAGCCGTTGATCTGGCTGGCGCGCAGATGCACCAGTTCGAGCAGCTTTTCCGACAGGCTGTTTTTGGTCAATTCGCCCAGCGCCTGCAGCGCCTTCATGGCATCGGGAACGACCATGACCGGGTGATTCATACGGGCGTGCATCATTTCTACTCTCCATGAGTTGTTCCGTTTTGACGCGGCCGCGCCGATTTGCTGTCACATCGGCGCGGTTTCGTTCGTCATAGCCATGACGGAACACGACATGGGAATGTGACCGATGGACGAGAAAAAGTTTCTGGCTGAGAAATTCGAGGCCAACCGCGCCCGTCTGCGGGCGGTGGCCTACCGCATGCTGGGCTCGACCGGCGAAGTCGATGACGCCGTGCAGGAAACCTGGCTGCGGCTGAGCCGTTCCGACACCCGTGCGGTCGAAAACCTCGGCGGCTGGCTCACCACGGTCGTCGCCCGTGTCTGCCTAGACATGCTGCGGTCGCGTAAATCGCGGCGCGAGGACCCGATGGGCCCGCATGTTCCGGAACCTGTCGTTGACGATGCGCATGGGCGCGACGCCGAGATGGCCGACTCGGTGGGTGCGGCACTACTGGTAGTGCTGGAGACGCTGGCACCGGCCGAACGGCTTGCCTTCGTGCTGCACGACATGTTCGCCGTCCCCTTCGAGGAGATCGCCCCGATCGTCGGCCGCACGCCCACTGCGGCGCGACAATTGGCCAGCCGCGCCCGCCGGCGGGTGCAGGGCTCGCCGCCGCCGGACGCCGATTTCGGCCGGCAGAAAAACATCGTCGATGCTTTCCTCAAGGCCTCACGCGAGGGCGACTTCGAGGGGCTGCTCGCGGTGCTGGATCCCGACGTGGTGTTCCGCGCCGATGCTGCCGCACAGCGACTGGGCTCGCTCGCGGAAATCCGTGGCGCCGCAGCCGTGGCCGAGACCTTCAAGGGACGCGCGCAGGCCGCCAAACCGGCGCTGGTCGACGGCACGCTGGCGGTCGCCGTCAACATCGGCGGGCAGTTGCGTATTGTGCTGCGCCTTACCCTGAGCGGGGAGCGGATATCGGCGGTCGAGGCGGTGGCGGACGCCGAACGGCTCGATTCGTTCGACGTAACCGTGCTTGCGTGAACGGGGTCATCTTTTCGCGGCAGAGAATACGATGGCCTGGATCGGCATCCTGCCGGGATCGCCGAACTCCCGGCCAAATTCCTGCGCCAGCGCCTCAACGATCCTTTCCGGATCGACGCCGCCGCGCGTCCGGATCTGATCGATCAGCGGATTACCAAAAACCGCCGCACGCGCGAAGTGCGCGACGTCAGGGAGCTCCCGCTCCTGCCCGATCACAACAATGCCGATATCAGCGAAGCCTGCCGCCATCAGCAGCTCCTTGATCGGATCGATCTGGTGGCAGGAGAACGGCACGCTGTAGAACTGCGGCGGATCGGCTGGGAAGAAGCGCGCCGCCACCTCATGCGCGAGACGGCCAAACGGATTGTAGCGATGTGAATCCCAGACGCTGAGCAGATAGCGGCCGCCCGGGACGAGAACGCGACACGCCTCCGAAAAGGATTTTGCCTTGTCGGGAAAGAACATCACGCCGAACTGACAGACGATGGCGTCGAAGCTTTGATCGGCAAAGGGAAGCGCGATTGCATCGGCAGGCTGGAAGCCGACCTGCTCGCCGTGCCGAAACTTGGCGCGCGCAATCTCGAGCATCGGCGGATTGAGATCGGTCGCGGTCAACTGCGTGTCACCAGGCAATGCGTCACGCAATTTCCGCGTGACGATCCCCGTGCCGGCGGCGGTTTCGAGCACTCGCGCCGGACGGCCGGCGGCGGTGCGTCTTGCGATATCAGCGGCATATTCGGCGAAGATGATCGGGCCGAGGCCCTGATCGTAATGCTGCGGGATATTACCAACGAAGCCGGTTGCGTCGCTGCTCATTGCAGACCTCCGGTCGCCCCTGGCGAAGCATATCCCCACGCGCCCGCCGCGACACCCCCGGTCCTAGGCCCCTTGACGGAGGCCGAGTCTGTCGGTAGCCTCGGAATTCGGAATTCCGTATTCCAAATGGACCCCGGCATGATCCCGCTAGACCCGCTCCCCAACCTGATCGACCAGGTCTATGCCCGGATCTTGGAGGCGATCACCGACCGTTCACTGCCACCCGGGCATCGCATCCGGCAGAACGAACTTGCGGAAAAGCTCGGCGTATCGCGCCAGCCGGTCTCCCACGCCCTGCATCTGCTGCACCGGCAGGGGCTCGTCGCCGAAAGCGGCCGCCGCGGCTTTGAAGTCACCCGGCTCGACCCGGAGCGCATCCGCCAGCTCTACGAGGTGCGCGGCGCCATCGACGCGCTGGCAGCAAAGCTCGCGGCCGGACGGGCCAAGTCCGATGCATCGGGACGCACGCAGCTCGAGGCGGCGCTGCAGGCCGGACGGACCATCGACAGAAACACGCCGCTGGCGCGACTGATCGCACTCGACGTCGATTTTCACAGTGCGGTCTATCGCCTCGCGGGCAATCCCGCGATCGAGGAAATGATCACGCCGCAATGGCCGCATATGCGCCGCTCGATGGCGACCGTGCTGGCCGAACTCGATTACCGCGAAAGTGCCTGGACCGAACACGAGGCGATCGCCGCGCACATTTTCGCCGGCAACGCCAAGGCGGCGGAAGCCGCGGCGCTGGCGCATGCGCAGACCGCCGGACGAATGACCGAGGAGAGACTGAGAGCGACGGACGACAAGGCGGCTTAACCGCCGACAATTAAAACAACAGGAGAGAACGCCATGAAACTGACTCAGCAGCAGATCGAATTCTTCAATCGCGAAGGCTGGCTGTTCCTGCCCGAACTGTTCAGCCAGGAGGAAGTGGATTATCTCGCACGCGAGGCCGTCAGCATCTACGACGCCAGCCGCCCCGAGGTGTGGCGCGAGAAGAGCGGCGCGCCGCGCACCGCGTTTGCCGCGCATCTCTACAACGAAGCGTTCGGCGCCCTCGGCGCCCATCCTCGCATGATCGAGCCGATCGAGCAGATTTTTGGCGAAAAACTCTACATGCACCAGTTCAAGATCAACGCCAAAGCCGCCTTCACGGGCGATGTCTGGCAATGGCACCAGGATTACGGCACCTGGAAGCGCGACGACGGCATGCCCGAGCCGCGCGCAATGAACATCGCAATCTTCCTCGACGAGGTGATGCCGATCAACGGTCCTCTGATGCTGGTGCCGAAGAGCCAGACCGCCGGCGACCTCAAGGCCTCGCATGACCTCGAGACCACCTCCTATCCGCTGTGGACGCTGGATGAAGAGACCGTCACGCGGCTGGTGCAGGAAGGCGGCATCGTCGCCCCCACCGGCAAGGCCGGCGGCATGCTGATGTTCCACGGCAATCTGGTGCACGGATCAAGCGGCAACATCACGCCCTATCCGCGCAAGATCGTCTATCTGACGCTGAACGCGGTCTCGAACTACATCCGCACGCCGACGCGGCCGGAATACATCGCCCATCGCGATTTTACGCCGATCCAGCCCGTGGAGGATGACGCGCTGCTGCGGCTTGCGCGTGCGCATCGCCAGGCAGCGGAGTAGCGATTGATCGCCGTGCCCCGGACGCAGCGCAACGTGCAACGTTGCACTGCTGAGCCGGGGCCCACACTCGTGTATAGCTGTGCATAGGTCCCGGCTCTGCGGAGCAGCACTTCCGGACGATGCTACGCATCGCCTAGGCTGCACCGCGTCCGGGACACGCTTCAAGCCGATCGGATCGCTTCCATGAACCTTCACCATCTCCTCAACGCCCGCCTTGCGGCCGGCAAGCCGGTTCGCGTCGCGCTGATCGGCGCCGGAAAATTCGGCTCGATGTTCCTGTCGCAGGTGCCGCACACGCCGGGACTCGAAGTGTCCGTCATCATCGACCTCGATCGCGACCGCGCCCGCGAAGCGTGCCGCACCGTCGGCTGGGACGCAGAGCGGATCGCGCGAACGGCCTTCACCGATGACGGCATCCGCGCAATTGCCGGCGGCGCGATGGACGTCGTGGTAGAGGCAACCGGCAATCCCGCCGTCGGCATCAGGCATGCCCGCGCGGCGATTGCGGCGGGCAAGCATGTCGTCATGGTCAATGTCGAAGCCGACGTGCTGGCCGGACCGCTGCTGGCCGAGGAAGCACGCAAGGCCGGCGTGGTCTATTCGCTGGCCTATGGCGACCAGCCGGCACTGACCGCCGAGATGGTGGACTGGGCGCGCGCCACGGGCTTTCGCGTCGTCGCCGCCGGCAAGGGCACCAAATATCTGCCTGCCTATCACGACGTGACGCCGGATGGCGTCTGGGGCCATTACGGACTGACGGCCGGCGAAGCGCAATCGGCCGGCATGAACCCGCAAATGTTCAACTCGTTTCTGGACGGCACCAAATCCGCGATCGAAATGGCGGCGATCGCGAACGCCTGCGGACTCGACGTGCCGTCGGATGGTTTGCTGTTTCCGCCCTGCGGCGTCGACGATCTGCCGCATGTGATGCGGCCGCGCGACAAAGGCGGTGTGCTGGAGAAGGCCGGCCTTGCAGAGGTCGTTTCGTCGCTCGAACGCGACGGCCGTCCTGTGTTCCGCGACCTGCGCTGGGGCGTCTACGTCGTGCTGGAAGCGCCGAACGACTACGCCGCCGATTGCTTCAAGCAATATGGGCTGAAGACCGACGCCTCAGGCCGGTATGCGGCGATGTACAAGCCGTATCATCTGATCGGACTCGAGCTGAACATCTCGATCCTGTCGGCTGCGCTGCGCAACGAGCCGACCGGGCAGCCGCATGATTTTCGTGGCGACGTCGCCGCGGTGGCCAAGCGCGATCTGCGCGCCGGCGAAATGCTCGATGGCGAGGGCGGCTACACGGTGTGGGGCAAGCTGATGCCGGCACGAAAAAGTCTCGCAGCCGGCGCACTGCCGATCGGACTTGCCCATCGCGTCAAGCTGAAGCGCGACGTCGCCCATGGCGCGGTGGTGCGCTGGAGCGATGTCGAGGTCGACGAAAACAACGACACCATCAAGACACGCCGGGCGATGGAAGCGGCATTCGGCGGCGCGCGATAAGCGCGTTGATGCAAGACATACTCAGGGCAGCAGCCGGCTCGCGCGCGCGTGGGTGAACCATTTGCGGAACATCAACTCGGTATCCATCATCTCGGTGAAGCCGGCCTGGTTGATCTTCACGGTTGAGACAATCGACGGCGGCCCCGGCTGCGTCTGGCCATAGCGCATGCTGTAATCGGCATATTGAAACGAGAGTCCAACGAACTCTTCGAGTCCGGGTGAAACCAGATTATACCTGCGACGAAGATCGTCCCACGGCGCAATCCATTTCGGATATTCCTTCGCCAGCGACAGCGACACGGCTCTCCCCGGCTTCATTTCAAGCGCATCCGCAATTGCCGGCCAGACATTCTCCCAGGTGAATACATCGCCGTTGGTGACGTTGAAGGCTTCGTTGCGCGCCGCGCCTGCTTCGCCCGACCACGCGATCGCACGCGCAAGCAAATCGACGTCGACCGCTTGCGATACCCGCGCCGCTCCACCGGGATAATGGAGCGGACCGCCCTGCTCGCGCAGTAACGCCGCATAGACGCCGAGCGGCGGGATCAGATCCATGGCGCCGCCCATAGCTTCGCCAACGATCAGGACCGGGCGAAGAATGCTCCAGTGCCACGCCTTGCCCCGCTGCAATTCGCGCAGAAAATTCTCCTGGGCCCAGTAGAAGTTCGGCTGCTCGTACATTTCCGAACGGCCTTCGCGCGCCGGCACAGTAAGCGGACGGACATGGACGCCATAGGCCTTGGTGCCCTGCAGCAGCGCTACGTGACGGAGCTGCAGTGCGACCGGCTCGATCGCCGCCATCAGGTTACGCAACATCAGATCGTTGGTGCGGATCTGGTTTGGATCGCGCCAACCGTCGATCAAACTCGGCGCTTCATAGAGCGCTGCGTAGACAACATGGGTTGCACCTTGCAATTCCGACGCTGTGTGCGTGCATTGCGCGGCATCGGTCAGGTCGACCTGAACATGGCGGGCGCCATGAAGTTCGCGCGGCTTGCGGCGCGATAGCGCTACAACGTCGCAGCCGCCGGCCCCGCCGAAGTGCCGCAGTGCGGCATTTCCCACCAGCCCTGTCGCGCCCGCAACCACTACTTTCTTGTTGGCCATTGACGTGCTCCAGCGAGGGAATTGCAGCTTTCACTAGCAGGCGGCCACAAGCCGCGTCAGCGGCAATCTTAGCCTTTCGTCGGGTGGAAGCAGCTCATCGCTCGATATTCAGGCAGGTCTTCGCAACTGCGGCCAAACCAGAACCCTTGATTATCAATCACCAATTCGTCATCCTGCCCGCAGGTCCATAAAGCCGGGAAATTGATTGCATTCGAAAAACCAAGAGCCTTGGTTTCAGGGCCCACATTCCTGAACAAACAGTCCAGCACCGTCCATCGGCACACCAGAGAAGACGACACCAGATCGTTGTCCCTTGGTCGGTATCGGCAAAAACATAGAGGGGAAGCAAATGAAGCGTCGTGATTTCTTGAAAGTGGGCGGCGTCGGTCTCGCCGCGACTGCGGTTGCAGCACCTGCGATTGCGCAATCGAACCCGGAGATTAAGTGGCGATATACGGCAAGCTGGCCGAAAGCACTCGATACGCTGTATGGCGGCTGCGAATATTTCGCCAAGCGCGTCGCTGAAATCACCGACAACAAATTCCAGATCCAGCCATTCGCAGCCGGTGAAATCGTGCCCGGCCTGCAAGTGCTCGACGCCGTTTCGAACGGCACCGTCGAGATGGGCAACACCGCGCTCTATTACTACTGGGGCAAGAACCCGGCCTTCACCTTCGGCACGTCGCTGCCGTTCGGCCTCAACACGCGATCGCATATTTCCTGGATGCGTTTCGGCGGCGGCATGGACATGCTCAACGATCTGCTGAAGGAATATAACACCGTCGGCGTGCCGACCGGCTCTACCGGCGCCCAGATGGGCGGCTGGTTCCGGAAAGAGATCAAGTCGATGGAGGATTTCAAAGGCTTGAAATTCCGCGTCGGCGGTTTCGCGGGCACCATCATTGCCAAGGTCGGCGGCGTGCCGCAGCAGATCGCGGGCGGCGACATCTATCCTGCGCTGGAAAAGGGCACCATCGATGCGGCCGAGTGGGTCGGTCCCTACGACGACGAGAAGCTCGGCTTCGTGAAGGTCGCAAAATACTACTACTATCCGGGCTGGTGGGAAGGCACCGGCCAGGGCCACAACATCATGAACCTCGAGAAGTGGAACGCGCTGCCGAAGCACTATCAGGCCGCGATCGAGACCGCTTCCTACGATACGTTCACCTGGGTCACCGGCAAATACGACTACGTCAATCCACCGGCGCTGAAGCGGCTGCTGGCCGCGGGCGCGATCCTACGGCCGTTCCCGCAGGAAGTTCTGGAGGCCTGCTACAATGCCGCCAATGGCATCTATGCAGATCTGTCCAAGAGCAATCCGCACTTCAACAAGATGTATACGAGCCTGTCGAACTTCCGCAACGACTCGCTGGCCTGGAATCAGGTCGCCGAATTGAGCTACGACAGCTTCATGATGCGAATGCGCACCCGCACCTAGAGCACTATCGGGTTCTGATGAATCAGAACCGAAGCTCTAGGTTCTTGTTTTGACGCGTTTTCTTCACGCGAACCGGTACCCACTTCGCTCGAAAACGCTATAAGGCGCACGATCGCGGACAAAAAAGAAGCCCCGGAGATTTCTCGGGGGCTTCTTCATTGAACGGGTCGGTCTCTATTTTTGACGCGTTTTTTTTCACGCGAACCGGTCTCCACCCTCGGATCACGTCCGAGGGCTTGCTTCGCTTGAAACGCTTCGGGTTATTCCTCGGCCTCGCCGAGCGCCTCGGCGAGCTTGTCGTAATACTTCGCCACGATATCGATGTTGCCCTTGTTCTCGATCGCCGGCGGCGGCGACTTCAGTGCCTCGTTGAGATCGGCGAGCGCCTCCTTCTTGTCCTTGGCCGGCATCTTCTTGTCGGCCTGGATCTGGGCGATCTGCGCCTTGAGGACAGCCTCGGCGCCGACGAACTTCTTGGTCGCGGGATCGAAGCCGCCGAGCACCAGGCTGATGTTGTCGACCACGGTGTTGTAGTCGTCGTAGCTGGCAAAGCCGTACTTCTTGGCAACCGCATCGAGCTGGGCGTCGATCTTAGGGTCCGGCTTGGCATCGTCGGGGATCTTGTCGGTGATCGCATCGACATCTTTTTGTGCCGCGAGCACGCCCTCGATCTGCTTCTCGGTCAGCGAAATCTGCTTGAGAGTGGGAACCTCCGCGGCTGGCGGCGGTGCGGTCTGAGCCGGCGCTGACTGCTTCGGCGGTGCCTGCTTGGCCTGCGCCAGCACCTCGCTACTGGAAACGGCCGACAACGCGAACGCGAGACAGGCCGCGCTCAAGGCGCAGACGGCGGGGCGAAAGATCTCACGCATGGCAGGCTCCTCGTTCTGGGGCAGGATCCGAATTTCGCGGGGTACAGGGCTACGGAAATCGGAATGAACGACAAATGAAGTTTTCGGAGATTTGGCCGCGAATCATGGCCGAATGATCACGACCTGTTCAAACGCTGGTGATCGCCATCTCTTCTCCGAGGTTCTTCCGAGGTCTCTTCAAGCCGCGTTTTCTCGGTCTGCCGGCGCGTTTGCGGGCGGCAAATCCGGGCTCAGGAGACCTGCGGCCACTTTACCCGGGCAAATGCTTCCTGCAGCGCGGTCTCGGCAGAGTCGTAGATGCCCGCATATGGACCGGGCGGCCCCCAGGACCTGCCCGTCGGAGAATCCGTAAGCCACTGCTGCTGGTACGAATACGCACCATCAGGACGCCGGACGATGAGGACTTGATGCTCACCATCGGGACTCGCGAGAATCTGCACAAGGTGTGCTGTCATATGATGTCCA
>NZ_JAHEAG010000013.1:0-20000 GCF_018596315.1 Bradyrhizobium sp. SRL28 | reverse complement strand
CGTTAAATTAAGTCGCTGGCCCATAATACAAAAGGTACGACGTCACCCAGAACGTATCTTGGGCTCCGTCTGTTTGTAGGTGTCCGGTTTCAGGTCTATTTCACTCCCCTCGTCGGGGTGCTTTTCACCTTTCCCTCACGGTACTGGTTCACTATCGGTCGCTGAGGAGTACTTAGGCTTGGAGGGTGGTCCCCCCGTGTTCAGACAGGATTACACGTGTCCCGCCTTACTCAAGGATACATCATCGCATTACCCGTACGGGGCTATCACCCTCTAAGGCCCTGCTTTCCTGACAGGTTCCGGTTGTCTTTGATGTATCACTGGCCTGGTCCGCGTTCGCTCGCCACTACTAACGGAGTCTCGATTGATGTCCTTTCCTCCAGGTACTTAGATGTTTCAGTTCCCTGGGTTCGCTTAAAACCTCCTATTTTATTCAGAGATTTCATACCTTCACTTGATAACTGGAAATCCAAAACCTCACGGCTTGGTCTCAAACATTGCTGTTCAAACCCCAAGATACGAGATCTTGGAGTTCCAGCTATCGAAGGTGGGTTTCCCCATTCGGAAATCCGTGGATCAAAGCTTCTTCGCAGCTCCCCACGGCTTATCGCAGCGTAGCACGTCCTTCATCGCCTCTCAGCGCCAAGGCATCCACCGAACACCCTTAAGGCACTTGATTGCTCTCATTATCAATGTCCACACACTCGGCAGAATGTTGTCCGTACAACTGCCTTGAGATCGAAACCTCAAAACGCGCACCCTCGATGAATGCTATGTACGGCCGGACAATGATTAGAAAGACCAGCTTGCTTCGTAAGATCGAACCGATAGCGAGGCGGTCAAGCTTCGCTACAAAGATCATTTACAACTCCCTCACCTTGCGATGAGCGAGCGCCGAAATGATCTGGAGATTAGGAATGAGATTCCACAAAATTGCTTTTGCAGATCCCAAACTCGGATCGATCTCCTCTTTACGATGTCAGATATCACGCACGCCGCTGTCCATCCGGGCAGCGCGTGCGAATTGATGTTTCGCGGACGATTTGAAAGGCGCTTTGTTAGCAGGCCACTTTGTCGATCTTCAATTCCATCTGGTGGAGCCAGACGGGATCGAACCGACGACCTCATGCTTGCAAAGCACGCGCTCTCCCAGCTGAGCTATGGCCCCGTACCAGAAGACGAATGCTTACGTCGGTCATGAGACGTGATGCGCTCGATCAAAGTGGTGGGCCTGGGAAGACTTGAACTTCCGACCTCACGCTTATCAAGCGCGCGCTCTAACCAACTGAGCTACAAGCCCCTAACACGAGAGGCCGCAATGGCGCGCAGCCGGCTCACGCCAGCTGCATCGCACAAGCGCTAAGCCCCTGGCGCGTGTTCGTCCGCGAAGAAAGAGAAACGTAGACGGCGAAATCCCGCCAATGCAGCTCAACAATCCTGACGATCGTTGGCCACTGATGTTTCTAAAACGGTTCGATAGAAGCAAGCTCCTGAAGAACCATCCTTAGAAAGGAGGTGATCCAGCCGCAGGTTCCCCTACGGCTACCTTGTTACGACTTCACCCCAGTCGCTGACCCTACCGTGGCCGGCTGCCCCCTTTCGGTTAGCGCACCGTCTTCAGGTAAAACCAACTCCCATGGTGTGACGGGCGGTGTGTACAAGGCCCGGGAACGTATTCACCGTGGCGTGCTGATCCACGATTACTAGCGATTCCAACTTCATGGGCTCGAGTTGCAGAGCCCAATCCGAACTGAGACGGCTTTTTGAGATTTGCGAAGGGTCGCCCCTTAGCATCCCATTGTCACCGCCATTGTAGCACGTGTGTAGCCCAGCCCGTAAGGGCCATGAGGACTTGACGTCATCCCCACCTTCCTCGCGGCTTATCACCGGCAGTCTCCTTAGAGTGCTCAACTAAATGGTAGCAACTAAGGACGGGGGTTGCGCTCGTTGCGGGACTTAACCCAACATCTCACGACACGAGCTGACGACAGCCATGCAGCACCTGTCTCCGGTCCAGCCGAACTGAAGAACTCCATCTCTGGAGTCCGCGACCGGGATGTCAAGGGCTGGTAAGGTTCTGCGCGTTGCGTCGAATTAAACCACATGCTCCACCGCTTGTGCGGGCCCCCGTCAATTCCTTTGAGTTTTAATCTTGCGACCGTACTCCCCAGGCGGAATGCTTAAAGCGTTAGCTGCGCCACTAGTGAGTAAACCCACTAACGGCTGGCATTCATCGTTTACGGCGTGGACTACCAGGGTATCTAATCCTGTTTGCTCCCCACGCTTTCGTGCCTCAGCGTCAGTATCGGGCCAGTGAGCCGCCTTCGCCACTGGTGTTCTTGCGAATATCTACGAATTTCACCTCTACACTCGCAGTTCCACTCACCTCTCCCGAACTCAAGATCTTCAGTATCAAAGGCAGTTCTGGAGTTGAGCTCCAGGATTTCACCCCTGACTTAAAGACCCGCCTACGCACCCTTTACGCCCAGTGATTCCGAGCAACGCTAGCCCCCTTCGTATTACCGCGGCTGCTGGCACGAAGTTAGCCGGGGCTTATTCTTGCGGTACCGTCATTATCTTCCCGCACAAAAGAGCTTTACAACCCTAGGGCCTTCATCACTCACGCGGCATGGCTGGATCAGGCTTGCGCCCATTGTCCAATATTCCCCACTGCTGCCTCCCGTAGGAGTTTGGGCCGTGTCTCAGTCCCAATGTGGCTGATCATCCTCTCAGACCAGCTACTGATCGTCGCCTTGGTGAGCCATTACCTCACCAACTAGCTAATCAGACGCGGGCCGATCTTTCGGCGATAAATCTTTCCCCGTAAGGGCTTATCCGGTATTAGCACAAGTTTCCCTGTGTTGTTCCGAACCAAAAGGTACGTTCCCACGCGTTACTCACCCGTCTGCCGCTGACGTATTGCTACGCCCGCTCGACTTGCATGTGTTAAGCCTGCCGCCAGCGTTCGCTCTGAGCCAGGATCAAACTCTCAAGTTGGACTTGAAACTTTAAACCGGCTGATCACAACGTTTGACGAGGTCCCACCATATTTATCGCCTGCGATTCACATCGCGGACGACGATGGTGTAACCTATGTAAACGTGTACCGCCGAAGTCTTTCGTCCAGCCCCGAAACATGAAAACCGAAGCTTTCAAGTATTCGAGACTACGCAAGGACTCCGCCGTCCACGTTTCTCTTTCTTCATCTTCACTTGTCAAACAGCCCGGGATCGCTGGGACCCCACCCTTCCACTTCTGGAAGGTTCCCGTGCACCTCATTCGACGACAAATAACAACCGACTGTTATCGGCTGTTGAGTCACTCATCGTAATGAGGAGCTTACGGGGCGCGAAAAGATGCGTTGGCCTCGGGGGCCAATGCATCGCCGCGCTCAGTGGCCGGGTTATAGGCCCGCCCGATCGGGGTTGTCAACGCCCATCGTCAAGAAATTGTCGCATCGCTCGCAAGTTTTTTGGGACGCCAAGAAGTCCCTATGTTTCGGGCCTTTGGCCGCACTTGAGCCACATTCCTGCGACGTTCTGACTATAAGGTATGCATTGAATCGCCGGTGCCAGTGGGGGCTGCCGACGTTCAACTACCCGGGAACAGGTGGTCTCGATGAACCCGTCGCCTTTTCCCACGCGGCCAGGAAACTTCGAGAGATCTGCTCACCATTGACGTTCGAGATTGTGGCCGGTCTTCTTTCTGGCCTCTGATTCCCGAATTTCCATGCGTGCGGCAACGCCATGCTCCGGGATCGCTCCCTCAAAAGGGCGGAAACTTGGTTCTGGATCGGGCGAGGGTCTTGTCGGATGTCGATGGAATTTGGGGGGACACAGGGTTGAGCCAGAAGGCGCCACGCGGGAGCGGCTATGGACGCGAGACCGGGATCATCGATCTCGGTCACGAGCCGCCACTTTCCGTCGATGGCTCCGAGGCCGCGGTGATCGATCGCCGCCGTGTCTCCGTACAATGGTTTAGCGGCACTATCCTGACCGGTCTGTGCGGCGCGGCCCTCATCGGCGGCGCCGTTTTTGCGTCGCTCGACGGCGAAATGACCTTTGCCAAGGTGCCGGAGCGCGTCGAAGGCGCATTGCGCGGGGCGTTCGGCGCCAACGATCGCACCGCCACCCTGCACAAGAGCGACCGCCTGCCGCCTCCAGGCGAATCCACCGCCTCGCGCAACGTGGTGCGGGTATCGACCGTCACCCGCGTCGGCAACCGCGACGTGATGCGGGTCCGGCCGTTCGTCCGCATCTCCGGCAATCTGTCGATGACGACGAGCGATCTCAGCTCAAAAATCCCGCCGTTCAACGCCCAGCGCATGCTGACCGATGTCGGCACCACGACGCAGGCCGCGTCCGAGGATCCGAACAATCCCGAGGCCGTCGAACCCGACGCCGAGGTCTCCTTCGTTACCAAGGATCTCGCGACGGTGCTGCCGAAGGCGAAACTCGCCGCCGTGGTCGCGCTCGACGAAGTCCTGATGCGGGTACGCGATGCCGCGAACTGGCGCGGCTCGGGCGGCGTCCGCTACACGTCGCTTGCCAACGCCGCGGCCGACGCCAGCGGCGGCGATCTCAAGCTCGCTTATGCCACCGAAGGCAACGTTTCCGATCCTTATGCCGGCTTTGAAACCCGTGTGGTGCCGGAAAACGTCACGTTGCTGCCGAAGACCAAGGACCAGATCACCGGCGGCAACCCGTCCGGCGAACGCGTTCACGTCGTGAAGAAGGGCGACAGCATCGCCTCGATCCTGCGCGACCAGGGCGCGACACCCGACGAAGCCAGGGCGGTTGCATTGACCCTTGGCCCCCGCGGCCGCGACGGCGGCCTGAAGGAAGGCCAGAAGGTCCGCATCCTGATGGCGCCCTCGGGGCTCGGCCCCGCCGCCCGTCTGCAGCCCTATCGCGTGATCGTCGCCAACGACACTACCGTCGAAGCCGTGGCCGCACTGTCGGATGTCGGAAGATACGTCGCCGTCGACGTGCAGAGCATGAATACCGTCGCCGAGGCCGCTACCGGCAAGGATGACGATGATGATGATGAAGATGACGGCAGCGGCGTCCGGCTCTACCAGAGCATCTACGAGACCGCGATGCGCAACAAGGTGCCGGCCGCGGTGATCGAGGACATGGTCCGCATCTATTCCTACGACGTCGACTTCCAGCGCAAGGTGCAGCCGGGCGACTCCTTCGACGTATTCTTCGCCGGCGATGACGAAGCCACGCCCAGCACGGAAAAGACCGAAGTGCTGTTTGCCTCGCTCACCGTCGGCGGCGAGACCAAGAAATATTATCGCTTCGTGACCTCCGACGATTCCGTCGTCGACTATTATGACGAGACGGGCAAGAGCGCGAAGAAGTTCCTGGTGCGCAAACCCGTCAACAACGCCATCATGCGTTCGGGCTTCGGCGGACGCCGCCACCCGATCCTGGGCTATACCAAGATGCACACCGGCGTGGACTGGGCGACCCCCTACGGCACGCCGATTTTCGCCTCCGGCAACGGCGTGGTCGAGAAGGTCGGCTGGGAAGGCGGCTACGGCAAATATGTCCGCCTGAAACACAACAACGGCTACGAGACCGCCTACGGCCACATGTCTGCCTTTGCCAAGGGCATGGAGCCCGGCAAGCGCGTGCGCCAGGGCCAGGTGATCGGCTTCGTTGGATCGACCGGCATGTCGACCGGCGCCCATGTCCACTACGAAATCCTGGTCAATGGCCGCTTCGTCGATCCGATGCGTGTCAAGCTGCCGCGCGGCCGCTCGCTCGAAGGCGCGATGATGGCGAGCTTCGAAAAAGAGCGTGACCGCCTCGATGTCCAGATGAACAACCGCGGCAGTGCGGCCCGTGTCTCCGAAGCCGCCGGCGCCACGCCGCAGGCGCGCCAAGTAAGCCGCTGAATCGGCCGCTGAACCTTCGATAATATCTTGGAGATCGGACACGGCTTCTCACGCCGCGTGTCGGATTTATGGCTGCGGCACAGCGCTTTTTGCGACAGTTTCGTTTGCCAAACGGCCAGCCGCGACAAATACTGCCTCCCATAAAAACACTGGGAGGACGTTATGACGAGCAGGCTTGCACTCTGGGCGACTGTTGCGACGATCGTTGTTGGCACCAGTGTCGGCGCGTCGGGGCAGACGCATGAAGTCACCAAGCTGGTTCCGGGCTCGGCATTTCATGGCGTGCACGGGCTCGGGATCGACAAGTCCGGCCGCCTGTTCGCCGGCAGCGTCGCGGGCGCCGCGCTTTACGAGGTCGATCGCAATAGCGGCACGGCGAAGATTGCGGTCCCCTCCCCGGAAGGCATGTCCGACGATATTGCGTTTGCGCCCGACGGCACCATGGCGTGGACGGCTTTCCTCACCGGCGATCTCTATTCGCGCAAGGGCGACGGCCCGGTGAAGAAACTCGCCTCCGGCCTGCCCGGTATCAATTCGCTCGCCTTCCGCAAGGACGGACGGCTGTACGCGACCCAGGTGTTCCTCGGCGACGCACTCTATGAGATCGACGTCGAAGGCGTAAAACCGCCGCGCAAGATCATGGAGAAGATGGGCGGCCTCAACGGCTTCGAATTCGGACCCGACGACATGCTGTACGGCCCGCTGTGGTTCAAGGGCCAGGTCGCCAGGGTCGACGTCGACAAGGCCGAACTCTCCGTGGTCGCCGACGGCTTCAAGATTCCGGCCGCGGTCAATTTCGATTCCAAGGGCAATCTCTTTGTGGTCGACACCGCGCTTGGCCAATTGGTGCGGGTCGATCCGAAGACCGGCGCCAAGAAAATGGTCGCGCAGCTCAAGCCCTCGCTCGACAATCTCGCGATCGACGACAAGGACCGCATTTTCGTCTCCAATATGGCCGACAACGGCATCCAGGAGGTCGATCCGGAAACCGGCGCTGCCAAGCAGGTAATCATTGGCAAGCTGGCGCTGCCTGGCGGCATCGGCGTCGTCTCCGACGGGGGCAAAGACACGATCTACATCGCCGACGTGTTCGCCTACCGCACCGTGGACGGCTCGACTGGCGAGGTCTCCGAATCGGCCCGCATGCATGCCGATGGCGCGACGCTGGAATATCCGATGAGCGCCACCGCCAAGGGTGACGACGTGCTGCTGTCGAGCTGGTTCACTGGCACGGTGCAACTGATCGACCGCAAGACCGGCAAGACCAGGGAGATGCTGCACGACTTCAAGGCGCCGCATGACGCGGTCAAGCTTGGCGACGGCAGCATTCTCGTCAACGAGCTCGGCAGCAAATCACTGGTCCGCGCCAGCGGCGAACACGGCAAAGACCGCACCGTGGTGCTCGGCGGCCTCGAAGGCCCGGTCGGGCTCGCCGCCGGATCGGGCGGCACGGTCTATCTGACCGAAGCCTTTGCCGGCCAGGTGTCGAAGGTGGAAGCCAACGGCGAGAAAACCGTGATCACCAAGGATCTCAAGGGGCCTGAAGGCATCGCGCTGGCGCCCGACGGCAAGCTGATCGTGGCCGAGGTCGGCGCCAAGCGGATTATCCAGATCGATCCGGCGAATGGCACCATCACCGAAATCGCCGCCAACCTGCCGATCGGATTGCCGGCCGCACCCGGCGGACTGCCGAGCAACATCCCGACCGGTGTCGGCGTCGGCGCGACGGGCGTGATCTACTTCTCGTCGGATCTGGAGAATGCGATTTACAAGGTCACGAAAAAATAGACGCCGACACCAGCGGCTCCCGGAACTCCGGCCACGGTCTCCGGTTGAGGTCCGGGACAAAGCCGCCTGCTGCGGCGGGAGGCTTATGGCCGAGTGATGGAGGTCATCATGCAGATTACGCGTGAGGACGTTACCAGGGCCGTCAGCGGGGCTGACGATGTGACCATCGCCCAGATCATTGGAACCGGCGCGACGGTGGACGAACTCGCGGAGGCCCAAGCCTGGTTGGCCAACGATGAGCCGATGCTGAATGCCGGCAGACCGCTGGCAACCGGCCGCGTTCGCGAACTCGTCGACATCCTCTCGGAGCTTGACCCAAGTGAGGAGGAGGATGACAGGGGGAGCAGCCCGGTCGTAGAGCTGATCTGACAACCGCGTTGGATGCCCCCCGTCCGACGGGATGCATCCACGCGCTCATGCCAGCCTCAGTTCAGCTTACGCTTCGGCACCGGCGCCTCGAAGGCCGCGATCTCGGCGGTCTGTGGCGCCTTGCCGTTGAAGGTCAGCACGTTGCCTTCGCTCGATATCACGACGCGGTCGCCGTCGGCGATTTCGCCGGCGAGGATCATCTCGGCCAGCGGGTCCTGCAGGTTGCGCTGGATCACCCGCTTCAGGGGCCTCGCGCCGTAGGCGGGATCCCAGCCCTTGGCGGCCAGCCAGTCGCGCGCCGCGGCATCGAGCGTCAGCGTGATCTTGCGATCCTCCAGCAGCTTCTGCAGCCGAGCGAACTGGATCTCGACGATCCGGCCCATCTCGCTCTTCTGCAGGCGATGGAACAGGATGATCTCGTCGACGCGGTTGAGGAATTCAGGCCGGAAATGCGCCCGCACCATGCCCATCACCTGCTCGCGCACCGCTGACGTATCCTCGCCCTCCGGCTGGTTGACCAGGAATTCCGAACCGAGGTTCGAAGTCATGATGATCAGCGTGTTGCGGAAGTCGACGGTGCGGCCCTGCCCGTCGGTCAGGCGGCCGTCGTCGAGCACCTGCAGCAGCACGTTGAAGACATCAGGATGCGCCTTCTCGATCTCGTCGAACAGCACCACCTGATAGGGCCGCCGCCGCACCGCTTCGGTGAGTGCCCCGCCCTCGTCATAACCGACATAGCCGGGAGGCGCGCCGATCAGCCGCGACACCGAGTGCTTTTCCATGAACTCGGACATGTCCAGGCGGACCATCGCGGTCTCGTCGTTGAACAGATATTCCGCCAGCGCCTTCGTCAGCTCGGTCTTGCCGACGCCGGTGGGGCCCAGGAACATGAACGAGCCCATCGGGCGGTTCGGATCCTGCAGGCCGGCACGCGAACGGCGCACGGCGGTCGCCACCGCGCGCACGGCTTCGGCCTGGCCGACCACGCGCCTGCCAAGCGAGTTCTCCATTTTCAGGAGCTTGTCCTTTTCGCCTTCCAGCATCTTGTCGACGGGAACGCCAGTCCAGCGCGACACCACCTGCGCGATGTGGTTGGCGGTCACCGCCTCTTCCATCATCTCGCCGGGGTTTTCGTTGGCCTCGATGGATTCGAGCTTCTTCTCCAGTTCCGGAATCTTGCCATAGGCGAGCTCGCCCGCGCGCTGGAATTCACCGCGGCGTTGCGCGTTCGCCAGCTCGATGCGCAAGGCGTCGAGCTCGCTTTTCAGCTTCTGCGCGTCGGAGAGCTTGTTCTTCTCTGCGCTCCAGCGCGACGTCAGCGCTGCCGATTTGTCCTCGAGATCGGCCAGCTCCTTTTCCAGGGCCTGCAGGCGGCTCTTGGAGCCGATGTCGGTTTCCTTCTTCAGCGCTTCCTGCTCGATCTTCAGCCGGATGATTTCCCGATCCATCAGATCGAGCTCTTCGGGCTTGGAATCGACCTGCATCTTCAGCCGCGCCGCGGCCTCGTCCATCAGGTCGATCGCCTTGTCGGGCAGGAAACGGTCGGTGATGTAGCGGTTCGACAGCGTGGTCGCGGCGACCAGCGCGGAATCGGTGATGCGAACACCGTGGTGCTGCTCATACTTGTCCTTCAGCCCGCGCAGGATCGAGATGGTGTCCTCGACCGTCGGCTCGGAGACGAACACCGGCTGGAACCGGCGCGCCAGCGCAGCGTCCTTTTCGACATGCTTGCGGTATTCGTCGAGCGTGGTGGCGCCGATGCAATGCAGTTCGCCGCGCGCCAATGCGGGCTTCAACAGGTTGGACGCATCCATCGCTCCGTCCGCCTTGCCGGCGCCGACCAGCGTATGCATCTCGTCGATGAACAGGATGATCGAGCCTTCGGCCGTGGTGACTTCCTGCAGCACGGCCTTCAGCCGCTCCTCGAACTCGCCGCGGTATTTGGCGCCAGCAATCAGCGCGCCCATATCGAGCGAGAGCAGTTTCTTGTCCTTCAGGCTTTCCGGCACGTCGCCATTGAGGATGCGCAGCGCCAGGCCCTCGACGATGGCGGTCTTGCCGACGCCGGGCTCGCCGATCAGAACGGGATTGTTCTTGGTGCGGCGGGAAAGCACCTGGATGGTGCGGCGGATTTCCTCGTCGCGGCCGATCACGGGGTCGAGCTTGCCGTCGCGCGCGGCCTGCGTCAGGTCGCGGGAATATTTTTTCAGCGCGTCATAGGCGTTTTCGGCCGTCGCGCTGTCGGCGGTGCGGCCCTTGCGCAGCGATTCGATCGCCGTGTTGAGGTTTTGGGGCGTGACGCCGCCCTTGCTGAGAATGCTGCCGGCCTCGCTGCCCTTCTCGAGCGTCAGACCCAGCAGCAGCCGCTCGACCGTGACAAAGCCGTCGCCGGCCTTCTCGGCGGCCTTTTCCGCCGCATCGAATGCGCGCGCCATATCGGGCGCTAGATAGATCTGCCCGGCGCCGCTTCCCGAGACTTTCGGCAGCTTCTTCAGCGCGTCCTCGGTTGCCTTGAGGATGGCGCGGGAGTTCCCGCCGGCGCGGTCGATCAGACCGCCGGCCAGCCCCTCGCTGTCATCAAGCAGTACTTTGAGCATATGCAGCGACGAGAACTGCTGATGTCCGTCGCGCATGGCGAGCGATTGCGCAGACTGGATGAAGCCGCGCGCGCGCTCGGTGTATTTTTCAATATTCATATTTTACTTCCCTCGGCATGCCGCCCCCACCCCTGAGGCATGATTGCGGCATCTTCATTGGGTATCCGCGGGACCGCGTTGACATTCCTCAACCGGCCGCGGGTCGTCACCCTGTTTTCAGGCTTGACGCAAATGTGGGCATCGCGGCGAGAAACGGAAGAGGCCCGGCCGCAAATTCGGAACGGTAGCGCGGACGGCGGGAATCCCTTAATAAGCCGCATGCCTGCTACAGCCCCGCCTGCCCGGATCACCGGAATCTATCGCTACCCCGTCAAGGGCCTGACCCCCGAGCCGCTTGCCCGCGCCGAGCTTAGCCCCGGTCAGACGCTTTTGGCCGACCGCCGCTACGCGATCGAAAACGGCCCCTCCGGCTTCGACCCGGCCGAGCCGAAATGGCTGCCCAAACTGCACTTCCTGATGCTGATGCGGGACGAATGGCTGGTTGGCCTGCGCACCCATTTCGACGATTCGAGCAACGTCCTCTCGATTAACCACAACGGCCGGATCGTGGCCCAGGGCAATCTCGCAACGCAAGAGGGCCGGGCGGCGATCGAGAATTTTTTCGCCTCGACTTTTCCCGACCTGATCAAGGGCCCGCCGAAAGTGCTCGAAAGCCCGGGCCACAGCTTTTCGGACGTCGCCCGCAAGGTTGTTTCGATCATCAATCTCGCCAGCGTCCATGCCATCGAGGACATGGTGGGCGCGCCGGTGCATCCCCTTCGCTTCCGCGCCAACCTCTATGTCGAGGGCTGGCCGGCCTGGCACGAATTCGACCTCGTCGACCACACGCTGGCGATCGGCGATGTCAGGCTCAAGGTGGTGAAACGCATCGTCCGCTGCGCCGCCGTGAATGTTGATCCCGATACGGCCGCGCGCGATCTCGCGATTCCGACGGCGCTGCAGCGCCGGCTCGGCCACGCCGACTGCGGGATCTATGCCGAGGTGATCGAGGGCGGCACGATCAGCGCCGGCGATACGATCGCAGCGGAGCAGTTGGAGCTGCTTTAGTTCGACTCTCGGGCCTACCCACGTCATTGCGAGCGAAGCGAAGCAATGCGGCGAGATGGATTGCTTCGCTTCGCTCGCAATGACGCGGACAGAGTGACAGCACTTCTGGTGTCGTCGCCCGGCTTGACCGGGCGATCCAGTACGCTGCGGCCTATCGGTTCTATCATTTGCGTCTCTGGAATACTGGGTCGCCCGGTCAAGCCGGGCGATGACAGTTGAATGTGGGTCGGCGTTCTCGCGGCGCGCTGCGCCCGAGGCTTGCTGAAATTCCTTTCCCTCCCAACGAGAGGGAGCAGGGAATGCCGGGTGCTTGCTGCACCCGCGGTCTCGTGTGCAATGTGCACGAGGAAGTGCGCACACGAGCATACAGGTACAGCCGGAGCACTCCGGCATTCCCTGCGCAATGGTTTGACGGCTTATGCCGTGCTCTCCCTGGAGACGAATTCGTCTTGCCTCCATCGCCGCCGGCTTGATGGCGCTTCGATCCGGTTGGATCGAATTCGCCACCGACAGCTTTGGCACCAGCAACGGATGTCGGGACCACACGGTTTTGCCGTACGCTGCAACGTCGGTCGTCTTGCGCGTTGTGCTCGCTCACGGATAACCGCCCTGCAAACACGCTTCGCGCCTGACGCTGCCCGCGTCCACCGCATCCCGTCTCGCGTTCGTGACGACGCGCGATCCGCCCCTCTTGTCGAGACGGGACGCGCGGAAATTGCCGCTGATTTGGGTGGAATGGAAAGCGGAATATTTTTGCGCGAGAAACTGGACGGCCCAAATCACTTTGAAATAGCTCATCAAATCGCCGTTCTCGCGCAGCCGGTTTTGGGCCGTTTGTTCGCATGAGCGAAGCAGGACGCGGGCAGATTTGTCTCGATCGGCAAATCATTGGCAGGGGGTCTTGAGGGACGGCCAGCGGAAGCAGGAACGTGGTTGCGCATTGAGTGGAGATGACCCACCGGGCATATGCGCGGCGGGATTTTCGAGGCATGATGCACCAAGACAGACAGTGCGGGAGCCGCGACGAGCGGCATCCCAGACCAGATGTGGAGGACATGCCATGGCGTCGCACGCGATCGGCGAGCCGGCCTCCAAAACGCGCTCGGCGTCGGACCCAATCGAAGCCACGCCGCTGGTGCGTACATTCCACCAGATCCTCCTCTGGCCGCTTCAACTAATGCCGCTGAGGGAAGGTTCGCAGATCCATCATCATTGGGAGCTCCTCGAGAAAGACGCAGGCCGGGTCTGGAAGGAGGTGGATGATGAATTCTGCGCCGATCCCGATTCCTTCCGCGAACGGCATTATCGCGAGTTCGTGACATTCCTGCCCTATGTGCAGCGTCTTCTCTACGGCGAAGGCGCCAAGCGCCGCTCAATGGCCGCTTACGGCGAATCCCCAATCAAGGTTTATCGCCGGACGGACGTGGCGACGGTGCGGATCCTGTTCCCGGAGCGGAACGCGCCGGTCGTCTTCGACATCAGGCATGTCGATCTTTACTTTTTCTATGACGTCGACCTTGTCATTCTTGCTGTCGAAGTTTCCGGCTCCGACGTGCCGCTCGACGTGGTGCAGGACTCTTTGCATCGGTTTGGCCGCGCCTATCCTGCGGGCTGGACCGCAGAGGGAGACGGCATCAACTGCCCCCGCAAGGTGGAATGGCTGGCAGCAGACGGGCGCGTACTCGCGGTGTCGGACTACGAGGACAGAAAGCTGTATCTGGCATCGGTGTGTCGCGAGCGGGCGCCGCCGCTCGCCGCGCACTGGCAATATCTGCTCAACCCGATGACGGCCCATTACAGCGATCAGGCGGGAGCGCTGCGGTTCCGCCAGCTCGAATATTATCGCATGCCGTTGATGGCCTATCTCGCCGTCGAACATCCGGAACGACTGACGCGCGGAGACTTCGCCCGACTTGCCTACGCGACGGCGCCTGGCGACCGGCATGCCCTGCCCTTCTCCGAGGAATATCTGGCGCGCTTCGAAGAAAACCATTGCTACGACAGATACTATGACGAGGCCCGATCCGGCAGCGGACTGAGCACACGCGTGATGTGTTGCGATCACACGTTCCTCTTCGTCGGCGACGCTGCCAGGTCCGTATTCACAGATGCGGAGCGCGGTCTTCTCGGCCAATTCCGTCATCAGTTCTTTTTGCTGGCGCTCATCGCTCACATGCACAAGGGCGCCTTGCTTATGATGTCCGATCGTCTGGTGCAGGCTGTGACGCGTCTCAACATCAACCAGCAGGAAACCGTGCGACGATTCCGCGTCGAGATCAGGAGCCTGCTTGAAATATTCCTTCGCTTCACGCACCGCTACTGGTTTCACGACGTATCGGATCATGCGCAGACGCGCGACGTGTTCCATGGGCTGGCCAAACAGCTCGGCACGGACCGCCTCTACGTCGAGATTCGGGAAGAACTGAAGGATATGGGTGCCTATCTCGACAGCGATCTGCTGCGTCGCCAGGCGAATACCTTCCTCAGGCTCACCGTCGTGACGATGATTGGCCTGATCGGCACCACCACCACTGGCTTCCTCGGCATGAGCAGCCTGATCGCCGCAACCGATCATCATTTCGGAATGAAGGCGTTTTATGTTGTCGTGACGGCAACCTTTTTCGCATTTCTCACGCTCTATACGTTGGCGAAGTCGCAACGAATTGCGGGCTTCCTCGATGCGCTGACCAATGAACGATTGCCGCTGCGAACGAAGCTCGACGCGCTGCTCGATATCTGGCGCAGGAAGCGGTGACCTTTACCAAGGTGCGCCGCACCCCCACGCGTGCGGCTCGGTATTGTAGCCCGCATGAGTGCATGCGATATGCGGGGCCCACTCTCAAACATGGTCCCGGGGTCGCTGCGCTCGCCCGGGCTACGCTTGCTTCGTCACTCGCTATCGAGTCCGCCCTACGGGTCTCGCACCGGGGACCGAATAAAGCCGGTTTAGATTTGATTCATCGTAATTGTTAGAAGTCGATTCAAATTTTTCGTTCATGGTTGCCGCGCTGCGCAAAATTTTCATGCGGCTTTGGCCAGGCACGTTTGATCGGAAATCATTGGCATGGCGATCCCAGGTGGAGCGCTTCGTTTTCAGGATTCTCGCGAAGAAGCAGGCGAGCGGCCGCGTGCCGCCGGCCTGAAATCGCTCGCTCCAAAACTTCTGACCGTCTGCGTCATTTTTTGCTCGATGTCATTTGCCGGCTGCGCGCGCAATCCAGCACAACGCGAAGTCAGTCCGTCCCTACACGAAGGCAAAGCGCCTCCCCTCCGGGCTCCCGTACGCACCCGTCGACACTCCGAACCATATCGATATGCCGAACCAAAAATCCGGCGACCGGACCTGGCGTTGCTCACGCCGCAGCCCGCCCCCGATTGCGAGTTCAAACGATCCGACCTCAAGACCGTCGATCCGGATGAATGGGCGCGCTTGAAGGTCGAGTACGAACGCCAGTGCTATCAGGATGCGGAGAAAGCCGCGCGCGAGCGCCTCGTCCTGCTGCAGACGTCCAGCACATGCGAAATCGAGCCGGTTCGGCAACGAAGACCGGTTCGATAGCAATCCGCGCAGCCGCGCGACGGGGCCGAGCATCGTCGCCGTCTACCGCGTCAGCGGAGCCCACGGCCCGCGCCGTCCATTTTCACAATCTAAGCAAGAGCGGGTGATCTGCGTCCACCCTGGCTGGCATTTCCCGATGCCTGCGGTGTGCAGCCGTTCACCGTTTGGTCTTGGTTTTGCCATTCCAACCCGTCACGCTTTTCGCAGCGGGGTTTTCCGCTGGTTACGCTTTGATTGAGGCGTCGACCCATATCGCTAAATTTATCGAGTAGATCAGTATTTCAGTGAGCAGTAATGGCAACTCTTTACGATTTGCTGGAGGCGCTTCCGGACGACGACGCGGACGGCCTTAGGGCTGCATTCCGTAAGGCCGCGAAGGCTTGTCATCCCGACGTCAATCCCGGCGACCCCGAAGCTGCAGAGAGATTCAGGCGGATTGTCCGCGCCAACGCCATATTGAGCGACGAGCAGCAGCGAGCGGCCTATGACCGGCTGCTCGTAGTCGCACGCCGGCAGCAAAGTCGAGAGCCAAAGCGCAGCAAATTCTCCGGCATGATCCGCAGGCTGGCCGCTGACGCGATCGCGAGTGCTGCCGTCTCCGCAGTGCTCGTCGGGGGCTATCTTCTGTTCAGGCCTGTCGACGGGCTGCGCGTCGCTTCGGCACAGGTGACCGAGGTGTCCAGGCGCGAACCCGCGCAGGCGCTCACCGCGACCGAAATATCCGACGCAAGCGGCCGAACCGGGCAACACGACCAGCTTGCAGTCGCCGGAGCCGACATGAAGGTCGACGTCAATCGACGGGATGCCGAAGCGCCGACCAAACCGGACGGCATTGCACCTGCTGCGACGACAGGCATGGCTCCTGCAAGCGCCCATGCTTCCCCGGCTCGCGAGGTTGTAATCAAGGACGCCCAATATTATCGAGAACGGGGCATTTCGGCGTATCGCAGCGGAGATCTTTATATTGCGCTCGCCAATTTCGACCTGGCTATAGAGAAGGATCCCAGCTCATCAGATTCCTACATCAATCGCGGCATCGTCTTCCGTCGCCTGGGCGACCTGAAGCGCGCATTGTCCGACGTCGCCGAGGCCAAGCGCATCGATGATTTGAATCCAAGCAAGTCCACTGCGGGAGCACGCGCGCCCTGACGCTGGAGGCAGCGGCGTAGGAGGCAGCGGCGTAGGGTGGGCAAAGCGTAGCGTGCCCACCACCACGACCCCAGTGTGAATGGTGGGCACGCTACGCTTTGCCCACCCTACGAATCCCGCTCCTCGCCGTCGGCAGGGTCTCGTCGGCTGCGCGTCCCGGGGCATTTGAGTTGACAACGTGCCGTCGCTCGCCAACATTGTCACCGGGTCGATACACCCGCCGCCTGCGCCCTACGGGGATGGTGAACGTATCAATCTATCTCCGCGCCCTCGCCATTGGCGAACGGGTCGGCAAGGCAGGCACCGATCTCCTCCGTTCGTCGATAGAGAGGTGCTCTCATGCGCGATTTCCGCGATGCGAAAGTCATGGCGCATTCCCTGCGCGATGCCTTGAAGACCAAGGCTATGGAGATCACCCATAGCGAATCTCTGGAGCTGATCGCGAAGACGTTCGGCTACGAGAACTGGAACATCCTGTCCGCCAAGATCGATACGGCACAACCACGCCCCGGCTCGGCCGCCGGGCACCCGGCTCCAACGCCACAAGCTGTCCTCTATTGTTCCTTTTGCGGCAAATCCCAGCATGAAGTGAAATCGCTGGTTGCCGGCCCGCATGTGTTCATCTGCAACGAATGCATCGACGTGTGCAGCGACATCATCGACGAGCAACTGCTCCGGCTCATCGAGGGCGACGAGGCGAGCGCCCGGGCCATGTCCACCGAACGGCTGTCACATTACGTCGAACACGCGAGGAAGGGAGAGCAACGCCACCGTCTCGCCTTGCAGGGAATCGAACGCATGCTTGCGCTTCGACGCAACGGAGAGCCGGTAAATGATGATGTGTTGACATCGTCCGGCATGATCCATTTGAAGAACAAGACCACTGACGAACTTCTGGCCATGCAAAAATATCCGCAAGATCAACTGAAGCGGTACGAACAGGCTCTGCGCACGGCAACGCCCGTGCTCGCTGAACGGAAGCCATGATCCAGGAGTCATTACCAAGTCCGGACTGCCGCGCTCTCCCAGCGCATGAGTCTGGACTTGGTCCCGGCTGACCTGAGCGGGCAGCCTGACGATGTCTGCTGGGCTGAACGGGCGGTCCGTTTCGGAGACCCGACTGCCGCCTTTCACCCTGATCGGACATGCCACTGTCTTCTGCCGAAGTCAGCTAAGTGACGCCCAAAGAAGTCAATTGCTGTTACCGCTATTGGCATGCCTTTGATCACAGCGGCGCTGACGGATCGAGCGGGGACATGAAGCTCAGGCTCCGGAAGCCGTCGTCCACAATGGCCGCCAACTCCGTTCTCGCATCAATCGCAGCACGGCCTCCCGGAGGGCCCGGCTTGAGCCCAAGACGGAGACGAGCCCCAGCGCCATCAGCAGCACGCCAAGCCAGGTTGCCGTCCAGCCCCGCCCGTCATCGGCCGCCTCGGCGATGGGAAAGGCGACCGGCGCGGCCGGAGGCACGGAGGCGGCAACCGCGTCGCTGGCGGCCGGTGCGGCCCCCAGAAGCGCCTCCACGTCGACCTGGCGCGGGTGGGCGGGCGCGAGGTTTTCGATGGGTGTCGGCAGCAGGAAGGCCGCGGCCCCCGTAGCGGAAGCGGCATCAGCCACCTTGAGCTCGGGCGCAGGCCGCATCGGCTTGGACGTTTCCGCCGGTGCGGAGCGCAACAGCTCCGCACGCGCATCCACGACCGCCTTTCGCTTGCGTTGCGCGGCCTCGTTCTCCTCGGGAGCGGCGACACGAGGCTTCGCGGCGCGATAACGAACCTGCTTCTTCACCGCGCTCTCCTCAGCGGCCTGGAACCAGCATTTGCGGTGGCCGTCAAAACGATAGACCCAGCGCTGACCTTCCGCCGTCGACTTGCCGGGCCGCGACAGGCACTCCTCTTCCGCGGGAGCGGGCGGAGTGGCTTGCCGGGGAGCGACATTGAAGAAGTCGGCAAAAGGATTCGAAGACGCAGGTGAAATCGGGAGACCTGCGAGAAGGACAAAAGCGGCGATGCAAAATCGCAAATGACCGGACATGGAATACCCCGGTGTTGCGCGCCCCAGCAGAACGACCTTTCGCCGCGACCTGGGTCACAATGCGGCTCAAATCAGGCAGCGCGGTGGATTCATTCTGGCCTGGAAGCGAGATTCGGGCCCGACGAGCCGGATCGTTGCTCCCAGCGAGGAGGCCGACGTGCGCATCCGCGAGTTGCAGCCAGAGCCGGCTGTGTCAGTGAGGTCGCCTTGTGGCAGCGGACCTGCCAAAGCGGCCTGGCGATGTCAGACCATTGAGGCACAGCAGACTTCGCAACTGAACACTGCCGAAGTCCGCCAGTACCCCCAAAGCGGACCTCCGGCAAATCGTTCACTCCTTAGCGCAGAAGAACGTGGTCGGGGTTCAATCCAAATGGAGTGCATATAGCTGTCCTGGCTAACGACTTCGCCTACGTGCAATTCCAGAAGCCCGTTTTGGTCTATGCTTTGGATCGAAAAGATCCGACCTACACAAGCTTCAAACAATGCCTGCGTGCCCATTCCTGACGGAAGCAATTCCGGCACTGCAACGACCCCAAGTCGATCCCCGATCTTCATGCCGCCTCGACCATTCACTGAACACCGCACTTGCTGCCGTGCGGTCGTGTTTTAGAACGGACAACTTAACGGCGATCTGAACCAGATTACGAAAATTTGTTCAATTCGCGAAATGTCTGAGTTTGGCATTTTTCAGACGTGAACGAGCGGCCTGACGATGTCCGTTATCGAGGGCAGCACGAACATCACCCAGCTAGATCGCGATGCCCCAGTTCGACCCAAAGCAGACAACACAAGTGTTCTTGCCATATAGTTCAGCATTCAGACGAGCGGGATGTCTGTTCGGAGGATTGAGGTCATGCGCAAAACACCTGGAATATTGCTCCTGGCTATCGCTGCTGTTCTTTTCAGCCCGCAGGTGCGGGCGCAACAGGTTGCGGTCGAAACGCCGCAGACCATGCTGTCGGCTCAAATTCGCACACAAGGCTTCACCTGCGACAAGGCGCTAGGCGCCACCAGGGACAGGAAGCGCTCCCGGCCGGATCGCGCCGTCTGGGTCCTCAAATGCAGCAACGCCACATATCGGGTCACACGCGCGCCCGACATGGCGGCGAAGGTCAAACCGCTGCCGTGAACGAATGATTTCAGATTCCAAGTGCGAAAAGCCCAGTACAAGCCACAATCAAACTCAGCACGATAACCGCAAGGAAACTGGAAGAAGCAAAATCTTCGCGCATGACGACACCTGTGCCTCAATCAGGCAAATCTCTGGTGAATCAAATGGCCGCCGGACATTTGCCATCACGCCATTAAACCATCACTTCGTTTCAGGACGTCTTCGTCGGACTGAGAAAACGACTTCATCGCGGCGGCCCGACTGTTACGTCCCAAACGCCCCACGAAGCATATTCACAGAACGGAGAGCCCGGCGGGCGCCGGGGCATGCTTCACACGCGGCTGCCGCGCCAGGGATTAGCGGCGTAGGGTGGGCAAAGCGCAG
>NZ_JAHEAG010000129.1 GCF_018596315.1 Bradyrhizobium sp. SRL28 | reverse complement strand
TGCGGCGGGCTGGTGGGTCTGGCAGTTGGTCGGACAAACCCGGGCGCAGGCGCCGCAGCCGATACAAGCGCCCCGGTCATTCATCACCATAATCTTCTTTTCGATCTCACCGTCTTCGTCATCGTCGAGATCGACAAGATCGCCCTCCTCATTGATCCCCTTCAATGTCATGACGTCGCGACCGCAGACCTTGAAACAGCGGCCACAACCGATGCACTTCTTGGGATCAATTGAGATCAGGTAGTTCGGCGCCCAGTCGCGGCCGTCGCGCGTTGCAAATGACATGATCGGATACCCTTTTTAGGCCTTTTCCAGCGCCTTGAGATCCTCGCGCTTGCGCTCGAGTTCGGCAAAGGCATCGTGCGCCTTCTGCGCCACCGCCATGATCGAGGTCCAGTTGATGGGAAGTTCCTCCGACAAATCGTGCAGATCCATCTTGGCCTTCGTCGCCTTGACCGACAGCTTTCTTATTTCCGCTTTCAGCATTTCAAGGTCGCTCATGAGCTGCTCTCAATAGTTGGCCACGTCGGGAAATTTCCGGGTCATCTCGATGCCGCCTTCGACGTATTTGTCACCCTCGGCGGCGAGCTTTGCGAGATTGTCGAAGCCGAAGCGATGCACATCGCGCAGCTGCTTGTTCACCACGATCAGCCGGCCGCCGATCAGCACCATGCGGCCAAAGCCTTCGTGGTGCATCTTCAGCATCGGCTGGATCATCACACCGGTCGTCTTCTCGATCGAGAGCGCGACCGCATTGAAGAACAGCTCCAGCCGTCAGACCGTATCCGGATCGGGATCGTCGACGATCGGCAGCGCGCGCCGTTTCTCCTTGTCCAGAATATAGGGTTCGAGGAGATCGAGATCGCTCTTGCCGTCCCAGGCGCCATGGACGTCCTGGGCGCGCCAGATCTTGATCAGTTCCCTCACGAATGGCGCATCGAGCGCGCGATCGGTTTGCACGATATCCGCGGCTTCAGTCATGTCGTCCTCATTCTTCGAAATCGAGCGTGCGCTCCTGGTCCTTTGCCAGTGCCTTGCGCAGCCAGGGTGGCGGCGTACCCTTCAGCACGTGCTGAAGCTTCTCGACCAGCGCCAGAATGTTCTCGGGCTTGTCCACCTTGATGGGATGTATATTGTTCGCCACTACCCGCGCGGCACCGGAGCCGCCGATGGCAGCGACATAGAGAATGGCGCAATCCTTGATTGCCTCGATCTTGGGCGCGAGCTTGTCCTCGTTGCCGTCTTCCTTGAGATCGCCGTAGAACTGAACCGCCTTCAGAAATACGTGCCCGCCCGGCCCAACATCATAGATCGCGATGTACTTGGCCCAGCCAAAATGCGCATCGACGCGCCTCAAGTCTTGGGTAGCGAATGCGACCTTCATGCAATCGACCCCTCTGTTGCGTCGATGAAGCTACGGCGGCCGGGCTTTAAGGGCCGTCTCGAGGTCCGCCAGCTATCGGGCGTCGGCTGATGATTTTCCTCTCGGTCGGCGATCACGAGATTGGCGATATTGAAGATCACATCGCGCGTGCCGCGATAGCCGACGGATAGCTGGTGTCCCGCGCCGATCCGATCGAACATCGGAAATCCCGCGCGATAAAACGGAATCTTCAGCCGCGCCGCCGCTTGGCGGCCATGCGAATGCGTAATCAGCAGATCGCAATTCCTCGTCCTAGCAAGCTCTTCCAGATCCTCGAGATCGCCGATCAGCACCTCCTTGGTCCCGATCCGCTCCAGCACCGGCGACGGCGTGGTCGTCACGGCCGCCGTCACCTGCGCGCCCATCTCGTGAAGCATGCTGGACAGGTCGAACAGGAGGTCAGGCTCGGCTCCGATCGCGAGCTTGCGGCCGCCGACATGGAAATGCGCGTCCAGCATCGCATCGCTGAGCTGGCCGCGCTGGCGCCGATATTTTGCTGGCACAGGGCGGCCACTGATGTCGCTCAGGAAAGCGATGAATTCATCGTTGGGGATGAGGCCGCACAGCCGCTCGAACAAGCGAAACGGCACCCCAGACTTCGCCTGCATGGCTTCTGCCGCCCGCCGCATCTGCGCACCGATGGCAATGGTCCAGCTGGACCGGCCCATGCCCGCGACTTCGTCAACCCCGATGCCACCAATGGTCGTTGGCGTAAACTCGTCCGGGATATGCCCGTCCAGCGATCCCGCGAGATCAGGCAGGAAGGATGGCTTCAGGCCGAAATCCTCCAGGATCGTCCTAAGTTCGTCGAGGTCACCCGGCGTCAGGTGACATCCGGGGAGGACATTCACCCGCGCGGAATCACGCTCCGCCCCGACCGCCGGCGCCTCCACCAGTACCTCGACCATGCATGCCACTGTCTTTCCCCACCCGTCCTGGAAGGCGTCCTTGAAATCGGGCGTGGAGACAAAGACAAGAGGAAATTTGGCGAGCTGCGGATGCTGCTCGCGGATCAGCTTGATGTAGCCGTCGACGTCATCGCCATTGGTTTCGGTCACTCCGGTCGAGCAGATCCCGATGATCTCCGGCTTGGCACGATTGTATATGTTGAGGATAGCCTTCTCGACATTTTCATAACCGCCGAGCACGGTCGCCACTTCGCTCATCGCAGTCGTCTGCAGCGGCACCGCCTCCTTGAAATGCCGCACGAACAGCGTGAGCCCGAAGGATGTGCACCCTTGCGAGCCGTGCAGAAGCGGCATCGCCCCACGCAG
>NZ_JAHEAG010000128.1 GCF_018596315.1 Bradyrhizobium sp. SRL28 | reverse complement strand
CCCCGACGGTCGGTCAAAATCCCCCGGGTGAGGTCACCTCAAACTCCCCCACCTGATTCCGCCTGGCTGGGCGGCTGATCGGCCGCAAAGCGCGTAGCAGGACGTTTATTTTCGCCCCCTTTAGGGAAGAGGGGACCGGGAGTTGAACGTCTTGAAGCCGCATCTGCAAAGCACCGTATTTACGTTACTTGAGCGCCAGACGAGCCAACGAGAGATCCAGCGGCTGACGGGGATCGACCGCAAGACGATCCGGCGCTACCAGGCGATTTTCGTGTCCCGGCGAGCGGCGGAGGCAAATTCCCCCGGGGTGACCGCCGGCTCCGAGGCCGCGGATGGCCAAACTCCCCCACCTCCGCGACCGCCGGCTATCGGCATGAAGGTGGCCGCCAAGACGTTTGATTTCGCCCGCTCAGCGTGTGAACCGCATCGGGAATGGATCGAGCAGCAGGTCCGTCTGAAGCGCAATGCGCAGGCGATCTACCAGGATCTGGTTGATCAGCTCGGCTTCACTGCCAGCTACGAGAGCGTCAAGCGTTTCGTGCGCGCCTTGCGCCACATCGATCCCAAACAGTTTGACCGTCTCGAGTTTGCCCCCGGCGAGGAAGCCCAGGTCGATTATGGCGAAGGCGCGCTGACCCGTGATCCGAAGAGCGGTCGTTACCGCCGGCCGCGCCTGTTCGTGATGACCCTGCGCTACTCGCGGCGTAGCTTCCGGCGGGTGGTCTGGGAAGTCGAGCCAGCAGATCTGGGCACAGCTCCACGAAGGGGCTTTTCGATATTTTGGCGGCGCCGTCGGCTATGTCGTGCTCGATAATCTGAAGGAAGGCGTCGTCACGCCCGACCTTTACGAGCCCGAGCTCAACCGGCTCTACGGCGCGGTGCTCGCGCATTACGGCGTCGTCGCCGATCCGGCACGGGTGCGGGACCCGAACCGCAAGGGGACCGTGGAGAACGCGATCCAGCACACCCAGGGCACCGCGCTCGCCGGGCGGCGCTTCGAATCACTCGAGGCTCAGAACAGCTTTCTGGAGCACTGGGAGACGAACTGGGCTTCCAAACGCATCCATGGCAGCATGAGGCGTCAGGTCGAGGCCATGTTCCAGGAGGAGAAGCCGCATCTGCGGCCATTGCCCGCGACCGGCTTCCGTTACTTCTCCGAGCTCGTGCGTACCGTCTACGACGACACCACCGTGCGGGTGGATCACAGCGACTATGCCGCGCGCCCCGCGCCGATCGGCAGCCAGGTCGTGGTACGCCTTTACGAGACCACGATCGAGATCCGCGACCGCAGCACCCAGGCGCTGCTGCGCGTTCATGCCCGCGCCGCACGGCCGGGTTCGCTCAAACTGCCGCACAACGAGCGCCCGTTCAATCCATCTCGTCAGACCGCCTTCCTGCTGGCAAGCGCCGGCGACATCGGACCGCAAGCGAAGGCGCTCTGTCAGCACCTGTTCGACACCGAAGGTCGCGTTGGACAACGCGCGATGTGGGGCATTGTCGGACTTGCGAAGAAGTATCCCGCCCGGCTCGTCGAGCAAGCCTGCGATCACGCGATGCGTCATCACATCCATCGCTACAAACAGGTGCGCGCCATCGTTGAGCGATTGTTCGAGCGGGCGCTCGAGCGCGTCGATCAGGCACCACAACTCACGCTGTCTCTGACGCAGGATCATCCACTGATCCGTCCCGCAGACGAGTACGGCGAACTCTTTCGCCTCGGCGCCCAGAACCGTGCCAGCATCGAGCGCCGGCCCGGCAACAACGGCAATGATCAGCCCGCACCAAACCGCGCTCGCGTCGTCTCCGCAATCCCGGCCAGCTCCGACGACGCGAGCGCTCCCGCCGAGACCTTGATTGCCGATCAACTCTGCCTTTCAACCTCCACAGGAGATCATTCGGAATGACCATGACCTTGCCAGAAATTGATCGCTGCCTACGACAGTTGCGGCTGTCGGGCATACGCGACACGCTCGAGACCCGCGTCCTGCAGGCCCAGGGCGCCAGCCAACCGTTCCTCGAGACCTTCTGCCTGCTCCTGCAGGACGAACTCGATCGTCGTCAGTCCCGTCTCATCGCTCGCCGCTACCAGCAATCCGGGCTTGAAGAGAAGCTCACGCTCGCGGAGTTCGACTGGTCCTTCAATCCCAAACTGCCGCGTCAGGCCTGCTTCCAGCTGCATGCGCTGAAGTTTGTCGCGGTCGGTGAAAACGCTCTGTTCATTGGCAAGCCCGGCACCGGAAAATCGCACGTGGCCAAGGCCGTCGCCTACCAGGCCATCCTGCAAGGCCACAAGGTCCAGTATCTCGAGGCCGATGACTTCTTCAACCGTTACGCCCTCAGCCCCGCCGCTCAGCGCGAAGCTCGACTGCGGAGCATCTCTGACTGCGATCTGCTTGTGCTTGACGATCTGTTCCTCGCTCGCACCATCCCCGACGAAGCCGGCGCTTTGCTGCAGAATCTGATCCATCAACGCTACAAATTGCACCGCAGCGTCATCGTCACGTCCAATCGCGTCGTGCAGGATTGGGGCGCTTATCTCCGCGACAACACCATGAGCACGACGATCCTTGACCGCCTCATGCACCATTGTCATCTGCTTGAGTTCGACGGCCGCAGCTACCGCCTCAAGGAAGCCGCCGAAGCCCTTGCACGCAAAACCCAGTCAACCTAAAAGCCTCTTGTCCTGCTCCACAAGTGGGGGAGTTTGCGCGACCACAGGTGGGGGAATTTGAAGTGACCGTCCGGG
>NZ_JAHEAG010000127.1 GCF_018596315.1 Bradyrhizobium sp. SRL28 | reverse complement strand
TGAAGTAGGCTTGATCCGGCGTGCTGCCGTCAAGACTCGAATGGGGACGCCTGCTGTTATACAACGAGGTTTGAGAACGCCCACAGGACCGTTCTTCGCGAGGTTCTTTATCGGCATCATCCTTGGTTTGGTCGCCGAGTTTGCATTCATGGGACAGTCGACAAAGCTGGTTATGTCGTCTTCCGCTGCACGCTGGAAGGGTCGCAAGCAGATCGGTGGCTTGAAGTCCCGGCATGGATGTTCGACCGCACGGCATACCCTGACCCCGGGCTTTTGGCAGCTCAACCGTTTGTCAGCATTGACGCCCTTGCGGCGCTCTCTGCACTTCTCGATCTGGCGTTGAAGGATCAAACGCCATCAGCTGTCCTGCTTTCTGGCGCATCCAGAGCCTCTCACGACCAGAATCGGGGAGAGACCCATGTCACGCGTGACGACAAACTCAGGGAAAGGGTACCGACACAATCGACGACCGCGCCCGCAGCATCAGATAGATCTGTTCAGGAGCGGCCTGTCGAACGACGCCAGCGGCGCGCCCGCATGGCCGGAGCTGCCGGCGGAAGCGCGGGCAGCGCTCACAAGCCTGATGATGCAGTTGATCCTCGACCATGCTGCGACGACAGCGACGCCGCGCGCGAAGGAGGTTGATCATGATCTCTGACAAGGTCAGACCTCATCATCTGGAGCGCAAGGCGATTCTTTACGTGCGCCAATCCTCAGCCCATCAAGTATTGCACAATCGCGAGAGTAGCGCGCTGCAATACGCCATGCGGGACCGGCTGACGGCGCTCGGTTGGTTAGAGATCGAAGTGATCGATGATGATCTCGGTCGTTCAGCCGCCGGCGGGGTACAACGCGCTGGCTTTGAGCGGATGGTAGCGGAGGTTTGCCTCGGTAAGGTTGGTGCGGTTTGCGCCCGCGAGGTCTCGCGCTTCGCCCGCAACAGCCGGGATTGGCAGCAACTCATCGAGATGTGCCGCGTGGTCGACACCGTTCTGGTCGATCAGGAGACCATCTATGCGCCGAGGCACGGCAACGACCGCCTGCTGCTCGGGCTCAAGGGGAGCCTCAACGAGTACGAGCTGGATCTGTTGCGCCAGCGCTCGCTCTCGGCCCGCTACGAGAAGGCGCGCCGGGGCGAGTTGATTGTGACGGCGCCCGTCGGCTTCGTTAAGGCCGGCGACCGTTATGAGAAAGATCCGGATCGGCGTGTCCAGGAAGCGATCAAGCTGGTGTTCGACAAGGTCGAGGAACTGGGCAGTGCCCGACAGGCGCTCTGCTGGTTCCACGAGTACAACCTCGATCTGCCGGTGAAGCAGTCCAACGGCGACACGGCCTGGCGGCGACCGAGTTACTCCACCATCCACCGGATCATTGAGAACCCGGTCTACGGCGGCGCCTATGCCTATGGTAAGACGGCTGCGGCGGCGGGATACACCGCCGAGGGCGTGAGCGTGAAGATCCGCCGCAAGAGGCGGAACGAATGGTTGACGTTGAAGCCCAATACCCACGACGGGTATGTGAGCTGGGAGAGGTTCGAGGCGATCCGCGCAATGGTCAGCAGCAACGTTGCCACTGGTCGACATCACGGCGCACCCAAGCATGGAGACACGCTGCTGGCCGGCCTGATCCGGTGCAAGCGCTGTGGCCGCAAGCTCACAGTCCGGTACACAGGCATGAAGCACCATATCCCGCGCTACAGCTGCAGCCGCGCCTGGATGGACAATGGCGGCCCTCTCTGCATCGCCTTCAGCGGATTGCGCGTCGATGATGCAATCGAGGAAGCACTGCTTGGCGTTGTCGGCCCAGGCGCTATCGCCGCTGCAACCGCTGCCGCCAAGGAAGCCGGAGAACGACGGGATCAAGTGCGCGATGTTCTCAGTCGCGATCTGGAAGCGGCGCGCTATGCCGCCGACCGGGCTTTCCGGCAATACGATGCCGCTGACCCCGCGAACCGGCTGGTGGCGAGTGAGCTTGAAGCGCGCTGGAACAGGGCGCTCGCTCACGCGGCTGAGGTCGAGGGCAAGATCGCCGTGCATGATGCGGCGACGCCCGCACCCATTGCTGATCCAGCTTCGCTCGGCGTACTGGCCTCGAACCTCAAAACGGTCTGGGATGCGCCGACGACGGATGCTCGTCTCAAGAAACGCATTGTACGCACCCTCGTTCATGAGGTCGTGGCCGATATCGACGACGCGGCGTCCGAGATCGTTCTCATCGTCCACTGGGTGGGTGGCGCCCACAGCGAGTTGCGCTTGCCCAAGCGCCGGCGCGGACAGCGCAACAGAACTTCCGCCGATATTATCCAAGCCGTGCGTCAACTGGTGCTGATCGCCAGCGACTATCTGATTGCCGGCCTCCTCAACCGCAACGGCCTCAAGACGGGTAACGGCAATCGCTGGACCCGCGAGCGCGTCACATCAATACGCTCGAGCTACCACATCCCGGTGTTCAAGCCGGCCGATGACGGGATCGAACCCTGGCTCAACCTCGGCAACGCCGCAAAGCTCCTGAAGATCGCGCCCAAGACGCTGCGGCTGGCCGCTGAAGCCGGCGAGATCGAAGCCTTCCATCCGCTATCGGACGGCCCGTGGATCTTCGCCCGCACCTCGCTGATAACAACTGCTGCTCAATCTATCGCCGAACGAGCACGACAGAACCCGAGACACCCCGCGGGATCGCACCCCAATCAGCAAAGTCTCTTCTCTTCAACAACATAGACAGATGGGTGTTCTGATGCGCGGTTGTAGAAGTCGAGATATCGGCCGATCGAGCTGCGCGCCTCGCTGACGCT
>NZ_JAHEAG010000126.1 GCF_018596315.1 Bradyrhizobium sp. SRL28 | reverse complement strand
TCGGCCTATGATCAGCGGCGCCATCCGCTCCCACGCCGCGTCGCTCAAAACCAACCGATCCATCACACCCAAGACTGCCTCCCCAAAAGCAGTCTTGAATCTGATTTGCCCCTAAATGGGAATCCTTAGAGTCCACACCACCTAGAGGACCTCTGGGATCAGGCCGCGGCCTGTTCGATCGGCCAGAATGGCAGGCCAAGGCTTTCGGCCACAGCCTTATAGGTGAGCCGGCCGCGATAGACATTCAGGCCTCCGCGCAAATGCGGATTTTCGAGCACGGCTGCAAATCCCTTGTTGGCGAGTGCCAAGCCAAATGGGAGCGTGGCGTTATTCAGCGCGTGGCTTGAGGTCAGCGGGACGGCTCCCGGCATGTTCGCGACGCAGTAATGGATAACGTCGTCCGCTTCGTAGGTTGGGTCTGCGTGCGTCGTCGGACGCGAAGTCTCGAAGCATCCGCCTTAATCGATAGCTACTTTCCGGCGCAAAATTCGCGCTTCTAACCAGACTGGTCAACCGCGCGGACAACGACAAGGCCCCGCCAGGGGCTGGCGGGGCCTTGAGAGGCCAGATTGAGCTGGGACGGACTACGGTTGGCGTGACTGGTTTTCCATCGCGCGTCCGATATTGATGAGGTTGTCGGCGACGACGCCGAGGCCGACCCAGCGTTTCATTCCGATGCTGCCCTTGTAGCGGCAGCGATCGAGCCCGTGTCGCCGTTTGACGACGCTGATACGTCCCTCGCATCCGGTTCGCCATTTCTGACCGTTACGGAACCAGCGCTTTTTCTGCTCACGCTTGCACTCGGCGCTCTTGGTCGATCGATTGGGAATGCAGACGCGTTTGACGCCTCTGGCTTTCGCTGCAGCTTCGTTCCTGGCGGAGTAAAATCCAGCATCCGCCGCCACCAGGCGTGGCGTGCGTCCGAGTTTTGCCTCGTGGGTTTCGATGGCCGGGATCAACAGCTCCGAATCGCTTGGCCGCTGATCGTAGACGTCGTAGTCGATCACAATCTGGTTCTCTGCTTCCTGCAGTTTGACCATCTTGCCGAACTCGTTGGGCTTGCCGGCCTTACCTTTGCGAATGATCTCGGTCGAGGGCTCGAACACACTGAGGAGCTTGCCTTCTGCCCGGGTGTTGCCGCGGAAGATACGTTCCCGGGTCTGCCGCATCACTTGCCGCACCAGCGGCAGCATCGCTTCCAGCTGCAGACGCAGGCCTTTCAACGCCAGCTGCTTCAAGATGCCCCTGGACCGCTTCACGCCTTCGGCGATCTCGCCGGAGAAGCGCTTCGCCTGACCCACCACCCGGCTCGTCGTATTCAATAGTTTGCGATAGCTCTCCTTGAGCTTCGCGTGATTGAGCGGTCCCTTGGCACGCGCGATCCGCGCGATCTCGAACAACCGCAGCTTCACGCTCCAGCTTCGGTCGCGCAGCTTCGTTCCGACCAAACCCGCGATCGCAGTGATCTTCTTCATGGTGCGGATCAGCACTCGCACTCCGTCCCCCAACAACGTGCTGTCCGTCGGATGGTGGATGTTCGTCTCCACCACCGTCGTATCCACGCGCATTCTGCGCCCCTGCGTCACCCCCTGTTGCTGCGCGATTTGCACCATTCGGTCGTGAATCTGCCTGATCGTGTCCGGATCCACAGCCAGGCCCCAGCGGCCGATCGTCTTGGCGTCCGGCGTCTTGCCGCCGCCCACGCGGGTGAAGTCGCGATACACCAGGTTGGCGCGCACTTCGCGCTCCAACACCTGATAGCTCCAATTGCGGACGTGTTTGAGGACCAACAATCGCAGCACCACCTCAGCCGGCGCGCCCAGCCGGGCCACGACTGCGGCTCTTGGGATGCCGTCTCGCCAGCGCCTCATATACCGCAGCTACGATCTGTTCATCCGCCAGAACGCGGTCGGCATGCCCCATCCAACCTTCGCGAAGATCGCTCACCTGCTGTGGCACACTGACGTATTCCAAGCATTGATCGGCCGGCTAAGTACACACCGGCGCTTGGCTCGGCGTCACTCGGCGAACGCTTGACTTAGCGCCGCCAGTTCTGGGCCAGCGCGTCGTCGAACCACGTTTTGGCATCGTAGTCAGGCCCAGCGACGGACCGAAAATTGAGATAGTGGGAGTAGTGTTTTTCTCCCAGCCAGGTCTTGAACGCCGACCAGCTTGGATTCTCTCGCGCGCCCTCCGGCAGCGTGTCTAGCCGGTCGCGAGCGAGTGAGCGGATGGCTTGCTCGCATTCAGATTTTTCTTCACACGACGTGTTCCTCAGGCCCGTCATGACTACTCCCACAGCATATATATCGCGGACTTGAGGCTGGGAGGCGCAAGTATCTTTATGACGTTTCGTCACGCCATCCTCTGGTTATCAACCAAGGCAGACAAGTTAACTCGTCACCTGCCCGGCCCGGGCCAATTGGCGCGCGATGCGAAACGGACCCGCACACGTCAAGATCGACAAAGCCGTACTTTATCCAGTGACCGAGCTTGATGCGTGAAATAAAAAATCTTGTCACTAGCCGTGCGTCGAAAGGATTGAACGTGAGATAGCGTTGGGAACGGTTACGATTACGAAAAAGGCACCTATTACCGTCCCCAATCCGCGTCCCCGCCATTTTTGTGCCGACGAGGTAAGGCAGATACTTCAGACGCTTGCAGCGAGTGGTCTGATTCTGCACAATCAGCCCTGCTGACCGACATGTGTCATCGATCCCGAGGCAAACGCTGCCGATGCTGTCGCCGACGATGATGATGTCCACGATCGGATCGGCGATGCGTGCCGCAACCGCGTCACATGCGGACGCTCGTTACGTTACGACTCCCCTCCTCCCGTCGCTGCAGAACTGAAATCGTGACATGTTGAACAGACGGCTCTGAAATGTGGCTCATCTTAGATCCCGATCCGTCGAGTGACCAGCATCCCTAGTGGTTCATCACAGTAATTTTGACTCTTTGGCGATGGC
>NZ_JAHEAG010000125.1 GCF_018596315.1 Bradyrhizobium sp. SRL28 | reverse complement strand
GTAACCGGTATGAGTTCCCACGTCTGCGGTGATCAGCGGGCGCGTGGGTAGCGGATCGGCATCCAGTATTGGCGCATGGCCTCGACGGCCGCTGGAATATCGGTGTGGGCGTTACGGAGAAAGTCCGCGATATCGCGGCAGCTTCGTGGCAGTCCGAGCATCGGCTGACCCTGATCGCCGCGACAGTGCAGCAGGATGGGCAGCAGCAGACCATGATTGACGTTGCCGGTGTCGAGCAGTGGCGCCCATGCCGACAGCTTGAGCCGCATCGCGGCGTAGAAACCCTGACACCAGGGTCGCGGATCGACGTCGCCATGGGGGTTGCGCAGGTGCATCGGCTCGAACTGGCGAGGCGTAGTTGAAAGAATTTGGCTGATCTCGTTATGGCGCAGCGCGACGGCGGAAATCGCCGCGAACTCCGGGGTGCCGCCGTGGTTGAAGGCATCGGCATCGATGGCGAGCAGCGGGCAGATCCAGTCGAGCGGGCTCATCGACACCGGTCCGGCCACGATCGCGGCGACGTAGCCGTCGAGCATGGGAATGCTGGTGGCGACAGGATGCTGATCAACGCGTGCCTGGAGCCATTGCTCAAGCTCCTCAAGTGGCATCGCAGGTGCCGCCATCGACGACGCTGCTTTATGGCGACGCGGGCTCATGCCGCGGCCCGTGCGGTGCGCTGGCGCGCCGCCTTCCAGTTCCAGGCGAGCAGCTCGTGCAGCTGATGGCTCTTGGTTCGCCCGGACACGATGCGCTCCAGCACGTCGGTCAGATAGGCCTGAGGATCGAGTTCATGGAGCTTTGCCGTGTTCACGAGCGATGCCAGGATCGCCCAGCTCTCGGCGCCGCCCTCGCTGCCGCTGAACAATGAGTTGCGTCTTCCCATGGCAATCGGGCGCATTGAACGCTCGACCGTGTTGGAATCGATCTCGACGCGGCCGTCGCGGAGAAACAGCGTCAGCCCATCCCAGTGATTGAGCGCATAGTTGATCGCCTCTGCCAGCTTTGACTGGGAGAAGAGCTGGCCCACCATCTCGGTCAGTCGCGCCTTGAGCGCCGCCATCAACGCTGCGCTTCTGGTGCGGCGGCTGGCCAGCCGCTGCTCCGCACTGTTGCCGCGGATCTCCGCTTCAATGGCATAGACCGCCTGCAGGCGTTCGATCACCTCGCGCGCAAACGGCGACTGGGTCGTTTTGAACACCTCGACGAATTTGCGTCGGGCATGGGCGAGACAAAAGGCGAGCTGGATTGCGCCACCATGATCGCGGGCGAGCGCCTTGTAGGCGGCATAACCGTCCACCTGCAGAATGCCGGAAAAGCCCGTCAATTGTGCGGCGATCTCCTCGGTGCCCCGGCCGTCGGCGAACACGTAGGCAACCGCCGGTGGCGCAGGCCCGCCCCAGGGGCGGTCATCCATGGCATGCGCCCAGAACTGGCAGATGCGGGGGCGATGTCGCCCGGGATCGAGCACCGGCATCGGCGTCTCGTCGCAGAACACGCGCGGCGCGGCCTGGATCGTCCGCAGCTGAAGTTCATAAAGGCTCTTGAGCCACCAGGCCGCACGCTTCACCCAGCCGGCAAGCGTCGACCGGTCAAGATGGACGCCCTGGCCGGCCAAAATCTGCACCTGCCGGTACAGCGGCAAATACCAGGCGAACTTCGAGACCACCACGTGGCTCACCAGGGCCGTCGACACCATGCCACTCTCAATCAGGCGCGGCAGCACCTTCGCCTGGACCACACCGTCGGTGCAGCCGCGGCAGGCGTATTTGGGACGGATCGTCCGCAGCACCCGCAAGATCGCCGGGATGATGTCCAGTACCTCGCTGACGTCCTCGCCGATCTTGTGGAGCTTGCCCTGGCAGCACGGGCAGGCGGTCGCCTCCGGCTCCAGCACCTGCTCACAGCGCGGCAGGTGCTTGGGCAGCGCGCCGATGTTGCGGCGCGCCTTCTTGCGCGGCTTATCAGACGGCTTCGCCGCAGCCGCATCGTCGTTGGCAGCCGCAGGCGGGGTGGCGCCGGTCTCAAGATCGTCAAGCTCAAGCGCGAGTTGCTCGGCCACGAGCGTGGCAAGCCGCTCCGAGCGCTTCCCGAAGATCATCTCCTTGAGCGTCTGCATCGCCACGCGCAGCTTCTCGTTCTCGACGTCAAGCGCGAGCACCATCTCGGTCAGAGCCGCCGGATCGGTCGGGAGAGCATCGGGGCGAATCGCCATGATCAGACGATACATGCGCCCACTCCATGCTCCAGCGAAATCCTCACCTCTCAGCCAACAACGGCCGGCTGCTTCACAGGCTTGGGTGAGACGCGCGTCCACTCAAGTCCGTCGAGCAGCATCGCGAGCTGCGTTGCACTTAGATGCACCACACCATCGCGGATCGGCGGCCAGGTGAAACGCCCCTGGTGCAACCACTTCGTCACCAGCACCATGCCGCTGCCGTCCCACGCCAAAAGCTTCACTCTGTCCATGCGTTTGCTGCGGAACACGAAGACGTCGCCACAATACGGGTTCGCACGGAGCGCTTCGCTCACCAGCGCCGACAGCGTGTGGACCGACTTGCGAAAGTCGACTGGCTGCGCCGCAAGCACCACCTTGAGGTCGGAGCGTAGTGCAATCACCGGATGCCCCGAAGCGCTGACAGCACCGTCGAAAGTGTCGTCAGCTCCACGCCCGGCTCAACCCGGATGCGCGCCCCACTCAGCTCGATCTCGATCACCCCGCAGGGCTTGGCCGGCGGCGCGGCGATCTCCAAAGGCGTCGTTTGTGCCGCCGAAATACGTTCGGACTCGCCAGCTGTCCCGCCACCGCTTCCGGCGCCAATTTGGATCGGCACGAAGTTCGGCGCCTTGCCGGCCACTGCCGCCGCAACCTGGCGTCGCCACACCGTGAGCAGCCCGCGGGAAACGCCATTGCGCCGCGCCACCTCGGAGATGTTCGCACCTTCCTCAAAGCTCTCCGCCGCGATCCGGGCTTTCTCCTCGCCAGTCCACCGTCGCCGTCGGCGCTCCCCAGTG
>NZ_JAHEAG010000124.1 GCF_018596315.1 Bradyrhizobium sp. SRL28 | reverse complement strand
CCGCGAAAATTGGCTGCTCATCGCATAAATTCCGCGAAATAAACGCCAAACGATAGATTTTCAGTCAAACCGTCACCGATCGAGACGGCACCGCCAACTCAAGCCGATCTCAGGCGAGCCAAGTCATTCATAATCCATTCGGCCCGAGGCCCAAGTCCACTCATTTCCCGCTGCCGTTGCGCAGAATAAATCCGCACCTTTTCGCCGACCACGATCTCCTCTTAGCCGGAGCTGCGCTCACCCGGAGGCTAGCGTTGAACGCGGTCCGGCCCGGCGCCACCTGTAGCGAAGTAGCCAACGCCTTTTATCGAACGATTGAAAAGCAGGGCTTCAAGAAAGAATCGCGCTGTGGTTACGCGATTGGCATAGATTGGCTGGAGCCCACTGCGAGCCTCAAGGATGGCGACAAGACAGAGCTCAAGCCGAACATGACCTTCCATCTGATGCTTGGCAATGGGTCGACGAGGATTTTGGCTATGTCATCAGTGAGACATTCCGCGTCAGCGAATCCGGTGCCGAAACACTGACCCGTGCGCCACGACAGCTTTTCGAGCTCATTTAGCTCTGACAGAGATTTCGGACGAGCAGTTCGCGCCTGCTAGCCGATACCAACGGCCCCGAAGACGGTCGCAGTCGACGGGCAACACCCCTGTTGCTCTGCGGTGGTGATCGTCACCTCGGATATACTTTCTTTGCCGACGCCTATCTAGAGAGGCATTGACGCCCGGGTTGTTGATGATGATGTCGATCAGTTCCGAGTGCGTCCCTAAGCGAGGCGATCGATGCCTCGTCGGCCACGTTTAGGCTGCATGATCCGCACGCGGCCGGCGGAAGATGCCGAGAGCTTCTGCGGCTCATCGGCCTCCGTCGGATTGCGGCAAGCGGCGATTACTTTGCCCCCTCGGCGGCGTATCGCTGCGCGAGTGCAAGACCGATGCCCTGGTTCGCGCCCGTGATCAGAACCGTCGTCATCTAACGACCGTTTCGGCGTAGCCTGCAGAAAATCCTAAGTGGACCTGCGATCAGTGATTTTGGCCGTTCAGTCGTAGTAAACGAAGAATCTACACTCGACGCTCCTACGAGGTTTGGCATTCGGAAAGGCGAGACGATTGTCGAAAGCGGTGTGCGCGGACCGCGGATCACAATTCTCGTTGGAATCGTAGCCCTTGAAGAGAATGAATTCGCCTGGCTTCATGTTCTCGAAATAATACCAACGATGAAGGGGGCTATAGTGGACGCGCCACATACCGTGCCTGATACCGTGTCTGTCATGGTGCGTATGGACAAGATCCGTATCCAAGACCGTGGATCCATCGCAGAGTGCCAACGGGAAATCCTGCGGCGGTTCCGAGAGGGCATGCCAAGTCTGAATGACCATCAATCGAGAATATGCTCGAATCGGAATGACCTGCAGTTGGTTCTCACGCGCAGCCATCATGGGAGCTGCGATCGTTGAGTAGTCAACGTGAGCAATCCCAGAGACCTCGTTCGTTACGAGAGCGCGTTCCTCGTTCATGCCCGGAGGCGCGCCGCGGGAGCGGATAATCACGGCGTCTTTTTTCGGGATGACCCACGACGCGTTGAAATAATCCTTGATGAGCGGGACCATTTCTTCCAGATACTTGTCGCGCATCGCGTCCGGATCTTGTGCGTTTGCGCAGGACAAGTTGTGCTGAACGAGGGTGAACCCTTCTCTATCGAGGCTCAGGTCACCTACGATCGGCCGTGCGTCTCGAATGGTGACGTCGTACGTGACCGCGGGAGCGTCGTTTCGCGAAAAAACAATTTCAGGGGCCCTTTCCTCGGGTGAGCGCCGAGCAAAGGCGAGCTTACCTTGGACGCTATTGAGTTGGTCTCGATTGATCGGCGTCGTCGACGACGCTCCCGTGGAGGCTGCCATCGTTTCTCTCCCTAAATCCGCATCTGGTTTCTCTGTGCGTAAGATTATTTTAGATGCGCGTCGACGCATGACGGCCCCGAAGACTGGTGCATGATGGCGGAAATTCTGCTGGTGAAGGCTGTAGCGTGCCGCTTTCCCGCAGTATGCGCGCGCATGCGCGGCGCCCGGCTTAGTCCGACAAAAGACCGCACTGTTGCATTCTCGGTCGACTTCGCAGGCGGTCTATCAGGCGAAGTTCACTATTGCGTCCGTCACAACCGAACTAAATTGGGCGACTTGCCGGCGGATGTGCGGTGAGCGACAGATCGCGGCTACAGAGGGAGCACTTCGCTCTCGCGGCCCATTCGGTGCGCTGGCACCCGAGGACTGTACCCACCGTGCGCTGAACATGCGCACGAAACGACCCCCACTCGCATTATTTTCGCAACATCGGTTCGATTCTGCAGCCTTTCGCCCTCGAGAGAACCTTAGAATATTGCTTGCTTGGGCTTGGGACGACCTTATTGCAGGGCTGTCCGTGCCGATCGATATCGAGATGGATCTGACAACAGATGAATGATCCTGCTCCTGTCCAAACTGAGCGGCGGTTCTCCTCGCTAAAGCCAGGACAATCGTTCTATGGTGCCCCCGTGGGCATCTTGCAACTCGAGCGCCTCCAGCGCCCTGGGATCCGTCCCTTCATTCCAGGAAGTGTCGGAAATGCCAGTACTTGGACCGTGCCGGTGCGTTACAAGACGGTCCCTGGGCTCACTTTCGACCACCTTCTCCGGCCCTTCGACAATAAAATGAAGTCAGCCGTGGCTCAGGCGGCGACCGAGCTCGAACGCGAGGGTGCACAACTCATCACCTCTAACTGCGGGTTCATGATCCGTATCAAGAGGTACTCCGCGCCGCTGTCGAGGTGCCCGTGCTCCTTTCGAGTCTTCTCCTTGCTCCGTTACTGGAACGGATGCTACCGCGAGAGAAGGCGCTTGGCATCATTACGGCGGACGCTTCTTCGCTGACACCGGACCTGTTGAAAGCAGGCGGACTATCAGCGATGTCCGAACGTGTGGTCGTCGCGGGACTCGAAGGCGCTCCGGCGTTTGCCGCCGCTTTTCTTAAGGTCAGCGGCGACCTGGACGTCCGAGCGATCGAGCGCGAAACAGTCGATGCCGCGGTAGCTTTACTCAAGGCGCGGCCCGATATTGGCATACTGCTGTTCGAGTGCTCCGAGCTACCGCCTTTCGCGGCGGCGGTCCAGCGAACCACCGGCATTCCAGTCTTCGACTTCACCTCAATGGTCGAGTTCTTCGTGAGCGGCCTGATAAGGAGACCGTTCGTCGGGCTG
>NZ_JAHEAG010000123.1 GCF_018596315.1 Bradyrhizobium sp. SRL28 | reverse complement strand
GCCCATTTTGGACATTCGGTTGCAATGTTAATGCGGACATCACCGCGACAGGACGTTACTTCGGAGAATGGACCACTAGCGATACAGAGGAGGCCAGCATGACGATTTACATTTCTCAAGGTCGTTACACCGCCGCGGCCATCAAGGGGATGTCTGCGAAGCCCGAGGACCGTTCCGAGGCGGTCGCGGAGCTGTTCGCCGCCGCCGGTGCTCGATTGATCAGTTGGTATCTGACTTTGGGACCCTACGATTGGCTAATCATAGCGGAAGCACCGGATGAACCCACGATGATTTCAGCGGTGCTTGCGGCCGCGGCGGGTGGAAGCCTTTCGGACATAACCACTACCGTCGCGCTCACGGCGAGTGATTCGGCAAAGGCCTTCCAGCGGGCAGGCGAGCTTACTTTGAAATTCAGATCGGCGGGCCGTGCCGATTACTACGGAGTAGGGATCGATTCGGGCCGTGAGATCGGCGAGGCTTGAATACTCTGGGATCTACGCTGCCGCCGACATGACGAAAAGCCAATAGGATCGTGGGCAATAGGCGTGCCCGGAGCTGCATTGTCAGCCGAGCGTGGGCTGCCGGATCGCTAATGCAACTCGAAACAAATGGCCGCTGTTGGCGCAAAGCTGCCGGTCGGAGGACGTTTGCTCCTGGGGGTAGAACGGACATGCCGCACTGGCGGATTGAGGTCTCAGTTTGACCCAACTGAGACATTAGTTCGCCGCCAGAACTGACATCGGCCCCTTCAAGTATGTTAGTCTGAGCCAGTACGATGCGCGGTATTCAGTCGTGGGGATCCATCCATCAAAAGGGTCACGTCATGAGCAAACGTGAAAATGAAGCAAGCAAGTTCCGTCCATCGGATAGGCCCCTGAACGATTACGAGCAGGAGCAAAAAGCGCTGCGCGAAAACCTAGAACGGCTGCAGGCTGAACGACTGGCGAGAGAGGTTGCCAAGTCGAAGGACGGTTAGAAAGCGGAACTCTGTAGCGGCGGGCCGGGCGGCCTCGGTAATTCCCTATCCCCGGTCGGGGGCCGCTTTCGGTTTCTTTGCCTTTAAAGTCGCCTTTTCGTTCCCACACTATTTGATAGGGCACCGGAGGCTGAGATGAAATCAGAGTTCTTCAGCATGTTCGGAATACCACCCACCGAATGCGAAATCGAAGCCCGCAAAGATGAATTGGGTGTGCCGCGACTGTGGTTTCGATCAACGGGAAATCCGCTGGTCGGCTTGGATTTGACTGGTGCTACCCAGCTTCAGCATTTGTTGACTGATGCCGGCGAAGCCAATCAGGCGAACGAAATTGGTCAACACATCGCCAAAGCGCAGCACCTTCGATAATTGTTTTTCAGGGGTGATCCTGCAGATAGTAGTCAGCCCGAGGGGGTGAATTGCCTTTAGGGCCTCGGGGCATTACGCAACTTCTCCTGGGCCGCCTTATATTCGTCTTCGAGGGGCAGTTTGTCGAAATCGGGCTTGTAGCCGTTCTTCTCGTATGTCGACCTAGGTATCGGGATGGAAACGCCGTCGTATTCAACCTGAGCCGACTGATCTGGTGTCTTAAATAATCCGGTGGGCATGATGCCAGCCCTCCTTGCTTTGGCTTAAGCATATCACGAGGACCTTGATCGCCCCGGCTCACCCAAACAAAAAGACCGCCGGAGACCGGCGGTCCTTTCGTTTACAGTTGGGGTTGATGCGCTCGACTTTGCTCTAGCCTTAGACAGTGGCCGCTATGGGTCTCTTATGTCTCTTGTTGGTGCTAGCCGGTGCGAGAACCTATCGATCAAACCTAACCTTTCTTAAAACTGGGCGCGGCTCAAGGAAGATCAAGTGAGGGATGCTGACCTAGCCCCTTGCCGTCCGCGCGGCCAAACCTATGTCTGCCTTGGCTGATCTGCACGGTTTTGCTCCCAATCGTCGCGCAGCCAGGCAGCCAGAGACGGCGTCACATATGAACGAGTGGCTATCGTCGCCCGGATTGCAGACCCCGACATAAACGGTAAGGCCATCAGCCAGCGAGTTGCCCGGCATATATCCGGATTCGTCCTGGCGTGGTCATACGCAGCTCGCCCGATAGGTCCACCATGTAGCCCAGCGCGATCAGCCTAGCGCTGTGCGCGGCGGGGATTGCGGACACTGAGCTATTTATAGCCGCGTTACAGACCGTAAGCAGGGAGGCGAATTCTTCAGTGGTCAGCATTTGCGCTTCTAGGGCCATGATCCTGAGCGTGGACTGCTTCGGGCAATCCCGCGTGGTCAATATTGCTCACGTACGCGAATAAAGGCCGCCTTAGTTGGCGTCCGTAATCTTTCCCTTGCCGTCGCAGTCTCTGCATTTGACGGGGTAGATTTTGCGGTCCGGCCGGATCGGCTGCGCCACCGCGGGGAAGCCCGTTCCGTTGCAGGTCTGGCACGTATGTTCTTTGATCTTCAGCGTCATAGTGAGCCTTTCAAGCCGCCTAAGTGGAGCGGGGCAACAAGTAGCGGACAGTCATTCCGGCCCCGTTGGCGCGCTCAATAAGCAAGACATCGCCAAGCTTCATTTCCGCTTCCATGGCGTCACAGCAGAAAGGCATCCCATGCGTAGAGCCGGGATAGCCACCGAGTGAGCGGTACAGCTCCCCCGAGTTGATTAGGACATCAATCCGACCGTGATGGGTAGCGCGCTCCATCTGCGCCAGCAGCCCTTGTCGGAAGAGATCCATTATTACCATGCAAGGGCTTAGCACGCTTGGTGACGAACAGGTGGCTTATCTCAGAGACAGTCTCAGCCCGGATGCCTTAATTCGCCCGTGAGCTGTGTGAACTCCGGCAATTTGAGGAGGCCTGTTACATCGCAATCGACGCAGCGGAATTTGCGTCCTCCCGTTTTCACGAGCACAAATCGCATAGGCATGCTGCACTTCGGGCAGATCGGAGGCGGGGAATTCTTGGGCATGGGATCTCCCTTCACCAAGGCGGCAGCTCAACACTCTCAGTCACCGACAACAGCCAAAAGCGCGAAACGGTGATAAATCACCCTGCGCTTTTTAACGGCCCAATAGCGAGTCAATTCCGAGCAATCGACGCGGTATTCAGGCACTCCGCCATTTCCAGTTAGATCGGCGCAATCACTTTCGATCCGCAGGATCAGAATTGCGGCTGGCGGCTTCTCAATCGAACGATCAACATTGTTTGGCATCGACAGTAGCGCAGCTACATCCGATCTCATCTTTACCGATATCCGATGTCTGCTTT
>NZ_JAHEAG010000122.1 GCF_018596315.1 Bradyrhizobium sp. SRL28 | reverse complement strand
CTGTTCAAGGAAGCTGCAATTCCCGAAACTAATCGACCGAGGGGATCCGCCATTGCGGCCTGAACGACACGTCCCAAATTCGATTGCCACCGTTCGGAGAAGATTGAACGCGGCGCTCGTGTCCACATTATCTCGATGCCCTTGTTGCATCGGGCCAATCTCACGTCGAAGTCGGTGAAAATTATGACGCAGTAGGACTAGATGGAAGGTGATAGCAGTTGTGGTGCGTCCGCAGCTCGGCCGATCACCTCAATGGTCAAGTGCGATCTCGAGATATTGGATTACGTTGGCGTCGCAGCCCGTCAAAGAGCAGGGCATGCCCCAATAGCGTTAAATACGTGCCGCTAATTCAATTCATAAGGGAACGCGCCTGAAGCTCCATCGCATTCACAAAAACGTTCACGCGTATGGACCAGCTGCGCAACTCGTGGCCTGTTCGTTGGCACTGCTCGTCTCAGCGCCGTTCCTGTTGAACCACTCTCATCCGCTATCTTTCGCGTGAGGAGTGTTGTGTCCCAAGCCGAAGTCAGGAAATCTCGTGACGAGCGCGGTTTTCAGAAACTGGATATGCCTGATAGTGACTTCCAGCTCGTTCAACCGCCTCTGCCCTTCCGCTATTTCGTTACCAAGCAAATTCTGATAATGGTTGTCTTCCGGATCGCGCGTAAGATATTCATCGGAATCATTGCCCAATGTTACTGCTGAGCGCGCCAACGCTTCAGCGATGCGCGATTTTAGGCCAGCTTGCTCGGCCATTGCGCCTTCCAGAGCATCCTCTATCGAACGAAAAATGGACGTAGCACGGGCACGATCACTTTCGGTATCGCGGCTACTCGATCTGGCCTTGAAATAGACAACGCTGCGCGCCTTTAGTAATCGTTGAAACATCTTCTTCTCCATGCATGGTCCGAAGTTGGCACCGAATCGTCACAGCCATTACCATGAATGCAAACGTTGGGCCCAACCGGAGTGGACGATGCCAGACCCCGCGCAATAGGCCAACGCTTCCACCGCGTTCCGCCTATGATCACTGTGCTGCATCCGCGGCGTCGGTGCCGTAACGATGCCGGTCCTCTTGGTCAGCAAAGTGCGGGACCAATGAGATCGGCGTGAGTACGATGTGCTCGCCACGCAGACTGAAACGTTAGCAACCTTCTGCGTTAGCAAGGCTTTGGGCGTAAGTCGGACTCCCAAGCAATCGGCCGACAATATCGACTTGATGCCGCCACGGCGACTGTCACCGCATTGGTCGGGCGGCCTGGCATCGCTGCAAGCTTAAGGCGTCGGGACGAGATGAGGGGCAGCCGACTTGCGGCGAAGCGGCCAAGAACCAGCCGAAACGGGCCATAGTCGTCACTGAAGGTCTCTATGCCACGGGAGCCGTCCACATGTGCGATCCAGCCTCAAGAGGATCGCTGCATAGGAATCAAGGCACGGTCAGATCCGGTGTTCTCCGTCGCGACTCTACGAGATCCTATCCGATCTACATGAAGTCATCCTCGTACGAGCACGTGGCGGGACTAGCTGCACTCGCGGCGTTACTGCTCTTACCACCCTCAGCTTTGGAGAGATATAGGGGAGGTTTGTTTGCACGCTGCCATGTGTTCTTTATCCAAATGTCGGAATGCTAGCTAGGGTCAAGTACCATGTTGTCCTTGTCAACCTCAACAAACCCCATCTTCGCTGCACGGGCTTTTGAGTCTTGATTGGCAGCTCGCCAACTGAGCAGCGGTCGTTCGCCGTCGAGCCGAAGTGGGTACTCCAACAGAATATCACCTGCATTCTCGACAAGCGGATGAGTAATCTGAAGATCTACAATAGATGTGATTTCAGTTCGCCCAGGAAGCGCCACTTGTCGCCTTCGAACTCAGTCATGCTGAATCCGCCCTTCCGTTCTTAGAAGTCCGACACTCTGCTTTCCTAATTGATAGCTGAAATATCGCGCGCGCTCGGTATCTCTAGTTGTGCCGTATTTCTCGGCGACCTGAGCGGTGCGCTTGGCTTTTTCGGATACGAAATCCGAGTACTCTTGTGGATTAGCGGCGATGTGCTTGATTTCATCGTCATAAAAGCGCTTCGCTTCTCTCCTGAATGAAGACGTGTCGATCTCCACCACTGGAGGTCTGGGAACGAGGGAATACAACGGTGTTGCCGCCGAAGATGAGCCACCGTCAGAATCCGGTGCGGCTAAGTGCATCTCGGCGAACATGTCCGCGAACCTGTGGCTGTCCGCATCAATTTGCTCGGCGCTAGTTGCTGACGGTCTCGTTTCGTCAGCCTCGCCGGGGGGAGTGTATGGAATATCGGACGAGTCACCGATTGGCTATACATGGCGTTCCGTGCTCCTATGGGATAGTGTTTCGCACTGAGTTCAGGCTGGGCAGGCCCGGCGGGCTTGATAGTCAGCCAGGCTGACGCCGGCGTTAGTCGTCTGCGCGCCCTCTTACGGAAGGATCTGTCCGGCAGAAGAAGTGCTCGCGCGCATGATGGCGTACGAGTGCAAGCGGATTATTGACACAGTGCGCCCGATGAAGAGTTGATCGGCCCGGATCTCTGTTCCCAGGAGAGAAGGCCGTGTCCCCCCGAGTGACCGACGTAGGCTGCGCCAACGTACTGGATCGGAAATGGCGGCGACATAGGTCTCCTACCTTTCAATTCAAAAGGCAGATTGTCATTTGCCGCCTCCCGCTTCGCCTCCGCCAAATCGCTTGCGGCCATCTCTCGGACCAATGTGTACGGTTTCGCTTGGAATCTACGCGCCTGTCTCGCACTTTCTGCATGGCTTCAGGAGTTGTAGGCGCCGCGGCGCCGATGCCGACGTGATCGCCAACTATCCGACTGCGCTTGCGGCGAAGTTGCTGGGCGCTTCGACCATTGCTGCGCTCGGTCTTGGCGATCGCGTCGAGACCCGCCTGATCCAAGCCTCGCCGGCCGGCGAGCAATATCACCGGTATTTGATGTTGCGACAACGCTCGCGTCCAAACGGCTTTCGCTCTCGTCGAAGCTGCGGAAGTAGCGCGAAAGAGGAAACTTGGATTATGGATGTATCCATCGTGTGCATCTGTTCTATCAGAACAATCGACTGGACGGTTCGACCGGTACTCCGATGTCCTCGGATTTGGAGGACTGCACAAGTGGAACGAGGTTGTGATGGGCCGCGGCAGTATCAAGGTAGGACTGTAATTCTTCTAAAGAACCCGCCTGCGCCACAGCGGCCCGAGTCTCGGCTCGCTCGCGTAACAAGGTATAGCATCATAGCGGCGAAGCCCAATGAGTAGCTCTGGAAAGGCCAACCGCTCCTCGCCTTGGCGTGGCACGGTGGGG
>NZ_JAHEAG010000121.1 GCF_018596315.1 Bradyrhizobium sp. SRL28 | reverse complement strand
ACCTTTTTGGACAGAGCACAATACAACATGCCCGGCGCGACGAGCGCCAGGTCTCTTGTGCATCTCGCGAAAATGGGAGGGTGTGGATGATTAGGACAACAAACCGCGCCGCAGCGCCTCGGCGACGCATTGGGCAATAGATGCTGCACCTAGTTTGCGGCGCGCGTTCTCAAGATGAAACAGGACAGTGCGCGGCGCAATCTGGACCAGCACCGCGATATCCGCGACTGTTTTTCCCTGCGCAGTCCATGCAAGGCATTGGCGCTCGCGCTGAGTGAGTTCACTTTCGGAGAGTTTAGACGCCATTGACGTTGTCGCCGACCTTGGCATCGACATGGTCAAGGCCCGTGCGAGCGGATATATTTGCGGCCGTCCGCGCCAGCTCGCGCGCCTCGAGCATGTTCCGCGCGAAACGCACCTGTCCGCCTTCCTCTCGCGCCAGCCCCTGCTCGATCAGCCATTGCCGTCTCGTTCGGAGCGCCGTCTCGACTTCCGCGCCAAAGCCGGTCGACGCGAACTCATCGGGCTCCTTCCCAACGAGCCTGCGATCGAGCCAGATTGCCCCCAACGCCTGCGGCAGATCTTCAAGCCTTTGCCATGACAGCACCGCGAGCCATGAGCAAACGTAATCGGCATGACGCACGGTCGGCACGACGCCGAGCGAGGCACAGCCAAATGCCGAGGCTATCTCGGCGATGATCTCCTCGAAGCGTATTTCTTCGTACCGAAAGCACCTGACAGATCGCGGTTGAGACGGGTAGAATGGCCGCTGGCATGCGCCAATTCGTGAAGCGCTGTCCGATGCCATTTGATCAGTTCGAAATAGGCAGCCGGTTGCGCCACCTGAACGTAGTCCTCGGAAGGACAGTAAAAGGCTTATTACCGCCAATCCGGAAATCGATGCCACTCGCAGCGATCAGCGCTTCGACCTGCGGCTCTATCACGCGGCAAATTGCCGGCACGGAGGCGACCTGAGTCATTTACCTTCTAGGTTGTCGTACCAGTCGTGTCCGGTTGAAGACGTCGATGTGGGAAACCCGATTACAGCAGCTAAGTCATTCCGCGGCTGCTGCGGCAAACACGTGGTTTTTCTCTCTTCAAGCGACGCCCGCAGGCCTTCGCGTGCGGCACGCCGATTGCTGAGATGAAAACCGCCGCACAAAAAACGTGGCGAGCTGGCCCCAGGAGTTCACAATGAGACTTGCTTCATCGACCCTGATCAATGCGGCGTTGAAGCTGGTCGTAACTGCACAACCGGCAGAGATCAATGTGGCAGTCGCCGCCAAATTCACCGAACCGACCAACGAGATAGTCGCGAGCATCAAGCGGACTCCTGGTCATCAAGCGGCGTTAAGCTTCGGCGCGAATGGCCAATGTCATAGCCAAATTATGCAAGGCGCGTCATTCCAGATCTTTCTCTCGGCCGAGGATGCGCGACCAAAGGAGCTGGTCGTGGATGGGATCGCCGTACCGGGAAAGCCGCCTCATCTGCAATACCGGAAAGCTCGTGCTTTGGAAGAAGCCTGCGGTTTTCGTGAATGGCGCGGAGATGTCCAAGTCGGTGGCCTTCGCAGAACTGTCGATCTGCAGTCCCGCCACGACGCTTTATGACGTAGTCGCAGTGGAGGCGGTGAGTTCGCCCGTTTATGAGACCATGCATCCGAAGGGCGTCGAGGGCGCGGATATCACGCGGGCCGATCAATATGAGGCGGGCTATGACGAGCTCGCCTTTGTTGACAATGAGGCCGCCTCGCGCTGGCTGATGCGGCAGGAGCTCGATAGACCATTCGGCGAGGTGCCGCGCCATTGAAGAGCGGCGCCGACAGCAAAGCGGCGCAGGGCTTCATTGACTTTCCGAAAGGGCCGGAGGCTCACGCAATCATCGAGCGCTACGGTTAGATGCCCGAGAACCAGAGTTGGACCCGCATGAACATCGTCTCGGCTGGCATCTGCCCGTCGGCTAGGCTGACGGTCAGGCTCGCCAGCCTCACGACCGTGGTCCTACCGCATTTGCACGCCGTTCTCTTGGCTTGGAGATCTTCGATTTTTCTCTGATCCTAGCCATGGCTCTGATCGATAGCGCAGCGCAGGGATAGGGTACGGATGACCCACTGGAGCAAACCAAAACCACGCGTGATTGAAGGCGGTAAAGCCAATCGCCATTGCGTCCTGATGCTTCGCAGCCGCGGACAGCGTGGAATTTTTGGCCGCTTGCGGCGATCCTCCTCAACGCGCTCCTCTGGGCCGGTATCCGCTGGGTCGTCGGGGCGTTCTTATGAGCGAGATGGCGTGACCGAAGCAGCAAAAGCTAGCGCCACATGGTTGGCGCGTTGGCAAACGCCCTCTGGCCTACACCCCTCTCGTCGACTGACGCTTCTCCGAACGAGGCCCACGATGCAGCGTATGCAAGTTAACGAACGCCACACACGCACGCCCGGAGGTTGTTGACCACGCTGTTCCAGAACCACAAAGAGCGCTTTTGATCTGGACGCGCGGCAGTTCACAGTGTCCCACTTCGCGCACCGCTTTCGCCGGGTCCAACGGTGAAGCTCACGTCCCGCAAAGCCCAAAATTCCCGGTAGTAGCGACGCGGGGTCAAGCTCTTGCCGGTGATGCGGGCGAGCGGAGCGGCTGCCCGCTGCAAGCGGGGCACTATCGATTGCTTAAGGCGATTGGGCGGAGATTCGAAAATATGATAGCATTTGCTCAGCCTTTCGACTGCCACGAGAGCGTCAGAGGACATCGGCGAATCCTTTCCGTGTTTTCTGAAACGATCCGTATTCTCCTCGCCCCGCAGTCTTTCCAGCGCGATGCGGATCTTCTCCTCCGCTGAATACTGTCGGCGTCTGGCGCCGAATGTCCTTTAGCACTCGTTCTGCCGGCGCTTTGCCCGGCCCGGATTTCTGTTTCATCTTCGCTCCTGGTGGCTACGATGAACCAGAATCCTCCCTCCGCAATTGGCGAGAGTCTCCTAGGCTCCGCCTGACGCCTCATCACTGATTTGGCTAAAAAGCAACTCCCATTTCTGGGAGCGCTTCGGCGCGCTTCGCGCCTATTGCTCGGCGGTTGCGGATGATAGGGCCTGTGCCGCTCAGGGTTGATGGGCTGGAAGTCGGAATCGACGGCTGCAGTGAAACTGAAGCGCCTACTTTGGATCGTCAATCCTAAGAGCCTCATGCAGGCCGAGGTACCCATTTTAAGGTCCCTCGGTTGGGGCGTTTTCATTCCGAAGGTTCTGCGGGCCGATAGCGGCTTCCGCAGCGGCCGCGTCAGGCCGAATACGTGCCAGCCTTGGCATCGCCCGGAAGCCGACCTCTCCGTCCTAGAGAGCGTCACCAGTTTTACGGGCGAAACAAATGGTCCGATGATGTTGCCGAGATCATCAACCGGCACTTCGAGGTGGCCATTATCCACTTTTCGGGATTTCCACCGAAACAACCTTGGAGGCCGCCAACAAAGTTTTCGAGGGCGCGTCTTCCGGCGAGGCGTTTGGCCGTGAGGCGCCGCAGTCCTACAGCGGGCGCGCGATCATCATTCCGGCCAGCGCGACCTGATGGAGCGCATCCGTGCTCTCGGCGCTCGTCTGGTGTTCGCCCAATGCTACGACCCGATCGTCAGTGGGTG
>NZ_JAHEAG010000120.1 GCF_018596315.1 Bradyrhizobium sp. SRL28 | reverse complement strand
TGCGCGTTTCGCGGGATCGTGAGCAACGATTTCAGAGGATCGTGAGCACCGATTTCAGGCGATCGCGAGCACCTTTTTGGCGGTGCCAATCGCTTCGGCCGACAACTCAACCGGGCTACGGATTTCTCATTCAACCAATGAGGAAGCCCGATGCCTACCCAGAGATTGTCGATGCGCCGGATCAGAGAAGTTCTACGTTTGAGGCACCAGGGCCTGACCGAGCGCGTCATTGCGCGGACGTTGGGGATAAGCAATGGCGTCGTCCATGGATACGTGCGACGCGCCCCGCCTTGCCGGGTTGGCCTGGCCGCTGCCGGAGGGCATCGACGACGAGAGCCTGGAGCTGCTGCTGTTCCCGGCGCCGGCAGCAGCGTCGCAAAGCGACCGGCGACCGGCACCCGATTGGGTTTATGTGGAGAAGGAGTTGCGCCGCCGCAGCGTGACACGCCTGCTGTTGTGGGAAGAGTCTCGCGCCGCCAATCCCGACGGCTTTGGCTATACCTGGTTTTGCACGACCTTTGAGGCCTGGAGCGTGCGCGCCCGAGCATACGTCAGACCCACATCGGCGGGGAGAAAGTGTTCGTTGATTTCGCCGGCGACACCATCGACATCTTCGATCCCATCACCGGCGAAGCGCACGCCATGAAGCTGCTCGTCGCAGCGATGGGGGCCTCGAACTACACCTACGCCGAGGCCTGCCCGAGCGAGAGCCTGCCCGACTGGATCGGCATGCATACCAATCTGTTCAGGTTTCTAGGCGGCGTGCCGAAGTTCGTGGTGCCCGATTTTGTTACCGGTAACAAAATCGGGCTTATGTGCCGGACATCGTTATGTGGCTGGCAACGGCTTGAGCCGGTCTTTCGGGGGAGGATTGCGGGCGTGTGGGCACATAATGCGCTACAGTGAATTGAGCCAGTCGAGGAGGGTTTTGTCGTCCTTCCAGGCGATGCGAGCCCGGGACACCGCTGAAATATCGGAACCCAGTTCGCAGGCGCGCAGCGCCTCGGCCTTAGCGCGCAGCGTCAGCTCGGCATAACGGTTTGTCGTGTCGAGACTGACGTGCCCGAGCCAACTCCGTATGACATTGACTTCGACACCGGATTCCAGCAGGTGGCAAGCAGCGGTGTGCCGGAATAGATGCGGACTGACCCGCCTGGATTTCGGCCCGTGTGTATCGAAGGATGCGCCGTGTCGTCGGACAATCTTATAGATCCCGAACCGCGTTAGAGGGCGGGCCTTCGGAGCGCAGAAGACTGGCTCGCCAGGCGATGCGCTACGCTGGGCGAGGAGCGCCTGGAGATGCTTCACTGTCTCATTAGGCCGCGAACTGACGCAAAAAAATTTGGTATTGGTATATCGATCGCTGACGAAGTCCTTTCTCTTCGATCAGGTACCTCAACAACCCCGGTGCTTGGCGTTCGAACGGGTTGTCCGGCTTATGGAGACGACCCCGGCCAATGTAGCCGGGGACCGCCAGCCTTAGCATCTGGCGGATGGGATTGCGTACTTCATCGCCGATCTGCTTGCGTCGCCGGGCTGAGCGTCGTCTAGCACGCTCACCAATCCACGCTTGCACGAACGGCTCGACGTGATCAGGTAGGTTCTTAACTTCGCTGGCGCCGTGAGCTTTTGCGAACTCGCCAAAGCTCACCACGATGGGAATCCGGCGAGACACGCTGCTATCCGTATAGCGCTGCTCCGCCATCCAGCTGACGTACTGCTCGACTTCGGGAGCGATCCAGGACTCGTGAATACGATCGATGGTGGCGGGTCGGATGTAGTACTTCTCGAGCATGACAATCTCCTAAGGAAAGAAGGAGATCACCATGCCACGAGCGCTCCGTTATGTTGCCGCCGGAGCGGAAATAGCGCTCAAAAATGCGGGTTGTGACGGCATTCGGCTAACGATGTCCGGCACATAACTGCGACAATCTCAAGGCCGCCGTGACCAACCCTGATCGCTACGATCCCGGACTCAACCGAACCTATGCCGAGATGGCCAGCCATTACGGCACCGCGATCTTGGCGGCGCGGCCGCGGCGGCCAAAGGACAAGACGATCGCTTGATACTGCACCTTGTTCTGATGATGGAGCGGTGATTGGGGCGAGCCGCGCCGGTCGCGCAGCTCGACCGCCACACCCCTTGAGGATGGTCTGCTGCACCGGTAATGCCCACAGGCCACGATTCAAACTATCACTGAAGCACTTCGTAATCAGCCCCTGTCGACCCCACTCGTGCACGGCCGTCTCCGAGATGCCAAACTTCGCGGCGACCTCGCGCGTCGTGAGCATGCCGCGGCGGCGCAACCGATCGTACCGGCTTGCCAGTTTGTAGGCGCCGCGAATGAACGCGACCTTCTTCGGGTTGAAGGGCTTGCCTTCCCAGGTGCGCCATCCGTCACAGTTCAAAATGTCGGCAATCTCGCGGTCGCAATGCTGATCGAGCAACCGGTCGACGGTCGCGACAAGCTCGGGCTTGAACTTGCGCAGCTGGGCGATAGGCAGCGGCCGCTCGAGTTCCAATGTGCGCGTAGCCCCGCCGGACAGACGCACATGGGCGGTGATCTTCTGCGCTTTGATCAACGTCACGTCATCGATGAGCAGGCGCACGATGCGTTTGCGCTCACGGAAGTCGACGCGCGAGTCGTTCCAGATTCGTGGCAGCTGCTCGGCAAGACCGAGAATGCGTTGGCGGGCCTCGGCGCTGACGCCGTATTCGCGCTTTCTCGGCAAACGCTTTAACCTCCGCTTGCAGAGCGCGTGCCCTGCGACGATCTTCGCCCAACGGCGAGGGGCGTGTGCAACTGCGGGTCCGGCTCCGCCGGTCAGGCTCTACGCGATCCTTCAAAAATCGACGGCGCCACTTGCCAACGGTGTGTTCATGAATGCCGAGTTCGGCAGCCACTCTCCAGAGTACGTCCGCTCCTGCGCACTCAGCACCAACGGCTCGATCGGCGGACCTCTTACACCTGCATTCGCCACAAGCGCTCTCCTCTACAGAAAGCCACAGCATCGCCTCAAACCGGCAATCGTTCGCCGCGCCGTGTTGAAGGATTGGAAGCCGCCGATCTTCGGCATGTTCTTCTTCACCCGGAAGTGGTCGCTCTCAATGCCTTGCTGGAGATGCTTGGTGACATAATGCACAGGATCGGGATGCAGCAGCCCATCGTCGGCTGAAGTTTTGATCGCCGACGGGAAGGTATTGGCATCATCCGTGCCGATCTTTTGTGGAGAGAACAAGGGCTCGTCTTTCAGCATCTTGCGGAAGAACCGTTTGGCAGCATCGAGATCGCGCTTTGCTGTGAGCAGAAAATTCACCGGGTTTCCGTGTTTGTCGATGGCCCGATACAGATAGTGCCATTTGCCGCGGATCTTGGCGTAGGTCTCGTCAATCCGGACCGATCCACAATGTTGACGGCGAAACTAACGAAGCCGTCTCTCGATCATCGGCGCGCAGGCCAAGACCCAGCGGTTGATCGTGCTGTGATCCACCTCGAAGCCATGCTCGCGAAACATCCAGATCCCGATAGCTGAGTGGATAGCGCAAGTACGTTAGATGTCCGACGATGTCGGATATGTGACATAGCAGTGTTAGGGCTATCATACTGACTGAGAACGATTTCTCCTTTGGCACAATACATGCGTAGTCTCCTCTATAAAGGCGCATGGACTGAGGAGAAGTCGTCCGATGATCACGCTCACCGGAAACTCAGATCAGGCTGAAGTGGCAGCTGCGATTCTGCCGGAGACGATATTTGGGGACGCG
>NZ_JAHEAG010000012.1 GCF_018596315.1 Bradyrhizobium sp. SRL28 | reverse complement strand
CATTCAACAATGAAAAAACCACAATAGCAGAATGCTGCACCACGAGTGACGCCCATTGCCAAAGGCGGCTTTGGGTCACGGCGAGCGGTGTTGGCGTCCCCACTGTCAACCAGACGGTCTCGACACTACGGTTCTTCTTCAAAGTCACGCTCGGTCGACCCGACCTTGTGGAACGCACGACATTCGTCCGTGCCCCGCGCAAGCTGCCGGTGTTGCCGAGCGTTCAACAGACCTCAGCGAAAGGCCGCCGGCGCCGAAATCCCCATAGCGTCTGACCCACGGCCTCGCCGTACCTCCCGCGGTTTCCTCCCTTGTAGGTTTGCGTACGCCGGCCCCCGGCGTGTGCCGTGCCACCATCACGGGGCCGGCATCCGCAAACCTTCACATTCGCAACCAAGCAGGCCGGTCCTGCCCGCCATTTGATGTCCGCGTTGGCTTCAAAGCGATCGAATTGTTGCGCGCGCGTGACATGACACGAAAGGCACAGAGCTGACATGCGTCATCAAACAAAACCCCGGCGCGAGGCCGGGGCTTTGTATTTGAGAGATGAAGTTCGCTTACAAGGACGCAACTATCTTCTTGTAGTCGTCCTCTGCGAACGCCCGACAAGTCTGCGACCGTACAAATCCGAGGGTCGCGGTCCCCAAGGCGAGCTTGGCGACAACTTCGTCGTTCGGTGCTTCAACAATGGACACGGCATCATATTGGCCCGTTACGAGGTAAAAGGCTTTTAACTCGGCCCCCGCATCGCGGAAGCGTTGCTTTGCCGCTTCGAGGCGCTTGGGCCCGTCCTTGATCGCCTCGGCACCCTTCTGAGTGAAGTTGATTAGGGATATATAGGTGGGCATGGATGAGCCTCCGTGGTTGAGCGTGAGCATCCCATTGTGGGCGAAACGGTCAAACAGATAACGCAAGCAGAATGTCTGTCTTGATCTAAATCAACACGCCGAGCTGTCGGCCCCACGTCCGGTTTGCCTTTGGGGGCCGACATGGCGGCTGCAGGCCAGGATGTCGGCTACGGGCCAGAAGCGAAATCGACAGCGGCATCCGCGGTGTGCCCTATGATCCCGCCAATTTGATCGGTCCTGAAGCCGCTACACCTTGGGATCGTGGCCGCTCGTATGCACATCAACGGGGCTCGTTCGATAGGATTGACTATGATGCGTTCCGCTTTGGCCTTCGGCCTGTTGATCACCCTGTGTGCTTCTGCCAACGCCGAAACGGTGCGTCACTTCCGCACGAGCCACCATGTCACCATTCAGCCCAGCCAAGGTATGTGCGTCCCTCCGAGCTGCTACAAGTTTCCAGGCTATCCGCCCTTACCTCCGGAGGCGATTAGAACTCATGACCCGTCCACCTTCGGAGGCGGTTGACCTGACTCACCTGATGCCTCATCTGCCCCACCACTCCTAGGCCGACGATGGGTGCCGTATCACACCGCAGAGGCAACGTTGTGCGTCACAAGAAGTCTGGTGACCTGACTTCTGCAACGGGTCAAACTCGGAAGTCCGGGCGCAACTGGGCAGTCCGCTTTACCCTCAAGAACAGACGTCGCCAGCCGGGCCTGTCAGGTCCGAAAAGTGCCAACTCCGGACTCATGCGCCGCAGAAGAGTGCCGCTATTCGATCACCTCGTGGACATTGGAGAGCTACTCGGGCAACCCCGCTTTGCGAAAACCCTCAATCATCAGCTTCGCATTTATTGGTAGCTGGCTCCGAGCGATCCACGCCGATATTGTGAAAGTGGGGTCGAGCTCAAGCATACCGGCCGCCGCCTCACGGGCCTCGGCGTCGCGTCCGAGATGGGCGAAAGCGGACGCGAGGCAGCGGTATGGTCCTGGATAGGAAGGGTTCTGGCGCAGGGCTTTCTTCCCTGCAACGATGGCCTCGTCAAAGCGACGAAGCTCAATAAAGGCAAATCCCATCCCGGTAAGCGCCGTGAATGTTTGCGGGTCTACCGGGCTCATTCGCATGGCACGTTCAAAGCTCCGGATCGCTTCCTCTGGCTGCCCCGCAACCTTATAGACCCAGCCTCTGCAGTGCCACGTGTGATAGGAATTCGGGTTGAGCGCAACCGCCCGGTCGGACATCTCGATCTCGGTCTCACAATCGCCGACCAAAAGTGCCGAGATCGAGGCAGCACTTGCTAGTGTGCCTGGATCACCATCGTCGAGGCTCAATGCCAAGCGCATGAGCCGAACGGCTTCCTTGCGTTCGAATTGAGGATCGATGGCATAGTTCCTTAGCACGTTTTCCGAGTAACAGGCACCTGCCAGAGCGGCGGCACCAGCAAACCCGGGGTCAAGCTCCAGGGCGCGCTGGACCAGTCGGAGTGCCTCGGCCAAACTTTCGCGGGTCGATCGGCCGGCTTGCTGTACAGCCCGGAGATAAAGATCATACGCGGTGAGGTCTTCCGGTCGCCGCCGCGATGCCAGTGCAATTTCTGCTTGAAACAACTTTGGCTGAATAGCTGAGACAACGGCGAGCGTGACTTCGTCCTGCAACGCGAAAATGTCTGTCATGTCACGCTCGAACTTGTCCGCCCAAATGTGCGCGCCGGTAGCCGCTTCAATCAACTGGCCCGTGATGCGAACTTTCCCCGACGCCTTGCGCACCGCCCCCTGAAGGACATAGCGCACGCCAAGCCTGCGCCCGACTTCCTTGATGTCGACGGCTTTGCCCTTGAAGGTGAAACTCGAATTGCGAGCGATCACGAACAACCATCCCGTCCGCGAAAGCGCGGTAGTGATCTCCTCAACCATCCCGTCCGCGAAGTACTCCTGCTCGGGATCGCCAGACATGTTCGCGAACGGCAGCACGGCGATGGAGGGCTTGTCGGGAACTGCAGGAGCGCTCTCGGGCGCATCGCCCGGATTTGGGCTCGCAACTTCTCGCGCCTCCCGCACCTGTCCGACGAAACGGAATCCCTTACGCGGCAAGGTCTTGATCAGGCGCTGCTCCTCGCCGGAATCGCCGATGGCGCAGCGGGCGGCATTCAGGCGGGTCGTCAGTGCCGCATCGGACACGATGCGTCCATTCCAGATGGCGCCGATGAGATCGTCCTTGGTGACGACACGCTCCCGGTGATGGATCAGATAAGCAAGGAGATCAAACACCTGTGGGGTGACAGCAATCACATCCGGTCCGCGACAAAGTTCGCGACGGGCGGTGTCGAACGCGTACTCCTCGAAGAGATAGCGCAAACTGCGGACCCCCTGATGCGGCCGCCGATTAGCGGGCCGCCAACGCGGGCAGAAACGTCGAGGATAGGCCGCAGGCGAGAAAAATGTAAGCCGAATGTTGCTAAGTGTAGGCAATCCATGCGCGCGGCGCTTGTTGGAGGCGCACGTAGCCGCCGCAGGATCGTCATTGATCCCGCGGCGACGCGATAAATTTATGCGACTTCCTGTTCAGCGACTTCCTGTTGCTGCACCGGCTCGGCCGGCGTCGCAAGCTCCTTGGCGAGCCTGGTCGCGCCGACATAGTCGGTCTTGCCGGAGCCCAGCAGTGGCACGTTGCCGACCACGCGGATATCCGCCGGCACCGCCAGTTCGGACGCGCCCACGGTCTTGGCCTGGCGCTGCATCGCCGAGCGCTCGGCATCCTTCTGCGTGGTCAGGAGCACGATCCGCTCGCCCTTGCGTGCATCGGGAATCGATACCGCAACCGACATCGCCTGCGGCCACAGCGCTGCGGCCATGGCTTCGACCGCCGACAGCGAGACCATCTCGCCGGCAATCTTGGCGAAGCGTTTGGCGCGGCCCTTGATGGCGATGAAACCGGCCGCATCGATGGTGACGATGTCGCCGGTGTCGTGCCAGCCGCCGGCGAGCGATTCCAGCACACCGGGGTTTTCCGCACGGAGATATCCCAGCATGACGTTGGGCCCGCGCACCGACAGACGTCCGCCTTCCTCGATGCCGGGGACCGGATCGAGGCGGGCTTCCATCAGCGGCGACAGCCGGCCGACGGTGCCCGGACGATTCGCCATCGGCGTGTTCATCGCGAGCACGGGCGCGGTCTCGGTGACGCCGTAGCCTTCGAGGATGCGGATGCCGTAGCGCTCCATATACACTTGCCGGGTGCGGTCCTTCACCGCTTCCGCGCCGGCGATCACGAGGCGCAGGGTGCGGAAGTCGTAGGCATGGGCCGAGCGCGCATAGCCGGACAGGAAAGTATCCGTGCCGAACAGGATGGTGGCGCCGGTCTGGTAAATCAGTTCCGGCACGATCCGGTAATGCAGCGGCGACGGATACATGAAGATCGGAATGCCGGCCAGCATCGGCATCATCATCCCGCCCGTCAGGCCGAAGGAGTGGAACACGGGCAGCACGTTGAACACCTTGTCATTGGCATTGGCATCGACCCGCGCCAGCGCCTGTGCCGCATTGGCGAGGATGTTGCGATGGGAGAGCACGACACCCTTGGGCGTGCCTTCCGACCCTGACGTGAACAGGATGACCGCCGGATCGTCCGCCTTGCGGGCGACGCGGGGTGCGGTGCCGGCGAGCAGGCCGCGGACCTTATCGAGCGCACCGATCGAGGTTCTGATATCCTCGAGATATACGACCCTGGCCTGGCCGGCGATGGCTGCAATGAGCTTGTCGAGCTTGCCCTTCTCGATGAAGGCCTTCGAGGTCAGCACGGTCTTGACTTGCGCGGCCTGCATCGCCGCCAGCACATTGACCGGGCCGGCGGAGAAATTGAGCATCGCGGGCACCCGGCCCATGCTCTGCAGCGCCATGAACACGACGGCGACACCGGCCGAGTTCGGCAGCAGCACGCCGACATTCTCGCCGGCCGTGGTGCCGTTCTCCAGCTTGCGGCTCAGCACCTGGGCGCCAAGGATCAGCTTGCGATAGGTTAGCCTGGTGCCGAGTGCGTCCTCAATGATCGGCTTGCCGGTATCGCGGTCGCGATAGGCATGCGCCAGCGCTTCGAACAGGGTCTGATCCAGCATGGCGTTCTTGACCATGGCATCGATCATGACGTCCTGCAGCGCCGCGCCTGCCGCATTGCGGCGGGTCTTGCCTTTCAACGACGGGTCGACCGGCAATTTGACCGGCGGCAGGATCGAGATCGTCACCTTGGGGAACCACGAGCGTTTGATCTCGCCGTTCTTCAGGTAGCTCAGATGCGAACGCTGCGCGCCCTCGATGCGGACGGGCACAACGACCGCATCGGCCTTGTCGGCGATCATCGCGGTGCCGTCATAGACTTTCATCAGCGAGCCCGACACCGTGATGCGACCCTCGGGAAAAATCACCACGGGCTCGCCCGACGCCACCAGCTTGATCAGGTCGCGCGCCGCCAGCGGCTTGCTCGGATCCATGGTGTAGTGCTTGGTCAGTTTCAGGAACGGCTTCGCCCACCACGCCTTGGAAATCCCGGTGTCGACGGCAAAGCTGGCGTCGATCGGCAGCGTGGCGTGCAGCAGCGGGCCATCGATCAGGCTGACATGGTTCGGCGCGATCAGCATGCGGGTGCCGGCCGGCGGCAGATTCTCCATGCCGCGGACCTCGACGCGGAACAGCGCACGAAACAGCAGCGCGCCGAAGTCACGCACGCCTTCGCGGCCCCATTTATTGAGCACGAACCAGACCGAGCCAAAGCTTGCGATTGCAAGGCCGAAGAAGATCCAGGCGACCGGAAGACCAAGCGCCTGCAATCCCGCGACGAACAGCGAGCCGACCACCATGAAGGCAGCCTGCAGCACGTTGCCGGCCGCGATCACGCGGGCCCGTTCCGACGGCGCGGACCATGCCTGGACCGCGGCGAACGACGGTACCACGAACAAGCCGCCGCCAACCGCGAACAGGAAGAAGTCGGCCAGCATCCGGACGCCGGCGAAGGAGGTGGTGAATGCAGCGGCTGTTACGTCTACTCCGCGCACCGTGCTTCCGATGGCCCAGGCCAGATCGAGGCCGACGATGCCCATCACGATGGCGCCGATCGGCACCAGCGCGAGATTCGGGCGCACGTGGCTGAGCTGCGCGGCAAGCAGCGAGCCCGCGGCAATACCGATCGCGAACACGGCGAGGCAGACCGTCACGACACCTTCGGTGCCGCCGACGCCGCCCTTGACCAGCGCGGGCAGCAGCGACAGCACGATCGCGCCGACCATCCAGAACCAGGACACGATCAGCATGCCGTCCCACAGGCGCGGTTCGGCGTAGAGCGTCTTCAAAAGCTGAACGGTGGAGGTCCAGGGATTGGCTGTGATCGGCAGATCAGGCGCGGATGGCTGGCTCACGGGGATACGGGCCGCGAATGCCCAGGACAGGATCGCCAGCCCGACCACGGCCAGGCAAATCCATCCCATATGGGAGGCGCCTGCGATAAACAGACCGCCGGCGATCGTGCCGATCAAGATCGCCATGAAGGTCGCGCCCTCGACAAGGGCGTTGCCGGTTGCGAGTTCGGAAACCGAAAGCTGGTCGGGAAGGATCGCGTATTTCACCGGGCCGAACAGTGCGGCTATCATGCCGAACAGCGCGAGCGCCACGAACAGCAATGGGATCGAATGCATATAGAAGCCGGCGGCCGCAAAGCAGGCGGCAAATATTTCGGCGAACTTCAGGCGCCGCGCGACGGTCATTTTGACGAATTTGTCGGCCAGTTCGCCGCCGAGCGCCGAAAGCACGAAAAAGGGAAAGATGAAGACCGCACCGGCCAGCGTCACCAGTGGAGCGCCCTCTTCGGCGGCCACGCCATAGAGCAGCATGATGACGAGCGCATTCTTCAGCACATTGTCGTTCAATGCCGAACAGAATTGCGACCAGAACAGCGGGGCGAAGCGGTGAGAGGACAGCAATTCCTTGATCATGAGTATTTCCTGTTACTTCGGCCGGGCAATCCCGGATGCGGTCTAAAAATCGTGAGCTGCTAATTTGAGCGTCGTCGGTCGCGCGCAGGTTGTGACCAATGCGCGAAGTGGCCACCGGGCACGGTTGCATTGAAAGGTTGTACGGAAAGTTATCCGGATATTGTTGCGCGGGACCCGGTGAATGAATTGCCGCGGCATAGTGATCCCTTTCTTACGATCGGAGACACATTTGAACGAAAGCGGCGGCGCCTCAGGTCAAGTAGTGCAGGGAGGCAAACGGTGACAGCGAGCGCTTCCAGGCGTTGCGAGGACGATGGGCTTTCATCATCGCGCGCAGGCGACGCGCCGACTGCCGGCGGGCCAGAACGCCGCCGACGTCGCAGGCATTGGCAATGCGCTCAATCGGCGCGGTGGCGATTTGGGTGATAGCCTTGCCAAATCCCTTCACGAGTTCGATGGCATCGTCGACGAAAGTGGTGGCCAGTTGGGAAACGAGGGTTTGCATTTGGGTAGCCTCCGGGTTGAAAATGAACATTGTTCAAAATATATAGGCCAAACGTGAGCAGTGCTCAAGAAGAATCTTTGCGGGAACGCAAAAAAACTTTGCGGCGCCATCTCATGATCGAGATTGCGCGCGGCTTGATTGCCACTAACGGATTGAGATCATTGAAAGTTCGGGATGTCGCGGAGGCCGCCGATTGCTCGATCGGAAGCGTCTATAACGAGTTCGGAGACTTCGACGGCCTGATCCTGACCGTGAATCGCGAGACGGTTCGGGCGCTGACCGCCCGCCTGGTCGCGGTCCCTGCCGAAGACCCGGTCCGCCAGCTCCACGGATTGGCCGAGACCTACCTGGCGTTCGCTGCCGATCACGCCAATCTTTTGCGCTCGCTGTTCGAACACCGGATGGAGGACGACCGGCCTTTCCCCGAAGACATTCTGCTGATGGTGATGCAGGCGTTTGCGCTGATGCATGAGCCGATGGTCCGGCTCCTGCCCGACCGGAATCCGGAAGAGGTGGCGTTGCTGGCGCGCATGATGTTCTCCGCCGTGCACGGCATCATTTCGCTCGGCCTGGAAGAGCGAATGGTCGCGGTGCCGCCGGAAAAGCTGCGCCAACAGTTGGCGCAATTCGTGGATACACACCTGGTGGGGTTAGGCATCTCTCTTGATAAGGCGCGAGACGGCGAGGTCTGACCCTGCACCTCTTCACGAACCCCTCAGCAATTCGCTGATCACGTTGAACTGGTTGTCGCGAAACTCGACCATGTAGCCGTCCTTGATTGGACGATAGTCCGTCGGGGAGGTGTTGAGCTTGACCCCGGGCATCAGCATCGGCAGCGCGACGCCCTTGAGATTGGCCGCCTGCGCCATGATGTTTTCGCGGCTCAGGTCGTTCTTACACTGAGTGAGCACCACGACCAGCGCCTGGGCCACCATGTAGCCATAGCCTGCCGCCAGATTGGCCGGATCGATATTGGGCAGCCGCGCTTTCATGAAATCCCGATAGGCGACCAGGTCCGCGTCGGTGGAGTCAGCCGAATAGGGCTTTAGCGCGCCGACCGACATGATGCCGGTCGCGGCTTCGAGCCCGGCCGGCACCATCACGGTTTCCTTGTTGGCGCAGCCGGAGGAGATGAAACGCATCGGACGCCAGCCGGTTTCGTAGGCTTTTCGGATCGCTTGCGCACACGCACGCGGCGTCACGCTGTAGATCAGGAAGACGTCGGCCTTGGTATTGGCGAGCGTGAGGATCTGCGAATCCACCGTGGGATCGGCGACCTCGAAACTCGCAGCCATCGCGATCACCTTGTCGGCATCCGCCCCAAGCGCTTCCTTGACGCCGCGCAGATAGTCCTTTCCGGCGTCGTCGTTCTGATAAAGGATCGCAAAGCGCGCATTGGGATTCTTGGCGCGGGCGAAGCGCACCTCGATGCCGGCTTCCTCGACATAGTTGGGCGCCCAGGGCAGCGCCATCAGCCAGGGCTGGTTGACCGGATCGTTCCATTTCGATGCGGAGCTGATCAGGAACAGATGCGGCACCTTGGCGCCGTTGAGATATTTTGCCGTCGCCGAACTCGGCGCGGTGCCCATGGTTCCGAACATGAAGGCGACGCCGTCATTCTCGACCAGCCTGCGCGTCGCCTCGACCGTCTTCGGCGGCGAAAAACCGTCGTCTAGCGAGATCATGTTGAGCTTGCGTCCGTTGACGCCGCCTTTCTCGTTGATCAGGTCGAAATAGGCCGCAAAGGCCTTGCCGGTGACGCTGAGCGCCGACGCCGGGCCGCTATACGGCATGATGTTGCCGAACTTGATCTCGGTGTCTGATATGCCGGGTTGCTGAGCTGACACTGTCGTCGCAGCAGTGAGGGAGAGCAGCGCAGAAAAGAAGGCCGGGACGAACTTGCTCGATCGGATCATGCTTCATCCTCCCCGGCGAATGGCCGACAATGTTGTTATTGGTTTTGAACCAAGGCTAGGGCATGCTCGGGGACCGGTCTTGCGTTCAGTTGCTGGACACCGCACGCGTCGGGTTTGCTGGTGCGGCGGCCGCGCCTGCAAGACGATGCCAGCCGCTCAACGCAAGTTTGCGCGGGCCAAATCGGGGCATCGTGATTTCTCCGGGAGGAAAGCATGCTGGAGCGCACAGGGGTGCAAAGCCCGTTCTATACGGCCGAACATGAGGCGTTCCGCGACGTGATGCGCCGCTTCGTGGCGCGCGAGATCGAGCCCTATGCCCATGAATGGGACGAGGCCGGCGAGTTTCCGCGCGAGCTATATCGCAAGGCGTCCGAGATCGGGCTGCTCGGGCTCGGTTTCCCGGAAGAATATGGCGGTGTGGTTGCCGACCAGTTCATGAAAATCGTGGCATCGCAGGAGCTGGCGCACGCCGGCGCCGGCGGGGTCAGTTCGAGCCTGATGAGCCACACCATCGGCTCGCCTCCGATCGCGCGCGCCGCGCGGCCCGAGATCAAGGCGCGGGTGCTGCCGCAGGTGCTGTCGGGCGAGAAAATCTCCGCGCTCGCGATCACCGAGCCCAGCGGCGGCTCCGACGTCGCCAATCTCAAAACCAAGGCGCGGCGTGACGGCGACCATTATGTCGTCAGCGGCGAAAAGACGTTTATCACCTCGGGAATGCGGGCCGATTATCTGACGGTTGCGGTGCGTACCGGCGGCGAGGGACCGGGGGGAGTCAGTCTGTTGCTGATCGAGGGCGACACGCCGGGCCTGTCGCGCACGAAGCTGAAGAAGATGGGCTGGTGGGCTTCCGACACCGCCACGCTGCATTTCGACGAATGCCGTGTGCCGGCCGAAAATCTGATCGGCGAGGAGGGTCAGGGTTTCAAGATCATCATGCATAATTTCAACAGCGAGCGCATGGGCATGGCGGCGAGCTGCACGGCTTACGCCCGCGTCTGCGTCGAGGACGCGATTGCGTACGCCAAGGAGCGCAAGACGTTCGGCAAGCCGATCGCGGAGCACCAGGTGATCCGCCACAAGCTGGTCGACATGGCCCAGAAGATCACGGCGTCGCAGGCGATGCTGGAAATGCTGGCATGGCGGCTCGGGCAGGGCGAGAGCCCGGTTGCCGAAATCTGCATGATGAAGAACCAGGCGACCCAGACCATGGCGTTCTGCGCCTCCGAGGCCGTGCAGATTTTTGGCGGCGCCGGCTTCATGCGCGGCGTCAAGGTTGAGCGCATCTACCGCGAGGTCAAGGTCAACGCCATCGGCGGCGGCACCGAGGAGATCATGAAGGATCTCGCTTCGAGGCAGATGGGGCTCTAGCCGTCATTCCGGGGCGCGCGAAGCGCGAACCTCAGATGTGCAATTGCACATCGGGGAATCTGGAGATGAGTTACACAATGTCGAGGTTCCGGGTTCGACGCTTCGCGCCGCCCCGGAACGACAGGGAAACAAAATGCTCTTCACCGCCGACCACGACGAACCTCGCCGCATTCTGCAAAAGTTCATCGCCGTCGAGATCAATCCGTTCGTCGATGAATGGGAGAAGAACGACATCTTCCCCGCGCATGAGCTGTTCAAGAAGCTCGGCGATCTCGGCTTTCTCGGCCTCAACAAGCCGGTCGAGTTCGGCGGCCAGGGGCTCGATTACTCCTACGCGCTGATGATGGCGGAAGAACTCGGCGCCATCACCTGCGGCGGCGTGCCGATGGCGATCGGGGTGCAGACCGACATGGCGACGCCCGCGCTGGCGCGGTTTGGTTCAGACGAAGTGCGCCGCGAGTTTCTCGCACCCGCGATTGCCGGCGATGCGGTGGCTTGTATCGGCGTCTCCGAGCCCGGCGCCGGCTCCGATGTCGCCTCGATCAAGACGCAGGCGCGCTCTGATGGCGATGACTACGTCATCAACGGCGGCAAGATGTGGATCACCAATGGCGTGCAGGCTGACTGGATATGCCTGCTCGCCAATACCAGCGACGATCAGGTCCATCGCAACAAGTCTCTCATTTGCGTGCCGATGAAGACCAAGGGCGTGCAGGTCGCGCGCAAGCTCGACAAGATGGGCATGCGCTCATCCGACACCGCGCAGATCTTCTTCGACAATGTCCGGGTGCCCAAGCGCAACCGCATCGGCGAGGAAGGCAAGGGCTTTACCTACCAGATGGTGCAGTTCCAGGAGGAGCGGCTGTGGGGCGCGGCGGCCTGCCTCAAGGCGCATGAGTTCATCATCGCCGAGACCATCGAATACACCCGCAACCGAAAAGCGTTCGGCAAGTCGATCCTCGACAACCAGACCGTCCATTTCAAGCTGGCGGAGATGCAGACCGAGGTCGAACTGCTGCGCGCGCTGATCTACCGCGCCGCGGAGGCGCTGGTCGCGGGCGAGGACGTGACGCGGCTCGCCACCATGGCCAAACTCAAGGCAGGCCGGTTGGGCCGCGAACTCACCGACGCCTGCCTGCAGTTCTGGGGCGGCATGGGCTTTATGAACGAGACGCCGGTGAGCCGGGCCTATCGCGACAGCCGCCTGACCTCGATCGGCGGCGGCGCCGACGAGGTTATGCTGACGGTGCTGTGCAAGATGATGGGCACACTGCCTAAAAGCTAATAAGAAACGATCAGAAGTAACGATGAGGAACGCCTGATGATCACGCTCTATCACTGCGACGGCGCACGCTCATTCCGTCCGCTCTGGATGCTGGAAGAGATGGGCTTGCCGTATGAGTTGAAGATGTTGCCGTTCCCGCCGCGGGTGTTCGCCAAGGAATATCTTGCGATCAATCCGCTCGGCACCATTCCCTTCATGATCGACGGCGAGACCAAAATGACGGAATCCTCCGGCATCTGTTATTACCTTGGCACCAAGTATGGCCCGACACCGCTTGTGGTCGGGCAGGACGACCCCGCCTACGGCGCGTTCCTGAACTGGATGTATTTCAGCGACGCCACACTGACTTTTCCGCAAACGCTGGTGCTGCGATACAGCCAGCTCGAACCGGAAGAACGACGGAACCCGCAAGTTGCCGGCGATTACGCGAAATGGTTCCTCGGCCGGCTGCGCGCTGTCGAGGCAGCCACCGCGAATGCCGAAACCTTGTGCGCCGGTCGATTCACCGCGGCCGATATCGTCAACGGCTATGCGTTGCGGCTGGCCGGCAATATCGGGCTCGCCAAGGATTTCGGCCCCAATGTCGCCGCCTATTGGGCCCGGTTGCAGGAACGTGACGGGTACAAGCGCGCCGTTGCCGCGGAACGCAAGGCCGGCGTCGAGCAGAATGTGGCGCCGCGCGTACGGGCTTGAAATGGTGCCGATTCGGACCGCGAATTAACCTCTCCCGATCGGTGACAGACTCCAATTTTCCGCTATGGTTGACCCCGTCGCAGCGGCCAAAGAGCCGCGCGAGGAGGACGAGCCATGGACGACATCGGCCAGAAATCCGGTCATCTGATGCTGATCACCCCGGAGCGCGTTTTTTACGCGGGCCTGCTCGGCCGTCCGCGCCAACGCTGCTCGGGCGCGTTCAACATCTATGTCTCGATCGAGGGCGGACTGTGGCTCACGACCGCCGATGGCCGTGAAACCCATGGTGAAATGGTCGCTCTGTTGCCGAACATCAGGCACACCATCGCCAGCGATTATCGTTCGGTGCTCAGCGTCGTGATCGAACCGGAAAGCGTTCGTCCCGGCGTACTGGAAGATCTCGCACGGCGTCTCGCAGGGCCTGAAGGCGAAGCTTTCACCAGCCGCATCCGCGCCGCCTATCGCGAACTCCGCGAGCATCACGCCGGCGACGAGTTCTCCAGCGCCGAATTCGATACCCTGTGCCTCGGCGAGGCCCTGCCACAGCGCGAACTCGATGCCCGCGTGGCGCGCGCCATCGTGCAGATCGGAAAATTCTGCGGCGAGCCAGTGACGGCGGCGAGCTGCGCCGCGGAGGCCGGCTTGTCCCCCTCGCGCTTCCTGCATTTGTTCAAGGAAGAGACAGGCATTTCCTTCCGTTCGTTCCGAGCCTGGAAGCGGGCGCGGCATTTGCTCCATTTCGCCAACCAGGACATCAACCTTGCGCATCTGGCGCAGGATATCGGCTATCCCGACTCCACGCATTTCAGCCACTCGATCCGCCGCTTCTACGGCTTGAAGCCGCGCGCGATCTTTTCAGGCTCGCGCGATCTGGCGATCTATAGCCACGGCCGCGCCAGTGCCGATAATAGCGGGTTGACGCAAGAAGCCGGCTGATGCCGGACGCATGATCGCAAACGATATTTCCGCGATCCCTCGCGTCTCGCAATCGAAGGCTGATCCATGGGCGACAAGGCCGTCATTACCTGCGCGCTGAACGGCGTGCTGACCGATCCGAAGCAGCACAACGTGCCGGTTACGCCGGAGCAGATGGCGCGCGAGGCCAAGGCCGCGTTCAACGCCGGCGCCAGCATCATGCATGTCCATCTGCGCCAGCAGGAGCCGAACAAGGGCCATCTGCCGTCCTGGGACGTCAGCGTCAGCAAGGAAATCCAGCAGGCGATCCGCGAGGCCTGCCCCGGCGTCATCATCAACCACACCACGGGCACGTCGGGTCCCAAGTATCAGGGCGCGCTCGACTGCGTGCGCGAGACGAAGCCTGAGATCGCGGCCTGCAATGCGGGTTCGCTGAATTATTTGAAGGTGAAGTCCGACAACACCTGGGCCTGGCCGCCGATGATGTTCGATAACGCGGTCGAGAAGGTGCAGGACTATCTCGACGTCATGAAGGAAGCCGGCACGATCCCCGAGTTCGAATGCTTCGACGTCGGCATCGTGCGCTGCGTCGGCATGTACCGGCAGACTGGAATGTATTCCGGCCCGCTCGAATACAACTTCGTGATGGGCGTCGCCTCCGGCATGCCCGCCGATCCTGACCTGTTGCCGATCCTGTTGAAGCTGAAGCTGCCGAAAGCGCATTGGCAGGTCACCGCGATCGGCCGCGCCGAAATCTGGCCGCTGCACCAGCGCTGCGCCGATCTCGGCGGGCATCTCCGCACCGGGCTGGAGGATACTTTCTATCTCGGCGATGGCACCAAGGTGACCTCGAACGGGCAATTGATCGAGGCGATTGCCGCCTGTGCGCGGCGCGCTGGCCGCGAGATCGCGAGCCCGGTCGAAGCGCGACAGATTTTCGGGACAAGGCATTAGCGCCGTCATTGCGAGCGAAGCGAAGCAATCCATCTCGCGGCGGGAAAAGTATGGATTGCTTCGTCGCTGACGCTCCTCGCAGTGACGACGTGTTGGGTCAATCAGAGAATGCCAAGCCTCCGGCGTATCCCGGAATGGCGGAGTGAGTTAGTTTATGGCCGTCCTCGAAAACACCATCGCGACTGGTAGCGCCGCCTACCAGGCCAACCGCGACGGCATGCTGACGCTGATCACGCGCATGCGCGCCCTCGAAGATAGCACGCGCACCGCATCGGCCGCGGCAAGGGATCGCTTCCACAAGCGCGGGCAGTTGCTGCCGCGCGAGCGCGTGGCGCTGGTGCTCGACCCCGGCTCACCATTCCTCGAACTGTCCACTCTTGCGGGCTACATGTTCGACGTGCCCGACGCCGACAAGAGTATCCCCGGTGGCGGAGCGATCGCCGGCATTGGTTTCGTCTCCGGCATCCGCTGCATGGTCAGCGCCAACGATTCCGGCATCGATGCCGGCGCGTTGCAGCCGTACGGCCTCGACAAGACGTTGCGGGTGCAGGAACTGGCGCTGGAGAACAAGCTGCCTTACGTGCAACTGGTCGAAAGCGCCGGCGCCAATTTGCTGCGCTACCGCGTCGAGGATTTTATTCGCGGCGGCAATATCTTTCGTAACCTGGCGCGGCTGTCGGCGGCTGGGTTGCCTGTCGTCACCGTGACACATGGTTCGTCGACCGCGGGCGGCGCTTATCAGACTGGATTATCCGATTATATCGTGATGGTGCGTGGCCGCACCCGCGCATTCCTCGCCGGCCCACCGCTGTTGAAAGCTGCTACGGGTGAGATCGCAACGGAGGAAGAGCTCGGCGGCGCCGAGATGCACACCTCCATTTCCGGTCTCGGCGATTATCTGGCGGAAGACGACCGCGACGCGCTCCGCATCGCGCGCGATATCATGGCCAATCTGGAATGGGACCGGCCGAAGCCGGCGGAAGCTTCATTCAAGCCGCCGCGCTACGACGCCGAGGAACTACTCGGCATCATGCCGATGGACCACAAGCGTCCCGTCGACATGCGGCAGGCGATCGCGCGCTTTGTCGATGATTCCGACTTCACCGAGTTCGGCGCGAATTACGGACCTGCCACCGTATGCGGCCACGCCCGCATCGAGGGGCAGGCGATCGGCATCATCACCAATAACGGCCCGCTCGACGTGCCCGGCGCCAACAAGGCGACGCATTTCATTCAGGCCTGCTGCCAGTCACGCACGCCGCTGCTCTACATGAACAACACCACCGGCTACATGGTCGGAAAGGCCTACGAGGAAGCCGGCATGATCAAGCACGGCTCCAAGATGATCCAGGCGGTGACTTCGGCGACGGTGCCGCAGATCACGATCTACTGCGGCGCGTCGTTCGGCGCAGGTAATTACGGCATGTGTGGGCGTGGCTTCCATCCGCGCTTCTGCTTCTCATGGCCCAACGCCAAGACCGCCGTGATGGGCGGCGAGCAGGCGGCGGAGACCATGGCGATCGTGACCGAGGCAGCGGCGGCGCGGCGCGGCAAGCCGATCGAGAAGGAAAAGCTGGAGGCGATGAAGGAGCAGATCACGGGCGTGTTCGACGGCCAGATGGACGTGTTCTCGACCAGCGCGCGGGTGCTCGACGACGGCGTGATCGATCCGCGCGATACCCGCAGCGTGCTTTCCGAGGTGCTGGCGATCTGCCGTGAGGCCGAAGCCCGCTCGCCCCAGCGCATGCAATTCTCGGTCGCGCGGCCATGAGCGGGATAGCAGTGAAGCGAACGCCGTTCTTCAAGATTTTGGTCGCCAATCGCGGTGAGATCGCGCTGCGGGTCATGCGCACGGCGCGGCGGCTAGGTTATGGGGTGGTCGCCGTCTATTCCGATGCCGACCGCGATGCGCTGCATGTCCGCGAGGCCGACCAGGCGGTGCGGATTGGGGAGGCGCTGCCGGCGCAGTCATACCTGCGGATCGATGCGATCATTGCCGCCGCCAAGGCCAGCGGCGCCGGCGCGGTGCATCCGGGCTATGGCTTCCTCGCCGAGAACGAAGATTTCGCGCAAGCCTGCCGCGAGGCCGGACTGGTCTTCATCGGTCCGTCGCCCGAGGCGATTCGGGCGATGGGCAACAAGGCCGGCGCCAAGGACATCATGCAGAAGGCCGGCGTGCCTATCGTGCCCGGCTATCAGGGCGCGGACCAGAGCGACGCCGTGATGTTGCGGGAAGCCGAAAAGATCGGCTTCCCCGTCATGATCAAGGCGGTCGCCGGTGGCGGCGGGCGTGGGATGCGGCTGGTCGCAGATGCTGCAGCGTTCCCGGACGCGTTGCGCAGCGCGCGCTCCGAAGCGCAGGGCGCGTTCGGCGATCCCACCGTGATCCTTGAGCGCGCCATCGTCGATCCCCGCCACATCGAGATCCAGGTGTTCGGCGACCGCTGCGGTAATGCCATCCATCTCGGCGAGCGCGATTGCTCGGTGCAACGCCGGCACCAGAAGGTGATCGAGGAAGCACCGTCGCCGAAGGTGACGCCGGAACTGCGGGCGCGAATGGGCGCTGTTGCGGTCGCCGCGGTCAAATCGATCGGCTATGAGGGCGCGGGGACGCTGGAATTCCTGCTCGATCCAGGTGGTGAGTTCTATTTCATGGAAATGAACACGCGGCTGCAGGTCGAGCATCCCGTCACCGAGGCGATCACCGGGCTCGATCTGGTCGAGCTGCAGTTGCGCATCGCCGCGGGTGAACCGCTTGGGCTCAGGCAGGAGGATGTCAAATTCTCCGGCCACGCGATCGAGGTGCGGCTGTGCTCGGAGGACGCAAATCATGATTTCATGCCGCAGTCCGGCATAATGGCGTTGTGGCAGATGCCGGACGGCGTCCGCGTCGAGCACGGGCTTCAATCCGGTTCCGAGATTCCGCCATTCTACGATTCCATGATCGCCAAGATCATCAGCCATGGCGCCGATCGTAACGAGGCGCGGGGGCGGCTAATCTGCGGGCTGGAGCAGACCGCCGCGTTCGGCGTCACCACCAATCAGGGATTTTTGATTTCCTGTCTGCGTCATGCCGTCTTCGCCAAGGGCGAGGCGACCACGGCTTTCATCGGCAATCATCGCGATGAACTGCTGGCGCCCCGCGCGGACGACAAGGCGGAAGCTGCGCTGGCCGCCTTGTTGCTCTACGTCACCAACCCACACGCACCGCCCTGGCGCGCCGGGCGAAGTCTGGCAGCGACGTTTCCGCTGACGATGCGGATCGATCTCGGCCGTGGTGTGCTTGAGGTGGATATCGTGCGGGAGCGCGATGGGAGCTATATCGCGGGCCTCGAAGGCGGCGAACAGTGGTTCGAGATTGACGAACTCGGGCTCGACGCGATCCGATTCCGTACCGACGGCATGATGGAATCGGCGAGGTTCCTGCGCGATGGCGACCGGCTCTATGTTCTGCACCGCGGCGCCACGATGGCCGTTCGCGACCTGACGCTGGCAGCACCGGTGTCGGCCGCGGCGGCCGGCGGCGACGGCAAGGTGCGCGCGGCGATGAACGGTCGCGTGGTGGCGGTGCTGGTCAAGCCGGGTGAGCAGGTTGCCGCCGGCCAGCCTGTGATGACGCTGGAAGCGATGAAGATGGAGCACGTGCATACGGCGGGCGTCGCCGGCACGGTGTCAGCCATCGATGTCGCCGAGGGTGAGCAGGTGACGACGGGCAGGATCGTCGTGGAGATCGCGGCGCTCGCTTAGCTTCGTAGGGTGGGCAAAGGAGCGTAGCGACGTGCCCACCATTCTTGCTGCGCGAAAAGATGGTGGGCACGCTGCGCTTTGCCCACCCTACACGTTCACTCCGGCCGCCCCGTCCCTTCATTCAGCCAGCACGCCACCTGATGGCGTTCGCCGGCCCCAACCAGCGCGGGCCGCTCCACCTTGCAGCGGTCCATGGCGTAGCGGCAGCGGGTGTGGAAGGCGCATCCGGAGGGCGGGTTGATGGGACTTGGAACGTCGCCGTCGACCATGGGCGCAAGGCGTTTTGCCTTGGGATCGGCGATCGGGACAGAGGCCAGCAGCGCCTGCGTGTAGGGATGACGCGGGTTGGCAAACAACTCGCTCTTGTCCGCGATCTCGACGATGCGCCCGAGATACATCACGGCGACGCGGTGGCTGATATGGGCGACGACGGCGAGATCGTGCGCGATGAACAGGTACGAAAAATCGTTCTTGCGCTGCAGGTCGATCAACAGGTTGATCACCTGCGCCTGGATCGAGACGTCGAGTGCCGATACCGGCTCGTCGCACACAATGAGACTCGGCCCGAGCGACAGCGCGCGCGCGATGCAGATGCGCTGCCGTTGTCCGCCGGAGAACTGATGCGGATAGTTCTTCATCTGGTCCGCCCGCAGGCCTACCTGCGCGAACAGTTCGGCGACGCGTTCCTGTTGCGCGCGACCGGTTGCGAGGCCGTGCACGGCGAGCGGTTCGCCGACGATATCGCCCGCTGTCATGCGCGGATTGAGCGAGGCGAACGGGTCCTGGAACACGATCTGCATCGAGCGCCGATGCGGCCGCATCTCGGCCTTGCTCAGGCCGGTGATGTCGGTGCCATTGAGCTTGATGGCGCCGGAGGACGGCTCCACCAGCCGCAGCACGCTGCGCGCGACCGTCGATTTGCCGCAGCCGGACTCGCCGACCAGCCCCAGCGTCTCGCCCTTGCCGACGGAGAAGCTGACGCCATCGACGGCGTGCACCGTGCCGATGCGACGTCGCAACACGCCACCGCGCACCGCGTAGTGCTTGACGAGGTCGGTGACTTCAAGCAGGGGCCGTTGATAGGTCATGGCGCACCCACCAATTCCGCCGCACGCCAGCACGCTGCGAAGTGATCGCTGTCGACTTCCTGCAGCGGCGGGTATTCTGCGCGGCAGCGATCGATAGCGAGGCTGCAGCGCGGCGCAAAGGCGCAGCCCGGCGGCAGATTCGTCAGCGACGGTACCATGCCGGGAATTTCGTTCAGCCGTGCGTCGGTCTTGGCGCCAAATGAAATCACCGCCGGCATCGAGGCCATCAGCCCGCGCGTGTAGGGATGCCTCGGGTTTTCGAACAGGTCCTCCACGGTCGCTTCCTCGACCTTCTTGCCGGCATACATCACGATGACGCGCTGCGCAGTCTGCGCCACGACGCCGAGGTCGTGAGTAATCAGGATCAGCCCGGTGCCGAGCGTCTTCTGCAGATCGACGATCAGCGCCAGGATCTGCGCCTGGATCGTCACGTCGAGCGCGGTCGTCGGCTCGTCCGCGATCAGCAGCGCCGGCCGGCACGCCAGCGCCATCGCAATCATCGCGCGTTGTCGCATGCCGCCGGAAAGCTGATGCGGATATTCCAGCGCGCGGCGTTCCGGCTCGGGGATGCGGACGAGGCGCAGCATTTCGACCGCCTTCGCCCAGGTCTCCCTGGACGTCATTTCGCGATGCAGGCGGAGCACTTCGGTGATCTGATCGCCGATCCGCATCACCGGATTGAGCGAGGTCATCGGCTCCTGAAATATCATCGAGATGCGGTTGCCGCGGATCTTGCGCATCTCGGCTTCCTCGAGGCCAAGCAGATCGGTGCCTTCCAGCGTCACCGAGCCGCCGACCACCCGGCCCGGCGGGTCCGGCACCAGCCGCATCACCGACAGCGCGGTCACGCTCTTGCCGCAGCCGGATTCGCCGACGATCGCCAGCGTCTCGCCACGGCGAACGCTGAACGAGACGTCGTCGACCGCGCGGAACAGTCCCGAATTGGTGAAGAACACCGTCTGCAGGTTCTTCACATCGAGAACCATGTCATCCTTCTGCGCCTCGGTCATCAGCCGCGCTGCCTCGGGTCGAGGATGTCGCGGAGCGCATCGCCGAACAGATTGGTGCCGAACACCGCAAGGCTGATCGCGACGCCCGGGAAGATCACCAGCCACGGCGCGGTGCGGACATATTCCGCCGCCGATTCCGACAGCATGCGGCCCCAGGACGGATAGGGTTCGGGAATGCCGAGGCCGAGAAACGACAGCGAGGCCTCGGTGAGGATGGTCGAGCCGAGCTGCGCGGTCGCCAGCACGATCAGGGGCGCCAGCGTGTTGGGCAGCACATGACGAAGCGCGATGCGGGTCTCGCTCATGCCGATCGATTTTGCGGCTTCGACGAAGGGCAATTCGCGCAGCGCCAGCGTGTTGGCGCGGATGACGCGGGCGACCGTCGGGATCAGCGGGATCGCAATGGCGATGATCACGTTGGGCAGCGATGGCCCCAGCGCCGCCGTCATCACCAGCGCCAGCACCAGCAAGGGCAGGGCCTGCAAAATGTCGGTGATGCGCTGGAATAAGAGGTCGACCCAACCCGACAGATAGCCCGATGCGAGGCCGACGATGACGCCGATCGATGATCCCAGCGCGGTGGCGCCGATGCCGACGGCCAGCGAAATCCGCGCGCCATGGACGATCCGGCTCCAGACGTCGCGGCCGAATGAATCGGTTCCCATCCAGTGCGCCGCGCTGGGCGAGGCCAGCCGCTGCGCGGAATCGACGCTGAGCGGATCGTAACGGCAGATCAGGTCGGCCGAGATCGCCATCCAGACGAACATCACCATGATGACAAGGCCGATCGTGCCGAGCAGATAGCGCTGCGCCAGAAACAGCAGACGGCGCCAGCCATGCGTCGAATGGGCGCCGGCCCGTCTTAACTCGCTATCGAAGTTGATCGTGGCCAAGCGGCTAATCCCCATACCGGATGCGCGGGTCGATCGCGGCGTAAAGCATGTCGACGGTGAAGTTTGCGACCACCACGACCACGGCGATCAGCATCACGAGGTTCTGGACGATCGGGTAGTCGCGCCAGCGCAGCGCCTCGACCAGGAAGCGGGCGACGCCGGGAATATTGAACACGGTTTCGGTGACGATCAGCCCGCCGATCAGGAAGGCCGCCTCGATGCCGATCACCGTAATGACCGGGAGAATGGCGTTCTTCAGCGCGTGGCGATAATTGACCGATGCCTCGGATGCGCCCTTGGCGCGCGCGGTGCGGATGTAGTCCTGCCGCAGGATTTCCAGCATCGAGGAACGCGTGATGCGCATGGTCAGCGCCGCGCTGCGGAAGCCGACCGCCATCGCCGGCACCGCATAGATCGCAAAAGCCTCGGTCCAGGTCTTTGGGTTGGGGTTGTAGATCGGCATGCTGCCGAACAGCGAGACCGACGCCATCAGGATCAACAGGCCAAGCCAGAACGAGGGTAGCGACAGGCCGCTCAGGCTGACGATGCGCAAGGCATAGTCGAGCCGCGAGCCCTGATGGACCGCGCTCAGTACCCCCAAGGGAATGCCGATGGCAGCAGAGAACAGCAACGCCAGCGCCGCCAGCCGCGCGGTGATCGGAATGCGCGGCAGGATCTCCTGCAGCGCCGGCTTTTCCGACACGTAGGAATAGCCGAGATCGCCCTGCAGCAGCCCGCCGATCCAGTTCAGATATTGCACGTAGATCGGCAGGTTGAGGCCAAGCTCCTTTTCGAGGTTGGCCTTGTCGGTGGGATCGACGAAGCCCGCGGCGTCGAACAGGATGTCGACGATGTTGCCGGGAACGACGCGCAGCAGCACGAAGATGATGATCGAGATCCCGACAAGGGTCACGAGCATCAAGGCGAGGCGTCGCACAATATAAGCAAACACCTAGGCGGTTCTCCCTGGCCGACTGGCTTGAGGTCGATTCTGATTAAATCAGAACCGAACTCCATTTTTTTGTTTTGACGCGCTTTCTTGACGCGAACCGGGTCCCGCTTCGCTCGAAAACGCTATGCTTGCGGCTGAACGGTTACTTGTCCATCCAGAGGTCTTCGTAACGATAGCCGTTGTAGGAGCTGTTCACCATGACGGTGACGCCCTTGACATAAGGGTTCCAACACGTCCCGGTACGGCCATGGAAGATGATCGGGCGCGCCACATCCTCCTGCAACTTCTTGTCGATTTCCCACACCAGCTTCTTCCGCTTCTCCTTGTCAGTCTCGGCCGACTGCTGATCGAACAGTTTTTCGATCTCCTTGTTGCAGTAGTTGGTGTAGTTGCGCTCCGATCCGCAGGAATAGTTTTCGTAAAACGACTGGTCGGGATCGTCGACCGCGTTGCCGGTGAGGTTGAGGCCGAGCGTGTAATCCTTGCGCGCGACTTTCGGGAACCATTGCGCGGTATCGACGACATCGAGTTCGCCGTCGATGAAGATGCCCTTCATCTGGTCGATCAGGATGACGGCGGGATCGCGGTAGATCGGAATGTTGCGCGTGGCGACCTTGACGGCGAGGCGCTTGTCCGGGCCGTAGCCTGCCTTCTGCATCAGCTTGCGCGCCTCTTCCCGGTTGGCGTTGATGTCGGGGCCGTAGCCGGGGATCGATTCCATCATTTCCTTCGGCATCGCCCACAAGCCGCCCGGCGCCGGCAGCATGGTGCCACCGATATCGGCCTGTCCTTCGAACATGATCTGGATGAACGCCTTGCGATCCAGCACCAGCGCCAAGGCGCGTCTGATATCAAGATTATCGAACGGCGGCGAAGACGAGTTGACGATGATGTTGGTCGAAACGTTGATCGGCTCGACCACGCAGACTGCGTTCGGCGCCTGCGACTTGACCTCCTTGAGCAGCGGGATCGACACTTCAGTGGGGAAGGTCATGTCGAATTTCCCGGAGACAAAGCCGAGAATAGCCGTCGAGCGGTTGGTAATGATGGTGAATTCGATGCCGTCGAGGTGCGGCAGGCCCTTCTTCCAGTAATCGGGATTCTTGGTCAGCTTGATCGATTCGTTGGCCTTGAACTCGACGAATTTGAACGGCCCGGTGCCAACCGGCTTGGTGCGCATCTCGGCCGGAGAGACGTGGCACGGATAGACGGGCGTATAGCCGGAAGCGAGCAGCGATAGCAGCGCCGGCTGCGGCCGCTTCAGCTCAAACGAAGCCTCATAATCGCCGTTCACGGTCACTTCGTTGACCTGATCGTACCAGGACTTTCGCGGGTTCTGGCGGAACTTCTGCTGCGACTTGCCCATCAGCATGTCGAAGGTGCATTTGACGTCGGCGGACGTGAACGGCTTGCCGTCATGCCATTTGACGCCCTGCCGCAGCTTGAAGGTCAGCTTCTTGTTGTCGCCGCTCCAGGCCCAGCTCTCGGCGAGATCGGGGACGATCGACTCGACGCTATTCTGCGGCACATCCTGCTTGAACATGACGAGATTGTTGAACACCGGCATGAAGGGGACGTTGATGGAGTAAGTGGCGCCCTCGTGGATCGAGGCGCTGCCCGGACTGTCGCGGTGATACATCCTGAGAATGCCGCCCTGTTTCGGCTCCCCGGCCGATGCGACATCGTATGCCGGCAGCAACAACAAAGCCGCGACGGCAAGCGCTTGCACGCTCCGCATGATCCCCTCCACATTTTTCGGTCTCAACTGGCCGATTGGTATCGAGGATACCATGGCGCAGCGTTCGGGCAACCTGCCAGGCCAATGCGAGGCTTGGTAATTTGGACTAATCGAAATCCGCGTGGCGGAACTTGCGATGATTTGCCAGCCACTGCGACGATCCAGCCGCTTCGTTGCAGCGCGGTCATTGCATCGCACTTCGTCACATTGCTTCGCTTGACGATGACCCATGTCGCTAGACGATCCGCGAGGTCTTGTTGCCCCAATAGCGATCGCGCAATAGCCGCTTGTAGAGTTTTCCGGTCGGAAGTCGCGGTAGCTCGGCCTCGAAGTCGATCGAACGCGGCACTTTCTGGCGCGATAGCGACTGGCTGCAGAAGGCGATCAGTTCATCGGCCAGTTCCTGCCCCGGCGGAACGCCGGGCATCGGCTGCACCACCGCCTTCACTTCCTCGCCGAGATCTGGATTGGGCACGCCGAACACCGCCGCGTCCGCGATCTTGGGATGGGTGATCAGCAAGTTCTCGCATTCCTGCGGATAGATGTTGACGCCGCCGGAGATGATCATGAACGTGGCGCGGTCGGTCAGATAGAGATAGCCGTCATTGTCAACATAGCCGACGTCGCCGACCGTGCTCATGCTGCCGTCGGCCGAACGCGCCTCCTGGGTCCTGGCCGGATCGTTGAAGTATTCGAACGGCGTCGCCGTCTTGAACCACACCGTGCCTGACGTGCCGACCGGGCAGGGCTGCATGCTCTCATCGAGAATATGCAGGTCGCCGAGCAGCACCTTGCCGACGGTGCCGCGATGGGCCAGCCATTGCTCGCTGTCGCAGGAGGTGAAGCCGAGCCCTTCGGTGGCGCCGTAGTATTCGTGGATGATCGGTCCCCACCATTTGATGATGTCGTCCTTCACCGCAGCGGGGCAGGGCGCGGCGGCATGGATCGCGATTTCGAGGGATGAGAGATCGTAGCGTTTGCGCACGTCTTCCGGCAGTTTCAGCATCCGCGAGAACATCGTGGGCACAAGCTGGGTGTGGGTGACGCCCCATTTTGGGATCAGTGCGAGATAATGTTCGGGATCGAACCGTTCCATGATGATGGCGGTGCCGCCCATCTTGATCGTGAGATTGACGGCGGCCTGCGGCGCCGAGTGGTAGAGCGGCGCGGGCGACAAATAGATCATGCCCTCGCGGTACTGCCAGATCTTCACCAGGAAATCGAACAGCGGCAACTGCTGATCGGCCGGCAGTTCCGGCAGCGGGCGCAGAATCCCCTTCGGGCGGCCGGTGGTACCGGAGGAATAAAGCATCGCGGTGCCAACACACTCATCTGATATCGGTGTGTGCGGTAAGCCGGCCGTTACTTCTTGCAGACCAACGATGCGATCGCTTTCGCCCTCGCCATCGGCGACGATGCAAAGCTCCACTTTCGGGCATTCCTTCAACGCCTCGCGCGCGACATCGAGTTTTTCCCTGGATGTGATGAGGATGCGCGACTGGCTATTGGTCAGGATGTAGGCCAGCTCGCTCGCGGTCAGATAGGAGTTCACGCAGGTGTAATAGAGACCCGAGCGTTCGCCGGCGCCACAGGCTTCGAAGTAGCGGCTGTTGTTCTCCATGAAGATCGAATAGTGATCGAGCCGCTTCAGGCCGCGGTTGCGAAACAGATGCGCCAGCCGGTTGGAGCGCGCGTCCAGTTCGCGATAGGTCACCGCCTCGCCTGATGACGCCATGATGAAGGCGGGCTGAAGCGGACGAAGATGAGCGTGCTTGCCGGTGTACATGTTGGCTTCGGTCTCCTTATGCGGCCATATCCAGAATTTCGCGCACCTGCGTCGACCCCTCGATCTTGCGCGGATTGCGCGGCACCCAGGGTGTCGCCATCGCGGCCTGCGCGATGCGGTCGAAATGCTCCGGGTCCACTTTGACCTCGCGCAGGCTGCGCGGCATACCGAGGCCGCGAATGAACCGGTCGAGCACGCCGCCTGCGTCCTCGTGCGGATGGCCCATGGCGGCCGAGACCAGCGCCTGCCGCTCGGCATTGGCTGACTTGTTCCAGCGCATCACCGACGGCAGCATCACGCAGGAAGTGTAGCCGTGCGGCACGCCGAACTCCGCGCCGAGCACGTAGCCGATGCCGTGGCTGGCGCCCATCGGCACGCCGGAAGCCAGCGGCCCGGTCGAAAGCCAGGTCCCGATCTGGCAATCCATCCGCGCGTCGAGGTCGGCGGCGTCGGCCTTCACCCGCGGCAACGCCTGCGCCAGCATCGATAGACCCTTCAGCGCCTGGGCATCGCCGTAAGGGTGCGCCTCGCGCGAGCAGATACCTTCGACGCAATGGTCGACGGCGCGGATTCCGGTCGAGAGCCATAGCCATTCCGGCGTGTGCAGGCTGAGCCAGGGATCGAGGATCACCGCGCGCGGCATCAACAGCGGATGGCGCAGCGCTTCCTTGACCTTGGTCTTCTCGTTGGTGACTCCCGCCGTGGCGGAGAACTCGCCGCCGGCAATCGTCGTCGGCACGCTGATCTGGCGTACCGTCGGCGTGGCGAGCTGCGGCGAAGCGCCGCGACCGGCCTTGATCCGGTCGATGTCATCGGGATTGCGGACATCGTTGGCGAGGCACAGCTGCACCGCCTTGGCACCGTCGGTGATCGAGCCGCCGCCGATCGTGACGATGAGATCGGCGTTCGCGGCGCGGGCCTGTTCGCTGGCGGCGATGACCGCGGAGCGGGGCGTGTGCGGCGGCATCGCGTCAAAGGTGCCGGCGCAGCGCGGCCCCAGCGCGCGGCGGATGTTCTCGATCACATCGGTTTCGCGGTTCAGCGTGCCGCTGACCATCAGAAAGGCGCGTGTGGTGCCGAGCCGGTTCAACTGCTCGACGAGCGCCTCGGATGCCGGCCGTCCGAACACGACCTCATCCATCGCGCCGAATACGACACGACCTTTATGCACGGCTGTCCTCCCCGGACATTTTTGGCCCTTGTTGCGGGCCTTGGAGGCAAAGGTTAGCGGAGGAAATTCCCGGCGTCATGCCTGAAGATGGCGATGGAGCGCGCAATGCCCGTATGAGCCGTCATACCCCGCGAAGGCGGGGTATCCGTACGCCGCGGCTTCTCGACTCAATCACTGGCGTCACTGGAATACTGGGTCACCCGCTTTCGCGGGTGACGACAAGTGGATGTGACTTTGCGATCTCGCGGCGCATTGCGCCCGAGGTTTGCTATCAACTTCCTGCCCTTCAATCGGTGGGCGAAGACCGGCTGAGCGCTGCACCCGCAAAGCGCCTTCACGTCACGTTTTCGTCATCAGCCGGCGATTAGCTGAATGCTCGTCGCAGCGGGTTGCGCGGTCATCGCAGTGCGGAAAAGCGGGTGATCCGCGTGGCGCAGGCCGTTAGCTCCACGAATGCATAACGATTGTGCTTGATCCCGCCGGGTTCTTGACGAGACTGGGAACCGATCACATCTGTGGCCTCCGCCGTTAAGTTCCACGGCGGCTTTCATCCATCAGGGATGTCGAGAGGGGAGATGGGGTTTGACTGCAACTGAGCAATTGAAAAGTCCGGCTTTGCCGACAGAGGTCGACATTCGCGCTCTCCGTGGCCTCAAATGGTTGACCCCGCTGCTCGCACTGGCGCTGTCCGCTTGCGACAACAAGCCGCCGCAACAAGCGGCTCCCGCGGCACCGCCCGTTACGGTCGCGCAGCCGGTGAAGCGTACTGTCACCGACTGGGATGAATTCACCGGACGGTTCGAGGCGATTCAGGAGGTCCAGGTTCGCGCCCGCGTCGGCGGCTTCGTGAAATCAGTCGAATTTCGCGACGGTAGCATCGTGCGGGCCGGCGATCTGCTTTATGTGATCGACGCCCGCCCGTTCGAGGCGGTCGCCGAACAGGCGGACGGCCAGCTATCCGACGCGCGGGCGAAGGGGGAGCTTGCCAGGCGCGAACTCGACCGTGCGCTGACGTTGAATCAGACCCAGGCCGTATCCGATTCCATCGTCGACCAGCGCCGCCAGACCTTGCAGGCGGCGCGCGCGGCGGAGATGCAGGCCGAAGGCGCGCTCAAGGCCGCCAAGCTCAATATCGAATTCAGCCATGTGATGGCGCCGATTACGGGCCGCGTCAGCCGCCACCTGGTCACGCCGGGCAATCTCGTGCAGGGCAGCGATGGCGGCTCCACGCTGCTCACTTCGATCGTCTCACTCGATCCGATCTACATCTATTTCGACGTCGACGAGGCGACCTACCTGCGAAACAGCCGGCTCTGGTCCGAAGGCAAGCGGCCGAGCTCGCGCGACACGCCGAACCCGGTCGAAGTGACGCTGACCGGCGGAACCAAGCCCTCGCATGAGGGCAAGATGGATTTCCTCGACAATCGCCTCGACGTCTCGACCGGGACGCTGCGCAGCCGTGCAGTGATCCCGAACAAGGATCTCTCGATCCTCCCGGGCCAGTTCGGCCGCGTCCGGATCATCGGCAGTGCGCCTTATGAGACGTTGCTGCTGCCTGATACCGCTGTCGCGACCGACCAATCGCGCAAGATCGTTTTCGTCGTCAAGGACGACAATACGGTCGAGGCGAAGGCGGTGACGCTTGGGCCGCTGGATGAAGGCCTGCGCGTGATCCGCGAAGGGATAAAAGCTGAAGACCGCGTCATCATCGACGGCCTGCAGCGAGCGCGCGTGGGTGCGAAAGTCACCCCGCAAACCGCCGAGATCAAGCCGGCCGGTGGCAAGACATGAATCTGGGCCGCCTCTCCGTCAACCAGCCCATCCTGGCGATGGTGCTGTCGATCGTGCTGATGATCGTTGGCGCGATCGCCTACACCACGCTGCCGGTCGCGGAATATCCGCAAGTGGTTCCGCCGACGGTGACGGTCACCACGCAATATCCAGGCGCCTCTGCGCAAACCGTGTCCGACACCGTCGCCGCCCCGATCGAGCAGGAGATCAACGGCGTCGAGGACATGCTGTATCTCTACAGCCAGGCGACCTCGAATGGACAGTTGACGATCACCGTTACGTTCAAGCTCGGGACCGATCTCGACCAGGCGCAGGTGCTGGTGCAGAACCGCGTCGCGATTGCGCAGCCGCGGCTGCCCGAAGAAGTGCAGCGCGGCGGCGTCGTCACCCGCAAGAACAGTCCCGACATCCTGATGGTCGTGTTCATGCTGTCGCCGGACGACACGTTCGACCAGCTCTACATCAGTAACTACGCGCTGCTGCGGGTCCGCGACCAGCTGGAGCGGCTCGACGGCGTCGGCGACATCCAGATCTTCGGCGCACGCGACTATTCGATGCGGCTGTGGCTCGATCCCGACAAGATCTCCACGCTGGGCCTGACGGCCGGCGAGGTGGTTGCGGCGATCCGGTCGCAGAACGTGCAGATCGCGGGTGGCCAGATCGCCGAACCGCCGATTGCCGACCGCGCCTTTTCGCCGAATCTTACCTTCACCGGCCGATTGAAGGATCCCAAACAGTTCGAGGAGATCGTGGTCAAGGCCGGTACCGACGGGCGTATCGTGCGGCTGCGCGACGTCGCGCGGATCGAGCTCGGCGCGCTGGCCTACTCGACCAACAGCTTCCTGCTGCGGAAATCTGCCGTCGGCATGGTGGTGACCCAGCGGCCGGGTTCGAACGCGCTGGCGACCGCCAAGGGCATTTCGGACACGATGGAGAGGCTGAAGGCGAGCTTTCCGAAGGGGCTCGACTACAATATCGGTTACAACCCGACCGAATTCATTGCGCAGTCCGTCAGCGAGCTGATCAAGTCTATCTACGAAGCGATGGCGCTGGTGGTGATCGTGGTGCTGGTGTTCCTGCAGGGCTGGCGACCGGCCATCATTCCCATCATCGCTATTCCCGTGTCGCTGGTCGGCACCTTTGCGGTGATGGCCGCACTTGGATTCTCGATCAACAATTTGACCTTGTTCGGCCTGGTGCTCGCGGTCGGCATCGTCGTCGACGACGCAATCGTGGTGGTCGAGAATGTCGAGCGACATCTCGAGCACGGCATGAGCAGGCGCGACGCCGCGCTGCGCACCATGGAAGAGGTCGGCGGCGCGCTGGTTTCGATTGCGCTGGTGTTGTGCGCGGTGTTCGTGCCGACGGCATTCCTCGGCGGCATCTCCGGTCAGTTCTTCCAGCAGTTTGCCGTCACCATTGCGGTGGCGACGGCAATTTCCTGCTTCTGCTCGCTGACGCTTTCACCGGCGCTGGCCTCGATGATCCTGCAGCCGCATGCGGACAAGCGGCCTCCGGCGCGCTGGAATTTCATCGCCCGCGGCTGGGACGCGTTTACCGGCGTGTTCAATCGCGGCTTCGACCGGCTCGCGCATGGTTATGCCCGGGCCGCCGATTTCGTGATCCGGCATTCGGTGGTGATGTTATTGGTCTACGTGGCGCTGATCGGCGGCGCCGGATGGCTGCTCGTCACCACACCGCAGGGTTTCATTCCGGCGCAGGATCGCGGCTACGTCATCGTCTCCGTGCAGCTGCCGGGCGCGGCCTCTTTGGCGCGGACGACCGAAATAGTCAGGGAGGTCGAGAAAAGAGCACTCGAGACGCCCGGCATCGTCCGGGTCGCGGCGTTTGCGGGCTTCTCGGGCGCAACCCGCACGCAAGCGAGCAACGCCGCGGCGCTGTTCCCCGTGTTCGAAGATCCGGAGGTTCGCCACAAGAAGGGACTGTCCGCCGACGCAATTGCCGGTGATCTGCGCAAGCGGCTTGCGAGCATCCAGGGCGCGTTCATCATCGTCATTCCGCCGCCGGCGGTGCCCGGCATCGGTACCGGCGGCGGCTTCACCATGCGCATCCAGGATCGTCAGAGCCGCGGCCCTGAACTGCTGGCGGCTGCGACCGACGAACTGGTCGGCGCTGCCCGCAAGGCGCCCGGGCTGACCCAGGTGTTCTCGCCGTTTACCGCCAACACGCCGCAATTGTTCGTCGATATCGACCGCGTGAAGGCGCAGAAGCTCGGCGTGCCGATCGCGAACATCAATGAGGCGATCCAGACCTATTTCGGATCGACCTATGTCAACGACTTCAACCTGTTCGGGCGCACCTACCGCGTCACGGCACAGGCCGATCTGCCGTTCCGGAAAGAGAGCACCGATCTCTCGCGCCTGCGTACCCGCAACGCTGCCGGCGACATGGTGATGCTCGGCAGCGTTGTGGACTTCAAGGATATCGCCGGCCCCGACCGCGTCGCACGCTACAATCTCTATCCAGCTTCCGAGCTGCAGGGCGACACGCTGCCGGGCACCAGCTCGGCGACTGCCATCGACACCATGAAGAAGCTCGCCGAGGAGACGCTGCCGACCGGCTTCGGCTTTGAGTGGACAGATTTGTCCTATCAGCAGGTGACCGGCGGCCAGGCCGGCCTCCTCGTGTTCCCGATCTGCGTGCTGTTCGTCTATCTGGTGCTGGCGGCGCAATATGGCAGCTGGAGCCTGCCGTTCGCGGTCTTACTGATCGTGCCGATGTGCCTGTTTGCCGCCACCATCGGCGTGCGGATCATGGGACAGGACGTCAACATCCTGACCCAGATCGGATTCGTGGTGTTGGTGGGGTTGGCGGCCAAGAACGCTATTCTGATCGTCGAGTTCGCGCGCGACATCGAACTCGAGGGTAAGGCGCGGCTGGAGGCTGTCATCGAAGCCTGCCGGCTGCGGTTGCGGCCGATCCTGATGACGTCGTTCGCCTTCATCCTCGGCGTGCTGCCGCTGGTGATCTCGTCGGGCTCGGGGTCGGAGATGCGTCAGGCGGTGGGGGTTGCCGTGTTCTTCGGCATGATCGGCGTCACGCTGTTCGGCCTGATCTTCACGCCGATCTTTTACGTTATCGTGAGGAATCTGGCGGACGGGAAGGGCAAGAAGCCGGCCGTGGTGTGAGTGGACAATTGGCCCCTGCCGTCATTCCGGGGGGCGCGAAGCGCGAGCCCGGAATCCATTTGACCACAGGTTATGCCGCCTGATGGATTCCGGGCTCGCGACTTCGTCGCGCCCCGGAATGACGGAGAAGGTGTTGCAGCGCTGCGTTTCGCAAGTTCCCCATACTTTTGGCTGATCCGAAATGGATGGGAAGTGGCGGGGTTATTGAATAGTGTTGCCAGGTTCCTCTGACAAAAAATTCCGGGAGAAAAAAATGAAGTCGGGATTGTTAGCCGCCGTTGCGGTGGGTGGTCTCCTGCTCGCCGCGCCGGCATCGGCGCAGGGCGTCAAGATCGGTATTCTGAACGATCAGTCCGGGGTCTACGCTGACTATGGCGGCAAATGGTCGTTCGAGGCTGCCAAGATGGCAATCGAGGATTTCGGTGGTGAGGTGCTCGGCCACAAGATCGAAATCGTCTCCGCCGACCACCAGAACAAGCCGGATCTCGGTAGCGCCATTGCGCGGCGCTGGTACGACGTCGAAGGCGTCGACATGATCACCGAACTGACGACCTCTTCGGTCGCGCTCGCGATTCACGAGCTTTCGAAGGAGAAGAAGAAAATCGACATCGTCGTGGGCGCTGCGACGTCGCGCCTCACCGGCGACGCCTGTCAGCCCTACGGATTCCATTGGGCCTACGATACGCATGCGCTCGCGTTCGGCACGGGCGGCTCGTTGGTGGAAGCCGGCGGCGATAGCTGGTTCTTCATGACCGCCGACTACGCCTTCGGTTATGCGCTCGAAAAGGACACCGGCGATTTCGTAAAAGCCAAGGGTGGCAAGGTGCTCGGCGCGGTCCGCATTCCCCTGAACTCGTCGGACTTTTCGTCATTCCTGTTACAGGCGCAGAGTTCGAAAGCCAAGATCATCGGGCTCGCCAATGCCGGCCTCGACACCACAAACTCGATCAAGCAGGCGGCGGAATTCGGCATCGTCAAGAGCGGTCAGAAGCTCGCCGGCCTGCTGCTGACGCTCGCCGAAGTGCACGGCCTCGGGCTCGAGGCCGCGCAAGGCCTGGTGCTGACCGAAGGTTATTACTGGGACCGCGACCCCAAGAGCCGCAACCTCGCCGAACGTTTCTTCAAGCGTACCGGCCGCATGCCGAACATGATCCAGGCCGGCACCTATTCGGCGACGCTGCAATATCTGAAGGCGGTCAAGGCGGCAGGCACGAAGGACACCGAGGCGGTCGCCAGGAAGCTGAAAGAGCTTCCGGTGGACGACGACTTCGCGCAGGGCGGCAAGGTGCTGGAAAACGGCCGCATGGTGCACGACCTCTACCTGTTCGAGGTCAAGAAGCCGTCGGAATCGAAGAAGCCGTGGGATTACTACAAGCAGCTCGCCGTGGTCCCCGGCGACAAGGCGTTTCCGGCGGCGAAGGATTCCGGCTGCCCGCTGGTGAAGTAAAAAGCCGTAGCTGGGCAAAGCGAAGCGTGCCCACCATCTCGCAGCTCGTTCGCTGATGGATGGTGGGCACGTCGCTTCGCTCCTCTGCCCACCCTACGAGTCTAGCGCAGAGCGTCAGCTACTGCGCCTCACCGAGGGATCACGCGGTATGGGTCCCTGCGCCCGTGCGCAATTGCGCACCAGGCAGGGACGACGTGGGGATAGAGTTCGCGTCGTTCTCCTTACGCCTGCACCAGCCGCCACACGATGGCGCCGAACGCGCCGATCCACAGCGCGATCGCCGCCAGCGCCTGGATCGCAAAGCCCGGGCCGCGGTCTTTGACCGCCCTGGCATAGCCGAGCACGTAGAGAATGCGACCGATCACCCAGACCAGCCCGATCCCGGCCGCGATGCCATCGCCGATATAGATCGCAAACAGCCACAGCGACGGCAGGAAGATCGGCAACCATTCCAGCGTGTTCATCTGCGCGCGAAACACGCGCTCGAAATCCGGATTGCCCGAAATGGCCGGCAGCTTGACGCCGAATTTGCCGCGCGCCCGCGATACCAGAATTGACGAATAGAAGTAGACCAGGACCGCCAGCAAGGTGACGAGCGCAGTGAAGTGATACATCGCAGAATTTCCCCTCTTGATGCAGCGCTCTAATAACCCGTCATTTCCAGATAGCCCAGCCCGGCATGGCTGCCGGCAAAGCTGATCGGGCCTTCCCAATAGGGAAAGCTCGTCCCCATCCAGCTTCGGGCGTTGAGCGGCGTGCATTCGATCGACAGCGCTCTTCTCGGAATGGCGATACGCCAGGTCGTCGGGATCTTTCGTTTCTCGATCTCGGTGAAGGCCAGCGGCGTCATCGTGATGTCGGCGGAGGCGAGCAGTTCGGTCTTGCCGTCGGGTGCGATCCATTTGCCGGAGCCGTAGTGCTGGCCGTCGGTCTGGCGCATCCGGTACAGCATCAATTTGTCGCCGGAATTGAAATGCAGCGAGAGCCAGTCCCATCCGCTTTGATCGGAGGCGAGCGGCTGGCTGCTCCACTCGCGATCGAGCCAGGCCATTCCGGTGACATCGACGGCCTTGTCGTCGATGGTCAGGATGCCCGTCGCCTTATAATGCGGCTGGCTGTAGTAGTAAGAAGCCTGCTCGCGCAGCGATTTGCGGCTGTAGCCGCCGTCGCCCTGCAGGACCAGCGGACGCTCCGCGCCGAGGCGCAGCGCGTAGCTGAAGTCTGAGCCGGATGCTTTCAGCTGAAGAGGCGCGATATTGTCGTCGTTCACCGGATCGAGCCCGCGCATCTCCCAGGAATCGATCCAGGCATGAAACGGCTTTGCGTCGACGCCGGCCTGGCCAACGCCGCCGCGCGCAAACGTCTGGCTGACGCGATGGGTATCGGCGCGCGTGACGGCGGCATGGCCCATCCATATCTGCTGGTTGGCCCAGCCCTCCTGCGGTCCGCCCGCCGCGATCGCCTGCCGAAACAGCGTCCATTGCGCGCCGTAGGCAACGCCATTGGCATCAGCGAGATTAGCCGTCACATACCACCACTCGATACGGAATTCCGGATGCGGCCCGTGGTCGGCGGGAAATGCGAATGTCCTGCCGGGCACGACCGACGCAAATCCATCCGCGCTTTCACCAAGCCCGGCAAAACCCTGCGCGAACGCCTTGCCGCCGAAGCCTGCGAGGAGCGTGCCGCCGATGAAGCCGCGGCGGGTGATCGGGCCGCTACCTTTCATTGGCGAAGATCCTGATCAGGCTCGCCGGCTGCATGCGCGCCAGCCTGATGACGGGCAGCGCGGCCGCCGCAAGGGCGGCCGCCATCGCGACGCCTGTGAGCCACAGCAATTGCGTCGGGAAGACGTGAAACGGCAACCGCCAGCCGAACGCCTTGACGTTGACGATCGCGAGCAGGCACCACGCGACCAGCAGACCGAGCGGAAGCGCGAAGATGGTGGTGATCAGCGCCACCGACATCGTCTTGAGAAGCTCGATGACCGCGAGCCGCCGCCGCGTGATGCCCATTGCCCATAGCGGCGCCAGTTGCGGCAGCCGGGAATTGGCAAGCGTCAGCAGGCTCGTCAACAGCGCGACGCCGGCGACGCCGAGCGTGAAGGCATTCAGCGCGGCGGTCACCGCAAAGGTGCGGTTGAAGATCCGCGTCGATTCCGCCTTCATCGTCGCCTGATCGGCGACATTGCGGTCGCCAAGCGCGAACTTTTCCTGCAGCGCCGAGATCAGGGTTGGAATTTTGTCCGGCGCGACCCGCAATCCCATGCGCGTCAGCGGGATTTCCGGAAAGCGCCGCGTCAGCGCGGCGAAGTTCACCGCGATCTGGCCCTTGGGGTTACCGTAATCGGCGTAGATGCCGACCACGTCGAGCGGCCAGTTTCCGCCTGACGCGGGCACCTCGATGCGGTCGCCGACGGAGAGGTGCAGGCGCCGCGCCAGTTGCTCGCTGACGAGGGCCGCATTGCCCGGACGAAGCTTGATCCAGGCATTCTCGGTCGACTGCAGCAGCGGCCAGTTATCGCGATAGGTGGCGTGATCGGGCAGGCCCAGCACCTCGATCGGCGCGCCCGCCAATTGCGTATCGGCGCGGGCCCCGGGCAGCACCGCCTCGACCTCGGGACGTTCGCGCAGCCACGCCCTGATCTCGTCGGCCTGGGCGTCGTTCGCGGCGTTGACATAGACGTCCGCCGCCAGCCGCCCGTCGAGCCAGACCAAAAACGTGCGGCTGAAACTCTCGACCATGGTGGAGACACCGACATTGACTGATAGTGCGAGCAACAGCGCCATCAGGGCGAGCGACAGCCCGGATAGCTGCTGACGGCTGTCGGCCCAGAACCAGACGCTGACCGGAGCTCGCGCATAGCGCTGACCAAGCGACAGCATGAATTCCAGAAACATCGGCAGGATCAGCGCCGCGCCGAGCATCAACGCCGCGAGCACGGCAAAGCCCGAAATCAGGGAATCGCCGAACCGGAGAAAACACGCCGCGGCGGCGAACGCTGCGAGCGCAAGCGCGCTCTGATAGGTCAACCAGCGGCGCTGTGCCTGTTGCCAGGCGAAAGGCTGGGCGGTGGCGAGCAGCGGCAGCCGCAGCGCCTTGGTCAGGCTGGCGGCGGCGGCCGCAAGCGCGCCGAGAACGCTGATGGCGACGCCGGCGAACCACCATTGCGGCTTGAGCGTCAGATGTCCCGGAATCTGCGCGCCATAGAGCCCGCGTAGCGAAGCGGCGACGTCGGGCAGCAGGGCATCGGCGATGAAGTAACCGCACACGAGACCCATCAGCCCCGCGATCAGCGCCAGCGACACCAGCTCAAGCACCAGCACGGCGTTGAGCATCCGCGCCGAGACGCCGCAGGCGCGCAAGGTGCGCAGCACCGGCAGCCGTTGTTCGAAGGCAAGCCCGATCGCCGAATTTACGATGAACAGGCCAACAAAGAATGACAAAAAGCCGAACGCGGTCAGGTTCAGGTGAAAACTGTCGGTGAGGCGTTCGAGGTCGGTCTCCGCGTCAGGCTCGACCAGGCGCAATACATCACCGGCAATGCTTTCAAGTGGCGCGTGCCTGCCCGCCGTCTTGCCGATCAAAAGGCGCGAGAGCTGATCCGGCATTTTCAAGAGGCTCTGCGCGATGCCGATGTCGACGACCAACACGCCGGGCACCAGGTTCGGCTGCACGCGAAGTGGCGGCAGCAATGCGCCGCCATTGGCCTCTGGGCGGGCGCCCTCCGCGAGTTTGAGATCGGAAAGCGTTTCCGGCGCCACCAGCATTGCGCCCGGCGGCGTCATGAAGGATTGCAGATCGGCTTTGCCAACTGTGGGCGCGTTGCCGACTTCGGCGGGCAGCGTCACCGGTTCGATGCCCAATAGCCGGAACGACCGTCCCTCAATCTGGATCCGGCCTTCGAGCACCGGCGAGACCGGCCAGCCGGCGCGGCGCAGGTCGACGAAGAGTTGTTGCGGAAAGCTTGCGCCGCTGCGGGCGACCAGCATGGCGGTGCGCGTCCCGCCAAAAGTGGCGGCGGCGCGATCGTAGGAGCTGCGTGCCTGCTGATTGAGCGCCTGCACGCCGCTCCACAGCGCGGTCGCCGAGATCAATCCGATCAGCAAGGTCGCAAGCTGCATCGGGTGCCGCCGCCAATGGCTCAGCAATACGGCCAGCGTCCACAGCGCGCGCTTCACGCGATCACCCCGGCATGCAGGTTGACCTGCCGGTCGAGCGTGGCGGCCAGTCTTGCGCTGTGGGTCACCATCAGAAAACCGCAGCCGCTGCGCGTCACCAGATCGCGCGCCAGCGCCAGCACCTCGTCCGCGGTGTCCTCGTCGAGATTGCCGGTCGGCTCGTCTGCCAGCAGCAGCAGCGGCTTTACGGCCAGTGCCCGGCCGATCGCGACGCGTTGTTGCTGGCCGCCGGACAACTGCTCGGGATAGCGTTTGAGGAAATTGCCGAGCCCGAGGCGCTCCACCAGTTCGCGGTGCCAGGCCGCGTCGTGACGGCCGGCAATGCGCGACTGGAAGACGAGGTTGTCTTCCACCGTGAGACTCGGAATCAGGTTGAATTGCTGAAACACCAGGCCGAGCCGGTCGCGACGCAATTCCGCGCGCCTGGCATCGCTGAGGTCGGAAACCGGCGCGTCGGCCAGCCTGATCTCGCCGCCATCGGCGGCATCGAGGCCTGCGATCAGGTGCAAGAGCGTGCTCTTGCCGCTGCCGGATTCACCCGTCAGCGCGACGCTCTCGCCCGCGGCGACCGTCAGGTTCACCCCGCGCAGCACCGCGACCTGTTCGCCGGCCGTGCGGTAGCTCTTGGTCAGGCCGGCGACGTGAAGCACGTTGGGATTACCGTTGGTCATGCGCGACGATGGACCGATCTGACCATGAAAATCCCCTGTCGTGATGGCATGCAACATATCAGGGCGGGCGCTCCTGATCACGGCCTCAATCGCGCCGCGACGTGATCGTGATCCGGTTGTGGCGCGCGCCCGCCGCCGCAGCCGGCAGTTGCGGAGCGGGCGCTCGCGGGAAAATCCCGGTTGCCTTGCCCGCGACGCCCCTTGTAGCATTGGAACCGGCCGATCTTTACAGAGCCAGCAAGGATAGACGGGGAAACCAGCCATGACCGTGCAACCGACGCCGAAGGGCGCCTGGAAAATCACCTTCCTGCTGTTCCTGTTCATGCTGGTGAATTTTGCCGACAAGATCGTGGTCGGCCTCGCCGGCGCCCCGATCATGGACGAGATGAAGCTTTCTCCGGAACAGTTCGGCCTGCTCGGCTCCTCGTTCTTCTTCCTGTTCTCGATCTCGGCCATCGTCGTCGGCTTCATCGTCAATCGCGTCGACACACGCTGGGTGTTGCTCGCGATGGCGGTAATCTGGTCGGTGGCGCAGTTTCCGATGGTTGGCACCGTCAGTTTCACCACGCTGCTGATCTGCCGCATTATCCTCGGCGCCGGCGAGGGGCCGGCTTTCGCGGTGGCGGCGCACGCGCTCTACAAGTGGTTTCCCGACGAGAAGCGAACGCTGCCGACTGCCATTCTCTCGCAGGGCTCGGCATTCGGCGTGATCCTGGCGGTGCCGGCGCTGAACTGGATCATCGTCAATCATAGCTGGCACTACGCCTTCGGCGCGCTCGGCGTGGTCGGTCTGATGTGGGTCGTGGCGTGGCTGGTGATGGGCAAGGAAGGACCGCTGGTGCAGACGGTCGCGATGGCCGCGGCCGATCCGCGCGTTCCCTATTTCCAGCTCCTGACCTCGCGAACATTCATCGGCTGCTGTGCCGCGACCTTCGGCGCCTATTGGGCGCTGTCGCTCGGGTTGACCTGGTTCACGCCGTTCATCGTCAAGGGGCTCGGCTTCTCGCAAAAGGATGCGGGTTGGGTATCGGTGCTGCCTTGGGTGTTTGGGGCCACCATCGTGCTGCTGACCGGATGGATCTCGCAGGTGATGCTGACGCGCGGCTACACCACACGTGGTGCACGCGGCGTACTCGGTTCAGTGCCGTTGATCGTTGGCGGGCTGATCCTAGCGGTTCTGCCGTATGTCAACGGCGCGGGATGGCAGATCGCGTTCCTCGTGGTCGGTTCCGGACTCTGCGGCTCGATCTATGTGGTCTGCCCGCCGATGCTTGGCGAATTCACGCCGGTGCGACAGCGCGGCGCCGTGATCGCGATCTACGGCGCGATCTATACTCTGGCAGGCATGATCGCGCCGTTCGTGATGGGCGCCGTGATCCAGAATGCGGCGGTGCCGCTCGACGGTTATATGACCGGCTTCACCATCAACGCCGTGATCATGGCGGCGTCGGGCCTGCTCGGACTGCTGCTGCTCTGGCCGAATACGGAACGTGCAAGGCTGGTGGCGCAGGCAGCAGCGCAGCCGAAATTTGCGTAAGGGGGTGGAGTAGCAACTCTCTCGTCGTCCCTGCGAACGCAGGGACCCATACGCCGCGGCCTATGAACTATGGCGATGTGGCAGACGCCTCGGTCAAACAATTCACATCGGTGGTTATGGGTCCCTGCGTTCGCAGGGACGACACCGAGTTTGTTGAATCCGGCTGTGTTCGCTAGCTCGCCGCCGCATCCATCTGCGGCTTCGTCCCCTGCGTGCCGCGCACCAGTTTGCCCGGGCGCGCGCCGGTGGCCTTGCCGCCGCGCTGCGTCACCACGCCGGAGACGATGGTGGCCTCATAGCCATCGACCTGCTGCATCAGGCGGCGGCCGCCGACCGGCAAATCGTAATGGACCTTGGGCGGATGCAGATGCAGACGATCATAGTCGATCACATTGACGTCGGCCTTGAAGCCCGGCGCGATCACGCCGCGATCGTACAGGCCGACCGAGAGCGCGGTCTTGCGCGACTGCGCGGCCACCACGAACGGAATGGAGAGCTTTTCGCCGCGGGTGCGGTCGCGGGTCCAGTGCGTCAGGAGGTAGGTCGGGAAGCTGGCGTCGCAGATGATGCCGCAATGCGCACCGCCGTCGCTCAATCCCGGCACGGCGCTGGGTTCGCGCAGCATCTCATGCACGGCATCGAGATTGCCGTCGGCATAATTGAGGAACGGCACATAGAGCATGCCGCGGCCCTCGTCGGTTAACATCGCGTCGTAGGCGAGCTCTTCCGGCTGTCGGCCCTGACGGCGGGCCTGCGGGCCGAGCGCATTTTCCGGCGGTTGCTCGTAGTCAGGGGGATTACCGAGCAGATGCATCTTGTCGTAGTTCGGGCGGAAGAACAGCGGATCGTCGGTCGCTGTCGCCGTCTCGCTCAGGATGGCGGCGCGCACCTCGGGCCGGTGCAAATGCGTCAGCCGCTCAGCCAGTGGCAGCTTGGCGATCGCGCGATAGCTCGGATGGGTCTGAAACGGGTTGCGCGACAATTCGAGCCCAAGCAGCAGCCCGACAGGACGCGCGGCAATCTGTGTCGTGATCGACAGGCCGCGGGCGGCGGCTTCATTGATGGTGTCCATCGTCTGGCGCCAGCGCCGCGGCGCCTTGTCGGCCTGGGCTACGGAAAACGAGATCGGGCATCTGGTACTTTCAGCGACCCGGAGCATCATAGGCAGATCTTCATGAACGGTGCTTTGGTCGAGCACGAATTGCAGCACGCTGCGGCCGACGCCATGCATCGCAGCCGCAATCGCGGTCAATTCATCTTCGCCCGCTTTCAGCGTCGGCGTGTAATCGCCGGTCGAGGTGCGGTGGTTGAGGGTGCGAGAGGTCGAAAAGCCCAGCGCACCTGATCGCACGGCGTCTCCGGCGAGCGTCGCCATCGCCTTGTTGTCCTCAGGCGTTGCGGGATCGCGGCGCGCACCGCGCTCGCCCATCACATAGACGCGCAGCGCCGCATGCGGCAATTGCGCCCCGACATCCATGTCGAAACTCCGCTTCGACAGCCACTCCATGTAATCCGGAAAACTTTCCCAGGCCCAGGGAATGCCGGCGCTCAAGACCGGCTCGGGAATATCCTCGACGCCCTCCATCAATTGTATCAGCCTGAAATGATCGGCCGGACGGCAGGGCGCGAAGCCGACGCCGCAATTGCCCATGATCGCGGTCGTGACGCCGTTCTGCGACGAGGGCGTGATGTCCTGGCTCCAGGTGACCTGACCATCATAATGGGTGTGAACGTCGACAAAGCCGGGTGCGACCAGTTTGCCTTTGGCGTCGATCTCTTCCTCGCCCTTCGCGGCAACCTTGCCGACTTCGGTGATGCGGCCGCCGGAGATAGCCACATCGGCTTCGAACAATTCGCTACCCTTGCCATCGGCAACGGTGCCGCCGCGGATCACGAGGTCGGGGGTCGAGGTCATGGCTTCCATCCCGGTTCTGTTTTGTTGACGCATCATCCGACGTCCCCCCGTACAGTCAACCGCCGGGGATGAGACTCAGGAATGCATCGGCAGGTAGTTTACGTCCTGGCGGGTTCCGCCGGCTTGCGGTCGGTCACCAGCGCCAGCAGGACGGTCAGCACCATGAAGGCGACGGACGCGCCGAACACCCAATGCGGGAGGTGTTGGTCCATGATCCAGCCGAACAATAGCGGGCTGAGGATGCCGCTGAAATTGAAGCCGGTGGAGACGATGCCGAACGCGCGGCCCGCCGCGCCCGCCGGTGCGGCGTTGCGAACCAGCATGTCGCGCGAGGGCGCGATGACGCCACCGAGAAATCCGGCCAGTCCCATCGCGGCGGTCAGCACGGCCGACGGCAGGTTGATCGTCGCAATGACCGTGATGATGACGGCGTTGATCGCAAAGCACGCGGCGGCGACATTGCCGTGCCGCTGGGTGCGGTCGGCGAGGTAGCCGCCGGCCAGCACGCCGACGGCGCTGGCGCCGAGAAAGGCGGTCAGCGCGATGTTGGCGGCGGAGAATGTCACGCCATAGCCGCTCATCAGCGCAACGACGCCGAAATTGCTGATGCCGGCATTGGACAGGCCGAGCAGCATGAAGAAGATCGTCAGCACGATGATGGCCGGCGTGACGATGCTCTGCTGTGGCGCCGGCGCGCCATCGGTCTTGCGATCGGCCGAGCTCGCATCGGGAATGCCGACGGCAATCAATAGCAGCGCCACCACCGGGCCGACCGCACCGGCCACGATCAGCGCGCCGAGACCGCCGACAGTTGCCACCAGCGCGGCCATGATCGCGGGCGCCACCGCGCCGCCAAGGAAGCCCGCAAAGGTGTGGACCGAAAATGCCCGGCCCATCCGCGCTTCGTCCATATGCGTCGACAGGATCGCATAGTTGCACGGGTGATAGACGCTGTTGGCAAGGCCGAGCAGGGCGGCACTGACGATCAGCGAAACGTAACTCAGATGCAAGCCGAGCATGATCAGCGCCAGGCCGCCGACGGTGAGCCCGATCAGCAGGACTTTTCGCGCGCCGATATGGTCGGCGAGATAACCGATCGGGGCCTGCGTCAGGCCGGAGACGACGCCGAAGACGGTCAGCGCGAAACCGAGCTCGATATAGCCGACGCCGAGTTGTTCTTTGAGGAACGGAAACAGCATCGGCAGCACGAAGAGGTGGAAATGGCTGACCCAATGGGCGACCGAAATCGCAGCGAGCGTGCGCAGCGATGTGTCCGCCTTGGCTTGTTGCGGTGCGGCTAGAACGTCGACCATGTCAGCTCAAATTCCCGTGTCACTTTCGGCGGCTGAAGCGTTTTCCAGCGAAGTGGGGACCGGTTCGCGGTCCACGAAAACGCGTCAAATCAAAAATCTAGAGCCCCGTTCCGATTCCATCGGAACGGAAAAGGCTCCAGGCTGCGGCGAAAATATCGTCCAGCCGTTATTTGTCCATGAATACCGCTGCATGGCTGCCCCGGCGGAGCGCAAGGACACGCCGATTGCATCACCAAATCGGGAGACAAAGGCGCCCCGGCGCGGCAATGATCCGATATGCCTGATCCCGCAAAATCGCTCCGGGTGCTTGTCTCCGAAGGTTCCTCTACCTCGGCCCGGGAGGCGATTACGATTCTGGGTCTTTCGGGCCATCACGTCGAGGTCTGCGATCCCTCGCCGTGGTGCCTTTCGCGGTTCTCGGGCTTCGTCCGAAAATTTCACCGCTGCCCTGGACTTCGGGATGACCCCGCCGGTTATCTGGCCTTCATCGAGCAGCGGCTGGCCGACGGGAAATTCGACGTGCTGCTGCCGACGCATGAGCAGGGATTTTTGTTCGCCCGGGCGAAGCAGCGCGTGGAAGGCTGCACCGGTGTCGCGCTGCCGGGCTTCGCAAGCTACCGCACCGCGCACAGCAAGGCAGGCTTCAGCCGGCTGCTAGATCGATTGGGACTGCCACAGCCGCCGACGCGCATCGTGACGTCGGCGCAGCAATTGCGTGAAGCCGTCCGATTTCCTTCCGTCGTCAAAACGTCGGTCGGCACCGCGAGCCGCGGCATCTGGTTCATACGCAGCGACGACGATCTCGAAGGCGCGCTGCACGATCTTGCAGCCTGCGACGCATTCGCCGATGAAGTCTTGGTGCAGGACCTTGTCGCGGGCACGACCGAGAAGGCGCAGTCGGTGTTTTGCCGCGGCCAAATGTTCGGCTTTCATGCCTATCGGCAGATCGCGGCTGGTGTCGGCGGCGGCGAGGCGATCAAGCAGAGCATGAGGCGGCCCGTCGTGCGCGCTCATCTCGAAAGGATCGGACAAGCGCTCGATTGGCACGGTGCGCTGTCGATCGACTACATCATGCCTGATGATGGTGACACGCCATTGCTGATCGATTGCAATCCGCGCCTGGTCGAGCCAATGAACGCGTATCGCGCGGGTGTCGATCTGGTCGGGCTCCTGCTTCGGATCTCGCTGGGCGAGATGCCGGCAGCATTGCCCGAGGGACGCGAAGGCGTACGCACGCATCTGGCGATGCAGGCGCTGCTCGGGTGTGGCGCGCGAGGTGGGACGCGCCGCGATATTGCCAGGGAATGTTGGCGCCTGTTTGCGAACAGCGGCCCCTATGCCGGCAGCACTGAAGAGCTCACGCCGGTGAAAGCGGACTGGATCAGCGCCGTGCCGCTTGCGGTGACGGCGGCATTGCTGCTGGCTTCGCCGAAGTCAGCGATCAAACTCGCGCGCGGCGGATTTGGCGCGCATCTGCTCGATCTGAAGAGCATTCGTGTGATCGAGGGTTTGGCGCGTGAGCCGTAGGGTGGGCAGAGCGCAGCGTGCCCACCATCTATCCTCGACAATGAACCTGAATGGTGGGCACGCTTCCGCCTTCGCTCTTTGAGCTACGGCGGACAAGTCGCTTTGCCCACCCTACGAATTGCCGGCCGCGCTACAACGGCTCATCATCATTGCCGTGGCGGTCGCGCTTCGGCGTGGCGATGTCGCCGTCCTCATAGTCGTCATCCTCGATCGGCGCACGCTCCGGTTTCTTCGGCTTGTCGTCGCCTTGCTTCGGAGGCGCGGGAGGCTCGTTCTTCCTGCCGGTTCCGCCCATGTGATGCCTTTTTCGTCGGATGAATCGACGTTGCTCTGCATGCCGATTCGGAGTATCGGCATGATCTCAATCTGATTTGGTTTGGCCGGCATGTTACCGCTGACCACAAGAACTTTCCTGCCCTTTTTGAGGCGTTCAGTCCAAAAGGGCGTTCACACGGAGCCATCATGAAGAAGCCCCGCCCTGCGGCGGACGAACCGCAGCCGCGCAAAACCATCCGCGCCGACAAGGCGCCGACCAGCGGTTACTCGCTGGTGGTGGACGGTCATTTCAAGTCGCATCACGACACGGTTGAGGCCGCCGAAGAGGCGGGCATGGCCTTGAAGAACAAATTTCAGATGCTTCAGGTTCAGGTCTATGATGCCGAGAACAAGACGCGTTCGATGATCGATTGGCCGGGGCCGGCCTAACGCTGCGGATCTCCGACTTTACTTTTCGTCACAGCCGGGCAGAAGCGCGAAGACGCGCTTCGCGCTTTTGCCTGGGCATGACGAGACACCCGTAAGAGTCGTATTTAAGAGTCCTGCCTAAGAGCCCCTGCCTAAGAGTCCTGCCTCAGGTTCGTCGTCCGCCGTTCTGCTGACTCGCCAGCCAGTCGGACAGGGCCACCGGCTTCTCGTTCGACCGCTTGGCGCCGGCGGGCGCCTTCTTTGCGGCCTTCGCGGCGGGAGCACGTTGCGGCTCGGCTGCCTCGCGCGCAAGCCGCAACGCCTTCAGCTTCGCCATATTGTCGAGCACGGCCTTTGCCGAAGCGTCGCGTTCGGCCTTGCCGGATCTCGCGTCCTGGGCCGCCCTTGCCACCTTGTCGGCGCGTGCCTGGGCGCGATCACGATCCTCTTTCGTCATTTCAGGTCAGCCTCTTTTCGCGGCCCTGGTCTTGGCCTTGGTCTTGACCGCCGGTTCCGGCGGGTTTTCGCGGTCGGCCGCTTCCTTTGCCAGACGCAGTGCGCGCAATTTCTCGGTCCGCTTTCGGATCGCGACGTCGGCGGCCGCGATTTCGGCCATTGCCTTGATGCCTTCGACTTCCTGGGCGCGCTTGCGATTCAGCCTGATCTCTTTCAGTTCCGCGGCGCTCTTCGGCTCATCGTTCATGTCATACCTCTGAAATCACGACAGATATCGTCGAGCGGTTTTGGGGCGGTTTACCACGGATCTGGGCGCAGAGGATGTTATTTTCGGTCGAAAAAGGTGCCGTTTCTTGTCAAATTAGCCATTTTGATGAGGAGCCACCTCATCGTCGCTTTCGTCGGAACTCGCAGAATTGAAGCTGGCAAGCGCCGCTGACGCCTGGCCCTGCGCAACGCAATGCGGACGCTGCCGGCCTCGGCGGTCACTGGCCACCGCCGTGGGCGGCTGGCCGGTAAGCACCGGCAGTGCCAAAGGAGAATACCGTCCCGTCACAAGCCGGTCCGGCAGGAGGCCGAACCGGCTATTCCGGTCAGAACGTCGCGCCGGCCTTCACCATGTAGGTTCGGCCGGGCAAGGGATAGGCCGAGAAGCGGCCGGGCGTGAACATGCTCGCGACGGCGTAGTCGTAGTACAGCGCGTCGAAGATATTGTTGACGGAGACCGACCAGAAGAAGCGCTCGTACGCGCCGCTCAGCTTGAAATCGACCGTTGCGCTCGCGGGAATCAGGCGCTGGGTATTGGCCTGATCATTGTCCATGAAGCGCTCGCTCCAGGCACGCACGGTGGCGTCGGCGACGAGATAGTTCTGCCAGATATTCCAGCTGACGCCGGCGCTGCCAGTGTAGCGGGACACCAGCGGAACGTCGTTGCCGGCAAACGGGCCTTCGCGGAACACCGCACGGGTATAGGCCATGCCGCCGCGCAACTGCACGGTATCGCTGACGCGAAACGACGCGCTGGTCTCCGAGCCGTAACGGCGGGTCGGGTCAAGATTGACGTTGAAGCGCTGTACCGGGTTGAACTGGAGCTCGTTCTCGAGGTCCATGTTGTAGATGCTCGATTGGACTTCGAGCGGTCCGGACTTGATGCGAACGCCGCCCTCGATGTCATGAGAGGTCTGGGTCTTCAGCCTGAAGTCGCCGGGAAGCGCGTTGAAGAAGGGATCGAAGGCGGGACCCGAGGAGAGCCTTTCATCGACGTTCGGCGTGCGGAACGCGCGCGCGGCGCGACCGAATACCGAAAAGACATTATTGAGTCGATGTTCGAGGCCGATATGCAGCGCGTATTGGCCTTCCTCGCTGTCAAGCGGGAAGTTCTGGACGCTGCACGTAAAGAATATCGCGCAGTTCGGATCGTTCTGGAGGATGTCCCGGGCTTTCAGGGTGGTCCGTTGAAGGCGACCGCCGTATGAAAAATCTGTCGTCGGTAACAGTCCGATGGTTTGCTGAAAGTACCCGGCGAGCGTTTGCTGCGACAAATCGTAGGTGTGAATGGGAATCATGCCTTTGGCGACCGGGCGCTCTGAGTGATAGGTCGCGTCATAATAATCAACGCCGGTCAGGATGGTCGAAGGCATTCCGAACATCACGTTCCTGATGCTCAAGCGGGGCGTGATCGACCAGGTCTGCAGGTGGCTGTCGACATAGTTGAACGGGATCGTCGGCAGCAGGCCGAAGAACCCCGCTTGCTGTTTCTTGTCCCGCACGCCGCCATCGACGATGAGGTCGACGCCGTTCATCAAGGTCTTGGTGAAGCCGGCGGTGGCGTTGGCGCCTTGCTGGTTGCCGTAGTCGAACGGGGTATTGGTGCCGCGGCGGTTGGTGATGAGCTGGTTCAGGCCAATCGACGGATCAACCGTGCGGCCGCCGGGAAAACCGAGCTTCTGGTCGTCGCCTGTCAGTGTCAGGAACGCGGTGAGGCCGGGTGTGGTGTAGTTCAAATTGCCGACGCCGTTGCGCTGGTCGAGGGCGTTGTTGACTCGATAGCCGTCGGACTTGATGCCGTTGCCATAGAACGACGTCGACCATGGTCCGTAATTGGTCGCGGCCGAAACCGAGGCCTGCCGCTGGTTGAACGATCCGACGCCGGCCTCGCCGCGGATCGCGACCGGCGGGCCGCCGACGCCGTTCTTCAGGACGATGTTGATGACGCCGCCGATGGCATTGTCGCCGTACAGCACTGCGCCACTGTTGCCGCGAGTGATCTCGATGCGCTCGATCGAATCGCGCGGAATGGTCGAGAAATCCACGCCTTGTATGTCGACGTCATTGACCCTGCGTCCATTGATGAGGAGCAGGGTATTGGAGGAGGCGAACGCACCGAAGCCACGGAGGTCGACACTGGTCCTTGCGCCATTAACGCCGCCAAACAGGCTCGTCAGCTGCACGCCCGGCGTCTGCGCGATGATTTCCTGCACGGTGTAGGCCGGCGAACTCGCGATATCCTGCGCTGTTATGACCGCGGTCGATGTTCCGACGATGCCGTTGAATTGCCGGACAGCGCCAGCGCCGGTCGAGAACGAGTCCGCCGCCGGGCCGGGCGCCGGAACGGCGTTGGGGTCGACCCTCCGAGATGTGCGAGGCACGACGCGGCGCGAGGTCGAGGTCTGGTCGGTGGCGGGTTTGGCCCGGGTCCGGTTCGCGTCGCCGGGTGGATTGACCTCGATCGGCGGCAACTGATCCGACGATGCGGCTTGCTGCGCACTTGCAGCAGAGATACCCAGCAAGAGGGTCGGCATGAGAAAAGTCGAAGCCAGCAGAAGGGCGCGACGCCGCTGTATGGCTGTGGCTGGCGTGGAAGACATAGTTCGAGGCCTCGGCATGACGTCAGTGGCACGTCACAGCGAACCAAGCTCACTATCGCGCTTGCGCGAATCCAGTGAAGCTAATGCCTGTACTCCCCGACCGACATCTTCGCGTGTGACCACGGCTGACGGCAGGTCTCCTGGCTCGCGGGTCGTTACCCATCGTCGCCTTCCCAGGACCGAGATTCCCAGTGGCCTATGACAAAGGATTCGTCGCTTACAGTTGCGGGGGCAGCCGCGGAATTGGGGAGATTTCCCCGCACCGCATTCCCTTTTGATCCCCAAAACGGGAACCGTCGGCAACTATGGTAGAAGTCTGTCAAAGTTCGAGTCAATCCGCCTTGGGCGCCCCCGCGGTCCTCACTGGACGAGTGCGCTATTTTTGCCGCATGAGCGCGCTCGCCTGAGCTCCTGTACCGGGGCGGGTAAAACTGCTTAGGGACGATCGATGAGTGTTGAGGCTGTTACCGTGACCAACGAGGATGCCGCGCGCCGGCGGATCGGCGCTGTGGCGGCGCTTGCCGCTCTCGTCGTGCTGCTGGTGCTGATCTCGCTCGGCATCGGGCCGGTGCGGCTCTCTCCATTGGCGGTGGCGGAAGCGCTGTTCGGCGGCGGCAGCGAGGTGTCGCAGGTGATCGTGCGCGAAATCCGCCTGCCGCGGACGCTGCTGGCGCTGGCGATCGGCGCCATTCTCGGGCTGTCGGGCGCATCGCTGCAGGGCCTGTTGCGCAATCCGCTGGCCTCGCCCTCGCTGTTCGGCGCGCCGCAATCGGCGGCGTTCGGCGCCGTACTGGTGATCGCGCTGGGGCTGGCCGACGTGCGCTCCTATGCGCTGCCGGTCGCGGCGATCATCGCGGCGTTCACGTCCGTTTTCGTGCTGCTCTCGATCGCCGGCCGCAATGCGGGGCTTTTGATCCTCATCCTGTCGGGACTTGCGATTTCGAGCTTTGCGGGGGCTGCAACCGCGCTGGTGATGAACCTCTCCAGCAATCCCTTCGTGGTGCTGGAGATCGCGTTCTGGCTGCTCGGCTCGCTGGAGGACCGCAGCTTTCAGCACGTGATGTTGGCGCTGCCGTTCATCATTGCCGGCGCGGTCATGCTGTTCAGCCAGCGCCATGCCTTTCGCGCGCTCAGTCTCGGCGAGGAAACCGCACAAAGCCTCGGCGTCGATGTCGGACGTTTGCGGCTGTTGGTGATTTCGGGCGTGGCGCTCGGTGTCGGCGGCGCGGTCGCCGTCACCGGCACCATCGGTTTCATCGGGCTCGTCGCGCCGCATCTGATGCGGCCGTTGATCGGGCATGATCCGGGGCGGCTTTTGGTGCCGAGCGCGCTCACCGGCTCCGCGCTGCTGCTGGCGGCGGATATCGCGGTGCGGATCATCCCCTCGACATCGGACATCAAGGTCGGCGTGCTGACCTCGATCATCGGCGTGCCGTTCTTCCTCTACCTGATCATGCGCGAACGCCGCGCGCTCGGCGGAGGCGTCGCATGACTGAAACGGCACTGCTGACTGCAAAGGGAATCGGCGTGCGGCTTGCCGGCCGCGTCGTGCTGCAAGATGTTTCGCTGGCGCTGTCGGCGGGACATCTGGTGGCGCTGGTCGGGCCGAACGGCGCCGGCAAGACCACCCTGTTGCGGGCGCTCTCGGGGTTGATCCCGTCTGATGGCGAGATCGAGATCGGCGGCCAAATGTTGTCGTCGCTGCCGCTGCGCGAGCGTGCAAAACGGTTTGGATACCTGCCGCAGGGGCATGTGGTGCATTGGCCGCTGCCGGCGCGCGATATCGTGGCGCTCGGCCGCTATCCGCATGGCGCCACCGATCCGGCGCGGCTGTCGCCTGGGGATGCGGAGGCGGTGCTGCGCGCGATGCAGGCGGTCGACGTCATGGAGTTCAGCGACCGCCGCGTCACGGAACTATCCGGCGGCGAACGCAGCCGCGTCGCGCTGGCCCGTGCGCTGGCGGTCGAGGCGCCGGTCATCCTCGCCGATGAGCCGACCGCCTCGCTCGACCCGCGGCACCAGATCGACGTCATGAAGAATCTGCGTGCCACCGCCGACAAGGGCGTGCTCGTCATTGTCGTGACGCATGATCTGGGATTGGCCGCGCGGTTTGCCGACCATGTGCTGGTACTGCGCGAAGGCCGCCTGGTGTCGCAGGGCGCGCCGGCCGAGGCGCTGTCCGAGCAGGTGATGGCTGACGTGTTCAGGATTACGGCCTATCGCGCGGAATTCCAGCGCGAGGTGGTGATTGTGCCTTGGGCGGATATCTGATGCGATGGCGGCTGGGATTTCTGGTCGCGGTGATGGCGCTTGTGTTGCCGGGCAGCATTGCGCGCGCAGCCAATCTGCCGCGCCTGGTGTCGATGAATGTCTGCACCGACCAATTGCTGCTGACGCTTGCCGACCCCAAACAGATTCTGGGATTGAGCCGGTTTTCGCGGGACGGTTGGCAATCGCAGGCGGGCGACATCAGCCGCTTTCCGGTTTTGTCGGGGGGAGCCGAGGACATATTGCTCATCAGGCCCGACATTGTCGTCGCCAGCGCGTTCGACAAGCGTTCGACGCGGGAGCTGTTGAAGGCCAAGGGGCTTCGTCTCGCCGAACTCGCTGTGCCGCGAACCCTCGACGAAGCGCGGCAACAGATCCGTGAGGCCGGCGACATCACCGGACATCCGGATCGCGCGGCGGCGGAAATCGCTCGGCTCGATGCGGCGCTGGCGCGCGCCCGCCGTGCCGTCTCAGAACGGCATTACCGCGTGCTGCCGCTATCGCGGCGCGGCTGGGTGGCGGGCAGCGACAGCTTTGTCGGCTCGCTGCTCGGCGAAACCGGATTGCGCAGCGCAGCCGGCGATCTCGGCTTCAGCTTCGGTGGATTTGCCTCGCTGGAGGCGATCGTGAATTTGAGGCCCGACTTCATCGTGGTTTCGCAGGCCGGCGACACGGCGAGGGACGAGGGCCAGGCGTTCCTGCTGCATCCGGCGCTGGAGCGCTTCTATCCGCCGGAAAAGCGTATCGTGATTCCGGAACGCATGACCGAGTGCGGCGGCGTGATGCTGGCGGACGCGCTCGACGCGCTGGCGGCGGAGGTGAAGCGGGTGGGGCGGTGATGTCCCCGGCAAAACTATCTCGTCGTCCCTGCGAACGCAGGGACCCATAACCACAGGACGTTATAATTCAAGCGAGGCGTCGGCCACTGCCTTCCATCATCGGCGCCGCGGCGTATGGGTCCCTGCGTTCGCAGGGACGACGCCAATAAAGACTACCCCATCACCACCGGCCCACCCACCTTCTTCCACGCGTCGATACCGCCCTCAATATGCGCCGTGTTGGCCAACCCCGCATTCTTCGCCGCCGCCACCGCCATCGCCGAGCGTTCGCCGAAGGCGCAGAAGAACACCACGCGGCGGCCGGTTGCGGCCGCCACTTCACGCAGCATGCCGCCGGGCTTGAGGCTCTCGGCGATGCCGGGGTAGGGCGCATGCAGCGCGCCCGAGATCGTGCCGTGCTTGACGCGTTCGCTGGTCTCGCGCAAATCGACCAAGAGGATGTCGGGACGGCCGAGACTCTTGATCGCATCAAGGGCGCTGAGCGCGAGCCCCTGCTTGGCAAGCTCCTCTTGGTGCAGGCCGACATGCATGTTGGCGGGCACCGCGACGTCCATCATCTTCGGGTTCGGCAGCTTCAGATTGGCCATCAGCTCGATATATTCATCGACCGAGCGCACTTGGAGACGCGGATTGTAACGCCGCTCCTCGCCGATGGTGGAGACCGTGTCGCCCTTGTAGTCGTGGGCGGGGAACACCATGGTTTCATCAGGCAGTTTCAGGAGCCGGTTGAAGATCGATTCATATTGGGCGCGCGAAGAGCCGTTCTGGAAATCGGTGCGGCCGGTGCCGCGGATCAACAGCGTATCGCCGGTGAAGACGCGGTCGCCCATCAGGTAAGAATAGGAATCGTCGGTGTGGCCGGGCGTGTACATGACGTCGAGGCTTAAGCCCTCGATCATCACCTTGTCGCCGTCAGAAACGCGCATCGACACCACGTCGGCCTTGCTCTGCTCGCCCATGATGGTGATGCACTGGGTGCGGTCGCGCAGTTCGCCGAGGCCCGTGACGTGGTCGGCATGCAGATGGGTGTCGACCGCCTTCACCAGCCGCAGATCGAGCTCGCGCAGGAGCTGGCAGTAGCGGTCGGCTTTTTCCAGCACGGGATCGAGGATCAACGCCTCACCGCCGGCGCGGCTGGCCAGCAGGTAGCTGTAGGTGCCGGAGACGCTGTCGAAGAGTTGGCGAAAGATCATGGCTGACACCGCAACGAGTTGATCCCTGATGATACCACATCAGCGCAGGACGTAATGCCACCCCTGCTCTTCACGTCATTGCGAGCGAAGCGAAGCAATCCACCTTTCCCCGGGCGGTAATCATGGATTGCTTCGTCGCTGACGCTCCTCGCAATGACGACGTAAACGGCGCTCACGGCCGCACCAGCGTATACCCATTCTCCGTCAAAAACAGAATCTGCGCCACGCCGACCTGCACCGGTGTTGCCGCTGATATGAACTCTGGCCGCTTGCCATTCTCACGTTCGAGCGTGTCGACGGTGTTGACGCAGATATCGAAACGCGCGCCCTGCGCCACCAGGCTCTCGACCATCTTGCGGTTGGGATTTTCCGGGCGCAGCAGCTCGATGCCGGGGCCGAACGCCACGATCTCGATCGCGACCTTGTCGGGGTCGTAATGCTTCATCAGATTGCTGGCGACGCTGAGCACGAGGCCCTGTTTGCGCGGGTCGTTGTCGGAGAGCTGCAGCACGATCTTGTGCTCGGCAAACGGCTTGTCCTGCAGCGGCGCCTGCTGGGCGCGAGCATCGGGCGCGGCGGCGGCGATCAGCAGCGCCGCGGTCGTCACCCGAAAGATGGTCGAAAAGCCGCTCATCCCTGTCCTGCAATGCCCGGATTGTCCTCGACGCCTTTCAGCGTCACGCCCGGCGCCGCCCGATTGGGCGGCTTGCCCGACCGCAGATGTTTGGCGACCACGTCCCAGACCGGCGCGCCGGTCTGCTCGTTGACCGAGGCCCAGCCCGCCACCTTGTAGCTCTTGCCGGCTTGCAGTGCGTGGCCGTTGTCGAGCTTGAGTTCGGAAATCCGTTTGCCCGCGGTCTCGTTCGGACTGCAGGTGTAGGCGAGACCACCGACGCGGACCATGTCGCCGCCCTGCTGGTAATAGGGATCGGTATTGAAGAGATTGTCGCAGATGTCTTCCAGGACGTCCTTGATCTGGCCGCCGGTCATGGTCTGGACGTAGGTCTCCGGATAGGTGACGGCGGTCTGGGCCATCACGTCCTCCATCGTCAGCGGCTGGCCCGCCAGCGCGGTGGTGCCCCAACGGAAGCCCGGCGACAGCGCGATCTCGGCATTCAATTCGCCGAGCAAGGCGTCGCAGATCAGCTGGTCCATGCTGCCGCTGAAATTGCCGCGGCGATAGAGCAGGCGGTCGGCGACGCCGATCTTCTCGTTGAGGTTGGCCGCATGCGGCTCGCGGGCCTTGTCGATCAGCGACTGCATCGCCGGATCGGGCTTCAGCAACTCCGAAAACACCGGCAGCAGCCGGTAGCGCACATTGGCGACTTTGCCCTTGCCGATCTCGAGATCGAGCACCGCCAGAAACTTGCCGTTGGAGCCGGCATTGGTGACGAGTGTGACGCCCGCCGGATTTGTCACGGCGATCGGCTGCGGCACGGCGTCGTGGGTATGGCCGCCGAGAATGACGTCGATGCCGGTGACGCGGCTGGCGAGCTTGAGGTCGACGTCCATGCCGTTATGGGAAAGGAGGATGACGGCGTCGACCTTGTCATTGTTGCGATTGACATCGACGAGCTTTTGCAATTCCTCGTCGCGGATGCCGAATTTCCAGTCCGGCGTAAAACGCTTCGGATGCGCGATCGGGACGTAGGGGAACGCCTGGCCGATGATGGCAACGCGATACCCGCCAATTTCCTTGATGACGGACGGCTTGAACACTCGGCCTGATGCCGGATCGAACGCCTTGGCGTCGTTGAAGGCGGCTTCCTCGGTGAGATAGACGTTCTGCGCCAGGAATTCGCCCTTGAAGCGTTCGAGGTTGGCGCGTAGCGCCTTCTCGCCGTAGGTGAATTCCCAATGACCGGTCATCGCCTCGATGCCGAGCAGGTTGGCGGCGTCGACCATGTCGGCGCCCTGCAGCGTGTTGGAAAGGCCGGTGCCCTGCCAGAGGTCGCCGCCGTCGAGCAGCATCGCGCGCCCGGAGCCGGCTTCGCTGCGCATCCGATCGACCAATGTCTTCAGATGCGCAAACCCGCCGAGCTTGCCAAATCTCCCGGCGGCCTTTTCGAACTCGATGCAGGTGAAAGCATAGGCGTCGGCACTGTCGGGCCGGATGCCGAAGCGGTCGAGGAAGGCGCGTCCGACAAGGTGCGGCGGGTTGCCCCGCATCGGTCCGACGCCGAGATTGACGCTCGGCTCGCGGAAGAACACCGGCCTGAGCTGTGCGTGTGTATCCGTGATGTGCAAGATGCGCGCATTGCCGAAGCGCTCGAGATCGTAAACGCCCGCATTATCGGCCCCGCGCGCCAGCCGTGGCAGGCTGCCGGACAGGGTAGCGGCGCCCGCTAGCGTCAGGAAATCGCGGCGGCGGATGTGCATGCGGGTCTCCGCGCGTCGTAACGGCTTCAACGTATTTCCATATCCTTCCAGCGGGTTTTCTCGCTGGTGGCCTGGAAGATCGAAGCCTTGGCCAGCGCCTCGGCTTCCTTGGCAGACGTCGTGGCCTTGTCGAAATCGCCGGCTTCGGCCGACTTCTTTGCCGCCGCCAGCGTCGACGCCGTGGTGGTCCACTGGTTGCGAAGCTTGCCGGCTTCCTTGTTGGCGGCTTCAGCGGCGGCGAACGCCGCTTTGTATTCGTCCTCGGAGCCCGCGGCGAGCGCGGACACGGCGCCCGCGGCCAGCAGCGCCAGAACCAATGCGGATTTCTGCGTCATGTTCCTCATGGCCGCGCTCCCGGCCCCGATATCGGTAACCCGTTGCTGACATAGGACAGGAAGTATTCGACGTTGCGGTACTCATCGTCCTGCGGGCTGAGTGGCACGCCGCGAATCTGGCTGTTGCAGGTGGTGAAGCGCCGGCTGGTGGTGCCCATGCCGCTCCATTCCGAGCGGTAGATCGGCATCGCGTTGACGATGCCGAGCGCAGGCGCCAGGATTTCGGCGCGGATGCGCTCACCTGGGCTCTGCACGTGGCAGGTGGCGCAGGAGAAGTTGAGCTGGCCGCGCCGCGTGTAGAAATATTCCTTGCCGTTCTCGTAGGCCGCGAGCGCGCGGGGATCGTCCGGGATCTTGATGTCCATCGGCTTGCCACGCGAGGTGAAGGCCATGTAGGCGGTCAGTGCCGCCATTTCGTCTTTCACATAGGAATACGGCGGTTCGCCATTGGCCTCGCGGCAGCGGTTCAGCGCCAGCTCGAGCGTGATGACCTTGCCTTCCTTCTCGTCGAAGTAAGGATAGTTCTGCCGGATACCGATGCCTTTATTCGGGAAGCAATCCTCGTAGGTCTTGCCGTTCTTGAATGGCTTGGAAAACATTTCCTTGCCCATTTCGAGCGAGAACTCGTAGGGCGGGAATTGCTCCTTCTCCTGCCATTGCCGGTGCAGGTCCTCGTTCATCGAATAGGGACCGTTGACGAAATCCTCGTACTTCACCTTCGGAAATTTGTCGGTGAAGAATTTCTGGAACGCTTTGGCGTCGGCAACCGGGTCGATCTTGTCGGCGGCGCCCGAGGGCAGCGTGCTCGCAAACGTCAACGCCGCGAACGCAAGCGTGGCGGAAGCCAGATAGATCGCGGATCGCAGCTTCATTGGATCTTCGCCGTGGTGGTGTCGGTCGCGCCCTTGTTGTCGACCCAGCTGACCTTCAGCTCATCGCCTTTCTTGCCGCCCTTGAAGGCGAACTTGACGTAAGGGTCCTTGGAAACGCCGCCGCCCCAATCGGCCGTGAACACGTTCTTGCCGTCGTACTCGAAGGTGAGTTGCTGGATGAAATGCGCGGGAATGATCTCGCCCTTGGCGTCCTTGATGAAGCCGGAATCCATCGGGTGCTGGATCAGCGCCTGCACCTCGGTGGTCTCGCCGCTCGAAGTGGCGCGCACGCGAATGGTCGATGCCATCTGAATTCTCCTAGCTCAATATTTGGCGCATGATCTTGTCGAAAAACCGGTACCGACTTGTCCGGATCATGCGTGCTGCCCGTTAGCCGCCGCAACCGCCGACGGTGACTTTGACTTCCTTGTTGGCGCTGTAAAGCTTGCCGCCGGCTTCCACGACCACGATGACGTTGCTGGTTCTCGCCATCTTGATGCGATTGGCAACGTTTGGAAGCGTGCCGGCCGGAATCTTGTAGGACGCCACCAGCGCGACCGGATTCTCGCTGACCAGGAACGAGATCGAGGTCACGTCGGCCAGCGTCGTCGTTACCGAGATCGGAACCACGGCGCCGTTCTCCGCGATTTCGGGCGCGTCCATTTTGACCTTGTCCGAAGGCTCCGCCGTCTTGCCGTAGAGCGCCTTGATCGCGTCGGCTTCGCTCTTGGCCTTGAACGCCTCTTCCGGATATTTGTCGTTGGCCGCGGCGAGCGCCGGCGTCAGGCCAAACGGAAGGTTGCCCAGGCCTAAGAGCGCCACTGCGCCTGCACCCTGCAGGATCAGCCGCCGCGTGGCCGAAAATCCGACGTCAGTCATTTGCATCGTCTCCTAAAGCGTGCGCGCGCACGTCACAGCGTCTGCAGGAAATCGACCACCGCTTCGATTTCCTTTTCGGTCAAAATCCGGTTCCGTCCGAATGGCGGCATCACGGTCAGCGGGTTGCGCAGCGTTTCGTCGGTAATGATGGCGACGAGGTCCGCACGATTGGGGTACTTGCTCTTGATGTCGATCAACTCCGGCCCGAGCGAGCCGGGAAGGTTGCCGCCCTTGATGACATGGCAGGTCAGGCAATTGCCCTTGCTGCGATCGAAGGCGAGCTTCTGGCCTTCGGCCGCGGCGGACTGCGCCTGCGCGGCGCCTGTGGAAGCGAAAGCGCCGATCATCAGCGCCAGCATGAACGCCGGGAGCTTTGCGGATTTCGTCAGGGAATGATCGGTCACAGGCGTTTCCGTAATCTCTATTTCGGTTGCATCGTGTCGAGCGGTCCGGTCGTGCGTGGCGTGAGATTCCTGCCTTCGGCCGTCGACGATATCCTGACATCGGCGGCGTTGACGCAAGCGTTCATGCAAGGAGCTGCCACCGTATCGGGCCGCGGGTCGCTCCAGATGAAATTGTCGCGATTGCGCATTTTGACTTTCGGCAAGCTGTTGCGATCGGCAACGAATTCATGGGGAACGAGGTCGTTCAGGCTTAGAATATAGGCGGTCAAAGCATAAACGTCATCCGCTGACAATGTGTGCGGCGCGGCCATCGGCATGGCGCGGTTAATATAGTCCCACAGGGTCGGGGCAAACGGCCAGTAGCTGCCGACCGTCGGCTCCGGGCGCTCGTCCCGGAGCGATCCGACGCCGCCCACCAGCTTGGGGAAGCGGCCTTCGCCTTCGCCGAAGGTTCCATGACAGGCAGCGCATTGCTCGGCATAGACGTCCGCGCCCCGGTCAACCGTGCCCTTGCCTGGCGGCAGGCCTGCGCCGTCCTCGCCGCGCACGTCGATATCCCATCCGGCGATCTGCGCCGGCGTCGCCACGCGGCCATAACCGAACGAGCCGGGCTCTGCCGCGCCCGCGAGGCTTCCGGCCGCAAGCAGGATGACGGTGATCGGCAGACAAATCTTACGCGAGCTGTACATTGAAGACGCTTCCGTCTGATTTGACCTGCCAGGTCTGGATCGAATTGTTGTGATAGACCGAGTTCGAACCGCGCTGCTTTCGCAGCTCCGCAATTGTCGGTTGCACGTAACCGGTCTCGTCGATGACGCGGGATGCGACCAGCGCCGGTCGGCCGTCCCAGCGCCAGGGCAGGGTGAATTTCGTCAGCGCCTTCGACAGCACCGGCTCGTGCAGCCACGCGGTCTGCCAGTTGACGCCGCCATCCATGGAGACGTCGACACGCCTGACCTTGCCGTTGCCGGTCCACGCCAGTCCCCTGATCTCATAGAGGCCGGGCCCATCGAGCGGCTTTTCCGGGCAGGGAAAGGTGATGACGGATTTGGCGTCGATCAGCCAGGTGAAGCCGCGCGAGGTGCCGTCCGGCATCAGGTCGGTGTATTTCGAGGTTTCTTCGCGCGAATGCCAAGGCTTGTCGCCGAGCTTGATCCGGCGCAGCCATTTGATGTTGACGTTGCCTTCCCAGCCCGGCACCACCAGCCGCAGCGGATAACCCTGTTCGGGCCGCAGCGCCTCGCCGTTTTGCGCGTAGACCACGAGACAATCGTCGAGACATTTGTCGAGCGGCAGGCTGCGGTTCATATGCGCGCCGTCGGCGCCTTCGACCATCGCCCACTTCGCGTCCTTCTTGACGCCTGTCTCCTCCAGCAGCGTCGACAGCCTGACTCCGGTCCATTCGGCGCAACTGACCATGCCGTGGCTGAACTGCAGCGAGTTCATCTGCGCGGCGCGCCAGTTCATGCCGCCATTGGCCGGGCATTCGATGAAATGGATGCGCGATATCGATGGAAAGCGCAGGATGTCCTTCATGGTGAGCAGCAGCGGGCGCTCGACCAGTCCGTGGATCATGAGCTTGTGCTGCGCCGGATCGATGTCGGGCCGGCCCGCGTGGTGACGCTCGAAGAATAATCCATTGGGTGTGATGATGCCGTGAAGGTCCTGCAGCGGCGAAAAGCTCACCGACGATTCCGCGCTGGCGGTAAGCCAGGGGACGTTGCGCCGGATGACGGAGGCTTCGGTATCCGCAGGCCGGCCATAGGGCCGGTCGACCACGCCCGCGCCGATCGATTGCGACCAGGGGGCGTCCGCGGGAGGAGCCTCCGGCGCGGGGTCGGCCATGGCGGTTTTGCCGCCAAGGGCGAGGCCGCCGGTCAGCGCCGCGCCGAGGGTGAGGAAGCCGCGTCGCCCCACAGGCGCGTCCGAGCCGGCAAGATCGGAAAGAATAGCTTTGCTGCGTAACGGGTTATGCCGCACGTTTTCTTCCCCTCACGGCCACATCGCCGCATTATTTCTTGCTTTTTTGAACCGGTATCGGCATTTGCTAATTTAGTCAATGCTAAAGAAAGGCCTGGGCGGTAGTATGATATCTGTGCTTCGCAGGCACGGAAAACCACTCCGGATTAGACACTATGAGAGCAGCCGCGACAGCAGCCAAAGAGATACAATCCGCGCCCGGCGCCGATGATGCGGCAGCGCTGAAGAAGCTGGCGAAGCAGGCGGGCGAAGCCGCGCAACTCCTGAAAATGCTCGCCAACGAAAAGCGTTTGCTGATCCTCTGCTTTCTGGCCGTGCGCGGTGAGATGACGGTCGGGGAACTCGTCGGCATCGTCAAGCTGAGCCAGTCCGCATTGTCGCAGCATCTGGCGAAACTGCGCGCCGATGGCCTGGTCGAATTCCGGCGGACGTCGCAGACACTGCATTATCGCGTCGCCGACGAGCGCGCGTTGCGCCTGCTGCAGGTTTTGAAAGAGATTTATTGCGGCGAACTGAAGTGACGCTTTCGGCGTTTCAGACCCACAACGATTTTCAGGCGAGGCGGCAATGGCCGAATACGTAGTGGAATTCGGCAAGGATGGCCGGCCGGTCGAACCCGACGGGCGGCTCGATGCGGCGGCGTTCCACCGCAACCATGCGCCGATCTGGGCGGTGCTGCAGAAATTCCTCGCCGGCAAAACGGGGGACGTCGTCGAGGCCGGCAGCGGCACCGGCCAGCATGTCGTGCATTTTGCAAAAAATACCCCGGGCATCACCTGGTGGCCGAGCGATCTCAACGAGCGGCACATCAGGAGCATCGAAGCGTGGCGCGCGCATGCCGCCCTGTCGAACATTCGTCCGCCGTTGCAGATCGATCTCACCGATCCCGCGTGGTGTCCGGCGATGCATGACGGCAGCGGGCCGGCCGAATTGCTGGCGGTGTTTTGCGCCAACGTGATCCACATCGCGCCGTGGCGCGTTGCCGAAGGCCTGTTCGCCGGCGCAGGCCGCTATCTGCGCAGCGAGGGGCTTTTGTTTCTCTATGGCCCGTTCAAGCGCGAGGGCAAGCACACCGCGATGAGCAACGCCGTGTTCGACACCAGCCTGCGCGAGCAGGATGCCGAATGGGGCGTGCGCGACATCGTCGATCTCGAAAAGCTTGCTGCTGGTGTGGGCCTCGCATTGTTCGAAACCGTGCAAATGCCCGCCAACAATATGATCCTGGTCTTCGGAAGATCGAACCTGTCGGCGTAGTCGCCCTTCGGCGCGTCAATTGTAGGCGAGGCACCAGCCCGGTCCGCGAAGCCAGCAGCGCTCTTCGGGAACGTCCTCGTCTCGATACAGTCGTGTGACCTTCTGCCAGCCGCCACGGCTAAAGGCTTCGGCAAGCGCTCGTTCGGATGCCTCGTCGCGGCCCCCGGCGCAGGGGAAGATCGCAACGGGCGAGATCCAGTATGCAAGATAGTCTGCAGCTCTTCGCTCAATCCGGAACACCGCGCCGGCACTCGCCAGGCGCTCCGGCGCAATGGCGCCAAATCCCTGATCCGACGTCATCGGCATGATCAGGCGGCCGCCATCGGCAAGGCCATCGAGCCAGCGTGCAGCTGGCCGTGTGCAGCCGGCATTGACATAGATGACATCGGCGGCATCGAACGGCACCTGCGTGCCGTCGCCTTCAATCACTGCGACATTCGCATAGGGCGCCAGGCTGGCTCTGGCGCGCGCGGCGAGGCTCCCATCATATTCGATTCCCGTTACCCGCCCTGACGGCCCGACGAGATGTGCGAGGATCGCCGTGTAATAGCCCGTGCCAGTTCCGACATGCACCACGTGCTGGCCGGCGGCGGGCAAGGCCTGATGGATGAGATGGGCGTGCAGCGACGGCTGCCCGTTGTTGACGCCACGCTCGGGCACGAGCGCGACCAGATCGTCGGTATAGAGATAGACGGGGTCGGCGTCGGGTGTCGACACGTAGTCGCGTAGCCACCGTCGCACCAGCCACGGACCCGGGCCGAGAAAATCCTCGCGGGGAATGGTGGCAAACGCCTGAGCGAGGCGCGCATTGTCGACGGCAGCAGCGGCAAGCACCTGCTTGGCGTATGCGGCTCGGACGATGCGGAGTTCGGCTTGCGTGTCCATTTTGTTTCCATCTTGGCCCATGCTATCAATGTTGTGTGATTTGACACACCGGCGTGTGTGTTAAATAGCATAACAGTCGTATGGAGGCCAGATTGAAAAAGCGGCTTTATCCGGCAGTGCTGGAGCGCGGTCCGCGCGGCGCGCTCGGCGCGTGGTTTCCCGATTTTCCGGGCTGCGTTGCCGGCGGGCGATCGCAGGAAGAGGCGATCGAAAGAGCAGAGGATGCGCTGGCGCGAGCGCTGGATGGAATGGCAGAGCAGGGCAGGCCGCTGCCGGAGCCGACGCCGATCGAGCAGATCGCCTTGCCCAAGGGCGCGGACGTCGTCGCCTACTTCATTGTCGGGGTCGATCCGCCCGATCCGTCCGAACGGGTGAATGTCTATTTGCCGAAGAGCCTGATTGCGCGGATCGACAAGCGCGCCACGGAGTTCGGCATGAGCCGCTCCAGCTTCTTCGGCTTCGCCGCCACGATTGCGCTTGATTGGAGTCCGGGCTTCCCGCGCCCCGGCGTCGCGGATCCTCGCTCAAAGGTCCACAAGACCGGTGCGGTGCGAGCCGAAAGGAAATCGGGCAAGAAGCGGCCGTGAAAGGACGTGGATTTTAGCCTCACATTCGGACGCCGATAGCGAAGCGCTACGCGGCGTTATCCGCCCAGCCGATCTTGTTCCTCAGGAATGTATATCCCAGCACGATGAACCCCGCGCGCTCGCGGTTGTCCTTGCCGTAGCCGTGACCGCCGGCCGCCGGCTCGTAGAACCAGGCTTCGTATCCCAGCTTGGCCGCCATCTTGCGGGCGTGGCCGGGATGCACGCGATCGTCGCGGCGCGTGGTGGCGAGCAGGATCGGCGGGTAGTTCTGGCCCGGCGTTGCGGCGTGATAGGCGGAATAGGTTTTCAGCCACTCCCACTCCGCGGGCTTGTCGGGATCGCCATATTCCGCGATCCAGCTTGCACCCGCGAGCAGCTTTGTGTAGCGGCGCATGTCGATCAAAGGAATCGTGCAGAACAGCGCGCCGAATCTTTCGGGGTAGCGCACCAGCATGTTGGTGATCAGGATGCCGCCGTTCGATCCGCCTTCGGCGGCAATTCTGTCGGCGCGCGTCACGCCGCGTTTCACGAGGTCGGCGGCAACCGCCGCGAAATCATCATGCGCCAGCCGTTTTCCGTCGTAACGACCGGCATCATGCCAGCGCGTGCCGAACTCGCCGCCGCCGCGGATATTGGCCTGCACCGTGGTGCCGCCGCGCTCCAGCCAGAGTTTGCCGAGTGCGGAGCTGTAATATGGTTTTACGGCAAGGCCGAAGCCGCCATAGGCGCTCATATAGACCGGTGCGTTGCCGGTCTCGGTGGCGGGGCCGGTCTGCACATAGGGAATGCGCTCGCCGTCCACCGAAATCGCTTCGTGGCTGGTGACGATGAGTCCGTCGGCGGAAAAGGTCTTCGGCGCCTGTTTCAATAGAGCGGGGCTGGCGACGCCCTCGATCAGCAGCAGCGACGGCGGCGTAACCGGATCCTGCACGTTGGCCAGCAGGTCGCCATTGCTCTCGGCTTCGTGACGGTCGAGACGCCAGACATCAACCACGCCGATTTCGGGAAGGTCCTGCAGTCTCGCGCGCGTCCAGCCGCTTGCCGACGGCGTGCAGATTTCGAACACCGGGCGCAATTCGTCGAGGATCGACAAGACGAGTTTGCCGGCCGTCCAGAAAAAGCCCTGTAACGCCCGCCGTGGCTGCGGCTCGAAAACAATGGTGAAGTTGCGGTCGCCGGCCAGGAAGGCCGAGAGCGAAATGCCGAGCACGCTGTCCGGCGCATAGGTCCTGCCCGCGACCGTCCAGGCGCCGCGCAATTTCACGGCCAGCCAGTCCTGATGTGCTTCCAGCCAGATGTCGGTCGGCAAGTCGAGTTTCGTGTGTGGACCGGCCTCGGTGCCGAGCCAGAGATTCTGATGGAAGAAATCGATCCGATCGATGAACCACATCCGCGGTGTTGGCCCGGTGTCATCGACGCTGCAGTACGCGGCCATCCGATCGGCCGGCACTTCGAACAGCACCGGCGCTCGTTCCACGGGCTCGCCGCGGCGCCACAGCCGGACCGTTCTCGCATAGCCGGAAGTTGTCGCCATGCCCTCGCCAAGGGCGCTCGAAAGCAGCAGCGTGTCGGCGTCGATCCATTCGACCCCGCTCTTGGCTTCCGGCAAGGTGAAGCCGTCGGCGACAAAAGCCTTGGTATCCAGATCGAATTCCCGCAGCGTTACCGCGTCGCTGCCGCCTTTCGAAAGGGACACGATCACGCGCGAGTTTCCCGGCAGCGGCTGTGTCCAGTTGAGCAGCCAATCCTTGTCCTCTTCGGTGGCGAGGCGGTCGATGTCCAGCAGCGTCTCCCAGCCCGGCTCCGCGTTGCGAAAGTCTGCAAGCGTGGTACGCCGCCAGACGCCGCGCGGATTTTTGGCATCCTTCCAGAGATTATAGACGAGCCCGCCGTGGCGCGTGACATAGGGAATGTTGTCGCTTCGGTCGTAGATCGCCGCGAGCGTATCGCGATCCGCCTCGAATTGCCGGCCGCCGAAGGTTTCCAGCGTCAGCCGGCTTTGCCGGTCGACGAAGTCGAGCGCGCGTTCGCCTTCGATTTCCTCGAGCCAGAGATAGGGATCATCGTCGGGCGCGGCGATGGTCGGCCTGTCGTCGATTGCCATACTTGAACTCCAGAAATGGCTTGAACTCCAGAAACACCGGTCGCTTGTACCGCAATAGGCATGATCGGGGCGACCTCGATGTAGGCTGTTGTCCGCGCGCTGTCCAATGTGCGCCCCTCGCATAGCGCGCTCCCGTTTGCGCCGGTTGATCGCACCGCTTCGCGTCTTCATAGTGCCCCCGCATTGAATCAATGAGGCTCCCCGCCCGGGGCCTGCCGGGGCGGGAAGGCCGATGCTGGATACGACTGCTACCCAAGAGATCGCCGATGACGCACGCGCGCGCGCCAATGTGCTGCGGCTCGCCGCGGCGCAGGCACTGACCGGCGCCAATTCGGCTGTCATTTTCGCCACCGGCTCGATCGTCGGCGCGACGTTGGCGCCGAGCATCTCATTCGCCACCGTGCCGCTCTCGATGTATGTGCTGGGGCTCGCCGCCGGCACGCTGCCGACCGGCGCGATCTCGCGGGCCTATGGCCGCCGCATCGCCTTCATCATCGGTACGTTCTGCGGCGTGCTGACCGGCGCGCTCGCCGCAATCGCCGTCCTGTACGCTTCGTTCTGGCTGTTCTGCGGCGCGACGTTTCTCGGCGGTCTCTACGGCGCGGTCGCGCAGTCCTATCGTTTTGCCGCCGCCGACGGCGCCAGCACCGCGTTCCGGCCCAAGGCCGTGTCGTGGGTGATGGCGGGCGGCGTGTTCGCCGGCGTGCTCGGTCCGCAGCTCGTGCAGTGGACCATGGACATCTGGCCGCCTTACCTGTTTGCCTTCAGCTTCGTGGTGCAGGCCTTCGTCGCGCTGGTGGCGATGGCGGTGCTGTGGGGCGTCGATGCGCCGAAGCCGGCGCCGTCGGATATGCATGGCGGCCGGCCGCTGTTCGAGATCGCGCGGCAGCCGCGCTTCATTGCGGCGGCGCTGTGCGGGGTGATCGCCTACCCCATGATGAACCTCGTGATGACCTCGGCGCCGCTCGCCATGAAGATGTGCGGACTGACCGTCAGCGATTCCAATTTCGGCATTCAGTGGCACATCGTGGCGATGTACGGGCCGAGCTTCTTCACGGGCTCGCTGATTGCGCGCTTCGGCGCGCCGAAAATCGTTGCGCTCGGCCTGCTGCTCGAGGCGGCCGCGGCGGGAATCGGCCTTGCCGGCATCACCGCGATGCATTTCTGGGCGACGCTGATTGTGCTCGGGGTGGGGTGGAACTTTGCTTTCATCGGCGCCTCCGCACTGGTGCTGGAGACGCATCGGCCGCAGGAACGCAACAAGGTGCAGGCCTTCAACGATTTCCTGGTGTTCGGGATGATGGCGCTGGGGTCGTTCTCGTCCGGCCAGTTGCTGGCGCATTACGGCTGGTCGATGGTAAACATGGTGGTGTTTCCGCCGGTGCTGCTCGGCCTTGCCGTTCTCTTGTTGGCGTCGTTCGCCAAGCGGCGCGCGAAATTGCAGCTGGTCAACGAGATTCCCGGTTCGGGTATCTGATCTTTGATTTCAATTGCTGGAGGCTCCATGCCGACGCGCGCCCGTCTTGATGAGTTCATTGCAGCCGTCGTCTCCGGCGATCATGCGGGGGCGATCGAACGTTTCTACACCGAGGACGCCAGCATGCAGGAGAATGCCGCTCCGCCGCGCGTCGGCCGCGATCTCCTGGTGGCGCATGAGCGCGCGGTGCTGGAACGGGTCAAGAGCGTGACGTCGACCTGCGTGGCCTCGGTGGTCGAGGGCGATCGCGTCGCAATCAACTGGGTGTTCGAATTCGTCTATCATTCCGGCAAGACCGGTCGCTTCGACGAGGTCGCGCTGCAGGAATGGCGCGGCGACCGCGTATTTCGCGAGCGGTTCTTCTACGATCCGTCGAAGCCTGCCGCATAGCTGCCATCTGCTGACAGTTCGGTGTCCGTCGAATTGATAACCCTTGCAGCTCTGTTCGCTGTTGCCGACATGTGCCGGGCAAACGCGGCACGGACGCGACAGAAACGAAGAGGCCTCTTTTGGACGCTCTCAACTTCACCCCCCGCGACGAAACCTCGATCCGCTACGAGGGCTGGCGCATCGTCGTCGTCTGTTTCCTGCTGGCGACGTTCGGCTGGGGGCTCGGCTTCTATGGCCAGAGCGTCTATGTCGCCGAGCTGCAGCGGCTGCACGGCTGGCCGGCATCGCTGATCTCGTCCGGCACCACATTCTTCTATCTGTTCGGCGCCGCGCTGGTCGCGTTCGTCAGCGAAGCCATCAAGGCGTTCGGCCCGCGCAATTGCCTGGTCGCGGGAACGTTGGCGATGGCCGCGGCCGCGGCCTCGATCGGTCAGGTGCGGGAACCCTGGCAGCTTTACCTCGCCAATGCCGTGCTCGCCTTCGGCTGGGCCGGCACCAGCCTCGGCATCATCACCAACGTGCTCGGCCTCTGGTTCGACAACAAGCGCGGCATGGCGATCAGCCTGGCGCTGAACGGCGCGAGCTTTGGCGGCATCGTCGGCGTGCCGCTGCTGATCATGGCGATCGGCTATTTCGGCTTTTCCGGCGCGATGACCGCTTCCGCCGTGGTGATGGTCGCGGTGATGGTTCCGGTGATCCTGCTGTCCGTCGGACGGCCGCCGGTTCATGCGAGCGCAGGCGATATCGAGGCCGCGGACGCGCCGTCGCCGACGCAAATTCGCGCACGCGCCTTTCGCGATATCGGCTTCCTCTCGGTATCAGCGGCGTTCGCACTGGTACTGTTCGCACAGGTCGGCTTCATCGTGCATCTGATCGCGTTTCTGGATTCGGTGATCGGACGCGAACGCGCGGCGATTGCGATGGCGCTATTGACGGCGATGGCGGTGGTCGGCCGCGTGCTGTTTTCCTTCGTGATCGACCGGATGAACCAGCGGCTGGCGTCCGCGCTCTCCTTTGTCAGCCAGGCGATCGCGCTTCTGATCGTCATCAACGTGCATCATGATTACGCGCTGTTCGCCGCCTGCGCGCTGTTTGGCTTCTCGGTCGGCAACCTGATCACGCTGCCGGCGCTGATCGTGCAGCGCGAGTTCGACCCGCGTTCGTTCGGCGTGCTGGTCAGTTTGATTACGGCGATCAACCAGATCACCTACGCGTTCGGGCCCGGCGTGGTCGGATTGCTGCACGATTTGTCGGGAAGCTATACGCTGCCGTTCTATGGCTGCATCGCGGTGGAGTTGACGGCGGCAGTGCTGGTGATGATACGCGGGCGCGGAAAAAGCGCGTAGCCCGGATGGAGCCAACGGGTCGCGCGAATGCGCGCCCGATGACAGGCTCCGCGCAATCCGGGAATCGTTCATCCGGCGTGCACAGGCCCAGGATTTCGCTGCGCTTCATCCGGGCTACGGTTCTACGCTTCCCCGCTGCCGCAGCAAATCCTCCAGATCCAGCCTTTTCGTGAACATCGCCAGCGATCCATCCGGCGCGCGCGGCCATTCTTCCTTCGGCCGGTCGCGGTAGAGCTCGACGCCATTCTGGTCGGGATCGCGCAAATACAGCGCCTCGCTGACGCCGTGATCGCTGGCGCCGTCAAGCTCGATGCCGGCCTCGATCACGCGATACAGCGCATCCGCCAGCGCCGGCCGCGTGGGATAGAGAATGGCGGTGTGAAACAGCCCGGTGGTGCCCGGCGGCGGCGGATGGCCGCCTTTGCTTTCCCAGGTGTTGAGCCCGATGTGGTGGTGATAGCCGCCGGCCGAAATGAACGCGGCACCAGAGTCCATCCGTTGCATCACCTCAAAACCGAGCACGCCGCAGTAGAACCCCAGCGCGCGCTCGAGATCGGCGACCTTGAGATGGACATGCCCGATCCGGGTGCCTGATATGATGGGTGGGGTCTGGGGCATGTTGTCTCCCTTTGAGCGCTGGCGTGCCCCGGATGCTGCGCAGCGCGCTAGCGATGCGCTGCTAGGCCGGGGCCTATACTGGGTGTGGCCGGCATGGGTCCCGGCTCTGCGGAGCAGCGCCAAGGGCGCTGCACCGCGTCCGGGACACGTAGTCACCGCCTGCGTTCACACAAGATCCGACACCTCGCCGTCCGGCAGCCCGAACTCGAACGTGTTCAGCGTCATCGACACCATGGTGTAGTAGCCGCACAGTCCGATGACCTCGACCACGCCACGTTCGCTGAGCACCTTCACGGCTTCGTCGTACAGCGCCTGTGACACGCCATGGCCTTCATGCAGCGACTTGGCGACGTCGTAGATCATCTGGCCCTTCGGATCATCAAACGTCGGCGTGCGGCGATCCCTTATGTCCTCGATGATTTTGGGATCCATGCCGCCCTTCAGCGCCAGGCGCTTGTGCGCGAACCATTCGTAATGCGAGGTCCAGTGCCGGGCGGTAACGAGGATCGCGATCTCGGAAAGCTTTGCGGGAAAAATCGTGTTGAAACGCAGCTGCTCGCCCAGGCGCGTGGCATGCCGCGCCATGTCCGGGCTGTTGAGCCAGGCCATCATCGGCGCCGGCGGGGCGCCGCGCTTGCCGGATATCGCTTCGTCGTAGGTTTCTTTTTGTTCGGCGCTCATTTCGCCAGGCGAAAGCAATTTCAGCCGCATGCCCGTTTCCTCTTGTTTTTCAATCGTTACGGCTTTGCGCATACACCCGATCGGGCGTCATGACCACCGTCGGCGCAGCATGGGCTGACGTCAGACATATATTGAATTCCGCAACGCGAGGGCTAAGGTCATCTCCAACATCCCACATGGAAACGCCATCATGTCCGATCTGGAAACATTCCGCCATGAAACCCGCGCCTGGCTGGAGGCCAACTGCCCGCCGGAGATGCGGCGTCCGATGATCTCGGAGAACGACACCTATTGGGGTGGCCGTAACGCAAAATTCTCGTCCGAGCCGCAGCGCATCTGGTTCGAGCGGATGCGCGACAAGGGCTGGACCGTGCCGGACTGGCCGAAGGAATATGGCGGCGGAGGGCTCGATCGCGCCGAGCACAAGGTGCTGCGCGAGGAGATGGCGGCAATGAGCGCGCGCTCGCCGTTGTCGAGCTTCGGCATCTGGATGCTCGGGCCGGCGCTGTTGAAGTACGGCAACGAAGCGCAGAAGCAGGAACATCTGCCCAAGATCGCCGCGGGCCTTATCCGCTGGTGTCAGGGCTATTCCGAGCCGAACGCCGGATCGGACCTCGCCTCGCTGCAGACCCGCGCCGAGAGCGACGGCGATGATTACGTCATCAACGGTCAGAAGATCTGGACGTCGTATGCGAACTACGCCGACTGGATCTTCTGCCTGGTGCGGACCGATCCCGCGGCCAAAAAGCATGACGGCATCAGTTTTATCCTGTTCGACATGGCCTCGAAGGGCGTCTCGACCAAGCCCATCCTCCTGATCTCGGGCTATTCGCCGTTCTGCGAAACCTTCTTCGACAATGTGCGCGTGCCGAAATCGCATGTGGTCGGCACCGTCAACCGCGGCTGGGATGTCGCGAAATACCTGCTGCAGCATGAGCGTGCGATGATCTCAGGCATGGGCGAGCGCGGCGTCGGCCGGCCGCTTGGCCAGGTGGCCGCCGATTCCGTCGGTGCCGACGAGCAGGGCCGGCTGGAAGACGCGATGCTGCGCAGCCAGATATCGACCTTCGAAATCGACGAGGCGGCACTTGGCGCGGCGGCCGAACGCGCGGTCGATCTGGCGAAAGCCGGGCAGTCGCATCCGGCGTTTTCCTCGGCGATGAAATATTACGGCACCGAGCTCAACAAGCGCCGCCACGAAATCCTGATGTCGGCCGGCGGCATCGATGCGCTGGAATGGGAAAGCGAGCGTTCCAGAGGCGGCGCTCGCCCGCGCGCCTGGCTGCGCACCAAGGCCAACTCGATCGAAGGCGGCACTTCCGAGGTGATGCTCGGCATCGTCGCCAAGCGCATCCTCGATCTGCCGGGGGCGTGAGCGCCCAAGCCTTCTCCCTCGTCGTCCCTGCGAAAGCAGGGACCCATAACCACCGCTGTTTGAGTATTGATTGTGACGTCAGCTCCATTCCTACTCGATAGGCCGCGGCGTATGGGTCCCTGCTTTCGCAGGGACGACGAAGTAGCTCAATTCTCTTTTGAAACGGATTTCTCAATGGCACTCGTCCTCACCGAAGAACAATCCATGCTGCGCGACAGCGCGCGCGGCCTTATCAGCGACAAGGCGCCGGTGTCGCATCTGCGCAGCTTGCGCGACAGCAAGGACGCCACGGGCTTTTCCCGCGACCTCTGGAAGGCGTTTGCCGAGATGGGCTTTTCCGGCCTGCTGGTCCCCGAAAATTTCGGTGGTAGCGGACTCGGCTATGTCGAGGCCGGCGTGGTGATGGAGGAAATCGGCCGCAGCCTGATGCCGTCGCCGTTTCTCTCGACCGCGGTGCTGGCGGTATCCGCGCTGGCGCGCGGCGGCAGCGACGCGCAGAAATCAGCACATCTGCCGAAGATTGCGGACGGCTCGCTGCTGGCCGCGCTCGCGGTCGATGAAGGCGCAAAGCATCGCCCGCTGCAGACCAAACTGCAGGCTGTCCGCTCCGGCAACGGTTTCAAGCTGAGCGGCGCCAAGGCTCTCGTGGTCGACGGCCACGTCGCCGATCTCCTGATCGTCGCTGGCCGCACCGGCGGCGCTGCCGGCGAGCGCAACGGGCTGACGCTGTTCCTGGTCGATCCCAAGGCCAAAGGCGTCGCGATCGAACGCACCGTGATGGTCGATGCGCACAACGCCGCCAGAATCGAATTCGCCAATGTCGAGGTCGACGCGGATCATGTGCTCGGCGAGGTCGATCAGGGCGGGGCGCTGCTGGAGGGTGTACTCAATATCGGCCGCGGTGCGGTGGCCTCCGAAATGGTGGGCTTGAGCGAGGAGGTGTTCGGCCGCACCGTCACCTACCTGAAGGAGCGCAAGCAGTTCGGCAAACTGATCGGCGAATTCCAGGCGCTGCAGCACCGCGCTGCCCAGCTTTACATCGACATTGAGATCACCCGCGCTGCGGTGTTGAAGGCGCTGCAGACGCTGGACGGTGATTTCGAGCACGCAAGCGCGGCCGTCGCAGTCGCAAAGGCCCGCGCCGGCACGACGGCGACGCTGGCGGTGCAGGAGGGCGTGCAGATGCATGGCGGCATGGGCATGACCGACCAGTTCGACATCGGCTTCTTCATGAAGCGCGCGCGGGTTTGCCAGGAATTGTTTGGCGACAGCAATTACCACGCTGATCAGTTGGCGCGGATGAAGAGCTATTGATCTTCATTTCGAGGCGCGCGCTGCGCCTCACCCACCCATGTCATCACCCGCCTTGTGCGCTATTGCGCACTGGGGCGGGTGATCCAGTACGCCGCGGCCTCTCGGTCAATCACCGACGTCTCTGGAATACTGGATCGCCCGGTCAAGCCGGGCGACGACAGTAGTGTATGTGGCTAGCGAAATGCCCTATCGGATCGGCGGGGCGTACTGGATGCCGCCGTTGCTCCAGAGCGAATTCAGCCCGCGCGGGATCTTCAGCTTCGATCCTTCGCCGACATTGCGCTCGTAGACCTCGCCGTAATTGCCGACATGGCGGATGATGCGGGCGGCCCAGTCCTTGGGCAGGCCGAGGTCTTCGCCATAAGCGCCTTCGGTGCCGACCAGCCGCATCACGTCGGGCTTCTTCGACTTCAGCGCCTCGTCGATGTTCTTCGAGGTGATGCCGAGTTCCTCGGCGTTAATCATCGCATACAGCGTCCACTTCACGATCATCATCCAGTCGTCGTCGCGCTGACGCACCACGGGCGCGAGCGGCTCCTTGGAGATGACGTCGGGCAGGATGACATGGTCGCTCGGCTGGATCAGGTTCAACCGGAGTGCGTAGAGCTGGGAGACGTCGGCGGTGAAGGTGTCGCACTTGCCGGATTCATAGGCCTTGAGCACGTCTTCCAGCTTGGAAAACTTGACCTCCGTGTATTTCATATTGTTGGCGCGGAAGTGGTCGGCGACGTTGAGCACCGTCGTCGTCCCTTCCTGCACGCAAACCTTGCTGTTGTTGAGGTCCAGCGCGGAATCGATGTTGCGCGAGCGCGGCAGCATGAATCCCTGGCCGTCATAATAGGCGACCGCCGGGAAGTAGAGAGCGTAGTTGCTTTCGCGCGACATGCTCCAGGTCGTGTTGCGGGAGAGGATGTCGACCTTGCGGCTCTGCAGCTCCTTGAAGCGCTCGCTGGCGTCGAGCGGTACGAACTTCGCCTTCTTCGGATCGTCGAAGATCGCCGCGGCCACCGCGCGGCAGAAATCGACGTCGAAGCCGGTCCAGTCGCCCTTTTCGTCGGGAATCGAGAAGCCGGGCAGGCCCTTGTTGACGCCGCACAGCACGTCGCCGCGGCGGATGGTGCGCTTCAACGTCTTGGTATCGTAACGTTCATAAGTGATTGCAGCGGCCGCGATCGCGATTGCGACCGCCAGCCCGATGAGGAGGCCGCCTCGAAATGTCCGTAGCATTTTTTCAACTCACAATTTCAGGGAAATGGATCGGCGGGAGGAGCCGCGCAATTACAGTTCCGGCTTTTGCCGGATGATTACCTTGGTGCCGACAGGCACGCGCTCGTAGAGATCGGCGACGTCGGCGTTGACCAGGCGGAAGCAGCCGGAAGAGACGGCGGTGCCGATGGTGTCAGGCCGGTTGGTGCCGTGGATGCGGTAGATGGTGGTGCCGAGATACATCGCGCGGGCGCCGAGCGGGTTGCCCGGGCCGCCGGCCATGAAGCGCGGCAGATAGGGCTGGCGCGCGATCATCTCCGGCGGCGGCGTCCAGTCCGGCCACTCCGCCTTGCGCGTGATGTTCACGAGCCCCTGCCATTGAAATCCTTCACGGCCGACGCCGATGCCGTAGCGCAGCGCGCGGCCGTTGCCCTGGATCAGGTAGAGATGGCGCTCGGCGGTGACGACGATGATGGTACCCGGCGCCTCGTTGGTGCGATAGAGCACCGCGGTCTTCCTGAACTGCGGATCGAGCTCGACGGAATCATCCGCGATGAGCCCCGGCTGGTCGCCGACGTCGGGCTGCCGCGTCTGCGCCTGGCTCAGCGGGGCCGAAAGGACCAGACCGCCTGCAGCGATCACCATCCAGATCAGGTGCCGAAATTTCGTCATCGCAAAACTCTCCTCGCGGCGCGTTGGCCAATTAGCGGAACCATCAAATCTCAGGGCCAGCTTGATGGCAAGTTTAGGGCGAATGAGGCGGATAGGTGACTGAAATGTCTTCTATTTCCGCCAACCGCCCTATTCGTGGGATATTCAGATTTCGCCTATTTCGGCGCTATCCACAGCCGCAGGCAAAACGAAATCAGCGTCACGGTGCCGACGCCGCCAAGCCACAGGGCAACGAACCACAGCAAACGCTGTGTCAATGGGCGCGGGCTTGGCTTGATCTGGGTCAATGGTATCCGCTCTCAGGCTTGACCTTGCCGCGAAACACCCAATAGGCCCAGGCGGTATAGCCGAGGATCAGCGGGATCAGCACGGCGACGCCGAACAGCATGAAGATCTGGCTGTTCTCCGGCGCCGCCGCCTGCCAGATCGTGATGCTCTGCGGCACGATATAGGGAAACATGCTGATGCCGAGCCCGGCATAGGACAGCGCGAACAGCGCCAGGGTCAGGAAGAAGGGCTGGTAGTCGTATTTGTTGGCGAGACTGCGCAGCAACAACACGGTGATCCCAGCCACCGCGACCGGCACCGGCGCGGTCAGCAGGATGTTTGGCCAACTGAACCAGCGGTGCGTGTACTGCACATGGAGGAACGGCGTCGCAATGCTCACCGCGCCGATGGCCCCGAGCATCGCGAGCAACAGGACCCAGCTCAGATGATAGGCGCGGTCGCGCAATTCGCCTTCCGTCTTCATCACCAGCCATGTCGCGCCGAGCAGCGCATAGCCGATCACCAGCGCCACGCCGGTCAGGATGCTGAACGGCGTCAGCCAGTCCCACCACCCGCCGGCATACTGACGGCCCGAGACGTGGATGCCTTGCAGGATGGCGCCGAGCGCGATGCCCTGCGCCAGCGTCGCCAGCAGGGATCCGCCGAAGAACGCGGCATCCCAGCGGTTGCGCTCCCTTGTCGTGCGCCAGCGGAATTCGAAGGCGACGCCGCGAAACACCAGCCCGAGCAGCATCGCGATCATTGGTGTGTAAAGCGCCGGCATCAGCACGGCATAGGCCAGCGGGAACGCCGCCATCAGGCCGCCGCCGCCAAGAACGAGCCAGGTTTCGTTGCCGTCCCAGACCGGGGCGACGCTGTTCATGATGACGTCACGATCCCGTTTCTCGGGAAAGAGCGGGAACAGGATGCCGAGACCGAGGTCGAAGCCGTCCATCACGACATAGACGAACACGGCAAAGGCGATGATGAAGGCCCAGACGATTGCGAGGTCGATTGCGATCATCGGGCGGCTCCCTCGGCAGCCGCGCCCGCGGCGGGCGTGATGCCGGCGGTGCGGATCGGGACGTCGGACGACGGTCCCTGTTCGCCCGGATGCGGCGGGGCCGCCATCAGGCGCAGCAGATAGATCACGCCGGCCGTGAACACGACGAAATAGACGATGATGAAGGCGATCAGCGAGGAGGCGACCGCGGGCGCCGCCAGCGGCGAGGCGGATTCAGCCGTGCGCAGCAATCCATAGACCGTGAACGGCTGGCGTCCGGTCTCGGTGGTGATCCAGCCCGCGAGCACGGCGATGAAGCCTGCGGGAGCCATCGCGACCGCAAACATGTGCAGCAGCCGGGAATCGTAGAGCTTGCCCTGCACGCGCATCAACAGGCTGAACAGGCCGAGCGCCAGCATGAGCAACCCCATGCCGACCATGATCCGGAACGACCAGAACGTGATCGCCACCGGCGGCCAGTTTTCGCGCGGCACCGTGTCGAGGCCGGCCATCGGCGCGTCCGGGGAGTGCTTGAGAATGAGTGAGCCCAGCTTCGGCACTTCGATCGCGTAGTCGACCCTGCCGGCCGCCTGGTTGGGCAGGCCGAACAGGATCAGGGGCGCGCCGTCCTTGTGGCTTTGGAAGTGACCTTCCATCGCCATGATCTTCACGGGTTGATGCTCCAGCGTGTTGAGCCCGTGCTGATCGCCGGCGATGATCTGGATCGGCGCGACCAAAGTGGCCATCCACATCGCCATCGAAAACATCACGCGCGGGCCGGCGAGGTGGCGGTCGCGCAGCAGGTGATATGCGCCGACCGCGCCGACCACCAGCGCGGTGGTCAGATAGGCCGCCAGCACCATGTGCACGAGGCGGTAGGGGAATGACGGATTGAAAATCACCTTGAGCCAGTCGGCGGCGATGAATTGTCCGTCGGCATTGATGGCGTGCCCTGTCGGCGTCTGCATCCAGGAATTGGCGGATAGAATCCAGAACGCCGAAATCAGCGTGCCGATCGCGACCATCAGCGTCGCCAGAAAATGCAGTTTTGGACCGACGCGCTGCAGGCCGAACAGCATCACGCCGAGGAAGCCTGCTTCCAGGAAGAACGCGGTCAAAACCTCATAGGCCATCAGCGGGCCGATCACCGGGCCGGTCTTGTCGGAGAAGGCCGACCAGTTGGTGCCGAACTGGTAGGACATCACGATGCCCGACACCACGCCCATGCCGAAGGCGACGGCAAAGATTTTTAGCCAGTAGTTGAACAGGTTGATGAAGACCTCGCGCCCGGTCCAAAGCCACAGCGCCTCGAGTACCGCCAGATAGCTGGCGAGCCCGATCGAGAAGGCGGGGAATATGATGTGGAACGACATCGTGAAGGCAAACTGCGCCCGGGCCAATACGACCGCATCCCAGCCTTCGAACATCGGCACCACCTGTCGCAGTTTCGTCGGGCGCGATAGCTTTCGAAAAAGGAATTACAGTTTTCGAAAATTGCGCCGAACCAGGCGTGTACCTTATCACGCCCCGAGGCGGATTGTACCCGCGCCGTGCGCGGAACAGACGTGCGGCCCCTATCTTGCACCCGATCGATTCAGCCTCAGTCGCCTGGTGATCTCGGCCTGCACGGCGCGGGTCTGGTCCTTGCCGACCAGCACCGGGCTGCGGATCTTTCTTCCCGAGTGGAGCCGGATCGCGATCGCGTAGTGGGAGGCGCGCCGGCCGCCGCTTTCGACATCAATCACCGCGACGTCTTCACCGCCGGCGGTTATGACCTCGATCGTACCCTTCAATGACAGGCGCTCAATCCTGAGGTCGCCATCACGGACAATCCAGCATCCACTCGCCCGATAGAGGTGCCTGATCAGCAAAAAGGCCATGATCCCGCCGAATGACCCGACAGCGATTCCGAGGGCGGACAATTTGCCGCTCCAGAGCGCGAAGATGAGTGGAATGGCCAGCGAGCAGGCAAGCAGCACGACGAGAGCCCTGTAGGCTCGTACGCGTTTGGAACTGACCGGCTTGCCCAGTCGTATCGCCGCATTCGCGGCGTCGAGCGGATTTTCGACCAATTCGGGAGCAGGCAACTGAAGTAGCTGCGCAATCTGCACGATGGTTCGTTGCACCTGGGTGATGTCAGGCAGTGGAGGCGAGGTGAGTGTATCTCCCGATCCGGTCTCGAACACGAGGGTGAATTCGACTGATTTGCCGATGCTCCTGCGAAGACGCATCCCCGATAGTTCATCGTCCCTGATCGATCTTCGGTGCAGTTTCCCGAAGGGACGCTGTTCGCCGATCAGGATTTCGCCTGATGTAACGATCCAGACGACGTTGCGATCGAACAGGGCTGCGCCCAGCAGAAGGCACCCGAACAACAGCGCAAACAGCGCGGCGATGCCGAGCCATTGGTCATTTGCCAGATGGGCGAGGCCGGGCAGGGCGATCAGGCACACCACTACGGCAATGCCCGCGAGAACGAGCCGCTCATTGAGCGACGTACCCTTGCGCAATCTGACTTCATTCTCGTTTGCCACAGCATCCATCGTCGGCGGCAAACATCACGAGCGGCGTAGCCGCGTCAAGCAGCAAGCAGTGCGGTTGCAATACGACAAGTCAGGGTTGCCTGTTCTCGGGACGCAGCGTTCGGCAGCCATGCGAGGGCGCGGCTGATCTGTTCGTGCTGGCATACGATTTTGCCGTTCTGGTCGAAGATAGGTCGCATATAGCGCCGCCCAATAACGGTAGAATCGGGGCGGACGCCAGGGACGCTGCGTCGGCAGCAAGCGAGTGATGTCACTTCTTCGTGCGGCTTTCACATCGCGTACGCGAAATCGGACGCCAAAAACAGAGCGACCCGGCTGGGGGGCATCCCGGCCGGGTCGTTGGAGGTCACTTGGGAGGTCTAGAGCTTGGGTGGTCAGAAATTCAGCGGGGGGTCTCGCTGTCGTAGGAGATCACGCAGATCTCCTTGGGACTTCTGGTGCCGCAATCGACCACCTGTTCACGCACGAACGTCGAACCGCTATCGCGCTGCGCGCGGGGCTGGACGTTCTGGGCCGACAGGGTGGCCAGGGTCGCGACGGCGCCGAGCGGGACGATGAAAAAGCGGAAGGACGGCTTCAGCATGTTCGCTCTCCTGTTCGGCGCTGGTGTTGGCGTTGCGTTGGTGATTATAGGTATAGGGGCTGAGTTTTTCCGGGTGATGTCGCCGATTGTTTCATTTGTTTCGTCGGAGGTAATCTTTGTCCGTCGAAATCGACCTGTTTCTCGTTCCCGGAATCGATCTAACTTATTGAAATCGTGTGTGTTTACGGAGCGATCTGTCCACGCCGGCGGCCTTAAGCACCTCTGCCAATTTGTTTGCGGGCAAGCAGCACGCTGGCGTTCTCGCCGGCTGCGCCTGAACATCCAGCGCCGCGCCGACCGATGCACGTGAAAGCGCCGTAGAGTGGGATGACTTTTCTTCGAAACGTCATCCCACTCTACCTCTTTGATTTGAGCATGATCTCCGCGCAAACGCGTTCCGCGTTTGTCGCGAGGGAAAACCGGTATCCACTTTTCCGGATCATGCTCTAGCTCAGAACGGATTGACGTAGTTCAGAATCGCGATCTGCCGGAGCAGCACGCGGCGAATGATGTGGCTGACCTTGACATGCTCGGTAAAGATCGCCGCCGTGCCGGTGCTGCCCGCGGGCAGCCGGCGCGCAAAGTCTTCATCATCGAGCTTGACCCGCACCACGAACGGCGCCGACTGGACCTCCTTCGGCATCACGGCGGTGCCCGATGTCTGCGTCTGTCCTGGCGCGATGGCCTGCAGAACGCTTTCGACTTTTCCGGAATAGACCTGCCCCGGCTTGAACTTGAAGGTGAGCTCGGCCTCCTGTCCCGGTGCGATATAGCGCGCATTGATCTGCGCGATCTCCACGCCGATGATGGTGTTGGAAGTGTCGATGAACGCCATGACCGGCGACAGCGGCAGGTTGGCGACGCGTGCGCCCTTGCGCAGCGCAAGGTTGGTGACGTAACCGTCGGCCGGCGCGCGGACGATAGTCTTGTCCAGATTCCACTGCGCGCCGTCCAATTGCGCCCTGAGCTGATCGACCTCGGACTGACGTTGCTCGACATCAAAACGTCGGCCGGAGTCGCGCTCGTACAATTGCGTCATCTGCGACAGCCTGAGGTCCGATAGTTTGAGCTGTGCGTTGATGGCCCTGACCTGGGCATCGTACGGCGTAGGATCAATTTTAAAGAGCACGTCGCCCGACTTCAGCGGCTCATTTGCGGTGACCGGCACGTCGGTAACTTCTCCCGCAACATCAGGCACGATGGCGACCGAGTTTCGCACCACCAGCGCGGAACCCTGCGGTGCGCCCCATCCCATCGGGATGAACAGGCCGAGATTCAGCAGCAGGAGCACAATGAAGGGCGAGGCCTTCCAGAACAGGTTGAAACGGACGATGCCGAGCTGCACGATCGCAAACAGCAGCGTCAGGTAAACGGCCATCAGGGCGATCATCATGGCTGAGACTCCGCCTTGCGGGGCGCCGGCACGTCGACATAGGCCCAGATCAGCGCGATCGGCCACAGCGCAAAGCCGCAGATCAGGGTGATCCAGCCCGCCACCGTCACCGCCTGCGCGTAAGGGTGGCCGCGCGCCTTCGCGATATGGCCGGGCAGCCAACCGGCGATGCAGAACACCGCGATGGCACTCGCGATCAGGATGATCAGGACGATCCATGCGAAGATATCGAGGCCGCTCATGGCGTCACTCCAATCATTTGATTCGTCGATCACGTTTTCAGGGTCAGATCACCGAAAGATACAGATCAGGGTCAAAATATTCGGAAGCAGGCTTGGCGCCCGTGATGCCGGCATCGGTCATGAAGAAATCGCTGACCTGCTGCAGCCATTTCGTGACCGTCCCGTCGACGTAAAGCCTCCGCCACTCCCGCGACGTGAACATCTTCTGTGCCTTCAGCGCTTCGGCAATATCGGACACTGACGCCTGCCTATAGTGGTTCTTCTGCAGCGCTTCGGCTGCAGCAGCGGGATTGCGGACGATGTAATCGTTGGCGTCCGCCCAGGCGCGGATGATGTTGCCGAGGACCTCCTTGTTGTCGTTGTAGTAGTCAGTCCGCGCGACCCAGCCGCCAACGACGGCGGACTGGGGATAGAAGGCAGACGCATCCACCAGCTTGACGGCGCCCGGCAAGGCCTCGCGAACCCTGATGTTGAACGGGACCCAGAGCGCGACCGCGGGAACGGTGCCTGCAATGAAGGATGCCACGGCGTCCGTCATCGTGCCGTTGACCAACTCGACGTCGGAAGGATTGATGTTGTTGGCACGAAGCGCCCTGTCCAGAAAGATATGCGCCGTCGTCTTGGTCGTCGTCGCGATCCGTCGGCCCTTCAGATCGGCGAACGTCTTGACGCCCTGATCCGGCCGGATCCAGAGCTGCGCGGTAGCGATCTCGATATCATTGATCAGGAAGGCGCGGCCGGCGCCAAGCGCGAGATAGTTGGAGATGACGCCGCCGGCCGACAGCACGTCGAGACGTCCCTCCGCCATCGCCGCGAAAACTTCGGGACCGGTATTGAATTCCGAGCGCTCGAAGTCGATCCCGCGCTTCTCGAACGAACCGCGATCGAGGCCGGTCAGGATTTGTCCATCGACGGCGACCACATGGAGGTGACCGAGCCGGATCTTCGTTCTGGTCTGCGCGATCGCCGGCATCGGAAGCGCCGCACCGACGGCGACGCCGGCCGCGCCCGTCAAGAGTTGTCGCCTGTTCATCGCGCGTGCTTCCTTAGACCCATGCCGGCGCCCTTTGGCCGCCCGGAATGAAGGGCGGCCTGAACACGTTCGGCGTAGTATCTGGCAACGCTGTCCCCGGGGTATTCGCTGAGGAAGGCGGAAATTGCTGCAAGCGCCCGCGCGGGATCTTCGCGCTCAATAGCGCAATAGACCTCGTCCCAGCGCCTGCACAGAGCCAGCTCTGCCGCGACATCGTCCTCGCGCGCACAGCGCAGTTCATAGATCGCAACCGCTTCTGCAAAGCCCTTTGGCGAGATCCGGTCGATGGTACGAAAGACGAATCGGTGCTCTGCGCGAGTTTTGATGGCCGCGCTTGCGAGGACCCTTGTGCCATAATTCTTGTTCAGGCCTTCGAGCCGGGCAGCAAGATTGATGGTCGCGCCCAGCGCCGTATAGTTCATGCGTTCCGACGAACCGACGTTCCCGACGACGGCGTCGCCAACGTGAAGGCCGAACCGCGTCTCGTAGGGCGGCCATCCCTCACTTCCAAAAGATTCGTTCAGTTCGTCGTTCTTGCGCAGGCACGCCAGGACGGCCTCGCAGGCATTGATGGTGTGGTCGGGGTCATCGGTCGGCGCGTTCCAGAGCGCCATCACCGCATCGCCGATGAACTTGTCGATGGTGCCGTGATGATTCATGATCGCTTCCGATAGGCCCGCGAAATAGCGCGAAGTGAAGATCATGACCTGCGACGGATCGGCCTTCTCCGTTTTTGCGGTGAAATCGGCGACGTCGGTGAACAATACCGTGACCTCGCGCCGGGTCCCGCCCAGACCCAACGATGTCCCTGACTCGATCAGCTGGCGCACGATCTGCTTGGGAACAAAGCTCGAAAAATTGCGGACTACGGTTCGCATGGTGAAAACCGAACGGCCGAGTTCATCGATCTCGTTGATCATCGAACGTAGCCGCGGCCGCTCTGTAACCTGAAACCTCTGAATTTCGTCGGTCTGCTTCGCCAACTCCCGCAGCGAACGCGCCATCAGCGATCCCAGCCAGAACGCGAGCGGCAGGGTCGCGAGAACGAACGCCAGAGCGGCCGCAAACAGCGCTCGTCGCTCGGAGATGATCGTGGAGAAGAATTCGTCAAGCGGCGCGACCACCGCCAGGTGGATATTGGCGGGCCCGGCGATCTCGATCGGGCGGAAGGCGGCGACATGTGTCCTGCCTGCCTGATCGGCGAAGATTTGCTGGGCACGTCCGCCCTTGCGCCACGCCTCAATCGCGGGAGATAGCCCGGCGAGCTCGATGGCGGCGAGCGTGGGAAGCTCATCGCTCGCGTCCATCAGCCGGCCCATCTCGGGATGGGCGACGATGTTACCGGCCTCGTTGAACAGGAACGTCAATCCCGACTGGCCAAGCCGCTGTTGGGCCAGCAATTGCTCCAGCCTGTTGAGCAGGAGGTCGCCTGCGACGACGCCACGGCGGCCTTCCCTGAGTTGGGTGCGGAACGTGTAACCGGGCTCGCCGGTGGCGAAGAAAATGTACGGACCGGTCAGCAAGGTCTTTTCGTTCTTGAAGGCGTCGACGTACCACGGACGCCGGCGCGGGTCGTAACTTGTCGGACCCGGTACCTCCGCAACCTCGATCAGGTTCTCAGACAGGTATCGCGTGACGGGCGCAGCAGTGGCCTTGCCGGTGCGGGAGATGACGACGAGACGAAACACCGCATCCTCGTCAGTATTCAGGCTCGCCCTGAAGCCAGGCTTGGCGCGGTCGATGAAATCCATCTCCAGGAAGGAGCCGTCCTCATACCCGACATAGAGGCTGAATAGCTGCGGATTGTTGCGCAGCATCGATGCCATCAACGCATACAGTCTCGGATTGTCGTCGATCTCCGCGGATTGGACCGCCGGCAGCCCGGCGAGGATGTCGAGACTGTCGCTGACGCTCTTGAACTGCGAATCGATGCGGTCGGCGCCGAGCTGGGCGACCTTCTCGATGAAGGTGCTGGCCGCCGTTCGCGTGATCGAGGAGACGCGGTCGAAGCTGAGATAGACCAGGATCAGCCCAACGAACAGCACAACCGCGATGAACACGGTGATGATCGACGTGCGAAAGCCGATGTGAAGCTGGCGCCTACCGTTGCTGCTGGTCCCACTCATTTCATGCGACGCCCTCTTGTTATGTCACTGCCGCACACCCATCGTCGTTCCCTCGTCTGTTCGCCGCACCGCAGGCGGTGTCCACGAACCCTCCATGACTTCCGCCTTGGGCCAGTACGCGCGGACAAAGAGCGAGAAATCGCCCTTGGGCGCCGGCAGCCAGTTGGCGCGCTGCGCGGGATCGGTCGGGGCTTCGGCCTGAACGTAGATCGTCAGCGAACCGTCGGCGGCGAACTTGAGATCCTTGTTCTTGGTGCCGACCGAGAAGCGGTTGATTGGATTCTTTACGAAGAAATGATGCTCGTTATAGATCGAGAGCGACCAGAAGCCGTTCACCGGCGGCACCCGATCCTTGTCGAACGTGACGGCGTAGCGATTGGCGCTGTTGAGGCGCCCGCCGTTCGCATCGAGGTCCTGGTAGAAGTATTTCGTCTCGTTTGGCGCATTGACCAGGATGTTCGATTTCGCCACGGCCGTGCGCGTGAAGTAGTCCGTGCCGAAGGCGGACTCATTGGAGATGGTGGACCAGTTGTGCGGAAGCTGCTGGCCATAGTTGCGGAACTGGAACAGTGGCTTCACCAATTTCTCATCCGCTTCCTTTGCGCCCTCGGTCATCGCCTGCTTGATCGAGGGATTGTTCCTGGCCGCGGTCACCACCGCAAGCACCTGGGCGTAGCGCGCCTCCTCTCCGGGCAACGGCGCTGCGTCCGCAAGAACGGCCGGCAGTTCGTCGACGAACTTGTCCGGAAGTACCCATGGCGTCTCTTCTGCCCCGCTTGGAGGCGCAGGCGCCTTCGGCAGGTTGGCCCAATCCCTTGTCTTCGTCCGGCCGTCGTATTCCGCTACCGGATACATCATGATGCCGGGCAATACCGATTGGATGGCACGCTTGTCCTCGGGCGTGTCGTTCTGCGCAACGCGCGGCGCGGCGAGTCCGGTATTGGATGAGGAGCGGAAGACCTTCGTGATGCCTTTCGGAACTTCACCGTTCCAGTGAGGTCCGACCAGAAGATAGAAGCCCGGCGTGGTGCCATACATCTTGCCGAGCTGGACAAAGCTGTCGGTGCGAAGATCGACCACCTGATAGACCCAGAACCGGTCGCCGAAATCAGGCACCTGGATCACGACCGGCGAAACATCGAGCGCAAGCGCGCCGATACCGTAGACGACATCCTGGTTCGGACATGCAACCGAGCGCTCCTCGGGATCGACATAGTCGGTGAGCATGGCAAGGCGGTTGGCGGGCGCCTCCATCAGCGGCCCCCGAATCACCATCTCCTTGACCTGCATGAAATGCAGCCGGCGATTATACATGTTCACCATCGGCCACGCCCAGAAATACGCATCGCGTCCGACCTGCTTGGCATACTCCTCGGTGATCTTGACGCGGGTATCAGGGCCTGATGGCATCGCGCGACCCCAGTTCGGCGACAGCGGCAGCGGAGGCTCGGCCGCTGCCCATGCTGTCGAAGCGGTTGCGGCCATCAGACTGACAAGAAGGGCTGTGCTGGTTTTCTTCATCGTGATCTCCCATTGCCGGCGGCGTTAGAGGCGATAGGCCGCGACGGCGCGCCGGATTTCCGCACCATCGCGTGCACGCTGCGCTTCATTTTGCTGCTCCAGTTCCGACCGTGCTGCCGATTTTCTCGACATCGGAAAGCACCCAACTCTTTTCGAACAGTGCCTTGGTCGGTGCGTAGGCGCGGAACATCAGTTCGAACTTCCGCGCCGGATCGGTCGGCACCCAGTTCGCATCCTTGCCCGCCGGCGCCGCCGGACCAAAGTAGATGTCGACGGAGCCGTCGGCGTTCTTCTGCAGTTCCGGAATCTGCGACGAGCGGCTCGCGCGCGGCATATTCTTGATCAGCGCGTGAGTCTGGCGATCATAGGCGGTGACCGACCAATATTGCTCGACCGGAGGATTCGCTGGCACCGTGAGCCGATACGTGTTGCCACCGTCGAATGACTGGCCGTCCTTGTCCCTGATCGAGATCAGGTAGAACTGGCCGACACCAAGCCGTTTGATGCCGATATAGGCGTAGCTATAGGCCATGCCCCGGTTATCGACGGGATAAAGGTTCGGATCGGCATAGGCTTCCTGCGCCGCTTTGACCAGTTCGTGAGGCGCTGGATAAGTCCAGCGGCTGGTCGCGGAAAAGAACGGCGGCAAGCCGGCATCATACTTCGCTTCCAGCCACGCGCCGGCTTCACGTGTTGCCGCCGTCAGCAGCGCCTTGCTTACATCATCGGGTTTGAATTGCTTGCCCTTCTCGATGCCTAACGACTTCAACGGATCGATCATCGCACGGTCGCGCTGCAGCCAGGGTTCGCTCTGCACAATGCGATCGAGGTGTTCGAAGAAGCTCGCGTCGTAACGGATCGTGGAGTCGAAGGTGACGTCCTTGGCATCGGCGAAGATGGTCGGCGCCGGACTGGACGCCTGCGCGAGCGGGTAGACCTTGAACCGCTTGCCGTACTCGATCGATCTCGCGACGTCGGCGCTGTTGTGACTTTTGAGATTGGAGCGGAATAGCATATAGCCGCCAAAGGTGTCCGATTGCAGCGCGACGTAGCCGTCGGGTGCTTTGTCTGCGTAACCCGGCGGCAGGATCAGATACTTGCCCCCTTTGCCCTTGTCGGCGCCGAGCAGCCCGGCATCTTCGAGCGGCATCTGCCACACATTGACGATGTTGGCGTTGAACGATCCGTCACTATCGCCGGGCGGCAGGTCGAGAACGATCGGACCATCCTTGGTATTGAAGAACGCCATGAAGTAGATCGCGTCCGGATTGGGCGTGAGCGTTTGATTGCGCCAGTCCAGCGGCCGGCCCCAATAAACGACCTGGTTCACCTTGCCGTCAGTCTTGCTGAGCATCTCCTGCAGCATCAGGTCGTAATTGACCGCCGGCATGGCCCAGATCACGGACTCAACGGCGCGACTGCGGATGAGCCGCTCTTGCGGTGAATTTTGCGCGAGCGCGCCTCCCGTAAGGCAAGATAGTGCGAGTGCAACAAACAGCCCTTTGCTCATCGTCATCCTCCTCACTTGAGTGCACCTGGCGCTTGTCGCGCAGCCAGCGCAAGCGCGTGCCGCACGTCATTGAATGCAATCAGCAGACCCACGAAGTAGACCGCGATAAACAGCGCCTGTCCCAGCAGCCAGGCATTCTTGCCCGCCGCCACCGGCGAGTAGTAGTAGCTCGGCCAGATCGCATCGAAGACGAAGTAGCCGGGATAACCGACGGCGAAGACACCCAGCAGCCCGACGATGCAGAGCCAAAGCGCCGTCGAGCCTTCTGCCGCCAGGTGTGTTGGCGATACCCGCGCGGCCAGCATCAGCGTGAGACCGATTGCCACCATGCCGAGCCCGCCAGCCTGCACGGCCGCGACTGACAGCGTCCACGGGCAGGCCCACCACAACGTGATGTTCTGCATGAACAGCTCGCCGTTTGGCCAGCGTGCGCCCGCGCAGTAATGCGCGATGATCCCGAAAGTGAGGAACACGCCGAAGATGAAGAGGCCGAGACCCCATTTGGCAAAGCGTGCGCCTGATATCATCGCTCCCTCCCATCGCATCATCGCTTGATCAGCGGCGGCGGATAGTAGGTGCCGTTCGCCACGCCTTCCGTCGGCCGATAGAACCGGAACGTCAGGCGATACTTCGATCCTTTCGGCGTCGGCAGCCAATTGCCGTCAGGTGCGTCGGCAGGCTTCTGGTCGGCGAAGTACAGGGTGAGCGAGCCGTCCGCGCCGTATTGCAGCTTCGACTGGTTGTTGATCAGAAACCGGTTGATTGGATTGGGCAGGACGCGAAAACGGACGCCGTCCACCGCGATTACCGACCAGAAAAACGTGGCGTACTGGGCAGGCAACTGATCCCTCGGGAACGTCAGCGTGTAGACATTGTCTGCGCTGAGATCAGCCCCGGTCTTGTCGTGGCTTCCCCGATAGTAGAGCACCTCCGGCTTGATGTTGGCCCAGATGCCACCGTTGTTGACCAAGGTCCGCGCCAGATAATCGAGGCCGTATTCTCCGACGACACCGGGACGAGCCCAACCGTTCTGCGCCGTGCCGTGGCCGATGATGGCCCCGGCCTTGCCGAGATCGGCGAAGGCTCGGGTGCGGATCACGTGATCCACGCGCGCGCGCTCGGCTGGGTCCTTGACGGCTTTGGCGATGGCGCGGGTTTTCTCCTGTAGCGCTTCCAGTCCGACGCTGAGATCCGGTTCGCCGTCAAGCGCGATGTCGGCCGCCTCGAAGGCTTCGACGCCCGGCAACTTCTCCAGCTCGAATATTGGCGTCCTGGGGATTTCCGGAAGTTTTGGCGTTCCCGTCGCCCGGAACTTGAACTGGTGTTGCAAGGCGATTGCCGCGTCCGGATCGGCGCCGAGCTCGACCCGGGCCAGCACGCGAGAATACTTCGCCGGGAGATCGATGCGCGTCGCTCCCGCAGGGATCGCGACGTTCGCGCCCCTGAGGCACATGGCGAACTCCCCGAACGGCCGCTTGGGAAACAGGCGCTCGTTGATGTTGGCAATTGTCTCGCCCCAGCCGTTGAGGAAGTGGACCGTGTAGTAGCGGCCTTCGACCTTCGGCACGCTGACGATCGTGCAACTGCTCTCGTCCACTGCTACCCACGCTTCGGAGTAGGCCACGTCGAGATTGGGATTCGGCCAGTCCACGGCGCCAGGCTTGCGATGCACGAGCTCGTTCCATTTGAACCCTTCCTGGAAATCGAGCTGCTGCTGACGCGTCACCAATAGTCGGCCAAGAAGGTAGATATACGCGTCGCTGATATCCTGATCCGCGGTGCGGGCGGGTTGCGTCTGCGCGCTTGCTACCACTGCCGTAGCTAAGAGCAGAGTGAATGCTGCGCAGACAAACCTTTTCATGGCTATCGTCCCTTCTACATCCTGTCAGTCCCTGGCCATCCGCACTAACGCGGCTTCAGTCGTTCAAGTTCGTTGAGCCGCTTCAAGGCGGCCTGCTGCCGGAGCAAGCCATAGTTGATCCCGCCGGCGTTCAGCGAACTGCCTTCCTGATAGGGGAAATGGTCGAAATCGGAGAAGAACTCCTTGATCTTCCCCTGCACGGGCACAATCAGCCACATATTCCGGGCAAGGAAATCCACCGCTCCTCCTCCTTCCTCCATGCCGCGCTCGTAGGGGTCCATGCGCAGATTGGCGATCAGCGCCCATGCGGGCACTTCGCGAGTCCCCGTTGCGATATTTCCCTTTGATGTGGCAAAGCTGAGCTTCCAGTCGTTCCACCGGATCGCATTGAGATTGCCCCCCTGATCGAAGTAGTAAATCGAATCGCGGGGCGGCGTCTGGGTTTCCCCCTTGAAGAAGGGCATGAAGTTGTAGCCGTCGAGATGAACCCTGAAGCTCTTGCCGCCTGCGCCGGCAAATCCAGCCTTCATCTTTTCCTTGATGTCCGGAATCCCGGCCGCTGCGGCAAGCGTCGGAAACCAGTCGATCAACGAGATCATCTCGTTGTACTGCGTTCCTGGTTTCACCACGCCCGGCCATCGCACCATCATCGGGATGCGGAAGCCGCCTTCCCACGTCGTACCCTTCTCACCGTGAAACGGCGTCATGGCTCCGTCGGGCCAGAGAGCGATTTCGGCACCGTTGTCGGTCGTGTAAAGCACGATCGTGTTGTCGGCGATGCCGAGATCGTCGAGTTGCTTTAGCAGCTCTCCGACCATTCCATCGTGCTCCGCCATGCCGTCAGCGTGAATGCCCTTGCCGGTCTTGCCTCGGGATGATTGCTTCAAGTGCGTGAATATGTGCATTCGCGTCGAGTTGAACCAGACGAAGAACGGCCGGGTTGCCCTCGCTTGCCGTCCAATGAAGTCCTTGGCAGCACCCAGGAACTCCTCGTCTACTGTTGGCATGCGCGCAGTGTTCAGCGGGCCCGTGTCTTCGATCTTTCCATCCGCGGACGATTTGATGACGCCGCGAGGTCCAAACTGCTTACGGAAATTCGGATCCTTCGGATAGAAATAGCCTTCCGGCTCCTCTTCAGCGTTGAGATGATAGAGATTTCCGAAGAACTCGTCGAAGCCGTGCTTGGTGGGCAGATGTTCGTCGCGGTCACCGAGATGGTTCTTGCCGAACTGGCCGGTGGCATAGCCTTGCGTCTTCATGACGTCGGCAATCGTCGGCATCCAGTCCTGGATACCATGGGGATCGCCGGGCATACCGATTGTGAGAAGCCCGGTCCGGAACGGTTCCTGGCCGAGGATGAAGGAAGCGCGGCCGGCGGTGCAGCTTTGCTGGCCGTACGAATCGGTGAAGATGGCTCCCTCCCGCGCGATGCGGTCGATGTTGGGCGTACGATATCCCATCAAGCCCATGGTGTAGGCGCTGATCTGGGGTATGCCGATATCATCGCCGAAGATGACGAGTATGTTCGGCTTGCGGCCTGCCGCTGGCGCCGTCGGGGTCGCTGGTGTCGCCGGAGCCGCAGCCGGCGCGGCCTTCTGGGCTTGCGCGAACGCTTGCGATGTCAGCGTTGCCGCCGCGACAATAGATGATGAGCCGAGCAACACCGCCCGACGATCGATGGCTGCGTTGTCACCGCCCTTGGAATCGGTAGCGGTGTGGTCGTGTCTCTTCGCCTCACTACTCATTCTACGCTCCATGGTGCTCAAGGTTGCTCGTTCTATCGATCCGGACGTTGTGTTGTGTGCTATCTGTGTTCGCATGCTCCTTTCATCGGGCCGGCTTTCTGCCGCCATGGGCGGTCACGCTGGAGGGGCCGACCGGGTTCAGTTGTTGGGGTAAGCGCATGTTGCTGCTGCGCCCTGCCTGCGGTCGCAACCTTCGTCGGGCGGCGCTCACCCGGTGCAGCAGTTGACGTCGCGACGAACGGGCTGTGTCGCGTTGCGATGCGAAAAGCTCGGCTTCCATCGCGTCGATCTCGCGGTCCAACACGGGGTCCCCTGCAGCCACCTTGAAGGCTTCGACCGTGTGATCCGGTGTTGTCGCGCCAACATGCGGCAGCCAATCAAGCAGGGTGAAGTAAGCCGCCTTTGCGTCGCGGTGCCGGAGCGCATGGCGAAGTCGGCTGAAGGCAAAGGCCTCGGATTGCAGATAAGTCTGGCGTCGGCGGCGACGATAGGCTGCGATCCCTCGCACCGCTCGAGGCGCGACCCAGATGAGGCCGGCGATGACGATGGTGGCAAGGAGCGCGAACAGCCAGTGGTCCGCGACGAGATCGACGATTGTCGCCCAGTTAAATCGCGCTTTCGGCGCGCTTGCCCCGGCCTGCTGCACAGTCGGGTTGGCCGCGACCTGCAGCGTCACCGCGTCGAGATGTGCGGTCTCGACGCGCCCTTCGCCTGCGTTCCACCAGCGCACATCGATCGCAGGCAACGCATAGTCACCGGGCCGCTGCAGAATGTAGGTCGCGGAATCCGTCCGCGTCGCCGTCAGCGCATCGGTTCGTCCTTCGGTCTTGTCCTGCAGCGCCGGTTGGGCGGGATAGACCGCAAGCCCATCGACATCAGGAAATGTCACCGGCGGCAGCAGCATCGCCGGCGTTTCCTCCGCCTGGATTGTCACGCTGCGGGTGACGGAATCCCCCACCTTGAGCTGCTCCGACGAACGCTGAACGGATTGTTCGATCCTTAGCCGGCTGGCAGCGAGGTACGGGTTCAGGTCGGCGGCTGCGTCGGGAATGAAGGCGTCAAAGGACACCCGCGGCAGCGAAAGCAGTTCTTCGCGCACGGCAGGCGGTTCCGCCGCGTACTTCACTTTGACCTTCTGATCCGAGATGGCGAAGGCGCCTGGCTCCTGCGGATAGATCGCGAACTCGAAGCGTACGCCGGCATAACTCGTCCCGTCGCGCTGTTCGGAGAGATTGACGCTCTGCAATTGCCGTGTCACCGCGTTGCGGACCTGGAAGCCCGGCAGTTCCGGCGGCGAAGTCGTGTAGTTCGGCGCCAGCACGTCGATCCGCAGCGTCGTGGGCTGCCCGACCACGACGCGTGGAGGATCGATGGTCATATGCAGGACCGGCTCAGGTGCCGGAGCTTGCTGCGCCCAGGCGCCGCACGGCGCGATGGCGGCGACAGCAAGGATTGCCGAGGCGAGTGAGCGCTTCATCGCCGCCCTCCTGCGCCTGACGCGTTTGCCGTAGCCTGGATCGCGAATTTCAGCTTCAGGAAATCCGCAGGCGTCGTCTGCACCGCGCGCATCCAGGCCTCCGCGGCGCCGGCCGTGGTGACGTCTTGCGGCGTAACCTGAATGCGCTTGCCGCCCTTCTGGTTGGGATCGACGCGCATCTCATCCGCCTTTTGCTCCGGCGGCGCGCTGTCGTCCTGCTCCTGCTTGCGGCGCTTTTCCTCCTGCGCCTCGAAAAGCGCGGCCACGATCGCGCGATTGGTTTTCGCCGCGAGATGAGCGGGCCGCGCCTTCAGCACCTCGTCGTACGCCTTCATCGACCTTTCCCAGGCATGGTTCTGCGCCTCGGCATTGCCGAGTGCGAAGCGGCCCTCCACAGTCTCGACCTTGCGGAACTCCTGTGCCGCGGTCAGGAAGTCGAGGGCGCGATAGGCGGCAATCCCGCGCCACATCGGATCCGCAAAGCGTAGCGCCGCCGTGCTGTAATCGCCCCGATCAAACGCAATTCGTCCCTGCTGATCCGGCGTCAACCACAGGTCGGCAAAGCGGTGCGGCTGCCCCTCGGCTTTTGCAGGCAAGGCCTGCAAGACAACGAACAACATCACCACCCAGGCCACCGTCGTTCCGCGCCGGAACCAGAGCAGGCCAAGAAGCGCGAGCGGAAACAGCAACCAATAGCCTTCGTCGCGCCATTGCATGCCGAACGCATCGCCCTGCGCCGCCTGGAAGCGGGTTTCGATCCGGCGCTCGATCGCCTGGATGTCGGAGCTATCAACGCTTACACGCACGATATCGGAGCCGAGGACCATCCCCTCTCCGGACTGTGCAGGCGCGACCCTCAACATCGCGACGCCGTTGCGGCCGGCCGCCTGGCGGATTGCGGGTTGATCTAGATCATCGGCCACGACAAGGATGGTGCCGGCAACCGGTTCGGTGGCCAGGAACTGCGTCGCCAGCGAAGCCGCGGCGGTGACGTTCTTTCCGTCTCCCGGCATCAGGCCGGTCACGAGCGCCGCAAGGAACGGCTCGATGACGGACCTGTCGTCGGTCAGGGGCATCACGAGGTGGGCGCTGCCGGCATAGGCGATAAGCCCGCTCCGTGCGCCCGCGCGGGCGCCGAGCAAATCCCGGATCTTCTGCTTGGCTCGTTCGAGCCGCGTCGGCGCGACATCGGCCTGATCCATCGAGCTGCTCAGGGCGAGCACGATCATCAGCGGCGCCTTGTCCTCGACGAACGGCGGCAGTTCGCGCCGCCAGGTCGGTCCCGACAGGGCGACAATGCCGAGCACCAAGCCGGCCGTCACGAGGAAAAGCGGGTTAAAGCCGCGCCCTTGGCCAGGCTGCACAATCAGGTGCTGAAGAAGATGCGGCGCGATTACCCCGCCCCATTGCGCTCGAGGGTTCTGCCGCCAGAGCAGCATGCCGAAGATCACTGCGACCGGAATTAGCGCGAGCAGCCACAGTGGCCGCAGCAGGTGGAACGGAATGCTGGCTGCGTCATGCATGACGAAGCGCTCCTTTCCGTTCCCGCTCGCCGGTCAGCCACAGGCCGAGCCACAACGCCAACCCCAAAACGACCGCGGCACCAAGCGGCCACTGGAACAGTGGCAGCTTCGGGCGCCACGACAACGTGTCGAGTTTCGCGGGCGCGAGCTTGTCGATGTCGGCATAGATCGCCTGCAACTGCGCGCCATCCTCAGCGCGGAAAAAGCGGCCACCTGTTGTTGCCGCCACGGATTGCAACACGGTGAGATCGACCCGGTTCTCGCCTGAGGCCGCGGGATCGCCGACGCCGATGGTGTAGATGGCGACGCCTTTTTGCTGGGCGATCTCGGCGGCGTGTTCGGGCGGCACGCGGCTCGCCGTGTCGTTGCCGTCGGTCAGCAGGATCAAGAGCTTCTGCTTTGCACTGCTTCCCTCAAGCGTCTTGATCGCAAGCCCGATCGTGTCCCCGATCGCCGTCTGCTGTCCGGCCATGCCGACCTGGGCCTGGTCGAGCAGTTGCTGCACGGTCTGCAGGTCCTGGGTGAACGGCACCTGTACATAGGCCCTCGTGCCGAACAAGATCAGCGACAAGCGATCACCGCGCCGCCGCGCGATGAAATCCTTGACGACCCGCTTGACGCCATCGAGGCGAGCGAGCGTCGCGCCGTCAGCGGCGCGAAAATCGCGCTGCTCCATCGAACCGGAAATATCGATCGCCAGGATGAGATCGCGCGCGGAAATCTCGCGCGTCACGGCCTCACCGACCCATTGGGGCCGTGCCAGCGCCGCGACAATCAGGATCCAGATCAGGATAGCGACGATCATCTGAATACGCCGCCGCTGCAGCACCACGGCGCCCCTCTGCGGGGTTTGCCCCGTGGCTGCCGCCAGCCGCTCGAAGAACGGCACCTGCACCGATGCCTGACGCGCGCGGTATGGCGGCAGCCACCACCACGCCAGAATCGGCAGTGGCAACAGAGCGAGCATCCAGGGCCACGCAAACTCAAACATGGTGCCCCCTGATCCAGCGGCGGACGAGGCCGCGTAACGCATTCAGCTCATCGCGGCCCGGCGCGGTCCGCTGATAGGGCGCGCTGACGAGCCATCGTCCCGCGCCCCGCGAGAACTCGTCCCCGCCGTAGCTGCGGTCGAGAAATGCCAGCCACGCCGTGCCGGTTAACGGGGCGACCGTCTCGCGCGGAAAGGCCCCCAATGCCGTACGCCGCACCAACAGGGAGAGTTGGGCCGCCAACCGATCCGGCACCGCCTCGGGCGTCTGGCACATTCGATCCAGCTCCGAGAGCGCTTCGCGCCGGTACCGATTGGCGCGATATCGATGCACGAACCGCCAGATCGCCCACACAGCCAATACTGCGGCGAGTACGATTGCGATGCGCAACGGCCAGGTCTGCGGCCACAGGCTCACCTCCTGCGGGAGCGGAATATCGATTAGGCCGGCAAGCGGATCGGCGGGTTTGGTTTGCGCGTCAGCCAAGGCTCGCCCCCATCTGACCATGGCCGCCGCGTTCGCTGCGATTCTGCAGGGCACCGAGCAGGTGACGAAGCTGTTGGGCGGTATCCTCGGCAGTGCTGAGCGGCAGCACGGGGACACCAAGCTCCCGCGTCCAGGCAAACACGCCTTTGAGCCGTTCCTGCAAAGCCTGCGCGATGCTTTGGCGGACGCTTTCGCGCCCCACTTCCAGATGGATCTGCAACTCACCGTCCGTCACCGTCATGCTGGCCGTGGCCGGCAGGTCGCTTTGCAGGGGATCGTGGACGAGCAGCGCCACCACGTCGTTGTGGCGGGCTATTGCTCCCACCATCTTGTGCGTCTCGTCATCTGCCCCGTCGAAGTCGCTGATGATGATGACCACCGCATCGTGGAAGGCGCGCCGCTGTGCCTGCTGAATCGCCTTGTTCAGCATTGATGGGGATGCAGACAGGCCGCGGCCGACGCCAAGCGCCCGGTTGGATGCAACGATCGCGGACAGGATCTGCAGCACCGTCGCGCGGCTGCGCCGCGGCCGGAACTCGGTCAGCCCGCGATCGTCGAACACGATGGCGCCGACGCGGTCGCCTGCGCCAAGAACGCGCCATGCGCTGATCGCCGCGGCTTCCGCCGCGGTGACCGACTTCATCGCGCGGCGGCTGCCGAAGAACATGGGAAGCCGCTGGTCCACGACCAGCAGCGTCTGCCGGTCGCGCTCCTCGTTGAAGACACGGACATGCGGCTTCTGCAGCCGTGCCGTCACCTTCCAGTCGATCGAGCGGACGTCGTCACCCGCGCGATAGTCGCGAATTTCCTCGAAGTTGAGTCCGCGTCCGCGCATGCGCGAGGCGAACCGGCCCGACAACAGGCTGTGCGCCGGCTGACGCGGCAGGAACGAGACCTTGCGTCCGCGGTATTCGAGTGCGAGCAGATCGTCGAGACTGACGTAGACACCTGGTATGTTGGCTGTCCCGTCGGTCATGGCTCCCTCACGCGGCTGCGACCAGTTCAGTGATCTTGTCGATCACCTGGTCGGCGTTGACCCCCTGCGAGACGGCCTCGTAGCTCAGGATCAACCGGTGCCGCAGGCAGTCATGCACCACCGCGCGCACATGGTCGGGCGTCACAAATTCCTGGCCGTCGAGCCAGGCGCGCACGCGGGCGCAGCGATCGATCGCAAGGCTGCCGCGCGGGCTGGCGCCGACCTGGATCCATTTGCCGAGGGGATCGCCGTACCGGCCGGGGAACCGCGTGGCGTAGATGATGTCGACGATATATTTCTGCGCCAGGTCCGAAACGAAGACGCCGTCGATCTCGCCGCGCGCGTTGAGGATGGCCTGCTGCGGAACCGGTGCCGGCTCCGCGGAATGGTCCTTCGGCTTCTGCGCATTCTCCTCGCGGTTCAGCCTGATGATCTCGCCTTCCGTCGCCTCGTCCGGATAGGTGATGACGACGTGCATCAGGAAGCGATCGAGCTGTGCCTCGGGGAGCGAATAAGTGCCCTCCTGCTCGATCGGGTTCTCCGTGGCCAGCACCATGAAGAGATCAGGCATCTTGTAGGTCTTGCCGGCGACGGTGACCTGGCGCTCCTCCATCGCCTCAAGCAGCGCCGACTGCACCTTGGCCGGCGCGCGGTTGATTTCGTCGGCGAGCACGAGGTTGGCGAAGATCGGCCCTTTCTGGAACTGGAACTGGCCGCCCTTGTCGGTCTGCACATAGATTTCCGCGCCGGTCACATCCGACGGCAGCAGGTCCGGTGTGAACTGCACGCGCGACAGATCCGCCGCGAGGTTTTTCGCGAGCGTCTTGACCGCGCGGGTCTTGGCAAGTCCCGGCAGGCTTTCGATCAAGAGATTGCCGTTGGCAAGCAGCGCGATCAGCATGCTCTCGACCAGATGATCCTGGCCGAGCACCGACTTGCCGATCCGGGCCTTGAGATCAAGCAAGGCGTCGCGGGCTGCTGAACGCTTCGCGGTTACCGGCGCTGCTTCAGTTTGGGGCGTGCTCGTGCCGAGATCGTTCATTTGTCTCGCGCCTCGAAGTCCGCCGGCCGCCACAGGCGGCGGCCGGTTCACTGCATTGCCCTGCGGCGCCGAGGCCGCAGCGCGCTCGCCGAAGCCTTACTTCGTACCCGTCTTGTCCAGGTTCTTCATCAGTGCGTCGACCATCTGGTCGATGCTGAAGCTGGCAGAGCGCTGGCTCGGCGGATACTCCTTGAAGGTCTGCAGGAAGGGAGCCACCCGCCACACGCCGTACTGCAAGAGGTAGGCGTTCTTGGCGAGCCAGTCATAATACTGGTCCGAGACGATGTCCGCGCGCTCGAAGGGATCCATCCGCAGGTTGAATACCTTCGGTGCACGCAGGCAGGTAAACGGGTTGCTCCACACCTCGAATCCGCCTGGTCGCCGCTGCTCGCAGAACACGATTTTCCAGTCGCCATAGCGATAAGCCACCATCTCGCCGTCGTCATTGAAGTAGTAGAAATCGTTGCGCGCCGATTTCTGCGCCTGGCCGGTGAGGTACGGCAGCTGGTTGTAACCGTCGAGATGGACCTTGAAGGACTTGCCATCGAGATTGGTGCCCTTGACCAGGCGCTCCTTGATGTCGGCGTCGCCGGCGGCGGCAACCAGCGTCGGGAACCAGTCGAGGCCGGAGACCATCTCATTGGACACTTCACCGGCCTTGATGCGGCCGGGCCAACGGATCATCGCCGGCACGCGGAATGCGCCTTCCCAGTTGGTGTCCTTCTCGCTGCGGAACGGAGTTGTCGCTGCATCCGGCCATGACCACTGGTTCGGGCCATTGTCGGTCGAATAGACCACGATGGTGTTGTTGGCGATGCCGAGATCGTCGATTGCCTTCAGCAGCTTGCCGACGTCGCCGTCATGCTCGATCATGCCGTCGGCATATTCATTGCCGGGCATTCCGCTCTGTCCCTGCATGGACTGACGCACATGCGTGAAGGCGTGCATGCGGGTCGTGTTCATCCAGGTGAAGAACGGCTTGTTGGCCCTGGCCTGCCGCTGCATGAAGTCGATGGCGGCGGCGGTCGTTTCGTCATCCACCGTCTCCATCCGCTTTCGGTTGAGCGGACCGGTATCCTCGATCTTGCCGTCGGCCGACGCCTTGAGCACGCCGCGCGGCGTGTTGCTCTTGGTGAATGCGGTATCGTTCTTCGGATAATAGGGCCGCTCCGGCTCCTCCTCGGCATTCAGGTGATAGAGGTTGCCGAAGAATTCGTCGAAGCCATGCTTTACGGGCAGGTATTCATCGCGATCGCCAAGATGGTTCTTGCCGAATTGCCCCGTCGCATATCCGAGCGGTTTGAGCGCCTGGGCGATTGTCACGTCGCGATCCTGCAGCCCGACCGCGGCCCCGGGGGATGCCAACCTTGCAAAGGCCGGTGCGCAGGCAGACTTGTCCGGTGATGAAGGTCGAGCGACCGGCCGTGCAACTGTTCTCCGCGTAATAGTCGGTGAACAACATGCCTTCCTTGGCGATCCGGTCGATGTTGGGCGTCTTGTAGCCCACCACGCCGTGCGTGTAGGCGCTGATGTTGGACTGTCCGACGTCGTCGCCGAAGATCACGAGGATGTTCGGCTTCGCGGCACTGGGCTGCTGGGTCCATGCCGGTTGTTGCAGGAATGGCGAAATGCACGTTGCCACAAGCGCCGCGGCAAGCAGATTTCGTAGTAACCCACCACGTGAGCCGTTGGAGTTTTCGTTCTTTTTCTTGACGTCATCGCTCATTCGACACTCCCTACCTTGAAGAAGACTAAGCTGTAGACGGCGCTATCGATGGCTGAACTCCGGGTGCCTGATAATGCATCTGAAACCCAAATGGCTTGTCGAGGTATCGATCGCCTCTGCGTGACGCGCCGCCAACCGGCGCGTCACGCTTTCCGTGGTCAGCCGGGGCTCTTTTCCATCGCCGCCAAAACTTCGTCGACGCTGAAGCTGGAAGGCTTTTGCCGTGGCGGGAAGTCCCTGAACGTCTCGATGAACTGCGCCACCATCGCCTGAGCCGGGACGATCAGGAACGCGCGCTGAATCGTCCAGTCGTAGTACGTGTTTGACGTAATATCGGCCCGCTCGTATGGGTCCAGGCGCAGGTTGAACATCTTGGGCAGACGGCGGCACACGAACGGCGCTGCCCATATCTCCAATGTGCCCTGGACCTTCTGCTCGCAGAAGACCAGCTTCCAGTTCTCGTAGCGAAGCGCCACGAGCTGGGCCTCGTCGTTGATGTAGAAGAACTCCTTGCGCGCGGATTTCTCCTGCTGGCCCGTCAGTAGCGGCAGCTGGTTGTAGCCGTCGAGGTGCACCTTGAAGTTCTTGCCGGCTGCGTTATAGCCGGTGAGCAGCTTGTTCTTGATATCAGGTTCGCCGGCGGCCGCGAGCAGCGTCGGGAACCAGTCCAGTGCTGCGAAGATTTCGTTCGAGACCTGGCCCGGCTTGATGCGGCCCGGCCAGCGGATCATCGCCGGGACGCGATAGGCGCCTTCCCAGTTGGTGTTCTTCTCGCTGCGGAACGGCGTCATGCCGCCGTCCGGCCAGGAGTTCATGTGGACGCCATTGTCGGTGCCGTAGATGACGATGGTGTCGTTGGCGATGCCGAGGTCGTCGAGCGTCTTGAGCAGATTCCCGACGTGGCCGTCGTGCTCGAGCATGCCATCCATGTATTCGCTGAGGCCGCTGCGGCCCTTATATTCCGGGCGCACATGGGTGTAGAGATGCATGCGGGTGCCGTTCCACCAGCAGAAGAAGGGCTTGTTGGCCTGGGTCTGCCGCTTGATGAAGTCGATCGCGGCGTTGGAGGTCTCGTCGTCGACCGTCTCCATCCGCTTCTTGGTCAGCGCGCCGGTGTCCTCGATGGTCTGCCTGCCGACCCTGCCGAAACGCGGATCGACGGTTGGATCGTCTCTGTCGGCTGCCCTGCACTTGAGCACGCCGCGCGGGCCGAATCTCGCCTTGAAGCTCGCGTCCTTCGGATAGTCGGGATGCTCGGGTTCTTCTTCGGCGTTGAGGTGGTAGAGGTTGCCGAAGAACTCGTCGAACCCGTGTACGGTCGGCAGGAATTCGTTGCGGTCGCCGAGATGGTTCTTGCCAAATTGGCCGGTGGCATAGCCGAGGGGCTTCAGCGCTTCGGCGATCGTGATGTCCTCGCCGCGCAGGCCGAGTGTGGCGCCTGGCAAGCCGACCTTGGTCATGCCGGTTCGCAGGCCGGCCTGACCGGTGATGAACGATGCACGACCCGCCGTGCAGCTCTGCTCGGCGTAGTAGTCCGTGAACATCATGCCTTCGCGGGCGATGCGGTCGATGTTGGGTGTCTTGTAGCCCATCAGGCCGAACGAGTAGGCGCTGATGTTGGCGATGCCGACATCGTCCCCCCAGATGACGAGGATGTTGGGTCTGCGCCCCGACGGGGCTGGAGGCTGCTGTGGCTGCTGGGCTTGCGCGACCTGCGTTCGGTCGACGGCGCTGATGGCGGTCGCGGCGGCGAGCGATGTGCCGCCGAGAAGGATTTTACGGCGGCTCAGTGTTTGATGATCAGCCGGGTTCGATGCTGTTACAGATGGTCCCTGATCCTTTGCTTCGGGCATCCTGGCCTCCTGCTGCACGATGGGGATTGAGAATCATTTATTCAGCGACGCAGCTCCTCCTGACGCACCTGAATCCAACGTGACTTGTCGACGTATCGATCGGTTCGGCATGCCGCGCCGCCGGCCGATATCGGCGGCAATAGTTCGGCGCGCAGAGATGTGAGCCGCCCTTCAACACTTTGCGCGGAATGCTGATGTTTGGTTGACATGGATCAAGGCTGTCCGCCTGGGGACCGCCGCGCGGATTGTGAGGGATACAGCACGCCTTCGGCGCTTCGGCTTCGTGCTTTTGCGACCACCAGTCGGAGGTCCATTCCCAGACATTGCCGATCATGTCGTAGACGCCGTAGCCGTTCGGCGCGAATGCCGTCACCGGCGAGGTGCGTTCAAAACCGTCTTCGCTGAGATTCTGGAGCGGGAAATTGCCCTGCCAGATGTTGGCCATATGAACGCCGCCGGGCATCAGGACGTCGCCCCACGCGAACTCCTCGCCGTCGCGCCCGCCGCGCGCGGCGAATTCCCATTCGGCCTCGGTCGGCAAATCCTTGCCGGCCCATCTGGCATAGGCCAGGGCATCATCATAGGCGATATGCACGACCGGATGATTGTCCTGCACGTTGATGTTGCTCTTCGGCCCGTATGGATGGCGCCAGTCGGCTCCCTTCATGAAGGTCCACCACTGGCTCCAGTCCTTGAGGCCGGTGACGCGCCGTGGCGGAACGAACACGAGTGAGCCGGCGTAAAGCATGTGCGGCAGCGCGCCGGGATACTGCGCGGGGTCCGGCGGCACCTCGGCCATCGTGACATGACCGGTCGCCCTCACAAATTCCTTGAACTGCCGGTTCGTCACCGGCGTGCGGTCGATCCGGAAGCCGTCCACCGACACGCGATGAACCGGCGCCTCTTCGGGATAGTGGTGATCGGATCCCATGCGGAACGTGCCGCCGGGAATGAAGACCATTTCATCGGTCCTGTTCGCGTCCGGTGGGCGCTGCTCGGTTTCGGCCCCTGGCTGCGACATCGCGACTTCTCCCGCGTGCGCCGGGCTACCGCCCTACCGGCAGTAGTCCCAGAACCCCTGGGTACGGGAGGGATCGGTATAGTACCAGCACATCCCCGGCGCCGGTGCTGCGCCCGCCCAGGCGGCAGCCGTGGCAGCGGTCACCATGCCAATCGCGGCTCCGGCTGCGATTGCGCCGCCGCGTGGCCAGGAATAGTGGCCGGGCCGAGCCCATCCAGCGCGGCCGACAGTGCCGACAGCGACGGCGCCGCCCGGGCGAACCGCTGGGCCGCGCACTACAGTCCGGCTTCGGGCCACGGCACCGCCGCGCGGTCCGACGGCAACGCTACTCCGACGCGCAGCAGCACGGACCTGGATGATATCGGAGGCATCCTTTACCTGCTCGGGTGCGGAGGTTGTGGGATGGAGTGGTACCGACAATGCGGGATTCGTCAGGCCGATCGTGACAAGAGCGGAAAGCGCCATCGACGGGGCAATGATGGCGCCAAGACGTTGCAGCGGTAGTTGGAGAGTGAGCTTTGCCATTAGTTCCTCCGGCTTGTTTGAGGCATTGTTCTTGGACACAGCCGTTCTCATCCGGCGATGTTCAGATCGCCGAACGGTTAAGCAAATTCCGCCGCAGGATCGGGCGGATCGATGTCAGCTCTATTCTGAAGTAACGGTTCCAAGTGCAGGTGGCACGATGCCGCGCGCACCAAGCGTTGTGCAGTCGATCAAAAAACTGAACTTCCAGTTTGCTGCATGACCACCTTCTTTCCACGATCTCTGTCGCATGAAGGATTTAGTCCCGCAAAACGTGCGGTCCGAGACATTCAGCCTAGGTCCGACTACCTAAAGTTGGCAAGTGGAATAAATGGTGCAGTTATTGACCTATATCAAACAGCGAAAATTTCTCGAAAATCATTCAGCCTTAACCGCCATTGCCTTCGCCCCGCGCCGGCGCACGGCGACGACCTGCGGCGTATCATACTTCCGAACAGCTTTGGCCAGTGGTGCGTGGAGAGATCAATAGTGGAGTGATCAATAGACGACACGGGAAGCGGACGATACCGCTCCCCGTTGGCCGTTGACGATACCTGATCCTTTATGCGGCGAGGCTGTCGACGCCGGCGCCCTTAAGCAACTCGGCCAGTTGTTTGCGGGCATAGAACATCCGGGTCTTCACCGTGCTCTGGGGAATACCGATGATCGCACCGGCCTCTTCCACCGACTTCTCGTGGTAGTAGACCAGGTTGATGATCTCGCGATGGGCCGGCGACAGCTTGGCGACGCAGGCGCGCAGGATCGCGCTGGTGTTGCTGCGGTCGAGCGAGGCTTCCGGCGTGTCGGCCTCATCGGCGATCTCCAGCACGTCTTCCTGCTCGATGTCCTCATGCTTGCGCTGGCGCAGCGCGGTCAGCGCCTTGAAACGGGCAATCGACAGCAGCCAGGTTGAAACCTGCGAGCGGCCCTCGAACTGGCTGGCGGTCCGCCACACGTCGAGGAACACCTGGCTGACGAGGTCTTCCGCCATGGTGGTGTCGCGCACCATGCGCAGCACGAAGCGGTAAACCCGGACGTTATGGCGGGAATAAAGCACATGCATCGCCGTGCGATCGCCCTTGGCAATACTCTGCAGCAGCATTTCGTCTGTTGTCGCGCGGGCGGCGGCAATCGACTTCTTGGCTGCGGCGTTGATGGCGACGACGTTCGACATGACAGGCTCCCAATTCCGACGCCGGGCGGCGTTTCGTTGGGAGAATTGTTAATTAGGCTCGGTTTCGGGATGTCTGCACCAAAAGGGAAAAATGGTTTCGTGCAGGAGAGAATTGTTTCGTCGCAGGGCCTGCGACGAAACATTCGGGGCTAAAAGGCCAGTAATTTCAATATGCGGAAAATTGGAAGATTTCGGATGCGGATTCGTTCCGCACAGGCGCAAACCTATCGTCGTTCCTGCGAATGCAGGACCCATGACCACAGGGCGTTGTTGTCTGGAAAGGACGTCTACCACAGCGTGTCAATATAACCGCCGCGGCGTATGGGTCGCCGCGCCCCGTGCGCAATTGCGCACTAGGCGGGGACGACCGTGGGGAAGGCGAGAACCTCTCAACCTGTCGCCCCTGCGGACGCAGGGGCCCATACACCGCGGCCGGTGTGAAGGGCACGCCGCGCGCGACGGCTTCGCTTCAGCAGCCCACAGCGCTAGTTGATTAACGGAGAGCGTCAGCCACCACGCTTCATCGATAGATCACGCGGTATGGGTCCCTGCGTTCGCAGGGACGACGAAGGCCTAACCCTTCTCGCCCGTCGGCGAGAACAAATAGCCACCGCCCCTGATGGTGCGGATCACGGCGGGCTTGGTCGGGTCGATCTCGATCTTGCGCCGGATGCGCATGATGCGCAGGTCGACCGCGCGGTCGAACGCTTCGGCGTCGCGCGCATTGGCCAATTCCAAAAGCCGCTCGCGCGACAACACGCGTTTGGGATTCGCCGCAAACACCTTCAACAGGCCGAATTCGGACGCCGTCAGCGGATGCTCGTTGCCTTCGTCGTCGCGCAGCGCCTGGGCTTCGAGGTCGAGCCATTTGGTGCCGAACCGCACCAGCTGTTCCTTCTCCGCCTTTGCAGCCGCAGCCTCAGGTGCTGCAGCCGCCTTGGCCGGCGTACTGCGGCGAAGCACCGAGCGGATGCGCGCCATCAATTCGCGCAGCTCGCAGGGCTTTGCGATGTAGTCGTCAGCGCCGAGTTCGAGGCCGACGACGCGGTCGATCGGGCTCGCGGTCGCCGTCAGCATGATGACAGGAACGTTGATGCGGCTCTTCAGGTCGCGAATGATCGAAAGTCCGTCTTCCTCGGGCATGTTGAGGTCGAGCACGACGAGGTCGGGCACGGCGGTCTCGATCTCGCGGCGCAGGCTTTTGCCGCCGTCGCACAGGGTGACGCTGAAACCGTGCATCTTGAGGTAATCACCGACCATCTCGCGGGCCGGTGGCTCGTCGTCGACAATGAAGATGTGCGGGCTCTGGGTCATGTCGTCTCTGTCGCTGGCAGTGTAACCGTAAACGTCGATCCCTGTCCGGGACCGGCGCTTTCCGCGGTAACATGGCCGCCATGCATGTCGATGATGCGTTTGACGATCGACAGGCCGAGGCCGGTCGAACTTTCCCCGGCCGTCGGCTTGGCCGACAGCCGCTGGAACCGGCCGAACAGCCGGCCGAGATCCTCCGGAGACAATCCGGCACCCTGATCGGTAATACGGATGATGGTGTCGCTGCCATCATGGGTGACGCCTACCGTGATCTTGCCGCCGATCGGCGAGTATTTGATGGCGTTGCTGAAGAGGTTGTCGATTGCCTCGCGGATCCGGTCGGCGTCGCACATGGTGACGAAATTCGGCGGCGCCGACACGGCGATGGACTGCTGCTTGTTGACCGCCGAAGGCAGGTTCGAATCGGCGACCTCGGAAACGAGCGCTCCGACATCGACCGGTTCGCGGCGGATCGTGATGTCGAAGGCGTCCGCCATCGCATCCGAAATCAGGTGATCGACCATCGAGGTCAGGCGCTTGGTGGCGTCCCTGATATGCTCGACCTGGGCGGTGACGTTCTCCTTGGGCGAGCCGGCGCTGATCAATTCCGTCAGCATTTCGGTGCGGCCGAGGATCACGCCGAGCGGGTTCTTCAAATCGTGCGCGACGGTGCCGAGAATCTCGTTCTTGAAGCCATTGGCGCGCTGCAGCCGCAGCCACTGCGCCGACAGCCGCCGGTTGGCCTGCATCAGCGCGCGGGTGCGCTGGGCGACGCGGTCCTCGAGCTGGGTGTTGGCCTCGTGCAGTTGCCGGTAGAGGATGACGTTGTCGAACGCGATCGACAGCCGGCTGGAGAAAATCTCGACCAGCGCGCGGTCGGTGTCGGAAAGCTGGCGCTCGGCCTGCAGCAGCACCACCACTTCGCGGCCAGAGCCGGTGCGCAGATAAAGCACGCTGCGATGATCGGCGAACTCGTTCTTGCGGCGCTGGAAGGCGGCTTCCACCATTTGCCGCAAATCCGGATCGAGCGCCCTGGAGCTCGTGGTGCCGATGAAGCGGCTGTAGCAGCCCGAGCCCGCCAGCACCGAGAACTCGCTCCCCGCGGCGCCGTCGTCGCGCAGCACCAGGATGCCGGCGCAGTCGACATTGAGCAGCGAGGCGAGCTGCGTCAGCACGCCTTCCGCGAGCCGCTGCATCGATTTGAAGTCGTAGAGCGTCGAGGCGGCGTCGATGATGATTTCAAGTCCGCGCCTGGTCTGCACCATGCGCTCGAGCTGCTGGTAACTGCGCAGCGCGGCCGTGAGCGAGGTGAACAGCTTGTCGGCCGTGAGCTCGGTCTTGGCCTTGTAGTCGTTGATGTCGTACTGGACGATGACGCGGCGCTCGGGCGCCTGGCCGGGCTGGCCGGTGCGCAGGATGATGCGGACGGTTTCGTTCTTGAGCTCGTTGCGGATGTATTCGACGAGGTCCAGGCCCGCTACGTCGGTTTCCATGATGACGTCGAGCAGCACGGCCGCGACGTCGGGATTGTTGCGCATCAAGGTGCGGCCTTCGGCCGCGGAATAGGCCGACAGGATTTCCAGCGTCGCGCCATGGAGATTGTAGTCGCTCAGCGCAAAGCGGGTGCCCTCGTGCACCGCGGCATCGTCGTCGATGACGGCGATCTTCCATTTGCGCGCGGACGAGTCCTCCGGAACGGTCCCGGTATCGTCGATCAGGTGGAGGACATCGTCCTGTTCGGCCATTGAGAAGTTCCGTCGGCTATTGTCTGGTCTGCAATCGTGGGTTCGCCCCGGGCGACTTTGGGCATAATAATGCGGAATGTGGTGCCTTGTCCCAGCCTTGACTCCAGCATCATCCGGCCGCCGAGCTGTTGAGTGACAAGATTATAGACGATATGCAAGCCCAGTCCGGTGCCGCCTTCGTTGCGGCGCGTCGTAAAGAAGGGGTCGAACGCCTGCCGCTGCACGTCCGGCGTCATTCCGGCCCCGTTGTCGGCAAAAATGATCTCGACATCGTCGCTGCCGCGCGCCCGCGCCGAGATCGTGATCGCCCCGGACCGGCCGTCGGCAAAGGCATGATTGGCGGCGTTGAGGAAGAGATTGGTTAATATCTGGCCGTAGGAGCCGGGATAGCCGTCGATGAAAAGCCCTTCGGGCACGTCCACCGACAGCGTGATCGCCGCCTTCTTCAGCACCGGTTTCAGGCTGGCGACGATCTGGTCGGTGGCCTCGCTGAGGTTGAATTGGCGGCGCTCGGCGTGCGAGCGGTCCACCGCCACCTGCTTGAACGACTGGATCAGCTCGCCGGCGCGGTGCAGATTGGCCACCAGTTGCCCTGCTGCGTCGCGCGAGCTTTTGACGAAGTCGTCGAGTTTTGAGCGGCGCAGCGGCTCCGTCCGCAGCTCCTGCTCGAACATGTCGGCGCGACGCGCAAAGCTCGACGCCACCGTCAGGCTGATGCCGATCGGGTTGTTCACCTCATGGGCGACGCCGGCGACCAGCCCGCCGAGCGCCGCCAGCCGTTCGGCATCGATCAGGTTCTGCTGCGCGGTATTGAGCTCGAGCAGCGCGCTTTCGGCCTTTTCCTTGGAGGCGCGCAGTTCGTCCTCGGTCTTGCGCTTGGCGATGGCGTTTTCGCGGAATACGTCCACCGCGCGCGCCATGGCGCCGACCTCGTCCCTGGCGGTGGTACCCTGCACGCGGCGATCGTAATTGCCCGAGGTGATCGCATGCATCGCCGCCAGGATCTGCTGCAGCGGCAGGCGGATCGAGAGCGCGATCAGGACGCCGGCGGACAGGATGATGCCGAGGAACATCACGGCGATCGACAGCACCCGGCGCGAGATGGCCGACAATGTCTTGTCGAACGTCTCCTGCGCCTTCTGCTCGCGCTGGCGCATCTTGACCGACAGCTCGTCGATGACGCCGATGGCCTCGGCCTGGCTGGCATCGATGGTGCTGCGCAGGAGTTCGGTCCGGATCGCGAGCTGCTCGGTCAGTTTGGCCATGCCCTCGCGCAGCGCCACGGTGCGCGCCTTCAGCCGCGTCAACGCCATGCGCTGCAAATCATTGTCGGCAAGGTCGGCCATCGCGGGGATGGTGTTCTCGATCGTCTCGGTGTTCCTGCGGGCATCCTCGGCGGAGGCCGAGGCGCGCGACAAATAATAGGCGTTGGTGGCGACCAGCATGGCCGTAAACGCCTCGCGGGATTTCCCGAGTGCCGGCCAGATCTGCGCATCGCGATGCCCGGTGGCGCCCTCGATGATCGAGTACAACCCGGCCATTTCGCGGGCCGGGCCCAGCACCTGCTGCTCATAGGTCTTGGTGATGGTGGCCTGCACGGCGCGCAATTCGCCAAAACCGTTGAGAAAACGGTCGGTGACGAGTTCGAGCCGCTCGACCGATCCTGACAGCATCGGGTCGTTCGCGGCGCGCGTGGTGAGCGTGCCGAGCACTGCTTCCCGCAGCAGCAGGATCTCGGCGAACAGGTCGGGGCTCGGCTGATTGATGTAGCGATGGATCAGGTTCTGCAGCCGGCTGGTTTCGCTCTCCAGCAGCGCCAGGATCTTGTCGGACTCCCGCACCTGCCGGACATCGTCCCAGGCCGAACCCAGCACCTTGGCGCCGTTCCAGATCAGCACGGCGAGCACCACGACGACGGCGGAGTTCAATCCCGCGATCGACAGGATGCGCCAGCGGATCGGCACCGCGCGCAGCCACTGGACGACGCGAAAACGGCCTCGGGCGGCGAAGCTCGCCGGCCGTTCCGCTGTTCGCTGCTGTTGCGGTGCGCCGGTCAAGTCAGTTCCACTCTGCGAAGGCGCCCGATCAATACCCGCGTCATCGTTCCGATCAATGCAACGTTGGTACGGTTGAGATCGGCCGCGCCGGTCCTGATATGTGCGAGGGCTTCCTTTTCCGCGCCGAACCGGCCGGATTGGAACGTGTCGATCAGATGCCTCTCGTTTTGGGGATCGGGCATACGAAACTCGCGCGCAAAAGCACCCGTTGAGACCGCCGTAAGCAACAGCGCGACAACAAGCACGAAGGTCCGCGAAAGGTCGGCGCGGCGATACACAGGCGACAATCCCCTTAGAGATGAAGTCTGCAGCGGGGGAGAAAAGGTTCAACGCATTTTTATCAGAATCTACCGATGTTTGGCTATTGGTGGTTGGGCTGGCAGGTGGTATGCGGCGGGTAATCCTCATAATCTTGCGGCAATCTTAGATTGTGTTGTGCGCTGCGGTGATGCCGGGTGGATTGAAACCACAGCCTGAGGGATTTATGAGGACGTAGCGAGCAGATATTTCGCCAGCGCGGCAAAGCAGGAAATCACCAGTGAAATTGGCCTTGAGATTCTTGCAATTCGCAGCACTCGCCGCCACGACGCTTGCGTCTCCGGCGCAGGCCGCCACCGAGATCATGTGGTGGCACGCGATGTCGGGGGAGCTCGGCAAGCAGCTTGAAAAGCTGGCGACCGATTTCAATGCGTCGCAGTCCGACTACCGGGTCGTGCCGACATACAAGGGCAACTACACCGAGACGGTGACGGCGGCGATCTTCGCCTTCCGTTCGCGAAGCCAGCCCGCCATCGTTCAGGTCAACGAGATCGCGACCGCCACCATGATGGCGGCAAAGGGCGCGATCTATCCGGTGTTCGAATTGATGCGCGATCAGTCGGAGCCGTTTTCGCCTGAGGCGTATCTGCCGGCCGTGACCGGTTATTATTCCGATGTCGCCGGCAACATGCTGTCGTTTCCGTTCAATGTCTCGACGCCGATCCTTTACTACAACAGGGATCTGTTCCGCGCCGCGGGGCTCGACCCCGAGGTAGCGCCGAAGACCTGGGTTGAGGTCGGCGCTGCGGCGAAGCGCCTGCGCGCGGCTGGCTCGCCCTGCGGGCTCACCACATCCTGGCCTTCCTGGGTCCATGTCGAGAATTTTTCCGCGTTCCACAATCTGCCACTGGCGAGCCGGGCCAACGGCTTCAGCGGCCTCGACGCGGAATTGACCTTCAACAATCCGGACGTGGTGCGGCACATCGCGCAACTGGCGGAATGGCAGGCGACGAAAGTCTTCGACTATAGCGGGCGCGGGCAGTCGGCCGAGCCGCGCTTTCAGAAGGGCGAATGCGCCATCTTCATCGGCTCTTCCGGGACGCGTGCGGACATCAAGGCCAATTCGAAGTTCGAGGTTGGCTACGGCATGATCCCGCACCGGGCCGAAATCGCCGGCGCCCCGCAAAACTCCATCATCGGCGGCGCCACGCTATGGGTGCTGCGCGACCGGCCGCGCGGCGAATACGCCGGCGTCGCGCGGTTCTTCGCCTATCTCTCGAAGCCGGAAGTTCAGGCCGCCTGGCACCAGAACACGGGCTATCTGCCGATCACCCGCGCCGCCTTCGATCTCTCCCGCGCGCAGGGCTTCTACGATCGCAATCCTGGTGCTGCGATCGGTATCGAGCAGCTGACCTTGAAGCCGCCGACCGAGAATTCGAAGGGAATCCGGCTCGGGTCCTTTGTGCTGATCCGCGGCGTGATCGATGAAGAACTCGAGCATATTTTCAGCGGCAAGCAGTCCGCGCAGACAGCCCTCGACGTCGCCGCCGAGCGCGGCAACCGCCTGCTGCGCCAGTTCGAGCGGGCCAATCCGGATAGGTAGTTGTCACGTAGCCCGGGTGAAGCGCAGCGTAACCCGGGGTTCAGCTGCAGCGCTGGCCCCGGATTTCGCTTGCGCTCCATCCGGGCTACATGCTCGCAATGACGATAAATAATGACAGGTCACCATGACCGCATCGCTGCCGAGCTTCGCCGACTACGAGCCCTTCCGCATCTGGCGCGCCGATCCGGCGCAATGGCTGCCGATCGCACACGATATCGCCCGCAGCCACGGCCTTGCCTGCACCACGCCGCAGGTTTTCGCCACCGGCACCAATCTCGTCATGGCGCTCGACGACATACTCATCCTGAAGATCTTCCCACCATTCCTTCGTTCCCAGTTCGTCTCGGAACGTGGCTCGCTCGCCCAACTTCGCGGGCAGCTTCGTATCGCGATCCCCGAAACCGTCGTCGAAGGGGAGCGCGACGGATGGCCGTATCTCGTCATCACGCGGCTGCCGGGCGTTCTCGGCGCGGACGCGTGGCCGTCGCTGCCGGAAGCTGACAAGGAGCGCGTGCTGGCCGAGATCGGCGAGACCATTGTCGAGGTGCAGCGTGTTCCGGCCGGACCGCTCGCCTCGATCGAGCCGGGCTGGAACGCTTTCATGCGCCGGCAAATCGAGGGATGCCGCGCGCGGCACACGCGCCTCGGTTTGCCGCAGAAATTTCTGGACGGACTGGACGACCTGCTGCGCGACGCAGCCGCGTTGACGGCGCTGGACGGGCCGCCGGTGACCCTGACCGGCGAATACATCCCGGAGAATTTCCTGTTGAGCCGCGATGGTTCGGGTTGGCGGCTCGCAGGCCTGATCGATTTCGGCGACGTGATGACCGGCATGCGCGAATATGACCTGCTGGGTCCCAGCGCCTTCATGACCGCCGGCATGCCGCGGCGGGTGCGGAGCCTGTTCGAGGGTTTTGGGTACTCTGCCGCGGATATCACGCCCGATCTGAAGCGGCGGCTGATGGCGCTGATGCTGCTGCATCGTGCCAGCGATCCCGTCAGGCACATCTGCATCGAGGGTTGGCAAGAGAAGGCGAGCGACCTGTTCGAGCTGCAGGATTTGCTTTGGCCCATCTGAGTGCCGCACAGCAATAGAGCGTTGAAAATATCTGCATATTTATTGAGCAAATATGCCTCTTTGTATGCAATCTGCCAGGATGTCGCACTGCATGCGGTGTCGCGCCGCGGATATCTTTGTAAGCTAAATCAATCGGTTAGTGCAGCGATAACGCTTCCTTAACGGTTGGCACAAACCTTGCGATTCCAGTTCCAAAGCCGTTTTCCCTCTGACGTTTGGAGCATCACCCATGAAGCGTCGCGATTTTTTGAAATCGGTCACCGGAGTTGCCGCGGGCGCGATGGTGCCCGCGCCGGCGATCTGGTCCGCAGCCAAGGCTGATGCGCGGTCGGAGACGCTGCTGATCGTCTCGGAAAGCGGCCCCAACAATCTCGACATTCACGGCGTCGGCACCAACGTGCCCGGCTACGAGGTGTCGTGGAATTGCTACGACCGCCTGATCAGCCACGAGATGAAGAGCGGGCCCGGCGGCGTGCCGTATTACGACCGCGACAAGTTCAAGCCCGAACTGGCCGAAGACATGAACGTCGGCGACATGTCGGTCACCTTCAAGCTGAAGAAGAACGCAAAATTCCACGACGGCGCCCCGGTCACGGCCAAGGACGTCAAGTGGTCGCTCGATCGCGCGGTCAGCGTCGGCGGTTTTCCGACGTTCCAGATGGGCGCGGGCTCCCTGACCAAGACCGAGCAGTTCGTCATTGTCGACGACAGCACGGTGCGGATCGATTTCGCCAAGAAGGACCGCCTCACCATTCCGGACCTCGCGGTGATCGTGCCCTGCGTCGTCAATTCCGAACTGGTGAAGAAGAACGCCAGCGAGAAGGATCCCTGGGGCCTCGAATACACCAAGCAGCAGACCGCGGGCTCCGGCGCCTACAAGGTGACGAAGTGGACCGCCGGCACTGAAGTCGTCATGGAGCGCAACGACGCGTGGGCCGGTGGTCCCTTGCCGAAGGTCAAGCGCGTGATCTGGCGCATGGTGCCGCAGGCCGGCAACCGCCGCGCGCTCTTGGAACGCGGCGACGCCGATATCTCCTACGATCTGCCGAACAAGGATTTCGTCGAGCTGAAGGACAGCGGCAAGCTCAACATCGTATCGGTGCCGTATTCCAACGGCGTCCAGTACATCGGCATGAACGTCAAGATCCCGCCGTTCGACAACCCCAAGGTTCGCGAGGCGGTGGCTTGCGCGATCCCCTACCAGAAGATCATGGATGCGGTGCTGTTTGGCCTGGCCAAGCCGATGTTCGGCGCGGCTGCCGACAAGGCAACCGAGGTGGCGTGGCCGCAGGCGACCAAATACGTCACCGATATCGCCAGGGCCAAGGCATTGCTGGCGGAGGCCGGCCATCCCAATGGTTTCGAGACCACGCTGTCGTTCGACCTCGGCTTTGCCGGCGTCAACGAACCGCTCTGCGTGCTGGTGCAGGAGAGCCTCGCGCAGATCGGCATCAAGACCACCATCAACAAGATCCCCGGCGCCAACTGGCGCACCGAGCTCAACAAGAAGGTGCTGCCGCTCTACACCAACGTGTTCTCCGGTTGGCTCGATTATCCCGAGTACTTCTTCATCTGGTGCTACGACGGCAAGAATTCGATCTTCAACACCATGAGCTACCAGTCGAAGGCGATGGACGAATTCATCGGCGGCGCCGTCGACGCCGCGGCGATCGGCAACACCGCCAAATACGACGCCGACGTAAAAGGTTTCGTCGACCTCGCCTTCAAGGACATCCCGCGCATCCCGCTGTATCAGCCATACGTCAACGTCGCGACGCAGAAGAACGTGTCGGGCTATCAGTATTGGTTCCACCGTCGCTTGGATTATCGCGCGCTCGTGAAGGCATAAGAGGCGAGCGTCATGCTGACCATGATCGGCAAGCGGCTGATGTTTGCGATCCCGTCGCTGATCGGGGTTGTCATCGTCACGTTCCTCCTGACGCGCGCGCTGCCCGGCGACCCCGCGGCCTATTTCGCCGGGCCCGCGGCGAGCAAGGAAGCCATCGAGCAGATCCGCAAGAAACTAGGCTTCGACAAGCCGCTGATCGAGCAGTTCTTCCGCTACACCAACGATCTCGCGCATGGCGATTTCGGCAACTCGCTGACAACGGGCCAGCCGGTCGCCACCGAAATCCGCAATCGCCTGCCGGCCTCTGCCGAACTGACGCTGCTCGGCCTTGTCGTTTCGGTCATGATTGCGATCCCGCTCGGCGTGCTGGCGGCGACCCGGCCGGGCTCCTGGATCGACCATCTCTGTCGCATCACGACGACGGCCGGCGTATCGCTGCCGGTGTTCTTTACCGGCCTGGTGCTGGTCTACCTGTTCTATTTCAGACTCGGCTGGTCGCCGGCGCCGCTCGGCCGGCTCGATGTGTTCTACAGCGCGCCGCCCACCGTGACCGGTCTCTATCTCATCGACGCCCTGATCGCGCGCGATCTCGAAACGTTTCGTTCTGCGTTCAGTCAGCTCATCCTGCCGGCGGCGACGCTGGCGATCTTCTCGCTGGCGCCGATCGCGCGCATGACGCGGGCCTCGATGCTGGCGGTGCTGGCGTCCGACTTCGTCCGCACCGCGCGCGCCAGCGGGCTGTCGCCGTCGACGGTGATCGTTACCTACGCGTTTCGCAACGCGATGCTGCCTGTCATCACCACGCTCAGCATGGTGTTCTCGTTCCTGCTGGGCGCCAATGTGCTGGTCGAAAAGGTGTTCGCCTGGCCCGGCATCGGCTCCTACGCGGTGGAAGCGCTGATCTCGTCGGACTTCGCGCCGGTGCAAGGCTTCGTGCTGACCATGGCGGTCATGTACGTGCTGCTGAACCTAATCATCGACATTCTCTATGGCGTGATTGATCCGCGCGTGCGGCTTGAAGGGTGAGGTTGGAAGATGAGTAGCGTTGCGCCTGCCGTTGAACCCACAGCTCCCGCGCGTACGTCGGGGCTGGCTGCGATGTTCGAGCATGTCAGCTATGTGCTCGGCGAGAACCGCGTTACGGCGTTCGCCTTCGGCCTGCTGGTCATCATCCTGTTCGCCGCGATCTTCGGCCCCTACATCGTTCCCTACGATCCGCTCGCCAGCGATACCGCCGCGGCGCTGAAGCCGCCGTCTGCCGCACACTGGTTCGGCACCGATCAGTTGGGCCGGGACATCTTCAGCCGCGTTGTCGTTGCCACGCGGCTCGATACGTTCATCGCGGTCGCCTCCGTGGCGCTGGTGTTCCTGATGGGCGGCCTTGCCGGCATCGCGGCCGGCTATTTCGGCGGCTGGACCGACCGTATCGTCGGCCGCATCGCGGACACCATCATGGCATTCCCGCTGTTCGTGCTGGCGATGGGCATTGTGGCTGCGCTCGGCAATACCGTACAGAACATCATCATCGCGACCGCGATCGTGAACTTTCCGCTTTACGCGCGCGTAGCGCGGGCCGAGGCGAACGTGCGTCGCAATGCCGGCTTCGTGCAGGCGGCGCGGCTGTCCGGCAACAGCGAAATGCGGATTCTCCTGGTGCATATTCTGCCCAACATCATGCCGATCATGATCGTGCAGATGTCGCTGACCATGGGCTATGCGATCCTCAACGCCGCCGGCCTCTCCTTCATTGGGCTTGGCGTGCGCCCGCCGACGGCGGAATGGGGCATCATGGTCGCGGAAGGCGCTACCTTCATGGTTTCAGGCGAATGGTGGATCGCGCTGTTCCCGGGCCTTGCCCTGATGCTCGCGGTATTCTGCTTCAATCTGCTCGGTGACGGCCTGCGCGACATCGTCGATCCGCAGCGGAGGACGTGATGGGCAAGTTGCCGTCCGTTCTACTTTGCATGGGGTTGTTTTCGAGATTCTTGCGGGGATCATCATGACGGCACAGCCTCTACTCGACGTCAGCGACCTCACAGTCGAATTCACGACGCGGCGCGGCATCGTGAAAGCCGTGCAGCACGTCAACATCGCCGTCGGCAAGGGCGAGACGCTCGGCATCGTCGGCGAGTCCGGCTCCGGCAAGTCGGTGACGTCCTATGCCGTGATGCGGATCCTCGACCGCGCCGGCAGGATCGCCGAGGGCTCGGTGATGTTTTCCGGCATCGACGTCAAGGCCGCGAGCGAAAACGAGATGCGCGATCTCCGCGGCCGCGAAATCTCGATGATTTTCCAGAATCCGCGCGCGGCACTGAATCCGATCCGAAAAGTGGGCGACCAGATCGAGGACGTGCTGCGCCAGCACGTGCAGAGCGCGGCCAGCGACCGCGGCGAGAAGGCGATCGAGGCGCTGGAGCAGGTCAAGATCGCCCGTCCCCGCGAGCGCTATCACGCCTATCCGTTCGAACTGTCCGGCGGCATGTGCCAGCGTGTCGTAATCGCATTGGCCCTGGCCTGTAACCCGCAGCTCCTGATCGCAGACGAGCCGACGACGGGGCTCGACGTCACCACGCAGAAGGCGGTGATGGATTTGATCGTGGAGCTGACCAAGCGTCGCCACATGTCGACGATCCTGATCACGCATGATCTCGGCCTTGCCGCCGCTTATTGCGACCGCGTGGTGGTCATGGAGAAGGGCCGGGTGGTGGAGACCGCGAAGTCTGCCGATATTTTTGCCAGGCCAGAACACGCCTATACCAAGAAGCTGATGCGTGCGACGCCGAGGCTTGGCGTTTCATTGCGCGATCTGTTGCCGGAGGAGGAGAGTACTCCTGTCATGGCCGGGCATAGCCGTCCGAAGGACGGCGTCGCTTCCGCTCGCCTATGCCCGGCCATCCATCAACCTTCGGAAGACTCTTCTTCCGGGATGGACCCCCGGGTCAAGCCCGGGGGTGACGCCAGTGCAAAGCCGCTCCTCCTCGTCGAAAAGCTCGTCAAGGAATATCCGCGCCAGGGCGCCAGCGCGGTGCTGTCAAAACTGTTCTCCCGCAAGCCGCCCGTCGAAGCCGAAATATTCCGCGCGGTCGACGGCATCGGCTTCACCGTCGGTCACGGCGAGAGCGTCGGCCTCGTCGGTGAATCCGGTTGCGGCAAGTCCACGACCTCGATGATGGTGATGCGCCTGCTCGACCAGACTTCCGGCCGCATCCTGTTCGATGGCGAGGAGATCGGCGCCATCCTGCCGCAGGCCTTTGCACGGCTGCCGCTGCGCAAGAGCATCCAGATGGTGTTCCAGGACCCGACCGACAGCCTCAACCCGCGCTTCACCGCCGCACGTGCGATTGTCGATCCGATCATGCAACTCGGCGACATCAGGGGACGCGATGCGCTACGCGCCCGCTGCGAGGAACTCGCTGGCCTGGTCGGCCTCCCGGTCAATTTGCTCGATCGGTTCCCGCATCAATTATCCGGCGGCCAGAAAGCCCGTGTCGGCATCGCGCGGGCAATCGCGCTGCATCCAAAGCTCGTGATCCTTGACGAACCGACGGCGGCGCTCGACGTCTCCGTGCAGGCTGTCGTGCTCAATCTGCTACAGGATCTCAAGCAATCGATGGGCATGAGTTATTTGTTTGTGTCCCATGATTTGAACGTGGTGCGTTTGTTGTGCGATCGTGTCATCGTGATGCGTGCGGGGCGAATCGTCGAGCAGGGCTCGTCCGAACGCGTGCTTGGCGATCCGCAGGATGCCTATACAAAGGAATTGCTGACGGCGATCCCGCATCCGCCGTTGCCGGTTCACTAGAAAATCGAATGGGAGCGAAATGGCTGCCGATCATCTTGATGGTTACATCGATGCCGTATCCAAGGCGCTGGCGCTGCCGGTCGAGGAAGCCTGGCGACCTGCGGTGCGGGCGAACCTCGAAGTATCGCTGAGGCTGGCGCGGCTGGTCGATGAATTCCCGCTGCCGGACGAAACCGAGCCGGCCAGTGTCTACACAGCCTGACCGAGCCATGACCATAAACACCGACGGGCTGTCAGCCCAGCAAATCGCGCAAGCCGTAACAGACGGCAAGCTGTCCGCGCTCGATGCGACCGAGGCCGCCCTGGCGCGGATCGCTAAACACGATTCCGTGCTGAACTCGTTCACGGACGTCACCGCCGACCGCGCGCGTGCAAAGGCCCGCGCGGTCGATGCGGCGATTGCCGCCGGCCAGAAAGTCGGTCCGCTCGCCGGCGTTCCGTTCGCGGTGAAGAACCTGTTTGACGTAAAAGGTCTTTCCACCCGCGCCGGATCGAAGATCAACCGCGATCTGGCGCCGTCGCCGCGCGATGCCACGCTGATCGAGCGCATGGAGGCGCAGGGCGCGGTGCTGGTCGGCGCGCTCAACATGGGCGAATACGCCTACGATTTTACGGGCGAGAACGTGCATGACGGCCCGTCGCGCAATCCGCATGATACGACGCGGATGACCGGCGGCTCCTCCGGTGGCTCGGGCAGTGCGGTCGGCGGCGGCCTGGTTCCGATCGCGCTCGGATCTGACACCAACGGATCGATCCGCGTGCCCTCGTCGTTCTGCGGCATCTTTGGCCTAAAGCCGACCTATGGCCGGCTGTCGCGGGCGCGCTCGTTTCCCTTTGTCGCGAGCTTCGATCATCTCGGCCCGTTCGCGCGCAATGTCGGCGACCTCGCGCGGGCCTATGACGCGATGCAGGGTCCCGACGCTGACGATGCAGCCTGCACGACGCGGCCGGTCGAGCCGATCACGCCGCTGCTGGTCGAAGGCATCGACGGCCTGCGGGTTGCGGTGGCGGGCGGTTATTTCCAGAGGAACGTATTCCCGGAAGCGGTCGAAGCCGTGGCGCGCGTCGCCAAGGCGCTGAACGCGACCAAGACCGTCGAAATTCCCGAAGCCGCACGCGCCCGCGCCGCGGCTTACGTGATCACGACGACCGAAGGCGCTTCGCTGCATCTCGACCGCCTGCGCAAGCGTCCTAACGATTTCGATCCGGCGGTGCGCGACCGCCTGATCGCCGGCGCCATGGTGCCGGCGCCGCTGGTCGACCGTGCGCAAAAATTCCGCCGCTGGTATCGCGCAAAGGTGCTGGAGCTGTTCAGGTCGGTCGACGTGATCATCGCGCCCGCCACGCCCTGCATCGCGCCGAAATTGGGACAGGTAAACTTCGTGCTCGACGGTGTCGAACTGCCAGTGCGTGCCAATATCGGCATCCACACCCAGCCGATTTCGTTTATCGGCCTGCCCGTGGTCGCAGTGCCAATTCCGCTGGTGCCGATGCCGATTGGCGTGCAGATCATCGCCGCTCCCTGGCGGGAAGATATCGCGCTGCGCGTTGCACATGCGCTGGAGCGCGCCGGCGTCGCCACCGCGCCGCTCCCGAGAGGACTGTAGCCATGGAGATCGATCTTCCCGACGTGCTCGCCGAAGTCACCGCGCAATTCGCGCGCTATGAGAAGGCGCTGGTGTCGAACGACGTCGCGGTGCTCGACGAGTTATTCCGCAACGACCCCCACACGCTGCGCTACGGCATCGCCGAAAACCTCTACGGCTATGATGCGATCATGGCATTCCGCGCCGCGCGTTCGCCGGTCGGGCTGATGCGCCGCACCGACAAGACCGTGATCACGACCTACGGCCGCGATACCGCCGTCGCCTCGACGCTGTTCTATCGCGACGGCGCGCCGGGCAGGGTAGGGCGGCAGATGCAAACCTGGATACGGTTTCCGGAAGGGTGGAAGATCGTCGCGGCCCACGTCAGCATCATCGACGAGCCCGAATCTTCCAAGCAAACGGGTCAAACGACATGAGTCTGGATGATCCTGTCGTGCAGTCCGGCGTCGAATCCGGGACGGTGGTTCGCCGCGTCGATCGCCCGTCGATGCCACGCGACAAGGTTACGCGCGCGGAAGAGCTGCGGCTGCAGCTTGCCGACGAGATCGTGCGCGGCGTGCTGCCGCCGGGATCGGCGCTCGACGAGACCGACATCGCACGGCGCTTTTCCGTATCGCGCACGCCGGTTCGCGAGGCGCTGCGCCAACTGGTGGCGAGCGGCCTGGTCGAAGCCCGCGCCCACCGCGGCGCCGTCGTCGCGCAGCCCTCGCTGGATCGCTTGACTGAAATGTTCGAGGCGATGGCCGAACTGGAAGCCCTGTGCGCCGGGCTCGCCGCCGAGCGGATGCCGCCGGCGGATCGCCAGAAGCTGGAAGGGATACACGAGGAATTGCGCGTGCTGAGCCATGCCGGAAATCCCGAGCGCTTTCACGAGGTCAACGAGCGCTTCCATAACGCGATCTATGCCGGCTCGCAGAACGGCTACATCGCCGAGATGACGCTGGCGACGCGGGTGCGGGTGCAACCGTTCCGCCGCGCCCAGTTCCGCAACCTCGGGCGTCTGGCGAAATCGCATGCCGAACACGACCGCGTCGTGGTCGCGATCATGCGCGGCGACAAGGCCGGCGCGGCCGCCGCGATGCGCGCTCATATTGAGCTGGTGCGCGGGGAGTACGAGCTCTACGCGGTGTCGGTGTAGCCCTTCGTCATTGCGAGGAGCGAAGCGACGAAGCAATCCATCTTTCGGCGTGCGAGGATAGATGGATTGCTTCGCTTCGCTCGCAATGACGGCTAAACCCCCGCCTTCTCCGCCATGAACGCGCGCCAGCCGCCGTAGCCTGAAATATCGCGCGCGCCTTCGATCGCCACGGGCTCGACGACAAAACCCTTCACCCCTCTTCCATCAGCCAACCGTACCGTGCCGATTCCGAGCGGCGGCGGGATTGCGGCGACGAATCTGCCGAAGGCTGCGGCCGACAACGCCCATAGCTCCAGCTTGATCGAACTTCCCGCGCCTGCGTCCACGCGCAGCATGCCGGGCTTCGGCGGCGTGGTGTCGAGCGCGTAGAGCTTGTAGTCCGGCGCAGTCGTGGTCGCCTCGAGCAGGCGTGCGCCGAGCGCCTGCAGTTCGCCGTTGAGCACCATGCCGGAGAGATGTGCGCCGACCACGGCGATGGTGATTTCGCCGCTGGTGCCAGCCGGCAATGCAGCGAGCACGGGCTGCGTCAGGCCCTTGGCTCCCATCTTGAGTTTGGTGTCGGCGTGAAACACGTGGCCGATGCTGGCGAGCGCTGCGTCGCGGCCTGCGGGCGCCAGCAGCGTGATGCCGAACGGAATGCCGTCTGGTCGCATCGCGGCCGGCAGCGCAAGGCCGCAGAGATCGAGCAAGTTCACAAAATTAGTGTAGGTGCCGAGCCGGCTGTTGAGTTCGACCGGATTGGCCAGCACCTGCGCGGTCGAATAGGCGGTCGGCGCCGTCGGCAGCACCATGGCGTCGTAATTGTCAAAGCTGCGCTCGGCTGTGCGCCGCAGCGCCTGCAGCCGATAGAGCGCGGCAAAAGTGTCGGCGGCGGTCAGCCGCGCGCCGGCGGCCGTAATCTCGCGCGTCACCGGATGAATCGAATCCGGCGAGGATGCCAGCAGGTCGCGGATGACGAGATAACGTTCGGCGACCCACGGCCCCTCATAGAGCAGCCGCGCGGTCTCATAAAACGGCTCCAGATCGAATTCGACCAGCGTGGCGCCGAGCGACGTCCAGCGCTCAAGCGCCTCGCCATAGGCTTTCTCCGCGGCGCGGTCGCCGAAGAAAATCAATTGGCCGTTGCGCGGCACGCCGAGCCGGAGTTTCTCGGGAAACGCGGACATCTTCTCCACCGGCCGGTCGCGCGAAAACGGATCGGCGCCGTCAGATCCCGCCATCGCCGAGAGCGCAGTCATCGCGTCGTCGACGGTCAGCGAGAACACCGAAATGCAGTCCAGCGTCCGGCAGGCCGGGACCAGGCCGGCATTGGAGATCAGCCCGAGGCTCGGCTTCAATCCGACGATGTTGTTCAGCATCGCCGGCACGCGGCCGCTGCCTGCGGTGTCGGTGCCGAGTGCGAGCGGCACCAGGCCGGCGGAAACCGCGACCGCCGAACCCGAGCTCGACCCGCCCGGTATGAGATCGGCGCGAACCGGATTAATGGGAATGCCGTAGGGCGAGCGGACGCCGACGAGGCCGGTTGCGAACTGGTCGAGATTGGTCTTGCCGATGATGATGGCGCCGGCCGCCCGCAGTTTTGCCACGGCTGTCGAATCCTGCGCGGGCGAATAGGAGAAAGCAGGGCAGGCCGCCGTGGTCGGCATGCCCTGCGCGTCGATATTGTCCTTCACCGCGACCGGCACGCCATAGAGGGGAAGCGCCGCCGCGTCTTTCGAGGCCAGCGCTTCGGCGTCCGCCAGCGCCTCCTTCTCGTCGCGCAGGCTGATGAATATGGCGGGGTCGTTGTGGTCGCGGATGCGCTGATAGCTGCGCGCGACAGTTTGCGCCGGGGTCATGGTCGCGGCGCGGTGCGCGGCGACAATGGCGGCAACGGTTTCAGGCGCGTCAGACCCCATGGCGAGCAAAACTCCAGCGAGCAAAGGTTACCGGGAATGAAGCAAGCGATGTGCCATTGTGTACAATGGCTGCATGGAGCCGACCCTGAAGGATAGCCACGTAATATCAGATGTTTAGTATATGAGCGTGCTCGCTCTGCAGGCTTGGCGCTGTCGATCGTATGCCTAAAATTTAGGCGAAAGGACCCATGGCGAGGCGAAGCCGCGATCAGGTGAATGCGGAAAGAATTTGCAGCAGCCGCTCCCGGTTTTCCTTGCCGATTTTCTCGGCCACATGGCGCTCATGCTCGGCGGCGAGCCGCCTGAACTGCGCCAGCGCGGTCCTGCCGCGCGCGGTCAGATGCAAGGCGTGGGAGCGCCGGTCGGTGGCCGATCTGAGGCGGCTGACCAGTTCGCGCTGTTCGAGGCTGTCCAGCAGGTGCACCAGCCTGGCGCGTTCGATTCCGAGCCGCTTGGCGACCGCCATCTGACTCAGACCGGGATTGGCGCCGATGACGGTCAGGACGGAATACTGCGTCGGGCGGATATCGACGGCGCCGAGCGTGCGAATAAAATCCTGAAAAATCCAGATCTGGAAGCGCCGCACCGCATAACCGGCGTGGCCGGCCAGCGCGTCGAGGGCGATCTCGTCATCCATGACGTCGCCCTGCGATCTGCCGTTTCCGGCTTGCTTGCGGCCGAAACGCGGCTGCAAGCCTGCTCGTGATTTGGCCGTTTTGGGCATTTGACTGTTTCCCGCCATCATCTCCTTCTAGCGCCTCGCGCGGTCCAGGGGAAGATTGTTGTTGACGACAACAATTGTTGTGCTCAACATTAGGGGCAAGCGGCCGTTCGAGCCGCAGGCCGGCATGATGCGCGGCAGCCCCGAAACAGCCGGGACAGGAGGAAACCATGACCCTCGCCGCCGCAAGCGGTGACCATTCCCGCACTCTGTTCGCGACGCCTGCGATTGTCGCCGACCGCCGCGCCGACGGCAGCATTCTGGTGAGCTCGACCGTGCCGCTTCAGCCGGGTGCGCGTTGCATCGGCGACTGGCTGGAGCATTGGGCGCGGCAGGCGCCGGACCGGATTTTTGTCGCCGATCGCGCCAGCACCGATGCGCCGTGGACGACCGTCACCTACAGGGACGCCTTGCAACAGGTGCGCTCGGCCGCCGCCTGGATCCTCGCGCAAGGGCTAAGCGCCGAGCGGCCGCTGGTGATCCTCTCCGACAACAGCGTCGAGCACGCGCTGTTCGCGCTCGCCGCCCAGCATGTCGGCGTGCCATCGGCCGCGATCTCGCCGGCCTATTCGCTGATGTCCAAAGACTTCGACAAGCTCAAGAGCATGATCACGCTGCTCGGGCCCGGTGCGATCTATGTTTCCGGCACAAAACCGTTTGCTGCGGCGCTGGCCGCGATCAAGCCGCTGCATTCGGCTACGATCGTCAGCGGCAACGCAGACGACACCGACGCCATCTCGTTCCGCAGCATCGCGGCGACGCCGGAAACGCCTGATGTCGAAAAGGCCTTCGTCGCAATCACGCCCGACACGATTGCAAAATTCCTGTTCACGTCGGGTTCGACAGGCACACCAAAGGCCGTGATCAACACCCAGCGCATGCTGACCTCAAGCCAGCAGGCCAAGGCGCAGACCTGGACGTTCCTCGAGGGCATTGGCGAGAAGCTGGTCATCCTCGACTGGCTGCCGTGGAGTCATACCTTCGGCGCCAACCACAATTTCAATCTGGTGCTGCGCAACGGCGGCACGCTCTATGTCGACGGTGGCAAGCCGGCACCGGGGCTGTTCGCGACGTCACTCGCTAACCTGCGCAGCGTGATGCCAACGGTCTATTTCAACGTGCCGCGCGGTTTTGACATGCTGATCGCGGCGCTGCGAAGCGATGACGAACTCCGGCAAAAGTTCTTCGGCGAGGTGAAATTCGCTTTCTATGCAGGCGCTGCACTACCACAGAATCTCTGGGATGGGCTGGAAGAGCTCTCGATCAAGGCGGTCGGCCGTGCGCTGCCGATGGTCTCGGCCTGGGGCTCGACCGAGACGTCGCCGCTCGCCACCGATTGCCACTTCCAGGCAAAACGCTCCGGCAATATCGGCGTGCCGATCCCGGGCACTGAGCTGAAGCTGGTGCCGTCAGGCGACAAGCTGGAAGTGCGCGTGCGCGGCCCGAACGTCACGCCCGGTTACTGGAAGGCGCCCGAATTGACCGCGCAGGCGTTCGATAGCGAAGGTTTCTATTTGATCGGCGACGCCGTGACTTTTGCCGATCCGGCGCATCCCGAACTCGGCCTGTTTTTCGACGGCCGTGTCGCGGAAGATTTCAAGCTCAATTCCGGCACCTGGGTCAACGTCGGAACCCTGCGTGTCGCCGGCATCGCCGCGCTTGCGCCGCTGGCGCAGGATATCGCTGTCACCGGCCATAGCAGCGACGAGGTCCGCTTCCTGGTATTTCCGAACATCGCGGCCTGCCGGGCGCATGCCGGGCTATCAGACAACGTCGATGTGAAAGACGTGGTCGGCCACGACAAGGTTCGCACCGCGATCGGGCAAGGGCTCGCTAAACTGAAGGCGCAGAGCGGCAACTCATCCGGTCATGCCACACGTGCGCTGCTGCTGGCCGAGCCGGCATCCGTCGACGGCGGCGAGATCACCGACAAGGGCTACATCAACCAGCGCGCGGTGCTGACGCGGCGCGCGAGCGCGGTGGCAATGCTGGACGATGGTTCGTCGGCCGAATGGATCGGCTGCGCCGGCTGAGACGCTTCAAAACCCGTTCTTGTGGGCTTCGACCAGCCGCACCAGCATCTGGAGAAAGGCGGCTTGTTCGGGCTTGCTGAGCGCGGAAAGCGTCTGCGCATTAAAGCGCTCGCCCAGCCGGCTGGCCTCGTCGGCGCGCCTCTCGCCCGCCGCGCTGAGGCTGAGTTCGACTGCCCGCTTGTCCCGCGTGGACCGTTTGCGCTTGAGAACTCCCGTCTCCTCCATCCGCGACAGGATCTTCACCAGGTTGGGCAATTGCATCTTCAGCACGGCGGCGAGCTCGCTCTGCGTCACCGTCTTGTTGTCCCGCACCGCGACCAAGATGGCGTATTCGAGCGGCGAAAGTTTTAGCGCTTCGAAATACGGATAAAACGCCTCGAAATTCTGCAACTGCAGGATCCGGATCATGAATCCCGGGGTCTGCCGCAGCGCGGCGAGGTCGAGTTCCCGGCCCACATCCGGCTCGGCCGGTCTGCCTGCCCCGTTGGCCTTGCGCGTCGAAACTTTGGCGATTCTTCCCATGGCAATAGCTCGCACGGCATCACATGAATTGACAATCCTCAAAATGCTTATAAGTTATAAGCAATTCAGAAGTGGTCGCCAAGGCCCGCCTTTTTCCACACAGGAGGGAATGCATGCGACAATTCTTTCGCACAGGAATGCTCGTTGCCGCGCTCGGCGGCATATTCGTTGGTGCCGCACATGCCCAGGACCGCGTTCGGATCGGCGTGCTGAACGACCAGTCCGGCGTGTTTGCGACCTACCAGGGTATCGGTTCGGTGATCGCGGCCCAGATGGCGGTCGAGGATTACGGCGGCAAGGCCGCCGGCAAGCCGGTGGAGGTCGTCTCCGCCGATCACCAGAACAAGCCTGATATCGGTGTCGGCATCGCGCGGCGCTGGTATGAAAACGAAAGCGTCGACGCGATCTTCGACCTGCCGAACTCGGCAATCGCGCTCGCGGTTGCCGCCATCTCCGAGCAGAAGAACAAGGTATTCATCGGCTCCGGCGCCGGAACGGCGCTGCTGACCGGCGAAAAATGCACGCCCAATACCGTGCACTGGACCTATGACACCTACGCTTACGGGCGCGGTCTCGGCAAGGCGGTGGTTGCGCAGGGCGGCAAGAAATGGTTCTTCCTCACCGCCGATTATGCGTTCGGTCACGATCTCGAAAAGCAGGCCATGGAAGCCGTCAAGGCGTCCGGCGGCGAAGTGCTCGGTGCCGTGCGCCATCCGCTGGGCACCGCCGACTACGCCTCCTTCCTGTTGCAGGCGCAGGCCTCCGGCGCCGACATCGTCGGCGTGGCGAATGCCGGCGACGACACCATCACCTCGATCAAGCAGGCGGCGGAATTTGGATTGACCCGGAAGCAGAAGCTGGTCGGGCTGATCCTCGGCATGAACGGCATTCCCGCGCTCGGCCTGAAGGCGGCGCAAGGCGCGCAGATCATGAATCCGTTCTACTGGGATTTGAACGACGGCACGCGCGCCTTCGCCAAGCGCTTTGCCGAACGTCATCCGCAGAAGAATTATCCGAATGACATGCAGGCCGGCGTCTACGCATCCGTGCTGCATTACCTGAAAGCCGTCGACAAGGTGGGCGGCGCCGCCGACGGCAAGGCTGTGGTGTCGGCGATGAAGGCGATGCCGACCGACGATCCGCTGTTCGGCAAGGGAACCATCCGCAGCGACGGACGCAAGATTCATCCGTTCTATCTGCTCGAGGTCAAGAAGCCCGACGAATCCACGTCTAAATGGGATCTGCTGAAAGTCGCCGCAACTATTCCAGGCGATCAGGCGTTCCGTCCCGAGAGCGAGGGCAACTGCCCGCTGGTCAAGAAATGACCTGACTAACGGCGGTCGGTGGGAACCGGCCGCCGTCGAAAATCGGTCTTCGAGGCTTGTCGTATATGTTGCCAAGGCAACTAATTTGTGCGAGCGTGTTTCCACAAGGCGGCCGATCGCAGAGCACAGAGATGCCGGGCCGCGCAGGGGAGAAACGGATGTTCGGGCGTGTCGGCTCGTCACGACACAATGCGGTGTTGCGTACGCGGCGCCATAGCGGAAGCGTCGTTCAGCGCGGCGCGGCCAGCGCGTTCCGCTTAGCCCCGGTCGTCGACTTCGCCAGCGCCTTTCACGGCGTCGAGATTGCCGTGCACCCGCAGCAGCAGCCCGATCAGGGTTTCGCGTTCCGGCTTGCTCAGGCAAGAGAGCAGGCGGCGTTCGCGCTCGAGCGCGACCGCGATGACCTGGTCGTGGGTGGAATATCCCTTCGCGGTCAGCGAGATCGAATGGGTGCGCCCGTCCTGCCGGTCCGCCCTGATGCTGACCAGCCCGCGTTCTTCCATCGCGGCCAGCGTCCGGCTGACCGGTCCCTTGTCGAAACCGATCACATGGCAGATGCGCGCCGCGGAAATTTCCGGCTCGATCGCGAGCAGCGACAGGATCCGCCATTCCGTGACGTTGACGCCAAAGCGCTTCTGATAGACCACGGTCGCGCTGCGCGACAATTTGTTGGCAATGAAGGTGATGAGCGCCGGGACGTAGCGGTCGAGGTCGAGCACCTGTTCGGCGCGTCCGCTCCTGCCTGCCGTGCCCGCGCGGGCCGCGCGCGCCTGTCTGTTCCTGCTCATGCTCTTCCGAAGCCGCTCCAGCATCCCAGACATAGAGACAGGGCATACCGTTCCGCAAGAACAATATGCAGGAGACCCTCATGAGCGCGACCGATCAAGCAGCGCCGACCGGCGTCCCGAGCCTCGACGTCGACCCGTTCTCAACCGAGTTCTTCGACGATATGCATACGATTCACCAGGTCCTGCGCGAGGCCGGACCAGTGGTATGGCTCGCCAAGTGGGGCATCTATGGCGTGGCGCGCTATGCCGAGGTGCATGGCGTCCTCCACGATCCCCTGACGTTCTGCTCGGGCCGTGGCGTGGGTTTAAGCGATTTCGCCAAGGAGAAGCCGTGGCGCCCGCAAAGCATCATCCTGGAGGCGGACCCTCCGGCCCACACCCGAACACGCGCGGTGCTGAATCAGGTGCTGTCGGCCACCGCTATGAAGCCGTTGCGCGCTCATTTCACCGCATTGGCCGAAGCCAAGGTCGATGAGCTGCTCTCGCGCGGCAGCTTCGATGCCATCACCGATCTTGCGGAAGCTTATCCCTTGTCGGTGTTCCCCGATGCGCTCGGACTGAAGCAGGAAGGGCGCGAGCATCTGCTGCCCTATGCCAGCCTGGTGTTCAACGCGTTCGGGCCGCCGAACCAGCTGCGCCAGGAGGCGATCGAGCGCTCAGCGCCGCATCAGGCCTATGTCGCCGAACAATGCCAACGCGAGAATCTCGCCCCCGGCGGCTTCGGCGCCTGCATCCATGCCCGCGCCGATGCCGGCGAAATCACCCATGAGGAAGCCCCGCTTCTGGTGCGTTCGCTGCTGTCGGCCGGGCTCGATACCACCGTCTACGGCATCGGCGCCGCCGTCTATTGCCTCGCGCGTTTTCCGGAACAACTGGCAAAGCTGCGCAGCGATCCCACGTTGGCACGCAATGCCTTCGAGGAGGCGGTCCGTTTCGAAAGCCCGGTGCAGACCTTCTTCCGGACCACGACGCGCGAAGTCGAGCTTGGCGGGCACGTGATTGGCGAGGGCGAAAAGGTTCTGATGTTCCTTGGGGCCGCCAATCGCGATCCGCGCCGCTGGGAAGATGCCGATCGTTACGACATCACCCGCCGCACATCGGGCCATGTCGGCTACGGCTCGGGCGTTCACATGTGCGTCGGGCAGCTTGTCGCGCGCCTCGAAGGCGAAGTGATGATGGCTGCGATCGCCCGCCGGGTCGGCAGCATCGAGATCACTGGACCCGTGAAGCGCCGCTACAACAACACGCTGCGTGGTCTGGACAGTCTCCCGATCACCATTTCCCCGGCCTGACGGATACCATCCCCGGCATCCGATCGGCAACTTTAGCGGCGCGTCGCGCCAATCGCAAACCCCGGCGAAAGTCCGGGAACGCTCAATCAACATCGGAGGAGAAAACAATGCGGGGTTTAGGATTGGGTCTGGCGCTGGCCTTGTCGTTCGTGACCAACGCAGCGCGCGCGGATATTTCCGACAACGTCGTTCGCGTCGGCGTGCTCAACGATATCTCCGGCATCTTCCAGGACACCAACGGCATGGGTTCGGTGGAAGCCGCGCGGATGGCGGCGGAGGATTTCAACGGCGGCGGCAAGGGCATCAAGGTCGAGATCGTCTATGCCGATCACCAGAACAAGGCCGACGTAGGTTCGGCGATCGTGCGCAAATGGCTCGATGTCGACGGCGTCGATGCCGTGGTCGACGTGCCGAATTCTGCCGTCGGCCTCACCATCAATTCGCTGCTGCGCGACAGTCGCATGACGTTTCTTGCGTCATCCACTGCCAGTTCCGATCTGACCGGCAAGGCTTGCTCGCCCAACACCATCCAATGGGTCAATGACGCCTGGGCAACCGGCAATTCCACGGCGGCGGCGATGATGGCGCGCGGCGGCAAGGAATGGTACTTCATCACGGTGAACTTTGCGCTCGGCCAGGGAATCGAGGCCGAGGCCACCAACTACATCGAGAAGCACGGCGGCAAGGTGCTGGGCTCGGCCAAGCATCCGCTCAACACGGCGGATTTCGCTTCGCTGTTGCTGCAGGCGCAGAACTCCAAGGCCAAGGTGATCGGGCTTGCCAATGCCGGCGGCGATACCGTCAACGCGGTGAAGCAGGCGGCCGAGTTCGGTCTTCAGCAAAGCGGTCAGACGATGGTGGCGTTCCTGCTGTTCATCAACGACGTCCACGGCATGGGGTTGAAGGTCGGCCAGGGCCTGCAACTGTTCGAGGCGTTCTACTGGGACATGGACGATGACACCCGTGCGTTTGCAAAGCGCTTTGCGGCGCGGCCGGGCGTGAACGGCAAGATGCCGAGCGGCAACCAGGCCGGCGTCTATGCTTCCACGCTGGCCTATCTCAACGCCGTGGCGGCGACCGGCAGCGACCATGCGAAGGATGCGGTGCCGCAGATGAAGAAGTTCAAGGGCAAGGACAAATTGTTCGGCGACGTCACCATCCGCCAGGACGGCCGCGTCATTCACCCGATGTACCTGTTCGAGGTGAAGAAGCCGGAAGAGTCGAAATACCCTTACGACTACTACAAGCTGGTCTCGACCATCCCGGCCGATCAGGCCTTCCGCCCGCTCGCGGATGGCGGCTGCTCGCTGGTGAAGTGAGATGCCCTCCCTCTCCCGCGCTTGCGGGGGAGGGTCGGGTGGGGGTGTCGCCGCATAAAAGCTGTCAAACGTCGACGCCGCTTTATTTCAATTGACGCCCACGTGGCGCAAACCATTGTAAATCTGACAGCCGGCCAAAACGCGGCTGCAAAACGATAGCGGGGGAAACGATGCAACACTCCAAGTTCGACATGCGCGCATGGACTCGGTTGGCCTCGCTGCTCGCGGCGACCTCGCTCTTCAGTGCGGATGCGATGGCCGCGAAGATGACCGGCGATCCCGCGGCGACGTGCAGCGGCCTCGTCGGATCGGCCGAAAATGCGGTCCGGATCGATTCCGCCTCGATCGTTGCGCCTTCGTCACTCGCGATCGCCGAAAAAGGACCAACGCCGGCGGCGCGGGTCACGCCGGCCAATCCGGAATTCTGCAAGGTCCTCGGCCAGATCGCACCGACCGATCCCAATGCGCCGCCGATCAAATTCCAGGTGAATCTCCCGGTCGAGTGGAACGGCCGTTCGCTGCAATATGGCGGCGGTGGCTTCAACGGCGTGCTGATCACCGGGCTTGCTTTGCCGCCGGCCTATCCGTTCGGCGCCCCTTCCCCGTTGGCGCGCGGCTTTGTCACCTATGGCACGGATTCCGGCCACGAGACCAAGCCGGGCGAGCCGCCGCAGGTGTTTGCGCTCAACGACGAGGCTTTCGAAAATTTTGCCCATCGATCCTACAAGCGCGTGCGGGATGCCGCCGTCGGCCTGATGGTGCGCGCCTACGGCAACCCACCGGCCAAGCTGTATTTCATGGGATCGTCCGAAGGCGGCCGCGAGGCGCTGACGATGGCGCAGCGCTATCCTGAAGACTTTGACGGCATCTTTGCCCGCGTGCCCGTCATCAACTGGGTTGGCTTGCAGCATGCCGGGACGCGGTCCGGGCTCGCAACGATGGGCGAGGGCTGGATACGTCCTGCGCAAGTCGAACTCGTCGCCAAGGCGGTGCTGGAGGCTTGCGACAAGGCCGACGGCGCCGAGGATTTGCTCGTTATGGATCCGGTCGGCTGCAAGGCGAAATTCCAACCGGAGTCACTGCGTTGCGCGGCGGGCCAGAGCGGCGACCAATGCCTGACCGAGCCGCAGATCGCGGCGATCAAGACGCTGCACGCGACCTACAAATTCCCGTTCGCACTGGAAAACGGCCTTGATGATTATCCGGGCTGGGGGGTGTCAGGCGAAAACACCCCTGCCTTCGGTCCGACCGGCGGTTGGGGCGCCTGGTGGCTCGGCAAGGTGGCGCCGGCGCAGCCGCCCGTGCCGGCCAACGGCATCGCCTGGATCTATGGTGCGGGCGGCATCCAATATGTCTTTGCGCGCGACCCGAAGCTCGATGTCACGACATACAAACCCGAGGAGCACAAGGAGCGCCTGCTTCAGGTATCGCGGTTGATGGATTCGACCAATCCCGACCTGCGCCGCTTTGCCGCGCGCGGCGGCAAGCTCGTAATTCTCGAGAACATGGCCGACTACGCCCAGAGCCCCTATGCGGGCATCCGCTATTTCGAAAAGGTGAAGCGCACGCTGGGCGCTGAAAAGACGGCGGAGTTCGCCCGTCTCTACACGGCGCCCGGCGTCGATCATGTCGGCTCCGGCGCGCCCGCCAATGTCGACATGCTGGGCGTGCTGGTCGACTGGGTCGAGAATGGCAAGGCGCCCGGCGATCTCGAGGTGACCGAGCAGAGGGTCGAAGCGCCGGCGTTTGAGACGACGCGCGCGCTGCCCTTGTGCCAGTGGCCGGCATGGCCGCATTACAAATCGGGGCCGGTCGATCGGGCGGCCAGTTTTGCCTGCGCGCCGTGACGAAGCCTATCCCGTGACCTTGCTCGACCCCTGCGTGATCAGTCGCGCGGCGCGCTGGTCGCGGGCGTGGATCCACAGCCAGCTCAGCGCCACGCTGAGCCGGTTGCGCAGGCCGATCAGGAAGTAGATGTGGGCGAGGCCCCAGATCCACCAGGCGAGATTGCCGCGCAGCTTGATGCGGCCGAAATCAATCACCGCCTTTTTCTTGCCGATCTGCGCGAGGCTGCCGGCGTGCTTGTAGCGGAACGGCGGCAGCGTGCCGCCGCCGAGCCGCGCCTTGATCAGCGCCGCCACATAGCGTCCCTGCTGCTTGGCCGCCGGCGCGATGCCCGGCACGGGATTGCCGTCGGGGCCTGCGATCGTCACGGTGTCGCCAACGGCAAAGATGTCGGGATGGCCGGGCACGGTAAGATCTGGCTCGACCTTCAAACGGTAGGCGCGGTCGGCGGGCGCGTTCAACCATTCCGCCGCGCGCGAGGCGCGCACACCGGCGGCCCAGACGATGGTCCTGGCCTCCAGCTTGTTGCCGCCATAGACGACGCCATCGATGGCACAGTCGGTGACGGGTTGCCCCAGCACCACCTCGACGCCGATCGCCTCCAGCGAGCGCTGCGCATAGGTGGAGAGGTCTTCGGGAAAGCTGGGGAGAACGCGCGGGCCGGCCTCGACCAGGACGACGCGGGTCTTGTGGGTGTCGATGTTGCGAAAGTCCGGCGGCAGCGTGTCCTTGGCGAGGTCGGCGATGGTCCCCGCCATTTCGACCCCGGTCGGCCCGGCGCCGATGATGACAAAGGTCAGCAACGCCGCGCGCCGCACCGGATCGGTCTCGCGCTCGGCGCGCTCGAAGGCGACCAGGATGCGCCGCCGCAGCGTGGTGGCATCCTCCAGCGTTTTCAGGCCCGGCGCGAACGGCTCCCATTCGTCGTGGCCGAAATAGGCATGGCGGGCGCCGGTGGCGAGCACCAGCGTGTCATAGGCCAGCGCCTCGCCGTCATCGAGCAGCACGCGCTTCGCTGTAGGATCGACGCCGCTGACATTTGCGAACAGCGTCGTTACCTCCTTGCGTCCGCGCAGCAGGTAGCGAATCGGCCACGCGATTTCCGACGTTGCCAGCGAGGCGGTTGCGACCTGGTAGAGCAGCGGCTGGAACAGATGATGGTTGCGGCGGTCGATCAGCGTGATCCGGACCGGCGCTCCGGCGAGGCCAAAGGCGGTCTCCAGCCCGCCGAAACCGGCGCCGACGATCACGACGTGATGGGGCTGTTTCGGCGCTGTCGTCATGGCATGCAACCCTGGTTTCAGGTCATTCAACACATTGGATTATGTAGCCATTTGCGCCTCCGATCCAAGGCGCGTTTGCTGATCGATCGATAGCGAAAGCGTATCGCGCAAAGACCCAAAAAAGATTTTCTCCGGGCCCGCATCCTTTGGCTGGTTCCAAACGTCCTTGGGATCGAAGCGCTGCCTTTGCAGCCGCCAACGAGGAGAAGCCCATGCGACGGACCGTGATAAGGTACAGGACCAAGCCTGATATGGCCGACAGGAATGCCGAACTGGTCGCGGCGGTATTTGCGGAACTGAAGGCGGCGCAGCCCAAGGGCCTGCGTTATATGTCACTGCGGCTGGAGGACGACACTTTCATCCATGTCGTCGAGACCGTGGCCGATGACGGCTCGAGCCCATTGCCGAAGCTGCCGGCGTTCGCCGCATTCCAGAGCGGCATTCGGGAGCGTTGCGTCGAACCGCCGCTGCCTAAAGGCGCCACCGTCGTTGGCAATTACCGCATGCTGGACGAGAACTGAACCCGCTTGCCGGAGGCCGAATGACAGGGGTGCCCGAGCCGTCCGCCGCCTTCGACATCGAGCGCCTGCTGGTCGCGATGCGGCCAAGGCTGCATCGCTATTGCGCGCGCATGGTCGGCTCGGTCATCGACGGCGAGGACGTGCTGCAGGACGCGCTGATCAAGGCGGTGGAGACGCATGCCGCTGCCGGCAACATCGGCAATCCCGAAGGCTGGCTGTTCCGGATCGTGCACAACACGGCGTTGGATTTCCTGCGCCGCCGTAACCGTCAGGAGGCGCTCCGGGGACCAGCGGAGTTGGACATGATGGCCGACCAGCTCGATGCCGTGGAGAGCCGCCAGATAGCCGCCACCTCGTTGCGCACCTTCATGCGCCTGCCGGTGACGCAGCGCTCCAGCGTGATCCTGATGGACGTGCTCGGCTGCTCGCTCAAGGAGATCTGCGAGGTCATGGATTGCAGCCTGCCCGCGGCCAAGGCCGCGCTGCATCGCGGGCGCGCGCAGTTGCGGGAGATCGCCGATGAGCCCGACGACACGCCGCAACAGAGATTGTCGGATGCCGATCGCGAACGCCTCCGCGCCTATGTCGCCCATTTCAACGCGCGCGATTTCGACGCGATCCGCGCCATGATCTCGGACGATGTGCGGCTCGACCTCGTCAGCAGGACCCACATGCGCGGAAAGGCCGAGGTTTTCAGCTATTTCGGCAATTACGCCAAGGTGAGCGACTGGCGTCTGGTCCCGGGCCTGGTGGAGGGACATCCTGCCATCCTGGTGTTCGACCCGAACGCGCCTGATAAAGAGCCGAAATACTTCATGCTGCTGGGCTGGTCGGCCGGCATGGTCGCGACCATCCGTGATTTTCGCTATGCAGCGTACGCGATTGACGGCGCGGAATATTCGGTCTGAACCGGCGCCCGGTGCGACAATTGTTGCCCCGGCAACCGGCACTATAGTTCTTGCCATCCCCGCCATCCACGAATTATGGTGCAGGCCACGGGGGTATGAGCCGAAGGTCCAAAGCGGGGCCGGCGGTTCATGCTTGCCGCAGACCAGCGATTTCGCGCACAAAATACCTCACATGATAATGAGGCGCGCGAGACAAGCGGGTCGCCCGGTCGACCGGGTCTGGTACGATAACGAGGAGGGGAGTGATTATGAAAAAGGCATTCTGGCTGGCGGGCGCAGCGGTTCTGGCGCTGGCGCAGCCCGCATCCGCTGGTGACACCATCAAGATCGGCTTTGTCTCGACTTTCAGCGGCCCGACCGCTGTGATCGGCAACGACATGCGCAACTCGTTCGAGCTGGCGCTCGACCATCTCGGCCGCAAGATGGGCGGCAAGCCGGTCGAGGTGATCTATGAGGACGACGGCCAGAAGCCTGATGTCGGCAAGCAGAAGACCGAAAAACTGATCCAGTCCGACAAGGTCGATTTCATCGCCGGCTATATCTGGTCGAACGTGCTTTTGGCCTCGCTGAAGACCGCGGTCGATTCCAAGACCTTCCTGATCTCGGCCAATGCCGGTCCCTCCCAGCTCGCCGGCGAACTCTGCTCGCCCTACGTATTCTCCACCTCCTGGCAGAACGACCAGACCCCGCAGGCGGTCGGCACCTACATGAACCAGAAGGGCGTCAAGTCGGTGTTCCTGATCGGCCCGAACTACGCGGCGGGCAAGGACATGCTGGCCGGCGTCAAGAGCACGTTCAAGGGCCAGGTCGTGGGCGAGGAATACACGGTTTGGCCGAGCCAGCTCGACTTCTCCGCCGAACTCACCAAGGCCAAGAACTCCAAGGCCGAGTCGATCTTCGTGTTCTATCCGGGTGCTGCCGGCGTGCAGTTCCTCAATCAGTACGCGCAGGCCGGCATCAAGGCGCAGATCCCGCTCTATACGGCGTTCACCATCGACGAACTGTCGCTGCCGCTGCAGAAGGAAAACGCGCTCGGCGTGCCCGGCGCGCAGCAGTGGGTCAACGATCTCCCCAACGCGGAGAACAAGAAGTTCGTCGAGGATTACCGCAAGAAGTTCACCGGCCTGCGCCCGACCTTCTACGGGGCGCAGTCCTATGACGCCGCTAACCTGATCAACAGCGCGGTTGTCGCGGTGAAGGGCGATACCTCGAAGAAGGACGAGATGAAGGCCGAGATGGAGAAGGCCAACTTCAAGTCCGTGCGGGGTCCGTTCAAGTACGGCAACAACCACATCCCGATCCAGAATTTCTACCTGCAGGACGTGGTCAAGGACGCCGACGGTCAGCTCGCCCTCAAGACGGTGGCGACCATCGTCAAGGACGACCAGGACCGCTTCGCCGACAAATGTCCAATGAAGAAGTGATGGTTGGCATGGCTGGTGCATGATGGCGCGAACACGTCCCCGGGCTTGACCCGGGGGCGGTTTGCGACAGATCATCCGCCCAACAAGAAAAATGGCGGCGGCGCAGATGTGCTGCCGCTGTTTTGTTAGGGCATGATCCGGAAAAGTGGGCACTGGTTTTCCGAAAAGATCATGCCCAAAATCATAAAGTTAGAGCGGGATGACGAGTCATCACGCTCTAGGTCTTGAGTATAGGGATCCATGCTCGTCCTCGTAGAACAATCGCTGAACGGCCTGCAGTTCGGGCTGCTGCTGTTCCTGCTGGCGGCCGGCCTGACGCTGGTGTTCGGCATCATGGATTTCGTCAATCTGGCGCACGGCTCGCTCTACATGATGGGCGCCTATTTCGCGGCCACCTTCGTGGCGTGGACGAACAGTTTTATACTCGGCATCCTGCTGGCGCTCGGCGCCACGTTGCTGCTGGGCATCGCGCTCGAATTCATCGCGCTCCGACATCTCTACGGTCGCGACCATCTCGATCAGGTGCTGGCGACATTCGGGCTGATCCTGTTTTTCAATGACGCGGTGCGGCTGATCTGGGGCCCGGCTGGCCTGTCGCTGCCGCTGCCGGCCTGGCTCACCGTGCCGGTGCAGATCGTCCCCGGCGTGTTCTATCCGGCCTATCGGCTGTCGATCATCGTGGTCGCCCTGGCGGTCGCAGCGCTACTTTATATCGTCGTCATGCGGACCCGCATCGGCATGCTGATCCGCGCCGGCGCCTCGAACCGCGAAATGATCGGTGCGCTCGGCATCAACATCAAGCTGCTGTTCACGCTGGTGTTCGGGCTTGGCGCGGCGCTTGCCGGCCTTGCCGGGCTGATGCAGGCGCCGATCCTCACCGTGCAGATCGGCATGGGCGAGAACATCCTGATTCTCGCCTTCGTTATTATTGTCATCGGGGGCATCGGCTCGATCCGCGGCGCCTTCATGGCTGCGATCTTCGTCGGCATGATCGATACGCTCGGCCGCGCCTTCCTGCCGGATCTCTTGCGCATGGTGCTCAGTTCTGCTGCCGCCTCCACCGCGGCGCCCGCACTGTCCTCGATGCTGATCTATCTGCTGATGGCGATTGTGCTCGTCGTGCGTCCGGAGGGGCTGTTTCCGGCCGCCAAGCGATGAAATCTCACATCAACGTCCGCAACGTCGTCGTGGCGCTCGTCGCGCTTGGCCTGCTGTTGCTGCCGCTTTATTCGGCGGTGACCGGCAACATCTTCATCCTGACGCTGTTCACCCGCATCGTCATCTTTGCGCTCGCCGCTGCCAGCCTCAACCTCATCATGGGCTATGGCGGCATGATGAGTTTTGGCCATGCCGCCTATCTCGGCATCGGCGGCTATGCGGTGGGCATCCTCGCCTATGAAGGCATCGGCTCCGGCTTCATCCAGTGGCCGGTGGCGCTGGCGGCGTCGGCGCTGTATGCGCTCGTCATCGGCGCGCTGTCCTTGCGCACCCGCGGCGTCTATTTCATCATGATCACGCTCGCGTTCGCGCAGATGGCCTATTACATCGCCTCGGGTCTTTCTCGCTATGGCGGCGACGACGGCCTCACCATCTACAAGCGCAGCACTTTCGGCGGCCTGATCGACCTGTCGAACCGCGTGCAGTTCTACTACCTCTGCCTCTTCTGCCTGTTCGGCGGCGTCTATCTGATCTGGCGCATCATCAATTCCCGGTTCGGCATGGTGGTGCGGGGCGTTCGTTCCAACGAGCAGCGCATGCAGGCAATCGGCTTTCATGCCAACCGCTATCGGCTGGTCTGCTTCGTCATCTCAGGCACGATCTGCGGCCTCGCCGGCGCACTTCTCGCCAACAATACCGACTTCATCAGCCCGGCCGGGATGTATTGGACCCGCTCTGGCGAACTCATGGTGATGGTGGTGTTTGGTGGCATGGGCTCGCTGTTCGGTCCCGTCCTGGGCACCATCGTGTTCCTGCTGCTGGAAGAAGTCCTGTCGCAATTCACCGAATACTGGGCGTTGATCATGGGCCCGCTGTTGCTGCTGATCGTGCTGTTCGCGCGCGGCGGCATCATGGGCGTGCTCGGGAGGTTTAGCCGTGGTTGATTCCTCAGGTGATCCCTTGCTCCGCGTTGAAAACCTGGTCCGCAGCTTTGGTGGTATCAAGGCCACCGATAATCTGTCGCTCGACATCCTGCCGGGCGAATTGCACGCCATCATCGGCCCGAACGGCGCCGGCAAGACCACGCTGATCAGCCAGTTGACCGGGCAGTTGATGCCGAATTCCGGTGCGGTTCATTTTGCCGGCCGCGACGTCACCCGGTTGCCGTCCTACCAGCGCAGCCGGCTCGGGCTGGCGCGTTCGTTTCAGATCACCTCACTGCTGCCGGATTTCACGGCCGCCGACAATGTCGCGCTCGCGGCTCAGGCGCATGACGGCCACTCGTTCCGATTCTGGGGCGCTGCCCGCAAGGAGAAGCATCTGCGCGACGCAGCGCAGGCGGCGCTGGCGCGGGTAGGGCTCGCCCAGCGGGGCGATGTGCCGGTGTCCGAACTGAGCCACGGTGAGCAGCGCGAGCTGGAGCTCGCGGTGGCGCTCGCCACAAAACCGCAATTGCTGCTGCTGGACGAGCCGATGGCCGGCCTCGGCGTCACCGAATCCGCGCGCATGGTGGCGCTGCTGAAGGAGCTGCGGAAGGAAGTGACCATCGTGCTGGTCGAACACGACATGGAAGCGGTGTTTGCGCTCGCCGACCGCATCACGGTGCTGGTCTATGGCCGTGTGATCGCGTCAGGCGATCCCGACGCCATCAGGAACAACGAGGAAGTCAAGCGCGCCTATCTCGGCGAACAGCATGCGGTGACCAGCCATGGCTGAGAGCTTGTTGGAAATCGATGGCATCGAGACCTGCTACGGCCTCAGCCAAGTGCTGTTCGGCCTGTCGCTGAAGGTCCAATCAGGCGAGATGGTCGCCCTGATGGGCCGCAACGGCATGGGCAAGACCACGACCATCCGCTCCATCATGGGCATGACGCCGGCCCGCGCCGGCAAGGTCCGCTTCGCGGGTGAGGAAGTGCGCAGCCTGCCGTCGTACAGAATCGCAAAACTCGGCATCGGCCTGGTGCCGGAAGGCCGCCAGATCTTTCCGAACCTGACAGTGTACGAAAATCTGGTCGCGGCCTCGGGCAACCGTATGGGCAATCACGATCCCTGGACCATCGAAAAAATCCACGCGCTGTTTCCGCGGCTCGCCGAGCGCAGCAGCAACATGGGCGTGACGCTGTCGGGCGGCGAGCAGCAGATGCTGGCGATCGGCCGCGCGCTGATGACCAATCCGAAACTTCTTATTCTCGACGAAGCCACCGAAGGCCTCGCACCGTTGATCCGCGAGGAAATCTGGAACTGCCTGTCGATGCTGAAGGGCCGCGGGCAATCGGTGCTGGTCATCGACAAGAACGTCGCCAACCTCTCCCGCATCGCCGACCGCCACTACATCATCGAGCGCGGCCGGACGGTGTGGAGCGGGACGTCAGAGCAGTTGATTGCGGAGCCGGATCTGCAGCATCGGTATCTGGGGATTTAAAATGCGTAGGGTGGGCAAAGGCGCACTTCGCGCCGTGCCCACCATCCATCCAATTGTGCAGTTGATGGTGGGCACGCTTCGCTTTGCCCACCCTACGATTCCAGCGATTTGAGCGAGCTATCTCCATCGTCGTCCCTGCGAACGCAGGGACCCATACGCCGCGGCCGTTGTTATTTAAGGCGGTGGTCGATGGTCTTCCTCTAATTGTTGGCATCGGTGGTTATGGGTCCCTGCGTTCGCAGGGACGACGACGCCGCCCTCAAAACATCTCGAAATATTCGCGGTGCTCCCAGTCCGACACCTCGGCCTGAAACCGCTCGATCTCGGCATTCTTGATGTGAACGAAATAATCCACGAACTCCGCCCCCAGCGCCTGCCGGAAGAACGGATCGTCCTGCAGCGCGAACACGGCCTCGCGCAGGCTCTTCGGCAGCAGCGCGGCCTTCGTCTCATACGGCGTATCGGCCGACGGCCCGGGGTCGAGCTTGCGGTCGACCCCATCCAGCCCGGAGAGAATCTGCGACGCCATGTAGAGGTAGGGATTGGCGGCCGGCTCGCCGATGCGGTTTTCCAGCCGCGTGGCGGCGTCGCCCGGGCCGCCGAGCACGCGGATCATAACGCCGCGGTTGTCGCGGCCCCAGATCGCGCGGTCGGGCGCCAGCGAGTAGGAGCGGTACCGCTTGTAGCCGTTGATGGTAGGCGTCGTGAACACGGTGGACGCGCGGGCGTGCTCCAGCAGCCCGGCGAGATAGGCGCGCCCGAAGCCACTCAGCGCCTCGCCCTTGTCGCTGACCATGAACGCATTCTCGCCGCTCACGCGTGAGACGATCGATTGATGCAGATGCCAGCCGGACGCAAATACGTTCGGCAATTTCGGCCGGCACATGAAGGTGGCGTGATAGCCGTGGCGGTGGGCGATCTGCTTCACGGCGCTGCGAAACAGCACCATGTTGTCGGCGGGCACGAGGCCCTTGGTCGGCTGGAACGTGAATTCGCACTGGCTGGGGCCGAACTCGACCTCGACCGATCGCAGCGGCAGGCCGAGCGCCAGCACGTCGCGGCGGATGATTTCCAGCGCCGGCTCCATCTGGTCGTAGCGCTGTTCGGTCAAATATTGGTAGCCGTGCGACAGCAGGCTCACCGAAGGAGGCCGCCCGGGCTGGCCGGCATCCTCCGGCGCCATGTGCGCGTCTTCGAGCTTGAAGAGGTGGAATTCGACCTCGAGGCCCGCGACGAAATCGTAACCGCGGCTTCCCAGTTGATCGAGCACCTTGCGATAGAGATGGCGCGTGGCGAACGGCACCGGGCGGCCGTCGCTGAAATAGAGGTCGCACAGCAGCCATCCCGTCGTCGGCGCCCAGGGCAGTACGCGAAAGGTGGTCGGGTCGGCCACCATCAACACGTCGGCGGCGCCTTCCATCTCCTTCATGCCGAAACCGCCGCCGGCGGTGAACACCGGGAACACCGTCTTGTGCGAGGTGTCCTTGGCGAGCATCGTGGTGGTGATGGAGCAGCCGCCTTCGAGCGAAGCCAGCGCTTCGCTGGCGACCAGCGTCTTGCCGCGCAAGATGCCGTGCTGATCGGGGAATGAGAGCCTGACGACTTCGAGATTTTTCTCGTCGACGATCTTGCGCAGGCGGCTCGCCGCTTCCTGCTGTTCTTCAGACCACAGCCCGTGACGTTCGACGAAACTCAACGCGCGGCTCCTGCGAGTCTGACTTGAAGAATTGAAAGAGCGCCATATCGGTCGTCATTGCGAGCGCAGCGAAGCAATCCATCTCTCCACTTGCGGCGCGATGGATTGCTTCGCTGCGCTCGCAATGACGGGGGAGAAATCATCATCACTCCGCCGCCGACAAATGCCGAATCTTGCCGGCGATCTCCGTCGGCACAGGCGCCGCCCACGGCGCGCCGCGGCGGCGCTTCACGTCGATTTCCATCCAGTAGATTTCCCAGCCGCGCGTCGGGCCGATGCCGTCCATCGTCGCGGGGCCCTGGATGCTGCGCGCATGCGCGGCGTCCAGGAACATGAACGGCTTTTCGCCGCCGGAAACCTTTTCGATCTCCTGCCGCAACAGTCGGCGATACTGCACGATCGCCTTGTCCGAGGTGCCGAGATGCTCGTTGGTGCGGTCCTGGATTGCGCCCATCGATTCCACCGCCCACTGGTCGTGAACGTTAATGTCGGCCCCCATGCCGGTATAGGTCTCAGTCGCCTGTTCGTGCGGATCGAAGCCGTAATCGTTGCTCTTGTTCTTGCGCGAGGTGTAGTCCGGCAATTCGTAGAGTTCGAGCCGCTGGTCGCGCATCTTCTTCTTGTCGACCGGCGCCGTGTAGCTGGTGAAGATCGCGTACCAGTAGCAGTTCTCGTCATCGACGGGCACATGCCACTGCGTGATCGTCATCTCCTGACTCATCGGGATGACGAAGCCGTGCGGGAAGAGCTGGTTGGTGACGCGCACATGCGTCCGCTCCTCGTCGATCTCGCGCAGCGCAATCAGCCGCAGCCCGTATTCGGTGTGCTCGACATTGATGATCGGGTTATCGTATTCGCGCAAAATCTTCGTCATCGGCATGTCGCTTCCGGCGGAAGCGCCGCGGAACTGCTTGCCGTAGGCAGTGGAAGTATCCTCGTCCTCGAAGAAGCGATGCAGGAACGAGGCGTGCGCCGGATCGATGCCGACTTCCAGCGCCTGCAGCCAGTTGCAATTGATGTGGCCCTTGAATGCAAACGTATGGCTGTCGGGCGCGACGAAGCAGTCGATCTCCGGAAACGCCGGCGGTTCGCCTTCGCCCAAATATGCCCAGAGGATGCCGCTCTTCTCGACCACAGGATAGGAGCGCTGCTTGATGCCCTGGCACAGCTTTGAGTCCTTTGGCTCGGCCGGCGTTTCCAGGCACTGGCCTGATACATCGAACAGCCAGCCATGGAAGGCGCAACGCAAGCCGCCATTCTCCAGCCGCCCAAAGGCGAGATCGGCGCCGCGATGCGCGCAGTGCCGGTCGATCAGGCCGTAGCGGCCCTCCTCGTCGCGAAACAGCACCAGGTTTTCGCCGAGCAGTTTGACCGCCTTGACCGGGCGCGGTCCCTGCAACTCATCCACAAGCGCCGCCGGCTGCCAGTACATCCGCATCAGCTTGCCGCAGGGGTCCTTGCGGCCGGTGCGGGTGATCAGGTCGTTCGCTTCCTGGCTCATCATGGCGAGGGTCTCCGAGGAAATTTGTTCGCCTATTGAACTTTTGGGCGATTTTAACGTAAGCTGGGAGTTCGGCAAGCGGATTTTGGAGGCGGCGATGCCCAAATTGAAGCGCCCAGACGATGGCGGCAACCGTGGCGGGACCGATTTCATCGAAAGCCTCGATCGCGGCCTGCGCGTGCTCGAGGTGTTTGGCAGCAGCCAGCAGCCGATGACGCTGAGCGACCTTGCCAAGGCCGCCGACCTGCCGCGCGCGACCGCGCGGCGGATTCTCTTCACGCTCGAACGCGCCGGCTTCGTCGCCACCGACGGCAAGCTGTTCCGCCTGATGCCGCGCGTGCTGGTGCTGGCGTCGGGGTATCTTGCCTCCAACCACGTCGTCTCGGTGCTACAGCCTGCGCTCGACCGGCTGTCGGGCGAGGCGCAGGAAATTTCGTCGATGGCGATCCTCGACGGCAACGACGTCGTCTTTATCGCCCGCGCCAGCCCGACGAGGATATTTTCCGCAGGCATCGATATCGGTTACCGATTGCCGGCTTTCTGCACCTCGGTCGGCCGTGTCCTGCTGTCGCGGTTGCCCGATGACGAACTGGCCGCGGCGCTCGACAAAATGGACCTCGCGCCGCTGACGCCGTTCACCGTCACCGACAAAAAGCTGTTGCAAAAGACGATCATCGCCGATCGCGCCCAGGGCTATTCGCTGGTCGACCGTGAAGCCGAGCCGGGATTTCGTTCAATCTCGGTGCCGGTCCGCCGTTATGACGGCGTAATCATCGCCGCCATCAACATGGGCGCCCATGTCGACCGCGTGTCGGCTGCCGAGATGGTCGAACGCTTTCTGCCGCGATTGCGCGAGGCGGCGGCCTCGGTGAAGTCGATGCTGGTGTGACGGGATGATTATCCGATCTGAAACGCCCGGCGACATTGCGGCCATCCGCATCGTTGAAGAACTAGCGTTTGGCCGGTCGGCCGAAGCCCGATTGGTCGACGATCTGCGCGCTGCAGGCGATTCAGTTTTCTCGCTGGTCGCCGTTGACCACGACACGGTCGTTGGTCATGCCCTGTTCTCACGGATGAAAGCACCGTTTCCGGCGCTGGCGCTCGGTCCCGTCGCGGTACTGCCAGAATACCGGCGGACGGGCATCGGCAGCCGGTTGATCCGCCAGGGAATTGCGCGCAGCGAAGCCGCCGGCTGGCTCGGAGTTTTCGTCCTCGGCGATCCCGCCTTCTATCGGCGTTTCGGATTCGATGTCGGCAAGGCAAGTGGATTTATCTCGCCCTATGCCGGACCGCATCTGATGGTGTTGCCGCTTGGAGCAAACGAACTTCCGGTCACCGCGGGATGCATTGAGTACGCGTCCGCTTTCGCAAAGCTCGGATAGGCTAGCGAAATGGCACCTGGTTTGGTGAAGCGTCTCCACCGTCATTGCGAGCGAAGCGAAGCAATCCATTTCACGGCTTGCTGAGGCATGGATTGCTTCGCTTCGCTCGCAATGACGCGGTGGCACCTCAGGATAACGGAGAAGGGGCGAGCACGCTGCTCGACCTGCGCTCTAGGCGTCGAGCCCAAAATGACGAACGACTTTCTGCGCGGTCACCTCCGCAGCATTCGTCCCGGTATCAAGTCTGAGGCAATCGGCCCGAGGCACGGCCGTGAGGTCGTAGCGGTCGAGCTCCCGGATCAGGTGTTCCCCTGAACTTATCTTGCGCCGCTCGACCCGGTCGGGATTGCCGACCCTGCGCAATACTTCTTCGCGCGAACAGTGCAGGAAGACCGGAAGCAATTTTGCGCCGTGACGCTGCACGATCTCCTCGATCTGCCTGAATTGCTCCCGGTCTTCGGGCTCGGCATAGCAGTAGGTCGTGACCAGCAGCGGCACGTCGTGTTCGGCGGCAGCATCAATGGCCGAACACCTGACCTCGTGGACAAGCTCCCAGAATCCGGGCGCGCCGAACTCGAAGACCGTGAGCGCCAGATCGATGGCGGCGTGATTGTCCATCAGCCGGCCCGGCACGATCCGGAGCAGCGCTCTTGCAACTGTCAACTTGCCGACCGCGGGCGCCCCGTGGAGAAAAAGCAGCTTCATGCGCGATCAGTATCGCGAACAGTTCGATCCGCGGGAACCGGTGATTTTGGCGCCGTGAAACAATTTTCAGGCGGGCTCATGAACGCAGTCAGCCGCCGCCCGCACGAAGTCGATGCAGGTGCCGCAGGAGATGACGTGAACAAACCCGATTGGATCATCCGCATCGTCGCCGTCCCTCCCGGCGAAGCTCCGCTATGGGTGCGGCAGAAATGGGTTGGCCTCGACCTGCCGGTGGCCCGTTATTCGGGATGCCGGAAATTTCTCACCATGGGCGTGCTGTCGCTGCCGCGCTCGATGCTGGCGCAGTGGCTGGCGATGTTTCGCGGCCGCGCCGAACTGATCGCGGGATATGCGGTGGAAGCGGGGTCACGACATAGCGAAGGGTGTGTTGCAGCGGCCGTACGCACGGAACTTGCTTGGTGGTGAATGGCAGCGGCGTGCAACCGACGCGAGCATGCGCGCCAGTACAGGCCAAATTCCGGCTTTTATGATTGGGGTAGCGGCCGGGAGATCAGGACGCCGCGCTGTGCAGTCCGAACGCGTGCTTGTCGTGCAGCACCGGCGCCACCGCATCGCTGAGCCGGGCGGCTGCCGCGTCGACCGAAAGCCCCGCGGTATCGACCACGGCGGAGGCGCGGGCGTAGAGCGGTTCGCGGCTGACCAGGATGTTGCGCAGCTCCGCCATCGCCGAGCGGTCATCCGCCATCGGTCGCAGATCGCCCTGGCGGCGGACGCGGGCCATGTGCTCTTCCGGCTCGGCCTTGAGCCAGATGGTGTAGAACGACGACAGGATCAGGTCGAAGGTCAGCGGCTCGGAGACGATGCCGCCGCCGGTTGCGAGCACCATCAATTCCTTGCGTGCCAGCAATTGCGAAAGCGCCGCCTGCTCCATGCGGCGAAAGCCTTCCTGGCCGTAGAGCGCGATGATCTCGGCGACGGATAATCCGTTCTGCGCCTCGACCTCCTTGTTGAGTTCGACGAACTTCCAGCCGATCTTCTTCGCCAGCATCTTGCCGAGTGTGGATTTGCCGGCACCGCGCAGGCCGATCAAGGCGATGCCGGCGAAGGAGATCCGTCGCTGCGCCGACGGGCCGCCGCCGGCGAGCGTGTCCTTGGCCTGCGCGATCTGGGCTGGCGTCGCCTTGCGCAGGAGATCGCGGATCACAGCCCAATCCGGCGCCGGCTCGGCGGAAGGAATCAGGTCCTCCAGATGTGCGCCCATCGCATTCGACACGCGTCGCAGCAGCACGATCGAGACATTGCCCTTGCCGCTTTCGAGTTGCGCGATATAGCGCTCGGAAATTCCCGACACCTTGGCGAGCACTTTTCGCGACATGCCGCGAAGGGCGCGCATGGTGCGCACACGCTGGCCGAGCTGCTCGAGAAAGCCGGTTTCGGGATCGCTGGCCTCGGTCAATTTGCCTCGTTCGGCTTTGCCGGTAGTTGGACGGTTTTCGGAAACATAATGCCGATGAGGATTGACAGCAAGCGCTGCTGGTGTCTTTGTATGAATTATAATTCTTAAAACCTGGGGAGAAGCGTCGTGAGCGGCACGTCCGGTTCGTATAATGCGGTGACCTGGCTGCTCGATCGCAACGTCGACGAGGGCCGCGGCGCCAAGCTCGCCTTCACCGATACCATTTCCGAGCTCACCTATGGCGATCTGCAGCGGCAAAGCCGCCGCACTGCCAACATGCTGCGCCGGCTCGGCGTCCGCCGCGAAGAGCGCGTGGCGATGATCATGCTCGACACGACAGACTTTCCTTCCGTCTTTCTCGGCGCGATCCGCGCCGGCATCGTGCCGGTGCCGCTCAACACGCTGCTGACCTCGGATCAATATGCCTATGTGCTGGCCGACAGCCGCGCACGCGTGCTGTTCGTCTCCGAGGCGCTGTATCCCGTCGTCAAGGACATCGTCGGCGGGATGCCGGACCTTGAACATGTCGTGGTGTCCGGCAACGACGCGTTCGGCCACAAGAAGCTCTCCGACGAACTCGCAAAGGAAACCGATTCCTTTGCGACCGTGCCGACCCATGCCGAGGAGCCGGCATTCTGGCTCTATTCCTCCGGCTCCACCGGCATGCCGAAGGGCGTGCGGCACCAGCATTCCAATCTGCAGGCGACTGCCGAGACCTATGGCAAGCAGGTGCTCGGCATCAAGGAGGGCGACGTCTGCCTCTCCGCGGCAAAACTGTTTTTCGCCTACGGGCTCGGCAACGCCTTGACCTTCCCGATGTCGGTCGGCGCCAGCACGGTGCTGAATGCGGAGCGGCCGACGCCGGCGCGGATGTACGACCTCTTGAACAAGTACAACCCTACCATCTTCTATGGCGCGCCGACGCTGTTCGCCGCCATGTTGAATGACGAGGCGACGAAGAACGCGCGTGCCGGCACGCGACTGCGCATCTGTACCTCCGCCGGCGAAGCGTTGCCGGAATCGGTGGGCAATGCCTGGAAGGCACGCTTCGGCGTCGACATCCTCGATGGCGTCGGCTCGACGGAGCTATTGCACATCTTCCTGTCGAACGAGCCCGGCGACATCAAGTACGGCTGCTCCGGCCGTCCAGTGCCTGGCTACAAGGTGCGGCTGGTGAACGAAGCGGGCGAGGAGGTGCCTGATGGCGAGGTGGGCGAGCTGCTGGTCGAAGCACCCTCGGCCGCCGAAGGCTACTGGAATCAGCGCAGCAAAACCCGGCAGACATTCCAGGGCCCTTGGACCTACACCGGCGACAAATACACGCGCGATGCCGACGGCCGTTACACTTTCTGCGGCCGTGCCGACGACATGTTCAAGGTCTCCGGCATCTGGGTCTCGCCGTTCGAGGTCGAGAGCGCGCTGATCGCGCATCCCGCGGTGCTGCAAGCCGCCGTCGTGCCGGAAGCCGATTCCGAAGGGTTGTTGAAACCGAAGGCCTTCGTGGTGTTGCGCCCGGATTGCAACACCGACGGTCTGTATGAACAGCTGAAGGAGCACGTCAAGCAGAAGATCGGCCCGTGGAAATATCCGCGCTGGATCGACGTGGTGGATTCATTGCCGATGACCGCGACCGGAAAGATTCAAAGGTTCAAGTTGCGGGATGGGGCATCGTGACCTCTCTCACGTCGTCCCTGCGAAAGCAGGGACCCATAACCACCGGACTTCGTTGTGATCGAAGGTCTCGCACATCGCGCGTCAACGGACAGGCCGCGGCGTATGGGTCCCTGCGTTCGCAGGGACGACGCGAGTAAGGACTGCGACGTCTGGATCACTTTCGGAAAGCTTACGACATGACAACCCTTACCCCCTCGGGCTTCCTCACCGTCGGCGCCTCGCATCTCGAATACCGCATGATCGGCCCGTCGCCCGAGGCCGCGCCTGTTATCGTGATGCTGCATGAAGGGCTCGGATCGACCGGGCTATGGGGCGATTTTCCGGATCAGCTTCAGGCCGCGACCGGCGCGGGCGTGTTCGTCTATTCGCGCGCGGGCTACGGTGCATCGACGCCGGTGAAACTGCCACGGCCGCTCGACTACATGCATGTCGAGGCGCTCGACGTATTGCCGAAGCTGCTCGACAAGATCGGCTTTCGCCGCGGTCTCCTGCTCGGACATTCCGACGGCGCCTCGATCGCGACGATCTATACAGGCTCGCATCAGGACCACCGCGTGCAGGGCCTCGCGCTGATCGCCCCGCATTTCATCGTCGAGGACGTTTCGGTGTCCTCGATTGCGCAGATCAAGGACGCCTACGAGACCACGAACCTGAAAGAGAAGCTGGCGCGCTGGCACAAGGATGTCGACAACGCCTTCTATGGTTGGAACGGCGCCTGGCTCGATCCGAACTTCCGTAACTGGGATATTTCCGAGTATCTCGCCTATATCCGCGTACCGGTGGCGATCCTGCAGGGTGTGGACGACCAGTATGGGACCATGCGGCAGGTCGAGATCGCGCAGGAAGAGTGCTACTGTCCTGTCGATGTGACTGTCATCCCGGGAGCGGGGCATCAGCCGCATCGTGAAGCCCCGGGGGCGACGCTGGATGCGATTTCGGAATTCGCAAACGCGGTGTTGCACGTCGATAGCGGCTCGCAGGGGCGGGCCGCGTAACGCATTTCTTTTTTCCGGGGCCGCGCCCCGATGACGCCGCCGCCAGCCGCAGGCAATCTCCCGCTGCCGCGATGGGCCTATGTGCCCGGCGAGTCCGAGAAATCCAGCGCTGATTACGAAACGCTGGGGCAGATCACCGTTCTGGTGCCGCCGCGATTTGGCGGCTACGTGCCGGCGCGCCACCCGGCACTGCGCTACGGCCTCACGCTCAACGACCGTGGCTATTTCTGGGAATCGCAGGAGATCCTCGAAGCGGTGTGGGCGGCGGCGCCGCAGGGCGGCCGCGAGCGGATCCTGCTGCGCGCCTGCATCCTGATCGCGACGGCGAATTTGCGGCTGCGCATGCAGAAGCCGCACGTCACCGTGCGGCTGTTTGGCGAAGCGCTCGGCGAACTCGAGGCGTTGGGCCTACGGAGCACCGGCGGCGACGGGTTTGCCGACGGCTTTCCGGTCGCGGCGCTGGCGGCGATTGTCAGGGCCAAATTGGCCCAGCCACAGCTCGGAAAGGCTGATGGAGTGGCATTCGCCGCCGCCGGCCGAACATGAAACAAAATGCATGTTTCGACGTTTTAGGCTGGACTTGAGAAAAAACATGCATTATTGTGCATCTAACGAACCAAGCAAATTCTGAGAAAACGACAGAGGGTGGCCCATGGCCGGTGAAGATCGCGTCCTCGCAGGCGGCGCGAAGTACATCGATTTTCAAACCGATCCGTCGCGCTACCGGCACTGGAAGCTGGGCGTCGAAGGCGACGTCGCGACGCTCACCATGGACGTCGACGAGAACGCCGGGCTGTTCGAAGGCTATCAGCTCAAGCTGAATTCCTACGACCTCGGCGTCGACATCGAGCTCGCCGACGCCGTGCAGCGGCTGCGCTTCGAGCATCCCGAAGTGAAAGCCGTGGTGATGCGTTCGGGCAAGAACCGCGTGTTCTGCGCCGGCGCCAACATCCGTATGCTGGCGGGCGCCACCCACGCCCACAAGGTCAACTTCTGCAAATTCACCAACGAGACCCGCAACGGCCTGGAAGATTCATCGGAGAATTCCGGACAGCGCTTCATCACCGTCGTCAACGGCACCGCGGCCGGCGGCGGCTATGAACTGGCGCTGGCGACCGATCACATCATGCTGGCTGATGACGGCGCCGCCGCCGTGTCGTTGCCGGAAGTGCCGCTGCTCGCGGTGCTGCCGGGCACCGGCGGCCTGACGCGCGTAGTCGACAAGCGCAAGGTGCGCCGCGACCATGCCGACTTCTTCTGCACCATCGAGGAAGGCATCAAGGGCAAGCGCGCCGTTGCATGGCGGCTGGTCGATGAGATCGTGCCCAACAGCAAGCTCGAAGCCAAAGTCGCCGATCGCGCCAAGGAATTTGCCGCCGCCTCGAAGCGCAACGGCAACGGCAAGGGCATCACGCTTTCGCCGCTCAACCGCACCATCGACGACAGCGGCATCCGCTACGGCTTTATCAGCGTCGACATCGATCGCGCCGCGCGGATCGCGACCATCTCGATCAAGGCGCCGGAGGGGGCCCCGCCGGCCGATATCGACGGCCTGATCGCGCAAGGCGCGTCGTTCTGGCCGCTGCAGGTCGCGCGCGAGCTTGATGATGCGATTCTGCACTTGCGCATCAACGAACTCGAAATCGCGATGCTGGTGTTCAAGTCGCATGGCGACACCGCCAATGTGGTGGCCTGCGACACCTTCCTCGAAGCCAACAAGGCGCACTGGCTGGTCAACGAGATCAGGCATTACTGGAAGCGCGTCTTGAAGCGCATCGACGTCACCTCGCGCACGCTGGTGACGCTGGTCGAGCCCGGTTCCTGCTTCGCAGGCACGCTCGCCGAACTCGTGTTCGCCGCCGACCGCTCCTACATGCTGATCGGCTCGCGGCAGGGCGACAACCGCCAGCCTCCGGCGATCCAGCTCACCGCCATGAATTTCGGCCCCTATCCGATGTGCCACGGCCTGACGCGGCTGCAATCGCGCTTCCAGGCCGATCCGTCCGATCTGGAGCGCGCGGAAGCCACCATCGGCACGTCGCTCGATGCGGAGGGAGCCGAAGAACTCGGCCTCGTCACCTTCGCGTTAGATGACATCGACTGGGACGACGAGGTGCGCGTGTTCCTGGAGGAGCGCACGTCCTTCTCGCCTGATGGTCTTACCGGCATGGAAGCGAATTTGCGCTTCGTTGGTCCCGAGACCATGGAATCGAAAATCTTCTCACGCCTCACGGCGTGGCAGAACTGGATCTTCCAGCGCCCCAATGCGGTCGGCGAAGACGGCGCGCTGCGCCGCTACGGCACCGGCCAGAAGGCGCAATTCGACATGACGCGGGTTTAAGTCCGGCGTCCCGGGCGCTGCGCGGCACGCAAGTGACGCGCTGCAGAACCGGGACCCACGTGACTGACATTGAACAGGTCCCGGCTCTGCGGCGCACCGCTCCGCGTTGCACCGCGTCCGGGACACGAGAGCGAGCAAGGAGCACGCCATGAACTTCATGAACGTCGATTACTCAACCAAGATTCCGAACAACGTGAATCTCAGTGAAGACCGCCAGGTGCTGAAAGCGCTCGAGGGCTGGCATCCCGGTTACATGGATTGGTGGGGCGACATGGGGCCGGAAGGTTTCCAGCAGTCGCTGGTTTATTTGCGCACCGCCTATTCGGTTGATCCGCGCGGCTGGGCCAAGTTCGATTACGTCAAGATGCCGGAATATCGCTGGGGCATTTTGCTGGCGCCGCAGGAAGAGAACCGCGTCATTCCCTTTGGCGAGAATTACGGCAAGCCTGCCTGGCAGGAAGTCCCGGGCGAACACCGCGCCACGCTGCGCCGCCTGATCGTGATCCAGGGCGACACCGAGCCCGCTTCCGTCGAGCAGCAGCGCCATCTCGGCAAGACCGCGCCCTCGCTCTACGACCTGCGCAATTTGTTCCAGGTCAATGTCGAGGAAGGCCGTCACCTCTGGGCCATGGTCTATCTGCTGCAGAAATATTTCGGCCGCGACGGTCGCGAGGAGGCGGATGATTTGTTGCGCCGCCGCTCCGGCGATGCGGACTCACCGCGCATGCTCGGAGCGTTCAACGAAGCAACGCCGGACTGGCTGTCGTTCTTCATGTTCACCTATTTCACCGACCGCGACGGCAAGATGCAGCTGCACTCGCTGGCGCAGTCCGGCTTCGATCCGCTGTCGCGCACCTGCCGCTTCATGCTGACCGAAGAGGCGCATCACATGTTCGTCGGCGAGACCGGCATCAGCCGCGTCGTCCAGCGCACCTGCGAGGCGATGAAGGAAGCCGGCATCACCGATCCCACCGACATCGCCAAGGTGCGTGCGTTAGGGGTGATCGACCTGCCGACCATCCAGAAGAAGCTGCACCTGCATTATTCGCTGTCGCTCGATCTGTTCGGTTCGGAAGTCTCGACCAACGCGGCGAATGCCTTCAACGCCGGCATCAAGGGCCGCTACAAGGAAACCCAGATCGACGATGACCACCAGCTCAAGAACGCCACCTATCCGGTGCTCAAGCTGGTCGACGGTGTAATCAAGCGCGTCGATGAGCCGGCGCTGACCGCGCTCAACATGCGCCTGCGCGACGACTACACACAGGATTGCGTCAAGGGCATGCTGCGCTGGAACAAGATCATTTCGCTCGCCGGCTACCAGTACAAGCTGACGCTGCCGAACGTCGCGTTCCACCGCCACATCGGTGAGTTCAAGGATATCAACGCCACGCCGGAAGGCATCCTGATCGACGACGCCACCTGGAACCAACGCAAGGGCGAATGGTTGCCTTCGACGCAGGACGGCGACTTCATCGCCTCGCTGATGAAGCCGGTCACCGAAGCCGGCGTCTACGCCAACTGGATCTCGCCGCCGAAGGTCGGCATCGACAACAAGCCCGGCGATTTCGAGTACGTGAAGATCGAAACCTGAACCGCCCCGCAATCGGGGAGCAGTAACATGGACCCCGACAGCGACCTCGAAGCACTGAACCGCGACCAGTTGGTCGCGGAGGTGAAGCGTCTGAGGGCCGGCATCCGCACGCACAGGGACAGCACCGGTCACGACCTGTGCTGGCACCATCCCGATCTCTGGGGGCTACTGCCCGAGCGGGCCACACCCGAAGTGGCCGTGCCGCCCTGGCCGAAATTTCTGCGCGGATGTCTGCGCTATCGCGAAGCGTTGGAGCGCGAACTGCCCAACGCGCCGAAGGCCGATTTCGAATACGAGTGAATCGAGACGTAATCTCTCCGTCGCCCCGGCCTTGAGCCGGGGCCCATAGCCACCGGACGTCGTTATTTTGGTACGGCGTCTGCCATCGTGCGCTATTGATGCATCACGCGGTATGGGTCCCTGCGCCCGTGCGCACTAGGCAGGGACGACATTGGGGGAAAGGCGCGAACCTATCAACCTGTCGCCCCTGCGGACGCAGGGGCCCATACGCCGCGGCCGGTGTGAAGGGCACATTGGAAGACGGCTTCGGTTCAGCAAGCGACAGCGGTAATTGGCAGGGCGTCTGCGACCGCGCTTCATCGATGCATCACGCGGTATGGGTCCCTGCGTTCGCAGGGACGACGTTGGTTTCGCGGGGGATGACGACTGTGAGCTACCCCGCGATCTCAAGCCCCGCATTTGCGTAGACCACGCCGCCATCGACGGCGATGGTGTTGCCGACCACGTAATCGCCGGCGCGCGAGGCGAGATAGATCGCCACCCCCGCCATATCCTCGTCGGTGCCGATACGCTTCGCCGGAATGCGCTTTGCGACTTCGTCCGAGTGGTCGCGCGCGGCGCGGTTCATGTCCGACTTGAACGCGCCCGGTGCAATCGCGGTGACATTGATATTGTCCTTGACCAGCTTGGTCGCCATGCGCCGCGTCAGATGAATCACGGCGGCCTTGCTTGCGGCGTAGGAATAGGTTTCGCTGGGGTTGACGAAAATGCCGTCGACGGAGGCGATGTTGATCACCTTGGCTGGCCGTTCGTGCGAGGCCGCCGCGCGCAGCGGCTTCGCCAGCGCCTTGGTCAGGAAGAACAGCGACTTGACGTTGAGGTCCATGACCTTGTCCCAGCCGTTCTCGGGGAATTCGTCGAACTCCGCGCCCCATGCCGCGCCTGCGTTGTTGACGAGGATGTCGAGCTTCGGCTCGAGCTTGATGATTTCGCCAGCCAGCTTGTCACAGCCTTCGACCGTCGAAATGTCGATCGGCAGCGCGATGCATTCGCCCTCATAGGCGGCGGAGAGTTCCTTCGCGGTCGCTTCGCAGGGCCCGGCCTTGCGCGCCGTGATGTAGACCTTCGCCGCGCCCTGCGCGAGAAATCCGGCCGCGATCATCTTGCCGATGCCGCGCGAGCCACCCGTCACCAGCGCGACGCGGCCCTGAAGCGAGAACAGATCCTTGAACATGCGTTCCTCCATTTGCTTTGCCCGCGGTTTTGGGCGGGGGAGGGCGGCGAGTCAAGGAAGCTCATTCTGTCGTCCCTGCGAACGCAGGGACCCATAACCACAGGCTTTAATTGTTTTGGTAGGTGACTACTCCATCGCGCCCTAACGGATGGGCCGCGGCGTATGGGTCCCTGCTTTCGCAGGGACGACGTGTTGAGAGATTTAGCCGCGTAGCCCGGATGGAGCGAAGCGCAATCCGGGGAAAGTCTGCCGGCTTGTGAGAGGCCCCGGATTACGCTCCGCTTCATCCGGGCTACGGACTACGGATAGACCCTACGCCGCGTCGATGCGGCGAAAGCCGTTCCACATGGCGGTGGCGGCGCCTGATGTCAGGACCGGGAGGATGCGCGCATCCTGGTAATTGCCGTTGAGTGAAACCCGCTGCAGCGCGGTCATGTGCTCGGCGCTTTCCGGAAAAATCATGCCCGGCCGCGTCGTGACCGCGGTCTTGAATCCGGCCGCCTTCGCCAACCTGAATTCGCGCTGCCCCGCCGCGATGCGGTCGCCATAGGGATAGGCGAGATGCAGCACCGGCCGCTGCAATGCTGCTTCGATCCGCGCGCGGCTGGTGGCCAGTTCGAACGAAGCGGTCTCCTCGCTCTGCCGCGCCAGATTGCAATGCGTGATCGTATGCGCGCCGATCGTCACCAGCGGATCATCAGCGAATGCCTTCAATTCCTCCCAGGACATGCAGAGCTCGCGGGCGATCGGAGCCTCGTCCACGTCATATCGCGTGCAGAGCGCGGAGATTTCGCGCTGCATGTCGTGTTCGGTTGGTAGCGTGCGCAGCCAGTCGTGCATGCGGTCGAAAGCCGCTTGCTTCGCCGCCGGCGTCGAGGCGTCTAGGCGGGTCTTGACGCCGCCGATCGGGACTTCGATCGAGGACGCCTTTGTGATCGCCTTCTCGAGCGCGACCCACCACAGCCGGCCGGTGCCTTCGGCGAAATCGCTCGTCACGTAGACGGTGAGGGGCGCGTCAAATTCACGCATCACCGGCAGGGCGAAATCGCGGTTGTCGCGATAGCCGTCGTCGAGGGTGAAGCAGGCGAAGCGCCGCGCGAATTTGCGCGCCTGGAGTCGCTGATGCACCTCGTCCATGGTGACGATGTCGACGTCGAGGTTGCGAAGATGCGCCAGCATCGCCCGCAAGAACTCCGGCTCGACCTCGAGATGATGATTGGGCTGAAACTCGCCGTCGCGCCTCGGGCGGACGTGGTGCAGCATGAAAATGACGCCGACACCTGCGAAGATTGGTCGCAGCAGGTAATGCGCTCCGGAGAAGTACAGCGCTTCCAGTCCGGCGCGGATGACGGTGTTGCGAAGCAGTTTCATCGAGATGCAGGGCTGCCCGGTTATTTACGGAGCGAAATTAGCGAAAGACCGCTGAAGAAACAGTTAGCTGGACCAATTTCAGAGCCTTTCGGCCCTCACGACATTTCGGGTTTGACAGCCCCGCAAGGGTTTGTTTTCTCTCCGTTCCGGACCCTGCGGGAACTCGAATGCACGGACTTTTCAGGTGGAGTGGCAAATGGTGGCCGGGCATCATTCCTTTGGTCATGTTTTGGGCTATCGCGGCCTGGACGAGCACCGAACCGCTTGAAGCCGACCTGGCGCAGCGTTCGACCGCAGCCCTGAAGGACACCATCCTCGACAAAAGGCGAATCTCGGTCGCAGGCCGCGACGTGAGCCTTGCGGCCGATGCTTTCTCGGAAGACGGCCGGCAGAGTGCGGTGGCGTCGGTGGAAGCGGTGCCGGGTGTGCGATTGGTTAACGATGAAACCCGGCTCGTTCCCGAAGCCAAGCCGTTTGTCTGGTCGGCCGAACGCGACGTTCTTCGGGTGACGCTGTCGGGCAGTTCGCCCCTACCGGCGAGCAAGGGCCGGTTGATGGAGGCTGCCCGCGCCAACCTCGGCGGCGTCGAAGTGGTCGACCGGACGAATCTGTCGCGCGGGGCGCCGCCGCGTTTCGACAATGCCGCGCTGTTGCTGCTCGACCAGGTCGGCAAGCTGAAGGACGGCAAGATCACACTGTCGGATACCAAGGTCAGCCTGTCCGGCATGGCGCGCGAACTCGGCGGCCGGGAAGCCATCGCCGCCGCGCTGAAAAATCTGCCCGAAGGCTTTTCGGTCGCGACCAACGAGGTCAAGGCGCCGCCTTACATCTTCCAGGCCTACAAGGATCCGGTCGCGGTGACGCTGACGCTGACCGGCAACGCGCCCGACAGCAACGCCCACGCCGCGCTGGTGGCGGCGGCGGGACGCAAGTTCTTCAGCGAAAAGGTCGTCGACAATCTCAAGGAGAGCGTCGGTGCGCCCTCAGGGTTTGCCAACGCGGTGGTGCCCGCGCTCGGCGCGCTGTCACGGCTGTCGACCGGCACGCTCGTCATCTCCGACCGGGAGGTCAAGCTGTCCGGCGATGCGCTTTATGAAGCCGCCGCCGGTCAGATCCGCGCCGGCCTCGGCAAGGATTTTCCGCAGGGCTGGCAGTTCAAGCCGGAAATCTCGGTCAAGCCGGCCGCGGCGCCGGTGGATGCGACGGTCTGCCAGCAATTATTCTCCGAGCTGCTCGGCAAGGCCCGGATCCGCTTCGAATCCGGCAAGGCCGATATTGTCGCGGATTCCGCCGGTCTGCTCGACCGCCTGATCGAAACCGCGTTGCGCTGTCCGACCGCCAATATCGAGATATCAGGACATACCGATACCGACGGCGACGAGGCGGCCAACCAGGCGCTGTCCGAGAAGCGTGCCCAGGCGGTCGCCGACTACCTCGTCAAGGCGGGATTGCCGGCCAACCGGTTCAGCGCGGTCGGCTATGGCTCGACGCAGCCGATTACGGCTAACGATACCGACCAGGGCAAGGCGCAGAACCGCCGCATCGATTTCGTGGTGAAGTGAGCATGGGCTATCTGACCACATTCTACTGGGGCTGGCTCTTGGCATCGGCGCTGCTCGGCTTCGCCATGGGCTGGATATCCGTGGTTCAGCACGGCGAGGGCGTCCCGCGGAAGCTGCGATGGGTGCTTTCGGCCGTAGTCGCGGCCCTGATCGCAGCCGCGCTCGCGCGCGTCGTGCCCGGCCGTTTCGGCTACTGGCTCGATCTCGGGTTGATCATGTTCGCGCTCTATCTCTGCTTCTGTGCGGTCGGATCATGGTTGCGCGACTGGGTGGTCTCGCGCAGCGCGCCGTCGGCCTGACCGCATGATGGGCCGGACAGCTTCACCGCCGTTGTTGTCACGCGTTCTTGACCGGCCCCTTCTATGGTCCCGAATCGCCTTCGGGCGGCGGGATTGCTGCAAAATCGTACTTCTAACGTCATCAACTGGCCTAATATGTTGAAGGAGCGCGTTTTATTGTCGTCAGGCGAATTCCACTCCGGCTCAAAACGCGCTACCAGAGGGGCAGGGGAGCAGCGTAGCGCCGGCGGGGGTTCACCCCATTGTCGTCGTCGGAGAAGCGCAATTCGAGGTGTAGATGCTTGAAGCAATACGCAGGGCGATCTCGTTTCTGCGCCAGAAGCAGGTCCTGCATAAGCTCGGGGTCTTGATCAGCATCACGGTCATCGCCGTTGCGTGCTACGTCCTCTATCACATGCTCCGCGGCATCGACACCAATGAGGTGATCGACGCCATCAAGAGCACCGACCCGCGCCAGATCGCGCTGGCGGCGTTGTTCGTGGCGGCGGGCTATTTCACGCTGACCTTCTACGACTGGTTCGCGGTCCGCGCGATCGGTCACCGCCACATTCCCTACCGCGTCACCGCGCTGGCCTCCTTCACCTCCTATTCGATCGGCCACAATGTCGGCGCCAGCGTCTTCACCGGCGGCGCGGTGCGCTACCGGATCTATTCGGCCTGGGGGCTGAACGCGATCGATGTCGCCAAGATCTGTTTCCTCGCCGGGCTCACCTTCTGGCTCGGCAATGCCGCCGTGCTGGGGCTGGGCATCGCCTATCACCCGGAAGCCGCTGCCTCGATCGATCAGCTCCCGGTCTGGCTTAACCGCGTCGCGGCGTTCGGCATCATCTTTGCGCTGATCGGATATGTGGCCTGGGTCTGGGTTGCGCCGCGCGGCGTCGGCCGCGGGCCGTGGACGGTCACGCTGCCGGGCGGGCCGCTGACGCTGCTGCAAATCGCCATCGGCATCGTCGATCTCGGTTTCTGCGCGCTGGCGATGTACATGCTGGTTCCGGACGAGCCCCAGATCGGCTTTGTCGTCGTCGCGGTCATCTTCGTCTCGGCGACGCTGTTGGGTTTCGCCAGCCATTCGCCCGGCGGGCTCGGCGTGTTCGATGCCGCCATGCTGGTCGGCCTCTGGCAGATGGACCGGGAGGAACTGCTGGCCGGCATGCTGCTGTTCCGTGTCCTCTATTATATCGGTCCCTTTGTCATATCTGTAATCTTGCTGACGCTTCGGGAGATTATCATCGGCGCGCGATCGAAGCGCCTGCGCCAATTGGCGGCCGGCGCCGACGCCGAACCGACGAGGCATAAGGCCGCCGTCTATGTCCGCGAACGTGGAGACACGGGCACCTGATGACGCGGCGGGGGCTTCGCGAATAGAGGAAAAAGCCTGCGCCATGGCGATCGACGATTCCAGCTCTTCCTCCTTCTTTGCACCGTGGCCGGACCGGTTGCGGCATTCGGCCATTATTCTGCTCGCCGCTGGGCTCGCGCTTTGCGCGCTCGTGGTGCTGGCCGATCTGTCGCTGGCGCGCGCCGTGGCGGTTTTCATCTGTATCGGCGCCGCAGCGCTGGTGCCGTGGCGGCTGCATCATGTGGCGGCCTCCCGTGACGATGTCCGCGCCGTCACTCCGGTCGAGTCTGCAGCCGTCAGCGCCGTCGTCGCCGGTATGCCGGATCCGGCCGTGCTGCTCGACCGCGCCGGCCGCGTCCTGCATCTCAACGCGGCAGCCGCCCAGCTCGCGCCCGCTTTGCGCAAGAACGAGCTCGCGCAGTTTGCGCTGCGCTCGCCCGAGATCATCACCGCGTTGCGCGAGGCGATCGCAACCACCGAACCGCGCCGGGCGAGCTATCACGACCAGGTTCCGGTCGATCGCTGGATGGAACTGATCATCACGCCGGTGCCGGTGCCGACGCTGTTCGGCGGCACCGAGAAATGCATGCTGATGACGTTCCACGACCAGACGCCGCTGCGGCGGGTCGAGGAAATGCGCGCAGATTTCGTCGCCAATGCCAGCCACGAGCTGCGGACGCCGCTCGCGGCGTTGTCCGGGTTCATCGATACGCTGCAGGGGCCGGCCAAGGAGGATGCCAAGGCGCGCGAGCGCTTCCTCGGCATCATGCATACGCAGGCGACGCGGATGGCGCGGCTGATCGATGATCTGTTGTCGCTGTCGCGGGTCGAATTGTCGGCCCATGTCCGGCCCGACGCCTCCGTCGATATCGTGCCGATCATTCGCCAGGTCGCCGACGGGCTGGAGCCGCTGGCCCGGGAACGCCAGGTCGCGATCGAGATCGATCTGCCCGCGGCGCCGGTGACGATTGCGGGCGATCGCGAGGAACTGCTGCGGCTGTTCGAGAACCTGATCGAGAACGCGCTCAAATACGGCGCGTCCGGCGAACGAGTGATCGTCACCCTGAGCCAGGCCACATCCAGCGAGGGCGCGCCGGAAGTCCGCATCATGGTCCGGGATTTCGGCCCCGGCATCGCGCCGGAACATCTGCCGCGGCTGACCGAGCGCTTCTACCGGGTCGATGTCGGCGACAGCCGTGCGCAGGGCGGAACCGGGCTCGGTTTATCCTTGGTGAAACATATTCTTAACCGTCATCGCGGCCGGCTTTTGATCGAAAGCGTGCCCAAAAACGGCGCTGTCTTTACCGCCTGTTTTCCCCAGGCAAAAGCCCCGTCAGTGCACTAAACTCAAGCGATTTCAATCGCTTGGTTGTGTCATCCAACTGTCATCGAACCTTCGTAAAAGCTCTATCGACCGCTCTTACCACGAGCGGCATGAGCGCGATCGGGCGCAACGGCGCTTCGCTCAGCAATGGAGACCAGCCATGAATTTCATCAAGACAATCGTCGCTGCCGGCATGGTCGCCGCGTCGACGTCGGCCTTTGCCGCCGATATCACCGGCGCAGGCGCCACCTTCCCCTTCCCGATCTATTCGAAGTGGGCTGACGCCTACAAGAAGGAGACCGGCAACGGTCTGAACTACCAGTCGATCGGCTCCGGCGCCGGCATCAAGCAGATCCAGGCCAAGACCGTCACGTTCGGCGCCACCGACGCGCCGCTGAAGGCCGAGCAGCTCGAGAAGGACGGTTTGGTGCAGTGGCCGATGGTAATGGGCGCGATCGTGCCGGTCGTGAACCTCGAAGGCATCAAGCCGGGCGAACTGGTGCTGTCGGGCGAAGTGATCGGCGACATCTATCTCGGCAAGATCAAGAAGTGGGACGACGCCGCGATCGCCAAGCTCAATCCGAAGGTGAAGCTGCCGGCGGACGCGATCACTGTGGTTCGCCGCTCCGACGGTTCGGGCACCACCTTCAACTTCACCGACTATCTGTCGAAGTCGAACGCCGAATGGAAGACCAAGGTCGGTACCGGCACTGCCGTCGAATGGCCGGTTGGCGTCGGCGCCAAGGGCAATGAAGGCGTCGCCGGCAATATCGGCCAGACCAAGAACGCGATCGGTTACGTCGAATATGCCTATGCCAAGCAGAACAAGCTGACCCATACGGCGATGATCAACAAGGCCGGCAAGACCGTGCAGCCGACCATTGAAGCCTTCCAGGCGGCCGCCTCCAACGCCGACTGGGCCAAGGCGCCCGGCTACTACGTGATCCTCACCGACCAGCCCGGCGAAGCCTCCTGGCCGATCACGGCGGCGACCTTCATCCTGATGCACAAGGCTGCGACCGACAAGGCCGCCGCCCAGGAAGCCATCAAGTTCTTCAAATGGTCGTTCGAGAAGGGCGGCAAGATGGCCGAAGAGCTCGACTACATCCCGATGCCGGAATCGGTGGTCAAGCTGATCGAAAAGACCTGGTCGGCTGAAATCAAGAGCTGAGGTCCCTTGTCCCGGACGCGGTGCAGCGCTTCTTCAGCGGTGCACCGCAGAGCCGGGACCCAAGCGTCGCCAAGCAAGAATGGACCCCGGAACAGCAGCGCACCGCAAGCGCGCTGCGCCGCATCCGGGGCACGAGACGGATCGAACCGGATCAAGTAGAAGTACAGGGGATTGGCGTGGCAGAAATGGCGGTTGAAAGCGACGTAATGGATGCTGCCGGACCTTATGATCGCGCGAAGGCTCTCAGCGCGTTCAAGCTCGGCGACGTCACCTTCTACTGGATCACGCGCGCCTGCGCGATCTCGGTTCTCCTCATCCTCGGCGGCATCATCCTTTCGCTGATCGTCGGCGCCTGGCCCGCCATCCGTGAGTATGGCGCAGCCTTCCTGTGGACGCAGCGCTGGGCGCCGTCGGCCGATCCGCCGGTGCTAGGGGCGCTCGGCCCGATCTACGGCACGCTGATCACCTCCGTGATCGCGATGATGATTGCGATTCCCGTCGGCCTCGGCATCGCGATTTTCCTCACCGAGATCTGCCCGATCTGGCTGCGCCGTCCGATCGGACTTGCGGTCGAGTTGCTCGCTGGCATTCCCTCCATCATCTACGGCATGTGGGGCTTCTTCGTGCTGGGCCCGTTCCTGGCCAACACCTTCCAGCCCTTCATGATCAGCGTGTTCGACGGCGTCCCCGTGCTGGGCACGATCTTCGCAGGTCCCCCGTCCTATCTCAGCCTGTTCAACGCCGCGCTGATTCTCGCAATCATGGTGCTGCCCTTCATCACCGCGATCTCGGTCGATGTCTTCAAAACGGTGCCGCCGGTCCTGAAGGAAGCGGCCTATGGCGTCGGCTGCACCACCTGGGAAGTCGTCCGCAACGTCGTCATCCCCTACACCCGGGTCGGCGTGATCGGCGGCATCATGCTGGCGCTCGGCCGCGCGCTCGGCGAGACCATGGCGGTGACCTTCATCATCGGCAATTCGTTCAAGATCCAGTCCTCGATCTTCGCGCCGGGCACCACGATCTCGGCGGCGATTGCGTCCGAGTTCGCCGAGAGCGATGGCCTGCATCAATCCGGCCTGATCCTGCTTGGCCTCTTGCTGTTCGTGCTGACGTTCTTCGTTCTTGCTGCCGCGCGGCTGATGCTGATGCGCCTGGAAAAGAAGGCGGGGAACTAGGACCATGAACCCGATTTACGCATCCCGCCGCCGCAACAACATCATCGTCAAGTTCCTGTGCCTGGGCGCCGCGCTGTTCGGTGTGACCTGGCTGGCGCTGATCCTGTTCACGCTGTTTTACAACGGCATTTCCGGCTTGAATCTTGCCGTCTTCACCCAGGATACGCCGCCACCGGGTTCGACCGATGGCGGCCTGCGCAACGCCATCATCGGCTCGATCATGATGACCGTGATCGGGGTCGGCATCGGCGCGCCGCTCGGCCTGTTCGCCGGAACGTACCTCGCCGAGTACGGCAAGCACGACAAGCTCACCTCGGTGATCCGCTTCATCAACGACATTCTGCTGAGCGCGCCGTCGATCATCATCGGCCTGTTCATCTACGGCGCCATCGTGGTGCCGATGGGCGGCTTCTCGGCCTTCGCCGGCTGTCTGGCGCTCGCCGTGATCGTGATCCCGGTGGTGGTCCGCACTACCGAGGACATGCTGGGGCTGGTGCCAAATCCCCTGCGCGAGGCGGCATCCGCGCTCGGCCTGCCGCGCTCGCTTGTCATCAAGCGGATTGCCTATCGCGCCGCGCGCGCCGGCCTCATCACCGGTGTGCTGCTGGCGACCGCCCGCGTCGCCGGTGAAACCGCGCCGCTATTGTTCACCGCGCTGTCGAACCAGTTCTTCAGCCTCGACATGACCAAGACGATGGCGAACCTGCCGGTCACCATCAACAACTTCGTCCAGAGCCCCTATGCCTACTGGAAGCAGCTCGCCTGGAGCGGGGCGCTCTTGATCACGCTCACCGTACTTGCCCTGAATATTGGCGCGCGCATTCTCGGCGCCGAGAGGACATCCAAATGACCGATCTCTCCGTATCCGTGAGTTCCGCGAGCGGACCCGTTCCGCAGGTGGCGCTGCCCGAAGCTGCGCCCAAGGTGACCGCGCGCGGCCTGAACTTTTACTATGGCGAGCATCACGCGCTGAAGAACATCAACCTGACGCTCGGCACCCACCGCGTCACGGCTTTCATCGGGCCGTCCGGCTGTGGCAAGTCCACACTGCTGCGGATCTTCAACCGGATGTACGATCTCTATCCTGGCCAGAAGGCGACCGGGCAATTGATGCTCGACCAGACCAATGTCCTCGACCCCAAGCTCGACCTCAATCTGCTGCGGGCCCGCGTCGGCATGGTGTTCCAGAAGCCGACGCCGTTCCCGATGACGATCTACGAAAACATCGCCTTCGGCATCCGCCTCTATGAGAAGATCTCCAAGTCGGAGATGGACGGCCGGGTCGAGAAGGCGCTGCGTGGCGGCGCGCTGTGGAACGAGGTCAAGGACAAGCTGAATGCAAGCGGCCTGTCGCTGTCCGGCGGCCAGCAGCAGCGGCTCTGCATCGCCCGCACGGTGGCGGTGCGGCCCGAGGTGATCCTGTTCGACGAACCCTGTTCGGCGCTGGATCCGATCTCGACGGCCAAGATCGAGGAACTGATCCAGGAACTCGCGGAGGATTACACCATCGCCATCGTCACCCATAACATGCAGCAGGCGGCGCGCGTCTCCGACAAGACCGCCTTCATGTATCTCGGCGAGCTGATCGAGTTCGACGATACCAACAAGATTTTCACCTCGCCCAGTGATCGACGCACCCAGGACTACATCACCGGCCGGTTCGGTTGAGGAGATAACACATGGCTTCTGAACACACCGCCAAGGCTTTCGACAGCGACCTTCAGGAATTGACCCGTCTCGTCGCCGAGATGGGCGGCATGGTCGAGCGCATGATCACCGAATCCGTCGACGCACTGGTCCGCCGCGACGTCCCGCTCGGCAAGCGTGTCGTCGCGACCGATGTCGAGATCGACCGCCTGCAGCATCTGATCGAGGAGCGCGCGGTGCTGACGATCGCGCGCCGCCAGCCGATGGCGATCGATCTGCGCGAGATCGTCGGCGCCATGCGCGTCGCCACCGATCTGGAGCGGATCGGCGACCTCGCCAAGAACATGGGCAAGCGCGTCGCGGCGCTGGAGAACGATTTCCAGCCGCTGAAATTGATGCGCGGCCTCGAACACATGACCGACCTGGTGCAGTCGCAGGTCAAGTCGGTGCTGGACGCCTATGCGGCGCACGATCTGCCGGCGGCGATGGCGGTCTGGAAGGGCGACGAGGAAGTCGACGCCATCTGCACTTCGCTGTTCCGCGAACTCCTGACCTATATGATGGAAGATCCGCGCAACATCTCGTTCTGTATCCATTTGATGTTCTGCGCCAAGAACATCGAGCGGATCGGCGACCACGCCACCAATATCGCCGAGACCGTGTTCTACATGATCGAGGGACAGCAGATGCTCGACAAGCGCCCGAAGGGCGACATGACGACGTTTGCGACCACGGTTCCTAATAGCTGAGGGATAAAGGAATGAGCGCGCGCATTATGGTGGTCGAGGACGAGGAAGCGCTGACCACGCTGTTGCGCTACAACCTCGACGCCGAAGGCTATGAGGTCGAAACCGTCGGCCGCGGCGACGATGCGGATACGCGGCTGAAGGAGCGCGTGCCCGATCTCGTCGTGCTCGACTGGATGCTGCCGGGGCTGTCAGGCATCGAGCTCTGCCGCCGCCTGCGGGCGCGGCCGGAGACCAAGCAGTTACCGATCATCATGCTGACCGCGCGTGGCGAGGAGAGCGAGCGGGTGCGGGGTCTTGCGACCGGCGCCGATGATTACATCGTAAAACCGTTCTCGGTGCCGGAGCTGCTGGCGCGGGTGAAGGGCCTGTTGCGACGGGCGAGCCCCGAACGGCTCGCCACCGTGCTCACCTATGGCGACATCGAACTCGATCGCGAGAAACGCCGCGTCGCCCGTTCGGGCCGCCAGATCGATCTCGGCCCGACCGAGTATCGCTTGCTGGAATTCTTCCTGGAGCATCCCGGCCGCGTCTTCAGCCGCGAGCAATTGCTCGACAGCGTCTGGGGCCGCGACATCTATATCGACGAGCGCACCGTCGACGTCCATATCGGCCGCCTGCGCAAACTGCTCAATCCCGGCCGCGAGCAGGATCCCATCCGCACCGTGCGCGGCGCGGGCTATGCGCTGGATGACCGGTTTGCGAAGGTGGAGCAGCAATAGCTCCATCGTCGTCGCGCACTCTGCATCGTCGTCCCCGCCTAGTGCGCAATTGCGCGCGGGGCGCGGGGACCCATAACCACCGATGCTGATTGTTGAAGTGCGCTGGAGCTCCAGCGAAGCATAACCACGGACACCTGTGGTTATGGGTCTCTGCGTTCGCAGGGACGACAAACGATTTAGTTCGTAGCCCGGGTGGAGCGAAGCGCAACCCGGGGAATGTCAGCCAATCGCGGGTCTGTCCCGGATTTCGCTTCGCTCCATCCGGGCTACGACAAACCGCCCCTTACCGCGTCGGCTTCGGCTGCTGCCTCCGGCGATCGGCGGCCGGTTGATACGCCACGCGCGAGTGATGCGCGCAATAGGGCAGGCCAGAGAGCGCCTTGCCGCCGCAGAAGAAGAATTCCGGGCTTGAGGGATCGCCGACCGGCCAGTGGCAGGTCGCCTCGTTCAGTTCAAGCAGCGACAGCCGCTGGCTCATCGGCACCACGTTGTCGAAGGCGATCGGATCCGGCTCCATCTCGACCTCGAAGGCGTGCGCAAGCGCGGTGTTGCCGCGCGAGACCGGGCGCGACACCCGCATCATCTGCTGGGCCGGGCGTGCCTTGCGCTGCCGCGGGGCGGCCGAGGAGGGGCTCTTGGCGCGGCCGGACAGGCCCAGCCGGTGCACTTTGCCGATCACAGCGTTTCGCGTCACATTTCCGAGTTCCGCGGCGATCTGGCTGGCCGATAATCCGGCTTCCCAGAGCTTCTTCAGCTGCTCGACGCGATCGTCTGACCAGGTCAATACCGTCATCGTAGTCTTCCCTTCGCTTCGCGCCGGCCAATCAGGGGCAGCGCAGGCGACGTCATTCGTCTCAAAAATCGCAGCGGGCAGAATCCCTTAGCCCTCGCCGGGCGCGAAAACCGCGCCCGAACGTGTACGCCTTACAAAATGGACTTTAGGGATCAGAACCGCCGCACGAGATGTCGTACCCGACAGCCCAAACGCTACAATATGGCGTGACTCGGGCGCAAGAGTCCGGGGCCGCGCGTCCACATGTTCCGAACATCTATGCATTGCAGTGCGTGTTTTCCACCACACCGCAATCCTACGGATTTAGCCCATCTTGCAGTGCAGAAGGCCGCTTCGTGGCGTGTTGACAGCGCCCCCCGCCCACATAGAATACCTCTCACGTGCCGCCCTTAAGAGGCGGCACGTTTCGTTTTCGCAAGACCGGCCGTTGCCGCGTTCGCGCCAATTCACGCGTGTGCTCCGCGGCAGGTCTTGAGAGCAGGTCTCAAACCTTCAGTGCAAACCATTAGTGATCGCCATGACCAATAGCGCCACGTCGCATCTGCTCCCCGTCTTTGCCAGGGTCGATCTCGGCTTCGAGCGCGGCGAGGGCTGTTGGCTGACCGCCACCAATGGCGATCGTTATCTCGACTTCACCTCGGGGGTCGCGGTGAATGCGCTGGGCCACTGCCATCCGCATCTGATTGCGGCGCTGCAGGAACAGTCGACCAGGCTCTGGCACATGTCGAACCTGTTCAAGAGCCCGGATGGCGAGAAGCTTGCCGCGCGGTTGTGCGAGCAGAGCTTCGCCGACCTCGTGTTCTTCTGCAATTCGGGCGCCGAGGCGATGGAAGGCGTGATCAAGGTCGTGCGCCGCTATCAATTCTCCAAGGGTCATCCCGAGCGCTATCGGCTCGTCACCTTCGAGGGCGCCTTCCACGGCCGCACCCTCGGCACGCTGGCCGCGACCGGCTCCGCCAAATATCTCGAAGGTTTTGGGCCGCCAATGGACGGCTTCGACCAGGTGCCGCATGGCGATCTCGAAGCGGTGAAAAAGGCGATCGGCCCGCACACCGCGGGCATCCTGATCGAGCCGGTGCAGGGCGAGGGCGGTGTGCGCTCCGCGCCGCAGTCTTTCTTCAAGGCGCTGCGCCAGCTCTGCGATGAGAAGGGCCTGCTGCTGGCGTTCGACGAGGTGCAGACCGGCATGGGCCGCACCGGCGATCTCTTTGCCTACAAGCGCGTCGGCGTGACGCCCGATGTGATGTCGCTGGCGAAAGCGCTCGGCGGCGGTTTTCCAATCGGCGCGGTGCTGGCCACCGCCGAAGCCGCAAGCGGCATGACGCCCGGTTCGCACGGCTCGACCTTCGGCGGCAATCCGCTGGCGATCGCGGCCGCCAATGCCGTGCTCGACGTGATGCTGAAGCCCGGCTTCTTCGACCACGTGCAGAAGATGTCGCTGCTCCTGAAACAGAAGCTGGCCTCCGTGGTCGATCGTTATCCCGCCGTGCTCTCGGAAGTGCGCGGCGAGGGGCTCTTGGTCGGCGTCAAGGCCGTGGTGCCGTCGGGCGATCTCGTCAACGCGCTGCGCGACCAGAAACTTCTCACCGTCGGCGCCGGCGACAATGTGGTGCGGTTCCTGGCGCCGTTGATCGTGACCGAGACCGAGATCGATGAATCCGTTCAGATGCTCGAGCGCGCCTGCGTCGCGCTGTCGGGTAATCAGTTGAAGAAGGCGGCAGGGTGATGAGCAAGTCCGTCCGCCACTTCCTCGACATCAGCGAACTGCCGCCGAGCGAGTTGCGCAACATGCTGGCCTTGAGCGCCGACATGAAGGCGAAGCTGAAGGCGCACGAGAAAGCCAAGAAGCCGCTCGAAGGCAAGACGCTGGCGATGATCTTCGAGCGTCCCTCGACCCGCACGCGGGTGTCGTTCGATGTCGGCATGCGCCAGCTCGGCGGCGAGGCCATCATGCTCACGGGTGCGGAGATGCAGCTCGGCCGCGGCGAGACCATCGCCGACACAGCGCGCGTGCTGTCGCGCTATGTCGATGCGATCATGATCCGCATCCTCAACCACGATGCGCTGCTGGAATTGGCCGCGCACGCCACCGTGCCCGTGATCAACGGGCTGACGCGCCGCTCGCATCCCTGCCAGGTGATGGCCGACCTGATGACCTTCGAGGAGCATCGCGGGCCGATCGAAGGCCGCACCGTGGCCTGGACTGGCGACGACAACAACGTGCTGGCGTCCTGGGCGCATGCGGCGGAGCGTTTCAAGTTCAAGCTCAATGTCGCGACCCCGCCGCAGCTCGCGCCGAACAAGGCGATGAAGGACTGGATCAAGGCAACGCAAGCCCCGATCGTGCTCGGCAACGATCCCGAGGCCGCCGTTCGCGGCGCCGATTGCGTCGTCACGGACACGTGGGTGTCGATGGGCGACAAGGACGGCGAACACCGCCACAACGTGCTCAAGCCCTATCAGGTCAATGCCAAGCTGATGTCGCTGGCGAGCAAGGATGCGATCTTCATGCACTGCCTGCCCGCGCATCGCGGCGAGGAGGTCACCGACGAGGTGATCGACGGTCCGCAATCGGTCGTGTTCGACGAAGCGGAGAACCGCCTGCACGCGCAGAAAGGCATTCTGGCCTGGTGTTTTAACGAAGTGGCGTAGGTCTCTCGTCGTCCCTGCGAACGCAGGGACCCATACGCCGCGGCCCCAATGATGAAGGCAGTGGCTGATGCCTTGCCTAACTCGGAACGCCGGTGGCTATGGGTCCCTGCGTTCGCAGGGACGACGAGTGGAGATAGTTCGCCGCTCTTCAACCCCTTTCGTTTTGCATGTTCCGACCCCAGATAAGGCGCCATGGATTCACAATCAGACATCAAAATCACGACCGAGGCGCCCATTCGTGCGCCGTCGTCCGTCCCCGTCGATGACGCGGTGCTGCCGTTCGAGGTCGCAGAACTCGACCTGCGCGGACGGCTGACCCGGCTCGGCCCCGCGCTCGACGAAATCCTGACCAAGCACGATTACCCGACGCCGGTCGGCAAGCTGCTCGGCGAAGCGATCGTGCTGGCGACGCTGCTCGGCACGGCGCTGAAATTCGACGGCCGCTTCATCCTGCAGACGCAGACCGATGGCCCGGTTTCGTTCCTGATCGTGGATTTCCAGTCGCCCGATCGCTTGCGCGCCTATGCGCGCTATGACGCGAAGCGGCTGAAAGACGGCCAGGATTCAGGCACTCTGCTCGGCAAGGGCCATCTCGCCATGACCATCGATCAGGGGCAGGACATGAGCCGCTACCAGGGGCTGGTGGCGCTCGACGGCGGCAGCCTCGAAGACGCCGCGCATGAATATTTCCTGCGCTCCGAGCAGATCCCGACCCGTGTGCGGCTCGCGGTCGGCGAGGAATGGCGCGGCGGCGACGGCGGAAAACACCGTTGGCGTGCCGGCGGCATGCTGCTGCAGTTCTTGCCGAAGGCGCCGGAGCGGGCGCGGCAGGCCGACCTGCATCCCGGCGATGCGCCCGATGGCGCGGTGACGCATTCCGTTGCCGAAGATGACGCCTGGGTCGAGGGCCAGTCGCTGATCGGCACCGTCGAGGATGTCGAGCTGATCGATCCCGATCTGTCGGGCGAGCGCCTGCTGTATCGATTATTTCACGAGCGCGGCGTGCGCGTGTTCACGCCGCTGCCCCTGCGCGCGCAATGCTCGTGCTCGCGCGATGCGGTCTCTGCGATGCTGAAAAGCTTCGCGCCAAAAGACCGCGCCGAGATGGTCAAGGACGACAAGGTCGTGGTGACCTGCGAGTTCTGCTCCTCGGTCTACCAGTTCACGCCGCAGGAAGCCGGCGTGGAGGAGTAGGCGATAGTTTCGTAGGGTGGGCAAAGCGCAGCGTGCCCACCACCTATCCGAGAGACCATCCTTGAATGGTGGGCACGCTTCGCTTTGCCCACCCTACGGACTGCTATTTCGCCGGGATGACGGTCTCGCTCACCAATGTGCGGACCATTTTGGCAGCATCATAGATTTCGATCTGGAGCATCGGGTAAGCCGACTTCAATTTCCGCGCCGCCGTTTCGGCTGCCTCGGCGGTGTCAAACTCCGATTTGAAATGGCCGTCGACAACCGTCACGAAGCCATCGGTGGGAGGCCGGTCGGCTCGTATCGCTTTTTTCGGCTGGGGTTCGTCAATTGTGAGGACGGGTTTTTTCATCATGGGTTCTTTCGGGTTCGTTACGTTGTTTTGATCTGGAGCGCGTAGGGCGGGCCAGCCCGGACGGATGGGACGATTGGCTTTCGCAATTCCTGAAGAAGGGCCTATGACGCCGCCGAAGTCAGGGAAGCCATCGGCACGTCGAATGTGTAGACGAACCCGGTCGGCTCATAGGTTAGCCGCACGTCGCCCCGGAGTTGCCTGCCGAGCGTCTCGATCAGCCGCGTGCCGAAGCTGCGCTGTTTGGGCGGGCGGACTGCCGCACCGTTCGTCTCGGTCCATACGAAGTGCAGGCGCTGCGCCTGTTGATCCAGTGTCCATTTGATGTCGACGCGTCCTTGAGGGACCGACAGGGCGCCAAACTTCGTGGTGTTGGTGCAGAGTTCGTTGAGCGTCATCGCGATGGCAATGACGGCACCAGATGTCATCCGGATATCGGGCCCCGAAATCGAGAATTTCGGCTGATCGGGATTATCGAAGGCTTCGGTGGCGCTGCGGACGATCGTGCCAAGATTCGCGCTGCTCCATCTTGCCTGCAAAAGCAGATCGTGCGCTCGCCCGAGCGCAAGCAGCCGGCCTTCGATGGCGTGCTGCGCGTGCCTGGCTTCGGGCAGGTCGCGCAGACTCTGCGAGACGATGGCGCCGACGGTTGCGAGTGTATTCTTGATGCGGTGGTGCAGCTCCTCGAGGATCAGCTTCTGCAGCTTGTCGGCCGCCTCGCGCTCCCTGGCGTCGATGCCGGCCGTGGCCAGCAGACTCTGCGCATTGATCTCGGCCTGCGCGAGCAGAAGCCGCAGGCTGACATTTTCTGCCGCCAGTTCGTCCTGGTATGGGGATGTGCTGCTTGCGGGACGCGGTTCCGTCCGGAGATCGGCTTCAGACATCGCTGATCGTATCATCATAGGCTGGATACCGCACTGATCTTCGGGGGGGCGGGGTTTTCGCCGAAATCACGCGCTTTGGGCCGTATTCGGCGTGAAAGGCACTGGCGTCTCAGGCGTAACCGATCATGTCGCGCATTTCGGCGATCACTTCCCCGGCATTGAGTGGCTTGCCGATAAACCTGCTGCGGGGAGGAAGATCGAGGTGCGGCAGGTCCAATTGCCCCGATACCACGATGATGCTGATGGTCGGCCAACGCGCATGCACGGCGTGCGCAAGTCCGACGCCGTCCATTTGGCCGGGCATCTGGATATCGGTGCACATCAGCGCGACGTCGGATCGGGATTCCAGGATGGCGACGGCTTCGGCGGCATCCAGCGCCTCGAGTGGCGTGTATCCGGCGTCTTCCACCATGTCGACCGCGCGCATGCGGAGCACCATCTCGTCCTCGACAATGAGAACGACGGCGGGAATGCATGAATGATCAAGTGCCATCAAAAGGGCGCTCGCGGGGAATGGCGATCGACTTGGATAGGTGTTCATATGGGACAAGTATCTCGCTGCCCATATGATCCCCGCTGGCTCGACAATGACACCAAAAGCTCGGTGCCAACGGACTAAGCCTCCGTCATACGCCCGGTGCGCCACGCTTGCCGTAGAGCAGTTCGTGCATTTCAGCGGCATTTCGAAGGATCATTGCTTTGTGAGTAGCCTCGGTGCGCTCATCTCCCGGCGGCATCTCGCGAGCCTCATCCAGGGCGATCACCGCCCTGGCGTCCAGATCGTGCGCCAGCGAAGATTGAGATTTAATCGGAGATCGACCGTCCAGCGGTGAAACCGCGCTACGCTCGATCACCATTGAATAACCATCGCAGCGGCGACCAGCAGCACAAGAAAGATCGGCATCAATACCCGAGGTACCAGCCACTCACGAAGATTGAATGCGGGGAGTTTTGGCATGTGACCGCCCTTTTGGCTAAGGCGGGAGCGCAACGCTCTCAGTCACCGATAACAGCCCGGGGCGCGCGGTGATATCTTGAACATAGTGACTATCAGGCGAATAGCGAGGAGATTCGCAATTTGTTTTCTGGGAGCTGCCTGGCAGGCATTGTAATGCGGCATTGAGTAGCCATCTCAATCCAAGCGCCATCGTATTGCTTCAGCATCGCCTTTACGGCAGCGCGAAGCTTAGCCACGCCAAATCTTGTCAGCGACATTGACCAACCGCACATCGCTTCGATGTGCGCGTCTCGAGGTCGTTGAACCAGGCCGCGATACCGGTCGTGTGAAGGCCGGTGAGACGCGTGGCTTGACGCCTGTAATCCGATCGGTGGTAAGCCATGATTGAGTTTCCAAATCACAGCCGCTCGTATGACCAGACCCGGCGAGCCGTGCGGTTCTGGGGGCATGACAGCGCGCTGGAAGCGACATTCTTTATAGAAGAGGGCGCATTGAGGCGAATTCAGCCAGATGCCCGCCCCGACGAGTCCGGTTTCCTGAACGCGTTCGATTGCAACCGCGATGTGATATGCGCGGCGGCTGCGAAGGTTTACGTCCGTGGAGGCCGGGGCTCTTACGATCTGGTCGCCGCAGATTTTTGAAACGAGCGCTTTTGATCTGTTAGCCGAGATGACGTGGCAGGCCGGGCGCAGGTGCTCGTTCGTCGCGAACAGAAACTGCAAGCGATCAACCCTGGAGGATGTCATGGATATAAGTTCAGTGCCGACTTTGCTGGCCTGCGGAGCATTTTTCGTTCTGTCGTTCGTTACGATCGGGGCCTTCTGGTTCGTCGAGCGGCTGCGGGGAGCAAGCGCCCCTCACGTGTGAACACCGGCCAAGTTGAGCGCCGCATGTCGGAGCGCCGGCTCGATGCCGGCTGACCATTCGCTCCGAGCTACTCGAGTTTGCATCAAAAAAAGCCGCGGATTTCTCCGCGGCTTCTTTCGTGTTCAGACTGTTGTCGGCTTCCTCAATAGCGATCGGTGCCGATTCCGACGCTGACGCCGGGCGCGCGGATGCCGATGCCGCCACCGTCTCCATAGCCACGGCGCTCGATATAGCGCTCGCGACGGGGAGCATATCCATATGAATCATGGTGCTCACGGACAATGACGCGGCGTTCACCGCGTTGGCGCCAGCACTGGCCTGCCTCATTGCAAACCATGCGAACGTTTTGAATGTTGCTCTCCGGAGCGACTGATACATTCGGGGAAAGCGGTGCAGCGGAAGCGGCCGTCACGAGAAGCGCACTTGCGCCTGCCGCCAGATAGATTGCGAGATTTTTCATAATGTCTCTTTCCAAAAGTGATTGTGTCAGGAAGCCAATAGGCTCGCAGGGCAATGGTTCCCGCAGCCGGCTATTAATTGTCACCAATCGCACGTGATGAGGGCTCGCCGATGCTGAAAAGCCTTGCGCGAAGGACCGGGCTGAGATGGTCAAGGACGACAAGGTAGTGATGACCTACGAGTTCTCCTCGGTCTACCAGTTCACCCCGCATGCAGCGGGCGTGGAGGAGTAACGGCCGTTTTGTAGGGTGGGCAAAGCGAAGCGTGCCCACCACCTATCCACGACATTGCTGCTGAATGGTGGGCACGCTGCGCTTTGCCCACCCTACAATTCGCGGCCATTTCACTTGTCGGGCAAATCACCTGAATCCTGTCCAGTCCCCCTTGCAAAAATATTCCGCTTAACTTGCAGGCCAAATCACCGGCATAACTCCGCCTGTCTCACGGCAGATGAGGGACGCTCGCGATCGTCACGAACGTGCGGTGAGATGCGATGGACGCGAGAGGCGCGCGAGACGTACGCGCCTGAAGCGTACGGCGAAGTCGTGTGGTTCGGACGTCGCGGTGCTGGCGTTAAGTCCTGGAGAAGCGAAGCTTCTTGGGGGCGACGGAGGCAAAAGAGCCGTTCTCCGGGGAGAGCACGAAGTAAGCCGTAAAGCCATTGCGCAGGGAAGGCCGGAATGCTCCCGCTGCCCTGTATGCTCGTGTGCAGTTTTGTTTGCGCAAATCGCACGCGAGACCGCGGGTGCAGCGCGCACCCGGTCTTCCCTGCGCCCTCTATTTCGAGAGGGCGGGAAGTTTCTGGCAACCTCGGACAGTTCATGTCGCGAGATTACGAACGCATATTCAATTGTCGTCACCCGCGAAGGCGGGTGACCCAGTATCCCAGAGACAGAAGTGATTGAACCGAGAGGCCGCGGCGTACTGGATCCCCCGCCTTCGCGGGGGACGACGTTGTGCTGCGTCGCTATCTCCACGTCATTGCGAGCGCAGCGAAGCAATCCATCTATCCCCGCGCCGAGGCGTGGATTGCTTCGCTTCGCTCGCAATGACGTGGAGAGAGCGGTGCCCCTCGTTAGTTCAACACCCGCCTGCTATCGGGGCTATCCAGCGAGAACGTCGGCACGTCGATCTCGAATCGTTCGCCGCTTTCGCTGACCATCTGGTAGCGCCCGGTCATGAAGCCCGACGCGGTCGGCAGCGGCACGCCGCTCGTGTATTCGAAGCGCTCGCCCGGCGCCAGAACAGGCTGCTCGCCAACCACGCCTTCGCCGCGGACTTCCTGCTTGCGGCCGGTGGCGTCGGTGATGATCCAATGCCGGGTACGGAGCTGCACGGTCTCGGCGCCGGTGTTGGTGATCACAATCGTGTAGGACCAGAAATACTGGCCCTTGTCGACCGACGAGCGCCCGGGGAGGAAGTTCGGTTCGACGGTGACTTCGATCTGGCGGGTGACGGCGCGGTACATGCGGGCAAGCTTTCGGAAATCCTGTTCCGCATCATAGCCAAGAATGCCGGGGGAACAATCGCCGGTGCGCCGGGTTTGCCGGTTGTTTGATCGCGGTTTCAACATAGTTCCATTCTAGAGCGCACCCGCGCGCGGTCTGGCCCCGTATCTGTTTGCGTACCTTGTGTGCAAGGTGCGGGCCGATATTATCGTTCCCGGACAGTGCACGCCTAAAAGCTCAACTCACGGTGCCAGATGTCGTCCATTGCCGATCCCGTTGCCGGAACGACCCTCAGCGATAGCAAGGCCGCGGCGACTTCCGCGCCGGCGATTGCGCTGCCGGTGGCCGGCGAGCGCGAATTGCGGCTCGACCTGTTTCGCGGAATGGCGCTGTGGCTGATCTTCGTCGATCATCTGCCGACCAATATCCTGACCTGGTTCACGATCCGCAATTACGGATTTTCCGACGCCACCGAGATCTTCATCTTCATCTCCGGCTACACCGCCGCCTTCGTCTACGGCCGCGCGATGCTGCAGGCCGGCTTCGTAGTGGCGACCGCGCGGATCATGCGCCGGGTCTGGCAGATCTACGTCGCACATGTGTTCCTGTTCACGATCTTCCTCGCCGAGATTTCCTACGTCGCGACCCGTTTCGAGAACCCGCTCTACAGCGAAGAAATGGGCATCCTGGATTTTCTCAAGCAGCCTGACGTCACCATCGTCCAGGCGCTGCTTCTGAGATTCCGGCCCGTCAATATGGACGTGCTGCCGCTCTACATCGTGCTGATGCTGTTTCTGCCGATCATCCTGTGGCTGATGAAGTGGCGGGCCGACATCGCGCTGGGGCTGTCGGTGCTGCTGTACGCACTGACATGGCACTTCGACTGGTACCTGACGGCCTATCCGAGCGGCTTCTGGATCTTCAATCCGTTCTGCTGGCAGTTGCTGTTCGTATTCGGCGCCTGGTGTGCGCTGGGCGGCGCGGCGCGCATGTCCCGCATCCTGTCGTCGCCGGTGACGATGTGGATTTGCATTACCTATCTGCTGTTTGCGTTCTTCGTCACGTTGACCTGGCACATACCGCAGCTCAGCTTTCTGATGCCGAAGCGGCTCGAACAGTGGATGTACCCGATCACCAAGACCGATCTGGACGTGCTGCGGTTTGCCCATTTTCTGGCGCTGGCGGCGCTCACGGTGCGCTTCCTGCCCAAGGATTGGTCGGGCCTGAAATCGCCCTGGCTGCGACCATTGATCCTGTGTGGCCAGCATTCACTTGAGATATTCTGTCTCGGCGTCTTCCTGGCCTTCGCAGGGCACTTCGTGCTGGCCGAAGTTGGCGGGGGTGCTGTCACGCACGCCCTGGTCAGCCTTGCCGGAATCCTCATCATGTGGGGCGTGGCGTGGGTGATTTCGTGGTACAAGCATTCGGCCGACAAAGATGCGTCCAAAAACAAGCGCACGGGCGGCAATGCCGATATGGCTGGAGGGAGCGTATGAGGCCCAATTCTGGAGCCGTACTAGCCCTGTCCCTGTTCGCCGGCCTTGCGGCTACCGGCTTGGCGCGCGCCGAGGAGGCCCCCCAGGCCTCACCCCAGGCCTGCGAGGTGCCGGCCTATCTCCTGAACACCGAAAGCGTGCTGCCGAAGGTCACCGAGGCCGTCAAGAACGGCCGGCCGTTGACCATCCTCGTGGTGGGCAGCCGTTCCTCGACCATCGCCGCTTCGGCTGACAGCGCCTATCCCGCCAAATTGCAAGCCGCGCTGAAGGAGAAGCTGCCTTCGATCCCGATCAATCTATCCGTAGAATTACAGCCCGGAAAAACCGCTGAGGAGACTGACGCCACCCTCGTTAAGCTGGTGGAAGCAAAAAGGCCTACTTTGGTCATCTGGCAGACGGGGACCGTCGATGCTATGCGATCCGTCGATCCCGACGATTTTCGCAGTGCCGTCGACGAGGGAGTTGCTGCGCTGCAAAATGCAGGAGCCGATGTGGTTCTGGTCAATCTGCAATACAGCCCGCGCACGGAAACGATGATTTCTGCGCCGCCATACCTAGATAGTATGCGCGTGGTGGCGCAGCAGCATAGTGTTCCGCTGTTCGACCGGTTTGCCATCATGCGTCACTGGAACGACGCCGGAGATTTCGACCTGTTCAGTACTTTCCATGGCACCGATATGGCCAAACGGGTTCATGGCTGCATTGGCCGCGCGCTGTCGAAATTTGTGCTCGATGCGGCCCGCCTTGACCAGGCGCAGCAGAATTAGGGAACTAGCCTTAATGAGCCGTCACTGCCCTTTTCGCTTATCGACATTGCTGACTGTCTCCGTCGCGGGCTTGGCGCTGCTGATGCCCGCCTCGGTGCTTCCGCTGCATGCCCAGGCGGCCCCGCAACAGACCGCCCAGCAGGCGGCGCTGTCCGATAGCGCCAAATCTGGAAACAAGACCGAACAGAAGCCCTCGGCTGAAAGCATCCCGCCGCAGGCCGCGCCGGTGGCTGCGGCCAATCCTGCCGCGAAGGGCATCACCGGCAAGGCGATCGACAAGGTGAAGGAGGTCGCGAAATCCGCCGGGGACATCTTCAGCCGTGTTCCGTGCCTGCCGACAAAGGGCGGCTCCAAATCGATGGGGTCGCTGCCGCGTGTCGCGAACAAGCTCGTCGCGGGTCAGCCGGTGGTGATCGTTGCGTTCGGATCGTCATCGACCGCCGGCTTCGGCGCGACCTCGCCGGAATTCAACTACCCCAACCGGCTCGCCGCGCAATTGCGCCGGCAATATCCGACGGCCGACATCTCCGTCGTCAATGCCGGCAAGGGCGGCGAGGATGCACCCGAAATGATGAAGCGGCTGCAGACTTCCGTCATCGACATGCATCCGGATCTGGTGATCTGGCAGGTCGGCACCAACGCGGTGCTGCGCAACCTCGATCCGGGCGAGACGGCAAAACTCGTCGAGGAAGGCATCACGCGCATTCAGGCCGTTGGCGCCGACGTCGTGCTGATCGATCCGCAATATTCGCCGCGGGTCAACGAGCACGCCGAAAGCGCCGGCAAGATGATGACGCTGCTGAACAAGACCGCCGAGCTTCGCAAGGTCGGCATTTTCCCGCGCTTCGCGGTCATGAAGGACTGGCACGAGAAGCAGGCGATCCCGATCGAGAATTTCGTGATCGCCGACGGCCTGCACATGAGCGACTGGGGCTATGCCTGCTTCGCGCAACTGCTCGGCGACGACATCATCAGGTCGGTCGGCCAGATCAAGCTCGGCGTCAACGTGCCGTCAGACGTGCGGGCGTATCGGCCGATGTGATCGCCACCCTCCCCTGGAGGGGGAGGGTC
>NZ_JAHEAG010000119.1 GCF_018596315.1 Bradyrhizobium sp. SRL28 | reverse complement strand
CAGGGCCGGAAGCCACCTCCTGCACCATCTGACATTTTGCGCGGTTCAGTTTGCTTGCGCGGTTCAGTTTGCGATCCGCGAATTGGCACCAAGGTGCACTGGCGTTTTCCGATATTTCCCGGTAACGTTGCGTCGCGGCATGGGCCGACTGGAAGTGCGTGCGTGTCCTACTGGGAATGGTTCAAGCTGGTCGTCACCGCAATTCTGATCTCATGCGCTATGACGGCCGTCGCCTTCGCATTTTGGTTCGCCATAAACGAAGGTCGTCTCAGGTCTGACAGCTACCGTGAAACCGGCTCGGGCGGCATGTAGGGGTCTGGGGTACCGAGCTTGATGGGAGGATACTCCTTAAAGCTCGCCTCCAACTCGGCGATGATCCTCACAGCAGGATCGGCGACCCGGGAGTTGTAAGCCGCAATGCGCCTGTTCACGTAGCGCTCCAATGCCATTCGCGTTGCTGCCGTCATGCTGACTCGAGACTTCGGATTGGTGAATTTCCCTTTTGCTGAAGCTTCGTGTGCTATCGCTCCGGCCGAGACCAAGGATAGGCTAGTTTCGCCAAGCGCCTGTAGGCCTTGTCCGTGAGGGACAGACTTACAGTCCCAGAGTCATCGCTCACCGCGGTTCGCCGAACAAAGCCCTTCCTTTCTAGAAGTCTCGACTGCGTCATGACGAAGGTTGGATTAACGTGCAGCATTGTAGCAACTGCCATCACGGGCGCTCCCTCGCCGTGGTCGAGCTCTTGCAAAGCTACGATGATCATCCATTGTGGGCCACGGATGCCTAGAACCTTAGCCCAGTAGTTACGAACCTCTTCCAAGTTCATAGTGATGATCCCCGAATTAGATCGCCATGCTATTTCTCATCCTTCACCATCGATGCATCATGCAGAAGGTGGTTCGCCTTCCGATCATAGTCGCTTTCTGCAACGATAGACCGACCGGCGATGGGCGACAACCGCCATGCAGAGGACGATCTAAGTGCGACCCGCCTCAGTCTCTGACTATGCGCTCTGAATCGTTGCCGAGGTTGCCACTAAATTCGAAAGCGCTGGCACGCCAAGAATGAAGATGCCACCGAATGTCGCTCTGCAATATCGGTGTACGTCAAAATAGGTACATTGATCATAGGCACATGGATTGACGATAAGAAATTCGGACCGGCACCTTAGTTTGCAGCGATGCGTGAGTCCGGAAATGGCACCTTTCGGAAGTGGTGATCCCGATGCGTGATGTCCGCAGTTGGGGGACGACCGGAAGTGGTCAGCGGTGGGACGAACCGACGCGATTGACCCGGAGCAGACCTAATCCGATAGTTGACGCACCTACAAACCCACTTCTTAAAGTGTGTGCCGTCCGACCAAACAAAAACGGCTCCAGCGCCTTCGGGGGACGCGCGCTGAAGCCGTCTTCGCATGTGTCCGATGTTGTCCTCCAGACGCCGACATAATTCAGGACGATTGCCACTTGTTCCCGAAATCTGTTGAAAATGTAGGTGCCCCTCCCGTCGTGTTCACAAGTGAACAGACGGGAATCTGATCACTGGTTCAAAATTTGCGAGGTTGCGTGGGAGGACAAATGTCCATGAAAGAGAGAAAGAAGTTCGTGCACACGTCCTCGCTCGAGCACCGGCTTGCAGACGAGGCGAAACGTCTCAAGACGCAGGCGAAACAACCGCCTTACGGCAAGGCCCGAGAAGAGTTGTTACGGAAGGCTCGGCAAGACGAGTTGGCCGCACATATCAGTGAATGGCTGACCTCGCCGGGGTCCAACCGCCAAAGTCAGCCTAGCGTGACGTGGTCTATCGGGGACAAGGCGGCGTGGCATCACAATGAAAGACTATCAAGCGCATCTGGAGAAGTTGCGTAAAGACGCTGCCGAATGCGCCCTTGTCCGGGACCTGGCTACGGACCAAGCCAAGCGCGAAATGTTCGACAGGCTGGCAAAACATCTGGACCAGCTCGCGGACGAAATTGCGCGAGCAATTAAAGCGCAGTAGGGCGCCTCGGCTATGGCCTTTCGTTCTAGTCTGCAAGAAAGAAAGGGTCCCGGTGCGGGGCTGGCTTGCGCCGGGACCGCTCCGTCTCCTTGAGCGTCCCGTCTCGGAACGCACAATCATCGTATCGGGAATTCATGCCGCACCGGTGCGACAACATGGCCTCGCATGGAAGCTATGCTGCCTAATCTGTCAGGACGGGTGGCCTAGTAGTTGGCCGCCTCTTTTTCCCTAACGGACTGTCCGGAAGCCGTCAGTTGCATCGCAGCGGCGTATCCGGCTTCAGTAAGCCTACTCAGGGTGGCGTCACCACGATTGGCACATTCAATTATTTTGCTAGCTATGATCCGACGAGCATTGTGTTTCTCGCTGCCAGTCGGAAGAAGTAAGCACGCTCGATCAAGGGCGACCTCCATTCTAGCTAAAGTTCGGCGATCGAAGGTATCGGTGATCATTTGATCTTCCCTTCCTCGGCTCCCAAAAATACTTCGCTTAAACGCCCATTTTGTCTGTCCGGTTCCGACCGTCGTCAAAAGAACCGCCGGGGCATCGTATCGGGCGAAGGCGGCAACGCCGATGCGACACCGTGGCTTCGCACGAAATCCCTGTGTCAGCCGGGAAGAGTGTCGGGTACCAGACACAGCATGAGGACTCGTCACGCCATTCTCGTTTTCAAATAGACAGCCACTTCAGGTCCGCTTAAAATTAGGAAACAGCTTTTCAGGCGGATCGGCGATAGAGCGTTCGATGGAAGAATACCGGGCCTATGTGATCGGGCCGGACGGTCACATTATCAATCGGGTTGATATCCGCTGCTCTGATGAGAAGGAGGCGCGGCGGCTCGCAAAAATCGCCGTTGATGGCCACGCCGTTGAGCTTTGGCAAACCGACCGTTTCGTAGAACGCTTTGAACCAGAGCAGACCCACAAGACCGGCGCTGTTGACCCTCAGGCAAACTCGACGGGCGCCCCACCACGGCCATACCCCGCATCTTCGCGTTGAGGCCAAAATATATCAGCCAAACTGTCGGATACCCGACTATCAGCGCACAATTAACTAGCTATTGCCTCTCTTTGCGCCCACCGTGGTCTATCACCGAATTCGCCCTCAGGTATCGGTGACAGAGAGAGATGAAGCTCCCGCCTGGTTTTGTGCTGGAGCTGATGTGGCCACCGAAAATCATCTTTTGAGTTTGCTCGACTCTTCGACGCGATCCTTATTGGAACCTCACATGGGGACAATTGCGGTCGAGCATGGTGAGGTGCTTCATGGCTCCTCATCGGACATCGAATTCGCCTATTTCCCGCAATCCACCATCATCTCGGTCCTCGCACGCACCGAACAGGGCCAGACCGCCGAGACTTCCATTGTTGGCCGAGAGGGAATGATCGGTTCGTCTTCGATCCACGGCATTATGACTTCGTTTGCCGAATGCATCGTTCAAGTCGCAGGCGAAGCTGTGCGCGTCCCGGCTTCGGAGATCTACCGCGTCGGGAAAGGCAGCGAGAGTTTCCGAAAGGTCGTTGCGCTGTTCGACTTGTCCCTGCTCGCGCAAGCGCAGCAATCGACCGCCTGCCAGGCGCTGCATCACGTTGAAAGCAGGGCAGCAAGGTGGCTTCTACAGTGCAGTAAACGGTTAGGAAGCAAGGACATCCGGCTGACGCAGGAATTTTTCGCACAGATGCTTGGCGTCCAGCGAACCACCATCAATCTGGTAGAGCGCACCTTGCAACATGCCGGTCTTATTCAAATCCGCAGGGGGCGCCGCGATCGCAGCTGAGATCGGAGCTATCGAGAAGCGCATCCATGCCTGGCATCGTTCAAG
>NZ_JAHEAG010000118.1 GCF_018596315.1 Bradyrhizobium sp. SRL28 | reverse complement strand
CTAGGCTGGCTCGAGGTCGAAACGCTGCAACACCCGGGCTAGCCTGCCGCTCGATGCCATCCGCCGGCCACGGGATACGCCGATCTGGAAGCTGGAAGCCTCGTTAAAATGCCGGTCCTGCCGCAAGGGTCGTTCGGCGCCGCCGGTGCGCATGGATCAAGCTGGCGAACGCGCGGGCGATCTCGTCTTTTCGATCGCCGCTCGCTGAATGGAAGCTGCCGGCGGAAGCGGTTGAACGACCTCCGAGAAAAAATGGCCAAATCGGCAAAATTCACCGGAACTTTGAGTGGTCCATCCTTTTAACGGTCGGATTGTCCTGTTACCTATTGCGTAACGATTCGTGGTTTATTACCTTCTAGGTAACGGGCGGCCCCCGGGCATGGAATTGGACTTCTCGAGCAAAAAGCTCCGTCGACAGATGGAGTCCGAGGCAGAGCTCAAAAAGGCTTTCGGGCAGCTGGCCAAGCCCATCCAGATGCGACTTGGCGTGCTGGCAAACGCCCCGACTTTGGCGGATGTCCCCCGCACGCCGCCTGAGCGGTGCCATGAATTGAAGATGAACCTTGCTGGTCGCTTCGCCGTCGTGCTGAAGGATAACTGGCGCCTAATTTTCCGGCCCGATCATCAGCCGGTGCCAACAAAGGAAGATGGCGGAATTGATCCATTGAGGGTAACGGCGATCATGATTGAAGCGGTCGACGACTATCACGGGAAGTAAAAAGCGAAGAGCTGGTCACAATTTGAACGAGGGTAAAGAGATGGCTAGATTCGGAGCGGCACAGAAGAAGGCCTGGTCGCCTGACTGGGCAGTCCATCCTGGCGAACATCTGGCAGAGCATCTAGCGAGCAGGGGCCTGTCGCAGGCGGAATTTGCGCGTCTGGCCAACATGACGCCGAAGCTGGTTAGCACCATTCTAGGTGGCGCGAATCCGGTGACAGCCGAGACCGCACTTAAGCTTGAGCGGGTGCTCGGCATGAAGGCTGATATTTGGACCGGCCTTCAGGCGGACTGGGATTTGCATCAGGCAAAGGCGGCCAAGGAAGTTGAAGCAGAACAAGCAAAGGCGACCTTGGCTCGCTTCCCCGTGAAGGTGTTGAAGGAACGCAAGATACTCCCGGCCACAAATGAGCCGGCCCGGCTTTTCGATGGCCTTCTCCAATTTTTCGGAGTAGGCGGCATTGAGGCATTCGACGCCCGTCTGGCGAATATGGCTGTACGTCACCGTCAGTCCAAGGCCCATAAAACGTCCCCGTATCACGTTGCAGCGTGGCTTCTTCTGGGAGAGCGGCAGGCGCGCGCGATGGATATTCCTGCATATGACGAAGGAAAGTTTGCGGTTGCAGTTCGAGAGATTCGCACACTCACCGTGAAAGACCCGGAAGAGTTCTATCCCCGGATGGTTGAGTTGTGCCGTGGTGCGGGGGTTGCGATGGTTCTCGAAAAGCCGATCGAGAAGACGTGCTTGTATGGCTCCGCGCGATGGATCGAAGGCAATCGGGCGATTATTCAAATGTCTCTACGCATGAAAACTAATGACCACTTTTGGTGGACATTTTTTCATGAAGCGGCGCATATCACCCTGCATAAGGGGAGAGCGTTCGCGGACGATCACGGCGGCGAAGGTGATGGATTCGAAGATGAAGCCGATGCATGGGCTGAAGACATATTGGTCGGAACTGAACGCTTTGCGGCGTTCAAGGCTACGCGACCGCGCTCAGCGAAGGCCATAGTTACATTCGCGGGCGAGTTAGGGATACACCCCGGTATAGTCGTTGGAATGCTTCAGCATCACAGGGTGATTGACTTCAAACATTTCCATCACCTCAAAGCTCGCTATGAGTTGAAGGATTGAGGTCAAGGCAGGCGCGCTTCTGGGCCAGTCCGGTGGAATCCAGCATGCGGCTTCGTGATCCGTTTCGTTGTCTCCTGCCTCACCGGGAATTGCTGGGCTCGTAATACGCCCGCATCGCTTTTAGGTGTTCGCTCTGTAGCCGCGCATTGTTGCGCATGATCCGGACGTCGCCGACCACCTGGCCGAAGGCGAAGAGGGCAACCGCCGGAATAGATAGGCCGATTGCAATCATGAAGTCGATAACGCTAGCGCCAGCGCTCGCTACGGAAGCGTTCAAAGGCGTTGGGACGCTCAACGTCAGGAAAAGTACCAGCCAAACAAAGCGAGATAAACGCCGGAAACGATCTTTAGGAAAATAGCCATATCAGCCCCCTGAAAAGACAGTCTGATTGTTCCGCAACCGTGAGGCGAGGGCAATAGGCCCGCGACTCAAAAGTTGGCTCTCTTCGATTTTGGAAGGGCTGTGGCAGGGACCGCCACCGCTCCGCCGCGACTCAGGCTCTGCATCTGCCGGCGCAATCACGCGCAATGGTGGAGCTGAACATAACAATGGAAGCCTGTGCCATCTGTCCGCACCAAAGCGATTGTTCGAAGGTCGGCAGTTGCCTCGACGAAACCATGAAAGCATTACGGCGCCGGCCGAACGCTAAGACGCATCTGCGGCGGCGGGAAATTTAGTCCGGCAATCGCATCGCTTACGAAATTTCGCAAGCACTGCAAGCTCTATCCGGAGTGGGGCGCGGAAGCCAAGCGGCTTGCTATTGCGAATGCAAAGGCGACGGACAAGCTGAAAGGCGCACATTATAGCTCCCGCACACATTGCCGGCGCGGCCACGAGTTTGCAGTGCATGGGCTATCTTACAAAAATCATGTGAACGGGAGGCAATATCGCTACTGCAAGCTCTGCAACAAGATCAACGCACGACAGGGCAGCAAGCTGCCCGATGAAATCGTTGAGAAGGTCAAGTCGTTGGTCCGCTCCGGAAACCCACTGAACTTATTCACTTCGGGCGGGAAGCCCGGATACTTGTGCAGATTTGCAAGTGTGAAGCTGCTTCGTCAGGAGGTGGGCGCAGAACAGACCGAGCCAGATTCTCGCAAGCTCAACAGTCCGGATCAGGGCAGATTGGTTACAATCCCGTACTTCCGAAGCGCGTAGCCGATCTGGCGCAGGCTCAGGCTTGCCGACCAAGACCTTGGTACGAGCCTTGCTTGATCAGGGGACAAGACCATGTGCTTCGCGCCGAGCGGGCGAATTACTTGCGTTGGTGTCTGGCTCCAGACATGGATGTCTTCAACCAGACACGGTTGAACACACAACAACACGCAGCGTCGAACGACGACAGTAGCGGCGGCACAGGAGAATGGCCTCGACGTCGTGCAAGCTGTGGCTATCCTCGACACCATGATTGACCATTGAGAGCCGCGGGGCAGTCTCGTTTTTTGCGAATGTGGCGATGCATTACTTGACGAGCGACGGCCTCGTCAGGTTTTCGAAAGCTTGCCCGAGTAAGGTTGCTCAGGTGATTTGTAAACGTGAGGCTGCGATGGACCCGCACAATTTTGACTCATTCAATGTAAGAGGTTGGCCGCAGGTAGAGCCCCCCGTCTCGCACGAGCCCGAAGCGAGCGACGTCGGCCAAGGGGCCTTTGAGCAGCAATTGCACCAGGCGCGCCCAGCCGGTGCCGCGATGCCCGATCGGGGGCCGCCCGGTGGCCTCCGTACCAATGTGTCTAGCGACGGCCAGCAGTCCCCCAACGGGCTGATGGGTGCAATTGCAAGGAGCAATATCCTGCCAAGGGAGGAGGTCCTCATCAACGATGAGCGTGATACAGCTGGGTTGAGAGCAGCGAAGAGGCCGAGGACCACAAACAATCCGCAAGGCGTTGCCATTGAGCGGCAGCTGAGCGAGATCGCCAATTCAGGTGAAGGTGGTGGAGCAATGCCGCCAGCCTCGGCGCTGCAGCCGGCTCAGTCAACGGGGGTTCTGATACGGCACGACAGGCGGCCTCTTTATTCCGATGATGCTCCCGCGATTTTCGGGCTTGGGGAGGCCCTCATCAAGGACGGGAGCGCCAAAGTCACTGCCGAGCGGTATGTAAGTTCTCTTCTTGGCTTTAGCCGCTGGCTCTTCGCAAAAAAGAAACCGAGCATTGTTGCTCGGCTCGACAGTAATTCGCTGAATGGCAGTGACGTGCACGAGTACATCGGAAAGGGTGATCCGAGGCTCCTCATTAGGGCATTAGACCATCTCCGGACCTTGCGGTCAGGAGCCGCGCCGATCATACGCCGCGCCAAGCTGAATCTTCACGCCTTGAACGTGGCCCTCATCAATCCCGAAGAGGCGGTAGTGATGGAGCGGAGGCGCGTCGGCGCCACCGCTGCGCAGTACAGCGGGTCGCAGGAAGCTGACACTCGACGAGAGGAGCTTCAGGGACGGCGGGATAATCAATCCGCCCCGTCGGCTTTCGTCCAAGAGCACGTCGCGTTCTATCCACAGCAGATTGCTCCGGAGGAGCTTCGGCGAGTGCTGGATCATCTGAATGATCAATCCATCCCG
>NZ_JAHEAG010000117.1 GCF_018596315.1 Bradyrhizobium sp. SRL28 | reverse complement strand
AGGCCAACGGTCGCTGATCCGAGGTCTGGCGGAATTTCAGGTCTAGAAAATTCAGCGACGTGGAAGGCTGAAACAGCACAACGATCAATCGATCGACGCCCGAAGCGACCGCGGTCATTTGCGTTCGTTGTTCCGCTGCGCGGCAGCCGCTCATGTACGAGCCGAAGGAGCAGGCTGGGCGCCTCGGCGCCGGAATCACTCCGCAGCCGGTGCGACGTCGTTGAGGTCAACTTGGCCGGCCGTTCCGTCCATCTCGCTCTGCGGTCGTGAGCGGCTTGGCAACATTTCTCAGGATCGTGGCGCGGCAGTTGGCTAGCATCTCTTTCGTGTACTTCTCGCCGAAGTAATCCAGAACGAAGGTGCCGCCATAGTCCGACTCATCGGCGACACCGCTGGTTAGGCCGTCGAGGATTGTGCCGACTTCGCGGATGCGATCGGAGTACCGGGCGCGGATAACGTAACCGCGTTCATCGAGTGAACTGCCTCATCGGCAGTCACTTCTCTTATCCAACGAACGAATCTATCGTTCCCAAGTCCGGCATAAAAACCCTTATCCGCAGCATAGGCGTGGCAGGTGCACATTTCATCAAAGGCGATTATAACCATCAAAGAGAATTCGTCTTTCAGGTATTCATTGATTGCACTAAAATTGTGTGATCGAGCGTCCAATCTCTCCCAAAGATCCTTTTCGGATCCATCAGCGACGAGCTCCATAATCTGGATAAAGCCCTCGGCGTGACGCTCCTCGTCCGCGGCCCAGGCATCAAAGAACGCCGCAGCTTCTCGGTAGAGATCAAGTTGCGGATGGACAACTCCTTTTCCAGATGCCTCGCGTCATACTCAGTATACAATTCTGGCCACAACTTGTTCCAACGTGCGCGCAAAACGGATAGCTCGGCGGTGAACGTCACCGGCGTCAGAGCATTGAACAACTCTTTGGGACACCAATTCCGTCGAACCGGCGTGATCGTCCGACTCTTCCGAATCACGAACGATACGAGCAGTCTGGCAGACGCATTTTCTTCCCGAACGCTCGCAAAGCATATTTGCTACACACAGATGTTGTCGCCTCCTTGTTTTGGTGGCCTGCAATTCCAGGGCCGCACTCCTTCAGAACTCGCCTGAAGCATCGCCTTGACAGCTCAATAGAAGCCCAGCGCGGCCGTCATTGATCTCGGTCAACTCGATCACCAAGACGAATCCGAGCGTACTGTCGAGGGCAGCGTGGCACGGCTTTTTTTCGCAAGCCGCTCACGTCAATCGCTCGGTGGGCGCTCGGGCAGGTATCTTCGATTAAATCAATGCAACGCCACTTCGAGGTGGTGTTAACCCTCGAACATGCGGGCCTCATCAGGCGGCAGCCCGACTCGCCGCGCAGCATCGAAGTGCCGGTCCCTCCTCAGCAGCTACCCGTCTTGGATGCCAAACCAATCAGTCAAAAACTCTGTCGAGGTACTAGGTCCGCCCAGGAACAACCGTGCGTTCAACTCCGGAACAGATCCCGCGGCCTAGGCGGCACGGCAAAGTGCGCGAGGCTGTTCATGGCAAACTGTTTCCGCTAACGGGATCGCGCAAGCTGGCCGCGCAAGGGGGACCGCTGACATCAGTACTAACGGAGGAGCGGCGGATTACAAACCTTCGTATAGCCCTCCAAACCCTTTCAATATTGAAGGCTTACTTACGTACAATTGAGCCATCAATCGCAATAGTTTTAGTCTCGTCGAGAAGCGGGCCGGAGCATCCTGAATGGCTCTCGGCGCAAGGAAGTAAGACGAGCTGACGGACGATTATGAAGTTCTATCGCAGGACGCCACGCGGTCCGTCGATCTGCATCGAGTGTCGTCGATCACTAAGGTCGCGCTACCAGCAAGGTATCTCCACCCAGCAGCCCTATTGCGACTACGATTGCTATCTTCGCTACCGGACGAAGAGTCTGTTTGCGCCATGTCTCGCTGTCGCACGGGACCATGGACTCGCGCCTGAGTATTTGGCTCACCTCGAAACCCTCAGTTCGTTCGCAGCGCTTGCTGCCGTTTCCTACTGGTATTCGATTGTGCTCGCCAAAGCCGCGCTGCGGTTGGGCGAACCGATGATGGTTGAAACTTCTAAGACCTAGCTTACGCGTGTGCACGCGGCGAGACTAATTGCTCTGACAGGGAGTTTTCAAAGTTGAACCGCCAACGATGTCGCCATCGGCTATGAGCATTGAGTACGTTCAGACGAGTGAATTTGGTTAAGAAGTTTCTGCGGTTTTGAAGATGATTTCCTTGAAGCTGGAGGGCATTGATCGGTATGTGTGGGATTGTCGGCATCTTGGGGCGTGGTCCGGTCACGGGGCAGCTGGTCGAGGCACTCAAACGACTGGAATATCGCGGCTACGACTCCGCAGGCGTAGCGACGCTTGAAGGCAACCATCTCGAGCGCCGGCGTGCCGAGGGCAAGCTGAAAAATCTCGAGGCGCGGCTACGCGGCGATCTGCTGTCGGGTCATACCGGTATCGGTCATACGCGCTGGGCCACCCATGGTAAGCCGACCGAGCGCAATGCCCATCCGCATGTGACGGACAATGTCGCCGTCGTCCATAACGGGATCATCGAGAATTTCCGCGAGCTGCGCGCTGAGCTAGAGCAGAATGGCGCTAACTTCGCCTCGGAGACCGATACCGAGGTGGTGGCGCATCTCGTCGAATCCTATCTAAAGCATGGCTACTCGCCGCAGGACGCAGTGAAAGCGTTGCTGCCGCGGCTGCGCGGCGCGTTCGCGCTGGCATTCCTATTCAAAGGTCATAACGATCTCATGATCGGCGCGCGCAGGGGTTCGCCGCTCGCGATCGGGCATGGCGACGGCGAAATGTATTTAGGATCGGATGCTATCGCGCTCGCGCCCTTTACCGATTTAATCACCTATCTTGAAGACGGCGACTGGGCCGTGCTTACCCGCACGATCTGCGTCATCTATGATTCGAAAGGCGCCGTCGTCCACCGGGAAACGCTTAAGTCCGGCGCGTCATCGCTCCTGGTAGACAAGGCGAATTATCGGCACTTCATGTCCAAGGAAATTCACGAACAGCCGGAAGTGGTCGGACAGACGCTGGCGCGTTATGTCGATATGGCCGCCAAGCGCATCGCGCTGCCGTTCGAGCTGCCATTCGACTTCAATGACATTAGGCGCATCTCGATCACGGCTTGCGGTACCGCAAACTATGCCGGTCACATCGCCAAGTATTGGTTCGAGCGGCTGGCGCGTATGCCGGTCGAGATCGATGTCGCCTCCGAACTCCGCTACCGCGAGGCGCCTTTGCGCAAGGGGGATCTCGCGATCGTCATCTCGCAGTCCGGCGAGACCGCCGACACGCTGGCCGCGTTGCGCTACGCCAAGGCGCAGGGGCTACACACGGTTTCCGTGGTCAACGTACCGACGTCGACGATTGCGCGCGAGAGCGAAACCGTGCTGCCGACACTGGCCGGCCCGGAAATCGGCGTCGCCTCGACCAAAGCTTTCACTTGTCAGCTGATGGTGATGGCCGCCCTTGCGGTCGCCGCAGGCAAAGAGCGCGGAGAATTGTCCGACATCGATGAATTGAAGCTCGTGGGTGAGCTGATTGAAGTTCCGCGGCTGATCGCTGCGGCGTTCGCGATCGAACCGCAGATCGAGAAGCTCGCGCGCGACATCGCCAAAACGAGCGCTGTGCTCTATCTCGGCCGCGGCACGTCGTTCCCCTTGGCGCTGGAGGGCGCGCTCAAGCTGAAGGAAGTCTCCTATATCCACGCCGAGGGCTATGCCGCCGGCGAGCTCAAACACGGCCCGATTGCGCTGATCGACGATAGCATGCCAGTGGTGGTGATCGCTCCTTACGACGGGGTTTTCGAAAAAACCGTCTCAAACATGCAGGAAGTCGCCGCTCGTGGTGGCAACATCATCCTGATGACCGATGCGACAGGTGCTTCGGAAGCGACGGTGGATTCGCTCATGACAATTGTGCTGCCAAACATGGCTGCAACCTTTACACCCATGGTCTATGCCATTCCGGTGCAGCTTTTGGCCTACTATACCGCTATCCTAATGGGAGCGGACGTCGATCAGCCACGCAATCTCGCGAAATCGGTGACCGTAGAATAGGCGGGCACGGCCAAAGTCGCAGTGGTCGTGAGACTTCAGCCAATAGGCCTTCGTGTTCGGTTATGTCCGTTCTGTGGAAGCCAAAACCGAGCAGATCCTCAATTTCTCTCCTATCCATGTTGATGCCGATCGTCGTTGCTGCGTGCGTCCATATCGCCTTCCGGACATGAATGGTTCGTATCTCGAAATGCGATAATGACCTCAGGAGTACAACTGGAGTTCAGCTCCCGGACCGGGATTCACGGATGGCGCGATCTATAGGAACTTTGTCTGCCGCGCATCGGTAACTGAAGGTCCGCTTGAATTAGTCGGCTACCACCACGGCCGGGCTGCTGCTGATCCGGCGGGCCAGCGCGGCGACTTTGGCGGAGGAAGCCCAGGTCCCACCGCAAATTCGGCTTCGTGAGCTCTTACTCATGTTCGGCGCGGCAAGCTTCGTGACCTTGGCCGCTTTTAGTGTGCGGCCGACCATTCCATGCTGACTCCAAGCGTTTTCGCATCGTCGGCGGCCATGTTCGATATCCGCAGTGTGCATGATCGGTATCCGCCGTGTGCAATCCTATTACAAGTGCCGCGATCCCGCTGGAAGGTGCGGCATCCATTCGTTCTTATCTCTGCGAAGAGATCAGGGAATTCCCCAAAGTAAAGGTCCTGAAGGCCAATTTGCTCATAAACTACCGCTTCGCGACGATTCGCACAGACTCATTCTGCCGCTGGCGCGATTTAAGCGACTCGACTTAAAGGGCGCATTCGTGGCGTCCGCAACGAGCCCTCGGCCGATCCTCCACCACACCCATTCCGGGGGAGCGCGGCCCGTCTCGCGA
>NZ_JAHEAG010000116.1 GCF_018596315.1 Bradyrhizobium sp. SRL28 | reverse complement strand
CTGCGCACTCCGGCGTCCGCAGTCCTGCCTGGTATTACGCGCAAGAGCGTGTTCGACCTCTGCGAGGAGATCGGACTTTCGGCGTTCCACGCCGGCGATGCCGCAGTGGAAGTAAGTAACGCATCAATCCACCACGCTGCACTTACTTCGGCACGGAACCCGGTCAATCGGTCGATTGTACGAAGAAAGGAGGTGGCCTTAACCTCTCGACCCTGACGAACCAACTCTTTGATCTGCTCGGTCAGCTGCTCGCCGCTCCAGCCGCGAGCAAATGGGCTTCTTAACGGACGAGTAACGGTCGTGCGGGCGGCCAACTCTGGTTTCTGCGAAGGCGCAAATAGCGTGCAACACGGAGCGATGGGACGCTCTTTTCAGCCACCAGTATTATGAGCTCTGGGTGCTGTTCGAAGAATGGTTGGAATTCGCGGTGGCGCGATCCCCGGGTAGCATGAAGGTATCTGCTCAGGCTGCGAGGTCAATTGGCTGATCGATGGGTTTGGTGCGAGTGTCTGCCAGCTGCGATTTACTAAGCTCAGAAAATGCAATTGGATTCCTTTAGCTTCCGCAAAGCTTACCGAGAAACGAGAGATCTCATGCGCAATCTTCTGTTGACCGTTTTGCTCACAGCTGCGGTCCTGGTTGGCTTTGGATAGGCGTATTTGGGGATGTCCGGATCGCGGTGGACCGGCAGCGGGATAAGCTTGACCTCGCGGCTGTCGTCGGCGCGACGCATACGCTGCTCGCCGACGATTCAATCGGCGCGTTGCACTCCGAGATCGCCCAGGGCCGGGGCGCCGATTGCGTGATCGAAGCCGCGGGGAGTCGCGCTGCGTTTCGTGCAAGCGTCGAGATGGTGCGGCCCGGCGGCCAAGTCGTTTGGCTCGGTAAGCTGCCTGTCAACGACGAGCTGGCGTTCCGCTGGGGCTCACTAATGGGCGAAAAGCGCATTGTGCGGTCGAGCTATGGCGGCGCCGATCCATCGCACGATTTTCCGCGGCTCGCGAACGCATATCTTGACGGCTCGCTCAAGCTCGACGAATACGTCACGTCGACGATTGCGCTCGCCGATGTCAACGCCGGACTCGCGCGCCTCGCCGCTGGCGACGAGATCCGCTCGGTGATCGAGTTCTGACGATGGCACATCCGCCGCTCGCGCCGGGCTGGATCGACGCGCCGCATCACGTTGCGTCGCTCGGGCGTTTGCCGCTCGAATCAGGCGACGCGATTGACGATCTCCGCATCTCGTACGTCGTTCACGGTTCGCTTAATGATCGCGCAAAGCCGGTGATCTTCGGACTGTGCGCTATCGGCAGCACGCACCATCGGCTGGATTTTCTCATCGGCCCGGGGCGGGCGCTCGATCCGTCGCGTCACACGATCGTCGTGATCGATGCGCTCGGGAACGGGCTGTCGAGCTCGCCATCGAATTCGCCGATGCAGCCCGGCGAGCGCTTCCCGCGCTTCACGATCCGCGACATGGTGACCAGCCAACGCATGCTCGCTTCACATCTGCGCATTGATGCGGCGCATGCGATCGTTGGGGCGTCCATGGGCGGCATGCAGGCCCTGCAGTGGGGCGTGTCGCATCCGGATTTTGCCGCGCGCCTCGTTGCGCTGGTGCCGATGGCGAAGACCACACCATGGTCCCAGGCGATAAATCGCGCGGGACGGCTCGTGCTCGCAAACGCGCGCGATCTGCCCACGCCCGAAGCGCGCTGGGGAAGCGTGGGTCACGGTGATGAACGTGTTCGCGCAGCGCTCGCCATCGCGGTTTGCCGCGGACGTCGCGGGCGCCGCGAACGACGGCGCTACGACCGATACGCTCGCGTGGCTTGCCGAGCGCACGCGCTTGATGGCTGCGCAACGGCACGATCCGCTCGATTGGATCTACCAGTCATATGCGTACGATGCGCACGATGTCGGCACGTCGCACGGGTTTGGCGGCGACACGCAGAAAGCGCTCGCATCAATTCGAGCGAGTACGCTCATCGCCGTGCCGTCGCTCGATCTGTATAATCCCACCGAGGCGGGCATGTGGGCGGCGCAGCAAATCCAAGGCGCCGAATTGCTGCGCCTGCCGTTCGAAAGCGGACATCTGGCCGCCTCGGAGGCGGAGCCACAGGCGGCCGCACAGCTGAACGACAAAATTGGCCGCTTTCTCCGCGATGACGAGCTCGCGCGCTAAGGCGACCGTGGCTGTACCGACCTGCCGCTTGGCGTACCCTTGGGGCACTCCGTACCGTCTTAACCTGCGAATCGTCAATTGCACATCGTGGTCGCAGGATGGCATCAAGCAAGATCCTAGCTTTGCTGCCTTGGCGACCTTGCAACTAACGGTCGCGTTAACGGTTATTGTCGTCGATGCGGAAGTTGCCTGCGGTGTTACGCAGGGGAGTTGAAAAGCCATGTCCCCCCAGCGGCTTGGTTGACCAGTCGACGCCTTTCGCTCTGTCACGGGCGACAGTGGAGTTGGCCGACATGTCCGCGTCATTCGAAAGTCATGCTCATCGGCTGCAGTTCAGCGGCCAGTGAGGTGGTTCAGCGTTCAGCACGAGCAGCGCATCTGTGACGCGCGTGGCCCTTGGTTTGCGCAGCCGAGCTGTACGATTAACAGCTCTGTGGGCTAAGCGCGGGTATGCTTCTTCCGATGTTTGGTCTGGTGGCGTCCCTTCACAGCCGTCGGGCGCACAACTTGCCGCTGTTTGATATGAAATCCGTCACAAGCGGGCTCAAAACGCTGGATTTGGGCGCCCGAAAGTAAAAATTGCACTAAATCAATATCGAACCGCGGTACGATCAAGTTCAATAGAACTAGTGAGGAGACGGCGTTCATGCCAAAAATGTTGTCCGCGGATCAAGTCGAACGTTTCCGCAAGGATGGCTACGTCTCGCCGGTCCGCGTGATCTCGAAGGAATGTGCGGCTGAGATCAGGCGGCGGCTTGAGGAATTCGAGAGGGGCACCGGAGCGCCGCTCAGCGGGCTCCTTCGTTTTAGGGCTCACTTGCTCTTTCCCTGGCTCAACGAATTGATCCGTGATGATCGGATTGTCGATGCCATCGAGGATTTGCACGGCGAGAACCTGTTGTGCTGGAGTACTGATTTTTTCATCAAAGAACCCTCTGACCCCTCCTTTGTCTCCTGGCATCAGGATTCGACGTACTGGGGTCTCTCCAGTCCCGATGTCGTTACCGCATGGGTCGCGCTTTCAGAAAGCAACAGGGCTAATGGAGCTCTCGAGGTCATCCCTGGCACGCACCTTAAGGACCAGCTTCCACATCGTAACACTTTTGCAAAAGAAAATATGCTCTCGCGAGGGCAGGAGGTCGCCGTCGAAGTCGATCCAAGCTTATCTGTGATGCTTGAATTGGAGCCGGGCGAGATGTCGCTCCATCACGTCCGCTTAATCCACGGCTCCGCACCAAACCAATCCAAGACTCAGCGTCGGGTCGGGTTCGCCATTCGCTATATCCCAACTTCGGTTCGCCGGATCGAGGGTGAGGGTGGGGCGTCCTTGGTGCGTGGAGTCGATACTTTCCGGACCTTTGTGCACGAGCCGATTCCGGAGTTTGATATGGATCCTAAGTGTGTCGAATTCCATAAAAAGTACACGAAGCTCATTGGATAGAAGTCCCCGAGAATATCCGGCTATGAGCAGCTGCCCGCCGCGCCCGGTTTGAAAAGCGATTTCAAATTGCGGGAAGGCGAATGATGGCGTGCCACGTTGATGAATGGAGTTGTGTGGAGTTCAGTCGAGTGGGTTTGGCGTTGCTCAGCGCTCACGGTTGCTCAGCGCTCACGATGGCGTAGTGTTGACATCGGACGGGCTTAGCTCGGGGCGACATCGTGTCAGGAGCCCGGGAAATCTCAAGCCTCACATCAGCAAGTGGTGGAGCTATTCTGATCAACCGGGAGTGCGTCATGACCAGCGCATACGCGATCGTGTGACGTCAGGTCGCGCCGATCAACTGTGTTTGGGAAGGGGCTGGCCTGGCCTACAATTAAGTGACGGTTTGAAAGGCGGTGCCCACACAGCGATCGCGTAAAAGCTGATCGCCTTTTTGAACTGCGGTCAGGTTGCTATTGGCATGATGCGTTATATCGGCTTGATGCTTTAAAGCTCAGATCGCATCTCTGGTGCGCGGCAAATCCGGAGATCGAGGCGTGGCGGGAAAAAGCTGCGCTTTCTTCCGATCGGCGCAGAATTTCAGAATTTGCGGGGGGCCAAAATCAGAGAACCTCGGCTTTAAGGACCGATACCATTCAAGCGAGATTTGGCGTGAAGCGTGAAGCTAGCTTGAGGAAGGACAGGGCCGGTCTGATAGATTGCGGTGCTTGGTCGTGTGCGACGGGCGGTTTTGCATTCTCACGGCGCGGTACCTCACGTTATGGGGCATCGGCGTGTCGAGGGCACCTAGGGGCCCACTGCTCCGCGGAATTAGGTGGCCTGATGGTCTAAAGATTTGGAGATGCTCATCACCTTGTCGCTGAACCTGAATTTATCAAGAGAGCCTTCGAGCAGGCGGGGCAGGCTGTGTCGGGCTGCGCTGGACGCGTCTTATGCGCTCAGTGCTTTGAGATCGTCGTGGCATGGCTTGAGCTGGGTGAGACATGCGTAGTTTCGAGCGCGAGGAGCGGGAGATCAGCTGCGAACTGGTTGGGGCCCAGCTGCCGATCGCACATTTGGGCATGCATGAACTGATTGCGCCCCATCTATCGGCGCGTTTGCCTGGCAGGGAGCAGCATCTCCTCCCCAATCGGTACGATATCATGTTCGACGAAGCCGCAGCCTTAGGCCTCCTCGTCGTCCCTTCCGAAGGGCATCCCCTCGAAGAGGAGGAAGATTCTAAAATCAATAACACTACGGTTGCGATCGATTCTACCGTGCACATGAGTCGCAACGACGCCCAATGCGATGCGCAAGCATACTCCTGCCCCCAAAGCGGTGGCTGCGCCGGAGCCGGAACTGCTGCCATTGAACCAGGCCTCGATG
>NZ_JAHEAG010000115.1 GCF_018596315.1 Bradyrhizobium sp. SRL28 | reverse complement strand
TCCATTTGCCGACTTCGGCGATCGTCCCCTTGAGGTCCGTCTTACCCCGCAAGCGGGCATCGTCAGCTTGGCCACTCATGTCGGCTAAGCGCCACAAGCGGGCTGTTGAAGAAACGAACGTTTCATCATGACAGCAAACCTCCACGCCGAGAGGAACTCGGGAGGCGAGCCTTCTCCAATAGACGTAAGCCAACGGGCTCAAACGCGGGACGAAGCGAACTGGGACAGACGTCGCGGATTCATAAACCATCAGCTCTGGTCAGCTTTGGTTTACCAGACCCATTAAGCTTTCGCGCCCAAGAGCATGCAATGGTGGCTGCAGATCGGGGGGACAAACCTCGACAGGGAAAGCGTCGGGGTCAGGCCTCATGGGGCCTGACCCGCCATCTCCGGGGACTGCAATGTCTGCAAAGACAACGCCACAAAAGGCGAAACGCAAAAGCTTAAAGACGGGCCCGCCGCCCACCTATCCAGCATCGACGATATCGATGGCTACGCAAAACCTGATCAACATGTTAGTCGTATTTGCTGTCTCAGGCACGATTCTGCTTGGGCTTTTAGCTGCCAAACATCTTTAAGACGGCAACATTCGGGCATCGGGCATTAGAGAACCCTGACGTCCGCCTTGGGCCAACGGACCTTCCCTTCAGTTGATTTTGGACCCTGAGCGACATTCTCCTCGATGGCGCCAGGACGATGGGGCTCTGGGCGGACAGTTTCTTCCGATCGCTGCCGCGCCCGCACCGAGCGGTGAGCGGCTTGGCGATCAAAGGCGGGCGGGTACCCTAGTCAGCGCAGCTGACCCATAACCAACATCGCGTGGAGGTCCAGCACGTATCGACCAGATGGCTCCCATGCCCTAAAGACAGAAGTGGCCAATAATTGCTGACTGAAGCAGTGCTTGCGAGTACCCTGACGCACGTACAGAGCTAAGATGTACGGCGAAACTCTGCGAGGGCCAAAATGGCAGAACTTCGCGAGTGGCTTGAGGCGCGAGGACTGGGCCGTTACGCGGACGCGCTACTGGCTCAGGACATCGAACTCGACATCCTGCCCCAACTGACAGATGCAGACCTGACGGCGGCCGGGCTGCCGGTTGGCGCCCGCAAGCGCCTGCTCCAGGCTATTGAGGGGCAGCGCAACCTCTCCGACGCAGCGATGCAGTCAATGGGGTCGCCGCCGATCGTTCCGCCAGCGGAGCCCGCAACTGAAGCGGAACGACGGCAACTGACCGTCCTTTTTTGCGACGTCGTCGGCTCGACCCAGCTCGCTGAGGCGTTAGATGCGGAAGATCTGCGAAATCTGCTGCTGTCATTTCAGAAGGTATGCGCAGAGGTGGTTCAGCGCCATGAAGGGCAAATCGGCCTTTTCATCGGCGATGGCGTGACCGCCTATTTCGGCTATCCGAGGGCCCACGAGGATTCCGCTCAGCGCGCAGTCCAGGCGGGCCTCGACATCATGATCGGATTAACCGAGCTTGGGCGAGAAGGTCTCGAAGCTCGCTGCGGTGTCCACACCGGCCCGGTTGTTGTCGGTGAACTGGGAGTTGGCGAGAAGCGCCTGTGTGACGGCATCGTTGGCGAAGCGCCAAATATTGCCGCACGTCTGCAAAGCTTTGCACCGCCGGGTAGTCTGGTCATGAGCGAGGCGACGCAACGCCTCGTGGAGGGCTTCTTCGAGGTTGAGCCGCTTGGCCCGCAAATGCTCAAGGGCGTCAGCGCACCGATTGCGATCTATCGGGTGCTGCGCCCCAGCGCTGCACCCAACCGCTTTGAGGCGAGACGTGGACAATTCTTGACCCCACTTATCGGCCGCGAGACCGAACTCGGCTTTCTCACCAAGCGGTGGGAGAACGCGATGGAAGGCGAAGGCCAGGCCGTGCTGCTGCAGGGAGAAGCCGGCATCGGTAAATCCCGCTTGCTGCAGACGCTTCGCATGCAGCTTCGCGAAGCGCCGCACACCGAGATCGTCTTTTATGGTTCTCCACAACATCAGACCAGCGCGTTTTGGCCGGTAATCCAACAATTGCATCGGGCGCTGGGTTTTGCCGGCGAAAAAGATGACGTCGCGCGGCGCGAGCGCCTCCGACACTTTCTCGGCGATCTCGATTTGGACAGTGCCGATGTGGTCGAACCACTCGCCATGCTGCTGGGTCTTTCTACGGATCCGGGGTGGAATGCCGGCCCAGCGGATCCTGAACAGGTTCGCCGAGCTGTCTTCGCTTCCCTGTCGCGGCTTACCTCTGCGGTGCAGCGGCGAAGCCCAGTCCTTGTGGTCGTCGAGGACGCCCACTGGATTGATCCCTCGACCACGGAACATGTAGGTCAGACGCTCACCGATATGGCATCCCAACGGCTTTTCGTTCTGCTGACCGCCCGACCGGAGTTTCGGGCGCCGTGGTCGAACTCGTCGCAGATGGTGACCTTGCCGCTCGCCAGGCTCAGCCGTCGTGAGACCGAAGCGATGATACGTGGCGTGGCGCCCGATGATCTGCCGGCAGCCATGGTGGCGCAATTGGTCGCTAAGACCGACGGTGTGCCACTATTCATCGAAGAGCTTACCAAATCGGTCGCCGAAAGCAGGAGTAACCTCGCCTTCGGCGCGGCCATCGAGATCCCTGCGACTTTGCAGGCCGCACTTCACACCCGTTTGGATCGTCTGGCGCCGATCCGTCAAATCATTCAGGTGGCGGCGCTTTTGGGCCGGGTGTTCGATGCCGATCTTCTGATCGCAGTGACCCAGCGAGATGCTGCCGCAGTCAAACGGGCGCTGCACGACCTGATCGAGGCTGAGCTTATCTACCCGCGAAGAGATCCCCACAGCGAAAGCTATCAGTTCAAGCACGCACTGATCCAGGACGCGGCCGTAAGCCCCCTTCTTCGCAACCAACGGGCCCAATTGCACCGCCAGATCGCTGTTGTCCTGGTCGAGCTTCGCGCCACAGCGGTCGAGCGCAACCCGGAACTCGTCGCGCACCATCTTCAGGAAGCCGGCGATTGGGGCGGCGCGCTCGAATATTGGCAAAAGGCGGGAGTGGCCGCCATGGCAAGGGCTGCCGCCCGGGAGGCGGTATCGCACTTTGCCAATGCGATTGACTGCAGCAAGAGACTAGCCGATGTGCCCGGCGGCGCCGAGCGGATAGCCCGTCTCCATCTGGCGATGGCCAGTGCCTTGGTGCAGTCGGGCGATTATCGTTCTGAGCGCCTTGGTGAGGCGCTTGATGATGCACGTCGTGCCGCCGCGAACACCGCATTGGTCGAATTGCAGTGTGAAGTGGTGCTTTCGATCGCTGCGTTTTCCTATGCCACCGGGCGCAATCGCGACTACCTGACGCTCGCCGATGAGCAATTGGAAAACCACGCTGATCTGCTATCCCCAGCCTATGTGAGCGCCCTTTGGTCGACAAAGGGGACCGCTCATTTCAACCGGGCAGAATGGCGCTTCGCGATCGAAGCCATGCGTAAGGCCCGAGATCTGATTGATTGGACTGACGCCAGCCGCCGTATTTTGCTGGGCGGTGGGGATCAACTCATACCGACCCAGCAAGACTTTTTCCGATCACTGGTTGCGATGGGTTTCGTTGACGAGGCCGTCGAGACGGCCGAGTGCTTTGTTCGAACGATTGACCGGATGGAGAAGCCTTACGACATCACCTGGGCTCTTGGGACAAAGAGCCTTGTGTGCGCGCTGCTCGGCCAAAACGATGTGCTACTGCGGGACGCGGCGAAGATCATCGAGATCAGCGAACGCCATGGATACGCCGCCCGACTTAGCAGCGGTCTTTCATTGCGAGGACTTGCGCGCTCGCGATTGGGTGAGCTGAATGCCGGCATCGACGATGCCCGCGAGGGAATGGTGCTTTGGCGTGGACAGGGCGTGGTGTTTACTACCCCGGATCGGGCATGCAGGCTGTGTGATCTTCTGGTGCAGGCGGGCCGTCTCGAGGAGGCATCGCATCTGCTGGACGAGGTCGATGCCCTCGTCATCAATACCGACGAAGCTTGCTTCCTGGCTGAATGCATCCGCATTCGCGGCCAAATCGCCGCTTGCGCAGACGATCTGTCCGGCGCGGTGCGCCTGTTCGAAAAATCGGTCGCTGTTTCCCAGCGGCAGGAAGCGCGACTATTCGAGCTCCGCGCCACAACACAACTAGCATCAGTTCTCGCACGTCAAGGGCGTTCCCAGGAGGGTGAGGCACGCCTGCGCGCCATCATCGACGCATTCGATACCAGATACGAAATCGTCGATCTTGCCGCTGCTCGAAAAGTGCTGGACACGTTGCGTCGATAGAGGACGTTACGCCAATGAACAGGCGATCGATTGAGATCAACGGCGCCGAGCTAACCTATCTCGAGGCGGGCGTAGGCCCTCCCGTAATCCTAATCAACGGGCTGTTAGGCGACTATCGTTCGTGGCGCCGACAAGTCGATGTGCTTCGCCCGAACTACCGGGTCCTTGCGCTCAGCCAGCGCTACTACTGGCCGAACAAATGGCCGGATGACGGCGCGGGATTCAGTGTCGCCACCCACGTTGCTGACCTTTCAACCCTGCTACGCCAGCTTGACCTGCCGCCGGTTCATCTCATCGGCCATTCCTATGGCGGCGGGGTCTCCGCGCAATTCGCCAGCGAGCATCCGGAACTTGTCCGTTCACTAGTGCTGGCGGAGCCGGCGGTCGCGACAATCGCGCTGGACGATCCTGCAGTGCGGGGATTGATGGCCGAATTTGGCGAGAACAGGAAGATAGTTTTCGACGAATGGCAGAATGGCAATCGGACCAAGGCTGTCGAGGAGCAACTCCTCTATGTGTTCGGGCAGGAAGCCCTCGACCGGATTCGCGGCGAGCATCTCGCCTTCATCAACGAGAATGCAGACGTGATCGGCGCCGCGTTACGCCCGCGGCCCCCGCCGCCACCGTTCACGCCTGCGAGCGCACGAAGGCTAACGATGCCGGTGCTACTTATTGAGGGTGCCAGCACCAGACCGATCTTTCGGGTCACCTGCGAAAAGCTTGCGAGCTATCTGCCGGATGTCCAACGGCTCATCCTCCCCGGCACCTCGCATGCCCTTTGTCTGGAGTCGCCTGGGCCCTTTAACGAGGCCGCACTCCAATTCATCAATGGTCATTGAGACGAAACGCCAGGAATTCGTCCTCGTCACCCCGCCGTCGCGCCTCGTTGGTGCCGATAGGATAGCACTGCAATATTACAGTCTTCCACTTACCGGACATCGCCGATTTGCCGAATGA
>NZ_JAHEAG010000114.1 GCF_018596315.1 Bradyrhizobium sp. SRL28 | reverse complement strand
GTCCTGGTCGTCGGGATCGTCTTTCATGACAGCGCGATGGTTTCCAGCGTCATGTAGCGGGCGCGCTGGACGGCCCATTCATCGTTCTGTTCAAGCAGGATCGCGCCGACGAGGCGGACGATGGGGTCCTCATTGGGGAAGATGCCGACCACGTCGGTGCGCCGCTTGATCTCGCCGTTCAGGCGCTCGATCGGGTTGTCTTCCCCCGAAAAAGTGGACGGGTCGAATGCGAGGTCCTTTGCCGTGACGAAACGACAGGCAGGTGTGGCCCTTGACGTGATTGCGCTCAACGTGAAGCGGTAGCTTGCGGGGCATCAACATCACTCCACGTTTCGTCAACGCGAGTATTATTGCCATCGGAAGGCAATTGATCAACGGCGATGTCAAGCTGACGTACATCGTCAGCGTCGCGACGCGCCCTTCGTCGCGTTTGCCGTTCCTGGTCGTGAAGGCGGTAAACGGATCTGGTGCCGCGAATTTCCCGCCGCCAATCGACCGTACGGACGCCGGCGGATCTCGGTCCGCGTGCTCACGAGGAATTCTCCGGCTCGCGCGGTGACGTTCTCGGTCAGGTTGGAGCAGGGTCTTCCTGGCGCCACTGGCTCGCGATGCTGCGCATCACCTGTGAAAGGAATGCTGGAAGCGGGACTTCGCTGGGCCACAGCCGCCGCCCCGACAAGATGCGGTCGAGCGCCTCGTAGAGGAGATCATCCGTATCATGGTAGCGTAGGCCGGCTGCCCAGGCGCGGGCTAACAACGACAGACGCACGAGGTCGGGCCCGCGCAAGCGGCTGATGATGCGGCGAACCTCGCCGAGGGAAAGATGCGTCGCCTCATCGTCCATTGATTGCCGACCAGGCCTCCAATGAGTGTTGCGCTGCAGGTGGCCTTTCCGGGAAGGCTTTTCGAAAATTTTTCGGAAAGTTACCGGCGGCGACCGACCGACGTGAGTCTCGCCGGGGGACCAAAAGAGGCTTGGTGATCAATGCACAACGCCTTCTGATAATCTAAGTCTATGTTATTGCTGGGATAATTATAACTGCCATTGAAATGTCATCTGACAATCATTACACTTATTACAGTTGCGCGGAGGTATGGACCATGACTGACGTGGTCACCAAGCTCAAGATCGCTGATCGTGATCGGGAAGAGGCAAAGAAGGGCGCGGGCCTGCTTGGCGGGCTTGCAGCGCCTGGCGGCCTGTTCTTCACAGATCCCTCCGGGAAGCCGATCCTGACAGAGATGCCTGCATCGCTCTTGCGAGCGGTGCACGATTTTCTCGACGCCATCTCGCAGCCGGGCGAAACCTTGGTCTTCAAGGCGGAGCATGAGGTTTCCCCAGAGACGGCAGCCGAGATGTTGGGCATCTCTCGTCCCATCGTGTACAAGCGCATGGATGTGGGGAAACTGCCGTTCCGGCAGGTAGGCACCCATAGACGAATCCGTGTCGCAGATGTCGCGCGCCTGAAGCAGCATGAGGAGCAGCGCCGGAAGGCTGCGGCTGAAATAGCTGCCGATACCGAGGATCTCGAGGCGAACTATGCCGAGACCGGTAACCGGACTCCTTGATGCAAACGTTCTATACTCGATGCCGTGGTCGAACGACTTCTCACCGGCGATCAGGTCGAGCCGAGTTGCGATTTCGCCGTCGCCGAGCGGAATGCGGCTTCGGTCGCCGGGACCAAAACGGCCATGATGACGTGTCGCCTCATCGTGCCTCCGCTTTAACGTCGCCCATGATCTGCAATGTTCCGAACGCCTGCTCGTAGATGCGCCCGACAAACTCAAGCACGCGATCCCGCGTCAAAGCTGTGGCGACTGCGCGAGCAGTTGCGAGCGCGTCGGCGACGCCACGGCGGATAAAGTCATGCAGTCGTGTCTGCACCCGCGCTGCCTCGCGGCTAGTCCTGTAGGATTCTGACTGATCATCGCCCATTCGCTTCCGCGAGTTGAAGATGCCGAACGGGTTCGCGAGCTGGTTATTGGCGACGAGAGGGCGATCTTGTACCCTGCCGCAAGAGGTTAACGGGGTTTGATCCTGGCCATATGCAGCTGCTTGAATGCAGCCATAATCAAAACAGTTTCAGTAAGGAGGCAGCAATATGCGCGGGGCCAAAACAATCACCCGAGTCGATCTGTACGACGCGATCTATCGGAAAGTCCGCTTGTCGCGGCGAGAATCGGCGGATTTTGCCGAACTAGTTCTAAATGAGATAGCCGACTGCATCGCACGTGGGGAAACAGTCAAGCTGTCGTCTTTTGGTACGTTCACGGTTCGGAAGAAAGCTCAGCGGCTGGGCAGAAATCCGAAGACCGGCGTTGAAGTGCCTATTGAGCCGCGCAATGTCGTTGTGTTCAAGGCGTCAGCTGTCATGAAAAAGCAGATCAACTCAATGGGGCCGACGCGGGGTGATAGCCTTTCACAAGTTGTGGAAGCCCATATCGAATGACTGAAACACACGAAGGTGAGCCGACTTCTGTCGCTAATATCGATTTCGACGCAGTAGCAAGGGTTAGGAAGTGGCCGTAGCGGAGCGCTGGCAGGCGGGGCTTTGGCTTAAGGACGCTTCGAAATGACGGATAAGCGGGAGACCATAGGCGAAGCAGACAATGATGCTGCCGGCGAGGGCTTGGACACCGAGCCATTTGCCGATCTGATCGGTCAGGAATTCGTCGACTTCCTGTTCGAGCACTCTCCCCGGAAGGTCGGTGCGCGCATCGGGAAAGCGCTCGATCATTTCAACAAGGCTTTGCGCCTCAGGGGCGTGGACGACGCCATGGGCGCTATCCGATGCATAGCTGCGGAAGAGGAGCTTGTCGTCGCAGTCTTCGAGCTTCTGAAGCTCAACGAAGACGATATGCCCGAGCATCGGGACTTCGTGAAGAAGTTCAAAAACCACTACGTGAAGTTGGCTTTTTACCCCGTACTCTCGCAATTTCGGTTCGTATTGGGAGACATGCTCAAGCACGGCGTCAGTTTTAACGGTCTTGAGAACTATCTGCGGATGCCGATCAAGCCTGTTCTCGACCAAGAGAAGTTGAAGCTGTCCATCGGGAAGGAGGACGGGGAAGAGGTTATCAAAATAAACCCGCTGGACTTCGCCGTGTCGCGAGACGACTTGGACGACGACGCCATCGTCGAAGAGATGCTGAAGGACTTTTCGGAGGAAGTTGCGAAACAGAATGGCATGACGGTGAAGGAGTTCGTTTCCGCCCGCGCCGATTTTCGAAACAAGCTTCTCTATGCAACTGACGGCGGCTACGGCGAAATGAAAGACACGCTCGAGGATTTGATCGCTTCCGCGTTTTCTTTGGCTTATCGCGACCTTTTGTGGGTGCTTGTGGCACTGACCGGAAACAAGCCTGCGAACAAGGACTGGGGACTGGTCAGCCAGTTCGTCGGTCTGTACCGTCGCGTCCTGACGGAAGCGAAAATCCTATCAGTTGAAGCGCCTTAGATTCTCGTGCGTTTAGTGGACCTGCCCACTTACCCAACTGGAGGTTGATCGATGGTCCCGCATCGGAAACAGAGCAATATGAACAGTCTGTTCGATAACGCCATTCAATCTATTCAGCTCGGGAACGAGGATTACGAGGCAAACGCGCCCAAGCGCGCGCTGTCGGCTGTCCGTAACTTTTATGCCGGCACGTTACTTTTGGCGAAGGAGGTCTTGGTCCAGGCGGCGCCGAAGGCGAAGATCAAGGATGTCCTAGGGACGCAATTCAAGCCGCTGCCGGACGGGAAAGGCGGGGTTGAACTCTCTCCAGGGAATAGAACCGTCGATTTTCATGAGATCGGCGAGCGCTTCGCCACCTTCAAGCTCAAGATAGACCGTCAAGCCTTGAACGAGCTTAATCGGATCCGGAACGATATGGAGCATCTCTACACGCAAGCGAGCCGCGAGACGGTCCGGGAAGCGATCGCCAAGGCGTTCCCCAGTGGTTATCGACCTATTCCGACAGATGAACGAGGATCCCCGGGCTCATCTTGGAGACTGCTGGCTAACCATGCTTGAAGTGAAAGCGGTCTACGACAGTGAGCTCGAGCAGTGCACGCAAACGTTTGATGGTGTCGAATGGAAATCGGCCGCACTGTCTGAAGCTGCACGGCCTTGCAACAAATGCGGTTCACATTTGATTTATCGGCTCGATCAGACCCGAAAGGGATCGGGCTTTGCCGATGCGGAGTGTCGGCAATGCGGCGCCAGGATCGATGCAATCACGCTCATGGAAACAGCCCTTGAAGCACATTTCGAATTTGAGAGCCATTCAGCCGTAAAGGAAGGCGGGCAAGATCCGGTCGGACTTTGTCCCGAATGCGGCACGAAGACGTATGTTACGTGGCAAGATGAAAATCAGTGCGTCAACTGCTTCATGGAGCTGGAAGCTTGCGTTCGGTGCGGCGAGTCACTGACCCCAGACAACGTGTCGGACGAGTCCAGCGAGCTCTGCAGCTATTGTTCCTACAAGATGTCGAAGGACGACTAGGGGCTGCGGGAAGTTTGTGCTGCCTAATGGGGTCGAGGTGGCCGCATCAGCCGGAATCTTTGTCGTAAAAGTCAAGGTGCCGAATGCGACAGGCGACATTTCGTCCCACACAGACACTACGAGTGGATTGGCATTTCCACCGCGCTCCAGGAGAAACTGCCGTTCGTTCCGCCCGCCATCTGCGGGCGGCCAAATCGCGCCGCGCGCGTATCGTGGCAGTAAAAGGATTGGCCGAGCAAAGCGGGAATTTCGGCAGCAGTCCATTCGACGGTTGGAGATATGGCGAGTTACCTCCAGTGTCCATCTCGAACCGTGAGCATGGTCTGCATGGCTAAATCCTCAACTGGTGCCTAACTCTAACAGTCTGCAGAAAAAGCAGAGAATTTGAGCTTTTCCTTGTTTCGTGGAGCCGTTGCTCAAAGTTTCAGGTGATGTGTCCGCCAGTTTGAGGCAATTTTGTTTTGCGTGAGGGCGGTGTTGCCACCCTCACTGCTACGCAGCCATCAGTTTTGGAATGCGGATCAGGTTATAGGCGATCAGATTGAGCAGGAAGTTGGCGGCGACGCGAGCGATGCCACGATGTTTGGTCTTGCGCATGGTGCCATGCTGCTTGCCCCATCCGAAAATGCACTCGACCATCGCCCGGCGTGATTGCGACATGCCATATCCCGGATGCCGCGTGGTTCGTTCGTCGATGGCGCTGTTGCGGTTCTTGCCGGTTTTGGTGACGGCTTGGTTCTGTGTCACATGCGGCGTCACGCCGATGGCGCGAAGATTGGCGACATGATCGGCGGTATCGTACGCCTTGTCCTCACCGGCC
>NZ_JAHEAG010000113.1 GCF_018596315.1 Bradyrhizobium sp. SRL28 | reverse complement strand
TTGGGATTTTCAAAACCAGAACGCTCTACCAGGCTCTTCCGACCGACGAAGCCAGCGGATCTTGCGCCGATTGGAGTTCCATCACGTCCAAAGTACGCCAGCTGACGTCGAGATCGAGATCGGCGTTTTCGCCCAATGCCTCAATCGGCGCATCGACAGTGTCGCGGTCTCATCGCCGAGATCGCCGCCTAAGAGAACGCCGCAATTCCCACCCCGCCCGCGTCAAAAGAATGTTCATAACCGAAAAGGCACCAAACTGGCGCGCCCCTATCCAAAGCCCTCAGCCAAATCAGGCCAAGTTCAACGGGTCAAAACCTCAGTGTCGAGCTCCTAGTCCAATCGTCGCGTCGGCATCGCCGGCCGCTTCGCCAGGAACAACTTGCCGATCTCAAAACGCCCGGCGAGCACCGGAAGCCATCGCCGCACGAGACTGAGCAGCATAGCGACCACACCTGGCCGCTTGATGCCGGAAGTCCTTGCGGTGGACCGCGTGGGCAAACGCGCACGGCCGCCGTGCCGCTGCTCTGTAGCGCCAGGTGTTCCCTTACGGCCGGTCTCCTTGCTGCGTTCATAGGGCTGACGGGAAAAACCGCAACCTGAAGGGCCGATTGAATCTTGAAACCGCGCCGGAGCGGTCGAGCTACGTATCCAGAGGCTGTGAAAGCGCTCCAGTTTGCCGAGATTCGTTGGAACGGCAGGCTCGCCCCAGCTCTGAGGGCAATTTCGACATTAGGGCTGCTATAAGCGCAGAGTTGGCGCATGACATCATCTTCTCGAGCGACGAGTCTCCTCGCTATTTGCGAAGGCCATGTGAAGTGTCGATTCCTAGAAGGCTCCAGCTTTATGAGAATTTTGGAAGAACCTTCGTCGCAAGCGTTCGGCGCGAGAAGCACGATCGTCTTTTTACGCGTCTTGTTGTCGTGTTCGGCCGCGTCCGGTTGAAGACGTCAATGTTCGGAGCCTGACACCGAGGTGTAAGTATTCTGGTGGCGCGCCTCGAAGCACAAGGATTTGGCGTCTCTTCAAGGCGCGCGCACACCGCTCTTGTGGTACGCCGATTGCTTGGGAGGGTGAGGATCCGTTCCCACAATGGTGGCCTCGAGGAATGTCCAAGCAGCCGATGTTTGTCCCCTGAACCAACGAGGTGTTTACGATGCCCTCTACACCAAGCGAGCTGCGGGAGCACGTGACAAATGCTCTGAGCAGGATCGAGGCGCTGGAGTCTGTATATGAGACCATCACAGTGACCCAGCTCGTTTCAGTGCGAGCGCGAACGCACGGCTCAACGATCGCCATCGACGTCTTCGATCGAGGCGAGCGTGCGACCTACTCCGAGATGGACCGCAGGTCCAACAGCTATGCACATGCGTTGCGCGGATTCGGGGTGCGCAAGGGCGATCGCGTCGGGGTGATGCTTCCCAATCGCATCGAATTCCCGATCCTGTGGTTCGCGCTTGCAAAACTCGGTGCGGTGATGGTCCCGATTTACCTGTACACTCCAAGGGAGGTTGAATACATTTTCAGCGATACCCAGGCGAAATTCGCCGTCGTTGACGAAACCGCATGGCCAGTATTCTCCGCGATGGATCCTTGGCCGGAAGACCTCGCCAAGGAGCGGGTAATTGTTGTCGGACAGCCCTCCGCGACAGCTACGACCCTCGATGACTTGCTCAAGAACGTTGACGACTCGCCAATCGACGAGAATGTCCGACCTGACGACCTATTGAACATCCAATCCACCTCCGGAACAACGGGCTTTCCGAAGGGCGTCATGTTGACGCACGACTATTGGGCCATAGTCTCGTACGTACTTTCCAACTTGAGTCCTTACAAAAGATATCTGTGTTGGTCGCCTTTCCACAATGTATATGGGCAATGGCTTCTTCTGACATCGTATCAAAAAGGCGGCACGCTGTACTTGGCCTCGGAAATGGACTCGTCACGATTGATCGGTTGGATCAAGACGTATCGCATTGAGTGTTGTACGCTGCCCGGGCTGATAGCGGAAGCCGCGGCAGACGTACCGAGGTGGCTGAGGCAGGTCGCCCAGACCCAGCGCTGCTGGAGTGCAGAAACGGTACGCCGGTTCCGGGAGGAGTTTGGCGTGCGCGGCCTGAATTACTTCGGGATGACTGAAATCGGATGCGCCACATATCCCGAGATAGAAGAGATGGACGAGTCCGGCTCGGTCGGGATTCGCTCCCCGTTTAGGGAGCTGCGGTTGGTGAACGACGATGGTACACCTACGCCGGTCGGCGAAGTTGGCGAGCTCTGGGTAAGGGGTCGTGGGATATTGAAGGGCTACTGGAATAGGCCGAGGGCGAATGCGGAATGCTTCGAGGGCGAATGGTTCAAGACTGGTGATCTGTTGCGGAGCGACGAGCATGGCTTTTACTGGTTCGTAGGACGTAAGAAGGACGTGATTCGTCGCTTGGACGAGAACATCGCTGCGCGCGAGGTGGAGGCGATCGTCTGCGAGATCCCCGCGATCGCGGATGTGGCTGCGGTGCCTGTTCGCGACGACAAGAAGGGCGAGGAGATCAAGATCTACGTGGAGCTAAAAGAAGGTGTCAGGCGAGACGATCTGCTTGTGGAGCGTATTCTCGACCACGCTCGTGCGCGCCTCGCCGTGTTCAAGGTGCCGCGGTACATCGCCTTCAGTCCGGCGCTTCCGAGAACCGTCTCGAGCAATAAAGTGCTTAAACGAGAGCTGATGGACGTTAGCGATCCGATTGCCGGTGCTTACGACAGCGAGCAGAAGCGCTGGCGCTGAAGTCTTCCAGCCAAGTTCGCGTTCGCGCAGCTAATACATTCGCCGTGACCACCGTCGGTGCCCTCCGTCCGTCAGACATCAGTGTTCGGAATACATTCCGAAAAATGAATGCTCTGCATCGATCTTTTGGTGGTCGGCGCCGGACGGGCGGGACTCGCGGGCGCGCTCGACGCCACGCGCACCCCAAGGTTACGTTGGTCGACGAAAGCCCGGTTGCCGCGGCGCTAATGGACAGCATTTCGGACGACGACCTGACTTCGCTCAGGCCCATCATTCAGTTCGACTGTTCAGGGTCAGCGCTAGTTGGGTGTGCGCACGTTTCAGGATTTGGTGATCGAAGGCGCGACTGAGACGGAAATGTACGGAATAATCGCGTTGGAGGTCAGCAAAGCTGGCGGCGAACTTTGGCCCTCGTTTGCTCTGGTTTGGTGAGTGGACGAAGGTGCCGTGCGGCGGTCCGATGCATCATCCGAGCGAAAAACAACCAGCCCCTCAGGTGGTAATCGGCGCCTCGAAACAGGGATACGACGCAGAACCAGCCTACCAAGAGAGGCCCCCGGCAGCAGAAGTTCGACATTTCCGCTGACGAAACTCACGACAGGTGACCACGCGTAGGAGAGCGAGTTTCGGGATGGACGCTTACGAGAGCCTAGGCATACGCTGTACGCGGAGTTGAGGCGGCATCTCGGGAGGTGTGCCGTAGATTGGCGATGCAGAAACGGATGTAGGGTCGAAGAGGAGCTTTGATGCCAGATGATGTTCACATGATGATTTCGATCCCACCCAAATATGTGGCATTGCAAGTGATCAGGGACATCAATCGGATGAGTGCGATCGACCTGGCCCGTACTACGGTGAACGAAACGCAACTTCGTGCGGCAAGATTTGTGGGCCAGGGGATACTTTGTCCTACGGTGGTCGAAAAGAAGCGGTGATCAGGCAGTACATCCGCAAGCAGCAGGCCGCGGATGCTCGGCTCGACCAACTGAGCATGCGGCGCTAAGGCCGCCTTCAGACGGCCAACAAAATCGAGGATTGGTTAGCCCGCATTCTCAGTGCGGCCCAAGAGCGCAGATTACTAATGGAGGAGGGTACCATCCAGACAGTGGTCGGTTGGTCTGGTAGCTGGCAAGCGATCTGTCGGAGCAATTGGGCGGTTTGGAGCCTCGCGTCTTCAACGTCGCTATTGGCAGCGGTATGAGAGATGCGGGTTAGACTACGGCAGCTTTGAGAGCCAATTCCTAAACGCTCGGCTTTGCCGGGGGATACTTTACCTGATCGAGGACGCTGGCGGGGCTGATCGAGCAGCTGTCTCACGGCACAACCCTACCCTGGCATCTTCAAACGATGGCAGTTCCCAGCTGTACTGCGATGACTGCCCTCCGCCTCCTGCCTCCGACCGCTTGGTTCATCCTGCTATTCCTTGACCCCCCGATGCGATTGACTAGCGCAGGATGGCTTGGCGGATGTGCCCACATTCGTGGCGCCCAGACAAAAACGTCGCACACCAGCGAGAGGTAGGTAATCTGCCGGAGCGCGTTCGGGATCGGAAGGATTATCAGGGCAGCAGGATGTGGGTCATGGCGATCTCGGCCGCCATCATGCTTTTGAGCAGCCGGATTCGCAAAGCAATTCAAGAGCGCGGTTCAGATCGATCCCACGATCAGCTGTGTCTAAGCTCTTGATGGTCCGCTCAGGTTGTTGCAGCGCGCAGTTTGACCAAGAGCACGAGCAGCTCGCCAACCTTCTGACATAGCGTTGCCAGCTGCGTCAGAAATTCTGCGCTCCTGGCGCGCTGGCTCTACTAACGGGTTGGCTGTGGCAACCAGCCGAGCCGATCTGCTTTGAAGCCGCATCTGCCGCCTGATCGGGCCTGAACTTTCGCCGGGACCCTGGCGGAGCATCAGGTGGCGTAGTCCGAGCTGATGCGATCGAGGCGGCGTTTGAGCGCTGCCCAGGGACGCATGCTCCTATTGTAGCCAATATGCTTGAACTGCGCCGCCGTATGAGCGACGATGTCGTCGGACGGCAGTATGATCTTTTCCCCGTTTTGCATAGCCGCGACCTGGATACGGCAGGCTTGCTCCAACTGGTACATGTTGAGGAAGGCTTCGGCGACGCTGCGTCCGATCGAGAGCAATCCGTGGTGCTTCAGGATCATCAAGTCTTTGTTGCTGAGATCACGCACCAGGCGTTCGCGCTCGTCGAGATCAACCGCGAAGCCTTCGTAGTCGTGATAGGCAATGCCGCCGGAGAAGGCCATCGACTTTTGGTTCAAGGGCAGGAGCCCCTGCTCCTGCGCAGCCACCGCCATGCCAGCCAGAGTATGCGTGTGTATCACGCATTGAGCATCGTCACGACTCATGTGCACGGCGGAATGGATCGTAAAGCCCGCGTTATTTATCTTAGACTCCTCCTCCTCCTCGAGAGCATACCCTTCAGGGGTGACGATGACGAGGCTCGAGGCCGTGATTTCATCGAACATCAAGCCGTAAGGATTCAAGAGGAAGCGATAATCCTTACCAGGCAGGCGCGCCGAAAGATGAGTGGAGATCAGGTCGTCCATGCCGAAATGGGCGATCAGGCGGTAGGCCGCAGCCAGATCGCAGCGGATCTCCCATTCCTGGGATGTATCGTGAGGCATATCTCATCTCCTCCTCAGACCTTTAAGTTGCAAGGCGTCTACCTAAGGCTGCAGTCCGGGTCGCAGCAAATACATCCCAACGCCTAGT
>NZ_JAHEAG010000112.1 GCF_018596315.1 Bradyrhizobium sp. SRL28 | reverse complement strand
GCCAATAACGGTCATTCCGGCATCCCCGCGATCCGGAAAGCCTGCGCCAATCTGTCGATATCTTGCGCCCTGCGAAATGGGGCTTCGTCCCTGAATCCGGAAATTCGTGGGGGCGGGTTCAATTGCATTAGACGCGCGCAGATCTCTCGTGCTTCCTCAATCCGTCCAGACATCGCATGGCATGCCGCCAGAATAAATTGTGCGGTCCGATAATCTGGTTGCTGCCGTAAAGCAGTTGTCGCCCACGTTGAGGCCTCCTCATTGCGGCCGGCGAAAAAATGAGCATAGGCCAGCCCGGTCTGGACGTTGAAGATCCGTTGATCCAGCGGGTTCAAACGCAATGCGAACTCGAATTGCTTGATCGCGGCATCTAGCTGACCCAGATAAAGGTGGATCCAACCGCTCCAATGTCGTGCGGCAGCCATATTCGGGTCTAGCTTTATCGCCCGCGAGACGAGGGCCGCGCCTTCCTCAACCTCACCCACTACGTCAGCCAGCGCAGCTCCGGCCAGTGCAAGCACCGATGGGTCGTCTTTATCGAGTTCGAGCGCCCGCCTCGCGAGCCGCCGGGCTTCAGCTATCTCCTGGGCAACAGTATCGATTCTCCAGCCGAAAGCTTTCCTTTGTACATAGCAACGAGCGCCGAGCGCGTACGCTGCGGCGAATTCGGGATCGATACCGTTGGCAATTTTGGTCAGCTTGAGCGCTTCAATGTTCGTTTCACGGGCGAACCGATAAACGCAAGCGAGCGCGCGAAGATAATAGTCGTAGGCCTGAAGGCTTTCGGTCGGTTTGCGCTTTGCTCGATCGATTTCGGCGCGTTCAAGCTTAGGAGAGATTGCGCCGATCACGTTCATGGTGACCCGATCCTGCAGATCGAAAATATCATCGAGCTGGCTGTCGAACCGGTCGGCCCAGAGATGCGTTCTTGTTGCGGCATCGATGAGCTGTCCCGAGATACGAACGCGATTGCCGGCCTTGCGCACACTGCCTTCGAGCACGTAGCGAACGCCAAGTTCACGGCCGACTTGCTTGATATCGACGGCCTTGCCTTTGTAAGTAAAGGTGGAGTGTCGCGCGATGACGAAAAGCGATTTGGACCGCGACAGTCCAGTAATAATGTCCTCAACCATGCCGTCGGTGAAATATTCCTGTTCCGGATCGCCGCTCATGTTCTGGAACGGCAGCACCGCGATGGAGGGCTTGTCGGGGAGAGGGAGCGGCTGCGCAGTCTCGCTCGACAGGTTTGTTACCATTGCCGGGGAAGAGATTGGGGCAATGCGCACGCGCCAGACCCGTATCGGTTCGGCGATATTCTTTAGAGATTGCGAACCTGTATCCTCAAGGATGATATCTACCTTGCCACGAATTTGCCGGTGCGCGTCGTCGGAAATGCTAAAGCCGCCCGGTTCTGCGATCCCTTCGAGACGCACTGCAATATTGACGCCGTCACCAAAGATATCATCCTCTGCGATGATAATATCACCGACGTGAATGCCGATGCGAAATTCGATCCGTTTGTCTTGCGGCACATCGGTATTGTGTTCGGCCATGCCGCTTTGGATTTCGTTGGCACATCGCACAGCGTCGACCACGCTCCCGAACTCAACGAGAGCGCCGTCCCCGGTATTCTTCACGATGCGCCCGCGATGATCGCTGATTTTGGGATCAAAAAGCGTCTTTCTCAGAGCTTTCAGTTGCGCCAGCGCGCCTTCTTCGTCGATCCCTATCAAGCGGCAAGAGCCCGCAACATCCGCCGCCAGAATCGCTGCCAGTCGCCGCTCTACGTGCTCTCTGCTCAAGATGCACCCCCGGGGCTCGGCGAAATTGAACGTTCATATAGCACAATTGTGGGCCGATGTCCGGCTATGCCCACGTCCGAATCGGGTCATTCGCGTCAGTTTGGCCGGACCACGGCGACTTTCGGTCTACCCCGGTGAACGGACATTCTCAGGATAGGCGGGCATGTCTCAAAGGTGCCAAAAAGAGACTCATGCACCGCAGCAACTAATCGGTCTTTATGAGCGGATTTTGCCCGGCGCAATATCAAGAAACGCACTCAGCGATAAGATTAGCAGAAACAAGCCGTCGCCGGGTTGAGAGCGGCGACGGCTTTTCTTTACGCGCTCGGCCTGTGTAACCGGGTGGCTTGAATATTCATTGACCACGGTGTGAGTCTCAAATCCTCTCCATGGTAGCCACCAATTCACGGAACGGGCTGGCTACGCGGATGTACCGTGCCTGGCCCGGTTGCTCACGCATTTAGGGTCGCATCGACAACGACACGCCAAGCTTGGCCGCCATCACGGATGTAGCGCCCGGAGTCCTTTTCAACGACTTGGATATCTTAGTAACTCCGACTCTCGCCTTCGCCATTGTCTTTAATTGCTTCACGTCCGCTTTGGTCCACTCGCGACGAACAATCTTCTTAGCCTTAGCCATTTTTGCTCCGGTTTTTGTAAAGCGGGTCTTGTGAGGCATGACAATGGCAATCGCATGACCAGGCGGTTCGCGTGCACAATCAAACTGGAATGATCAAATTAAGCATTCATGCATCTGCGCGTGTGGCTATCGCGTGGCTGGTGGTGCGCAATGTGCATATGTCAGCGGCGTAGGCAGGCAGCCCGGCCCAGCGCTAGAGGTTATTTGGCAAACCCTGCGCGCCTCTACTCCGCAGACGCCCTGCACGGGCTGCTCACGGCCATGGAAGGCAGGTTACCACTTTGGACCATAAGCTGGCCGCAAAGCTGGCGGCACCGATGACGCGAGAAATCTTCATTAGCTCTGTCACCCGTGCCACTCACGTAAGACGGCAAAACATGATGGTGTCTTTGGTCACCTCGTGCAGCGCGTTCTCTTTTAGGAGGCTTCACACTCGAAGAGTATTTTGTCGTCCGCGTCCGCAACGATTACCAAACTCGACTGCGAAAACTGACCGCCTTTTTTTAGTTCATCAGCGACGACTTGGGCCATGCGTTTTGCGCTCTCAAGATTTGGTAGGTTACTTCCCACATCATCAGGATGGAGTTCTGAACCGTCAAAGATATGAAAAAAGTATCGCATCTGCTGGCCGCATTAATTCAGGCGACCGGTGACATCCAGTGACAAATAAGTAAGCAACTTCTGACTCAGATTGACGTCGTCCAGATCATCACTCACGAAACTGTCAAGTCTATTACAGAACGGTAAGTATCCCGCCTCCTCAAGAGGATTACGGTTTGTAAATCAGTTCGAGGGGCCGCCCTGTGGATTCAAGGAAGCGATTCTTAGCTTTGGAAACCATGTGCCGCGAGCGTGCTCAAATCGCTAAGAAAGAATTTGAGTACTGGCTAGCCGAAGCTGATGAATGGGCACGGTGCAAAGACTCCTCTGATCCATTGACGGAGGATATCCCGGTCCAACTCGACTGGTGTCCGGGACATCGCTAAAGCTACTCAGACATTTGTATCACATGGCGTCACGTAAGGTGGGCGGATCGTTGATGTAAGCAACCTGCACTGTCGTGCTGGTCGTGCCATTCAAGGAAGACCGCGAGGCGTGATAGTGGTTTTGGCCGCCCCCGCACGGCCTCGAAAACTTTCACTAAGGGCTGCCTGACCGCATGGGTTCGAAGTTCGGTATTTTGCCGAGTTGGAGATTTTAGGCAAAATGCATCATGCAGCCATGTTGAGCCAAGGCGGCGTCGACTTGGCATCAGTCAATTTCCGCTTTGCTGACGATAGCAGACGTTCGTTGTTGCAGCCCGGATGGTCGCTATGTGCCAGAAGCAGACATGCGTGGGTGGAATGGCGCGACATTTTCGTAGATCGCCATACAGCGTCCATCGTTGAGAAACTGGAGATTGCGGCGTAGGGTAGATACGCGCTGTCTGAATGTGCATAGTCGTCTGGACGAGGAGAGTTTACCTACGTGGTCGCCGTTTACATTGCCGCGACCTTCCATCTCGAAACGCGCGTACAAGCATTGGAGATGAAACCATGAAGCTATTCCGCAATTCCCTCGCAGTCATCGTGGCCTGCTCTATGTTGGCACTGCCTTGCTTGGCAACCGCCCAGACCGCCCCCGCAATCTCTCCGGCGATTAGCACGCCGGACAAAGTCGAGACGCGCATCGGTACGCTGGACTTCAAGGACGGCATGCCGAGCAAGGAAACCATCGCCAAGATATATGATCACCGGGATTTCACGCATGCGTTCTCGGCGTTCGCCAACACCCTTCAAGGGGTCAGCATACGCGCCCTCCACAAGGGCTTTCTGAGCATCGGGGTCAAGGATAACGAAGTCCTTGTCTTCTCCGAGCTGATGGATGCCAAGTCGCTGTACCTGACGGCCAATGCGGACACCGTCTATTACATGGGCATGCTCGACCTGACCAAGGGTCCCATGGTGCTCGAGGTGCCACCCAAGGCGCTTGGCGCGATTGATGACTACTGGTTCCGCTGGGTCATCGATATTGGTCTGCCGGGGCCTGATCGCGGCGAGGGCGGGAAATATCTTATCCTGCCGCCCGGCTACGATGGTCCTCTGCCTAGTGGGTTCAATATCGCCCGCGCTCGGACCAACTTCGTCATATGGTTCGCTCGCTCATTTTTGGAGAACAACGACCCGAAGCCCGTGGCCGAAGCGATCAGAAAGTTCACCAAGGTCTATCCATACGAGGCCGGTGGCGTCGGCATCCCCATCGCCGAATTCCTGAGCGGCAAAGCCAAACTTGGAAAAGTCACGCCGCCGCCTCCGACCGTGTTCCACGAAGGCACCGGCAAGGTGATGAATACTATCCCGCCCAACGACTTCAGCTTTTACGAAATGCTCAACGAGGTCGTGCAGCAGCAGCCAGCAGGGTCGCTGGACCCAGAGTTGATGGGGCCGATTGCCGCCATCGGCATCATCAAGGGCAAACCCTTCGCGCCGGATGCGCGGATGAAGAAGATACTTATCGAGGCGCTTACGCTCGCCAACGCCCACTCGCGCACGCTGTTTATGGCCCCTCGCGATCCGACTTTGTACTACTATCCCGGCTCGGGTTGGCAGAACATGCTGTTCGAGGTCGGCTACGAGTTCGAGACGCCGATCCCGCTGATTACCCCAGAGGGCGTCAAGCCGTTCCCGCCCACCGGCTATCGCACACTCGACGCGCGGACAGATTTCTTCTACGGCGTCACCGGGATCACGCCCGCGATGGCCATGCGTCTACCCGGCATCGGCTCGACCTACCTGTGGACGATGGTCGATGCCAACAAGGAGCCCTTCGACGGTGCCAAGACCTACAAGGTGACGCTGCCGAAGGACATCCCGCAGGCGAACTTCTGGTCGTTCACGCTTTACGACAACATGACGCGCTCGATGCTCGACACACCACAGCGTTACCCGCGCGCGGGCAGCCAGAGCTTTCCATCGCCCGCTGCGGAAGCGAACGCGGACGGCACGACGACGGTCTACTTCGGCCCGACGCAGCCAGCGAACGTCAAACGGGGCAACTGGATACAGACCATGCCCGGAAAAGGTTTTATCCCGTGCCTGCGGCTCTACAGCCCGCTTGAACCGTTCTTCGCCAAGACTTGGCGGCCTAGCGAAGTCGAACCCGTGACTTAATCGGTCGACGCGCGACTGCACCATGCTAAGGATCGGCCCGAGGGCGGCCGATCCTTTCTCTCTGTGTCAATCTGTGGTCC
>NZ_JAHEAG010000111.1 GCF_018596315.1 Bradyrhizobium sp. SRL28 | reverse complement strand
CTGATCGAATTGGGTCTGCTCGATCGCATGAGCAAGTTGATGGATTGCGCAGCCAGCAAATCGACGACGATGTGGATCACGAGGTTCATTACGGTCATCACTGGTTGTAACGAAGGATTGAATCCGTGCTGATACCGCTGAAAGGGGGGGCTTGAGGGATTTAGCCGAACGCGACACTGCTCCCACGACTCGCGACGATGGCCTCGCTCCTGGCCTGCTCGATCAAAACTGTATGGAGGACGCTGAGTAGGGCTTTGTCATCATTCTGCATGAGAAGATCTAATTGGTCATGTGAAACCCGCACGGTGCCACGGTGGAGAGTCGCCCCGGGATTAGTGCGGACGCGGCGCGATGCCTTTATGAGGAAGGTGTCGAAATGCCGATCAATGCGATAAATGGCGCCACACTGATCCGAGCTCGTTTAACTATCTTATGGAACACGATTGTTGAGCCGATCTCGATCGACCAGCGCTTGCGCGGCCTTGAGGCGAAGATCCCTAGCGAGCCGGTGCAATCTCGAAGGCCGAACCGGCCTCATGATCGCCCATGGCGATGACGGTTCATGCTTCGGGTCACAAGGGCGGGATCGCCGTGACCGAGCCATTCTCTGCAGCACCCATCTAGTCTGCGCGCGTAATATTGAAGCCGAAAGCCGAGGCGATGGACACGTTCAACGAAAGAGCGGCGAGAAAACTGGGTTGTGCGAAGGCTAAATGACTTTTACCTCCTTCTGAGCAAGCGTGGCATTGACTTGGTCACGCAGGACGATGAACTTGTCTCTGGTCTACAGACCACAGCGTCTCGCGAGCCGGAAAACGGCGTCTCAGGTTTCTTATCTCGGTATTCCTTGATTTCGTCGTTCCAGGGCACTCGCTTTCACCAATGACCTAAAATGACAGGCCGTTCGGCCCATCGTAATCGCGTCTCACGGCGGGACCTGCTTCCGATTTGAGAGATCGACCTCGGCGACGGTCGTCGCTTCCGTGACAACCGCCACGTCGAGGCGGATCCGCTGGGCGCATCCTCATGGTCAGCGGCCTGAATAGAGCTTCGTCACGTGCGCCGAGACCACCCCAACCATCCGGTTACGATGCCATCGACGCAATCTACAGCAGAAGTCCGGCCATATCTGAGCTTAAATTGCGAGAATTCGGCATTGAGGCGGGGCTATGCTTCCTCCATGACATCGCCGACACATACCCTCTTACAAGCATGGCTTTCCGGCGCAAAGCCGAACCGCATCGCCCCCCGCCTGATCGAGCCATCCGCTTCGGGAAGCTCCGCCGTGTACCTGCTAGTTTCACCAGCGACATACGGAAAATAGAAATGATGACGAATTATGATAGGCAGACCACGGAATCGGCCGATCAGACGCCATTCGTGGATACCCACGAGCATCTGATCGAGGAAAAGCCTGCGCCTTTCCAGCGCGGTCGGTCAGTTGCTGCCGTGCGATGACTGGGCCTGTCTGTTCGCGACCTACGCTGCTGACGATCTGGTGGTAGCAGGAGTGCCGACAGCTGCGCTGCGAAGTTTTCCTCGGGACGGATCTATCAAGCGAGGAAAAATACCGGCTCGTCGCACCCTACTGGGACCGCATCCGTCACACCGGCTATGCCCATGCGCTGCATCATACGGCCGCTCAGAGCGGTGGCGGTGAAATGCTCGATCGCCTATTCTCGCGGACTCGATTTCGCGCCGGTGGCCAAGGCGCATGCGTCGCGGTTCTTTCTGAGCCTTGTCGGCGGCGGTGGAATCAGCGGCAGGTCCTCCATCGGTTCCGAGGACCTCAAGACGCTGAAGGATTTTCTGTTTCGCTACTGAGTTGGCAGGGCTGGGAAGCGTGGCCTACCTGTTAAGCTGCACACCGGTTATCTGGCCGGTCGCGGCGTGATGCAGCTCGGTCACGTTCGCAACAACGCCGCCGATTTCTGTCGCCTGCTGCAGGACTTTCCCGAGACTCGATTCGTCCTTATGCATATCGGCTACCCATACTAAAGAGTTCATCGCGCCGGCCAAATACTATCTGAATGCGGCGATCGACATGTGCTGGACATTGATTATCAATCCGGCAGCGAGCGTTCGCTTCCTGAAGGAGTTTCTGCTGGCCGTTCCGAGCGGCAAGATATTCACATTCGGCGGCGATTAGTATGCGGTTGAGCCAATCTATGGCCACACCTGCATCGCCGCCTTGGCATCGCGCAGGCACTCTCGGAATTAGTAGCCGAAGGCTGGATCGCCCGCGAGGAGACCCCCGACCTCATCGAGCGGATCATGCGTGGCACGCACATCGCTTCTTTCCAAACAGGCGAGGAGCGAAGGCCGGGCCCTGGTGAGCGCCAACCGATGGCGGAGCGCTTTGCGGTGGGCGCTTACGATCAGCTGCATGACTAATCGCTGATGGTGTCTTGAATGCGACACCACTAAACAGAGCTGTTCAATCTGGCAGACCGGCTCGTTGCGGCGATGATGCGGCACCGGTTATCGAGACACGCGGTGCAAGAACGGCGAACACTCGGTCGGTGTCGCTGCGCAATATGCATTGGCTGTTGGCAAAACGGCAAATTGCCAAGCATTGGTGTCACTGACGCTCGCGCGCGGTGAAGTACCGGTGATGATCGCATTGCTCTGTTCCTACCTGAGAGTTGGACGAGCGACGCCGCATAAAGCGCGCCGGTGTACCAGTCGAATACCGAACGCTACCATCCAAGCCAGAGATCGCTTTGGCCGAGATTGCGCGATGGCAGCCGGCGAGCGATTCGGTTGTGTGCTGGCGGACGCCAGGATAAGGCCTCAGTGCGCCATTTCGACAAGGGCTCACGACATGGGAGTCGGCCTGGGCCGTTGTTATCCCTCGTCACCTGAAGGTATACTCGGTGAGCGTCAAGCTGATCTGGCCGGTTGCGATGGGAGGGCGTCTCCGCAAGCGGTTCAGTCCGGACATCCTGTCGATGGCAGCCGAAAACATGCTCGCCGATTCCAAGTGACAAATGTGAGCTGGCAAACCGGGACCTTGTCGTTGATCCGGCTGCGGAGGTCCATGGGCGATGCGCACCCGAACGGCGGCTAGCGGGCTTTCCATCGACTTTAACAGGCGCATTAGTAGTTGAGACCTCCGCCTCAGACGAGCTTGCCGGCGGTACGCCACGCCATCTATCTCATTCCTCGACCGCCATTTCAGCGATGCCCATACTGCCGAAGACGAATTCCTGAAAGCCGATGCAAGTCGCGAGCTCGGCTCCGGCCCGCGCAGTTGCTTAGCTCTCGAAGTCCATGCCGGCCCCTGCAGCGTCCGCTCGTGCGAGCGCGAGCGAGGCGATGGCGGTGTCTTGGATGCCGGTGCCGGTGAGATCTGCGATGGTGATTTGCATCTCGCTCTTGCGACCCATTTTCGACGCGGCGATGATCTCGCCAAGTTCTGGGAAGCTTGTGTCACCTGCAACCACGCCTGCCGCAATGGCATGGCGAAGTTCGCCTAGATGGCGCGCCTGGGTGAGCCTGTCGGCGACATACAGATCGGCTCGGAGGATTGCATTCGGATCGATCTCATTCTTGTGTTCGGCATCCGATCCTATCGCGGTCACGTGCTGTCCGGGTTCCAGCCATGCCGCTCTCAGGATCGGTTTATCGGCCGATGTCGTGGTGACGATGATGTGCGAGCCGGCCACGGCCTTTAGCGGTTCCGCATACGTACTTACGGGGAATCGCAGTTGCGCGGAGAGCTCCTGCGCAACGGTTTGGGCCTTGGAGGCGTTGCGCGCCCAGATACGGGCCTCACGGATCGGTCGAACAAGAGCGAGCGCCTCCAGCTGCAACCTCGCCTGAATTCCAGCACCCAAGACGGCAGCCACGGAAGCGTCCTTGCGAGCGAGATGCTTTGCCGCGACCGCGCCTGCAGCGGCCGTGCGCACGTTTGTCAAATAGCCGTTGTCCAGCAACAGCGCTTGCACCAAACCAGTTTTGCTGGAAAGCAGCACCATCATGCCATTGGTGCTCGGCAGACCGATCTTAGGATTGTCAAAAAAGCCGGGGCTAATCTTAACGGCAAAGCCGTCGAGACCCGGCACGTAGGCCGTCTTAACGTCCACCTCGCCCCGATGTTCGGGAATCTCGAGCCGCAGGATAGGCGGCATCGCCACTGCCTTGGTAGCGAGCCAACGGAACCCGTCCTCGACGCATTGCACTGCCAAGAGGTCAAGCGGCACGATTTGCCTGAGCTCGCGTTCTGTCAGAATTTTAACTTTTGGCATCAGACCTCCTGCCCAAGAGGATTGCTCATCCCGTTGATAACCCGGCGATGCAGTTCCATATCGATATTGCGGCCCGAGAGCACGACCGCTATCGGCCCTCGCAATCCAGCGATCTTGTGGGCGAGCAGCGCCGCGATGCCGACAGCGCCCGCACCTTCAAGAATTTCGCGTTCTTGATCGTAAGCATAACGAATGCCGGCCGCGATCTCACTCTCGCTTAGCAGCACTACGTCATCGAGCAGGGCTCGACAGATAGGGAATGTTAGCTTGTTGTCAAGACCGATGCCACCTCCGAGAGCGTCGGCAAGGCTTGGACATTCCTCCACTTGCACCGGCTTGCCGGCATCGAGGCTCGCCTTCATCGCCGCGCCTCGTTCCATGCTAACCCCTATAACCCGCGCACAAGGCCGCATACTCTTGACCGCTGTTGCGATGCCAGCCGCCAAGCCGCCGCCGGAGAGACCCACAATAACCGTGTTGACATCCGGCATCGCTTCAACAATTTCGAGACCTATCGTGCCCTGTCCGGCGATGATGTTCGGGTGATCGAACGGTGGCAGCATTACAAGCCCCTTAGCCACCAAGCGGTCGACCTCCTGCTGCGCTTCGTCCTGTGAGCCGCCAACGATTCGTACATCCGCACCGAGATTCCGGATTTCCAAGACCTTGTTTTCCGGTACCAGCCGCGACATGCAGATGGTCGCGCGCGAACCCACCCCGCGGGCAGCATAAGAGAGCGCTCGACCATGATTGCCGGTCGAGGCTGCGACCACTCCCCTTGCTCGATCGGCTTCGCTCAGCTGAAGTATGGCATTGATTGCACCCCGTAATTTGAAGCTGCCAGTGGCCTGATGATGCTCAAGCTTCAATCCCACTGGACCACCGCAAAGATCCGAGAGTGCCCGCGAGGGTACGATTGGCGTCGAGAGGATGTGACTGCTGATCCTCCTTCGCGCTTCCTTTGTGATTTCGAGGTCGATCATAGATTTTCCTCAAGCCGGATAGCCACATTTTCGGGCGGCAGACGTGTCGAGGCTGGCTGGAGCCCCGGATCGCTGCGAGCGACATCACCTAACCGAGCTTACGCAAAGAGTGGTCGACGAGCCAAGCGTCGCCGGCCGGGGTGGGCGCAGCCCCGCCCTAGAAGACCAGCAATACGAATGAGCCTAGGCCTTTCAGGTTTCATGGACCGAAGCATATACCGCGATTCAAAGCCGAATTTCCCCAACCCTGCTCGAAAAGGGTTGAAATGGTGCGCTCGGTTGCGAGAATTCAAATGCATGCTGCGAATGATCCGTGCTGCTGCCCGGTGATCCGCGAGCTCCACGAATAAAAGTAGCCATTCACGCTGCCGTATCCTTTGGAGTTTTGCGTCGGCAGCCCCGCGGCACATCATGGCCATTCGTCATCGCGCACGCGCTTGCCATCGCGCGCGGCCAGAGCGATTAGCAATAGCGCCGCCGGCGGGCTGGGGTCACAGTTTGCCGCTTTCCTGCGCCATGTGGACCAAAGCGCAGCATCGCTGCGAACCCGGCAAAAAAAAGCACAGGACGGACGCGGAAGTGAATCTAAAGTCTCGCCGGGACCCCGGCAAATATGTGTTGCCCGATGTGTGATCAACCAGTCCGTTTGCACGAGCTGCTGCATCGGCGAGATTGTTCCTCAACTGGAGCGCGACTTTGCCGTGCCCTTCAGCCGTGCGGACTGTGCGAATTCGGATCCTGGAGCGTCGAGCCAGGCGATGTGAGTGCGTTTCAGGCATGATTTCGCAATTAGAAGGCGGCCGACGTGGCTCGTCCGGTAGTGTCGATAGGGCTTGGAAAACCGCGCTGGAGATAGAGGCCGTACGCAGCTTCTTTGACCTGGACAATAGCAGTCATTTTCGCGGCTTTGGTCAACAAGTCGGCGGCAAAGGCGTTCACAGCCAAGTCGGTTATAATCCACCTAG
>NZ_JAHEAG010000110.1 GCF_018596315.1 Bradyrhizobium sp. SRL28 | reverse complement strand
CCCCTCCTATTCTGAGAATGTCCGTTCACCGGGGTAGACCGGAAGTCGCCGTGGTCCGACCAAACCGACGCGAATGCCCTTAACTGACGTCGAGCAACAACTCCCGACAATCACCGCGTCATAGGTTGAGGTGCCGCGCTGTGCGGGGCGGCAGTGAAGACGCGACGTCTAAATTCTCCGGCTGTCGTAGGCCCAATGTAACAACGCCTGGCGCTGGTACGGCCGGCAAGTCGGGTCGCACGGTTCGCAATGCTTCCTGATTTGTGAGACGTGTCGCCTCATGGCCTTCCAACGCCCGATCTGTCGCGTGTCCTCCTCAGGCAAGCGCCGGCCTAGGTAGTATCGACAATACCACTGGAACCAGCCGCGCGGATCGTTCGGATGTATCCAGCCCTTTCTCCGCCATTCCGACAAGCGTTGGCTGGCGTCCACGCCGAAATAGTTGCAAAGGCAGTCGCGGCCAGAAGGCGAGAGCTTCGCCCGCGCGAACCAACTCGCGGGAAACTCGTCACGACAATCGGTGAGGTATTTGCCGCAGAACACGCCGAGTTCCAGCATCTGCTTGGGCGTCAAATCGGGCCGGAATTGCGGGTCGAAATCGCGCCCGGGCGGCGCAGACAATACATAGCGGTAGCCTCTCTGCATCTTGTCACTGACGATGACTTGCGGCGGCGCATCCGGCCTCCTGTTAGTTCAATAGCCAGATTGCGCCGTTCAGAACCGAAGCGAATGCCACCCACACCGCGTAGGGCGCGAACAGTAGAGATGCGATTCTATCCCATCGCCAGGTTATCATCATGAAGCTAATAATCGTCATCAGGAGCAGCACGATTACGCCAAGGGCGATATCGATGCGATGGCCTGAGAAGAAGATGGGCGACCAAACGAAATTCAGTGCCAGTTGTCCCCACCATAGGTTCATCGGTGAGTTGATGCGGCCCTCTCTCCAAACACGCCACCCAGCGATCGCGATGATGATATAAAGCGTGCTCCAAACCGGGGCAAAGATCCAGTTAGGCGGACTGAAAGGCGGCTTGCTTAGCGCCGCATACCATGCACCGGGGGCGGTCGCGAAACCGATGATAAGGCCGCCACCCAGAACGAGCGCAACAAACAAAAGTAAATTACCGAGTTCGGCCGCGCGCATTTTCATTCGAATGGGTCTTCGTCGCTGTTGTTCGGCAAAAGAATGTTTCTCTTGTCTCGGATGAGGAGCAGCGATTCGCATCTCCTATGGGGTGCCTTGTCGAGAAGGTGCCGGTCCGCTTTGAAGCAAAGCGGACCGGCGGTCGATCGCTTGTGGGGATATATGGCCGATCAGCTCTGGGGCGGCAGGATGACCTTGTCGATGACGTGGATGATGCCGTTCGAGGCCGCGGTATCAGCCTTTACGACGGTGGCGTCGTTGATCGTCACCTTGCCGCCTTTGGTCGTGACCTTCACCATTGCGCCGTTGACGGTTTTGGCCTGGTCCAGCTTAGTTACCTGCTCGGCTCTCACCGCGCCCGGCACCACGTGGTAAGTGAGGATGGCCGTCAGCTTCGCTTTGTTCTCGGGCTTCAGCAGGTTCTCCACCGTACCGGCCGGCAATTTGGCAAATGCCTCGTCCGTCGGTGCGAACACCGTGAACGGTCCGGGACCTTTCAGAATAGCAACCAGATCGGCCGCCTTGAGCGCTGCCGCCAGCGTCTTGAACTGGCCGGCACCGACCGCCGTGTCGACAATGTCCTGATTGCTGGCGCGCGCGAAAGTGCTGCCGATCGCCAAAGCTACCACGGCCATAACGACCGCGGCCTTCGAAACAATACCTACTCTGCTCATCTTTTAGCTCCTGTGACTTGCGGGGCCGGCTTGGCGGCCCGCGTTCCGGTTTCGAGGGAGGGGAGAAACGTGTTCTGCCTCGCACCTTGTTGAATGGTGGTAGAACTGATTTTCATCAAGAGCATATTGACGTGATATGAAAAGTAGTTTTCGTGCTGATAAAAATGCGCCCCATCTTTGAACTGGGATGAAATGAGGCCGGAACCATGCTGTCGGAGACCCTGATCACGGCCCTTAAGGACTATGCCATCGGCCCAAAGATCCGCCGGCTGCGGCTGCGCAAAAAGCTGGGGCTGGTTCAGCTAAGCGAGCACACCGGTCTCTCGCCGGCGATGCTGTCGAAAATTGAACGGGGGCATCTGTTTCCGACGCTACCGACCTTGTTGCGGATCGCTTTGGTGTTCGGCGTCGGGCTCGATCACTTTTTCAGAGAGGACAGCGACCGGCCGGTACATGCGGTCGTGCGCAAGGCGGACCGCATTCGTCTTCCGGAGAAGGCGGGACGGACTTCGCCCGCTTACTGCTTCGAGTCGCTCGACTATCCGGTCAGCGACCGCAAGCTCAACGGCTATTACGTTGAGTTTGGGAAGGAAGACGAGCAGTCGGAGCCTCACGAGCATCCGGGCGCGGAGATCATCTACGTTTTGGATGGCGAGCTTGTGGTGAACCTGGAGGGAGAGGACTTTGCGCTGGGCCAGGGCGACTCGATGTATTTCGATTGCGCTCATCCGCACACTTACCGCCGTAAAGGGTCGTTACCGTGCGCGGCCATTGTCGTCGTGACGCCGGAATCAGCTTCAACGTGACCGGGATCGCAAGACAATCCCCTAGAGGAACAACTGAAGCGTGGTTGAAAATCAAAGCCGTGCAGAAGGGCAAGTTTCCGGTCGTCGGCTTTGTCAAAGACCCTAGCGGTGTTGCGGCGCTCTATCTCGGCAAGCAGGAAGGCAAGGACCTTGTGTACATGGGCAAGGTTGGGACCGGTTGGTCGCGCACTGTTTCCAGCCAGATCAGGAAGCAACTCGACACAGTGGTTAGCCCGAAATCAAAGCTAACTCGAAACATCAGGAAGCCAAAGGCCACATGGGTCGAGCCGATGTTCTATGCCGATGTTGAATACCGGGACATCACGTCGGAAGGCTTGCTGCGCGCCAGTTCATTTAAGGGGCTGACCAAGGGAACGGGGCGCAGCTGACAACCTTCGTTCTTATGTCCGTTACTGAGTGTAAAGCTGACCTAAGCCGGTAATGAGCAGATGTCGCCTTTTGGCACTTTTCGGACCTACGTGGTCAAGCCCGCGATGTCGGCTCATCGGGGTAAAGCGGACCTCGCAACAGCGCCCAAGTCTGAAAAGGACCCAAAGCGGTACATCGGGCCTCGCCTAGATGTCCAAGGCGCCCACTGCTATTTTCATTGTGCACGCCACGTTAACTTGGCCCTGTTCCTGCGCCGGTCGACGACAGCGACAACCCGACCGCTGACGCTGGAGGAGTGGCAGAATTCGGAACGCCTCGCTGAGGTCAGGCGCGAATATCCGTCGCCGTTTGCACAGCTCGGGAGCTACACGGCTGCGATCAGTTTCGAGGAGCAGCCCGCCGGCCTGTTTCGGTACCTGGGCGCTCTATTTGGCTAGGGATAAGCTAATCCGCGTGACAATAGCATCCCATTGGCGTTCCTCCGCGGCTGGATAATTGATCAGGACGCAATTCATGAAGCCTTTCGCGCGGTTACATCGATTGTACCAAGTGTGGCCGTCTAGCACACTGGACACGGCGAAAAACTTAGGTGTCACTCGTCTGTATTGTATATCGGCTGGCGGCCGCATCTTTTCCAGAAAAGCGGCAGGGGAAACGTTATCGGGATTAGGAAACGACTGGATCGTGAGGTTGGCCCGGTAATCCTTCGTAAAAAGATGGCGGCCAAGTGTTTCCTCTGTAGCGCCCTTGTCCTCCTCGAAAAGCGATATTGGAACATCTACGCTCAGGCCGGTCGCGGGAATTGTGTACCTTCGCCATTCCAAGCTTGCCGCCTGCGTTAAGGGCACAATGCTAAGGAGAACGATAGCAGCGAGCCGTTGACGCAAGCACATGTCGAGAATCCTTTAACGCAGGCACCGACCGCCCCGCGTTGGCGCGGTTTTAACGACGGGTAGAAACGTTCAACGATCCGAATCGTTCACGCTCCTCGAAGGAACATCCAGCCAATTCCGATCTGAACCCTTGCGGCCTCACAGCGCGTAAGACTGCTCGGCTCCAGGAACGTGAGCGCGTCGAACTTGTCCGCTGCACCGACGCTGGAGTGGCTGTGACCGATAACATTCATTGGCCGAACCCGGTGGCCCCCAGCGCGGTGCGTCTCCCATAATCCCGCGTTTGGAACGCTAGATCGCAAGGCCTGTTGTCTTCCAATGATCTACGACCTCTTGGAGCCTGAGATGAGTAAGCGTAAACCAGCCAAGGCGTCAAAGCGCGCCCGCAGCCCCGCCATAGCCACGCGGACCCATGGGAAGAAGCAGGCTGTTGTTAAAAGCGCGAAAGACAATCTATTGTGCTCTGTTGCCGCAGGGCCGATTGAGTCGCCACTCGAGCGTCATGACGATCCAAAACAAGAAGCTCCCAACGCTGCGAATCCGGTGCAAGACGGCCCCGGTCAGATGCGACGGCTTGATTTTGCCTCAGCGACGGGAAACATGGTGGCTTATCAAGTGAAGCTTCTGGAATTGACGCAAGCCAACATGCGATTTGCTTTTGATTTCAGCCAGAAGCTTGCGACGATCAGGTCGCCATTCCAATTTGTCGACGTGATTGTAGAATATACAAAAAGGCGGGTCGACATGTTGGGGAAGCAGTCGACAGAACTGGCTGCACTCCCAAGACGATGACTTCACTTGAACGAGGTGATACGCGAGCGATCGCCACGGCAAAGGTCGCGGACGAAACCACCATTGTCGGCCCGGTGACGCAGGACGGAGTGGCCGATGATCCCCGAGACTAAGAACGGCCTCAACGCGATGACCTGCGTCTCAGCGATGCAGAAGGCGATCCGGCGCGGGATGGAGCGCGGAGCGATGGAATTCGCGGTCGAACTCATGCACACGTCCAAAGGCTTCCACACGATGGTCTGTAACCGATTGGAGGTCATCTGCCATGAAGACCTTGACACGCTGGCGTGCCCCACGTGTTCCCCTTCGTCACCGCATCGCTGGCGGCATCGCGGGACCGCTACGCGAGTCCATCGGCGAAGCCCGATTGATGGTCGGCAAGCGATCCGCATGATGTCGCGCGCGCCGAAGTCCCGCGCCGGCTGTCATTTCGCAGCCGCCGTCGGCCTGCGGTCATCGCTGGAGCACTTGGCCCCGACAATTCCCGACTGGGCGGTCGATCAGCACACGCTCAAGGGCAAGGCGATGGGTCGCGCTCTCGACCACTTCCGCCGCGAAGGTGCGAAGCTAGTACCAGAGCGGACCGAGCCCGACCCTTCATTGAGGAAGTGTACAGACTGTGGTGCGCTCAAGCAGCGCGGCAAGTGAGCCCAGCAGCTAAAAAATCAGAGTGATTTTCGTTTGCGCCGTGTTCGCTTCCGGCTGAGCCGTTTGGCGTTTGCCGCCACGTTTTTTCGATATTGCTCAACAATCTTGTCTCCGGATGCGCCAGCCATCAGGCTTGTACCGGCCTTCGCCGCCGCAAGCATTTTTTCACTCACCATGCGCTGGGCTTCACGTTGGGCCGCTTTTCCGCCGCGCAACAACTTCGCGATCCGCAGTCCGATCACGCGATTGCTTTCTAGCCCCAGCATCATCCAGTTCCACATGATGTGATATTCCTGGTAAAGGCGACGGCCACCATGGACGAATTTGCGCGCCGGCGGGCCGCTACGCATTCGCATCAAAGACACGGTGTGCACGATGCCAATCAAAGCCGCGTGGCTGCCACGACGGGCACAATCTGCTCGCTCATTTCCTTCTAAGCCTGCCTTGGAAACACGCGTCCCTATGACCAACGACCTTGCAAGGGTTCCTTCACCTTGATCTAGGGAACACCCGAATTGGCAATAGCCGGGGCTCGCTTCTCATTGAAAATCAGACCGCTGCTGCTGGGGGCCAAATGGAGATGTCCGATGGGTGTGGCAGGCTGGCGCTTCGCGCATTTGAAGAGAAGTCTCCGAGTTCGGGCGGCGCTTGTCGGCCTGCTGGAAGAGTTGCCGTTTATCAGCCCGGTGGTGGTAGCAGTCGGTTCGACGGTCATGATCGTGATCAAGCTCTGGAAGGATTTTCCGCAGTGAGGCGGCCGACCGCCGAGGCGCTCATTTGCACGCCTTTGTGCACCGATCGGCATAAAATTAGCAGAGATTGCGCGACTGCGAATATCCTCAAACGGCGCGGTCGCCGCGGCTAGGCCCGCCCTCCAAAAGGACCCTGAAATTCGATGAAGCCTAATTGCGGTATGTTCGCTTTTAGGGGTGACGCGGACTTGCGTGAGTGACTTCGGGTATGCCGCC
>NZ_JAHEAG010000011.1 GCF_018596315.1 Bradyrhizobium sp. SRL28 | reverse complement strand
TGGGTCAACGCACGACTTCCAAAGTGCGCGTTTTTGTTTGGGACCCGATCCGCGCAGAGCATCAGGGCCAGCGGCCAGACCTGCCGCATCAACAGGCCGGACACGTGACCGCACCCGACCAATGCTGCAGAACGTCAGAAAGTGCTGGTCGTTGCGGTACTGCGTATCGGGATTCTTGCCCGCACCCAGGCGCCGTGCGCCCGGGTGCGGAAGCGGATCAATGCTGCGGTCTGGTCAGGAAGGAATCCTGACCTCTGATGGCGCCATTCGACACAACGCCCTCGATCTGACCGGGATCGATCCGGCCGGGGCTGCCGGCCATATACTGATTCAGCAGCGCAAAGCTGTGGCTTGCCAGGGACGATGCGGTCGAGCCGTTCGCATGCGGGCTCACAGATCCCTGACGTGCCGGCCCCCCCGCGCTCGTGCCGGTCGCAGGCGTCTGATCGCTGGTGACCGGGTCGCGAAGCTGGCCCCACCATCCAGAGCCATGGCCACCCTTCGGCGGGGTCGACCCGTCTGCCAAAATCATCCGATCCGCAAATTGCAGGCGTTCGATATTCTGCAGCGTGTCCGTGCCGTCGGCACCGACTTTGTCGGTGACCGTGATTGACCCATCGGCATTATGAGTGATCGTGTAGTTCTTTGCCTTGCCCGAGAATAGGGCCGTGTCCGTGTCCGGAAGCGGCTCGCCGAACGGATTGCCATTATCACCGGTCAGGTGGTCGTCGCCCTGGCCCCCCTTGATCCAGTCATCGCCCTCGTTCCCCAGCAGCTCGTCGTTGCCGGCGCCTCCAAAGATCTGGTCATTGCCGAGGCCCCCGAAGACCTCGTCGTCGCCATCGCCGGCCTCGATGCGGTCGCGCCCCTCCAGGCCGACGAGCAGATCGGAGCCCGCGCCGCCCCATACCTTGTCGTTTCCGGCGGCGCCGTTGACGAAGTCGTCACCGTCGCCGCCCGTCAGGCGATCGTTGCCGTCGCCACCGATCACGGCATCGTTGCCGAGGGCGCCGTCGAGGACATCGTTGCCACCGTCGCCCCAGAGCGTATCGTCCCCGGCGCCGGACTGAATCCTGTCCCCCCGGTCGGTGCCGCCGATCACGACGTGATCGTCGCCAACAAACCCCAGCTTGCCTCCATGCTTGGTCATCACCAACGGATTTCCGGCAGCGTCGACCGGATAGGTTGACGGATCGCCGGCTTCGATCGTGTAGGTGGGCGCCGAGAAGACGTCGAAGGGAAGGTGAGTGGTACCAGTGTTGCGCATCACCAGCTCGGAGAATGACGTGCCCTCGAGCTGATTCAGGAAATTCGTACCTTCCAGCCGCGACAGGTAGTAAAAGCGGTCACCATTCTGCAGATTTTCCATCTGGGTTTCGAACACGAAGTTGAAGGTCGAGCCCAGCAGCCCGCCCGACGCCAGCGGCTTCTCCGCCAGGCCCCCGATCCACAGATCAACGTCATTGAGACCAGTCTCGACACCGGCGAAGGCTCCAGTGCCGTTGAGAAAATCAGTGTCCGGGCCAACGGTCTCGTCTGCCACTGTGGTCGGGTCATCCGCCGTCCCATAAACGAGCGTGACGGCCGCGGCACGTTTCTCCGCCACCGTGGCGGCAGCAGCGAGCAACGGATGAACGCCGTACGCTGCAATGAAGTTGACGAGAGACTCCGGGTGCTTGATCCCGCTGCCGAATTCCGCCCAGCTCGCATATGGCTTGAGATCGGGATCTCCGGTTTTTGCGTAGAACTGCTCGCGGACACTGTTAAGCGGTGCCACGCCGGTGTCACGGCCGCGCGCGAGGTTGATCGTCGCAAGGTCCAGAGGCAAACCGAGCAGATTGTTGCGCAGCGCATCGGTAACGAATTCGTCGACGCTGTTGGCGACCTCGCCCGTTGCTCCGCGCACGATCTCCGCTGCAGCATTGCCGTCGGCGCCACGCTCCGCATAGGCGAGCGGGTTGAGGAAGGCGTCAATCAGGCTGAGCTGCTGATCGCCTGCCACATCGGCATTGGCGTCGACCACGTTGCCGTCGGCATCCAGACGGTCAACAGTCTCGCGCAGCAGCGAGTGCCCGAACCGATAGACCGTGTGCGCGAACTCGGCCACGATCGCGGGATCGATGGTGACGTCGTGCGCCTCGAACTCATCGATGTTCGGCTGGATGCTGCGTGCAAAGTCCTCGAAGACAAGATGCTGGTATTGCATCTCGGTCCCAAATCTGGCGGCCTGGAACAGGCGCTCGCCATTCCAGTCACTCTCCTGGATCCCGTCGGAGATATCCGCGCCCGGCTTCAGCCACTGGCTCACGAAAGCTGGATCATTGTCCGCTTCGGCCAGGATCACCTCCTTCAGGTGCCCGATCAGCCGGTTGTGTTCCGCGTGGAAAACGTGATGAACGGCGGTCAAGCCGATATTCTCATTCCCGCGTCCGTCGCCGGTGATGTAGTGGGCATCGAGCAGCTCATTGTCGTAGTTGCCGCTCGTATCCGACCCGTCAAGGTTCGCGAGGCTGACCTCCGTGTCGCCGTCCGCGACCTTGTCGGTCGGAACGGCATCATGGGCAATGTCGTTCAGAAAGGCGTGTCCGGTGCGGATCGCCCCGGTGGTGCTGACGGGATTGGCGGGGTTGCCTTCTGTCAGGATGTCGTCGGGCGTGCCCACAATGCCGTCAGCGCCGGGCGCCATCACGAGTTGGGCGTATCCATGAGTTCCGGCCACGAAGCGCCCATAAGGGTCGGTTGCCAGCAAGGGAATGTTGGTCACATCGGCATCGGTCAGGTCGATGCCGAGCAGCTCCCGCGCTTGCGCCTTGACGTCAGCCCATGTTGCCAGGCCGCCATCGGCGCCTTCGAGCAGACGCCCGGTTGCCACCGGATTGCCGTCGGCGTCAAGCATGTACTCGCGCAGAAAAACCTGGTGTGACGGATGCGACGTGTACGTCTGGTTCTGATCGATTAACGGCGTCGTCTGGTTGGTGTGCTCGTGGACATCGTCCGAAGTCCCTACCTTCCCGTCTGCCCCGGCCAGGTTGGTCGCACGCGTCAACACCATGAAATTGGTCGGGCTGCCTTCAACGTAGAGAGGGTCGTCCGGCTGCAGTGGGATATACACTGTCCCGCTGTCGCCCTTGTTCACCAGATCCAGGCCATGGTCGAAGAACTGGCCGAACAACGTGAACCACTGATTGAACGGCGCCGCGCCATCGGGGTTCACGTTCGGAATAACCCCGTCGCCATCGCTGTCGACTGCGGCCGCCGCCGGGTTGCTGTTCGCGTTCTGGTCGGCAATCAGATTGCTGATGATCCGCGGCTGGGCGTCGATCACTGTATCTGTATCTTTGGTCTGGGAGTAGGACGTCCCGAGATCCGCTTCGCGGAACACGGGATCGGTCATCCGCGGGAACACCCGATCCGCGGCGCCGAAGCCCGACTGGCCTGGCACCACGCTGTTGTTCGTGCCGTCAACCGTCCGCAGTCCAAACGGAAGCGAAGGGTCCTCCAAAGGTGCGCCGGTTTCAGCGAAGCGAATTTGCGCGAGAATGAAATCGAGGTCTGATCGAATGAGTTGCATGTCCGTCTCCCTGATTTCCGAGTTGTGGAACTCCGGACGCCTCTGCGAAGGCATGCAGCCTGGGGATCGGGAGCCCACTCTGTGGCGCTTTAGCGATGAGAATGCGAAAGGTTGAAAGCTTTATCGCGCACAGGCAGTCACATATTTGGCAGCAACCGACGCCGGCGCGATCCGCAACATTTCACAGAAGCCGCGGAGTCATAGCCGCACCTCGCATCCATGAAGCCACTGCGTGCCAGATCGATGATGCGTGTTGCGACGGAGCCCGACCGTTGGTGTGTAGAGCTTTGCAGGCTTCTTCCGACAGCGCCTGGACATCGCGTCGATGGCTTCAGGCTCGATGCGGCGCGGTCGCCGAGATAGGTCCGCATCTGCGAGCGCGTGTCGATGTCGTAGACCGTGACCGACCAGAACATGATTTCCGTTGACTGAAAAACGTCGGCGAACTTCAGTGGTGGGTCGCGATATCTGAACGTTATCGGAAGTATCCCGCGACCTGCTTGGGGACATGGAAAGCTCCCGCAAAGACGCCGTCATCTTCTTGCAAACTGCTGCATGGATAGGCCGCCCAGTCAGTGTGGATTCTTGACCTGACGCTTGGAAGCCCTCAAGCCTGAGCCCTCATTGCCATAACTGGGGCGCAAATGCCCCACCTTCACCATGATTTATGCGTACATCCGGCCGCGCCTATTGGGCAGGGCCATGCCAATGACAGCTCAGTTCCATGAGACAACAGAAGCGGAGTTCGAGGTGCAGGTTCGCAACCTCGTGCGCCTCGTGTCAGCTTGCACCTTGGGGCTTTGGTCCTTTTCTGCGGGCCTGCTGATCGGGAGCTTTTTGCTGTTTTGAACAGTGATGCAGGGGCCGTTGGATCGCGCTCCTGTGCCGTTCAGCCTCGGCCGTCGTAAGCCTTGCGGTCTTTCTATCATCGGCTTGCTGCATTCTCCTTTTGTCGAACAGTATTCTTCCGGCGTAGGAAAATCCTGTCTCGTAGTGCATGTGGTCGCAATGTGCTGAACTTCTGATGGTTGGTGTGAGTGGCGGGATATGAGTAGTTTTCGTCGTGTTCAGGCTTTGCTTCAAAGCGTTGATGAAATGGCCAAGCTGATTGCTGACCTCCATGACCTTCGAATGCGGGTCCAGCGGGCCGAGGCGACAGCGCTTGCCAGGCGGCATGTCGCCGCAAGAAAGTCGGGCGGCGCCATTGCCGATTTGACCCGGCGGACGGCTGCGGCGAGGCTCAACTGAGCGGTTGGCGCGAAACAAGTCCGATCGGTCAGAGGTGCTCCCGAAAGCGGACGTCGGCTGCGCCGGCGGTCATGCTGGCTTTGGGCCTCAAGCAGACCTGACACTCAAACACCGACCTTGGGAGTGGCCGTTTCACCAAACTGTCGCGGGCCGGATTGAGTTCCCGGATTTCGCTTCGCTGCATCCGGGCTACGCGCAGGCATCACTCAATCGTCAAACCAGCTTTCTGGATCAGCGGCACCCAGCGATTGATTTCCGACTGGACGTAGTCGCGGAAGCCGGTTGGGGTGTTCGTCGCTTCCTCAGGCATTTCCAGGCCGAGCGGGGCGAGGCGGGCGCGCAGGGTCGCATCCTGGGTTGCCTTGCGGATCGAGGCGTTCAAGCGCGCCACGATCGGTTGCGGCGTTCCCTTGGGTGCAAGGAATCCGAGCCAGACCGGGAAGTCGAGGCCATCGACGCCGAACTCGTTGGTGGAGGGCACCTCGGGCATGGTGGAAATCCGCGCCGACCGAAACACCGCCAGCGGCCGCACGGTTTTCGCCTGAATTTGGGCCAGCGCCGTGAGCGACACTTCGACCATGTAATCGATCTGGCCCGCGATGAGATCGTTCATCGCAGGACCCGTTCCCCGATAGGAGACCAGATTGACCTTGGTGCCGAGCCGCACGTTCAGCATGGCGGCACCCATGTGCGCCGACGAGCCGGGTCCGGCGGTGCCGGCGTTGAGCTTGGCCTCGTTGGCGCGGACATATTCCACGAATGCCTTGAAGTTATCAGGCGGAAGGTCGCGCTTGACGATCAGCACCTGCGGAAGGTCGCCGAGCAATCCCAGATGTTCGTAGTCCGTGATGGGGTTGTATTTCAGGTTCTTGTAGAGCCCGACACTCGACACGTGGGTGCCGGCCTGGCCGATCTGGATCGTGTAGCCGTCAGGCGTCGCGCGCGCGGCCCTGGTCGAGCCGATCGTTCCGCCGGCGCCGGCGACGTTTTCGATCACCAGCGTTTGTCCCAGGTCGCGCGAGAGGAATTCCGCATAGATGCGCGCGATGGCGTCGGTCGGCCCGCCGGCGGCGAACGGCACGATGACGGTGATCGGCTTGTCCGGATAGTTCGTCTGGGCACGCAGGATCGAAGGCATGCAAAGTGCGCCTGCCAGGCCGAACGTGACTGCGCGGCGGTCAAGAATTCGGGACGCCATAAAGAGATCCTCCCAAGTGTTGATCGTTTTGTGTTGATCGTTTTGCTTATCGTTTGATGTGACGCGCCAGCACGCGGTCGACCATCGCTCCGGCCGTGCCAAGATAGTTGGACGGCTCGCACAGGGCGGCGAGCTGATCGCGGGGCAGGGCGGACGCGATCGCCGGCCGCCGCAGCAACGCATCGAGGAGCGCCTCGCCACGGTCGAACGCATCGCGGCAGGCGGCATAGACCTCGTCATGTGCAAGCTGACGGCCAAGCGCGGGCGCGAGCCCCATCATGACCGCTTCGGCCACGATCAGCCCGCGGGTGGAATCGAGGTTTCGCTTCATCGCCGCCTGATCGACGATCAGGCCGGAAAGCATGAATTGCGCCTGAGCCAGCGATCCGGCCGTGAGAAGACAGACCTGCGGCAGTGCCAGCCATTCGCAGTGCCATGGCCCGGTGGCGCGCTCGAGATCCTGCACCATGGCGTCGAGCATCAGCGAAGCGGCGTCGCGGGACATTTTCGCGTTTGCCAGCAGGATTTCCGACGAGATCGGATTGCGCTTCTGCGGCATGGTAGAGGACGCGCCACGATGCGAGGAGAAGGGCTCGAACACCTCGCCGATCTCGGTCGCCATCAGGATCATGACGTCGTAGCCGATCTTGCCGAGTGCGCCGCAGATCACCGCTGATGTCTGGACCATCTCGACCAGCCCGTCGCGGGCGACGTGCCAGGTGATGTCAGGCTCGGCAAGACCGAGGGCGCGCGCGTAGGCGGCGCGCACATCCAGCCCGCGTTCGCCGAGTGACGCCAGCGTGCCCACGGCGCCACCGAGCTGCGCCTGAAGCGCGCGAGGCTTGGCTTGTTCCAGCCGATCGGCCGAACGCTGCAGCGCCGAGAGCCAGATCGCAACCTTGTGCCCGAACGTGATCGGCAGGGCCTGCTGAAGATGGGTTCGCCCGGCCATCGGCGTATCGCGATGGAGGCGGGCGAGATCGGCAAGCGTGGCCATGACCTCGGCGAGCTGGGCTTCGATCAGCGCAACCGCCTCGCGCAGCTGCAGCACCGTCGCCGTGTCCATGATGTCCTGGGTGGTCGCGCCCCAATGCACGTAACGGCCGGCTTCGCCCAGTTGGTCCGAGAGCTGGCGCACCAGGCCGACGATGGGATAGCCGACGTTCTCGGTGTCGCGTTTCAACTGCTCGCGATCGAGCACGATCGCCGGGGCCAGGCGCGCGATCGCCTCGGCCGCCTCGCGCGGAATGACCCCGGCTTCGCCCTGGGCCACCGCAAGGGCCACTTCGGCCTGCACATAGGCCCGGAGCTGGGCGTCGTCGGAAAACACCGCCCGCATGGCCGGCGTCGAGAAGACGTCGCGATAGAGGACGCTGTCGAACATGGTGCTGGCCATGCGCCTGTTTCACTCCCCGTTAATATGTCCGGCCATATGATTGATGCGTACAAATTTGTCAAGCGTGGATGCGGGGCCGCCGAAGTCGTGCTAAGCGTCGCCCCGACCGCGAGAACCGTTTCGACATGCCAATTTACGAGGATATCGCCCGCGATTTGCTGGAGGCGATCCACCGGGGCCAGTATCCGGTCGGCGGCCTGATACCGACCGAACTGGAGCTTGCCGCGCGCTATGATGTGAGCCGGCAGACCGTGCGCGCGGCGATGCGGCGGCTCACCGAGCTTGGGGCGGTTTCGCGCCGCAAGGGGTCCGGCACGCGAGTGGAGACGCGCGAACGTCCGCAGGAGAGTTTTCAGCAGACGCTCGGCTCATTGGGCGATCTCGTGGCGCTTGCCGAGGCGACGGATCGCGACATCAGAAGCATCGACACCGTCGTGATGGACCGCAAGGCGGCGCGGCGCTTTGGCTGTCAGCCGGGGTCGCGCTGGCTGCGGATCGCCTACGTTCGTGCATCGACAAAGCCCAGGAGTCCGCCATTGGCCTGGGTCGATTGCTATGTCGAAGAAAGCTACGCGGATGCCGTGCGCGACATCAGAAAAGACCGCCGCCTGGTCTGCGACATGGTTGCAGACAGTTACGGTGTGATCGCCTCCGAAGTGCATCAGACGGTTGAGGCGACCGTCGTTCCGAACGAGTTTGCCAAGGCGCTGGGAGCAGAAGCCGGATCGCCCGCGCTCGAAGTGATCCGGCGATATCTGGACTCGCACGGCCGCCTGTTCGAAATCTCGGAAAGCATCCATCCCGCCGGCCGATACGTCGTGACGTCGGTGCTCAAGCGTGTCGGCAATCCGGGGACGGCAGACGGCCGCGCGAAGGGATCTTCCAGCAAAGCGAGACCGCGCGCCTGAGGCAGTAGCCCGGGTGGAGCGCAGCGGAACCCGGGATCAGCCTGTCCGCTGGCGATACCTTTCCCGGATTACGCTGCGCTCCATCCGGGCTACGCGCTAATCCAAGGCGGCCAGAACGCAAATGGCGAGCAGGGGGCATCCCTGCTCGCCAATACTGCGGTTCCCTGGAGGTCAGTCGGAACGAAGACTTTTGCCGTTACGGGGTCCGGTCGGCGGTCACCAGGCGCGCTTCACGCACAACCGACTTGGAGCCTGCGGCGCGGAGGCAGGAAGCTTCGAAATTCGGCCAGGCCTGCTGCGAGCAATCCTTGCCGACGGTGCGGATATCGAGGCGGTCACCCTTGGCAAGCGCCTGCGGAACACTGGCTTCGACCTGGGGGGCAAAGCCGGGCAATACGGTCAGCGCGGCGGCAATGAAACCAGCAACAGCGATTGCGGAAAAAGCCTTGATCATGACGGTCCCCTGTCATGGGCCTTCGCGGCCCGTCGTTCGTTGGATGGACTTGTAGCCAGCGCCAGTTTCCGGCCGTCTTCACCAAGTCCGAAAATGGTTTCGTCGCGGCCGAGTTTTGTTTCGTCGTCCATTGGCGGACGAAACAATCCCGGCTCGCCCAAGGGAGACGCCCGGGCCCCATGACTGGTTCATTGGCCGATCCGAAATATAAAGCCTCGCCAGGGAGGAACCTTGCCCGGCTTGCCGGGCCGCCCGGGGCGGGGTAGATGGGGCCTATGCCCCGTATCGCGCTCTACCCCGGCTCATTCGATCCCGTCACCAACGGCCATCTGGACGTGGTGAGGCACGCCGTCACCCTGTGTGACCGCCTGATCGTCGCCGTGGCGGTCAATTCCAGTAAAAAGCCGTTGTTTTCGACCGAAGAGCGTCTGGCTATGCTTCAGGAAGTATGCGGACCGATCGCCCAGAAGGCTGGCTGCGCCTTCGATTGCACGACGTACGACAACCTTACTGTCACAGCCGCCCAGAAGGCGGGCGCGACCATCATGATTCGCGGCCTGCGTGATGGCACCGATCTCGACTACGAAATGCAGCTCGCCGGCATGAACGAGGCCATGGCGCCCGACGTGCATACGGTGTTCGTTCCGGCCTCGCCGGCGGTCCGCCCGATCACCGCCACACTGGTGCGCCAAATCGCTCAGATGGGCGGCGATTTCTCCGCGTTCGTGCCGGCGTCGGTCGCCGCCAGCCTCAAGGCCAAATTCGCGGGCTGACCCGCTAGTCTGAGATGCTTTCCCGTTATCACCTGTCCGGAGTTTTCATGATCCGAATTCTCGCCGTTCTCGCCGCGCTGTTCTTTGTGGCCCCTGCGATCGCCCAGCCGCTGCCCGCCAATCTCGACAAGGCGAATGCGATCGTGATCGACACCACCAAGGGCCGCATCGTGATCAAGCTGCGGACCGACCTCGCGCCCCAGCATGCCGAGCGCATCAAGCTGCTCGCGCGCGAGGGCTATTACAACAACGTGCCGTTCCATCGCGTGATCGAAGGATTCATGGCGCAGACCGGCGACGGCAAGAATTTCAACGGTACCGGCGGTTCGAAACATCCGAACCTGGCGGCCGAGTTCTCCAGCGTGCCGTTCAAGCGCGGCATCGTCGGCATGGCCCGAACGAGCGATCCCAATTCAGCCAATTCGCAGTTCTTCATCATGTTCGCCGAAGGCGCGTCGTTGAACAACAAGTACACCGTGATCGGCGAAGTGGTGTCGGGCATGGATGTGGTCGACAAGATCAAGCGCGGCGAGCCTGTGGCCGATCCCGACAAGATGGTGAAGGTGCAGGTCGCATCCGACGTCAAGTGAGGCCATGACGTCGCCGCGCTGCAAGCCATCCGTCTGGTTTGCCGCCGCTCTCGTGTGGCTTGCGTCGGCGGCGCATGCATCGGCCCAGCTGGAGCAGCTCGACACCATCAAGGACGTCTACGCCAAATTGTATTCCTGCTGGCGGCCGCCGCCTGTCTCGCGCGCCAACCCGATGGACATTACGGTCATCGTCAGTTTCAACCGCGCGGGCGCCATTCTCGGTCAACCAAGGATTACCTATGAATCCGCAAACGCCGGCGATAACGACCGGATCGCGTACCGAATTGCGGTAATGGAAACATTGCAACGCTGTACGCCGTTGCCATTTACCGAGGGACTAGGCGGTGCGGTCGCCGGCCGGCCTTTCGCGGTCCAATTTCGAACCCGCAAACGTCCACCCAAACCAGAAGAGAAAAGAGCATGGCTGATACCGAAAATACTTTGATCCTTGAAACCACCCAGGGACCCGTCACCATCGAAATGCGCCCCGATTTGGCGCCTGGCCATGTCGCCCGGATCCAGGAACTGGTGCGCGAGGGATTTTACGACGGCATCGTGTTCCACCGCGTGATCGAGGGCTTCATGGCGCAGACCGGATGCCCGCACGGCACCGGCACCGGCGGTTCCGGCAAGAAGCTGAAGGCCGAATTCAACAAGGAACCGCATGTCCGCGGCACCACCTCGATGGCCCGCGCCGCGAGCCCGGATTCCGGCGACAGCCAGTTCTTCATCTGCTTCGACGACGCCTCCTTCCTCAACGGCCAGTACACGGTCTGGGGCAAGGTCACCTCGGGCATGGAGAACGTCGACAAGATCAAGCGCGGCGAGCCGGTGCAGAATCCGGACAAGATCGTCAAGGCGCGGATGGCCGTCGACGCGGCTTGAGCAGTAACGAACTCCAATGTCATGCCCCGCGAAAGCGGGGCATCCAGTACTCGCCGCTTTCATTATAAGAGACGACGGTGAGTACTGGATCGCCGCCGCAGTGCGCAATTGCGCACAAGGCGGGCGATGACGGCCTGGGCCTATGCGCACCGATCTCTTCGACTTCGAACTCCCTGCCACCAGCATCGCGCTGCGGCCCGCTAGCCCGCGCGATACCGCGCGCATGCTGGTCGTGCAGCCCGACGGCGTGTTGTATGACCGCAGCGTCTCTGAACTGCCGCAATGGCTGCAGCCGGGCGACCAGCTCGTCGTCAACGACACCAAGGTGATATCAGCCCAACTCAAAGGCCGCCGCATCGGTCGCGAGACCGAACCCAAGATCGAGGCGACGCTGATCAAGCGGCTGGACGGCTCGCGCTGGCGCGCGCTGGTCAAGCCGGCGAAGAAGCTCGCGCCCGGCGACATCGTTCGCTTCGGCAATGAAGGCAAGGTCTGCCTGCTCGGCCATCTCGACGCCGAGGTCGAGGCCAAGGGCGAGGAGGGCGAGATCACGCTGTCGTTCTCGTTTCATGGACCGGCGCTGGATCAGGCCATCGCCGATCTCGGCACGCCGCCGCTGCCGCCTTACATCGCCTCCAAGCGCACGCCCGACGATCGCGATGCCGCCGACTACCAGACCATGTTCGCGGCGAATGAAGGTGCGGTTGCGGCCCCGACCGCGGGACTGCATTTCACGCCTGAGCTGGAAGCGGCGCTGCGCGGCCGCGGCGTAGACCTGCACCGGCTGACCTTGCATGTCGGGGCAGGGACCTTCCTGCCGGTCAAGGTCGAGGAGACCTCCGAGCACAGGATGCATGCCGAGTGGGGGGCGATCTCGGCCGATACCGCTGATGCCTTGAACGCCGCGCACGCCAAAGGCGGGCGCATAGTAGCTGTCGGCACCACGTCGCTGCGGCTATTGGAGAGCGCTGCGAGCGAAGACGGCACCATCCAGCCGTTCGACGGCGAGACCTCGATCTTCATCACGCCGGGCTATTGCTTTCGCGCGGTCGATATTCTCATGACCAATTTCCACCTGCCGCGCTCGACGCTGTTCATGCTGGTGTCGGCCTTCTCCGGTCTCGATACGATGAAGGGCGCCTATGCGCATGCGATTGCGGCGGGGTACCGGTTCTATTCCTACGGGGATGCCTGCCTGCTGTTTCGCGCGCGGGATTGACGCAAAGCCGGGCGTCTTGGCTGCCGTGCCGGGCTTGAAAAAGAAGCCCGCCAGTGCGGCGGGCAAAGGTTCAGGGAGGAAGCGCTCTGACAAAAAAGCGCCAATATCTGTCTCGTCGATTCGGCCGCTCCCGCCAAGATAGTATAACTACCGGCTTCTACGCATCTCACGAACGCTGTTGCAGCGGTGCCACCATGCGCGTGCGTCGCATGCGCCGGCGCTATCGTACCTCGACGACGAGGTTCCAACGCATTCTCACGTCGGATAGGGTGCGCGCGATCATCTGGAGAATTTCATGAACATGTCGGGTATTTTTGCGCGCGTCGTCGCGCTGATCGGCGCCGGCGCGCTGCTATGGCGCCGTTCGCAGGGATCTGCGCCTGCACCGGCCTGGGGCAACACGCCGGCGATTCCGGAGGCGAAGCCGCAAGGCGCCATCCCGACGCTCAAGATGCCGACGGCCCAGGGCTGGAGCGACGGGCAGAAGCCGACCGCTGCACCCGGGCTCAAGGTCAACGCGTTCGCGAAAGACCTGGACCACCCGCGCTGGATCAACGTGTTGCCCAATGGCGACGTCCTCATTGCCGAGTCGAACCAGATCGCCGGACCGCCCAGGAACGTGTTCCATTATGCGATGCAGGCGACGATGCGGCGCGCGGCGGCGCTCGGCGTCAGCGCCAACCGCATCACCTTGTTGCGGGATCGCGACGGTGATGGCGTTGCCGAAGGACGCGGGATCTTCATGGAAGGATTGAGCCAGCCGTTCGGCATGGCGCTGGTGGGCGACACCTTCTATGTCGGCAACACCGACGGCGTGGTCGCCTTTCCCTACGTCGCGGGCGCGGACCGCATCACCGCCGAGGGGCGGAAGCTTGTGGCGTTCAAGCCCGCCGGGCACTGGACGCGGAGCCTGCTGCCGAGCGCGGACGGCAAAAAACTCTATGCCGGCGTCGGCTCGCTCAGCAACATCGCCGAGAACGGCATGGAAGTGGAGGAGGGCCGCGCTGCGGTCTATGAGCTCGATCTGGCCGATGGCACGAGCCGCATCTTCGGCAGCGGCTTGCGCAACGCGGTGGGCCTCGCATGGGAGCCCAACACAAGCGTGCTCTGGACCGTCGTCAACGAGCGCGATGGCCTCGGCGACGAGACGCCGCCGGACTATCTGACCTCGGTGCGCGACGGCGGCTTCTACGGCTGGCCCTATTGCTACTGGGGACAGACGGTGGACGACCGCGTGCCGCAGGATCCGGCCATGGTCGCGAAGGCGATTCAACCGGACTATGCGCTCGGCGGCCACACCGCCTCACTCGGCCTGTGCTGGATGCCATCAGGCACGCTGCCCGGCTTTCCGGACGGCATGGTGATCGGCCAGCACGGCTCCTGGAATCGCAGCACGCTGAGCGGCTATGCCGTTGTCTTCGTGCCGTTCGAGAACGGGCGCCCCTCCGGTCCGCCGCGGGATATTTTGACCGGATTTCTCGCACCCGACGAGAAGGTCTCCTACGGGCGGCCGGTCGGCGTAACGCTCGGCCCCGACGGCTCGCTGCTGGTGGCTGATGATGTCGGCAACGTCATCTGGCGCGTAACGGGCGCGTAGATGCCGTAGGGTGGGCAAAGCGAAGCGTGCCCACCATTCACTTGCCATGCGGAAAGATGGTGGGCACGGCGCAAGTGCGCCTTTGCCCACCCTACGGTTCCTACGATTCCAGCGTCACGCCATCGCACGCTGCGGCAGCAATTCCGCGATCTGGATCGCGTTGAGCGCCGCGCCCTTCAGAAGCTGGTCGGCCGACACGAACATCGAGATCGAGTGGCCGCTGGCGTCGCTGAGATCCTTGCGGATACGGCCGACCAAAACGTCGTCCTGGCCGGACGCATCGATCGGCATCGGGAAGTAGTTCTTCGCCCGGTCATCGACGATCTTGACGCCCGGCGCCTTCGACAGGATGGCGCGCACCTCGTGCTCGGTGATCGGCTTCTCGCATTCGAAGGTGATCGCCTCACAATGGGCGCGCAGCACCGGCACGCGGACGCAGGTGACGCCGATGGCGATCTGCTCGTCCTCGAAGATCTTGCGGGTCTCCTTGATCACCTTGGTTTCTTCGCCGTTGTAGCCGGTCTCGGGATCGATTTCGGTGTTGTGGCTGAAGACGTTGAACGCATAAGGCAGCGGGATCACCTTTGGCGTGAAAGGTCGGCCGTCAAGATAGGCGCGGGTCGATTCCACCAATTCCTCCATCGCCGCGGCGCCTGCGCCGCTCGCCGCCTGATAGGTCGAGAGGATCACGCGCTTGATGCGGTTCTGTCGATGGATCGGCCACAGCGGCACCAGCGCTGTGATCGCCGAACAGTTCGGAACGGCGATGATGCCCTTGTGCTCGCGGATGCGGTTGGCGTTGATCTCGGGGATCACCAGCGGCACGTTTGGGTCCATCCGGAAGGCGGAGGAATTGTCGATTACGACCGCGCCGGACTTCACGGCTGCCGGGGAGAACTTGCGCGAGATACCGGCGCCCGCCGAGAACAACGCGATGTCGACGCCCTCAAACGACTTTTCGGTGAGCTCTTCGATGACGATCCTCTCACCGCGAAAGTCGATGGTCTTGCCGGCCGAGCGGGCGCTCGCCAGCGCCTTGAGCTTGCGGACCGGGAAAGCACGTCTGTCCATGGTGGCGATGAATTCGGCACCGACTGCGCCGGTCACGCCGGCGATGGCAACAACGGGTTCGTAGCTCACGGTTCTATCCTCTGTTTGAGCATCAATGCTGCGGGCAATAAAAAAGCCCCGGTCCTTTTCAGGCGGGGCTTCGGTTCAGATAATGCGATCGTTCGACTACGCGCGCACGGCTCCCGAGCCCCCGGAGGGTGCTTTGGTTTTCGTGGTCGCTTTGGTCGACGTCGTCATGGCGCGGACTTATGCGGCAGCTTTGAGCTGCCGTCAACGGGTTTTGGCCTCATCCGGGCTGCAACGGGGGCAGCGCGGCCCGGTCATCGCCGACCTGCGGCGCCAGGAGGCTCGAGGATGACCTCCTTCAGGTCGCTGCCACTCATGACGACGATCGCGAAATTCAGCCGGCCGCGTTCGCGGATCAGGCCGCCGCTGATGGCCTTGCCCGACGCCGCTTGCTCCGCCACGCGAACGGCATCTGCCAAGCGGTGCCGGATCGTCCTGAGTGCAGCGAGGTTGCTGCGGTTCTCGGCAGCGACCTCCTTCAGGGGCAGGGCGGCTTCGCCGCCGACGATCTTGCCAGTCGTAGCGTCGATGGCGTGATGCCAGATGCGGTCGTTGTGAAGGGTCTTTACCCGGTAGACCGGCGCATCCGACGCGCCGTCGAAGCTGACATCGGCGGTCGTAGCTCCAGCATGCAGGGCTTCGGCGATGGCCATCGCCTGGCTCAGCGAGACCGCCGACCCGCGAAAAAGCGCGAGCTCGCGGTTGACGGCCTGCTGATCGGACGCGGCGGCATCGCCGGTCTCATCGCGGAGCGAAGCTGGCTCGCCGGTCGACGATGCGTTGGCATAGATCGGGGCAGGGAGGATGATCGCCACCAGGAAGATTGCAAGCAACTGTCTCCAACTTCTCGGCGCATGCATGTTTGCAGTCTTTCTGCTTGAGCCTGTCTCTACCGGCGGACGAGCCGGATCGTCCAAATGAAAGTGCGGCCGACCCCCTTGGAGGCAGACGGGTCGGCCGCGGAACGTCGCAAACGGGCTGTACCGCTGTTTGCGGCGATCGAAGCGACGCGAGCCCTGCTGGGACCATTGAAAGCCGGAGCCCGCACTTCGCTTATAACAAAACCATACCGTATCGTTTTGTTATGTCAACGATGCCGCCCTGCGATAACGCACGTGAAATTCCGATCTCACGGAATTGTCAGCGGGAAGGGCGTCGCCGAGTGGTTCCCTTGGGGATGGACTGAACGCGGCTCGGTGGCCCGAGTGCACCGGCCAGGAAAAGCCTGATCGCCAAACGCATGCGTTTTTCGGCGGACTTCATCTCCAGCGGCGTTCCGAACGTCGCCATGCGGTGCGTGTGACCGACGACCACGTCGAGGAAGACCTCAGCCGCGATGCCGGTATCCTCGATGTCCATAGCGCCTTGTGCGACCAATTTATCAAAGAAGCGGGCGGTCGTGGAAACGGCCTTCAGCCAGCCTTCTTCCTTGCCAAGCTTGGCAATGTCGGGAAAGTTGATGGCCTGTGACGTCATCATGCGGCTGAACGCGACGGCATCAGGACCGCAGGTGAACATCAGCATCTCGCGCCCGACCTCGATCAGGCGCTGCTCGACCGAAATGTCCGAGGAACGCGTGAGTTGCATCTCGGCCGCTTCAGCAAGCGGCGCAAGCCAACGCGCTATCTCGCGCCTCAGCACCTCCGCAAACAGCCCGCGCTTGTCGCCATAGCGCGAATAGACGGTGGGCTTGCTGACCCGGGCCGCTTCCGCAACCGCGTCAAGCGAGGTCGCATCGTAGCCCCGGTCCAGAAAAAGACGGGTGGCAACCTCGATCAGCCGCTGATCGCGCTCGATGGCGGCGCTCTTCGTCGGCCGGCCGCCGCGCGACTTCGGGACGTCTCGTCTGGCCGATCTGGCCCTGGTCGCAGTCAATCCCATGCCCATTGATTCCTGCGCGGTCGTTATAGTTGTCATTGCTCTATAACGCGCAGTAGGAGGGACGTCATCGCGAATCTGGCCGAATTAGCCATACCGTCAACGGTTTGGGGACGAAGGTGAACTCGCGCTCTTTCAGGGTGCGAGCTTTGCCGTGACCTCACCGAGCAGCGCCATGCCACCTAACCGACCCAATTCGTCCGAACATTTCGCGCTCTTGCCGTAGCAGCCGAATGCCACCGCTACGCGCTCCGAAAGCGGTCCGATGCAGGGCAGGTCCTTGTCGCCATAGGTGGTCATGCAAGGCACGACACGGCGTTCTTCGAACTTGAGGTCGCGAATACGGTCAAGGATCTGCTTTTGAAGCCCATCAGCAACGTCAATCGATCCGCCCGATTTGAACCAGTCCTTGATATCCGCCTCGCTTTCGAGCGGAAGATCGACCGGATCACCGCCGAGCTTTAACCAGGTTTGGCCGTCCGGATAGGGGATTGGCGGCAGAATATAGGGATTGTCACCCTTGGGCCCGATACAACGCATCGACGGCATCCCGGCTAAGCGTTGAACCTCCGCCGCACCAAGCCGAAACATCGCCACGGTACGCGCATAGACCGTGAAACCCAATGATTGACCGAGCAGCGATTGGGTATACCCGCCTGCCGCAACGAGAACACGCTCGGCGTCGACACCGCCCGATCTCGTCCGGATCGTCACACCAGAACCGCTCTCCGAAATCCCCAAAGCAGGTTCATCGATGATCCGAGCCCCGGCGCGCTCCGCCGCGATCGTCTGCGCCCGGACCAGGCGGCGCGGGCTGATGTGTCCGGCATTCCGCGGCTCGAAATACCCAAGCATTCCCGCCGTTGATCTCAGAAACGGAAATCGTTCCGCGAGCCTCGTATCACTATACGCTTCACAAAGGATCTCGGCCTCAGCGGTGATTTTACCAACCGATGTGACGTTCGGGTTTTCGGAACGGCCAACGTGCAGCACCCCAACTTCCCGGTAGAACTCCACACCGCTTTCCGCTGAAATCTCGTCGTAGCGCGAAATTGCAGCGCAGTTCATTTGCACCCAAAATGGCTCCGGATCGAACCTCCGCGTGATGCGGCCCTCATCGTAGTGGCTTCCAAAGACGCCGCTATGGCGCGAATAATCTGCCGGCTCATCGGGCCCGATCAGTGCAACATCATGGCCCATTTTGGACAAATGCCGCGCAGCCGGCGACCCGATCAGACCACGTCCGATCACCGCAAGTTTGATCGCTTTATTAGCGCTCACGATTAACTCCTGCGCCTTGCTGGCATAAGCAGCATGAAATCCACCATGTCAGAACCGCTACCCTTGCTGGCCAGGGCATTGGGTCACGCCAAACGCCTTATCTATATTTCCGATACTTTTCGAGGCCATTGTCTTTCGGCACTACGGAAGAATGAAACGCCAAATGCGCCTGCGTGGCTCACGGAAGCGTCGAGGTCCAGGCGCGGCCCGATGCAGCCTTCTCATAGCCATACTGATAAAGGGCGCGCATATAGGCGGTGTCGAATCCCTCTGAGGCCGACGCGGGATAGTCGCGCTCAATGTAGGACAGATGGAAGCCCCACCGATTGCGCTTGGCGAAATCGTAGGTCGAGAAGATGACCGAGCGCGTCTGGGACTGGGTGATCGACGACAGGCTGCGTGAGGCGACATCGATCGTGCTGTTGGACACGAGCTCAAAAGTTCGTTCGAGCTTCTTGTTGACGAGGATGTAGATGTTCATCCGGCTGTTTCCGGGCAGACGTCCCTGGAACAGCAGGGCATCCGGCAGCGTCAGCACCGGAGCGGTCACGCCGCCGTCGACATGCATCTCCTCAAAGCGCCGGCCCTGGCCCTCGGCTTCGATCAGGATCGGCGGGAAGACCAGGGGGATGCTGGCGGAGGCCGCCATCACGTCGCGAAACAGGCGCAGCGCCTCCGGCGAACCGATTGCGGCGATTTTCCCCATGTCCCAAACGACCGTGCGTTGGGTGTCGAGATCGGTCGTCACCACGAGCAGTTTTCGGCCCTTGGCATTTTCGCGTGCAACGGCTTCCAGGATTTCCGGCCCGACATAGCGGGCCACCAGCTCGCGCAGTCGCTTGTTGCCAAACAGGCCGGATCCGAAGAGCACGCGGATGATGCTGGGATCATTGAGCAGGCTCTCCGCTATGCCGCTGGTGTAGACCTCCCTCAGCGTGTCGTCGTATTGGGAGCCGAGAAACGCAAAAGGCGCAATCAGGCCGCCGGTGCTCACGCCTGAGACGACCGAGAAGGCCGGACGGGTGCCGGCCGCGGTCCAGCCGTTCAACACGCCCACGCCATAGGCGCCATCGGCGCCGCCGCCGGAGAGCGCGAGGTAGGTCCTGGTTGACGAGAGGTCGTCTTTCTCGAAACGGAATTTTGTGACGGGTTCATCAGTGTAGCGCCGCAGGCCGTCGATATCGAGCACGCGCGAGCTATTGGCATCCGCGGCGCTGTAGGGCGTGCGCGGAAGGGATGTGCAGGCCGCCAGCGCGAGGCTGCACAGCAGGACGGCTGACCTGAGCAGGCGTGAGCCTGTCCTCTTGGCCCGGCTGTCGGAGAGGATGGATCCAGTCAGGAAAGAGAGGGAGGGCATTCGCCGTCAGTCACCGTACACGCACTTGCCGCCGCCGGCCTCATCGCCAGCGGTGTTCCGTGCCCCGTTCATAAAACTATACGGTATCGTTTTGTTTAACAAGTGGGAGCTTCTCGTCGGTTCAATTGTGTCCGGCGTGGGACACGGGCTGCTCCGGTCAGAGTCATCGTATTGTCATCTCAAGAATTCGAGGCGCGCTTCCAATCCGCCGCCGTCGCGATTGGCGAGCGTGAGCGTCCCGCGAAGCGCGCTGGCAAGTTGTTGGGCGATGGCAAGGCCAAGTCCGGTGCCGCCGGTTTCGCGATTGCGCGAAGCCTCGACCCGATAAAACGGCAGGAATACCGACTTCAGATGCTCGTCGGGAATACCGGGGCCCCGGTCCGATACGGTGATCGTGATGCGGTTCGACCGTTGCGCATCGATGGCGACTTCGACATCCTCGCCGAATTTCAGCCCGTTATCGATCAAGTTGATCATGATGCGGCGCAAGGCCTGCGGGTGGGTGAGAATCGTCACACCGCGTTCTCCGGAAAATCGAAGAGATTCTCCGGCGTCCGAATAGTCGCAGACGAGGCTGTCGATAAGCGCATGCAGGTCGGTCTGGCACCGCTGCCCGGCGATCTCGTCGCGTCCGCGGGCCAGGGCAAGACCCTGCTTGACGAGCGTCTGCATTTCCTCCAGATCGCCCTGCAGCTTTTCCTTGGCGTCGCTGTCACCGAGGAAATCCGCGCGTAGCCGCATGCGCGTGATCGGAGTCTGAAGGCGGCGTGAGATTCCCGCCAGAATCTGGATCCGTTCCACAGCCTGCTCGGCAATGCGCCGCTGCATGGCGTTGAACGCGGTAGCGGCGCGCGCCACTTCCTTCGGACCATCCTCCGGCAGCGGCTCACCGCGCAAATCCGAGCCCAGGCTGTTGGCCGCTTGCTCGAGGCGCGCCAGCGGTTGCGTCGCGAGCTTCACGGCAACCCAGGTGAAGAATGCGAGAAGACAGAGTTGAACGGCGAGCGCCGTGGGCAGCCAGAGCGAAATGATCGTCCTCTGTCCAAGGAATTCGAGCCTCAGCGGGCTGCCGTCCTTCAGATGAATGAGCCAGCCCAGTCGCCGTCGATTCAGTGGATCGAGATAGAAGACCGACTTCGCGTCGTGGCCGTCCCCCATCATAGCCCTCAAACGCGCCAGGTTCTCTTGTCGTCGTCTGGGTGGCGCCGCTTCGATCTCTCCCTCGTCTCTGAGAGCGTATCGATAGGTAGGTCGGGCGAGGCGGTCGAGCCATGCGGGTCTTTCTTCGGGCTTGACCCGGTCGAGAATGGCCACCGCCATCGCGACCCATCTTATGAAATAGTCACGCGACACCTCGTCGCTGGGGCCAAAGACATTGAGGGCGACCAGACCAAAGGATAGCACATGTGCAGCGAGGAGACCGACGAACAGGATGATCGCCAGCCGGCGGAACAGTGAGTCCGGCCAAAGACGCGCCGTCATATGCCGAAACCGGGCGCTCATGACGGCTCCCGCGATGCTTCGACGGCGACATGCGCGGCGGATGGCGGACCGATGTCGTTGTACTCCCGCACCACGGCAAGCCCCTGCTTGACGAGCGCCTGCATCTCCTGCAGGTCGCACTGCAGCTTTTCCTTGGCGTCGCTGTCACCCAGGAAATCAGCACGCAGCCGCATGCGCGTGATCGGAGTCTGAAGATCGTGCGAGATCGCCGCCAGAATCTGGATTCGTTCCGCGACCTGCTCGGCAATGCGTCGCTGCATGGCGTTGAATGCGGTAGCGGCGCGCGCCACTTCCTGCGGACCATCCTCCGGGAGCGGCTCGCCGCGCAAATCCGAGCCCAGGCTGTTGGCCGCGCGCTCGAGGCGAGCCAACGGTTGCGTCGCGAGCTTTACGGCGACCCAGACGAAGAGTGCAATAATACAGAGTTGAACCGCGAGCGCCGCCGGCAACCAGAGCGAAACGATTTTCCTCGGCGGAAAGATCTCGAGCGTCAGCGGGCTGCCGTCCTTCAGGTGAATGAGTATGCCCCGTCGCAATCGCGTCGGTGGATCGAAGTGGACAAAGTTCGCGTCGTGGGCGGGCCCCAGCACGGCCCGCAAACGCGCGATGTTCGCTTGTAGCCGTTTGGATGATGGTTGCGCTTCTATCTCTCCCCCATCTCCGAGAACGTACCGCCAATTGAGTCGAGAGATGCGGTCGAGCCAGGCGGGTCTCTCTTCAGGCTCGACGTAGTCGAGGATAGCGACCGCGTCCGCGATGTCTACAGCAGCAAATTTATTCCCCAGTTCGTCCTCGATGGCGAGGCGGTCAAGGGCAATCAAAACGAAAGCCAGCACATGTGCCGCCACAAGGCCGGATAACAGGATCATAGTTAGTCGGCCGAACAGTGTGTCCGGCCAAAGACGCTCCGCCATGCGCCGAAAATGCGCGTTCATGACGGCTCCGGCAATGCCTCGACGGCGGCTGCAAAAACATAGCCTTCGCTGCGCACCGTCTTGATGTAGGACGGCTCCCGGGCGTCTTCGCGCAATCGCTGGCGAAGGCGGCTGACAAGAAGGTCTATCGACCGATCGAAGACTTCGGCCTCACGGCCTTGCGTCAGGTTGAGCAGTTGATCGCGATTGAGGACATGTTGAGGGTGATCGAGAAACACGCGCAACAGTCGGTATTCGGCGCCGCTCAACGAGACCACGGTCTCGTCGGCATCGACCAGGAAACGCCCGACCGTATCGAGCTTCCATTCGCCGAACCGAAGGAGGCGGGCTTTCTCCGATGCCGCAAGGTTGCGGGGCAGCATCTCGGCCCTGCGCAAAACGGAGCGGATTCGTGCGAGCAACTCGCGCGGTGCAAACGGCTTCGTGAGATAGTCGTCCGCCCCCATTTCAAGGCCCACGATGCGGTCTGCTTCGTCGCCGCGCGCCGTCAGCATCAGGATTGGAATGTCATAGGGTTGATTCGCGCGCAAGTTGCGGCAGAGCGTGAGGCCGTCGTCCCCCGGCAGCATGAGGTCGAGGACGATCAGATCGACCCGGCGGTTTGCGAGAACCTCGCGCATCTGCCGGCCGTTGGCCACCGTTGTTACCCGATAGCCGTGGCCGGCAAAGTATCGGTCCAGCAGCTCGCGCAAACCCGGGTCATCGTCGACAACGAGATGTGGTCCGAATTCCCCATACACGCCAGAGTACCCAACCGCGAGGCAACCGACACTCCCATTTTGTAACATAATGTATCGTCCTGGCGACCCGACATGGAAAGTTTCAAAACGGGCACACGCGGAAATTCGCGAGATACATCGAACGCTTCCAGTGATGTTTTCTTCCTGTGGCCATGCCGGTGCCGATACCGAGCCCCCAAAATTTACATCCGATACCCAGCCAAGTCGGTCTGGAAGCACAGTCGTGTGGAGATGGATCGGGGGTAATGGGACTTGCGAAATGTGGTTGGCTCGTCGAGGTTCGCTTGAGGCCGGAACGGGAGCCTGATCCCAGATTCTTTGCGGTTGGAACGCTTGAGGTTGGTGACGCGGAAGAGGCCATCCTGCGCTATCCGGGTATCGTTCGGGAAGACAAAAGGACCGCCCAGCGACCCCTTTCCGACAAGGAGATCGCGTGCCTCAGACTGAGAGTGGATAGCGTGAGGCCGTATATTCTGTGTCCTCCTCGTGTATGATGCCGCAAGCTCCTTCTCGATCGACGTTGCCAGTCCGGTCGATAGATTCGGAGCGGGCTAGAAGCGCTCGTCTGCTTACATGAGCCGCCGGGCGTTTCGCCGCCGTCGCGTCCATGATCCGCTTGCCCGGCCGTCGGCCATCCACGACCGTTGCGCCGTGTTACCCGCGGGCAAATCGACGATGAAAATGTGGTCCGGATTTCCCATACACGCCAGAGTACCCAACCGCCGAGGCAAGCGACATCCTATTTTGTAACGTAATGTATCGTCCTGCCGGCCCGACATAGAAAATTTCAAAACGGACACGCGCGGAAATTCGCGAGATACATTGAACACTTCCAGTGATGCTTCTCTTCCTTCCGCACCGGGACGGCGTTTATTTCCGGATTTGGGAGAACAAGTCATGAGAATGTCATCGAGCCTTGTCGCGCCCTCAGCTGTCGCGATCCTGTCAGCTTCGTTATTGTGCGGCCTAAGCGGCACGGCAGCCTCGCAAACCACGCCAAGCTCCACGCTTCCCAGCGTCACGGTCACGGCGCCGGAGCAAAAGGCGAGACCGCCACAGAGGCAGCAGCGGGCGGCAAACACCGGTGCAGGTCCCCGGAGAGGGCTGGCCACCCGGACGACGGCTCAAACAGCGGGAGGGACGCCGTCGGCTGCGCGGGGGCCTGTCATGGTGAAGCTTGCCCGGCTCAAGAGAGAGGCCAGCAGTTGCAACGATGGTTGCGAGTCAAGCTTCAAACGCGGCAAGGACCCTTGGGTTGGATGCAGCGAATCGACGGGATGGAACTCAGTTTTCTCAGCAACCTGCAAAGACACACTCACTCACAGGGACTACGTGCAATGCGTAGAAACCAAAATGTTCCTGGGCTGGGACCAACGACGATCCTGGTGGTATTGCAACGGCATGCTGGCTGGGGGAAAATTTCGGGTCACCGCAGAGAATCGAAACAGGTAGCGTATGCGTATCAACGCTCAATAGCGGACAGCTGAACCCGGTCCGTCATGATTTGGGAGAACGAGTTATGAGAATGTCATCGAGCCTTGTCGCGCCCTCAGCTGTCGCTCTCCTGTCGACCGTATTGCTGAACGGCACGGCAGTCGCGCAAACCGCAACAGGCTCCACCAACCAGCTTCCCGGCATCACGGTCGTGGCGCCGAAGCAGGTCGCAAGGCCGGTGGCAAGACCACAGAGGCAGGCGCCGCCGGTGGCAAACACGGTTGCAGCTCGCCCGACATCGCCAGCCGCTCAAACGCCACCGACATCAGCTCAAAAGCCGGCCCCCGGTTCAGTGATGGCGAGGATTGCCGCGATTGAGAAGACTTCCAGCAGTTGCACCGACGGCTGCCAAACAAGCTTCAAACACGGCAACCAACCGTGGAACGGATGCTCCGGGTCATCAGGGGATTTTACGTTATCGACAACCTGCAGAAACGTAGGCAACTACAAAACCTACCAGGAGTGCAGGGAAACCGGAATGTTTCTGGCTTGGAGACAATGGGAGGTCTGGTGGTATTGCAGCAGCCTGCACGCCGGGGGCAAGCTTTCCGGGGAGAAGCTTCAGGTCGCCGATTTCAAGCGATCAGGACGTCGCTAGTCCATACCGCCGCCGACCTTCGCTTTCCCCACAATCGCAACCGTAATATCGCGCCGCAACAACTGAGGTAAAGTGCCGAGTTTTATCCAACAGCAAGGGAGCCCGAGTGCTTCCGTGTTGGGCACCAAGCGTCAGATTTCATCCACTGGGCGGTTGATTGGCCGTTCTTGGCACGCAATAAGCAGCGCCATGAGTCTGCCCAATCATTTCGAGTTGCTCGCCGCCGACGGCAATGCCCGCACCGGGCGCCTGACGACGCCGCATGGCGTGGTGCGCACGCCGGCCTTCATGCCGGTCGGCACCGCCGGCGCGATGAAGGGCATGCACTGGCGCGAGGTGCGCGATGCCGGCGCCGATATCGTGCTCGGCAACACCTATCATCTGATGCTGCGGCCGGGCGCCGAGCGGATCGCAGCGCTCGGGGGCCTGCAGACCTTCACCGGCTGGAACGGCCCGATGCTGACGGACTCCGGCGGCTTCCAGGTGATGTCGCTGTCGGACCTGCGCAAGGTGAGCGAGAAGGCCGTGACCTTCCGTTCGCATATCGACGGCGCCAAGGTCGAGCTGTCGCCCGAGCGTTCGATCGAGGTGCAGCGGCTGCTCGGCGCCGACATCGCCATGCAGATGGACGAGTGCGTGCGGCTGCCGGCCGGACGCGACGACATCGAGCGCGCGATGCGGCTGTCGCTGCGCTGGGCCGAGCGCAGCAAGCGGGCGTTCGAGAGCGCGCCTGATGGCTACATGCTGTTCGGCATCGTGCAGGGAGGCGACATTCCCGAGATGCGCCACATCAGCGCGCGCGAGCTGGTCGAGATCGATTTCCACGGCTATGCGATCGGCGGACTTGCGGTCGGCGAGCCGCAGGCGGTGATGCTGGCGATGGTCGAGGAAACCGCGCCGGCGCTGCCGGCGGATCGCCCGCGCTATCTGATGGGCGTCGGCACACCCGAGGACCTGCTGGAATCCGTGGCGCGCGGCATCGATATGTTCGATTGCGTGATGCCGACCCGCAACGGCCGCCACGGCATGGCGTTCACCCGCTTCGGCCAGATCAATCTGCGCAACGCCCGTCATGCCGACGATCCGCGGCCGCTCGACGAGGAAAGCGAATGGCCCTCGACGCGCGACATCTCGCGCGCCTATCTGCATCATCTGGTCAGGTCGGGGGAGACGCTGGGCGCGATGCTGCTGTCGGAAATCAACGTCGCGTATTACCAGCACCTGATGCAGGGCATCCGCGCGGCGATCGCTGGCGGGACGTTCGAGACATTCCGAAAGCAAACGCGCGCCGGTTGGGCGAAGGGCGATATACCGCCGCGCTAGGGTGAAGTCGCCGGAGCGCGTGTGGACCTCCGGCCAAGCAGGATAATTACGGCTGCCAGAAGCTGGATCAGGGCAATGAGCGCGAACGGCAACTGATAATTCGCTGTCGTGTCCCGCATCGCGCCAATGATTGCGGGTGCGAATGCAAATACTCCCTGGTTGATCGCAATAATCAGCGCCACGGCAGTGGCGACATCCTCGCGTTCGAATTCCTTCTGGACGATCAATGGCGGGAGCGAGGTCAGATTGCCGATTCCGAGACCGAACAGAACGCACCCAAGCGTGAGACCCACCGGTCCGCTGCCGAAAATCAACAACAGGACACCGACGATCTGCACGGCAAAGTTGGCGGCAGCCGCGAGCCGGCGATCATGCCCGCCAATCCACTTGCCGGCCGCTGTCCGGCCAATGACGGCGCATACCGTTGCCAGGCTGACAAGAAACCCGGCATGCTCAATTCCAAGCTCCGGCGAAAGACGAGCCACCAGATGGGCCAGCAGGCCGATTTGCGCGAAGAGTCCGAGCGAGAAAGCTGCCGAAATCGTGATGAAGCGCCAGGATCGAACGATCTCGATGCGGGTCCGTCTCGGCGTCGGTCTTGCTTCCGCCTGATGCGATGCGTCGCCGTCTGGCGCCAGCCCCATGTCTTCGGGAGCCATGTCTTCGGGAGCCATATCTTCGGGAGCCTTGGCCAAGAACCTGACGCTGAGGTATCCGACCATGGCGACCATGCAGCCGCCGACCAGAAGTGCTGCGGATGGGAATCCGATCGATCGTATCAGGCTGACCCACATCGGCACGAACAGCACGCCGCCGACGCTGGCGCCATTGAACGCAAGTGCGATCGCGATTGGCCGGTCGCGATCGAACCATCTTGCCACGATGGCATTCAGTGCCGCGCCGCTCGTCATGGCCCAACCGGCCCCGCTTGGGATTGCCGCGACGAACAACTGCCACGACTCGCGTGAGCTGGACCACAAGATCAGCCCAGCCGCCGTGAGCACCGCGCCCAGGAACGTCGTTTTGGCGATTCCAACCCCGTGATGAATCTCCGGCAAGCAGGCGATGACGATCGCGCTGAGCAGGAAGTGGGCGGTGATGGCCATTGAAATCTGCGAGATGGGCCAGCCTCGCATTTCGTGCAGCGATTGAAGAAACACCGAGGGACCATAGAAGCCAGTGCCCCAGGCAAACACGGCGATCGCGAACGCTGACCAGGCAACCGACCATCCAAAGAACCGGCGCGCGGCGACCATTGTTTCCATGCTCCCGAAACATAAGATGGCTGCGACGTAACATCGGGAGTGTGCGATGGCTCGCCGCAAACGGACTCGGTCGTCGGCAAGGAGCGTTGGCAATCTGGACGTAGCAGCCTGCGAGAGGGCGCGCGTCAGCCGCGATCGACGATTTGACGGTCAGTTCTTCTCAGGTGTCAGGACAACGCGCATCTACTGTCGTCCGGTCTGCCCGGTTCGCCCCGCGAAGGCGGAAAACGTGACATTTTATCCGTCGGCAGCGGCGGCGGAGCGCGCAGGATTTCGGCCGTGTCTGCGTTGCCGGCCAGAGACGGCGCCATTCTCTCCGGCATGGAAGGGCTCATTGGCGACCGTCGAACGTGCGGTCCGGCTGATCAGTGAAGGCACACTCGATCGCGCGCCTGTTGAAGTGCTCGCGTCCAGCCTCGGGGTGGGGGCACGACATCTGTCCCGATTATTCGACAAGCATCTCGGTGCCAGCCCCGGTCAGATTGCCAGGACGGCACGCGTGCAGCGGGCGAAGCGACTTTTAGATGATACCAAATTGCCGATGATCGAGATTGCGTTGCTGGCGGGCTTCCGCAGCCTGCGCCGATTCAATGCGGTCTTTGCAGAGGTGTACAAGCGTCCCCCGACCGAAATTCGGCGGGCGCAGCGGAACGGATAGAAATTTCAGGACCAAAACAAACGCGCGCCGAACGGGCGCGCGGTGACATTGCTATACGATAGAGCTCACAGCTCAATTACAGGCGAACCTCTTGACCGAATGCTTGGTCACGAAGCCGTAACCGCAGGTGTCGCAGGTCCAGAGATAGCTGATCACGTTGTCGTTGAGGTAGGCGGAAGCTTCCGCTGCCACCATGGTGTCAGCGCACACAGGGCACGTCGGCAGATCGCACCCGCGCGGATCGGGCTTATACGCTACGGTCGACAGGATTTCAGCAATAGCTGGCATGTGACCTCCTTACGATCCGCACCTCTGGCTCAACTCACTACCAAAGTATAGTCCGAAATCTTTGACGTTGTCGCAACACAAATGCGTTGATTTCGCGATATTTAGTGACGTTCTTGTTTTGCATTGCAGCGAACTCGTCGCCGCGGCAATTCCGGCTTGCGCATTGAGGCGGCCGCCTCCTAAGTAAGGACAATCGCCAATTCCCCGCACATGATCGTTACAGGAGTGTTGAGATGGATGCGTCACCAGCCGCGAGTGCAGTGCAACGTCCGGGGCGGGGGCGGGTTTTCGACTCCATCGTCGATGCGATCGGCGACACCCCGATCGTCCGCTTGCGCAAATTGCCGGAGGCGCATGGTGTTAGCGCAACCATCCTGGCCAAGCTCGAATATTTCAATCCCGCCGCGAGCGTCAAAGACCGCATTGGCGCGGCGATGGTGATTGCGATGGAGAAGGCCGGCGTGATCAATGCCGACACCGTGCTGATCGAGCCGACATCAGGCAATACCGGCATTGCGCTCGCCTTTGTCGCGGCCTCGCGCGGCTACCGGCTGAAACTGGTGATGCCGGAGTCGATGTCGATCGAGCGGCGCAAGATGCTGGCCTTCCTCGGCGCCGAGATCATCCTGACGCCGGCAGCCCAGGGCATGAAGGGTTCGATCGCGACCGCGGAGGAACTGGTACGCACCACGCCCAACGCGGTAATGCCGCAACAGTTCAAGAACCTCGCCAACCCCGAAATTCACCGCCGCACCACGGCGGAAGAGATCTGGAACGATACCGGCGGCAACATCGATTTCTTCGTCGCAGGCGTCGGCACCGGCGGCACCATCACCGGCGTCGGTCAGGTGCTGAAGCCGCGCAAGCCGTCATTGCGGGTGGTCGCCGTCGAGCCGGAAGAAAGCCCGGTGCTGTCGGGCGGGCAGCATACGCCGCACAAGATTCAGGGCATCGGCGCCGGCTTCGTTCCAGACATCCTGGATCGTTCGGTCATTGACGAGATCGTCAAGGTCAACGGCCCGACGGCGATCGAAATGTCGCGCGCACTGGCGCGCATGGAAGGCATCCCCGGCGGCATTTCCTCGGGCGCTGCGATCGCGGCGGCACTCGAGATCGGCAAAAGGCCCGAGAGCGTCGGCAAGACCATCCTGGCGATCGTGCCGTCTTTCTCCGAGCGCTATTTGTCAACCGCACTGTTTGAAGGAATCTAGCGATGGCGGACCAGCCGCGGCGGCCGAGAACCCTGAACGACGCGCGCACCGAGGCCGAGGCCGCGTTCAAGCGCACCACCACCAAGGTGGCGGAAGCGCCGCCGAAGACGCCCCGGCTTCCCGGCGTGAGGGAACTGGTCTCGCTGCGGATCGATCAGGATGTGCTGGAATATTTCCAGGAAGGCGGCCCCGGCTGGCAGGACCGCATCAACGAGGCATTGCGAAAGGCCGCGGGCAAATAGATCGCCGCTAGCACGCATCTTGATTTAACGAAGCGCAGAATGAAAAAGGCCCGGGATGAACCCGGGCCTTTTTGTAGATGGGTCGCTTGCGGGTCAGCGCAGCATGCCGCCCACGACGCCGCCGATGAAGCGCCCGGCGCCGGCCGGATCGGGTCCGGGATTGCTCTGATATTGGCGTTGAGGCTGAGGTTGGGGCTGCGGCTGTGCCTGCTGCTGGCCGCCGCTGCTGGTGGCGCGGCGCTTGGGCCGCTCCTCGTCGGTGCTCGCGGTCGGCGCGGCCGCCACGATCTCGGTCAGCAGCGCCTTGTGCTGCAGCTTGTTGAGGTAGCCGCTCTTGGGATAGCCGCGGGCGGCCTGCCAGCGCGTGATCACGCCGCGGGTTCCCTGATCGAACTGGCCGGTGACCTTGGTGTCGAAGCCAAGCCCGGTGAGGCGGCGCTGCACGTCGCGGCGCTGGCCCTTGTCGAGGCCGATCTGATCCTCGGTGGTCTGGTTGGCTTCATCCTTGAAGGTCGCGGGATCAATGCCCGTGCTCAGGTTGCGGGTTGCGGTTGCATCCTTGGCACCGCTCTCGAGCGACGCAATGCGCGACAATGCCAGCGAGCGGAACTGACCGTTCGGGTAGTTGGTCAGATAGGCGTTGAGTTCTTCCGGCTTGTTGGAATCCTTGATCGAGCGCCAGAACTCCAGTTCCACGTCCGACGCCTTTGAAGCTCCCGCTGCCGGCGCTACAGCCGCCACGGCTCCGGGCGCGGGCGCGCCGTTCAGATAGACCGTACCGATCAGGTTGGTGTGACCCCAGGGCAATTGTCCCTTGTTGGTCTCCTCATTGACCTGGGCGCGGACCTTGGTCATCGCCTGCTGGATCTCCATGCCGGGCTGGGTGAGGTTGGCGAGAAGGGCGCGCGTGAACGGGCTGTTGGAGCCTTCCTGGCCATCGAGCGCGGTCTGGCCCGGGCCGGTCGCGAACGCGATCAGCGTGCCTTCGCCGGACTTCATTTCGGCGAGACCGGTCTGCACGTTGACGCTGCGGGTCGCGGCGTTCGACTTGATCTTCGCCGCAAACGGGTTGTCGCGGCAGGCATCGAGGAACACCAGCTTGACCTTGGCGTCGCCCATGGTCTGCTCGAGCGTGAGGTCGATATTGATCGCAGCGCCGAGCTTGACGTCCATTTCGGATTTGATGTCGGCGTCGATCGGCAACAGATAGTTGGTGCCGGAGATGGCAATGCCGTGACCGGCGTAGAAGAACAGCGCGACGTCGGCGCCTTGCGCCTTCTTGCCGAAGTCGAGCAGCCGCTCGGTCATCTTGTCGCGCGTGAGATTGGAACCTTCGACCACCTCGAACCCGACATTGCGCAGCGCGCTGGCCATCGCCTTCGCATCAACGGAAGGATTCGGAAGCGGCGCGACGTTCTTGTAGGTGCCGTTGCCGACGACGAAGGCAACACGCTTCTCGGCACTGGCGGCGCCGGCCGTAAAGACCAAGCAGATGGCGGACAAAATGAGGGTTGGGTAGCGCATAGGAAATCCCCCTGCAGAATCGACAAAAAGGCTTTGGTGGTAACGCTGGCTGGACCTTACAAAGAATCGCCTGCTTCGCACCACAAAAAAGCGGGCGAACAACCAAATCCGGGACCATCCGTTACCCTCGCGACACGCGTCTTAGCGTGATCTAGATCACAGCCAGGCAAATAAAATTCAGCTTTGGGCGGGCGCCTTAGTCGAAGGATTCGGTTTCAGGTTCAACAGATTTCCGGTGAGGATGAGCACGGCGCCGAGCACGGTGAACAGGTCCAGCCGTTCCGAATAGATCAGCCAGCCGGCGGCGGCGCTGAGCGGAACCCGCAGAAAATCCATCGGGATCACCACGGTGGCATCCGCATGCAGCATCGCGCGCGCCATGCAGTAGTGGGAGAACGTGCCGCAAAACGCGATCACCACGACCCAGCCCCAGAGATAGGTTGGCGGCCACGTCCAGACGTAGAGTGCGGGCAGCAAACCAGCCGCCGATTGAATCACCAGCATCCAGAACATGATCGAGAGCGTCTGCTCGGTGCGGGTAAGCGACTTGACCATCGCGACCGACACGCCGAACCCGACGGCCGCCGCCAGCGCGATCAACTGGCCCGGATCGACCTCGCTGGTGGCGGGGCGAACGATCACGACGACGCCGACGATCCCGAGCACGATCGCCGCGATCTTCCAGATGGTCATGCGCTCGCCGAGGAAGGTCGCGGCCAGGATCGCGGTCCAGATCGGCATCGTGAATTCGATGGCCACCACCTGGCCAATCGGGATCAGCGTCAGCGCAAAGAACCAGCCGAGTTGCGCGCCGTAATGGATGAGGTTGCGCGCCACGTGCTGCGGCAGCCGCGTCGTCTTCATCATGCCAAATCCGCCGCTGGCGCGGATCAGCGGGTACAGCATCAGGAAGCCGAGGATCGAACGCATCTCCATGAGCTGGAACACGTTGATCTCGCGCGCCGCCTCGCGTCCGGCGACCGCGATGATCAGCATCAGGGAGAGCCAGCCGGCCATCCACAGCGCGGCCAGGGTTTTGGATTGTGTGCGGTCCATTCGGGAAGCTTGAGGGGTTGGGGCAGGCCGGTATCGGCGAGCGCGCCACAATTTGCAATGCGCATATGCGGCGGGGCAGCGATGCGCGGCGTCGCAATTTCGCTGTGGGAGCGGCTGCCCGTTCAGTGCTAAGGAGCGACGGTCTCAAGGAGGAACTTGCGCATGCGTATCTTGCAACCGGCCGAATGGTCGAAACCCCGTGGCTTCTCGCACGGTGTCGAGGTCGACGCTTCCGGCAAATGGATCGTGCTGGCCGGTCAGACCGGCGGCGACGAGAAGGGCGATTATGCCCCTGACATGGCCGCCCAGGTCGGCACGGCGCTGAAGCGCATCGTCAAGCTGCTTGGAGAAGCCGGCGCGGGGCCCGAGCACATCGTCCGCCTGACCTGGTACCTGACCAGCCGCAGCGAATACGAAGCCGCAGGTCCCGGCATCGGTGCAGCCTGGAAGGAAACACTCGGGCGCAATTTCCCGCCTTCGACGCTGCTCTACATCGACGGGCTGGTCGACGTGCGGGCGAAAGTCGAAATCGAAGTTACGGCCTTCGTGCCCAAGGCCTAACTGCCAGGGCGTAACTGTCATCACAAGCGCCAGGCGCTGCCTGCTTCAACAAGCGCGCCGGCAAAGACAAAAGGATATCGTCAGCCAATGACCACTCGATCGACCTCTGCAGACTTCGTCACCGCCTTCGCAACCGGCTGGCCCGAGCACCAGCCCGACATCATGGTGCTGTCGCTGACCACACAACGGGGCGTTCAGGATTTTGCGTTCAACAAGGAGCAGGCTTTATTGATCGCAAAGACGATCAAGGAGACCGCTGCGAAGCTCGAGAAGCCGAAGACGAGTTAGTGCAACGGCACAACTGTCATCACCCGCCAACGGGTCGCGCGAATGCGCGCCCAATGACAGGCTCCGGCGGGCGACTTGTCCGCCGTAGCTCAACGAGCGAAGGCGGCTCCAGTATTCCAGAGATGTTATGACTTAAACGCCAGGGCGCGGCGTACTGGGTACCCCGCTTTCGCGGGGTACGACAACGCTGGCCTACTTCGACAGCAAAATATTGGCGGCCCTGAACTGGCTGTCGGCCCTCATGGCGATCGCCTGCTTGTTGCCGGTCGTCTTCAACGAAATGCTGGAGTTGAAACCGGCCGCCTGGGCGATGATCTGGAAGCTGCCGCCGGCGCCGTGGCCCTGGATGCTGCCGCCGACATTGCGGCTGGTCTCGCTCCAGGTACCGGTGACTTCGCCGCCCTGGGCGATAACCGCGGCCTGCAGATTGAACCTATAGGCGTCGCTGGCGCAGGTGAGAACCATCTCCATGCTGGGCCCGCCGACCTTGTAGGTCGCGCGGCAGCGGATGCGCTCGCTGGAGCCGTCGTCGAGGGTCACGGTGCCGTTGCCGGACCAGTTACCGGCCATGCCGGCGAAGGTGCTTGACTGGGCGTGGCTGGTCGACGCGGCAACGATCGTCAAAAAAAACGCGACGGCTGCAAATGTCAGCCGCCGCGCTTTGGCGAAAAATTCTGAAGTCTGGCTTGCCTTACTGACGGGATGCTTCCCATCGACCGCTGCACGCGACACCAGCTGAAGCCCCATTCCATTTCCCCGATCCGGAGTTGCCACTGAGTTGACCGTTCGCATATGCACCATTGATCGAGACTCGCACAAGTCCCCCGCTGCCGACGCTGCCGGAAACCGGACCGCCCGAAATCTTGCCGTCGGCGACGTTCACGGTGGAGGTAGTCTGCGCATCGCAACTGCCCGTTTTTGTGACAACGGTAACCTGCCAAAGGCCGTCATAGGGCGACTGGGCGGAGGCCGGAGCTGCGGCCAAGGTCGCGGCGGAGGCAAGAAACGAAGCAAACAAAATGTCGCTGATGCGATTGGCGCGCATGGATCAAATCCTTGAGATGTGTGTGATGACGCGCCTTATCCGGTCACAATGTGTCCAAACTTGGGTGCGACGCAACACGGAGGAATGTTCCCGGGATTTCAAACACATCAAGGTGAATCTGGTTCCGGGCAGGGAACGAAAAAAGCTGCGATTTCGCCACTGATTCCGTACCAAAACCGCTGTAGAGGTATCCAGGTAACGTTCAGTGTTTCGCGTCCAGGCTCGGCGCTTGGGTGGCGAACTCCTCCTCCTGCGGCGTGGCAGGGAGGTTGTTGTGGGTCTTGGCGTGAAAGATGACGTCAGCGAGCAGTTTCTGGCCGAGCGGAGCCAGCGCGCGTTCCCAGAGCTCGCGCGCGGTCTCTCCCTTCCTGACGAATACCCACTCTTGCGCGGCGATGGCGCCGGCATCCATGCGGTCGGCGAGGTGGTAGACGGTGCCGCCGGCGATCGGATCGCCTTCCTTGATGGTCCATTCCACCGCCGCAAGGCCGCGATGCCGGGGCAGGAGCGAGGGGTGATAGCCGATGCCGCCGAGTTTGGCGGTAGCCAGTGCTTCCCGGGTCACGCGGGCATGGCTGTGGGCGGTCACGATCAGGTCGGTATTGGGCGCGACTTCCGGGGCGGCCACGCGTTTCGGATCGGCCTGCACGACGACCTCGATCCCGGCGGCGTGCGCAGTGGCGGCAAGCCGGTCCTCGCCATCGTGGACGACAACGCGGACGATATCGACGCCGTGTTGGCGCAGCGTGTTGAATGTCGTTACGCCGAAATGGCGGGAACCGACCAGGGTGATCCGCATATGTTCTTTCCGTCGTTAATCAGGCCGGTATGCCGATAGCACACCATGGCGGCCTGTTTCGACGCTGGCCCCGGGGCTTTGGGGTTATCAACAGGGCGGACCGGGCAGCTAGCTCTTGCTCAGGTGGCTCGGGTAGGGCGCGGCCTCGTCTGGCAGAAGCGGATCGGTTGTAGCTGGCGCAGCCGGTCCACCCACTGCGGCTCGTCGAGGGCTTCTTTCCAGACTTCCCCAATGCGCATCCGAACATAGGCCGGAGCGGCGGCACCGGCCAGCGTGAGTGGCGTCACATCGGCAGCGAACGACGCGGCGCTACGGTTCGGGCCAATCAGCAACCACGGACGACCAGCATGAAACGCCTTCTCATCTTTGCCGCCATAGCGCCGCCGCTCGGCTTCGTCGTCGCGTTCTGGGTGATGCTGCAGATTGCCAATTGGCTTGCGGGCAGCCCGAACACGTTCGATGTCGCCCAAGTCATGATGCTGCCGACGATATATCTGGTGGGGTTGATCCCCGCGCTATTGGCCGCGTGGTTTGACCATGCGCTGGCAAGGCGCAATGTCTCGTACCGCATCGCGCTCACGGCGCTGTTCGGCTACGCGATCAGCTACCTGCCGCTGGCAGCAACGTTCTGGATGGGCTTCGTCCACGGGCCGGATGTCCTGCTGTTCGGCCTTATCGGCGCGGTGCCGTCGGCGGTCTGTTCGTGGCTGGCGGCGGAGCGGCAGGCGCCTGACCTTGTTCCGTCACCATGACAGGATGCGCAGCTCTGGCCGGGAGTAGGCCGGGACCGGTTGCTGGACCGGATCGGACTGTTGTTCGGCCGCCATCTGCAGTCGCTCCCGCAGGTCGGCGCTGCACTGCTTCATCTGGTTGCGCAACTCGCGCCGGGTGAAGGTGGTGAGGGAGGGATCGCCGAGCTGCTGCCAGGCAGCGCGCAGCCACTGCTGCAGGGCGTGGATATCGGAATCGAGGATATCAGGCTGGTTCATTCCGCCGGAATCTCAAAACGTGATCGCGCCATGAATAAGTCTGATTCTCTTCCCGACGCCTACTCCGTAGCAACAGGAAAAACCGACCCATCCGGAAGCAAGGGAACCCGCGCCCTACCTGATCGTTGGATGTAGTGCCTCCTGGAGAGAGATCCCGATGTCCCGTAATCCGGCACTTGTTCTCTTGGTGGCGCTCGGCCTTATCGCCCCCGCAACGGCATTCGCACAACTCACGCCGCCGGCTGGCTCGGCCGGCGCCGGCAATTCGTCGATATCGGGCGTGCCGTTCGGCCCGGCCAATCCCAGGGCACTCTCCGATCCCAGCGGTATCGGCAACGCCGCGAGTATCCCGCCGCTCCGTGCCAACCCTCCGACGCCGCCCACCTCCTACGGCTCGGTCGATGCGCCGCGCGCACGCGTCGCGCCGTCGCCCTATCCAGGCGCCTCGCAACGGATCATCAGCGCGCGTAAGGCTTACCCGCGAAGGCCGCCGGTTGGGCGACGGGGGCGACCGGAGGTGAGCTCATTCACGGGGATCTGCCGGGGCTGCTAGCGATCAATCCTGCGCTTCATCCTGCAGGGAGCGAGGCGCGCAAGAAAACGGACATTTCGAGCTCCAGCCGTCGCGAGGAACAATTTTCTCTTGCCGGACTTATGCAAGGTTAGGCTCAGCGGTATTTTGCTAATCTTGCATTGCTGATGCCGAGTATCGCGTGACACAAAATTTGCCCTTGGGGCAGAGATGGCGGGAATGAACATCCAGCAACGGACGGCCAAGACTCTCGCCCAGCCAGGCCTGTCCGCCACCCCGGATATCGCCCTAGTGCCTCGCGAAGAACGATTGCCGGCGCACGAAGACAGGCTGGCTATCACCTACGAACACGTCGGCGTGGGCATCGCCGAGATCGATCAGGCCGGGCGCATGCTGCGCGTCAACCAGAAGGTCTGCGAGCTGACGGGACAGGAAGCTGCCGACCTGCTTGGCCGCTCCATCTTTGACGAGACCGCGCCGCAGGACGTCGCGCAGGATCTTGCGCAGTTCAGGCGGCAGGTCGCCGGCGAAATCGATCGCTACACCATCGAAAAGCGTCTCGCGCGCAAGGACGGCTCATACTTCTGGGCGGAGGTGACGTCCTCGAGCGTTCGCGATGCGTCGGGAAATTTCCTTTACGCGGTGCGCGTTCAGCATGACATCAGCGCCCGCAAGGAGACCGAACAGGCGCTGGCACGCCGCAGTGAAGAGCAGGCGGCACTGTTCCGGTTCTCCGAAAATCTCCAGTACGCCACCTCGCTTCCTGACGTTTACGACGCCGGCCTGGATGCCGTCCTCGCCGCGCTCGTTTGCGAGCGCGCCTCCATCCTGCTGTTTGACGACAGCGACGTGATGCGTTTCGTCGGGTGGCGGGGCCTGTCGGACGACTATCGGAAGGCCGTCGAAGGCCATTCGCCATGGGACAGGGACGAAAGAAATCCGCGTCCGGTCTACTTCGAGGATATCGGCGTTTCAGCGCTTTCGGTCGCGCTCAAGGAAACGATTGCGCGAGAACATATCGCGGCGGTCGCTTTCATTCCGATTATGATCGGCGGCCGGCTCGCCGGAAAATTCATGGCCTATTACGCCAGGCCGCATCACTTCACCGAACCGGAGATCGACGTCGCGCTGACGCTCGCGCGGCAACTCGGCTTCGGCATCGCGAGATTAAGGGCGGAACAGGCGCGCAGCGCCGCCGAAGAGCGTGCGCAGCAGCTCGTGTCCATCGTGGAATCTTCCGACGATGCGATCATCAGCAAGAATCTGGACGGGATCATCCGGACCTGGAATCCGGGCGCCGAGCGGCTGTTCGGCTATACCGCCGGCGAGGCCATCGGCAAGCCCGTGACAATTCTTTTTCCGCCGGGCCGCGAAGACGAGGAGCCCGGGATCCTCGCGCGCATACGGAGCGGCGAGCGCATCCACCATTATGAAACCGTTCGCCGGCGGAAGGACGGTCGCCTTCTGGACATTTCGCTGACTGTCTCGCCCGTGCGCGACGGCGCGGGACATATCATCGGCGCATCGAAGATCGCCCGCGACATCACCGATCGCAAGGAAGCCGAACGCCGGCTCCGGGAGAGCGAGCAGCGTCTCACCGAATTGCTCGCGGCGATTCCGGCCGCGATTTACACGACCGACGCGCAGGGGAAAATAACCTACTTCAACGAGGCGGCCGTCGAATTCTCCGGCCGGACGCCGGCGCTCGGCACCGACGAATGGTGTGTCACGTGGAAGCTGTTCATGCCGGACGGCACGCCGCTCCCGCACGATCAGTGCCCGATGGCGGTGGCGCTCAAGGAAGGGCGTGCCGTGCGTGGCGCCGAAGCGGTCGCGGAGCGGCCGGACGGGACGCGGGTTCCCTTCATTCCGTTCCCGACGCCGTTGCGGGACTCTTCCGGCAGGATCAACGGCGCCATCAACATGCTGGTGGATATCAGCGAGCGGCGGCAGGCGGAAACCCAGCAGCGGCTTCTGCTCGATGAACTCAATCATCGCACCAAGAACAACATGCAGATGCTGCAGTCGCTGCTGTTTTCTGCGGCAAGAACCGCGCACAGCGACGAGGCGCGGAAAGTCCTGAACGAAGCCAGCGCGCGGATCGCGGCCATGGCGGCGGCGCAGCGTGTACTGTACGGCCGCAGCGATACGAGCCGGTTCGCGGCGGAAGAATTTTTGCCGGCGGTCTGTGAAACCATCCGGCAATTGCTGCCGCCGGATGCGCGAATTGAATGTGGTGCTGCGCAGGGCGTGCTTTCCAATGATATCGCGATGCCGCTTGCACTGATATTGAACGAGCTGCTGACAAACGCCGTGAAGCACGGCGTCAAGGATCATGCGAGGCAGGGCGTCCGGGTCAGCCTGACCGATCAGGACGGACGGTTGGCGCTCTGCGTCGAGGATGACGGGGAGGGGTTCGACCTGGAGGAGGTGCGCAAGACCTCGTCCGGACTCCAACTCGTACTCGGCCTCGCGCGCCAGCTGCGCGGAACGTTTTGCGTCACGAAAAACCCCTCGCGGGCGTGCCTCGAGTTCCCCGCCGCGAAAATCTAGAGCGGGGATCGATGACGCCTCAGCGCAGCGCAAGGCATTTCGCGTCGCGGTCCGAACCGGACCGGAACCCGCCGCTGCCTGCCGAAGAGGCCCGACGGATGGAAGACAAGCAGGGCCCGCCGTGCGTTCTCATCGTCGAGGATGATTTTCTGATAGCCATGCAAACCGAAGTCGCGCTGACGGCAGCCGGCTTTGAGGTTGTCGGCCCGGCCACGACCGCCGAGGAAGCCGTCGCGCTGGCCGGCGAGGCGCAGCCGACGCTCGCCGTGATGGACATTCGTCTCGCCAGCACCCGCGATGGCATCGACGCCGCACGGCAATTGTATCAGGACTTCGCCATTCGCTGCATCTTTGCGACCGCACATGACGATGCGCACACGCGCGGGCGCGCCGAGCCCTATGCCCCGCTCGGATGGCTGCCGAAGCCATACACCATGGCTTCGCTCGTCGCGGTGGTTGCCGAGGCTCTCGCAGAGCTGCGCCGGCCGTAGCGCTCCGGCAAGCGTGCTTTGGGTCCGTGCCACCAAGGATCGGACACCCCCTTGCAGGTGCTTGCGCTGCCGTTCCCGATCCACTTCAGTCGACCGGAAGGCTCAGTCCCGATTGTGGCGCCGGCCCAGCAAATTTAACTATTTAAAATCGCGACCCCGTGGACAGAATCGCACGGGCCGGTTGCTCTCATTAGATTTAATTAACGCGCGTCAACGATCTCGATCACGACAGGCTGGATAGCCGGCGACCGCGTCAGGGCAGGGCGCGGTTCGAGCCCGGGTCGTGGGCGCGCGAATAGCCTGACATCTCGGGCCAACGTTTTTTCATGCCGACGGCAATCTGTTGGGCCAAGCGATCCTCACACTGGAAGGGCTTCAATGACGCGCGACGTTGCGCCCTCAACCGTGCGCGCTGACGCCGGAGATATCTTTTGGATCGCGTATGCATTAGGCATCGCTCCAAGATTTGGAAGCCACCGCCAAAAAGGACCCTCCGGAAGGCGATGGTCTCCTGATCGGGCTTGCGACGATCGTTTCTGGCGGATTATTTTCTTGCCCGCAAACGTCCCGGCGCGTTTTATTAAGTTAATAGAGCCATTTAATCAGGCCCATAATTTCAGGCAAGGGAACCGGGGGCAATCGACATAATTATGGTTAATTTGTTCGGGGGCGTTCGAAGGGAACTTTCCACTTCATCCCGATTTAAGCCTGGGAGCAGGGAGAGCGATAGACATGGCCAAACGCTGGAGTGCCGAGGATATCAGCGACCTCAAGACTCTCGCTCAAAAGTACTCAGTTCAAGCGATTGCCGAAAAGATGGATCGAACCGTGGGTGGGGTGGCCTTCAAGGCTCACCAGCTGGGACTCCCACTAAAAGCGCGCTCGCGGGCCATCGATCCGGAATCCACGGATTTCAATTGGACAGGGGGCGACAGCAGACCGCCCGCGTCTGAGAAACGCCACTGAGGCAGCGCCTGCGGCCCTCGAGGCAAGGGTTTGGTCCTGATGCGGTCTCCGCTGCGAGCCTAGCCGGTGCGGTAGGCATCCAGCGCATGGGCGGCGAAGATGCCCACGCTGACCAGGGCGAGGATACCTGCTGAAAGCTCAATCATTGGCCGGCCTCCCGCTCCTGGATTGTAGCGAGGAATCTGCTGCGTGACTGGTTCCATATGAGATCGAAGATGAATTGCATGCTGGCTGTCCCTGTTTTGTTAACAACCAGCTACGCAGTCCTTTGTTTCAGGATGTTTTCGTCGGCTCCAGAAAATGGTTTCGTCCGCACTTCTGCCGCAACTGAATGATGACAATTTCGCGGCCGGAGTGCATGCTTTTTGTGACACCAGCGGAGTGATTCGATCATGCTGGAAGCAATCGTATTGTTGCTGGGCGTAAGCACGTGCGCCCTGATCCTCATTGCCTTCTGGGGCCTCGACCTGCTCGGGATGCGCCGTCGCAGAGGATAGGTTGATTTGGTTGAATGCGGATCGTTGCCGGGAAGGGCACCGGCACGAGGCGGTCACCCGCGCTTGGGGAAACGACAGGGCGCCCACTCACAGTAAACCAACGCTTAACTATAAATCGGTACACATTTGCTGTGTCCGGGTGGTGATCGTCCGGCTAAACGGGAGCGAATATCATGCCCGTCGAGATGCTGACGTACGCCGAACTGGGCGACAGGCTCAAAATTTCCCCGGAGGCAGCCCGGGCTCTCGTAAAGCGACATAGATTGCCCCGTTCCCCCTCCAACGACGGCAAGACGCTTGTGCACGTCGACCTCGCCGAAATCAGCCACTCCCCAATCTCCCGCCCGCCGCAAGCACAGGGCGGTCACCATGTGGTCACCGCCCTGAAGCAAAAGATTGAGTCCTTGCAGGCCGAACTGCTCGAGATGAAGGCTGTTGCCAACGGCCATCGGGGCGACTTTGAGAGAGAATGCGAACGCACGAACAAGCTCTTGGCCGAATTGCTCAAGGCCGCCTCAGAAAGCGCGGGCGCCCGGGAAAGGGCGGCTCTGCTCGAAGGGAAGCTATCGATGCTAACGCAACCCTGGCGACGTCGGCTGGTTGACGCTTTCACCCTTGCCTTGCCACAGGTCGCCGGCAACGGGCGTGAGAGCGCCGGAAGCATAGCTCAATCGCGTAACTGAACCGACTTGACTCACGGGTCACGCTCCGGCGGTTGTCGATAACCGCTGACATTCTCGTCGTTCAGTTCAAGGCCGCTTGGCGTGTATCACGATACCGGACTGGGTCGCTGTTGCGCGCCGGGTGGCGCGGAATGCCAATTTTCTGGCCTTGAATAACAAGACTTGTTCTTGCGCTTTGGACTAACGCATTCGGGCCCGCGCGTCCGAGTTGGCGACGCGCTCCAATTCCCAATTCATAGGCCCGTGATGGAGCAGGACGACTTGGTGTTCTGGATTTCGATCGTTTGGTTTTTTTGCATGTGCGGCGCTGCCGCGTGGGTACTCTCGTCGAGTGCGGCCTAGTGCGCCTGACGACAGCACGCCGCCATACCTGATTGCGAGGTCGACCAAATGCTCGCGTCGACTTTTCTGAATTCACGCCAATGGAGTCTAGATAGGCTCGTCCCGCTGGCTGGCGTCAGCGCCAATGGCGGCGGTGATGACGATGGCCCCAGTAGTGACGATGTCCCGCTCGCTGCCAGCCATAGCTCGAGTAGGGGTTTCCGCGCCCGTAGTTCTGGCAATTTGCGTTCGGATAGAACTGGGCGCACTTGCCCGGATTAGTGATTACGTGCTGCGCCGACACCGGGCTGGCAAACGCGGATAGGAATAATAAGGCAACAGCGCCAAGTAAGATCGTGGGTCTCGTCATCGCAGCCTCGCTTGGTACGTGTTTGCGACTTCAAACGGCGATTGATCGTAAGAGTTCCAAAATGTCTTAGGATCGTTCGCGCCGTGTTGCGAAGCACACCTATCGCCTTGATCTTCACGCGGGCGAAAGCCTTTTACGCGCGAGGATTGGTGTCTCGTTAGGCGCAACGCCGTCGAGAAAGACTTTCACCGCGGTGCGGGCGCGCAAATCAATTTCGGAAAGCGTTGGTATCGCGCCAAGCTGAAGCACAGCTTCCAGATGAATGTTTCCGTAGAGCATTCCGAGAAACTGGCGGGCGCCGGCTTCGCAATCCGCGAGGTCGACTTCACCCGTCTGCTTCGCTCTTGCGAGAATTTTTGTAAGGACCGCGATGGCCCGCTTTGGGCCATGCTGCGCGTAGACCCGTGTCGCATCCGGGTAGTGGTCCGCTTCGAGGATGGCTGTGTAACAAACCTCCAGCAAGGCCGGTGTCATCATCGTCTCGAGAAGATTGCGTCCAATGATGATGAGCAATTCCCTGAGCGGCAGGGAAAGCTGGTCGGCACTGACACTCAGTGCATTGGAGGAATATTGACTGACGACCTTGGCGAACTGGTCGACCAGAAGCTGCTCTACGTTCTCGCGCCGCGTTGTCTTCTCGCGGAGCAGTTCGCGGTAGAGACCGTGCGGCGTCCATGTCCAGCTCGGCCGCCCAAGCACAAACGCCGTCAGAACCGCGCAATTTGACCAACCGCGAATCTGGCTCGCTTTACCTGGGACCGCCTCGCGGACACGAAGGATATCGCCCGTCCCGCCCCACCGCAGAAATTTGACGGCATCGGCCGGCGGCAAGATCGTCACCATCATACGCGTCCACCAAGGCTCCACGAGCAGCCAACTCCCGGTGTTCGTCGGCCGCATGGCAAAGACGTGCTTATGCTTGTGATGGACGAACCGATGCCACCATTGCCGTTTCAGGCCGGGGACGAAGCAAATGATCCAGTCGACGGGCTCGACCGTCACCAGCGATCCATGCTCGTCGGCGCAGTTGGCCAGATCCGACGGGACATCGTCGACGACCTTCAGACTTGATGAGCTGTCGCTGCTACGCGCCAGCCAGGACTGGCTCGCACGGACAGTATCATATGGCGCGTTCATATCTGGCGCTCCTCGCGCTTGCACATCCATGCAGGAACCTTTCAACGCCGGCCTTGACGCGGTCGGCGGTTGTCCCGTTCTGGCTCGTCACGGGATTCAGCATCAGTGCCTGGTAGAGTGGCTCCCTCAGCAGTCCCATCAATTGCTCAGCGCATACCTGCGCGTCCGATATCGACAGGATCCCTCTTTCATTGGTGTCCGACAGAAACTCCCGCAGCCTCCGTGTGACGATCTCCGACCCTGCCTCGTAGACCCGCTTCTTGAGAGAAGGGTTGCGCGCAACTTCGGCCATCATCATCCGGATGAACCCGACCAGGGTGGTCGAATATTCTCGCGAGGCAACGAGGCCGAAGGCGACAAGGGTATCGCGTACATCGTCAAGGGTATGGGGGCGCACCCTCCTCACCAATGGCTGCGATATGAAAAAGGCTTCGTGTTCGGCAAGCGCGACGACGAGATCGTCGACACTTTTGAATGTCGACCAGATATCTTCTTCCGAATATCCGCTCCGATGAAAAATACTGTTGAGGCCAGCGGGTGCATCGCTCGGATCAGCAAGGGCCTCGCTGATCGCCGACAGGATGTCGGAGCGAATGTCCGGCCTCGAGTCAGCATTGTCCGCTCGAGCGGACGTGGGACGTCTCATGTTACGGCTCCTCGCTTCGGGATGACTGCGCCGCGTGCGCTTTCGCGTATCGGTGGAATCCAATCTTGATGGTCACCAGCACAGGCGCGGCGATCACAAAGAGCAGGGCGACTGCATTGAACGCGGTGTCGAAGGCGATCACGGTGGACTGACCAGTGACGGCTCTTCCCAGCAGGCTCGTGGCAGCCCGGCTGGCGGCCACGGCGTCCATTCCTCGCGCCGCGAGCATGGATGTCATCGCCGTCAGGCGCTCGCTCACCGCAGGAACACCCGCGGTGACGCTGGCGCCGAGCACCGCAACATTGCGGGCGACGTTATGGTCGATCAGTGTCTGCAGTCCGGCGACCCCCATCAGACCACCAAGCTGGCGACCCGCATTGAAGAGACCGATGCCGGACGCACGTTTGTGGTCATTGAGATTGCTGAAAGCGATGAGCGTGATGGACAGAAACAGGAAGCCAAGGCCCAGGCCGCGCAACAGGATGGCGGCCATCATGTCGTGCGCGCCGCTTTCGCTGGTCGAACCGGACAGCATCCACATCGCAATCATAATCAGCAGGATCCCAAAGGGCACTGTAGCCACCGGAGGAACGCGGCGGGCCTGGAAGAGAAAGGCGGCTATGAGGAGCGTGCCGATGAAAAATGCGCCGCTTGGCAACAAGAGCAGGCCGGCGTCGGTAGGCCTGAACGCGAGAACGGAGACGGCAAACGACGGGATCAGGAATGCGCTTCCGAACAGTGCAGCGCCGGCGACAAAGCTGACAATGAAGGCGAAGGAAAAATCTTCCGTCCTGAACAAGGTGAAATCGAGCAGGCCCCGGCCTTTGGCGATCACCTGGTGGCCGAGAAACAGCAGCAGGGCGGCGGCGCCCAGCACCGTCAGCCACAGGATGCGAGGTTCCTCGAACCAGCGCCATCGGTTGCCCTGGTTGAGGACATAGGTGAAGCAGAGAAATGTGACTGACATCAGCGAGAAGCCGATCCAATCAAACGGACGGCGCACGGCCGCAGCGGGCTTCGGGGCGTCCGCGATCAACAGGAGGCCGGCCGCTGCCAGGGCCACCGGAACGACGCTGACGAAAATCCATGTCCAGGACTGGCTGTCGAGCAACCATCCCTGGAGCGCCGGGGCGATGGTCCCGGGAGCGACGACCGATCCCATCGCGAACAGGGCTTGAAGGATCGGTTGGTGGGCGCGCGGATAGGCGAGAAAAATGATCGCCTGCCCGCTGATAAGCAAGGTGCCTCCGGCGAAGCCCTGTATGATGCGGAGTGCTATCAACAGATCCAGCCGGGCTGTGATGACGGCAATGCCACATGCCGCGCCCATGACCAGCGTTGAGCCGATGATCAGTTTGTGCGGATTGATGCGGGTCATCAGCCAGGGGGCGGTCATGAACCCGATCAGTTTCAGAGCGGTGTATCCGATGTCCAGCCAGGCGGCCTCATCGGGAGTTGCATAGGTGTCGCCGATGATATAGCCGCGCCCGAGCGACAACACCGTGCCTGCGATCGCCTCCGTCAGCGTCGCAAGCACAATGGCTGCGACGAGAAGGGCTCCTGCCGCAGATCTGTCGCGGCTCGGCGTGTCGGCGACGGCCATGGTCATGAACCGCTTCTCCGGTCAACCGCGACACGCGCGGACAGGCCGGGCACGAGGCGGCCGGGCAGTGGGTTGCTGGCAAACCGGATCTTCACCGGTACGCGTTGAACGACGCGAATGAAGTTTCCTGTCGCATTGTCCGCGGGGAGCAAGCTGAAGGCAGACCCGCTGCCGGGCGCGAAGCTGTCCACCAGACCTTCAATTGTCTCGTTCGGGTAGCCGTCGACCGTGATGCGGACGCGCTGACCGGGCCGGATATGTTCGATCTGGGTTTCCTTGAAATTCGCCACGACCCACACGTTCTTGACCGGAACGATGTCAAGCAAGGACGCGCCCGGCGCGACAAGCCGGCCGACGCGGACCTGGCGATTGCCGATGACGCCGTCGACTGGCGCATGCACTACAGTGTTGTCGAGATCGATCTGGGCAAGATCGCGTGCCGCCTGTGTCTGCGCCACGGCAGCAACGGCGGCTTCGCGCTGGGTGGCAAGGACGGCAATGCGCTGCTGCTGGGCCTCCACCATTGCCGACGCCGCCGACACGCCCGCCTCGGCTCGCGATAGCGCCGCGTCGCTTTCATCGACCGCGGCCTGGCTAACGGCACTGGTGCGGATAAGTTCGCGGCGGCGATCGGAGGCCTTGGTCGCCAAATTCTTCTCGGCCACGGTCGAACGTCGCTGGGCTTCGGCCTGTCGAACCAGGGCGTGCTGAAGCTGGATGTCCGCATCGACATTGGTGAGGCGAGCCTGGGCAGCTTCGACATTGGCCGCTGCTTGCGCAAGCTTTGCGCGGTAGTCCCGATCGTCGATCCGGAACAGGACGTCACCCGCCTGGACGGTCTGGTTATCCCCAACCTCGACAGTCGTGACGTAGCCCGCAACCTTTGGGGCGAGTGAGGTCACGTCCCCACGGACATAGGCGTTGTCGGTCGACGTCTCGCCGTTCGAACGAGCCCTCCATCCCGTGGCCACGATCACCACCGCGCCAAGGCACAGCAGCAAGCCGATCACCTTCTTCTTGTTATGCTGACGCATGACGGCCTCCGGTAATGGGTGTTACCATTTGACGTTTATGGTAATGAGCGTTACCAGTCAAGCGATGGATCGGGATGGACGAATGGCTAAGGCTAAGAAAGGGCGCCCGAACGGCCGCCGAGAAGCCCTGCTTCGAGCTGCTGCCGAGGTCTTTTTCGAACAAGGCTACGCGGCGACAAGCATCGACGCGATCATCGAACGCGCCGGTGGGTCGAAACGCAACATCTACGTTGAATTCGGTAACAAGCAGGGCCTGTTCTCCGCCATCGTGAAAGAAAACGCAGACAGAGTTCTTTCGACACTGGTCGTTGAGCAGACGGAAGGCCACGACTTGGAGGCGACGCTGACAGCGTTTGGTCGGCATCTCATGGGTGTTTACATGTCGCCTACCTTGATCGGCATTTACCGAATTGCCGTCACCGAGGCCAATCGCTTTCCTGATCTTGTGAAGTCGTTCTACGAACAAGGACCCGGCCGGGCCACGTCCCGGCTTGCCGAGGTCCTTGAAGCCGCCAATAAACGGGGGGACATTCGCATGGATGACTGCTTGCGAGCGGCTGGGCATTTTGTAGGTATGATCCGCGACAACGTTCATCTGCAGGTCGTTCTGGGGCTCCGCGCGGCACCATCGGACAAAGAAGTGCGGGCAGCGGTGCGTTCGGCCGTAGCGGTCTTTTTGAACGGTGTTCGACCTGGCCGGGAAAAGTAGACAGCCTGCTGTCGTCTTCGGCATCAAGCGGTCTACCGAACGGCCGGGCCGAGTGCCAATACTGATCATGATTCTCTCGTCATGTGAGGGAATGCTCATCGTCTTGCCTACTGCGCAGTCCAGCCGCCATCGACAGAGATCGCTGTGCCCGTGATCTGGTCTGCCGCAGCGGAGCACAGGAACGCGACGGTGCCGCCAAGCTGCTCCGGCGAGGCAAACTCCAGCGACGGTTGTTTCTCGGACAACAGCTCCTCGGTGGCTTCCTTTTGACTGATGCCGCGTTGTGCAGCGATGTCGCTGATTTGCTTTTCGACCAAAGGCGTTCGCACCCAACCGGGACAGACGGCATTGCAGGTGACGCCGCTCCCGGCCGTCTCCAGGCCAACCACCTTGGTCAGGCCGACCAGCCCGTGCTTGGCCGCGACATAGGCGGCCTTGTGCGTTGACGCGACGAGGCCGTGGGTGGAGGCAATGTTGACGATCCGTCCCCAGCGCTGCTTTTTCATCTGGGGCACCGCCGCTGCTATGCCGTGGAACGCCGCGGACAGGTTGATGCCGAGAATTGCATCCCACTTAGCAGCCGGGAATTCATCCACTGGCGCGGTGAACTGGATGCTGGCATTGTTGACGAGGATATCGAGGCGTCCGAATTTCTCGATTGTCCTGGCAATCAACTCGCGCACCGCGTCGCCCTTTGACATGTCGGCGCCGTCATAGGCGACACGCACGCCGTGGTCGCGTTCGATGCCGCTGCGAATCCGTTCGATCTCGCCCGCATCGCCAAAACCGTTCAACACCAGGTCGGCGCCGGCCTTCGCCAGTTCCTTCGCGATCCCGAGTCCGATGCCGCTGGTCGATCCGGTGACAATCGCTACCTTGCCCTTCAACATGAGAATTCCTTTCGATGCTTTGAGAGGTGAATCCGTCGCGCGCTCAGTCGCGGCGATGGACGTCGTGTGTGACGATGCCGAGCTCCGGTGACGGCGGGTCGAGGCGGTGCGGATCGGCCAGCGTGCGGCGGATGTCGTCGAGCCCGCTCTGCCAATGCGCGCGCATCGCGCTCAGCCCGAACTCGTAATCCCTCGAATGGCCCTCGTGGGTCTTGGTCTGATAGATCAGGTGGATGATGTTGTGGGAGCGATGGCGCGCCATATCCGCGATGGCGCGGATTTCCGGGTCCTGCTTTGCGGCTTCCGGCAACTTCTCGATCGTCTTCTGCAACGCCTGACGCATCTTCTGCATCCGCAGCGCCTGGTCGGTAACGGCGCGTGTGCGGCTCGAATACTGGATGTCCTTCTGGCGGCTCGACACCTCCATCATGTCGTAGGGGACGCGGCCCCTGGCCGACCAGAGATCGATCTGGAATGTCAGCGTGTCACATGGCTCGCCGGACAACACGCGGGAAAGAGGTGTGTTCGAAACCACGCCGCCATCCCAATAGTGCTCGCCTTCAATTTCGACGGCGGGGAAACCCGGCGGCAGGGCGCCGGAAGCCATAAAATGCTTCGGTCCCAGCCGGCGTTCGGCGGTGTCGAAATAGGTCAGGTTGCCGGTGCGGACATTGACCGCGCCAACGCTGACGCGAACTTCGCCCGAGTTCAATCGGTCGAAGTCGATGAGCCGCTCCAGCGTCTGGTGCAACGGTGCCGTATCGTAGAAGCTGGTCGCGGCATCGCCCGAGAACGGCGACCAGAACGGCGAAGGGAAGCGCGGCTTGAAGAAGCCGGGCTGGCCCTGGACCAACGCCCGCGTCGCCGCCATCGAGTTGCGCACCGAGTTGATGTCGAAAGCAAAGGGCAGGGCATTGGCCAGCCCTTCGCCGGCGGGCCACTCTATCGAGAAGGCACAGATGGTTTCCCAGAACTCGCGCAGCCGTGCGACGCGCTCGGCTTCAGGGGAGCCAGCGATGATGGCGGCGTTGAGCGCGCCGATCGAGATGCCGGCCAGCCAGTTCGGCCGGATGCCGGCCTCGTGCAGGCCTTCATAGACTCCCGCCTGATAGGCGCCGAGCGCGCCGCCGCCTTGCAGCACCAAGGCGACGACATCGTAGGGCAGCACCCTGGAGTATTGCGGCGGCACGGGATTGGTCTGTTCACGTATTACGTTTAACATTGCCAAAACTCCTTGCATTGCGGTTGATCCGATCAGCCGACATTCGCTTCAATCAGGATGTCGGACCATGCGCGACGTCGTGCGGGCGCGCCCGGTGATAGATAGTCGTGAACCACGGTGCCGAGGCCGAGCGTCAGGTCGGCAACGATGTGCTTGGCCGACAGCACCTGCAGCACCGGCAGCTCCGCGACGGGGGCGAGCGCATGCGAGTAGAGGTCAAGCGCAGCCGGCCCGGTCCATGCGCCCTTCACGGTGATGTCTTCGAGGTGGAAGCGCACCAGCTCGCAGATGCGCGGCGTGCCGTCGACATGCGGGATGATCTTGATCAGGAAGTTGGGCGCTGCGAGCTTCCTGGCCTCGGTCGCGGTGTCGAGGGCGCGGTGCTTGTAGCCCATGGTGCCGGTCGCGATGCGGACCGAGCCGTAGTTGAGGGTGCCGACCAGCGTGTCGGTCTCGACGGCCAGCTTCGGCTCCGCCAGCTTCTTGGGAAAGCCCCACAGCTCGCGCCCGCCCGCAATCGGCGGATGATCGTTGAGGAACATCTGGTGGACGAAGCTGCCGGCCTGCCCCTGATAGGAGACCGGGATGACCTGACCGCTTTCGGTGTAGTCGCCGAAGCCGGTGGAGTCGGGCATACGGATGAATTCGTAGTTCACCACCGGCTCGCTGACCGCCAGCGGCTCCGGCACGATGCGGCGCAACGCTTCGAGATCGGTCCGGTACTGGATGATGAAGTATTCGCGGTTGACGAAGCGATAGGGGCCGGCGGGAAAGGCCGGGTTCGTCAGCGGCATGGCGAACGCGCTCGCGCGCACGGTCTCGTGTTTCATCGAGGTCGAGCTCCAAAAGGTTTTGGGGTAGATTTCACTGCGGTTCGCCGCCAAACCTAGTTGCGCACCGTTATGGCCTTCTTGTATGTCGCGGGGTCATCGAGTATCTTGACCAGATACTCGGCCACGTCAGCGCGGGTGGCGGTTGAGGTGATGTTCCAGCGCAGATCGGTCCCGGCCTTCAGGTTTCCGCGAGCACGCTTGAATGTCAGCGTTGCCGGTCGAACGATCGTCCAATTGCAGTCACTCTCCCGAACGGCTGCCTCCTGCTTCTCCTTGTCTGCCATCACCTCCTTGAGTGCGAGCTTGACCATGAAGCCTGCGCCGAAACTCCCGGTGTGGTAGCTCTCACCGACACTCACCGAACTCTCAACGATGAGTCGGCCCCGGCCTGGAGGCATGGCGGCCAGAATGTTCTTGGTTCCCACCGAGCAAACCGGGACGCCGGGCTGGCGTCGACCCCGATCCTCTTTCGCCTGAGGTATCGCCCCCAACGTGCAGATGACCGCATCCGCTCCTTGGATCGCAGATGCCACCGCGGCTGGATCCATTGCATCGCCCTTGACGATTCTGAGATTCGGATGCGTCAAGGGCATGCGCTTTGGGTCACGGACAAAGGCAGTGACGACGTGACCCGCAGACAAGGCGAACTCAACGACGAGCCGTCCTGTCGACCCCGTTGCACCAAAGACAACGACGTTCATCACACCCTCCCGTCGCGCGGCTTCGATGCGCGATCGCCGTGGAGGGTGGCTTCCTTGACATGCATGGCCACGCAGAAGGCCCAGCCGTTGAGCAGCGTGGCGCGCACGGTCTCGTGTTTCATCGAGGTCGAGCTCCAAAAGGGATTTGGGTGAGCGGGCCGCGCTCCGGCGCTGCAAACGCGGCCCGTATCGGATGAAGCGCTCACTACGCGCCCTGGTTCGGCCAGCGGTCAGTAGTCCCAGAAGACCGGCACCCAACGAAAGGCGTCGCCGTCGACCGCCACATGGCCGACGGACGGGAACGGCAGGTGAGTGGCCACCAGCAGCCCACCGGTCTCAGCCAGCTCCCGCAAGAGACGGATACGAACGCGGGCCGACTCCTCGGGGTCGTGTTCGAAGCCGTTGTACCACTCGGGGTGTTCGAACCCGACCGCGAACACGAGGTCTCCGGCGAACGTCAGCCGGTCGCCGCCGGACACCACGCGAACCACGCTGTGCCCGGGGGTGTGGCCGCCAGTGCGAGTGACGACCACTCCCGGCGCCACCTCGTACTCCTCCTCGAACGGCCGCAGCTGGCTGCGGTACTCTTTCACGAACCGCTTGGCTGTCGATCGAAGCGCGTCCGGGAAACCCGGCGGCATGGAGACGTGGGAGAAATCGGGTGCCTCCCAGAACTTGACCTCGGCGGCCGCCACGTGGATCCGCAGGTCCGGACGCAGTTGGTCCTTCACCCCGTCGACGAGCAGCCCGCCAATGTGGTCCATGTGCATGTGGGTCAGCACCACGTCGGTCACGGACGCAAGATCGATGCCGGCGGCCTCCAGTCGCTTGATCAGCTGCCCGGCCCGCGGCAAGTGCAAGTCCGGGTCGAGCCCAAGCCCGGCGTCGACGAGGATGGTCCGGTCGCCGCTACGCACCACGACCACGTTCAGCGCCCAATCGTAAGCGTCCGGCGGCAGGAACATGTCTTTCAGCCAGGTCGCCCGGACGGACGGGTCGATGTTGTGTGCCAACATGGCGGTTGGGAGCGGCAGCACGCCATCGCTGACCACCAGCACGTCAATGTCGCCGACCCGCACCGCGTAGCGCGACGGAACCAATTCGTTGGGCCCCGGTCCACCGGGGTGTGAGGTGTTGTCCAGGCTCGTGTTTGTTAGGCTCATGTTTGTCTCCTGCTTCATGGTTGAGGCTGCTGGCTGGTCTTGGTTGAGCAGGCCGCGCAGCCAGCGGCGAGCGCGGCCCGTATCGCGTGAGGCGTCTACACCTTGGTCACATTTTCCGGATCGGCCGATGCCAACGCAGCGGCGCGCTCGGCCTTCGGCGGATAGATCCACACGGTGTTGATCTCTTGCTTGGTCTTCTTCGCGACGTCGCCGACCATCTCCACCTTGCGGTCCCAGCCGCGCGTGAACAGCGCGCCGGCTTCTCCGAGGTCGAGACAGGTGACGTATCCCTTCTGGTGATACGGCTTGGTCGGAACGCCCAGCAGTTCGGCCGCGGCGTTGTTGCCGGCAAAGGCGCCCATCCGCGTGGCGTGCTGGCACGACATCAGCGCGTAATTGCCGTCGTCGTCGCATGCGGCGCGCGCGGCATCGCCGGTGGCGAAGACGCCGGCGACACCCGGCACGCGCAACTCGCGGTCGACGAGCAGGCGGCCGAAATTGTCACGCTCGGCGGGGATCTGCTGGGTCAATGGCGCGGCGCGAATGCCCGCCGCCCAGATCACGGTTTCGGCTTCGATGTGTTCGCCGTTGGAAAGCGTGACGCCGGATTTGTCCAGCGAGGCGACGCCGGCCCCGAGCCGGGTCTCTACACCGACCTTGCGCAGGGCGTCCTCGATGACGGGGCGGGGGCCTTCGCCCATATCAGGGGCGATCGCACCGTTCCGGTCGACGATGATGACGCGCGGCTTGGCATTCTTGCCGAGGATTTTGCGGAGTCGCGCCGGCATCTCTGTCGCTGCCTCGATGCCGGTGAAACCGCCGCCGGCAACGACGACCGTGTCGCGCCCGTTCATTGCCGGACGATCGGCAAGGCCGTGCAAATGCTTGTCGAGCGCGACTGCGTCCGCGAGCTGGTCGACGCTGAAGCCGTGCTCGGCAAGGCCGGGAATGTTGGGGCGGAACAGCCGGCTGCCGGTGGCGACGACCAGCCGGTCGTAGGACAGCGTCTTCCGCGTGCCCGTGGCGGTCGCGATCTGCACCACGCGGGCCTCGGCGTCGATCGTCTCTGCGCTGCCTTGCACATAGTCGACATCGATGGCCTTGAGGACATCCAGCAGCGGTGCCGACAGGGTCTCCGGCTTCTGTTCATAGAGCCGCGGCCGGATTACCAGCGTCGGCTCGGGCGCAACCAGCGCGATCTCGAGTTCCTCGGGCGAGACGCCCTGGATATCGCGGAGGCGGGCGGCAGAAAGTGCGGCATACATGCCGGCGAAGCCGGCGCCAATGATGATCAATCGCATGTGATTTACTCCTGTGGTTTGAGGTGCTCGGAAGTACGCGCGTCACCGCCGCCGCTACTCGTTGGCGGCAAAGCCTGTTGTGATCGACGACGACGCGAAGATGTGAGACGAAGGCGCTAATCGCCTATGGAGGAGCGCAGTCCAGCATTAACGGCATAGGCCGTTCACATGCTGCGCGGCAGCTTCTGGAACTGCGTGGCCAGCCGCGTTGAAAGACGATCGAGTGACCGGGATTCGGTGACCAGTTCTTGAAGATTTGAGCGCCGTCGTTAATCATGATGGAGCTCATGGGATTGTTACCTTGAATGGCTTGCGCCGGATTTTCCGTTTCTTCGCCCGTCGGTGACGTGAAACGAACTGTCAATGAAAGTCCGTACATGAGGGCGCTCGCGACCACCCTCCGTCGTGACGTGATTGCATTTGGTCCGACGAAGTTCTTCCAGGCCATTGCTTGTCTCCTAGTTCTTGGCGTGACCACCGCGATGATCTTTGTCTAGCGGACCAAACCTGTGACTGCCCCAGAGCGATTGACGTACGTGTAGAGAGATTGCTGCTAACGCACGCGCCTCCGCCAATCGGTCGGGGTTTCGCCGGTCAACTTCCTGAACGCCGCGGCGAAGGCCGTTTGCGACGAATAGCCGAGCGCTGCTGCAATCGACACGACCGACATTTCGGGCTCGCGCAGCATGTTCATGGCCTGCTCGAGCCGGTGCTGGCGCAGCCAGGCATGCGGCGAGAGCCCGGTGCTTTCCTTGAAGGCACGGCAGAAGTGGAAGCGCGACACGTCGGCGTCCGCAGCCAGCGCCGCGAGCGAAACGTCCGCATCGCTATCGGAGCGCAGGCGTTCGATGGCGCGTCGCAGTACCATCGGCGGGAGGCCGCCCACGACCGGCTGGGACGTGACCGACGAGCCGGCATGCGCGGCCAGCAGGCGGTTGGCCAAAAGATCCGTCAGTTGCTGCCTGAACAGGGCATCCAGCGCCGCGCTGCCTTCAAGCGCATCCGCCGCACTCAGAAGCAATCGGGATGTAATGAGGTCGGTGTGCCCTGTTCTTTCCAGGAGATCGCCAGGGGCGGTCATGTCGGCTTCGCCGGCAACACGCGCGAGCGTTCGGTGCGGAAGGTAGAGCTGAACGACATGCATGGGCTGGTGAATATCCCACCGGGAGGTCGAGCCGGCCGGAATGACCGTCACAACCCCGGGGCGCGCCGTTGCAATCGCGGCTGATTTCCCGGTGCGCCGCTCCAGCCGCTGTGAGCCGGCGGGATAAGTCATGATGACGTGATCAGCCATGGGCTCGACCACATCGTGTAGGGGCTCATGCTTCCAATAGGCGATTGCGCCGCTGGACGGGTCGGAGGCCATGCGAACAGGGGTGGTCCTGAGCACCCGCGCCATCTCCACATCGGCTGGACGCCGATCGGCAGCCGGCGAGTCGTCCGGGCTCGCCCCAGATGCGACCAGCAGATTCTTCAGAGGATCGTGCAAGATCGGCTTGCTCATGGACTGTGCTCGCATTGAAGACGTCATGCGTTCGCTCCGCAGTGTGCGCTGGACCAAAGAGGCGCGGGGCCCGTTGCTTCCTGTATGTTCGCAATGATGATGGCAAATGCCGCGCGACGGTATCGTGCAGCGAGTCTAGTCGCGCTGGTTCGGCGGATAGATCGACCTGTACCTTGGGATAGGATGGATGCGACGCGCGTTATCGCGCCATGGAGCACGTTGAATCGATGTCATGGCGCATGAGGTCAGCTTTGACCCGAAACGGACATGCGTCATTCACACTTCTGCAAAACTGGTCGAGAGAAGATTGCACGAGGTTTGGAGGCGCAGTACGTGGTCAGTCCTGGCAGTCCGAATTGATAGGAACTGTGAATTGAAACGCCGCACCTTTTGGTACGTTTGCGGCCGCCCACAATCGTCCTCCGTGATCCTCGACGATCGAACGGCAGATGGATAGTCCCATCCCCAGGCCGCTCGACTTCGACGTATAAAATGCCTCGAAGGCTCGCTCGATAGCGCCTTCCGATAGGCCCGGGCCAGAGTCTCGCACCGCAACGAGAACACAGTCAGCTTCAGCCTGGGTGCTGATTAGCAATTCTCGACGGTCGTCGCTCATTTGGCTCATCGCCTCGACTGCATTTACGATCAAGTTCAGCATCACTTGTTGAATCTGGACCCGACTGCCTTGAATGACAGGTAAGCCCGCCGCCAGTTTAGTCCGCACTTGAACGCCGTTTTTCAACACTTCACCGCGCGTCAGTCCGATAACTTCCGAAATGGCTTCATTAATCTCCAAGCTGTCCTTTCGCGTGGGCTCCTTCCTAACCAACGCGTGCGTCCGGTCGACAACTTCAGTGATGCGCATGCCGCTCAGCACAGCTCGGTCTATTGCCTTTTTTGCCCTTTCAATATCTGGCTGCTGGCGAGTGAGGAAGCGCTGGGCGGTTTGGATATTCAGGAGCACGGCCGTGATCGGTTGCTTGACCTCATGCGTAATAGACGCCGTAAGCTGGCCCAAAGTTGCCAGTCGATTGGCGTGGGCCAATTCCATCTGCATGTTGCGGAAACGCCGCTCGCTCTCACGCGCTTCTGCTTCTGCCCGTCTACGCTCGGTTAGATCGAGCACAAATGCGACACCCTGGCCCTCTGTCTCTTCAAGGCTCGCGACGCCGATCAACACTGGAATACGGCTCCCATCCTTCCGGATATACTCCTTTTCAAAGGGTTGCACGGCTCTCTTGTTCTTTAGCTCGGAGATCGTCAGCGCATCGCGATCGCGCCATTCAGGGGGCGTCATGTCCGCCCACCTCACTCGACCGGACAGGAGGTCGTGCTGATCATATCCAACGATGCGGAGAAACTCGCTATTGGCATCAAGAATCTGACCCTCCACATTCCAAATGATGATGCCGATGATGTTGGCATCGACGAGGCGGCGAATTTTCGCCTCACGTTGTTTGATCTCTCGCTGCGTGGCTGCAATGGATCTCAAGTCCGCCTGCAACACGTCACGCCACTGCAACAGCAGTCTGAGATAGAGCTCGCTGTATTCGTTGCTTTTCCTGTCGAGAACACAAATCGTTCCAAATATCTCGCCATCGGGCCAACTGACCGGCACGCCGAGGTAAGAGATCATGCCTAGTTTGATGTCAGGGTTTGACTTCCACGCCTCGTCTTGCAGAGCGTCCGGGACAATCAATGGTCGACGGGTGTTCATTACAGTCTCACAATAGAGTCCTGTGTTGAGACACGCGATCTCGTCCGGTTCGTAAGGATTTCCCTTGGACTCGCTGGAAACGAAGACTTTGATGTTTGGCGGCTCTGCCCTCATGATCAAGGCGGAGGGAACATTTAGAATATCGGCCAGAAGATCTACGATCTCCTGCCATTTTCGCATGACTTCCGCGGGTACTTGAATATTGGGGAGCATGTCAGCCTCGACACTCATGTCCGTTGCGCGCAAGTCATCCAGACGTGATCCTGCGCTTTCAGATGCGAAATCGGACAACTCCATCCCGGGCGGGGATGAGAAGGATTGTTCGCGGCCGCCCGCGACGGCTTTGTGGACGGGACTAGTCATCAGAAGGCTTCCCCTGTTCATCACCGTCAGGGCCAGAGCCCACGTGCCTCAGGGCGGACTGCAGATGACGAAAGAGGGCGTCACTGCTTACCGGCTTGGTCAGGTATGCATAGGCCCCACCTCTCATGGCGCGAGATCGGGTCGTCGGATTCGGATCGGCCGTGACGATGATCACCGGCATCGAGGAACCGATGCTCCGCAGGTGCTGCAGCAGGTCGAGGCCGCTCCGGCCCGGCATGCTCACATCGGTAATCAGGCAATCGAAGCTGCCCGGGGTGTATTCCGCCATGAAGGCCTCCGCTCGATCGAAAGTGCGACACGATAGATCCAGCACCAGAAGGAGGTCAGAGAGGGCCTCTCGCACAGCTTCGTCGTCATCTATGATCGCGATCAGGGGCGCTTTGGACAAGCGGATGATTTTCGCTGGCATGGCCTCACGACCATCTGCCCATTGCTGGCCGGGTTGTATCTATTCTTTGGTCTAGGGTGATCTCTCCCCTCGAATCTCCGCAGGTAAAAGTTCCCATATGCGGATGAGCTGCCCGATCGACGTCGCCTGCATTTTCTTCGTGACGTTGCCGCGGTGCAGCTTGACGGTGATCTCGCTGATGCCGAGATCGAACGCGATCTGCTTGTTGAGGCGACCCTTTGCCACTTCGCGCAGGACCTCGCGTTCGCGCGGCGTCAACTTTGCGTAGCGGTCGACATGTTGTTTGACGAGCCGGGCGGCGGTTCTTTGCGCGATATCCTTTTCGATCCCGGTTGTGACCGCATCAAGCAGCGTCTGGTCTCTTACTGGCTTTGTCAGGAAATCGACGGCTCCCGCTTTCATCGCCTGAACGGTCATAGCGATGTCGCCATGTCCGGTGAGGAAAATGATCGGTCGCGTATTGCCGTTCGAGGCGAGATGCTGCTGGAGATCCAGGCCGCTTGCTCCGGGCATGCGAACATCGAGGATAAGGCAACCCGGGCGCTCCGGAAGATCGGCGTGCAGCAATTCCTGCGTCGATCCAAAGCAGCGCGCGTCGATTCCCACCGACAGAAGGAGTTCTTCAAGTGCGGAGCGGACGTCCTCGTCATCGTCCACGATGAGGACGAGAGGTCGCTCCATATTGTCGGCAACGTTGCTCATGGGAAGGCGGGGTAAGGGCGGTAGGGCAGATGAGCCGGCAAGTGCAGTGGTACCAAGCATTGCGTAGTCTCCCTTCTGATCGCTTCTGCTCTGTTGTCTGCCCCGGTCGTTCATCTGGGTCGATCGTTCGTGGCGGGTTCTAAACTCCGTACAAGTACGGCGTCTTTCCTAAAGCCGCTGTGCTTTGCCGGAACCTGCTCCAAGCGCGCAATCGTGATACTAACTGCCTAGGCGGCCCGGATTCGTGGTCGGGAGATCAAGCGGGCCTAAGTGTATTGAAACCGCTCTGAAAATCGTTCTCACGCGATCGGACCGATTGCTGTCACAACAGCTTCGCGTTTCACGGGCAAGCCTAGACGGTTGCTCGCCGATAACAGATAATGTGACGGAACCTCGCGAGCGGCGATCAGTTTCCCGGTTCAATCCACCCATGAGATCGATCCAGATGACACAAGCGGGTGCCTTCGGACAGCGGCTCGGGCAGTTACTGCATCTGAAGGATGCGCCGCCCTCGCTGATCACGCGTTCACTGCGCGGCGTGGAACTCGCGGTCACCGAAACCCGGGATGACAACCCGGTGGCCGGTCTTTCCGGCTCGTTCACCCCTGAAGATGCCTTTGTCGTCAGCCTGAAACTTCACGATTTCCCGGACTGCGAACTCTGGGAGAACGGCAAGTGCGTGATGAAGGCGCATGTCCCGGCGGGCGCAACATATCTGTACGATCTCAAGCGCGATCCGCGCTACGTGATCGACAAGCCGTTCCACTCCCTGTTTTTCTATCTGCCGCGCTCGGCGCTCGACGGCCTCACGGAGCAGTCCCGCACGCCGCGCGTCGGTCAGCTCGACTGTGAGCTCGGCGTAGGCCATGACGACGCGATCGTCCGTCATATCGGCGCGTCGCTGCAGCAAGGGCTGCGCCGGCCGGACGAGACCAATCAGCTTTTCATCGATCACATGATGCTCGCGCTCACCGCACACGTCGCCCAGGCCTATGGCGGACTGCGTCCCGGCTCTGAAACGGCCCGCGGCGGTCTTGCGCCTTGGCAGGCGAGGCGCGCCTGCGAGAGGCTCGAGTCCGACCTCGGCGGAAAACTTTCACTGCAACAGATCGCGGCTGAGTTCGACCTATCGGTCAGCCATTTTTCGCGCGCATTTCGAATCTCCACCGGCCTGCCGCCCCATCAGTGGCTTCTTCAGCAGCGCGTGAAGGCGGCCAAGCAATTGATGACCGTCCGCGATCTACCATTGTCCGAGATCGCGATGTCGGCGGGGTTCGCCAATCAAAGCCACTTTACGCGGGTGTTTTCCGCCGTAGTGGGTGTCAGCCCAGGTGCGTGGCGCCGCGAAAAGCAGGGCATTTCGGAAGACGAGACGTGATCCAGGGCGATCACCGACGCTTCGCCAGCGAGATGGCGTAGGCGGCACTTCGCGCCGCAAAAATCTCGTCCGGCGGATGACCGATGCCTTCGGCGAGATTGGCCGGATCGAAGATCGACGCATCGCACGCCTCATTTGCTTCGACGCCGGTGATGACGATCGTTCCCAGTCGCACCGCTTCGCGATGGTCCTCATCCGGCCATCGGATGGTCACGTCCATGGTGGAATCGCCGGGACGGTCGAGCAGCGCCATCACATTGAATCGAACATCACCTGAGGTGATCCGGCTTTCGAGGTCGTCATACAGGAAGTCGGCAGGCTTCGCCTTGGTCGCGTCCTCGGTCAGCGTGACTTCTCCACCAGCCGGAACGATCTTGAATTTGATAAACCGTGTCTCGCCCTTCGCATTCGTTGCGGGAAAGGCGTGCACCCCCCAATAGGTCGTACCCGCAAAACTCAGGGGCGGTGGATGTGCGGCGATGTAGTTTGCCTGATGCTGAGTCTCGGGATTGGCGGCAGAGAATGCCCTGATCTTCGTCATATCCGGCTTGCCACCGCGTCGGGGAATGCGTGCCTTGAGGAAGGCCAGCATCTGGTCGAGCGTCCGCGCAAAATGCATCGGAGCGCTTTGCACGAGAATGTCCGAGCGATAGCCATCGCCGCCGAGCCTGAAGCTGAAGCAGCGCAGTCCGTATTTGTCGTTATCCGCCACTTCGGGATTGCCGCCGCCCACCGAGAAGCGGGCCAGCACCCGTGATGGCTTTGTGAAACTGCGGGATTTCGTAATCTCCGCCGCCCGATCCGACGCGGCATAGGTGCCACGGACGCATCGGCCCCTGGCAAAGCTCGCGCGCCCCTTCGGCGGATGACCGGCTGCCGCTTTCAGGGCGTCGACGATGGACCTGGGCGTGGCGGCGCCGGTCGGGAACCGGGACATAAAGGGATCATGGGTTCGAACTTGGGTACACGTTCTAGGTGCTCCACTGGTCCGGCGTCTTTCCTAAAGCGGCCATGCCTTGTCCGATTCTGCTCCAGGCTCGCCATCGCGAGGTACCATGCCACCCCGCTCATCCAAGTTTGTGGTCAGGACGGTTGAGGGATGCAGTAAACGCCGCATGCGATCAAAGTCATGATCAAGCGAAGCGAGCGCATCCAATTCAACTGGTGCTGCCATCGCCGCACCGAAAGCGTCACACCACGCGCTTCCTCCTGCCTTCCGCCTAATTCACCTAGACCATGAGGTTAGAAATACGAGTCTCTCGTAGGGTAGCGCGAACAACGCCACGCAACGCATCCTTGCGCAATCTCGTCATAACGAAGTGGAGAGAACAATGCCCAAGGGCGAGCGGCGACAAGGCGCAGCGAGGCCAATTCTATTGCCGGCCCAGCATCGGCAGGAAATCCCTTCGTCCGGCCTCCGGCCGATTCTCGCGACGGCGATCTCGCCCAACTGCGCCGGCGAAAGTTTGTCCGAGCGGTGCCGCGGGATGAGCGATGGCAAACTGGCTTACGCGTTCCGCAATGCGACGGAATCGGAAGAAAGTGCTTCCGACGAGATGCTTCTAAAAAATATTGCGGAGGGCGACAAGGCCGCAATGCACATCATGTTCGCCCGTCACCGCGTGAGAGTGTTTCGTTTCATCCAACGGATAGTCCGCAATACGGCAATTGCGGAAGATCTCGTCAGTCAGGTGTTCCTCGATGTTTGGCGTTCCGCAAACAGCTTCGAAAGCCGCTCGCGGGTTTCCACCTGGCTGCTCTCGATTGCCCGTTTCAAGGCGTTGTGCTCCTTCCGTGAGCGAAGGCATGTGAATATCGATCGAGAGGATGTGGTTGAAATCGTCGATACCGCAGACACGCCGGACGTGACGCTTGATCGCAAGAAGACGAACGCCACATTGCGCGCATGTATTGACAAGCTGTCTCCAGCTCATCGCGAAATCATCGACCTCGTCTATTATCACGAGAGGTCAGTCGCTGAGGTGAGCGAGATCGTCGGCATTCCCCATGCCACCGTGAAGAGCCGGATGTTTTACGCGCGCAAGCAACTCGCGGGGATGCTTGTGAATGCGGGTTTCGAGGGCGCAGCGGTTCGAACAAACGTTGATAAGGCGAGAGAAGCAAGACCATCTCGCGGATTGCATCTCACAATGCGGGCAGGGCTGTCACCAATCAGCAATAACGTGTAGCGCCGCTCGGTTTCTGCATGGCGCCATTCTCAAATTGACGTGTTGCGCTCAGGGAACCAACCCTGGCCAAATCAGTTTAATCCCCTGTGGGTAGCACGGAGTAATCCATGACCACTCTGCAAGCGGTCGCATTGGGCGCCATGCTCGCGTGGACTCCATCGCTTATTATCCTGGCGGTTTCGCTATGGGATGTTCCCGAGCTTGAGGGGATGGAGTAGCGCCGCGGCGGAAGACGCAGCCGAGTGCGCTCTGATCCGCGATCTCGCCACGCACCAAGCGAAGCGCGAGTTGTTTGATCGGCTCACCAGCCATCTTACGGTCCTCGCGGACCGGCGCTGCTGCAACGGAAGGCGGGGACCTGAGACCGCCTCAGTTGGCGACCCCTTCACTTCAAAACCTAATACTCGAAGGCGACGCCTCGCACCCCAAGCGGGTGGGCTTGGCTCAATTCGCGCGCGTCCCGGCTATTCACAGGGATTGGAGCGCGAGCCGTATTTGCCCTTCGCCTTCAGCCCCCGGTTCAACAAGCCGGCGGATTGCCTCTGGCCGCGTCAAGTCGGGCTCGCGACCGCACCTAAGAGGGCGGCAGTTTAAATCGCGCGCGGCCCGCTGTTTCACGCTGGCGGGCCCTTTCTTTCGCCAGATTTCTGTCACCAACATTGCGTGTTTTAGAATCGATTGGGGAGAAACGACGTGGCGATAGGTACAGTGAAGTGGTTCAACCCGACAAAGGGCTATGGATTTATCCAGCCCGACACTGGCGGCAAGGACGTGTTCGTCCACATCTCGGCCGTCGAGAGAGCAGGTCTAAGCAATCTGAATGAAGGCGCGAAGGTCAGCTACGAAGTCGTGGCCAACCGCGGGAAAGAATCCGCCGAAAACCTCAGGGTAGGTTGATCGTCGTCCGCTAGCGAGAGCCGGCGGGACTACGGCGACCCGAGCACCTGCCAGACGATAGCGACCGCCAGTAGCACAAGCATGGCGTTAGCGGTCGTGCGGTCGCTGCGGTTCACTTCAATTGACCTGGCGATGCCGTGGATAACCCGCCGGCGCTTCCGCGCCCGCGAAGTATGGATTGACGACGCACTGTGCCGAGCGGCCCGACGCCGATGCGTTGCACTGAGGCAGCGACGTGTAGCGGCATTCGTAATAGTTGGTCCGGTCGTACACACGCAGGCAAACCGGATAAGCCGGATCGTACGTCTGGGCGCCCACCGGCCCTATTGAGGTCGCCCCGATCGTCAAAATCGCCAAGGCCAGAATGCGCATCAGAGCCTCCTTCGGCATTTCTTGGGGAAACGGCCCCGGCTTGTCTCCGCTTCTCCGGGGCCGCCAACTCTCAGCTGGAGCTTGGGGGCTGGAACAGCCGAGAGCCTCGACTAGACTCCCGCCGGGAACATTAGTTCCAATGCCACCTTCGAACGTTTCCCGTTCTACCGGTTATCCCGACCGCTGGAGGAGACGGGACATGAATGGACACTGATAATGGCGGTTGGCACAGCGATGCTCGCCACCCAGCTCTGGCCGATTCCGTGGAAAGATGAGAGCGGCAAGGGCCGGTGGGGCGGCGGCGTTCGTGGCTACTACGGCCGCAGCTACAACGAAGCGCGCGAGTACGAGCAGGAATACCGCCAAGGAAATAGCAAGGTCGAGCGCAAGTGGGAGCGCGACGGCGGCTACAAATTAATTCCCCCTTAACCATTCTCCCTCGCAATTGCTGCTCAGGTGCTGCGTTCAGATTCGCGGCAGCGGTGGGGACCGAGCGATGCACGCAACAGACGATCTGAAGATTGGAAAGCTGTACCGGCTGAGTTTTCCGGGTATCGCGGCCCGAGTGATTGAGCCGCCCGCTGGTGTGCAGGTCGGGAAGTATCCTTACCTCGTTGAGAGCCTTATTTTGAGAAGCCGCTGGTGGGTCAACGAACAGGGCGAGCCGGACAATATCTATTCGCCACGCGTCATTCTCATGTCCAAGGAGAGCGCTCAGGCGGCATCGGTTGCAGGAGCTATTCAAGCTTAGGTATCGGGCGGGAAGCAGCGCAGCAGCACCGCGGCGAAGCGCTCGCCGGCATCTTCATCGTGGCGACGACGAATAGCGCTTCCCAACGGCTTCCCAGGCTCAATAAGCTGGGAAGCAAAGCGATCGATTTCTGGTCGTAAGTTATTGATTTCGTTTGGTGAGCGCGGAGGGACTCGACCGAGCCAACTGATCAGCACCACCGGCACGGACGGATAGCGCGGCATCTTTCTTCTTGAGTTCGTCCGGAATCTGGGTGAGCGGAACGCTGTTCGAAGTCAGGGTGTAGAACCCGGCCAGCCTCTCGGTCTCGACTTCAACGGCCACGAAGCATTTGACATAACCGCGCTTGATGTCCTGAGACACCGTCTCGCGGAAGTGCCTGTCGATACGATCGTTGCCGCAGCAAAACCTGCTGCGGTCATGCGCGGCCAGCGCCTCCACGCGGAACGGAGGCAGCGTCACCGGATCAAGGCGGCATGACGGCGCGCGGCGGCGACCAGTTTGGCGTTCGGGGCCGGCGGCTCGATCAGCGCCTTGGCAAAGGCGGCCTGATCGTCGCGCGACAGCTTGATGCTGCTGCTTTCCTCGATGGTGTGCCGCGCGTCGCTTACCATGACAGACGTGACGTAGGCGGTCATGGTCAGACCGCGCAGTTGTGCGGCGCGCTCCATCACCTCATAGAGAGCAGTCGGAATCCGCGCCTCCAGCCGGGACATGGCTTCTTTAGGCAGTTCAAGACGGGCGAGGCGGTTCGTATGGTGGGTCGCAAAACCGATATCAAGGTAGGCTGCTTCAGGCACGCGCTGGACCTTCCGGCGCCGGACCTTGCTAGGCGCGGTTTCCTTGAGCGAGTGGGCCTTGACCTTGGCCTTCGCTCTGGCCTTGGTCTCTTTCTCCGTCTTGAGCATGGCGGATCTCCAGCGCCTTATATACGGCAGAATGCCGTACAGAACAGCCGTCGGGAGCGGCCTGATCGCGAACCGCCGGCTGTCTCGACCGACACGCCTGTCACTGGCGATTCAACTGGCGCATCGGACGAGCCATCAGCTCGGCGATGGTATCGCGCGGGCTAAGGCAATAAGTTCTGAAACGAGCGGCTAGACGACGATCGTGAACGAATCCCATGGGCTCCAGTCAGTGCCATCGAAAGCGCGCACATACATCGTGTCCGTGCCAGGGGTGGTGCCGCCGCGGACCCAAACATCATCAAGGTCAGCGGCATTGACATCGATTGCGGTGCCGGCCGCCCAGTGGGAATTTTCGGGTGTCCAGAAATAACTGCTGTTAGCCGCGGAATTTCCGTCCCAGAACTGGTACTTCGTAATGGCATCGCCATCGGCGTCGGAGGTTGTCGTCCAGTTCATGACCTGCGCCCATTGCGCGGCACTTAAATTCTGATTGCCGACCGTCGCGACTGGGGCCGCATTCGTCGATGAAAATGTGAAACTGTCCCAATTGCCCCATGATGCGCCGTCGAAAGCCCGCACGTACATGGTTTCAGAACCTGCCGTGGCGCCCCCGCGAATCCAGAAATTGCCGAGATCGGAGGCCGAGACGTCGATCGCAGTAGCGGCCGCCCAATGCGAGTTGGTGGATGACCAGAAGTACCCACTATTTGCACCCGAGCCTCCGTCCCAGAACTGATAGCTGGTAATCGCATCGCCTTCGGCATCCGTTGTGCTGAGCCAGCTCTGTGGCTTGGCCCATTGATTAACGTGCAGAGTTTGATCGTTGATGGTTGCGACGGGGGCGGTATTTATCGTCGTCGTCAGCGTGAAGGTATCCCAAGCGCCCCATTCGAAGCCATCGAATGCGCGCACCCATAGCGTCTCGGAGCCAGTTGCAGAGCCGCCCCTGATCCAGACGTTGGCGAGGTCGGAAGCGGAAACGTCGATGACAGTACCCGCGGCCCAATGTGAGTTGGTTGGAGTCCAAAAGTAGCCGCTGGTGGCTGATGTACCGCCATCAAAAAACTGATATTGCGTAATCGTGTCGCTGTCCGCGTCGGACGTGTTTAGCCAACTGCCTGCTGTGATCCATTGATCAACATGCAATGAATGATCGGCAACGGCGGCAACGGGCGTTGCGTTCGTCGACGTCAACGTGAAACTATCCCAGTTCCCCCAATCAGTTCCATCGAAGGCACGTACCCACAGGGTTTCGCTACCGGTCGCGGTGCCGCCTCGCACCCACGTATTTGCTAGATCTGCTGCCGAAACGTCGATGACGGTATTCGCGGCCCAATGGGAGTTGTCGGACGTCCAGAAATAGGCGCTGTTCGCGCCCGTACCGCTGTCCCAGAACTGGTATTTGGTAGCAACGTCGCCGTTGGCATCGGAGTAGCTCAGCCAATTCGAGACCTGCGCCCATGTATTATTGTGCAGTATCTGGTCATTGATCGCAGCGACAGGAGTGGTGTTCGGTATCGTGGTGAAGGTGAAACTGTCCCAATTGCCCCAATCGGTACCGTCAAAAGCGCGAACCCACAGAGTCTCGGAGCCCCCCACTGAACCGGCACGAAGCCACACATCAGAGATATCCGAAGCTGCGACATCAATGACGGTGTTGGCAGTCCAATGCGCATTGGTTGGAGTCCAGAAATAGCCACTGGTTGCGCTCGTACCGCTGTCCCAGAATTGATACCTTACCGCTGGATTGCCGTCAGCATCGGTATAGGTGATCCAAGGCTGGAGGCGCTGCCATTGATCGTGCAGCAGACTTTGATTGCCGATAGAAGCGACGGGCGCATTATTTGCCATGGTTGCTTACTCGCCGGTTGAAAAAAACAGGTGATCATCAATATCAATGTTCCACGACGGGAACACTCCGGAGCCTGACGCAATAACCTGAGATAATCAAGATTGCCAAAATTAACGAAAATCGTTTGTGATATGCATCACACGTATAGTTAAATTCCGTCGCGGGCCGGTGTTGACGCGCCGGCCTTCTGCTTTTTCACCGCGCGATTGGAAGCCTGCGGGGCTTCACCGCGCCCCTGATAGTGTGAAGGCGCCCTATGCGCGACTCCCACATGGCGGGTGTGTGAATGGCCGGAAGCGCGCTTTCAGCGCTTGACGCCCCTATCACGTATCGGGCGGGAAGTAGTGCCGCAGCACCAGCCGCACCGCGCCACCAGTTTAGCCAATCCATGATGACCCCCTTTGGCCGCGCAACTGCTTTGCAGACACAGTGCAGACACGAGGGGTTTTCTAGGATCTTGGGAGTTGGCCTAAGATTTCCATGGTGAGCGCGGAGGGACTCGAACCCTCGACCCCATGATTAAAAGAAAAGTGCTTTTGGCATTTTCGTGAATGAAATCAATTGATTCGGTTTACAATCTAAGCTCGTTTCCGAGGTCAAACGGGCCCTAAAAGAGGGGGGTTGTAAACCTGCCACCGGCCGCGGTGAGGGCGCGAACACATCCGTCATCGGAAACGATTTCCGTGTCAGTGTAAGGTGTGAACGCCTCGTCGATGGCGTTCGGCTGCATGTATAGGCCACCTCGCGCGCCGTCGAGGAAGCGGCGCATCGTGAGCAACCCGTCCTGGGAACCGCTGGTCACCAGATCTAGAGGTGGCCTTCCGCCGAACACGACGGCATTGTGCAGGGTTCGCAGCCACTCGACGCCAAGCCGCTCGGTCGGAAAGAGGATTTCGAGACCCTGATGGATTCCGAGTATCGCCGAAATGCGTGTGAGGACATCAACATCGAGCGTGAAGGCGCCGTGCTATCGAGCTTGCTTGCACCATCTGTGATATGTGGATCGAGACGGATACCCGAGGACCAAATGACGCTGTTCTTGCGTCAGGCCCCACAGATCTGCAATGGCCAGGAATGTCCGCAAAGCGGGCGCGCTGAGCCGCCTTAGATTGGCCGGCGCAAAGCGCGAGGTATCGAGGCGCTTTGGCCCTTTTCGCGCTTCAGACGGGCGCGCTTTGTGATTGCTCAACGTGGCAGCCAACCTTTATCAGATATAGACACAAGAAACCGCTATTCAGCCTTCTTGGCAATGCCCAGGACGTGTACGCGCTGCTCCGCCCAGCCGGCCTCGAGTAGCTGGATCGCGCCGCGTACGAGGCGGAATTTGGAGACCTCCTTGGCGTAGTGGTTGACCATCTGCTCGGACATTCCGACGATCGCGCTCACCATCTGCGTCGTGCAGCCTCGTTTGAAGAGGAGAGGCTACACCGCAAGCAGCGCCTTGCCGCAACCTTCCGCCTGTTCTCGCGCAACGGCTTCGACCAAGGTCTCGCCGGGCATGTCACCGTGCGCGATCCGGAATTTCCGGATCGCTTCTGGATCAATCCGCTGTCGAAGTTTTCCGGCCAGATCAAGGTCTCGGACCTTCAGTTGGTCGATCGTGCCGGCAACATTCTGATCGGTGACAAGCCGATCAATCAGGCCGGCTTTGTGATTCATTCGGCGATCCATGCCGCGCATCCGGAGGTGATCGCCGCAGCCCATACGCACTCGACCTACGGCAAAGCCTGGTCGGCGCTTGGCCGTTTGCTCGATCCGCTGACCCAGGACTCCTGCGCCTTCTATGAAGACCACGCGTTGTTCGATCCGTTCTCCGGTGTCGTGCTGGAAGCGGAGGAGAGTCGAAAGATCGCCGAAGCGCTGGGATCGAAGAAGGCCGTCGTTTTGCAGAACCATGGCCTGTTGACGGTTGGACCGACGATCGAAGCGACCGCTTGGGGTACATCGCGATGAACAATGCGGCGCGAACGCAACTCCTCGCCGAAGCGGCGGGAACGCCGAAACCGATTCCGAACGAGGTGGCGAAACTGACCGCAAGCCAGGTCGGCACCCACAAGGGCGGCTATTTCAGCTTCCAGCCGCGGTGGGACTGGATCACCGAGGCGGAGCCGGATCTGTTCAACTAGCGCATCAGGTTCGCACCGACATGGCGCCCGCGGCCGGATGACCGTGTGCTCATCGAGACGTAAGGGTCGGAAGTGACGCTGAGAGATGACGCGAGCACCAGTGAACGATCGCTGCCGACCGATGACAGGGCGTGGACAGCCGCCGAGAAACATAAGCTTCGCGGACTCGCGAAGAACAATACGCCCGTCAGAAAGATCGCGCGGACCCTGAATCGCAGCGTGGCTTCGACAGGGAACATGGCCGCCAAGCTTGGCATTGTGCTGAACTTGGGCGTCAGATCCCTTTACACACACGACTGATCATTTCGATGAACCAGCGCAGTGCCGGATCGGCCATGGCGCGGCGAAATTAGTGGCGCTTCAGCGCTGGCCAACCTGCTGGCGACCGCGATTCCGACACGACGTCTGGTGGACGGCTTGTCGGCAGGCATCAGATTGTCGGTCCCTATCTGGAGGACCGCACGACGCCAGCTCGTTGAACGCTATCTTGGTGGCTTCATCCCGCCGCCATCTTTATAAGCAAGGTGAACACAGGTCGATGGCGGAGAGGGTGGCATGGCTCGGAGATTGCGAACATCAGGGCTTTGTGGTCTGGCCTTTGGCGGTCTGATCGCAGGCGTTCTCTCTTCCACCGCCGTTTCGCGTGCCGAAACGAGAGTTCCGCCGTTGGCGTCGCCGGCCCATCCCATGGATGGCTTAACCGCGGACGAGATACGCGCGGGCATCGACGTGCTCCGTGGCGCCGGCAAATTCGACGATGCCGCCCGCGTCGTGTTCATCGCACTGGATGAAAACGGCAAGGACGAGGTTCGGGCGTGGCGGCCGGGGCAGGCATTCGCGCGGCGGGCGGTGGCGACGCTGCTGAAGGACGGTCATCTCTACGAGGCGCGGCTCGATCTCAAGTCGCGGAGCCTGACCAGTTGGGACGAGATCGGGGATCGGCAATCGGCACTGACCATCGATGAGCTGATGTCCGCGGGCGTGTTGCCAAAGCTCGACCCACGATGGATCGCCGCGATGGCCAAGCGCGGCATCACGGACTTCAAGAATGTGCTGTGCCTTCCGCTTACCGTGGGCCCGGTGTTCGATCCCGCCCTCAAGGGCCATCGGCTCCTGAATGTGCCCTGTGTCGATACGACGGGCGCCGGCAATAATCTCTGGGGAAAGCCGATCGAGAACCTGATCGCGCTGGTGGACCTCAGCGCCCGGCAGGTGGTGTCGGTGACCGATCTCGGCGTGTTGCCGCCGCCCGCGAATTCGCCGTCGCATGCCTATGCCGATTCCGGAAAATATCGTGCCGCGCCGAAGCCGATCGAGATTTCGTCGCCGCAGGGGACGAACGTGACGGTGGAGGGCGGGCAGGTCCGCTGGGACAACTGGTTCTTCCACGTTCGCCTGGAGCCGCGCGTCGGCGCGGTGCTGTCGCTGATCCGCTACGACGATCGCGGCACCCAGCGTGACATCGCCTACCAGCTTTCGGCGAGCGAGATGTTCGTTCCCTACATGGATCCGGCGCAGACTTGGCAGTTCCGCGCCTATATGGACATCGGCGAATACGGCTTTGGCGTGCTGTCGAGCGAGTTGCGCCCAGGCGAGGATTGTCCCGGCAACGCGCATTTTCTCGATCTGACCATCTCGGACACCAAGGGAGCGCCTGTGGTCTTCAGGGGCGCGGTGTGTGTTTTCGAGCGGCCGACCGGGGATCCGATCTGGCGCCACAGCGAGCTGATCAACAACACTGCCGAGGTGCGGCCGAACACCGAGCTTGTCGTGCGCATGGCGCCCGTCGTCGGCAACTACGATTATCTCGTCGACTATGTGTTCGACCGCGCCGGCAACATCGACGTGAAGCTCGGCGCGTACGGCATCGACGCCACCAAGGGCGTGGCGAGCCGGAACCTGAGCGATCCGACCGCGGCGCAGGATACGGCCTATGGAACGCTGGTCGACGAGCGGTTGCTGGCGGTCAATCACGATCACTACATGACGTTCCGGATCGACATGGATGTTGACGGCACCGGCAATCGTCTGGTCGAGGATCGCTTCGGCGTTCGCCGGTTGAGCGGCGAGGGCCCGCGAAAAAGTCTGTGGCAGGTCGAGACACGGCCGGTCGCAACCGAAGGACCGGTCACCACGCCGTTGAATGCGGCCCAGTTCCGGATCGAGAGCGCTGGCAAGACCAACAAGCAGGGCTATCGCACCAGCTACCAGCTTATGCCCGGCCATTCCGACGTGTCGTTGCTCGCCAAGGACGACCCGATCCAGCTTCGCGCTGGCTTCAGCGGCTACACGCTATGGGCGTCAGCCTACGCCAGCGACGAGAAATATGCTGCGGGCCTCTATCCCAACCAGAACGCGGAGGTAGATGGCTTGCCGAAATGGGTTGCCGCCAAGCGCCCGATCGAGGATCGGGACCTCGTGATGTGGTACACGGTCGGCTTCCGGCATGTGCCCCGCGCCGAGGACTGGCCCGTGATGCCGGGCCTGTGGCATGGTTTCCGCTTGCGCCCGTTCAATTTCTTCGATGGCAATCCGGCGCTCGACGTGCCGCCGCTCGTCGATGCCAAGGGCGCGAAATGACCCGCCGCCTGCATCGAATTGGCACCGTCGCATGCGTTCTGCTGCCGTTGCTGATACAGGAGGCGGCCGGCGGCGCGGCGACTTCTTCCGACATCGCGAGCGAGGAAACGTCCTTGCTCTATCTGAGTCCGCATGACTGGGAGAGGCAACCAGCCACGCGCAAGATCGCGCTCGCGGCCGATTTCATGCGGATCTTCTGCGCGGACCAGACCATGTCGCCAGCGTCGCTGGCCGATTGCCTCGACAGGGACAGTGCCAACGGCGCGCTGTTCGAGCGCGCCATCGCCTGTGCGAGCGCCTTAGCTGGCCGCTGAGAGACCGGCGCTGATTCCCTCGGCCATTTTCGTCACATCTGCCGATGTCAGAATGAGCGGCCGCGACAGGATGATGTTGTTGCCGGAGACCCGGACCATCACGCCAGCCTCGTAGGTGCCGTCGGCGACCTTCGCCATCATCTTGTCCGCAGGCTTTTTGCTGTCGCGATCGACAACAAGCTCGATCGCGGCCATCAATCGCTTGCTTCGCACGTCATGAAACCGGACTGGAAGCTTACATCGTTCCAGTCACGCTTACTGTCCTCGGAGCTGGTGGCGAAATCGTTCTCGAAAAAGGGTTGTCGGCAGCGATCAACCGGGTCGTCGAAAAAATGTGCGGCGTTCTGTGGAATGCCGAAAGCCAGCGTCACTGCAATCGCGGCTTGGCCAGCTATCAGGTCCGCGTCTCGTCAGCCTGTTCCGCCGGAACGGCCTCGTCCAGCTTTGGTGGCAATGCAAATTGAAATACTGCTCCCCGCGGCTCATTTGCACTGGCCCACAGCCGGCCGCCGTGCGCCTCGATGATCGACCGGCAGATCGCCAGACCCATGCCCAAACCGGCGGACTTGGTCGTGTAGAAGGCCTCAAAAACGCGGTGCGCACTTGTGAGATCCAAGCCCGGGCCCGAGTCCCGAACAGCAACGAGGACGTCGCCCGTGGGATCCATCTGCGTCCTGATCAGCAGTTTGCGCGTCTCCTCTCCGAGGTCGCTCATCGCCTCGGCTGCGTTCATGATCAGATTCAGGATCACCTGCTGCAGCTGGACGCGATCACCGTCCACAGACGGTAAGCTCGTCGCGAGCTCTGTCTTCAGCTCGACACCGTGCTTCAGCACTTCGGTCCGGGTCAGGGCGATGACGTCGAGAATGGCTTCGTTCAAGTCGACTCGGCTGCTGCGGGGCGGTGCCTTCTTGATGAGGTCCCGGATTCCGTCGATGACATCGCCGGCCCTTCTGCCGTTCTCGATGACCTGGCCGAGCGATTGTCGGACTTCCTCGAGATCAGGCGGGCTGGCGCGCAGCCAGCGCAAGGCGGCGTAAGCGTTGGTAACCGCAGCTGCGATCGGCTGGTTGACCTCGTGAGCGATCGAGGCCGTCAGCTGGCCCATGGTCGTCACGCGATTGACGTGCGCCAGTTCCGAGTGCGCCTCGCGCAAGGCCTGCTCTGCTTGCCTGCGCCCGGTAATGTGCCGCCCGACGCCGCGGTAACCGGTGAAGCGCACATTTTCGTCAAACACCGGCAGCCCCGAGACGGATATGTAACGCTTGCCACCGTCGGGCGTAGGTCGCGCCAGCTCGAAGTCACGGAAGGGGAGATGGGCATCAAGCGTCGCCCGATGTTTGCGCCAGGCCTCTGCATCGGGCTCCAAATAGGGCACTTCCCAGCGCGTCTTGCCAAGCTCGGAGCCCCGCGACGGTGCATCGACAACGCTTTCGGCGAACTCCTGACGAATGAAGCGATGCTGCGCATCGCTCTCCCAGTACACGTCGAACGAGAATTGCACGAGCGTTCGAAAGCGCTCCTCGCTCGCGCGCAGCTCCTGCTCGGCCCGCTTGCGCTCGGTCAGATCAAGCACAAACGAGACCCCTTGGTTCCCCTTTTCATCGAATAGCGTCCCGCCCATCAGCACGGCCACGCGGCTGCCGTCCTTCCGGAAGTATTCCTTCTCAAATGGTTGGACTATCCCAATCGTCTTCAGCTCTGCAACGGTCCGTGCGTCGCGGTCGCGCCATTCCGCGGGCGTCGGGTTTGTTCGGTTCAGGCGACCTGAGGCAAGATCCTCTTGGTCGTATCCCAGCATACGCAGAAATGCGTCATTGGCTTCGAGAATCCGACCTTCGAGGTCCCAGATGATGATCCCGATGATGTTGGCGTCGACCAGACGCTGAATCTTTGCTTCGCGCTCTGCAAGATCGCGGTACAAGCGGGTATTCTCAAGCGAGATCGCGGCCTGCGAGGCGAGCAGCGTCAGCGCCGCGATGCGGGCCGGTGCGAAGACACGAGCGGCCAGGTTGTTCTCCAGATAGAGGACGCCGACGAGCTTCGCCTGATTGAGCATCGGAAGGCAGAGAATGGAACGAGCCTTGTGCTGACGAATGTATGGATCCGCAGCAAACGAGGACTGGGTCGCGGCATCGTCGAGAATGACGGTCTCCTGCATGCGCAGGACATAGTGGAGCACCGATTCTGGCAGCAGATCCTCGGTTATTACATCGTCACGCGGATTGACGATCACCCGATCGCCATTGGTCGTGGCTTCCGCTGTGATCCGCAGCGCTTGCCCTTGCAGCAGGAGCAACAGACCTCGTTGGGCTCCGGCCTGCTCGATCGCGGTGCGAACCAGCGTCCCGATCAGCTTTTCCAGAACGATTTCGCCTGACACGGCCTGCGAAACCTTGATAACCGTCGCGAGGTCCAGTTGCTGAATCGGCGCGCCGATCGTGGTCGTCGGGCCGGGAACGCGCTCGTTCTCCCGAAGGTGCGGATGAAGCTGCTCGAGTTGCCGCACCTTGCCGTCGGCTCCCCAGCGAAGATACCCGTGGCGGGCGTTGCGCAGATAGAGATGCGCGATCTGCTCAAAGCCACGCGCGGCGTAGAAGCGCGCGGCCAGTTCATAGGCGAGCGCCTCATTCTGCACGAAGGCATTGTCGCGCGCAGAACGGATTGCCCGCTCGTAGAGACGCTCTGCTTCAAGTTCCCGTCCTTCGAGGTCGGCAATCTCCGCATCAACCAGTGCGACGCGATTCTCGTAGTTCTCGGGGCAATTGTTCGCCCAGACCTTGAGCTGCTCTTGATGTGCAGTCATCGCCTCCAGATGCTGCTGCCGGTCGTCGGGAGGAGCGGACCTGCAGACCGCCGCGTGGCAGAGCGCAGAGCAGAAGCAATATTCAACCGTCTCCGAGTGCGAGAGCGTCCACAGGAGATCGTGCGCGCTCCGGGAGGCATCGAGCGCAATCTCGATGTCGCCAGATATGAAACGCGCCTGCAACTTCCGGATCCAATAATAGGCCGTGGGCCGCGCCAGGGCAGCGTCAGCGGAGAGCTGGTGCTCAAACTGCCGCTCGTCGAACTCTCTATCGTCAAATTGACCGAAGATCGGTGTCAGGCCGCGGAGAGTCCGAATGAGCCTGAGCTGCGCGGTGATGAGATCGATGAAGAATGTGAAATGGACTTTCCGTGCGAATTCGAGGCCATAGTCGGCCTCTCGTTGCGTCTCGGCAAGCGCGTCGCCTGCCGCCAGCATGTTCCTGATCAGGTTCGCGTAGCCGTAAGCGGCGTAAATGACGTCTCCGTTCCGGGTAGCCACATCGACACCTCGACGCACCAGCTCTTGTCCCGACTTCACGTGCTGAGTCCATGGCATGACCAGGTTCCCGAACACGATATAGACACCGGCTTGGAAGCGCTTCAATCCACATCGTTCGACCAGCTCGTACCCCACGCGACCGAGTTTGAGCGCGGTCTGATACTCGCCGTAGCGTGCGCCGGCAACGAGCGCCAGCCGCTGGTAGGCCAGGCTTGATCCATCGCAGTTGCCGCGCTCGAGGGTCAGCTTGACCGCGCAGGATACCACGAGTATTTCGCGAGTCTTGTCAACGCGCGCGCCCGGCGTTTCCATCTTGTTCAAGATGTCCATGGTCGCCAGCGAAGCCGGATCGGTCATCAGCGGCAATTCGATAAGTTCATCGATCGTGCGGCTGCCGAGCAGGGACAAGACCTGTTCATAGTCGCGTCGAGCCTCGTCTTCGGTGGGATGGGGCGACCAGTCAATGCCCACACGCCGGAGGTAGTCGAGACCGACCTCGACGGCGTGGCTGCCTTGACCGAGGGTCGTGTAAACATCCATTCGCAAGCAGGTGATGGCGGCGCAGTCAACGATGTTGGTGGCGCGTTCCCAAAGAATCCTGAGCCGTTCATCGGCTGCGGCCAATGCGCCGGTCACAAACTCGCACTCTGCACGGTGGAATTCGAGCGCGAACGTAAGTGCGCCACAACGCTCCGAGCAGCCGCCCGACAATAGCGCGCGACCGGCAATGAGGTAGGTGAGGGCAGAGCTGTAGGCTGCCGATTGCCTGGCGCGCCTGCCCGCGAGCAGATTGAGTTCGGCTAACCACTCGCGCTCCTCGCGTGAGGTAATCAAGGCCGCCCCGCGGTTGAGCTGATTAACGATGTCGAATATCACCTCCTCCCGCTTCTCGGGAAGTGTGCGCGCCACGAGCAATCTGCCCATTCGAAGGTGCGTTTCGCCACGCAGCTCGTCGGGGACCATCGAATAAGCAGCCTCCTGAATGCGATCGTGGACGAACCGGTACGTGCCCCTCGAGTGTTCGATCAATTCCTGATGCACGGCTGGCCACAGCGCTGCGTGGACCTGCGGCCTGGAAGTCCCGAGCACGATCGAGAGTGTCGCGAGGTCGGCGCTGTTTCCAAGACTCGCGAGCTGCTGCAACGCAGCCAGTGTGGTTGCCGGCAGGCGGGTGAGCTTCCCGACCATCAACTCCACCACGTTTTCGGTGTATCCCTTCGCGTGAATACGGTCGAGATCCCAGGACCAACGCGCAGCATCATGATCGAAGATGAGCATGCCCTCTTCGGCGAGCGAGGACATGAACTGATTGGCGAAGAAGGGATTGCCGCCGGTCTTCTCGTGCACCAATTGAGCGAGCGGTGCGGCGCGCTCCCGGTCGCAGCGAAGCGTGTCTGCAATCAGTTCTGCGAGATGCTCTCGATCGAGCGGCGCGAGCCTGATTTCCGTCACTTTCCCGCCAGCCGTCTTGATCGCTTCGAGCTTGCGCAGCAGCGGATTGGCGGCAGTGACTTCGTTGTCGCGGTAGGCGCCGATCAGCATGAGGTGTTGCAGATCCGAACGGGTCAGCAGATCCTCCAGAAGATCAAGCGTCACCGCGTCGAGCCACTGCAAATCATCGAGGAACAGCGCCAGTGGATGCTCCGGCCTAGCGAAGACGCCTATCAGCCGCCGTAACACCAGTTGGAAACGCTGTTGCGCGTCTTGGGGTGGTAACTCACGAACCGGCTGCTGATCTCCGATGATGAGCTTCAATTCCGGAACGAGATCGACTATGAGCTGGCCGTTCGGGCCTAACGCTTCACGGAGCGAGTCGCGCCACGGCGCCAATTGAGCTTCACTCTTCCCCAACAATGGCCGAATAAGACTCTTAACGGCTTGAGCGAGTGTCTCATATGGCGTTTCAGGCTTGTGCTGGTCGAACTTGGCGGACGCGAAGAGCCCGCGTGGCGTAACGAGCACCTTATGCAGCTCATTGACCACTGACGATTTGCCGATCCCGGAGTATCCGGAAAGCAGCGCCAGCTCCGGCGCTCCGGTCGTGATGATGCGATCAAAAACAGCGAGTAAATGCTCGACCTCGCGCGCTCGTCCGTACAGTCTCTCGGGAATAAGGAGCCGGTCCGAACTGTCTTGGACGCCGAGCGGAAACGCATCGATGCGTTCGCGCGCTTCCCATTGAGCCAGGCAGCGCCGCAAGTCACGCTCGATGCCGCGTGCGGTCTGGTAGCGCTCCTCGGCTGTCTTGGCCAGCAACTTCATGATGATGGCCGAGACAATCGTCGGGACTTCCTTCACTCGCTCGGCCGGCGGGATGGGTTGCCGTGCGACGTGGCAATGCACCCACTCCATGGCATCGGCCGCCGCGAAAGGCAGCACGCCGGTCAGCATCTGGTACAAGGTGACGCCGAGTGCGTAGAGGTCGCTTCGGAAGTCAATCGAACGGTTCATGCGGCCGGTCTGTTCGGGCGACATGTAGGCGAGACTACCGGTGAGTTCTTCCGGCGGCTCCGGTGACGGCCGCTCGCGCCGCAGGCGTGAGGCGAGACCAAAGCCAGTGAGCCGCACCTCGTTACCCACGCCCGTCACCAGGATATTGGTTGGCTTGAGGTCCTTGTGGACAAGGCCATGCTGGTGCGCCTTGTTCAGCGCTGTGACGATGCCGATCGCCAGGCGCAAGAACTGTCCCATCTCCGTGGGGGCGCCGAGCCGTCGGGCGAGAAGCTCGCCGCCGGGGTCCTCAAGCAGGAGCATGGTCCCTTGGCTGTTCCGCAACAGCTCTAGCGGCTGTACTGCCCAGGCACCGTCCAGTTCATCCTTCAACCCAAATTCGTGCGCAAGGCGATCAAGGTGCGAGGGCGTTGGATGCTCCGCGGTTGGCAATACCGCCAGCACCGGCTTCCGCTGGCCATCGGCGTCCAGACGCCATCCTCGGCCGAATAGACGCTCGCCGTCCTCGCACAAGACCTGGAAGGTGCATTGCGCATCAGCGCCGAACCGATAAGATTTCTCCAACGGCCGCACCCCGCCATTACTCCGGTGGTCGCTATCGGACTAACTTTGGCTCTCACCGATCGTCTGCTTGAGCAGGCCAGGCCGAGCTTCAACGACAACTCTGCCACAGCCAGCGCGGTATTGCATGCCTTTCTGGTATTTGCGCTCACTACAGGACATGGCTGCGGCTAGCGCGGAACCGGACACGCACGCTGGTACGCCAGCCAGAGTAGCCCCAGCAAATCGCGTGGCAATCGCCATGCAACGTGTGCGCGACGAGAGGGACGCATTGCGAGTGACCAGTAAGCGACGGCTGCCGATTTGACCCAATGTGTGCCGCTGGCAAATACGAGGGTCTCGCGAACCCAGGCGACGAGGGCGAGCTTGTGAGGCTTGCCGACCGCTTTCGCAGCCCTTCCGGGCAGCATCCTGGGCGGGCTAGAAATCCGCGACTTTGCCCCATGCTGATGCCGAGAACCGATCCGGGCGATACGGTTTCGGATCAAAAATGGGCTCCGCTCCGGTGACGAGGTCGGCGATCAGGTGGCCGGCTCCCGGCCCGATGCCGAAGCCGTGCCCGGAAAAGCCGGCGGCCAGAATGAGGCCGGGCGCCTTCTCCAACTCTCCTATGCCGGGCACCCCGTCCGGGGTGCTATCGATATAGCCGGCCCAAGCCGCGGTGATCTTTGTCTTGCGGAGTTCGGGTATGAGTTCGATTGCCCGGCTGTGGGTCAGCTTCACCGCAGCCGGATCGGGCGTCGGATCGAGAATGCGCATGTGCTCCATCGGCGTCGGCTCATCGAGCTTCCAGCGCTTCAACCTCTCATGGCCGGAACGAATCCCTTCGAAGCCGCCCGGCAAGAGGCTGCGCCAGCGCTTCAAAAACATCGGCAGAAACTGCGGAGCGAAGCGCAGCTGCTGCGGCGTGACGTCCACGCGCCCACGTCCGCTGATTGCCAGGGTGTAGCCGCCATCGCTCCGGCGGGTGAGGGAGATGCTGGCGGTATGCAGAACATCCGGCAAATCTTGGGCACCGGGAGAGACGGCCAGGATCGAAGAACGTATCGAGGCTTGGGGGAAGCGGATGCCGACCTGACGGCAGAAGGATGATGCCCAAGCGCCCCCGGCAAGCACAGCGACCTTCGTCTTGATCGTTCCGCTCTCCGTGACAACGGCGCTCAATCGCCCGGCTTCGAACTCGGCGAAACCCGGGGCCGCAATCTTCGTCTGAACGCCACGCGCGCCGCCCAGCGGCTGTATCTGTCGCTTGATTTCCAGCCGGAGAAAACGGTTTATCAGCGTCAGGGCACGGTGCGGCAGGCTGGGGTCGCGATGGACCGGCCACCAACCGGAGTGGTCAGGCAGCTGCAAGACAAAGACTTGCCCGCGGTCATCGCCAGCGACGCACTTGCTTTCGGCGTCAGCAGGCAGGCCGTCATCGGTGCGCTGTTTGCGCATTCTTCGGGTTACGGCCTGTTCCGCGAGGACAAGCTTTGCGCCTTTGCCCTATGTCGACGGTTCGGGCGGGGCCATGTCGTTGGCCCCGTGGTCGCAGCGAACGACGAGGATGCAATCGCGGTGGTCAGGCCCCACGTTCTGGAGCATGATGGACTATTCCTCCGTCTGGACACGCATCGTGAGCACGGCGATTTTGTTACCTTTCTCATGGAGAATGGACTGCCTGTGTTCGACACCATGCTGACCATGTCTTTTGGCAAACGCTTGGCCGATTTCGTGCCGGACGAGGCGAACCCGCCGGTCACCTACGCGTTAGCGAGCCATACCTTGGGTTGAAGGGCGAGTTTGAATTCAAGTGGGCTGCGGCCCTGATCCCGCCAGTTGGGCCATGTTTTGGCCAGCCCGTTCGGAATCATCGAAACACCAGGTGCGCGCAAGAGATCATTTGACGGAAACCCTAGTCCCCAAGCATCAACTGGTTCTTGAGCGCGCGGGGTGTCGCCGACTCTGCGGAAACTGATCCTCCTGCAAAAGCTGCTTCCTTATTTGGAAACCGCTGCCAACCTATTGGAATTGCGAGAGCGCCTTTTTGGCGTTTTTTCCAAATGCGACTTGAAATCGTTGAACAATCAAGCGGGGTTTTGATTCCGCCATTCGGACGTCTGGTCCCCCGCGTCAGCCGAGACGGGAAGCGTTGAGTTTGTTACGTAAACACCAACGTTCGGGTGCCGAATTTTGGGCGCGTTTGGAAAGCAATGCCGCATCGCTTCTCTCAAGCAGATCTAGTGGTGTTGCCCGCATACTTGAGACAGAGCCAGACCCCTTTCGCATTGACCGCGCCATAAATCGATCGACTTGTTCTTTGGTGGGTCGGTCGATTAGCATGGCAGTCGTGCGCCCAACACCACCTATGTCATGTTGCTCTTTCATGGTATCCAACTTCTATGTTCAACTTTCACTTGCTGCTCGCCTTCATCCTTGCATCGCTGGTGCTGAACATCACTCCAGGCCCCGACATGATGTTGACGCTCACGCGCGGCATGACCCAAGGCTTTAGAGCTGCCTTCATGAGCGTCTTGGGGACGTTCTTCGCCGGCTTCGTCCAAATACCGGTTGTCGTTCTAGGTCTCGCCGAAATTTTCCGGCATTCACCGGAACTGTTCTCCGCCGTGAGGTTGGTCGGCGCAGCCTACCTAGCCTACCTTGGTATCCGCGCTTTATGGCGCAGCATCCGCCTCGACCAGCATACGATGCGGGCGGCGCTGACAGGCGCACACCGAGCCGCCTTCATACAGGGCTTCACGACAAACCTGCTCAACCCGAAGGTTTTCCTGTTTATGACGGCGTTCCTGCCCCAATTCACTGATCCCACTGTTGGTCCGGTCTGGCAACAATTATTCATTCTTGCAGTAGTCTCGAAGGCACTTGGCTTTGTCGTCTATGTCGGCTTCGCCGCTGGTGCTTCCAGCATTGGCGGGTGGCTTGCCCGCAATGCGTGGTTTGCCAAGCTGCAAGAAGGTATTCTTGGCGCTGTTATGTTGATGATTGCCGGATTGCTTTTCTTTGATCGTAGCGGCCCTGCGACCGCGCGCTAGTGTCCTGAATCTGAAGTTCACAGCATCACAGAGTCACGTTGATGTGGCACATTTCCGTCGCGAAGCAGCGAGGGAGATTGCAATGGCTGGTCGGCGAACGGCACCTCAGATTGTGCTGAGAGATGACGAGCGCTCGGAACTGGAAGCGCTGGTCAGACGACTCAAGACTGGGGAGGCCATGGCGATGCGGGCACGCATCGTTCTGGCATGCGCAAGGACTTCAGAGTAAGATAAGGTCGCGGCGGCGCTTAGAGTCAGTCAAGTCACCGTCGGCAAGTGGCGTGGTCGTTTCGCCGAGCACCGGCTGGATGGGCTCTATGACGAGCCTCGCTTGGGAGCGCCGCGAACGATCGATGATGCGCGCATCGAAGCTGAAATCATCACAACCCTTGAGACCGTCTCCGAGAACGTCACGCATTGCTCCGGCAGTCGCCGAAGTAGGACCGCAGCGAGATGGCGCGCCAAATCTTCTTGCTTCTTCTCTGTCTGATCGACGGCTTCGCCTTGATCGCCTACGAAGCCGCGATGCGAGCCGCCAACATCACGGGCGAGACCGGCACACTAAACGGACAAGCGGAGGCCATCGAAATAATGCTGGACGACGGCTTCGACGGTGGATAGGTCATGGCTCACGATCAGGTCTCCCTTGCGCAACGTTGCTCTGGTTTGAATCAAGCCATGAATCGATGGATTACGCTACGGATGACTTGCATCATTCGCAACGGAGAAACCCGTGACGCGTTCGGAAAACTCGAATGAACGTATGCTTGCCGGAGAATGCTATTGCCGCGCAGTCAGCTACAGGGTGGCAGATGCGTTCGCCTATGCCGCGAACTGCCATTGTTCGAATTGCCGGCGCACCACGGGTTCGGCGTTCAAGCCGTTCGCCGGAATCATCCGCGACAAATTCAGCGTCGTCAAAGGCGATGACAATCTGATGATCTATGGCGACGAAGCCAACCACGACGCGCATTGCCGGCGTTGCGGCTCATTGCTGTATTCGCTGGTCCGCGAGGGCGCCTTCGTTCACGTCGCCATGGGGACGCTGGTCGATAAGCCCTCGATCCGGCCGACCATGCATATTTTCGTTGGTTCCAAAGCGCCCTGGTTCACCATCACCGACGACCTGCCGCAATACCAGGGCCACGTGGTAGCGGACTGATTGTCGCAGAACTGGCAAACGAAGATTAACAGGCAGCGCTGGATGGTTCTTATACGAATATTGCCACGCGGCGGTCGCGCCGAGATCGGGGCGGCCTGGAAGAACGGCCAAACTCAATGACGTCGAGCCTGTATTCTGGCTTCACCGTGAAGTTCTGACCGGTGTGGTCGTTTCCTTAGGCCGAGCTCCGAGGCTGGCCCTCGTTGATGGCTGGCTCCATGTTTCACAACGTCCGAATGCCGTTCTTGATGCCTTCGGCGATCTGACCAATCTGCTCCTCATTGATAATAAGAGGGGGTGACAGGATCAGGGTGTCACCGAGAGCGCGAACAAAGACCCCGTTTTCGAAACAATGGTTCGCCACGGCCCGCGCCCGTTGACCGGGAGCATTTGGCGCAGCTTCGATCTCTACGGCCCCAAGCAGGCCGAGGTTGCGAATATCGCGGACCACGCCGCCGGCGCCCCTGATGTCGTGACTGGCGGCTTCCCATTTTCCGGCAATGCGCGCGACCTTCTCGAAGATGCCTTCCTCCTGATACACATCGAGGGTGGCAAGCGCCGCAGCGCAGGCAAGCGGGTGGCCGGAGTAGGTGTAGCCGTGCGCGAACTCGACGGTAGCCTCCGGTCCCTGCGACATGGCGTCATGCACATGGCGATGGACCAGCACGCCGCCCATGGGAACGGCGCCGTTACTCATCCCCTTCGCGCAGGTGATGAGATCGGGTGTAACGCTTAGAGCCTGGGCAGCAAAGGGCGCTCCCAGTCGTCCGAAGCCGGTGACGACTTCGTCGAAGATCAGCAGGATGCCGTGCTTGCTGGTGATCTCGCGCAACCGCTTGAGATAGCCCTTGGGCGGCGGCAGCACGCCACCGGCGCCAGCCACCGGTTCGACGATGACGGCTGCGACGGTCGAGGGGTCGACCGAGGTGAGGAGACCTTCCAGCGCATCCGCAAAGTCAACACCGTGTTCCGGTTCTCCCTTGCTGAACGCATTGCGGGTGAGATCATGTGTGTGAGGAAGGTGTGATACTCCCGGAAGCATGACGCCGAACTGCGCCCGCTGCCATCCGATGCCGGAGACCGAGAGTCCGCCGAACCCCATTCCATGGTAACTGCGCTGGCGTCCGATCAGGCGCTGGCGATGACCCTCGCCGCGTGCCCGGTGATAGGCCAGCGCCATCTTCAATGCGGTGTCGACCGCTTCGGAGCCGGATCCGGCAAGGAAGATGTGGTCAAATCCCTTCGGCGCGATCTCCATCACCCGATTGGTGTAGTGAAACGCGAGCGGATGGCCCAGCGAGAAGCTTGATGCGTAATCGAGCTTGCCCGCCTGGTGGCGAATGGCCTCGATGATCTTGGGATGGCAATGCCCGGCATTGACGCACCAAAGGCCGGCAATGGCATCCAGCACAGACCTGCCTTCAGGGGTCTTGTAGTGCATCCCCTTGGCCTCGACAAAGAACTCCGGCGCTGACTTGAAGCGTCGGTTCGGCGTCATTGGCATCCAGTAGGCGTCAAGGTCGTTCGGAGGAATGTCGAGGTTCGCTTGGGACATTTACGTTACTCCAGTCTTGTATGCTGTGGACGGGCGACCGGGCGCGTTAACGCGCCAAGGCCTGTTCGACGGACTTGAGGTCGAGGTCCTTGTTGATGTCGCCGACCAGGTCGTTCGTTGCGATCTCCTTCGCATCCATAGGCTGCTTAAGGATCTTCGCGCGCACCAGCCAATCGAGGTAGCTCTGATAGACCTTGAGGTCGCTCTCACCCCACTTCTCGCCGGGCTTGTCGAGCGTCCACTTCTCAGAGACGGTCTTGAGCAGGGTCGCTGTCCGGTCGAGCGCTGCGTCTGGAGCAAGGCCGGTCGGGACGACCTGCGGATAGACCTCCTGGAAGATAGCGGCGGCCTGACGCGTATTCTTCAGGGTGTAAACCACGCCCATGGTGTAAGCGCGTGTCAGGCGCACCAGCAAATCCCGCTTGCTTCTGATCGAGTCAGCACTCGCCACGAAGCTATTGGCGGGGAAGGACTCGATTACAGGATCCTCGAGCATGCGCATGGGGACGCCTGCGAGAGCCATCAGCGTGTATTGCGTGTCCCACTGGCTGACCGCATCGATCTCCTTGCGCTGGAGCAGGACGACGCTTTGCGCCGGTTGACCCGACACAACGACGCGGATATCGCGGTCGGGGTCGAGGCCGGCATCGGAGGCTCCCGAGCGGGCCAGCACGACGCCTGCCGAGGCCATGGAGGTCACCCCGATTTTCTTGTCTTTTAGATCCGCATATTTCTTGATGGGGCTGTCCACCGGCACTGCGACGCCAAAAATGTTACGGCGGTAGGCAGTATAGAAAACCTGCATCTTCACGCCAGTCTGGTGCAGGATCGCGACCGGTTCTGGGGTGGCGACCGCGACCAGCACCTCGCCTGTCGCAACGTTGCGGACGCAGTCCGAAGATCCCGGAAAGTTCACCAGTTCGACTTCGATGCCCTCCTGCTTGAACCAGCCAAACTTGGTGGCAACCGCGATCGGGGCGACCCCATGCGTTATCACGCTCGTGCACCAGCCCAGGCGCACTTTGTCCAGTGCGAATGCGGGCGAGGTCGTGCCTGCAACGGCAATCACTGACCAAAGGGCGAGGCCAGCACCTAGATAGGTATGACGCATCTTGCTCTCCAGTTCTGTTGCACGTTGGTTGAGGTGACATCTCGTCAGGTCCGTTTGTGTCGTGAGCAGAATGCACCGATAAAGGCTGCGGCGGCGTTCTCGGAGGCCTCGAGCGAATAGCCGCCCTCCTGCACGATGAGCGTTGGAAGCTGCAGATCGGCCAGCAATTCGCCGACTCGCGCAAAGGCGTCCGTCGAGACATCGAGCAGGGATAGCGGGTCGTCGCGGTGGGCGTCCCAGCCGGCCGACACCACGAGCACCTCGGTCTTGTGCGCACGCGCGGCTTCAACGAGATTTCGGCAGGCGTCGAGAAAGACTTCGTCGCCGCTGCCGGGGGCAAGCGGCACGTTGACGTTGGCGCTGAGCCCTTCTCCCTCGCCGCGCTCGTCGGCGTAACCCGAGAAGTAGGGATAGTAGGACGTCGGGTCGGTGTGCACGGATGCGAACAGCACGTCGTTGCGGGCATAAAAGACCGCCTGCGTGCCGTCTCCGTGATGCGTGTCGAAATCGAGGATGGCCACTTTGCCTGCCCGCTTGCCGATGAGATCGGCGGCAATGGCGGCGTTGTTGAGGAAGCAGAAGCCGGAGGCGCGGTCGGCGAATGCATGATGTCCCGGCGGCCGGCAAAGCGCGAATGCAGAGGGGGCGCCATCGATAACCGCGTGCGCCGCAGACAGCGCGGCCTGCGCCGATTCGTAAACCGCGCTCCAGGTGCCGGCGCCGATGGCGCAATTGAGGTCGCCGATGTACCAGCCCGCCTGGGCGTTGACCACGCTGCAAAGCGGTCTGGACGAAGGGTTGAGGGCCGATCCTTTCCCGCGGTACGGATGCGTGTTCGGCAGGACCTCCGGCCCTGCCTTGGGATTGGCTGCCCAGCGCACGTAGCTGGAGGCGAGAAAGTCGACATAGTCGGCGCTGTGCACGGCTTCGATGGCTTCGCGGCCATGGTCGGCAGGTGGCGTTTCCTTCAGGCCGGCCTCGGTCAGCCTGCGGGCAAGCACCTCCAGCCGATCCGGATTTTCGACGGGCGGGGAGAGCTTGCCGAGCAGCATGATCTGCTGGGGACGGTGCTCAAGCTGGCGTTTTGAGTAATAGACCTTCATGGCAAGTTCACTTCTGCGATGCGGGGATCGCGGCGTCGGCTTGGGGCGCCTTCGGCTCGGCGATGGTCGTGTCGGCGGCGGCTCCGGGGTCAACCCGCCCGAGACGCTCCCAGAACAGCACCCGGTTGCGGATCATGATCAGCGTCTGATTGAGCACGAGCCCGACGACCGCCAAAATGATCAGGACGGAAAACGACCCGGCGACGTCCATCATGAAATTCATGCTTTGCATCAGCATGCCGAGCCCGGCATCCGCACCGAGAAACTCGGTGACAACCGTGCCGATCAGCGACAGCGCCATGGCGATCTCGAGACCCGCCATGATGAAGGGCAGGGCGCTCGGAAGCCGCAGCATGGTGAATACCTGTCGTTCGCTGCCGCCGAGCGAACGGATGAGGTCGATGCGGTCCTTGTCTGCAGAGTTCAATCCGGAGATCGTGTTGATCATCATCGGAAAGAAAGCCACGAGTGCCGCCGTTACGATCTTGGACGTTACGCCGAGGCCGAACCAGAGAACGAACAGCGGCGCGAGCGCGACCTTCGGCATCGACTGGAACATGATGATGTAGGGGTAGATGAAGTAGGCGAAACGCCGGTTGAGTGCGACGGCCACTCCAAGTGCGAGGCCGAGGGATCCGCCAAGCGCAAAGCCGGCTAGCACCTCGAACAACGTCACCGCGCCGTGATAGAGATAGAGCCCGTTGGTCAAGCCGCGCCAAAGGCCTTCGGCCACGGCGGACGCAGACGGCAAGATGAACGCGGGAATTTTGAAGAGAACCGGGCTTGCCTGCCAGATGACGAGTACGAGGCACAGCAGCAAGATGCTCAAAATTCGATTCTTGGCGGTGTCTAGCGAGGAGAGGTCAGGCATCAGTCCATAACTCCAGCTGTGCCGAAATGGGCGCGGACGCGGCGGACGTACTCGCCAAATGGCGGCGTGGTCATCATGTCGAGCGTCCGTTCACGAGGAAGGTCGATGTCGAGCACCTCCGCGATGCGGCCCGGCCGGGGCGTCATCACAACGACCCGGTCGGCGAGAAACACGGCCTCGGAGATCGAATGGGTGATGAACAGAATGGTCTTGCTCTGGGCCATCCAGAGGCGCTGCAATTCGACGTTCATGTGCTCGCGCGTCATGGCGTCGAGCGCTCCGAACGGCTCGTCCATGAGCAGCATCGCCGGATCGTGCACCAGGGCGCGGACAATGCCGACCCGCTGCTGCATGCCGCCGGAGAGCTCGGCGGGATAGCGCTGTTCGAACTCACTCAATCCAACGAGATTGATGAGTTCACGCGCCCGCGACAGATACTTCTTGCGATCAAGCTTCTGGACGTCGATCGGGATCAGAACGTTGTCGAGAACAGTGCGCCAGGGAAACAGCACGGGTGACTGGAACACGACGCCGATGTCGTGTCGTGGCCCTTCCAGCTTGCGATCACCGAACCAGACAGTTCCCGAGCTGGTCGGGATCAGTCCTGCGAGAATACGAAGCAACGTCGATTTTCCGCAGCCTGACGGACCCACAACCGCGACGAATTCGGCGAGGCCGATATCGAGATTGATTTCCTGAAGCGCGGTCACGATCGGCCCACGACCGCCGAACAACTTGCCGACTTCGTTGATGCGGATGAAATCGCGTGAGCTCGAGGCGCCGGCCGGGCGGTGCTCCGGATTTGCTTCCGCGGTGGATGCACCCTTCAACAGCGTCATTGCTCACTTCCCTCCGACTAAAAAACTAGAGCCATGCCGTCCTTGCGATGGTCAGACGCGCCAAACATGATTCCCCGCTGCCGATCGATCCAGATCGCTTGCGCGCCTCCGATCGGGAAGTCGGACCAGTTGACCGTGTGTCCACGGCGGGCGAGTTCGTCGTACGCCGTCTGCGAGATTGTCTTTTCAAGCGATAGCTTTCCGTCGAAAGCGAATGAACGTGGCGCGTCGCTTGCTGCCTGGATGTCGAGTCCGCTGTCGAGAATCTTTGAGAGAAAGTGCGCATGGCCCGTGGCCTGGTAGTGGCCTCCCATCACCCCAAACGGCATGATCGGCTTGCCGTCGCGGAAAAGCAGCCCGGGAATAATCGTGTGCAGCGGCCGCTTGTGGGGCGCGATGACGCAGGGGTGCGTGGGGTCCGTCCGGAATCCGCTTCCTCGGTTGTGCAGGAGAACGCCCGTGGTCGGTTCGAAAATGCCGCTGCCGAACGGCGCGAACAGCGAGTTGATCAACGACACCGCGTTGAGGTCGCGATCGACCGCGCAAACATACACGGTGTCCTTGTGCTCGGTCAGGTCCCAGTCTTCAGGCAGCGAGGCCTTGCCGGGATCGATGCGATCTCTGATCCGGGCGGTAAATGCGTCCGAAAGAAACCGCGCAACTGGAGTGTCGCCCTGCGTCGGGTCGCAAAAGTAGGAATCGCGGGCGCGATACGCCGCCTTGGTGGCCTCGGCAAGAAGATGGATACGATCCGCCTCGCTGTGCCGGCTGTCCCCAAGCGCCAGATTTTCGATAACGCGCAGGATCATGAGGGCGGCCAGACCCTGTCCGGGCGGCGGACACTCGTAGACCTTATATCCGCGATAGCTGGTCTCGACCGGCTGCACATAATCGCAGCGATGCCGGGCGAAGTCTTCCTCCTGATGCAACCCACCGGCCTCGCGCAGTTTGGCAGTCAGGGCCTTGGCTACCTTGCCGGTGTAGAATCCGGCCGCACCCTCGCGACTGATGCAACGCAGGGTTTCGGCAAGCGCACGGTTGCGGAAGAGGTCGCCAACCTCTGGTGCTCGACCGCCGGGGAGATACGCGGCGCGGGTCGCCGGATCTACCGAGAGCTTCTCGATTTGCCTGCCCCAATCCCAGGCGACGCGAGGCGTCACGCGCATGCCTTCCTCGGCAAGGCGGATCGCTGGCGCAAGAATCTCTGAAAGTGGCTTCGATCCGTGGTCCCGGTTCAGTGTGCACCACGCCGATATCGCACCGGGTATCGTAACAGCATGGGCGGAGTTTGGTGGGATTTCACGGATGTCACGATCGACGTACCATTCGGCTTTTGCCGCGCCAGGCGCACGGCCTGAACCGTCAAGCGCGATCGGTGCCGCGCCGCCCATCGAGAACAGTGCGAAGCAGTCGCCACCTATGCCGGTCATGTGCGGCTCGACAACAGCCAGTACGGCGATGGCGGCGAGGGCAGCGTCGACCGCATTGCCGCCCGATCGCAGCACATCGAGGCCGGCCATGGAAGCAGCCGGATGCGACGCGCAGATCATGCCGTTCTCGCCAACCGCCATCGATCGGCCTTGCTTCGTGAAATCACGCACCGCCTGCAGCCTCCATGGAAATTTGCCGGGCGGCGCGCGCGAGGCGCGGCCCGATCTCGTTCTCGAGTTGCGCGGCGGTGACCTCAGATGGCATTCCACCGCAATTGAAAGCCAGAACCGCGCCGTCAGCCGTCACGACGGGGGCGCCGACCGCGTAGACATCTGGCTGGCGATCGCCGAGGGACACACAGAACCCGCGCTTGGCAATCGACTCGAAGGCCGTGTCGATCCGCGCTCGCACGCCGCGCCACTCGCTGCGTGGCCACTGTAGTCGGATCCGCCGCAGCATCGCCTCGCGCTCATCCTCCGCCAGGGCGAACAGATAGGCGCGGCCCATGGCCGACGTCTCGATCGGCAGCCGCGAGCCCAGGTCGAACCGCGCTGGCCGCATTTGCGGATGATGCGCCGTCTCGATCGTGAGCATGACCAGTTGGTCGCGCATGCCGACCGATGCCGGTAAGCGCGAGAAGTCCGCAATTTCCTGCAGGACGGGGCGGGCGGCGATGCGGTGGGGCATGCCGGCGAGCAGCGAATGGCATAAGGCGACGATACCGGCGCCGAGCTGGTAGTGCCCGGTGCGCGGAACGATCGACAGGTAGCCGAGCGCGACAAGTGTCTGGCTCAAACGCGAGATCGTCGGCTTCGACAGGCCTGTGCGCTCGGCCAGTTCACTGTTGCTCAGAGAATTTTCGCCGGGCTTAAACGCCCGGAGCACCGACAGGCCGCGCGCCACAGCCTGCACGAGCCGAACATCGTCCGAGGAAGCCTCCAACGTGTCGGTGCTGGTCTTCCGCTCGACCGCAGTCAGTCTGGCCATGGAACCTCAATACGCATTTCAGAATTTAATTTCACTCCTCGAAATTAATTGTGTCAAGTGTGCCTGCGCGAAAACAAGAGGCAAAGACCGATGGGATATCAGGCACGATGTCTTCAAATCGCACGCGCCGGTGCCATTGCTCGCACCTGCGAGACCAAATTCGACGGGCCATTATGAATGCGAGACCTGATCACGATCAGCAGCCGCTCGGCAGCAAAGTCCGCAAGATGACGGGCCGCTAAGGCGCGCCCGCGGCGCTGCCGGGTCCACAGTGTCGCGTTCCTCAAAATGAGTTGCGCACCTCAAATAACCTCTGTTAGCCTTCAACTCATGAAGGAGCCGGACGCCGACAGCCCTCTCACGCTCAGGGACATCGCCCGCCAGGCTGGCGTCAGCCTCGCGACGGTCGATCGCGTCCTGCACAACCGGCCCGGCGTGCGGCCGGACACGGTCCGCCGTGTCAAGGAGACGATCGCGCGAAACTCCTTCCAGCCGCATGTGGCCGGGGCCGAGCTCGCGCGTGGCCGCTTCAGGCGCTTCGCCTTCGTGATGCCGTCGGGGCCGAACCTGTTCATGCAGCAGATCCAGTCCTATCTCGGCGAAATGTCGGGCTGGCTGTCGGCCCGCCGCCTCGCGCTCAAGATGGTCGCGACCGACGTATTCGACGCCTCCGTTCTCGCGAGCTCGCTGGAGGCCCTTGCCGGCGAGTATGACGGCGTCGCGGTCGTCGCGCTCGATCATCCGGGCGTGCGGGCCGCCATCAACGATCTCGTCGATGGCGGCGCCAAGGTGGTGACGCTGGTCTCTGACGTGCCGTCGTCGCGCCGCCATCATTATGTCGGCATCGATAATATCGCCGCCGGGCGCACCGCCGGCGCGCTGGTCGGCCGCCTCGTTGGTGCACGATCCGGCAAGGTCGCGATCGTCGCCGGCTCGCAAGGCCTGCGCGACCATGCCGAGCGCATCTTCGGCTTCAATCAGGTGATGGCGTCGGAATTTCCTGGGCTTAACGTGCTGCCTGTGCTCGAAGGGCGCGACGAGGACGAGCGTTCGGAACAGCTCATGTCGCGGCTGCTCGGCAAACATCCTGACATCGTCGGCCTCTACAATGTTGGCGCCGGCACGCAAGGCGTTGCCAAGGCCCTGATCGATTCCGGTCGCGAGAAGCAAGTGGTGTTCGTCGGGCACGACGTCACCTCGCTGACACGCAAGCTCTTGTTGCAAGGCGTGATGGATGCGGCGATCTCGCAAAACCCGGGACATGAGGCCCGCGCCGCCGTGCGCGTGCTGCTCGCGCTCGCCCGCGGCGAGCCGATCCTCAGTGAACAGGAGAAGATCCGGATCGACATCGTGATGCGGGACAATCTGCCGTAGCCGGCAGAACTGGTTGCAAGACGGTCCGATAGGGATGAGGCGACGAAGATCGCCAAGCGGGCCGGAAGGGAGGACGACGTGTATCTCGGGATGGACATCGGCACGTCCGGTGTGAAGGCGGTGCTTGTGAACGAGGCTGGCGCGATCGTCGCTACAGCCGCGCGCGAGCTTGCGCTCTCGCATCCCGCGCCGATGTGGTCCGAGCAGGATCCGGACGCCTGGGTTGATGCGGCGATCGGCGCCGTCGACGATCTTGCGTCCGCTCATCCGCGCGACGTCGCGCAGGTGCGTGGCATCGGTCTCTCCGGCCAGATGCACGGCGCGACCTTGCTCGGCGAGGACGGCCGTCCGCTGCGTCCGGCGATCCTGTGGAATGACGGCCGGTCCCATGCCGAATGTGAGAGGCTCGAGGAGTGCTGTCCGTCGCTCCACGCCATCGCCGGCAATCTGGCGATGCCGGGCTTCACCGCGCCAAAGCTGCTCTGGATGGCCCGCCACGAGCCGGAGATTTTCGAGCAGGTCGCAAAAGTGCTGCTGCCAAAGGCCTACGTGCGCTACCGCCTGACTGGCGAGATGGTCGAGGACATGTCGGACGCCGCCGGCACGCTCTGGCTCGATGTCGGTCAGCGCCGCTGGTCTGAGTTGCTGCTCCATGCCACGGGGCTCGATCTCCACCACATGCCGCGCCTGGTCGAAGGCAGCGAGATCAGCGCGGCGCTCTCTCCCGAATTTTCCAGGCGCTGGGGCATGGCGAAGGATGTCGTGTTTGCCGGCGGCGCGGGAGACTGTGCCGCGAGCGCTATCGGGCTCGGCGCCATTACGCCCGGCGATGCGTTCCTGTCGCTGGGAACTTCAGGCGTCGTGTTTCGCGTTACTGACAGTTTCGCGCCGGCGCCGGCGTCGGCTGTGCACGCTTTCTGTCATGCGCTTCCACGTCTCTGGCACCAGATGGGCGTGATGCTGGCGGCGGCCGCCTCGCTCGCCTGGCTTTCGGGCGTCATGGCGACGCCTGCCGCCGCGCTGCTGGCGCCGCTCGGCGCGACCGTCCGCGGACCGAGCCCAGTCAAGTTCCTTCCCTATCTCGATGGCGAGCGCACGCCACACAACGACGCCGCTGCCAGCGGCGCGTTCGTGGGTCTTCGCGGCGCGACGGCGCGCGATCAGATCGTCCAGGCCGTGCTCGAAGGCGTGGCCTTCGCCGCGCGCGACAACCTCGCGGCGCTCGGCAGCGCCAGCTCCGCGATCGCGGAGGTCGATCTTGTAGGCGGCGGCTCGCGCTCGGCGCTGTGGGCGCAGATCTGCGCCGATGTGCTCGGCATTCCCGTCCACCGCGTCGAGGAGGGCGAGGTCGGTGCAGCGCTTGGCGCGGCACGGCTCGGCCGGCTTGCCGCAACCAACGAAAACCCTGCGCATGTCTGCGCGCGTCCGCGGCGGATTGCGAGCTTCACGCCGCGTGTGTCTGCGCAGGCGGCCTACGATGAAGCCTATCACCAGTGGCGAAAACTATATCCTGCGCTGAAGGAGTTCTCCCCGTGAACGCATCACCGAAATTCTTCGGAGCGAGTGCGCCGGTCGCCTATGGCGGCAAGGACGCCAAGAGCCCGCTCGCGTTCCGCTGGTACGACAAGGATCGCGTCGTGCGCGGACGGCGGCTCGAGGATCACCTGCGTTTCGCGGTCTGCTACTGGCATTCGTTCTGCTGGCCAGGCGGCGATCCGTTCGGCGGCGAGACATTCCTGCGGCCCTGGCATCATGGCATGGATGCGATGGCGCTTGCGCACGCCAAGGCCGATATCGCCTTCGAATTGTTCCGCCTGCTCGACGTGCCCTTCTTCACCTTCCACGACGTCGACGCCGCGCCGGAAGGCGCCTCGCTCGCCGAATCGGTCGCCAACCTCAACGCGATCGCCGATCTCTTCGAACGAAAGATGGCGTCTTCCAAGGTGCGCCTGCTCTGGGGGACGGCCAATCTGTTCACGCATCGCCGCTACATGGCCGGCGCCGCGACCAATCCGGATCCGGACATTTTCACCTATGCCGCCGGCCAGGTGCGGGCTGCGCTCGAGGTGACCAACCGTTTGGGCGGGCAGAACTATGTGCTGTGGGGTGGGCGCGAAGGCTATGAGACGCTGCTCAACACCGACATCAAGCGCGAGCTCGACCAACTCGGCCGTTTCGTCTCGCTGGTGGTCGAGCACAAGCACAGAATAGGTTTCAAGGGACCGATCCTGATCGAGCCGAAGCCGAAGGAGCCGACCAAGCATCAATATGATTTCGACGTCGCCACCTGCTACGGCTTCCTGCAGCGCTATGACCTTCTGAATGACGTCAAGCTCAACATCGAGCAGAACCACGCCATCCTTGCCGGCCATTCGTTCCAGCACGAGATCGCGCTGGCACAGGCGCTCGGCGTGTTCGGCTCGCTCGACATCAACCGCGGCGACGATCTGCTCGGCTGGGATACCGACCAGTTCGCGATGAACGTGCCGGAGCTGGCGCTGGCGTTCCACGACATCCTCAAAGCCGGCGGCTTCACCACGGGCGGTCTCAATTTCGACGCCAAGATCAGGCGGCAATCGATCGATCCAGACGATCTGATCCACGCCCATGTCGGCTCGATGGATGCCTGCGCGCGGGCGCTCCTGGCCGCCGCCGACATGCTCGATGCCGCGGCGCTCACGGCGCCGGTCGCGGAACGTTACGCCGGATGGGCTGATGCCGAGGGACGTGCGATCCTCGCCGGCCAGCGATCGCTTGCAGATCTCGCTGATCGCGCGCTGGTACCCGGTTTCGATCCGCAGCCGCGTTCGGGTCGTCAGGAATATTTGGAATCACTGGTCAACCGGTACGTCTGAGCGAGGCCTTAGCATGGAAACCGCAGGTGCAGCCGGGCAGCCGGTTCTGGAATTGACTGATATCGGCAAAGAGTTCGGCGCGATCCGTGCGCTGCACGGCGTCGACATGCAGGTCTTCCCCGGCGAGGTGGTCGGCCTGATGGGCGACAACGGTGCGGGCAAGTCGACGCTGGTGAAGATCATCGCCGGCAATTTCCGTCCCAGCCAAGGCGAGGTCCGTTTCGACGGCAATGTGGTCCATTTCTACCGCCCCATCGATGCCCGCGCGGTCGGGATCGAGGTCGTCTATCAGGACCTGGCGCTTGCCGACAATCTCACGGCGGCGGCCAACGTCTTCCTTGGCCGCGAGCTCAAGCGAAAATTCGGCCCGTTCGCGTTCCTCGATCACAATGCAATGGCGGCACGCGCGCTGGAGCTGTTCGGCGAGCTGCGCTCGGAGACCAGGCCGCACGATCTCGTCAAGCAGATGTCCGGCGGCCAGCGCCAAGCGGTTGCGATCGCACGCACCCGCCTGTCGAACGCCAGGCTCGTGATGATGGACGAGCCGACCGCGGCGATTTCGGTCCGCCAGGTCGAGCAGGTGCTGGGCCTGATCCATCGGCTGAAAGAGCAGGGCGTCGCCGTCATGCTGATCTCCCACCGCATGCCCGACGTCTTCGCGGTCTGCGACCGCGTCATCGTTATGCGCCGCGGCGAGAAGCGGGCGGACAAGCCGATCCGCCATACCAGTCCCGAAGAGGTCACCGCCCTGATCACCGGCGCGAAGGAGGCTGCGTGATGGCCATGCCGCTGGAAACTCCAATTTCCTTCACCAATGTCGGCCGCATCAAATGGTGGCAGCGCGGCATCTTCGCATCGCAAACCGGCTACGTTCTGCTGGCGCTGTTGGGGCTAATGATCGCGATGCATTTTGCCAGCCCCTACTTCTTCACGCAGGGCAACATGCAGAACGTGGCGAAGAACTTTTCCTTCATCGCCATTGCTACGCTTGGCATCACTTTTGTGATCATCACCGGCGGCATCGATCTGTCGGTCGGATCGATGATGTGCTTCTCCGCCATGATCACCTCCATGGTGATGTCCGGCCTGTCGACGCCGGGCATGCCAGGGGCGTCCCTGTTCGTGCATCTGGCTGCGGACGGCAAGACCGTGGTCGCCAATGTGCCGGGGCTGATCCTGCTCCTCTCGATCCTGGCGGGGCTTGTCGTCGCGCTGATCGTCGGCCTCGTCAACGGCTTCTGCATCGCCGTGCTCGGGCTGTCGCCCTTTGTCACTACCCTCGGCATGCTCTCGATCGTCCGCGGTCTCGGCTATGTCGTCTCCAACGGGCGCGGCAGCTTTCCGGGCGGACCGGATGCCGAATATTTCTACGCGCTGACATCGGGCGAGCTGTTCGGCGTACCGGCGCCTTTCATCTATCTCGTGATCCTCGCGGTAGTCATGGCGATTGTGCTGCATCACACCAGCTTCGGCCGTCACGTCTTCGCGCTCGGCGGCAACGAGAAGGCGGCGGAATTGACCGGCATCCCAGTCGTACGGGTCAAGATCGAAGTCTACGTGATTTGCGCGTTGGCCGCGGGGCTGCAGGGCATCATCGTCTCGGGCTGGCTGGGGTCTGCGCCTGCGAACATGGCGACATCCTACGAGCTCAACGTGATCGCAGCGGCGGTGATCGGCGGCGCCAATCTCGCCGGTGGCGTCGGCGGTTCGCTCGGGGCCATCGTCGGCTGCGTGCTGCTCGAGGTCATCCGCAACGGCCTCGTGCTCGCGCAGGTCAGCTCCTACTGGCAGCAGACGCTGGTGGGCGTGATCATCATTCTGGCCGTGCTAGTCGACCGCATCCGTTCGCGCATCACTTGAGATTACTCCGGAAGAAGCAACGAGCGCATCGTCTATCCGCCTTCCGGAGCCTTCAATTCAAAGGATAGGCACAAAGTGGAGGGAACCATGAGGAAGATACTTCTTGCCGGCATGGCCGTCGCGATGATGGCAACTCCGGCATTCGCCCAGACCTACAAGTTCGTGATCGTGCCCAAGGCGATGAACAACCCGTTCTTCGACGTCGCGCGCGACGGCTGCCTGAAACGCGCCAAGGAGCTCGGTAACGTCGAATGCATCTATAAGGGGCCGGTCGAGCACGAGCCGGCGACGCAGGCGCAGATCATCCAGGATTTCATCACGCAAAAGGTCGATGGCCTTGCGATTTCGGTCGCCGACGTCGCCGCGATGACCAAGTCGATCGACGCCGCGACCGCGGCCGGCATTCCCGTCATCACCTTCGATGCGGATGCGCCGGGCTCCAAGCGCCTTGCCTATATCGGCACCAACAACAAGGATTTTGGCCTCGCGCTCGGCAAGCAGTTGCTTCAGCTCAAGCCCGAAGGCGGCAAGTATGCCGTCGTCTCGGGTGGCCCCGGCGCCAAGAACCTCGCCGAGCGCGTCGATGGCGTGCGCGAGGCGCTCAAGGGATCGAAGTGGACCGAGGTCGCGGGCTCGCCGACCTTCTGCAACGACGATCCTGCGCTCGCGGTGCAGCAGATGGCGGATCTGCGCACCGCGACGCCGGACCTGGGGGCGATTGTGCCGGTCGGCGGCTGGCCGATGTTCGCGCCCGAAGGCTACAAGGCCTTCGTTAACAAGAACAAGAAGGACATCGACGCCGGCAAGCTGACGCTCGTCGTCGCCGATACGCTGAAGATGCAGCTCGAACTGCTGCGTGACGGTTATTCCAACGCGCTGACCGGACAGCGCCCGTTCGAGATGGGCGAGAAGGCGATGGACGCTCTGCTCGCCATCAAGAAGGGCGAGAAGGTCCCCGAGGTGATCTATACCGGGCTCGACCTCGTGACCAAGGGCAACGTCGCCCAATTGTTGAAGTAGGAACGTTCTCAGCCCCAACGTTCCGGCGCATTCACTCCCCCAGCTCGCGGGGGAGTGAATGTTGCTTTTCGACCTCGGAAGGATCTTGAAATGAAACGTGCGCGGCTCGCGGAGGGGCTCGACGTCACGGCGATCGGCCTTGGAACGGCTCCGCTCGGTGGATTGTTCTCGCCGGTCAGCGACGCCGATGCAGAAGCGACGATCGAGCGCGCCTGGTCGCTCGGTGTCCGTTTCTTCGACACCGCACCGCTTTACGGTTTTGGCTTGGCCGAGCGTCGCCTGGGCCATTTTCTGCGCCGGCAAAAGCGGGATTCATTCGCGATTTCGACCAAGGTCGGACGCCTGCTGCGCCCGGCCACTGCCGCTCCGGAAGACGACCACTACAAGGGAACCCCCGCCGAGCGGCCGCAATTCGATTTCAGCTATGACGGCGTGATGCGCTCGGTTGATGAAAGCCTCGACCGCCTCGGGCTCGATCGCGTCGATGTTCTGCTCGTCCACGATCCGGATGACCATTATGACGATGCCGTCACCGGTGCCTTCCGTGCGCTCCGGCGTTTGCGCGACGATGGCACGGTCAAGGCGATCGGCGCCGGCATGAATCAATCCGGGATGCTCGCCCGTTTCACTGACGCCGCGCCGGTCGATTGCTTCCTGCTGGCGGGCCGCTACACGCTGCTCGACCAGAACGCGCTGACGACGTTGTTTCCGGTCTGCCATGCGAAGCGCATAGGCATCATTCTCGGCGGCATCTATAACAGCGGTATCCTCGCCAATCCGCGCGCCGGCGCGAAGTTCAATTACGAAGACGCCGATGCGGCGCTTCTAGCCCGCGCGCTGGCGCTGGAGGCGCTGTGCCGCAAGCATGGCACGGAGCTCAAGGCCGCCGCAGTCCAGTTCTGCATGGCCCACCCGGCGGTAACGGTCGCGCTGCAAGGCGCGCGCACCGCTGCGGAGGTTTCCGATAACGTCGCGATGGCCGAGCGGTTGGTGCCCGCCGCCTTCTGGCAGGAACTGCGCGAGCGCAAGTTGGTCGATGTATCAGCACCACTGCCGGGTGGAGCCTGACCCATGGTAATCGACGGTCATCAGCATTTCTGGGATCCCACGCGCCCTGGATGGAGGCGCCTGAACTCGCGCGGATTCGCTGCTGTCTGCGCTCCGCAAAGAACGGCTGGAGAACAAACTTTGTAAACTGGTTTACAATTAGGGCTCAGAAGCGCTCTAGGCGTCGCTGCCGAAGATTCCTAACGCATTGATCGCGTTTGTCTTTGTTGGTGAGCGCGGAGGGACTCGAACCCTCGACCCCATGATTAAAAGTCACGTGCTCTACCGCCTGAGCTACGCGCTCACTTGCCGCGCTGTGTAGGGGGCGGGCCCCTGCGGGTCAATAGTGCCGGCGCGACAAAATCGGCACTCGCCCAAGGCAAATTTTCTTTGTGCCCGTGACGCTTAGCACGGCTTGTTGAAGCGGACAGGGCCTGTTCATCCACCGTCAGTTCGCCTCGCGGCGAATTTCCGACGCAACCGGCTGGGACTGGCTGCCGACGGTCGGCAGGCTGACCGGGCGCAGCCCGATCAGTTCCGCCGTCCGCACCGCGCTGTTGCGCCAGAAGGCGAAGGAATTGGTGCGGGAGTTTTCCAAAAGCGCGATCGCGACCGCCGCGAGGAACGGCAGGCTTTGCAGCACCAGCACGCCTGCGAAGATGTAAATCTCGTGCACCTGCTTGTAGCCGTTCGTTACGATCAGCACGGCGGCGCCGATCAGGAGCAGCACGCCGATCACGGCTTCCCAGAACGCCTGGAATTCGATCGACATCCGCGACAGGCCGCCCTTGGAGGTGCGGGCGAAGGCGAGATGCTCGGTGATCAGGCCCTGGGCCACGGCGCGCGACACCGTCCATTGCACGCTCATCGCGGCAATCATGGCGCCCAGCATCTGGCCGGCCTTGATATTCACCCGCAACCGATAGAGCGCGACGAAATGCACCAGCGAGACGACGAAGGAGGCGATGATCGGCAGTGTCAGGATTTTATCGGGGATGGCGATGTCGGCGAAGGCGACGATCGGCACCCAGATCAGGTTGAGAATCGCGACCACCACGCCCAGGCTTTCGGCCCCTAACCAGTTCAGCCAGCCGAGCGAGAATTCGCGGCGCTGGTCCGGTGTCAGCCGGCTCGCGCCGGGCATGAAGCGCCGCCAGTGCTTCTTGACGATCTGGAAGCCGCCATAGGCCCAACGATGGCGCTGCTTCTTGAACGCTTCATAGGTGTCGGGCAGGAGGCCCTCGCCATAGCGGACGTTGGTATAGTGCGTCAGCCAGCCCTGCTGCTGGATGGTCAGGCCGAGATCGGTGTCTTCGCAGATGGTGTCGCTGGACCAGCCGCCGGCCATGTCCATCGCGGAACGGCGGATCAGGCACATCGTGCCGTGCACGATGATGGCATTGCATTCGTTGCGCTGGACCATGCCGATGTCGAAGAATCCGGCATATTCGCCGTTCATGATGTAGTGCATCAGCGAGCGGTCGCCGTCGCGATGTTCCTGCGGCGCCTGCACCAGGCCGACGCGTGGGTCGGCGAACACAGGAACCAGATCCTTCAGCCAGTCCGGATGCACGACATAGTCGGCGTCGATGATGCCGATGATTTCAGCGTCGACTGCCGTGCGCTCCATGGCGATGCGCAGGGCGCCCGCCTTGAAGCCCTGCACCTTCTCGGCGTTGATGAACTTGAAGCGCTCACCAAGCGTGCGGCAGTGATCCTGGATGGGCTGCCAGAACTCCGGGTCGGGCGTGTTGTTGATGATGCAGACGCATTCGAAGTTCGGATAGTCGAGCCGCGACACCGCATCGAGTGTCTGCTTCAGCATCTCGACCGGCTCGAAATAGGCGGGGATGTGGATCGAGACCTTCGGGAAGACGACGTTCTCGCCGATGGTGGCGGGCGCTAACGGCGCGCTCTTGGTGATCAGCCGGCGCGTGCCGCGGCCGAAGGCGATCGCTGCGATTTCGTCGATGCGCGCCATCGCGATCAGGACCAGCGGAACCAGCAGGATCAGGCCGAGCGTCAGCGCGAAGGCCGAGCCGAACACGAAATAGTGCCCGGCCCAGTAGGCGAACACGGTGGAAGTCCAGGCGCCGACGCCGCTCGCGGCCGCTGAAAGCACCAGCGCCTGCATGATGGTCGGCTGCTCGATCCGCAGGATCGGCAGCGACATCAGGATGCCGACCAGCAGCGCGATCGCAGCCAGCTTCCAGTAGTTCTCGTTCACGATCGGGCCGGTCCACGCGAATTTCGGTTCGCGGGAAGCATCGAGAATGCCCCAATAGGGTCCAACGCCGCCTTCGAAGAATTTCCAGGGCTGATCGATCGCCTCGACGACGTTGTAGTCCATGCCGATGGCTTCGGCGCGGGTGACGAAATTGCGCAGCACCGCGGCCTGTTCGAACGGGCCGGGGTCGGCATTTCTCAAATTATATCCGGCGCTCGGCCAGCCGAATTCGGCAATCACGATTCGCTTGCCGGGAAACTGGTCACGCAGCAGTTGGAACATGGCCACCGCCTGATCGACGGCCTGCTTGGAGGTGAAGTTTTCCCAATAGGGCAGCACGTGCGCGGCGATGAAATCGACGGAGGACGCCAGTTCCGGATTGTCGCGCCAGATGTTCCAGATTTCGCCCGTCGTCACGGGGACGTTGACGGACTTCTTCACCTGCTTGATCAGCTCGATCAGGTCATCGATCTTCTGCTCGCCGCGGAAAATGGTTTCGTTGCCGACGACGATGCCGTTGACGTTGCTGTTGCGCTTGGCGAGGCTGATCGCCGCCTCGATCTCGCGCTTGTTGCGGTCGGCATTCTTGTCGATCCAGGCGCCGACGGTGACCTTGAGGCCGAACTCGGCGGCGATCGGCGGCACCAGTTCGACACCACCGGTCGAGGAATAGAGACGGATCGCGCGGGTGATCGTCGACAGCTTCTTCAGGTCGGCGCGGATTTTTTCGACCTGCGGGATATTATCGACGTCCGGATGGGCGCTACCCTCGAACGGCGCATAGGAGACACTTGGCAGAATGCCCCTGAAATCGGGCGCCGCCTGCTTTTCCTGAAACAGGCCCCACAGCCCGGCGTGAGCTGCAGTGACAAACAGCAGAACGGCAACGATGGCACGCATCGGAGACTAAACCATACGGGGCTGTAATTTATGGGAAGCGAACCTGTCCCCTAGGTTCGACCGGCACGGCGGCATCATAAGGATAGTCCTGCCGTGCGTTTTCACAACTGGTATGACGCCATGACTTTTTTAAGGACGGCGTCTTAAGGGCTCAGTCGATCCAACACAGCATAGATAGGATCGTTCCGCTGAACGTATCCTGAATGCCGGACGTCTATTTCGCCGGCGCGGCAGGCGCGGGGCTGGGGGCCGGCGAGGGCGCAGCGGCCGGTGCAGGCGTCGCATTGCCGGCGGTCGCAGGCGCCCCTGGCGCCGGGTTGGCCGCCGCAGCGGTCTGGGGCTGGGCGCCCGGGTTGATCCAGCAGACGTGGATGCGGCTGTCGAGGGTTTCGGCCACCTTGGGATCGATCTGTCCGCCAAAGCGGGTCAGGCAGCGGAAGGTCGCCTGGACATGGCCGCCGGGGCAGCCGAACCGATCGTAGAGATCGAGGTGGCGGAATGCGGTGTCGAGGTCGTCGCGCCACATCAGGCGCACGACGCGTCGGCCGAGCCAGACGCATTCCGGGTTTCCGCCCGGGCCGTTGATGGCCTGGGCCGCCTCGACGAATTCGTCGGTTTTCCGCTGATTATCCTTCGTGGGGTCGGCCTGATTGCCGGCCGGTGCCTTGCCTTGCTGATCCTGCGGGGCGGGGGTGCCGCTCTGGGCGAACGCGCCAGCCGATCCGATCAGGAGGGCCAGGCCGGCAGCGGCGAAGCGCCTCAAAACCGCAACTCTTGGATCAAGCAACCGTCGACGCATACATTCCCCGATTAGTTTCCAGCCACGCGGCTGGTGTGGTGGTCTGGCTTGTTGCCGCCCAAATTGGTCCCCAATGCGGCGGACAGGCCCGGCGATTCAAATGACGGGTATTTCAGATTTTGTCCAGCAAAGTCACAACTTTATCATGGCGGTGGTAAAACTGCCGCAGGGGATGAGGCGCAATAGGGCTATACTCCATCTTGGCAGAACGCCGATGAACGGGTAATCGACGGTCCCCGCCCGGAGGATGGAACCGATTTCTCTTCGTACGCCGCTGGCGCTTCTCCTTTCATCGCTCGGTATGATCGCGGCTCTTTGGTGGTGGCTGGCCACGCCGATTACGCTTGCGCGCGCGCCGATCGATCCCAACGCAAAGCTGCAATGCGTTTCGTACGCCCCGTTCCGCGGCGCGCAGACACCCCTGATACCGACCACGCAGATCTCTCCTGAACAGATCGCGCAGGATCTGGCGCAACTCGCCAAGATCACCGATTGCGTGCGGACCTATTCGATCGAGAACGGGCTCGACCAGGTTCCGGCGCTGGCCGCCAAGGTCGGGCTGAAGGTGATCCAGGGGATCTGGCTCTCGAGCAACCGGATCAAGAACCTCGCCCAGATCGCGATCGCGATCGAACTGACCAAGGAACATCCGGGCGTCATTACCGCGCTGGTGGTCGGCAACGAGGTGTTGCTGCGCGGCGAAATGACGACATCGGATCTCGCGGCCCATATCCGCTCGGTCAAATCGCGGGTCACGGTGCCCGTGACCTATGCCGACGTCTGGGAATTCTGGCTGCGCAACCGCGAAGTCTATGACGCCGTCGACTTCGTCACGATCCACATCCTGCCTTACTGGGAAGACATCCCGGTGCGCGCGAAATTCGCAGCCGCCCATGTCGACGACATCCGCAAGCGGATGGCGGTTGCGTTTCCAAACAAGGAAATCCTGATCGGCGAAACCGGCTGGCCGAGCGCGGGCAGGATGCGCGAGGGCGCGCTGCCGTCGCGCACCAACCAGGCGCGCGTCGTGTCCGAAATCCTCGACCTCGCCAAGCGCGAAAAGTTTCGGGTCAACCTGATCGAGGCCTATGACCAGCCGTGGAAACGCCAGCTCGAGGGCACGGTCGGCGGCTATTGGGGCCTGATCGATGACGCGCAGCGCGCGGTGAAATATCCGCCCGGCGAGCCAATCAGCAATTATCCGTCCTGGAAGCTGCAGATGGCATGCGGGATGGCGCTCAGCGCCTTCGTCTTCCTGGCGGGCTGGCTGACGCTGCGGCGGCGGCCATGGAAGCCGCGGCTGGCCTCGTGGGTCGCGGTCGGGACCTCGGCGACGACCGCCGGCATGCTGCTCGGGGTCGCCGCCGACAAGATGTTTTACGAGAGCTACGGGCTCGGCGGCTGGCTGCAATGGGGTGCGCTGCTGGCGGCCGGCATTGCGTCACCGATGCTGTGCGCAAACGCTGCGATGTCGGGACGGCCGCTGCCGACATTCCTCGAACTGCTCGGACCGCGCGACATCAGGACCAAATCGGCGCTGACGGCGCTGCTGGGTTTCGTGCTTGTTGTGACCACGGTGATCGCGGCGGGCACCGCGCTCGGCTTTGTGTTCGATCCGCGCTACCGCGACTTTCCGTTTGCTTCCCTGACCATGGCGGTGGTGCCGTTCGCGGCCTTGATGCTGCTCAACCGGCCGAAAGAGGGCGTGCGCCCGATCGCCGAATCCGCTTTTGCCGGCCTGCTGCTTGCAGCCGCGCTCTTCACCGGCTTCAACGAGGGCAACCAGAACTGGCAGGCGATGTGGACCTGCGCGGTCTATCTCTTGCTGGCGTTCACGCTGTGGCGGGCGCGGGCCGTGCAAATCCCAAAATGAGCAGGCCGATCGCAATTCCCGACAGCACGATATTGTAGAGCACGATCCCGAGTCCCGCCGCGATCAGCCCGCCGGTCAACAGCACGATCGACGGCCGCATGACGTGAAGCGTCGCAATGATCAGCGCGACGATGCCGAATACCGAATTCTTGAACAGATAGGTCGCAAGCGTCCGCGACTTGCAGAGCATGCTTTGCAGGCCGGCGTCGCAGGCGAGCGCGACGGTTGAGAACTCGACCGCGAGGTAGCGCAGGTAAAGCGCGTAACCGACGGTGACGAAGCCGACCACCAACAGGAATTGCACTTGATAGGGCGTGAGCCGGAACGGGGATTTTTTCATGGGGGCAATATGGTCGGGATTGGCTGCCGGGACAAGCGTTCGCCTGTGGCCAAGGGAGCGTGTCAAAAGTTCGGCGTAACGTTCTGTAGTCAAAAGATTATTGTGAATTTTTCCGATTGAAGAAGGACGACAATGTCGTCTGCGTTGTCGCAGGCGGCGGGTCCGGTTTCTTCGGCGCCTCCTCGACGACAACCACCGCCGCCCGCTTGGCGATGGCGGCGCGACGGCGCGGCACCGGCTTGTCGGCCGTGGGTGGCGGATCATCCGACTTCAACGACAGCCGCTGGCCATCGAAGATCGCGGTCTCGCAAGGCCGTTTGTTTTCTGTCAGGACGGCGCAGATCTTGGCGGCGGCACCGGCGTCGTTCAGGGGACCCGCGACCAGGCGAAGCTGCATGCCCAGCCCATTGGTGCTCTCCTTGATGACGATGATCGGGCGCAGCGCCGTCAGGGGGGCGTTCGATCTCGATTTCAACAGCCCGCGCCACAATGCGCGCAGGCCGTTCACCGAATTGGCGGTGCCAAGATCGATCCCGAACTCGGTTCGCTGCAGGGAGACTTTTGGCGCAGTGTCATCGTCGGCTTCCGCATCGGCTGGCGCCGACGCCACGACGTCAGGGATCGGGCTCGCGATCACGGGGTTTGGAGCCTTGCCCGGCTCGATCAGCTTGCCGGCGGCGGGATCGGGCGGGGCCATCATCGACTGCGCCGCTATCAGCGGCGTGGCGGGCGAGGGTTTTGCGGGCTCCGGCTTGATAATGTCCGCTTTTGCCGTGTCGGCCTTTGCCGCTTCCGGCTTTACGGTTTCCAGCTTGGCGCTATCCGCTTTGGCGGTCTCGGTCTTCGCGGCATCCTTTGCGGCGGAGAAGAGCGCCGCCGGGCCGGGCTCCGCCGTGGCAGCGTTGGTGGATTTGTCGGCGGCGGGCGCCGTGACCGGGGAGCTTGCTACCGGCGCAACGGCCGGCGACGGCTGCGGGTTTTGCGGCTCGGCACTGGCAACAGGCGGCGATGCCGCAGCGGAACCCTGCCGGGCGATGGCCCCGGTGACGGAATCGAGCCCCTGTTCCAGGCCGGTGACCCGGGAATACAGCCTGTCGCGATCGCGATTGAGCGTATCGATGGCGGCGGCGAGCCGCCGCGCCTCGTTCTGGGATTCCTTCGCGACCGCCTGGATCTGCTGCGCCTGCCGGGTCAGATCGGCGGCGGCGACCTGTTCCCGTTTCAATCCGAGCGACGACTGGTTGGCCAACACGGCCAAAATCACCGCGCCCGTGGCACCGACGCCCCATGATCCGATCCGCCATAGCGTGCGGCGGTCGAGTTCGTTTTCCTCGGCCAGCAAACCGCCCAGCACCCCGCCGGCGTCATCCGCCTCGAAGTCTGCGAGATGGTCTGATTTCTTGGCCAAGCGCCCTCGGCCCTCCTCAAGGCCCCTGCCGAATCACAGGGCAAACATTAACAGGAAAACCGCCGCCTACTTGAATCCGGACATTTTCGGGGCGGCGAATCGGTTTCATCTCCAGGGGAAAACAATTAAAGACGGCCGACGCCATCCGCATTGTCGGCCAAGGAAAAATAACAAGGGAATAGAATGACCGCTCGATCCAGCCTGACTGTCGTGCTTGCGGCCGGCGAGGGTACCCGCATGCGATCCTCGCTGCCGAAGGTGTTGCACCCCGTCGCCGGCCAGCCGCTGCTGGCACATGTGCTGGACGCCGCCCCGCACGGAGCCGGCGCTGCACTTGCGGTCGTGATCGGGCCGGACCACAAGGCGGTCGCCGACGAGGTCAAACGCGTCCGCGGCGATGCGGCGACCTTCGTTCAGGCCGAGCGCCTCGGCACGGCGCATGCCGTGCTGGCCGCCCGCGCGGCGATCGCGCGCGGCGCCGATGATCTGCTGGTGGCGTTCGGCGATACGCCGCTGATCTCGGCAAAGACTTTTGCGCGGCTGCGCGCGCCGCTGGAGCAGGGCGCGGCGCTCGCGGTGCTCGGTTTCCGCGCCGCCGATCCGACCGGCTATGGCCGGCTGCTGCTCGAAGGCGACCGCCTGATGGCGATCCGCGAGCATGCCGATGCCACACCTGAAGAGCGCAAGGTGACGCTGTGCAATGCCGGCGTGATGGCATTCGACGGTCGTCGTGCGCTGGAAATTCTCGACCGGATCGGCAACGCCAACAGCAAGGGCGAGTATTATCTGGTCGATGCCGTTACCATTATCAGGGAAATGGGATTGGAGGCCGTCGTGATCGAAACCAGCGAAGACGAAGTGCGCGGCATCAACACCAAGGCGCAGCTCGCCGAGGCGGAAGCGGTGATGCAGGCGCGGCTGCGCAAGGCGGCCCTCGATGCCGGCGTGACGCTGATCGCACCGGAGACGGTCCATCTCGCCGCCGATACCAGGTTCGGCAGCGACGTCACAATCGAGCCGTTCGTGGTGATCGGCCCCGGCGTCACCATCGCCGACGGCGCGGTGATCCATTCGTTCTCGCACATCGTGCAGACCTCGATCGGAAAGAAAGCCTCCGTCGGTCCCTATGCGCGCCTGCGCCCCGGCACCTCGCTCGGCGATGGCGTGCGGATCGGCAATTTCGTGGAGACAAAGGCGGCGACGATCGAAGCGGGCGCCAAGGTCAACCATCTCTCCTATGTCGGCGACGCCCATGTCGGCGCCAACGCCAATCTCGGCGCCGGCACCATCACCTGCAACTATGACGGCTTCTTCAAGCACAAGACCACGATCGGCGAGGGCGCTTTCGTTGGCACCAACTCCTCGCTGGTGGCGCCGGTGAAGATCGGCAACGGCGCCTATATCGGCTCGGGCTCCGTCATCACCAAGGACGTGCCCGATGACGCGATGGCGGTGGAACGCAGCCCGCAGAGCAACCGCGAGGGCGGCGCTGCGCGGTACCGCGAGATGAAGATGCGGGCGAAGGCCAAGAAAGAGGGTTGAGCGGAGGGCCCGCTAAGCTTTCCGCTTAAGACTGTCTCGATCCGCAACAAGGGTTCGTACAAACGGTTCAGCGGGTGGGGTTTGGCTGGAGCGACTGTCAGCACGTGGTCCGTGATCTTGACTCCCATTAGCCCTTACGTGACGGCGAACACAAAAACGCCGCGGTCGAGATACTGCCCGACATCGTGCCAATTGAAGTGCATCAAGGAGCTATTTCCAATGTAGTTCGATCGTTGGACCGCAGATGGTACGGCTAAGGCGAAACTAAGCGTCGCAGAGGCGCCAGAGGCCAGCGTCAGTCCAGAGAACGTCGGCTGCGTCAAGCGGGGAAAGCGCGCATCAACATTTAGCAAAAACGCGTCAACCGTCGGAACGACGTTGCCGGAGCCGACCCAGACGTGCGCGAACAGCCAGATAGCTTGCGTCGGGTCCGGGTTGTAGACGCCGAGATTGTAGTTGACCACTCCTCCAGGGCTCGTTGAATTCCATCCCTGCGAGATGATCATCGGTGAGTTAACACGCTTGAGCTTCTTTTCGATTTCATCCGTTGTGAGCGACGTGAAGTGCTCGCCTTCGTTCTCCCGCTTGTGCCTTTCGATCGCTTGCTGGATTTTTTTGGCTTGTTCCTTAATCTGAGCTGCGGTGAATTTGGGTTTCTTTGCCATAGTCCGCACTCTCCTTTGCACTGAAAAACGGCTCAGTGAAATTATTGCGCAGGTAAGTCCCAAGCGCTGGGGCCCGCGCCGGCACCTGCCGCCAGCGGCCGAGCGCAACCAACCAATGTAATTATCATGCAGTGCTACCGCGCCGATGTGAACTAATTCACACCTCAACGTCGTAAGGTCAAAAAAACTGAAACGGGTGGGATAGCGAGTTATCCACGGCTAACATAGCGGCGCCGAAGGCCGCAGATATCTTCGGTCCATGACACAGATTACGGCACCGCTATTGCAATTATTTCTGCATGCTGGCCCATCCGGCGGACTGATTGAAGGGATCGTTTCTGTTCAATGCTCCAATCCGCGCGTGCATCGCAATGCCGCGGCCAGTAGCCTGGTGTCGTCGAGCGGTCCCATCCAATTCGTAAAACTGTATTTGCCGCGCCACTGAAGGACCGTCGTCTTGCACCTTCTGCAAACGAAGCGGCCGACATCAATGCTCGGCCTCCTTTTCTGCGTGGCGCAATAGACCGCCTCGCAAGACAGGCAACGGAAAAAGACGCGCAATGGAGTTTGGTCCATCATTGATCTCCATATGAAAGTGATGGCCGCGCCGGTTTGCGCAAAAAGCTCAACAGCGACAACCAGGCCAGTGAGAGCAAGCGTAGCCCGGATGAGCTCAGCGACATCCGGGGGTGTGGTTCATCCCCGCATATGGCTGCGCTCATGCAGGCTACTTGCTGATCGGTTTTACACTCGGTTGTGGTTGTAGCGGCTATGGTGCAAGAGCGATCAGGACGGCTCCGGCGCAGGACTCATAGCGGTTTTCAAGCCGGCTGTTTACGCCGGGTCGGCGCCGTACAGGTTCGGCCCCTTGGTGCCCGGCAGAATGCCGAGCTCGATGATGCCCCATAGCGCGGGCGGAAGGCTCGCAAGAATCAGGATCGAGCCGGTCGCGAAATCTCCGCTCCGGCCGGTCCTGGGGTCGTCAAAGAGGACGATGCTGAAGCCGACACAGAACAGGGCGAAGGGGAGCAGCCAGAAAACCAGCAGCCACCAGCCGTTCTTGTTGCGGTCGTGCAATCGCTTAGCTCCCACGGCCAGCATCGGCCACAGGCTCAAGAGCCATATGAATTGCGAGGTCAAGGCGACCAACAGGAACGCCTCTTCGCTGTTGAGGAGAAAGGGCGCGAAGGTCAGGACCAGCGGCGCGACGATCAGCGCGAGGATCGCCAGCCAATAGACGCCGCGGCCGATCCGGCCCTCGAAGCTGAAAAGGATTTTCTGCAGTTTCATCGCATCCTCGCCAGGGGCGTCCTGTTGGGTGCTTTGATTGGTCGGTACGGCGGCGAATGCTTATTTCCTGGTGCTTTTTAAGAGTTCTTCCGCTGCCCTGACACCGCTCATTGCCTTGAGTGTTAGGGCGGTTGGTCGCGGGCTCCATTCGGAAACCATTTTTTCCGCCTTCTGAAGTTCTGGTTTGGACAACACGGCAGCCATCTCATCCACATTCTTCTTGGGCGCGAGTTTTGAGAGTTTGAAATACGCGTACGATAACGACAAATCTTTTGGCGCGGCTTTTCCTGCAGAATACGCCATGGATAAACCATAGAGGGCCATGGGAAATCCCTGATCGCCCGCCATCTTCCACCACTTTAACGCCTCTTCTGAATTGCCCTGCTGGTCATACAGAATGGCAACGTCGTGCTGGGCAAGCGCATAACCGGCTTTGGCAGAAACAAGTTTGTATTTTAGTGCTTCATTTGAGTCGGACGTTACAATGCCCGCGCCTTGCCCGTCATAGTAGCAACCAAGCTTGTAGGCTCCCAGCGGGTCGCCAGATGCAGTGGATTTTTGAAACCACGCAAATGCCTGCCTCGGATCTTTCTGGGTGCCGATGCCATTATTATGCATCATGCCAACATGGTATTGCGCCTCTGCATTTCCTTTGTTGGCCAATGCTACCATCGCATTGAAGGCGTCCGCTTCATTTGCATTGGCAGGCATTGAGAAAATCAAAAGGCATGAAAACGCCAAGGCAATAAATTTCATACTCATTCCCCGATTGGCGTCCCGGAGAGCCCAGGGTGGAGATTCTGTCGCATGAAGGAAGTCGCCACAATGCGACTTCCGGTTCAAATGAGCCGAGCGCCCGGTCTTAACTGTGTAATGGCGACGCCCGAGATCGCGAGCAGCCCACCGGCAATCAACTTTGGGGTCATGCGGTCGCCAAGGAACAACACGCTCGAAATCAAGGCGAACACCGGAAGCAGCAGACCGAAGGGGGCGACGCGGCCCATGGAGCAACGCCCGATCAGCCAGAACCAAAGGCCAAACCCGACAATTCCGCCGATGAAAATCGTGTAGGCGAGTGCCAGCCAGCCGCGTTCATCCGCCGTGACAAGGCTCGCCAGTTGTCCCTGCTCAAGGAGCAACGACATCAACATGACCTGAGGCACCGTGAGCAGCGACGACCACCCCATCAACATCAGGGGATCAAAAGGGCCGTAGCGTTTCGTCAAGACGTTGGACACTGCGAATGCGAAGGCTGCCCCGACCACAAGCAGCAGCGGAAGCGCGTTTGCCGACAGGCCAGGCTCCGCTGCCAACACGACCACGCCTGCGAATGCAATCACCACTCCGGCGGACGTGGTGAGAGACGGCCTCTCCGCGAGCAGCGGCCAGGCCAACAGGACGGTGAAGGGCGTGGCGAGTTGATAGGCGACGGCCGACATGCTTCCCGAGCCGAGCCCAAGGCCAACATAGAACAGCCCGAAGTTCAGTCCGCCAAGGAAAATCGAAATGGCCGCGACAGGGCCGAACTGTTGTCGCGCGGGCCTTTTGACGAACGGAACAAGCAGCAGCGCGATGGCCAGGAAGCGCAGTGCGAGGAAGAACAGCGGCGGAAACTCCGTAACGCCCACTTTGATGGCCACGAACTGATAACCCCAGAGCAGGGGAACGGCCACCGCGCAGACGATCTGGATGGCAGACATGGCAAATTTCCTTTCAAGACCGATCAGTCCACATATCAGCGCGCCAATAGCTGAGGTATCCTCGGGTTGTTTACCTGATGAAGCGGTCGAGAAGCGCGTCAGCGGTGGCCTGCAATGTGATCCGCCTCGGCGCCGTTTTGCCGACCACGCGCAGCCCCTCAACGAAACAGACGAGAATTCGGGCGGCACTTGAAGGCTCGACGCCATCGGCCAACTTGTCCGCCGTCTTCGCGCGGGAAAGTGCATCCGCCACCCTGGCCTCCATGGCCTTGAAAAAGCCCGCGATGCGCCGACCCACTTCAGCATCCTGGCCAGCCAGTTCCATGGCTGTGGCTACCAGCAGGCATCCGCGCCGACCCTTGGCGCCGGTCGTGCGGTCAACGTAGCCGGCAAGGTAGGCCCGCAGGCCGGCGACCGGCTCTCTGCGGGGGTCAAGTTCGATATCCATCCGTGTCAGGGCATCGGCAATGTAGCGATCAAGCGCACGCAGGAACAGCGAGTGCTTGTCACCGAAAGCGGCGTAAAGGCTGCCACGCGAGAGCTTCGTCGCGCGAAGAAGGTCCGGGAGCGCCGTGGCGTGATAGCCGCGCGACCAGAACACACCCATCGCGCGTTCGACGGCGGCGTCCACGTCAAAACTTCGGGGGCGGCCACGGGGCAACTGCACTGGGGTTTGGCGGCTCATTGCCGATATATAGACCAATTGGTCTTTAAATCGCAAGTGACCACTTCGGATCAGACGCGGGCCTTGGCCGCAGGATCAAGCCATGTCCGCAAACGGGGCCAGCGGCAGATGAACACCGTCGATCGCCTCGCATCCATCGGCGACCAGGGGCGAAGGGCACGCCCGTTCACAACACTGTTATTGCGAGCTGTCGCGCTCTTCGCCTCCCGCAACTGGGCCTCTCGCGCTTGTTGTTGTATCCTCGGCGGAGCAACTGCACGGTCGCCAGGAGGAGTTTACATGACCAGCGTCGTACTCAACCGCCGCAGCCTCCTCGCCGCTGGCGGCTTCGTCCTGGCAACCGGGGTTTCCGGGCTCCTGTTGCCCGCCCGCGCGGAAGGCCTCGCACCGACCGCTTCGATGCCGGGCGGAGCCAACAACTACTTCAAGGGCGCGCCGACCGTGGATCGGATCGGCAAGGGTGGCTTCTGGATGAGTGGCACCGTGCGCCGCGCAGGCGACGGGGCTCCGCTTGCCGGCCAGCGCATCCAGATCTGGGCGCACACGACCGAAGGGCGGGAGCATGACCCGCATAGTCATGGCGCCACGCTCACCGACAAGAACGGGGCGTTCCGTCTTGAGATGCCGCAGATCGTTCCCGTCTTTGGCCAACCGCATGGTCACCTCGCCTATGACAGTGGTGAATTCAAAACCGTCTTTCTGCGTCCCGTGATGCGGAGCGCAAAGGATACCAGCCTGGAGGCGCACTTCGTCCTGCAGCCGGTCTGACCGAGTTGCGAACGACGGGGTGGAGATTGACCCGGGTCACCCTGATCTGGGTCGCCCTTGCAGCAGCCGTTTGCGTGCCGATCGCCGCGGCAGCGGCGAGCCCGCTGCTCGCATGGCGCGATCCGCTCTACATACTGGCCGGATTCGCAGGGATTGTCGCACTGGGCCTCATGCTGTTTCAGCCTCTTCTGATTGGCGGATACTTGCCGGGACTGTCGGCCCGTATCGGGCGGCGTGTACATCCCTGGATCGGAGGCGCGCTGGTCGTGGCGGTGCTGATCCACGTCGGGGGTCTTTGGATCACCAGTCCGCCTGATATGATTGACGCGCTTCTCTTCGTATCCCCGACGCCGTTCTCCCCCTGGGGTGTGATCGCCATGTGGGCAATCTTCGCCGTCGCGCTTCTAGCTGCACTCCGCCGGCGATTGGGACTGCGACCGCGAACGTGGCGCATCGCCCATATGCTGCTCGCGGTTATCATCGTCGTCGGGAGTGTGGTCCATGGCATGCTGGTCGAGGGGACGATGGAGACGTTCTCGAAGGCAGCGCTTTGCGCGCTGCTCCTCGCAATGACTATAAAAGTCATGGCTGGCCTGAGGGTGTGGAGAAAGCGAGCGACGTCGCGCGGAGAGAATATTGCGCGGCAGGAAACTGAGCAAGCGTAAGCCCGGATGAGCGCAGCGACATCCGGGGTCGTGATTTATCCCCGCATATCGCTGCGCTCATGCGGGCTACTTGCTGTTCGGTGATCTGGAGCATGTCACCAATGAAACGCTGTCTCGCTGCTTTCGCAATCGCCGCCAGCCTGTTCGCACCAGTTGCGCACGCCAATGATGCCTTGGAAGCCAAGGTGCGGGCCTACGTTCCGGTCGTCTCCCTCGCCAAAGCATGTGACCTCAGGATCAATGACGCCACCTCGGGTGACCACCGCGCCATGCTCGAATCGGTGAAATCCGACCCGAACGCCAACAAACTCGCCTACCGCGTGCATTACGAAACGCAGACGGCCTACATCAAGGCCCGCGACGGAGGTCAACGGGTCGCCTTCTGCAAAGACTTCATCGCAGCCAACAGCCAATACGCCAAGGCGCGCTTCACCGCCGTGGTCGAGGACCACATGAGCGACGTCGGCACTGGTGTGCAGAAAGCGATTGCCCACAACGTCTGCGGTGCGCCCCCCGTCAAGCTGTCCAAGGCCGACTGGAAACCGTACGCGCAAATCAAAAAGATGCTTCAGAACGAGCAAAAGTTGGCCAGGGAAAACGCCGAGACGAACGGCTGGAACGTCACCGAGGAAACGACAGCGGTCACGGAACAGTTCTGCGCGGCGGTAAAAACCCGATGAGCCGCTCGCTGCGGCCCCGGCGCGTCTGTCATCGCAATTTCATCCCACAGCATAGGTCGATGGCTGCGACAGTTATATTGTCCTTTGGGGAGGGTTGCGGCGCGCCGCGCTACCGATTTAGGCTGCCACCATTGGCTCAATGGGAGGTTTTCAGTGGCGATAGGTACTGTGAAGTGGTTTAACCCAACGAAGGGATATGGATTCATTCAACCCGACACTGGTGGCAAGGATGTCTTCGTGCACATTTCGGCCGTCGAAAAAGCGGGACTGAGTAGCCTCAAAGAGGGGGCCAAGGTGAGCTACGAAGAAGTGAGCAACCGTGGCAAGACGTCCGCTGAAAATCTGAGAGTCGGATAAAATCAATTCCGCCGGCTAGGACCCCAGAGCGGGGGGCGTGGCTGTCATTACCGTGACGGTGCTTTAACTTTTGAGACGCGGCGCGATGGCGCATTTCCGATGAGCCCCGCACGCGTCAATTGAATGCACTGTCACCGTAATTCCCGCCTAATTGGGTCGCCGCGGTCGCCGTAAGTCAAGCGGTCCTGTCCAACCCGTAAAACTGTATTGGGTGCCCCACCACCGGTGCACCGTCGTGTTGCACCTTTTGCAAGTGAAGCGGCCGACAACAATGCTCGGCTTCCGTATCTGCGTCGCGTGGTAAACCGCCTTGCAATACAGGCAACTGAAAAAGACGCGCAATGGAGTTTGGTCTGTCATCGCTTCGTACAAAAGGGGTGATTTCAGGTCTTTGCGGATCAGCAAGCGCGTTTCGCGGCGATGTTGGCCTTCAAATCGGCGGCCATTGCCCGAATCTGTTCGGTCATCCGGATGACAGGTAAGAGTTTGGCGAGCTTGGCGATCAGTTCGAAGTCTTCTGTGTCCAGCAGAAGTGTTTCCAACCGTTCTCTATATTCGTCCATTTTGGTCTGCTGCTCGCGCGTACGCCTGCTTGCAGGTGAAGCCGACCGAGACATCTAAATGGAAACGCGAATCGTAACTTGTGATTTCGCGCCAATTGCTTGTGAATGCGCGCCAGCGACAGCTTATCGCGGTTAAATTCTGTTCATGCCCGCAGGAGAGCAGCGCGGGATTTTGCGCTGCGGATTTGCGGTGATGATCGGCTAGGATCGCCCGTAAGTTTACGGTGTGCAGCAAGCGTAGCCCGGATGAGCGTAGCGACATCAGGGGGCAATCTCCGCATATCGCTGCGCTCATGCGGGCTACTTGCTTCGTTTATCTCACCGGCGGGCTTCTGTTTGGCACGCTGGCGATCGTTTACTACCGCCGCCTGATCGACAGGGTGGAGAGTGCTCCTGCCAAAGCCGCCGCAGGCTCATGACGACATGATAAAGTCCGAGCCTTCTCTGACCGACTAATCACGCAATGTGACAAGCCTCACAATACGAAGCTCCGCGTCACTACACAATCGACCCCATGTCCACCGTCCTGTGCCGGGCAGTAAACTAATTGGAACAAAGGTCATGAAAAGCTTTCGCTTCGTCACCCCGGCGCTCGCGACGACGCTTGGAGTTGACGGGTTCACTTGCTTTGCCAGGCGCTTCGCGTCGTTGTCGGTCGCAGCAACGGTTTTAGCCGGAGTTTTTCTAACGCCGTCAAGTTCCTTTGCCTGCGAGGCACGCATCAACCTTGCGGCGGTAGAGCAAGAGCTAGCTAAGCCCAGCCTAAGTGCCGACCTCCACCGCGAGGCAAACGCGATCAAGAACAAAGCTGCAAGTGCAATTCAAGCTGGCCGGCGGGAGGAAGGGCGTCATCTATATTTCGAGCTCATGGCTTTGCTGGGCGTTCCAACATTTGCGGGGCGCTTTCGATGTTAGCATTACGGTGCACTGTCACCGTAATTCCATCGTCACGTTTCGCAAGTCTGGCATTGACGCGTTGTTTATGGATGACGTGTTTCTGACGGCGCAGGCCTGACTTCGACCCGAAGGCTTGGGAAAGCCGGCTATCGAGCCTGTTGGATGCAATTTTCTCAGCGTCGGGCCGCTAGATCGTGGGACTTAGCACACGCGGCAATATCCCCAAGATGCGCAACAGCTGCCGGCCGCGCAACCGACCGCGCAGGCACGGACCGCACAGCCCCGGACCGCGCAGCCACGGACCGCACAGCCACGGCAGCCACGGGCCGCGCAGCCGCGGCAGCCACGGGCCGCGCAGCCACGGCAGCCACCGCGGGCGGCTAGCTGCACGCCGCTGCCAACGTTTTCCTTATCGAGGAGATGGAACGTGGCGAGACTGACGTCGGCCATTTCCTCTTCGCTAAGGACTAAGCGCTGATTAGGAGGGGTACTGTCAGATTGCGCGATATCAGCAGCGGGCATCGTGGATGCTGATGTGCTACCCAGCAGCGAAAAACCCAGTCCGGTGGCACCCAGCACCGTCACGGCGGCGGCTGTGGTTGTGCTCTTCTGCTTCGAAGCTTGCTTGACCCGTGGCATGGTCTGCATCCTCCGTAAGTTCTTATGATGGTGCTTGCGGTCGCAAGTGTGCGCTTGGCAAATCCGGCGCGCAAGGGTTAGCAGTGCGATAAGATGCGAACCGTCCCATCGAGTTCCCATTCATCTTCATGAACGAGATCGACACATAGCCGCTTTTGGTCGAGCGAAACCAGTTTCTCATGGCGGCGGCTCGATGCCGGCGTCGCGCAGCGTCAGCAACTCGCGCCCGTCGGGCAAAATGATAGGGTCAACGAACCGTTTGAACCAGGCCATCAGCCGCACCCGGATCATCTTGTCGGATGTGAAACGCCAGCAAAGCTCCGAGCGAAAACAGCAGCATCGAAGCGCTCATTGAAGTCGCAAGGACGGTAGCGTGGGTCGGTCTTGGATTGCGGAAGGCAAATCGCTGGATCAGGTAGCCCGCAATTAGCCAGATTGCGGCGCCGGCGCCGAGTGTTGCGCCGGCAATCGCTGCCTCCACGACCCCGTCGTTCATACCCGATCCTCGATCAATGATTTCGCCGGATGCCATCCAGTGATGAAAGCTCAATTGAACATCGGCGGGCGGATTCGTGTCGGTTCACTTTGTAACCGTCGCGCCAGGAATTTCGTAAAGTGATGCGTCGACGCATCATTTTTGATGGCGATTAACGCCTCTCTGGCTGGCACCATCCGGCGCCATGCGGTCGCCAGTCCGGCGCCATCGCTCGCCGCGATCGAACCGGCGATATTTTTCCGCGGTCCAGGCTTGGTGATCGCGCCAGGACCTATCGCGATCGGCTGCACCCCAACCAGGCGATTAGCTGCTAGCAGGCGTAGCCGAGCACGGCCCCGCCGGGGCTTTGGGGGCTGGTAAGGCGGAGGCCGTGCCGGGTCAGACTGTTACGCGCACTGAGTCGGCCCAGACAAACCAGACGATCTCCGGATGTCTGAAAGATGGCGGGCCGGGAAGTTCTCACGCAGGAGGCCGACAACGCTCGCCGCCGCGCCCGCATAGCCCCATGTGGCTGGCGCGTGAAGTTTGAGCTGGCCGAGGGCTTGCCCGATGCTAAGTTTTCCCGATGGGGAAAGTGGATTGGTTCGCTATCACGTTGGTGGTGCTTGGAATGTTGCCGGTCGTGCTGGTCGCTATCGCGCTTCTCTCATTCTAGTTAGAAAGCGCACATGCCCACAGTTGAACAGTGCAGAGCTTATGCTGTGGAATACAAGCTCCTTGGTGCCGATCCGAGAAATTCAGGCCGCCGGTCTAACGTGCTCAAGAGCATTTCACGTAGCTGGGCAGCACTAGCGAACCAACTTGAGAGCCTAGAGATAATCGAGAGATCGGAGGGGAAGTAAGGTCGCCTCAGCCACGGCACCTTAGCCAGTACCCATGCGGGTGTGCGAGAATTTCGGCCGGATTTCTGCCGCAGCATGTACAGGTGAAGTTTGGTTCGATGTCGGAGAGCTCGGACATCATCGGCCCAGCCGTCGGCATTTGTTTCGACGTGACGACTGCAGCGGTGATCGCGGCAATTTCCGGTCCAATGGTGCGGGCGCAGATCTGCGTGACATGGAATTCGAATGTCGCGAGACGCTGACCGTCTCGTTGGAGCCGATGGCGACCTCGTAGGGCGCTATAGAGCCCGCCGGAATCGGGCGTTTCCGAAATTCAAGCAGCCCCCGCAAAACATCGGATATTCTCGCCGCGTCGAGAATGCGATGTTTTGGCCACAGGGGTTTTAAGCTGTCCGAATCCCCTTTCGCAAGTAGGAGGCGCACTGAATCAAATTCATGGAGGCCCATAATGAAGGCCGTGTTTGGCGTGCTGTTTTATTTTCTGCTTTCGGCTTTGGTTTTTGCTCATGAACATACGAATGCCGTACCGGAGATCGATCGGAAGTTTCTCGACAATCTTCAGCGACCGGACAACCGTCCTGATGATCGTCGCGACAAGAAATCCAAATCATGCTGCACAGACAAGGATGCCGTAAAAGTCGAGTACAAGATGGTCGTTCCCGAGGGCGCTAAGTATCCGGAGCCTGAGTGGTACGTGTGGATTGAGTCGTATAAACCGGACGGCACACCGAGCGAATACAAATGGGTGAAAGTGCCATCAGAGAAAATCGTAGTATTCGCCTTCAGGTCAGGCATACGTGTATGTGATCGCCCACAGCATCCAATGCTTTGTGCGCCCACAGACGCGGTACTAAAGACCTAGCGCCTGCGCTTCTCGGCTATTGCTTACGCTCTCGGGTGCAGCGGGCGATCTCGTGCCAGCGTGGAACGGCGGCGAAGACTGCGAATCGCCGCGGAAATCAAAATTCGGCATGCGGACTGTCCGCACCACCATCATCAGCAGGCTCAACCGCACCGACCACGTCGGCCTCGCAGCGCGCCTCGGCACAGTGGCTCGCAGGCGTCGCAGAACGTGCGCTATCGCGCCACCGCTGCGGTTGTTATCGCAAACGTCAGCGGTGCCCGCAGGATCTTGATGGGGGTGTCATCCGGTGCATCGCAGAATTTTGCACAGCAAATTATAGCTCCCGCGGATCGCGACACAGATGTGAACACAACAGCCACATCGCGTTGATTCATCTCAAAGTTTTGGTCCATTCTTCTCCATTGCGCAGGGAATGCCGGATTGCCTCCGCTGAACCTGTATGCTCGTGTGCGTTTCCTTCTACCCATTGCACGCGAGGCCGCGGGTGCAGCGAGCACCCGGCATTCCCTGCTCCCTCTTTCTTGGGGGGAACCAAGGCCATAGCTCGGGCAGGTCATGCCGCGAGATCGCGGACCCCTGTTCCGCACGCCTGGCGGCTGTGACAGGTTAATACCCGGTTTGGCTACCCATTAAGCTTTCCACTTAAGACTGTCTCAATCCGCAATAATTATTGAGTATCCGTAAGATAGCGAATTTCGTTAAGAGACTGGCGGGTTGCGACGCTATTCGTCGATTTGGGGTATTGAACCGCATGTGCGGCATTGTCGGCATTCTTGGGAAAGCTCCGGTCGCGGAGCTGTTGGTAGATTCGCTCAAACGCCTTGAATATCGGGGCTATGATTCCGCTGGCGTCGCCACGCTGGAAGGCGGTCACCTCACGCGCCGCCGCGCCGAGGGCAAGCTGAAGAACCTCGAAAAGCGGCTGGAGGCAGAACCGCTCAAGGGTTACACCGGGATCGGGCATACCCGCTGGGCGACTCACGGCAAGCCGACCGAGAACAATGCCCATCCGCATGCGACCGATCGCGTCGCCGTGGTTCACAACGGCATCATCGAAAATTTCCGCGAGTTGCGCGAAGCGCTCGAGAAGAAGGGGGCGGTCTTCAAGACCGAAACCGATACCGAGATCGTTCTGCATCTGGTCGACAATCTGCTTCAGCAGGGCATCAGCCCGGTCGAGGCGGTGAGGGCGGCGTTGTCGGAACTGCGCGGCGCGTTCGCGCTCGGGTTCATCTTCGCCGGCGACGACGACCTGATGATCGGCGCCCGCAACGGCCCGCCGCTGGCGATAGGTCATGGCGACGGCGAAATGTATCTGGGTTCGGACGCGATCGCGCTCGGGCCGTTCACCGATACGATCAGCTATCTCGAAGACGGCGACTGGGTGGTGCTGACGCGCAAGGGCGCTGTCATCTACGACAAGAACCACGCGATCGTTCACCGCGACGCAGTCAAGCACAGCGCCTCGACCTCGCTGGTGGATAAAGCAAACTACCGCCACTTCATGGCCAAGGAAATCCACGAGCAGCCGGAAGTGGTCGGCCACACCCTGGCGCGCTATGTCGACATGGCGAGCGAGCGCGTCACCTTGCCGGTCAAGCTGCCGTTCGACTTCAAGGACGTCCAGCGCATTTCGATCACGGCCTGCGGCACCGCGAGCTACGCCGGCTACGTCGCCAAATACTGGTTCGAGCGCTTCGCGCGCGTACCGGTCGAAGTCGATGTCGCCTCCGAATTCCGCTACCGCGAAGCTCCCTTGCGCAAGGGTGATCTCGCGATCTTCATTTCGCAGTCCGGCGAGACCGCCGATACGCTGGCTGCGCTGCGCTACGCCAAGGCCGAGGGCGTCCACACCGTATCTGTCGTGAACGTGCCGACCTCGACGATAGCGCGCGAAAGCGAAACCGTGCTGCAGACGCTGGCCGGTCCCGAAATCGGCGTCGCCTCGACCAAGGCGTTCACCTGCCAGCTGATGGTGCTGGCCTTGCTCGCGGTCGCCGCCGGCAAGGCGCGCGGCGAGTTGTCGGATGAGGACGAGACAAAGCTCGTTCACGGCCTCGTCGAGATTCCGCGCCTGATGGCGGCGGCGCTGACGATCGAGCCGCAGATCGAGAAGCTGGCGCGCGACATCTCGAAATCGAAGGACGTGCTCTATCTCGGCCGCGGCACCAGCTACCCGCTGGCGCTGGAAGGCGCGCTGAAGCTGAAGGAAATTTCCTACATTCACGCCGAGGGCTATGCCGCCGGCGAACTCAAGCACGGGCCGATCGCCCTGATCGACGAGAACATGCCGGTCGTGGTGATCGCGCCGCACGACCGGGTGTTCGAGAAGACCGTCTCCAACATGCAGGAAGTCGCGGCCCGCGGCGGCAACATCATTCTGATGACCGACGCCAAGGGGGCGGCGGAAGCCACCATCGAATCACTGGTCACCATCGTGCTGCCCGACATGGCGTCGGCGTTCACCCCGATGGTCTACGCCGTCCCGGTGCAGCTGCTAGCCTATCATACCGCCGTGGTGATGGGGACCGACGTGGATCAGCCGCGAAATCTCGCGAAATCGGTAACGGTCGAATAGGCCTAGGCCCATTGGCTGTCACGTAGGCCCTTCAAAAACCTGCTAGGATGGCTTAGCTGGGATCAAGCCGGCTGCTCCGACCTGGAACCACGATGAACCGCGAAGAACTACCCCCGACTGCGCCCCCGGAGGAACCCCTGCTGGACGCGCACCCTCCCGGGCTGATGGCCCGTTTCCGGAACTATTTTCTGACCGGACTGATTGTCGCAGGGCCGGTCGCGATTACGCTCTACCTGACCTGGTGGTTCGTGAACTGGGTGGACAGCATCGTCCGTCCGTTCGTGCCGACGGCCTACCGGCCGGAAACCTACCTGCCGTTCGGACTGCCCGGCTCGGGCCTGATCGTGGCCGTGGTCGCCCTGACGCTGCTGGGCTTCCTCACCGCCAACCTGATCGGGCGGACGCTGGTCGACCTCGGCGAACGCCTGCTCGGCCGCATGCCGGTGGTGCGCGCGATCTATCGTGGCCTCAAGCAGGTGTTCGAGACGCTGTTCTCGGGCAAGGGATCGAGCTTTCGAAAGGTCGGCCTGGTCGAATTTCCCTCCCCGGGGATGTGGTCGATCGTCCTGATCTCGCAGTCGCCGAGCGTGAACATCGCCAGCCAGCTTCCCGGCCAGGAGGAGCATATTTCGGTGTTCCTGCCCTGCGCGCCGAACCCGACCACGGGTTTCTTCTTCTACGTCCCGAAGAGCAAGATCATCGAAGTCGACATGAGCACCGAGGATGCCGCGACGCTGATCATGTCCGCCGGCGTGGTGCAGCCGGGCTCCGATCCGCAGAAACGCAATGCCGCGCTGGCCGGCATGGCGAACGCGGCGCGCGTGGCGAATTCGGCCGCGCTGCAGCCGGCTCCCGCAAAGGTGAAGGTGGAGTAGGGCACGCGCAACGCTCCTCCGCCGTCATTGCGAGCGCAATGACGGATAGACAGGCTCAAATTCATGACCAAGAAGATCGAAGGCATCATTCCCGTGATGATCACGCCGTTTACCGCGAACGGCCAGATCGACTATCCGGGACTCGGCCGGCTGGTGGAATGGTACATCGACAATGGTTCAGACGCGCTGTTCGCAGTCTGTCAGTCCAGCGAGATGCAGTATCTCAGCCTGGAAGAACGGGTTGAACTCGCCGCCTTCGTCAGGCAAGCCGCCGCCGGCCGCGTGCCTGTGATCGCTTCCGGCCACATCAGCGAAAGCCTGGATGACCAGCTTGCCGAGCTGACCGCGATCGCCGCGACCGGCGTCGACGGCATGGTGCTGGTCACCAACCGTCTCGACGCCAGGCAGGAAGGCGGCAGCAAGTTCATCGACGACCTGAGCTGGCTGCTCGACCGGCTGCCGAAGCACATTCCCCTCGGGCTCTACGAGTGCCCGGCGCCCTATCGGCGCCTGCTGACCGACGATGAACTGACGTTCTGCGCGGGTAGCGGCCGCTTCGTCATCCTCAAGGACGTTTCCTGCGACCTCGAAACCGTGAAACGCCGGGTGGCGCTGACCAGGGGCACGCCGCTTGCCATCGTCAACGCCAATGCGGCGATTGCCTATGATGCGATGAAAGCCGGTTCACGCGGGTTCACCGGCGTGTTCACAAATTTTCATCCCGATCTCTACAAGTGGCTGATGACCGAGGATGCCGGCCATCCGGCACTGGCGGACGAACTTTCGGTCTATCTCGCACTGTCCGCGATGGCCGAACCGATGGGCTATCCCAAGCTTGCAAAATTCTATCACCAGCGTCTCGGCACGTTTTCCTGCACCGACAGCCGTGCCGTTACCTTCGATATCCACGAAAAATTCTGGGCGCTGGACGCGTTGATCGACAAGATCGTCGAGGGCACCGAGCACTACCGGCGTCGCGTTGCTCACACTCGGGCGAGTTATCCCGCGCCGATCAGCGGCACGGCCTCATCGCGCTCGTACAGGTAAAGCAGGCAGCGCAGCGCCTCGCCGCGCTCGCCCTTCAGCTTCGGATTGTCCTTCATGATGCGCAGCGCCTCGTCGCGCGCCTGCGTGATGAGTTGGGCGTGCACGTCGGAGCGGGCGATGCGATAGCCGGGCAGGCCGCTCTGGCGGATGCCGAGCACGTCGCCTTCGCCGCGCAGCTTCAGGTCCTCCTCGGCAATCCGAAAGCCGTCGGTGGTCTCGCGGATCACCTTCAGCCGCGCCTTCGACATTTCGCCGAGCGGCTCCTTGTAGAGCAGCAGGCAGGTAGACGCCTCCGAGCCGCGCCCGATCCGGCCGCGCAGCTGGTGCAATTGTGCGAGCCCGAAGCGCTCGGCGTTCTCGATCACCATGATGGTCGCGGCGGGGACGTCGACGCCGACCTCGACCACCGTGGTCGCCACCAGGAGCCCGATCTCGTGGGCGGCGAATTGCGCCATCACGCGGTCCTTCTCCGTGCCCTTCATCTGCCCGTGGACGAGACCGACCTTGTCGCCGAAGCGTTGCCGCAGCTTTTCAAACCGTTCCGTCGCGTTGGTGAGGTGTTCGGTACCTTCGGCTTCCGATTCCTCCACCAGCGGGCAGATCCAGTAGACCAGCTTGCCGGCCTGCAGCGCGCGGCCGACGCCATCCGTCACCTCGTCGAGGCGGCTCATCGATATGGTGCGGGTTTCGATCGGCTGGCGACCGGCTGGCTTCTCGCGCAATTCGGAGACGTCCATGTCGCCGAAATAAGTGAGCACCAGCGTGCGGGGGATCGGCGTCGCGCTCAGGACCAGCACGTCGACCGCTTCGCCCTTGTTGGTGAGCGCGAGCCGTTCGCGCACGCCGAAGCGATGCTGCTCGTCGACCACGGCCAGCGCCAGCGCCTTGAAGATCACGTCGTCCTGGATCAGCGCATGCGTGCCGACAAGGAAATCGATCTCGCCCGCTTCCAGCTGGGCGAGGATTTCGCGGCGCTCCTTGCCCTTCTCGCGGCCGGTCAGGATCGCCACGTGCAAGCCCGCACGCTCGGCGAGCGGCGCGATGGTCTTGATATGCTGGCGGGCAAGGATTTCGGTCGGCGCCATCAGCGCGGCCTGCTTGCCGACCTCGACGACCGCAGCCGCGGCGAGCAGCGCCACTACCGTCTTGCCGGACCCGACGTCGCCCTGCAGCAGCCGCAGCATGCGCACCGGCTGGCGCAGATCCTCGGCGATGGCCGCGACCGCCTCGCGCTGTGAGGATGTGAGCGCGTAAGGAAGGGCGTCGATGATCTTGTGGCGCAGGTGGCCGTCGCCGGCGTTGCGGTCGCCGGCCGGGCGCCGCAACTGCGCGCGTACCAGCGCCAACGCCAGTTGACCGGCCAAAAGTTCGTCGAAGGCGAGCCGCGACCAGAACGGGCCGTCCGGCAGGATGTCGGCGAGTTCGACCGGCACATGCACGCGGTTCAACGCTTGGCCGATCGGCGGAAAGCTGCAGCGGCGAATGACTTCCGGGCTGATCCACTCGGGCAATTCCGGCAGCTTCTGCAGCGCCTGTGCGATCGCGCGGCGAAGCGAGCCGAGCGCGAGACCTTCGGTGAGGGGATAGACCGGATCGATACCGGTCAGTTTTGAGAACGCCGCTTCGTCCACGACCCGATCGGGATGCACGATCTGCGGGATGCCGTCGTACATCTGCAGCGTGCCGGACACGTAGCGCTTCTCGCCGACCGGCAGCAGCTTTTCGACATAGCCGGGCTTGGCACGGAAAAACGTCAGCACCACGTCGCCGGTATCGTCTGAGGCATAGACGAGGTAGGGCGCGCGGGAATTGCGCGGCGGTGGCGGCCGATGGCGATCCACGGTGACTTCCAGCGTCACCACGGTTCCCTGCACGGCCTCGCGAATCTTCGGCCGCGCCCGGCGATCGATCACGGAGGCCGGCAGGTGCAGCAAGAGATCGACCGGCCGCGGCGTCTCATCGCGGCTGAGCAGATAGCGCAACAGCTTGTCCTGCTTCGTCCCGACGCCAGGAAGGGTCGTGACCGATGCAAACAATGGATTGAGCAGGGTGGGGCGCATTAAGGAAACCTAAGACCGTTTCGTGCCGTCATGCGCGGGTTTAGGCGAGACGTCCACGGCTTTTTTCCTGCTACGATGCCTGGAACGCTACACCCTTGAACCGCTTTACCGGGCGTCCGCGCTCAAGGCGATCATGCGCCGCATGCGCATCGTTCTGCGCGGTGATCGCTTGCAGCTCGCCCTGTGACTTGAGCAATGCTGCGATCCGCTCCAATGCCAGCGCCTTGTTTCGATGCTGCGAGCGCTCCTCCCGCGCAACGACAGAGAGGCCGCTCGCGATGTGGGTGGCGCGCACAGCGCTCTCGGTCTTGTTTTGATGCTGGCCGCCGGGGCCGCCGGCCCGGAAGGCTTCAAAGCGGACATCCTGGACCGCCAGCGCTTTCGGTGCCTCCGGCAGCGCCGGAAGCTCGAACACACCGATGAACCAGTTCTTCCGCTTGTGATGTGGCCTGAGCGAGCTTTGTGCCACCCACTGGATCGCACCGATCCACGGCCGCGCGAATGCAGCCGCGGCATCGCCATGAATTACGACGATCGCCGAGGCCGGACCATGCCTGTCCGTATTCGGCCCCTCCAGGCAATCTGTCTCGAGACCGAGCGAGGCAGCTTCAGCTGCGAGCGTTGCAACAGCCTTCCGGACCGCGATCCGGCATTCCGCCGGACCGCGTCCGCTGGTGAAGAGAAGTCGGATCATCGGCGATCCTCCTTCCAGGATTTCTCCCGCCTGGCTCCGCCAGCTGCGACATTCGACTGTGCCTTCTTGAACGTCACCAGCGGCCGAAATGTCGCGACCACACGCGCCAGGCCGAACTCGACGAGGTCGGCGATGACGCGTTCAATGCTCTTGTAGGCCTCCGGCGCCTCTTCCGCGAGCAGGCCACGATCGCCGCAGACGACGATGCCGCCATAGGGATTGCGTTCCAGCCGCGCCACGTCGGGTTTCTTGACCCGGACGCGGCCGTGCATGGAACCGCGGTCGTATTTGCGGCCCGCGCCATGCGCGAGCGAGGCCAGCGCCTCGGTTCGCATCGCCGGAAGCGGCTCCACCAGATACGACAGCGTCCCGCGCGATCCCGGCACCGGCACCAGCCCGCGATCGGAAGCCGCCGCGCCCTTCCGGTGCAGCGCCATGACGTCGCCACCTGCGTTGTGCTCACGCTCGACCATGTTGTGCGCGAGATCGTTGACAGGACGCAGGTCTGCGCGCGCTGCGGCTGCGGCCCGCTCCGCGATGATGCGGCGATTGAGTCTGGCCCACTGCACGGCGTGGTCATGCGCGGCCATGTACGCGCCGCCTTCTTCGCCCGCGGGATCAAGCGCTACGGGCCCATTCAGCAGAATTCGTTCCAGGATCGAGAAACCGAGGCCCCGCGAACCGGAATGGACCAGGACGTAGGCACGATCGCGGTCGAACCCCGCCTGTGCGGCGGTGTCAGGCGCAAGGATTTCCTCGATGGCCTGGAATTCGCAGAAATGGTTGCCGCCGCCGATGCTGCCAAGCGAGGCATCAAAGGTGGTGGTGGAAAGGCCGACGTCGGCCAGGACGCTGTCGGTAACGCCATCCCAGGGCTGATCGAGCGCATGCAATCGGTCGGCCAGTTGGTCGAGCCGCAGCTTGCGCGCCGCGATATCAAGCTCAAACAGCCCCATGCCGCAGCCGATGTCGGAGCCGACCAGCTGCGGGTGAATGCGATCAGCCAGAACGGCGCAGCCGACCGGACCATATTTGCCGGGGTGGAGGTCCGGCATGGCCGCGACCGACTGCACGCCGGGCAATCCGGCGACCTGCTGGAGTTGAAGCGTGGCGTTACCCTCGATCCAGGACTTGGACGAGGCGAAGACGTGGATCGGCGCGCAGCCGTCCACCTTGGGAGAAGTGCCCATTGAAATGCTTTCAGGAGATTTGAGAATCGTCGGCGCGCGCAACGCGGATATCGCTGACTTAAGCGCGCGAGTTCCCAAGTGGCACGGCTAACGCACGCGCCCTTAGGCGATGCCCTCGACGGGGCGGCGAGACAATGTCATCGAGCCTTCTCCGTGATGATCATGCCAAAATCGGCTATCGATCGCGCGAGACACATAACGGTGAAATCGAAAAGCTGCAAGTCCGGCCGCGGCGGGCAGCGCGGGCGTCGAAGCAACCAACGCGGGAGATAGGGAGGGCAGTGGACCGCCTCGCAATCCATACACGCCACTTTCGCATGGGCCTGTGGGTGAAACGCTACTGACATTCCCTGGTGCGAGGGCTATATCAACCCCGCCCGGCACGTCCGGGCTTTTGGCGTTCGAAACGGAATGGGACAATGACCGGTACGACACGATCAAGCGGTGGCCTCGACGACCGCCGCAAGCGGCTTTTGTTCCGCTGCTGGCATCGCGGTACCCGCGAGATGGATCTCATCCTCGGCCGCTTTGCGGATGCCGAGATATCGGCCATGCGCGATGACGAACTGGCCGAACTCGAGCAGCTGATCGAGGTGCCCGATCCCGATCTCTATGCCGCGCTGATCGGCGACACGCCGCTTGATCCGGAATATGCGACCGCGCTGTTCGACCGCATCAAGGCGTTTCGCGCCGTGGTTCACGACGCATGAAGTCGCCTGTCAAATCGCCCGCCGCGTTGCTGGCCCCCAGCCGTGCGCTGACCTTTGCCAACGTTGCCGAAGGCGCCGAGGGGCTGGTCGTATCCGATCTGGCCCGCGCGGTGGCGGCACGGCCGAAACCGCCGGCCGTGAGCCTTGCCGTCGTCTGCCGCGACGGTCCCCGCATGCAGCAGCTCGCGCGGGCGCTGGAATTCTTCGCCCCCGATCTACCCGTGATGCAGTTTCCGGCCTGGGACTGCCAGCCCTATGACCGGGTGTCGCCGCATGGCGGCATCCTGGCGCAGCGCCTGACCACGCTGGCGCGGCTGTCGCGGCTGCAGGGCAGCGACAAGCCGCTGATCGTGCTCACCACCGTCAATGCCATCGTGCAGCGCGTCCCGGCACGCGAGGTGGTGGCGGCGCAGGCGCTGTCGGTGGCGCCCGGCCATGTCGTGCCGATGGACTCGATCGTGGCCTGGCTGGAGCACAATGGCTACAACCGCTCCTCGACCGTGCGCGAGCCCGGCGAATATGCCGTGCGCGGCGGTATCCTCGATCTGTTTCCGGCCGGTCTCGACCAGCCCGTGCGGTTCGACTTCTTCGGCGACAGCCTTGAATCGATCCGGACCTTCGACGCGGAAACGCAGCGAACGCAGCTCGACATGCGCGCGCTCGATCTGGTTCCAGTTTCGGAATTCCAGCTCGTCACCGAAACCATCCGCCGCTTTCGCATGGGCTATGTCGCGACCTTCGGCGCGCCGCAGCGCGACGATCTGCTCTATGAAGCCGTCAGCGAAGGCCGCCGCCATCCCGGCATGGAGCATTGGCTGCCGCTGTTCCAGGAGCGGATGGATACGCTGTTCGACTATCTCGATGGCGCGCCGGTCGCGATCGAGCCGCAGGGCGAGGACGCCGCCCGCGAACGCTTCAAGCAGATCGCTGACTATTACGAGGCCAGGCGCGAGGCGCTGGAGCATCCGGGCTCCGGCGCGATCTACAAGCCGTTACCGCCGGATCGGCTCTATCTGACGGAAACGGAGTGGACCGAACGTCTGAGTGAGGCGGCGGTGGCGCGGCTGACGCCATTTGCGGTGCCTGAGGGCAGCGCCGACGTGTTCGACGCCGGCGCGCGGCAGGGGCGCAATTTCACGCCCGAGCGCGCCGACGGTTCGGTCAACGTGTTCGAAGCCGTGGTGGCGCACGTGCTGGCGTTGCAGGCGCAGCGCAAGAAGGTGGTGATCACGCTGTGGAGCGAAGGCTCCCGCGACCGCATGGGCAGCATGCTCAGGGATCACAAGCTCGCCAATCTCACCAGCGTCAACGCCTGGCGCACGGTGCAGGCGACGCCACGCAACGAGGCCATGCTGGCGGTGGTCGGCATGGAGAGCGGTTTCGAGACCGACGAATTCGCCGTCATCAGCGAGCAGGACATTCTCGGTGACCGCCTGGTGCGGCCGCGCAAATCGAGCCGCAAGCTCGATAACTTCATCTCGGAAGTCACGAGCCTTTCGACCGGCGATCTCGTGGTTCACGTGGAGCACGGCATCGGCCGCTTTGTCGGGTTGCAGACGATCGAGGTCGGCGGCGCGCCGCATGACTGCCTCGAACTGCATTATGCCGCGGAAACAAAACTGTTCCTCCCCGTCGAGAACATCGAACTGCTGTCGCGTTACGGCTCCGATCACGCCAATGTCGAACTGGACCGGCTGGGCGGCGGTGGCTGGCAGGCGCGCAAGGCAAAGCTGAAGAACCGCATCCGCGAGATCGCCGGCGAACTGATCAAGATCGCGGCGGAACGGCATCTGCATGAAGCGCCGAAAATGCCGGTGCAGCCGCATGTCTATGACGAGTTCTGCGCGCGCTTCCCCTATGAGGAAACCGAGGACCAGTTGGGGGCCATCACGTCCACGCTGAAGGACCTCGAAAGTGGCCGTCCCATGGACCGGCTGATCTGCGGTGATGTCGGCTTCGGCAAGACCGAGGTAGCGCTGCGCGCCGCGTTTGCGGTTGCGCTCGACGGCAAGCAGGTGGCCGTCGTGGTGCCGACCACGCTATTGGCGCGGCAGCACAGCAAGAACTTTGCCGAACGTTTTCGCGGTTTTCCCGTCAACGTTGCGCAGGCCTCCCGCCTGATCCCGGCCAAGGAACTGACGCAGGTCAAGAAGGGGTTGACCGAGGGTCATGTCGATATCGTCGTCGGCACCCACGCGCTGCTCGGCAAGTCGATCAAGTTCAGGGATCTCGGCCTTCTGATCGTCGACGAGGAGCAACACTTCGGCGTCAGCCACAAGGAGCGGCTGAAGCAACTTCGTGCCCAGGTGCATGTGCTGACGCTGAGCGCCACGCCGATCCCGCGGACGCTGCAGCTCGCGCTCACCGGCGTTCGCGATCTCTCGATCATTGCCTCGCCCCCGGTCGATCGACTGGCGGTGCGGACTTTTGTGGCGCCGCATGATCCGCTGATGATCCGCGAGGCGCTGCTGCGCGAACGCTACCGCGGCGGACAGGCGTTCTACGTCGTGCCGCGGATCGAGGACCTCGCCGGCGTCAAGGACTTCCTCGACAAGAACGTGCCGGAGATGAAGGTCGCGGTCGCCCACGGCCAGATGCCGCCGACCGTGATCGAAGACATCATGTCGGCGTTCTACGACGGCAAATACGACATCCTGCTCTCGACCACGATCATCGAGTCCGGCCTCGATATCCCGACCGCCAACACGCTGATCGTGCACCGCGCCGACATGTTCGGGCTGGCGCAACTCTATCAGCTGCGCGGACGGGTAGGGCGCTCGAAACTGCGGGCGTACGCGCTGTTCACGTTGCCAGCGCAGCAGAAGATCACAGCCCAGGCCGAGCGGCGGCTGAAAGTGTTGCAGTCGCTGGAGACTTTGGGCGCGGGCTTCCAGCTCGCATCGCACGACCTCGATATTCGCGGCGCCGGCAATCTGCTCGGCGAAGAACAGTCCGGGCATATCAAGGAAGTCGGCTTCGAGCTCTATCAATCGATGCTGGAGGAGGCGATCCTCAACCTCAAGGCCGGCGTGGTGGAGCCCGCGGCCGACCGCTGGTCGCCGCAGATCACCATCGGGATGCCGGTGCTGATCCCCGAGGACTACGTCAACGACCTCGCCGTGCGGCTGTCGCTATACCGGCGGCTGGCCGATCTCGAGACCGACGAGGAGATCGACAATTTCGCCGCCGAGATGCGTGACCGCTTCGGCGTGCTGCCGGACGAAGTGCGCTATCTCTTCAAGGTCGCGGCGATCAAGGCCTATTGCCGCAGAGCCAATGTCGAGAAGGTCGACGCCGGGCCGAAGGGCGCGGTGATCGCGTTCCGCGACAACAAATTCGCGCAGCCGGACCGGCTGGTATTCTTCATCCGCCAGCACGGCCAGGCCGCCAAGGTGCGGCCCGACATGAAGGTGGTGTTCCTGCAGACATGGAAGACGCCGGAAGAGCGGTTGATGGGCACGACCGAGATCTTACGCCAACTCGCCAATCTCGCGGAGAGCAAGAAGGCGGCGTAGTCGGTCTCGTGTCCCGGACGCGGTGCGGCGCAGGGTGGGCAAAGCGTAGCGTGCCCACCATTTCGAAGCGCGATCGGTGATAGATGGTGGGCACGTCGCTAACGCTCCTTTGCCCACCCTACAGGCCGGCGGGGCGAATGACTACGACGCGGCGCGATGCGCCTCTTCCTGGAGCCGCGACCGTAGCGACTTCGCGGAATCGTTCGGCAGCAGCGTTGCGATCGTGACGGTCGGCTCAGATCGCGCATCGCGCTGGCCGTGGCTGGTATGGCGCATCACGCTCGACAGCCGCCGCGCGACGGTGTGCGCCGTCTTCAGGTCGGTTTCGGCAAACACCACGACAACCCCGCCGTCTTCCTGGGCGGCGCCGAAATCCATCTGCCGCATCAGGCGGCTGATGATCCGTGCGCCGTCGAATTGCGCGCGGGGATGTTCGGGATCGAACGCAAAACGTGCGACCGACAACCCGCCGCCGCGTTGCTGCGTCTGGTAGATGGCGCTGGCGAAGTCGCGCTCGAAGGCTTCCGGGGTGAGCAGGCCGGTCCGCGCGTCGATCAGGCCATCGGCATCGATGGCCTTCAGCGTGCGGCTCAGATGGGCTTCGAAGGCATGCTGGCGGATCAGCGGCAGCGCCGTCGCGACCACCTGGGCGGCGTCGTCGGACACGACCTCGAGGTTCGGCAGATCGTAGCTAGGTGCCAGATCGACTGCCGTCACGACGACGGGAAGGTTGCGGAAACGGGCGTCCTCCGTCAGCACGGTGAGGAAGGCGTCGATCACGCGCGGGCTGAAGCCTTCGCCGAGCACGATGCCGTCGATGTCTCTCACATTGAGATGCTTCGCCGCCGCCTCGATCGAGAGCGCGCCGACCACGCCGGTGCGCTCGCCAAGCGTGACCGACAACGTGGGATAGGCGCCGCCGCGGCCGATCAGCAGCACGGTGGCGTCGCGCGCCGGATCGATATGCGACAGCGCCATCGGCGTTGCCGGCTCCAGCCGGCGCATCACGGTCGCATGCAACGACCGCACGCGCAGCGCGGCACGCAGGCGAGCCACCAGGCGGTCGGAGCCGCCTTGGGTTGGCGAGACTTGAGTTTGGGAGATTTGGCCCTGAAAGAAGGGAATGACGTTGTCCGGATGCGGGACCCGCGGGTCGACCGCGATCAGCGGCAGATAAGGCTGGCGTGCCGCAACCCGCGCTGCCAGCTCCGTCAGTCCGGCTGCATCGGTGTCGGCGGTTGCCGCCAGCACGGCGGCCGGTTGCACCTGTTCGACCGCGCGCACAGCGTCCGCCCACTCGGTCTCGACCACCGGAAACAGCCTGCCGACATCGAGCGTCGCGGCAAAAGATGGCCGTCTCGCAGTCGACACGACGAGGATCGGACCTTGCTGGGACATTTTTAGAACTCGGGTCAGGCGTGCATCTGGAACCCGCGAGTCTAGTTTGCGCCGCTTAATGCGGCGTCAACGCCGTCCCTGCCGGAGGCTCTCAGGTCGCGTTGGACCGGTCGCGAAATGCTTCCACCATCAATGGGTTAAGGCCGAGTTCTGTCAGCGCGTCCCGGGCGCGCGCATTGTCGAGCGCGCGGCCGGCGAGCCGGTGGCCGCTGAGGCGGTCGGGCAATGCGGTCAAGAGCGCGCCCTGGCCGAGCCGCCGCGCCCACTCCTGCAGGTCTTGCGCCAGGAAGCGGTAGCCGCCGACGGCCATGACGCCGGATGGCGGCGCCGTGATGTTGATCGCGCCGGTCACGCGATCGAGCCGCGCCGCGTAATCCGTATCGACATAGTCACGCGGCGGCGAGGCGATCAGAGAGTCGCTCGGCGGCGGAGGCGGTGCATAGGCGGCGACCGGCACCATCGGCCCGCGCAATCCCAACGTGCCGCGCGGCGTCAGCAGGACCTCGCCCGCGATCGACGATCCCGGCAATTCGCGCGGCGCGCCGTGAAGGCCGGGCTTGATCAGGGCCGGTGAGCCGTCCTCCGCGATCCGGCGCGCGCCGAACAATCCGGCCTCGCCGAACAGATAGACATCCGTCAGCATCGCCTGTTGCGCGGCCCAGCACGCGCTGGAGCCGACCTGTTCGGGCGTGCGCCACAGGCCGATGACATTGCGCAGGCTTGGCATCCGCGACGCGAGGTCCAGTTCGTCCAGCCGCAGCGCCAGTTGAGCAGGTGCAATCAACGTATCGCAGGCCTGTTCGATGATCTGTTGTTCCAGCGCCTCATCGTCGAACGGGTGGTGCAGCACCAGCGTTCCGCCGGACAAGAGCCAGATCGCCAGTGACGAGGCGAGGCCGGCAAACGACATCGGCGAGAAGGCCGACAGGACAGTTGCGCCCTGCGGCACGTCGCTTTCGAGCGACATCGCAAGCCCGCCGGCAATCAGACCGAGATGGGCGCGCGGGACCGGCCGGAAGCCGTCCGCGGTGACGTCGAAGGAAATCAGCGCCGCCTTGCGGCCGTCCTGGATCACGGCACGTGTGGTCAGGGATTCTCGGAAAATCGCGTTGTCGAGCGAGGCCATGCCTTCGGGCAGGTCGCTGCCGAAGCCGCAGACATGGCGGATCGAGAACGCTTCGGCGGCGGCGTTCATGGCGATGTCCGAATAGATCACGCCGTCGACCTTGCCCGAGGTCACGATCCCCCGCGCGGCGGTGCGGTTGAGCGCCATGGTCAATTCCGACTGCCGCCAGAGCAGCGGCAGCACCGCGACGACGAGGCCGGCGCGAAAGGCGGCGAGCACGGTGAGCGCGAATTCGATGGTGTTGGGCAGTTGAACCGCGATCACCGAATTGGACGGCAGGCCGGATTCGATGAAGTGCGCAGCCAGCGACGAGATCATGCGGTCGGCCTGCGCGAAGGTAAGACGCTTCGGCGGCTGGCCGGTGATGCGCTGCTTGTTCGGGGGATCGACCAGCGCCAGCGCATCCGGCTGCCGCGCCAGGTTCCGTTTGAACAACGTATCGAGCGTTGGCGAAGCGGTGGGCTGGGTCACGGCGTTACTTCGGCTCTGTCACGAGGGTTGCACAGTTGGTGATTCATTTCGCTTCCGGCTTCTGCCACCAGGTTTCCGGCAGATAGCCCGTCAACGCGGTTGCTACAGGTCGTTCTATCCGATTCCAGCGCGCGATCCATTGCTCCTGCACGTTAATAACGGGGATAGCGTAGAAGCCTGACATCAGGGCGCGGTCGAGCGCCCGCACCGCGGAGACGAAGGCCGGGTGCTCGCGCGCCTCGAGCAGCGCCGCAATCAAGGCGTCGATGGCGGGCTCCTTCGCCCCCATGTAATTCCGCGTGCCGGGAATGTCGGCGGCCTGGCTACCAAAGTAGAAGGACTGCTCGTTGCCGGGGGACAGCGATTGATCCCAGCGGTTCTGCAGCATGTCGAACTCGTAGCTTAGCCGGCGCTGGTCGAACTGCACGGGATCGACCGCGCGAACGCTGGCTTCGATGCCGGCGCGCTTGAGGTCGCGCTGATAGGCCAGCGCGATCCGCTCCTGATCGCGCGTCGTCACCAGGATTTCGAAGGTGAAGGGGATTTTGGTCGCACGCTGCCGCAACACGGCTCCATCGAGCTCGTAACCGGCCTCCGACAGCAATTTGAGCGCACCGCGCAGCGTCGTGCGATCACGCCCCGATCCGTCGGTGACGGGCAGGCGGAAACTGCCGTCGAGAATATCCGGCGGGATACGCTCAGTGAACGGTTTCAAAAGCTCGCGCTCGCGATCGTCGGCCGGACGGCCATAGGCAGACAGTTCGGAGCCTGCGAAGAAGCCCGCTGAGCGCGCATAGAGCCCGAAAAAGTAATTCCGGTTGACCCACTCGAAATCGAACAACAGCGTCAGCGCCTGACGAACGCGGATGTCTGAAAAAATCGGACGCCGCGTGTTGAACACCAGGAATTCCGACGGCTGCGGCATCTCGGTCTTGATGGTGTCGCGGATCACTTCGCCGCTGCGGGCCGCCGCAAAATCGTAGCCGTCGTGCCAGCGCAGCGGTTCGTGCTCGACCCGAAAGTCATAGAGGCCGCGCTTGAATGCCTCGAACTGGCCGTTGGACTCGCGATAGAAGTCGAGCCTCATCTCGTCGAAATTCCACAAGCCGCGATTGACCGGCAGGTCGCGGCCCCAGTAGTCGGGATTGCGGGTCAGCGTGACACTGGCTCCCGGCTTGACGGCGGTGACGCGATAGGGTCCGGAACCGATCGGCCCGGTCATCGTCGTTTCCTCGAAGGTCGCTGGATCGACCGCGTGTCGCGGCAGGACGGGCATCAGGCCCAGGATCAGCGGAAGCTCGCGGTCACTTGTGCCGCCGAAATCGAAGCGCACCGTAAGCGGGTCGGGCGCCTCCGCCTTTGCGACCTTGGAATAATACTGCCGGTGATTCGGTCGGCCCTTGTCGCGCAGTAGTTCCCACGAAAACAGGACGTCGTCTGCCGTGACCGGCTTGCCATCGGCGAAGCGCGCCTTGGGGTCGAGGTGGAAGGTGACGTAGCTGCGCGCGTCGTCGGTCTCGACGCTTTTGGCCAGCAAGCCATAGAGCGTGAAAGCCTCGTCATTGCCGCGCGCCATCAGGCTCTCGACCACATAACCCCTGATCTGCTGAACGGCGATGCCGCGGACGATCAGGGGATTGAGGCTGTCGAAAGTTCCGAGGAGGCCCCAGACCAGCCGCCCGCCCTTCGGCGCATCGGGGTTGGCGTAGGGCATATGCGTGAAGTTGGGGGGAAGGGCCGGTGCGCCGTGCATCGCCAGCGCGTGGCTTTCGGTCGCCTTCGCTTCGCCGACCGCCGCGAGCGGCGTTACACCCAGCGCGAGGGCGATACAGGCCAACACACGCAGACGTATACGCCCGCAGACGGTCATAGACGGGCAGGGATTTGATTCGAAAATGCGCACGCGAAAGCTTTACCATAGGCTTCGGCCCGGACCTTCGGGGAATGCCAAAGATGCCTGTCGGCATTGATCTTTTCGCCTGCCTCTGTATTGAAGGCGGGCAATTGATGACGGCGGGAACACCTGTCACGTATCCGCCTCAATTGCCAACGAGACAGCCGCCTCAGCGCGGCTAGGTGTCGGTGCCTGTAGCGGTTTCGGGCGCTGCGGTTCAGAAAGGGTTTTCCGCAATGAATTTCCGTATCTTGGCCGGGTCGATCCGGCCGCGTGGGCAGATCATCGCCCTGTTGGCGGCCTCGGCATTGTCGGCAACGTTGATCGCTTCGGGCGCGCAGGCCCAGCAGCCCGCGCCGGCGCCAGCGGCGCCAAAAGCGCCTCCGAAGGCTGCTCCCAAGGCTCCCGCCCCTGCCGCGCAGGCCCCTCCGGCTGGCGCTCCCGCCGCCCCCCAGCAGCCGCCGGAACAGCAGGTCCAGCTGATCTACGCGCCCTGGACCAAGTTCTGCCTCAAGGGTCAGGAAGCCGGCGCCAAGCAGGTTTGCTTCACCGGCAAGGACGGCCGCATCGAGTCCGGCCAGCCCGTCATCGCCGCCGTCATCATCGAGCCGGAAGGCGAGCCGAAGAAGCTCCTGCGCGTGACCCTGCCGCTCGGCATGCAGCTCGTGCACGGAACCCGGATCATCGTCGACAGCAATGCGCCGCTGCAGGGCCCCTACGTCATCTGCTTCCAGAACGGTTGCATGTCCGACTACGAAGCAACCCCCGAGCTGATCGCCAGCATGAAGAAGGGCCAGAATCTCGTTGTTCAGGCGATCAATTCCAACGGCGCACCGCTGACGCTGCCGCTGCCGCTCGCGGGTGAATTCGCCAAGGCCTATGACGGTCCGCCGACCGATCCCAAGGTGTTCGAGGAAAATCAGAAGAAGCTGCAGGAAGAATTGCAGAAGAAGGCTGAAGAAGCCCGCAAGAAGCTCGAGGGAGCGGGCGGCGCCAATCCGGCGGCGAAGTAAGCGCCGCATCGTTCGACAAAACACAAAAGGCGCCCGAGCAGGGCGCCTTTTTTGTTGCGGGCAATGATGGCTAGTTCAGCGACGGATTGCGCGGGCGATAGCCGCCTGACTTGTCCTTCACGAAGATCTCGGCCACCTGCGAATGCCGGATCGGCTCGCCGGAATCGTCCGGCAGCAGGTTTTGTTCGGAAACATAGGCGACGTATTCGGACTCCGAATTTTCAGCGAGCAGGTGATAGAACGGCTGGTCCTTGTGCGGCCGAACCTCTTCGGGGATCGACAACCACCATTCCTCGGTATTGTTGAATTCCGGATCGATATCGAAAATCACGCCCCGGAATGAAAACACCCGGTGACGGACGATCTGCCCGATCTGAAATTTGGCGGTGCGCGCTTTAATCATGTCCCGTCGAATAGACCATGATTGTGGCCGATGCTAGGGGCAATAGGACGAATTAACCTTTACGTGTGGTGGCCAGGTCCGGCGCCATATCCCCGAAATCACTGACGAAAAGACGTTTTCGAGATGGCCGATATACTCAACCTCGCGCTTCCCTATTTCGGCCTGATCTTCATCGGCTTTGCCTGCGGCAAGACCAGGGGCCTGCCGGAAGCCGGTCTCGCCTGGATGAACTTCTTCCTGCTGTATGTTTCTCTGCCAGCGTTGCTGTTCGGCATCATGTCCGAGACGCCGTTTTCCGAACTGAACAATCCGCCATTCCTGATCGCGACCACGCTTGCGACCGTGAGCGCGTTCGTGATCGCGATGGTGATGGGCCGCTTCATCGGCGAACTGTCGCTGCGCAAGGCGACCATGGCCGGCCTTGCCGGCGCCTACGGCAATATCGGCTATATGGGGCCAGGGCTGGCGCTCGCGGTGCTCGGCAGCAAGGCGGCGGCGCCGACGGCGTTGATCTTCTGCTGCGACAGCATCTTCCTGTTCTCGATCGTGCCGCTGTTGATCGCACTGACCGATCGCGAGCATCCCTCGATGCTGCACGCCATTGGGGTCGCGGCGAAGCAGATCGTCATGAACCCCTTGATCATGTCGGCTGCCGCGGGCGCGCTGGCGGCTGCGCTGCATATTCAACTGCCGGTCGCAATCGGCAAGACGCTATTGTTTCTGCAAAACGCGGCCGCGCCGACCGCGCTGTTCGTGCTCGGCGTCACCGTGGCGCTGCGCCCGTTCGATCGCGTGCCCTGGGAAGTGCCGGGCGTGATCGCGATCAAGCTGCTGGTCCATCCGCTCATCGTGTTCGGCTTGATGCTGCTGTTCGGACCGTTCGCGCAGCCCTGGGCGGCGACCGCCGTGCTGATGGCGGCACTGCCGCCTGCACTGAACGTGTTCGTGATCGCCCGGCAGAACAATACCTGGATCGAGCCGGCGTCCGTCGCCGTCCTGATCGGGACCTTTGCCTCGGTGGTCACGTTGACCAGCGTGATGTGGTTCATCCAGAGCGGGCGGCTGGTGTTTCCGTAAGGGGGCGGCTTCTCAAAACACAAAATCGCGAAAACAAGCCCATGCAAAGTAGATAAGCGTAGCCCGCATGAGCGAAGCGATATGCGGGACCGGTCCCCCGGGGTCGCTTCGCTCGCCCGGGCTACGGCAAATATGGTCAGCTCACGCGCTTCCAGGTCGGCGCCAGCCCCTCGCGCATGGCAAGCCGCCGCAGCGGGCCGAACGAACCGAGGAGGTGCATGCCGGCCGCGCGCAGCGATTGCATGCCTAAGAAATCGCTGAGCAAGGAGCGATTGGCGACATCGATGGCAATCAGCCGGCTCGCGACGTCGGCGCGGCGGGCGGACTGATAGCGCGCCAGCACCGCCGGCGATCCCGGATCCTCCCCGAGCGAGATCGCACTGCCTGCGATGTCGGCGATATCGGCCGCATCGCGCAATCCCATGTTGAGGCCCTGCGCGCCGATCGGCGGCACCACATGGGCGGATTCGCCGACCAGCGCGACACGATGGCTGGCGAACTGGTCGGGACGCTCGATCGTCAGCGGAAACAGGTTGCGCCCGGCTTCGACCTGGACGCGGCCGAGGATGGAGTGCGACTGCGCCTCCGCGGCTTCCGACAATTCCTCGTCGCCGAGCGACATCAGCCGCTCGGCCTCCCTGGTCGCCGAGACCCACACCACGCTGCAGCGGTTGCCGGGCAGAGGCACGAATACGCAGGGGCCCTGCGCGGTGTGAAATTCGGTGGAGATGCCGTTGTGCGGCCGCGAATGGGAAATGTTGAAGGTCAGCGCCGACTGGTGCAGGTCGCGCCGGCTGACCCCGATTCCGGCGGCCTCGCGGGAAGGCGATTGCCGCCCGTCGGCGCCGATCACCAGCCGCGCGGCAAGCTGCTCGCCCTTGCCGGTATGGATGATGACGGTCGCGTCCTGCGGGTCGATCGTTGCCGCCTCATCGTCAAACCGGGTCAGGTTCGAAAGCCCGGCGGCACGCTCTTCGAGGGCGACCATCAGCGAGCGGTTGTCGATATTGTAGCCGAACTGTTCGAGACCGATCTCGTCCGAGGTGAACCGCACCTCGGGCGCGCGGATCAGCCGGCCGGTGTCGTCGACGAGGCGCATGGTCCGCAAGGCGGCGGCCTTGTCGCGGCAGCGGGACCAGACGTCCAGACGTTCGAGCAGATCGGTGGAAGCCCCCAACAGCGCCGTGGTGCGATTGTCGGCATAGGGGACGCGACGGGCGAGCAGGGCGGTTTTGGCGCCGGTCGCGGCCAGCGCGATGGCTGCGGTCAACCCAGCCGGACCGCCTCCGATCACGGCGGTGTCATAAATTTGGGATGCATCGTTCATATTGGGACAATTGACATTCGGGCCGGCATTTTCAAGCCATCAACTGGCCGAAATGTTTCCGCCCCAATCGCGCGGCGGAACGCCGCAAGAGCCGATATGCAAATCGGAGCGATTCCTGATAGCACTGCCGACGCAATGGACCAGACGACAGAACCAGATTCCGTCCCGGCGACCGGCCAAACGCGGACCGCAGCATTAGCCGTGCATATCTTCACGGCGATGGGCGCGGGTATCGCGTTGTTGGCGATGCTGGAGGCCGTGCGCGAACACTGGGCCAACATGTTCGGCTGGCTCGGCGTCGCCCTGATCATCGATGCGATCGACGGCCCACTGGCGCGCAGACTGGATGTCGTGAGATTGCAGCCGAACTGGTCCGGCGAGGTGCTCGATCTCGTCGTCGATTTCGTGACCTACGTTTTCGTTCCGGCCTATGCCATCACCGCCAGCGGGATGCTCCTGCCGGTCGCAGCGCCGCTGCTTGGTATCGGCATCATGGTGTCGGGTGCGCTCTATTTTGCCGACCGGCGCATGAAAGCGTCAGACAATCATTTCCGCGGCTTTCCGGCGCTATGGAACGTGGCAGCGTTTTATTTGTTCTTGCTGCACTTGCCGCCCGTGCTTTCCAGTCTCGGCATCGCAGTTCTGATCGCGCTGACATTCGCGCCGTTTCATGTGCTGCACCCGATCCGGGTGGTGCGTCTGCGCTGGTTGACCCTGTGGCTGATGGCCATTGGAGCAGTGCTTGCTATATATACGCTCGCCCGCGATTTCGACGTGGGCGCTCCGATCGTCGCCGGGCTGTGCGCTATCGCGGCTTACATAATAGGAAGTGACACAGTGATCCGGCGAATAAAGTTGTTCAAGGCATGATGGAATTACTGACGAGCCCGGAAGCCTGGGCGGCGCTGTTGACGTTGACGGCACTGGAAATCGTGCTCGGCATTGACAACGTCATTTTCATATCGGTGATTGTCTCGCGCATCCCTGAGCACCAGGCGAAGCAGGCTCGACAGATCGGGCTCGCACTAGCGCTGGTATTTCGCATCCTGCTGCTCAGCGTGCTGGTGTGGCTGATCGGCCTGACCCAACCCGTGATCACGGTGAAGGACCTCGCATTTTCGTGGCGCGATATCATCCTGATCGGCGGCGGCATGTTCCTGATCGCGAAGGCGACCCACGAAATTCATGCCGAGGTGGAAGCGCGCGAGGCCGAAAACGACGATAAGCCGAAGGCCAGCGCTTTTTTCTGGGTGATCATGCAGATCATCGTCGTCGACATGGTGTTCTCGCTGGATTCGATCATCACCGCGATCGGTATGGCGGAGGATATCGAGATCATGGTCGCGGCGGTCGTGATCGCCTGTTTCGTGATGTACGTGTCGTCAGGGCCGGTTTCCAAATTCGTCGCCGATCATCCGACCACCAAGATGCTGGCGCTGGCGTTCCTGGTGCTGATCGGGGTGGCGCTGGTGGCTGACGGATTCCAATTCCACATCCCGCGTGGCTATATCTACTTTGCCATGTTGTTCGCGGCGGCCGTCGAACTGTTCAATGTGCTCGCCAGGCGCAACCGCAGGAAGGTCGCCAGGTAGCCGGTTTCGGCCGGGCGAGTTGACAACCCGGCGGCGATGGCTTTCGTTTCGTATCCAGGTTGGACGCCTGAGCAAATTCCGAGGGAGAGACTGTCATGACCAAGGCCGTGCGCGTGCACAAGGTAGGGGGTCCGGAAGCCCTGGTGTATGAGGACGTGGACGTGCCGGCGCCGGGAGCGGGCGAGGTCCGCATCCGTCAGCATGCCGTCGGCCTGAATTTCATCGACGTCTATTTCCGCACCGGCCTCTACAAGGCGCCGGGGCTGCCGTTCATCGCCGGAAACGAAGCCGCCGGCGAGGTCGTGGCCGTCGGCCCGGGCGTCACCAATTTTCACCCCGGCGACCGCGTCGCCTACTATTTCACGCTTGGCGGCTACGCCAGCGAGCGGGTGATCCCGGCGGACAAGCTGGTCAAGCTGCCCGACCACATTACCTACGAGCAGGGCGCCGTCCTGATGCTCAAAGGGCTGACGGTCTGGTACCTCCTGCACAAGACCTTCAAGGTCGAACCCGGCCATCGCGTGCTGATCCATGCCGCCGCGGGCGGCATTGGGCTGCTCGCCTGCCAGTGGGCAAAGGCGCTCGGCGCGCATGTGATCGGCACCGTGGGCTCCAAGGCGAAAGCCGATCTCGCGCTCTCCAATGGCTGCGACCACGTCATCCTCTACAACGAGGAAGACTTCGTGGCACGGGTCAAACAGATCAGCCGCAATGAGCTCTGCGACGTCGTCTATGACGGCGTCGGCAAGACCACGTTCCCGGGCTCGCTGTCGTGCCTGCGGCCACGCGGCCTGTTCGTGAGCTTTGGCAACGCCTCCGGCCCGGTACCGCCGTTCCCGCTCACCGAACTCAACAACCACGGCTCGCTGTTCGCGACCCGGCCGAAGCTCAACGATTACGTCTCTACCCGCAAGGAACTTCTCGAAGGCGCCGACACGCTGTTCGCCGCCGTCATCAACGGCAAGCTCCACGTGCCGATCAACCACGCCTACGCGCTGAAGGATGCGGCGAAGGCGCATACGGAGCTTGAGGCCAGGGCGACGACGGGCGCGGCGATCATGCGGCCGTAGCCGCCACCGTCCTTGCGAGCCAACGGGTCGTTCGCGCCCGGCCGTTGCCAAGGTTACGTCACGCGGTGCGGAATGCCGGGAATGACGACACGGGCGAGGCGGGTCATATGCCATGATGACAACCAGAGGGCGGCGAGTCAAATTGAGTGCTCTGGCGCGATCCGTGATGCGGACGTAGCCATCAACCGAAGAAACGGGCGCGGTACGAACACAGTAGCTGCGAGTGACACATGAACGACGTTGGCAGCTGGCGCTGCCAAAAAAAATTGCTCTGCATCTTGACGACCGGCCGGCTAATGGGTGTCACCGTAACTCTGAGCTCTCACCACTTTAAAGTGCTTCCCCGGATCCGGCGACCATATCCTCTGACTTTGAATAGAGTTCGGAACCTCTATAAGAGATCCCAATAGAATATTGCGCTGGAGGCAACAATACCAACAAATATGCCAATAGAGATCGCCTTTCGAATCGGCGTTTTCCATGGAAAGCCTCTCATGCCACCCATGAGATAAAGCGCTACCGCGGCACCAGCGAAGAACGGTTTCTCCTTCCAGAGAAGTCCTATAAGCACCGTTGAAATCACCGCGGATACCACGCCTGCAAGGATTACCCGCGGTAGATTGTTTGAAGAGCGGTATGTTTGACCGGCCTTTACGGTTGTTTGTTCTGGGGCCATAGTCCGCCAACTCCACCTTTTGTAGTTACGGTGCCAGTGCACTCAATTTGCCTCGCCGCCCTCTGGTTGTCATCATGGCATATAACCCGCCTCGCCCGTGTCGTCATTCCCGGCATTCGCACCACGTGACGTAACGTGGCAACGGCCGGGCGCGAACGACCGACGAAGCAATCCATGCCTCCGCTTGCGTTGAGATGGATTGCTTCGCTTCGCTCGCAATGACGATTGAGGCTACGCCACCCGCCGCGCCGCTCCCGCCTTGACCAAAATCGCATCAAGGCAGTCGATCATCAGCGATATCTCCTCGCGTGTGACGTTGAGCGCCGGCATGAAGCGGAGCGCATCGGGTTGCGGCGAGTTGACGAGCACGCCCTCCGCAAGCGCCTCGGCCACGATCGCGGCGCCGATCGGCAGCTTGAGATCGAGCGCGAGCAGCAGACCCCGGCCGCGCACCTCGCCGAGACCATGGCGCGCCGACAGTTTTTGCAGTTCGCTTTCCAGGAAAAGGCCGGCGTCCGCCACCGCTTTCAGGAATTCCGGCTTTGAAACCTCCTCGAGCACGGCAAGCCCCGCGGCGCACATCAACGGATTGCCGTTGAACGTGCCGCCCTGGTCGCCGTGCTCGAAGCAGGAGGCGTGCGCAGTGGCGAGCAGGGCGGCCAGCGGCACGCCGCCGCCGATGCCTTTGCCGAGCGTCATGATGTCGGGCTCGATGCCAGCATGTTCGTAATGGAACAGTTTTCCGGTCCGGCCCATGCCGGTCTGGATCTCGTCGAAGATCAGCAGCAGGCCGTGTTCTTTGGTGAGCGCGCGCAACTCCTTCAGGAATTGATCGGTCGCCGGCCACACGCCGGCTTCGCCCTGGATCGGCTCCAGCATCACGGCGACCGTGTTGTCCGAGATCAGCGCCTTCACTGAATCGAGGTCGTTGAGCTTGGCCTTGCGGAAGCCCGATACTTTCGGCTCGAACAGCGGCTCGAACGCCTTCTTGCCCGATGCCGACATGGTGGCGAGCGTGCGGCCGTGAAAGCCGCCCTCGAAGGTGATGATTTCGAACGCGCCGTTCTTGTATTTCGCGCCGTATCTCCGCGCGAGCTTGATGGCGCCCTCATTGGCCTCCCCGCCTGAATTGGCGAAGAAAACCTGATCGAAGCAGCTGTTCTCAACCAGCGCTTTTGCCAGCTTCAGGCTGGGACCGTTGTAGAAGGCGGGACTCGGCGTCAGCAACAGCTTGGCCTGTGCTGCGAGCGCTTCGGCCACCACCGGTGGCGAATGGCCGAGGCAGTTGACCGCCCAACCCTGCATGAAATCGAGATAGCGCTTGCCGGCGTCATCCCAGAGATACGCGCCTTCGCCGCGAACGAACACGGCCTGCGGGCGGGCGGTGATGTTCATCAGCGCGTCGAACGGATGGGCAGCATTGGTCATGTCGATCTCCTCAGGGTTTTTGGGGAAGGGGCAGGCCGAAACGCAAGAAGGCCGCACTTTTGAGGGTGCGGCCTTCTCGAAAACGTTGCTGAAACTAGCTAATCAGCGTTGTCGTCGGACACGGCGCAACCCATCGTCGCTGGAGCGACGACGCAGGCAGGCGCGGCGGTTGGTCCGGTTCAGTTTCATGGCGATGGCCCATACAGCCTGATGGCAGACCGTGTCAAGCGGGGTTATTTGGTTCAGAATCCCGCGACGCTGCCGTGCAGGTCGTATTGATCGGCGCGTTCGATCTTCGCGGTGACGATCTCGCCGACCTTCAGTGGGCGGCGGCTGGAAAGGTAGACCGCGCCGTCGATCTGCGGCGCATCGGCCTTTGAACGGCCCTTTGCGACCGTCGGGCCGACTTCGTCGATGATGATCTGCTGCCTGGTGCCGACCTTGCGCTTGAGGCGGCGGGCGGAGATTTTCTGCTGCCGCGCCATCAGCGCGTTCCAGCGCTCCTGCTTGATTTCGTCGGGCACGGCGTTGCCGATGGCGTTGGAAGAAGCACCCGCGACCGGCTCGTATTTGAAGCAGCCGAGACGATCGATCTCGGCCTCTTCGAGCCAGTCGAGCAAATACGCAAAGTCGGAATCGGTCTCGCCGGGGAAGCCGACGATGAAGGTCGAGCGCAGCGTCAAATCAGGACATTGCTCGCGCCACTTCTTGATCCGCGCCAGCGTCTTTTCCTGCGCTGCCGGGCGCTTCATCGCTTTCAGCACCTCCGGGCTTGCATGCTGAAAAGGAATATCGAGATAGGGCAGAATCTTGCCCTCGGTCACCAGGCCGATGACTTCGTCGACATGGGGGTAGGGGTAGACATATTGCAGCCGCACCCAGGCGCCGAGTTCGCCGAGTTCCTTGGCGAGGTCGAAGAATTTGGCGCGGACCTGGCGGTCCTTCCAGGGGCTGTCGGCATATTTGATATCGACGCCATAGGCCGATGTGTCCTGCGAGATGACAAGCAATTCCTTGACGCCGGCAGTTACCAGCTTTTCCGCCTCGCGCAGCACGTCGTTGGCCGGGCGCGAGACGAGATCGCCGCGCAGCTTTGGAATGATGCAGAAGCTGCAGCGGTTGTTGCAGCCCTCGGAAATCTTCAGATAAGCGTAGTGCCGCGGCGTCAGCTTGACGCCCTGCGGCGGCACCAGATCGAGATGCGGATTGTGAACCGGCGGTAGCGCCCGGTGCACCGCCTCCAGCACGCTCTCATATTGCTGCGGGCCCGTAATCGACAACACGCCGGGATACGCCGCTTCGATCTGCTCGGGTTCCGCGCCCATGCAGCCGGTGACGATGACCTTGCCGTTCTCGGCCATCGCCTCGCCGATGGCGCCGAGCGATTCCTGCTTGGCGCTGTCGAGGAAGCCGCAAGTGTTGACGATGACGATATCGGCGCCATCATGCTTGCGGGCCAGCTCATAGCCTTCGGCGCGAAGCCGGGTGATAATGCGCTCGGAATCCACCAGTGCCTTGGGGCACCCAAGCGAAACAAAGCTGACTTTGGGCGCAGCGGCCTGTTGCATATCTAATTCTGCCTGATTGATGAGCACGAACTAGTCCCAATCGCTCACAATTACAAGGCTTTGCGGGGATTTCTGACGTGCTATGGAAGCCCTGCCGGGTTAAGAGTTGACCGATGAGCGCTGAGTCTTCGCCGAAAATCGTCATAGTCGACGAAAGCCCGATCCGTGCCGCAATCCTGGAAGAGGGGTTGCGGGAGGCGGGCTTTACCGGCGTCGTGCATATCAGCGAAATGCAGAGCCTGTTGGCGCGGATCTATGCGCTCGATCCCGACGTCATCCTGATCGACCTGGAAAACCCCAGCCGCGACGTTCTGGAACAGATGTTCCAGGTCAGCCGCGCGGTGCGGCGGCCGATCGCCATGTTCGTCGACCAGAGCGACGCGGCCTCGATTCAGGCCTCCGTCGATGCCGGCGTCTCCGCCTACATCGTGGACGGCCTGAAGAAGGAGCGGATCAAGCCGATCCTCGATCTCTGCATTTCCCGCTTCAACGCCTTCTCCAAGCTGCAGGACGAACTCGACCGCACCAAATCCGCGCTCGAGGAACGCAAGGTGATCGACCGTGCCAAGGGAATCCTGATGAAGGTGAAGGGCCTCACCGAAGACGAGGCCTATGTGCTCATGCGCTCCACGGCGATGCGCGAGAAAAAGAAGATCGGAGAGATCGCGCAGTCGATCCTGACCGCCTCGGAGCTGTTGAAATGACGACACCGCTGCATATCGGCTTCATTCCGCTGGTTGACGCCGCCGCGCTGATCATCGCCGTCGACAAGGGCTTTGCGGCGGCCGAAGGGCTCGACGTCAAGCTGGTGCGTGAAGTGTCGTGGTCCAATGTCCGCGATAAGCTCAATATCGGCCTGTTCGACGCAGCGCATTTGCTGGCGCCGGTAGCGATTGCGTCGAGTCTCGGGCTTGGACACGTCAAGGTGCCAATTGTGGCGCCGTTCAATCTGGGCCTCAACGGCAACGCGATCACGGTATCGCCGGCGCTGCATGCGGCAATCATGGGCGAGATCGAGGGCGATGCCCTCGATCCCATGGCCACCGCGCTGGCGCTCGCCCGCGTCGTGGCCGCCAGGCGCAAGAGCGGCGCGGAACCACTGACTTTTGGCATGACGTTCCCGTTCTCCACCCACAACTACCAGCTTCGGTTCTGGATGGCGGCCGGCGGGGTCGATCCCGACGAGGACGTTCGCCTGGTGGTGCTGCCGCCGCCCTACATGGTGGATAGCCTCGCCAACGGGCATGTGGATGCGTTCTGCGTCGGCGCGCCCTGGAACTCGGTCGCGGTCGATCTCGGCGTCGGCCACATCCTGCATTTCGTCTCTGACATCCTGGTGCGCGCGGCAGAAAAGGTTCTCGCGGTCCGGCAAAGCTGGTCGGAAAAGAATGCGGACGTGCTGGCTGCCTTGGTCCGGGCGGCTTCCCACGCCGCCGAATACATCGAGGATCCCGGCAACCGCGCGGAGACCGCGCATGTCCTGGCGCGGCCCGACCGGATCGGCGTCGGCGCCGAGGTGATCCAGCGCACCCTCGACGGCCGGCTGAAGATTTCACCAGATGGTCAGCGGCGCGAGAGCGGCCGCTATCTTCTGGTCGGGCGTGAGGGGGCGGGCCGTCCCGATCCCGCGCAGGCCGCCTGGCTTTACGCGCAAATGGTGCGCTGGGGGCAGACGGCGATGCGGCCGGACGCGCTGCGGACCGCCATGGGGGTCTTCAGGCCGGACCTCTACGACGCCGCCATGGGGCATCAGGGCAAGCCCCCCGGCGCCTCGGAAGCCATCGGCGCCTTTGCTGGTCCCGCGTTTGATCCCCGCGACATCGCCGGCCATTTGGCGGCATTTCAGATCGGTCACTGGAAGCCCTGACTGAATTGAAGAAATATTAGGCGCTTGTCCAATTCGCCTATTTGTTAGGCTAGCTGCTCCCCAAGCAGCAGTGAAGCCAGCTTCATAGTTTCGAGAGTTGGCTCGGAACATATTGAAATACAAAGAATTATTGAGCCTGATGTGGCACGCAACTTGTATGTTGCAGTGCGGCCGGTCGGCGTAGATGCCTGTCGGCCCACGTCCAAGATGGATTTCCGCAGCAACGAAGCTGGTCGGACCGCTCAATCCTGGCCCGGCTCACAAGGCCAGACTGGTTTCCAGGCGGTCGCACCCAACTTCGTTGACGCCACCCCTCGTGGCCGCAGGAGCTTCGTCGCGCACCATGAAGATCGAAACGCTCACAGTCGATTTTACCGACGAGCAGAAACGCTACCTTGAAGGCTTTACCACCGGGCTGCAGATCAGCCGGGTGGGGCGCGGCCTCGGCGGTAGCGCCGGCAAGGCGAGTGCCGAACCGGCCGGACCGGATGCCGCGCATATCAAGGCGCAGGACAAGGTCACAGCCTCCGGCAAGAAGCTCGCCGACCAGGAAAAATTCAAGCGCGAGGAGCATCCGTTCGATGCCTATCCGCGGCTGAAGCAGCAGGCGCTCGACAATGCGCCGCCGAATCCTGCGGATAATTTCCGCTGGCGCTATTACGGCCTGTTCTATGTGGCGCCGGCGCAGGATTCCTACATGTGCCGGCTGCGGATCCCGAACGGCATTCTGAAGCACTGGCAGTTTGCAGGTTTGGCCGATCTCGCCGAAAAACTGTGTGGGCCGTTCTGCCACGTCACCACACGGGCCAATCTGCAGGTGCGCGAAATTCCGCCGAACAACGCGGTGGCGTTGATCGAGGGCATCCGGGATCTCGGGCTGTGCTCGCGCGGTACCGGCGCCGACAACATCCGCAACGTCACGGGCACGCCGACGGCCGGGATCGATCCGCAGGAGCTATTGGATACCCGCGAATATGCGCGGGAGTGGCACTATCACATCCTCAACGATCGCTCGCTGTACGGGCTGCCGCGCAAATTCAACGTCGCCTTCGACGGCGCTGGCAAGATCGCCGTGCTGGAAGATACCAACGACATCGCGTTTTCCGCGGTTGAGGTGAAGGATGGCTTTGGCGTCGAGCCCGGCGTCTGGTTTCGCCTGGGGCTCGGCGGCATCACCGGGCACAGGGATTTTGCCAAATACGGCGACATCATCGTCAAGCCGGCCGATGCGACCAGGGTGTCGGATGCCATCGTGCGCATCTTCATCGATCTTGGCGACCGCACCAACCGCAACAAGGCGCGGCTGAAATATGTGCTCGACGGGATGGGGCATGAAAAATTCCTCGCCCTCGTAGAAGAGCGGCTCGGCAAACCCTTCACCCGCGTGCCTCCGGAAGCGCTCGCGCCACGGCCGGCCTTCGACCGCATGGCGCATATCGGCGTGCACAAGCAGAAGCAGGAAGGGCTGAACTGGATCGGCGTCTCATTGCCGCTCGGCAAGGTCACCTGCGATCAGATGCGCGGGTTGGCAAAGATCGCGCAGGACCTCGGCGACGGCGATATCCGCTTGACGGTTTGGCAGAACCTGTTGATCCCGGGCGTGCACGATGCGAACGTCGAGCTTGCTATCGCTGCGATCAGGAAGATCGGGCTCGCGGTCGAGGCCTCGCAAATTCGTGCCGGGCTGATCGCCTGTACCGGCAATGCCGGGTGCCGGTTTGCGGCGTCGAACACCAAGCGCCATGCCGCCGAGATCGGCGACTGGTGCGAACCGCGCGTCAACATCGACACGCCGCTGAACATCCACGTCACTGGCTGCCATCACTCCTGCGCGCAGCATTACATCAGCGATATCGGGCTGATCGCGGCGAAAGTGGACGTCGGCGAGGACGTCGATCCGGTCGAGGGCTATCACTTGTTCACCGGCGGCGGCTTTGGGCCGGATGCCGATGTCGGGCAGGAGGTCTATCACGACCTCAAGGCCGAGGATGCACCGAGGACGGTCGAGAAACTGCTGAAGGCCTATCTCGCGCATCGCGTTTCGCCCGAAGAAACCTTCCTGACTTTTGCGCGCCGCCATGACGGCGAGACGCTGCGCAAGCTCGCCGATGCCCAAGTCGCTGAAGCTCAGGTGTCCTCATGAACCAGATCACACCTCCACCGAAGATCGAAATCATCCCGTCCAGTGCGCCATTCTCGGAAGCGCAGCGCTCGTGGTTGAACGGGTTCTTCGCTGGACTTCTGTCAGATGCGACGCCGTTGTCGGCCGAACAAGGCGCTGCCGTCATGGAAGGAGCGGCCGGCGACGGCGATGACGGCGAAGCGCCCTGGCACGACCAGACCATGCCGATTGCCGATCGCATGAAGCTTGCGGAAGGCCGGCCGTTGCGGCGGCGCATGATGGCGGCGATGGCGCAGCAGGATTGCGGCCAGTGCGGATACGATTGTCACAACTATTCGGAAGCGATTGCGAGCAAGAGCGAAGCGCGGCTCAACCTCTGCGTTCCCGGCGGCAAGGAAACCGCGCGGATGCTGAAGTCGCTCTATGAAGACATCGACAAGGTGCCGGCCGCAGCCTCATCGGCGCCCGCGGCCGCGCCGGCTGCGCCTGCGGTGGTGGCGGAACCTGGACGCTCGCGCGACAACCCGATCGCCGCGACTTTCCTGTCACGTCGTCTCCTCAACAAGAAGGGCTCGGAAAAGGAAACCTGGCACATCGAGTTCGATCTGTCCGGTTGCGGGCTCGACTATGTCGTCGGCGATTCCTTCGGCATTTTTGCGCGCAACGATGTCGGGCTGGTGGACCAGGTCATCGCGCTGCTTGGCGCTTCCCACACCACAAAGGTCAACGGTAAGACGCTGCGCGAAGTCCTGATCGACGACGTTTCGCTGGCGCCGGCGCCGGACTCGCTGTTCGAACTGATCTCGTTCATCACTGGCGGCGCCACGCGCGAGAAGGCGAGGGCGCTGGCGCAGGGCGAGGACCCGGACGGCGACGCGGCAACGCTGGACGTGATGGCGGTGCTGCAGAAATTCTCCGGCGTGCGGCCGCACCCCGAGGCCTTTGTCGAGGCGCTCGAGCCGCTGCAGCCGCGGCTCTATTCGATCTCGTCGTCGCACAATGCGACGCCAGGAAAATTGTCGCTGACGGTCGACTGCGTCCGCTACGTGATCAACAAGCGCAAACGCTTAGGCCTGGCTTCGACCTTCCTTGCCGAGCGGATCAATCCCGGCGATGAACTGAAGGTCTATGTACAGAAGGCCCACGGTTTCGCGCTGCCGCAGGATCCCAAAACCCCGATCATCATGATCGGACCGGGCACCGGCGTGGCGCCGTTCCGCGCCTTCCTGCTCGATCGCCGCGCCACCGGCGCGCCGGGCAAGAACTGGCTGTTCTTCGGCCATCAGCGCAGCGATTGCGATTTCTTCTATGCCGACGAACTCAACGCGTTGAAGATTTCGGGCCTGCTGACGCGATTGTCGCTGGCGTGGTCGCGCGACGGTGACAAGAAATTCTACGTGCAGGATCGCATGCGCGAGGTCGGCCGTGAATTGTGGACCTGGCTCGCCGAGGGCGCCAACATCTATGTCTGCGGCGATGCCAAGCGGATGGCCAAGGACGTCGAGCGCGCGCTGGTTGATATCGTCGCCCAGTTCGGTGCCCGCACCACGGACGAGGCCGTTAGTTTTGTGGGCGAACTGAAGAAGAAGGGACGATTCCAGCAAGACGTTTACTAATCCGGGTTCCGACTGGCTCAAATCGGGCCGAATAAAATTCTCGCCCTGGTCGGGAGGAGGGGAATTTTCCCCTCGAAATCGAGTGCGCCGGAGCGCCCGTATCGCTATTTCTGCGGATATCTTGCATCGGAGCGCAAACGATATTCCATATGCAGTCCATGCTGCGTTGGAGATCGACCATGCGCGAACTATCGGCGGAAGCCCGCCTGCACCTTTACGCACGCTCGGTGTCCCGCCGTTCCGGCACCGGGTTTCACACCGCCGCGCTCTACAGCGCGTTCGCGCTCATTGCCGCCATCGTGTTCGGCACGCTCTCGGTTCATCCGTTCTGAAATTGCACCTCAGGCACGTAGGTCCGACACAACAGGCCCTCACTTGGCCAGAGTGTTTTTGTAGATTCTGCCGTCCTTCATGATGATCTTGAAGTTGTTGGTGGGGTCGGCAATCAGGTTGATGTTGTCCAACGGATTTCCTTCGACGAGCAGTAGATCCGCGAGTGCACCCTGTTCCACGACGCCGAGCTTGCCGGGATAGGGATTGCGCTTGCCGGATAGCGCCAGCAGTTCGGCGTTTGTCGATGTCGCCATGACCAGCGCCTCAGCGGGGGTGTACCAACGGGCAAGCGAGGCCAGAATGGCCCCTTGTTGCTGCGCCAGCGCGCGGGAGAACAGCACATCGGTGCCCCACGCCGTCTTGATCTTGTGCTTCTTCGCCAACTCGTAGGCCCTGGCTATGCCGGGCCAGACCTCATCCGCCTTGGCGCGCTGCACGGTACCCACCGGAAAGCCCAGCCTCAAGTCCTCGGGGAGCGGCTGCAGGCTCAGCCAAACGCCCTTCTCGGCGATCAGTTTGGCGGTTGCCTCGTCCATCAGGAAGCCGTGTTCGATACACTTCACGCCAGCCGCAATGGCTCCCCGGATCGCAGCCGGCGTAAAGGCATGCGCGACGACGTAGGTGCCCCAATTCTCGGCCGCTTCAACCGCGGCGCGCAGTTCGGCCTCGGTGAAGGTAGTTACGTCGATCGGACTGAAGGGGGACGAGACCCCGCCGCCCGCCGTCAATTTGACCTGGGAGGCGCCCTGCATGAGCTGTTCGCGCGCGCGCACGCGCACCTCGTCGGGGCTATCCGCAACGATGGCGCCGCCGACTTGCTCCATGCGGGTGAGCATACCGCCGATCGTCCGCGGCAGATCGGTCAACTGACGGAAGTCCCCATGCCCGCTGGTGATCGTGATCATGGCGCCGGACGGATAGATGCGCGGTCCCTTGACGATGCCCTCATCGATGGCGTGCTTGAGACCGAACACCGGCCCGCCCACGTCGCGAACGGTGGTAAAGCCGCGCATCAGGGTGTCCGTCGCTTCGTCGCCAGCATTGAGATTGTTGTAGCCGACGTCACCGAAGGCCTGTAATGGCGTCGCCCGCGCCAGCATCGCGTGCCAATGATTGTCGATCAGGCCGGGCATCAGCGTGCGGCCGCCTCCATCGACAATCGTGGTGGTCGCGCTTCGATCGACCGAAATAGGCGTCCGGGAAATTGTTTCAATCAGGTTGCCGCGAACCAGTACGTTGGTTGGTTCGGACAACGATGTGCCCTTGCCGTCGAATACCCTGACATTGTTGAGCAGCGTTATCGCGCCGCTGGTTTGCTGGGCTTGCGCCGCACTTGTTGAAAAAATTAGCGCACAGACCGGTGTCGCCGATACTAAACGGCGGAGATACATGGAGACCATTCGATCCTCCAAGGAAGCCGGATTAGTCCAAGAGGGCAGATAACGATATCTTCCCCCTTTGGTTGAGCCAACAAATTATTGGAGGACTCAATGCGCCGCGACATGTAGTTTATCGGCGACTTTTCGCATCTTGCGCGATTCCAAAATTGGTCTGTAAGGCGCCGAATCGAACTTCCGACCGCGCCTCTGGACTTATGTATTCACGCGTTGGTTCACGTTGAACGGCGCGACGTCGATCCCGGCATTCTTCAATGCCTGCCTTACCCCACGTCCAATCTCGACCGCGCCCGGCGTATCGCTGTGAATGCACACGGTGTCGCTACGCATCTTGATCACTTTGCCGGTGACCGAGACCACCGCGCCGTCCTGCACCATCCGCACCACGCGGTCGGCGATTTCCTTCGCATCGTGCAGCACGGCGCCAGGCTTCTTGCGCGACACCAGCGAGCCATTGTCTTCATAGGCGCGGTCGGCGAACACCTCATGCACCATCGGCAAATTGGCCGCTTCGCCCGCCTGCACCAGCTTGGAATTGGCGAGCACCACGAAAATCAGGTTGGGATCGACCGCCTTGATACCGTTGGCGATCGCCCTCGCGGTCATGTCGTCCTCGCAGGCGACGTTGGAGATGGCGCCATGCGCCTTGACATGTGTGACCTTGTATCCCGCCGCGGTTGCGATCGCCTGCAGGGCACCAATCTGATAGGCGATCAGGTTCTCGATCTCTGATGATTTCAGGCCCGGCATCGGCCGCCGTCCAAAACCGTGGAGGTCGCGGTATCCAGGGTGCGCGCCGACGCTGACGCCGCGCGCTTTCGCCAGTTCAACCGTGCGGCGCATGATATCGGCATCGCCGGCGTGAAAGCCGCAGGCGACATTCACCGACGTCGCAAGCTCGATCATCGCGGCGTCGTTGCCCATTTCCCACGCGCCAAATCCTTCGCCGAGATCGCAATTGAGGTCGATGGTTGTCATGTTGCTGGTCCGCTTCTCGTGAGTGGATTGGTTGATCAGTCAGGGCCCGCTATGTCGGCCAGAGATACGGCGTGCCAGGTTCCGGCATCGACGGCGCTGACGGCGTGGCCCGCGACATTGGCATCGTGCAGCGCTTCGATGTTGAGATCAACGCTTTCGATGGCGCGCAACCGTTCGGGCAGGGTGTGCAGCAACGCCGCAAATTTGCGCGCCTCGGCCTGCGCCTCTGCCATGCTGACCGCCCGAAAGCGAAAGGCGCGCCCGGCGGGGATCTGCGCAAGCCGTCCGAAGTCGGCGGAAATCACGGTCGCGATCTTGGGATAGCCGCCGCTGGTGCCGCGGTCGCGCATCAGCACGATCGGCTGGCCATTGCCGGGCACCTGCAGGCTGCCGTTGACGGTGCCGTCGGAAACGATGTTGTGGCCGTGGAGATGCTTCAGCACGGGGCCTTCGAGGCGGTAGCCCATGCGGTCACTGGTCGCCGAGATCTTCCATTCGCTGTCGACAAACAGCTTCTTGGTCTCGTCGGCGAACTCGTCGTCCTGCGGACCCCAGACTATGAGGATCGGCGCGTCGGTTGTCGCCGGCAGTTCGATCCGCCGTTCCGCCGTGCCGCTGGCCGCCTTCGCCTGCAGTTCGTCGCCCGACTGCAGCGGACGTGGATAGGGGCTGCCGAGGCCGGCGCGGGCATTGACGGCCAGACTGCCGAACATCGGCTCACCGGCAATGCCGCCTTCGATCGCCAGATAGCTGAACGATCCGCCTCGGGCAAAGCCCAGCGTCAGAGTCTCGCCATCGGCAAGAGTTGCGGATGTATCGGATGCCACCGCGCGGCCGGCGATATCGGCATTGCGCGGGGCTCCCGCCAGCGCAACGCGCACCGCGCCGCCGCGTGCGGTGAATTTTGCTCCGAACGGACCGACTTCGACAGCCGCCGTGAATGGCTCATTGCCGACCAGAATATTCGCAGCCGCCAGCGCCAGCCGATCCATCGCGCCGCTCGGCACCAGGCCGTAACGCTGGGCGCCGGGGCGTCCGCCGTCCTGTACCGAACTCGCCGGGCCGATCGATGCAATGACGAGCTTGCTCATGAGGCGATCTGCTCGGCAATGAATTCGCCAGCTTCGGCGGCGCGATCCTGCTCCGCGAAGGTCTTGGCATCGATGGCTGCAAAGGTGACGTTGTCGCCCGGCTCCAGCAGGAAGATCGGATCGCGATGCAGTTGATAGGTGCGGACCGCCGTCCGTCCCAGAAGGTGCCAGCCGCTCGGGCCGGCCAGGCACTGCACGCCGGTCTGCACCCCGCCGATCGAGATGGTGCCGGCCGGCGTCAGCAGACGTGGGTTCTGCCGCCGCGGCATGTGCAGGGACTTCTCCAACCCGCTGAGATAGGACCAGCCGGGCGTAAATCCGATCATGGCGACCCGGTAGTCGCCGGCGACATGCCGCGCCACGATGTCGTCGGGCGTGGTGTTGAGGGTTTTGGCGACATCCTCGAGGTCGACGCCGTGCTCGCCGCCATAGACCACCGGAATGCGCCAGCGCCGGGTCTTTATCGTTGCCGGTACCGGCCGCTGCGCGAGGGCGAGAATCTTTTCGCCAAGCTTGTCGAAATCGACCAGCACAGGATCGTAGTGCACCAGCAGCGAGCGATAGGTCGGCACCGTCTCGGTGACACCCGTGAGCGGCTCAGCAGTCATGGCGCGGTCGAGCGCCAGCACCCGCCGGTTGGCGGCATCGTCGATGTTGCGGCTGAATTCCACCGTGATGGCGCAGTCGCCACTCGGCAAAAGGCGGGGCGGGGGAAGCGTCGCGGCCATGGCCTCGTTACTGTCTCACAGCTTCTGTGCTCGCCCCAAGCTGTAGCGTGTTTTGGGCGTGAGTGGAATTCGCTTCGCGCGAAATCAGCCAGTAAGTTCAATAAATTAATCTGCATGCCGACGATAAGATGTTGTGATCGCGCTTCTTTTCCACGAGCCCTTGACGCGATGCCCGCGCCCCGCAAGATGCGCTACCTTTCACCCATTCCCTCCGGAGCCTGCTGTCCAGATGTCCCTGTCCCCCGAAGCCATCGCAACCCTGTCCGGCGTATCCACCGCCACCATCACCACCGTGCTGCTCAAGAAGGGCCTGCGAAACATCTGGATGCGCGGCACCAAACCGCTGCGGCCCGGGCAGCCGCGGCTGGTCGGACCGGCGTTTACGTTGCGTTTCGTGCCGGCACGCGAAGATCTGGCAACACCTGAGTCCTGGTCGTCGCCGATCTCGACCCGCACCGCGATTGAAGCCATGCCGAAAGGCTGCATTGCTGTGGTCGATGCCATGGGCGAGACCGACGCGGGTATCTTCGGCGACATTCTGTGCGCGCGCATGGTGAAGCGCGGGGTTGCGGCGCTGATCACTGACGGTGTCGTGCGCGACATTGAAGGCGTACTCGGCACCAATTTGCCCGTGTGGTGCGACGGCTTCGCGGCTCCGCCGTCCGTGGCCGGGCTGACCTTCGTCGGCTGGGGCGAGCCGATCGGCTGCGGCGGGGTCGCGGTATTCCCGAACGACATCGTCGTCGCCGACCAGGACGGCGCGGTGCTGATCCCGCAGGCGCTGCTCGACCATGTGCTGGCCGAAGGGCCGGAGCAGGAGCGGATGGAAGCCTGGATCGTCAACGAGGTGAACAACGGCGCGGCATTGCCCGGCCTCTATCCGATGAACGCCGAGACCAAGGCGCGCTACGCGGCCAGCAAGAAATAACCTGAGAAAAAGGGAGACAACTCCATGGAAATCCATCTCGCGGGCTCCCGGCCGACGCGCCGGGCGCCATCCGAATATTTTACCGGTACGGTGCTGCAGGATCCCATCATCCAGACCGAGGCGCCGGCACGGCTGGCCTCGACGCGCGTCTCTTTTGAGCCTGGCGCGCGCACGGCCTGGCACACGCATCCGCTAGGCCAGACGCTCTATGTCATCTCAGGGGTCGGCCGGGTGCAGGCCAAAGGCGGACCGATCAGGGAAATTCGCCCCGGTGATGTCGTCTGGATTCCGCCCGGCGAGAAGCACTGGCATGGCGCTTCGCCGACCAACGCCATGACCCACATTGCCATGCAGGAAGCGGCCGACGGCAGCTATGTGAACTGGATGGAGCACGTGACTGACGCGGAGTATTCGGCGAAGCTCGGTTAGAGCCTTTTCGTTCCGATGGAATCGGAACGGGGCTCTAGATTTTTGATTTCTAGTTTCGCTGCGCCGTCCAGGTGCCCGAGCAAAGGGCGGCACGCCAGGTGCCTGAGCCCGAGGTACCTGAGAGGCGACCGGTGCCGACCGCGTGCTTCAGGCCGCTCGACAATGTCACGCTGATGTTACCGGCATCTGCGACGCGGCCGGACGCCGTTACAGTCGCGCTGTTCGAGGCGATTTGGCCGTTGCTGATTCCGATCGAGACCGATGCGCCGCTGCTGCAGGCGGCGTTCGACGAGGCGATCTGCACATTCCAGGCGCCGTCGAATGTCGCGGCTGCGGATGGTGTCGCAAAGCCCAGTGCAGCAAGCAGCGAAGCGACAACTAAGGATTTCCGAGACGTTACCATGACGTGCCCCTTTGGTTTGGACACGATCAGGGTCTGACAATGGTAGCATGACGGCTGTGACGGTCATCACGCGTCAGAACGCGATGACGGGGCGCAGCGAAAAGCCCCGCGATGCGGCGGGGCTTCGTTGAATGCGCAGCAGTGCTTGCCAGTCAGTTGACGCGAGTCCAGGTCTGACCGCCACAGAACATGCCGCCAAAGGCGCAGCCCTGAACGCGCAGGCTGTCGGTGCCCTTCAGCGCGATCGTCGAATCGTAGGTGCTGCCGGAATTCGGATCGAAAATCCGGCCGCTCCACTTGTCCTTGCCGGGCTTCATGTTGATCAGGACCTGCTCGCCGTTCTGGTTCGATTTCTTGTCGACGGAATAGCCGCAGATATTGGGGCCGCACTGTTCGATCCGCACCTTGCCTTCCTTCTCCTCCGTCAGCCACACGCCGAGCGGTGAGTTCGCAGACGGAAGTGTCGAAGCTGCCGGGGCGGCGGCCTGTTTCTGTTGCGGCGGCGGTGGCGCTGGCGCGGCAACGGGAGCAGGCGCGGGCGGCGCGGCCGGAGCGGCTTGAGGAGCAGCGGGCGGTGCTGGCGCAGGCGCAGCAGTATCCGCCGGCGCAACGGCTGCTGTGGCGGCCGAGGGCTCGCTCCTCGATGTGGTGGTTGGAGCGGCCGGAGCAGGGGCGGCTGGTACAGGCGCAGCCGCCTGTTCAGCCGGTGCAGGCGCAGCCGGGGTTGCCGCCTCGGGGGCAGCCTGTGGAGCGGTCTTCGCCTGCTGCGGCGCCTTTCTGGTCGGACGATCGAGGTCGCCTTCCTCGCCACGCGGGCGCTTGGCCTTCTTGCCGGTATTATCGTAGACGCCAGGAATTTGAACCGTGCCGCGATCGGGATCGATGGTGATGGTGCGGCCACCATATTCAAACGTGTACTGGGCCTGCGCGGCGGTGAGGCTGCTCGCCAGCAGGAGCACGGCGATAGCGAGACTCTTCTTCATTGTTGCGACCTCCTGAGCAGGGAACCCCACCCCCGAAGCTATTACGCAAATAGCTTCACCCAACGTGATCCAGATCACTTTCAAATTATGAGTCGTGTACTAGCGGCTTTGGTTCAAATTCGATCCTGGCAGTCTAAATAGCCCCCAATTGACGGTCAATTTCCTGCCAAAACAGGCTCGTCCAGCCAGGAATCAATCGAACCAGGCGGCATAGATTTTCCTGAAGCTGCCGTCCTCCGCGGCGATGTGCAGCCACTGATCGACAAAGGCCTTCAGCACGATGTCGCGCTGCAGCCAATAGGCCTTCTCGGCAAAGTCGAACGGCTTTTCCGGATGCACCGCGCAAAGCACGCCCGGGTGCTGTTTCTGCTGGTAGCGGGTTTCGGAAGAGTCAGTCATCATCAGGTCGGCGTTGCCCTTGGCGATTTCGTCGAAAATCGTGACGTTGTCGTTCCACATCTTGATCTCGGCGTTCTTGATGTTCGCCTTGGCGAAGCGTTCATTGGTGCCGCCGGGATTGACGATGACGCGCGTGCCTGATTTGTCGATATCGGAGATGGTCTCATACTTGTCCTTGTCGGCACAGCGGGCGATTGGCGTCTTGCCCTCGCGCATGATCGGCGTCGAGAACATTCCCTTCTTCTGCCGGTCGAGCGTGATCGAGACGCCGCCCATCGCGATGTCAAAATTGTCGGCTTCGAAATCCTTCATCAGCTCCGGCCACGCCGTCTGAACGAATTCGACCTTGACGCCGAGCGCCTTGCCAAGTGCTTCCGCCATGTCGACATCGAAACCGGTAAATTTCGACGTCGTCTTGTCGAAATAGGTGAAGGGACGATAGTCGCCGGTCATACCGACCCGCAGCGTGCCACGCTTGATGATGTCGTCGAGGCGGGAATTCGCCGGCTGCTGCGCGTGTACGGAAACCGTCCACAGCAGGGCGATTGCAAGACTGGTCAACACTCGAAGCATCACGTCTTCTCCACTGTCGAAATAGATGACATTCTGAAGCGATGGCGCCGATTTAAACCAGATACCAACGCGGAGCCAGCCGGAGAAATCGAAACGTGACCATTTCGCTTCACGAAGCTTCCGTCGGCGTGTTCGTGCCGTATCTTGGGAATCTGTCTGGTCTTCTCGATCAGGCCTCGGCACATGCCGAAGCCCGGAACATCGACCCTGCCGTCCTTCTCGACATGCGGCTCTCGCCCACGATGTACAGCCTGAAGCAGCAGGTGGGAGAAGCCAACCGGCATGCGGTCGTTGCCGGCGGGCTGCTGGCTGGCCGTGCTCCCCACACATTTTCAGACACCGAGCCCGATATCCCCGAACTCAAGGCGCGGATTTCAGCGGCGATCGATTTCGTGCAAGGCTTGCCGCGGGCCGAGATCGATGCCGCAGCCGACAAGGAAGTCGCTTTCACTTTCAAGAACGGCACCCAGCGAAAATTCACCGGAAAATCACTGCTGCTGACGTTCAGCGTGCCGCAGTTCTTTTTTCACGTCACGACGGCCTACGACATCCTGCGCCATGCCGGCGTCGATCTTGCCAAGAAGGATTTTCTGGGACCGCCGAGATAACTGTTAGAGCAGCGCTCCATCTCAAAGAGTTGTCATGGCCGGGCTTGTCCCGGCCATCCACGTCCTTGGGGCCCGAGTGAAGACGTGGATGCCCGGACAAGCCCGGGCATGACGGTGGGACAATCCCCCACTACGTCTTGCAGCGCCGGAAGGTTACGCCTCGGCACTGTCCTTGTGAGCCAGATTGGCGGCGGCGCTGCGTCCGGTCATCTCGCTCTTCAATTGCTCGAAGCGCCGACGTGCGTCGCTTTGGCGATCGTCCACCATCTGGACCGCGGCTTCCCTCGACATCGGGCCGTTGACGATCGGAGCGGAATTCTCCCCGATGGTCTCGTCGACATAGTAGTCGCCATTGTCGAGGCGGACCGTCCACTTGAAGCGGATCGAGGCCATCGGCCCAGGGCCGAACCTGGAGTAGCCGTGAGCCTCAATCGGTGGAGGGGACACGGGGATCGGCGGAGGGGCCACGGGCGCATGCTCCGCGACCGCGGGCTTTTCGGGCTCGCGATGGCTCTCCGGGCGGTCGAGAATGCTGGCGATGGCTGCCAGCGCGTTGTCGGTCGGGTCGCTTCGAGTCACGATTCAGCCTCCGGATCGGAGCGCCGTGAGCAGAATCAATGTCCCCGTTGCCGCCCCGTGTCCTTCCTCGTTACCGAATAAGACTGAGCTTTGTCCATCCGTGGCGCTTTTGTGGCGGAGTTTAAGCACATACCGGCGGTATTCTGTTCCTCCAGGGTCGCTCCTGTTCGAGCTGCCCTGCCAGCCGGAACAGGGTGGCCTCATCGCCGAACCTGGCTGAGAACATCATGCCGAGCGGCAATCCGGCCTTGTTCCAGGCCAACGGCACCGACATCGCCGGCTGGCCGGACATGTTGAACATGGAAGTCCCCGGCATATAGCGGCGCAGGATCGGGGCAATGTGCGACAGATCCTTCGACATGGTGTTGAGTTCGCCGATGCGCAGCGGCGGCGCGCACAATGTCGGACACAGGAAGACGTCGCAGCTCTCAAAGAAAGCCGCCAGCGAGCGCGAAATCTGGAAGGCTGCGAGCTGGGCGGCGACATAGTCGGTCGAAGTTGTCTTCCTTGCGTTGTGTGCGCTTGCCAGCGTCAATATTTCAAAGTCGTTTTCCGTCGCGTCGCACCCAAGCCTTTGCTCGATCAGTCGTACTGTCAGCGCGGTGTTACTGCCAACGATGGTCGTCATGACTGCGGCCGGATCGGCGGCAAGAACCGGCGCTCGTTCCTCGACGTGATGGCCGAGCCCCGCCAGGAGGCTCGCAATTTCCCGCACGGCCGCCGCGATTTCGGGATCGATGGCGTCGCCATACGGCGATTTGTCGGTGAAGGCGATGCGGAGCTGGCCGGGATTGCGGCCGACTTCCTGCGAAAACGGCCGCTCCGGCGGCGGCGCCACGTAGGGGCTCGATGGCTCCGGGCCGTGGATCGCGTCCATCATGACCGCGCTGTCGCGCACGCTGATGCTCACGACATGGCCGCAGGCGAATCCGCCCCAGCCTTCGCCGCGATCGGGGCCGAGCGGATTGCGCGCCCGGGTTGGCTTCAGGCCGAACACGCCAGAGGCGGAGGCGGGGATCCGGATCGAGCCGCCGCCATCGCTGGCATGTGCGACGGGCAGGATGCGGGCGGCCACCGCCGCCGCCGCGCCGCCCGATGATCCGCCGGGAGAATGCTCGAGATTCCAGGGATTGCGGGTCGGCCCATGCAGGCGCGACTCCGTCGTCGGCATCAGGCCGAATTCGGGACTCGAGCTCTTGCCGAAGATCGAGACGCCGGTATCGAGAAAGCGCTGCACCAGCGTGCCGTTGTGGTCGGCCACGAAATCCTTCAGGACCGTGGCGCCGAAGGTCGTGCGCGTGCCCTCCAGGAGGTCGAGGTCCTTCAGGAGGAACGGCACGCCGGTAAAGGGGCCGTCGGGCAGGCCGCGCTCGATCTGGCGTTCGGCATAGTCGTAATGCTTGACCACGACCGCGTTGATCTGCGGATCGACCTTCGCTGTGCGGGCAATGGCCTCGTCGAGCAATTCCTTGGCCGAGACCTGTTTGTTCCGAACCAATTCGGCAAGGCCGACCGCGTCGTAATTGCCGTATTCCTTGAAGGCCATGCGCGTACCTCACTTGCCGGCCGGTCTGTGGACCGACCGTGCCCAGGGTCACCTATTGCGGACGATTTAGCCGAGCACGTCCTGGTTGATCACGTTCTGGCGCACGGGATCGCCATCCAGCACGCTCAGAATGTTGCGAGCGGTCTGCTCGCTCATCCGGTCTACGGCTTCCACCGTGACGCCCGCGACATGGGGCGCCATGATGACGTTCGGCAGGGCGAGCAATGCCTGACCGGCCGGCGGGGGCTCCTGCGCGAAAACGTCGAGGCCGGCGCCGGCAAGCTTGCCGGACACCAGCGCGGCGTGCAGCGCGGCCTCATCGACGATTCCGCCGCGCGCGGTGTTGATCAGATAGGCTGATGGTTTCATCCGCGTCAGTCTGTCAGCATTGAACATGCCGACCGTCTCCGGATTCTTCGGGCAATGGATGCTGACGAAGTCGGCACGCGGCAGCGCGGCGTCGAGGTCGGCAACCGGTTCGCAGCCGGCGGCCTTGATGTCGGCGGCGGGCTTGTAGGGGTCGAAAACCAGGACGTTCATTTCCATCGCGAGGCAGCGCTTGGCGGTGCGCGTGCCGATGCGCCCAAAACCTATGATCAGCGCCGTCTTGCCGAACAGGTCGTAGGGCAGCATCCCCAGCCGATCAGCCCATTTGTCGTCCCTGACGAGCGAATGCATTTCCGTCGCGCGCTTGGCGAGCGTCAGCATCATGAACAGGGCGTGCTCGGCAACGGACGGCGAATTGGCGGTGCCCGCCACCATCAGCGGGACCTTGCGGCGGCTGAGTGCTGGAACGTCAACGGCGTCGAACCCGACGCCGATCCGGGTCACCACCAGCATGTCCTTGGAGGATTCGAGCTCGGGCTCGCCGAAGCGGGTGCCGCCGAGGGCGACGCCGTGAACCGGCGCATGCTCCTTCAGCTTGATATTGAAATCCTCCTGCGAAATCATGTTGGGAAATTCGACGAGTTCGATGTCGTCTCGCGCGTGGAGTAGCGCTCTTCCTTGCTGCGACATCGATTCCGTGACGAAGATTTTCTTCTTGTTGGTAGCCATTTCCTGCCCTTGATTTCCAGCAATTGCGCCGTCAAAGGACGACGCCGGTCACCTCGTTTAGCAGGTGCATATTGTTGAGGTCCACAGCCAATCGAAGCGGGCCGCCATCGTGCGCGCCGGCATTAGGATTGACCCGGCCGCAGACCTGCGTGCCCTCCATCGTAAAATAGATCAGCGTCTCCATTCCCATCGGCTCGGTGACATCGAGCACCGTATCGAAGGTCTCTATGCCCGGCTCGGAATGCGGCTTGGCCTCGGTGATGTGCTCGGGCCGCAGCCCCAGCAGCAATTTGTCGGTGCGCGGGACGCCCTGATAGCGGGCGGCGCGGGCCGGCGGCAGCGGGAAGACGACGCGATCGGTCAGCCGGACGTGCAACTTGCCGGCGAGATCCTCCAGCCGGCAGGGAATGAAATTCATCGCCGGCGAGCCGATGAAGCTGGCGACGAATTTCGTCGCCGGCTTGTGATAGAGCTCGTTCGGCGTGCCGATCTGCTCGATCCGGCCATGGTTCATCACCACGACGCGGTCGGCCAGCGTCATCGCCTCCACCTGGTCATGGGTCACATAGACCGTCGTGGTGCGGACCTTCTGGTGCACCTTCTTGATCTCGATCCGCATCTGCACGCGCAGCTTGGCGTCGAGGTTGGACAGCGGTTCGTCGAACAGAAACACTTTCGGGTTTCGCACGATGGCGCGGCCCATGGCGACACGCTGACGCTGGCCGCCGGACAATTGCTTCGGCTTGCGGTCGACCAACTCGACGATATCGAGCATGCGCGCGGCCTCGTCGACGCGGCTCTTGATCTCGGCCTTCGGATAGCGCTTCAGCCGCAATCCGAACGACATGTTCTCCGCGACCGTCATGTGCGGATAGAGCGCGTAGTTCTGAAACACCATCGCGATATCTCGATCCTTCGGCGGCACGTCGTTGACGACGTCGCCGCCGATCATGATGTCGCCGTCGGAGATATCTTCCAGGCCGGCGATCATCCGCAGCGTGGTCGACTTGCCGCAGCCCGACGGTCCCACCAGCACGACAAACTCATGGTCGGCAATATCGAGATCGATGCCGCGCACCGCCTCGACTTCGTCATAGCGCTTAACAACCTTACGCAACGTCACGTCAGCCATGAGATCAACCCTTCGTCGCACCGGCGGTCAGGCCGGCAATGTAATAGTCCATCAGGAAAGCGTAGATGATGAGCGGAGGTGCTGCGCCGAGCAGGGCGCCGGTCATGATCTGTCCCCAGTTGAAAACGTCACCCTTGATCAGGGTGGTGATGATACCGACCGGCATGACGAGTTGATCGGTCGACGTGGTGAACACCAGCGGATAGAGGAATTGCGCCCATGACACCGTGAAGGCGAAGATGGTCGCCGCAATGATGCCGGGAAAGGCAACCGGAATGAAGATGCGGGTCAGGGTCTGAAACCACGACGCGCCATCGATGATGGCGGCCTCATCGAGTTCTTTCGGGATCGAAGCGAAATAGCCGATCATGATCCAGGTGCAGAACGGGACCGTCAGGGTCGGATAGAGGATCAGCAGCACATACCATCTGTTGATGAGCTGGACGCCGGTCCAATCGCCAATGACGGCAAACATCTTGAAGAGCGGGATGAAGAGCAGTGTCTCGGGAATGAGATAGGTCAGGAAGACACCGGTGGCGAGAACCGTAGAACCCCAGAACCGCATCCGCGCCAATGCGAATGCTGCCGGCACCGAGATCAGCATGGTGATCGTAACGACGAAGATCGAGACGATCGCTGAGTTCCAGAAGAAGCGCAAAAACTGGTTCGAGGTCAGGAGACCGACATAGTTCTCGAGCGTTGGGTGGAACACCCACCATGGATTGGTCGCGGCCGAAATCTCCGCGCTGCTCTTCAACGACGTGATGAGCATGTAGATCGGAGGCGTCAGCGAGAAAATGGCGAAGATCACCAGGAAGAAATACGACCAGCGCAGCGCCCAGGTGCGGTCGCGGCTCATGCTGCCGTACTTTGCCTTGCGGGTCGGTCCGGCCTTGTCGATTGTTACCGTGGTCATCAGGCTTCATTCCCGCGTTTGGAGATGTCGCGCAGGATGAAGATCGCTGCGACCGCCAGGATCGGCACCATGAAGAGAGATACGCTGGCACCCAGCGGTATGTCGCTGCCCTCGATGCCGATGCGGAACGCCCACGTCGCGAAGATATGGGTGTGATCGAGCGGGCCGCCCGCGGTCAGGATGCGCACAATGTCAAAATTGGCGAACGTCACGATCAGCGAGAACAGCGTCGTAATCGCGATGATGTTTCGCATCATCGGTAGCGTGACGTACCAGATGCGCTGCCACCAATTGGCGCCGTCGATGGCGGCGGCCTCGTAGAGCTGTTCCGGCACCGATTTCAGCGCCGCCAGATACATGATCATGAAGAACGGTGCGCCGACCCAGATGTTGACGAGAATGACCGAGAAGCGCGCCCACATTTCATCGCCGGTCCATGCGATCGGCCCGATGCCGAAGAACGAGAGCGTGTAGTTGAACGCACTGTAAGAAGGATCGAACAACCAAAGCCAGGCCAGCGTACTCATCGCTGGCGGAATCACCCACGGCACCAGCAGCATGCCGCGCCACTTGCGCTGTCCCTTGGCCGGGATGTTGTGGACGAAATGCGCGACGATGAAACCAAGCAGCGCCTTGAAGATGACGGCCGTGATCGCGAAGATGCACGATTGCTTCACGACGAGCCAGAACGTCTCGCGCTTGAACAGGAATTCGAAATTGCTGAGCCCGACGAAGCGTTGCATCGACTTGTTCAACGTCGCCAGATGCAGCGCGTAGAATGCCGGATAGATCACGAGGGTCGCGATCAGGAGGATGAGCGGCAGCGTCATCAGGAACGCCACAGTCGATTTTCGCTTGAGCATTTTGTGCAGGCTCGAGCGTTTGCGCGCGGCTTGCGCGGCGGCCCGGTTCGACTGCAATGCGACGTCAGCCATGGTGTGGTTTCATCCCTGTATCGTTTCGCCGGGCCCGCGCATTGAATGCGGATGCGGAATGGCGGCCTGCGATCAGGCAGGCCGCCATAACATCCCGTCCGTCAGCTCCGCATGAAGCCTTCGCACTCGCCTTCAGCCCAGGCGAGCACCTTTTCCATCGCTTCGCCCTTGTGATAACGCAGGCACATCTTGGTCAGGGTCGCCTGCGTATAGATCTGCTGTGCGATCTTCGGCGGGGCGGGCGCCGCGGCGATCGAAAGGGTCTGGTGGTTGTGCGGGTTCGGATAGTGGTAGAGCGTGCCCTTCGGCGGCCCTTCCTCCTGCCAGACCTTCAGGGTGGTGAGCTTTTCGTAGCAAGGGAGGTCGTAGCCGCCGCTCGCCACGCACATCTTCTCGATCGCATCCGGTTGCGAAAGCGCCCGGAGCACGCTCTTGGCCGCTTCCTTGTTCTTCGAGAACGACCATGTGCCCCAGAAGTAGGCGAGGTAGGGCGCGTAGCGGCCTTTCGGTCCGGCCGGGAAGCCATGGCTCCAGCACTGCTCGGCGACCTGCGGGGCGTCGCGCTTGGCCACCGCCCAGGCGCTCGGCGGGTTCATGATCATGGCGCCCCTGCCGGAGACCAGCCACTTGTTGTTGGAGGCGTCGTCCCAGGCCCCCACATCCGGCGGCAGGAACGAGATCAGCTTCTTATAGTATTCGAGCGCCTGGCGCACCGCGTCGGTCTTGACGGTGAGGTTGCCCTTCTCATCGACAAGGGCTGCACCGTACGACTGGAAGATTGCGCCCGCCGTATCGACGTTGTCGCTGGTCTCGCCAAGCCCGATGCCGAACGGAACGCCGCCTTTCTGGCAGGCCTCTGCGGCCTTGAGGAAGGTGTCCAGGTTCCAGCTGTCCGCCTTCGGCGGGGCACCTGCCGGATACAAGGCCTGCACGTCGATGCCGGCATGCTGCTTCATCAGGTCGATGCGCGAGCAGGGGCCCTTGATCTGGCTGCCGACGCTCGCGGGTACCGCGAGCCACTTGCCCTTGGACTGCCCGAGATATTTCACGGTGCCGTTGGGTTCGCCGTTCTGCTTGATGAGGCCTTCCACGACGTCGTTCATGGGCTCCAGCAGCTCGGCCTGCGCATGCGGCCACCAGGTGGGCATCGCCAGGATGTCGTGGCCCGATTTGGCCTGCGCTTCGGCCGCGATCGTCAGCAGGTTCTTGTTGCCCTGGCTGGGGATGTAGTCGATCTGAACCTCAACCTTTTCTTTCTCGGCCCAGGCATTGACGATGTCTGTGGAAGCTTTGTTGGCGCCGGGAACCCAGTGGTCCCAGAAGCCGATCGAAAGCTTGCCGGCGGCGTAGGCGCCGCGCACATAGGGTGCGGTGATGAGTGCAGCGGATGACAGTGCAGTAGCAGCAACGAATTGTCGGCGAGAAAGCTTCTTGCGTGACATGGCGTTTCCTCTTTGCTTGCTTCTTGTTGTCGTCTTGTCGTTCCTCTTATTCTTATTGGCTTTCACGCGATCGCGCCGCTTTGGAATGGCGTGCCCCGCGGAGATTTGGTTGCGCAATCAGAACAGAATAAAATGCGTCTGTCGAGAAACGACATGTGCGACATTCTAGAACTAACGTTGCGTGCGATTTCCAGCGCTCGGAATAATGCAATGGCTCTGCGCGGCATATTGCGTTGCACACGGCATCATGAAAGCGAGAGAGTTTAGAGATTGCGGTGGTGCCGGGGTTCCCGGTCGACGGGTTTGGCCTTTCGACGCCGGCGATGACGGTCGGCACCGCCGCTAGACTTGCTCGTCGCTAAAACGATAAGATTCAGATTCGAGGACACCAGTCCTAGTTAACGACCACGGAGACCAATAATGACTAGCCCGACATCCAAACTGTGCACGCAGTGGAAAGTGTGTGCGGCCATGGGGTTGGCCGCCATCATGCTTCTCAACGCGCCGCGGCTTGCGGATGCGCAGGTGGTTCAGGGTGTCGAGAAGGGCGTCCGCGAGGGCAACAAGGCAGCGGGCCCGGTCGGCGGCGTGCTTGGCGGCGCCATTGGCGGCGTCGTGGGCGTCGTGACCGGAGTCACCGGTGTGCTGACCGGGGGCAATAACAATACCAAGGGAGGGCAGGCGCCGGCGGCAAAGGATGCCAAACAAGGCGAGCCCTCCAAGCAAGGCGAGGCTTCCAAGCAAGGTGAGGCTTCCAAACAAGGTGAGCCATCGAAGCCGGCGAAGGGGAGCAAGGCTACGAAGACCGCCAAGGCGCAACAACCGCAGCAGCCCGCCGTTCTCACCCAGGCCGGCGCGCCGCAACTGACGGCCGAGCAGATCGTCGCCAATAGCGACGCCAATATCGAGCGGATCAAGAAGGAGCTAAACCTCACTCCCGAACAGGAAAAGCATTGGGCCGGGTTCAACAGTGCGATGCACTATCTCGGTCATAACGGTGCCGATCGCCTCAATCTGCGTGTGGCACGCGCCAAGCGCGATCCCCCCGATGATATCATCGAGCAGATGCGCAATGAGGCTCAGTTCCTCAACGACCGCGCCCTGGATCAGCGCAACGTGGCTGATGCGGCCGAGCCTCTGTTCACCAGCCTGAACGACAAGCAAAAGGCGACTTTTATTCAGGAAATGGTCAATCTGAGCCACGAGCGCGGGCTCGATTAGATTGTTGTTTAACGCGTTCTCTTGACGCGAACCGGTGTCCACCCACGGATCAAGTCCGAGGGCATGCTTCGCTTGAAAACGCTATAGCCGGCTCCCGCCGGACGAATAGCCGGGTACGCATGCCCTGGGGTAGGGTTGAAAGGCGCGGCACCCGGCTACTCTGCCGCAGCGGCGCGGCCCCTCCAATCTCATTCCAATGATGAAGAATCCCTGACGGACTCACGCCTTAGTCATGGCTGACTTGCGGCGTTGTCGGGAACTTCAGTCTTTGACGGGTAGTGTTGCACCTCAACATCAGGTGCGCCTTGCCGCCACAGCGGGTCGAAAGCCAATTCGGGCTCGCCATGGATGCGGCCGAATTGAGCTCGGTCATCCGGCGGGCGGGGGCTCAGGTTTTCGGAAAGTTCAGCTCGACGCCGACGCCGTCGGGATCGTAGAGGAAGAACTGTGTATCGCCGGTGCGCGGCACGATGCTCTCGCGGAATTTGACGCCTTTCGACTGCAGGCGCTTGCGCATGCCCTCGACGTCGGTCGCAGCGAAGGCGATGTGGTCAAGCCGCCCGGTATCTTCGTACTTCCGCTCGGTGCCCCGCACCACGATGCCCTCGCGTGGCTTGCGCGTACCCATCAGATGCACCGTGGCGGTGCCGCCGGAATAGAGCCAGTAGCCGGGGAAATCGAGCGGCGGCCGGTCGCCATTCTCCAGCCCGAGCACATCGCAATAGAAATCCTTGGTGCGTTCGAGATCGGCGGGTTCGATGGTGTAGTGCTGCAAGCCGCCAAGTCCCATGGTGTCCTCCTACACAAAGCTGAGGTCGGTATCGACGCCCATCATCCAGGCGCCGACAGTTTCGAAATGCCTGAGCTGACCCTGCAGCTGCTGGGTCACGGTATGGATGTCGCGGAAGCGGCGCTCCAGCGGATGGTTCTCGAAGATCGCGGTGGCGCCTGCGGCGTTGTAGGCAAAGTCGACCGCCTCGCGCGCCTTGTGAATGGCGTTTGTCGAGGCCATGCGGATGTTCATGCGCTGGGCCACCGTGATGGTCGCGCCCGCGGAGAGATCTTTCCAGGTATCGGCCATCGACTGCAGCACGTAGCCGCGCGCGGCGCGGAGATTGACTTCCGCCTGGGCGAGGTTGCACTGGACCACGGCATTGTCCCGCAACGACAGCTTTGCGCCACGCGGCACCTTGTTGCGCATCGTCTCGACGAAATTGTCGAGCGCGGTGCGGGCGATCCCGCAGGCGACGCCGGCAAAGCCCACCTGGTAACAGGTGTGGTTGCTCATGCGGTAGAGCGGCCCGCGCTCGCGGCATTCCCGGTCGAACTCGCGGGTAATCGAATGGTCCGCGCGCACGAAGAAATCGTTGAGGGCGAACTGGTCGCTGGCGGTGCCGCGCAGGCCAACGGTGTTCCAGATGTCGGTCCACTCGACGTCCTCGGAGCGTACCAGCATGGTCCGCTCGAGCGGGACGCCGTTGACGTCGTATTTGGGCGAACCGTCGGCTGCATGGATCGGGCAGTGCGCCCCGAGCCAGGTCGCATGCCGGCCACCGGACGCAAAGGACCACACGCCCGTCACCCGGTAGCCGCCCTCGCATTCGACCGCGCGAACCCTGGGGCCGGGTCCCCACGCCAGCACCGCGCGCGGATCGCCGAAGATCGCCTGCGCCACCGGCAGGTCGAGATAGGCCGCCGACATCGCGCAACCGCCGGCCTGGCTGAGGCACCAGGCGGTGGAAGCATCAGCTTTGGCGATGGTTTCGATGACGTGGAAAAAGGTTATGGGATCGGTTTCGATCCCGTTGGTCGAGCGGGGCAATAACAGCCGGAACAGCTGCGCATCGTGCAGCTTGTCGAGCACCGCGGGCGACAGCCGGCGCGCGGTCTCGATGTCATCGGAAGCTGCCGCGACGTCAGGACGTATGGCCTCAGCCCGGGCGATCACCGCCTGGTCGCCGGCGAGATCGGCAGAGTTTGCGATCGGTGTATTCAAGACCATGCCGTCAGGTCCATCGCGTATGTGTGCCAGTCATTGGTGGAAAGGCTATCGTGCCATCGCCGCGATCGGCAAGTCCATGGCAACGCGGAGTACATCTGCGAATAAGCGATCGGGATTCCGTGCCGCTCTGCACAATGGAGCCCGAAGAAAGTCGTATCGGCCACAGACTGCGCCTATTCCGGTTTCCGGGTACGCGCCAACTTGTTTAAGGTTTTGCGCTAGCTTTGCGGCTTGGTCGGAATCGGTTGGGGCGGACGGACGGGATGGAAGAGAAGCGAAAGTATCCGCGAACGGAGACCGACGAGCCTGCCTATGTTTCGTCGGGCGGCTCCGTCATGCCCTGCGTGGTGCGGAATATCTCGCGCGAGGGAGCGGCGATCGATGTCGACAACCCGGCCTTCGTCCCGCAGCATTTTCGCCTGGTGATGGCAAAGGATCCCTCGATCGTGCACGAGTGCCGGGTCGCCTGGATCCAGAAGAACCGTATCGGCCTGACCTTCATGAAGATCGCGGAACCGACGCCATTGTAGCGCTGAGCAGGCTATTCGATCCGCAACTTTGCGTCGCGCACCACCTTGCCCCACTTGTCCATCTCCAGCCTGATACGCGCACCGAACTGACCCGGCGTATTCGCAACCGCCTTGAAGCCGAGCGTCGTGAGGCGTTCCTTGACGTCCGGTTGGGCGACGATTTTGGCGATCTCACGATAAAGCAGATCGACAATCTCTTTCGGCGTCCCCGCCGGCGCGACGATGCCCGTGAGCGTGTCGGCGTCCTGATCCTTCACGCCCTGTTCGGCGAAGGTCGGCACGTCGGGCATCCCGGCGGCACGTTCGGTTGACGCCACGCCCAGCGCGCGTAGTTGTCCGCTCTGCACCGCTGACAGGGCAGGCGGCAGTGCGGTGAAGGCGATCGGCGTGTGCCCGCCGACCGTTGCCTGGATCGCCGGCCCAGCACCTGTGAAAGGCACGTGCACCAGGTCGAGATTGAAGGCCAGCCGGAAAAGCTCGCCGCCCAGGTGCGGCGTCGATCCGATGCCGGGACCGGCAAAGCCGTACTTGCCGGGATTGTCTCGAATGAGCTGCACCAGTTCGGGCAGCGTCTTGGCAGCAACCTGCGGGTTGACCACCACGACATTCGGCGAGACCGCGACCAGCGTCACCGGCGCGAAATCCTTGACCGGATCATACGGCACCTTGGCGTAGAGGCTGGGATTCACGACGAAGCCGGTGCTGATCACCATGATGGTGTAGCCGTCCGGCGTCACGCGCGCGACCTGGCCGGACGCAATATTGCCGCCCGCACCGCCGACGTTCTCGACGAAGAATTGATGGCCGAGATTGTCGGTAAGCTTCTGGGCCACGATGCGGGCGATGGCATCGGTCGGTCCGCCGGCGGGAAAGCCGACCACGACACGCACCGGCTTGCTCGGATAGCCTTGCGCCGATGACGCAACGACGCCGGACAGCAGCCACGCCGCTGCCAACACTACGCGCAAAGCCGCGACCATGGCGCTCTCCCCAATATGTTTGTTGGGGCCATCATCGGCGAGCCGGCCTCGCCGGGCAAGGGGCTACTGCGACGGCAGGCGGGCGCTATTTCTTGAGCAACGGCTTGATCCGTTCTTCCAGCTCCTCGAACGACATCGAGCCCTGCAGCCGTACACCGTTGAGAAAGAAAGTCGGCGTCGAGGTGACCTTCACTTCCCGATGCGCGTATTGCTGATCGGCGTTCAGCTTGTCGAACTGCGCCTGGTCTTCCTCGCAGGTCTTGACGTCCTGCTCGCTCATGCCGTGCTGCCTCCCGACATAGATCAGCGTCTCCTTGGTCTGGGCCATCAGGCGGTCCTGCAGCTTGAATAACATCTCGACTGCTCTGAGGTATTGTTCGGAGTCGCCTTTGCCGATGCAGCGCGCCAGTATCGAAGCCGCGGCGGCCTTGATGTCGAGCGGAAATTCCCGGAACACGAAACGTACCTTGCCGGTATCGATATATTTCGACCGCAGCATCGGGAACACATTCTGGCCGAAGGCTGCGCAATGCGGACAGCTCATCGAGGAATATTCGGTGATGGTGATTGGTGCGTTCGCAGATCCGATTGCAATGTCCGGCAGCGATACCGGTTTGGCGACTGCTGCAGCAATCGCGCTTTGTGCGAGGGCGACACCCGGGGCGGCCGTCGATGCAAAGGCGAGGAGGGCGACGAAGGCAATGCGACAGCGAGCGTTCAACGGTTACTCCAAAACGGATTGGTAAAAGGTGAGCGGGCAAGGCTGCGGCCTATCGACTATTCTACCTGTTTCGCGCGCCAAAGGCCATCTGGCTGCGATCGCAGTTGACCGTGAATTGATCGCGATACAATCATAGGCGACAGAAAGAAGGCAGACCCTGCAAACCCAACAAGAGAACGTCATGACCCAGCCTACGGCGCTGTTGAGCGAAACGCAGACAGCGGATGCCATGTTGCGAGCGAGGGCGCGGTTGGTGGTTCCAGGCGGCATGTGGGGCCATCTTAACGCTGCGCGGCTCCCGGAAGGCTATCCGCAATTCTTCGCCTCCGCGGAGGGCTGCCGTGTCCGCGACGTCGATGGGCGCGAATATATCGATTTCATGTGCAGTTGGGGCCCCATCCTGCTCGGCCATCGGCATCCCGAAGTTCAGGCGGTGGCTGAGGCGCAGGCTGCCAAAGGAGATTGCTTCAACGGCCCAGGGGAGGTCATGGTGGAACTCGCCGAAGATCTCGTCGCCATGCTACCGCATGCCGATTGGGCGATGTTTCAAAAGAACGGCGGTGACGCGACTACGTGCTGCGTGACGATCGCGCGCGCCGGCACCGGTCGCCGCAAGGTGCTGGTCGCACGTGGCAGCTATCACGGCGCGCTGCCGTGGTGCTCGCCGAGCCTTGCCGGGGTGACGGCCGAGGACCGCGCGCATCTCCTGCACTTCGAGTACAACGACGTGCAGAGCCTGCGGGCGGCCGTCGAAGAGGCGGGCAAGGATCTGGCCGCGATACTGGTGACGGCTTTCCGCCACGACATGGGACGCGATCTCGAACTGCCAACGAAGGAATTTGCGGCAGCCGCGCGTGCGGCATGCGATGCCGCCGATGCCGCTCTGATTGTCGATGAGGTGCGAGCGGGCCTGCGCCTCGATGTCAGGGGGAGCTGGGAAACGCTCGGCGTGCGTCCGGACCTGTGCGCCTGGAGCAAAGCGATCGCCAACGGCTATGCGCTGGCTGCCGTCACCGGCAACGATCGCTTTCGCGAAGCCGCCACCAAGGTCTTCGTCACGGGCTCGTTCTGGTGCGGCACGGTGGCGATGGCGGCGGCGCGGGCGACGATGCGGATCGCGCGCGAGACTGACGTGGCCGGGCATATCCGCGCGATGGGCCTGCGGTTACGCGAGGGACTGGCGTCGCTGGCGAAAGAACATGGCGTCGCGATCCGCCAGAGCGGCCCGCCGCAGATGCCGCTGATGCTGTTCGAGGCTGACCCTGAAGTACGCAAGGGCAGAGTGTTCTGCTCGGCCGCGCTACGCCACGGCGCGTTCTTTCACCCTCAGCACAATATGTTTCTGTCCTTGGCGCATCGCCCAGCCGATATCGACGAGGCGCTGCAGGCGGCTTCGCATGGCTTCAAGGCCGTCCACGACCTGGAAGCGCGATCCGATCGGTAAGCCGTCGGTCGAACGGTGCCGACAGCGAACGCGGCCAACAGGCGACCGCGCAACCGCGGGGGCTTCGATTCACGTCCCGCGGCGTGGTCAATTCATTACGCGACGCGGTTCCATGCGTGCTTGCCGGGGGCGGGCGTATAGCACGCCGGATGTTCGAACTCGGGATGGTCCGCCAGGTGCGTGACCTCGACGCAATCGGCGTTCAGACGTTCGTTGTCGACCAACCGCTCCGCCAACACCAGTGCCTGGGACGGCCCGACCGATTGGACCTCGATCTGGCGCTGCAGGCACTTGAAGCTGTGGCCGTCGGAGTTACAGAGATCCTTGTAGAAGGAGACCCGATAATTATTCATCTTGCCCTCCCATCCTTCCGGCGCGCTGGCGGCCAGCTTATACTCTCATGCGTCCATGTCTGCCAGCCGCTGGCGGTTGCGCAGCACGATTTGACGGGCGCTCGAAAACACCAGGATACCCTGATCGCTGAGTTGTGAAAGCGCCCGCGAGACGGTTTCCAGCGTTAGCCCGAGGTAGTCACCGATGTCACGGCGGCACATCGGCAGTGCCATCATGCCGGCCTTGGCAAGCCGACGGTCCATTTCGAGCAGGAAGGTGGCAACTTTTTCCATCGCGGTCTTGCGGCCCAGCAGCAACATGTGGTCCTCGGCGTGCCGGAGGTCGCTTGCGGTCATGGTCCAGAGGTTATGGGCGACCTGGACATTCGATCCCGCAGCGGCTTCCAGGTTGCGGCGCTTCACCAGACGGACGGTGGTGTCGGCGATCGCTTCAGCCGTCAGACGATGGGTCGAGCCGGCATCGAGGCCGAATACGTCACCGGGCAGATGGAACGCGCCGATCTGGCGTCGTCCGTCGTTGAGCAGCTTGTACGTGCGGACCGCGCCGCGGATCACCTGATAGACATATTCGGAAGGCTCGCCCTCGCCATAGATTTCCTCGTCCTTCCGGTAGGAAAACTCGCTGGCAATCGCACCCGCGGAGTTCGCGATCACGCTGAACTGGTCGACGGTCGGAACGGCCTGGGCGCGCGGGGCGGGGACAACCTTGGCTGCCGTGACTGCCGTGACTGCCGGGGCGGTGATCGTCTGGGTGAGCATTTTGCCATCTCCTCGATGCGGGATGGCTTTGGTGTATCCGGGAGCTTTGCTGCCCGATATTTGGGGCGATATCCTAAGGGGAGGCCCTTACGGGGTTTTACGTAGCTGTCGCGGTCGGGGTCTTAATGGCATTTCGAACGCAGTCGACCAGGTTGCCCTCAAGGCAGGGCTTCAAAAGCATCTGGCGCACGCCGGCCGAGCTTGCTTTGGCTGAGATGCTCTCGTCTGGATAACCCGTCATCAGAATGATCGGGGTGGCGACGTCGAGCCTTCTCAGCCGGAGAGCCAGTTCCAAACCGTCGAGTTCCGCCATCTTGTAGTCGACGACAAGGCAATCCGCGCGGTTTCGGGTGGAAGAGCCGAGCAACGCGCTTCCGCTGCGGAAGGTGCGGACGTCGAATCCCTCGGTCTCGAACAGAAATTGCAGCGACGTCCGGACGTCGTGATCGTCATCGACGACGTAAATCATCGCTTTCCTTGGCGAAAGGCCGACCCTGGCTTCACCGGTGGCGCTGTTTCGGGTGTCGGTCATTGTGACAAAATAGACGTTCTTCCGGTTCCCGAATTGACTTGGCTCAATCTTCGACGACCCCGGCCCGGATTGCAAACCGCACCAGCTCGGAAAGGTTACCGGCCTGCATCTTCGTCATCACATTGGCCCGATAGACTTCCACCGTGCGCGGGCTGATGTCGTACTCCCGGGCTATGGCCTTGTTCGATTGCCCCGTCACCAGCCCCTGCATGACCTGGCGTTCGCGCTGGGTAAGGCTGGCGACGCGGGCCGCCATATCGGCCGACACGGCCTCGCTTTTCGAGCCGCTCTCGCGCTCAGCGAGAGCGGTTTCGATCATGCCGATCAGCCGGTCATCTTCGAACGGCTTTTCGAGAAAATCGAGCGCCCCAAGCTTCATCGCTTCGACGGCGAGGGGCACGTCACCATGGCCGGTCATGACAATGACCGGAAGCTTTCGTGGGCCCGAGCTCAACCGACGCAGCAGTTCCATACCGTCGATGCCCGGCATGCGGACGTCCGTGACCACGCAGCCGGCCTCCAGGTTCGCAAGCTCGTTCAGAAACACTTGCGCGGAATCGAAAAGACGCACGTTGAAGCCGGCGGCGCTCAGCAGGAAATCCAGCGAGTCGCGCATCGCCGGATCGTCGTCGATGACATAAACTTTAGCGCTCTGCGGCATCGGTCATATCCTTGGCGTGCGCCGCGGGTAGCGTGAAACGGAACGTCGCGCCACCGGACCTGTTGGTTTCGGCCCACATCCGGCCGCCGTGGGTTTCGATGATGGTGCGGCTGATGGAAAGGCCGACGCCCATGCCGGTCTCCTTTGTCGTGAAAAATGGCTGGAACAAGTGCGCAAGCGTATCGCCTGCGAAGCCGGACCCGGTGTCCGAAACGGCAATTTCGATCATGTCATCTGCAGCCTTGGTGTTTGAGGCAATCAGCTCGCGGTGCGTCGAGACAGCCATCGCTTCCAGCGCATTGCGGAACAGGTTGACCAGGACCTGCTGAATCTGGACCCTGTCGGCAAGCACCAGGTCACACGTCGGGTCCAGGTTGAAGCGCAGAAACACGCCCTGTTCGCGGGCGCCAGTGAGCCCGAGCGCGCCGGCCTCTTCGATCATTTTTGAAAGACTCTCGACGCGCTTCTCGGACGCGTCGCGGGCGACGAAGTCGCGCAATCGTCTGATGATGTCGCCGGCGCGGATGGCCTGTTCGGCGGCGCGATCGAGCGCCATTTCGATCTTCGGCGCGTTGGCGTCGGTGCTATCAGCCAGCAGGCGGCGCGATCCCTTCATGTAATTGCTGATGGCCGACAGCGGCTGATTGAGTTCGTGGGCGAGGGCGGAAGCCATCTCGCCCATCGCGCTCAGACGCGAGACGTGGACCAGTTCGGATTGCAGTTCCTGCAACCGTGCCTGGGTCTGTTGGTGTTCGGTGAGATCGCGGACGAAGCCTGTGAAGAAGGGCTTTCCCCCCGAATGCATCTCGCCGATGGTGAGGTGCATCGGAAACGTCGTGCCGTCCCTGCGCATGCCGGTGACGATGCGCCCGATGCCGATGATGCGCCGTTCGCCGGTCTTGAGGTAGCGGGCGATGTAGGCGTCGTGACGACTGCGATCCGGCTCCGGCATCAGCTCGCTGATATTCCTCCCGATCGCCTCGGATTCACCGTAACCGAACTGACGCTCGGCGGCGCTGGAGAAGAACTGCATGATTCCCTGCTCGTCGATCACGATCATCGCATCCGGAATCGTATCCAGAATCGAGCGAAAGTGCCTCTCGCGCGTCCTGACCGTGTCCTCGAGGAGTTTCTCGCGGTTGATGTCGATCATGATGCCGCTGAGCCGGGCGGGGGCGCCATCGGGACCATTGATGGTCGTGCCAACCGCGCGTACCCAGTGCCCTTCATCCGAATGCCGGTGTACTCGGCACTGAACGTCGAAATTGCACCCGGTGTCGATCGACGCTTGCATGGCCCTTGCCGTGCGATCGCGATCCTGCGCATTGAGCAGGGAAAGAAAGAGGTCGTAGTCGACAGGTGCATCCGGTCCGACGCCGAAGAGTTTTCGGGTGGCGGTGGACCAGCTCAACTTCCGGGTCGACAACTCGAGATCCCAGGCGCCGACGCCCGCCCCCTCGGCACCGCTGCGCACGTTCTGGTCGAGCGGATCTTGATCTCGAAAAGGACGGTCGGGGTCGATCATGCTTCGCCTTCCAGGCTGCTCTCGCTTATCAGATATCGCATTAAATCGAGCGTGTGAAATAGCAGCGAAACGAAATTACAAACCTCTCATATCTCGTTGATATGAAATGAGAGTTTGTCGGCGTGGAGTGCTGCAGAATGCTTGATTTCAGATGCCTGGAAGAGCCGGGCGGGATTCTTGATCCAGGTCAGATTCGAAGCGTGGCTGGCCTCTAGGATGCCGTTACGCGCCACCTTGCAACTGAATCGCGCCGCTGTGCGTTCCTGTCCCGTTAAGGATTCACAATGACGAGGAAGCCCCGTGCATAGATTTCTCGAAGCGACCGCCGGGCAATACATGACGCGCAAGGTGAAGACGGTTGCGCGCGACACCACCATGCGCGAGTTGCACAAGATGTTCGAGGCCGATGATTTCAACTGTTACCCGGTCCGCGAAGGCGATGACATCGTCGGCGTCGTGAGTAATTTCGACTTCCTGAAATGCTTTGCGTTCAACCCCGGGCGCATGGTTCCGGCCTACGACGATTTGTTGTCGCGGATGGTGGTGGATGTGATGACGCCGGAATTCATCTATGTCGATCCGGCAACAAAACTGACCCGCGTCCTGCAACTGATGGTGGACCACCGGATGAAGAGTCTCCCTGTGCTGGATACCGAACAGCGGCTGGTCGGGATCATCGCGCGCGAGGACATCATGCGTGGGTTGACCGAGAGCGTGCGGGGATAAGTCACTCCACGAAATGACCGAAAACGCCTGTCTGCAGGGAGCGGAATGAACCGAAACTGCAGGTGTTACGGCCATGCCTGGCGCGCGCTTCGCCGGCCTGTCCTTTCTCACCAGGGATCTCGCGACGCGGCTGGTGCGGATCGCGGAAGGCAGGGTCTGATGCAACACGAAATGTTGCCCTGGAGCAGGAGACTTTCGCAATCGGTGCGGTAAACTGGCGCATGATCGATGCCTCAGGCACACCGGGCCAGTCGCTGCGCAGCGCCCGTGTTTCTTTGCTTGCGGTGCCGGGCGAGCACTGAAGATGAGAAACGGTCAAACAAGAACGTCCAGCCGACAAAAGGCCTCTGAAGCGGCGGGGCTCGATTGTGCGACCGCATTCCAGAAGATGACGCTGGAGTGTGTCGCTGACATCAAGGCCCATCACAGCAGCGCGTGCGCCGGCGATGCCGAGGCCGTGCATCAGATCCGGGTCGCGATCACGCGGCTGCGCGCCGCCGTGGCGTTCTTCGCGCCGATCGTGGTCGATGCGGAATGGCTACGACTGAAGAAGGAGATCGCCTGGCTCAATGGCCCGCTCGGCGCCGCGCGCGACAGCGACGTCGTCCTGGAATATGCGCGCCGCAAGCGATACCGCGCGTGGGCGCAGGGCACGATCGGCGAGCAGCTCGATCAGCGCCAGGTGCGGGACCACCGCCGCCTGGTGCGCTGCCTGCGCTCCGCTCGGACGCAACGCCTGGTCGCGGCCATGGCTGGCTGGATCAGGCAAGGACCGTGGCTCGCGCGCTACAAACGGCGCACGGATGCGGAGGCTCTGCAATCCTATTGCACGCGCGAGCTCGCGCGCTGGCACGAACGGCTGGTCCGCAAGGGGCGGAGCCTGAAGACCTTGGGGGCGTCACGCCGTCACCGGCTGCGGATCAAGGCCAAACGCTTACGCTACATGCTGGAAGCGCTCACGAAAACCGTCGCGCTGCAGGGGCGGGGCGAATTCCATCAGCGGCACCGGCCGGCAAAACGATTGCAGCGTGCATTGGGCGACATGCGCGATCTCAAACGCTTCGCCGATCTTGCCAGCGGGTCGCCGCAGGTAGAAAATGGCAAACGAGGCAAGAAGCATCCGCCGGGCTATCGCCATCGAAAGGAAAAGCTGCTCGGCGACGCCATCGCGGCTCATCACGACCTCAAATACGCCGGAGTCCGCTGACGTCGCCGTTCGCATGCGCTGCCGTTCGGCATTTCCGGGTTTGATGCGCGTCAACTTCGGCCATCGGTTCGTCGGTTACCTTGCCGGCAGCAATCCGGGACGGGGGCCGCATGCCCTCGCGAAGTGTGGGAGAATGGCGATGTTCAGGAACATTCTGGTTCATATTCCCTCCGAGCGTTCGGTCAGGCCGGTGATTGACGTCGCTGTCGCGCTGACCATTGCGCGGCGGTCGCATCTCGATGCGGTCGCCATCGGCTATGAATCGAGGAGTGCCGTCGGGATGATTGTCGAGGGCGGCGCCGCTGCTGGAGCCGTCATGGTGGCTGAACAGGATCGCGCCCAGGAAAGAGCGAACGCCGCGATCGCCATGTTCGAGATTGAGGCCAAGCTCGCCAAAATCGCCTACGGCACCAGGACCTTCGCGACAATTCCCGCCGACGCCGGGCGGATCATCAGCGCGCTTGCCCGGCTTTACGACATGACGATCGTGCTGCAGCCGGAATCCTCGAAGGCGAGCTACGACAACGAGATTCCGCAGCAGATCCTGTTCAATTCCGGCGGGCCGATGCTGATGGTTCCCTATATCCACAAGGGGCCGCTGGACGCCCAGCATGTCGGCATCGCCTGGGACGGCAGCCGCCTGGCGGCCCGCGCGTGGCGCGATGCGATGCCGTTTCTGATGGGCGCGAAGGCCGTGACCGTGATTGCGGCCAATGAGGAGGCTGGTGAAACTTCCTCGGACCATCTCGTCGCGCATCTGGGGCGGCGCGGCATTGCGGCCCGGGTACAGCGGCTGACCGCGGATCGCGGCGCCGTTCAGGGCGCCATTCTGTCGGTCGCGGCCGAAAGCAATATGGGCCTCCTTGTGATGGGGGGATACGGCCATTCGCGGTTGCAGGAGCGAATTCTTGGCGGTGTCACGCGCAGCATGTTCGACAGCATGACCGTACCGGTGCTGATGTCGCACTGATCTCGCGTGGGCAGGGGATGTGACCTTTCGTCCCGGCGAGTTCCCTGCCTTGGGCCATCCTGGCTGTGGTTGCGGTCGCAATGACGCCAGCTTGATGTGCCTCAATGTTCGACGCGAAGCCGCTCAATATCGTTTCGGCGGAAACTCAGAAATCGGAGATCGTCATGTCAGAATTGTCTGAGCGGGCCGCATTTGGTTCCTTTCCAGCAGCCGCAAATGCAGAAGCGGAAGCCGCCAAACTGAACCAGGGCGCGCTGGAGTTCATGCTTGGCACGCAGAAGATGATGCTTGAGGAAATGGTGTTTCTCGGCGACGAGATGCTGGAGCGAACGCAGACCGAGATGCATCTGTTCACGGAGTTCGTCACGAAGATGGCGGGCGCGCATTCCGTCAGGGACATTACCACGATGTGCCAGGAATGCGGCCAGCATCAGCTCGACTTCTTCCGCCGCGACTCCGAACGGCTGTTCAAGCATGGCGAGCAGATGATTGCGGCGACGTCCAACCTGATCAGTGGCCGCGCTCTGAATTGATCGGCCAAATAGCCAGACGAGTACGTTCGTCACAGATCTCGACGGGTGCACCCGGCTGAGCACGATTTGTCACGCGCGGGAACCATTCCGGCGTTAACCTGCCGCGCAAGGGGCAGATTGCGTTGAACATCTGCCCGGGCTCACAGAAGGCCGCGACCTGCCGGCACCGGAGAACGATGTCCACCTATCGTCTGAAAAATCTGCTTTCGCCGCATTCGGTCGCGCTGGTCGGGGCCAGTCCGCGCCATGGCTCGGTTGGCCGTGCCATTCTCAACAATATTCGCAAAGCCCAATTCAAGGGCGAATTCGGTCTTGTTAACCCACGTTATCACGAGATCGACGGCGTCGCGTCCGTCGGCAGCATCGCAGAACTGGCTTTTGCGCCCGAACTCGTTGTCCTCACCGCCCTGGCGCACACCATCGCGGGCCTGATCGATGAGGCGGGCCGCCGCGGCGCGGCAGGCGCCGTCATTGTCAGTGCCGGGCTCGGCCACGGTCCGGGTTCGCTGGCGGATGCAGCCGAGCGGGCCGCGCAAAAATATGGCATGCGGCTGATCGGCCCGAATTGCCTTGGCATCATGATGCCGGGCGTCAGTCTCAATGCGAGCTTTTCCGCACATATGCCGGCTGCGGGACATTTGGCACTGATCTCGCAGTCCGGCGCCATTGCCGCTGGTATGGTGGACTGGGCGGCGCAGCGGGCCGTTGGCTTTTCCGGCATTGTTTCGATCGGCGACCAACTCGATGTCGATATCGCCGATCTGCTCGATTATTTCGCGCTGGATGAAAAGACCCACGCCATCCTGCTCTACATCGAAGCGATCAAGGATGCGCGCAAGTTCATGTCGGCGGCGCGCGCTGCCGCCAGAGTGAAGCCGGTGGTGGTCGTCAAGTCAGGCCGGATGGCGCAAGGCGCACGGGCGGCTGCAACCCATACCGGCGCGCTGGCCGGGGCCGATGCCGTCTACGACGCCGCGTTTCAGCGCGCCGGCATCCTGCGGGTCTCGGATCTTCGAGAACTGTTCGACTGTGCCGAAACGCTCGGGCGGCTCAAATCGCCGCCCGGAAAGCGGCTTGCGATCCTGACCAATGGCGGTGGCATCGGCGTGCTGGCTATTGACCGGCTGGTCGACCTTGGCGGTATTCCCGCAGCCCTTTCGCCGGCGATCAGCGAGAAGTTGGAAGCTACGTTGCCGCCGACATGGTCGAAATCGAATCCGGTCGATATCGTCGGCGACGCCGATCCCGCGCGCTATGCCGCAGCGCTGGAAGCGTTGCTGGCCGACCCCGAAAACGACGCCGTGCTTGTCATGAACGTGCAGACGGCGATTGCGCGCGCCGACGAGATCGCCGCTGCTGTGACCGGGGTGGTGCAGGAATATCGCGCCGGGCATCGCGGGGCGCCGAAGCCCGTTCTCGCGGTCTGGGTCGGCGCGGAGCCGTCGATCGGCAATCTGTTGAGCGGGGCCGGCATTCCGAATTATCCGACCGAAGACGACGCGGTGCGCGGCTTCATGCATCTGGTCCGCCATCGCGAGTTGGTGGAGACGCTGGCGCAGGTTCCGCCCGCCATGCCGAGTGAGTTCGCGCCCGATGCCGACGCAGCGCGGCAGATCGTTGCCGCAGCGCTCGCCGACGGCCGCTCCTGGCTCGATCCGATCGAGGTCAAGCGGCTGTTCGATGCCTATGACATCGCGGTCGTGCCGACCTTCGCCGCGGCCGATGCCGAGCAGGCGGTCGCTCATGCGAACGCGCTGTTCGCGCAGGGCTCGACCGTCGTGCTCAAGATCATGTCGCGCGACATCGTGCACAAATCCGATGTCGGCGGCGTCGTGCTCAACCTCACCAGCGCGGATGCGGTGCGCAAGGCGACCGCCGAGATCCTCGCGCGTGCAAGATCGTTGCGGCCGGAGGCCCGGATTTCGGGCGTGATGGTGCAGGCGATGGTGCTGCGGGCGAAGGCGCGCGAACTCATTCTCGGCCTCGCCGACGATCCGACCTTCGGCACCGTCGTCGTGTTCGGCCGCGGCGGCACGGCGGTTGAAATCATCAATGACAAGGCGCTGGCGCTGCCGCCGCTCGACCTGCAACTGGCGCGCAGCCTGATCGAGCGCACCCGCGTCTCGCGGCTGTTGCGCGCCTATCGCGACGTGCCGGCGGTGAAGCCGGACGCCGTCGCGATGGTTCTGGTCAAGCTGGCGCAGATGGCGGCCGACATTCCCGAAATCCGCGGGCTCGATATCAATCCGTTGCTGGCCGATGAAGCCGGCGTGCTCGCTGTCGATGCGCGCGTCGTGATCGGGCGCGTGGAGCGGAAGTTTCGCGGGTCGGGACCTGCGAATTTCGCCGTGCGGCCTTATCCCTCGCAATGGCAACGTCACATCGAGGTCAAGGACGGCTGGCGCGTATTCGTTCGTCCGATCCGGCCCGAAGACGAGCCGCTGATCCACGCGATGTTGAAACACGTCACGATGCAGGACCTGCGGCTGCGGTTTTTCGCTCCGATGAAGGAATTTTCCCATGAGTTCATCGCCCGCCTGACCCAGCTCGATTATTCCCGGGCGATGGCCTTCGTCGCGTTCGACGAGGCGGCCAACGAGCCGGTCGGCGTGGTCAGGATTCATTCGGACTCGATCTATCAGAGCGGCGAATATGCGATCCTGTTGAGGTCGGACCTCAAGGGCAGGGGGCTCGGCTGGGCGCTGATGCAGATGATCATCGAATATGCGAAGTCCGAGGGATTGAAAGCGATCTCCGGTGACGTCCTGGCCGAGAACACAGTCATGCTCGCGATGTGCCGGAGCCTCGGTTTCGAGGTGAAGTCAGACCCGGTCGAACACGACATCTGCAACGTCAAGCTGACGCTTTAGCTGTCCTTAAGCACGCGGCGTGCGCAGCCCGCGTGCGATCGGCGACGGAGCCGAAGCGAGCATGGTTGCGATGCACAAACTGTTTTGCTTTTAACAAGCGCGAATCTGAGCAAAGCTTGGCTAGCGACATGTCATCGGAGATGAGCGTGGACGTTGTGGAGCTCGTAATTTACGGATTGCTGGCTTTGTGGGGGCCACCTTTGCTGCTCGCGGCATACTTGTTGCGACCCATCAGCTCGGCAGCGTCACGATCCAGACAATGAAGTAACACCGGCCGACCGTCGCAAAACCAACTCGTTCGCGATCATCCATCTGCTCGCACCGGCGGTTTTTAAGACAACGCCTTTCGTGCCTAGACAGGCAAATGTCCGATCGTGCTGTCTTGGGTCGAGTGGGCACACTTATAGTCGCCGCAGTAAACGAAGAGCCGGGCAGGGCCACCCGAAGACCGTAGTTCCCAAGAGTGATTTTGTGTTGGCGTTGCAGGGCGCCAAATTCCGCCAAGAATCAGACCCAGCGTGAACAGGCCATTCCGGGGGGAAACCCGTGGTGGTTATGGCCCGGCGCATGTCGTCCGGAACCGTCGTTCGCCGGGCCAACTAGAGCGCGGGGCACGATTGAACAACTTCGTTCGATCGGAGTTATCAAGGATGCCCCGGCGAAGGACACCCGTAACCGCACCCATGGCTGTGCAGCCTGCCAGCCACCCTTCGATCGCCGCCACCCAGTCGCCTTCCACGACGCCGGTCGAAAGCATTCAAACGACAGCGCCAAAGCAAGCGACCAGGGCAAACGCCGTGCACGCCGCCAAGGCGAAAATTGCAAGACGGAATTCTCTGCGGATGCAGCGACTGCTCCAGAGGCAGTCTCGCTTGTGAGAAGCTCGCCAAGTGAAGAAATCTGCGGGTACCAACGCCATAACCGCGAACGATCGCGGATTTTCGCCTTGCGCGGACCCCGGCAGGTCTCGGCAACGAGAAGCTTTGCTTCTCGGTGAAGGCCCGGACCGTCCCAATGATGATGTCAATCACGCTCAGTCGAACGTCGTTGGTGCCGATCTAGGCGGAGTCTTTGCGCTCGCATGCGCTTTATCTCGTCATCGAGCGCGTCCATTTCCTCAGCGCGTCGCGCGTTCTTGGACTTGGGCGCATCGGCGCTGCGCAGTTTTTCCAGCGCTTTCTCGACGGAGAGTTTCGGTGTTTCGGCCATGGCAAACCTCATATCCAGGCGACCCGCGTTCGGACAATACCAACCCGGTCGAGCGCCGAGCTTATTGCTTCGCAACCTACTGCTTCAGACCCTGTGCAGGCATCCGTTGATCTAGATCAACATGAGTCGTGCAGCCGAGGAATTGTTCTACGCCCGAAGTCCGCTGGGATTGCCAAGCGGGAGACTGTCGCCTCACAGGGGAGCCGAAGGCTATCGGACCGCCGAAATGATCCAGTCAACACGATGACCCCTCTGCTAAGGGAAATCCGACATACCCCGCTGCTCTGGATGCTGGTATTTGTGCCCGCCGTACTGATCGCAGCCAGGGTCGTGCCAACCGCCCACACGTTCCTGTTTGTGCTCGCAGTTCTCGCAATTGTTCCGCTTGCCGCCCTGCTTAGTCATGCAACCGAAGCCGTCTCCGAAAAGACCGGTGACGCAGTCGGTGGGTTGTTGAATGCGACGCTTGGAAACTTGACCGAGTTGATCATTGCGATCACTGCGCTCCGCGCTGGAGAGTACATGCTGGTGAAAGCATCGATCGCCGGCGCTATCGTTACCAATTCGCTTTTTATGCTGGGAGCCTCTTTTCTGTTGGGTGGCCTGCGGTACCACGTCCAGGAATACAATCGCGCCGGGGGAAGGATGTATTCGGCGCTGTTGTTGATGGCGACGATTGCACTGCTCGCGCCGGCGGCGGTCTCCGAACTCGATTTGGCGCGAGGCGAGGTGATGGCCCAGAATTTCAGCGCTGCTTTGGCCATCCTGCTCATCGCGGCATACGGATTGAGTCTGCTGTTCTCGTTAAAGACGCACAAGGAACTCTTTGCGAGCATGGATCACGGGGAGGCGGGGGAAGCAAAGTGGCCGATCAACCTCGCAGTTGGCACACTCCTCGTTGTCACGGTGTTGGTGGCGCTGGTGAGCGAAATCTTCGTTGAGTCGGTGCAACATGCGGCGACGACACTCGGGATGAGCCCGGCTTTCGTCGGATTCATCATCGTAGCCCTGGTCGGTGCTGCGGCTGAAATGGCCGTGGCGTTTTCGGCCGCGCGCAAGAACCGCCTGGATATGAGCGTCAGCATCGCGCTCGGAAGCGCGTCCCAGATCGCGTTGTTTGTTGCACCGGTGCTTGTGCTCTTAAGCTACGTCGTCGGGCCCAAACCAATGGATCTGCAATTCTGGCCGGGGGCAGTGACGATGGTAATGATCGCTACCGTGACGGCGACCTTCGTGACAAACAGCGGCCGGTCAGCATGGTTCATTGGCGCTCTGCTGATATTCATCTATGTCATATTCGCCATGACACTCTATATGGTCCCGCCCGGATCGCACGGACCGGTGTGAGGTCGTCGCGCCCTGACTTGCACGTGGCTGAGCGGCATCGTTTGCGCACTGTTGGGGTAAAGGGTTCCGCGGTGTTACCGGTTTGGGGTCGACGAAATGCGAGCAAATTTCTATGGCTGTTCCGCGACGGTTTTGGCCTTCGTTTCATGTGCATCTTATAGTGCGATGGCGCAAGTTCTTACGCCGTTCCGCTATGAATCGCAGGCGCAGCGGCATTGTCCCGGGGACACGATCGTCTGGCTCGACTTCGGAAGAGGGCGCTACTACCTGAAAGGTCAGAGGCGCTACGCGTCGGGATATACCGGTAGTTTCGTATGCAGAGATGAGGCCCGAAATAGCGGCTACCGGCGCTCGCCCTTGGGCTTGAGGTAGGTCTGAAGTGGTGTGCCGGACGCGCCGTGGCGCCCACGACCTCTCGATACCGTAGCCCGCTCCTAACCGAGCTTCAGCACCAGATGGAGTGTCTGCGGGTCTCGGTGCGGGGCATGCCTGAAGCCGAATTTTTCAAATACTTTTCTCATCGCGACATTCTCGGGCAGAACCTCAGCCGTCAACTCCTGCAATCCCGCATCGTTCGCAAACTTGGCGAGATGACGCATCAGGATCGAGCCGACGCCTCGTCCTTGCCAGGCATCGACGACGGCAAATGCCATTTCGGCCCGCCCGGGCTCGAAGACAATGTACCTGCCGCCTCCGGCAATCACCTTGCGACCGGCTTCTTCTGCAATCGCGACAAACGCGACGTGATTCTTGAAGTCGACGTCCATGAAGTAGGCGCGCTCCTTTTCCGAGAAGTGGCGTTTCATGACGAAGAAGCGGCGCTGCAGTGATTGCGCGCTGCTCCTTTCGACCGCAGCGACCATGTCGGCTTCATCCTCGCGCCGGAGCGCGCGGATTTCGACTGGGCTGCCGTCGCGAAGAAGCTCGCGTGCGGTGTAGTTGATGGGCTCAGACATTGGGCCTCGTGTGCCGGCAAACAAGGCTGCTTCTCGTTTGGCGCTCGCCGATGAGGCCCGGGGCCGGATTGCGGTCGTTTGATCTGGATCAAGACTTCAGGCCGAAAAGCAGCCCGTAGCTTGACGACCGCATCCCACTAGCAGGTGAAGGCGCATCCTTGAAAACCTTTCGCCAGCCGCGGTCCGGAGAGGACCTCATCCAGCTTGCGATCCGGCTCGGATTGCTCGCCTTCCTGATCTATTGGACGTTTGTTCTCATCCGTCCCTTTGTGCCGATCCTGGCCTGGAGCATCGTACTCGCCGTCGCGCTCTATCCTGTCTTCGAGATCCTTTCCAGGTTTCTCGGCGATCGCCCGAGGCTCGCAGCGGCTATTCTCACCGTCATCAATCTCGGGATCGTCATCGGGCCGGCGACATGGCTTGGCTTGAGCGCCGTGGAAGGGGTGAAGGATGTCGCCGCAAATCTGACCGCTGGTAACCTGGTGGTTCCGTCTCCGCCGGAGCGCGTCAAGGATTGGCCGCTGATCGGTCCGCAGCTTTACGAACTCTGGAACCACGCGTCCAACAACATTCGAGCGGCTTTTCGCGAGGTGGCTCCCCATCTGAAGCCGCTGGCCGGCCCCATGCTCGGTCTCGCGGGCGATGCCGGCGTGGGGACGCTCAAGTTTCTCCTGTCTGTCGCGCTGGCTGGCTTTCTCTTTCCCTACGGCTCGCAGCTGGTGGCGGCGGGCAGGGGTTTTCTCTATCGCATCGTGCCCGAGCAGAGTGAACATTTCCTGGAATTGGCGGGCGCAACCATCCGCGCGGTATCCCAGGGCGTCATCGGCGTCGCCATCATCCAGTCCTTGCTGGCCGGTCTCGGCTTCAAGCTGGCGGGTATTCCCGGCGCCGGCCTGTTGGCCTTCGCGGTTATGATCCTGGCGATCGTGCAGATCGGCGCGGCAATCGTCCTGGTTCCCGTGATCATCTGGATCTGGGTAGACAAGGATTTTACCACAGCGCTTCTGCTGACGGTGTTCCTGGGCATCGTCGGCATACTCGACAATATTTTGAAACCTCTCGTGATGGGACGCGGCCTGACGACGCCGACGCTCGTCATCTTCGTCGGGGTGATCGGAGGAACACTCGCGCACGGGATTGTCGGTCTCTTCATCGGACCGATCATTCTCTCCGTGGCCTGGGAATTGACGGTCGCCTGGATACGCACCGATCGCGTCAATGCGGCATTGCCAGACTGACTGTCGAACCTTGACCTAAATCAACGTTCCTTGCCGCGGAGCTCCTTGAATGAAATTCGCGACAGAGAGGTCAAAGACATGTCGATGGACAAAGCAATGTTGCCGGGCGGTCCCATGTCAGGGCTTGCCGCTTCGGCCGTAGAGTACATGATGGATGCGGGTCAACGCAGCGTCCTGTTCCTGGATGTCTTGCGTCAACGCGGCGATCAGTATCGGGAACACATCGCGCAAACGGCGCCGCATGTCCTGCAATATGCCGCTGAACTGATCATCGACGGCCGCAAGCTGGATGAACCGGTGAATTATGCGCTGGTGCGCATCATTCCGCCCAAAGACGTCGAAATTGATCTCGACCGGCGGCCGTTCATCGTGGTCGATCCTCGTGCCGGGCATGGTCCGGGAATCGGGGGATTCAAGGCGGACAGCGAAATCGGCGTTGCGATGAAAGCAGGGCATCCCTGCTATTTCATCGGCTTCCTGCCCGAGCCGATGCCTGGACAAACAATCGAGCGGATCGCGCGCGCCGAAGCCGTGTTCATCGAGAAAGTCATCAGCCTCCATCCCAAAGCCGACGGCAAGCCGTGTGTCATCGGAAATTGCCAGGCCGGCTGGGCCGTCATGATCCTGGCGTCGCTGCGGCCGGAACTGTTCGGACCTATCATCATCGCAGGCGCCCCGCTTGCCTACTGGGCGGGTGTGCATGGCAAATACCCGATGCGCTATTCCGGTGGCCTGCTGGGAGGCAGCTGGCTAACCGCGCTGACGAGCGATCTCGGAGGCGGCAAATTCGATGGCGCCTGGCTCGTGCAAAACTTCGAGGGCCAGAATCCTTCCAATACGCTGTGGACCAAGCAGTACAACGTCTATTCAAAGGTCGATACCGAGGCCGACCGATACCTCGAATTCGAACGCTGGTGGGGCGGGCATGTCAATCTGAATGCCGAGGAAATCCAGTTCATCGTCGATGAACTTTTCGTCGGCAACAATCTTGCCGCCGGCCGGATCAAGATGTCTGACGGTCAGCCGGTCGATTTGCGCAATATCAGGTCACCGATCGTGGTGTTCTGCTCCAAGGGGGACAATATTACCCCGCCGCAACAGGCGTTGGACTGGATCCTCGATCTCTATGCCGACGTCGACGAAATCAGGGCCTACGGTCAGACGATCGTCTACACGGTTCATGAGAGCGTCGGCCATCTCGGCATTTTCGTTTCCGGTGGCATCGCCAAGAAGGAACATGCGGAATTTTCCAGCAATATCGATCTGATCGATGTTCTGCCGCCTGGTCTCTACGAAGCAACGTTCGAGGCCAAGGGCACTGATACCGCGAATGCCGACCTCGCCGTCGGCCAGTGGGTCATGCGCTGCGAGGCGCGGACGCTTGACGACATCCGTGCCATGGGCGGCAATTCACCCGAGGATGAGCGGCGGTTTGCCGCCGCCAAGCGCGTGTCGGAAATCAATCTCGCCGCCTACCAAAAATTCGTCCAGCCCTGGATCAAGGGCATGGTGAAGCCTCAGATGGCGGAGACGATGCGAAATCTGCATCCGTTGCGGCTTCAGTATGAAGCCTTCAGCAGCCGGAATCCGTTGATGTCCATGGTCAAGTCGCTGGCGGAGCGGGCGAGCGAAGATCGCAAGCAGGTGTCGGAAGATAATCCTTTCATTGCCTTTCAGGAGCAGGTCTCCAAGCAAATCGTCAATGCGTTGGACAGTTGGCGGGATTCGCAGGAGGCGCTCAGCGAGGCGACCTTCCTTGCGGTTTACGGCTCGCCGGCGTTGCAGGCGGCTGTCGGAATCGATCCGCAATCTAGCCCATCGCGCCGGCAGGAGATGTCTGCTGCACACCGTGAAATGCTCCAGAGGCGGATCGCGGAGCTGAAATCCAAAATCAGCGAAGGCGGCCTTCGCGAAGCGGCCATTCGCGGCCTTCTGTATGTCGGGTCGGCGAGAGGGATGGTGGACGAGCGGAGCCTTGAAGCGCTGCGCAATGTTCGCCGTAGCGACGCCGGTGCGCGGCTGACGCTGGCAGAGTTCAAGATGCTGGTTCGCGAGCAGTTCTTCATGCTTCTGCTGGATCAAGAGGGAGCGCTGGCCGCGATACCGAAGCTGTTGCCCGACAATGCAAAGGCACGCAACGCGGCTTTCGCGGCGATTCGCGATGTGCTGTCCGCCAGTGCGGCAATATCGGGTGAGGTCGCCAGGCGTCTGAAGCGTGTTGCCGAGCTGTTCGGCGTCGATGCGGGCGAATTTTCGGATAAGGCTTCGAAGGTCGCCCCCTTCGATCCGAAGGCGAAGGCATCGTAGCGTTAATTGGCAAGATCCGGAGCGACATCATGAAAGCCATGCCCGCCGATTCAGGAAAAGCGCACTCTCCCAGCAAGTATGACCGTCTGATCGCCGCGGCCAAAGCAGTGCCGCCGACGCCGACCATTGTCGTGCATCCCTGTGATGAAACCTCGCTACGCGGTGTCGTCGACAGCGCGGCGGCGGGCATTATTCGGCCATTGTTGGTTGGTCCCGAAAGAAAAATCAGGGATACGGCCAGCAAATACGGCCTCGATATTTCCGGCTACGAGATCGTCGATGCCCCGCACAGCGAGGCCGCGGCTGCAAAGGGCGTCGAGCTCATCCATGCCGCCAAGGGCGAGATGCTGATGAAGGGTAGCCTGCACACCGACGAACTGATGCGCAGCATCACGGCGAAGGTGGGCGGCCTGCGGACTGAGCGGCGGATCAGCCATGTGTTCGTGATGGATGTGCCGGCGTATGCCGAGACCCTCATTGTAACGGACGCGGCCATCAACATCTTTCCCGATCTCGATACCAAACGGGACATCATCCAGAACGCGATTGATCTCTATACGCAAGCCGGCTTCGGTAAATCACCGCGTGTGGCGATCCTGTCGGCGGTCGAAACCGTTACCTCCAAGATACCATCCACGATCGAGGCGGCGGCGCTCTGCAAGATGGCAGATCGCGGGCAGATCACTGGGGGCGTGCTCGACGGACCACTTGCCTTCGACAATGCGATCGATGTGGAGGCCGCACGGATCAAGGGAATCAAATCCGAGGTTGCCGGTCGGGCACAGATATTGCTCGTTCCCGACCTCGAAGCCGGCAACATGCTGGCGAAGAATCTGGCCTACTTCGCCAAGGCGGATAGTGCCGGCATCGTGCTCGGCGCCCGGGTGCCCGTCGTTCTGACGTCGCGTGCGGACACCGCACGCGCGCGGATGGCTTCCTGCGCGGTTGCGGCTCTCTATGCAAATGCGCGGCGCCAGCTTGCCCCAAATGTTGCAGCGTGATTGCCATGGATACGATCCTCGTCGTCAATGCCGGCTCCTCGAGCGTCAAGTTCCAGATCTTTTCAGTCGAGAGAGAAGGGAAGCTACGGCGGCTGATCAAGGGCCAAATGGATGGCATTGGCAGTCGTCCTCGCCTGCGGGCAAGCGGTACGGACAGCGGTCCACTGGCCGACCGCGCCTATCCGATCGAAGCGGTTCCCGATGTTCCGGCCGCGATGGGCATTGCAGGCGGATGGCTGCGGGACGAAGTTCGCATCAGCCCAGTGGCCGTCGGTCATCGCGTCGTTCATGGAGGTCCGGACTATGATCAGCCGGTGCTGATCGACCACGGCGTCGTAGCCCGGTTGGAGCGATTCGTTGCGCTGGCCCCGCTTCACCAGCCGCATAACCTGGCCCCAATCCGTTCGCTTCTGGCCAATTTTCCAGCGCTTCCGCAGGTGGCATGTTTCGACACCGCGTTTCACCGCACGCATGCCGCGGTCGCTGACTACTATGCAATCCCGCACCAGCTCCATGCCGAGGGCGTGCGGCGTTACGGATTCCACGGTCTCTCATATGAATTTGTCGCGAAAACCTTGCCGCAGGTCGCACCCGAAATCGCAAAGGGGCGGGTCATCGTAGCGCATCTCGGAAGTGGCGCCTCCATGTGCGCGCTAAAGGGAGGGCGCAGCATCGAGAGCACCATGGGCTTCACCGCACTCGACGGGCTACCCATGGGAACGCGCCCGGGACAAATCGACCCTGGTGTCGTGCTCTATCTGCTCTCCGAAAAGGGAATGTCGCCGTCCAACGCACAGAGCTTCCTCTATCGCGATTGCGGATTGAAGGGCCTCTCGGGCATCAGCAACGATATGCGTGAGCTGGAGGCAAGCGAGGATCCAAAGGCGAAACTGGCGGTCGAGTATTTCGTCTATCGGATCGGCCTCAACGCCGGCATGCTTGCAGCCGCGCTGCAAGGGCTGGACGCTTTCGTCTTTACAGCCGGTATTGGAGAAAACTCGGTACGTATCCGGGCGCGGATCACCGAACAACTCCGGTGGCTCGGCGTGACGCTCGACGAAGCCGAAAATTCCCGCCATGCGCGCCTGATATCCCGTTCCGACAGCCGTATTCCGGTCTACGTCATACCGACCGACGAGGAACTGATGATCGCGCAGCACACATTGTCGTTGCTGTTGAACACGCCATCGTCCAGCGCCAGACATGAGAGGGTGTCATGATTCCCGTATTCCCGGATAGCAAGGTCGCGCTGAAGGGCAAGAAGGGCCTGATCGTCGGCATCGCCAACGACCAGTCGATCGCATGGGGATGCGCCAAGGCCTTTCGTGCGCTGGGGGCTGACCTTGCCGTCACCTATCTGAACGACCGCGCCAAAAAGCACGTCGAGCCGCTCGCAAAGGCATTGGAGGCGTCGCTCTTCATGCCAATGGATGTCATGGTCGAGGGCCAGACCGAGCAGGTGTTCGAACGGATCCGGAAGGAATGGGGGCAGCTCGATTTCCTGCTGCACTCGATCGCCTTCTCCCCGAAGGAGGCGCTCCATGGCCGCGTAGTGGACGTCGGCCGCGACGGCTTCCTCAAGACGATGGACGTCTCGTGCTGGTCGTTCATGCGAATGGCCCACCTGGCCGAACCGCTGATGAAGAATGGTGGAACCATGTTCACCATGACCTATTACGGCAGCCAGATGGTGGTGGAGAATTACAATGTGATGGGCGTGGCGAAGGCGGCGCTTGAAGCAGCCGTTCGCTACGTGGCCGCGGAACTGGGCCCGAAGGGTATCCGCGTTCACGCGATCTCGCCCGGGCCGCTCGCCACGCGCGCAGCGTCGGGAATCCCCGAATTCGACGAACTGATGGACAAGGCGCAGTCGAAGGCCCCGTCGCGCAGCCTCGTCAGCATTGACGACGTCGGCAACGCCACCGCATTTCTGGCGCTCGACGGCGCCAAGCTCATCACGGGTGGCGTCCTCTATATCGATGGTGGCTATCACATCATCGATTGATCGCGATCGGCGCGCTATCTAGCGATAGTGCAGGGCGATCAACTCGGCGACGCAGGCGGGGCGCTTGCCGCCCTCGATCTCGATCACGAGATGATAGTTCACGCGCAAGCCGTCTGGCGGCACGTCCTCCGCTTCCGCAACCGTAACGCGGCCGCGCAGCCTTGAACCCGCCGGCACCGGCGCCAGATAGCGTATCCTGTCCGCCCCGTAATTGAGGGTATTGCGCAGGCCCTTCAGGCCCATCACCGATCGAATGAAGAGCGGTGCGAGCGCAAGCGACAACAGTCCGTGGGCGATGGTGGTGCCACCTGGCAATTCTTTCTTCGCGCGCTCCTGGTCGACATGAATCCACTGCTCGTCGCAGGTCGCTTCCGCGAACTGGTTGATTCGTTCCTGCGAGACTTCGATCCAGTCGCTCACGCCAATCTCGGTGCCGAGGGCGGATTTGATCTCGCTGAAATCGCTGAGTATCCGCATGCTCGTTACCTGGTTAGATCTTCATTTCGGGGACGGTCTCGGGAATGGCGAGTTCGGCTCCCGTTACGGCCACGACCTCGGCGATGCTGACACCTGGCGCGGTTTCCAGCAGGGTCGCTTTACCCTCCGGGAAAGCAATGACGGCCATGTCCGTCACGACCAAACTTACTGGCCTTGTCGACGTTAGCGGCAAGGTACATTTGGCGACGATCTTCGATTTGCCTTTAGCGGCGTGCTGCATCGCGACGATAACCCGCTTGGCGCCGCTGACGAGATCCATCGCTCCGCCCATTCCCGGCACCATCTTGCCGGGGATCATCCAGTTGGCGAGATGCCCGTGCGCATCGACCTGCAGGCCGCCGAGGACCGTCACATCGACATGGCCGCCGCGGATCAATCCAAAGGACATTGCGCTGTCGAAAGTGCAGGCACCTGGCAGAGCGCTGATCGGGCGTCCACCCGCGTCCGTCAGAAGCGGATGAGCCATCCCTTGCTCAGGCATCGGTCCGGTACCGATCAATCCGTTTTCCGACTGGAAGAAAACCTTGAGCTCCGGTGGAACGTGGTTGGCAACCAGCGTTGGAATGCCGATCCCCAGATTTACGAGATCGCCGGTATGAAGCTCCCGCGCGACGCGCCGGGCGATGATCGTCTGTCCATCCATGGTTCACCCGTTCGTAATCAGGTAGTCGACGAGCGGCGCCGGAGTCATGACGTGATCGGGTGCGATAACGCCAACGGGCACGATATGCTCCGCCGTCACGATCACGGTGTCGGCCGCCATCGCCATGACCGGGTTGAAATTGCGTGCGGTCAGCGCGTAGGTGAGGTTGCCGAGGTAATCTGCCAGAAAGGCGTGAACCAGGGCAAACTGCGCCCGCAGTGCCGTCTCGAGCAGAAACGTCGTTCCGTTTACCTCGATCTGGCGCTTGCCTTCGGCCACCGAGGTGCCGACGCCGGTTGGCGTGAGCACGCCTCCGAGACCGCAACCACCCGCGCGAATGCGTTCGACGAAGGTCCCCTGGGGTATGAGATCGACGGCGATTTGATTGGCCAGCATCTGCTGCTGCGCCTTCGGATTGAGGCCGATGTGGCTTGCGGTGAGGCGCGCGACGAGTGTCGCATCGAACAGCTTGCCAACGCCTTTCCCAGGCACCGCGGCGTCGTTGCTGATCAGCGAAAGACGGCTCTTTTGCTGCCTGACGATTTCGTCAAGCAGGCGCTGCGGCGTTCCGACACCCATGAATCCGCCAACCATGATGCTCGCGCCGGCCGGGATCTTCGCAACGGCTTCTTCGACGGAAACGGCCCTCATGATTGAAACTCCGGTCGACAAGCGCTCAAGGGCGGAAGTGGCAGCGATGTTGACGAGGGCCGTCGGCACATCTTTGATCTGTGTCAAGGCTTTCTGCTATTCCGCGCGGCGAATGATAATGCCGACGCCTTCGAGCGCTTGAGCCCATAGTTTGCCAATCTCGTTGTGACGCCGTTCAAGGGCTGCGCTTACAGCGTCGCGAAATGAGACGAGTTCCCGGCCCTTCAGGAAGAGGATTTGCGCCTGCAGCAGGCGGCCGTTTTCGATATCAATGCGGCGCAGCGCCATCACAAAGGGATCATTGCCGTTGGCTTCCATGGCGTTGGCTTCCATGGAGTGACCGGCGTTGACCGCCTTTGAGACATCGGCGGCCATTGCCCTAGTTCTTCAGCAGCGGCCATTCAGGACAACAGGGCGGGTTAGCGCTAGGGCAGTTCGACCGCCTTCGGCAAGCGCTTGGCTTCTCATCGAGCAGTGAAATCAACCTCCCTGCGTCCAAATTGCAACATTTCCCAGAAATCGCCCCGAGCTGCCCTCTGGCGAGCAAAAACCCTTTAAATTACTGTAAGTTGTCCGACGAGATTGCATTCTGCATGACCTTTAGATTCGGGGGTATGATGCGAGAGTTAATTCTCAGGGGATCGGTTGCTGCAGCCGCTTTCAGCATCGTTGGCGCAGCCTCCGCCGCCGACCTTCCGGTCAAGGCCAAGGCAGTCGAATATGTGAGGATCTGTTCGCTTTACGGCGCCGGCTTCTTCTTCATCCCTGGCACCGACACCTGCATCAAGATCGGCGGTTATCTGCGCGCGGACGTCACCTTCAACGGTGGCGCCCACGGCGCGCCGGCCTGGAGCGGCGATCTCGGTCAGCAGAACCGCTTTGCCGATTACTTTGTCGCCCGTTCCCGCATGGCTTTGACGGTCGATACCCGT
>NZ_JAHEAG010000109.1 GCF_018596315.1 Bradyrhizobium sp. SRL28 | reverse complement strand
ATCGAGGGCGAAAAGCCGGTCTAGCGCCCGGAGTTTGATCGTTCGTGGGAGGCTAAGCGACTTGCACGCGCCCGGTGCGGGGCTCTTCCGCCGACACTCTACGAAGAACTCATTGCCAGAGGATGATTGCCGTTTGTGTCCACTGGGGCGGTCGGGTTGGCTTTGTCGACCTTAAGCCTGGCGAATGGCCGATTATGTATGTTGCCTGACCCCGGTCTGTCCGGTGGAGCGCATCTCGGCGCAGGCCCACCATGGGCGGCGGCATGGGGATGCCTTTCGCCAATGTAACTTGGACGCGCGCGGGTCCTCGGGCGCATCCCCTAGCCTTTACGCAGCGCTTGTCTGTTCGTTGGGCTGGTTTCTCCCTCGTCGATCAGTTAGAGCATTGGTCCGTCGAGGCTCGCGATTGCAGATCGAAGTTCTGCTCGAGCTCGGCTCCAACCGGCGCCGAGATCGCGCAAAAGCGCGGTTGATCTTTCGATGCCCCTTTCGAGCTCGTCGAGCGCTGCGGCAACGGCGTCCGGAGCGGGCCCTCCGCCTGCTCGAGCCGTTCTCGCAATCACGTCTGGCGCCGGAGAGACCTCGAGATCGGCGGCCCGGCCTCCTTGCATGACCGCCAGGAGAGTCGGTGCGCCACGCTCGATAGCTGTCGTAACCAGCTGCCCGACTTCATTATGAGCGGAACGAAAATCGAGGCTGCCGTTGACCGCGAGGCGAGTCGCCGTTTCCATGGCATTTACAAATGACCTGTCGAGCATAGCGGACGCGGCATCTGCAGCGATGGTCAGCCCAGTAAAACACAGTCGGATGAGGCGCACCGACCCGATGGAATTATCGATCCCGGACCAGACATGGCGAGTGGCTTCCGTTCCGACGGCCACGCAATTCGTGAAAGGCGTGCTATGCATGCCGGTGATTGCGGCGACGAAACAGCCAACTGCAGCGCCCGCCTTTCCCTGGACCTGCTCGAGAAGGAAGGGATTCCGCTTGTGAGGCATCGCGGAGCTAGACCCCACCAGTTCGTCCGGAAGGCTGGCCAGCCCGGCATCGCCGATCCAGAGCAGTAACGTCTCGGCGATGCGGCTTAGATTGGATCCGAGAATCGCGCAACCGGCCAGCAGGCGAAGGACCAGATCGCGAGATGCTACGCTGTCGATGGAGTTGACCGGGGGAGTCGCGAAGCCAAGCAGCTCTGCCGTCAGGTTCGGCAGGATCGGCAAGGTCGTGCCGCCCCCCACGCCAGCACCGAGACAGGAACGATTGAGGAGTGGATGCACGGCCAGAAGCGCATCCAGATCGCGCGCGAGCGCACCGGCGAACGCCGCCAGATGGTGCGCTAAGGTGGATGGCAAGGCAGGCTGACGGTGGGTGTGCAGAGGGAGGATCGTCTCAAAGTGAGCGCGAGCTAGGCCACACAGCACTCGCAGAAGCTCGAGGAGCTCACCGGCCAATTCCCGATACGGCCCTCTCAGCTTGAGCTTTAGGAGCGTAGCATTGATATCATTGCGGCTCCGACCAAGATGTAGGTTACTGGCTTCTTTGCCGATCACCAAGCGGAGATGATCCTCATAAGCGAGATAAGAGCCGCGAGGGGCAGGCGAAAAAACAACGCTGTGAAATCCCTCGGCCTGTAATCTATCGAGCTCGACGAGCACATTTTTGGCGAGCCCGCGGTCGATCAGCCCGACCCGCTCAAGCATGATGGCCTGGGCTCGATCGATTTCGGCGTAGAACGGCAGTTCGTCACTCGCTGCCCGCCGAAGATCGGCGTCGAAAACGATGGCGCTCGCTTCAGGATGGAGCGTCGATTTGATGCGGCCTGTGTCCTGCAACACTGTCTCCTTGTCCTTGGATGAACGCGACTGCCGCCTCGGCACGCCGGACAGCAGCAGCCGGATCGCCGTCGACTGCGATGATGTGACCGATCCGGTCGCGGAAATCGTTGCACCGCGTAAATTCTGTCGGCAGAGCGCGATATAAAGCGAACTCCGCGAGTCCGAAACGGTCGACTAGCCGCTCGACGTTCTTGGGGAGGTCGAAGGAGCCTTCGCGCTCCGGCACGATGAATCGGATCGAACCATGAGCGCCTGCGGTCGGAGTTCCGGTTGGCATTCCGAGCAAGCTACGGAGGTACTCGAGGACCGGATCAAGACCAGTCACATGACGGAAAAGACTTGGGATCGAACCGCCGGCGAGTCGTGGATTAACTTCGATGATCGTGACGCAGCCCTGGTTTGCGCGGACTTCGACATGTGCTGGTCCCCGCGTGTGCCCCAGGGCCTCTATGGCGCGAAGGGCTTCATGTACAACTTGCGCTCGCAAACGAGGCGACAATGTTGCCGGCGCATCGTGTCCTATCTCGACGAAATGCGGCAAGGCTCCGAGGTGTTTCCGCGTCACGCCGAAGACTCTGCTATCGAGAATCTCGACGGAAAACTCGGTGCCTGCGATGTAAGACATCAGAAGGGCACCAGATTGGGTGGGACGGCCGCGCACGTCGGTCGTGGTGCCGAGCAGGTGGCGCAAAGCTTTAATCGCGTCGGTTTCTGTTTCCACCAGGGCAACCCCGATGCTGCCGGTCCCGCTGATCGGCTTTACGACTGCAGGCAAGCCGACCTGTGCGATGGCGCTGCGGATATCGCAGTCAGCGCCTACAGTGGCGCTACAGGGAACGCTGATGCCCGCCGCACGAAGCGCGGCAGCCTGGCGAGCCTTGTCCCGGCAAAGTGCGATGGCGTCGGGATTCGGACCGGCGAGCCCAAGCCGTCTTGCTTGCAGCGCAGCCGTGTGAAGGTAGAAATCGCTGGATGTGGTGAGTAGCTCGATCGGCATGGCCGCCGCGACGTCATCGATGACGACAGTGACGGCTACCTCCGAAGACGTGTCGCACGTACGTAGGTCGAGGTCTAGGCTGCCGTGCAGAAAGGCATACCTCTCAGGCGAGGCGGTGACAAAGACCGGAAGGAGCCCCAGTTCTCGGGCGCGCAGAATGAAGTCGGCGCCGGAGCCGGAGCTATTGGACTCGATGAAGATCGCGGCGGACACGGCCATTGCAGTAGACTTCAGTTTGCGGAATGCGAGATCCCCATCACGTGGGTCAGCGAGCGGCGGCTCCAATCGAAACGGCACCAGCCGCCATTGGCGTGGAGGGGATGATGGACGAGGATCGGCTCGCTCGCGGCGATCTCAGCCCGATAGCCGCGCTCTTGCATCCACGCCGGATCGTAGACGTTGTGCTCGTAACGGTTGCTGTCATCGGGGAACACGGCGAGCACCTTGCTTCCGGGGAAACGCTCCGCGTACCACTTGGCGACGAGGTAGGCCGCCCCGCTCGTAGGCCCGCGCTTCAGCGAAGTCTCGCGATGAAGTCGGTGCGCAGCTTGGTAGGCTTCGTTGGCGCCAAGCCAATGGACTTCGTCGAACGCCTCGTGGAGCAAGTTGCCGGGCAGAATGCTGTTGCCGAGACCGCGCAGATCGCGGCGCCCCGCCGGATGGCCGAACAACACGCTACCGAAGGTGTCTACCCCGACGAGTTTCATCTCGGGAAAGAATGCGCGGCAATAATGAGCAAGACCGCAAGATGAACCTCCCGAGCCGACCGTTGCGACCAGGACGTCGACCGTTCCGAACTGCCTGATCGCTTCCTCAGCCGGACGCGCATAAGCAAGGCGGTTGCTGAGGTTGTCATACTGCCTTGACCAGGTGGCGCCGGTGCGATCAATGAAGTCCAGGAGCGCTCGCTTCCGGAGCAGCTGGACGTTCGGGTCGAATGCTGTCGCGTCAACGAGGTGCACTTCGGCCCCCAAGTCCTCCATCGTGCGTTTGAGCGGCGGCTCGATAGCCCGGTCACCGAAGATGTGCAACTTGAGCCCGAAGTGCATGCAAACGATGGCGAGACCGAGGCCCATCGTTCCGCTCGATGTTTCGACGACCGGTGCGTTGGGGCCGATGTCACCGTTGCGAAGACCCGTTTCGATGATGTTAAAGGCCGGGAACACCTTCATGATCCTAAAATCGATGGCGGCCAAGTTCCCAAGCCGCAATGAAACGATCTTGAGGGGCGAATGAGCGCCGATTATGTCGGAGAGCATGTCCGCCATTCCCTGCATCCTCAATATGGGGTTGAAAAGGTGCGAAGGCGATCGAAACCGAGGCGCGAGATCGCCGCGCTGGCCTCACCCACTCGAGTACGAAGATCGGGTAGGGCCGCGTCGAAGATCAGGCCAGCAACGGTGCCGCTATGGGCGACGACGATACCGGCCGAGCCGGTGTCTTCCTTGATGCGGAGCAGTTCGTTGAACTTCGGCTTCTTAAGCGGATTCTGCATGGCGGTCTCGCTCGTTATCGCGGAGAAGGTCGCAACCCGGCCGGCCAGCGCGACGCTCTGCTCAGCAATTGCCTGCTCCAGGATGGCCAAAGCGCACCCGAAGGCGGCGACCTGGTCGCGCGAGTAGCGAGCCCGCGGTAACCGGTCGGTGTCGACACCGCCGCTGGTGGAGCCCGTGTCAAACCCCAGAATGTGCATTTGCGGGAGAGGACCATTGAACGTCCGGATAATCTTGCCGATGCGTTGGGCGAATAGGATGGTGCTGCCAGTGCAGTCGAACATCAGCGAGTCGCAGGCATGCTCGGCCGCCACCGCGAGCTTCGCTTGCAAATGAGGCGCCGGAGTGATGCGGGTCCCCCGGTACGCACTGACGGCTTCGGCGGCCGCGCGGATGGAGGCCACTACGCCGGTCGTAGACGAACCCATGCCGGCGCCTTCCGGAACGAACGTTATTACTTCGAGCGTAGCCGCCATGTTCTTCATTCCGAAGGCGTCGAGGGCAAGCCGAGCAGCGATCTCACACTTGCGGAAATGGGGCGGTCTTACATGAATGCCGGTACGGCCGGCCTCAGGCACGAATTTCCCCAAACGGCTTGGCTCCAACGTCACGCGGGCGATCGATCCAGCGCTGTATGGCATGTGAACTGAGACCAGCGCACGCACCGTCCGGCGGTACCCCCCTTCCGCGACATCGAAGGCGCCCTGGAGCAATTCGCCAAAGTGCGGGTGGCAGGCCGCCACGCCGCATGTCTTCGTGAGCCGGCGTTGGAACGCCCGTGTAGCGTACCTTTCAGTGAGATCCCGATCATATCGTTCTGCCATGGCGCGCCATTCTCAAAAACTACTTTCCACAATGTCGATCGCCGACACAGCGGTCAAATCCGAAGCTATTGCGGCCAAGCACTGAAATGCGTCCGCTCATCTGCGCCTTGAGCGCCGGCTTCATCACCACGCGGCTTGACTGCGAGCGTGCTAGGAAGCGGCGCCCCCGTCGATATTTTCGATGCATGATCGCTTAAATCCATAGAGCGAATAACCAAAGAGCGGTTACGGCCGGAGGCGAATATCCCTCCAACGTAGCCTCAAGTAAGCCGACGGAAACAATCTCCCCTGTAATGAGGACTGTGTCCAATGCTGCACGACCACATCATTCATTTAGATAACGCCCGTGCCTTAGGGGAATTCCAACCTGATCTGCATCAGTGTATGTTCGTTCATTATGTGCGCAGAAAGGGATCGGTGGTAATGCGCTCTGCGAAACGAAGGGCCCGCAGAACTTCATGATTTTGACTGTCATGACAAAATGGTCCCGACCTTCAATGAGCGTGGCGCTTCACGCAGCTTCGTTGCTATTAATCTAGCGGATCCGCTAGCGGCACATTAGCCAAGGGCGCAGATCCACGCACCTACCAGGAGTGAGGAGCGCGCTCCTATCAGCTGAGTCACGTGATTGCGAGTGACAATCGAACCATGAGGAGCATTTCGGCTTTGCTGGCACGGCAGTTACACTGGCGGGTGCGGTGGCTGATAACCTCCAGCAAATGGCATTTATTCTTGCGGTTGCACGATTCATAAAAGAACGGACGTCATTTCCAGCGCCGCCTGCTGTAGGAGTCGCAATGATAGCTTGTTAGATTGTCGGCTCTTAGTCCACGTCTGAGTGGTGTGCGAATTCGACTAGCCGAAGAGCGCTATCCGTCTCAAACGCGCTCGTACACGACGTCGCCACGTGATCCATGGCGCGACGCCAGTGATCGACCGTTTCGTGCCGGCCACCTGCCGCATCTCCTTCAAAACTCGCGAAAGCGGAAGCGCCGGTCAAGGCGACGGAGATGTTCTCATCAACGGAGCGACCAGACGCCAGATCCTGGCTCAAAGTAGGTCAAGCCGATGCCGCGAGCCGTCTGCAACGCGCAGCTGCGCAACGCTGCGCGTGAGTCTGCATCGGCAGGCCATCGCGCATCCAGGGTGGGAAGCAATCCTCTCGTTGAAACAGATCCGTGCTCCGCCGGGGCAATGGGGCAGCATGATTTCTGGACACCATGGCGAAACAACACCAGCATTCGATGGGCGGCGCGGACTGAGAGACGGGCGGTCGCCGGCCGAGGATGTCGGCCCGAGTAACTGAACATGTGGCGCTAAGGCCGCCTTCAGGCAGCCAAAAAGTTGGGCATGCGTTAGCGTCCCCACGGTCGCTTTGAGCAATTCCTAAAACCCGGCATTGCCGGACGTTTGCCTACCTCAGCAGAGGTTTTGACTGACTAGAT
>NZ_JAHEAG010000108.1 GCF_018596315.1 Bradyrhizobium sp. SRL28 | reverse complement strand
AGATATGATATTCGAGCCTCTCGAGTCTTTAGATGATGAGCGGTTCGAATTGCTGGAGAAACTTTCTGAACAAAGTTCAGTTGCTCAGTTGTTTGAAAAGGCGCAGCAAATTGGGGCTATAGCTTCAGATCGCGATCTCTATGACAACGCCTTGAGGTATGTCTATTTTCACAGGGCACTACGATCGTATCGAGCTGCGACCCTGCCAATTGAGATACATCAGTTTTATGCAGCTGATCCTTTCCCTAGTCGTCGTGTACGGGGCAAAAACTCAATCGCCCCGGAGGCAAGATCGGTCATGCGCGGCTGGGACCGCGTTTTGAGTGGGGCGGCCATTCATGCAGTTTCAGTTCCAGGCAATCACGTAACGATGATGAGCAACCCAGAAAACCGCGAAGTTCTGGCACGCATGTTATCGAGAGCCTTGAATGGTTCGCCAATAAACACGCTGAACTGCACCCTGTTTTCACCGGACACCCGCGCTAGCCGGAGGAGCTAGGCCTAGTCCTAGGCATACGCCTATGTCTGAGATGTTTTCGAAGGTGGAAGTCAACACGCGGCGTTGCCGTGCTGGCGTCGGTTTACGATGACCTGCCACCGAACTTTCATCCAGCGCCGGTTAGAGTGTCGGGGGTGGTACGTCAAGTGGCGCGGGTGGAGCGACGGACGATCGGCGGAGCTGGTCGACCCAGTAGCGATTTTCGCAATCGATGCGAAGAAGGAACCAACATATCGCGGAGTTTCCATTTCAGCTTTGCTGGGACCGATCGCATTGATGCGATTGGATAGACCATGAGCCGTTTCCATATCGGTCCGCGCGTCGACGCTTTTCGCGACGTTCTCGCCTTCACTGGCCGCCACTGGAGCTGGCAGCCGGCCCGGCTCGCGATCATCATGATCGCGATGTTCGCCTGCACGTTGGCTGACGTACTGACGCCGCTCTATACGGGCCGGCTGGTCGACGCAGTTGCGAACGGAGCTGCAACGGAGGCCGTCGCATGGCTTGCCGCGCTTGCCGCCTTCTCTATGCTGATTGGGCTCGCACTCGGCGCCATTGTTATGCGTCACGTTGCTTTCATCTGCATCATCGATCTGACGCTGAAGATGTTGTGCGACATCTCGAGCGACGCATTTGATCGGGTCCAGCGCTTTTCGACCGATTGGCATGCCAACAATTTCGCCGGCTCGACGGTACGCCAGATCACGCGCGGCATGGGCGCGCTCGACCTCTTGAACAACAGATCCTCGTCGCGTTGTTCCCCTCGCTCATCATGCTCATCGGTTCGTCCGTGCTGCTCGGCTGGCACTGGCCGATGATGGGCCTGATCATTGCCTGCTGCTCTCTCGCCTATGTCGGATTGACGATCACGCTATCACTCGGATATATCGCGCCGTCGGCGAGCCTTGCGAACAGCTGGGATAGCAGGCTTGGCGGCGCGCTCGCCGACGCGATCAGTTGCAACGCGGTGGTCAAGGGCTTCGCAACCGAACAACGGGAAAACGAGCGCCTCGCAACGGTCATCGCCAAGTGGCGACGTCGGATGCGTCGGAGCTGGGTGCGTGGAGCGATCAACGGCACGACGCAAGGCGTAACTCTGCTCGCGCTCCGGGTGGCGGTGATCTGCTATGCCCTGCTTCTATGCTCACGCCGCCAGGCAACCGCGGGCGATATCGCCCTCGTGCTTACCTCTTTCTTTGTGCTGCAGGGCTACCTGCGCGACGTAGGCATGCACGTCCGCAACGTGCAGCGCTCAGTGAATGATATGGAGGAGTTGGTCTATATCCAGAGCCAGCCGCTCGACATCGCTGATTGTCCGGAGGCCAAGCAGATCCGGATCACGAAGGGCCGCATCGATTTTAAGAACGTCCATTTCCATTATGGCAACGATGGATTGCCGCTCTACAGGGACTTCTCAGTGTCGATAAAGGCCGGCGAACGGGTCGGTCTGGTCGGTCCCTCCGGCTCCGGCAAGACCACCTTTGTGAAGCTCATCCAGCGGCTTTACGACGTGAACGGCGGTCGGATCCAGATCGATGAGCAGGACATTTCGAAGGTGACGCAGGCTTCGCTGCGCTCTCAAATTGCGATTGTGCAGCAGGAATGCCTCTTGTTCCATCGCTCGCTAGCCGAGAACATAGCCTACGGCCAGCCCGGCGCCAGCCAGGCCGAGATTGAGGAGGCGGCACAACTCGCCAGCGCGCATGAATTCATCGCGCGCCTGCCGAAGGGTTACGGTACGCTGGTCGGCGAGCGTGGCGTAAAGCTTTCCGGCGGCAGCGCCAGCGGGTGGCGATCGCGCGTGCCTTCCTTGCGGACGCGCCGATCTTGATTCTGGACGAGGCAACCTCGAGCCTTGATTCGGAGTCGGAAGTGCTGATCCAGAACGCGATGGAGTGGCTGATGGTCGGGCGCGCCACGCTGATCATCGCGCACCGGCTCTCGACGATGCGCGCGCTCGATCGGCTGCTCGTCTTCGATCGCGGCCGCATCATCGAGGAGGGCGACCACGCCGCGCTGATCCGTCTAGACGGCGGCATCTACCGCCGTCTGTTCGAGCGGCAGCGCTGGAGCGTGGCGAAGGGGCTGGTTTGAGGCCAATGCGGAAAGGGTCGGATGAGGCGTGATTCACTCGTTTTTGCGGGGACTCTCGACGGTTTTGTGAGGCGCGGCGACGGGCTGGTGACGGACGCCGTGCGCGACCTCATTGAAGTCGGATTGAACTGGCCCGCTGCTGCTAACACGGTGGCCGAGGGAGCGGCGCAGCTCGATGTAGCGCTCGACCTTCTCGCCGAAGAATGCGGCGAAGGCGGTCATGCGGCGCCTCCCGGAAGGGGGAGCGCGACCTCAGCGAGCTGCCCCGGGTTTGCCGTAGGGTTTGCCGGAGGCCATTTGGTTTAAATTATGCTGCCATGGCCGACTGTTCCAGCATGGCGTAGTAGCGTTGCTCGGCTTCTGGGATGTTGCCGATGGGCCCCAGGAGCCGTCGGTTGTTGAACTGACCTGCCACCGAACTTTCATCCAGCGGCGGTTAGAGCGGTTCACGGCTTGATTGAATCGGAAGGGATTCCGGATTTGGGGCGAATATGATTCAAGATGACCGCAATGTGCTGCAGCAAAATGGCTGAACCGCGCAATCCGGCTCAGATAAAGCTTAGCGGATGCTCGCTTGTAACCGAGCGAGAAAAAATACCCCGCGATGCGATCCATCTCGGCGCCGAGCGCCCCGTTACGAAGGCGCTTGAGCAGCCCGCGATACGAAAAATAGAACTTGAGCATTGTGCCCCTCCGGCGTTGCGGCGCAGGGGGATCCCGCGAGAGGCACGAAATATTACGTGGCGGGGGAATCCAGGCGTGGCGGGACCTGGCTGGCGTTAGGGCGCCTCCGCCACATAATCTCGTCCGACACATAAGAACGGATCTGAGCCGGCATCGCGCACAAGCGCAACAAGGCCATCGATATTCTTGAGGACAATCGACTTCGATACGAGAGGTCTTGTCGCCATTGACGGTCCGTCTTGGCATCTTGAGCTCTGTCCGCTTCAAGACGTCAATGTCCCAAGGTCGACAGTTGGATGGCAGTATTCCCCGAGCGAGGCGCGAAGCTCATTCTTTCGTCAGGAAGATCTTGCAGGACATCTTTGGCACGCTAGTTGCTAAGATGGTGGGCGTCACACCACAATCTCGCCGTCTCGGCTAAGAGTTCAGATGAAACTTGTTCGATTGATCCAGATCAGTGCGATGCTGATGCTGCCGCAGTCCGTGGCACGCGCGGTGTTGCGAGGTTTCTCACATTCTGATGTCGCTTCGATTCCCGGCAATGACTTGGCCATAATAGTGCTAGGTCTGTTCGCACTCACGTTTGAGTGGCATTCTCGGAGCGAAGGTCCAGCAGCGTTTTGACGCTCAACAGTCCGGCAGAACGAAGTGGCTTGCTGCCGCTCCGAAACGGGGCGTGCTCGTATTGCTGCGACTATCGACCGGGCTTCCCTAATGGATATCAGGTCGCAAAGTGGTGGTGATGGATTTTCTGAGTGAGGTCTCTAGTCGGTTTTGCGCGCCGTTTCGGGCTACCCAGGCTGTACGACGAGTTAACCAGAGCGCGAACACGGCTCCGGCTTTCCTCCGCTGCGCGCTGGCGCGCATCTCTGCTCATGCTCAGATTTGGTGGCGAAGTTGTTGCAGATCCTACTGCGCGTGATTTTGCGGAGTTGAGCAGTCAATCGCGGGGCCATTGAAAGTGCTGGCTCGCGTGGCACACGAGGAGTTTTCGTCTATGGGGGTGGAATACGAACATTGCGACACATGTGTGTTGGCCTCGTCGAGTTGCGAACTCGGCGATTGGGCTGGGCAACGACCTGAAGCCTCACCAATAGGTTCTACCGTCTTTGTTGGTAGTGGCACGCTAGCGATTAGGTGCGCTCAGCTAGCGATGGAGATGGGCCACGTCATCGGCGCAATCTTGAGTGCCGACGCCATATTCCGCGATTGGGCTGCTCGCGCCAATATCTTGTGCGTAGGGAGCGTTGAAGAGCTCTCCATACTGCTCAATACCGAACCGGTGGACTGGATATTTTCTGTTGCCAATCCGTTCATGTTGCCAGCAGATGTGTTTGGGCGAGTGCGTCGAGGGGCTTTCAACTACCACGACGGTCCGTTGCCACGGTATGCGGGAACTCATGCGACGTCTTGGGCGCTGCTGGCCCAAGAGACCGAATATGCCGTCACGTGGCATCGCATCGATGATGGTGTTGATACGGGTGACCTGGTTGTTCAACGCCAAGTCTTGATTGCGCCCACTGATACGGCGCTAACCCTGAACCTCAAATGTTATGAGGCTGCAGTCGAGGGCTTCCGAGAGCTTTTAACTGGTTTAGCGAATGGAGAGCTCAATACCTGTCCGCAGGCGCTAGTGGACAGAAGCTACTTTCCGAGACGTCGACGTCCAGATGCGGCGGGCTGTCTGCGATGGGATCGATCCGCGCAAGATCTCTCAGCGATAACGCGCGCCTTAGACTTTGGGCCGTATCATTCCAATCCGTTATGTCTGTCCAAGGCTCTTGTGGGCGATGACGTTGTCGCAGTCAGGTGCTTGGAGGTGTCGTCTGCCCGCTCGGGCTTTTCGCCGGGTTCCCTGGTTGAAATCCACCCGAGCCACTGGCGTGTGGCGACGGCCACAGAAGATGTTGATGTCTGGTTTGGCAGCTCAGATGGTGAGACTCTGGACGCCCGGGCACTTGCAAGGCACTCCGATCTGAATGTAGGCGATCGCCTCCCGATTCTAAGCGATGACGAGGCGCGGAGCATAACTGTTACACATGAAATGTTGGCGCCTCGGGAGAGTTTCTGGCGACAGCGGCTTGAGCAATCTAAAATATTGCAGCTTCCTTTTCTGTCGTCTCCACAAGCTGTGGCTCCCCCGAGATGGCAGTCGAGTTCGTGGCTCATTCCAAGTGCTTTGGCCGAGCTGTCCCCCAATGATCGCACCGAGTACATACTGAGCGCTTGGCTGATCTATCTCGCCCGCCTCACGGGAGAATCAGAGCTTCAATTGGGATGGACTCCCCCAGCGAATGAATCGCGAGCCGGGGTGAAGGCGGTGGAGGTGCTTATCGCTTCTGTCGTGCCAATGGAAATTATCATAGATATCGGTCACGATTTTGCAGAGGTGCGCAGGGCGGTGGCGGCCGAGTGCGCTCGGCTGAGGCAGTACGATAGCTTTGCGCGGGATCTTATCGCGCGCTACCCGACGTTGCGGGGGGCGGAGGCGCTACGATCGCGCCGTCCCTGGCCCGTTGGCGTTACGGTTACTGCAAATAGCGCGTCTCTTGCGTCAAACCCAAGTGATACGCCCCTATCCGGTGATCTGCTGACGTTTGAGGTTTGCGCTCTGGAAGGGAGCTTTCGATGGCACTTTGATGCCAGTCGTTTGGCGCCCCCGCAGATCGACCGCATGACGCAGCATTTGCAGAATTTGTTGTGTGCTGTGATGACTGATGCGCATCGAGCGGTTGGGCGGATTGAGCTGTTGTCGTCGGATGAGCGCACCTACCTGTTGGAGGAGCTGAACCGGACGTCGGTCTCGTATCCAGCGGAGCGGTGCATCCATGAGCTGTTCGAGGCGGAGGTGCGCAAGGCGCCGGATGCGGTGGCGGTGGTCTGTGCGGAGGAACACCTGAGCTATGGCGAGCTCAATGCGCGGGCGAACCGGCTGGCGCATCATCTGATCTCGCTCGGGGTGAGGCCGGATCAGCCGGTTGCGATCTGCCTTCAGCGCAGCATCGCGATGGTGGTCGGGCTGCTGGCGATCCTCAAGGCGGGTGGCGCGTATCTGCCGCTGGACCCGGCCTATCCGTCCGCGCGGCTGCGGCAGGTTCTCGAGGATGCGGCACCGGGTCTGGTGCTTGCCGATGCGGCGGGCCGCGCCGCGCTTGCCGATGGGCTGCTCGATCTGACGGTGGTCGACCTGGAGACGGCGACGCCGGCGTGGGCAAACCTGCCGGCCTCGGATCCGGACCCGCGGGCGCTGGGCCTGACCTCACGCCATCTCGCCTATGTGATCTACACCTCCGGCTCAACAGGTACGCCCAAGGGCGTCATGGTCGAGCATCGGGGATTGGTCAATCTGGGGTTGGCTCAGATCGTGCTTTTTGGCGT
>NZ_JAHEAG010000107.1 GCF_018596315.1 Bradyrhizobium sp. SRL28 | reverse complement strand
CATATCACTGCTACTACAACGCTGTCGAGAACGTGCATTACAAAGCCCACAAATATGGGCATTACGAGCCGCTGGAGAAGCCCGCCACAGTGTGGATGAGCCCTGACGCTGCGTGTTTTTGTAAGTCCCAGACAGTTAGTCGACCGTGAAGGACCTCCCAAGCCATTGAGCGGGAGTCGATTTTTGGAGCGGACCGAGGTTTGAGATTGCAAGCTTTTTGGGTTTGAAGGCCCGAAAGCTTGCAATTTCATTTTTGCGATTCCCTCGAATCGCGGGTCGTGATTCCGTGGTCGCATCGGAGGGGACGATGCGACCCAAGGAACGACGGGACAGCGGACAGGCCGATCTTCTGCGCTCGCGGCTGGACGCGATCATCGATATGGACCATGCCCTGGTGAAGCTTTCGCAGACGATCGACTGGCCCTTCCTCGACCAGAATTCGGGGCGGTCTACGAGGACAAACCGGGCCGGCGGCCGCTGCCGACGCGGCTGATGGCAGGACTTGCCATCCTCAAGCACACCTACGACCTCTCCGATGAGGTGCTATGCGAGCGCTGGGTGGAGAACCCCTATTACCGTGTGCCTCGTAGCTGGTGCGTATCTGCCGGCGTAACTGTGTTGAAGATGGGAGTTGGCCTCCCGGAGCCGGCCTGCAGGGGCAGGCTTCAAACCACCCCAGGCTGCTGCGTTTAAGAGACGTGGTGGTGAGCGCTGGGGAAAAGGCGGCGGGCTACGCCGTCAGGTAAGTGATGAGAAGATGAGCGCAAGCGAACCGCCGATGACGCATCGAAATAGGTCCAGACGCTGTCAAAACGGGCATGGGGATAGTGGTGCTCGGAAAAGTGTGGGCGACAACTGCTTACGGTCCACGCGGCAGCCGGTGTATAGGCGGCACTATCTCTTCACAGGCTTCAATCCGGAACGAGGGAACCTGGCTCGGGATGTTAAGGGAAATCCGCAAGTGGCGCACACCACGAGGAAGAATACCAGTACCCGAGACAGGGGCGGAGCAGCCTGTAGTAGCGCAAGTGGCTGTGATGGCTATCGAGCGAAGGGGCTGCGTTACCCTGTCCGACATCGGAGGCCAACCGGCTTTGTCGGGAGGAGCGTCATGACGTCGGACAAACCGTTGCCAATTACCAAGCGTATGGTCTGGGAGGCCTACCAGCGGTGGCAGGGAATGGAAAATCGGCGGGCGTCGATGGCCAGAGCCTGGATGAACTTGCGCAGGACCTTGGGAATAACCTCTACAAGCTCTGGAATCGCATGGCGCCGGGAAGCTACTTCCCGCCAGCGGTAAGGCGCGTGGAGATTCCCAAAGCCAACGGCGGCATTTGGATCGTCGAGGGAGCGACACTAAGCGCGGCGGCGGCTTGCTTGATGGTCAAAAGATCGCCGGCGGCTTGCGGGTTTTCTTGGAAGCTCGGGATCTTCCAGTGCCGGCGTAAATTACCGACGCGGTTGCGGTCGAAGCGGTGGTCGTAGGCCGTCGTGCGGCCCTGCCGGTTGAAGATGACGGCGATCACGGCATCGGGATAATGCATTGCCAGTCGTCGCAGGAGCGCAACTGTTTCCTCGTCGGTGCGGATCGTCGCTGGCCGCGATCGGGGCAGGGCAAGATCGATCTCGGTCAGCGCGCCGCCCTTCGCAGCGTCAAATGGGCGGCAAAGGCATCGCGATCGACTTTGATGATGACCTCGTCGAGGAGCGTCCGCAGCAACTCTTTCCTGTCGCGCGGCGTCGTCGTGCTTGCGTTCCAGACAGAGACGAGATCAGGTCCGAGCGCGAGCAGGTGGTCACGCTCCTGTTGGGCGATCGTATGTGGGCGAGCGGCCTCACGACGCGCAAGGTCGGACTTTGCGGCCTCCAGCGCCTTCAGGCATGCTTCCCACTCTCGCTCGAGACCGCGCGCGACGAGACGGTTGTCGGGATCGATGGCGCGATAGCGACGTTCTGCGCGCTGGGCTTCGTAGCTGACGCGTTCAACGGCAAGTCGCCATTGTTTGAGCGCTGCCTCGCGGTCCGCTTCAAGCCGTTCCGCAGCGGTGAGTGTCGCGGTCAGCTTTGCGGATTCTAAGGCGGCGATGAACGCCTGGGTGATGGCGTGATCGATTTGAACACCACCAATATTGAGGCAATAGACGCCTCGGTTCTCGACCAGCACTTTGCCAGCACAGTCATAGCCTGGCGAAGAATTGCGTTCGCGATAGTGCGTATGCAGGCGGCGGCCGCAATGGCCGCAGCTGGCAAGACCTTGCAGGAGAGCGCCGCCCTCCCTCACGGCACCGCCGCCCTTGCGCGGCTGAGGTCGCGTGTTCTCGGCGAGGCGTTGCTGATTTGCTTCATAGGTCTGCCAATCGATGAAGCCTGGATGATGCTCGGGGATGAGGACCTGCCATTGGGAACGCGGCAAGGATCGAATCCGCTTCTTGTGCGCGCCAATGCCATCGAGAATCGTCTCTTGGCGTGTTTTGCCATAGAGATAGGCGCCGGCATAGACGGCATTGGTCAAGACCTGATGGATGGCGGTGTAACTTGCCCCGACCCAGCGGATCTCGGCACGGGCGTGCAGCTGCAGCGGGAACGCGAGCCCCTCGGAACGAAACCACAGCCAAACGCGACGCGCCGATCCCATCTCGGCAAAGCGCGCAAAAACATTGCGAATAGCGGTAACGACAGCCTCATCGGGATGGAAGCGGACCTCGCCATCAGCCTCGCTCCAGACGAAGCCGACCGGCAGACCGCGGCGCAGTTCGCCGCGCGCCGCCTTGTTGCGGATGCCACCGTTAAGGCGAGCCCGAAGCACGTGCAGTTCGGCCTCGCTCATCGTGCCTTTGAGCCCAGCAAGAGGCGATCATTGAACACGGCCGGGTGATAAATGCCGTCGGCATCGCCGATCAGCGTGTCGGTGAATCCGGCCAGATCAATCAGGCGGTCCCATTCGGCGTTATTGCGCGAGCCGCGAGACTTCGAGACCGAGCACCAGACCGACGCGCGCGAGCGCCACTTCGGCAGTGAGGCGGGCAATTCGGCGGCTGGCGGCCTTGACCACGCCCGATCACCGGTCTGTCGGCTTTGCAAGCGCTCGGTCGAGGACCGAGCGCGACAGCGGCGCGCTCGCAATGCCGACCAGTTGTGCGATCAACCTCCCTTGCTTGGGGAGCAAAATAGATGAGGCAACAATCGGCGTCTCGGGAACATCGCTAGATGCGGCAATACGGGCTCTCATCCTGTTTGTCGCGCCATATTCGCGGCAGATCTTGTCGTAGAGCAGGTAGAAGCGGAAGGCAGGCTCCGCCTTCGCCTTGTAAAGCTTTCTCTGAAGGTTCCTGATCTTTTCGGGCGTTTCGAGGCTCATCGCCAATCACCGCATCCTCTCCATCTTCGAAAGCATGCCAGAAGTCAGGGGCCTTTCCTCCGCCGGCATTACCCGGCCTCAACGGTCGTACGCCTCTGTCCGACTCCCGCACGGTCCGCTGCCAGAAGCAGCGTCGGAGCCGCGACCTCCGACCGAGCGGGTCTCCCCCGATTACGCGGATCACCCTTCCAACGTGTCGTGTCCATTACCCCGGTGAACCGGACAGGTGCATGTGTCGATTGCTTCGCTGTCCGCGCGGCCTTCCCCAAATTGGGGGTGGGTTGGCATCCACATTGCTTCTTTCGAGGCCTGCTCAGACTTCACTCACGTTACGGCCCGCTGGATCGCTCAGCCGTCCAAAGACGCCCTTTGTCACGAGGCTCCGATCCGTCAGTTGCCCTCCGAACCGCTCGTCAGCTACCAGATCAATCGACAACTCTCTGGGTGGAATCTTCCTACACGACTGATACGCGCCTTCGGGGCGCACTCCACTTCCTCGCATAGCTCGATAGAGAACGGCGCTGTGCATACGCCTCATCTGCAAACGGGCAGGGACGGCACTGGCTTTTCTTGTGAACCAACTAAGTTCGCGGCTGGCTCGGCTTGACTGCGCCTAAGCAGAGTTCCACCAGCGGAAAGGACCGGCTCGGCCGCATAACGAAACAGGGCAAATTCCTATCTCAGGCAATTGCTTGTCATCGGAGCTCGTAACGTCGTTCGGTCCTTTAATTGCGAGGTATTGTCAAGTTGCAATTCCTTGGATCCCGTGTGGCGCGACGGTAGCGATCACTCCGTCGGGGCTGGTCGGGATTGCGGAGACGGAGTGATCGCGACTAACGAGGCATTGCCAAACGGGACCTGCTAAGATCGGCCGTTGTTGACGGTTCGGCACGGGTCTCATGTCGCAGCTGGGGTCACGGTCCTTTCCGAGGTCGCGTAGCGCCTCATGATGATGTGCGGGTCGGGCACCTCAACGTATGCTGTGGAGTGCGGACGAGCCGCCAACAGCCGAATGACCGAGGTCACCACAACCACCGTCCCAGCGGGACATCGCCGGCCGATCGAGAACAGGGCCAGAAACTTGCAAAAATGGACTACACCTCTTTCGGCTGCCCCCACTCGAACGATCCACCGTCTACCCAGATGCAGTGCAGAACAAAGGCGATCTTGCGCGCGATGGCGACCTTTGCCTTTCTTATGCCAATGCGCTTGGCAAGCTTCATTCCCCGAGCCGTGAGCGAGGACCATTTCTTCGTTCGATAAAGCAGAACAGTCGCCGCCTCGAACAGGTACGTTCGGAGGAGCCTGTCGCCCCAGCGCGATATCTTGCCATTGAATGTCCGTTTCGCCAGATTGGTAGCGCCGAGGTGTAAGACCCAGATAGTCGACAACAGTCGATGCCGATCGGAAGCGCGACGAGTCATCGATCGTATGGCGGAACGTTAACGCGGTCATCACGCCCACGCCAGGAACCGTCATCAGGCGACGTGTCGTCTCATCTGACCTCGCCAGCTGGCGGACTTCATCGTCGAACTTGCCTTGCTGCTTGCAGATATTTTCATGGATAGACAGGGAGCGGTTCGATCCCGCCGAGGACCTGATGACCTTCGCCCAACAGCTCATAGATCCAGGTTACGGAACTGCAGGCCTATCGCGCGTGGAAACAGCAACCCGCATTCCTTGATCAGGCTGCGGACCTGGTTCTCGATATCACGACGGATGGCTACCAGCCGGAATCTCGCGACGAGTAGCGCGCGGATCCTCCGACTCTCCTCGCTCTTGACTTTGACTTCCCGATACCGGCCGACCCGTACCAGTTCAGCTAGGCCTCGCGCGTCATTCTGATCGCTCTTGTTCATGCACACCGACAAAGCCGCGTGCGCATGCCGAGCATCGATGCAGACCACTGGAAGATCGACACGACGAAGTTCATGCCATAGCCAACTGGCCATCGCTCCGGTCTCAAAGCCGATGCGCGCGGCATGCGGTGCTGCGCGCGAAGCAGCTTAGTGAGCGCTCCTGGATCGGACTTGGCCTTTCCCTCGTACAAGACCTCACCCACTTCATTGACCACATACACACAGAAGTCTCCTTTTGCGAGACATCCAGCCCAACAAATTGCTTTATAGCTCCCTCCGACTCAGACGATTGCGTGAGGGCGTCATGATAACGTGCCACGGACGCCGACCGCAATTACGTCATCGTACCCAAAGGCAGGCTTCCGGATCGGAGGCGGCTGGATCGAAGCTCTGCTTGAACGGCGTCGACCCATGGTCGTCGCTATCGCCGTTGCCAACAAGTTGGCTCGGATCGTCTGGGCGATGATGACGACCGGGGAAGTCTACAGCATGAGAGGCGACCAGCACCGTCTTATGCTGCCAGCTTTGTTGTATCATCCATGTCCGATTGATGACGCCGATGTCTCGAACCCGACAAAGCGCGCCGACCATCCCTGTGGGCATGCTGGCATCACCTACGCGTTTCTCACTCTCGTTAGGCGAGCGCGCACCTCATTCCGCGAGTGGCACGCCGGTTGCTTGGATAAAGAGACAGACGCAGTAAGGAGATCGACCTATGCAACTCGCTTCCGAACACAAGGCCTTTTGGGACGCCTGCCACAAGAACTACCCCGATCAGATGAGGCCTGGCGGATTCGGCGGACAACTTTTTAACCAGAGGACGCTTGCCGGAATAAACGCCGTCCTGAATGCTGATCTTTCTGACCGCTTTGCAAAGCCATCCGATCGAGATTGGATGTCGTCAATCTATCCATGGATTGCTGACCAGCGCTCCACAAAAATTGGAGCCTTGGCGATGACTTATAGAGGGCTGATACGTTACAAGACCCCTTTTGATCTAGCTCTGTATCCAAGGCTCATTTGGGAACTTCAGCCGAGGACTATTCTAGAGCTCGGTTCAGCTCAGGGTGGCAGCGGACTGTGGTTCGCTGATAATATGTCAGCGCTTTGTGAGATGCTCGGTGAAGTTCACTCCTTTGATTTGTATACCGAACTTGTCCATGAGAATGCAAGAAAGCATCCACTACTTACCTTTCATCAAATTGACCTTTCTGACGTCGCCAACTTCGATGAAAATTTGTTGATGAGCCTGCCTCATCCCTGGCTTGTGATCGACGACGCGCACGTGCAAATATTTTCGGTGTTTTCCTACCTGAACAACTTTCTGGTGTCAGGAGACTACTATGTAATCGAAGACAATCCTGTGTACGCAAATAGAGAGATTATCGATGGCTTCCAGTTGATCGAGCAAGCAGGATTCTTAATCGATACTTATTACACCGACGCGTTTGGGACCAATGTTACTTGTGCTTCAAATGCATGGCTTCGAAAGTCGTAAGCCTGCGCTGATATAGTGCCGGGACTGGAACATCATTGCCCTCATAGTTGCGCGATGCAGTGTGCGCTCGGCCAGAATCATTGCACGCGCGGTGGCAAGATCGGGCGGCAGTCCGTCGGGGGAATGTCCGATCTTTTGTTTAAGAGGCCTCTGTGAAGGGCGGGATGCGCTTTGCGGGGGTCAGCGAGGTGACCCCGCAAAGCGCGCGCCGAACTGGATGGCAAACTGCCCCATTGCGGCGGTCCATTCAACCGGCCGGCGCCAATGAACGGCGGCATTCTTGATGGCGAGATATAGCAGCTTCAGCGCCGCCTCGTCGGTCGGGAAGCTGCCGCGGGTCTTGATGATCTTGGAAGCTCCGGTGCAGCGCCTCGACCACATTAGTCGTGTAGATCATCTTGCGAATACCTGGCGCGAAGGCGAAGAACGGCACCACGTAG
>NZ_JAHEAG010000106.1 GCF_018596315.1 Bradyrhizobium sp. SRL28 | reverse complement strand
ATACGCGACATGCAGACAGCCACTCTCTCGATTACCTCGTCGGCCGGTCAATCCCCGCGCTCAATCCGGCAGTCCGGATGGAGATCGCCCCTGAGATGGTGACCGGAGCGTACCGCCTTCGTCGTTAGATACCGCTTGTTGTGGGGGGTGACCGGCACTTCAAGCGCGACGCGGGCAGCGATCTCGATTCCGGCTTCAGTGAGCCCGTCGAGCTTGGCGGGATTGTTGGTGAGCAGGACGATCCGCGTGCAGTTCAGGGTCGCAGCATCAGCGCAGCAACCCCGTAGTCGCGCTCATCGTCTTCGAAGCCGAGCGTCGTGTTGGCATCACGCGTATCGAGCCCGCCGTCCTGCAGTCGATAGGCTCTCATCTTGTTCGCAAGGCCGATACCGCGGCCTTCTTGCGCCATATACAGAATGACGCCGCCGCCGAGGCTTTCGAGGTGAGCGAGGGCCAGCCGAAGCTGGTCACCACAGTCGCATCGCCGCGAGCCGAACACGTCTCCGGTCAGGCATGCCGAATGAAGTCGAACCGGCACCGGTTGAGTAAAATCTGGCTTGCCGACTATGATGGCGACTTGATCCACGCCGAGAGCATCCCAAAACACGACAAAGCGCGCCGCTCTGCCCGACGCCAGTGGAATCGTTGCTTCGCTCGCGAGCGCAAGTGTATTGGTCGCGTCCGCGGCAAACCGATTGACCGCGTCCGCTTCGACCGCAACGATCAGGTCCATCAAATCGTCGTCGCCGTTCGGCAGCACGTCCGCTGCGAGAATCGCCGGCAGGCTGCGGCTCAATTTAGCGAGCCGGATTGCCGCCGTGGCAGCACGACTTGCAGCTTCCGCCTCTCCTGCGAAATGCTCCTCGTTTTCAGCGTTGGCAGCGAGGTCGAAGATAGTACTCACGCCGACTACTCGGGAAAGCGATAACGCCATTGCTGTCGATGCCCTGATGCCGATCCAGTGCGCTCGCTGTTGCGTGACGACGAGTTTCGGCGCGTTCGGACTGCATAGAACCGCAAAATCATCCAGGCGTTGTTGGTCAAGCCCGTCGACTGGCAAAACGAGCAAAGACTCGCCAGATGCGCGAATACGAATCGGTCTTCGCGCCTGCAGCTCGCTTAACGCGCGGCTGACATTGAGGCATTCCTTGTTGCCAAGCAGGGCTGAATTTGCAGACGAATGCGCGGCGCTCATTGGCGGGTGACCTTCGTTACCGGGCGCGTTCGTAGAACACCGAAAGTCCTGAATCATTCCGCTAGGAATCAGATGGATTTTTGCGGCCGAGAGGTCGATAGTAGCATTGATCGGTCACAGGTTCCGAATTTTGATCTCTGCCGTGCAGTTTGGCAAATTACGCACCCGTGAATTCGCGTCTCCTGATGCATGGGAGAGCTTTGTCCAGCGTTTTCGTAGAGGGCAGCAGCCCCTTCCTCGAGGCTGGGCGGATCTGTTTGGTCCGTTGCGCAACGGGGAAGTGGACGATCTCGTGATCGTAGGGCAGGTCGGCCAATCGCTCGATGGGCGCATCGCGACGGCTACTGGACATTCAAAGTATATCAATTGTCCAGCTGGCATTGAGCACCTTCACCGGCTGCGTGCGCTCGTCGACATTGTCGTCGTTGGCGTTCGCACTGCCGTCGCTGACGACCCGCAATTGACGGTCAGACAAGTAGCTGGCCCTCAGCCGGCGCGTGCCGTGATTGATCCAAGAGGCCGCCTCGGGGCCAATGCGAGATTGTTCGCCGATGATGGTGTTCGCCGACTGCTAATCACGGCAGAGGGCACACATTGTACGCCGCCTCCCGGGGTTGAAGTTGTGACTTTGCCGGCCGAACATGGAAATATAGCTCCGTCCACCATCGTAGCCTCGCTGACGCGGGCAGGGATGCGCCGCATGCTGATCGAGGGCGGCGCTGACACTATTTCGCGCTTTATCGCAGCCCGATGTCTCGATCGCCTGCACATAACCGTCTCGCCCGTCATGTTGGGCGCCGGAGGTCCTGGCATCCAGTTGCCGCCGCTCGAGCGGGCCGATCAGGCTCACCGTATGCCCGTGCGCGTGCACATGATCGAAGATGATGTTCTGTTTGATTGCGACCTCTCGGCTCAACGCGTGGCACTCGGTGTGCCAAAGAAGTCGACGTGAACTACGCGCACCGCTGAAACGCTTTTGCTGATTGCGGCTTTTCGTCTGACCAGCCAGCGGTCGATTTCGGGGTGTGATAGCGGTTCGATCTCGCACACGAAGCTGTCGGGGGCACGGCGAAGACAACGTAATCACCACAAAGGCGCCTCGTACTGCGCGCGAGCGACGTGTGACTCTGAGAGCGCGATGCGCAGAGCCTTGAGCTCCCGGCCGGGACGGCCGAGTTCGCCAGCTCGGGCCGGCTTCGCCAGCCCGTCGAAAACATACTTGGACAGAAATTCCGTAGTCGTGTTGGTGCCCTTGAACTCGGGCACGTCGTCAAGATTGCGGTAGTTAAGTGGCGCCAGCACCGCCTTAAGCGCATTGTGTGCGCGGCCGATGTCGATAACAATTCCATTGTTATCGAGGGTGTCCGCGATGAAGGCCGCATCGACCACGAAGGTCGCCCCGTGCAGCGTCTGCGCGGGCCCGAAAATCGCGCCCCGGAAAGAATGAGCGATCATGATGTGGTCGCGAACTTCGACGGTGAACAAGGTAGCTCCTTACGAATAAACGACGGGTTGGCAGAGTATGCCGCTCCTGGCGTCGAGAATTCCCGGCAGTTGATCCGGCAAATCGCCGAACGCAACCGCCGGTGCCAGCAATGCGTCGAGCCGTTCATCGTTGAGCAGTGCGACGGCGGCCGCGAGACGGCGGACGCACGTCCAGCGCGTACGGTGCGATGGGGCAACTCGCCCGACCTGGCTCGATACCAGCCGAAGCCGACGGCTATGGAAGGAGCCGCCAAGCATTGCGGTCACTGCCGCGTCACCATACCAACTCATCTCGAGCACAGTAGCCTCGTCCCCGCCCAGTTCGAGCGCCGTTCGTAGTCCATCGGGCGAACTGCTGGCGTGTACGATGAGGTCGCAGTCACCCCTTGCTTTCCCGGGTTCAGCGAAACTAACCCCGAGCGTTCCTGCTAATTTCGCCCGGCCTGGATTGATATCGACAAGCGTGACGTCCGTACCAGGAATCCGCCCGCACAGATACGCGACGAGAGAACCGACCACGCCAGCCCCTATAACAGCGATGCGATCGGCTGGTGCCGGTGCAGCGTCCCACACTCCATTGAGCGCGGTTTCCATGTTGGCAGCAAGCACCGCGCGCCGTGGTGGAACATCCTCCGGAAGCGCGACCGCTGCGCTCGCTGGGATGTTGAAAGCGGTCTGATGCGGGAAGAGCGCGAAGACGTTCTTGCCCTGCAAGACGCCTCCGCCGCTCTCGACCCGTCCGACGGCGGCGTAGCCGTACTTGACGGGAAAGGGAAAATCACCCGCCATGAACGGCGCGCGCATCCTCTCGAATTCGCTCACGGGTACACGCCCACCAAACACCAGGGATTCAGTGCCCCGACTGATCGCGCTATAGATGGTTTTCACGCGTACTTCGCCGGTGCCGGGCGGAGCTATTTCTTCCCGGCGAATCTCGACCTGTCCGGGGCCGCGATACCATAGGGCCGAAGCGATATCGGCATCTGCACTAACAGCCATTTTCCAAGATCTCGAACTGGAATTCCCGATGGCTCGACAAGCGATAGTCTGCACCGGCCGCCGGCGAATGAGAAGCCATAATCTCCTTGCTACTGCGACATGAGCGCGCTCACCGAGCAAGCTGGATCTACGTGCCCCCCGCTCATTAACCGATCGTCTCAATTGCGCTGGCAAAGAGTCGGGCGGAATCTTGCCAAGTGGGGAGCTGAGCCGCTGCCGCGCGAGCATTCGCCGCAAGCCGCCGCCGTTCAGGCGGATCGTCGATCAGGCGGCGCAGCGCCTGCGCCAATGCGATCGTATCCTCCGGAGGCACCAACAGACCTGCCTCCGCCGGCACCGTGTCGGGGATGGCGCCCGCCCTGGTGGATACGACCGGAAGGCCGTGCCCGATCGCTTCGGCGAGCGCCATCCCATACCCTTCGAAACGCGACGCGAGAACAAATATGTCGGATGCCAAATAGAGTTCGATGATGCGCTCAGGCGGCACGGCGCCCAGCACCGCGACCCTGTCGCCGAGGCTGTACGCCTCAATATCGGCGTCAAGCTGCGCGGCGGCGGCCGGGTTGCGGGTCCGGTCACCCGCGATCGTCAGCCGCCAGGGCATGTCGGCAAGTGCGACCAGCGCAGCGATCAGCAGATCGTATCCTTTGTCCGGCACGACCGAGCCAATCGAGAGAAGCCGAACGACGCCATCCTTACTGCCAGGCGCTGGCGGAACAGGATCATTGCCCGGTCGGACCACGCTGACGCGCTGAGCCGGGACGTCGTAATCAGCGATCACAATGCGGGCGGTTGCCTCACTCGTGGCCACGACGTGCGCTGCAGCAGCGAGCGCAGCGCGCTCGCTCTTGCGGAACACGTCTGCCTGCGTCCTGCCCAGACCGGCGTGCAGAGCAAGCGGTTGGTGCACCAGCGCGATGAGCGGTGTGCGGGATCGGAGCGCGCCGGTCTCGGGCAGAGCCCCGAACGCAAGCCCATCGAGGATTATCGGACAGCCGGCCGGCACCGCGGACAGTATCGCCAGCGCGGTCGCGCGTTGCGCGATGCTCGGGAATGGAAAGCTGTCGCCGATGTTGGCGACATCGACGTGCCAACCGAGCCGCCGAAGCTCCTGGATGATGCGTCGATCATAGCGATAACCTCCGGTCGGCGTAGCGAGATCACCCGGCACGGCGAACGCAACGTGCAGTTCATTGCATGGAAACGTGCGCACGGTGCTGATCCAGTGATGGTTGCGCCAGGTTAGACGGATTTGCGCGAGCCGCAAGCCGAACAATATGCCCCTTCATGACGCCATTCCTTTTGGCCGCCAGGTAGGTTTCGCCCCCTTCCAGGCGCATAGTGAGAGGCCGCCGCGAAAAGAATCCAATCGAGCGTGTCTCCCGATGACAGCAAGCATGGTGAGCAGGAGCGCAACGAGGGCGGGCACGTCTCCTTTGGGAATAAACGTCCAAGGAACAGAGCGACTGCGGCGAAACCCAGCTTGATCCAGCAGCACGGAAAATTCTTCGCGAGTCAGGATTCTGTCACTGGAAAGATGTTTGGTGTCAAACCCCAACACAGGCGCTATCATCCGATACCAAACGTAATCGGCATCCGGTGTCAGGCAGAAAAAGCGGCCGCCAACCTTCAGCACCCCATAGATGCTGGCCAACACCGCTCGCTTATCCAGCATATGCTCGAAGGCACCGATACAAATCGCCAGATCGATCGATTGGTCTGCGATTCCGTTCAGATCCTCGGCGTTGCCCACCTCAAACGTAAGGTTGGCTTTCCAGGCTGAGTTCCGAAGGCGAGCGCGCGCCAGTGCGATCATGCCCGGCGAGACATCAATCCCGATGCCACGGGCTACTTCAGGGGCAAGGGCGAAGAGGTGATGGCCGTTGCCGCAACCGAGGTCCAGCACCACATCAGAGGGCCGGATTCGAGCCAGGTTTCGCACAAGCGCGAGTCGGTATTCGAGCAGTCGTTGCGGGTCACCGTGCTGCTCGGGAGATCCTGTTGATGCACATCGATCAAAGAAGGACCCGATATCCGCGGTGTTGCGCGAGGGCGTGGTCCTAACACCACGAAACCTTGACCAAGGCCCTCGTCGTTCGGTGCCACGCGTCTGCAACCGCAGCGAGCGGACTGCGAGATCGGCAGGACTTATCGAATTCCGCTTCTTTGTCATCGGCACGACAGGCCGCCCGAGAACCGACTCCAAGTGACAAAACAATTCAATTGCTTCGCTTGGGTTCCCCGGACGGAGGTGCAAGCGCGCTGCATTTCCCCCTCGTATCGGAATCTGGCGCGTCGATGCGATCGGTTTTGCAAAGTCGCTATCGGTTCGAATTCGCTGACGCTGAATGCCACGCGGCATCGCCTGGCAGGGCCGCAAGTGCTAGGGTTGAGAGTCGAGAGCAGAATAACGCCCCAGAATTCCTCGAGGTTCGGTTCTGACGCGTTGGAACGCGCACCCGTGGACCGGCAATCGGGATCAGCCACAGTCTCCGCCCCGGCGGAACTGAAGACGATTCCTGGCGGAGTCGATTATGAGCTGGTTTTTCATCGCCCTATGGGCGCCATTCCTGCTTGCTTGCGCCAATCACAACGACAAGTTTTTGCTGTCGAGATACCTCGAGCAAAAAAGTATCGGATCCATTGTCATATTCTCTTCGCTGTTCAGCGGCGTGGCGATCCCGATCTTATTGTTCATTCAGCCGGACGTGTACGACGTCAGCGTCGTTCAAGGAACTGCGCTCGTCGCGACCGGGATGTCGAGCGTCTTCGCCGCTGTTTGCTATCTCTATGCACTCGACATCGATGAGGCATCCTTCGTCACACCGTTTTATCAAACGGTACCCATCTTTGCTTACTTCTTCGGTTACTTCATCCTGAGTGAAACGATCACGCTTGCGCAAGGATCGGGTTCGTTCGTAATTATTGTCGGTGCGCTTGCATTGTCGTTTGAGTCCGGTCGGCGGGGAATGCGGTTCAAGCGTAACGTTGTGGCACTGATGCTGGGGGCTTCCTTCTTGAGTGCGGTCAATGGCGTCATTTTCAAGCTGATCGCCGTGGAGAAGGGATTTTGGGTTTCGCTTTTTTGGGGATTCGTCGGCCAAACGATGACCGGTTTGGTTTCCCTGGTCATCGTTTCAAGTTACCGCAGAGATTTTCTCGACCTCTTCAAGCAATCGAAAGTCGCCGCTTTTGGCCTCATCGCATTGAGCAAAACATTGTTCATTGTCAGCGAAGCCATCACGCTTTACGCGACGCTCCTGGCGCCCGTTGCATTGGTCCTTCTCGTGAATTCGTTCCAGCCACTTTTCGTCTTTGCATTCGGTATCGTGTTGACCCTGTTTTTCCCTCGCGTGGCCAAGGAATCGCTAGATCGCACGAAGATGCTACAAAAGGGCATGGGAATTTGCCTCATGCTCGTCGGTGGTTACTTGATCAGCAGATAACATCTGACCGAGCTAACGAAGCCACTTTTGGCGGTGCACGAGTCCGTTATCGACTCCATCGTGACGGGCGCGCTGCTCGCGTCCGCTCA
>NZ_JAHEAG010000105.1 GCF_018596315.1 Bradyrhizobium sp. SRL28 | reverse complement strand
ACATCACCGTCCATGCCTCATCGGAGATGCCAAGGCTAAAGAAGCAAGCGCCGTGCCGCAACAAAGAAGATTGAGTCTGCACGCAGTATCTGCATGCGTCGCATTGTCGACATTTGGTTCGGAGCCGACAATCTTCCTGATACCAGACGCCTGTGGCGTACGCCGTTTCACTCTCGTGTGAGGGCACCCACCGGAAGGCGTTGACGCAGACATCCTCAGATGGTGTGCCGGGGATATCAAGATGCTCAGAAAGTCGGGAAGAGAAAATTGACTGGCGTCACGAATGAAGATGTCCATAGCATCGAGGTGATCCGTAGCAATATAGTTCTCTCGCCTTGCTTTCCGCCAATGGCATCGAACACAAAACGTATCGAGTCAACCACGGCGGCGTCTCGGGCTGTCGCTGTCCTCCTTGGACGTTTCCTCCCTAGACTTGGGCCGCTTGTCAATTAAGCGTCCTTTTTGCTTGCCCATCAATCCGAGCATTTAGCTCGGGTATGCGAGACTCAGGATTCGCGTTTGATGCGAAAGGATACAGACCGCGATCAACGACTTGGACGCCAGGGTCGCCTGAGTTGGCATGCTCTGCGAGCGCCTCCTGTGCCTTGTGCTGGGGATTATGTTTTGGGCATGGACCTTTTGGATCCCGTAAGGATTCGTTCCAGTGCTGATGGACACGCCACTCGTCTGGGACACTGGAATTGGTGCCCGTCAGCAGCACGGAAAGCACGACCGAACTCCTCGCCCAACTCACTTCGAAGATCATCCGGCGGGAGCGATCCAGGCAGGTTTCTGCCGCCGACAGGAAGGACCCAGGCAGCGTTGCGGATTGGGCCGGATCTCCTCGATCACGGCGCGAATGAGTTGCTCCCGATCGATCTCAATGACCGGCGGTTGCTTCAATTGCTCTGGTTCCACCAGCATGGTTCGATTTCTCTTTTTATCCGCTGCAGGATTTGCCGCAGGAGCAGCTCGAGCTGGCGTTTGGGTTGTCGAAGGTGAAGCCCGAGCCCTCCAGCGCCACCACGAAATCGATCGTCGTGCCGGCGAGGTGTTCATGGCTCTTATTGTCGACGAACACCTTGATCCCGTCGCGCTCGATGACGGTGTCTTCGGGCTTAGCCTCGTCGGCGAAGCCCATCTTGTATTTGAACCCGGCGCAGCCACCGGCCTCGACCATGATGCGCAGGCCGCTCGTCGGCTGCGCCGAAGCCGAGATCGCGCTCTTGAGCGCATTCACTGCGCTATCCGTCAGATTGATCATGGCACCCTTTATTTTCCCGAGTCGTTTGCATGGGAATTGGCAAGTCGCATGCCAGCGCGCCCGAGCTTGACATTGCTCACCTTTTCGAAATCGCGCCTGTTGGCTTTGCGACGCGTGTAGGGTTGCTGACAAAGGTCTTCGAGGGATTGCGGCTGCTTTGCGTGTCTTCTTTATGGATTCCGCCGATGAAGCGTAAGGAACGCGGCGGCAAGCAATTTGCATTGGGTGTCTAAGCCGGCCGAAGTGTCCGGTGATGAGCTTAGATCGGAGACCCCTTGCATGACGAACACTACCGAACAACTAGAACACGCACCGGGGGTCTTTGTTGACAAGATCTGCGCAGGCGGTGCGCCCATTCAGCTTGTTTTGCACAATGACGACAAGACGACTCTCGGTTTCGTGGTACGCCTGCTGCGCGAGGTATTCGACAAACAGGAGCGGGATGCCATTGCGCTCGCCAAACTCGTCTTGCAGCACGGCAAGGCCGTCTGCGGACGCTATCCTCCCTCAGTCGCAAAGGCGCTCCTCGAGGCGGCGCAAGAGCGTATCCGAGCTGAAGGATGTCCCCTGCTGATCACGGGCGAAGCCGCGGGCGAAGCGGACGGCCCCGACCTGTCCGACGTGCAATTCGAATATGCCTTCGAAGCGCTTGAGTGGCACTTCACCAATATACCGCCGAGCGAACTCGCCACTACTGTGCGGCAATTCCCGGGCCACATGCGGGCCGATGTTCAGGTCGCGATCGATAAGCTATTCGCCGATCCGGTCCGCTTCTTCGGCGCCTATACACAACATAGGTACGAGACGCTTTCATTCGCTCGGATGAAACAGCGTGGACGGAATGCGATTTCGCTGGTGCCGCCGCAATATCACCAGGTTGATACTGGCGAGACGGCGCCGGTCAAATGCCTGTACAATGGACTGTGGCTTTGCCGGGCGAGCGAATTTTTCTATGCCGTCGTGCTCTCTTATGAGTTGGAGTTCAAGCGCGAGCCGAAGCCGATGATCCGGATTGAAATCGTTGCCCCTGCGGGGTCTGGCGGCGAAGCCTTTGTTCAGCGCAGCTTTGACGAACTGGAACGGGCGGTGCACGCGGCACGTTCTTATCGCGGCAAGATCCTCTCACTCGAGGAAGGTGCGGATTACAGCGGCCGCTCAAGAGGCATCATGGTGCATCGAGTGGCACCAGTGAGGCGCGAGGACGTGATCCTGCCGGAACAGGCTATCAAATTGCTCGATCGCAACGTGTTGAGTTTTGTCGCCACGCGCGGCGCACTCCGCCGATTCGGCCAGTCGACCCGCAAGGGCATCCTGCTCTATGGCCCGCCGGGCACCGGTAAGACCCACACCATCCGCTATCTCGCCACCAACCTACCGGGACACACCACGCTAATCATCACCGCCGAAGGGGTCGGTGAGCTGAGCGCCTATATGGCGCTCGCGCGCCTGCTGCAGCCTACCATGGTGGTGATCGAGGATGTCGATCTGATCGCCAGCAAGCGCGACGACTTGACAACATGTGAGGAGGTCGCGCTGAACAAGCTCCTAAATGAAATGGACGGCTTGAAGGAAGACGCTGACATCCTCTTCGTGCTCACCACCAACCGCCCCGAGCAACTCGAGGGCGCCCTGGCCGGTCGCCCCGGCCGCATCGACCAGGCGATCGAGATGCCGCTGCCTGATACGACCGGCCGCGACAAGCTGATCCGGCTTTACGGCATGGGCCTGCCGCTTGAGGCGGAGATCGTAGCCGAGACGGTGCGCCGCACTGAGGGCGTCAGCGCCGCTTTCATTAAGGAGCTGATGCGGCGCATTGCGCAATCATGCATCGCTCGTGACGGCGGAAACTCAGTGACCACAGCTGACATCGAGGAAGCGCTCGACGACATGCTGTTCACCGGCGGCCGCCTCAACGTGAAGCTCTTGGGTGGGGCCGGAGCGATGGCTGCGGGGTCTGAATGAAGGCGAAGGGAGGAAGATCACCCGCCAAGGGCTGCGCCAACTCCCGCATGCGCCGGGTGTCGACGACGCGTCTATGACTGATGAGCAGCGAGGCGGTTCGTGAACGCGAACCGCCGCGACGAGGCCGAAGCAACAATGACTGCCCGCTCGCCGGCTGCGCCGACGTTGAGATCGCGGTCTTGACTGCATCCATTACGCTATCCGTCAGGTTGCTTGTGGCTCACCCTTCCCTTGCATCAGTCGGTTGCTTGCGAATTCGCAAGCTGCATGCCAGCGCGCGCTTGATAGTTCCCGTCTTTTTCGAATCGCGCAGAGTGGCTTTGCGACCCGTGTCGGGTTCCTGACGAGGCTCTTCGAGGGATCGCGGCGCGCTTGCGTGTTTTCTTTAAGTGTTACGCGGATGAACCATTCCAGTCGCGGCGGCAAACAATTTGCATTGCACATGTTGCGCCGGCCGAGGTGTCCGGTGATGAGCTTAGATCGAGGACGATTTTCATGACTGCAATCGAGAACACCGCGCTCGGCCGGCTGGACAAGGAGGGGCGCCTGCTCAATGCCATATTCAAGGGCGGGACCACCAAGCCGGGCCGGTTCGGCTTTCGCGGCGATATCGCACTAAAATTCCAGACCCAGGTCGCGGACGAGAAGCGGCCGCCCGACTATTCGATCGAGCAGGTGCTGATGGTCGCGCAGGAAGGCGAAAGGAGCATTCCGGTGCTGGCCGGCTATCTGCACTGCTTCGCTTTTCTTGCTGATGTCGCAAACGTTCTTGACGGCGCGCTATGCCCTGGTGGCAGCTACTTCATGTTTTGCAACAACATAGACCTGTTGGCGAAATACCGAACCAAACTCGGTGATATCACCTTCCACGTGCTGCCGTGCGATGAATCCACTGTCATCTGGAAGGAGATGATGGACCTGGTCGGGGTCAACAAGAACGGCCTCAAGAAGCTCGATGCGGGCGGCAGGCTCGATTACTTGCTCGACGCGGCCAGGAATGTCGATGCATCCTATGACGAAATCTCCTACGAAGACGGGCTGAAGAGGATGGGGCCCGTCAAAAACCGCAACGAGAACCGGCCGGTCTGAGCGCTGGTCCAGCCCTCGCCGGTGGGATCCGTTCTCGTCCTACAACAAGCCGCACGCCGGTGACGCAGATGTCGCCGTCCAGCACCGTCAACGCGACCGGCGTGAGCCCGCTGCCCTTGCACGGGCCATCAACGCAGCGGCCGGTGCCGAGCTCGAAGGTCGAGCCGTGCTTACTGCACATCAGCCGGATGCCCTTGGGATCGAGGAACTGGTTACGTTCCCAGTCCAGGTTGACCCGGTTATGCGGGCATTTATTGAGATAGCCAAACACCCGCTTGCCCCAGCGCACCACAACAATGGACCACGGCTTGGGATGTCGTAGAAGCCGCAGATCGCATAGGCGGTATTCGGCTGCATCCATTGCTCGTTCATGACAAGATGCCTTTCATTAATCACCCTGCGACCAGCCCTGCAAGAATCGCGCAGGGTGCTGGATCGCCTCACCTTCTGGGGAATTCGACGCGCGGCGTCGCAAGCGCACCACCACTAGGTGCGACCCGTGCACGATCGACGGGTTCGCGCGAGCACTGTCGCTTTACGGGGCTCACAACGCGCATCTCCGCGGCTGCTACAAAAAATTGATCTCTTCGCGTCCGACTTTGCCGGCTGCTCGCTGGACGAGCTGACGGCAATGCTCGATCGTGGCATGCTGACCATCTATTCGGTCACGCGCCCGATTACGGCAGATTGCGCTGTCGATCAGGCGGGATTCTCGTGATTTTCAGCGTTGGCACGCTGGCCTTCGGCCCGCGGAGGGTGGCGTGAACCAGCCGCTCCTCGCGGCCAATCCGGTTTCGGCCGCCGGCCTGGGCTTGCCCGTGCCCGTCAGGCGGATGGCACGATGGTTCCGGTTTTTTCCGCAGGCCCTGGCAACTACGAGATCAAATTCGCCGAAGTGTCCTGCTCGAAAGGCTCACCGGTGAAGATCACCGCTGTCAAATTGCTTCCGGTTCGTCATCATACGGAAAAGTGCCCCGAAGCAGCCTCTCTTGGTGGGAGCAGTCATTGGAATGCTTTCCGCATCGGTGGGATGAGCGCTATGAACAAGCTGCCCCTACAAACCCGCGTCCAGATTCTGACGATGCTCTGTGAGGGCAGCAGCTCAGCCGGATTACCGGGGTTATAGCGCGACAATCTGGATGGGAAGTCTTCGGGAACATTCCTCCATGAGGCAATACGCACTTCCATCCTTATTGCCGCGCCGCACGGGGTGTCGATCAATACCGTGACTAAGCTCTTGGTGGACGCTGGTTTGGCCTGCGCCGCCTTCCACGATGAGAAGGTCCGCCATGTCCCCGCCATCCGCATCCAATGCGATGAGGTTTGGTCGTTCAGCTACGCCAAGCAGAAGAATGTCAAATTTGCTAAGCGGCTCCGGCCGCTGCTGGCGACATCTGGACGTGGACGGGCCTGGACGCCGACTCCAAGCTGATCCTGTCATGGCACGTTGGCGACCGCAGCCAAGACAACGGCATTGTCTTCCTAGGAGACTTGGAGGCGCGTCTTGCCAACCGCGTCCAGCTCATCACAGATGGCCACAAAGCCTATCTCAAGGCCGTATCTGCGGTCGATTTCAACGCTGACTACGCGATGCTGAACAAGATATTCGCGACTGACTATGCCGTCCTGGCCGCTATAGCCCGCCCAAGTGCATTGGCGCGATCAAGGAAGCCATCATGGGCAACCCCGATCCGAAGCGTAACAGCACCTCATTTGTTGAGCGGCAGAACCCGACCATGCGCATGTCAATGAGGCGGCTTACCCGCTTCACCAATGCGTTCAGCAAGAAGTTTGAAAACCATTGCCACGCGTTGGCACTCTACTTCTTTTTCTACAACTTCTGCCGCGTCCACAAGACACTTGGCGTCACCCCGGCTATGGTCGCTGCCGTGACGGATCGTATCATGAAAATGGAAAGCCTTGTTGAGATCATCGGCGCGGCGAATGCCCCGGGGCCGCGCGGCAAAGGGCTGGATGAGGCCCATACACCGTCCGCCTGCCGTTTCGCATCGACCAGGTTGCCCATGGCCGCTGAAGACGGATTGCGTGCAGCCTTCCCTATGCGCCAGATCCGACGGCGCAGCCGCTGGCTTGCATGTGGTGGTCTGGTTTCGCGATCTGCCCCAAACGTCCGAAGCATGGGTTACGCCGCACTGGAGGCGCGCCAGATCGAGCGCGGCTGTCAGCTTCTGGCTCAAGCGGTCGATCAGCTTCGTTCGCGGCGATTGTCCTAGTCGCATGCCCCTCCAACTGGACCATCAAAATCAGTGATAACTGGCAGTTCTAACCGTACCAGGCTTGGTCTATCTCAGGAACGAGAACGGAGAACCGCCATGTATGTGCCCCCGCCTTTAGAGATGACGAGGTCGAAAGCATCCGCGCGACCATTTGCTCCGCCGGCCTCGCCAACCTGGTCACGGCCACCGCGGACGGACCGATTGCGACACCCTTGCCGCTCTTCCTCGATGAGACCGAAGGAGAGCACGGAGTGCTGTACGGGCACTTGGCGAAGGCCAATCCACAATGGCGTTCGGCTCCGACCGGCGAAGCTCTGGCGATCTTCATGGGTCCGGAAGCCTACGTGAGACCCTCATGGTTCGCGACCAAGCAAGAAACCGGGAAGGTGGTGCCGACATGGAATTACACCGCCGTCCACGCGTAAGGGCCGGTTGAGTTCTTCCAGGAGCCCGAACGTCTGCTCGAGGTGGTCACGCGCCTAACGAACTCGTTCGCGACAGCGGAATGAAGTTATTGAAGATTGCCAACATCCGATCCCATAGTGGCAGCAGACATTATGAACCATCCGAACCGGCATTTTCGCAGAATTCAGATGCTTGCCGCCGACGACGCATGATTCTACCCGGGGACGGCGACTCGGAGCCAGCAAGCTGGTGGGAATGGCCGAGCAGGATCACCGACTTCGCGGGAGCAGTCACTGGTGAAGGTCACCGAACATTCCCGAAGGCCAGCTTGCCGGAGCCGGCACTATTACGACGCCCATCCGCGGCAGGGCCCTGCAATGCCAACCATTTTGTGATGCTGTCGCGGCGCATAGAGTCCCATCCTATGAACGACGCGCTGGCTCCGGCCGATCTCATTTCGATGGGAGCGGGATTTGAACTACCGTCCGTCGACCGGCCCTTCATGCTGCTGTCAGGGCGGACTACTTTGTCACGCATCTTGCAGACGACGGCCGCCCGCTTCGACCACTAATCAACCAAGTCCTTCGCGCCGGTCGGCGCCGAGGGGCTCTATCCCCGAGCGCAGCACACGGAGATTCCCTTCAGCCGAGCTTCGCCGTCCAACTCCCGCTTGCCTGCGGGAAAGGCGGACAGAGGCGCTGTCAAGCGGCTTCCGC
>NZ_JAHEAG010000104.1 GCF_018596315.1 Bradyrhizobium sp. SRL28 | reverse complement strand
TGGCCACGCAAGGAATCAGACTCGCACCCTCTTGACCAGTCACTACTCAGACAGGCTCCTAGTCTCTCCACGTGGCCGCGCTGCTCGTCTTGTACGTGGCGCCAGCAACTTGTCGCCAGATTTCCAAGCTTTGACATTCTGCGCTTTCCACCGCAGGGCCGGACTGGCTTCTATCGAGGCGCGCACGTTTGCTGGCACCTCCAGAGAAGACGCGGCGATCTCACCCCGGTCCAGCACGGCATCCAAAAATGCGCCCTCCCCCGCTGTGAACTTAAACAGCGGCGCGAGCTTCTCCCGGCATTCGGTCGTGACGCTCTCGATCCAAGCTGCTGGGCCGCCAAAGCTGTCGAAATACCGATCGTGCAGGCACATGGTCAGCTTGCCGGTAATGTCGCCGACCTCGCATCCGATCTCCTCGGGCGAGGCTGTGCGCCAGTCGAAGCTCTTGGCGCTCGCACCGATCATCAAGGTGGCCGCCTTGATCTTCGCCCAGTCGAGAGACGGCATGGCGATGATCCGGTGGGCGTCGAACAGATCGCGCGCGGTGCGCCGCGTGATCAGCGCGACCATCTTGCCGGCGACGATCTCGTGGATATCGAGGACCGGAACATTCGTGGCCTGGTAGGATCCGATTGCCACCGATGGCATGCGATCCACGCCGTAGAGCGGGCCGCGGTAGAGATAATTGATATCGATCTCGATGGTCCCCGCGCCGCCCAGCGCAGAGGCGTAGCGATAAATCCATTTGCCGCCAGCGTGCTCGGACGGCTCACGCCGCGCGACGTACCCTTTCGATTCCATCAAGCGCTCGATCCGGTCTTCCAATCCCGGGCGGTCGGCGTCCATCTGTTCCTTGTCGACCGCGCCGACATAGTTGACGTCGATATCGACAGAGAGGCGGTCCAGATCGGAATGAAAGACGTTGAGTGCCGTGCCGCCCTTCAAGGCGACGCGCGGCCCGATCAGCGTGTCGGCGCCGAAGGCATCGAGAATGTCGATCAGCCGGATCACACGCTCCAGCGTCGCGGGCTGGAGCTGCCGCTCGGCCGCGATGTCCTGAAGCGTTTCTCGCGACGCGACCATCAAACGCCTTCAAAGGCGGCGTCGACCGCCTGCGCTGGGAGAAGCACGCGCCATGGCTCGACGAGCACCGCATGACCGGGTTCCGCACCCAGCGCATAATGCTTTGATCGTGGAAGCCGTGTTCGCAGGCGCGCCAGGACATCGTCGGAGACGCCGAGCGCGGCGCGCCGCTTCTCGAGCCACCAGCCGGAAACCGAGGCGAGCGACCGATTATCCAGCAGCTCGACATAGTCGGCGACCTTCGCCGGATCGAGATAGCGCACCAGATCCAGCGACTTCAGAACTTCCTCGCCGCCGCCCGCGAGTTCTGGCCGATGTAGGACATCGACGACCGTGCGTTCGACCGCCGTCACACGGACCGTCACTCCCTGCCGGTCCATAGTCGCGGTCAGGTAGTTGGCCTTGCCTGTCGCCGCCAACGCCTTCGCCGGCGTGACGAAGCGGCAAGCACCAAATGGCAGGTCCACGCGCTCGGTCCGTCCGGCGCTGATAAGCTGAACCTCGTTGAACTCGGAATAGGCTATGCCGTGCAGCTCAAGGGCTGAGTGAAATCCCAGGACCCCATCGGGACGCAGCTTGCTCGCCGCGGCGAAGCGGTCGATCACCATCCGCTCCGCCGCCATGTGGGCCGGCACTGCGGCAAACACCTCGCGACTGACCCGCTTAATGTTGCCAGCGCGCAGGTGATGCCTAAGCAGGCTGGTGACATTGGCCGCGCTCGCCGGATGGCCGAAGGCCGCCGCGAACTCAGCCCGGGTGAAGACCGGATGAGCCGACAGGAAGCTGGCCGTTTTGTGCTGGCGGGGTTGCATAAGTCTTCAATTCTGCGCCAAGGCGGGTAATAAATAGCCAGTCTGACGCAAATTTGTCAACAAATCTTCCTGAGAAAAGGGGCCGATCGGCCGTCCCTTTGATGGCGAAAACGCGCCGTATGGGCTAAAAATTACCCCTTCCGGCGCACTTCTAGAACAAACCGCCCCGTGAAAGGACCGCATCAGACGAATTAAGCGGTTTCCTTAGACGGATCTCCAATGTCAGATAATTTATGCTATATATTGTCATTGTCAGATTTTGTTACTATTTTGCCGACATGGGAGGCGGCCATGAGCGATGGACCATTCAGAAATGCGGAGTTGCCCAGCAGCTGGAAGCGTTATGGCCAAGACCTGGTCAGCGACGCCACGAGCCGTGAGGAGCGAACGACGCAGGCGTGCCACAGCATGATCGGTGACGTGGACATGAAGACGTTCAGTCCCCTTTTCGATGAACTCAAAGCTCATGCCGACCGCCCCCAAATGGACTTAGACCCGGTCACGGCGGTCGAAACGATTTTCGAGACTCATCCAACGTCGCCACTGGCGGATACCCTGCAAAGACATCTGATTGCGAATCTCCGGGATCAACTCCCTCCCGAGAAGGCGCTCGATCAGGCGCTCGACAGCACGACAAAAGAATGGATCGGCACCATCAAAAACCGGCTCGACGAAGAATGCATTCGTGCCCGCGAGCTCGGCGACATGAGCCGCGAAGATTACCAGAAGGGAATCGAGCGGAACCGCGAGACGTTCGCTGCCATCAAGCCCAGCGAACTCTGCGACGCCTTGGCCACCGGCAACAAGCGCGCGTTCAGGCAGGCGGTTGAGAAGAAAGCCGGCGTAGATGAGGGGCCCGAAGAGTGAGCGCCAATCCGAAATACTCACCGATGCAAGAAAAGCGCTTGATCGTTATCGAGAAAGGACAGAAGCGCAGCCGCCGCACCCTCCCGAAGGGTGCTGTGATCGCGGAGGTCGGCCGTCACATTTACTTTAATCCGGCGGTTCTGGATAGCTTTGACGTAAAGGGCTTCGAGCCGCTGCACTACGATATGCTTGTTCTCTGCGCCGCCATCGAGTTCGCTGACCGGCGTTGGAAGCGTCCGTTGGGCTGGCGCCGAACCTTCGATGTGGCGATCCCAGTCATCGACCTTAAGGCCTGGCAGAAGCCGGAGGTTCTGAAGGCCCTGCACGGCGTCTTGAACCACCTGACCGGCGACGCATGGCGATTGACCTTTGTCCAGGCAAAGAACCTCTCGCCGATCGGCACGCGGCAGATGCCGTTGGACTTCGGCAAGGCCAAGACCTTCGCCGTCGCTTACAGCGATGGTTTGGATTCGCGTGCCGTCTCCGCTCTGAGCGGGAGCGAGGCTGAGGCACTGTGTATCCGGGTCGCGGGCAATCGCCAGCGGCGCAAAAACGGGGATAGTTATTTCACGCAGATTCCCTTCAAGGTGAAGGGATATCGCGGGAACGAAAGCAGCTTCCGCTCGCGGGGATTTCAGTTTGCGGCGGTGACGGCGATTGCTGCACAGCTCTCAAACGTGACGCGCGTCATTGTTCCGGAGAGCGGCCAGGGCGCGCTTGGGCCGGTACTTCTCCCGCTGCACAACATCTACGCCGACTATCGCAACCATCCGACGTTCTTTCGGAAGATGGAGCGCTTCATCAAGGCAGTGCTGGGCTACCGAGTGCGGTTTGAGCAGCCACGCCTCTGGTCGACGAAAGGTCAGACGTTGCGCGCGTTTCTGGACATGATCGGAAAGTCCGAACAGCATCTGACGAGTACCCATTCCTGTTGGCAAACGCGCCGGGTCGTCAATGTAGGCGGTAGGAAGCAGTGTGGCCTGTGCGCGGCTTGCTTGCTGAGACGCCTCAGCCTGCATGCCGCTGGCGTTAACGAGGCGCCTGGTACGTATATCGTGTCCGACCTTGCCGCTTCTGACGCGGCCGATGCCTTGTCGGTCATACCCCAAAAGGCTGATCGGGACATCATGGTCGAATACGGAAGCGTCGGTGCGCGTCACCTGCAGCATCTCGCGGACATGAGCGGCTTGCCTGACGAGAACATTCGCGTTCACGCCTCGCAAATCTCAGCTGCGATAGCGGAAAACTACGAAGACACTCTGAAGAAACTGAGGACGATGTTGGTAACTCATGCCGAGGAATGGCGGGCATTTTTGTCCGCGCAAGGAGATCAAAGCTTTTTGAAAAGCTGGATGGATGGAGGGCGCAATGGCTGATCTGAATGAGCTGAGCGCACAGGAAATAGGACGCCGCCTGCGGATAGCACGGGAGAACGCAGACGTCCGCCAGGATGACGCGGCCCAGGTCATCGGCATGTCCCGCCCCACCCTTGTATCCATCGAGAAGGGCGTGCGCCGTGTGCGCATCCAGGAAATCCAGACGCTCGCGCGCTACTACGGCGTATCGGTCAACGCCCTCCTCCGCCGCGAGGCAGTGCATACCGATCTGATGCCTCGGTTCCGCAAGTTGCGGGAGACGGAGGACGCGCACACCACTGAAGCCGTTCAGCTATTCAACGACCTGATTAAAGCGGACGTTGAAATGGAGAATATCCTCGGCATCCAGCGACGTCGAAATTACCCCCCGGAACACGGTATAAACGAGGGCGACGTTGCGGCCCTCGCAGAAAAGCATGCCAAGGAATTGCGCGACTGGCTGGGTCTCGGTCCGGGGCCGATCGCCGACATCTTCTCGGTCATCGAACTGGGTCTTGGCATCCGATTGTATCAGCGTCGTCTCTCATCCAGTTCAAAGGTTGCCGGCTTCTTCACCTACGATGAAAGTGTCGGCGCCTGCATACTTCTGAACGCCAACCACCCATTGCCGCGGCGCATCCAGTCCGCGGCGCATGAGGTCGGCCACTTCTATGGTACCCGTCGGATTCCCGACGTGCTCGAAGACGATGAGAAGTTCCTCTCACGCGATGAACGCTATGCCAACGTCTTTGGCCGTGCATTCCTGACGCCAGCCGAGAGCTTCTCGGAAAGCTTCCGCCAACTGAAGGAGATCACCGGCAAAACGACCCGGCGCCTGATCATTCTCCTCGCCCAGCAATATAATATCTCGCGCCAAGCCTGCGGGCTGCGGCTCGAGGAATTGGGCCTTGCCAAGAAAGGCACTTGGGCATGGTTCGAAAACAACGGCGGCATCACCGATGACAATGTCCGAGAGGTCCTCGGCGAAATGGCCGATCGCCGCGATCCCGCAAAGAGCGACGCGGACCGACCCATCTCCCACCGCCTGAGCCTGATGGCGCATGCCGCCTGGAAGCGCGAGCTCATGTCGGAAGGACAATTGGCGGAGCTGCTGAAGGTGGGCCGAGTGGAGCTTCGCGGCGTTATCGACCAGATCGAGCTTGAGGAAAGAGACACGGATGAGTTGCACAAGCTCCCTGATTGATATCGCGGATCCGCTGATTCTCGACACAAGTGTTCTGATCAACCTTCACGCTTGCAAATATGGCGAGCGCATCCTCGCGTCCATTCCCAATGATGTCGTCGTGTCCGAGATCGTGGCTGGAGAGCTGGAGCACGAGACGAGCCGGCAGAACGGCGAGCACCGCTTTCTGTTTGATCTCGTGACGCGTGGAATCGTAACGCTCGCCACTATGACCGACGCCGAGTACGAGATTTTTCATGAACTCACGTCTACCTCGCCCTCCCTTGACGACGGCGAAGCTGCAACGATCGCCATCGCGGCAGCAAGATTTTTCCTGCCGGTTATCGATGAACGGCGCGGACGAAGCCGCGCCAGCGCGCTATTGAAAACGCGAAATCCAGGCTGGTCGTTAGACATCTTACGTCATCCAACGGCCATCGCGGTCCTCGGCGACCAACCTGTCATCGAAGCGATGTATCTCGCTCTTCGCGACGGGCGCATGCGAATTCCATTAGAAAGAGTGGAAGGCGTTATCGCACTTATAGGATGGAGCGTTCACGCGATTGCACTTGCCTCCCTGGGTATCGAGAGCGAATTTTCGACGAGCGCTCTGGGCCGCCGCTGTAAATTCTGCCGACAGCGCGAAGCTCCCGAATCTAAAGTGAACGGCGAACTCTGACTTGACGATGTCGCAACAGAACGCCAACGCATTGATTTCATTGGGTCGCGGGAGCGTTAAAGCGTGAACGAAACGCAGGTTTACCTGTGCTCTTCCATAGCGAGCCTCAGAGCCTTCGGGATGCGCTGCGCTTTTCCGCCCGAGATAAACGCGACCCGTATGCGCGCCGAGACCAACAGATCGTTCCCGCGCCTGCACTCCTGCAGCAAGCCAATCGACGCGCCTCTCACCTCTTGCGGGACAGTGACAATGTCAAGGAGGTCGTCCAAGACTGCCGGTTTTAGAAAGTCGATCGTCATCGAACGGACAACGAAGGCGGAAGCCCGGGGCGTCGTTCCGCGTTTCCTCGAGCAGCGCTTGCTGATTGGTGCCGAGCAGGCGCAAGTAATTCGTTCTGCCGCGCTCCATGAAACGCAGAAAATTCGCGTGATAGACAATCTGGCCGGCATCGGTATCTTCAAAGTAGACACGCACCTGCATGTAGTGCCGTCCGTCTCGAATTTCGCCGTCAAGAGAGACTGTCACAGCGCGGTTCCCCTTATTGCGCGTACAGGCACCAATTGTCTTGCACAGAGGCGGTTTTTTGAGCAAGCGCTAAAATCCTGCGCTTGCCGGAAGCTGAACCGGTCGCCCGAATACGGCAGGCACCGCGCTGCAGACATCGAGGCCGAAGCTGCGGAGGTTTTCCGGACGTTGGTCAATCAGGTGACACTCGTGCTCGAGACGGAAGAACTCGCGATTGCGCTACGCGGCGACCTCGCTGCGATCCTGCGGTTTGCGGCGGGCAAGAAGAACCCCCGGCTTCCCTTCGGAGGCTGGGACTCTATTTGCAATCGCAAGCATCGGTGGTTGCGGGGATAGGATTTGAACCTATGACCCGGCGACCAGGCCCGGTCGATTATCGCCGATGAGCTTTCAGCTCCTCTTCTTCCTGCGACGTGTGCCGGCGCTTCGACTCACTTCCCTGCCGCGAAGGGTAGCCGTGCGCCCGCGATGTCGGCCTGCCGGCCTGCCGCTCAGATGATGAAGTCGGATGATTGATCGCGGAGCCGGAGGTCTCAGTTCCCTTCGCTACGCTGAAAGCGGCTTGTCCGCATAGGATGGCACGGCAGAGCTGAAACCACTGAGACGACCAGCTCGCCTGTTTTCCGGTTCCCCAAGATCTCGGGGGAACCCTAAGGGGGGCGCCAAAAAAGCAGATTTTGTTATGGTTTTTATAAGAAACCCTAATTATAGATACCAAAGCAGGCTCCAAACTAGGCTTTGCCATGAAGCGCAGCGATCTCAGCCACACAATCCGGGAGACCCTGAAACGGCTCCCGCACCCGTATGAGGCGCACTACGGTATCATCCCACCACCTCCCCCGGAGCACGGGGTCTCAGTTATCCAAGCGATGAAGGCCTTGGACAATGCCCAGGGCGCGCTCGGGAAAATAGACGCAATCGCGACTCAGATGAAGGACCCCTACATTGTCAGCCGAATCCTGACCCGACGGGAGGCGGTCAGTTCGTCCTCGATCGAGGGCACCCAAAGTACGCTCGATGAACTCCTTTCGGTCGAGGAGACCGGCGGCGACGACGCAAAGGATGCCGCGCGCCAGGTCCGCAACTACGCTGTGGCTCTTGACGATTTCATCCCATTGGCGGCGAAGGACGGATATGGCGTCTTCACGATCGATCTCCTGAAGAGTCTCCATCGCGCCGTCATGAAAGATGATCCCGATTACCAGGACG
>NZ_JAHEAG010000103.1 GCF_018596315.1 Bradyrhizobium sp. SRL28 | reverse complement strand
CTCGCGATCGCCCGGAATGGGTGGTCGCGATCAATCGGAACGCCTGGTCGCAATCAATCGGTACAGCCGGTCGTGATCAATCGGAACGCCCGGTCGCGATCGCTCGGTACGCGCAGGCTTCAGCAACAAATCGCTGAAGCAAATCGCCAATGAGATCATTCAGGAGGACGCCAAGCCCTGGGAAATCTCGCGCGCCTACGATTTTCAATTGATCGAGTGCGATCACGTCGACCTGATCGAGATCGCGCCAGGGCAGAACAGCCTCAAGATTTACAACGGCACAATGCACGGCAGGCGCATGCAAGATCTGCCCGTGGACGAAGATGCCGTGCTGACGCACGACGAGATGGACGTCGTATCGGATTACTGCGTCAACGACCTTGCCGCCACCGGCCTGCTGATGCAGACGCTCAAGGAGCAACTGACGTTTCGCGAGCAGATGACCAAGCAGTACGGAGTGGATCTACGCTCCAAATCGGATGCGCAAATTGCCGAGGCCGTGATCAAGAAAGAGTTGAAGCGGCTAACCGGTGAAGAACCGAAGAAGCCAAAGATCACGCCAGGCAAGCACTACAAGTACAGGGTTCCCGACTTCATTCACTATCGATCGACCGAGCTCAACGCAGTTCTCGACAAAGTTCGCGCCGCCGACTTCGCGATCTCGACGAGCGGCAAGGTCATTATGCCGGACGTTCTGAAGAAGGCCAAAATTAAGATTGGCAGTTCGATCTACCGCGTGGGCATCGGCGGTTTGCACTCATCGGAGAAGACGATCGCGCATCGAGCCGACGCGCACACCAGGATCGTCGACCGCGACGTACGCGGCTATTACCCGCAAATCATCCTCAACCTCGGCCTGTATCCGCAGCATCTCGGGCCGATCTTTTTACGGGTCTTCCGATCGTCTGTTGAGCGGCGCAACAAGGCGAAGGATCACGTCGACGAACTCAAGAAGCTGATCAAGCGGGCGAACGACGAAGCCACACTGCTGAAGCAGGAATTGAAGACCAACGACGACGTCTCGGGAAGTCTGAAGATCGTCAACAACGGCGCGTTCGGCAAGCTCGGCTCCAAGTGGTCGGTTCTGTTTGCGCCAGACTTGACGATCCAAGTGACGATCGGCGGCCAATTGTCGTTGCTCATGCTGATCGAGATGGTCGAGCGAGCCGGCTTCCGCGTGGTCAGCGCCAACACCGACTGCATCGTGATCATCTGCCCTACGGGCGAAGAAGACGCCCTGGCGGCGGTGATCGCGAAGTGGGAGCGGCTGACCGGCTTTGAGACTGAGGAAACAGAATACAGCGCGCTCTATTCCCGCGACGTGAACAACTACATCGCCGTCAAGCCCGACGGCTCTGTCAAGAAGAAGGGCGCATACGCTGAACCCAAGATCGTCGCGAGCTCGTGGTCGTCGCCGCTCAACGAGGTCTGCTCTGACGCCGTGGTCGAGTATGTAACCAAGGGGGTACCGATCTTCAAAACCATTCACGCCTGTCGAGACATTCGGCGATTTGTCACCATTCGCACTGTCAAAGGCGGCGCCGTGAAAGACGGCAAGAATCTCGGCAAGGCGATCCGCTGGTACTACTCGACGGACGCCAGCGGCTCGATCAACTACAAACTGAATGGCAACAAAGTGGCGCGCAGCGACGGTGCAAAGCCGCTCATGGAACTCCCCGACGCGTTTCCGAATGACGTCGATTACGATTGGTACATTCGAGAGGCCAAAAGCATCCTCATCGATATCGGCTACCGATCTGAACGGCCGACGCTAGATCAGCATCTCCTACTCGCCGCGGTGATATGATGGAAGCAATGAAAAGCGCGATCATCTCGTCATGCGGTTTGTATCGCTACGATCTGCGCAGGGATTGGGATGCGAACTTGCCGCCGCTAGTGCTCGGCATGCTCAACCCTTCGAAAGCCGATCACAAAATTGACGACCCGACGATTGTTCGCGGCGTCTATCGCGCGAAAACGATGAATTGCGGATCTCTGATCGTGTGGAATCTCGGCGCAGGTCGCGCGACCGAACCGCAAGACTGGATGGCGATGCCAGACCCGATCGGTCCCGACAATGACCGGCATATTCGAGACATCCTGACCGAATGCAAGGAGCGCAACGGCATCGCCGTCGCCGGTTGGGGCGTCTACGGCGACTTCATGAACCGCGACCTGGCCGCGATGGAAATCGCGCATACCGTCCAGCTACCAGGATCGAGAGGCCCTGTTGAGCAGATTCCGGACGATTCTGTCCTCAAAAACACCTATTATCGTGTTATTGACAAACCAAGTGCCTCGTCAGGGCTTTGAGCCGTGAGTTCAGTATTCTTTAGCGCCCACTGTGTGGGGCAGTGTTGGCTTAGCGGAGTCGATCATGACCCCAACCCACCGCATTATCCAGGAGTCGTCCGGAATTCGATTTTCAAGGATCGTCAGTTTTCTCTATGGATCGGCCGCGGACATCGCTTTCTTCATCACAATTCTATCTGTTGTCTGTTTCGTAAGCGGCCAAGTCGTGCCGAAGACGATCGACACGGGCCAGCAGACATGCATCGAATCGCTTGCCGTAGAGGGGGCGGATGGCGCCGTTTGCCATCCAACACAGCGTCAGGACGCGCAAGCGCTTCAAAGACTCCTGGACACAATAAGTGCCGAAGCGCATTGAGCGAAGTACTTATCGCTGCGAGCCTCATGCTGCTAATCTGGTAGTGGCATTCGGCAGGCCGAGGAAGCTATGGCGCGGTGACGGCTGCGACAGTCTCATTCGTCGGCTGGATATTCGTGTTCACAAGCACGTTTCTGATCGATCATTTCGAATTGTTCGGACTATATCAAGAGCACCCGATCTCGCGAGCCGCGCAAGCCAGCGCCGCAATTCGCACCCCGCTGCACCACAGATTTGTGCGGCATCTCACATATTCGCCTTTATCGTCGCGTCTGAGCCGCGCCCGTCATGACGATCGGGAATCTGTTACTTGCAGCCGTGATGACCGCTTACATCTTTGTCGGCATCTTCTCAATCATCAAACAGTCTTCTGCGGCCAACGCCGTCGTCGGCGTTGGTTACCAGTATGTCCAGCGTCGGATAGAGCCTCTCGCGAAAGGCTGCGCCGCCGAGAGAACCGCCATTCCACCAAACGGTTATATGCGCCTGCCTGGTCTCCTTGAGCTCTGCCACCGATCACCAGCCGGTTCGCTGCACGGCGTCCATTTGCACACATGGAAGAACGACGCGCTTGTCAACCAGGCAATCAAGGCCAGGTCCGAGAGCTGCGCGAAGGTAGCCTAGATGGGCCTTTTCGGTCGAGACGAGTACAGGATGTTCAGCTCGCTGATCACGAGCATGGGAAGGGTGTTGCAAGGACGGAAGCGAAGGCCTGGTCCCACTCGTGGAGCTCAACTTCGAGGGGCTGCCGGGTCCGAGGAGACAGCGTCAAAGGCGTTCTTTTCCGAAATGATGCCGCTCGAAAACATAACTTTATCCCAGAGGATGCGTCGAGCGATCTCACGAGGGTCTGCAGGCACTTGAGCGCGGTGAGTGCAAAACCAGTCAAGCCGCATTTCAAGTGGCAAGACGAAACAAGCAGGTTCTCAGCCGAAGCGAATGACAACCTTGCAAGGTGCTTACTCGACCTTGAAAGGATTGGCTGAGGCGGTTCAACTAGAAGCTAGACGGCACCTATATAGGCGACTTCCTGATTAGGTCTGCTCTGAGCCTCGCGCAAACTTGCGAGAAGGAATACGATCCCCGCGCGCGATCAGATCCTGGTCAGTTCGCCGAAGTTCCGGATCACCTTCGGATCGCCGAAGTCGCCGCCGGATCTCCGGAGCGGCTAAGGGCGACGCCGCCGACATGCCTAGGCTTACGGGAGAGGGCCTCCGCACGCATGACGGCGCTCTGAGAGAAGCACTCGATCGCTTCACCGGGCGCGATCCGTCGTCAGAACTGAGGCAGGCGCAGCACTGTTTGCATGAGCGGATCGTCCGTATCGAGCATTGCTCTCACGAACCCGAGCGAAAAGCATCCATCGCGTGGGCCAATAGTATGCCGATGCTCAGAAAAATGAGTGTCCCGACAAGAGCCGAATACATATGCCACCTCCATCGCTCACTTCCTTTGAACTGCGCGACCGCTTACACAGTCAAATTATTCCCTGAGCACGAAATGGGATCGCAGCCAACTGATGAGTCTGGGCCACAGCGGCTAGCTGGCAACATGTGGAACGATCAAAGGCAGAAGCTGTAAAACCCAGCTGTTCTGTTCGAACCGACGTGATAGGCGTAGTGCGGATGACCGAAAAACGCGTGTGGCTAATGTGCAACGGATACTTGGTTTCTGCGCGGGAATGTCAAAAACGAACGCTCCGGCCCTTGAGACGCCTGTAGCATCTGCGCGCAAGAATTGGGGCGTCGGGATGACTTTTCAAGCTCGAAGGATGAGAGCTTATTGTCTCTTTGGGAGGTGTGCGCCGGCAAGTGTTGGCCGGTTGCGCGAACGCCGGACGTTGCCGCTTTAGTGGTAACAATCTGCGCACCTATGCTGAATTGCTTCGTTCGGAAATGGACCGGCGGGAGCTGAAGTACATCCCGATTAATTGGTCTGAATAGGCCGCTCCACGGCATACCGATGAAAGACCTGCAGAAAGCTCCGCACTGATGCAGCCGAATGCAAATTGCATCAGCGACCTGGCACTGACCAGGAAAAGCGAGAGCTGTTCGCAAGGCTTGCGGATCACTTGAGTGTCGTGGCGTCCTAGGTCGAGCCCGCCATATCTGCGAAAGTCGCCACCACGGAGACGGAGCTATAAACACAGTCGCTCGTGCTTAAGGAGCGGCTCTGGGTTCACGAGAGTGGGACTTATGTGAAATTTGACGAGGCGGGTAAGCTGAGCACGATTTTGCCTCTGTGGTTGCCGCGATTGTTGATTAGGGTGTCGCCGGGACGAAGCGTTGGAAGGAGGACTTTCTCGACAAGAGGCGGAAACTCTCGCGATCGTTCGGCCCCTCGAGAAACCATGGAGCCTCGATCCGGGCAGGTGCAATGCGGCCAGGAAGTCTTCCAGCGGCCGTGCGGAGCCGGGCGCCACGCTGCCGGTCTCCCGATGCCGCCGCACCCATCCTACGGCGGTGCTGACTGACCGCAACACCGAACTGTTTAGCCGCCTCGCTCCGGGACAATCCGCCGGTAAGAACCTACAACGACCCGCTTCCGAAGATCCTCAGAGTAAGGCTTTCCCATCCATGCTGGCCTTCACGCCGAGCCTCATGGTAAATCAGAATTCTCCTGATTTGGGAACCCCGAATCGATTTAAGCTAACCTCATCACGCTTTAGATTAGTCCCTCCGCGGCTTTGCTCCACGGCTTCTTCAGACCCCCTTCGCGATGGCTCGTTGCACTTCGCTAACCCTTTGCCCTCATGCGGTTGGATAGAAGACTTCCACTTTCAAGCAGCCGTTCATACTCGGCACTCCTGAGAAACCGCCCGGCAAACCGGGGGTTTCTTCCCCTTGTGTCACGGGCAGCCTTTTAGACGTCGTTCCGAGGCGCTCCCGAAGCGAGCGAACCGGCAATCCAGAGATCGCGGCGAGAGGTTTCCGGGTGCGCAATCCAAATCGGCTGCTACCGACTTGCACCACTAAGACCCGCGAATCCGGTTACACCCGAGTTCGACTTGCCCTGGAATGACGGTTAGAAATGCAGCCGCCTACCCTGCCGTGTTCGAGGTCTCGCCGTCGTTGGGATCGATTTTCTGGTTAAGCCGCGCATGCAGCGTGGCCTGGTCGAGTTCGCCTTCCCACCAGGCCACGAACACCGCGGCAATACCGTTGCCGATGATATTAGTAAGGGCGCGCACCTCGCTCATAAATTTGTCGATCGAGAACACGATTGCCATGCCCGGCACCAGCACTGGATTAACCACTGAAAGCGTCGCCGCGAGCGTGATGAAGCCGGCCCCGGTGATACCGCTTGCGCCTTTCGAAGTCAGCATCGCCACAACGAGAATGGTCAGCTGCTGGCCGAAGCTGAGATCGACCCCGAGCGCCTGAGCGATAAACAGCGTTGCCAAGGTCATGTAGATGTTGGTGCCATCGAGGTTGAAGGAGTAGCCGGTAGGCACCACGAGGCCGACCACCGGCTTGGAGCAGCCCAGCCGCTCGAGCTTCGTCATCAACTGCGGCAGCGCACTTTCCGAGGACGAGGTGCCGAGCACGAGCAAGAGCTCATCCTTGATATAGGCGATAAACTTGAAGATCGAAAACCCGACGAAGCGCGAGATCAGACCGAGCACGACCACCACGAACAGCGCGGCCGTAGCATAGAACAGCGCGACGAGACCGATCAGATTGCCGAGCGCCGATGGTCCGAACTTACCGATCGTGAAGGCCATGGCCCCGAACGCGCCGATCGGCGCTACCTTCATGACAATGGCGATGACGCCGAACACCGCGTGCGCCGCGTCGTCGATCATGCCACGCAACTTTGCGCCGCGCTCACCCAGCGCCATCAGCGAGAAGCCGAACAGAATCGCAAACAAGAGCACCTGCAGGATATCGCCGCGCGCCAGCGCGCCGACCACGGTGTCGGGAATGATATTGAGGATGAAATCGACGCTTTTCGAGGCTTCCGCCTGCTTCACGTAGTTGGCGACGGCTGCGGCATCGGGCTTGGCCGCAAGGCCGTGGCCGATCTGAAAAAGATTGCCCATCACCAGGCCGAGCACCAAGGCAAAGGTGGAGACGACCTCGAAATAGACAAGCGCCTTGAGGCCGACCCGGCCGACCTTTTTCGCATCCTGGATGTGCGCGATGCCCGAGACTACGGTGCAGAAGATGATCGGCGCGATCAGCATCTTGATTAGCTTAATGAAGCCGTCACCGAGCGCCTTGACCCACTCGTTGGTCGCGAGCGACGGCCACAGCCAACCGACGAGGACGCCAATCAGAATCGCGATCAGCACCTGAACGTAGAGGATTTTGTACCAAGTTCGCGACGCCCGCGCGGACGCCGCAGTTGCGATGGTGGTCATGACGCTCCTTCCCATACGAACTCGAACACCGAGCCGTCGCGCGTTGAGAGGCGACGGCATCAGACGAGCTTTTCATGCCAGCCGTGTCCGATTGAAGACGACGATGTCGGAAACCCGACAGCCTGCAGCGTGATTCCAAAGGCAGGCTGGCTGTTACGTGTGTTTTCTCTCGATAAGCAAGACGCGCACCACGCGCGAAGCCATGCGGCCGTCAACCCGCCAGACGGTGAACCGACACTCTCCTGACTAGCTTGGCCGAACGCCGGAACCGTTCGTGCCGCCGAAGGCAGAGGCGTTGTTCAGCGCCACGCGCACCTTGCGCTGGCGCAGCACATTGGACGTGGCGTCGAGATCGACGAGCTGCTTGCAGTCGATGTCATGCTCCGATAGCGCTTTGAGGTCGGCGCCGATCCTGACCTTCAGCTCGTAAAGCTCGGAATCGACGATCGGGCCGATGGCGGTGCGGCCTTCGCGCATCTCTTTCCAGATGGAAGCGGCGCAGGTGTCTAGGCCGCACAGCCCGCCCATTCCGGTAATGACGACGCTCCTCTCCATTCAGGCCTTCTTAGCGAGGAAGCCGTGGACAGCTTCAACCGTGTCGCCGATATGCTTGAGGTTCGACCAGGCATCATCCGTGTTCATCTCGATCTGCATGCCGTTGGACTGTTCCCAGATCGTAGATGAGGTCCGTCAACTCCGGCGACTGGATGCCACGCAAGGTAAGTTCCGTGGCGATCGTTGTCTCGCCGCCGCCCGCGGGTATTCCTTGGTTTTGGCGATGTTCCTTCGCGAGTTTGATCTGCCATCCTGTGGCTTCCATCAGGCGCCTCGACGCGAACGCGACGCCGTTCCTCAGCCGAGCCGCGTCGCCGATAGAAGCAGTGACGTGATCGGTGGGCGTCAGGTGCTGTTGCCAATGCAACATTCCACAACATTGGTAAAATTGATTTTTTGGATGGTAAGCATCCACGCCGCGTATCAATTCCTCGCGCAGGACAAGAAAGTCGCACCCTGGACGCCCTCTACAGCGGCCGGCCCCCTCAGGTGCGAGTCGACCGCCTCCGGTCTGTCGCCAGCCATCGAGGCCCCGATGGGCGCGGCCCGGGAAAGTGAAAACAAAGACACGATAATGGCGACCATCGGCACCTTCACCTTGAACGGCAATGGCTTTTCCGGCTCGATTCGCACCTCGCTCTCAATGCCAAGGCCAAGCTGGTCCGCGTCGAGAACCCTCTGAAGGGCCGCACTTCCGCATCTTGGGGGCTAATGCCAATTATGCGTAGCGTGGGATTATGCGAAGTCGTTGGCTGTTAGTCCCGGTTTTCCAGGTCTTTTGTCGCTGTGCCGCTCCGCATAATAACGGGCTGCGGTCCGCGGTGCCTCGC
>NZ_JAHEAG010000102.1 GCF_018596315.1 Bradyrhizobium sp. SRL28 | reverse complement strand
GGCGATCCACGTCGCGCAACCAGCGCTCAGCCAGCAGATCGGGGAGCTTGAAGAACGGCTCGGTTTCGTCTTGCTGGATCGAAGCTCGCGCGGCGTGCGCCCTACAGCCGCCGGCGAGATCGTGTTTCGCGAAGCCTCCGAAATCCTTCGTCAACTCGAGCAGCTTCCCGGCATTGTGCGGTCGAGCAGTGGCGAGGTTGAGGGCATCGTCAACTTCGGAATCACGATAGCGCTCGCGGGCGGCATCGCGGGCTCTGCCGTTGCGGCATGCAAGAAAGCACTGCCGAAGGTGACGTTGAAATTCTCGGACGGCGAAAGCGACGAGCTTCAGGACCGGATCGAGGCGCAAACGCTCGACATGGCCTTGGTCTTCGAGGATCACTTCGTACCGAACTTCTCACGCCATCCCATTTTCCGGCAGCGTCTTTACCTGGTGGCGCGTGAGCCACTGGCAGGGTGCCGGGGCGTAGTACCCCTCGAGCAGGTCGCGAAACTGCCGCTCGTGCTCCCGCCACTCCCCAGGCACCGGCGTGTCGTCATCGACCGCGCCTTTGCGGAGGCGGGGCTGACGCCGAACATCATCGCTGAGACCGCCGGGCTGAGCGAGTTGTCCGCGGTGCGCTCCGGGGTCGGATATTCGATCTACAACGCCGGGACTTTTGCGAACGTCTATCCGGGCGCTTTCGCCGAGCCGCTGCTGATCGAGCCGCCGATCTTCCTCACGTGCTCGCTGGTTTCTTCCAGCGATTTCCCGCTCACACATGCCGGCGAAGCCGTAAAAAGCGTGCTGATCCGCTTCGTCGAGGACCAAATAGCAAAGAGTACGCGGCCCGGCGCGGAGCTGATCGCATGATGCAGTACCGCCACCTGCATTACTTCGTCAGCGTGGTCGAGGCGGGCAGCTTTTCGCGCGCTGCATCCACGATCCACGTCGCGCAGCCTGCGATCAGCCAGCAGATCGCGCAACTCGAAGAGCAACTCGGCGTGAGCCTGCTCTTGCGCAGCGCACGCGGCGTTCGCCCGACCGCCGCAGGCGAGGTGCTGTATCGCGAAGCGTCTTCCATTCTGAAACGGTTGCAGCAACTTCCCGGCATCGTGCGGTCCGGCACGGGGACGGCGGCAACGGGCGTCGTGCGGCTCGGGATGTCGTCAACTTTCGTGACAACGGCGCCCGCGGCATTCATGGAGCAGTGCAAAGCGTCCCTGCCCAATGTCGAGCTCAGGATGGCGGTCTCCGACAGCCCGACGATCAAGCGACGGGTGACCGCGCATGAGCTCGACCTCGGGCTAGTGCTGGAGGACGAGCTTGCGCCGACCTTCGCGCGGATGCCGCTGTTCAGGCAGAAGCTGTTTCTGATCCGCCCTCAGGCGGCGTCCAAAGGCAGGCCGGTGCAACTCGCCGATCTTGTATCGCTGCCGCTGATCCTGCCGCCTTCTCCAAACGTGACGCGTACCGCGCTCGATCGCGCTTTCGCGAAGGCAAAGCTGTCGCCTGATGTCGTGATGGAAGCCGACGTCGTGGCAAACATCATTGCGGCGGTGCGGGCGGACGTCGGCGGGGCGGTGCTACCGAAGGGCGATCTTTCCGACATGTCGGGCGAAGATCTCGGCGAGCCTGAGGCGATCGAGCCGCCGGTTTATCTCACCTGCTCGATAATCTCGTCCGGCAATTTTCCCCTGGCCAACGCGGCGGAGGCGGTGCGCGATCTGCTTAGCCAGTTCGTCGAGGCCACCTTGCACCAAACGCAGGCGCCCGGCGTCGAATGGATCGACGCCACGGGAGCCTAATCGCGGAACACTACCCGCAAATCGAGATAGTATTGTTTCGATTCCCGACCTGCTGTTTCCAGAACCATGAACGCAGAAACGCTCTTGCAAATCACCGCTCTCACGTCGAAGCTTGCCTATCGGGTCGCTTCCGCGTGCGATGCGCTCGGCGCCGGTGCTTCAACCCATCTCGTTGGAAAACACCCAGCAGAATCTTGGCGGTGAACTCAAGCTGCTTTGACAGCGTCGACGTGCCACGGCCAAGAATCCGCGCGGCAATTCGTGCGTGCCCATAATCCACTCGCATGGCCCGCGAAGAGATCGACTGCCATGGTCGGGCGGCAGTGGCGATCGAACCCGTCTCCGCCGATAGTCTCCGCAAAACTGGAATATTTGCGGATTTGGCCGGAGACTTTCGTCGATTTCTCCTTCAACTTCGCCCAAATTTGGAGTCGGGAGAAGACGATGCGCGAAAAGCCGGGTTTTTCCGCCCCATTCTCGGGTGTGTTCGGAAGCCTGTCCGAACGCTGCACTGCCTGGCCGGGGCGGGAGGATCTGAACCTCCAAATAGCAGAATCGAAATGCCCTATTGTCTCGACCCTTGTGTCTCGACGACCGACCGCTTCGCGCCAAAAGCTGCCCGACAGCATCAATCAAACTTCCGCCTTACCCTCCGAAATCAGTCTCAACTCGAATATCGCACCAGGTCCGAAAGTGCCACGTGAGACTGTTGTCAATGCGAATAGGTGCGATCCCCGAATCTCAGTTCCGAGCATTCAACTTTCTGCGATTTTCGCAGTAAAAGGGGCCTGATCGTTGATCAACTGCAACAGATCGTCGGCGCGAACTGGCTTGACGAGAACTGTAAGATCATGCGTGGCGATCGACTTGGATACGTGAGACCTTGTATCGCCCGTTAGGACGATGGCTGGGACCTTCCAAGCGAGAGCCTTACGTACGGCGTGGATCGTCTCAACCCCATTCATTCCCGGGAGGTTATAATCCGATATCACTACGTCGGGGCGCAGCCCCCTCTCTCTAATCAGCGTGAGCGCCTCATTTGCCGATGCGGCAGACAGCACGCCTATTCCTTTCGTGCGAAAAAAGCGCTCTAAGGCGCGCCGCACAGAACTTTCATCTTCGATGAGGAGGAGCGTACCATTGAATTGTGTGCCTGCAATGTCGGGCAACAACTCGGGGCGAGCGACTATGGTTTCTTGTGTCATCGGGACTTCAATGGAAAAGACAGACCCTTTCCCAGGCACAGAACGAACAATAACATCATGGCCAAGGAGCTTCCCCAGTCGTTCCACGATTGCAAGACCGAGACCGACGCCGCCAGAGTTAGTCGCTGGAACCTGATAATATTCTTCGAAGATTTGAGTGATGTTTTGTCCCGGAATTCCGACGCCGCTATCCCAGACTTCAATGCGAGCCTTGTCTGCGGCGCGACGACAGCCGATCAAAACCCTCCCTTGATCAGTGTAGCGTACCGCATTCGAAACAAGATTACGGATCATTTCTTCGAGCATCCGCTGATCACTACGGACCACAAGCCGAGATGGAACGATGCGCAATTCCAAACCCTTTTCTTTTGCCAAGCCCGAAAACTCCGCGGCTATGGTGTTAAATAACGCGTTCACCGAGAGCGCGCTTATCGACGGCGCAACAGTGCCGGATTCGAGTCGATTGATATCGAGAAGGCTGTCCAACATACTGCTCATGGTGCCTATTGCGCGCGAGATATCGGTGAGTATCGCGCGGGCCTCAACATCATGAAGGCGAGATTTTAAGGCTTGCTGAAGCAAGTTCAACGTCTGCAATGGCTGCCGCAGGTCATGGCTCGCCGCAGACAGGAAGTTCGATTTTTCGCGGTCAGCCCGCTTCGCCGATCGCACGGCGCTCTGCAGCCGTGCATGAATCGATGTCATTTCGAAAAGCAGCGCTATCAAAACGGCCGTCGAAAACGCGACCGCCAGTGAGCGACTGACATACCACCCGAGATAAAAGCGGGCGGTCAGCCCGAAGGTCACGAGCGCCATTTCTGACATTAGCATGCAGATCGCGACCATGATCCACAGATCAAGTACCGACATTCGACGCGTCCACATAAGTAGCAGTACGAGGACAGAAGTCAGCACAAGCGTTCCGGCGGCGTAATGTATTAGTGGAGCATAACTGAGGTCGTCCAAAAAAAATCGGGGCATAAACTTGTCGCCTACCGTGACAGCCCATGTAAGCGCGCCAACCAAACTGATTTGAAACCCGAGGCTTCCAAGAAACGCAAAAAGGCCCGAGGTTGGAACGGCATCCCTCCTATTTTCGTCCTTCAAGCGAGTATAGCCGGCAATGGCGAGCAGAAAGCCAAGGTGCCAGAAAAAATTGAGCCACCCGCTACTTTGAACACCAGCACCAAGAAGGCCTTTCGGTGCAAACGCTCCCGGAAACGTGAGCGCGTGCGCAACAACTATCAAGGCGGAAAATAGGTAGCCATTTGCGAGGATCAGGAGTGCACGTGAGGCGATGAGGACGGACTGACTGAACAACAGAACAGCAGTGATGAAATCGGCCACAAATATCATGGCCAGAATGACTGGTACGAAACTATCAATTCGCGGCAGCTGCGCCGGTAATGGGGCAACAACTGCACAGGCAACGAACTGAGCGACAGCGACAACGAGGGCAAAGCGACGCTGTGCGGTCGTCGGCGTTTGAAAAGCCAGCGAAATGTTGTCCGGGGCACCGGGCATTTTGGCTTCCACGCGTGTTGACCGTGCCGGGTGCAGCAGGCCATCAGCGTTGAGAGTAGCCGCTATTATTTGGTTTGTCAGGCCGGGCGATACACGGGCATTATAGGGCCTCGCAGGTCCGCCGTGGGGCAAACGAAGAAATATCGAAACGGGCAGATATGATAACAGACATCCTCGGCAACCGTTGGGCTTCAGGCGGACGAGAGTGCTTTCATTCCATCCACTATGGCGAACCCCCTGCCCGCGCCAGAGCAGGCGAAGGATTAAGTAATCTCCTGCCGTTGGAAACTCGTCGTTTCCGTCCGAGCGGCCCGTTTGCGCCAGGAGCTGCCCTTTACGCCTCGGGTGCGCTCACATTTGAACAGCCTGTCGTGAAATTTTGGAGTAGGCTAAAGAAGCTGGTACTCTGCGGAGGAACCGGGCCAGGAGGCACCCATGAACGTTGCGGCTTGGCTGCAGGGTTTGGGATTGGGGAAATACGAGTAGGCGTTCCGCGATAACGACATTGACCCCGAGGTTCTCGCCCATCTGACCGCCGACGATCTGATCGGAGTTGGCGTCACCTCGGTCGGCCATCGTCGCAAACTGCTTGCCGCGATCGCGGCGTTGCGTGTTGCAACGGCGCCGACGTCCCCTCCTGCCCCGGGCGCGCCGGCCTCGATATCGCGGGCGGCTTCGTCTCTGCCGGAGGCTGAGCGGCGGCAGGTGACGGTGCTGTTCGCGGATCTCACCGGCTCAACGGAACTCACCGACGAACTCGACGCTGAGGAAGTCCACGCCCTTCTCGGAAGCTTCTTCGACCTTGCCGATGCAAGCGTCGCCGATCACGGCGGAATTGTCGATAAGCACATCGGCGATTGCGTGATGGCCATGTTCGGTGCCCCGGTGGCCCATGGCAACGACCCCGAACGATGCGTCCGGGCTGCGCTCGACATCGGGCGCCGCGTGCCCATTCTTGCGGCCGAGCTCGGCCGCTCTATTGGCGTACACATCGGCATTGCCAGTGGCGAGGTAATGGCGAGCGGCACCGGCAGCGCGCGCCACCTCGAATACACGGTCACGGGCGAGTCCGTAAACCTCGCCTCACGCTTGACGGATAAAGCAGCAACGGGCGAGATCCTCATTTCGGATTCAGTCCACCGGGCGCTCGCCGAACGGATCGACTGCTCCGAGGTCGGCGAGCTGGCCATCAAAGGCCTCGCAAAGCCGGTCAAGGCGTGGCGACTGCGCGCCTTTCGTGAGTCGGCCCGCTCGGGCCGCCAAGGCTTTGTTGGACGGCATCGCGAGCTGCGGCAACTCGAAGCGGCGCTGGCCCAGTGCCGGGACACGAGACGCGGCCGCACCATCTATATCCGCGGGGAGGCCGGAATCGGCAAAACCCGCCTGCTTGAGCAGTTCCAGCTGAAGGCCGAGAGAGAGAACTTCGCCTGTCACAGCGGGCTGGTGCTCGACTTCGGTATGGGCTCCGGGCAAGACGCAATCCGCTCGCTGGTCCGCAGCCTGCTCGGCCTGACCGGCGAGAGCAGCCAGGAAGAGATCGACGCAGCGGCTCAGAAGGCGCTTGAGGATGGCCTGCTTGCTGACGAGCGGCGGGTGTACCTGAACGACCTCCTGAACGTGCCGCAATCGACCGAGCTGCGTACGCTCTATGATGCGATGGACAACGCGGCCCGCAACCGCGGCAAGCGGGCGACCGTCGCCGAGTTAGTCACCCGCGCGAGCGGCCGTCGTCCTCGGCTGCTGGTGATTGAGGACCTGCACTGGGCTGACCAGATGACTCTCGATCACGCAGCGAACCTTGCCGAGAAAATCACTGGGTGTCCGGCGCTTCTGGTCATGACCTCGCGGATCGAGCGCGACGCGTTCCATGAGCTTCGGCGCGCGACGATTGCCGGCCAGGCGATCGTGATGATCGAACTCGGCTCGCTCCGGCCCCGTGAAGCCAACAGACTCGCCGCTGCCTATCTCGACACACTCGGTGAGATCGCCCAGCGATGCGTCGAACGGGCTGCCGGCAATCCTCTATTTCTGGAGCAACTGTTGCGTCATGCCCAGGAACACGCCGAGGGCGGCATCCCAGGCTCGATCGGAGTTTAGTACAGGCACGCTTGGATCGGCTCGCGCTGCCCGACAAGCGGGCGCTGCAAGCAGCCTCAGTTCTCGGCCAGCGCTTTACTGCCGAATCGTTGGCCGCCCTGCTCGACCGGCCCGGGTGGAATTGCGCCGACCTGGTGGGGCATCGCCTGGTGCGCCCGCAGGGCGATCACTTCCTCTTCGCCCACGCGCTGATCCACGAGGGGGTCTACGACACGCTGCTCAGGAGCCGCCGCCGCGAGTTGCACCGGCGGGCGGCAGATTGGTTCAGGAGCCGTGACCTGACATTGTGCGCACAGCATCTCGATCGAGGCGATGACGATGGCGCTCCCCGGGCCTACCTGGAAGCGGCGCGGGCGCAAGCAGCGGAGTATCGGGCCGAACGGGCCCTGCGACTTGTCGAACGCGGGGGTGCCTTGGCCAGGAAGCGGGCCGATGTGAGTGCACTGTCCCTGCTTCGGGGTGAGATCCTGCGCGACCTCGGTTCAATCTCAGAATCGCTTGCTGCTTTTGAGCAGGCCCTGGCAGTCGCCGATGTTGATATCCAGCGGTGTCAAGCCTGGCTTGGACTCGCTGCCGGCCTGCGCGTGACGGACCGTTTCGACGAGGCCTTTGCGATGTTGGACAAGGCCGGGACCGCGGCCGCTATCAACGACCTCGCGCCTGAGCGCGCGCGGATCCACCACCTGCGCGGCAATCTCTACTTTCCGCTCGGAAGGCTCGTCGAGTGCCTGCAGGAACATCAGCGGGCGCTCGATTGTGCCCGAACAGCCAGTTTACCAGAGATCGAGGCGCGTGCGCTTGGCGGCTTGGGCGATGCCGAATACGCACGCGGCCGGATGGCCAGCGCCCATCGGCACTTCAGCCGGTGCGCGGAGCTGTCGCGCACGTCCGGCGCCGGGCGCATCGAAGTCTCCAATCTCAGTATGGTCGCGCATACCGAGGTATATCTCAACGATTTCTCCCACGCGCTCGCGACGGCCCAGATGGCGGTCGAGTTGGCGGCGCGGGTCGGGCATCAGCGGGCCGAAATCATAGCACACAACGCGGCGTGCACGGTGTTTCGCACGACCGGCGAGTGTGCGCGGGCGAAGGTGCATGCCGAGCGGGCGCTGATCCTCGCTCGGCAGCTCGGCGCCAAAAGGTTCGAGGCCACCAGCCTCCGCGATCTCGCGATGGTCGCGAGCGCAGAGGCGAGTACCGCCGAGGCGATGGACCGGCTGTACCGTGCCTTGGCGATCAGCCGCGAGACTGGGGTCAATTTTGTGGGCCCGTGGATCCTCGGCCAGCTTGCGGTCACGACTGAAAATCCAATTGAACGTCAAGCAGCGCTGACGGAAGGCGAGGAGATCCTCCGCAAAGGCGCTGTGAGCCACAATCACTTGTGGTTCTTCCGGTACGCGATCGATGCGTCGCTGAACTCTGAGGATTGGGACGGCGCGGAGCGCTACAGCGCGGCACTCGAGGATTATACGCGGCCAGAACCGTTACCTTGGGCCAACTTCTTCGTCCGATATGGACGCGCTGTTGGTGCATATCGTCGCTGCCAATCCGGACAGGAGACGACCAGCCAGCTTGCCGACCTGGAGGTCGAGGCCGAGCGCCTTGGCATCGGTCCGGCGCTTGGGACCTTGCGCCACCGCAGCAGAAACGTGATTTGATGTAGACCGGGTGTGAGCTTGAGCGCTTTAATATTCTCTTCGCGGGTGCGCTGGATCGGGCGGATGACTTCCCTGAGCAATAACCGGTTGGTTCGCTGTGCGTCTTTCGCGTCGATTTGGCCTGACCGCGGCGACTTTCGCGGTAGGGACGCGAGTTACCTCGCGCCCCCCGCACAGATCCGTACGGGCCCAATTCGGGCATACGGCTCCCACCTTGGGTGTCTAACGGCGAAGCGACTCTCTGGCCACGGATGAAGGATTCGCGGTTTCGGGAGCCAGTCGTCGGCCAACCGCTTGATCCGCTCCCAG
>NZ_JAHEAG010000101.1 GCF_018596315.1 Bradyrhizobium sp. SRL28 | reverse complement strand
CGTCAAATCGTGTGCAAGCAACTCCTGCGGGGGACGCCGAGTTGGGTAAGTCAAGCGAGCGGATTGCAAGCGCCCGAGTAAGCTTAAGAAGGAAGCGTGCCGGAGCGGCTTCCGCCTACCGCTGCGCGACCCAAGGCGCCGATCGATGAGAGAAGGGGGGCTGCCATTCGGCGTGCCCGGCTCGAGCGCGGGCTTACGCTTGGCAATGTTGCATCGGGAGCATGTATATCAGTCCGGATGCGCAGTCGGTTCGAAACGGGCAATCGGCCGTCAGCATTGGGCTGGTTGAAAGTATCTGCACGGGATTAGGTAATGACCTCGACGTTTTTCCGTGAAGTTGAGCAAACGACGGGAGAGGCTCAACTCAAAGGCTCTGATCAAGTGGAGGTCGTCCGCTCAGGTACCAGCTACGGCACAGCTATCGCTTGCTGTCGCACCGAAAGGGAGCACGGAAGCTGTTCGAACCCTTATCAACATACAAGCAGAGCGATAGTCATGCGCGGTTTCTATGCGCGTTAAGGGACGAAAAGCGCGCAAACGCGTCGATCCGCGGGGTGAAACGCCTGCATCAGCGTGTTGTCAACTCTCGGATGGTGCCTCAACCGGAACAGCAAAGCCCGCCTTTACGCGATCCAATACGACCATCGTCTTGAAGCTCTTGATGTCCGGGTTCACATAGAAGAACCGCCGAGTGAACTCCTCATAATCTTCCATGGTGGGCGCGGTAACGTATAGGACAAAATCCGCGTCGCCGGTGACGTAGAAGCCGTTGACGACCTCAACGGACGATCTGATGGCCTTCTTGAATCTATCGATTATATCTGAACGCTCTCGCTCCATGGTCACCAGCACCAGCATTTGAATAGGTCTGCCCACCGCTTTCGGCGATACGATTGAAACATCGGCCTCGATAATGCCCTCCGAGCGGAGCCTCTTCAGTCGTCGTTGACACGCGGTAGCAGAAAGCCCTGCTAGTGCGCCGATCACCTCGGAAGTGAGGCGGTTGTTCTTTTGCACAATCTCGAGGATGCGGGCGTCTATCCGATCGTATTGCATAATCGGCTCCCCGGCCTTGAGGTGAATTTCATCCCGAAAGGCGTCCAAAATATTCCAAATGCATGCGATGATTTCAACAAATGACCGCGTGGGCGATCGCACCGTCCTGGCCGCTGGTAGTGAGTCTGCTCCGCCAGGAGCTGATCATCCTGCCGGGATGAAGAGCAGCCAGTGAACGTTAACGTCGACGTGTGAATGGTATGAGGCGTTGGTGCGATCACCTGCTGCTCCCCACCTTTGACAAAGATCGTTCGTTCTAAAGGAGGGCCTAAGCTCAAATTTCAAGCTGGCTCTGCTTTCTCTTGCGAAGCCTTTGGGTTCCGGATATTGCGGCCCCTCGCCTCTGACTTGCTGACGGATTTGCTCAAGCTGGCGGCCGAGCTCGGCCTTCTGCTGGCAACGCGATTGCGCCAAAGACCGCTTACAATGTTCGCATCCTTCTGAAAACGTTGCTCCACGCTCCGGGTCTTCTCCTCGCCTATCCATCGTTGGGGCGCTGCCGCCGGCGGCCCAGGGCGATGACCTCGATGCAACGATAGGAATCAACTTCCTGCCTGAAATCATGCATCGCATTGCCGCCATTCCACCTCCACTGATGAACTCAGTCTAGGCCGGATCGCAGGTGAGCCGAAGGATGGAGGTGAGGGGCTCATGCCGGTAGACTTGGTTACGTGTTGAGCGGCACAGGCACTGAAGTTGACTTGAGCCTCAACGTGAAAGGAAATGTGGTCGCTAACAGCCGTTCGAAGGCGGAACACTGTTCAACCAGGCGTTGCTCGATGAGTTTTCGCTCCTCATCAGGCAACTCGCTTTGAAGCAACTTACGACAACGCCAAATTTCATTCCGCACTGATCTGATCTCACTTAAACTATCATCAATCGAAGTACTCATGGATGCCGACACGGTGTGGAACTAACCTTTGAAAACTTATCAAAGTGTCATCCTTCGGCGAAGCCGCACACTGACTCGCCTTCATCACGAACGTTTCAGGTGTGTTGAGGATGACCGGAAGATCAGGCCGACAGTGGCATTCATGGCATCAAGGTAGCATCGATAGATGCAGGCCTCGCGCGCCGATCTCGGGGCCACCATAGATCATAGGCTCTCAATCGAGCCACGGTGGAAGCTTTGCGCATGTTCGCCTCCAGTCGGCATTACGTCTATAGCCTCCCTACACTGTCTTCCGCTTCACCATGCCCGCAGGTGAGGTGCAGCGATGCCAAGTCTGATGTCCGCCTTGTTGGCGAAGCGGCTCGCTCCATCGGAGTGCTTTGCGAGGTTTGCTGAGTTTAACGAATATTTAGACCTTGATTAATGCAATGAGCAGCGCATCTTCGTGGAATTTCTGCGTTTTGGTGCATTTTTTTGATGGATTCAAGCGGCCGGGATGCGATGGGTTTGTAGCAGCACTCGTGAAGTCGCCACTGCCAATACAGGCACGCGAACAAGCTTCAACGCGAGCCATTTGTTACCGGCAGCGTGTGTGAGATGTCGATCTCGGCCTTCCTGTTTCATTACGGGGGCGGAGAAATGCTTACTCTCCACATTTCTTCCGATCATGGTCGTCTGGATGGAAGGAGTGCACTATGAAAACGCTGGTTATTCGTTTTCTGCGCGATCAGTCTGGACGCTACCGCCATAAAGTATGGGTTGATAACGGCGGGTATCTCACTTGGGTTGCAAGCCGCGAATGGGATGGGGTGCTAAGCTCAGTACGAAGTTCGCTTCAATCAGCCGACACGCCGCTCTTCGCCGCAAGCTCGCCAGCGCAACACGACAATGATATCAACCCGTACTTGCTATCCCCAATCGCATCGCCCAACCTCGCAACCAGCGCCGCCTCTTACCCGACGCCCCGCGGTTCCGCTTTCCGCAACCGGCAACTGTGATGGACGCGGGGAATAGATGTCGCATTCTAGACGGCACGAGGCTGATTCGACTCCGGTGCGGCAGTTGCCGCTTTCGCCGCCTCGGGCCGAAGACTGCCGATTGCAATCAGACTCACAGGGGGAAGCCTCGTATTTTGGATAACATGGTTTGCCTGCCGCTTGATAAAAGCATCGGGTCGAGGATGCTTCCTCGCCTTCACAGAAGGCGCCAATCGCCCGAGGCCTGCAGGCCCCACTCAGTGCATTTTTTGTGTGGTGACTGTCGACAAATGCTGCCCGTTGGGGTTCCTGTAACGATTGGCGAGGCTTTGGAACAATCCAGCCATCTGGTCTGGTTGAACAGTAAATTCTCCATAGTTTGGATCGAAGAGCGTGGTCATTCCATTCGACGCCGACGTCGCAACTGTGTGTGCGCCACCTTCGGCGAAATACAAGCTGAGCAAATAGTTCGATCCGTCTTCGGTGATTTTTTCCAGCATGCGCGAGAAGCGCGAAGACTCGCCGAAACTATATTTCTTCTCTTTTCCGGATGGTGCCAAGTCTGCTTCCTGCAATATGGTGTTTTGTGCCTGAAGGTCGGCCTGAGGAGCTCCTGCTCCCTCGCTTCGCAACTGATCCTTGAGGTCCTGATACTGCTGCTGCCGCACAGTCGCTGAGTAGTGCCTTTGCGATCCGGGTATTAGCGCATTCATTCGGGCTGACGGGCTGTTGTTGAGATTGCGGAGCCACTCCGCAGTTAGTCCAACGCAGATGCCGTTGACATTCGCCTGAGGCAATTCGGCCGTCCTGTATTGGAACAGGGAGGTGCTCGGCCTCGCTGGAGAGGATGTACTGGGGTTGCTATGAAAAGTTGGATCCGACGCATGTGGCTTGCTGGCGCAGCACCCCATTTTGTCGGGCAATTCCGCAGGTGGCAGGTTCCTCCGCAGCGCGAGATCCGCAAGGGTTTCTGTAAAGCTGTCGCGGTCCACCGACTGACTCAGCTCGTCACCTTGGCCAGCGCGTGTGGATGAGCCACTGATTCGATTATACATGGCGATTCGCGTTTCCCTTCGGCGTACGGTTCGTCGCAGTGAGTTCGGGCTGCTTAGACCCTGCTGCGAAAGGTACTCAGGCAAGCTGACGACGAGCTGACGGGCAGGTGTTACCCAGCTTAGAGAGCATGAGGAAGGACATCGGTCCAACGACGAGTTGATGGTGGTGTGTGCTTCACCAACGATGGTCGGACTTCAATCTCCCTTCGGTTCAATTTGATCATGCTGGCCGACGCTGCTTAATCGACCTCCGCCTTTGCTCTCCCAATCCCTGACGGGCAATCCATCTCCGTCCGGGCACCTAGGGCTTCACCTTCCTCGCCTCGTGACGGCGTGGGCGCTAAGCTCGCAAATCAGCCCCGTCAAGGCTAGATCCCCTTGAACCATTCACATCCCTTTCGATTTTCGATAAGGCAGCGCCTGAGGTGCAAAGCTGAAAGCCGTTCGCCAAACTTCGCCATGACTGTATTTTGAGCAGGCGGATCAGTGCCGCGACTAGCGCCGGTTGTCCGATCGGGCACTGGCCGGTGAACCATTGAGCCTTTGCTGGCCCCGATTCAGGATGCCGCCGTGCTCGGGCCGGCCAAGGCCCAAGGCTTTCGGTGGCGCAAAAATGCGGCCAGCCTTGACCGCCCTGCGCGCGGCGGCCGGCGAAATGGGCGGTCGGACGGAAGATTGCCGGCGATGCGGTCGAACAAAAGAATGGACTTGCGGGCGCCACGTGTCGACGAGTGTTGCCTTCCCAAAAAACACCGCTTGTCCATTTCATTTCGCTGCTGGCTTCGCTGCGGGGAGGTGAATCAGGAGCATCGAACGCGTCGCCAGATGGCGGCGAATATGCTCTGAATCAGGTGGGAGCGACGCCCTGCCGGGACGATCCCGAACTCTGAAAACCGATGCTGCTTGCCGAGCGGTGCAAGAGCGAACGGCTGCGGCAGATCATCAAGGAATTACAGCCGCCAGGCATTGAGCTCGATCGTTCGACGCTGGCAGCTGGGCGGGGCAGGCAGCCTTCTGTTGTGTGAGCGCCTCCTTGGCAAGATCAGGCAACGGCGAAAGCTGTTAGCCGACGAGACGACGATCCCAGGTGCTCGATCCCGGCCGAGAGCGCACCAGACCGGTCAGCTCTGGGCTTATGCGCCCGGACGACCGGCCATGGGGCGGCGCCGATCCGCCCGGTGTCGCCTATATCCATGCCCCCGATCGCAAAGCCGACCGACCAATCGCCCATCTACCAGGCATCAAGGGGATCCTGCAGGTCGATGGCTACGCCGGTTATGGCAAGTTGGCCGAGCGTGACGACGTTCAGCTTGCATTCTGCTGATCGGCATGCGGCGTAACTTCTCCGAACTTGCCGCCCCTGGTCCTGCGCCCATTGCGGGCGAGGCGCTCAAGCACATCGCCGAGTTCTATGCCCATCGAGAAGGACATCGTGGCTGTAGCGCCGAGGGCGCCGTCTCGTTCGCCAACAGAAAAGCCAACCGCTGGTGGAATCCTTCGAGCCGTGGCTACGCAACGCTCTCGTTGGCGCGCTGAGGCCGCCTGGCGGCCACCGTACTTGAGAAGCAGTTCGACGAGGGGTGAACGGATCGTCTCGATGCGTCGCGACACGTGGGGATAAGCCAGTTGCCGCCCGCGACGAGAGAATAGCATCCCTTCATAAATGAGGTGTTGAGCAAGCATTGTTTGATTGTCGCGAAAACATCAGAATTTTCGCGTGACGAAAATGAACTTCGCGGCAAAGGGCACATGATCAAACTGTCGTGTGACATCCGAAATTGTCTCTGCGGAGGCGAGCTTGCCGTAATTGGGCTGTCATCGCCTCACGCAGCGGACCCCGCACCAGGCTGAAACGGCTGGCGATGCGCGAAGCAATTAAGGTGACGTTGACGGCTTTAATCGTGCCTGCGCGTATTGAAATCCGTCGAAGAAGGGCGTTCGAACGCGGGATTTGAGCGTTAACAGGAGGCTCATTGCATTAATCAGGATGAAGGCGTTGTTACAGTCCGAATCAATTTTTCGTTACGGGTCAGCGGGGGTGACCGCCGCATGTCAGGAGAGGGGCCGCACTATGACCGACCACGTGCCCGCCGTCCTCGAAGCGCTTGACGGCTCAAGAGATGCAGCTCTCACGCAGGTGTCCGGCACACAGCCGATGCTTGACCGGCCTGTTAAGGTGCGTCCTCCTACGCGCTCCTTTGTCAAAAATGCGATTCTCGCCCGTCTTTCTCTGCAAGACCTCGCGGCAGTAGGGGAGTTCCTTGAGCCGATCGTGCTGAGAGAACGCATGATCCTGCAGGAGCCGAAAAGGCATCTTGATTACGTCTATTTTATCGAGTCGGGCCTCGTCTCGCTGAGAATTGTCGCAGCGGAAAGCATCCTTGAAACCGCAGTGATAGGACATTGGGGTGCGGTCGGCGCTTCGCTCTTAGTGGTAGGGCATCTTTCGACGCACCAATCTGTTGTGCTCTTTCCCGGAAATGCGCATAGGATCGGTGTCGAGGATTTGCGCCGGGTGACGAAGGAGCGTCCTGAAATCCGAGAACATCTTCTTCGGTACGTTCAAGCGCTGACCTTGCATTGCGCTCAGACGGGATTGTGCGGGGTTCGGCACGATCGCGAACAGAGGCTCGCGAGCTGGCTCTGTTTGGCGAGTGATGCTCTGGGCGCTCACGTGCTTCCAGTCACCCATGACTACCTTTCGTTCGCGTTGGGGTTGCGCCGCGCTGGTGTAACCGAGACGCTAATCCGATTTGAAGAACAAAGGTTGATTCGCAAGATGCGGGGCGTCTTGCAGATCCATGAACGCAAGGGCCTCGAGCAAAAGGCATGTGGTTGTTACAAGCTTCTTTCAGGCACTTATGCCCTTGTCTGAGTCCCTCAGCAAGAGAGCGGGCGGTTAGCAAAATCGCCCAAGCGTTCAGTGCATCTCAAAGCACAGCCCGACATGCCTGTCCACGTGCTCCGGAATTGCTACATCGAGGGCACGGGCTTTGTCGCGCACTGTGAGGACCGTGCCGAATTTGCCGATCTCACCACGGAATTTGCGGTAAACGTGCTCACGTCAATTTTCTTTCTGGCTCTGATCATGGTCGATCGTATGTAGCCGCCTTTGTCGTCGGTGACGCACTTACCGCACCTACAATATCGTCGCAACGGTCGGAATCTGGCGCTCGGCTGCGCGTTACGACGGCGAGCGCCAACCTTGCACGCATCGGTATGGTTGCCAGAATGATCTTGTTAAGTGTCATCATGATCGATGACCATTCCCGAATGCCACTCTGTTAACTAAGCCCCAAGGTAAATGGGCTCTGCATTAATCGTGTCTCAGTGCTGCAACAGCCGTTCTGTTCCTCATTAGAAACAGCAAAATATGACTCCACAGTCCTTATTGCGGAGATCAGTATCCAAAATATCGGGCAGGCGCATCGAGCGTTTTTTAACTGATTGTTTAAGCCCGAAGGTCGCAGCGCGAAAGTGCCTGCGACCTCGTTTCGCTCGGACTCAGACCAAATATGAACTGAGGAATGGCCTATTTGATCTTTGCCCGCGATGGCACAAGCTGCATTGTATTGAAGCGAGACAGTCGGGATGGAGCCGAAAAGAAAGCGCGCGAGCTAAGGGAGCTAGGCTGGTTCGATGTGCAGATTCAAGAAGCCGCGCCAGCCCGAGCGAAGAGCGACAGCCCCATAAAGGACTCGGATGGCAATTGAGGTCTGCGATCAAGACGGGCCGCAGGCCTCCTTGGAGTCGATCTGCTCAGGCCGGTCGTTAATCGAGGTCCAACAACAAGGCGGCCTGGAGGACCGTCTAAAGTTACCTCTTGATGTCCATCACTGGGATGGTTCGTGATTAGTGCTTGTCTCTGACGGATTTATTACGGGTGGGCTATTGACGCTTCTCGCTCTTTGGCACGCGGCGCAGTATCTGTCTTATCCGCTCGTCGCGTTCCCGTTTGAAAACTCACGCTCGCGATGCTCGAAGGCCGCGAGCTCAACCGTGGCGCTTCTAAAAAGCGGTCCCGTGTGTCTCCGCCGATTGACTATTTCCCGTCATCTACGACCCGTCTAAGCCCCGAGCCACCATAAACAATCAATGGAATCGGGGAAAGTGCCGTCGGGTTTTGATGTCAGGCGACCGGGTCTGCACTGGCGTCGAAATGCGAATGCGTTCAGGCCAATTGCAACGCCAATTGACAGCCGATCCCACCTGTCATGGGGTTCCTCGAGATCATAGAGCGAAGACGGTAGCTCGCACGCGACCCGAGCCTTTGAGCACCGCCTCTATCGGCTCGCTGCTAACCTCGGTTGAACCGGGCAGTTAGTTGGAGCGGCGGCGTTCAAGCGTTCAATTGTTTGTTGCAGCCGCTCGATCATCGCACGTTCGGCCTCGATCGTTTGCCAGCTGGTGTCGACCACCGGCGGACCAATGTCAGCAGTCGCCATTTCGCCGGACTCAATCCGTCGGATACGGTCCTCGGCCAAATCGATGAGGCCTTGAAGCTGCTTTTTCCAATGAACGGACATGGTCTGCAATGTGTGGTGGTCACTATCGCCGTAAGCGTGGGACCGATTCCCTAATAAACTATTGCCAATTCGCGTGGCCCGACTACCCGGGACAATCCTGGTTGACAGCCACGCCAGATCGGGACGCCATTTGCCTCGATCGCGGATCGACGTCGGCCCGCCTTTTTTGG
>NZ_JAHEAG010000100.1 GCF_018596315.1 Bradyrhizobium sp. SRL28 | reverse complement strand
GTTCATGGCCGCCTATGTCGTGAACCACATCCTCGGCGGCGGATCGTCGTCGCGGCTCTATAAGGAAGTGCGCGAAAAACGCGGCCTGGCCTATTCGGTCTATGAATCCCTGCTCTGGATGGATCGCTCCGCCCTGTTCATCGGCAACACCGGCACCCGCGCCGACCGCGCCGGCGAAACTGTCGACGCGATCGAAAAGGAAATCCGCCGCATCGCCGAGGAAGGTCCGACCCCGCAGGAGCTCGACGAGGCCAAGTCCTACCTCAAGGGCTCGCAGATGCTGGCGCTCGACACCTCCTCGAAGCTCGCCCAGGCGCTGCTGCAGTACCAGCTCGACAAGCTGCCGATCGACTATATCGAGAAGCGCAACGCCATCGTCGACGCGGTGACGCTTGATGACACCAGGCGGGTCGCAAAGAAGCTCTGGGGCGACGGCCTGCTCACCGTGATCGTCGGCCGCGCCCCGCAGGCGGCCGCCCAGCCGCCAGCGGCGACCCCGAAGGCGAACTGACGCTTTCTAGGCGCACCTCCGTTGCGGCTTACCCTCTCCCTACCCCCTCCCCCGCAAGGGGGGAGGGAGCCTGAACGGGGCGCTCACCTCACAGCGCGTTGCAGATGACTCCGAAGTCATTGGGATCAGTAAGGGGCGCATCGGCCGACGGGCTCCCTCCCCCCTTGCGCTGACGGGATCCCCGAAAGTGATTGACCGGGATAGGGGGGAGCCTCGCAGCTCCGCCCACCGGGTCACCGGAGGCGGTCGCCCGCCCCCGGTTCCCACAGAACGTCTGGCGGCCCGTGCCTGCCCATGAATCTTAACGCTCTCCCAACAGCCACGGAGGTTCGCATGCACATTTTGACACGAATGATGCTGGTCATGGCGCTAACCGCTTGCTCGGTCATTTCGGCGCATGCCGCCGAGCCCGAGAAGGCCAAATTGAAGATCGCCGTGGGGTCACAGATCCTCAACTATATGCCTCTCGAGCTTGGCGTGAAGCTTGGGTCGTTTAGGGACGATGGCCTTGACGTTACCGTCGAGAACTTCCAGGCCGGTGGCTCAAAGACTCTGCAGGCGCTGGTCGGCGGCTCGATCGACGGGACGGTCGGCTTCTACGATCACACCATTCAGATGCAGGCGCAGGGCTGGCGCTCGGAAAACTTCTGGAGCTCGCTACCTCCGACAAAATTTGGACCCAAGTCGTTGCTGCGCGTGCCTGACCTATGTGGGCAGGACAATGGTTGATGATATCGACAAGGCTCTTGACTGGGAGGGCAACCGGCTTGACTGCACGTCGTGCGAGCATCTCGCACTGAGCAAAACCGGCGGATGTCGGCTCAAGCACGCCTGCGTCAACGACCGTTGTCCCCGCGGTATCGAGAGGTTCTTCGAGTGGAATCCGGATCTCGCCGACCGCTATCTCTGCCATCCGCATTTTGAGGTAAGGGCAATCGCGGCGAAGTTTGCCAATGTCTTGCTGCTGCCGCCGCTGATCGATGATCCCAATGAAAAAGTGCAATGGAATGCGATGCTTCGCCTGCCTAGACGCTACGCGTTGCAATTACGGAAGCATCCGAATCCCGAGCTGAGGAAGCGGGTGGCGAGCCTGTTCGACGGTGAAGAATTGCTACCCATGGCCTCGGACGAATATTACTATGTTCGCCTTGTCGTCGCGAGTCGGATCGAGCCTATGCTGCTCCCCCGAATGGTGGATGACGAGGAAGCCGAGGTCCGCCGTGTTGTGGCACGGCGCATTCCAAATGAATGGTTGCTCCGCATGATCGACGATCGTGAGGCGTCGGTAAGACTGGAGATAGCCCGACGACTATCTGTGCAGCTTGTGCCGCTGCTGCGGCATGATCCTGACTGGCGCATCCGCTACGAGGTCGCAAGCCGTGCGCCAGTGACTGAGATCCTTAGCCTCGTCGATGACCCGTATAGTCTCGTGCGCGAAGTCGCGAGCTCGCGGATTGCAGGAGACCGCCGCTGAGATCGATACCGCGTCGGCCGACGCCGACGGCCAGATGAACTTGCCGCGATATGCCTATTGCGTCATGCCGAGGATCTTGACCAGATCGCCGCGGCGTTCCCGGAAGATGTAGAGATCGCCAGCATACGGATATGTGACGCGCCACATGTCCATTCTGCGGAGATCTGTTCCTTTTCCGATCCAGGCAATGCCTCCTTGGTCGAATTTGCGCCAAACAAGGTGCTCGCGCAGCGAATTTAAGCCCCGCGGCGGGGCAAGTTGCGGGAAATGGTGCAACCACCTGAGTACGATGCCCGGGAGGACGCAACATTTAACGAGCCAATTATCGCGAAGGTCGCAAGAGCAGTGGCCCGTTGCACGATGCTCGGGGAAGCTACTAGTGTGGCAGCTCCAGGAGTCTCATACTGTGCGGCTGTGAGTCGCGACTGACCGCGCCAGATGAGCATCGAATGCGGACGCTACGGTCCTGACGAGAAACTCGGCGCCTTTGCTGACGAACAGTCGCTCGTCGCCGTCCATGGTCACTGCGCCGTCTGCAATGAGGCTATCGAGCCGCGAGCGATCGACGATGGCCGACTTCGGATCGCGGCCATGCGACAGAGCGATCTTCGACAGGTCGAGGGCCATGTCGCACATCAGTCGCTCGATCAGATCGGCTCGGAAGCGATCGTCACCCGTGAAGCCATACCCCTTGAGGGTGGCGGGCCGGTCCTCGGCGATGCGCGCCAGGTAATCACGGGTTACCACGACATTCTGTGCGAATCCCTGCGGCATCCTCCCGATGGCGCTTGCCCCTAGCCCGATGAGTGTTTCGGCGGTGTCGTCGGTGTAGCCCTGGAAGTTCCGACGCAGCCGCCCCTCGCGCTTCGCCGCGGCAAGATTGTCTCGGGGTAGGGCGAAGTGGTCGAAACCAATGCGCACGTAGCCCGCGTCGACCAGGGCTTCCGCAATCAATTCCGACTGAAGATGACGCTCGACTGTCTGGGGCAGGGCGTGTTCGTCGATCTTGCGCTGATGCTTCTTGAAGGAGGGCATATGCGCGTAACCGAACACCCACAAGCGATCCGGCCGGAGTTCGATGCATTTGGCTACCGTGTCTAGCAATTGCCGAACTAGAGGCGGGGTGTGTGCCCTGGGTCCAGCCGTGGGGAACGGCCGCGGCGAAGGCGCCGCTTGCCATGCCTCACAATGCAGCAACACATCGGCGATATAGCGGCATTAACATCCTGATCCTCTGGAGCGCTGTGGTCGAGCGGGGCTTCTCCGGCCAGAGCTGGCTCACCTTCCGGCAGGCATTGTCGCTGGGTGGCCACGTCCGCAAAGGAGAGCGAGGAACGACCGTCGTCTATGCTGACCGCTTCGTGCCCGAAGAGGAGAGGAAGCGGGCGATTGAGGCGGCCGACGAAGCCCAAGCGATTAACTTTCTGAAACGTTTTACGGTCTTCAATACCGACCAATGTGACGGGCTGCCAGCCGAGGTGTCGACTATGGCGCCTCTCCCGTTACCTCACATGATCGAGCCGCAAGTCGAAGCGCTGATTAGTGCCAGCGGCATCGATCTTCGAATCGGCGGTAACCGAGCTTTCTATTGTCCTTCTGAGGACTACGTTCAGGTGCCATGTCCGGCTGCCTACTTTGAGCCGATCAATTGGCACCGCACGGCTCTGCACGAGTTGGCTCATGCCAGCGGCCACTCCTCACGGCTCAACCGGGATCTATCCGGAAGTTACGGCACCAAGAAATACGCCTTCGAGGAAATCATCGCGGAGATATCCGCTGCATTCTGCTGTGCTTCGCTCGGCATCGTGCCGACCGTGCGGCATGCGGACTACATTGCTTCGTGGCTTGAGGTGCTCCGCGAAGACAATCGCGCGATCGTCCGCGCCGCTTCGCAGGCCAGCAAAGTCGCGGATTATCTGCTCGCGTTCTTGCCTGATCTCGCTTCGAGCCCGGCGGAACAACCCGCCCACTGCGAGGCCGCCTGATGCTGTTCGACGCTTCCGAACTGGCACACCGCCTCGCGCGCGAGGCCGAGGCGGTGTGCCGCCACTATCTCTCCAATGGTTGGCGCGTGGGGCGCTACTGGCTGGTCGGCGACGTCCGCAACACGCCAGGCCGCTCGATGTTCGTGCGGTTACAGAAATCACAGAAGGGGCCTGCGGGCAAATGGACCGACGCCGCCACGGGCGAACACGGTGATCTCCTCGACATCATCCGCGAAACCTGCGGCCTCATAGAATTCCGCGATGTCGTGGACGAGGCAACGCGCTTCCTTAAGCTGCCTCGGCCGCACCCGGATCTCCCAACGAAGCCCGTCCGTGCAACAGTAAAGGCAGGATCGCCGGAAGCGGCGCGGCGGCTGTTTGCGATATCTCGGCCGATCGACGGAACCCTCGTGGAGGCATATCTGCGCGGACGCGCCATTTTCGAGCTGCACCACGGAGCGAGCCTGCGCTTCCACCCACGCTGCTACTGTCGGCCGGATGAGGACGCGCAGACCGAGATTTGGCCTGCAATGATTGCCCGCGTCACCGATCTCGATGGCCGGATAACAGGCGCGCACCGGACCTGGCTCAATCCTGAGGGTTTTGACCCGATCCGGCTCGGCAAGGCGCCGATCGACACACCACGACGGGCAATGGGCGATCTGCTCGGCAACGCAGTTCGTTTCGGTACGGCGAATGATGTGCTTGTCGCTGGCGAAGGCATCGAAACCATCCTGTCGCTGCGCTACGTACTGCCTACCTTGCCAATGGCCGCCGCACTATCGGCCAATCACCTCGCTGCCATGCTGCTCCCGCCGACGCTGCGTCGCCTCTACATCGTCCGGGATGCGGATGCGGCGGGAGACGCGGCGACGGCCGCCCTCAGGCAGCGCTCGGAGGCTGCTGGTATCGTGGCGATCGCTTTGTCTCCTCGGTTGGGAGATTTTAATGACGATCTCCGCACGTTCGGCATCCACGAGCTTCGAGCGGCCATGCGCATTCAGCTCGCGCCGCAGGACGTTACCCGCTTCTTGGTTATGGCGGAGAAGGGATAAAGCCGGCGTTGCTCGCGCCGTCGTCACGGCAGGTCGATGGTAGGTCCATGGTGCCGAGGAGAGGCGGCGCCCTGGCCTTCTAGAGGGCGATCGGACAGCATTCGGACCGGACCGGCAATGGCTGCGCCCGGCTATTTTCCGCCGGCGGTGTTCACCCCACGAAGAAAGCTTCGCGGGGCCCCGGCCACGCGCCTTTGCATCGCGAAACAAAATAGCCGGACTTCGCCATCCTCCGCTATTGCTGCGGCCCTTCGCTTCGCTTCGGGTTCTGGTCCGTTCCGCCCGCCGTCAGATGATCGCCACGAAGGCCGCGATGGGCGCGGCCGATCCGGGCAAAGGACCTCGACCATGACATCCGATCGCAACGACCTCGATTTCGAACCAACGCACGGCTCATTCCCGAATGATCACGTCATTAGCGAACTTCAGCTCTTTGGCTACCGTCCTTTCAACGACGAGCCAGACCCGAGGCCGCTTCCCGAAGGCAAGATGATCGCGGGTGCTGTCGCCGATATCTTCGACGCCCTCGTCGCAACCCTAAGCGACACTCGCCTCGAGCCGGATCTCGATGACCTGCTCTGGTCGACGGTCAACCTGTTCCACCGTGCAACAGAGCGCATCGAGCGCGAGCTCGATAGCAACGAGCAAGCGCAGCGGAAGAGCCAGCGTGAGCAGGACGGCTCGGAAATCAGATCGGTGGAACTCGAGCGGCTCACGGCCGAAGGCATCACGCTGGTCGAACGTCGTAACTGCATGGAGCTCTTCCGCGATCAATCCATCGAGAGCTTCCAGGTCCATACCGGCTCGCCCTGGCGTCCTCGCTCTGGATCGCTGGTCAATCATCGCAAGCTTACTGCGGCGATGATCGACTCCAGGGATTTCCTCGCCGCCAAACGCCGGGCGGAGACCGAAGTGTTGCTGCCGGCCGGCCCCAAAATTGCCCTGACCGGTGGGCTCGACTTCAACGACCATCATCTGATCTGGGATCGACTTGACAAGGTCCACGCCAAGCATCCTGACATGGTGCTGCTGCATGGCGGCTCGCCGAAAGGCGCCGAACTGATCGCCGCCAAATGGGCGACCAATCGCAAGGTGCCTCAGATTGCTTTCAAGCCAGACTGGACCAAGCACGCCAAGGCCGCACCGTTCAAGCGCAATGACGCGATGCTGGAGATTCTGCCGATCGGCGTCATGGTCTTCCCCGGCACTGGCATCCAGAGCAATCTCGCCGACAAGGCGAAACGGCTCGGCATCCCGGTCTGGAAGTTTGGCGATGGCGGCGCGTGAGCGCCGTCCATGCCGATTTCGAAATCTCCCTGCATAGGGCTAGCGTCGTAACCGACGCAATCGCGCCACCCGAGCACATTCGCCACCTCGAACGTGGTTAAACAGTCAGCGGCACTTCTAACTAGTTCCGGCTTGAGTAACCTCGCGTCCAGGTGGTGGTGGAAGGCGCGAATTGCTCTCGGACTTCCTCAATACCTTCGCATCGGCCTATTCTGCTCCGATCTTTGCTCTCGCTGTAGACGCCCTTCCATTCCTGGTTAGGTTCACTGCCGGCGTGATGGTATTTCATAGTGCGCAGGCACCATCGGCGCGTTGCTCGTCGGCATCGCTGCCGCCGCGCTGATGCTCCTCATCGGTCAGATCACCTTCGCCCTGGCGCCGTCATTCGTCTTGCGCGCCGTCATCGCGGCAGTCTTTGCCATTCCGGCGGCCGTTGCCGGTTATCACGTGATTCTCGGATATCGTACGTTGGGATGCCATCCCCGCTCTGGCGCGAGATCTTTGGCTGCATCGGTTCGATCTTCATCGGTGACACGGGAGCGGGCGCGCATGACCGTCTTGGCCGAGCTTGGCCCGCTTCAGTCAGTCAGGGCAGGGCGAACCGAACGTCAATCAGTTCTCGCGGCCAGGACGGTTATAGCCCTTCGGCTCGACGCCCAGGGTTCTCTTCAATCGTTGGGCGCGTCGAGAATGCCAACGACGGGTGTCGCAGCGAGAGGCGGTCTCCTCAGAGTACAACACGGCCATTATGCCCATCATTCGCGACCCTGTGAGTGTCTAGGCGGGCGCTCTCTAACGGCTATTTCGGGGCGGCCGACGCCCGACTTTTCCCGCACGTTGTTTCCTTTCTTCGCCTGAACCTCTCGACCTCTTGTACAGGACGACCGACGTCCGCCGCCCCGTCTCCTTAAGGCTGTTCAGCGCACGGACGCACCTTGCCTCTTGATGGCTTGATCTGGCCGAAGACCGGCTCCGCCTCGATCGTCTGAGCCGCAACGCCGCCGTTAAGACTTTCTTCCCCTGGGCTCACGCCCATTCCTCGCGAGCCAAGAAAGTCTTCCGGCTAGCGTCCTCCACTACGCTCCGGCCCGCGAGCGGGTGCGTCGCCGATCGTCATTCGGCCTCTCGATCACCATCGAGGCCGCGGTGGTCGCGGGCTCGAAAACTCAAGGAGAAGTGACATGGCTAACATCGGTTCCTTTAAGAAGGTCGGCAACGATTTTCAGGGCGAGATCGTCACCCTGAGCGTGCAGGCGAAGGGCGTCCGCATCGTCGCCGAGCCCAACCGCACAAACGAGAACGCGCCCAGCCACCGCGTCTACGTCGGCCGGGCCGAGATCGGGGCAGCCTGGTCGAAGCGCTCGGAGGAGGGCCGCGACTACCTCTCGCTCAAGCTCGATGATCCTTCGTTCAACGCGCCGATCTATGCGAACCTGTTCGAGGATGAAAACGAAGGTCATGCCCTGCTCTGGTCGCGGCCGCGGAAGAACGGCGACTGAGGTTCTCTCCACCGAGCCCCGCCCGACCCACTCGGGCGGGGCCTTTTAGCCGTGCGACGGAAGCCGTTAATCTTTTGTTTACCTGAACTTAAGGCCAACCGATTCGGCGCGGCGCCTCAATTCGTGCCCCCGAGTTTGCCGCAGCCGAGTCGGTGAAGAGTCAACCTTACGGGCAACAAATATACTGCATCGCGATCGGCGCGACTCACCCTATTTCTCGGCCACTATAAACGCGCTCACCGCTTCACGGAGCTGACGATGGCGAGTCCGTTCATGGTGTTTCCCGATCCACAAGCGGTGACGCTTAAGCGCACTTGCCTGGCGCAAATGATCATCAGCCTTGCCGCGCTGATGTCGACTGGCGTCCTGCTATCGAAGGTCGTGACGGTGATGAATGGGTTTCATTAAAGGCCTCGGCCAACTCAGGGCAGAGCTGCCGGAAAGGCTGTAAGAATTTGAGGGCCGGACTGCACGGTGCCTAAGGCGCCATGCGGTCCGGCCCAACCATTGATCGGTCCATTCAGACCAAAGCGAGGTCGACGAGTGCAAACGTTGCCGCAGCATGCATCTTGCTCGGAACGAGCAGAAGGTCGTCGAAGACTTACTTCTTCATCTTCTTCTTTTTGGCCTTTTTCCCGGTGGTCTTCTTCGCCTTCTTCGCTTTCTTGGCCATATGCCCCTCCGTTAAATCTCAAATGAGATCGCTTACTGCGCAGACCGGAATCGGCCCGCACACGAGAAAGCGTACCATGGAATTTGCAAGATTGACATTGAGACGTCTTGTTCGTGGGCTACCGCGCTCGAGTGTCTGCCGTGGGGTCAGCACGGGGGCGAGAGAAGGGTTCTCGCAACCACGGCCGATTTGCATTATGTGATCCGGCGTTGGGCGATCCGCTAAGACACCAGCAGAAACTTGCGCGGGTATGATCGGGACACTGGCGGACTGATGCAATCGGCGCCCAAAAGTACCCGCTGGGCCGTTCTGTTGCCCCATTTGGCCGAAACGATCAGCACTCCGAAGTGCCTT
>NZ_JAHEAG010000010.1 GCF_018596315.1 Bradyrhizobium sp. SRL28 | reverse complement strand
TCGCTCGCAATGACGCTGAAAGGCCGCGGCGTACTGGATCCCCCGCCTTCGCGGGGGACGACAAGTTGTCTTACGTCGAACGACTTCTTACGCCTTCGCCGGCCGCAGCATGCGCGTGATACCGCTGAACGCCTTGTCGATGACGGGCCAGAACAACAACACGATTGCGAGCGTGGTGATCGAGCCGACCAGCCCGTTCGACCAGAACACCTTGAGATCACCGCCCGCACCGATCATCGACAGGCGGAACGCGTCCTCGGCGCGGTTGCCGAGCACGAGTGCCAGCGTGAACGGCGCCAAGGGAATGCCGATCTTCTTGAAGACGTAACCGACCACGCCAAAACCCAGCATCAGCCAGATGTCGAACATCGCATTCTGGATCGCATAGGCGCCGATCGCGCACGACACCACGATCATCGGCGCCACGGCCGCAAACGGCACCCGCAGGATCGAGGCGAAGATCGGCACCGTCGTCAGCACCAGCACGAGACCGACGACGTTGCCGAGATACATCGATGCAATCAGGCCCCAGACGAAATCCTTATGCTCGACGAACAGCAGCGGCCCGGGGTTGAGCCCCCACACCATCAAGCCGCCGAGCAGGATCGCGGCGGTGCCGGAGCCGGGAATGCCGAGCGCCAGCATCGGCAGCAGTGCGGCGGTGCCGGAAGCGTGCGCCGCCGTCTCCGGCGCGAACACACCCTCGATGCGGCCCTTGCCAAAGCTGTCCTGGTCCTTGGAGAAGCGCTTTGCGAGATTGTAGCCCATGAAGGACGCGGCGATCGCGCCGCCCGGTGTTATGCCGAGCCAGCAGCCGATGAACGAGGAGCGGAACAGCGTCACCCAGTATTTCGGCAGGTCCTTCCAGACCGACAACACCACGCGCAAGGAAATGCCGGCGGCGTGGCCGCGCAGCGCGAGCCGCTCCTCCATGGTGAGCAGGATCTCGCTGATGCCGAACAAGCCGATCACGGCGACCAGGAAGTTGACGCCGCGCAGAAGCTCCGCCGAGCCGAAGGTCATGCGCAACTGGCCGGACACCGTGTCCATGCCGATGCCGGCGAGCAGCAGGCCGAGCGACATCGAAATAACCGTCTTGTGCTTGGCTTCGCGGCCGAGCCCGACGAACGAGCAGAAGGTCAGGAGGTACACCGCGAAGAATTCCGGCGGACCGAATTTCAGCGCGAAGGAGGAGATCATCGGCGCCAGGAAGGTGATCAGCATCACCGCGACCAGCGAGCCGATGAAGGACGAGGTGAACGCCGCGGTCAGCGCTTCCGCCGCCCTGCCCTGCTGCGCCATCGGATAGCCGTCGAAGGTGGTCGCGACCGACCAGGCTTCGCCGGGGATGTTGAACAGGATCGAAGTGATGGCGCCGCCGAACAGCGCGCCCCAGTAGATGCAGGACAGCATCACGATCGCCGAGGTCGGGTCCATCGTGAAGGTCAGCGGCAGCAGGATCGCCACGCCGTTGGGACCGCCGAGGCCCGGCAGCACACCGACGAAAATGCCGAGCACCAGCCCGAGCATCATCAGCAGCAGCGTCTTCCAGGTCAGCAGCACGGCGAAGCCGTGCATCAAGAGGCCCAATGCTTCCATTACAAGGCTTCCATCAGTTATTCCCAAGCAGTTCGTCATTGCGAGCGAAGCGAAGCAATCCATGGCGCAGCAAAGCAAGAATGGATTGCTTCGCTTCGCTCGCAATGACGGAAGGAGTCATGCCAAACCGGTCAGCGGCCGAGCGCCGCTTCGAGCGGGCCCTTTGGCATAATGACGTCGAAGGCAACGTCGAAGGTCACGAACATCACGGCGGTGAACACGAAGGCGGTGAGCAACGATTTCCACAGCGCGATCTTGCCGACCATGCGCATGAAACCGGAGATCAGGAGGAAGCTCGCGACATAGAGCCCGAGGAACTGCATGGCGAGGCAGAACAGCACCGTCGGCACGAACACCGCCATCACGCGGCGAAGCTGCGCCCGCGTCACGAAGGTTTCAGCAGCCTCCTTCCGCGAGAGGAACGCGGCGACCAGGCCATAGAGGCTGGCGCCGGCGAGGATGACCGAGAGATAGAACGGAAAGTACCCGGACTGCGGGCCGGTCGATTCCCAGCCGGCTCCCGTCCGCCAGTTGTCGTACCCGAGCGTCAGCGCAAGCGCGAGCAGCAGGAGGCAGACGACGACGTCGACCGCGCGAACGCTTGTCACCGCAGGCGAGTTAGCCTCGGGCGCGGTCGGATCCTCTACGACGATTTCGATGTCGGTATTGGACATGGAGACGGTGACCCCCGGTACGACAGACCTGAACGGGGATACGTGCCGATGTCGCCGGCGTCAATGTCCGCCGCTGCGCTCCGGGAATGCGCTCGCAAGTGCAGCACGCTCGGGACGAAGCAGGCCGCGCTCGGTGATCAAGCCCGTCACCAGCCGCGCCGGCGTGACGTCGAACGCGTAGTTGGCCACAGGCGAGCCCTCGGGAACCACACGCACGGTCTCGACGCGCCCGTCGGCAGTGCGGCCGGTCATGTTCGCCACTTCGTCGGCGCCGCGCTGCTCGATTGGAATCTGCCTGATGCCGTCATCGATACTAAAGTCGATGGTCGGCGACGGCAGTGCAACATAGAACGGCACGCCGTTGTCATGAGCGGCGAGCGCCTTCAGATAGGTCCCGATCTTGTTGCAGACGTCGCCATTGGCGGCCACACGGTCGGTGCCGACGATCGCGAGATCGACCATGCGGTGCTGCATCAGATGGCCGCCGGTGTTATCCGGGATCACCGTGTGCGGCACGCCGTGGTGGCCGAGTTCCCAGGCGGTGAGCGAAGCGCCCTGATTGCGCGGCCGGGTCTCGTCGACCCAGACATGAACCTTCAGGCCGCGGTCATGCGCGAGATAGATCGGCGCCGTCGCCGTGCCCCAGTCGACTGTGGCGAGCCAGCCGGCGTTGCAATGCGTCAGGACGTTGACGGGCTCGCCCGGCCCCTTCCTCGCCGCGATCTGTTCGATCAACGCCAGACCATGCCGGCCGATCCCCTGGTTGATCGCAACGTCCTCCTCGGCGATTTCGACCGCACGCTTATAGGCCGCCGCTGTTCGTTCCGACGCCGGCAACGGCCGGAGCAATCGCTGCATCTCGTCGAGCGCCCATTTCAGGTTGATCGCGGTCGGCCGCGCCGCCAGCAGCATGGCATAGGCGCGGTCGAGTGCCGCATCGGAAGCCTCAGTTCGCATGGCGAGCGCCATGCCGTAAGCAGCCGTGGCGCCGATCAGCGGCGCGCCGCGCACCAGCATGGAACGGATGGCCTCGGTCGCGTCCTCGGCGGTTGCGATGCGCGCCACCACGAATTCATGCGGCAGCCGGCGCTGATCGATCGCACCGATCGTCCAGCCGTCCTCCTCGAGCCAGATGCTGCGGAAATGCCGGCCGTCAACTTTCATGATCTCAGCACCCTGCCCGCCACCGCATCGAGCTTGGCGAGCAACTTGGGATCGCGCGCTTCCGGCGCGGTGATCAGGGCCGTATCCAGCGCCTTGTCCGATCCAACAGGGCACGGCTCATGCTCGCGCGGAAAATCGCTGGCGAGACGTGCAACGAGCGCCTTGGCCTTGCCGGCATTCGAGTTCAGCACGCGAATGATGTCCTGCACGGTGACAGCGTCGTGATCGGGATGCCAGCAATCGAAATCCGTGACCATGGCCACGCTGGCGTAACAGATCTCGGCCTCGCGGGCGAGTTTTGCCTCGGGCATGTTGGTCATGCCGATCACCGAATAGCCCTGCGCCTTGTAGGTCAGGCTCTCGGCGAGGCTGGAGAACTGCGGGCCTTCCATGCACACATAGGTACCGCCCTGCACCGCCGCGATGCCTTCGGCCTTGGCGGCGGCCGCCAGATGCACATGCAGCCGCGGCGAAACCGGATGCGCCATCGAGACGTGGGCCACGCAGCCCCTGCCGAAGAACGAAGTCTCGCGCCGGTAGGTGCGGTCGACGAACTGATCGACCAGCACAAAGGTGCCGGGCGGCAGTTCCTCCCGGAACGAGCCGCAGGCCGAGAGCGAAACCAGGTCGGTGACCCCCGCCCGCTTCAGCACATCGATATTGGCGCGGTAGTTGATGTCGGAGGGCGACAGCACATGCCCCTTGCCGTGCCGCGGCAGGAACGCGATCGGCAAGCCTCCGATGACGCCGCGCGTCAGGGCTGCGGACGGCTCGCCCCAAGGGCTCTTGATGGTCTCCTCGCGGACATCCTCCAGCCCCGGCAGGTCGTAGATGCCGGATCCGCCGATGATGCCAAGCACGGCACGCGTCATGACTTCTCCCAGTCAGGATTTCACTCAAGATGTTCGACTATACTGCGGCGCAATAATCAAGCATTGTCGCGCGGTTGCAAGAGGTCTCAAAATGCCGACCACGAAGGACAGGGAAAAGCGCCAGTCGATCATCGATGCCTGCCGCAGCATGAATGCGCTCGGCATCAACCAGGGCACATCGGGCAATATCAGTCTACGCCATGGCGATGGCATGCTGATCACCCCGACCAGCACGCCCTACGAGGCGATGAAGCCCGAGCAGATCGTGTTCATGGGCCTGGATGGCTCGCACGATCCTGCCCAGCGGCCGTCGAGCGAGTGGCGATTTCACCTCGACATCCTCAAGGCCCGGCCCGAAATCAATGCGGTGGTCCATGCCCACCCGACTTATTCGACGATCCTCGCCATCATGAATCTCGAAATTCCTCCGATCCATTACATGATCGCGTGTGCCGGCGGCGACACCATCCGCGTCGCGCCGTACGCGACCTTCGGCACGCAGGAGCTTTCGGAGCACGCCGTGCGCGCGCTGGAAGGCAGGCTGGCGTGCCTGCTGGAACACCATGGCATGATTGCGGTCGGCGCATCGCTTTCGAAAGCGATGTGGCTTGCCGTCGAAGTCGAAACGCTGGCCCGGCAATATCACGGCTGCCTGCAGATCGGGACACCGCGCCTGCTGCCAAAGGCGGAGATCGAAAACGTTCTCGGCAGGATCGCAGGGTACGGTCCTGCCGACAAATAGAAGCGATCGGCCTACTTCGCGACGAAGCCCGCTTCGTTCATCAGCGAGGCGTTGAGCTTGTCGTCCTCCTCGAGGAACTTCAGCATGTCCTTGCCGGTGAGGAAGATCGGCTTGAGCGCCTGCTTCTCCATATAGTCCTTGTACTCCGTCGTCTGCGTCACCTTCTGGAACAGGTCGACATAGAACGCCTGCTGCTCCGGCGTGACCTTGCCGGGCAGGAACATCGCGCGCAGCATCAGATACTGCACGTCGAGCCCTTCCTCCTTGCAGGTCGGGATGTCGTTCCAGGATTGCGTTTCGGTGACCTTGGTCTTGTAGGAGATACGCTCCTTGTCGAACACGCAGAGCGCGCGGACCTGACCGGCGCGCCAGACTTCCAGGTTTTCGGATGGATTGTTGACATTGGAGTCGGTGTGCTTGCCGACCAGTTGCGTCGCCGCCTCGCCGCCGGACTTGTACGGCAGATAGGAGAATTTCGCGCCGGTCTTCTGCTCCATGAACACGGTCAGCACGTGATCCTCGCGCTTGGAGCCGGTGCCGCCCATCTTGAATGGCGAGCCTGCCGCCTTGGCGGCCGCGATGAAGTCCTTCACCGTCTTCGGTCCGTCGGCATTGTCCCACAGCACGAATTGATCCATCGCAACGACCGACACCGGCGTCAGGTCACGCCAGTTGAAGGGGATCTTGGCCGACAGCGGCAGCATGTAGATCAGGGAATAGGCGATCAGGACCTTGTTGGCGTCGCCGTCGCTGGACTTCATGTACATCAGCGCCTCGGCGCCCGACGCCCCGCCCTTGAGCGATACAACCATCGGCTGCTTCATCAGGTTGTTCTTCTGGATGGCGGCCTGCATCATCCGCGCCATCTGGTCGGAGGCACCGCCCGCGCCGGCTGCGACCACGATTTCAACCGGTTTGGTTGGCTCCCAGGCGGCAAGCGCCGGGGTGCTTGCGATCATGGCCGTCAAGGCGGCCGCGGCTTTCAGCATCTGTCCCACGAGTTTCATCCCTATGTATTTGTAAGACTTTGTAAAATCAGACTTGCCTGGTCGCTACATCTTGCGAGCGAACCGGCGCGAGTTCAAGCTGCAGCGCAATGTACCGCCTATGACTTTCGCATAAGGCGCAGATCCTTCCACCAGGACCGAAGCTGCCTGCAGGCGATTCAATCTCGCCGCTTTTCCGTTGCATCGCTGTGAGCGGGCTCATTTAATGCACGTTATAAGGAAAATCAGGAGGAGGAGCTGAATGAGAAGGATTTTGATGGCTGTCCTAATGGGCACGGCGCTGACCCTCGCGGGGTGCGGACGGGATCCAGGACCGAAAGGGGATGCCGGCGCGCAAGGACCAGCCGGGCCGCAGGGCGCGCAGGGCCTGCAAGGCGTGCCCGGCGCTCAAGGGCAACAGGGCGCTCAAGGGCCACAGGGTCCCCAAGGACCACAGGGACCGCAAGGTGCGCCCGGCGCTAAAGGCGATCCCGGACCGGCAGCCGCTGCCATCAGGTCGGTTCAGGCCAGCGGCGAAGTCAGCTGCGATGCAAATGAAAACCTGGTGTCGGTGTTCTGTCCGTCTGGCGGTGCATCCGACGGCGCCAAGTGCGGCAGCGGCCCGGCCATCGGTCTTTGCCTCAAAAAGCCGTAGCCATCCCACTATGCTGTGATCGGACGAATGACGCGCCGGCGGGAAAGCATGAACGCGTTCGCGATTGGTTTGGCGCTGGCTTGCCTTGCCACCGTCGCGGACGCCGGGTCCTCAATCATCGGCGCGGGCTCTCAAACCTGCACGGCGTGGACCAACCGCAAGAAGAATGCGGTCGTCAAAGGAAGCTTTGAATCCTGGCTGGTTGGATTCATCAGCGGCCTGAACATCAGCGGCGAGCGGGACATGGTTGGCGGCGGCGACTTCGACGCGATCATCGCGTGGATGGATCACCGCTGCCGAGCCACACCTTCGGACAGGATAGGTATCGCGGCTCTCGATCTGGGCATGGAACTGGCAAAAAAGGCTGCCAAGCCATAGTGGACGGTTCTGACCGCTTGGTGCCCTACTTGCCCTTCCAGTTCGGCGTGCGCTTGTTGAGAAAGGCGTCCATTCCCTCGCGGAAATCCTCGCTCATATAGGCGCGCAGGATCAGGTCCTCGCCCTCGTCGCGCGTCAGCGTCCGCCGGATGCGGCGCACCGCTTCCTTGGTGACTTCGAGCGTGATCGGCGCATGGCTGGCAACGAGCTTCGCAGTCTCGTCGGCGCGGCGCTGCAGCGTCGCGACATCAGGCACCACTTCGTTGAGCAGCCCGAGCGCCAGCGCTTCCGGCGCCTCGATCAGTCTCGCCTTGAAGATCAGGTCCTTGGTCCGCGCCGGGCCGACCAGCGAAACCAGCCTGGAAATATTGGACATCGACAGGCAGTTGCCGAGCGTGCGCGCGATCGGAAATCCCATTCGCGTCGTCTCGGTGCCGATGCGAATGTCGCAGCACGCCGCGATTCCCGCACCACCACCGGTGCAGGCGCCGGCAATCGCCGCGATCGTCGGCACCCGACACGCCTCCAGCGCGCCGAGCACGCGATCGATCCGCGCTTCATAATCGAGCGCATCCTGAGCGGTCTTGAAGGCCCGGAACTGCGAAATGTCGGTGCCCGATGCAAACGCCTTGTCGCCGGCGCCGGTCAGGATCATCGCCTTGATCGAACGATCATTGTTGATGGTCTCGCAGATAACAGCCATTTGCTCGTACATGGCAAAGGTCAGCGCGTTGCGCGCCTGCGGACGGTTGAACGTCAGCCGGGCGATGCCGTCCTCGACGGAATAGATCAGGTCTTCGGTCGCAGCTACCGGAGCGTTCATCGCAGCTCTCTCTGTTTTTGTTTCGGTCAAACGATCTCAGGCGACGGCAGCCTTCGGCATCGCGACGACGTCGCGTCCCTTGAGCACTTCCATCGCCGCCAGTACGCCACCGCCGCGATGCGGCACCTTGGCGAGATCGAGACCCATCTCGACGCCCGACAGCGTACCCATCAGCATCAGGTCGTTGAAGTGTCCGATGTGACCGATCCGGAACACCTTGCCCTTGATCTTGTTCAGGCCGGTGCCGAGCGACATGTCGAAATTCTCCAGCACGACCTTGCGGAAATTATCGGCGTCATGGCCTTCCGGCACGACGACGCCAGTCAGCGCAGGCGAGTGCGCGCCCTGCTCCTGGCATTGCGTTTCCAGGCCCCACACCTTGATCGCCGCGCGCGTCGCAGCGCTGTGGCGCTTGTGCCGGGCGAAGACGTTCTCCAGGCCCTCTTCCTCGAGCATCTTGACCGCCTCGCGCAATCCGAACAGCAGGTTCGTTGCCGGTGTGTAGGGCCAGGTGCCGGCCTTGTTGATGGCGATGACTTCCTGCCAGTCCCAATAGGACCGCATCGCGGGATTGGCCTTCGCCACCGCGAGCGCCTTTTCCGATACGGCGTTGAAGCCGAGACCCGGCGGCAGCATCAGGCCCTTCTGCGACCCGGCGACCGACACATCGATGCCCCAGGCATCGTGCTCATACGCCAGCGATCCCAAACCAGAGATGGTGTCGACCATCAGCAGCGCGGGGTGATTGACGCGGTCGAGAATTTTGCGGACGTCCTGCGGATGGGTGACGCAGCCGGTCGAGGTCTCGTTGTGAACGACACACACGGCCTTGATCTTGTGCGCCTTGTCGGCCGACAGCCGCGCCTCGATCTGCTCGAGGTCGGCGCCGTGACGCCAGTCGCCGGGCAGGAAATCGACTTCGAGCTTGAACTTCTCGGCGATACCGCGCCACAGCACGGCGAACTGCCCGGTCTCCGCCATCAGCACCTTGTCGCCAGGCTGCAGCGTATTGACGAGGGCTGCCTCCCAGGCGCCGGTGCCGGACGACGGATAGATGATCACCGGCTGCTTGGTGCGAAACACCCGCTGCATGGCCGCCAGCGCGGCGTATCCGACCTCGGCAAATTCCGGACCCCGATGGTCCATGGTCGGCATATCCATGGCGCGCAGCACCCGGTCCGGCACGTTGGTCGGTCCCGGAATCTGCAGAAAATGCCGTCCAGTATGCACAGTCATGGGCGTCCTTCCCGGTCTGGGCGTTTCGAGCCGCTCGAATATCACCATTTGGCGGGCTTGTCGCCCGCCGGACGCGGCACGTCAATGCATAAGGACCAGGGCTGAAGCGACGCCCCAGCAGGCAGAGCTAGCTGCCGACTACCTTGAGATGCGCCGGGGAATTGCCTTGCGGGCGCTGCTCCAGATATTTCATCGCAGCATCGACGCCGCCGGCCCGGTACGGAATGCCGGCGACCGACAGCCCCATCTCCACGCCCGTCAGAGCTGCAAGCAAGGTCAGCTCGTTGCACTCGCCGAGATGACCGATGCGGAACACCTTGCCGGCCACCTTCGACAATCCGGAGCCGAGCGACATGTTGTAGTTGTCGAGCACCACCTTGCGGAACTGGTCGGCGTCATGCCCCGGCGGCATCAGCACGGCGGTGAGAACAGGGGAAAAGTCCTTCGGCTCCTGGCAGAGCACCTCGAGACCCCAGTGATTGACGGCGGCGCGCGTCGCGGCAGCGAGCCGCTGATGGCGCGCGAAGACGTTGTCGAGCCCCTCCTCAAGCAGCATCGCGATGGCCTCGCGCAGGCCATAAAGCAAATTGGTCGCGGGGGTATAGGGAAAGAAGCCATTCACATTCGGCTTTAGCATTTCCTCCCAATCCCAATACGACCGCGGCATTCTGTTGGTCTTGGCAGCAGCACGGGCCTTGTCCGAGATCGCGTTGAAGCCCAGACCGGGCGGCAGCATGAATCCCTTCTGTGAGCAGCTGACGCTGACATCGACCTTCCATTCGTCGTGCCGGTAGTCGACCGACCCGAGCGAGGAGATGGTGTCGACCATGAGCAAGGCCGGATGACCGACCCGATCCATCGCCGCGCGGATTTCGCCGATCCGGCTGGTGGCGCCGGTCGACGTCTCGTTATGAACGACCATCACCGCCTTGAGCGCATGCGATGTGTCACGCGCCAGCCTTTCTTCGATGGCCGCCGGGTCTGCGCCGCGGCGCCAGTCGCCGGGCAAGAAGTCGACGTCAATTCCCCAGCGCGCGGCCATCTGGCGCCACAGGGTGGCGAAGTGACCGGTCTCCACCATCAACACCTTGTCGCCCGGCGACAGGGTGTTGACGATCGCAGCTTCCCAGGCGCCGGTGCCCGATGACGGGAAGATCACGACCGGTCCAGCGGTCTGGAAAATCCTCTGGCTACCCTCCAGCACCGCCCGGCCAAGTTCGGCGAACTGGGCGCTGCGGTGATCGATCACGGGCATGTCCATCGCGCGAAGAACCCGGTCCGGGACCGGGCTCGGCCCTGGAATCTGCAGAAAATGCCGTCCTTGCCGCATGACAACCTCCCAAAAAGCGCATCGAGACTCATTTTGCATTCATTTTTTGTCTTATCAACCTAATTTTGGTATTCTATTTAGACCGTCGACGCCGTAGATTCCGCAAACTACCGTTATGCAAATGAAATCCACGATTCCCGAAAGCGGGATGCCGATCACCCAGCCCGACCGCCAGGAGGCCTCGCTGCACGGCGAAATCCTGCTGCGGCTTCGTGATTACGTGGTCGAAGGCAACATTCCAGAGGGTGCACGCGTTCCCGAACGGCAGCTCTGCGCGATGCTTGGAATCTCCAGGACGCCGCTGCGTGAGGCGCTCAAGGTTCTGGCTGCGGAAGGCTTGATCGAACTCCTGCCAAACCGCGGCGCACGCGTGCGCGAGCTTAGCGAGCGGGATCTGGAGGAGCTTTTCGACGTCATGGCCGGCCTGGAAAGCCTCGCCGGACGCCTTGCTTGCGAGGCCATCACGGACGAGGAAATCGCCGCGATCGAGCGGCTGCACTATGAGATGTACGGCCATTACCTCAATAGCGACATGCACGGCTATTTTCAGGTCAACCAACGCATCCACGAGAGCATCGTCGCCGCCGCGCGCAACGAAACCCTGCGCGCGGCCTACGACAGTTTTGCCGGCCGGATCCGCCGCGTCCGCTATTCCGCCAATTTCGCGCGCAAACGGCAGCGCTGGGGCGAGGCCATGCGCGAGCACGAAGCGATCCTGGATGCGCTGCGCCGTCGCGCCGGAAGCGAACTGAGCGACACCCTGTTCCAGCACTTGCGCAACAAGCGAACCGCAGCCATTGAACATCTGGCCGCGGCACGGGGCGCCACCACGGCCACGGTTGCGGGCAGCTAGCTGGCCTGTTATGAATTCATAATGTTGTTCATCTTAGAAAAAGTGCATAATCCCATTGAGGGGTTACAACAGCCCTCCAGGATCGCTTTGGATTTGGGATGAAAAACGCCTCGACGCTCCAACGACGCCTGCGGTCAAATCTGACCGGCGACGTGTTTTTCGATGCCTTCAACCGCGGCCGCTATGCCACCGATGCCTCGTTCTACCAGATCATGCCGGCGGGCGTCGTGGTGCCCCGCAGCATGGACGAGGCCCTCAAGGCGCTCGCCATTTGCCGGGACGAGGACCTGGTCGTCACCCCGCGCGGCGGCGGCACCTCGCAGTGCGGCCAGACCGTCAACGAGGGAATTGTCGTCGACTTTTCCAAGCACCTGAACCGGGTGCTTTCGCTCGACGTCGAAAACCGCATTTGCGTGGTCGAGCCCGGCATCGTGCTCGACGATCTCAACCGCCAGCTCAAAAAGCACGGGCTGTGGTTTCCGGTCGACGTCTCGACCGCTTCGCGCGCCACCATCGGCGGCATGGCCGGCAACAATTCCTGCGGCGGCCGTTCGCTGCGCTACGGCACCATGCGCGACAACACGCTGTCGATGGATGCAGCGCTGGCCGACGGCACGCTCGTCCATTTCGGCGAGGTGCCGCGGGATCTGGCGCGGGTGAATTCGCCCCAGACTGGGCTCGAACTGTTTCGCGATATGCTCGATCTCGGCGAGCGCGAGGCCGCCGAGATATCCGAGCGATTTCCAAAGGTGCAGCGCCGCGTTGGCGGCTACAATCTCGATGCGCTGGTACCGCGCAATGCACCGAACAACATGGCGCATCTGCTGGTCGGCTCCGAAGGCACGCTGGCGTTCACGACGCAGGTCGAACTCAAGCTGTGGCCGGTCATCCGCAACAAGGTATTGGGTGTCTGCCATTTCGGCAGCTTCTATGAGGCGATGGACGCGGCGCAGCATCTGGTGAAGCTGCGGCCGATCGCGGTCGAGCTGGTCGACCGCACCATGATCGCGCTCGGCCGGGACATCGCGATGTTCAAGCCCGTGATCGAGGCGACCGTGCGCGGCGATCCGGATGCGCTGCTGATCGTCGAATTTGCGGAAGAGGATCAGTCCGACAATCTGCAAAAGCTGAAGCAGCTTTCCGAATTGATGTCAGACCTCGGTTTCGGCTGGAACCATCCGCAGCGCAAATGGGGCGGTGTGGTTGACGTCATCGAACCTGTGACGCAGGCGGCAATCGCGGATTTCCGCACCTCCGGCCTTAACGTGATGATGTCGATGAAGCAGGAGGGCAAGCCGGTCTCCTTTGTCGAGGATTGCGCCGTGCCGCTGCCGCACCTCGCCGACTATACCGAGCGGCTCAACGCCATCTTCGCCAGGCACGGCACGCGCGGCACGATGTATGCGCACGCCTCCGAGGGCTGCCTGCATGTTCGCCCTGTGCTCAATTTGAAGCTCGATAAGGACGTCAAGGCGATGCGGGCCATCGCCGAAGAGACGTTCGAGATGGTGCGCGAGTACAAGGGCTCGCACTCCGGCGAGCATGGCGACGGGCTGGTTCGCTCCGAATTTCACGAAGCGATGTTCGGCTCCCGCATCGTTGCCGATTTCCGCGAGGTCAAGGCGCGTTTCGATCCGAACAATCTGCTCAATCCCGGCAAGATCGTCGACCCACCAAAAATGGACGATCGTTCGCTGTTTCGTTATCGGCCGGACTATCGCGTCGCAGAACTCAAGACCGCGCTCGACTGGTCGGCCTATCCCGGCGCCGGCGGCGGCTTTCAGGGCGCGGTCGAGATGTGCAACAACAACGGCGCCTGCCGAAAACTCGAGGGCGGCGTGATGTGCCCGTCCTACCGCGCGACCCGCAACGAGAAGGACGTTACGCGAGGCCGCGCCAACACGCTGCGGCTGGCGATCTCGGGCCAGTTGGGTCCTGACGCGCTGGCTTCAGATGAAATGATGGACACGTTCAAACTCTGCGTCTCCTGCAAGGCCTGCCGCCATGAATGTCCGACTGGCGTCGACATGGCCAAGATGAAGATTGAGGTGCTGGCTGCGCGTGCGGAGAAACACGGCCTTTCGCTGCGCGACCGGCTGGTCGGCTATCTGCCGCGTTACGCGGATCTGGCGTCCCGCTTCGCCCCGCTCGCCAACTGGCGCAACAGCAGTCCGTTGCTGCGCACGCTGTTCGAGAAACTGGCCGGCATCAGCGCCAAGCGCGCCCTGCCCGCGTTCCGTCGCGACGTGTTCAAGGCCGATGCTGAGGTCTTCGGCCCCGCCGGTGGCCTTGAGGTTGTGCTGTTCGCCGATACGTTCAACCGCGCCTACGAGCGCGAGAATCTCGACGCCGCCTTGCGTGTTTTGGTTGAAGGCGGATATCGCGTGCATATTCCAAAACCTGTCGACCGCGCCCGTCCGCTGTGTTGCGGGCGGACATTTCTCTCGGCCGGTCTGGTCGAACAGGCGCGCAGCGAACTGGACAGGCTCGTCACGACCTACGCGCCGTTCGCCGCGCGCGGCGTACCAATCGTGGGATTGGAGCCGAGCTGCCTGCTGACGCTTCGTGACGAACTGCTCTCGCTCCGCTCGGACAATGATGCCAGGAGCGTCAGTGCACACGCATTGCTGTTCGAGGAGTTCCTTGTTCGCGAGGCGGAGGCCGGCCGCCTCAAGCTGTCACTCGGTGCGGTCCAGGCAAAAGCGCTGGTTCACGGCCACTGCCATCAAAAGTCATTCGGCGCATTCAAGCCGGTCGAAAAAATACTTCGCCTCGTTCCCGATCTCAGTGTCGAAACCATCGAATCCAGTTGCTGCGGCATGGCCGGCGCGTTCGGCTACGGCGCCGACACCTATCAGGCCTCGATGGAGATGGCCGAGCTATCGCTGCTGCCGGCGGTACGCCGCGCCGACGCGGCCACGCTGATCGTTGCCGACGGCACCTCGTGCCGGCACCAGATCAAGGATGGCACGGACCGTGCCGCACTGCACGTCGCCCGGGTGCTTGCGATGAGCCTCGACAACGCGCGGCCCAACCATTAATCCCGCTCAATCGCAAAAGGAACTGATCTATGGCTGAACTCACCCTCGACATCGCTAGCAAGATTCTCGATGCCGCCCTGGCGAAAGGCGTCGAGATGAAACTGAAGCCGCTGGTCATCACCATTCTGGATGCCCGCGGCTGTGTGAAGGTCACGGCGGCGCAGGATGGCACCAGCCTGATGCGGGCCGAAATCGCACACGGCAAGGCTTATGGCGCGCTTGCGATGGGCATGGGGTCGCGGGCGCTGTTCCAGCGCGCCCAGGAACAGGCCTATTTCGTCGGCGCGGTGAATGCGCTGGCGCAGGGACGTTTGGTGCCGGTGCCCGGCGGCGTGCTGATCCAGGGTGACGGCGGTTTGCTCGGCGCCGTCGGCGTCAGCGGCGACACGTCGGACAATGACGAAGCCTGCGCTGTCGCGGGCATCGAGGCCGCCGGACTGAAGGCAAGCACGGGCTAGTCACCGTCCCGGCCATGACGGTTTGCGCTTCTCGCCGAAGGCCTTGAGGCCTTCCTTGGCGTCTTCCGTCATCGCCAGCAACGCGATCTGGCTTTCGGTATAGGCGATGCTCTCGTCGAACGACATCGATGCGATGGCGCGCATGGCGTATTTGCCGCGCCGGATCGCAGTCGGCGACTTGTCGACGATGCGGCTGATCAGCCAATCGACCTTGGCGTCGAGCTCGGCCGCCGGCACCACGTAGTTCAGAAGTCCGGTAGCCTGCGCGGTTGCCGCATCGAACGGCTCGCCGGTCAGCGACCATTCGCTGACCAGCCGCTTTGGCGCGATCGACTGCAACAGGCTCAGCACCTGCATCGGGAACACGCCGACCTTCACTTCGGGCAAACCGAAAATCACATGATCGGCGGCAACCGCCATGTCGGTCATGCACAACAGACCCATGCCGCCGGCCATGCAGACGCCGCCCACGCGTGCGATCGCGGGCTTGGTGGCGTTCTGCGACAGCCGCAGCAGATCGGCGTAGTCGACATTCGGCCGGGAAAAATCCATCGCGAAGGCGGCGCCGCTATTCTGCAGGTCGGCGCCGGCGCAAAACGCCTTGTCGCCTGCGCCCGTCAGCACGATGACGCGGACGTCCTTGTCGTCATGGGCGTCGCGATAGCCGCGCGCGATGCCGGCGACCACGTCGGCATTGATGGCGTTGCGCTTGTCCGGCCGGTTGATGGTAATCCAGAACGCCTGTCCGCGCTTTTCGCGTATCACGCTGCTCGTATCATTCATTGTCCCGCTCGCCTGTCTGCTGTTGCCTTGCAACATTTGCGGCAGGATGGCGGTGGACTGCAAGCGGGAATTCGGTGACCGGGGTACCGGACGCTGTAGTACGACCAAACGGGGGGGCTCCAGGCCCCAAACATTTTCTGAAATTTTCCATTCCGATGGGTGTTAGTGTGATGACAGGACCACCGACGGAGAGCGCCATGAAGAGCATGACTTATTTCATTTCGACGATCCTGATCCTTGTCGGCGTGTCAGGCAGCCTTTCGGCAGCCCGCGCCGAGACAATTACCCTGAAGGCAGCTCTCAAGGGATCAAACGAAGTTCCACCCAACAACAGTCCGGCATCCGGCGAAGCGACGGCCACTTTCAACACCGAAACCAAAGCGCTTTCGTGGACCATTACCTTCAACGATTTGACCGGACCCGCCGTTGCCGCGCACTTTCACGGACCAGGCGAGCCCGGCAAGAATGCCGGAATCGTACTCCCGTTCAAGAGTGCGCAAAGCCCGATCGAAGGTACGGCCGTACTTTCTGATGCGCAGGTTGCAGACCTGATCGCTGGCAAGTGGTACGCAAACATACATACCGCCGCCAACCCCGGTGGCGAGCTACGCGGCCAAATGGTGAAGCAGTAGACTAAGCGACCAGGGCGGCCTGCCCGACGGCCTCTTTGGCGCGAGCGCTGGACCGGCGGGCTTGCAGGAGTTCGCTGAAGTTCGGAAATGGCACAGGGGGCGAGACGACATAACCTTGTCCCTCCTCGACGCCGCAGGCTATCAGGGCCTGAATTTGCTCTGATGTCTCGATTCCCTCGGCAACAACGGTCATCCGAAGATCATGCGCAAGACGCACCAGCATGGCGACGATCGATGCCGCCGCCTCATCCTCCGTGATGGTATCGACGAAGAACTTGTCGATCTTGATCGTGTTGGCGCCGAGCCCCTTCATCTGGGACAGGCCGCTATTGCCGACGCCAACGTCATCCATTGCGACCCGAAAGCCGAATTCGCGCAACTCCCTCACCACAGAAGCGGCTCGTTCAAGATCAGGCAGTTCGCTCCGCTCAGTCACTTCCAGCACAATCTGGCGAGGAGACACCTTTGCAGCAAGAACCACGCGGCGAAGGCTCTCGATGAACCCCTCGCTTAGCAGGTGCCGAGGCGCGACATTGAATGACATCTTGAAATTCTTGTCTTCGCGAAGAAGGGGCCCGGCTTCCCTGAGGGCCGTCGACAATATCTGCCATGTCATCGGCTCAATTCGTCCGCTCGACTCGGCGAGCGGAATAAAATTGATCGGAGAAACGATGGTGCCGTCGCTACGTATCCACCGGGCCAGCACTTCACATCCGACAATTTCGCCAGAGCGGAGATCAAACGTCGGCTGGAAGAACGGCTTGAACTCGTGCCGCGCCAGAGCCTGGTCGATATCGGCTATCGGCCCCTCCAGCCTGGGCCTCGTCTTGGTCAGAAGAAATCCAAAGGCAATTCCCAGCCCCAACGCGATGAACATCGTCGGCCAGTATGCTTCGTTGTTCCACCGCTGCAATACACCGGTGTCGACGCGAATAATTGCTTCGAGCGGATAGTGGGTCGAGGCATTGGTGATCGTGACCGAATGGGACGACCCATCGTGACTCGCAGGAAAACGTACGACCTCCAGGCCGGTATTCAACCGCAGTAATACTTCGCTGTGGGCCCGCAGTTCCGCAGGCATGATGTCGAACAGGTACGAATTGATTCCCAGAATGGCTACGACCGAACTCTTCTTGTCGATATCGCGTAGGACGCCGAGCGCTACACCGCTGAATTGATCAACCCGAAACAGCAGCAGGCGGCCGTCTTGAGACGGTAACATGTCCGCGCGGTCGACCCATCCGCTGTCAAACTCCAGCGTCTCGGAGTAGGCCGAACAGATCACCGATCCATCGCGATTGACCAGCCGTATGTCCTTTACGGTTGAGCGTTGATAAACCTGAAGGCGGACGCTTTGCAGCGTTCCCGGATCACAATTCAGCGTTCCCTTGCCGGCAAGTTCGTCGAGCGTGGCGGCTCCAAAGCTGACGGCGACTTCGGCGCGTCGCAATGCAACATCGGCCAACTCTTCGAGCTGCCGCTTTTGATGCCCGTCGATGACGGCTTTCGCAGCGAAATGTCCGGCAGCGAGGAATAAGCCCACGCTTGCCGCCAGCATTGCTACGTGGGTAACACTGGGCCGCCGCCAGGCCATCGGACACGCTCAAGCCATGAAAATGAACCCGACGGTAGGTCCCGGGCTCTAAGATTCAGTTTAAGACGTCCGGGTTCTGCTACCGTGAGTTGGAAGCGAGCCGATGATTGAAGTTAGCAAAAGGTAAACAAAAGAGGCACGCGCCCGTATTCCTGGTCGAATGACCGTACGCGAGCGTGCTATGCCGGGCGCGTTCGCTTGTGCAGGCTGCCGTCGGATCAGATCGCAGGCGCGGCCTTCTTCACCCAGACCTTGTTGTCATGGAATGCCGCGCCGCCGATGGGAGCAATGGCCTCGGCCCCGGTCAGCATGTTGATGCCGCGGCCGCCGATATGGGCCTTGTTCGGATGGATGGACTCGGCGATCAGCACACCGCGGCGCACACCGTCAAACAGTTTCACGGTCAGCGTGGTTTCACCTCGCGTATTGCCGAGCGTCACGGCGCCGCCATCGGCGATCGAAAGGGCGGCCGCGTCTTCCGGGTGCATCATCACCGTCGGCGCACCCTCGCGGGCCTGCGATCCCGGCGTCTCGTTGAAGCTGGTATTGAGATAGCTGCGTGACGGCGAAGTGGCGAGGCGGAACGGATGTTTCTCATCCGCCTCCTCGATGATGGTCCAGTGGTCCGGCAGCGACGGCATCTGCGCCCAGGGGCCGAGGCCCGGATTGCCGACCGGCGGATTCGCCCAATCGGCCTTGAAGTGGAATTTCTTGTCCGCATGCGCGAAGCCATCGAGGTAATGCGAGGTGCGGAAATCCGGCTGGATGTCGCGCCACAGATCCGATTCCAGCGTTTCGATATCGCCGTGGCCGCTCTTCTTCAGCGTCGCATCAATCAGCTCGCGCGGCGTCATCTCAAACGCGGCATGCACGGCGTTGAGGCGGCGGCCGAGGCCTTGCAGCACCTCATGGTTGGAGCGGCACTCGCCGGGTGGATCGATCAGCTTGGCGCCGACCGAAATATGCCCGTGGCCGCCGCCGTAGTAGAGATCGTCGTGCTCCATGAACATCGTGGCCGGAAGCACGATGTCGGCCATAACGGCCGTCTCGGTCATGAACTGCTCATGCACCGCGACGAACAGATCTTCGCGCGCAAAGCCCTTTCGCACGAGTGCCTGTTCGGGCGCCACCGTCACCGGGTTGGTATTCTGGATCAGCATCGCCTTGACCGGCGGTCCACCCTTCAAGGCTTCGGCGTCGCCGGTCAGGATACGCCCGACCTGGGACTGATCGAGCCAGCGGGTCGCGCGGTCGATCGCGTCATGCCCCTCGATGATGGATTCGTCGAACTTCCAGATCGAAGCATTATTGAAGAAGGCGCCGCCACCTTCATACTGCCAGGCTCCCGTCACCGCCGGGATGCATAGCGCTGCATGCATCTGCGCCGCGCCGTTGCGGCTGCGGGTAAAGCCGTAGCCGAGGCGGAAGAACGAGCGTTTGGTTTGGCCGACAACGCGCGCGAATGCCTCGATCTCTTCCACCGGCACGCCCGAGATCGCTGAAGCCCATTCCGGTGTGCGGGTCGCGAGGTGCGCCTCGAGTTCGTCAGGACAATCGGTGTAGCGATCCATATAGGCGCGATCCGCGTAACCCTCGCGGAACAACACGTTCATGACGCCGCAAGCGAAGGCGCCATCGGTACCCGGCCGGAGCAGTATCTTGATATCGGCCTGCTTCATGGTGTCGTTGTTGTAGATATCGATCGCAGCGATCTTCGCGCCGCGCTCCTTGCGGGCGCGCGAGGCGTGGGTCATCACGTTGACCTGGGTATTCACCGGGTTGGTGCCCCAGATCACAACGAGATCGGAAACCCCCATCTCGCGCGGGTCGACGCCAGCGATCTTGCCAGTGCCGATGGCAAACCCGATGCGCGCGACGGTCGCACAGATGGTGCCGTAGAAACGGGAATACTTCTTCACATGCGCGAGGCGATTGATACCGTCGCGCATGACGAGCCCCATGGTGCCAGCATAGTAGTAGGGCCAGACAGACTGAGCGCCGAATTCACGCTCGGCCTGATCGAAACGCGCGGCGATTTCGTCCAGCGCATCATCCCATGAAATCCGCGCGAACTGGCCCGAACCCTTTGGTCCGGTACGGCGCATCGGATGGAGCAGCCGGTCAGGGTGATGAATGCGCTCGGCGTAGCGCGCGACTTTTGCGCAGACAACGCCCGCCGTGTAGGTCTGAACCTTGGAGCCGCGGACCCGGCCGATCGAGCGGCCGTCGATCACCTCGATGTCAAGCGCACAGGCCGACGGACAGTCGTGCGGACAGGTGGAGTGGCGGATATCGACCTTGGCATGCTGGTTCATGCGTTTCTAGGTAACATCAAACGCCGCGGTCGCCGAGAGGGTTTGTCGGGCAGTGCACCTGCAAAAACGGCCTTTAGTCATGCATCAGGCGCCCAAATAGGCGCCACCATTGGTGTGGATGGCCTGCCCGTTGATGTAGCGCGCACCGGGCCCGCACAGAAAACGTACGGTTGCGGCAACATCCTCCGGCAGGCCCCGATTGCCGGTGATGGTCTGATGGGTCAAATGATGCGCCGGCTCCGGTCTATCCTTGGGCCGTGGCGTGCGGATCAGGCCGGGAACCACGCAGTTCACGGTGATGCCGTCATCGGCAAGGTCGTGGGCCAGCGCGCGGGTCAGGCCGATGATGCCCGCCTTCGCCGTCACCACATGCGCGCGATTCTTCGCACCCGTATGCGCGCTGAGGCCACCGATGTTGACGATCGTTCCCGCACCTGACTTGCGCAGCGCCGGCAGGCAGGCTTTTACGCAGAGGAACGTGCCGTCGAGCGTAACGTCGAGGACTTCGCGCCACGCCGCATAGCTCATCTCGGCGAACGGCTTCTCGCGCCGCAGCGCCGCGTTATTCACGAGGATATCGATACGGCCGAATTGCTTGACGGCCGCATCCGCCATGGCCTGCACCGCCACGGCGTCGGCAACGTCGCCGATATGGACCAACGCCTTGCCGCCGGCAGTCTGGATCTCACGCGCGACGGCATCCGCCTCAGTGCGATTGCTGCGCGCATTCACCACCACGGACGCGCCGCCTTCTGCCAGGGTCAGGGCGATCGCGCGGCCGATATTGCGGCCCGCGCCGGTGACGACAGCGACTTCGCCCGCGAGTTCTTTTGTCATGAGCTGCTACCCGCGCAATGAGGAGAGATCGACGCGCCCATTATACAGCCCCGCCATCAGTTTCAACGCCGCATTGCTTTGCGTTGCGCTCCAGCCGCCATGTTCAGCGTTGAGCAAGAACTTGTCGGTCACGTCCTGCCGCGTCAGCGGTTCCTGCGCACCGCCACGCAGATATGGCTGCCGCTCCTCCACCACGCTGCCATCCCTGAGGGTGGCACGGATATGGCCGGTGTAATTGTTCGGATAGGGATTATCCGGGTCGATCACGAACTTCACTTTAGCAGCAAGCGCCAGCACGCGCTCATCGCGGATCGCGTTTTCCGTGAATGCGCCGAGCCCGACACCGCCATGGACGAAGCCGGCGGACAACAGATACGGCACAGCGAACTTGGCGGCATAGCCGTTGCGCGGACGCTGCTTGTCGGCAAGCGGCTCCCATAGCCGGTGCACCGTCCCCTCCGCCACCTCGCAGACGATCTCGGCGACATCCTCGGGTTTGACCCCCCGTGCGGCCAGCCGGCGCGCGCAATCGATATAGGGCTGCGCCATCGTTCCGCATGGATAAGGCTTGAAGGCCAGCGTGTCTGTCACCCAGCGCGTGCCGAAATCGCCGGTCAGCGCGTCGTAATCGCCCTCCGTGGTGCGCGCGAAACCGTGGAACAGCCCGTGCACGCCCTCGAACACCGTGCGCGGGCCAACGAACCCTCCCCGCGCCAGCAGCGCCGCGCGGATCCCCGATTGCGCCGCCCAGCCGGCATGCAGCCGTTTGGTCCAGGCGCCCTCCGCAAGATATTCGATGATGCCGCCGGCCATGCTGCCGGCGACGCCGAGCGCATCGACGATCTGCCTGGCGTTGAGACCAAGCGCTGCACCGACACCGGCGGCCGCGCCCATCGCGCCGAAGACCGCTGTCGGATGGAAACCAGCCCTATGAACGGCCTTCGGCACCACGAGGCTCAACCGGCACAGCACTTCGGTGCCAACCGCGATCCCGATCAGCGCCATGCGGCCATCCGGGCTATGCCGTTCGCAGGCAGCGAGCACCGCCGGCACGATCACGGCGCCTGCATGGACCGGGCCTCCCTCAAACGTGTCGTCGAAATCCTCGCCATGCGCAGCGGTGCCGTTGACGAAGGCGGCGCCCGCCGCATTCAGCGTGCGCCGGTGCCCGATCGCCGTACAGGGGCCGTCATCATCGCAACCTGCCAGCGCGCTTCTGATGTAGTCCTCGTTGCGCGCGGTGAGGCATAGCCCGACCACGTCGATCAGCAGGTCCTCGCATTTGCGCGCGGTTGCAGCCGGCAATGCACCGGCTTGCAATGCGACGATCTTTTCGGCCAGCGTTTCGGCGACCGAGGTCTCAGGCAGTCCGGAGGCCATAGCGGTCAAACGCGGAAGATTTTTGTGTAGCGTGCCTTAATGGCCTCGCTTTCCTTCTCCACTGCCGCCGCGTCGTCCTTCATGGTCTTGATGTCCTTGAGCGGCTTGCGTCCCGCCTTTTCGACAGTTTGAGAATGCACCGAGCGGAGGCCGCCGACGTCGACGATGAGCTGCTGCGCCTCCCGGCTGAGGCTGAACGACTGGAACAGCCTTGCCGCGTTCGGATTCGGTGCATCCTTGAAGACGCCGTTCGGTCCGATGATCAGCGGTGACCCTTCCGTGGCGTAGACCGGCTCGACCGGACGGCCCGCTTCCTTCATCTGGAAGATGTTGTATTCGTTGCCGTCGGCCATCACCGCGCGCTCGCCGAGATCGAGCTTCTTCGGTGGATCGGCCGATGACTGCACCTGCATGATGCTCTGCTTGGCAAGCTGCTCAAAGAAGCTCCATCCGAGATCGCGCTGCATCTGGTAGGTCGCGGTCATGATAGTGCCGCTGTAGCCCGGATGCGCCTTGACGATCTTGCCCTTCCATTTGGGGTCGAGCAGATCGGCAAAACTCTTCGGCGCGTCCTCCGCCTTCACCAGGTTGGTGTTGTAGGCAATGATGCTGAGCCAGACGCGGAAGCTCGCAAACTGGCCATCGGGATCCCTGTGCTCGGCCGGATAGAATTTTGCGACATCCTCCGGCATGTAAGGCGCCAGAATGCCGTCACGCTTCCAGACGATGAAATGCGCGGCATCGGACGAGTTCACGATATCGACGGCATGGATGTTGCTGGAATATTCCTGGCCGATGCGCTGGAACAGGCGCTCGGCACCGGTGCGTTCGACGCGCACCGCAATGCCCGGATATTTCGCCTCGAACGCTTTGGCCAGCTTCTCCGCGACCGGCAAATCGGTCGACGTGTAATAGATGACCTTGCCTTCCTTCTTCGCCGCGTCGATCAGCGCCGGCGTCACCCCTTCCGGTGGCGGCGCAGCCGCCATCACGCGCGTGGAAAATGCTGCGCCTGCGAGAGCGGCGCCGGCGCCAGCCAGCACGTGGCGGCGTGAAATCCCTGGGTGTTTCATGTTTTCGTTCCCCGCGCTGTTGGCGAAGTTAGGTACCCCTGATCCCCCGCATTATTCCTATGGATTGCCCGCTGTCCATCGCCGGCAGTGCCCGGCCATGGCACAGCCAAGCCCAAATGCTTCTACTGCGCAGGACAGGCCGCGCCGGTTTTCACCCAGGCCTCGACCAGGGCACCGGCCTGCTTTTGCGTACCGGGAACAGGGCTGCGGCCAGCGCCGGGAGCCCAGGCCCAGCCAACCAGCGTATCTTCGCCGATATGATGGATGAGTTCCTCGAGCTTGCGTCCGCCGTTGCGTGCGGGGTCCTTGAGCTGCGCGCAGATTTCGGCAACCGTCTTGCCCTCCCACGCCATTTCGCGCGGTGCGAGGTGCCATTCCGGATGGCCCGGCATGCGGCCGGGTTCGAAGTTCGCATGCTTGTGGCAAGTCGAGCAGCGCATCGCGGCAAGGCCATGGCCGTCTGCGCCGCGCGTGACCGGCGGCTGGTGCAGCCGCCCCTCGTCGCCTTGCCGCGGCCGATCGGTTGCGGGATGGCAATTCGTGCAGCGCGGATGGGTCAGCACCTTGCCAAGCTCGGTGAACATGGCCGCCGATCGAGCGTCCGTATCCGATATCGACGCAAAGCTTTCCGGGCTTGCGAGCGATTGCGGTGCCGTCTGGGAAACGGCGTAGCCGGCGAACATGCTCGTCGCGACCGCGAGCACCGCGACCGCGAACTGAAACCGCAATTCCGATTTCATGCCGCGTTCCCCTGCCCGGTCACTGGTTAGCCATGAGATAGCGCCTGGAATCTGCAAGGATCACATCCCGCACGGCCTCGTGGTATTTGATGTAGCCGGTGCAGCGGCAGATATGGCCATCGAGGGCTTCCGCGATGGTGTTTTCGAGATCAGCGCGCTTCACGGGCGCTTTGGCCAGACGCTCCAGCAGAACCTGTCCCTCGTTGAGGAAACCCGCGGTGCAATAGCCGCACTGGAAGGCAAAGTGCCGGATGAAGGCCTTCTGCAGCGCGGAGAGTTCGCCATCCCTGGCAAGCCCCTCGACCGTGCGGATGGCCTTGCCGTCAAAACTTGCCGCCGAGGCGACACAGGTCGGGCTGGTGTAGCTCGTGCCATCGGGATCATCGACGATGACAGCGCAACTCAGACATTGCGCGGCGCCACAGCCGAACTTGGTGCCGGTCATGCCGAGATACTCGCGCAGGAAATCATTCATCGAGAGTTCGTCGCGCACCTCGACCGGTCCGTACGGCCGGCCGTTGATCGTGAGGCTCAATTTGGTCACGCCAAAACTCCCTTGAGCAGGTTGGCGGTCACCGGCAGGGACCGAAAGCGGCGGCCGGTGGCGTCGAAGATCGCGTTCAGTATGGCGGGGACCACCGGAACCATGACGACCTCCGCCATGCCCTTCGGCGGCTCGTCCGGTGTCAGCGGCGGCAGCATCTCGATTTCGAGGTCGTGCAGCGGCAGGTCCGATCCCCGCGCGACGAGGTACTGCCCGAGATTCCATTGGCCGTTGCCGGGGCCACTTTCAAAGGGCGGCAGTGTCTCCAGCAAGGCATAGCCGACGCCCATCGCGAAGCCACCCTGCGCCTGCCCCATCACCACCTCGGGCACCAGCGCCTGTCCGCATTCGAACACGCTGTAGGCCTTGGCGATGCGCAGCGCGCCGGTGGCGCGCTCGATCTCGATGCGGACCAGCGTGCCGCACATCGAGGTATAACTGGTGCCGATCCGGTTGTTGTCGGTCGGCGGGAATTTGACGCTGACGCGGTTGATGCGCTCGAACTTGCCGTTGCCCCTGCGCAAGGCCAGCGCATCGATCTCAGCGCGGTACTGTTCGCCAAGAAGGGGAAAACGGGCGCGCGACCATTCCCAGCGGGAGAAGCTGTGAGCCACTGCCCCGGTCACGAGATTGCGCGCGTGCGCGCTTGCGGCGAGGGCCGGCAGCGGCAACGGCGCAAGACCGGGCATGACGAGCTGCCCGTCCTTCCATTGCGCCTTCTCCCAATCCTTTGCGCGCGGATCGTTCGCAGCGATGCGCCATAGTTCCAGCGCCGCCGGCCACAGGCCGAAACGGAAAATCACGCGCGCCGCCTCGGCAGCGGAATGAGTGCCGACATGCGCGCCGATCGAGGCACTGGTCGCTGAGCTGATCGCCGGCACCCAGCGTGGATTTTTCTCCGCCGCATCCTGTGTCTTCTGGTCCATCGTGTAGGGATCACCCGATGTGACCAATCCGAGGGCGTCATACGTGTCGACACGCGCCACCGAGACTTCGTCAGCGACCGCACCGAGATGGATCGCGACCCGGTTGGCGAGCGCGGTGCCGATGCCGTTGCCCATCTCGGTATGGTCGCAATAGATCGTGACCTTGCCGTCGGGAGACAGTTCGACGCGCCCAAGCGAACAATCGGCACCGGTGCCGTAATCCTTGGTGACACAAGCAACGCCGGTGCCGACGAGCATGCCCTGCGCCGCGGCCGATTTCTGCTGCGCGCGCTGCTGCCAGATTGGATGCTTCTCGAGCTTGTCGAGGATTTCAGTGGTGCGGACCGAAACGCCGTAGGGATTACCGGTCATGGTCCGGCCCTTCGGTGCGAGCGCATTGCGCCGCCGGAACTCGATCGGATCAAGCGGCAGGGCAGCGGCCACTTCGTCAACCAGCGCCTCCAGCGCAGTCATCGTCTGCAGCGTGCCGTAGCCGCGCATCGATCCCGCTGTCACGCCGCGCGAATGAACGGCAACCGTTGTCACGTCCACCTTGGGCACATCATAGATGCCGATCGCGGCGGTCGCGCCGACGGTTGCCACATTGACCGAGAAATTGGCCAGGCCGCCGCCATCGAGAACGTGGTCCGCAGCGAAAGCCTGAATTTTCCCAGTCGACCGATCGACGCCGATCCGCGACCGCATCTTGAACGCGTGGCGCTTGATGCCGCCCTGAAACTGCTGATAGCGGTCATGCGCCAGCCGCACGGGATGACCAGGGAAGAACATCGCGGCCAGCGCAACGTACAGCACGAAGGGCGTGTGATCGCGGCCACCGAAGCCGCCGCCCATATAGGTGAACTGGGTATTGATCCGCGCCGGCTTGAAGGGGCCGCGGGCCTCGCCAAGCAGATGCGCGATTGACTCCGCCGCCTCGTAAGGAGACTGCACGCCAAGCACGAGCTCGAGGCTGCCGCTGTTCCTGCTGTACCAGGCGAGGCCGGTCTCCGGTTCGAGAAACATCGGATCGACCGATTGCGTCTCGAACTCGCGATCGAGCACCAGAACGTTCGGATTTTTAGCCGCGAGTTCGGCGCGGATCCTTTCGCCATGGACCGCGGCCTTGGCGTAGGAAGCCTCGGTGTCCTTGGCGGCCGGCGACCATATCGGAAGCGGCGCGTTCTGCGACCGTCCCGGGCTGACCCAGCCGGCCAGGATCGGCGAATAGACATCGGGCGCCTCCGGCGTCGGGCCCGCCACGCGCGTGAAGCGATAGGCGCCATAGCTCGGCATGGCGACGGGGCCGGTTTCCTCGCCGAACCTCACGAACGTTCCATCGCGCAACGCGAGGCGCGCCTGATCGAAGGCGTCGAACGTCTCGAAGATCAACAGCCCGACTGGCTGCCCCAAATAGAGCGGCGTCTTGCCGAGCGGACAGAACAGGTCGCCGGTGTAGAATTCGGGAACGCGAGTGCCGATCTTGTCGAGATCAGCTGATGTCACCACGACCGACGGCTTCATCGCGCCGCCAAGCCGCGCAATATCCATTCCGAGATAGACGTGTGTCGCATCCGGCGCACGGATGAGCATCGCGTGCGACGTATTCGCCGGCCAGCCCGGAAGATCGGCGGCACGGAAGTCGGATGCGTAGAGCTTCGCGCCGGTGACCTTGGCCGTGCCATCGACCCGGCCCGCGCCATTGGCGGCCGGGTTCCAATTCGCACGCCCGGGAAGCGACGCGCGCGGCGGCAGGCCGGCGGCCTCCACCGAGCCGAGGCGCGCTAGGCTGAGCGCTATGCCGCTCGCCGATACCCAATTCAGAAACTCGCGCCGCGAAGGCCGCATGCCTTTTGCCCTTTGCCGGAACTACTTCAGATCGGCGATGGTCGCTGGCCCCGGACCCGGCGTGACCAGTGTCGGCCATTGCTTCGAGCCGAAAGGAACGGCGGGCGGCAGGAATGGCGTCATGGCGCGCTTGCCGCTCTCGGCAATGATAGCGGCGCGCGCATCGCCGCCCATCAATTCGTAATCCATCAAATGGTAATTGCCGAAGAACAGCGCGCCGACGGAGCGATCGGCGATGATGCGGGTCAGCGATTCCAGCATGTCGGCCGGCGTGGTCGTGAAGGAAATCGTCTCGATCAACAACAGGCGGTTGTTGATGGCATCGGGACCGAAGAACTGTGCCAGCACGCTGAACAGCACGTTGTTCTGCCGCGCGACGTAGATCGTGTTGCTGGCGGCATAGGTCTTGTCCCAGTCGGCGCCGAGCTGCGCCTTCCAGTCCGCCAGCACCGTCATCCAGTGCGCGACCTGCGTCTGGGCCGCCCATGCGACGTTCTTCGCCAGATACGGCGCCTGTTTCTTGCCGAAAGCTTCGAGAGCTGCGAATGGAATGACGCCTTTGGCAACGCATTCGTCCATGAAAGCGATGTTGTTCTGCAGGATGGTGCGGTTGTTGTCGCGCCATCCCGGTTCCATCGGCGTTGCATCGAGGCCGTCGAGCGCCGACTGCATGCGGCTGCGATAAGCCAGCATCGAGCCGCGCCAGGACTTGTTGTCGGGGTTGTCGACATAGGGGCCAACGACCTGCACCAGCGCCATCGTGCTGTGGCCGACGGATTTGAGCAATTGATACATGATCGGCACCTGTGGTGCGTCGATCGGCGCCATACCCGGCCGATAGAGGACCATCCGGCCGCCGGAGCCTGAGAAGAGAGCGAGGATCACCGGATGCTTGCTCAGGATGTTCTTCTGGAAAATCTTTGCTGCATCGCCATAGAGCTCGAACATGCCGGTGTTGAGCGCCAGCATATCCTTGGTCGCGGTGTCGGAAGGCGTCGCGGCGGCTTTGCCGGCGATTGGCGCCATGTAGGCAGGAAGGGTCTGGGCACTGGCGACGGTCGCGCCCGAAAGCATGATGGCAGCAACGGCCAGACTGGGGGAAATCCTCATATTGCGTCCTTGTCACCCTCAAATTGCATGGCCCGAGCGCCGACGAATATCTGATTCTGGGGACTAGCGGTCAGTGCGCGGATAGCTAGACTTGGCACTAGACTTGGCACGAGGCCGGTAAACGGGCCGTTGCAAAAGAAGTCAGAGTTGGGGAGGTCGATATGATGCGCTTGAGAACGGCGCTCGCGCTGGCAGCAATTGTTACGGCGCCACCTCTCCTGGCTACGCCCGGCCTGGCGCAGGACTATCCGTCGCGACCGGTGAAGGTGATTGTTCCCTTCGGGGCCGGCGGACCTGCCGATGTCACCGCCCGCCAGATCGGGAACATTCTGCAGGAAAGTTTTGGCCAGCCCTTCGTCGTCGAGAACCGCACCGGAGCCGGCGGCGTGATCGGCACGCAGGAAGCCGTCAAGTCGCCGCCCGACGGTTACACGCTGCTGATGATGTCGAACACCCAGACCGCGAATGAATCGCTGGTTCCGCAGCGCAAGTACGAATTGATGCGCGATCTCGCGCCGATCGCGCCGGTGAACTATTCCGACCTCGTGATCGTGGTTCATCCATCCGTGCAGGCGAAGACGCTGCAGGAATTCATCGCGCTTGCCAAATCGCAGCCCGCGAAACTGAACTATGCGTCATCGGGCCAGGGCACGCCGTACCACATGGCGGGCGAGCTGTTCAAAGCCATGGCCGGCATTGACGTCGTGCACGTGCCCTACCGCAACAGCGGCGAAGCGCGCAGCGGCGTGCTCGGCGGTCAGGTGCAGATGATGATCGATGCGGTTCCGACGATGGCCCCCAATGTCGCCGAAAATCAGGTGCGCGCGCTGGCGACGACCGGCAAGGCGCGATCGACCGTCCTGCCCAACGCGCCGACCGTGATCGAGGCCGGCATTCCCGGCTATGAGGCCACCATCTGGCTCGGCCTGATGGCGCCGGCGGGCACACCAAAGCCGATCATCGACAAGCTCAATGCGGCTGTGAACGCGGCGGTGAAACGGCCCGATGTCGTCAAGCTCTGGACTCAACAAGGCGCTGTTCCGATGTCGATGACCTCTGAGGAATTCGACAAATTCCTGCGCGGCGATATTGTGAAATGGGCGGAAGTGGTCAAGAAATTCGACAAGCCGCCGCAATAAGAAGCCGTGAGCAAAGGTTCGCCCTCGATGCCGAGCGTTCGATTTCGCCTCAACGGCGCCGAGATAGAAGTTGATGCCGATCCCGATCGGTCATTGCTGGATATTCTGCGCGGGCAGCTCGGCATGACCGGGCCGCATTTCGGCTGCGGCGCCGGCGAATGCGGCGCCTGCAATGTGATCATCAGCGATCGTGCGGTGTCCGCCTGCGATACACCGCTCTGGTCGGTGGCGGGCAAGGATGTCACGACGATCGAAGGGCTGGGAACGAGCGAGCGCCCGCACCCGCTGCAGCGCGCCTTCATCGCCGAGCAGGCGCTGCAATGCGGCTATTGCGTCTCCGGCATCCTGATGAGCGCGGCAGCGCTGTTGAAGAAAAACCCGTCACCGACGAGCCGGGAGGTGAAGGAGGCGCTCGACCGCAACCTCTGCCGTTGCGGTTCGCATAATCGCATGGTGCGGGCGGTGCTGCGTGCGGCAGAGGAAATGGCCGCAGGATGAACCAGCCGGCCCCCGCTCCCTCTCCGCCCGTACTGCCGGTAAGCCTTGCAGCGAACCCGAAATTGTCGGCGTGGCTGAAATTCTCAAGCACCGGACAGGTAGCGATCTCGCCCGGCAAGGTAGAGATCGGGCAAGGCATCGTGACGGCGCTGGCACAGATCGCCGCCGACGAGCTCGATATCGATCTGTCGCGGGTGCAGATGATCCGCGCATCGACCGCAGCCAGCCCCAACGAGGGCGTCACCTCGGGCAGTCTCTCCATCCAGCAGTCGGGGCGCGCGCTGCGCCACGCCTGCGCGGAAGTTCGCCGGATCTTTCTTCAGCAGGCGGCGGAACGGCTGGGGGTCGATATCGATGCGCTCGACGTCGAAGACGGCACCATTTCGGGCCCCGGCAACGTCAGGACCAGCTATTGGGAGCTTGCCGAGGAAGTCTCGCTCGATCGCGATGCTACGCCCGGAACAACCCCAAAGATCGCATCGCGCCGGGCGTTGGCCGGGAATTCAATTCAGCGGCTCGACATTCCGGACAAGGTTTTGGGCCGGCCGCGGTTCATCCACGATCAGGCGTTGGCGGGAATGCTGCATGGCTGCGTGCTGCGGCCGGAGAACGCGCGCGCGAAACTTACCGAATTGAAGGAGGATGGCGTCCGCGCTGTCGCCGGTCTTGTCGCAGTCGTACGCGACGGCAGTTTTGCCGGTGTCGTCAGCGAGACCGAGCATGCCGCGGAGGCGGCTCTCAACGCGTTGCGCAAAGGCGCGTCCTGGTCCGACGGCGAGCCCCTGCCCGACGAAAACGATCTGGCTTCATTCCTGAAAGCTCAGCCATCGGAGTCGACGACCATCGACAAGAAAACGGCCGCATCACCCGGCACGGCAACGCGGACCATCCGGCGGCAATACACCCGCCCCTATATTGCGCACGCGTCGATCGCACCATCCTGTGCGATGGCGCAATGGGATGGCGACCGCGTTCATGTGTGGACCCACAGCCAGGGCGTCTATCTCCTGCGCGCCGATCTGGCGCTGGTTCTCAGGCTACCGGTCGAGAACATCACCGTCGAGCATATGGAAGGTGCCGGCTGCTATGGGCATAACGCCGCCGACGATGTTGCGCTCGATGCTGTACTGCTTGCTAAAGCCGCCAACGGCCGGCCGGTGCGGGTGCAGTGGTCGCGCCAGGGCGAGATGTCGGATGCGCCGTTTGGGGCGGCGATGGCAATCGAGATTGAGGCTGACCTGGATGCGCAAGGGGAAATCATCGACTGGCGGCATTCGATCTGGAGCAACGGCCATGCGGCGCGGCCGGGGCGCGCAGCGCAACCCGCCTTGCTGGCGGGGTTCGAACTGGCGGATCCGTTTCCACGCATGATCTCGACCAATCCCCCGCAGGCCAATGGCGGCGGTGGCGATCGCAACTCAGTCCCGCTTTACGATTTTCCGTCCTGGCACATCGAAAGCCATCGCCTGACGACCATGCCGATCCGCACCTCGGCGCTGCGAACGCTTGGTGGGCAGGGCAATGTGTTTGCGATTGAATCGATCCTCGATGAAATCGCTGCCGAACGCGGCGAGGACCCGATTGCGTTCCGGCTGCGCCATTTGCGGGATGAGCGGGCAAAAGACGTCATCCGCGCCGTTGCCGCTCGCGCCAAATGGAAGCCCGAGAAGCAGCCGGGCATCGGTCACGGCGTGGCCTTTGCCCGCTACAAGAACACCGGCGCCTATTGCGCTGCGATCGCCGAGATCGAGGGCGCCGAGGAGATCAGTGTCAGGAAATTGACGCTGGCGGTCGATGTCGGCGAAGCGATCAATCCCGACGGCGTCATCAACCAGATCGAGGGCGGCGCCATTCAAGCCACGAGCTGGGTACTGAAAGAACGGGTCCGCTTCGACCGGCAACGCATCACCAGCACGAGTTGGACGGAATATCCGATCCTGCGCTTCAGCGAAGTGCCCGATGTCGAGGTTGAGGTCATCCAGCGGTCTGATATGGACCCGGTCGGCGCCGGCGAGGCGGCCCACGGCCCTGTTACGGCCGCCATCGCCAACGCCGTGTTCGACGCGCTCGGCGTGCGGGTTCGCGATCTTCCGATCACGCGTGACAGGATCATCGCCGCGATGGAATTGACCTCATGAGCAGCCTGAACATTCTGAGCGGCGGCGCGGCACAGGGACTGGTCGGAAGCTTGATGCCAGCCTTCAAGGGCGTGACCGGATTCGATATCACCGGTGAGTTTGGCGCGGTCGGTGTCATGGCCGACAAATTGCGCAGCGGCACGCCGGCCGACATCGTTATCCTGACCGCGGCGCTCCTCGCCAAACTGGCGGAGGAGAGGCTGGTCGTTGCCGCGATGATTTCCGACGTCGGCTTGGTCGAAACTGCCCTCGCCGTCCGCACCGGCGATCCCGAGGTCACAGTCAGGGATGCTGCGGGCCTGCGCGAGGTCTTGCTGGCCTCCGATGCGATCTTCGTGCCGGATACCAAAGCCTCGACGGCCGGAATTCATGTTGCAAATGTCCTTCAGCAGCTTGGCATCGCCGATGAGGTTGCCGCCCGCCTCCGGATTTTCCCGAACGGCGCAACCGCGATGCGTGAACTGGCGGCATCCAAGGCGCGGCGTCCGATCGGGTGCACGCAGTCGACCGAGATCATAAGCACCCAAGGCGTGACCCTGTCCGGTTCGCTGCCGCCAGGCTGCGAACTCGCAACGATGTACACGGCGGGCATCACGATCGCCGCGGCCCACCCGCAACAAGCCCAGGACCTGATCGACTTGTTGACCGGCGCCGGACAGCATGAACAGCGGAAACGCGCCGGCTTCATCAGCAGCCGGAGCTAGGCGCCAGCGGATCGGTCCAACTGGCGGCTGAGGATCTCCCGCCGCACCTGCACCAAACCGGTGCTCGGCACGATTTCTGGTTGCCAGAGCTAATTCATATACTAATATATCAATCGAGAAAGTAGCCATGCCCGCTCGCGCATCGAAAAAGACGGATCCAACGGTTCGCCGAATGGCCGCCGGCACTCGCCGCAGCGGCAGACCGCGCGCGGCAACGGCAGCGTCCAGGATCTATTCCGATCTTCGGGTCGAACTGGTGTCTCTGCAGCGCCGACCCGGCGAAGCCATCTCGGAAGCGCAAATCGCGCTCTCCTACGGGGTGAGCCGCACGCCCGTTCGCGAGGCCATACTCAAATTATCGGATGAAGGCCTGCTGGAGATCTATCCGCAGTCCGGCATCTTCGTCTCGCGCATTCCGGTGGCTGCACTCCCCGAGGCCATCATCATCCGCAAGGCGCTGGAGGAAACCACCGCGCGGCTCGCCGCGGAACGCGCGACGCCGAGCCAGATACTGGCGCTGCAGTCGATCCTGGAGCGCCAGCGCGAGGCCAGCGCTGCCGGAGACAGCGATACGTTCCATCAGGCCGACGAAATGTTTCATGCTACAGTCGCCGATGTCGCCGGCTATCCCGGAATCTGGAAATATATCCAGCAGGTGAAGGTCCACGTCGATCGCTACCGCCGGCTGACCCTGCCCCAGCGCGGGCGGATCGCAAAGGTGATCGTCGAACACGAGGCCGTGCTGACCGCGATCGAGGCGCATGACGCAGAGGGCGCAAGGCGTGCGATGGAAGTCCACCTCGAAAGCCTTCTCGAGAACATCTCGACCACGCAACATATCAATCCGGAGTATTTCGACGAGCGACCCTAAGAGTTCAAAGTCCATAAAACGATAAACAACATCAGGAGGGAACACCATGAAACGCCGCGACTTCATCAAGTTGAGCGCAGGGCTCGGGGCCACGATGGCGACCACGGCGCCGCTGTCATCTGCATTTGCGCAAACGAAAATGGTGCTGAAGGCATCGGACGTTCATCCGCTCGGCTATCCGACGGTCGAAGCCGTCGTCCGGATGGGCAAGAAGCTGGAAGCCGCCACCAACGGCCGGCTGACGATCCAGATGTTCCCCTCGATGCAGCTCGGCGGCGAAAAGGAAATGATCGAGCAGGCACAGCTCGGCGCGCTGCAGATCGCCCGTATTTCGGTCGGCGCCGTCGGCCCGGTCGTGGACGACGTCAACGTCTTCAACATGCCGTTCGTCTTCCGCAACTCCAAGCACATGGAGAAGGTGATCGACGGCGAGATCGGCGACGAATTACTGGCGAAGATTTCCGCGAACGAAAAGACCAACCTGATCGCGCTGTGCTGGATGAACGCCGGCTCGCGCAACGTCTACAACAACAAGCGGCCGATCCGGACCATTGCCGACCTCAAGGGCCTCAAGGTCCGCATGATGGGCAATCCGCTGTTCGTCGACACCATGAACGCGCTGGGCGGCAATGGCGTCGCGCTCGGCTTCGATCAGGTCTTCAGCTCAATGCAAACGGGCGTGGTCGATGGCGCCGAGAACAATCCACCGTCGTTCATAGCGCAGAACCATAATCAGGTGGCCAAGTATTTCACGATGACCGAGCACCTGATCATTCCGGAGCTTTTGGTGTTCTCGCGCATCTCCTGGCAGAAGCTGTCGCCGGACGATCAGGCGCTGATCAAGAAGCTTTCCAAGGAAGCGCAGGCCGAGCAGCGCGTCCTCTGGTATGAAGCTGAGAACGCGGCCATCGAAAAAATGAAGGCGTCCGGAACCGAAATCATCACCGACATCGACAAGAAGCCGTTCCAGGAAGCCGTCAAACCGGTCTGGGACAAGTACGGCGCGAAGTATGCGGCCATGGTCAAGCGTATCGAGGCGGTCCAGTAGGACACGATCCGCGATAGAGGCGTGGCCGGACGATGTCCGTTCCGGCCACGCGTTCGAGCTGCCGAAGCGATTTGAATCGCCGTTATCTCCGAGGTCAAAATGTCCCATTCTGCGGCCGGAGTTTTCCGGCGTGTGAGCGATGCGGTTTACTGGACCGGCGCCGCGGTCGCGTGCGTGGCGCTCGTGCTGGTCTCGGCGGTCATTCCGTGGGCCGTCTACACCCGTTACGTCCTCAACAGCGCCTCGTCATGGCCCGAGCCGATGGCCGTGCTGCTGACCGTCGGCATCACCTTCATCGGCTCGGCCAACTGCTATCGCCAGCGCATCCACATGAACATGACTGTTGGCACCGACTTGCTGCCGCCGCCGCTACGCCGCGCTTCTCTCTTCCTGAGTGAAGTCTTGATGGGCGTGATTGCGATCTTCATGGTGGTATGGGGACTCCGGCTCGTTCACACCACCTGGGATAATTCGGTCGACGAATTTCCCTGGCTTTCGGTCGGCATCACCTATCTTCCGATCGTGGTCAGCGGCGCCATGATGCTTCTGTTCGTCGTCGAACGCCTGACCATCGGCCCGCCGCCGCGGGATGGCAGCGACGCCCACGTACCGGTCGAGTAATTGCCATGGATATCGCGGTTCTGCTTCTCAGCATGTGCTTGTTCTTCGCGATTGGCATGCCGATCGCCTATGCCCTGGCGCTGTCCGCGCTCGTCGGCGCGCTCTGGATCGACTTGCCGGTTGGCGCGGTTATGCAGCAATTTGCCAGCGGCGTCGGCAAGGTCTCGATGTTGACCATCCCGTTCTTCGTGCTGGCGGGCGCCATCATGGCCGAGGGCGGCATGGCCAGGCGGCTGGTCGACTTCGCCGCCGTCGTCGTCGGGTTCACGCGCATGCGCGGTGGCCTCTCGCAGGTCAATATCCTCGCGACCACGATCATGAGCGGCATCTCGGGATCGTCGGTCGCCGATACTTCCGCGATCGGCTCGGTGATGATTCCTCAGATGGCCGCCAAAGGCTATCCGCGGGTGTTCGCAACCAATGTGACCATCAGCGCCTCGCTGCAGGCGATCATAATCCCGCCGAGCCACAACTCGGTGATCTATTCGCTGGCGACTGGCGGCGTGGTGTCGATCACGAGCCTTTTTCTCGCCGGCGTGATTCCCGGATTGCTGCTGGGTTTCTCGTTGATGCTGCTCTGCCTGTTCTACGCCTATCGCGACAAGCACCCCAAGGGCGAGCCTGTGCCGATCCGCCAGGCCGTCAGGATGCTCGGTGACGCCGTATGGGGGATCGTGACGCTGATCATCGTTTTGGGCGGCATCCTCACCGGCGTATTCACGCCGATCGAGGCAGGCGCGGTCGCATGCGTCTGGGCGTTCTTCGTCACGATGTTCATCTATCGCGACTACAAATGGTCCGAACTGCCGTTACTGGTCTACAAGACGCTGCAGACCGTGGCGATGGTGCTGACGCTGGTCGCGACCGCGTCGTGCTTCGGCTATGTCGCTGCCCTGATGCAGATGCCAGCAAAGATGACCGATTTCTTCGTTGCCATATCGAGCAACAAATACGTGCTGCTGATGTGGTTGAACATCATGCTGCTGGTTCTTGGAACGGCGCTCGATCTCGCGCCCCTGTTGCTGATCTGTACGCCGATCCTGCTACCTGTCGTGAAGAGCTTCGGCATCGATCCCGTGCATTTCGGCATCGTCATGCTGCTCAATCTCGGTATCGGCCTGCTGACGCCGCCGGTGGGGACCACGCTGTTCGTCGGCTGCGCCATCGGCAAGGTTTCTGTCGATGAGGTGATGCGCGGCATCTGGCCATTCTATTATGTGATGTTTACGGTGCTGATGATCGTGACCTACGTGCCCTGGCTGTCGCTGGCGTTGCCGAGGGCGTTCGGGTTCTAGAACAGACGCCGCAGTTGGCGGCGGGGAGACTTTGCGTGAAGATCGTCGACCTCAGCCGCGAGCTCTATCATCGTACCCCGAGCTATCCCGGCCACCCTCCCGTCATGCACGGCGTCTGGAAGACCCACGAAGAATCCTTTGCCGAGTCCGGCAATGTGCACGGGCTGGCGTCGATGTTCATCTCGATGGTGGACCACGCCGGTACCCACATCGACGCGCCCAGACATTTCGGCAAGAGCGGCATATCCATCGACGAGTATCCGCTGGAGAAATGCATCGTGCCGGGCATCTGCATCGACCTGCGCCACATCGCGCCGCGCGCCGAGATTACGCCTGCCGATCTCGAGGCGGCGGTGACGAAGGCGGGCGTGCCGGTGCCGAGGGGCGGTACCGTGCTGCTCTGCACCGGTCACCACGAGCGAACATTCCCCCGCAAGGAATATTCGAGCGACAATTCCGGCGTGAACGTCGCCGCCACCGAATGGCTGGCGCAGCAGGGCGTCGTGCATTTCGGTATCGATTCGATGCGGCCGGGGCCTGAGGGCAAGGTGAATGCCCTCGTCCACAAGGCCTGCCTCGACCTCGACATCACCCATATAGAGAGCCTGTGCAATCTCGAAGCGCTGCTTGGCCGCGGCCAGTTCACCTTTATCGGCCTGCCGATGAAGTGGCGCGGCGGGACGGCTTCGCCGATCCGCGCGGTTGCGGTGTTTGACATGTGAAGCAAGCGAAGCGCCGTAGCGCCTTCGACAAAGGCGGCATCTAGCCGCTTACCCCGCTCGTCGTTTCGGACGAAGCGCGTATGGACGTGCTGTGAAAGCTTGCCTAAACTCATCCCAATAATGGCCGATGCCGGGGCAAAACGGCGCGGATAATCGGGCGGGAACACCCGTCGAACAGGGGAGGAAAACATGGACCGTCTTTGGCGGACTAATCGTGCTGTCCTATTTGCATCAGTCGCTGCGACGTCGCTTGGGCTGGCGGTACCCGCGTCTGCTCAGGAAACCTTCAAACTCGGCATCGTGACGTTCCTCTCCGGACCGGCGGCGGACAGCTTTGGCGTTCCCGCCCGCAACGGCGCGCAGTTCGTCATCGATCAGTTGAACAAAGGTTCAGTGCCATCGCCCTACGAGAAAGTGGGTTTCGGCGGCATGAAGATCGAGCCCGTCATCATCGACGAAAATGGCGGCGCCACCAAACAGGTGCAGGAACTACGCAATCTCTATCAGCGCGACAATGTCGATGTCGTGCTTGGCTATATCAGCTCGGGCGACTGTCTTGCCGTGGCGCCGATCGCGGAAGAGCTGAAGAAGATGCTGGTGCTGATGGATTGCGGCACACCGCGCATCTTCGAGGAAGCCAAATACAATTACGTATTCCGTACCGCTGCCCATGCCACGATGGATAACGTCGGCCTCGTCAGATACATGAAGGCCAAGAACATCAAGATGGAATCGCTTTCGGCGATCAATCAGGATTACGCCTGGGGACAGGACAGCCGGGCTGACTTCGTCGCAGCCGCCCAACAACTCTACCCTAACGTCAAGGTCCAGACCGACCTGCTGCCCAAGTACGGTGCAGGCCAGTACGGCACCGAAATTTCCGCGCTGGTAGGCGCCGGCTCCGATGTGGTCTATTCGAGCCTGTGGGGCGGCGACCTGCAGGCCTTCATCCTGCAATCTGTTCCCCGCGGGTTGTCGAAGCGTAGCCAGTTGGTGTTCAGCGCCGCCGACCACGTGCTGCCCCCACTCGGCGACAAGATGCCCGACGGCACCATCCTCGGCGCGCGCGGCGCCTATGGCCTGATGTCGCAGAAGTCGCCGCTGAACGATTGGCTGTTCAAAGGATACGAGGCCGCCAACGGCGTCTATCCGGTCCAGGCCGCCTACCGCAGTACGCAATCGATTCTTGGATTGAAGGCTGCTGTCGAAAAGGCCATGAGCAAGAACGGCGGAAAGAAGCCTTCGACCGATGAAATGGTCGCGGCAATGACCGGTCTGGAGTGGCCATCGCCTGGCGGGCTCATTCAGATGAAACTCGCCGACGGCCATCAGGCGATCCAGCCGATCGCCTTCAGTCGCACCAAATACAATCCGGATCTCAAGCGGGTCGATCTGGTCGATATCGAATACTTCGCCGCCGAATGCGTCAACCCGCCCCCGGGCGTCAAATCGATCGACTGGATCAAGGGCGGTATGCAGGGCGCCAAGTGCAATTAGACCGCACTGCTATCCAATGAGCACACATGGCGGCGCGTGACTAAGCTCCGCGCCGCCTTTTTCTGCCACCGACCGACCCGCGTGACGCCACCGCCATGAATTTCTTTCTGACGATCATTCTCGATGGCCTGATTCAGGCCTCGTGGCTGTTCATCGTCGCCCTCGGCCTGACGCTGGTATTCGGCGTATTGAAGATCCTCAACATCGCCCATGGCAGCTTCTACGCCCTCGGTGCCTATATCGCGGCAACCGCGGTAACCATGGTGGCCGCGCGCGGCCTTCCCCCAAGCGTTGGTTTCGTCGCCATGCTGCTCTCGGTGACGCTGATCGCGTCCGCCGTCGGACTGCTGCTGGAACGCGGCCTGCTGAAAATGTTCTACGGCCGCGACGAAGTGGTGCTGCTGCTGGTGACCTATGCCGTGTTTCTGATCCTTGAAGATGTCACCAAGCTGATCTGGGGCGTCAATCCGATCTATGCGACGCAGCCATATGAGCTGTTCGGCAATCTCGAATTCGCCGGGCTCTATTACGTCGGCTACGATCTGGTGCTGATACCGATTTCGGCGATGGTCGGCTTTGCGATCTGGTTCGGCCTCAATCGCACCGTGATCGGAAAGATCGTGCTCGCCGTCATACACAACGAGGAAATGAGCGTGAGCATGGGTGTACGCGTCAACCGCGTCTATGCGATCGCCTTTGCGTTCGGCGTTCTGCTTGCGGCCCTCGCCGGCGCCCTGACCGCGCCGAAAATATCGATGCAGCCGGGCCTCAGTTCTGATGTCATCATCCTGAGCTTCGCTATCGTCGTGATCGGAGGGCTGGGCAGCGTCGAGGGGGCGGCAGTCGGCGCGATTCTGGTCGGGCTGGCGCGCGCTGCTTCGGTGCATCTGATGCCGCAAGCCGAACTGTTCATGATCTATTTGATCATGGCGGCAGTGCTGATGTTTCGCCCTGAGGGTCTGTTCAAGCGCGAGACGGCAAGGCGGATTTGATGAAGATGAGCCAACATCCCCTGGTCATGATCGGTCTTGTCGCTGCGGTGACGCTGGCCGGCCGCGCGCTGCCGACCTGGACTTTGTCGCTGGCGACGATTGCCGCCTCCAATGCGCTGATCGCCCTTGGCATCGTCGTGTTGGCGCGCACCGGCAACGTGTCGTTCGGTCAGGGCCTGTTCTTTGCCGCCGGCGGCTATGGCGTGGCGCTGATCGCCAACGCCTGGGGTCTCACCGACGCGGTCGCGCAGGTGATCGTCGGCGCGGCCTGCGGCGGCCTGCTCGGCCTGGTCATCGGGCCGTTGATCGCACGCTACAGCGGGATTTTCTTCGGCATGCTGACATTGGCGCTATCGATGGTGTTTTACGGCGCGCTGGTGAAATCGACCGCGCTTGGCGGCTCCGACGGCTTCAATGTCGGGCGGCCAAGCCTGTTTGGCATGAGCTTCACCGATCCGCGCGAGGCCGACTTCATGCTGTATGCCGTCTCGGTCATCGTGACCGGATTTGCCGGCATCGCCGCGACCATCCTGTTCCGGTCCGAATTCGGCCTTGCCAGCCTTGCGGTGCGCGAAAACAACCTGCGGGTCGAATATCTCGGCCTCTCAGCCAACCGGATCATATCGATCAACTTCCTGATCGCCGCGATCTTCGCCGGCGCCAGCGGCGCCTTTGCCCTGATGGCGCAGCGGCATATCGATCCGCAATTCGCATACTGGACCACATCGGGTGAATTCGTCTTCGTGGCGGTGCTTGCCGGCAACCAGAGTGTGGCCGCCGTTTTCGTCGCCTCGATGGCGCTGGAGCTGGTCCGTTCGTTCTCGAATCTGTATTTGCCCAATACCTGGCAGCTCGTGCTCGGCGTCTTCCTCCTGGGCGTCATTCTGTTTCTGCCGCATGGCATCGGTTCGCTCTGGATCAGGGACCGGCGCAAGCGGCGCATCTCGGCGACGGCTCCCCTCACCGCCGAACGAGGAGCCGCACCGTGAACCCGGTTCTTTCGGTACGCAGGCTCGAGAAGCGCTTTGGCGCAGTGGTTGCCGCCGATGCGCTTACCCTAGATGTTCCGGCCGGTCAGAAGATCAGCCTGATCGGCGCCAACGGTGCCGGTAAAACCACCTTCGTCAACATGGTCACCGGCTATCTCAAACCCGACAGCGGGACGATCCTGCTCGACGGAATTGACATCGGCAAACGCTCGCCACGAAGCGCAGCCCAGCTTGGGATCTCCCGTTCCTTCCAGATTCCACAATTGTTTGTCGAGCTCACCGCCGCCGAAAATCTCACTGTGGCGATTTCCGGCATCGGCACACGGATGTCACTCCGGGCACCGGCGGAGGCCCAAGGCCGCCGCGACAAGGCCGTCGAGTTACTGGAGCGCTTTGGCCTTGCCGATCTGGCCGATCGCCCGATCTCGGAGCTTGCGGGCGGCGTGCGCAAACTGATCGATATCGCCATGGCATTGGTGCGCCGTCCAAGACTACTGCTGCTGGATGAGCCGACCTCCGGAGTATCGGCGGAAGAAAAATTCTCGACCATGGATCGCGTTATCCGCGCCGTCGCGCAGGACGCAGCGACCATCGTATTCGTCGAGCACGACATGGAAATCGTCAGCCGCTATGCCGATCGCGTCGTGGCATTCTATCAGGGCCGGATTCTGGCCGACGGGGTGCCCGCCGAGGTCCTGAATAATCAGGAAGTCCGCCGCTACGTCACCGGAGGCGCGCGATGAACGACGCAGCGCCCTTGCTAGCAATCGACAATCTTGTCGTCGAGATCCAGTCGATGCCGGCATTGCGCGGCTTTACGATGCACGTCGCGAGAGGAGCCATGGTCAGTCTGGTGGGCCGCAACGGCGCGGGCAAGACGACACTGATGCGTTCGATCATGGGGCACCTCACGCCGGCCAGGGGGATGGTGCGGTTCGAAGGCAGCGATCTGTCGTCCCGTCCGCGCCATGCGCGCGCGGCACTCGGGATCGGCTATATGCCGGAAGATCGCTGCCTGGTGCCTCAGTTGACGGTCGAGGAAAACATCCTGCTGCCGTTATGGGTGGCGGAGCATCTCGACCGCAAAGCCCGGCTAGACTTCGTCTATGAGGTGATCGGCGAACTCACCGAGATGCGCCAGCGCAAGGCGCTATTGCTGAGCGGCGGACAGCAAAAACTGGTCGCGCTCGGCCGAGCGCTTGCCATTGGAACCAAATGCCTGCTGCTCGACGAGCCGTTCGAAGGCATCGCACCAGCGCTGTCGGAACGGCTGTCGGAGGTGCTAGCATCCCTCAAGGGCAAGGATCTGACCTTGCTGATGTCTCAATCGGACTTGAATCACTCGCGTGGGCTGATTGACGTGGAGTTCACGATTGAACGTGGCGCCAATCCCGCCCGGGCAATCAATGAGCCCTGACGGTCCAGGCTGGTCGGCTTCGCGAGGCGCGTTGCCGGATTATTCGCCGTCGTGCCCGGCCCCCGCTTCCGCCGTCTCACGAAGCATCTCGGCATTCAGCACAACGATGGCACCGTGCTCGAGACGTACCCAATCGCGGCCTGCCCAGGCCCGCAACTGCTTGTTGATGCTCTCCCGGGTCATGCCGACCATCTCGCTGATCTCCTGCTGCGTGATCGCGATGGTTCGGCCCTGCGGCGCAGACGTGTGCTTTTCGGACAGGCGAAGCAGCGCGCTGGCCAGCCGTCCGGGCAGATTCTGCAGGATAATCTGCTCGACCTGATCGCTGGTCGATCGCAACCGCTCGCAGAGCAATTCGATGAATTTCATCGCCAGCGCCGGTTGATCTTTCACAAAGGGGATGAATTCGCGCCGGTCGATGACGAAGAGTTCGCAATTGCTGTTTGCGATAGCGTCGGTCGAGCGGGGTTGTCCGTCGAGCAGCGCGATCTCGCCGAAAATTTCCCCAGGCCCAACGATGTTCAGGATCGCGTTGCGGCCATCGGGCGAAGAAATGCTCATCTTCACCGTACCCGAAATGACCGCGTACAGGCTGTTGCCGGGGTCCCCCTTGGAAAACAGCGTGGCTCCCCGCTTCAGCGTGGAGTGCTTGGCGTAGCGGCAGAGCTGCTCGAAAGCCTCTGGCTCGAGGTCGGCAAAAATCGGGTGCTTGCGCAAAACCGATAGTTTGCTGCTCGAGAATCCGTGAGCTTCACCCGTCCTTTGTTGAGGCACGCCAGTCAAACTCCTGGGGGACACGGGATTGCAGCCCTTCCGTAATCAACGCAGGCCGGCATTTCAACCGGAAAGCGCCGCGGCGCGTCGATTTGGCGGTTGGAAACAGCCCATGCCGTAGCGGCAGAACCATGGCCGGATCGCACGACCGTTCCGGCGGACGGGATATTGCAGCAAAAAGCCAGCAAAACCAAATGGTCTTGCTGGCAATTCTAATCTAAGCGATCAGGGTTATTTCAGCGAAGAATTCGGACAAAGCATGTGAAGTCCAATATGGAGCCGGGCCCGCACCTCCTTGGCCGCCCCAAGCAGGGGCAAGGCTTCGAGTTTGGCAGTGAATTCGATGATTCGTTGCAGACAGCCCATGGCTTCCTCAAACAGCATGCCATGCAACTAGGGAATGCGGAGCAGCCCAGCCGCCTGTGACGCCATCTGCCGGCGGCTATTCCTTGGCGATTCCCGTTTCCCTGATCACGCGCTCATACTTGGCGAGCTGATCGCGCGTCATGGCGCGCAACTCCGCCGCCGAACTGCCGCGCACCGCGAACCCCAGCTCTTCAAGTTTGCGGCGTACATCGGGATCGCCGACAGCCTTCAGCACCTCGGCATTGAGACGGGCAATGATGTCCTTTGGGGTGCCGGCAGGAGCCAGAATTGCAAACCAGGAATTGAAGAAGAAGCCGGGCAGGCCGGATTCCGAGACGGTCGGCACATCAGGGAATTGCGACAATCTCTTCTCTGTGGTCACCCCGATCAGCCTGAGTTGACCGCCGCGCACGAGCGTTGCGACCGTGCCCAGGCCCTGGAAACCGATCGGAATCTGGCCGGCGGCAATGTCGGTTGCGGCTTGGGTGGCGCCCTTATAGGGCACATGTGTCAGCGATATGCCGGCCGCCGACGCGAACATCGCCATCGCCAGATGCTGCGGGCTTCCCGGCCCGCCCGAGCCATAATCGATCTTGCCGGGCGTCGCCTTCGCGGCCGCGATCAGATCCGCTGCGCTCTTAAAGCTGGCCCGATTGTTGGCAACCAGCCCCCACTCCACCGTCGCAACCAGCGACACCGGCTCGAAATCCCTGAGGATGTCCCATCGCATCTTGGACTGCAGGTTCGGCACCATCGTCATGATGCTGTCGTTGAACCCGCCAATCGTGTAGCCGTCCGGTTCGGCACGGGCGACGGCCTCCGCCCCGATCAGTCCTGACGCGCCCGGCTGGTTCAGGATCACGATCTGCTGGCCCATATTGTCAGCCATCTTCTGGGTGACGATCCGTGCGGCGACATCGACCGCACTTGCCGCGGCCAGCGGCACGATCATCTTGATGGGCCGGTCGGGATAACTCCCCTGGCCAATCGCTTGGTGGCTTGAGAACAGCGCGAGGGCCGGAATCAGCAAATGGACCAGACGCATACATTTCCCCCTGACCGGGCGGCCTTGCGCAATCGCAGCCGCCTCTCTTGAGGAAAGATTGCGCTCGAACTCACCGCTTTGCAATCGGTCCGGAAAATGGACTGCCCCCGGCAGCGAATGCCGACCAGCGGTGACTAAAGGAGCTTGCCGTCCGGTCCAAAAAACGGATGCGGCCCGTCGAAGGTACCTATGGGGACTTGATGGGTCACGACGGTGCCGAATCCCTCGCCTGGAAACCACGTATGAAGATGGAAAGCCGGCGGTTCGACCTTGAAGGAGGGTTGGCGCAGTTCGGCCAGATCGAGATCGACCGCATGGTTCGGGGCCGGGCAGATCGTGGTCGGCACGCCCGCAAACATGGTCAGTGTCGCGCGATGGACATGCCCCGTTGCGATCAACTGCACGCGGGGATGACGGCGCACGATGGGCGCGAGATCGGCCGCGTTAAGGAGATTCTGGCGATCCATGTGCCAAATGCCCGCCTTGAACGGCGGATGGTGCAGAAACAGCAGCGCCGGCCGGTCGATCGACGAAGCCAGAGTAGCATCAAGCCATTGCAGCGTGGGCCCGTCGAGTTCGCCATGCGGCTTTCGATGCACGCTTGAATCCAGCAACAGCAGATCGAGCCCGGCGACCTCGATCTTCTGGTTGAGCGGCCCGGATACGAAAGCATACGAAGCGGAAGGAAACGCGGCGCGCATCAACTCGCGTGAATCGTGATTGCCGGGAATACCGGCAAACGGAAGCTTGAGCGGTGCCAGCAGCCGCTTGAGATATTGATACTCCTCAGCCGTCGGCGTGTCCGCCAGATCGCCGCAGATCACCACGAAATCGGGCACCGGCTCGAATTCATTCAGTGCGGTGATGCAGCGCTCAAGCGCCTTGGCGGTATCGACCCTGCCATAGGCGAGCGATCCCGGCGGCTTGATATGGAGATCGGAAATCTGGGCAATATGAACCGGCTTTGGCGACATTGGCTTTCTCAGTTGTCAGGCGGCAGCAGACGAACGGCGTCCGGCGAAATCGACAATCCGATCCGTTCGCCGGGCTTGACTTGAACCGTATTCGGCGCGTCGACGGTGAGCAATCTATTGGATGCGCCACTGATGACCAACCGTTGCCGGTCGCCAATGAAGCTGACGCTGTCGATAATGCCGGAAAGCGACGCATTTCCAGCTTTCGTTACGCGGATGGTTTCCGGGCGGATCATCGCAACCGCCGCCGGCATGTCCACATCGCAATGAATTGGCTGCCGTCCGCCTGGTAACACGAGATGACCGTCCTCAATGGCCGCTTCGACAATATTCGCAGCGCCAATGAATTCGGCAACAAAGCGACTTCGCGGCGTGAAGTAGATCTCGCGCGGTGTGCCGATCTGAGCAATCGCTCCCTTCTGCATGACGACGACACGATCGCCAAGCTCCATGGCCTCGGACTGATCGTGGGTCACGTAGATCGTGGTGATGCCCAGCGCGCGCAGCAGGCGGTTCAGTTCGCCGCGCAGCCGGTCGCGCAACGCGGCGTCAAGCGCCGTTAGCGGCTCGTCGAGCAACAGGATGCCCGGCCGGATCGCAACCGCGCGCGCCAGCGCGACGCGCTGACGCTGCCCGCCGGAAAGCTGGTCGATGCGGCGGTTTTCAAGCCCGAAGATATTGGTCAGCGCCACCAGTTCGGCGACGCGTTCGGCGCGCTCTTTGCTCGGCACCCCACGGATCTTCAGGCCATAACCGATATTGTCCGACACGGTCATGTTTGGGAAGAGCGCATAGGACTGGAACACCATGCCGACATTGCGCCGCTCGATCGGCACCGCCGTCATGTCCATGCCGTCGAATAGCACCCTGCCGCCGGCATCGGGCACTTCGAGCCCCGCGATGATACGCAGCATGGTGGTCTTGCCGCATCCGGAGGGCCCGAGCAGTACCAGCGTTTCACCACGGGCGATGTCAAGCGTTGCAGGTTCGAGCGCGCGCGTTCCGTCGGCAAAGGTCTTGCCGCAGGCCTCGATACGCACCGAGGCGCCGTGTCCGGCCTGCGCACTCATCTCTTCTGCTCCTTCTCGGCAAACAATTGCATGGCAACCAGCAGCGGAATGATCATCACGAAGAAGATCAGCGTGTAAGCCGATGCCACTTCGAGCCGCATCGAGGCATAGCTGTCGGCAAGGCCAATCGGCAGCGTCTTGGTCAACGGCGTGTGGAGCATCCAGGTCAGGTTGAATTCACCGAGCGACAGCGTCACCACCATCAGGCTGCCCGCCAAGATACCCGGCAGAGCGTTGGGCACGATCACGTCGCGGAAGCGCCGCCACGGCGATGCACCGAGCGACGCCGCGCCTTCGTCCAGCGTCTTGATGTCGACGGTCGCGAACACGGCCATGACTGATCGCACCATGAAGGGCATGGTGAAGACGACATGGCCTACGAGAATGAATAACCACGAGCGGCGAAAATCGCCGAATCCCCCGTAGGTCAAGAGCAGTGCCAGCGCGATGGCCAGGCCGGGGATCGCCAACGGCAGGGTGATGATCTCCTCGACGATCCGCGACAGGCGCCCTCCCCGCACATGCAAGGCATAGGCGGCAGGAACGCCCACAGTGAGCGTTACCGCAAGCGTCGCAAATGCGACTACGAATGACAGCAGGATGGTGCCGGCATAGAGCTCCCAAACCTGCACGACCCATTGCAGGGTCACGCCGGACTGGATGCCGCGAAAGTAGTTCACCGTGACGCCGGCGGAGATCGACAGGATCGCGGGCACCACCAGGAATCCGGCCACGAGCAGGGTGAAGATGAACTGGCCGGCGAAGATCAGGCGATCGCGCATGGTCTCATCCAGCCGCAGCGACGGCGCTTCCGCTGAAGGAGCGAGCAAGCGCAAGAATGAACCAGGTGATGATGCCAAGCCCGACCGACAGCGCGGCCGAAATCGAGAAATTCGCAGCCAGCGTAAATTCGGTATAGATCAGCATCGGCAGTACATCGATGTTCGTCGCCAACGTAAACGCCGTACCGAATGCACCCATCGCGGTCGCAAAGGCAATCGCACCGGAGGCGACGAAGGCCGGCGCCAGCGCCGGCAGCACGACGTCGCGCTGTACCGCCCACGGGCCCGCGCCAAGCGAACGCGCGGCTTCTTCCAGGCCGACATCAAGCTTCTGCACTGCGGCCATGATGGTGAGAATGACGCGCGGAATGGAGAAGTACAGATAGCCGAGAAACAGGCCGTAGATCGAATAGGCAAAGACCAGCTTCTCGCCGAACAGGCGGTTGGAGAAATCGCCGATCAGGCCCTGTCGCCCGGCGAGGAGAATGATCATGAAGCCGACCACCACGCCGGGAAACGCCAGCGGAAAGGTCAGCATCGCGATCAGGACGGCGCGACCCGGGAAACGATGCCGTTGCAGGAACATTCCGGCGATCGTCGCCACGATAAGGGTCACGACGGTGGTCGCGGCGGCGAGCAGGACCGTATTGATGAGGGTCGCGCGGTAACGCGGCTCGGTCAGGATCGCGAGATATCCCGCGAGCCCCTGCGGGCCTTCCGCGCCGGTCACGACCAGCCGCGCCATCGGCAGCAGAAAGAATGCCACCGTCAGTACCGCTAGCGGCAGCAGGCAAAGCCAGACAAAGGACTTATGTGACATCAGAAGAAAGCGCCCCGACGAGTGGCGCCATATTGCCTCAGCGGACCTCGGCGAGATAGCGGTCGACAAAGCCTTTTTGCACGTTTTCCATCTGTCCCCAGTCGACGTTCTTCGCGCGCGCATAATCGCTGTCAGGCAGGAATTTCTTCTTCACAGCCTCGGGCAGCTCGATTGGCCGCGCCGGGCGGAGGTAGGCATTGGTCCAGATCGCCTGTCCCTTGTCGGACAAAAGATAATCCAGCACCTTCTTGGCCTTGTCCTTGTCGGGCGCGTTCTTGACGAGGCCGACGACGTAGGGAAACACCACCGATCCCTCGCAGGGGATCACGAATTCAAAATTGCCCTTTTCCGAATATTTCGCGCGATAGGCGTTGAAATCATAGTCGAACAGGATCGGCATCTCGCCGGAGACAACGCGGGCGTAGGACGTTTGCTTGGGAACGATCGGATCATTCTTCCGCAGGTCCTTGAAGAAATTAATCGCGGGATCGAAGTTTGTTTCGGAGCCGCCGAGCGCCAGATTGATGGCGACCGCGCCGACATATCCGACCGCAGCCGACGACGGATCGAGATAGCCGACCATGCCCTTGTAGTCGGGCTTCAGGAGGTCCTTCCAGCAGGCCGGCACCGGCTTGCCGCCGAGCGCGTCCTTGTTCACAAACAGGCCCAGTGTGCCGGAATGAATAGTGGTCCAGTAGCCGTCGGCATCCTTCAGGCCGGCAGGGACCTGGTCCCATTTCGCCGGCTTGTAAGGCTCGAGCGCATCCTGCGCTTTGGCTTTCATGCCGAAGGTCACGCCGAAATAACCGATATCGCCGACAGGATTGTTTTTTTCAGCGAGGATCTGAGCCAGCGCCTGGCCGGAATTCTTGTTGTCGTGCGGGATATCGTAGTTGAGATCGGCCTTGATCGCTTTCAGCATCGAGGCCCAGTCCGCCCATTCCGGCGGGCAATTGTAGCAGATGACGTCGGCCGCTTTGGCGGACTGCCAGGGCGCGATCAGCGACAGCGCGAGCAAGGCAAGTACAAAACGGGCGGTCTTCATGGGTCACTCCGGTTTAGGGCGGCAATTGACGATCTCATCACCAACCGGTGTGCAAGTATAGGCCGCGTATGAAGCTTTTGCGACAAGGCGTTTTGCTATGCAGCAAATGTCCCCGGCAAACGCCACCCGTATTCAGCAATTTTGTCGGCCGGCGATTTCCGGTAGCATCCGGCGCGAGAGGATACGCCCATGTACCAACCCTCAGGCGTGACGACATCGCCCGCGCTTCCCATTCCCGACCGGATGAAGGCCTGGGTGCTCGGCGACCCGGACCAGCTGTTGCTGCTTGAAAAACCTGTGCCCATCCCTTCACGCGCCGAAGTCCTGATCCGGATCGATGCGGTCGCGATCTGTGCAACCGACCTCGAAATCATTCATTCGGGGTCACCGGCCAGCATTGAAGGTGGCCTGCCCTTCAATAAGAATTTCACGCCGGGCCACGAGTATATGGGCACGGTCGCCGCGCTCGGGCCCGACGTCAACGAATTCAAGATCGGGGAGCGGATTAGCGTGGAGATCCACGCCGGCTGCGGTCAATGCAAGCGCTGCCGCCAGGGCATGTATACGTCATGTCTGAACTACGGGAAGCCCGAGAAGGGCCATCGCGCCAACGGCTTCACGACCGACGGCGGCTTTGCCGAATACGCGATCAATCATATCAACACGCTGGCGCGGGTGCCCGACACGATGAGCGACGCCGAGGCGACGCTGGTCGTCACCGCGGGGACCTCGATGTATGGATTGACGGAGTTGGGAGGGTTGGTAGCCGGCGAGAGCGTCGTGGTGATCGGCCCGGGGCCGATCGGACTACTCGCGGTGGCCGTTGCTAAGGCGCTCGGCGCCAGCCCGGTCATCCTGACCGGGACACGCAACGGAAGGCTGGCGATCGGCCGGGAGCTCGGCGCCGACCGCGTCGTCAATATTAACGACGAGGACGCGGTTAAGGTCGTCAAGCAACTCACCGGCGGTATCGGCGCGGACTATGTGGTCGAGTGCGCCGGCACCGAAGCAACGATCAATCAGGCTATTCACATGACCAATCGCGGCGGGAAAATCTGTCTCGCCGCGTTTCCGCACGACCCAGTCACGATGGATCTCGCGCATCTCGTGAAAAACAATATATATGCCTACGGAATTCGTGGCGAAGGCCGCAGCGCCACCCGGCGCGCCATGGCGCTGATGGCGGAGAAGCGCTTCGATGCCACGAAGATCCATACTCACACATTTCCGCTGGCCGACCTGCCGACCGCGTTGCGCTATGCCCGCGAGCGCGTCGAAGATGCGATCAAGGTAGTCGTCACCAACCGGCAGGCAGGCGCGATCGCGAGTGCGGCAGCCGAATAGTGCGAACGGCAATCAACGCCCTTCGAACCCCGGTTCCCGCTTCTCCATGAACGCCTTGATGCCTTCCTGCATGTCCTGCGTCTTGAACAGCGGCAAGAGCTGCAGATAGACGTGATGCACATGATCGGGGAACGTCTGTTGAGTCCCATCCGCATCATGCGCTTGGCGGCCTGTACCGCCAGCGGCGCGTTGGCCGCAATCTCACGTGCCATCTCGCGAGCCCGGCCCATCAGGGCGGCATCCGGCACGACCTCGTTGACAAGACCCCAGTCGAGCGCTTCCCGCGCCGAGAGCGTGCGGCCGATGAAAATCAGCTCGGATGCCTTGGCCCAGCCGATCATGCGGGGCAAAAACCAGGTACCGCCTGATTCCGGCACCACGCCGCGCTTGACGAAGGCGGCTGCCAGCTTTGCCAATTCAGCCATGATGCGAATGTCGCAGCCGAGCGCCGTATCCCACGGCGCCGCCGTTCACGGCGCAAATTGTCGGCTTGTCCATGGCCTGCAGAACGGTCGGCGGCGTGCTGTGCAGGTCCAGCGAAGTTGCTGACGAAGCCGCACTGAGGCCATCGCCGCTGCGCTCTTTCCGCAAATCCAGGCCGGCGCAAAATGCGCGCCCGTTGCCAGTGAGGATGACGCAGCGAACGTCGCGATCCTCGTTTGCTTCGATAAGAAGCCGCGTCAGATCATTCAGCATGGGCCCGGAAATCGTGTTCATGCGCTCCGGCGCGTTCAGCGTGATGACCGCGATATGGTCAGCCACGTCATAAAGGACTTCATTGGATTCGGTTTGCGTGGTGCGTTAGGCTTGATCCAAATGGCTTCTCGTTCTGTCCGGTCGATCTTATTGCCGTGGTCTATATCCGCCCCAAGGCAGTCAGGATGACCTGAGGCGTCAGCGGAATTTCCGTGATTATTGCCCCAAACGGCCGGAGCGCATCGTTGACCGCGTTGGTTACGGCTGCCGCCGCACCTGCCGTACCTGCCTCCCCTGCGCCTTTCGCACCCAGTTCCGATTCCAGGGTCGGTGAAACCACATGCCCGACATCGATATCAGGCATTTCCCCGGACATCGGCACCAGATAGTCGGCCATGTTGGCATTGGTGAGCTGGCCGCGTTCGTCATACACGCATTTCTCGAACAGCGCGGCGCCAAGGCCCTGCACCACGCCTCCTCTGATTTGCTCATCGACCAACTGTGGATTGATGATGGTGCCGCAATCCTCGACAACCCAATGTTTCAGCAGCTTCACAAAGCCGGTATCGGTATCGACCTCCAGCCAGGAGGCCTGAACGCCATTGGTGAAGGCGAAGGGATATTCGCGCGGGACAAAGTGCCTGGTAGCCATAAACTCGGCCTGAATGCCGGGCGGCAGCGTATCGGGACGAAAATAGACAATACGCGCGAGCTCGCTCAAATCGATCCGCGGCGTACCATCGGCGGCATTCACGACACCATTGTTGACAATGTCGAGATCCCCTGGCGTCGATTGCAGCACGGCGGCTGCCACGTCGAGAATATTCTTGCGCAGTACTTTGGTAGCTTGAAGCGCGGCCTCACCACCGATACCAGCGCCGCGCGAGGCCCAGGTGCCTCCGCCATACGGCGTAATGTCAGTGTCGCCCAGAATAACGCGGACGCGATCCATCGAGACGCCGAGCACGCTTCCGACGATCTGTGCGGTGAGCGATTCCGATCCCTGTCCCTGTTCGGTGATACTTGTTTGGCAGATCACTGACCCCTGCGCGTCGAGCCGCACCGCAACCCCATCCTGCGAGGATATCTTCGCTCCGCCGACGCCATAAAACGCCGCACTGGGATTGGTAACCTCGATGAAGCTGGCGATGCCGATCCCACGATGGATGCCCTTCGCTCGCAGGGCGGTCTGCTCGGCGCGCAACGCGTCGTAGCCCATCATTTTGATGAGCTTGGCGAGCGATGCATGGTGCGACAATTGCTCGAAGCGCAAGCCGGACGGCGAGGCACACGGATACGCGTCGTCGGCAATCAGATTACGGCGACGGATTTCGATCGGGTCCATGCCGATCTTCATGGCCGCCAGATCGACCAGGCCTTCCGTCACCGAGCAGGCGATCGGGTGGCCAACGGCGCGGTACTGGCACATCACGTTCTTGTTCTGGAACACGACGCGGGCCCGGGCACGATAATTCCTGGTCAGATAGGGACCACCGACGAGATTGACGACCTGATTGGCCTCGATCGCGCTGGTGCGCGGATACATCGAATAGGGTCCGATGCCCGTAAGATCGTCGATCTCGAATGCCGTGATAGTGCCATCGCGCGTGACGCCGATCTTTCCCTTGCACCGATGGTCGCGGGCATGAATGTCGGTGTTGAAGCTCTCGACCCGGTCGGCGACGAATTTGATCGGCCGCCGCAGCAGCTTCGACAGCGCGTAAGTCGCCATCTCGTCGGCATAGATGTGGACCTTGATGCCGAAAGAACCGCCGACGTCCTTGCAGACCACGCGGACCTGCGATTCCTTCAAACCGAGATGGAGCGCCGCAATGTTTTGCACCATATGCGGCGCCTGCGTGCCTTGATAGATGGTCAGTCTCGCTTCCGCGGCGTTCCAGTCTGCTACCACCGCGCGCGGTTCCAGCGTCACGCCGGTATGCCGTCCGAAAACGAACTCTGCCTCCACCACCTCGTCGGATTCAGCGAAGGCCTGATCGACGGCGCCCGCGTCGTGATTGCGCTCAAAAGCCAGGTTGTCGCCGAGCGAGGCATGGATCACTGCTGTTGCTGGATCGAGCGCGGTGCGCATGTCCGTTACGGCATCGAGCTCCTCATACTCGACCGAGACAAGCTCCGCAGCATCCTCCGCCTGAGCGCGACTGCTCGCCACCACGGCCGCGACCGCTTCGCCTTGCCAGCACACGCGGTCAACCGCGATAGCGCTTTGCGGAGCGGATTTGAGGCCTTTCAAATGCGAGAGTACGCCGACCCACGGCGTAATGACGGTCGAGAGTTCGCTGCCTGAGACAACGGCGATCACTCCCGGCATCTGCTTGGCCGTCGAAGCGTCGATGCCATTGATCTTCGCGTGGGCATGCGGCGAGCGCAGGAACACGACATGCGCCATGCGCGGCAGCTCGATGTCGCTGACATAGAGCCCCCGCCCCTGCATCAGCCGGTCGAGGTTCGGCCGCGGCACTGTCTTGCCGATATAGGAGTTCGGACGGTCCAGCGCAGAAAGCGTTTCAGAATTTTCCCGTGCCGTTGTCATGTCAAGCGTCCGGCGCGCGCACGCGCTGTGGTCTCGATGGCGTCGACGATTGCCTGGTAGCCTGTGCAGCGGCAATAATTGCCGGAAAGATGCTCGCGAATCTGTTCTCGATCCGGACACGGCGATTGCTTCAGCAGATCCTGTGCCGCCATCAGCATTCCCGGCGTACAGAAGCCGCATTGCAGTGCGTTGCGTTCCCGGAATGCAGACTGCAAATCGGCAATCTCGCCGCTGTCGGAGACCCCCTCGATCGTCTCAACCGTCGCATTGTGCGTCTGTACTGCAAGCATCAAGCAGGAACGGACGATATCGCCATTGACGCGGACCGTGCACGCACCGCACACCCCGTGTTCGCAACCGACATGCGTGCCGGTCAGCTCAAGATGCTCGCGAAGAAAGTCCGCTAAGTTCAGGCGCGGCAGCACATTCGCTTCAACACGCTCACCATTAACATTCAGCGAAATCTCAACCGCAGCCGTCACGCTGATGCTCCCGCGCGGAGTTCAGGGCGGGCAAGCAGCGAAGAAACGCAACGCGCCAACAAGATCTTCGCCAGATGCCGGCGCATTGCGGGTGTCGCCTGATGATCCTCCAGCGGATCGAGTTCGTCATTCAATGCAGAAGCCGCCTCGGCCAACACGGCGGGCGTGATGGCGACATCGACCAGTTTGCCGGCAGACCTGGCTAGCAACGGGCGATCCCCGACGGCAAAGAAACCAAGGCGAAGATCGGTAAACCGCCCATCCCTGACGAAGGCCTGCGCTGCGAGACCGACGATCGCGTAGTCGCCCTGTCGACGGGCGAACTCATGAAAGAAATGCGTCGAATTTTTAGGGGGCACCGGCAACTCAACGGCGACCAGCAACTCTTGCGGCGCAAGCGCGGTTTCGTAGATCCCGGCGAAGAACCCGCTAGCGGCAATCCGCCGCTCGCCGCCTGGCCCGCGAGCAATGATGGTAGCGCCAAGCGTAAGCATGCAGGCCGGCAGTTCAGAAGCTGGGTCTGCGTGCGCAAGGCTTCCCCCGATGGTGCCACGGTTGCGGATTGCCGGATGGGCAACATGGGCAACCGCATCCGTCAGCAAGGGAGCGTGGGCTGCTATTTCCGGAGATTTCAGGAGATCGGCGTGGCACGTCAGCGCACCGATGGTGAGGACGCCTTCCTTCACCACAACTCCACGCAACTCGGTTAACGCGCCGATATCGATAATGAGTTCGGGCGCGATCAGGCGCAAATTCATCGCCGGCAGCAGGCTTTGGCCGCCCGACAACACCTTGGCCCTTTCGCCATGCGCGGTCAGCAACTCCAGCGCATCTGCGACGCTGGTCGCGCGGGCGTAAGCGAAAGCCGAGGCCTTCATGTTTGGTGTGACCTCCCCGGCCAATACTATCGGCATTTTCGCGGGATTAGACGGCTGAGACCGCCAAAGGTCAAGTTTGTTATAGAATGATTATTTCGACTTTGAACTTGTTTTCGAGCGACGAACGACGCACGTTCTGTGCCAAACAAAAGCCTGCCTTTGGGGAAGAGCAGACCATGAAGCTTGGGTTTTTTACGATGCCGATTCATCCTGTCGACAAGGATTGGCGGCTTTCGCTCAAGGAGGACCGCGAGGCTTTCCTGCTGGCCGACGAACTCGGCTTCACCGAAGCCTATGTCGGCGAGCATGTCACCGACAAGGCCGAGAATATTACTTCTTGCATAGCTTTCATCGCGTGGCTCGCAGCCGCAACCAGGCAGATCAAGCTTGGCACCGGCACCGTCAACATGCCCAACGCTCATCCGGCGGCGATTGCAGCCTCGATCGCGATGCTTGATCATATGCTCGACGGACGCCTGATCTTCGGCATCAGCCCCGGTGGCCTGCTGTCGGACGCCGAAGTATTCGGCAACCTCGAGGTGGACAGGAATGCCATGTTCCTGGAGGCGATCAATCAGGTGCTTCAGATCTGGGCAAGCGAGCCGCCCTATAATCTTCAGGGCCAATTCTGGAACATATCGGTTCAGAAGACCCTGATCGAGGACATCGGCCAGGGCTTCATTCCGCGCCCACTGCAACGGCCGCACCCGCCGATCGTGGTCACGGCGGTGGCGCCGTTCTCAAAGGGTGTGACGGAAGCCGCCGCGCGCGGCTGGGAGCCAATCTCGGCAAACTTCCTGATGCCGGCCTGGGTGAAAAGCCATTGGCCCAAATATGTAGAGGGATGCGAACGCGCCGGCCGTCCCGCGGACCCGGCGAATTGGCGCGTCGCCAAGAGCGTGTTCGTCGCCAAGGACGCAGCAACGGCGAAAGCCTACGCCACCGATCCGAATGGACCCTATGTTTATTACTATCGCTCGCTGTTCACCAAGCTGAAGCGCGGCGGTCGTATCGAATTGTTCAAAACGCGCCGCGATCAGCCCGACGATGAGGTGACGCTGGAGTCGATCTGCGACAAGCTGATCATTCATGGCACGCCGGAGAGCGTGGCCGACCAACTGCTGGCTTTTCAGGAGGAGACCGGGCCTTTTGGCACACTGCTCTATGCCGGCAAGGATTGGAAAGATCGCGAACTCGGACGCCAGTCAATGATTCTGATGGCCGAAAAGGTCATGCCGCGCGTCAATGCCAGCGCGTCCAGCTCCTCCAAGGCCGCCGAATAGTCCATCTACACCAGGAAAGCTTGCCGTGGCGCTGAGCGATCGCATCCCCTATCAAGCACAAGTCGACCGACCGAAGCTGACGCTTCCCGGCGGCAAGAAGCTTGCGGTATGGGTCATCCTCAATGTCGAGGAATGGCGGATCGAGAACGCCATGCCTCGCACGGTGCTGAGCCCGCCAATGGGGCAGCCGCTACTGCCGGACGTGCCGAACTGGTCATGGCATGAATACGGAATGCGCGCCGGCTTCTGGCGTCAGTTCAAGGCACTGACCGACCGCAAAATGCCGGTGACCCTGGCAATCAATGCCAATGTCTGCAATTCCTATCCGCGTGTCGCGTCAGCGGCGCTGGAAGCGGGATTCGAATTCATGGGGCACGGTTTCGTGCAGGGGCCGATGCACAAGGTCGAGAACCAGGCGGATGCCATTAAGCGCTCGGTCGAGACAATTTCGAAATTTGCAGCGAAGCCGCCACGGTCATGGGAAAGCCCCGGCCTCACGGAGACCGAGGAAACCCTTGATCTGCTTCGCCTCAACGGCATCGAGTATGTCGCGGACTGGGTGATCGACGATCTGCCGCAGGACATCGCCACGCCTCACGGCGTCATAACCACAATCCCCTATTCGGTCGAAACTAATGATATCGTCATCCACGCCCTGCAGCATCTGCCTTCCGAGCAGTTCCTGAAACGCTGCACCGATCAGTTCGACCGGCTATATCTCGAAGGCGCATCGAACGCGCGGATCATGGCAATATCGATTCACCCCTACATCACGGGTGTGCCGCATCGCATCAAGTATCTGGAGGCGCTGCTCGACTACGTCCTCGGTCACAACGGCGTCGCACTGATGACAGCCAGCGAGATCGGCGACTGGTATCGCGCAGAGATGGCAAAGAATTAGGGTCTACCGCAGGACCGCGAGGGATCCAGCTAGCTTCGGCGACCAGCTCACGAGGACTTCTTGCCATCCGCGGCAATAAACCGGCCGAAGCTGCCCCGCGCAAACAGCAGCGGTTCCTGCCGATTATAGGTGTAGGCTTCGACGGCGCCCAGGAAGATGATGTGGTCTCCGCCATAATACCGATTGGCCGCGCGACACTGGAAATTGGCGACGCTGTCGGTCAGCACCGGCGCGTTGCCAAGCCCCGGCGTCCAGCTCACGCCCGCGAACTTGTCGTCCGACGATTTTGCAAACTGAGACGCCAGTGCTTCTTGGGAAGCTCCGAGAACATTGACCGTGAAATGACTGGCATTCTGGAAGATCGTGAGTCCCTGAGAAAACATCCCCAGACTCCACAATACCAGCGGCGGATTGAGCGACACCGAGGCAAAGGAATTGCAGGTCACGCCATACGGCCTTCCATCCGCCGCCATCGCCGTGACGATGGTGACGCCTGTGGCGAAGGTGCCAAGTGCATTGCGAAAGTCCCGGGGATCGATCGCCGAGTTGTCACTGGCAAACTCGTTGGCCGGATCGGCTGGATGTTTGGGTGCGTCAGACATCCGCCAAGCCTCAGAGCGTCAGGTTTTCGGACGGCAGGCCAAGCGCCACACGTCCATAATTGGTTCCCGCCGCATCGAAATTGAATGCGAGGTGAGAATTCACCGCGTGAGCGTCGCGGAATTGCCGCTGCAGCGCGCCTGACGTGAACAGGCTACGCGCACCGCTTGCCGCGAACAACAACGAGACCGCCTCGGTGCAGAGGTTCACCGCGAATGCTCCGTCCCGCCGCAGCCTCGTCTTGCCTGCAAGGTCGGGAATGTAGCCCCGCCTCGCGTCAGCCATCGCATCGATGCAGTTCGTGCGCATGACGAGACGGGCCGCGTCGATCTTGGCGGATGCCTCCGCGATCTTGATTTGCGTTGTCTGCAGGTCGCTGAGCTTGGCACGATTGTAGGTCGAGGCCCGATACCGCGCGAACCCGACATAGTCATTCAGGCAGGCCTGCGCATTGCCCAAACCGACACCCGACAAAACGTAGGGAAACAGCGAGAACACCGGCAACCCGTACAGCGCATTTGGATTGACGGCGCTTCCTGGCGTCGGGCCACCGGTCAGATCACTGACCGCGACGGTCATGTTCTCCGCAACAAAGGCACCCTCGGCCCATACGTCGTTCGACCCCGTACCGCTGAGCCCCGTCGCGTTCCACGTGTCGTTGATCTTGTAGCCGCTCTTGTTGAGCAGGAATATCCGATATTCGATACCATCAGCCTCATCGTCGGAAGACACCACACCGGCAAGCATGTTCCAGTCGCAAGACTCGACGCCCGAGGAGAACGGCCAATGACCACGCAGGACGTATCCGCCATCGACCTTTTGGGCGCGGCCGGCTGGAAAGATGAAGGACGACGCGATCAACGCATCGGCATTCCTGCCCCAGACGGCGTCCTGCGCCTGCCGATCAAACATGCCCAGCATCCAGTGATGGCTGGCAAGATTGGCGAAATTCCACGCCACGGAAGCGTCCGCCTGCCCCAGCGCGTCGGCGCAATCGACCAGAGCGACATAGTCAAGCTCGGCACCTCCAACGCGTTTGGGTTGCACAATTCGGAACAAACCAGCGTCATGCAAATCGCGCTCGGTCTCCGGCGGCAGGCGCCGAAGCTCTTCCGTCTTTGAAGCACGATCGCGCAATTCTGGAATCAGAGCCTTGGCACGAGCAACCATGGCGACATAGCTGTCCGCGCCCGGCCCCGCGGACGAACCTGCATCCGGCTTTCCGCCGTCTCCAGCCATAGGTTTCCTCGCCTGCTCCGTTGCTTTGCGCCGCCCGAGCTTTGCCAGTCTACCGGCTGACCGCCAATGATCAAGGCGCAAGGGAAGCATGGCTACTCCACTACAGGGCGCCGGCCCCAAAAACGCAAAAAGGCCCGGCGGCCACAAGGCCACCGGGCGAGTTAAGCAATTTGAGGTACGCAACGGACGAGCAGCTACTTTACGTCCTTGCGCCAATAAAGCGTATTCGGCCAGGCCCAAGGGGTCCTGGGGCTGAAGAGGCGATAGCCTGCGCGAATAAAGTTGTTGGCTGAGTGCATATTATCTGTGGTGTCGGAGATGATCGAACACCACCCGTTCAGACGCGCACGCGCCTCCATGGCTCGCATCAGGCGCAACTGAAGCCGGTGTCCGTAATGCTTGCCCAGCACACCAACACGGCAAAAATAGCCGGCGTTAAAAACATGCGTGGACGGAATGATACCGGCGAAGGCGACCGGCTCTGTTCCGCGAAAGGCAAGCCACCAGTGCCCTTGATCGAATTTGGGAACGGGAGCGGCGTCAAGGAATGTCAACTGATGAAGTTCTGCGAGCGAGTCCGCAATGTCATCGTCACTCCCGTCAACCTCGCGAATCCGATACATCGTTGCACCTGAGTTCGTGCTCATCGTTAGTATTTCGGCACGTCCGCAGATCATTTTCCGAGCGTCGCCTTGATACCGAGCCACACGGCCCCGACGAACCCGGTTACGATCACCGTGATGACCGCCTTGAAGGTGTAGCTCTGTGCCTGCTCGACGCTTCGGCGCCAGCGTCGCAGATGCTGAAAATCCGCGCGCAACTCTTTACGGTCTTCCTCGTCGATTCCGAACGAGGTCAGTGTCGTCGCGACGGCTTTGAGAACCACTGCATCGATATCGTCATGACGAATCCTCTGCTGTTCGGCCAAGGTCTCGACGACGATGGCCCTGACATCCGCAGCCTGCTCCCCGGTCATCGCTTGATGATCCGCGCCACGTTCTCGAAACCCCGCTTGGCGAAATAGAACGACACCACGAGATTCGAGGTGATCGCCGCAAAGCCCGCGAGCGGATCGGTTGTGCCAAGGCCGAGAACTTTGTCCCAGATCAGCAGCTTGCCGAAATAGATCGTCACGAAATATCCCATCAGCTTGTCCGGCTCATACCAGTGTCCGATCTCGGCGATGCGATACTGCATGATGGCGTTGGTTTCGGAGACCTGCGCCGCGATCTCCGCAGACGCCGTTTCGCTCGCGATCTTTTCCGACGTATTGCCGGCCGCCAGCTTGGCCTTGTAACCGTCGATCAGGCCCTTGATTACGGGACCGCCGATGAAACTGATGATGGTCATCCACATTTGCGCGCCTCCAGCGTCATCCACACCGCGAACACGACCGCCAGCCCTTCGGCACCAAACACACCGGGACGGACCTGGTGGAGCTGGCTCGCCATCCAGATCACCCATGCGCCGGCCAGCACGGCCGCCCATGTCAGCAGGACGAAAGCGATCTTCATGTCAGAGCGTCCGGCGACGGCAAACTTCGGTAATCACGCCAGCCAGCGCAGCAAAGGCCAGCATCTTGAACGCTGACCTGGCGTCCATGCTCGACAGCTGCGTGAAGTCGTATCCCGAGAACGCCCCGATGAGCCCAGCTCCGACGATGCCGACGACGTACTGGATACGTGCCCAGAGGATCGTCACGGAATCCTTGAACCATGCCTTGATCTTGTTCCATGTGGTGATCATGCGTTCCTCCTGAAAACGGCGTTGAAGATGTTGGCAATGAACGCACCGATGGAGCCTTTCGCCGGATTGGCGATGGATGGCGCGGCGCGCTTTTCGGCCGGACTCGTCGTGACCGAAATCGCCGGCGTGATCGTCGCACCCGTGAACGTGATGGTGGGATCGAGCGCCATCATCGCCATCAGCAGGCCGGCGCAACCAGGCTGGCTGTCGACGACGTTCGAATCGTAGACTCCGTCGCGGACATACTTGCCGGACCTATACTGATCGGTGCCGGACCAGATGTAAGGCGACGGCCTCCCGCGCGCGGCGTAACCGAGGCCGTTATATTGCTCGAGCATGGTAAGCGTCCGGCCAATGCTCCAGTCCTTGTTGCGCGCCGCGTCCCGTTGGGGACCGCGTGCGGCGGTGACGATCCGCGCCGCAGGCCGACATGTTCGCGCATGCCGACCAATTGTGTGATGAAAGGCTCGGACGACGGCACGCTCGCGACGCCCGGGCGAGGGCGTTGGGAGTTGCGGCGTCGATGTGCGGCCGCCGTCCGATTCGAGGATTCCAAACAAAAAGCCCGCGACGGATTTCTCCGTGCGGGCTTTTGCAATTTTTGCGATGATGGCGTTATGCCGGTGATTTGCCCGACATGTCAAACCGTTTTCAAGCAGTCAACAAATTGCAGAAAATTCGACGAAACGGTTTCGACAAATTGAAACCGCTCTGGTGATTGTCTTGTGACTGGTGATTGTCTGCGAAATGAAAAGCCCGCCGCCGTTTCCGGCGCGGGCTCTATGATATCGGCGATGATGCCAATGTGCCCCTGATTTGCCCGACGCGTCAAGTGGCCAAAGCAAACCAGATTCAGCACAGCAACATCGAAACGAAATCGTTGGGCCATGGACGGCGCAACCTGCGGCCCAACCGAGCGCAAGGAGGCTGTCGGATGTTTTTCGTTGCTGCCGTGCTCACGATTCTGTCGGGCTTGTTCTATGCAGCGAGCCGTCACGAGATCGGCTCGCTGGGTGTCGCGATGTGCCAATATGGCAGCCCGTTCTGCGACAATCCGCTGCTCGTGCTGGTGGCTGCAGGGTTGGCTGCGTGCTGGGGCGCATTCGTCAGCGTGCGCTGACGCATTCGTTCGGAAGCTGGCGAAGTTGCGCGATGATGCCGTTATGCCGGTGATTTGCCCGACGTGTCAAACGGCGCGCGTTACTGCGGCGCCGGGTTCACCGGATGAACGGGCTTTGGCACAGGTGGCTCAGGCTCCACCTGCAGCTTCGGTTCGGTCGGCATGACCTTGGCGCCGGCGGCCCGGGCAGCTTCACCGGTGGAGCTGTAACTCGTCATGAAGGCCGGCTGCATCTTCGGCTTGTTCCATGGCCCATGATCGACGATCAGCATGCCGAGCACGCCGAGAACTGCGACTGCAATCGCAACCTTCAGAGGCGCGCCACCAGACCGACTCAGACGATCTTCCGTCAAAACCTTCGCCATATGAAAACCCGCGTTGATTTCCTCTGACGAGATTAAATCCCGACGAGCACCAAGGTTCCTTATCGAAGGCGATAGCTTGCGGGAACAAATGTCCTGATTTCGTATTGTAAGGACATCAGCCGTTGCCCGGCAAATGCCGAGCGACCGAGTGAGTTGCAGACCGTGAAAATCGAACCCACAGAGCCATCGCAGCCCGGCATGGCGGAACGCGCCATCGATACCGCGACCGATGTGTCACGCACGCTCACGGAAGTGTCCGCCGGGCTGCAGGCCGCGGTCGGTCGTCTCAGCGACGCGATCTCGGCGGCACGGCAACCGGGGATGCCGCTCTCCACCATCAGCGCAATTACCCGCGAAGCGCCGCTGGCCAGCCTGTTCGTCGCCTTTCTGTTCGGTGTCGCGATCGCGCGCCGCCGCTAGTACGCCGGCTCAGAACTTGCCTTTCGTCGAATCTTTAGCGGCCGAAATGACGCCGCCGGTGATCTGACGCATATGTTCCCCGGCGTTGGTGAACTGGCTGCGCAGGAATTCGGACTGGATCCGCATCGCTTCCTGAAGGTCGGTCGCATGAACCAGTTTGCGGGCATGCTCGAACGCAGCCTTCATATTCTGTTCGGTGAACGATAGCGCCTGCCTGGAAATTTCCGTACCCGCGCCGGGCATCGACGTCATGGATTTTCCGGCGGCATCGAAGAACATGCCGAACGCCTTTTCTGCCTGATCGATGGTTTTCTCGGCCAGATCGCGCAGCTCGGCCGGGACTTCGAGTTTCGGTTCAGTCATGGTCGCTTCTCCAATGTCGACTATGGCAGGTTAGCACAATTCCCGGCTGCGTCTGCGTCGGAATGGACCGACTTGCGGGCATGGACTTTGGCCGCCGGCATCCGGGCTGGCGCAATCCCAAGGAATGATTTCCTTCCCTCGCGGTCCGTAGCCATACGGGTGCAGCAGCCGATTCCAATGGTGGCAACAGTGTGGCATAGTGATTCGGGTTAAGGGTCGATTGTCGGTGGCGTTGCGTCTCTGGTTTTAAGTCTCTTGGGACATGGGGATACGATGCTACAAACGTTTCGGCCGACGCCAACCTGCACACGGTTTCAAACCAGCATAGAAATGCCCTGCATGAAATGCGGCGCACAGATGCGCCTGGCCATGATCGAGCCGCGCGACCAGCATTATGACGTCTTGACCTACCGCTGCACGCCCTGCGACTCCGGCGAGAGCTTCCTGAAGGCGCGCTGATCACTCCCTGTTCAGCACGGCGATTCCAGCCGGCGTCAGCACGAGCCCTTCGTCGCGCACGTCGACCAGGCCGAGGCCCGTCAATGTCCTCAAATCTTCGTCGCTGACCGGCGACATTTTCAGCCGGCGAGCCTGAATATCCCGCAACGTCCAGCGAAGGTCGATTGCCTTCTCAAGGCTGAATTGAGCGAAAGGATTTTCTGCCATTCGCCTGCGGCTACTTGACCATGGGAGATCAGACTCGGGTTTGGCGGCGCCGTCCTCGGCGCACCTGATAATGCGGGGTTGCCCGCCAGGTTCCCTGACGAGCGACCAACTCCGGAAACGACGGGGCTGGTTTCAGGCGAAAGAACCCCGCGCGGCCGCCCTTCTCAATAGCGATAGGGTTCGATATCCAGCAGTGGAAAGGCGCTGAACACGCTCGGCAGATTCGTCGCGGTCGCCGCATGCAGGTAGGACTTGTCGAGTTCGGCAAGGCTGGTGACGCCGAGCAGCCCGAGGCAGCGGATCACCTCATCTTCCAGCAGCTCCAGCATCCGCACGATGCCGGCTTCACCCGCGGCTGCGAGTGCCCAGCATTGCAGGCGGCCGATGCCAACCAGATCAGCGCCGGAGGCGATCGCCTTCACGATGTCGGTGCCACGGCAGAACGAACCGTCGACCATGATCCTGGCGCGGCCGGCAACGGCGTCGACGATTTCCGGCAGGACGTGCATCGCACCGCGTCCATGGTCGAGCTGGCGGCCGCCGTGGTTCGACACATAGATCCAATCCACGCCATGATCGAGCGCGATGGCGGCGTCTTCCGCGGTCGCAATACCCTTGATCACCAGCGGAATATCATACTTGTCCTTGATCAGCTTTACGGTGCGCCATTCCAGCCCCTTCTGGAAGTCGCCGCCGGTGGCCCGGATGCGGCTTTCTCGGACATACCGCTTGGCTATATCGCGCTCGCGCCGGCTATAATGCGCCGTATCGACGGTCAGGCAGAATGCGGCATAACCGTTGTCGATGCTGCGGCTGACAACGTCTTCGACAAAGGCATCGTCGCCTCGGACATAGAGCTGGTAAATGCGCAACGCGTCGGGTGCGGCCTTGGCGGTGGCCTCAAGCCCCGGTTCGGACACCGAACTCAACATGTGAGCCGCGCCGAACTGACCGGCTCCCCGCGCGACCGCCGCGCCTGAATCGGGATCGAAAATCTCGAGCGCGCCGACCGGCGCAATCATGACAGGCAACCGCAAGCGACGACCGAATACCTCGGTCGAGGCGTCGACCTCAGCGACATTGCGCAGCACCCGCGGCCGGAATGCAATCTCGTCGAGCGCCATGCGGTTGCGGCGCATGGTGGTCTCCGTCTCGGAGGCGCCGACGATATAGTCCCATGCGTTCTGGTTCAGCCGGGAGCGGGCTTTTCGGATGAATTCATGAAGATTCTGGAATTCTTCACCGCTGGCGCCGAGTTCGATATTCCGCGCCGGCCGCAGGGGGGTCCCCTCATTCATGCTGCTTCTCTCCCGTTTGGCGGCACATTAGCCGCAGATAAATGGGAAAAGCTACCGCTTTGAAACGGGTTAGCCGTCGTGCAAACGCAGGGATGTTATTCATTTGCGAGAGGCATCGGGAGTGGGAGTTTCCCGCCCCGAAACCAGGGAAGCAACCAGGAGCGCCGCCATCACGGCCAGCACACTTATGAATCGCAATCTTCGCATCCAGCATGCCATGACGGGAGATGTCGGTCATGATCAACGGCGGGAGTTTGTGAGGCCGGCGCTGCATGCCCGAGGAGCACGCCGGAGATATCTTTATCAGAAACATTCCCTGCCCTTCATAGCGCGGCGTGAACGGCGCGATGAAAGACGGCGAGAACGGAGCACATTCAATCGAAAACAAAGATCGTGATCCGCAACAAAACCCGCGTTGCAAACGCGTCGAGGTGAGATCGATTGCGCTGCGCACAAGACGGCGCGCCGGTAGGTAAGCGAAATCGAAGAACCTCGTTCGCGCGTTCGTGGGATCAGACTGCACGAAAGCGCGCCGGGTTATACTCATTCGACGAAGCGATTATGATTGCGTGCGAACGAATGGCCCCGCTCCACTCGCCCGAACCGACGGTCCTTTCATCGAAAGCAACGAACGATCCTCCCAAGGACTTTGGGTTACGTGGCCGAGTTGGGTCGTAGAACGTCCCTCCGGGCGAACTGAAGAGCGGACCGCTCTCGCTAACCCGGGCTCAATCCATCGTCCGATGCTGGGATTTGGGCCGATGCAGGGAATGGCCGCTCTATTCTCCGCATAATTTGCGGAAAATAGCCTTGCGGATGCGGAGAATAGCTGGTATATTCTCCGCAGAAACTGCGGTAAATGATGAATTATATCCACCAACTACCTGATTGGCCTCACTTTTCCTGGGATTCGAACACCCTGGCAAAGCAGCTTGCCGCGGTTCGGCTGCGGCAGGGGCAGCTTCTTGGCCGGATGCAGGGACTAGGTTTCTCCCAGCAGGAAGAAGCTGTCCTGACCACCCTGACCGAAGAAGTCCTCAAGTCCAGCGACATCGAGGGAGAAAAGCTCGACAAGAACGCGGTGCGCTCATCGCTCGCGCGTCGCCTTGGCACGGACGCGGGCGCTTTGCCGTCGGCAGATCGCAATGTCGAAGGCATTGTCGAGATGATGCTCGACGCCACTCAGAAATTCAAAGCCGAGCTTACGGCAGAGAGACTTTTCGGCTGGCATGCATCGCTCTTCCCGACGGGCCGCAGCAACATGAAGAAGATCACTGTGGGAGCCTGGCGCGACGCGTCGGCAGGACCGATGCAGATCGTCTCCGGCGATTACGGACGCGAACGCGTGCATTACGAGGCACCGACGGCGGACAAGCTTGACGGCGAAATGACCGCGTTTCTCAATTGGTACAACACGGAAGAAAACATCGATCCGATCATCAAGGCCGCGATCGCGCATCTTTGGTTCGTGACCATCCACCCCTTCGAGGATGGCAATGGACGGATTGCGCGCGCCATCGCCGACATGTCGCTTGCCCGTTCTGAAGGAAGCCCGCAACGCTTCTACAGCATGTCCGCCCAAATACGTGCGGAGCGGAAAACCTACTACGACATGCTGGAGAGTACCCAGAAGGGCGACCTCAACGTCACGTCGTGGCTTGAGTGGTTCTTAGACTGTCTCGACCGCGCCTTCGGCGGAGCTAATACTATTCTCGCAGCTGTGCTCGAAAAGACGGAATTCTGGAAGCGGCATGCCACGGCCAGGTTCAGTGACCGGCAGCGCGATATGCTCAATCGTCTGCTGGACGGCTTCGATGGAAAACTTACCTCGAGCAAATGGGCAACAATCGAGAAGTGCTCGCCCGATACGGCCTTGCGCGACATTCGGGATCTCGTTGACCAGGGCATCCTCGCCAAGGACGAAGGCGGCGGTAGAAGCACGAGCTATTCCCTCGTCTCCGCCTGAATGCTGCTGCATGACACACGTTGCTTCTCTTTGCGCTTTTCTTTGATGTCACGGCGCACGCGTCGTCGTCCAAATCAGAGATATCAACTCACGGACTTGAGTGGGTCTTGCCAACAGGCTTTCCTGCCGAACCAGCCGCGCGGCGTGCCCCCGTCCTGGCCAATAAGCGCAGATCAGACTGCTTGTGATCGAGGGTGATTCAATCTCGCTCTTCATTCGTTGCTAAACCACGGCGAGACCGAAACGATTCATGTTCCGGGGCGAGACCCGCGCCGTCATCCTGCGAGATCGCAATGGCCGCGAGTACCGTTCGGTTGCTGATTTCAAGTTTCTGAAAGATGTGATGAAGATGCACCTTGATGGTGCCGTCGGTAATGTTCAGGCGTCGGCCAATTTCCTTGTTCGACAGACCTTCGGACACCAACCGCATGATCTGGCGCTCCCGGTCTGTCAGCACAGCCAGTGCGTTCTCCGTGATCGTACTTTGCTCCCGCAATACGGCCTGATCGACTGTGGGCAGCGGCAACAGCCGCCGGCCTTTCGCAATCTGGCGCAAGGACTGCACGAGAATTTCGGGCGCTACGTCCTTTGAGATGAAGCTGTAACCGTCGACCGCGGCTGACATGACCAGCTCACGTTCCACTTCAGATGAGATGAAAAAGACGACCCGCGTGGAAGAATTCTCGGCATTTACGATGGAGAGGATCTCCGGCCCGGTCACGCCAGGCATCGAGCCGTCGAGAATGGCTATGTCCGGCGCCAGATTCCGAATTGCTTCGACGTAGCCCGAACCACCGCTGCAAGATGCAACAATGTGGAAATCGGAATGGGCCCCAAGCACGCTGCTCAAGCCGTGCAAAACGACGGGATGCCGATCCGCAATCACGACGGTGATACGACGCATTGGGCAGTCCTCAGCCTGTCCCCCAATGTTAAACCCCGCCCCCCAGCCTTTGTTCGTCTCCCCCTGCGCGATGCCGTAATACTATATATCGATCATGACGGTATGGCTAATGCTGCATCGCAACAGAAGCGGAGGTAGCGAGAGTTGGCTTCCCTTTCTTGGTACCTCCGCACATTCCTGGAAGACGAAGCGCCCGTAGAACTGCGGGATGCGAGTGCGCTTTCCACCCCTTAAGCGCTCGCGGATGAAGTTCTGGCAAGTGGTAGCTTCGATCGAAATTTTGCAACGATCGATCGACATCGCACGTCTAATTCGCTCAGAGAATGTCGCGAGCACCTCATCTCGGACGTCAGAAAGGGGCTGCTATTATGAACGACATGCCCCGCGCATAACGGAAGGCTTATAACCGAAGATATATAGGGATAACGGCAATTCGAATCTAACATTCACAAAAGGCTTATTAATTTTGGGTACTCGAAATCCACCAACCCGATGTTGTGAAAGGAGAACAATTCTACCCGACTAAAGCCTGCCGAATTCTTAGAAACAAGCCGACGAAGAAGAAGATTCAATTGGTCGGAAAAGCGCTAATTCAAGGCCTACGGCGTCTTCGGAATTGTTGTTGATACGGCGTCTTCGGAATTGTCGATATTTTCAATTGCGTAAATGGCTGGGAGAGTAAAATGGCGAGGCGGCAATCTTTTGCAACGTTCATTGTTGGGAAAAGCGTTCTAATCAGAGAGGGAATTGCTAGAATTCTAAGCGCGGCAAATTTTCGCACCATAGCGTCGGTGTCATGCGCTGACGATTTGTCGCCGCACAAACTCCAATCGCACCCATTGCTGGTTCTCATTGTCCATGCGGGCGATGATTTCGAAGCCGTGGTTGAACAAATCGAGCTCCTGCGGGAGCGGAATCCGAAAGCACGCATTGCGGTGGTGGCCGATCACTATCGGCTAGACGAGATGGTTTCCGCATTTCGGGCGGGCGCCAGCGGCTATTTCATCGACGTCATGACGTGCGATGTATTCGTCAAATCCATCGAACTGGTGATGATGGGCGAAACAATCTTCCCGCCGGCATTCATGGCATCCATTCTCCACTCTCAAAGAGACCACTTCGCCAAGGCGGAGCTGCGCAACGACAATGATCGGGCGATCGCCTTCACGGCGGAGCGCAGCATTACGCAACAATTGTCCCCCCGCGAAAAATCAATCATGCGATGCCTGATCGCGGGCGATTCCAACAAGTGCATAGCGCGCAAGATCGATATCGCGGAGGCGACCGTGAAGGTCCACGTCAAGGCGATCCTTCGCAAGATCCGGGTCCAGAACCGAACCCAAGCGGCAATTTGGGGTATGAACAACGGTTCACTGGTGCGGCCGATAATTGACGGCTCCACTACAAGCGAGCAATTTCCGGATTCGCTCCCGATTGTTTCCGATATCAAGCAGATCGAGGGAATAGTACGACCAGAGTTGATCAATCAACCCGCAAATCGCGTGAAGGCTCCCAATATTGGTCGCCTGATACGCAACGGAACAGCGCGGCTCGGCAAGTAGGCCAGGCAACTGTCAGGACTCTCGCGTCCCCTGTTTCGTGAGCGGAACTACACCGAAAGCTGTCGATTGCGACTGAGCCAGTCGCACGCGACCTTGTGTAAGACAGGATCGACGCCAGCGGCGCTCCTGCCTTCGAGGTTGACTTCGGTTTGGATTGATTTGCCCGTTATACGCTCAGCCGCTCCACTATTTCAACACCAAGTAGCCCCTCGTCAATAATACCTAAGTGCTCTCACATGAGCGTCGACATCGAGCCCATGCACGCCATCACGGACGCAAGCTCCGTCGGCGTTCATCGCAAATTCCGCGTGACCAGAGTTGCGAACGCCGCGAGATGGTCGGGCACGGGACGCCGCTACCTGAACACAAGCATAAGCTGTCTGAATACCGCAAGCTCTGCTAGGATTGGTCATGACCGCGCAAGTACCGAACGGAAAGCTCCGACATGATTTTATTGACCGGAGGCGCTGGCTATATCGGGTCCCATGTCGCTGTCGCGTTGCTTGACGCTGGGCTCAATGTCGTCGCAGTCGACAACCTCTCCAACAGCAACGAAGCGTCTCTCGAACGTGTACAAACCATCTGCGGACGATCGCTCGTCTTTCGACATGCCGACATTTGCAATGAAGAGGCGATCTACGAGATACTGCGCGCTTACGAAGTGACCGCCGTTATTCACCTCGCGGGGTTCAAAGCGGTAGGCGATTCCAACGTTCGGCCCATGACCTATTACGAGAACAACGTCTGGGGAACGATGCGGCTTGTGTCAGCCATGACGAGAGCAAGCGTAAAGACACTCGTTTTTAGCTCGTCCGCGACCGTTTATGGCGCTCCTACGTACCTGCCGCTGGACGAGAAGCATCCCGTCGGACCGACAAATCCGTACGGCCGCACGAAGCTTTTCATCGAAGAAATACTAAAGGATCTTTATAGGTCCGACGACGATTGGCGGATTGGTGTTTTGCGCTACTTCAATCCGGTTGGCGCGCATGAAAGCGGACTCATCGGAGAAGATCCTCTGGGCGTTCCGAACAACCTGTTGCCGTTTGTGGCGCAAGTGGCAATCGGAAAGCGTGAGGAACTACACATTTGGGGAAACGACTATGATACTCCGGATGGCACAGGAATCCGCGACTTCATTCATGTCGTGGATCTTGCATCCGGACATCTAAGTGCTTTGAGCCACCTGAAACAGCCCGGCGTACTGACCGTCAATCTCGGCACAGGAAACGGCAGCAGCGTCCTGGAGGTGGTTCGGGCATTCGAGGTCGTGAGCGGCAGACCAATTCCCTATGTCATAGACGAACGCAGGGTCGGTGATGTCGCAACCTGTTACGCTGATCCGACGCTCGCGAGGAGACTGTTGGGTTGGAGATCAAGCCGATCATTGACGCAGATGTGTACCGACCACTGGCGTTGGCAGATGAAAAACCCGAATGGCTATCGCGGCACCTAGGTCTTGACGATTCCAGAACAGTCGCAGCCCGTTCATTGAAATCGTCTACGTATAGCGGTATAGCGCGGCCTCGCGATCGCGACAGGGCAACTGTCAAAATACGCTCGTGGATGAACTGGCAACGAGTGTCTGCTCCAATGTGGCCGGCATCCCCGCTCAATAAGGCTGTCTCGGACACCTTTCGTGTTCGCCCAAACTGGTGCTACCGACGCAGCGCCTCAATCCGCGCTTTCGCCTCCTTGATTCCTGCGGCGTCGGCTTTCGCGTAGAGGTCTTGCGCCCTGACCGCATCGCCGCGCGTTCCAAGAGTTCCCCATTTGGCAAGGATCAAGGGATCATAGGTTTCTGCGAGCGAGAAGCTTGCCTGGACGCTACCCATCTCGACGGCGCGCTCCAGCACAATCCGCGCCGCGCCTATGTCTCCCTGCCCGAGCAGCGAGCTCGCACGCGCAAGCAAGGCTGCCGCCACCCCGACTTTCTTGGAATTGGGCTGGGCATCGCTCCGAACGCCCGCCGCTGGTGACCAGTCGGCGACTGACTTCGCGTTTTCCGCAGGCTTGTCCCGCGTGATCGAGCCAACCGTCACGGCATTGGGTGCAACCTGCTTCGCAAGCGCGAGATCCCGCTCGAGCTGTTCGGCCCGAGCCCGCTCCTGCTGCAATGAGCTGCGCAACGAGGCTGAGTCGCGCTCCGCCGCCCGCCTGGTCCGCACCACCTCCTCGCTCGCCTTGGCCGCCAAGGCAGCCTGAGTATCGAGATCGCGACGTGCGGTTACGAGATCCTGTTCCAGCCGCTTCGTCCGATCGCTCCCGTCCTGTGCGGATTTAGGAAGCGACGGCGCACCGTTGGCAGCCGCCTGTTTGAATTCGGCCGCCTCGTCTTCAAGTTTGCGGGCGTGAGCCTCATATGCATAGAGCGTGCTGCGCGTCATCGAGAGGCCTTGCGCAAGGGCGTCGGCCCTTTCGCGCTCCTTTTGCATCGACTGCCTCAGCTCGGCAGCATCTGCTTCCGTAGCCCGCTTCGCCCGCTGAACTTCCTCGGTTGCCTTTGCCGCCAGTGCTGTCTGGGTTTCGACGTCGCGCCGCGCCGCCGCAAGATCCTGCTCCAGCCGCGTGGACCGCTCGCGCCCCTGCTGCAGGGACTTCTGGAGCTCCGCTTCGCTGCTCTCGCTTGCCTGTTTCAGCCGGGACGTTTCCTCGCTTGCTTTCGCCGCCAGTGCCGTCTGGGCCTCGACGTCGCGCCGCGCCGCCGCAAGATCCTGCTCCAGCCGCGCTGACCGCTCGCGCCCCTGTTGCAGGGACTTCTGCAGCTCCGCTCCGCTGCTCTCGCTTGCTTGTTTCAGCCGGGACGCTTCCTCGCTTGCTTTCGCCGCCAGTGCCGTCTGGGCCTCGACGTCGCGCCGCGCCGCCGCAAGATCCTGCTCCAGCCGCGCCGACCGCTCGCGCCCCTGTTGCAGAGACTTCTGCAGCTCCGCTTCGCTGCTCTCGCTTGCTTGTTTCAGCCGGGACGCTTCCTCGCTTGCTTTCGCCGCCAGTGCCGTCTGGGCCTCGACGTCGCGCCGCGCCGCCGCAAGATCCTGCTCCAGCCGCGCGGACTGCTCGCGCCCCTGCTGCACAGACTTCTGCAGCTCCGCTTCGCTGCTCTCGCTTGCCTGTTTCAGCCGGGACGCTTCCTCGCCTGCTTTCGCCGCCAGTGCCGTCTGGGTCTCGACGTCGCGCCGTACCGCCGCAAGATCCTGCTCCAGCCGCGCGGACCGCTCGCGCCCCTGTTGCAGAGACTTCTGCAGCTCCGCTTCGCTGCTCTCGCTTGCTTGTTTCAGCCGGGACGCTTGCTCGCTTGCTTTCGCCGCCAGTGCCGTTTGGGCCTCGACGTCGCGCCGCGCCGCCGCAAGATCTTGCTCCAGCCGCGCGGACTGCTCGCGCCCCTGCTGCACAGACTTCTGCAGCTCCGCTTCGCTGCTCTCGCTTGCCTGTTTCAGCCGGGACGCTTCCTCGCCTGCTTTCGCCGCCAGTGCCGTCTGGGTCTCGACGTCGCGCCGTACCGCCGCAAGATCCTGCTCCAGCCGCGCGGACCGGTCATGCTCGTCCTGTGCGGATTTACAAAGCGATGGCGCGTCGTTTGCAATAGCCTGCCTGAGCTTCGCCGCTTCGTCTCCGGCTCTTCGGGCCTGAGCCTCGGATGCTTGCATCGCGCTGCGTGTCATCGAGAGGTCGTGAGCGAGTGCGTCGGCCCTTTCTCGCTCCTTCTGCATCGATTGCCTCAGCTCGCCGTCACCGGATTCTGCCGCCTGCTTCCGCTGCAAAACTTCCTCGGCTGCCCTCGCCACCAACGCAGTCTGGGCTTCGACATCACGCCGCGCTGCCGCGAGATCCCGTTCCAGCCGCGCGGACCGCTCGCGCTCTTGTTGCAAGGACGTTTGCACCTCCGCCGTGCCACTCTCCCCCACCTGTTTCAGCCGGGACGCTTGCTCACGCGCCTTCTCCGCTATCGCGGTCTGCGTTTCAGCGTCGCGCCGCGCGGCCGCAAGAGCCTCCTCCAGTCCCTCGGCCCGATCGTTCTCCTGCGAGAGACGTTGCAGCAGTTCGATGTCGCGCCTTGCAATCGTGAGCTCAAGTAACAGTGTCTCCGCCCAGTGCTGCTCCCGTTCCGGAGGGCGTCCTGGATCGCCGGTCGTTGCTTGCGCAACCTGCACCGATTTATCGTTGCTGCCGCTGCTCGGCAGCAAAGCCACGAAGTCGCCATAACCTGCCGGTCCATCGGGATCGAAATTGCGGGCAGCCATCGCGTGTTGCGCACCCGCACGGTTTTGCGCTTGATCCGGGAAACCTTGCGTTTCCGACGTCCACGTCATCGCGAGCATAGCCGCGGCTACCCACGGGCTCGCGGACCGTCCCTGCCTGGACAGCCTCATCGTCTTCTGCGCAAACGGCGCCTCGTCCGCATCGTTTCGCAACGCGCCCGCGATACCGGAGGCGGTGTTCATTTCCCCATTGAGAATGACTGCGCGGTCCATCTGCAATCACCTCTCGCTGATGATACGGCTTCTGAGATGCGTCATTATGCGCTCCGCTGACGCGAATCCTATAACTCGCATGGAGGACCCTCCCCTACCTCTTTCGGGGTTCGGCCACGGAGCGTTGTGTCCATCTACCGAAACGTGAACTCCTCAAAGCTCCCTCGCCGGTTTCGGGCGCGCGACGGGTCATTGAGCAACGCGCGGTCGGAGCGGGGTCGCTGGAACCGTAAAATCCCTGCCGACCAGCCGCCGCCGAGTGCCCATATCGGCGTTCTGAACGCTGACCCGAATGGACGCAAAACCCGCCGTCAAAACCATTAGATGATATGCGGAAAAAAGCCGCGAACCGCCAGATTTATATCGCCACGAATTACGTTTGGAAGTTGCGGCAGCTCTCGTCACCTCCCGGCGCGCAGCGACTCGGTCGCGTCGGTCTGGCCTATCGATGAACTCCTTAGCCTTCGGGAAGGCGCGTCAGGACCGTCCTGGTATGGCAGGGCGACCTCGACGGCGTCACCCGGCTGCAATTCGGTATCGTCGCTTGCGATAATCCGCTCCTGCCCCTTCTCGCCCTTTCTAAAGATGGTAATTACCGCCTTATTGCCGGCTCCCCGCACGAGTTGTGATCGAGCCATCGCAGTGTACTGGAGCTTCTCGCCGACGCTCTGCAGCTTTTCGCGGATTTGGTTGAGCTTTACGCTGGTGTCTTGCAGCTCACGGAGCAGGTCGAGCCTCCGCTGGTCGTCGAGCTTTACCAGCCTTCTGGCGACCTCGTCCTGTTGCCTCTTGACCTGCATTAGTAGCGCAGAGGTCTGCAGCTTCCGCGTTGATGACAGCAGCACCGCGCGCCGCGCATCCGTAACGCGAGGGCTGGTCAAGGAACCCTTGGCAAAGAGATCGGACGCTTTTTGCAGTTCTTCGAGATCTGACTGAACTCCCTCTTCCTCTTTTTTCTGCTGCTCTGACAACACGCGGACCTGGTCGTCTCCCTGCCGGACGCCACGCTGAAGGAACGTCTTTTCCTGCTGATAATCACTCTGCTTCGTTTTCAAGTACTCCGTTTCTGCATTGATGATTTCCGAAATCGCCGATCGAGCTATGGGCACGTCCGTCAGAATGCCAGGATTGAGCTGCGTCGCCTCTCCGAGCTCATTCTTGATGCGCCACATACGCGCCTGTTCTTTGGCGAGCTCTGTCCAAAGCGATCCGTACTCGCTTCTCAGGTCCGCTGACTCGAGATACGGATTATTCATTCTGATGCGCATGATGTCGTAGCCGCCCGCCACAGCGGCGAGTTGGCGTACGGTGGTGGCGGGACGATAAGGGTACTCGCCCGGCTTCGACACGTCCCCATTTATATAGACCGGCCTGTATTCCACTACGATCGTCGTGACCTCATCTGCGCTGATCACGATGACGTTCTCCCGGCCATCGGGGTTCCTCTGTCGAAACACTTTGCTCGCCAATGCGGCCCCGATTTGAGCCCGGATCTGCGGCAAAGGCAGGCCGGCTACGGGAAGCATTCCGACCAACGGCAACGAAATATTTCCGTCTATTTGGACGGGAGCGCGATGCCGTAGCTCTGGCACGCCCGCCACCGCGACCTCCAGCACGTCTCCGATGTTTATTCGATACTCGGCCTTTGCTTGAGTGACGGAAATTGCCAGACCAGCAGCCACCAAGCCCCATTTGATGCAACGACTCAGGTCACTGCCAAAGATATCGGTGTGGAACATGGTCACTGGATGAAATCCTTCGAATCTGTTCGCGGAAGGCAGGCGCGTGGACATCGGTCCCGTCCGAGCAGCCGTCCTGACGGCCGATCCGCAAAACTAACGTGCTGTTTCCTCGTTGACGCTGGGCCGTTCAGTGCTTTCCTGGGTATGCTCGATTGGTCGGTCCGCTATTGATTTTCAATTCGTATTCCCATCAGCCCACCGGGATGGGCATCAGAACGAATTGCTTCCCGACAATTTAGTCCCGCACTGCCGCGGCTCAATCGCCCATCGTAGTTACCCCCCAAATTCTACCCATTCATAGCCAATCCTACCCAGTGATCCGAATGCTACTGTTTTGCTGGGTGACGGAATGGTCTGGCTGGGAGCGACCGGTGAGTTATGCGTCCTTTACCAACTCGCCGGCCTCTACCAAGATTCCGGCGCATTCGGTCGCTGGCGGCAGGGCGCTTGATAAGAGCCGATTGACTGCCCTGCTAGCGTTCGCAGCCGCTACCGAATTCCTACTCGTAGCCATTGCGGCCTATTTCGCAACCGTCCTCTATCATCGGCTGATCCTGCAGGACTCGCCAGTTGCCGCCCACTACATCCAGGAATCCCTTCTCATCTCCTCGTTGCAGTTGCTCGTTTCCATAGCGCGCCAGCAATATTCTCGGATCCAGACGCAGCCCCGGCACGTGTTTCTATGGAGCGGCGCCAGCAGCGTCTTCTTCGCATTCTCTTTCTTCATCTCGATGATATTCCTTCTGAAAATCTCAGTGGACTACTCGCGCGCAACGGTCATTGCCCAAGCTGTGAGCGTCCTCCTTTCGGTCCTCTGCACACGGGCAATATGGTTCTCATTGCTGCAGCCTGCCATTGCATCAGGGCTGATCGACGCCAGGCGCATCATTCTCATAGGCGACCCGAGCCACTGCGCGCATTTTTCCGCTCGAGCAATCGCCACTGGAATTCGGACCATCCGCTCGTTCGACTTTCCGACGGATCGCGCCGACTCTGCCGACTCTTCAGTACCGGCGCGCCCCGACGCCGTCCAAGCGCTACCTGATGCCCGCCAACTGGTCGCGAACTGCCGGCCGCTCCGAGCAGATGACATTGTCATTCTGAATTCGGAGCCGGATGTTCCGGCTGCCCTCGCGCTTGCCAGCGCCCTATCAGAGCTGCCAGTTGACGTTCATATCGTTCCTGTTGGAGCTATCGATCTGATGGCCGTGTCGCGGTTCACTCAGTTCGGCGACATGGTGACGATGCGGATCTTCCAGTCCCCGCTCACTCCTTTCAACCGCGCAATGAAGCGTGCATTCGACGTCGTTGCTGCAATCGCTGGACTTATTGTGATTAGCCCCCTCTTCGTCATCATTTCTCTCGCAATCAAGCTCGATTCCCGTGGGCCGGTGCTATTTCGCCAGACGCGGCACGGCTACAACAACGAGCCAATTCGTGTGCTGAAATTCCGATCGATGACTGTAATGGAGGATGGCGACAATTTCAGACCAGTCACCCGACACGATCCACGTGTCACCCGTTTGGGCCGTCTCTTGCGCCGCACCAATATCGACGAGCTTCCGCAGTTATTCAATGTCCTGGTCGGCGACATGTCGCTCGTTGGGCCCCGTCCACATGCAACCTCGCAGAACGAGACGTTTGCTGAGCTGATTTCCTTATTTTCCCGTCGCCACAACATCAAACCTGGCATTACGGGTTGGGCTCAGGTCAACGGGTATCGTGGCGACACCGATACCCTCGAGAAGATGCAGCGTCGTGTGGAGCACGATCTCTACTATATCGACAACTGGTCACTCCTTCTCGATCTCAAGATCATGATCATGACCTTCCTTTCCAGAAAGGTGTATTGGAACGCCTATTAGCGCGACTTCGGCTGCCGCACCTTCTGCCAGCCAATCTTTTGTCTAGTAGATCGCACGACGCATTCGATCCGCGTGTCCGTCGTGTCCCATTGCGCCTGATGCGCAGAGCATGAGTAGTTCAATTGTCAGTGCAGGTACGTGAAATGCTGCAGATTTATAAACCGGACAGTTCGGCAAATCAGGACATCACACCGTCTGAAGCTCGGTCGCCTTTCGAGCCCCTGGGAGAGGGGGTGGCCTTCATAAGGCGACATCTCTCGCTCATGCTCCTGACGTGTTCGGTAATGCTTGTCATCGCTGTGCTCTACCTCATCGCCGCAGCACCCACATTCACCGCCAACGCGCAACTGATCATAGACTCGAAGGCGGCGCCGGGAGACCCTGCGTCCGTGTCAACGATCGTGGAAAGTCAGATCGCAATCATAAGATCTGAGAGTGTCGCCCGCACCGTGATACAGAAACTCGATTTGGCAAACGATCCCGAATTTGCCTCCCAGGGCTTTTCGCGACGCATGAAAAGGGCGGTATCCCGAATGCTCGGTTGGAGCAAGGCAGAAACGGAATATAGCTTGATGCGCTATGCCACGGACTCGATGGCCCGCAATCTTTCGGTGAAGCGCGCCGGCTCGACCTACATTGTCGAGCTTGCCTACGACTCCGGCGACCCCGAGCGCGCCGCGCAGATCTTAAACGCTGTCGTCGACTCATACACCTCGGGTCAAATGGACGCGAAGTACAAATCGGCATTGCAGAGTGAGAAGTGGGTCAAGGAACGAACGAACGAATTGAGCGGCCAGGCGTCGGCTGCAAAAACGGCAGTGGCGGATAAAAAGAGCGAGATCGCGAATCTCCCAGGTGTTACCGATGCAGGAACATCCGCATCGCAGTCGACCGCGAAGATGCAAGCTGAGCTCCGCGAACTGGAAGCCGCTGCGGAAGTCGCCACAAGGACCTATGATAATTTTGTCCGCACGCAACGTTATATGGAAGTTGTGCAGCACCAAGCCTCGCCGGCGCTCGAGGCGCGCCTGCTCACCGAGGTGTCACGTCCCTTGACCGCCAGTACGCCGAAGGCCGGAATCGTGCTTGGAGTATCGACCATCGGAGGCCTACTTCTTGGCATCGCTCTCGGAATGCTGCGCGATTTGTCAGATCGAGGATCCGCACCTAAGCGGACGTCGTGGTGACAGATCATCAGGACGGCCGCCAGCTTCGGAAGGCACAATCCCGCTCATCGCCCGCCGCCCCCTGTCTGCTCGACGCCGCGCACGTGGCCGAATGCGCGTCAATCCAAGAACCGAAATAGGTAACCCAAAAGGGTCGCGGCTCAATGCAGTCGGATGAATATACTCGATAGGAGCGTCCACGAATGACAAAATCATTCCCTGTTTTCATCGTTGGCGTTCGTCCTAGATGTTCCCAACGGCCACTCATCTTTGGGTCGGACCGCGCGGGGATTAACGTGGTCGGCACAGCACGACGCCTACAGGACAATTGCTTTGTACAGTACTCAAGGAAGTGAATGCGAGGGTCTTGGATGTTCGAATCCCTCTTCTGGAAATCGGCGCTGACCTTCGTCTATCGTTGCTCGGGTGCGGTCGTCACGTTCGCCTTTGGCGTCAGTTTCGCCAGGATGATGAGCATCGAGGAGTACGGCGCTCTCGTGTCGCTGATGACCTTCGGGTTGATCGCCTCGACGATTGGCCTCGTCGGTCAGCAACTCCGTGTGCTGAGGGAAATACCGGTTCTCGCAGCCCAGAAAGACTATACGGCGATCGGCTCGATCGTCGCACAAGGGGTTCGTCTGGCAGGTTTGGGCAGCATTGCCGCGACAGTGATCGCCCTCTTCATATTCGTCGTCGCTTACGGCCGGGGAGGAGTATTCGGACGCTGGGAGCATTCCGCGAGCTTGCTTCTGATACTGCCCCTGGCCTTGATCGAAATGCAGAGTTCGGTCGGTCGCGCGCTGGGCTCCATCAACCTCGCACTCGTGCCAAAGGACGTGTTGTGGCGATTGTTCATCATATTGTTGGGCGCAGCTCTTTTCGTAACGTACGGCCATCCACTGAAGGCGGCAGATGTTTTCGTGATCGCAGCCGGCGTCCTGATCGTGCTGATCGCCCTTCAGCAAATTCACCTGCGACGTCTCGCCGAGGGCCATAGGCTGTTCACCATGGCGGTGCGGCGATCGAAGGAGAGCATCGCCGATGCCTTTTCCACTTCCGCACCGTTCTGGGTGACCAGCATTGCCACCGTCCTGTTCGGTACAATCGACATCGTCATCGTCTCGGTCTTCGTTGGTGCAGAGGCCGCCGGATATTATTACGCCGCCAATCGGATCGCGCTCCTTCTCGATTTCTTCCTGGGGACCTTCTGCATTCCCGCAGCACCTCTCATCGCGCGCCTATTCGACGAGAATCGTCGCCCGGAGATCACACGTGTCATGTCGGGTGCGACACTGGTTGCCTTTGTCGGAGTCCTTGCATGCGTCGTGGCATTGGCACTGGTTGGCGACATCGCGCTGATGGCGTTCGGACCGCATTTCGTTCGCGCCCACGGCGTTCTGATGGTCTTGTCGGTCGGCATGTTGGTGTCGATATACTTCGGCGTCGGAAGTATCGCACTGACCATGACCGGGCACCAGCGGGCCGCGATGAACATCATGGTCACCACTTCCGCATTGGGGGTTGTGGCCATGATCGCCGCGACCTGGATGTTCGGGATTTGGGGAACAGCGATCGTTGTCACCATCGTGTGGGTCGCGACGAAGGCCTGGATGGCCGCCTACCTTTACGCTGCCGAAGGGATCGATCTCACACCCACCACGATGCTAATCGCGATCGCAAGGCGGCGCCCAGCATGGATGAGCACATGAAGATGGATGCATTCGAATACGAAGTTTCGGGAAGCCGGCTTTCGATGGGGCTGGTGAAGCTTCTGCACGCCGCGATTACGCGGATTGCCGGGCGCGGAATGGGACTCGCCATGCAGGCGATCAAGCCCCTTCTGCATTCCCAGTTGTCTTGTGTCCATTTCACCGACGGTAGCCGCTTGTACTTTCGGCTGGACGACGTCTACTGGAATTCGTTCATCTGCCAGCCCCACCTCGACTACGAACCGGAGATAGGGAAGTTTCTACTGCGGCTGAAAGACGTCGACTATCTGTTCTTCGATTGCGGCGCCAACATCGGATACTGGTCCGTTCTCGTCACGTCAGAGATGTTGGGGCGCAAACGCGCGATTGCCCTCGAGCCGTCACGGGAAACGATCGCGATTCTGCAACAGAACTGCAACGCTAACGGTCAGCGCTTCGAGATATGCCACAAGGCATTGAGCGAGCACGACGGGCAACGCCTGTTCTTCGTCTCCAATGGACATCATGCCGCGCGCCACATCGTGGAGACACAGGGCGGCCGTTTGACACACATCGAACCGGTCATATCAACAACGATTGATGCACTGGCACGGCAACTGCAGCTGACCGACAACGATCGGATCGTCGTCAAGCTGGATGTCGAGGGAGCCGAAATCTCGGCTCTAAAGGGCGCGCACCAGGTACTGAAGCGCGACGCGCTGATCATCTACGAAGACCACGGCAACGATCCGAGCCACGCTACCACGAGGTTCGTGTTCGACGAGCTCGGATTTCCGGTCTTCTCGATTGTTGCCGATGGGACAATTACGGAGATCAAGGAGCTCTGCGCGCTGGATCGCGTGAAGAAGGATCCGAAGCTGGGCTACAATTTCGTGACCTGCCCTCCACGGTCCGGCTTCCACCGGTGGCTAGTGGAAACTGCCGGCAGCGCACGGCGATCCATGCACTGAATCGTTGCGAACCTCGGCGATTGAACGAAATCGAAATCTGAGGGCGAAGTTTCTGGAGTAGCAGTTTTACCAGGTATCATCAGTAGGTCGTGTTTAAGCCGCTCATGGAGAACATGATGAAAATCGCGATTCTCGTTGGCACTCGCCCGGAAATCATCAAGATGGCGCCGGTCATTCGCGAATGCCGGAAGCGAAAGCTCGATTACTTCATCATTCATTCGAAGCAACATTATTCGGAGAAACTCGACGGGATCTTTTTCTCGGAACTCGATCTTCCCGCACCGAAATACAATTTGAATGTCGGCTCCGGCGGCCACGCCAACCAAACGGGCCGCATATTGATCACGCTTGAGCCGATCCTGATGTCGGAAAAGCCCGATGTATTGCTCGTTCAAGGAGATACGAACACCGTGGTGGCTGGCGCACTCGCGGCGAACAAACTTCATATCAAGGTCGGGCATATCGAGGCGGGATTGCGCTCGTTTGATCAAACCATGCCGGAAGAAAGCAACCGGATCATCGCCGATCATATTTCGGATTATCTTTTTGCCGTCACCGACTTGCAGGTCGGTTACCTGAAAAAAGAAGGTCTTCCGGAGTCGAAAATCTTCAAGGTCGGAAACACAATCGTCGACGCTTTGCTTTCTCACCGGGTTCGCGCGGAGAAAACGAGTAAGATTGTTTCCGAACTGAAATTACAAAGGAAGGGATACTACCTCCTTACGTCCCACCGAGCCGCGAACGTCGATGATCCGGATGCGCTGAAGGAAATCATCCAACTGATTGGGACAATCCCCGGCCAAGTGTGCTGGCCGATCCACTATCGCACGCAGAAAGTTCTCAAGGAAAGCAAGATTGATTTGCCTGGGAATCTGACCTGGACCGATCCAGTCGGCTATTCGGATTTTCTGAATTTACTTTCGAACTGCACGGCCGTCATTACTGATTCCGGCGGTGTCCAGGAAGAAGCTTGTATCCTCGGCGTACCTTGCGTGACGATTCGCGATTCCACGGAACGGCCCGAAACCGTCGACGTCGGCGCGAATGTTTTGGTGCACCGAAACGCAGAGGCGATGGTTACGGCTCTCAATCGCCCGATGACCCCTTGGACGAACCCATTTGGAGACGGCCACACCGCCGAGAGAATTCTCGACATCGTCACGGGCCGACATGTGCAGCCGGTTCCGCAAACACAGGATACCGTTTGCGTTGTGGGCCTTGGCTATATGGGACTTCCGACGTCCCTCCTGGTTGCGAACGCCGGCGTAAAGGTCACCGGCTTCGATCTCAGCGAGAGGAAAGTGAGTAAGATCAACGCCGGCCGCTGCCCGTTTGAAGAAACGGGTATTCCGGCGTTGTTGACGGCGGCCCTGAAGACTGGAAACTTCAAGGCTCAGACGAAGCCTGCGGCTGCGGACGTTTTCGTTGTGGCCGTACCGACTCCGCACGAGAACAAGAAGTGCGATCTGTCCTTCGTTGTTTCGGCCGTGAACAGCCTGCTTCCCGTCATGAAAGACGGAAATCTCCTCATCATCGAATCGACGATCAAGCCGAAGACCTGTGAAGACATCGTACTTCCAATCCTCCAATCGAAACATTTGAAGATCGAAGTCGCGCATTGCCCGGAGCGGGCGATCCCCGGGAACACGCTCCATGAGATTGTGCACAATGACCGCATCATCGGCGCCACATCGCCGGAAGCAGCGCAGAGAGCGGCGCGCCTCTATTCGACATTCACGAAGGGTACGATTCATCAGACAAATCTCGTGACCGCGGAGTGCGCAAAGCTGATGGAAAACACCTTCCGGGACGTCAATATCGCTCTCGCGAACGAGTTCTCCCTGATTGCCGACAAGTTCAGGTTCAACATCTCAGCGGCGATTCAGCTTGCAAACAAGCACCCGCGCGTCAACATTTTGCAACCGGGAATCGGCGTCGGAGGTCACTGCATCGCCATCGATCCGTGGTTTTTGACCGAAGATGTCGACGATCTGAATCTTATCAGAAGGGCGCGCGAACTAAACGACGATATGCCGAAGCACACCGCCGAGCGAATTCAGAACAAGATCGGCCCATCCGTTCAGAAAATTGGGATTTTAGGAGTGAGTTACAAGCCGGACGTCGATGACGCTCGCGAAACTCCGGCGTTGGAAGTCGCAAAGCTTCTGTCGAAAAAGTACCAGATCCGCTGCCATGACCCCTTCGTGAAAGATTGGGATCTCGAGCTCTTCCCCATCGAAAAAGTGGACGGCTGGGCGGACGTGTTGGTCATTCTTTCGAATCATAAAGTCTACGCGTCCAGGAAGTTCAAATCTCCGCTGCTTTCGTTTGACAAGTTGATCAACGCTGACTGGTGCGATTCTACACGGTCATCGACCGCAATGCTTCTGACAAAGGAGAGAATTGGGGCAAAGCCTCAGCGCGTTTCGCGACGTACAAGTGATAAACGATCGATAGCCTGACCAAGGTCCTTCGACAGATGTTCAGCAAGTTTCACAGGGAGTCGGCGTCGCAGCTCAATGCCGTGGTGGTCACGCCCGGCGGCGAAGGGGGACGGGGCGGAATTGATCGCATGATGGATGCCATTCGACACGAATTTCGCGAGCATCCGCGTGTCAATGTTGATCTCAAGTTTGTGGTCAGTCGGGGCGCGAGTATATATCTGTCGCCCGTTGTGTTGGCTTGGGCTGTTCTGAGAATAGTTTTCCTGCAAGCATGGCAGGGGATCGATGTCATCCATATAAACCTTTCCGCAAATGCAAGCGTCTACCGGAAATTTGTCGTTGCAGCGGTTGCGTCGGCGTTGCGCATTCCGTACGTCGTCCATCTACATTCAGGTGAATTCGGCACCTTCTGGGACTCGTGTAATGGACAGACGCGCCGTTGGATAGACGCTCTCTTTACCAATGCTAAATCCATAATCGTTCTTGGTCGGGTATGGTCGGATCTGCTTGTCACAAACTTGCCGGAGCTTAGAGACCGCATAATCGTTATGCCCAATTCGACCAGGGCGCAGCGTCATGATTTTCACGCCGATGGCCCGGTCACCATCCTGTTTCTCGGCCGTCTTGGTCCAGCCAAGGGAATTGGCGAGCTCCTCGATTCGTTCGAGATAATTCGGCATCACAATGACTGGCGGGCGACGCTCGCCGGTGATGGAGCAGTCACAGAGACCCGCATTTTGGTCGAACGCCTTGGGCTTGCCGGACGCGTGAAAGTGCCTGGATGGCTCAATGACGACGGTGTAACGGCTGAACTGCAGGCGGCTGATATTCTTGTCCTGCCGTCTTGGGTCGAAAACCTGCCGATGTGCGTGGTGGAAGCTTTTGGTCATGGACTAGCAGTTGTGTGCACGCCGGTCGGTGCCTTGCCTGAGATTGTGGAGCACGAAAGGACGGGTCTCTTGGTACCCGTGAGAAATGCCCGGGCTCTGGCTTCGGCGCTGGAGCGGCTACTAACCGATCCCGCCCTTCGTGCCCGGCTGGGGATTCAGGCGCGGGCCCAGCATGCTGTCCGATTTGAGATTGGCGGCTATGTCGACAGGCTTGTGGGAGTGTGGCGCGGAGCTTCGCGGACGGAAAGGCGACGGGCCACCCCTCCAAGCTCGATGACGGCCAGCGCCAGGTGAATGATCAGAAGTGGGCCGCCCCCGCGATCCAAGGTATGGTGCGCCGGCGGCTAGTGTTCGGGCAGTGACAAACGTGAGCGGCTGGTTCGCGACCGTAACACGCCGCAGAAGGTAGCTTGGAGAACGCGGATTGTGCTGTTGGCAGGAGATGGGCTGACGGCGGAGGGGATTGTGGCCTAGTCGAGCGGGGGACGCTAGCTGTAGCGCGAAATTTGCAACAGCGCATCAGGGGCAAATATGATCGGGTCCTACGACCCGCCAAGAGCGGAAAGCTCCTGCCGGCCGCCCGCCCGGCGGCGGCGTAGCGCGCCTACGGCGGGGTTGCGCCTCGTTGTAGACGGTGTCCTGCGATCGACTTCCGGAGTAACTCATATTTGGTAGTCACTCAGCCCCGAGTGAACCCGATCTTCTACGGGTTCTTATTCGCAACCCTTTCGCTTACACTGGCTCAACGTTAGGTCGGGCAGACCCCAGGACTACCGTAACCGCACGCAAAGTTACGGGTAGATTCGATCCCGGGAGCTGCGCTGCCCTACAGAAGCGGAGAACTGAAACTACCGACGACCCTTGTTCCAACGGACGACGCCAGTGCGATTTTGATTGCAGAAGAAGCTATCACATTGCGGCAGCGGTTTTTGCCGCGATCAGATATTCCACGCACCTTGGCCCACAACTCACCTTTGCATGCGCCGCGCAAGCAGCGCCATGTACTGTGTCTTCAAGCGATAATATCGTTTTCTTTCAACCTGTTTATCCGGGAATATGTTCGTGACCCAGATGACCCAGATTCTGAAGGATTGCATCTACTACAGCGCGAGTCGGGTTGGAGAACTTCCCTTCCTTCGGACACGCTTCGCAGCTCGAGCGGCAATCATATTGTTGCATGAGATACAGCCGAACTGTCAGGCGGAATTGATGACCGGAACATCAGTTTCGCTTTTTGAATACTTACTCAATTGGCTGCAGCGCGAAGGATGGTCAATCGTCAGCCTCGATGAATGCCTCGAGAGACTGGCAAGGAACGATCAATCCAGCCGTTATGCAGTTCTGACTTTCGACGACGGCTATCGCGACAATGTCTCGGTAGCGCTTCCAATCCTGGAGCGGCATAACGCGCCGTTCATGATGTACGTGCCCACTGGAGCCCCTACACGATCCATGCAGTCGTGGTGGTTGGGTTTGCGCAAATTGTTTCTCTCTAGAGACAAGGTTGCAATCGATGCATTGGGTCGACAGTTCCATTGTTCTGACATTCGAAGCAAGACGTTGGCGTTGGCCGAGGTCATCCGGTGGGTTCACCAGGATTACCGGCGAAGTGCGATGCTCGCGCCGACATTCAAACAGGCTGGAATTTCGCTGGCGACACTGAATGACGCGTATTTCCTGGATGAGCGGGAGCTTGGCATTCTTGCGCGTCATCCGCTCGCGTCAATCGGCGGCCACACGACCTCACATGCAGCGCTTGCGACCCTGGACGGGCCTTCAGCGCGTGCGGAACTGGCCGATAACCGCGCTTATCTTGAGAATTTGCTTCAACGGTCCATTCGACACCTTGCATATCCGTATGGCGGTCCCAGAGCGTGCGGTCTTCGTGAAGAGCATCTCGCGAACGACGTTGGTTTTCAAACTGCGGTGACGACGCGACAAGGGCAATTGCACGAGCACAAGATGAATCACCTTGCACTTCCCAGAATCGGCTTTAGCAGTCGTTCAGGCTTCACGGCTCGAATGAGCGGTATCATGGAGGCGGTGCAGGCGCGATGAGCCTGTCCCACGGGTTGATACAGTTTGACGTTTGTTCTGACCCGCGTAAGGATCGGAGCATGAAGCGACCGCTTTTCGGAAGAGTAGTTCGTCGGATTTGGGATTCGCAGAAGGTGGTCAGTACCAGGTTCAGGATACACGAGGGAATTGCCCTCAGCGTGGACCAGATTGGTGGGTCAGCCCCCCTCTCATGGACAGTCCGCTCGCCAACACTTGGCTTGATCGCAAGCATAGGTTTGCGCTTGGGTGCTCTTCTTCTCCCCCTGGGATCGGCGTCGCCTAGCCATGCCGCCGAGCTTCTTTTCAAGTCAAGCTTCGAGGGAAGCCCGCTGTTGAGTGAGCCGTATGAATGTCAAACGTCGTGCTGGCAGGATATCAAGGGCTCTGATGCATTGACCGAGCATAGCGGCGAGCCTCAAGTTTGGCAGGGCGGCGGAAAGCTTCAACTTCTCGCCGATGCACCAGTTACGCCAGATACGGTGGGCAATTACGTTCACAATGAAATCCAGAGAGTCATGGGGCCTAGCGGTCAACAGACCTCCGTTCTCTATAGTGAGATCCGGAAGCGCGGCAGCAGTGCCACACAAAATCCATATCTTCTCACGCCCTCAACCACTGCTTTGCAAGGCGACCTTTACGTAAGCTACTGGATAAAACTTCAGCCTGACTTTCTGGAAAAACTTGGGCCGAACAATTGGTGGGTGCTCTTCGAATGGAAGACCAATGCACAACAGAGGCTCATTACCTATATATTGGTTGACCGCCAAACCAGGCCGTATTGGTATTTGAAAACGGACGATCTGTCGGCTGGTCCGGCCAAGAATTTCTGGGAGGTCTCGAACCACACAGCCCCCGTGCCGGTCGGCGAATGGTTCAAATTCGAGTTTTTTTGGCACCGGAGTTCTCAACACGACGGACGCGCATGGCAGGCCATTAATGGACAAGTCGTGTTCGATCGCTTCGGGTCATTGCTTGGCGGAAACGATCCCATAGACCGCATTATGCTCACGCAAGTCTACGCTGGTGGATCGCTCCCACTGTATCAGTGGGTAAAGGACATCGAAATATGGGATGGATTTCCTTGCGGAGACGGCACGCCCTGTGGACCTAAGTTGACCGTTCCCCAATGAGGGATGCGTGTGCGATGTGGCGGTTAAAGCGCCGCATCCAGCTCAACGGTATAAGTCAGCTGCCTTAGCTCATCCGTGTGTCAGATCGAATGGCAGCATCGAGGTTCATCCGCGTGCCGGCAAAGCGCGCCGCTTGATCACCTCATCACCCAAGATCTCGGATAGCTCTTTTTGCTGTGCTTTGCCGGCCATGAAAAGCACAAACAACAGATTGGATTGATGAAACACCACACCGTTTGTGAAAAAGAGCACCAGGAACAATGCAACGCAGGGCATCCTGTATTCGGGGTCCAGGCGCGACAGGATCACATACCACGCATAAAGAACGGCTGTTGTGCCGGCAAGTCCGTAGCAAATCATCAGATTAAGAAGGTCGTTATGAGCAAGGAACGGGAAGGAACCATATAGCCAGATCGCTCCACGCCCAAATAGCAGCTCCAAGAACGATGAGTTCTCCAGCATTTGACCATAGTAGCGCCAAATCTCGTCGCGCCCGCTCATCAGATTGGTTGTGTCTTGCTCAAAGAAAACTCGATCTCGATAGAGAATTCGTTGGAGGAAGGCGTCCACCAATTCGGAGTTCGACATAAGAAAGCCGATGGCGACGACAGAAACTGCAACCGTCGCCAGAAACACTCTCAAGTTTAATGTGCTGTATTTCTTGATCAGGAATGCGAGCAGGAAACCAAGGAGGGCGGATCGGACATTGAGAGCGGTTAGCAAGACCAAAGCAATGATTGGAAGACCGATCCATTGATTGATCAACAAAATTGAAAATTTAGCTATCGTCTGAGCGACCACATGGAACGACTTCTCCCCTTCACCGGTGCCGGCATTTCCACCGAACGTCGTCAACAGATCTGCCTCCGACGCGCCCTCGCGGAAAATGAAGATGAGCAATAGTCCGCACAACACCGGTACACCAAATGTCAAAGTTCGCTTTCGTAAATCGACAAAGATTGACGGCTCGCAGCGCGACAGGAACAACAGGAATACGATCGGCAGCAAGACTGTTACGGAAAAATAGAGTTGTGAGGTCGCTTCGGCAGGAATCCAGAGCAGGTTAACTATCGCCAGCCAACAGACGGCAAGGCCAATAGCTATGTCCCCGCGGGTGGTGCCAGATGTTGCAATCTTTATGGCGGTCAGCCCCAACGCCAAAGCGACGTAAAGCGCGACCACCGTTGTCCCCTTTTCCCCGGGACTGAGAATATCGGCACCGCACCGAAACATAAGGAACAAGAACAGCGCGTTTACAAGCATCCCCGGGTACTCCTTAGGGGGTCGCATCTTTCAAGTTCTGCTTGTCTTAACAATCCATCGACGATCACAACTAGCGTCCTCTAGCAGCCCTCACAACATTACCCTCGAACTCCTCGCATTGTGATACCTTGAATGTTCGCATGAACATTTCGAGATTTATCAATGACCATAGGACTCTTTCATGATTCTGCCGGCCTCCGATATGTTCAGCCACGAGGCCACGAAGCTTCGTCCCGTTACACATCCTCGCTACGCTTGACGCGTCACTTACCAGCATGTCCTGTACGAAATTGCGGTAAGGGCCTCTGAACCATTCTCCGATCGGAACACGGAATCCGACCTTCTTCCGTCGCACGATTTCCGGTGGAAGGATCTTGTCCATTGCGGCGCGAAGCACAGTCTTGCCGCCTTTGCCTCCCGTCAGAAATTCGTCGGGGAAACGCGCTACGACGCCGGCCAGCACCGTATCCATAAATGGCATCCGGCCCTCGATCGACCCTGCCATCATCATTCGATCGCCTCGTTCCAACAGATCGTCTGGAAGCCAGGATGTCTGATCGAAAAACAATATACGCCGCAGACTGGATTTCAGCCCAGACGAGTATGGATAGATGTCCGGCGGCGTTGCCGATACGGGCCGACCCAGCATCGCCTCAACTTCGGCAACCGAAGTACCGCCGAACCACATTCGCATGCGGTTCATAAGGTCGCGCTCGCCCGCGGCCAACGCGAGGATCTTCACGCGTCTCATCCCATAGGGCAATGAACGCACCAGCGGATAGATCAGCCGTTCGTGCAACAGGTGTGGCATCACCCAGTGGTACAGATCTATCCACTGCTCAGCCCGATGCTTCGGATATCCACCCATCAGCTCATCGGCGCCTTCTCCCGTGAGCACCATCTTCACGCTACGAGAGGCCATCTCCGAAAGCATAAAGATCGGGATGTCAGATGTCTCGCTGACTGGGGCACCACGGCGCAAGACGGCGGTTGACCAATGCTCCATGAAGGAGTCGGGTTCTACGAATAGTTCATTGTGGTTGGTACCAAATCGACTTGCAACAACCCGCGCATGATCGAGCTCCGAATACTCCGCTTCCCGAAAGCCTACCGAGAAGGTTCGTACGGGCTCCGCGCTATGCTTGACCATGGTCGCCACGACCGCCGACGAGTCGATACCTCCCGAAAGATAGGCGCCGAACGGCGCGTCGCTGCGCATCCGAATTCGAACGGCCTCATCGAATGTCTCTTCGAACAAACGAATTGCATCATGGAATGACTTGATGTCCGGCACTGTCGTCGCAAACGGTGGTGTAAAATAGCGCGTCGTCTTCAGCGTTCCGCCCTGCCATACGGCATAATGACCAGGCTGCAGCTTCTTCACCGCGCGGAAGAAAGTGGAAGGCCCCGGAACATAGCGATTAAGAAGATAGTGGCCGAGTGCGTCGGAATCGAACTCTCTATCAAGGCCCGGAAACTGAACGAGCGGTTCAATCTCGGAGCCGAAGAGAAGAACGCCCTTCAGCTCGGCAAGAAACAGCGGCTTCTTGCCGAAGGCATCACGGGCAAGTATCAGCCGCTGCTCTGCTTCATCCCAGAGTGCAAAGCCGAACATGCCACGAAATCTTCGGACTGCATCGAGTTGCCAGGCGCGATATGCCTCAATGAGCACCTCGGTGTCCGAGTTCGTGTGAAACCGGTGACCGAGGGCGACGAGCTCCTGTCGTAGTTCAATATAATTATAGATCTCGCCGTTGAAGATTAGCGTGAATCGGCCATCCTCACTCGACATTGGTTGCGCGCCGCCACCGATGTCGATAATCGAAAGCCGGCGGTGGCCGAAGCCGATTTGAAACCGCTCATCAGGCGTCTTGTGAAGCCAGTAGCCGGAGCCGTCCGGCCCCCGATGAAACATCAAATCCGTAAGTCTGATAAGAGTCCTGCGATCCTCGCGCTTCGCGGCCCCAAGAACCCATCCAAATATCCCACACATCGCTAAATGCCTTATCTGGAGACAGTTAGATGATAGTCGGCATATGCCCGTTCCGGTGACCGTCACGATCAAGCTATCAATCAAACTGAACAACGCCAGAATGCGGAAAAAACGTTACCCGAGGTGAGATCGTAGCGCGGGCTATCGTGCGCTTCGAGACGGGCACCTGGCAGGATGCCGCTATGACAGCCGGGTCAGAGACCTGCGGACCCTACGCGACACTATACTCGTCGATCAGACGTTTCGTGTTCAGAATGTTGCTCTTGCTGGAAGCTCCAAATACGATTGATTCTATTTTCTTCTGACTGCAGACGTATTCAATGGCCTCGCGCGGGTCGATCGCTCCGGAAGCCAGGACGGACATTGCCACGGGTCTGAACTTGCGCGACGCAATAACCTTTTCATATTGGTCGATACCGCCACACATCCGAAAGCCCAGCTTATTCATGTTCGCACATACGATCGGATTTTCTATGCCAACTTGCTCCAGAACATCCAGGAGACGCGGCAAGTTCATCGTTATAAAGCCTGGCTCGGCCTTGTAGCGGTCCCTCACATGGTCGGCAAAGATGCGAAACGCGTCCTTGATCCCCATCCCAAGCAGCAGGTCGGTGACCACGTTCTGGAGAAAGATAACCGGCGTCTTCAGCCCGCTGAACATTTTCATCTCAGCGTCGACCAGGAGCCGCGCCATACCCTCCACATCGCGCCTGGCCACAGATACACCACCCCTCACCAGGGCAGAAAGGGCACCCTCCGCGGGCAAAAACCGCTTCAATGCCTCGATCGTTCCGTGCTCGGTCACGGCATTTGCATATTTGTGGGCGTAAGGCATGCAGGGATAGAATTCGAGCTTCGAATATCGCTCCGGGTGCAAACGGACATGCGCGCAGACCTCAGCGATTCGATCATGCGTCGTGCACATGAAGACATGGATGCCGCTGTCATAGGCGGCATCCAGCAGGTCAATGATTTCCTGGATATCCGCAAAGCGGATGGCCTGCGCACGCGCCTTTTCCTCGGACATGTGATTGATGCCGAAGAACTGATTATCGCCGAACAATATTCGATCCACTCGCCGCTCCTCCCTTGATGGGACTATCTCAGCGCCCCATGACCGCGGACAAGAAGCCTCCAGACCCGTTCGGGCTCAGAGTTGGGCTCCTGGATCCGGAATCCACCTGCCGCCACGCTTCTCCCGCATTCTGTAACATCGCGGACACGACACAATCAGTCTGAACCGCGGACTCGAAGGACGAGATATTCTCCCGGCGACCTTCCACGATGCATTGGAAGAAGTGGTCGAGCTGCGCAGAATATTCCTCGCCCCGCAGGTAATACCAGACATCGCTATGAAAGTCGGTTGTATGACGAATATCCCAACCCTCTTTCGCCGCAACAGCGCTGCCCGCCGCGGCTCGAATGTATGTCTTCACTTCCTGGCGGTCGACGACCATACGTCCATTCGTGCCCCAGAGCGTGACCTGCGTCGACATTCTGCGCAAACTGTCGTCGCTCCAATTGGCGGCGATCATCCCCGTCATGCCATCGGCAAAATGCATCGTTGCGTAGACCTCGTCGTCCACGTCCCGGGAAAATATCCTGTTGAGCACCGTCCCGGACACAGCATCGGGCCTGCCAACGAGATAATTCACGATATCGATTGCATGGCATGCGTAATCATAAAGGCAGCCCCCGCCCTCGCTGCCCTTCGATCTCCATGTCGCCCCTTTGGGTCGCAACACCACCGGACCATAGGCTTCAACCCTGACGTGATGAAGCCGGCCAAGCGCGTGCGCATCGAGTAGACGCTTGGCCTCGTTGAACGCCCCGACGAATCGGTAGTGATACCCCACTTGGTTGACAACACCTTTCCTTTCAGCCAGCTCCGCCAGATCGAGACCGTCGGATACATCGAGGCAAAATGGCTTTTCGCAAAACACATGCAGGCCTCTATTGAGGGCCTCGCGGACCATTTCACCATGAAATCGCGAAGGCGTCGCAATGATGACCGCATCAAGCGATTTCTTATTGAGCATTTCCCGATAATTGGAGAAGACCTCGATGCCCGTATATTTGTGGAGGATGCTGCACAAATAACTCGCGCTATCGCAAATTCCGACCAGCTTGACCGCAGGATGCGTGTTGACGATCGCGAGATGGGAAAGTCCCATCTTGCCAAGCCCGATCAAACCAACATTCAGCATAGCGGTCTCCCTAACATGGGTCACGGCCTTCAATTCCCCAGAAATGCACGCCCCCGATGAGAACACCAACGGGGCGCTTCTGCTCAACGCTGGACCGCAGAAGGCGATGATAGAGCAGGGCTGCCAAATAGGCGGCAACGGCGATGAATAGGAAAGTAGCTGCTGCCAATACCAACAGGACGATCAATCTACCCCTACCGACCCTGGCTGAGGCTGCCCCGCCGACATCGTGCGAAAGCGCGGGAAGCCCGTTAACACTCGTGGAGGACGGCAAACTGGTAAAGAACAAATGGCTCATGTCCGGCCGCCCTAGCCAACGCAGGTAGATGATCGGTACCATCCGAGTCACGGAGGGGACATTGCTATTTATGGGTAGCGTATGGGGTAGCTAAAATGGTCCATTGAGCCGCGGCGGCGCGGGATTAGGATCGAGTGAGGGGCGGTACAACGACGGCGGGTGGCCTACCCGGCGGCACCCAAGGCTTTGCAGTCTCCGACACGAATACGGCCGCCAATACGACCAGATCCCGGATCGATTCAACCTGAACTCATCTCGCTTTAAAGAACCTCAATCGTGATAGTCGACGTAGTATCACGGAGATGCCCCTCAAAAAGGATCTGATCGGTAGGGACGCGCACACCGTAGCGTGGCGATAACCAACCAAGTCCTGTCGCTTGGTCACCCCGAACCACTCTGGCTTTCAGCGGGCCGGCGTTTGCTATTCGAACGAGTTGATGATTGCCGCTTGTGATCAGCACCCCGCTCCGATCCGGCTCGACCGTCGACTGGCAAGTCGGATCTATGAGAAACGATACTGTAACGCTTCCATCTGTCGGAACTCCGACGAGTTCGTCGATAATCGTGAACCGCGAAACGTCATCAAACTCCACCGTACGCCGGTGCCTTACGCCATATTGCCCGACATAGCCGTCATGCTCTGCCACAACCCGCGTTACTGGAGTAGTTTCGGATGATATGAGGCGCGCATTCGCCTTGCTCGCCCAATTAAACGGCCCAGATGGGCGACTTGATCCAATCCCGGAAAGACTCAAAGTGTTGTGAACCGCGGTGTCCCTGAACTGGTCCCGCAGCTCCCTATTCGGATTATATCGGTACGTTCCGGCATCTACGATAACAGGTTGGCTGCCTACAGATAGCCAGATGGAAAGCGCGTCTGCATGGCCATGAGCAGCAATTGACAGATAGCCAATGGGTCCGTGATCAAACGTGAGAACGACAGGATCCTTATGCCCGCTTCGGACTGCCGAGTAGCCCCCGCTCGTAAATGAGCGCATTCCAACACGTTGTGCCGGCGCTACGGCGGCGGATCCCAGGACTACATCGCGAACGCTTGGATCTTTGGCCGGTGGAGCAAGATCTGGGCGGCCAACGCAGCCCGAAACGGCTGCGACAACGGACGCCACGTATCTTGGCTCAGGCGCCTGTGTTGTCGCTATAGCTCGGCAATCGTCGCAATCTCCGATCGCAGGCACCTTTGCATCGGCGTCCATCAACCAAAGCGAATGCTCCGACCACGCCGAAAGCCGATCGACGGTAGTTGCTGGCAGGCTGGCTTCGCGTCCAAGGGCGGTGGCCGCAACAAGAAACAGCTCGATCGAGAACGCGGTATAGCTGGGAGATTGTTCGGCCCCCACACCATCGGGATGAATTTGCTGATCAATCTCGGCGAGCAACGCACGCCAGCTATTCTCGCGCAATGCCACTGCATCGGGGAATCCCGGAGCCATGATCGAACCGACAATCAGTCCGGCAAGCTCGGCGATCCGATGATTGTTAGCGGAGGAATGCAGTGACGGAAATCGCTTGGTCCAGTCGAGATGTGCAAAGAAAAAGCGAAGCGCCGCGCTGCGTGTTACGCCGTCGAGGCGATCGACCCCGATGATCGAGAGCGCCAGCGCGACCGAGATGACACGAAGTGCGGCTTCAATACCGAAAATCCAGCTTGGTCCACGAAAGGGTGGATTGCCCGCCATCCATGACCTGATCATACCGGTCAAAAGCATGGACTCGTCATGTTTCTTGAGCACCGCATCAGCGGCGAGAGGAACCAGAAATTGCAGTCGATTGAGCTCCCAAACGGGCTTCATATCTCGCGTGTTCATGCCGTGTCGGAATGAAATATCGAAGGCATAGGCGTCCCATTGCGGAAATGGCTCGCCGTCCTCGGGATAGATGCGCCAGAACGTCGGATCTGGTGGAATCAAGGAAGGCTTCGGCCAGCGTGCACCGAGCAGGCAAAAACTGCCCGCACGTACGTTGTCGGCTTCGCAGCTTATGAGAGCGGATAGATCCGATGAGGAAGCGATAATCCGGGAACGAAGGCCAGGTATGGTGGTCAGCGGACCAGATGACTCAACCCCTTCCCAGCCGCCACTATGCCAACGCGCAGTTTGCTTGTTGGCAGTTTCGACCAGGCGGTGAACAATCTCCGCCGCGCTCATTGCCGCCAGACGGTCACGGTACCAGGCGGCCCGGCCTAAAACGGATTCCAAAAGCGCCTCACATGGTTGATGTCAACGCCACGTTTCAGATCCAATATCGAAGCTTCGGCCCGTAGCGCCGACTGAGTTGGACGCCGCTCGAAATCAATCAAAGTTCAATGTCTAACCGCGTTCGATGTGAAAGCCTTCCCATTTTCGCCCACAGGCCATCTCAAATCTGGATCGTTAATGAGGCGACTTCACTGGATTTCGCTTCGCCTTCACGAACCTTGTCTGGCTGTTTGCAAGCCAACGCGGGAGTCGTACGTATCCTGTACGCAATCACAGTAAGGCCGTCCATTCCCCCATCGGCTGGTCTCGGCATCTTCTACAGATCGAGAATAGGTAATCCGAAAGGGTAAAGCTGCGGACCAGTCAAAAGACTATGCTTGTGTGTGTGGGTTTGGATGCCGTGCGTTGACTCGGATTTCGGTTTCGTGGTCTGGGCCGGCAAGCAAGTTTGGACGGATGATGAACATTTGGTTTGATCTCCATAACTCGCCCCACATCAACATGTTTCGAAGGCTTATAAGTGAGCTTCAAGGGGAACATGAAGTAACTATCACGGCTCGACCGCTTGCGAACACGATTGATCTGCTGAAGCTGCATCGGCTCGATTACGAAGTCGTCGGTAAGCACTACGGGGCCAACTTCGCCAAAAAGCTTCTAGGGTATCCGGTGCGAGTGCGCGACTTGCACCGTTTTCTCAAGGACCGTTCCATTGACCTCGCCGTTTCGCAAAGCTCCTTCTATTCACCGGTCGTCGCGCGGCTTCTGGGTGTCCGATCAATTTATTTGAACGACAATGAGCACGCTCTTGGAAACGTGCCATCTTTTCTGTTCGCCGATGTGATCATGCTGCCGGAATTCCTCGACATCAGCAGAGTACGCTGGCAGGGGGCTCGTGCCGCCAAGGTACGCCACTTTCCGGGAATAAAGGAAGGCATGTATCTATGGTATTTTGCCGATCAGTTCATGTCGCGACGCACTGATAGGACGGCGCAGGATCAGCGCAGAGCGGTCTACGTGAGGCCGGAGCCCTGGACCGCCCAGTACTACAAGAGTGATATCAATTTCCTGGATAGTCTTTTGCTTGGGCTTCGCAATCATGTCGCTTTGACCGTCCTACCAAGAGGGCGTGCACAGGGGGCACATTACAGAGCCGAAAAATTCAAAGGCATACGCGTGATCGATACCGCACTTGATCTGGCAGACATCGCTCCGGATTGCGATCTATTCATTGGCGCTGGTGGGACAATGACCCGGGAGATGGCAGTGCTCGGTATCCCAACGGTCTCGATCTACCGATCGGAGCTGCTCGATGTTGATCGCTACTTACTGCGGCGTGGGTGTATGCAGCATCGGCCAGACCTTGACGCGGAAACAGCGCTGAAGATCCTCGATAGCGCCACCGAGCGCGGTCCGAACTTGGAATTGCTCCACAAGGGCAAAGTTGCTTACAATCAGCTGTATTCGCAGATTCTCGAACTCGGCGGCCGCCACTAGCCAGTTCCGGTCGGGGAATTTGTCTTCGGCCATCTTCTCTAAGTGTGCGTCCGCCCAATGGCTTCTGTGTGCCCGTGCGGGTAAAGGCCACCGATGCATCATGGATGTCTGCATAGTGAGCCTCGGCTTCGCTGGTCGATTGGGTCGACGATAACGCGAAATCCAGGAGAAGCCGACGGGGTAATCCGAAAGGGCCGGCACTCGAGGCGAATTTTGACGGTAGGATACATGCGTATGACCACGTTACCGTGGACCTTCCGCACGCCGTTGCCCAGGTCGCCCGGGCTGAACGCCCCTGCTGAGTGCGCCGCATTGGAGAGGCCGGCCGGACGGGAAGTCAGCCTGCGCCAAGGGAGCCAAGTCGATGAAAGCACGAACCCGGATTCCGCTGACGAACGGTTGGGATCACGCGATGGAGTTGATGTCCCGCGAGATTCGCTCGATCAAGCATCCTGGCAAGGTTCTTGAGATCCTCGAAGCTGGTTGCGGCCAGCAGTGGGATCTCGACATCGGCGATGGCGGCTATGTGCTGACCGGCATCGACCTCGACGCCGAAGCCCTTCGCATCCGGCGCGACGAAACGAAAGACCTCCACGAAGGCATCGTCGGGGATCTGCGCACGGCCGATTTCGGTCAGCGGACCTTCGACGTCATCTTCAACTCCTACGTCCTGGAGCACGTGCCGGGAGCGCAGCAGGTCCTGGAGAACTTCAACAGATGGGTGAGGCCGGGCGGGCTGATCATCATCATGATCCCCGACCCCTATTCGGCGCACGGCTTCACCGCCAGGATGACGCCGCACTGGTTTCACGTGCTCTTCTATCGCCTGATTCTCGGATGGAAGAACGCCGGCAAGCCAGGCTACGGCCCCTACAAGGTCACCTACGACCAGGTGGTGTCGCGCGAAGGCATTCGGGCGTTCTGCGGAGAGAACGGACTGGTCCTGGCCGCCGAATACGGGATGCCTGGCAGCCACGGCCTGAACAACAACAGCTTCAAGCAGAAGCTGGTGGAAGCCTACAAGAAGACGCTTCATGTCCTGTCCCTCGGCCGCCTGAGCTCCGATCACAACGACATCATCTTTATCATCCGCAAACCGGCTCTACCCGCGAGGGCGAACCTGAGGGTCAGCGACGCCCTTCCCGCCTGATCTGCAGGTTCTAGCGACGGGTCATATCCATCAAGCGCCGGTGGATCGCGCGGTGCAGCGCCGCCACGCCTCAAGCGCGGGCCCCGAGACGAATTCCCCTTGCTGCCACGGCCCAGAACCTAAGCAAGCAATAAATCGCGCGAACTCATGAGCGATAAAGCCGCGTTGCTTCCCTGTTTCGTTTGAGCCTGCAACGCGATCACGTACCACATGGGCATGCTTGAGCTTCCCTGCGCAGTCGATATTGCCGCGAAAGAGCGCGGGTCGGCGGAATGGTTGTGAGACAGAGCGACTGGTCGCTCGGTCCGGATTTCGACGATACGCGACATCGATCTAAGCGTGAACGAAGCGCCCCTCGCACCAGGCGTCAATTTTCTCGGCTGGCTCCGACGCTTTCGATCTCCCGCAACGTTGACGACGAAGCAATCGGATGGGGAAATTGCGCCTGTGCCTTGAATCGACCCGATATGGGCAGATTGGGCACGTATTGGGCTACATACATGGGTATAAATCATACTTTGAAAGTTTTTTCGCCATTTTTGCTTATTAACCCCGCAGCCAGCAGTCGGGGGGGCGAAATCCCACTGCTTTGAAATCCGCTCGCGGTCTGAGGCTGCGATGCGTTGAAATGTGTTCGCGATGCCGGTTGCAGCGAGCATGCGGTATGTCGTGCGCCATCGTGATGCGCGGCAGTGGAATTCCCTAACACTAGTAACTCGATGGAGTACCGAAATGGCTACTAATGACGGCACGATCACGTCGTTTTCGAACAAGCCGCAAACCGCCTTTCAGGTGGATGGCGTTACAACCACCGTGCACACGTCGGGCGACAGCTATGCCCTGACGTCGCCGGACAATCACACGCTGCGCTTCGAAGTTCGAGCCGGTGATCGCGCCTGGTACGATGGGTCGAATGTTGATCGTTCCGAAGTTCAGAGGGCTCCGAAGGTTCCGCTCGGAACTCCGGTCAACATCGGCTATCATTTCATGGTGGAGCCCGGCGCCCCGAACACGGCATCGTGGGTGGTTACCGGAGAAATGCATAATGATGACATAGCTGGGGGGGTGCCTACCTCGCCTCCACTATCGATCAACCTTAACGGCGAGCATCTCGCAATTGTTGCCAGATATGTCGCGCCGGGCGTGAATGCCAGTAACGCTGCCGGAAACGTCAAGACGCTTACGCTCTGGACGGACCCCAATCCTATTCAGCGTGGCCAGTATTACGATATCGACGTCCGGGCCAACTTTGTAAACAACAGCAGCGGGTATCTGGACGTTTTCATAAACGGCAAGCAGGTCGTGGATTATAATGGCCCGTTGGGCTATGGGTACGCCACCTATTGGATGGAAGGACTCTATCGGTCGGCAAATTCCCAGACTCTTGCCGCCAATTTTCGAGAGTTCACGATGTCAACGGGGTCGTACGCGCCGATCACGACCGGCGGCCCAACCACGCCCACCTCGCCAACCACTCCGACGTCGCCAATCACGCCTCCCTCAACAGTCACTCCCCCGAGGCCAACCACGCCGACGACCCCAATCACGCCTCCCTCAACAGTCACCCCCCCGAGGCCAACCACGCCGACGACTCCAACCACGCCAACGACTCCCGCTACGCCAACCCCCCCTAGGTCATCCGTGACCACGCCAGCCCTCACCGTTGCGGATCCGACGCTGTCGGTGCGAGGCAGAGGCGGGTCGGTCGGCTTGGGGGTCGGTGTCTCAACGACCGATCCTAATGACCGCGTGACCGTACGCGTCACCGGTCTGCCGAGCTACGAGACGATCACCAGCAATCTCGATGGTCGGACGTACAGGGGAAATAACATCACCCTGACGGCTGCCCAGGTCGATGCCGGATTGGTGCTGAACTCGTACGCTCGCAGGAGTCATGAATCTACGCTCACGCTGACCGCAAGCGCGAAGGATCCGGTCACCGGCGCTGTGACGTCGGCTGCGCCGCAGACCATCAACGTGGCGACTTCGCGATATGCGGCGACGAGGACAACCGCGTCGCAGACCACTAGCGTGACAACTCCCCCTGCGACCGGTACGACCACGACCTCGCAGGTGGACCGGGCCCTGAGCTGGCTGAACCAGAATCAGGACCAGGCCAGCAAGGCCGTGGCGAACGCCGCGCCTGCTCTGATGAGCCAACTCAGAGGCCTCGGGAGCGGCGTTGCTACCTCTGCGCCGCAGGCGATTACCGCGACGAATGACGCGCGCTCGACGGCAACGCCAACCGCGAGCCTTGCAAGCCAGAGCTATGCGCTGCTGAACCAGTATATGGCCGGTGGCACGGGTCGGGGCGATTCCGGTCAGATCGTGGCAAGCTTGTCGAACGGAGCTACTGCGGGTCAGGCATCGTTCCTGACCAGACCGCAACATTGATCAGCTTCCGCACCCAGGCGCATCAGCGCCTGGGTGCGGCACCATCAAAGTTTGGGAATGCAGAGAAGGAACATCAAACGCGGCCGGTAGCCGCGAAGGGTTGAGTTAAACATTATGGCGATCCAGAATGGGAATACCCACGCCGCAGACCACGGGCTTCGAGCCTTGGCTCTGTTTCTGCGCCTTCATGGCGTCCACGCCGAGCCGGACCAGCTCCGCGAAAGCTGTGGAAGCAGCACAATAGGTGTCCGCGCCCTGCTTCGTTGCGCGCGGCGGTTCGGAGTCGAGGTCCGTTCGCGAACAACGCATTGGACGCGACTTGCGAGTCTCCAGCTGCCTGGAATCGCATCGCTGCGCGACGGCGGATTTCTGCTTCTCGGCAAGGTCGACGACAACGGGGCACTGGTGCTGCATCCGACCGCGTCGCGCCCGGAGCTGATGACGCGCACGGAATTCGAGGAGATCTGGGACGGCCGTTTGATCCTCACTGGATCGCAAAACGTCGCCAATCGGGTGCTTCGTGCCGTTGCCGACGTGACTGTCCGCGGACGTGAGCTGGTTGGACGTGCCGGCGAAGCCTTGACGCACGCCCGCGATACCATGATGCGTGCCCGCGATACATTGAAGGGTGCGCGCTTCGGCGAGCGAAACGATACGGCGGTGCCGCCGGCCAGATCCGACTCCGAGATTGTGAGCACCGAACCGGAGAGCGAGGACGAATCCGGGCTCGTGGCGGTCGCGATTCTGTTGCGTTGCCATGGCATTGCGGCCGACCCGGCCCAGATCCGACATCGCATGGGCGCGGCGCGGCTCGGTGTCACCGAGATCCTGCGCGTTGCCAAGGAATTCGGGCTCAAGGCTCGGGCACAGAAGACGAGTTGGAACAGACTTGCAGTTACTCCGCTGCCGGGCATCGCTCTGCTGCGCGACGGCGGCTTCCTGATCCTCGGCCAGGTCGTCGACGACAAGCTTCTTGTTCAGCGCCCATTGTCTCCCCAACCCGACACAATGACGCAGACCGAGCTCGAGGCGATCTGGGACGGCGACATCATCCTGATGACGCGGCGCGCATCCCTGACCGATCTGTCCCGCCGTTTCGATATCGGCTGGTTTGTCGGCGCGGTCCACAAGTATCGCCGTCTTCTCGGCGAAGTGCTGGTCGCATCGTTCTTCCTGCAGATATTCGCACTCATTTCACCGCTGTTTTTCCAGGTGGTCATCGACAAGGTGCTTGTGCATCGAAGCATGAGCACGCTCGACGTCCTGATCATAGGTCTTGTGGCGCTGACGGTGTTTGAGGCCGTTCTCGAGACGCTCCGGGTCTATCTCTTCGCGCACACCACGAACCGTATCGACGTCGAGCTCGGCGCCCGGCTGTTTCGTCACCTGATGGCATTGCCGATCGCATATTTCCAGGCCCGGCGGGTCGGCGATTCGGTCGCGCGCGTCCGCGAGCTGGAGAATATCCGTCAGTTCCTGACTAGCTCGGCGCTTACGCTCGTCATCGATCTATTGTTCACCGTGGTCTTCATTGTGGTGATGTTCTACTACTCGACGACGTTGACGCTGATCGTTCTGGCCTCATTCCCGTTCTACATCGGCATTTCGGCGGGCGCTGCGCCGTTGTTTCGCCGGCGCCTCGATGAGAAATTCAACCGAGGATCCGAGAACCAGGCCTTTCTGGTCGAAAGCGTCACCGGTGTCGAGACGCTGAAGGCCATGGCGGTCGAGCCGCAGATGCAGCGCCGATGGGAGGAGCAACTCGCCGGCTATGTGGCCGCGAGCTTCCGCGTGCTTAGCCTGAATAATACGGCAAGCCAGGCGGTTCAGATGATCAACAAGCTGGTCACCGCGGCAACGCTTTACTTCGGCGCCCGACTTGTGATCGGCGGCGATCTCACCGTCGGCGAGCTCGTTGCGTTCAACATGCTGGCCGGGCGTGTGAGCATGCCGGTGCTGCGTCTCGCCCAGATGTGGCAGGATTTCCACCAGGCCCGTCTGTCGATCGATCGCCTCGGTGACATCCTCAACACGATGCCGGAGCCGAGCTTTAGTCCGGGCCGTGCCGCACTCCCGCCGATCCGCGGGCAGGTCACGTTCGAGCATGCGACGTTCCGCTATCGCATCGACGGTCCCGAGGTGCTCCACGACGTATCATTCAACGTCCAACCCGGCCAGGTCATCGGCATCGTTGGCTCGTCCGGCTCGGGCAAGAGCACCATCACCAAGCTGGTCCAGCGCCTCTACGTACCGGGGAGCGGACGGGTGCTGATCGACGGCGTCGATCTCGCGATGGTCGACCTGACCTGGCTGCGGCGCCAGATCGGCGTCGTCCTGCAAGAGAACGTGCTGTTCAACCGTTCGATCCGCGAGAACATCGCGCTGGCCGATCCGGCCATGCCGATGGAGCGCGTCATCGAGGCGGCATCGCTCGCCGGCGCTCACGACTTCATCCTGGAACTGCCCGAGGGTTACGACACCGTCGTCGGCGAACGCGGCAGCACCCTGTCCGGCGGGCAACGCCAGCGTGTCGCGATCGCGCGCGCGCTCATTACCGATCCGCGCATCCTCATCCTCGACGAGGCAACCAGCGCGCTCGATTACGAAAGCGAGCGTGCCATCCAGCAGAACATGAAGCGAATTGCCGCCGGCCGGACCGTGTTCGTCATCGCTCATCGGCTCTCGACGGTGCGCAATGCGAACCGGATCATTACGCTCGAGCATGGCCGCATCGTCGAGGACGGCAGCCATGATGAGCTGATCCGCACGAACGGGCGTTACGCAAACCTCCATTATCTGCAGGCCGGTATCCATGACGTCCGCTAGCCGAAATATCGTCCCGTTTCCGAAAACCCCGGCTCCGGCTCGCCGCCGCGAGCAGGAAATCGCGTTCCTCCCAGCGGCGCTCGAGATCACCGAGACGCCGCCGTCGCCGATCGGGCGGGCGATCGGCGCGAGCATCATCGCGGTCTTCTGCTTCGCGCTACTGTGGGCGACATTCGGCAGCGTCGATATCGTCGCGAGCGCGACCGGAAAGATCGTGCCTGGTGGGCGCACCAAGCTGATTCAGCCGTTCGAGACGGGCGTCGTCCGCGCCATCCACGTCCGCGACGGGCAGACCGTAAAAGCCGGCGACGTTCTCATCGAACTCGATCCGACGATGACGGAGGCCGACAACGAACGTCAGAAGAGCGATCTCATCGCGGTCGAACTCGACGTCGCCCGGCTGCGCGCCGCGCTCGCAGAGGATCCGCTGGCCGCCTTCCGTCCGCCGCAGAGCGCGAGCGCCGCGGAGGTCGAAATGCATCGCCAGTTTCTGATCAGCCAGCGCGCCGAACAGAACGCCAAGCTCGCCGAGATCGAGCGTCAGCAGGGCCAGAAAGAAGCGGAGCGGGCCACCACTTCGGCAAGCGTCGCGAAGCTGCAGGCCACGATACCGGTGCTGCAGGAGCGCGTGGACATCCGTAAGACTCTGGTCGACAAGGCACTGGCTTCGAAGGTCGTCTATCTCTCCGAGTACCAGGAACTGGTCGGCCTTCAGCAGGACCTCCTCCTGCAGCAGAGCCGGTTGCGCGAAGCCGATGCAGCCACGGCGTTACTGAAGGAAACCAGGGAAAGGACCGCCGCGGAGTATCGGCGTTCCACCTATGACGCACTCGCAAAAGCCGAGCAGAAAACTGCGAGCGCTGCGCAAGAGGTGATCAAGGCCGAACGGCGCACGAAACTCCAGCGTTTGACCGCGCCCGTCGATGGCGTCGTGCAGCAGCTCGCCGTTCATACCGTGGGAGGCGTGGTGACGCCTGCTCAGGCGCTCGCCGTGCTTGTACCGAGCGAGAGCCAGCTCGAGATCGAGGCCATGCTTTCCAACCGCGACATCGGATTCGTGCATCCGGGACAAAAAGCGGAGATCAAGATCGATACATTCAACTTCACGCGCTATGGGCTGCTTCATGGCGAAGTGCTCAGCGTCTCGTCCGATGCTATCACCCGCGACAGGCAACAGGGCATTTCGAATGATCGGGCTATGGGCGCGGCGACGAACAGCAGCGAGCCCAAAGGTCAGGAACTGGAGTATGCCGCTCGCATCTCGCTCGACCGCGCGGCCATGCAGGTAGACGAGAAACTCGTCAAGCTTGGGCCCGGAATGGCCGTGACGGTCGAGATCAAGACAGGCTCGCGAACAATAATCAGCTACCTGCTCTCGCCGCTGGCAAGGTACAAGCAGGAGTCTATGCGGGAGCGGTAGACGAAGCAGAGCCCCATAGATGAGCCTTGCGCGTAGCCGGAGATCGGCCACGTCCGGTTAGCCGGCGTGGCCGTCTCCATCTCCACTACCATGCGTCGGCCGAGTTATGAGCCGATGCCTCGCTCATGGCTTTACGTAGGACCACGCCTTCTCCTGCAACTCCATCACATGCACTACGCCTGATTTCACCACCTCTGCCTGAGGAACAATCGCGATGTCCTTGTTCTCGGCCTTGCGCATTCTTTCCTGAGTGTTGCCGCAGGCCTTGAACGACACCTCCGGCGTACTCAGCGTCATCTCCTCGATGCGAGCCTTTACCGGCGACGTGTCGTCGCGCAGCATGTGCAGGCCGGGTCCAAATGTGACCACCTCAATTTTTACCTTCTCGCCAGCCTCCTTATAGTACTGTGCAACATTCGTTGCGTTGTTGAGCGCAAGGTTCATCGCGGCAGCGTCGTTCGTGTTCACCTGCAGGATTAAACGATGCGCTATGGAGTCGGGTTCAGCCCGGGCCATCGCAGCAAGGGGGGCGCGCTTCTGCATGGACGTGGTGGCGGGTTTTGCCGCAGCGCCGGGCTGGAGCGTGGCCGTACCCACCTTTGGTGGCACCCGGTTTCGTCCGCTCTCCTGCGCCGCCGCGAATGATGCGGCGAACAATGCCGTGAAGACTCCTACCGTGGCTACCTTCGCAAAGTGCTGAAACATGTTCATTGGGCCTCTCCTGTACAGACTAATCCAACACCATCACCTGTTCGGTTTCTCGGCCGGGTGTGTCCATTTGCACGCAGCAATCAGCTTCGCGCGCACCGCTTCCCACCCGCCGAGCGAAAACGTTCCATCCAGCGCGGTTCCTGTGCGGGGTGCCAGGTGGACGCTGAGGCTCCCAGTGTCCGGAAGAGACTGCAGCAAGCGAGTAACGTCGCCCCCGAACGCGACCCCTGCCCCGAACGCCGGCGGCGCTGCTGCGATCTGCACCTGCTGACCATCGTTAACACGATAGGAAATCGCATAATCGTTGCCGCGGCCCGAAATGCCGGGTCCTGCGACTACCAATTCGGTCCGACCCTTGCGGCAGCGAATTGAAAGCTTCATTGCGGATTCGGCCGCCTCACCATCGTTCGACACGGTCGTGGCGGTGGCAACGGGTGAATAGTCGACTGGCGAGGTCGTTTGGCTGATAATCCAGTTGTCTCCCTTGGAGGCCGCCTGATGTGCCGTCGCGATTGCCCGCGACACCTTGTCCAGGCACTCCAGCCGCTCGGTCCGCTCCATCGGGATGCAGTCGCGAATCTGCGCCGTTGGATTTTCTGCTCCTTGCGTCCAGGCAATCCCGCTTGTGAGCGCGATTCCAGCTACAATCGGGATGGCTGCGGCTCTCATTGCGATGCATGCGTTGCGCGCGGTTGGCGTTCGAGCCACGCTTGCGCCGCAGGGAAGCGCGTGAGGCCAGGAACCGTCGCCGCGAGGTTGATCAATTTCCATTTCGGGTCGAAGCCGGGTTCCTGCAGCTTGCCGATCCGCGAGAACAGATGATCGACGAAACGTGCGATGCGCTGGTAGCGATTCGATTTGGCTGGGAAGTTGAAAGCGACGAGAGCGGTCGGAACGGCAATCGTCGTTACTCGTTCGCCCGGCTTGATCAGATTGGGATAGTCCGCGGCATCGAGTGTGGCGGGCAGATAATAGTCCTCGAACTTGCTGTCATAGGGCATTGGCAAGAACTTGAACCCCGGCTCCCAACGGCCGCGCACGAAAGCATCTACCGGCTTCGACGTAATGAAGACGACCCCCGCTATCTCGCCCTTACGCATCTGCTCGAGCGCAACCTGATGCGGGATGAACGTCTTTTCCACCTCGAGGCCGAGCCGACTGAAGATCAGCGGGCCCGAATAGGCTGCGGCGGTACCCTGGGTATTGAAGTTCACTTTCTTGCCGGCGAGATCGTTCAGGCTCTGAATCTCGGGACGAACGAAGATATGAAGTTCGGACGGGAATAGATTCAGGACGTAGGCAAGCCGTTGCTGAATATCCGGCACCTGGCTCTTATATTCCTCCAGCGCATCGGAATTGATGATCGCGGCGTCGATGCCGCGCAAATAGAGCAGTGAATTCACGTTTTCCGTGGCACCGCGTGTCACGATCGGCAGAACGTGCAGATTGTGTCCATCGTCTACGACGCGGGCGATCTCTGCCGCCAGACGGATTGGCGCCCCCTCGAGAAGGCCTCCTGCAACACCGACTGTCCAGGCATTCATCGCCACTTGCGGCTTCTGCGTCTCGCGAGGCAATGGACGAACGCCTTGCATCCGGGCATTTTGCGTCTGCGCGTCCGCATCGAACGGCTGAATGATCACGGGCAAAGAGGTCAATGCCAGGAGTAGAAGTCGCGGACCTAAACCAAAAGACCAATTCATCAGCCAATTCCTTTCCAAGCTTTGAAGGCGCTGCCGATCCCCGGTGCCGGAAGCCCTGTGCTACGGATGTAGCGCCTCCATGCAAACCTTCATTGCGCGTTGCTCATCCGCCGCGTCTCGCGCCTGATCCGCGGAAGCCAGCGGTTGGGGCTCCCACGTCATCCCGACGACAGCGGCAGCGCTCCACGCGGGCGCCGCTCGTCGTTCCGCTTGCAGATGCATCATTGTAGTCTGGGCAAATAGCGTCCTGTCCGAATCGACGCGCGACGTGCCCGAGATCTCGTAGGCGACAGCTACGTCACCCTTGCCTGAGAATGACCGGTTCTTCATTGGTCGACCCATCTGCCATCAACCGCCGCACGGTGAGATGGCCTTCACAAATGCGTCATCACGCACCTTATGCACTTCGCTTGCCCGCTGCTGGCAAACTCTTAAGGGGTACATCCAAGAAAGCCGCTGCCAGCATCAGGCAACGGATGACCAACCAGATCGAGAGCTTGATTTCAGTAACCACCGTAGGTGGGCGGGGACGCGCACAGCACGAATGCTATCGATTCAACCTGTCGTTTTTTAACACCCGTACTTTGCTGCGCGGGAGGCTGCACGAGTGTCGGCTTCATTCAACGGAGCACGAATGCGGTGCGCCGCGAGGGCGCAAGCCTGCCGTCGCGGCGGTCAGGCGGTGTTGCCGGCGTCCACCGTCAGAACGGTGCCGGTGATGTTGCGGCCGCCTTCTCCGAGGAGATACTCGACCATGGACGCGACGTCGTCGGCCTCGGGCAAGCGGCGCAACGCGCTGCGGCCGGCGATACGCCGGCGGCCGTCGTCGTCCAAGGACTTGGTCAATTCGGTGTCGACGAAGCCGGGCGCGATCGCATTCACGGTGATGTCGAGCTTGCCGACTTCGCGGGCCAGCGAACGGGTGAAGCCGCTGGCCGCAGCCTTGGACGCGGCGTAGACGGACAAGCCGTTGTAGCCGGTCGAGGCGATGATGGAGGAGATGTTGACGATGCGCCCGGCGCCGTCAGCCATCATATGGCGCACCACGTATTTGGTCAGAACGATCGGCGACAGCACGTTCAGACGGATCAACGCCTCGATCTCGGAATTGCGCATATTGGCCAGCAGCCCTTCGGTGCCGATCCCGGCATTATTGACGAGGCCATAGATCGCGCCGAAGGCGTCGCGCAGTTCTTTCACGAAGGCGGGAATCTTGTCTGTCTGGCCGAGATCGAACGCCCTGAAGTGCAGGCGGTCTGCTCCCGCCTCGCGGATGGCGCGTGCCAGATCCTCGCTCTCGCGGCGCGCGACCGCCACCACATTGTAGTCGCCGGATGAGGCGAGCCTGCGCGCAATCGCAAGTCCGATGCCGCGGCTGCCGCCGGTGACGAGGACGTTACGCATCGGCGCGCGCCAGTTTTCCCGCTGCGGTGACGTCGAGCCGTTCGACGAAGCGGATCACTGCAGGCACCTTATATGCCGCCAGCGAGTCCTTGCACCGGCCGAGAATTTCCGTGCGGATCGTTTCCTGGCGACCCGCATCAGCGCCGTCGGCGAGGACGATGTCGGCGACGACGATGGCGCCGGTGATCGGGCTCTTGCGCGACCGCGCGCGCGACATCCGCACCGACTCGTGCCCGTTGATCACGGCCTCGATCTCCTCGGGATGGACCTTCAGTCCGCCGATGTTGATGATGCCGCCGCGCCGGCCGACGAAGTGGTAACGCTCGCCGCGCAGCTCGACCATGTCGCCGGTGTCGACGAAGCCCTCGGCATCGGCGAGCGGTGGCGCGTCGGCGCCGATATAGGCGTGCGCCGTGCGATGGGAGCGGATCCGGAGCGAGCCGTCGATGACCTTCATTTCGACGCCGTCGCGGTTCCGCCCGATGAGATCGGCGGGGAAACCCTCGCGCCCGTCATCGACCGCGAAACCGACGCCGGCCTCGGTGGAGGCATAGGCATGGCCGACCGACGCATGCGGAAACGCACGAGCCAGGCCGTCGAGCACCGCCTGATCGGCGATTTCGCCGGACAGACGGACATAGCGCGGCGAGAAGTTCGCGGCAGCACCGCTCATCAGGAGCTTGCGCCAGTGCGACGGCGTCCCAGAGATGTGGGTGACGCCGCCTGCGCGCAGCCGTGCCACGTGATCCGCGATGGCCTCTCCGGGCTCCGACAGCACCATCGATCCGCCGCCGATCACGGCGCGCAAGAAGATCTGCAAGCCGCCGTAGCGGCGGATGTCGTAGAACGTCGCCCAGGTCGCATTCCGGTGGCGCGCAGGCCCGTCGGCGATAATTGCGCCGGCCAGCCCATCGAGCGTATGTCCGACGATCTTCGGCAACCCGGATGTGCCCGAGGTCAGCATCAGCCACTCTGTCGCGCGTTCGGTCCTCCATCCCACAGCCGGACGTTCGGGCAGGCCGACGCCGACGACCAAGTACCTGCCAGCATCGCATCGGTGCGGCTGATCGGTGACGATGGCATCGATCTCGGCATCCGCTAGTAACGTCTGGATGCGATCCGGATCGAGGTCGGGCGGGCACAGGAGCATGCGGCGGGCGACCCCGTCGAGCTCCATCATTGCGAGCGCGGACTGCAGCTGCCCCGACGCCGCAAGCAGCACCGATCGGCCGGACAGCTCGCAGGATCTGCCGGTCAGGCAGCTATTCCTGAGAATGTCGGTCAGCGATACGCTGTGCCGGCCATCGCAAATCGTGCGGCCCTTAAGCTCCGGGCCGAGATATTCGCGCAGTGCGAAGGTCTCAGGCGGGGACATTTTCGTAGGCTCTGACAAACTCGCCTACAGTCGATGGGAAGGCGGCATCCTCCGCGATGGTGAACGGATCGATCCCGAGATCGTCCTCCAGACGCGCGACCAGGATAGCGAACGCCAGCGAATCGAACCCGGTGTCGTGGAGCGATAGATCGTCCTGGAGCGGCGGAAGCGTGACTTTCTGTTCTTCGGCAATCTGCTGCATCGCCGAGAAAATCCTCGACCTTACTGACATGAAACACCTCACCTTTCAAAAAGACGGCTCTCGAGCCGATGCTAGAACCTGATTCCGCCCTCTACGATGCGCGCGTAGACGGCGCGGTCGATCGGACAATAATCGCCGGTCGCCGGATCACGAAGGAACAGTGTGTCGCTCACGACCGAGGGATCAAATCCCTCGCGGATCAGCCGCTGCTTGTTCTGCTTGAAGGTCTCGGTGGCGTCGAGCGCGCGGCAGAACCTGACGAAGATCGGAACCGCATAGACCGGGAGCCGGCGCGCCAGGTGTTCGGCGAAGATCCTGAAGTCGAACCCTTGGTCCGCTACCAAAGCCACCATGCCGGCGCGGCCGTCGCCGCCGGGAACGGCGACCCCGTAGGTCGAGGCATCGAGAACGCCGGGGCAGTCCCTTATCGCGTCGTTCACCTCGCCGGTCGCGACGTTCTCGCCCTTCCAGCGGAACGTGTCGCCGACCCGGTCGACGAAATGGAAGTAGCCCTGCTCGTCGCGCAGCATCAGATCGCCCGTGCGGAACCAGGCATCGCCTTCGGCAAGGACGTCGCGCAGGACCTTCTTCTCGGTCTCGGCCGGATCGGTGTAACCCTCGAAGGGGCTGCCACTTTGATCGGCGGCGCCGATGCGCCCGATCGCCTCACCGACCTCACCATGGGCGCAGACGATGCAGAGCCCGTCCTCGCCGCGGACCGGGCTGCCGCTGTCGGCATCGACCTTCACGATCGAGGCGGGAAAGCGATGCGCCAGCAGCGGCGGGATCCGGCCGATCGCGCCCGGCTTTCCTTCCACGTTGAACAGCGAAAAATTGCCTTCCGTCGCTGCGTAGAATTCGAGGATATGAGGAATCGCGAACCGCCCGGCGAACGCCTCCCAGATGTCGCCGCGCAGTCCGTTGCCGACGGCCAGCCGCAGCCCGTGTCCTGATTTTGGCCCGGACGCCGGCGCGTTCAGCAGGTAGCGGCAGAGCTCGCCGATATACTGGAAGACGGTGCAGTCGAAACGCACGATGTCGTCCCAGAAGTTCGTCGCGGAGAATTTCTCCGCGATCACGACCGAACCGCCCGCGCGCAGCATGCTGCAGGGCGCGACGACGCCGCCCACGGAATGATGGAGCGGCAGGCAATCGTAGAGACGGTCGTCCGCGGAAGCATCCGTGAGCCCGGCAAACCATCCACCCCAGCTGAGAATGCGGCGATGACTGACGTTCGCGGCCTTCGGCAGCCCGGTGGTGCCCGAGGTGTAGATGAGGAGCGCGCATTCATTGATCGAGACGTGGCCACGCTCGGCGGAGGGCAGCGGGCGGGCGTCCGCGGCCGCGAGCGCCGCATCCAGATCTGCGCCTGCCCCGCCGGCACCGAGACTCCAGATGGGCGGCACGCGATCCAGATGCGGGCGTGCGGTCTCGAACGCATCCACGCACTCGGCGGCAAGAATGACATGATCGGCGCGTGCGAGGTCGATGCAGTGGGCGAGCGACCGTCCGACCAGCCTGGTGTTGATCAACGCCACCGTGCCGCCGACCCTGCTGATGCCGAGCCAGCAAGCGAGGTAGTCCGGCCGGTTGGGCATCAGAAGGCAGACGGTGCAGCCGGTACGGATGCCGAGGCTCAGTGCCCAGCGCGCATATCGGTTGATCCGGGCGGCAAGCTCCCCGTAGGTGAAGGATTGGCCATCCGAGAGCAATGCGGGGCGCCCGGGCTGCCGCTTTGCCCAGTCTTCCACGACGTCAGCGAACAGTCGATGCGGCTCGGCCTCAATCTGCGAGGTCAGTTCGATGGCCTTCAGCCAGGTTTTGGCGACGGAGGGCCTGCGCCACGGCACGTCACTTCGAGTCGCCCGCTGGATCACCCCTGCTTCCATGACCTGACCATGCAGATGAGTTTGATCGATGTCAGCGCGGATCGCCTCCCGAAGAGATAAAGCTGCGATGGAACGGTAGAGGCGCGGACCGGACGCGACCTTGCGAGCATTGTCGATGCGGCGTCGCTCGGTACCGGAGCTGTTCAAGTGCTTCATCCCGCTCCGGGTCCGAGCTGGTTGAGGATCATCAGCTCCAGCGTCTTCACCGATTGGAAATTCTCGGGCGTAATCTCGGGTTGAGGAAGGGTGAGATCGAACTCGGCTTCGACCTTGAGCATCAGCGCGACCATATCCATCGAGTCCAGCCCGATGTCTACCAATCGCGACTCCGGATGGACGTCCGCGGCGATCGAGTTCTGCTTGAGGACGCTCTTGACGACGAAAAGAACACGGTCCTGAACGCTGGCGCTAACGTATTGCATTTCAACCCCACTCATCGCGTGACATGGCATGATTGTCATCGATGCAAAGATACCTGACTGCAACTTGGGTCAACAGTTCTACTTCGGAGGTACCTCGCCCGGAAGCGCATTGCTCATCGACATCCACCTTTGCGCCGCCGACACCGCAAGCGCCGTCGGTTAGATTGCCGCCCTCGAATGCGCGCGGAAATCATCTCAACGCGGTGCGGTCGCCCGACCATCCGACCATTAGGTGCGGGTCGTCCGACCATCAAATGGGAGGCTTAGGGCCATGAACGTGCAGGAAGTCCAGTTCCGCAACTTGGCCCAGGAAAGCAGCCGAGTACAATTCGGTTCCGATCGCCCCTCATTCCGGCAGCGGGCAGCCGCCGTCGCAGAGGCGGCGGCGACAGAGGTCGAAGCGGTGGACCGCGAGGCTCGATTCCCGCGGAAAGCCATCGACGCGGCGCGCAAGCAGAGACTTCTGGGTACCCAGATCCCAGTCGAATTCGGCGGAGACGGCGCATCGATATCCGAGGTGACCGACATGTGTTACGCGCTCGGCCGCGCCTGCGCATCGGCCGGGATGATCTTCGCGATGCATCAAACCAAGGTCGCGTGTCTGGTCCGCCACGGCGCGGGCAGCGACTGGCACGAAGGGTTGATGCGCCGCGTAGCGGCCGAACAGCTGCTGCTGGCGTCGTCGACCACGGAAGGCCAGAACGGCGGGAACATACGCTTCAGTTCAGCGGCAGTGGAGCACGCCGGCACCGAGATCTCGCTAATGCGCGACGCGACGGTGATTTCCTACGGCGCCGAGGCAGACGGCATCGTCACTATCGCCCGCCGCGCCGACGAGGCCGCCGGATCCGATCAGGTGATGCTGGCCATCACCCGGGACGACTATACGCTGGAGCCCACTCTCGCATGGGAGACGCTCGGCATGCGTGGAACCTGCAGCGCCGGCTTCAAGCTGAACTTCAAGGGCACCGCGGAACAGATATTCCCCGTGCCTTACGACAGGATCCATGCGCAGACGATGACGCCGGTCGCCCATCTGTGCTGGTCGTCGGTTTGGGCGGGAATTGCGGCCGCCGCAGTTGACCGCGCGCAGCTATTCATCCGCAAGGCCGCTCGCGGATCCGGCGGCAACATGCCTCCCGCCGCGTCACATTTCACTTCCGCCAAGATGACGCTGAACAAACTGCGCGCCATCATCGCCGCGAATCTCGAGTCCTATGCGGCCCGCGAACAGGACGGGCGCGCACTGTCGTCCATCGACTTTCAGTCCTCGATCAACCTTCTCAAGGTGGAGGCTTCCGAGCTCGCCGTCGCAGCCGTGCTGCACGCGATGCGCGCCTGCGGCCTGTCCGGCTACCGCAACGACACCGACGTCAGCATTGGCCGCCACCTCCGCGACGTGCTTTCAGCTCCAATCATGATCAACAACGACCGCATCCTCACCAGCATGGGTAGCGCCACGCTGATGAGCGCCGTCCCGGTGTCGCTGCGCGATTAATTTTTTTTCTCAAAGGAATGGGGCTCGATATGAACGTGGCCATGTTTGCCGCCGCACCGGTGGAAACCGCTGATCCGCTAGACCATCTCGCCGATGCGCTGTTCCACCGAATGGGCTCTCCGGGGGTCTATGCCCGCACCGCGCTCTACGAAGACATCGTGGAGCGGCTTGCGGCGCTGATCACGCGGTATCGCGAACCGGACGCCGAGGTGATGCGCTTCCCTCCCGTCATGAACCGCGGGCAGCTCGAGCGGTCGGGCTATCTGAAGAGCTTCCCGAACCTGCTAGGCTGCGTCTGCGGCCTGCACGGCACGGAAAGCGAGATCGACGTAGCGGTCGGCCGCTTCGATGCCGGGGGAGACTGGACCGCGGCGCTGTCGCCGGCCGACCTGGTGCTGTCGCCGGCCGCCTGCTATCCCGTCTATCCGATCGCGGCGAGCCGCGGTCCGGTACCGGCGGAGGGCTGGCTCTTCGACGTGGCCGCCGATTGCTTCCGTCGCGAGCCCTCGCGCCATCTCGACCGGTTGCAGTCCTTCAGGATGCGCGAATACGTCTGCATCGGCAGCCCCGACCACGTCTCCGAATTCCGGGAGCGCTGGATGACGCTTGCGCAGGAGATCGCCAGCGATCTCGGGCTGACCTTCAGGGTCGACTACGCCAGCGATCCGTTCTTCGGCCGGGTCGGACGGATGAAGGCGGTGAGCCAGCAACAGCAGGCGCTGAAGTTCGAGCTGCTGGTGCCTCTGCGCTCCGATGAGCAACCGACCGCCTGCATGAGCTTCAATTACCACCGCGATCATTTCGGCGTCACCTGGAACATCGCGGATGCCACCGGGGAGCCGGCCCATACCGCCTGCGTGGCCTTCGGAATGGACCGTCTCGCCGTCGCCATGTTCCACACGCACGGCACCAACGTCGCCAAATGGCCGACCGCTGTGCGGGACCTGCTCGGCTTCCCGCGGAACGATCGCTAGACGATTTTCGGCATTCGAGGAAATGCAATGCTCCAACGAAATCCCGAGGTAGCCCGCGCCCGCAGAGCCGAAGGGCCAACCTCCATGAAAAGAGAGACCATCGCCGTCCACGGTGGCTTCGACAACGATCCGGCCACCAAGGCCGTCGCCGTGCCGATCTACCAGACGGCCTCCTACGCCTTCGACAGCGCCGACCATGGCGCCGCGCTCTTCAACCTCGAGGTAGACGGCTTCCGCTACACCCGGATCGGCAATCCGACCAACGCGGTGCTGGAGAAGCGCGTTGCCGCCATGGAAGGAGGCATCGAAGCGCTCAGCGTGGCATGCGGCCAGGCCGCGGTGAACTATGCGGTGACCAACATCGCGGAGATGGGCACCAACATCGTCTCGGTCCCGCAACTCTACGGCACCACGCATACGCTGTTCGCGCATATCCTGCCGCGGCAGGGCATCACGGTCCGGTTTTCGGAAGACGACAGTCCGGCGAGCATTGAAAGATTGATCGACGACGAGACGCGGGCGGTGTTCTGCGAGAGCGTCGGAAATCCGGCCGGAAACGTCTGCGACATCGAAGCGATGGCCGAGGTCGCCCACAGGCACGGCGTGCCGCTGATCGTCGACAACACGGTGGCTACCCCGATCCTGCTCAGACCGATCGAATACGGCGCTGATGTCGTGGTGGAGTCGCTGACGAAGTTCATGGGTGGGCACGGCACCACACTCGGCGGAATCATCGTCGACGGCGGCAAATTCCCGTGGGCGGAGCAAGGCCAGCGCTTTGCGATGATGAATGAGCCGGAGAAATCGTACCATGGGCTGGTCTTCACCGAACGCTACGGGCCCGCCGCCTATATCGCGCGCTGCCGCGCTGTCTCCTTGAGGAACACCGGCTCCATCCTGGCGCCGATGAACGCCTTCCTGTTGCTCCAGGGCATCGAGAGCGTCGCGCTGCGGATCGAGCGCCACGTCGAGAATGCCGAAAAGGTCGCATGGTTTCTGCGCAACGACCGCCGCGTCGGATGGGTGAACTACGCGGGCTTCCACGACAGCCCCTATCATGCGCTGACGCAGAAATATTTGGGCGGCCGGGCATGTTCGTTGCTGACCTTCGGCGTAGCTGGAGGGTTCGAGGCCGGCAAGCGGTTCTACGATGCGCTCAAACTGTTCAAGCGGCTGGTCAATATTGGCGACGCGAAATCGCTCGCCTGCCATCCCGCATCGACCACGCACCGGCAAATGTCGCCGGAAGAGCAGAAAAAGGCCGGCGTACGGCCCGAGATGATCAGGCTGAGCGTAGGAATCGAGCACGCCGACGACATCATCGCCGACCTCGATCAGGCGCTCCATGCCGCGGATTGAAATCCACACAGCCATGAAGGCATTCCGATGCCTGTCCTAGTCGACACAGACTCTTACGACCACCACCTCCTCTCGAGAGCACCGAGCGGAAGCGCCACCGCAAAGGCGTCACTGGGAAACCGGGCGGAGTGCCTCGACATCGGGCTGATCAACAACATGCCGGATGCCGCCTTGATGTCCACCGAGCGCCAGCTGTTCGACCTGCTCGGCGCGGCGGCCGGAAAGCTCGTTGTCAGGCTGCACTTATACACGATGGCGACGACGCCCCGTTCAGAATGGGGGCGCGATTACGTGAGTCGATACTATCGCAGCACCGACGATCTGGTGATCGGCAGCCTGGACGGAATAATCGTGACCGGCGCCGAACCGAGAGCTGCCCGCCTGCCGGAAGAGCCCTATTGGACCAGCCTCGTCCAGGTCATGGACTGGGCCAAGGAGAATACGATCTCGTCGGTGTATTCCTGTCTCGCTGTCCATGCGGCCGTCCTGCATATGGACGGCGTGGAGCGCCACAAGCTGCCTGCCAAATGCATCGGTGTCTTCGCTCAAACGAAGGCGACAGATCATCCCTTGATGCACGATATTCCAGCGACCTTCAGAATACCGCATGCCCGGTGGAACGAGGTGCAGGAGGAAGCTATCGCGAGTTGCGGATATTCCGTTCTCACAAAGTCGGCGGAGGCCGGGGTCGACTGCTTCGTCAAGCAGCAGAAGAAGAGCCTCTTCGTCCATTTCCAGGGCCATCCGGAATACGATACCCCGTGCCTGTTGGGCGAATACAGACGGGACATGGGTCGGTTCCTTCGGGGAGAGAACGAAGTCTGTCCGACGATACCGCGAGGTTATTTTGGCACGAAGGCGGAAGAGATACTGACCACCTTCCGGCAAAAAGCCCTTTCGGACAGATGTCCGGAGTTCTTCGCCGACTTCCCGGCCGATCGCCTGGCGAGGAATCTGAGAAACGTCTGGCATCGGCCGGCCAGGCGCATTTACCGCAACTGGCTGCTGTACATGGCGTCGCAGCGAGCCACACTTTCAAGGCCGCTGGCCCTTAACGGCAGCAGTCGAACGCGGTCGGACTCGGGCCGCGGCAGAGACCGTGTATTCGGGCACCATGGCTAACGGCAGGAGGCGCAAGAAGGAGGCCCGCTCCGTAACCGGAATTCCGGCTCGTCGCCATAGACGCAAGCTGGGCACCGCGCGATCCGGAGATTCCAGCGCCGGACGACGGCCGCGATCCGCTCGCCGGGCTCTCGCTCGCCGACCTGCTGACGAAGAAGCGGGATCGGATCGTATGACGGAGTTCGGACCATGATCCGGTGTCGCGAGATAGGAAGAGCTGATCTTGCCGCCGTCGCCGACCTCTTGACGCGCGGCTTTGAGATCCGCTCGCGCGACTACTGGATGGAAGGGCTCCGGCGCGCGTCCATGCGCGAGGTGCCCGAAGGTTTCCCGCGCTTTGGCTACATGCTCGACTATGAGGGGACGCCCGTTGGTGTTCTGCTGCTGATCTACGCCGGGCGGGACGACGGCGGCGGGACCTGCATCCGCTGCAATGTTTCCAGCTGGTATGTAGAACCCGCCTTCCGCAACTACGCGCCGATGCTGACCAAGGTCGCGCAGCGCCACGAGCACGTCACTTACCTCAACATCAGCCCGGCGCAGTGGACCTGGCCGACCATCGAAGCCCAGGGATTCCGCTCGTATTGCGGTGGCTCGTTCTTTTCCTTTCCCGCGCTGTCGCGTTCCGCGAAGGGCATGCGCGTCGAAGTCGTGCTGCCGAACGCGCAGGCGATCGACGGCTTGTCCAAAGCCGACGTCATGCTGCTGGCACGGCACGCGGCCTACGGCTGCCTCAGCCTGGTGTGCCGTGCGGCTGACGGCCGCGTCTTTCCCTTCGTCCTGCAGCCGATGCGTACCCGCCGGATCGCGCGGCTGGCTATGCAGCTGATCTATTGCCACGATGTGGCCGACTATGTCGCCTGCGCCGGCGCGATCGGCCGCTTCCTGCTCCGGCGCGGCCGGATCTCGGTCGCTCTCGATGCCAATGGCCGCATGAAAGACCTGGTCGGCTTCTATCGCGAGCCGCGCGGCCGCAGATACTTCAAGGGTCCGCAGTGCCCCCGGCTTGCCGATCTGTCGGATACCGAGCTGGTGATCTATGGACCGTAACTCAGTCGCCTATACGGAGGACCGTCATGATTCCGAACAGCAAGCCCGTCAGCCATTCCCGGACATGGACGTTCTTCCAAGGAGAGTGGCACGAGGGCAATGTCCCGATCATGGGACCACGCACCCACGGGCTCTGGCTCGGCTCGACCGTGTTCGATGGTGCACGCGCTTTCGAAGGCGTTACGCCTGACCTGGACCTCCATTGCGCCCGCGTCAATCAATCCGCGGTCAAGTTCGGACTCAAGGCCATCGTCGATCTCGACACGTGGCTAGGTCTGGCGCACGAAGGCATCGCCCGCTTCCCGGCCAATGCCGAGCTCTACATCCGGCCGATGTATTGGCCGCAGAATGGCGTCGGCGGCGGCGTGCTCTACGATCCGGAAACGACCGACTGGTGCCTTTGCATCTACGAAGCGCCGATCCCGAAGCCTGTCGGCAGCGCGATCACGCTGTCTCCATTCCGCAGACCGACCGCCGAATGCGCGCCGGTCGATGTCAAGGCCGCCTGTCTCTACCCGAACTGTTCGCGTGCGCTGATCGAGGCCGCCTCACGCGGCTTCCAGAACTGCCTGATGCTGGACATGCTCGGCAACGTGGCGGAGTTCGGCAATGCCAACGTGTTCATGGCGAAAGATGGTGCCGTCTACACGCCAGCGCCGAACGGCACCTTCCTGAACGGCATCACCCGGCGGCGGGTGATCGAACTCCTGCGCGGCGAAGGCGTCACCGTGATAGAGGCCACGCTGCGCTATGCCGATTTTCTCGCAGCGGACGAGATCTTTTCGACCGGCAATTTCGCCAAGGTCGCACCGGTGATCCGGATCGACGACCGGCAGCTCGCGCCCGGCCCCTTCTATGCGCGTGCGCGTAAGCTGTATTGGGATTTCGCGCACGCGGTAAAGCTTGCGGCGTGAGACGGGTCGGTGCGTTATCCAACCGATCAGGCTGGTGATGGCCTTCTAACTGAGATGGTGTGGCATGGCTTTTCGGGTTGCCGATCTGATCGTGGATTCCCTGATCGCGCATGGCGTCGACCGGGCATTTGGCGTACCCGGCGAAAGCTTTCTTGCGCTCCTTGACGCTCTGTACGAACGCGACGAGATCGATCTCGTGACTTGCCGCCACGAGGGAAGCGCCAGTCTTGCCGCAGTCGCCGACGCCAAGCTCACCGGCCGCGCCGGCGTGGTGATGGCAAGCCGGGGACCGGGCGCATCCAACGCGGCGATTGGCCTCCATGTCGCTTCCCAGGAGGCCATACCCCTCGTAGTGCTGGTTGGTCAGGTCGAGACGCCAGACCTCAATCGTAACGCAGTGCAGGAGATCGACACCGGGCGGGCGTTCAGTGGCCTTATTAAATGGTCCACGAGAATCGATTCAGCGGCCCAGGCGCCCGAGATGATGGCGCGCGCATTTTCCGTGGCGCTTGGCGGCACGCCGGGGCCGGTTGTGATCGAGCTTCCTCAAGATGTTCTTGAGATGGAGGCCGGCCTGCTCTCCGCCAGGGTTCACGGCGTTGCGCGGGCCGAGCCCAGTCGAGCCGCCGTCGAGCAGGCGGCCGCTTTGGTCGGCGAGGCGGAGAGGCCGATTCTGCTGGTCGGCGGAGAGTGTCGAACTGCGGGATTTCGCAAGGATCTGATCGCGCTGAGCGAGCGCTGGAATGCTCCAGTCGCAGTCACCACCAAGATGCAGGATCAATTCCCGAACGATCACCGGCTCTGGATCGGGCACCTTGGCTTCTTCACGTCGCCAGCTCATGTCAAGCTCTTTGAGCGAGCCGATCTGATCGTTGCGATCGGAACGCGGCTCGGCGACTTGTCTTCCCTGGGATTCCGGTTTCCGCGACAATCGCCGACGCCTCAGCCTCTGGTTCACGTCTACCCCGATCCGAATGCGATCGGGACCCACTTCCATACGAATGTTGCGATCGTCTCGTCGGCGCATCCCTTTCTGAGATCCTGGCTCGACTTGCCGGTCGTCGCACGCGAGCGCGGTGAGTGGATCGAAGCCGTGGCGAAGGCTCGGGAAGCGGTGCACACATGGCCCGAGCAGCGTATCCCCAGCGCTGATGTGCTGGGCCATGCGGTTGCGGCCTTCGCAAAGCTTTTCAGAGCAGATGGTATCGTGACGACCGACTCCGGTGACTTCGCCGCCTGGGTACACCGGATATTCCGCTTCAGGCCGTCAGCTCGACTGCTCGGCTCCGCCTGCGGTGCGATGGGCAGCGGCGTTCCTTCTGCATTGAGCGCGAGCCTTCGTCATCCGAATCGTCAGGTGATCGCGTTTTGCGGCGACGGCGGCTTCCTGATGACCGGGAACGAGTTGGCAACTGCCGTTGCTCGCGGGCTCAATATGAAGATCGTGATCTCCAACAACCAGTCGTACGGAACCATCCGTTCGCATCAGGAGAGAGCATTTCCGAAACGCCCCTGGGGTACGGATCTGTCCAACCCCGATTTTGTCGCCCTTGCCCGCGCATTCGGCGCGCAGGGCTTTATGATCACGAACGCAGCGCAGGCAGCCGAGGTCGTCGCGGAAGCAATGTCGGCGAACGGCCCCGTCGTGATCGAAGTTCGATCTGACGTACGCCAAACAATCGATCGATCCCTTGTTGCGGCGTCTGGCTGAGTGCTCTGACAGTCTGAGTTTCTAGGAGTGAAGCACCCTTCCTCAAACCTGATCTCAAGAACGCCCTACCCTCAACACGGTCAGCAGGGATCAAAGGGTAGCTCGCATTGTATCTTCATCTCAAGTTTGACACGCGACCTGTAGGTGCCTCTTTGGAGGTAACTCGCGTTCCGTTGGGCACATCGCACATCTACTTGCTGGCTAAGTAGATTCTTCCTTCTTTTTGCGATAATCTCATCGTGTGGCTGCCGGAAGAATAATAGCCGCTGCTAGCGCCACCGGGACGCTTTTGAAGCCGTGCATCCTCATTCAATCCGTGGAGATCATCGATGTCGCTTGCGCTTGTTGAAACCGCCCATTGCAACGTGGATCTCAAGCCGTCGCCGATCGAGCCATCCTGGATCCTTGAGGGCAATCCGGAAGCCCGCTCGCGCGAGCTGTCAACCAGCGCGTGCGGCACTACCAAGACTGTGATCTGGTCCTGCACCGAGGGCAAGTTCAACTGGTACTATGACGTCGACGAAACCATCATGATCCTCGAAGGATCGATCGTGCTCGAGAGCGAGGGCATGCCGCCGAGGCGCTATGGCGTCGGTGACGTGATATTGTTTCGCGACGGAGCGCACGTCAAATGGCATGTCGAGAGCCATGTGAAGAAGATCGCCTTCTTCCGCCAGACCCTTCCGTTCGGACTCGGTTACGCCGTTCGCGCCATCAACAAGCTCAAGCGGATGGTCTTCGTACCCGGCGGGCGTCTCTCCGCGCCACAACAAGACCCTGCCCCACTCTATGGTTTAGTGGGCAATTCCACTCGCGATGCCGCTGCGGCCCGCTTTTCGTGGCGGCGCAAAGCACACGTCCTTGTTGCCGCGCCATTCCTTGACAACCTGAACCTGGCGGCGTTTGATGGCTTCCTGGCTCTTGTACAAATAACGTGAACTGATGTCTCCAATGCCTTGCTGTCCGATTTGGGAGCCATTACCCAAATGTCATCTGGCTGTACCAAGATCGCACTCCTTATCGATGGCGCCAATCTTCATGCGGCCAGCAAGACGCTTGGTTTCGATGTGGATTACAAGCGACTGCTCAAGGAATTCCAAAGTCGCGGGACGCTGGTTCGCGCGTTCTACTACACCGCGATCATCGAGGATCAGGAATATTCGTCGATCCGTCCCTTGATCGACTGGCTCGACTATAACGGCTATACCGTGGTCACCAAGGCGACCAGGGAATTCATCGACGCCAGCGGTCATCGCAAGATGAGGGGCAGCATGGACATCAAACTCGCTGTTGATGCCATGGAGCTTGCCGAGCATATCGATCAGATGATTCTGTTCTCAGGTGACGGCGACTTCCGCCCGCTGGTGGAGGCGATACAACGTCGAGGAGTTCGCGTCACCGTCGTCTCAACGATTGCCAGCCATCCTCCGATGATCGCCGATGAACTTCGGCGTCAGGCCGACGCCTTCATCGACCTCGTGGATTTGAAGCCCACGCTTGGCCGCGACCCGTCCGAGCGGACAGCCTCGCGCGAGCCGCGCCATCATGCGTTACACTTGCAACGCCATCACGACAGCTGACAACGACCTTCAATGATCAAGTAAGCACAACGCTCACCGTTCTTGCTCTTTGCATTTTGCAGCAACGCAGACGAATCCTGGAATGAAAAGACCGCAGGCATTTTCGCGCTGCGGCCCCCCGGGCTCAAATACATTTCCTGGCCGACTGCCCCCGCTGCAGATACTCAAACCCGATCGCCGCCGCTCAGGCCGTATTGCCCGGCTTCCCGAAAGCCCCCGCCTCGGCCAGATCAGCGATACGTCGGTCATCGTAGCCGAGGGTCTTTCGGAGCACGTCCCTGGTATGCTCGCCGAGCAGCGGTGCCGCCACGGGATCGACGGTTGGCGTCAGGCTCATCTGCAGCGGCGTTTCAATATTGGGGACGGCGCCCGCGGTCGGATGCGCAATCTGGCTGAGACGATGGCGGTCGCGCACTTCCGGCGCGTTGAAGCCTTCCTCTACGGTACGCAAATAGCCTACCGGTATGTTGGCTTTCTTCATCTTCGCCATCCAATGCTCGAGGCTGTCGCTGGCGAAGACACCGGCGATGATGGCGCGCAGCTTTTCCTTGTTGGCGGTTCGGTTCTTCCTGTGCGCGAACTCGGGATCGGTGACGAGGTCCGGCCGGTCGAGGACGTCCACCACGAGCCGACGGTACAGGCGGTCGTTGGCGCAGGCCATGTAAAGCGGCCCATCGGATGCCTGGTAAACGCCGACGGTGGGTGAGCCGTTCGGCGAATTTCCAAAGCGGCCCGGGTTCGCGCCACTGATCAGATAGGCCATGCCGTAGAAACCGGTCATCGTCACGGCGGTGTCGATCAGCGCGACCTCGACCTGCTGGCCGCGGCCGAGCCGGTCCCGGGCGATCAGCGCCAGCAGGATCGCATTGCATGCCGACATACCCGTCGCCATGTCGACGATCGGCGGACCGGTCCGCACCGGCTCCCCATCCGGAAATCCGTTCAACGACATGAAGCCGCTTTCGGCCTGTGTGATCGGATCGAACCCCGGACGCAAGGCGAACTCGCCTTTGCGGCCATAGGCCGAGATCGAGCAATAGATCAGCTTCGGATTGGCCGGCGCGACGGAAGCATAGTCGAGCCCGAACTTCTTCATTATGCCGCCGGAGAAATTTTCCACGACGACATCGGCTTTCGCGATTAGTTCGCGGGCGACTTCGAGCGCCGCAGGGTTGTTGAAATCGAGCGCGATGCCGCGCTTGTTGCGATTGAGGCTGAGGAAGGCCGCGCTCTCGCCACCGATTTCCGCGTGTTCATAATGGCGGGTATCGTCACCCCCGTCAGGGTTTTCGATCTTGATCACTTCAGCGCCGAAATCGGCCAGCGTTTGCGTGCAGGCCGGGCCGGCAACGACGCGGGTGAAGTCGACGACCAGCAGACCATCCAGCGCAGTGGGTTCGCCCTTTACGCGCGGCGTTCGCTCCGGCAATTGCGGTCTGGCGGTCATTTCCGGCATTTCCTCTTGTTATTCTGCTTGGCGAAACAAAGGTTTTTCGCCGCGACTTCAAGGCTTTCTTACCGGAACCAGACGGGTAACGCCAAACCCCGATTTTGCAGGGCGGGACCTGCCGCTCACATAGCTCTTGAGACGGCACGCGGGGTCGCGGCATGACGCTACCCCAGAAAGACGCCGCCCGTCCCCGGTCAGATCGGGGAGTCGAGCGGCCTCTTATCGATGCGCAGGTGCCGCGAACAGCGTTCGCAGCGCCCGTTACTGCTGTGGAAGCCCGTCTTTCCTACTCGGGGATCGCCTCACCAGAGCCGCCAAGCTCGGCGGGAAAATCCTTCAGCTTGGGTAGCCCGTCCCGCATCGGCAGCACCGTCTCGGCGTAATTGACGTGCACGCCGGGCGTGAAGGGGAATGTCGGGAGGGTGGCAGCGAAGACATCGACCAGCCCGAGCGTCGGATGATTGGTCATCAAATGACCGCCGCACTCCGCGCAGTACTTGCGCTGGCTCGTCGGTGTCTTCTCGAACGTCGCAACGTGTTGCGCGCCCGCCGTGATCCGTACCGCTTCCGGCTTCCACAGGGTGAACGCGTTCACCGGTCCGCCGGACCACGAACGGCACGAACGGCAATGGCAATAACCCATTCCTTCCGGCGCACCCGTGACCTGAACCTCGACCGCGCCGCAAAAACAGCTTCCAGTATGTTTCATCATTCTTCCCTCTCCTTACCGACAATTGAGAAGTGAGTCAGGCAGATCTGCGCCAGGGAAACAGCATCGAAACCCGCTCCCGGTAATAGCGATATTCATCGCCGAACATGCCGACGAGATCACGCTCCTCCAGCATAATGCCGACGAAGATGTAGGCCGTGGTCACCGCCGCGAACAGCAAATGCCCGGCGCTCATCGTCGGGGCCGCCCAGAAGGCGATGATGAAACCGAGATAGATCGGATGTCTGACAAAGCGGTAGAAGAACGGCGTCCGGAAGACTGGCGCCGGCATCTCGCGGCCTACCAGATTGTTGGCGACCTGATGTAACCCGAACAGTTCGAAATGATTGATGAGAAAGGTGCTCGTGAACACGATTACCCAGCCAACGAACGACACCGTAGCGATCACCATAGCCATTTCGGGCTCCTGGACATCCCAGATGATGGCCGGCATCGGACGCCATTGCCAGAACAGCAACAGAAGCGTCAGGCTTGCACACAGCACATAGGTGCTGCGCTCGACAGCCGTGGGAATAAACCGCGTCCACCAGTGTTTGAACCAGTTACGCGCCATGACGCTATGTTGGACGGCAAATAACGACATCAGTGTGAGATTGACGACAATTGCCTCTATTATACCCGATTTAGCACCGGTATCGATCGTCTTCGGCACGGCGAGCCCCGATACGAACCCGATGGCGTACAGAATCGTGAACAGAAATGTGAGATAGGCCACACCTCCAAACAGAAATGCAGTGAATCTTAGCACCCGATTGCCCGGTATCGCCGGGTGGATGGCTTGGGTTTCCGTCATGAAAATTGACTCCGCTAAGGGAAATGGGATTGCAACTCCCTGTTTTGGCAGGATGCACGGAGAACGGCGCCAGAACTTTGCCTTCCGCTTTAGACGGACTTGATTGTTTCTTGAGAAAGCTCACGTGAAATTCAACTTCGATAATCACATCCTGGATACCGATCGTCGCGAGCTACGCCGTGGCGGCGATCTGGTGGCGATGCAACCACAAGTATTCGACTTGCTGGTTCACCTGTTGAAACATCGCGATCGCGTGGTCACACGGGACGATCTCATTGCGCTGGTGTGGGGCGGACGGATCGTCTCGGATTCGACGCTGGACAGCCGGATCAACGCCGCTCGAAACGCGATCGGCGACAACGGCAAGGAACAGCGACTCATCCGCACCATTTCTCGCAAGGGTATTCGCTTCGTCGGCGCCGTGAATGGGCCGCGCGAGGCACAGGCCGCTTCGCGCGTAGAAGCAGAACAACCGCGTTCGGCGTTAGCGCTACCCGACCGGCCGGCGATTGCCGTACTGCCGTTCGACAATATGAGCGGCGACCGAGAGCAGGAGTACTTCTCCGACGGGATCAGCGAGGACATCATCACTGCGCTGTCGAAATTGCGCTGGTTCTTCGTGATCGCGCGCAACTCGTCGTTTACCTACAAGGGCAAGGCGGTGCACATGCGGCAGGTCGCTGCCGAACTCGGTGTGCGCTACGTGGTCGAAGGCAGTGTAAGAAGGAGCGGCGATCGCGTCCGCATCACGGCGCAGCTCAATGACACCGCGACCGGCAGCCACATCTGGGCGGAGCATTACGACCGCGAGCTGACCGACGTATTCGCCGTGCAGGACGAGATCACCGACGCCATCGTCGCCGCGATCGAGCCGCAGATTTACGCGGCCGAGAACTTTCGCAGCCGGCGTAAGCCGCCCAACAGCGTGGACGCATGGGACCTGGTGATGCGGGCGCTGTCACATCACTGGCGGGTGACGCGGCCCGATAGCCTCGCCGCGCAGGCGCTGCTGGAACGCGCGATTGCGATCGATCCGAACTACGGCCAGGCGTTAGCCCTGTTCGCAACCAACCATATGTTCGGCGTGCATCTGGGTTGGACTGACCTTGCAACCGCAGCGCCCACCGCCGAGAAAGCGGCGTTGGCGGCGATTGCCGCCGATAGCGAGGATGCCTGGGCGCATACGGCCCTCGGCAGCGTATATTTCTCCACGCGCCGGCTGGAGCACTCGCTGGCCGAGTTCGAACAGGCACTCCAGCTCAACCCGAATTTTTCGCTGGCACAGGGGTACTACGCGCTGGCGCTCTCCTACACCGGACGGTGGACGGATGCCTATGCGGCAACGCAACGCGCTATTCGACAGAGCCCGAGGGATCCCTCTTCCGCGATCTATTACGGCGTTGCCGCCTACGCCCAGTTCGTCGGAAGGAACTATCAGGAAGCGATTGCACTGGCGCGCGAGGCGACCCGCCAGCGCGGCGACCTCACCGGCGCCTATCGGGTGCTGACGGTCGCGGCCGGCATGACCGGCCAGATCGAGCTCGCCCGGACTGCGCTTCAAGAATTGCGCCGGACCCAGCCCAATATTTCGCTCGCCTGGATCGCGACGCAGCTACCCTGGAAGCTCGACGCCGATCGCGAACATTATCTCGAAGGCTTTCGCCGCGCCGGACTGGAATGAGCTGCGGCGACCGGCCGTAGATTACTGCTGCTTTTCCCAGAACGACAGCAATCCCTGCGAGGCCGAACCGCCGATCACACAGGGAATGCCGACCGCGACCTGCCCCAGCGCAGCCGCAGAGACGCAACCGAGCGCGACCGCGCCGACGCCGACCTGACCCCAGAAGCTGAGGTCGCGGCGGCTATCGGAGCCCTTGATTTTTAGTTCATCCACGGCGGCCAGCGCATCCTTGCGGAGAGCTGCGATCTGCACCGTGTCCGCCGCCTCGACCACTTCGGCAAGCGGCGCCTTGACCGCCGCCGGCTGTCTGGCAAGTTCGCCGCGGAGATATTCGCGCAAGCCGGCATCGCGGATCGCGTAACTTGCCAGCGTATAGCGCGCCATGCTTCCAACCGTCAGCTTGTCGATCGTGTCGCGGCTCTTGCTCCACGGCAGCATCTGGATGATGCGTTGGATGGGCGCGTGCGAGCCGGTCGCAAAATAATAGCCCCACAGCGTATCCAGCAAATCCTGGTTGCTCGCAAATGTGAGCGTCGTGTTCAGCTTCCGCTCGTCCTTGGCGAAGGGATTCTTGGTGAAGGCGCCGCGCAGCTTGTCCATCATGCCGGGCTTTACTTCTTCCAGCGGGATGTCGGTCAAGGTCGGCAGCTTGCCTGCCAGGTAACTGTCGATCATGACCCGCCGGCCCGGCATTCGCGGCGCGACCCGGCGCAGAACGTTTCTCCAGTCGGGCAGGCCCGAATAAGCGATGGCGCGGACGATCACCCATTCATCTTCCGGCCGGACGGGAAAGAAACTGGCGATGAGCTGCTCGGCCTTCGCCGGGTTCGAGCCGATCGCACCGGCGACAAAGCCGAGATAGATACCGGCATTCTCTGGCTCCTTGAACGTCTGCGAATGAAACAGCACACGCACGGCCGCCGGGACATGGGCGTAGTCTGGCTTGGCCCGATAGTTATAGATCCATTGCTGCACCACGCCGAGCGAGGCGCGCGGATCGACCTCCGGCGTCTTCTCTGCATGTGCGGGCTGAACCAGCATGAGCGCGGCGGCAAGGAAAGCTGCATAACGCATGTGATGCTCCTGCGAGCCTAGGCGCATGCGCGGTTCCGTGCGCTCGTCCTAGGCTCCCTAGATGGCGAAGCATGAAGCGCGCATTGCGACAATTCTGAGAAAGTCCGCATTAAGAAAAGACGTCCAAATTGTGGCGCATCGCCCGCAACTCACCTTATCCAAGACATTTTTTTGCCCCGCGCGGGCAATTCGATCTTAACCGATCAATAGGAGCCCCGCGGGACGTGGGGATCAGAGAGATTAGACGCAACACGCAACACAACCGATCGTACCGATCGGCGCTGGCTGCTTGTCAGCTTGCCGGTTTCCTTGGCTTGATTTTCGCGACACCTGCCGTTGCCGAAACTGCACTGCCATCGCAGGGATCGATCGTCGTCGAAGGGAACCGCCGCGTCGACGCCGAGACGGTCCGCTCCTATTTTCGTGCGTCACCTGATGGACATTTCGACGCTGCCGCGCGTGACGCGGCGCTGAAAGCGCTGATCGCGACGGGCCTGTTCGAAAACGTTTCTATCGAACGAGCCGGCGAGCGGCTTGTGGTGCATCTGTCCGAAGCGCCTGTGCTCGACCGCGTCGCATTCGAAGGCAACAAGAAGGTCAAGGACACCGACCTTGCCGCCGCCGTCGAAGCGAAGCCACGCGGCTCGCTGCAACGCGCCACCGTGCAGGCTGACGTCGGCCGCATCATCGAGGCATACCGGCGTGCCGGCCGCTCCGAAGTCCGGGTCGATCCGCAAATCATCGACCGCGGCAATGGCCGGGTTGACCTCATCTACGCCATAACGGAGGGAGCAAAAACTCCGGTTCGGCAGATCGACTTTACCGGCAACAAGGCCTTCGGCAAACGGCAGCTCAGCGCCGTGATCAAGACCTCCGCCACCCATATGCTGAGTTTTCTGACCGGCGGTAACGTCTACGATCCCGACCGCGTCGCGCAAGACCAGGAACAGCTACGGCTTTATTACCGCAGCAAGGGTTACGCCGATGTCAGCATCCCATTGGCAAAGGCCGAGTACGATCCGGCGGCGAAGGGTTTTGCGCTTAACTTCGCAATCGACGAGGGCCCGCTCTATCGCTTCCGGGAAGTCAGCATCGCCTGCAACGTACCGGGCATGGATTGCGACAAGCTCCGCGCCCTTCCCACCGCCCACCCAGGTGCGGTTTTCGACGGCAACGCCCTGGACAAGACCACCGAGCTTCTGGCCATCGAAATGGCAAAGCTCGGCTATCCCTTTGCCCAGGCGACCCCTCGCCTCACCCGCGATACCGCCACGCAACGCATCGACGTCGCCTTCGTCATCGAACAGGGGCCTCGCGCCTATGTCGAACGGATCGAGATTCATGGCAACACGCGCACCCGCGATTACGTGATCCGGCGCGAATTCGACATCGCAGAAGGCGATGCCTACAACAAAACGCTGATCGACCGCGCCGAACGACGCTTGAAGAACTTGAACTACTTCAAGACGGTGAAGATATCGAACAGGCCCGGCTCGGCACCGGATCACGTCATCCTCGATGTCGAGGCGGTTGACCAGGCGACCGGCGATTTCAACGTCGCCGGCGGTTACTCGACCGTCGACGGTGCGCTCGTCGAGGTCAAAGTGGGCGAGCGCAATTTCTATGGCACGGGCAAGACTCTCCAGTCGACCTTTACCCTCGGTCAGTATGCGCGCGGCATCAACCTGGCTGCGTCCGAACCTTATTTCCTCGGCACCAAGGTTGCTGCCGGAATCGAACTCTTCGGCCGTCAATACGACGCCAACAGCTACCAATCCTATGGCAGCACCACCTATGGTGCGAGACTACAGCTCGGTACGCCGATTACCGAGGAAATTGGCGTGCAATGGCGATACTCGATCTATAATCAGAACATCACGCTTTCGCCGAACAGTTCGGGCCTGACGCCTTCGCTGGCCGTCCGGCAGGCGGCCGCCGCCGGTCCGACCTGGGTCTCCGCCCCCGGCAGCACGACGACCTACAGCACGCTGGACAATACAAAGAGCCCGACCAGCGGAATCAGGTCGCAGCTCAGCCAGGATCTTGCGGGACTTGGCGGCGACGTAAAATTCCTGAAGACGACGGAAGACGTGCGCTACTACAAATCGATCAACAGCGATCTGGTCGGCATGGTTCGCGCCCAGGGCGGCTACGTCACCGGTTGGGGCGGCCAGCAGGTGCCGCTGATGAACAATTTCTTCGGCGGTCCGACCATGGTGCGTGGATTTGCCCCTAATGGATTCGGCCCACGCGACCTGACGCCGGGCACCACGATGGATAATGTCGGCGGCAGCGCCTATTGGGCAACGACCGCCGAACTGCAGAGCGCGATCCCCGGCATACCCAATGAATACGGCCTCAGAGCCACGGCCTTCGTCGATGCCGGCAGCGTATTCCGCTACAGCGGATCGACGGCATCGCTTCAGGTCGCCAACAAGAATGTCGTGCGCTCGTCGGTCGGCGCAGGCCTGACCTGGGCCTCGCCGTTCGGCGCATTGACCGTCGACTACGCCGTACCGCTAAGCAAGGCTGCCTATGACGTGGTGCAACCTTTGCGGTTCAGCGCGGGAGGGTTTTGACGGGGACAGGATGCTCCGTCGCGAATCCATACAACAGCGCCAGCCGGTCGAGGCATTCACGGAATCGCCTTGAAAAATAGTCGTTCCAGCGTTTGGTACACAGACCCCTCCGTTGGCCGATCTGGTCCATGGTCAGACCCTGGACCAGCACGTCATGCACCAGCGCCGAGCCATCCGCGCCAAGCTCGCGTTCGGCCCGGTTCAACCGCAGCACTGCCTTGCGCTGGCCCTCGGTGATCGGTTCGCGGCTCTGCCCGCCATCGACATACTCCCGGGTCGGATCGACTGCGCGCGGCCCGCGCTCGGCCTTCTCCCAGTCGCTCTGGAACGCACGCCCGGCCTGATACTGCGCCTCGTCGATCTGGCGATGGGAATGCAGGCGGGCGAGCGGATCGTTGCGGATCGAACGCAGGGCAACGATCTTCTCGCCCGGCTCCATCGCCAGGGGGTTATCGACCTCGACGGTTGCGACTTCGGCATTGCGTAACAAGTCGCGGGACCTTCGGTCATGTGCCTTGGCGGGGTTGTACGGCTTTCGTCGTTTGGCTTTCGGCATCTGGTGGACTCCTTGAAAACAGAGGAATTCGGTTGCGACCGGAAAATCTATTCGATTGATGCGTCCGCTATCTCCTCGTGCAGCAGTTCCGACAATTCGTCCCGGCGGCCGCAGCCCGCCGGCTGAAGTCCAATCAGCGCACGCAGATGAGCGATCCGATGGCGGCGCGGCAGAAGTTTCAGCCTGTCGGCCACGCACGTGACAGCATCGTTCTTCATGCCACCTCCGGCCACGCGCAACGAAACGGTGCTCACCGCGCGTTCGGGCGGCTCGAGCGGATTGCGGCTCAGACGAAAATGCGGCGTGCAATAGCTCGAACCCGGCCTCCGCGGATGACCGCAGAAAGTGATGGCCTCGCCCTCTTCATCGCCGCCGTAGGGATAGTGGCAATCGCCGCGCTCCAGCTCGATCAGGGAGAGATGCCGCGGTTCGATCGCCACGCAGCGCAGCTTGACCGGCTTGATCTCTTTGAACACCGGCGTCGGCCAGGGTAACGCAAGCGTCCTGAAATCGCCGGGATGGGGCTCGGCGATCTCGTGCAGCTCTGCAGGCTTGGTGGGCATCGACGGTTGCAGGCGATCATCAGGTCCCAGTCCCAGGCGCCGGGCGCGTCCGAGCGCAGCACTACGAGTGTAGGACGTATTGAATCGCAAATTGATCGCTCGCGCGGCCTCCGAAAACGACATGCCTTTGGCAATAAGTTCCCGCAGCGCGTCCGAGTGCTCGGGCGCCCAGTTCGACAGTTCCATTTGTTGTCCTTGCTTTGTCAACGCCGCCCGACGTCGGCACTCAATTTCTGATATTCCGAAATGAAAGTCAAGCTTGATTTCGGATAATCGGAATTGCTATGATTTCTGAAATTCGGAAAGGTCTAACCATGCTGGACATCAGGTTGATCGAACGGGGGCTGGAGAAGCCGGGCAAGACCAAGGGCGGATTGGCCACCGCGATGGGCGTTCGCCCGGGCGCGGTTTCCGAGATCCTGTCCGGGATACGCCTGATCAAGGCATCTGAAATCGCACCGATCATCGACTATCTCGAACTGAACTCGGTGCCGATCATGGGCCGCGTCGGCGCCGGCGCCTCGATCGAACCGGAGCACGAGCAGGTGCCGCCGGAAGGCCTCGGCGAGGTCGAGCTGCCGTTCCCGATCGCCGAAGAGACCATCGCCTTCGAGGTGGCCGGCGATTCCATGCTGCCGAAGTACGAGAATGGCGATATTATCGTGGTCTATCGCGAACAGCAGCATCCGCTATCGAGCTTCTACGGCGAAGAAGCCGCCGTCCGCCTGAAGACGGGCGAGCGCTACCTGAAGACGATCGAGCGAGGCAAATCGCCGACGTCGGTCAACCTGACGAGCTTCAACGCCAAACCGATCACCGGCGTCAAGCTGGAATGGATCGGCGAGATCTGCGTCACCCTGCCCAGGGGCCAGATCGAACGATTGCGTAACAAGGCGGCAGCCCGGGCGCGCAAGGCGACCAAGACGACGGGTGGCCGTACGCCGGATAAATAGCAATCGCCGTCGAGATCTCCGAATCGACTGATTCTATCGATGCCGCGACAGCCGCACCATCCTCACGATGGCAATTTCTGTTTTTCAGAATTTTTACTTGACTTATTTCCGTTTTTCAGAAATGCTGCCTTCGTCGATACCGGCGCACGGGATGAGGTCAGATCGCCAGCATGCAGTATTTCGTCGTGATGATCGACTACGGCCGCCGCGGTCGCGAGGCCATCGTCGACCCGGAAATCACAAGGCGCGAGGTCATCTCCCGGATCGCGTCGGGTGAATACAGGAATATCAGCTTCATCCATGAAATCGCGGATTGCTCAGTCGAGGATATCACCGCCGAGATCCTCAGCGAGGCGGCCCTGCCCGACATCGGCACGACGGGCGCCGACCTGCAGGCCAGCCATTTCGACCACATCCGCGATCTGCGCAAGCACGAGCGGGCGTGATCCCATTCCGTCGCTCTATTCCCTCAAAACATTGTGATTGTTGGGCGGGCTTTAATCGCCGACAACTTGCTTAATTATTCTTCACGTAAAGTCTATTCCGGCTGAGTGGACAGTCGCGCTAGATTCGCGATTCGATTCCTCCGACCTGCAAAGTTCTTAATCCACAATGTATACGTCAATGAAGGCTGAGCTCGCTGCGCGCGACGGCGATCTCCGACTCTGTCTCCTGCTTGGTATCGCGGCCTGGTTTCTCTTTCTGGATCACGTCCCGCACAATGTGGTCAGCCAGCTGACCATGCGCAATTTCGGGTTCAGCGGCGCCATCGACCTGTTCGTGTTCGTCGGCGGTTACACCGCCGCCATCCTCTATGGAAGGATGATGCTGGAGCGCGGTTTCGTCGTGACGGCAACCCGTATCTTCAAGCGGCTGTGGCAGCTTTACGCCGCCTATATCGTCTTATTCGTGATCTATATCGATCTGATCGGAAATGTCGCGCGCCAATCCGCCGCGCCCGCACTTATCGGCGAATTCAACGTCACCGGAATCGTCGATCACACGATCCGGACGCTGATTCACGGTCTGCTGCTTCGAGCCAAGCCGCTGAACCTTGATGTGCTGCAACTGTTCATCGTATTGATGGCGGTCTTCCCGTTCGTTCTGTTCAGCATGGTCCGCCGGCCGAATGTCACGATGGCGGGGTCGATCGGTCTCTACCTTGCGGCCCATCAATTCGACTGGAATTTGTCAGCATTTCCAGATGGACGGTGGTATCTCAACCCGTTCTGCTGGCAACTGCTGTTTGTGCTCGGCGCATGGTTTGCCTTGAGCCCCGCAACTCAAATGCGCGCCGTACGTACACTTCAGGAGCTCCCGGTCCTGCGCGCTGCGGCGTGGCTGTATCTGCTCTTTGCTCTTGTGGTGACGGTGGCAGGGAAATTTCCCCAAGCCGGCATCGTCCCGGATGTCCTGCGCGATGCCTTTCTTCCCAACGACAAGGAAAACCTCGCCGCTCACAGGGTGCTGCATTTTCTCGCGCTGGCTTTTCTGTTTGCCTACATGATGCCGCGAGACTGGTCCGGATTCCGGTGGCCGGCGTTGCAGCCGATCATCATATGCGGCCAGGAATGGCTGGCGGTCTTTTGTGCCGGCGTGTTTCTTTCGTTTGCCGGACACCTTGTCCTGATCACAGGCCCGGATTCGCTTCTCATGCACGTCCTGGTCAGCTTTGCCGGGATTTTGATCATGACGGGCGTGGCCTATTACGTGTCGTGGTCCAAGCGGCAGGATCACAAGCCGGCATTCCGGACACCGGCAATGACGGGGCTTCCGGAGGAAGGCCGGTTCGCGAAGTAGTTCCCGCCGTTTTCCCTCGGGGCGCGCACACCTCGCTGCTGCTTCTCAATCCACCGGGAATGCGCCCTTCAACCGCATCTCGCTATCACCCAGCATGGCGGCGTCGAGCCTTCCCCCGGCCGACGCCGCCACAGCGCAGTTAAAGATGCGATAGAACTGCGTCCCGTCGAAAGCGACCAGCAGCAGATCGACACCGGCATTGAGCGCCTCGACCACGGCCGTACAAACGTTGCGTTGATAGATCGCCCCCATCACGAGGTCATCGGTCATGACGACGCCTTGATAGTTCCATTTCTTGCGAAGGATGCCGTCGACAACCCGTTTGGAATGCGACGCCGGACGGTCCGGATCAACCGAAGTCACCGTCACATGTCCGACCATCAGTTGCGCTTTCGAGCCAGCCAGCACCTTCCTGAAGGGAATCCAGTCGGACGCTTCGAGTTCGTCCACAGGCGTATCCAGATCGGCGCTGAAATGATGGGTATCGGTTCGTACGCGTCCGAGGCCGGGAAAATGCTTGACCGTCGCACCGACGCCTGACGCTTCCAGCCCGCTCACATAAGCTCGCGCGATGTCGGCGACGACGGCCGGATCATCGGAAATCGCGCGTTGGCCGATCAGCGTGTTGAAGTCGAATCGGTTGCGCTTCGGCTCGGGGCGCAAATCCAGCACCGGCGCTAGATTCAGGTTGACGCCGAGCGCCGCCAGCTCCTGCCCGTGCGTACGCCCGAACGCTTCCGCTTTCTCGGCGCGAACATCCGGCGCCAGACTCGCAAGCGTCGATAGCGCCGGCAACTTGGTCAAGGGCGGCGCCAGATGCGATACGATGCCGCCTTCCTGGTCGGCCGCGACGATCAGGGGTGGCAGGCTCGCGGCGCGCCGTTTTTCCTGCAGCGCCGAGACCTCTTCTTTCAGACGCGCCGCCGTCGATCCCGCGACATTGTGCCTGGTGATGTAGACGCCGGCGATCAGGCCCTTCTCGGCGAGAACAGCCACCTCTGAAAATGACGAGTACCCAACAATGAAGTGCCGCCCGAGATTTCGCGTCTGTGTGGCGTCGGTCTTCAGGACGCTCTGCTTGCGCCATTCAAACGAAGCATGCGCGCCGAGCATCGACAGCGATGGCAAACACCATAGCAGAACGAGCAACCGTCCAGCGATGCCTCGCCTCCAATAGCCGCGGCGGATGAGGACCACGATGACGATGATGCTCGCTGCGGCCAGAACGATGTTTCCCAGGCCCCGCAGCGAAATCAGATAGGGGTCGTTCTTGTTGGCCGCAACGAAAACGAAGACCGCTCCGGCGAGCCAGACCAGGACGAGGCCGATACGCTTGAGGATTTGCATGAAAATGGATGGCGGCTTGCGTGAGGAGATCGAACGAGACAATTGCCCGTATCAAACTTGCCTCACCGAAGCGAGCGCATAACCGCACCTGCACGGAAACTGCATAAGAATCCTGAACTCTTGCAGACGGCACTCCAAGCAATTGCACAACGGCGTCGGATATTCGGTTTGCAAACCCGAGGCGACTGATCGAATGCCTGTTCCCACGAGACTAGCCAACGACGGTTGGTGGCTATGCCAGCCTGCCTCCACGAATCTGGTTTGCAATTTTCCTCTCCAGACAGGTAGTGCAATAATGGCTGATTTCACCGCGCCGGCATCCAATGCCGGCGCCGTTCAGGAAGGCACCTTTCCCCTCAAAGCAGCCATTGTTCTCGCGCTGGCTGCGCTGGCCGACTGGTTGTTCTACGGGCACGGCATTGGAATATCGGCCGCCATCTTTGCGGTCGCCGTAGCCTGCGGCTCGCTGCTCGCCAACCTCGCAACCTTCAACCGAAAGCAGGTGCTGCTGGCCGGCGCTCTCCTCCTGGTTGCCCTGGTCCCAGCCATCGAGGAATTCAACATCGCCTCTCTGACCTTCATGCTGCTGGCGCTCGGCGTAGGCCTGCTGTTGACGACCAATCGCGATCGGCATGGTCTCGGCGAGCGAGCCGTGGCGTTGTGCGATCTTTATCTGGTCGGCCCGTTCAGATTTTTCCGCGATGCCATCGCTGCGTTCAATCTGCCTGCACTGAAGACCGGGTTTGTGGTGTGGTTCATTCCGATCGTTCTCAGCGGCATCTTCGTGTTTCTGCTGGTCTCGGCCAATCCATTGCTCGAGAAGTGGATCAGCCTGCTGAACCCGGGTAACACGGCTTCTTACGTGAGTCTCGGACGCGTACTGTTCTGGACTGTGGCGCTGTCGATCGTATGGCCCTTTATCCACGTCCGGTGGAGCGGCAAGCGGGAGATGTCGGCAAGGTTAGCCGAAGCGGCGGCACTGGCGCAGGGAATGCCATCGGGCCAAAACGACTTCTTCGGAGTTGCCACGATCCTGCGTTCGCTGATCCTGTTCAATCTGCTGTTCGCCGTTCAAACCGTTCTGGACGTGGCCTATCTCTGGGGCAATGCGACCCTGCCCGCCGATATCAGCTACGCTTCATATGCGCACCGCGGCGCTTATCCCCTCATCGTCACGGCGCTACTGGCGGCGGGCTTCGTTCTGGCCGCCATGCGGCCCGGTGGACCGGCTGAGCAATCAAGGGTGATCCGGCCGCTGGTCTATCTGTGGGTGGCGCAGAATGTCCTGCTGGTTCTTTCATCGATCCTGCGCCTCGATCTCTATGTTCAGATTTACCTGCTGACCTGGTGGCGCGTCGCGGCTTTCATCTGGATGGCGCTGGTCGCGTTCGGGCTCGTGCTCATCGTCGCCCGCATTGTTCTGAACCGCTCGAATGCCTGGCTGGTCCGCGCCAATCTCATCACCCTAACGGCAACGCTCTACATCTGCTCGCTGATCAATTTCGCCGCCATCATCGCCGACTACAATGTCAGCCACAGCCGCGAAGCCGCCGGCAAGGGCGTGTGGATCGACATGAACTATCTGTTTTCCCTCGGACCGCAGGCATTGCCGGCCATCGACCGGGCCATTGCCCTTCGCGGGCTCGATCCCACCCTTGTTTCCCGCCGTGGTAGCCTTGTAGAACAGCAACGAAGAGAGGTGGTATCCTGGCGCAGCTGGGGATTTCGGAGTTGGCGGCTGCAGCGCACCCTGGACGCCCAATAGAAGAGTTCGACCACAGGCTAATACGACTTCCCGGAGAGACCTTTGACGCACCGCATTCTCATCGTTGACGACGACCTGCACATCCGCGAGGTCATCCGTGTTGCACTCAAGAAGGCCGGAATGACTGTCTTCGAGGCGCGCGACGGCAAGGAAGCGTTGACCCGCTTTGCCGCCGACAGGCCGGATCTGATCATTCTGGATATCGGCATGCCGGAGTTCGACGGCCTGGACGTCTGCCGCGAAATCAGAAAGTCCTCGGACGTTCCGATCCTTTTTCTCTCCGCCCGCGACGACGAAATCGATCGCGTACTGGGCCTGGAGATCGGCGGTGACGATTATGTCACCAAGCCTTTCAGCCCGCGCGAACTCGTAGCAAGGGTGAACGTCATCCTGCGCCGCATGGCTTCGCGTGGACAGGATGCGAAGGCGTCCATGGCCGCACTGTCGCAAGGTAAGCTCTCCGTCGACCCCGAACAGCATCTCGCCGAGTTTGCCGGCACCCCGCTTCGGCTCACGGCCATCGAGTTCGGAATCCTCAGGGCATTTTTGACGCGGCCGACGCTCGTCTTCAGCCGCGACCAGATCATGACCGCCGCCTACCAGCTCAACATCCAGGTATCGGACCGCACCATCGACAGCCACATTCGCAATATCCGCGCCAAGCTATCTGCCGTGAACTGCGACAATGTCATCGAAACCATTCATGGCGTCGGCTTCAAGCTCGGACGATGCGAGCCGCAGGCATGATGTCCCGCACGGGTGAAAAATGGCGACCGTCGGTGGGGCAGGTCATTTTTGCCGCGCTCGCCGCCGCGGCGACACTGCCTCTGGTCGGGCTGTTCTTCTTCCGCCTCTATGACAACCAGCTCATTCACCAAACCCAGGCCGAACTGATCGCTCAAAGCCGGGTGCTCGCCGCGGTCTATGCGCGGGAAGTGGAAACGCGCCTCGGTGCCGGGATTACTCTCGGAGCTGAAATTCCGTCCGAGGCACGATCCGATCGCGAAGACCAGTTGACGCCGATCCGGCCTGCACTCGATCTCGCCGCCGGCGCCGACCTGCTTCGGCGGCGGCCAGATGCGCTCCCGGCAAGCGTTCCTGCATCGCAACCCTATGTCGAGATTGGTGCGCGGCTGATGCCGATCATCCGGGAAACCCAGAAAGTCACGCTCGCCGGTTTCCGGATTCTCGATCCCCGCGGTGTCGTGATTGCCGGCCGCGACGAGGTCGGCCAATCGCTCGCCCATATCGAGGAAGTAGCCACAGCGCTCGGGGGACAGTACCGGGCGGCCTTGCGGATTCGCAAACCCGACAAGCCGCCTCCTCCGATCTACTCGATCAGCCGCGGCGTCGGCGTCCATGTGTTTTCGGCAATGCCTGTCCTCGTCAACAACCGCGTCGCGGGCGTCATCTACACGTCGAGGACGCCGAGCAACATCTTCGACCATCTCTATCAGGAGCGCGGCAAGTTTATCCTGGCGGGACTTGCGGTCATTTTCGCGACCATCGTCATTGGCCTGGTGTTCTCCCGAACCATCACCCGCCCGATGCGCGAGCTGGTCGATCGCGCCGCGCGCATCAGCCGCGGCGATCGCGATGCATTTCAACCGCTCGCCCACTACGGAACGCGCGAATTCGCCCAATTGTCGCACAGCTTTCTCGACATGGCCGAACAATTGGCGCGACGGTCGGACTACATCGCGACGTTTTCGTCGCACCTCACCCATGAATTGAAGTCGCCGCTGACATCGATCAAGGGCGCCGCTGAACTGCTGCTGGATTCGCTACAAAGCAAATCCGATAATCTTACCCGGATGGAACAGAAGAACTTCATATCGAACATTCTGGGCGACGCAGGGCGCCTGGAAGCCATGACGCAGCGGCTGCGCGAACTGGCCCGCGCGGAAACCGCGCCGCAGAACGAGCAAACCGAATTGTCACAGGTTGTCGGAGGATTGAAGAGCCGATTCCCGACGCGAGCGATCGAGGCAACCGGAAGCCTCGAGCGCCCAATCGGCATGTCCAGCGAAAAAGCGCTGATCGTGTTGTCGCATCTGACCGACAATGCCATCCGTCACAACGCGAAGACGGTGCGGCTGGAAGCGACCGAGGAAGATGGATCCGTCAGGATGACGGTCAGTAATGATGGCGATCCGATATCCGAAGCCAATCGGGAGAAGATCTTCGATGCCTTCTTCACCACACGCCGCGACACAGGCGGCACGGGAATGGGGCTGGCCATCGTCCAGGCCGTTATGACCAGCCACGCCGGATCGATCCGGCTACTGCCGTCCGATCAAGGCGTTGCGTTTGAGCTCTTGTTCCCGGCTGCCTAGAGCCTTTTCCGTTCCGATGGAATCGGAACGGGGCTCGATATTTTTGATTTGACGCGTTTTCTTGACGCGAACCGGTCGCCACTTCGCTGGAAAACGCTCTGGATTGAGCAGTCGCCTCAGACCCGCTCGATAATGATGGCCGGCGCCATGCCGCCAGCCGCGCACATTGTCACCAAACCCCGCTTGAGATCGCGTCGTTCCAGTTCGTCGAGGACCGTGCCGATCAGGATCGAGCCGGTTGCACCGATGGGATGGCCGAGCGCAATCGAGCCGCCATTGACGTTGACCTTCTCGCGGTCGAGCTTGAGGTCACGGATGAACTTTTCGGCGACGACCGCAAAGGCCTCGTTGATCTCGAACAGATCGATGTCGTCGAGCGTGAGGCCTGCCTTGGCCAGCACCTTGCGGGCAGCCGGCACCGGCGCGTTCAGCATCAGGGTTGGCGAGTCCCCCATATTCGCCATCGCGACGACGCGGGCACGCGGCTTCAGGCCATGGGCTTTTGCGTAACCTGGCGATGCCAGCAAGATGGCCGCCGAACCGTCCACGACGCCGGAAGAATTGCCGGCGTGATGCACGAAGTTGATGTCGAGGTCGGGATATTTGTCGAGAATAAGTTTGCGGTAGGTCGTGCCCTTGTCATCGAGCGCATAATCCGCGATGGCCGGGAAGGCCGCCTTCAGGCCGGCCAGCCCTTCGAGCGTGGTCTGTGGCCGCGGATATTCCTCGCGGTCGAGCGCAAGGCTGCCGTCTTCGCGGCGGACCGGCACAAGGCTCTTGTCGAAATGGCCGCCCTTGATGGCTGCCGCCGCCCGCTTCTGGCTTTCGAGACCGAGCTCATCGACGTCCTGCCGCGTGATGCCTTCCAGCGTCGCCACCGCGTCGGCGCAGACGCCCTGATGCGACTGCGGATGCCGGGCGCGCAGGCGAAGATTGCCGTTGTCCATCATGAACGGCCCCTCGCTGCGACGGCCTTCCATCGACATCATCTCGGTACCGCCGGCGATCACGAGATCCTCCGAGCCCGACATGATTGAACTGGCAGCCATGTTGACGCTGGTAATGCCGGAACCGCAGAACCGGTCCAGCGTCACCGCGCTGGCGCGCACGTCATAGCCGGCATCGAGCGCCGACATCCGCCCGAGATCGCCGCTCTGCTGGCCGCGTTGCGAACTGGTACCCCAGATAATGTCGTCGACATCAGCGGTATTGATGCCGGTGCGATCGGCCAGCGCGCGCAATACCGTTGCGCCGAGCTGCTGCGGATGGATGCCCGACAAGGCGCCCTTGCCGGCCTTGCCGATACCTCGCGGCGTCCTGCATGCGTCGATGATCAGCGCGTCAACCATGGTGTTTTCCTTAAGTTTATTGATTGGCCGCATTTGCTGCCGATCGATCTATAAAGTCAATTCGCTTGTCCTCGGCCTTTCTCTACCCCTCTACCGCACCCGCAACGCAAGGATTTTTTCCGCCGCACGCAAATGCGGCTTGTCGATCATCTTGCCATCAATCTTCACGACACCTGATGTGGGATTGTCGTTGAACGCCTTCACGATCTTCTCCGACCAGGCGATTTCCTCGTCCGTCGGCATGAAGGCTCCATTGACGACGTCGACATGCTTCGGATGGATGACAGCCTTGGCGAGGAAACCGTCCTGCCGCGCAGCGATGGACTCTTCCCTCAGCGCGTCCAGATCGTTGATATCGGTCGCAAATGGTATCGATGGCGACGACGCCGGCCGCGGCCGCGCTGATCAGGCAGAGATCGCGCGCCAGCAGGAACGGCCCGTGGAAGCGGCCTTCCGTTCGGTTTCGCGACGCGCCGAGCGAGGCCGCGAGGTCCTCGGCACCCCACATCATGCCCCATAGCCGTGGGCTCATGTTCTCGAAGTCGAGCAGCTTGAGGACGGCCCTCGCCGTTTCCGTCGCCACCGTGACTATTCTCGTAGAACCATGCTCGATCCCGGCGGCGGCTTCAAAGGCATCGAGATAGAGCGAGAGGCGGTTGACGGCGGTAGCGCCTGCGCATTTCGGCAGCACGATACCGTCGGGCCGGCCCGGCATGACGGCGGCCAAGTCGCCAAGCGTCATGTCCGTGTCGAGCGCATTGACGCGGACATATGCCTTCTGGTTCGGGTTCCGGGCGTCGAGCATCTCACGCACCGTTCGCCGCGCGCCGAATTTCTCGTCCGGCGCAATCGAATCCTCCAGATCGAGGATCAGCGCATCGGCCGCTGTCTTCTTGGCGCTCTCGAATTTGCGCAGGCTGTCGCCGGGAACGAACAGGAATGATCGCATCGGCTTACGCTTTCGGCTTTCAATGCATCAGGCCGGTCCGGCGACAGCTTGCCACGACCTCGCCGCGCTGATTGGTCATGGTGTGTTCGAATTCGACGATGCCCTGGTTCGGCCGCGGCTTGCTTTCACGCTTGGAGATGATCTTGGTGTGCGCCTTGAGCGTATCGCCGTGAAACACGGGTTTTGGAAACTTGACGTCAGTCATGCCGAGGTTGCCGATCGTGGTGCCCAGCGTCGTATCGTAGACGCTCATCCCGATCATGATGCCGAGCGTATAGATGCTGTTGAACAGCCGCTGGCCGAATTCGGTGTTTTCGGAGAAGTGCGCATCGATATGCAGCGGTTGCGGGTTCATGGTCAGCAGGCTGAACATCGTGTTGTCCATCTCGGTGACGGTCCTGGAGAACTCATGGTGAAACTCCCGGCCGACCTCGAACTCCTCGAAATACAATCCGGCCATCAGCGCCCCCTGTAGTTCGGCGTCCGCTTTTCGACGAACGCATTCAACCCTTCCTGACAGTCCTCCGTGGTTGCGACGAGCGCAAAGCTCTCGGCGGCGTTCTCGACCGAGCGGCGGAAATCGGCGTCGACCGCCCGCATGAAGGCATCGCGTCCGATCTTCATGACGATGGGTGACTTGGCTGCGAGCTTGCGCGCGATCTCCCGTGCGCGGTCCAGCACGGTGCCCTTCGGCACCACTTCGCTCAGCAGCCCCATGCGAAAAGCTGTCGCGGCATCAAAGGGCTCGCCCAGAAACAACGGCCCGAAAGCCTGGTGCTTGCCGACCAACCGCGGCAGTTGCACGAAGTGGATGGCCGGGATCAGCCCGACATCGATTTCGGGATAGCCGAAGGTACAGGCGTCACCGGCAATGATCATGTCGCAGGAGATCGCAATCGTCATGCCGCCGGCGCGCACTGCGCCGTCGATGGCGGCGATGGTCGGTTTGCCCATGCGGTACTGGGTATCGTTAAGCGCAAAGTACAGCCGTTCGAGGAATTTCTTGGTCTCGATCCCCGGCTTGCCGCGAACAATATCCAGATCAAGCCCGGCGCAAAACACCTTGTGTGCGCTGCCGATGATGACGCAGCGCACCGCTTCGTCGTCCCGCGCCTTCGCAAGCGCCGCCAGCAGCGCATCAATCAGGTCCATGCTGAGCGCATTGACCGGCCCACGATCCAGCATGATCTCGGCAATATTGCCCGAGACGGAATAACGAACGAGATCGGTACTCATGTCGTGCCTCCCTTGGCCTGACGCACCGCGCCGGCCTTGACCAGATCGTCGATGGCACCGCGCTCGAAACCCGCTTCCAGCAGCACCTCGTAACTGTCCTGGCCTATATCAGGTGCGGCGCGCAAGTCATCCTCCGAGAAGCTCGCAATGCCCGGCGTCCGCGGTGAGTACACGGGCCCCACGCCCGGCGTCTGCTGGCAGACCGCCGCCCGTGTCGCCTCGACATGGACGTTGCGCAGCCATTCTCCGGGATTGAGGATCCGTTCGGCAATGAGATCGGCCGCATGCAGGCGCGCAAGCCAGGCATCCGTCGGCTGTGTCGCGAACACCTCCCGCAACTGCGGGATCAACGCATCAACGGCATCAGCACGCCGCGCAAAATCGGCAAAGCGCGGATCGCTGGCGAGGTCGTCACGGCCGATCGCCGCGCACAGCCGCTTGTATTGCGGCTCGTTCACCAGCGTGACCATCATCCAGCCGTCGGCCGTCTGATAGGAGCCCGCCGGAACGTTGAGCGCGCGCGGCGCGCCGCCCTCCAGAATATGTTCGGCCACCTTGTGGCCAAGCAAGGCGGAAGTCGACTGGCAGAGGTTGACGTCGATCCAGCGCCCGGTGCCGACGGATGCGCGCGAGAACAATGTCGTCGCGATCGCCTGGAAGGCGTAGACACCGGTAACAACATCGGAGATCGTAGTGCCGACCCGGTGCGGGGTCCCGTCATTGCCGACATTGATCGACACCAGGCCGGAAAACGCCTGTGCCACCGAATCCGAGCCCGGCCGTTTCGAATATGGGCCGCTCTGCCCGAACGCGCTGACCGACAGATAGATCAGGCCGGGATTGTCGCGAGACAATTGCTCGTAGCCAATCCCCAGCCGCGTGGCGACGCCCGGCCGAAAGCCTTCGATCAGAACGTCGCAATCCTTGGCGAGCCGCCGCGCAATTTCGATCCCGTCCTTGTGCTTCATGTCAAGGCTGAGGCTGCGCTTGCCGCGGTTATAGACCGCCGACAGCGTGGTGTGGCTCCCATAGGTCGTGCCGAGGAAACGCGACCAATCCCCCTCAGGCGGTTCGACCTTGATGACATCGGCGCCATAAACGCCCAGCAGCATCGCGCAATAGGGCGAGGCGATGCCCTGCCCGAAATCCAGCACGCGCAGGCCGCGATACGGCGCCTCATGCGTCGGCGATAGCTTGCGTTCGATGGTCATTCCGCCCCCGGTCGGGCCGAAAGCTACAGCGCGAGGTAGCGCTGACGAATGTTATCGTTGGCTTTCAGCTCTTCGATCCCGGATGTGTAGACGATCTGGCCCTTGTCGATAACCGTCGCGTGGCTCGCAAGGCCAAGGCAAAAATGCATGTTCTGTTCGGCGATCAGCACCGTGGCGCCGGTGCCGCGGAGCTGCCGCAGCAGTTCGCCGATCCGTTGCACGATGATCGGCGCAAGCCCCTCGCTCGGCTCGTCCAGCAGTAGCAGCGCGGGGTTGCCCATCAGGGTGCGCGCAATCGCCAGCATCTGCTGTTCGCCACCCGACAGCCTTCCTGCGATCCGGTTACGCAGCGGCTCCAGCAGCGGAAACACATCATAAACGCGCCGGATCGACCATTCGTCCTCGCCATTCGGTCCCTTTTTGGCGCCGATGACCAGATTGTCCTCGACCGTGTGCTCCGGAAATATCTGGCGATCCTCCGGCACGAAGCCGAGACCGGCGCGCGCGATGTGATGGGGCTTCAGCCCGGACACTACTTTGCCGCGCAAAGTGACTTTGCCGCGGCGTGCGGGGGCCAGGCCCATGATCGCTTTCATGGTGGTCGACTTGCCGGCGCCGTTGCGGCCGAGCAGCGCCATGGTCTCGCCCTGCCGGACCGACAGGCCGACGCCGAACAGGATCTGGCTGGTGCCGTAATAGACGTCGAGATCTTCGACCTGAACGACCGGCTGCGCACTCATACCGCAGCCCCGGCGTGATGTTCGGTACCGAGATAGGCATCGATCACGGCCTCGTTGCGGCGGATCGCATCCGGCGTACCGGTTGCAAGAATACGGCCGTAGCAGAGCACGACGATCTCGGGCGCGATCTTGAACACGATATCCATGTCGTGCTCGATGAACACCACCGTGATCTTCTGCGTCTCCCAGAGCTCCCTCACCTTGTCGATCATCCGCCAGCGCTCCTCGGTGCCCATGCCGGCGGTCGGCTCGTCGAGCAGCAGCACCTTGGGATCGAGCACCAGCGCCAGCGCGATATCGAGCAGCTTCTGATCGCCATGCGACAGCGTCGCCGCGATGCGATTCCGTTTGCTCGCCAGCCCCAGCAATTCCATTGCATGCTCGGCGCGGTCACGCGTCTCGGCCAGCGGGAAACGACGGTGAAGCACGCTGGCGCGGCGCTGATCGGCGCAGACGGCGGCGAGCATGGTCTCCTGCACCGTCAACGATGGAAAAATGCTTGCCACCTGAAACGCCCGGCCGATGCCGTGACGCACGATCTCGGGCGGCGACCGCCCGGCCATGTCGACGCCGTTGAGCAGTATCTGGCCGGAGTCCGGCCGCAGCGCACCGGTGATCAGGTTGAAGAACGTGCTCTTGCCAGCGCCATTGGGGCCGATCACGGCGGTGAGCGAGCCGTCGGCAAAATCAAGCGTGACATTGTCGGTCGCCTTGACGCCGCCGAACGATTTGGAAAGGGAGCGTATCTCCAGCATGGCTACTTCCCGGAACCATCGCGGCGTCGCGCATACCACTCGACGACAAAATCCATCAGGCCTTTCCGCAGGCCGATGGCAAAGAACAGGATCACGATGCCGAGCACGATGCCGTAATATTCGGTCAGCCGCGTCACGGTATCGTTGAGGATCAGCAGCAGCACGGTGCCGACCATCGGACCGAGGAACGTCGTGACGCCACCCAGCATGTTGATGAAGATGCCCTCACCCGAGATCGTCCAGTAGGCAAACTCGGGATAGGCGCCGGATACGAACAGCGCCATGATGATGCCACCGGTGGAGGCAAACAGTGCCGCCAGCACGAAGATCGTGAGTTTTGCGCGCCAGACATCGATGCCGATGAAGCTGGCGCGGGTGGCGTTGTCGCGGATCATGCGCAAGGTATAGCCAAACGGCGATTGCGCGATCTGGCGCATCAGGAGAAGCCCGATCACCAGCAGCGCGCAACTCGTGATGTACAGATGCACATGGTTCGACAAATCGATGCCGAAAAAGGCCGGACGCGGAATGCCGCCGCGCAGGCCCTGATCGCCGCCGGTCAGCGACACCCAGGACAGAATCGTACTGTGGATCAGCATCTGGAACGCCAGCGTCACGAAGGCGAAATAGATCTCCTTAAGCCGCACACAGATCGCGCCGATGACGGCGGCGATAAGGGTGGTGATGACGAGCGTTGCGACAAACGCGACCGGCACGGGCAGGCCGGTGCGCTGCATGATCAGGCCAAAGCCATAGGCGCCGAGGCCAAAGAACATGCCGTGGCCGAATGAGACCAAGCCGGTAAAACCTACCAGCAGGTTGAGCGAGGTCGCGAACAGGCCGAATGCCGAGCAACGGATGACAAAATCGAGCAATGCCTTGCTGCCGGTGAGCATCGGCAGGATCGCCAGCACGGCAAAGGCCGCCAACGCGATCAGCACGTCGATATAGCGCGAGCGCTGCGATTGGGACTCGATCCGCGGCACCACGGCAGCCTGTTCGGCCTGCAGCTCGGTCATGCGACCTCCTTGCCGAACAGACCGGTGGGCCGGGACACCAGCACGATCACCATGAACAGGTACATCAGCCCTTCCGTGAACAAGGGAAAGCCGAGCGATCCGAACGAACGGATCATGCCGATCAGGATTGCACCGATGAGCGCGCCGAGGATCGAGCCCATGCCGCCGATCACCGTGACGATGAAGGATTCGATCAGGACCGAAAATCCCATGCCCGGCGTCAGCGAACGCACCGGAGCCGCGAGTGCACCCGCAAGACCCGCCAGCATGCCGCCGAGCGCGAACACCCCACCATAAATCAATCCGGTGTTGATGCCGAGTGCAGACACCATGCCCGGATTATGCGCGGCCGCGCGAATCACCTTGCCGATCCTCGTCCGCGCCAGGCCGAGCCCGAGGATCACGGCTGCCACTAGCGCGACACCGATCAGGAGCAGGTAATACGGCGGTACCACGCCGCCGGCGATGAACAGAGGCGCCACCTGGAACGCCGCCGGCATGCCCATCGACTTGAATTCCGGCCCCCAGATCATCCGCACCACGTCATCGAAGATCAGCACGAAGGCGTAGCAGACCAGCAGCTGCATCAGCACGTCGGAGCCATAGACCCGGCTCATGAACACGCGCTCGAAGACCAGGCCAAGCAAGGCCGTGCCGGCCGCCCCGCACAGCATCGCCAGCGCAAAACTGCCGGTGACCTGATAGGCCGTCATCGCGAAATAGGCGCCGAACATGTAGAAGGCGCCGTGGCTGAAGTTCACGACCTTGAGCACACCAAAGATCAGCGTCAGCCCAACCGCGACGAGAAACAGCAACATGCCGATGATGAAGCCGCTGGTGGTCTGCGTCACCAGACAGGCGGAACTGGCGAGACAGCCGGTAAGCGCGTCGATATCCAAGAGAAGCATCCATTGCAGCGTGCCAGCATGAGCGGCGCGCGAGAAACATTCGGCGGCGAATGGAGGCGGCGTAAGCCGCCTCCGCCTCACGGTCGATCAGGTGTAGCCCTTGCTCTTCTTCCACTCGGCTTCGAGTTCGAAGATCGTCTTCCAGTCGCCCGCCTGAACTTGCGGCACGTAGGGCTCCTGCGGGATCGTGGTGCCCCAGCCGATCGCATAGCCGACCAGCGTCTGGTCTTCCGCGCGCATGGTGACGGTGCCATCGGCGCCAAACGGCGACTTGATCTTCAGGCCGCGCAACGCCTCCGCAATCTTCTTGCCGTCGGCTGAATTCGCCTTCTTCGAAGCTTCGGCCAACAGCATGATTGCAGTTGCATTTTCCCATGACCAGTTGGTGGGATATTCGTTGTACTTCGCCTTGTAAGCGTCACCCCAAGCGGCGTTCTCAGGGGTTGCGGGATAGGTCTTGATGTAGCGGTTGCCGGAGTGAATGCCCTTCGGCAGGTTCTTCACGACGGTCAGCGCGGTGTAGTCGGCCATATTGACCGCAAACACCTCCATCTGGCTGAACAGCGCGTAGATATTGGCCTGATCGATATAGGACGTGAGGTCGCCGCCCCAGAGGCAGGAATACAGCGCCTGCGGCTTGGCCTGCAGGATCTTTGTCACAACCTCGGTGTAGTCAGGCTGGAAAAGCTTGGGCCAGGACTCGCTAATGATCTCAACGTCAGGCGCGAAGCGCTTGAGATACGTGACATATTCACCGGTGGTATCGCGGCCATAGGCGTAGTCGGGCGAACAGGTCGCCCATTTCTTCAGGCCCTTGGCCTTGGCGATCGCTGCTGCGTAGCTGCCGCCGACGATCGAGTCGTGCACGCCCTGGCGTGCGGTGCGGAACGCGTTGGGAATGTGCTGCTTGGGGTCGGCGGTCAGCGCCGACGTCTCCGAGTTGGTGTGAATGCAGAGCACACCGAGATCGCGCGCCACCTCGTGCACGGCGAACGCGCCCGACGACGCTTCCGCATCAATCAGGATTTCGCATCCATCGGTATTGACGAGTTCGCGGGCGACGCGGGCAGCTTCCTGCGGCTGCCCCTTGGAATCGCGGATCACCATCTCGATCTGGCGTCCGGCCAACCCGCCGGCAGCATTGACCTTTTCGATTTCCAGCATCACGGCGTTGCGCGACGAGGTGCCGAGTTGCGCCACGCGCCCCGAGAGAATGGTCGGCATGCCGACCTTGATGGTCTTGGCTTGCGCGCGCGCCATCCAGGGCGTCGCAAATGTTACGGCCCCGGCGCCCATCATCGCCAACGTCGCACGTCGGCTTACGCCCGGTTTGCGGGTTCTCGTCATTGCTTCCTCCCTGTGGGATTGGCTTTCCCAAATCCCTGCCGGAGGTCGTGTCGCCTCCGTGCGGCCTGAGAATTTCAGAGCAAGGGGGGTGACGTCAAGCAAAAGATGAATTACGAGTCATAATTCATCTAGGGACAGACGAGGCCGGACACGGGCTTTTTGGGCGGATAATGATCAATCTATCCAGCTTTATCGCGTTTCATGCCCGGCGGGCGCCGGATCGTTGTGCGCTGAAATACCGCGGCGAGGATGTCTCCTATGCCGAGTTCGACGTCCGTATCCGCCGGGTTGGCGGATGGCTGGCCGGGCGCGGAGTCGGTCCCGGCGACGTCGTCGCGGTGCTGATGAAGAACAGCACTGCCTTTCTCGAACTGGTATTTGCAACCAGCCACATCGGCGCGGTGTTTCTGCCGATCAACTATCGGCTCTCCGCCGATGAAGTCGGCTACATCGTCGGCAATTCCGGCGCGCGCATCCTGATTGCGGATGAAGAACTCGCGGGTATCGCCACAGGCGGCGCGCCGGTGGTGCTGCTCGATGAAGCCACCCAAGCCAAAGCGACGCGCCTTGCGCCTGATATCGCGCCCGCCCCAATGCATGTCAGGCAACCGCGCGACCTGATGCGGCTGATGTACACGTCGGGCACGACAGACCGCCCGAAGGGCGTGATGCTGACTTACGAGAACCTGTACTGGAAGTCGGCCGATCAGACGCTGGTGCTGGGATTGAACGCCGATACGCGATTGCTGGTGGTCGGTCCGCTCTATCATGTCGGCGCGCTCGATCTGCCGGGCATTGCCGTGCTCTGGCACGGCGGCATGCTTTCCATCCACCGCAACTTCGAGCCCGAGCAGGCGCTCGCCGCAATCGAAGCGGAGAAGCTCAACGCCGCATGGTTCGCGCCCGTGATGACGACCGCGATCCTCACCTGCCCTACCCGCGACCGCTATGTTGTCTCCAGCCTGCGCTGGGCGATCGGCGGCGGAGAGAAAACCCCGGAAGCACGCATCCGCGCCTTCTCCGACTACTTCAAAAACGCCCGCTACATCGACGCCTATGGCCTGACCGAAACCTGCGGCGGCGACACCTTCATGGAAGCCGGCCGCGAGATCGAGAAGATCGGCTCGACCGGCCGCGCCATCGCCCATGTCGAAATCGAAATCCGTGACGATGCCGGCAACCGACTGCCATCAGGCGAGAACGGCGAAATCTGCCTGCGCGGGCCGAAGATCACGCAAGGCTACTGGAAGGATCCCGAGAAGACTGCGGCCGCATTCTTTGGCGACTGGTTCCGCACCGGCGACGTCGGCTATCTCGATAAGGACGGCTTTCTCTACCTGACCGACCGCAAGAAGGACATGATCATTTCCGGTGGTGAGAATATCGCCTCCTCCGAAGTCGAGCGCGTCATCTACGAACTGCCGCAGGTGCGCGAAGTCGCCGTCGTCGGCATATCAGACGAGCGCTGGGGCGAAAAGCCGGTGGCCGTCGTGGTGCTGGCCGATGGCGTCACGCTCGACTTGCCCGATCTCGCCGATCACTGCCGCGCACGCCTCGCCGGATTCAAGGTGCCGAAGCAACTTATCATCCGCGACAGCCTGCCGCGCAACCCTTCCGGAAAAGTCCTCAAGCGCGTGCTGCGCGCCGAACTGGAATCCCACGCATGACGCAATCATCGCAAGCCGCATCCGGCAAAGCGACAAAACTCAACCGTGTCGAGCGCAACGCCTGGACCAAGCGCAGGATATTCGACGCCGCCACCAAGGTTGTAGGCAAACACGGTTACGCTGAGGCTTCCGTCGCCCGCATCACAGAGGAAGCCGGCGTCGCGCAGGGTACGTTCTACAATCACTTTGAAAATCGCCAGGAGCTGCTCGACCAATTGCTGCCGAAGATCGGCACCGACATGGTTTACTTCATCCGCGAGCGCACCGGGACTGCGCACGCCGCAAGGCAGGAAATCGAACGGTTCAGCGCCTTCTTCGACTTCATCCGCGAGGTGCCGGAATTTCTGCGCATCCTCAACGAAGCCGAATATTTCGCGCCGATCGGCTACCAGAAGCATCTCGATAACATCGCCACCGCCTATGTCCGTATCCTCCGGCGCGCCCGCCACGCTGGGGCAATCATCGACTATAGCGACGAGGAGTTCGAAGCCATCGTTCACATGTTGATGGGCGCGCGTGGGTACCTAAGCCGTCGCTACTCCTACGTTGGCGGCAACGTCACGGCAGCGCCTGAGCACGTCATCTCCGCTTACCGAAAGCTGGTTACGCGCGGCCTGTTCACACCGGAAAAAGGCAATAGCCATGACCGCTGAGGGTATCGTCCTCGTCACCGGCGGCAGCCGCGGCATTGGCGCCGCCACTGCGACGCTGCTGGCCGAACAGGGCCGGCGCGTGGTGATATCAGACATCGCGCCGGAGCCGCTGACAGAGACGCCAGTGATCCTGTGGCCGGCACCATTCGATGTCGCGAGCGAAAGCGCCGTCGTTAGCGGCATCGCGGCCATCGAGGCCACGCACGGCCCGATCACGGGACTCGTCAACGCCGCCGGCGTATTCGGCAAGATGCACCGGATCGAACGCGTGCGGATGGAACAATGGGACCGCGAGGTCAATATCGATCTCCGCGGCACGTTTCTGGTCGCCCGTAGCGTGGGTGTGAAGATGGCCGAGCGGCGGCATGGCGCGATCGTCAATGTCGCCTCCGTTGCCGGCATGACGTCAGGTCCGATTCATGCCTACACCGCCGCAAAAGCCGGCGTCATTCAGATCACGCAGACACTGGCCGCCGAATGGGGCCGCAGCGGCGTGCGCGTCAATGCGGTCTCGCCCGGATTCACCCGCACCGTCGCGCTGGAAGCCGGCATCGCTTCGGGCGCGCTGAACAAGAAATGGCTCGAAAGTCCGACCGCGATGAACCGGCTGGTCGAGCCGGTCGAGGTCGCGCAAGCAATCGCCTGGCTGCTTTCGCCACTGAGCAGTGGCGTCACCGGAATCAACTTACCCGTCGACGCGGGATACATCGCAGGCACCACCTGGGCCGCCTATGGCGGCCTGCCGGAAGCACCAGGCGCGTAAACGAGGACACCAGCATGAATATCGAGCTGCCGCGCAAGAAACTCGATCTGTCGTCGGCCATCGCCGAGGGCGATATCCGCGTGTTGCTGATGGTGCTGGTGCACCTGACCGGCGACGAGCGCTGGCTGGAGCCGCCCTACAAGCCGAAGCGTGACGTGCGCCTGATTCCAGATCCGCAAGCCGGCATGCCCCAGGAAATCCAGGCCGAAATCCGCGCCGCCGTTCTGAAACTGTTCGCAAACGGCGAACCGAAGCCCGTCGTCACCGACCCCGGTGACGAATTGATGCTGAGGATGATGCGCGCCACGCTTGGCGAAAGCGTCACGCCGGAATATGCGCCGTTGATGCGCGAAGAAATGGGTTTCATTCCCCGGGAGGCGCGCTGGACCAAGCCGCCATCGAACGAGAAGCTGGCGCAGCAGCATGTGCTGATCGTCGGCGCCGGCGTCTGCGCCATCGCGCTGGGTGTTGCGCTCGGCCGCCTCGGCATCCCCTACACCATCGTCGAGAAGAACGACGAGCTCGGCGGCACCTGGTACGTCAACCGCTATCCCGGCTGCGGCGTCGACACGCCCAACCATTCGTACTCGTTCTCATTCGGCAAGCGTAATCCATGGACGCGCTATTTCGCCCAGCGCCAGGAATTGCTCGACTATCTCAAGAAGGTCGCGCTCGAACACGACATTCGAAAGCATCTCCGTCTCAACACGGAATTGACATCCTCGCGCTGGGACGAGAGCAAGCGGCGCTGGATCTCCACATTGAAGACCACCAATGGCGAGGAGATCTTTGAGTCGACCACGCTGGTCAGCGCCATCGGCCAGCTCAACGACCCGCACCCTGCCCACTTCAAGGGCGAGGGAGATTTCAAGGGTGAGATGCTGCACTCAGCCTTGTGGACCGACGACGTCAAGCTCGAGGGCAAACATGTCGCCGTCATCGGCACTGGCGCAACGGCGATGCAGCTGGTGCCGTCGATCGCTGACCGCGTCGCGTCGGTCACCGTCTACCAACGCACCGCGCAATGGGCCCGCCCCGTGGCAGGCTATTCCGATCCCATCACCGAAGGCGCACGATGGCTGCTCGCACACCTTCCGTTTTACGTGCAGTGGTATCGTTTCAACATGTTCTGGCGCTACGGCGACGGCCTGTTGCCGTTCCTGCGCAAGGATCCGGACTGGCCGCACCCCGAGCGTGCCGTGAACAAGGGCAACGACCGGCATCGCGAGGAGCTGACGGATTTCATCCTGTCCGAACTGAAGGATCGTCCCGATCTGATCGAAAAATGCGTCCCGACCTATCCCCCCTATGGCAAGCGCATCCTGCTCGACAATAACTGGTTCAAGACGCTGACCAAGCCGAACATAGAGCTGGTCACCGACAAGATCGATCATTTCGCGCGCGACGGCATCGTCGCCTCAGACGGCAAATTACGCCCGGCCGATGTCATCGTGATTTCCACCGGCTTCAAGGTTACGGAGATGGCCGCCCGCCTCAACATCACCGGCCGCGACGGCAAGAATCTCAAAGCGGCCTGGGCCAACGATAACCCGACCGCCTATCTCGGGCTCACCGTCCCAGACTTTCCGAATCTCTTCGTGATGCTCGGCCCCAATTCAGGTCCCGCGCACGGCGGCAGCGTAATCTTCCAGTCGGAATGCCAGAGCCGCTACATCTCGGCTTGCCTCGTCGAAATGATCGAGCAAGAGATCGCTGCGATCGATGTTCGCCCCGAGGCGCACGATCAGTACATCAGGAAAGTGGATGCCGAGCATGAGCAGTTGATTTGGACTCACCCGGGCATGACCACCTATTACCGCAACAACCAGGGCCGGGTTTTTTCGGCGATGCCATGGCGGTTCGTGGATTACTGGGCGATGACCCACGATCCCGATTTACGCGATTACCGGCATACCAAAGTCTGACGTTTGTTCCCGGGAACCGGTGCATGAAATGCCAATGGGATAGCTTGACACCCGCTCGTATCTGCCGCAGCATTTCGATGCTGCACCTGTTGAAGTCACGGAGCGGGTGGCTCCCCACTTCGCAGGCATTGGCGCCCCCGGTCAGATGATCAAGGCGGCACGCAGCGGGTGCGGACGAAAGTCCGTCGGCCAACTCTTGAGGAGGAGCATGACGCCACCGGATCAGACTGGTGACCTTGCTCATCGCAAGGTCAGGGTGCGGTCGAGGTCATAAGCAGCTGCCAGCCTCGTTGCGCCTTCAACAAAACGAACATATCCGCGGGACTGGAGCGCAAAGGCCACGCGCTGCTGGATCCTGAGAAACATACTGGTGTCTACCAGAAATCCTTCGTCTATAACGAAGATGTCGGGCCCCGCGATGCTTTCATGCACCGGGGCCCATTCGTTTGGAACATCAAAACTGCGCCGCATGGTTCCATGCCCTGTTCAGATCGAAGATACTGATCCGATCGAACAAGGATACGCCATGGCTAGACCGCGCGTACGAATCTACACCGACTACAAAAGCCCCTATGCGTTCGTCGCCAACAAGCGGCTGTTCGAACTCGAGGACGCTCATGGCGTCGAGCTCGAATGGCTGCCCTACACGCTGCGCATTCCCGAATTCATGGGCACGGTGGAAGAGCGCACGCCGCATTTCTGGCGCAAGGTGCGTTACGCCTACATGGACGCACGCCGCTATGCCAATGCGCAGGGCCTCACCATGAAGGGTCCGCGGCGCATCTACGACGCCTTCTATTCCAGCGCCGGCATGCTGTTCGCACAGCGCCATGGCCTGTTCCGGCCTTATCACGACACGGTATTCTGTCGCTTCTGGAGTCATGACCTCGAAATCGACGAGCTGTCGGACATTTCGGGCGTGATCGAGTCGATCGGCGGCTCGGCCGAGGCGTTCGAGGCCTACGTCCACGGCCCGGCGCGGGCCGAGCACGACCGCATCATCGATGAAGCGGAAGCGCTCGGTGTGTTCGGCGTGCCGACCATGGTCTTCAACGGCGAATTGTTCTGGGGCGGCGATCGCATCGACATGCTGATCGAGCGCATCAGGAATCCGGAATCGATCGCGATGGCGCTGGGCAGCCGCCACCGGACGTGAGCCAGCGGGCCGGCGTCTTGAAACTGTTTATCCTATTTGATTGGGCCACGTACTCATAAACTCGTGGCGTGACGCACCGGCGCTGATGTCCGCTTTGCCTCTAACACGGTTGCTGCGCAGCAGCGAAATAGCGCGATGGGCCAAGAGCGCACATGCAACGCCATGAAGTGCTCACGGGCATCCGGCACCTCGGGGAGGTGCCCTATCGCGCCGCGATTGACGCAAGCGTCAGAGGACGACCGTCTGCACCATTCCATCGGCAAATTCATAGTCGAGCTTCCAGGCTGCGCCATCCTGGCGTACAGACAAGAATGTCATACCGTCTCCCGGAGGTGGCCGCGTCGCTGCCACGACGCACTGGTAATTTCCGTAGCTCGATGCGATATCGATCGTCTCGTTCGGGACGATGTCCTCATCTAAGCTGTTTGCGAATGGAAATGGCGAGTGGGCTGCTGCGGTGTGAAGGGAATGCATTCGGGTAATTGGGGTGCCGGCCGTATCGCGGAGCTCCACCATCGCTACACAACCTCGATGCTCGTCCCCCGACAGAAATACCACACCCGTTATCTTTTCGTGAGCGATATAGCCCAGAAGCTCGCTCAACGTATTCGGATATCCGTCCCAGCCGTCGGAATGCAGTGCGCTGAGGTTCGAGGGGTCCAGACGCGCATCGCGTTGTACCGCTCGGCGATGGCGCGGCAACAGCATCGCGGGCGACACCACGAATTTCGGTGCCGGCTTTTCCAGCAGCCACTTCTTGAGCCTGCCCATTGTCTTCGAAGGGTCCGCCTGATCCGAATCGAACAAAGTGGCGGTCGCCAGGTTGCTATCAACCCTGCGATGCTTCCTTTCGGTGCGCGTGTCGAGCATGAAGAAATGGAAGCCGTCAAAGTCGAACGTCTCGAGCCCGCCGTTTCTGCCACGCTGGTACTTCCCGTACGCCTTAACGCCATCCCGCTTCTTATCGGCATTCGTTTGTTCGTCCGGATACGCGATCGGCTCCCAATTGTCGTCGATCTCGTGGTCATCGAGCAGCATGAACGATGGAATGCGGCGCAACACGCCGCGAACGCTTCGCTGACGCAGCCATGCTTCGTAAGGCAGCCGGTATTGATCGACTTTCGCGGCTGGATCGTAGAGCCCGGCGGTGGGGTCGACATACACCTGGTCGCCGACGAACACGGAAAAGCGCGGCTTGGTTCCCGCGCTTGCCTCCAGTCGCTCGACTATTCGGTGGTAGGAGCGATAGGCGACAGGCTCATCGATGAACCCGGCGGGGTACTGGCACGACGCGAGCGTGAAGCTCGTGGCGCTCGGCGGTGGGACTGCCGTTGGCTGCGGATCATACGGGATGACTCCGTCGGCCAAATCTCGATCCTGCTCGATAAGGCGATCGAGGACGGCCTCGCCGTCTGGCCCATAGCCGAACATCATCAAGGCCGCGGTCCCGTCTGAGATATCGGGCTGCATCGTGACGTTGCGTGTGGAGTTCGGGATCCGCTCCAATCCTCGATAGACGAGGCGACGAGGTGTGCTCTGCACGCCATCTGGCTGCGTCACATTGTAAGGCTCGAGCGCGCGCCCCGCTGCCTCCGCCATCTTTTTGAATCGATCGAACTTGAAGTCTTTTGCTTCCACCGGCGGATCATCAGGAGGCTCGACAGGATTCAACTTATAGACCCTTTCATTGCGCGAAAAAAAATAGCGAAACACGGGCATTTCCAACACCGAGGACTCGTCATAGACGAGCAGCACGAGCAGCGCGTTACCCGGATGGGCAGGATCATAGTTCGGCATCGACGTCGGCAGCGGCGCTTCGAACGCGTCCCAACGCTGATCTGAAAGTTCATTCGACATGTAAACCGCCATATGATCGACGATGTATTGGATATCCCATTTCTTTGCCGGGTCATCCGGCCGCAAAATCTGATTGCCGACCGACGTAACACGCAGCATCAGCACGGCCTCAGCCGCCCGGAGTGAGGGCAATGCTCCCAGTCGGACCACAAGTGCCGCTGTGTCTGGTCGCTCCTCCGTGATGATCGGACCTATCCACGGTGGATGAGCGACTTTCTCTGGATTCGGCCCCGTCGGATTCGACGCGATAGTGGCATCCAGGAACTGTTCAATCTTTGCAAGCGTGCTGTATCTGGTTGTTCCGACCAGCGCATCCTGGTGACCGGCGCCCGGATTGATAAACGCCTCATAGTCACGGCCGGCATCGTTCAGTATTTGCCGCATGCGATCCACAGTCAAAGCATCCGAAAGTCCGTTAGCGCTGCCATGCACGCTGAGTGTCGGAAATTTCCAGCGGGTGAGGAAGTTCGCCCGTGAGACGAGATTGTTATATCCGCGAAAATTCGTCATCAGCGAGTACCGTGCAAAATGCACCGTTGATGACACTGTCTTCAGGCTCAGCGTGCCAAAATGCTCGTTAATAAAACGAAGCATTTCCGGCTCCATATTCAGCACATTGAAGTCCCGGCCATACAGCGCGTCCATTCGATGTCGCGTACGCGTCCAAGGCGTTCGTTTGCAAGGCCAAATCGGGTTCTCCACATCGAACTCTTCGACAGGGTAGGGCAGCGTCGACAGCAGCCGGTCCCAAAGATCATCGGCGAGCGTCGGATTCACGGGGTTGAAGCTGTAGCTGTCCGGCAGGAAATCGATGAGATACCGCATTGCGTAAGCGCGAAAGATATTTGCGGGCGAGAACACAACGAGCGGCCCGACCTGCGTGAACGCCGCGCGGTCAATAAGAAGATGGTCCACGTGGCCTCCGAGGACCGCGATGCTGAAGACGACTGTGCCCATGCAATGCGCAATCACGTCAACTTTGCCATCGATCGACTCGGCCGCCGCGGCTCTCAGCACCGCCGGCACGTCCGCAGATCCGATTTGGTCGAAGCTCCACGGCTCCTTGGCCGTCGTCGGCTGACCGGAGCTGGTTCGAAGATCGGCGATCCAAATATCGCGGCCGGTCTTCCAGAAATGGCTCGCGAAGTTCGGATTAACCGCGTGATGCGCGAACGTTGTGCCGCCGGCGCTGTAGCCATGGAACATCACGAGAGGCCGTTTGGAGGTGTTGGGATATGGGTAACGCGTGAGCAGCACGTCGCCAGCAACTTTTTTCTTTCCATCCCCACCCTCGGGCGCTTCCGGAGCAATCGAGATGGGGGGGCGGATCTCCGCATCGACGGAGCCACCCCCCGGAAGGGCAAGCGTGCGTGGCGGAAGTAGATTCAAGACGTCATTCGCCGGGTCCGTATCCTTATCGGGGGCGCGGAAGCTCCAGATATGCAGGCCGAGCAGCAGCCGGACGACGTAACCGAGGAACGTTACGAGGTCGCCAAGCGCGCTTACGCCATTTCGCTGGTGCGTTATTCGAAACAGCGGCACGCCGATCCGCGCCAAGTAATGCAGATCCAACTTCAACACCCCCTTATCGGTGCCGCTTGCGCCGGGGAACGTTTCAACCGCAACGTTCATGAGCTGACGCCACGGGTTGCAGCGCCGCTCATAGGTGAAGGTCTTGGTGCCGACTATGCTGTTGCCTGCGAGCGCAATCTTGGCGCCGGCATCCGGCGGGCCGACGGTGAGGTCGTAAACAAACGCCCGTATCTCGCCTGAGCGGCTCGCGATGGCGATTCCCGACTTGATACGCGACCATAGTCCAGGTCCGCCGTCACCGTCGATGATCGCTTGATAAGTGTCGCGCAGGCCGCGATTCAGTATCCACGCTTTGCCCGCACGCCAAATGCGTCCAAGACCGCAACTGTTCTGACGTTCGAAGATTCGCAGGGTACCTGTCAGCGGAGCGCTGAAGTCCGCGATCGCGTCCAGCTTCTGTTCCAGCAAGCGTGGCGGAGTCCAATTCTTCCGAAGCTGCTCCCACTCGATCACTGGAAAGATCCGGATACTGCTTCGGACCTTGAAATCTGCTGTGTCAGTTGCGACCAGCAAGCTAGGACTGCCACTATTGCCAGACGTGAGTTGCGCGAGCACCTTCGGGCTGAAACGGAGCGTCAGTTCGACGATGCGCGTCTGCGCCGGCCCTCCATTCGGTGCGAAATTCACTGGTCCAGCGAGTCGCTCTATGATTTCCACTTCGGTTGACGGTAGCTGAGCGGCCACATCGGTCGAACGGAAGAAGGGCCGGGTGAGCGGCGCGCCGGCTGCGGGGGACGGCCCGACGGCGTAACCCCAATCGGTCGCGAGCGCTTTCGCCGCGCGCAGCGCTACTGCCGAGATCGTGAGCGCAGGGTTCGTGCCGAGCGCGGTCGGAATGATCGAACCGTCGAGCACAACGAGCCCGTCATGCACATCGCTGGAGGCGTTCTTTGAGAACACGCGGCCGATGTTGTCGACCACGCCGGTGGCGCTGGTGTCGCCCATGGCGCAACCGCCAAGCGGATGCACAGTTGTGAGGGGCCCGCGCTTATCTTTAAGCAACCAGGTGAGTTCCGCCGGAAGCAACTTCCAGACGGGATTGGGAATCACCCGACCGCCCGTGCTTTCGGTGAGGTCTGCGAGCCTCTTTACCTGTGCGTCGAACAAGGGCAAATCTTGCAGCTTGTCCCAACGGAGCTCGGCGGTGCCGTCGGGATACGCCATCCCAGAATCGTCATTGATCTCGATGGTGCCGGCCGCGCCGTCGTCACCCATGACTGCGTAAAGCGCGGAATGTTCCACCCGTGCGGCGGAGGCGACATATAGATCATCGTTCGGAAACCCGCGAACGTGTTTCGACGTATCCGCCTCGGCTAGGCCGTGCAACGTATTGACCGTGGCGAAGACTTCAGAGAACGCTATGCGCAACCCCGCCGGAACTGACATTTCCTCGATCACGACGCCGTCGGTGGCGCGAAGGTCGACGACACCGGTGATCGTCGGACCGATCGCGCGAGTCGAAGGCTGAACCGTTTCGTCCGCCACCGTGTGCACCGCAGCAGCGGTCGCGTAGTCGGCGATCAACATATCTCCGTTCGTCGAGCAGCGCTTGCCGAGCATATCGGACACGTGCAGCCCTAGATCGCGCGAGCGTAGCAGGATCTCGGTTGAACCAAGAGTCCCGGCTGCCAGCACGACCTTCCGCGCGCGTATCCTCCGCACTTCTCCGTCGCGCTTACGGAGCGCGGCGTTGGTATGGACAGTGTTGACGATCCAACCGCTGCCCTCCTTCTCAATACTAAGGACGGTCGCTCCGCTGAAGATTTCGGCTTTGGATTGCTGCGCGCGCACGAGCAAATTGACGTCCAGCGAGTTCTTGGCTCCGAAGTTGCACCCGGTAGCGCAATCGCCGCAACGCACGCATTTATTGAGGTTAACGTTGCCCGAGCTTTTCGAACCCTTCATCGCTATCGTAATTGCTGCTGGGCGAAATGTGCCGGTAGGCGCGATAGCGCTCAATGCCTGGAATTTTTGCGGTACGCCGTCAATATGATCCTCGATTGTGTTGCGAAGGCCGTTGATGCGTGCCCCGAGAAGATCGCGTGCCTCATCGAAATGCGATTCCCAGGTCGATAAATTCTGGAGAGAACTTGGCCATCCGGTCTGAAACACGCTCGGCGTGGGCGCTTCCATAACCCCTGCGTTGATCAGCGAGCCACCGCCGACGCCGTTTGCAACGACCGTGGTGACCTCTTCCCCGAGCCTGATATCGAAGAGACCTTCCTTATTATTGTTTTGGCGTATGTGCCCTGGCAACTCGCCCAGGCCGGTCGGAAATGAGCCCGGAAGGTATTCCTTGCCGCGTTCAAGCACGCCAACGGTGACCGCTGCTCCGCAGCGGGCAAATGTGTCCGCCGCGATCGCGCCGCCATAACCGCTGCCGATGATGAGTATCTCGAAATGGATCGCGGTGGGCGCCTTGCGCACTCGATCAATGAGGCGCTCGAAACCCTGCGAAATCCAGGCCGTTCTCGAGTCCGTGTCTAGGCCTGCCGACATCTTCTTCCTCCTCGGCTAACAAACCAGAGAAGCAACAAGCAAGCGAACTCCATCCGACAACCGCCGGTATCTTCATAGATCAAGGGGGACCGCTCTGTTCTCACGACCCGGCATAACGCTTCTTCGAGGGGCCGCGCGGTCCAGTTGCAGATGGGATCACTTTAGCGGATTTTGTCGACTTTTGCAGTAACCACCTCCTGATTTCCAATGAGCCACCTACGACTTGCGGGAGAGTTCGCAAAAGCGGGTAAGTCATTCTACTCCCAACGAAATCGAGCGCGAATATCTCAGGGCACCCCCACAACGTTGACCTGCGAAGATTCTACCGTAGGCTTACGCCGGGCGTTAATGTTGGTAAGCGCGGATCTAATCAATTTACGAACTCGCGAATGTCGATGATATCGTAAGGCTGTTGGCAGCTACTCTCTCACGCGGCTATCCCTCATTCCTATCGAGGGCACGAGCAATCGGTGAAGTTGCCACTACCTGGCACTTTCTGCTTCTGCGATGAGGGGAGAAGCGATGAAAGAGACCGATCTACTTGAGAGCTTCTTGCCGTTGAAGCTCCTCGGTAGAATTCACGGCGCTAGCGGTGACCGGCCCGCGGCCGTTGAGTTCGCCGCTGCCGTCCTATTTGTTGACGTGTCCAGGTATACGGCCTTGGTTGAACAGCTTGCTCGACGCGGGCAAGCAGGGCTGGAGAAAATTTCGAGACTGCTGAGCCTCTCCTACGGACGGTGCGCGGATCAAATCTGCGATCGGGGCGGTGAAGTGCTGTACTTTGAGGGAGACTCTTTGGTTGCTTATTGGGCGGCGGACGGCGACGATCTCGAAAACGCAGTTCGCGCCGCAGCCGCCTGCGCCGAGGCGATCTGCCGTGACAATATTGGAGACGCTTCGACCGCTGAAACCGACCCCGCCCTGCACGTCGGTGTAGGCGCTGGGAGCCTCTGGGCTGCAGCTCTTGGAGGTCAGCCTGTCTGGAATCTGGTCGCGGGTGGCGATGCCCTCATTCAAGCGGCAACGTCCCAAGCGCTTGCTCGTCCTCGCGAGTACGTACTATCCGACGCCGCGGCGCAAGCATTGGCGCATGCTCAGGTGCGCAGTTCTGGCGACGTGCTGGAGAAGCACCCTGAATTCCCTTCGACGCGTCCGCCCTTGGATTGGTTGACCTCGTTCCTGCCACCGCAACTCCGAGCGGCGTTACTAGGCCACGATTCCACAGCTGTATCTCGCGAACTTTCAATCGGCCTCGAAGGTTATGAAATTGACAGCCTGCTAGGTGCGATCCACGAGATACGACCAGTTTCGGCCGTTTTTGCACGAATTACCGGTTTAGATCTTCGCACTCCAATCGCACTCGCTCGGCTGCAAGCCCTCTGCGTGTCGCTCCAAGAGAACTTGCGAGCACGAGGTGGGCCGCCGGGGGAATTGTACCATGACGAGAAGGGTCTGATTTTCAGCGGCGTATTTGGTTCGCGCGGAAGCTTCCATCGCGACGATCCTTTTCGTGCCATCGATACCGGTCGCGCAATGGATCAGACTATCAAGAGGCTGGAACTCTCCGCATCTATTGGCGTAGCAACTGGTCACGCGCTTTTTTGCGTTGTCGGAAGCGAGCGCCGGCGTCAACTGATGGTCCATGGTGCCCCCGTGAATCGGGCAGCGCGGCTAATGACGGCATTAGCTGCAGGCGTCATTTGCGACGCACCGACAGAACGCGCTAATCGAACAACTTTTGACTTCGAGCAACAAGGCACGTTGCAGCTCGACGGGCTCGGCGATATGGCCGCCGTATTTCGTCCATTGGAACCCCGACCCGCCGTCGCCGGCCCTTCCACGCTAATTGGCCGGGAAAGTGAACTAGCGGTTTTGAAGCGGACATTCGAAGAAACACGCAATGGAGGTACACGCTTGCTCGCTGTTCTAGGCGAGCCGGGCATTGGGAAAACCGCATTGGTCACGGCTTTCACGGACGAACTGCAAGTGATCGGGACACCAGTCTCGATCGCGCGAGCTGAACGCGAGGATCGTCGAACGTCTCTCCTGCCCTGGCGGAGAGTGCTTGCGTCCCTCCTTGGTTTACCTCCTGACTGCAATGGATTCACCGTGCTTGAAACGGTCAGAGCACGCGTCCAAGAGCTTCCAGATGTTGTCAAGCGACTGCCGTTGCTTGGCGGCGTGTTAGGCATTGCGATCTCTGAAAACGAAGGTACGCGACATCTGGAGGGGCCACACCGTGGCGACGCCACAATGCGTCTTCTCGGCGACTTGGTAGGTGTCCTGGCGCCGCGTCCTTTTGTGTTAGTATTAGAAGACAGCCAGTGGCTCGATTCTGCGTCGTGGCGTCTCATCGAATGGATCCTTGGATCCCTTTCATCGTTACTATTGATCGTGTGCGTGCGCCTTGAAGAGATTCCGGAAGAACTTAAAAGTTTGCGACGGCGTGCCGAGGCAGCTCGACTGAATGCCACCAGACGGGAAGCCGACGATCCAGCCCGATTTTGTCAGATACTGGACCTGGAAGAACTCGGTGAAGCATCCATCCGCGAAATAGTCGCTCGCACTCTGCGGGGCGCGCCGCCGCATCAAGAACTTGCCGGCCGCATCTCAGCTTTGGCCGGAGGCAATCCATTCTTCGCTGAGGAGATTTCAATAGCTCTCAAGAGCGAGGGCCTTGTCGCGGTGCGTGACGGTTTCTGGCGCCCCATCCGCCCGCTCGACGAACTTCGTTACTTCGAAGGCGTGGAACGAGTCATCCGCGAGCGCGTCGATCTCCTGGATACCGCACCATTTAACATTCTGAAGGCCGCCGCGGTAGTAGGACGTTCGTTCGGCATCACCGATCTTCAAGTATTGCTCAATGAGGAACTGCATCACGATACGATCGCGAATGCTATCGAAACACTGCTGGCCATGCATCTCGTGAGACATGGAGCTGGTCCAGGGGAATACGAGTTTCGCCACGACCAAATTCGCGACGTCGTGTATAGCTTAATCTCGGTCGACGCTCAGCAACGCCTTCATGGACGATTGGCTAACTGGATCGAGTCGAATCAATCAGCAACCGCAGCATTGGAAACCGCAGCTCTTGTTCAGCACTTTGAGGCTGCTGGAGATATTAAAAAAGCTGTCAAATACGCTGATCTAGCTGCCACCCGCGCCCTCCAGGTCGGAGCATTTCGAGAGGTCGAAGCGTTTTTAGGGATCTGCTTTAGTCATGAGTCGCGCCAGCAACCCAGGTCAGCCGAGCAAAGGCTTCAAGCGGTGCGCTGGCACAGACAGCTCGCGGAGGCGCATTACGGGCGCGGAGACATTCACGCTCAGGGCGTTGCCGTGAGACGTGCGCTCAACGTGGCGGGCCAACCGGTTCCCCGTTCACCGACAACGACTATAATCCGCCTTATAGGACGTGCATTGCGGTTAGCCCTGCAGCAGGCTTTTCCTCCATCCACGAAGTGGCAGCGAACGGATCTGCGCGCCTGGGAAAAAGAGATTGCTCGTTGCCTCAACCAGGCAGCGACTGTCGACTATTTCGAGCTGCGCTACTCCCGCGGTATGTGCAATCTTATTGGGGCCGTAGTGCATTCCGAACGTATTGGATCTTCGGTCGAACTGGCGGTCGCGTCTTCCCAGTTGGGATGCGGTCTTTCTTTCTTGGGTTGGCAGGGTGCCTGCGACTATTTCATTGCGAGGGCAGAACGGGTCGCTATCGCTTTAGCTGACCCCGCAGTTCATTCTCACGTGTGTATTCTGGACGCACTCTGGCGCATTGGGCGCTGCGATTGGTTGATGGTCGACCATCTTCTGAACAAGTCCCAGGAATTGTCTGCAAAGGCTGGAGACCAGCTGGGTTGGTGTAATGCACAAGGTATGCGTTTCTGGTCGCTCTACTACCGCGGCGATCTAAGCGCCCTGGAGCAAACGGCACTCGCGCTGCTGTCACGCGCGCAGAACGCGGGGAATATCCAGCAAGAGATCTGGGCTCTTCGATGCAAGGCGTTATGCGTGCTTCATACAGATCGTCCTCGCGAGGCAGTGGACATCCTTCGATTGATTACGTCCGCGATGCTGGGATCTGTTGATCTTGCGGCGCAGATCTCCGCGAGGGGAGCGCTCGCGCTGGCTCTCGCTCGTGTTGGCCTTCACGTCGAAAGCGTTGAGGCTGCGACTGAGACCCTACGGCTGCTGCGCGAGCAGCGCAGACCGACTTCGCATAGCACATTGGTTGGGATCTGTGGTGTAGCTGAGGTACTTTTGCGCGGTCGCGAAGCTGGGCTCTCCCGCGAATACGATCAATGGCCATACTGGGAGCGCCAAGCGCTCAAAGAACTCTACCGCTATCACCGCGTTTTTCCTTTGGGAGCGGCGCAATACGGGCTGTGGACCGGCGTGGCACACTGGCTAGATGGTCAACAAGACCAGGCCCTGGTCGCTTGGAATGAGGCGCTTGCCAATGCCCGGCGGTTTTCTTTACGCCAGGATGAGTCGATGATTGCCGCCGAGATGAGGCGCCGGCAAAAGCAGCTATGAGATCAGCCCAATGAAAAGATGGGTAATATCGTGGCGACAGCCGCCTTGGCGGGTTGATGTCCGATTAAAACGCCTGGCTACTCGCCAAATGCTGCCAGCACCGGGTGCGCTCCAGCACCGGCCGCAACGCAGCGCGGCCGCCCTCGTCGAGCGCTGAAAACTTGTCGCGAAGCTGCTGCAGGCACCTGACCTGATATTTGAACGGCGCCAGCGCATAAGGCAGGCCCCAGACATTCATCTCCAGCCGCTCAAGGCCTTTGGCAAAGGCTTCGGCATTGGCGACCAGGAACGGCAGATATAGTTCGCCGGCAATTCTCAATAGCGCCTCGGCCATGCCACCAAGCGCTTGTTCACGCGGACACCACTCCCCTTCCACCCCCGATGCATCATCGAGCCGCCGCACCCAGTGATCGGTAAACGGCGCCTTCGCGCGCATGATCCGCATCGGCGTCGGGTCGGTCGCCATCTCGCTGAGCTGACCGAACCAGGCGAAATCGGCGAGCGATGGCCGGCTTCCGAACAGATAGCTGGTCATGCCGACATGCGGCTCGAACGCGGCCAGCATCCGCAGATAGCTCTCTTCCAGCAGCGGCTTGTTCTCCGCCGTCGCGCCGAGAATGACCATGCGCGAAATCTGCCGCTGCCGGAACTGCTCGATCTCCTCCGCACTGCCAGTCGTCGCCTCCGATACCGACCACTCCTCGCCGGCCCAGCGCGAGACATAGGCCTGGTCTTCCGGATCCCACCAGCGATAGAGAAACAGCGGCTTCACTGCCCATTCGTCGGCGAGGTCTTCCAGGAGATCGCAGATAAAGGCGACCGCCTTGTCATCGGGAATGACGGAGCGTTCCTTGTGGCGGTTCTCTAGATTATAAGCCAGCGTCGTGGTCTCACCGTGATAGGTCCCGTCGGGATACTGCAGCACCGGAATCAGATTGGGCCGCAAATGCTCGGTCGCCTTGCGCAGCGCCTTGGTCATGATGACCCAATCGAACGGGATTCTTCGGTATCGCAGCAAGGCGCGAAGCTTGATGGCATAAGGCGATGCGGTCGAACCGATCAGCCGGTAGCGTCCTTCAGTCATGGCATTCACCTCAACCCGTGCCATAGCGCATTCGAATTTTACCCGCCAGACCTGCAATAACGCCTGCGGTGCCTGCCTTGCAGCGCAGCGAATTTTACAGCTATCCTGCGGGCCAATGATCCGGCCCTGCCCCGGCCCAATAATTCAACCGTGGAGAAACGCCATGAATCCTCCCGTCAGTTCGCCCGCCGTCAAGGTCGTAAAATCGGTTCGCGAACAAGTGAGCGCGGAGGAATGGCAGGCGCGGATTGATCTCGCGGCCTGCTACCGTCTCACCGCGATGTACGGAATGACCGAGATGGTGGCCAACCACATCTCCTGCCGCGTGCCGGGGACAACCGACCAGTTCCTGATCAACCCCTACGGCATGCTTTACGAGGAAATCGACGCTTCGAGCCTGATCAAGGTCGATGTCGAGGGCAACACGCTGTTCAATGCATCCGACTATGACATCAATGTCGCCGGCTTTGTGATTCACAGCGCCATCCACATGGCCAAGCACGACATGGACTGCGTGGCGCATACGCACACGCCGGCCGGCATGGCCGTCTCGGCGATGGAATGCGGATTGCTGCCGCTGGCGCAGACCTCGATGCGGTTTCTCCATATCGCCTATCACGATTTCGAAGGCATCGCCGACAATGTCGACGAGCGCGAGCGGCTGGTGAGGGACCTCGGCGACAACGAAGCCATGATCCTGCGCAACCACGGCCTGCTCGTCGTCGGCCGCACCGTGCCCGCAGCCTTCAATGTGCTGTTCCGACTCGAGCGCGCCTGCCAGGTGCAGGTGATGGCGTTGTCCTGCAACACCAAGCTGATCTACCCGCCGCAAAACATCCTCGAAGACACCTATGAGCGGATGCAGCCGAAGCCCGGTCGCAGCACCCGCAACGGCAACCTCGCCTGGCCGGCGTTGCTGCGCAAGCTCGATCGGACTGATCCGTCTTATCGAAACTGAGAGTTCATCCATTCGTCAGGCGCGCCGCCTCCGCTTTGGGCGGAGCCTGCCTGTAATTTGATCGCACATCCCATCGCTAAATCGCCGATGCTGATACCAGCGTAGCGACGGGTTCGTCCAATGAAGACATTCATTCGCGTGGTTGAACTATGGGTGCCCGACCGCACCCGTACCCGCCTGGAATTTGGTGGCTGTCTTTGCAGCGAAGAGTATTCGGAGTTCAAGGCCGTCAGCGAGAACGCGCTTTTCGCTTATGACGAAGGCCTGCCCGGCAAGGCCTGGGCCGCGGGGCACCCCGTCATTCTGACGGAGTTCGCAAACTCCTACTTCAAACGCACGGACGAGGCGATTGAAGCCGGCTTGACCTGCGGTGTGGCACTGCCGGTCTTTGCCGGCGAATTCCTGATGGCCGTAATGGTGCTGTTCTGCGGCGACGACGAAAAGCACGTCGGCGCCATCGAGCTCTGGCACAACGATCCGGAGAAGTCGCACGAGATGGGCCTGGTCGACGGCTATTACGGCACCGCCGACATGTTCGAATTCAATTCGCGGCACACCAAGTTCCCACGCGGGTTCGGCCTGCCCGGCCGCGCCTGGAAAGCCGGCACGCCGCTCATCATCAAGGATCTGCACAACGCCAAGAGCTTCCTGCGCTGGGAGGAAGCGAGCGAAATCGGAATCAATTGCGGCGTCGGCATTCCCTACACGACAGCGCCGGATCAGACCTGGGTCATGACCTTCCTGTCCGCGCAGGCAACGCCGATCGCCAGGCGCTTTGAGATCTGGACGCCGAACCCGTCGCGAACGGAACTGGTGTTTCAGTCCGGCGATTGCAGCAAGAGTGCCGATCTGACTTCGCTTTATGCGTCAAAGACGATCCGCAAGGGCGAAGGCAGCATCGGCGGCGCCTGGGCGACGGGCATGCCGGCCATCAACGAACACCTGAAGGTCGATGAATCCATCGCGGCGCAGGTCGCCCGCGCCGCCGGCATGAACCAGATCGTCGTTCTTCCGGTGATCGAGAATGCCCTGCTCAAGGCCGTGCTCGCCTGGTATCTCTGATAGGGGCCCCGCAACTGATCAGGAAACAGGCGGCTCCCGCAGCGTCCTGAAATAGTTCCGCACCTCCCGCACGAACAGGTCCGGCTGCTCGAAAGCCGCGAAGTGGCCGCCCTTCGGCATTTCGCTCCAGTGCTGGATATTCGTGTAGCTCGCTTCCATCCATTTTCGCACCGGCGTGACGATCTCCTTGGGAAACACGGCGACGCCCGTCGGTACCGTCACCTTGAACGGCGCACGACGCTTGGGCCCGAAACTCTCCCAGTACAGGCGGGCTGACGAGGCGGCGGTCGCCGTCGCCCAATAAAGCATGACGTTGTCGAGCAGTTCATCGCGGCCAAGGATGTTCTCGGGGTGGCCGTCGCAATCGGTCCAGGCCCAGAACTTTTCCAGAATCCACGCGGCTTGCCCACTCGGCGAATCCGTCAAGCCGTAACCGAGTGTCTGCGGCCGGGTCGATTGCTGCTTGGAGTAACCGGAATCCCAATCGGCGTAATGCTGAATGCCGTTCAGCGCCCGCGCTTCCTCTGAAGTCGGCTGCCCTTCCACGTTGGGTCGCGTCGACATCGCCAGCGTGATGTGAATGCCAGCGCAATGTTCGGCGTCCTGCGCGCCGATCGCGGTCGTGATGGCCGATCCCCAGTCTCCGCCCTGCGCGCCATAGCGCTGGTATCCGAGGCGATCCATCAACACCGCCCAACTCGAAGCGATGCGACCGACGCCCCAGCCGGTCGTCTTCGGCTTCGCAGAGAAGCCGAAGCCCGGCAGTGAGGGACAAACCACGTGAAACGCGTCGGCAGCGTTGCCGCCATGCGCGGTCGGATCGGTCAAAGGCTCGATCACCTTGTGAAACTCGACCACCGAACCCGGCCAGCCATGCGTGATGACCAGCGGCATCGCTTCCGGGTGCGGCGAACGGACGTGCAGGAAATGAATGTCGAGCCCGTCGATTTCGGTGGTGAACTGCGTAAAGCGGTTGAGCCGCGCCTCGCGCCCGCGCCAATCATACTCTTCCGCCCAATAGCGGCAGATGTCCTTGATCCATTTCAGTGGTGCGCCCTGGCTCCAGTCCTCGACCAGTTCGGCTTCCGGCCAGCGCGTGTTGCGCAGCCGCGATTTGAGATCGTCGAGCACGTCGTCGCCAATCGAAATGCGATAGGGCTTGATTTCAGCGCTCATGAAGGACCCTTCTCAAAGCCCAGCCGGAGCTGCCGGGACGGATTTCACAGATGGAAATCATCGTCGCACGCGAGACCGATATCAAGGGATGTCGGTGAATCCAGCGATTTCAACGTGTTATCCAGACGTCTGGAAAAGCCGTATCTCATGATCTTCATGGCGCTTCAGGGTGATCGCCTAAAGCCACTGGCCAAAAGAAAATCTTCCTTTCAAAGTCCGATCAATTTCGTACGAATTGCGTACCGGACCAACTCGGCGGTCGATGAAATATTGAGTTTACGCATTGCCGATGCGCGATGGGTCTCGACCGTCTTCACGCTGAGATTCAAAACCGCGCCCACGGACTTGTTGGTGTGTCCTTCCGCAATCAATTGAACAACGCTCTGTTCTCGTGAAGATAGCAAGATCTCCGATTTGCCCTTCTTATTTGACTGATACTCATGAAGCAACTTCTCCAACAAAACACTGGTGAAGTAAGGTCGGTGCTCAAGTAGTGCTTCAATAGCCGTAATAAGGTGACTCCTCGCATCTGATTTCAGCAGGACTCCCCGCACGCCTGCCAGAAGAACTTCCGTAAGAATCTCTTCGCTTTCATGCATTGTGAGAATGAGCACTTCTGTGTGTAGATGATGCAGCTTAATTCGACGGCTGACCTCCAACCCATTCATGACGGGCATTGAGTAGTCGACGATTGCTACATCCGGCTTCAATTTCAAAGCTAACGCAATGGCGTCCCTGCCATCGATCGCTTCCCCGACCACGGTCCAGTCAGCGCGAGTTTCGATGATCGCGCGAAGACCGGACCGAACGACTTCATGGTCGTCCGCAATCAGGATCTGCTTCACAGTCTCGTTCCTGTCGGTTGGAACCTCCGGCTAGGGCGATCGGCGCTAGCAATACGACAGTAGGACCGACTCATCATACTGATCGGCTTGCCTGGCGTTAATCCCACAAAACCCTGAAACTCGGTGGATGAGTATTCGGATTTCTCGATTGAGCACTCTTCGACGCCCTGGAGGCGCCGCCACTCACCATCTGGTTGGTCAGCTCTCCGGACTCCGTAATGGATGCAGCGCGGTCTCACGAGACGATTGGAAAAACCAGGACTTTATGTATGGTCCGGACCAAAGCGTTCGAAATTGCAGATTCTGGCGCGAACTCGCTTTTCTTCAGATGAACGAACCCGTGTTCTCATGCCTCCACGAGCTTGCTACGAACCGCGTATCGAACCAGGCCCGCTGTCGAATTTATGTTGAGCTTGCGCATCGCGGCTGCTCGATGCGTCTCCGTCGTCTTTATGCTGAGATTCAAGATCGCGCTCACGCCCTTATTGCTATGCCCTTCCGCAACCAATTTAACGATCGTCTTCTCTCGAGGCGAAAGCACCTGATTCGGCTCACTCTTTCCAGTCACCATCCCCTTTAGCTCGCTCGGGAAAGACCCCGCATAGAACGGCTTGTGAGTTATCAATGACTCGACGGCCGCCAAGAGCATTTTATTCGCATCAGACTTCAGCAAAAATGCACGTGCACCTGCCTGGAACGCCTGCAACGCAAGCACATCTGAGTCATGCATTGTGAAAATGAGTATTTCCGTTATTTGCTGATGTTCCCTGATGCGCCGTGCAACTTCTATCCCGGTCAAAAAGGGCATCGCGTAGTCAACAATGGCAACGTCAGGCCTTTTTTCCACGGCCCCAGCGACCGCCTCCTTGCCATCGCGTGCCTCAACAACAACCTCCCAGCCGGCGCGCCCTTCCAACACGGCACGTAGTCCGGATCGCACCGTTTCATGATCGTCAGCTATAAGAATCCTTTTCATGATCGAACAAAGCTCCAATGCCGCATCGCGTCGAGCATCGACATCCCATCGTTCGCCTCTAACCTTCCTTGGATTCTCTACATTCTCCAACATTTCGAGCAGCTGGCGCGTTTAATGCCGCTCTGCAATGGATCTGTGATGTCCCAGATGGCTATGACGCAGTACCGGCCGTCGCGCTCTCTTGAGCGGAAGAGAGTGCGGGAGTTCTGCACACAACGTAGTACCTCGACCCCCCGTCGCTGATGAAGAATGGATTTCGAGAGTACCGCCCAGTTGCCGCAATCTGGCTCTCATTGCCGGAATTCCGACACCAAATGAAATCGCCTTGGGGCCCGATCGCGCCTGATTGATTGGCATGCCGCGGCCATTGTCGGTAACCCGAAGCTTGAAATGCGTATCCGTCGCTTTCATTGCGACCTTCACCTGCGTCGCTTTGGCATGACGGAAGACGTTCGCAAGGGCTTCTTGAATAACTCTCAGCACAGCGCGCTGCCGCTCGTAGGATAGTTTATCAACTTCGGGAGCGATCTCGAGACCGGTCTTCAGTGAAGTGCGCGCCGAAAATCCGTTTACGAATTGTTCAATCGTAATCTTCAGACCATCGGTCAGCAGATTCTGGGGATGCAGCAGGTAGGTAAAGGCGCGGATTTCGCTCTGCGCCTGATCGATCGACGCATCGATATCATCGATGAGTTTCTCTGCGCTACCGGTATCGCCGATCGCGCGCCTCAACCGCATCATGTTCAAGCTGGCGGCAATCAAATGCTGGCAAGTCGAATCATGTAGATCGGATGCAATCCGCTGCTGCACCTCTTCCTGAAGCGATAGCAGCCGGAGCTCGAGTTTTGCTGCAGCCCGTCTTTTGGCCGTCCTGTCGACGGCATCGACGATCGCCCGCTCTTCGATCGCCCGGTGGCTACCGACTAGCTTGACTATGCTCCCGCTTTCGGAATCACGGACGGGATTGATCGTCGTATCAAACTCGCGCCGGCGTCCGCCGAGGGTAAGGCGGTGCCGGTAGCGAACCGACCTTCCCTCGGCCAGACATGCGTCGCAGCAAGCGCAAATGGACTTCGCGTCCTCTTCGCTCATGCAGTCATGAATTGCTCGCCCGCTGCCGATTGAAATTCCGAGCGAGCGTTCGAAGGCCGGGTTCATGCTCTCGTAGAAAAATTGCCCAGTATCCGAAATCTGCATTCCGAAGAGATATTCCGGAGCATGTATCCAGTGGAGCTTGTGGTACGCTGGTCGGGGACTCATGACAGTCTTGCCCCTTGATGCTTCCCAGATCGCACGGTCTATCGAACTGCTCGATTTCCTAAGGCAACGTTAGGTCTACTTAAGTAAATACCCTCCGGAAAACACTCGTCAAGCAATCTGTTTTCATATCCGAATAACGTGAGCCCATTTGACACATTTCGCAGTTTCATTTTTATTCGAGTCCTCCAGTTCAACGCTGCCACAATTAAAGATTGAACGCGATTTCAGTTACTTAACGACCATATCGTAGACACTGCCCGAAGCCACAATACCTGCCGTGGTCGACGCACCACGTATTCTTGAACTGCTGCGGTCGAAGTCCGGGAAGAACTCCCAACAAGTACTACGCACGCCCCAGTACATTTTCCGATAGCGGACAACTATCCGTCAGCCAAAGCCCTCGACGGGAATGTGATGAAGAACTGCGACGCGCTCATCCGACATCTTTACGAGTGAGCCGCCGCAGAAAGCTGTTCCGCCGACTTTCTTCGACAGATGTTGCTTTCGATAGCGAAGCGGCTTTGCATTCCTGTTTCGCGGCGAGGCGCGAGCCGTCATACGCGCGGCACCCCTACTCAAGGCCGGGGCAATCGGCAGGAGCGCTCAGTATATTTGCTGATGGCGGAGGGTCTTCGCCCGATCGAAAATACTTATCGGGGTCGATCTGCAGCTCATAGGTCTTGCTATGCCTTCACGCTCCGGCAGGACGAAATCGTATCGATTGCTAATGATGGCGCTTGTTGCGATCGCACCGGCATTGTCGCTCGCGGCCTGCCAGAGAGAGACAGACGCCGCAGCTCCGGCAGCCCGCCCAGTTAGAACCACAACCGTTGAGAAGCGCGAGGCTGGCGAGGCGCTGACATTTACCGGCCGCATCGAGGCTGAAGATGAAGTGAGCGTGGCGTTTCGGATCTCCGGGCGGCTGCTGGAAAACAGCGGCAAGCTCGGGGACCGGGTGCAAGCCGGGCAAATAATGGCGCGACTTGAACCACAGAACGAGTTGAACACATTGCGGCAGGCGCAGGCAGGTCTGGCGGCCGCCCAGGGGCAATTGACGCAGGCACGCAATCATTACGAACGCCAGGAGACGCTCCTTGCGCAGGGATGGACCACGCGGGCCAATTTCGAGGTTGCGACGCAAGCGCAACAAACCGCTCAATCGCAAGTCGATGCCGCCGAGGCCCAGCTCCGTACCGCACACGATTTGGTGAGCTTCACGGAACTCAAGGCCGATGCGCCGGGCACAATAACCGCGACAGGCCCCGGCGCGGGGGAAGTTGTTCAGGCGGGGCAAATGATCGCCAGGCTTGCACGGAAAGACGGCCGCGACGCGGTTTTCGACGTTCCGTCCCAGTTGCTTCGATCAGCACCCAGCGATCCCCAGATTACCGTCAGCCTGACGGACGATCCGGCAGTGACTGCGCAGGGGCGAATCCGCGAGGTCGCCGCTCAAGCCAATCCTGTAACCCGAACCTTCGAGGTCAAAGTCGGCTTGACTGACCCTCCACCAGCCATGCGGCTTGGGGCAACCGTCGTCGGCCGCCTGCGAACCGATGCCGTGCCGATCATCGACATCCCGGCAACGGCATTGACGAAGATCAATCAGCGACCAGCGGTATGGATCGTCGATCCATCGACCAAAACGGTTTCAATCCGAAACGTCGACGTCTTGCGCTTTGACCAGGCGCGGGTAGTCGTTTCCCAGGGGCTGGACACCGGCGAAGTCGTGGTCACAGCGGGCGTGCAGGCCCTTCACCCGGGCCAGAAGATTCGCCTGCTCGGGTCAGAGCCATGATCAACCTGTCCGAATGGGCGCTCAAACACCGCTCGCTCGTCGCCTACATCATGATTGTTGCCGTTATTGCCGGCGTCTTTTCCTATTTCCGACTTGGCCGTAGCGAAGATCCAACGTTCATCATCAAGACCATGGTCGTACAGGCCGCTTGGCCGGGAGCGACCATCGAAGAGACCCTCAAGCAGGTAACCGAGCGGCTTGAGCGCAAATTGCAGGAAACGCCTCACCTGGATTTTCTGCGCAGCTTCACGCGTGCCGGCGTTACGACAATCTTTGTCAACCTGAAGGGCAGCGCGAACGAAAAACAGGTTCTCGACACCTGGTATCAGGTTCGCAAGAATGTCGGTGATATCCGCCACACGCTTCCGGCGGGAATTGTCGGACCCGGCTTCAATGACGATTTCGGTGATACGTTCGGGATTATCTATGGCTTTACGAGCGACGGATTCACGCATCGCGAATTGCGGGATCGTGTCGAGGATATCCGCTCGAAGCTGCTCCTGGTGCCTGACGTATCAAAGATCGAATTGTTGGGGGCACAAGACGAGAGGATCTTCGTCGAATTCTCGATGAAGGAACTCGCCAGCCTGGGGATTGATCGATCTGCACTGATCGCTGCGCTGCAAGCGCAGAACATCGTACTGCCGGCCGGCACGATTCAAACCGGTTATGAGAGCCTTTCGCTGCGGGTTTCAGGCGCATTTGCATCGGAACAGGATGTCGCGAACACCAATTTCGTCGCTGGCGGCCGTGTGCTACGCCTCAGCGATATCGCGCAAATACGCCGCGATTATTCCGACCCGCCGCAGCCGCAGTTTCGTGTCAATGGCGAGCCGGCCATCGGACTTGCAATCGCGATGCGGGACGGTGGTGATATTCTTGCGCTCGGCGCAAATATCAAGCAACTGATGGCGCGGGTCACCGCAGACTTGCCCGTCGGCATCGAGCCGAAACTCATTGCGGACCAAGCCGTCACCGTCGACGGCGCCATCTCGGAATTCATGACGTCCCTGCTACAGGCGATCGCCATTATTCTCGTCGTGAGCTTCATCAGCCTCGGCGTCCGACCCGGCTTGATCATCGCGCTTTCCATTCCGTTGACGTTGGCCATCGTCTTTCCGATCATGCAGATGGCCGGTATCGACATGCAGCGCATATCCCTCGGCGCGCTGATCATCGCCCTTGCATTGCTCGTCGACGACGCGATGACGACGACCGACGCCACGCTCAATCGACTGGCGGAAGGTGACGACAAGGTCGAGGCCGCGACCTACGCGTTCCGGACCTACGCATTTGCCATGCTCGCAGGAACGCTGGTGACGATCGCCGGCTTCGTTCCCGTCGGCTTTGCGGCCAGTTCGGCGGGAGAATATACATTCTCGCTGTTCGCGGTAGTCAGCATCGCGCTGATCGTGTCCTGGTTCGTTGCGGTGATCTTTGCGCCGCTGCTGGGTGTCATCATTCTTAAGCCACCAAGGGCCGCGGCGACCGCCGATCCCGGCAGGATTTTCCGATGGTATCGAAATTTCCTCACCTTCGCCATGCGAGCGAAATGGCTGACAATTTTCGTTTCGCTGGCACTCTTCGCAGCATCCTTTCTCGCGCTTCCGCTCATTCCTCGGCAATTCTTTCCATCCTCGGATCGTCCGGAGTTGCTCGTTGACCTCAGTCTGCCGCAGAATGCGTCGATCCATGCCAGCGAAACCGCAGCGCAACGTCTCGATGCTGCGCTGAAAGGCGATCCGGATGTTGCCCGCTGGAGCACTTATGTAGGTCGCGGTGCTATTCGCTTCTATCTGCCGCTCAATGTTCAGTTACCGAACAACTTCTTCACCCAGGCGGTAATTGTTGCAAAGGACGTTGCGGCACGCGAACGTCTTCGTCTGAAGCTGGAAAAGATCCTGGCAGATGAATTTCCAAGCGCAATTTCGCGGGTCTACCCGCTTGAACTTGGGCCTCCGGTCGGATGGCCTGTGCAATATCGAGTCAGCGGACCCGACGTAGGTCAGGTGCGCGAAATCGCTCTCAAGCTCGCCCAGATCATCGCAACCAATCCCAAAGCCGAAAAAGTCAATTTCGACTGGTTCGAGCCCGCCCGCCAGGTGCGCATTCGTGTCGATCAGGATGAGGCGCGCCTGCTGGGCCTCAGCTCGCAGGCACTAGCCAGTGTTCTGAATACCGTAGTATCCGGCACCTCCGTTACCCAGGTGCGCGACGATATCTATTTGGTCGATGTCATCGCACGTGCGACGGATGAACAGCGCGTCTCGCTTGCTACCCTGCGCACCGTGCAAGTGCCGCTGCCGGGCGGGCGAACGGTTCCGCTGAGTCAGTTCGCGACCTTCGAATACGGGCAGGAATATCCTCTGATCTGGCGGCGCGACCGCGTTCCAACCCTGACGGTACAAGCCGACATCGTCGCGGGAGCCCTGCCGGAGACGGTGGTGAGTTCACTTTCGCCCGATGTGGAGGCCCTGACAAAGAACCTCCCTGCAGCGTATCATATCGCTGTCGGCGGGACTGTCGAAGAAAGCCAGAAATCACAGGCTTCCGTCATCGCCGTCGTGCCGGTCATGTTGCTTATCATGCTCACCGTCCTCATGGTGCAGCTACAGAGCTTCCAACGGTTGTTCCTGGTCCTTAGCGTAGCGCCGCTCGGCCTGATCGGCGTCGTCGCCGCGCTCCTGCTGTCTGGCAGGCCGCTGGGCTTCGTTGCTATTCTCGGCATCCTGGCGCTGCTGGGCATGATCACCAAGAACGCGGTGATCCTGATCGGCCAGATCGAGGCGGAACGTTCTCAGGGAAAAAATGTCTGGGACGCCGCCATCGATGCCAGCAGCTCCCGTTTCCGTCCAATCATGCTGACCGCCGTATCGACCGTCCTTGGCATGATCCCGATCGCTCCGACAGTTTTCTGGGGGCCGATGGCCTTTGCGATCATGGGCGGCTTGCTGGTCGCAACCATTCTAACGCTGATCTTTCTGCCTACATTGTATGTGACCTGGTTCAGGGGAACGGAATCGCCCGAGGCTTCTTCGAAACCCGTATAGTTGTAAATTTCGCGCAGGCTCACGCTTTCATCCATCGCTTTCTAGTGAGGGTGATTCCTCATCTTCACCTAGGTGATCACCCGATATCGTGGTGCACTCCAACCGTGCATTGTGCCGATACGCTGCAACCCATCTGGCTTTGCTCCGGGCCATAGCCGAATGACAAACGTTTTTCACTGGCTGACGCCTACGCCAAGGCCGAGTTCGGCAACTATCCTGGTTTTTTTGTCAGCGCTCGGCTGCATGCCTCTTCATAAGAAGGCAACTGCAATTGAGGGCTGGCTCCTGAGCCTCTCCGAGTGAGTTGGCGTCGATACGTCAATGGGTGCGCGAAGCACCGTTGCCGGATCGAGCAGTATGGAGGTCAGCAGGGTCATGAATTCATCGGAGACGCAAAGCAGGCCCGCGAACAGTCCAGGCACTCTTGGGAGTGCGATTTCCCGTGCTGCCGGATTTTTTGGCTTCTGGCTGGTGCTAACCGGCGCCGATACTGGCGATCTTGCGGCCGGGTTATTTGCAGCCGTTGCGGCAACCTGGGCAAGTCTGCGCCTGATGCCGGCGCAAGAATGGAACTTGCATCCGATCAAGCTCGCCAAATTCGTGCTGCACTTTTTGCGTCAATCGATTGTCGCCGGAACAGACGTCGCGATGCGCGCGCTTGATCCTCGGCTGCCATTGCGGCCGGGCTTCGTGGTCTATCAAGCGCACCTCCCACCTGGCACAAAGAGAGATACGTTCTGCGCAATCATGAGCTTGCTGCCAGGCACGCTTCCGTGCGGGCCCGCGGAAGGCAATGGCCTGACTATTCATTGTCTCGATGTGACGCAGCCGGTGGTCGAGCAGCTGGCTGCGGAGGAAGCCCTGTGCGTGCAGGCACTCGGAGGAGCGCAACGCCATGGCTAGCTTCCTGTTCGGAGCCGCGGGCTTCGTGCTGACGATGGTAGCACTCGGTCTGGTCGTGATTCTTCGGCGCCCAGCCGAGGTAGACCACATGATGGCAGCGCAGCTGCTGGGCACGGGTGGCGTCGCCATACTTCTCTTGCTGGCCGCGGCGACCGAGACACCGTCGATCGTCGACGTTGCATTGCTGTTGGCGCTGTTTGCTGCGTTCGCCGCCGTCGCGTTTGTTAGAAGCGCGTCCGGCCAGGAGAACGAAGTCTAGAAGGCAACGGGCGGCGGATGAACCTCGTGCTTGATATCTTCACCGTTTCCGCCGTCTCGGCGGGCGCGCTCTTCCTTTTGGCGGGGACGGTCGGTTTGCTCCGCTTCCCGGACCCGCTGACGCGTCTGCATGCCCTGACCAAGGTAGACAATCTTGGCCTTGGCCTTGTGGTTCTGGGCCTGCTGCCACAGGCGGACGGACCGTTCGGCGCGCTGAAGTTGGTGAGCATCTGGCTGCTGGTCCAATTGTCAGGCGCGATTGTCGCGCAGCTCATTGCAGGCGCGGTTCGACAACGGGGACCACATGGATGACCATTTTGTCTGTTTTCGATATCGGTCTTGTCGTCCTGCTCCTGGGGATCGGAGCTTCGACGATCGCTGCGCGCGAAGCGTTCGCAGCCGTTATCGGCTTCGTCGTCTACGGATTGCTGTTATCCATCGCCTGGGTTAGGCTCTCTGCGGTCGATGTCGCGCTGACGGAGGCGGCGATCGGCGGTGGAATGACCGGCATGTTGATGCTCGGTGCGGTAGCGCGCCTGCGCGTTGCCAAAGGCAGCGACACCCGAGCCAGCCTGCCGGCGCGTGTTGCGGCGGGAGTATTGAGCGCGATTGTCGCGGCAGGCCTTGCAATCGCCATCCTGTCCCCGCCCGAAGCTATTCCCACACTCGCACCTATGGTGATGGAGAATCTGGCGCAGAGTGGCCTCGGCAATCCCGTCGCCGGCGTTCTGTTCGTTTACCGCGCGCTCGACACGCTACTCGAGAAAGTGGTCTTGATACTCGCTTTGCTCGGCGTCTGGTCGTTGGCGCCGGATAATGTGTGGGGCGGAATACCGGGGCTGCGTGTCTATGCACGACCAGACAGCACGCTGACGTTTCTTGCCCAGCTTCTGCCACCGGTGGGAATCGTGGTGGCAATCTACATGTGCTGGGTCGGAGCGAAAGAACCGGGCGGTGCCTTCCAAGGCGGCACGGTCCTGGCCGCAATGTGGCTCCTTGTCATGATCGCAGGCCTGACGAGTGTACCTTCGATCAGCCAGACTTGGTTACGCGTGCTGGTCGTCGTCGGACCGGTAATTTTCCTTGCCATCGGACTTGCCGGGATGGTGCTGGCGAATGCCTTTCTTGCTTATCCATCGGGCTACGCCAAACCGTTGATTGTCGCGGTGGAAGTCGCCCTGACACTTTCGATCGGTGTGGCACTGGGTTTGCTTGCCGCAGGCCCGCCGGAACGGGTGCAACAGCAATGACCGCTGCAACATTGTTCGGGTTATGTGGCGCAGCGCTGGTGGGCTTCGGATTGTACGGGCTCGTCACAAATCCCGAGCCGCTACGCAAGATACTGGCGTTCAACCTGCTGGGGAGCGGCGTGTTTCTGGTGTTCGGCGTCGTGTCCAGGAGAGCCGCAGCTTCCGGTCTCGGAGGTGATCCGGTCCCTCAGGCGATGGTCATTACCGCGATCGTTGTTGCCTTCGCGGCAACCGCCATGGCTATCGCCCTGGTGCTGCGGCTTTTGCAGGAAACCGGCCGATCCACGCTCAGCGCCGATAATCCCGGAGGCACAGACACGGACAGAGGCAACTCCTGATGCCGGACGCAAATGTCTTGCCCGATGCGACAACGACAGATGGAGCTCTTCTTGTTCTGGCAATCGTATTGCCGGCCGCGGGCGTTCTGTTGTCGTTCGTCCTCGGCGGGCGGTACGCTGAAAGGATTGCCTCCGTCCTGCTGCCCTCCGGTCTCTTCCTTGCAACGATCATTTTCGCCGACGTGTGGCAAAGCGGCCACCCGCTGATCTACATCGTCGGGGATTGGAAACCTCCGCTCGGTATTGCGTTGCGCGCCGACGGACTTTCGGCGGCGATGATGGTAGCAATGGCGATCGTGATCTGCGCGGTCGCGATCTTTGCACACGCGGACTTCGGCACGCGTCCAGGGTCCGTCGAAGCCCGCGCACCGTTCGCGTTCTGGATCCTGCTGATGGCGATCTGGGGCGCAATGAATATGGTCTTCCTGGGCGGAGACCTGTTCACGTTATACGTCGCGATCGAGCTTCTCACCTTCGCCGCGGTACCGCTGGTCTGTCTCGATGGCCGGGCGGAGACATTGCAGGCTGCGCTGCGATACCTGCTGTTCGCCCTGCTCGGCTCGATTCTCTACCTGGTCGGAACGGCCCTGCTCTACGGCAGCTATGCAACGCTCGACATCGTCCTGCTCTCCCGGCAGGTTCGTATGGAACCCGCGACACTTGTTGCCGCCACGCTGATGACCATCGGACTCTTCGCCAAGACCGCTCTCTTTCCGCTGCATCTATGGCTTCCGCCAGCCCATGCCGGTGCGCCGGCGGCCGCCAGCGCTGTTCTGTCGGCGGTGGTGGTGAAGGGGTCGTTCTTCATCGTCGTGCGGCTCTGGTTCGACGTGATGCCAGGAATGCTCGGTGCAGCCGGCGCACAACTGTTCGGTGCGCTGGGGGCGGCGGCAATTGTATTCGGCAGCGTCGTCGCACTGCAACAGCAGCGACTCAAGCTGCTGATCGCCTATTCGACGGTCGCGCAGATCGGCTATCTGTTCCTGATGTTTCCGCTCGCCCTCGACACGGCAGCGCAGCTCCAGGGCGGCGGCGCTTTGACCGGCGGCATGCTTCAGGCGATATCGCACGCGACAGCGAAGGCAGCCATGTTCATGGCCGCTGGGCTTATCTATGCCACGCTCGGACATGATCGCATCGCCGAACTCGGAGGGGCCGCACGGGCGCTCCCGATGACGATCTTCGCATTCGCACTCGGTGGAGTGTCCCTGATTGGATTGCCGCCAAGTGGCGGCTTTCTGGCGAAATGGCTGCTGCTCGAGGCGGCGGTCGCGACCGGTCAATGGTGGTGGGCGATTGTGATGCTCGCGGGAGGCCTCTTCACAAGCGGCTATATGTTCATCGTACTGTCGAGCGCAGTTGCGCCGTCGAGCGAGCCCCTCAAGCTCCGCGTCGCTGTGCCGAGATATCAGGAAGCAGCGGCGCTGGCGTTGGCGCTGACGTCGCTGTTGCTGGGTCTGGTCGCGCTCGGCCCTGTCGATATCCTCCTGGTTGGCCGCCCGGATTCAATGATGGTTGGGCCGCGATGATTGGGGAAACTACATTGCTGGCCAGCGCCTTCGTCGTGCCGCTCGGCATGCTCCTGGCATGCCTCTGGCCGCCGGCGCTGAACCGGATGCCTTCGCTGCTGGCGTTCGCCCCGATCCCGGCGCTGCTCGCGGTGTTGCTTGTCGCCTCCGATTCCTCGCTCGCAATCGGTTCGGCACGCTTCCGTTTGACTTTCGCCCTGGACCGCCCTGGAGCCATGCTGCTGGGCGTTGCGGCGCTGTTATGGATCGCATCAGGTGCTTACGCTTCGCAGTATCTGCAGGGTCGGCCCAACCGCGGGCGATTCGTGGTGTGCTGGCTGATGACGCTGACTGGTTGCCTCGGCGTATTTCTGGCCGCCGACATGGTCGGCTTCTATTTTCTTCTCGCGCTGCTCACGCTCGGAGCCTGCGGCCTCGTCATCTACCACGAAACGCCCAGCGCATGGCGCGCCGGCGCGGTCTATATCGGGCTCGCTTTGCTGGCCGAAAGCCTCCTGCTAATGGCCTTCGTGCTGCTGGCCGCGCAAATCCCGGGTGATAGCCTGTTGATCCGCGATGCCGCGGCGGCGCTGCCGACCTCGCCTCAGCGCGATCTGATACTCGCCCTGCTGATGGCTGGCTTCGGCATGAAGGCGGGCCTCGTACCATTTCACTTCTGGATGCCACTGGCATATTCGGCCGCGCCGACGCCGGCTTCCGCTGTGCTGAGCGGTGCAGTCGTCAAGGCAAGCATTCTTGGAATGATCCGGTTTTTGCCGCTCGAAACCGCTCTGCCCGATTGGGGCACGGCACTCGCAGCCGCTGGACTTTTTGCCGCGCTCTACGGCGTCGTGATTGGAATCACGCAACGCAATCCCAGGGTCGTGTTGGCGTATTCAAGCGTGAGCCAGATGGGATTCATCGTCGCGGTCATTGGCATGGGAATGCTCGCAGGCGATGGCCGCGCTGCACTGGCCGCGGCCTTCTACGCCGCGCACCACGTCCTGGTGAAAGGCGCGCTGTTCCTGTCCGTGGGCGTGATCGCCGCGACCGGCAGCCGACGCCTATGGCCGATGCTGCTGCCCGCGGCAATCATTGCAGTGGGCCTCGGCGGACTCCCGCTCACAGGCGGCGCACTGGCGAAATTCGTTGCCGACGAGCTGCTGGGAGACGGCCCCGCGAGCACGATCGCAACGCTGTCTTCGGTTGGTACGACGCTGCTGATGTTGCAGTTCTTGCGCAGCCTCGCGAAGTCGGCATCGCAGGATCCGCAAGCGACGGCAGCCGCAGGACTTGTCTGGCCATGGCTCGCGACCGCTGTGGTTTCGCTCGTCGTGCCGTGGACGCTGTATCTGACGGTCCCGAGCGGAACGCTGCCTGACCCGCTTTCTCCCGCAGTGCTATGGAAAGCGCTTTGGCCCGTTCTGCTAGGTGCCGTCCTGGCGATTGCGCTGTGGCGCTGGTGGCGTTCGTTGCCACGCATTCCCAAGGGAGACATCATTGTGGCACTGGATGGCGGAATGCAGATCGCTGTCACGTGGGGCAAGGCGCTGGGACAAATGGACAGATTTCTTCGTCAGTGGCCGGCAGCCGGCGTGTCGTTGCTAATGGTGACCATCGCGCTGGGTGCAGCGGTATTCGCGCGGTAAATGGCACGCAGCATCGCCGGACACGGACCTCATCCCGGCTATCGGCAACGAGCAGACGCGCCGCTTCGCCACCCTGCCGGTGATCTGAGATACCCGACGCGACGGAAACTACCGCGAAGAAGACGGCGACTACACCCACCGCCAGCCGCAGCGGCGACGTCCCCTGTGCCACCAGCAAACCCAACGCCGGCGACGGCGACGACGGCCCGGATTAACAACAACGACTTGAGCCTTCACCACCAGATCATCGACCTTGACGTGATTTCCCTTGGCGAGGGCTAATGGCATTGCATCCGCGACTTCCGGCGCGACAGCCCAACCGATCGTCCCGACGCCGGCAATAGCAACGACGGCACCAGGCAAAACATTCGTGAGCATCGCGCGGCGACTCATTGCATTCATGAGTTTTCTCCCTTGTCCGAATGCTTTTTTTCGAGCGCTGCAGAAGCCACAACATTTGTCAGGTGAAGTCGCTTCGCTCTTTGCAACGCTTCAAGTTATCCAACACCTTTTGTCTCGAGGCGCGTCAAACCTACACTCATCTGAATTCAAATCGCCATGTCGATCAATCGGGGTATTCATCCGGAGAGGTCAGGGTTTTTTCCTATCAACTCGCGCGCAAGACCTCTGCATTATACGGCAGGCCGCCTTCGGCAGTTCCCGATTTCGTTCCCGTGAGTACAGATCATGCGGATTGATTGCGCAAGACGACGGCACACCGCGCGCGGTTTCACTTTCCAGTTCATCTCTATAATCACGCGTCTGATTTTCTTGGCGGGGGCGGCAATGTCCAGCATTCGCGTGCGGACGATTGTATGCGTATTCCTGACCGTCCTTTTCGGCGCGGCAACCGCGCAAGCTCGGCCGCCATTTCGAGTCGGCGGCTTGACATGCAGCACCGGTCCGAGGGTCGGACTGGTCCTTGGCTCGCGGCAGGATATGCGATGCATTTTCGTTGCGAGCGCAACGGGACAACAATACGTCTACACAGGCACGATCAGGCGCCTTGGCGTCGACATTGGCGTGACAAGAGGGGGAACGCTATTCTGGGCTGTTTTTGCACGAAACAGCCAGATCGGCCGAGGCACGCTAAGAGGAAATTACGTAGGTGCCAGCGGCAACGTGGCCTTAGGCCTGGGTCTAGGCGCCAAGGTACTGATCGGCGGATCCCGCCGCACGATAACGTTGCAGCCGTTGTCGGTCGAAGGTCAGATCGGACTTAATCTGGCGTTGGGCGTAGCGAATCTCATTCTTCGATGAATGCCCGGAAGGTCCATGGCATCAAACCTGTTCCAGAAGAACGTCCAGGTTGAGAGTGGACTGTTTACCAATATTCGCAGCATGCTTCGTCAGGAAGGATTCCGCGCAGCTACGGCCCTCGACCTTCAGCATGGTTAGAAAGTCCCACTCCGCATTGAACTTGGACGAAGCTCCAAGCTCGTCGATGGTGGAACTGGAGACGAGATGAATGCGCATGCCTGCCCATAGGGCCCCCTCGCCGGTGCCGGCATCAGCGACCTGGCGCAACAGTGCAATCATGCGTAACTCCTTCAGCAGCGTGGCGTTGAAGGAAACCTCGTTCAAACGATCGAGGATCTCGCGCGCCGAACGCGGCGTGCCCTGACGTTCGACAGGATTGACCGCAACGAGCAATGTATCGCGCGATGTGCATTCGCGTACCAATGGGGTGATCGTCGGATTGCCCGAGTAGCCGCCATCCCAATAGGCCTCGCCGTCGATCTCGATGGCTTGAAACAGCGTCGGCAGGCAGGCGGACGCCAGCAGCACATCCGGCGTGAGCTCATTGTTGCGGAATACGCGCCCGCGGCCAGTGCGAACGTTGGTGGCAGTCACAAACAAACGGATTGAAGATTTCGCCGCCCGCTCAAAGTCGACGCAGTCGGCAAGTATATCGCGTAACGGATTGGCGCCTCGCGGGTTCAGATCGTAAGGCGAGAACAAACGCGCTGCCAGGTCGAAGGCAACGAAGAACGGCGAGTTGTCCAACGTCCACCGGCCCAGGAGAACATCCATTGGGCTCCGCCGGATCGGGCTGAACCGGGCGGAATGCGAGACGCGCCGCCAGAACTCTTCAAGCGCAGCCCGCGCTCCCTCAGGCCCGCCCTTTTCATAGCCATCGACCAACACCACGGCATTCATCGCACCAGCTGACGTGCCCGAGATGCCATCGATCCGCAGCCATGATTCCTCGAGGAGCCGATCGAGCACGCCCCACGTAAAGGCGCCGTGCGAGCCGCCGCCCTGCAGCGCGAGATCGACCAGAACGGTCTCACGGCCAGAACTCGCCGAAGGATTGGAAGGAGCTGTTGCCATTACACCCTCGTGGATTGCTCGGGTGCTAGAACCTAGCGGAATAAACCCTCATCGCCATCGGGTTTTACCCTTAGCTCTCGCCAGCTAATCATGACCGTGGATCACGTGCGTAAGGTATCTGCGCCTTCCGGCCCTCTTGTCATGCGGCCCGGCATCCGAAAATGTCTTTGCCATTCTCATCCAACACGAGCACCAGATTCGACCGACAGAACTCGCCAGCCTTGCTCAATTCGACAGCAAGGACCTTGGCCTGACGTATCGCAAGTTCAGGGCTCGAAAGCCTGTTCCCGGCCTCATCGGGGAACACTTTCGCACCGTGAAAGATATGGAAGAAGTATCGCATCGCCTTGCAATAATTCAGACGGCGCGGGTGTCCAGTGACAAGTAGGTAAGAATCAAATGTATCTATGTCAGTTGAAAAACTCCCGCTTTTTTCGAGTTCGATGCCTAGCAACGAGTGCGGGCACTTCATTCAACTCGTTCCATATCCGAAACTAGACCAAGGCAACCTTCCCTGTGGGAAGATCATATACCGCACCGACCACGCGGAGCTTCTTGTTGGCCACCATCTCCGCCAGAATCGGAGTTGCCTGTTCCAGTCGCTTCACATTATGGCGTACATTCGCAACAACCGCGCGCTGCTCAAGATCCGGCCCGGCTTGCTTCAGCTCCCCTTCAATACCCGGTTTCATGGCCCGCACCAGATCCGCGATGTGCCCGGGCAAATCGTTGCCTTTCTGAAGTGCCGCTACGGTAGCATTGACCGCGCCACAACTGCTGTGGCCGAGCACCATGATCAACTTGGTGCCGAGCACTGCAGCGCCAAACTCCAAACTCGCAAGACCCTCGGTCGTTACGAAATTGCCTGCAACGCGAACCACAAACAAATCTCCTGGCCCTTGATCGAAAGCCAGCTCGGGTGCGACCCGAGAATCTGCGCAGCTTAAAATCGCCGCAAAGGGAGCTTGACCAAGTGCGCGGTTCGCGCGTCCAGCAGAGAAATCCCGTTCGCGCGGCTGGTTCGCCACGTAACGCTCATTGCCTTCGGTCATCAGTTTCAACGCTGCATCCGGCGTGTCGGCGGCCGACACGGGCTGAGCTTGAGCGACACGCCCGACGAGAGAAATAGTTGCGAGTGCAGCGCCCCCTAGCAACAGCGACCGACGGCTGGGATCTGCTTGCGAACAAGAATCGCACATAAGAGTTCTCCTTCCCTGTTTTCATTGATCCCCATTGCTCTCCCGTCTCCATTCGCTCCGCGCTTCTGAATGGTCATTCTTTAGCGTCGCCCGCCCATCAGCCGCAGCAGCATCATGAAAAGGTTGATGAAGTTGAGGTAGAGCGAAAGCGCACCCATCACGGCCTTGCGGCCCGCCGAAGTGGCGTCATCGCCGCGGTCGTACATCCCCTTGATCCGCTGGGTATCGTAGGCCGTGAGGCCCGCAAAGACGCCGACGCCGATGATGGAAATGATCCAGTCCAGCCCGCTCGATCTCAGGAACAGATTGACCAGGCTCGCGATAATGATGCCGATCAGACCCATGAACAGGAACGTCCCGAATCCCGACAGGTTTCGTTGGGTGGTGTAACCCCAGATACTGAGCGCGCCGAAGGTCGCCGCCGAGATAAAGAATACCCGCGTGATCGAGGATTGCGTGTAGATGTGAAAAATGGTCGACAATGAAACCCCGACCAGGGCCGCATAGAGGAAGAACAATCCTCGCGCAGCTTCCGCTGACAATTTGTTGATCCGGGCGCTGATAAAAAACACCAGCCCCAGCGGCGCCAGGATGAACACCCACATCAGCGGGCTCTGAAGTAATTCAGGGCCGGTGAACTGATAGGTCAAAAACGCGACAACGCCGGTGAGGCCAACGCCTGCGGCCATGTAGTTGTACACGCGCAGCATGTAAGCGCGCAGGCCGGCGTCTATCGCGACGGCACCGTCGGCGGGAAGCCCGGGCGCGCCGGCATTTCGATCGTAATCCGACATGGTCTTGTTCCTCCCTGATCCCCGACGACCCGCCGAGGCACCTCTTCGCCGAAGCCCATAAGCTTGATCTACCGATTAATCATTCGGCTCCCTTCCCGTCATAGCCTTGGCCTGATCGGGAAATGCGGCCGTCCGGCGCTCGGGCTTCGCTGGATGCGTATCGCCCCAATAGGACCAGAACGCCATGGCGAGCCCGACAAGGAACACTACAGCCAGAATCAAAAACAGTGCGGATTGCTTGACCCACGAAATCGCCGGAACCGCCAGCGCCAATGCAACGCCGAGAAAGCCGATCTGAAGCGACAGCAGGTGGACACCGGCGAGGAACGTACCTAACGCCAGCAGTATGAGAAGGACGAGACCGGTGGCCAGCGTAGGTAGCACCTGCTGCACGCCCGAAAACAGCATGATGTTCATTGTCACGAGAACAGCCAGCCAATGCAGCGCCTGAGTCCACATCAGTCGAAAGCGAGCCTGCTTGTCCTCGAGCCCCGACCATTGGGTAACGACGCATACGAGGCCCATCGCGATGGCCAAAAACTCCCAATAACCGACCAGAGGCCGCTGCGAAATGTTGGTGTAAGCCACGCCCCCGATGGCCAGCGCGAGTATGGCGAGGAAAGGCAGCTGTCGGCGAACCAGGCTGATCTTACTGGCGCTATGATCCTCAGTATTATGACCTGACGACGCATCAAGTTCAGTCATGAGCAATGCAATTGCGGTATCTGCCTGTCTGCGGCTATCCCGCCCTTCAACATGTTCCAGCTCCGCCGATTTGCGCCGGAGATGCAACTGAGATTAGTTATTCACTCAGCTGGCGCGCGATGGCGTCGGCGTTCTTGCCAACGAGAGATTTATCGCTGTCGTAGACCTGCACGCGTGTCTCCACGCCGCACCGACGATGTTTCCGCGAGACTGCGCCACTGCCGCATCGCGCGACATCGGATGATCACCTTAGTGAAGACCGGGAATACCCCGAAAGAAAAGTGCTGCCGACGTCCGTTTCCCGGTCGGCCGGTGTGGGCAACGAAGTAGACCTACGCACTCATGGCTTGCAGCTGCGCGCCCGGTCAGTGGGGTTCCCAGATCGGCGCATCGGTGAACAGGCCGCCCTCGGCAAAACCGATGCCGTAGATCAGGACCGCCCCGAAGCAGAAGCTGACCAAGCCCGATGCCACGCGGAGCCGCCAGTTGAATTTGGGCAGATTGACAGCCGTGAACGCAAACGGCGCCGACAGGATCAGCGTGATCAGCATCATTCCGACGATAGTCCCGAGCCCGAACAGCAGCAGATACCCGAGCGCGGCCATCGGTTCGCGGATGATAGACAGGATCATCAGGGCGACGGCGGCAGATCCTGCCAGGCCGTGCACGAGGCCGACCACGAAGGGTCGCAGCCAGCCATAGAACGCGATCCGACCGAGCCCGCTGCGGTCGAGCCGCGCCAGCGGCGTGTGCTCGTCGGCGTGCCCGTGCGCGCCTGGGCCGTGACCATGCGGGTGGCGGTGCAAGTAGTCGCCGTGCGAATGGAGATGATCGTGGCCGTCGAGTTCATGTGTGCCGGAAGCGCCCGCATGCGCGTGGCCCACGCCGCCCGTGCGGCCCATGCCTGTCAAGGTGAGAACACCGAGCAGGACGAGCATGATGCCGACGGCAAATTCCATCGACATGCCGAGCCGCGGCGGGATGGCGACCCCGAACACGATGATTGCCGCGCCGACCGCCATGACCGTCACGGTGTGCCCGACGCCCCATGCGGCGCCGATCAGCGCCGAACCCGCCAAACTGCGCTCGCGACTGACGATCGTCGCAATGGCGACCACGTGGTCGGCGTCGGTGGCATGCCGCATCCCGAGGAAGAAGCCGAGAAACAGGAAGGACACGACGTTCAGGGCGGCTTCGGTCATTGCGCAGGTTTCAAAATGGCATCGAAGCCAAGGCACTTTCGCGCCGATAACCCAGGACGATACGACCCCCCGCCAGCTGGTCCATCAGGGCTTTTCCGATAGAAGACCGGGGGAGAACCCTGATTGACACGTCCCAGTTGTGATCCACCTAATGTCGAGTGGCTGTCATTGCACGGAGATTCAGACGACCGTGCAATGGAACCAACAGCCAATCAGCTCAATCGTGCTCCTGCTTTTCCTAAGCAAAGCAAGGGTCCGGAGGATTGCATGCAGCTCACTCCGAGAGAGTTCGACAAGCTGCTCGTCTACATGATGGCAGATGTCGCGTTAAAGCGAAGGGCCAAGGGCCTCAAGCTCAATTATCCCGAAGCCGTCGCTGTCATCTCAGCGGTCGCCCTTGATGGCGCACGTGCCGGGAAAACAATCGAAGACGTAACCAAGGAGGCGCGCACCGTCCTAACCAAGGCTGATGTGATGGATGGCGTCGCCGATCTTATTCCAATGGTGCAGATCGAGGCGGTGTTCACCGACGGCAGCCGCCTGGTGACGGTGCACACGCCCGTCCAGTGAGTGCATGACAGGAGGCTAACATGGCTGGACCAAAAGTGGGCCCCGCTGTTGCCGCAAATGTCGACCCAGCGACAGAGGACGTGCCGGTCGGCGGTTATGTGTGCAGTTCAACGGCGATCGCATTCGATGCCGATCGTCCGGTGACGACGCTTAAGGTGCGCAATGCGGGTGACCGCCCGGTACAGGTCGGATCGCACTTCCATTTTTTCGAAGTCAATCGTGCGCTGGAATTCGATCGCGCAGCCGCCTTCGGGCTGCGCCTGAACATTCCGTCATCGACGGCAACGCGGTTCGAGCCCGGTGACGAACGCGATGTTCAACTCGTTCCCTACGGCGGCAAACGCGCGGTCTATGGTTTCAACAATCTCGTCGACGGTCCGACCGCGGGCCAGGACGCCGCCACGGTCAAATCCAGGGCAGTGGCACAGGCGGCGAAGCGAGGCTTCCGCTCGATATAGGACGTGAGGTCGCGTCGAACGGCAAATCTTGAACGAGGGCCAGTATGCCTACCATGTCTCGGAAAGAATATGTCGGCCTCTTCGGACCGACGACGGGTGATCGCATCCGATTGGGCGATACGGGCCTGTTCGTCGAGATTGAGCGCGATTTGCGCGGCGGCTACGGCGACGAGCTCGTCTTCGGTGGCGGCAAGAGCATGCGTGAAGGCATGGGCATGGACAATCAGGTGACGCGGGCGGGCGGTGCTCCTGACCTCGTGATCACCAACGTGACCGTGATCGACGCGGTGCTGGGCGTAGTGAAAGCGGATGTGGGGATCAGGGACGGCCGCATCAGTGCGATCGGCAAGGCCGGCAATCCGCAGACGATGGATCGCGTTACGCCTGGCCTGGAGATTGGCCTGGCGACCGATGCCATCTCGGGCTCACATCTGATCCTGACGGCTGCCGGGATCGACACACACATTCACTTCATTTCTCCGCAGCAGGCGCAGGCGGCGCTCTCAAACGGCACCACGACATTGATCGGCGGCGGCACCGGTCCTTCGGACGGCTCCTACGCCACGACGGTGACGTCAGGTCCCGGAAACATCAGCATGATGTTACGCGCGTTCGAAAACTGGCCGCTCAACGTCGGCATTCTCGGCAAGGGGCACGGGCATGGCAAAGCGGCTCTGGTTGAACAGATCGAGGCGGGCGCAGTTGGCGTGAAATGTCACGAAGACTGGGGCACCACGCCGGCGGTGCTTCGGTCCGCGTTAACCGTCGCCGACGAGACGGACACCCAAGTATGCATCCATACCGACACGCTGAACGAATCCGGCTTCGTCGACGATTCGATCGAGGCGTTTGAAGGCCGCACGGTCCATTCGTTTCATACCGAAGGGTCCGGCGGCGGCCACGCGCCTGACATCATCAAGATCGCAGGCCTTCCCAACGTCTTGCCATCTTCGACAAACCCCACCCTCCCCTACGGCATCAATTCGCAGGCGGAGCTCTATGACATGATCATGGTGTGTCACCACCTCAGCCCCGACATCCCGTCGGATGTTGCATTCACCGAGAGCCGCATTCGCGCTGAAACCATCGCCGCGGAAAACGTCCTTCAGGATCTCGGCGTGATCTCGATGTTCTCAAGCGATTCGCAGGCCATGGGACGTATCGGGGAATGCTGGCTGCGTTGCATCCAGACCGCCGATGCGATGAAGACCGGGCGCGGCAAGCTGCCGGAGGACGCGCCCGGCAACGACAATTTCCGGGTGCTGCGCTACGTGGCGAAGATCACGATCAACCCGGCGATCTCGCATGGTATTGCCGACGTGCTGGGCTCGGTCGAGGTCGGCAAGATCGCCGACCTCGTGCTGTGGGAACCGGCGTTCTTCGGCGCCAAGCCCAAGCTCATCATCAAGAACGGTTTTATAAGCTGGGCGGTGATGGGCGATCCAAACGCCTCGCTGCCGACGCCGCAGCCCACCTATTATCGGCCCATGTTCGGTGCCTACGGTGATGCGTTGGCGGCCAACTGCATCACATTCGTCTCCGGCGTCGCTCATGCTGCCGGGATCAAGGAGCGGCTGGGGCTTCGCCGGCAGGTGATGCCGGTCCGAAACGTACGCAACATCGGCAAGCGCGATATGCTCCGAAATACCGGGACGCCAAAAATCGAAGTAAGTCCCGAAACTTTCGCCGTGACGGTTGACGGCAAGCACGCGACCGTGAAGCCCTTGACGACAATCTCGTTAAACCAGAAGTATTTCTTCAGTTGAGGAGCCCGCCATGATGCTCATCAAGACCGTTCTGGGCAACATCGGCGATCGTGAATGGGCCCAGCGCTTGTCTGCCGCGAGCATCGACTTGCTGGAGATCGACCAGTGGGAAGCGCAGAAGAGCCGCTTCCGCAAGACGACTGCAAAGGGTGCGGAGATCGCGGTCTCAATCGACCGCGGTACCCACATCCGTGATGGTGACGTGCTGCTCTGGGATGCTCAGGTCCGCTCGGCACTGATCGCGAGGATCGAGCTGCGTGACGTCATGATCGTGCATCTGGACGAGCTAACGAGCCTCGTGCCCGAAGTGGCAATGCGCACATGCGTCGAGCTGGGCCACGCGATGGGTAATCAGCACTGGCCGGCATTGGTCAAGGACAACCACGTCTATGTCCCGCTCACCGTCGATCGCAAGGTGATGGCGTCCGTCATGAATACGCACCGTTTTGAAGGAATCCGCTACGAATTCGTATCCGGCCGAGAGGTCGTTCCCTACCTCGCTCCGCATGAATCACGTCGGCTTTTCGGTGGCGCGGAGGGGCCGGTACATTCACACACGCATGAAAGCTATGCCGGCGTCGAGGCCGAGACGGGACGCATGTACGGACATCCACCGACGCACGTCCACGCCCATCCGGCAGCCGCCAGTCAGGGACAAACATCGCCGGCAGCGGCCGGTTCTGCGCATGATCATCGAGAATGATGGCGTCGGGGGGACGAGCAGCACCGCATTTCTCTCGCGGATGCTGCAGTTTGGTGACTCGATGTTTCCCATTGGCGCGTTCGCGTTTTCCTCTGGCCTGGAATCCGCCATTCAGGAAGGCGTCGTCACCGACGCGGCAACGCTTCGGGCGTTCGCGCGCACCGCGTTGGAGCAGGCGGCGCGCGGTGACTGCATCGCGCTGATAACAGCGCATCGCGCGGCAACTGCCGGCGACGTCGATACCCTGGCCCGAATCGATGCGCAGGTATACGCGCGCAAGCTTTCAGACGAAGCGCGGACGATGTCGGTTCGCATGGGCAAGAAGTTCACGGAGATGGGTGTGGAGGTGGTGGGCGCGCCGCTGCTTCGTACCTGGCGCGAATGCATTGAAAAGTCTGTTACCCCCGGCTGCTATCCGATAGCCCTGGCCATCAATTTTGCCGTACAGGATCTGCCCGCCAGCCAGGCATTTGTCGTGCATCAGTACGGCGTTGCGACAACGATCCTTGGTGCGGCCTTACGGCTGATGAAGGTCAGTCACATCGAGACGCAGAAGATTCTCTACGAGCTGAACGGGCAAGCCGCAGGGGCGTACGAGGCCGCCGCGGCGGCGCGGCTGTCGGACATGGCGGGTTTTGCGCCGTTGACGGAAATTCTGGCGGCTATCCACACCAGGGCCCATGTGCGCCTGTTCATGAGCTGATATTGAAGGGAGCTTCGGATGTCGAAGAATATCACGCGCATCGGCATCGGCGGCCCGGTCGGGTCAGGCAAGACCGCAATCGTGGAAGCCATTACGCCGCGCTTTCTCGACCTCGGCATCAAGGTGCTCATCATCACCAACGACGTGGTGACGACCGAAGACGCCAAGCACGTTCAGCGCACCCTCAAGGGTGTTCTGCTCCAGGAACGCATTCTCGGAGTGGAGACAGGTGCCTGCCCTCATACCGCGGTGCGCGAAGACCCAAGCATGAACCTCGCTGCGGTCGAGGATATGGAACGGCGCTTTCCGGACACCGACGTCGTGCTGATCGAAAGCGGGGGCGATAATCTGACGCTAACTTTCTCGCCGGCGCTGGTGGACTATTTCATTTATGTAATCGACGTCGCCGCGGGCGATAAGATCCCTCGCAAGAACGGACCCGGGATCACGTATTCCGACATCCTGGTGATCAACAAAACAGATCTTGCTCCCCATGTCGGGGCCAGCCTTGACGTGATGAAGCAGGACTCACAGATGATGCGCGGTATCAAGCCGTTCCTGTTCACGAACTGCAAGACGGGGGAAGGTATTCCGGAGTTGGTCGCGCTGATCGAGCGGGAGTTTCTGTTCGACATCAATCCGCGCGCACGGCGTTCAGCATGATACCGGCGCCCTTCCCTCCTTGGGCTCGCGCCGAAGCCCTCGGCGCATCGATGCCGGAATTCGCCTCGTTCCAGGATGAGCCGCCGCAGATGAGCAGCGGCACTGTGGGAAAGACGGGTTTCCTCCGTCTGGGTTTCGAGCGCCGCTCTGGCAAAACGATCCTGGCAGACCTGGAACGCCGCGTTCCCTACATGGTGCAGCGCGCGTTGCATTGCGACGAACAAATGCCGGGTTTGGCCTACGTGTTCTTGATCACCACCACGGGCTGCCTGCTGCAGGGTGACAGGCTCGCTCTGGACATCACCCTTCGTCCACGCGCGCAAGCTCACCTCACCTCCCAATCGGCAACCAAGATCCATGCGATGGACGCCAATTATGCGGCGCAAAGCCAAACTATTGCGCTTGCCGATGACGCATACCTGGAGTTTCTTCCCGAACCCGTGATCCCGCACCGGCACTCACGGTTTATCAGCGACACGCAAATCTCCGTCGCTCCGTCAGCCACATTGCTGCTCTCGGAAATTATTCAACCGGGTCGAAAGCACCATCATCCCGACGAGTGCTTCGGATCAACCGTGTTGTCGATATCAACGGCAGCGGTGCGGCCCGATGGTCGCTCCTTGTTCGCAGAGAAGCTGGTCATCGAGCCGCGGCGATATGCGATGCGGCAGACCGGCGTGATGGATTCCTTTGATGTGCTCGCCAATGTGATCCTGTGCGCCCCCAAGGACAAGGCGGATCGTATCCACGAACGTGCGGGGGCCGCTATCAACCTTGCGGACGGTATTGCGTTCGGCGCTTGTCGTTTGCCCAATGATGCCGGCCTGATCTTCAAGGTGTTGGGCCGCGAAACCGCGCAAGTGAAAGCCAAGGTGCGCGAGTTCTGGAGCGTGGTACGTCAGGAGATCATCGGCGCCGCGCTACCTCCACCCTATCTATGGCGCTAGCGGATCAGCGGTGCCAACAATTGATCTCCAACGGCTGACGTCGGCACGTTCGAGGAGGCAGCAGTGGAAAAGATATTGGCAAAGTGGGAAAGCCTCTCCGCGTCGTCGGGTATAGTGCGGTTCCTGGACATCAATTTGCGCAGCATCGGGCAAGTTATGTTTCAGAACAATCCAATAACCGGGCTTCTCTTTCTGGCCGCGATCGCCTGGGCTTCATACGCGGCTGGCGTCCCCCGAGTGGCAATTGCCGGCGTCCTCGCTGTCGTCGTGGCGAACTTGACGGCCCAATGGCTTAACGCTGATAACGAGTCGCTTCATGCCGGGCTCTATGGATACAACGGCGTCCTTGTCGGACTTGCGTTGGCGACATTCCTGGCTCCGAACGCACTCATGTGGGTTTATGTGGTGTTGGGGGCGTCAGTTTCGGTCATCACGATGCTTGGGACTGTCAACGCCCTTAAGCCCTGGGGTGTCTCCAGCCTCACGTTTCCGTTCGTGCTCACGACGTGGCTCCTTCTGCTGGCCACGTATGGATTTTCCGGCCTCACAGGGGCTGCACTACCGGCTGGCGACGTTGTCGTTGCGTTTCAACGCTACGAAGCCAGCCCACTCAAGCTGATCGACCTCCTCCAGGGTGTGCTTCAAAGCATCTCGCAGGTGTTCCTGAAGGCGAACGGTGTGGCCGCCCTTCTGTTTCTCGTTGGCCTGGCTGTGAACTCATGGGCTGCCGCCGTATTCGCTCTCGCTGGTGCGATACTTGCGGTTTTGACGGCCCATCTTTTCGGTGCCGAAAGCGAGCTGATCACTGGCGGTCTTCTCGGTTTCAGCCCGGTTCTGACGGCGATCGCGCTGGGTGCCGTGTTCTACCGACCGAGTTGGCGGGTCGCGATCTACGCCATGCTGGGCACGCTGTTTACGGTCATCGCACAAGCAGCACTGAACGTCGCCTTGACGCCCCTCGCCATCCCTGCGCTTACCGCGCCTTTTGTGCTCGTCACATGGATCTTCCTTCTTCCGCGCCAATGCTTCGAGCCAGCCGCCACAGACGATGCCGCAACGGCGCGCGCAAGATAGGTTTCCATTTTGGGAGACTCGCATGTCCCGCCTGAGTTGCGCAGTGCTCCTGGACGAGCTTGGACGTCACCAAATCGTAAATTTCAAGTTGTTGCTGCTGGAGGCCTGAACCATGGGACTCGTCGGGATACTACTCGGACTCGCTCTGCTGATGTGGCTTGCTTATCGAGGGTGGAGCGTACTCATGGTGGCCCCGGTGGCTGCGCTCCTTGCCGCCGCGATTTCGGGTGAGCCGCTTCTCGCTCATTGGACGCAGACCTTTATGCCCGGTGCTGGTCGATTTGTTACGCAGTGGTTTCCGATGTTTCTGCTTGGCGGGTTGTTCGGCAAGCTGATGGACGACAGCGGTTCGATCACCTCTATCGCGCGTTTTCTGACCGAGCGATTGGGAACACGCCGCACGATACTCTCAGTGGTACTGGCTTCAGCCGCCGTCACCTACGGCGGCGTCAGCGTCTTTGTTGCCTTTTTCGTGTTGGTCCCCATGGCGAAAGAGATGTTCCAGGCTGCGAACATCCCACGCCGCTTGATGCCGGCTACCATCGGTCTTGGGGCGTTTACGTTCACGATGTCCGCAATGCCAGGAACGCCGTCTGTCAACAATGCCATTCCGATGCCGTACTTCGGCACGACAACCTTCGCGGCGCCCGGTCTGGGCATCATCGCTTCGATCATCATTTTTGTTATGGGCATGTGGTGGCTCCGCCGCGCAGAAGCGGCCGCGCGCAGGGCCGGCGAGGGCTATGATCGCAATTCGGAGGTGTCTTCCGGTATCAACGAGACCGTTCGTATGCAGGCGACAGCTGCCGGCGATTTTGATCCAGCTGAATTTCAGCATGGCAAGCACAGTGCCAGCCTACCCCCCATTGCGATTGCTGCATTGCCGCTGGTTGTAGTCATCTGTACGAACTTCCTACTGTCGCTGGTCGTCCTCCCACGGCTGGATTTTTCGTTCTTGGCCAAAGAGGTGTGGGGCGGAACCACGATCGGAGCAGTGGCGGGCGTCTGGTCGGTTCTCATTGCGCTCGCGGCTGCGACCCTTAGTGTCGTCATCTTCAACTATCGGCGTTTCCCGGCGTTGCGAGAAAGCCTGGATGCTGGCGCCGCTTCCTCCGTCATGCCAATCCTGATGATCGGTAGTCTCGTCGGTTTTGGCGCTGTCGTTGCGGCGCTGCCCGCGTTCGCGGAAGTACGTGACGCGCTACTCGCGGTTGGCGGAGGCCCCCTTATCTCTCTCACGATCGCCGTGAACGCGCTCGCTGCGCTTACCGGTACAGCCTCCGGAGGGATGGCGATCGTGCTCAATATACTTGGCGACACCTTCCTGGGGCTCGCCGCTGAGCACGGAATCGATCCCGCGCTGATGCATCGCGTTACCACGATTGGCGCTGGCACGCTCGATGCTCTTCCACACAACGGCACAGTCTTGTTACTGCTTCAGATCAGTGGGCTTACTCATCGCGAGAGCTATTTCGATATGGTGATGACCGTGATCGTCACCTGCATCATCGCACTTGGCGCTGTCCTGGTCCTGGGCACGGTGTTCGGGTCGTTTTGACAATAGAGGCTATCGCCACTTTGGCAGATCGCCGCAACACACGGAGGCGAGCATGAATATCCGACTTGTATGCAGCGCCCTGATTATAGGCGCATTGACGGCAGTCACGCCGCCGCAAAATCTGTCGGTGGCCCAATCGAGTGACCAAAAGGCCTCTGCGCAAAAAAGTGCAACACCGAATACGAATATGACCCCGCGCAAGCATCGCTACTGGCGTCATAGCGGTGGAAGGCATCCGCACTATGGCAGTCGGCGCGTTCGTGCCCAGCCGTCTAAAGAAGCGGCATCGCCGCCGACCAGATGAGCCGTCTGTCGGTTCATTGCCGGCCAATCTCGCGGAAAGCCATGAAAGTTGGATCGCTCGCGCTCGCTGTTGTTGCGCTTTGCGCGCCCGCTGTCAGCCACGGGATTGCGTCTGCATTCGCGACCGACTTTTGCGTCGAACTCACTGCCAGTGAATTCAACCGCAGGGCCGAGCGACGGGGGGATGAAAATGCCTGCGCCGGAAGGCATTCTTCAAATATAAAGGCCAAAGCAAGAGATCGGGCCCGAGACAATGCGACCAATGCTATTGCACGGCAATGTTTACGCAGCATTACGCCAGGTATTGGGCAGCGAGCTTGCACCCGGGTCAATTTGGTCGCCAATACTTCCGCCAATAGCTCGTGGACTGCCTCTCCTCCAGCGGCGAAACCCAGCGCCGATAAAGTTAGATACATTGGTCATGGGACCGGCAGCGCCGCGGGCATGAACCTCTGTGTCCTGGCGCATGATATCCGCCTCAGGACACACAACGTTGTGGATGGACACTGCCCTCACGATAGGGGGCTTTTGCCGCACAGAACTTTTGCAACTGCCCGAGCGTGGGCCCGCTGTGCGGTTGTATGCAGGACGCCATGAAGCATGACAGCGGCGTGCTGCAGGTCGACCAGGCCGGAAACTACGGCGCGTCCATGCAGCTATGCCTCTCTCAAAGCCTGCGTAATGTCTGCGATCAGATCAGACGGGTGCTCGATGCCGATCGACAGTCGGATCGTGGAGTCGAGAACGCCGATCTTTTGACGGATTTCAACCGGAACGCCGGAGTGGGTCATGCTTGCCGGCAGGCTGGCAAGCGACTCCGTGCCGCCCAGACTCACCGCCAGCTTGAAGATCTGCAGCGCGTTCAAAAATTTGAATGCGGCGGCCTGGCCTCCGACAATATCGAACGAAAACGTCGATCCCGCGCCAAGGCATTGCCTCGCGAACACACGGCCGGCGGGGGAGGCTTCGTCGTGATGAGCGAGGTAGTGAACCCTCTCTACCTTGTCGTGGTCGCGCAAATAATCCGCCACGAGCCGCGCATTCTGGTTGGCCCTTTCCATCCGCAGGCTCAGCGTTTCGAGCGAGCGGCCGAGCATCCAGCAGGAATGAGGATCCAGTTGGGTGCCGATCGCGCCTCGCAACGCCTTGATGTCTTTCATGAGGGCCTTTGAGCCGAGCGCAGCGCCGGCGATCAGGTCGGAATGTCCGCCGACATATTTGGTCAGCGAGTACAACGACAGATCCGCGCCATGTTCGATCGGCCGCTGGAACACCGGCCCGAGCAACGTATTGTCACACGCGACGATCGGCATGTAGTCCTGCGCCTCGCCGATGTTGTCGGCGATGCGGCGGACCATCGCGATATCGACGAGGCCGTTGGTGGGATTTGCCGGGGTTTCAATGAGAATTATCGCGACCCGCCCCTTTTGCATGGCGTCGTCCCCCGCCAGCTCGACAGCGGCTTCGTCGATTCCGTCGGCAAAGCCCACCGCGCTGATCGAGAAGCCGGCAAGCGTTTTCGCAAGCAGCGTTTCGGTGCCGCCATAGAGCGGCTGCGAATGCAGGATCACGTCGCCCGGCCGTGCGAACGCGAGAATCGTGGTCGCAATCGCCGACATCCCGGACGAGAATAGCGCACAGGACTCTGCTCGCTCGTAGACGGCGAGCCTGTCTTCGACGATCTCGCTGTTGGGATGATTGAACCGCGAATAGACCAGGCCTGCGCCCATCCCGGCCGGAGGCTCGCGCCGGCCCGAGACATAATCGAAGAAGTCCTGTCCGTCTTCGGCGGTCTTGAAGACGAAGGTCGAGGTCAGGAAGACCGGTGGTTTGACGGCTCCTTCCGACAGTTGCGGATCGTAGCCGTAGTTCAGCATCAGCGTTTCGGGATGCAGCACGTGGTTGCCGATGTGGGTCTTCGACGGAAATGGTTTCACCATGGCTTCTCTCGCTGTCTTGAGGGAACATCGAGCCTGGCACGCACCATCGTGCGGCATAAACTCCCCGGTGCGCTACACCGCCAGACTGGGCAGATCGAGCCCGTTGGCACGGGCACATGCAATCGCGCTTTCATAGCCCGCGTCGGCATGACGCATGACACCCGTCGCAGGATCGTTCCAAAGCACGCGCTCGATGCGGCGCGCAGCCTCCGGGGTTCCGTCGGCGACAATCACCATGCCGGCATGCTGCGAATAGCCGATGCCGACACCGCCACCGTGATGCAGCGAGACCCACGTGGCCCCACTGGCACAGTTGAGCAGCGCATTGAGAAGCGGCCAGTCGGACACCGCGTCCGAACCATCGCGCATCGCTTCGGTTTCGCGGTTCGGGCTCGCAACCGAGCCGCTGTCGAGATGATCGCGGCCGATGACGATCGGTGCCTTCAGTTCGCCGCTCGCTACCATTTCATTGAACGCCAGGCCCAGCCGGTGGCGGTCGCCGAGGCCGACCCAGCAGATCCGCGCCGGCAGCCCCTGAAACTTGATCCGTGCCTTCGCCATGTCGAGCCAGTTGTGAAGATGTTTATCGTGCGGCATCAGCTCCTTCACCTTGGCATCGGTCCGGAAAATATCTTCGGGATCGCCCGATAGCGCTGCCCATCGGAACGGCCCGACGCCGCGGCAGAAAAGCGGACGGATGTAGGCCGGCACGAAGCCGGGAAAATCGAATGCGTTCTTCAATCCCATGTCCTTCGCCATCTGGCGGATGTTGTTGCCATAGTCGAGCGTGGGAATGCCCTGCGCGTGGAAATCCAGCATGGCCTGGACGTGGCCGACCATCGAGGTCTTGGCGGCCGCTTCAACCGCTTTCGGATCGCCCTGGCGTTTCGATTCCCATTCAGCGAGCGTCCACCCCTTCGGCAAGTAGCCATTGATCGGGTCGTGCGCGCTGGTCTGGTCGGTGACGATGTCCGGCCTCACGCCACGGCGGACCAGCTCGGGAAAAATATCGGCGGCGTTGCCAAGCAGGCCGACGGAGACTGGCTTCTTGCTCTGCGCCGCCTCTGCCATGATCGCGAGCGCCTCATCGAGCGTGCTTGCCTGCCGGTCAAGGTAGCCCGTGCGCAACCGCATCTCGATGCGGCTCGGCTGGCATTCGATCGCGAGCATCGATGCCCCGGCCATCGTCGCGGCAAGTGGCTGGGCGCCGCCCATACCGCCGAGACCCGCGGTCAGGATCCACTTGCCCGCGAGGCTGCCGCCGTAATGACGCCGCCCCACCTCGACAAATGTTTCGTACGTTCCCTGCACGATGCCCTGGCTGCCGATATAGATCCACGATCCGGCCGTCATCTGCCCGAACATCATCAGCCCCTGCTTGTCGAGGGCGTTGAAGTGATCGAGCGTCGCCCAATGCGGCACCAGGTTCGAGTTGGCGATCAGGACGCGCGGCGCATCGGCGTGGGTGCGGAAAATTCCGACCGGCTTGCCTGACTGGACCACCAACGTCTGGTCGCTCTCGAGCTTGCGCAGCGAGGTAACGATGCGGTCGAAACTTTCCCAATCGCGGGCGGCACGGCCGATTCCGCCGTAGACGACGAGTTCGCTCGGCCGTTCGGCAACATCGGGATCGAGATTGTTCATCAGCATTCGGAGCGGCGCTTCCGTCAGCCAGCTCTTGGCGCTGATCTCAGGCCCGTGGGGCGCCCGGATCACGCGGTCGTTGTCCAGTCGGCGGTTCATGACAAATGACCTCTCTCGGCAAGGTTTGGAAACGGGTTGCTCTCAAGCACCGAAATCGCGGCGGCCGGCAAGTTGCTGGCTTCAACCAGCGCTGTTGCGTTCGCGAGATCGGCGGCCATGTAGCGATCGCCACCCAGCGCCGGCACCTGCTCGCGCAATACCGCGATAACTGCCGCAAGCGCAGGGCTGGTCGTATGCGGAGCGCGCAGCCCGATGCCCTGCGCCGCAACCAGCAGTTCGATGCCGAGAATGGCGGCAAGATTATCAGCCATATCGGACAGCCGGCGGGCCGCGTGCGCGGCCATCGACACGTGATCTTCCTGATTGGCGCTGGTCGGCGTCGAATCGATCGAACAGGCTGTGGCGCGTTGCTTGTTCTCGGCGTAGAGCGCAGCCGCCGTGACTTCGGCGATCATGAAGCCGGAGTTGAGACCGGGATCGGGGGTCAGGAACGGCGGCAAGCCGAAGTTCAGCGCGGGGTCGACGAGCGTCGCGATGCGCCGCTCGCTGATCGCTCCGATCTCGGACAACGCCAATGCGATCTGGTCGGCAGCGAATGCGACCGGCTCGGCGTGAAAATTGCCGCCGGAGACGATTTCGCCGGTCTCAACCAATACCAGCGGGTTGTCCGTGACGGCGTTGGCCTCGATCGTCAGCGTGCGGGCGGCTTGCATCAGCAGATCAAGCGCGGCGCCCGCCACCTGCGGCTGGCAGCGCAGGCAATAGGGATCCTGCACGCGCTCGTCGCCCTCCAGATGCGACATGCGAATGTCGCTGCCCTCAAGCAGCGCCGTCAGCGTTGCGCCGGCGGCAATCTGCCCGGCATGCCCCCGCAGTTGCTGAATCTCCGGACGGAACGGGGCCGTCGACGCCATGGCGGCGTCGACCGACAACGCGCCCGTCACCAGCGCCGCGCAGGCGAGGCCATGGGCGCGCAACAAACCGGAAATGGCATAGGCCGTTGAAAACTGCGTACCGTTGATCAGGGCAAGACCTTCTTTCGGCCCCAGCGTCACCGGCGTGAGATCGGCGACGGCTAGCGCATCGAGGCCCGGCAAAACCTTGCCATCGACAAGCGCCTGCCCCTCGCCGATCATGACGGCGGTCATATGCGCGAGCGGCGCCAGATCGCCGGACGCTCCCACCGATCCCTGCTGCGGCACCAGCGGATAAACGCCATGCGCCAGCATGGCCTGGAGCTGCTCGATGATTTCGCGGCGTACGCCCGAGGCGCCTCGTCCCAACGAGATGATCTTCAGCGCCATCATCAACCGCACGATCGGTTCGGGCGTAGGGGCCCCTACCCCGCAGCAATGCGACACGATGAGATTACGCTGCAGCAGCGCGGTCTGTTCCGGAGGAATTCGCTTCGACGCCAGTTTTCCGAACCCGGTATTGATGCCGTAAACCGGCGCTTCCGCACCCGCGGCCTTCGCAACGATGGCCGATGCCGCCTCGACGCGTGGCCAGAACGATGGATCGAGCACGACGGCAGCGCCGGCAAGCACCTGCGCCAGATCGTCGAGGCTGACCCGTCCGGGCGAGACGACAATGGTTGCAGCCCGCTCGCTCATTGTCCCCTCCACACCCGGCGGTGCAGCGGGTTGAAGCCCATCCGGTAAATCAGCTCGGCGGGGCGGTCGATATCCCAGATCGCGAGATCGCAGTATTTGCCGGCCTCGAGCGTGCCTGTCTCACCGAGAATACCCAGCGCGCGCGCACCTTCCCGCGTCACGCCGGCAAGGCATTCGGCAACAGTCATCCGGAACAGCGTCGCGCCCATATTCATGGCGAGCAGAAGCGACGTCAGCGGCGAGCTGCCGGGGTTGCAATCGGTCGCGAGCGCCATGTTCACGCCATGGGCGCGGAACAGTTCGATCGGCGGCTTCCTCGTCTCGCGAATGAAGTAGAACGCACCTGGCAAAAGCACCGCTACCGTGCCTGCCCGCGCCATCGCCGCGACGCCGGCCTCATCCGTATGCTCCAGATGATCGGCGGACAGAGCGGAGAATTCCGCGGCGAGCGCGGCGCCGCCGAGGTTCGACAACTGATCCGCATGCAGCTTGACCGGCAATCCCAGCACCTTGGCCGCGCGGAACACGCGCGCCGTTTGCTCGCCTGAAAACGCGATGCCTTCCATGAAGCCATCAACCGCGTCGGCGAGCCCGGCACTCGCCACCGCCGGCAACATCTCCCGGCAAACAAGATCGATGTATCGATCCTTGTCGCCGTCGGCTTCCGGCGGCAGCGCGTGCGCGCCAAGGAACGATGTCCGGATGGTGACCGGCCGGTTGTCTCCCAGCGCACGTGCGGCCGACAGCTGACGCATCTCCGTGTCCGTATTGAGCCCATAGCCGGATTTGATCTCCAGGATCGTCACGCCCTCGCCGATCAGGGCGTCGAGCCTCGGCAGCGCCCCGGCGACAAGTTCAGCCTCGCTGGATGCTCGCGTCGCGGCGACCGTCGAGACAATGCCGCCGCCCGCCCGCGCGATCTCTTCGTAGCTTGCGCCCTGCAGCCGCAGCTCGAATTCGTGCGCGCGGTTTCCGCCGAATACCAGATGGGTATGACAATCTACCAGTCCGGGCGTGATCCACCGCCCGTCGCAATCGATCCGTTGGACCGCATCGGCATCAGATGGAAAATCGGAACGGCTGCCTGCGAAGGCAATGCGGCCCTCGCGCGCGGCGATCAGGCCGTCCTCGATCACACCGAGCCCGGGCATATCCTCCCGGACCGTGGCCAGCCGGGCGTTGAGCCAGATTCGATCGAAGCGCTCGGCCATGCAGCTCTCCTCAGCGGCAGGAGCTTGACGTATCTATATGTCTATACATAAAATCATGCTGGTATTCTGTCCAGCCGGTTTGGAAACATGTCCACTCTGCATTTCGGATCAGCGCTGCTCCCCTCGGGGTGGGCTGATGACGTGCAGGTGGTGGTGACGGATGGAACCATCACGCAGGTTACGAGCGGCGTGGCGCCGGGACCGCACGACGAACGCCACCCGTTGGCAATCCCGGGAATAGCCAGCCTGCATAGTCACGCGTTCCAGCGCGGCATGGCAGGGCTCGCGGAAACACGCGGCAATTCCGCGGATACGTTCTGGACATGGCGCGAGACGATGTATCGCTTCGCGCTGGAGATGACGCCGGAAGACACTGAGGCCGTCGCAACGCTGCTCTATGTCGAGATGCTCGAGCAGGGGTACACCCGTGTCGGGGAATTCCATTATCTGCATCACGACCGCGATGGCGCGCCCTATGCCGCCCCTGCGGAGATGGCGACGCGAATTGCACGGGCCGCCGAAATCTCCGGCATCGGGCTCACATTGCTGCCGTGTTTCTACGCGCATGGATCGTTCGGTGGAGCGCCACCGCATGCCGGCCAGCGCCGCTTCATCTGCTCGGTCGACCAGTTTGCCAGGCTTTTGGCCGCCACGCGCACGGCCATCCGCACGCTGCCGGGTGCCAATGTCGGCGTCGCGCCGCACAGCCTGCGGGCCGTGACGCCTGATGAACTGGCGGCCATTGCACCGCTGGCCGAAGGTGGACCGGTGCATATTCACGCCGCTGAACAGACAAAAGAAGTCGATGAATGCATCGCCTGGTCGGGGCGGCGGCCGGTTGAGTGGCTGCTCGAACATGCGCCCGTCGATCAGCGCTGGTGTCTCATTCACGCAACCCACATGACATCAGCGGAAACCGCCGCACTTGCTGGCAGCGGCGCGGTTGCAGGCCTCTGCCCGGTGACTGAAGCGAGCCTCGGCGACGGCATTTTTCCAGCCCGCGAATTCCGCGACGCAGCCGGCCGGTTCGGTGTCGGCACCGATTCCAACGTGCTGGTCGGCGTCACCGACGAATTGCGTCAGCTCGAATATGGCCAGCGGCTAAAACACCGCCAGCGCAATGTGTTGTCCGGCGGTCCCGGCGTCTCAACCGGTCGCGCGCTATTCGACGCAGCGCTCGCCGGCGGCGCCCAGGCGCTGGCGCAACCGGTCGTCGGCCTCCAGGCCGGTGCACGCGCCGACATCGTGACCCTCGACACCATGCATCCCTCGCTCGCCGGGCGTCGCGGGGATGCCGTCCTCGACGGTTGGATTTTTGCATCGGGCACGCCTGCCGTCGCCTGTGTCTGGGCGGGCGGAAACAAGCTCGTCGAGAACGGACGTCACCGCCTCCGCCAGCCGGCGCGCGACGCATTCAACGCGGCCGTACGGAGGCTGGTGGCATGAGCCTCGCCACGGACCGCGAGAAACTCCCGGCGGTCGGCAAGCCGACGCTGTACAAGCAGATTCGGCTCGACATCGAACGGAGGATCCTGACCGGCGAATGGCCCCCGGGTCACCGCATCCCGTTCGAGCACGAGCTGATGGCGCGCTATGGCTGCTCGCGCATGACTGTCAGCAAGGCGCTGTCGGAACTGGCGCAAGCCGATCTGATCGAGCGACGGCGCAAGGCCGGAACCTTTGTACGTCGTCCCACATTCCTGTCAGCGGTGCTCAAGATCGCCGACATCCGCGCGGAGATCACCGCGCTCGGCCGCAGCTATGGCTATGAATTGATCCAGTGCTCGCGCCGTGCCGCGACCGCGGCCGACCGCGCCCGTCTCGGGGCACGGCAGACCGGCAAGGTGATCGCGATCGCGTGCCGGCACAGCGCGGATGATGTACCCTTCGCCATCGAGGACAGGCTGATCGATCTCGACGCCGTGCCCGAGGCGGCTGCGGCGGATTTTGCGACCGAACCGCCCGGCTCGTGGCTGCTTCACCATGTCCCCTGGACGGAAGCCGAACATTCGATCTGCGCCATTGTGGCCGACCAACAGGCCGCGGCGGCCCTGGACATAGCGATCGGCGCACCGTGCCTCGTGATCGACCGGCACACCTGGCGAAGCGCGCGGCCTCTGACTGCCGTGCGCCTGCTCTATCCAGGCGAGACTCACAAACTGATTGCCCGCTTCAAGGGCGGCTGAGAGGCAGAGCCATGCGTGTGAAGTACGGCACAATTTATGCAGCAGTAGGACGAACAGGACCAAATCCATACGTCAGGCAAAAGGAAGACAATCATGCTTAGTTTTAGAATATTCGCCGCAACCGCCGCTCTTCTGGTGTCCGCGCCGGCCATCGCGCAAGACGTGAAGGTCGGCATCGGCATTTCCGGATGGACCGGGTTTGCGCCGCTCACGCTCGCCAACCAGGCAGGCATCTTCAAGAAGAACGGCCTCGATGTGACGATCAAGAAGATCCCGCAGAAGGACCGGCATCTGGCCATCGCCTCAGGCGACATCCAGTGCGCGGCGACCACGGTCGAAACCTGGATTTCCTGGAATGCCAATGGCGTCGCAACCAAGCAGATCTTCCAGCTCGACAAGAGCTACGGCGCCGACGGCATGGCAACGCGAAACGATGTCGCGTCGATCAAGGACCTAAAGGGCAAGACGGTCGCTGCATCCGCGCCCGGCACCGCTCCCTATTTCACACTGGCCTGGATGCTCAAGAAGAACGGCCTCTCGGTCAAGGACGTGACAGTGGTGAACCTGGAGCCCGCCGCCGCCGCGCAGGCATTCGTGGCCGGGCAGAACGATGCAGCCATGACGTATGAGCCTTATCTCTCGACGGTGCGCGCTGCGCCGGACAAAGGCAAGATCATCGCCACCACGCTCGACTATCCGATGATCATGGACACGTTCGGCTGCACGCCGAAATTCCTGACCGACAACCCGAAAGCCGCGAAGGCGCTGGCCGACAGCTATTTCGAGGCCGTCGCCCTGATCGAAAAGGACCAGGCCAAGTCCTACGAGATCATGGGTTCCGACGTGAAGCAGTCCGGTGAACAGTTCGGCAATTCGGCGAAATATCTTCGCTGGCAGGACAAGGCCGCGAACCAGAAATTCTTCGCGGGCGAGTTCCAGGCCTTCACCAAGGAAGCCGCAGACCTGTTGCTCGAGATCGGCATCATCAAATCGATTCCGAAAATCGATGACCTCGTTGACACGAGCTACATCAAGTAGGTCCGGTCGGCGCAACTCCGGTCCCGCTTCCCACAGGTGAGGAAGCGCGACCTCTCATGATCAGCGTACCGCTTTGAGGAATTTGCCTTGTGATACGTCCTCTTGATCCCGTGACATCGAAGCAGCGCGCGGTCTATGGCTTTGCGTTCTTTGTTCTGTTCGTGGCCCTGTGGGCATGGGCAACATTTGGCGGCTACGTCTCGAAAACGTTTCTCGCCAACCCGCTGACCATGCTGCAGGAAGGTTGGGAGCTCCTGACCAAGCACGGCTTCCTGTTCGACATCGGCATGACGGTCTGGCGGGTTGTCGGCGGCTTCGTGCTGGCGGCCATCATCGCGGTGCCTACAGGCGTTTTGATGGGCGCTTACAAGCCGATCGAGGCGTTCCTGGAGCCGTTTGTCTCGTTTGCCCGTTATCTGCCCGCGTCAGCCTTTATCCCGCTGTTGATCCTGTGGGCGGGCATCGGCGAGTTGCAGAAGCTGCTGGTTATCTTTATCGGCTCGGTGTTCCAGATCATCTTGATGATCGCCGTGAACGTCGGCAACACACGGCGCGACCTCGTTGAAGCAGCCTACACGCTAGGCGCCAACGACCGCGGCATCATCGGCCGCGTGCTGCTGCCCTCGTCCGCCCCGGAGATCGCGGAAATCCTTCGGCTCGTGCTGGGCTGGGCCTGGACCTACGTCATCGTCGCCGAGCTTATCGGTTCATCGTCGGGCATCGGCCACATGATCACTGACAGCCAGGCTCTACTCAATACCGGTCAGATCATCTTCGGTATCATCGTCATCGGGCTGATCGGCCTCGTGTCGGACTTCCTGTTCAAGGCTTTCAACGCCTGGCTGTTTCCGTGGAAACTGGCATGACCAAGCTGAAGATCGATCAGGTCACTCGCATCTTCCCTGCGCGCCAGGGCAACGCGCCCACGCGGGCTCTGGAACCGACCGACCTCAGCGTCGGCAACAATGACTTCGTCACCATCCTCGGCCCGTCGGGCTGCGGAAAATCCACGCTGCTGCGCATCATCGCAGGCCTTGACCGGCCGACAAGCGGCCGCGTCATCCTGGACGGGCTCGAGGTAACCGGACCTGGCGCGGATCGCGGCATGGTGTTTCAGTCGTACACGCTGTTTCCATGGCTGACCGTGCGCGAAAACATCGCATTCGGCCCGCGCGAGCGCGGAATTTCCGAGGCGGAGCGCGGCAAGATCGCCGATGGGTTCATCCAGCGGGTCGGTTTATCGGGATTTGAAAATCACTGGCCGAAGCAACTGTCCGGAGGCATGCAGCAGCGCACGGCCATCGCACGTGCCCTCGCCAACGATCCCAAGATCCTGTTGCTCGACGAGCCGTTCGGGGCGCTGGACAATCAAACCCGCGCGCTGATGCAGGAAATGCTGCTCGGGATCTGGGAACGCGACCAGAAGACCGTACTGTTCGTCACGCACGATATCGAAGAGGCTATCTTCCTCGGCAGCCGCGTCGTCGTGATGAGCGCACGTCCGGGCCGCATCAAGGCCGAGATCGTGGTCGATCTGCCCCATCCGCGATCCTACAAGATCAAGACCGCGCCCGAATTCGTCAGGCTGAAGGAACGGCTCGTCGAAGAGATCCGTGGCGAGGCATTGAAGGTTGCGGTTCACGCCTGACAGCCACCCCGCGTTCGCGCCGGCTGCGAATCCGTCAGACGATGCAGCAGGCCATCAATCCACTCGGACAACGCTCCCGGTTGCGGGATCGAGCAGCCGTCCTCACCGCAGCCTGTCTTTCAAATGCAGGAAAAGCTTGCAGCAACCAAACGCGCTTAATAGCGCCGGCGGAAGCATGATCGCGGCAAGCAGCAAAGGCGACATGCTCGAAGGGCCGACCCATCTTTCAAAGAACCAGCCCAAAGCAAGATCGATGGAAACAACCAGCAAGGCGAGGGCAAGCAACGGCAAAAAGAGCCCTGTAAACATCGAACGCCAGCTTGGTGCAGCTGCTGACCAATCGATGCCATCGAAATTCATTTTAATAGCCATGATAATTGAACAACGTGATTATCTTTAAAACCAACCTGCGCCTTGGCGAACATCGGCAGTTAGTGGCGGACCAGTATCGGCGGCATTTCTGCAAATGCTATAACAGCGATTTGATACCGTTTATAGGCCGAAGCAGGCTTAATTTGGGTTCCACATGAATCCGCCTGTGGAGATAATAGCCGCACCCTCTAGTAGAAATCCGGCCGGCTCCGCACTCGCCCCTGATCCGATGGGGTCTGCCTACTTGGCCCGCGATAATGATTTAAGCCGCTATTATTCTTAATACCGAGGCTGTCTTCGAGTGGTCGCTTGATATTTGCGCGCGCCTCACCCTTCACGGTGATGAACAATTTCGAATCTGGTGCGTTATGCCCGACCAGTCAGCGATCAGCAGCCGGTCGAGAGCGCGCGGATGGTTATGCGAATCCTGTTCGTTTCATGGGCCGTTTTGCTGCTGGCATCGCAACTCATTTGCGGCTGCGCCACATTCTTTCATTGGCTTTCAGCAGGCTAACGGCACCATGCAGCGATGACGTCCGGCAGACAAGATCAATCCCAGGGCCACCAGCTGTAACGATACCGCGGATTACCGTAGTTGCCAGGTCCGGCGTACGGTCCATAGAAATTCTTGTCGCCGTAAACCCAGCGCGCCACGGGCCGTCGCACATTCGGTCGATAGCAGTTTCCCGCCTCGTCGCAGATGACCTTCGCGGCCGTGATCAACGAATCCGGGGTAGGCTGACTATGACTTAGAAGCGGCGCCGCATTGGCATTGGTAGCAATCAAGAGCCCGGCCCCCAGCACGGACGCACAGATCGTTCGCATGTTTCTTTCTCTCCTCGCGCGATTACTAGCTGCTTCGAAAATACAGAGACTCGAAAATACAAGACTGACGGCTGACCGCCGGCCAAACCGGAGCCTGCCTGGTCGAGCCTACCCCGCTTGACCGGATGCTGACTAGGGCCTTCCACGCGTATTTTTTCCACGATTATCCGGGGTTTGCGCGGCAATTTGAATTCGCGAGTTCAGCGGCGATGCCGCCAACAGCCGACATTCACCTCGAGGTATCAAGCTTCCGGCAAGTCCGGTCCCTCGGCTGAAAACAGAAAGCAAGTCGAACCCGTCGCCGGCCACATCTGCTACACCGGATGTCGGATGCCCGCCTGAACTGACGTTTCACGCAGCGACTGAAGCGTTCCTCGCGGAGAGCCGCACCGCCCACATTTCAGAATGGAACATGGATCCGGCTGGGCCTCGACCGGCAACGCAACCGTCAGGCTGCCGCATTGTTCGCAAACCAGCTTGAATGCTTTGCCACCCATCAGGGCGACGGTCGCTTCAACACCCATGTCGAATTTATCCATTCGGACTGCAGCAATCTGCCATGATTGCACGGTTGAAAAATGCCCAGTTAAAAACCTGTCAAGAGCCGGCCCGTGCGCCGCTCACGGATCAAAAGCCGGTTCCTGGTGCGTCCTGCAATGGCTGAGCGCATTTAACCCTAATGGGCCACCCATGCGATGAGGCCAGGACGGCAATGCCAGCGATCTGAAAGCCTAGCCGTTCTTCAATCTCATGCCGGGCTGCGAGGCATGCTGCGAATTGGAGGGGCGCTTCGATTTTCTGCCGCTACTCGTTGCGATCGCCCGCCGAGCAACCTTGCCTTAAGTTGACGGATCCACCGGCAATCCACCCAACTTCGTGGTCTGGCGATTTAATGAGCCCCAGCATCAAAATGGGGCCTGGCGCTGTCGGGGAATGGGCCGCTCGGTCCTGCCGAATGGAACTCACGTGTACAGGAGTCCCTGCGCCACTAGAAAATGGTTAAAGCGCGCTGCGTGATGGCTTTGCCTGATACTACGCAGCAAAAACATCACAGCTTCCAAAAAAGTGAGAAAAATGAATGACATCAAGGCCTATCGAGTCATTAAAGAGCCAAATCTCCGTTCCGCTGAATCGCCCCCTCGGTTACAAGTTCAGCGTCAAAATTTAACGGGATTGGCGTAGCGCTGGTTGCATGGGCGGTTGGGGCGGAAAATACCTGAACCAGACGGCATTTCGGGCGGCGCTGGGGGCGCTTTTGCTCGCCGTGGTTCTGTGCGCCGGCGCCAGCGCCCAGGTCGCTGATAGCGGTCCTCCGCTGGAGGGGGACGCCTATACGGCGGCGGAAACCGCTTACAAGGCGTTCGGCCAGGGCGACTACAAGGCTTCCGCAACAAGCGCCGCAGAGGCTGTGGCGCTCCGCCCTGATCTCCTGCGCCTGCACCTTCTCCTGATTGATTCGCTGGTCGCCGCGGGTGACCTGCCCCAGGCCGAGCAGGCAACAAAGACCGCATCGGCGGCGTTTGCCGGCAACCAGGAGCTCGAAGGGCGGCAAGCCGATATTCGGCAGCGCCTCGCCCAGCGGCCGGCCGGAGAAGGCTACAAGGCGCTAGAAAAGGGCGATGCCAAGGCGGCGGTGCGGGCGGCACGCAGCGCGGTCGAATATGCGCCGGCCTCGACGCCATACCGCCTGTTGTTGCTGAGCGCGCAGCTTGCCGACAATGATCTGCCCGGCGCGTTGACGACCGCCTCGGAAGCCGTTGCGCTCGATCGGGCAGACTATGTCCCCCTGGTATGGCGTGGCTATCTCAACCAGCGTCTGGGAAAGCGTGCCGACGCCGTTTCTGACTTTCGCGCTGCTCTCGCGATACCGGGCCTGACCGAGCCACAGCAAAAGAATATCCGCCTGATCGCCGCGGATGCAGCTCTTGCATCCGGAGACTTCAACGCCGCGATAGAGTTGCTGGGCAGCTATTCGCGAACCGATCCCAAGGTCATCACCCGACTGACCGACGCCGAAGGCGCACGCCAACGCGTTGGGGTTCTCCAGAGCCACGGCAATGGTATGCTGGCGCCGATCCAGACCTGTTTAACCAATGCCAGTGGCGTTCGCTGCGAACTCGAGGCCCCTCTGGTTTCGAGTATTCTCACTCCCGTTGCATCTGCTGAAGAGAAAGCCGCAACAGAAATCTATGAGGCGAAAGAGCGCGCTTATCGGGCCGAACGAGACAAGGACTACAAATTGGCCGTCGCCGAGGCGCGCAAGGCCGTGGAGCTTGAACCCGATGCCGTTGCGAGCCGGCTTCTGCTTGTCAATATCCTCATGTCTGCCGGCCGCTCCGCGGAGGCCGAGACGGAGGCTACCAAGGCAATCAATGCGGGGCGTGCGAGCGCTGAAATCTACGCGCAACGCGGATATGCGAGGAGCAAGCTCAAGAATTTCAATGGTGCGATGTCGGACTGGGAAACCGCCCTGAAGCAAGGCCTTCCTTCCGGTCAAGCCCGCAACGTCAGACTTTCGCTCGCCGATGCCGCCTTGACTTCAAAAGAACCCCTGCGGGCGTTGCGCGCGTTGCAGAAATTGCCCGTCAGCTACGACACGGCGATCCGCAAGGCCTATGCACTGCAGGCGCTTGGGCGGAAGGAAGAATCGCTCCCTGAGTTCAGGACAGCTGAACGGTTGGCAACCACGGCTGTCCAGAGGGACGGCGCGCTGCGGGCGCAGATCAACACCTTGGTCGAGCTAGATCGCAAACGAGAACCCCGCGTCCTGTTCGATCAGGCGATAGCCCATGGCAAATTGACTTCGATCCGGGACGCTGATGTTGGCTACCTGGCCGCCGCGGTCGGCAATGACGAAATTGCGTTGGCGCGCTTCGATCGCGCACACGCCCATGGACAATTGCCGGCTCGGGCTGCAATCGATGCGGGATACACCGCCATGCGGCGGTTCGAAAATCCAAAAGCGATCGCGTATCTCATGGAAGGGATCGACGCCAGGGCCGACGGGCGGATCTATCTTGACAATCAAAAGCTGTTCGAGACGCGTCGGACGGTTTCAGACCTGGCCCGCGTTTGGGGAATCAACACTTCGGTTTCATACGGCAAAGTCGGTTCGGCGCCCAATCCGTTCCTGATAACAACGGCGCCCAGCAGTTATACGTCGCAATTGGGAACCGAGTTCTATTATCGTCCGGAAGGGTTTGGATACAGGAACGGCGCGATATTCGAGCTGTTCGGTCGCCTTTTCGAAACCCTCTACGACCAGTCCGGCGGGCCAACGGGCGGACGCACGACACAGGGCATGGTGGGCGCGCGCTGGAAACCGTTCTCGAACGCCAACCTGGTTTTTGAAGTCGACAAGCTGTTTGCGCTTGGCGATGCGGCACGCGATGACACGCTGTTGCGCGCGCTCTACTCCTACACGGTCGGTACAGATCTGCGTGTTTTGGATGCGAGCTGGCCGACCTGGTACGTCTACGCGGAAGTGGATCGCTTCCTCGAGAAGCGACAGCTGGTCGCGATCATGGAAGGCCGCTTCGGACGAAGCTTCCGGCTCGATCCCATCAGCAGCAAACTGGTATTCTTCCCGCACGCCGTGCTGGCTGCAAACTACGACGATTCATTCGCGAACCGTTCCGCCTATTCGGCCGGCGCAGGTGGTTCGTTACGCTACTGGTTCGGCGAGACAAAATACATGGCGCCACCCTCGTACTGGGAGCTGACGCTGCAGTATCGCTGGCGCCTCGCGGGCGATCAGAGAGCCCAGGGCATCTTCGCGCAGACGTCGATAAACTATTGAACGGGTGCACATCTGCACTCGCTTGATTGCTACCGCTTCGGCCAATCAAAAATGGCGGTGGCCGAGCGTCCTTATTCCTTAGTGGATGTGAAGCGCTCGAATCAGACCGAACAATTCAATCAGCCCTGCTATCCAAAATAAAAGCCACCTTTCGGTGGCTTTCATCTTTTTCGGTTGCGCAAAGGTCAGATCATGCAACGGCTGGCGCGGGTCTGACGTTGCGTCGATACATCACAAAACCTAGCCCCGCAAATCCAAGAAGCATCATGATCCAGGTGGACGGTTCAGGCACGGCAGCAGTGAATTCCACCTCGCTGAGCATTATCCATGCCTGCTTGTTTACGTTGAAAGAGTTGGCGTTGAACAACTCATCACCAGGATACAAGCTGTGGTAAAAAATCGAATCCGCCAACAGACCGCCACGGAAAAGCTGGAACTGAAAATCAGTGTCTTGATCATAACTGATTGGTGTATCGAAGGTGAACGTCGCTTTCTCGACGACTGACGAAAGAGCTGAGAAGGTGGGTGTCAGTGCCTGCGTGACGCCATCAATGCTGAAGTTAATCTGGCCGGGCAGGCCAACGAGACCGCCTTGAAGGCTGTTCACCGCTTGCAACGGATTGGCGAAATAGAGCGATATCTGACTGATCTGGGATCCGGGCTTCAGAAAAAAATTCAGAACCGGGTCGGTGTATTTCCAGCCGACATATTGCTGAGGACCGAGCGTATAATCGGTCGTTGGAGCGATGCCATTGGTGAGGATGCCAGTGCCCCCCTTTAAGGGCGCCGCCTCCGTAATCGAGTTCACGGCTGGCGTAGTTCCGACGTACGCCCCGTCCAAGTAGTTGTAGGTGCCCAGCGAAACCGTTCCATTGCCGTTGTTCATCTCGTAACTGGTGACGGTGACCGGGCCGGCCGATGCCGCCGTAGAGCCCAGCAAGGTAGTCGATAGAGCAATGAGCAAACCAGACCGCAGCGACATATTAAATTCCTCAAGAGGTGAACAATTAAATCGAACACCATCGTTTATTGTTACCAAACTATTACCACGGGCTTTACCCGATGCAAGGCGCATCTTCCGCCGCAACGTTTATCGTTAACAGCCTGAACGCGCAGGTTGTTGCAAAAGATCACCCCGGAGGCGCGCTTCGCTTGGATTACCCCTCCATTTGTCTGAACGCGGCTCTATTCGGTTTGGCGGGCGGGGAATTCAATGCTCACAAGGCCGTGATAACTGCTTTGGTTAACACTGGCTGGCCCTTTAATCGAAGCCGAGTGGTGATTCCAACGGCTCTCGAAATGAGTCCGAGCGCTTCGCTCTCACATGAGCCATCGGGCTGTACTCGATATCGTTGCGATGGCCGGCTGGAGCCCCGCTGGACTATCCAGCCGCCGATGGAGGTCCTGCCCCTTCGGCACGCGATTCCGAGCCGGCGATCTGCATGATCTGATTCGGCAATCCGGACTTCTCCCATTTAATTAACCTTCATTTAATTGACTTTCGGGAGCCTTTCGCCCGAGTAACCCCCCTTGCACGATCGGATTAGTTCTGCCGCCGACCGCCCGGGGCGGTGTCCTGCCGCGAGACTACCGGGCTGTTTTGCCGACAGGGCCAGGATTGGGCACCCTTGCAAACTCGTTGGTCACGCCATCCGGAGCCGGCCCGAGAAAAACGAAGAAGCCCCTGTCCGTGACCACGATGTCGCCTTTCTGAAGCAGGCTATCGTTCATGGCCATGTCCGAAGCGATCCGCGCAGCCTCGGCGGCAGAGGGCGGCGGCCGCTTGATGCGGCCGCTCTCCTGCGCAGACACCGCTGTGCTCAACAGTAAAGCGGCCGGGACGACGAAGGGTTTCCACATAGCTTCCGACACGGAGAAACGGATGGCCATCTCCACAGCCGCCTGAACGGGCACACGTCGTGCGGCCAAATGTTCGGTCAAGCTTGCAGCAGCACCGCTCCCGACTTGCGGTCACAGCATCGTAAGGCCCGACGGTCTACGTTCTGCAAAGCTATCACGTAGGTCCCGGCATCGCCACAATGGGGCGGAAGGTTCAGGAATTCATTCGGACCTTGGCCATCCCCGAACATACCGTAGCGGCGAACCTGTTTTCCGGGCCCGCTTTCGGTTCGATGTCTGGCCCGCGATCACCCCCATCCAATTGACCGCGCAATGCTCTTTCGAGCTGCAGCCAATCGCTGTCTTTGATCTCGGTCGATTCATTCAGCGCGGCCAGCAGCGCGCTTGTCAGCTTATCCGACATGGGTCCCATCCTCTTGCGCTATCCGGCAGCCACCCCGGAGGCCACAAGCCCGAAGAAGAACGGCGATGCAACCTACCCCAAGGCGTGCATCACTCCGACGCTATCCATGAGGGGAACCCGACAGCGCAGTGATTCGCAAGCCAACCAGCCGGCTTGTCGTCCCTTTTTCCAGCCAAGTGGCGGAGGGGCATCTATGCCGGAATAGCCCAGAAATCGCCTTGCCACGATTGTCCGTGAAAGAGCCAGGACATAGTTTGGGGGGCGATCCACTACGCCGATGACAAATACCAGGAGCGCCAGCTAAGCCCCCAAGAGCCATTCCACGCTGGCAAATATGGCCCACAGCCAGCCAACCATGGCGATCCCGATCGATGCAAGATACAGCGGCGGAGCCAACCCCTGACGGAACTTTTTCATTGCGAACTTCGCAATGCTTCCGCCTGGGACAAGCGCTCGCGAAGGCGTCGCAATTCCAGGTACCGCTCCGCAATGCTTACAGCCGTGGGCTTTTTCAAAGCCTTCTTCGGCTTCTTTGATTTCGGCAGAACATCCACGGTCATGCGGCTGTGCGCTTTCATGGGTAACCCCCTGCTCCTGCCTGAAAACTCAAGCAAACAATGTGCCAGTGAAATTTAGGTGATGCGACCAGAACCCCGGACTAATCTTTGTCTGGCGCGTTCTTATTGGAGTTCGATAACGCTTGCGTGACCCGTTTGGGGGAAGTCGCGGAAAAAACCCGCGGGCCTTCGGCTAATTTGGCGTTGAACGGTCGGTCCGTATCCATTGGGACGCGGTGCCGCCTATCAACATCCGGCCGTAGAGCCGGATTTTTTTCAATGCAAAAGTGCCGAGCGATAATGCCTCATGCGCAGGAAAAACCTGACGCCCAAATTTAAACCAAGCCAGAGCAACACATAAGAAAAATCCGACGAGGTTGCCGCCTGCGATCAGGGCGGGCAGCCACGGCCCTCCAAGCAGTGCAACTGACGAGGTCAGGACCGTCGTCCCGACGACCAATAGCGCAAGGAGAGAGAGCGGCGGCACCAGAAGATCGAGCGCCAGTGCAAGGACGTTCAAGTCGCCGCGCATTAAACCCACAGCGAGAAGTCGCGGAACGAATTTCCCGATTGTGGCGAGATGACCCTGTACCCAGCGCTGACGCTGACTCTCGGTCCCCTTGGCGCTTGTGGGGAACGTGCTGGTAACCCTCACGAACGGAAAGAAGTACGAAGCTTTGCCTGTTTCCGCCAGATCGAGCCCCAGCTTCAAATCCTCCACCAGGTGACCGCTGGCCAGTGGGACGGAGCTGATCGCACTCCACGGAAACATCATTCCTGTCCCCATCAGTTGAACGGGGCCATGAAGGTTTCTTAGTCCAAGAGGACGAACCCAGTTCCGGAGAATCCAGGCGAACTCCGCGAAGCTGTGATTGATGGGTGAGTTTTCTGCGCTTCGCATCATGAACAGCGCTTGTACCGGCCGCTGAACCCCGTGACAGGTCCGCTTTAGCCCTTCGATCAGGTCGGCCTCAAGCCGGCAATCGGCATCGACAAAGAGAACAAAATGGGGCGGGTTCTGGCTAAGATGGGTTATGCCCCACCCCATCGCGAAACCCTTGCCAATTCTTTCGGGGTCGTTGCGGACAATGACCTCGGCACCCGCTGCGGCCGCAACCGCCGCGGTGTCGTCGGTGCAATTATCGGCGACGACGACAAGGCGATCTCCAACGCCTAGCTGCGCCTTGATATCCTGCAGCGTTGGAATAAGTCCCAAGCTCTCATTGTGCGCAGGAACAACGACCGCAACGCGCTTCTCGATATTTAATTCCTGGACCTCGAAAGGCTCCAGCTTTGGCGCCTTGAGAGCTGCAATTACTTCAACCAGCAGGACAGCCACGGGAACGCTGAGCAATCCAGCCAGTGCGGCCAAGATCAACATTTCATAAATACCGATCTCGAAACGTTTGACTTAACGTCTTGTCAGGCAAAAAAGTGAGTATGGAAGCCGGGTATAAATATCCTGTTTCTTTCTCGATTACTACTATATTTCCCAAATAGATAAATGGGACGCGGGACCCGTATTTTATCGGGCCTACTTTCGGATAAGTCGGGCAGAGCACGCTTTATGAAGATCGCCTATCTGGTTAACCATTATCCGGCGATCAGCCACAGTTTCATTCGACGCGAAATATTGGCGCTCGAACGCCTGGGCCACGAGGTCCTGCGAATATCGATCCGGGGCTGGGCCGATGCGCAGCGCGGCGCCGAAGATCAGCTTGAGCAGGCTCGCACGCGCTACGTCCTGCGCGGCGGTGCCGTGCCGCTGCTGGCTTCATTCCTGCGCATCCTGGCAACCAATCCCGCCGGCCTGTTTCGCGCGATCAGTTTGACATTGAAGGTCGGTCTGCGGGCGGAGCGCCCCCTGCCCGTTCATCTGATTTATCTGCTCGAAGCGTGTCAGGTGGCCCTGTGGCTGCGCAGCGAAAAGGCGCAGCACCTGCACGTTCATTTCGGAACCAATTCTGCCGAAGTCGCGATGCTGGTCGGCGAGCTGGGAGGGCCGCCCTGGAGCTTTACCGCCCACGGCCCCGAAGAATTCGACAAGCCGAAGTTCATCGCGCTGCCTGAGAAAATCCGGCGGGCCCGCTTTGTCGTCGCGGTCAGTTCATTCGGGCGAAGCCAGCTCTTTCGCAATGTCCCCCACTCCTATTGGCCCAAGATCAAGGTGGTCCATTGCGGGCTTGAACCGGCCTTCTATCAAGCCGATGCCGCCACGCCGCCCGGCGGCCAACGGCGATTGGTTTGCGTGGGCCGCCTGTGTGAACAGAAGGGGCAGCTGCTCCTGATCGAGGCGGCGCGGCTGCTGGCGGAGCGCGGGACCAAGTTCGAACTGGTGCTCGCCGGCGATGGCGAAATGCGCGGCGAAATCGAGGCGCTCACCGCAAAATACAGGCTGACGGATACCGTGCGGATAACAGGCTGGATCAGCAGCGACGAGGTTCGGGCCGAAATTCTCGCAGCCCGGGCGCTGGTGTTGCCGAGCTTCGCCGAAGGCCTGCCGGTCGTCATCATGGAAGCCATGGCGTTGCGCAGACCGGTCATCACGACGTTCGTCGCCGGCATCCCCGAACTGATAAGGCATGGCGAGCACGGCTGGCTGGTTCCTGCCGGCGATCTTGAGAGTTTAGCCGCAGCAATGGAGGAATGTCTCGGCACCGCGCCGGAAGCGATCACGCGAATGGGAGAAAGTGCCCGTCAACGGGTCCTGCAACGCCACGATATCGACAAGGAAGCGGCTAAGCTCATCAAGCTGATTGAAGCCTAGACGGCTGTTGGGGCCGACAATTGTCGGCGGCGCCGGTTATCTTATTCCTCATGCTTCCGGGAAATGAGATGAGGACACAGCTTTCTCTATTGGCGGTTTTAATGATGATCGGCTCGATGCAGCCGGCCATCGGTCAGGTCAACATGCAGTACAGCGGCCGATATGGCGGACAGTACAGCGGCCAGTATGGCGGGCAATTTAGCGGACAATACAGCGGGCAGTATTATGGGCGGGGGAGCAGCGACCAGACCGCCTCACCAAACGCGCTGGACAGAAAGCTCGATATTTTTGGCTATCCGGTCAATTCCGGCGCGTGCGGGCAGCTTTACTATCCCTCGCCCGGAACGGATTATGTGCTCCATGACCGCCAGGGACGGCGCTGTTATTAGAACAATGTGCTGCCCCCCTGTGCATTCATCGCGTTTGGCAGACAGCAAAAGACCGGCCGTAGGCGGTCCTGGCGTCAGCGAATTTCTTAGATCCGTTTCAGGCCGCCGCAAAGCCATTCCGGCGCCGACGAGAGGCCAGCAGGCCGATGCCGGCAAAGCCCAAAATCATCATCGCCCAACTCGAAGCCTCAGGTACAGCCGGGGTGGCATCGAAGCTGACCGTCGAGAAATTTCCCTTCGCGTCGACCAGAAGCAGCGTCACGAGGCTCGCCAGTTCCGCCGTTCCGAAAAAGAAATTGCTCGAGCTCTCGTCCGGACCGATGGTCAGCGAACTGACGTGGAAAACCGGACGTCCCTTCGAAAATGTCCAAAACCCCGGGGCAGTCAGATAGCCGAAGCCAGTCTTGGGATAACCAAGCACGGGCGTCTTGCCCGCGATCCAGCCCGGCTCCGTCGTCCAGCTGCTGACGCTCGAGGCGAGCGGATTCGTGACCGAAAATCCGTAGATATATTCGGAAACCGAATTGTTGATGACGGTGTAATGGCCGGTATTGCCTGGGCCGGCGGTCTCGATGACTGCAAAATCAGCACCCGAAACAACAACCGCCTTTGCCGGGTTCAACGGGCTGAGGCCAATCAACAATCCGACTGCAAGCATCCAAGCCGCGAGCGTGTTCACTCTTAACGAAAGCATTTAAATCCCCATTTCACCGTTCCGCGCCCGGACCTAATTTCGCTCGGGCGGAAAATTCACATCAAGCAAACTGATCGATACTAGACTAGACCTGCGCTAACCTCACTGGGTCACAATCCGCGATTTTCGTCGCAGTGCAGCTCGCGCTATGCCTGCGCCTTGTTGATCAGCTGCTCTGGCGCGCGGGCAGTCGGGCACCAAAAAGACCGATCCCGACGAAGCCAAGCAGCAGCATGACCCAGGTAGCCGGCTCCGGAATGGCGGATACCGCCGCGTCAAATTTCAGCGCATTGAGATTTAACACGGGGTCTGACGAGGTGAGCAAAATCGTATTGAACGGATTGTCGTCGGTTACGCCGAAAAAGCTCTTGAGATTGTAAGCATATCCCGCGCTGGGCCGCGTCCGCGTTTCGCCATTGGAAAATGTGAACGTAACGTCAGATCCGAAGAACGTATCGAAGTTCAACGCGAATGCCTTTACGGGAGCGGCAAGCGTGATCAGGATATTTGCGACGCCATCACTTTGTTGCTGCGAGGACAAAACCGGAAAAAAACCGTTGGACCCGCTGAACGTCGATCCAATGTTGTAAAAACTTCCGTTGCCCAAGGCGGCATTCGTCGCAAACAGTACACCGCCATAGCTGACGGAGGCCGTGCCGCTTCCAAAATTGTCATATCCCTCAGAACCTGTCGGATCGGGAATTGCAAGAGAGGTGTAGCCAGGTACGGCCGCGCTCCACGAAGCAAAGTCGCCGTAGGTGACCAAGCCGGCGTCTGCGTTGACCGTGCCTGCAAACAACATCAGCGCCGCCCCAAAGGCAGCCGGGTTCATCTTCATGAACATCAAGGTTCCTGAATTTTGTGTGAAAACGAACGCGGCACTGATTCGTGGCTAGATATTAGCGGAAACAAGCCGTCACCGAAAAGGAATTAAACTTTAATTCGGGATTGGCGTGACCAACGCGGCACGGACTTTATTCAAAATTCAATGCTCTACTCGGTCGCCCGCAAGGTGAGCCGGGAATTATGCGACTTGTCGCTGATGGGACAGCCTGGAGAGCATCTCTACGCCGACGATGGGCCAGTCCTACATTTCGCGGCCGAATACTTCCAGGTACTCGGAGGCACCGCCGGGCCGGTCGTCGTCAAATACCCCGATGACCAACCGCCCCGTCTTCCAGGCCAATCCGTCGAGATTCGTCTTGTGTCTGCCTGCAAGTGGCGCGCGCGGATCGGCGTGGTGACCGTGTACGACATGCCGATGCCCATGCCCGACATCGGCGCCGCCGGAATAGCGCTTCCAGAGCAACGTTTCCTCGTTCTGCTGATCGAGCGGAGCCTTTGGATCTACCGCGGCGTGAACGAATATTCTGTGCCGATCGACATGCATCAGCGGAAGATTGGCGATCCAGTTCAGATGGCCGGTCGGGATTGCGCGCAAATCGGGGAGCGTTGGACTTTGGTCATATGATCCCAGCGTCTCACCTCCCCCATTCCTAATCCACCAGTCGAGTTCGGCCCTATTCTCACAGACCGCGCACATCATGGCCTCGTGGTTGCCCTTCAGATTGACGACCTTCGATTCATCCGGTCTCCAGTTCATGAGACGCTCGATGACCTGTCTGCTCTGCGGCCCGCGGTCGACATAGTCGCCCAAGGTTATGATCGTGGAGGCCATCCCTGCAGCGTGCCGGGCAACCGCGTCAATCGCGCGATCCAGGAGATCCAGCCGGCCATGAAGGTCGGGTATGGCGTACGTTCGGCTCACGGCAACCTTCGTCAAGGACCGGTCTTGAAGTGGAACGAGCTTAGCATAGCTCGCCGCGAACGAGCCACCCCGCAGAAAGCGCATGCACGAGCAAAGCGCCTCAACGAGTGATTTCACAAGGCGCAATGAAGATGTTCGAAGCTAAGCGGGTGTCGCTGTTTCGGCACGGTTGCGAACCCGGCGCACAATCGCATAACAAAGGCCCAGAAAGGCATCGAACAGGAACAGCAGAACAACCGCGACGACGAAAAGGCCGATGCCGGTGAGATCGTGCAGAATTCCCTCGAGCATGTCAGGTCCCAGGTAATAAGCGATCAGGACAAGAGCGAAAACGCGAAAGAAATTTGCGATGATGGTAATGGGTATGATCGCCGCGAGAAGGAACAGGCTGCGAATTTTCTGCTGCCAGCGAAACGCATAGGCGTAAAAAACGCCGATCGCGGACAATGCAAAAATCGAATTCATTCCGGAACAGGCGTCCTTTACCAGGAGCTGATAGGTTCCGATCATGATCATGACGCCGTTCTGAGCAACCGGAAAACCCGTCGCATAGAGCACGTTGGTTACGACGTTCGAAATAAAGACCTTCAGCGGAACCGTGGCGGCATCGACCAGCCAGTCGGGCATCGGCACTGCAAAGATCAGGAAGCCGATCGGAAACGCGAGTACTCGCATTACCGGCCATCCAGCCGAAATCAGGACACAGCCGACGATGACAGGAATCAAGGAAAAAGTCTCGAAGGTGACCAACCCCTGCTGGATTCGGGCCAGATAGAGGATGACAAGGCCGCCGAGGAGCGCAATCCACCCCGTGACGGGAGCCGGAGAAATTTCAACGGTCCTCAACTTCTCGCGCGATTGCCAGATCAGCCAGAGCGTGGCTGCAATGATAAGCGGACCGTGTCCCTCCTGCTCCGTTTGCCAAGGCCCATCAATCAAACTGAGAACGGTCTGGGCATAGGCAGCGATCACAGAGACGCCAAGCAGCGCCGGCCACAAAAAAGGGCCGAGAAAACCTGCCTTAGCCGATGGCATTACTTGCGAATATGTCATTCAAATACCAACAGGTTCCAAAACCTAGTTTACTGATAGCATTAAAAGGAACAAGCCGCTTATCGCCGCACTATCAAAACCGCGTAACCAGCGCCAGCAAGAATCAGGACCAGCGCAAGGTAGAACGAACCAGCATTTCCGACCTGGTTGGCGACGGCGAATACGATGCCGGCCAGCATGAAGTGCAGCAACGTTCGATTGTCGCGCTCGGTGAATCGGAAAAACGCGATCACCAGCGCCACGAAGCATGTAACGGTCAATACATCAAAAAACGTTGTCATGTCGTCGATATGCCTTGAGGAACTTTTTTACGGCGGCGCGCTCACATCCTGCGCTCAGTTCTTCTTGCCATCGCCTGGCTGCATGATCTTCGCGTAATCACCTTCATATTTTGCTTCGAGGTTCGCCGAGTAGGTCGCGATCCCCATCTCGGCCTTGACCGCGTCCGCGCGCATCAATTGCCGCGCCAGATTGGCCGCAGGCTCTCCTTCGAGCGGGCGTGGCTCCTCGCCCTTGACTTTGAAGAACATTCCGTTCTGGCCGGCGCGAACAAAGAACACGTCATCCGCCTTCTTGGCCTCGATCAAGCCGTAAAACTCCGGTGGGAGATCGCCGCTGTTCAGCGCGCCCATTTGCCGGCCGTGGGGGATTCCGGCTGCGGTAAGCTTCTGGTCGATTTCGTCGAGCGATTTGGCACCCTTGTTCGCTTCGACGAAGGACTGGGTGGTCGGCGTTATTGGAAATGCGATCTGTTCAACGCTGAGCAATTTTCTGCCGGCAAATTTCGCCGGGTTGTTGGCGATGTACCTGTCGACATCTACCTTGCCCGGCGCCTTGGCTGCCGCCGTGCGCTGCAGATACGCATTCTCGAGGATCTGCTCGCGTGATCTCAGCAGGTCCAGCAGCACGCCCGGCTCGCGATCGAGTTTTGCCGCCATGGCCTGGCGGAGCAAATATTTGCGCACGACCAGTTCACCCAGGACGCGCTTGACGATCTCGGGCTCCTTCTGCTTGTCCGGAGTTATGTTCGCCCAGCGGAACTCATTCTCGAGATCCTGAACGGTTACGACTTCCTCGCCGACACGCGCAACGACCTGTCCTTTGCTAGCCGCGGGCTGATCGCTTTTCTTGCCGCACCCGGCCAAGGCGACCGCGCTACAGGCAAGCAAGACGGCAAGCCGCGCGATCTTGATGGACATACCCTTCATCCAGAACTCCGTGTATCCAAATAGGCCGAGAAGCATATACAATAGGCTGGCCGTGCCCTAATCTCGGTATGACTAAACAGCGCGCTGTCCCGGGTCGAGCCAATAACGCCTTTTCACTGCGGTTTCGGTTATTTATGTTAATTTCGTTAAGGGGGCCGATTATCTCTTTCTTTTGACTGCAAATAAGCCTGTTGGAGTATATCCTCGTCCAGAACGGCTGATCCAATTAACTCTTGAAGATTTTGCGTGGCCTCAATGAAATACCCTCGAATTCAGATCATATTGGCATGTATCGCAATCGTCGGCTGCGCCGTGCTTGCGACCGTGCTGGCGCCCCGCCAACTGATGGCCCGTACATCGGCCTCCCCCAGCCTTGAAACCGTCATCCCCCGTCAGTTCGGAACCTGGACGCTGGTTCCGGAAATCAGCCCGGTCCGCCCGGCGGATCCGGACGCATTCGTTCAGCCGGACCCGCTCGCAGGAAAGATCTACAGCCAGGAAGTCGGTCGAGGCTATACCGACGGGCATGGCAATATCGTCATGCTGATGGTCGCATATGGTCCGGTGCAGAACTATCGGCTGAAGTCCCATCGCCCGGAGATTTGCTATACCGCCAATGGCTTCCGGATCTCGGAAAAAGCGGACGCCGTGATCAGCTATCGCGACGGCGCGCAACCCATCAAGATGGCCCGGTTGATTGCGGCAAGGGAGTCGCGCTTCGAGCCGGTCACCTACTGGCTGCGGATCGGCAATGACATCGCCAATGGCGTCGTCGGTCATCAGCTCAGCCGATTGAAGTATGGCCTGCGCGGCATCATTCCCGATGGCGCTCTGATCAGGGTCTCCACGATCGGTCTGCCGAAGGATGTATCATTCAAGCTGCAGGACCAATTTATCCGCGATCTGCTTGCCGCAATTCCGCCTCAGGAACTCAAGTTCTTTACCGGCGCGAGCTGAAGATCGCCGCTAACAAACGACGTGCACCTGGCAGGTAATTTTGGCGTTCGATCGACCTACCGCGAAGTCGCTGTGCGCACCATTTCTCCAGGGCGCACTTCTTCTGGTGGTCCTGTGGCAGCCAGCACGCGCGCAAGGCGCCGACGAAACGCTGCTGCCGTACGCGGTGCACATTCACCAGACGCCGATGCAGAGCTGGGGACCAGGATCCGGCATCTATCTTGGAAAAGGCCTGTTCATCACGGCCGCGCATGTTGCAGGCCGAACCTGGCGCACGCGGCCCAAGATAGCAATCGCCGGGTTGGAATATCCTACCCGCGTTATCAAGGAAGGCAGTCTCGAGGGAACAGATCTCACGCTGCTATCGGTCGAGGAAGAGCTTCTTCCGGCACGCTTGCGACTTCGGCGAAACTCGATCTGCACCGACCCGCCCAGCCCCGGACAAGAGGTTGTGACCATCGTGCCGGGATCTGCCGTGCGCTCACACATCCTGGCACCCGATCGGCTGCCGGTCGGAACCCGCAGCAGGTTCAGCACGGTCATCGCCGACGTGGCGCGTACCGGCAATTCCGGATCAGGGGTGTTTGACGTCAAGCGCAAATGCCTGCTCGGAATAATGAGCCGAAAAATATCGCAAACGTATTCTCGCCCTGGTAGCAGAAAGACAGAAACGCGTGATATCGCCAAATACTTTGTACCGGCCTCGGAAATTGCGGCCTTCTTACCTGCCCATTTGCAGCTCTAGTCGCCCCTCTTTGGCTCTGCCGATTGATCGCCCGCACATTGAGGCAAATCACGGGATTAGCGATGACACGTTGAAAGAAGGGTTGAAGCTGCCATGACGAATGAACATTCACAGCGGCGCGTGGCGCTGATCACCGGAGTTACAGGCCAGGACGGCGCCTATCTCGCCGAATACCTGCTCGGCCTCGGCTATGAGGTCCACGGCATCAAGCGGCGCTCGTCCTCGTTCAACACCGCGCGCATCGATCATCTCTATGAAGACCGGCACACCGGCAATGTGCCGTTCCTGCTGCATTACGGCGACATGACGGATTCGACCAATTTGATCCGGCTGATGCAGCAGATCAGGCCGAGCGAGATCTACAACCTCGCCGCCCAGAGCCATGTCGGCGTCAGTTTTGAGAGCCCGGAATATACCGCCAATGCCGACGCCATCGGCGTGCTGCGGCTGCTGGAGGCGATCCGCATTCTCGGCATGGAGAAGGAGACGCGGTTCTATCAGGCCTCGACCTCGGAACTCTACGGCCTGGTCCAGGAGGTGCCGCAGAAGGAATCCACGCCGTTCTACCCGCGCTCGCCCTACGGCGTCGCCAAGCTCTACGGCTACTGGATCACGGTCAATTACCGCGAGGCCTACGGCATCTATGCCTCGAACGGTATCCTGTTCAACCACGAGAGCCCGATCCGCGGCGAGACCTTTGTGACGCGCAAGATCACGCGCAGCGTCGCGCGGATCGAGACCGGCCTGGAACAGGTGCTCTATCTCGGCAACCTCGAAGCCAAGCGCGACTGGGGCCATGCGCGGGATTATGTCGAGGGCATGCACAGGATATTGCAGGCGGATGCGCCCGACGACTTCGTGCTGGCGACCGGTGAGACCCGTTCGGTGCGCGAATTCGTCGAACTGGCATTCGCCGAAGTCGGCCGCACCATCGAGTGGCGCGGCAAGGGCGTTGATGAAACCGGCGTCGACAAACAATCCGGCAAGACCATGGTCCGGATCGATCCGGTCTACTTCCGGCCGACCGAAGTCGATCTTCTGATCGGCGATGCCAGCAAGGCGCGCGAGAAGCTCGGCTGGAAGCCCAAAACGTCGTTCGCCCAACTGGTCAAGGAAATGGTCGCGAGCGACCTCGGTGACGCAAGGCGGGAGGTCGCCAATGGCATGCCTTCCGTTTGAGCTGAAGGGCAAGACCGTCTACGTCGCCGGGCATCGCGGCATGGTCGGGTCTGCGCTGGTGCGCCGGCTGGCGCGAGAAGACGTTGAGCTGCTGACGGCGACAAGGGACGAAGCCGATCTGCGCGATCAGGCCGCGGTCAACCGCTGGTTCGCCGCCAGGCGCCCGCAGGTGGTGTTTCTGGCGGCG
>NZ_JAHEAG010000001.1 GCF_018596315.1 Bradyrhizobium sp. SRL28 | reverse complement strand
GGCGGATTACGCTGTCGCTAATCCGCCCTACGCTTTCTGAAGCTGCGCCACGCATTCGATCTCGATCAGCATCTTCGGATCGGGCAGCGCCTGCACCACGCAGGTGGTGCGGGCGGGGTAGGGTGCGGGCCCGAACGCCGACGCATACAGCACGTTCATCGTGGCGACGTCGGAAGCGCGCGTCAGCAGCACGTTGACCTTGACGAGATCGCGAAACGTCGCGCCGGCCTCGCCGAGCACGCGCTTGATGTTGGCGACGACGAAGCCGAACTGCGCCTCGAAACCATCAGCCAGCGCGCCCTTGTCGTCAAAGCCGGGAATGCCCGAGACGAACAGCAGGTCGCCGGTGCGTGTGGCGAACGAGAGCGGGGGAGACTTGATGCCGGCGGGCGGCGCGAAGTGCTGGATCGGCATGGGACACCTCCATGAACGGTTCGTTGCTTTGAGCCTAACGCGCCGCTGCCTCGCTGGAAAGGCAGCGGCGCGGCGCTTGCGACCCGCCGATAGGATTGGAAGAGCATGAGCCGGTACGAGGAGATCCCCGGACGAGGTACTAGCGCGAGATGATCGCGGCGAAGGTAATTCAGTTCACAGGAGCGATAATTTTGTTCGCTTGTGCACGTCGGTTATCCCTTGGATTTTGATGAAATTGTGTCCTGTCTGCGGTCATGCGCTGTTGCGCGGCTATCAATACGCTTTTCCCACCCGCCCGATAAGGTACAATCAGCAAATCACGACTCAATCGGCGCCGCACGCTGGCCTGCCAATTCCCTTGGAGAAAATATACATGAAGATGTCATCCAGCCTTCGTGCTGTCCTGCTCGCGCTGACGGCGCTCGTTTGCGCAGCGCTGCCCTCTGCCTCGCATGCCGACGAAGGCTTCGTGCAGCTCACGATCTACAAGGCGGGATGGATCATCGGCGGATCCGGTGGCAACGGCGTTCTGAACTTCCGCGGGCGGCGTTATCCGCTGTCGACCGGCGGCCTCGACTACGGCCTGGTGTTCGGCGGCTCGAAGACGGTGCTGCGCGGCCGCGTCAGCAACATCTATCGCCCCTCCGACGTCGCCGGCGTCTACGGCGCGGCCGGCGCGGGCCTTGCGGTGGGCCGCGGCGCGCGCGCGATCGTGCTGACCAACCAGAAGGGCGCGGTGCTCGAATTGACCGGCCACCAGGTAGGGTTGATGGCGAACGCCGATCTCAGCGGCCTCGCGATCACGATGCGGTAGAGTTTCGTAGGGTGGGTTAGCCGAAGGCGTAACCCACCGCGGTGCCTCCGCGCGGAAAGACGGCGGATTACGCTATTGCTAATCCGCCCTACGGCGGCGGTGCTTCGGGGAAAGACCAATGAACCGCGAACAGTTGGTTGCCGCTTACACGGCGCCGGGCCGCCACTATCACAACCTCGCACACATCGAAGACTGTCTCGCTGCACTCGCGCGCGTCGACGGTCTTTCGGCGGCCGAGCGCGAAATTCTGTCCGAGGCCATCTGGTGGCACGATGTCATCTACGACGCGACCCGCTCGGACAATGAAGAGCTCAGCGCGCGGCTGGCCGAACAGCACGTCCGCGAGGACCTCCGTCAGGAAGTCGGCCGCCTGATCCGCCTGACCAAGACACATGACGTCCAGCCCGATGATCGGCTGGGCGCCGTCCTGATCTCGATCGATCTCAGCATCCTCGGCGCAGAGCCCGCGCTATACTACGCGTATGCCGCGGCGATCCGGCAGGAGTTCATCCACGTTCCGGAGCGCGACTATCGCGCCGGTCGCGCAAAAGTGCTCAGCCAGTTCGCCGCACGGCCGGTCATCTTTCCCGATGCGGCCTTCGCCGCGAGATATGACCGGCAGGCCCGCGAAAACCTCGCGCGCGAACTGGCTTCCTTGCGCTGATAGCGCCGTCGCCGCGGCAAGCAGCGCGCCCGCAGCGACGGCTGCGATTACCTCACCCCAAGAAAATCCCGCTTGCCGATCTCCACGCCGTTGTGCCGCAAAATGCCGTGCGCTGTGGCGGCATGGAAATAGAAATTCGGAAACGCAAAATTGACGAGATATTGCTGGCCCTTCATCGTCATGGTGTTGCTCGGGCCGATCGGGAAGGTCACCTCGCGCGTATCGCCGCCGTCGAACTGCGCCGGCTTGAACGACTTCACATAGTCGATCGACTTCGCGATCCGCTGCTGCAACTCCTCAAAACTCTTTTCGGTGTCCGGCGTCTGCGGCACCTCGCTGCCGGTGAGGCGAGCGCAGGTTTTCATGGCGAAATCGCAAGTCGTCTGCACCTGCCGCGCCAGCGGATACATGTCCGGATAAAGCCGCGCGTTGAGCAGCACCTCGGGCTGGATGTTCTTCGCCTTGCAATGCGCTTCCGCTTTCGTGAGCAGGCCGGAAAGGCTGCCGAGAATCTGCAGGAAGGCCGGCACGGTGGCGTCGTGGAAAGACATGTGGGGCTCTTTTCGTGATGCGGAATGAGGCCTCGGGAGGATGAGGCGCTTTTCGACATGGGGAGCTGCGAAGGAAATACAACGCCTGCAGCGTATCGATCGCAGTCAATTATTCCAGCGCCGAACCCGTAGCCCGGATGGAGCCAACGGGTCACGCGAATGCGCGCCCGATGACAGGCTCCGCGCAATCCGGGGTTCTGTATACGCGGCACCGTCCCGGATTTCGCTTCGCTCCATCCGGGCTACGGCTACAACTACCGCGCCGCCGGCATCACCATGCCGGCGGGCTGTGCCTGGACGCCGGGCCCGCGCATCCGCGCCAATAGCTCCGCGGTCGGCCAGGAATCCGCGGGCAGGCCGTATTTGATCTGCATCGTCTTCACCGCCGTGCGGCTCAACTGGCCCATCACGCCGTCGACCTTGCCGACATTGAAGCCGGCGCGCACCAGGAGCTGCTGCAGCTCTTTCAGCTCGTGGAACGGCAGTTGCGCGACCGGCGCTGATGGCTGCCGCATCGGCGGGGCGCCGGCGATGCGGGTGGCGAGATAGGCCGCGGTGGTCGAATAGATCAGCGAGTTGTTCCACTCGGTATAGGCGGCGAAGTTCGCATAGGCCAGGAATGCCGGTCCGGTGCGGCCCATAGGCAGCAGCAGCGACGCCGGCATGTCGTCGTTCGGCAGCGGCCTGCCATCTGGATAGGTGACGCCGAGCTGCGCGAATTTCGCGCGCGACAGTTTGACGGTGAGATCGGCCTGGTCCCACGGGAAATTCGCCGGCGCGCGCACTTCCTGCAGCCACGGCTCGCCGCGCCGCCACTTCAATCCGTTGGCGATGTAGTTTGCGGTCGAGCCAATCACGTCGGGGACGCTGCGCAGCATGTTGCGGTGGCCGTCGCCGTCATAGTCCACCGCATAGTTGAAATAGTGCGTTGGCAAAAATTGCGTCTGGCCGAGCTCGCCGGCCCATGAGCCGATCATCTCGGCTGGCGTGAGATCGCCACGGTCGATGATCTTCAGCGCGGCGATGGTTTCCTTCTGGAACATCTCCGAGCGGCGGCAATCATAGGCCAGCGACACCAGCGACGGCAGCGTATGCAGCTTGCCCAGCTCGGCGCCAAAACTGCTCTCAAGCCCCCAGAACGCGGCAATCACCGCCGGCGGCACGCCATATTCCTTCTCGGCGCGGTTGAACGCCGCCGCATGCATCCGGACTCTCGCCTGCGCATTTTTCGCCGCGCCATCGGACGCCCGGTTTCGTGAGAATTCGTTGAACACCTGGCCGAAGACGCGCTGACCGCGGTCGCGGTTGACGATGCTTTGGTCGTAGGTGAGGTAGGGCGCGGCTTCGGCCAGCGCGCGCTGCGAGACGCCGTCCGCCAGCGCCTGCTGCTTGAGGTCGGCAAGGAAGCGGTCGAACGACATGCCGTTGTGACAGGCGGCCGCGCGGGGTGAGGGGGCCCTCGCGACCGGCTGGCCGGGAGCCGGGGCAAGTGGTCTCGGTTGCACCACCGCTGGCCGGGTCGGCGCGGGGACTGTTTGGGCGATGGCGAAGGAGGAAAGGGACAGGGATGCCGCGGCAGCAACGAGGAATCTGAAAAGCGGCATCGATGTCACCGGCTTGAAAGGAATCGTAGGGTGGGCAAAGCGAAGCGTGCCCACCATTTCAAAGCAAGCCAGTTCAATCAATATGGTGGGCACGGCGCAAGTGCGCCTTTGCCCACCCTATCGGCTCCCGCCTTGGAGCAATCCGGCCCGCAAGCCCCGCCGCGCGCATAGGAGCCTGCCGTATCAACCTGATCTCGCAGGCTGTTCCAACCGCCTCCCGCCGTGTAGGCTTGTCGCACTGCCGGGCCAATATAAGGCCGTCGCCCATATGGGGCGGGCAGACAAAATGGGAGACTGCGGGATCCATGACGGAACTCCGATACCTGGCGCCGGATACGCTTGACGAAGCGATCGGTGCATTTGCGAAAGCCGGCAGCGCCGCGCGCATCCTGGCCGGCGGCACGGATTTGCTGGTGCAGATGCGATCCGGCGTGCTCAAGCCCGGCGTGATCGTCGACATCAAGAAAATCCCCGAGATGATGGGAATCGAGCAGACCGCCGATGGCGGCTTTCGCATCGGGGCCGCCGTCTCCGGCATGGCGCTCGCGGAACACAAAAGTTTCAGCAAGGTCTGGCCCGGCGTGCTCGAAGCCGTCAACCTGATCGGTTCCAAGCAGGTGCAGGGCCGCGCGTCCGCCGGCGGCAATCTCTGCAACGGCTCGCCCGCCGGCGACAGCGTGCCCGCGATGGTTGCGGCCGGCGCCATCGTCACCGTGCAGGGCCCGAACGGCCGCCGCGAAATGAAGGTGGAAGACGTCCCCGCCGGCCCCGGCCGCACCAATTTGAAGCCCGGCGAGATCCTCGTCAGTTTTGCATTACCGCCGCGCCCGCCGGGATCGAGCGACGCTTACTTACGCATGATCCCGCGCACCGAAATGGACATCGCCGTCGTCGGCGTCGGCGTTAGTCTCACGATCAAGGACGGCACCGTCACCGCCGCTCGCGTCGGCCTCGGCGCAGTCGCGCCCACAGTCCTGCTGGTCGAAGACGCCGCCAAGGCGCTGATCGGCTCAAAGCTCGACGACGCCGCGCTCGCCAAGGCGGCAGCCGCGTGCTCCGCCGCCTGTCGCCCGATCGACGACAAGCGCGGCACCATCGCTTATCGCACCAAGGTGGCCGGCGTGCTGCTCAAGCGCACCGCCGCTATCGCCGCCCAACGCGCGACTCAGAAAAATTGAATCGGGAAATAGAATTCAATGGCCAAAGTTCACGTCACCACGTCCATCAACGGCGAGCCGATGGAATTCCTGTGCGAGCCATCAGACACCATGCTCGACGCGCTGCGCGGTCCGCTCGCGCTAACCGGCTCCAAAGAAGGCTGCGCCTCCGGCGATTGCGGCGCCTGCTCCATCACGCTCGACGATCGCTTGATCTGTTCCTGCCTGATGCTCGCGGTCGAAGCGCAAGACCACGAGATCCGGACCATCGAGGGCATGGCACAGGGCGATAAGCTCCATCCGCTGCAGCAGAAATTCCTGGAGATGGCCGCCCTGCAATGCGGCATCTGCACCTCGGGCATGCTGGTCGCCTCCGACGCGCTGCTGAAGAAGAACCCGGAGCCGAGCGAGGAGGAAATCCGCTTCTGGCTCGCCGGAAATCTTTGCCGGTGCACCGGCTATGACAAGATCGTCCGCGCGGTGATGGAAACCGCCGCCGAAATGCGCGCCCAATAAAGCTGGAGCCAGCCCAATGAATCTCGTCACCAACAACAAATGGATCGGCCAGCGCACCATCCGTCCTGATGGCATGGACAAGGTCACCGGCCGCGCCCAGTTCGCCGCCGACACCACGATGCCCGGCATGATCTGGGGCAAGGTTTTGCGCAGCCCGCATCCGCATGCGCGCATCAGGTCGATCGACACCTCCAAGGCAGAGAAGCTGCCGGGCGTAAGAGCCGTCGTCACCGCGCGCGACATCGTCGATTTCCCGATCGCCAACGGCGCGGTCATGCTGGGCATCCAGGACATGCGCTGGATGTGCCGCAACGTGATGGCGCGCGACAAGGCGCTGTTCCCCGGCCACCCCATAGCTGCCGTCGCCGCGACCACCGAAGCGATCGCAGCCGAAGCCTGCAAGCTGATCGAGGTCGATTACGAGGTGCTGCCGTGGTCGATCGAGATCGACGACGCGATCAAGCCCGATGCGCCTGTTCTGCACGAGTTCAACAAGTTTGACGGCAAGCCGTCCAATATCGCCGGCCGCCTCGAGCACAAGAAGGGCGACATCGCTGGTGGATTCAAGAAGGCCGACATCGTCATCGAGCGCACCTTCACCACGCGCCCCGTTCATCAGGGCTATATCGAGCCGCATGCCTGCCTGATCTCGGTCGCGCCTGACGGCAAGACCACGATCTGGAGCTCCAGCCAGGGCCAGTTCATGGTGCGCGCGATGACGGCCTATCTCACCGGCATCCCGCAGAGCGACATCCGCGCTATCCCCGCTGAGATCGGCGGCGGCTTTGGCGGCAAGACCATCGTCTATCTCGAACCGCTCGCGACGCTGCTTGCGAAAAAATCCGGCCGCCCGGTGAAGATGGTGATGACGCGCGAGGAAGTGATGCGCGCGACCGGCCCCACCTCAGGCTCGAAGAGCACGGTGAAGATTGGAGCCACGAAAGACGGCAAGATCGTCGCCGCGCACGGCACCTTCTATCTGCAGGCCGGCGCCTTCCCGGGCTCGCCGATCCGCGGCGCGGCCGGCTGCAGCTTCACGCCCTACGACATCCCGAACCTGCTCTCCGAAGGTTTTGACGTCTGCTCCAACCGCTCGAAAGTCGCAGCCTATCGCGCGCCCGGTGCGCCGATCGGCGCCTATGCCGTCGAATGCGTGATGGACGAAGTCGCCGAAGCGCTCAAGATGGACCCGCTCGACTTCCGCCTGAAGAACGCCGCGAAGGAAGGAACGAAAGCCGCGCACGGCCCGGTGTTTCCGCGCATCGGCTATATCGAGACGGTGGAAGCAGCCAAAAGCTCGCCGCATTATGCCGCGCCCCTCGGTGACGGCCACGGCAATCCAAGGGGCAGGGGCGTCGCCTCCGGCTTCTGGTTCAACGCCGGCGGTGAATCCTCCGCGCAAGTCAACATCACGGAAGACGGCAACGTCGTCGTCACGACAGGGCATCCTGACATCGGCGGTTCGCGTGCCGGCATCGCCAACATCTGCGCCGAACTTCTTGGTATTGATTACCGCCGCGTCTCCGTCATCATCGGCGACACGCAGACGATTGGTTTTTCGAATCTCACCGGCGGCAGCCGCGTGCTGTTCGCCTCCTCGATTGTCGTGACGCAGTCGACCGAAAAGATCATCCAGACGCTGCGCGAGCGCGCCGCAAAGATCTGGGAGATCGATCCTGAAGCGGTGAAGTGGGAGAACGGCGCGGCGCACCCGGTGAGCCCGAACGCCGGCCAGTTCGAACCGCTGACGCTGGAAGAGCTCGCCGAGAAGGCGCCCGCGATGGGTGGCCCGATCGGCGCCGGCGTGCAGCTCAACACCACGGGCGCCGATGGCGGTTTCGGCACGCATGTCTGCGACGTCGAGGTCGACGTCGATCTCGGCATTGCGCGCGTCATCCGCTACACCGCCGTGCAGGATGTCGGCCGCGCCATTCACCCCGGCTATGTCGAGGGCCAGCTCCAGGGCGGCGTCGCCCAAGGCATCGGCTGGGCGCTGAACGAGGAATACATCTACACGCGGGAAGGCAAGGTCGATAACCCCGGCTTCCTCGACTATCGCATGCCGGTCTGCTCGGACCTGCCGATGCTCGACTGCATCATGGTCGAAGTGCCGAACCCGAAACACCCGCAAGGCGTCAAGGGCGTCGGCGAAGTGCCGCTAGTCCCCGTGATGGCCGCGGTCGCTAACGCGATCTACAACGCGCTCGGCAAACGTTTCTACGCCCTGCCGATGTCGCCGCCGAAGGTGCTGGAAGTGCTGGAAGCACCGACGCGAGAGGCGGCGGAGTAGGGAGTACGACGGTATGTAGCCAAACCGTCATTGCGAGCGAAGCGAAGCAATCCATAGCACGGCATCGAGAAGGTGGATTGCTTCGTCGCTATCGCTTCTCGCAATGACGGCGGAGAAATCGTGGGGTGAGTTAGCGAGCGTAGCCCGGATGGAGCGCAGCGCAATCCGGGACCTTCATTATCGCTCCCCGCATATCGCTGCGCTCATGCGGGCTACTGGTTTGCAACGCCAATGACTGATGTGCTTCCCTATCGCGCCATGGCGTACAACAACGCCTGGGCAAACCACCGGCTGCTGACCGCCTGCATCGGACTGCCGCCGGATGAGTTCACCGCAAAACGAACCGGCTTCTTTCCAAGTCTGCGCGCCACGCTCAACCACATCCTGATCATCGACCATTTTTACGTCGACGCGATGGAAGGCGGCACGCTCGGCCCGGCCGCCTTTGCGGATCAGGAGCCTTGCGCAACGGTCGTCGCACTGAAGGAAGCCCAGGCCGCAGTCGATCGGCGTTTGCTCAAGATCGTCGAAGCGCTCGACGGCGCCGGACTGCAGCGTATCATCTCCGTGCATCGCGGCACCTCCATCCAGCGCGAGCGGATGGACCGATTGCTCCTGCATCTGTTTCAACATCAGGTGCATCATCGCGGCCAGGTCCACGCCATGCTGAGCGGCACGTCGGTGAGCCCGCCACAGCTCGACGAGTTCTTCGCGGTGGGTGAAGCCTCGTTGCGGGCGGAGGAGTTTGCGGAGTTGGGTTGGAGCGAAGAGAAGATTTGGGGCGGCTCGGAGGCCTAGAGGTGAATTCCGTAGCCTGGATGAACGAAACGATATCCGGGGGCGTGTCCCGATTCTCGTATATCGCTGCGCTCATTCGCGCTATTTGCTGCCGGCAGGTTCGGTCGGCATTGTCGGACCGCAGGTAAATCACCGGGCTCTTTGGCAAACCCGGTAGCTTCGGACGTCTAGTCGCAAGCCATCTTGGGGGAAGAAAAAGGTGGGTATCAGAGTTTTCGTGTTCGACGAGCGCGCTGCGTTGGCGCAGGCCGATTATTGCGACTGGATCGTGCGCGAGATCAAGGGCGCCCCAAAGGACAAATGGCACAAGCCAGAATCGTCTTCGCCTCGTCTACGAAAATGGTTTGACGACATGCGCCGTTCCTTTCCGTTGATCGGGGATGCGGATCCGGATGACCCCTACGGTACGGAGTATTGCTTTTATTGCAATGTGATCGATGTGATCTTTGCGGGCTCGGTTGGGGAGGAGGGGGTCCTGCAGGCCTGGAGACTTGCCGGGAAACATGATCTGCGTCTCTTGGTCGGCGAAGAGCTGCTACCGCGGAAGGCACCGAAGGGAAAGCGGGATTTCCATATCTCGGTCCTGGATGGGGGGAGGCCAATACCGGGGATAGCGCCCAACATGTGCTTCGTCGTGTTTGATCCTGACATCGCGCATCTTGCTCCCGGCAAAGCGAGGACATGGATCCTTGAACGGCTTGAAGCGGAGCCATGGAGCAAGGATCAATCAATTCTGACAGGAGATAAGCTGAGACGATGGATCGATCTATTTGCGGCCCGCAATTTGGATCCACTGGTTTCGGAGATGCGATTTTATCGTGATCTCATCTTCATTCGAGTTGATAGAAAGAATGACAGCTCAATGCTTTCACCGACGATGGAGCTATCGCACAAGCTTAACTTGCCATTTGAAGTTTACGTGAACCTCGGTTAGGCGAGCGCGTAGGACCTCCTATCCGCGGTCAGGGTGGGTAGAAGGGTAACCCGGATGAGCGAAGCGATATCCGGGCTTTTTCGTCGCCTGTCGCTGCGCGCATGCGGGCCACGTGCCGAATGTGAAAGCCGTCATGAACGATCAGAATCTATCTGCCACTTCACCCTTCCATTCCATCCGCGCCGTCGACTACACCGTCATCATCGTGCGCGACATGGCGGCGATGCGCCGTTTCTATGAGGGCGTCCTGCGCTTCTCTCTGACGCGCGAGCTGTCGGCGGGATGGATCGAATATCAGATCGGGGGCAACACGCTTGCCTTGTCGCGGCCGGGCCGGACGGCGAAGGATGCACCGACGCCCACAGGCAGCGCTTCGCTGCAGCTCGCGTTCAAGGTCGCGGTTGATGACGTCGATCGCTGCGCCGACGAGCTGCTACGGCACGGCGTTGGAGCGCAGCGCAATCCGGGACGGGTCGTTCAGCGGAGATAGTCCCCGGATTTCGCTTCGCTCCATGCGGGCTACTCTAGCCGCTATGCCGCCGCGTTGCGTCGCACAGAACCGTAGCCCGGATGGAGCGCAGCGCAATCCGGGGCAGGTCGCTCAGCGGAGAGATGGTCCCCGGATTTCGCTTTGCTCCATCCGGGCTACTCCGGGCGCTATGCCGCTGCTGTTACCGCGCTCAGTTCAGCGTCAGCCACACCAGATTGCCGTCGTGGTGGCAGGTGTTGCAGTGCGCCGGCTGGTTGAAGGTGTTGGCGAGCTGCCATTCCTGCGCCTCGTTGCTCCACTGCGCGGTGGCGTGGCAGATGATGTCGTCAGAACCGCAGGCGGCGCAGACCGGCGTGGAACGGGCGGTCCGGCTCGTCACCTTCCGCTCGACCGGCTGCGGCCGGTCCGGGGCGACCCGGTCCTGGGTGATTTCGAACGGGTTCAACAGCATAACGCGTCGCAACATCGGGCCTGCATCCATCCGCGAGTTCTGGGAATCGCTGTTTTCAAAACTAGCGAATCGGCTTGGCCGTTCCATCGCAAAATTGAGGAATACCCACGTTTTAAATGTGATCGTCACCAGCGGGACACAGATGCGGCTTCCCGGCGGGAGAAAGCGGTACATTGATGCACTGCGCCAATGACGCCGGAGACCTGTAGAAAGATCGAACCTGCGGACACGCGCACGTGAAACGGCCCGGCATCGATGCCGGGCCGTGCTGTTGGAGAATTAGTACGTCTTCTTCGCAGCCGATCCGGTGGTCGTACCGGGTGCGCTTTCCGTTGCCCCCTTCGCGGTCGAAGCCTTGCTCTTCTTCATCTTTTGTCCCGCCGCCGCAGTTTTGCTCTTCTGCGCCGATGAGTACTCAGAGGAATCCGAGGATTTCATCTTGTCGCTCTGCGCAAACGCCGAGGTTGCGACCAGCAGGGCGGCGGTCGCGACAATCAGTGGTTTCAGCATTGGTCCCTCCTTCGTGTCGTTGGACGAAATGCAACGTCCTGGATGCAGCGATGTTCCGGTTTTTCCCGATGGACTGACCCGCGATGTAATGCTGATGAACAGTCCTTCATCTTCGCGCCGAAATTTCGTGCTCAGGTGGCGCAGGCCGCAGGCCGGATTGGCGACAGCATCATCCGCCGCGTGCTTTTCAGTTTGGTGGCCTACGCTGCCGCTAACCCACCCCGCGGCCGCTGCGCGAAAACAAAAAGTTTCTCAATCCTTTCAAACTGATTTGCCCGGTCCAGTCCTGCGCGGAAAAAGAATCCGCTTCGCGCGAGACCCAAATCAGTCCTAGAACTCCCGCCATCCCGGCCCGCAAGAGGGGCGTATCGCGATCGTCACGAACGTTGGGCCGGGCTGCGGTGGACGCGAAAGCGCCGGGCGCGTGGCGTGATTGCAGGGCGGGTTTTCCCGTGAGCGATCTCCAGCGTGCCAGACGAACGGCGCAGTTGCGGACGGCAAAACCGTGTGGTCCTGGCACCCGTTGCTGGTGTCAAGCCGGCGGAGGTTTGCAAAGCTCAACCGGGCGATGCGAGCCGCCAATTCGCCGGCGACGGAGGCAAGAGGAATTCGTCTCCGGGGAGAGCACGGCATAAGCCGTAAACCATTGCGCAGGGAAGGCCGGATGCCCCGGCTGATACCTGTATGCTCGTGTGCGTTTTTCGTTGCGCCTATTGCACACGAGACCGCGGGTGCCAGCCAGCACCCGGCCTTCCCTGCGCCCTCTTATTTTTGGGGGCTTGCGAATTCAAGCACAACTCGGGCGCAACGCGCCGCGGGGATGAGAAACCATGTCTATCCACGTCATTGCGAGCGCAGCGAAGCAATCCATCTGCGCCGCGCAAAAGGAAGAATGGATTGCTTCGCTGCGCTCGCAATGACGGGTGTTGGTGGCGCCTCTCTCTTATCCTCCCCTGGAGGGGGAGGGTCGACGCGACCGCAGGGCGCGGCGGGGTGGGGTGACGGTCTCTCGTCGCGAACAGTGCCCGAGTTGAGAGATCACCCCACCCCGTCTCGCATTTCGCTCCGCTCATGCGAGCCGACCCTCCCCCTCCAGGGGAGGGTAAGCAAGCCCTCACAACTCCCGTGCATTCGAAAATGCGAACGACGACACCCGCCGCGTGTTCTCATCCAAAATCAGCGTCCGCGTGATCGGCGGCTCAGCGCGCTGGCTGCAGTTTTCGCGTTCGCAGAGCCGGCAGTTGACGCCGATCGGCGTGCCCTCGGCCTTCTCCAGGTCCATCCCGGCGGCGTAAACAAGCTTCGTCGCATGGCGGATTTCGCAACCCAATCCGATCGCAAAACGCGGCTGCGGCTGCGGGTGCGGGGCGATCGGGCGGCGCACCATCTGCGCGATCGAAAAGTAGCGCGTGCCGTCGGGCAGTTCGATCACCTGCTTGAGCAGGCGGTCCGGCGTGTCGAAGGTCGAATGCACGTTCCACAGCGGGCAGGTGCCGCCGAATTTCGAGAACGGGAACGTGCCGGAGGAAAACCGCTTGGAGACGTTGCCGGCATTGTCGACGCGCAACAGGAAGAACGGCACGCCGCGCGCGTTCGGCCGCTGCAGCGTGGTGAGGCGATGGCACACCTGCTCGAAGCCGGCATTGAAACGCTGCGCCAGCACGTGGACGTCGTAGTTCAACGCCTCGGCTGCGCTGTGGAATGGCTGATAGGGCATCATCACGGCGGCGGCGAAATAATTCGCCAGCGTAATCCGATAAAGCCGCCGCGGCGTGTCATCGAGGGGGCCGGCGCGATTGACGATGGCGTCGATGCTGGCACCGCATTCGGCGAGGCCAATCTGCAGCGCGAGTTGAAATGCGCGGCCGGAGCCGTCGACCAGTTCGGAGATCAGCAATTGCCGGCGATGGCGGTCGAACCGCCGCAGCGTCTCGCGCATCACGTCGACCGGCATGATGCGGGTGACGATCGAATGCTTTTCGCGCAGCCGCGCCGAAAGCGCGGCAAACAATTCTTCCGCAGAGACGTTGAGTTCGTCGCGCAAATTTTCCGCGGCCTGCTCCAACTCCGGAAAGTAGTTGCGGTTGGCCTCGATCAGGTCGCGCACGCGCTCGATCGGGTTGGCCTCGAAGCGGGTGCCCTCGTCGCGGTCGGCCATTTGGGCTGCGACCAGCGTTTCGCCGCGGCGGGCCTCCGTATAGGCGGCGTACAGCCGTTGCAGGGAATGAGTCACGCCGGGACACAGTTCGGCGAGATCCCGCAGTTCCTGCTTCGGCAGGTCGATCTGCCGGAACAGCGGATCGGAGAAGATTTCGTTCAGCTCGGCGAAGAAGCGGTCCTCGTCGGCGGTGGCGAGGTCGCGCAGATCGAGGTCATAGGTTTCGGCCAGTCGGAGCAGGATCTGCGCCGTCACCGGGCGCTGGTTCCGCTCTATCAGGTTGATATAGCTCGGAGAAATCCCCAGGCCCTCGGCGATCTGGGTCTGCGACAGCCCGAGCTGCTGACGGATCCGCCGGAAGCGGGGGCCGACGAAAAGCTTCTTTCCGGAGTCGGTGGCCATGGCAGGTTCCCTGACCTGATTTGTGACAAAATTTACAAAGTGACATCTATGACAAGTTTATATGTTACAATACATCACCAATAGAAAACAAGCCATCTATACGAATTTGTCCTTTTCGCGTTTAGCTCTCACCACGCATTTCGCAATGCACTGTCAAGAATGTCGATTAGAGACAAGAGTGGCGAAGACAACCGCTGCAGATTTGTCGTCACCGAAAGGATCAGGCACATGAACTTCCAGCCACGTGGGATTATCCAGGGACCGGCTTCCTATGCGAGCGAGATTGGAGCTGCCAAGGCGCTCCTCGAGACCCAGCCGACCTGGAACGGCGTCACCGCCGAAGCCGTGGCGCGCATGCGTCTGCAGAACCGCTTCAAGACCGGCCTGGACATCGCCCGCTACACCGCGGCGCTGATGCGCAGCGACATGGCTGCCTATGACGCCGATCCCACCAAGTACACCCAGTCGCTCGGTTGCTGGCATGGCTTCATCGCGCAGCAGAAGCTGATTTCGGTCAAGAAGCACTTCGGCAAGACCGATCGCCGCTATCTGTATCTCTCGGGCTGGATGATCGCAGCACTTCGCTCCGAGTTCGGGCCGCTGCCGGACCAGTCGATGCACGAGAAGACCTCGGTGCCGGCGCTGATCGAAGAGCTCTACACCTTCCTCCGTCAGGCGGACTCCCGTGAGCTCAACGACATCTTCCGCGCCATCGACGCCGCTCGCAAGGCAGGCGACAAGGCGAAGGAAAAGGAACTGATCGAAAAGGTCGACAACTTCCAGACCCATGTCGTGCCCGTCATCGCCGACATCGACGCTGGCTTTGGCAATGCCGAGGCGACCTATCTGCTCGCAAAGAAGATGATCGAAGCGGGTGCGTGCGCTCTGCAGATCGAAAATCAGGTCTCCGACGAAAAGCAGTGCGGCCACCAGGACGGCAAGGTGACTGTGCCGCACGAGGTGTTCCTGGCGAAAATTCGCGCCTGCCGCCATGCCTTCCTCGAACTGGGCGTCGAAGACGGCGTCGTCGTGACCCGCACCGACTCGCTGGGTGCCGGTCTCACGCAGCAGATCGCTGTGAGCCACAAGCCCGGCGACCTCGGCGATCAGTACAACAGCTTCCTGGATTGCGAGGAAGTGACCGCCGCCAACGCGAAGAACGGCGATGTCATCATCAATCGCAACGGCAAGATGATGCGTCCGAAGCGGCTTGCCAGCAACCTCTACCAGTTCCGCGCCGGAACGGGCGAAGATCGCTGCGTGCTCGACAGCATCACCTCGCTGCAGAACGGTGCCGACCTGTTGTGGATCGAGACCGAGAAGCCGCATATCGAGCAGATCGCCAAGATGGTCGACCGCATTCGCGAGGTCATTCCGAACGCGAAGCTGGCCTACAACAACTCGCCCTCGTTCAACTGGACGCTCAACTTCCGTTGGCAGGTGTACGACGCGATGAAGGAAGCCGGCAAGGATGTCAGCAAGTACAACCGGGCCGACCTGATGAAGCCGGAATACGACGATACGCCGCTTGGCATCGAAGCCGACGAGCGTATCCGCACCTTCCAGGCCGATTCAGCAAAGCGTGCCGGCATCTTCCACCATCTGATCACGTTGCCGACCTATCACACGGCAGCTCTGTCGACTGACAATCTCGCGAAGGAGTATTTCGGCGAGCAGGGCATGCTGGGCTATGTGAAGAATGTTCAGCGCCAGGAGATCCGTCAAGGTATCGCCTGCGCCAAGCATCAGAACATGGCCGGCTCCGATATCGGCGACGAGCACAAGGAATATTTCGCTGGTGAAGCCGCTCTGAAGGCGGGCGGCGCCCACAATACGATGAACCAGTTCGGCTAACGGTAACAGCAGGAGACTAGTCATGACGAAGAGCAATTTCTGGGTGATTGGCGGCGAGTTCGGTTCGATGAACTTCCACAAGCTCGTGGAAGGCTCGGCCCAGGTACAGGGACCCTTCAAGACCCGCAAAGAGGCCGAGGATGCCTGGCGCGCGGTCTCTGAAGAGAACCGCCACAAGGCCGGCGTGCGCTTCTCCATCGTGGAAGAGCCCTCCCGCGTCTCGGCCTGAGCGCCTGCTGCCAACGAACAACGTCTAGGGAAACGCCAAGGACAAGCGGCCCCATCCGGAAAACCGGGTGGGGCCGTTTGCGTTTCTTCTCCCTCTCCCGCTTGCGGGGGTCGAGACGAGCGAAGCTCGCTCTTAGGGCCGGGGTGGGGTGTCGCCGCAGACTCAGAAGCCGGTGGATCGCTAACCCATTGCAAACAAACAGCCATTGCGCCCAAGGTAGTTACTGATAGGTTAACCGGGCCCACCTCTCAGGATTAAAGGCGGCTACCGATGGCAGAAGCGCAAAATTCCGGCAGTGAAGCCCGCGACATGCGACCGACACGGCTGCGCGACGCGCTCCGCCAGGCCCGCATCGAGGCCGCCGACCGCACCGGCGTCGTGGTCGAACTGCGCGATGCCGAGGTCGCCCGGCTCGAGATCCTGAACGAGGCGCTCGATCCGCTGTTCGCCGAGGTGCCCGGGCAGGTCGACCTGTTCGATCGCGGTGTCAGCCAGGGCGAGACGCCGCGGCTGTGGATCGACGTGGTGGCGCATGTGGTGATGGGGCGCGACAAGCGCATCTATCGCTTCGTGCAGGATACGCGCTACGGCCGCATCGTGATCGCCGAGTCGCATGACGTGCCCGTCATCGTCGATGCCGTCACCGGCTATGTCGCGCGCCGCATGATCGAGCGCGAACATGCGATGGTGGCAATGCAGGCGGCTGAGCCGGTCGTGGAAACAAAGCCGCGCCGCCGCGGCTTCGGGGCCTTCGTGCTCGGCTTCGTGCTGGGCGCGGTGGGGCTATTCGGATTGGCGCTATACGCCGCGTTGCGTGGGCTGTAGTTAGCCTGGACCGGAGCAGCCCTGGTGTATCCAGTTGTGGCGATCGCGCTGATGGGTGTCGGGGCGGCCGTATTGGTCGCGATAGTCCCGCGGTGGCTTCAGCTGCGCCGCGCCGAATTCATCCGGACCTATCGCTGGCCGCCGGGGCTGCTCAAGCGGCTGGAGAAGCATCACCCCGGCTTTGAGCGCAAGCACAGCGCGCTGGTCTCGCGGGGCTTGCGACAATTTTTCCTCGCCTATCTGATGAGCGGCAAGCGTCACGTCTCGATGCCCTCGCAAGTCGCCGACGACCTCTGGCACGAATTCATCCTGTACACGCGCGAGTACGACGCGTTCTGCCGGCGCGCGTTCGGCGGATTCCTTCACCACACCCCCGCCGTCGTCCTCAGCGAGCATCGCAAAAGCAATGAAGGCCTGCGCCGTGTCTGGTGGTATTGCTGCAAATACGAGAACATCGATCCGGTCAACCCGACGCGTCTGCCGCTGTTGTTTGCGCTCGACAGCAAGCTCAATATCGCCAACGGGTTCGTCTATCACCCCGACTGCAAAGAGCTGCGCAAGAACGGCAGCGGTGCGGCGTATTGCGGCGGCGATTTCGCAGATACGTCGTTCGACGGCAGTTCGGACGGGTTTGGCGATACCGGAAGTGACAGCGGCGGCGACGGTGGTGGTGGCGACGGGGGCGGCGGCGGCTGCGGCGGGGATTGAGGACTTCGCGGCATTGCGAGCGCGGAGAGCCGCTAGAGCAGCGTCGTCTGCTTGATCTGCTTGACGCGGAAGTCGGTGTCGATGGCGCGCACGGTCTGCACGCAGCGCCATTTTTCGCCGTCGCGCGCGATCGAAAACAGATTGTAGGCGGCAGCCGGGTAATGCCGGTGCGCCAGCGCCGAGGCCGACGGCACGCCGACCGCTGGGATCTGGCGGTCGGCGCCTTCGAGCCACATCGTCGAATGGATGTGGTCGTGGCCGTGCAGGACGAGTTCGACGCCGCGCCGCTTCAGCACGGCGCGGAGCGCCTTCGAGTCGGTAAGCCGCTTCATCCGCGAACCCGAGTGCAGGGGATGATGCACCAGCAGCACCCGGAAGGCCTCATCGGCGGACATCTGCGCCAGATGGCGATCGAGCGCATCGAGCTGCGCGCGGCCAAGCCGGCCGGTCGCCATCAGCGGCAGCGTCGGCACCGCCGAGGAGACGCCGATCAGCGCCAGCGGCCCGCGCCGGCGCACGAACGGAAACGGCGTGCCGTCCGCCGCGGCATCGCCGCGCAGATAGTTCTCGAACGCACCAGTGAAATGATGCCGCGTCGCCCGTACATAGGCGTCGTGATTGCCGGGAACGACCGTGACCCGTTGCGGCGTGCCGACGCTTTCCAGCCAGGCCTGGGCCGGGGTGAACTCCGCCTCCAGCGCCAGGTTGACGAGATCGCCCGTCACCGCGATGTGGTCCGGCCGCTGCGCCTGCATGTCGGCGACCAGCGCGTCCAGCACCTCGCGGCGGTGATATTTGTGGCGGTTGCGGGTCCAGTTGAGATAGCCCAACGCACGCTTGCCCGCGAGATCGCGGAGCCGCGCCGCGGGCAGCGGCGGCAGATGCGGATCGGACAGATGCGCCAGCGTGAAGGTATCGGTCATTCGCGCTCTGCCGCATTCCCTGTGATATAGAGCCGTCGCACGATCATGTCGGCGATATAAGGATCAAACGTGATAGCTGTCCATCCGAGGTTTGCGTGACGGCGCTGCAGCACTTGCGAACACGCTTCGGGCCGCAATTGCGGCGGGCCTTCCACCTCTATTGGCGGATGGCCCGTGGCATGACGCTCGGGGTCCGCGGCGTCGTGCTCGACGGCGACGACAAGGTATTCCTGGTCAGGCACAGCTACGTCGCCGGCTGGCACCTGCCGGGCGGCGGGGTCGAGGTCGGCCAAACCTTTCTCGAAGCCTTGCGCCAGGAACTGATGGAGGAGGGGCGGATCGAACTGACCGGGGAGCCGGTGCTACACGGCCTGTTCTTCAACAGCCACGTCTCCCGCCGCGACCATGTTGCGGTCTATGTCGTCAGGCAGTTCCGGCAGGACCGCCTGCCGACGCCCAACCACGAGATCGTGGAGTGCGGGTTTTATGCGGCGGGTGCGCTGCCGGAGGAGACGACCAGGGGCACGCGGCTCCGGATCGCGGAAGTGCTCGATGGGGCCGTGCCGATCGCCACCTGGCGCTAGGGGGCGCCTATGCTAGTAATCCTTCAGCGCAAAATCGAAGGCGGGGCGATCAGGCAAAAATGAAATTCCTGAAGATTCTTTGCGCGATCGGCTTCCTCGTCGTACTGGTCAGCAATATTTGGTCAATATCCGGCTGGATCGAAGCCCGCGGGGTTTATGACGATATCTGCTACCTGAGGCAGGCGCATCTGTTCGACAGATTTGGTCTCCGTGGCATCGACACCAACATCACCTTCGACGACGATCATTATCTCAAGAACAAGCTGAAGCAGATCGATTTTCCGGGATGGGATGATGCGAAGCGAACGCCCTGCCACACCTGGATTAGCGGCACGGACAAACATGTGCTGCAATATCCGCCCGGGACCGGCTTCATCCTGTCGCTGTTTCCCGCCGGTTTCCGCGTTATCCCGCTCTACATATTGACGTCGGTCGTCGCTGTCGGTTTTTCACTCCTTGCGTTGACCTATGCGTCCACACTTTATCGGCTGATGCTCGTCGCAGCGTTCGGGGACACTGCGATCTATCTGATGATCAATCCGACCAAGGCCAGCTATTCGGTAGCGCCGACCATGATGGTGTGCGCGCTGGTGGGTTTTCTAACGGCGAAGCTCTTCATGGAACGATCGCGGCATCGGTTCGTCCTGTGGGCGCTGGTAGGCCTCCTGATCGGCCTCTCCGTCAACTTCCGACTGCCCAACCTGTTTCTGGCGGCGGGCTATTGCCTGTATCTTGCCGGGGCCTTCCTGCTGGCGCGCAGCAAGGAGACTTTCCTGCAGGCGGCATCGTTCGGCATCGCTTTCCTGATCGGGATTACGCCGACCTTGATCGCGAACGCGATCAACGCGGGCAGTCCGTTCTCGACCACCTATGGCAGCGTCGATGCCCTGCCGCCCGAGCTGAATGCCACCGTGCTGTTGAGCTATCTCGTTGACGTTCAATTCACCTTGCTGGCGATATCGGTCGCCTGGACCGCCTGGCTATGGTGGGCCAATCAAGGCCGCGCAAAGTATGCTGCAATCCTGGTCGCCCTAAACCTTGCGGTAAACCTGATTTTCTTCATGACCCATCCGATATTTACGCCGTACTATATCATTCCGATCGACATGCTCTCGCTCTGGACTTTGCTGTTCGCAACGCTCGATCTGCCCGGCGAACGGGTCGCCGAAAGTGCGGCCTTCCCCCGACCGGCCAATGCCTGATTGCGGTATGACGCGCCATGGACGGATTTAATTCGGTGAGCGTGCAATGACGGCACCTGCGCTGCGGGTTGCGGTTCTGGTGCCGTGCTTCAACGAGGAAGCCGCGGTCGCCACCGTGGTCGCCGACTTCCGCAAGGCGCTGCCGACGGCTGAGATTTTCGTCTACGACAACAATTCCAGGGACCGTACCATCGAGGTGGCGCGCGCGGCCGGCGCCATCGTCCGCAGCGAGCGTCGCCAGGGCAAGGGGCACGTGGTGCGGCGCATGTTCGCCGATATCGATGCCGACGTCTATGTGCTGGTCGATGGTGACGCGACCTATGACGCACCGAGCGCCCCGCGCATGATCGATGCGTTGGTCAACGAGCACCTCGATATGGTGGTGGGCTTTCGCGTCGACCAGTCGGCCGCCGCCTACCGTCCCGGTCACCGCACCGGCAACTGGATGCTGACGAGCTTCCTCTCCGCGGTGTTCGGCCAGGCGTTCAAGGATATCCTTTCTGGCTACCGCGTGTTCTCGCGCCGCTTCGTCAAATCCTTTCCGGTGCTGTCCGACGGCTTCGAGATCGAAACCGAGCTCAGCGTGCACGCGCTCGAACTTGCGCTGCCGGTGATGGAAGTCGAGACGCCTTATTATGCCCGCCCCGAGGGCTCGTTCAGCAAGCTGAACACCTGGCGCGATGGTTTCCGGATTCTCGCCACCATCCTGAAACTATACCGGTCGGAAAAGCCGCTGCGGTTCTTCACGGTCATCGGCGTGCTCCTGATGCTGGTCTCGATCGGCCTCGCGATCCCCGTGATCATCACCTATCTCGAGGAAGGCCTCGTTCCGCGGCTGCCGACCGCGGTGCTGTCGATGGGCCTGATGATCGTGGCGGTGCTGTCGGTAAGCTCGGGGCTGGTGCTGGATACGGTGACGCGCGGCCGCCGCGAAATGAAGTTGCTGGCCTATTTGTCCCAGCCCGCCATCAAAAGGGATTAAGGCAATACGGGGATTGCCGCCTCCGGCAATGGACCGCGCCGCCGCCAGATGCTATCCCGCGCCCCATCATGAGCGAACTTGACGTCACCATACTCACCGAAACACCAAAGGACGCGCAGGCGATCGAACGCCTGCACGAGCGCACGTTCGGTCCCGGCCGTTTCGTGCTGAGCGCCTACCGCCTGCGCGAGCATGTCGATCATCTGCTCGAGCTGTCGTTCACGGCACGGATCGGCACATTGCTGGTCGGCTCGGTACGGCAATTGCCGATTTGCATCGGCGATACGCCGGCCCTGATGCTCGGGCCGTTGACGGTCGAACCGCCGTTCCGAAAGCGCGGCGTCGGCCGCATGCTGCTCGATCGCTCGCTGCAGGACGCCAAGGCCAAGGGCCATCGCCTGGTCATTCTGGTCGGTGACGAACCTTATTACGGCCGCGTCGGCTTCAAGGTCATACCGAAGGGGCGGGCGATCATGCCGGGTCCGGTCGATTACAGCCGCCTCCTGGTAGCGGAACTGGTCGAGGGTGCCTTCGAAGGCGTCTCCGGCGAGATCCGGCCGGACTGGAGCAAGGCGCGGTAGCGCGGCGCTGCAGGGCTCCTCCTGTGTTGTCGTACATCAGGAAGATCGACGCCTTTTGGTGCCGGCCGGCCGGAGCGGCACGGATCCTGCGCTTCCTGCGGCCCTTTGCAATTCGTGCCGAAACTCCTCGCGCTTCTCATGGATGGAGGCGACGACAAGTCCCATCGCCACTCCGAGGCCGATCAGGGCTGCTTCGGACAACAGCAAGCTCGCCTCAATGGTCTCCGGCACTGCGTCGGTGACGCCGATCTGGTAGAGATGCCGCGCGTGGTCGGCGTCGCGGGCGCGCGAAACCACCAGCACATCTTTTCTGAGCGCACGGACCTGAGCGACAATCTCGTCGATGCCTTCGGGTTGGTTGATCGTGACGACGACGGCGGCGGCTTCCATGAGACCGCAGCTCTTCAAGAACTCCGGGTTTGTTGCGTCACCGTAAAAGACGGTGCGCCCTTGCCTGCGCTGCTCAGGGACGGCCGCGGCATCATTATCGACGGCAATGTACTTGAACTGGTGGTGATCGAGCATCGCGCAAACCACCTGTCCCACCCGGCCGTGTCCGACGACAATGGCATGGCCGCTTCCTCCGCTCGGCGCTGCGGCAAGTTCGGGGTCGAGCGGCTTGTCTTCACGCACCATCGGCGCCAGCCGCCGTGCGAGATGGGACAGCAGAGGGATCAGCATCATGGTCAGCGCGGTCAGCGTTACCGTGAAACTCGACACCTTGGCATCGATCAGGCCGAGCCCTGCCGCTATGCCGATCCCGACAAAGGCGAACTCGCCGCCTGGGCCAAGCAGAAAGCCAATCTCAAGTGAAGCCGGCCACGAAAGCCGATACAGCCGGGCAAGGACGATGAGAATGGCGGCCTTCACGGCAATCAGTCCGAAAGCGCCCCCCAGCAGCCAAACCGGATCGCGAGCCAGCTCGCGAAAATCGATGTTCATGCCGACCGTGAAAAAGAACAGCCCGAGCAAGAGCCCCTTGAAAGGACCGATGGCGGTTTCGATCGCCTTGCGGAATTCGTTCTCGGCAAGCAGCAGGCCGGCGACAAAGGCGCCAAGCGCCATTGATATGCCGGCCACCGCGGCCGCTACCCCCGTTGCAACGATGACAAACAGCGTCGTAGCCACGAACAGGTCGCTCATGTCCGCTGACGCGACGAGACGGAACAGGGGTTTCATCACCACGCGGCCGACAATGACGATCACGGCGAGCGCGATCGCGGCGTTGGTGAGCGCAACGAGGAGTGTCGCAACAACCGAACCGGATTCGCCGGCGCCATAAATGGAGATGAAGAGCAGGAGGGGAGCGACCGCCAGATCCTGCGCCAGCAACGTCGCGAAGCTTGCCCGCCCCGCACTTGTGTTGAGTCGTCCTTGCCTGGACAGCATCTCGACGACAATTGCGGTCGAGGACAGTGCGAGGCACGCACCAATGATGAACGCTACCGGCCCCTTGCTGCCCGCAAGGGCCGCGACTGCGCCGATCACCACCGTAGAGAATATGATCTGCAGGCTGCCCAGCCCAACAATCAGGCGCCGCATCGCCTTCAAGCGATCGTAGGAAAGCTCCATGCCGATGAGGAAGAGCAGGAACACAATGCCGAGGTTCGCAATGCCGGAGACGTTTTTGGCGTCGACGACCGTGACCCAATAGAGCAGCGGGAAGCTATCGATAAACGATCCCAGCCCAAGAGGACCCAGGATCGCGCCGGCTCCGAGATAGCCTAGAACAGGATTGAGGCCGAACCGCCGCGCCAATGGAATGACAACGCCCGCGGTGCCGAGCAGAACGAGCGCGTCGCTGTAGACGTGAACATTGATAGACGAGGTCATCTATTGGTTGTGCATCCCGCTTCCATGGGCAGGGAAATCTGAGAGCGGATTCCGTCTGGCACCCGCCATCGTCCCACTTGGACGTTAGCTGGTAGCACCAGCTAACGCCACCCCATGGCCGCTTGGTGCGTGACCTAGAATTTCAGATTGGCAAATGCCCGCACACCGATGCCCGGCATGAGAACCTGGTCCTTGGTGTAGGACACCGAATTGCGGATGTTCTCGTTCAACAGGTTGTTGCCGACGAGTCCGACCGTCATTTCCCGCGCGCCGAACCAGGTTGGATCGAGCTTCGTCCTGTAGCTGACCTCCGCCTTCAACAGATTATAGCCCGCAGTCGGCGTCTCGCCGATCGGCGCGATATCGTTCTGTGCGAAGGCGTGCAGCAGGTTGATCCGCGTGAGCCAGTTGGAATCGCGCCAGAACAGGCCGCCGCCCACGCGCACCGGCGGGATGCGCGGGACATTGGTGCCGTCGCTGAAGGTTGCGCGCACCACGTCGAACTGGTTCTCGATGCCCCAGATACCGCCGTTGAGCGGGCCGATGTCCAACTGGCTCTGGAACTCGCCGCCGCGGAAGGTGGCGTCGCGTTGCGAATAGATCGCCTGGTTCAGTTCGAGCGGAGCAGCCGGATCAGCGGGGCTGACGCAGGCGACATCCTCGCAGGTGTTGCCGGTGAGGCGACGGTAAATGAAGCCATTGAACTTGGTGTAGTAGGCGGTTGCTTCGAACCTGAAAGGCCCTGTCGCCTTCCGCAATCCGATCTCGATCGTCTTGGCGGTTTCGATGCCGAGATTGGGATTGCCGATGTCGAAGGTGCCGGTGGCATCGTGGCCGCCGCGCGAGAACAATTCCGCCGGCTTGGGCGCACGCTCGACGTATTGAGCGGTGATGCTGGCAACCAGTTGGCCCGGAAGATCCTGGATCAAGCCGATGCTTGCGCTCTTTGGCGTGAAATTCAGATTGCGCGGTGTGGCAGGACCAATGGCGGCAGGGTCGACATTGAGGTCGAACAGCTCCGGAATAAATGCCGGCGTTGTTCCGCTAAGACTGACATGCTCGATACGGCCGGCGATCTGCGCCTTGGTTGAGTCAGTGAACTTGAACTCGTTGAAGACGTAGCCGGCGACCCTGTTATTCTTGTTAGGATCAAACAACCCGTTGAGCGGGCTGGTTGGATCGTCCGGACTCGGCGCCGTCAGTTCCTGATGACCTGCCTGCAGGCCGAATGCCGTCGTGACGGCGGCAAAGCGCGCGTTGAACGGCGTCATCTGCACCTCGACGCGCCCTTCCTGCTCCTTGTTGGTGAAGGTCTGCCGCACGCCCAATGTCGAGAGGTCGGTCGGATCGGCAAGACCGATCTCGTTGTGCTTGTAATCGGTAGCGCCCGCCCAAAACCTGACGGCGTCGATCGCCGCCGCATCCGGCCGGTATTCGCCCTTGGCCGTGAATTTGGTCTGGCGCGCGTCGATGCGGGTCTGGTGATCGGCGCCATCGATGCCAGGGATACGATAGAGCGTATCGTTCTGCGTAATCGCAGCGCCAATAAAGCCGCCGGAGAAAATGTAAGAGCCACCGATCGACGCACCGTCCGCCTGCATCGCGGAATTCGGCTGCCGGCCGTTGACCGGGCGGGTCTGGTCGAACAAATACGGATAGCCCGGAATGCTGTAATCGCTGGACTTTCGGCCATAGGCGTCGGCATGAACAGCGAAATTGCCACCGCCGGCATCGAGCAGGATGCCGCCATCGACACCGCGGTCGACGGAACTGACGGCTGTTCGGGTTTCGACCGTGACGCAGGAAGGTGGTCCAGCGCTTGCGAGCGGCGCTTTTGCCGGCAGTCCGTAGGTCTGGAACGGTGCGGCCGCACATGTTGGCAAGGCGTCCGGGATACGATTGTTGGTTGCGCTGACGACGCCGCCGATCGATGTCGATCCGTACCGCATCGCCGCCGGACCGCGGATGACTTCGACCTGGTTAGTCGCCAGTGGATCGACCGGAACGAAATGGTCTTCGCCAAGATCGGAAGCTCCGCCAGCGTTGGTGCCATTTTCGATGATGCCGACGCGATTGACGTCGAGGCCGCGGATGACTGGCCGGCTCGAAGCGCCGGGCGCGAAGCTGGAACCGGTAATGCCGGGCTTCGAGAACAGGAGATCGCCAAGTTGGGCGGTGCCCTGGCGGCGGATTTCCTCGTTGGGCACGACGGTGACGGTGGCGAACTGGTCGGTCACGACGGGTAGCACGCCCTGCTGTGGCGCGGCGGCGACGAGCGCTGGCTGCGGTTCTGCCGCGCGCTCGCGATTCTGGCCCGGCGCTGCACGGGCGACGCGCGCCGGCGTTCGCGACGGCACGGGTTTGCGCCGTACGATCGGACTTGGCGCCGTCACGGTAATTTCAGGCAGTTGCGTCGATGACGGTGGCGTGGTCTGGGCCTGCGCCCCGTCGGCCATAGCGCATAGCAACAGCCAGCTTGCTCCACCGAAATGGAACGCTCGTTTCTTCCTAAATGTCATTGTCCCGATCCTGATCCCGTCGGTGTGCGACGGATCGATTCCGATTTTCCCTCGGCGGATCGGCCGCGTGGCGCGGCGATCCCCCTCGAGAAGTGCATCAATCAATCGAGGTCAGGAGACGGGAGGTGCGCGGGACTGGAAGGCGGGATGGAGCGAGCCGAGATGCGTGAACTCGGCACCCGTGGTGAGGTGCAGAAGCTCGACCGCCTGCGGCAGCTCCAGCAGCGGCGGTGTTGCGAACAGGAAATTGTTGGCCAGCGAGAGGACAGCGCAGAGCGCGCAGTCAGAGGTTTGGTGGTCGGTATCGTGGTTGGAAGGCTGCTGGGCAGCCTCGGAGTGCTCAGCTTGCGGGGCCAGGGTAGCGGCAATGGCGAGGTCCGCATCGGCCAGTCCGGCCTGAACAGCCGGCGCGGCACGAGCGACTTCTCCGTGGAAATGCCCGAAGGACAGCGCAAACTGGATCGCGAGCGCAAACAGCGCCAGCCGCGAGCCGTGCTTGAGATGCTTCCGGAACCAGTTCACGACGAATTACGCCTTCCCCGAACGGCCAAGCGCCTTGGCCGCCCAATGTTATATTATAACATCGGAAGGCCCAGACGATGTCAACCGCAGCGCTGATCGGCTGCGGTGAAACGGCGAGCATTGTGTGATTGATGCAACGGCCGGGAGATCGTAGCCCGGATTGCGCTTCGCTTCATCCGGGCTACGGGCTTCGTCAGATCGACAGCGGGCGGCGCTTACCGCCCCTCGCGCACCCAGGTCGCCGCGAACGCGCCGAGCAGCAGCAGCAGCCCGACAAGCCCCGCGAACATCGGCAGCACGCCGACGCCCTTCACGACGCTGGCGTCGCGCATCTTCACGCCCATCCAGCCATCGCCATGGAAGATGCCGGAGGCGCGCACCGGGACCACGCGGGGCAGGTCGACGCTGGTGCCGTCGACCACGCGGCGCGAATCGCCGCCGGTGGCCTGCGCCAGCGGCTTCAGCATTTCGGTGGTGGAGGTGACTTCCGAAAATTCCTTCGGGTTGGTCGGCCCGACATTGATCAGGGCTTTCAGCGCGCCATCGGTTGCCTGCCATAGCCCGAGTTCGTTGGCGGGAAGGGTGGAGCGCCAAGTGCCGGGGTCGCTTGCGGTCAGCGTAAGTTCCTTGGTGGCGCCGCTCGGCGACGTCACGGTCACCGGCGGCACGTTGTCGGCCATGGTCTGGCGCAGCACCACGAGGTCCTTGCCCTGGATCTGCAGGCGCAGCGCCTCTTCGTCCAGATCAGGCTGCTTCATCAGCCAGTGCGACGTCCGCCGCAGCAGATCCAGATGCGGACCGCCGCCTTCAAAGCCGCGCGCCCACAGCCAGATGTGGTCCGACAACAGCAGCGCGACGCGGCCTTCACCGAAGCGCGACAGCAACAGCAGAGGCTTGCCGTCGGCGCCGGTCATCACGGGTGCGCCGATCGCGTTGCGCGTATCCACGGTGCGGAAGAAGCGGCTCCAGCGCGGCGGCTCGCTGGCGGAGCCTTCGAGGCCGCGCGTCACCGGATGGCGTTTGCCGGCGTCGCTTAAGTGCGCATAGAACGGTTTTTCGGTGACGCCGACCGGTTCTGCCGGCAGCACCGTATCCAAGGGCGTGCGCCAGATGCTGGTGGTGGAGGCGTAATCGGGGCCGGCCGACACCAGCACCGCGCCGCCGGCGCGGACATAGCGCGCGATGTTGTCGAAATAGGCGATCGGCAGCACGCCCTGGCGGGCGTAGCGGTCGAAGATGATCAACTGGAATTCGTTGATCTTCTGCTGGAACAATTCGCGCGTCGGAAACGCGATCAGCGACAATTCGTTGATCGGCGTGCCGTCCTGCTTCTCCGGCGGGCGCAAAATCGTAAAATGCACGAGGTCGATGCTGGCGTCGGACTTCAGCAGATTGCGCCAGGTGCGCTCGCCGGAATGCGGCTCGCCCGATACCAGCAGCACGCGGAGCTTGTCGCGCACGCCTTCGATCGCGACCACGGCGCGATTGTTCACCAGCGTCAGTTCGTTCTCGAGCGGCGAGGCCTCGATCTCGACGATGTTCGAGCCGGCGTGCTTGATGTCGACCTCGACATTGGCGGTCTGGCCGCTCGAGAGCGTGCGCTCGTTGATCACCTCGCCGTCGCGGCGCACCACGATCTTGGCGCGCTGGCCGCTCACGCCCTGGTCGTCGAGCCGGTAGGTGATGGTCTGGGGCTGTCCGACGATGCCGAAACGCGGCGCGGCCGAAATCGCGATGCGGCGGTCGCGCTCGTCCTTGCGCCCGGTGACGAGCGCGTGCACCGGCGCCTGGAAGCCGAGGGCGGCGGCATTGGCGGGAATGTCATGCACCCGGCCATCCGTGATCAGGAACGCGCCGGCGACGCGATCGACAGGAACGTCCGACAGTGCCGAGGACAGTGCGCCGAACAGTTTGGTGCCGTCGGTTTCGCCGTCGGCCTGTCCGGCCTCGACGACGCGCACTTCCAGCCCCTTGATCTTCTTCAGCGTATCGACCAGCGCCTCCTGCGCCTTGGCCGTCTCTTGGTTGCGCGTGCCAAAGTTCTGGCTCGGGCTCTTGTCGATCACGACGGCGGCGACCGAGGACAGAGGCTCGCGGTCCTCGCGCGTGAAGGAGGGGTTGGCGAGCGCCAGCAGGATCAGCGCCAGCGCCGCGACGCGCACGGCGGCACCGCGCGAGCGCCCGAGCAGCAACAGCGCCGCGATCGCAACGATCGCGGCCAGCGCGATCCACAGCACGAGTGTCGGAACGAGGGGGGTGAACGCGATGCCGTACTGCATGCTCTATTGCCCCAACCGCTCGATCAGGGCCGGCGCGTGCACCTGATCGGCCTTGTAGTTGCCGGTCAGCGTGTACATCACGATGTTGACGCCGGAGCGGAACGCGAATTCGCGCTGGCGCGGCTCGCCCGGGGTCAGCGGCAGCATCGGCTGCCCGTCCGGGCGATGCGCCCAGGCGCCGGCCAGATCGTTCGAGGTGATGATGATGGGCGAGACGCCGTCGCCGCCGCGAGCCGGGCGCGAGGCTGCATCGTCGTCATCCTCACGCGGCAAGGTTTCGACCCAGGTCTGGCCCGTGTTGAAGCGGCCGGGGAAGTCGCGCAGCAGGTAAAACGTCTTGGTCAGCACGTGCTCGCGCGGAACCGGCTCCAGTTCAGGCACGTCGAGGGAGGAGAGAATTTCGCGCAAGGAGCGCATGCCCGGCGTCTGCGACGCGCCGTTCTCGCCGGGCGGCGCCTCGATGGCGTCGCGGGTATCGAACAGCACCGTGCCGCCCTGTTTCATATAAGCGTCGATGCGGTTGATGGCATCCTGCGGCGGCTTCGGCGCGCCTGGCACCACCGGCCAGTAGATCAGCGGGAAGAACGCCAGTTCATCGCGCGCGGGATCGACGCCGACGGGATCGCCGGCCTCCAGCGCCGTGCGCTGCGCCAGGAACAGTGTCAGTCCCGCCATGCCGGCCTTGACGATCGAATCGACGTCGGCATTTCCGGTGACGACATAGGCAAGGCGCGTCTGCGACACCGACTTGATGGCGAATTCATCGTTGCCCTGGGCTCGCGTCGGTGAAGGCGCAATCGAGGTCGCGGACAGGATCAGGGCCAGCACAATGCTGGCAGCCGCCGTGCGCCGCCGCCACAACGCGGCAAGGCCCGCGCCCAGCATCGCGACCACGACCGCGTCGATCAGGAACAGCGCCAGCGACGACGACAGCAGGATGCCGCGCAAATCGCGCGGTTCGGCGTTGGTGTAGCTGGCACGCTGCGCGCGCAGGGAGGATGTATCGAGCGGCGCAATGCGATCGGCCGAGGCCAGCGTGTTGACCGCGATCGGGCCATCGGCCGGGCCGTAGAAGCCTGGCGGATGATCCGACGTGGCGCGGTCGCGATAATCCGCCGGCATCGGCTTGGCGGTCGAGGGCGGCGGTCCGAAGGCGCCGAAACCGTCGAGGGTGCGCAGCGGCGCCACGGTCTCGACATTGGTCGCCTCGCTTGCAACGCCCGCACCGGGCTTCGACGTGTAGCCGGACATGTCGACCATCCGCCGCAGCATCTCGACGAAGCTGCCGGACATCGGCAGGTCCGACCAGCGCGAGTCGGCGCCGATATGGAACAGGCTGACAATGCCCCTGCCGCGATGCTCGCCGGTCACCAGCGGCGTGCCGTCCTCCAGCGACGCCCAGGTCTTGGTTGCGAGCACTGCATCCGGCTCGGCCAGCACCTGCCGGTTCACGGTGACGTCCTTGGGCACGGTGAGGCCCGCGAAAGGACCGTCGGCAGCGAAGGAAGCCAGATGCTGCGGCTTTTCCCAGGTCAGGCTGCCGCCGAGGATGCGGCCGCCGCGACGCAGTCTCACCGGCACCAGATCGTCATCGGCCTGCGCCAGACGGGGGCCTGCGAAACGCACCAGCACGCCGCCCTGGTCGATCCATGCGTTCAGCCGCTCGCGGATTTCCGGCGACAGCGTGCCGACATCGGCAAGTACGATCATCGGCAACCGCTGATCGAGGAATTGCGCGATCACCTGTTGCGCCGCGCCGCGGTCGCCCAGGCGCACGTCGGCGAATGGCGACAAGGCGCGGGTGAGATAGAAGGTCGACGCCAAGAGTGGCTGGGCGGTATCGCTGGTCGCGCCGGTGACGACGCCGACGGCGCGCCGCCGCCAGCGCTTGTCGAGCAATTGCACCGCGCCGGCCGATCGTTCGCCCGATATTTCCAGCCGCGAAATGTCGTTGCGCAGTTCGACGGGCAGATCGAACGCCGCTTCGCTCTCGCGATCCTGCATGCCAAACGCGTAGCGCGCCTCGCCGATCGGCGAGCCCTTGGCGTCGATCGCGCGAACCACGCCGGCAGCGACGCCGCCGGTGGTGCGCAGCACCTTGACCGTCATCTTCGCCGCGGCGTTTTCAGCGGCGACCAGCGCCTGCGCCGGGGCCGCGCCGCCCTCGAACACCGTCAGCTTGCGGTCGCCGACGGTCTTGCCGAGATTTTCGACAAACTCACTACCGCGCCCGGTATCGACGCCGTCGGACAGCCACGCGATCTCGGCATCTCCGGTGCTCTTCAGGAAGCGGTCGAGCGAGCCAAGTGTGTCGACGCGATCGACCGAATAGGGCTTTGGCGCAATCTGACGCAGCGCGACCCGCGCGGTGCCGGCCGGCATCAGCGTGATGTCGCGCGTGGTCTCGGAAAGCGGAACCAGTGCAACGCCGCGGCGGTCGTTGTCGGCGTTGGCGATCAGTTCGTCCGCGGCCTTGACGCGGGTGTCCCAGCTTGCAGCCGCGCTCCAGCCGTCGTCGAGCAGGATCACCAATGGCGCGTTGCTGCCGCCGACCCCGGTCTGCGGATTCCAGATCGGGCCTGCGGCGGCAAGGATGACCAGTGCCGCGGCTGCGAGGCGTAGCAGGGTCAACCACCACGGCGTCCGCGACGGGGTTTCTTCCTTCGGTCGGATATCGAACAATAGCCGCGTCGGCGGAAACTCGATCCGCCTCGGTCGCGGCGGCATGACGCGCAGCAGCCACCACAACACCGGCAGGCTCAACAGGCCCAGCAGCAGCAGCGGTTGGGCGAAGGTGAGGGGGAGACCCGCGATCATGCGCTTCGCCCCGCTTTGACGGTTGAGCCGCGCGCGCTTCCCTTGGCTACCATCATGCCCGAATGCAGGAACAGCAGGAGCTCGGCGGCGGAACGGCTGGTGGTGTGGGTCGAGAACAACCAGTCGAGCTTGTTGGTCTCGCTGCGGATCTCGTCGCGATGCAGTGCTACGCGCGCGACATAGTCGCTGGCCCAGCTCTCGGCGCGGCCGGCGGTGATGACGCCGAAGCCTTCCGGCTCGACGAATTCGACCCGGCCGGCGTAGGGAAAGGTTTCTTCGGCGGGATCGACGACCTGGATCAGAGAACCGTGGGCGCCGGAGGCCGAAAGCCCCGCGAGCATCGTCCTGATCTCGCTCATCGGCGACCAGAAATCCGACAGCACGACAATTTCGGCCAGCGCCGACGGGACAAAGGACGGCGGCAGGCTCGCGCGCGCCGCATCGTCGTGCAGCATCGCCTGCGCCATCTTGTCGATCACGTTGCGGCTTGCGGTCGGGTTCATCAGGCCGGGAATGCCGACGCGTTCGCCGCCCGAAACCAGCAGTTCGGCGAGCGCAAACGTAACGATCAGCCCGCGCTCCAGCTTAGAGTCGCGCGCACCTTTGGATGCAAACACCATCGACGGCGAGCGGTCGGGCCACAGCCAGACGGTATGGGCGGCCTCCCATTCCTGCTCGCGCACATAGAGATGATCGTCGCGCGCCGAGCGCCGCCAGTCGACGTTCTGCGACGGCTCGCCGGAGACGAAGCGGCGATATTGCCAAAAGCTCTCGCCGGCGCCGGCGCGGCGTCTGCCATGCAGGCCATGGATGACGTTGGCTGCGATACGGCGGGCTTCGAGCACGAGACGGGGCAGCGATGCGGCGAGCGTTCGGCTTTCGCCATCGGCACGTCGGATTGCTAAAATCTCCCTGGTCCCGTGGCTGGTCTCTGCGGCCATCAACCGATCCGCGTCTTCAATTGTCTGATTACGTCGGGAATGGTGCGGCCTTCCGCGCGCGCCGAGAACGTCAGCGCCATGCGGTGCTTGAGGATGGGTTCGGCGAGATCCAGCACGTCGTCGATCGAGGGCGCGAGGCGGCCGTCGAGCAATGCGCGGGCGCGGACCGCCAGCATCAGCGACTGGCTGGCGCGGGGGCCTGGCCCCCAGGCGATCAGCTTGTCGCCGCCGTCTTCGGAACTCGGGCGCGCGGCGCGCACCAGCGACAGGATCGCCTCGACGACGCTGTCGCCGACCGGCAGGCGCCGCACCAGCCGTTGCGCCGCGATCAGGATTTCCGCGTTCATCGAGGCCTTGGCGAGCGTCTCTTCCGCGCCTGTCGTCTCGAACAGGATGCGGCGTTCGGCATCGCGGTCGGGATAATCGACGTCAATCTCCATCAGGAAGCGGTCGAGCTGCGCCTCGGGCAGCGGATAGGTGCCTTCCTGCTCCAGCGGGTTTTGCGTGGCGAGCACGTGGAACGGTTTCGGGAGGTCATGCCGCGCGCCTGCAACGGTGATGTGCTGTTCCTGCATGGCTTGCAGCAGCGCCGATTGCGTACGCGGGCTGGCGCGGTTGATTTCGTCGGCCATCAGCAGCTGCGCGAACACCGGTCCGGAGATGAAACGGAACGACCGCTTGCCGGAATTGCTCTCGTCCAGCACCTCGGCGCCCAGAATATCCGAGGGCATCAGGTCCGGCGTAAACTGGATGCGCTTGGCGTCCAGCCCGAGCGTGATGCCCAGCGTTTCGACCAGTTTGGTCTTGGCGAGGCCGGGCACTCCGATCAGCAGCGCATGACCGCCCGACAGGATCGTCACCAGGGTGTTTTCGATCACCCGGTCCTGGCCGAAGATGACGGTGGAGATGGCTTCCTTCGCGGCGCGGATCTGGCCGGCGACCTGCTCCGCCGACCGGACGACCGCGTCCTCGAGTTTCTCGACACCGTCTGCACTCGCCATGTCTTTCTCCTTCAACCGTATAACCGCTTCATGACACCGCTGGTTGCGTCGTCATGCCACGAACCTCATGCTAAACCTGTGCAAAGGCCATGTATTCGTTGAATTAAACTATCCCCACATTATCGGTATTTCGGGGTATGAACGGCATCACGATGTGGCGACTTGATCCGCATTAGTACGGACGCAAATCGTCGGGAACACATATCTCGGTATACGTGCACCAATCGTGCCAGATCGATCGAGTGCTAGAGTCAGGGCAAACAATGGCGAAGCAAGGGCAAACCGGCGCTCAGGGCCTCGAAGGACTAACTGTCGCTGCGAGGGAAGCCGCCAATGCCGCCCCGGCCGGGAAGGGGCTGCCTCCGGTCCATCTGTGGAATCCGCCGTTCTGCGGCGATCTCGACATGCGAATCGCCAGTGACGGTACTTGGTTCTACATGGGCACGCCCATCGGACGGCCGGCGCTGGTGCGGCTGTTTTCGACCATTCTCAAGCGCGAGGACGGCAAGCACTTTCTCGTGACCCCGGTCGAGAAGGTGGGCATTCGCGTCGACGATGCGCCGTTCATGGCGGTGGAGATGCAAAACGAGGCTGGCGATCGCGGCCGGCTGCTGCGCTTTCGCACCAACGTCGACGACTGGGTGCCATGCGATTCTGCTCATCGCCTGCGGTTCGAGATGGCCGCCGACGGCGGGCTGACGCCTTACCTGCATGTCCGCGCCGACCTTTGGGCGAAAGTAACGCGCGCGCTCTATTACGATCTGGTTGACATGGGGGAAGAGCGGGTGGTCGATGGTCAGCCGATGTTCGGCATCGAGTCCGGTGGCGAGTTCTTTACGATGGCGGACGCGAAGCAGGTGAGGGACGCGGTTTGAACGAGCCGATGCTGAAAAAGATGGAAGCGGCGCCGATCACCTCGGCCGAGTTTTTCACGCGGAGCCAGGCTCGGCTGAACTTCGACGTGCCGCCCGGCCTGATCGATCCCAACATCATTCCGAAAACCGGCGATGCGGGCAACGACCGCATGCTCGAGATCGTGGCGCTCGAGCAGCCGGTGCGCCCGGCGGCCGTGCTGATCCCGGTGGTCGATCACCGCGAGCCGACCGTGTTGCTGACGCAGCGCTCGCCGCATCTGTCCAGCCACGCCGGCCAGATTTCCTTTCCCGGCGGCAAGATCGACGCGACCGATGCCTCGCCGCTCGACGCCGCCTTGCGCGAAGCGGAGGAGGAAGTCGGCCTCAAGCGCGACTTCATCGAGCCGATCGGCTATCTCGACCTCTATGGAACCGCGTTCGGGTTTCGCATCCTGCCGACGGTGGCGCGCGTCAAGCCCGGCTTCAAGCTGACGATCAACGAAGGCGAGGTGGTCGACGCCTTCGAGGTGCCGCTGGCGTTCCTGATGAATCCCGAGAACCATCAGATCCATTCCAAGGAATTCCGCGGCATGGAGCGCTCCTACTACGCCATGCCGTTCGCCGAGCGTTACATCTGGGGCGCGACCGCAGGAATTCTGCGCGTGCTGTATGAGCGGATATATCTCGCATGATCCGTCCGATTCTGACCGAAATCGGAATTTTCCTGATCCCGTTCGCGGCCTATGCGCTGTTCCTGATCGCCACCCGTTCCGGAGTATTGGTGTCGTCCTCCTGGCCGGCGCATCTTGTCGCCAAACTGGTGCTGGGATCGCTGCTGCTGGTCGTGATCAGTTTCGTCTTTCTCGCGCAATTCTCCGGCGCGCCGCCGGATTCGACCTACGTTCCCGCGCATCTCGAAAACGGCAAGCTGGTTGACGGAGTCGAGAAATGAGCGAGGCCCGCGTGCTGTCGGACGCGCCCTGGCTCAGATCCGGTCCGGCCGCGCGCGTGCTCGCGTTGCTCAATGGCGATGGCGAAGAAGCCCGCGTGGTCGGCGGCGCCGTGCGCAACGCGCTCTTGAAAATTCCCCTCGGCGACATCGACATCGCAACCACGGCGCTGCCCGACGAGGTCGTCCGCCGCGCCAAGGGTGCCGGCATCAAATGCGTGCCGACCGGCATCGACCACGGCACGGTCACGCTGGTCGTCGAATCGCATCCGTTCGAGGTCACGAGCTTGCGCGAGGATACGGAGACCTTTGGCCGCAAGGCCAAGGTTGCATTCGGGCGCGACTGGGTTCGCGACGCAGAACGGCGCGACTTCACCATTAACGGGCTTTCCGTCGATGCCGACGGCATCGTGCATGACCATGTCGGCGGGCTTGCCGATATCGAAGCCAAACGCGTGCGCTTCATCGGCGATGCCAACCAGCGCATCGCCGAGGATTATCTGCGTATCCTGCGCTTCTTTCGCATGCATGCCGCCTACGGGGCGGGTGAGCCGGACCGTGCCGGATATCTCGCCTGCATCGACGGGCGCGCGGGACTTTCGAGCCTTTCCGCCGAACGCGTACGCATGGAAATGTTGAAGCTGTTGATCGCGGAAGGCGCTGCCGTTGCGCTGCAGGCGATGGCGGATGCCGGGCTGCTGCTGCCGATCTTCGGCGGCGTCGCTTATACCGGAGCGTTCGCGGCGATGATCGTGGTCGAACGCGCGCTGGGGCTGCCGCCGAACGCCGTGCGCCGGCTTGCCGCGCTCACGGTCGCCGTCACCGAGGACGCCAAACGCGTCTCGGCGCGGCTTCGCCTTTCCAACGCGGAAACCAAGGCGCTGGACTCGATGGGCCATCGCTGGTGGCGGCTCGCCAGCAAGGACGACGCACGGGCGCGGCAGCTGCTCTATCGGCTCGGCGAGGATCCCTACCGCGACCGGCTGATGCTGGCATGGGCGCGGGCAGGCGGCGTCGGCAATGGCGCTGCGCGCTGGCACGATCTCGCGACTTTGCCGCAGCGCTGGAGCGCGCCGAAATTTCCGTTGAAGGCGGCCGATTTCATCTCCCGCGGCATTGCCGAGGGCCCCGCGCTCGGTCACGTGCTGACGCTTGCGGAAGACGCCTGGTTGGCCGCGGATTTTCCGCTGGATGCATCCGCGCTGGCCGCGATCGCCGACCAGACCGCCGCCCGTTTCACCAGGGATCACCGGCTGTGAACATTCTCGCCGGCTTCGCCGACATTTCGCTCGGCCAACTCGTGCTGGTTGGCGGCATGGCGCTATTCGCGTCCATCGTCGGCGGGCTTGCGGGCTACGGCACCGGCGCTCTGATGCCGCTGGTGCTGGTGCCGATGGTCGGCGCCGAGCCCGTGGTGCCGATCATCGCGATATCGGCGATCATCACCAATATCAGCCGCTTCGTGGCCTATTTCCGTTACGCCGACCGGCGCCGCGCCCTGATCGTGATCGGGGCCGCCGCGCTGACCACCGCGCTCGGCGCCTACGGTTACACGCGGCTTAGCAGCGCGGGCGCGGCGCTGGTGATCGGCAGCATGCTGATCCTGAGCGTGCCGATGCGCCGGTTGGCCAGGAAGCGCGAGATCAGGATTGGCGATACCGGCCTCGGTGTGAGCGCGGCGGGCTATGGCGTGCTGGTCGGCGGCACCTCAGGTTCAGGCGTGATCCTGCTGTCGCTGTTGATGGCGTCCGGGCTCGAAGGAGCTGCCGTGATCGCCACCGACGCCGTGATCTCGGTCGTGACCAGCCTGATCAAGATTTCGGTATTCGGCCTGGCCGGCGTCGTTACCGCGCAGGTGCTGGCCTTTGCCCTCCTGATCGGCGCCATCGCGATTCCCGGCGCATTCCTGGCCAAAGCCTTCGTCGAGCGCATGCCGGTGCATATCCACACTGCGATCCTCGATGCCGCCGTGATGGTCGGCGGCGTCGTCATGATCACAGCGGCGCTGCGGCACTGATCTAGACCGACAATGAAACTTCAACCGCTCTATCAGCGCTCGCGGGGCAGCAGTTCCGTCAGCGAGCGAATGATGCGATCGGGCTTCACGGTGGAGTCCGGAGGCAGCCCGTCGCCATGCACATCGATCCAGATGGCGTAGATGCCGAGCCGCTGCGGCGCCACGACCTCCCATTCCAGATTGTCGCCGATCATCCAGGTTTCGGATGCGGTGACGCCGAGCGTTTGCATGGCGTGCAGATAGGCACGCTCGTCCGGCTTGCCGAAACCGTGCTCGCCCTCGATCTGGATGTGATCGAAACGGTCCGACAGCGCAAAACGTTCGACCTTGGCGCGCTGGGTGCCGGCGGCGCCGTTCGTCACCAGTGCCAGCTTGACGCCGCGCACCTTCAATTCGTCGATGGCATCATGCGCGCCGGGGAAGACGAACATTTCCTCTTCGCGGTAGGCGGTGAAGCGGTCGGCCAACCGTACCGCAAGATCCTCAGGCAGCGTGTGGCCGCCTGCGGCAAGGGCGGCAAATCCGCGCGTGACGGTCAGGCGCCGCGCCTCATCCAGCTTCAGCCGCCATTCGGCTCCTGCGACCGCCCAGAATTTGCGCGCGGAATCCAGAACTGCGTTGGCAACCTGCTGCGAGGTCAACGGCCCGAACTCGGCGGCGAATTCCGCGGTGACGTTGTGCCAGGCGATCTCGGGACGGCCATAGGCCGACAGGATGGTGTCATCCATGTCGATCAGCATGGCGCGGGGCAGGTGGGTCATCGTTTCACGGCCATTTTGCTTTCAGCGCTGTCGACCGCGGGAAGCTGCGGTCGACTTGCCGCGAATATCAGATCCTCCGCACCGGGTCCAATTCCAGGAAACGACGTCGCCGGGCTGTGGATGCCGGGCGACGTCGAAATTCGATTAGGCGACCTTGCTGTTGTGCTCGCCCTCTTCGTCGTCCTCGTCATCCTCTTCTTCGTCGTCGTCTTCCTCTTCGTCGTCATCTGACGTGTCGTGCTCGGCGAGTTCAAGCACGGCCAGTGGCAGCGTCTCGCGAAAGAGATCGCCTTCATTGCCCATCCACACGCACGCGACATTGCCGTCCTTGACTTCCACCACGCTAAGCGGATGGCCGCCCGACTTCAGCATGACGACATCGCCTGGTTTCAAATCCATGATCTGCTCCTTGTAATGCATGACGCGATTCGCACCCTAGCGGTCGGTCATGACAGGCCGATCATGACAGTCCAATCATGGCCACTTTACCTCCGGCGGCATCGACGAGAGAATGGAATCCACATTGCCGCCGGTTTTCAGCCCAAAGATGGTGCCGCGGTCGTACAAGAGGTTGAATTCGACATAGCGCCCGCGCCGGATCAACTGCTCCTCGCGGTCGGCGGCATCCCAGGGCAGGGCGAAATTGCGCCGGACGAGTTCGGGATAGATTTTCAGGAAGGCGCGGCCGACATCCGCCGTGAAGGCGAGGTCGGCGTCCCAGTCGCCGGAATCATGCCAGTCGTAGAAAATGCCGCCGATGCCGCGTGCTTCCTTGCGATGCGGCAAATGGAAATATTCGTCGCACCATTTTTTGTATTTGTCGTAGTCGGCCACGCCGTTCAATCCCTCGCAGGCTTCCTTCATCGCCTGATGGAAGGCCAACGTGTCCGGGTCCTCCTGGGTGCGCCGCCGGTCCAGCACCGGCGTCAGGTCAGCGCCGCCGCCGAACCACGCCTTGGTGGTGACAACGAAGCGGGTATTCATATGCACGGCAGGCACGTGCGGGTTCCGCAGATGGGCGATCAGCGAAATGCCTGACGCCCAGAACCGGGGATCGTCGGCGGCGCCCGGAATCTGTGCACGGAATTCGGGCGCGAATTCGCCGTGCACGGTGGAACAGTGTACGCCGACTTTCTCGAACAGCCGCCCGCGCATCATCGACATCACGCCGCCGCCGCCGGGCTTGCCGGTGTGGTCGGTGCGATCCCAGGGCGTGCGCACGAAGCGTCCGGCGTCGCCGGGATAGAGCGAGGCCGGCGCATCGTCTTCCAGCCGCTCGAAGGCCGCGCAGATATCGTTGCGCAAGGCTTCGAACCAGGCTCTCGCGCGTGTCTTGCGATCCTCGATCAGCGACATGTCCATACGGAATTCCCAACGTTACTTCCGTCATTGCGAGCGAAGCGAAGCAATCCATCGTGCCACGAAAAAGAACTGGATTGCTTCGTCGCTTCGCTCCTCGCAATGACGGGAAGATGCATTTCTCTTTAGCCCTGTGGCCCGAAGTAGGTGCAACTCTCGTTGCAACTGTCGCGATGAACGCTGACGCGGGTGATCTTTCCGGCGTGCTGGACCCGTTCGAAGATGTAGCGCGAAATGTTTTCCAGCGTCGGCGTTCCCAGCGCCTCGACCTTGTTCAGGAGCTTGTGGTCGAGGGTCTTGCGGACCTCTTCCATGCTGCGTTCGAGCAGGCCGAGATCCAGCACCATGCCGGTTTCAGGATCGGGCGTGCCGCGCACGCTCACTTCGGCGCGAAACGAGTGGCCGTGAATTTCCTCGCTGTCCGCGCCGAAGGTCGTTCCCTTCAGCGAATGCGCGGCTTCGAAGCGAAATGATTTCGTCAGTTCCCACATCTTGAAAATCTGGTTCCTATCTGATGCCGAGGGTCTTGTGTGTCTGCAGGCTGAGCCGCCATTGCGGATGGCGCAGGCAGTAGTCGACCGTGCGCGCGGTGTTTTCGATCACGTCTGGTCCGTCCATCGGCTGCAGCGAAAAACGTTCGAAATCGAGCCCCGCAAAATCTTCCGGCGCGGCGCCCGCCTGCGGATAGACCAGCTTCAATTCGTGGCCGCGGCGCACCACGAGCCCGGCGCCGGCTTTCGGGCTGACGCAGACCCAGTCCATTCCGTCGGGCGGTTCGATCGTTCCGTTGGTCTCGATGCCGATGGCGAAGCTGCGCGCATGCAGCGCATCGATGAAGGGGGTGTCGACCTGCAGCAGGGGCTCGCCGCCGGTCAGGACCACATAGCGGTTGGTATTCTCGCCGGTCCATTGCCTGGCGATGACGTCGGCGAGTTCGTCCGCGGTGGCGTAGCGGCCGCCCAGCGTGCCGTCGGTGCCGACAAAGTCGGTATCGCAGAACTTGCAGGTGGCGCCGGCGCGGTCCTGTTCGCGGCCGCTCCAGAGGTTGCAGCCGGAAAAACGGCAAAACACCGCCGCGCGGCCGGCATGCGCGCCTTCTCCCTGCAAGGTCAGGAATATCTCTTTGACCGCGTAGCTCACACCTTCTCCTTGGAACCGATCTCGCCCGCCATCGGGTGATCCGTCTGCCGCAGCGCCTCCCCCAATGCCATGGCGGCTGCCATGGCCACATTGAGCGAGCGCAAGCCCGGCCTGATCGGGATCACCAGCCGCGCATCGGCGACGGATGCGACCTCATCGGTAACCCCTGCGGATTCCCGGCCGAACAGCAGGACATCGTCGCTCTGGTAGCGGAAATCCAGATAGGAACCGGCTCCCTTGGTCGTAAACAGCACCAGCCGGGACCCGGCTTCGTTACGCCATTGCTGGAATTTTGACCATGAGTCATGGCGGGTAATCGCCACGTGATCGAGGTAGTCCATTCCCGCCCGGCGGAAATGCCGGTCCGAGGTCGGAAAGCCGGCCGGCTCGATGATATGGGCGGCCGCGCCCAGGCACGCACACAGGCGCAGAATCGTCCCGGTGTTCTGTGGGATATCGGGCTGGAAGAGGGCGATGTGCATGGGTGTCGAGGCTTCGGCAGCGCGGGTGAATGTATTGAATAAATCACGGTCGGGCGCGGATTTAGTGCATTGCACGCTTGCGAGCCGATAGCGGGCTTGCGCTCTTACGGCAAGGGTGCCAATAGAACGATTCTGGACTGCTTGTTCCGCCGGATTGGGGAAGGAAAAAGCGGTTTTTCTGCCGCCGCGGGGGCCGCGGGCGCCGGCAGCCTCTTCCGGATCGCGCTTTTTGGCGCCTCCGGGGCGGTTCCGCTGGCTGCAGATAAGAAAGGGCTTGGAATCGTGACGACAGCGTCTTCGGCGGACCATCCGACACGCCGTGATTTCCTCTATGTTGCAACGGGAGCCGTCGCCGCCGTAGGCGCGGCTGCCACGGTGTGGCCGCTGGTTTCCCAGATGAACCCGGACGCCTCGACGATCGCGGCCGGTGCGCCGATTGAGGTCGACCTGACCCCGATCGCCGAAGGGCAGGACATCAAGGTGTTCTGGCGCGGCAAGCCGATCTACATCAGCCATCGGACCAAGAAGCAGATCGAAGCTGCCCAAAACGTGCAGGTATCAAGCCTGCCCGATCCGCAGCCCGACTCGGCGCGCGTCAAGGCTGGCCATGACCAGTGGCTGGTCGTGGTCGGCATCTGCACCCATCTCGGCTGTATCCCGATCGCCCATGAGGGCGCTTACGACGGCTTCTTCTGCCCGTGCCACGGTTCGGTCTACGACACCTCGGGCCGCATCCGTCAGGGGCCCGCGCCGACCAACCTGCCGGTGCCGCCCTACACATTCGTTTCCGACACCAAAATCCAGATCGGCTAAGGGCTCGGACCTTGTCCGAGACCCCTTAACCCGTCGCGTCGTTTTACTTCCTCAGGATCGCATCAATGAGCGGACCATCCGATTTCCAGCCGACCAATCCCGCCTTGAAGTGGATCGAACGGCGCCTCCCGATCATGGGACTCATGCACTCCTCGTTCGTGGCGTATCCGACGCCGCGTAACCTGAACTACTGGTGGACCTTCGGTGCCATCCTTTCGCTGATGTTGGGCGTGCAGATCCTCACTGGCGTGATCCTGGCGATGCACTACACGCCGCACGCCGATCTCGCCTTCAAATCCGTCGAACTGATCGTCCGCGACGTCAATTACGGCTGGCTGCTGCGCAACGTCCACGCCTGCGGCGCCTCGATGTTCTTCTTCGCCGTCTACATCCACATGTTCCGGGGCCTCTATTACGGGTCGTACAAGGAGCCGCGTGAGGTGCTGTGGATCCTCGGTGTCATCATCTACCTCTTGATGATGGCGACCGGCTTCATGGGCTACGTGTTGCCGTGGGGCCAGATGAGCTTCTGGGGCGCGACCGTCATCACCAACCTGTTCTCGGCCGTGCCCTATTTCGGCGAGAGCATCGTGACGCTGCTGTGGGGCGGCTACTCCGTCGGCAATCCGACGCTGAACCGCTTCTTCTCGCTGCACTATCTGCTGCCGTTCGTGATCGCGGGCGTCGTCGTGCTGCACATCTGGGCGCTGCATGTGGCTGGCCAGAACAATCCTGCCGGCGTCGAGGCGAAGACCGAAAAGGACACGGTGGCGTTCACGCCTTACGCGACCATCAAGGACATGTTCGGCGTCTCCTGCTTCCTGCTGTTCTTCGCCTGGTTCATCTTCTACATGCCGAACTATCTCGGCGACCCCGAGAACTACATCCCGGCCAACCCCGCTGTAACGCCCCCGCACATCGTGCCGGAATGGTACTACCTGCCGTTCTACGCCATCCTGCGCTCGATCCCGAACAAGCTTGCCGGCGTCGTCGCGATGTTCGGCGCGATCATCATCCTGGCGTTCCTGCCCTGGCTCGACAGCGCCAAGACGCGCTCGTCGAAATACCGTCCGCTGGCCAAGCAGTTCTTCTGGATGTTCGTCGTCGTCTGTATCGGGCTCGGCTATCTCGGCGCCCAGCCGCCGGAAGGCATCTATGTCATCGTCGGCCGCATCCTGACCTTCCTCTACTTTGCCTACTTCCTGATCCTGCTGCCGTTGCTCTCCCGGATCGAGACGCCGCGTCCGGTGCCTAATTCGATCGCCGACGACGTGCTGGCGAAGTCGGGCGGCAAGGCCGCGCCGATGGTGTCGACCGTGATCGCGCTGATGGTTGCCGGCGGCTTGCTGCTGGGCGGCGCCGACAGCGCCCGCGCCGCTGAAGGTGCTAGTAAGCCGCCAGCGCAGAAGTGGTCGTTCTCCGGCCCTTTCGGTAAATTCGATCGCGGCGCATTGCAGCGCGGCCTGAAGGTCTACAAGGAAGTCTGCGCTTCCTGCCACGGTCTGTCCTTCGTCGCATTCCGCAACCTCGCCGAATCCGGCGGTCCCGGTTACTCGGTGGCGCAGGCCGCGGCGTTCGCCTCGGAATACAAGGTGAAGGACGGTCCGAACGACCAGGGCGAGATGTTCGAGCGGCCGGGGCGCCCGGCTGACTATTTCCCGTCGCCGTTTCCGAACGAGCAGGCGGCGCGTGTGGCCAATGGTGGTGCCTTTCCGCCGGACCTGTCGCTGATCACCAAGGCGCGCAGCTATGGCCGCGGCTTCCCGCAGTTCCTGATCGACTTCTTCACCCAGTATCAGGAGCAGGGACCGGACTACGTCGCGGCGCTGTTGCAGGGTTATGAGGACAAGCCACCGGCCGGCTTCAATCTGCCGGCAGGCTCCTACTTCAACAACTACTTCCCCGGTCACGCCATCAAGATGCCGAAGCCGCTGAACGACGGCCAGGTCACCTATGACGACGGCTCGCCGGCGACGGTTGCGCAATACGCCAAGGACGTCACCACGTTCCTGATGTGGACTGCGGAGCCGCATATGGAAGCGCGCAAGGCACTCGGCCTGCAGGTGTTCGTGTTCCTGATCCTCCTCACCGTGCTTCTGTACTTCACCAAGAAGAAAGTCTGGGCCAACGCCCACTGATCAAGGTGTACGCGATTTCGGAAAAGCCCCCCTGCGGGGGCTTTTTTGTTGGCTTCGTCATTAGCGACCCGTTGGCTCCCTTGCGCAAACGCTTCGCGTTTGTCGCAGGCAATGACGGCGTTATCGCCGATTGCTTCCTGTGCCCAGCGCGGCCAAAATAGCCGCCAATCAGCCAGAAACCATTCCGGAGGAACCCATGGGTACCAGCATCACTTTCAAGCGGCCGGACGGCAAGGATGCCAGCGGCTACCTCGCCAACGCCGCGCGTGGCAATGCGCCGGGCGTGGTCGTGATCCAGGAATGGTGGGGCCTGCAGGACCAGATCAAGGGCCTGTGCGACCGCTTCGCGGTGGCGGGCTTCGATGCGCTGGCGCCCGATCTCTACAAGGGCACGGTGGTGCCGTATCACGACACGGATGCGGCCGGCAAAGAGATGAACTCGCTGGACTTCATGGATGCCACCACGCAGACCGTGCGGGGCGCCGCGCAATATCTGTCGCGCAACGGCGCCAAGGTCGGGCTGACCGGCTTCTGCCTCGGCGGCGCGGTGACCATCATCGGCGCCACCAAGATTCCGGAGCTTGTGGCCGGCGTGGTGTTCTACGGCATTCCGCCGGAGCAGGCGGCAAAGCCCGCGGATGTGAAGATTCCGCTGCAGGCCCATTTCGCCAACAAGGACGACTGGTGCACGCCGCAGGTGGTCGATGCCTTTGAGCAGGGCATGAAGGCCGCCGGCAAGTCGCTCGAGCTGTTCCGCTATGACGCCGAGCACGCTTTCGTCAACGAGCAGCGGCAGTCGGTGCATGACCGTCAGGCTGCAGAGCTGGCTTGGGGCAGGGCGACGGACTTCTTCAAGAAGCATTTGGGCTGAACCAATCGACGCTTCCTCGTCATTGCGAGCGAAGCGAAGCAATCCATCTTGAGGGATGCGGCGACATGGATTGCTTCGTCGCCTCGCTCCCTTGCGCAAACGCTTCGCGTTTGTCGCAGGCAATGACGGCGGAGGCGGTGAATGAAAATCTTTTGCACGGGCGCGTCGGGCTATATCGGCGGATCGGTTGCGGCCCATCTCATCGCTGCCGGCCATCAGGTGACCGGCCTGGTTCGCTCGCCTGAAAAGGCCGAGGCGGTTCGCGCGCGCGGCATCCAGCCAGTGCTGGGAACGCTCGATGACGGGGAAACTCTCGCGCAAGCGGCGCAGGCCGCCGACGTCGTCGTCAATGCGGCGAGCGCCGATCACAGGGGCGCCGTCGAGAGCCTGCTTGGCGCGCTCGCCGGCAGCGGCAAACCGTTCATCCACACATCGGGATCGAGCATCGTCGGCACGCGCGCCAAGGGCGAGCGGTCAGATGCGATTTTCGACGAAGACACGCCGATCACGCCTTCGCCCGCGCGCGTGGCGCGGGTCGCGCTCAACGAATTCATCCATTCATATCGCGACAAGGGCTGCCGACCGGCCATTATCTGCCCGAGCCTGATCTATGGCCTCGGTCATGGCGCCAATCCGGACAGCGTGCAGGTGCCGTTGCTGATTAAGCTCGCCCGGAAGCGCGGCAATGCGGCCCATGCCGGACCGGGCGAGAACATCTGGTCGAATGTTCATATCGACGATCTGGTGGCGCTCTACGTGCTTGCCATCGAGAAGGCCCCGGCTGGCGCATTCTATTTTGCCGAGAACGGCGAGAATTCGATGCGCGAAGCCTGCGAGGCGATCAACCGCATGCTGGGTTTTGCGGGACCACCAACCGCGATGTCGATGGCAGAAGCAGCCGCCGAATGGGGCGAGGGCACCACGGAGGATACGATGGCGTCGAACAGCCGGGTGCGCGCAAAGCACGCGCGGCAGCTTGGCTGGAATCCGAACGCGCGCGGATTGATCGAAGAGATCGAGCAGGGATGTTATCGGGAGTAAATCTCTCTGTCGTCCCTGCGAACGCAGGGACCCATACGCCGCGGCCTATCGTTTTGGGAATTGCTGTTCGACGACTTCGCGCAACGACAACTCCCTGTGGTTATGGGTCCCTGCGTTCGCAGGGACGACGCAGGCAGTTGGGCGACATTTCCGCCTAACTCTTCTCGCGCACCCCATCCCACCACGCGCACGTTCCCGACATCAGCTTGTAATTTCCTTCCATCACCTGCACCGGCGCGCGCAATCCTGACGCCGCCGCACGCATCCGCATCTCGCGGGCGACCACGCGGTCTTCGGGCGGCAGCCAGACGCGCTCGTGTCCCCACAGGCTTGGGCCGTCATGCATCTCGACCGGTTGCCACGTCGCGGGATCGATCTCGCGGCCGCCCCAGCCGCATTCGATCATGAAGGCCGACGGCGTCCTGGCGTAGAACGAGGTCATGAAATCGTTGGTGTGGCGGCCGAGGGTGACGCCGACACGGTCCTGTTGCGTCAGCGCGATGTCGTAGCACTGTCCGACGTCATCGAGCGAGAACAGCTCCACCATCAGATGATGCATACCGTTCCTGCCGGTTTCGATTAGCGCGAGGCTGTGATGCCGCGCGTTGACGTGGAAGAAATAGGCGCGGAACGGCTTTTCGATGTAGTCGGAAAGCCCGAAGCCGAGCACGTCGACATAGAACGCCATGACCGGCTCGACTTTCTTGACCGTCAGCACAGCGTGCCCGAGGCCGAGCGGGCCGGTGCGAAAGCCCGAGATCGATCGCCCCGCCACGAACGGCGTATCGTCGATCTCCGCGCCGTAAAAGGCTTCCAGCCGGTTGCCGGCCGGATCGTGAAACGAAATCAGGCTGCGGACGCGCCTGGCGTCGGCCAGCGTCTGCGGTTCGGCTACAACATGCACGCCGGCCGCTTCCAGCCGTGCCGCCAGCGCATCCAGCGCCGTGCTATCCGCAACCTCCAGCCGAAGAAGCGCGTGCCTTCGCCCATCGCGCGATCGATCACGATGCGCTGCTTGCGGTCGTCCATCCGGAACGCCAGCAGCGAATTGCCGCGCTCGACCACCTGCAGCCCGACCAGGCCGGTCCCGAACTGCCGCCAGTCCTCGAGGTTATCAGATCCGAAGCCGGCATATCCCAGACCCAGCAATGCCATCGCCTGCCTCCCTTGTTTGCAATCTTTGCGCGTTGGAAGCGCCGCTGCTTGCTCAAATCCTACGCAAGTTTTCCGCTTTCCGACACCCCAGGACGGGCCCGGGAAGGGGGTTGTCCTGGCCGTCCCTCTCTTGACATCGTCAGCGGCGGATGTGATTAGGCTTCCATGAACACCGGTATCAGCCCATCCCGTCTTTGGTGGCGCACCTCTTAAAGAGGTGGCCGGTGCGATTTCATTTTTTCAATCGTCGAAGGTCGCCATCGCAGTGCGACGGTCCCTTCGTTTGTCCTGTGTGGCGCTCCCTCCCGAAGTTTCGTAAGAGGATCACATGAACAGGACAGCCTTCTCCCTGCCCGAGCACAGCGACTACCGGACCAGCGGTGGCCTCGCGATTTCGCGTGTTGTCGAGCAGTTCACCGGCAACGCCAAGCGGCTTGACGACCTGATCGAATTGCTCGACCGCCGCCGCGGTGTGGTGCTGTCCTCCGGCACCACGGTGCCGGGCCGCTACGAGAGTTTCGACCTCGGCTTTGCCGATCCGCCGCTGGTGCTGGAAACCGCAGGCTCCAACTTCTCGCTCTCTGCGCTGAATGCGCGGGGCGAGGTGCTGATCGCGTTTCTGGGCGACGTGCTGCGCGAGCCCTGTGTGGTTATCTCTGAAAAAAGCCCGACCCGTCTGGCCGGCCATATCATCCGTGGCGCAGCGCCGGTCGAGGAAGACCAGCGCACGCGCCGCGCCAGCGTGATGTCGCTGGTGCGTGATCTCGTCGCCGCCTTGTCAGCCAATGACGATCCGCTGCTCGGCCTGTTCGGTGCGTTCGCCTACGACCTCGTATTCCAGATCGAAGACCTCGTGCAGAAGCGCACGCGGGAGAGCGACCAGCGCGACATCGTGCTGTATGTGCCGGATCGCCTGCTGGCCTATGACCGCGCCACCGGCCGCGGCGTCGTGTTGAGCTATGATTTTTCCTGGAAGGGAAAATCCACCAAAGGGCTGCCGCGCGACACCGCCGAGAGCATTTACGCCAAAACGCCGCGGCAGGGATTTGCCGATCACGCGCCCGGCGAATATCAGGCCACCGTCGAGGTCGCGCGCGGGGCATTCGCGCGCGGCGACCTGTTCGAGGCGGTGCCCGGGCAATTGTTCGCCGAGCCCTGCGAACGGTCGCCGGCCGAAGTGTTCCAGCGGCTGTGCCGCATCAACCCGTCGCCCTATGGCGCGCTGATGAATCTCGGCGACGGCGAATTTCTGGTGTCGGCCTCGCCGGAAATGTTCGTGCGCTCCGACGGCCGCCGGGTCGAGACCTGCCCGATCTCGGGCACCATCGCGCGCGGCGTCGATGCGATCGGCGATGCCGAGCAGATCAGGCAGCTGCTGAACTCGGAAAAGGACGAGTTCGAACTCAACATGTGCACCGACGTCGACCGTAACGACAAGGCGCGCGTTTGCGTGCCCGGCACCATCAAGGTTCTCGCACGGCGGCAGATCGAGACCTATTCAAAGCTGTTCCATACCGTCGATCATGTCGAAGGCATGCTGCGCCCGGGCTTCGATGCGCTCGACGCTTTCCTGACCCACGCCTGGGCGGTCACCGTGACCGGTGCGCCGAAATTGTGGGCGATGCAGTTCGTCGAGGACAACGAGCGTTCGTCGCGGCGCTGGTATGCCGGCGCGATTGGTGCTGTGAATTTCGACGGCAGCATCAATACCGGGCTCACCATCCGCACCATTCGCATGAAGGACGGTCTGGCTGAAGTGCGCGTCGGCGCCACCTGCCTGTTCGATTCTGATCCGGCGGCGGAAGACCGCGAATGCCAGGTCAAGGCGGCGGCGCTGTTCCAGGCGCTGCGCGGCGATGCGCCAAAACCGCTGTCGGCATTTGCGCCCGATGCCACCGGCTCGGGCCGCAAGGTGCTTCTGATCGATCACGACGACAGTTTTGTGCACATGCTGGCGGATTATTTCCGGCAAGTCGGCGCAAGCGTGACCGTGGTCCGGCATGTGCATGCCCAGGAGATGCTGAAGAAGAACTGGGATCTGCTGGTGCTGTCGCCGGGCCCGGGGCGGCCAGAGGATTTCGGGATTTCGAAAACCATTGGCACGGCGCTCGACAGAAAACTGCCGATCTTCGGCGTTTGTCTCGGCGTGCAGGCGATCGGCGAATATTTCGGCGGCCAGCTCGGCCAGCTCACCCACCCCGCGCACGGACGGCCGTCGCGGGTTCAGGTGCGCGGCGGACGGCTGATGCAGAACCTGCCGAACGAGATCGTGATCGGCCGCTACCATTCGCTCTATGTCGAGCGCGACAGCGTGCCGGAAGTTCTTGAGGTCACCGCGACCACCGAGGACGGCGTCGCGATGGCGATCGAACACAAGACCCTGCCGGTCGGCGGCGTGCAGTTTCACCCGGAATCGCTGATGTCGCTCGGCGGCGAGGTCGGACTGCGTATCGTCGAGAATGCGTTCCGGCTAAATGTTAGCTGAAGGCCCGTCATTGCGAGCGAAGCGAAGCAATCCATTTCGCCGCATTGGGGAAAGAGTGGATTGCTTCGTCGCTTCGCTCCTCGCAATGACGGAGGAGTTGTCAAAAGGGATTGAGGACCGATGACATTCGATCACGATCTGAAGGCTACCGTCCGCACCATTCCGGATTACCCGAAGAAGGGCATCCTGTTTCGCGACATCACGACCCTGCTGGCGGATGCGCGCGCCTTCCGCCGCGCGGTCGATGAACTGGTGCAGCCCTGGGCGGGATTGAAGATCGACAAGGTCGCCGGCATCGAGGCGAGGGGTTTTATCCTCGGCGGCGCGGTGGCGCATCAGGTCTCCGCGGGCTTCGTGCCGATCCGCAAGAAGGGAAAACTGCCGCACACCACCGTGCGGATTGCCTATTCGCTGGAATACGGCCTCGATGAAATGGAAATGCATGTCGATGCAATCCAGCCCGGCGAGCGCGTGATCCTGGTCGACGATCTCATCGCCACCGGCGGCACGGCGGAGGGCGCGGTGAAGCTGCTGCGCCAGATTGGCGCCAACGTGGTCGCGGCCTGCTTCATCATCGACCTGCCGGATCTCGGCGGCGCCGCCAAATTGCGCGCGATGGACGTTCCGGTGCGCACGCTGATGGCGTTCGAAGGGCATTGAGTTTTCGTCAATCGAACCGTTCTTTCCGTCGTCCCTGCGAACGCAGGGACCCATAGCCACCGGCCGCAGTTGTTTGAGCAGGCGTCAGCCATCTCGTCTCAATCGCGCGAGCAACGCGGTATGGGTCCCGGCGCGCGCTTCGCTTGGCCGGGACGACGGCTAGCAATGGTTGCGCGGCTTCAGACCGCTTCAGCGCCAAGCTGCGACCGCCAGTGCAGCGCGCGTTCCTTCAGCAGCGCATCGCGTATGTAAGACGTCTCTTCCTCTTCCAGCCGTTCGCATTCCTCGAACGTCAGGCTGTCCGGCCCATGCGCGGTCCATGCCGCCTGCAGGGTGCGGCAGGTGTGGCTGCCCTGGCGCAGCGTGAACCAGATCCGGTTCTGGATCTTCTCCAGATTGGGCGTCTGGCCGACCCATGCCTGGGCCGAGGCCTTGCAGCGGATGACGAAAATCCCTGCGAAGGTTTTTCGCTCCTTGTAGGCCGCGATGGCCGCCTTTCTGTCTGATGTCACGGGGATGGCCTCGCCGGTTGGAGTCAGGCCGAGGCGGTACCTGACAAGGCGGTTATGTCAATATTACCCGGGTAATATTGTGGGGCGGCACCCGTCGCAAGGGCTCACGACTGCTGCGGGAGCAGGCTGAACTCAAGCTCGCGAAAGCTGGTGTAGTTCCTGCGGATCCACTGGTGCAGCTCGGTCGACGAGTCCCTCTCGTTGCGCAGGTAGTCGGTGAAGGAAAAGCTCACCCGGTCGACATAGGTCTTCAGGAAGGAGGGCAGGGCCGTTATTCGCAGCACCCGTCCGAGGCCCATCGCCTCGGGCAGCTCGCCGCGCACCACATGCTCGTTGTCGATCGCAATCAGCGCTTTCAGCGGGAACTGCTCCCGCAACGTCGGATAGGCGCGCGCGGAAACGCGGTCGGTATCGGCCACGAACAGGATGATCGGCGCGACGCTGCGCCGCACAGCTTCTTTCAGGAAGCCGATCTCGTTGGTCATCTTGAAGAACTCGTCAAACGCATGAAAGCCGAGGTCGATCACCTTGGCGATACCGTCGTTGACGATCAGGCGGTCCATGAGCTGCATCTTGCCGTAGGTGTCCATGACGTCGGCCGTCTCGGTCAGGCGCGGCAGATATTCGAGCAGCGATGGTTCCTTCAGGTTGATGTCGAAGGAGGCAACCGAACCGTTCTTCAGCAGCAGGAACTCGCTCAGGAGCCGCGCAAGCAGCGTCTTGCCGACAAGCGGCCGGGGCGAGCAGATGATGTAGACGGGTGTTGAGCTCATCACCCGCTATATCAAGGGAATTCTTCGCCTATTCCAGCCCCCATCGCGGCGGGTGCGCGACTATTTTTCACCGCCGCGCACGCCAGGCTTGGCGCCGACGAGATCGGTCAGCTTGATGCGATCGAACTCGCTCCAGACATTGGCGAGCCAGTGCCGGACATAGCCGCGCAGCACGAACGAATAGTTCGCGGCTTCGTCCTCCTTGCCCTTGTTGGCGACGAATTTGAGGAACGGCACGGAGGAAACCTCGACCTGCTCGTAGGCCATTTCGTTGAGCTTGGGGATGACGAGGTCGGTAGCGTCCTTGATGCGGTGAAAGTAGGAGTTGTAGGTCGACTGGTCCCACTGGAAGAACTGGGTGTCGTTGATGAAGTTCTTCACCAGGAAATATTTGGCGCCCTGCATGAAACCCGCGGTCTCGGCGATTTCATCCAGCGAGGCGATCGAGGGGCCCAATATATGGAACACGGCGAAGGTGATCTGACCCGCCTTGGCCGCGTCGAGAAAGCCGATGTCGCGCAGCGAGGCCAGCGCCGGAGACAACAGTCCGGCGCGGACGTCGATTACGGTGACGGAGGGGCTGGCCGCGTTCAGCGTATCGAAGATCTTCATCTGGTCCGAGGTTGTCGTCATGTCGACGATCTCGGTGATGTCAGGATGGAACCGCTTCAGGGTGCCGCGCGGGGATTCGGTGTCGAATGCCCGGGTCGGCACGTTGTTGGCGCTGAAGTAATCCAGGAGCGTCCGCGACACGGTCGTCTTGCCGACCCCGCCCTTGTCCGCGCCCACCACAATCACGACTGGCTTTGCCATGGAATTCCTTTGAACAACGTCCCCGGCCGCGGGAGCGATCGGGTGGCCCCATTCCCTGCTTTGGGCGCGAACATGGCAGAAACAAGGGAGAATTCAATTCCTTAGAAGCCCATCGCCATGATTCATACCGAATTCGTTAATCCGGGGGGCGGGATCGGGCGGCTTCTTAGCGGTGCGGGCCCCAAGGGCCATCGGAGGGTCCGAGGCGAGTGCCCGGAACGCCGGCGGGCTCGTTGGCATCGCTCCACGGGCCGCGGGGAACCGGCGGTTGGAGCTGCCCGGAGTCCGATTCCTTCGGCTCGTCGGATTCGCCTTCCGTGTCCGACGGCAGGGCGAGTGGGCCGGGATCATGACCGCCGGCGAACTGCACCAGCGCCTTGACGCGCCTGTCCACCGACGGATGGGTCGCGAACAGGTCGGCAAACCCCTCGCGCGGATTGTCGACGCAGAGCTCCATGACCGCGGACGTCGCGCCGGGAAGCTCGCCGCGGTTCTCGATCTTGCGCAGCGCCGTGATCATGGCATCGGGATTCTTGGTGAGTTCGACCGAGCCGGCGTCAGCCAGCAACTCGCGCGACCGCGACAGCGCGAGCTTCACGACTTGCGACAACAGCCAAGCCAGCAGGATCAGCGCCACCGCGATGATGATCGCGATGATTGCGCCGCCGCCGCCCTTGCTGTCGCGGTCGGACGATGAAGAAGAGGACGATGAAGACGACGATGACGAATAGCCGCTGCCGCTGGAATTCCACGACAGGTTGGTGAACATGCGAAAGAACAGCTCGCCGAAGAAACCGACCACGCCGGCGATGATGACCGCGATCACCATCAACTGAACGTCGCCGTTGCGGATATGTGTCAGCTCGTGGCCGAGCACGGCTTCGATTTCCTGGTCGTTGAGCGCCTCCAGAAGCCCCGATGTGACCGTAACGGTGTATTGCCGCCGGTTGAGGCCGCTTGCGAATGCGTTCAGCGCCGGGCTGTCCATCACCTTCAGCTTCGGCATCGGGATGCCGCGCGAGATGCAAAGATTTTCCAGGAGATTATAGAGCCGCGGCTGCTGCTGCCGCGTCACGCTCTCACCGCCGGTTACGGCGTCGATCATGTTCTGGTGGAAGAAATAGGCGATCACGATCCACAGCGCGGCGATGATTGTCGCGTAGGGCAAGGCCGCGATCAGATCGCGCGATGCGCGCATCAGGTAATAGTCGACCGAGGCGTTGCTGTTGATCAGCACTTCCGCGACCAGCGCGCCGGCAAACACCAGCACGTAGATCAGCAGGAACAGGCCGGCGAGCAGCAGCATCGAACGAAACTTGTTCGATGCGATATGCGTGTAGAGACCATACGCGGCCATGATGAGGCTGCTCTGCCGGGTGTTTGAAGCGTCAGAACTTCACGGTCGGCACGGCCTCGACTTCGGTGCGGCTGGCGCCGAGGTCGAAAAATTCCTTGCGGGTGAAGCCGAACATGCCGGCGAACAGCGCCGCGGGAAGCTGCTGGATGCCGGTGTTGTATTCTTGGACCGCGTTGTTGAAGAAACGTCGGCTGGCGGCGATCTTGTTTTCGAGATCGGACAGTTCGCTCGCCAACTGCTGGAAATTGGCGTTGGCCTTGAGGTCCGGATAAGCCTCCGACAGCGCGATCAGGCGCCCGAGCGCCCCGCTCAGCTGGTTCTCGGCGGCGGACACCTGTGCAGGCCCCTGCGCCGACATCGCCGAATTGCGCGCCTTGATGACGTCGTCGAGCGTGCCGCGCTCGTGCGAGGCGTAGCCCTTGACCGTCTCGACCAGGTTCGGGATCAGGTCGTGGCGCTGCTTGAGCTGGACGTCGATGTCGGCAAAGGCCTGACTGACGCGCTGGCTGAGCGCGACGAGGCGGTTATACGCCCCGAAGGCAAACAGCACGATGATGACGATGACGCCGAGAACGATCCAGCCGGTCGACATGACGGACAACTCCTGTGGGACGAAGAGGCAGGGAAACTAGACGAAAAACCGGGCGCGCGGCAGCCCGCCGCGAGTTGGGGCATGGCTTTAGTCGGAAGTGGGGCGGGATAAGTTCAAGCGGCGAACACTCCGTCGTCATTCCGGGGCGATGCAAAGCATCGAACCCGGAATCTCGAGATTCCGGGTCTGGTCCTACGGACCATCCCGGAATGACGGGTCAATTAACAGCGTCCCCCCACCGCCAGCGCCGGGCGGCGGCGTAATCCGCCTTGGTGCGGCGAGGCACCTTTGTGAGGGCGAGACCATCCGGAGTGCAGAGCTTTGCTGTTATTTCGACCTTGCTGACGGCCGGTTGCGCCAGCACGCGGGAAGGGCGCTGTGCGACCGGCGCGCGCGCGAGTGCAACATAGGAGAACCTTTCGTCTTCGAACGGCAGCTCCGCGCCCTTGACCTGCTTATGCGCGCGCGAGCGCTGCAGGCGCTGGGTGAAATGGCACCAGTCGGGCGGCTGCAGCGGGCATTGGCCGTCGTGCGGGCAGGGGGCGGCGACGTGTGCGCCGAGAGCGATCAACCTTCCTCTCAGCTCGATGATCCTTGCGTAGCCTGCAGGCGTACCGGGTTCGACGACGAGCAGCGTGTTGCGGGTCTTTTCCCACATCAGTTCGGCGAGCGTACGCCGCTCGGCGTCGCCGATCTCGCCGATCACGTAGCTCGCCACGACGAGATCGGCCGCATCCGCGCTGGTCAGAGCGGCGCGGGCTTCGCCGCGGTCGTAGTTGATCTGACGAAGACGCGTGCTGTCCCGTGCGAGGTCGAGCGCCAGCGTGCGCAAGGTATTGTTGGCATCGAGCAGTGCAAAGCGCTGCAGTGAGGGGAAAGCCTCCGCCGCTGCCCAGGTCGCGGTTCCCGGCCCGGCGCCGACATCGAGCAGGCTGTTGGGCGCGAACTCCGGCCTGATCTCGACGAGCGCGTTCAGGCTCGCCGTTACTGCGGCATAGGTCGCGGGCATCCGCGCCAGTGCGTAGGCCAGTGCATCGGTTTCCGACCGGATGCCGCCGGAGCCGCCGCCGTCGCGATAGGTTTTCGAGATTGAAGCTGCGCGGCCGGCAGCGTCGCTGCGCGAAAAACCCCGCAGCTTGCCGTCGAGCGCGGCTTTCAGTTCAGCGGGGAGGTCGGGTGAGGTCATTTGTTCTCGTCATGCCCGCGTAGGCGGGCATCCAGTACGCCGAGAAGGTTGAGAGTCTCACAGAAAGCGCGGCGTACTGGATCATCCGCCTTCGCGGATGATGACGTCAATCGGGTAAACGGGCGATCTCACGCCACGATCTGATCCAGGATCTTCACGGCGTCGTCGAGGCCGACCGAGACCAGTTGCGACACGCCGCGTTCGGCCATGGTGACGCCGAACAGCCGGTTCATCCGCGCCATCGTGATCGGATTGTGCGTGATGATGATGAAGCGGGTTTCCGTCGACGACGTCATTTCGTGCAGCAGGTTACAGAACCGCTCCACGTTGTGGTCGTCGAGCGGGGCGTCGACTTCGTCCAGCACGCAGATCGGCGACGGGTTGGTGAGGAACACCGCGAAGATCAACGCCAGCGCCGTCAGCGCCTGCTCGCCACCTGACAGCAGCGACAGCGTCTGCGGCTTCTTGCCGGGCGGTTTTGCGATGATTTCCAGACCAGCCTCCAGCGGATCGTCGCTTTCGATCAGATGAAGTGCTGCTTCGCCGCCGCCGAACAGTTCCGTGAACAGCCGCTTGAAGTGCTCGTTGACGGTCTCGAACGAGGTCAACAGCCGCTCGCGGGCTTCCTTATTGAGGCTCTGGATGCCCTGGCGCAGCCGCTTGATGGCTTCGACGAGGTCGTCGCGCTCGGTGGTCAGCGCGGTGTGCTGGGTCTCGACCTCGCGCAGCTCTTCCTCGGCGCGCAGATTGACGGCGCCCAGGCGCTCGCGATCGCGGCGCAGCTTTTCGAGGCTTTCCTCGATCTCGTTGAGTGGCGGCAGTTCCGCGCCGGGCTCGATCTCGGCCATCGCTGCCACCGCATGCGGCTCGACTTCGAGCATGTCGTGGATTTCGCGCTCGATGTCGGAAAGCCGGCGCTTGGTGCCTTCCATGCGCTCTTCGGCGCGGGCGCAGGCTTCGCGGGCAGAGGAGAGCGCCTCGAGCGATGCCTTGGCTTCGCGGTCGGTCTGCGCCATCACGCTCTCGGCGGCGGCGAGCGCGTCGGCGGCGACGCGGCGGGCGCTTTCGGCGGACTCGATTTCGTTGATCAGCGCGCGGCGCTTTTCGGCAAACAGCGCCGGTGCATTTTCAAGGTCGGCGCGCTCGGCCGTCACTTCGGTGATACGCGCCTCGACGGTGGCGACCTGGGAGGCCGAGCTTTGCCTGCGGTTCTGCCATTCGGTGCGCTCGGCCGTTATCGCCTGCACGCGCTTGTCGGCTAGTTCGGCCTCGCGCGCCAGCGCCTGGGCTTCGGCCCGCACTTGCGCGGCAAAGCGGCGGTGCCCGTCAATCTCGGAGCGAACGGCGCTAAGTTTCGCTTCCGTCTCATCGGTTGGCGGTAACTCGGCCAGCGCGGCGTTGGCGCTCTCATGCGCGGCCTCGGCCTCGCTGCGATCGGCGGCGAGCCGGGTATGGGCTTCGGTCAGCGCGGATTTGCGCGCGGCGTGGCGATTGATCTCTCGCTCGGTCGTGGCATGGCGTTCGCGCGCCGCATCGGCTTCGCGTTGCGCAGCCCGCCAGGCTTCGCGGGCGGCGGACTCGGCGGCGGAGGCCGCCTTCAGTTCGGCCTCGGCGTCTTCCAAGGCCTGCCGCTTATTGGCGGCGTCGGTACGGGCCTGCTCCAGCTCATGTTCGATATCGACGAGGCGCGCGCGTTCGGCAAGACGCCGTGCGGCGCCGGTCGGCGCGTGCGCAGCCGCGACAAAACCGTCCCAGCGCCAGACGTCGCCTTCCAGCGACACCAGCCGCTGGCCGGTCTTCAATTGCGAAACCAGTTCGGCGCCGCGCTCCTTCGGCACGACGCCGATCTGCGCGAGACGACGCGCCAGCTCGGACGGCGCCTCGACGTGGGCGGCAAGCGGGTCGACGCCGGCCGGCAGCAACGGATCGTCGAAGCTCGCACCCGCATGGGTCCAGCGCATCGGCGCGGAGGGGTCGACGGGGGCGTCAAGATCGTCGCCGAGGACGGCGCCGATCGCTTTTTCATAGCCCTTGGTGACGGTGACGCCGTCGATGATCGGCGGCCACAAATTCTTGGTCTCGCCGTTGACGAGTTTTGAAATCGTGCGCGCTTCGGTCTCCAGCCGCTGCACGCGCTTGTCGGCCTCGGTGAGCGGAGCGCGGGAGGCTTCGAGCTTCTGCCGCGCGGCGACGTGACCGGTCTCGCTGGCTTGGGCTGCGGCTTCGGACGCCGCCAGCGTTTCCTGCGCGGTCTCCATGGTCGCGGCGAGCACGTCGAGGTCACCGAGATTGCCGGTCTCGTCGCTGAGTTTCTGCTCGTCGGCCTGGACGCTGGCGATTTCCTGATCGAGCCGGGCCAGCCGGTCGCGGTGGGTGCGTACACCGGCTTCGAGCTGCTTGCGCTTGGCGGTAAGGTCGGCCAGCGCGGTGGTCAGTTCGCCGAACATGCGCTCGGCGGCGGCCAGCGTTGTCTCGGCGTCTGACACGCGTTCATCAACGCCGGAGCGCTTTTCGACGCGCGACTTGATCTCTTCCTTTAACTCGGCGTCTTCCGTGTCGAGCCGCTGCAGCGCGATCTCTGCATCGGAGGTCTGCTGCTGTTCGCGCGCGATGTCGGCGGCGAATTGCGTCAGCCGCCGGTCGAGCTCGGCGACGCGCTCCTTGGCGCGCCCTTCCTCGCGGTCAAGCTGTTCGCGCGCATTGGTGAGGCGCTGCAGCCCCGCCGCAGCGCGGGCTTCGCCCTCGCGCAGGGCAGGGAGTTCGGAGGCGCGGATCGCCTGGATACGCGCGGCCTCGGCCTGTTCGCGGGTGCGCTCGGCCATCTCGCGGACGTTGATGTCGTGGGTATGCCCGGCTTCCGCGACGTCGACATTGGCTTCCAGCCAGCGCAGATGGAACAGCGTGGCTTCCGCCTTGCGCACCTTGGCGGCGACTTCGCGGAAACGAATGGCCTGACGGGCCTGCTTCTTCAACCCTTCCATCTGGCCGGACAATTGCCCGATCACGTCCTCGACGCGGGTGAGGTTGGTTTCGGCCGCCTTCAGCCGCAGCTCGGCTTCGTGGCGGCGGGCATGCAGGCCGGCGACGCCGGCAGCGTCTTCCAGCACGCGGCGGCGCTGTTCGGGTTTCGCCTGAATGATCTCGCCGATCTTGCCCTGGTGAACCAGCGCCGGCGAACGCGCGCCGGTGGCGGCATCGGCAAACAGGATCTGCACGTCGCGGGCGCGGACGTCGCGGCCGTTGATGCGATAGGCCGAGCCGGACTCGCGCTCGATGCGGCGAGAGATCTCAAGAAGCTGGCTATCATTGACTGCGGCTGGCGCCGTGCGATCGGAATTGTCGATCGTCATGACAACTTCGGCGTGGTTGCGCGCCGGGCGGTTCCCGGAACCGGCGAAGATCACCGCATCCATGTCGGCGGCGCGCAGCGATTTGTGCGAGGTCTCGCCCATCGCCCAGCGCAGCGCCTCGACGAGATTCGATTTGCCGCAGCCGTTCGGTCCGACCACGCCGGTGAGGCCGGGTTCGATCATGAAATCAGTGGGTTCAACGAACGACTTGAAACCGTGGAGGCGGAGGCGCGTAAGTTTCATGAACACAAATCTCTGTTGGCCGGGCGCGAATCTCCCTGCCGTGACAATACCATAGAAGGCAATGTCGGTGTGGATGAGACGCCCATTGCGGCTCTTCTGGAGCGCGACAATGGCGAGGCTGGGGCCGGAGGGCAACGGCCCCGCGGGGCTTTTCCCAAGGCTTTTGAAGCGCTTGTGCCGAGCCTTTTGCTGGACTTATCGGCTCGAATGAATCCGCCTGGGCGAATCAGCTTTTCAACAGCGAATTGATGCGCTTTGCGAATTCCTCGAAGCTCTGCTCACCCTTGAGCATCTCGCCGTTAATGAAAAAGGTCGGTGTCGACTGCACCTTCAGGACATCTGCGGCGAACTTCTGGTCGGCCGCGATCTTGTCGAGCAGCGCCTGATCCTTCAGGCAATCCTCGACCTGCGCCTGGGTGAGGCCGGCCTGCTTGCCGATCCGGGTCAGCGTCTCCGTGGTGTTCTTCACCACCCAGTCGTTCTGCTGCCTGAACAGAAGGTCGATCACGGCAAAAAACTTCGGCGCGTCGTCCTTGGCGATGCAGCGCGCCAGCATCGAGCCGGCGGCAGCCTTGATGTCGAGCGGGAATTCGCGGAACACGAAGCGGATCTTGCCGCTGTCGATGAATTCCGACTTGATCTTCGGAAACACTTTTTCGGTGAACGCGGCGCAATGCGGGCAGGTCATCGAGGCATATTCGGTGATGGTCACGGTGGCGTTGGCAGGTCCAAGCGCCATGTCCGGCAAGGATTGCGGCTTGGCGACGTCGGCGGCGCCTTGTGCGATGGCATCCGTGATCAGCCGCAGCGGCGAGAAGCCTGCGAGGGCGGTCAGCCCGGTCAGCGACAGGGCGGCGGTGAAGGCGCGGCGCGTAATCATCAAGTCTGCTCCCGAGTGGCGCGTTCACGCCCGAAAGAAGTACGAAAAGAAGCCTTCGCTAGCTTGAAACGCCAGTTGTGGCAATGGCGGGTTGCAGCGGCTGCGCCGCGCCTAAGGCTCAATTTCGCTTGATCGCGGCGCCGAGCCGGGCCAGCGCGGCGCGCAGTTCCTCGTCCTCCACCGCGGACAGGGTTTCGGCGACCTGTGCCACCGATTTCGGGTCCGGCGCGCGGCTGCGCGCGGGACTGGCCCGGCGCGACAGCGGCGCCTGCCGCAGCGCCAGCCGGCCGACCGCGCTCCAGCCGAAGAAGCGGTTGACCCGTTGCAGGATGACGTCGGACGAATGCTGGATCTCCAGCGCCGCAGGGCCCTCGACCCGCAATATCAGCGTAGCCGGCTCCTGCGGCTGCCCCTCCACCGGCCGCGGCCATTGCATCTTCAGCGGCTCGGAGTGGGCGGCGATTTCGGGGCCGGCGATGTCGGCCCAGCGCGTCACCAGTTCGCGCGCGGCAAAACCCTGCTTGGCGTAGGCGTCGGAAAAGACGTCGCTGAGCAGGACGGAGAGGGGTTTTGCCGAGATCGGGCCGGGTTTGGACATGGGGCTTTATATCACCTTGCTCGTCGCCGGCGCCATCTCCGCCGTCATGGCCGGGCATAGCCGTCTGAAGGACGGCGTTGCTTCCGCTCGCCTACGCCCCGGCCATCCACGTCTTGAACTGCTACAAAGAAGAAAGACGTGGATGCCCGGGACAAGCCCGGGCATGACGTGGAGAGATTTGCGTTCCGACATTAGAGTGCACGAATGACTTCTTCCGCGGCAGCCAAAATCACGCGACTGGCAGTCCCTTCCGAGAGCAGCGCCTCCCGCCCCGCGCTGCTGCTCGACTGGTACGACCGTCATCGCCGTCGGTTGCCATGGCGGCCACCGGCGGGGGAGCGGGCCGATCCGTACCGGGTCTGGCTGTCCGAGATCATGCTGCAGCAGACCGGCGTCAAAACGGTCGGGCCGTATTTCGAGAAGTTTCTGGCGCGCTGGCCGGATGTCGCCGCGCTCGGCCGCGCCTCGCAGGATGACGTGCTGCGGATGTGGGCCGGGCTCGGCTATTATTCGCGCGCGCGCAATCTCCATGCCTGCGCGGTGGCGGTGCTGCGCGACCATGGCGGGGTGTTTCCCGACACCGAGGAAGGCCTGCGCAAATTGCCGGGGATCGGGCCATACACGGCGGCGGCAATCGGTGCGATCGCCTTCGACATCAGAACCATGCCGGTGGACGGCAATATCGAGCGCGTGGTGTCGCGGCTTTACGCGGTCGAAGAGCCGCTGCCGCAGGCCAAGCCGCTCATACAGGAATTGGCGTCGACGTTGCTCGGACCATCCCGCGCCGGCGACGAGAAGTCTCGCGCCGGCGATAGCGCGCAGGCGCTGATGGATCTGGGCTCTTCGATCTGCACGCCAAAGAAGCCGGCCTGTGCGTTATGCCCGTTGAATGATGACTGCGCCGCCCGCTTGCGCGGCGATCAGAAGATCTTTCCGCGCAAGGCGCCGAAGAAGGCGGGTACCCTGCGCCGCGGGGCCGCCTTTATCGTCACGCGCGGCGATGAACTCCTTGTGCGTACGCGGGCGGAAAAAGGCCTGCTCGGCGGAATGACCGAAGTACCAGGCTCGGAATGGCTGGCCGGGCAGGACGACAAGGCGGCGCTGAAGCAGGCGCCTGCGCTCAAGGGCGTGGCGCGCTGGCATCGCAAGGCAGGCGTCGTGACCCACGTCTTCACCCATTTTCCGCTTGAGCTTGTGATCTATACCGCCCAGCTTCCCGCGCGCACGCGGGCGCCGGAGGGCATGCGCTGGGTGCCGATCGCAACACTGGCTGACGAGGCTTTGCCCAACGTGATGCGCAAAGCGATCACACACGGGCTGGACCTCTAGGCGCGGCGCGCCGAAGCCTGCTGACACCATGCTGGCAGCAGGCTTGCGTTAGACCGGGAGCCTAACGGAGGTTCCCATGATCAGCACCGCTCTTGACACTATCCCCACGCCGCCGTCTTCCAGACTGCTCGGCTGGCACGTGCTCGACGCGCGGCCGAAGGAGGGCTGGATCCGTATTGGATTCGACGGCAAACGGGATTTCTGCAACCCGGCCGGCTTCGTGCAGGGCGGCATTCTCTCGGCGATGCTCGACGACACCATGGGGCCGGCGGTGTTCACCATGACAGACGGAAAACTCTACACGGCGACCATCACCATGACCGTGAATTTTCTGGCGCCGGCGAAGCCCGGGCCGATCACAGGCGAGGCCAGGGTCACCCATCTTGGCAAGACCGTTGCCTTTGTGGAGGGGCGGTTGACGGCCGCGGATGGCACGCTGCTGGCGACGGCCACGACCAGCGCGCGGCTGGTCGAGACCGCGAAGGCCATCGCCCCTTCGGCTAGCCTGCAGCCCGCGGTGCTTCCCGCGTGAGCTGGACGATCGGCGGCTTGGCGTTGAGGCCCTCGACCTGGAAGCCGGCGACACGCTTGTAGTTGGCGGCGATGTCTTCCAGCTCTTTCAGCGAGAGCACATCGGTGACGACATTGTAGCCGTCGGGCGCGCGCTCTTCGACCATCTGCATCACCTGCTCGGGGCCGTTGCGGCGGTTGAGCATCACGAGGTCGGTTGTCGCCGGCCGGCGCTCGGCTTCGTAAGCAACAAGTGCGGCGTTGGTCGCGCCATGCGCCAGGATTTCGCGGGTGATGACGCGCGCGTCCAAAATCGCCTGCGACGCGCCGTTGGAGCCGATCGGGTACATCGGATGTGCGGCGTCGCCCATCAGCGTGACCCGGCCGAACGTCCATTGCGCAACGGGATCGCGGTCGACGAGGGGATATTCGTAGGCGTGCGGGCAGTTCTCGATCAAGCCGGGCACGTCGAGCCAGTCGAATTTCCAGTCCTTGAACCAGGGCAGAAACTCTTCGAGTTTTGCAGTGCGGTTATAATCCTCGCGCCGCCACTGATAGGTCGGCGGCATATGCCGCTCGGCCACCCAGTTGATTTTGAACTTGCCCGCGCTGTCTGCCTGCTTCGAAATCGGATAGCAGACGAACTTCAGGATCTCGTGGCCGGCCATGATCATGGTACGGCCGGACAGGAAGGCGTCGCTGTCGGTAATGCCGCGCCACAGGATGCGCCCGTTCCAGATCGGCGGGCCTTCGCCGGGATAGAGCTTTTCGCGAACCGCCGAATGGATGCCGTCGGCCGCGATCAATAGCGTGCCGTCGTGATGGCCTTTTGACTTTCCGGTCGCCTTGTCGATGAATTCGGCGCGCACGCCGTTTTCCGTCTCGGTCCAGCCGGCGAGATGATGGCTGGTGAGGATGTTCTCTTTTCCCAGCCGCTCAATCGCGGCATCGAGCAAAATCTGCTGCAGCGTGCCGCGATGGATCGAAAATTGCGGCCATTTGTAACCGGCCTCGATGCCGCGCGGCTCGCTCCAGATCGGCTTGCCGTGCTTGGAGAAATACGCGAGCTCCTTGGTGCGGACAGCGTGCGCATCGAGCTTGTCGTGCAGGCCGAGCTCGATCAATTCGCGCACCGCATGCGGCAACACGTTGATACCGACGCCGAGCGGCCGCAGCTCGGGCACGCTTTCAAAGACCCTGGCGGGAACGCCGATCTGGTGCAGGCTGAGTGCCAGTGTCAGCCCGCCGATGCCGCCGCCCGCGATGAGAACAGTCATGGTACGCCCCTCTTACTCCTTGGGCGTCATGACATGAGAGGAGGCAAGGGGGCAACTGCGAAAGCCGGGCGGCAATCTCCATGCACCCGGGCAATTACGGGAGCGCAGGGGGTGGACCGAAGAAGCCGACGATCTTGATCAGCCGGCCGTCGGGACCGACCTCGCCAAAATCGATTGACGTGTCGCCGCAGGTTCCATCCGCGCGCACCAGGCGCCAGAGGAAGCGGACCACGTTGTGATGCACGTCGATACCGCTCATGAATTCGAGCCGCGCGCCGGGGCGGCTGGCCTGAACCGTGGCGATCTGCGTCGCCAGTGCGTCACGCCCGGCCAGCGAGACATTCGGATCGAGATAGACGCCGCCGTCGCTCCAGCATTGCCCGAGCAAGGCGCGTCTGGCCGTATCATCAGGCTCGTTCCAGGCCGCCATATATTGCGTCAGGGTTTTCGTGATTGCGCTCTTGTCCATCCATGCTGTCCTTGAACTTCGGTTGCTATGGGGTTCAGTCTGCAAGGGTTTGCGGGGCTCGTCACTTACATCGGAGGTAATTGCCGTCCTGATGCGATGGTCTAGATTGTCGTCATGGCTGCTTCAGACACGAACTCGCACGAAATACCGGCCGGACATTTCAGCCGACTGCTGAAGCATTGGCGCAGCGTTCGTCGGCTGACCCAGATCGAACTGGCGACGGACGCAAACGTGTCGGCCAGGCATCTGTGCTTTCTGGAGACCGGCCGGTCGCAGCCGAGCCGCGAGATGGTGCAGTTGCTCGGCAGCGCGCTCGATCTGCCGCTCGAGGAGAGGAATGCGCTGCATGTCGCGGCGGGCTTCGTGCCGCCTTATGGCGACAAGGGGCTGGCGGCCGAAAATCTGCAGCCGGTGCGGCAGGCGCTGGATTTCATTCTCCGGCAGCAGGAGCCCTATCCGGGGATCGTGATCGACGGGCACTGGGATGTTCGCATCCGCAATCAGGCGTCGGCGCGCCTGCTCAAGCCGTTTCGTGATTCGTACGAGATGGAAAACGGGCTTGCGGACAACGCCATGCACGTCGTTTTTCATCCAAAGGGCCTGCGGCAGTTCATGTTGAACTGGGACGAGTTCGCCCGGCAGTTGATCCAGATCCTGCATCGCGATGTCGCGCAGGGCAGTCGGGCGGCGGCGCAATTGCTCGATGAAATCATGGTCTATCCCGGGCTGTCGGCCGAATGGCGGCTTCCACGCCATTCGCAAGCGTCCTCGCCTGTCATGACGATGCAACTCGCGAAGGGCGACTACCGCCTTACCTTCTTTTCCACCTTCACGACGCTCGCGATGCCGACGGACGCGGCGTTGCAGCAGATCAAGATCGAATGTTTCTTTCCGGCGGACAGTGCGACCGCCGAGAAGGCGCGCCAACTGGCGCTTTGACAAGGCCCAGGAGAATAGAGATGCAACCTGCTGTGCGTGATCATCAATCGGCCGACACCATGGACGAATTGCGCGCGTTGAACGCCCGCTTCATCCATAACTTTGTGACCAACGACGTGCCCTCGCACGACGCCATTCTTCATCCCTGCTTCATCAATATCTGGCCCACAGGCCAACGCTGGGACCGCGCGACCTATCTGAAATATTGGGCAACGGCCTTCGATCCCGAGGTCATCGTGTATTGGGACGTCCGTGATGAACTCATTACAGTGGTCGGCGACGTTGCGCTGGTGCGTTCCACCAACAAATACACGCGCCGCCGCGATGGAAATGAAGTGACCGGCATGACCACTTATACCGATACCTACCTGTTCGAGAATGGCACGTGGAAATGCATTCAGGCCCAGATCACGGCGGTCGCGCCCGAGCATTATCCCGCCGATGAGACGATCGTTAGCGTCTATATCAAAGGAAAGCTTCAGCGGCGCGCGGCGTGAGCGCCCCTGTGGCGTGCGCATGCTGGCCGCACGCGAGGGGTTGTGTTGGCGCAGAGCGCTGCAACGCTGCGGGGATGGACGGCGGACAGACGCGCGGTTAACCTCCGGTTCCCACCGAGAGGATCAACATGTTCAAGCTCTATACCGCCCCCGGCACCTGCGCGCTGGCTTCGCATATCGCTTTGGAAGAGGCCGGAGCCCCCTACACGGCAGAGCGGCTCGACTTCAAGAACAGCCAGCAGACCACCCCGCAATATCTTGCGATCAATCCGAAGGGCCGGGTGCCGGCGCTGGTGACGGACCGCGGCACCCTGACCGAAACGCCGGCGATCCTCGCCTACATTGCGCAGAGCTTTCCGCAGGCCAAGCTGGTGCCCGATGATCCCTTCGCGTTCGCGCAAGCTCAGTCCTTCAACAGCTATCTCTGCTCAACGGTGCATGTTTCCCACGCCCACAAGATGCGCGGCTATCGCTGGGCGGTCGAGGAATCCTCGTTCACCGACATGAAGCGCAAGGTGCCGGAGACGATGGCCGCAGCGTTCGCGCTGATCGAGCGCGACATGCTGAAGGGGCCGTGGGTGATGGGTGAGCAGTATACGATCTGCGACCCCTATCTGTTTACGATCGCGCTTTGGCTGGAAGGCGATGGCGTCGATCTTGCGCCGCTGCCGATGGTGGCGGCTCACCGCAAGCGGATGTCGGAACGGCCGGCGGTGCAGAAGGTGCTGGCGGAGGCGAAGGCTTGAGCTCGTCGCTTGTAGGTAGCGTGCCCACCATCTCTCCAATATCGTTTGCTTGAAATGGTGGGCACGCTTCGCTTTGCCCACCCTACGCAGTTACGCAGCCTTTTTCCCCCGCTCCATCTCGCGGCCGATGCCGAGCATGATGTTGCGCAGCCAGATCGAGCCGGGGTCCATCTGGGCGCGGGTCGGGTAGAACATGAACTGCTCGTCGATCCCGGGATCGAGCGGCGGCGTGATGGTTGAAAGAGACAATTGCCGGGACAGCGCGCCGATCAGGCGGCGCGGCACGAAGGCGACGAGGTCGGTGCGCGCCGTGACGTGCAATGCCTCGATATAACCGGGCACGACGAGCGCGATCCGCCGCTCGATGCCCTTGGGGCGCAACCACATGTCGATCAGGTCCTCGCTCTGGCCGCGGATCACGACAGCGACGTGGCGCGCGTCCAGAAATACGTCCGGCCGCTTCAGCCGCGCGCCGATGGGGTGGCCGCGCCGCACCGCGAGCGCGTCGCTGTCGGTGTAAAGCCGTTGCCGGTGAAATCCGGTGAAGGCGTTGCCGATCGAGATTACCAGATCGATGGTGCGGGCGAATTCGGCGGTGAAGATCGCTGGCCCCCGCCATGGCACCACGTCGATCCGGACGTTCGGCGCTTGTTTGGTGATCTTCTCCATCAGCGGCGGCATCAAAAGCTCGACAGCGAGGTCAGGCATCATCAAGCGAAACTGGCGCTCACTCCTCGCGGCGTCGAACTCATCGGCGATGAACAGGGAGCGCACCTGATCGAGCGCCTGCGCCAGGGGCGCGCGCAAGGCTTGCGCCCGCGGCGTCAACTCCATACGCGCGCCGGTGCGAACCAACAATGGATCGCCGATCAGGTCGCGCAGCCGCTGCAGCGCATGGCTGGCGGCCGGCTGCGATAGCCCGATCCGCATCGCCGCGCGGCTGACATTGGCTTCCCTGAGCAAGGCGTCGAGCGCCACCAGCAAATTGAGGTCAAGCGAATGCAAATTCATGAGATGAATATATATCATATTCACTATCGATTGGAAGAATGAACGGCGACGGCCGAGGATGGCGGGCATTCGAAACAACGAGACCCGCCTGAATGACCGCACGACTGGAGCCGGCCACCCCGCCTTATCCCGACAAAGTTCAGGCCGCTTTCGATCGCATGCCGCGATCCTGGATGCCGCCCTTTCGCTTGTTCACCACACTCGCGCGCCATTCCGAGCTGTTCGAGCGCTTCATCCGCGGTGCGCCGAGCTATCTTCCCGGAACAAAGCTCAGCATCCGGCAGCGCGAGGTCCTGCTGCATCGCGTCACCGCGCGGTGCGGTTGCGAATATGAATGGGGCATGCGCGTACACTACTTTGCCGGCGAGGCCGGCCTGACCGAGGCACAGGTCAGCGCCACGGTGCATGGCGATGCCGACAGCGCCTGCTGGGAAGCCAATGACGCGCTTCTGATCCGCCTCGCCGACGAACTGCACGACACCTGCGACATCAGCGACGAACTGTGGCCCGCATTGCGCGCGGCGTTCGAGGATGAAGCCATCCTCGAGCTGCTGCTGCTCGCCGGCTACTACCGGACGGTCGGCTATCTCGCCAACGGCCTGCGCCTGCCGCTTGAACCCGATGTCAGCAGGCCGTTTCCGGCGGCCTGATGTCCGTCAACCGCGGAGAACGCGGTCCCTTTCTCAACAACGGAGACAATCAATGAGTTCAGCCGACAACAAGAAACTGGTGCAACAAATCTACGCAGACTCAGCAAACCGCAGCGGAACGACGTTCGTCGACAATGTCGCCGAGGATGTCACCTGGATCGTCACCGGCCAATATTCCTGGTCGGGCGAATTCAAGGGCCTTGATGCCATCAACAACGGCCTGATGGGGCATCTGCGATCGCTGCTGGCCGCCGGGCGGCCGCGTACGCTGGCATTCAATTTCATCGCGGAAGGCGATTACGTCGTGGTCGAAGCCCGCGGCGACAATGTCGCCAAGTCCGGGGAGCGCTACGACAATCACTACTGCATGGTCTGGCGCATCGAGAACGGCAAGATCAAGCAGATCAAGGAATATTGCGATTCCGCGCTGGTCGAACGCGTGCTCGGGCCGTTCCCGGCAGAGCGGAAGGTAGCGGCTGCGTAGGGTGGGCAGAGCGAAGCGTGCCCACCATCTCACCGCGAGCTCGGTGATGGATGGTGGGCACGTCGCTTCGCTCCTTTGCCCACCCTACGAAAACAAAAACGGCGCCCAAGAGGGCGCCGATTGCCGATGGTGCTGCCGCGCTCAGGCCGCCTTCACCTTCATGTGCCTGAACATGTTGCCGCGGGCCTCGTCGTCCATCTCGGCCTTGAACTTGAAGCTATCCTTCAGCGCGATCGCCTTTGCCGCCGCAGGCCGTGCCATGATCTCATCGACCAGCCGCTTGACATTGGGATATTTCGCGACCGCGTCCTCGCCCATCACGAAGGGCATCATGCGGGCCCAGCCCCAGACGTCCATGTCGACGATGGTATAGGTGTCGCCGACCATATAGCGGCGGTTGGCGAGGTGGTCGTTGAGAATGCCGAAATGTCGCTGCGCCTCGAACTGATAGCGGTTGTGGGCGTAGTCGATCTTTCCGGTGCGAAGTGCTTGAAGTGGACGGCCTGGCCGGAATACGGGCCGACGCCGGTGGCGGCGAACATCAGCCATGACAGCAATTCGCCGCGGTTGGCCGGCGTGTTGGCGGGGAGAAACTTGCCGGTCTTTTCGGCGAGATAGAGCAGGATGGCGTTGCTATCGAACACCTTGACGCCGTCATCGTCGATCGCGGGCACCTTGGCGTTCGGATTGATGGCGAGATATTCCGGCTTGAACTGGTCGCCCTTGCGGGTGTCGACGGCGACCGGCTGGTAGGCGATGCCGGCTTCTTCGAGGAAGAGGGCGACCTTGGTCGGGTTGGGCGATCCGTTGAAGTAAAATTTGAGCATTTGGAATTTTCCCCCATTGCTTCCTGCAGGAAGGCTTATTGCGGAATCCGGACACGGCAGGAACGCCGCCGGGCGGCACGTCCATGCTCAAATTTTTGCGAGGTGCGCAAGCGACGAGTTCGTGAAAGGCAGCCTTACGAAAACAACTGGCCTTACGCCATGGCCAGGCCGGCTATGCCGGCGATCGCAAGGGCGGCGCCCGACGCAATCATCACCGACGCAAAGCGAACTTCCGAACGCAAAGCGCTGCGTTGCCCCCTGCGTTCCGATCCTTTTGCATAACCGTGGACGATGATCTGCTCACTGAAGGTGCCGTTGGCGTCCAGAATGTCGGTCAGGCCCGCACTGGCGACCAGGATGCCGAGGATAATCAGTCCGGCAGGGCCCAGCAAACTCATCAGCAGCATTGGAAACAAGCCGATCAGGAAGATCGGCAGCAGTGGCAGCACGATGAACGACTCGGAGCCTCGCGTGCGCATGGGAGCAATCTCTTCTGGGCAAATGAATCTACCACGAATGCTCTCAAATAGGAGCAAAAAGGCGCATCGCCACCCGCGTACATGACACGGCTGCCATGCCGGCGGATCACGCCTGCTGCGCGGGGTATGGGCAAAGCCGCGTTTCGCGCCATTGCCGGCCCGCGGTGAGATACGCACACTGCGGTGCTTTGGCGCGGCCGGGCCATGGGCCTGCGTCTGGCGTCTCGTGACGATGTGAAACGAGGCTCAGCCCACCGCCATCCCGGAGCGGATTTCGGCGCGCAGTTCGTCGATCAGCCTGAGGCCGTTCTTGGTCTCGACGTGCCAGAAGGTCCAGCCGTTGCAGGCGCCGGAGCCTTGGGCCACCGCGCCGATGCGGTGGATCGAACCGACCTTGTCGCCGAGCATAATGGCGCCGTCGGCGCGAACCAGGGCGCCGTGGCGCTTCTTGGAATCGACCAGTTTGGTGCCGGGCGGAATCATGCCGCGCTCGATCAGTTCGGAGAACGCTACGCGCGGGGCGTCGCGCGCCGTCATGAACGGCGCCAGCGTCGCTTCGGGCAGCGGTTCGACGGCAGCGATGCGCGCTTCGGCCGCAGCCGCATAGGTCTTGTCGCGTTCGAAGCCGATGTAGCGGCGGCCGAGACGTTTTGCCACGGCGCCGGTCGTGCCGGTGCCGTTGAAGGGATCGATCACGAGATCGCCGGGCTGCGACGACGACAGCAGCACGCGAGCCAAAAGGCCCTCGGGCTTCTGGGTCGGGTGCACTTTCTTGCCATCGGCGCCCTTGAGGCGCTCTTCGCCGGTGCAGAGCGGGATCAGCCAGTCGGAGCGCGCCTGCACATCCTCGTTGGCGGCCTTCAGGGCTTCATAATTGAACGTATAGCCCTTGGCCTTTTCGTCGCGCGCCGCCCAGATCATGGTTTCATGGGCATTGGTGAAGCGGCGGCCGCGGAAATTCGGCATCGGGTTGGTCTTGCGCCAGACGATGTCATTGAGGACCCAGAAGCCGAGGTCCTGCATGATCGAGCCGACGCGGAAAATGTTGTGATAGGATCCGATCACCCACAGCGTCGCCGACGGTTTCATGATCCGGCGGCAGGCGAGCAGCCATGCACGGGTGAAATCGTCATAGGCGGCGAAGGATGAAAACTTGTCCCAGTCGTTGTTGACGGCATCGACATGGGATTCGTCAGGGCGCTTCAGGTCGCCCTTCAACTGCAGGTTATACGGCGGATCTGCGAACACCAGATCGACCGAACCGGCCGGAAGCTTCGACATCTCGGCGACGCAATCGCCGACGACGATGCGAGCGCTGGACTCGGACTCAAATTTAGTGCGGGGCGCCCTTGCAGACGCCCCGCGACGCGACACTACCATGACTCAATTACTCTGACTCAGGCGACGCTGTCGGCGACGCGGGACTAAACAACCGACTGGCGATACATTGACCCGGCAAAGTAAAAATCGACTTAATCGGTATTGTTGCTGAGAAGAGATTGCCGAGAGAAATTGCGGGGTTGGGTGCACTAGGCAATATTTGCCGGGCAGGTTATTGATTAATGGAATGGAAATTTTACGTGATTGCTGCGTTGGGTATTCGAGCAAACAGCCCCGGGGATGAGGAAACAGCGCCATGCGTTACGATGATTTCCGTCGCAGCGACGAAATCGATGACCGTCGAGACGACAGCGGTGGCGGAATGGGTGGTGGCGGCGGCGGGTTTGGCCTGCCGATGGGCGGTGGCGGGCTCGGCATCGGCACCATCATCGTGCTCGGCCTGGTCGGCTATGCCTTCGGCATCGATCCGCGCATCCTGATCGGCGGCGCCGAAATCCTGACCGGCGGCAACCAGGCGCCGACCTACCAGACCGATCGCAAATCGGGACCGGCCAAGACCGGCGCGCCGAAGGACGAAGTCGGCAGCATGATCGCCGGCATTCTCGGCGAGATCGACGATCGCTGGAGCGAGATCTTCCAGTCGAGCGGACAGAATTACACGGGGCCGCGCATCGTGCTGTTTCGCAACGCCACCAATGGCGGCCGCTGCGGCATGGCGCAGTCGGCGATGGGGCCGTTCTATTGCCCGCCGGACAAGCAGATATTCCTCGACACCAGTTTCTTCCGCGAAGTCGAAACGCGCTTTCGCGGCTGCTCTGGCAGCGCCTGCAAGTTCACGACGGCCTATATCATCGCGCATGAAGCGGGCCATCACATCCAGAACCTGCTCGGCATCCTGCCGCGCGTGCAGCGGCTGCAACAGCAGGCCGGCAGCAAGGCGGAGGCCAACTTGCTGCAGGTCAAGGTCGAACTGCAGGCGGATTGTCTTTCCGGCGTCTGGGTCAACCGCGAGGAGAAGAAACGTCCGGGCTTCATCGAACCCGGCGACATCGATGCGGCACTGAGGACGGCAACCGCGATCGGCGACGACACGCTGCAGCGGCAGTCGACGGGCAGGGTGGTGCCCGATAGCTTCACCCATGGCTCCGCGGCGCAGCGCAAGCAATGGTTCATGACCGGCTACCAGCAGGGCACGGTTCAGTCCTGCAACACGTTTGCGGCAGGAGCGTTGTGACGGTCTCGTGCCCCGGATGCAGCGCAGCGCGTCAGCGATGCGCTGCTATTCCGGGGCCCATGCCGTTTGGACACGAATAGGTCCCGGCTCTGCGGCGCATCGCTCCGCGCTGCACCGCGTCCGGGACACGGGGAAACAACGCTATGTCCTCCATCGACGAAACCAAACAATTCGTGCCGCTCAACATCGCGGTGCTGACGGTCTCAGACACCCGCTCGCTGGCCGATGACAAATCCGGCGCCACGCTGGCGGAGCGGCTGACCGAGGCCGGTCATCTTCTTGCCGCGCGTGAGATCATCGTCGACGACGTCGATGCGATCCGCGTCATCATCAAGCGATGGATCGCCGACGCCGGCGTCGATGCGATCATCACCACCGGCGGCACCGGTTTCACCGGCCGCGACGTGACGCCCGAGGCGATCGAGCCGCTGTTCGAAAAGCGGATGGATGGTTTCTCCATCGCCTTCCATATGCTGAGCCACGCCAAGATCGGCACCTCGACGGTGCAGAGCCGCGCCACCGCGGGGGTCGCGGGTGCGACCTTCATCTTCTGCCTGCCGGGATCGCCGGGCGCCTGCCGCGATGCGTGGGACGGCATACTCGCCGCCCAGCTCGATTACCGCACGCGTCCCTGCAATTTCGTCGAGATCATGCCGCGGCTCGACGAGCATCTGCGGCGGCCTAAAGCACAAGGCGCTTCAGCCTGATCAGCAACGCGCCTATCGCGCGCCACATGTTGCGATAGGATTCAACACGCAATTGATGCGCGCGCTTGATATGGAACTCGAGGATATCAGGCGTCACGCGCCGCGAGTTGTCGCGACGCACGGGCTTCACAGTTCCAGTTCCCAGGTTTCGCCGATCAGGTCCTGGCCGAAGCTGCGGTGCGGCTCCGTGGCGAGCAGTTTGAATCCGGCCTCCCGATAGATCTTGCGGGCGGCGACCAGAATGCTCTGGGTCCACAGCGTGATCCGGCGATAGCCGCACTGTCGCGCAAACGCGATGCACTCGCCGACCAGCCGCTGCCCCAATCCCTGTCCGCGTCCGGCGGGCTCGACCAGCAGCAGGCGCAGCTTGGCGACGTCATCGGTGTGTCGCACCAGGAATATCGAGCCGACCTGCACTCCCTCGATCTCGGCGATCCAGCAACGCTCGCGCGACGCATCAAATGAGGCGAGGAACTTTGCCGCGATCTCGGCGACGAGCCCCTCGAACGAGGAATCGAAGCCGTATTCGCGGGCGTAGAACGCGCCGTGGCTTTGCACCACCCACCCCATGTCGCCGGGGCGTGGCTCGCGCAGCATCGCGTGCGAAGGCAGGTCGCCGGATTCACCGAGCAGCCGTTCGATCACGGCCATCGCCCCGATCAAGCGCGCTTTGCCGCCGTGCGGCAACATCGCCAGCATCGCCGCAACTTCGTCCTGCATGCTGCGCTCGAGTTTTGCGAATGTCTGACGTCCCTTGGCGGTCAGCCCGAGCCGGTATTGCCGGCGGTCGGATGGCAGCGGTTCGCGGGTGATCAATCCCCCTTCATCGAAATTCTGCACGATCCGGCTGAGATACCCCGCATCGAGGCCCAATTCGGTTCCGATCTCCTTGGCCGAGAGATCTTCACGGTGGGCGAGTTCGTACAGCACCCGCGCCTCGCTCAGCGAGAAGGGGCTCTTCAGGAGCTGCTGGTCCAGCACGCCAAGCTTGCGGGTGTAAAAGCGGTTGAAGGCGCGAACCGCCGCGACTTCTTGTTCGGAATCCAGTTGGGACATGGCAGCACCTCGATACTTGCCATTGTCAAATATATAATTGCCTTTGGCAAGTATATTCTCACGCTAGGTATCCGGCGAGGCGCACGCGGGACCGTTCTACTTTGCATGGGGTTGTTTTCGATATTTTGTGTCTGGCCGCCCTAGGCGACGACCATGATCCGACTGCGCAACTGGGTGCGCGAGGCGCGGCCGAGCTGGCGCAGCAGCCGCGTCTCGGAACGGCGGGAATCCGGACGATAACCGCCAAGCCGTTCATAATGATCGCGCGCGATCAGAAGCCCCTGTTCCGCCGACGGCCCGGCAATCAGGCGGGCCACGAATTTGAAGCCGTCGCGCAGCCGCGTGTCGGCGTAGGGCGAGCGGGCATAGCGAAACACCCCGGCGCGCGGCCGGTCGCTGCTCGATACGTTCTGGATGAATTGCGCGGTCTCGTCGATCCAGCCGCTGTCGAGCACCGCGCCGGCATGCAGGAACATCAGCCATGGCGAGCGCGCCGCCCGCGCGCCAGCGGCGAGCGCCGCGGCGTGTGTTCCTTCAAACGCCAGAAAGCGGCAGCCGGCGACGTCGGCCACCCGTTCGATCACGCCGTTGCCGGCCCTGTCCACCAACAGCACTTCGCGGATGACGCCGGCGGCGGCTCCCGGCACCAGCGCCGCCAGCGTTGCGACGGCGGGCTGTTCTACTCCTTCGGTCGGAATGATCACGCTCAGCATGAATGAGACTTCGGTGGCTCAACGGGGGAAAAACGCTGCACTGTTATCACCTTGTCATAATCAAAGCAGCCGTTTGCGTGCAGTTTTTTGCGGCACCTGGCGCCGGTGTGCTTTCGACGTTCTGCGTCGTTGTGAATTGTTCTCGATGATGTTCTTGATTTGTTCTTTCGGCGTGCTATGTTCGCTTCATGAGCCGAGCATCCTCTCATGCCCTCAAGCACCCGCCGGTCACGGCGCCCTCCGAGCCGGCGGGTGCAACACCATTTCCTGAGCTTGCTGTCGCGATCGAAGGCCAGCGGCGGCGCGGCCGTGGCGCGCAGTCCAACCAGAGCGGCCGGTTCGAGGCCGAGGCACGGGTCGCCTTCGACGATGGCTGGCAGAGCCTGGACGACCTGCCGCCGTTCAAGACGACGGTATCGCTCGATACCTCGCGCAAGGTCATCACCCGCAACGACTCGCCCGACATCGGGTTCGACCGCTCGATCAATCCCTATCGCGGCTGTGAGCATGGCTGCGTCTATTGCTTCGCGCGGCCGACGCATGCCTTTCTCGGCCTGTCGCCCGGGCTCGATTTCGAATCCAAGCTGCTCGCCAAGCCCGACGCGCCGGAACTGCTCGAGAAGGAACTGGCCGCTTCGGGTTACGAGCCGCGCATGATCGCGATCGGCACCAACACCGATCCCTATCAGCCGATCGAGCGCGATTACAAAATCATGCGCGGCATTCTCGAAGTGCTCGATAGGGCCGGCCACCCCGTCGGCATCGTCACCAAATCGGCGCTGGTGACGCGCGACATCGATATTCTGCAGCGGATGGCGAAGCGCAATTTGGCCAAGGTCGCCATTTCCGTGACCACGCTCGATCCCAAGCTCGCACGCACCATGGAGCCGCGCGCCTCGACGCCGCCGAAGCGGCTGGAGGCGCTGCGGCAATTGTCGGAGGCCGGAATCCCTGCGACCGTCATGGTCGCGCCGGTGATCCCCGCGCTGAACGATTCCGAGATCGAGCGCATTCTCGATGCCGCCGCCCATGCCGGCGTCAAGGAAGCAAGCTACGTGCTGCTGCGGCTGCCGCTGGAAGTTCGCGACCTGTTTCGCGAATGGCTGATGGCGAACTATCCCGACCGTTACCGTCACGTGTTCACCCTGATCCGCGACATGCGCGGCGGGCGCGACTACGACTCGCAATGGGGAACGCGAATGAAGGGCACCGGCCCGATGGCCTGGATGATAGGACGGCGTTTCGAGATCGCCTGCGAAAAGCTCGGCCTCAACAAGCGCCGCTCGAAACTGACGACCGATCATTTCGTCAAGCCGAATCGCAGCGGACAGCAACTGAGTTTGTTCTGAAAGCGATAGGATTTGTAATCGTCATTGCGAGCGAAGCGAAGCAATCCATCGTGCCACAAGAAAGGATGGATTGCTTCGTCGCTTCGCTCCCTTGCGCAAACGCTTCGCGTTTGTCGCAGGCAATGACGCGGAGGTAGTAGCATGAGTACGAAAGCACCAACCCCGCGGTTCACCGTCATCACGCTCGGCGTCAGCGACATGCGCGCCAGCGTTGCCTTTTACGAAGCGCTCGGTTTTGTCCGAAAAATGCAGGCAACCGGCGAGGCGGTCGCCTTCTTCGACACCGGCGGCACCGTGATCGCGCTTTACCCGTGGGATCAACTCGCCCGCGACGCCACGCTGCCGGATGAGCCGCGGCCGAAAACCTTTCGCGGAATGACGCTCGCCTGGAATTGCGGCTCCGTCGAGGAGGTCGACGCCGTGCTGGATTTCGCAATCTCCTGCGGCGCGTCGCTGTTGAAGCCCGCGCACAAGACCGACTACGGCGGTTACTCCGGCTATTTCGGCGATCCCGACAACCATCCCTGGGAAGTCGTGGTCGCGCCCGGCATCGAGGTCGGCGACGACCGGCGGGTTCATCTGGCGGATTAGAACCCTTGATAGTGGGGCCGTACCACTTCTATCTGCTGGTGAATTGCCGTATTCAGGCGTGATGGACCAAGAGCCCGCGCCAGCATCGAAAAAGCAGTCGCTCGTCATCTTGACGACGCCGCGCCTGATTCTGCGCGCGACGGCCGAAGAGGATATATCGGTTCTGCAGAATCTGATCCTCGGCGACAGCGATGTGATGCGCTTTGCATTTTCCGGAGCGCCGATGGCGGGGGAAGCCGCCGAGGATTTCATCCGGAGATCATTCACCTTCGGCGAAAGCCTCACGGGGATGGCGGTCCTGACGGAAAAGCCCGCGGGCGAGGTCATCGGCTTCGCGGGTTTGTCTCCATGCCAGGCGCTGGAGGCCGACGATTTTGAGATCGGGTTTGTCCTTGCGCGCCGGGCATGGGGCAGGGGGATCGCAACCGAAGTCGGCGAGGCGCAGCTGGTTTTCGGGTTCGAGCAACTCAAATGCGGCAGATTGCTCGGGATGGTCGATCCGCGAAATGCGCCGTCCATTCACGCGCTCGAGAAGCTCGGAATGCGATTCCGGGAGACGATTGCGGATCCCAAGCGCGGAAGCCGGAGCGTTTATATGATTGAGGCCGGGGAGTGGCGACGGCGGCGCGCTGAATAACGGGAATTGTGCCGGGTTTCCCGTTGCGCCCGGGCGCGCACTTTCGCAGGATCCCGGCATGATTCGGGACAAGTCCGCCAAGAGAACTGACAAGAAAGCCGGCAAGGAACAGGTCGAGCTGCCCAAGGGCGTGATCGCCGTCGCGCCGCCGAGCTTTCGCCGCGAGCGGGCGCTGATCAAGCGCGGCGTCTGGCCGGTGGCGGGCTGCGACGAGGCCGGGCGCGGGCCGCTGGCGGGTCCGGTGGTGGCGGCCGCCGTCGTGCTCGATCCCAAGCGAATCCCCAGGGGGATCGACGATTCCAAGCGGCTGACCGCCGAGCGCCGCGAGGAATTGTTCGAGGAGATCTGCGCGACATCGTCCTTTGCGGTCGCCTTTGCCTCGCCGGCGCGGATCGATCGCGACAACATCTTGCGCGCCTCGCTGTGGGCGCTGGCGCGCACGGTCTGTGCGCTGCCCGAGATACCGAAGCACGTTTTCGTCGACGGCCGCGACAAGATCGACGTGCCCTGCGACTGCGACGCTGTGATCGGCGGCGACGGCATTGTCATGTCGATCGCAGCCGCCTCGATCATCGCCAAGGTGACGCGCGACCGCCTGATGAGCGCATTGGCGCTGGATTGCCCGGGCTACGGCTTCGAGAACCACAAGGGCTACGCCGTGCCGGAACATCGCGAGGCGCTGGACCGGTTAGGGCCGAGCATCCACCACCGCCGATTTTTCGCGCCGGTCATAGCCGCGCGGCAGAAACATTACCCTGAGACAGTCGAGGAGACGGTCGAGCCCGATCTCTTTACCGTTGATGCGGAGATTACTTCCGAGATTTCAGTCACGATCTGAGGCCGGTTGCCTCGGCGGCTCGTGCGCTCTATCAAACGTCCTTGGGGGACAGGGCTGCTCGGCCCGGCATTCGGACGTTTCATGCGCTTCACCTCGCTCGTTGTCGAACTGATCCGCGCCCGGCCGCGGCTGGTGGTCTGGATCGTGGTGCTGGCCCAGGCCGGACTTTGGCTGTTCCTGCCGATGCTGCTCTACCGGAGCCCGCCCGGCGACCTTGCGACCGTGCTGGCCTTCGGCCGGGAATACCAGGTTGGAACCTGGCTCGGTCCGCCGCTGGCGTTCTGGCTCGCCGACATCGCCTTCCGCGCTGCCGGCAACCACATGTTCGGCGTCTATCTACTGGCGCAAGCCTGCGCCGTCGCCACCTTCTGGATCTATTATCAACTGGCCCGCGCGATCATCGGCGGGCAGCAGGCGGTGCTCGCGGTCCTGCTCTCGATGACGGTGGTGGCGTTCAGCTCGCCCGGCGTCGAGTTCGGCCCGCTGGTGCTGGCGCGCCCGCTATGGGCGCTGCTGTTGCTGCATTCCTGGCAATTGATCGGCCAGAACCGGCGCAACGCGTGGTTCGCCTGGTCGATCGAGGCCGGGCTGTTGCTGCTGACGACGTCGGCCGCGCCCTTAATGTTGCTGCTGCTCGCCGGATTTGCCGTTGCCACCCCGCGCGGACGGCGCGTGCTGACGTCGCTCGATCCGCTCTACGCGCTGCTCGTGATCGTCGTCCTGGTATTGCCCTATCTGATCTGGCTGCTCCGCGCCGATGCATTCGCCATGCCGCCGTGGCCCGCGATCTCCGATCTCGGCGCGCGAATCCTGCAATGGGGCTGGCTGCTCATAGGCCTGGTGCTCGCGATGTCCGCCATCGTGCTGCTGGCAATCCTCAATTCCGGCTGGTTCGCCCGCAATGCCGGGGAAGCGCCGATCATCTACCGGCCGCCGGTCGATCCGCTGGCGCGCGACTTCGTCTATTTCTTCGCCATCGCTCCGGCGCTGCTCGGAAGTTTCCTGGCCGGGCTGTTCAATTTCGACCATGTCGTAGGCGGCGCGGGCGTTGCCTTGCTGATGTCCGGACTTGCCGTGATCGTGGCTACCGGCGATCTGCTCTACCTGCGGCGCCAGCGCGTGCTGCGCGCGGTTTGGGCCGCGGCGCTCGCCGCTCCCGCCCTCGCGGTGATTGCGACCACATTATTTGTGCCCTGGACTGGAACTGCCGAAGTGACGACCTCGCTGCCGGCGAAAGCGATTGCCGCATTCTTCGGCGACAATTTCGAACGGCGAACCAATCAGCGGCTGCGCGCCGTGGCCGGCGATCCGCAACTGGCGAGTTTCATTGCGATGAGCCGCGGCCGCCCGCATCTATTGCTCGACGCCACGCCCGAACGAACGCCGTGGCTGTCGGTCGCGAAATTCAACCAGACCGGCGGCGTCGTGGTCTGGCGCGCCTCAGATACATCAGGCACGCCTCCGCCCGAGATTGCGCAACGCTTTCCCGGCCTCGTGCCGGAAGTGCCGCGCGCCTTCGAATGGATGGTGAATGGCCGCCAGCCGCTGTTGCGCGTCGGCTGGGCCATTGTGCGGCCGAAGGCGCCGTAGCCGGATCCTGAGATTGTAGGGTGGGCAAAGCGACTTGTCCGCCGTAGCTCAACGAGCGAAAGCGGAAGCGTGCCCACCACTTTGAATCGTAATTTGGATAAGTGGTGGGCACGGCGCAAAGCCTTTGCCCACCCCTACGAAGCTGTCTGTTCCAGCGCCTTCGCAATGGCGCGCAGATCCTGCCACGACATCCGCTTGTAGGACGGCGAGCGCAGCAAATACGCCGGATGGAACGTCGCCATGGCGCGGATGGAGCGCGTGCCGGTGTCGTAGTCGAACCATTTTCCGCGGGTTCTCATGATGCCCTCGCGGGTCGACAGCAGCGTTTGCGTCGAGGGATTGCCGAGCGTCACCAGCACGTCCGGGTTCACGAGCTCGATCTGCCGCTGGATGAACGGCAGGCAGATTTGCGTTTCCTGCGGCGTTGGCGTCCGGTTGCCGGGCGGCCGCCAGGGGATCACATTGGCGATGTAGGCCTTGCTGCGATCGAGCCCGATCGCCGCAATCATCCGGTCGAGCAGCTTGCCGGAACGTCCGACGAAGGGCAGGCCCTCGATGTCCTCGTCGCGTCCGGGCGCTTCGCCGACGAACATGATGCGGGCTTGCGGATTGCCGTCGGCAAACACCAGCCGCGTCGCGGTGTTTTTGAGCGCGCAGCCCTCGAAATTTTCCAACAGCGCGCGCAGCGCTTCCAGCGTCGGCGCCGTCCGCGCCGCTTCGCGCGCGATGGCGATGGCCGCTTCCGGCGGGGGTGCTATTTCGCTGCGCGGAACTGCCGGCGTTGCGGCGGGCGTTTCCCGCAACTGGCGGGGTGGCGCCGTCTCGCGGACTGGGACGGGGGTTATCGGGGCGTCGGGCTCGCTCAGCCGGTCGACCGGCTCCTCCGTCAACGCGCAATCGACCCCGGCCTCCAGATAAAAGGCCAGCAATTGCCTGACATTAGGCGCGGGTTCGGGGATCAAATCCATTATGCCAATCTAATATGGATCGCGCCGGCGTGAAACGCCTCGCATTGCCATTTCCATGGTTGTCCTCCCCGCAAAAATCGGAAACAACGAGCCTTTAGAGCCGTTCTCAATCGGGCTGAGATCAGATCATGAGTGCAGAAGAACTTCCTCCCCGCGAATCCATGGAATTCGACGTCGTGATCGTCGGCGCCGGGCCGTCAGGCCTCGCCGCGGCGATCCGGCTGAAGCAGCTCAATGCCGATCTCAGCATCGTCGTGGTGGAAAAGGGGTCCGAGGTCGGCGCGCATATCCTATCGGGCGCGGTGATCGATCCGGTCTCCCTCGACAAGTTGATCCCCGATTGGCGCGAGGATGCCGATTGCCCGCTGAAGACCCAGGTCAAGGACGATCGCTTCTACTGGACCACGGCGACCAGCGCGATCCGGCTGCCGAACTTCGCGATGCCGCCGCTGATGAACAACCATCACTGCTATATCGGCTCGCTCGGCGATGTCTGCCGTTGGCTGGGGCCGAAGGCGGAGGCGCTCGGCGTTGAAATCTATCCCGGTTTTGCCGCCGCCGAGGTACTTTATGACGACAACGGCGCTGTGCGCGGCATCGCGACCGGCGACATGGGCATCGCCAGGGATGGAAGCCTCAAGGATTCTTTCACGCGCGGCATGGAACTGTTGGGTAAATACACGCTGTTCGCCGAAGGCGCCCGCGGCAGCCTGAGCAAGCAGCTGATCGCGAAGTTTTCGCTCGACGCCAAGAGCGAGCCGTCGAAGTTCGGCATCGGCCTGAAGGAAGTCTGGGAGATCGATCCCGCCAAGCACCAGAAGGGCCTGATCCAGCATTCGTTCGGCTGGCCCTTGAACAATTCGACCGGCGGCGGTTCCTTTCTCTATCATTACGACGACAACAAGGTGGCGGTCGGTTTCGTCGTGCATCTCAATTACGACGATCCGTATCTGTCGCCGTTCGACGAATTCCAGCGCTTCAAGACGCATCCCTCGATTCGTACCGTGTTCGAAGGCGGCAAGCGGATTTCCTATGGCGCGCGCGCGATCACCGAGGGCGGTTATCAATCGGTGCCGCGTCTGAGTTTCCCGGGCGGCGCGCTGATCGGCTGCGCCGCCGGCTTCGTCAACGTGCCGCGCATCAAGGGCGTGCACAACGCGATGGGCAGCGGCATGCTCGCCGCCGAACATGTCGCCGCAGCGCTTACCGCCGGCCGCGCCAATGACGAACTGGTCGAATACGAAAACGCCTGGCGGGATTCCGCCGTGGGCCGAGACCTGCACCGGGTCCGCAACGTCAAGCCGCTATGGTCGAAGTTCGGCACCATCATCGGCGTGGCGCTCGGCGGCTTCGACATGTGGTGCAACACGCTGGGCTTCTCGCTGTTCGGGACCCAGTCGCACGCCAAGCCCGACCGCAAGACGCTGGATGCGGCGAAGGCGCACACCCCGATCGCCTATCCCAAGCCGGACGGCAAGCTAACCTTCGACAAACTGTCGTCGGTGTTCCTCTCCAATACCAACCATGAAGAGGACCAGCCGGTTCATCTCAAGGTCGCCGACATGAACCTGCAGAAGACGTCCGAGCACGATGTCTACGCCGGTCCGTCGAACCGCTATTGCCCGGCCGGCGTGTATGAATGGGTAGAAGAGGGCGCAGGTCCGCGCTTCCAGATCAACGCCCAGAACTGCGTCCACTGCAAAACCTGCGACGTAAAGGACCCGAACGGCAATATCACCTGGGTTCCGCCGGAGGGCGGCGGCGGGCCCAACTACCTGGGTATGTAGACAGGCCGCATAGACCACGATTGCGTGAGCTGGAGGAGGGTGATACCGCCTCCGGCCACGATACCGCCATAGTAAAAGCGTTTCCGGGTTAGGCTGGCTAAATCGGAGCCCTCAGGGCCTACTCTGCCAATCGATTCGCCAACCCGTATCCTTGCGGTTAAGGGCCAAAAGCGGCATTGTCGCTGCCCGAGATGCCGCCGCTTGGGTTAGCATTCGAGACCGATCGTAACGATCCCGCCATACATCCTGGAGCTAGGCGAACGTGATGCTTTCCACTCGTATGAATCGTTGGACCTTCGCCGCAATTACTCTCGCCGCACTGGCCGCACCGGCTGCGGTTTTGGCCCAGACGCCCGAACACACGGGCGACAATGCCGCGCAATTCCCGAGCAAGGCCGATCTGAAATCGCTGACGACGGCGGGCAGCTACCTCGCCGCGCGGCATGCCAGCGTCGAGCGCGACGCCGCTTCCGCCGCGGCATTCTATCGCTCCGCGCTGCGCACCGATCCGAAGAACAACGAACTGCTGGACCGCGCCTTCATCTCCTCGCTGGCCGATGGCGACATCGATGAAGCGGTCAAGCTCGCCGACCGCATCCTGACGATGGACAAGGCGAACCGCGTCGCGCGGCTGGTGGTCGGCGTCCGTGACCTCAAGCAGAAGAAATATGCGGCCGCGCAGATCAACATCAACCAGTCGATCCGCGGACCGATTACCGATCTGGTGGCGACGCTGCTGTCGGGATGGGCGAGCTACGGCGCGGGCGATGCCAAGGCCGCGGTTGCAGGTATCGACAAGCTGACCGGCCCTGAATGGTATCCGATCTTCAAGGATCTCCACACCGGCATGATCCTCGAGACCTCGGGCAAGGACAAGGATGCCGGGACGCGGTTCGAGCGCGCCTACAAGCTCGACGATTCGATGCTGCGCGTGTCCGACGCCTATGCGCGCTGGTTGTCGCGCAACAAGGACGGCGCGGCGGCGGCCGGCATTTACGAAGCGTTCGACAAGAAGCTGCCGCGGCATCCGCTGGTGCAGGAAGGCCTGCGCGACACCCGGGCCGGCAAGAAGCTGCCGCCGCTGGTCGATTCGGCGCAAGCCGGCGCGGCGGAGGCGCTCTACGGCATCGGCGCCACGCTGACCCGTCGTGGCGGCGAGGATCTGGCGCTGGTCTATTTGCAGCTCGCGCTCTACCTGCAGCCCAATCATCCGCTGGCGCTGCTGTCGCTCGCCGATCTCTATGAGTCCGTGAAGAAGCCCCAGATGGCGATCAAGGTCTACGAGCGCATGCCGGCGAGTTCGCCGCTCAAGCGCAACGCGCAGATCCAGCTTGCCACCAATCTCGATGCCGCCGACCGCAGCGACGAGGCGATCAAGATCCTGAAGGGCGTCACCGGGGAAGCACCCAAGGATATCGAAGCCATCATGGCGCTCGGCAACATCGAGCGCGGTCGCAAGAAATTCAACGATTGCGCCAACACCTATACGCTCGCGATCGACGCGATGCCCGGGGTGACGGACAAGAACACCTGGGTCACCTATTATTATCGCGGCATTTGCGAGGAGCGTTCCAAGCAGTGGAGCAAGGCCGAGGTCGACATGCGCAAGGCGCTGGAGCTGCAGCCCGAGCAGCCGCATGTCCTGAACTATCTCGGCTATTCCTGGATCGACCAGGGCATCAATCTCGACGAAGGCATGAAGATGATCCGGCGCGCCGTCGATCAGCGCCCCGACGACGGCTACATCGTGGATTCGCTGGGCTGGGCGTTTTATCGGATCGGCAATTTTGAAGATGCGGTGAAGCATCTCGAGCGCGCGATCGATCTCAAGCCCGAGGATCCGACCATCAACGACCATCTCGGCGATGCCTATTGGCGCGTCGGGCGGACGCTGGAAGCCAAATTCCAGTGGGCCCATGCCCGCGACCTCAAGCCTGAGGCGGAGGAACTGCCGAAGATCGAGGCCAAGATTGCCAACGGCTTGCCCGAAGACACCTCTTCTGCGGCTTCCGCCGACAAGAAGAAAGAAGACGGCAGGGGCGGCTGAGGCGAGGACTTTAGGGGCTGTTCGGTAATGCCGGCATTGAGTGATGAGGCGCGCGCCAAGGTCAACCTGACCTTGCAGGTGAACGGCCGTCGTGCGGACGGCTTTCATGATCTCGAAAGCGTGGTGGCGTTCGCCGATTGCGCCGACCTGCTGACGCTGACGCCCGGTCCCGATCTGGATCTGAAAATGTCGGGACCGCTGGCGCAGGCGTGCGGCGATACGTCGGATAATCTGGTGCTCAAGGCCGCGCGTCTGCTGGCCGAGCGCGTACCTGATATGAAGGCCGGCAGCTTCTCGCTCGACAAGGTCTTGCCGGTCGCGGCCGGCATCGGCGGAGGTTCGGCCGATGCCGCAGCCGCGCTGCGGCTGCTTTCGCAGTTGAACGGGCTCGCGCTCGACGATCCCCGTATTATCGAAGTGGCGCAACTGACCGGCGCCGACGTGCCGGTCTGCGTCAATTCGCTCGGTTGCGTCATGACCGGCGTCGGCGAGTCGCTGCAGCCGCTCAACTTGCCAAAAATGCCCTGCGTGATGGTCAATCCCGGCGTTCCCGTCGCGACCAAAGACGTCTTCAACGCGCTTGGCCTGCGTAAGGGCCAATTGCTGGTCGGCGTCACCGACGTGCTGCTGCAGGACCGCTGGCCCGACGAGAAAGCATCGCTCGAAGACTGGGTTGAAGCGCTCGCTGCCAGTTCCAACGATCTGGAAGCGCCGGCCATGCGCGTCCAGCCCGTGATCTCTGAGGTTATCGCAGCGCTCAACGCGACCAACGGCGCCTGGCTGGCGCGGATGTCCGGATCGGGCGCCACCTGCTTTGCGATCTATGAGAACACCGCCGAAGCCGGCCGCGCGGCGGAGCAAATCCGGCGCGATCACCCCGGATGGTGGGTGCATGCGGGAACGCTGAGCTAGGCCGATTTTGTAGGGTGGGCAAAGCGATAGCGTGCCCACCATTCCTGGCGGAGTGCTGATGGTGGGCACGGCGCGATGCGCCTTTGCCCACCCTACGGCCTAGCTTGCCGGCCGCCGCGCCAGCGCCAGCGAAATACCGAGGCCGGCGATGAACAGCCCCGAGCCCTGTCGCAATCGTTGAAGCAGATTCGGATTGCGCGTGAGGCCGGCGCGCGCCGTCGCGGCCATCATCACCACGACGACATCGACCAGTGTGTTGAGCGCCACCGAGATCAGGCCGAGCGTGATGAACTGGAGCGCAGGGTAGCCGCCGGCCGGGTCGATGAATTGCGGAATGAAGGCCAGAAAGAACGCCGCGGTCTTCGGATTTAGCGCTTCAACGAGCACGCCTTCCCGAAACACCCGTTGTTGCTTATCGACAGCGATGGCCTGTTGCGGCAGAAGATCGCGCGCCTCGCGAAACGTCTTGAGGCCAAGCCAGACCAGATAGAGCGCGCCGGTGAATTTGAGCACGGTGAACAGTTCGGCACTGGCAAGGATGATCGCCGAGACGCCAAGTCCGCCCGCGATTACATGTACGAGCCCGCCGAGTGCGGTCCCAAATGTCGAGGCGATACCGGCGCTTTTGCCGCCCGACAGCGTCCGTGCCGCGACGTAAAAGATTCCCGGACCGGGGACCGCGGCAATGACAAGCGCGGCCAAGAGAAACAATGTGAAATTGGTGCCGTTCAATGCGATCTCTTTTTGTAGGAAGGGTATGGCTTCGCTCAACTACGCGCTGTCTTCACCCGCCTTGTGCGCAATTGCGCACTGGGGCGGGTGATCCAGTATTCCAGAGGCATCAGCGTTCCATTGAGAAGCCGCGGCGTACTGGATACCCCGCCTTCGCGGGGTATGACGGAAGCGGAATCAATGCGACCGCGCCAAACAAAACGCCACGACCTGCTCGAGCGCGGTCTTCATGGGTGAGGCCGGGAACAGCGCCAGCGCGTCGACGGCCATCGCGCCGTAATGCTGGGCGCGGCTGATCGTGTCTTCCAGCGCGCGGTGCTTGGTCATCAGGCCGATGGCATGATCGAGGTCGCTGTCGCCGATCTCGCCGCGCTCCAATGCCTTGATCCAGAACTTGCGCTCGCTGTCATTGCCGCGGCGGAATGCCAGTACCACCGGCAGCGTGATCTTGCCCTCGCGGAAATCGTCGCCGATGTTCTTGCCGAGTTTCGCGGCCTTGCCACCATAGTCCAGCACGTCGTCGACGAGCTGGAACGCGATGCCGAGATTCATGCCGACCGAGCGGCACGCGGTCTGCTCGGCCTTCGGCCGGTTGGCGATCACGGGGCCGACCTCGCAGGCGGCGGCAAACAGTTCGGCGGTCTTGCCCCTGATAACGGCGAGGTATTCGTCTTCGGTGGTCGCGGTGTTCTTGGCTGCAGCAAGCTGCATCACTTCGCCTTCGGCGATGGTGGCCGCGGCGGAGGAGAGAATGTCGAGCGCGCGCAGCGAGCCGACTTCGACCATCATGCGGAAGGCCTGGCCGAGCAGGAAGTCGCCGACCAGCACGCTCGCCTCATTGCCCCACAGCATCCGCGCCGACAGCTTGCCGCGGCGCAGTTCGCTCTCGTCGACCACGTCGTCATGCAGCAGCGTCGCGGTGTGCATGAACTCGACGGAGGCCGCGAGCTTGATATGGCCGTCGCCGGAATAGCCGGTGAGGCTTGCCATCGCCAGCGTCAGCATCGGGCGCAGACGTTTGCCGCCGGATGAAATCAGGTGGTTGGCGACCTCCGGAATCATGGTGACTTCCGACCCCGTCCGCGACAGGATCGTGGCGTTGACCCGCTCCATGTCGGCGGCGACGAGCCCGACCAGCGCATCTATCGAGGCGTTCGGGCTTTCGAAGGGTACAATAACCGCCACGCGGGTCTCCAATTTTGGCCAATTCGCACTATCCTTACTACAATAGAAAGTGCGGGCTATGGCGGCAAGGGCAGGTAGCGGTTGACAGGCCCGATGCCATCGCCGCACCCGGGCGAAAAGGAGTGCGTCACGTGCGGGAATTGGTCAGGACCAACGATATCGTGCTGGTTTCCGCAGTCGGCGCGCTGCTCGACGGCGCCAATATCCATCATCTGGTGCTGGACCAGAACATGAGCGTCATCGAGGGATCGCTCGGCATCCTGCCGCGCCGTATCCTGGTCCATGAGGACGACAATCGCGCTGCGCGCCAGCTGCTGGCCGAGGCGGGCCTGGCCCACGAATTGCGCCCCGATGACTGACCCCGTCCTCGAACTCACCGAGGATGCGTTTCTCGGCGGGCAATTGCGTCTGATGCAACTGAAATCGGGACATCGCGCCGGTCACGATGCGGTGTTGCTGGCGGCGGCGACGCCAGCCCGTTCGGGCGACCGCGTGGCCGATCTCGGGGCCGGCGTCGGGGTCGCGGGCCTGGCGGTTGCCAGGCGCGTGGCCGGCATCGATCTGGCCCTGGTCGAGATCGATACAACGCTGGCGGGCATTGCGCGCGCCAATGCGGATGCGAATGCGATTCACGCTGACGTGATCGTGCTCGATGTGGAAGCTGATGCCGCAGCCTTTGCCGCTGCTGGCCTCGCGCCTGACAGCGTCGATGCGGTGCTGATGAATCCGCCCTTCAACGACCCCGCGCGGCATCGCGCCTCGCCGGACACCGCGCGCGGGATAGCGCATATGGCGACCGCAACGACGCTCTGGAAATGGATTCACGCGGCGCGGCGCATTCTCAAATCGAGGGGCGCGCTGACGCTGATCTGGCGCGCCGATGGGATCGCCGAGGTGTTTTCCGCGCTCGATCACGGTTTCGGGAGCCTGCAGGTTCTGCCGGTTCACGGCGACGCGCGGGGGCCTGCCAATCGCATCCTGGTTCGCGCCACCAAGGGTGGGCGGGCGCCGACGCAAATCCATCCCGCCCTGATGCTCAATGATGAGCAAGGCTTGCCTAGTAAAAGGGTGCAGGAGGTTCTGGCCGGGAAGGGGAGCTTGCCGCTCGCGAACCCGTAATGGTGGCTTCCTCGAACAGGACGCTATTGCGGAAGCGTCTCTGACTGTTGCTTCGGCGCCGATGTAAAGTGGATCGCGGCCAGAAGGCTGCCGATGAGCATTATCAGCAGGTAAATTTTCATGTCAGTCTCCGCTGCGCCATTGCAGCTTTAACGTCTGCAATGCAAAAGGCGTTCCGGCCAAAAACGGCGTTTCTGCCTTTGCAATGACAGTGGTGGGATAAAAAATGGTTAATTCGAGGTAACGGCATGAGTGAACAAATAAGTGATCGCGCGGGATTGCCGAACCTCATTGACAGGGTGAAGCAACTCATTCCGGCAAAATTCCGGCGCGACGCCGCTGTCGTTCCGGTGGTGCGTTTGTCGGGTGTCATCGGCGCGGTGACGCCGTTACGGCCTGGCCTGACGCTGGCGGGCATCGCCAGGACGCTGGAACGCGCTTTCGCCACCAAACACGCCAAGGCTGTGGCGCTGGTGATCAATTCGCCCGGCGGCTCGCCGGTGCAATCGCGCCAGATCTATTTGCGGATCAGGCAGCTTGCCGCGGAAAAGAAACTGCCGGTGCTGGTGTTCGTCGAGGACGTCGCGGCATCCGGCGGCTACATGATCGCCTGCGCCGGCGACGAGATATTCTGCGATCCGTCCTCGATCCTCGGTTCGATCGGCGTGGTCGGCGGCAGTTTCGGTTTTCAGGACCTGATCAAGAGAATTGGCGTCGAGCGGCGGCTTTATACGGCAGGCGAGCACAAGGCGATGCTCGATCCGTTCCTGCCTGAAGATCCCGAAGACGTGGCGCGCCTGAAGGCGCTTCAGCGCGAGATCCACGCCATCTTCATTGCGCTGGTCAAAGGCAGTCGCGGTGCGCGGCTCAAGGGAGCCGAGGACGTCCTGTTCACCGGCGAATACTGGGCGGGCGAGAAGTCCGTCTCGCTGGGTCTTGCGGACAAGATCGGCGATATCAGGTCGACGCTGCGCGAGCGCTTTGGCGAGAAGGTGCTGACGCCCGTCATCGCGCCCGCAAGCGGGATGCTGGCCGGGCTGTTGGGCCGGAAGTCGCCGGGGGCGGGCGCGCTGGCCGCATTCGACGGTATCGGGGGATTGCCGGATGACCTGATTTCCGCGCTGGAGACACGGGCGATCTGGGCCAAATTCGGGTTCTAGAAATCAACTGGAAGTCAACGGGCCGCGCCATTTAGTCCCAAAAGCGGAATTGCGGCGCAGGCCGGCTTGGGCGACAATGCGAGCCATTGGGGGCTGACACGTGAACGACAAGGATCGACCGATGCCGCCGCTGATCGCATTCGCGGGTGCCCTGGGTGGGCTCGCCGTGGTCCGATGGGCCTACAAGACTGCCGTCCGGATCAACAGGGAACTGGAAGAGGCGCGCCTGGCGCGCGTCGGCGAGGCCGCCCAAACGGCCGACATTCCGACGCTGCGCCGCGACCCCGTCACCGGCGCCTATCGGCCGGGTTAGAACAAGCGCCTTCGCACCAATTGGGCGGTGCCATACCACCGGCACCGCCTTGATTCCACGGCCCCGCGTCGATACGGTCCCGCGCTCTTCAATCCCCCTTCGCGAGACCGATTCTGCCGATGGACGCACTTCCTGCCCATATGCGCCCGGAACGTTCGTTCCAGGGCTTCATCCTTGCCCTGCAACGGTTTTGGGCGGAGCAGGGCTGCGTGATCCTGCAGCCCTACGACATGGAAATGGGTGCGGGCACCTTTCATCCGGCGACGACGCTGCGTGCGCTTGGCCCGAAGCGCTGGAATGCGGCCTATGTGCAGCCTTCGCGGCGGCCCAAGGACGGCCGCTACGGTGAAAATCCCAACCGGATGCAGCACTACTATCAGTTTCAGGTGATCATGAAGCCGTCGCCGCCGAACCTTCAGGACCTGTACCTGAAGTCGCTGGCCGCCATCGGCATCGATTCGAGTCTGCACGACATCCGCTTCGTCGAGGACGATTGGGAGAGCCCGACGCTGGGTGCGTGGGGCCTGGGCTGGGAGTGCTGGTGCGACGGCATGGAAGTCAGCCAGTTCACTTATTTCCAGCAGGTCGCGGGCGTCGAATGCGCGCCCGTTGCCGGCGAACTCACGTATGGGCTCGAGCGGTTGGCGATGTATGTGCAGGGTGTCGACCGCGTCTACGATCTCAACTTCAACGGCCGCGACGGCGCCGACAAGGTCACCTATGGCGATGTGTTCCTGCAGGCCGAACAGGAATATTCGCGGCACAATTTCGAGCATGCTGATACGGCGATGCTGTTCGAGCAGTTCAAGATGGCGGAAGAGGCCTGTCGGAAATATCTCGCGGTCGGGTGGAAAGAGGGCGGCAATCAGAAAGAACATCTGATGGCGCTGCCGGCCTATGACCAGTGCATCAAGGCGAGCCACGTCTTCAACCTGCTCGACGCCCGCGGCGTGATCTCGGTGACCGAACGGCAGAGCTACATCATGCGGGTGCGCGAACTGGCAAAGGCCTGCGGCGAAGCCTGGGTTCACACCGAAGCGGGCAGGGCGATCTGATGCCTGATCTTCTGCTGGAACTGTTTTCCGAGGAAATCCCCGCACGCATGCAGGCGAAGGCGGCGGACGACCTGCGCCGCATGGTCACCGACAAGCTGGTCGCCGAAGGCCTCGTCTATGAAGGCGCCAAGGCGTTTGCGACGCCGCGGCGGCTGGCGCTGACCGTGCACGGCATCCCGGCGCGGCAGTCCGACCTGAAGGAAGAGCGCCGCGGCCCGCGCGTCGGCGGCCCCGATGCGGCGATCCAGGGGTTCTTGAAGGCGACGGGTCTCGCCCGGATCGAAGACGCCAAGATCCAGACCGATCCGAAGAAGGGCGATTTCTACATCGCGCTGATCGAAAAGCCGGGACGTGCCACGCTCGACGTGCTCGCCGAGATTCTGCCGGTCATCGTCAGAACCTTCCCTTGGCCGAAATCAATGCGCTGGGGCGAACGTTCGGCCAAATCGGGTTCGCTGTCCTGGGTGCGGCCGCTGCATTCGATCATCGCGACCTTCGGGCCGGAGACCGAAGAACCCGATGTGGTGAAATTTTCCGTCGACGGCATCGAGGCCGGCCAGACCACGTTCGGTCACCGCTTCATGGCGCCGTCAGCGATCCCGGTGCGCCGCTTCGAGGATTACGAAGCGAAGCTCAAGGCCGCAAAAGTCGTGCTCGATCCGCAGGCGCGCAAGGACATCATCCTGGCCGATGCCAAGCAATTGGCGTTCGCGCAAGGATTTGAGTTGGTCGAGGATCAGGTGCTGCTGGACGAGGTCGCAGGCCTCGTGGAGTGGCCGGTCGCGCTGATGGGATCGTTCGACGAGGAGTATCTCACGATCCCGGACGAGGTGATCCGCGCCACCATCCGCAACAACCAGAAATGCTTTGTGGTCAGCGATCCCAAGACGGGCAAGCTCACCAACAAGTTCATCCTCACCGCCAACATCGAAGCCACCGACGGCGGCAAGACCATCATCGGCGGTAACGAGCGTGTGATCCGCGCGCGGCTGAGCGACGCAAAATTCTTCTATGAGACCGACCTGAAGACGAAGCTCGAAGCTCGCCTGCCGAAGTTCGAGCAGATCGTGTTCCACGAGAAGCTCGGCACGCAGGCCGAACGTATCAAGCGCATCGAACGGCTGGCCGCCGAGATCGCGCCGCTGGTCGGCGCCGACGTCGAAAAGGCCAAGCGTGCCGCGCATCTGGCGAAAGCCGATTTGCTCACCGAAGTCGTCGGCGAATTCCCCGAGCTGCAAGGCTTGATGGGGAAGTACTATGCGCAGGCATTGGGCGAAGACGCCTCCGTCGCCGCAGCGAGCGAGGAGCACTACAAGCCGCAAGGGCCCGCCGATCGCGTGCCGACCGATCCGGTGAGCGTTGCGGTCGCTCTGGCCGACAAGATCGACACGCTGGCCGGATTCTGGGCGATCGACGAGAAGCCGACGGGTAGCAAAGATCCGTATGCGTTGCGGCGCGCGGCGCTGGGTGTCATCAGGCTGATCGTCGAGAATACGCTTCGACTACCGATCCTGAACGTGGCGAAGTCGGCCATGGTCGGTTTGCCGGCAACGGGCGACGCTCAGAAACTTCCGGGCGATCTCCTCTCCTTCTTCGCCGACCGCCTGAAGGTCCAGCTTCGCGATCAGGGCGCGCGTCACGATCTCGTGGATGCCGTGTTTTCGCTCGGCGGCCAGGATGACCTCCTGTTGGTCGTCCGCCGCGTCGAGGCGCTCGGAAAGTTCCTTGACACCGACGACGGCAAGAACCTGCTTGCAGGGACCAAGCGCGCGAGTAACATCCTTGCGATCGAGGAGAAAAAGGACAAGCGCACGTTTGACGGCGCCCCGAATGCCGGGCTTTACAATTTGCCTGAGGAAAAGGCGCTCGCCAAGGCGATCGATCAGGTCAAGAGCGAAGCCGGTGCTGCAGTCGCGAAGGAAGATTTCGCCAGCGCAATGAGCGCGATGGCCAAGCTGCGTCCGGCGGTCGATGCGTTCTTCGACAAGGTCAAGGTCAATGACGATGAACCCAAGGTGCGCGAGAACCGACTAAAGCTTCTGAACGAGATCCGCGCGGCGACCCGCGCGGTTGCGGATTTTTCGAAGATCGAAGGCTAGATCATGGATCGTCAGACGCTCGCCGCTTACGACCTGGATGCGGCGGCGTTCGCGAAGGATTGGCTCGGTCAGCCGTCGCCCGTCGACCTGCAGGAAGTCGTCGAGCGGTTTTTCGTGCGCGGCGGCACTTCGGCCGATATCGGCTGCGGCTGCGGCCGCGAGGTCGCCTGGCTCCATGCGAACGGTTTTTCGGCCGTGGGCTTCGATCCTTCCGAAGGCCTGCTCAACGAGGCGCGCCGGCGATACCCTTCCTTCAAGTTCGCGCAGGCCGAATTGCCCGAGCTGCGCGGCGTCGGGACGTTCGACAACGTCCTGTGCGAAACCGTGATCATGCATCTCGACCGCAAGCAGATTGCGGCATCGGTTCGCCGGCTGCTCGATATCGTCAAGCCCAGCGGCATTCTCTACCTGAGCTGGCGCGTCACCGAGGGCGCCGATCAACGCGACGCGCAGGGGCGGCTTTACGTCGCCTTCGATGCCGCCTTGGTGCTGACGGAACTGAAGGCGACAACGGTGTTGCTGGACGAAGAGGCGCTCACCGCCTCATCGGGGAAGAAGATTCACCGGCTCGTGGTGAAGAAGCCGGGACTGGAAATTCGGGAATAAATTGTAGGGTGGGCAAAGCGAAGCGTGCCCACCATCGTCCCCAAAGCGAGCTGATGGAATGGTGGGCACGTCGCTGACGCTCCTTTGCCCACCCTACAGCACCACGTCTGCCGCACGACTCAGACGCACAAAGAAAACCCCGCCCGGAGGGGACGCCGGGCGGGGCTTCGTGTCCGGTCGTATCTCGCGCACATCCGCTTGCGCGGCGCCCGGACCAATCGTTCAGGCTACTGAGGTCAATCGACCACCTGAACGATGCGACGCGATCGCGGTTCGACCAGCACCGTCTGGCCGTTCACCACGGTGTAGCGATAAGGCGTCATGCCGAACGATTGCGGCACGTCGTAATAGGTCACGCCGGTTTCCGGCAGCACCCCGCCGACGATCACGCGCTCGGAAATCGTGTAGTTAGGCACGCGTTCACGCACGATGTATTCACGGAAGGCCGGCCGCTGGGCGGCAACGATACCTTCGTGTTCGCCGATGACGACCGTGCCGCCGCCGGCAGTGCCGGTGGTGATCGTGGTCTGCGCCTGTGCCACGATCGGGGCGGCCATCGCACCGGCGATCGCCGCAATGGCAAATAGTCTGTTCCGCATGGTCAACTCCTTCGCGAGAAGAGCACCGGCTTTCACCAGCGCATACGATGCGGGGCCAATTCATCGCGTACGGCATTGTTCCGGCAAAATCGCGGCCTCATACGAGGCATTTCTGGGGAATTGTTGCGGAGGCTGGAACCCATTGAAGTCGTGGGCGTCTTGCTATTCCCAAACCGCGCCAGCGGTTAAGTTGCCACCCTCGATCCTCGATTCGATCCCCCACCCATCAGCCGGAGATTTCAATGACCATCAATGCTGCGCACATTTCCCCGATCATCGCCCTGATCGCGGGCGTCTTGATTCTGATTATGCCGCGGTTCCTGAATTTCATCGTCGCCATCTACTTGATCGTGGTCGGTTTGGCCGGCCTCGGCGTGTTCAAGATGTTGAAGTTCTAGCGCGGGAAAGCAGGGTTTCGCGGCTTGCGCGGAACCCTTCAAAGTGGTGTAAGGCGCGCAATCTTCTCATCTTTTCGGATAGTTGGAATCCATGGCCAAAGCCGTCGCGAAGTCCAAGAAGGCTGCAGTGAAATCTGCAGCGAAATCAAAGCCATCGGCCCGGCCCAAGGCCGCCGCCGCTGCCCCTTCCGCCCGCAAGGCGCTGAAGAAGGCCCCGGCCAAGCCGGTCGCCAAGGGTGCAGCCAAGAAGGCTGCGGTTCGCAAGCCGGCCGTCGAGGCGGTAAAATCCGGCAAGTGGGTCTATACTTTCGGGGACGGCAAGGCGGAGGGCAAAGCGGGCCTGCGCGATCTGCTGGGCGGCAAGGGCGCCAACCTCGCCGAAATGGCCAATCTCGGCCTGCCGGTGCCTCCGGGCTTCACCATTCCAACCTCGGTCTGCACCTATTTCTACGCGCACGACAAATCCTATCCCGCCGCACTGAAGGCGCAGGTCGAGAAGGCGCTCGATCACGTCGGCAAGCTGACTGGCAAGGCGTTCGGCGATTCGAAGAATCCGCTTCTGGTGTCGGTTCGCTCCGGCGGCCGCGCCTCGATGCCGGGCATGATGGACACCGTGCTCAATCTCGGCCTCAACGACAAGACGGTCGAAGCGCTCGCCGAGCTCTCCGGCGATCGCCGCTTCGCCTATGACAGCTATCGCCGCTTCATCACGATGTATTCGGACGTGGTGCTCGGCTTCGAGCATCATCATTTCGAGGACATCCTCGACACCTTCAAGGACGGCCAGGGCTATACGCTCGACACCGATCTTTCCGGCGACGACTGGGTCGAACTGGTCGGCAAGTACAAGGAAGCGGTGGCGCGCGAGACCGGCAAGGATTTTCCGCAGGATCCGCACGAGCAATTGTGGGGCGCGATCGGCGCGGTATTCTCATCCTGGATGAATGCGCGTGCGGTGACCTACCGCCGCCTGCACGACATTCCGGAATCCTGGGGCACCGCCGTCAACATTCAGGCCATGGTGTTCGGCAATATGGGCGAGACGTCCGCGACCGGCGTCGCGTTCACGCGCAATCCCTCCACCGGCGAGAGCAAGCTCTACGGCGAATTCCTGATCAACGCGCAAGGTGAGGACGTGGTGGCGGGCATCCGCACGCCGCAGGACATCACCGAGGAAGCGCGCCAGGAATCCGGCTCCGACAAGCCGTCGATGGAAAGCGCGATGCCGGAGGCGTTCAAGGAACTGACGCGGTTCTACACGCTGCTCGAGAAGCACTACCGCGACATGCAGGACATGGAGTTCACGGTCGAGCAGGGCAAATTGTGGATGCTGCAGACCCGCGGCGGCAAGCGCACGGCGAAAGCGGCGCTGCGCATCGCGGTCGAACTCGCCAATGAAGGCCTGATCTCGAAAAAGGACGCGGTGATGCGGATCGATCCGGCTTCGCTGGATCAATTGCTGCATCCGACCATCGATCCCGCCGCCAAGCGCGACGTGATCGCGACCGGCCTGCCGGCTTCGCCCGGCGCCGCATCGGGCGAGATCGTGTTCTCGTCCGATGAAGCCGCCAAGCTGCAGGCCGACGGCCGCAACGTCATCCTGGTGCGGGTCGAAACCAGCCCGGAAGACATTCACGGCATGCACGCCGCTGAAGGCATTCTCACCACTCGCGGCGGCATGACCTCGCACGCCGCCGTGGTCGCGCGTGGCATGGGCAAGCCCTGCGTCTCCGGCTGCGGCGCCATTCGCGTCGACTACGGCCGCGGCACCATGAGCATCGGCTCGCGCACCTTCAAGACCGGCGACGTCATCACCATCGACGGTTCGCTGGGCCAGGTGCTGGCCGGCCGGATGCCGATGATCGAACCGAAACTGTCGGGCGAATTCGGCACCCTGATGGGCTGGGCCGATCAGGTTCGCAAGCTGGGCGTTCGCGTCAACGCCGACACGCCGGAAGATGCACGCACCGCCATCAAGTTCGGCGGTGAGGGCATCGGGCTATGCCGCACCGAGCACATGTTCTTCGAGGAAACCCGCATCCGCACCGTGCGCGAGATGATCCTTTCCGAGGACGAACAGTCGCGCCGTGCGGCGCTATCAAAACTGCTGCCGATGCAGCGCGCGGATTTCGTCGAGCTGTTCGAGATCATGAAGGGGCTGCCCGTCACGATCCGCCTGCTCGATCCGCCGCTGCACGAGTTCCTGCCGCACACCCAGGCCGAGATCGAGGAAGTCGCGCGCGCGATGAACACCGATCCGCGCCGGCTCGCCGATCGCGCCCGCGATCTCGCCGAGTTCAACCCGATGCTGGGCTTCCGCGGCTGCCGCCTCGCCATTGCCTATCCTGAGATCGCCGAGATGCAGGCGCGCGCGATCTTCGAAGCGGCGGTTGAAGCCGAAAAGCGCACCAGCAAGGCCGTCGGCCTCGAGGTGATGGTGCCGCTGATCGCGACCAAGGCCGAGTTCGATCTGGTCAAGGCGCGCATCGACGCCACAGCGCAGTCGGTGATGAAGGAGACCGGCAAGAAGCTCGCTTATCAAGTTGGTACGATGATCGAGTTGCCGCGCGCATGCCTGATGGCCGGCGACGTCGCGCAGACCGCGGAGTTCTTCTCGTTCGGCACCAACGACCTGACCCAGACTACCTACGGCATCAGCCGCGACGACGCGGCGAGCTTCCTCGGCACCTATGTCAGCAAGGGGATCCTGGAGATCGATCCGTTCATCTCGGTCGATCGCGATGGCGTCGGCGAACTCGTGAAGATCGGCGTCGCCCGCGGCCGCAAGACCCGGCCCGGTCTCAAGGTCGGCATTTGCGGCGAGCATGGCGGCGATCCGGCTTCAGTGGCGTTCTGCCACGAGATCGGGCTCGACTACGTCTCGTGCTCGCCCTACCGCGTGCCGATCGCCCGCCTCGCCGCTGCGCAGGCCGCTCTTGGCAAGACGGTTGCGAGCCAGGCGTAAGCCTTCGCAGCAATGAAAACGGCGTCATGCCCGGGCTTGTCCCGGGCATTCGCGTTTTGGTGCACGCGTGAAAGCCGTCATTGCGAGGAGCGCAAGCGACGAAGCAATCCATCCATCCATTATGCCGTGAGATGGATTGCTTCGCTTCGCTCGCAATGACGGTGAAACTTCGGTCTCGCAGATTTCCTCGACATTTCGGCAGGACGCGCCGCTATGCACGCAAAGATGCGAAAGAGAAACTTGCGCGGAAATTTCTTCATCATCTTCGTTGACGAGATGTTTACCACTTTCATCGAGTGGCCATTTACCAACACTTCTCATGCGATCCGCGAAAATCTCGCGAAGTCTTGCGTGTAGCACGCAGGCCACGCCGATTAACTCCCCGGCAACCTAAATTCGATACCAACAAAAAAGGTCGAATTGCACGGATGTACTGAAGTTCGATCGTGTAAGCGTTGCGTGAGCGTACAATGTTTGTGTTGCGTAGCCAGCCGAAGGGCGCGCGGTTCGCGTCCTTCGGCCTCGGTCTCTGCGTCTTCGCATTGATGCCGACCGAGATCGGATATCAGGATATCGCTTCGCTGCTGGCGCGCCAGCCCGGCGTCGCCGAGCGCTGGCAGAAGCGGGTGTTCTCCTCCGCCGGCACCATCCAGGTCGCGACATTCAGCTTCGGCCGTCCGATCGGAACCTCGTCACCGCAAACGGCAACCTACCGCCTCGCCAGTCTCGACAATCAGGGCATCGACATCACAGGATCCGTGACGCGCAATCCGCTCGTCGCTCCGCCGCCGCGTTATCATGCCGCCGATTTTCCCAAGGTCGATCGCACGCTGAAAGGCGATCGCCTCATTGTGACGCCGCCCCCTGCGGAAACAGCAAGCCCCGCCGAGCGCGCGCCGGTGACCGAGGATCCCGCGACATCGAATACATCGGTCAAGGGCGCCAAGACCGCCGGGACGGCGCCGTCCGTCGAGCGCGCGCCGCTCGATCCCGAGCTGCAGGCCGCGCTGAGCGCGCCGCCGCTGCCGCAATTCGACATGTCGCTGTCGCTCGAAACCCGACCTCAGGACGATCTCAAGATTGTTCCGGAAAAGCGCGAGGCCGCGCGCGCGCCTGCGCCGCCGCGCGATGGTTTCTCCTTCAAGACCTCGAGCCTGTTCTTTGGTTCGTCGCTTGGTTCGCCCGAAAGCATCGAGCGCTGGCAGCCCGGCGAAGAGCCTGTCATCGTGATGCCGGGCGCGATTCCCGATCCCGACATGAAGGTGATGGCCTCGCTTCCGGTCGATGCCGATGGTCCGGTGCGGGCCGGCGAGATGGGCGAGAGCGTTGCGCCGAAGGGCGAGGTCAATTCCGACAACCAGCGCGCCAAGACGCCCGCCGAACGTCTCGGCCTGTTCGACGAAAAGTCGCGCGCCAAGTCGGAGAAGTGTCTGGCTGAAGCCATCTACTTCGAAGCCCGCGGCGAAGCGGTGCGGGGCCAGATGGCGGTGGCGCAGGTGGTGCTGAACCGCGCCTTCTCCGGCAAATATCCGGAAACCGTGTGCGGCGTGGTCTACCAGAACAAGCATCGCCATTTGGCCTGCCAGTTCACCTTCGCCTGCGACAACAACAAGGACGTCATTCGCGAACCCGACATGTGGGAGCGCGCAAAGAAGATCGCGAAGGCGATGCTCGACGGCCAGCTCTGGCTGCCGGAAGTCGACAAGTCGACGCACTACCACGCCTATTGGGTGCGGCCGTCCTGGGTCAATGAAATGAAGAAGATGTACAAGACCGGCGTACACACCTTCTACCGGCCGCGCGCCTGGGGCAACGGCAGCGACGCGCCGAGCTGGGGAAGCCAGGCCGAAACCGCGGCGATCTCCGCCAAGCTCGCCGAAGCCGCACAAAGCTCGGCCGAGCAGGTCAGCGCGAAGCGGTAACGACGTCGTCCTGTAGCCCGGATGAAGCGAAGCGAAATCCGGGGCCGGTTGCCCCGCGTTTGAGACGGTCCCGGATTGCGCTTCGCTCCATCCGGGCTACGCCCTACGGCAAAAATTGTTCTCCCTGATGGTCCGATTGCACTCGCCGATTTTGCAGGGCTGCCCTGCAGCGAGAATTTTTGCATCGCGCCCCTTGGGCTTTTCATGCAGATGCATTAACTCATCCTAACATTTCGGCTGGCGGTTCCAGGCGCCGATCGATCAGGGGAAACACATGGCTGTAACGACCGGCGACCTTCGTCCATCTTCCGGCCTTGGCACCTGGCGGACGCCGCTCGTTATCATCATCTGCGGCTGCGCGATCGCGCTGTTGAGCTTCGGGCCGCGCTCGAGCCTCGGCTTTTTCGTCCAGCCGATGAGCCGCGATTTCGCCTGGGGACGCGACGTGTTCGGCCTCGCGCTGGCGCTGCAGAACCTGTTGTGGGGCCTGGGCCAGCCGATCGCGGGCGCTATCGCCGATCGCTTCGGCATCCTGCGTGTGATGATCGTCGGTGCGCTGCTCTATGCCGGCGGTCTGCTCCTGATGCGTTATTCGACGGCGCCGCTTTCGCTCGATCTCGGCGCCGGCGTCCTGATCGGCTTCGGTCTATCCGGCTGTTCGTTCAATTTGGTGCTCTCGGCATTCAGCAAGCTCTTGCCGCCCGAGAAGCGCGGCTTTGCGCTCGGCGCCGGCACCGCGGCCGGCTCGTTCGGGCAATTCCTGTTCGCGCCGTTCGGCGTCGCGATGATCGACAATTTCGGCTGGGAGGCGGCGCTGACGGTGTTCGCTCTGCTGATGCTGCTGATCGTGCCGCTCTCGCTCGCGATCGCGACGCCGCCTTCGACGTCGTCGAACGAGCCTGTTGGCGACCAGCAATCGTTCAAGACCGCGCTGGCGGAGGCGTTCGGCCATCGCTCCTATGTTCTATTGGTGCTCGGCTTCTTCACCTGCGGCTTCCAACTCGCCTTCATCACCGTGCATCTGCCGGCCTATCTCGCCGATCGCGGCGTCGCGGCGTGGACCGGCGGCTGGGTGGTCGCGGCCATCGGTCTCTTCAACATCATCGGCTCGCTCAGCGTCGGCTGGCTGCAGAACAAATATCCGAAGCGTTATATCCTCTCGATCATCTACTTTGCCCGCGCGCTGTCGATCATGGCGTTCATCTCGTTTCCGATTACTACCTTCTCGGCGATCGTATTCGGCGCCGCTACCGGCCTGACCTGGCTCTCGACGGTGCCGCCGACCTCGGCGCTGGTGGCGCTGATGTTCGGCACCCGCTGGTTCGCCACACTGTACGGCTTCGCCTTCGTCAGCCATCAGGTCGGCGGCTTCCTCGGGGTCTGGCTCGGCGGCGTGGTGTTCGAGCAGTTCGGCTCCTACACGCCGATCTGGTGGCTCTCGATCGTGTTCGGCGTGCTGTCGGCGCTGATCAACCTGCCGATCGTCGAACAGCCGGTCGCGCGCCCGGTTGCACAACCCGCCTGATGCGGTAAACACTCCGACAGAGAAAAGTCCGGGGAGTTTGCCGTGGGAACATTCAAGGCCATCAGGATCGACAAGGCGGAGAAGGGCACCACCGTCGCACTGACGCAGTTCGACGAAGCCGAATTGATGGAAGGCGACGTCTCGGTTGCGGTCGAGTGGTCAACGCTGAACTACAAGGATGGGCTGGCCGTTACCGGCAAGGCCCCGGTGGTGCGACGCTTCCCGATGATCGCCGGCATCGATTTCGCCGGCACTGTCGAACAATCCTCACACCCGGCGTGGAAGGCCGGCGACAAGGTCGTCTGCAACGGCTGGGGCATGGGCGAGACCCATCTCGGCGCCTATGCCGAAAAGGCCCGCGTCAAGGGTGACTGGCTGGTGCGACTGCCGGAAAACATCTCGACGCGCGAAGCGATGGCGATCGGCACCGCCGGCTACACCGCGATGCTGTCGGTGCTGGCGCTGGAGAAGCATGGCCTGACGCCTGCGAGCGGCCCTGTCGTGGTGACCGGCGCCGCCGGCGGCGTCGGCTCGGTCGCCACCGCCGTGCTCTCGAAGCTCGGCTACCACGTCATCGCATCCACCGGGCGGATGTCGGAAGCCGATTATCTCAAGGGTCTCGGCGCCGCCGAGGTGATCGACCGTGCCGAGCTCGCCGGGCCCGCCAAGCCGCTGGCGAAGGAGCGCTGGGCGGGCGGCGTCGACAGCGTCGGCTCAACCACGCTCGCCAACCTGCTTTCGATGACGAAATATGGCGGCGCCATTGCCGCCTGCGGGCTTGCGGCCGGCATGGACCTGCCGTCCTCGGTCGCGCCTTTCATTTTACGTGGGGTGTGCCTTCTGGGCATCGATTCCGTGATGTGTCCGTTGCCCCAGCGCAAGCTTGCCTGGAACCGTCTTGCCAGCGATTTGGATAAGGGTAAACTGGCTGAAATTACTCAGGAAATAACCCTCGACCAAGTCATTGGAACCGGTGCACAAATCCTCGCCGGCCAGGTCCGCGGTCGAATCGTGGTAAAAATTCTCTAACGGCGTTCAGACTTTACCAACCAACCTGCTCCAATGTTGCCACGGTTGGTATGGTAAGCACGGGGTAAAGGCGGGCGCCCGCGCTATTGTTAAGTTGGAGTAGCTGCATGCTTGCGCGTTTGGTTCTGGGGGCCGTCACGGCCAGTGCGATGATTGTTCCTGCGCTGGCCGGGAGCATGAATGCCGACGAGGCGCGCAGGTTTGTGAACGGCAAGGTTTTCGCCTTCACCTGTTTCGACGGCACCCGTGGTGCCGGCCGCATTCTCGATGATCTCGGCGCAGCCGGTTCGGTCCAATTCGCCGGCTCGGGCCCGATCCGCCACGTACGCCTGCCCGGCAACACGCTGCAGATTCGCGGTCAGGCCGTCTGCGCTTCGATCAAGGGTCTTCCGTTCGAGCCGTGCTTCAATCTCGACAAGCGCGACGATCGCTCGTTCCGCGGCTCGGTCTCGGGCATGGGTTTCGCCTATTGCGACTTCCGCCATCAGGGAGCCTCGCAGATGCTGATGGCGCGCTCCGTGGCGCGACCGCGCTCGCTGCATCGTCGGGAGGAGCCGCGCCCGACGGCTGACGCACGTGCCGAGGTAACGGCGCGGGTCGAAACGCCGGCGGTCGAGAGCGCCAAGCTCGAGCCGGTGAAGTCCGAGCCCAAGGCTGAACCGGCGAAGTCCGAAGCGGCCAAGGCCGAGGGCGCCCCGGAACTGCGCCGCTCGACCGATTGATCGCGCAATACCGCCTGCGCCAGGACGGCAAATAAGCCGCCTTGGGATCGGAACGCTGCTGACCCGAGAGCCGCCGTGCGGCCCGTGATTCACCCGGGCATCCCGCCTTGTCCGGCGCAGGCGAGCCCGTAGTCATACGGGCTGGCGGATTCATGTCCTGGTAGCGAATCTCATTCCAAGTGGTGACCGGCAGAGAAGGCCGGGGGCGGTCAAACCCATGAGATCAATCATGCCGCTGTATTTTTTTCGGATCAGCCACGGCCGGTACGCGGGCGCGTCCGATCAGGGGTCCGAATTCGAAAGCCGCGAGGCCGCCTGGACCGAGATGACCAAGGTCTGCGGCAACCTCCTCGGCAGCCTTTCGCGCGGCCTGAAACAGAATGCCGAATGGCAGATGGAGCTTCTGGACGAAGCCAAGAAGCCGGTTTTCCGAATTCGTCTTGTCTCCGAATCCGTTAGTTAGCGCTCAATCAAGCGTGCGCCCCCGCACCCGGTAATTTTACGGAGCTCCAAGTTAACCATCGCTTGGAACCTGATGCGTACCGTTGCCGAATATTCCCGGCGCATCGAAGTTTGACGGCAATTCCTCATAATTCAGCGGCGCCCGTCTCCAACGCTTGAGAGAGCTAACATGTCCGCACTTTCCATCCGCGCCAAAGTCATTGCCGTGATCGCATTAATGCTGATTGCGATGTCCGGCATGGGCCTTTTGGCGATCCGCAGCATGCAGGTGATCAACGCCCATACGGTGGAAATCGCCTCGAGCTGGCTTCCGAGCGTCCGGGTGCTCGGCGAACTGCGCGCGGATATCAATCTGTTCCGTGTTGCGCTCCGTGCCCATGTCATGGCGGAAACGCTGGAGGCGAAAGCCGCCAACGACAAGAGGTTGGCCGGCATCCTCGAAAGGATCGCGAAGGATCGCAAGGCTTACGAGCCGTTGATTTCCACTCCCGAGGAGCGCTCGATTTACGAGAACTGGTCGCGCGCCTGGGACAAGTATATCACCGGCGTCCAGGAGGTGATCGAGCTGTCGCGCCAGAGCATCGGGCGGATTCCCACTGAGGCGAGCGAAGCCATCTCCAAGAAGGTTGCGGTCATTGCCGCCGAATCCGATGCGTTCCTCGAGAAGGGCATCAATCTCAACAACACGGGTGCGGACACCGCAACCCGGCAGGCCGCCGAAGGTTACAATTCTGCATTCTGGCTCGTGTTGAGCATTGTCGCTGCTGTCATCATCGGCGGCGTCGGCGTGGGGATGTACCTGGTCCGCGACCTCTCGAGCGGTATTGCCTGCATCGTGAAGCCGATGCAGGCGCTGGGAAGCGGCGACCTGAGCGCCGCAGTGACGCGTCGCGGTGAGAAGACCGAAATCGGCGCCATGGCGGACGCCTTGCAGGTATTCAAGGATGCACTGATCGCCAAGAAGACCGCCGATGAGGCCGCCGCCCGCGATGCCGAAGCCAAGATCGAGCGCGGCCGTCGTGTTGACGGCATCACGCGGGACTTCGAAGCTATGATCGGCGAGATCGTCGAAACCGTTTCTTCGGCCTCGACCGAACTGGAGGCGTCTGCAGGCACGCTGAGTTCGACCGCTGAGCGCGCGCAGGAACTCGCCACCACCGTCTCGGCAGCCTCGGAAGAGGCCTCCACCAACGTGCAGTCGGTCGCATCCGCCACCGAGGAAATGGCGTCCTCGGTCAACGAGATCAGCCGGCAGGTGCAGGAATCCGCGCGGATGGCCAGCGAAGCCGTGGATCAGGCGTCAAGGACCAACGATCGGGTCGGCGAATTGTCGAAAGCCGCCGCCCGCATCGGCGACGTGATCGAGCTCATCAACAACATCGCGGGCCAGACCAACCTGCTTGCACTCAACGCCACCATCGAGGCGGCGCGCGCCGGCGAAGCCGGCCGTGGCTTCGCGGTCGTCGCGTCCGAAGTGAAGGCGCTGGCCGAACAGACCGCCAAGGCCACCGGCGAGATCGGTCAGCAAATCACCGGTATCCAGTCTGCGACCCAGGATTCGGTCGGCGCCATCCAGGAGATCTCGGGCACCATCGGAAAGCTGTCGGAAATTTCCTCGGCGATCGCGGCTGCCGTGGAAGAGCAGGGCGCGGCGACGCAGGAAATCTCCCGCAACGTGCAGCAGGCGGCGCAGGGGACGCAGATGGTCTCCGCCAACATCACCGACGTGCAGCGCGGCGCAACCGAGACGGAGACCGCCTCGTCACACGTTCTCTCCGCCGCGCAGCTGCTGTCGGGCGACAGCAACCGTCTCAAGATCGAGGTCGCCAAATTCCTCGAGTCGGTGCGCGCCGCCTGACCGTTCAGCTTCCCGTTGGTGCAGCCGGCGCAGGCGGCGGCGATGCCGCTTGCCTGCGGAACAGGATCCGCTGGTACAGCCAGCCGATCGCCACCAGCACCAGGCCGAGGCACATGAAGGACAGCGCACGGTAGACACCCGTGAGCGTCGACATGTCGATCAGGAAGGCTTTCAGGATCGTCAGCGCGATGACGACCGCCGACGCCAGCCGCGCGCGCTGCGAGTTGAAGAGAATACCGATGCCGAGCATGACGACGCCGAACGCCAGGTACGCGATCGAGTAGGTGTATTGCTCGGCGCCGGTGGTCGGGCCGTGGGCCATGATTGGGCCGTGATAGATCCTCCGGATTTCAAACGTCACGTAAGCGAGCGCGAGAATGAGCGCGCCTGCCGCGATCGTGTTGGCGTAGGCGACCGGACGCCGTCCCGCCACAGCATAGGACAACAGCAGCGCGAGCACCGCGGGCAGGGCGTAGCCGAGCAGCAGCAGGTTGATGACGGTGCCGCCGACATCGATCGACCAGAGAATCGGATTTTCCAGCCCCAACAACCCGAACAACGCCGCCAGGCCGGCAAACACTGTGAGGAGAATCGCGCCGGCGTTGTGAATCACGCTGCCGGTACGGATGCGCAGGCGCTCGAGCCCGATTGCCATCGCCAGCGCCACGCAGACCTGCAACGCAATCTCGGTGAGGCCAGCGCTCTGGCTATAGACGTCGCCCTGATTGACGACATGGCGGATTTCCATGAACGCCAGCAACACCGTGAACAGGATCGCTGCCGCCTCCACCGTCCGCAGTGGCCCGTCATCGCCGCCACGGCGCAGGAAGATGCTGCCGGCCCAGAACGAGAGCGCCGGAATGCCATAGCCCCACAACAGCCAGTTGAAGATCGGCGTGGTGCCGACGGCGCTGCCCACGATGCGCGGATCGTCAGCGATCCGCAGCACCACGATCGCAGCCAGGATCGCGGCCAGCGAGCGCAAGAACGGAATCGGCCGCTGCGTCGAAATCCACGCGGTACCTGCCGACATCAACGCCAGCGCAATTGTGAGCCAGCCTTTTTCCAGCGCGAATGTTAGCGCCAGCGCCAGCGCGGCGAGTGAACCGGTCGCAAACAGCGCGATCGAAGCCTGCAATCCCGGACGGTCCTCGCGCTTAGAGAGGATCTCGGTCGCGGCGGCATAGGCCACAGCCAGCACGACCGCGAGAATCGCAAACGGGATCGAGCGGTCGAGATGCGCGATGCGGGCGTAGAGCGCGACCAGCAGCGCCAGCGGCGTGAACACCGCGGCGGCCGACCAGATCACCGGTATGACCGGCCCCGCGAAGCGGCCCTGCGCGAGGAATCCCGCCACGCCAAAGCCTGCGGCGAAGATCGCGGCCGATATCAGGTGCAGCGACACCGATCCGTCCGAGGGATTCGGTCCAATACCCGCCAGCGGCCCGCCGGGCAGCACCAGCATGTCGGGATTGGCGCGAACGGCCCATTCGGCGAAAACGACGAAGACCAGCACCGCGGCGGCTCCGACCGCGCCGGCGGCGGCATCGCTGCGCCAGGCGACCAGGAGGCTGCCGGCCACCAGGAGGCCGAATACGATCATCGCGGTGTCGGCATGAAAACTACTCAGCACGATCAAGGTTGCGCCGAGCAGATAGGCCGCGAGCGAGCCGGATGAGATCGGCTCGACCTGGCCCTCGTCGGCGGGCGGACCGAACATGAAACCGCACACCACGAGCAATGCGGCGAGAATGAAACCGGCGAGCACGTGGAATGCATGCGGGCCGACCATCGATGGACCGCATTGCAGGCAAGGGAACGTCCACAACAGCGCGAACGCGATCGTCGTGACTGCGAGCCAGCGCCACAGCCTGACGCGTGCAAGGCCGAAAGCGGCTGCGGTGACGATGGCGAGATAGATGTAGAGCGCCCAGAAGTCCGGCTTGCCGGACGAGACCAGGACCGGCGTGACGAATGCGCCGACGACGCCAAGACCGGCGAGCGCCGGCCCGTGCAGCAGCGCCGCGGCCAGCGTGCCCAGCGCCACCAGTCCCAGCAGGATGAATGCGGTGGCCGGCACCAGGAAGCCGTACAGCGCATAGGCCGCATACACCGTGGCGAACGCCACTGCCGTTCCGGCGGCCGTCAGAATGGCCGGGATATTGGCGATCGGCAGCGCTGCGATGGAAGACACGCTCTCCTTGCGGCGCGTCCACTCGCCGGCCCCGAGCAGGGCCAGCGCGAACAGGCCGCCCAGCATCGTGCGGACGCCCGGGCCGAGCAGGCCGGCCTCGATCGAATAGCGCACCATGAAGAAGCCTCCGAGCGCCAGCGTCAGCCCGCCGATCCATACCACCCAGCGGGTGCCGATCGTTTCCTCGAAGCCGCGATCGGGCTGTGGCAACGGTGGCGGCGCGGGCGGCGGCGCGCCGGCAGCTTGCTCTGCAGCCTCAGGCGTTGCGGCAGGCGCAATGGATTCCGTATCCGGAATGATTGGTGGCGGCTCCGGTGCGACCCCGGATGAAGCCGACGGTCGACTCTGCTCGAACTCCTGCAACGGTGGTAGCGGCGGAGGCACGGCGGTGGTAGCGGCCGCCGCCAGTTTCTCTATCAAATCCAGCCGCTCGCGGAGCTCGGCAACCTGGTTAATGGCCTTTCGCGCGAAGACCAGGGCGACGATCGCGATCGCGATCGGCGCGAAGAAAAAAACGAAGGGTTCGTCGAACATCAGGCCTCCAGGCGGGCGCATCAAAGCATTAACCGGCCCACGTCAGCGGCCCGGCTGCATTCCTGTGTGGGGCTTTGTCCGCTAAAAGTTCAAATCAAGCCCGTGAGGCAGTGTCGCACGCTTCGCAGCAAGGGATATGGCATTTTCGTGCCATATCCCTCAGGAGCGCACAGGTTCTATTCCAGATCGAGCTGGAAGGGCCGACCTTCGATCGTCATGCTGCCGGGGCCCATTTCGTCGAGTGCGCGCAGCATTCGGCCCTCGCGCCCCAGCGCCCTGTCGGCGAGGCTGACGATCAGCCGGTTGGGGGAAGCGATCGGGGAGCGGGCACGAATCTGCCGGGCAATCTCGATCTCGTCGCGGTGCGGATTGAGCGCGCAGGCAGCCGCAAAGGCGCTCGCCGTCGAGCGGCTGATGCCGGCATAGCAATGCACCACCATCGGCGCACTGCGGTCCCAGCCACGGACGAAATTCAGCACCCTTTCGATATGATGATCTGCCGGCGCAACAAAGCCGTCCATCTGCTCGGTGATGTCGTCCATCGACACTCTCAGATGGTTGGCCTCGAGCACCGAAGCTGGGCGCAGCACCTGGTCGACATTGGCCATCACGGTGAGAATGTGGCTGGCGCCGGTGGCTCTTACGGTCTCGGGAAGTGCGGCAAGCGAACAGACGTGAAGCATGGCGATCCCTTGAAGCGTTCCCTGATAGGTCTCTTTTGGTGCAATTATAGGCCCGCGCGTGGGGCGGTGAAAGCAGGTTTGCGCGGGGCAATCAACCGAGCAGCAGCTTGAATCGCGCCAAAAACTGCTTCTCTGCCCGGGCCGCGGTCCACGGCGTCAGATAGTCGCGCACCGTGGCCTCGGGTAGGCCGGGGTCCCTGCCGAACAGGCGCTTCGCTTCGCTTTCCGAAAATCCGGCCAGATGGGTGGCTTCGAGATAGGCCGCCCCGCGATCTGCCGCCTTGATGGCTTTGGTGATTTCATCGGCGAGATCAGGCGGCAGGCCGAAGCGAATATGGATCGCCGCCAGCAGGCGCTTCTCCACCACCTTGTAGTCGCCGCCGAGCACCGCCTTGAACGGCGAGATCATGTCGCCGATGACATATTCCGGCGCGTCGTGCAGCAGCGCTGCAATCCGGAAGCGGACGTCGACGCGCGGCATCTGCTCGCGCATCACGGTTTCCACCAGCAGCGTGTGCTGCGCCACCGAGAAAATATGCGCGCCGCTGGTCTGGCCGTTCCAGCGCGCCACGCGCGCCAGGCCATGCGCGATGTCGGCGATCTCGATATCGAGCGGGGAGGGATCCAGCAGATCGAGCCGCCGCCCCGACAGCATCCGCTGCCAGGCGCGGTTGGCGATGCTGGTCGATTTTCGCGCCGTCATTTGGCCTTGAGGCGGGGCTTGCGAAGTTTGCCGCTGCAGTTCTCGTGGCAGAAACACGTGACCAGATGATCGTTGACCATGCCGGTGGCCTGCATGAAGGCGTAGACGATGGTCGGACCGACGAATTTGAAGCCGCGCGCGCCGAGCTCCTTTGAAATCTTGACCGAGACGGGCGTCGAGGCCGGCACGCTGGCGGTGGTCTTGAACTGGTTGACGACAGGCTTGCCGTCGACGAAGTCCCACAGGAATTTCGAGAAGCCCGCGCCTTCCATGATCTTCAGATAGGCCTTGGCGCTGTTGACGGCGCCTTCGATCTTGGCGCGGTTACGCACGATGCCGGCATCGTTCATCAACGCGTGGACCTTCTTGTCGCTGTAGCGCGCGATCTTTTCCGGCTGGAAATCGTCGAACGCTTTGCGGAAGTTTTCGCGCTTGCGCAGAATCGTGATCCACGACAGCCCGGCCTGAAAGCCGTCGAGGATCAGCTTTTCATAGAGCGCCCGGTCGTCGTACTCAGGCACGCCCCATTCGGTGTCGTGATAGGCCATGTAGAACGGGTCTTCGCCCGGCCACGGGCACCGCATCTTGCCGTCGGGGTGCAGGCGCGCGGATCGGCTCATAGGAATTTGCTCATGCGACGGTCTGCTTCGGCGGGGTGCGAACGTCGTTCGGATCGGTCAGCCGGATCGCAAGGCCACCGGCCGTCAACGCAAGTCCCGCATCGAGCGCGTCGGCAACGCGATCGATCCGGACCAGCGCGAGGCCGTGGCCGCCGGCGGTCGATCCCATGGTGCCGACCTGCTTGTCGCCGCCGAGAACGGCAACGCCGGTCTCCGGCGAAAAGTCCTCGAGCGTGACCCGCACGATCCGGGTGCGCGCGGTGCCGCGATGCTGCATCCGCGACACCACTTCCTGTCCGACATAGCAGCCCTTGTCGAAATCGACGCCGTGCAGGCGATCCATGTTGGTCTCGTGCGGAAATGCGTCGCTGTACATGAAGTCGAGCCCGCCGCGCGGCACGCCCGAGGCGATGCGATGGGCCTCATAGGCCTCGCTGTCGACGAGATCGGCGCCGATCAGGTCGGCCACCTTCTGCTTGAGATCTTCGGGCACGAGAATCCGCCAGCCCAGCGCCTCAAGCCGCGGATCGGCAAAAGCCAGATCGGGCTTCGTCGCGGGCTCGCCGTCCCATACCGCCAGCACGCCCATGCTGTCGGAGATGTTCTCCACCGCGACCTTGGCGCGCAGCTTGTAGAAGCCAAGCTTGTCGGCGAGGTTCTGCGCCAGCGCGCGGGGCGCATCGATCAGGAAGCCGCCGCCATGGCCGGCCGGGGCTTCGGTGATCAGGAAGTCGAACGTGATCTTGCCCTGCGGCGTCAACAGCGCACCGAACCGGCCAAGGCCGGGCTGCAGCGGCGTGACGTCTGTGGTGACGAGGCCGTTGAGGAAGGTGCGGGCATCCTCACCGCTGACCTTGACCACGCCCCGGTCCGGAAGAAACGCTGCTTTCATAAGATAAATCGGCCTCTTTTGACGTGTTTTTGAAGTTCCTGGGGAAACGCAGGTGACGGATATCCCATGCGAAGTTAAGGCGCTAAGGTGCCGCCAACAAGGCCTGTGCGAGAGCCTCAGGCGGGCGTAAGGATCTTTGAAGCTCCGATGAATCAACGATTTGACACCATTCTAAAATCCGGCACCGTGGTCAATCAGGACGGCGAGGGCATCCGCGATATCGGCATCTCCAATGGCCGGATCGCCGCGATCGGCGGGCTGGGACAGGCTTCCGCCGGCGAGACGATCGACTGCAAGGGCCTGCACATCCTGCCCGGTGTGATGGACACGCAGGTTCATTTCCGCGAGCCCGGGCTGACGCACAAGGAAGATCTTGAAACCGGATCGCGCAGCGCCGTGATGGGCGGCGTCACCGCGGTGTTCGAGATGCCGAACACCAACCCGCTCACAGTCACCGAGGAGACGTTCACCGCCAAGATCAAGGCTGGCCACCATCGCATGCATTGCGATTTTGCGTTCTTTATCGGAGGCACCCGCGAAAACGTTCAGGATTTGCCTGAGCTTGAACGCGCACCAGGCTGCGCAGGCGTGAAGGTATTTATCGGCTCCTCCACCGGTGCGTTGCTGGTCGAGGACGACGAAAGCCTGCGACGCATATTTCAGGTGATCCGCCGCCGCGCCGCCTTTCACGCCGAGGACGAATATCGCCTCAACGAGCGCAAGCCGATCCGCGTCGAGGGCGATCCGCGCTCGCATCCGGTGTGGCGCGACGAGACCGCCGCTCTGATGGCGACCCAGCGGCTGGTCAATCTTGCGCGCGAAACGGGAAAGCGCATCCACGTCCTGCATATCTCCACCAAACAGGAGATCGAGTATCTGCGCGACCACAAGGATGTCGCCTCCTGCGAGGCGACGCCGCATCACCTCACCATGGTGGCGCCCGAATGCTACGAGCGGCTCGGCACGCTTGCGCAGATGAATCCACCGGTGCGCTCGGCCGATCACCGCGACGGCATCTGGTACGGCATCGAGCAGGGCATCATCGACGTGCTCGGCTCCGACCACGCGCCACATACCCTTGAGGAAAAGGCCAAGACCTATCCCGCTTCACCCTCTGGCATGACCGGGGTGCAGACGCTGGTGCCGCTGATGCTGGACCACGTCAATGCCGGGCGGTTGTCGCTGGCGCGCTTCGTCGATCTGACGAGCGCCGGCCCCGCGCGTCTCTACAACATCGCCTGCAAGGGCCGCATCGCGGCGGGTTATGACGCCGACTTCACCATCGTCGATCTCAAGCGAAGCGAGACCATCACCAATAAATGGATCGCCTCGCGCGCGGGCTGGACGCCCTATGACGGCGTGCGCGTCACCGGCTGGCCGGTCGGCACCTTCGTGCGCGGCAGCCGCGTGATGTGGCAGGGCGAGGTGACGATGCCGTCAACCGGCGAGCCGGTGCAGTTCCTGGAGACGCTGAAGGCGTGAGAGTTTCTGCTGTCGGGCGAGGGCAGGGCGTTGCGCCAACCACAGTCGTCGTCACCCGCGAAGGCGGGTGATCCAGTATTCCAGAGACGATAGCGATTGAACCGAGAGGCCGCGGCGTACTGGGTCGCCCGGTCAAGCCGGGCGATGACAGCTTGAGGCTTGGCGCGAGTTCCTACTGCTTCGCGAGCTTCAGCGAAAACTCGCCGTTGCGCACGCGCGCCGAGAGACCTTCCGCGAACTTCGCCACCGCATCCTCGCCGTAGGTCGAGACCAGTTCGGCCAGCGCCGTGAACAGGCTTGCCTGCGCGAGGCAGTCGCCATCGACGCCCTCGTGCCGCGCTTCCGCCCAGGCTTCGTTCAAGTAGCTCAGGGCAGTCTGCTTCTGCTCGAGGTCGGGAAGCGGGTCGCGGGCGATCGAGAAGGAGGCTGGGCGGCTCATGAAGCTCAACGAAATCTGCGCGCGAACCAGGGCGGAACGCATCCTAACGCGACAAGCTGTAGCATGCGCCGCGGGTGCGCCTAGGTCACATCTTTAGGAAAGGTTAACGGCGCTGCACGAATTTCGGGCGGCGACAAAGTTCCCGCGCGTTTCACGGAATGCAATCGAGAATCGCGGCCGGCGTCGCGCAAACATGCTGCGCGCCGGCCTCCAGCAACTCGTCCCGGCTGCCGTAGCCGTACAATACGCCGATGCCCTTCATGCCGTTGTTCTTGGCGCCGATCATGTCGTGGCTGCGGTCGCCGATCATCAGGGTTTTGGCGGGATCGACCGACGTCTCCTTCAGCGCGTATTCCAGCAGATGCGACTTTTCCACGCGGGTGCCGTCGAGCTCGGCACCGAACACGCGCTCGAAATGATGGCGCAGGCCGAAATGGTCGATGATGCGGTCGGCGAACACGTGCGCCTTGCTGGTGGCGACGAACAGCCGGTGGCCGGACGCGCGGAGCGTCGTCAGCACCTCGCTGATGCCGTCGTAAACGCGGTTCTCATAGAGGCCGACGTCGGAAAATCGCTCACGGTAGAGCGCGACCGCGCGATCGGCGGAGTGATCGCCGCCGAGCAATCTCACAAAGCTCGTGCGCAGCGGCGGGCCGATGCACCAGGTCAGTTCGTCCTCGGTCGGCATCGTGGGATGATCGAGCCTTTGCAGCGCGTATTGGATCGAACGGGTGATGCCCGGCTTGGGGTCCGTCAGCGTTCCGTCGAGGTCGAAATAGATCGTGTCCATGGTTCAATTCGCGTAGCGCGCGGTGAGGTCGCGCGAAATCTTCGAGCCTTCCTCGATATACCTGCGGATCGCAACGGTGGCTGCGGGCGTGCAGGTCCGGTAGGTCTGCTGGAAGCCATTATAGCCCCGGTTGAAGCCCGCGATCATGCGGGCGCGGCGGTCGCCGGAAGGGGTTTCGGCGTCGATCAGCGCCTGCATTTCGTTGCGCCATTTCGCCCCTTCATTGGAGCCGCAAATGCCCCGGAGATAGTGCAGGGTGCCGAGAATCTCGGCCAGCCGCTGCAGGTCGCCGTCAAACGGCGCGGCGGCATCCTGGGCCCGCGCGGGGGCCACATGGAACGCCGAGATGAGGATGAGGGCGGCGAGGGCGTGCTTGAGCATTTGAGGGCCGATATGCCCCCTCAATACGCCCGAGGCAAGGTGTGAGGCCCTGGAACGGCCGCCTGGACCAGCTTCCGGGCGGCCTCGATGACATCCAGGAGGCCGCCGGTTACCTTGAGGTCGCCGAGCGCATCCGGCGCCAGCCATTTGAAATCGTCGTGCTCGTCGTTCAGGACTGGCTCTCTGGCCGTCCAGCGTGCGGCGAATGACATGATCACGTAGTGCCCGCCGCTTCCGCCGGCCCCGGGCAGCACTTCGCGCCAGCCGGCCAGGCCCAGAATCTCGATTTTCAGGCCGGTTTCCTCATCCACCTCGCGGTGAAGCGCTGACTGCACGGATTCGCCGAATTCGACCCGGCCGCCGGGGAACGAGTAGAATCCCTTGCCGGGCGAGCGGGCGCGGCGGACCAGCAGGACCTTGCCGTCACGGAAGATCGCGCCGCTGACGGCAAGCTGGGGGTGGGTCGGCTGGACAGGGGAAGCCAAGGGGTGATCCGGTAAGCAGGGAACTTGCTGTGATCATGCCCGATCGGTTCGCGCAGGTCTAATGCGGCGGGTGGATGCGAAGCGTGGGGTGGCTAGTTCGACATGACCGCTTCGACGTCGTTCTCGGCGTTGCCGTTGATGATGCCGCCGGCCAGCGCCACCAGCGGCTTGACCCAGGCGGTGGCTTGCTCGGCCAGCGTGGAGCGGGTCTTGTCCTGCTGGGCCTCGCGCATCGCCTGGCCCACCGCGGTCAGGATCGAGGTCATGGTAGCCGTGAGATTGTCGAAATGGGCACGGACCTTGGGGTCGGCGCATTCATAGGCCTCGATCGCGAGGTCGCGGGCCTTGAAGTTGGAGGCCCAGAAATGCTCGGCGTAGGACAGCGGGGTCCAGGTGAGGAAATCCTCCGCGCATTCCGGCATGTCCGGAACCATTTCGAGCAACATGATGGCTTCGTTGAAATGATTCAGGTAGTCGGTGGCGAGCCCGGTGCGCGGATTGATATTGGCCGCGCGCAGTTGCTCCGCACGCGCCTCGTCGATACGGGCCGTCGTCGGTGGTGGCATCGGGCGATCGGATCGAACTTCTGTGGCGGCCATGGAGGTCATCTGTTCCACTGTTAACATCTGGGGTTAACACACGTTAAACAGCGGCTTATCCTGGTCAGATAATGTGCGGACGTTTTGTAATTACCTCGCCACCCGAAGCGCTCCGGCAGATATTCGGCTATATCGAGCAGCCTAATTTCCCGCCGCGGTATAATATCGCGCCTACTCAGCCAGTTCCGGTTGTGATTCTGGAAAATGGCGGCCGCCATTTCCGGCTGATGCGCTGGGGACTGATTCCGTCGTGGGTGAAGGATCCCCGTAAATTTACGCTGCTGATCAACGCGCGCTCCGAGACGATTCTCGATAAGCCTGCGTTCAAGAATGCCATCAAGCGGCGGCGGTGTCTGATTCCGGCCGACGGCTATTACGAATGGCAGGATGCGAGCGGCCGCAAGCGGCCGTTTTTCATCCATCGCCGCGATGGCCGTCCCGTGGGTTTTGCCGCGCTTGCTGAAACCTGGATGGGGCCGAACGGCGAGGAGACCGACAGCGTCGCCATCGTCACCGCACCGGCCAGCCGCGATCTCGCCGTGCTGCATCACCGCGTGCCCGTGACGATCGCGCCTGAGGAATTCGAACGCTGGCTCGACGGCCGCACCAACGACGCCGAGGATGTGATGCCGCTGCTGCGTGGGCCGGCCGAAGGCGAGTTCGCCTGGCACGAGATTTCCACCCGCGTCAATCGCGTCGTCAATGACGACGCGCAATTGGTGCTGCCGATCACCGACGAAGAGCGGGCGGCGGAGGAGCCGAAGCCTGCGAAGCGGGCTGCGTCGCGCAAGGCGACGGCGGCGCCGGAAGATGACGGGCAGGGCTCGTTGTTTTGAAGCGCAGTATTTGTAGGGTGGGCAAAGCGAAGCGTGCCCACCATCCGGCCCAAAATCGTAAGAATGGTGGGCACGCTGCGCTTTGCCCACCCTACGGTTCTCACTTAAAAATACTCAGCGCGGCGTACTGCAGCAGCATGATGGTTTTCGCATCCACGATGCGGCCATCTGATATCATCGCGAGCGCCTGATCGATCGGCAGTTCCAGCACCTCGATGTCCTCGCCTTCGTCGGCGAGCCCGCCGCCGTCGCCGATCCGCATCACCGCTTCATATTCGGCGACGAAGAAGTGCAGTTTCTCGGTGACCGCACCCGGGCTCATGAAGGCTTCGAATATCTTGCGGACCTCGCCCAGCCGGTAGCCGATTTCTTCCTCGGCCTCCGCGCGAATGCGCTCCTCCGGCGAAGCGTCGTCGAGCATGCCGGCGGCGGCCTCGATCATGAAATCGTCGTGACCGGCACGGTAGGGCGGCAGCCGGAACTGCCGCGTCAGCACAACGCTGCGGCTGGCGAGATTATAGGGCAACAGCGTCGCGGCATGACCGCGCTCAAACACTTCCCGCTTCTGCGTCTGCCATTCGCCGTTGCCGCGGCGATAGTCGAACTCGACTTCCTCCAGCCGATAATGCCGGTCGGAGAGCACATGGACGTTCTTGACGCGGACGCGATCGGAGATGGTCATGGAAATCCTTCAGCTCACCGCGGCGGCTCGCGGCCGTCGAGCCATTTGGCGAACACGATGGTCTGGGCCTCTTCGTAGCCGATCGACTGATAGAACGCGGCGACGCCGGCGTTTTCGCGCCGAACCAGCAATTGCAGTTTTGGAATGCCGGTCGCGCGCAGCCAGTCCTCGGCTGCGTTCATGATGGCGCGGCCATAGCCTTTCGCACGAAGCTTGGGATCTGCGGCGACGTAATAGACCCAGCCGCGATGGCCGTCATGGCCGACCATCACGGTCGCCACGATCGCGTCACCGTCGCGGCCGATCAGGATTGTTGAATTCGGCTCGCGCCGGGCGAGCGCGATGTCGGCGGCGGGATCGTTCCACGGCCGCGTCAGGCCGCAGGCCTGCCACAGCGCGATGACAGCGGCGACGTCGGCATCCGCAATGTCGGCGACGGCGAGCGCGGGAATCGTCTTCGTCACAGGCACAATCACAACACCTTGCCCGGATTCATGATGCCCAAGGGATCCAGCATCGCCTTGACGCCGCGCATCAGCTCGATCGCGACCTTGTCTTTCACGTCGGGCAGTTCGTCGCGCTTGAGCACGCCGATGCCGTGCTCGGCGGAAATCGATCCGCCCATCCGCAGCACGATCGCAAACACGACCTCGTTGACCTCGTGCCAGCGCGACATGAAGTCGGCCGTGTTGCCGCCGATCGGCTGACTGACATTGTAGTGGATGTTGCCGTCGCCGAGGTGGCCGAACGGCACCGGCCGTGAGCCCGGAATCAGCTTCACGACGGCTGCGTTGGCTTCTTCGATGAAATCAGGCACGGCCGCGACCGGCACCGAGATATCATGCTTGATCGAGCCGCCTTCCGGCTTCTGCGCCGCCGACATCTCGTCGCGCAGTTTCCAGAACCCGGCGCGCTGGGAAAGACTCGCCGCGATCACGGCGTCGTCGACGATGCCTTCCTCCATGCCCTTGGCGAGGATGGACTCCAGCGCCGCGCTGGCGTCGTCGCGCGAGGACGACAACTCCATCAGCACGTACCAGGGATGCTTGCTCTCCAGGGGATCGCGGATGTCGATGCCGTGGCGCAGACTGAAGTCGACGGCGATGTCGGCGAGCAATTCGAAACTCGTGAGGCTGCCACCGGCCTCGTTCTGCGAGATCGACAGCAACTTCAGCGCCTCTGCCGGCGATTTGAGGCCGACATAGGCGGTCTCCACCGCGTGCGGCTTCGGAAACAGTTTTAGCGTCGCCGCGGTGATGATGCCGAGCGTGCCCTCGGCGCCGATGAAGAGGTTGCGCAAATCGTAGCCGGTATTGTCCTTCTTCAGCTTCGAGAGCCCGTTCAGGATCCGGCCATCGGCGAGCACCACCTCCAGCCCGAGCGCCATCTCGCGCGCCACGCCATACGCCAAGGCGGCGGTGCCGCCGGCATTGGTGGAGAGATTGCCGCCGATGGTGCAGCTTCCTTCCGCGCCGAGCGACAGCGGGAACAGGCGGTCGACTTCAGCCGCGCGCTGCTGCGCGATCTGCAGCACTACGCCGGCCTCGCACGTCATGGTGTTGGAAGCGGGATCGATCTCGCGGATCTTGTCCAGCCGCCGCAGCGAGACGACGACCTCGCCATGATGCGGGGTCTGGCCGCCGACGAGGCCGGTGTTGCCGCCCTGCGGCACCAGCGCGATTTTGTGCTCGCTGGCGAGTTTGCAGATCGCGGACACTTCCGCCGTCGAGCCGGGCCGCAACACCAAGGGCGAGCGGCCATGAAACAGGTCGCGTTCCTCGGTGACGTAGGGCGCGATATCGGCGGCATCGGTCACGGCATATTTGTCGCCGACAACAGCACGAAATTTCGCGATCAACTCGGGAGGGAGAGGCGGCACGGCGCCCTGAACGATATTCATTGTCGTCTTCTCTTTTTCTTTCATTCCCGCCCGTTCATTCTCGCCCGACTGCTGCGCGGCGCAGCCGGTCGTTGATGGCTTCGCCCAATCCCTCGTTCGGAATCGACATCACCGCGATGGTGTGCAGGCCTTTGCCGTCGAGCGCGCGAAGATGGCCGAACAGGTTGGCGGCAGCCTCGTCGAGATCGCCACGCTCCGACAGATTCATCACCACGGAGGCGGCGTCAATTCCCGAAATTGCTCCGAGCCCAAACGCGAGCAATGCCTCGCCGGGCTCCAGCCGTTGCGCGTTGAGGCGCACGCGCGCGCGCGGCGCGTAATGGGACGCCAGCATGCCTGGCGCCAGCGGTTGCCCGCTGTCGCTCTCAGTATCCGCCGGCGGCTGCACCAACGCGCGGCCCAGCACGCGCTCGATCTCCGCGCGTGGCACGCCGCCGGGGCGCAACAGCATCGGCTCATCGAAGCAGCCGACGATCGTGGATTCGACGCCGACGGCGACCGGTCCGCCGTCGACGATCAGGTCGATCCGGCCCGCAAGGTCGCTCTGCACATGGGCTGCGGTGGTCGGCGAGACGTGGCCGGAGAGATTCGCCGATGGCGCCACCACGGGGCCGCCGAAAGCCCGCAGGATGTCGCGCGCCACAGGGTGGGCCGGTATCCGGATCGCGACCGTGTCGAGGCCGGCGGTGGCGAGGTCGGCCACCGCGCAATTCGGCGTCTTGGGCAGCACCAGCGTCAGCGGGCCTGGCCAGAATGCCTCGGCAAGCGCCGTCGCCGGCGCATCAAAGCGCGCGATCTGCCGCGCGGCGTCGATATCGCCGACATGGGCGATCAGCGGATTGAAAGCCGGCCGGCCCTTGGCCTGGTAGAGGTGGGCGATCGCGGCCGGATTGGTGGCGTCGGCGCCGAGGCCATAGACGGTCTCGGTCGGAAACGCGACCAGGCCGCCCTCGGCCAGGATACGCGCCGCAGCCGCCACGGCGGCCTCGCCGGCGGGCAAAATCTGGGTTTTCAGGCGAACATCCACTGTGATTAATTTCCTTAAATCGGCTGCTTGCGGTGACCGAAACCCAAGGCTATAAGCCGCGTTCCAAGTCGGAGTGTGGCTCAGCCCGGTAGAGCACTGCGTTCGGGACGCAGGGGTCGCAGGTTCGAATCCTGCCACTCCGACCATTAGATCAATCACTTAAGCCCACCGCCGATTTCTCCAACCCCAGATTAATCCAAGATATTGATTGACCTGAACACGTAGCAGGTCGTCAAGGAGCCCGTTTCGAAGGGTAGCCATCTTTTTCCCGCGCCGAAGCCGGCGATATCAGCGCCGAAATGAGCGAGAGAAGCAACTCCGCCTGAATGCCGAAAACGCGAACCCGCGACCCCTGCGTGTCAACCGCAGAGGATTAGCCGAGAATGGATGCGCGCCAAGTGTGGAGTCGCAAGAGGTTGTCCCTGGTCAAACCGAGCCCGCTGATCGGCGTTGAGATTTAATATCACCGTGGGTGCCAGTTATATTGGGACAGCCAGATCGCCAGCTCTTAAGCTCGCCGATCTGATGTTGGTAGGCTTGGGCATAAGCCCATTCCCGAAGCGCCGTCCAATGAAGCGTTCGGCCTTTCCCTGTGTTTTGGCAGTGTAAGGCGGCCGGAGGACAGCAAGGAGGGTGAATCCATTCGTCCCATTGGGCTGCCTATTGTCGAATATCTCGAGCGACCGAGCACCCTAAATGTGGGAACGTTAGTCTTCCTACATCCATACGCTTGACGCCGCGCTCATTATGGCTGCGGACACGATCTCGGGGTATATTCAAGGTCTCCTCGACGACATTGAGTTCAAGCAAACCGCCTACGCGTTGGATCGCGATTCACGGAAAGCCGCCCTGCGCGCTTTCTGAATAGGGCTTCAGGTAGTGATCAAGAGACGGCCGAGGAGGAGCGCCGTTAGCTGCATAATCCTGAGCCGCAATGCGCGCCTATGGAACGGCCGCTCGTGGCACTTTTCGGACGAGCGCAGTGAGAGCGATATGGCCGTTCACGGTGGCAGAGCGGACCTCCCAACTTGGTCGGTCGACTTCCGAAAATGACCCTGGCTGTGTGATACACGGCCAAGACCCAACTCGGACATGGGTACGGCAAGTGACGCCAGCATTAGGTGGTAATGTGAGCCGCCTCACACTAATTGCGCGCGTAGGTGATACAATTCCGCTGCGATCAAACTTGGGCATCCCACTGGACCGCCAGCTTTCGCGCTTACTGACCATCTTGCAATCGTACGAGCAATTCAAAAAGCTGAGTCATCGCCTTTGATTTGCAGAAACAAATTGGGCCCCGCATAAATCCGCACAGTACCGCCCTCGCAGGAGGGGTAGCCTCATGTCGAAGCAGACTTGGCACTTTTTGCAAGACGAGAAGAACCAAAGGATGCTGACCTTCATCGGCAGCGGCTTTGCGATGGCAGCCGGGGGGCTTTGGGCTGCCTTCGTGCATTTTTATCCCGCCCCCGAAACGAAGCCTGGTCCGCCTCAAAAACAGATTGAAGCCGATTGCGGCAGCGTCGCCATTGGCGGAGATGTCTCGGGCGCGACGATCACCGCCGGTACGAGCGCCGGCTGCCCGGAATCGAGACCGTAGCCATGCGCGGGAACATTCCGGCCCTTGGTATCGTCCTCGCTTTAACTTTCGCAGGGCCTCATGCGCGCGCGGAACAGCGCCTGATGATTGACGCGAAGGAAGGCAGTGTCGGGATCGGCGGCAATGTGACGGACAGCACGATCACAATTGGTATACCTGCGGAGAAGATCGAAGAACTTATCCGATCAAGGACGAAGGATCTCGCCGACCTCGCCGAGTCGCAACGGGAAACGATCACGCAGCTAAAGGAGACGCTCAGTCTTACCCAGGGCCAGGTCAGCCACGCGCTCAAAATTTTGGGCGAAACAAACATACGGCCCGAGCAGCTCGCAACGAAGCTCGGAGAGATCGCCGAGAAATTCAAGGATCTCCAACAGGCGGCGACAGCACAGCCCGGCGATGACGCGAAGATCACCGCTTTGAAGGCGGAGGCGCAACAGGCGATCCAGGACGGCCAACTCGGTAAGGCCGACGAAATTTTGGCCGCTATCGAAAAGGCTCAAACCGAGGCAATTGATCGTCTCGCACTCAATGCGGCGCAAACCGCTGCCCAGCGCGGCAATGTCGCTTTGGCCAGTTTCCGCTATGTCGACGCGGCGCAGCACTTTGCTAAGGCGGCGGCGAAGGTGCCGCGGAATAAAGATGAGCGCGTGAAATACCTCAGCGCAGAGGCGAGCGCTCTCTTAAAGCAGGGCTTTGAATTTGGGGCCGATGCCGCGGCGCTCTCGGCGATCGCCCGTTACCGCGCGCTCGTCGAGCTTCTGCCCCGGAATGCCTCCCCGCTCGACTGGGCCAGAGCTCAGAACGGTCTCGGCTTTGCGCTTCTCAGGCTCGGCGAGCGAGAGAGTGGGACGGCGCGGCTGGAGGAAGCCGTCGTCGTCCTTCGGGAAGCCTTGCAGGAAGCCACCCGCGAGCGCGCGCCGCTCCTATGGGCCATGACCCAAAAGAATCTAGGCCTTGCGTTTATAGCACTGGGCGGGCGGGAAGGCGGAACAGCGCGGCTGAAAGAAGCCGTCGCCGTCCTTCAGGAAGCCTTGCAGGAAGGCACCCGCGCGCGCGCGCCGCTCGAGCGGGCCTTCATCCTGAATAATCTTGGCGGTGCGCTCGTCACGCTCGGCCAGTTAGAGAATGGGACTGCGCGGCTGGAGGAAGCCGTCGTCGTGCATCAAGAAGCCTTGCAGGAAGCGACCCGCGCCCGCGCGCGGCCCCTCCTGTTGGCCATGACCAAGGTGGGTCTCGGCCAGGCGCTGCAAGCGATCGGCGAGCGGGAGACCGGGACGGCGCGGTTAGAACAAGCCGTCGCAGCCTATCAGGAAGCCTTGCAGGACCCCGCCTGCGTCCGCGCCCCGCGCCTGTGGGCCAATACCCAGATGCTTCTCGGCCGGGCGCTGCACGCGATCGGCGAGCGGGAGAGCGGAACGGCGCGGTTATCCCGCGGCGTTACCGGAAGCCGCGATCCGCAAAAGGCCATCCGCTATCTGGGCTCCCGAAATCACGCCGCCGACGACGTGATCGAATAAAGGGATATGTCTGTTGATGGCACTTTTCGGACCTGCCCGACCTCGCCGATGATGTCTGGTCGTTGTGCTAGAGAGGACATGATCTGGGACACTTAGCCCTCCAGCTGCAGACGCATCCCCTAATAGGATCGCGCGCGGCTATGTCGAAGATGTTGGCTGACTGTGAAGTACTTTACATCCCTGTGTTCTTGGCCCGGGCTAAGATGGCGAAGCCTTTCTTACTTTGAAGGAGGCATCCGATGCTCGCGACAATCAAATGGAAGTCCCGATATAACGCTCGCGAATGGGTGATGATGGCTGGGGCGCTCGTCGTCCAACTCAGCGCACTGAATGCAAAACGACAGAAGGGTGAAAGCAAACCAAGCCGGCCACTCTGGAAACACTTCGACGACACCCATCATTGGGACTCAACCGCGGAGGAATGGGTCCCAAACCATGATCGGTGATGGTGCAACGCGCTATGCGTCCCGCAGGCCGAGACTTCAGGATTCCTCTCACTGACGGGCTTGTCGAGCGGTGCGGCACGTCCAAGTAACTGGATCGGGATGTGAGTTCCTGCCGCCGCTTGATAATGGTCAAGCAATTGCTTTTGGGCCACTGCCATGACGATCCCTCACGCATCCTAACGTCGATCAATGCACGAACGCAATTCTTAGCTTTCTATTCGTCGCTTCGAACGTCATTTGAGGCGGCGACGCCGTTAATGGGTGTTGCGGCGGTTCCCGGCGCATGACTAAATAATCGGGTTGTATTGTGAAACGCATACGCTTCGACAGTTTGGGAGATCCTGATGACCATTGCATTGGTTACCGGAACGAGCAGTGGAATTGGATTGGCGACCGCGGTGACACTCGCGCGGGGCGGCCATACTGTCATTGCGACGATGCGAAACCTGGAGAGTGCAGGAGAGCTTCAGAAGATCGTCGCGGCCGAGAAACTTCCGGTTAGCCTGGCGGCGCTCAACGTGGATGATGACGCTTCGGTCGAAAGTGCGTTGGGCAAGGTCCTCGCGGAGCACGGTCGCCTCGACGTCCTGGTGAACAACGCAGGGATTGGTGGCGGCGGATCGGTGGAGGAGAGCTCCACGGCACGGTTTCGTGAAGTCATGGAGACCAATTTTTTCGGCGCGCTACGCTGCATCAAGGCCGTCGTCCCCGGGATGCGTGAACGGCGGCATGGTTGCATCGTCAACGTCACGTCGATCTCCGGACGACTGGCCATGGCGCCGGCAGCAGCTTACTGCGCGTCCAAGTTTGCCCTGGAGGCACTGAGCGAATGCCTCGCGCAGGAAATGAAGGCTTTCAACGTGCGGGTTGCCATCATTGAACCCGGCGTCATCGCCACGCCGATATTCTCCAAGGCAAAGCCGACACCCGACAATACTCCTTACCCACATGCCCGGCGCCAAAGGGCTTTGTTTGCCCAGTCGCTGACCAACCCAACATCGCCCTACATTGTCGGAGAAAAAATCCGCGAGATTGTCGACGGCGACAGCTGGCAGCTCCGTTATCCCGTCGGTCCGGACGCGGTACCTTTTCTCAAATGGCGGGCGAGCAAGACCGACGAAGAAGTGGTCGACCTTGGCGGAGCGAGCGACGAGGAATTCAAACTCCTAGCCAAGCAAGAGTTCGGCCTCGACGTAAACCTTTGAGTACCGTCTGACATTTCGCTAAGGCTAGGGCAGGGGTTTTGCAACGTTGGGTCGGTTGGTGACGGACTTGCTAGTGTCGTGGCGTGTTCGTGCGGTCACGGATTTGCAAGGCGTGTCGTTGATCTGGCGTTGATTTTCTTGCGAGTGCAGGATTCGCTCGCGATGCTGCGGCGGGATTTGGCCCGGCGAAAAAGGGCATATCGGTAATTCATAGGCTTGTGGTCGACCGCTCCGCTCCGCTTCGTTTGGCGGGACGAACGAAATTCAACAATGTCCTCTGTCTGCTGGTTTCAAGGCAGCTTTTGACCCATCTGAGACATCGAACCTGATCGCGTCTGAGTCGGGTTGGGTGCCATTTCCCTCCCGCGGGCCGGCGCAAAGTGCTAGGCTTTTAGTTCGAGCTCGGTCTTGCCGGCCCGACCAGCGATCCCGATCGATCTCTCCTATGAATTCATCATCCGCGAGAGCGCGCGGCTGCCGCGCGTCAGGCCGTCCCATCGCACCGGGTTATCAAAGAAAAGGGTGCTGCAATGAATAACCGCTCCGTTAACGTTGCTTCGACAGTTCCCTTCGACACAAAGAAGCTGGACGACCTGCTGGAACAGGCCGGCATCGATGTCCTGATCGCGACGTCGAAGCACAATGTCGGGTATCTGCTTGGCGGATACCGGTTCTTCTTCTTCGAGACGATGGATGCCATCGGCATCAATCGCTATTTGCCGGTCTTTATCTATGCCAAGGGCCGCGCCGATCGATCGGTGTTCATTGGCAACAAGCTCGAGGGCTTTGAGAAACAGCTCAACCGATTCTGGACCGGTGTTGCCGAGACGTCGTGGATGACCGGTCCCGAGGCGATGCACTCAGCCGTCTTGCATGTCAGGAAAATGGGCGTCGCCAGCGCCCGTATCGGCGTGGAAATGCCGTTCCTTCCGCTCGACGCGGCCGATGTGCTGCATTCCGCCTTTCCGGACAGCAGACTGGTCGATGCCACGATGGCGCTGGAACGGCTACGCGCGCGCAAATCGACCTCAGAGCTTTCACTGCTTAAGGAGGTGTCCGAACGCGTCGTCGCCGCGATGCAGGCAGCATTCTCGGCGTGCCGGCCTGGCATGACCAAGCACGACGTCGTCGCGCATCTGCGCAGGGAAGAAACCAACCGCGGCCTCAGCTTCGAATATTGCCTGATTTCCGCGGGCGCGAGTCTCAATCGTGCGCCATCGGAACAGCTGCTCGGTGCCGGCGACATCATTTCGCTGGACTCCGGCGCCAATTATCACGGCTATATCGGCGATCTCTGCCGCATGGGCAGTGTCGGCAAGCCGGACTCCGAGCTTGAGGACTTGCTCAGCGAGGTCGAGGCCATTCAGCAGGCGGCGCGCAAGCCGATTCGCGCGGGGGCGCGCGGCGGCGACATCTATGCGGCGGCGGAACAGGCCATGCGAGGCTCGACGCAACTGCCGCATTTCGACTTTCTCGCCCACGGCATGGGGCTCGTCAGTCATGAGGCTCCGCATCTGACCGGCAAGGGCGTGGTGCCCTATCCGGCCACCGACGAGGACCTGCCGCTCGAGGGCGGCATGGTGATCTCGATCGAAACCGCGATCCTGCATCCGAAGCGCGGGTTCATCAAACTCGAGGACACCGTCGCGGTCACGGAGAGCGGATGGGAAGGGTTCGGCGACAATTGCCGTAGCTGGAACGTGGCCCAGGTCTGACAGATTGAGACTAATGCCTCGCGGAGAGTGAACAATGACCCGGAACGGACATCAATGGCCTTGACCCGATGCGGTTCCGTGGGTTTGGGCTTCTAGGGAGGGGCGCATCATCTAGTTTTTTGCGCCAGCACGATGCTCATTCCAGCCGGCGCGGCGCCGTATTGAACTTCGATGTCTGCGAAACCGGCGTCGTCGAGCCAGCCGCGGTGCTCGCGCTCGGTATAGGCCTGGCCGGCGTCATAAATGCTGAGGAAGATGAGGTTCATTCCGACAGCCGCGACAGGTTCGAGCCGGCTGTCCTGCAGGATGTGGCCAACGATGATGAGCAGACCGCCCGGCTCGATTGCCTCGCCAACATTGTGCAGCACGCGGCGCGCCTCATCAGGCCCCAGCACCTGGATCAGATTGCGCAGCACTGCGACATCGAAGCGCCCTTCGGGCGCGCATGCCAGCACGTCGGCCGCGCGCACCTGTACGCGGTCTGTCATGCCCGCCTCCTCAACGACGCATCGCGCAATTTCGGCGACCCGCGGCAGCTCAAACACTGTCGCGCGGAGATCGGGGCAATTCTGGCAAGCAGCAATAGCCAGCCCCCCTGAGCCGCCGCCGACGTCCATAAGATGTCGGAGACCCGTGAAGCCGCAGCTTGCAGCCAACTGGCGGCCGGTCGCCAGCGCCGCCGGATGGAGGCCGCGAAAGAAGGCGGCAAGCTCGGCATCCGACATTGCTGCCAAGTCATGCTTTTTGTGGGGTGCGCCGTCGCGGATCGACTGGCCTGCCGTGAGAGCCGCACTCCAAAGATCGGAGTACAGCTCATGCGCGCCGCCGAGATAAGTCGACCGGCCGCGCACGAGATAGAGATCGCCCTCGGGCGTGTTGGCGAACTGATCGTCTTCAATCCTCAGCAACTCGGCATTGACCAACGCGTATAGCAGCGGTCGAAGCTTCTCCTGAGCAACATCTATTGCTTCCGCCAGCCTTGCGCCGCTCATCGGCCCGTCCTTGAGCGGGGTAAAGACGTCGAGCTGCATCCCAGCCAGCATCGCCATCGAGGGATAGACGCCGTAGACATGCCGAAAGATTGTCTTCGGTTCGATCTTCCCCTGTTCCGGCTGTGACGCCATAGCATTTTCTCCTTGAAAGCAATTAGCTCGCTAGCGTTCTACATACCGCGGATGGCGCCTCGTTGAGTACGCCATCCGCACCAGCAATTGGTCTCTTACGAAAAAACAACCCTTAAGCATTCAGGTTCGTGATCCGCATAATTCCAACCACGTTCCCGTCATTGAACGCTTGCTCATCCGTACCTTTGTCGCAGGTCCAAACGAAATTCTTCTTGGCCGTAAAGGTCTTTCCTTCCTGCTCGATCCGAAGCTCCCCTTCGGTGATATGGCAGACCATGGCGTTCATCATTGGAGGACCGGCAGTCTTCGATCCCGGCTGCATGATGACGTCAAGCATAGAGACAGTCTTGAAACCGGGGATGAGGGATGGTGTATCGCCGTCGTAAGCACGCACCACGACACCGGGCCACGGCGTCGTATCCTTATAGCCCGTGGCTTGAGCGGCGGCGGGCTTCATCATGGCCGCCGAAGCCGCTGCCAACCCGATTCCCAGTGCTGACCTTCGATCGATCTTGTTCATCGTTTTTCTCCCGAGGTTACGCAACGAGCCGCCGCAGAAGCGGCGCGCACTTCGTGGTGAATGGTGCTGCGAAACCGAAAAATGGGTCGGTCTCTTAGGAGAGTGTGCCTGCCGATGGCACCACTGCTGCTCGTTCGCCCCGAACGGCGATTTCGGCACGTCCCGCTTCGACGGCAACTACATTCTACGCCACCGGACGCGCCAGAGAAACAGCTGGTCCACCCGAAGACCCGATTGGCCTGCTGTCCGGAGGCGGCCACCGCAGCTTCCGGGAATGTCCGGAGTTGGCGTGCGCCGTGCAAAGGCGGCGCTTTCCAGTGGGTGCAAGCCCCACCCGGCAACCGCTCCAGCCGGAAGCAATCGGAGCAGTCATGGAGGTAACGAAGTGGCTGAAGCCTTCGATTAGCGTGTCACGAATTGGTGACAGCGCGAGTGTGCAGGCCGCAACGCGAGTGAACGCTGAGCAAGCCTCGAAAAGGACGATGTGTAGGCCGACCCGACTGCCATATCGGGGAAGGCTGAAATGGCTGGGCGAGTTGAGCGAAGATTACGCCTCGCTGCTACACCGGGGTATTGGCGACGGCATGTACACAAGGAAAGCGCACGCAACACGGGAAGCCCCATGGCGTGGTCAGCGATGACCAACCGGACGCCCGCGAGGGACAGGTCGGGCGCCTTGGGGTGGCGGAGAGGCTCGCAGTACCGCGGAAGCCGGGTAACTCCGGTGGAGGGAAGGGACCTCAGTTCAAGACAGACGCAGCAAGTAGTGAGGGATTTGGAGATTGGGCAACCTATCAACTCCGAAAACTGTTCAGAAACTGCAGAAGGCGTTGCACGCGAAAGCGAAGGGCAGAAGCCGGCTATCGCTTCTACGCGCTGTACGACAAGATCAGCCGTGATGACATCCTGGCACACGCCTACGCGCAGTGTCGCTCGAACAAGGGCGCACCGGGGGTAGACGGTCAGGACTTCGCGGACATTGAGACGTATGGCGTCGAGCGGTGGCTTGGCGAACTGGCGCTTGCGCTCCGGGAGGAGAGCTACCAACCGGATCCTATCAGAAGAGTGTTCATCCCGAAGGCCAACGGCAAGCTCAGGCCGTTGGGCATCTCGACCGTGCGGGATCGGGTCTGCATGACAGCAGCGATGCTGGTGCTGGAACCGATCTTCGAAGCCGACCTTCCACCCGAACAGTACGCGTACCGTCCCGGGCGCAATGCCCAACAGGCGGTGGTCGAGGTGGAAGAGTTGCTGTTCCGTGGCCACCCGGAAGTCGTTGACGCCGACCTCGCGGACTACTTCGGAAGCATCCCCCATGCCGAGCTATTACAGTCGGTAGCGCGCCGTATCGTTGATCGGCGCGTGCTGCATCTGATCAAGATGTGGCTGGAATGCCCCGTGGAAGAAACCGATGATCGAGGAAGGAAGACACGCACGACCGAAGCCCGGGACAACCGGCGCGGCATTCCGCAGGGCTCACCCATCTCACCGCTGCTGGCGAATATCTACATGCGCCGGTTCGTTCTGGGATGGAAGAAGCTCAGGCTGGAGCAGCGCCTCGGCAGTCGTATCGTGACCTATGCCGACGATCTTGTGATCCTGTGCAAGAAAGGCAATGCCGACGAGGCGTTGCAACAACTGCGCAAGATCATGGGCAAGCTGAAGCTCACGGTCAACGAGGAGAAGACACGAATCTGCAGGGTCCCGGAAGGAGAGTTCGACTTTCTGGGCTACACGTTCGGACGGATGTACTCAGCGAGAACCGGTCAGGCGCGCCTGGGATACCGGCCATCGAAGAAAAGCATCAAGCGCATGGTCGAGCAAATCCATGCACTGACAGACCGAACGGGGACATGGCAAGAAACCACAAAGCTGGTGGGCAAGGTGAACCGCACGCTGCGCGGATGGGCGAACTACTTCCAAGTAGGCACCGTCAGCAAGGCGTATCGGGCACTCGACAGCTACACAGCGATGCGGTTGCGCCGGTGGTTGCAGTTCAAGCACAAAACCAGGCGTCGCAAGGGCGGGACCTATCCACTCTCGCATCTTTACGGGCACTTTGGGCTCGTACGCTTGAGCAGGCTTGGGCACGACGTGCCGTGGGTGAAGGCGTGAAGTTTTGTCCGAGAGCCGGATGCCTTAGTCGGGCACGTCCGGTTCGATGAGCGGGGTGTGAAAACGGGGCCATGGGCGAACCAGTGAGGCACCGCCAAACGAAAGGGGCGGAAACAGATATGTTCGAACCTAAAGCTACCGCGTCACACCTCGACTCTACACCTTTGCGAGATGCCGATGGACTTTGAAAATGTCTGCTTATCGGGGAAGAACGGAAGTAATCGGCCGAATGTCAGAACGGCGCTTTTGACCCCGAACAGACATCGCGCTTGGCGGCGTTCACTTTTCGCCTGGGCCACTGTGTTACATTGGGCAAGAAGTCCGGCGATCGGCGCTTCGGTCTACAGATGTGCCTTCGCAAGCCTCTCTAATGTGCTATTCTCATCGTATAAGCCATAGGTATACCATGACCGGTATTGCAGAGTGGCTAGCATCGATCGGTTTGGGCGAGTACGCCGAGCGATTCCGCGAAAACGCCATCGACCTCTCGGTCGTTCGAGATCTCACGGAGCAGGATCTAAAGGACTTGGGCGTCCTGCTTGGGCATCGCCGCAAGATGCTGCGCGCGATCGTAGAACTTCAGGGAGAGGTCCCGCGAACGCCTCAAGTGGGCGCCAAGCCGGCGTCGGCGGACCACGCCGGGCGGCGTCAGCTTACAGTCATGTTTTGCGATTTGGTCGGCTCGTCGGCACTTTCGGCCCGCCTTGATCTGGAGGACCTGCGGGCCGTAATGGGCACCTATCACCGCTGCATCGCAGAGGTTGTTGCCCGGAATGAGGGCGTTATCGCGCGGTACATGGGAGATGGCGTGCTCGCCTATTTCGGCTATCCCCAGGCGCACGAGGATGATGCCGAACAGGCGACACGCGCCGGGCTGGCGCTGGTCGATGCCGTGGCTAGCCTCCGGACAGACCCCGCCACCGAGCTCCAGGTTCGCGTTGGTATCGCTACCGGTATGGTGGTCGTGGGCGATTTGACCGGCGAAGGTTCAGCTCAAGAGCAGACGGTCATTGGCGAGACGCCGAACTTGGCTGCGCGCCTGCAGACCTTCGCCAATCCCGGTACCGTGCTGATTTCCGAAAGTACGCATCGGCTCACTGATGGGCATTTCGAATTCCGCAATCTCGGCCCTGTCGCGCTTAAAGGATGGGCGGAGCCAATACCAGCCTGGCAGGTCCTGGGAACAACCGAAGTGGAAAGCCGCTTCGATGCACAGCACAAAACCCGATTGGCGCCGCCAATTGGGCGTGACGAGGAAATCGAGATGCTGTTGCGTCGCTGGCAGCAGGCCAGGCGTGGCGAAGGTTGCGCGGTGATGCTCATCGGAGAGCCCGGTATCGGCAAGTCGCACATTGCGCTGGCGCTTGACGAGCGGCTCCAGGCCGAACCGCATATCACGGTGCGCCAGTTCTGCTCGGCGCACCACACCAACAGTGCGCTGTATCCTTTCACCCGCCAGCTCGAACGCGCTGCCCGGTTCGAGCGGGGCGACCCGCCCGCAGAGAAGTTCGCTAAGCTCGAGGCTCTGCTCGTGCGGGCTGATGCCGACCGCGTGTTGCTACCTCTGGCCAACCTTCTGTCGCTACCACCCAGTGAGCGCTACCGCATTCCAGAGCTGAGCCCGCAGAAGCGCAAGGAGATGACATTGGCGGCGTTTTTGACTCAGCTCAATCGCTTGGCGGCGCGACAGCCCGTGTTCGTCATTGTGGAGGATGTCCATTGGGCAGATCCGACGTCGCTGGAGCTGCTCACGATGACCTTGGAACAGCTACCGCGGCTTCGGGTGCTGCTGCTCATCACCGCGAGGCCAGAGTTCACGCCGCCCTGGCCAGGTCATGCGCATGTGACGACGATCTCGCTCACGCGGCTGAACCGACGCAACGGGGCGGCGTTAATCGAGCGCGTCACCGCCGGCAAGACGCTCCCGGAAGAGGTAATGGACCAGATCCTCGCCCGCACCGATGGCGTGCCCTTATTCGTGGAGGAACTGACCAAGACTGTGCTCGAAACCGGGCTATTGCATGAGCAGGGCGATCACTACGTCCTCAACCGTCCTCTGCCCCCGATGGCGATTCCGACGAGTTTGCACGCATCGCTGATGGCGAGGCTCGATCGATTGGCTCCGGTGAGGGAGGTGGCTCAGATCGGCGCTGTGGTGGGTCGCGAGTTCTCCTACGAACTGCTGAGCACCGTAGCCGGGTTGCCAAAAGAGAGACTTGAGGAGGCGCTTGCCCAGTTGGTTCGGTCGGAGTTGATATTCTGCCGGGGCGAGATACCCCAGGCGGTCTATACCTTCAAGCACGTGCTTGTGCGGGATGCTGCCTACTCGGGACTCCTGAAGAGCCGACGCGCGGCGCTGCATGCCACGATCGCGGACGCCTTCGAGCAACGGTTCCCGGAAATTGTGGAGACTCAACCTGAAACCCTCGCACACCATCTGACGGAGGCCGGGCTGTTCCAAAAGGCGGAGGCATATTGGCTGCAGGCAGGTAAGAAGGCCGCCCAGCGCTCGGCCAACCTTGAGGCCATCGCGCACTTGCAACGAGGTATCGAGGCCTCGGGCCATCTAGCCGACAGCGCGCGAAAGGATCGGCTGGAGCTTGACTTCCAATTCGCTCTCGGACCCTGCCTGATCGCGACCCAAGGGCCAGCCTCGAACAAGGCGATGGCAACCTTTGCCCGCGCGCGTGAGCTGTGCGAGCGCCTTGAAGACCCTCCTGAGCAACACCAGGTGATGTTCTGGTTGACCACCGCGAGCGTAATGCGTGGTGAGTTGCCGCAAGCCGAGGAAACGATCGCGGTCCTGATCCAACTCGCCGAAGCGCGCGACGATCGACCGGCCTTGCTCAACGCGATGCGCGGCCAGGGGATGATCCGCCTTTTCATGGGACACCTCACCGGTGCCCATGAAGTGATCGAACGCGCCTACAAAGCGTTCGAGGCGAGCAGCGAGGAGGACAGGCTGGCGGCGCGTGCGGCCGGCCAGGATGCCGGCGTGGCCGACCTGGCGCTGATGTCGTGGGCGCTCTGGCTGCTCGGCCACGCCGATACGGCAATTATGCGAATGGACGCCGCCATCCGTCGCGCGAACGCCATCGCTCATCCGCATTCGCAGGCGTATGCTTGTTACTATGCATGCATTCTTCACGCCCTTCGCGGCGAGTTCCTGACTGCGCAAGGTCATGCCGAACGCTGTATCGCCCTGTCGGAGGAGCATGGATTCCGGCAATGGCGCTTGGCGCGCGCTATTCGGGGCATATGCGTGGCGTCGCTCGATCCTTCACCCAGCGCACTCGGGGAGATCCGTGCCGCGCTGGACGAATATCGTAGCGCAGGTTATCAGCTCGCCATCACCGCGCTCGACGTGCTTTTATGTCCACCATTGTTGATTGGTCACGACTACGAGGCCGCGCTGGAATTGATCGAGCACGGCCTCGCTACAACCGGCCGCAACAGCGAACGGATCTTGGAGTCCGAACTGTATCGGCTGAAGGCACGGGTACTGGTCGGCCGCGGCAGACCAGGCGTCGAAGCCGAGGCGCAGGCACTGCTCGACCAGGCATTAAACACGGCAAGAAGCCAACACGCCAAGACGCTTGAGCTTCGATCTGCAATGGATCGTGCCGCGTTGTGGATCGATCAGGGCAGACGCGAGGAAGCGCTCAATTTCCTCGCGCCGATCTACGCCTCGTTCACCGAGGGTTTTGACACGCAAGATCTAAAGCAGGCAAAGGCTTTGCTCGACCGGTTGAGGTGACCTGGACTACAGCAGCTCAAGTCGGTCGTAGATCGCCTTCACCTCGGGGTTCCGCATTGCGAATTCGGGATAAGGAATGGAGCCTTTCGGATATTTGCCATTCTCGTCCTGCTCGACTTTTTTTCCAGACTTGGCATCAACCCGCGATTCCATCTTTTTCGACCAAGGCTCCGGATCGCGTGTGCCCGTCGCCAGGGCAATCGCTTGTGCCAGCCGAGCCTCCTCGATATGCCGCCCCTTTTTCTCGTCTTTCCTCTCGTTGATGAACCGAACTCTTTCGTCTTTGGCGAAAGGCTTTTCATCCCTGGCTTCATACGCGGCGATTGCTTTCACCGCCGCCTCTCTTCCCAGCTTCCGCCCCTTATCCAGATTGCTGTGGTTCCATTTGAAATTAATGCCCGACGGTACGTGAACCTCGACGACCGTGCCTCCCCATGGCTCCTTCTCAGGTTCAGGGTCATACTGGACGTGATATTTGAACAACTTGACGTCATCCTCGCCGACCGTTGCTGCAAACAGCTGGCAGAGATTTGCCAGGGCATCATGAAGGTTGTCCGGTTTGCGAACTTGCGTCGAATCGACAATCCGGACCACCCATATTTCGTCTAATTTATCATGTGGCGGCTTATGGTGCTCCTCGAGTAAGCTCCAGAAGTTGACCGTGTCGACCAAAGCCCCTTCGCAGTACGTATCTCCATCGATCTTTACAGTTTCCTCGATGAAGGGAAGCGCCGAACATGCGCATAAAGTTGATGCAGTGATAGGGCCCTGATAAAATTCATCGTTCATAGGGCGATTTGAAAACAGCGCGAGCTCCTGCTTATCAAGATTCCACGCATTGTGAAAAATGAATGGCTTCTTTTCTTTCTCTTCCTTCTTTTCCTTTTCTTCCTTCGCTTCTTTCTTTTTCTGCTCGTCCTTCTCTTCCTTCTTTTTGTCGAACAGGTTTTCGAATTTGATGCGTTTCATAAATTCGCTGTTCGGATAGTTGATCCTTGAAAGGCCGGTAACATTGGACAAGTACATCATGGACGTTAGATAACGAATCAAGGGATTCGGCGCCATCCCGTGATTGAGAATCCATCCATTGATGTCTCCCTCGTCCAATTTGTCATATTTCTTCTTCCCATCGCTGTCCCTCATGCGATTGAACAGCAGCGACATGGATTCTTGAAACGAATCCACCATTCTGTACGGGTCCCATACAAAATCTTTGTAATTGTCGGAATCAGTTACGAACTTGCTCAAAGCTTTCATGTTGGCGCGCCAATCGGGCCCGAATACGGTATTGATCGGAAAGCGCTCATAGCTTTCGTCGTCTCGAAATACGCCGTTCTTGAAGAATTGATAGGTTTGTTTGGCCCTGTCTTCGTCGTCATCGAATTGGTTGTAGACGATTCCAACCCAGGCGCCGATGCAGGACAATGCCCATACATCAAACTTAATATCGGGATGTGACTCAAAAGCTTCCAGAACCCCGATGTGCAGCCCGGCCGCCGGACCACCACCGCCGAGCGTAATGGCTCTCTTCACCATTGGTTCCTCCATCTAATTTATCGTGTGGCTTATTCTCCGATCAAGTTTCTGAATTGCGTGAAGAGGAAGAGATTAATCGTTTTTGGGATCATTGGAAAGCGCGGTTGACGTCGATATTCGACGCTTTCTCGGACCTGCTGATCGCACTAGCGGACATCCGCTAAGAGCCCGGGCTTGCGTATCGTGCGCGGTTACGTTTGACCCTCTCGTCCATTTGTGAACCAGTTCGCGCTAGATATTAATCGCTGACGGTAGTATGGAGTAGCTGTAGTCCATTCGTGACTTCCGTTATTGGCACCTCTGAGACATCCCGACGCACGGTAACAATGTCTGCTTATTGCAGTAGAGCGGAAGTTGTCGGTACGCGGCTAAACCGACGCGAATGACCCCACAGCGGAAGTTGGCCAGTAGTCCGGTTTTCCGGTTCAGGAGGTTCCACTGCCATCTGCGCGGAGGCGGCAGAAACGGGTACCGACGCCAGTCCCTCCCGGCATCGGTCACGTCTCGGCCATCTTCGCGAGCACCCGCTCCATGAGCGTGGGATCACGATAGACGCTGCGTGGCTTCAATAGATGTTGGACCTCAACGGTCAGCTTGTGGACGGCCGAATCTTCGGCGGCGAGCCGAGTCAGGGCGATACCGAATTTGAGCGTGGTCTCAAAATCCGCCGGACGTTGCCCCCGGGTATCGGGAAACACGAAATCGAGCATTGCCACCGACCACGGCGTCTCAATCAACGCCTGCATCTCGGCGAAGAAAGTCGGCGCCAACCCTGCGATGGGATCGCCGTCTTCCCCCGGTCTCTCGAGCAGCCTCTTGAGCAGGCACGCCTCCAGCGCGGCCACGCTCATGCCCTGGCCATAGACGGGATTAAAGCGGCAAATTGCGTCGCCGATGGGAAGAAGCCCGCGGGGGAAGACGTCGAGCCGCTCGAAATGACGCCGCACGCTCTCGGGGAAGCCGTAGCGTGCGACGCCATCCAGACTCTTGGCGCGGCTGATCGCGTTGTAGATCGTCGGCGTCCGCAGCGCCTTGGCGTAAGTCAGGAATCCCTCCGCATCGCCAGGCGGGCCGTCACCATGGCGCCCACCAATGGTCGCCATCCAGCGGTTGCCCTCGAGCGGCAACATCAGGCCGCCACGGCTGTTCTGGGGCGCTTGGCCGAAGGTCATGACGCCTTTCCAGTCAGTCGAGGCGTCGTCCGGGATGACAAAGACGCATGTGGCATAGCCGAGATCGATGCCAATTGTGGTCTCCTCTGGTAGTGGTCGGCCGATCGATTGCAGCAGAGCGAGAGTGAGGGCGCCGCGGCCGGAGGCGTCGACAACGAGATCCGCTGCAATCGTTTCGCTCGCGCCGTCGCCGTTCTCGTAGCGCACGCCGGTGACCTCATCTCCATTTGGCGTCGCCAACACTTCCTGCACCCGGCAGCGCTGGTACAGCGTGGTATTTCCGCGGCTTTCCACCCGCCGTCGCACGGCGCGCTCGATTGTCGGCCGTGACGCCGCGTAACCGAACCAGCCGAGATCGCGTTGAGGGAAGGGATCATAGCCCGGGCGCTCAACGCGAACATCGAGACCGGCCCTGAGCGGCACGGCTCCCGCCCGCGCGAGATCCTGTTCGAACCCCGGGAACAGCTCGCTGAGCGCGCGCTGGCCGCTGAGCAGCAGCGCATGCACGTGCCGCGCCTGCGGCGTTCCCGCGCGGTGCGCAGGCTCCGAGGGCAGAGCGTCGCGCTCTAGCACAACTACCTGATCGAAGCGGTCGGAGAGTGCCCCCGCGGCCGTGAGCCCGGCCATACCGGCGCCGATCACGACCGCCTGCTTGCCAATCACAGTCGACGCCATCGCCACCTCCCAACTGCGCGCTCCGCCGCCATGTACAGGCTCATGGCCTCACACCTTATCAAGCTCCAAGCACAGTCAAAGCGATAAGGACTAGGGTCGCGACGTAGGCAATGCTCGCCGGGGACGACATACCATTCGGGCGTATTCATCCTTTTGCCTACGGAGCGGCTATTCTCAAAGCAAGATAACCCGATCGGCTCGACAGAGGTTGTGAGCTGGATAACAGTCTTCATGCTTTAGCACTGATCAGCTATACTCATGCTTACAGGTGGTTCGCTCCCTGACCTTCTGCACGGTCTGCTCTCATGTGGGCCGATCTGGATATAAGTCAGGCTTCTTCTTGACTGAGACGTGCGAGAGTTTGCCCCCGAAGCGGCACACCACTCCCAAAGAGTTTTGCTCATGGAGGGTCGGGTCGAATAACACGCGATTGCGCTGTTGAGGGAATAGTGGACCGAGGGCGGGGTATTCTTCGGCTTCCGCAAATGACTCTACTCGGACATCGCCGATAACTCCCAGATCGACATAATTGCATTCTTTTGTAAAATTTCCGTTGGCAAGGAAAACACGAGGGACACCAGGTGCAGGAAATTTCGCCAGTTAGTTTCAGTGGCGTATTTGCTTTGCGGGACGGCGTGAGTGAAAAAGAGTTTTTGCCGAGATTGCACGCCGTCTTCCAGCATTTCATAGATATGGGGTTTGCCACGGGCTATCGCGTTATGCGCCGCGAGGCGCTGGACGGCTTTGGAAAAACGCTACCGGCCTTCACGTATCGAGGTGAACTCGTCCACACCGACCTGGAGCGGGAGCATGCCGCGTACGAATATGTCAAACAGCATGGCGAGCAAGTAAACTCGCTGCATGTAGCTATGAACTTATTGGTCAAACCCGACGCGGACTTCTTTTTAGAGACGCGCATCGCATAGAGCAACAATGTCTGCCCGTGTGGCACCTTTCGGACCTGCTGATCCCCCACAGCGAACGTCGGTTATGAGGGGTAAAGCGGAAGTGGCTCAGACATCGCCAAACCGACGCGATTGACCCATGGCGGACTAAAGAGCCGCTACGGCCCGCAAACAGCGGTCAAGCCCCTCGCGTGAGGCAGCGCGATGTGAATAATGTGGACATGCGCCGGCTTTCGAAGATTATTGGCTACGGTACCGAGCGCTACCCCGAGAAAATCGCGCGGGGACTTCGGGTCCTCAACGCAACAACTTTTGGCGGATCTGTCTTTGTCCTCGGATTCGCTCTTTATGATGCGATTGCGAATTTATGGACACTCGTCATAATCAATGTGCTCACTGCTCTTTTTCTGGCTACGATCCCGCTGTGGCATCGGGCCGGTTCTCTGGCTGCACCACTGGTCTACATCGCCGGATCGTACACTGCGATTTTCGCCATTTGCTCCTTGCTCGGTACTGACAGCGGCATGCAGGTGCAATACCTAGCGATTGCGGCCGGCGCCGTACTAGTCCTCGGCACGGAGCGTCTTTTCCTTCTAGCTGTTATCGGCTGTTTTGCAGTTTTGCTTGTCATTGCTCTAGAGATCATGATTCCCGCCGACACCGGGCTGCTGACTGAGCGGCAGATGCTTGAAAACTTTGTCGGCTGCACCGTCGGAACTTCTCTCATCCTCTTCGCTATCGTGTTCTATGCGGTCCGCGAAGCCGCTCGCGCAGAAGCGGTCGCCGAACGCGAGTATCAGAGGTCAGAAAGGCTATTAGTCAACATCTTGCCTGAAGCGATAGCTCGTCGCCTCAAATCTTCGACTCAAATCGTAGCAGACAGGTACGATGACGCGTCAATTCTGTTCGCGGATATGGCTGGTTTCACGGCCAGGGCGGGTCAAACGTCCCCCACGCAGGTGGTCCAGCTGCTCAATAGCGTATTCACAGCATTCGACGAGCTCGTAGACAAACACCGGCTGGAGAAAATCAAGACGACCGGCGATGGTTACATGGTGGTCAGCGGAGTTCCTGTCGAGCGCGAAGATCACGCGCAGGCGTTGGCGGTCTTCGCACTCGATATGCTCGCGGTCGCAGCAAGCCTTCGCGACCAGCATGGAGATGCTGTGCCCATCCGAATTGGAATCGCGAGCGGCCCGCTGGTCGCCGGCGTGGTAGGTAAGCGAAAGTTCTTTTATGACGTTTGGGGCGATGCGGTAAATGTCGCCTCGCGAATGGAGTCCACTGGGGTGCCTGGACGCATCCAGATATCGAAGGAAGTTTTTGACCTCCTGAAGGAAGATTTCGTTTTTGAAGCCCGAGGCGCAGGAGAGGTGAAGGGAAAGGGAGTCATTTCTACTTGGTTCTTGATCGGTCGCAAGGGCGAATAACTAGTCGAGAACAATCTGTGCAAGGAGATGGGATGCACAGCCGGAAACGTACAAAGTCAATAGAGCGGTTGCGAAAAGTATAGACGTCGCACCAGTAGCGACCGATCTACCCTCGAAGTCTCCTTTTGGCACATTTCGGACATGCCGCGATTGCCGAGTTGAGTCCGGATTCGGGGATAAAGCGGAAGTTGGATTTCGAGCCCGCCAAGGGCAGCTTCTGGCGCCAAGCTGCCGTTCGTCCGCAAACAGCATCCCGTGACTAAGGAATAGAAAATCTATCAGTTTGATATCAGGCTCGGGGAAGGGCGCCTAGCCGCTCACAATGGGAAGCCGCGACATCAATGCTTCGGTGGCGTGTGCGAGCATTGGGGCGTGCGTCGCCCGCTTTCATCCCCTCCGAGCCAAACGCCGCCGTAGCGTCGGCCCACTGCCGCAGATTCTGCATCATGGCTGGATCAGTTTTGGTGAGCTTGTGGTGGGTTTTGCTTTAGCCGACTACAGGGGCGTTGGACTAAGTAATTGATTTATGGCGCAGCCGACACGATTCGGAAGGTGTGACCTTTGTCTTCGGAGGGCAACGCTAAACGACCGCCTGAAATAGCAATTTGAGATGGTTGCATGTCCCCGCAACCAACCGACAAGCTTCGCTCGAAAACCTATTTCTGCATGAAGTGCCAACCCCGGAATAACCCCGATTTCATCAGGAACGAACGCGCATAACCGGGGTCGAATGAAGCCAAAACTCTCGATTTTTCAGCACTATGCGGCGCGATAACCGGGTTCGGGACGCAGGGGTCGCAGGTTCGAATCCTGCCACTCCGACCACTTAATCTTGCCATTCATTTTTCACGGCTTTTTCTGATTGCTGGCGGTTCCCGAGTCAACCGCGGATTCCCTGCCGGAAACGAAACATAAACATGCGTTCTCGCGGCGCAATCGGCGTCCGAGGCTTGCTTGCGTCACCCTCGATCAGAGGAGGGTGCAGGGAATGCCGGGTGCTTGCTGCACCCGCGGTCTCGTGTGCAAATATTGCAGAGAGAGCGCACACGAGCATACAGGTACAGCCGGAGCACTCCGGCATTCCCTGCGCAATGGTTTGACGGCTTATGCCGAGCTCTCCCTGGAGACGAATTCGTCTTGCCTCCATCGCTGCCGGCTTGATGGCGGATCGATCCGGTTGGATCAAATTCGCCACCGACAGCTTGACACCAGCAACGGGTGCCAGAACCACACGGTTTTGCCGTACGCTTCAGCGCCGTACGTCTTGCGCGATGTGCTCGCTCACGGATAACCGCCCTGCAAACAACTTTTCGCGCCTGACGCTGCTGCGTCCACCACATCCCGCCTCGCGTTCGTGACGATCGCGATACGCCCCTCTTGTCGAGACGGGACGCGCGGAAATAGCCACTGATTTGGGGTGAGGGGGAAGCGGTTTATTTTTTCCGGGAAAACTGGACGACCCAAATCAGGTTGAAATTGCTCAAGAAATTAGATTTTTGGCGCGCTGCTTTTACGGTGCGATGGAGCGGGCCGATGACCGACTGCAAACTCGATTTATGTGCCGTGCCGCCGCTGCTATGTTTTTCCGATGGCCAACGGCCGGAGCTTTCTCGATGCATTTCCTCGCCGCCTTTTTCTTCGCGCTCCTGGCCGTGCTGCCGGCGTCGGCGCAGGTCGCCCCGACCGAGGCCGAGCTGCGCGCCTATGGCGGCCTGCATGCCGCCGCTGCCCGTGGTGATATCGCCGATATCGAAGCGCGCATAGCTGCTGCCGAAAACAAGGAAGCGCTCGACGCGCGTCATCGCACGCCGCTGCACGTCGCGGTCTACCAGAAGCAGCACGATGCCGCGCGCGCCCTGATCCGGCTCGGCGCCGATCCGAACAAGCTGGACGTCGATCGCTATGACATCATCACCATTGCAGCCGTCGCCAACGACGTGCCGATGCTCAGGATCGCGCTTGAAGGCGGCGGCAACCCGAAGGCTGTTACCAGCCGTTATGATGGCACGGCCCTGATTGCGGCCGCTCATCTCGGTCACGCCGAAGTCGTGCGGACACTGATTGCCGCCAAGGCGCCACTCGATCACGTCAACAATCTGCAATGGACCGCGCTGATCGAATCGATCGTACTCGGCGATGGCGGCAAGAACCACACCGAGACCTTGCGCGCATTGGTCGAGGCCGGCGCCGACGTCAACATTGCCGATGGCAGCGGATCGACGCCGCTCAAGCTCGCGCGAAGCCGCGGCTATCGCGACATGGTTGCGATTCTGGAGAGGGCCGGGGCGAAGTGACGCGTAGCCGCGAAAGCCTGCCGCCTCCGACGTCCAGTCGCCCGGATCGGGTTAAGAAATGTGCGCGGCCGCCATGTCCCGTCATCCGGAACGAGCGGCGGTCTTGGGCATCAGGAGGAAAGCCGCGAGGTAGAGCAGGCCCGTCACGATCAGCAGATTGTTGTAGCCGGTAACCAGCGCTGCATATTCCAGACAACCGCCGACGATCGCACCCAGCAGGTTGACCGCAAATGCCGACTGCGAGTCCGACGAGCTCTGGAAGCGCTTCGAGAAGGCCACGTTTGCGAGGTAGATCGGCAGGAACGCCAGCAGGGACGCAGCCAGCAGCCTGGGCGCGAAGGGGAGAGGCAGCAGCCACTCGGGACGGATGACCCAGGCCAGGGCCAGAGATGCGGCGATACCGGCGTAGACTACCGGCAGCGATGGCGTCCGGAACTTCCGCGTCGTCTCCACCGCAGCGAGCACGATGACCAGTACGCCGGCGAAGACCAGCGCGTTGACGAACCACGTGGTGCCGAAAAGGAGCGCAAAGGTCGCCACGTTCTTGGTCGACAGCAGCAGGAACGCCGCCCCAATGAAGAACAGGTCGGCATAGGGGCGCATGTCCCGCAGCGGCCCGCCCAGCGTGCGTACGGCGACCAGGGACGTCAGGAGAACAGCGAGAAGCGTAATCGTATAGAGCGCAGGGAACGAGCCGCCCTTGAAGTAGAGAAAGGGCGAATTGTCGGTTGCCGGAGCAATCGCGCTATGGCGTGAATCCGGGGTCCAGGTTGTTTCGCAGCGCTGGTCCGCGGCTGTCATCCCGATTGTGATGACCGCCTGTGCATCGTCGAATGTGTCGACGCATGGCGTGTGCCCGAATGCCGTAGCGGCGGTTCCGGCCAGCCTGTCGATGAGCCAGCGCTCGCGGTAGTAATTGTACATGGCGAAGGCGCCGTGGGGTTTCAGGTGCTCGCGCACGGAAGCCAGCGCTTCCTGCGTGAACAGGAATGACTCGAGCCGGATCTGCGAGGCCCCGCTGACCAGCGTCAGCGAGTCGGGCAGCGCGAAAAGAATGAGGTCGTACTTGCGGTCCGTGCTTTCGAGGAATGCCCGCCCATCATTCGTGTGCATCTTCACCCGCTTGTCGGCGTATGGCCGGTCGGGGTTCTGCTCCATGCCGATCCTGAGAATTTGCGGATCGATATCGACTGCATCGACATGGCGGGCCTGCTTGCTCAGGGCGATCGCCACGTCGGACCCGGACCCTGCTCCGATGATCAGAACGTCATCGAGGGGATTACCGGGCAGCCGAAGATAGGGCGTCCTGTAAATTCCTTCGCCCTGCTCCAGCTTCCACTTCGCGGGGGCCATCAACTGGTGGGGCACTCCGTTGACGCCGATGAGAAGCAGGTTCGAGCCCGCCACGTCGACTTCCTTGGTAGCGACCTTGTAGTAGGGAGACCAGCTTACGCCGGGAGCCAGCGTCTCTTGCAGCAGCTTGCCGACCAGCATCAGCGCCCATGCGCAAGTCACAAGCCGGCGGGACGGGCTGGCCAAGATCAGATAGAGTATGAACGCGACGAAACCCCAAGCCACCGACGGCGCATGCAGAAAGCTCAGCGCCGTGAACGCGGATATGCCGAGAAGCGATCCGATCAGATCGTAGCGGTAGGCCGTCAGGGGAGGCAGTTTGCCGAAACAGCGACCCACGACTTCGGCCGGCCCGGCCAAGACGACTGCGACCATCGCGAAAATGATCGGCAGTGCGAGCCAGGCGGGCGGGCCGCTGGCTTCGAGCGAGGTGAAATAGATTACGTCGGAGCCGGTCCGTTCGATCGTGACGGGGAACCATAGCACGCCCACGACGAGAATGCTCAGCAGCGGCATCGATGCCGGCCATATGGACCAGCTTTTCCTGCTGATGAGGAAGCCCGCGCCGATACCGAGGAACGAACCCAGGAGGACGAAATTCGAAAAATACGACAGGTGTATGACGTTCGCGCCGAGCCATCGGATCAACGCCAGTTCGAGGAAGAGCATAAGGCAGCTTGCCAGCACCAGTCGAACGACCGTGCGCCCCGGCGTGCTGCTGCTTGCCTCGGCATCGACCGTGACGTGTGGCGGGGCGCTGTCAGCCGGCGAAATGGAGTATGCTAGACCCGGTTCAACTCGAAGCAAAGTTCACCCCCTCTGTTCGCTGCGGTAGGGCAACGACCCTCTCGCGCGCGAAACGCAAACGGAAAGATCAGTCATGGCACCGTTTCTCAGGCAGCGGGCCAATGTACCGGATGGCGGTCAAGGGAGGATTAACGCAAGTTCGAGTTGCGGTTCGTCGCATGCGGTCCCCCGGGGAGATTGCATGGCGATTCCCAGCGCAATGTTAATGTGGGGGATCGTTACGGCTTGCTGCGGAGTGAGGTTAAGGATCGCTTAGCCGGCCGTATCGAATTGAAGGTATCGTCCATCGCAATTCATTCAGAGCCCGCGCGCATGGCGGCGCCCTGCAGGAGTTTACGCGTCTCGGCAAGGATTGAGAACGTGCAGCTCTGCGACTTTCATCCGGTTCGCGAAGCTACTTCCCTGAGCACTCCGCTTCTTCAATCTGCACTTCTTCTTCAATCTGCACGTCGAACCAGCCCAGATCGGTCAGCTCGCGTGCTTTCCTTTCGGCCGCCTCGCGACTTTCCCGCTTCAAAACGATGCAGCTCGTGCCGTCGCGGGCAAAAATGGAATAGGTCATTTGAATTCCTATTCTTCCTCTGAAAGCGAGGGAAAAAGGTCGCAGGCATTTTCGCACTGCGACCTGCGGGCAAAATAACTCAGTAATAAAAAAGCTCGATCCGCCAGCCCGATGCTTTCGATACTGACTCAAGCAGCGAGGACCGTGGAGTCCTAATTGCTGTTCCAGATCAAGGAACAGTGCCGCTGTTGCGGCCGTGCGACATGAATATGGTGGAAGCGACGTCTTGGAGTATCGGGCTTTTGTAATCCATTGGTGGTAATCCCGCGGAGGGGATGATCTGCAGTGGCGCAGCCTTTCCTATTGTCGTGCGAGCTGCGCCAATCCTTTCCAGTCGAAGCTGATGCCGTGGCCGGGCCGCGTCGGAGCCAGTGCCATGCCCTGGTCGAGGACGAGCGGGTGTTCGATATAGCGATCGAGCCCAAATCCGTGCGCTTCGAGATAGGAACGATTTGGGCAGGCTGCGAGAAGGTGGACTGTGATGTCGTGTGCGCCGTGGCTGGTGACCGGAAGATTGAACGCTTCTGCGAGCCGCGCGATCTTCACAAAGGCCGTGACGCCGCCGCAATTGGTGACGTCGGGCTCGGGATAAGACACCGCGCCGGCCGCGATATAGTTCTTGAACTCCCAGAGCGAGCGCAGGTTCTCGCCGGCCGCGATCGGCACGCCGCCGGCAGCCATGATGCGGGCATGACCGGCAATGTCATCGGGAATGATCGGCTCCTCGAGCCAGGTGAGATCGTAGGGCTGCAGGGCACGCGCGGCGCGGATGGCTTCCTCGACCGTCCATTTCATGTTGGCATCCGCCATCAGAGGAAAGCCGCTGCCGAGATGTTCGCGCATCGCCTGCACGCGCGCGACGTCGGATGCGAGATCCGGGCGGCCGACCTTCATCTTGATGGCGCGAAAGCCCTTGGCAAGATTATCGTCGGTCTGTTTGAGAAGCGCTTCGACGGAAAGATCGAGGTCGATGCCGCCGGCGTAACAGGGCACGCGGGCGTCGAAGCCACCGAGCAGGCGAAACAGCGGCAGATTGGCGCGGCGCGCCTTCAGGTCCCACAGCGCGATATCGAGCGCCGAGAGCGCCAGCACGGGCGGTCCGCCGCGCCCGCCATAATGCAGGCCCCACCAAACGTGATGCCAGATGGCCTCGGTGTCGTCGGCTTGCCGGCCCTCGATCAGTTCAGGGATCTCCCGCCTGAGGATGTCTGCAATCGCGCCGCCATTGCGGCCGACGGTGTAGGTATAGCCCGTGCCTTCAGCCCCGTCTGAATCGCGAACGCGGCATGTCACCAATTCGAAGGCTGCGATTTCGCCATGCGTGCTGTCGGAGAGGGTAACCGTCAACGGAATTCGATAGAGGCCAGTCTCGACCGTTTTGATGAGTGCCATTGATTTCCACCCGGGTTTTCTTCGTGCATGTTCAGTTGGGAACGCCAATAACTCGGTTTGGCTGCCTTCCACTTCCGTTCACTTTACCGTGGTCCCGTCTAACGCACCACGTCGGCACCGCGCGCATGCGTTGCGGCTGTTCGCAGGACCTTAAGTTTGCGTAACCTCATTGCAGCCGAGCGCGTCTGAACCATCTAGGTGACAGGCGGGAGCGTTTAAACCTGCCCTTCAACTGACACCCAGCAGCCGTGCTCAGAAAGGCGAGCTGGGTCCTTTTGAAATCAGGTCCTGCCTCACTGGCCTCAGGGCGACGATGATGTCTATCCCCCAATTTCGAACTGCCCGCTGGTCGTGGTGGTCAACGCCCGGGCGCGGGAGAGCCGAGAACCGATCTCGCGTGGGACTGGCAGAGAGCTAAAGCCCGCTAACTCCCGCGATTACCGCTCACAGGTCCGCAACAAAGTGCTAGGCTCCTCCTTGCCCCAGCTACGAATTTTGCCTGGCCGTTCGGAGGGCGCTGTGAGGGAGCACCGGCTTCAAAGGCGATTAGCGGCGATCTTGGCTGCCGACGTGGTCGGTTACTCTGCGTTGATGCAACGCGCTGAGGAGGCCACCTACGCTGAGTTCGAGCGGCTGAAGCGCGAAGTAATCGAGCCTGGCCTCTCCCGCTACGACGGGCGACTGATCAAGACCACGGGTGACGGTGCATTGGCCGAGTTCGCAAGTCCGTCGGCTGCGGTGCGATGCGCGGTGGAGATACAGGAAAGCATCGCGTCAGGCCGAAGCTCCCTTAAGCTACGCATTGGAGTCAATCTCGGGGAGGTTATCGTCGGGGCTGACGGCGATCTTTTTGGCGACGGGATCAACATTGCGGTCCGGCTGGAGGGGGTCGCCGATCCGGGCGGCATCCTGATTTCCGAGAAGGTGTACAGCGAAGTCGAAGGCAAGCTGGACGCTGGCTTCGAGGACCGGGGCGAACAGCAGCTCAAGAACATCGCCAAACCGGTCCGCGCTTTTGCCGTACGCGCAGGAGCGTTTAGCGCACTGAGCGATAGGCTGAGTGCGGCCCCGCCACTTCCCGACAAGCCCTCCATCGCCGTGCTGCCGTTCGAGAACATGAGCGGCGATCCCGAGCAGGAATACTTCTCGGACGGAATGGTTGAGGAGATCATCACCGCGCTTTCGCGGTTCAAATGGTTGTTCGTCATCGCTCGCAATTCGAGCTTTACGTTCAAAGGCAAAGCCGTTGATATCAAGGAGGTCGGACGCAGGCTTGGCGTCCGCTATGTCCTTGAGGGGTCCGTGCGCAAGGCGGCGGGGAAAGTTCGCATCACGGGGCAATTGATTGATGCGATTACGGGGGCACACATTTGGGCGGACAGGTTCGAGCGTGACTTGACAGACGTTTTTGCTCTCCAGGACGAAGTCACTGTCGCCGTTGTCTCAGCCATTCAGCCAAAATTGCTTCAAACAGAAATTGCAATGGCAACGCGGCGGCGACCGGAGAGCCTCACCGCCTATGATTTTCATCTCCGAGCCATGCAACAGTCTTACCTAACGACCCGCGAAGGGGTGGCCGAGGCGCTAAGGCTGGCGCATCGCGCGTTGGAGCTGGACCCGCGGTTCGGCGCCGTCGCTGCTCTGGCAGGCCTCTGTCGCATGCGCAACGTCGTTTGGGGCCATGCTGTCGATTCTCAATTCGACCGCAAGGAAGCGGTTCGGCTTCTTCACCTGGCATTGAGCGTCGATGAGGGGGATGCACAAACGTTGGCATGGGTTTCCATAACTTCGGCGCATATGATTGGCGATTATGAAAGTGAGACCGAAATGGCGGACCGGGCGGTCGCGCTAAACCCAAACTTATTTGACGCATGGTTCTGTAGAGGTTGGGTCTATAAAGTTGCGGGGCTACCGGAGGAGGCGATCCGGAGCTTCGAACGCGCCATTCGCATGAGCCCGGTTGACCCGCTGCTCCACCGGTCGTTTACTGGGATGGGGTATGCCCTCATCGAGCTTGGTCGGTTTGACGAGGCCATCGCCGCAGGGAAGAAAGCCCTACGTCAGAACCCCTCCTTTTCGACAGCTTACCGCTGTCTCGCGTCCGCCTTCACCCATCTCGGACGCGACGCCGAGGCGCGTGAGGCGGCGGCGCACCTGCTTGAGACCGATCCCGCTTTTACAATATCTGGGTATGTCGCTCGGGGCGGGCAATCAAACTCGAAGCTGTTGATTGAGGGTCTTCGGAAAGCGGGGTTGCCCGAGTAGCTCTCCATCCCTTGAGGTGATCGAACGGCGGCACTCTGGATGTCCACTTCCGAGGGGTGGGGACAAGTCCGCGGGCATTCCGGATCTATGAGTACCTAAAGCTGCCGATCAGCTTCAAGAAGGCCATAGCCTTCGGAGGAGAGTTTCTATATCCCGGCCGTCATTCCCAATCGGCCGATGCCCGGAAGCTTCAGCGCGGGCCGGCGAATGTCGAGTCCCAACACCACGCCCAGCAAATTGACTTCCAGGCCTTCGACCCATGCGATGGTGAGACCAAAATAACCTCCGAGGGAAGCGTATGCCCCGGTACCGGACGGGGTCAGCCCGAACCATTCACCTCGATAGGGGTAGTCCTTTCCAATGGCGGTCGGCGGCAAGACCGTCTTGAGTTCGGGAACCGCATCCAGCACAGCCTGGACAAAGGTATTGGAGTTCGGTCCCGGCCATGCGTTGTAGTCGCCATAGGCACGAAACTTATAGTTCTCGATGACGTGACGGATCTTGGGAATTAGTCGGCTGGCTTCAGGGCCGTCGACAGCGGCAATGGTTTCGGGGGCGGCGCCAAACCACCGTGCATCGGCCGCGAATCCGTTGGTGCGAATAGGCTCGCCCCAGGCGGTATAGTCATAACGCGTGTACGTAGAAGCATTCTGCTCTTTGACGACGATCCAGGTGTGGATGGCGAATATCGCCTTCCATCGAACCGTGCGCGCACCGTAAACCCGGATTACTGCTTCGGAATGCTGGGATGGCAGCGGCAACAGGCCAGCGCTGGAGCGGTCTGCCGTCTGCCAATTTCCCCGGGATTCGCCAAACCAGTAGCGCCCGGCCGACACGCCGACCGGGAAAAAGACCAACACCAAAAGGATTGCAGCTGATTTGAGCAACGGAAAACGCGAGGGCATGAGTGAAAGTGAAGATGACAATCCTGATATAGTTCGCGTCGTCGCTGGCGCCAGAGCCGCCGGACCACCGAAACGCCGGACGAAAGCGGTCGTGTTACCGGATCGCCCTGCTGCCGCCCTATAGGGTGGCGATAGCAGGGTCGCAGGAAAGCGGATCGGGGCGACGAAAGTATGCGAGCACTCCGGCAAGGATTTGTTGCGGGGCTGATTGTTACAGCACTGCTCGCGAGCGTCGATCGCTCGCTAGTCCTCCAACGGCGACGCGCGTCCTTCCCAGTTTCGAGACATTCAAATTACTAAACGCAGGCGATAGCTTGATGGCGGCTACATCAGGGCGTATCGGTCCTCGGCGTTGAGCGCAGAGTTCGCATTTCTGGGCATTGTGGCCTCTGCGGCCGCTCGCCGTGGCGCGAACAAAGAAGAGGACGCCGAGTAATCATGCAGCCAGTTTCTGACAGCGAATCTGCCGGCGCAGAGATGCATCGGTCCATCATGATAGCCTTCTGCGATGTCCTCCGTGCCACCAAGCTTCCGCCCATGGAGGTGATGAGTCTCGCCGCGTCCGCGCTCGGAGCTATCTACAAGGAAGTCGCCGATCAGCATCGCTCCGATGGCGGTTGTCCCTGCGGCTGGAAGCCTGATCTGCACGCGGATGTCGAGGCTCTGCAGGCCGCGCTGGCAGCGACAATACGAGCTATCCCGCCTGCGGACTTGCGCGCCATGCAGGCTGTTGGACGTGCTTGAGCCATGATCGGCGTTCGCTAGCTTCGACAATAAGCGCATTTCTGAAGCAAGATCGCAATTCTCATGCGATCATTCGCGCTGCCGATTTTGAGTATTTCTAATTTCGCCTGATGCAGCAGCATAAGTGCAGCCACCTCGCGTAGAACAGGCGCAAGTGCTCCGCGATCATATGGCAGCCGCGCAAAAATAGTGCGGCTCACGGTGGGAAAAACATCGTCGTCAAACGTCTTAACTCGGAGGTGCCGCAGTGCCGCGGCCGGTTTTGACGGGAACGCTCATACGACAGCACGCCATGCATGGCGCGGGAAGTTTCCTGCCTCATGACGTGCGCTGGCGAACGACGATGAAAGATTGAAACGATGATTTGTGTGATGACGAAGCTGGCCGGAGCCCTCGTGACAGGCCGCCGGGTTGCGTGGATGACGTTGACGGCGCTTGTCGTGTCGGCTGGTATCTCCGGCCCGGTGGCGGCCCAGCAGGTGGAGCCATCGGTTCAGGCGCAACCGGCGTCACCGCTGCCGTCGTCTCCTGCATCTTCCGCGCCCGACGCGGAGCGGCCGGCATCAGCGACATCTGCAGGCGCGGATGCTCCGGTATCCGCGGCGCCGATGCCGCAGGCGTCGCCGGTGGTGGCCGAACCCTCGGCCGCTGCGCCGGTATCTTCGAATGCGCCAGCTGCCGCCCAGGCGGCCGGCCCCGCGACGCTTCCGCACGATCTGTCGCCGTGGAGCATGTTCATGCAGGCGGACATGGTCGTGAAGGCGGTGATGATCGGCCTTGCCTTCGCGTCGCTCTTGACCTGGACGGTATGGCTGGCCAAGGGCGTCGAACTCACCGGCGCCAAACGCAACGCACGCAGCGCCACGCGCAAGCTGAGTGACGCCGACAGCCTTGCGGACGCATCACGGCAGATCAATGCCGGATGGACGAAGAATGGCCGCGTCGCCGATCTTGTCAACGCAGCGCTTCGGGAGTTGCAGCGCTCGGCTGACCTGTCCGCCGAGGGGATCAAGGAGCGTCTCGCGATCGCGCTGTCCCGCGTCGAAGCGAAAGCGAGCCGTGACATGGCGCGGGGCACCGGGCTTCTCGCAACGATCGGCGCGACGGCGCCGTTCGTCGGCCTGTTCGGCACGGTGTGGGGCATCATGAATTCGTTCATCGGCATCTCGCAATCGAAGACGACGAACCTCGCCGTCGTCGCGCCCGGCATCGCCGAAGCATTGCTCGCCACCGCGATCGGCCTTGTCGCGGCTATTCCGGCTGTCATCATCTACAACGTATTTGCCCGCGCCATAGCCGGCTACCGCGCATTGCTGTCGGACGCTTCGGGCGAAGTCCTGCAGCACATGTCGCGCGATCTGGAGCGTCAGGAGAAAGGCATTGCGCCCGCAAGAACCATCCGTGCCGTTCCGAATATGGGCACCATTGCATCAGCGGCGGAGTGAGCGATCATGGCAGTCTCGCTCAGGGACCCGCAGGACGGCGACCTCGCCGAACACTCCGAGATCAACGTCACGCCCTTTATCGACGTCATGCTAGTCCTGCTCATCATCTTCATGGTGGCGGCTCCCTTGTCGACCGTCGATGTCGCGGTGGATTTGCCGGTCTCCAGCGCGCCGCCGCAGGCGCGACCGGACAAGCCGATCTTTCTCAGCGTCAAACCGGACCTCACGCTGGCGCTTGGCAACGATGATGTGCCGCGTGGCGCGTTGCAGGCGACGCTCGACCGGCAGACCAACAGCGATCGCCAGCAGCGGATATTCCTGCGCGCTGACGGCGTGGTCGCCTATCGCGATCTGATGGGCGTGATGAATCTGCTGCGCGGTGCGGGGTATCTCAAGGTCGCGCTGGTCGGGCTGGAAGATACCGGGCAGGGCGGCGCAATCGGCGGACAGTTGCCGGGCGTATCACCCGCGGCGCAACAGGCCGCGCCGGCGACGCGGCCATGAGATTCGGCTGGCGTGATCCCGACGCGCGGCCGGATGGCGTCGCGCTGCGCTCCGTGCTGCGATGGACGCTGGCGGGCGCCGCGGTCGCAGGGCTGCATGCGGGCGGGATTTGGCTGGCGCTCAACCGCGAGGAAGCCTCGGCGGCGGGTGAACCGCCGGCCGCCGTAATGATGGAGTTGGCGCCGTTGGCTGTTGCGCCCGAAGCGCCGCCGGATCAACTGCCACCCGATGAACGGATGACCGAGGCGCAGCCTTCTCCCATGCAAGAAGAGAACGACAAGCCTGTTGAATTGCCGGAGGAGAAGCCCGAGCCGGATGTCGTGGAGGCGAAGAAGCCCGTTGAGGACGTTCTGTTGCCGCCGGTGCCGCTGGAAATCGAGACGCCGAAGCTGCCGGAGATGACGAACGCGGAAGCCACCTTGACGCCGTCGCCGCCCAAGCCTGCCCCGAAGCCACCGCCAAAAAAGAAGGCGGAGCGCAAGAAGCCGGACGACCGCAAGATAGATCGCACCACGGCGCCGCTGGCGACGTCAAATCCGCGCGCGGATCGGGCGGCCGCGCCGTCGTCGAGTTCGGCGTTCAATCCCTCGACATCGCCCGCCACATGGAAGAGCAGCGTCAACGCTCACCTCAATCGGCATAAAGGTGGAAACCCGAATGGAGCAATGGGGACGGTCGTGGTGGCTTTCACCATCAATCGCTCGGGCGGTGTGGTGAGTTCGCGTCTCGTCCGAAGCTCCGGAGATCCGGTGCTGGACGCGAAGGCTGTTTCGACGCCCCGCAGCGCCAGTCCGGTACCGGCACCCCCGCCGGACGTGGCAGGCAGCACGATCGAGCTCGCCCTTCCCATCCGGTACGGCAGCCAGTGAAGCAGGACGATGCCGTTGAAAATCAACAGATCGATCTCAGGATTTTCGGGAGGCAACGCATGACACGCACTACTCGCAATCTCAGTCGTGCCCAGCAAGCCCGGCTGCGCAATGAAGCCGTTCGACTGAAAGACGCCGGGTTTGACTACATCCAGATCGGCCGCAAACTCGATGTGACGACCATCGCTGCGCGCGACCTGTGTATGCGGCATCAGCGGTTCGCCAAACGGCAGTCGGGATTGTCTGATGTGCGGAGGTTGCCGCACAGGGTAATTCAGCTATTTCTGAACGGGCGCTATGCAGAGTTCATCGGCCAGACAGTTTCCATCCGCGCCAGGTATCTGGCAGATATTGCGTCATTGTATTCGAAGAGCAACTTGTTGTGCGAGCAGAGTGTCGGGCGCATCACCGTTGGCCGCATCGAGCAGTGGCTGGCGGCGCAGGATCGGCGCTTTCGTTCGCCTGATGAAAGCGTTGCCGAGGTGATCTGCCGATTTCGCCCCCGTCCGGCACGGAGCGCCGGACGCCGGGCCTCTGAGGCACCCAATCCGGCGAGCGGGTCTGCGGCTTGGAGCCTATCTAAACATCCGCAGTTGTGAAACGCCTGAGGCACTATTAGAGAGAAGCAGGTTGGGGCCTCGCGATAGCTGGCTGTCGAACAGTCCAGGTTTTGAGTCCGGGCAGGGATGAGAGGGACCAGCATTTATTTGTGACGGCCGTGCGTGCGATGAAAATCGCAGGTGGGGGATTTGATTTGCGCGACCGTTTCGCAATCCGGCAATCGGTCCGCGCCAGTCGTCCGGTGGAGCGCTTGACGTGAAGGGGAGCGATACCCGCAGCGTGATTTTTCTCGCACATCGTGCAGCTCTGATCGAATATGCGACACCCATTCTCGGCTCCCGCGAGACGGCCGAGGATATCGTGCAGGAAGCATTCCTCAAATTCGTGCCGCCCCGGCCGGCAGCCGACGTGCCCGAGCAGCCCGCGGCCTATCTCTACCGCATCGTCCGCAATCTCTCCCTCGATCTCTTGCGGCGCAAGAAGCTCGAAAGCCGGGATCCACTCGACGAAACGTCCTATTGGGCGGTGCCGCGGCCCGAGGCCTCGCCGGAACAGAACGCGCTGTTGCGCGACGACATCCGGCAGATCGCGGCGATGCTGGCTGAAATGCCGACAGAAACCAGGATCGCCGTCGAAATGCACCGTTTTGGAGGGCACAAGCTCCAGGACATTGCGGCGCATCTCGGTCTCTCGGTCGCAACGGTGCACCGGATGATCCACACGGCGCTGGTGGATATCGCCAAGCGAACCGGTCGCGAGCAGACGTGACATAATTCTCCCGGTGTGAAAAAGAATCCCGACTTGTTCGTCTATTCAAGGCAGGCGAGACATGGATCGCGTGCTCTGGGGATGGGGCTCGGGACGAGGATCGCTGGATGTCGCTGAATGAGAATGGAGGTAAGCCCGAAGCCCTGCTTGACGAGGCGGCCAGCTGGCTGCTGCGTCTTCGGGAAGCGGCGGGCGACGCGCGCGTACAGGACGACTTCAGCGCCTGGCTTTCACGCTCCAGCGAGCACCGCGCTGCGTGGCACCGGGTCCGGGAAAGCTGGCATCTGCTGGGCGAAAGCAAGCCCGTGTACGAGCATGTCTGGCGGCCACGGTCGTTGCAGACAACGTCAACTGGCGCTGGCAAGGGATCCCGCGTCCAGCCTGGAAATCAATCGCGCGCGACGCGGCGGCGGTGGCAGTGGGTGGCGACCATTTCAGCCGCTGGTCTCGCTGCCTGCCTGCTCGTCGTTGCCGTCCCTTCGCTTCTGTTGCGGCTGGAGGCAGACTATCTCACCACGACTGCACAAAGCCGGCTGGTGACGCTCGAAGATGGTACGACCGTCTATCTCGCCGCTGACAGCGCCATCAAGACGGACTTTTCGGCAAGCCGGCGTCAGGTCCAGTTGCTGGCGGGGGAGGCGTTCTTTGATGTGACCCGCAATCCGGCGCGGCCGTTCATCGTCGATGCCAGCGGGGTGAAGGTCGAAGTGACGGGAACGGCCTTCGATGTCCGTCTCGCATCGTCGGTGACGCAGGTGGAGCTGGCGCGGGGCGCAGTCGGCGTCTCCTCCAATGCGGCCCCGCGCACATCTCCCGCCGTGCTGGCTCCGGGCCAGATGCTGGTCGTCGACCGCAAGTCGGGTGCGATGACAAAAAGCGATATCGCGCCAGAGGACATTGGCGCATGGCGCGAGGGCAGGCTGTTCGTCAACGACGCAACGATCGGCGCCGTCGTCGAACAGATACAGCGCTATCACGCGGCATGGATCGCCGTCCCTGACGTCACGCTGGCGCAGCAGACGGTCACCGGCCTGTATGACCTGCGCGATCCCGACCGTGCGCTGCGTGCGCTGGTGCAACCGTACGGCGGCAAGGTTCACGAGGTCTCCCGCTTCGCTCGCATCGTTTCGCGACTTTAAGTCGAATCTAAACTGCGAAGCCGTTTCTCGCGCCCAATGCGCGATAATCCTGAAAAAAAATATCGAGCCGATCGTCTTTAGTCGGGAAGCGCATTCGAAAAGAAAATGCGCGGCGGCAGACTAGAGTACGGGGCTTTGATGTGCGTTTCGAAGACGACAATATTTAATCAAATCAGCGAAAGAGCAGCGAACGTTGCACAGATGGCGTGCCTTGTTGCGGCGCTGGTCGCGGCGGACAGCGCCTCGCGTGCATTCGCGCAAGGCTCGCCCGGTTCTGGAATAGTTCAAGTTCAGGGTGGTGACGCAGCCGCGCCGCGAAACTTCAACATTCCCGCGCAGCCACTCGGTCCTGCGTTGAATGCCTTCGGTCGCCAGTCCGGCCTGCAGGTGACGTTATCAGCGGCAACGTCGCGCGGGCTGACATCCAATGCCGTCAACGGCAGCTTCACCCCGGAGCAGGCGCTGTCGCTTATGTTGCGAAACACGGGTATCACGTTTCTCGTCACGGCCGATCGCACAGCGGTTATCGGGGCGACGACCTCGCCGGCGGCGGAGTCGTCCGTCCCTGGTGCAATCCAGCTCGATACATTGGAAGTATCGGGCGGACGAAATGCCATTTCGGGCTCCGGCTATCAGGGGACGCCGGACTGGGTGTATCAGGCGCCCGCGGCCGTCAGCGTGATCTCGCGCGAGGCGATCGAGAACAGTCCAACCCGCAACGCCCGCGATCTGCTCGACAACGTCGCCGGCGTCTATGCCAACCGCTCGGAAGCGCAGAACCCGGGCATCAGCGTCAATATCCGCGGCCTTCAGGATCAGGATCGCATCGCCAACATGATCGATGGCGCGCGGCAAAGTTTTCAGCGCAGTGCGCACGGCTCTACGCAGCGTACCTATATCGATACGGCCTTTATTCGTGCCATCGACGTCGAGAAAAGTACGACGTCCGGCGTCGGCAGCGCCGGTGCGCTCGGCGGTTCTGTCAATTACCGAACCCTTCTGGCTGAGGACCTGATCGCGCCGGGCAAACAATACGGCGGCCAGGTCAACCTCACCACCGGGACCAACCAGTTCAATTTCGACGGTTCGACGGCGGCTGCGGTGCGTCTGTCCGATCGCTTTTCCGTTCTCGGCGGCATCAGCTACAAGAACATCGGTGCCTATGACATCGGCAAGAACGGCACCATCAACAGTGCGGCGACCTATGCCGGGGACGTGTTGCTGTTCTCCGGCCAGGAGGTCCGCTCCAGCATTCTGAAAGCCGAAGGGCAGGTCACGGAGGACGTCAAGGTTACGCTTGGCTGGTTGCGGAATGATTCCAAGTTCAACACCGGAAACTACGACTTCGTGCTGAGCAATGGCAACCTGGTTAAGGCGACGGAAGGTGTCGTCAACAACACCTTTACCTCTGCGCTCGACTGGAAGCCCGACAGCGAGCTGATCGATCTGAAGGCCCGCCTCTACTACAACAACATCAGGAACAACAAGGTCGAGCAAGGCTCGGTCCTGTCGACGGGGCCGTCGAACTACGTCATGGGGACACTCGGCGGTAGCGTCGAGAACACCAGTCGTTTCGACACGCTTCTGGGAGCTCTGGCTCTCAACTACGGCATGGAAGCCTTCAGCGACGACGGCAAGACCGCTCTCACGCGCGGCTATGTAGCCAACGGCACTGACTACTCGAGCACGCTTTCGGGCGGCACGCCGAGTGGCAAGCGCGACGTCGTCAGTGGTTTCGGCAACGCAAAAATAACTCCCACAGACTGGCTGACCGTTTCAGGTGGCTTGCGTTACGACTGGTACCATGCGGAGGGTACAACGACGATCTACGGGAACGAGACGCAGGACATCATCGGTTACACCGTTATTCCCGCTGTACCTCCTACGCCGCGGGTCTGCTGGCCTTCACCGCCGTTCCCTCCCAATTTTCGATGCACTGGAGGCACTCCTGGCATTCCCGCTCAATTCGTGCCGATACTCGGGCCGAAATACTTCAAGAGACATGACGTCAAGGTCGATAACTCCGGCGGAGCGTTGCTGCCGACAATGACCATCGCGGTGAAGCCCGTCGACTGGCTTCAGCCGTTCGTCAAATACTCGAAGAGCTACCGGCCGCCGACCATCATGGAGTCGTTTCTCAACGGCGGGCACGACGGGCCCAGCGTCAATGGCTATGCGCCGAATCCGTATCTCAGGCCGGAGCGTGGCGACACCTATGAGCTCGGCACGAACATTTTTCGCAATGGAATATTTTCGGAGCGCGACACCTTCCGCTTCAAGGCGGTCGGCTTCTATCGCGAGATCACGGACTATATCAGTTTCGGCTACATCTACAATTCGGAGGCCCAGCGCCAGTATGGTTCATACGTGAATCTCGACGGCGTGACTCGCATGAAGGGTCTCGAGATCGAGGCCAACTACGATGCACGGGTGATCTATATCGGGGGCACGCTGACGCGCATCGATACCGAATTTTCCGACAGCTTTACCTCACCGTCAGGAAACAGCATCCCGATCAACCGCGGCAGGGGCGCCGCCGTGATCTTCGAGCAACCGAAGTTGCGGGTCACACTTGATGCGGGTGTGCGCCTGTTCGAAGAAAAGCTAACGTTGGGCGGCCGCATCACCGACGTCTCGAAGACGGAGCCGGCGCTGGGCTCGCTTCGGAGCGGCTACGAGATGGCTGGCTACAGAATATACGACATCTACGGCTCCTATGCCTTCGATCCGATGACGAAGCTGCGCTTTTCGGTCACCAATCTCACGGACGTTGCTTACGCGCCGGCCCTTGGCGCCAATTTCTTCGCCGCGCCCGGACGAACGGCAACGGTATCGCTCAACTACAAATTCTAGGAATTCCACGGTCACAGGCTGTGGATGCGAGGTTCGCCGTGGGGCGAACAGATGAAACAGGCAAAAGGGAACAAGAAATGACACTGTTGATTGAGCTGACCGCAGCGAGCAGCAACCTCTCATCCTACCTGGCGACCTATGACACGAACTTCTCCTACAACGGCAACGGCTGGTTCTCCCGGTCATTCTCTACCGGCCAGGATCAGTGGTCCGCCGGCTTCGATACCGAAGGCGTCGACAATAACGTTCCCTCGGTCATCATGGAGATCGACGACTACAGTTATTCGCCGGGCCTGTTCAACGGCGATGTCACGTCGCTCACGCTCGGCCGCAACCTCGAATATGACGCAGGCCAGGATAAGTGGGTGCAGGATGAAGAACTCATCATCACCAACGTGAGCGGCTACATGCCGGATACGACCACGTTCGCCTATGCGATCTACAGCCTGTCGCACGGTGGAGCCGTTGACGGTCTGGGGACCTTCCCGGGTCTGACGGACTACTTTGCCGAGCAGGGCACAAAGCAGGTCGGGAATCTGGGTCTCGACGATACGCTGCTCGGTTTCGGCGGTCAGGATACTTTCGTGTTCCAGGACGGCTCCGCGTTCGACACCGTCAACAGCTTCAATCTTGCTGTCGATATCCTCGACGTCTCGGCGTGGGGTGCAACGGGATTGGGCGACCTGTTCATTTCCACCATCGGAGCCGACACCGTCATCAGCAGCGCCGATTTCACCGACGGCATTACGATTACCGGCGTAACGGGGCTGACGGCCGCGAACTTTGAGTTTGCGTGAGAGACATCCCGACTTTTGCAAAGGCTCGCCGCGTTCGTCTCTGAACGCGGCGGAAGCCTGCAACAATTCCGATTATCGTCATCAAGAAAATCCGAGGAGTTAGAGAATGGCTTTGGTACTTAACTACTCAAGCGCGAGCAGCAACCTTCCGGTCTTCCTGGACAACTGGATCGACAATTTTGAGTATCGCGGCACTGGCGGCTTCAACGCCGTCAGGAACGTGTCGGACCAATGGTATGCTGGAACGCGTATCGTCGGTGGCGTCGACAATGGCAAGTCGTCCGTGATCGTGAACGGAAATGACTTCAGCTATACGCCCGGTGTTGTCGATGGCACGGTCTCCACGCTCACGCTCGGTAGCAATCTCGCCTACGTGTCGTCCACCGATCAGTGGGTGCAGGATGAAGGCCTGTCGGTCAATTTCGGCGGCGCGACGCTGACGCCGGCTTTCGATGCAGCGATTGCCGATCTGTCGCAGAACGGCAGCCTGGATGGCCTCTACGGCTACTTCGCCGAGCAGGGGACCGTCCAGAACGGCACCGTGGGCAACGATGTCATGTTGAGTTTTGCCGGCGATGACACGCTCACCGGCAATCTCGGAGATGATACGTTCACCTTTGCCGACGGTTGGGCTGACGACGTCATCGCGGATTTCGGTACCGATACCGGAAATAACGATGTCATCGATCTGCAGGCGGTGACGGGCATTTCGAACTATGTCGATTTGCTCTTCAACCACAGCAACTGGTGGGACGATTCCGGTGTTCTCACCATCACTGATGGCGAGAATACGCTCCAGCTGGAGGGCTATGTCGGGACCGACATTGCCAGCCTGATTCTCTGCGGCAATATCCTGGTCTGAGCGCGGTCCGTGCTCAAAATCCCGCATCGCAAGCCGTCGCAGCCTTTGGCTGCGGCGGTGGTGTCTCCGCTGGCGCCGGCGCTTGCCGGAATCGCGGTGGTCAGCGGCGTGGTCAATCTCCTGGCGCTGACGTCGCCGCTGTTCATGCTGCAGGTCTACGACCGCGTGTTGGCGAGCCGCAGCGTGTCCACGCTGGTCGGGCTTGCGGTGCTGGCCGCGGTTCTGTTCGCATTTCAATCGATGCTGGACGTGATCCGCGGTCGCGTATTGCTGCGGATCGGAGAGACCCTCGATCGCAGACTGTCCGGTCGCGTGCATGAGGCGATCGTCCGGTTGCCGCTCGAGGCCCGGATGCCGGGCGACGGCCTGCAGCCGCTGCGCGATCTCGACAACGTTCGCGGCTTCCTGTCCGGGCAGGGGCCCACCGCACTGTTCGATCTGCCATGGATGCCGCTCTATCTCGGCATATGCTTCCTGTTTCATTTCTGGATCGGAGTAACCGCGCTTCTCGGCGCGATCGTGCTGGTGTCACTCACGGTCATCACGGATGCCCTGTCGCGCGGGCCGACGCGCGCGGCGATACAGCACGGCATGGCGCGCAATGCGCTGATGGAGGCCGGCCGGCGCAATGCCGAGGTGGTCCACGCCATGGGACTTGGCGGTCGCGTGGCGGAACGCTGGCAACAAGCGAATACGGATTATCTCGCCGCAAACCGGCGCACCGGCGATATCGCCGGCGGCCTCGGCGGCGTGTCCAGATCGCTGCGCATGATTCTGCAGTCTGGCATGCTGGCGGTCGGCGCCTATCTGGTCATCAGGCAGGAGACGAGCGCCGGCGTCATGATCGCGAGCTCGATCATGATGGGCCGGGCGCTGGCGCCGGTCGACCTCGCGATTGCCAGCTGGAAGCCGTTCCTGATGGCGCGGCAGAGCTGGGGCCGGCTTAAGGAGTTGTTCGCGCTGATACCCGAGACGCGCGCGCTCATGGCGCTGCCGAAACCGGAGCGCGAGTTGCGGGCGGAAGCGATGAGCATCACGCCTCCCGGCGAGAAGAAGCCCACCCTTGCCGGCGTCAATTTTGTTCTGCCGGCGGGAAGTGCGCTTGGCATCATCGGCCCGAGCGGCAGTGGAAAATCCACACTCGCGCGCGCGCTGGTCGGCGTCTGGGCGCCGGCAAGCGGCAAGGTGCGCATCGATGGCGCGGGCTTCGATCAGTGGGACCGCGAAGAGCTGGGTCGCCACGTCGGCTATCTGCCGCAGGGTGTCGAACTGTTCGACGGTACCATCGCCGAAAACATCTGCCGTTTTGAAACGGATGCGGATGCCGGCGCCATCGTCGCCGCGGCCCGCGCGGCGGGCGCGCACGATCTCATTCTTCGCTTTGACAGCGGCTACGAGACCCGGATCGGCGAGGCAGGCTCGGCTTTGTCGGCAGGACAACGCCAGCGCATCGGTCTCGCGCGCGCGCTTTACGGTGATCCGTTCATCGTGGTGCTCGACGAGCCCAACGCGAACCTCGATGCGGAAGGCGAGAAGGCCGTTGTGAAGGCAATGGCGTCCGTGCGTGAACGCAAGGGTATCGTCGTCGTCGTTGCGCATCGCCCCAGCGCGCTCGGTGTGGTGGACCTCGTAGCCGTCATCGAGTCCGGGCGAATGAAGGCCTTCGGACCGCGCGACGAGGTGTTGTCGCGCACCCTGAAAGGCGCAAATCCTCCCCCGGCCACCATGACGACGGCCGCAGGCTACTCGGCCGGGTTCCGCGCTACCGCTCCGTTCCGCGTTGTGGCGACGGCTGGCGCCGAACCGGGTACAGGCAGATCACCCGACCAGCATACGGATGAAGTCGATGTCGAATGTTGATCACATCGGCCTGGCGCGCTCGATCCGGCGCCATCTCCTTGTCGGCGGTCTCGCCAGCCTGTTTCTCGTGACGGGCATCGGTGGATGGGCGGTGGCGACCAATCTGGCTGGCGCCGTGGTCGCGACCGGGCACTTCGTCGTCGATTCCTATGTGAAGAAGGTGCAGCATCCGACCGGCGGCGTGGTTGGTGAAATCCTGGTGCGCGAGGGACAGCGCGTGACGGCGGGTGACGTCGTGATGCGGCTGGATGCAACGCAAACGCGTTCCAACCTCGCCATCGTCACCAAACGGCTGGACGAATTCGCCGTACGGCGCGCGCGGCTGGAAGCGGAGCGCGATGAAGCGCCAGCGATCTCATTCCCCGAGATGCTGATGAGGCGCGCAGGCGACAGCGACGTCGCGCAGCTGCTGGCGGGGGAACGCAAACTGTTCGAGCTTCGCCGCGAAGCACGGCTCGGCCAGAAGGCGCAGTTGCGCGAGCGCATCCTTCAATACGAGAAGGAAATACGTGGCCTTGTCGCCCAGGAGGACGCAAAGGTGCGGGGCATCGCGCTGATCGAACGCGAGCTTAGGGGTGTGCGTGAACTCTGGGAGCAGGGCCTCGTGCCGATCCAGCGCATGATGGCGCTGGAGCGCGAAGGCACCAATCTGGACGGTGAGCGCGGCCGGCTCGCGGCGGCGCAGGCCCAGTCCGGCGGCAAGATCTCGGAGACGCAGCTGCAGATCATCCAGATCGATCAGGACCTCCGAAGCGAGGTGGCCAACAGCCTGCGTGAGATCGAAGCGCAAACGGCCGAGTACGTCGAACGCAAGGTTTCGGCTGAGGATCAATTGAAGCGCATCGATCTCGTCGCGCCGCAAAGCGGCCTGGTGCACGAGCTTGCGGTTCATACGGTGGGCGGGGTTATTTCTCCGGCCGATGCGATCATGTTGATCGTGCCTGATAGTGACAGGCTGGCGTTGGAAGCGCAGATACAGCCGCAGGATATCGACCAGATCCGGCTGGGCCAGCGAACGGTGTTGCGCATGTCGGCCTTCAATCAGCGGACCACACCGGAGCTGAACGGCGAGGTCAGCCGCATCGCCGCCGATCTGACGCACGATCAAAAGAGTGGACTATCCTACTATGTCGTTCGCATTGCCGTGCCGCCGCAGGAGCTCGCGCGTCTCGGCAAGCTCGCGCTGGTGCCGGGGATGCCGGCCGAGGCATTTATTCAGACCGGAGAGCGAACGGTCATCTCCTATCTGGTCAAGCCGCTGCGAGATCAGATCAACCGCACGTTTCGCGAAGAATAGCGCCGGAGTACTGCATTTTGCGGCGCGAGCTTTTTTGAGTGCGCCTGAAACTCAACGCGCATATGCGGGACGCGCCTTCGCCGCCGTCTTCCTTGCGGCCGGCTTCTTCGGCGCTTGCTGATCGCGTGCGTTGGTTAGCCAGCCGACGAAAGCGGTCAGCGCGGGATCCTCCGCCATGCGCTGCTCGTATTCGAGCACGAATTGCCGCCGCGTCGGGCGGACGGTTGGGTGGGCGCGCACGAGGTTGCCGCGTGCGAGGTCGGGCGCGAGAAGGCCTTCGATCGCGATGGCGACACCCATGCCGGTGGCGGCGGCTTCAATGGTCAGGCTGAGGCTTTCGAAACTGCTCCCGCCCTGCACGGGTATGTCGGTGAAATCAGCGCAATCCAGCCAGCGTCGCCAATCATCCGGACGAGGCCGCGCATGCAAGAGAGGAACGGTCGCAAAATCCAGAGGGCCGTTCTTCAAGAGTTCCGGCGAACAGACCGGCACGGTTGATATCGGCATCAACGGATGGGTGACAAGCCCGGCGCGCGGTTGTCCGTCCGAGACGGCGATAACCGCATCGAAACGGCTGGCGAGCAGGTCGAGTGGATCGGAACTCGTATGCAGGTCGATTTCCAGCTCGGGATGTGCCGCCTTGAGCGTGGGCCAGATCGGCAGCAGGAAACGCGAGACGAAGAAGCCATAGACCCCGACCGAAAGCCGCCTGAAGCGCCGTAACCGCAGCCCGTCGGCAGCATCTGCGATCCGGTCCAGTGCCTCGCGCGCGGAATCGGCGAACGCTTTGCCTGCGGAGGTGAGAACCAGGCCGCGCGAGCCGCGCAGGAAGAGGGCGGTCCCCATTCGCGCTTCGAGGGCGCGCACGTGCCGGCTCACGGCGCCAACCGTCACGTTCAGCTCGTCGGCTGCCCGGGTGATCGACAAATGCCGTGCGGCGGCCTCGAACGCCCGCACCGCATGCAATGGAGGAAGTCGTCGTGATGCCATCGGGCGAGCTTAGTCCAAAAGGACTGCCCGGCAAACGGGAGGGCCACAGGGAGAGGGGTAGGTATTCTGTCGCCAACGGTTGCGAAGCGTTGACTCTGGCTCAACCCGCCAACCCAAGAAGTCGTTTGCACTGATGGGTGGCGGGTCATACGCCGGTATTCGCCGCCAATACTTGTCTTGGGCTCGGTACGGCCCGAACAAGCGGAAGCCGAGGGAGATGTCCATGACCATTCACATCGATCTGACCGGCCGCGACGCGTCGGCCCGGCGCGCCGCAGCGTTGGCCCCCACCTGCCGTGGGCTGAACTATTATTCGCTCGACCGGAGCCTTCGAGACCTGCTGCCCCATTACATGGAGACGCCGCTGCTCGCGCATCTCGAGCCGCACCTTGCGGAGCTCGGTGAACTCGCGGGCGGCCGGTTGCATGACCTGTCGGACCAGGCCGAGCGGCATCAGCCGATGCTGCATCCGCGCGACGGGTATGGCCGCGACGAGGAGTGGATCGAATATCACCCCGCCTATCGCGAGATGGAAAGCATCGCATTCGGTAAATTCGGAATGCACGCGATGTGCAACCGCGGCGGCGTCCTCGGCTGGCCTACACCGATGCCGCCGATCGCAAAATACGTGTTTCACTATTTATTTGCGCAAGCGGAGTTTGGCCTGCTTTGCCCCGTCAACCTCACCGACAGTTCTTCCGAGCTGGTGCGCCGCTTCGGAACGGATGAATTGCACGGGCGATATCTCGAGCGCGTGTGGAGCCAGGATCCCGCCACGCTGTTCAAGTGCGCGCAATTCATGACGGAGAAGGCCGGCGGTTCCGATGTGGGAGCCGCCGAACTCGTTGCCGTTCGCGACGGCCAGGACTGGAAGCTGTGGGGCGAAAAGTGGTTCTGCTCCAACGTCGACGCCGAACTCGCCGTGTTGCTCGCCAGGCCCGAAGGCGCTGCGGCCGGCGGGGGCGGCCTCGGCCTGTTTCTGATGCCGAAGGTGCTGCCCGATGGGCGGCGGAATTCCTACAAGATCCTGCGCCTGAAGGACAAGCTCGGCAGCCGCACCATGGCAAGCGGAGAGATCGTTTTCGAAGGCGCCGTCGCCTATCAGCTTGGCGAACTGGATCAGGGCCTCAAGCAGATGCTGGTGATGGTGAATTCGAGCCGCGTGTCACATCTCGCCCGCGCCGCCGGCATGATGCGGCGATGCCTGAACGAAGCCATGCTCGCCGCCCGGCATCGGAATGCGTTCGGTCGCGCCGTGATCGACCATCCGCTGATGCGGCGGCAACTGCTCAAGCTGATGGTTCCGACCGAGCAGGCGCTGTCGGCGCTGCTATACGCGGCGACGGCATCCGACAAGGTGCTGCGGCTGTTGACGCCGATCGCAAAGTACCGCGCGTGCCGGGACAACGTCTCGGTCGCCACGGGGGCAATGGAGGCCCGCGGCGGCAACGGCTACATCGAAGACTGGCCCAACGCGCGGCTCGTCCGCGATGCCCATCTCGGCCTGCTGTGGGAAGGCACCAGCAACATCAATGCGCTGGACGCGGTGCAGCGCGCGGTCGGAAAGGCGCGCGGCCACGAAGCGTTGCGCGATGATCTCGGCCGCCGGCTGGAGGACACAGGCGGGATGCCGGGTCAGTTTCGAACGCGGCTTTCCGGGGCGCTGACGGACGCCATCCGGTTCGCGGAAGAGGTTGCGGCCGATCCGGCGAACGAGCGGTTTTGCAGGATCGCCGCCGGAAAACTCTACCATGCGACGACGGCCGCGCTGCTGGCGTCAGAGGGCACGCGTCTTGGCAATGAAGGGGGCGATGCGCGCCGCCTGCTGCTCTCGCGTTTCCTGCTCGAGCATCGCCTTGCCGAACATGCGTCTACCAATCTGCAGGCGCAGCGTTGGGAGAACGAAGCGATCGATCTCTTGCTCGGCGATGCGCCGGTCTCGATGCAGCAGGCTGCTTCGCTGGTGCAGGGGTAACTCATGGACATCGCGCTTCAAAGCGAACTCGCCCGCCTGCTCGCGACGCTGCGCCGTGAAGGACGCCAGCAGAGCGGCCTCGACCGGCGGCTCGTGCCGTCAGACAACGCGACAGCCTATCGCGTCGCTGGGCTCGTCGAGGAAGAACTGGGCTGGGAAGTCGTCGGCTGGAAGATCGCCGCCATGAAGGAGGGGCTGCAGCGCCAGCTTCGCACCGATGCGCCGATCTATGGCCGGGTGTTCGCGCCGATCGTGGAATCGCCGGCCAGCGTCGAGCACGCCAGGCTCTGCAGCCCGATTCCCGAAGTCGAGTACCAGGCGCGGCTCGGCGCCGATCTGCCGCCGCGCGAAAAACCCTATACGCTGGCGGAAGTCACCGAGGCGGTGGCCTCGCTGCATACCGGAATCGAGCTTGCCGAATGCCGCTTTGTCCACGACGCGGCGTTTCCGCCGTTGCCTGCGATCCTCGCTGACGGCGCGGGCTCCGGCACCATCGTCTGCGGCGCTGATATCCCCGATTGGAAGACGCGCGATATCGCCGGACAGGAAGTCTTGTTGACCTGCAACGGCACGCTGCGCCGGAAGGGCACGGCCGGGGAAGCGCTCGATCACCCCATGGTGCCGCTCACCTGGCTCGCCAACGAACTCTCGCGCACCGGTATCGGAATGAAGGCGGGACAGATGGTCAGCACGGGGACGCTGACGGGCATGTTGCGGCCGAAGCCCGGCGAAACCTATGTCGCGGATTTCGGTCCGTTCGGGAGCGTTACCGCGACCTACGCGTGATCCACTGAGACGAGGCGCGCTTGCCGTTGCTTTGGCAGCGCCACTCTATCGCGGCAGCCTCGATCTCACGTGCCCTGCGCGGGAAGATCGCCAAGCAGATTTGACAGCTTGACCGCAAGCTTGCGAAGCCGGGCATTCTCTTCGAGCAGCAGCACGACGTTATTGGTATCCTGATGTAGCGTCTCATTTCCCCGAAGTCCGTCGACTTCGTCGAGCAGGGGCGACAAGGCGGTGAGAAGTTCATCGCCCTGATGCGGCGCTTCACTTGCCTGGCGCACGTCATTGCCTTCACGCAGTGGTACGACGTTGCCGGCATGTTCGGCATTCCGAAACGTATCGCGGCGGGCGGCCTGCTTGTCGTGCGGCGGATGTTCGATACTCATGACACATTCCTGATCACAAGGTGGCCCAGTCGTCGGTTCCACGATGAGCTATTCATTGAGTCGAGGGCAAATTTGCGTCCGAAAGGGAACGACGATGAGGCTCGCCGAAAAAGTCACACGTCCCTGGCGTCACACGGCAGATCGGATTAGGCCAAATTTTTGACGTATCGCGAGCCATTCTGACGTCTGCGCGGCTGGGGAGCAAACCATCTTATTTTGAGGCGTATCGATGACGGATTTCCTGACCAATGCGGATCACTGGCGCAGGCGCGCAGAACTGACTCGGGCGTTAGCCGCGAATGCAGTCAAGGACCAGGGCCGCCTGCTAAAGGTGGCGGAGGAATACGATCGCCTGGCAGCTCTCGCCGAACGGCGGCGAAGTGCTCCAGTCCCGGCCGGTTCCTACGCGCCGGCTGGTCAGCCCGAGTAAATCGTCTTCCATCGAAAAAACGTCGGAAGAGGCGGGCATTTCCGCTTCAGTTGACGCATGGCGATGCTGCAGCGGCGCAGAAATGCGCCGCTATACCCAGATGTGTGACCTGTAAAACACAACCGCGGAGCAACGTTCAAAGCATTGTGATCATGCGATTGCAGGGGAATCAACGAATCACCTAGACCGTTAGCGGGGCTGGGAAGCGGAGAGTGAGTATGAGAGTCGCTTCCTTAGAAAGTGTACTGACGGCGGCTACGCTGGTACTGGCCATCGTCATCGTGCTGTGGGGAATCAAGATTTTCCACGGTGTATGAGCAGGCGAGCTGGCGTCGAACTAGAGACCTCCGGTCAAGAAGAGGTTCGCGACAAAGGCGTCAAAGGCGTCACTTCCGCGGCGGCGGAGGCCTTTCTTTTTAGTTGCCGACGAATCTTTCGCCGGGGACTTGTCCCTTCCGACGCGTATTGAGTTTGGTTTACGGCCTGGCGCGAAATCCGCACAGGCCGCGAAAGGCATTGGTTTTAAATCTCGCATGCATTTTAATTATTATCTGATGATCGCAGCGCTCGTTCTCATGGGGCTGGAAGTTCTTTACGCGCTCTATCAATTGGCCACGTTTCTTTGAGAGAACTTTTCGGTTCTGATTGAATCAGAACCCGCGCTAGATGGTTGTTTTGACGCGTTTTCCTGACGCGAGCGGACCCATGTCCGGGAGCATGCTGTGCTCGAAAGCGCCATAAATCGCACGCGCAGGCTGCAGTTCCGGCCCGCGCGGGCTGCGAGATTCGCCGCAATCACGCCGCTTTAGCGCCGGGGTCGCCCCCGCGCGATTCCAATTTTTGTCGCAAATTTGCCTCTCGACTCACCTCATTCTCCGCGCGCGACAACGCGACTGGGGGCTCGTTACGCATTTTAAAATTGGAGTATCAATCATGCGAGTAGACCATCCGCAGCTTAATAAGCGAGACCGACGCGCAGAACCCTCATTTTGGGTTGAGGAACCGACCGACGACGCTCTTTCACTGCTTGAGAATGCCCTGCGTGGGGACGAGCCCGCCCTTCGTCGCAACGAACGCGCCGACGAAGCTCATTCGCTGATCGAGGAGAATGCCCGACTCCGGGAGCTTTTATCCCAGCTATCTGACATCATTCGCAAAAACGGCGTTCACCCGAGATAACGCGACGATCCGACCTCGGCCCCGCCCCGGCAAGAGTGGTATTAACCGCTGCCGGGGCGGGGCCGCCGTATTTTCGGCACTGGCGACCCAACAAGAGACAAGCAGCGAGCCGCTCTTTCGATCACCTCGTCGGCGTGGGCAACCGCGGTTGCTCACTCCGGCAGTCCGGCTGTTCGGAGGCCGTCGTCGAATTTCTTCTTGAACATATGAAGACGCGCAAGAACAAGCGGATTATAGGACGGCAACGGTTTTTCTGACTGCCGAGCATCCCATTGAGACATGGTCCGGATAGGGGCATTGTTGTTCGCCAGATAGCGCTGCATTGCTGCGCGCGCCTCGTCCTCTTTGCCCGCCAGGGCAAGCAGTGCAGACCGCACAAATCCCATGAGCAGAATATCTGGAGCAGCAGCTTCAGCCCGCTCAATCCATTCAAGCGCCTCCTCAAGGTCGTGCAACATGCTGAAGGCGATGGCCTTGGCGAGATACAAAGTTGGCCACATGGCGGCGGGGGCGTGCGGATTGAGGCGCATCGCCTTGTCGGCATATGCGATGGCCTGTTCCGGCTCGCCGATAAGATTGTAGGCCATGGGCAATGCGAGCAGAATGCTGCTTGGGACTAACATCAGGGCGCGCCCATAAGAATCAATCGCCTCCCGATAGCGCCCCGCTATCTGGAGAGCATCGCCTTTGGCCACGTGAGCCATGTGGTAACCCGGATCGATTTTTACGGCTAAGGAGGCAAGTTCGTCCGCGCGGCGAAGATCAGCTTGACGATCGGGAGCCGCAAGAAGGGAAAAGCGTTGGGTGAACTTGAATGTCAGGTGGGAGAGCGCGCGAACATTCTCAGGGTCGATCTCCAACGCTTGCTCGCAGAGGCGGAAGGCGGAGTCACGTTCCGATGCCCAAACCGTTCGCATAATCGCCGCGGAGCAGCGGAAAGCAAGGTCTTCGGCATTGGGATTGGCAGCGCGAGTTTGTGCCTCTCGCGCCCTTACGTCAGTTAGTTTGATACCGATCGCAAACGCGATGCGGTGAACAATGGCATCTTGCATCTGCAAGAGGTCGGAGCGGTTTTCGTCAAACCGGTCAGCCCAGAGATGCGCATTGCTCTCGGTATCGATGAGCTGGGCATTCACACGCAGCCGGTCGCCGCTCGGCTGCACGCTGCCTTCCAGCGCATAGCGCACACCGAGATCCTTGCCGATCTGCCGCACATTGATTGGCTTGCCCTTGTAAGTGAAAGCGGTTGACCGGGAGATGACAAAACTGTTCCGAAAACGCGAGAACCCGGTGGTCAGTTCGTCGCTGATGACGTCTGCCAGATAATCCTGGCTCGCATCGCCAGATAGGTTGGCGAACGGCAGCACGACGATGGAGAGGCCATCAGGGGGCTTTGCCAGCTGGTCCGGCAGCTGCACCGGCACGCGGCCGAGGTGGAAGTACAATGCTGCACCGACAGCGCCGGCGATCAGCACGACTGCAGCTCCGATCGCCGTGGCGCGCGTGCTCCACCGACGACGCTTAGCCGACGCCGCATTGTGCGGCTGCGAGATTGGCTTGGCGGGTCGCGCATCATCAAGAGCGACTTGGAAAACCCGCACTGGCCGTGCGATGTTCTTCAGTTACCGTTCGCCTGCATCCTCGAAGGTGACATCGAATTTGCCCCGAACCTGCCGGTGCGCGTCATCAGAGATGCAAATGCCGCCGGGCTTCGCCAATCCCTCCAGACGCGCTGCCACATTCACGCCATCGCCGAAAATGTCACCTCGATCGATGATGATGTCGCCGACATTGATGCCCATGCGGAACTCGATGCGCTTCTCATCTGGCCTCCCGGCATTGCGCTCGGCCATCCCGCGCTGGATATCAAGTGCGCAGCGCATTGCGTCCACTACGCTGCCAAACTCGGCCAACATCCCGTCTCCGGTGTTCTTGACGACCCGACCACGGTGTTCGGCAACCTTGGGATCGACAAGAGCGCGCAGATGGGCCTGAAGCTGGACATGCGTGCCTTCTTCGTCCGCACCGGTCAGCCGGCTGTAGCCAGCCACATCGGCGGCCAGTATGGCAGCAAGCCGGCGTTCGATGCGGTCCTGCCCCGACGCAACCATGGCGCGACCTCCAGCCTCCTTATACACCTAATTGCGGGGCTTGGATTGACGGCCGGCCGGAAAGTCTCCCCGATGAGGTCGCACTGCCAGAGGTCTGATCGCGGGGATGTCGGGTTGTGCCAGCCTATTTCCGACTTCAGTGGGACGCGGCGGATAGCCTGGCGGAATACGGCGCCGCTGTCAGGCCAGATGACAAGCCACGAAATGCCCGTCGCTACCCTGCTTCAGTTCGGGCGCGCTTTCCCGGCAGCGCGGCTCGGCGATCGGGCAGCGGGTGTGAAAATGACAGCCCCGCGGCGGGTTCATCGGGCTCGGCACATCGCCCTGCAGGCGGATCCGCTTGCGCTTCACCTTCGGGTCCGGCACCGGCACGGCGGAGAGCAGCGCCTGGGTATAGGGATGCCGGGGGTTGCGGTAGAGGTCGTTCGCGTCAGCCAGTTCGACGATGCGGCCGAGATACATCACCGCGACGCGGTCGGAAATATGCTCCACCACGGAGAGATCGTGGGCGACGAACAAATAGGTCAGGTTGAGTTCGGCCTGCAGGTCCTCCAATAGATTGATCACCTGCGCTTGAATTGAAACGTCGAGCGCGGAAACCGGCTCGTCGCACACGATGAACTTCGGCTCCACCGCGAGCGCCCGCGCGATCACGATGCGCTGGCGCTGGCCGCCGGAAAATTCGTGCGGGTAACGGCGCATGTGCTCGGCCTTCAGCCCGACCTTGACGAGCAGGCTCGCCACGCGGTCGTCCCGCTCGCTTGCCGAGGACGCAAGCTCGTGGATGGTGAAGGCTTCGCCAAGGATCGCGCCGACGGTCATGCGCGGATTGAGCGAGGCGAACGGGTCCTGGAACACGATCTGCATGTTGCGCCGCATCGCGCGCAGGTCGCCGCCGGAAAGGCCAAGCATGTCTTGTCCGTCAAAGAGGATCTCGCCTTCGCTGGGTTCGAGGAGGCGCAGCACGCAGCGCGCCGTGGTGGACTTGCCGCAACCGGACTCGCCGACCAGCCCGAGCGTTTCGCCGCGGTTGACCGCAAACGACACGCCGTCCACCGCATGAACGCGCCCGACCTCGCGCGAAAGGATTCCGCCCTTGACGGAAAAATACTTCTTCAGGCCGGTGACACGCAGCAGGGGCTCGCTCATGCGCTTGCTCCCTGCGTGTCTCCGAGGTGGCAGGCCATGCGATGGCCAGGTGCTACCTCGCGCAGAACCGGTTCCTTTTCGGAGCAGGGACCGAAGGCGAAGCGGCAGCGCGGCGCGAAGCGGCAGCCGGGGGCAGGGTTGATCAGGATCGGCACGGTGCCGCCGATCGCTTCCAGCCGGGTCTTGTGCGCGCTGGCGAGATCGATGCGCGGGATCGAGCGGATCAGGCCCTGCGTATAGGGATGGCGTGGGCTTTCGAACAGGCTGTCGACATCGGCCTCTTCCACCACCTTGCCGGCATACATGACGACGACGCGCTGCGCTGTCTCGGCCACGACGCCCATCGCATGGGTGATCAGCATGACCGCCATGCCGAAGCGTTCCTTCATGTCCTGCAAGAGATCGAGGATTTGCGCCTGGATGGTGACGTCGAGCGCGGTGGTCGGCTCGTCGGCGATGACGAGCTTCGGCTTGCAGGCCAGCGCCATCGCGATCATGACGCGCTGGCGCATGCCGCCCGAGAACTGGTGCGGGTAATCATGCACACGGCCCTCGGCATTGGGGATCTGCACCAGCTTGAACATCTCCACCGTGCGGGCGAACGCGTCCTTGTTCGAGAGGCCCTCGTGGCGGCGAAGGCTCTCGGCGACCTGCTCGCCGACCGACAGAACCGGGTTGAGCGAGGTCATCGGCTCCTGGAAGATGAAGCCGATCTCCTTGGCCCGGATGTCGTCCAGCTCGCTGCTCGTGAGCGGCACGAGATCACGGCCCTCGAACAGGATCTGGCCTTCGACGATGCGGCCCGGCGGCATCGCGATCAGCTTCAGGATCGACATTGCCGTAACGGTCTTGCCGCAGCCGGACTCTCCGACCACGCAGAGCGTCTCGCCCTTGTTGAGCGCGATGTCGACGCCGTCGACCGCCTGCAGAATGCCGTCGTCGGTGGCAAAGTGAGTCTTCAGGCCCTTGATCTCGAGCAGCGGCGCCATCAGATCACCCGCCTTGCATCGAGCGCGTCGCGCATGCCGTCGCCGATGAAGTTGATCGCGACGACCGCGACGAAGATTGCCCCGCCCGGAAACAGCGCCCAGTGGGCGGCGATGTCGAGAAAGTCCTTGGCGTCGAACAGCAGCCGGCCCCAGGTCGGGGTGTCAGGCGGGAAGCCCAGGCCGAGAAACGACAGAGTCGATTCAGCGATGATGGCGGCGGCGACGTCGATGGTGCCTGCGATGATCACCGGTCCCAGCGCGTTGGGCAGGATGTGACGCACCACCTGCCGCAGCGGGCTGGCGCCGAGCGCGCGGGCGGCCTCGACGAACTCTTTCTCGCGCAAGGAAAGGAATTGGGCGCGCACGAGGCGGGCGACCGGCATCCAGCGCAGGCCGCCGATGACGAGTACGATGAGGATGAAGATGCCGCCCTCCGGGCCGAACGCCGCCTTGAGCCCGTCGCGGAAAAGATAGATGAGCAACAGCAACAGCGGCAGTTGCGGCAGCGAGAGGAAGAGGTCGGTCAGCCACATCAGCGCATGCCCGAGCGCGCCGCGCGACATGCCGGCGAGCGCGCCGATCAGCGTGCCGACGATGACGGCGACCGCCATCGCGGCGAGGCCGACCGCGAGCGAGATGCGTCCGCCGTAGATCATGCGGGCGAGGATATCCTGTCCGAGATCGTCGGTGCCGAAGGGATGGGCGAGCGAAGGGCCTTCGAGGCGCGCGTTGAAATCGATCTCGTTGATGCTGACGCGCCAGACGAAGGGGCCGAACACGACAGCCACGATCAGGACGATCAGCAGCACCGCGCTCACCACGGCGAGCTTGTGGCGGCGATAGCGCCGCCAGGTCTCGCGCCAGGGCGACCAGGCCGGCCGCCGCTCAGCGGAGGGAGATGCGAGGGTCAAGCCAGCCATAAAGCACATCCGCGATGAGATTGAAGAGCACGACAAGACAGGCGAAGACGAAAGTCACGGCCATCACGACCGGCGTGTCGTTGGAGAGGATGGAGGAGATCAGGAGCGAGCCGATGCCCGGAATGCGAAAAATCTGCTCGGTGACGATGGCGCCGCCGAACACGGCGGGCATCTGCAGCGCGACCAGCGTGACGACCGGGATCAGGGCGTTGCGCATCGCGTGCTTGACGATCACTCTCGCTTGCCCGAGGCCCTTGGCGCGGGCGGTGGTGACGTAGTCGAGGCGGATCACGTCCAGCATGGCCGAACGCACGAAGCGCGTCATGGAGGCCGCCTGAAACAGCCCGAGCACCATCACCGGCATGATGGCCTGCCGAACCTGTTCGATCACCCAGCGGAAGCCGGTCGCCTTGATGTCGGTGGTGTAGACGAAAGGCAGCCAGTCCAGCGTGATCGAAAACAGCAGGATGAATAACAGGCCGGTGAAGAAGGTCGGCAACGAAAAGCCGATAAAGGCGAGCGTGTTCGCGATCTGGTCGAAGATCGAGTAGGGCTTCGTCGCGGCATAGACGCCGACCGGTATCGCGATCATGAGCGCCAGCAGCTGCGCCGAGCCGATCACATAGAGCGTCGTCGGCAGGCGCTGCAGGATCAGCGTGTCGACGTTCATCCGGCTGACGAAGGAAAAGCCCCAGTCGCCCTGCAGCATGGCGGTGATCCAGTGCAGGTAGCGGAGGTAGATCGGATCGTCGAGGCCGAACTTGGTTCGAAGTGCCGCCGCTACTTCGGGCGGCACGTTCGGATTGGTCGCGAGTTCACTGAAGGGATCGCCAGGCGCCAGCGCCAGCACGATGAACAGCACGAGCGAAATGCCGAGCAGGCTCGGAATCGCGATCAGGAGGCGACGCAGGACATACTGACTCATGAGGGAAAAATCCCGTCGCGATTATCCCGTCGCCTCCCGGTACCAGTCGAACAGATTGTCGGTTTCGTTGGCCCATCCGCTGACCACCGGGCGCAGCGTGTTGGAGCAGGCTTCGACCTTCAGGCGGTGCATCACCGGGATGAAAACGATGTCCTGCATCATGATATCGTTGGCCTTGATATAGAGGGCGGCGCGCTTGACGAGGTCGGTTTCGGCCTCGGCCGCATCGACCGTCGCGTCATAGTCTTTGTTGACCCAGCGCGGGAAGTTCACGCCCTGCCACTTGTTCTCCTTGGTGGCGACGTTGCGCGAATGATAGCGGCGCATGTGCTGGGCCGGATCCGGCTGACTCATCGGGATCTGGAACATCTCGAGGTCGGCGTAGAACTTAGCGTAGGTGTCGGGGTTGGCGACGTCGGAGGAGAAGAACACCGAGGCGACCACCGATTTCAGCTCGACGTCGATGCCGGCCTTCTGGCAGGCCTGCTTGACGATGGCCTGGGTCTTCTGGCGCGGGCCGTTGATCGCGGTCTGGTACAAGAGCTTCAGCTTCTTGCCGTCCTTCTCGCGGATGCCGTCAGCGCCGACCTTCCAGCCTGCGTCCTCCAGCAGCTTGGAAGCCTTTTCGATGCTGAATTCCCAGGTCGTGTTCTTCGAGACGAACTGCTCGGGGCCGTTGAGGAAATTGGGCGTGACGCGTCCGGCGCGGCCGTAGATGACTTTCTTGACCGCCTCGCGGTCGACCAGCATGGAGAGCGCCTTGCGCACGGCGGGATCGGAGAACAGCGGATGCTTGGTCTTGATCGAGGAGCGCTCGCCGTCGACCTCGGTATTGGGATCGGTGAAGTTGAGCGCGATGAATTCGGTGTCGCCGCCGACCGCATAGACGGTCTTGCCCTTGCCGCCCTTTTCCAGCCGCAGCAGGACGTCGTCTTCGACCTGGATGTTCCAGCCGAAATCATATTCGCCGGTCTGAATGACGGCGCGCGCGGCCGAGACGGCATCGCCGCCGCCCTTCATTTCGATGGTGTCGAAGTGGGGACGGTTCGGCATATGGTAGTCGGGATTGATCTCGCCGCGGATGACATCGCCCGGCTTGAACTCGACGAATTTGTAGGGACCGGTGCCGACGGGGGAGAGGTTGTTCGGGGCCTCGCGGGACTTGGCGCCTTTATATTCCGCGAACAGGTGTTTTGGGATGATGCTTTGGGGGGCACCGACAAAGGCGTCGGCCCAGAACGGCGTCGGCTTCTTGAAGAGGATGCGGACCGTGAGGTCGTCGACCTTCTCGACGGTGATGTCGCGGTGAACGCCGATGGTCACGGTGGCGGTGGCGGGATCGCGGGCGTATTCCCAGTTGAACACGACGTCGTCGGCGGTGAAGGGCTTGCCGTCGTGCCATTTGACGCCGGGCTTCAGCTTCCAGGTCACTGATGTGCCGTCGGCGGCCAGCCCGCCATTCTGGATCGAGGGAATTTCGGCGGCCAGAACCAGCTTCATGTTGCCGTCCGGGTCCCAGCAGGCGAGCGGTTCGTAGAACAGGCGCGAACCGTCCTGGTCCTTGGTGCCGGTGGCGAAATGCGGATTGAGCAGGGTCGGTCCCTGCCACCACAGCAGTTTCAGTGCGCCGCCGCCGCCGCGCTTGGTTGGCTTGTAGACGGATGGGCCCTCGGCCATGGCCACGCCGCCGATGGCTAGAATCTGCGTGGCCATGGGTGCGGTGAGACCGAAAGCAAGCATCCGCTGAACGAAGCCGCGGCGATCCATGCGCCCGTCCTTTACTTCGTCGATCATGGTTCGCAGTTCGTTGTCCAGCATCGTTGTCCCCGTGTCTGGTTCTGGTGGTTGTGGCGCGCCGCCGGGCGGCAGCGTAGGTGTTCGCCGGTAAGATGGCACACCAAATGCCCCGGAGGTCAACGGCTGGCTGTCAACAATTGGCAGCATCGACGGGGGCGATGATTTTTGCTTGGGCAGAAACACGCTGCGGCGCACATTGCTTTGGCAATCCGGCGGCACAGACGCGTCAAAAGCGCGCGGAATCGCGCTCTGCACTGCAAAAAATTTCGCCAAGTTGGTCAGGCCGGATCAGGTTAGATCCGCGACATGTCCAGCGGTGGCGCAACGCTGTCCGGCAGCGGACTGACATAAGGTGTGCGGGTGGTGCGCTTGTTCAGGTCGGCCTTGGCTGATGCAATCAGGTCCGGTTCCGTCAGCGCCCTGACGCCGAGCCCGGCCATGGCCTTGGCCGCCTGCACCATGGCCTTGTGGGCGTGCGGGCTCTTGCCCTGCGCCACCACCTGCCAGGTGTGGAACGGGGTGCCGATCGCGACCGTCGGGGCGTGGACCTGAACGGTAGGCACGACCCAGCTCACATCGCCCACATCGGTCGAGCCGATCTGCGGATTACGTTTGGCGTCCAGCGGGACGATGAAATCGGCCAGCGGCCGGTCGGTCGGATCCATGCCGATCGAGTGGTAGACGGTCTCGATATCCTTCTCCGTCAGCGTGGAGCGGATCCTGGCCGCGAAATCCGTGTCGGCCTCGTCGAAATGCGGCGGGCCGAGTTCTTCCATGATGCCATGGAGCGCTGCCTCGAGCGGGGTGTTCGGCAGCAGATTGGAGACGGCGGAAATGATCTTCATCTCCACTTTGGTTTCGGTCATCAATGCCGCGCCCTGCGCGATCTTGTGGACGCGCTCGACCAGTTCGTTCATGCCGGGGAGGTCGCGGGCGCGGATCGAATAGCGCACGCGGGCATGGGCCTGCACCACATTGGGGGCGATGCCGCCGGTGTCGAGCAGGGCATAATGGACGCGGGCGTCGCTCGGCATGTGCTCGCGCATGTAGTTGACGCCGACATTCATCAGCTCGACCGCATCGAGCGCGCTGCGGCCGAGATGCGGCGAAGCGGCGGCATGCGAGGTACGCCCGGTGAAGATGAAATCGGCGCGTGTGTTGGCGAGCGAGGGCGTCACCACGACTTCCCAGAAGCTCGACGGGTGCCAGGTGATGGCGATGTCGGCATCGTCGAAGGCGCCTGATCGCACCATGAAGGTCTTCGCGGCGCCGCCTTCTTCCGCAGGACAGCCGTAATAGCGCACGCGCCCCGGCACCCTGTGTTCGGCGAGCCAATCCTTCACCGCGGTGGCGGCGAGCAGGGCGGCGGAGCCGAGCAGATTGTGACCGCAGCCATGGCCATGGCCGCCGGCTTCCAGCGGGCGAGGTTCGGCCACGCCCGCTTCCTGGCTGAGACCGGGCAGCGCGTCATATTCACCAAGGAAGGCGATCACCGGCCCGCCGTCGCCCCATTCACCCATCACGGCGGTGGGAATGCCAGCGACTTGCTCGGTGATGCGGAAACCCTGATGGCGCAGCTCGGCCAGATGTTCGGCGGAAGAACGTGCTTCGGTGTAGCAGACCTCGGGCATCGCCCAGACCCGGTCGGCCAAGTCGACGAAGCGCGGCTTGATGGTGTCGACGCCACGCCAGATGTTGCTGCGGTTATCCATCGTCCGATTTCCAATTCTGAAGCCGATGTGAGCGGAGGAATTGTTATCAGCTTCGCCAAACGATGCCCAGCGCCGGGCGGACTGTAGCCCGGGTGGAGCGAAGCGTAACCCGGAATGCTCGCCCGCAAACATAGAACCCCGGATTGCGCTTCGCTCCATCCGGGCTACGAATTTCAGCCATGTCGTTGGTTCGGGGCGCACATTGCGTCGCTACGCCGGCCCGAGCGCAGATGGGCCGGTCACAGCTTCATGCCATGCGGCCTGAACAGCCGGCCTTTCTCCACCACCAGCACCACGGCGAGCGCGGCCAGCGTGCAGAGGAAGAAGCCGGTCGCGAACGGCACCAGCGTGCCGTCGTAATCCTGGCCGATGGTGGCGCCGATGCCGATGGCAAGGAGCGTGGTGATCGAGCCGTACAGCGACGCCGCGGTGCCGGCGATATGGCCTTGCGGCTCCATGGCGAGCGCGGTGAAATTGGCGATCATCAGCCCGAACGCAAACATCATCGATACCGAGAGCACCATGAACAGCGGCAGCGGCAGCATCTGCATTTTCGCCGCCACAAGCATGGTTGCGGAGATGACCACGAAGCCGATCAGCGCGCCGTGGGAGAGCACGCGCATGCCGAGGCGGCCGACGAGGCGCGAATTGACGAAGCCGGCGATCGCGGTTCCGACGGCGACACCGGCAAACGCAAGCGGAAAATAATGCCCGAGCTGATAGATGCCGGTGAACACCTGCTGCGAGATGAATACGAAGGCGAACAGCGAACCCAATACGCCGCCGGCCGCCAGCGCATAACCCAGCGTCTGGCGATTGGTCACGGTCTGGCGGAACGCATCGAAAACCGCGCCGACGGCGAGCGACCTGCGCCTTTCGACAGGCAGCGTCTCCGGCATGCGCAGCGCGCTCCAGATCAGCGCCACTACGCCATACAGCATCAGCACGATGAAGATGCCGCGCCATTGCGTCAGCAGCAGCACGGCCTGGCCGAATGCCGGGGCGATGACGGGCACGGCAATGAACACCATCATCGCCAGCGACATCACGCTCGCCATGCGCCGGCCGGCGTAGCAGTCGCGAACGATCGAGGTCGCGATCACGCGCGTAGCCGAGGTGCAGAGGCCCTGCAGCGCGCGGGCCAGCAGCAAGGTTTCAAAGGAAGGTGCCGCGATCGCAAGCAGGCTGGCGATACAATAGACGGCCATGCCGCCGAGCAGGACCGGCCGCCGCCCGAAGCGGTCCGACAGCGGGCCCATCACGAATTGCCCGACGCCGAAGCCGACCAGGAAGATCGACAGCACCATCTGCGGCCGGTTGGGTGACGTGATGTGGAAGGCGGACGCGATGTTCGGCAGCGCCGGCAGCATCATGTCCATCGCAAGCGGATTGAGCGCCATGATCGAGGCGATCACGATCACGAATTCGGGGAAGCCCATCGGGCGGTGGCCTGAAGCGGCCAAGGCATTGGCACTGGTATCGGTCAACGAAAAATCCTTTTGCGGGTGGCACCTTATGGATTTTGTTGCGCTGCACAAATAACGTTTTCGGCATGGCAGACCATCGGCCAGCGGGGCTTGAAGCGGGCCACGCCGGTCAGGCCGGAAGGTACCTTCGGCGCAGGCCAAAGACGTTGTTCTGACGGGCGGCTTGCTCTATCCCCTACGCACGAAACAACAGCTTGATAGCCTTCGAACGGAGATCTTGTGTCGGGACAGACCTTGAAGATCGGCACGCGCAAGAGCGCGATGGCTCTGGCGCAGACGGAAGGGATCGCGCGGCTGTTGCGTGCGGCCGATCCCGCGCTCGATGTCGAGATCGTCAAGTTCGAAACCCGCGGCGACCAGGACCAGACCAGCAAACTGCTGCGCCATGGCGGCAAAGGCGGCGCCTTCGTCGCCGAAATCCGCGAAGCGATGCGCGCAGGGCATTTGCAGGCGGCGATGCATTCGCTGAAGGACGTTCCCGGCAATGAGGAGACGCCTGGCCTGATCATTGCCGCGACCCTGCCGCGCGACGCCGCCAACGACGCGCTGGTGCTGCGTCCCGGGCTTTCGCTCGACGCGTTTCGCGCTTCGAAGGGCAAAGGCTTCAAGATCGGCACCAATGCGGTGCGCCGCGCGGCCTATCTGCGCCGGCTGTTTCCGGAAGTGACGGTGATCCATTTCCGCGGCGCGGCTGACACTCGCGTGGCAAAACTCGATCGCGGCGACAAGCAGCGGCTGCCCGACGGCGGCGAGGTGGGGCCTGCGGACGCGCTTGTCATGGCGCGGTCGGGGCTCGAGCGCATCGGAATGGCTTCACGTATCGTCCATGACTTTTCGGTTCGCGAAATGCTGCCGGCGGTGGGGCAGGGCATCGTCGCGGTCGAATGCGTCGAGAACGATTGGCTGACGCGCGGGCGGTTGGCGAAGATCGAGGACGCGCAGTCACGGCTTTGCGCCGAGGCCGAGCGCGAGGTGCTGTGGGTGCTGAACGGCCACTGCAATTCGCCGATCGCCGGCCACGCCACGCTGGCGGGCGGCGAGATGATTCTGACGGCTGCGGTGCTGGATGAAACCGGTGACCGCTTCATTGAGGTGTCGCGGCATGGCGCGGCGGACCGGCCGCGCGAACTCGGCCGCGCCGTCGGGTTGGAGTTGTTGGACAAGGGCGCCGCCGAGATTATCGCGCGCACACGGCCGGACGAACATTAGGGCGCGTACCCACAAATCGAGCTTGATTGCTGCTCGATGTCCGATATGCGCGCGATAGCGGACCCATTCCGTATCGCAGCGGAACGAGGCCAAGAGCCAAGAGCCGACGTTGCGCCTATGTTTGGCTTGAAATGTCCGTCAACCGAAGCTGGCACCCGACGCTCTTAGTCGTCGACCTTTTCGGACGTGATTACGCCGGTCTTCGGATCGGCGTGAAAGTCCATCTTCTGGCCGGCCTTGATGCCTTCGCCTTCCCATTGACCGTCGTCGGCTTCTAGTTTGGTGACCTCCGTATAACCTGACTGAAGAACCTTTTGCTTTACCTGTTCGGCAGGCATCCAGTCCGGTCCCGGCTGATCGGCCTTGGCGAGGTTCAGCGAACTTGCTGAAAGGGCTGCAGTGAAAACAACTGTCGCCAATTTGTTCATTGCTTTGCCTCCTTTGCGCGTAACGATCAACTCGGCCGCAATGTAAAGGTTGCTAACCACTTTTGGCGAAAGCCGGATCGAGCGAGGCGCCTAACGACAGCATGACAAGGAAAATGCTGGTGGTGCTAAGCAGGTACCGCATTGGTTCCTCCTGGATTGCAGAACGGCTAGCTGGCATGACCCTTACTTTCCAGCCGCATTCTGACGGGACGATACCACGCCGATAGCATGCGGTCTTCACGTTCGGGCAGGCCAAAAATACCGATATTGCCATCTCGGCTGCTACGTCTCTTATGGGCCATTCGCTACCGGGGGCGATCCAGCGGCAAGTCCAGCCTTGTCCGCCGTGACGCCGAAATCGGAAGTCAGCACGTTGGCGGTCACGCTACGGGCCGTTGCGGGGCGTATCTGCATCATTCACTCGCATGAAAGCTCAGCTCGGCAATGCGGCGGTCGGCGCGGCGGAGCCGCCGGCAAAGTTCGCGGTTGATATTCTGCATCACGATCACGTAGGCGTGGATGTCGGCCTTGTAGTACGTGTAGAGGTTTCGGGCCGTGAGCTCGTACAGTACGGTTGCGTTCTCCGCGACGACGGTGGCTGACCGGTTCTGCATCTCGATGAGCGTCATTTCGCCGAAGAAATCGCCGGGCTCGAGATTCGACATCCGAATGGAGCGCCCGGAATCACCGAGCTTGCTCACCACGAGATCGCCCGAGTGAACAATGAACATCGAGCGCCCCGGTTCTCCTTCCGCGACGATCGTGGCGCCGGCGTCGAAGCGGCGCTCGACCAGCATTGAGACCAGGAGATCGAGGCTTGCGTCGGAGAGGCCACCAAAGAAAGGCGTGGCGAGCAGGAATGCTTTCAGATCGGGTGAGCTGACAGCCATCGATCCAATATACTCTCGCTCCCGGCAGCGGCAAGTATGCCGGGAAATTCGCCGAATGCGCGCTGATATCCGCGCACGCGCTCGCGATTGGTGGGCGCGGCCGGCGTTCCCTCGATCACGACGATTTTCCCCTTGCCGCCGAGTTTTTCGAAGAGATAGCGCGCCTCGCGGTAACCGATCTCGAAATCGTCGGCGCCGACATAGGTCACAAACCTGCCGGGCAGCGGATTGGAAACCAGCACGATGGGGATGTTGGCCTCGTTGAGCTTCTTCACGGAATCGATCATGGCGACGTCGTCGACGGGGATGAAGATGACGGCGTCCGGCCTGTCTTTCAGCACCTGATCGACCATCGCTTTCTGTTCGTCGACGTTATCAGGCTGGTTCGGCACCAGGTGGATTACCTTCACACCCGTGGTGCGTGCGATCTGGTCGGAGGCGATACGAAAGGCCTCATAGGCGGGGTTGGTGCGGTTCTTGGTGAATACGGCGCGGTCATGGGGTTGTCGGCCGCCAGGGCGTAACCGCCGAACACCATCATCGATCCCGCAAGCATCGCCGTCATCAGATGTCGCATCGTAGCCTCCCAAGGTGTGCCGTCATTGCCTGCGACAAACGCGAAGCGTTTGCGCAAGGGAGCGAAGCGACGAAGCAATCCATAGCTCAAGAAGTAGCGAGATGGATTGCTTCGCTTCGCTCGCAATGACGGCGGTGAGTGTCGCAGCCCTCATAGCCACAAAATCTTCTTCCGGTAGTCGAGATCGGTGAGCAGCGGCTGCGCTGGTCCCTCATGAAACACCGCGCCGCGCTCCAGCGCGAAGACGCGGTCGGCGAGCGCTAACACCAGATCGAGATTGTGCTCGACGATCACGATGGAGATATGCTGCCGGAGTTTGTCGAATACCTTGAACAGGTCGAGGATCACCGCCGGCGCCAGCCCCTCGAAGGGCTCGTCGAGCAGCAGCAGCTTGACATTGCCCGACATCGCGCGCGCGACCGCCACCATCTGCTGCTCGCCACCGGAGAGATAATCGGCCGCGACGTCCATGCGTTCGCGCAGGCGCGGGAAGTATTCGAGGATCTTCTCCTCGTTCCACACCACGCCGTTGCTGCCGTCGGTCTTGCGCGCGAGACGGCCGAGCGAGAGGTTTTCCCGCACCGTCATGCCGGCGAACAGGCCGCGGCCCTGCGGCACATAGCCGATGCCGGCACGCGCGATATCGGGCGCGGGCAGGCGGGAGATATCGGCGCCGGCATATTCGATGCTGCCCGAGGACAGCGGCACGAGGCCCGCGAGCGTCTTCAACAGGGTCGACTTGCCGGCGCCGTTGCGGCCGAGGAGAGCGACGATCTCGCCCTCGCGCACGTCGAGCGTGGCGTCGTGCAGGATGTGGCTCTTGCCGTAAAAAGTGTTGACGCGCTCGAAGCGCAGGACCGGCGCGGTGCTCGCATCGATGCGTTCGCTGCTGGCGTGCTCGACCTCGGGCACGCCGGTGCCGGTATAGATCTCCTGCACCCTGCGGTCGGCGCGCACGGCTTCGGGTGTGCCGGTCATCAGCACCTCACCCTGGTTCATCACGGTGACGGTGCGGGAGAAGCCGAGCACGCGGTCGATGTCATGCTCGACGATCAGGACCGGAATGTTGGCGGCGATGTTCTTGACGAGGTTCGAGACGCGTTCGCGCTCGGCGGCGGCAAGGCCCGCCAGCGGCTCGTCCAGCAGCAGCACCTGTGGCTTGGAGCCGAGCGCGATGCCGAGATCGACCAGCCGCTGCCCGCCATAGGACAGTTCACCGCCCTCGATGGTCTCGATGCCTTCGAGGCCGAGGAATTTTATCAGCTCCGCGGTCTCGGCGTGAATATCCCTGTAGTGGTCGATATCGCGCCAGAGGTTGAAGCGTCCGGCGTTCTGCGCCTGCAGCGACAGGCGCAGGTTTTCGTAGATCGTCAGTCCCTTGAACAGGTTGGTGATCTGGAACGAGCGCGCCAGCCCCTGATGGCAGATCGCCTCCGACGGCACGCCCTGGATCTCGCGGCCATTCAGCTTGATGGTGCCGCTGTCGGTCGGATAGAGGCCGGAGACCAGATTGAACAGCGTGGTCTTTCCCGCGCCGTTCGGCCCGATCAGGGCGTGGATTTCGCCGGCGCCGACCTGCAGGTTTGCATCGGTAACCGCACGAATGCCGCCGAAGCTCTTCGAGACGCTGCGCACGTCGAGCACAATGCCGTCGAGCCCTTTCGGCAGCAGGAAGGCCGGCAGCGGCAGGCCTTCGTAAATTTTCCGGCGGCTCATCGCGGCGGATTCTTCCGGCGGCGGCCACCAGCGTTTTGAAAGCGTCGCCCAGATGCCGACGAGGCCGCCCGGCGAGTACAGCACGAAGGCGACGAAGACGAGGCCGAACCACAACAGCCAGTTCGGCGTCCAGATCGAAAACAACTCGCGAAACAGGATGAAGAACAGCGCGCCGATCGCCGGCCCCAGCATGCTGCGCATGCCGCCGATCACGACGATCGCGAGCAACTCGCCGGAGAACGGCACCGACACCGCCTCGGCGGAGACGAGATAATTCTGGAAGCCGATCAGCCCGCCGGCGAAGCCGGTCACCACGGCGGAGATCACGAAGACGCCGAGCTTGTAGCGCTCGACCGGATAGCCCTGGAACGTGGCGCGCAATTGGTTCTCGCGGATCGCCATCAGGACATGGCCGAACGGCGAGCGCACCAGCCGCAGCAGGAGATAGAGCACGCCGAGGCAGAGTACGGAGACCACGATGTAATAGTTCAGCGCATTGTCGAGGCTGAACGGGCCGATGCTGCCCCGCTTCAGCCCGCCGAGGCCGTCCTCACCGCCGGTGACCGCAGTCCAGCGGAAGGCGATGGTGTAGGCCAGCGCCGACAGCGCCAGCGTCAGCAGCGAGAAATAGACGCCGCGCCGGCGCAGGATGACGAAGCCGACGAAGGTCGCGATGATTGCGACGACGACGGCCGCCAGCAGCAGCGGCAGGAAGATGTCGCCGCCAAACCAGTTGCGCTGGATCAGCCCGGCCGCATAGGCGCCGATGCCGAACCACGCGCCGTGGCCGAACGAGACGAGGCCAGTATAGCCGATGCAGAGATTGAGGCCCATCGCGGCAATGGCGAGAGCTACCACCATGGTGCCGGTGTTGAGCGACAGGCCGAGCAGATAGAGGCCGAACGGCAGTACGATGACGGCGAGCGTGGCTGATAGCAGCGGACGGTATTTGGCGGCGAAGGTAATCGTCATTCGAACTTCTCGATACGTTCGCCCAGGAGCCCGCGCGGTCGCACCAGCAGCACCAGGAACATCAGCACGTAGATCGATGCTTCACCGGCCGCCGGCGCGAAGTGAATGGTGATGCCCCTGACCACGCCGACCAGCAGCGCTGCGATCACCACACCCCAGAAACTGCCGAGGCCGCCGATGACGACCACGACAAAGGCGACGGTGATGATCTCGGCCCCCATCGCGGGATGCACGATCGTGATCGGCGCAAAGAAAGCGCCGCCGAGGGCTGCCATGCCGACGCCGAGCATGACGATCGCGGTCATGTAGGGTTGCAGGCGGATGCCAAGCGCAGCCACCATATCCGGCCGCTGGATGCCGGCGCGCACGACGCGGCCGAACGACGTCTTGTGCAGCAGCAGCCAGACGCCGACGAGGACCGCGGCGACGACGGCGAGGATCAGGAGGCGATAGCGCGAGAACAGGAAGTCGCCGAGGAAGACCGAGCCGCGAAGGCCCTGCGGGATTGCGGCGGATATCGGCGGCGCGCCCCAGATGATCCGGATTGCCTGTTCGGTGACCATGGCGAGCCCGAACGTGACCAAGAGGCTGAGGATCGGATCGGCGTCGTAGAAGCGGCGCAGGATGAAGCGCTCGAAGAGAATACCGAGCAGCGCGACCGCAATCGGCGACAGCACCACCGCCGAACCGAAGCCGAGATATTTGGTGATCTCGACGGAGGTGTAGGCGCCGAGCGCATAGAACGCACCGTGCGCGAGATTGACGATGCCGCCGACGCTGAAGATCAGCGACAGGCCAAGCGCAATCAGGAGGTAATAGCCCCCGAGCACCAGGCCATTCACCACCTGCTCCAGCAGAAATCCGAACTGCATGTGCGATCCGCGACCTTGAAACGCGCCTTGAAAAAGAGACGGCGCCGGCTGTTGTGTGCCGGCGCCGCAACGCCAGTGGCCCGACGCCCGTATCGGGCTTTTATGCCTTGATGTTGCAGGGATTTTGCGTCTTCGTCGGGTAGATCGATTCAAGCTCGGCGCCCGCGGCCGGCACGGCCTCGCCGAGCACGAGCATGTCCCATTTGTCCTTCATCTCGTTCTTCGGCTTCACCGTGAACGGATAGGCCTCCTGCACGAGCTGATGGTCCCAGGAGCGGAAATAGGCCTTGCGCGCCTTCATGATGTCGAACTGCGTCTGCTTCTCGAAATAGGCGATCAGCGCGTCGCTTTCGGTCGACTTGGTCTCGGTGATCGCCTGCGCGATCATCTTCAGCGTGATGTATTCGATCCAGGCGTGGTTCTCCGGCGGCTTGCCGTATTTTTTGGTGAAGGCTTCGACGAAGGTTTTCGAGGCCGGATTGTCGAGCGTATGATACCAGACCGTCGGCCAGGTGCCGCTCAGATTGCCTTCGCCCATCGCCCAGGCGTCGCCGGTGTTGAGGTTGAAACCGACGAGCGGGTAGGGGAAGCCGAACTCGGCATATTGCTTGACGAGGTTGGTGACCTGGTTGCCGGCGAGGTTGCAGCATACGACGTCGGGCTTGGCCTGCCTGACCTTCAGCAGATACGGGCTGAAGTCGGTGACGTCAGTGGCAATCAGCTCGTCGCCGATCAGCGTGGCGTCGTTGGCGCTGAAGAAGGCTTTCGCGGCCTTCAGCAGGTCGTGGCCGAAAATGTAGTCCGCGGTCAGCGTGACGAACTTCTTGCCCTTCACCATGCCTTTTTGGTTGAGCGCGGTACCGACGGCGTTGACCATTACGGTGTTCGGGATGTCGCAGTGGAAGGAGTAGCGGTTGCAATCCTTGCCGCGCAGCGCGTCCGAGCGAGCGCCGGTCGAGAAGAACACTTTCTTGTTGCGCTCGGCGACCTGCATGATGGTCAGCGACGAAGCGGAAGAGATTTCGCCGAACAGCAGCACCGCGCCGTCCTGCTCGATCATGCGCTGCGCCTTGGTCGATGCGGTGGCGGGATTGACCGAGTCTTCCGACATCAGGTCGATCTGCTTGCCCATGATGCCGCCGGACGCGTTGATCTCTTCGGCGGCCATCTTCACGCCGAGCTGGGCGTAGCTGCCGATCGCGCCGAGAAAGCCGGTCAGCGGCACCAGATGGCCGATCTTGATGCGCGCGGCCTGTGCGCTGACGATCGAAGGGAATCCGAGTGCGGAGGCGCTGGTGAAGGCGGCGCCGGCTTTCAACAGAGTACGTCGGCTGTAGCGGGTCATTGCTGATCTCCTCCCGAGAGTACGCGACGTTCTCCCTTCCGTTCCCGCTTATGCGACAATGTGAGAGACGTTCTTTTATTGTTGTAGGATATTTCCGGACGCGATGGCTCCTGTCAACGCCAAATGCGTCGCAGCCGCGTTCAACTCGTTGGCAGAGGATTTCAGGTGGATCGGATCAGGAGGATTTCGCGAGATCCCGCGCACCGAATTCGGCCGACAGCCGGCTCGCGGCCGTCTGCACCAGCTTGGCGCGGCTCTGCAGCACCTGGTCCGTCATGCGCCAGATCGGGCCGGAGATGCCGAGCGCGCCGATCACTTCGCCGGTGAAGTTATAGACCGGCACCGCGACGCAGCGCACTTCCGCATTGAATTCGCCGTCGTCGAAAGCGATCGCGCTGCGGCGGATTTCGGCGATATCGCGCAGCAGCACGGCGGGGTCCGTGATCGATTTTTTCGTCGACGGTTTCAGTTCGACCCGTTCGAGAAAGCGCTTCAACTGATCGGGGCGCAGCGAGGCCAGCATGATCTTGCCGAGCGCGGTGCAGTGCGCCGGGCGCACCACGCCGACGCGGTCGGTCAACTGGAACGCGCCGAGCCCGCTGGTGCGGGCAATCACGACCACGGCATCCCCCATGCGCACGGCAAAATGGCCGCTTTCGCCGCTTTCGCGCGACAGGTCTTCCAGGATCGGCGTCGCCAGATTCACCATCTCGATTTCGTCGAGCGCGCTGGCCGCCAGCGCAAACAGCGGCCGGCCAACACGATAACGTTTTGAATCTCGCTCCTGCCTGAGATAGCCGAGCGAGACCAGCGTCTTGGCGAGGTGGAAGGTGGTGGAATTATGTAAGGCCACCAGCTTGCTGAGGTCCGCCAAGCCAATGCCTTCGCGGTGACGCGCGACTTCCTCGATGATCGAAAAGGCGCGGCCCAGCGACTGCACGCCGCCGCGCGCGCGCTCCTCGGCCTCGTCGTCGATGTTGGGCTCGGTCGACTGCACCAGTTTTGGGATCGAGGCTTTGCCGATCGAAACCTTGCGCGATGTTGCCTGCTTGTCGCTCGTCTTCGGCTTGGTGCGCGGGTTCACGGAATCAGCTCTCCAGGATGGGCGAGGCGAACTCTATCAGGCCGTCCTCGCCCGGCAACAGCGCCGCGCATCGTGCGAGGCGGCAATACGCACCATACCACAATAGCAATTGACGTATAGTATTATGAGAAATAGGTTCGAACCCGTCGCCGGCCGCGCAAGCAAGACGCGGAGGCGAATTCGTTGAGCTCAGGGAGAGAGTTAAATCGATGTCGCGTAACATGCTCAACGGCGCCCAGGTCATCGTCGATTATCTGATCCAGGAGAAGGTGCCGCAGGTGTTCGGCCTGTGCGGCCACGGCAACATCCAGTTCATCGACGCGCTGTACGAGCGCTCATCCGACATCAAGACCATCTCGGTGCACCACGAGAGCGTCGCCGGCTTCATGGCCGACGTTTACTACCGCGTGTCGGGGCGGCCGACGGCGACCTTCACCTCCTGCGGGCCCGGCTCGGCGAACCTGCCGATCTCGCTTGCCAATGCCTTCCTCGATTCCGTGCCGTTCATGGCGGTGACCGGCAATGTGCCGACCAGCCAGTTCAACCGCGGCGCCTTCCAGGAAATGTACCGGCATTATCAGGCTGATTTTCCCTCCACCGTGCGCACGATGTGCAAGAAGGTGTTCCAGCCGACGCGCGGCGAGATGGTGCCGCTGGCGGTGCGGCAGGCCTGGAAGACGATGACGACCGGCCGGCCCGGACCTGTCGTGCTCGACGTGCCCTTCGACGTGTTCATGGAATCGGCGGCCGAAGAGGCGCCGAACGCGCAATCGTGGAACGCCAACATATCGAGCCGATGCGGCGCCGATCCCGAAGGCGTGGTGAAAGCCGTCGACATGCTGCTCGGCGCCGAGCGGCCGACAATCATCGTAGGCCAGGGCGTGCGCTACGGCGGCGCGGCCGAAGAACTTTTGAGGCTCGCCGAGCGGCTGCAGATCCCGGTCGCGGCTTCGGCCAGCGGCTTGGGCGCGATCGATTGCAACCATCCGCTGGCGCTGGGCCTCGTCGCGCGCGCCGGGCACTATCAGGCCAATCACGCGACGCGTCAGGCGGATGTCTTGCTGGCGATGGGGATGCGGTTCGACGATCGCACGTCGAGCTCGTGGATCCCCGGCTATTCCTTCACCATTCCGCCGACGCGGCTGATCCATGTTGATATCGATCCCGAGGAGATCGGACGTAATTATCCGGTGGCGCTCGGCCTGATGGCCGACGTGCGCACTTTTCTGCGGCAGGTGCATGCCGAGCTCGATCGGCGCGCCGACCTCACCAAGAAGGCCGATGCGCGCAAGAAATGGCTGGCGCAGATCGACACCTATCGCAAGGAATGGGACAAGTTCGTCGCCCCCGGATTTTCCGACGACACCACGCCGATCAATCCGCAGCGCGCGGCGCTCGAAATCGACAAGGCGTTGCCGGAAGATGCGATCCTCGTCAGCGACATCGGCGTGCACCACAACTGGCTGCTCGGCTTCTGCAAGCCAAGGCGGCCGGATTCGCTGATCGGCTCGATGGGGTTCGGCCCGATGGGTTTTGGGGTCGCCGGCGTGATGGGCGCGAAATTCGCGGCGCCCGATCGTCCCTGCGTGTCGGTGTGCGGCGACGGCGCGTTCTTCATGCACGCCAACGTGCTGGGCACGGCGGTCGAATACAATCTGCCCGTGGTCTGGGTGGTCTGGAACAATTACGCCTATGCCTCGATCCGCGGCCTGCAGCGCGGCTATCTCGGCGGGCGTGAGCTTGCGACCGATTTCCACGATCCCAATACCGGCGAGCGCTACAATCCGGATTTTGCCGCCATGGCGCGCTCCTGCGGCGTCGAGGGCGTGCGGGTTGATCGCGCGGGTGATCTCGGCGAGGCGATCCGCAAGGGCATCGCGGCGAACAAGCCCTATCTGATCGATGTCGATATCGCCGCCGACATCAATCCGGTCGGCGCGGGGGTGTGGGAATTGCCCGGGCTGGGCCAGAGCAAAGCCGGCATCGGCACGCGTTATCAGCCGGCCTGATTTATTTCGCGAGGGAATTTCATGTTGCTTGCAGGCAAGAAAGTCGTCGTCGTCGGTGGTTCCTCCGGCATCGGTCTGGCGACCGCCGAGATGGCGAAGCGCGAAGGCGCCGAAATCATCATTGCGTCGCGAAACGTCGAGCGGCTCGACAAGGTGGCCGAGAAGCTGAATGCGATCGCGATTCCCACAGACGTCACCAGCGATGAGAGCGTGGCAAACCTGTTCAGCCGTTGCGGTCCGGTCGATCATGTCGTGGTGACGGCGGCGCAGCTTCGCACCGGCCCGTTCAAGACGGTGGCGATGGAAGATGTCCGCGCCACCGTGGAAGGCAAGTTCTGGGGCGCGTGGCGTGTCGCGCAGCAGGCGCAAATCCGCGTCGGCGGATCGCTGACGCTGGTCTCTGGTTTCCTCAGCGTCCGCCCGCGGCCGAATTCGGCGATCGTCAGCGCCGCCAATGGTGCGCTGGAATCGCTGGCCCGGGCGCTGGCGCTCGAACTGGCGCCGGTGCGCGTCAATGCCGTCTCGCCCGGTATCATCGATACCCCGATCCGCGCCGCGATGCCGGAAGAGGCGCGCCGCGATATGCTGGCGAAAGCTGCGGCTTCGCTGCCGGTCGGCCGCGTCGGCGCGGCTGAGGATATCGGGCGGCAGATCCTCGGTTTCATGGCGAACGGCTTTGCGACGGGTTCGATCGTCTATATCGACGGCGGGGCGCTCGTCATCTGATCGGCAGAGGAGGCCATCATGGCTTCAGAAAACAACGGCGCCTTCATCCGCAACATCGCCGAAGTGCCGTGGCGCGAATTCCCCAATCATTTCGGCGGCGCGCTGCCAAAGCCGCTGGTGATGCCGGAGACCGCGGGCTCCCGCCACATCGACTACCGGATCTCGATGTACCAGCCGATGGCGCATGTCGCGCGCCACAAGCATCGCGTGCAGGAGCAGATCTATCACGTGCTCGAAGGCGAGGGGCTGATGGAGATCGCGGGCAAGAATCACGTGGTGCGCAAGCACGACTTCATCTTTTTGCCGCCGGGCGTCGAACACGCGATCTCGAATTCAGGGCTGGTCGATCTGGTGTTTCTGGTGATTACCTCGCCGGTGACGGACGACGAGAAGCCGATGTGAGTATTTCCGTGCCCCGGACGCGGTGCAGCGTGCAACGCTGCTCCGCCGAGCCGGGATCCATCGCTGCAGCGAATGGACCCCGGCTTAGCAGCGCACCACGCCGCAAGCGGCGCGCTGCGCAGCATCCGGGGAACGCAGTCCGGCGCCTGTCGCTTCGTTTCACATTCTACGCCTTTGCCGACCCCAGCAGCACCACACCTCCAATCAGTATCGCGCACCCTACCACCCGCCATGCCGTCACCCGCTCGCCGAGGATCAGCATGCCGAACATTGCCCCCACCATCATCGACATTTCGCGCGCAGGTGCGACCAGGCTGAGCGGCGCGCCCATCTCGATGGCTGACAGCACAAGGATGTAGGACAGCGGCGAGAGCAAGCCGACCCAGAACGCCAGCCACCAATGGCCCTTCATCTTCTCTTTGGCGCGCGACCAGTTCGATAGAACGATGGGTGCGAGCATGAAAAAGCGCAGCAGGTTGGAAAGCCAGTCGAGCACGACGGGGTGAATGCCGAGCATCTTGACGCAATATCCGTCCACGACGGTGTAGCCCGCGATCAGCGACCCCGTGGCGGTGCCCCAGCGCAGGCCGTCGAGGCCGCGAGGCCGGCGGAACGCGGAGAGATCGCCCTGGGTGGTGATGAAGCCGATCCCGGCGACGACCGCGAGTAGTCCGAGGATGCCCTGGGCCGAAGGCGTTTCACGAAGCAGGATGAATGCGCCGACGGAGGACAGCAGCGGGCCCGTGCCCCGCGCGATCGGATAGACCACCGAGAGATCGGCGACCTGATAGCCGCGCTGAAGACACAGGTTGTAGGCGAGGTGAAGGATGGCACTCAAGACGAGACAGCCCGCGACCGGCAGACTCCAGTTGTGCGCGTTGTACGCCAGTACCCAGCCAACCCACGGCAGATAGAGGACAAGGGCTATGACGTTGGACGCGAACACGAAGGTGGGGCCGGCGTCAGCCGCACGCTTCGAAAGCAAATTCCATGTGGCGTGAATAAAGGCGGCGAGGACAACGAGGGAGAGCGAGAGCAGCGACATGAGACCTCCGTGCCGTCAGGCGCGAAAAAGATCTCGACATCTCCTCCTCTGGGCTTTTGTCCCTCGGGTGCAGCCGCGTGCTAGCGCGGTTTCCGCAACGCTCGGACCGGCGATGGCGGTCTCGCCATCCGGAACCCTAGTTGCCACTCAGTCGATGGAACTCCGATATGTCAGGGAATCAGGTGCGGTCAATCCGGAATTTATGCTGCAAGTGCGCAATGCCGCGAATCAGGCCGCCAGATCCTGCAACAAGAGCGATGAGCCGCGAATCAGCACCTTGCGCCCCTTCGCCGTGATGGCGGGCATGTCGCCGTTCATTACGGCGAGTTCGAGCGCGATCAGGCCGTCAATTATGTAGCGGCTCATGCGCGGCAGCCTTGATGCCGGCGTCCGCAACGCTTTCAATGCTTCCCACTGGGACGGCGTCAGCTCGTAGTCGAATTCTTCGTTCATGGTACCTCGGCATTCTTGCAGCGCTTGCCACAGTTCTTGTGGCGCGTGATAGCGAGCGCACGTGAAATTCGTGCGACCGCAACGAGTCGGTATTTCGACAAGCGACGATGTCGCTGTCACATCATCGTGTCACTGGAATCGATTGAATGTGTCGAATCACACAGATGGCCGAATAAAAACGCCGGCGCAAAATTGCGTGAGTACGGGGCGCGTCAAAAAGACCGCCCAATCGCCGCAACCCTTAAGAGAAAGTTACTAACCAAAGGTAAACGTGCGGATCGTTGGGAAGCGCTTTGTGCTGCGAGCTGCCGTAGGGTGGGCAAAGCGAAGCGTGCCCACCATTCTCGCAGCATAAAAAGATGGTGGGCACGCTGCGCTTTGCCCACCCTACAATTCATCCCCGCCGCACGCTCGCGCCGCCGTCGACCGGCAGCGTCACGCCGGTAATAAAGCTCGCTTCGTCGGACGCGAGGAACAGCGCGGCGTTGGCGACGTCCCAGCCGGTGCCCATCTTGTGGCGCAGCGGAACTTTGGCGTCGCGCTCGGCCTCGACCTCGGCGCGGCTCTTCCCCCATTCGCGCGCGCGGGTGTCGACTGCCATCGGCGTGTTCATCAGGCCGGGCAGGATGACATTGGCGCGGATGCCGTACTGCGCGTTCTGGTAGGCGAGCTGTTCGGTGAACGCGATCATCGCCGACTTGGTCGCCTTGTAGGCCACATAGGGGTAGGTCGTGATCGCGGCCATCGACGAGATGTTGATGATCGCGCCGCTCTTTTGCGCGCGCATGATCGGGATGACGTGCTTGGCGGCGAGCACGCAGCTCTTCAGGTTGATCGCGACGCAGCGGTCGAACGCTTCCTCCGAGATGTCGAGCAGCTCGGCGTCGCCGCCCGACAGGCTGACGCCGACATTGTTGTGCAGCACGTCGATGCGGCCCCAGCGTTCTTGCGCGTCCGCCACCATCGCCTTGAGGTCGGCATTCTTGGTGACGTCGGCCTTGAACGCCGCCGCGGTGCCATCCTTGGCGGCGATCATGTCGACCGTCTCCTGGGCGGAGGCCAGATTGTGATCGACGCACAACACCTTGGCGCCCTCGCGCGCAAAAGTGAGAGCGGTGGCGCGGCCGTTGCCGATGCCTTCGCCGGGGCTCTGGCCGGCGCCGACGACGATGGCGACACGATCTTTCAGGCGCATCTCATTCCACTCCCGGGATCGGGTACTGTTGCAGTACCTCTTTGTAGTAAGGTTCGTTGTCGATCTTCATCGTCGCCAGCACGCGGACCACGGCGCAATAGAAGGCGATGGTGAGCACGAGGTCGACCATCTCCTCGTCGGAGAGTTTTTGCTTGATCTCAGCGAAGGTTGCCTCCGACATCGCAAGTTCTCGCACCATCTCACGGGCGCCACGGAGGATCGCCTTCGCCAGCGGTTCGAGCTTTGAGGGCTTGCCCTCGGTCTCGGCCATCAGTCCTTCGATATCCTCGTCGGTGACGCCGAACTCCCTGCCGATCTTCACGTGATGGGTGAACTCGTATTCGGATTTCTCCATCCAGCCGACCTGGAGGATCGCGAGTTCACGCAGACGCGGATCGAGCTTGCTCTTGAAGCGGATGAAGCCGCCGACGCCGTTGAAGGCGCGGGCCATCTCGGGCGAGTTCACCAACAGCTTGTGCAAATTGGTGTTGCGCTTGAGCATGTCGCGGTATTCGGGGGCGACCTGATCGGCTTCCAGATAGGGCAGGCGGGCCATTTTATTGTTGTCCTTGTTGGCGATAGCGGATCAGGCTCACCTAGCCATAGAGCGCTTTGTGCTCCTGCTCGTAATTGGCGTAGGAGTCCTTGATGCTGGCCATGTTCAACAGCATGGTTGCGACGGGTTTGTCGTCGGTGCCGAATACCGTCGTGCGCATCCATACGCTCTCGGTCCGGCGGCTGCCGCTCAGCGCGACGACCTCGCGCTCGGTGGTGTAGCTGTCGCCGACAAACAACGGCCCGCGCAGCAGGCGGATTTCCTGGTCGGCGAACAGCCCGACCGCGGGCCCGCGGATCGGCAGCCGGTCTTCGCGGGCGCGGTACTGAAACAGCACGCTCAGCATCTCCATGGGAATGATCGCCCGTCCCCAGGGGTTGAGCTCCTGCGAATAGTACGCCGAGGGTTCGGTGATGACCTTCAGCTTCTGCTCAAGCGAAAACGGATAGAGGTCGCCCATGTGCTGGTCGAAATCCATTCTGACCGTCTGGCGGGATGTCTTCATGCCGACCTTGAGGTCGGCCAGAATGACGGGATCGGCAAGCGGTTTCAGTTCGCCAAGCCGCCGGCTTAACGCCGTTTCCGTCACGTCACCGACGGAAGCGGTGCCGCGCAAAATCTCGGTGCCGTCGCGCTTGGTCATGCCGATGGCGCAGATCGTCTCGCCCGGCTTCGGCTTTTCGATATTGGCCTGCACTTCCTCACCCTCGAAGGCGGGGTTACGGTAATGGGCCGACAGGCATCCGGTCTCGAACCAGGCCTGGCCCCAGATCCGCTCGCACAGCGGTGCGAACTGGCTGAAATGGGTCGGGCCCTCGATGGTGCCGCCCTGAAACCCGAGCTTTTGTGCGGTCGCATCGTCGTGGATCGAGGCGTGGGAATCATAGACCTGCGCGTGAAGCATCTGCTTCGGACTGCGCCATGGCCCCACCAGCAGATTGCCGCTTTCCAATAGCTCGGTCGTGAACGCCGCTTCTGTCATCCCTGGTGTCTCCCTTTACTCCCAAGCGTTTCAAAGAAGGCGGATTTCGGCAAGAGCGATCCACAAGACGGCCGAGTTATGTCCTCTGGCCATGAATTCACGCTGGGCACGCATAGCAAAACCGGTGCATTCTGGTCGCAATTAGACCGGTTCAAATAACCGGCGGAACGCGCGACGGGGAGCGGACGAATGGCGTTGATGGAAGTTGGGCTGGACGACAAATATCGTCTGGATGCGAAGCGCATATTCCTCTCCGGTACGCAGGCGCTGGTTCGACTTCCCATGTTGCAGCGCGAACGCGACCGCGCAGCGGGGCTCAACACCGCAGGTTTCATCTCCGGATACCGCGGCTCGCCACTCGGCATGTACGACCACGCGCTGTGGCGCGCGAAATCCTTCCTCAAGCAGCATGACATCGAGTTCGCACCCGGTCTCAACGAGGACCTGGCGGCCACCGCCGTGTGGGGCAGCCAGCAGGTCGGCATGTTCCCCGGCGCCAAGGTCGATGGCGTATTCGGTATCTGGTATGGCAAGGGCCCAGGCGTCGACCGCTCCGTCGATGCGCTCAAGCATGCCAACTCGGCCGGCACTTCGCCGAACGGCGGCGTGATTGCGCTGGCCGGCGACGACCATGGCTGCCAGTCCTCGACGCTGGCCCATCAGAGCGAGCAGGTGTTCGCCGCAGCATTGATGCCGGTGGTCAATCCGGCGACGCTGCAGGATTATCTCGATCTCGGCATTTTGGGCTTTGCGCTGTCGCGCTACTCAAGTTGCTGGGTCGGCTTCAAGGCGATTTCGGAGACGGTTGAAAGCTCGGCCTCGATCGTCAGCGATCCCGATCGCATCAAGATCGTTCTTCCCACTGATTTCGAGATGCCGCCGGGCGGGCTTTCCATCCGCTGGCCGGACGCGCCGATGGAGCAGGAGCGGCGGCTGCATGGTCCCAAGATGCAGGCGGTGGCGGCGTTCACGCGCGTCAACCGCTTCGACCGCATCGTGCTGGATTCGAAGCCGGCGCGGCTCGGCATCATGGCGACCGGCAAGGCCTATCTCGATCTCCGGCAGGCGCTGGCCGACCTCGGCATTACCGATCAAGAGGCGCAGGCGCTGGGGCTTCGCATCTACAAGGTGGCGCTGACCTGGCCGCTGGAGGAATCCGGCGCAAAGGCGTTCGCCGAAGGTCTGCAGGATGTTCTCGTTGTCGAGGAGAAGCGCGGTTTTATTGAGGACCAGCTTCTTCGCATTCTCTACAACGTCGATGCCTCGAAGCGGCCCTCAGTGGTCGGCAAGCGCGACGAGAGCGGCGCGCCACTGCTGCCGAGCGAGGGCGAATTGACGCCGACCATGGTGGCGGCGGCCGTCGTGGCGCGCTTGCGAAAACTGGGGCATCGCAGCCCGGCGCTGGAGCAGCGTCTGGCAAAGCTCGAAGCGTTCGACCGGCCGGCGGAAGGCATTGGTGCCGCAAAACTGCAGCGGACGCCGTATTTCTGCTCGGGCTGCCCCCACAACACCTCGACCAAGATCCCCGAGGGTAGCCGCGCGATGGCCGGCATCGGCTGTCACGGCATGGCGCTGTCGGTGCCGAACCGCCGTACGCAGACGATCTCGCATATGGGCGCGGAAGGCGTCACCTGGATCGGGCAGGCGCCGTTCACCAGCGAACAACACGTGTTCCAGAATTTGGGCGATGGCACCTACACCCATTCCGGTTTGCTCGCCGTCCGCGCGGCGGCGGCTTCCGGCGTCAACATCACCTACAAGATCCTCTATAATGACGCGGTGGCGATGACCGGCGGCCAGCCGGCCGAGGGCGGGCTGACGGTGTCGCAGATCGCGCACCAGGTGTCGGCGGAGGGGGCAAAACGCCTCGTCATCGTCTCCGACGATCCGGAGAAATACCCCAGCAATTACTTTCCATCAGGCGCGACTGTTCATCACCGCCGCGAACTCGATGCGGTGCAGAAGGAGCTGCGCGAGGTCAAGGGCCTCACGGTCCTGATCTACGACCAGACCTGTGCGGCGGAGAAGCGCCGCCGCCGCAAACGCGGGACGTATCCCGATCCGGCGAAACGCGTCTTTATCAATGAGCGCGTCTGCGAAGGTTGCGGCGATTGCTCGGCTGTTTCGAACTGCGTCTCGGTGCAGCCGCTGGAAACCGAGTTCGGCCGCAAGCGGCGGATCGACCAGTCGAACTGTAACAAGGACTTTTCCTGCATCGAGGGCTTTTGCCCGAGTTTTGTGACCGTGCATGGCGGCAAACTGAGGAAGGCCGATCGTACCGCGGCCGATTCGTCCGCGCTGTTTGCCGATCTGCCTGTGCCGGCCACGCCCGCACTCGATGGCGCCTATAACATCCTTGTCACGGGCATCGGCGGCACCGGCGTCATCACCATCGGCGCGCTGCTCGGCATGGCCGCCCATGTCGAGGGCCTGGCGTGCTCGACACTGGATTTCACAGGGCTGTCGCAGAAGAACGGCGCGGTCATGAGCCACGTCCGCATCGCGCCGGAGGCGGACGATCTCTCAACCGTCCGTATCGCGCCGGGCGGGGCCAACCTCATCCTCGGCTGCGACATCGTCGTCGCCACCAGCGTCCCCTCGCTGAGCCGTGCCGAGCGCGGTGTCACGCGGGCGATCGTCAATGCCGACTTGCTGCCGACCGCGAGCTTCGTCATCAATCCCGACATCGATTTCGAGGCGGGGACGATGCGGGAGTCGCTCAACGAGGCCGTCAGCGCCTCCGATCTCGACATTCTGGACGCGACCGGCCTTGCCACCGCGCTGATGGGCGACAGCATCGCCACCAACGCCTTCATGCTCGGCTTTGCGTTCCAGCGCGCGGCTATCCCGCTGTCGCTGGAGGCGATCATGAAGGCGATCGACCTCAACGGTGCGGCGATCGACATGAACAAGCTGGCGTTCTCCTGGGGCCGGCTTGCGGCGCATGATCTGCAACGCGTCGTCAGCGCAGCGCGCTTCAAGAGTTCTGGCGCGGCGCCGGCCAAGCGGACGCTCGACGAGAGCATCGCTTTCCGCGCCAAATTCCTGACCGAGTATCAGAACGAGGCCTATTCGAAGCGCTACTTCGCCGAGGTCGAGCGCGTCCGTGTCGCGGAAGCCAAGGCCGCGCCGGGGTCACACGAGCTGACGGAAGCCTTTGCAAAGGGCCTGTTCAAGCTGATGGCCTACAAGGACGAGTACGAAGTCGCCCGGCTTTACTCGGACGGCGAGTTTGGGAAGGCGCTGAAGGAGCAGTTCGACGGCGACGCGAGCGTCAAGGTCAGCCTCGCGCCACCGTTACTTGCTTCGCGCGACAAGGCGACCGGGCAACTGCGCAAGCGCGAGTTCGGCTCCTGGATCTTCCGCGCCTTCGAACTCCTGACGCGGTTGAAGTTCCTGCGCGGCACGGCGTTCGATCCGTTCGGCTACACGGCTGAGCGCCGGATGGAGCGGGCCTTGCCCGGCGAATATTCCGCGATGATCTTCCGGCATATCGACAAGGCGAAGCCGCATGACTGGCCGCGTCTGGTGGCGCTTGCAAAATCCGCGGAACTCGTTCGCGGCTACGGCCACATCAAGGAAGCCAATGTCGCAAAATTCCGCGGGGAGTGCGCGCGACTGGAGGCTGCGATTGGCCAGCCGGTGGCGCAGGCAGCCGAGTAGGGGGCCGTTAATCCGGCACGTGAACTTTTCCACGGCCGGGATCACTCAACCGTAATCTTGAGGGCGGGAACGGCTGGAATTGTCCGGCCGACTCACTACATATGATGTCTGTCCCTCAATTTCTGGTTATTGTTCAGGAGGCCTGCGATGGTCCTCAAAAACGCTATTGCGGCAGCACTTTGCACGGGGTTCCTGATGTCGGGGAACACCGCGATGGCGGACGAGTATCGCGCGGGCGAGCTCATCGGCCTCGATCTTTCGAAGGCCCTGCTTTCGCCGAAGCGGCTCGGCCCGGAGACCGAGTTCGCCCCGGTCCGGATCGAAGCCAGAACCGATCGCAAGCCGGTGAAGACGGAGCGCGTGGTTGTGCAGAAGGCAGCCGCGCCCAAGGCGCGCGTTGTGCAGGAGCGTGTGGAGAAGCCGCGCGGTGCGGCCCGCGCAAAACTGGCGCGGCGTCACAGCAATCCGCTCGACGCGCAGGCGCGCGATACGCGCATCCAGACCTGGCCGTGCCAGTCCGGCGCCATCTGCGGCTGGCAGCGGTAGTTCGTAGGGTGGGTTAGCCGAAGGCGTAACCCACCGCTTTGATCTCCGCACGGAAACACTTTGGTGGGTTACGCTTCGCTAACCCACCCTACGATTCCTCCATCACGTCATCCACCTGTCGTAAAAGCTTCAGCCGCGAGTCAAATACAACGGGCACACCTTCGTCGTGATTCGACGAGGGGGCTTCGATGCCGATTGCGATTCGTGTCGGGCAAGGCTTGAGCCGGCGTCAATTGCTGGTCCGCTCGGCCGCAACATGCGCCGTTGCCGGTCTCGGCAGCCTCGCCAGACCCAATCTCAGCCGCGCCGCGGATCGGCCTCTCATCACGAGCGGCATTCAATCGGGCGACGTCTCGGCCAACTCTGCCGTGATCTGGGCGCGGGCCGACCGGCCGGCGCGGATGCAGGTGGAATGTTCTGTTGTCGAGAGCTTCAAGACGATCCTTCGCTCCGTTACCGCCAACGCGTTGCCGGACAGCGACTTCGTCTCAAAAGTTCTGCTCGATGCCCTGCCGGCGGGGCAGGACATTTTCTATCGCGTGCGCTTCGACGATATCAGCGAGAGCGGCATCGAAGGCGAGACGCAGGTCGGGCATTTCCGCACCGCGCCCACCGCGCGAAGCAATATTTCGTTCGTGTGGTCTGGCGATACCGCTGGCCAAGGCTGGGGCATCGATTCTTCGCGCGGCGGGATGCGCACCTACCGGACCATGCTCGGCAACCGTCCGGACTTCTTCATCCATTCCGGCGATCACATCTATGCGGATTGCCCGGTGGAGCGGGAGTTGAAGCTGCCCAACGGTGAGGTCTGGCGAAACATCGTCACCGAACAGAAATCCGTGGTGGCGCACAGCCTCGAACAGTACCGCGCCAACTACAAATATAATCTGCTCGACGACAATCTGCGCGCCTTCAACGCCGAGGTGCCGATGTTCGCGCAATGGGACGATCACGAGGTCACCAACGACTGGGCGCCGATCGGCACGGCCGACGAGACCGGCTATGCCGAGGACGGTTCCTCGCTTCTGGTGGCGCGGGCGCGCCGCGCCTTCCATGAATTCATGCCGATGCGCGCGACGCCAGCCCACGACGGCCGCATCTATCGCAAGATCGCCCATGGTCCGCTGCTCGATGTCTTCATGATCGACATGCGCAGCTACCGCGATTCCACCTTTAACAAGCGCGATGACCACAGCGAGACCTGCATTCTTGGTGCGGCGCAACTGGCGTGGCTGAAGCGCGAACTGGTGGCTTCCGATGCGACCTGGAAAGTGATCGCCGCCGACATGCCGATCGGCCTCTTCAGCGAGGATGGCATTGCGCTCGGCGATGGCCCGCCGGAGCGGCGCGAGCATGAGATTGCCGATCTGCTGTCGTTTATGAAGCGCGCCGGCATCCGCAACACGGTGTGGCTGACCGCCGACATGCATTATACGGCCGCGCATCATTACGATCCGAACCGCGCGGCCTATCAGGATTTCGAACCGTTCTGGGAGTTCGTCTCCGGTCCGCTGCATGCGGGCACCTGGGCGCCGGCCCCGCTCGACAATACCTTCGGGCCGAAAGCGATGTTCCAGAAGGGCTGCAGCGCGGAGCAGGGCGAGAACCTCGCACCCTGTTTCGGCCTGCAGTTTTTCGGCCGCGTCGATATCGACGGCAAGACCGAAGTGATGACCGTGACGCTAAAGGACGTCGACAACCGCGACCTCTGGTCGGTGGATATCGAGCCTCGCCCGGATGCGCGGCCGGGCCAGATCATGGCGCAGCATATCTGACGTTCGATCGGGAGACCGTCGGCACGGAATCCCTCCATGTTCGCGCCGCATAGTTTGGATAGTTTCGCCGCCCTGCGACGAGCGGGGTGAAAGATCGCATCCGGAAGTTGCGTATTATTTCTTGAAGGAGGCGTTGCGGTGGCGCACAATTCGCCTGTCCCTCCCGACCGGAGCGCTGCCATGTTTGTCGCCGAGAGCAAGCGCCTGACGCATCAGGGCGCGAAAAGGATCATGGCGACGGCGCTGGAATTGGCCGGCCAGGCCAAAATTGCGATCTCCTGTGCGATCGTGGATGCCGGCGGGCATGTGATCCTGGTCGAACGAATGGACGGCGGCCGCTTCCACACCGTGCACTCCTGCACCACCAAGGCGGTTTGCGCCGCGTCAAACCGGCGCCCGACCACGGCCAAAGGCGCGGCCGGTCAGGACCTCGACGTGAGCCATGCGATCGGACTGGCGCTCGCCGCCGGACCGGAACGGTGGACGGCCATGGAAGGCGGCGTGCCGGTGCTGGTTGACCGCGAATGTATCGGCGGTGTCGGCGTGAGCGGTGGTGATTGGGAGACCGATTTGCGGATCGCCAAGATGGCCGTCGAGTCGATTGGCGCGAATTGGGAATGACATAGGCCGACGCCAGCCGACGAACTCGGCTTTGGGAAGTGAAAAATCTTGGGGAGGGCGAAGTGACGAGTGCCAATCCGCTCCGCGTGGCCTGTATCGGGATGGGTTGGTGGTCCGACGTCCTGGCGGATGCCATCCAGCGCTCGGGGAAGCTCGAGATCCGCAGCTGCTACACCCGCTCCGATGAAAAGCGCAACAATTTCGCGGCAAAATACCGCTGCCGTCCGGCCGCGAGCTACGAGGCGATGCTGGCCGATGGCGAGATCGAGGCGATCATCAACACGACGCCGAACGATGTGCATCTGGCGACGACCTGCGCGGCCGCGGCCGCCGGCAAGCACGTCTTTCTGGACAAGCCGATCGCCAACAGCATCTCCGACGGCCGCGCCATCACCGAGGCCTGTCGCAAGGCCGGCGTGGTGCTGGCGCTCGGCTATCAGCGGCGGCGCGAGAGCCATTTCCGCTACGTCAAGCAGCAGATCGAAGCCGGCCGGTTCGGCAAGCTCGTTAATGCCGAGGCGAATATCAGCCGCGATCGCCTCGGCAAGGTCGATCTCACCTCCTGGCGCTACCAGGCCGCGGGCATGCCGGGCGGCGTGATGCTGCAGATCGGAATCCACTACATCGACGTGCTCACATATTTGATAGGGCCGGTCCATGCGGTGCGCGCACAGTCGGCGCAACTGGTGCTGCCCGGCGACAATCCCGATGTCGCGAGCCTGATCCTGCAGCATGAGAACGGCGCGCTGTCGACGCTGAATGCAAGCTACGCCTCGGCCTCCGAGTACTACCTGATGAATGTCTACGGCAAGGACATGACGGCGTTCTACGATTTGCACAATGGGCTCCGGCTGCTCAAGCGCGGTGAGAGCCAGCCAGTGGCGGTGCCCTGTGCAGTCAACGATACCCTGGTCGAGGAGCTTGAGGAATTTGCGGCGGCAGCGCGCGGGCAGCACCAACACGAAGTCGGGGGCGAGGAGGCGACGAGATCGCTCGCGGTGGTACGCGCCGGCATTCTCTCGGCGATTGAAGGACGTGGGGTCGAGGTGGCGGAAATATTGAACGGTGACGGAAAAATGTGACGGCGCAGCAGCTAAGGATGGGAGCGCGCGTTATGAAACCTGGCACGTGTATCTGGAAAGCTTTCGCGGTTGCGATGCTACTCGTTGGCTTCGTCGGGTCGGTCCGCGCGCAGGATTATCCCTCCAGAGCGATCACGGTGGTTGTGCCGTTCCCTCCCGGAGGCGCCAGCGACGTCGTTGCGCGCATCGTCACCAACCAGATGTCGAAGATCCTCGGGCAATCCATCGTCATCGAGAATGTCAGCGGCGCCGGCGGCACCGTCGGCAGCGCCCGCGTCGCGGCTGCCGCACCCGACGGCTATACGCTGCTTGCCGCCGCGATGGGCTCGCATGTTGCAGCTCCCGTGCTCACGCCGAACCTCAAATACGATCCCGTCGCCGACTTCGTGCCGATCGGCTTCACCGCCCACTCTCCGGCCATCATTATCGCGCGGAAGGATTTCCCGGCAAACGACCTGAAGGAATTCGTCGCAAGCCTCCGGCAACGGGGTGATGCGGTGAAGCAGGCCCATGGCGGCATCGGCGCGTCCTCGCATATGGCGTGTCTCTTGTTCACCGCGGAAATCGGCGTGAAGCCGGCGCTCGTTGCCTATCGTGGTTCAGCCCCGGCCTTGAATGATCTGGTCGGAGGGCACGTCGATTTCATGTGCGAGCAGTCGGTCAGCGTGGCGGAGTCGGTTTTGGCCGGCTCGGTCAAGGCCTTCGCGGCCTCTGCTGCGAAACGTCTCGAAACGCTGCCGAATGTTCCGACCGCGAAGGAGGCCGGCATCAATTACGAGATGAGCGTCTGGGCAGGACTGTTTGCGCCGAAGGGCGTTTCGCCCGAAATCATCGCCAGGCTTTCCGATGCGCTCGACCGGGCTCTCGATGAGGCTGTTGTGCGCGAGCGGATTGCCCAACTTGGCGGCTCGATACCGGCAAAGGACGAACGCAACCCTGCTGCCTTCGATCGCTTTGTCCGATCCGAGATCGCACGCTGGTCACCCATTCTTGCTGCGGCCGGAACCGGGAAATGAGGTCGACGCGGGTGAATGAGGGCTAAGTCAGGGCGTCACGGCGAAATAGCCGCCCACGACCATCAGTACCGAGAGCGCCACGACCACGCCGAGCACGGCGACGATGATCGCAGGCAGTTCATGGGTTTCCAGCCAATGTCGCAACGCCCGTACCATCACACCCCTGATCTTGATTTGTCCCGCGCCCTGCGCGCAAGCTATTCAATAGCGGCCTATTCTCCTCAATGAAATACCGTTGAGGCGGCTTTCGCTACGCACGCGGCGCTTTTTCCTTTCCGGGAGAGCCATCATGGAACATCTGCAAACCCAGGGTATCAGCCTGCCGAAGCTGGGTCTCGGCACCTTTCGCATGCAGGGCGATGCCTGCCGCGCGGCCGTGGAGGGCGGGCTGGCGTTGGGCTACCGGCATCTCGACACCGCCGAGATGTATGACAATGAGGAGGCCGTGGGGGCCGCGATTGCAGCCTCGCGCGTTCCCCGCAAAGACCTGCATGTCACCACAAAAGTCTGGAACGAAAATCTGGCACGGGATGCGCTCCGCCGGGCGTTCGATACTTCCTTGAAAAAACTCCGGCTCGACCATGTCGACCTCTATCTGGTGCACTGGCCGGCACCGAATATGAACCTGCCCGAGATATTCGAAACGCTGATGCGGCTGAAGGAGGAAGGCCGCACCCGCGCCATCGGCGTCGCCAATTTCAACATTGCGCTCGTGAAGACGGTGGTCGAGGAGATCAGGGCGCCGATCGCCTGCAACCAGGTCGAATACCATGTGATGCTGGATCAGACGCAGCTTCGCCAATTTCTCACTGCGAAATCGATACCGCTGATCGCCTATTCGCCGCTGGCCAAGGGCCTTGCGGCTTCCGACGCAGCGCTCGCCGCGATCGGGCGCAAGCATGATGCCAGCGCAGCCCAGGTGGCGCTGAAATGGCTGCTCGATCAGGATGGCGTTGCCGCGATCCCGAAGGCGTCGCGCGCGGAAAGCCAGCAAGCCAATCTCGACGCGCTGAAACTGAGACTCGACGACGCGGACCGGAGAGCGATCGCGGCCTTGCCGAAGGACAAACGGTGTGTAAATCCCTCCGGCTATGCGCCGGCTTGGGATTGACGCCGATTGTTGCCTTTTCCGTCCGCCGGAATTCGGGTTTTCGCTACACACGGACTGTGCTCCAGTCCATACTGGATCGCATCAAGGGAGGTCTTCAAAATGCGTGAAGCTGTTATCGTTTCCTATGCACGTACCGGGCTGGCAAAGTCCGGCCGCGGCGGGTTCAACATCACCCCGCCGATGTCGATGGCGGCCCACGCCATCAAGCACGCCGTCGAGCGCGCCGGCGTCGAGAAGGAATATGTCGAGGACTGCTATCTCGGCAATTGCGCGCATGGCGCTCCGAATATCGGCCGTCAGGCCGCGTTGCTCGCCGGCATGCCGAAGTCGACCGCGGGCGTTTCCGTCAACCGCTTCTGCTCGTCGGGACTGCAGACCATTGCAATGGCCGCCAACTCGATCCGTTCTGACGGAGCCGACTGCATCGTGGCCGGCGGCGTCGAAAGCATCTCGATCCCCGGCGGCGGCTCGCCCAAGGAATCGATCGATCCTGATTTGCTCAAGGCTGCGCCCGACATCTTCATGGCGATGATCGACACCGCCGATATCGTCGCCGAGCGTTACAAGCTCAGCCGCGAATACCAGGACGAATACTCGCTGGAATCGCAGCGCCGCATGGCGGCCGCCCAGCAGGCCAACAAGTTCAAGGACGAAATCGTCCCGATGAAGACCAAGATGAAGGTGGTCGACAAGGCGACGAAAGCGGAGAGCATCGTCGACTACACCGTCGACCGCGACGAGTGCAACCGCCCCGAGACCACCATGGAAGGCCTCACCAAGCTCGAGCCCGTCAAGGGCCCCGGCAAGTTCGTCACCGCCGGCAACGCCAGCCAGCTCTCGGACGGTGCAGCGGCGGTCGTTCTGATGGAAGCCAAGGACGCCGAGAAGCGCGGCCTCAATCCGCTGGGCCGTTTCGTCGCCTGGGCGGCGGCGGGCTGCGAGCCGGACGAGATGGGCATCGGCCCGATCTACGCCGTGCCAAAACTGTTGAAGCGCCACGGCCTGAAGATCGACGACATCGATCTCTGGGAGCTCAATGAAGCCTTCGCCAGCCAGTGCCTGTATTCGCGCGACAAGCTCGGCATCGATCCCGAGAAGTACAATGTCAACGGCGGCTCGATTGCGATCGGCCATCCCTTCGGCATGACCGGTGCGCGTCTCACCGGCCACATCCTGCAGGAAGGCCGCCGGCGCAAGGCCAAGTGGGGCGTCGTCACGATGTGCATCGGCGGCGGCCAGGGCGGCGCAGGCCTGTTCGAGATCTATAGCTGATTTTAATTCCACATGCGGGCAGCGCGACGAGCAATCGCCGTGCTGCCCGGAAAAGAAAATGGCCCCCGCGAGGGGCCATTTTGCATTTGAGGTGTCGGCCTCAGTAGCGATGCCTCTTGATGACCACGACCCTGTCGCGATGACCGTGACGATGTCCACGATGCCAGCCGCGGTCGCGATGCGACCTGTAGTGAGCACGCGCGCCATGATGGTGGTGGTGTTGACCCGCATGGTGACCGCCACGTTTGATCACGACGGTCTGGGCGTCCGCAATCGACGGCGCCGCGATGATGAGCGCGCCAAGTGCGGCGATAACGTATCCAAGCCTCTTCATTCCAAAACTCCTCCAATTGAGCGAGGATAGAACATCACACCCAAGGGAACGTTCCCGCGAAATCTCAAGAGAATTCTGAACGCTTGTTCAGATGCGTGCGTCGGCCGTTCGACTTTTGGCTAGTCTCGTAGGATGGGTGGAGCGAAGCGATACCCATCAAATCCCTCCGCGGAGGCGTGATGGGTATCGCTTCGCTCCACCCATCCTACGGAGAATGCCGGTGGACCGATCTCTGGCGCGCAACGCGCTGGTCTGCCCACTCAGGGATCATCGGCGCTACCGTGGGCTTTGCGTGGGACGATGCACGCCCTGCTTGCGGAACGGCGATCTGCAGCGCATCATCGCACCATAAAAACAACAGGGGGAGCGCTGCGATGACCGGATTTTCACGCCGTGATTTTCTTAAGGCGACGGGATCGGCTGCTATCGTTACCGCGTCCGGCCGCGCCCATGCCGCGATGGGGCCGAACGACAAGTTCGACCTCGTGATCAGGGGCGGCGACGTGCTCGATCCGAGCCAGTCGCTGCGCGGAAAACGCGACATCGGCATTCGCTGGGGCGTGATCGAGGCCGTCGAGAACGAGATTCCGGCCGCCCGAGCCGCCAAGACCATCGACGCCTCCGGCAAACTGGTGACACCGGGCCTGATCGATCTGCATTCCCACGTCTACCCCTACGGCTCGGCGATCGGCATTCCCGCCGACGAACTGGTGCAGGCGCAGGCTACCACCACGGTGGTGTCGGCGGGCGATGCCGGCGTCAACAATCTCGCCGCGCTGCGCCGTTACATCGTGGCGCAATCGCGGGCGCGGATTTACGCCTTCGTCCACATCGCCAATAACGGCTTGTCCGGCTTCCCGGTCGCCGAACTCTACAACATCGATTACGCGCAAGTAGAAGCCTGCGCGATGGCGCTCGCCGAAAATCCGGATTTCCTGCTCGGTGTGAAGGTGCGGATGTCGGAGAACGTCATCGCCAGGCATGGCCTCGAGCCGCTGAAGCGCGCCATCAAGGCTTGCGAGATGTGCGGCTGGCCGGCCAAGATGATGGTGCATATCGGCGGCGTCGAGACCAGGGAGCTGATGTCGGAGATTCTCGACCTGCTGCGGCCGGGCGACGTGCTGACCCATTGCTATTCCGGCGCGCCGAACATTGCCGGCGTCTTCACCAACATCGTGCAGGATGGAAAATTGTTGCCGGCCGCACTGTCCGCCAAGCAGCGCGGCGTGATGTTCGATGTCGGCCATGGCGGCGGCAGCTTTGACTTTACCGTGGCGGAGGTGGCGATCCCCGGCGGCTGTACGCCGGATACGATCTCTTCCGACATCCACGTCTTCTCCGGCAATTCGCCGGGCATGCCGTATCTGCCGAACGTCATGAGCAAATTCATCCCGCTCGGCCTTTCATTGGAGCAGGTGGTGGCGGCAGCGACCGTGACGCCTGCGAAAATCATCAACCGTGCGCCGAAGATCGGCACGCTGCAGATCGGCGCGCCCGGCGACGTCGCGATCATGGAGCTGGTGGAGGCGCAGACCTCGTTCGTCGACACCCGCAACAACAGGCGCGACGGCAAGCTGCTGCTTAAACCGGTGCAGACCGTGATCAACGGCGTGCCATTCGGCCGGCCGTATCAGGCGCCGTTCGCGGTGCGGTAGTTAGTTTGACTTCCGCTGCGTGCGGATATCGCCGATGATGTCGGCAAGGACGGCGCCCATCACCAGGGCGCCGCCGAGGAGGACCCGCAGCGTGGGGACCTCGCCAAATCCCACCCATATCCAGAACGGCATCAGCGGCGTCTCCAGCGTCGAGATCAGGGCGGCCTGGCCTGACGGCAGCAGGCGAGAGCCGAGGAAGAACAGCGTGAGGCCCAGCGAAACCTGAAAGCATCCGAACATCGCGAGAATCAGGATGTCAGCCCCGGTGACGCCGGCTATGTCGCGGGCGAAGGGAATGCTGACGATGCTGCCCAGGATGTTCGACAGCGCGGCGGCGGCCACCATCGACGTGTTCTTGTGCTGCCGGAGCAGGACCGTCATCGCGGCAATCGCCAACGTCATGAAACAGGCGAGCGCGACGCCGAGGATGTCGGAACCGAGGCGTGCGCTGCCGACGATGACCGCGACACCGCAAAGCGCCACGACGCTCGCGATCATGGTTCGCAAGTGCGGGACTTCGCGCAACCAGACCCAGGCGAGCGCGGCGGTGACGAACGGGCCGGTCGCGATGATGATCGCCACATTGGATACGCTGGTCAGTTGCAGGGACGGGATGAAGGCGATCATGGCCGATGCCGACAACGACGCGACCAGCCAGCCGCTTTTGCTCATCCTGGTCAGATCGCGCAGGCCGGCACGGCCTTGCAGCATCAGCATGATTGCCACGATCATGCCGCCGGCGAACAATCCGCGCCAGAACAGGATGGTCCAGGAGTCGTAGGGTAGCAGCCGCGTGAAGAACGGCGCCGTGCTCCAGGCGACGGCGGCGGCCACGACGAGGGCAATGCCCAAGCGTTGCTGGGAGCGCATTTCCGCCATAAGGGGATCAATCCGGACTGAGGGTGAGGCTTCGACCGAGCAGCTTGCCGACGAGGTGCGCGGGATCGTCAGGGATGGCGTCGCCCCGCCAGGCGACGTGCTGATCGGTGCGCGTCAGAATCAGTTTGTGGTCGCTGGGTGGCTGGGCTGGGGGAATATCGACGATGTTGAAGGGGACGCCGTTGCTGCGCATCGCGTCGGTCAATGGCGCAACCGCAACATCGGAGTCGTAACGCACCAGCGTGTAACCCGGCCCGAGCGCATCATAGACCGGCCGGCCGTCGGCCAGCTTCGCGAACGGAAGCCGGCAGCCCGGCGTCGAGGACGGCGTGAAATCCGCCATCGTAAAACCCGGCTGTTCGGCGCCGTCATAGGCGATGATCGGGGAGCGATCGTAGAAATAACCGAAGTTGAGGCCGGCGCAGCAATATTGCTGCACGTTCAGATCATAGGCGGCTTGCCCCACCTGCTTGCGGACGGCATCGCCTTCAGGCCCCGGCTGCTCGATTTCATCGGGAACGGTGCGACGCTGGCTCAACACCTTGCCCGCCATTTCCATGGCAAAGCGGGACACCTGTTCGGTGATGGGAAGGCGCTCGGCCTCATAGGCGTCGAGGATGCCGATGCCGGCCCATCCTTGCAGATAGGCCGCCAGCAGCCATGCGAGGTTGGTCGCATCCGCGATCCCGGCATTCATGCCATAGCCGGCATAGGGCATCCACAAATGCGCGGCGTCTCCGCAGATGAACGCGCGCCCCTTGCGAAAGCGGTCGGCGACCAGACGGCGGCCGACCCAGTCCTCCTTGCTGAGGATTTCGTATTCGAAATCGGCACCAACGCCGAGGATGGCGCGGATCGAGGCGTCGCGATCGACCGACTCAAAGGTCTCGTCTTCGCGGTTGAGGTGGTTGTGGATCAGCCATTTCTCCCGGCCGTCGATTGCGACCACCGTGCCGCAGCGCCGCGGATTGAGCGACAGCGTCATCCAGGCGGGCGCGTCCATCAGGGCGAGCAGTCCGGGCGCGTGTATGTAGGTCGATTGCACGCGCTGGATGATCGGCGTTCCCTGCAGATTGGCGTCGATCGCCTTGCGAACGAGCGAACGCGCGCCGTCGCAGCCCACGATGAAATCGGCGTGGATCTGCAAGGTGGTTCCGGTATCGAGATTCCGCACGGTCGCAACGATGCCGTCATCGCCTTCGCTGAAATCCTCGAACGCGGTGCGGTTCAGAATCCGAAGCCCGTCGATGGAAGCCGCGTGCGCGAACAGCACGGGTTCCATGTAGATCTGATTGATGCGGTGCGGCGGCTCGGCCGTCGGCCAATCGGTATCCGGTCCGCCGGTGGCGGTATAGCGATCGCGCCGGCAGGGAATGAGGATGCGCGAGAGCTCGATTCCCGTTGCCGTGGTGCGGTAGGAGCAATCGTTGGGGTAGTCCGCCGGCAATCCGGTGTCGCGCAGCTTCTGCGCCAGCCCGAGCCTGCGGAAGATTTCCATCGAACGGGAAGAGACGTGGTTGCATTTCACGCTCGGCGGCTCACCGGCGGCGCGTGTTTCCACGACGGCAACCGATATTCCCCGCGTGGCGAGGTCCATTGCCAGAGTGAGTCCGACCGGACCGCCTCCGACCACCAGAACGCGAGTATTCACCATGTCGCTTGCTGCCCCTGAATGATCATGCATAACTAAGCGCCACAGAGATCATCGGGGGACCCTGAATGTTTCCGTCGATCCGGCAAGGCATCATCCATGCCCTTATTGTTGTTTTGTCGCTGTCGTTGTCAGCGATTGAAACAGCAAACGCATATCCTGATCAACCGATCAAGATCATCGTGACGTTTCCGCCCGGCGGCAGTGCCGATATCGTGATCCGCGCCCTGCAGCCGGCGCTCGCGGAATCTCTGAACCAGCCGATCGTCGTCGAGAACCGGGCAGGCGCGGGCGGCAATATCGGGATCGGCGCCGTGGCGCAGGCCGCGCCGGACGGATACACGCTAGGTGTGGCGGCGGCCGGCGTGCTCACCGTCAATCCTCACCTCAATCGCGCGGCGATGACGTTCGATCCGGTCAAGGATCTGGCGCCGGTGACGATGCTGGCGGAAATCCCGTTCGTGCTGGTGTCCTCGCAACAGTCGGGAATCGCTTCGGTCGCTGACCTGATTGCGAAGGCCAAGGCTCAAACGGCAGGCTTGTCGATCGGTCATGGCGGCAACGGCACCGCGATGCACCTGACCTCGGCCTTGTTCAACCAGAAGGCCGGTGTCGGAATTCAATTGATCGCCTATCGCGGCACCGCGCCGGCGACGACGGACGTTCTTGCCGGCCATGTCCCGCTGGCGGTGCTGGATATTCCCGCATCCAGGCAATTGATCGGCGACGGCAAGCTGAAAGCGCTCGGGGTCTCCGCCGCCAAGCGCGTCGTCTTCCTGCCCGACGTTCCCACGCTGGCGGAGCAGGGCCTGAGCGGATTCGAATCCGTCGGCTGGTTTGGGATCGTCGTGCCTGCCGGCACGCCGCCCGACATCATCGACAAGTTGAACGCGGCTTTCGTGAAGGCATTGAGCGATCCTGCGGCCATCGAGAAAATCCGCGTTCTCGGCGCCGAACCCGCACCTACCTCGCCCGAGGCTTTTGCAAAATTCATCCAGAGCGAAAGCGCGAAATGGGGAAAGCTGATCTCCGAGGCCGGGATCAAAAGCGAATAAGACACCACAACCCCACAGCTCGGCATCGCGTGCTCAAATCAGAGGGCGTCGGGCAACGCCATTTGATCCCGATCAATGCGGCGGCCCTTTTGCTTCGCGATGATGGCGGGCGAAAGGGATTGAGCGTGGCACGTAGCGAAAGCATGTCCCATACCGAAACGCGTTTGAACCGTCCCGCCCGGCCGGTCCTGCGCGATGAGGATGGGCGTTTGCCTCACGAAAGCGAGTTTCTCAAGCAGCTCGGGAACCGCGTGCGCGAGATGCGCGCGCTCCGCGGCATGTCGCGCCGGGAACTCGCCCGCCTGTCTGGTCTTTCCGAGCACTTCGTGGCCCAGATCGAGGCGGGCAAGGGCAACGTCTCGATCGTGCGGCTGTTGCGGATCGCGCTGGTGTTTCGCTGCGAATAAAGTTGGTTGAGCCCGCGCGCTCAGCTCCGCGCGCGCTTCTCCACATTCGCAATCCGCTCGGGCACGCCGAACTCCTTGCGGCAGACTTCGGCGAGCACGGCGACGCCCTCGCGGATCTGCTCGTGCGAGGGGCTGGCAAAGCACAGCCGCAGGCGGCTGCCGGAATAGGCCTTGTCGGTCGACCATTCCGGTCCGGGATTGATCGCCACGCCCGCGGCGAGCGCGGTCTGATAGAGCTTTAGCGTGTCGACATTGTCGGGCAGCTTCACCCACAGGAAGATGCCGCCCTTCGGGGCTTCGAATTCGGCTGCGGTGCCGAACTGCTCGTTGAGCGCCTCCATCAGCGTATCGAGCTTGGCGCGCAGGCCGCGCGTCAGCTTCGGCACATGGGTGGAAAAATGCGGCGCGCAATATTCCGCCAGCACCATCTGCTCCAGCGCGCCACTTCCGGCGTCGGTCTTCAGCGCAAGCATCCGCGACATCATTTCCCAGGGCGCGACGATGAAGCCGACGCGCAATGCAGGGGCGATCGATTTCGAGAACGAGCCGATGTGAATGACGCCGCCATGTTTGCTCATGGCGTAGATCGCGGGCGGGCGCTCGCCGTTCCAGATCAGATCGGCGTAGCAATCGTCCTCGAAGATCGGCACGCCATATTGCTGCGACAGTCTCAGCATCTCCGCGCGCCGCGTCTCCGGCATGATTGACCCGGTCGGGTTCTGCACGGTCGGGATGGTGTAGATGTATTTCGGCGTGATGCCGCGGCTCTTATGGTCGGCGAGGGCTGTCGCCAGCGCGTCCATCCGCATGCCCTGATCGTCAAGGGGAATGCCGACCGCCTTGACGCCGAGCCGCGTCAACCGGGTCAGCGCGCCCTGATAGGTCTCCTGTTCGACCAGCACGGTGTCGCCGCGCGCCAGCAGCGTGTTGTTGACGAGATCGAGCGCCTGCAGCGAGCCCGAAACGATCATGATGTCGTCGGCGCCGCAGGCGATGCCGGCGTCGCGCTTGAGTTTTGCGGTGAGGAATTCGCGCAAGCGACGATAGCCCTGCGGACCGCTGGCGAGCCCGTAGGTCGCCAGCGTCTTGCCCTCGCGCCTGAGCACGGCGCTGACCGCGTCGATCAGGCCGTCGACCGGCACCTGGTCGGGATCGTTGTTGCCGCCGACGAAACTGTATTTGGCGAGACCCGTCCACCGCGCTGCCGGCGCCGGCAATCCGGCGGGCAGCAATGGCGCAAAGTCGAAGGGGGTTGCGGTGGACATGGATATTCACTCCCGTTTTGTTTTTCGTTGAGAAGGCGGTGGCCTTCTGGATAGTTCTTGCAGGCTAGTTCTTGATAACCCTGATCGGCCGCCCCTGGCTGATGAAGGCATAATGCCCGGCGCCGACGCCGCCGACCATCAGCGCCTCGACCGCAGGCTCGGCGATTTCGCCGATGGCCGCCCAGTCGACCACGAAATTGGCTCCCGTTCCGCCGCTCGACAGCGTGGCCAGAATCGCGAGAAAAGCACCCATTCCATGGCTGTGACACATTGCTTGTTTGACCCCCGCGCCGGTATCTCTAGGTTGGGGTAGGGGCAAGATCGGACCTATGCACGAACTTATTCGCGATATCACCTTATGCATCCTGTTCGCCTGGGGGCTCGGCCTGCTGGCCCACTTTACGCGGCAGCCGCTGATCCTGGCCTACCTTATCGCCGGGTTCGTCATTGGTCCATTCGGCATGGGCTGGGTCAAGTCTCAGGACTCGATCAATGTCATCTCCGAACTCGGCCTGATCTTCATGCTGTTCATGATCGGGCTGGAAATCGACCTGAAGAAGATCGTGCGCGCCGGCAAGGTCATCCTGTTTGCGGCGGGTGGGCAACTGATCGGCGGCGTCCTGCTCGGGATATTGTTCTTTGTCGGGATCGGGCTGTCGATGGGCAACGGCCATTTCGACGCGCTGTATCTCTGCATCGCCTGCGCGCTGTCGAGCACGGTCATCATCGTCAAGGTGCTGTACGAGAAGCGTGAACTCGACACGCTGCCGGGGCGGATCACGCTCGGCGTGCTGGTGCTGCAGGACATCTTCGCGATCCTGTTCCTGGCGGTGCAGCCGAGCCTCGATAACCTGCAAATCAGCGTGATCCTGATCTCGATCGGCCGGGTCGGCGTGCTGGTGGCGACCGCGCTGGTGCTCAGCCGCTACGTGCTGCCTTGGCTGTTTCACCACATCGCGCGTCGTCCGGAACTGGTCCTGCTCGGCGCGCTGGCCTGGTGCTTCCTGATCGGGGAGATCGCGGAGCAACTGCATCTGTCGCGCGAGATGGGCTCGCTGGTGGCCGGCGTGTCGCTGTCGACATTCCCCTATGCGCTCGACGTCACCGCCAAGGTGACCACGCTGCGCGACTTCTTCATCACACTGTTCTTCGTTTCGCTCGGCATGACGATCCCGATCCCCGGAACGTCGGTGATCGGGCTGGCGCTGATGATTGCCGGCTTCACGGTCGTCAGTCGCATGGTAACGACGTTCGTGCCGCTCTATCTGATGAAGCAGGGCCTGCGCGCGAGCCTGCTGCCGGCGATCAACCTGGCGCAGATCTCCGAATTCTCGTTGGTCGTGATCCAGACCGGCATTACGGCACACCATATCAGCACCGAGACGTCGAGCGCCGCGTCATTCGCCTTCGTGGTGCTGGCGGTCGTGAGCACGTTCATTATGGCGAGGAGCGACCAGGTCACGCGGGCGCTGATCGGTCCCTTGAAACGGATCGGCCTCCGCGATCTCGATCACAAGCATGACGCCGATTCGGAGCACGGGGGCGGGCATGGGGAGGCGCGCCGGATCGTCATTCTCGGCTTCTTCCGCGCCGCCAGCGCCTTGTTGAGCGAGATCGAGCGGCGCAGTCCGGCCGTTCTCGAACAGATCACCGTGATCGATTTCAATCCGCTGGTGTTTCGGACCTTGACCGACCGCGGCATGCACGTGGTCTATGGCGACATCAGCAGCGTCGATACGCTGGTGCATGCAGGCGTCGGCAAGGCCGAACTGATCATCCTCAGCATCCCGGATTCGCTGTTGAAGGGCGCCGATAACGAAAAGCTGGTCCGGCATGTCCGCTCGCTCAACCCGACCGCCAAGATCGTCGCGACCGCGGAGATCCTCGCCAACGTCAACGATCTCTACGAGGCGGGGGCCGACTACGTGACGGTGACCAGGCTCAGCGACGCCCATGAGCTCTACAAGGTGATCGAGGCCGCCCAGGCCGGGCTCCTGGAAGACAAGCGCACCGAGACCGACACGCTGCTCAGCGAGCGCCGCGAGGTGCTGCCGTAAAAATGGGCCTGCGTAGCGTGCGTAGCCCGGATGAAGCGAAGCGCAATCCGGGACTCTCGCGAGCGGGGACTTCCCCGGATTGCGCTTCGCTCCATCCGGGCTACGGGCTGGCATCCTGGTATGCCTGTGGGCGACGTTGCCCTGCGTATTGACGCTGGCGCGGGACATTGAGTCCGGCTAATGCACTGGCTGAAGATAGCGAGATTTTGAGAAAATGGCCGATACCATCCAGGAAGTTCTGCAAGCCTTTGCCAAGGGCGAACTCGTCGTCGTCACCGACGATGATGATCGGGAGGGCGAGGGCGACCTGATCGTCGCCGCCTCGCTCTGCACCGCGGAGAAGATGGCGTTCATCATCCGCCACACTTCCGGCATCGTCTGCGCGCCGATTACCACCGACGACGCCCGCCGGCTGCGGCTCGATCCGATGGTGGCGCATAACGAGTCCAACCACACCACCGCCTTCACCGTCTCGATCGACTACAAGCCCGATGGCGGCACCGGCATTTCGGCGGACGAACGGGCCTCCTGCTGCCGCGCGCTCGCCAATCCCAATGCCGGCGCCAATGATTTTGCCCGGCCCGGCCACATCTTCCCGCTGATCGCCCGCGACGGCGGCGTGCTCCTGCGCTCCGGCCATACCGAGGCGGCCGTCGATCTCTGCAAGCTCTCCGGTCTGCCGCCGGTCGGTGTCATCTCTGAGTTGATGAACGACGACGGCACCGTGATGAAGGGCGAGCAGGTCGCGCGCTTCGCCGCCACCCACAAGCTCAAGCACGTCACGATCGCTGACATGATCGCCTACCGCCAGGCGCGCGAGAAGCTGATCGAGCGGGTCGCGACCTTCACCACCGACAGCCCGATCGGACCGCTGCAGGGCTATGCCTATCGCTCGCCGTTCGACGAGATTGCGCATGCCGCCTTCGTCTATAACGGCATCGGCGACGGCAAGAACGTGCTGACGCGGCTGCACAAGCCGAACATCGTCAAGGATCTCTTCACCGGCCAGGCGCGCATGCAGATCGTGCTGAACCATTTCGAGAAAGCTGGTCGCGGCGTGCTGGTGTACTTGCGCGACGGCGCGGCCGGAGTTCCCGTCGAGCCGGTCGGCGAACAGAAATCGGCGGAGGCCGATCGCAACCGGCAATGGCGTGAAGTCGGCGTCGGGGCCCAGATCCTGCGCGATCTCGGCATTACCTCGATCGTCAATCTCACGTCGTCCGTGCACGACTACAAGGGACTATCCGGTTTCGGCATCGAGATCGTTTCCAGCGAGCGGCTTGAAGATTAGCCTTCGTCATCTCGTCAAGCACCAATCCATTTGCGCTTCGGCCGATAGCGCATTAATTTGTCAACAATTTCCATGAGGACAGTGATGCGAAAGGGATTTTCATGAGCGTGCGCCCTCAAGCCAAGGACAAGCCGGCGGCGGCTTCTTTCCAGTGGGACGATCCGTTCCTGCTCGACGACCAGCTCACCGAAGACGAGCGCATGATCCGCGACACTGCGCGCGCCTATGCGCAGGACAAGCTGTTGCCGCGCATCGTCAAGGCCTATCTTGAAGAGAAGACCGACCGCGAGATCTTCAATGAGATGGGAGAACTCGGCCTGATCGGTATCACGCTGCCGGAGGAATATGGCTGCGCCAACGCGAGCTACGTCGCCTATGGCCTGGTGGCGCGCGAGATCGAGCGCGTCGATTCCGGCTACCGCTCGATGAATTCGGTGCAGTCGTCGCTGGTGATGTATCCGATCTACGCCTATGGCGACGAGAACCAGCGCAAGAAATACCTGCCGAAGCTTGCCACCGGCGAGTGGGTCGGCTGCTTCGGCCTGACCGAGCCGGATGCCGGCTCCGATCCCAACGGCATGAAGACCCGCGCCGAGAAAGTGTCGGACGGATACCGGCTGACCGGCAGCAAGATGTGGATTTCCAACGCGCCGATCGCCGACGTCTTCGTCGTCTGGGCGAAATCCGCCGCGCATGACAACCAGATCCGCGGTTTCATTCTTGAAAAGGGCATGAAAGGCCTGTCAGCGCCGAAGATCGGCGGCAAGCTTTCCTTGCGCGCCTCCATTACCGGCGAGATCGTGATGGACGGCGTTGTGGTGCCGGAGGACGCGCTGCTTCCCAACGTATCCGGCCTGAAGGGCCCGTTCGGCTGCCTCAACCGCGCCCGCTATGGCATTTCCTGGGGCGCCATGGGCGCCGCCGAAGACTGCATGCACCGCGCTCGCCAATACACGCTCGACCGCAAGCAGTTCAACCGGCCGCTGGCGGCAACCCAACTGGTGCAGAAAAAGCTCGCCGACATGGAGACCGAGATCGCGCTCGGCCTGCAGGCCTCATTGCGCGTCGGCCGCCTGATGGACGAGGGCAAGATGGCCCCGGAAATGATCTCGATCGTCAAGCGCAACAATTGCGGCAAGGCGCTCGACATCGCCCGCGTGTCCCGCGACATGCACGGCGGCAACGGCATCCAGATCGAGTATCACGTGATGCGCCACACCGCGAATTTGGAAACCGTGAACACCTATGAAGGCACCCACGACGTCCACGCCCTGATCCTGGGCCGGGCGATCACGGGTATTCAGGCGTTTTCGTAAAGGTTGTTAGAAAGCACGGCTGTGGCCTCATTTTCCGCTGTCATCGCCCGCCTTGTGCGCGATTGCGCACTGGGGCGGGCGATCCAGTACGCCGCGGCCTCTCGTTTCATCTCGAACGTCGGTGTTTACTGGATACCCCGCCTTCGCGGGGTATGACGACTGAGCATGTGTCGCGACGCCACTTAGGAACTGCCCCATGGCCGAAAACGACGACATCCCGTTCAACCGCGACTTCCCGCTCAAGCCGGGTGTGGTCGATGAAGCCCGCCCCGGCGTGCGGCGGGTTCTCTGCAACAATCCGAGCCCGTTCACCTTCACCGGCACGGTCAGCTACATCGTGGGCAAGGGCAACGTCGCGATCATCGATCCCGGCCCTGATAACGAGGCGCATGCCAAGGCGCTGCTCGAGGCCGTGCGCGGCGAGACGGTGACGCATATTCTCGTCACCCATACCCATCGCGACCACTCGCCGAATACCGCGCGGATCAAGGCCGCCACCGGCGCGCCCGTCTATGCCGAGGGGCCGCATCGTGCCTCGCGGCCGCGCTTCGAGAGCGAGAAGCACAATCCGGAATCCGGCGCCGACCGCGATTTCAGGCCCGACATCGAGGTCAAGAACGGCGACATCATCGAAGGGCAGGGCTGGGCGCTGGAGGCGGTGGCAACGCCGGGCCACACCGCCAATCATCTGGCGTTCGCGTGGCCGGAGCGAAAGATCAATTTCGTCGGCGATCACGTGATGGGCTGGTCGACCTCGATCGTAGCGCCCCCGGACGGATCGATGATCGACTACATGGCCTCGCTGGCGCGGCTGGAAGCCCGCGAGGAGGATCTGTATTTCTCAGGGCACGGGCCGGAAATTCCGGAAGGGCCGCGTTACGTCCGCTTCCTGACCCGGCACCGCCAGGCCCGCGAGGCCTCGATCCTGCATCGCCTCGCCAAGGGCGAGGCCGACATCCCGACCATGGTGCGCGCGATCTATATCGGCATAGACCCGCGGCTGACCAACGCCGCCGGCTACTCCGTGCTGGCCCATCTTGAAGACCTGGTCACACGCGGGATCGTGGCGACCGACGGCGATCCGGTGATCGGGGGTACGTACCGGATGGCGTAGGCGCGAATGGCGAATAGGGAAGGGCGGCTTGGATACCACTCGCTATTCGCCCTCTCACTTCTTCACTGTCTTCGCCGGCGCCTTCGCCGGCGCTTGCGGCTTCTTCTGCGCCGGTTTGGCGTTGTCAACGGCCGAATTGATCTCCTCGATCAGCTTGGAGACGCGTGCGGCATTGCTGCCGAGGTCGCTTTCGAAATAGCGTGAGGAGGAACGGATATCGACGCGCGAATCCTCGCCGTCGGGCGTGATGCGGATCGAGATGTCTTCGCGGAATCCCATGATCGGCGTCCGCGCCACCGCCTCGATGCGGCCGATGCGGCGCGGCGGCTGCGGCGGCCGTTCGTCGATCACGAGCCATTTGCGCTTGGTGATCAGCGCCAGCGTCACCTCATAGGCGCGCTGCGGGGGGACTTCGAGCTCCACCGTCTCGATATCGGGATAAGCGATCCGCTGCTGTTCGGCCGAATAGAGCCCGGCATAAACCGCGGAGTTGGCGCCTTCGCCGCTGCGCAGCCGCGCCAGCGCCTCGAAGCGCGGCGGATCGATCGGATCGGTGGTGATGTCATGGATCGGCGGCAGCTTGCGGTATTGCAAAGCGAGGTAGGCCGGGTAGGCAAGCAGGATGGTGTTGATCAGGAACGCCAGCAGGATCCGGCCCATGCCGCGCGACCCGTTCTGCCAGATCGCGGCAAAGGCGGCGAGGCCGACCAGGATGGAAAGAACCGCAAGCGCCAGCGCGCCGAAAAAGGTCGCCAGCGCCGGCTTCATCTCCAGGAAGCCGAAGCGGACGATGAGGATCGAGACCACCACCGCGATCACGGCAAAGATGGCGAGGTTGCGCGACCAGGTGGCGAGGCTGGACACGGGCTCCGACTGGTAGGGAGCGGAAAACCTTCGGGCCATCGGTAAATCTGCCGGGTTGGAGTCTGTCTGACCGGCGGGCGGGCCGGGCTGCAAACTCGCAGCTTGAGACCACGGCGGAGCGCGAATTTCAAGGTTTGTGCGGCATACTTCTTGTTTGACGCGTTTTCTTGACGCGAACCGGGTGTCCACTTCGCTCGAAAACGCTACTAATCGGGCAGTGGGCTGATGCCAGCAACCCTGCCGGTTAACTATCCCTGTAAATTGATTATTAGTTGTATATTGAAGTTGGTCCAACTTTCGTCTACCTCTCGCCGCTGGGTTGTCGTATTTGCCGCAAGACGGGACTGTCCTGCACGGGACACGGCGGACGCCAACCCAAGGGGGAACGGCGGGCGTCAGCCGTAAGCGCTGCAGGATGATCTCAACTTCCGGTTCATGTTACTGGGCGAAGCCGTAAGCTTGCGGTTGCGCCCTTCCGGAGTTTCAGAGATCATAGGCGCAACGGCATACGTCCGCGGGGTGGCGGAAAGCCCCATCAGGGCGAGTGTTCAGTATGAGTGATGCAAAGCACGAACGAAATGTCGGTCCGAACGATCCGGAATACTATGCGCCTCGCGAGATGAGGGAGCGGCCGGCCAGCGAGCAGCCGAGCCCGACGCTCATGCCGAACGATGGATGGCGTCCGCGAACGCCGACGGAAGGACCGTCCGTGCAGCCATTTGGCAAGCCTCCACGCCGCCAGGATTCCGAAATGTTCACCAAAGCCGTTGCGCAGGCGATGCAGGAGGCGAGAGACGTGGCGCCCGTCGAAGCGCCCTCCGTGCTCCGTGACCTGTCGGGTCGGCGTGCGCTGCTCCAGCAGGTCATCCGCTTCTCGATCGCGGTGGCGATTGCGGCGAGCATCGCGACGCTTCTCGTCATGGCCATTCCGTCTTCGCAACGCCCCGCCGGCCAGGACAGTGCGTCCCTTGCGGCCGCCTGGCAGTCGGTAAAATCGTCGGTTACCCCGGCGCCACAGCCGGCGCCGCCAACGAAGCGTACGGCGACCCTGGCTGTGCAGGACGGCAGCGGCTTCGCCAACGATCCTCTGCCGCTCGGAATTCACGTCGGCGCTCCGCCGCCCGGCGCGTTCGTATCCATCAACGGACTGGCTGCCGGCGCGCGGCTGACGTCCGGCAAGCGCAGCGGTTCCAGCGAGTGGCGCGTGCCGGCAACGGAGATTTCCGGCGTTTCGGTCATTCCGCCGGAAGGATTCACCGGCCAGATGCTGGTCACGGCGGAATTGCGTGACGGTGGCGGCGTGGCTCTCACCGGTAGCTCCACGCGGCTGACCTGGCAGGCAGCAGCGCCAAGCCTTGCCACGGTGGCGCAGCCGCCAAGGATCGCCGTAGCGCCGCCGCCAATGTCCGTGGCGCCGCCGGTGGCCGTGGTGCCGCCGCCAGTCGTCGTGCCGCCGCCGGTCGCCGTCGCACCGCCGGTCGCCGTGGCCACGGCCGTGCCGTCGGCAATCCCGACCCCGCCGCAGGCGGAGGTCGTGCGCAGCCTCGATCCGAGGGAAGTCGCTGCCCTGATCAAGCGCGGACAGGATCTGCTCGCCGGCGGCGACGTCCAGTCGGCGCGGCTGTTGCTGATGCGCGGCGCCGAAGCGCGCGATGCGCGGTCAGCGTTGCTCGTCGGCACGACCTATGATCCGGCGCTGCTCAGGCAGATCGGCGCTGACGGGCTGGCGGATATCGCGCAGGCCCGCACGTGGTATCAGCGGGCAAAGGAATGGGGCGAACCCGACGCGCAGCGAAAGCTGGAAGCGCTGGCGCTATCGCGCTGATTTCGACGCGGCGCGTCGCACGCGCCCGTCAATTGCACCGGAGCTTCCCGATCATGTGAGCCAGGCGGAGGCCAGCCTCCGCCGCTGTGTGCGGACCTATCCGCGAAAATTGGCGCAAACGGCGGCGCTACGCGTTGTCACCGCGCATCGTCCAACTGCGAGATGATGAACTCGGTGAAGGCCTTGACGCGTGGCGCGCGGTGACGGCCGGGCACCGTCACGACATGGATCGGAAACGGCTCGCTCAGATGGGTGTCCTCCAGCAGCGAAACGAGCGTACCCTCCTGTATCGCGCGCGCCACCACGAAGTCTGCCAATCTCACGATGCCCAGCCCCGCTACCGCAGCGTCGAGCAGCAGGTCGGCATTGTCGCTTGCAAAGCTGCCTGAGATGGCGAGCCGGTTGATGCCTTCATCGGTGTGGAACGGCCATTGACTGAATTGCGCAAAGCCGGTCGGCGTCAGGCAATTGTGCTGCAACAGATCGGGGGGTACGCGCGGTGAACCGTGTTTTTTCAGATAGAGCGGGCTGGCGCAGATCAAGCGTCTGGCGTCGGTGATCTTGCGTGCCACGAGGGTCGAGTCGCCAAGCCATCCGGAGCGGATGGCCACATCTACCTGCTCGGCGACAAGATCGATCTGCCGGTCCGAAACGAGAAGCTCGACGGTGATGTCAGGATAGCGGGCGAGGAAGAGCGGAAGTGCGGGACCGAGTATCTGTTTGGCATAGGTCGTTGCGACACTGATCCTCAAATGGCCGCGCGGAGCCCGGCTTGCCGCCGTGATCTCGGCTTCCGCGGCCTCGATCGACGCCAGTATTTCCCGGCTCCGGGCGACGAAAAGCTCCCCTTCGGCGGTCAAGACCAGGCGGCGCGTGGTGCGCGTCCGCAGACGGACGCCCAGCCGGTTCTCAATGCGGGTCACGAGCTTGGAGAGTGCTGACGGCGTCAGCCCGAGGTCGCCTGCCGCCGCGGCGAAGCTGCCGCGTTCGATCACGCGCACAAAGGCATTCATCTCGGCGGAAGCGCTATTCATGAACCTGTTTCACGAATGAAATGAAACCATAGAGGATTATCAAGCTTAGAGAAAGGAATAAAGATGCTGCACCATTCATGGAGGCCATGACGATGTCAGCGGAAAATAACTGGAGCGGCGGTCGCAGGCGGCCTGGTGGCGGTGATGCTGTCCTGCGCCATCCCAATGGCAGCATCGATATCGGAGTTTACGCAGCGATCGCGCACCGTCAGCGGGCCGCAGCCATAACGTCTTCGATGCTGTCAGCGGTTCGACTGATACGGGGGGCCTGGGCGGCCATCACCGTCCGCCGCGCTCACCAACAGGCCGCTGCCGCAAAACCCTGCGGTTGATATCGAGAAGATGGACGGAAAGCGCCGAGGGATTTTCTCGGTGAAGCTGCCGAAAATACCAAACGTTCAGCCAGCCAACACCGGCGTGCAATCACTTCAAGCGTGATTCACGCCGGTTCTTTTGATTGGCTGTCCCTCCCGGCAGGGAAGGGACAGATCCGGATCACGCCGCCGCGTTCGGAAAGCGGTAGCTCTTGAACTGGTCGCGCAGCGCGGTCTTCAGGATCTTGCCGGTCGCGGTGTGGGGAATGCCGTCGACGAAAGCGACGTCATCGGGCATCCACCATTTCGCGATCTTGCCATCCATGAATTTCAGGATCTCCTCGCGCGTCGCCTGCTGGCCGGCCTTGAGCTGGACGATCAGCAGCGGACGTTCGTCCCATTTGGGATGATAGATGCCGATCACGGCCGCTTCCGCGACCGCGGGATGGCCGACCGCGAGGTTCTCCAGGTCGATCGACGAAATCCATTCGCCGCCGGACTTGATGACGTCCTTGGAGCGGTCGGTAATCCGCATATAGCCGTGCTCGTCGATGGTCGCGACGTCGCCGGTGTCGAAGAAGCCTTCGTCGTCGAGGATATTGTTGTCGACCTTGAAATAGGCCTTGGCGACCGCGGGGCCGGCCACCTTGAGCCGGCCAAAAGTCTTGCCGTCCCACGGCAGCTCCTTGCCGGCATCGTCGGTGATCTTCATCTCGACGCCGAACGGCGGATAGCCCTGGGTCTGCAGGATGTCGAGCCGCTCCTCGCCGGTGAGTTCGGCGAACGGCGGCTTCAGCGCGGCGACGGTGCCGATCGGGCTCATCTCGGTCATGCCCCAGGCGTGGCGCACGCGAATGCCCATGTCGACGAAGGACTTGATCATCGAGCGCGGCATCGCCGAGCCGCCGCACACCACGCTCTTCAGGTGGGGCAGCTTCAGATTGCCGGCCGCCATGTGATTGAGCAGCATCAGCCACACGGTCGGCACGCCGGCGGTGTGCGTGACCTTCTCGGTGTCGAGGAGTTCATAGACCGAAGCACCGTCGAGCTTGGCGCCCGGCATCACGAGCTTGGTGCCCATCGAAGGCGCGGAGAATGCGATGCCCCAGCTGTTGGCATGGAACAACGGCACCACCGGCAGCATTGTCTCGGCGGCGCTGGTGCCGAGAGCGTCGACATTGTTGGCCATCAACCCGTGCAGCACGTTGGAGCGGTGCGAATACAACACGCCTTTCGGATCGCCCGTCGTGCCCGAGGTGTAGCACATCGCGGCTGCGGTATTTTCGTCAAAGTCCTTCCATTTGAACTTGCCGTCGGCTTCCGCGATCCAGTCCTCATAGGCGACCGCGTTCTTCAGCGTGGTCTGCGGCATGTGGGCCTTGTCGGTCAGCACGATGTAGCGTTCGACGCTGGGCAGGCTGGCGGCGATCTTTTCCACGATCGGCACGAAGGTGATGTCGACCATCACCACGCGGTCCTGCGCGTGGTTGATGATCCAGGCGATCTGGTCGGGGAACAGCCGCGGATTGACGGTGTGGCAGATCGCGCCGATTCCCATGATGCCGTACCAGGCTTCGAGATGGCGCCAGGTATTCCAGGCGATTGTGGCGACGCGGTCACCGAGCTTGATGCCGTCGCGGTCCAGCCGTTGCGATACTTTCAGCGCGCGTGCATGAATTTCGGCGTAATTGGTGCGATGAATGGGACCTTCGACAGACCGCGTGACGACTTCTTGCGTGCCGTGATATTTCGCCGCGTGTTCGATAATCCGATGGCACAGCAAAGGCCAGTCTTGCATCAATCCGAGCATACGCACTTTCCTCCCGATGGTTTATTCGTTGCCGCACGATCCGCGAACATTGCTGACGGATCGGGGTTAAGTTCATGGAATTGAGATGAACTTTACCGCGCAGAAAGCAAGCCGAAAATGGGCTAATGGCGTCTTTGGCCGCATTGGAGCGGCAATGGTTACCGCTGCCATGGCGGTGCTCTTGATTGGCATGCCAGTCGAGCCGGCCTGGGCGGCGAAAACCTCGCGCGCGGCCCCGTGGGACGACCTGTTCAAGCATTTGCAGCCCCGCGCGCGAGGAAAGGCGCGCCACGTGGTTGTGCCGCTGCCGAAGCCGCGTCCCGCCGAGGCGACATCTGCCGAGCCTGAGGAGCCCGCCCGGAAAGGGCAGGCGTCGCCTGAGAACGACAAGGCCAAGCAACAGGCCGCGCCCGCGCCGCAGCCCGCGCCACAGCCATCGGCCTGCCGGCTGGCGCTGACGGACGAAGTCGCCATTGCGCCCAGCATCCCCGACATCAAGGGCGCCGGCGGCTGCGGGGGCGAGGATCTGGTGCGGCTGGAGGCGATCGTGCTGCCGGACAAGCGGCAGGTTTCGGTGAAGCCGGCGGCGATCCTGCGCTGTAAGATGGCGGCAGCTCTGGCCAACTGGATCCGCAGTGATATCGCGCCGCTGGCGGAGCGCCTCGGCACCGCCGTCTCCAATCTCGACAATTTCGACTCGTTCGAGTGCCGCGGCCGCAACCGCATCGTCGGCGCCCAGCTTTCCGAACATGGCCGCGCCAACGCGCTCGACGTTCGCGCCTTCAAGTTCACCGACGGCAGCACGATCTCGCTGACCGACCGCACCGTGCCGCGGGGATTGCGCGAAAGTGTGCTGCATTCCGCCTGCACGCGGTTCTCGACCGTGCTCGGCCCGGGCTCGGACTGGTACCACGAGGACCATATCCATCTCGACCTGATGGAACGGCGAAACAATTACCGGATCTGCCAGTGGGATGTGTGGGACTCGCTGCCGCAAAAAGCGCCGCTATTGCCGGCCGAGCGGCCCGACGAAGCGCCGCCGCGCGAGGTCGCCGCCAAACCGGACGATGCCAAGTCTGGTGCCAAGTCTGAAGCCAAGTCCGATGCGAAGTCCGATGCGAAGTCTGTTGCCGAGCCGGGCGCCGAAAAATCGGATGCCGAGAAATCGGATGAGGCCGCGCCGCCGCGCGAGGAGAAGCCTGCAAAGAAAAAGCGCCGGCAAAACCGGCGCTCTTGATCTTCGACTGCGGTGTAACCGGCGTCGGCTACTGCGGCATCGGGCCGCTGCTGCCGCCGCCCTGCAGCGCCATCTTGGAATTGTACGGCGAGTCGCCCTGCTTGGGTTCGAGCACGACAACCACCGTGCCCTGCTTCACCCGGCTGTAGAGGTCGATGACGTCCTCGTTGGTCATGCGGATGCAGCCCGAGGAGATCGAGGCGCCGATATATTCCGGCTGGTTGGTGCCGTGGATGCGGAACAGGGTGTCCTTGTTACCCTGGTAAAGGTAGAGCGCGCGGGCGCCGAGCGGATTGTCGACGCCGCCGGGCACGGAGGCAGGCAGCCCTTCGATGCGCTTGTGGATGTCGGCCGTGGGCGTCCATTTCGGCCATTCCGCCATGTTGCCGACTTTGGCGATGCCGGAGAACGCGAGGGCTTCCTCGCCGACGGTGACGCCATAGCGGATCGCCTTGCCGCTATCCTGGACCAGATAGAGGTAATGATTATCGGAATCGACGACGATGGTGCCGGGCTGTTCCTTGCGGTGATAGTCGACGATGGCACGGCGGAACGGCTCTGCCGGCTTAACCGCGGCGTAGCGCGCCTTGGCGAGCTGCGCCTTGTCGTTCGGCTTGAGGGTGGCTTCAGGGGCGGCCTGATAGGTGGTTGCCGGCATACAGCCGGACAACGCAAGGCCGACGGCGAACAACCCCAGGATTACTTTCAGCGACGACATGGCACACTTCCAATCGAAGATCTGGCGTTCGCAGCAACAATCTTGTGCCAAAAACGCGACGATTCCATTAATCCCAGTATCCGCAAAAACTGGCATTTATGCCAGCATTTGCGTGCCCGTTCGGCGCTGCGGAAGGCTGGCTGTGGCTTTTGTGCCGCAAATTTTGTGAGTTCCGCTTGGTTTCTGTGCAGGGGTGGTGCCGGGGACAAATCCGGGCCGCGTCGACGCCACCCCTCCGCCATAGATGCCACCTCGCTGCCACAAATATGGATCGGCGGTTAATGCGCCCGTCATGAAGCGCTTGCCAGAATCGGGTTAGTGCCGCTGGGTAGCCATAGCGTTTTCAAGCGAAATGGGTACCGATTCGCGTCGAGAAAACGCGTCAAGACAAGAGCAAGACAAGAGACTGCCGCCCCGTTCTGGAGTTGCCCATGTTTTCGGTGTTTGTTCCCTCCGAATCCACCCTGAAGAAGCTCCCCGCCGCGGATCCGGCGGCGCTGCCGGACAATGCGGTCTGGATCGACCTGTTGAACCCGACGCTGGAGGAGGACCGCGCGGTCGAGCGGCTGGCCGGCATCGCGATACCGACCCGGGAGGACATGCAGGAAATCGAGATTTCCAGCCGGCTCTATATCGAGAACGGCGGCCGCTACATGACGGCGACGCTGATGTGCCAATCCGACACCGACATGCCGAAGACCACGGCCGTTACCTTCATCCTCGCAGGCCACCGCCTTGTGACGGTGCGCTACGACGAGCCGAAGCCGTTTGCCCTCGTCGAGCACAAGCTGGCGCGCTCATGCATGCCCGCGATATCGGGCGAAATGGTGCTGATGGAACTGCTGGACGCGGTGATCGACCGCTGCGCCGACATTCTGGAGCGCGCCGGCGCCGAGGTCGATCAGGTCTCCCACGACATCTTCGAGCCCGAAAGCGCGCGCCATGGCCAGGCCAAGCGATATTCCCAGATCCTGATCGCGATTGGGCGAAAGGGGGATTTGGTCTCGAAGATCCGGGAGAGCCTGGTCTCGATCGGCCGCGTCGTCACCTTCCTGTCGGCGGTGGTGGAAGGTGCCAAATGGTCCAAGGACATGCGCGAGCAGCTCAAGACCATGCAGCGCGACGTCGTCTCGCTGACCGACCATTCGTCCTATCTCTCCAACAAGATCACCTTCACGCTCGACGCCATGCTCGGCGTCGTCAATCTCGAGCAGAACAACATCATCAAGCTGTTCTCGGTGATGGCCGTTGTCCTGATGCCGCCGACGCTGATCGCCTCGATCTACGGCATGAACTTCAAGGCGATGCCGGAACTCGAATGGGCGCACGGCTATCCGATGGCGCTGTTCTTGATGCTCATGGCAGCCGTGCTGCCGTACTTCCTGTTCAGGTGGAAGAAGTGGCTGTAGAGCAGCGGTTCCCTGCGGCTCCACACCTGCGAAGATCGGCTCAACTCCACCGCTAAAATTTGAGCGGTGCGCTGAACGAATGGTCGAAACTTGTCTGCGATAACGTGTCTCTCAGGCCGCGAGGATCCCATGGTTGAGAAACTCATAATGTCGCCACGCAACGTCATCGATCTTGCGCGCTATCAGCAGGGCCGCGTCGTTGGCAAGGCGCAGGCGTTCTCGACGCGGCTTTGCCGGCATTGCGGTGCTGTGCTGGCGGACGGCGAGAACGAGGACGAGTGTTCGAGCACGTTCAATCTCGAAGCTGCGGCGTTGCGGACCGCGACGCGTAAGTTTTACGCGGAGTGAACGGCACGAGGTCGCGTAGGGTAGGCAAAGGCGCGCTTGCGCCGTGCCCACCACTTTGATCCGCTGAAAGAACGGTGGGCACGCTTCGCTTTGCACACCCTACGAGACCGTCAATTCCTAAACGTGCTGGCCGCCGTTGATGTGGATCTCGGCGCCGTTCACGTAGGAACTGGTTTCCGTGCACAGCACATAGATGATCTTGGCGACCTCGTCCGGTGTGCCGAGCCGGTGCATCGGAATCTGCTGCTCGACGATCTTCTCGGTGCCCGGCGACAGGATCGAGGTGTCGATCTCGCCTGGCGCGATCGAGTTGACGCGGACGCCGACGCGGCCAAAGTCGGAGGCCATTTCCCGGGTGAGTGAAGCAAGCGCCGCCTTCGAGGTCGCATACGCGACGCCCGCGAAAGGATGCACGCGCGAGCCCGCGATCGAGGTAACGTTCACCACCGCGCCCTTTGCGTGCTTCAATTCCTCGATCAGGCCGCGCGCCATCATGATCGGGGCGAAGAAGTTGACGCGAAAAACATGGCTCCAGGTTTCGATGTCGGTGTCCATGGTGCTGAGCCGGCTGCCATCCGGCGCCTTCGGCGAGATCGCGGCGTTGTTGACCAGCGCATGCAACTCGTCGTTCTCCAGCCGCTTGCGGATCTCGGAGATCGCGCGCGTGGTATCGGCGTGGTCGGCGAGGTCGACCTCGATGTGGTCCTCCGGGCCGGCGCCCCACGGGCAGACTTCCGGAAAGGCGTGCCGCGAGCAGGTGATGACGCGCCAGCCGGCGGAGGAGAACCGGATCGCGGTGGCGTGGCCGATGCCGCGGCTGGCACCGGTCAAGAGCAGCGTGCGCCGCGGCGCGTTGGATGAAGGGGGCATGTGGGTCTTTCAGCTTTGAACAGCGTCTAGGTTCGTGGCATCAGGGATAGAGCCGCACCTTGCTCCAGGCTTGTGCCGGCGCATCGCGGTGGAATTCGATGCGGTCGTGCAGGCGGAACGGGCGGTCGTGCCAGAATTCGAAACGCGAAGGGTGAATGCGCCAGCCGCTCCACCCTTGAGGGCGCGGCACTTCGCCGATCATGTATTTGGCGGCGACTAGCGCGATCGCCTGCTCGAAGGCAAACCGGCTTTCCAGCGGCTGCGACTGCTTGCTGGCCCAGGCGCCGATCTGCGCCTGCTTCGGCCGCGTGGCGAAATAGGCGTCGGCTTCCTCCGAGGTCACGGGCGACACGTTGCCGCGGATGCGGACCTGACGGCGCAGCGACTTCCAGTGAAATAGTAAAGCCGCCTTAGGATTTGCGGCGAGTTCGCGGCCCTTCTGGCTGGCGATGTGGCTGTAGAACACGAAACCATCCGCATCATAGCCCTTCATCAGCACCATCCGGACATCCGGCAGCCCGTCCGAGTCAACGGTGGCCAGCGCCATCGCGTTCGGATCGTTCGGCTCGGACTTCACGGCTTCCGCAAACCACTCGGCGAACAGCGCAAACGGTTCCTCGGCCGCGGTAAAATCACCCGATATTAACGGTGCCGGGTGTTTGATGGAGGTCGTGTCCGTCATGTCAGGAGTCCCAGTTGCGCACCTTCGCGTCCCAGAGCGCGTTGCAGCCCCGATACGGGCTCGCCCTATATAGGGCATGGGGACGCGTTGGCCTATCGGCGATCGGGCCGACGGGAGCCGCGATGACCTTGATTTTGATCGGTCTCAGCTCGGGCGGCTGCAGCCTGTCGCGCCCGGACGCCTACGCCAAGATGGACGCCACTGACGTCACGGGTTCGCTGGCCAAGCAACCGGGCAACCCGCCGGTGCCGACCGAGAGCGATCTCGCCTTTGCACGCACCGCCGCCTCCGACGTGCTGACCAAGGGCGACAAGGATTCCAGCCAGCCTTGGGCAAATCCGGAAACCGGCGCGCGCGGCTCGGTGACGCCGCTGTCCCAGGCCTATTCCGCGGACGACGGGCGCACCTGCCGGGATTTCCTGGCGAGCTACGTCAACGGCCGCGCGGAAAGCTGGCTGCAGGGCGCTGCCTGCAAGGCCGGCCAAGGTCGATGGGAAATCCATACGATCAAGCCCTGGACGAGGGGATAAACCAGCCTTCCAGCCGTTGCAAAAATGCAACTGGCTCCCCAGATAAAGCCAAAGCGGACGAATTGCTCTAAGCTTCAAAAACCGAATTCCCGTGAAGGAGACCTGACGGATGCGCGACCCCTATGAGGTCTTGGGGGTGCCGCGGGGCGCCAGCGCTGCGGCGATCAAGAGCGCCTATCGCAAGCTCGCCAAGAAGCATCACCCGGATAGCAACAAGGATGATCCGAAGGCGGCTGCGCGCTTTTCCGAGATCAATTCCGCCAACGAGATCATTGGCGACGAGGACAAGCGTAAGCAGTTCGATCGCGGCGAGATCGACGCCGAGGGCAAGCCCCGCTTCCAGGGTTTTTCTGGTAGCGGCTTTGGCGGCGGCGACCCGCGCGGCCGCGCCGGTGGGCCCGGCGGCTTCGAGTCCTACAGCTTTCGCACCGGTGGCGGTCCCGGCGGCGCTGGCGGGGCGGGCTTTGAGGATATCCTCAACAGTATGTTCGGCGGTGCGGCCCGCGGCGGCGCGGGTCGGGGCGGACGTCCGGGCGGTGGCAGGACCTTTGAATTCGACACCGGCGGGATCGGCCTCGATCTCGATCTGAATGTCGCGATGACGGTGTCGCTGGAAGAGTCGGTCAAGGGCGGGGAAAAGCGTGTCCGTCTGCCGACCGGCAAGGAGCTCAACGTCAGGATTCCGGCGGGCGTCACCGCCGGCCAGCAGATCCGGCTGAAGGGGCAGGGCGAAACCGCGCCGGGCCACCCGCCGGGTGACCTCCTGATTACGGTCAGCATCGCGCCACATCCTTTTTTCAAGGTCGATGGCAGCGATTTGCGGCTGGATCTGCCGATTACGCTCTATGAGGCGGTGCTGGGCGGCAAGGTCCGGGTGCCGACCCTCGGCAGCGCGGTCGAACTGTCAATTCCGAAAAATACCTCCAGCGGCCGCATTTTCCGCCTCAAGGGCAAGGGTCTGCCCAAAGCGGGGGGAACCGGAGACCTGTTCGTCACTACCCGAATAATTCTGCCTGACGGGAACGATGCCGAGCTTGAGGCATTGATGGAAAAGTGGCGCGACGGCCACCCTTATAATCCGCGCAGCGATTTCGGCTGAGTCGAGCGATTCGGCCGCGATTCGCGGCACGAAAACACGCGTCGAGCAGTACGGGGCCTGGCAGGAATTTTTCCCAAAAAATCGGCCTATTTCCCGGAGAACAAAGGGTTTTCCGGAAAAAGGGGCGGCCTCGAAAGGGGGACCAGCGCGGTACCAAACCCCGATCGAGGCCGCTTGCGCCGATCGGCGGATCGAGCGCTACTCATTTTCGCGTGATCACCCGGTGCATTAATGAGACGCGCTGGTGGTTTCATTCCAGATTTTCGATGTCAGAATTGGGACAAGCGGCGCGGTGTTGCCAATCTGCCGCTTTTTCTCGCCGGTAGCCCGGATGAAGCGAAGCGCAATCCGGGAACATTCCACCCGGTCGCACAGATCCCGGGTTTCGCGGAGCCTGTCATCGGGCGCGCGTTCGCGCGACCCGTTGGCTTCACCCGGGCTACGGTTAGCTCTTCTTCTCCATCTGATCGTAGACCGCCTGGGCAACCTGCGTCAGCCGCCCCCGATCGGCGCCGGTAGACACCACCGCATAGACGACGCCGTCATCGGCCCAGAACAGCGTGCTTTCCTTGCCTTCCGCTGCGAATCGCATCTGGGTCGCCTCGGCGCTCGATTTTGCGGTGTAGATCGTGAAACGTTCGCCCGAGGCGCTCTCATACATCATGAAGGATGCCGGACCACCGGAACCCGGCAACAGCCGCCCGCCGACCAGTTTTAATCCGGCGCCCGCCAGTTCGGGCGCGCGGACGACCCAGCCGCAGCGCTTGGTCAGCCACTGCTGCAGATGGCTGCGTTCGCTGCCCGGCACCTCGACGGGATGGCGCACTTCCACCACGTAAAGCCGGTGCGCTTCGATCGCGTGCACCGTCAGGTTTTGGAAGGCCGAGGGCGCTGCCGTCGCGCCGCGCGCGAGCCAGCCGACGCCACCGCCGACGATGAACGCCGCCAGCGTGGCCGCGATCGCGCCGTACACCCATTTGCGCGGCTGTTGCACCAGCCGCTCGATCTCGAGCCGCTTCGGCACCGCTTCGTCGACAATGGAATCGTACCGGGCATGCAGCGCTTCCGCCATCGTGCGCCACGACTGCACCCGCGCGGCATCGTCGGGATGCGAGGCGAGCCACGCCTCGACATCGCCGCGGCGTTCCGCCGGCAGCTCGTTGTCGACGTAAGCATGCAGCTCGTCTTCGGTGACGGGAATGTTGCGATCGGTCATCGTTGTCGTCTCTGTCTCTTCCTGATCCTGCGTCTAGTCTCTGATCCGCCTGTACGTTACGTTTTCTTCATTTCACCCGCCGCAGCGCCGTACGCTCGCCTTCGAGCGAAGCTTTGACATGCGCGCGTGCGCGGGCAAGCCGGGACATTACGGTGCCGATCGGCACGCCCTGGATGTCGGCGACCTCGCGGTAACTCAGTCCTTCCAGCATCACCAGCAGCAGCACGGAGCGCTGCTCTTCCACCAGACTTGCGAGCGCGCGGGCGATGTCGCGGCCCTCCGCCTCGGTGCCGCTGGCGTCGGGGTTGTTGTCGAGCAGCGGCATGAATTGCGGCCGCCGCGCCAGCGACCGCCGCCGGTTCTTGTTCAAATTGGTCAGGATCGTATAGAGCCAGCTCCTGACGTCGCCGCCGAGAAACAGCCGTTCCGAACGCAACGCGCGCACCAGCGTGTCCTGCACCAGATCGTCGGCGATGTCGGCATCGCGCGCGAGCGCACGTGCATAGCGGCGGAGCGCCGGAATCATGGCTTCGACACTTTGACGAAACGCGCTCATCAGTACCAGATTGCAAGAGTTGCAAGAGTCATGAGGCGCGAACGCCTTACCCAACATAACACCCAATCGGGGTGTCTATTCCAGCATTGAGGCCTACCTGAAGCGGCGTTAATCCGGAAGCCGATTTAGGCTCGACCGCGCCGGAGTGCTGGTGTACCTCCAAGCCGAACTGGGAAGCTATCTCGCTCTCCAATTCGGTTGCGAAGGAATAGCCTGATAGTCCGATGCCCGCCCCCGTGATCTACTACATCCGCCATGGCGAGACGTCGTGGAATGCGGAAGGAAGGCTGCAGGGTGCGCAGGACATTCCGCTGAACGATCTCGGCCGCAGGCAGGCGGCCCATGCCGGCAATGTTCTGGCCGATCTCCTCAAGCGCGATGGCCGCGACAAGTCTTCGCTGCCGTTCGTCGCCAGCCCGCTCGGCCGTGCGCGCTCAACGATGGAATTGGTGCGCAGCGCCTTGGAGCTGCCGCCGGAAGAATATGCGCTCGACGACCGCCTGCGCGAGATCGGCTACGGCGTCTGGGAGGGCTCGACGCTGGCCGAGATGCAGGCCGCCGATCCCGTGCTGTATGCCAGGCGGCTGACGGCGAAATGGACGATGGCGCCGGAAGGCGGCGAGACCTACGCGGAAGTGCAGGCCCGGATGCGCGACTGGTACGATTCCGTGAAGGGCGACACCGTCGCCGTGGCCCATGGCGGCACGGCCCGGGCGCTGATGGTGGCGCTGGGCATCGAGACACCGCAGAGCGCCGCCGACCTATTGATCGAACAGGGCGCGGTCTACGTGTTCCGCGACGGGGGTTTGCGGAAGTATAGTTAAGGGCGATGTTTAACACCGTCATTCCGGGTTCGATGCTTCGCATCGCCCCGGAATGACGGTTGCGAGTTTGACCACCGTTTCCCCGCGCGTTACGACAGTCAGAACTGACTTACGAGCCAAGCGAGCCAAATGTCCCACAACACCTTCGGCCATCTGTTCCGGGTCACGACCTTCGGCGAGAGCCACGGGATCGCGATCGGCTGCGTGGTCGATGGCTGCCCGCCGCTGATCCCGCTGACCAATGAGGACATCCAGCACGATCTCGATCGCCGCCGTCCGGGACAATCGCGCTTCACCACCCAGCGCCAGGAGCCGGACGCGGTAAAGATCCTGTCCGGCGTGATGGCCCATCCCGAGACAGGCGTGCAGGTGACGACGGGGACGCCGATCGCGCTGCTGATCGAGAACACCGATCAGCGCTCCAAGGACTATTCCGAGATCAAGGACAAGTTTCGCCCCGGCCACGCCGACCTCACCTATGAGGCCAAATACGGCCTGCGCGACTATCGTGGCGGCGGCCGTTCGTCGGCGCGCGAGACGGCTACGCGCGTGGCGGCCGGTGCCATCGCGCGCAAAATCCTGCCTGACGTGAAGGTGCGCGGCGCGCTGGTGCAGATGGGCCCGCACAAGATCGACCGCGACAAATGGGACTGGGACGAGATCGCGCGCAATCCGTTCAATTGCCCGGATAAGGACAAGGCCGCGTTCTTCGAGCAATATCTCGACGGCATCCGCAAGAGCGGCTCCTCGATCGGCGCCGTCATCGAAGTGGTGGCTGAAGGCGTGCCGGCGGGGTGGGGTGCGCCGATCTATGCCAAGCTCGACGGCGAGCTGGCGGCCGCGATGATGAGCATCAACGCGGTGAAGGGCGTCGAGATCGGCGCGGGCTTTGGCGCCGCCGAGTTGTCCGGCGAGGAAAACGCCGACGAGATGCGCACCGGCAATAACGGCACGCGGTTTCTTTCCAACAATGCCGGCGGCGTGCTCGGCGGCATCTCGACCGGCCAGCCGGTGGTGGTGCGCTTCGCGGTGAAGCCGACCTCCTCGATCCTGTCGCCGCGCAAGACGGTGGATCGCGCGGGCGCCGATACCGACATCATGACCAAGGGCCGCCACGACCCCTGCGTCGGCATCCGCGCGGTGCCGGTAGGCGAGGCGATGATGGCCTGCGTGCTGGCGGATCACTTCCTGCGCCATCGCGGGCAGGTCGGCGGGTAGATTTTGTAGGGCGGATTAGCGTTAGCGTAATCCGCCTTCAAGGACCGCAACGCGGCGGATTACGCCTTCGGCTCAATCCGCCCTACAGACTCATGGCGTCTGCGATCTTTTCCGCCGCCATCAGGACCGGAAAATTGGTGTTGGCGCATGGCACCACCGGGAAGATCGAGGCATCGACCACGCGCAAACCCTGCACGCCCTTGACCCGGCCTTGCGTATCGACAACCGCCATCGGATCGTCCGCGCGGCCCATCCGGCATGAGCACGAGGCATGCCACACGCCGATCGCCGCCTTGCGCACGAAGGCTTCGAGCGCCTCGTCGTCGCTCATGACCTGCTCGAACGTAAAACCTTCGACGATGAAATTGTCGATCATGGCGTGACGCAGCGCCGCCGGCCCGTCCATCAGGACAGCGGCAATGGCGGTGAGGACCTTGTTCTTGGTATTGACCACGCCGATCTTTCGCACGCGGTCGGAATACGAGGCCGGGAATGGCTTGTCGGTGACCGCCTTGAGCGGCGCGCTCATCTGCAGCGCCGCCATCTTGCGAAAGCCGCTCATCAGGCGGTCGAGATCGCGCCTGTCGGACAGCAGGTTGAACTCGACAACTGGTTCTGCGCGCGGGTCGCGCGAGGCGAGTTTGACCTGCCCGGTCTCGGAATAGGTCTTGTTGACGAAGGTGAGCAGCGAGGCGATCTGCTCGCCGACCGAGTGCCAGGCCGACTTGGTGAGAACGGCGACGAACATGTCGCCGGCAGGTACGCCCGGAAGCCCCGAGGAATAGCGCAGCCCCATCTGGATGTGGCGTCTGGTGTGCTCGTTCATGCGCGCGCCACGGCGGACATAGGACGACAACGCGATCGACGGATGATCCATCAGACCCTGGCCGACACCCGCGAGGCCCGTCAGGACCGGAATGCCCATCTCCTTCAGATGCCCGACCGGTCCGATGCCGGCGCGCAAGAGATGCGCCGGCGAATGAATCGCGCCACATGAAAGAATGATTTCGCGACCACGGAATTCCTGTTCCCTTCCATCGACCAGCGCTTTCACGCCGACGCATTGCGTGCCCTCGAACAGCAACTCCCTGACCTGCGTGTTGGTCGATATGGTCAGGTTGGCGCGCTTACGCGTTTCGCGATCGAGATAGCCCATCGCGGCCGAGACACGTTGCTCGTCCTGATTGGAGTGTGTCACGGGGAAGTAGCCGTCTGTGAACTCGCCGTTCTGGTCGGGCAGGAACGCAAAGCCGGCGAGCTTGCAGGCCTCGCCCATCGCTTGCGAATGCCGGGTCCAATGCGCCTGCGGAATGCGGCGGACCGGGATACGGCCGTCTTTGCCGTGGAACGGCCCGTCGAAATCGAGGTCGCGCTCGACCTTCTTGAAGTAGGGCAGCACGTCCTTCCAGTTCCAGCCCGCGGCGCCGCGGGCTTCCCACTCCGCGTAATCGGTCGGCGCGCCGCGATTGGCCATCTGACCGTTGATGGAGGACCCGCCGCCCAACACGCGCGCCTGCTCATACTTGCGCAGCGGCGGGCGGCCTTCATCGGGGTTGTTGTGGCTGACGACCTGGGTGGTGACCTTCAGTTCGGTCCAGTGGAAGCGCGGATCGAAATAGGCCAGTCCTGAATAGCTGTCGCGGATCTCGGGCGGCTCGTTGCCGGGCGGCATGTCCTGGCCTGCTTCGCAGAGCAGGACTTTGTTGGCACTCCCAGTGGATAGCCGGTGGGCCATGACCGAGCCCGCTGATCCGCCGCCGACGATGATGATGTCGTACACTTTTGACGTTTCCTTTTGTTTTTGCGCCGTAAAGCTAGCTCAGCTCCGTCGCCGGGTCACGCCGGCTGTCGTGGGAGCGCGCTTGACGCGCGCTGCAGTTGCGCGGCAAATACCGGCGCCATGAATGCCTCAGAACTGCAAAAGCTGATCGATTGGCTGATTGACGGCGGGAGGTCGGCAACCAGCCCGACCCGATTTATGGCCGAGTGCTGCGAACGGATGGTCGCGGCCGGGCTGCCGTTGTGGCGCGTCGGCGTCTTCGTCCGCACCCTGCATCCCGAAATTTACGGGCGCAATTTCATCTGGAAGCCGGGCGCCGAGGTCGAGGTCGGAACAGTCGATTTCGGAATTCTGGAATCTCCGGATTTTCACAACAGCCCCCTGAAGATCGTTTTCCAGGAGGGGCTGGAAGTTCACGCCCGCATCGACGACCCCGCAAGCAAGCGCTTTCCGATTATCGAGGATCTCCGCGCCGAGGGTGTCACCGATTACACCGCGCTGCCGCTGTTTTTTACCGACGGCACCATTCATGCCACGAGCTGGACCACCAAGCAGGCCGGTGGCTTCACCGAAGAACAGATGGCGGCCCTGCATGGGCTGATCACGCCGCTATCGCGGGTGATCGAGATCATCAACTGGCGCCGCATGGCGGCGAGCCTGCTGGACACCTATGTCGGCAACCGCGCCGGCGAGCGTATCCTCGGTGGCCAGATCAGGCGCGGCCACACCGAGACGATGAATGCCGCGATCTGGCTGTCCGACCTGCGCGGCTTCACCTCATTGTCCGATCGCGTGCCGGCGGAAACCGTGGTCGACGTCCTGAACAATTACTTCGACTGCCAGGTGACCGCGATCCGGAATCATGGCGGCGAAGTGCTGAAATATATGGGCGACGGCCTGCTCGCGGTTTTCCCGATCGACGAATATGTCGGCGACGAGCAGCAGGTTTGCTCTCGGGTCCTCGAAGCCGCCCAGGAATCCCGCGCCAGCGTCGCCGACTTGCAGTACCCGATCGGCGACGCCGTCGAACGATTTCGCTTCGGCGTCGCGCTGCATGTCGGACGGATTCTCTATGGCAATATCGGCGGCGGCAACCGGCTCGACTTCACCTGCATTGGACCGGCGGTGAATCTGGCGGCGCGGCTGGAAAAGATCGCCAGCCAAACCAAGCGCACCATCGTGGCGTCAGAAGGGTTTGCCGGCATTTGCCGGGGAGGCTGGAGCGATCTCGGTGAGTTTCCGGTCGCCGGCTTCGCCAAGGCCGCGCGCGTCTATGGTCTGGCCGACGAGACGTCGGCGGCGTGATGCCGTAGCCCGAATTACGCTGCGCTCCATCCGGGCTACGGAGATGTCACTCTTCCGGCTCGGTCGTGAACAACAGCGGGTAGCCCTTGGCGCGGCCGGCGTCGGTGGCGCGGGTCGCCTTGGTCTCGGCGACGTCCTTGGTGAACACGGCAACCACGCAGACGCCGCGCCGGTGCGCGGTTATCATCACCTTGTGGGCCTGGTCCTCGGTCATGCGGAATTCGGCCTTCAGCACCGTGACGACGAATTCGCGCGGCGTGTAGTCGTCGTTGATCAGGATCACCTTGTGCAGGCGCGGCCGCTCGGTCTTGGTTTTGACCTTTGTTTTTGGCGTGGCGGTGGTATCAGCCATTCCAGCATAGTCCCGAAGCGAGCGAATTCCGGCGGGCCCGCCGCGCTCAGTTGGCGCGGCAGTCCGCCAGACGGTGCGCCATGGTCTGATCGCCGCGGCTGACGGCCGTCTCGATCAGTTTACAGGCTCCAGGCCGGTCCTGAAACTGGGCGTTTGCCGAGAGTTTCAGCTCGATCAGGGCCTCCATCGCACCGGGTTCGTCGAGTTCCGCGGCTTCAACGGCATCGTAGAGCGTGCGCTTGGGATGGCCGACCCGCGTTTGCGGAAATTCAGCAAGCAGCCGCACGACCTGCATGCGGGCGTTAAAGTCGTAGGAGCTGGCGCGGTCGATCAGGTTGACCGCCTCCTGAATGTCGCGCGGCACCAGTTTGCCATCGAGGGTGAGCTGCCCGAGCATCCCTTTTGCCATCCAGCTATCGGACGTGCCTTTCAGCAGCGACAGCGCGCGCTTGGGATCGGCCGGGCCGCCTTCGCCCGCGATCAGCATTTCCGCGAGCGTCGCGTCTGTCGCGCTAATCATTCAATTCGGTAGCGCACAGGCTCATCGCTGCGCGGGAACCTGCCGAGCAGGCCGGCTGTGGACGAAGCCTGATCCTAACCCGAATGTGAAGAACAAATGATTTCAGCGCTTTGCGTTGGCCGTTTTGCATGTCACCATCACTGTCGTTCGACGGGAGGGCCGCTATGCGCTGGTATGTCTCGATCGGGGTCGTGCTTATCGCGGGCGTGCTCGCCGGCGGCGATGTGGCGGGTATTGCCGCGCCGTATCAGACGAACCGGCCGGGCCACCAGCCGAACGCCGTCAGCCGTCAACTGGCCGACAAGGAAACCAATCCGACCGTCGACGTCGAACTCGTCCTCGCCGTCGACGTTTCCTATTCGATGGACCTGGATGAACTCGCGCTGCAGCGGGAGGGTTACGCGCAGGCGATCGTCTCCAAGGAATTTTTGCAGGCGCTGAAGACCGGTCCGAACGGCCGGATCGCGATCACCTATTTCGAATGGGCGGCATCCACCGACCAGAAGATCATCATCCCCTGGCGCGTGATCGACGGGCCCGAAACGGCCGACGCCGTCGCCAATGAAATCGTCAAGACCCCGATCCGCCGCGCCTCGCGCACCTCGATCTCGGGTGCGATCAACTTCGCCATGCCGCTGTTCGACGAGAACCCGCACCGCGGCCTGCGGCGGGTGATCGATATTTCAGGCGACGGCCCGAACAACAACGGCGCACCGGTCGTCATCGCGCGCGACGCCGCGGTGGGAAAGGGCATCGTCATCAACGGCTTGCCGATCATGGTGAAGGAGCCGTCTTACTCCACCATGGATATCGACAACCTCGATTTCTATTACGAGGACTGCGTCATCGGCGGCCCCGGCTCCTTCGTCGTCACGATCAAGGACCGCGACAAGTTCAAGGAAGCGATCCGTACCAAGCTGCTGCTCGAAATCGCAGGCCGCACCCCGGAGCGCCCCGTCGTGCCTGCCGCCGGCAGGGAGCCGCGCGTCAATTGCATGATCGGCGAAAAGATCTGGCAGGACCGCTGGGGAAGGTGATCGTTCTTACCCTCCCCTGGAGGGGGAGGGTCGACGCGCGTGCAACGCGCGGCGGGGTGGGGTGAAGGTCTCTCCACATCCAACAGCGCCCGAGTGGAGAGACCGTCACCCCACCCCGTCTCGCATTTCGCTACGCTCATGCGAGCCGACCCTCCCCCTCCAGGGGAGGGTGAAGACAGGGCGCTTACCGCCTAAACCTTGCCACCAGCTCCACATGCGGTGTGTGGCGAAACTGATCGACCGGCGTGACGCCTTCGATTCTGTAGCCGCCATCGATCAGGATCTTCGCGTCGCGCGCGAACGTCGTGACGTTGCAGGACACCGCGACCACCGTCGGCACCTTGCTCGCAGCCAATTGCGTCACCTGCGCCTGTGCGCCCTGCCGCGGCGGATCGAACACGACCGTGTCGTAGTCGCGCAACTCCTGCGGCATCAGCGGACGGCGAAAAAGATCGCGCGCCTCGGCCTTGACCGGCTTCAGTCCTGAGGTGGAAGTCGCGGCCTTCTGCAAGGCTGTGACCGCGCCGGCGTCGCTGTCGAAGGCGGCGATACGCGACTTTGCCGCCAGCCGCAGCGCGAAGGGGCCGACGCCGCAGAACAGGTCGGCGATGTATTTTCCGCGCTTGCAATGCTCTGACACCAGCGCCGCCAGCGTTTCCTCGCCCGCTATCGTTGCCTGCAGGAACGAGCCGGGCGGCAGCGCCACCTGTGCGGCGCCGATGGAAATGACCGGCGGCGTTCGCATCAGCACCAGTTCGCCGTGGCGCGTCAGCCGCGCCAGCCGATGCTGTTCCGCGATGCGCGACAGCCTGGTGATCAAGGCGGATGACAGCGGGCCGGAGCCGCGCACATCGACATCGAGCCCGCTATTGGTCGCGGTGATCTGGATGTCGAGCGGCTTGCCCATCGAAATCAGCGGCTCGGCGATCGCCCAGGCCGCCTCGATCGCGCCGCCGAGATGCGGGTCCAGGATCGGGCAGCGGTCGATCGGAATGATGTCGTGCGATCCTGCCGCCGCATAGCCGACCTTAAGGACGTCGTGCGTTCCCATCCGCCCGTGCAGGGTGATGCGCCGGCGGCCCGCGCCATGGGCATCGAGCAGGGGCGCCACCTCGCAATCGATTCCCGCCTGCGCCAGCGTCGTCACCACGAGCTCGCGCTTCCAGGCGCGATAAGGGCCGGCGTCCCAATGCTGGATCGCGCAGCCGCCGCAGACGCCGAAATGCGGACAGAACGGCGCGATCCGCTCCACGCTCGCGGCCTCGACGTTGATCAATCGCCGGCGGTCGGGATGGTGGCCGGGAACCGCAGCGGCCTCGATCGTTTCGCCGCCCAGCGTGTACGGCACATAGATGTTGCCGCCGCCGGCGATAGCGACGCCGTCGCCGTGATGGCCGACATGGTCGATGACGAGACGCTCGCTGTCAGCCACGGCGCGCGCCCATGAAGAATTCGATATTGCCGTCGCCGCCGGTGATCGGCGAGGGAAACACCTGGATATCGGTGCAGCCGAGCGAGGCGGCGAACGCCGAGATATCGTCGCATATTTCCTGATGCACCATCGCGTTGCGGATGATGCCGTGCTTGGAGTGTTTCCGCTCCGCCTCGAATTGCGGCTTGATCAGCGCCAGCAGATGCATTGGCGCGGCTGCCAGCGACAGCGCCACCGGCAGCACCGCCTTCAGGGAAATGAAGCTGACGTCGATGACGACGATATCGGGCCGTGCCGGCAGCCGCTTGCCCTCGAACTTGCGGATATCGGTTTCTTCCATCGACACGATCTTGGGGTGATTGCGCAGCGAGGGATGCAACTGGTCGTGCCCGACATCGATGGCGAAGACGAGGCTCGCGCCGTTTTGCAGCAGCACCTCGGTGAAGCCGCCGGTGGAGGCGCCGACGTCGAGGCAGACATGGTCCTCGATCTCAATCGGATACAGTTCCAGGGCGCCGGCGAGCTTGACGCCGCCGCGCGAGACGTAGGGGTGCGCGGGCTGCGCGGACAATTCGGCATTGGCTGCGATCAGCTCCGAGGCCTTCAACACGGGCCTGCCGTCGGCGGTGACGCCGCCGGCGTCGATCGCGGCGCGAGCGCGGGCGCGGCTTTCGAACAGGCCGCGCTCGACCAGGAGCACGTCCACGCGCTTGCGGGGAGAGGTTTCGCTGTTGCTCGTCTTCGCCAAGGTCAGCCCGATTTGCCGATGGCGCGATCCGCCGCCAGACGAACGCAGGTCTCGAACGAGGTCAGATCGTGCCAGATATCCAGAGGCCGCTGCCGCGGCGTCACCATTCTAGCACCATGCAGATCGAGCGTGTGGATCATCATGAGATTGTCAGGCAGTCCGAAATCCTCGACCGTCAGTCCGTCATCGTCGATCAGATGGCCGCCACTGGCTTTCGTGACCGCAAAGGATCGCGCAACCCGCTCGGCATAGTCAGCGGGATCGTTGCTGTAGGCGAAGCAGAGCTTGCCGCGCCCGGCCATGTAGCCGAGTTCATAGACGGTGCCGGCGTCGGCACTGGGGCCGCGAAACGGCGTAAGGTTGGCGATGATCGCGTCGGCTGCGTCCATCATGGCCTCGTTGCCCTCAAAGATCGCAAGCGAAGCATCGGCGGCCGAAAGATCGACCGCATTGTCGAGCGGATAGAGCCCGGTCAGGCCATGGCGGGCGCAGATCGCGGCCTTGCGCCGCCCGATCTCGATGGCGTCCGGCAGGAACACATCGGGACCTGCCAGATAGATCTTCATGGGATTACCGGCGAAAGAGCCAGATCTTCGGTTCTGATCAAGTCAGAACCGAAGCGGCTGTGCCTCAGGCGAGCTTGACGGTCTCGGTCTTGTAGTCCTTGCCGAGCGCATCGAACACCTTGGCGACGATGCCCTTGGCGTCGAGTCCGGCATGGGCATACATCGCATTCGGCGAGTCATGGTCGATGAACTCGTCGGGCAGGATCATCGCGCGCATCCGCAAACCGCCGTCGAGCATGCCGTGGTCGGACAGCGTCTGCATCACGTGCGAACCGAAGCCGCCGATCGAGCCTTCCTCGATGGTGAGCAGCACCTCGTGGTCGCGCGCCAGCTTCAGCACCAGATCGACGTCGAGCGGCTTCAAGAAGCGCGCGTCGGCGATGGTCGTCGAGAGGCCGTGGGCGGCGAGTTCGTCGGCCGCCTTTTCGCATTCGGCCATGCGCGTGCCGAACGAGAGCAGGGCGATCTTGTTGCCCTGGCGAACGATGCGGCCCTTGCCGATTTCGAGCGGCGTGCCGACCTCGGGCATTTCGACGCCGCGGCCTTCGCCGCGCGGATAGCGCACCGCGCTCGGGCGGTCGTTGATCGCGACCTGCGTCGCGACCATGTTGACGAGTTCCGCCTCGTCGGACGCGGCCATGATCACGAAGTTCGGCAGGCAGCCGAGATAGGCGTTGTCGAAGGAGCCTGCATGGGTGGCGCCGTCGGCGCCGACCAGGCCGGCGCGGTCGATGGCAAAACGTACAGGCAGGCTCTGGATCGCGACGTCGTGGACCACCTGGTCATAGCCGCGCTGCAGGAAGGTCGAGTAGATCGCGCAGAACGGCTTGTAGCCTTCGGTGGCAAGACCCGCCGCAAACGTCACCGCATGCTGCTCGGCAATGCCGACGTCGAAAGTCCTGTCGGGGAACGCCTTGTTGAAGATGTCGACGCCGGTGCCGGACGGCATCGCCGCAGTGATGGCGACGATCTTGTCGTCCTTCTCGGCTTCCTTGACGAGGCTCTGGCCGAACACGTTCTGATAGGCCGGCGCATTCGGCTTGGCTTTCGCCTGCGCGCCGGTGGCGACGTCGAACTTGACCACGGCGTGATACTTGTCGGCGGAAGCTTCCGCCGGGCCGTAGCCCTTGCCCTTCTGCGTGACGACATGAACCAGGATCGGGCCGGTTTCCATGTCGCGGACGTTCTTCAGCACCGGCAGCAGATGGTCGAGGTTATGGCCGTCGATCGGGCCGACGTAGTAGAAGCCGAGCTCCTCGAACAGCGTGCCGCCGTCCATCATGAAGCCGCGGGAATATTCCTCGACGCGGTTGGCGCGGTTGGCGAGGATTTTTGGCAGACGCTTGTTGATCTGTTTGGCCGCCTCGCGCAGCGAGCGGTAGGTCTTGCCGGAATAAAGGCGGGACAGATAGGCGCTCATCGCGCCGACCGGCGGGGCAATCGACATGTCATTGTCGTTGAGGATCACGATCAGGCGCGAGTTCATCGCACCGGCATTGTTCATGGCTTCATAGGCCATGCCCGCGGACATCGAGCCGTCGCCGATCACGGAGATGACGTTGTTCTTGCCGCCGGAGAGGTCGCGCGCCACTGCCATGCCGAGGCCGGCCGAAATCGAGGTCGAGGAGTGCGCAGCGCCGAACGGATCGTAGTCGCTCTCGGTGCGCTTGGTGAAGCCGGAAAGGCCACCGGCGGTGCGCAGCGTGCGGATGCGGTCGCGGCGGCCGGTCAGGATCTTGTGCGGGTAGGCCTGGTGGCCGACGTCCCAGATCAGGCGGTCGCGCGGCGTATCGAAGATGTAGTGGATCGCGGTGGTGAGTTCCACGACGCCGAGGCCGGCGCCGAAGTGCCCACCGGTCACCGAAACGGCGTCGATGGTTTCCTGGCGGAGTTCGTCCGCGACCTGACGCACCTGCTCGATCTTGAGCTTGCGTAGATCGTCGGGTGTGCGGATGGTATCGAGAAGCGGCGTTTTACTAAATGTGGTCACAGCGATGTTCCAATTTTGCATGTCAGGGCGAGGCCCGACGCGAGACGGGAAGCGCGTTAACCGCGCCGTGAAATTCCAGACCCCGGTGCCATCTCGGCGGGCCGGTACCTGATTAGAAAGCCTAGATGCACTCCGGCTTAAACCATGTGATATGCATCACGTTAGTAGCTTCTAAACCCTTCCCGGTTCAGTTTCTTTAGCTATTTGAAGCGCTTGCTGCCGTCGAAAGTTGGCGGGCAGGCTGCTCCCCAACCCCATAGAACCGCAACCTTTACACCAAAGCAGTCGCCAAAGCCAACCCGCCGAGCGGGATTGCTTCCTGGGGGCAGGTAACCAAAAACCTAGATTTTTCAACCGCTGCGGCGGGCGGATGGTTCCAGTTTGCTCGAATCGGCGGCACTTGCGGCCGCTGTCGTAGCCGCCTCGATCCTTTTCCAGGCCCAATCGCGCACCCCGGAATCGCCGGTGGCGACGTCAAGCGCGGCGTCGGGGACGGCCATGCGCGCGCTGAGCGGGACCGGTCCGCAGACGATCATGAAGAAGTCATAGGCGTTGGGCCGTTCGTTGGCCATCACGAACTGGAAATGCACGCGGAAGAACTGCCAGCGAAATTTTTCGTAATGTTCGGGGTGGATGATGTCGCGGAAGCGGACCGGCACGATCTTCGGGTTGCGCCTGGCAGCGCCGACGTCGATGCCGTGGCCCGTGATCGGATCGAACTGGTAGAAATTCATCACGTCCTTGCGGGCCTGGCAGTCGATCCAGTCGATCGACGGCTCGACCGCCAGCATCCGCAGATGGTCGCGGAATTCTCTCGACACGGCGTGATAGCCGACGATCGGGAAATTGCCGCCGATCGTCAGCAGCACGATCTGCGGACCGTGACGGCCGAGCGCGGGATCGAGCTTCAGCGCGCGCGCCAGCACTTCCGTCGACAGGAACGATCCGGAGCTGTGGCCGACGATGACGATTTCTTCGGCGTCGGTGCTTTTGGCGGTCTTGACCAGATGCTGCGCGAAGCGATCGATGCGCTGGTCCCATTCCGGGCGCTCGCGACGCGAGAACTCCCAGGTCCAGATCGTGTCGCATAGCAGATAGAGCACGTAGGTGGTGTTTTCCGTGTATTTCAGCACGGTGCCGAGCAGGACGACGAACAGGGCGATCGCGATGGCGATGCTGAAAATGTCGGGAATGCCGAGCGCATTCATCCCCTTCTCGAAGACAAAGGCGATGGCTGCGGCGCCCGCGGCTTCCAGCAACAGCATCAAATGCGGATAGGTGATGAAAGTTGCAAAACGCCAGTTCGCCTTGCCGAAGCGGGCGATGGTGCCGGCGAAGACCAGGCGCCAGTAGATCCACACCGCGCTGAACACCGTGCGCCAGATCGGCGACGCCAAATCCTGCTGGATGAAATCCTCGAACCGGAGGAAATCGTAGGCCGTGCGGGTCTGCCAATCCTCTGCCTTGGTATCGATGGTCCAGGACGCGATTTCGTCGTCGGCAGCGACCTTGGGCCGGCTGATGGTGGCCTGGAGCTGGTAGAGCCGGCCAAACTTGCGCAGTTCGGTCCGGAACATGCGGTAATATTGCGCCAGCCCGCGCGGATCGTAGCCCTGAATATAGATGATATGGCGGTGCTGAACGCGCACGTACTGTCCCCGGGGTGGTGGCCGACTATAACAGGCTGGGCAGGGCGCCAAGAACTAAATCGGTGACTAAATCGGCTGCCAAATTGGCCGGCCATTCAGCTTTTCAGTGGGGAGGCGAGTGCCGTTCGCCCCATATTCTCTCGATTCTGCGAGGGGGGCCCGGCGGGGGGCGATATTCCGGCCGGCCGAATCACTGCACGTCGAGCGGCTCGGTTCCGGTGACCTGGCCGCTGGCGTCGGTGGTGATCTTGTCGACGCGGGCCTCGGCCTGCCGCAGCAATTCTTCGCAGCGGCGCTTCAGCGCCTCGCCGCGCTCATAAATCGTGACCGATTCCTCGAGCGGCACCTTGCCGTCCTCGAGCCGCTTCACGATCGATTCGAGCTCCTCGATCGCGCGCTCGAAGGAGAGTTTTTTGACGTCCATCTGGGTATTTTCGGCCATATCGAGTTCCCGAATGCGCCCCGTAAGAGCGCAGAATCAAATAACAATTTTGCGCGCCTATTGTGGCGGGGTTTACGCGCGCATCAATGCGGTGACATGCGCCGCAACCGACTCTTTCAGCCCCTGCAGGTCGTAGCCGCCTTCCAGCACCGAGACAACCCGGCCACCTGCGCTGGCGTCGGCCACATCCATCAGCTTGCGCGTGACCCAGCCGAAATCATCCGCCCTGAGATTGAGCGAGGCCAGCGGATCGCGGTGATGCGCGTCGAAGCCTGCGGAGATGATCACCAGTTCCGGCGAGAATTTCTGCAACTGCGGCAGGATCAGGTTTTCGAACGCTGCGCGGAACTTGGCGCTGCCGTCCTCGGAAGCCAGCGGCGCATTGACGATGGTGTCGTGCTCGCCGCGTTCGCCGCTGGCGCCGGTGCCCGGAAACAGCGGCATCTGGTGCGTCGAGCAATACATCACGGTCGGATCGTGCCAGAAGATGTCCTGTGTGCCGTTGCCGTGATGGACGTCGAAATCGACGATCGCGGCGCGACCGATGCCGTATTTGCGCTGGGCGTGGCGTGCCGCAATAGCGACATTATCGAAGAAGCAGAAGCCCATCGGCTTCGAGACCTCGGCATGGTGACCGGGCGGGCGCACCGCGACGAAGGCGTTCTGATGGGCGCCGGACATGACAGCATCGGTTGCCGCCACCGCGCCGCCGACGCCGCGCATCACCGCTTCCCAGGTGCCCGGCGACATCGAGGTGTCGCCGTCGATATAGATCATCCCGCTCTGGGGGGCGATATGCCGGAGCTCGCCGACATAATGCTCGCCATGGCACAGCGTGACGGAATCCAGATTGCCTTCCGGCGCCTCGCTGCGCGTGAGCGGCTTGAAGCGCTCTTCTCCCAGCACCTCGGCAACCGCGCGCAACCGGTCGGGACGTTCCGGATGCCCCGGGGGCGTGACATGGTCGAGACAGGCAGAATGGGTCAGAAGGAGTGTCATGCAAGATCCTGGCGTTAAGGCGCGCGCCGGCAAGGGATCGGCTAATCTAGGCCGTTAGGAGCCGCTCGGAAAGGCCCACGGCATTCCGCTCAGTTGATCCTGACAATGCGGTCGGCGGCGGTCGGGCCGATCGGGCTGTTCGCCCCAAAATAGGCATGCAGCGCGTCGACGTCGTAGACACCGATCTGCGGTGCGGTTCCCTCCGTGAGCACGGTAAAGCCGTCGCCGCCGACGAACAGGAAATTGTTGACCGTGACGCGATAGCTTGCGGCGGGATCGACCGGTTGCCCGTTCAGTGACATCCGCTCAGGCAGCACGCGTTCGCCGTCAGGCCGGCTGGCGTCCCATGTGTAAGAAAAACCCTTCGACACCTGCAGGATCCTTGGCCGCTTCGGATCGAGCCATTGCAGCTCCAGCATGTCCTTGATCTGTTTTCCGGTCAGCGTGATCGTCACCAGTTGATTGCGGAACGGCTGGCTGGCGAACAGGTCGCCATAGGTCACCGCGCCGTCCTCTCTGCGCGTTACGTCGGCGCGCACGCCGCCGGGATTGGTGAAGGCGATGACCGCGCCGCCTTTCGCTTCAGCGCTGGTCGCGGCGAGTTGCGCGTCCGCGATGATGTCGCCGAGCGGGCTTTCGCCGGCTGCGTTGGGCACACGCGACAGCGTTGCGGTCACCGAGCCCGCGGGGCGGTTGGCGATCGGCGCGGCCAGCCTGTCGTAGGATTCGATCAGCGCGGTTTGCCCGGCGTTCTTCGCGAGCGTGGCTGATCGCACGATGCTGTTGTCGGCCTTGGCGCTGATGACGTCGCGCGTTGCCGGATCAAGCTTGAGGTCGATCGCGGTGACGAGTGTGCCGTATTTGTCGCCTGACGTGACGAGCCGCCCGTCGATCTCGCAGACATAGGCGCGGTGGGTGTGGCCGGTGACCACCACGTCCACCGCCTTGTCGAACTTTTTGACGATGTCGACGATTGGGCCCGAAATGCCAGGGCACTCGTTGTAGTCCCCGGTCGGCAATCCGCCTTCGTGGATCAGGACGACGATGGCCTCGACGCCGCGTGCCTTCAGTTCCGGGGTCAGCGCATTCACCGTCGCGGCTTCGTCGCGAAATTCGAGGCCGGCAATGCCGACCGGCGAGACGAGGCCTGGCGTGCCCTTCAGGGTCAGGCCGATGAAGGCGACTGGAATGCCGTCGAACGCGCGGATTTCGTAAGGAGGAAATACAGTCTTGCCGCTGCTCTTCTCGAACGTGCTGGCGGCGAGATAGCGAAATTTCGCTCCCTTAAACGGATGCGGTCCCTGGCATTGGTCGACCGGGTGGCAGCCGCCATGCTGCATGCGCAGGAGTTCGTCCTTGCCCTCGTCGAATTCGTGGTTGCCGACCGAGGAAATATCCAGCCCCATCATCGACAGCGCCTCGATCGTCGGCTCGTCATGGAACATCGCCGACAGAAACGGACTGGCGCCGATCAGGTCGCCGGCGGCGACGAAGATCGAGTTCTTATGTCCCTCGCGAAGCTGGCCGACCAGCGTCGCCATATGTTCGGCGCCGCCGGCGGGAACGGTGATCTTCTTCGTCCTGTCCTCGGGATCGGCGATAATGATCCCGCCCGGCGGCGGACGAAGGTAGCCGTGAAAATCGTTGATCGCGAGAATGCGCAGATCGACGGGCGGCGGGGTTTGGGCGAACGATGATGCGGCAAGCGCCAGCATGATCGCCAAGGCAAGGATGGGACGGAGGAGGGGGCTCATGACACTGACACAGGTTGGTGGCTTGGTGTTTCCGCGTCATTGCCTGCGACAAACGCGAAGCGTTTGTGCAAGGGAGCGCAGCGACGAAGCAACATTCTTTCTTGATGCGGCGCGATGGATTGCTTCGCTGCGCTCGCAATGACGATGAGGCAAAAGCGTGCGTTTCGGCTACCCCTTCTTCCGCTCAAAAAACGCCGTGAACGCCGCCACCGCTTCCTTCGAGTGCATCCGCTCGCCGAACAGATGGCTCTCCTGGTCGATCCGCCGCGTCATGTCCTCCGGCGGCAGCTTCAGCAGTTTTCGCGAGATCGCGACCGCTTCGGCCGGCAGCGCGCAGATCTCGCGGGCCACCTTGCGCGCCTCGGCTTCGGTGTGTCCGGGGGCCACCACCACATTGACGAAGCCCGCCTCGCGCGCCTCGTCCGCGGAAAACTTGCGTCCCATCACCAGCATGGCGAAGGCGCGCTGGTGGCCCATGGTGCGCGGCATCAACAGGCTGGATGCGCCTTCCGGCACCAGCCCGAGATTGATGAACGGCGTCGAAAAGGTCGCGGTCGTGCTGGCGAGCACATAGTCGCAATGGAACAGCATGGTGGTGCCGATGCCGATCGCGACGCCGTCCACGGCGGCGATGATCGGCTTGACGTTGTGCGCCAGCGAATAAAGGAATTTTACGGCGTTGGAGGTGGCGCGTGGCACATCGGTATTCGAGGTGCTCTCTTTCAGAAAATCCTCGAGATCGTTGCCGGCGGTGAACACGCCCGAACCGCCTGTTATGATGATGCAGCGGATATCGGGATTGTTCTGCGCCTTGTCGATGGCGTCGCTCATCCCGCGATACATGTCCTGGGTGAATGCGTTCTTTTTCTCGGGCCGCCGCAGCTTGATGATGCGCGTCGCATCTTCGTCCGACACAATGAGGTGCCCGGTCATGAACTTGCCCCTAAAAGCAGGCTGCGACGGTGCCGCTGGCCAATCATCCGGCGACATCCTACATGATCCGGCAAAGGGCCCAACCATTCCCTGCGAATTTTTCGGGGATGTGACTACGAGGATAATGCAATGCAGCTAGGCGGAATTCATCATCTGACCGCAATCTCGGCGAAGCCGAGGGAGAATTTGGCGTTCTACACCGGCCTGCTCGGCATGCGGCTGGTCAAGAAGACCGTCAACCAGGACGACGTCAGCGCCTACCACCTGTTCTATGCCGACGGCAAAGCCAATCCCGGCACCGATCTCACCTTCTTCGATTTCCCGGCCGCGCCCGAGCGGCGCGGAACCAATTCGATCTCGCGCACGGGCTTGCGCGTGGCCGGCGAGGCGACCCTCGGCTACTGGCGGGATCGGCTGAGAAAGGCCGGCGCCGTGACCCCCGATATCGTCGAGGTCGACGGCCGGCTGACGCTGCCGTTCGAGGACGGCGAGGGTCAGCGGCTGGTGCTGATCGACGATGGGGCCGCGGGCGCCGCCTCGCCGTGGGAGCGCAGCCCGGTGCCGGTGGAGCACCAGATCCGCGGCCTCGGCCCGATCGTGCTGACCGTGCACGACCTTTCGCGCACCGCCTTCGTGCTGACCGAGGTGATGAACATGCGCCGCGTGCGCGACTATGTCGCCCACGGCGCGGAGGTTCATGTGTTCGAGATGGGCGAGGCAGGCGGAGAGAGCAGTCCCGCCGCCGAACTGCACGTGCTCGAAGACAAGGATTCGCCCGTCGCGCGTCAGGGCGCCGGCGGCGTCCACCACGTCGCGTTTCGCACGCCAGATGAGGCGCAGTACCACGCCTGGACGCAGCGCCTGAACGAGCTTCGCGTCCCCAACAGCGGCGAGATCGACCGCTTCTATTTCCGCAGCCTCTATTTCCGCGAGCCCAACGGCATCCTGTTCGAGATCGCCACCGACGGCCCGGGCTTTGCGACTGATGAACCGATGGAAACGCTCGGTGAAAAACTGGCGTTGCCGCCATTCCTGGAACCGCGACGCGCCGCGATCGAGGCGGGGCTGAAGCCGATTTCGTAGGGCGGATTAGCGTAGCGTAATCCGCCGCCTCGCGAGAATTCGGTGGGTTACGCTTCGCTAACCCACCCTACGAAGCCGAGCCAAAACTTGTTCGAACGTGTCGAGGGCATCATGAAGGTCTACCGATATCTCACCGGCAAGGATGACGCCGCATTCTGCCATCGGGTGACCGATGCTCTGAATCGCGGGTGGCAGCTTTACGGGCAACCGACTCTGACATTCGACCAGTTGCGCGGCGAAGTGATCTGCGGGCAAGTCATCACCAAGGACGTCGAAGGCAAGGCTTACGATCCCGAAATGGATTTGTCGAAGCTGTAGAACCGTAGCCCGGATGAGCGCAGCGACATCCGGGGTTTGCTCTCCCCGCATGTCGTTGCGCTCATGCGGGCTGCCCGCTGTCAGGATTTTCGGCGCGGTCGGCCTGACGTGGCAGAAAACGAGGCCCGTCTGTTGAATCGATTTCCTGCGGCTAAAAGGCCGTGGTCAGGGTCAAGCTCTTGTGGACGGCTTTGTAATGATCGAGCTGTTCGATGGCACGATCAAGTTCTTTGTCGATCGTAATCTTCGTCAAGTTATCCTGCATTTGTTCGATGCGGGCCGTGAGGTCAGCAAGATCAAACTCCTCAACTGGTCAGGCAGTGTCCGCAAGAATGGTGAGTTCCTCCCTCGAAAATTCAGCCAGCCCTCCCAGCACTACAAATCTCTGCCTGACGTCAGCGGTTCTAATGTCTACGATCCCCGGGCGCAGCGCCGCAACGATCGGCGTATGGCCGGCCAGAACGCCGAAATCGCCTTCCAGGCCCGGCAAGTCGACCTGATCCACCTCGTCTGAAAACAAGAGTTTTTCAGGCGATACAAGGTTTGCTTTGAAAGTTGACATTGTAACTCCCCAATCACTCGAACCTTGTGATAGATTTCGCTCGCGCACGACCGCGAGGCAGGCGACGGCCAGATTTCGTCCCGGGACGGCCGCGCATTGGAGCCACTCTTTGAAATCATGAACCTCTGCAAAGGCCAAGGCAAGTATCACAACGACGGCTGCGATTGGAGGGTGCTATGTCCGTGGAAAGCATTCTGAAGAAAAAGGGAACCGACGTCGCAACAATCGCCCCGGATGTTAGCGTCAAGCGAGCGGCGGACTGGCTGCGTGCAAAAAATATTGGCGCTCTGGTGGTAACGCGCGGTGACGAAGTTCTTGGTCTCATTTCTGAACGTGAAATCGTTCTCGCGATTTCTCGCCACGGCGAGACCGCCACATCGATGTCTGTGAGCGAAATCATGCGACATGGCGTGATCACCGTATCGCCAGCCGAAACTGTTTCTCACGTGATGGACCTGATGACCCGGCACCGCGTGCGCCACATGCCGGTTGTCCATGACGGCAAGCTCGCCGGGATAATCAGCATCGGCGACGTGGTCAAATATCGTCTGGACGATCTGCAGCTTGAAACCAACGTCCTGCGCGATGCCTACATCGCTGCACGCTAACGCTGGATTGTCAGTGGCTACCGTCTGACGCCGATTTCGCAGCTCGCGTAGGATGGGTAGAGCGCAGCGAAACCCATCACCGTCCGAGCCGTCATCGATGGGTATCGCTTCCGCCTTCGCTCGTTGAGCTACGGCGGATAAGTCGCTCCACCGCATCCTACGGGCTGTGCGCTTCGCGTATGTGGGCGCGGGCCTTCGGCTTTGGAGCAGGGGCAAGGAACTTGGCAACGAACGCATCGCGCCCGCGAAGGGTCAGAGTTCCTTCCGTAGTTCTCCGGCCGTGAACATAGTTCCGCCTTCTCGGCTGCGTTAAACGTCAGTGTTAGCTCGCCGTAGCGCAGATGTGCGGATCGCTCTCGGGCGGGTGCCATTGCATTTGATACGGAGCACCAAATGGCTTCCACGCTGAACGAAACGTTCGCGGCAGGGCAGGCCGGGAGCTTGGAGCAGCAGCTTTCGAACCTGGCGCGCGAAGTGGGAATCAGTCCTTCGGCCCCGCCGACCAACATGAAGACGTCTCGCCCACCGCCGGCAGCGAGTCATCGATTGGCGGATTGGCGCTATGTGGCTTTCGTCGGCTCTCTGTCGGCAGCATTCATTGGCGTCGCTGCCTGGTGGTGGTCATCCTCCGCCGATACGGCAATGATGGCCCGCTCAGATCCAAAACCTCTGACACAGGCGGCGCCGGAAGCCGCTGCGCCGAAAGACGTCGCGTCGGCTGCTGTTGCCATGTCTTCCGAACTGGCGCAGCAGCTCCAACCGATGGCGCGCGATCTCGCTGACTTGAGGCAAACGGTCGAAGAGCTCAAGGTGAGACAAGAACAATTGGTCCGCGACAATGAAAATCTCACGAGCCAGTTTGCGGCGAGCCGGGAAGAAACGTCGCGCAACAAGGGTATCGTCGACCAGATCAATGCGACCCAGATCCAGTTGGCGCGCGAAAACCAGACGCTTACCGAGCAGGTCAACGCAAGCCAGGAACAACTCGCCCGCGTCATCGGCAGCGCTTCAGAGCCAAAGGCGATGCCCGAAGCGTCAAAGATGATGCCTGAAGAGCCAAAGGTGACGACCGAAGTGCCAAAGGTGATGCCCGAAATACCACTGCCGCGTCCGCGGCAGCCGGCCACTGTCGGCCAGACGCAAAACCCGACGCGGCCGCAAGCCAAAAAACCGCAACCGTTATTGGCATGGCCATGGTCAGTGCGCTAATGCGCCCGGCCGCTTAAAGCCGCGGCCAACTGGCAGCTAGCGTAGCCCGGATGAGCGGAGCGACATCCGGGGCCTTATTCCCGCATATCGCTGCGCTCATGCGGGCTACCGTCTGACGCCGATTTCGTAGCTCTCGTAGGACGGGTAGAGTGGAGTGAAACCCATCACCGTCCGAGCCGTCATCGATGGTATCGCTTCGCTCCACCCATCCTACGGGCTGACCAGTACGCTGAAGCTGTGCTTTCGACTGCTCGCTCCACGGGAGGGATGCGCGATGCAGCGATTTTCTACAATGTTTTCATGGTGATTTGCCCCGTCCAGTCCCTTCCGAAAAAACAATTTCCTTCTCGGCCACCCCAAATCAGCACTATCAATTCCGCCGTCTCATCCCTCACGAGGGGCGGATCGCGAGTCGTCACGGACGCGGGGTGGGATGCGGTGGACGCAGCAGCGTCGGCGTGAAGCGTGTTCGCAGGCGGCTTTGCCGTGAGTGAACAACAGCGCGCAGACGAACGACGCTTCCGCCTTCGCTAAAGCTTCGACGGGCTTTTACTTGAGCCCCGGCGAAGCCTCTTGACGAAGACGGGTGTTGCGTACGGCAAAACCGTGTGGTCCTGGCATCCGTGGCTGATGTCAAGCTGCCGGTGGCGAATTTGATCCGACCGGATCGATCCGCCATCAAGCCGGCAGCGATGGAGGCAAGACGAATTCGTCTCCAGGGAGAGCGCGGCATAAGCCGTCAAACCATTGCGCAGGGAATGCCGGAGTGCTCCGGCTGTACCTGTATGCTCGTGTGCGCATCTCACTCCATCTCTTGCACACGAGACCGCGGGTGCAGCAAGCACCCGGCATTCCCTGCTCCCTCTGTTTTGAGGGAAGGATTCCAGCAAGCCTCGGGCGCAAGTCGCGCCGCGAGAAGGCAAGGTCATGTTTACGAACGTTGACGCAAACAAGTTCGTTATATCAGGCAAAGAACCGCGCCAGCGCGAGGTAGTCTGCGGCTCAGGCTTCGTTCTTCGGAACGTATTTCCCGAGCACACACTTGTAGCGCTGCAATCGCCATTCGCGATACGGCCCCTTGGCGAGCCAGTCGGCAATTCCAATCTGCGCGTTGACCGCGCAGGCGCTCATGGTGATGCCGGACTGGTCACTGGTGGTGACGACCTTTTCGAGACAAAGCTGGCTGTTGCAGAGAACGGCGACGAGAGTGACGAGCATGGCGACCTTCGTTGATAAGGAATATCCAGTTCGTTCAGCCAATGCAGGGTTCATGCCAACATTGGTGCACGCCGTTTTTTTTGGACGCCCCTTAGGCGAATTGCCCGGCAAAAACGCAACTCTTCCGTAGCCGTGCTTTTTGCGCGGGACGGACACCAGCAACGCTAGTGAATGCAAGCTGCGGTGAGAGTAGGGGCGGACGTGGACGATTCGCAAAGCGTAGAACTACGGGATCGTACCGGAATGGCCATAACTGTCTTAACGCTGCAACAGTTTTGATTGCCGTGTTTGGGCGCGCCGTGACGCTAGCAGCAGCAGAAATCGCACACTTCGTAGGATGGATAGAGCGCAGCGAAACCCATCACTGTCCCGGGCAGCAATTGATGGGTATCGCTGCGCTCCACCCATCCTACAAATCGGGCACACTCGAAGAGCGAGAGCACGAACCCGCAAATTCAAATTGATCGACCGGTTTGCACCTCGAAACGCACTTCAGACTCAATCCGGACATCGCGCCATGTTCGTTTCGCGTTCCACGTGTAAAGCGGTTCCGGTCAGAGAGCAGGATGAGACAATAGTGCAACAACCGTCATCCTAATTTGCGGAAGGTACATCGTTAAGAAGCGATGGCCGGCGCGTGGAGATATAATCGCATCGACGAATCCGGAAAGGAGTTTTCGATGTCGAAGTTTGCGATTGGCGAGCAAGTCGAAAACGTAGCCAACGATCACGAGTCGGGCACGGTTGTCGCCGTGTTTCCGACCGTTGACGGAAGCTTTAGATATGCCGTCGACACGGAAGGCTACGGCGCACTTCAGTTCTTCGCCGAGGAGAAGCTGGCTTTCGCCCTTACGGGGCGGGGGGCCATATGACACGCCGTGCAACCACGCAGGCGATCGCCGCGACCGAACCGACGGAGGGCGACAGCGATGCTGTGCGCATCAGGCATCAGCTTGACGCCTGGGCCAACGCCTCAAATCGCACGCCAAGATTAGTGGCAACACCCGCCGAAGACCTCGGCGTAGAACCATCGGGCAAGGCGCCCCTGGCAGCCAAGAAAGGCAGCCGCTCCGCTTCGGCGGCCGGTCGTACCAAAGCGACCAGGGCGACCAAGGCCGTCAAGGCCAAGGCAACGGAGGCAACCAAGGCCAATTTCGAGCCGGAGCCGCCCAACCCGCCGCTCGAGCCGCTGACGGTTTCCGCAGCACCCACCGTGCCGGAAGCCGCACCCACCGCCGTGCCGGAGGCAACACCCGCCGTGCTGGAGGCCGTTACCGCTACGCCGGAACGCGCACGCACCAGCCGCGCCTTTGCCCTTGTCGCAGCACTCGCGCTGGCGACGGTTGCTGCCTATTTTTCGGTCGCGGGCATGGCCGAGATATTTCCCGGTGATCCGGTCGCGGTCATGGTGCTCGCCGCCACCATGGAAGCCGGCAAGTTGGTGATCGCCGGATGGCTGGCCGCGCATTGGCGCCGGACCAACTGGAAAATGCGGACGGTTTTGGTGGCGCTGGTCGCCGGCCTCGCACTCATCAACGCCGCCGGCGTGTTCGGCAAGCTGGTCGAGGCGCATGTCAGCGTGGCGGCCACGTCGCGTTCCGGCGTCACCGAGCGCATCGAAGCGATCGACGCACGCGTCAGGGCGCAATCGGCGCTCGTTGCCGACCTCGACGGCCGCATTGCGCAGATCGACCGGGCCGTGGACGAATCGACGCGGCTCGGCCGGGTGACGCGGGCGATCAACATCGCAACACAGCAGCGTGTGACGCGGGATGGGCTGGATACGCAGCGGCAGGCGGCGACCGCAACGCTGGTCGGGCTGCAGGCGCAACGCGCGGCGCTGGCCGGCGAGCGTTCGCGTATCGAAGCCTCCGCGGGCCCGATCCAGTATCTTGCGATGATGGCCGGCGTCGCGCCCGAAGTCGCGGTTCGATGGCTGATACTCTTGATGGTGCTGTGCTGCGATCCCGCAGCGATTGCCTTGACGGTCGCGGCGGCTGGCTCGCGAGCTGGCGAGCCGAGGCGAGAGGCGACCGCGGTCGCCAATTCCCAGAGCTGGTGATGGCTGCATTAACGACGAGATGAATCATCGGCCGACGCATCATCAGCAACGACTCGCCTAAAGCCGACATTCGGCGTATAAGTATCTCCCATGAGTTGGGATGCGAAAGACGTAGCACTGCTCAAAGAGCTCTGGGCGGCTGGCCACAGTGCCGGTCAGATCGCAAGTCGGCTTGGCTACAGCCGCAACGCAGTGAGCGCCAAGTTGAAGCGCCTTGGCCACAAGCGGGGTCACAAGCCGCCAACGGCCAACCCCAAGATCGTGGCAGTGCGGACGCGAAGGCCGGCGTCGGCGGCAGCCTGTGCCCAGCCGGTGGACAGGGTGGTGTCGAAGCCCAAGGTGTCTAAGCCAAAGCCGGTCGCGACGCCGACCAAGGAATTCACCAAGCGCGAGCTTTACGCCATGCTGGCGAATGCGGTCAGGAATACGGGCTGACTCTTGGCGCCGTCTGGTCGAAAGGATCGGTAAGGCTCCGCTCCCGAGAGGAGCGTGAGCGGCGGAAGTTGCGCGAGCTTGAACCGGTTACATGGTCCTGGCTCTCGCGAATTTCGCGGTCTTCGCGATTTTAGCGGCGGCAATTTTAGCGGCCTTGGTCTGCTTCGTCTTGCTGCGATCGTTCCGCGCAGCCTGCCGGCTGCTCTTCTTGACCTTCGCTTCTGCGACCTGGGTTTTCCTGGTCTTCGCTTCCGCGACCTCGGTTTTCGCTCCGCCGCGGCGGGAGACATATTCCTGGCCGTCGGTCGGTGCGACGTGGGGCGGATCCCTGTCGAGATAGGGCCGACCGATTCCATAGTCCTTGCCGTTTGCGTCGATCCACTTCCAGAGCTTCTCGGTAGAGACCCATCGCTGCCCGCGGCTGTTGCCCTTGACGCTCACAATGTCGGCCGCAAGCCCGCGGCCATAGCCGCCACGGGTACTGCCGCCATGGTAGGACCGATCGGTCGCCGCCTTCAGGCCGCTTGCGATTCCCTGACGGTAGTCGTCGCGGAACGCGCTGGTGATGCCGGGCTGCAGTCCGGCCTGCTCAGCGGCGTGAAGGGTGTGAAACAGCTTGATCTTGAACTTCCGGTCCATGCCGCCGATCACATAGTCCATCATCGACATGCCGGCTCTTTCAGCGGCCTTCGGGTCCTTCCAGGTAAAGTCCTCGTCGACACGCCTGGTGAAGGTCCTGGTGACAGTTTTCGTTTTGCCCTTGCGCTTGATCGTCACTTTGCGCCGTTCATGCACCTTGATGGCATCGACCTTTGGCGCCCGCTCATAGAGGGCCCACAGGTACCGATCGATGCAGATCTCCGCGACCAGGCACTCCTCGTTGATTTCGATGGTGGTGATCACCTGCTGGGCATTGTCGGGCACGGCATCAGGTGCGTTTGCCGTCGCGCCCTCGGGCGGAAATACCTGCGACGGATCGGTCAGCGAGGCCACGATAAAAGGTTTCGGTTCATCCGGGCTTGCCGTCGTCTCGGCGGCTTTCGCTGGCGCAGGATCAGGCGCGCTCGCCTGCGCGCGCTCGGCGGACGGTGCTGCGGGCGGCAATGCCTGCGACGAATCCGGCAACGAGGCCACGACAAAAGTTTTCGGCTCGTCCAGGCTTGCCGTCGTGTCGGTGGCTTTCTGCGGCGTGGCTTCGGCGGCCGTTGCCATCGCACCATCGCCGATCGCAGCGTTCGCTACGACGGTCGCCTGCGGTATGACCGTGGGCTCGGTGCTTGCGATGAGAGTTGGTTCGTGGCGTTCCACGATTGACTTCGCGCCGGCGTTCTCGATGGATGCGCCGACGTGCTCGGTGGCCGCACCGAAGCCTGCGAGCCAGGCGAGAACACAACTCGCGAGAGCCACGCCCGCGAGAGCGTTGATTCGGCGCTGCGCCGTCGTCGCCAATCGCCATGGGTCCATGATCCGGCCTCCCAAGGCTCCGCATGAGCCTGATTACATAGCCAAGCACGCGATGGCGCTCATTCTTCGGATTACGAAATGAATGCGCAACGGCGGGAAGCTACGGGGCCGTTCATTTTTTAAAGGTGTTGCTTCAATACCACGAGCGCAGCATGGAACTTGCTGTGCCATTCTGTGACGGATGCGTGCGAGCCGCTAATCCGAGCAAGCCGCACGAATGCGCTTACCCCAGCAACACCGCATCCGCGCCGTTCACGGCTTCCGCACTGTCGGTCACCGTCTTCTCCAGCGATCCCGCCTGCACGGTGATGTTCTCCGCAAAGAACCGCGCCACCGTCACGTAGCGCTGCGGATCACCGGCATCGCCATTGCTCTTCGCGGCGAGCGCTTCGCCGGCCAGCATGCAGCCGCCGAGCGTCGAACCGAACAGCCGCAGATATGGCGTGGCGCCGGCGAGCGCGTCGTTCGGCGCAGACGCCACGCGCTCCAGCAGCCACTTGCTGGCGCGCTCCAGCGAGCCGAGCGCGTCGCGCAGCTTGGCGCCTGTCGTGCCGAAGGCGGGATCGTTCGAGGTCTCGACCTGCTTGACGATGCCACCCAGTTCATCGAGCAGGGCCCAGACGGATGCGCCGCCGTTTGCCGCGAGTTTGCGCGTCACGAGGTCGATCGACTGGATGCCGTTGGTGCCCTCATAGATCGTGGTGATGCGCGCGTCGCGGTAATGCTGCGCGGCGCCGGTCTCCTCGATGAAGCCCATGCCGCCGTGGACTTGCACGCCGAGATAGCTCACTTCATTGCCGATGTCGGTGGAGAAGGCTTTTGCGATCGGCGTGAGCAGCGCGCCGCGCGCGGCGGCGTCTGAGCGCACCTTGGCGTCCTTGGCGCGCACCGACACATCCATCGCCACCGCGGTGGCGTAGCAGATCGAGCGCGCCGCGGCCGTCAGGCTGCGCATCTGGAGCAGCATGCGCTTGACGTCGGGATGCACGATGATCGGGTCGAGCCCGTCGCCCTTTTTTCCGACAGCGCGGCCCTGCTTGCGTTCCTGCGCAAAGGCCAGCGCCTGCTGGTAGGCGCGGTCGGCAATACCGACGCCTTCGAGGCCGACGCCGAGGCGGGCCTGGTTCATCATCGTGAACATGCAAAGCATGCCCTTGTTTTCCTCGCCGATCAGATAGCCAATGGCGCCGCCGTGATCGCCCATCGTCATGGTGCAGGTGGGGGAGGCGTGCATGCCGAGCTTGTGCTCGACGCCGGACGGATAGATGTCGTTGCGCGCGCCCAGCGAGCCGTCGGCATTGACCATGAATTTCGGAATCAGGAACAGCGAAATGCCCTTGGTGCCCGCGGGCGCATCGGGCAGGCGGGCCAGCACGAAATGCACGATGTTGTCGGTCATGTCGTGGTCGCCATAGGTGATGAAGATTTTGCTGCCCTTGATGCGATAGCTGCCGTCGGGCGCCCGCTCGGCGCGGGTGCGCAGCGCGCCGACGTCGGAGCCGGCCTGCGGCTCGGTGAGCTGCATGGTGCCGGTCCATTCGCCGGAGACGAGCTTCTCCAGATAGATCTTTTTCAACTCCTCGCTGCCATGGGCATCGAGCGCCTCGATGGCGGAGAGTGTCAGCAGCGGGCAAAGGCCGAAGGCGATGTTCGACGCGCTCCAGATTTCGGTGCAGGCGGCGTTGATCGCCATCGGCAGGCCCTGGCCGCCAAAAGCTTCCGGGCCCGACACCGCGTTCCACCCGGCGGCGATCCAGCGCTGATAGGCGTCCGGCCAGCCGGGCGCGGTCGTCACCTTGTTGTCTCCAAGCTTGATGCCGTGTTCGTCGCCCACCCTGTTCAGCGGCGCCAGCACGTCGCCGGCGAATTTTCCGGCTTCTTCCAGTACGGCTGCGGTGATGTCGCCGTCGAAGTCGCCGTAATGGCCGGCCTTCACGGCCGCCTGCAGGCCCGCGCCGTGGTTGAGCGCGAGCAGGATGTCGGAGATCGGGGCGCGGTAGGTCATGACGAAAATCTCGCTTTTTGGGCAATATGCTGCCGCCGTCTTCCCACGAAACCAGGGTTCTCTCAACTCTCCGCCGGGCGGTATTCGGCCGCGCCGGGGCCGCGAAACCGGCTGCGGATTCTCGCGTAAACGGTCCCTATATAAAGGCTCACGCTTCCGGGGGCGGATTTCGGGGCAAAATTCGCGATTCCAGCCTGTTGAAATGGCTGAAGTCCCTCTATAGACCGGCGTTGTCCGAACCAGTTCGCGCAGGGCGCATCGTCCGCGCGCGTTCCGGTTCTGCCAGTTGGGGCGTAGCCAAGCGGTAAGGCAGCGGATTTTGATTCCGCCATTCGGAGGTTCGATCCCTCCCGCCCCAGCCATCGGTAACATCAAACCGCATCAGAACGCCTCAACCTTCCTCACATAGCCGCTGCAAGAACACAAGAAACCCCTGTGCCGCAGCGACTTCTCGCATCTTAACGCCACAGCTCGCCGCAGCTCGCTGCAGATCGAAACAGGCCCTTGCGTCAAAATTTGACTCACGGTATAGGTTGCCCAGTCGAACCGGCTCCCAGTCGAACCGGGGTGCGACGAAAACCAGCCAAATCACAGCGCGGATTGAACACCCACCGTGTGAGTCAAAACAAAGGAGACCACCATCGTGAAAGCCCCGAAGATCGGGCCGAAGACTGACTTCGCGTCGCTGCCGGACGGCGGCCCGGACGGCAAAGGCAAGCGCAAGCAGCGCTACTACACCGACGACAACGGCCTGCAGCTCATGGTCGTCGGCGACAGCCGCCTGTGGTACTCGCCGTGGGAAGTGCCGCCGCATCTGCTCAAGCCGGGCCAGAAGCGCGCCATCAAGCGCGTGCCGCTCGGCAGCGCGCACGACATCTCCTACACCAGCGCGCTCACCAGCCACGCCAAGATTCACGAGGACATCGGCCGAGGAAAATATCCGGGCGGATCGCTCAAGGGCGCAGGCCGCCGCAAGAGCGGGCCGACGTTCGAAACCTACGGCACGCCGCTCGTGAAGAACTGGGCCGCCAAGCGCAAGAACGCCAAGGACGCCAAGGGATACATCAACATCATCCCGATGTACTGCGAGGCCATTAACCCGCTGCCCATCGAGACCATCGCCACCACGCAAGTGCTCGATGTGCTGCGACCGATCTGGGACAAGACGCCGACGATGGCCGAAGAAATTCGCGCCCTGATCGCTCGCGTCATCGCGGCGGCCGGGCAGGAAGAGCTGCGGCCCAAGAACGAGCCCGCCAGCCGCGCCGCCATCGTGGCCGTGCTGGGCGAGCCCAAGAAGAGGCCGCCGGGCGCGAGGGGCGGTCCGATGAAGGCGCTCAAGTATCGGGACATGCCGTCGTTCATGATCGAGCTGCGCGCCATCAAGAGCCAGTCGGCCCGCGCGACAGAGGCGCTGATCCTGTCCAATCTGCGCACCAACCCGGTGCGCTATCTGCACATCGATCACCTCGACTTTATCGGCGATGAAGATCCCGACCGGCCCGGTCCGCAATGGAAGGTGCCGAATGAGCTGATGAAGGTCGATGACGACGGCCACGACTTCGTGCTGCCGATGGTGCCGCGTTTGGTCGAGGTGCTGCAGGAGCAGATCGCCTACCTCAAGGAAACTTTCCCCGGCAAGCCGGTGGGTCTGCTGTTTCCCGGCGTTGACCGCGACACCGGACAAGTGACGTTCGACAAGCCGATCAGCGAGAACACCATGCGCGATCTCGTGGTGTGGACGATGGAGCGAATGGCGACGCCGCACGGCTTTCGCGCCACGTTCCAGACGTGGGCGGAAAACCAGTTGCAGGACGATGACGAGACCGCGAAGTTCAACCCGGACGCCATCGGCTACTGCATGGCGCACAATCCCGGTGACGAGGTCAAGCGCCGCTATCGCCGAGACCGGCTCTGGAAGCCGCGCGTCGGCATCCACACCGCATGGGCGCGTTTCATCGGGCGGGCTCCAGCCAAGCTGCGAGCGGTTGCTTGATGCGGCCATCATCACCGCGCGTCACCACTGGCGCGCGGTTGCAGATCCGGCAGCTCGTTGATGTAGCGCTCGACTTCCGTGGCCATCACGAACGTCGAGTGGCCATGCTTCTTGGCCTTCAACTGCCCCCGGCCGATCATGCGATCCAGCGTCGCCAGCGACACCCGCAATTCGCGCGCGGCCTCCTTCCGGGTCAGAAACTTCAACCCGGTTGCTGGCACTGGTGGCTGGCTACGCGGTGACTTCTGCAGCATCTTGCGTTGCCTCCGCTTCTTGGCTGTCACGGATTCACCTCATCCTCGTCAGGCGTGACTCGTCTCCGATTGCTGCGCCTTCGGTTTACGCCTGCTCATTGCCCGCGACATTTGCTCGGCTGCACTCGGCGAGATTCGCCCAGCCTTCACGGCCCGGTCCAGCGCGCCTTTTTGATGGGTGTAGGTGCGTTTCGTTGTGGTGTCGCCGCGTGCTTGGTTGCTCGGCACATTATGAGGACCGGTCGGACGCTTGCGCGGGGGCTTCAGACTAAAAGAGCGCTCCATGATTTCAGGATGCTCCTTGACCATTTTTTTCAGCTTGCCGCTGTCGTTCAGGTCAACAATGTCGCCGTAGGTGTGCCCATAACGAACGGCGTGCGCCGGGCTGCCATCCTTGTTGAGCCGGTCAACAGCAAGCAGTGTGCTCTTGGTGACCGAGATCAGATACACCTCGTGACCGAATTGCTCGACATTATCCATGCCAGCCATCGACAATGCGCAGCCGATGGTGACGCCGCGATGGGCTCGGAGTGCGGCCATGGTGGTGCCGTTGATCGCTACCGTCTTCTTCGCGTCGGTGACGGAGACGGTCCACCACATCGACGTCTCGCGACCTTCAGGACCATAGTAAATGCGGGCTGTTTGATGTCTGCGTCGCTGCTTCTTCTTCGCCATTTTCTCTCTCCTGATGTTTTAGAGTCCTTCCTCCAGATCGGTCGCCAATGATTGCCATGCAGCCACCGCCTCCTGCGCCAAGGTGAGCAACTCCGGTGGTGGTTTGAATCGTCCCCAGTCGCCGAACTCACGGCTCCAGAACGCTCGCATGGCGATGGCATCACCCGCCGCGTTGGCGGCGCTCCACTGCCAGCGTTGCTCTTCCGTGATTGCGTCAGGATGCATGTCCTGAATCAGGTCGCGGTCAGGATCGGGGAGCTGGAACGAGGCGGTCGTCCCCGGCAGCCTGCGGCGGCGACCGTCCCGGCCGATACGCCCAACTGCGTCATCAACTGCGTCATCGCCACCGGCATCCCTGATCCGCTGCCGAGCCCGCCTAACTGTCGGTTCTGCCACATCTATTTCGGCTGCGATGACTCGGTTCGATTTCTCGGGGTGGGCGGCGATGGCAGCGGCGGCGCGCTCCATGGCGCTGGGCGGCTGAACCGGGGTCACCTTGACGGGCTCCTCCGTCTCGACCGGCATGCCCCAGCGGTGCTCGCTGACGTAGGGCCTGCCACAGCCGCAGGCGCACCGGGTGAAGGTGCCGCACTTCGTGCAGCGCATGGTGCCGCCGTGATGCACCATCCTGCCGATCAGCTCGGCGACCCGCTCCGCTGGCAGCGGCACATGCTTGGTGGCGAACGCCAGCCAGCTCTGCTCATCGCTCGCCAATTCCGGCAGATCGAGATTGTCGTAGCGCATCCGCAGCCGCACCAGCGCCGCGCCTGCCGTGACCGGGCGGCCTGCGCGTTCGCTCGCGACGACGCAACCGATCACATCGCCCATGTCGGCGGCGTTGTTCAGCGGCGGCGGTGCCGGTCTCGCGTGCCGGTTCAGCCACGCCTTCATGCGCGGTCCATCCTCGTCGCGTTCCGCCAGCTTCTGCTCTCCCTGAGTCTGCTTGACGATGTCGAGCCCGGCCGTCGCCGCGCTCAACCCGGCATCCAGAATCTCGCGAACGGTTGCGTCTTTAGCCGTCATCGTCGTCGCGCTCCTTCAGTCCGAACAGCTCGGCCACGCGCTTGGCTTCGGCCGGTGTGATGCGCTCCAGTCCGGCGAACTGCACCGTGCGAATTTCCCCGCGCTTCACCGCGCGCCGGACCTTGCCGATGGTCAGGCCGTAACGCCGGGAAAATGCCGGAAGGGTAAAACCAGCATTCGCATGCTGCCGACGCTTTTCCGATTTCGTCAGCATGCGCGGCTGGCCCCATCTCACTCGCCCTTGGTCTTCGACAATTTGGCTCGCACCGCTTTCGACAATTCGGAGTCCGGGTCCTGCAAATCCCGTTGCCATTTCACCACCTCATCACGAAACCAGAGCTTCTTGCGGGACGACAGGAAGTGTCCCTGCGGAAACAGACCGTCGCTCTCCAGCCGAAGCAGCGTCGAGCGATCAATCGGGATCATGTCCAGCACCTGACCGGCGGAGATCATCTCCCGCACGCGATCCTCGTCATTTGTCATGCTCATCTCCGACACCTCCACCGCCGCGACGTAACCCAGACCTTGTGCATGTTGTGCCGCGTGCAGAGGTTATGCTCGCTGGTCGCAACCATCGTCGGCTTCTCCGTCTTCTTCGGCTCGGTCTTCTTCTTGACATCGATCAGGGCTTCAGGCTGCACCATCACGAGTTCGGTCTTCAGCGGAATCACGACCGGCTCCATGAGCCGGTCCGTCTTCCTCAGCAGCGGGAAGTCGTCCGGCACGTCGAACCGCTCGTCGAATGCTGTTCTCGTCACCACGCCCGGCGATGCGGCCGGTGCCGGTGTCGGCTCGCGTGAACTGGCGACCGCGCCCGCGACGAGGCCCGCCAGCGCCACCGCGCCGACGATCATGAAGGGCTTGCCCGGTATCGGCGTCATGGCGTGGGCTCCTGCATCCTCCGCCCGTCGAGATGCGCCTTGATGATCCGGCGCACCATCTCGGGGACCTTGATCTTGTGCATCTTCGCCAGCAGCTCCAACTGCTCGTAATCGTGGTCGTCGAGCGCAGCGACGATCTTCTTGCGCTCCACTTCAGTTGCTCTGCAGCGGCGGCGATTCCGCCGCCAGACTCATTTTCAATTGCATGCGCAGCACGTCGATGATGGCGTCGATCTGGTCGTCGTTCTCGGCGACGTCACAGATATGGTTGGCCAATAGGCTGATCAGCGCCGTCATCCGGTCGTCGGGCTGCAGCGGCCATAGCATCGCGTTGGTGGCTTCACAGACGACGCGAACGCCGATACTGGCGCTCTGCCATGGTGTCAGTTCGATGGTGTGGGCGGGTTGCTTCATAGACTCGCATCCTCTTTTGCCTTGTGGATTCGCGGTAGGCTTCGTCGCCTCACGCTCGGCTGTTCCTCCAGCACCCTTCTTCCCTCTGGCGTCAGCACCCATTTGCTGAACCCGAACTGGCCGACTGGCACCAGCGCCACATGACCGTCCTTCGCCATCAACCTATGCATCCGCGTCGTCGGCGGCTTGCGGGTGAACACTTCATCCGGCCCGAGCGCTTCGTGATCGTGAAACCATTTCAAAGCGCGGTATCGGGCCGGAGTCGTCATCCACCTTCACCATCAATGCGTCTTGGCGTGTCCCGCCATCATCGCGTCGAGTTCGTTGCCGAGGTTCTGCAGCACCTCGTGGCCGCGCTGGGCCTCGCGCATCGCCTGCACGCCAAGCAGATGCAGCCGCGTCATCTCGCCCTTCACCTTGTCGGCCTGCTCCTTGACCATCTCCTCGATCACCTTGCTGTTGTCGCGGAGCGAGACCAGTTCATCGACCCATGCGCTCGTGATCTTGTCCACCGACTCCAGCATCAAGGTGTGCGACTTCTGTTCGAACGAAGCGTCGGGATCGCGGACCTTCTCCAGTACCGTGAGCGGCTGCCGGATCTTGGCGGCCATCTCCTTGATGTCGTTGACGAGCGCCTCTTCAGAGGCGGGCTGGAAGTGAACTGCGTGTCCGTTGGATTGTGTCATGTGCCTTTTGCTTTCCTCGTTGGTGGTTACGCTGGTCATCCTCCACCCGCCACCGGACCTACAACACGACCCCATGGGGCTGGGGGCTTGTATGGGGCCGCGTTGCGGACGCGGCCCGGCGACGGGCTTCGGATTCTGGTCCCTTCCTTTCAGGATCAGAACGATGTGACTGCGGTCAGCAGTCGATCTCGTACAGTCTCGTTGTGAATCAGCGGCAGCACGCGCGTCACCACATGCTCCTTCGCATCATCCCAGAAATGGCGCAGCTCCTCGTCGCGCATCGAATGTCGCGACATCGAGTTGACGGCGACAACGTGCTTGCCGTTGAGATCGCCGACGATGTTGAACAGGCCGCAGTAAACCAGCAGCTGGGCGCGCATCCATTCCGGCGTCTGGCCGGTCTCCTTGGCGAGATCGCGCATCGTCGCGAACACCCGGCGGTGATAGATCGGGTCACGGTCCCACGCGACCTCGACGTCGAGCGTCTCGCCGACGTGACTGGTGATTGCCTTCGCGCCGTCGTCCATCGGCAGCAGGATGCCGCCCTTGCCAACTGAAAACTTGCCGCACGTCATCAGGTGCCTTCCCCCTGATTCAACAGGCTGAGTTTGAAATCCTTCACGGCGGCGAGAATGTTGCCGTGGACCTTGGTGTTCTCTTTCTCGCACTTGGCGATGATCTCGGCGTTGGCGGCGAGCCACTGATCGGCGGAGTCGATGTCGGGCGAGGTGCGGACGGCGGTGACAAAGCGCTTGCCCCAGTCATGCCATTTCTCGTCCTGCGTGAGCTGCAGCTCGGCCGGACTGTCGAGCACCTCGCCGGTCAACTGGTCGATGATGTCGCCCTTGGGCTGCGTCGGCGGCGATGCAATCGGCGTTCGTTGTGCTGGCGCGGTGACGCCGGGAATCTCCTCATCGTCGAACACGATGCCGAGCAGGATGTCCGGCGTGTAGCGGCGGCCCCACATCCGCGCTGCGCTGTACATCAGCATCTGGTCCACGTTCTTTTTCCACTGCTCGTTTTGAGTGCGGGCGTCCTTGACCTTCAGCTCGACCGACAGCGGCCTGTCCTCACCCTCCGGACGGCCGGTCAGCACGATGGTGCGGTCATCGCCTGCGCCGGAATACTCCGGGCGCAGCGGCTCGGCGAGCGAGTTGTTGAGGATCGCAGCCGAGAGCTTGCCGGACATCATCGGCTTGCCCTGAATGATGTACATCTCCTGCATCAGCGTCCACGGGTCCATGCGGTAGCGCGCCGCCAGACCGATGGCGATGTAGCAGTCGCCGATCGATTTCTTGAAATGCTCCGGCACCATCTTGGAATCGGCGAAGGCTCGCGCCAGATCGAGATTGGCGCGCGTGTCAGTGGGGGTTGTCGTGAGCTGGTTCATGCCGCGTTTCTCCTCCGGATCGAAATGACGCCTTTCTTGTTGCGCGACAGCCGGTGCTCTGGCGTCAGCACGATGGCGACGTCGTCAGGCACCAGCGTGCGGGCCTCCTTGCCAGACTTCTCGTGCTCTTCAGCGGCCTCGCGCGTGTCCTCAAAGATCTGCAACGTCGGCAGCATGACGTGGCCCCAATTCGGAAGCGGCTCTTGCGTGAGATCAACCGTCCGCCAGAATTCCGGCGCTGGCACTTTTGGCATATCGACCGGCGGTGTGAACGTGCGCAGGCATTGTCGGAACGCCTCGACACGCGCCCACATCTCGGCCTCGTAGGCAGCGGCGACCGCATCGTCGGGCTTCGGCGTGAGATTGAACTCTTCGGGCTCGCTGGTGCCGCGACCGACATGCAGGATGCAGCGCGCCGCACCGACGCAGCGCATTTGCGCCAGCGCCTGCGGATAGTAGTAGGCGGCAAATTCTTCTCTGTGGCGGAACGGCGCGAGAAACTTGTTCTCGATAATGGCGTCGTCGAAGGATCGATAACCATCCAGCGTGCAGCAGAACTCCGGAATGGTGGGATGATCGACGACCTCGCCGCGCAGGGTGATGGCGTGGCCGGTGGTTCGCTCCAGCCGGTCGAGCATGAAGGGCTCGACGTGCGAGCCCAGCTCCATCGCGTAGGTGGGCGGCTCGCGCTCCAGTTCCCCGATCTCTTCACGGTACAGCTTGAGCAGCGCGGCCTCGTCGCCGTGCATCAGGATCGGCAGCATCGAGGCTGTCATCTTGAACGCACGCTTCGCCTGCTGTTCGACGCTGAGCGCCATGGACGCACTTCTCCCGTTCCCACCGGCACGCGCTGTTCAGCGCGCCAGATCCATCATGTTTGGCGATGGCTTTTCAGGGATTTTTTAAGAGTCCGGTCTTCGTGAACAACCGGCGTGCGTCCGACACAACCGATTGCGGATCGTGAAGATAGGATGATCAATTTCGCTGTCAAGAAAATGTTGCAGTGAACCCTATAGCGTGTTTCCACATCATCTCGTTGCAGTGTCGAAACAATGTCGGCGGCTATGCCGATAGTGCCAGCGAAAATTTTTTCGTGTCACGTTGGATCGTTTCGTATCGTTCGATTCCGTCCTGCATCGTCTCGTGTCGTCTTGCACCGTCTCGTGCTGTTTTGCGCCATATCTTTCTGTTGCTGGCTTTTGGCAAGCGAGCAAGATCACGGGATGCACAACGGTCACCGAATCCTGAAGACGTTCGACGCGGTCGTCGAAGAGCTGGGTGGCTTGGCGGCTGTCGGTCAGCTCTGCGACAATCAGGATGTGGCGGCGGTGTGCAACTGGAAGCGCCGACGTCAACGATTCCCGACCAAGTATTACAAGATCATGATTGCCAAGCTGAACGAGCAGGGCGCAGACGCGCCGGACAAACTATGGGGCTTTGTCGAGATCAAGGCTGATGCGTAAAGGCAAGGACAGGACATGCGGCAACGGGCGGACGACCGGCTCGACACCACTGTGGGACGCCAGCCGCTGGCTGAACTGCCCAACGATCTTATAGCTGTCGGAGAAACAGCGGCGCGCGAATTCACGCGCGGCACCAAGAAGCTGAAGGAGCAGATCGAGCCGATGGCGCACGGTCTGGCCGAGGCCAAGCGACGCTATCCGGCGAACATCGCCTTTGGTGCATGGGTGGACAGCAGTGCCTACGCCGAGGTGAGTCACCAAGATCGCGCCGCACTGATCAAGCTGGGCGAAAACTGGGACGACGAGATCGCGGCTCGGTTCGCTGAATTGGATTCCTACTCGCCCGAATTGATTGTGAGAAAGCTGTTTTACGATAATCGTAAGACGGAAGAAGAGGGCGACGACGAAGACGACGACAGCGGCTCCGAGTTCTACGGCTCCGAGCGCATCACGCGCGCCAATGAAGCGTGGGACACCATCGACCCGCGTCTCGTCAAGTCGCTGATCGCGGCGATTCCTGCTCTGACAGCGCGCATGGTGTGGGAGCCGTCTGCCGGTTGCGGGCTGATGCTCGATCAGTTGAAGGCCGCTGGCGTCGCGGTCTGCGCAGGCACCGACATCGCACCACGGCGTGAAGACATCGCGCAGCTCGATCTGCTCACCGCGACCGAAATGTTTCCCGGCACCGACGCCATCATCACCAATCCGCCTTGGGGACGATTGGCTGCTGCGTTCGTGCGCAAGACGCTTGAGCTTGCCGAACAGCGCAAGGCGCTGGTTGCGATGTTGCTGCCGCTGCCGTGGATCGCCGGGCGGAAGATCGCCGACATGACCGGCAGTCCGAGCTTCGACGTTCTGATCGTGCCGCGTTATCGGGCGCGATGGATGACGCCGGAAGAGGAGGCCGAGCTTGCGGCATCGATGGCGGCCGATGGCAAGACGTGGAGCCCGGCCCCGAAGATGAATCACGTCTGGCTGGTGTGGGACTTCGCGCGCGACCCGGATCTGTTGCCGGGCATCAGGTTCGTTGATGCACCACCGGAAGACGCAGCCATCGACGACGACGAGATCGAGGAGGCCGCCGAATGAACATTCGCATTGAGCGCGCAGAAGCCGATCCTGACCGGCTCGACGAAGAGATTGCAGCGCTGGTCAAAGGCATGCTGAAGCGGGGCGACAAGCAAAGCGACATCGCCGCGTGCTTCCTGATCAACGGCGGTCGCATCTCCGAGATCAACACCGGTCAGCGCTTTGCCGAGACCGCACCCGCGCCCGAAGCTGAGTTGCCGCCCCGCGCCCCGTACCCGTCGCCGTTTGAGTTGTGGCAGGCCAATCGCGAGACATGGCGCGCCCGCGTTGCGCTCGAAAAAGCGCTCCATCTCATTCAGGAAGCGATGGTCGCCGTACACAAGGTCGAGCAACGATGAACGCGATGACCAAAGGCGAGCGCGAGGATCTGATCCGGCTGATCAAGCAGCGCGAGAAGGTGGCCAAGACGGCGGCCGAACAGCGCTCGGCGGCGATGCTGGCGGAATTCGAGCAACAGGTTTCGGCGGTGCATGCGTTCAACACCAACGAGGTCTGGCGCGCGGCGGTCGAGGTGGCGCAGCAGGCGGCCAAGGAGGCGATGGAGAAGGTAGCGGCCGAAGCCGACAAGCTCGGCATCCCCAAGGAATTCCAGCCGCAGCTCGGCTTCTCATGGGCGCGCCGGGGCGAGAACGAATATCAGGGCCGCCGGGCCGAGTTGCGCCGGGTCGCCAAGGCCGAGATCGACGCGCTGGAGAAAGTCGCGCGCGTCCAGATCGAGCAGGCATCCGTGCAGGCGCAGACCGAGGTGATCGCGCACGGCCTGTCGAGCACGGCGGCCATCGAATTCCTGCGCAGCATGCCCGGCATCGACACCATGATGCCCGCGCTCGACATCACCGCCATCCAAGCCAAGCTCGCCGACCGTGCCCGTCAATCGCGCGGCTACGGCGGGCCACATCTGATCGAGTGATCGCCATGATCGGCTTCGACGAACATGGGCGCTTCCTGCACTACTGCCATTGCGGCGCGTGGGGCTCGCGCGGCGTCGGCTTCAGTTTCCTGAAGGGCAGACTCGGGACGTGGTACTGCGCCGCGCATATCGCTGAAGCAAAACCGGAGGAGATCCCAATGGAGCAGGCCCCGCGCCCGATTCCGATTCCCGCTCGCTTCCGAGCATCTTGCGAGTTTTGCGGCAACGAACTCAACACGCAGTCAGACGGCATCCATCAATGGACAGCGGGCTGGGTCATGCAACGCGCTGGCGGCGGCGGCCACGGTATCTCGCTGCCAGAGAGATCCAATCGATGGGCGCACCGGCTTTGCGTCGAGAACGCAATCCGAGGCGGCACACAGCAACAGAGCATGTTCTAAATGACCGGCCATCGAAAGAAACGCGGCGTGACGCATCAGGACATTGAGGATGCCTTGTGGCGGATTTCGCCAGATTGCTCGCAGGATGTGTGGTGGCGCGTCGGCGCAGCTATTTACAGCGCTCTTGGCGATGATGGATTTGATCTGTTCGATACTTGGTCCGCGCAATCGGAGACGAAGTATCCGGGCCGTGATGGTTGTTGGTACAAATGGGGGTTTTGGCGGCGCTACACAGTTGACGGTGGCGATGGTCGTCGGCCGATCACTATCGGTACACTGTTTCACTTCGCAGAGACTGGAGGGCGGTGGTGATGAATTTGGTCACGTTCGACGCCCACGAACTTCGCGCTCGCGGTCTTGAGATGTATCGGACTATGCCGTGCCGTTGTTCAAACCGGAGATACGGCATCGTTGCCGTCATTCAGGCGAACGCCGTTCGAAGCTATAGACTGATGTGTGCCGACTGTGGCCAGCTCTGCGGCGGCGCGATTGCACATACCAAGCTGTCAGAGTCTGACCGCTCCGGTGCGCCGCTCTTCAGAAACTATGTCGATGCGAAAACATTTTGCGTTCGCTGCGGCAGCAACGATGGCGTTGAAAGGCATCATTGGGCACCTGTCAGTGTGTTCGATGATTGGGATGAATGGCCAACCGCTCCGCTGTGTCCGCGCTGTCACGCGCGCTGGCATCAGACGATGAACGGCTATCGTTGGGCTCCTCCAATTGCGGCTCGGAGGGCGTGATGAACATCAGGCAATTTCTTCGGACCATCGAAGGCCTCAGATCGCATCGTTGCTGTGAGATTGACGGCGCTGACAATTGCCTGAAACGCAAGGTGTGCGAGGGGTGCTGGTGGGAGATAACTATTCGCGGCGGGAAGACTTTTGTTGGATTGGCCGTCACCGAGTACGACATCGATTCGGAATTCTTTTGTCTCCACAGGCCGCCCGGCGACGGCGACTATCTGCTGACCGAGATTCTGATTGAAGAGATCGTAGCGATTGCGGAGATCGATAAACCATCCGCGCTGCCTGTCGAGGCTCCTTCTCAAGAACTCACATCGCTTCGGAAGGAAGTCGGCCGCCTCTACGGCATTGTCAAGGACATGGAGCGAACCGCAGCATGACCGGCCAGCTCAACCTCTTCAAAGGCAAGCGTCAGCGCGGCACGCAACTGCCGCCGCCGCTGGAGTTTCAGACGCATTGCGCGCTCGCCGACACAATCCGGCGCTGGATCATGCCGGACTGGTACTGGTTTCATTATCCGTCCGGCGAGCTGCGCGAGCACCAGATCATCAAGGGCAAGCGCGTGTCACTGACCGGCGTGCGGCTGCAGCGCATGGGCGCGAAGTCCGGCGTTGCCGATTTCGGTTTCTTCCACGCCAGCGGCAAGGTCTGCTGGCTGGAGCTGAAGCGCAAGGGCGGCGTCGTGTCGGAGGAGCAGTCCGACTTTCTCTCCTTCATGGGCGCGTCAGGCCACGGCGTCGCGCTGTGCTGGTCCTACGAGCAGGCGGTGCAGGCGCTGGTCGATTGGAGGATTTTGAGGGGGATGAAGGTGCAATGAAAAGGTGCGGACATGGAAACGTGCAACATCACCGATTGGAACGAAGACCGCATGGAGCGGCTGGAGGCGTTGTACCGGGACGGGTTGTCGTTCTCGCTGATCGCCGCCGACATCGGCGTGACGCGCAACGCGGCGATCGGCAAAGCCCGGCGCATGTGCTTGCCGAAGCGGGTCGAGATCGTTGCCTGCAAGGTCTCGCTCAGAGCCGCCAGAGATCCACCGAAGAAGAAGCGCCGTCGCGCGACTGCGACGATCATTCCCAAGCCAGAGCCCATCCCCGATCTCGACTATAGCTGCCCGATCAACGATCTCATCGATTGCTCCTGTCGTTTTCCGCTCTGGGATATGCGCGCTCTGCACCATCAGCGTTTGTACTGCGGTTACCCCAATGCCAGCCTTTCCGAAGGCCGACCCTACTGCGGACGTCACGCCGACATGGTGTGGCCTCGCATACCGAAATGAAATGATCGTTGATGGCGTCCGAGTTCGCGCAGATCATAGGGCCATTAGCCCAGTCGTTTTTCGGCGAGCCCAATCGGGCAATGTCGTCGGCTGTCGAGCTGCGCTATGGTTCGCATGGTTCGTTCTCGGTCGATCTGCGCAACGGCACTTGGTATGACCACGAAGTCGAAGAAGGCGGCGGTGTTCTCGACCTCGTCACGCGCGAGACCAAGCTCACCGGAACGGAACGGCTCGACTGGCTGAAGAGCCACGGCTTCGTCTACGACACGGTGCAGAGCAACGGTGTCGCGCCGCGCGCCTCGATCATCGCCACCTATGACTACACCGATGAGGGCGGCAACCTGTTGTTTCAGGTCTGCCGTTTCGAGCCCAAGGATTTCCGGCAGCGGCGGCCCGATGGCAACGGCGGCTGGGCGTGGTCCGTCAAGGGCATCCGCCATGTGCCGTACCGGCTGCCGCAGCTCCTCGACAACGACGACAAGGTCGTGTGCATCGTCGAGGGCGAGAAGGACGTGGACCGGCTGTGGAAGCTCGGCATCCCGGCCTCGTGCAACCCCGGCGGTGCCGGAAAATGGCGCGACGAGCTGAGCGAATTCTTTCGCGGGGCCGACGTCGTCATCATCCCCGACAGAGACCCCCAGAAGACCCACCCGAAGACCAAGGAGCCGATGTTTCATCCCGACGGTCGTCCGATCCTGCCGGGGCAGGACCACGGTCAGGCGGTCGCGCAAGGGCTGCAGGGCATCGCGGCAAAGGTCCGGGTGCTCGAATTGTGGAAGCACTGGCCGGAGATGCCCCTGAAGGGCGACGTCAGCAACTGGATCGAGCGCGGCGGGACCGCCGAACAGCTCTATGAGTTGATCGAGAAGACGCCGGACTGGTTCGAGCAGGCCGCGAGCGGCGTTGTCTCGGTGCCGCTGCTGTTTCCGTTTCCGATTGAAGGCAAGGACATCCCGCGTCGGCAATGGGTGGTGCCGGGGCTGCTGTTGCGGCGCAATGTCTCGATCCTCGTCGCACCGCCGGGAAGCGGCAAGAGCCTGCTGACGCTGCAGATGGCGCTCATGATGAGCACCAGCATGGCGTGGGGCGGTTGGCGACCGCGCAAGGCGTGCAAGGTACTGGTGATCAATTCCGAGGACGACACCGACGAGATGCGGCGGCGGCTCTATGCCGCCTGCGAGGAGATGGAGATCACGACCTATGCCGAGCTGCGCGAGCGGCTCGCCATCGCTGAAGCCCCCGGCGACATCATCATTGCCAAGGCCGACAGCCGCACCAAGACCGTGGTGGCGCAGCCGATGGTGGAGCGGTTGATCGCGACCGTGCTGGAGTATGGCTTCGACGTGCTGGTGGTCGATCCGTTCGCCGAGACATTCGAGGGCGACGAGAACTCAAACAGCGAACTGAAATGGGCGGCGGTGCTGTGGCGCAGGATCGCGCGCGAGACCGGAGCTGCGGTGATGCTGGTGCATCACACTCGGAAATTCGGGGCCGAGGCTGGCAACATGGACAGTGCGCGTGGCGGCAGCGCGCTGGTCGGCGTCGCCCGCATCGTCTCGACCCTGTTCGTCATGACCAAGGAAGAGGCCGTCATCTACGAGGTCGAGGAGGAGGAGCGCCACAAATATCTGCGCTTCGACGACGCCAAGGCCAATCAGGCGCTGGTGACGTTCGCGGCCAAGTGGTTCAGCAAGAAGTCGATCACGCTGCCGAACGGCGACGACACCGAGCCGCCGGACGAAGTCGGCGTGCTGGTGCCGTGGCTGCCCGAAGGCATCTTCTCGCGCATCACCAACGAGCTGGCCAACAAGATCCTCGACGCCATCGCGATCGGCGAGATCGGCAAGGATTCAAAGCCGACCGGCAATCTGTTCTGCAAGACCAGACGCGGCGAGGGCAACAAGCGCTGGGCAGGCCACGTCATCAGTAGCCTCGTGGCGTGCAAGGAGAACGAGCCGCAGAAGGTGATCGACACTTGGCTGAAGTCCGGCCTGCTGATCGAGGTCGATACCGTCATCCCGGCATCGAAGGGCAAGGAGCGCAAGTGCCTGCGCGTGGTCGATGCCAACCGGCCGGGCACGCTGGTGAGCGAGGATAGGATATGACGCATCACTGTCGCCCTGCTGTCGTGGTGAAGGTTGCGCGCTTCGATTATCGGAAAGAGGTCAACAACTGAGGGACAAGCCATGAAGTGCCCCAACTGTGGATACGAGACGCCAGCGCCGCCGCCGAAGCCATACGAGTACACCGGCTACCTGAAAGAATATCTGCCGACGATCCTGAAGCTGTTGCGGATGGGGATGCTGCCGGGCGAGGTGGTCGCCACTGTGCAAAGGGCGCATCACGTCGAACTGCCGTGGCACGCCTCCGGGATGATCAACTACATCCGCAAGCGCTATGGCCTCGAAACCAAGAACGGTCCAACCGACCATCGCGAGCGCGACGCTGAAATTGCCCGACGCTACCGCGCCGAGAAGACCACGTTGCGCAAGCTCGGCGGCGAATACGGCATTTCAGCGGACCGGGTCCGCTGCATCGTCATCTGGACCGAACGCAAGATCGGGAAGCAGGAAGAACAACAGGCCGCAGTTCAGGCCGCCGAGCGCATCGAGGACGTGCCGCTTGAATCGCTCGATCTGCCGACGCGCGTCTCCAACTGCTTGAAGAACGGCCGCTATGAGGGCGGGCGCTGGGTTAGTGAGTGCAAGACCGTGGGCGATGTGATGAAGCTGAAGGATTCGGATCTGCTTCGCTTCCCGAATTTTGGACGGACATCGATCCGGGACTGGAAATTGTGCCTTGAGGAATTGAAGCGCGATTTCGAAGCGCGCAAGCAACCGGCCGAGGCGCGGCCATGAGCGAGTTGGACGCCATCATCAAGCAGCCCGGCTACAAGCGCGCGGGCAATCATGGCTGCTGGGCGCTGTGCACCAAGCAGGGCAACGGGCGCTGGCACGTCAGGCGAGTCGTGTGGGGCATCGTGATGGCGCGCGCGGAGAAGCGGCCGGGCGAGAAGATCCGGCGCGCGGCGATCCTGTTGAGGGACGAGAAATGACAGAACGAAAAGCTCTCTCAATGCGCCGCCGCTGCGAGACGTTCGAGATCGACTTCGGCGGGCTGTCGAAGAGCCACGTCATCACGGTGGGGTATTACCCGGATGATACGCCCGGCGAGGTGTTCATCAGTGGCGGCAAGAGCGGCGAACAGGTCGAGGCGATTGCGCGCGATGGGGCAGTGCTGGTGTCGATGTGCCTGCAGCACGGGGTGTCGCTTGACACAATTCGGCATGCTCTGACCCGCGACAGTCAGGATCAACCTTCGTCGATCATCGGCGTGGTGGTGGACCGGCTGGCTGAGCCGGATCGGCCTATATGATTTTTGGCCATATTGGGGTTGCTTGATCTGGATCAAGGGTCTAACAGCAAATCATCGGGAGAAAGTGGCAAGCTCTCGCGGAGGATATGCTTCATGATCGCAACACCGCAGATTCCACTGGCCATTCCGGATGGACGTCGCGCGCTGGCGCAGATGTACATCGACCTGACGATGGCGTTCCACGCCAGCATCTATCCGCCCGGTAAGGTGCCCAGCGAGCCCGACTGCCATCTGACCCTCGTGGCGGTCGCGGTGATGCTCGGTCACGCCGAAGGCCATCCGATGAACGCGACCGAGGTCGCATCGCGTGTCCAGATGCCGCGTTCATCTGTATTAACGCGGCTCAATGCGCTGATCGGGTACGGGTTGGTCGAGCGTATCGAGGATCGCTTTTACATCGAGCGGGACCACGCGGCCAACGTGCCGCACCGCGACCAATTCGAACTGATCCTGTCGCAGGCGTTCGCGGTGCTCGGTCCGCTACTGTCCAAATCTGACGAATGATTTTTCCAAACGAGAATAGAGCTGCTGTTTACGAGCGGACTAACAGCAGCTTTTTTCTTTTTGTGCGCCAGACGCATCAAACTCTTCTCTCTGGGGTTGTAACTGTCCTAAAGCCAGCGTTGTGCCAGCCATGCCTATCAACCGGGTCGAATTCTCCGATTTTGAAGCATTGCGCCACGTTGTTCAGGATTCGACCGTCGATATTGTCCAGATCGGCAACGGCGTGATGTCCGGCGTCATCGAGCACATGAAGGTTGGCACAATCGGCATAGCGACCGGCAGCTACACGCAAGGTATCCGGATGCGCGGGCCGTTGAGTCTGCGTCGATGGGCCTTCAGCGTGACGGGCGAGGACGGGCCTGCGTTGGTGAACCACGTCGAGGCCAAACCGGGTGACCAGATCATTACCCCGCCCGGCCATGAACTCTATTTCGTCCGCGAGGACGCCAACCGCTATGCGGTGGCGCTGATCGAGCCCGACGAGCTGTTCAGCTTTGTGGAGGGCCTGCAGCCCGGCGCAGCCGAGTTGTGGAACAACGTCGGGAACGTGTTGGCGGTCGATCCGCAAACCGCTGCCTATCGGGCCGACACTTTCCAAACTCTGTTCACGGCGCTGCAGGACCCGACGCTGACGCCCGAGGCGATGGAGTTCTACCGGCTCAACCTTCTGGAGCTGGCGACCGGGCCGATGCTGAGCCGCGCCAAGGATGGATTTGTGCGCCTGAAGCAGTCGGCGATGGCGCTGGTCCGCGAGGTTGACCGCTATCTGACCGAGGCGGGCTCCCGGCCGGTTCATATCTTTGAGCTGTGCTCGGTCTTCAACGTATCGAAGCGAACCCTGCACCGCGCCTTCCATGACGTGATGGGGATCGGCGCAATCACTTTCTCCCGCAACAAGCGGCTCGGGGCCGTCCACAGCGTGCTTAAGCAGGGCGGTCGCGTTCTGGTCCGCGACGTCGCCAAGCAGCATGGCTTCCTGCAGCCCGGCAAATTCACGCAGGAATATCGGCGGCTGTTTGGCGAGCGGCCATCCGAGACGGTGCAACGTGCGCAATACGCGCGTATCCTGCTGGCGATCTGGGCGTTTCCATTGCTGACGCGGTTCTCGGCGACAACGGCCATGATAGATGAAACGCTCACTCTCTGCTGATGTGCTCGATTACGCGGGTCAGGATGTGGCGTCCCATCTCAGCGCTCAGTGAATCGATCGTCATGTCGTTGGCCTTCAGCACTTCAGTGGCCTTCTTGAGATCCGGCTCCGGGAAGATGGTGGTGCTGTAGGCGTTGAGCCAGTTCTGCAGCCAGCCCTTCAGCTCGGAATCACGCGCGATGTGGTCGCCGAGGCGCTTGGCCAGCGAAGTGTCGATGCGTTCCAACCGTTGGGCGATTCGCAGTTGCTCCTGTAGCTCAGCTTCGTGTCGTCGATGGTACCGGATCTCGGCGATCAATATTCTGATCTCGCTGCCGACGATGATCTCGTGGTCGAGTTTGGTGCGCTCATAGAGGTCGTCCAGCTCGGCATCGGTTGCGGTGATCACGTCCACGTCTCCACCACGCTCGGGTGATCTTCCTCGCCGCGCATCAGGCAGACCAGCCCGCATTGCGACAGACATTCGCGCAGCGTCTCCAGCCCGCCTGTGATGGCGTACTGGGTGGGCTGATCGTATTCGAAGCAGCGTGCAATGTGACCATTGGGAAAATCCAGCGGCTTGTCGAAGATGGTCCACATCGGCAGCTTGCCGCGCGCGAGCGCTTCCTGATTGATGTCGAGGATCATCGCGGCCAGCGTGTACTCGTGGCAGTGGCCGCAATAGCCGTGTTGCGCATCCTTCGGGTGGTGGCTGGTCTTCTTGCAGCGCGGACAGGTGAAGGGCATCAGGTGAACCCTTCAATGAAGCGCCGCGCCTGATCGCGGTCGCCGGACAGTTGCACTTCCAAGCTCTGCTTCATCTTCGCCGCACTGACCGATTTGGTCTCGTCGTGCTTGAACAGGTCGCACATCATCGAGGTGACGCCTTGCTGGAGTTCGCCCGCGTCGATGTATTCGAGCGCGCGTCGCTTGCACCATGCCAGATGTTCAGCGCGGGTCATCATTCCAGTTCATCCCTGCAATAGGCATCGATGTCGTCGTCGGTCAGTTTGTGCGCCTTCATCAGCGCCTCGAATTGTTCGCGGGTGAGGAGGCCATCGCCGTAACGTCCGAGAATATCGTGCAGCCGCTCGCGCTTGGTGGGTTGCGGCTGCGGTCGCTTCCCCACATCAGTCCAGCTTCAGCGGTGGGCTCTTGCGGATCTCCATCCGGATGTCGAAGGTGGCGCGGTCCATCGCGACCTCCACCGGCAGGCCCTGCTTCTGGTAGTCCTTGGCCCGCGCGTTGAGCTTGACCATCCAGTCGTCGATATAGGCGTTGATCTTGCCTTGTCGTTGGTCGTCGGCAAAGGTCATATCGATCTCCCTTGGTTGCTCGGTGACGGGATCGAAATCACGCTCCCATTCGGTGCAGCCGGTTGAGTTGGTGCCCATGGATTAGGGTGTGCCCTCGTGTTTTCGGATCAGCTCCACGCGCTTCACGATCTCGGGCCACAGCGCCGACTTCGACGGCATGAACGATTTGTCGAGCCCGATCACCATTGCCATCAGCATATCGACCTGAACGTGCGCCTCGACCAGTGCATCGAGCAGCTCGTTGCCGGTCGCGGTGCGTTGTGGCGGCAGCATGCGCGGCGGCAGATCGCCTGCGTTGGGATCGACCTCGCGCAAATTGCCTTCGGCATAGACGTGATAGAACTCGCCGTAACCACCCATGATGCCGTGGCCGACCAGATAGCGCAGCGGTTGGCCCTTGTCGTTGGCGATGCCTCTGACGATGCCGGGACCGCCGTAATTGCCGGTGTGCTTGTAGACGGTCTCACCGATTTCGAATTTAGGAATCTGCATGTCTATTCTCGAATTCATGGCATTCCTGTTTGGTGAGCAGCCGGGTCTCGATCCAGTCGCACGGGATGCGCGCCTCATACTGTTTTGGTATTTCGAAGAACGCGACCTCGCCACCCGGATTCAATTCAAGCGCCCACGATCGCTTCAGCATTTCGAAGTGATCGTCGGCCCTGATGATCAGCGCGCCCAGAAACTTGTCGCCCTTGGGCCTGTCAGGATCACAGAACGACATCCACCAATAGCTCATTGCTTGCGCATCGATTGAAACGGTTCGAACTCGGCACCGGGTGCCAGCGGTGTATTCTCTCCCGGCGTCTTGCAGACTGAACAGGTCAATTTGACGTCGGGATATTGCTTCATCACTTGCTGTCCGGACGGATAGATCCCGACCACATGGCCGCAGCTCGCGCATGTGCCGGTGATCTGCTCCGGGTGAAAGCGGTGCATGTCGGCGAGCCGCATCACGATCAATTCCACGGGCTGGGGCTTGCGGACGAGACGCTCGATCCAATTCCACATCTTCATGGCTTGTCCCTGTCCCTGATCAGTTGGCGGAAGGTGTCCTGCCCCTCCTGCGACTTGGCCCATTCGTCGCTCTCTTCCGCGCTGGCGTCGAAGTCGCCGTTGATCACGCGGTTGCACAGCGCCCGGATCTCCATTGCCTTGTCCGGGCGTGCGGTTGCGGCAGCGCCCAACGCGGTGACGAGCGCCACTTCGGGCAGATCGAGCGGCGAGAGGAAGTCGTGGTAGTAGCCGCCGCGCGCCTGCAGGCTCATGTCCATCAGGCCGATCTTCATCAGCTCGTCGGCCAGCATGTCCTTGGTGTGCATGGTTCCTCCGCTATGCCGAAAGTGCCAACTGGCTTTTGGAAAATGTTTCGCGTGTTGACAGTTTTAAGATGGTGCAACGATTATGCAACGACAAAACGGCCTACCGTGCATTTGGAGATCGCGCGATGTGTCTCTGCATCGATTGCGGCATCGATACGGCACCGAAGGACGATCGCCGCCGTCGAGGTGCCCGAACGTCGGAATGGTACATGGTCCACGATCGCGTCTGGGCCGCTGCCGGGATGCCGCCGATGTCGATGTTCGAGACCAAGGACTTCCTGTGCATCGGGTGCCTTGAGGCTCGGCTCGGCCGCCGCCTTAACCCGGACGACTTCACCGATGCCTCCATCAATCAGCCCGACCGCTGGAGCAGTCCGCGTCTGAACGCCCGGCTGGTTGGCCAATAGCCATGCACGTTACGCATGGAATTTCGTGCGCGCTCGGGTTGCGCGACACAGCAAAATCACCGAGTGAATGTGACGAAGGCGTTTTGCTGCGCTGCAAATCGCGGAAAAATACAATCTGGTAAAAATTATTTTCGGACATCGCCAAACCCTGCAAAACAAGGCTTCCGCGATTTGAAAAGGCAATCGCGGAAATCGCGGAAAAAGGCCTCCGCGATTGACGAGAACGAATCCCTCCGGGATTTTAGGGCAATCGCGGAAGACAGGCCGCGATTTGCGCTACACCTTCGGTTGCGCACAAATGCTTGCCCTAAAAACCCGGAGTTCATCCGAAATTCGTTCGAGGGTTTTGTGCGGAAGGGAACGGGTAGTAATGCTGGCAGAGCAGTGGCTTGTGATTGTCACCAACCCCCAGAAAGAGGCCTTCGTCGAACACCGGCTTCAAGGTCTCGGACCCTACCTTCCACGCTTCAAAAAGATCACCGGCAAAATCGCGGCACTGTTTCCGCGATATATTTTTTGCCCTCAAATCGCGGAAGTGAGCCAGATCACATCCACCTTCGGGGTGCGCGGTTTGATCATGGCTGGCGACAGCCCGGCAACAATCTCAGGCAAGGAGATCGCGAAGCTGAAGGCCAGAGAACGCGGCGGTTTGATTCAACTCCCGCCACCACCACGGTTTCGCGACGGTGAGAAGCTGACCATCCTGCGCGGTTCGCTGAAATGGCGACAGGTGATCTACGCCGGGATGAGCGGCAAGGATCGTGAGCGCGTGCTGATCGAGATGCTCGGCCAAACCGTCACCATCATTGTCCCAACTCAGGATCTTGCGTCCGACTTCAAACCGCCTACCAGAAATCGTTTGCGTTTTCAGCGCGAAACATTTAGTGGGCAAGACAGGACCGCTTTTAGCGCAGCACATTGTAGGTCATTCTGACCTACCAAAAGTTGCGGAGCTTGTTTCCATCACTGGCTTTAGGCCAGTATTTTTCTCCGCAAAAAGCCGCCAGATCCCAAGCGATTTAGCCTTTCATCGTTCGCGCCTTTTGTCGGCTTGTCCCCTGCGAATGGCCGGGTTCTGGCGGCTTCGTTTTACGACAATCGTAAAACCGCGTTAATCCGCTTCACTGAACGAGGCGCTGATGTTGCATCCCCAAAACCCGCGCGATTGGTACGGTCTCGGCCGATGGAAAACGCGCGCCCGGTTTCAGATGCAGAGCCATCCGCTGTGCGCGCATTGTCTGGAGAAGGGCCTCGTCGTGAAGGCCGTCATCGCCGACCATATCGAGCCCCATCGCGGAGACTGGAATCGGTTCTGGCTGGGTGAGCTGCAGTCACTATGCCGAAAGTGCCACGAGAGCGGTAAGAAGTTTGCTGAACACCGGGGATTCCGCTCCGACATAGGGCTGGACGGTTGGCCCACAGATCCTGCGCATCCGACCTATGGGAACAGGGTCAAGTAGCTGATATTGCTAGGCTATATGCACACCTATAGCGTTGTGTGATGTGGGGTTGTGGGTGTGGGTGATGTACCCCTCTGTATGCATGTAACCTATTGATATTGCTATGTACTCTACCTGTGTGTTGAAAACACAACTTGTGTGAGAGTATAGCTTTATGTGACCTTAGGGTCAGGTTGTATTGGCCTCATAGGGTTCCAGTTCCAGAGAAGGATATACTAGGCCGTTTCGGCCTATGTTATGTGCCAAATAGCTCAACCATATCAATGAGTTATGGGGTGCTGTGGAGCGTGGAACTCGAACGAAATAAGCTATATAGATCAAAGGGTTGCATGCCCTTGAATGATACCTCTCTAGCGAGCCCCGTGGTGCGTTGGTTTGGGTTGGGTGTGCCAAAGTGCCAAGCTAACCCATTGAACGCACAGGCGACCTCCCCCGGTGGGGGTAGATGGCATAGGGGGCGGGGGGGAGGTGGAATTAATTCCTGCGGTACTATTTTCCCGCGCGGCGGCGCAGTTCCCTTAAAAGGAAATCCTTCTACGCCGAAGGGTGTTTTTAGAAGGAACCTACTGTCCAAGAAATAGGTATGGAACCGGACACAACCAGATGACAAAACCACAACCTGAAGACGTAAAGGTAAAACCGGACATTCCGGGGATACAACCTGAGCCGCTGGAGGAGCTTTCCGAGGAGGAAAGGACCGAATGGCGCAAATTCACCAATCGGATGCCCCCGGACTGGTTCCCCCCGGAGACGTGGCCGATGCTGGCGCAGTTGTGCCGCCACATCTGCCAAAGCCGCTGGGTTGGCCAGTGCCTGCAGGAGGTGCGGGCCGGGCTGCTCGATCCGACCGACGAGGACGCCCTCAACAGCCTGATGAAGCTGCAGAGCCTCCACGATCGCGAGGGAAGGGCGATGACGGCCATGATGGTTCGCCTGCGCCTGACCAGCCAGCAACGGATTCCAGACGCTGACGTCGCCGACAGGACGCGGGAGAAGGTCAAGCAGGAGCACGTCGAGGAGCCGCCGTGGGCATCGAAGCTCCGCGATGAAGACCGGGCCGGGTCGCGCACGCGGCAATGACCGATCTGGAGAAGCTGATCACCGACAAGCAGGACCAGCTGCGCGGACGGCCCCGCGACTGGCTCGATGATTTCGGCGATTGGCGGCGGCGCACCGACTGGGCAAGCGTCGCCCTGATCGTTGGCGCGGTGCTGGTGATCGTTGGCGCGGTGCTGGTGCTGCCGTGACCGACGCCGCGATCCTCGCTCCGCCGCTGACCCCGGCCGAGCGCGCCCAGCGCAACATCGACTGGTGCGAGAAGTACCTGTTCCTGCCCGAGGGCAAGCACGTCGGCGAGCCGCTGGTGATGGCCGAGTTCATGCAGGACGATTTCCGCGCGATCTACGGCAACCCGGCAGGTACCCGCCGCGCCATCGTCTCCAGAGGCCGCAAGAACGCCAAGAGCGTCGAGTGCGCCGCCATCGTGCTGCTGCACCTGTGCGGCCCGGAATATCGGCCGAACGGCTCGATCTATTCCTGCGCGCAATCCAGAGACCAAGCCGCGATCATTTTCGACCGGGCATCGAAGATGGTGAAGATGAGCCCGGTGCTGCGCCGCGTGGTCAAGATCCGCGAAAGCGCGAAAGAACTCCGATGCCCCGGCGTCGGCACCATGTACAAAGCGCTCAGTGCCGAAACCAGTACCGCGTTCGGCCTGTCGCCCGTGCTGACGATCCACGACGAGCTGGGTCAGGTCAAAGGTCCGCGCTTCCCGCTCTACGAAGCGATGGAGACCTCGACCGCCGCGCAGGAAGAACCGCTGACCGTGGTGATCTCGACGCAGGCACCATCCGACGCTGATCTGCTCTCGATGCTGATCGACGATGCCGCGACGGGGGCCGATCCGCGCACCATCCTGCGCTTCGACACTGCGCCGATGGACGACGACCCGTTCGATGAGGAGACGATCGCCAAGGCCAACCCGGCGCTCGACATCTTCATGAACAAGACCGAAGTCCTCGCCATGGCCGAGGATGCGCGACGGCTGCCAGCCCGCGAAGCCGAGTTTCGCAACCTCGTGCTCAATCAGCGCGTGGAGGCCTCAAACCCTTTCGTCACACCGAGCGTGTGGAAGAGCTGCGGCGGCGAGGTACTGCCGTTCGCCTCTACCACGCCGCTGTACGGTGGGCTCGATCTCTCGTCGGTCGCTGATCTCACCGCGCTGGTGCTGATCGGCCAGCCCGACGCCAAGAAGTGGCACGTCAAGCCGACGTTCTGGCTGCCGTCCGAGGGCCTCGCCGAGAAGTCGCGCTCCGATCGCGTACCCTACGATATGTGGACGCAAAAGGGCTTCCTCGAAACCTGTGACGGCAACAGCATCAAATACGAATACGTCGCCAAGATCCTGCGCGACCTGTTCAACCGCTACAACATTCGCAAGCTGGCGTTCGACCGCTGGAACATGGCGCATCTGAAGCCGTGGCTCGAGAAGGCAGGCTTCTCGGTCAACATGATCGAGGACCGCTTCGTCGAGTTTGGTCAGGGCACGCAATCGATGAGCCCGGCGCTGCGCTCGCTGGAGGAGCTGCTCCGCGACAAGCAGCTCTGCCACGCCGACCACCCGGTGCTGACGATGTGCGCGGCCTGCGCTGTCGTTGAAGGTAAGGACGATGCGAACCGCAAGCTATCGAAGAACAAGTCCAGTGGCCGCATTGACGGCCTCGTCGCGCTGGCGATGGCAGTCGGTGTCGCGCAACAGATGCGCCCGGTGGATGTGACCACGCTGATCGCATGATCAAAGACTTCGACGTCACCCGTTTCGAGATTGCCAAACTGGAGCTGCGGCCGGGCGACAAGCTCGTGGTGCGAACCGAGCTGTTTCTCACCAAGGAACAGACCCAAAGAATCAAGGATTTGTGGAAGGAGATCGCCCCTGACCACGAGACCATCGTGCTCACCGCAGGCCTGACCGTTGAAGTGCTGCGGACCGAGCCGTGAGCGCGCCGCTGCTGTTCTTCCTGTGCCTCGCCGCCGTGATCGACCAATCCTACGCGCTGGCGTTCGCGCTGTTCATGGCATCCGGCTTCCGGGCGCTGACGTCATGAAGACCATCACCAAAGCCGAACTCGGCGTCACCGGCTCGACCGTGCGGCAGTACATGCACCCCGGCGAGCAGGAGGTGCTGCTGACACTGATCAAGAGCGTCGAACCGCACACCATGGTCGAAATCGGCGTCAACGTCGGACTGACCGCACGCGCGGTGCTGGAGAACATCCCGAGCATCGAGCGCTACATCGGCATCGACGTCCACGCCGCCTATCAATTCGAGATCCCGGCGCAACGGATCGAGCATCCGGGCGAACCGGGTCAACTGGTCAAGGACGATCCGCGTTTCGAGCTGCGGCTGCGCGGTGCCGAGCTGCCGCACGCCGCCGACGTCATCTTCATCGACGGCGATCACGGCAAGCGCGCAGTGATGGCCGACAGCGTCTGGGCTGCCGCGATCATCAATCACGGCGGCCTCATCATCTGGCACGATTACGGCAACCCGACCGTGGAGGTGACCGGCGTGCTGAACCGGCTGCAGGCACAGGGGCGCAACCTCACCCACGTTGAAAATACGTGGCTGGTGTTCGAACGGCGATGAATCCGATTGCGTACCACTACGTCCATCGCGGCATCGCGCACTTCAACGCGAACCAGTTCGACCACGCGATCGTCAATTTCGACGCGGCGCTGAAGATCGACCCCAACGAGCCATATGCCCGCTATAACCGTGCCACCGCATTGCTCTCGCTCGGCGATTATGCGCGCGGCTTCCCGGAATACGAGGTGGCGTGGCGCTTGTTTCACTGGCGCGGCTTCGGCCCTGTCGGCAACGACATCGACCGCATCACCGCGCTGCCGCTGTGGCAGGGCGAACGTGCGACCCGCTTGCTGGTCTACCACGAGCTGGGCCATGGCGACGCCATCATGGCGATGCGCTTTCTCGACGAGATCAGCGCCCGCGCCGACGCCACGCTGGTGATCGACCGCGCTCTGGTCCGCACCGCGAAGAGCTTCGCCGTCGAGGTCACCGACAGGGTGCCGGACGATCTGACCGGCTACGATTGCCGCCTGCCGTTGTTCGCGGTGATGGGCGTGCTGGGCATCAACGCCGACAACATCCCGGCCGCGCCCTATCTCGGATCGCAGTTACCCGCTGCGGTCAATGCAAGCGACAAGATCGGCATCGCGTGGTGCGGCCGGACCCAGACCATGTTCACGCTGGAGCGCTTCCTGCAGCTCGCGGATCTCGACGGTTTCGACCTCTACAGCCTGCAGCCCGGCACGATCGCCAACGAGCGGGTCGATCCGCTGCCGCCGGGCGCTGACTTCGAAGACGTCGCCAACCGCATCGAGGCGATGGACCACATCGTCAGCGTTGACACCGCAGCTGCACATCTGGCCGGTGCGATGGGCCATCCTTCCGCCCATCTGCTGCTGCCCTATCTGTCGGACTGGCGCTGGCACCACGTCGAGCGCTGGTATCCGACCCTGAAGACCTACCGGCAGAGCGACGCCAACGATTGGTCTGCGCCGTTCGCACGCATCAACGAGGCGCTCCGATGTATCTCGACAAACGAACCGGAATAACTGTCGCGTTGGCGGTGGTGGCCGTGGTGCTCGTTCTCGCCATGATCCTGCTGGTGACGCAGTAATGCCTGTGATCGAATTCACCGTGGTGCAGGCACCGACCGAAGCGATGCGCGTGCTCGGCGCAGGCGGCATGCTGGTCACCAGTGTACAACTGACGCCGCGCATCATCGACGCGCTCAACAAATTCTGGATGGAGCACGCCGACGAGTACGAGGACGGCGACAGCTTCACCATCGAGGTCAGCTACGACGCATGATCGAGATCCTCGCGCAAATCCACTGCACCGAGCCGAGACCGTTCACCGCTGGCATCATCCTGCACGACAACGTCGTGGTCGAGACCGCGCCGATCGTCAGCTACATGAAGCGCGGCAAATGGACTCGCGACCGCGTGCGCAAACACTGCCACGACAGGGGCTGGACCATCGACGTGGTCTACAGACGACAGAATAAAATCAAAAAAAGCATCACCTGAGACTGACACAAAACCAGCGCGGCCCCCTCCCCAACATTCAAAAAGGAAACAGCATGCGACAACCAACTCTTGCAGTGATCATCCCCATCGGCGGCGACGTCGGCAGCCTGCCGGGCTTCGGCGGTGGCTGGGGCTCCGGGCCGCGTCCTGACCAAGGTCTGCCGGGCTCGCCGGGACGCCCCGACAATTCGCTGCCGTGGGCACCGGGTCATCCGGGCGGCGGTCCGATCTATCCCGACTATCTGCCCGGCTGGGGCGGTGGCTGGGGCTCTGGCGCGGTCGATCCGGGTTACGGTCGCCCGATCTTCCATCCGGGTCACCCCGATCACGGTTTGCCCGTGCAGCCCGGTCATCCGGGCAATCGTCCGCCGGGCTCGGGCGGCGGTCATCCCGACCAAGGCCTGCCATGGGCTCCGGTGCGTCCGGATCAAGGCTTGCCCGGCGAGCAGCCCGGCATCGACAACAGCCTGCCCGGTGGAGGATGGACCCGACCGGATCAGGGCCTGCCGCCGCACGCGCAGCCGAAGGTGTATGCCGCAGCGGTGCCGCCGACGCCGCCGACCAGCGTCAACACCGAAGAAGGCGCGTGGGTGATCGTCAACGTCAACGGTGTGCTGGCGTGGGCGTGGGCGCAGAAGCCGCCCGCAAAGCCGGGCATCGACAATACCTTGCCCGGAGGCGCACCGACTCGCCCCGACAACACACTGCCCGAAACTCCCGAACCGAAGTAGCGATGAAGCTGCGACCGTACAGCGGCAACAGCGACGCCGCCGGTCGCGGCTATCATCACTGGTGCCCCGCCTGCGACGAGCCGCACGGCATCGCAGTCGGGATTCGAAATCGCAACGGCGCGGTGTGGAGCTTCAACGGCGACATGGATCGCCCGACCTTCACACCGTCCGTGCGCTGCTTCACCACCGACGAAGAGGGCCACCAGCACACGCTGTGCCACTACTTCATCACCAACGGCCAGATCGTGTTCTGCAGCGACAACCCGCACGCGCTGAACGGCCAGACCGTCGAGCTGCCGGACTGGCCGGAAAGGCGAACCGATGGTTGAGGTCTCCCGTGTCGAGATCGTCTTTGCCAACGTACTGAAGGTCATGGAAGTCGGTGAGGAGCCGTTGCCGCGCGTTCATACGCTGGTCACGGTCAAATACGAACAGTTTGCGATCACAATGGAAGGGGATCACGTCATGTACAATTTGCCTGCCGATCACACTGTCACGATGCAAGTCTCCTACGTCGATGGCGCGGGCAATCCTGCGCAAGTCGATGGCGACGTGACGTGGTTCACCGCCAACGAAGAACTCGCCACCATCGAAGTCGATGCCAGCGACGACACCATCTGCAAGGTGATCCCGAAGGCGATCGGTCGCACACAGGTGAGCGCGCGGGCTGACGCCGATCTCGGCGAGGGCACCCGCGAGCTGCTGACGGTCTGCGACATCATGATCGTCGCGGGCGAAGCGGTGGCGGGCTCGATCCAGCCGACCGGCGAACCGCAGCCGATCTAAAAGACCGACATCAACCGATTCCGTCTTTGCGGATTTGTTGCGCGACATGCTCCAACAGATCCGGCAGTCCCAGTGTGGTCTGCAGATCGGCCTGACAGGCGAAACCGCCGCCGTCAGGACCGCCGACCACGATCAGCACCACGCCGCCGCCGTGATCGCCGATGCCGAGCTGTTCGCGCACCAGCGTGCAGAGGTCGTCATACTTGCCCGGTCCTAATGCCATTGCGTCATCGCTCCAGCCGCGAACACGGCAGCGCCTGTCGTCATTCCGATCAGCACCAGTAGCCATGGCGGCAGTTTGTCCATGGCTCACTGTATAGCACGCCGCTTTCCAAAAGCCAGCAGGAGGCATCCATGCTGCAGCAACACGAATATCCGTCTGCGGATCTCTGGCAGGCCAACTACAAATCCATGAACTCGGTGCAGCTCGTCGCCGAGCTGGAGCGGCTCGCGCGATTCCCGCACCTCTACGACAACCGCATCGAACGCAAGGCCTGCATCGCCACCGAGCTGGCGCTGCGCGTCCGCGCGCCCGAGGTGCCGACATCGATCATCGTTCTGGAAAGTGACTGACAAGGGAGACACCTATGACGCTACAAATCATCGACGGCCCGCATTTCCAAGCCGGTGAATCGCTCTCGGACGGCATCGACATCTCGGCGGGCAACATCGTCCGCATCACCACGGACGGCGGCTGGACCAATGCCAATATGACGTTCCAGATTTCGACCGATGGCGCGAGCGGCTACAACAATCTGTACGACGCGGCGGGCAACGAGATTACCATCGTGGTGCGCGGCGACAATTCCGCGATCATCGTCCGCGACGACTGGAGCCGCCACATCAACTTCATCAAGTTCAGATCCGGCACCGCCAAGAGCCCTGTGCCGCAAGCGCAGGCCCGCCAGTTCGCCGTCGCCATCGAAGTGATCGAGGGCGGCGTCGGTGGTGCCGACGCACCCGCTGCCGCTCGCCGCCCATAGACCATGCTCCGCGTCCTCGCGCAGGCCGAGGCGCAACTCACGCTGGCGCAACGCTTCCGCATCGCGCGGGCGCGGGCGCGACGGCTGCTGGCGAAGAAGCAGCCGTTCGACGAGAGCGAGCACCCGCGCGACGAACATGGACGGTGGACCACCGGAGGCGGCGGCGGCGACATCGACACCGACAAGGTCGAGGCCAAGACCAAAGCCAATGTTGCCACCGCCAGCGCTCTGGCGAAGGCGAGCGGCGTTACACCGCTGCCCGGCAGCAAGGGTGAACATCCGAACACGATAGCGTCGCGCAACCCGACAGCGAAGGGCACGAAGAAAAATCCTGCGCCTCCGCCAGCCTACGGACAGCCTGACGTCGCCTCGATGAAGCTCGAACCGGAGCGCTACGAGCACGACATCGGCCTGTTCAAGAACGACGACTTCTATCCGAACTTCCGCGCCGAGGATCTAAGCGGCTCGACCGATGAGGCGGTCAGCAACATCGTCGATCAGATGAAGGACAATCTGAAATTCCTTTATCAGTACGCCGACAAATCCACTCAGGTCTGGTACGACGGTGCCCGTGCGCTGGTCGATGACCGCGTCAAGCTCTATGGCTTCAACGACGCCAGCGTCGCCGCCGTCTATGCGGCGCTGTCGCCGACCAAGGACTGGGATCAGAACGTCCACATCGCGGACATGCTGCTGCAGACCTACAAGAAACAGCAGGGCACCGTCTGGTCGAAAGAGATGGACGAGAAGTCCAAGACGCTGTGGTCCGCGAAGAATCAGAAGGTGGTCGATCTGGTGCGCGGCAAGACGCTGGGCGAGCTGACCAGCCCAGCCGAGAAGGCGCTGTGGATTCGAACCTACGACGAGACCCACAACAACCCGGCTTACCGGACCGTGCTGCCGAACGGCGCGCTGGGCGAGGTGACGCGCAACAAGGACGGCTCGCCTGCTAAAGTGGTCTGGCAGTCGCTGCCCGCGATCACCAACGCGGTGAGGGCGCTGGAAGCCAACGGCGATCTGAAGATCATCAGCGATGCGATGGGGACCGCGCACAAGGTGCGCTCGTTCTACAACAACATCCTCGACCCGCATTCGGCCAACGGTGACGTCACCATCGACACCCACGCTGTCGGAGCCGCGCTGTTGCGGCAGCTCTCAGGTTCGACCGTGGCGGTGTCGCATAATTTCGGCAACACGCCGATGAAGGTCGATCAGCCGGAAGGCTGGGAGGCGGCGGGCGCGTCGGTCAAGACCGGCCTCTCCGGGCTTTATCCGGTCTACGCGCAGGCCTACCGCGAGGCGGCCAAGGAGCTGGGCATCCAGCCGCGCCAATTGCAATCGGCGGTGTGGGTGGTAAAACGCGACACCTTCGGCAACGCCTCCAAGAAAACGCAGGACGCCATCGAGGCGGCGTGGCACGCCTACCACGACAATCCGAAGGTGACGCTGGAGCAAACGCGCAGCGCAATCGCGAAGCTGATCGGGCTCGACAAACATGAACGACATTATCGAATTGATGAACAAGGCGGGCGTGCCGGTGACGCGCGAGAACTACATCGAGATGGCGTGGGGCCTGCCGCTGCCGACATGGACGGCGGAGCTGGAGATGGAGCTGCCGGAAGAGCTGCAGGACTGGACGCTGTTCGAACAGAAGAACGGCGAGCTGGTGCTGAAGAGCTAGACTGGCCGACGATCCGCGCGCAGGCGCAGGCGCTGCTGGAGCGCAAGCCGAAGAAGCCGAAGCAAACCGAAATCGAGCTGTGGCCGGAAAAGGACGAGACGCGCGACGCCTTCATGGATCGCTGCGTCATCGCGCTGACCAAATGCGTCGGCGCGAAGAAGGCTCCCGGCGTCTGCGCCCGCAAATGGCGCAAGTCGGAGAAGCTCGGCAAGAAGGAGCTGGTGACCCGCGCCGCCATCGAGGCCGAGGCTGACGCCGATCTCTTGATCGAGCCGTGCGGCAAGGTCTGCCTCGCCTGCGAGGGCGCGCCAGCGCCGTGGTCGTCGAAGGAATGGGACGAGGGCAAGCACCCGCGCGTGCCTGCGGGCGGGCCTGACGGCGGCCAGTTTGGTCCCGGCGGCGGCGGTGGCGCTGGCAGCTCGGCGAAGCCGAAGGGCAAGGGCAAGGCCAAGAAGGAAGATTTCGACAAGGCCAAGATCGCCATCGAGGGCGACAAGGCGCGGCAGGATGCCGTGATCGAGAAATGGAATCAGACCATCGGCGAAGATCCGGCGGTGTTCAAACAGAAGTTCATGGGCGGCCTCAACGGCGACATGAAAATCCAAGCCTACGGTATCACCGGCAAGTTCAGTCTGAGCGGCAACGTCCAGAACGACCAAGGCAGCAACGTCGGCACCTACACGCGCGACATCAACATCGATGACAAGAGCGCTTACAGCGCCTACTTCCAGCTCAACCGGGGTTCTCGCGGGGCCGACATGGGCAAGCAGATGCTCGCGGGCAACGTCGAGACCTACCGCGAACTCGGCATCGAGAAAGTCGGGGTCACCGCCAACATCGATGTCGGCGGCTATGCGTGGGCCAAGTACGGCTACGTGCCGACGCAGGAATCGTGGAATGAGCTGCGCGCCTCGCTGGAGCGCAGGGTCAGCGGCGGCAGCAGCAGCGCTCGACCGGGCTTCGACACTTACGAGGCCGACGACTGGAATATGCTGTCGAGCGACAGGCAGGCCGATGTGCGCGATGCTTGGATGCGCAGCACCTACTCGGAATTTCTGGAGAGCGAGGAGCAGAACTGGCGCGAGAGCGGACAGGCGCTGGAGGACAGCAAGAATTCGCTGGTCGATCTCTACAACGAAGGCAGCATCCCGGAATGGGCGACCGAGGCCTTCGCCGCCGCGCGCGAAACCCGCGAGGACGCAGGCGACACGCCGATCCCGTACACCGATCAGCAGCTCTTTGCCGCGATCAGCCTCGACTACAAATCGAAGTACGGCGACGGTCGCGACGATCCTGAAGTGACGTTCGATGACGACAAGCTGCAGGAGCCCGCTGGCTATGACCCGACGCAGCAGACACTGCCCGGCATCGAGCCGCTCGACCCGTCGCAATTTCTCTCGCAGGAAATGCGCGACCAGCTCGAAAAGGAAATGATCGACGGCTTCAACGAGAAGGCCGAGAAGGAAGCTGACGAGATCGACCCACCGACCTATCTGGCTGATTCCATCGCCGAGTATCAGGAGGAATACTGGGATCAGAAAGACGACGCGGAGAAGCTGCGTCACGCGGTGGATCTAGGTCTGGCCGACATCGAGATCGAGCCCGACGAGGACGACGAAGAAGAGCCGCAACTGGAGTTGGACGACGCCGAAGAAGACCCGCTGCTTGATGCGATCCACGACCGCGATCCGAAGGCGATCTGGAAAGTCGCGGACAGCCCGCGCGGCAAGGATCTGCTGCTCGGCACCAACTGGAGCGGCGTCCTCAATCTGAAGGACGCCGAGGCGATGAAGCGCTTCGACGATTATGTCGGCCGGGTGAAGCATGGCTGAAGCCAACGAATTCTTTTACCTCGACAAGGACGGCAACAAGCAGGATGCCGATTTGCACGGGCCGATCCTGCGCGCGGTGGACTATCCCATCGACGAGAAGATCATGGGGCCGATCCGTGCGCGTCACCGTGCTGCGTATGTCGAGCCACAGCAAGCCAAATTGCGCGCGGCGCGCTGGATCAAGGTTAAGGCTCGCGCCGATGCACTGGTTGCGCGCGGACAAAATGACCTATATAGAGGATGGAATGAAACAGAGCATCCCAGACACCCAGCAGGCTCACCCGAAGGCGGACAATTCGTCGGCGACGGCGGAGGATCAGAAGGTGCTGGCAAGCCTGTCCCCGGAGGACCGGGAGCTGGTGCAGGAAGTGATGGCCAACCATCCGGGGCTTTCAGCCGAGAAAGCCCTAGCGATGCTGAACGAAGCCGGAATGTAGTCGCGATCTGGCGCTCGAAAAGCGCCACCTTCTACGAGCACGGCGGCACCGAGGGTGCCAAGACCTTCCACAGCGCCATCACGCGCGCCAAGACCGGCGAATTCGGTGCCTCCGTCCACGTCTACGAGCCCGACGAATACAAGGGCATGCGGCTGTTCATGTCGCCGGACGGCAAGTCTGGCTTCGCGCTCAAGGGCGACGACATTGTCTCGCTGTTCAAGTATCCGGGCAACATGACCAAGGGCGTCGCCGCCAATTCGCTCAAGCTCGCGGTAGAGCAGGGCGGTCGCCGCCTCGACGCCTTTGACACCGCGCTGCCGTCGCTCTATGCGCGGTCCGGGTTCAAGGCCGTGGCGCGGCTGGCGTGGAATGAGACCTACAAGCCGGACGGCTGGGACAAGCAGACCTACAAGGAATTCAACGGCGGCGAGCCCGACGTCGTGTTCATGGTCCACAGCTCGCCCGAGCGGCTGAGCTACACGCGGGGCGATGGCCGCACTGTCAGCGACTACGACGAGGGCACCGCCGAGCAGATGAAGACCGCGCCGTCGATTGCCGGTTATCGGCCGGGCGTGCGTGGGCGCGGTGACGTCGAGGTCAAGGCGCGACGCGCCGACTGGGTGGCTGGCTCCAGCGTCAAGACCATCGACGATGTGATCCGCGCCGCGCCGATCGCGCAGAAGAGCTTCGCCGAGGCCGGGCGCAAGATCGCGGCCGACATGGGCATCAAATTCAAAGATCCGGGGCCGAAGACATCGAGCGCCAAGGGCATCGACCGCACGCTGCAGAAGATCGCCGAGCGTGCGCCAGATCCGGCCGCCCGCGTCACCGACACCGCGCGCGGGGCCTTCATCCTCACCCATCCGGATCAGGCCGACGAGGTCATCCGCAGGCTGGGGCGCACGCACGAGGTGCTGGCCGAGCCGTGGCGCACGATCCCCGGCTCCAACTACACCGACCGGGCGCTGCTGTTTCGCGACCGCCAGACCGGGCTGATCGGCGAGGTGCAGATCACCGAGACCAAGATGCTGGATGCGAAGACCAATCGCGGCGGCCACGAGATGTACGAGAAGGCGCGGGTGATGCCGAAGGGTCCGGAGAAGGATGCGCTCGACGCCAAGATGCAGGCGCTCTACGGCGGCGTGCTCGACAGCTACAAGGGCACCGACTGGGAGATCGTCGATGGCCGCAGCCGATTTACGAATCCTTGAAGGCTTCCGGCGGCAGCGGCGGGGTGTTGGGGAAGCACTGGTCGAACGATTGCTTGCTTAGCGGCTGCGAGTTTGCGCCATGCGAGGTCGAGTTGATCTCGCGCCAGACGCCGCCGCTATAGACCCAAGCCTCGCGCCCGTTCGTGCGTGAGGGCAGTCCGTCGAAGTCGGCATAGAATGGCTCTGCCATGGCGCTACTCCAGCTTGCGTTCAGCGGAGAGCTTCCAGATCTGGGTCGAGTCAAAATCGCGGGCCTGTTCGTTCCAGATCGGAATCTCCACCTTGAGCCGCTTCTTTAGCATCAATTGGAGAATCATGGCCACCGGGTTGGGCACGCGGGCCTCGCCCAGCGCCCAGCGCCGGGCGGTGCGGCTGCCGACTTCAAAGAACCGGCCAGCGGCCTGCTGATTGATGCCAAGCTTGTCGAGCGCGGCGCGATATTCGTCAGATGTCATTGTCATGAATCACCCATATAGGCCGTTTTGTCAAAAATGACAAGACGGCCGACTATGGTCAAGACGTCGGTCGCGGGATGCGCGGAGCGGGTGCCGATTCTTGTTGAAGAGGCAGCAAAACAGCTTGCGAGGCCCAGCCGGTGATGCCGTTCCAAGTCACCAGACACCAGTCCGCGCCTACGGTGCCGTCATCACGCGGGACGCAACGCGAGGCGCTGACGACTTGTCCGGCCGGGATCACGCCGACCAGCCCGTGATTGACGCCGGGGCCTCTGCGAACATTCAAGATCCCGTTGCTCGCGTAGGGCGGGACCTGAAACCACATCGTTGATTCGACCGACGCCTGCGTTGTCTTGTTGGCGCATCGTGCGGCGGCGTGCATCACGAGCTGATTGTTCTTCTTGCGGTCGTACAACCACTCCAGATAGACCATCGCGCCATCGATGCGCTTGACCTCGCCGACCATGTAGAGATGCCGCGCACGGTTCAGCGAGCCTTGCCACTGCGCCTTGTTATCGGTGCTGGCATCCTGAATGGCGTACTGCTCGCTGCGCGAGACCACGAGGCCGTCTTGGCGATAGTGAAAAACGCGCCACGAATGCTCTTCGGGAATGAATTTGACATCGACCCGGACCACCGGGTTGTTGTCGGCAGGATCGTCGCCGAGCGCGACGCGCGGCGCGGCGCACGTTATTTCGTAAGCGGAGGCCGCGACGGTGCTGAGCATCAGCAGTGCAGCGGCGGCGAGTAGAGATCGTTTCATAGTTTGGTGGTGCTCCTGTTGCTGTTGAAGGTCCGGGATGGCGCTTCGTGCTGCCGCCACACTGGCGACAGTGTCGAAACGTCAGCGACCGTTGCCAGCCTTCCAGCCAGTCAGCGAATGGCCGTCCTGATTGAAGAAGCGGAAAGTGCCGTTCTGCTTGCCACGGCTATGGACCACGGTGATGCGGCAGCGCAGTTCGTCCTTCTTGCGGCTAATCTCGGTCGCGTCCTTGACGTAGATGACACGCGGGCCGAGCGGATTCTGCTCTGCCATCTCCTTCATTTCTTCGGTGATGGTTTCGTTGTCGCAGGTGTTTTCCTTGTCGGACCAGTCCTTGGTCTCATCGCTCGCGAAGGCAGCGGTGGACAGCAGAACGAACGCGGCGGCAGTGAAAAGTTTACGCATGGTTGTCGGTAGTCTCCTGTTTGATGAAGGCCGGAATGGCGCTTCGTTCTGCACACCGTGATGTGCAGGGGCGAAGGGTCAGCCGCGACCGAACGCGACATAGCGGCGATTGCTGGAACGAAACTTCGAAGTCGAGTTGTGGCCGTGGCAGTGGTAGCCCATCTTGCCGCGTGCGCCGTGGCAGCCTTGCGCATTGACAGCACCGGGCGTGGCGGATGCCGGGGCAGCGAGGGCGAGGACGGCGAGCAGTGCGAGGATAGCGCGTTTCATTAAGTTACATTTCTCCGTTTGGTTTGAAGATCACCGGGATGGCGCTTCGTTCTGCGCACCGTGATGCGCAGGGGCGAAAGGTCAGGCGGCGACGAGTTCTTCGGGATCGAGCACGGCGTTGTAGAGATTGTCCTTGGCGATGATTTCCAGCAGTCGGCCAGCGAGGCTGACTTCGTCGGTGCCCATGGCCTTGGCAGCGTCGCGCAAAGCGCGCAGGGTCTTGTCGCTCAACGGCAACGGCGAAGGCAGCGACAGGGCGACGAGCGGCTTGCGCTTGCCGCCGGGGCGCAGCGATATGCCTTTGCGACAGCACATCACCTGTAGCGTGCCCGGCTTGACGCCGAACTGTTCAGCAATCTCCAGCTTGCGCTTGCCCTCCGCGATCAGGGCGGGAATGCTGGCGTACATTTCGTCGGTCAGTTTTCGGGGAGCCATCACGCCACCTTCCGCGCCAGCACTTCGGCGCTCGCTTCCTCGATCATCTGGCGGTAGCGGTTGCGACCTTCCTCGATCGACATGAAGCGCCAGTCCGGATCTCGGCGGCGCTCGCCGATGCGGACCACCGCGAACGACAGCTTCAGCGCCTTGGCGAACGAAATGAACTTGTCGCCAGCTTCGGTGGACCGGTCCTTCTCGATCCGGACATTGACCCGCTTGATGGCCTTGAGCATGCGGCCGAGTTTGCGCTCGTCACTGGAAAAGACGCTGCGAAATTCGACATCGCCACCGATGTGCGCGCCGTCGGTGTCGCTGATGAAGCCGTACATGCCGAGCCCATCGACCACGAGGCCGAGCAGATGCTTCGGGCAGCCATAGCCTGCGTACAGCTCGCCATCGCCGGAGCAGCCGAGCGGCACGTTGCCGTCTTCCTCGCGGCGGCGAACGACATGCACCGTGACCTTCTCGGAGCCGTATTCGTTGACCCGGTCGATCAACAGACCGTATTCGTCGTCCTTCTTAGGCATTGAGATTCTCCTCTGCGAAGGCCGCGCGGACGGCGGCCGGTAAAGCGTCTTCGATTTCGGCGTCGGTCAGATCAGCCAGCGGCACCGACATGGTGCCGTTGCGGTAGACCATCACGTAGCGCACGCCATTGATGCGGCCCTTGTAGTCGCGGTGCTTGTACTTCCAGACCGCAGCCAGTTTTCTGTCGCGCACGGACTTCATTGCGCTTCGCTCCAAGCCTTGCGGGCGGCGGGCAAACCATCGCCCAGCTTCTCGCCCTTGTTGGCATCGTAGGCGACCTTGGCGGCGACCCACTTGTTCAGCAGCACGCGGCCGACTTCCGGCACCGCCTCGCCATACTGCTCCTGCCACGCCTTGGCTTCCGCGCCAGAGCTGTACTCACCGAGAGCGGCGAACTGGACGTGCTCGTTTTCGTCGAGGTACATCGCGCCACCGAACATCGCGTAGACCGAGGCCTTCGGCTTATTCCAGACAAGGCCAGCGACCTTCGGGTTCGACGTCTGCGAGACGAAACGGAAACCCTTCTTCGGCTTGAACTCGATCCAGTAACGGATCTTGCACCGCAGCCTGAAGCCGTAGGGGTAGTCCTCGACCACGTAGGCTGACTCGGGCGAGATGTGGCCAGATAGAAGTTGCACTTGGATCTCCTCTGTTAAAACGGGATGTCGTCGTCGGCCAAAGGCCGGGGTTGATAGGGCTGACGCGGACCGATGAAGTCATCTTCCTCGTCGTAGCTTTCGGGGTGCGGGACCGGCGGACCGACATAGGCCGGATTGGCGACCCAGACGTCGAAGTCATGCAGCAGCCACGCGCGATCCGGATATTCGCCGCCGATGTTGGCCGCGAACTCGGCGACCGCTTCGACCGGGGAGGCGAGGTGGCTTTCGCGCTCCTCGCGCTCGTCGTAATCGGACCAGTGCGCCACGATCAGGCCTCCTCTGGTACGAACTTCGGGCTTCCGAAGAAGGCCTCGACCAAGTAGTTCAGAACGCCGTTAACCAGTTTCGAGAGCAATGACACGGGGGATCTCCTTTCCACTCCCCTCATGTAGGTCATTCCGACCTATAGGTCAATACGGCCTACGCGATATTTTCGAGATTCTTTTTGACCCTTGCGAGCAGTTCCGGGTGACCGTGGCCCAGCACCGCCAGCTTGGCGGCCATCTTGGGCAGATAGCCCTTGGCGAACTCAGGCGCGACGCTGGAGACGTTGGACGAGTTGTCCAGCATGTCCGCCAGCTTGATCGACGCGCCCGCATAGGAGGAGGCGGCAAGGTGCTGGACGATGCCAGCCAGCCGGGCGGCCTTGCTCATGCCGGGGATCTTCTCGGGGTTCGTCACCTCGACCACCAGCGCGGCGATCCGGGGACTGAATTCGGCCGCCAGCTCGGCCTCGCTGACCGGGCAGTCCTCGATCACGTCGTGCAGGACGCCAGCCGCGACCACGTCAGGGTCGAAGCCCAGCTCGGCCAGCATTGCCGCAACCCGCATGGGGTGCTCGACGTAGGGCTCCCCGGAAAACATTCTGAAGACCCCGGCGTGCGCCTTGGCGGCGAACGCATGGGCCTTCCTAACCAAGGGTTCCATAACCCAGTACTCCTTTCATCGTTAATATAGGCCGTTTCGGCCTATGGCGCAAGGGACCAAATTCCTAATGGTTAATCGTCCGATTCGCCGCCGTCGTCACAGTCGTCGTAGCTGCAGGCGTCGCCCTCGATCAGATCCGGATCGCAGTAGACGTCGCAATCGGAGTCCCAGCGTTGCGGGTAGTACGCCGGGGCGCGACGGCAGCACCAGAACAGCAGCACGAGCAGGATGAAGAGGCCGATCAGGATGATCACGCGGCCATCGCCTCGCTGGCGAAGTCGTCTGGAAACTGAAATCTGGCGAGGCGATCAAGGTAGGCCAGCCACTCCTCGCCGCTCATCTGCTTCTTGCCGTAATTGCAAATGGTGCAGCAGGAGACCGAGTTCTCGACCGTGTAGCCTTTGCTATTGTCCCAGCGATCCACGCCGTTGCGAACAAAAGTGTCGCCGCTGTGCTTCGCCTTTGAGACCGTTGAGGGCGGTGCGTCGCAGTACACGCAATTACCCGAACAGAGCTTCTTGAACTGCTCGCGGGTGAGCGATTGCTCCAGCTTGCGAACCTTCGCGTTCGTCTTATGGGCATGGAAAACCCGGTTGAACGCCGCCTCGCCCTTGGGGAGTCGCGCTTTCAAATTCGGTCCGCGCTTCACCCCAGCGAAGTTGCCTCGCGGGCCGCAACCGCAGCTCTTGATATTCTGCAGCGTGCTTGGATTGAACAGCTTTTCGTTTCCGCAATCGCAGCGGCAGAGCCACTTGACCGACATCCTGTCGCGCTCGATCACGACCAGCTTGCCGTAGCGCTCGCCGGTCATGTCCTTGAACGTCAACTCGGTAATCCGTCCCACTTCTAAACTCCGTTCTGTTTATGATGCCGCCTGATCGCGGCCATTGCGACGTGCAGAATGTACGATTGCCACGCCTCCATGGTCAGGTCGGACTTGACGATGTTGCACTCCTTGCAGCAGGGCACCGAATTCTCCGGGGTGTAGCCCTTGCTGTTATCCTTGCGGTCGATGCCGCTGCGGAGGAAGTCACCGTTCGAACGCTTGCTTCGCGAGACCATCGAGGGAGGCTGGCCACAATAGGTGCAGTTCTGACTGCAGATGGCAGCAAACTGGTCGCGAGTCAGCGTTGATTTGTAACCGCGCGCTTCAGCGTTAGTCTTTCGATGGCTGGAGAATGCGAAATTGATTGCCGCTTCACCGGGTGGCAGCGCCGCAAGACAGCCGCAACTGCGAACGAGGTCAGATCGCAATCGATAACCGTTCACAGTGGTTTCGTTTCCACAATCGCAGACGCACTGCCACAAGCCAGCGCCTTTCCTTTCGGTCGCGCCGCCAGCAACGACCTTCAACTTGCCGAACCGTTGGCCGGTCAGGTCAGTGAACTCCAAGTTTCCAATGAGGCAGCCGCAGCTTTTGGTGTTGCCGGTCTTCAGGGCGTTGCCAACGACGACCGTTTCGTTCCCGCAATCGCAAGCACAGTGCCAGCGCCACTGAACTCCTTGCTTCTCGCCGCACTTGACGACTGTCAGCTTGCCGAACCGTTGGCCGGTCAGGTCAATGAAGTTCTTGCGAAGGATGCAGCCGCAGCTTTTGGTGCCGCCGGACTTTAATGACCCGGCGTGAACAATGGTTTTGTTGCCGCAATCGCAGTCACAGTACCAGCGCGGGTGTTTGCCTTTGTTCTCGGCGCGCCCCGTTACGGTCAGCTTGTTGAAGCGTTGTTCGGTAAGATCCGTGAAGGCACCCATCACGCGGCTTCCTGCATTTCGCTGCAGGACTCGACTTCAATAGCTTTTGCGATTGCGACCGCGCGTTCCTTTTCCATCTTCCACCACATGCCGCGCGGCGGACGCGGAACGTCCATCGTCTCGGCAGCTACGGGTGCGGCGACGGCGATCTCGGCTTCCTCGATCATCGGCAGCGGCACCACGGTGTAGGCCTTGATCTCGTTCTGAATCGAAACCTGCCCGGCCGCCTTGCGCATCTTCTTGCAAAGCGCTTCAGCAAATTCTCGGTCGCCGGAATTGATGAGGTGCGGGTGATCCATCTTCGGACCGAGCACCAGAATGTTGTGCTTGACCCGGCCGTTGTAGATCACCAGCGATGCCACGCCGTAGTGCGCGCAGGAGGCAGTCATCACGCGGCCTCCGCTTCCACTCTCGCGCGGAACGCCCGCTTAATCGCTTCCATCGCGCGACGCTGCTTGGCATTCGGCCGGTTCATGCGGGAGATCGCGACCAGTGCGGCGCGCTGCTCGTCGCTCAGTTTGGTGATGTCTTCTAGTGACATGGCGTTGGTACTTTCTCTCCTCTCAGGTTGGACGCGTCATGCGCCTTGGTTCTTATATAGGCCATTGTGACCTATGATGCAATTGTGAGTTCAAGCCAGTTATTTGTGATACTCGGCCAGCAGGGCCAGCGTCTTTTGCGGGTGCGCGTTGTGCGGCGACAAATACTCGCTGCCCTCCGCGCCGTAGCGGATGCCGATTGAGTGCCGACCGTGCGGCTGCGGCAGGATGTAGGCGTCGAGCTTGTCGCCGTAGTTGGCCCAATGCTTCAGCACGAAGGCGACGTCATACGGCACCGATGGGCCGTGGGTGCCCATGCTGATGGTGCCGCCCGCGACGCATTCGGCGAGCCGCTCAATCGGCACGTAGGTGATCTGGTCGCGCCACGGATTCTGTTCATGCCAGTGCGGGGTCATTGGACGGTCTCCTTCTTGATCGGTTGGGGCGGCCTCAGAAACACCGCCAGCGTTTCGGACGTCTGCTGGAGGGTCTCCAGCAGGATGTCCAGATCCTCGATCCGCTCGCGGATCTCGTCGGCCTCGTCTTCGATGCTCATGCCTTAGCTCAGAAAATGTAAACGAGGATGAGCACGCCGATCACTACGCCCACCGCGATGCCACGCGAGAAAACCCGGCGGTCGAGAGCACGCTGCTCCGCGCCGACGTCGCGGATCGCGACGATCAGCGGAGACAGGATCGCGTTCAAGCGACTCTCGGTCAGATCGGGGAAGGCCTGCATGACCGCGTTATGGACGGCGACATCGTCATTCCAGTTATGCTGCTGCCCTGCGATCACGGCGCACGCCATGATCTCCCGGACCTCCGTGGGCTGGCCCGCCACAGCCCGGTCGTAGGCGATCTTGAGCAAGCGGTCGCGTTCCTTGGTGGCGACGTTCACCGGCAGTGGCGGCGGAGCGGCAGCGGCGGAGCCGCCGATGGATTGCGTGTAGTACAAGCCGGTGCCGGGCACGCCGACCGAGACGGACGGTTTGCGTTTGCGACGGCCGACGATGGGGATGTTGACCGATGCACCGCGCACGCCAGCGGACAGGCTGATGCCGGAGCCGGACAGGTTGATCTTGAACGGGCCGAATCCAATTCGTTTACGAAAGCGAAGTCCCAAGTGAAGTTCTCCTTTGCTCAGTTGGTTGGTAGTTGACGGGGGAAGTATTCGCGGGCGGTCTCGGCCCAGTCCTTGGCCTTCTCCAGCGTGTCGGCGAAGCCGTATTGCTTGCCGTGCTGCCAGAGATAGCCCTGCGCCAGCGGCTCGGTGCGGACCAGACAGACCGGGTTGCCGGGGATGTGAATCCAGTGTTTGCCCTTGGGGTAGGGCAGCCAGTTGTGGACCATGCGATCAGTTGCCATCGGTCAGGCCTCCACCACTGCGCCTTCAAGGTTACGCGCGCTCAGTCCGCACAGCATGCCGTTCTCGGCACGAAACACCGTGCTCTTGCCCTTGCGACCCTTGACGCGGCAGATCTCGACCGTGAAGCGCTGGCAGGGGATGTCCCGAAACAGCAGCGCCTTGGGCAGCACGACCTTGTTGCCGGGCTTCAGGCCACGCTTCAGCTTCATGCGAGCCGCGTGTGCGGCCGAGCCCTCGCGGTAACCGCGCGCATTCTTCAGGCTGGAGTATTCCGGCAGCGGACCAATCGGATCTTGCAGCTCGGAGCACTGGGCGATGATCGACATCGGAGCGGGGCAGCCATACGGCCCCATCGATTCTTCCATGTCCTTGTAGCCGAAATTGTATTCGTCCTTCGGCACCGACTTGATGGCGTAGACCAGCAGCGCCCGCACCATGCCGTCCGCGTCGGGGACATAGACCTTGCTCTCAGGCTCGTGGAATTTGGCCACGATGAACACCGCCTCGCGCGTCGCGCTCGCAGCCACGAAGTGCTTTTCGAGCCATGCAGCGCCGCAACCGTTCTTGATCGCCTCGACCGCCTTGACGCCTTTCGGCTTGTGAAAAAAGACCCAACCCACGTTCGTTACTCCTAGTTGCTCTCGACCACGCCGGGGAATCCGGCAACGATTGCCTTCAGATCCGCGTCAGATGCGTCGGCCACGACTGCCGCTTCCAATTCCTTGCAGAGCTTCGGGATGGACATGATCGGGATGATGAACCCGACAATCGCGCGATTGATGCGCGCCTCTTTCGCCTTCTTGGGACTCAACTTCTTCACTTCGTTCTCCTGTCAGATGTTCAAAACACGCAACGCGATCAGGGTGGGGATCAGGTAGAGCGCGGTCAGTACGAACCCGTCGATAAAGAACTCCACCTGTTTTCCTTTCTGGGCGCAGCACCATGCCGCGCCCGGTGATGGTGCCGGTTAATCCAACCGGCTGGAGGCGTAGATCGACAGCTTGTCGTCGCCGAGTGCTTCCTTCAGCACGCGCGCCATCGCTTGGGCGCAGGCTTCCTTACGGTCGATGCTCTGACCGAAGTCCGAGATCCAAATATCGACGCCGCCGCCGTAGGCCTTCCGCGCCAGCTTGTTCTTCTTGAGCCAGTTCGCGAACGGCGAGTTGCCGGGCGAGACGTTGACCCACGCGAAACCGCACGCGCCTTCCGAGCAATGCCACATCGCTTTCGGCACGCTGTAGCCCTTGGCGAACGGATTCGACGGCTCGACCACCATCATGGCGCGGGGCTTGATCGCCTCACCGGCCGCCTTACCGGCCTCCGAGGCCTTGGCGAACGCCGCTTCGAACGCGACGGCGCGGGCCTTCCGGGCCTGACCTTCCGCCGCGATCTTCTCGCGGAGCGAACCGTACTCAGAGACGTACATCAGAAACTCCTTTTTTCCGGGGCGGACCACCCGCCGACAGGGAATACATAGGTCATTCCGACCTATAGGTCAATACGGCCTACAGCAAATTATCAAAGAATCTTTGGGGGTGCAGGCCCCTGAAATCGCGGAGGTTTTCGCCATGCCCATGAAACCGAAGCCCGGAGAGAGCCAATCTGACTTCTCGGCACGTTGCGTTCCCGAAATGATGGGACCGGACGGCAAGAAGCGTGATCAGGATCAGGCGGTCGCGATCTGTCTCGACATCTGGCGCAACAAGGACAAGGCGCTGAAGGCCGCGCCGGATGACTACGACAACCGCGACGAGTTCATGCGGGACTGCATCAGCGAGACCGGCGACGAAGATGCCTGCGCGCTGGCATGGGAAGAGCGCGCCGCCAAAGTCGTCCACAAGACGCACGTCACGCCGGGCGAGGGTCTGGAATTCATCCTGTCGGATGCGACGCCGGACCGCATGGGCGATGTGATCGACGCCGATGGCTGGGATCTCGCGAACTTCAAGAACAACCCGGTCGCGCTGTTCAACCACAATCCGAATTTCCCGATTGGCAAATGGATCAATCTGCGGACCGGCGACGGCAGGCTGCGTGGCCATCTGCAGCTCGCCAAGAAGGGAACGTCTGACCGGATCAACGAGATCATTTCGCTGGTCGAGCAGAACATCCTGCGCGCCGTGTCAGTCGGCTTCCTGCCGAGAAAGTCCGAGCCGCTGACAAAGGGCGGCAGCGGGCTGCGCTTCAAACAAACCGAGCTGGTCGAGACGAGCCTCGTCTCCATCCCGGCGAATCCGAATGCATTGGCGGTCGCAAGATCGCTCAACATCTCCGCGTCCACCACGGCGCTGGTCTTTGGCGGGAAAGCCAACACAAAAGACCAGAGCATGGTGAAGCGCGGTTTCAACGGCGGGCAAGCCGAAAGTCCTCCTGTACGAAAGAACAGGATCATGTCCCCCCTCACCAAGAGAATCGAACAGAACGAACAGCGGCTCGTTGAGCTGCGCGATCAGTTGACCGCGCATCTTGAAGCCGTTGACGACGAGAACGTCACCGATGCCGATCTCGCAACCACGCAGGAGCTGAACAAGAAGATCGCGGATCAGGAAGCGCTCTATGCTTCGCTGAAGGAATCCGAAGGCAGGCTGGCGAAGACCAGCAGCGACGGCAATGGCGACGGCAACACCCGCGTCATCACCGGCAAGGGCGGCGAACGTCGGCCGTTCAGCCTCAAGGCGAAGACGGTTGACCCGATTGAGTTTCTGGTTCGCGCCGGTACGGTCCGCGCGCTCGCCCGCTCGATGGGCGTCTCCATCGACGACGCGCGCCAGAAAGTCTACGGCGACGACGAAGCGACTCGCATGATCTGCGATCTGACGCTGAAGGCGGCGTCGGCTCCTGCCATGACCACGGTCACCGGCTGGGCCGCCGAACTGGTTCAGCAGATTGTCGCCGACATGATGCCCGCGCTGTTGCCTGCGTCGGTCTATCCGTCGCTGTCGGCACTGGGTCTCAAGCTGACCTTCGGCCGCAATGGCCGGATCATCGTGCCGACCCGCTCACTGACGCCGACCGTGGCCGGTTCGTTCGTCGGTGAAGGTGCGCCGATCCCGGTCCGTCAGGCTGCGTTCACCAGCCAGACGCTGACCCCGAAGAAAATGGCCGTGATCTCGACGTGGACCCGCGAAATGGACGAGCATTCCGTGCCCGCCATCGAAGGTCTGCTTCGCGAGGCCATCCAGCAGGACACTGCGATCTCCATCGACAGCGTGCTGCTCGACACCAACGCGGCCACGGCGATCCGTCCCGCCGGTCTGCGCAACGGCGTCGCTGGTCTGACGCCCACGCCCATTGGAGCACCGCCCAATGCGTTCAACGCCCTCGTCACCGATCTCAAGCAACTGACGGGCGCGATTCTGACGGCGACCAACGGCAACATCCGCAACATGGTCTTCATCATGAATCCGCAACAGGCGTTGTCGATCAGCTTCATCCAGCCTCCGGTGCCGGGCGGGCTCTTCCCGTTCCGCGACGAAGTCAATGCTGGCAGGCTGAATGGTCGTCCGCTGATCACGTCGGGCACCGTGCCGCTCGGCACCGTGATCTGCCTCGACGCAGCGGACTACGTCTCGGTGTCCGGCGATACGCCCCGGTTCGAGATCAGCGATCAGGCGACGCTGCACATGGAAGACACCAACCCGCAGCAACTCGCGGCGGCTGGCACGGCTCCGGTTGTCGCGGCACCCGCGCAGTCGATGTTCCAGACCGACAGCCTCGCGTTGCGGCTGATCCTGCCGATGAACTGGGCGCTGCGCCGTCAAGGCGTGGTCGCGTGGATCGCTGGCGTGACGTGGTGATCTAGCTGCGGGGTCCGCCCCGCAGTGTCCCCTCAATCCCCAAACCAAAAGGAATATCAGATGGCAGACGCAACCGCGCAGGCCAAGGAGCAACAGGCCAAGGGTGCCGAGTTGAAAGCGAAGTCGGTCGAGGAGGCTTATGCCCATCAGGGCAAGCCGACCCCGACGCAGGAAGAGTGCGATCTCGCCAAGCTCGGCGTGCCGATCGAGACGCACGAGGACGACGGCAGCGGACCGGAGCCGAAATTCGAAACGGTGATCACCCGGCAGTCCGAACCGTCGAAGCCTTCGGGCGGCAACTACCAGACGCGGGCCGCAACGCCCGCAAAAGAGACGCCGAAAGAGACGCCGAAGCAGCAAAGCTGAGATGGCGAACTTTCTCCAGCGGATCATTCGCCCTTTCCTCAAGGGAGAGGGCGAGTGGCACAATGGTCCTTACCAACTCCCGGTGACCGGCGGCTGGCTGCCTGCCGGTTCGCCGTGGAATTTCTGGCAGTCAGGCATCGAGCCAATCGGCGGCGACAGCTCGGCGATGGTAGAGGCGTGCCTGTCGGCCTATTCGCAGACGGTGGCGATGTGCCCCGGCGATCACTGGCGCATGAACGACAAGAACGGTCGCGACCGCGTCACCAACTCGGCGCTGTCGCGCATCCTGCGCTATCCGAACAGCTATCAGTCGCCGTCCGACTTCATGCTGAACGCGACGCGCTGGCTGTACTACGAAGGCAACGCCTACGCACTGGCGCTGCGCAACGATCGTTTCGAGATCGACGAGCTGCATCTGATGGACTCGCGCCTGTCGGCTCCGCAGATCGCATCGACCGGCGACATCTTCTACCGGCTCGCCGGGAATGACGTCATCGACAAACAGGTGAGAGAGCAACTGATCGTGCCAGCGCGCGACGTGCTCCACATCCGGCTTCATGCATCGCGGCGGCGGATACCCTATCCGCTGGTGGGCGATACGCCGCTCGGCTCGGCGCTGCAGGACATCATGCAGTCGAACGCGATGACGGCGCAGCAGATCAACTTCTATATGAACCAAGCGCGGCCGAGCGCGGTGCTGACCACCGATCTGATCCTCGACAAGGATCAGGTGCAATTCATTCGCGACCGCTGGGACGAGCAGTCGAAAGGGCTGAGAGCGGGCGGCACGCCGATCCTGACCGCAGGCCTGAAGCCGATGATGCTGGCGTCGAACAGCAAGGACTCCGATCTCGCCGAGGTCATGAAGCTGACCGAACAGCGCATCGCGCTGGCGTTCCGGATACCGCTGCAGATTCTTGGGCTCGGCGGCACCACCATGGGCTCGACCGAGGCACTGATGTTGCAATGGGTCGCGTCCGGTCTCGGTTTCGCGCTCAACCACATCGAGGACGCCTACGGCCTGCTGTTCAACCTCAAGGGCCAGCCCGACGAATATGTCGAGTTCGACACCAAGGCGCTGTTGCGGTCCGCCTTCAAGGAGAGAATCGCCGGTCTCGCGCAGGCGGTGCAGGGCGGCATTTTCTCGCCGAACGAGGCGCGGGCTTCGGAGAGTTTGGACGAAGTCGAATACGGCGACGAGCCCCGAGTTCAACAGCAAGTCGTGCCGCTGAGCGCTGCCGCTGGCATCCCGTCCGCGCCCGGTATGCCCGGCGCTCCGCCCCAACCGGGAATGCTTGCACTGCCGAAACCGGCAGAGAAGCCGCCAGAGGATAAACCAACTTCGGCGAAGGACTACAGCGATGTCGTTGCAACCGAACTCCGAACCATCCTCGCACGCGCCGACCATTATGACCGAAGCAACGCTTGACGCGCTGCGCGACGCGCTCGGTCAGATCATCTCATCGCACCGCAAGCAGTGGACGCGCGAGCGCGAACTGATGGAGGCGCAGGGGCGGGTCACGCTGGCGGAGCTGCGCGCGGAGATCGTCGAGCTGAAAAGCATGATGGAGAAAATGGTTGGCGAGAAGCTGGCCAGCCTGCGTGACGGTGCGCCCGGCATGAAGGGCGACCGTGGTGAGCGCGGTGAGCGCGGCCTGCAGGGCATCCCCGGCGGCGTCGGCAAGCAGGGAGACCCCGGAACGCCCGGCAAGGATGGCGAGCGCGGCGAGCCCGGCCCGGCTGGTGAGCCCGGTCATATCGGAGACCCCGGCATTCCCGGTGAGCCCGGCATACCCGGTGAGCCGGGGGCTGCCGGTGAACCCGGTGCGGTTGGCGAGAAAGGCGATGCAGGCGAGCGCGGTGAACAGGGCTTGCAGGGCCTGCCCGGCGAGCGCGGCGAGTCCGGTGCAGCTGGTGAGCACGGCGAGAAGGGCGAGCCCGGACTGAGCATCAAGGGAGATCCCGGCGAGCGCGGCGAGCCCGGCCTACCCGGCAAGGACGGCGAGCCCGGCCCCATCGGCCTCAAGGGTGATCGCGGCGAGCGCGGCGAGCGTGGGCTGCAGGGAATCCCCGGCCAGATCGGCAAGACCGGCGATCGTGGCGAGCGCGGTGAGCAGGGCATACCGGGCCTGTCGGTCAAAGGCGATGCTGGCGATCGTGGCGAACGCGGTGAGCGCGGTGAGAAGGGCGACCGGGGTGAGCCCGGCCTGTCGATCAAGGGCGAGCCCGGCGAACGCGGAGCGCCCGGCGAACGCGGTGTGACCGGCGAGCGTGGCGAGAAGGGCGATCAAGGGATTCCCGGCATCGGGCTGAAGGGTGATCGCGGCGAACGCGGCGAACGCGGCCTGCAGGGTGAACCCGGCAAGATGGGCTTGCGCGGCGAGGCGGGCACCCCCGGTGACCGTGGTGAATCCGGTCCGGCCGGTGAGCGTGGCGAGCGCGGCCTGACGGGAGCGCTGCCGCGCGTCAAGGTCTGGGAGCCGGGTGTCCATTACGAGGACGATGTCGTGACCGCTGACGGCGGCACCTATCAGGCGGTGCGCGACACGGCGCAGGAGCCCGGCATCGGCAAGGACTGGATCTGCCTCGCGCGGGCGGGCGCGGATGGCGACGACGGGCGGTCGATCGAGGTCCGGGGCCTGTTCGATCCCCAGATCGCTTACCGCGCGCTCGACCTCGTCGCGCTCAACGGCAGCAGCTTCATCGCCAAGCAAGACGATCCGGGACCATGCCCCGGCGCTGGCTGGCAATTGCTCGTGAGCCAAGGCAAGCGCGGCGACAAGGGCGAGCGCGGCGAGCGAGGGCTGCAGGGCCTGTCCGGCGCGTCGGTCTCGATTATCGACTGGAAGATCGACGAGGAAAACTATTCCGCCACGCCGATCATGTCGGATCGCAGTGAGGGCGAGCCGCTGCCGCTGCGCCGGATCTTCGAACGCTTCCACCTTGAGGCGAGGTGAGCGATGGCCGACGTCACCGTCAAGATTCTGGTGCCTGCAGACGAGACCGACCTGATCTCGCTCGACGAGCTGAAGGTCGCGCTCGGCCTGCCGACCGGCGTGGGCGCGACCGACCCGCAACTCGAATGGCTGATCGACGTCGGCTCCTCGACCATCTCGACGCTGTGCAATCGCGTGTTCGCCAAGGAGAAGGTGCAGGAGACGTGGCGCTGCCTTGGCAGTCGTCGGGTCTATCTGACGCACTGGCCCGTCAAGGAAGCAGACGTCGAGAGCGTCACCACCAACGGCAAAGATCGCATCGATTACGAGCTGGAGGAGGGTTCTGGCAAGCTGTCGATCTTCACCGCGCGCGAGGAGCCCATCATCGTCACCTACACGGGCGGCTATGTGTGCCCCGACGAAGTGCCGGATGCATTGAAGCAGGCCTGCGCGCTGATCGTCTCGACATCGAAGGCCGAACAGGCGGCGGCGGCACTGACCGGCGTCAAGATGATCGCGCACAAGGAAGCGCGCGTGATGTTTCACACGCCGACCAGCGGCAGCTCGACCGGCGGCGGCGGTGGTGCCAGCAGCAACACGCGGCAGACCGTCGAGGGCCTGCTCGGCCACTACATCCGGCACTGGATCTGAGCCGTGCCGTTCGAAGTCAAGGTCGAGTCGGAAAAGCTGCTGCAACAGTTCGAGGACATGCAGAAGCGCGTCTCCGAGCTGGATCAAAAGCTGCCCGACGTTTTCTTGGACTGGCAGCGCGAGGACATGAACCGGAAGTTTCCGAAGATCGACGAGCAGGCCGGTCTGTCGGTCACGACTCTCGTCTATCCGCGCTCGCGCAAGCCCCGCATCAACGCGCCCGGCGGCGGCAAGGGCGGCAGACGGAAGCAGGCTCGACGCCGCGTCTCTGGCGGACGCCGTCCGATCCTGCGTCCCGAGCTGGTCGAGCAACTGTTCGACCGCATGAAGGAGATGTGCAGGGAGGCCATCGAATGGCAGTAAATTTCTCGACGCTGGTTTATCTGCCGAACTTCGACATGTTCGCGCGCCCGGTGACGATCACGCCGCTGGCTTCGCAGCCGGGCATGCCCGCCTATGGCGCACGGGGCATTTACGACACCCGCCCGGTGGACGTGGCGGGGATGGACGGCTCCATCATTTCCGATCAGCAGACCATTCTCGACGTGCGCGACGACGAATTCACCGTCGTCCCGGAGCAGCTCGACCGCATCAACATCCCGCCCGACGCGGACGCTGGCAACATTGGTGTCGGCGATTATGAAGTCGTTGACACCGAGGCCAACGGCGGCGGCGAGACCACGCTGGTCATCCGCAAGATCGTGACCGCCAGACCGTCATGACCGCGACCGACACGACGGTCTTCAGCTACGGCCTCGTCATCCGCGACATGCTGCTCGCAAAACTGGTGACTGCGCCGTTCTATGCGGGCTTCACCATTCGCAAGAGCCGCCAGCTGCCGACACAGGTCAACCAGCTGCCGACACTCGGCGTCTATCTGGTCAAGGAGGACATGACGCCGGACGGCGACCCGAACCACGGCGACATCGACATGATCCACAGCCTGACCATCGGCTTCTCGGTGGTCATCATCAACAACGATCCGGAAGCGACGCAGGAGAAGCTCAACGAGGCCTACTGGGTCATCATGAACTGGCTGTGGCGCGACCCGTACCTGATGAACATGATCGACACCCGCGCCTATCCCGGCGGCATCGGCAATCCGGACAACGTGCGGATCGAAGCGCTGATGAACGGTTCGTGGCGCTTCTTCGATCATCCGCCGCTCAACAACGAAACGCCGATGAGCGAGCTGCGCTACGAGCAGACGCTGCGCTATCGCGCCGACTACACCCCGATCATCCTCGACGATTTCCTGTCGATGCGCGTCGAGACCGTGCCGCTGGACGACGATGACACGATGCCGCCAGCGGACGAAGTGCAGCGCATTGTCACCGAGTACACGTTCGAACCGGCAACCACGAAAGGAAGCGACGATGGTCGAAGTCAAAACCGAAGTGCCGCAGCGGGCGGAAAACCCCCGCAAGAAAATCCGTGAGGCAAGGCTCGCGCGCCTGCGCGTGATCGACGGGCCGCCGAAGACCGTCAAGGTCTACGCGGGCAGCGAAGCGTTGCGCGCCGCGTTGCGCCATCCCGGCGGCGGCGTCCGCTTCCGCGAGACGCTCGGCGAGGCGGTGGAGTGGCCGAACGATGCCTTCACCAAGCGACGCATCAAGGACGGCTCCGTCCGTCTCGATGGTCCCGGCTCCGCTGAAAGTGCCGAGCCTGACGAAACCAAGAACGCGCGCGAGCAGGCCGAGGCCAACAAGCCGAAGTCGGAGTCGAAGTCGGAGCCGCAGCCAGAGCCACAGCCAGAGCCGCAGCCGGAATCCAACGGCAAGCCTGCGCCGGTATCGAAGCCGCCGCAGTCGGCAGCCTGATCCAACCCCCGTGATCGCAGCGCGCTGTGACGTGGCTGCAAAATAAGGAGATGTAGTCATGCCTATCAGCTTTGCTGGCATTCCTGCCAATTGGAGGCTTCCGCTTTTCTGGGCCGAAGTGGACCCGTCGAAAGCTGGAATCTGGACCATTCGCCAACCCGCGCTGCTCGTCGGTATCAAGACCGCTGAAGGCATCGCCGTGCCAGACGTCGCGCTGCCGATCGGAACGCAGGCGCAGGCCGACAAGCAATTCGGTCAGGGCTCGCACCTCGCCAACATGTTCGCGGCGTTCTTCGCCAACAACTTCGCGCACGAGGTCTGGGGGCTCCCGGTCGATGAGCCGACTGCTGGCACCGCCGCGAGCGGCACCGTCACCGTGGCGGTGGACCCGACCGGACACGAGGCGGGCACCATCCACCTCTACATCGGCGGCCACCATGTGCCGATCAACATCGGCGCGAGCGATACGCTCAACGACATCAATGTCGCAATCTCGGCGGCGATCAACGAGGACTTCGATCTGCCGGTGTCTTCGGTGGGCGGCCCGACTGAAGTGACGCTGACGTGCAACTGGACCGGCACCAGCGGCAACGACATCGACATGCGCGACAGCTATTACGGTCGCATCGGCAGCGAGGAACTTCCGACCGGCGTCACCATCACCTATTCCGGCTCGGGCATGTTGTCGGGCGGCGCGGGCGTGCCGGTGTTCGACGATGCGATCACCAATCTCGGCGAACGCACTTTCGAATACGTGGCGATGCCGTTCACCGACTCGACCTCGCTGCTGGCGTGGGAGACCGAGTATGGTTTCTCGGACAGCGGGCGCTGGGGCTGGATGCGGCAATTGTACGGCCATATTTTCTCGATGAAGCGCGCGTCGTACGCCGACATGATCCTGTTCGGCGAGACCCGCAACTCTGGCGTCACCTCGATCATGGGCATCGAGCTGATGGCACCGTCGCCGGTCTACGAGTGGACGGCGGCATACGCTGCGAAGGCCGCACGCGGCTTGACCAACGACCCGGCACGTCCGCTGCAGACGCTGGCGCTGAACGGCATTCTGGCAGCTCCGCTGCATGAGCGCTTCAACCGCATGGAGCTGAACGCAATCGCGGGCTACGGCATTGCGACGCAGGAGATGGGCAGCGAAGGCGTGCCGATGATCCTTCGCGAGACCACGACGTATCAGCTTAATTTGTACGGGCAGGGCGATGACGCGTACGAATTGGTGACGACGCTGGCGACGCTCGCGCGCCTGTTGCGCAACCAAAAGCAGGCCATCACGTCGAAATTCCCGAGGCACAAGCTGGCCAACGACGGCACCCGCTTCGGCCCCGGTCAGGCGATCGTCACGCCCGGCATCATCAAGGCCGAGCTGGTCGCCGAGTATCGGCAGGACGAGTACAACGGTCTGGTCGAGGACACCAAGTCGTTCAAGAACAACCTGTTGGTCGAGCGCGATCCGAACAATCCGAACCGCGTCAACGTGCTGTATCCGCCGGACCTCATCAATCAGCTCCGCGTCTTCGCAGTCTTAGCCCAATTTCGTCTCCAGTACGACCGTGGGGTGGACAGCGAAATCACCGCTGGTGGCGTTCGCCTTGCTGCCGGTGGCACCGGCTAGCAACCGAAATTCCGATCCTCTTCCCCGAAATTTCAGGAGTGAACAATGGCCCAGAGATTTGCTGGTATCGCCTACCTCTATGTCGGCTCCAACATGCTCGCGCTGCGCGGCAACTTCACTGTCTCGCCGTCGCCGGTCGAGCGAACCATGATCGCCGGACAGGACGGCGTGCACGGCTATCAGGAGCTGCCGCGTGTGCCCTTCATCGAGGGCGACATCTCGACCACGCGCGGGCTCGCGCTGGAAGACCTTGACGGCGCAACCGATGTCAACGTCGTCGCACAGCTCGCCAACGGTTGGCAGTACAGCCTGATCGGCGCGACGTGCAAGGCAGCCCTTGAAGCCAACGCCCGCGACGGTCAGGTGCGCGTGCGTTGGGAAGGGCTGTGGTGCGAGGAGATGGCGATCGACATGCCGGTCGCGCCGGTCCAGCTGGCCGCGCGATAACAAACAACACCCAAAGGAAAAAACATGAACAAGCCAAACGACCGGGAGGGGTTCGTCAGAAACGCTGAGCCGCTCCCCGAGACACCCGGCCCGATCATCGACATCGACAACGAGCCCGAGCAAATCGAACAGCCGAAGGAAGTCTGGCCGGTCAAGGTCAAGCTGCTGCATCGCGGCGTGCGGTCAGGAGCCGACACCGTGCACGAGCTGAGCTTCCGCGAGCCGACTGGCGGCGACATCAATCGATACGGCAATCCGTGCCACGTCAATCAGGACGGCGACGTCATCATCCTCGAACGCAAGATGACAACGATGATGTCGGCGCTGTCCGGCATCCTGCCGCCGTTCATCGAGGCGATGGACCCTCGCGACTGGAATTCCTGCGCCTACAGGCTGCGCGGTTTTTTTATCCCGGACCCGACAGCTTGGTAGGAGAGGGCGTGCTGGATTGTTATCGGCTGGCCAACTTCTACAAAATCTCGCCGACGACATTCCTCGACATGCCGCTATCCGAGGTTCGCATCCATCTGGAGCGGACCATCGAGCTGTCGCATCAGCTGAGACGCGAAAGGGCAGCGCAGGACGATGGCTGAATTTGAGGAGCTACGCCTTACCGTCAGCCTCGTAGATAACGCATCTGCGGGGCTGTCGCGGCTGCGCTCCGAATTCGGTCAGCTGATCAACACCACCAATCAGATGGCGGCGGGGATCACGGCGTCCACCACTGCCGTCGTCGCTTTCGGCAATGCATCGGCGACCGCCGCGCCACAGGTCCGGGCCGCCAACGTCCAGATGCGCGAGTTGCAGCGCGCCGCTACCGACACCGGGCGGGCGCTCAGCCAGATGGGAATGCTGGCTAAGCAGGGCTTCTCCGGCATGCCGCAAATGGCCATCCTGCTCTGGGACGCTTCGCGCGGCGTCAGCCAGATGGCTCAAGGCATGGCGGCGATCAGCCCCACCGCGCGCGTTGCCACGCTGGCGCTGGGCGGCATCACGCTCGGCGTTGTGGCTGTCGGTGCCGCCGCCATCGCTTACGGCGTTTCGGTTTTCCGAATGGCCAAGGAGATGGACGCGCTCGAAAAGACGTCGAAGACGCTGGGGATCAGCTTCGCCACGCTGAAGGGCGCACAGGATCAGGCCAAGGCGGTGGGCGAGTCCGCAGACACCGTCACCAGAAATTTTCAGGGCATTCAGGCCGCGCAGCTCGATCTATTCAACCGAAATTCGCAGCTGAAGAACAAGCTGCTCACGCAGGGCGTCGGCGAGGAATGGATCAAGGCGTTCTCGACAGCAGAGCCGAGAGAAGCCTTCAACATGATCCGCAGCTTCTCCAAGCGATTGGAAAAGTCGCTGACCGATCAGGGCTGGACCACCAGTGCAGCCGCAGCGATGGCCGCGCAGTTTGCCCAAGAGTTCGGCGTCACGGTCGGCGATCTGCCGGAGCTTAAACCGCTGTCGCCCGAAGCCGCCGCCGACATGGAGCGGGTCAAGGTCCTCAGTGTCGAGGTGATGGAGGTCTGGAACCCGCTGAGCGTGAAGCTGGAGAAAATGGCGCTTGAGGGCTTGCACGAGGAGCTGCCGTATCTCGTTGAAGCCCTGAAGCACACCGACGCGATCATCGAGCAGATCAAGATCGAGATGCGGACAGTCGGGCAGGTCTTCAAGACGATCAAGTGGGTGTTCGACATGATCAACCACCCGATCGATACGCTGACCAAGCTGAGTGAGGATCAGGAGACCAAGGACAAGATTGTAGATTTCCTCGATCCGGCGATACGGCGTCATTTGGCACCCGTGACGCGCAAGCCGGGCGGCGCTCAAAAATTCGCCGACATTGGCCCTTCCGGCGGCGGCGGAGAGCCAGACTGGGCTGGGGGTGGAGGCGGCAGGGATTGGTCGTGGATGCGGCGATCGGAGAACATCGAGGACCGTCGAGACGAGGCTCAGTCTCCGGAAGGATTGCTGGCGGACGCGACCGAAAATGATGTCACCGAGACCGGCAAGCTGACGCAGCAGCTCGCGCGGCTCAACTCATTTTTCGATCGGCAGGAAGCGCAGAGCTTGGGCGGCGGCGGCACCGGAGCTGGTGGCGGCAGCGGTGGTGGCGGCAGCGGGCTCGCGTTGTTCGGCGGCGGTGCGGCATTCTCCGGTGGCGGCGGCAACTACGGCGGAGCCAGTCGAGGTGAGCGCGGCGGAGGCGGCAGCCGCTCTGGTGACAGTGCTGCTCCGGCGGAAACCAGCAGAGCAACCGTGACCGGGGCACAGGACAGCAGCGCTCGATATGGTGACACGCCCATGCGGACGTCGGGCGCGCGCGGCAAGATCAACGACAACGATCTCTACAAGAACCTGTACAACAACGTGCCGAGCGAACTGATCGGCGTCGTACCGAAGGACGGCGCGCGTTTTGGCATCAAGACCGGCTCGCGCGAGGAATGGGCGAAGCTGCAATTCAAGCTGGCGCAGCAGGAGAGTGGCGGCTCGACGACGCCCGCCTCCGAGGCCGGTCACACCGGGACCGCCGGTCTCTATCAGTTTGAGCAGAAAGATTTGGATCGGTGGGGAGGCAAGGGAAAGGTCACCGACCCCAACGCCCAGATCAGGGCGATGAACAATGTTTTCAAAAAGAAGATCATCGAAGACAACGCGATCGGCGGACAGGACAGCTGGCCGGGGCGATCGAACTACGGCGCAGGCGCATACTTCGGGCCGCTTCGCGACGCTGGCGTAAACCGTGGGAGAATCGCGAGGCACGAGGCCGCAGGCGAGCGCGTCGCGGCGGCAAATCGCGCTGAACTCGATCGCGCGTCCACCACGACAGCGAACAATCCATCGGTCACCGGAGGGCTCAAGGCTGAAGTCGATGCCCCGGCTGGCACCAAGGTCGAGGTCAGCGGCACGGGTCCATTCAAGAATACCGAGACGACCAGACGCATCGGCCCAACGGTCGAGCGCGCCGCAGAGCTTGCGAAGGCAAACTGATGGCAGAGTTTGAGGAGCTACGCCTTACAGTCAATCTCGTAGACAGCGCGAGCGTCGGGCTGCAGCGGATACGCAGCGAGATCGGACAGCTGACGCAGTCCGCGCAGACGATGACATCCGGGCTGGCGACGGCGACCACCGGGCTGACCAGCTTTGCTTCCGGCGTGCAGAACGCGCAGCCGAAGATGCGCTCTCTGAACACCGAGATGCGCGAGATGCAGCGGCATGCTGCCGAGACCGGGCGCGCGCTCAGCGCGATGGCGACGGCGGCGAGGGATGGCACCGCCGGATTGCCGCAAATCGCGCTCAGCCTGTACGACGCGGCGGGCGGCGTGAAGGGTCTCGGCGAGGCGATGAAGTCGCTGACCCCGGTGGCACGGATTTCGACGCAGGCATTGATCGGGGTTGGCATCGGCGTCGTGGCGGTCGGCGCGGCAGTTGCCGCCTACGGCATATCGATGTTCAAGCTCGCCAAGGACATGGACCAGCTGAACCGCACGGCACGGACCATGGGCATGAGCTTTGCCGAGCTGAAGAACGCGCAGGATCAGGCGAAGGCGTTCGGCGGATCAGCCGAGATGATGGTCCGGACGTTTCAGGGCGTCCAGCAAGCGCAGCTCGATCTCTACAAGAGCAACTCCGAGCTGAGGCAGAAGCTGGTCAGCAAGGGCGTTGACGCCAACTGGGTCGATGCGCTCGGCGTGATGGACCCGACCGAGTTCACCAACGCCGCCGTGAAATACGCGAAATCGCTGGAGCAGCAATGGCTGGCGTCGGGTGCGATGCCCGCTGTTGCTCGCGCGCAGGCCAACAAGTTTCTTTCCGAGTTCGGCATCGCCATCAACCTGATTGACATGCCGGAGCTGAAGCCGCCGACCGAGGCCGCCAAGCAGGAAGCCGCCAAGCTGGCGAAGCTGTCGAAGGACGTGATGGACATCTGGAATCCGATGACCGTCAAGATGGAAATGATCAAGCTGGAGGCTCTGAAGGCCGGGCTGCCGTTGCTGAAGCAGGCTCTAGAACTCGCTGAAAAGAACATCGACAACATCAAGAGCGGCATCAACGCGATCGGCGCAGAGCTTAAGAGTATCGGGGCGCTGTATGCGGCGATCAAGACGCCGAGCGACTATGAGGGCTGGTGGGCCGACGCGCTGTTCGGCAAGAAGGGCGAGTCCTCGATACGAGATATTCTGGAGTGGATGGCCGCCAAGATGGGGCACGACACCTCAGGTCTGGCCAACACGGCGACGCCGGGAGAGCTGGGCGCGGTCGGCCAAGGCGGCAATCTGCCAGACTTTCAGTCGGGCACGTCAGCTCCGGTGCTGCCGCCGGAATGGCAGGAGCCGTCGCGCCTGCAGCCGGATGAAGTGAAGAAGTCGATCCAAGATCGGTTCAAGCAATTCGGTGCCAACGACAACGTCTCTGGCACGCGCGTCGGATTCATGACGCAGGAGCTGACCGACAAGACCGAAGCCAACACCGGTCAGATGGAGAAGCTGACGGGGCAGCTGGAGAAGCTCAACAACTTCTATGAGCGCATCGAGACCAAGGGCGGCGGCGGGTTCGGTGGCGGCGGCGCGAGCGGCGGCTGGGGCGGCAATTACGATCAGCCAAACCAAGGTGGACCAGCTGGAGGATTTCGCGGTGGTCGGCGCGGCGGCGGTGGTAACGGGGATGGGAGCCCCGCGCCAGCCCCGAGCACCGGGAGTGCTGGCGGCGAAGGCGTTTCGAAGGCTGACGCCGAGAAGATTTTCAGTGGCGGCAAGGTCGATGGCGCTGTCCCCGCGACGACGACGGGAGGAAGCACCGGCTACGCTGGCGTTGGTCGATACAATTTCATGGGAAGCCCGGAAGCTGCGGCGATGGGCATGGGCGATGTTACGCCCGGCAGCGCAGCGGCCCAGCACAAATTCGCGACCGGAATCCCGAAGGGCAAGGGTCCGCAGGAGATCACGGCAAACAAATATGCCGGGCCGGACATGGTCGGATTTCTCAAGGGCCTCGCCGATGCCGGGGCTCCGCTCGGCGATTTTGCTGGTGTCTACGCTAACAGGCAAAAGCGCCACGGTGGCGGCGCGTCGCAGCACGCCTACGGCAACGTCATCGACATCGAGCGTGGCTTCGGCAGCGGGCCTGACAACAGCCCGGCGCTCGCGGCGTGGGCGAAGGCCAACCCCGACAAGTGGCGAGCGCTGAAGGCGCAATACCATCTGCGAAATCTCGCGCCGGAGGATGGCGCGAAAATGCAGGACTGGGGTCATCTCGAATGGACCCCGCTGAGCAAGGCCCCCAAGACAGACGCCGCCAACGTCGGCGGTTATCCCTCGTCGCTGTACGACTCTCGCGGCGGCGGCACCAACACCGGGTTTGCCGCATCGATCGGCAGTCGCGCCGATCTCGATCGCGGCACGCTCAACGACAACACCAAGATCGACGCCAAGGGCAGCGTCAAGGTTCAGGTCGGCGGCAAGACCGCGTCCGAGAAAGCCGCCGACAGCAGCGAGCTGTTCAAGAAGGGGTCGATGACGACCATCGAACAGAACCCGCATACCTCGACCGGCGGCTCCAGCGTTGACGACGTCGCAAAACAGTACATGGCAAACAGGTAGCACATGCCCCCAGTCGTAGTCCCGCCACAACCACAACAACTCTCGCAGCCGGTCGCCTCCGGTCAGGGTCTCAGGCCCGCGCGCGCGACCAAGATCATCGAGCTGCAGTCCGGCATCGCGTGGCGCGGCAAGTGGATGCCCGCGCGATTTCGCAATGCCAAGTTTCACGTTGACAGCGCGGTGCGCGAGTCCGGGCGCAGGATCGTGCCGCACGAATATCCGAAGAAGGAGGTGCCGTACGCAGAAGACATGGGGCGACGCGCGCGCGAGTTCACCATTCGCGGCTACATCGTCGTCTATCCGCGCGACGTCGATGGCGACGATCTGAAGAAGAAGGACTACACCATCGCGCGCGACGCACTGATCGCGGCACTGGAGACCGACGGCCCGTCCGAGCTACAGCTGCCGCTGCTCGGCGTCATGCAAGTGGCGTGCACGCGCTACCGCATCACCGAAGAGAACCGCGCTGGTGGCTACTGCTCTTTCGACATGAGCTTTGTCGAATACGGCAAGGCTCCCGTCAGCGGGTCGCGCATGAGCCCGCCCGGAGTGGAATACGCCGCCACCAAGCTCAATGCGGCTGGGATCGCTCACGCCGAGGCTCAGCTGAAAAAGGCCGCGATGGCATCCACCGTCACGGCCCCTCCGGCGGTAGCAACATGATCCCGACCGCAGACGTTCGCGAAGGCGCGAAGATCGTCTCGCTGGCGGCGGACTTGCTGCTCGCGACGACGAGCGACCAGACCAAGGGGCGTGAGGCGGCAGACCTTCGTCGCGCCTGTGGCGACATCAAAGCGCATGCCGAGGTCTTTATCGTCGAGAACATGATCGCCGCGAAGCTGTCCGACTGCTTCGATCTGGCGCGCACCTCCGGCGCGACGCTGAGCGAGTTCGATTACGTCCGCGAGACTATTCTGGCCGAGGCGACGGAGTCGCTGGTGGCGACGCTGCTGAAGAACTCCAGCATCCGCTTCAGCCTGCAGCAGATGTCGCTGGTGGTCCTGCAGCTGACATTCACCAGCCGAGACGACGTCGTGGCGCTGCGCGGGCGACTCAACATCGCGTTCGATGAGGCCGAGGAGACTGCCGCCGACGAGATGGCGCAGGAAGTCTATTTTGCGCTGGTGTCGCTGCACGCGGCGGTGACCTTTCACATGTACGAGACCGCGCGCCCGCTGCCGCAGATGCTGCGCTACAAATTTGGCACGCCGAGGCCGACGCTGGTGCTGTCGCATCGGCTGTACGACACGGCGGCGCGGGCCGACCAGCTGCGCGAGGAAAACAAGGTCGTGCATCCAGCCTTCGCGCCACGCGAGGGACAGGCGCTGGCGTTCTGAAATGCCAAATCCGCAAGAGGTCGCCCAGCTTATTCTCGGCTCGCTGGTGTTCGAGGACTGGGAGACGGTCTGGGTCCAGCACCGCTGGCAGCAGGCTTGGCCGATGTTCAAGTTTTCCTCGACCGAAGGCGATCTGCCGATGGAGTGGGCAAAGCTCCAGTTCAAGCCCGGCGATCCCTGCGAAATCATGCTCGGCGGCCAGCTTGCTGTCACCGGCATCATCACCAACCGTCAGGTCGCGTACACCTCGACCGAGCACGGCATCCAGCTGTCCGGCGTCGGCAAGCAATGGGGACCGGCGACGTCCAGCGTCCCGATGAGCGACAACAAGAATAATTTCGACAACAAGAACGCCGAGGACGCCATCAGGAAAGCCATCACGCAAGTCGGTGGCCAGCTCAAGGTGATCGGCGAGGTGGACAAGCAAGTGTTCGAGCGGCTGCAGGCTCACCCCGGCGAGCTGACGTGGGACCTTGCGAGCCGGATCGCCAGAATGGGCTGCGCGACAATGGGCACCGACCATCTTGGAAATTTTCTGCTGATCGGAGAGCACGCCTTCCCGGTCACTCAACAGCTGACCGAGGGTGACAACATTCTGAAGATGCAGTGCGTGTTCTCGAACGAGCAGATGTACAACGAGTACGCATTGACCGGCCAGTTTGCCGTCTCGGACGAGAAGACGCAGCGGCAGTCCGCCGAAATGCGCGCCAAGGTCGGCGGCGTGATGGATCAGGCGCTGAGGTATATCGAGATCGTAACGGATCAGCCGGTGAAGTCTCCGGAGCAGCTGCAGCGAAGGGCCAACTACGAGGCGCTGCAGGCCGACGGTACACAGGTCGTCGCCAACGTCACGGTGCAGGGTTGGCTGCGCAACGGCGTCGATCTGTGGCACTGCGGAGACTTGGTCTACATCAAATCACCGATGTGCCCGCTTGATCTCGCGATGAAAATTCAGACCGCGACGTTTGCGCAGGACAGCCGAGCCGGGACCACGACGCTGCTGGAATGCGTGTTGCCGTGGAAACTCGGCCAGAGATCGTACCAAGGCGGCAACGCTCCCGGCGTACCGCAGCCGCCAGCAGAGGCGATGCCAGATTTCCAACCCGGCACGTCGGCTCCGGTGCTGCCGCCCGAATTGCAAGCTAAGGGATAAAAACCATGTACCGGCAATCTCCGCTGAATTCGAGTTTCTTTGCTTACACCAGCGGCGGCACGCGCGCGCTCGTCGATGAGATTAGCGACAACCCGATGATGCAGGAGATGAAGGGCTCGTTCATGCAGGGCGAGGCCCGCGAGAAGATCGAGAGCCCGCAGAACTATGGCTTCACTTCGGTATGCATGCCCGCGAAGAAGGGCAAGGACGGCAAGATCGAGGAGTGCGCCGAGGCCTACATCAATTTCTTGGGCGGCAACCGCAGCTTCCCGGTCGCGGCTGTGATGGATGATCGGCGCTTTCGGCTCAAGGAGCTGAAGCCCGGCGACGTGGCTGTCTTCGACCATCTTCAGCATCAGCTGCACTTCAACAAGGACGGCATGTTCATGACAGGCCGTACCGACAAGAAGCTGAAATTCCAGCTGTTCGATCCGCCACAGGATGATCAGCAGTCCGGCAGCGGCAAGAGCGCGACCACGACCGCGAGCAGCACTGACAGCAGCAGCTCGTCCGGCGGCGGCAATCGCAAGAAGGGTCAGAAGCAGCGCTACGACAAGGAGGGCAAGCAATTCCTTGAGATGACCAAGGACAAGACCAACCTCGTCCACGATCAAACGATTGAACACAAGACCCCGCTGCACAGCTTTCAGCCGGGGTCAGGAGCGGCGGCAAAAGCTGGCGGCCCGCTGGTGCAGATTTTCGGCGACAAGTTCACGGGCGGTCTGGGTCACTTCATGAAGCAAGTCACTGCTGCGCCGCCATCTTCTTCGATGCATCTGACGACCAAGGGCTATGTGGACTCGATTTTCTCGGCGCTTGGAATCCCGATTCCGGCGCTGCCGTCATTGCCGATGCCGCCATTGCCGCCCGGCGTGACGCTGCCACCCGGCATCACACTGCCCACGGCGGAAAAAGTATCGACTGGCTACAAACCGTCGCAGCCAAAATTATTCGAAGTGATGGAAGCGCGACTGGCGGCGCTGGAGCGGCGCGTCGCTGAACTGGAAAGCAAGATCAATGCCTGACATCCGCCTGCTGCAGTCGCCGGAAGCCTTCCCGAAATATCAGATACCGATCGATTGGTCGCTGCTGCAAGACGGCACGCTGGACGATACGCAGGCGCTGGTGACGGCGGTTGTCGTCGCGCTCGGCACCGACCGGCTCGCGTCCGCGACCGACATCTTGCCTGATCCGGACTCGACCGATCGCGCGGGCTGGTGGGGCGACATGGATGCCGAGGAGCTGTTCAACGGCTGGCCGATCGGCACCAAGCTCTGGCTGTTGAAGCGCGCCAAGATCGTCGGGCCGGAAGACCCGGAGGGCGCGACCATCACCCGCGTCGAGCAATACATCAGCGAGGCGCTGCAGCCTTTCGTCACGCACAAGATTTGCACCAGCTACGACGTCGAGGCGTGGCGCGTCGATAAGCAACAGATCGATGCGCTGGTCGTGATCTATCGCGGACCCACGCGACCGGTCGAAATGCGCTTCCAAGTCCTGTGGAATGAATACGACATCGAGAGGGCCTGACGAATGCCTTGGTCAACGCCAACGCTCAAGGAGGTGCGCGGCCTCGTCCGGGACAACATCCGGGCGTCGTTGCCGGGCGCTGACGCCAGCGTTCCGAATTCGGTCTTGCGCGTGCTCTCTGACGCGCAGGGCGGCCTGTGCCATCTGACGCTGCAGTATATCGACTGGCTGTCGTTGCAGCTGTTGCCCGACACCGCCGAAGGCGAATGGCTCGATCGCCACGGCGCGATCTGGCTGGTCAATTCCGACGGTACCATCGGGCGCAAGCAGGCGACCTTCGCCGAGGGCTGGGCCGACTTCAATGGAGACGGCACCAACGCGACGGTCCCGATGGGGACGCAGCTGGTGGGCGTGCAGAACGTCAGCTACGAGACCACCGAAGAGATTGTGGTTGGCACCTTGCCGACGCCAGCCAATGTGCGCGCTCTCGACTCCGGGATCATCGGCAACCTCGAACCGGGCACCCGGCTCGGGCTGATGAGCGACATCCCCGGCGTCACCTCTGTGGTCTCCGGTCTGATCACGGGTGGCGTCGATACCGAGAGCGACGACGATCTGCGCAAGCGCATCCTGCACCGAATTCAAAACCCGCCGATGGGCGGCGCACAGGCCGACTACGTCACATGGGCGCTCGCGGTGCCGGGCGTCACACGCGCGTGGGCCGCGCCAGAGCAGGGCATCGGCACCATCACGGTGCGCTTCCTGATGGACGTGCTGCGCGCCGCCGACGATGGCTGGCCCTATCCGACCGACGTCATCGCGGTGAAGGACTACATCGACCTGATGCGCCCGGTCACCGTCAAGGACTCTTACGTGGTCGCGCCGATCAAGCAGTTCATCGACGTCACCGTGATGAATCTGGTGCCGGACACCGCACAGGGCGCGGTCGAGGAAAGCATCCGCGACATGCTGTTCGAGAAGGCGGCACCGGGCCAGACGATTTACGCGGCGTGGATCAGTTACGCGATCATGAACGCGCCGACCGTGCAGTCATTCCAGATGACGCTGCCGACCGAGGACTACGTGATGCCGTCGCTCGGGCACATGGCGGTGCTCGGCACGCTGCTATTTGAGGAGACCACCGCGTTTCAGGAAGCTGAATCGCCATGAGCGATAGGCATCTTCGCCGTCTCGGTCAGGACTACGGCACGGCGCTGATGAGCCTGCTCCCGCAGGGGCAGGCGTGGCCGAAGCGTCCGGGCACCACGCTCGACCTCGCCGTTCGCGGCATCGCCGAATACTGGGGCTTCGTTGACAGCCGCGCCGCCGATCTGCTCGAACGCGAGAGTGACCCGCGCTACACCATCGAGCTGTTGCCGGACTGGGAGCGCAACTGGGGCCTGCCTGATCCGTGTTACGAGGCACCGCAGTCGATCGCCGAACGCCAGCTCGCGCTGATCATGCGGATGACGCTGGAGGGCTCGCAATCGCGCGCGTTCTTCATCGAAGTCGCGGCGATGATCGGCTACACGATCACGATCACCGAATATCGCACCTTCGTCGTCGGCATCGATCGCGTCGGTGACGCGCGCGTCTACGGAGCCGCAGGCGCTCCCGATCCGATCATGCGCAATGATTGGGGCAACCCGATCATGGACGAGAACGGCGACGACTACGTCAAGGAAGGCGAGCTGTCGGAGTGGCCCTACTACGGGCTCGGGCCTGCAGAGAACCGCCTCTATTGGACCGTGCATGTTCACGAGGCGAAGCTGATCTGGTTTCGCTGCGCGTCAGGCCAGTGCGGCGTCGATCCGCATCTGCGCATCGGTCTCGCCGACGATCTGGAATGCCTGCTGAATCGCTGGAAGCCAGCGCACACGCAAATCATCTTTGACTATTCGAATCTGGAAACCGGCGGCGACATGGCCGGGACGCCCTAACTAACCACCAACCGAATTTTTTGGCCTGACATCTCGGCGGCATCGGCTGCCTTTGGGAGAGAGGAACCGCGTCGATGAAATACAATCAACCCTACGGCATCAGCGATCCCGAAGGTCCGTACATCAACGGCAATCCATCGACCGGCACGATGGGGTCGATCCCGCCTGCGGCGTCGATCGAGTATCCGCAGCGCGAGATTGTCAACCTGATCACGCATGCCGGGCTGGTGAACCCCGACAACACCGATCTGCATCAGCTTTCGAAGTCGGTGCAGTCGATGCTGATGAATGCGCAAGACGATGCGGGCACCGCGAACGCCTATCAGGTGACGATGCATCCGGCACCGAACGCCTACTACAAATACCTGATGGTGATCTTCGAAGTTGGCAACAGCAACACCGGACCATCGGTGATGAATGTCAACGCGCTGGGGCCGAAGCCAATTGTCCGCATCGACGGCACCGCGCTCGACGCCGATGCCCTGATTGAAGATGCCATCGTCTGTCTGATGTACGACGGCGTCAACTTCCAGATGGTCTGGTCCTCGACCGGCTCGAAGGGCATCCCCGGTCTGCCGAACTTCCTGACCGCGCCGAAGGACATCTACGTCAACAACGCCACTGGCAACGATGTCACCTATGACGGCACCACGGCGGCGTTCGTCACCGGCACCATTCACGGCCCGTTCAAGACGATCCAGCGCGCCGCGAATGAGGTGACGAAGTATAACCTCAATGGCTTCAACATCACGGTGCATGTCGCTGACGGCACCTACGCGACGCCGTCGGGCCAGACCACGATCCAGTACATGCCGACCGGCTCTGGCTTCGTGATTTATCTCGGCAACCGCGCGACGCCCGCCAACGTCGTCGTCCAATCGGTCAACCGCACCGCATTGCAGATTTCCGGGGCTGGGCAAGCCCAAGTGTTCGGCTTCAAGTTCACCAGCAGCGGCTCCAATGCGGGCGATCCCTGTGCCGGTGTCTTCCTTGATCGGGTGCGCCTGACAATGGGCGACGTCGAGTTTGGCTTCTGCTCCGGTTACATGGTCGGCGTCACGCGCGGCGCGTCGATGGTGATGGGCGATCACTGGTACATTAACGGCAGTTCGCCCGGCAATCCCTACGCCAGCGGCGGCTTCATCGCCTGCTTCTTCTCGGCCACGGTCGAAAGCTCGCCCGCGATCTACCCGCTCTACATGCACACCAACGTGGCGATCTCGGTGGGCTACTTCGTCAGCAGCAGCCAGTTCGGCGCATTGAACCTGACGTGGACCTCATACGCCGGTTTCGCAAATGTCTCCGGCCAGAAGTACATCGCAACAGCCAATGGCGTCATCTCCTCCGGTGGTGGCGGCGCAAGCTATTATCCCGGCAACATGGCCGGAACAGTCGCATCTGGAGGTCAATATGTCTGAGCTAACGCCTGTCTCTGACGGCATCAGGATCGCGCGCGAATATGCACCGTTCACGTGGTACTGGAAGGCGGAGGATGGCCGCGTCTATTCGTCAAAGCGTGAGCTGATCGTTGACGAGACCGACACTGACTATCTTGCTTTCTTGGAAGGCGGCCCCGCAACCGAATGGCCGCGCGATGCTGGCGGCAACCAAACCGATGCCGCATTGCAGGAGGTGGTAGAGCCCTACGGCAAGACGGTCGGCATTGCAGCATTCGCGGCGAAGTACCGCGACATGGTCGAGCGAGAGGGCTTTACCGCAGACGGCGTTGAATATGCCTACGACGAACTGACGTTCCGCATGATCACGATCGCCGTTCTTGCCGGGGATGATACGCATCTGATCGCGAAGGATGGCAGTGTGAATGCGCTGAGCCGTTCACAGCTTGAGAGCGTTGTGCAGGCGATGCATGCGATGGTGGACAAGTACGTGCAACGCTATGGCAAGGCATTGTCGGCGAAGACGCGCCAAGAGGTCATCGACATCTTCCGAGCACCGTGAGGCTTCAATGGCGATCGTCAACATCACCGTCCAGAACGACGCCGACTTCTACCGGACCTTCATCTGGCAGACGATTGCGCTCGTACCGATCGACCTGACCGGCGGCGTGATGGAGATGATGCTGCGGCGGAACGCCAAGGATGATGTCGCGGTGATGCGGCTCGGCAGCGACACCGGGGAGATCGTCTTCACCGATCCGCCTGCGGGTCAGTTCACGGTGCGGATTTCGCAGCTCGAACTGGAGCGGATGGCGCTCGGCGAATTCGCGCATTCCAACATCTTCACGCGCGGCGGCTTCAAGGTCAGGGTCTGGACCGGCACCCTCGAAAACAATCCGGGGCCAACGCGATGAACGACCTCAGCAACGAACTCTCAATCGAGCAGGACGACAACCTCGCGCTCGCGACCGAGGGCGGCACGGTTATCGTGACGCTGGACGAAGAGATCGACATCATCCAGACCATGGAGCAGGGGCCGCCCGGCCCTCCCGGCATCGGCGAGAAGGGCGACAAGGGCGACGTCGGCGCGCAAGGACCGCAAGGCGTCCCCGGATTGCAGGGTCCGCAGGGCATTCCCGGCGTCAACGGCAACACTGTGCTCTATGGCGCGGGTGCGCCGTCGAACGCGCTGGGCGTCAACGGCAACTTCTACATCAATACGACGATCACCTACATCTATGGACCGAAGGCGTCCGGAACGTGGCCCGCAGGCCAAGCGATGATTGGTCCGCAGGGACCGCAGGGCATCGAAGGCCCGCAGGGTGTCCAAGGCAACCAAGGCGTCGCGGGCAACACCGTGCTGTACGGCGCAAGCGACCCGACTTCCGGCGTCGGTGTTGACGGCAATTTCTACATCAACACCACCACGCATTTCATGTTCGGGCCGAAGGTCTCCGGTGGCTGGCCCGCAGGCACGTCGCTGATCGGGCCGCAGGGCGCGCAAGGCATCCAAGGCGTTCAAGGACCGGCAGGCACGTCGGCGGTCTACGTCTCCGACGCGCCGCCCATTGGGGCTCCCGATGCCGCGCTGTGGTGGGAGAGCGACAGCGGCATGCTCGCGGTGAAGTACAATGATGGTGACAGCACCGCATGGGTCGCCATCGTTCCCGGTTCGAATGCCGCCGTGCCGGTGCTCACCAGAGGCGATGTCAGGCTGACGAAATCCGGCGCGAACATTTCGCTGGACCGCTATGGCGGTGCGTACCTCTACATCGCGGGCGTCAACTGCGTGATGCCGACTGGAAGCCTGACGCTTGCGCCGACCGGGCTGACCGTCAGTACGACGTATTACATCTATGCGGTGGCGACCGCTGGCGTGGTGTCATCGATAGAAGCCAGCACGACCGCGCCTGCTGTTCTGGCGGACGGGACGAAAGCCAAGACCGGCGACGCCACCCGCGCGCTGGTCGGCATGGTGTATATCGGCGGTGGTCCGGCATTCTTCGATGTGCCGTCAGCGCGTTGGGTCCGCAGCTACCACAATCGTCGCGCGATGACGTTCTCCAACATCGGCCCTCTCAATGGCCTGACCTTCAACAACATCGGAGCACAGGTCGAAATTGCAGCGGCAGCCCGCGTGCAGATGCTGCTGTGGGATGACGAAGGCGTTGCGATGCAGATCAACGGGCAGGTCTACAACGGCACGGGAGGCGCGGCGAGCTTCGTCGGTATCATGTGGGACGGTGCCAGCCAGACGATTGGCGGCGGATCATCTGCAAGCACTAACGTGGGCTGTTCGATTGGCTGCATGTTCGCGGGCGGCCCGTTCACGCAAGGCTATCACTACGCGACGGTCGGTGGCTCGGTCAGTTCGGGCGTCGCGACGCTGTACGCTGGCGCACCTCCCGGCATCGTCGGTCACATTGTGAGAGGGTGAGATGGGCTTCAACTTCCCAGCGACGCCGACCGTCGGTCAGGTCTTCAACAACTGGACGTGGGACGGCGAGAAGTGGCAGATCGGCGGCGCACCAAACGTCCCCGAAGCCCCGACCGATGGCTTCCTGTATGGCCGGAAGTCGAGCACGTGGTCGCGTGTCGAGGATGGGGCAAACTTCACGGGCGCGCTCTCCGTAACCCCAGCGGCCAACGCGCTGACGATTGTCGTCATGCATATGTCGGGTGTCGTGCCATCGCCAGCGAACCCGGTGTTCTATCGCGTGCCGCATCCAGCCGGTGGCTACCTCATACGTGCGATCACCGCGCCGCTGTCGGTGACGATCCCGGCTGGCGCGACGCTGGGCACGATCTCAAACGTCCCGTTCCGCATCTGGGTCGCGATCTTCGATGACAACGGCACGCCGCGACTGGCGGTGCGCAACAATCTCAACTGGGCAACGCTGGGCACTTACCTGCTGCGCTATCCTGAGCACATGGCCGCTACGATTGAGACGCCGCCCGGCAACAACCCGGCTTCGTTCTACGGTAACGTCGCGGCCCCCAACAAGTTCTGGACGTGGGTCGGATGGTTCGCGTGGGAGCAGGGGCTGGCGACGATGGGTATGTGGAACATCGGGCCAAACGGCATCTGCGCCACCTTGCTCGACGGCATGTCACGACCGGGCGACATGATCTTTATGCGGGCGCATCGCGGCTTGGTCAGTCCAACCAGCAACGTTGTCACGCTGACCGACAGCACGCTGGGCCAGACATGGAATAGCTGGAGCGCGGTTGATCCGGTCGAGGTGACCGTTCAACAATGCTACGTCTATCTGCGCACCGGAGCCACGCACGGGCAAGGTCAGGTGATGATCCGGCGCGGCAGCACCGCGCTGGTGTCGTCGTCGGTCTATTCGGCGCTGACCGGCGATCTGATCGCTGGTGCAACATTGAGTGTTCTGGATTTTCCCGGCACCACCGCGTCGGTCGATTACAAGTTCAGCTACCAGAACGTTCAGGCGCTGATGATCCAGTACAATGCGAGCGGAATGATCTGCAAGGAGTACATGGCATGATCGTGCCGGTGATGTTTCTCAAGGGTACGCAGACCATCGTCGGCGTCGGCGGCTATCCTGCCGAGGATCAAGAACTCTATGACGTGGTCGAGATGGAGGAGGGCGATCCGGCGATCAAGGCGTTCACCGATCCGCCAGCGCAACAAACCGCGATGGAGCACGAAGTGTTGCTCGATCACGAGAACCGGATACGCGCGATGGAGGGCGAGCCGCCGCTGACGCTGGTGGAGTTCGCAGCGACCAAGCTGGCGAGGAGACGGTGATGGTCATCAAGGAAGGCACTGAGGTTATCGTTAGCACCGTCGATGCGATGAAGTCGGTGCCGCTGGCGCTCGCCTTGCTGGTGGTCAATTGCGCGTTCCTCGCGTTCGCGGCCTATGTGCTCGGACAGGTCAGCAGCAACGCCGCCGAACGCAACAAGAACCAGATGGAGCTGATCAGCTCACTCGCGACGAATTGCTACCCCGTCAGCAGGGAGAAGCAGCAATGACCCGGCTTCGCGGCAAGGTCTCATGGTTTGGGGGACCGAATGACACGGGCGTCTCGCCTGACGAGGGTCTTGCGTTCATTTACGACGTCGATGACGCGCCGCACCTCTTCCTTGACGAACAGCCGCCCGGCACAACCGGGTTGGCTCGGCGACTGGCTGCTGACTCCGCTTTTTACATTGCTTGCCGATGGAATTACGACGTTACGTCGAAGACGGAGTTGCTACAGACTCTGGCGCGCGTGCGCGCGATCAAGACGGGCAGACAAGCGCTCGCCTATCCCGCCGACTGGGGACCGCACCAAGACACCGACCGACTCGCCGACATCTCGCCCGCCCTCATGACCGCGCTCGGCATCGAGACCGACGACGAGGTCGAAGTCACCTTCCCGGTACAACAGGGAGTGCCAGCCATGCCCTATGAATCCATCGTCATCAGTTCAGGCCACGGCAAGTATGTGCGCGGGGCGACCGGCATCATCGATGAGGTCGATGAAGCGCGTCGCGTGGTCGAGCGCGTCGCCGAGATGCTGGAAGCGCGCGGCGTCGATGTGGATGTGTTTCACGACGACACGAGTCAGACCCAAAGCGAAAATCTGGACCGCATCGTCTCGTACCATAATAGCCGCGAACGCCAGCTCGATGTGAGCGTACATTTTAACGCCTATGTCGAGACGACAAAGCCCATGGGCTGTGAGGTACTTTTCGTAAGTCAGTCAGCGCTCGCAGGCGAATTGTCGAGCGCCATTGCGGAAGCTGGTGATCTGATCGACCGGGGTGCCAAGAAGCGGACCGATTTGGCGTTCCTCAATGGCACCGATATGCCGAGTGTGCTGATCGAGACGGCGTTCGTGGATTCGACCGCCGATGCGGATGCCTACCAGAGCTGCTTCGATGAGATCTGCGAGTCCATCGCGACCGTGCTCGGCGGCAAGGGCGAGATGGTGACCGAACCGCCGCCGGGCGAGGTGACTGAACCGCCGCCGGTCAAGCCGCCGCCAACCATCCGCATTGATGTCGAGGTGATCGGCGACATCACCATCATCGTCAACGGCGTGCCGGTGTCGTGACCGATCTCGACACCGTGCTGCAGGCGGCGGTGCAGCAAAACTTCTGCAAGATGTTCGACGTGCTGATGTCCGACCCGAGCCCGCAGGGCTTGGATCGGTTCAAGAAGGGGCTGCACAATTTGGCGAAGATGGAGAATGCCGTCGCTGACATCATCGAGAAGGAATCGCAAAAGGAGTAGTAATCATGGGTGCTAACATTTGGTTTTGGCTGATCTATGTGCTGACATTGGTGTTTGGCGTTTGGGGCATGAACCCGTGGCGACCATCAGGACAAGTATGGGCACCTTTTGGCAGCTGGGCGATCCTGTTTTTGCTGATCGGCATTCTCGGCCTGCACGCCTTCGGGAGTCCCATTCGTTGACGCGGACGCGGGGCCGGACGCACCCGCGCGCTACACTGGCCGGGAGTCGCAGTTCGATGCACTGCCACCCGCCGAGCCGCACACGCCGTCGATCTGTAAGGGATGTTGACGAGCTTCCCCTGAACCACTGAACAAAAGCCAGTGTTGCAGCGGCACTACTGCATTGCGTCTTCTCTGCGACTACGATCTCAGAATTGATCGATAGTTGGCAGAGGGGTGTTCTAACGATGTTAAAATCATGCAAAATATTTGTGACAGCGTCATTTATTGTCCTGCTCGCGAGCCCGGCACTGGCGCAAACCGCAACAGGTACAGGCGTCGGCATCGCCAATTCAAGTTCGCAATCGGGCGCGGTGGCCGTCTCTGGGCAGGGTGGTGACTCCAACGTCACCATCAACGGCACCCCCGCCACAACCACCTCCAACATCAATCAGCGCGTCAGCGGCACCCAGACCATCAAGAGCAACCCTAGCCTCGCGACAACGCTCACTGCTGCGGGGCTCGAAACCTGCTTGGGTAGCGCCTCCGGAATGATCAGTCTGGCTGGTTTTGGACTCGGCGGCGGCTCGACCATGACGGACGAAGGGTGTCAGGCGCGGCTCGATGCACGCACTTTAGCAAGTTTCGGATTGAAGGCCGCCGCCGTGGCGCGGTTGTGCCAGCGCCCGGACATCTACGCCAGCATGCCCGACATCTGCGAGCGCTACCGCCCGGTTGTCATCGCACGCGGTGGCGCAGCCCCGATCGTAATGTCATCGAACGCCGGTACAAGTGGCGCGATCCGCGTGATCGACGGTCGCGACGGCGTCGAGAAGGATTGCCTGTCCTACAATTCCGCGAAGCAAAAGTGTTTGCATTGGTCTGGCGAGCCACCGCGCCTGCGCGTTGCCTCCGTCAATCCAACAAAATCAATTGCGCCTGCCAAGCCGAGGGCGAGCGTCAAACCCTTAGCACCGGCAACCGCCGTTGCTAATTCGCCCGCCGTGCAGGCCATTGATTCTGCCACGTCGGCTCAACCCAAGAAGGATGATTAACATGAAGAAACTACTTCTCGCATCTGTTGCCGCGCTCGCGTTCGCGTCGGCTCCGGCTTCCGCTGCCCAGTTCTCGCTGGGTACCGGGTTCAACTTCGGTCACGTCAATACCCAGACGGGTGCAGCTTCGACCGGCACGGCGGCGGCGGGCTCTCTCGCCACCGGCACCAACACCTCCATCGGTGCTGGCATTGCGACGCAGACCCCGGCAGGTTCGCTGACCTCTGCGGTCGGCGCATCGGCTGGTCAGTCCAACTCGATCTCCGGTGCGGCTTCCATCGGCAACGGTGCGGCGGTGTCGAGCGGTCTGTCGAACAACATCGGCGTTGGTGTTGGCGTTGGTCTCAATCTGCCCTGATCAGAAACTTCTCATTGATTGATTGTGAGAAAGGCCCGGCTCTACGCCGGGCCTTCCTTTTTCAGGCCTGCTGAACCTCATGCTCGTGCATGAAGCGGAGCACGTTCTCGCTGAACCCGTCGATATGAGTCCAGTGGCCATAGCCAACGCCGTTGCGGTTGCTGGCGACGTTGATCATGTAGGCGTGCCCATCCTGCGGCTGCGGCACCGCATCGTGGCTCTGCTCGTCGGTGATGACCACCAGACGATCATGCGGCACATGCATCGCCAGATACGTCACCGCGCGACCGAGATAGGTGCCGTTGTGCAACTGGCTCGACCTGATCGCATCGATGCCAGCCATGCCACGCCGCGCCGGGACCTCAACCACGCTGTCCGAGAACGTGAACAGGCGGATGTCGTCGCCGGGGAAGATCGCGGCCAGCGAGGCCGCCGCATCCATCCGGGTCAGATCCGACTTCGCCGACAGCTTGTAGTCCATCGAACCGGACACATCGACCAGCAGCGCCGTCCGGCCGCCGAACTTCGGCAGCTCAACGATGGCGGCGAGAAGGGCCGCATCGATTGCGCGCTCGAATGACGGCACCGCTCGCGCCGCCGCGACGTAGCGGAACGGCAGCACGCGGGCCGCACCCTTGCGAAGCGCAATCTTGTCGTTGACCAGATCGCGGTCCACGCCAGCCTCGTGCATGTTGCGCAGATTGCGCAGCAGCGCGAGGTAGCCCAGCTTGTCGCTGGTCAGGAGTCGTTCGAACACCTCCTTCTTGGTCTCGGCTCCGCCGGACAGCGCCACCTCCCACGTATCGGGAGAGGGCAGGGTGCCGTCCTTGGCCGCCTTGAAGAACTGCGCCTGCTCTTCGTTGTCCGGCTTCGGCCGCACGATGCGGAAGACATCGCGCAGCTTGACCTTGCCAGCCCGGTCGTACTTGGCGAGCTGGTAGGCATCGAAGCGGCGCAGCGCCAGATCAAGCCCGCGCATCACCTGTGCGGTGAACTGGTGGCCATGGCCAGCCTTCGCCGTGCGACGGTCACCGCCTGCCGTGTAGATCGCCACGAACTCGGCCATCTCGTCGGCACGCGCGATGACCTCGCCGATGGTCTTGGAGACCAGCGCGTCGGTGCGACCGGCGGCGGTGCGCGACAGCACCTCCAGCAAGAGCAGCGGGACGTGACGCAGATGCATGACGTTGCGCGCCTCGACGGCGAGTGCGGCCACGATCTCGGGCTTCACGCTTGCGGCCAGCGTCTTGATGCGCTCGGAGATCTCGATGCCATCCTCATAGAACTCCCTTTCAAACAGGAGGCAGGACAGCACCGAGCGGCGCAGCGCCTGCTCGGCGTTGATCGGATGGGCGGTTGCGCCCTCGTGGGTGCGAAGGGCGTTGTATGCACGGACATTGGTTCGCATCGGTCGCTCCTGTCAGTTGAGGATCGAGCGGGTGGAATGGCGCAAAATTCGAACACGGGTTTGCCGAGTCGAACGGCCAACCCTGCCAGAGGCAGGGCTTTCATCCATCGAAGTAACCGCATCCTACGGCGGCCACTCCACACGCTCGATCCACCACGACGGGGCAACCGGCGAGACAGAGCAAAAAGCGAATCCGGTCCTTTGGTCCGCGCTCTACCACTGAGCTACCAGCTCTTTCGAGCTGAGTTGGAATCGAACCAACGACATCGGGCTCTTCAAGCGAAGTATCCGAGTTCTACGGCGTCTGTCTCGTGGGTGCCAGCAAGTGACGCGCCCGGCTTTCAGGCTTTAGTTTGGCAAAGCGAAGTAACCGGAAGCTACGGCGTGGCGGCGCGGGATAAGCGCTCGTTTTGCGGCGATGTCAAGGTGGCCTATGCTTGGAACGGCTCAGCGCTGGCGAATTCCGCCCGCAGGATGCGTTCGCCGGGAGTGGCCGCTAGGTCAGGACCCGGCTCCGGGACGGCCTCTGTACGGGTCTCTAATCGAGGCGGAACCTTAGATGGAACCTTGCGGCGCGCGGACCATGTGCGCGTAGCCGTCGTTGCCGCATTTGGTGACGACGAAGCCGAAGCCCGCATAGAAGGCCTCCAGCTCTTCCGGCGTCATCTTCTTGCCGTCGCCGGGCGGCGGTTGCGGTCGCGCGGTCAGCTCCAGTGTCACGCCGTGACGGTCCGCCGCTTCAGTGATCGCGGCAAGCGCCGCACGTCCGGCACCGCGCTGGAGCGATGCCAGCCACCTCACGGCAACATGGCCATCACGCAGCAGCGCCAGATGCACCACGGCGTCGCCCTTCGCTGTCGTGAACAGCGGCGGCGTGAACGGCAGCTCGTCGAAGAAGGCTTGCATGGTCAATACGGTTTGAACGGTGGCTTGCGCTGGCCATTATACAGCACGCGGTAGGGTGCGGCGTCAGCTTCCTCGATGACGAACCAGAGGAAGGTCTTCTCGCCCCGGCGGTGCATTGCCTCCAGCCGGTGCCGACCGTCGATCAGCCACATCGCGCCGCCGTCGATGACCGCGATCAGCGGCTCGTACTCGTGCGGCTTCAGCAGCAACAGCGCCTTGACCTTGTCCTCGTCGAACTCGACGGCGGAGCTGCCGTTGTAGGCCGCCTCGACTTCCTCCTGATAGATCTTGTGCTTCCCGGCCTTGCAGTCGCGCAGCGCGCGGGTGACGTTCCACGAGCCACGGTCGTTGTGGAAGAGCATGTCGTCCGGCTCCATGTTCGACACGACGACGGTCCGCTTGTCGCTCATTTTCCGACACTCCACTGCATGCCGTTCTCGTCCGGCTCGGTCATCTCGACCTCTTCAATGCCATACTTCGTGATCCGCAGCGTATGCGTCGCCATCGGCGGACCAACAGCAACCGCCATGTCGGCCTTGATCATCCTGTCGATCAGGGCGCGAACGATGGGCTTCTGCCATGCATCAGGCATGCCCGGCATGGTCAGCGCTGCCATGATCGCGTCGTTGGTCGTCGGCGAGAACACCACCTTGCAGCGGTCCGGCCGCAGCTCCGGTGACAGGCGCTCGCGCGGGTCGTCGCGGTCTTGGCTCTGCAGCCAGAGGCATTTGAAATCGACGCACATCGCCGGGCGCTGCTCGTAGATCTTGCAGCCCTTGCCGATGGCGCAGTGATCGCACCATTTGCCAGCTGGCTTGCTCAGCTCCGGGATCGCGTAGACCCTGCAGCACGCGGTGCAGCTTCCACAATCGCCAGCCATCAGTCCTCGTCTTCCTCCTCGTCCTCGTCGTCGTCCTGATCCTCGTCGTCTTCCGGCTCGTCTTCCTCGTGGTTGCGGGGGTCGTCGATCTCGGGCTCGGCGGGCTCTTCGGGCTGCTCCTCTTCGAACTCCAGCTCGGAGACCGCGTCGTAGATGGTCTGCAGCGCGCCCGCGACGTCGGCGATCTTGGACAGCCGGTTGGCCTCGTCCTCGTCGTTGTTCTTCTCGGTGGGTGTGTTGAGGCGGGTGTAGTAGAGATCCCGGATCGTGGTGAGGTGCTCTTCGGCTGCGCGGCGCACTTCCTGCAGCGGCTCAAGCTCGGCTGGTGTCATCAATGGCATGCTGGTTCCTTTCAGTTTGCAACGCGGCTTATACGCCCGCGCGTCGCATAGGTCAATACGGCCTATGATTTATTTGCTGTCCTGAATCGCCAGCGCATGCTCCTCGATCTCGCGGCGCAGATCCTCGATCATCTGCCAGCGCTCGCGCCACGCTTCCTGCGCCTTGGTGAACGTGCCCATCGGTGCGGTCTGGTAGTCGCGCCCGTTGGGCGAGGCATCCGACATCACCGTGAGCAGCGAGCGGAGCACATGCAGCACGCTGCACTGTTGCTCGACCAGACACTCGCGCGAGGTGCCGTTCAAATTGATGCGGGGCAGGACGAGGGGCTTCATTATTCTTCCTTCAACTTGGCGACGACGTCAGCGTGCGCGCCTTGGACCAGATAGGTCTTTTTGTTCTTCAGGGTGATCAGTTGTCCCGGCTCGACCGCGCCGCAATAGTCCTCGACGTCCGACACTTCCGCCGGGTTGACCGAGACCAGCGTGCGGTCCTTCTCGGTGACGCACCATTTGGTGAACGTGACTAGCTTCGGCTTCTTGATGTCTTTCATATCTTCCTCACTTGCGAGCGGTCGAGCACGTAGGTCTTTTCCTTGTACTCGACCCAGATCGACAGCTCATCGACCTTGACCACGGGCACGACCTTGTCGCCGATGGCGGCGGGTGTGTCGCGTTCCTTCAGGACGCGGACGCGATCACCTACGATCATTGATGTGTCCCTTGGGTGATACACGGAAGAATGCGAAGTCGGCTACGGTGGCTGGGCGCACGGTGTCACTCGGTGCGACCACGATGGTCCCGGTCATCGGATCGGGGCCGCCCAACAGAACGCTGCCAGCCAAAACGCCGTGAAAGATGCTGCCCTCAATGCGATAGCAAAGCGCGTTTTCGTTCACGACGATGTATTTCTCTGCTGGGTTCACTTCGCCTCCAGCGCCTTGACTTCCGGGCCGAACACATGGCCGACCTTCTTGGCGTCGCCGTTCTGCTTGATGTACCACTCGGGCGCGTTGTCCAGCACGACCAGCAAGCCGAGGTAACCCTCCTGCGAGAAGTAGCCCTTGACCTCCGCCACGCCGAGGTTGTTGATCCGCACCATTACCTTCGATCCGACCGGCGGCGGCTGGAAGCCGTCCTTGTTCGCCCAGACCAGCTTGCCTTCCTCGACATTGCTGACGAAGCCGTCCTTGTAGATCGCCTGCTCAAAGGCGGGGATCTCCTGATATTCCTGATAACTCATAACCAAACACTCCTTTCGATCTCGACGGCTTCGCCGCCATCCACAATTTTGAAACTCTGCCACTTCGCGGCGTGGGCCTCCTCGTCGGCGAGGCACTTGAGAGCAGCCTCCTCAGATTCGAACGACCAGATCAAGGACCACAGCTCATCGGGGTTAATCCCGGCGGCGCGGTACTCGGCCTTGTGGCCTTCCGGCAGATCGTCGTGGCGCATGATCCGCCAGCGGTTGACGCGCTCTTTGTAGGTCTCAGACATCTTTCTTCTCCTTCCGTCTCAATCAGGCCAGCGCGTATTTCTTGTGGCCCTTGATCAACCACTTCTCGACAACCGGGGCACCGGAGGCGGCCTCTTCGACCACCACGTAGGCCCGGCTGGCGACGACCTTGGCGTACCGCCACTCTTCGAACGGGCCGCAGTAGACCTTCATTTCGTAGCCGGGGAACGGGACGGACTCGCCCTCTTCCAGAGCGGCGTATTCGAAGAACGCCCCGCTGGCGGACTTGAAGCAGCCCTTGACCAGCTTCTTCAGACAGGCAGCATAGGGAGCGTAGGACATCTCAAACTCCTTCCCGGAGGGCCAGTCCCGTCCGACCAGCCTGATATAGGGCCAAGGGCCATATAGGTCAATACGGCCTACATCACGTATTGTTACAAACAGAGGCCGCCCCGGTTTCCCGGAGCGGCCTTTTGTTTATCCGTTGCGGATCGCTTCCAGCGCCGCCCGGCCGGTCAGCGGCATCTTCTTGGTCTCGCCGCTCTTCTTGGCCTTCATCTTGGCGATGCGGCCTTGCGTCTTCTTGCGCTTGATCTCGTCCTGCTCGGCCTTGATCTCGGCCGCGACCGGGTCGAGCTTCTTGCGCTGCAGGAACGCCGGGATGCTGGTGTCGATCTCGGCGGCCTTGACCGGCTCCATGATCAGCTTGACGCGATCCGGGTTGCCGGTGGGCACCGACGTGACCTTGACCATATTCTGATCGGCAGGCTCGGGCTTCACCGGTTTGGGCTGCGGTGGATTCGCCGCCGCCTTCACGAGCCGCTTCTTCTGCTTCTCCAGCTTGTCGATGGCGGTCATCGCTCGCTTGAGCCGCGTCTTCCATCGCCCGATGGATGCATCGAGATGCTCGATGCTCTTTGGCTTCTTGGCCATTGCATTCTCCTTTGCTTGTTGAGTTGGGAATGACGGCCCCGGTTTGATCACCGGGGCCGTTCGCGTTTACTTGCCGACCTTCTTCACCTCGACCGGCGCGATGCCTTCCGGGTATCTCAAGCTCCCCATGCCATCGACCTGAGTCCACTTGCTGACCCGGTGGACGATGTAGGCGGAGCACTTGCCCTGCCGTTGCATGTTGCGTACAGCGCCCTCGATGGTTTGGGCACGACCCCATCCCATCTGATTGCCGCGCGCGATGTACCAGACGCCACCGTCAGGTACGACGACAGGCGAGCTGTCGTCTTCGTGCTTCATCAAGTCGGTGTGCGTGAACTGCTCGCAGTTGCCGGACATGAACGAGGCGTTGCGGTTGCTGGTCTCGTCGCCCCACATATCGTGGATTGTCACGGTGGCCATGGTGACGGTGCCGTCGAGCCGAAGCAGTCGAACCCGATCACCGATCTTGAACGAGGTTGAGTCGGTCGTCTTCTTCACTGGCTTGGTAGCCATTGATTGTCTTCCTTTCTGATTTACATTTTCAAACAGCCTGCAGCCGGACTCCCCGACTGACACAGGCAGTATAGCAAATCGACTTTTGCCAAATTCGATGAATAGGCCGAAATGGCCTGCGTCGCCTCTATGATACAAGGCGCAAACGCGCGTTGAAAAAAGTTGTTGACTCGGAAAACACTGCGCGAGAGGCGCGCGGAGTCAGCGATGCGAAGCGGAAAAGTGACAACTGTATAGAGGCAAAATTATTTTTCGACGCGCTCCAGCGACTTCGGCAGCGGTCGCCAACATGGGTCGTTGAGATCGCCCAATTCGAGGATCATCATCTTGTGCGGGTTCTTGTTGCCGACGATTTCGTTGGCCGGGGACCACAGCTTCACCCACGGGCCGGGCGACTTCTCATGCGTCGCCGGGTCCTCATAGATGTAGAACTCCATGTAGTCGTCGGGGTTGGTCCACTTGTCGAGCCGCAGCTTGCTTAAGCCGCGCCGTATCGCCTCGTTGATTGAGATCAGGCCATCGCTCATTTGCGCGCCGCCGCAATCTGTTCGTCGAGTTGTTGGATCAGCAGTTTCCGCGCCTGCAGGCCGAACGTGTCTTGGATCTTGAGCGCCAGCTCGACCGAGAGGCTGGCGTTGCCGTTGACGACGTTGGAGAAGCAAGGACGGCTCATCTCCAGCTCCTTCGCGACTTCGGTGACGGTCTTGTCCCGCGAGGTGACCAGCGCCTTGTACAATGCATCCGCCACCGTCATGTCTTCATCCGCGAATAGGTGACGATGGCGCGCGAGCCGTGCGCGGTGTGATCCCACGTCACCTCTGGCAGAATCCTGCCGAGCCACGTCACGTCCTGCTTGAGGATGACGAGCGGCAGCCGGGCCTTGCACGTCTCGCCACGAGCGTCCGCACCGATGATCACGCAGCGTCCGGGGATCGGGTCCTTAGCAGTCGGGAGCAGGAAGGCATGCACCGGCTTTTCGCCATTCAGGCCATTGTCATCGACCCAGCCCATGTCGCGACCGCCGTCGCCATAGACGGCGAGGCCGAAGCTGTCGAGCGTCTCCGCGCCGATCAGTTTGTGGATGCTGTCGAGCGAGCAGTCGCTCTCCAGATCGGTGATGCTGCGCGCTTCCGGGTCGATCAGGATCGCGCGATAGGTCTTGCTCATTGGTCCGCCACCTTCACTTGCGCCACCAGCTTCTCGCATCGCCTGCACTTGACGGTCAGTAGCCCGGTGGGCTTGTCGTAGCTGACGCGTGTGCCAGCGCTGGGGTGACAGACCGCATGGAGGAAGATCACACTGTGGTCGTGGCCGCAGTCCGGTATCTCGCATCCGGCGGCGTCGAGCTGCTTGCGTGTCAGTGCTGCTGTCATGGCTCAATCACCATCCTTGCTTCGCCCCCAAGCGCCGCCATCATCTCGTCCAGCGTGTGCGTCTTGACCGACTGCATGCCGCTGGTGATCTCGTGCCACTGGCCGTTGATGTCGAACGGCGGCGCGAAGATCACGATGGCCTCTTTCGCATTGTAGCGCACGATCGCGGCCTTGCCTTCCTCTGCGCGCCTGAACATGAAGCGCCTTAAGCCGGGATCGCGGTGGGCGTCCGGGTGCTTCGGGTCGATCCAGATCTGCACGACTTGGATGTTCTGCTTCTCGCCGGTCTCGTCGTGGTTGACGGTGATGAAGTCCGGCATGATGTCGATGACATAGTGCGAGCGGTCCGGCCGCGACAGATCATCGGTGTCGTCGTTGACCAGCCAGCGGCAATTCCAGATCGCGCATTCCGGCGGCATGCCGGGCTTGTGGTAGACCGCGCAGCCCTTGCCGAACTTCTGATGCTTGCAGCGCTCGCCGCCCTTCTTGCCGAGCGGCGGCACCGGCAGCAGGCGACAACAGAGCTGGCAATCACCGCATTGGCGCATCATTCGTCGTCCACTCTCTTGCGATAGAGCGCTTTCGCTCGCTCGGCGATGCTGGCGACGTGCAGGCGCGTGTCTTTGTGCAAGGTCTGATCGCTGCTCAGTACATCGCAGAGCAAGTCAACGATTTCCACGAGGGCATCAAGGTCGTTCGCGTCATCAAGAGCGGTCATCATTGTTTCCCGAAATCGTTAAACGCTTGCGTGAGTTGCAACTGGATGTCGGCCGAGTCCATGGTCAGGTCGTCGAGGTTGGTCTCGATGATGCGGTCTGCAATCGCCCGCAGCTTCGGCGGAATGTTGCGCCCCTGATGCACCAGCAGGATCAGGGGCTTTTCGAGCAGGATCGACGCGCCGATTTGCAGCGCGAACTCGATGTCGAAGTCGGTGCTCATATCGGGCGCGATCATCAGCACGCTGGCCGAGTCCCTCATCTTCGGGATCAGTCGCTTCCGCATGGTGTCGGCCCAGCGCTTAAAGTCGGCGCTGTCATAGGGGTTGTCGTTGTCGCGCCGCTCCTTGCGCCGGTCGTGCCTGTTCATAGCTCGTCTCCCGGTTCCCACTTCGCGCGCTCGTACATCTTGGTGAAGGTCAGGCCGGGCTCGACGTGGAGGCGCTTCAGCATGTCGGCGAACGGCTCTTCTGGTCCATCGATGCCGACATCGAAATGGCAGCCGGGATTGGCGGTGTCGAAGTCGCGCAGATGCTGCAGCCATTTCTGCTGCAGGCTCTCCGGGACGCTGGCGCGTGTGAAAATCGTGACGTTCATTGCCTGTCCCTGTTGAGCCATTCCTTGAACCGGATCGCCGGGTCGTACTTCGCGGGCCACAGCAGCACGAGCGCAACCAGCACGACCACGATCAGGGGCGCGTTCATTGCCGTGCGACCTTCTTGAGGACGATCTCGGTGCCGTCGATAATAGAGTAGCCGCTGACGCCGTCGCGCATCGTCACCGGCATCATGCCGAGATGACCGCCGAACATTGCGTCGAAGCCGATCATTAGCGACAGGCCGTTCTCCGACGCCATGATCACGACGCCATCAGCCGTCCGGCCCTCGCACGTCACCTCGATGTTGTCGCCCTTGGCGTATTTCATTCGAGCACCTTCGGAAACATATCCTCGCGCCAGACGCCGCCGCCTTCCTTCTCGGACGGAATCCGCTGCGCCCAGACAATCGGCATCTTGCCGTCCTTGATGGTCTCATAACCGAAGCGCTGGTCCCACTCTCGCGACCACCGTGCGATGTTGAAGCGAGCGCCGCAGCCGACGCATTCAATGTTCTGGCTGACGCCGCCTTTCGGGCCGGACCGCCAGATGGTGCCCTTGCAGTCGGGGCAGCTCTCGTCATCGGGGAAGACGTTCTCTTCGGGGACCTTGCTGATCATTCTTTTGCCTTGAACCGCACGAGATAGCCGGGGACTGGCAGCATGCCGATGCTGGGTTTGATGGGCTCGTCATCGGCAAAATAATTGCTGACGACGTGGATGCTGTTGGAGCCGTTGTCGGTCGAATAGATGCAGCCGACCATCTTGCCGTCGTCGTTATAGATCTCGACCATCGCTCGCCCGGTCGCGCTGTGAATATCAGGCTTCAGTGTCGTCATGCGTGACCTTCCTGCGCTGGCGCGTAGAGCGAAAGCAGATTGACGGCGTACTCGCCGGGGTCGAACTCCTCCGTCCAGCCCTTGTCGGGCGGGAAGGGAACACCGAACTCCTCCGCGATCATCGCGACCGCTTCAGCGGACGGCATCATGCCCTTCTTGTGGCGGCCGAAGACGCTGATCGAGAGGTGGGTGCAGAACCCGGCCGGTTGCGCCTCGATGGAGAATGCTGCGCGGTAGCCGCCGGGAAACTCGACATGCTGCGACGGCGGGCGCTCGTGGCCGGGCTGGCGATCCTTCAGCCTCACCAGTGGCCGCTCGTCCACGATGGCCTCCCGCATCTTGTCAAACGTCAACGGGTGCGCCTTGGCATAGGCGACCAGCTCCGCGATGCGTTCGCGCTCAGTCTCGCCGATGATCAGTACCGCCATTAACATTCTCCCTCGCGAGCACCTTGACGATGGCATTCAGTTGGGCCGCGAGCGACTGGCACTCGCTGACGACATACTGCTGGTCGCGATACTGGCCGGGCTTGCCAGCGATCCTGCGCATGGTCTCGCGCGCCTCTTCCGGCAGCGAGTCGATCATCTGGCTGATCAGCTCGTCCGGGATCTTGCGGCCGGGCATGTAGTCGCCCGCATGGCCGCAGTCGAAGCCGAACCACCAGCGACCATCCGGCTCGCTGCCGGGGACGTGGTCTTCCGCCCAGTTGCAGCCACCATGAACATGGAAGGCGAGGCTGATCGGGCAGGCGTCGTCTATCGACTTCGCGCCGCTGAGGATGTGGATAAACATATCCATCGGCCCCATGCCGTCATCGACCTTGCGGCCATCGAACCACGACGGCGGCAGCGCCAGCGGATGGTTGGTCGGCAGGCCATACAGCGGATGTTCCGGGCCGATGCCGACGTAGCCACACCAACAGCCGAACCCGCCGCGCCGCATCGCGCACGGTAGGCCTTCGGCTTCGAAGTCGAGGCTGTCGGGCTCAGTCTCCCATGGGCCGTGGTCAGTCATTGGATTCTCTTGAGCTGTTCGACCACTTCCGCAGGCATCTCGTCGTCCATCCTGCCGCCGTCTCTGCCGCAATGAAGCGTGAATGCGTCATAGAAGGCACCGATGCATCTGGCGTCGCCGGGATCGATCACGTTGCCGCCCGCGCGAGCCCATGCGCGGATCAATTCAACACCATCGCGCCACGTCGTCATGCGGGGCCTCAGTCATTCGATAGCACGCTCTCGTCACACGGCTCGTAGGCGTCGGGGTGGGGCACAATCGGCTCCAGCCCGTTCTTGATCCGCATCGGATTGACCCGTTCAACGCAGTCGGCGCAGATCGGTTCGCGCTTCCCGGTCACTGCGCTGCACGACGGCACCAGCATCGGGTTGTAGCTGAAGACGGTCCCGCATCCAATGCACGGGCTCATTGCTGTCACGTATCCCATATCAACTCCTCCGAAAAATGCCCGGCCGCGAGAGGGACAACTACACTCTCCGCCGGACCCTCCAGTTGGTTGTTGTCACACCTCTCCCACGGTAGACAGCCGTGGCAGCGCTGGAGCAGTTCGAAATCAGGCCTCGCGCTTCTCTCCGACGTATTTTCGCTTCATGCTCGGAGCGGCGTGGCCGTTGGCCTTCTTCTTTCGCTTCGCGCGAGGCGCTTCTTTCTCGCGCTCCTCTGCGCGTGCTTCCAGCCACGCCTTGCCAGACTTGCGTTCCTTTTCGATGTCGATGTCTTTCGTCTTTTCAAATCGCTCCTCGTAGCCAAGCGAGGTCAGGAAAGCCATGATGGTGCCGTGCTGCGGATTCACTGTGTCTCCGTGCCACCATCCGTGAAAAGTTGACGCCGAGACACCGGAAATTTCGTGAAGCGCTTTCAAGTCTTTGAAGACGCCTTCGTCCTGCGCGATGGTTTGCAATTTGCCGAGAACGGGGTTTTTCTCTTTCGGCAGCCAGCGATAGGTTCGATACATGCGGAAGTTAGCCATGCGCCGCTACTCCCGTCTCGATCTTCTGCCCCTTCGCGGTCAGCTCGTAGCCGTTGTTGCCGTTCCTCTTGATGAGGCCTCCCTTCCGTGCGCGATCAAGCACGCCAGAGACGCTCTTCGGAGACATTCCTTGCGCGGCGGCGAGCGAGCGCACTTCAGCAGGCGTCTTCGCTCCTTCGCCAAGGATGTTGCGAAGAATGATGTTGCCAGATCCGGGGACGGCGCGTCCTTTCGGGCCATGCGCGACTTGAGGTGCGGGAAGCGCGGGGGTGTCAGCGGGAGCCTTCGCGGCGACGGCCTTGCCGCCATGAATGTGTTGCGCAGCCTTCCGCGTCAGTCGATGCGTCCCACTGCCTTCGCCAGCTTCCGTGATACCCTTCTTGCGCAGTTGGTGCGTCGCACCATAGGCTTTCTGCTTCTCCCAGCCGAGCGCTGATGCGATCTCTTTGATGTGCATCTGCCCCTGCTTTTCCACCAAGAGCTTGACGACGGCCTGCTCGGCATTCTCGCCGCGCATCTTTTCGCGCATCTGCGAGGCTTGCTGGACGAGCTTCTCCTTGCCCGCGCCCGTTCCTCCGTGACCGAGGTTCAAATCGATCTTCGCGATTCCCGGCATTTCATTGAGCTTGCGCAGCACGGTGCCGAGCGCGATCTCCTCAATCTCTAAATGAATTCCGAAAGTCTTCGGCATGGTTGTCCCTTCCTTTGCCTGACGAACGCCGCTAACCTAAAGCCAGCTTTGGTTGTACCTCAAGAAGAATTCGCCAGTCGTCCCGACCTTTTGTCACGTTTGGCACTTTCGGCATACTCAACGTGCCCCGTTGGTCGCTCTTCCGACATTCCTCCCGGCTGCGTCGTAGATCGTCGTCGTATTGCCACTTTTGGATTCTCTGCCGGTGACTCGTCCGCCCGCGTCGTAGAACGTCGTCGTGCCTTGGCTGTCGGTCGAAGAGCGGCCGACGCTCCTGCCTGAACTATCGTAGTATTGACGCGACTGCGCCGAGGCGTCGCACGAGAGGGCGGCGAGCGTGAGCAGGGTTAACAGGATCTTCATTTTTTCTCCCAGTTGAGCAGGCCGACCATTCGGCCTTCAGAGTGTTCGAAGGGCTCGTCGATCACGAGCGGGGCCAGCGTCGGCTTGCCGATCTCCGGGCGCAGAATGAAGCGCTTCGCCGTCAACCGCTCGCCGCGCAGGTTCTCGGCCGAGAACATCACGACCTCGCGGCGGTCTGGATGCTTGCTCACGCCGTGACGCTTGATCCACTCCAGATCCGGCTCCGGGCTGCCGCTTTTTGTGGTGTCCAGAATCCACGCCTCGTCCATGAAAACGTAGGTGTCGATGTCGTTGAGATGCATCCACGCCTTCGTCATGGCGACGCTCAAATCCTTGTCCTGATCGAACTGATTCAGAATCGTCGTCTCGCCGTCTGCCCTGATGCAGTGATACAGCGGATAGAGGATGCCTTGCCTGCGGAAGAGCTTCCCCGCCTGCGTCGAGGCGAACTCGATCAGAGCCTTCAGGGCGATCATTCACCGACCCCGTGCTGGAGGTACATCTTCAGGAGTAACTCAATCGGCCGAGGGACCGGCTTCTCGCCCTTGGCGATCCGCATGTTATGACGGATGCCCACGCCAAGCAGCCGAGAGGTTTGCTGGCTCGCGACGGTCAGGCCGAGCCGTTTGAGCGCGGCCTTGAATTGCTTCTCCGACATTGGCTTCGGCTTCTTGGTCATTGGTTTATCCTCCGACGCGCTTCCCACGCCCGAACATGGACGAGCCGACGATGTCGAGCGCCGCGTCCTTTGACAGGCCGATGTGCGCGTTCAATCCGTCTGCCCATTGCTTGGCCTCGTCGTGGCCGTCGAACGTCTTCCCGTAGATCGCGCTGTAGCCCTGTTCGTTGGCGACGGCGACACCGAGCTTGTACTGGCCGTCGTTGATGACGGCGACGAAGGCGTAGGTCTTGCCCGCAAACTCGCCAGCGACCTTTTGGTCGATGATCGCCGCTTCAAGATGCTGGTTCGTAATGTCGCTCATGTTGGTCTTCTCCGTTGTTGATGTAGTGAAACAGGTCGATGGCGTCGTGCGCGTCCATGGTGATGCCGATGTCGTTGGCGTATTCGATCACTTCGTTTACATCCGTCCTTTCTCGGCGCTCGCGGCGAACCCATGCTGCGAGCAGTTGAAGTCTGTCGTTAGTCACTTTGTCTCCTTCTAAAAGTGTTTCGAGAAATGCTCTTCAGACGCTTGGCGCGACGTAGAGAGCACCGTACAGCGCCTGCACCTCTTCAGTTCTGGCTTGTGCGATTGCCGCCTTGGCTTGATCGAGCGTGACATTGAACCACTCTCGACTAAATGGAGAGCGATACTGGTCCAGAATGTCATGCACTCTCCCCTCCAGTCTCTCAGCCTCTCCTTCATCTTCGCCATGTTCAATATGGACGATCACCAGTTGCTCGTGATTTCCGGTCTGCAGGTCTCTCACGCGATTGGGCGGGACATTCGATTTGCCGATCTTGTGGTAACCCGTGTTGCCCGCGAGAATGACGTACAGCGCCGGATAATCCACGACGGGCGGCAAATAGCGCTGCGTCCAATCGACGTTCAGCGCCAGCAATGGCTCGCTGTTTCCTTCTTCTTCGGGCAACGCGATGGCCGCCGAGAGCAGCTCGCGGACCATCGATAACAGCTCTTCGCTGCCGCCGGTTTCTTCGATGCGCCGACTTAGAATAAACGTCAGATGTTCTAGAGCATTCAAAATCAGTCCTCCTCGATGGCTTCGTCAGCCCAGTAGTTAGAGTCCGTGAGGACGTCCGGACGGTACGTCTTCATCTTCGCCTTGTGGCACTTGTGACAGGTACGGCACAGAGGGATGCCTCGTGCGTCGTTCTGCCAGTAGCTGTCGAGCCCGCTTCCGCAGGGGCAGGGCATAATGCGATGGCTCACGAGGCCTCCTTCCCGAAGGCGAAGACGACCGTCTCCCCTTCGACGCTGTACGGCACTTGCTGCAACAGCAGCGCCTTCGCAGCTTCCGGCGGCACGTTCCACGTAGACGCGACCACGTTGATCATGGCCGGGCGATCGTCTTCGAACGCCGCTCCGTTGATCGCCCAGCGAACCAAGCCGGGGGCCGAGACGAACTCGGCCGAGCCTAAACGATACTGCTTCATGCTTTCGCCTTCTCCTTCTTGAGAGCGACCCATTCGTCGCCCTTCCATTCGTGTGACTGCTTCCAACCGTCGTAGCGCGCCTGCTCTTCCGCGATGTGGCGCTTCAGGTTCTTGATCGCGTCGGACAGGTATTCGATGTGACGCGCCTTGTAGGCTTCGTAGTCCTGCCCGTAGCTCGAATTGCTTCCCGGTCCCTTTTTGAATTCTTCAAAGCTCTCTCTTGAAACGTTGAACGAACGCTTCACGACGGGCCACTTAACCCAGCGACCGAACTGTTGAAACTGCGAGGGGCCGATCAACTGGCTCTCGTAGTCGAACACGATGGGGAGCTTTTCGCTCTTGATCGCGGCGCGATGCTTTTCGTTCCGGGCCAGACGATCACGCATGTAACTGATCATCTCACCGAGGGCGGAACGGTCAACTTCGAACGGCAACCGCTTCGCGCCCATGCACGAGGCCGTCTGGTAGTAGGCTTCCGGCCGCTCGTAGCCGTGGTGGGCAATCGAGCCTTGATTCGCCAAGATCGCGCGACCGCAACACTGGCAGTGCATCCGCTTGCTGTCGTCAGCGATCTGGGCGGCCGAACGAACCTTCGGCAATTCGTTGCGCTTCTTGATCAGCGGCTTGGCGTTCTCCAGCATTTCGCGCAGCGGCATCAGGGCCGAGATGAACTCGGCATAGGCGGACAGGCCACCGTGCTTCTGGGCGCGCTTCAGGGCGGCGGGAAGGTTGTGCGCGCCGCTCACGAAGGCGTCGGCATCGTAGGCGTTCAGCCACCAATCGCTCTGATGGTGGGCCTCGCCGTTGCGACCCTTGATGTGCGGGCCGGAATCGAGGAACGATTTGGCGGCCTGCTCGATGGCGCGATTGATACTGTCTTTCACATCGACGAACATCTTGTTCGGCACCATGCCAGCGGCAACGGCGGCCTGCAGCTCGCCGACCGACCGTTCAAACTGACCGGGGCGGCGTTCCGAGAGGTGGGGGCTGATCTTGGCGAAGTCCACGTTCTTTCCTTTCCTTCCGACCTCACCTTTATATAGGCCGTTTTGACCTATGACAAGGGACCATATCGCGGTTTCCCAACTTATTTTCAGGCCGCCAACAAGGCCTTGAGAACCTTGGCTTTTGACGGGCGGCTGAAGAAGCCGAAGTATTCGTCATTATCGCTCTGCTTGAGTGAGGCGTTAAACTCAACCACCGAGCCACGCTCGACCTCGCCCAAGATGGAGGAGGGGACGGAACCCCAGACCTTCCAGCCATCGGCCGCCTTGACCAGCATCTTGTGCTGGATGCCATAGAAGCCTTCCTGCTCGCGGATCGAGAGCACTTCGCCCTTGACCACCATCCGGCCCTCGACCGCAGGCACCGGCTTGGCGTTCGCCATCTCCAGCGCCTTGGCGGCGGCCTTCTCGGCGGCGATCTCCGGAGCGCGCTCGATCCGGTCGAGCAGGAGCTTCAGGAAGGCCTGCGCCTTCTCGGAGGGCGCGTTGCCGTACTTCACGACTTTCGACACCATGTCCTGAACAATCAGCTCGTCGCGGCTGTACTCCTTGAACTTCGGAGCGCCGTCCTCTTCGTCGTCGCTGTTGCCAGCTTCCCGCCATTCCTTGTAGGCGGCAGCGTGGGCCTTCCGCGCGGCGGCGTCGGCCTCATACAGCTCCCACGCCTTGCTGAGACCAGCTTCCGCGAGGATCGCGGCGGCCTTGCGCTTACCGGCGGCGGCTTCCTTGGCCTTCTTGACGTTCTTGCGGAACGCGTCGATGCCTTCGCATTCCAGCTTCTGGGCGCAGTCGAGACCGGCCTTGATGTAGCTGTTGCTTTTCGCGTGGTAAAACGACGCCGAATAGATCGCGTTCACCGAGCCGCAGATGTGGCACAGGCCACCATGCTCGTGCTGGCTGTAGAAGCCGCCGGATTTCTCCATGTGGGCACGCTTGTACTTGCGCTGTTCAGCGAGGAACATTGCCGCGCCGAGCGGGTCGCCATCACTTGGCAAATAGTCGAACGCGACGAACACATAGTCGGCGGGCTCGATTGCGGCGGGGCGGTGGATGTCTTTACGCGGGGCCATTGGAACTCTCCTTCGCCGTATACATAGGCCGTTTTGACCTATGCTGCAAGAGGCAGAGTCAACTTTTTTTCGGGCTTGGCGGCGGACCGGCCGGACGCGGGAACGGCTTCTGGTCCGGACAGGTCCATTCGCCATCGCGCGGCGGCATCTCGCGGTCGAGGATGCAGCCCGGCCGCGCATTGGGAAACAGCGCCGCGATCAGCCAGTGCGGCCGATGCACGCGACAGCCGCGATGATTGTCGAGGTGCTGGCAATTCGGCGGGGCACGCATCTCAATTACTTTTCGCGTTCTTGGCCCGCTGCTCCTCCAGCCGGGTCTTGACGCCTTCCATCAGTCTGTCGAGCACGCGCTCGTCGTTGCCATAACCGATCCTGACCGCGAACAACATCACGCCGACGATGACGCTTTCGAGGATCACCAGCACGCTGGTGAAGTCGTGCCCGGCCTCCAGCGTCGGCTTGATGATCGCCTTGACGATGCCGCCGACGTCGCGATTGTGAATCTCTTGCGGGGTCATGGTCGTCGCCGCACCTTTTTCTTTGCCGTCGGTTTCTTCTTGGTGACGGGTGGCATGAACGGATTGGGCAGGCTGTCTTCCAACAGCGCGCGATGTGCGGCGGCCCGCTTCATGCCGCGTCCGATATTCTCGCGCCAGACTTTTTGCCCTCGCTCGCTCGGGGTCATCGATCAGGCACCAGCGCCATCGCCACCTCGCGCTGGATCTTGAGCGCGGCCATCGCGTCGGGACCTTCCTCGCGCGCGATCTCCTCCAGCAACGGGTAACCGGAATCGATGGATGCCATGATCTCCCTGCGCGTCGCCTTGCGGCCTTCGGCAAACCACAGCACCTCAGTCGGACGGCCAAGACTGAACAGCATGCCGCCGCCCGGTGGCTTGAACGGGTGATAGGTCTTGGTGGTCCAGACACAGACCGCGCCGGGGTTGCGCTTCAGTCCGTGGCCTGCTGGCTCCTGCAGACCGCCGAGCATGTCGCCGTTGAGGTCGTAGATGCCGCGCTCGTTGCGGCGAGACATCGGCTTGCTCAAGAACGGACATGCGGTCGCCGAAAAAATAGAACAGTCCCTGTGGCTCGGAGGTTCTGAAATCGTGCGCGTGACGCAACACATTGGTCCAATCGTGAATGATTTATGCACACCGAGAACGCCGCCGCAGACCCAGCACAGGTGCTGCGCCATCGCCTTCTTCATCTTGCGCGCTTCGATGACGCGGAAGTCGGGCTCGCCTTCGCCGTCGTCGCAGGGCTCGCCGTTCTTGAACCACGTCACGAAGTAGGGCACCGGAAAACCTTGAGGGCTTATCGGCAGACGGCGGATGCGGTCCGGCATCGAGCCAGCGTTGATCGAGCGGTTGTACACGGCGGCGGTTTGGTTCATGAGTCTCTCTCCCTGATTAGAAGAACAACGGCATGTCCGGAGTCGGTGAGCGACACGGCGCGAAACATGATGCCGTGGCCCTTGGCAATGAAAGTGTTGTTGGTCTCGGTGTCCTCGCCGTGAACCTGTGCGAGGCCCTTGGCGATCAGCGCGTCGAGCGTCGCGCCATGGCATTCGCCGTACTGGCTGAAATCTTCCTTGCTCAGCCAGACCAGCATGAACTCTTCGTTGGCCGTCAGCTCTGTGCTCATCAGTAATCGTCCCGTTGCATCTCGCGGTGATAGGCTTCCAGATTGGCGCGCACCTCCAGCCATGCGTGCCGGAACGCAGATCTCAATTCGCGCCACAGCTCGGCGACGAAGGCCCAGATCAGAATGAACGGCAGGCCAACGGTGAGCAGCGAGCGAATGGCGAGTTGTCTGGTGGTCATCGGTGCGGCTCCACGGTCCTCCGGGTCTCAATGAACATCGCGAACTCTGGCTCGTCGGCGGAGGCCAGCGCCCGGTAGTCCTCGACGATCGCCGACATCAGGAGCAGCTCGCGTTCCTGCTCGGCCTTCGTCATCTTGCCGCGCACCACGAGGCGGTCGTAGACGCGGAAGCGAAACGCCAGCTCGCGTTCAGCGCAGTGTAACTTGTCCGCGTTCGTGACCATTCGAGCCTCCGCCGTTCTGCCGATCCAGCTCGCGCAGCAACTCGATGATCTGTTCGAACGCCTGCTTGCCGAGGTGCGGCAGTTCGCGGAGCTTGGCCGGACCGGCGGCCTTGAGCTGCTCGACGGTGGTGATGTCTGCGTTAGCGAGGATCGCCAGCACGCGGGCGGGCAGCGCCAGTGCGTTGGGCTTGTCGAGCGCATCTTCCTTCCACCATTCGCCCTTGGCGGCGGCGCGCTCGGCGAGGGACGACAGCAGGGTAGGGGCGTGGTCAGTCATGTCTTCCTCCTTTGCTTTTGTGGTTACAGGTCGAGGCCTTCGTCGTGGATGATCTGGAGCAGGCCGTGGATCGATTTGCGGCCGATGATGATCTCGCAGATCGCCGTGCCGTCGCGGCGCTCCGCGATGATGTGCAGGCCGCAGCCGGGGTCGTCGCACGTGCCCGCCTCAAACGAGAACGCCTTCTCACAGTCGGGCCGGTTGATTGTTTCGCGGGCCATCGGTCACTCCCCATGCTGTCGCTTGAAGCGGGCGAGGATGTCGGCCTTCTCTTCGGCCGAGAGAGGATTGTGCAGCTTCACAATCGACCACGGCCCGGCGAGCTTGACGTCCGCGACAAACGCAGCGGCGTCGTTGGCGGTGTCGAACGGGCCGTAGAAGAATCCGGCGTGGGGGATGATGAACATGGCGGCCCTCCTCCCGAGTCAAAAGAATCAAACGGGTGAAGGCGAACTGAAAAAGCTATGTTGTTACAGTGCTATGGAGCAGGGTTCGATCCCTCCCGCCCCAGCCATTTGATATTACTTACCTAAATCGTCTTCTCGGGGCTTCATTCTGAACGGCGTCGTTCCGCTGCCCGTTGATGGATTAGAACCAAAGTACGGCTCAACGACCAGTGTGAGCAGTCCTTCAGAAATGGGACGGGCCACTAAGGCCGAGTGGGGTGCACGACAAATGGTCGGGGGCAGGAGAGACACACTTGCCGCCGAAGAGCTGACCTCAATTGCCTGGGATGGCAAACGCCGGGACCTAACTTGCGCTTAGCCGCGTGGCCGAGCTTGAGAACAAAGAATCCTTGCAGCGTGGGTTGGTAGCGCTCTCTCGCTACCAACCTTCTATGATTTTGCTCGCCTTCCTTCGATCTCTGCGATCCCTTGCGCTCAATGGTAGCGCCTCGTCTGCACGAGCGGATGAATTCGCTCCATAACTCAGGCGAAAGTTTGGGGCAAAGCCCGGCTTGCGCGCGATCTAGGTGAGACAGCTCAAGCAGGGGATTCGCATATTGAGCGGTTATCGAACGACCGCTTCTGGCGGATTGTGTTGAAAAAGTCTTTTTAGGGTGACGCACGAAAATTTCTAGAGCCGCTGATGCGTTTCGCGCGCGGCGATATCAGGGACCACATCGCTTTACACAACAACGACCACGGAGCTTCGTATCGGCGCTACGGAGTATTGCCGTGGCGGAGTCGGCTAAAGATTCTAGAGATAGTCGCCGCCGGGGGCGGACTCAAACCGACCCGCGCGCTCTATCTAGATGTTGGATTTGATCACGACGAGAACTTTGCAGCTCCGGAAATTGAGGAGCATCGGCGACATCCTTGCTGAAGAACCTCGCGGGTTTGCAAATGATGGATCAAGAGTATCTCCGATCATCATCACAAGTCGGCAGGGCAGATCCGGGCGGTGTGCGGTCTTAAACGGACCTTGCGTGGCATCAGCAAGTGTTTGTGGGCTTTTAGCTAACGGACCCAAAGGAGCAAGGAGGCTGCCAACAAAGGTAGTCTTCACTGAGGCCGCAGTTATCCGTTCGCCTTCAGATAGCAAAGCGAACTTGAGTTCGGCCCGCCTCCGTGTAACATCATGGCAGCCACTATTTCATTATCATGATTTACATCTAGCTTAGCGCGCTCTGTCGGCCGCAGACGAATCGCCCGATCGGCGCAGGCCAGGAGTTTTCGTCATGCCGCACATTCTGTCTCGCCCAGGGTCACGCCGGCCATCGCGTAGCGACCACCTGCTGCGCGTCGGAGAGGTGGCACTTCGTTTTGGCGCGGAGGCGTACGGCCAATGGTGGACAATAGCCAGTCGCAATTGGGGATACGAGGTCGACCGTTTAGTGCGGGGCGCGATGGCATCCGTGCCGCCGGAGGCGTTGCTGCGGGGCGTGATCAGCGGCTACGTGAATTGCCTGGGTGAGTTGGCGACGATAGCGCCCTCGGCTGCCGAAAAGGCGGCGATGGAATTGACCCGGCGACCGGATGCGGGTCTGGAGCCCTACATTGGTGACGAGCACACCGGGCCTGAACCGGATGGAGAGATTTTCGAGGTGGACGGCAAACCGTTCGCAATGCCGGCACGGGTTCTGGACGCCTCGCAGGGATGGGCGATGTTTTTCGTGGACATCAAGGCGGCTAACGATGCGCTTGGCGAAGACGTGCGCGAAATCCTGTCGGCGTTCGATGCCGGCGGCGGGCGGACGCCGCTCATGGTTGTCGGAGTGGATTATCGCAATAGCGATTTTGGCGTTTATCCGGAGTTCGTTGTTGCGTTGACAGTGACCGTGAAGGGCGATCCCGCAAAGCAATTGTTCGCCTATTACCTGGCGATTGTCGTCACGCAGGAGTTCACCAAAGAGGCCGCCCGCATCGCGTGGGGATTAGAGAAGATCGTCTGCCCCAAGCTTGCGGTCCGTTATGCCGCGGACAACGTGCTATTCGGCGTTCCGAACGCGAAGGGCAAGGCGTTGTCGATCCGCTTTCCGCGCTTCGGCGATGCACGGTCTTCCGATCTGCCGACCTTCTCCATCTCTCGACGTGGAGCGGATCCGGAACGGCGGACTTATTGGGCAATGACGACGAAAAGCGGCAGTGGAGAGGGAACGCAGATCGGCGGCTCGGTGAGACTTGAATTGGGCAGGTCGGGAGACGGCTTGTGTCTGTGTGCCGACGGCAAGTCGGTTTGCGTATGCGAGATGCTGCGCGGTTTCGACATCGCCGACCGGTTGCCAGCTGCAAATGGCTGGACGGAGCGGCAGACCGCAGTTTACGGTCCGCCCCGGTTGCTGGATTTTCCTTGATGAGTTGCAGCGTCCAAGATCATCCGTTGGGAAAAATCCGGGAGAAACTTGCGCGCATCATGGAATCGGCCACTGACACTCCCTTTGCGGCCCAGGCCGCAGGGCGTAGAGCCGCCGCGAGCGCCGCTGGAAGAAGCGCCGGATAGGAATCCGGCCGGATGATATCGATCGGAGCGCCAATCTTGCGCTTGCGGCGCAATGCCTCGGCCGCCAACAGGCCGCTGACCACGGCTCCTTCGACCGTGACGACATCGATAAAAGTCTGGCAGAAATCACCCGCCAGAAAGAGGTTCGGAATCTCACAAGTCGCCTTTGGGCGGTAGTCCCAGCTGCCGACCTGGTTGACGAAAAGCTCTTCGCCGACATTGGTTTGAACATGGCAGCGGTCGTAGTCCACATCATCAAGTTTGAAGTCGAGGAAGCGTTGCAGTTCCTTGAGCATTACGTCCAAAATGACTTCTTTCGGATAGTCGGCGATCAAGTTGGCATTCGAGGAGATGACGTTAAGCGCGGTGCCTCCTCCCGCTGGCCAGTCGCTCCAGACCTGCGAAATGTCGAGCAGACTTAGATTGTATTTCGAGCCCAGAAGCAGCGTAATGCTGCTGGTCAGGCCGGGGATCCTGCACTTGAAATACGCATCAAGGGAGATCATAGGCTCCGATCGAAGCTCGCGAACCGTTTCAAGCTTGGGTGCGCAAGCCGCGACCTCCGGGCTAACGAGGCGACCGAGCGGGCCTGGCGGCACCGCGAGTACCAGATCACCGGGAACGTCGATCTCCCACGTTTTGCTTGCCACCGGCTCGTCGTTGCGGTCGGTGGTGGGCTCCTCCGGCATCTCGCCGAGTGTCAATCCGCGCACCTGGCCATCCCTCAGGTGTAGGGTTTCCACCCGCGTCCGGTACTGAATATCGAAGCGGCGCCCAAGAACCTTTGCACGCGCTTCAAGGTGCTGTCTCCACGGCTCGAAGATGGCGTCGTTGGTGTTCTGCGTGAGTAGCCACAAGGATGGAGCCGGGTTGGGATACCCGTACTTTATCAAGCTCTGATAGCTTCGCGCGGAGGAAAGGTAACTTGGCGAGGCGAAGGCCTCCGCCAAGGTGCGGGCAGAGGCTGCTATCGAACCTTCAGTGCTGTAGCCCCTTGATCGGAAAAAACCGCTAACAGAGGTTTGCTCCAGCACGGTCCCTGACATCGATTGCGTGCCGATGAGGTCGAGCAACGAATACGCCGACAGGAATTGGTCCGCAGGGGACGCGACGCCGTTCAGCATGTTGGTCAAAATGGTCGCGGGCGATCCGGGATTGGTGAGATATGGCCGCGTCTGCTTGTCTCCCGAAAAGCGGCAGCCGATGACAGGGCTTGGCACGAATTTGTCGATCGCGCCGATCTCACTCATAAATTGCCAGAAATTATTGTACCAGTTCAGGTACATGTGGTAGCAATGTTCGTGCGGATCGGGTGTGTGGCTGTCCCTATGGGCGCCAAGCTTGCCGCCGAGAAAATTGTTCTGCTCATATAATGTTATGTCGAAGCCCTGCTCCATCAATCGGGTGGCTGCGGACATACCGGCTAAACCGGAACCGATTACAATTACTTCTGGCATCTCGCCCTCGAGTTGCACTAGATAATACCAAGATTGTCGCTTCTCGTTGATTGCAAATCAATGGAATACTACCGGATGCAGGCAAACTATCGGACAATCTTCACCGAAATGCTTCTGGCCCAATCGGCCGCGGCGGGCGCGTTCGCCGATGCCACTGGCCGCTATGCCCAGCTAATGGGGCAGGCGTATCAGGAAGCGCTCCTGACGCTTGCTGCGGAAACACAGCCCAAAGGCGGGGCTGCCGGGCCTGCGCATCCAGTCGATGGGGCCAGGATTTCCGGAGCATCCCGGCCGGGTTTGGCAGACCTCTGTCGTGACTTCGCTGGCCTGCCGCGGTTTTCAATGATGGAATTCCTTTCGCGATATGACAATTTGCGTGGACGGCGCGCCATGGTCCGGGATTGACCGTCGTCTAAATTGCCGGGAAACAAAGTGCTGGTTGCGCTCCGCAACCGCACGCCACCCAGCGCGACGCAGGGTCGGGGTAACAGTGCGGCGCACAGATTTTCAGAATGTCAAAGGGAGAAGGCATGTTTGGTTCTGGTCCCGATCGATCGGCGCACGACCCTCTCACCGGCATTTTCATGGCAATGCGTGACGCCTGGTTGGCGGGTGTTGGCCTTCGGGAAAACATGACCGTGCAACCCACGGCCGGCAACCCGGGGACGGGCTTGCTCGGGGCAACGCTGCTGGGACCCATGATCGGCATGCTCGGCGCGATGGCTGATTTGGCCGCCGCCAATCGCCAGCGATTCGACCAGTCGAGCGCCGAGGGGGCGATTGGTTCGCCGCCAGGCGGCCAGGAGAATTCGGTTGCCACTGATTTCGTGGTGCCAATGGGCCACGCCATGATGATCGCCGCGAACAGGTCGGCCAGTTACTGGTTCGGACTGGCTCAAATACTCGCAAGTCATCAAGCGAGGTTCGCTCAGGCCGTTGGCGTCAACGCGGCCGACGGCCGTGCGTCGGGAGCTGAGCGCCTCCTTGCGGCCGATGAATTGCGTGCATTGCTGCGTGAGGTGGGGGACCTGGCTGTCAGGGAAGCGCGCATTTTGCAGAGCGAGTTGAGTAATTTGGATGAGAGCCTAGCGCAGAATTTTCAACAACCCGACCTGTCCGGATCCTACCGAAGGCGCTGGCGCAGTAAAATTTAGGGCGGCGCGTTTCAAACATGCAAGAGCAAACCACAAAATCTGTCATTGCACGACTTGGTTTCGAGACGGAGATGGCCGACTTGCGCCAGCGCATTGCACGCTGGATTGACGGCTGCAGCGAGGAGATGCGCGAAGCGCTTGAATGGCAATTCCTGACCGGATCAAAGTATTTTCGTCCGTTGACGATCTTCTCCTGTTATCGGGCGGTGCGCGAAGGGCCGATCCCCGAACAGATCATGCAGTCGGCGCTGGTAATCGAGCTGTTTCACAATGTTTCTTTGATCATTGACGACATTGTAGATCGTTCCCCGACGCGGCGCGGTCGGGCGACCATGCACACCAAGTTCGGCGAACTATCGGCTTTGATGACTTCGGGCTACATCGTGGCGGAGGGGTATCTGCAGCTGAAGGACGACCTAACGGGCATTGCGCTGTTTTCGGAACTGCTGAAACGATTGGGCGTGGCTGAATGCATGCAGTGGCGGCTTCGTCGTCGACCGCTGGGAATTGAGGACTGGCGCAAGATCGCCGGAGAGGACACCGGCTCGATGTTCGAGGTGTGCGCCTGCTTGGGCGATCGGTCGGGCAGGCTGCGAACGTTCGGTGGCCTGCTGGGGCTGCTCTATCACGGCTGCGACGATGTTGGCGATGTGAAGGGGCTGGCCGCACTCGGAGGCGGCGGAGAGGAGGACTTGCGCGACGGCATCCTTACGCTACCTGCGGCGCTAGCGATCCGCGATCCCGCAGCGGCAAAGCTATTTTGCGACCCGGAGGGCGGCGATCTGGCAGAGCTGGGCAGGCACTTCGTCGCCAAGCTGCCGGAAGCAGAGGCTTATCTCGACCAGATCGCCGAAGAGGGCCGAACCGAGGCACGATCGTTCGCTGTTGATCCCACCCCATTGATCGCGCTGATCGAACAAACCCGGCAATTGAGCCGCTACTAGCCGGCGATTCTGGTGTACGGTCGCCAAAGTGGAAGCTCAAGAAAGAAGCCTTGATCACATAGCGCGTGCATCTTTGGATCGACGCTGCCCGGATGACGCCGAGGTGCAACGTCGCGGCGACCAGAGCGAGCAAATGCGCTAGGCGATCAGGGGTCTGGGACATGCGATCTCATGCAAAGTCTGGACGTCGGGGCGTGGCTTGAAGAGCTTGGGCTTGGCCAATACCGGGCCCTGTTCTCCGATCAGGCGATCGACAGCGATGTTCTGCCTGACCTGACAGACGACGATCTGGTGCGTCTTGGCGTACCGCTGGGGCACCGCAAGAAGCTTTTTAAGGCCATTGACGACCTTCTCGGGCGGGAAACGACCGAACCGCACGCGCCCGTCCAACTTGTACGAACGCGGCCTGACGCTGAGAGACGGCAGTTGACCGTGCTGATCTGCGACATGGTCGAGTCGACTGACCTTGCGTCCAAGCTGGATCCTGAAGAACTCCGCACGGTGATGGGTGTCTACTTCGATGCGTGCGTAAAGGCCGTGACTTCCCTCGGCGGTTTCATTGCCAGATACACCGGGGACGGACTGGTTGCCTATTTTGGCTATCCAGCCGCGTTGGAGGATGCTGCGGAACGGGCCGTGCGCGCGGGCCTGGAGCTTGGTCGGGTTGTACCAAACCTGGCCCCGCTACCAGATGTAACGCTGCATGTACGAACAGGAATCGCGACCGGTCTTGTTGTCGTTGGTGACCTTTTAGGTGAGGGCGCGGCCAGGGAAGAGGCGGTTGTCGGCGAAACCCCGGTGCTGGCCGCACGGTTGCAGAGTCTTGCTCCGCCCGACGGGGTGGCGATTGCCGGCAGCACACGCCGGTTGGTCGAGGGCATGTTCGAGCTCGAATTCCTCGGCATGTGCGACTTGAAGGGTCTGCCCGGCCTAAGACCTGTATGGCGCGTGTTGCACGAGGCGGCGGCCGAAAGCCGTTTCGATGCTACACACCACGCCGATCTGACGGAAGTTGTTGGTCGGGAGGATGAGCTGTCGCTGTTGCTTGGTCGATGGCGGACCGCGTGCGACGGCGAGCGTCAGTTGGTCCTGCTGACGGGCGAAGCAGGAATCGGAAAATCGCGATTATGCATGGCCCTTGCAAGCCGGATTGCGACAGAGAGCCATTTCATCATCCGCCTGCAGTGCTCTCCGTTCCATACCGATACTGCGTTGCATCCGATCTTCACTTATTTCGAACGCGTGGCCGGACTGACGCTCGGCATGAGGCCGGAGGAGAAACTGAATCGATTGATTGCCGGAATGCAGAAGCCCGGATATGTGGCGCCCGAGACGATAGCGCTCTTTGCCGATCTGCTGTCGATACCCGTTGGCGATCGCTTGCCCCGACACGAGGCGTCACCCGAGCAGATGAAGAGCCTGACGCTTGATGCTCTGGATGATTCGGTCGTGAACCTGTCGCGACTGAAGCCAGTGTTATGCATATTGGAAGATGCGCACTGGATTGATCCGACAACGGTCGAGGCAGTCAGCCGCGGCTTGGGTCGGGCCAACAGCGCTCGCATCCTGACTATAATAACGCACCGACCAGAATATGACCCCCCGTGGATCGGCCGGAGCCAGGTTGCCTCGTTCAGCCTCAATCGGCTGAGCCGACGGCAGTCGTACGAGTTGGTTCGGCGGGTGGCGCGGACGGATTTATCCGACACTCTTGTTGAGCAAATCGTCGCCAAGGCGGACGGGATGCCGTTGTTCATCGAAGAACTGACGAAGGTCGTAATCGATTCCGGCCCGTTCGAGGCGAACTCCGGTTCCTATGACGACAAGCGGGGATCTGGCGAGTCGATGATACCGGTAACGCTGCAGGACTCATTGCTGGCCCGTCTTGACCGGCTGACTGAGAGCAAGGTCGTTGCCCAGATTGGTGCGGTCATTGGGCGGGAGTTCTCATTCGAGCTATTGGCTGCCGTTGCACCGTCCAAGTCCAAGGAACTTGAAGCCGCTTTGGCGCTGCTCGAGGCGGCGGACATGATCAGCGCGCGAGGAAATCCACCGGAGGTGATCTACACATTCAAGCACGCGCTCGTGCAGGAGGCTGCCTATTCGACGTTGCTGATTAGTCGTCGCCAGGTGCTACACAAACGCATTTGCGAGACGTTGCAGAGCAAGTTTTCTCAGATCGCGGAGGTGCAGCCAGAACTATTGGCGCATCACTTCACCGAAGCGGGTCTCACCGACCAGGCGATCAATTGGTGGAAGCGGGCCGCTTTGCGCTCGGCGGCCCGATACAACAACATTGAAGCGGTCAGTCAGTTCAACCGGGCTTTGTCGCTACTGGCGCAACTTGCGCATGATTCATCAACTCAACGCCGGGAATTCGAGCTCCGGATAGCCCTGATCGAGCCGCTATACGCGACGAGCGGCTATTCGGGGACAGAGGTCGAACAGAACTACGCCCGGCTGCTCGAACTTGGTCAAGACCTGGGAGAAACGCGGCAATTGCTGCGCATCTTGTGGGGACGGGCTGGCGGAGTTCTGGTGCGGTGCGATTTTCCGCGCGCGCATCAGTATGTTGGGAGTTTTCTCGAGCTGGCGCGCCAAGCCGGCGACGCCACGTCGGCGGCGCAGGGAGTTCGCATCAGCGCAATGATCGCGCTTGCGAGCGGCGATCTGGTCGTCGCGCGCGAGCGGTTCCTGGAGGTGATCGACGCATTCGAGCGTGAGGGTACGGCTGCGACGCTCGGCGACTATCTGACAATTCCACGTCCGACGACCTTGTCACAGTATTTGATTGCCGCACAACAACTCGGTCATCTGGACGAGGCTCAGGAATTGTGCGTGCGCAGTTTGCGTGAGGTTCGTGAAAGCGGGCACCACCTCACAAGCTGCTACGTTATCTATCATTGCGCGATGAAAGCGATGGTTGAGCAGGATGTTGCTGCAGTTTCCTCGCTCGCTGAAGAGCTTGTAGGGATCGTGAATCGCCATCATGTGTTCTTTTGGGAATGCTTCACGGAAGCCCTTCTCGGCTGGGCTTCGGCGAGGTCAGGCGCGGTGGATGACGGCTTGGCACGACTGAAGCGGAGCTGGGAAATTCGCGACAGGACGCAAACCAGGATCTGGAGTCCCTATTTCCTGATCAGCGAAGCTGAAATCCTGGTGCAGAATCAGAGGAGCGATGAGGCTATCGCCTTGCTGGATCGAGCAGCGGCGGAGGCTGATGCAACTGGGCAGCATTACAGCGAGACGGAGGAATTTCGCGTACGAGCCTACGCCAGACTCTCCCAGGGCGCATCGCTTGCCGAGGTGGAGACCTTGTTCCAACGCGGATTGACAACGGCACAAAGGCAGAATGCGCGGCTGTTCGAACTGCGGACCGCGACGAGTCTGGCGCAAGTCTGGCGGGATGCCGGACGACTTGATAGCGCGCGCAAGCTGCTCTCGGCGAAGTATGGCTGGTTCACGAATGGCCACGACACTGCCGATCTGGAAAAGGCTCGCGCAGTGTTGGAGAGTATAAGCTAGTTCTTACCGCGGATGGTTGTCATTCATCTGGAAATGGGCGCCAAGCGGACGATCGGAGGAAATATCGCGGATTTGCGTGGTGATTGAGGCAGGCGCACAGAAACGCCGCGACAGTGTCAGCGACATCGTCAGCAAGTGCTTGAAGACGGGATGGTCCGCAACGCGATGTGCTCGTCATGCCGACCGAAGCCATTGGCGCCCGTCTCGCCATAGCGCAATCGTATTGACCCGGATGCCTTTTCACCCAACGGACCTGGTCAAGATCACTCCGCCGCCCTTGCGGGTGCCGTTCCGGAATCTGAATTTCATCCGATCGGATCATCCAACATGCGTGCGAAGATATCTAACCAGCCACAGCAGCTTTTGCCTTTGCGCCCGACAAATTGGGTCGGTAACCGAGAATGCGCGAGACGTTGGTGGTGGCCTCGAGCAGCGGCGCGACGTAGACTTGCTCAGCCATAGGACGCAGGCGGAATCGCGGAATGCTGATACTGGCGGCGGCCACCGCGTTGCCGCGCCGATCCAGAATTGGGGCGCCGAAGCAAAAGATGTCGCGCTCGTTTTCCTCTTCGTCCGTGGTCCAGCCGCGGTGTGCCGCCTCTGCAATTTGCGCACGCAATGCGTCGCGGGAAGTGATGGAATGTCCGGTCACGTCGTCGAGCCGTAATCGTTCAAGCGCGCTGTCGCGCTGATCTTGCGGCGAGAAGGCAAGATAGGCCTTGCCGACTGCAGTCGTATGCAGCGGAACCGAGACCCCCAGCGAGCACTTCATGCGAACCCGTTCGCGGCTCTCGATATTGTCGACGTAAAGCATGGCGTCATTGCTGAACACAGCGAGATGCACGGTCTCGCCGGTTTCGTCGCGCAGCTTCAGGAGATGTTCGTGGGCAATATCGCGGATATCCATCTGGTCGAGTGCGCGATGCGCGATCGTGACCAGTGTTGCGCCGAGTTGATAGGTATGGCCGGAGGATTGTCGCACCAGACCGGCCTCCGTCAGCGCGGCGAGCAGACGGTAAATCGTCGGGCGCGGCAGCATTGTCTGATCACTGAGGTCGCGCACCGTCGGCGGCACTTCGGCGTCGGCAATAGCAGTTAGTAGCTTGATGCCCTTGTTGAGTGCCGCCACACCTTTGATGCTATCCGGCGTGGGCTGATCATCCATTAAGTAACGCTCCGCCCATCTTTCTTTCGTCGCGCACGCCAACTCGGCGGCCATCTGCCGCGTCCGTCGTTTCATCATTGACAGATCTGGAACACTCTCACTAAATTATCAAAAAATGCGGATAGTGTCCACATAGTAATAAAAATGGCCTCAAAGAGGCTGATTGGGGGAGGGTAACATGAAAGCAAAGACTCTGCGATTGAGGATGGCGGCGAGTCTGCTCGGCTGCGCTGTTGCGATTGGACTCACCGGGACGGCATTGGCTCAGCCCGTCAAGACGGTTCGGGTCTGGCACACCGAAACCAATCCGGCGTCGCAGGCGGCGGTCGCTGAAATCGTCAAGCGCTTCGAGGCAACCCGTCCGGGCGTGAAGATCCAAGCCGAGGCGCTCTCCTGGAATGACCTCGAAGGCAAGATCATGGCCGCGCTTGCCGCCGGCAGTCCGCCGGAGTTGTCGCACGGCCAGCCGGTGACTTGCGCCGCACTTCTGCAGCAGAAGCTGCTGCTGCCGATCGACGATGTCGTCAAGGCAATTGGCGAATCCAACATTTGGGAGCACTACAAGAAGCTCTGTTTTGCCGACGGCAAATGGTACGGGCTCGTGCATGCGTCCGGCACCTCGCTGATGATCTATCGCAAGGACCTTGCGAAGAAGATGGGCATCGAGCCGCCGAAGACCTGGGACGATTTCGTCAAGATTGCGGAAAAGCTGACCATCGACGAGAACAAGGACGGCAAGCCCGAGATCTATGGCCTGACCATGCCGGGCGACAATTTGTTCATTAATATCCTGGTCGGCGAAATGATGGCGGCTAACGGCGGCAAGCTGTTCGACGAAAAGAACCGTCCGCTGTTCGAATCCAGGCAGATGCTGGAGACGCTCGATTACTGGAAGCGGCTGACCAAATTCATGCCGCCGGGCTGGGAAGGCCACGGTTATCTCGACACCTTCCCAGCGAGACCAGTCCGAAATTGATCAGGCCGAATTGATTGTTGAGCATCCATTTCCACAGAATGACTGCGACCACGGTCGGGATCATGTAAGGAAACAGCACGAGGCCGCGAACGATGTTGCGGCCGAAAAAGCTTTGATGAAGCAACAGCGCCGCCGCCACCCCAAGCACCAGTTGCAGGAAGATCGTACTGACCGAATAGATCAGGCCGATGCGGAGGCTCTCCCAGAATTCGGGGTCGTGCAGGAGATAGAGATAATTATCGAGGCCGACGAAAGTCTGCTGGGGAAACAGCGAATGCTTGGCGTGGAGGCTAAGCCAGAAGCCGTATCCGACCGGATAAAGCGTCAGCGCTGCAAGCAGCAGTAGCGCCGGCAACACCAGGAGAAAGCCAGGAAGGCCGCGCGTTTGCATATCACGATACCCGCACGCCGCGCCGAGCCGCAACGTTCATCTGTGAAGCATGAGGCCGCGCCGGCATTGCCGCCGGCGCGGGTTCAATTGGAGATCACCACTTCGCGGCACCGGCCTGGCGAACGATCTGCTCGGCCCGCTGCTGGCCGCGCTTGGCTGCTTCCGCCGCCGGTTTGCCTTCGACCGCGACGTCCAGCACCATGTCGCGCAGCACGCCCGAGCCAAGTATCTGCAGCAGATACGGCTTGTTGGTCAGGTCCTCCCAATCGATGATCAGGGTCGGGCGCGCCTGGTCCTTGTCCAAATCTTCTTGCTGAACCTGCAGCCAGCTCGCCCAGCGCTTCACCATGGGAATGTCGCGGTAGGCCGGAGAATTGCGCAGCGACTTCGTGATCGGGAAGAAGTGGATCGGCACCGACTTGATGTATTCGACGTAGTTTTCATCCTTGTAGAAAAACGCCAGGAATTCCTTGGCCAGTTCCGGATTGGCCGAACCTTTGAACAGCATCCATGTTTCTTCGTCCACCTGCGATGCGGGCGCATTTCCGCTCGGACCATGAGGCTTGCGCCAGACATCATACGTCTCGGTGTTGCGCATGTTTTCGGGGGCATACTGCTCGATCAGCGACGCGCCGCGGCCGAAGCCGGCATACATCATCGCGGCCTTCTGCCCATACAGATTGGCGAATTTCGAGCGAGCCGATCAACTGGTTTGGCCGCAGCTACATCATGGTTTCGCTGATCCTGGTTTCGGTCTGGCAATTTTTTCCCTTCGTGCTGCTCGCGGTGCTGGCGCGGCTGCAGAGCATTCCAACCGAGCTTTACGACGCGGCGCGGGTCGACGGCGCGGGTCCGGTGGCGCGCTTCGTGTTTGTGACGCTGCCCCAACTGGCCTCAGTGCTCTTTATCACCATCCTGCTGCGGTCGATCTGGATGTTCACCAAGTTCGACACGGTATGGCTGATGACACAGGGCGGCGGCGCCGAGCGTTACATCCGCACTATGCCGGTCTACGCCTACCTGCGGACGTTCAATTATTATGAAGCCGGCATGGGGGCCGCGGTCGCGATCGTGATGTTCCTGATGCTGGTGGCGGCGGCAGCTACCTATTTCTTCCTGTTTCGCGGAGAGGACCAGCTATGACCCGACGGTCGGGATTGCAGCTTCTGTTTCTCGGATTAGCGGTCGCGGTATTGCTCGCCTTCGCGGCATTTCCGCTGCTCTGGATGGGGCTGACCGCGCTGAAACCTTCAACGGAAATATTCACATGGCCGCCGCGGCTGCTGCCGGAGGCGCCAACGCTCTCCAACATCGAGCGGCTGTTCGCGCAAACGCACTTTGTGACCTACTTCAAGAACAGCGTCATCGTCTCCAGCGCCGCGGTGATCCTCACATTGCTGCTCGCCGTACCCGGAGCCTACGGGCTGACGCGCTACCGCTTCTTCGGCCGCGAGATGATCGCAGCGACCGTCCTGTTCACCTACATGTTCGCGCCGATCATGATCATCATTCCGTTCTACATCGTGATGCGAACGTTCGGGCTCGCCAATACCCACATCGCGCTGGTGTTGGCCTATTGCGCGTTCAGCCTGCCTTTCGCGCTGTGGATGCTGCGTACCTTCTTCCAGTCGATCCCGATCGACCTGGAGGAGGCAGCGATGACCGACGGTGCGAGCCGGTTCCGCGCAGTAATCCACGTGGTGATTCCGATGGCGCTGCCGGGCATCATCGCTACCGGCATTCTGACCTTCATCCTGGCCTGGAACGACTACATCTTCGCGCGGATCCTGATCTCGTCGGACAATCTGAAGACGCTCCCGGTCGGCATTGCCGATCTCTACAACGCCAGCGTGATCGACTGGGGCATGATCATGGCCAGCGGCCTGCTGGTCATCATTCCCGTGGTCATCGTGTTCTCCTATGTGCAGAAATTTCTGGTCGCCGGTTGGGGCAGCGGCGGCGTCAAGGGATGACGGGAATCAGGTCCAATGGCTGAAGTGAAACTGGTCGCGCTGGAAAAGAAGTTCGGAGACGTCAGCGTCATCCACCGCATCAACCTCGATATTGCGGATGGCGAGTTTGCCGTGCTGGTCGGGCCCTCAGGCTGCGGCAAGACCACGACGTTACGAATGGTCGCGGGCCTGGAGGAGGCCACCGGCGGCAGCATTCTGTTCGACGGCAAGGCGGTCGAGCGGCTGGAGCCGAAGGACCGCGATATCGCGATGGTGTTCCAGTCCTATGCGCTCTATCCGCATATGAGCGTGCGCGACAACATGGCCTTCAGTCTGCGAATGAAGGGCGTCTCGTCTTCGGAGAAAAAGCGGCTGGTCGGCATCGCTGCCGAGATGCTTGACATCACCGATCTCTTGGACCGCAAACCCCGGCAATTATCTGGCGGTCAGCGCCAGCGCGTCGCGATGGGACGGGCGCTGGTGCGCGAGCCGAAGGTATTTCTGTTCGACGAACCGCTGTCGAACCTCGACGCCGCGCTGCGAGCGCAGATGCGTATCGAGATCAAGCGCATCCATCAGCGGCTCCGTACTACCATCATCTACGTTACGCATGACCAGGTCGAGGCCATGACGTTGGCCGACAAGATCGTGGTCATGAACGGCGGCCATATCGAGCAGGTCGGCGATCCCCTGACGTTGTACCGCCGGCCGGTGAGCCGCTTCGTGGCCGGCTTCATCGGATCGCCGAAAATGAATTTCTTCCCCGCCAGGCTGCTGGCCGACGAGAGCGGTCTTCATGCCGATCTCGGCGAGGGCATCCAGATCGAAATGCCGCAAGAGCGCGACGCGGCGTATCGGCCATACGCCGGCCGCAGCGTCGAGATCGGCATTCGTCCCGAGCATCTGCTCGATGATGCCAGGCTGATCGACTCCGGCGCCGTCGCCATGGACGTCACCATCGACGTGGTCGAACCCCTGGGATCGACCAGCCTCCTGACTTTCGTGCTGGGGGGAACGAGCTACACCGCGATCGGCGACGTCGCCCTGATGCGCCGGCCGGGAGCCCGGGTTCGGCTCAGGGCGGCGGCGAAGGATATTTATCTGATCGATCCTGAAAGCGGCAGGGTGGTGCACCCGGCCGATGACGCTTCAACACCAGTCCGCCTTGCGGTCTAACGAGGAAACGCGGAAAATGATTTACGATCACCGAACCTACAATCTCGTGCCGCTCAAAATGGGCAAATGGCTTGCGCTCTATGAAGAATGCGCGCTGCCGGTGCAGCAGAAATACCTCGGCAATTTGATCGGCTTCTTTCAGACCGAAATCGGCACGCTCAATCAGGTGGTTCATCTCTGGGGTTTTGCGGACCTCAATGACCGCGCCCGTCGCCGCGCCGAAATGGCCAAGGATCCGGCCTGGCATGATTTTCTGCGCAAGAACGAGGAGCTTGGTGCGCTGCTGCATCAGGAATCCAAGATCATCGTCCCGGTGAAGTTCTCGCCGCTGCAATAGGGCGCGCAAGCGCGAGCTTGGATAAATCATCACCGGCCAGTAAACCGTGGTCGACGGCGGCTTCTCGCTCAAGGCGGGGTAGGTAACTAGTTGGCATTCCCGATGTCGCGAACTGGACGGTCGCAAGCGCCGGCACGGTCCTTGCTTTCCTCATGCACAAGATCCGGCCCGGTAGGACGATATGCCAAGATTTGCGCTGTACCCGCGCGAGGTTGCTCGACCTTTCGCAAGTAACGCCAAAAGAATTGGCCCGTGTCGCCGGTTCCGCGTTCACGCGCTTTTTATCCCTTTGTCGCCGCCGGTGAGGTGCAAATCCGTGATGGTCTTCCCAATTAAATGGAATGATGTTTGTCATCTGAAAGACAGTGTATCCCAATTTGGAGCCGCACATGGGTGAAGTCATTCGTTTCGTTCCGAAATCGGAGCTTGAGCGGGCCCGCCTGGTTCGAGAAGCACGCGCGATATACGACAGCGTCTTCCCGCCGGTCGAGGCGATCAGCGATCGGGGGGACGACAAGTCACCGCTCCATCAGGGTTGATTTTTGTACCGCCGCCGGTGCCCGGCCGAACTCGCATCTCGGGGGCAAAATAGCCAAATGATGGATGCCCGATGACATCGTTTTCGTCGGTGCTCTCAGAGATTGCCCAACCGGCAAAATCCAGAAAACGGAGCTGCGTCGCCGCTTCGCACTATTCGTCTCCAATACAGCGGGCAGAAGACGTTTCACCGCCGCATAGGCGTAGTTCTCGTGGAGTGGCGGCAATCAGACGTCTCGTGTCAGCCGTGAAACGCGGCTTTGCCGGGTGCAGTCACGCCGCTTGCCTGCGGCTCTTCGGCTTCTTCTTGTCGAGAGAAACCTTCTCTGAAGCCGGCCGCGCGCCTGGTCCAGGATGGACATGAACTTCCTTGGCCGAAAGCGGCTCGCCGCATTCCGAGCACACCATCACGGGATCGAACATCTTGCCGCACTTGCGGTGCTCATGCAGCAGGGGGCGTCCGCGTTCGTCGAGCATGTGGGTGTCGCCCCAATGCACGAGCGCCATCATGATCGGATAGAGATCGAGGCCCTTCTGCGTCAAGATATACTCGTGGCGTTTGGGCGACTCCTGATATGGAATGCGGCGTAGCACCCCCTGGCGGACCAGCTTCTTCAGCCGTTCGGCGAGCAAATGACGCGTAATCCCAAGCGCTGACTGAAAACCCTCGAAGCGGCGCGTGCGCAGGAAGCATTCGCGGAGGATCAGAAGCGTCCAGCGGTCGCCAATCACGCCGATGGTTCGAGCCATCGAACAAGGCTCTTCCTCGAGTTCATCCCATTTCATTCCTGCTCTCCGGTCGTCCGGCGCCTGTTCCACTCGAATCATCCAGGGAACCGCAACCGCCGATACCATTCTAGATAGGTACTAAATTTGAAACAATACCCCGCCGACTGGTTAAAACTAGCGGAATTCAGCATAGATTTGACAGTTCAATTTTAGAACTGTATGAACGAAAAGTAGCCAGGGATCGGCCAGAGGATCGCCAAACCTGACCATTCACTTCGCTCTACGGGAGGAGCCGACATGCCACTGAAAGTTGAATTCCTGTTCGATTTTGGCAGCCCGAACGCTTACCTGGCGGAACTGGTCCTTCCGGGGATCGAACGGCGCACCGGCGTGAAATTCGAATATGTCCCGGTTCTGCTCGGCGGCATCTTCAAGGCAACCGGCAACATGTCGCCGTTCGACTCGCTTCGCGGAATCAAGAACAAGCCGGAACACCAGGCGCTGGAGACCCAGCGCTTCATTCGGCGCCATAACGCGACGAAGTTCCGCTCCAATCCGTTCTTTCCGGTCAACACGCTGATGCTGATGCGCGGCGCCGTCGCGGCTCAGTTCGAAGGCATGTTTGAACCCTATTTCCGCGCTGCCTATCATCATATGTGGGAAGAGCCGAAGAAGATGGATGATCTCGAAACTTTCCGAAACGCATTCATCTCCTCCGGCATCGATATCGACCGGTTGATCGCGCGTGCGCAGCAGGATGACGTCAAGAAGGGGTTGATCGATCGGACCACCGACGCGGTCAACCGCGGAGCATTCGGCTCGCCGACTTTCTTCGTTGGAAAGGAAATGTTCTTCGGCAAGGACCAACTCCGCGACGTCGAGGAGTCGATTGTCGAGCAGACCAGCCAACCGGTTTCGAAAACGGCCTAAGATCGGGAATTGAGCGCTGGAAGACAGGCCCTGTATGCTGGGCCTGCACGACCGAAAGCCAAATTCGCAGTCCGCCCCGTAGCAAAAGTAACAATAAGGGAGAATGCCATGCCTGGCCCACTCAGCGGTGTTCGTGTCCTCGATCTGACAGGCGTGGTGTCGGGACCGTTTGCGACGATGTTTCTGGCGGATCAGGGCGCCGACGTGCTGAAGATCGAGCCGATCGGAGGCGATATCACCCGGCGCAGCCGTGCCACCATTGACAAGGATGGCGAGTTCTCCGCGCTCTTTATCTCTTCAAACCGCGGCAAGCGATCACTGTCGATCGACGTCAAGAGCGCGGCCGGCCGTGAGGTTCTCGCCAGGCTGGTCGCGCAGGCGGATGTCCTGGTGCAGAATTTCCGGCCCGGCACCATGGAGCGCCTCGGTCTCGGCGCCGATGAGTTGCGCCAGCGCCATCCACGCTTGATCTATGTCTCGATCAGCGGCGTCGGCGACACCGGACCGTATGTGAAAAAGCGCGTCTATGATCCGATCATTCAGGGCCTGTCGGGCTTTGCCGATATCCAGTCGCAGCCGGTAACGAACCGTCCGCAGATGATCCGAACCATCGTATGCGACAAGACTACCGCCGTGTTCACGGCACAGGCGGTGGCAGCGGCGCTCTACGCCCGCGAGAAGACAGGGCAGGGCGATCATATTCAGGTCGCAATGCTGGATGCGATGATCTCGTATTTGTGGCCCGAAGGCATGATGCAATACACGGTGGTGGGCGCGGAAACCACCGCCGCCGATCCCAACGATCGGCCCGATCTCGTGTTCAAGACCAGCGACGGCTACATCACGGCCGGCACCATCTCGGATTCCGAATGGCAGGGGTTTTGCCGGGCCTCCGGCGATCCCGAGCTTGCCAGGGATCCACGGTTTGCGACGCCCTCGGCGCGCTCGGTCAACGCCACGGCCCGCATCAACAAGATGGCAGAGTATATCGGTCAGCGCACCACGGCCGAATGGCTGGAGCGCCTGGACGCCGCCGACGTCCCTTGCGCGCCGATCCTGCGGCGAGGCGAAATCATCCACAATGAACAGGTGATCGCGCGCGATATCATCGCGGAGTTCGATCAGCCGAAGGTCGGGCGGGTGCGCCAGCCGAAGCCGGCGGCCCGCTTTGAGATCAATGAGGCCGCGATCGGCGGGCCGGCTCCCCGGGTCGGCGAGCACTCGCGCGACGTGTTGCGCGAGCTGGGTTACGACGACAGCGCCATCGACAAGATGGTCGCCGAACGCAGCGTGCGCGTGGCGGTCTAACTCCGAAGCCCTCTCGCACGAGCGGCGAGCGGTTTCTAAACTTTCGCCGGCGCCGGCGTGATCGGTACCAATGGGGTATTTGCCGCGACGGCTCGCTGAAAGGCGTCGCGTTTCTTGATGCGTTCGAGATAGGGTTGCGCGTTGTCGCAAATGCCGACACCATAGGCGATGGCCCACTCAAGGCAGGTCGTGAGCAGGATGTCAGCGCTGGTGAACCGCTCGCCCATCAGGAATTGCCGACCGTCCGCGAGCGCTACTTCCACATGGCGCAATTGCTGACGAAAGTACTCACCGGCCTGGGCAACGACCTCGGGCGCAATACCATAGATCGGACCGAGTGCGTCAGCCCGATGACGGCGCATCACGTAAAGGCTGGTGGAATCCAGCTCCGCGACGATAAAGAAACACCATTCCAGCCACGCGGCATACTCGCGGGTGGATTCAGGAATCAGCGAACGTTCCGCCGTGGAGTACGTTCGCGACAGGTAGGCCACGATCGCGGCGCTCTCGCCAATGCAGAAGTCGCCGTCCTGTAGCAGCGGAATTTTCTGGCGCGGATTGAGCCTGGTGTATTCAGCGGTCTTGGTCTCGCCCGTTCGCGGCCCGATCGGCTTTGTCTCGTAGACCAGGCCCAGTTCGTGCATGGCCCAATGCGGACGAATGGTGCGGCTTGTCCCAACGCCCCACAGGGTCAGGTTTGGTGTCGCGTTCATGTTACCACTTCTCCACGGACGGACGGAGATCGAGCTCGTGGGTCCAGCCATCCCTGCTTTGCTGGTGGGTGAACCAGTAGGCCTCGGCAATGGAAGACGTCTTGGTCAGGCTATCAGGGGGAATGTCGCTTGCCTCGATCCCTTTTGCTGCTTTCATGCGCTGATGAATGGCCTCGCTGTCGACGCCTGCATCGATCAACAGATGCACGACGTGAATATTCTTCGGCCCCAGCTCGCGCGCCATCGCCTGGGCCACTGCGCGAAGGCCGAACTTCGCTGATGAAAATGCCGCAAACCCCGGACCGCCACGCACACTGGCGGTCGCCCCCGTAAAGAAGACGGTGCCGCGTCCGCGCGGCAGCATGACGCGCGCAGCCTCACGTCCGACCAGGAAGCCGCCGTAGCAGGCCAGTTCCCAGGCCTTGAAGAACAGCTTCTCGGTTGTCTCCAGCAATGGCTTGTTGACGTTCGAACCGGCATTGTAGAGGCAGACCTCGATCGGCCCGAGCTCTTTCTCGATCCGCGCGAATATGCCTTGGACTTCTGCTTCCTGACGGGCATCGATGCTGAACGCGTGAATGTTATGTCCCGCAGCCCTCAGCTCGCTCACAAGCCCCTGCGACTTGGACGCATCACGTCTGCAGATGCAAATCGTATAGCCGCCCCTGGCAAAACGCCGCGCGACCGCCGCGCCGATGGCGTCGCCTGCGCCTACAAGTATCGCTACGCCGCGGCTCTCCGGCATTCTGCCTCTCCCATTAAGTTCCTATTTGATACTTTAATCGTAACGGCCAGCCCGCACATTGTAAACGACGGTCTTTCAATAACGGGCAGATGATAATGGGGCAGTTGGGTTGCCCTTTTGGACCTCGTGAAGCAGGGAAGATGAATTAGTGATTGACGAGTTCTAAAAAAGAACGTTAGGTAGGCGACGAATGTGCCGCGTTGCAAAAGTAGGCATGGTTTGGTCGGGAGGCTAGTCGTGGCGGAGCTTTCACAGACGATCAATCTCGACGAGATTGCTGTCGACTTGCCGCGCCGCATCCACGAAGTTACGGCAAGTCAGGTTGCCGAAGCTCCCGACCGGATCGCGCTGGTCGAAGACGGGGCGTCCTGGAGCTACCGCGATCTGGATCAGCGTGTCGGCGAGATCGCCACCGTCCTCTCGTCGCTGGGGATCAGGCCGGGCGACCGGATGGTCATTGTCAGCGAAAACTGTATTGCGCTTGCCGCCTTGCTGCTGGCGGCGAGCCGGCTCGACGCCTGGGCGATCGTCGCCAACCCGCGATTGTCGGCGCGCGAACTGGACCAGATTCGCGACCATAGCGGCGCCCGCCGGATGTTTTTCACATCAGGTATTTCGAAGGAGGCTGCGGCTCACGCGTCGCGCTATGGCGCCGAGAACCGGCGAATAGGCCCGCTGCTGGAGATTGGTGTCGGTCCGCTCAACGAAAGCGCAACCGTCGAGCCGGTGGAGGCCGATCCCGTAAAACAAGTCGCGGTGCTGATCTACACCTCGGGAACGACGGGGACCCCCAAGGGCGTGATGCTCTCGCATGATAATCTGCTGATCAGCGCAACGACCACCGCGTATTTCCGCAAGATGAATCAAGACGACAAGATTTATCTCGTGTTGCCGATCTCCCATATCGTTGGCATCTCGCTCCTGATCATGACATTGATGGTGGGCGGCACAGTGCGGATGGTCAGCAAGTACGACCCTGCCGCAACCGCCCGGGCGATCGCGGAGGAGGGCGTTACCATCCTCAATGGCGTGCCCGCCACCTATCAGCGCCTGCTGGAATATAAGAGCGTATCGGGCGTGGAACAGCTCGCCCGAGGCTCGTTACGTTTGATCGCCGTCGCCGGCGCACCCCTCGATTTGAATCTGAAGTCGCGCGTCGAGAAAGAGTTCGGCCTTCCGCTGCTTAACGGCTACGGGATCACCGAATGTTCGCCGGGAATATCTGGCGTACGTTTCGATGCGCCGCGTTCCGACCAGGCGGTCGGCACGCTGCTGCCGGGAGTAGAAGCCCGGATCAGAACAATCGACGGCATACCACTGTCGAAGGGTGAAGTCGGTGAACTTCACGTTCGCGGACGTAACGTGATGCGTGGCTATTATCGGGCCCCCGAGCTGACGGCCAAGGTGATCGACAGCGAGGGCTGGTTCAATACCGGCGATCTCGCGCGCTTCGACGGCGATTGCCTGTACATTGTCGGCCGAACCAAGGAAATGATCATCCGTTCGGGCTTCAACGTCTATCCTGCCGAGGTCGAAGCGGTCCTCAGTTCACACAGGGACGTCGTGCAGTCTGCCGTGGTCGGCCGTGCCGCCGATGGCAATGAGGAGATTGTCGCCTTTGTGCAACTGCTGCCAGGGTCACGCGTGACGCCAGAGGAGCTGATGAGTTTCATTCGATTTCAGCTCACCTCATACAAGCGGCCGTCTGAAATCGTCATCCTCGATGCATTGCCGGCCACTTCGACCGGCAAGATACTCAAACACAAGCTGGCGGAGTCCCTGCGCGGGGAAGCGCCTCCGGCGCAGGCCGCTCCACTTCGCAGACAACAGATCTAACCTGACCGGGAGAAAACCGTTGCAAAAGAGAAACGCGACCGTGGCCGTGATCGGCGCTGGTGACTATATCGGCGGCGAGATTGCAAAGAAGTTCGCCTCCGAGGGCTTTACAGTGTTCGCCGGGCGCCGCAACGGCGCCAAGCTCGAGCCGCTCGTCAAGGAGATCGAGAAAGCCGGCGGCGAAATTCACGCGTGCTCGCTCGACGCACGCAAGGAGGAGGAAATCATTTCCTTCCTTGGCGATGCGGACAAACACGCGCCGCTGGAGGTCTGCATCTTCAACATCGGCGCCAACGTCAACTTCCCGATTTTGGATACGACCGAACGCGTGTTCCGCAAGGTCTGGGAAATGGCCTGCTATTCCGGCTTTCTCGCCGGCCGCGAAGCAGCGCGGCTAATGCTGCCCCGCGGCAAAGGCAATATCTTCTTCACCGGCGCGACAGCGAGTCTCCGCGGCGGATCGGGATATGCGGCCTTCGCCAGCGCCAAGTTCGGCCTGCGGGCCGTCGCACAAGCGACCGCGCGTGAATTGGGTCCAAAGAACATCCATGTCGCGCATCTCATCATCGATTCCGGCGTCGATACCGAATGGGTTCGGCAGCGGCGGATCGAGGCGCTTGGTCCGAACGCGCTGGATGATCCCGATCTCTTGATGCCGCCCTCGTCGGTCGCAGAATCCTATTGGCTGCTTTATCAGCAGCCCAAAAGCGCCTGGACTTTTGAGCTGGAGATTCGCCCCTTCGGCGAGAAGTGGTAGCGGGAGCCACTCACGATGGAGCTCAAACTTTCCAGCGAGGAGGCCGCGTTTCGTGACGAGGTGCGCGCCTTCATCGCGGAGAACTATCCGGCGGAAATGCGCGTTCCCAATCCGGGCCCAGACATAATCCATTCAACGCGATTGCCGCGCCGCGTTCGATTGGCTGGATTTCTTCGCGGAATGCGGCTGGTCAATTGAATCTCGCCCCCTACAGCTTCTTCAACGCGTTCCTCTACGACCCTCCGATAATCGGGTTCTCCTCAATTTCGTGGAAGGACACCGTCAAGAACGTCAGCGAGACCCGCGAATTCGTCTGGAATCTGGTGACGATGGATTTGGGCGAGCGCATGAACGTGACGGCGACGCCTCTCGATCACGGCGTTAGCGAGCCAATCAAGACCTCGGGCCTCGCCCGTACAGGCCAAGCGCCAGCAGTGAAAACGCGCTCAACACGATGCCCAGCGCCAACATTGCTTCATGCGACACAGTGGCGGCAAGCCATACGCCGATGGCGGCGGTCATCATCTGCCAGAAACCGAGCAGCGCCGAGGCCGCGCCGGCTTTCTCCCCGAATGGCGAGAGCGCCCGCGCGGTAGCCAGTGGACTGACAACGCCCATGCCGAGGAGAAATACGCTCATCGCGCCCAGAAATGGCAGGAAAGTCGGGCTGATCATCGAGAAGAGCAGGATCGCAATGCTGCTCGCGGCCGTCGCCCACAGTCCTGCCCGGATCGGGCCATCGAGCCCGTAGCGTGGTGCCAATCTTGTCGCCAGCATACCCGCGGCGAATACGATAAAGACGGTGCCGGCGAAGAACAGGCCGAGCTGGATCGGCGTGAAGTGCATCGCTTCAATGAATAGGCGCGGTGCAGCTGAAAACATGGAGAACAAGCCGCCTATGATCAGGCTCGCGGTTGCAGCCGGGATAACGAAACGGCGATCGCCAATCAGGCCAGCATAGGTCCTGGCGATAGCGACCGGATTGAACGGAGTGCGGATCGAATGATGGGTTTCGCCGAGCACGATGCTGTAGGCAAGGGCGCCAACAGCGGCAAAGGCTGCGACGAGAGCGAATTCGGAGCGCCAGCCAAAGCTGTGATCGAGCGCGCCGCCAAGCAGCGGCGAGAAGCCGGGGGCTGCGGACATCACGATCATGATGAGCGCCAGCGCGCGTGCCAGCGCCGCCCCACTGAACATATCGCGGGCGATGGCGCGGGACAGTACGGACGTCGCGCAAGCCCCTGCAGCCTGCACGATGCGGCCGGCCAAAAGATTAGGTAGGTCGTTTGCCAAGCCACACCAGACGCTGCCGCCGAAGAACACGGCAAATCCGATCAGGACCGGCCAGCGTCTTCCGTAGCGATCCGAAAGCGGCCCGACCACGAGTTGGCCCAACCCGAACACTGCAAGATAGACAGTGATGGCTGATGTGACCGCCGCGCTGGTGACATTCAATGAGATCGCAATTTGCGGCAGCGACGGCAGCAAGATGTTGGTCGCGAGCGTTCCCATGGCGGCCAGGACGGAAAGGACCGCGATCGGCAGCGCGCTGGAGGGGACAACGGCCGGCGACGCGGTCTTGATCGTTTCGCACTGGTCAGCCATGGGAACTTTCGCGCTGATAGGGATAGGCAGGTTACTAGGCGGCGAGCGACGCGGTTCGCGCCACTCGCCAACCATTTTTGCAGGACCGCCCACGCTATGCGCGGACGATGCGCTCGACCGCGATGGCGGTAGCTTCACCGCCACCGATGCAAAGGGCTGCAACGCCGCGTTTGAGGTTCTGCGCCTCCAGCGCATGCAACAGCGTCACGATCAGGCGCGCGCCGGTGGCGCCAATGGGATGGCCGAGCGCGCAGGCGCCGCCATTGACGTTCAGCTTCTCCCTGGGGATGCCGAGATCCTTCTGCGCCGCCATCGCCACCACCGCAAAGGCCTCATTGATCTCGAACAGATCGACGTCGCCGACGCTCCAGCCGACCTTGTCCAACAGCTTGCGGATGGCAGGGATCGGCGCCGTGGTGAACCATTGTGGTTCCTGGCTGTGGGTGGCGTGGCCCTTGATTTCGGCCAGCACCGGCAAGCCGTCGCGATCGGCGAGGGAGCGCTTTGCGAGGATGAGGGCCGCTGCGCCGTCGGCATTGGCGGAGGAGGCGGCCGGCGTGATGGTCCCATTGGCGCGGAACGCGGCTTTCAATCCGGGGATCTTGGCGGGGTCGACCTTGAGCGGGTGCTCGTCGTTGGCGATGATGCGCGGCCCGGCCTTTTCGGTCAGCGTGATCGGCGCGATCTCGGCCTTGAACGCGCCACTTTCGACCGCCTTTCGCGCGCGGGTCAGTGTCTCGATTGCATAGGCGTCCTGATCCCCGCGGGTGAACTGATAGGCTTCCGCCGTGGCCTCGCCGAAATCGCCCATCGAGCGGCCGGTCTCGTAAGCGTCTTCCAGGCCGTCCATCATCATGTGGTCGATGATGCGGTCATGACCGGCGCGGTAACCGCCGCGCGCCTTGGCCAGCAGGTAGGGCGCATTGCTCATGCTCTCCATGCCGCCGGACAGCACGATCGAGGCGGAGCCTGCATTGATGATGTCGTGGGCGAGCATGGTGGCCTTCATGCCGGAGCCGCAGACCTTGTTGATGGTAGTCGCGCCGGTAGCATCCGGCAATTTGGCGTCGCGTGCAGCCTGCCGGGCCGGTGCCTGACCCTGTCCGGCCGGCAGCACGTTGCCCATGAACACCTCGTCGATCTTTTCAGGCGCAAGCTTCGCCCGCTCCAGCGCAGCGCCGATCACGTGAGAGCCGAGCTTGTGGGCGCTGAACGGCGACAGGTCGCCCATGAACCGGCCGAGCGGCGTGCGGGCGGCGGAAAGGATGACGACGGGATCGGAAGCAGCGGCCATGGCGAACTCTCCTGTTGATAGCTGTTGTTATATGATGATAATCATATAAGATGGTCGGCATTGCAATGCAATGTTGCCGTGGCCTTCAAGGAAGTGCGGTTCCAGAATTGCTCGCAGGGGATGGAACGGCTTGTACAGCTGGTCCCTTGGAGCTTGCACGGAGTGGCGATGCGTTACGGAGAAAACCATAGGCGTCGAACGCACAGTCGGATCGTTGAAAATGCCTCCTACGGTTTGCGCCAAAACGGTGCCAAGGGACTCAGCGTTGCCGACTTGATGAAGCTCGCCGGTCTGACGCATGGCGGCTTTTACAACCATTTCGATTCGCGTGCCGCGCTTGTTGGCGAGGCAATTGCTTTTGCAATGGACCAAATGACCGCGCGGTGGAGAAAACTGGCGAACGGGAAGGCCAACGGGGAGTGCTTCGAGGCGTTGATCGCCGATTATCTTAGTCCCCGGCATCGCGACAGTCCTAAACACGGTTGCGCGCTTCCAGTCTTGGACGCCGATGTCGCTCGATCGAGCCCCGGCGAACGGCGGGCGTTGGCTTCCAAACTGGAGAAGATGATCGACGTCTTTGTCGAGCTGCTTCCCGATGAGACACCCCAACGGGCACGCCAAATCGCGACGGGCGCTATCGCAACCATGGTTGGATCGATGGTGCTGTCGCGTGCCGTCGGCGCCGGGAAGCTTTCCGACAGCATTCTCGATGCCGGACGCATGACCGCCGGCTGCCGAATTCGGAAACCCCAGCGAAGAACAATACAGGCGATGGGCTGCGACAAATCATAACAGAAGGGAGGTCACCATGACGGCCGGCAAGTGGCTCAAGACAGCCTGCAACCTGTGTTACGTAAATTGCGGTATCGAAGTCTGGGTGCATGACGGGCGGCTCGAGAAAGTGCGAGGCGACCGTTCGAGCCCGAAATCTCAGGGCTATCTGTGCAACAAGGCGACCCGGATTCCATATTATGCGCATCACAGGGATCGGCTAACGACCCCGCTGCGCCGTCGTGCCGACGGCGGCTTTGATGAGATCGAGTGGGACGTGGCGATCGCGGAAATCGCGGAGCGACTGCGAGACATCGTCGACAGGTATGGCGGCAAGAGTATTGCCCTTTATGGCGGCGGCGGGCAGGGCAACCACGCGGGCGGCGCCTACGCCAGTGGATTGTTGCGCGCACTGGGTTCGCGTAGCGTCTTCAACGCCCTTTCACAGGAGAAAACCGGCGACTTCTGGGTCAATGGCCACATGTTCGGCAGCCAGACCTGCCACACTGCCGAGGACGTGCATCATTGCGATCTCTTGCTTGTCATCGGTGCAAATCCCTGGATCGCGCACGGCTTCCCCAATGCGCGCGACCATCTCAATCAAATCCGCAAGGATCCCGCACGCAAGCTGATCGTCATTGATCCCCGGCGAACCGAAACCGCCGAAATGGCGGATCTGCATCTCGCGGTTCGTCCCGGCACGGACGCGTTTCTCCTTGGCGCGCTGCTGGCCACGCTTGTCCGTTCCGACCGGATCGACCACGCCTTCATTGAGGAGCACACGATCGGCTTCGCGGAAGTGAGGCAGGCCCTGTTGAACATCCCCGTTGAAGAATGGGCTGCCGCCGCCGATATCTCGATCACGGATCTGGAGCGTTGCGCCGCGATGATCGCTGCCGCCAAGGCCATGGCGGTTCGGGTCGAACTTGGCATCCAGCAGGGCACCAACTCTACGCTGAACTCCTATCTCGAAAAGCTTTTGATCATGCTTTCCGGGAGTTTCGGCCGTAAAGGTACCAACCAATTGCATAGCTGGCTGCAGCCGCTATGGGGCAATTCTCCGAACCAGACATTCGCGCCGACCGGCGACGCGATTATTGGGGGCCTGTTGCCGCCCAACATTTTCCCCGAAGCGGTGCTCAAGGACCATCCCGACCGGTTGCGTTGCGCCTGGATCGATAGTTCCAATCCCGCCAACACGGCAGCAAACACCGAGGCGGTGGAACGCGCGCTGCGCTCGCTTGAGCTATGCGTGGTGGTCGACGTTGCGATGACCGAAACCGCACAGCTTGCGCATTACGTCCTTCCGGCGTCCTCACAGTTCGAGAAAACCGAATTTACCTTGTTCAACTTTGAATTCCCGACGAACTATTTTCACGTTCGTGCCAATGTATTGCCGCCACTCCCCGGCACCTTGCCGGAGCCCGAGATCTACACGCGGCTTGCCATCGCCCTCGGGCTTCTACCGGGCGACAATGTACTCGCGCCCCTGCGGGAGGCGGCGCGGCGTTCGCGAGCCGAGTTCGCCACAGCCTTTCGTGCTTTCATCGCGGAAAACCCTTCGATCGGCGCAGTGCCTGCCCTGGTGCTCTATCACACGCTGGGGCAGACGCTTCCGGATGGCACGGCGGCTGCGGCTCCCTTGTGGAGTGCGGCGCTGGCTTGCGCGAAGCGATCGCCGCAAGCGGTGCGGCGGGCGATCGGCGCATCCGATGACGTGGCGGATCATCAGCTCGGCGATCTCCTGTTCGACACCATCGTGGCCACCCGGCAGGGCACGGCGGTTACGCGGCATGACTATGACGAGGTCTGGTCATTGATCAGCCATTCGGATCGCAGGGTTCGGCTGGTGGTCCCGCAGATGCTGGAATGGTTGGCGCGTCTCGATCCGCAAGCCGCGGGTGCGCCAAAGGCGTTTCCGTTCATGCTGGCGGCCGGGGGCCGCCGCATGTTCAATGCTAATCAGATCTTTCGCGATCCCGCGTGGCGTCGCGACGATCCTGATGGCGCCATGTTGATCAATTCGAGCGATCTGAGCGAGTTGGGCGCGAAGGATGGCGACTGGATCGCCGTCGAGTCGGTGGTCGGGCGGCTCGTGGTCCGCTGCAAGGTTGATGACGCCATGCGGAATGGCCAGCTGGCGCTGCCGCACGGCTATGGTCAGGCATACCCCACGTCGGACGGAGAGCGCCTGATCAACGGCCCGCGCATCAATCTGCTCACCGAGAGCGGCAACCGCGATCCCATCGCGGGCACGCCTTACCACAAGAACGTCGCGGTTCGTCTGGCGCTGGTGTCTGCGCACGAGGCTGCCTCTCATCAGTCGCAGTCGGAGCGAATTCATATGAGAGCGGCGGGACAATAGCTCGAAGGGAGCGTTAAATGACCGAGAAGCCAATCGCGATCGTGACCGGGGTAGGGCCGGGCACTGGAGCTGCCATCGTCAAGCGCTTCTCTGCTGGCGGGTTCCGTATCATCGCGCTTGCCCGCTCAGCGGAGCTCATCAATCGCCTTGCGCAAGAGCTTCCCGACGTGCACGCGGTGATCTGCGACGTCTCGGACGAGAGCCAGGTGCGGACCGTGGTCACTGACGCAAAGCACCGTTTTGGCGCGGCCGATGTTCTCATCCACAACGCAGTCGGAGGAGGCTGGGGCAGCTTTCGCGAGATCGATCCGAAGATGCTGAGGGGAAATTTCGAGGTCAACGTGATGGGCTTGTTGTACCTGGCGCGCGAGGTGGCTCCTGACATGATCGATCGCGGCAAGAGCGCGATCCTGGTGACCGGAAACACGTCTTCGATCCGAGGCAAGGCCAATTTCGCCGGCTTCGCTCCGACAAAGGCGGCGCAGCGTATTTTGGCCGAGTCGATCGCACGTGACATGGGACCTCTCGGGGTGCACGTCGCCTATGTTCTCATCGACGCCGTCATCGACACGCCCCGCATGCGCGCGCGGATGAGCGACAGACCGGATGAGTTCTTCATCAAGCCTGCCGCCATCGCCGACGAACTTTACCATCTCTACGGTCAGGACCGATCGGCCTGGTCATTCCTCACGGAACTGCGGCCATTCCGCGAAAACTGGTGATGCATGGCCGGTAAGAAACGCAGTCAGAGGGGGAACGCGCTTCCTCATTTCAACGCTCTGCAGACGCAGGACTTGAAAGGTCAAAACCATGACTGATGGGGCAATCTCGATTGATACAGGGACGGACGAACTGCTGTGTGCGATCCGGGATCGCGTCGCCGTGATCACCTTGAACCGGCCCGAGGCACGAAATTCGCTGTCCGACCATCTCACGCCGGCGTTGCGCCGGATGATCAAACGCAACGGTGACGATCCGGACGTCGGCGCACTGCTGATTACCGGTGCCGGCAGCGCTTTCTGTTCGGGCGGCGATGTCAAGGGGATGGGCAGCAACTCGGCCGCACCGGCCATGTCATTCAGCGACAAGGTCGCGCGACTAAGGGAACGTCAGCGAACCCTGACCGGCATGCTTGTCTCGGTGCGTAAGCCCACCATCGCGGCCTTGCCGGGACCGGCGGCTGGCGCCGGACTTGCGATCGCGCTCGCCTGCGACATGCGTATCGCAGCCGAGTCCACCATCATGACGACCGGTTACGCCAAAATAGCGCTGACCGGTGACTACGGCATTTCGTGGCTGCTGACCCGGCTGGCCGGGACGGCGCGCGCCCGCGAACTGATGTTTCTGTCAGAACGGATCGATGCACGCCGCTGCGAAGCACTGGGGCTGGTGAATCGCGTGGTGCCTGATGCTGATCTGCAGAACGAAGCGTTTGCGTTGGCGAGGACGTTGGCGAACGGTCCGGCGAGCGCCTATGCCTCCATCAAGGATAATCTCGACCTTGCGCTGTCGGCTGACTTCCTGACGTCATTGGATCACGAGGCCGAGAAGATGGTCGTTGCGGCCGGTACCGCGCAGCACGCCGAAGCCGTGCGGGCCTTCATCGAGAAACGTGCGCCCAGTTACAGGTGACCGAAACGCCTGTGACATGAAGACGCCAAAGCCATTCTGCTGCCGCGTCGCATCACGTCTCGGCCGATTTGTTTTCCGGGGATGGTCCGGCAATATCCGCCACAACGGCAGCCATCAGCGATTCCGCCAGAGGGGAATCCGCAATCACCCGAGACAATGCTGCTGAAGGTACGTGACGGCCGGACGGAAGAACGCTGTCGCCTAAAGCAATTCGGAGACCAGCAAATGAGCGAGACGAAAACCCAGGTCGGTCAGATCCGCACCGAGGTGCACGGGCATGTGTTCAAGATCATCATCGACAATGTGGCGAAGAAGAACTCGTTCAGTCCGCAGATGATGGCGCAGATGTCGGATGCAATGACGCTTCTCGACCGGACGGACGATTACTGGGTCGGGGTGCTCTGTGCCGAAGGACCGGATTTCACGGCCGGACTTGATATGCCGAAATTCTTTGGACCAAAGGCCGAGAATACCGAGATCAAGCCCGGCAACATCGATGCGTTCGCCTTGAAGAGCCGGTGCCGCAAGCCGATCGTCACGGCAGTGCAGGGGATATGTTTCACGATCGGTGGCACGCATGATTGTGCAGCCGATCCACTTCGGTCCTGCAACATCATTTCCTTGGAGCTACGACGCGGGACACAGCCGGCGCCCTGCACGTGAGGGCCGGCGTCTCGGTTCTGCGCCACATTGTCGCGCTGCTGCCGAACTGCCGTTGAAACCATCCCCGCGTGACGGTCACGCGGAGGCTTGGACAGAGTCAGTCAGCGCGATGAGAACATATTCTTCAGCTGCACCAGGAACGTCACCAGCCAGGCGCACGCATACATGCCCGCGAGACCAAGCGCCGTTCTGCGATCAATCAAGGACAGGTTTGTCCACCACCATATCCGGTAAAGCCATATTCCTGTCGTGGCCATGCCAAGCAAGCAGACCAGCACCTTGAGAAAGGACGAGTTCGCGACACCTAAAGCGCCAAACAAAAGCGTTGCTGGAATGAGAAACATCGTGCAGGCGGATATCAAAGTCTCGTTCATGGATCCTCAGGACATCTACGAATCGCAGGCTACACAGGCAGTTTGCCGCAACCTGTGCGCTTCCGGAAGGGACGCCGATGCGACTGATAGCTGGCTTGCGCCGCCCGTGATGCGTTCGGCCAATCGATTCTGAGTGCGGAAATGATGATCAGAAGCGAAATGAGTTTGGGACAGTGCGGCTGCCGGATTACTCCGCTTGCGGTCATGGAAATTTGAGCGTTGAATTCGCCGCGTCATGCGCGGCTGCGATGCAATTTTTGAGCGAGGTGGGATGGTCCGGCGAGCCGGCAGGCAACCGCTCTGAAGCAGCCAGACGCACGCAGTCTCCATGCGGGCAATGATCAGCACGCGCTTCGATCATCAACAAGGGAGGAGAACGATGGGCACTTGGCTTAGTGAGCGAGAGCAACGTCTTGTCGCGGGCGCAGAGGCGGCATCGGCGGCAACGCCGATCCCCACTCAAATTGTTTCCAACGGCGAGTATCTACCGCCCCCGCAGAGCGCTACACAGAAGAAGGTCGAGGCGCGGATCAACGAGCTCGCTGACCTGAACGGCAAGCACCTCGGTTTGAGCCGCAGGCAGTTCCTGCACACGAGCTGCGGCATGGCGGCGGCATTCCTCGCCATGAACGATATCTATGGCAATGTTTTCCAGGTCGCCCCTGCAGAGGCCCGCGAGCCCGAGCTGATGCTGGCGCGCGCGCAAGGCCTCGCCGGCCAGTTTATCTTCGACGTCCAGACCCATTTCGTGCGCGACGACTTCGATCACAAGGAGCTCTTGGGGCTGGCGGATTTTGCGAGCCAGCACTGGAACCCGAAGATGAAGGAGGAGGGCGTCACCTCGCTCGCCCGCTACAAGTTCATGAACTATGTGAAAGAGATCTACTACGACAGCGACACCAACATGGCGCTCTTGAGCGGCGCGCCGTTCGACGATCCGAGCTGGTGGCTTCTGTCGAACGAGCAGATCGTCAAGGCGCGCGAACTCATCAACGATTTCGCGGGCTCGCGCCGCCTCTTGGCGCACAGCGTCATCACCCCGAAGCAGCCCGGCTGGATGGAGGAGGTCGACAAGGCAATCGAGGTCTACAAGCCCGATTCCTGGAAGTCCTACACCATCGGCGATCCGCTGGCACCCTCCAAGTTCCCGTGGCGGCTCGACGACGAGCAGGTGATGTATCCGTTCTACGAAAAGGCGGTGAAGGCCGGCATCAACACGCTGTGCATCCACAAGGGGCTGCTGCCGCCCGATTACGAGAAGTCGTTCGCCGGCGTGTGGGAATACGCGACCGCGTGGGACATCGGAAAGGCGGCGAAGGACTGGCCGCAGATGAACTTCGTGATCTATCACTCGGCGCTGCGGGCGTTCCTCGAACTGCCGGACAAGGCCTGGGCGGAGTTCGAGCAGACCGGTCGCATCCAGTGGGCCACGGATCTCGCTGAAATCCCGCAGAAGTTCGGCGTCACCAATGTCTATGCCGAGCTCGGCACGTCCTTTGCCAACTCGGCGGTGGCGCATCCGAAGTTCTGCGCCGCGCTGGTCGGCACGCTGATCAAGGGCATGGGGGTTGATCACGTGATGTGGGGTACTGACTCGGTCTGGTACGGCTCACCGCAGTGGCAGATCGAGGCGCTGCGCCGCCTCGAAATTCCGGAGGACATGCAGAAGAAATACGGGTTTGCGCCGCTCGGCGACGCCAATAGCGTCACCAAGCAACTGATCTTCGGCGGCAACGCCACCAAGTTCTACAAGATCAGGCTGAAAGCGGCTGAGAACACCAGGATGCCGGCCTTTTCCGTGGACCGTCTCGCTTCGCTCAAGAACGAGTATGCGCTGGCGGCCAAGGAACCCTCGAACCTGCGCTACGGCTACGTTCGCGCCGCGTAAATGTCCAACGGCCGCGCCGGCGGAGCAGGCAAGCTTCGCGGGCGCGGTCGACGCGCAGTTGCAGTGACAAGGACGTAGCGGGACGGCATGTCAAGGCGGGCGGCTACTTCCGGAACCTGGTAATCCTAACCCTTCTTCGGTGTCCAGCCATAGGCCTTGGCGCAGGCACCGCCCATCAGCATTGCCCGCTCGGTGTCGCTCAGGCGGTCCGTTCTGAGAAAGGGCTCAACGGCCTGCTCGTAGTCGACGACTGCGAATGCACGCGTCCAATCCGTGCCCCACAGGCAGCGATCGAAACCCCAGGCATCAAATACGCGGGCAAGCGGGTCCCAAATGTCCGGGAAGGGATACGGCTCCCGCGAAAGCGTGCAGGCGCCGCTGATCTTGATCACGGCGTTTGGGCGCCTGGCCAGTTCCAGCACCTTTGGGAGGTTGGTCCAGGGCTCGGGCGGCGCCGGCGGCACGCGCGGCTGCAGGATGCCCAGATGGTCGACGATGAATCGCGTGTCGGGGTGGCGATCGATCAGCGCAATGCCCGCGTCCAGATTGTCCCAGCACAGGATGTTGAGTGGAAAGTCGTAACGAACGGCCGCGCGCGCAATCCGGTCGAGGCCGGGATCGTCAGTCGCACGCTTCTCTTCCTTCCGCAGCATGATGCGGATTCCGACCGCGCCCGGCGTTTTCTTCCACTCGGCGACGACGTCGGCCACATCAGGGTCATCAGGGTCGAGCGGCTTGACGATGGCGAGCCGGTCGGGATAGGCCCGCTGCACTTCGACGGCGTAGCTGGCGTCGTAGCGGTACAACGAAAAGGCGGAGATGAAGATCGCGCCGTCGACGCCGACCTTGTCCATCGCCGCCACCATCTCGTCACCCGTGACGTGATCCGGCCAGTTCGGCACGCTTTGCCAAGGTCGCTTCGGCGTGTTGGCCTCATAGGCGTGGACCTGGGAGTCGATAATCGTCATCGGAACATTTCCCTTGCGCCGCGATCAGGTTGATCAGGCCACGACCTCAATCGCCTTGCCGTTGACGCGGGTCTCGCCCTTCAAATTGTCGACCGTCACGTGGGTGTCGTACCAGGTGAGGCGAGGCCGGACCCCAAAGCGCTCGGTCAAATCCGCGATGCGCTCTTCTGTAAACCAGGCTTCCGCCGATTCACGGCTGTCCCAGAGATAAACGCCGCCGGTGCCATTTTCACCATTCAGGTAGTCCTTTCGGATCAATCCTCTCTTGGCGAGGCCGCGATAGGTTGGCGCGGTCGACGTGCCGCCTTTCACCGCCAGCTCCTCGGAGCGCTTTGGCAAATCGAACTGAACGACAACGATGCAATTGGGCATGAACGGTTCCTCCCGTCAGGTCGGCAATCATGCGCTGAATTCGGGTACACGGTCAAAGGCTGACCGCGCGGCGACGCCCGCTTCTGGCGCAAGGCGGCCATTCCGCAAGCGAACCGGAAGCAGTTGCGCCGGATTGTGCACCCAGATTTGAATCGCGTCCCAACAGCCGGCCGTCTATGGTGTGTTTATGTCACGCCTCATGTTTCTGTCGATTGCTATCGTCCTTTCGCTGCTGCCGGTCGTTGCGTCGGCCGCGCCGGCACATAAACGGCCTGCGCCACGCTGGCACGGCTACGGCTTCCTGCCGGGCTATCAGCAGCCACCGAATAACAGCCTTCCAGCTTTCAAGCAGAAAGCTTCGGTTTCGCGGATGGCGCGCCAAAACCGGCGCCCTTGGTATATCGATCCAGTCCCAAGTTATTACGGGTACGATGGCGACTGGCACTATTTCGGCCGGCCCGGCTTTTACGGTGGTCGCTACAATGGCGGCAGTTTCGGCCCTTGCTGGACGCGGACGCCGATCGGGCCGGTCTGGAACTGCGGCTGATTAAGCTGTCGACGAGCGCAGCAAACCAGGGAGAACAGACATGACAGTTTCGACGGAACGCGCAGTCCTCGCCGGCGGCTGCTTCTGGGGTGTGCAGGATCTGCTGCGCCGCTATCCCGGCGTGATCTCGACCAGGGTGGGCTACACCGGCGGCGAGGTGCCAAACGCGACCTATCGCAACCACGGCAATCACGCCGAAGCCATTGAGATCACCTTCGATCCGCAGACCATCAGCTATCGCAAGCTGCTGGAGTTCTTTTTCCAGATCCATGATCCCTCGACGCTGAACCGCCAGGGCAACGACCGGGGCGCGAGCTATCGGTCGGCCATCTTCTATACCAGCGACGCGCAGAAGCGGATCGCGGAAGACGCCATCGCCGATGTCGATGCTTCCGGCCTTTGGCCGGGCAAGGTTGTCACCGAGGTGGCCCCTGCCGGACCGTTCTGGGAGGCCGAGCCCGAGCATCAGGATTATCTGGAAAAATATCCTGACGGCTACACCTGTCATTTCATTCGGCCGGAATGGACACTGCCGCATCGGGCGGAGAAAGCTGCAACAAGCGCGAGCGGAGCCTCAGTCGCGTGACCAAAGCCTCCGATCTGCTGGTGGCCGCCCTTGAGAACGAGGGCGTCGAATACATCTTCGCCATTCCCGGCGAGGAGAATCTCGACGTGCTGGACTCGCTGCGGCGCTCGAAGATCAAGCTGGTATTGACGCGGCACGAACAGGCGGCCGGCTTCATGGCGGCCACCTACGGGCGTCTCACCGGGCGCGCGGGCGTCTGCCTGACGACGCTGGGTCCCGGTGCGCTCAATTTGACGACGGCTGCGGCCTACGCGCATTTGGGCGCGATGCCGATGGTCATGATCACAGGACAGAAGGCGATCCGGAGCAGTCGCCAGGCGCGCTTCCAGATCGTCGACATCGTCGCGACCATGCGGCCGCTCACCAAGATGGCAACGCAGATCGTCTCTGCGCAGAGTATTCCGACCCTGGTTCGCGACGCCTTCCGGGTCGCGCAGCAGGAGCGGCCGGGGCCCGTGCATCTCGAACTGCCCGAGGATATCGCGGCCGACGAAGCCGCGGCCGACATCATTCCGCCGCATGTCGTCGAGCTTCCGGTCGCGCCTGCAGCGGCCATCGAGCGCGCCGCAGCCATGATCATGGGTGCCAGCAGGCCGCTCGTCATGCTGGGCGCGGCGGCGAGCCGCCCGCGTCTCGCCGAGCCGCTGTCGGCGTTCGTGCGCCGATGCGGGATTCCATTCTTCAACACCCAGATGGGGAAGGGCGCGGTCAATGCCGGCTCCAATCTCTATATGGGCACGGCCGCGCTGTCGGAGCGGGATTGGGTTCACGAGGCGATCGACCAGGCCGATCTGATTATTTCGATCGGCCACGACACCGTCGAGAAGCCGCCTTTCCTGATGGGCCATGATGGACCGCAGGTTATCCATGTCGGCGCCACGCCGGCGACCGTGGAACAGGTTTACTTCCCGCAGGCGGAGATCGTCGGCGACGTCGGCGCGAGCCTCACGAGCCTGGCCGATCGCCTCGAAGGCAACCTCCCCAATGGTCAGGCATTGCTGGGTTTGCGGGAAGGGATCCTTGCCCACCTCGCCGAGCGGTCGACGGAGGATCGGTTTCCTCTGACGCCGCAGCGCATCGTGCACGACGTCCGCCAGGTCATCCCGCCGGACGGCATCGTTGCCCTCGACAACGGCATGTACAAGATCTGGTTCGCCCGCAACTATCGCACCAGCGTCGCCAACACGCTGCTGCTCGACAACGCGCTGGCGACCATGGGGGCGGGTCTTCCTTCGGCGATCGCAGCGTCGCTGATCCACCCGGACCGGCGCGTGCTCGCCGTCTGCGGTGATGGCGGCTTCATGATGAATTCGCAGGAACTTGAGACGGCCGTGCGGCTCAAACTGAATCTCGTCGTGCTCGTGCTCGAGGATCGTGCCTACGGGATGATCCGATGGAAGCAGGAAGTCGATGCGTTTCCGGACTTCGGACTCGAATTCGGCAATCCTGATTTCGTCGCCTATGCCAGGTCATATGGCGCCAAGGGCTCCCGCGTCGGCAAGGTCTCGGAGCTCTCGACGATGCTGGAAGCTGCTTTTAGCGAAGGCGGCGTGCATCTCGTCGTAGTACCCGTCGATTACAGCGAGAACATCCGCGTACTTGTCAACGAGTTACATCAGGTAGTCCGGGCCAAATGAAGAGCCCCGCGTCCGTCTTGTGCGCGAAAGCTTATTTGCGATCGCGCCGTGCGGCCAAATCTTCATGAGCTTCTCCTGCTGGCTTTGCCGCATCTGGCCTTACTTCCCGAGCACAGCCTGCGGCGTGTTCCGAAAGCTGATTGCCATGCGGTTGTAGGCATTCATCAAGCCTATCGCGATCGTGAGATCCACGAGTTCTCGCTCGTCGAACACGGTGCGGGCGGCCTGGTAGGCTTCATCGGGTACGTTGGTCTCTGCGACACGCGTCACCGTTTCTGCCCATGCAAGGGCGGCGCGCTCGCGCGCGTCGAAGAGGTTGCCCGCTTCCCTCCACGCCTGTACCAGCGCCAGCTTTTCGATCTTCTCTCCCCTCTTGAGCAGGTCGCGCGTGTGCATGTCGAGGCAGTAGGCGCAATTGTTGATCTGGGAGATCCGCAGATAGACCAGATCGACCAGCGCAGGGGAAAGGCCGCTCTGCATGACGTAGCCGTAGACGCCGCCCAGCGCTTTCACGCCTGCCGGTGCGATCTGGTTGTAGTCGAGGCGCTTGTTCATTTTTTGCTCCTTGATGACGTGTGTTGCTCAACGGAAGTGGTCAGTTCTTTCTCGTCGGTATCGACGACGAACACGGCGAGCAGCCTTGCAGGCCCCTTCTTGCTAGCATTGCGACTGACGGGATGACGGGAGCCCGGCGTCTCGTAAAAACTTTCGCCGGCGCGGTAGACCCGCCTGGGTCCGTCATTCACCTGGGACTCGATTTCGCCCGAGAGGACGTAGCCGAAGATGAAAGCCGACTTGGCGTGGATGTGCGAAGGCGATACCCCGCCCGGCGCATAGTCGACGACCAGGGCGACCAGTGATTTGCCGGGGATGTTGGGTATCGTCTGCTCAAAGTGCGGCGTGACCGTTTCGCCGACGCCGTGGGCGGCGGCAGGCGTCGCTGTGGCGATGGCAATGGCAGCGTAAGCCGCGCCGAAGATGGATCGCATTTTCATGGTGGTGTTCTCCTTTGCTTGGGGTGCTGTTGCTTTTGTCCTGTTCACCGGCGAACCACGGTCTTCAGCGAGTCGACGAACACCCAGAAGGAGGCGGCGAACAGGCCGACGTCTTTCAGGAGGAACTGACCCGGCGCGACCGAGATCGCGGGCAGCCCGAGCTCCGGCACGACGACGCCCGGCGTCGAGATCATGAAGCTGAGGGTCGTGACGAAGCCCGGCCGAGAGAAGACCGCCGGCTGCGGAAAAGATCGGGTTCGCCAATCTGAGGGCGATCAGCAGCCCGATACTGAGTTCGATGAAACCGAGGAAGGTGGAGAAGCCGCGGACCGAAAACAGAGCATAGAACCAGCTCAGCAGTGGGCTGTTCTCCACCAGCGGCACCAGCCCGTTGGCTTCGTATTCAGTAAACTTCATCCCGCCGAACCAGGCGTAGATGATCGCGAGCGACACGTAGAGGCCGACTCGGCTGACCGGCTCGGCGTAGGCGAGCAGGCGTTCGGCATGATCGCGCCACTCGGAGACTGCGCGCAGTGGCAGGACCGGTGTCCGGATGGCGATGCGTGAGATGGTAACTTCCGTTTTCATGGTACTCTCCTTGTCCACCGGACGTGTGAAGGACCGCCGTCGAGCATCAACTCGACGGTCTCGGCACGTCCAGCTGGATGCCGAGAAGTACGTCGGGCGCCTTGGCAGCCCGGCGATTGGTGCGTAGGCGTCGTCTAGGCGCTCACGCTTTCGTGCTTGTGCAGGTTGTAGCGAGGCGCCGGGATGGCACTCGAGAGCTTGCTCGACATGGCGAAGCGCGCCGTCTCATGACGATCCCACTCTGACTTGTCCGCCAGCGACGGGATGGTCACGGTCTCGCCGAGGTCGAAGCCGGCGAGCGCGGCATCGACCATGTCGTCGGCCGACATCACGATCTGTGCCGGAAGCTGATGAACCGGCATGCCGGCCACGTCCCAGAATTCGGTAGCCGTGGCGCCCGGCAGCACCGCCTGTACGCGGATGCCCTTGTCGGCGAGTTCGTGAACGAGAGAGTGGCTGAACGCGAGCACGAACGCTTTCGTGCCGCCATAGACACCGTTCAGCGCCTCCGGCGCGATCGCGACGATCGACGCAATGTTGATGATCGTGCCATAGCCGCGGGCAACAAATCCCGGGACCGCGGCATAGGTCAGCCGCGTCAGCGCGGTGACGTTCAGACGGATCATGTCTTCCATCTTGTCAACGTCGGAAGCGACCAGCGGGCCTGCAGCGCCGACGCCCGCGTTGTTGACCAGCAGGGAGATGCCGGCATTGGTCCGGAGGATGTCCTCAACGCGTTGCAGGTCTGCCGGGGACGTGAGGTCGGCTTCGACCGTCTCCACTTTCCGGCCCGTTTCGTTGGCGAGCCGCCGCGCCAGCGATGCGAGGCGCTGCCTGTTGCGCGCAACAAGAATGAGGTCGTGGCCGCGCTTGGCCAGACGATCGGCGTAGATCGCACCGATGCCGGTGGATGCGCCGGTGATAAGGGCGGTGCCTTTGGCCTGGGTCATGTCCATCTCCGTTTGGTTGGTTCGTTGCTTCGCGGTGATGGATAGGCCCTTCCGAAATTGATGGCTATCTGGCAAAATCGAGATGTATCCTTCCATAAAATGGAAGCATCCCAATGGACCGTCTCGAAGGCATGTCGATTGTGTTAGCCGTGGCCGAAGCCGGAAGCCTGTCGGCTGCGGCCCGCCGGCAGAAAATGCCGCTGGCGACCGTGAGCCGAAAGGTGTCCGAGCTCGAAGCGCACCTGCGCACCAAGCTGTTCAATCGGTCGAGCCGCGCACTGGTCCCGACTGACGCGGGGCTCTCCTACATCGCCGCCGCAAAGCGAATCCTTGCCGATATCACCGAAGCCGAGCGCGCCGCTTCCGGCGAGTACACAACGCCGCGCGGAGATCTGAGTGTTTCGACCCTTGTCGCGCTCGGCCGCTTATGTCTGCAGCCGATTCTGGCGGAGTTCCTGGTGACGTTTCCGGAGGTGGACGTTCAGCTCAATTTGCAGGACAGGACTGTCAATCTCATGGAGGAGCACATCGACGTTGCGCTTCGCGTCGGCGATCTTGCCGACAGCAGCTTGATCGCGGTGCGTGTCGGGGAAATCTACCGCGTAGCTTGCGCGAGTCCGGGCTATTTGAAATCTCGCGGAACGCCCAAATCGCCTGACGACCTCTCTGCGCACGACTGCATCAGCTATTCTCCGATGCAGTCGCCAACCACGTGGAGATTCAAACGAGACCAGACCGAGTATGTGGTGCCCGTTCGATCGCGTTTCGTTGCGAGCAATCTCGAGTCGGCCTGCGATGCTGCGCGCGCGGGCATCGGGATCACCGTGGCGTTCTCTTATCTTGTCGCCGAATCGATCAAATCCAGACAGCTGGTTCCGCTTCTGCAGGATTTTCAGCCGCCGCCGCAACCCGTCAGCTTCGTGTACTCGCCAAATCGCTTTATGCCGGCCAAATTGCGTGCGTTTCTCGACTTCGCGTTGCCACGCCTTAGGACGCGCCTCGCGGACCTGCCGAACGGTGTGGTCCCGCGGAAACAGCGCCCGTAACCGTGTTGCTCGTGGAGAAGTTGCTCAACGCCCGCTGTGGGAGGGCAGCTCTTGCTGCACGGCGGACTTTCCAAACATCGGCTGCGCCTTGTCCGGGGGCTCACGAGATCGCAATAATCTCCAGCTCTTGACCGGAGGTGCCGACGATATCCCCAACAGCTTTGCCCATCAGAGACCTTGCCACTGGGGACACGAAGGAAATAGAGCCGGCCTTGGGGTCCGCTTCGTCCTCTCCCACGATATGATATTTCTGCACGCGCCCATCGTCGCGCCTGAAAGTGACGGTGCTCCCAAAGGCGACAGTGTCGTTTGATGTCGGAGTGGGGATGACCTGAGCCGTCCGAACTCTTGCCGCAAAGTAGCGCGCATCACGCAAAGGGGTTGCGGCTTGCCGCCGCCGCTCATTCACGTCTTCGATTTTCTGCGCCGTCTCGTACGCCTCGCGGGCCTGCTGGAGCTGAAATTCCAGAGCCTTCAATCCCGCTTCCGTAACAAGGTTCGGATGAGGTGAAACCGGGCGGTCGGGAAGCAAAGTCTCCGACGCGGTTTCGGCACTGTCTTCCTTGGTGAAGGCAACGCTCAAGCTCAGAACTCCTTTTAAGCGCGAAATGCAAAAAGCGGTCGGCGACAAAAGCGCGGACTCGTCAACGGAACTGTCGCGCAACACTCGGCAAGTTTAGCATACCGCGGAGCGAGACGGGCGCCATTATCGAGCTACCTCGTTTGTGTATCACGCGACAGAAGCCCTCTAGCAGTGCTCTGCTGCCACGGCTGATGCGCGGTATTTTCCGAGTGCGCGCTCGACCGTCACATCATGGAGCCGAGCTGCTGCAGCCTTGCTCCGCCGGCAGTTCCTCGGCATTGGGGTCGCCCGGTGCCGTTGCCCAGGCCAGTTCGACGAGCGTCACGATCCGCCGGCCGGCACCGTCAAGCTGGCAAACGATGAGGCCCTGCTCCTCGATGTAGGTCAGCAGACGCCGTGCACGGCGCAACGAATGTGAGCCATAGGCGCGGGCAATCGCTGCATCACCCGGGCAGGGCCAGCCTTCCTTTGCGGCGCGGGCGATCATCATGAAGACGCCCTGCATATCTTCCGGCAGCAGTGAGGCGCGGACCGAGACATCCTGCCAGCCGTCATCCTCTGCCATATCGGAGCCGAGCCCGGCGCGGGCGCGCGTCAGCATGCGGCGGAAATCAGCCAGATCCGGCACGTCCGAACCGAGGCCCTCTATTCGGCAGCGGACCACGAACTCCTGATAGAGGACGCCGATGGCACGGAATCCCGCGTCGGGTTCCGCCATGACGGCGCGCAGAATACGGTCCACGCGCTCACGCCGCTCCGCCAGTTCCTCAGCGCTGAGGGGCTGCTCCACCGCTTCGGTACGGATCTCCAGCGCCGCTGACTTCGCCGCCATGAGCTGCTCGAGGAGGTCTGGCGACGACCGGCGCTGGGGCCGGTTATTCTCGGGCGGCGGCGCTGCCAGGATGATGGCGCGTGCGTCCGGTGTCGCTTCCGGCAGCGGCATCAGGCGCGGGGTCGCGTTGCGCGGCGTGGTGTCCGTTGGACCAATGCGCAGCCCCAGCGGACGGCGGGAGAGGGCCGGTCCCAGCGCCATGAATTGCCCGCGCTCCAGATCCCGGAAGGCCTCCGCCTGTCGCCGCTCCATGCCCAGAAGGTCGGCGGCGCGTGCCATGTCGATATCCAGAAAGGTTCGGCCCATGAGGAAATTGGACGCCTCGGCCGCGACGTTCTTGGCGAGCTTCGCCAGTCGCTGGGTGGCGATGACCCCCGCAAGCCCGCGTTTGCGGCCGCGGCACATCAGGTTCGTCATGGCGCCGAGCGAGAGTTTGCGCGCTTCGTCCGAAACCTCACCGGCGACGGCCGGCGCGAACAGCTGCGCCTCATCCACCACCACCAGCATCGGGTACCAGTGGTCGCGGGCGACCTCGAAAAGCCCGCTGAGAAAGGCGGCGGCGCGGCGCATCTGGTTCTCGGCGTCGAGCCCCTCGAGATTCAGCACCGCGGAGACGCGATGGATGCGCGCTCGCTCCCCGGCGACCTGCAGGCCCCGCTCGGTATGGTCCTCGGCATCGATCAGGAGGTGGCCGAAACGGTCGGCAAGCGCCACGAAGTCGCCTTCGGGGTCGATGATGGTCTGCTGCACCCACGGGGCACTCTGTTCCAGCAGCCGGCGCAGCAGATGGGATTTGCCGGAGCCCGAATTGCCCTGCACCAGCAGGCGGGTCGCCAGCAGTTCCTCTAGGTCCAGGTTAGCCGGGGCGCCTGCCGTCGTGTGTCCCATCTCGATCGCAACGGTCATGTCCCGACTCAAAGTCCCCTTGGCGGAGGCGGGCTTAACAACCTGAACGCAGCCCGTCGAGCGCCCATGGCTGGCTACTTCCGTGTTCTCCACGGCTGGTCGAACGCGATCAGCCCGGATGGATGCCGACCTGCCACACTTCACGCACCGGAGGCGCCTGCCGGGGTTGTGGACAAAGGTTGTTGGCGAGTGCGAGCGCGGCCAGATCGATATCGTTCGGCGCGAAGCAGACCTGAGAATGAGAGATGGCTATTTGCCGTCGTTCCATATATCGGTGCTGAGCTTCCAGTCATTTCCGACCTTTTCCCAAACCACGACATACTTTCCAGTCACTTCCTGGGGTGTCGGTCCCTTGGTCTTCAGGGAGAAGGTCCCGATCTCGCGTGCTGCGGATGGGCCAAGCGGTTTGACGTCAATGGTTGTGAGTTTCGGATCGCCAACTTTTTCCGCCATGCCTTTCCACATTGCCTCGATGGCCGCTCGGCCCTGTACCATCGCAGAACCGGGCGGGAAGGCGGTCGCATCAGTGCTGTAGAGTGATGCAAGCCCGGAGAAGTCGCCCTTGTTGAACAATTCAACAAATTTGGTGTTGATCGCTTCGATCTCGGCCTTCTGAGCCGAAACCGGCGCGGTCAACGAGATCACGAATGCAATCACCAGTGCTGTGCTGCGCATGATCATCTCCCATCCTGATCGTGACGTCGAAGCGGATGCGTTGAATGCCGCATCCGAGACCGCGTTTGGTGTAACAGCAATTCCGGGGAATTACCGTCAGCAACATTGACGAACCGGAGCAGCGCAGCGCCTCGCACAGTTCGCCGAGTTCGGTAGGAGCGACGAGAGTGGCGAACGATTTCATCGCCCATGTGCCTGACTGTTGAATGGCCAGTTCTTGTTAGAAAGATTCCGGCGGATATCGAACAGGCAATCAGCTCAGATGATGGGCCTTTTGGAGACCGTAAACCGGTGTGGGAATGCCTTCCATTCGCGCTTTCAACTGGAGGGAGAGAAACTGGGAATAGTGGCGCGACTGGTGCAGGTTACCGCCATGGAACCAAAGCCCCTCCTGTTGCGTCGGTTTCCACATATTTCGCTGTTCGCCCTCCCATGGGCCCGGGTCTTTGGTCGTATTCGAGCCTAGTCCCCAGACCTTGCCTACCTTGTCAGCAACTTCCCTGGAGATCAGGTCCGCGGCGAAGCCGTTCATCGAACCGTAGCCGGTGGCATAAACGACGAGATCTGCCGGCAGCTCGGTCCCGTCGGTCAAAATGACGGAATGTTCCGTGAGCTTTTTGACATCGACGCCGCTCTTCAGCTTGATGCTGCCATTGGCTACCAATTCCGAAGCACCGACGTCGATGTAGTATCCGGATCCACGCCGAAGGTATTTCATGAACAAACCGGAATCGTCGTCACCATAGTCGAGCAGGAAGCCTGCCTTCTCGAGACGTTTGTAGTAATCGGCATCGCGTTCCCTGATCGCGTTATAAACCGGGATCTGAAACTCGTGCAGAATCTTGTAAGGCAGTGAAGCAAAGATCAGGTCGGCCTTGGCCGTCGTCATTCCAGACTGGACCGCCTGTTCGGAGTAAAGCGAGGCCAGTCCGAGCTCCATCAGCGAGTCCGACTTCACAACATGGGTCGTCGAGCGCTGAACCATGGTAACGTCGGCTCCGGCTTCCCAAAGCGCGGCACAAATATCGTGGGCGGAATTGTTCGAGCCGATCACCACGGCTTTCTTGTTCTTGTATTTGTCTGGTCCCGGATGCTGCGACGAATGGTGCTGATCGCCCTTGAAAATTTCCATGCCTTCGAATTTCGGCATGTTGGGCTTGGCTGACATCCCCGTCGCAAGTACGAGCTGTTTTGGCTTGAGCACGACTTCCTTGCCGTCGCGCTGCACGACAACGGTCCATTCGCGGCTTTTCTGGTCGTAAGATGCCTTCTTGCATTCGGTGGCGCCCCAGTAGTTGAGCTCCATCACCTTTGTATACATTTCTAGCCAGTCCCCGATCTTGTCCTTCGGTGAGAAAACCGGCCAGTTCCGAGGAAACGGCAGATAGGGCAGATGATCATACCAAACCGGATCATGCAGACAGAGGGACTTGTAACGTTTGCGCCAGCTGTCGCCAGGTCTTTCATTTTTTTCGACGATGATCGTCGGCACATTAAGCTGACGCAGACGGGCTCCGAGCGCGATGCCGCCCTGACCGCCACCAACAATGACACAATAGGGTTGACGCGAGTAGCCGAGCTCAGCGGTTTCCGCCTCGCGTTCTTCCTTCCATGTCTTTCGATTGCGTTCGGCGCCGTGTTTCGCGCCCATCGGACGGTCGAAGCCCAATGGCTCTTCGTGTCCCTTGAGTTCGCTCATGGTCGTCAGCAGCGTCCAGATCCGACCGTCTTTCAGGCGCATGTGGCCAAAGCCACGCGCGACCTCTGTTTCGAATTGTATCCAGCTCTCGATAATTCCATCTGTTTCGGAAGCGTTCTCTCCGTCCGCAATCTTCCAGTTCGACGGCTTCGTATCGGCGAGCCGCGCCTTGAGCATGTCGCGAACCTGCTCCTTGCCCTCCATTGTCTTGATGTTCCAGGTGAAGGTAACGAGGTCGCGCCAGTAGCAGTCCGTCTGAAAGAGATCGACGGCGCTTTCCACCTCGCCAGCGGACAGCGCTTTGTCGAGCGCGTTGAGAAGATCAGACATTTTTCCGTCCGGGGCTTTGTCGAGCATGATGTCCTCCCTTGTGCCGATGGCAGAGCTGCGCTCTTTTCTCGTTCCGGCGAACTGAAGCCGAGGCGCCGACGAAAGCGATGAGCTTGCGCGGTGTCATTCGGTCTTTCAGGACAGACCTAAACTCTAGCACTTTGCGGCGAAGAGGCGAGGGAGAAACAGCCAGTCGGGTTAAAATGCGGCCAGGCATCGGATTGGGTCCAGCACCTGATTTTCAGGGAACGTCCGGGTTTTGGCGTGCAAGCGATTTGCTCGGCGATGTGTAGAGCATCGTCTACCTCATCCCGAGCGCGAGAATTCGTAACCAGACTTCGAGGGAAGCCGTGTCTGTTCCGTAATCTCGAACTGCACTGGTCGGCCCGTCTTCTTTTGGACGACTGTCGCTCTGTCCCGGACCATTGCACCTGAGGATACTTCGTCGATGCGAAGTTTGACCAAATCGCAGGCGCGAAGTTCGCGATCTATCGCCAAATTGAAGGGTGCAAGGTCGTGCCACATCTGTGCGATCTCGAGCCGAACGCGAGCAACGCAAATTGCGCCGGACGGCGCCTTGTCGCCAGAGGTGGCATCGCCTCAAAGATCAGCGGCGGGGAGGCCATCGAGGCGTTCCCACTGTCCAGAAGGGTCGTGCTCCGTTTCTTTCGCATGCGATGTTCAGCCAACCGGTCCGGGGATCCAATAGTCGCCGGAAAGCGGCCTAACGCTTACGCCATAGATTACCCCGCGCTGCAGGCTCGGGTCGAAATGGCGCATCGCCCGCTCATTGAGGTCAATGATGCGGCCAGGCGTTAGTGGCCCCACGTCATTTATCTTGACGATGACCTTCTTGCCTACAGCCTCGACGAGGGCATACTTCGGCCTCGCGCCATATCGGACCCCACCAAATTTCTGGCGCAAGCTCGTCTTGATGGCAGCCGCCCAGACAGAGGGATCGTAGCGCTCGCCGGAGGCTGTGTTCGGGCCGCCCTCCCGCCATCCGGGCTTGAACGGATTGTACGTGGATGCTGCGCCAACGATCGCATCCCCAGAAGCGGCATTGACGACGGCGCTTGAATGAACTGCATCACTTCGAGCAACGGTAACAGAAAAGGCAAGCGCAAGTACGGCGCCGCAAATTGCGGCGCCCGAGCGATACAACATCATAACTCCTTGATTGATTTTCTAGAACGTTCGGTTCCCGATGCCGCAAAACATGATCGAGCGAACGCGGATGCGTTGACGAACTCGTGCCGAATGTTTTGTGGATTCGTGCCAACCCGGGCGACGGAACCGTTGTGGGAACCAGTGTGGTCCTCGCACAGGTGTTCTTAGTTCTCACCGACTAAGACAGAAATTGCGTCAGCAACATGACTGAATGGAGCCTCTTGGCTAGGGCGTGAATAGGAGCAAGCGTCCGACCCATGTCCGTTCGGGGTCGCAAAGCGGCCGCTCGGTAAGTGGGTGCTGTTGACTACGTGCCAAACTTGGAAGTGGCGCCGTTATTCGACCGCCTCGTCGATCGACGGGAACAAGAGGGGACAAGATCAGGCGCATCAGCCGCGCTCTTCAGTCTGCATCCGCCACAGAGCCCGCTGCTTCAAGAAGAGCGGAATCCCTCTACGGCCATCGATCGCGCGAGATAGATATCATCTCAGCGTTCGCAGCTTGCCGCTGTTTAATGATGGGATACCTGAGACTTGCCGTTCCTTCGCTTCGTAGTATTCGGCCGAGAACTGAATTGACCATCGCGAGAAGAACGAACGCAATTTCTGAGTGGGCTTTTCGACGCCGAGATGTTCGGTGACATGCGCCTCGCGCAGCCACCTTGCCACCCATGCGAGGCCTGCGGTGCGTTCAAGCTTCTCAACCGCCGCGACGCTGACGGTCTCTGCCTGCCGATAGCGAAAACCGGCCTTTTTGATCACATACAGGGACTTGACGGTTTCATAGCCCTTGAAGATGAGCTGAACGAGCGGATGTTTTTTGGCCTGTGGCCAGGCTGCTGGGTACACCGGCAGCACCAAAAGCTTGCTCTTGGCGATGACCGTTGCCAGCGGATGCAAGAGTTGCATCCAAGCTGGCCAGGACGTGACCTTGGCAAACAATACCGCGTGCATCGCCGTTGCAGCCCCGAAGGAAATCGGGAGCCAAAGTACCGCGCCCAGGATCACGAGCAATGCGGTGTTCGGAGTGAGATGTCGGCATTTTCGGAACACCCATGCCATGCCGCTTTCAAAGGCAATGTACACAGCATGTTCGAACGCCCGATAGCTAATCTTCCGCCGGAGCCACGACCAGTTCCGGCGGATCGATGTACTCCACTGTCGACGTTTCGTCTCGGAAATGGGGAGGAAGCGCAACGCGCCGTTTATGACAGTAACGATGACATTGCCAAGAACCCTGGCCGCCAAGAGCGGAAGCCAGACAATCTGCATTGCCAAAGGGAACGCGTAGTCGAGCAGCCGCATCAAGATCGAAAGAATGAAACGCAGGATTTTGTTTGCGGCCAGCGCGAAAAAAACAAGTGGGACGATTATCACATCGTCAAGGGCACCGCGGAAGCGGCTTTCCTCCGTCCGTGCCTGGTTATTATAGTGGGTCACGGTGCGACGGTTCCTGGCTGAGGACAGGGGGTCGTGCCGGCTCAGAGTAGCACACTGTAAGGGCCAGCGGGTGGTCTCAGGTGCCAATCTCTGGAGCGATGACATCTCTCAGTTGGGTAAAAGCGTCGCGTCCTTGGCTGTCTTCTTTTCCACTAGGGACAGACTCGACGGCAAGAGCCATCAGAGAGCGTTACCCAAACCACCACCGCCCGAGGTAAAGTTGATCGATTGCATCGAGACTGGGAGTGATATTACTCAATGGTTGTTATCCGACTTCGATTATCAGTATCCGGTATATCCGACGAGTACCGACGGCTTTCGCGGGGGATGATCCGATGAAGTTCAGCAGTGTAGATTTGTCGACGATACTCGACCGCATTCTTGATACGGCGGCGGACAATCTCAGGATCGCAAAGATTCTGATTCAGATGGGCCTCGATCCCAACAACATCACCTACGACGCACTATTCAGTCGGCTGCTGGAAATTGTGCTGGCCAACATCACGCTTGCCAATATGTTCGCTCTGGTTGGCGCCATCTTTCTTGTCGCTACCCTGCTGATGCAGACGATAGTGCCGCTGCGCGTGGCGAACATGGTCGGCTGCATGTTCTTCGTCGCCTATGGCGCGCTCTCGGGAAACGTCGGGGCTTTCTTCCTCTATCTGTTGTTGCTGCCGATCAATGCAATCCGCCTCCGTCAAATGCTCAATCTGATCAAAAGGGCACGTATCGCGACGGAGGGCGACACCTCCTTGGAATGGCTAAAACCTTTCATGACCGAGCGCAGATACCGCCGGGGAGATAAATTGTTCAGGAAGGATGATGCAGCTTCCGAAATGTTCCTGACGGTCACAGGAACGTTTTTGGTCAAGGAAATCGGCGTGGAGCTTCCACCGGGACGTCTCATGGGCGAACTCGGTTTCCTTACTCCCAATCAGCGGAGAACCGCGACCGTCGAATGCATCGAAGACGGGCAAGTGATGACCATAACTTATGAAAAGCTCCTCGAGATCTACTTTCAAAATCCGCAATTCGGTTATTACTTTCTCGTCCTGACCAGCCAGCGCCTGCTGGAGAACATTTCGCGGCTGGAAGGAGTCGTTGCACAGGAAAAAGCCTTGCGGCCGCCTACGGCCGCGGACGACATAGCTTAAGCCTTGGCTACTGATTGCTTCACACATCCACGTCTCAACGCAGTGCGGGTCTTGCAAGCAACATTTCGGTTTGGATCAACTGGAAGCCGCTGCCTGGTCCCCCATCCGGCAAGCCCGCTTCAGTGCGCCGCAAATTCTCCTCGATGTTCTTCTGAGAACACGTGCGCATATAGGTTGGAGATCCACTGCTTGCCTTCCTGCGTCACCCGCAGATACCGAAGTGCATCGCCGATATAGGGCCGGACGGCCTGCCAGAAGAAAGCCGGGTACGCAGCCCGCAAATCATCGGAGGTTTGATATCCGAGCTTTTCGATCGCGCCTGTTTCCTGAAATTCGGCAAATAACGCGGACGTCTTGCGCAAATAGTTGATGTCGGCCAGTTGGCCGATTAGATCCGCGGCACGAAGCAGGCCTGGATAATCTGCGGTGCTGGTATGCTGCTCGTGCTCCGGTACGGGAAAGCGCGTGTGCTCGATATTGGCCTCGATTTCTGGCGTGTCGATGTGCGCCAAGCTTATTTTGCCGAAGCGCTCGCGGACAAAGAGCTTCGATCGCGTGACATGATAGGGGGTCAAGGATGCGTCCGTGGCTCCCGCGGATATGGGCGCGAGATCACCTTTTTCGTTGCAGACATAATGTCCATCGCGGTCGCCCCGACATACCCCTCGTACATACCCGATATCGTGGCACAGGAGCGAAATCGTAAAATGGAGCCAATCGCGTGGGGTGACGCCGCCGTCCCTGATGTGTTTCCCGCGCAAAATCTCCTGGCCAACTAATGTCACCATGATGGTGTGGTTCACGTCGTGATAGGCCGCATCACTATCGGCGATATTCTCCAACGAGAGGCGCGCAACGAAGCCAATGATGTCCGGATAGGCGGGCTCAAGGACCCCATAGATTTGGCCGTACGTATGTTGAAGATGCTGGATAAACGCCTGGATGACAATTTCTGTTGGATTGAACATGATCGCCTCCGATCCGGGATGCTATTCCGGTTCAGGCATTTCGTCACCGGTTATCGGTCTCGGGTTTCTGAAGTTAGCGGAATTTTGCAATTATGCATGCGTCACTGCTGAACTGCCTTTCGCGGTCGAGCAATCGTCAGTCGCGACAAGTCACGCGGTCATCAGGCAGACCGTTCGACGTGGGCGCGAATGGCGCCTGTTTGCGCGTCGATCCAGCCGTGCTTGCGGGCTGCTTCGATCATGGCGAAATAGCCCTTTTGCCAGCTTTCGCCGTCGGACCGCCCGGGCAGGGTCGGGACGAGTTCGATCGAAATCAGCGCATTCCGTTCGTCGACGAATGTAATTCCCACAATCGAGGGCGAACGATCTTCGGTAGCGCCTCTAAGCACCAGTTTGAAGTTGCGGAAGTCTTCCGGTTCCACGAGCGTCAGGCCATCGCTTGACGAATATTGAACGATCATTGCTCGGATCCCATCACGTCAGGGGCAGCGTGCGAAGTTCTCCCTGGAAATTGATCACGGGATTGCCGGCGCAGGGCCGTCGGGTCGCAACGATCCGCCCGATGAAGATGCCGTGGCTGCCGACAATCTGGTGCTGCTGCAGAACGCAGTCGATGGCGCATATCGCCGTATCCAGCAATGGCGCGCCGGTTACGCCTTCACTCCACGGCGCATTCTTGAATCGATCCGCACCACCGACGCCATCAAGGCCTGCGAAATGCCGCGCCAGCGCTTCCTGTCCGGTTCTGAGCAGACTGATGCCGAAGTACCCGTTGGCGAGAATGGAATCGTGTGCCTCCGATTTTGTGTTGACGCTGACGAGCAGGCACGGAGGGTCCGCGCAGATCGAAGTGACGGAACTCGCCGTCAACCCTCGGCGGGCCTCGCCCACGCCTGTGGCGACAATGGCAACGCCGCTGGCCAGATTTCGCAGGGCCTCACGAAATTCGCTCGCCTCGACCGGTGGGAAATGGGCGAGCTGAGCAACGCTCGCTCGCGGGCCGGGATGCCGCGTCATCGTTGATGGCGCCTCGATCATGCCACGGCGCTTTCGTCGTCGCGTTGGGGGTGGCGGGCGCTGCCGCCCTTGCTTTTCAGCTCGCGGTGGACGGCGGGAATGATCCGTTCACCCCAGAGATCGATCTGGCGCAGCATCGTCTTCTGGTCGAAATCGCCGAGTTGGGTCTGCAGCGCGATATGCGACGGCTTCAATACGCTGATTTCCTCCAGCAGGCGGTCGATCACCTGGTTGACGCTTCCCACCGGCAGATTCTTGCGCATCGTCTCCAGCGACATGTCGTTCGGGCCTGCTTCCTCCTTGATGAGGTAGCCGTCCTCGCTCTGGGCGCGGCGGAACTTGAGGCTTTCCGACACCCGGCGCTGGAAGCGTGCGTTGTCGAGATAGGACATGATCTCGCTCTCGTTGTCGCTGGCATAGCCGCAGCGCAGGAAGCCGAAGCGGGTATTGTCGATGGATCGGCCTTCCTTGGCCGCGATTCCTTCCAGCCGCTCACGCAAGGCTTTCACCGCGTCGAGGCCGTTGAGCAGCGCCGTCACGAACAAATTGTGGTTGTCGCGGATCGCGCGACCCAGCGTCTCCGGGTGACCCGACGTTACCCAGATCGGCGGCATCGGCGTTTGCACCGTGCGCACCGCGATCGCGGTTGGCGGCATCTTCAGGTGCTCTCCATCGTAGGAGAAGATGCGGTCGCGCATGCCCGCCTGCAGGATGTCGTAGAATTCCGCGAACAGCGAATGCGAGTCCTTCAGATCGACGCCGAAGCGTTCGAACTCGAATTGCTGGTAGCCCGAGCCGATGCCGAGATCGAGCCGGCCATCTGAAACCGTGTCGGCGAAACCGATCTCGCCGAGAAGCCTGGCCGGATTGTACAGCGGCAGCACACAGACCGCGGTGCCGAGTCGGATCCGCGTCGTCAGTCCGGCGCAATGCGCGACCATCATCAGCGGCGAGGGGCACAGGCTGTAATTGTTGAAGTGATGCTCGGCGTACCATGCGGTGTCGAAGCCCGCGGCTTCCGCCGTCATCGTCTGCTCCACGGCGTTACGGATCACCTGCTGCGAGGATTGGTGATAGCCGCGTTGCTGGGCGAGAATGAATACGCCAAATTCCATGGTTGCGTTCCTCAGGTGGTTTCTTGATGTGCCGGCGGCCGACGATGGAGCGAGGCTAGGGCCTTGCGCTTTATCGGACAATCGCTCTATTTTGAGCATGTCTTTTGCAGAATCTGAAAAGATCAAAATGAGCCAGTTGCAAGCGATGGAGTTATTCGTGAGCGCGGCGCGGGAGGGCAGTTTCTCCGCCGCCGGACGCCACAACGGGCTGTCGCCGGCCTCGGTATCGCGCCGCATCGGCGAGCTGGAAGCGCGGCTCGGCGTTCAGCTTTTCAACCGCACCACCCGTCATCTCGCACTAACAGAGGCCGGCAAGGCCTACCTGCAGCGGGTCGAACCGGCGCTGCACAGCATCGAGGACGCCGAGGCGGCGGCGCTTGCCCTGCAAAGCACGCCGCGCGGAACGCTGAGGGTGCATTCCCGCATGCTGTTCGGCATGACCGTCGTGATGCCGCTGATGCCGCAATTCCAGAAAATGTATCCGGAGCTCAAGGTTGAGCTAAGCCTTTCGGAACGGCGTATCCAGCTTCGCGAGGAGGATTTCGACATCGATCTGCGGATCGCCGCGCCGAAGGATGAGAGCCTGATGCAGCGCCGGCTGCTTGCCACCGAGCGCATCCTGGTGGCTGCACCCGACTACATCACGCGGACGCCGGCGGTGCGTGAGCCGGACGATCTCGTGAAGCACAACTGCCTGACTTACTGGATGGGCGCCAACGATGTGGTCTGGCGCTTCATGCGCAAGGGCAAGCTGAAGGAGATGACGGTGCCGTCCTCGTTCAGCGCCAACAACGGCTATGTGCTGCATCAGCTCGCGGTGATGGGACACGGCATTGCACTGCTCGACGATTACACCGTCTCGGGTGAAATTGAACGGGGCCAGCTGCGGCGGCTTCTGCCCGGCTATCGCGTCACTAATTCAACGTTCGACGAGGGCATCTACGCGACCTTTCTGCAGACGAATTACCTGCCCGGGAAGATCCGCGCCTTCGTCGACTTTCTGGCTGCGAACGTGCCCGGCCAGGTCAAGAAAGGCGGATTGCTGCCGATGCGGTTGCAGGCGACCAGGCGCGTCAGTCCGCGGTGAATGTGTAAGCGGGAAGCCCGCGAACGCCGAGGCCTTCGATTGCGAAGAGCCCGCCCGCATCGGGTTCGGAGGCCGACAAATTGGTGCTCTTCGAAATCGACGTCACGTACAGAATATCGAGGTTGGGTCCGCCGAACGCCACGCTGGTCGGATGCTTGACCGGTAACTCCACCGTGCGGTCGAGGCGGCCGTCGGGTGCGAATCGTGCCAGCGCGCCCGCGCGCACAAGGACCGACCAGAGATAGCCGTCGGCATCGACGGTCGCGCCATCCGGGCCCGAGTTGAGGGCGCTCGTATCCGCGAACAGGCGCTTGTTGGCGGGCAGTCCGTCGCGCCGATAGTCGTACGCAAAGATCGAGCGTCGCGCGCTGTCGCCGAAATAGAGTATGGCGCCGTCAGGACTGAAGCATGGGCCGTTGCTGACACCGAAATCGGTGTCGAGCAGCGTCACCGCCCCGGCTTGCAGGCGATAGAGCCCGCCGAGCGCCGGTTCGTCGTGCGCCCGGCCATGGTGCATGGTGCCGGCGATGAAGCGGCCCAAGGGATCGACCTTGCCGTCGTTCAGCCGCAACATCGGATGATCGCAGCCGATCGACGCGATCGACGACGTGACCTCGCCCTGTTCAAAATCATAACGGGCGAAGCCGTGCTGCAACGCCAGCATGGCGCCGCCGTCATGCCGCAGCACCATCGAACCGACAGGTGAGGGGGCATGAAATTGCTGCAGTTCGCCGGTCACCGGATCGAGTCGGTGGATCGTACCGGCCAGCGAATCGATCCAGTAGAGTCGCTGCGTGCGACCATCCCATACCGGACTTTCGCCGAGTTGATCGCGTGTGTTGCCGACCCGCCTGACGCGTAGTGAACTCATCTCTGTCTTCCCCTTGCTGCCCGCAGCGCGACGGCGTGGTGCGGACTTGACCGGTCGGTCAGCGAAAAATACAGTGAAATTCCGTGGTCGGCGTTCGTTTCGATCCAGAATCCAAGATCAGCTCCGACCGGATGTGATGACCGAGATGTCGACGACAAAGGATGGCCAGCCCGACAAGGCCGATGGTTCTGACCGCGTCGCGCAAATTCTCTCCGAGGCCGAGCGCATCTTCGCCCGCAAGGGATATGCAGGGGCGTCGATGCGCGACATTGCGGTCGCCTGCGGCATCTCGAAGGCACTGCTCTATCACCACTTCGCCAACAAGGAGGAGCTCTATTCTCGTGTAACGGTCGGCTCCACCGACGAGCTGTATCTTTTCGTGCGCGATCGTGTTCCATCTGGCCCGCCCTCAGCCAAGATTCGCGCCTTCATGGTCGCGACCGCCGAGTATTTCCGGCGCTACCGCTGGGCGTGGATCGCATCGACGACCGCATTCTGGAACGATCCGGATCGTCATCGCCAGAAGGAGCGGATGACGCGGCGAGACCGTTACGAAAACTTCCTGCGCGGCCTGATTGAGGAAGCGATCGAGGCCGGCGAAATCCGTGAAGTCGACGTGCCCATGGCCGGTCGCCTGATCCTTTCGTCGTTGAACTGGATGCATCGCTGGTACAATCCCAACAAGGCCATGACGCCCGAGCAGATTGCCGACGTCTATTTCGATCTCGTGTTCAACGGTCTGCGGGCCGGTGACATCTCTCTGCCAGCGCCGCCTCCGCCCAAGCCGGCGCGCCGCAAGCCACGCTGAGCGTTGCAGGCACCGGCAGGGCGGTCAATCGAGCACGATGTTCTGGGACTTGATCACAGGCCCCCACAATGCCGCATCCTTCTTGAGCTGCGCATCGAGCAGGTTCGGCGCGCCGGTGTCTGGCAGCAGTCCGTCGGTCTGCAGTTGAGTTGCGATCTCAGGCTTCTGCATCGCCGCATTGGCGGCCGCGTTTAGTCTGGCGATGACATCGGGCGGGGTGCCCGCCGGGGCGTGGAGCGCGGTCCAGAACGACGCCGTCAGTTCCGGATAGCCGGACTCCGCAAGCGTCGGAACGTCAGGTAGATTTGGCGACCGCTTGTCCGACGACAGCGCGAGGATCCGCAGCGTACCCGCGGTCGCGTGTTCCATCACCGCCGCGGGCGTTGCGAAATTCAGATCGCACGCGCCGGAGAGCAGGTCCATGATCGACAGCGGATTGTTGCGATAGGGCACGTCGGTGACGGCAAATCCCATCGACTTGCTCATCATGATGCCGAACAAGTGCGTCACGCTTCCCGGGCCGAGGGTGGCATAGAACAGCGGCTTGTCGCGGCTCTTGGCGTAGTCGACAAAACCCTTCACGTCGGTGACCGGCATTTTGGAATTGACGGTCAGCGACAGCGGGCCGTGGCAGAGCATGGCGACGGAGGAAAAATCCTCGAGCTTGTAGGGCAGGCTCTTGCGCAGCAGCACGTTAAGCGAGATCGGCCCTGTACCTCCGGCAAGCAATACCGTCCCGTCCTTCGGCGCTCGCGCCACATATTGCGAGCCGACGATGCCGTTGGCGCCGGGCTTGTTGTCGACGAGAACCGGCTGCTCCAGCGTCTCCGACATGGCCTTGGCGATGGTCCGCATCATACCGTCGATCGAGCCGCCGCTCGCGTAGGGCACGATGATGAAGATGGTTTGCGCCGAACGCGCCTTCACGATTGAGGGCGCCGCAAACGGTGCCAGCAGGGTGCCGCCGATCAGCGCGGTGACCTGGCGTCGGGTGATAGTCGCCATCGGTATCGTCCTCCCTTGATGCTGTTCTTGTTGTCTTGGCCGTTGTCTTAGATCATGACCGATCGGTCAGTCAAGATTTGTGACGGAGGATACTTGCGAGCGGTTTTTTATAGTGGTACTTGTCCATCATCCTGACCGATCGGTCAGCAATCAAAGCCTCGGAACGGGGCGTTCAAGTCCGGAGGGAATCGTGTCGGCCGATATCGTCACCCTTGAAGTATCCGATTACATCGCACTCGTGACCTTGAACCGGCCGCCGGTGAACGCGCTCGACCGCGCCATGCGCGAACGCATCGTGGCGGTGTTCGACGAGATTTCCGAGCGCAGCGATGTCCGTGTTGCGGTGCTGACCGCCAACGGCAAGGTATTCTGCAGCGGGGCGGATCTGAAGGATCGTCCCGATGCCACCCAGCCCGGCGCCTTTCACAGTCACAACAGGATCACGCGCGAAACCGGCAACAGCATTCGCGAATGCGCCAAGCCGGTGATCGCGGCGGTGAACGGTGCGGCGCTCGGCGCCGGCCTCGGGCTGATGGCGTCCTGCGATATCTATCTGGCCTCGGAAGAGGCGGTGTTCGGCATGCCCGAGATCAATGTCGGCCTCGCCGGCGGGGCGTCGATGTTGCGCACGCTGGTTGGCCGTTCGCTGCTGCGGCGCATGTTCTTTACGGGCTTGCGGGTGTCGGCAGCCGAGTTCTATCGGCGTGGCATCATCGAGGCCTGCACCAGCCAGGCGGACCTCGTTCCCGAGGCGATGAAGATCGCCAGGGAGATTGCCTCCAAAAGCCCGATCGCGATGAACTACGCCAAGCAGGCGGTCAACATGGTCGACCTGATGCCGCAGCGCGATGCCTATCGGTTCGAGCAGAACATCACGATGACGCTGTCGAAGACCGAGGATGCCAAAGAGGCCCGCCAGGCGTTCCTCGAAAAGCGCGACCCTGTGTTCAAGGGACGTTAGAGATGCGCGTGGGCGAAGGCCTCGAGGCGCTAATGCGGCCGCGCTCGATCGCGATCATCGGCGCGTCGCAGGATCCGGCCAAGATCGGCGGCCGGCCGCTGCATCTGTTGCGCCGATATGGCTATGCCGGGCAGATCTATCCGATCAACCCGAAAGCCGCCGAAGTGCAGGGGCTGAAGGCCTATCCTTCGGTGATGGAAGTGCCGGAGGCGCCGGATCTCGCCCTCATCGCGGTGGAAGCCGAAAAAGCGCCCGACGCGGTCGAGCAATGCGCCGCGCGCGGTGTGCGCGGCGTCGTCGTGTTCTCCTCAGGCTTTGCCGAACTGGGCGAAGCCGGCGGGGCGCTGCAGGAACGGCTGCGTGCCGCCGGGCGGCGCACCGGCATGCGGATATTGGGGCCGAACTGTCTCGGCGCCGTCAGCATCGCCGACAAGAGCATCGCCACGTTCTCGATCGTTCTTGAAGAAGGCCTGCCGGTGGCGGGTACGCTCGGCATCGTCTCCCAGAGCGGCAATCTCGGCAGTTTTACGATGCGGCTTGCCAGCGAACGCGGCGTCGGCGTCAGCCGGTTCATGACCACCGGCAACGAATGCGACATCGATATCGCCGATGGCATCGCTTTTCTGGCGCGCGACCCCGCCACGCGGGTGATCCTGTGCTGTCTCGAAACCTGCCGCGATGCCGGCCGCCTGATCGCAAGCCTGGAAGAGGCGCGCGAGGCCGGCAAGCCGGTCATTGCGTTGAAGATCGGGACTTCGGCCGCCGGCCAGGCGGCCGCCGCATCCCACACCGGTGCGCTTGCCGGATCGGACGCGGTGTTCGATGCCGTGCTTGCACGCGCCGGCGCGCTGCGCGTGCACAGCATCGAGGAACTGATCAATCTGGGCGATGCCGCCTCGATGTTGCTGCCGGATCGTTTGCCGCGCGGCCCGAGGGTGGCGCTGCTGACGGCTTCCGGCGGTTTTGGGATATTGCTGGCTGACGCTGCCCATGCGGCGGACCTCGTGATGCCCGAGCTGAGCGAGGCAACGCAACAAGCCATTCTGGACGTCGTGCCGTTCGCCTCGGCGCGCAATCCGGTCGATGCGACGGCGCAGATGTCGAGCCGACCGGAAATGCTGCAGAAGATATTGTCGGCCGTGGTCGCGGACGATACCTGCGATGCGGTACTGATGCCGTTGCCGCTGTCGCTGTATGTGCCGCGGTTGCGATCGATCTACATCGAAACACTGCGGCGCATCCGCGAGCAATATCCCGATCGCATCCTGATGCTGTGCGTGCGCGGCCCGCAGGATGCGGTCGCCGAACTGCGTGCGATGGGCTATCCGATCATCGACAGTTTTGATGGCTGCTGCGCAACGCTTGCCGCACTGGCAAAGCTGCGTACGGCGCTGAAGAAGCCGGAGAAGACATCGATTGCGCCCTCGGGCGAGCGTCCGGCGCCGCTTCCAGCCGATGCGCTGCGACATGAGTTTGGCGCCAAGCGGGCGCTGGCGGCGGCTGGCATTCCCGTCCTTGCCGAGCGTCTGGTGCAGGACGCCGATGCGGCCGCGCTTGCAGCGGCTGAAATCGGCTTTCCGGTGGTGCTGAAGATCGTTTCGCCTGACCTGCCGCACAAGACCGAGGTCGGTGGCGTCAAGGTTGGCCTCGCCTCAGTGGATGAGGTGCGGCAGGCCTTTGCCGAGATGCTGCGAAGCGTCGCGGTCAAGGCGCCGCAAGCCGTGATCGACGGCGTGCTGGTCGCGCCGATGGCAAAAGGAATTGCCGAGCTCATTCTCGGCACCACGACGGATCCGGTATTCGGCCCGGTGGTTATGGTGGGACTCGGCGGCATCTTCGCCGAGATCATCGGGGATGTCGTCGTGCAGACGGCGCCCGTCGATGAGGCCATGGCGATGGAGATGCTGCGATCGCTGAAGGCGTTCGCGGTGCTGGATGGCGCGCGGGGCCGGCCCCGTGCCGACACGGCGGCGGCAGCGCGGGCGATCGCCGCGCTGTCATGCTTTGCCGCCGCGCATGCGCGAACTATTTCGGAAATCGACATCAACCCTCTGCTGTTGATGCCGGAGGGGCAGGGTGTTGTGGCCCTCGACGCGCTGCTGGTGCCGCATTCCGAAGGCAAAGGTAAGGAATCATGATGACCGTCATGGAAGCGCAGCAGCACCCCGACGTCGCCGCCGGCTTGTTGACGGGGGAGGCCTATCGCCTGACGGTGCGGGACTGGCTCCGCAACGAACTGCCCGCGTCTTACCGCAGCGACAGCGCAGCATTCTCGCCGCCAACGCTGGAACAGTCGATCGCCTGGGAAGCAGCGATGCATCGCGCCGGGCTTTCGGGCATGACCTGGCCAACGAGTTATGGCGGGCACGGCCGCACGCTGCGCGAACATCTCATCGTCAATCAGGAAATCGGCTCGCTGGCGATGCCGGACAGTGTCAATTCCATCGGCAAGGAACTGGCCGGGCCGATCATTCTCGCGATCGGCACCGAAGAGCAGAAGAAGCGCTTCCTGCCGGCGATCCTTCAGATGCGCAATATCTGGTGCCAAGGGTTTTCCGAGCCCGAGGCCGGCTCCGATCTTGCCGGCCTGCGCACGCGCGCGGTGCGCCACGGCGATATCTGGCGGATCAACGGCCAGAAGATCTGGACCAGCGGCGCGGCGCGGTCGCAGCGCTGCCTTTTGTTGGCGCGGACCGGACCGGTCGAAGATCGGCACCGTGGGTTGGCGCTGTTCGCGGTGCCGCTCGACGCGCCCGGCGTTCGTGTTCGCACCATCAAATCGATCGACGGCAAGGAAAGCTTCTGTGAAGTCTTCTTCGATGAGGTTGAAGTCGCGCAGTCGGACGCCCTCGGTGCGCCCGACGAGGGCTGGGCCGCGGCCATCCGCGTGCTGGAGATCGAGCGGGCGACCAACCGGATGTATCGCGCCTGGCGTTTCCAGAACGAGCTGCGCCATCTGATCTCGGCCTGCAAGACCGACGCTGTACTGGCGGGGCTCCTGGCCGACAGCCATTACGCGGTTCGTCTCGCCGAAACGGTCGTGGATATCGAGGTGTTGAAGGCGCACGTTGAAACCGCGGTCGATGTGCTGGTCGATGGCGGCTCGATCGGCGCCCGCGGCAGCCTCGCCAAGTTGCATTGGAGCGAGGCGCACCAGCGGTTCGCGATCCTGGCGATGGAGCTTTTGTCGAAGGCGCCGTTGCCGCTCGCACCGTCGGTGAAGGTCGCGCTGCGGCGCTTCGAGGGCATCTATCTGGCGTCGCGCGCCGAGACGATTTACGCAGGCACTACCGAGATCCAGCTCGGCATCATTGCCGACAGGATTCTCGCACTTTCCAAAGGTAAGTAATGGCCATGACGGAAGATGGATTGTCGCCGGCCGATTTCGCGGCGACCGCGGCGCGCGCGATTGCGGCCTGCGCCGGGCTCACCGCGCGACAGCAGGCGGAGCGCCTCGGGGGCGATGGCTTGCTGGGCGTGACGGCAGGCGAGGAGGTCGGGGGGCTCGATTTGCCGGCCGCCTTCGCGGTTCCGGTCGCCGCCGCCAGTGCGGGATTGCTCGGTTTTCCGCTCCTGGAAACGCTTCTGCTCGGCCGCCTGTTGCAGGCACCGTTGCCTGATGTGTCACGCGCGATCGTGTCAGGCGCGGCATGCGCAACCATCGCCTGGACAAATGCCGCCTCGGCCAAGCCTGAAGGCGACCGCGTCGTACTGAGCGGCTGCGCGGGCCGCGCACCGTGCGCCGCTGATGTCGATTGGCTGCTGGTGCGTGTCGGCGACGATGCCGCGGCGCTCGTTCCAGTCACGGCATCGGGGGTCACGCTGGAGCCGACCGGCCTGGACCTGGCCATGCCGGAACACACCGTGCGGCTCGATCACGTCAGCATCGCCGAACGCAATCTGTTGCCGGCGGGCACCTGGCCGCTCCTGCAGTCGGACGCGCTGGTCTTGCGCGCGGCGGCGATCATGGGATCGGCGGAGGCTTGCCTTGCGATGGCGCAGGAGCACGCCTCGACACGGCGGCAGTTCGGCCATGCGCTGGCCTATAACCAGGCCATCCGTCACGCATTGGCGCGGCACAAGCTCGGACTCGAAAGCATCCGCCATGCGATCACGCGCAGCCTCTTTGGCGAAGCCAGCGCACTGGAGCGAAATGCCGCCTTCCTTGCCGCCGCGTCGTATGGCGTCGCGATCAGCCAGGGCGCGCTGCAGATTCACGGTGGCATGGGGTTCACCTGGGACGTGCCGATACACCGCCATCTGCGGCGTATCCTTGCCCTGCAGGCGCAGGGCGATGCCAGCGGCCTCTTGCGGGCGCTCGGACATCGCTATGTCGCGGAGATTGAGCCTGCATCGGAAGCGGCGGCATAACGGAGAAGGATCGGGGAGATGACTGAGACTGCAATGAAAGCGCTGGCAGGTCGCGTTGCATTGATCACCGGTTCCGGCAGCGGCATCGGGCGGGCGACGGCGCTCCGTATGGCGTCGCTCGGCGCCGCCGTCGGCGTCAACGATCTGAAACAGGAGGCGGTCGATAGCGTCGTTGCCGAGATCAAGGCGGCTGGCGGCAACGCGGTGGCGGTGACGCGCGACGTATCGACCCGCGACGGCATGCGCGAGGTGGTGCTGGGTTTTGCCCAACAGCAGGGGCGGCTCGACATTCTCGTCAACAACGCGGCGTGGGTCCGTTACCAGTCGGTGCCAGACATCGCGCCGGAGACTGTGGAGCGAATGCTCAATATCGGCTTCAAGGCGATCATATGGGGCATTCAGGCGGCCGCGGAAGTCATGGACGCGGAACGCGGCGGCGCTATCGTCAATGTGGCCTCGGTCGCAGGCCTCGTCTCCGCCAAGAACAGTATCGTCTATAGCGGCATCAAGGCGGGCGTGATGGGCATCACCCGGGCGGCAGCGGCCGAACTCGGCGCGCGCAACATCAGGGTCAATGCCGTCGCGCCCTCGGCGATACCCACCGAAGGCACCATGCGAAACCGCAACGCAGAGCTCGATGCACGCCGCGTCGCGCGCACGCCGTTGGGGCGGCTCGGCACTGTCGAGGATATTGCGCGCGCGATCTGTTTCCTGGCCGGCGATGACAGCGGGTTCGTATCGGCGCAGGTCATGACGGTCGATGGCGGAATTACCTTTACCAACATCTAGTCACCAACACGTGGTCATGGGGTCGGCGTGAGAGCGAAGGCGCGGGAGACGGATTTCAGTGGGCGCGCCGTCCTCATTACCGGTGGCGCGGCGGGAATCGGCTGGGCGACGGCGCAGCGCTTCGCTGCCGCCGGCGCGCGGGTACTGATTGCCGACATCGATGCCGACAGGGCCGCCAGGCGCGCGGCCGAACTCGGCGACGCGCACGGATCCTTTGGCGTCGATCTCGCTCAAGACCATCAGGTCGTCGCAATGGTGGAACACAGCGTCCGCCAATTCGGCCGCCTCGACATTCTGATCAACAATGCCGGCCGCACCGATCCGGATGGCCTGAGCGCCGTGGACCAGCCGGTCGCCGCCTTTGAACATCTGCTGGCTGTCAATCTGCGCGGAAGTCTTCTCGCCGCAGAGGCGGCGGCCTCCGCGATGAGGACATCCGGTGGCGGCAGCATCGTCAATGTCGCGTCCGGTGCGGCGCTGCGTCCCGTGCCTTTCCGCAACGGCTACAGCGCCTCCAAGGCCGGCGTGCTGGCGATGACGCGCCATCATGCCTGCGCTTTTGCTGGGGACGGAATCAGGGTCAATGCAGTTGCGCCGGGCTACACGCGCACCGAGCTGGTCGATGAGCTGATCGCGCGCGGTCGTATCGATCCAGCCGCCGTGGCGCGGCGAATCCCGCTCGGCCGGATGGCGGCACCGGATGAAATCGCAGCCGTGATCGCGTTCATGGCGTCGCCGCGCGCGGCCTATCTCACGGGCTCAACGTTTCTGGCCGACGGCGGATCGCAGGTGAGCGGCAGCAGCGGGGCGGTCGCGCCTCGGCAAGCCGGCCAGCCGGCGCTGGCCGGACGGCCCGTCTACCTTGTCGCGGGGGCGTGCAGCCGGCTCGGCGAAGCCGTGGCGCGGATGCTCGCCGCCCGTGATGCCACGGTGATCCCAGTCGACCGCGAAGAAAAGCAATTGTCCGTGCTGGCGGCTGCGCTTGGCGCGGACCATCCGGTGCTACCTGTCGATATGTTGGACGAGGCCGGTTTCAGGGCCGGCATTGAGGCCATTGTGCAACGTATCGGCCGGCTCGACGGTGTCGTGAATGCGATCGGCGCCGAAACGCTGATGGCGCCGCGGCGGATGATGGGCGGCGCCGAACCTGCGAGATCACAGGGTGACGACAGGCAATCGTCCGACGCGCATCTGGTGGGCGCGCTGCGGGTTGCGAAAGCGGTTGGGCCGACGTTGCTGAGGCAGGGTTTTGGCGTGCTGGTCAATCTGACGTCGGTCGACGCAGATGTTGTGTTGGGTGCGGATGCCGGAAGGGCAGCCAACGCAGCGGCGGTCGCGATGTTCACGCGCACGCTGGCCTCCGAATGGGGTGGGCACGGCGTTCGCGTTAACGCGATCGCGGCCGGGCTATTCGGGGATGTCCCGTCTGAGGCGCTTGCGCGGATCCCGCTCGGGCGCGCGGTATCGCCGCAGGACGTCGCCGAGGTTGCGGATTTTCTTCTGAGTACAGGGGCGGGCTACGTGACCGGAAGCGTCATCACGGTCGATGGAGGAGTGAGCATCTCAGCCGGGCCCGACCGTTCGCCATTGCAAAGGATCCCATCGTGAACCTGACGCCAGCGGAACAAGCCCTGAAGGACGAATTCATCCGGCAGCGCGGCTACTGGCGGCCGTGGACCGAGGGTCTGTTGCGGCTCAATCCGGAATTTCTCGCTGCCTATGCCAGATACGCCGGCTATCCGGCGGCGACCGGCCCGTTGTCGCGAAAGATGTGCGAGCTGATCTATGTCGCGCTGGATGGTTCGGCCACGCATCTTTTTCGATCGGGCCTTGCGCTTCACATGGGGCTTGCGCTCGAAAGCGGGGCATCCGCGCAGGAGATCATCGAGGTGCTTCAGCTTGCGACCGCCCAGGGACTGGACGGCTGCAACCTCGGCGTCGAGATCCTGGTCGAGGAACTCGCCATCGCGGGGCATGACGCCGTGCTCCCGCATGACGAACTCTCGGCTGAACAACGCAAGCTCCGCGACGACTATCAAGCCCGGTTCGGCGATTGGCCCGATTTCTGCGATCACCTGCTGCGGGTCGATCCCGGCTATTTCGCCGCGATGCTGGAGCTGCTTTCCGTGGCGCCGCCCTCCAACGGTCTCGACGAGAAATCGCGCGGCCTGATATCGCTGGCGCTGAGTGCCTGCTTTACATCGCTCAATCCGCACGGGCTCCGGCTGCAAATCCGGCGGGCGCTCCGGCTCGGCACCGATCACAGGGAAATCCTGCAGGTGCTGCAGATGACCGCGCATCTCGGCGTTCACGCGTGCACCGTCGGCGTGCCGCTGCTGCTCGAAGCGATCGGTGCAACGCCTGATGGGGGAGATCGCAAAGCGCCATGAAGAACGTCACGTCACGTCTGACAATCCGCGACCGGCGCGCCTTCGTGTCCGGCGCGTTCTTCCTGACCGTTGCCGTTTTCTTCTATGCGGTGGCGCTGGGCTACGCGCCGGGCACCACGGCGCGAATGGGGCCGGGCTATTTTCCGCGGCTGTTGAGCATCGTCTTGGCGGCAATCGGGCTGTTCGTGATGGCCGGCGCCATGCGGCCGACGGCGGAAATGCAACGGCTACGGGCGTGGGACCTGAAGGGGCTGTTGTGGGTGACCGGCTCGGTGATGCTTTTTGCCTTCCTGCTCTATCCACTCGGCTTCGTGATCTCGCTGTTCGTTCTGATCATGGTTTCGAGCAAGGCCAGTCCCGAGTTCACCTTGAAGGGCGCGCTGGCGAACGCCGCGGTGCTGATCGTGTTGTGCGTCGGCGTGTTCGTCTATGGCCTCGGGCTGAAGTTCCCGGTCTGGCCGACCCTGTTCAACTGAGCCGGAGCATCGGGGATGGATCTCATTCATAATCTTGCGATCGGCTTTTCCACCGCGTTCCAGTTGACCAATCTCGTTTATGCTTTCATCGGCTGCCTGCTGGGAACGCTGATCGGGGTGCTGCCGGGCCTTGGGCCGCTCGCGACGATCGCCATGCTGCTGCCGATCACCTACGCGCTGACACCGGAAGCCGCACTGATCATGCTCGCGGGCATCTACTACGGGGCGCAGTATGGCGGGTCGACCACGGCCATCGTCGTCAATCTGCCGGGCGAGTCCTCGTCCGTCGTCACCACCATCGACGGTTATCAGATGGCGAAGCAGGGCAGGGCCGGTGTCGCGCTCTCGACCGCGGCGATCGGATCGTTCTTTGCGGGCACCGTTGCCACGCTGGCGGTTGCCGCGCTCGCCCAGCCGCTGGCTGCCACCGCCTTGCTGTTCGGGCCGAAGGAATTCTTCTCGCTGATGATCCTCGGCCTCGTCGTCGCCTCGGTGCTGTCCTCCGGTCCGTTCATCGAAGGCATCGGCATGGTGGTGCTCGGCATGCTGCTCAGCCTGATCGGCACCGACATCAACAGCGGCACCCAGCGCTTCGCATTCGGCATTCCGCAATTGTTCGACGGCATCGACTTTGTGCCGCTCGCCATGGGCATCTTCGGCTTCGCCGAAATCGTCAGGAACCTCGAACCGCACGGTGACATCTCGCTGGTCACCCAGAAGATCAGGAACCTGTTCCCGACGCGCGAGGATTTTCGCCGCATGATGCCGGCGATCTTCCGCGGCACGGCGCTTGGCACCATGCTCGGCGTGTTGCCTGGTGGCGGGGCCGTACTGTCTTCCTTTGCTTCCTACACGCTGGAGAAGAAGCTCTCCAAGCATCCGGAGCAATTCGGCAAGGGGGCGATCGAAGGCGTGGCGGGTCCTGAATCCGCCAACAATGCCGGCGCCCAGACCTCGTTCATTCCGTTATTGACGCTGGGCATCCCGTCCAACGTGGTGATGGCGCTGATGGTCGGCGCCATGACGATCCACAATATTCAGCCCGGCCCGCAGGTCATGACCAAAAACCCCCCGCTGTTCTGGGGCCTGATCGTTTCGATGTGGATCGGCAATTTGATGCTGGTGATCCTCAATCTGCCGCTGGTAGGACTGTGGGTGAAGCTGCTTTCGATTCCCTATCGCTATTTGTTTCCGGCCATCATGGTGTTCTGCTCGATCGGTGTGTTCTCGATCAACAACGGCACGTTCGAAGTCTACGAGGCGGCCTTGTTCTGCATCTTTGGCTACATGCTGATGAAGCTGGACCTTCCGGCCGCGCCCTTGCTGCTGGGGCTGGTGCTGGGTCCGGCGATCGAGGAGAACTTTCGCCGCGCCATGGTGCTCTCGCGCGGCGACAGCACCGTGTTCCTGACCTCGCCATTGTCCGGCGGCCTGCTGGCAGCAGCCGCCGTCGCCGTCGTGCTGATCACGCTGCCCGCCATCCGCTCCAAGCGCGAGGAAGCGCTGAAGGAATAGCTCTGCTGACCCGGATGGCCTGACGGATACGTGTAGCTGAAAGGGGACAACGTTACCGCGTGCTCTGACGCTCACCTACCTTGAGGCCTCAGGTCCGCATAGAGATCGACGTTCGCACACGTATCGTCGAGGCAGGTATCGCCGAAGGAGAAGCAGCAACTGATATTGCTGCCTGCAGTCTTTTACTGCGGCGCAATGCCGGCATCCCTGATGATCCGGCCCCATCTATCAATCTCAGCCTTGAGGAGTGCTTCGAGTGCCGCGGGTGTGGCTCGCTCTTCATCAACGGGCGCCATGCTGAGCTCAGCAAAGCGGTTGACCAGTGGCGGGTCCTTCAGCGCCTTTTGCAGGGCATCGACGAGCGCGTCGATGATCGGCTTCGGCGTATTGCGCGGTGCGTACAGCCCGTACCAGGTGGTGACGTCGAACTTCGGCACCCCGGCTTCCGCCGAAGTCGGCACGTTCGGCAGGGTCGGGACGCGTTTTTTGCTGGTGATGGCGTAACCCGGGATGGTGCCGGCCTGAATATAAGGCGTAGGTCCGGTTGCCGGATCGCAATAGATGTCGATGTGGCCGGCGATGATATCGTTCAGCGCGGGGCCGCCGCCCTTGTAGTAGATCGGCGTGAGCTTGGCTTCGATGGCACTCATGAACATCAGCCCGCACAGATGCGACGCGGAGCCGAGGCCGACATTGCCATAAGTGACCTTGTCGCCCTGGGCGCGGACATGGGCGACCAGTTCCTTCAGGTCCCTGGCTGGAAAATTCGCGCGCGCCACCAGGATCATGGGCACGTCGGTGACGAGGCCGATCGGCGCAAAGTCGCCGACGGGATCGAACGGCAGCTTCGCATAGAGCGCGGGCGCGGTCGCCTGGCCGACATGCATCAGCAGCAGGGTGTAGCCGTCAGGCGCGGCCTTGGCGACGCGATTGGTACCGAGGGTGCCACCGGCGCCGACGACGTTTTCTATGACGACCGCCTGCTTCAGCGTCGCACTCATCGATGTCCCGAGCAGGCGGGCAATGACGTCGCCTGGGCCGCCGGCCGAGAAGGGAACGACCATCGTGATCGGCCGGCTCGGAAATTCCTGGGCGAATGCCGGCAGTACGGGCGACAATAGCAGCATCAGAAAAACGCGTTTTACGAACTTCATGGCAAGTTCCTATCGGCCTTGTGGCCCTTTGAAACGGCTTGATCGAAATAACGTTGGGTCATTCATCCGCGGTCGCCTTTTCGTTCGACGCGGATGATTGCTCGATCATGCTGAGCGCGGCCACCGCCGCCGCCCTGATATGATCGACGCAGCATTGCTCGGCGAGATCTGGGTCACCGCTCTGAATTGCGCGCCAGATCGCGGTGACCTCGCGCAGGCTCTTGTTGATTCGCTTCGGCTGCGACATCGAGGTGATTCGCAACAGCGTGATCCGGTCATGCAGCGGCCTGAGCATTCGTTCGATGAAGGCGTTTTGACAGCCGCCGATCAGCGCGGCGTAGAACTCAGTCTTGGCCTCAAGGGCCGTCATAAGGTCGCCATCGGCGAATGCGGCTTTCAATTTGGAGAGTGCATCGCCGATCCGGCGAACGACGGCGGGATCGTGCAGGCGGGCGCATTCACGCCCGGCAAATCCCTCGAGAACGGCACGTGCCGCGTAGAGCTGTTTTGCTTCCTCGAGACTGATGGTGCTGACGACGGGGCCGCGATGGGGGACCGTGTTGACCAGGCCGTCGGCCTCCAGCAGCCGAAGTGCCTCGCGAATGGACGGACGGCTCACGCCGGTCATCTCGCAAAGCTCGCGTTCGATCAGGCGCTGGCCCGGCTTCAGTATCCCGGACATGATCGCTTCACGCAGCTTTTGGGCTACCATCGACCGGACGGTCGGAACGTCCTCGATCCGGAGCGTGGATTGCAATTCACCGCGTTTATCCATTGTCTACCGCCTTGGTGCCGACATTGGTTCAATAGCGATTTACGGGCAGAATCATCATCTCCGCAATCTGAACATGCGGCGGCTGGTCCAACGCAAAGACGATCGACCGGGCAATATCGGCCGGATCGAGCGCCATCTTGAACTGGTCGAAATAGTCCTTTTCCTTCTCCCGGTCGCCGCGGTAGCGGGTGAGGATAATGTTGGTCCTGGTCAGGCCGGGCTGCATCTCGGTTACCCGGATCGCGGTTTCTGCGAGCTCTCCCCGGAGCGTTTCAGTAAACATGTGCACGCCCGCCTTGCTGGCGCTGTAGGCGGCCATGTCAGGAACGATGCGTACGGCGTTGATCGAGCTGATGTTGACGATATGGCCCGTGTTACGCCTGACCATGTCGGGTAGCAGGCTACGGGTCACCCGCATCAGGCCGATCAAATTGGTCTGTATGATCGCGGACCAATCGTCCGCCGCGCCGACATCGAAGCGCGTCCGGCCGCCGATGTCGTGACCGGCATTGTTGACGAGGATGTCGATCGGCTTGAAGGCGTCCGGGACGAGATCGGGCAGGCGGTCCACGGCTTTGGCGTCGGTAATATCGAGCTCGATCGGGAATGTGTTGTCGCCCATTTCGGCGGCGAACTCGCGAAGCGAGGCCGGATCGCGGTCGGCCAGTACGACCCTTCGCCCGCTTTCGACCAGCGCTTTCGTAATGGCACGACCCATGCCACCGGCGGCGCCGGTTACCAGGGCATTTCGGCTCGATGCTTCAGTCATTGTGTATCTCCTGTGGGGGGTAGCCGATGACGCTCATGCGATGGACCAGCCCCCATCGATCGGCAGCGTTGCCCCTGTGATGTCCTGCGCGGCCGGGCTGCAGAGGAAGGCTGCCATCGCGCCGACGCCTTCCATGGCGACAAATCGTCCGGTCGGTTGACGCGTCGCCAGATAGTCGCTTGTGGTCTCGTCGATGCTGCGGCCCTCGCTGGCCACGATCCCTGCGATTTTTCCCAGAATGGCCGGCGTGGGCAGCGTGCCCGGGCACAGCGCGTTGCACGTAATTCCGTTCTTCGTGGTCTCGATCGCGACCGCACGGGTCAAGCCGACGATAGCGGTCTTGGTGGTCACATAGTCGATGCGGTCCGCGACGGCGCGGGTCGAATAGATCGAGGCCATGTTGATGATGCGGCCCCAGCGTCGCTCTTTCATCCCGGGCAATGCGAGACGGATCAGGTGGAACGGGGCCGACAGATTGACGGCGAGCGCTTCGTCCCATCGTTCCGGCGGGAAGTGTTCGACCGGTGAAAAATGCCGGACCACCGCATTGTTCACCAATATGTCGACCGCGCCGGTGCGGCCGAGCAGGTCGGCCATGACAGCTTCTATGGCGGTGCGCTGCGACAGGTCGGCTGCGATGCTGACCACCTCGACGCCAAACTGCGTGCGAAGACGATCTCGCGTCTGCACCGGTTCGACCAAATCGTGCAGGACAATGCTGGCTCCCGCGCCTGCAAGGCTTTCGGCCACGGCGAGGCCCAGGCCTGCCGTTGCCCCGGTCACGAGAGCCCATTTGCCCTTCAACATCTCAGACTCCGGCTATTTCTTGTCCAGTTCGGCAAACACTTCCTTGGCGTTACGGAAGGCGTCTACGCCGGCTGGCACGCCGCAATAGATCGCGACCTGCATGAACACCTCGCGTATCTCTTCGCGCGTGGCGCCGTTGGTCAGCGCGCCCCGCACATGGGTCTTGAGTTCCTGCGGCCGGTTCAGCGCGCACAGCATCGCCAGGTTGAGAAAGCTGCGGGTCTTGTGCGAAAGGCCTTCGCGGCCCCAAACGTAGCCCCAGCAATATTCCGTCGTGAGGTCCTGCATCGGCCGGTTGAAGTCGTCGGCCGATGCGATCGCCTTGTCGACGAACTCGTTCCCCAGCACGCTCTTGCGGATCTGGAGGCCTCGATCGTATGTCGCCTTGTCCATTTTGCTATCCAATCTTCAGTTAGGTTTTCGGCCAGAACGGCTGGGCAAGCGCCAGTTGCGGCGGGAATACCGTGACCGGTACGCCGGATTGCCACTGCACGATGGTCATCCCGGCGCCGACGCGGCGGCCCTTTTCGTCGAACTTGATTTCGCCGAGCGGGTAATATTTGGAGGGACCGGCATCCATGGTGCGCAGCGCGTCGGCGACGGCAACGCGATCAGCCTTGCCGGCTTTTTCGAGCGCGTCCTTGATCACCCACATGTCGCCATAGGTGGAGATCGCGTTCTGCGTCATCCACGGTTCCTTGTAGCGCGTCTTGAGTTCGGCAATGAGGGCCTCGTGCCCTTTGGCGCCCCAACTGGCGACGCAGGTGAGCAGGCCCTGCAGCAATTCCGGGCTTACGGTCTGCAGCATGTCGGGTTCGGCGATGGCGATGCCGAACGAGATGGTCGGAATCTTGCCTTGCCCGAGGCCGAACTCGTTCATCTTCTCGAGCAGCAGCTTGGCGTCGGAAATCACGGTCGGCAGGAAGAACAGCAGGTCAGGTTTCGCCGACCGGATTTTCTGAACCAGCGGGGTGGCGTCGGCGAGCGGCGGGGTAAAGGTTTCGTCGACGATCAGTTGCAGCCCGTTTTCGGCAAGCAGGCCGTCTCGCATCGCCTTTGCCGAAGAAACCGATGCCGCGGTGTTGTCGGTGATGATCGCGACCGTCTTGGGTTTCTTGCCTGAGGCCGTTTCCGCCAGCTTCACGATCTGGGGCAAGGCCTGTTTTGCCTGCGATCCCGCCGTTGCCGAGGTCTGGAAGACATATTTGAAGCCGCGATCGGTAATGAGATCGGAGTAGGAGAGGGTGAGGACTGGAAGATTGGCCCGTTCCGTGACCTCCGTGACGGCCAGCGTGAATGAACTGAGATAAGCACCACTTGCGGCCACCAGATCGGTCTCCTGGGCGACCATGCGTTGCGCGGCGTTCTTGGCTTTCTCGGTCGTATCGCCGGAATCGAGCACGACCAGCTTGAGCTTAGCGCCGCCGAGCGACTTGATACCGCCCTGCGCATTGATGTGTTCCACCCCCATCTCGGCGCCGTGGCGCATCACGGCTCCCGGGCGCGCATAGAGACCCGAGATCGGCACCAGCAATCCGACCTTCACTTCGGACGGTTGCTGAGCCCACACCCGAGACGAGATCAGACCGGCGGATGCGCCGGCGAGCAGGCTACGCCGTGTCAATGCGGCCCGGGTATTTTTTGTCATGACTATTCCTCCCTGAAATGTTTGAAACGCGTTGCGATCAAGCTTTCTTCGGCCAGAACGGAGCGGCTAATGCGAGGTCGGACGGAAAGACGGTGACGGGCACGCCGGACTGCCATTGCACGATCACGACGCCGGCGCCGACACGGCGGCCCTTTTCGTCGAACTTGAGCTGACCACCGGGGTAGTGTTTCGACGGACCGCCGTCCATGGTGCGGAACGCCTGCGCAACGGCAAGGCGGTCGGCCTTGCCGGCTTGTTCGAGCGCGGCCTTCATCAGCCACATGTCGCCATAGGTCGAGATGACGTTCTGCGTCATCCAGGGCTCTTTGTATTTTGCCTTCAACTCGGCGATCAAGGCTTCGTGGCCCTTCGAGCCCCAGTTGGCGACTACCGTCATGATGCCCTGCACGGCGTCGGTGCTGACGCTTTGCAGCATGTCGGGCTCGGCGATCGTGATCGAGAAGGAGACGGTCGGAATTTTGCCCTGGCCGAGCCCGAACTCGTTGATTTTTTCCAGGCCGAGCTTGGCATCTGAAATCGCGTTGGGCATGAACAGCAGCAGGTCCGGGCGGGCTGACCTTACCTTCTGAATCAGCGGCGTGGCGTCCGAAAGCGGTGGCGTCCAGACTTCCTCCACGACCAGTTGCAGGCCTTCCTGCGTAAAGATCTTCTCCTTGAGCGCCTTGGCGGTCGCAACCGACGTCGCCGTGTTGTCCATCAGCATCGCCACCGTCTTCGGGCGCTTGCCGGATGCGGCTTCCGCGAGCTTCATCAGTTCGGGCAGGCCGAGCTCCGATTGCCGGCTCGCAGGCGCCGCCGTCTGGAAGATGAATTTGAAGCCGCGCTCGGTCAGCAAGTCCGAATAGGACAGCGTGAGCATTGGTAGTTCGGCGCGCTCGGTGACCTCGGTGACCGCCAGCGTGAAGGAGCTCAGATAGGAGCCGGTTGCTGCAACCAGATCGGCCTCCTGGGCGACCATGCGCTGCGCCGCGTTCTTGGCCTTTTCCGTGGTGTCGCCACAATCGATCACGACAAGCTTCATCTTCGCTCCGCCGAGCGATTTGATGCCGCCTTGCGCGTTGATGTGCTCGATGCCCATTTCGGCGCCCATGCGCATCACCTGACCCGGCCTTGTGTAGATGCCCGACAGCGGCACGATCAGGCCCACCTTGACCTCGGCCGGCTGCTGCGCGCGTGCCACCGTCGACAGGCCGATAGCAGCCGCACCTGAGAGCACGGTCCGCCGCGTCAGCGATGTCTTCGAGTTCCTGCCGGATAGGTTGTCCTCAATCTTTTCCTGGCCCATTTTCGTCCTCCCAATGGTGTTGTTCGTTGGTTACATGCCGAGGTAGGCCTTGCGGATGCGATCGTCCGCCCGCAAGGTTTGGTTGTTGCCTTCGAGTGCGACACGGCCTGCCTCCAGAACGTAGCCGTGGTCGGCGGATTCGAGCGCCTCTGCCACGCGCTGTTCGACCAGCAGGATCGTCAGGTTTGATTGCCGGCGGATTTCGATCAGCCGCTCGAAGATGAAATCCGCGATCGTGGGCGCGAGACCCATGGAGGGTTCATCCAGCATCAGGAGCTTGGGCGAGCCTGCGAGCCCGCGGCCGATCGCCAGCATCTGCTGCTGTCCGCCCGAGAGCGTACCTGCGAACTGGCCGCGGCGTTCGGCGAGGATCGGCAGCCATTCGAAAATGCGCTCGATGTTGCGTTTCCAGTCGCGCTGGCCAGCCTCCGTCATCGCACCCATTTCGAGGTTTTCCATCACGGTGAGCGAAGGAAACACCTGACGGCCCTCCGGGACGTGGGCGATGCCGAGATGCGCGCGTTGCGCCGGCCGGATCGCCAGCAGGTCGTGATCTCCGAATGTGATGGTTCCCGCGCTTGGGCGCACGATACCGGAAATCGTCTTGAACAGCGTGGTTTTGCCGGCGCCGTTCGGTCCGACGATGGCGACGAACTGGCCTTCCTCGACCTTGATTGAGACGCCGTTCAACACGGGAATTGCGGAATAGCCGGCGGTCAGCCCTTCAATGCGGAGCATGGGCCACCCATTTTTTGCCGAGATAGGCCTCGATGACGCGGCTGTCGCGGGTCACCGCTTCAGGTTCGCCCTCGACGATAACGGCGCCATGGTCGAGCACCAGGAAACTGTCGACCAGGCGAACCATCGCCTGCATCGTGTGTTCGATGATCGCGATCGTCATGCCGTCGCGGGCCAGCCGCTGGATTACGGCTACGACCTCGTTGGCTTCGTCATGGCCGAGGCCTGCGAGCGTCTCGTCGAGCAGCAGGATACGTGGCTGTCCGGCCAGCGCGCGGGCGAGCTCCATCAGGCGTAATTCCTTGGTCGTGAGTTCACCGGCGATGCGGTCGGCGATTTCGGACAGGCCGACGCGGGCAATCGCGTCAGTCGCCAGTTGCCTTGCCTCGGCATCGGTCTTGGCGCGGACATAGGCTCCGACCACGACGTTGTCCGAGATCGACATGCGCAGGAACGGGCGCATGATCTGGAAGGTGCGGCCGATGCCGGCCTCGCAGAGTTCGTGCGGCTTGCGGCCGGACATCTCGCGTCCGTCGAGGAGAATCTCGCCCGTACCTGGCCGAAGGAAACCATTCAACAGGTTGAACAGCGTGGTCTTGCCGGCCCCGTTGGGGCCGATGATCCCGAGGATCTCGTTTCGCCGCAGCTTGAAGCTGACATCCTGAACGGCTTTCAATCCGCCGAAGGAACGCGACAGGTTACGTACTTCGAGAACGACGTCGCCTGTCCCAGTGGGTCGTTTGGCACGCGCTGGCGCCGGTGCGGCGGGGACGGCAGCCGCGACCGGAACATCCGGTGCGCTCAACTTCGCCGCAGCCGATGGTGCCGACCGCTTGCGCAGGAAGTCACGCACTTTCCAGAACAGGCCCTCAGGCGCGAGAAGGATGACGCATATGATGGCGAGGCCGTAGATCACCCCCTGAATGCCGGGAAAGCGCGAGCCTGCTTCGGCGTTGAGCGTTTCCGCGAGTGGGATCAGGATCACCGATCCGATCACCGGCCCCCAGACCGTTCCGACACCGCCAAACATGGCGACCGTCAGCGCCTGGGCCGACACCAGCATGCCGAATACGGATTGCGGGGTCACCACCAGCAGCACGACCGCGTAAAATCCGCCAACCGCTCCGGCGATGGCTCCGCTGACAGTGACGGCCCGGAGCTTCCAGGCCAGCGTGTTGATCCCCGCGGCTTCCGCGGCGGCCTCGTTCTGTTTGATCGCCAGCAGCGCCATGCCGAAGCGCGATCGTTCGATCGCCCGCGTCAGCAGGATCGTGCCGAGCATCATCGCCAGCGCCAGCAGCGTGTAGAGACGGTGATCGGCAAATTGCATATAGGCGATCGGATTGTCGCGCTTGATTGGCAGCGTGACTTCCTGAAGGCCGAGCCATTCGAACACATAGAGAATGGCGAGCGGGTAGGCGAGCATCGCCAGCGCGAAGTAGTGGCCCTGCAGGCGGAAAGTCGGAAATCCGATCAGCAATCCGGCAATGCCGCCGAGAATGGCTGCGATGGGGATCATGATCCACGGCGACAGATCGAAATGGATCTGGCCGAGCACGACGGCATAGGCCCCGACGCCGAAGAAGGCCGCATGACCGAACGATATCAGCCCGGTGTATCCGCTGAGCAGGTTCCACGACAGGCCGAATATCGCCCAGACCGGAACCAGCGTCATCACCAACTGGTAATAGGAATTGGTCACGCTCAGCGACACCGCCGCATAGAGTGCGGTGAACACAATGATAGGCAGCAGCGATCGCCATCCACGCATGGTCATGTCCTCTCGACCATGCGCCCGAAGAAACCTTGCGGGCGGAAGAAGATGATCAGAAGAAACACCACGAAGATCGCGGCGTTCTGCAATTGCGTCGGCAGGATCAGCGTGGACATCTGCTGGACCAGGCCGATCGTCATGCCGCCCCAGAAGGCACCGACAATGCTGCCCATGCCGCCGAGCACGACGCCGGCGTACATGACGATGACGTATTCGACTCCGACAAAGGGGTGAAATGGATAGTTGGTGGCGAGCAGGCCGCCGGCAATGGCGGTGATACCGGTGCCGAGCGCGAAGGCAATGCGGTGCGCGCGATCGACGTCGATACCCATATAGGTCGCCGCGGTGGGGTTGTCGGCAGCGGCGCGCAGCGACTTTCCGATCCGCGACCGCGTGATCATGAGCGTCAATAGCAACATCGTCACCAGCGAAACAACCGCGTCTATCCCGCGCGCCTTGTTGATGAAGACGCTGACGTCATAAAACAACGGTCCAAGCTCCCACGCCGAACTCGATAGCGGCGTTCGGATCGATGCCAGCACCGAACCGAACACGAGCAGGCCGCCATTCTGCAGGATCAGCGCGATCCCCAGCGTCAGAATGAGCTGGGCATAATGACCCTCGCCCTCGAGCGAAGAGGTGCGCGTGCCTGATACGCGCGAGATCAGTGTCAGGTGGACGAAGTAACCGAAGACAGCCAGCACCGGGCCGGCCAGCAGGATTGCGACAAACGGTCCAAAGGTGTTGCCGAACGTGGCCTGAACGCCGAGCGCGGTGAAGAAATAGAACGCCGCATACATGCCGAGCATCATGAAATCGCCCTGGGCGAAATTGATCACCCGCATGACGCCGAAAATCAGCCCGAGCCCGACGCACATCAAGCCGTAGACCGCGCCGATCAAAAGTCCGGCGGACAATGCTTGCAGGAAGCCTTCCAGTGCCTGGGTCACCGGAGACCTCGCGCGGGAAGGGAGTATCCCGGTTTCGGATCAGCTATAGATATGGCCGCGTCGGCCGTCTCCGGTTTGAACATTGTGCCCCCCATTTTCCGTTTGTCGTTATCGATCATGACGCTGGCCGCAGTCGTTGCTCTGTCGGTTCGAGTCGGCACCGGGCGGCGATGACGCGGCTGTCCGGAAGCGATGTGCAATCGTCGACGAGTTCTTCCAGATGCCGTGCGCGCTTGTCGCCGATGACATCGCAAGCAGCTTGCCGAAAGCGGACACGGATTTCCTCCGGCGTCGCGGCAATGACATTGTCGAGACGCTGATGGATGGTTTTTCCACCGCGCAACCCAACAAGGACCTCGGCGCCCTGGTTCGCGGGGAACGCGGCGGTAAGGCCAGGATCGCTTTGCAAATCGGTCCGTTCGACGAGGCGCAGAATCCTGAGATCGCCGACATCAGCGTAATTTTCCTCTTCGAGCGCGCCGCGCGCCAGCACGGCGGCGACGCTGAAGGGAATGCTCATCTTGGCTTGCAACGCATTGTGAAATGGCCCCTTGGAGTCACAGCCGGGGTAGCGGGCCGCCGCTTCGGGGACCCGGATCGCAACGGTCGCGATGTCTTCCGCTGTCCCGAGTTCGCGCGCGGCGCGCAGGGCTGCCTGCGCCGCGGTCTGCGCGAAATTGCAGGCGGGAGCGGGCTTGTTGTAGACGGCCATGATCTCGGGCTGCGGGCCGGCAAACAACCGGATCTCGGACGGAGCAGGCTGGCGGCGGAAGGCGGCGAACAATCCGGCCTCGCCCTCGAGGATTGTTTCCGAAGCGACGGCGCCGGCCTCGGCCAGTTCGATCGCGGCAATCGCGTTGCGCGCGGCAAAGCCCGGGTGGAAATACATCTCGGAGCCGCCCGCGCGCGGCCATTCGTTCAGGCCGGACGATGTGTTGGCGGCAATGGCAATCGCGCTGGTTGCGGCATCTTCGGTAAGGCCGAGGGCATAGCTTCCCGCTAGCGCTGCGCCGAGTGGCGCAACAAGGCCGGTCGGCCGGTAGAGGCGGGCGAGGTCGGCGGTAAAGAGCGCGCGGCCGATCTGCGCGCCGGCCTCATAGCCGATGATTGCGGCGGCAAGGAATGATGCGCCGGATAGCGATGTTCGCTCCGACAATGCGAGCAGGGTCGGCCAGATCACCACGCCATGGTGGCAGATGCTGGCGGCGTGCATGTCTTCGCGCACCAGGCCGTGGCCCATGGTGGCGTTGGCGAAGGCCGCATCACCCGGCGAGGCGAGGGTGTGGGTGCCGATGACGGTCGCGCCGTCTCCAACCTCGCGTGCGATGCCGATCGCCTGGCGGCTCCACGGATGATTTCGCGCCTCGAAGGCACAGGAGAGAAAATCCAGCAGGCAGATTTTCGCCTTGGCGATGACTTCGGCATCGAAGCGACCGGGATCGACGGCAAGTGCGGCGCGCGCCAGCGCACGCGCCAATGAAACTTCGCCTGGTCCAGCAGATCCGATCGTCATGGCAATCGTCCCTCGCGCGACGCCCGGGTCTAGCCGCGCATTTCCACGCCGGCCCATTCCTCCAGCACTTTTGCGATCGAGGTGAAGTCGGATGAGGCGCCATATTTGGCGTTGGTGATGGCGAGCATCTGCCGGACCACCGAGCCGCAGACCATCGGGACGCCCATCGCCTCGGCTTCATCGACGCAGAGCCGAACGTCCTTGTAGGAGAGGCCGGTGGTAAATCCGAAATCGAACGTGCCGGGAAGCACTGCGCGGGGGAATTTATCTTCCGAGGCGCTATTGCGACCGCTGCTGGCGTTGATGATATCGATCAGCACCTTGGCGTTGACGCCGCCCTTGACCCCCATCGCCACCGCTTCGGAGGTGATCACCAGTGCTGCAGCCGCCATCAGATTGTTGGCGAGTTTCGCCGTCTGTGCCGTGCCCGGCTTGTCACCGGTGTAAAACAGCTTTCCGAAGTGCTTCAGGATCGGCTCAACCCTTTCATAGGTCGCCTTCGGGCAGGACACCATCACCGCGAGCGTGCCGTTCACCGCGCCCTTGATGCCACCGCTGACCGGCGCATCGACCAGCGTCAGGTTTCTCGGTTCGAACCCTTTCGCGATCAATTTGGCCGCGCCGGGTCCGGTGGTGGACAGGTCGATCAGGACCGTGGCGCGGTTTCCGGCAACGATTCCATCGGGCCCCAGCGCAACCGCCTTGACGATGTCCGGAGTCGGGAGGCTTGCCAGCACGATGTCTGCGCTCGATGCGACTTCGGCGGGCGATTTCACAAGCCGTGCGCCACGCGCAACCAGTGCTTTGGTCGCCTCGCTCTGCGAATCGTAAACGCACAGCGAATAGCCGGCGTCGAGCAGACGCCCGGCCATCGGTCCACCCATGCGGCCCGTGCCGACAAAGCCGATTGTTTCTGCTGCTGCCATGGTTCGCTCCCTGTCGCGCCGCAAGCACGGGCGCTTTCTTGTTCTTGCCGCGCCAGGGTTCCCCGGTCGCGTTTCGCCGAATGTCAAGATTGTCAGTCAATCTGTCAAGCATAAGATTCTTGTCGACAGGCGATGCCGCGCCGGAATAGGGTCGGAAAAACAAGATCCGAGGAACTCGCTCAGTGCGGCAGGATGAAGCGCAAGGCGCCGGCACAATTTTCGCCGATTTCGTTGCTGGCACGTTGTGGGCGGATGTTGCCGCGCATAATCACGAAGCTAAACGCTCGATCCTGAATTTTTTCGCCACCGCGCTCGGTTCGGCATATGACCCCGCCGTCAGCGCTGCGTTGCGCACGTTATTGCCGTTCAGCGGTGCAGCGACATCTGCGGTCATCGGCCGTCCGGAACGGCTCGATGCGCTGGGCGCGTCGTTCGTCAACGCGGTTTCGGCCAACCTGCTTGATTTCGACGATACCCATCTGGACACCATCATTCATCCGGCCGCGCCCGTCGCAGCGCCGGTTCTGGCGTTGGCGCAAACGCGGGGATTTTCGGGGCAGGCTGTTCTCACGGCATTCATTCTTGGTGTGGAAGTGGAATGCCGCATCGGCAACGCGGTGTCCCCTGGACATTACGCGCGTGGCTGGCACATCACCTCGACTTGCGGGGTGTTCGGTGCGGCCGCGGCCTGCGCGAAACTGCTCGAGCTCCCGGCGGACCAGATTTCGAATGCGATCGGAATTGCCGCCAGCCAATCGGCCGGGATCGTCGAAAACCTGCCGAGCGCCGCCAAGAATGTCAGCGTCGGCAACGCGGCGCGCAACGGCCTGTTCGCGGCATTGCTCGCGGCAGAAGGCTATTCCGCATCGCCGCGGGCCATTGAAGGGCCGCTCGGTTGGGCCCGCGCCATGGGGGACGTGCCAGATACTGCACGCTTGACGGGCGGTCTCGGCAGGACCTGGGAGATTACGAAAAATACCTACAAGCCCTATCCGGCGGGCATCGTGTTTCATGCGGTGATCGATGCCTGCTTCAATTTGCGGGCGAAGCTGAACCAGCGCATCGATGATATCGCCTCCATCACGGTGCAGGGCTCGGCGCTGCTGCTGGCGCGCGGCGACCGGCCGGTTCGTAACGAACGCGATGCACGGGTCAGCATTCATCATTGCGCCGCCTGTGCGCTGCTGTTGGGTGCGGCCGGCGTCACCGAGTTCGCGGATGCGACCGTATTTCGACCGGACATCGTGTCCCTGCGCCAGAAGGTGAGGGCGGCGCTTGACGCTTCGCTTCCGGATGGTGCCGCGCGCGTCATTATCCAACTGACGTCGGGAGAGACGCTCAGCGAGATTGTGATGGAAGCGAAGGGCAGTCTTGCCGATCCGCTGTCGGACCGCGATATCGAAGCGAAACTGCGCGATTGTGCGCGGTTGGGTGGCGCCGGTTGGGATATGGATCGCATCATCGATGATGTGTGGCGTCTCGATACGCTTGCGGACGTCTCGGGCCTGATGAGGGCGCACGGCTGAGCCGCGCTGCCTTGAAAAAGAGTACTCAAACCGTGGAAGGAACCAACGATGAGCGAATTGTTCGAAAAAGGCCTGAAGGTCCGCAAGGAAGTGCTCGGCGAGGACTACGTCAACAAATCCATCGCCGGCGCCGACGAGTTCACCCGGACGATGGCGGAATGGTCGACTGAATTTTGCTGGGGGGCATTGTGGACCCGTCCGGGACTGGACCGCCGCACCCGCAGCATCGTTAATCTGGCGATGCTCGGGGCACTGAACCGGCCCCACGAACTGAAGCTGCACGTCAAGGGGGCGCTAAAGAACGGCCTCACCAAGGACGAGATCAAGGAGATCCTGCTGCAGGTCGGCGTGTATTGCGGCATCCCCTCCGGAATCGATGCCTTCCGGAATGCGCGTGAGGCGTTCAACGAGGTGGAAGGAAAATGACAGGGTTGGCAGGCTGCGCTCCTGCTGTCTTTGCTGGCTACAGCTTGTCCGACAGCCGCTCGCGCAGCAGCCAGACCCGATCGCTGCCCCAAAAGAGCTCGCCTGTATCCTGCAGCACGAATGTCGGGACGCCGAAAACGCCCCGCTCTTCAGCCTCCGCAGCGATCGCTCGGCATTGGCGGGCCCCTTTGCCGGATGCGACCAGCGCGTCGAAAGCGCTGCCATCCGCGCCCGCCTCGATGAGGAGGGCCCTTATCACTCGCGCGTCTTCGATATCGAGGTCGCCGCGCCAAAAGCGCTCGCAGAGCGTATCGTGATAGCAGCGGAACACGGGATCGTGCGTCTGTGAGGCAAGCAGCATGCCGATATGCGCGAGAGTGGGGTCGAAGATTTTAGTCGTGCCGCGGATGATCAAGTCCCGCCGGGCACCAAGGCGCCTTGCATCCATGTAGAGATAGCGAACCTTGCGCCAATCCCGGTCGGTTCGCTCTTCGACTGCGCCGCCATAGGCTCCCTCGAAATCGGTGGTGAAGGGTTGCCAGAGCAGCCTCACGCCGAAATCCCGTGCGAGCGCGTAGGCTTCTTCCTTCACGAGGTAAGAGAACGGGCTGCGGTAATCGACGTAGAGAATGACGGTTGAGGTCATATCGGATCTGTTCACGGCAATCCGTTCGCGCTCGACCGATACTGGGGACTGCCGAACAGATTTGTCCGCGCTTCCTCGCTCTTTGTGACGTCAACCCATTGATCGAGCAGCAGCTTGATGCCTCGCTCTACCGCCGGGCGGGCACGGATGGCCGCATACCATCGCGAAACGCGCGGCAGATCATCGAGGCTCTGGTTCGCCATCTTGTGGATGCGAACCCAGGGAAAGCAGGCGATGTCGGCGATGGAATAATCTCCGGCAAGGTAGTCGATCCCGTCGAGCTGCCGTTCCATCACGCACAACAGGCGCCGGCCTTCCTTGGTGTACCGCTCAATCGCATAAGGCACTTTCTCGGTGGCGTAGCGATGGAAATGCTGCGCCTGGCCGAGCATCGGACCAAGCCCTCCCATCTGCCACATGAGCCATTGCATCACCCCGGAACGCGCCCGCGGGTCCGACGGCATGAATTGTCCGGTCTTCTCGGCAAGGTATACGAGGATCGCGCCCGTCTCGAATACTGTGAGTGGTTTGCCGCCGGGGCCATCTTCATCGACGATCGTTGGCACCTTGTTGTTCGGGTTGAGCGCGAGATAGTCAGGATTGAATTGAGCGCCACGGATGATGTCGACCGGATGTACCGTGTAGGGCACACCGACTTCCTCAAGCATGATCTGGACTTTATGACCGTTCGGCGTTGGCCAGGTGTAGAGGCGAATCATTGGCGGCCGTTCAGGTTGGCTGTTTGCAAGGGCGTCCGCGGATATGCATTCTAGATATATTTGGATAACACTGTTATTATTTTGTCAAGTCGTCCTGCGAAGACCGCCGCTTGCGTCGGCACGCGAGGGTTCGATGTAGCGGCGATCGAGCGGCCAGCAGAGTGCGATGGCCAGTTCAACTATCGAAGATCACAGCAAGAAGCGGTGGCAGATCAACAGGCCGATTGAAGCCGCAATCAGCTGCCCCTTCAGCGCCGCGATCGGGGTGCTGCCGTGCCACGATAGAACGTTGCCAGACATTCATCGACCAGCAGCTCCACATCCACCGACAGGATCTTGAGGCGACCGGTCCTGAACATGAGCAGCACGCCGAACATCCAGGAGGCTCCGGCGATCGCCCTCTCATGTTTTTCCGAAGCCTTCACCAGGCCGTCGGCTTCCAGTGCGTCAGCCGCGGCAGCGTAGACACGCCTCAGTCGGACATTGAGCTCCCGGTTCAGTTCATTGCCTACGCCGGCAGGTTTGGCTCCTCCATACAGGTAGAAGCCAAGGTCGTACTCGGCTGGCCTGTCGCGGAAATATTCGAACCAGGCGCGCAGGGCAGCGGCGCCCTTGTGACCAACCCTGGCCGCGGCGGCCGCTTGTTCCACAGCACGTGCCATGTCGCTCAGGGACTCGCGGAGAATGTCGGCGTAAACCTCCTCCTTGCTCGCATACTGCGCGTAGATGGCGCCGGTCGTATATCCGGCCGCCTTGGCAATCTCGCGAACCGAGGCACCGTGCAAGCCGACCTCGACGAAGACCCGCTTGGCCGCGTCCCGGATCAGTTCCCGCTTGAATGCGCTCACGGCGGCCTTGCGCCTTTCGACGTCTGGATCCGAAGGGCTTGCCATGGGTTGCTGCCGACTTTCGCTCTTTTGCACTTCAAGGGGCGGCCACGGGATCGTTCCCGTCGATGCCGCTCACGTTTGTCGCCGCGAGTCGCGCTACAGGTCAACCCAAGGGCGGAAATTCATCCCCGACATTGAAGACCGCTTGCGTGACCTTGCGTTCGATTGGACTATCGGGATATTCTAATAACGTCGTTATGTAAAGCGCTCCCTTGTGCTTGGGGACGGGTGGTCATGCCGATTTCGCGCGTATCAGGGAGGGGTGGCGGCACAATGATTATCGACGCTTGGATGCAGCATCCGAACGCGGAGTGGATCCACAATCCGATGTTCGACTCGCTGCGCCGGTGGAAGCCCGGCAAGTGGTCGGAGACGAGCCAACCCGTCGAGGCGACCCTTGCGGAGATGGATCAGGCTGGTGTCTCGATCGGCATGCTCTGTGCGTGGCACGGCCCGTCCGGACCGATGATCAGCAATGACGAGGTGGCGCAGCATTGCCGGGCTCATCCCGGCCGTTTCGTCGGTATCGCGTCGGTCGATCTCTATCGGCCGATGGATGGTGTGCGCGAGCTTCGTCGTCGTGTGAAGCAGGATGGTTTCAAGGGGCTACGTGTGCTCCCTTGGGTGTGGGGCCTGCCGCCCGATGACCGGCGATACTATCCGCTGTTTGCGGAGTGCTGCGAGCTCGACATTCCCTTCTGTACGCAGGTCGGACATGCCGGGCCGCTCAGGGAGTCGGAGCCCGGGCGACCCATCCCCTATCTGGATCGTGTTGCGCTTGAGTTTCCCGAACTGCGCATCGTCGGCGGCCACATTGGTGTGCCATGGCTCTGGGAGATGCTCTCGCTGCTGATGAAGTATCCCAACGTCTTCATCGATACGTCGGCGTACAAGGTCAGCCGGTATCCCAAAGAACTGGTCGACTACATGCGCGGCAATCCAAGGCACCGCATCCTGTTCGGATCGAACCACCCGTTCTGGCCGGCGGGCGAATGCGTCGCCGGTCTCGACGCGCTCGATCTCGGGGAGTCCGCCAAAGCCGCATTCCTCGCCGGCAATGCGGAACGCGTATTCAAGCTCAACTGAGAGCGCAGCTTCGGCTCTGGCGCGAGCCGGCCGCTCACCAACCGTGAAGGAATGCAACATGCCCTGGACTATCGAGCGTAAACACGACCACGTCGTTGTGGTGACGATGAATACCAACAAGGTCAATGCGCAAAACCCGACATTCTTCGCCGATCTTCACGCCGCGTTCGATCGCCTCGAGACGGAGTTCAACGAATGTGCCGTCGTTCTCACCGGGACGGGCAAGGTGTTCTCGGCGGGCCTCGACCTGGATCATCACTTCGCCATGTACGCGCGCCGCAATCTCCGGGAGATCGACGATTGGTTCGCTGCGTATCGCGCCACCAATCTTCGCCTGTTCACCTATCCCCGGCCCACCGTCGCAGCGATCAATGGCCATGCCTATGCGGGTGGGTTCATCACGGCGATCGATTGCGACTATCGGATCGCGACGCAAGGCGCGCTGCAGTTTGCGTTGAATGAGGTGCCGATCGGAATTCCGATGCCGGCGGTTTATTGCGAGATCATCAAATATGCGATCGGCACGCAGGCCGCGTCCGAGTTCACGCTGTTCGGACAGGTCTACGACCTGGAGGCCGCAAGCCGGATGGGCGTCGTGCAGAAGACGGTGGCGTCGGACCAGCTTCTGGATGCCGCCGTCGCCTGGGCCGCTCACGTGACGCCTGACTGCTATCCGGCCTATGCATTTTCCAAGCGCGCCTTACAGGCAACGACGATGGCCGCCATCGATTCGGCGGCGCGACTAGATCTGGATTTTCTGTCGCGGGGCATGTCGGACCCCAGGAGCCTGCGCGCGAATGCCCGCCGCTACCGCGAGCTGAAGGGTAGGGAGATCACCTGGCCGCTGCCAGCCTGAGACCCTCAGTCATGGTTCTGGCGGGTCACGCGTTGGAACCGCTCGTTTTCGACAGGAACCGTTCAACCACAGAGTAATGCACTCGGGGCAATTGTCATGAACAGCGAACTGATCGAGCGCCTCGGCGCGTTGAGCACGCCGCACCTGGCCGATGCCTGTCTCAGGACCGGCGTTGTCGTGCGGTGCGCACCGGCGTCCCTGCGGCCGATAGCGACCGCGATGCGGTGCGCAGGTCGGGTTCGGCCGGCGCGTCACGTCGGCAGCGTGGATGTTTTCCTCGAGGCTCTGGAAGCGGCGGAGCGCGGCGACGTGCTTGTGGTTGACAACGGAGGTCGCGTCGACGAGGCCTGCGTGGGCGACCTGGTGACCCTTGAAGTGCGTAACGCAGGTCTGGCGGGCATCGTCATCTGGGGACTGCATCGCGACACCCCCGAGCTTCTCGAGATCGGACTGCCTGTCTTCTCCCTGGGCACGCTACCCACCGGGCCTCAGCGGCTCGATAAACGTTCGCCCGACGTTCTCGCCTGGGCTCGGGTGGGAGATTGGGTGGTCAGTTCCGATGATCTGGTAGCGTGCGATGCAGATGGCGTAGTCTTCCTTCCGGGCGAGCGGTTGGCCGAGATCGTTCAAGCTGCAGAGATGATCAGGACAACGGAACGCCGTCAGGCCGGCGAAATGCACGCGGGCCGGAGCTTCAGAGACCAGGCGGCGTTCGGGCAATACCTGGCGCGGCGTAGGCAGAATCCGGCGTTCGGCTTCCGGGAGCACCTCAGGCTGATCGGTGGAGCGATTGAGGAATAGCAATCTTACCAGTCGACCTTGACCCCTTCCCGCGCCTCGGATTGAACGGTATCAAGAAGGCGCTCGGGCGGTGAGTTTTCGCGCTCGAAGCCAGCACGGGATCGTCACATGGCATTTGAACTTTTCGCACTCACGGGTAAGAGGGCGCTCATCACCGGTTCCTCGCAGGGCATTGGCTTAGCGCTTGCGCAAGGCCTTGCCGAGCACGGCGCCGAGATCGTCCTGAATGGCCGTGACGCAGCCAAGCTTGATGCGGCCGCGGCGAGACTGGCGGCCGCCGGGCACAAGGTGTCGGTGGCCGGCTTCGACGTGACCCAGGCGCAAGCCGCCAGGGACGGTGTCGAGGCGATCGAGAAGAATACCGGCGCGATCGATATCCTGATCAATAACGCCGGCATGCAGTTTCGCTCGCCGCTCGAGGATTTCCCCGTCGAGAAGTGGGAGCAATTGCTCGCCACTAATATTTCGAGCGCGTTCTATGTCGGCCAGGCCGTCGCCCGTCACATGATCCGGCGCGGCCAGGGCAAGATCATCAACATCGCCTCCGTGCAGAGCGAGCTCGCGCGTCCCGGTATCGCGCCCTACACGGCCACAAAGGGTGCCATCAAGAATCTGACCCGCGGCATGTGCACCGATTGGGCCAAATACGGCCTCCAGGTCAACGCGATCGCGCCGGGTTACTTCAAGACCCCGCTCAACCAGGCGCTTGTCGACAATCCGGAATTCTCGAGCTGGCTCGAAAAGCGGACACCGGCGGCCCGCTGGGGTAATGTCGAGGAACTGGTCGGGGCTGCGGTGTTCCTGTCCGGCAAGGCTTCGTCCTTCGTCAACGGACATACGCTCTATGTCGATGGCGGGATCACCACCAGTCTCTAGGTCTGTGCCGCTGGAGTGCAACAATGAAAGCCGTCGTCATTCATGCGGCCCGCGATCTGCGGGTCGAGGAACGCGAACCCGAGACAGCCGGTGCGGGACAGGTCGAGATCGCCGTCGAGGCCGGCGGCATCTGCGGATCGGATCTGCATTATTTCAACCATGGCGGCTTCGGCACCGTGCGGGTGCGCGAGCCGATGATCCTCGGTCACGAGGTCGCCGGCACCGTCAAGGCGCTGGGTGGGTCGGTGTCGGGCCTCGCGATCGGCGACCGTGTCGCGGTGTCGCCGAGCCGGCCCTGCAACGCTTGCGACTATTGCCTGAAGGGCCAGCAGAACCAGTGCCTGAACATGCGCTTCTACGGCAGCGCGATGCCGATGCCGCATATCCAGGGGGCATTTCGTCAGCGTCTCGTCGCCGAAGCCTGGCAGTGCCACAAGGTCGCCGACGGCGTCTCGATCAATGAGGCGGCCTTTGCGGAGCCATTCGCGGTCGTCCTGCACGCCGTCAACCGTGCCGGATCGCTGCTCGGCAAACGGGTTCTTGTGACGGGATGCGGTCCGATCGGCGCATTGGCGATCATCGCGGCGCGTCTCCACGGTGCGCGCGAGATCGTAGCGACTGACGTTGTGGCCGCGGTTTTGGAGAAGGCGCTTCAGCTCGGTGCTGATCGAACCATCAATGTCGCCAGCGATCCCGATCAGCTCGGCGCCTATTCGGCCAACAAGGGTTATTTCGATGTCCAGTTCGAGGCGTCCGGCAACGAGCGGGCCGTTCGCTCGGGGCTAGAGGTGCTCAAGCCGCGCGGCATTCTGATCCAGCTCGGTCTCGGCGGCGATGTCTCCATTCCGCAGAACCTGGTGGTGGCCAAGGAAATCGAAATGCGCGGGACCTTTCGCTTCCACGAGGAGTTCGGCCTGGCGGTCGACCTCATCAACCAGAAGAGAGTGGATCTGACGCCGCTGCTGACCGGTGTCTTTGGACTGGACGAGGCGATACACGCCTTCGAGATCGCGGGGGATCGCAGCCAATCCATGAAGGTTCAGCTCAGCTTCTGAAGTGGCATGTAATTCTACATGCCTCGAAAGGTAGTAACGCTATTGCGCGCTGTCGCGTTCGCCGTCGGCCAAATCATCTGCCGGCGACGAGGTGACCCGCATTCCGTTTCTGCCTGAGGAAACGACGCGCCAGCTTGATGAAATTTTGCACCACCATCGACGTCTCGTCTTTTCTGAAGACGAGAAACACGTCGGCGGACGGCGGCGAGGGCCTGATGGGTCTGAACACGATCTCGTCGGTCGTGAAGCGGGCTATTGATTGCGGAACCAGGGCAACGCCGAAACCCGCTGCGATCAGGCTGGGCACTGACTGCGCATCGACGACTTGCTGGGAGACCCGCGGCAGGAAGCCGGCGTCGATGCAGCATTTCTGTATATAGCGCGCAAATTGGGAGCTCTCCGGCTGCAGGACGATGTGGTCCTCCGACGCAAGGTCGCCGAGGGCGATGCGCTTGCGCCGGGCGAGCGGATGGTCTTTTGGCATGGCCACGACGACCTCTTCAGACCACGCGAGTTCGCTGCTCAAAGCGTCCTCGGTGGGAATGCTTCGATTCAAGCTGATGTTCGTCGTTCGGTTGAGAAGGGCTGCGATCTGCAGGGCCGGTGCCTGTTCATGCACCGTCATCTTCACCGCAGGCGCATCCTTCCGGTATGCAGCCAGCAGATCGGCCAGGCGCCCGCGCAAGATGGAGCCAGTCGCTCCGATATCGAGAGAGCCGACCAGGCCGGCGCCAATCGCGCGGACCTCGTCTTCCGCCAGTTTGATCTGCTGCTGAATGGCGCGGGCGCGTGCGAGCAGCGCTTCTCCGGCCTGCGTCAGCTCGACCTTGCGGCTGGTCCTATAGAGGAGTTGCGTCCCCAGCGCAGCTTCGAGTGCCTGGATTTGCTGGCTCAGCGGGGGTTGGGAAAGGTTCAGCCGCCGCGCCGCGACGGTGAAGCTGCACTCCTCGGCCACGGCGATGAAATATCTAATTTGACGGAGATCCATAGCGATATCCTCTTGATCGTGTCGTTCTATATATTGGACACTTGACCCGGCGTGGTCAACGAATAGGGGGATGTGCTGCTTCGGTTGATGGGCCAGGGCGAGGCGCCGTGTCGCGAAGGTCGAGGCGGGCAGGCGGGTCGGCGCGGCCGGGCAACAGCCCGGGGGCGGGGAGCAATCGGTTTCGAAGCGACGTCAACGTCGCCGTCAAAACAATAGCGGCATCGGCCGTGGGCCGACCAAGCCGCATTCATGGAAACGCCAACCAAGTGGGGAAAGCCGTGCCAAATATATTCAAGTCACTCTTCTTCCAGGTCGCCATTGCGCTCGGACTGGGTATTGCACTCGGCATGGCCTACCCTGACGTTGCCCTTCAGATGAAACCGCTGGGCGACGGCTTCATCAAACTCATCAAGATGCTGGTTCCGGTGATCGTGTTTTGTGTCGTCGTGCACGGCATCGCCGCTGCCGGGGATCTCTCGAAGGTTGGACGGGTCGGGGTGCGCGCGCTCATATACTTCGAGGTCATAACGACGATTGCCTTGGTGCTCGGCATTGCGCTCGCCTATTACTTCGAGCCCGGCGTTGGCATGAACATCGATCCGAAGACGCTGGATGCAAAAGCGCTGAGCGGCTTCAGCCAGACCGCAGCCCAGGTTTCCGGCGGCGGCGTCTCGGAATTCCTCATGAAGCTCATACCTTCGACCGTGGTCGGAGCGTTCACGACCGGCGACATCCTGCAGGTATTGATCGTCTCGATCATGTTTGGCTGCGCCGTCTCCCTGTGCGGCGAGCGGGCCAAGCCGGTGGCGGATTTCATCGGGCGCGTCAGCGACATCATCTTCAAGATGATGAATTTCGTCGTCAGGCTGGCGCCGCTCGGTGTCTTTGGGGCGATTGCATTTACCGTCGGCAAATATGGTATCGGCTCGCTCAAGCAACTCGGCGGCCTCGTCGCCCTGTTCTATGTGGCCGTGGCCGTCTTTGTCGTCGTGGTGCTGGGCGCGGTCATGCGCTTTTCCGGCTTCAGCCTGTTCAAGCTGCTTCGTTATTTCCGCGAAGAGCTGACGATTGTTCTTGGCACGGCGGCCGGAGACAGCGTGCTGCCACAGACCATGCGGAAGCTCGAGCTCCTCGGCATCAAGCCGTCGACCGTTGGGCTGGTCATTCCGACCGGATACTCGTTCAATCTCGACGCGTTCTCGATCTACCTGACGCTGGCGGCCGTATTCATTGCCCAGGCCACCAACACGCCGCTGGCGACGGGTGATCTTCTGGCCATTCTCGGCATTGCGCTCCTGACCTCGAAAGGTGCTCACGGCGTCCCGGGCTCGGCCATCGTTGTCCTTGCGGCGACACTCGCGGCTATTCCGGCCATTCCAGCCATCGGATTGGTGCTGCTTTTGTCGGTGGACTGGTTCATCGGTATCGCGCGCGCGCTGGGCAACTATGTCGGAAACTGCGTTGCCACGGTTGCCGTCGCCTCATGGGAAGGCGACATCGATCGGGAAAAGGCGCATCGCGTCTTGAATGGCGAGGCCGCCGCCATCGATATCGACACATCGGTCGATCCCGTCGGTATCGCTGCATCCGGAGCGCAGCTTCAGACGTCCTGAGACCATGCATCAGTGGGTCCGGCACCGGTCAGACAAAGCGGTGGTCGTGCCGGACCACATCGTCGATGATCCCGTTTTTGGATCTGCGACGGATGGGAGTTGAGCGATGATAGCGCTTTCGATTGCGCCTTTGACAAAGGCAGGGTTTGCGCCATTCGGCGAGGTGGTGGAAACCGCAGACGTGAAGCCGAAATTGATCAATGAAGGCTTTGCGGAGCGTTTTGACGATCTGGCCAGCATTGACGTCGCCATGGAAGGTGGAGAGGTCAACGTCAGTCTGTTCATCGGCTCTGCAAGGTCAGCTCCGCTCGTCATCAAACTCATGGAGCGCCACCCGCTGGGCAGCCAATTGTTCATGCCGTTGAGCGGAGCGCCCTGGCTGGTGGTGGTGTGCACCGATCCGGATATCTCTTCAAGCTACCGGGCATTTGCCGCATCGGGACGACAGGGCGTGAACTACGCGCGAAATTGCTGGCATCATCCGCTGCTCGTCGTCGGGGACGCCAGTCCGTTCGTCGTGATCGACCGTAAGGGGTCGGGCAGCAACCTCGAGGAAAGGTGGCTTGAAGCGGCAAATTGGCTGCACGTCGCGCCATATGGTGCGGCGGAAGCGAACCCGGACATCACGGCGAAGCCGGGCTAGCGGCCCGGCGATCTCCAGCACAATCAATCTCCAAGAGGTCATAAGGAATGTCATCTCGAACCTATCACGTGCCGCCGGGAGGGCATCCGGCCCAGACCGAGCTCCTGACCGGCCGGGCGGTCTTCACGGATGCGTATGCGGTGATACCAAAGGGCGTGATCCGCGACATCGTGACCAGTTATCTTCCGCACTGGGACAATACGCGCGTTTGGGTGCTGGCCCGACCGCTGTCCGGCTTTGCCGAAACATTCTCGCACTACCTCATCGACGTGGCGCCGGGCGGAGGAAGTGAGTCGCCGGAACCCGATGCAGGCGCGGAGGGTGCGCTGTTCGTCGTTGGGGGAGAGCTGTCCCTGAGGCTTGCCGGAACCGAACATGTGCTGCGGCCCGGTGGCTTTGCCTACCTGCCTCCCGGGAGCTCCTGGAGCGTGCAAAACCGCAGCTCCGGTTCAGTGCATTTTCACTGGATCCGGAAGCTGTATCAGCGTGTGCCTGATATCGCGGTGCCCGATGCCTTCGTCACCAACGAAAACGCCATAGCGCCGACGCCGATGCCTCACACGGATGGCAGGTGGGCGACGACGCGTTTCGTTGATCCATCCGATATCAGACACGACATGCACATTACGATCGTGACGTTCGAACCTGGTGCGTCGATCCCCTTCGCAGAGACCCATGTGATGGAGCACGGCCTCTATGTTCTGGAAGGCAAGGCCGTCTACCGGCTCAACCAGGATTGGGTTGAGGTCGAGGCCGGAGATTATATGTGGCTCCGCGCCTTTTGCCCTCAGGCCTGCTACGCCGGCGGCCCGGAACGCTTCCGCTACCTGCTGTATAAAGACGTGAACCGGCACATGGATCTGCGCGCCTTGAGATCGCCGGCGGCAGTGCACCTTGCTTGAAACGGCGCTTCTCGATCGAGAAGCGCCGTTCCTCTCATCGGCTACCCGGACGCTATCATCCTCGAGAGATGTCGGTCCCTCTTGTCTCGCGCGCAAACAGCAGGCTCAACACCACGCATGCGGCAGAAATGAACACCGGGTAATATAGCCCCGAGTAGATATTCCCTGTCGCCGCTACAATCGCGAAGGCCGTAGCGGGTAGAAATCCGCCGAACCACGCGGCACTCATGTGATAGGGGAACGACATCGCGGTATATCGAATACGCGATGGGAACATCTCCAACAACGAAGTGGTGGTGGGAGCAAAAGTTATCGTCCCAAAGGTCAGAAGAACACATAGCAGAAGGACGATCATGGGTGCGTTGATATCCCCGTGCGCGGCCGGCCCGAGAGGATATTTGTTGTCGCTCAATGCCGCCTTCAGTTCCGTGTCGAAGCGTCCCTTCTCCGAGATCGCATCCGGTGCCGCTGCGGGGTATCCCCTGATCAACCGTTCTCCGATCTTGACCACCGCCACGGGGGTGCTCGTCGAATTCTCCGTATTGTAGCTGAGGCCGAGCTTGGCCAGCGCATCGGTCACCACATCGCACGACGAAGTAAACTTCGAGGTCCCAAGCGGGTTGAACTGCACCGAGCAATCGTTGGGATCTGCGAGGATCGTAATCGGAGCGTCTATTTGCGCGCGTTCGAGGGCGGGATTGGCATAATGAGTGATCCCTTTGAAGATCGGGATCGTCAGGAGAGCTGCGAGCACGTACCCGGTCACATACACCCGACGGCGGCCAATTTTATCGGACAGGCTGCCGAACACGACATACAGCGGTGTAGTTATGATCGTGGCGGCGATCAGCATGTAGTTGGCCGTCAGATTTTCGACCCTCAGAACCTTGGTCAGAAAGAAGAGAGAATAGAACTGTCCTGTGTACCAGATCACGGCTTGCGCCGGCAGGATGCACAGCGCCCCCACCAGGATCAGTTTGACGTTCTTCCAGTTCTTGAAGGTCTCTGACAGCGGGGCCTTGGAGGCTCGCCCTTCAGCCTTCATGCGCTTGAATTCCGGCGATTCATCGAGGCGCAGGCGGATCCAAAGCGAGATACCGAGCAGAACGATGGAGATCACGAAAGGAATACGCCAGCCCCAGAACGAAAAGGCATCAGGGCCGATTGCGAGGCGCAGCGGGATGATGACGGCAACAGCAAGCAGGAAGCCGAGCGCAGCGGTGAGAATAACCCACGCCGTCCAGGCGGCCCGTTTTTCAAGCGGAGCGTGTTCCGCGACATAAATCATCGCACCGCCGAATTCCCCTCCGAGCGCAAGACCCTGCAACATGCGCATCGCGATGAAGCCGACGGGTGCCGCAATGCCAATCGTTGCATAGGCTGGCAACAGGCCAATGACGAAGGTTGATAGCCCCATCAGCACGATCGTCACCAGGAAGGTGTATTTCCGGCCGACGAGATCGCCCAATCGACCAAAGAAAATCGCGCCAAAGGGCCGGAGCATGAACCCGGCCGCAAAGCCGAGCAGGGTGAAGATGAACCCGGCTGTGGGGTTAACGCCGGAGAAGAATGCCTTTGCGATTTCCGTTGCCAGAAGGCCGATCAGAAAAAAGTCGTAAAACTCGAAGATCGTGCCCAGCGACGCTGCGACGATCACGCGCCTGTCTTTGTCAGTCATTCCAGCCGTTCTCGGCATGGCTTGCACATACGTCATGTTTCCCTCCCGTTTTGAGACAAAAGTTTTCCTTCAGCGCATTCTTCGAATGCGCTGCTCCTGGTGCTCTCTAGACTTTGCTTTTTCTTCTTCTGGGCCGGCCCGCGGCTGGTTAGTTCGGATACTCCCTCAACATTGCGACACGAATTTCCCTGCAAGTGCGAAGCATTAACGGTCCGGCGCGCAGGCCTCGCCCGACCGGATCGCGCTTACTCAAGGCGTTCGATAGCGACGGCGGTGGCCTCGCCACCGCCGATGCACAAGGTTGCAACGCCGCGTTTCATGCGGTGCGTTTCCGGCGCCGCGAGCAGGGTAACGATCACTCGGGCGCCCGATGCGCCTATCGGGTGACCGAGCGCGCAGGCGCCGCCGTGAATGTTGACCCTCTCAGGTGGAAGGCCGAGATCGTGCATCGCCGCCATGGCGACCACAGCGAAAGCCTCGTTGATCTCGAACAGGTCGACGCGGTCCAGGCTCCACCCCGTGCGTTCGGACAGCTTGCGCAGGGCTCCGACGGGGGCTGTCGGGAACTGGCTCGGCAACCCCGCATGGGTCACACGGCCGGCAATAGCAGCGAGAGGGGTGAGCCCCCGCTTTTCTGCCTCCGAACGCCGCATCAGGACCATCGCTGCGGCACCGTCTGAAATCGAGGAAGAATTGGCTGCCGTCACGGTGCCGCCCTCCCGGAATGCTGGTTTTAGTTTTGCGATTTTTTCCGGCTGTGCCCGGGACGGTTGTTCGTCTTCACGCACGACGCGTTGCAGCTTACCTGCCGTCACGGTGATGGGGACGATCTCGCGCTCGAAACGTCCTGCAGCGCCGGCGCTCTGCGCGCGTGTCAGTGAACGCATGGCAAAATTGTCCTGGGCTTCGCGAGTGAACTGATACGCTTCTGCGCAGTTCTCGGCGAAGACGCCCATGAGGCTGCCTTTGTCATAGGCATCCTCGAGGCCGTCCAGGAACATGTGATCGACAATGCGCCCATGACCCATGCGGTACCCGGCGCGCGCCCTGTCGAGCAGGTACGGTGCATTGCTCATGCTCTCCATGCCGCCGGCCACTATCACGTCGGCGTCGCCCGAAAGGATCTGGTCGTGGGCCATCATCACGGCCTTCATGCCGGAGCCGCACATCTTGTTCACGGTCGTGGCGCCCGCCGATATCGGCAGCATCGCGCCAAGCGCCGCCTGTCGCGCGGGCGCCTGCCCCTGGCCGGCCGAAAGCACGCAACCGAAAACAACCTCGGTCACGGCGTCGCCGGTGATACCCGATCGTTCCAAGGCGGCTCGGATGGCGGCTGCTCCGAGTTCGGGGGCGGCGACTGCACGCAATTCGCCCTGGAAGGCGCCGATCGGGGTGCGTGCCGCTCCGGCGATCACGACGGGGTCTTTGTCCATCATCTCTCCAACTCCTCCGACGTGCGAAATTTCAGCGAGCTTGCATTCGTAAGGCGCCGTCGAGCCGAATTGTCTCGCCGGCAGGTCCTCTCCAGCACCTATTGGTGGAAAACAGCGAAGTCATCGATGCTCACGCGATCACTAATCAGGTTGTTTGCGGGCGCGTCGGGATCAGGATGGCCGAGCGCCATTCCAGACAGCACGATGTGGGTATCGGGGATGTCGAGTTGTTGGTGCACGACGCGCCCGTACTCACACCAAGCCTGCTGTGCGCAGGTCTCGAGCCCATGCGCTCTGGCGAGGATCATCACATTCTGCATGAACATTCCGCAGTCGAGCCAGGAGCCGAGAAGAAGGCGTTTCTCCATGGTGAAGAACAGTCCAACCGGCGCGCCAAAGAATTCGAAATTGCGCAGCATGGCCTGCTTGCGCGCCGCGAAATCATCGCGCGCGATGCCGTACAGCTTGTACAGGTCGTATCCCACCTTTCGCCGGCGCGAGAGATAGGGCTCCATCACCGGCGCAGGGGCATAGGAATATTCATCGGAACGCTCTCCGGCCTCCGCAGCTTGCGTGACGGCTTGGGAGAGATTGGCCCGGGTCACCCCGGTCACGACACGGACGTGCCAAGGTTGGAAATTCGTGCCAGACGGAGCGCGAGCGGCCGCAGACAGGATCGCCCTGACCACATTCAGGGGAACCGGGGTCGACAAAAAGTGCCGCACCGAGTGTCGGTTCACCACGGCGTCGATCACCGGCGAATTCCGGCAATGCTTGGACGCCTCCCTTGGTGAGCCCGACAAGCCGGGCAGCGACGTATCGGTCTCCATTTCAACGGGTCCCGGTCGCGGAGGTGATCAGCTGATCGCGTCGCCTTTGGCGCAGGATAAAGCGCTGCACCTTTCCGCTCGGCGTCTTGGGGAGCGCGTCGACGAAATGCACCTGCCGTGGATAGGCATGCGCCGCATAGCGCGTCTTGACCCAATCCTGGATACTTTTCACGACCTCCGGGGATTGCTTCTCGCTGGACCGTAAGACGACATAGGATTCCAGAACCTCGCCGCGCGTGCTGTCGGGCACCGCGATAACCGCGCACTCGCTGACCACGGGATGCGTCGCGATGATCGATTCGATTTCGAACGGGCCGATCCGGTATCCTGCCATGATGATGACGTCGTCATCACGCGAGGAGAAATGGTAATAGCCATCCTCGTCGCGCCGACCTGCATCGCCGGTCATATACCATCGACCATTCCCGGCGAACTTTTCGGCGCTCTTCTGCGCGTCGTCGATATATCCGGTGAACCAGGCGAGGGGACTGTCCTTCAGTTCGATCGCCACGCGCCCGAGTTCGCCGTCAGCGGCGGGAGCGTCTTCGTTTTCCTTCAGAACCAGCGCCGACCAGCCGGTTAGGGGCTTGCCCATGGAACCTTGCTTCAGGGAGGCGACCAAATCGGGGTGATGATGATTGTTGATCAGCATGCCAGCTTCGGTCTGGCCGTAGTGATCGTGCACGGCGATGCCCAAAGCTTCTACGGCCCAGAGATTGACCTCCGGGGTGAGGGGTTCACCAGCGCTTGAGGCGCAGCGCAGCTTCGTGAGCTTCGGTCGCGGGCCATCGAACGCGCGCATCGAACGGTAGACAGTTGGGGCGGCGGTGAAGTTCGTGACGTTGTACCGCGCGAGAACTTCGAAGGTCGTCGCCGCATCGAACCCGGCCGTCAGGAGTAAACTCGGCACTCCGGTGGTGAACGCTCCGAGGATGCCGAAGTACAGGCCATAGGCCCATCCCGGGTCTGCCGCGCACCAGTAGAGATCGTCGGGGCCGAGACCCAGGCCGAATTCTGCGTAGGCCCGGAAACCCGCCAGCGCCCTGGTCGGCACCAACACTCCCTTCGGTGTTCCAGTGGTGCCGGATGTATAGATCTGAATGATCGGAGCATCACCGCCAAGCCGTGCCGCAGGCCGCCCTGGCACCTGAGCGCTCATCACCTCGGAAAAGCGCAGCGAGCCCGGAATACCGGCGCCTTCCGCTGCTGTCGTCACCACCTTCCACGAAGCTTGAGCAGGGATGTCGTCGCCAGGCAGCAATTTCTGTTGCTGGGTTTCATCGCAGACGATCACCTTCGCTTTGCTTCGGATCAGCCGAAACGCGATGCCTGCCGGGGCAAAGGCCGTGAAGATCGGTACATGCACGGCTCCGAGCCGCCAGATGCCCATGAGAGCGACAAGGTATTCCGAGCTCTTCCCCATCAGGGTGGCGACGCGATCGCCCGGACCAACACCGAGGCCCGCGAGTGCTGCCGCGAACCTCTCGGACTCCTTTCGCAAGTGCCCATATGTGATGTCGGTTGCTTCGAGATCCGTTCCGACGACCCTGTATGCCAAGGCGCCGGGAGGATAACGGTCGCACAGGAGATCGGCGGCACTCGCATTTGGATCAGCGTAAAGCGCGACCAGTTCGTGAATACGCGCTTGGGCGGCAACATGCTGTTGAGACGGCACGAGAGTTCCCTCCTATGAATTATCTGAACAGGCACGCCGGCCGCGGCCGACTTGCCCGCCACGTCGGAAGCATGGGCGCTGGAGAACTCGGACAGGCGCGGCAAACTTTTGTCCCGCATCTGCTGTTCGGCGCCGCTCCCACATTGCTGAGAGAGCTAGAACCGGGATTCCAGCCTTGGCTTCCACGACGCTCCTACCGGGGAACGCCGAGCCTTGTTTGCTTATCGTTAATGAAAATAGAATTCTAATTCTACTTGGTGTCAAGCCCTAAATTGGCGCTTCGGCTTGGCATCACGCCCAGAGACGGCACGTTTTGAGGGGCAGAAGGCAGTTCCTGTGGCAGGGAAAGCCCGAACCACTTACCCGAGCATGAGTTCCCGATAGTAGAATCTCGCTTGCAGGCGGACGACAAAGACGGTCTATCTAATCAACCAGATTCCTTCCCGCTCCCTGAAACGATTTTCGGATGGGACATATGTCAGGTGCAAGCAAGCCGACGCGAAGCGTGCGGCTCCGAACGCCATCGCCAAGCAAGCGTGCATCTATTTTGCGTGCGGCTCGGGAGTTGGTGACGGGCGTCGGATTCCGCGATACCCAAATGAACGCCGTTGCCGAGACCGCAGGTGTCGCGTTGGGAACGCTGTACCGCAATTTCCCTTCCAAGGCCGAGTTGATGGTCGAGGTTGTTGCGGATGTGGCTCAGCGTGAGGTGGATGCCGTCGCGAAAGTCGCCACGGAGAATGGCACGGCCGCTGAACGGCTGTCGGCTTCTGCGTGGCTCTTTGCAAGCCGCGCCCTGTTAGGCCGGAAGCTGGCGCATGCCCTCGTCGCCGAGCCGGTCGAGCCGGAAATTGAATCGGCACGCCTCAAATATCGCAGAAAACTTGCTCGGGTGTTCGAAGGGATTATTGAGCAGGGGATTCGTGACGGAGAATTTCCCGTCCAGGACGTTCAAGCCTCCGCCGCGTGCATCGTTGGCTCCCTTTTCGAAGGCCTTGTCGGTCCCTTGGCCTTGGACAGCCTCTCGACCGCAGAGCGTCAACGTCAGGCCAAGGCTATTGTTGCCTTCTGCTTGCGAGGCACGAGCGGGAGAATGGCGTAAAGATCTCACGTTCGACGAATGGTGGATGGTGGTGGATACGCTGACCAGCGAGTCCGCCAAACGGCCCGCGAAGAGTTTTCAGTATTGCTGGCCGTCACCCCCCGGAACGTTCGTGCCGGGCCCCGCAATCTGCGACGATGGGAAATCAAGCTGTTGCCGGGCTACGTGTTTGCCGGTGCCACCAATGCTGACGAACTGAATACGTCGATGGAAACCCTGATTGATCGGTTCTCTGGTCGGCCGTAGGCTTGGAAATCCATCCTAAGATTTTCGATGCTTCGCGTTCACCGCGATCGCAGCCGCCGCGGTCCGGTTCTCGACGCCGAGTTTCGAGTAGATCTGCTCGAGGTGCTTGTCGACGGTGCGCGGGCTCAAGCCCAGAATTTGCGCGATGTCGCGGTTGGTCTTGCCCTTGGACAGCCACGACAGCACTTCGCCCTCGCGCGTCGTCAGGCCAAGCTCGCTGGAGAATTCCGCCGGCGTCTCGGTGCTGGAATCCTTGGCAAGCCGCAGCAGGAATTCGTTCGCGCCAAGCTTGCCCATATACTGCAGCCGAAGCTGCTCGTTGCCGGGAAGTGCGGCCATGAATGCAGTCTTTGACCCGGCCTTGCCCTTGCGGGCCTGATCGAGCCATTGCGGGATCGGCTCGGGCAGCACGACATCGTCGCTATCAGCGGCAAGCGCATCCGACAGCAGTTTCTGCGCCTGAGGCGTTGCCCACATGATCTTGCCCAAGCTGTTCACGGCCAGCAGATAGCGGCCGGAGACATCGAGCGCGGCGCGCGCGCTCTGGGTCAGCCGCGCATTGGCGAGGTGGACGCGGATGCGCGCCAGCATCTCCTCGACCGCAATGGGTTTTGTCACATAATCGACGCCGCCGGCTTCTAGGCCGCGAACGATGTGCTCGGTTTCGGCGAGCCCTGTCATGAAGATGATGGGAACGTGGTCGAGACCGGCGTCGCGCTTCAGCCGCCTGCAGGTTTCAAAACCGTCCAACCCGGGCATAACAGCGTCGAGCAGTACGATATCGGGCGTGATCTGGTCGACGATCCGCATCGCCGCGGCGCCGTCGAGCGCGACCATGACCGTCATGCCGGCGCCGTCGAGCGCGTCGGTGAGCAGCCGGAGCGTCTCCGGCGAATCGTCGACGACGAGGGCGACGTCGCGCTTTTTGGATTCAGTGATCATAGCTGTGCAGTGTTTTCAGGGTCGCCATGTACTGATCGAGATCGAAGCGGTCGACCAGCGAGCGCATTTGCGAAACGAAATCGGCATGTTCGGGGTAATCGTTCCCAATCTCGTCCAGCTTGATCTGGATCGCGCGGATGTAGCCGAGTTGCCCGAGGCCGATCAGTTCCTCGACATATTTTACCGGTGGCCGCGAGCCGGTTTCCGGTTTCCAGCGCGGCTGGGGTATTGGCTCGGCCTCGTACTGCCATTCGAGCTTGAGCAATTGCCGGATCGTCTCCACCAGCTTGGGGATATCGATCGGCTTCATCAGATAGCCATCATGAAACGGCTGCGCCAGCGGCGCGCCATGGGCTTCCAGTGCGCTCGCCGACACCATCAGGATACGGGCCTGATGATGGCCGCTCGCGCGCAACGTTTCCGCGACCGTCCAGCCGTCCATGCCCGCCATCGAGATATCCAGCAGGAACAGATCAGGCCGGCAGTGTTGCGCCAGCGCGAGGCAGCCGGGTCCGTCGGGCGCGCTCAAGAGAATGAAGCCGAGCGGCGCCAGCACCTCGCGCAGGAGGTCGCGATGGGTCGGATCGTCGTCGGTAATCAGGATCGTCTTGCGCGGGCCGTGATAGCCGAAGATCGGCGCCTCCACCGGCGCAATCCTTGTCGGATTGGTGACTTCCGACAGCAGGATCTTGACGCGGAAAATGCTGCCTTTGCCGACCTCACTCGTCACCTTGATATCGCCGCCCATCACGCCCGCCAGCAGCCGGCTGATGGTCAGCCCGAGTCCGGTGCCGGTCTGCGGCTGCGATACGCCGAGCGCGCCGCGTTCGAATGGCGCGAAGATGCGTTCGAGATCATCTGCCTGAATACCCGGGCCGGTGTCGATCACTTCGAACTCCGCGACCGGGCTGCGATAATGCACGACGAATTGCACGCTGCCGGTCTGCGTGAATTTCAGCGCATTCGACAGCAGGTTGATCAGCACCTGGCGCAGGCGCTTTTCGTCGGCATAGACGACGACGGGCAGCACCGAAGGCCGCTTGAAGACGAAGTCGATGCCCTTGGCGGCGGCCTGGACGCGAAACATCCCGACGAGCTGGTCGAGGAATTCGCTCAACCGCACCTCGTCGCGCGATAAATAGAGTCGGCCCGCCTCGATCTTGGAAATGTCCAAAATGCCGTCGATCAGCCCCGACAGATGGTCGGCGCTGCGGCGGACCACGCGCACCTGATCGCGCGGTTTAGTGGCGAGGTTGGTGTCCTGTTCCAGCAACTGAGCATAGCCGGATATGGCGTTCAGCGGCGAGCGCAGTTCATGGCTGAGCCCCACCACATACCGGCTCTTGGCGAGGTTGGCGGATTCAGCCACTTCCTTGGCGCGCTGCAGTTCGGCATCGGTGCGCTTGTGCGCGTCGATTTCCTGAATCAAGAGCGCGGTCTGCCGCCGCGTTTCCGCTTCCGCCGCACGGCGACTCTCCTGCGCCAGCACGAACAGCCACGCCACTACGCCGATGATAATGGTGAGCGCGAAAAACACCTTCCACATCACGTCGGATAGCGAAAAACCGTCGACCGGAATCGTCGCGGAAGTCTGCAGATAGATCAGCCCGAGCGTCAGGCCGACGAGGCCCGCGGACACCGCGAACACGCCGAGATAATGCCCGAACTGCGAATTGATCCGGGCATAGATCGGCTCCGGCAACAGCTTGCCGAGCGCCTCCGACACCTGTGCGCCGGCGCGCGCGTGCGGCTTGCAGAGGTCGTGGCAGCGGGCGTCGAGAGAACAGCACAGCGAGCAGATCGGTCCGGCATAGGCGGGGCAGGAGGCCATGTCCTCCGGCTCGAACGAGTGCTCGCAGATACAGCACTGGATCGATTCGAGATTCTGCCAGCTTCGCTTGGGCTTGCGCGCGATGTAATATTTTCCGTCCGTAGCCCACGCGATCAGCGGCGCGGTGACGAAGGCGACCGCCAGCGCCACGAAAGCCGACAGGGCCTTCGCCGTCGGTCCGAACAGGCCGTAGAACGCTGAGATCGAGACGATGGTCGCGATCGTCATGGCGCCGACGCCGACCGGGTTGATGTCGTAGAGATGCGCGCGCTTGAACTCGATGTGCTGCGGGCGAAGCCCAAGCGGCTTGTTGATGACGAGATCGGCGACCAGCGCGCCGACCCAGGCAATCGCCACGTTGGAGTAGAGCGCCAGCGTCTGCTCCAGCGCCTTGTAGACGCCGATTTCCATCAAGAGCAGCGCCACCATGACGTTGAACACCAGCCAGACCACGCGGCCGGGATGGCTGTGCGTCAGCCGCGAGAAGAAGTTCGACCACGCGATCGAGCCGGCATAAGCGTTGGTGACGTTGATCTTGATCTGCGAGAGAATGACGAAGGTGCCGGTCAGCGCCAGCACCAGATCGGGCTGCGACAGCACGTAACGAAACGCTTCGAGATACATATGCGCGGGCTCGGCGGCGTGCTCGCTGGAGACGCCGTGGCTGAGCGCGAAGTAGGCGAGGAACGAGCCCAACAATAGTTTGAGTGCGCCAAAGACGATCCAGCCGGGGCCGGCGCTGAGCAGCGCGATCCACCATGAGGTACGAGAGGTTCGGCGGTCACGCGGCAGAAAGCGCAGGAAGTCGACCTGCTCGCCGATCTGCGCCACCAGCGAAAACACCACCGATGCGGCGGTGCCGAACAGCAGCAGATCGAGATGGCCGCTTGGGTCGCCATGCTCGCCGGCGAATTTGCGCCATTCCGTGAACGAATGCGGGTTGGCCCAGGCGATCGCCACGAAGGGAAGGATGTGGAGGATGACCCAGAGCGGCTGCGTCCACAGTTGGAAGCGGCTGATCAAGGTGATGCCGTAGGTCACCAGGGGAATGATGACGACGGCGCTGATGAGATAGCCGATCGGGCGCGGGATGCCGAAGCACATCTCCAGCGCGGCTGCCATGATGACCGCTTCGAGCGCGAAGAAGATGAAGGTGAAGGAGGCGTAGATCAGCGAGGTGATGGTCGAGCCGATGTAGCCGAAGCCGGCGCCGCGGGTCAGCAGGTCGATATCGATGCCGCATTTTGCGGCATGGTAGGCAATCGGCAGGCCGCAAAAGAAGATGATGACGCTGACGACCAGAATGGCGGCGGTGGCGTTGGCCGCGCCATAATTCAGCGTAATCGTGCCGCCGATCGCTTCCAGCGCCAGAAAAGAGATGGCGCCAAGGGCTGTATTGGCGACGCGGGCGGCCGACCATCGCCGGGCGCTCTTGGCGGTGAAGCGCAGCGCGTAGTCTTCCAGGGTTTGGTTCGCAACCCATTGATTATATTGGCGCCTGACGCGGTCAATCCGCTGCCGCCCTGCCACTGTGATGCTCCTGACCCGCTTTGCCGACCCCGCATAACCAGCAAACTCCGTACCAGAAACCTACGTCGCTATTTTGCGGTGCAATATACGCAATCCCACGTATCTGTGCGGTGCACAAATCCGGTTCATCCTCGGCTGACCAAAGCGCGTTCTCGAACAAAAATGGGGTGCTCATGTCAGACGAAACAAGCAAAGGCCTGCAGTCGCCGCTTCGCCGCAAACTGCTGATGGGCGCGGCGGCGCTGCCGTTCATTTCGATGCTTCCCCGGCCGTCATTCGGAGCCGGCCCCGCGACCTCCGTGGTCAACACCACGGGCCTCGCGGTCACCGATACGGAAGTCACCGTCGGCATCCTGCACTCGGCCACCGGCACGATGGCGATTTCGGAGACCGGTTCGATCCAGGCCGAAAAGCTCGCGATCGAACAGATCAACGCCGCCGGCGGCGTGCTCGGACGCAAGATCAAGTTCATCCAGGAAGACGGCGCCAGCGACTGGCCGACCTTTGCGGAAAAGGCCAAGAAGCTTCTCGTCAACGACAAGGTCGCGGCGATCATGGGCTGCTGGACCTCGGCATCGCGCAAGGCGGTGCTGCCGGTCGTCGAACAGTACAACGGCATGCTCTATTATCCGACCTTCTATGAAGGTCTCGAGCAGTCCAAGAACGTCATTTACACCGGCCAGGAAGCCACCCAGCAGATTCTCGCCGGGTTGAACTGGATCGCCAAGGAGAAGGGCGCGAAATCGTTCTTCTTCATCGGCTCGGATTACATCTGGCCGCGCACCTCGAACAAGATCGCGCGCAAGCACGTCGAGAACGTGCTGAAGGGCAAGGTCGTCGGCGAGGAATATTACGCGCTCGGCAGCACCCAGTTCAATTCGGTCATCAACAAGATCAAGCTGACCAAGCCCGACGTCATCTTCACCGACGTGGTCGGAGGTTCGAACGTCGCCTTCTACAAGCAGCTCAAGGCGGCCGGTGTCGACCTTTCGAAGCAGGCGCTGCTGACGATCTCGGTGACCGAGGACGAAATCGACGGCATCGGCGGCGAAAACATCGCGGGCGCCTATGCCTGCATGAAGTACTTCCAGTCGCTCGACAATGCCAACAACAAGGCGTTCGTTCCCGCCTTCAAGAAGCTGTGGGGCGAGAAGACCGTGATCGGCGACGTGACGCAGGCCGGCTATCTCGGCCCGTGGCTGTGGAAGCTGACCTGCGAGAAGGCCGGCAGCTTCGACGTCGACAAGATCGCAGCCGCCTCGCCAGGCATCGAATTCAAGGAGGCGCCCGAAGGTTACGTGCGCATCCACGAAAACCATCACCTCTGGTCGAAGACCCGCGTCGGCAAGGCCAAGCTCGATGGCCAGTTCGAACTGATCTTCGAGACATCAGATCTGGTCGAACCCGATCCGTTCCCGAAGGGCTACCAGTAAGCGCAGCGGAACCTCGCGCCGCTTTCCCCGAGCTCCCTGGCGTGGACCGTCAATCCGCGCTCACGACCCCGCGTCGCGAATCTTTTCGCGACGCGGGACCTTATCCCCTCGACGGAGAAGTCAGATGTTCGGCGAATATTCGATTGGCGATCTGGGCTCCATCTTCGTCATGCAGGGTTTTGCGGGCCTGATCCTGTTTTCCGTCTACGTTCTGATGGCGCTCGGTCTTGCGATCATCTTCGGCCAGATGGGCGTCATCAACATGGCGCATGGCGAGTTCATGATCCTCGGCGCCTACGTCACCTGGATGACGTCGAATGTGTTCCAGAGCTATCTGCCGGGTTTGTTCAGCGGCTATTTCTTCCTCGCGATGATCCTCGCATTCCTCGCCTCCGGCGCGCTCGGCATGCTGGTGGAGTGGGTGCTGATACGTCATCTCTACAAACGGCCGCTCGACACGCTGCTGGCGACCTGGGGCCTCAGCCTGATGCTGCAGCAGGCCTATCGCTCGATCTTCGGCGCGCGTGAGGTCGGCGTCGATCTGCCGCAGTGGATGCTGGGCTCGCTCAAGGTCTCCGACAGCATCGAGGTGCCGATCAACGGCGTCTTCGTGATGGGCCTGACCGTGCTGATCACGATGGCGGTCGCCTACATCATGTACAAGTCGCGCTGGGGTCGCCAGGTCCGCGCCGTCGTGCAGAACCGCATTATGGCGGGTGCGGTCGGCATCAACACCGCGAAAGTCGATCGCTTCACCTTTGCGCTGGGCTGCGGCATCGCCGGCGTCGCCGGCAGCGCCTTCACCATGATCGGCTCGACGGGGCCCACTTCAGGCCAGCTCTACATCGTCGATACCTTCCTGGTCGTCGTGTTCGGCGGCGCCGCGAGCCTGCTCGGCACCATCGCATCGGCCTTCTCGATCTCGCAAACGCAGTCGACGCTCGAATTCTTCATGTCGGGATCGATGGCGAAGGTGCTGACGCTGCTCGCGGTTGTCGGAATTCTGATGCTGCGGCCGCAGGGGCTGTTCGCCCTCAAGGTCCGCAAATAAGGGGGCTGAGCCATGAACGACAATCGCTTCACCACGCGTTCGGAGCTGATCGGCATCCTGGTGCTCGCCGCCTTGCTGGTGGTGGTGCTGCCGCTCTGCCTCGACGTCTTCAGGCTCAACCTGGTCGCCAAATATCTGACCTACGCCTTCGTGGCGCTGGGGCTGGTGATCTGCTGGGGCTATGGCGGCATCTTGAGCCTGGGGCAGGGCGTATTCTTCGGCCTCGGCGGCTACTGCATGGCGATGTTTCTCAAGCTCGAGGCATCGAGCGTCGCGAACACCAAGATCCAGTCGACCCCCGGCATTCCCGACTTCATGGACTGGAATCAGATCACCTCGCTGCCGTTGTTCTGGCAGCCGTTCCACAGCCTCACCTTCACCATCGCCGCCGTCATTCTGGTGCCGGGCCTCTTCGCCCTGATCATCGGTGCGGCGATGTTCAAGCGCCGCGTCGGCGGCACCTATTTCGCCATCATCACGCAGGCCGTCGCCGCGATCCTGACCATCCTGATCGTCGGTCAGCAGGGTTACACCGGCGGCATCAACGGCATGACCGACCTGCGCACGCTCAAGGGCTGGGACATTCGTCCCGACCACGCCAAGGTCGTGCTCTACTTCTTCGAGGTAGGCTTGTTGTTCGTCTGCATCTTCATCGCCCAGTTCATCCGGCACTCGAAGCTTGGCCGCATTCTGGTCGCGATGCGGGATCAGGAGGACCGGGTCCGCTTCTCCGGATACAGCGTCGCCAACTTCAAGATCTTCGCCTTCTGCGTCGGCGCCGTCTTCGCCGCCATCGGCGGGGCCATGTTCGCGCTGCAGGTCGGGTTCATGTCACCATCCTTTGTCGGCATCGTGCCGTCGATCGAGATGGTGATCTATACCGCGGTCGGTGGCCGGCTCTCGATCCTCGGCGCGGTCTACGGAACCATGCTGGTCAACTTCGCCAAGACCAGTCTTTCGGAATCCTTCCCCGAGCTCTGGCTGTTCGGTCTCGGCGGATTGTTCATCGCCGTGGTCCTTGCTTTCCCCAACGGCCTCGCCGGCATCTGGCAGGATCACGTTCAGCCACGGATCGACCGGCTGATCTCGTCACGCAAGCCCAAGTCCGAGAGCGGCTGGACCGACAATTCCGTCGCCGACGGCGCGCCGGCAGAGTGAGGAGGACATCATGCTGATTGGTCATCAACCCAAGCCCTTCCTGCTCGCGGTCGAAGGGCTCACAGTGTCCTTCGACGGGTTCAAGGCGGTCAACGATCTCTCCTTCTATGTCGAGGAGAACGAGATCCGCGTCATCATCGGCCCCAACGGCGCCGGCAAGACCACGGTGCTGGACCTGATCTGCGGAAAGACCAAGGCCACTTCAGGCAAAATCGAATTTCGCGGCAAGGAGCTGACGAAGCTGAAGGAGAACCAGATCGTGAAGGCCGGGGTGGGGCGCAAGTTCCAGACCCCGTCGATCTACGACGATCTCACCGTGTTCGAGAATCTCGAGATTTCGTTTCCACGCGGCCGCACCGTGTTCGGCGCGCTCACCTTCACGCGCGACGCAACGGTGCGGGACCGCGTGCACGAAGTCGCTGAAATGATCTTCCTCAAGGACCGCCTCGACATGAGCGCAGCCCTGCTCAGCCATGGCCAGAAGCAGTGGCTCGAGATCGGCATGCTGCTGATCCAGGACCCGGACCTGCTGATGCTCGACGAGCCCGTCGCCGGCATGAGCGTGAGCGAGCGCGCCAAGACTGCCGAACTCTTGAATCGCATCATCAAGGACCGCTCCGTGCTGGTGATCGAGCACGACATGAAATTCGTCGAGGACATCGCCCACAAGGTGACGGTGTTGCACCAGGGCCAGATCCTGTCGGAGGGCACGATGGAGAAGGTCAAGAACGATCCGAAAGTCATTGAAGTGTATCTCGGGCACTAGGGGGTAGGGGCATGCTGGCTATTTCGGATCTTCACGTCGCCTACGGCCAGAGCGAAGTGCTGCACGGCCTCAACGTCTCCGTCGCGCCCAACGAGATCGTTGCGATCATGGGCCGCAACGGCATGGGCAAGACCACGCTGATGAAGTCGCTGATGGGCATCGTGCCGACCAAAAGCGGCTCGGTGAGCATGGAAGGCGCCGAGCTCAGCGCGCTCCCAAGCTACGAGCGCGTCGCCAAGGGCCTCGCCTATGTGCCGCAGGGCCGCATGATCTTCTCGAGCATGACGGTGAAGGAGAACATCGAGACCGGGCTGGTGGTGTCGGGCGGCTCCGAGGTGCCTGAAGATATCTACGAACTGTTTCCGGTGCTGCTGGAAATGAAGGGCCGCCGCGGCGGCAATCTCTCCGGCGGTCAGCAGCAGCAGTTGGCGATCGCGCGCGCGCTCGCCACCAAGCCGAAGGTGCTGCTGCTGGACGAGCCGACCGAGGGCATCCAGCCGTCGATCATCAAGGACATGGCGCGCACGCTAAAACGTATTCGCGACGAGCGTGGCCTGTCGATTGTCGTCTCCGAACAGGTGTTGAGCTTCGCGCTCGATATCGCCGACCGTGTGCTGGTCATCGAGAACGGCGAGATCGTCCGCGATGACCCGCGCGAAAGCGTCGATGCCGCGCAAGTCTCGAAATTCTTGTCTGTCTGAAAACCCAACCTGTGCTGTCTAAAAGGGGAGCTATCGATGCCAGAGACACTGATCAAGGTCGATCTTTCGAAGTCGGCCTACGACAACGACATGATCCACAATCGGTGGCATCCCGACATCCCGATGGTTTCGTGGGTCAACCCGGGCGACGATTTCATCATCGAGACCTATGACTGGACCGGCGGCTTCATCAAGAACAACGATTCCGCCGATGACGTGCGTGACATCGACCTGTCGATCGTGCACTTTCTGTCCGGCCCGATCGGCGTCAAGGGCGCCGAGCCCGGCGATTTGCTGGTGGTCGACCTGCTTGACGTCGGTCCGCTGAAGGAAAGCCTCTGGGGTTTTAACGGCTTCTTCTCCAAACAAAATGGTGGCGGCTTCCTCACCGACCATTTCCCGCTGGCGCAGAAATCGATCTGGGACATCAAGGGCCTCTACACCTCGTCGCGTCACATTCCCGGCGTGAACTTCGCCGGCCTCATCCATCCCGGCCTGATCGGCTGTCTTCCGGACCCGAAACTGCTGGCGACCTGGAACGAGCGCGAGACCGCGTTGATCGCGACCAATCCGACCCGCGTGCCGGGCCTCGCCAATCCGCCGTTCGCCGCGACCGCCCACGCCGGCCGCGCCAAGGGCGACGCCAAGGCCAAGGTCGGTGCGGAAGGCGCCCGCACCGTGCCGCCGCGCGAGCATGGCGGCAATTGCGACATCAAGGATCTGTCGCGCGGCTCAAAAATCTTCTTCCCGGTCTATGTGCCGGGCGGCGGCCTCTCGATGGGGGATCTGCACTTCAGCCAGGGCGACGGCGAGATCACCTTCTGCGGTGCGATCGAAATGGCCGGCTGGCTGCATCTGAAGGTCGACATCATCAAGGACGGCGTCGCCAAATACGGCATCAAGAATCCCGTGTTCAAGCCGTCGCCGATCACGCCGAACTACAAGGATTATCTGATCTTCGAAGGCATCTCGGTGGACGAGGCCGGCAAGCAGCATTACCTCGACGTCCACATCGCCTATCGCCAAGCCTGTTTGAACGCGATCGAATATCTGAAGAAGTTCGGCTACTCGGGCGCGCAGGCCTATTCGATCCTGGGCACCGCGCCGTGCCAGGGCCACATCTCCGGCGTGGTCGATGTGCCCAACGCCTGCGCCACGCTGTGGCTGCCGACGGAGATTTTCGACTTCGACATCATGCCGTCGTCGGCCGGGCCGATCAAACACATCAAGGGCGACATCCAGATGCCGATCTCGCCGGACAAGTGATCCCTGCGCGAGAGGGATGCGGGACGGCATGCGTGCCGGCCGCCCCGCATCCGACGTCGTGATCTTCCAACCATCGCGCGAGAAAACCAGATGCCCGTCTACGAATACCTCTGCAACGATTGCGGCCCGTTCACCGACATGCGGCCGATGGCCGAATGCGACGATCCGCAGGACTGCCCGCGCTGCACGATTGAATCGCCGCGCGTGATCCTCACCGCACCGGCGTTCTTCTGCATGCCATCAGACAAGCGGAAAGCGCTCGCCACCAATGAGCGCAGCGCCCACGCGCCGAAGACGCTTGGGGAATACAAGGCCTCGCATGGCCCCGGCTGTGGCTGCTGTTCAACCGGAAAGAAGAAGCCGGCCCGCCTGATGACCAAGACCAGAAGCGGAGCCAAGGGCTTTCCCACCGCGCGGCCCTGGATGATCAGCCACTGAGGCGCGATCCTTCAAACCCGAACCAGAACAAGAGGCGATCCAATGCTCCACGGTGACATTTCCTCAAGCAACGACACGGTCGGCGTCGCAGTCGTCAACTACAAAATGCCGCGGCTGCACACCAAGGCCGAGGTGCTCGACAACGCCCGCAAGATCGCCGACATGATCGTCGGCATGAAGCTCGGCTTGCCGGGCATGGATGTCGTGATCTTCCCGGAATATTCCACCCACGGCATCATGTATGACTCGAAGGAGATGTACGAGACCGCTTCGTCGATCCCCGGTGCCGAGACAGAGATCTTTGCCGAAGCCTGCCGCAAGGCAAAAGTCTGGGGCGTGTTCTCGCTCACCGGCGAGCGCCACGAGGAGCACCCGCACAAGGCGCCGTACAACACCTTGATCCTGATGAACGACAAGGGCGAGATCGTCCAGAAGTACCGCAAGATCATGCCGTGGGTGCCGATCGAGGGCTGGTATCCCGGCAATTGCACCTATGTTTCCGAAGGGCCGAAAGGCCTGAAGGTCAGCCTGATCATCTGCGACGACGGCAACTTTCCGGAGATCTGGCGCGACTGCGCCATGAAGGGGGCCGAACTGATCGTGCGCTGCCAAGGCTACATGTATCCCGCCAAGGAACAGCAGATCCTGATTTCCAAGGCGATGGCCTGGGCCAACAATGTCTATGTCGCGGTCGCCAACGCCGCCGGCTTCGACGGCGTCTATTCCTATTTCGGCCACTCCGCGATTATTGGTTTCGACGGTCGCACGCTGGGCGAGACCGGCGAGGAGGAGTACGGCATCCAGTACGCAGGACTGTCGAAGAGCCTGATCCGCGATGCGCGCCGCAACGGCCAGTCGCAGAACCATCTCTTCAAGCTGCTGCACCGCGGCTATACCGGCATGATCAACTCTGGCGAAAGTACGAAAGGCGTCGCGTCCTGCCCCTATGACTTCTACAAGAAATGGATCGACGATCCGGAAGGCACACGCGAAATGGTCGAGGCGATGACCCGCCCGACGGTTGGCACCGACGAATGCCCGATCGACGGCATCCCGAATGAGTCGACGGCGAGCAATTACTAGACCGTCGAGCCAGCGCGCCCCACACGGAGGTGGTCGGATGAGAAGACAGCGGCGGGCGGCGCCATTAGTGCCGCTCGCATGTCCTTCCAATCGCCCCGGTCAGCGAACGGCGCGCTCGACGGCGATGGCGTCGCTTCACCGCCGCCGATGCACAGCGCGGCGACGCCGCGTTTCGGGTTCCGCGCTTCCAGTGATGCAGCGTCACGATCAATCGCGCGCCGGTGGCGCCGATCGGGTGGCCGAGCGCGCAGGCGCCGCCACTGACGTGGAGTTTCGATAACTTCCGCTTGGCGAATGGCCGGTCCCGGCGCAAAGCGGCCGTTGGTTGCTTACGACCGATAAGAACGTCGCAAGCGCTTATCGATTCGCAATCAAGGCGGGCATCGGCCGTTGCCTCAGATTTTGCGAGACTGATTCTTCCCGCGAGAGTCTGCTTCTTTATTTGGCAGAGGTGTTTCTTTGTTTGGAAACAACTACCAAGCTATTGTAAATGCCAGGGACATTTTTGGCATTTTTTCAAATGCCCCCTGGAAATCGTTGAACAACAAAGCGGATTTTGATTCCGCGATTCGCAGGTTCGATCCCTCCCGGCCCGGCCAGGCTTTTCGCTGAACCTGGCCTCTTCAACAATTCGGCACCGGAACAATGCACTGTTGGAAAAACGGTGCTATTCAGATGTCTTCAATGCGTCGTCGGCGGAATGCATCATCATCCAGGCTCCCATGACCCCGTTCTTGTCGCGCTGTCGGTCCTGATCGCGGCGCTTTCCTCTTATACGGCACTGGATCTCGCGACTCGCATGCGGGCCGCTTCAGGCTCCGCCAGCCTGGGCTGGCTCGGGGCTGCGGCAGTCGCCATGGGCGGCGGCATCTGGTCCATGCATTTCGTGGCCATGCTGGCCTTTAGCCTGCCCGGCGTGGATATCTCCTACGATCCGCTCCTCACGCTCCTCTCGCTTGCCATTCCCATCCTGGTCGCGGCAGCCGCGTTCGTCGTCGTAAGTCGGCGGTCGAACGCGCTCGTCGTTGCCGGCATTGCAATGGGGCTCGCGATTTCCGGCATGCACTACACCGGCATGAGCGCCATGCGGATGGCGGCTTCCATCCACTACGATCCCGTCTGGGTCGCGCTTTCCATCGCCATTGCGATCGGAGCGTCCATCATAGCGCTGCGCCTCGCTTTTCACATGACGAGCGTGCTCGAGCGCGTGTCGGCGGGAGCCGTCATGGGCGTGGCGATTTCCGGGATGCACTACGCAGCCATGCAGGGCTCCTCCTTCGTTCCCGCCGATGCCGTCCTTGGCCGCGCAGCACCCGGCTCGGTGGGCCAAGCGCCCCTCGCGTTCCTGATCGCTGGCACCACGATTGTCGTCCTTGTCATGGGGCTTGCTGCGGCCGTGTACGACCGGTTCTCGGCAGAACGAGCTGGCCGCGAAGCCGAGGCGCTCAGGCGAAGCGAGGAGAGATTCCGGCTGCTGGTGGAGGGTGTGGCCGATCACGCCATCTTCATGCTCGACCCCGAGGGACGGGTGGCGAACTGGAATCTCGGCGCGCACCGGCTGATCGGCTATGGCGACGAGATCGTCGGGACGCACTACGCCATCCTTCACACGGACGAAGAGCGCTGTTCCGGAATTCCCGATGCCATGCTTCTGGACGCAAAGCGGGAAGGCAAGTCGACAGGCGAAGGCTGGCGCGTTCGCAAGGACGGCAACCGCTTCTGGGCCGAGGCGACGATTCGCGTGGTGCGGAACGAGCGGGGCGAGACCATAGGCTTCGCCAAGATCGTTCGGGACGTGACGGAGCGCCGCCTGGCCCAGGAAGCGCTGGAGCGCACGCGCGACGCGCTCGCGATATCGCAGAAGATGGAGACTGTCGGACAGCTTACCGGCGGCGTGGCCCACGACTTCAACAACATACTCGCCGTGATCCTGGGCAGCCTCGAACTTGCGAAGAAGCGCCTCCAGCCGGAAGATCCCAGGATTCACCGGCTCCTCGACAACGCGATCCACGGTGCCCTCCGGGGTGCCTCGCTGACCCAGCGCATGCTTGCATTCGCGCGCAAGCAGGACCTCAAGCCCGTCGTCGTGGATGTTCCGGAGCTGGTGCGCGGAATGGCAGCTCTCTTGAAGTTTGCTCCGGGCATCCGCGTCGAGACCCGTTTTCCGATCGAACTCGCAAATGTGAAGGTCGATGCCAACCAGCTGGAGCTCGCGATCCTCAACCTCGCCGTCAATGCGCGGGATGCGATAATGGCGGGCGGCGGGGTGATCAGCATCGCCGCACGCGAAGAGCATGCCATCGACGGCCTTGCGGAGGGGCGATACGTCGCGCTCTCGGTGAGCGACACCGGATGCGGCATGGACGAGGAGACGCTGAAGCATGCGCAGGAGCCGTTCTTTACGACCAAGGGTGTCGGCAAGGGAACCGGTCTCGGCCTCTCGATGGTGAAAGGGTTGGCCGAACAGTCCGGAGGCGTGCTGCTGCTGAAGAGCCACATCGGCGAGGGGACCACGGCCGAGATCTGGCTGCCCGCCTGTCAGGACGAAAAGGTGCCGGTGCCCCATGCGGCTGAGCCGTCGCGCTCCGCATCCCGCAGCAGTCGACCCATCTCCGTGTTGGTCGTCGATGATGACCTTCTTGTTCTCGACAGCATCGCTGCGATGCTCGATGATCTCGGCCACGCCGTGATCGAGGCGCGCTCTGGCGAGGAGGCAGTCCGGCTGCTGCCCCGAATGCCGAAGATCGACATCGTGGTGACCGATTACGCCATGCCGGGAATGAACGGGCTTCAGCTTGCCGAGGCAGTGGCTGCCGAGCGTCCCGGCACGCCCGTAGTGCTCTGCACGGGATATGCCGAGCTTCCAGGCTCCACGCAGCCTCACCTGCCGCGCATTTCCAAGCCGTTCGACCAGACGGCGCTGGTGGCCGCCATCGAGGAGGCAATGCGCGTACAGGCCGATATGCGCTCGGTTTTGACCTTACACCCGAAGAGAGCATAGAGCCCCGTTCCGATGGAAGCGGAACGGGGCTCTAGATTTTTGATTTGACGCGTTTTCTTGACGCGAACCGGGGCAGTGAGGATCCCTGGCTTTGCGGGCCCGGCCCGGATCTCTCTTTCGGAACTCCCTACCGTGAAATCTGGCGGGAGCGAGAACGTGGGAACAAGAGGAGCGCGAAAGCCTCCGCGGTATCAGTCCTTTCGTGGATGGATTCATCGGAAGGATTAGCACCAATGATCCGGGGACTGCTCCAACGCGCCGATTGTGGAACCCGACCGGGCGCTGATTCCTTCCGCAAAGAGTAATGAAGCGTCTTTTGTATCGGATCGCAGAAACGTTCGCCAAGAGCATGATGGCGCAATGGCGCGCGGCACGCAGTGCCGAAAATTCACGGCTAATGAGGGATGGACGGCCTGACCACGATGGATGAGCCCGCGGGATCCAGCTCGACGGCGCTGTCCGAGCAGACGTGCGCCGCGGCGATTGCGACTTGGGTCCGGTTGCTTACGCCCAGCTTGCGCATGATTTCGCGGACATGGACTTTCACGGTTGTTTCGGTCATGCCGAGCTTGCGACCGATCACCTTGTTGGGGTCGCCCTGGCAGAGACAAACGAGAACGGCGTACTGCCGCTCGGTATACTCGGGCGCGTGCCGCGCGCCGTTGGAGCCGTTGGCGCCATGGTCGCGCTGCACGCTGGCCGCCTTGTCGTCGAAGAGGGAGCCTTGCTGCTCGTAAAGGCCGTCCTCCGGCCTGAGAGGCGGCGCTTGCTCCTGGGAAAGGTCGGGCTGTTTGTATTCGACGGGCGCCGGTGCGCTGAAGGTCTGGCTGGCCAGGATGGCAGCTGGCGGAAAATAAGTGCCGCCATGGAGGACGAACGAAAGGGCCTGCAACGCCAGTTCGGGCGCCATGGAGTTGCTGAAGTAACCCTGGGCTCCGCAGCGGATCGCGGCGAGGACGGTGGCGGGATGTTCATCGTCGGAGACAATGGCGAGCGCTGCGTCACGGCGAAGCGTATGCAATACCTGTATCTCGGTGAAGACCTCGTGGGGAGAGGGGGCGCCGACGCTGTAAATCAGCATGTCGCATAGGGCGCGCTCGACGAGTCTTGCGTGGGCTTCGTCAGGATCGAGCGAAATCAGCTCGACGCTTTCGTTCCGGGCCCACGGACTTAAGAAGCTCTCTGCGCGAGCTCGTCTGAAGGCCATCGCGTCTACAAGAAAAACCGTCTTCTTAAATGGGACCGACATAACGCGCCCCTTACAATACGTCGAATGACTATCGATCGTTACATCCTATGACTATCGATAGATTGCCTCCGGCCCTTCTAGGTCGCTGTGAAACACATCACTTAGCATCTTAATTGTGTATAAAAGTTTATCCTTGTTCCAAACGATTGCCAAGAAGCCTGAGTGTGACAAGAAGTCGTCGGAAACAAGGGAACTGCAGCAAGATAGCAGCGAGAAAGCGACATTTTTCCTGTAGTGATTGCAGAAGAGCGGCCGCCCAACCGTCACTTCTATATCTTTCGATATATACGTCCCGGCGACGAAGTCGTTACGATTAGACGAAGCGGCCTGCATTCGCGGACTCAAAACCGGACTTTGAAGTGCTCGCTGCCGTGGCTCCCGCCTCGGCGGATCGTCGGACATTCGTTCTCGCCTTGATGGGGAACCCGATCTGCAGCTGGTCGAACACCGAAAGCCTTTTCATCTACGTGCTGATGATTCTCCTGCGCAGGCTTCCGCCGCCGTCGTGTTCGCGACAGTGAATACGACCCGCGCGAGACTCGATCTGATCCAGCGACTGGCCAAGATCAGAGTTAGCGCCAAGGCTCTGTCGAAAAATCTACGGCCCTCATCGAGCGTTTCTCTGAATCCACCAAGGTTCGCAATGAACTGAATCACTGCATGTTCATTTTTTGATGCCTCAGACGCCATCACCCACACACGCAGTCGATGCGGTTGATCAAAACAAGGTCTGCAGCGCGCAGCCACAAAGACTGTCTCTCTCCAGCACCAACCGCGTCGATGGTTGATATCGCAAGATACGGCGACGCATCCAATGCGTGCATGTCGTTGGCGAGGATGCGGCGGCATTCTGACCAAGCCGGCATCTGCAACAAGGCGAGGTGCCGGCAGTCGGAAGAACTGACGTCAAGAGCGCCGCCGCGCTTCGAAGATCGGACGCTTCTGCTGCTCCCTTGGCTGACAGCCGCGATGGCCTCCGGCCCGCTGGCGTTCGTCAATCGCATGGTGCGCCGGTGGATTTCCCGCCAGGCATTCGGCACCGAACTCGTTTTTCATCGCTGGCCGAATAGATGAGTCCGCAATGGTTCTCGATTTATCGCGATCGCCAACAGAGCCGCCCGAAGAACGGCCTGGGCTGCTTCCACGGACCCGCGTCAGGATGAGCGCTCTCGGAGCGGTGCGATGCCCAAATCTCGCCGGCAGGGAAGGGGTCGTCGTTGGCGCGGGCCGCTATCGCAGCACCATCCGCATCATGTTCGACGGCTTCAGGTCACCAACCTCGTTGCACCGCACCTACATCGAGCCCGTAGCCGGGGAAGAAGGTTCTTCCAGCCGGGATCGCTGCTAGCTTTGCTGGATTTGGCGCGAAATTGCGGATCGCAAAACAGTTCCGGGTGCAGGAACGGTCTTGCCTGTCAGACGTTTGCAGTGGGCGGGCCTGTGCTCGTAGTCCCGCGCTTACACGCCATGTCTTGCCGAGGTGCCGCCTGCTGCAAAGCTCATCCATCCTCATCCCGGGCGACACCGTCTGGAGAAGGTGTAAGGCAGGGCGGCTGGCAATTCTCAATGACGCGGCCGCGTATTTCGCCGCTTTGCGGGAAGCGCTGCTGCTCGCGACGAGGCAGGTCTACATTATCGGCTGGGACATCCACAGCCTGACCCGGTTTGTCGGGCCTTCCGGGCAGGCCGACGATGGTTATCCAGCAGAGCTCGGCGCGTTTCTGAAAGCGCTCCTGAAGGCGAAGCCCGGGTTGCGGATCAATATCCTGAGCTGGAATTTCCCGGCTCTCTACGCGGCGGAGCGGGAGTGGAATTCAGCCGCCAAATTTACCTCCGAAGCGTCGGACCGGCTTTGCTTCTGTTTCGATTCCAGTCTTCCATTAGGCTCGGCGCAGCACCAGAAGATCGTCGTCATTGATGGTGTGCTTGCCTTTGTCGGCGGCCTCGACCTTACGATCAGGCGCTGGGACACCAGCGCGCACGACGCCCATCATCCGCTTCGCATCGATCCCGATGGCAAGCCCTATCCGCCGTTTCACGACGTGCAGTGCATGCTGGATGGCGAAGCAGCGGCCAGCCTGACGGAAGTGGTGGAGAGCAGATGGCGCGCTGCCGGCTGCACGGTCGAAACGTCTGCGGCGGTGACGGGCGAGCGCTGGCCGGCCTCGGTGCCGGTGCAGTCCCGCGGCATGACGGCGGGTATCGCCCGGACCGAGATCGCAACCGCAAGCGAAGCCGGCGTGAACGAGGTCGCGCGGCTGTTCGAGGCCTCCATCAACGCGGCCGACCGCTTCATCTATATCGAGAACCAGTTCACCAGCGCCACCGACATCGCGCGCCTGCTGGCGCAGCGGATGCTCGACGTGCCGCAGCTTCGTGTTCTGATCGTCACGCCGAAGATGCATTCGTCCTGGTTCGAATCGCAGGCCATGCAGAGCGGCCGCGGCGGGTTCATCGAACAATTCGTGGCGGCTGATGTCATGGACCGGGTTCGCTTTCTCTATCCGTCGACGCGGGATGGGGAGCAGGCCACGGCGGTGATGGTGCACAGCAAGGTGATGATCGTCGACGATCGCATCCTGCGCGTCGGTTCGGCCAACCTGAATAACCGCTCGATGGGCGCCGATACCGAGTGCGACCTCGCCTTCGAGGCGACGTCCGAGGCGCACCGGAAATACATCGCCGGGCTTCGCCGCCAGCTGATCGGGCATTTCTGCGGCGTCGATGAACGGGACGTCAAAAGCAACGAAGCCGATCTGTTCGGATTTCTCGACCGCCTGCCGGACGCAGGCGGCGTGAAATCGTTGCAGCCGATCGACCCGGCCGCAACAGTCGGCAGCATGGCAATTGTCGTGCAGCCCGTCGCCGATCCCAGAGAACCGCTTCACCTCGACCGCGCCGCCAATCGCATGTGGACGGCAAGAACCATTTTGGCCGTATCCGGTTTGGCCGCAGCGCTCGCCGGCCTCGCTTTGGCCTGGCAGTACACATCGTTGCGCGATTTCACCGAGATAGGGTTCGTCTCCTCGGTCATTTCGCAACCCGCATGGTCGCAGTTCGCGCCGCTGCTCGCGATTGCCGCCTTCGTCCTCGGCGGGCTGGTGGTGTTTCCGGTGCTGGTCTTGATCGCCGCTACGGCAGCGGCGCTGGGGCCGTGGATGGGTTTCTTCAGCGCCGGCGCCGGCGTGCTGCTCAGCGCGCTCACGCTGTTTTCGATCGGCCGCGTGCTGGGTCAGGCGCGTTTGCAGCGGCTGCTCGGGCGTCGCGCGGCGCGGGTCCAGAGCCGCATCATCGGCAAGGGGGTCGTGGCGGTCGCCATGATCCGGATGGTGCCGATCGCCCCGTTCTCGATCGTGAACGTGGTGGCGGGCGCCAGCAAGCTGAGCCTGCGCGATTTTATGCTCGGCACCGTGCTGGGCATGGCGCCGGGGATCGCTGTCATGGCCGCGCTCGGTGCGCAGATCGCGGATCTCGCCAGAAACGCCTCGTGGACGAATGCGGTGCTGCTGGCGCTGGCGGTCACAGCCTGGATCGCGTTGTGCCTTGGCGTGCAGTTCCTGGTGACGTGGATGGCGGGACGAAGAACGTGACGGCCACTATGCGCATCATGACGTGGAATGTTCACGGCATCTTTCACCTCAATCCGGGTTTCGATCTGGACGGCGTTTGTTCCATTATCCGCCACTGGTCTCCTGATATCGTGGCACTGCAGGAGGTCGATTCCCGCGGAAGGACCGATGATCCCTTTGCCCTGTTGGCAAAGGCCGTCGGCGACCACAGCGTCGATGCAAGATCGATCGTCACGGAGGACGGCGACTATGGCCAGGTGCTGCTCAGCCGCTGGCCGTTCGTCGAACCGCCGAAAATCTCCGACGTCTCCTATCAGGAACGGGAGCCGCGCCGGGCCATTGCCGCGCGCATCTTGTCTGATTACGGGGAGGTCAGGGTCATCGCTACCCACCTCGGCTTGAGCATCCATGAAAGGCACGCGCAGGCCCATGCCCTGGCCGAACTGGTGCAGCCAACGCGAACGCTCGTGCTCGGCGATTTCAACGACTGGTTCTGGGTGAAGTCGGTGAGGGGGGTGCTGGCGCGGATCTGCCCGGTCCGAACGCGCTTGCGGACGTTTCCCTCCCGATTGCCGATGATGCGGCTGGACCGGATCTATGCCTCGCGCGATTTGACGATTCTCTCGGCCTGGACCGATCGCAAGGCCCGTGCGTATTCGGACCATCTTCCCGTGATCGCGGATGTCGCGTTTCCGGAATAGAGGCTTGGTCAGGCGGGCTTGGCCGGATGCTGCGTTCGGGGGTGGCGCTCATGCAGCAGACAGGCCAGATCATGACGCAGTTCGGACCGGTCGCGCATGGCGGTCTCGAACAGCGCTTCCTGGATGTCTCTGGGCATATCGCCCCAAACGACAATCGCGGCCTCGCCGAGCAGGGATGCAAAGGTCTGTGGTTCGGTCATGTCGCTCCTCCCCGATTTTTACGTTTGATCGAAGCGAAGGTTCCGTTTCCGTGCGCTTTTGCGTCCAGCCGCCGTGAAGGCGTTATTACCGTCCCCAGCGCAACACCACGGGATCGAGCTGGCGGGCAATTTCAACGAGGCCCGCGCGCGCCGCCGGGTGAACCTTTTGCAGAGGATGGCGAACCGCTTCCGAGCCGATCACGCCGCCTTCCTGCATCAGGATCTTGGCGGCCTGCAAGCCGCACTGCCGGTTCTCGTAGTTGATCAGCGGCAGCCAGCGCGCATAGGCCGTCATCGCTTCCTCCCGGCGCCCCGCCAGATACGGATCGACGATCTGCCTGATGCCATCAGGATAGCCGCCACCCGTCATGGCGCCGGTCGCACCGGCATCGAGATCGGCCATCAGGGTGATGGCTTCCTCGCCGTCCCACGGACCTTCGATGCTGTCGCCGCCGGCAGCGATGAGGTCGCGCAGCTTCGCCGCCGCCATCGGCACCTCGATCTTGAAATAGCTGATGTTCGGAATTTCCCGCGCCATGCGCGCCAGCAGGTCGACCGACAGCGGCGTTCCGGCCACAGGCGCATCCTGGATCATGATGGGGATGTCGATGGCGTCAGACACGGTGCGATAGAAGTCGAAAATAGCCTTTTCCGGCACGCGGAAAGTGGCCCCGTGATAGGGCGGCATGATCATCACCATCGCAGCGCCCGCGTCCTGGGCCTGGCGGCTGCGTTCGGCGCAGATGCGCGAACCGAAATGCGTCGTCGTGACGATCACGGGCACCCGGCCGGCGACGTGCTCCAGCACCGCATGCATCACCTGTTCGCGCTCGGCATCGGTCAGCACGAACTGCTCGGAGAAATTGGCCAGAATGCAGAGGCCGTTCGAGCCGGCGTCGATCATGAAATCGATGCAGCGGCGTTGCCCCGCGAGATCGAGCTCGCCCCGGTCGTCGAAGATGGTCGGAGCGACGGGGAACACACCGCGGTAGGGCCGTTTTGCAATCAGCGTCATTCTGGAGTTCCGTTCGGAGGGGATCAGTGATTGTATGGTTGTCCAATTCATTCATCAACATGATAGAAGCCTCGGCACAAGCGAGCGAGACAAAGGGAAAGATCGATGGGAGGAGTTCTGGAGGGCGTTCGCGTCCTCGATTTCGGGCGCTATATCGCGGGGCCTTACTGCGCGACCTTGCTGGCGGAATTCGGTGCGGAAGTCATTCGCGTGGAGAAACGCGACGGCAGCGAGGACCGTTTCGTGGCGCCCGTGGGCGAAGGCGGCGAGGGTGCGCTGTTCCTGCAGGTCAACCGCAACAAGAAGTGCATCACGCTCGATCCGATGAAGCCGGAAGGGCAGGAGGTGATGCGCCGGCTGGTTGCCACAGCCGACGTCGTCGTCGCCAATCTGCCGCCGCAGACGTTGCGGGCGATGAAGCTCGATTATGAATCGCTGAAGGCGATCAAGCCGGACATTATCCTGACGACGGCGACCGCTTTCGGCGGGCCGGGACCGTGGTCCGACCGCGTCGGCTTTGACGGCGTTGGACAGGTGATGTCGGGCGCGGTCTACATGACGGGCAAAGGCGATCCGCCATACCGGGCCGCCGTGAATTGGGTCGATTTCGGCACCGCGCTGCATTGCGCGTTCGGCACGCTCGCCGCTTTGATCGAGCGCGGCAAATCCGGGCGCGGGCAGATCGTCGAGGGCGCGCTGCTGGCGACCGCGCTGTCCTTCACCAACGCCACGCTGATCGAGCAGGCGGTGATATCAGCCAATCGCGTGCCGACCGGCAACCTCGGCCAGACCGCGGCTCCCGCCGACATCTACCGCACCAAAGACGGCTGGGTGCTGTGCCAGGTCACCGGCCATCCACTGTTCATCCGCTGGGCCAAATTGATGGGCGAGGCGGATCACTGGCTGAGCGATCCGCGCTTCGCCGACGATCTCAAGCGCGGCGACCACGGTCCTGTCATCAGCGAACGGATGGCGCGCTGGTGCGCCGAACGCACCACGCAGGATGCCGTCGATACGCTCGGCAAGGCGATGATTCCAGCCGGCCCGGTGCTGAGCCCGCAACAGGCGCTGGAGCATCCGCACATCCGCGCCACCGGCTTCATGCAGGACGTCGACTATCCAGGCTTGCCGAAACCCGCTCCGACGGTGCGCGCCGCGGTGCGGCTGTCGGAGACCCCTGGCGAAATCGTGTCGCGCCCGCCAACGCTCGGCGAGCACACCGATCTTGTGCTGGCCGATATCGGCTATGACGCCGATGCCATCGCGGCGCTTCGCAGAGGCGGGATCATCTAGATGCCGCGGCCGATGACCCGCCTTGTTGGTTGCCGTCAGGTGGTTCGTCGCCAAACCGCAGCCTGGACATCAGCTCCATGACGCTGCTGTCGATACCGGCCAATCCCGTTCCGGAGGGTGCGCTCGCCGGAACGATCGAGACGCCGGATGGCGCCACGTTGCGCTTTGCGCGCTGGGCGGCGCCGGCCAACGGCAGCGGGACCGTCTGTGTCTTCACCGGGCGCAGCGAGTACATCGAAAAATATTTCGAAACGGTGCGGGATCTGCGCCAGCGCGGTTATGCGGTTGCGATGATCGACTGGCGGGGACAGGGGCATTCCTCGCGTCAGTTGGGCAATCCGCTCAAGGGCCATGTCCGGAATTTTTCGGATTACGAGATCGACGTGGCGGCCTTTGTCAAGCAGGTGGTGCTGCCGGATTGTCCGCCGCCCTATTTTGCGCTGGCCCATTCGATGGGCGGCGCGGTCATGCTGCGCGTCGCGCATGCCGGCATCGAAGTGTTCGAACGCTTCGTGCTCTGCGCGCCGATGATAGACCTGCCGGGTCTGCGAGCGTCGCTGCCGATGCGCGGCCTGATGCGCATGCTGCGCGCGGCCGGAATGGGCGAGCGGTTTATTCCAGGCGGCAACATCGACCTGATCAAGTCAACGGACTTTCCCGGCAATCCCCTGACCTCGGACCCGCGCCGCTATGCCCGCAACGCGGCTATACTGGAGGCCGATCCAACGCTCGGAATTGCGTCGCCGACCGTGGCGTGGCTCGACGCGGCCTTTGCGGTGATGACCGAGTTTCGTTCGCGTGAGTTTGCCGGCCGAATTCGCCAGCCGGTCCTGATGCTCGCGGCAGGCGACGACACCATCGTATCGACCCCTGCCATTGCGGCGTTTGCCCGGCATCTGCCGGCGGGATCGCATCGCGTGATCGCGGGTGCGAAGCACGAAATCCTGCAGGAAGACGACCGCTATCGCGCGCAGCTCTGGGCCGCATTCGATGCCTTCATGCCGGGTTAGGGCCGCGTCCACGCGTGTCGCCCGAGGGAAGTCGTGGGCTGACAGGCTTTGAGCCGCGATCGTGCGGCCTACTTCCGCCTAAACACCTGCGTACACCACGCTTGCTGATCTTCGGGCTTGCCTACAAAAGCGCACGAGAATGTACCGCCACTTATTCCGGCGAGTTTTCCAGTCCCCTTGACCATGTTCTCGCCGGTTGCCTTACCATCGGCAGCCGTGATGCTAAACGACCCCTTGAGTTGGTCATCACCTTCGCCCCAAGTGAGCTCGCCCTCACCCTTACCGGTCTCTTGTGTAAGACTATAGGTCCCAGAAACAGGTGCCATGTGCAGAGGACCGCTGCCAGCATCGTTGAAGGTGATCCCCCACAGAGTGCCGTAGGCAACACCTTTGTCTACGCGTTCTTGGATCAGCTTCCACCCGCTGTGGAGTTTGATCGTGCCCGCGTCCTCCGCCAATGCCGGCAGCACCAAACCGGCGGCCAACATCGAAGCAAAAAGGGTCTTATGCATCTTCGAGTCTCCTCTTGGGTTAGTGTGTCGAAAAGAAAAAAGGAGGATAGGCGGCCGCCGAAAAGGGACGCCTCGTGCGCTCATGGTGATAGCTAAACCGCGGCGACAATGACTGTGGAGCGAAAAGTGAGTTTGGCCATGAATCGCGCTGCGACGGACGTTCTCAATTTTGGTTTCATCGCCCTCCCTCATCGCGGTCAAGCAAGCATTTCGCGTGCCCGTGCGCACGGCGAGTGCTCGGTGAGAGGCCGGCACAAAAGGACTGTCGGTTTTATTGAGAGTTCGATGCCCGCCGACGGCATTCCCCGCTGCCCATTCGCCTCGAACGGAGACGTCGGCACGTCCCGTCTCGAAGAGCAGCTCTAAACAAGCCTACACGACCCCACGCCCATCCAAAAGTCCTCATATTGGCCGGGGCGCGCACAAACAATTCGGCCAAACCAGTGACCCCAATGTGACCGATCGTCTGGTGTTCGATCCGGAAGTGCTGCGAGCGGCCATGCCGGGGTAGGGCGTGGACTCATAAATCCCAAACGTTCAAGGACTTGGCGATGTCCGGCACTGTGCTCAAAAGCGGACATCTGGGCTGGCCTTCAGCGTGTCTGCTTTATGCTGGCAATTGCGGTCATTGGTGCCCCATGGAAGTGAAGCAGTTCACTGAACGTCTGATCGAGGCGTGGTAAGTTGCCGGTACTGTCTCCGCATGCAGCAATTTGGGGAGGCCGCAATGAAACTTCCACGCCGTCAATTCCTGCATCTGGCAGCGGCCGCTGCCACGTTTCCGGTATTATCCCGGTTCGCCCGCGCGCAGAGCTACCCGACGCGACCGGTGCACCTGCTCGAAGGCTTCGGCGCCGGTGGAGCACCTGACATCGTCGCGCGATTGATCGGTCAATCGCTGTCGGAGCGACTGGGACAATCATTTGTCGTCGAGAACCGCAGTGGCGCTACCGGCAACATCGCAACTGAGGCGGTCGTGCGGGCATCTCCGGACGGCTACACACTGCTGTTGGTTTCCGCAGCAAATGCGATAAATGCGACCATGCTCAACCTTAGCTTCGACTTCATCCGCGATATCGCGCCGATCGCAGGTATCGTTCGTGTGCCCTTGGTTATGGAGGTCCACCCGTCGGTTCCCGCCAAGACAGTCGCGGAGTTCATCGCCTACGCGAAGGCCAATCCCGGCAAGGTCAATATGGCGTCAGCCGGGACCGGATCTACGACCCACTTGGCCGGCGAATTGTTCAAAACGATGGCCGGCGTCGATCTCTTTCACGTGCCTTATCGGGGCGCGCAGGTATTTCCTGCTCTTCTCACCGGCGAAGCACAGGTCTATTTTGGCCCGCTACTATCATCGATCGAATATGTCAGGGCCGGCAACTTCCGCGCCCTGGCGGTAACGACGGTGGCGCGCTCGCCAATATTGCCGGACGTTCCAGCTCTCGGCGAAACCCTGCTCGGTTACGAGGCAAGTGCATGGTACGGCATTGGCGGTCCAAAGCGCACGCCGGCAGACGTCATCGAAATACTGAACAAGGAAGTCAACGTCAGCCTCGCCGATCCGAAATTCCAAGCGCGGCTTGCCAATCTGGGCGGCACGGCTCTTGGCGGGTCGCCCGCCGACTTCGCCAAACTGATCTCCGACGAGGTCAGGAAGTGGAGCAGGGTGAATTGGGCGGCCAATATGAAACGGGAGTGAGCAGCAGGGAGCTGCCGCATTGAGGTATTTCGCCCGGCCTATGTCGGTTCAGGGTCAAAGGCGAAAAATCCGGGGTAACCAACGCATTTCTGCTTTAGCCTCAAAAGCGGATATTTCGTTTATGAGCACACGCCCGAGTTCGAACGAACGTCGTCGATATCGCGGTTGCGAACATGCCAGCCGATCGCGCCGGGAATCGGCGGGTCTCGATGCTCGGAACGCTTGTCACAATGGAGTTCCAGACCGTATCGTGACGTCGCGGAGCGGCGACGCGCGGCGTCGCGGGCGAGGCGGGATCGGGGTTTTGCATGGGGTCGCAGGTAAGCTTGCCGCTCTGGGTCGTCGTCCTGATGGCGATCTTCGCGATCTCGGCGGCGCTGGATCGCATCCTCATTCCCAGCGTGCGCTGGGCGCTGCGCCGGCGTGCCAACCGCGCCATCGAGGAACTCAACACCAAACTGAAGCTTCGCATTCAGCCGTTCAAGCTGACCGAGCGACAGGTGCTGATCGATCGTCTGGTGTTCGACCCGGAAGTGCTGCGGGCGGCCGAGGAATATTCGCTCCAAAACGGCGTGCCGAACGAAGTCGCGATGGAAAAGGTGAGGCGCTACGCCCGCGAGATCGTTCCGGCGTTCAGCGCCTATGCCTATTTCCGCGTCGGGACGCGGATCGCGCGGGCGGTTTCGCATATGCTGTACCGGGTGCGGATCGGCGTCCGCAACGACGAGGCGCTGGCCGCCGTCGATCCGTCCGCGTCGGTGATCTTCGTCATCAATCATCGCTCCAACATGGATTACGTGCTGGTGACCTATGTCGCCTCGACGTCGTCGGCGCTGAGCTACGCCGTGGGCGAATGGGCCAAGGTCTGGGGCCTCAGCAATTTGATTCGCTCGATGGGAGCCTATTTCATCGCGCGCGATTCCGGCGAGGCGCTCTATCGCAAGGTGCTTTCGCGCTATGTACACATGGCGACGGCGGCGGGTGTCACGCAGGCGATTTTCCCGGAGGGCGGGCTCAGCCGCGACGGCAAGCTGCGTCCGCCGAAATTCGGGCTGTTGAGCTACATGGTGGCGGACTTCGATCCGCACGGCCCGCGCGACGTGGTGTTCATCCCGGTCGCCGTTAACTACGACCGCGTGCTGGAAGACCGCATGCTCACCTCGGTGGCCAATACCGCGCCGGGCAAGAAGCCGGTGTTCGGCTTCAACGCGGCGACCTTCGCGCGCCATTTCTTCCGCCATCTCTGGATGGCAATGCGCGGCCAGTGGCATCGCTTCGGATATACCTGCGTGAGTTTTGGCGTGCCGGTGTCGCTGCGAAATTATGTCGAGGCAAGGAAGATCGATTTTCGTGTGCTTGCGCCGGAGCCGCGCCGCATCGAGGTCGAACGACTCGGCAACGAGTTGATGGAGGCCGTCGGCCGCGTGGTGCCGGCGCTGCCGGTCTCGCTGGTCGCGACCGCCATGCTGGAGGCCGGCGATCAGCCGCTGACATTGTTCGAAATCAAGGGCCGCGTTTCAACTTTGATCGCCGGCCTCGAACGGCTCGGTAGCTACGTTCACATCCCGCGCGCCGATCGCGACTACGCCATCTCCGTCGGCTTGCGGATGCTGACGCTGCGCCACCTGGTGATCGAGGTTGACGACACCTACCGCGCCAACCCCAAAGAACTCGTGCTGTTGCGGTACTACGCGAACGCGATCGTTCATCTGTTGCCCGTAGGGTGGGCAAAGGAGCGCTAGCGACGTGCCCACCACCTATCACCGATTGCGCTGCTTGATGGTGGGCACGCTTCCGCCTTCGCTCGTTGAGCTACGGCGGACAAGTCGCTTTGCATACCCTACGAACTCTCGCCGTCATTGCGAGCGAAGCGAAGCAATCCACGTCTCCGCAAGCTGCGCTATGGATTGCTTCGCTGCGCTCGCAATGACGACGTGGAGGCAATGGGTGTGCCAAAAAATCACTTGTCGGGCAAATCACCTAAAACCTGTCCAGTCCTTCTCGCAAAAATATTCCGCTTTCGTTCTCACCCAAATCACCGGCATAACTCCGCGCGTCTCACGGCAGATGAGGGGCGTTGGCCATCGTCACGAACGTGCGGTGAGATGCGATGGACGCAGATGGCGCGCGAGACGTACGCGCCTGACGCGTACGGCGAAGTCGTGTGGTTCTGGCGCCGCGGTGCTGGCGCTAAGTTGCGCGGGGTTTATTTCCTGCGTGGCGACGGTGGCAAGAAAGCCGTTCACCGGGGAGAGCACGTTATAAGCCGTAAAGCCATTGCGCAGGGAAGGCCGGAGTGTTTCCGCTGAACCTGTATGCTCGTGTGCGCATTCTTTGTGTGCAAATGCACGCGAGACCGCGGGTGCAGCGCGCACCCGGTCTTCCCTGCGCCCTCTAAACAAGAGGGCGGGAAGTTATCCAGCAAGCCTCGGGCGACCCACGCCGCGAGAACGCGAAACTATATCCATCGTCATTGCGAGCGCAGCGAAGCAATCCATTTCGCAGCTTGCGGAAGCATGGATTGCTTCGCTTCGCTCGCAATGACGGGGAAGGAACAGTGTCCCTGGAATCCATAGCCCGGATGAGCCAACGGGCTACCCGGCCACCGCTCTGGCCCCAGCCGCTTCCTTGCAAAAGCTTGAAGTTTAAAATATATGCTGAACCATCATCCTGGAGGCCTCCGATGTCCCCATTATCGCGTTCCTCCCATGCGCTCGTCACCGGCGGCGGGCGGGGCATCGGCCTTGCGATTTCAGCGGCGCTGTCGAAAGCCGGCGCGACCGTAACGGTGCTCGGCCGTAACCGCGCAACGCTGGACGAAGCCATAGCATCCGGTGCGGCGCAGTTCGCAGCCGTAGCCGATGTCGCCGATCAGGCGTCGGTCAAATCAGCCGTTGCGGAAGCCGCCGCGCGGCAACCGATCGACATCCTCATTGCCAACGCGGGCGCAGCGGAATCTGCGCCATTCGGCCGCTCCGATGCGGCGTTGTTCCAGCGGATGATGGACGTCAATTTCATGGGTGTGGTCTATGCCACGCAAGCCGTATTGCCTGGAATGGTGGAGCGCCGCCACGGCCGTATCATTGCCGTCGCATCCACCGCCGGTTTGAAAGGCTACGCCTATGTCTCGGCCTACAGCGCGGCGAAACATGCCGTCGTCGGGCTCGTCCGTTCGCTGGCGCTGGAGACGGCGAAGAGCGGCGTCACCGTCAATGCCGTCTGCCCCGGCTTCACCGAAACCGACTTGCTGGAAGGCTCGATCGACAACATCATCAAGAAGACCGGCCGCAGCCGCGAGCAGGCCATAGCGGAACTGTCGAAGCACAATCCGCAGGGACGCCTCGTGTCGCCCTCGGAAGTGGCTGATACCGTGCTCTGGCTTTGCGGCGAAGGCGCCGGCGCCATCACGGGACAGGCCATCGCGGTTGCCGGCGGCGAAGTCTGATCGGCCGCCACATCGATAACGATCAAATTCAGGGAGATCCCATGAGCAAGCCCGCCAACCCCGTCACGCTGCCGCTGGCTGACTATTCGCCGAAGCATTTTCTGCTGGCCGTCGTCGATCGCGTCGCCACGGTGACGCTCAATCGTCCCGAGCGAAAGAATCCGCTGACCTTCGAAAGCTACCGCGAGCTCACCGATTTCTTCCGCGCCTGCGCGATGGATGACGAGGTCAAGACCATCGTCGTCACCGGTGCGGGCGGCAACTTCTCGTCCGGCGGCGACGTGTTCGAGATCATCGGTCCCTTGATTCAGATGGATACCAAGGGGCTGACCGCCTTTACCCGCATGACCGGCGACTTGGTGAAGGCGATGCGGGCGTGCCCGCAGCCGATTGTTGCTGCCGTCGAAGGCATCTGCGCCGGCGCGGGCGCGATCGTCGCGATGGCATCCGACCTGCGCCTGGCCGCAACCGGCGCCAAGGTCGCGTTCCTGTTCAACAAGGTCGGACTCGCCGGCTGCGACATGGGCGCCTGCGCGATCCTGCCGCGCATCATCGGCCAGTCGCGGGCCTCCGAACTGCTCTACACCGGCCGCTTCATGACCGCGGAGGAGGGCGAGCGCTGGGGCTTCTTCAGCCGTATCGTCACGCCGGACGCGGTGCTGCCGCAGGCGCAGCTTATGGCCAAGCAGATTTCCGAAGGCCCGACCTTCGCCAACACCATGACCAAGCGCATGCTGGCGATGGAATGGGCGATGTCGGTGGAGGAGGCGATCGAGGCCGAAGCGGTTGCCCAGGCGCTCTGCATGACCACGGAAGATTTCGGCCGTGCCTTCGAGGCGTTTTCGAACAAGCGGACCCCGGTGTTCGAGGGGAACTGAGGGCCGTAGCCCGGGTGAAGCGCAGCGAAACCCGGGGCCGCTGCCGAATGCCGCGAGAATCCCGGATTGCGCTACGCTCCATCGGGGCTACGAATGAGCCACCAGCCCCTTGGCCCAAAATTGTTTTAGTCGTAGCCCGGGTGAAGCGCAGCGAAACCCGGGGCCACTGCCCGAATGCCGCGAGAATCCCGGATTGCGCTACGCTCCATCCGGGCTACGAACGAGCCACCAGCCCCCTTGCCCCAAAATTGTTTTAGGCTTAAAGTAATTCCGAACTAGCCCGACAGCCTGTTTCGGAGGCGGCAGATGAAGATCGCGATTATCGGCGGCGGACCGGCCGGTCTCTACGCCGCGATCCTCTTGAAGAAACAGCGGCCCCAGGCCGAGATCACGGTCTATGAACGCAACCGCGCCGACGACACTTTCGGCTTCGGAGTAGTGTTCTCGGACGCGACGCTCGACAATTTCGAGAAATACGATCCGCCGAGCTACCGCCGCATCACGCAAGAGTTCGCCTATTGGGACGACATCGCCGTGCATTTCCGCGGCACCGTCCATCGCGTCGGCGGCAACGGTTTTTGCGGCTGCTCGCGCCGGACGCTGCTGATGATCCTGCAGGAGCGTGCCCGCGAACTCGGCGTGACGCTGCTATTCGAGACAGACATCGACGACGAAGCGCGGTTTGCCGATGCCGATCTCATCGTGATCGCCGACGGCATCAACAGCCGCTTCCGCGACAAGCATATCGACCACTTCCAGCCGCAGATCGATCTGCGCTCCAACAAATTCGCCTGGATGGGCTCGACCAAGCCGCTCGATGCCTTCACCTTCATCTTCCAGGAGACCGAGTGGGGGCCGTTCATCGCGCACGCCTATCAGTATGAGGCGGGCCGCTCGACCTGGATTTTCGAGACCGATGCCGAAACATTCCAGCGGGCCGGGCTCGAAGGCCTGAGCGAACAGCAATCCGCCGATCGGATGGCCGAGATTTTCGGCTGGTTCCTCGACGGCCATCCCCTGCTGATCAACCGCTCGATGTGGCGCAATTTCCCGATGATCCGCAGCCAGCGCTGGGTCAAGGACAACATGGTGCTGCTCGGCGACGCCAAGGCGACCGCGCATTTCTCGATCGGCTCCGGCACCAAGCTCGCGATGGAAGACGCGATCGCGCTGGCGGACGCCATGGCGCAGGCGTCGACCGTCGACGCTGCGCTGCAGACCTACGAGCACGGCCGGCGCGAGGAGGTCGAGAAGACCCAGCACGCCGCCGACGTGTCGCTGGTCTGGTTCGAACATGTCGACCGCTTCTGGGATTTCGATCCCGTGCAGTTCGCCTTCGGCGTCATGACCCGCGCCAAGGCGATCACCTACGATAACCTCACGCTGCGCGCGCCGGAGTTCGTCCGCGAGGTCGACACGGCCTTTGCAAAGCAGGTGTGCGCCAAGGGCTTCGACGTCGATGTCGATAAGCCGGTCGCACCGATGTTCCAGCCGCTGAAACTTCGCGAGATGGAGGTGAGGAATCGCGCGGTGGTCTCGCCGATGTGCATGTATTCGGCGAAGGAGGGGGTACCTACCGATTTCCATCTGGTGCATTACGGCTCGCGCGCCATCGGCGGTGCCGGCTTGATCTTCACGGAGATGACCTGCGTCGGCCGCGATGCCCGCATCACGCCCGGCTGCACCGGTTTGTGGAACGACGAGCAGCAGGCGGCATGGACGCGGATCGTCGATTTCGTCCACGCCAATTCGGCAGCAAAGATCTGCCTGCAGCTTGGACATGCCGGCCGCAAGGGCGCGACCAAATTGATGTGGGAGGGAATGGACCGGCCGCTGGAGCAGGGCGGCTGGGACACGATCTCGGCATCGCCATTGCCTTACTTCCCCGACAGCCAGGTGCCCCGCGAGATGGATCGCGCGGCGATGGACCGCGTCAAGCAGGAGTTCGTTGCGGCGACCTTGCGGGGGGAGGCCTGCGGCTTCGACATGCTGGAGCTGCACTGCGCCCATGGCTATCTGCTGGCGAGTTTCATTTCGCCGCTGACCAACAATCGCACCGACGAATATGGCGGTTCGCTCGCCAACCGGCTGCGCTATCCGCTGGAAGTGTTCGAGGCGATGCGCGCGGCATGGCCGGCGCACAAGCCGATGTCGGTGCGCATCTCCGCCACCGACTGGGTTACGGGCGGCATCACCGGCGACGACGCGGTGACGGTCGCGCGTGCGTTTGGGGAAGCTGGCGTCGATCTGGTCGATGTCTCCACAGGCCAGACCGTGCGCGACGCGCAGCCGATTTACGGCCGCATGTTCCAGACGCCGTTCTCCGATCAGGTCCGGAACGAGGCCCGGGTCGCGACCATGTGCGTCGGGAACATCACCACCGCGGATCAGGTGAACACGATTTTGGCCGCTGGCCGTGCCGATCTGGTCGCGCTGGCCCGGCCGCATCTGGTAGATCCGTCCTTCACGATGCGGGCGGCGGCCTGGTATGGCGCCGATATCGCCTGTCCGCCACAATATCTGCCGGGCAAGGAACAGATCTTCCGCAACAGCGTGCGCGACCGTCAGGATTTCGAGGACCTCAAAATTAAGGGTAAGCCGAAAACCCGGGCCGAGCTGAAAGCCGAGGCGACAAAGCCGCTTGCAGCCGAATAGGCCGGATGGCAGGCTTGCTCGATCCCTCCCTCTCCCCGCAAGCGGGGCGAGGTGGAGGAAGAGAGTGGAGTAAAGCGCATGAAGGCGATCATCGTCGGGGGCGGCATCGGAGGCCTTACCACTGCGCTGATGTTGCGCGGGCGTGGCATCGACTGCGAATTGTTCGAGCAGTCTGAGAGCATCCGCGAGCTCGGCGTCGGCATCAACACGCTGCCGCACGCGATCCGTGAATTGACAGCTCTCGGTCTGCTCGACCGACTGGATGCCGCTGCCGTTCGCATCGATCAATTGTATTATCTCAACCGTCATGGCCAGGAAGTCTGGCGCGAACCGCGCGGGCTCGACGCCGGTCACGACGTGCCGCAATTCTCGGTTCATCGTGGCCGCCTGCAAAGCGTGATCCACCGCGCCGTCGAGGAACGGCTCGGGCCTGAGGCAATCGACACCGGTTGCCGTCTCGGTTCGTTCGCGCAGCACGAGGGCGGCGTGGTCGCGCATTTTTTCGATCGCACCGGCGCGCACGTTAAGACTGCGCGCGGCGATATTCTGATCGGCGCCGACGGCATTCATTCGCGGGTGCGCGAAATGCTGTTTCCGGACGAGGGGCCGCCGTGCTGGAACGGTTTGATGCTGTGGCGCGGTGCGCGTGATTGGCCGGCGTTCCTGACTGGCCGCTCGATGATCGTGGCCGGCGGGCTGAATGCCAAGGTCGTAGTGTATCCGATTGCCGAAGGATCGAGCCCCTCAAGCCGGCTGACCAACTGGGCGGTCATGGTGAAGATCGGCGAGGGTAATTCGCCGCCGCCGCGCCGCGAGGACTGGTCGCGGCCCGGCAAGCGCGAGGAACTGATGCCGCATGTCGAGCGGTTCAATGTGCCCTATGTCGACGTGCGCAGCCTGATCTCGGCGACGCCGGAATTCTACGAATATCCCTGCTGCGACCGCGATCCTCTGCCGTACTGGACCTGGGGCCGGGTGACGCTGCTCGGTGACGCCGCGCATCCGATGTATCCGGTCGGCTCCAACGGCGCCTCGCAGGCAATCCTTGACGCCCGCGCGCTCGCCGATGAACTGGCGCGAGCTGAGCATCCGCGCCAGGCGCTGGTGGCCTATGAACAGAAGCGCTTGCCGATGACGGCGGAGATCGTGCGCGCGAACCGCCGCGGCGGCCCCGAGGGCGTGATCGACGCGGTCGAGCAACTGGCGCCCGATGGCTTTACCGACATCGAGAAGGTTCTGAGCCACGCCCAGCGCGAGGCAATCGTGCGCGGCTACGCCTCCAAGGCCGGTTTTGCGCCGCCGCCGCTTGGGTTGGCCGCGGTGCGGGCGTAGGAAACTCGCGTAGCCCGGATGGAGCGAAGCGCAATCCGGGGTTCGATCAGCAGCGGCAGCGGTCCCGGGTTTCGCTGCGCTCCACCCGGGCTACGGAGTAATCCCTCACGCCCCCGGAGGCGGCGGCAGGAAGTGGATGTTGTGCTCGGCGGCGAGCGCCACCACCGCGTCCGGCTTCTGCTCCTTCATGTTATGGATCGCCCAGAACAGATCGTAGAGCCGCCGCGTCGGCGACACCCAGAACAGCGTCTTGGCGGTGCGGCCGGACTTGTTGAAGATGCCGTGCGGCTTGCCCATCGGCAGCCGCACCAGATCGCCGGGCGTGGCTTGTGTCTCGGCGCCGTCGAGGAAGAAGTCGAGCTGGCCCTCCAGGATGTAGAGATATTCGTCCTGGTCGGGATGAATATGCGGCGGCACGAAGGTTTCGGGCGGGAACGTCGCATGCCATGAGAAGGAATGTTCGGTGACGCTTTTAGGCACATAGGTCTGGCCGAGGATGCTCCAGGAGATTCCCTGGATGCCCTCATTGGCGCGCGTGATGCCGGCGATTTCGGTTTTCATGGTGTCGCTCCCTCTCGATTACTATTTGCCAGCCGTGCAATCCTTGGCGTACCGGTCGCCATAGTTCGAAAACACCTTCTCGACGATCTCGGTCTGGAATTTTCCATCCGGGCGTTTCGCCACCTTGGTCAGATAGAAATTCTGGATCGGGTAGCCGTTGACGTTGAACTTGAAGTCGCCGCGCAGCGAGGTGAATTCGGCCTTTTTCAGCGCGGCCGAGACGGCCTCCTTGTTTTTCAGATCGCCCTTCACGGCCTTCACCGCGCTATCGATCAGCATGGCTGTATCATAGCCCTGCATGGCGTAGGTGCCGGGCACACTGTTGTAGGCAGCCTCGTAGCTGGCTACGAATTTCTTGCTCTGCGGATTGTCCATGTTCGGCGCCCAGTTGGCGCCGCCGAACATGCCGACGGCGGCGTCCTGCTGCGCGGGCAGGGTGGATTCATCGACGGTGAAAGCTGACAGCACTGGAATCTTGTCGGCGAGGCCGGCCTGCCGGTACTGCTTGACAAGGCCGACGCCCATGCCGCCCGGCATGAAGGTGAACAGCGCATCGACCTTGGAAGAAGCGATCTTGGTCAGCTCGACCTGGAAATCCAGCGTGCCGAGCGGCGTGTAGCTTTCCTCTGCGATCTCGCCCTTGTAGTCGAGCTTGAATCCGGCCACCGAATCCTTGCCGGCCTGATAGTTCGGCACCAGCACATACATGCGCTTGTAACCGCGGTCCTGCGCGACCTTGCCGAGGATCTCGTGAACCTGGTCGTTCTGGTAGGAGGTCACGTAGAAGAACGGGCTGCACTCCTTGCCGGCATAGCTCGATGGCCCCGCGTTCGGGCTGATCAGGAACGTCTTGTTCTCGGTCACCGGCCGGTGAATGGCCTGCAGGATGTTGGAGAAGATCGGTCCGACCACGAAGTCGACCTTCTCGCGTTCGAGCAGGCCCTTGGCCTTGGTCACGGCGCCATCGGGCTTGAGTTCATCGTCGACGACAACGACCTCGACGTCCTTGCCGGCCATCTTGCCGCCGAGGTCCTTGATTCCGAGTTGCAGGCCGTCGCGCGATTGCTGGCCGAGGACGGCCGCCGGGCCGGACAAGGTCGTGATCACGCCGATCTTGATTTTCTCCTGCGCTGCGGCCGGTGCGGCAACACCCAGCAAGACGGCAAGTCCGGTCAGTTTCAACGACTGCTTCATGATTATTCCTCCGTTCGGCCTTTGCCGCCGAAACCCACGCTACACCCAATGCTCGGATTGCAGCTTATTCTGACGGCGACGGCACCTGCAAGCAGAACGCGTCCCTGCAAGCCACCATGCAAGCCATGCGCCAATTACTTGAAACCTAAAGAAATCTGGGCAATGATCCGAGAAGCTGCGCTCTGTTCGATCGCCGAACGCCCAAGCCGGACAAGATTTGCATTATGATCCTCGATTCAGAGACCAAGGCCGTCGAGCTCCCGGAGCATCATGGCGACGAACTCAGGCTGTGGCTTCGCCTCCTGACCTGCACGACCCTGATCGAGGGCGAGGTGCGCAGCCGGTTGCGCGAGCGCTTCGACGTCACGCTGCCGCGGTTCGATCTGATGGCGCAGCTCGACAAGGTGCCGGAGGGCATGACGCTATCAGATGTCTCCAAGCGGATGATGGTCTCGAATGGGAACGTCACCGGGCTGGTCGAGCGCCTCGTCGAGTCCGGGCATCTCGACCGCCGCACGTCGGACGCCGACCGCCGCGTGCAGGTGATCCGCCTGACCAAGGTGGGGCGGGCCGAATTCCGCAAGATGGCGGCGGAGCACGAATTGTGGATTGCCGATGTCTTCGGCGACCTGACGCCGAAGGACGTTCGCGAACTGATGCGCCTGCTGGCGAAGACCAAGGCTTCGGCGCAGAAATCCGCCAAGGCGCGAGCGGGCTGAGGCGACGCTTCGGCTGAAGCAGCTAGCCGGACGCTAGTTCATCGCGCGCAGGGTCGCTGACGGCGTTTCACCGAACTTGGCACGATAGGCGCTTGCCATCCGGCTGAGATGGGTAAATCCAAGCTCGAATGCGATATCGGTGATGCTGTCGTCAGGGGATGCGGCGGTCAATCTGGCGTTGAGATGCGCGAGCCGGATGTCGCGCAGCATCTCCGAGATCGATGTTCCGAAATGGCGTTGGAAGCCGAGCTGCAGCGCGCGGATACCCGTGCCCGCGGCTTCGGCCAATTGTACAAGGTCGAGCGGCTCGTCCGCATGCGCATGGAGAAACTCGCGCGCCCGCCGGAGCGGCTGCGGCAGCGCTTCGGCCCGGCCGCCAAATCGGTCGATCGCATCGCTGGCGCTGTGGTGCTGGCCGTGAAGCAAGGCAGCCGACAGCGTCTCGCGCATATTGGCTGCCGCGATTGGCGAAAGCCGTCGTTGCGGTCCGAGGCGCTCGGCGAGATCGACGAACTCCAGAATCTGCGACTGCAGCGCTCGGCCGCCCGTGGAGGCGAGATCGACCGCGGGCTCGAACTCGACCGCGCACGCCGGCCGGCCCGACAGCGCCGCAGCCCGTTGCTCCAGGAGGCGGCGGTCGACCAGCAGAATGAGCTGGGCGCAATTGCCCAGCCAGGTCATTCGTGTGGGAATCGTCGGCGACAATAGCGAAGCGCTCTCACCGGGAGCGGCTGCGATGTCGCGCGCCGCCGTTTGGATCCGCGCCGAACCATGCACGGGGATTTGCAATAGGAAGAAGCGCTCGAGACAACCGGGGTCGATCGTCACCGACCCGCCATAAGCGACGTAGTTGACGGAGAAGCCGCCAAAGACCGCACAATTATGGAGTGCGAAGAATTCAGGCGATGATCGCGTGGTGGGCTTCAATTCATGCGGGCAAAAGATGCGCCCGACCGCATCGGCGGCGTCGTCGACGCTGTCGGTCGAAACGTGGTTGAACGCCGCCAGTCGGACGGCGGGGTCATGCTCTGGAACGCTGGAAGCCCTCGCCACGGCCCGGCCCTTTGCATTTATTTGAAGCCTATAATATCGGCGCGGGCCTCTATTGGAAAGGCGTTTTGTTCGCGTTTGCCTGCCTGGTCCGGAGGCAAGAGCCGTTTTTTCGCGCCGCAACAATCAAAAATTTCGGTTCGCGGACGACGGATTCGTTTTCTGGCTAGACGGTCGGGTCGCCGGGCCGCAACCTGCGCGAACGAGTTCGACACCAAGAACCACCAACCGCGACAGAGGAGATGGCGACATGGCAGCTCTCGAAAAAGGCATCACCGCCAGCGGCACGGGCTACGGCGGCAAGACCTGGAACATCCTGGGTCAGGTCTACTTCCCCAAAGCCGTGACCGACTCAACCTTTGCCTTCGAGACCAACAGCGAGCCCGGCCAGTTCGTGCCGGTGCACGTCCACCCGACGCAGGATGAATTCATCCTGGTGCAGGAGGGTACCCTCGATCTCAAGCTCGACGGCGTCTGGGTGCAGGCCAAGGCCGGCGACCTCGTTCGGATGCCGCGCGGCATTCCGCATGGCTACTTCAATAAATCCGACAAGCCGGCGCGTGCGCTGTTCTGGGTGTCGCCGATGCAGAAGCTGGAGGCGCTGTTCAACCAGCTCCACAATCTGACCGATCCCGAAGAGGTGGTTCGGATCTCGGCGCAGCATGAAGTGAATTTCCTACCACCCGAGGCGAACGAATAGTTCGAAAGAGCGCAAAGGAGCGGCGCTGGATTCGCAAATGCGCCGCTCCGGTGAGCCCATCCTTGCTGGAGACGTTGTCATGATCACGCGAAAACATGTTTGTATCGTCGGCGCCGGCGTATCGGGGCTCGCGGCGGCAAAAGCCTTCGCCGCGCGCGGACATCGGATCACGATTGTCGAACGCAGCGGCGATCTCGGTGGCGTCTGGGAGCCGGCGCGGTCCTATCCCGAGGTGCAAACGCAAAGCCCGAAGGATCTCTATCGCTATACCGACAAGGCGATGCCGGATTCCTATCCGGAATGGCCGAAGGGCCCGCAGGTCCACGCCTATCTCACCGAGTACGCCAAGGACAATAATCTCCTCGGCGCGATCCGCTTCCACACGGCCGTGCTGCAGATGGATCGCCGGCCCGATTCCGCGCCCGGCTGGCGGCTCGGGCTGCGGGGGCCGGATGGCGGCGTCGGTCACGAGGATTTCGATTTTGTTGCTGTTTGCACCGGGCAGTTCAACGAGCCCCAGACGCTCAGCCTGCCCGGCGAAGAATCGTTCAAGGCGCAGGGCGCGCGTATCCTGCACTCCTCGCAATATAACGATCCTGTCATCGCCAAGGGCCGGAGGATCGTCGTGCTCGGCGGTTCGAAGTCGGCAACCGACATTGCGGTCAACGCGGTCAATTCCGGCGCGGCCGAAGTGACGATGGTATATCGCGAGCCGGTGTGGCGGATTCCCTATTTCATCGGCGGCCTGGTCAATTTCAAACGCATTCTCTACATCCGCGCACAGGAGGAAATGTTCCGGAGCTGGGGCATCGGCGCGATGTCGCGGTTCGCGCATGCGGTCGCAAAGCCGTTCATCTGGGCCAACTGGCGTGGACTGGAGAGCCTGCTGAAAGTTCAGCTCAAGCTCGGCAAATGCGACATGGTGCCGAAAGAGCGGATCGAAGACGGCGTCAACTGCTCGGTGCCGATCGCCACGCCAGGATTCTTTCCGATGGTTGCCGACGGCCGCATCAAGGCCGTCAGAGGCAGCTTTGAGCGCTACGACGGAAATTCCATTGTGATGACCGGCGGGCAGCGCGTTCAGGCCGACGTCGCCGTGCTCGCGATCGGCTACAAACTCGGCGTGCCGTTCCTGCCGCAGGCGTACCGCAACAAGCTTGTCGATCCCGACGGGCAATACCGGCTGTATCGGCTGATCGCCAATCCGGACCTGCCCGAGATGGGATTCGTCGGCTTCAATTCCAGCTTCTGCACGGTTTTGTGCGCAGACCTCGCCGCGAACTGGCTGGTGCGCTACGCCGATGGCCAGCTCGCCCGTCAGCCGACGCGCAAGGAGATGCAGGACAACATCGAGATGATGCTGCATTTCAGGCGCGTCGAGCGGCCGGCGGCCGGCGTGTATGGCGGGCTGTGCGTGGCGCCTTATCACTTCAAGCATTTTGACGAATTGCTGGCCGATATCGGCGTGTCCGGACGCCGGGCTAATCCGCTGGTGGAGAAATTTACCCCGCCCGATGCCGCGGCCTATGGCCGCTTCCTGGCCTCGGCGCCGGCCTATCGCGCAGCCTGACGGAGGGCGGGTTCCCACCGCGCTGCCGCCGTCAGGTTGGGGGGCGGGCAGGCGTGATTCCGCACTTGCGAAAAATTGTTTTAAGCCTAAAATGATTTGCGAGACGGCGTTGCCGGGCGTCCTCGATATTGATCTCGAGCCTTTCATTGATGGAAGCGAGGGGAGATGTGAATGTCAGGTAGAACTCCCAGCCGGACCCCTGGTTCGTCCCTTGGCCCGTCGGGCCATATCGATGACTTTGCGCGGCGAAATCTGCCGCCGTCCGAACAATGGCCGGATCTGTTGCTCGACCGGCCCGAGTTTCAATATCCGGAATATCTGAATGCCGCGGTCGAACTGACCGACCGTATCGTCGAAAAAGGCTGGGGTGATCGGATCGCGCTGATCGGCAACGGCCGCCAGCGCACCTACAAAGAACTGGCTGACTGGTCCAACCGCCTCGCGCATGCGCTGGTGGAGAACTACGGCGTCAAGCCCGGCAACCGCGTCCTGATCCGTTCCGGCAACAATCCGGCGCTGGTCGCGGCATGGCTTGCGGCGACAAAGGCAGGCGCCGTCGTCGTCAACACCATGCCGATGCTGCGCGCCGGCGAGCTGAGCAAGATTATCGACAAGGCCGAGATTGCGCTGGCGCTGACCGACAGCCGCATTGCCGATGAGCTGGTCGCGTGCGCGAAGACAAGCAAGTTCCTCAAGCAGGTCGTGAGCTTCGACGGCACGTCCAACCATGACGCCGAACTCGACCGGGTAGCGCTGAACAAGCCGGTAAAGTTCGAAGCCGTGAAGACGGGACGCGACGACGTCGCCTTGCTTGGATTCACCTCGGGCACCACGGGCGAACCCAAGGCGACAATGCATTTCCACCGCGACCTCATGATCGTGGCGGACGGTTACGCCAAAGAAGTCCTCAACGTGACCGAGGACGATGTTTTCGTCGGCTCGCCGCCGCTGGCCTTTACCTTCGGGCTCGGCGGGCTCGCGATCTTCCCGTTGCGGTTCGGTGCAACCGCAACGCTGTTGGAAAACGCGTCGCCGCCCGAAATGGTCAAGATTATCGAGACCTACAAGGCGACGATCTGCTTCACCTCGCCGACGGCGTATCGCGCGATGATGGCCGCGATGGACAACGGCGCTGATCTGTCGTCGCTGCGGATTGCAGTCTCCGCCGGCGAAACTTTGCCGGCGCCGGTGTTCGAAAACTGGACCCGCAAGACCGGCAAGACCATTCTCGACGGCATCGGCTCGACGGAACTGCTGCACATCTTCATCACCAACCGCGTCGGTGACGCCGTCGCCGGAACGACCGGGCAACCGGTTTCCGGCTATGAGGCGAAGGTCGTCGACGACAGCATGAACGAATTGCCTGATGGTACCGTCGGCAAGCTTGCGGTGCGCGGGCCGACCGGCTGCCGCTATCTGGCCGACAGCAGGCAATCGAACTATGTGCGCGACGGCTGGAATTTGACAGGCGATTCCTTCGTCCGCGACGCGAATGGACGGTTGTCCTTTGTCGCCCGCTCGGACGACATGATCGTCTCTTCCGGCTACAACATCGCAGGTCCCGAAGTCGAGGCGGCGCTACTGTCGCATCCTGCCGTCGCCGAATGCGGCGTGGTCGGCGCGCCCGACGAGGCGCGCGGCATGATCGTCAAGGCTTACGTGGTTCTGGCCGGCGGCGCTGCTGCCGATGCCGCGCTAACGCAGGCGTTGCAGGATCATGTCAAGCAGACCATTGCGCCCTATAAATATCCGCGCGCAATCGAATATGTCGCGCAACTGCCGAAGACCGAAACCGGCAAGCTGAGGCGCTTTGCGCTGAGGCAGATGGCGTCGGCCGGAGCCGCGTCATCGCCTGATGTCGCTGCGGAGTGAATGCTTTGAATTGGACGAAGGAGAACAGCCGGTGACCGCCCCCAAAGGCCCCACGCTGAGCGTGGTGCCTAATCCCAAGTCCGATACCTCGTCATCCGGCCCGCAAGTGCTGCAGCCGAGCGGTTGGCCGATGCCGAAAGGATACGCCAACGGCATGGCGGCCGACGGCCGTCTCGTGGTGACTGGCGGCGTGATCGGCTGGGACACGCAGGGCCGCCTGGCGCCCGATTTCGTCGCGCAGGTGCGTCAGACGCTCTCCAACATTTCCGAGATTCTTGCCGCGGGCGGCTCAGGACCTCAGCATCTCGTGCGCCTGACCTGGTATGTCGTCGACATCGAGGAATATCTCGCGAGCCTGAAAGAACTCGGCCGCGTCTATCGCGAGATCTTTGGCGCGCATTATCCGGCAATGGCGCTGGTGCAGGTGGTGCGACTGGTCGAGAAGGCGGCGCTCGTCGAGATCGAAGCTACCGCAGTGGTGCCGCGCTGAAACCCGCTTATCGGGTGTCGTCCTAGAGCTCCGTTCTCAGCTTCCAGAGTTCCGGAAAAAGCTCGACCTCGAGCATCTTGCGCAAGTAGGAGACGCCCGATGTGCCGCCGGTTCCGCGTTTCAGGCCGATGATGCGTTCGACCGTCGTGACGTGGTTGAAGCGCCAGCGGCGGAAATAGTCTTCGAAATCGACCAGCTTTTCCGCAAGCTCGTAGAGCATCCAGTGTTTCGCCGGCGACGCATAGACGGTCTTCCAGGCCGCCAAAACCTCGTCGTTTGGCGTGCGCTTGACGCGCCAGTCGGTTCGGCGTGCGTCTTCGCCGATGTCAAAACCATTGCGCGCCAGCAGCAGCAGCGCCTCGTCATAGAGGCCTGGTTCAGCGAGAATTTCCTCGAGCTTGGCCGTGATGTCGGGGCGGTGCGCGTGCGGGCCAAGCAGCGCCAAATTGCGATTGCCGGCGAGGAACTCGATCGCGCGATACTGGTACGACTGGAAACCGGAGGACTGCCCGAGCTGATCGCGAAACTCGGAGTATTCGCTGGGTGTCATCGTCCGCAACACGTCCCAGGCGGTATTAAGCTGCTCGAAGATCCGGGCTATGCGCGACAGCATCTTGAAGGCGGGCTGCAACTGGTCGTGGCGGATCGCCTTGATGGCGGAACGGAGTTCGTGGATGGCGAGCTTCATCCAGAGTTCGGAAGTCTGGTGCTGGATGATGAACAGCAGTTCGTCATGCGCGTCCGAGAGCGGCTCTTGCGCGTCCAGAACGCGTTCCAGATGCAGATAATCGCTGTAGGACATGCGCCCGTCGAACGACATCTGGGCTCCCTCACGCGGGGCGTCGTCGGGCTTGCCAGTCATGTTACGAGCGCCTTTTTGCGGTAATCCGCGGTATCCCAGCGGCGATTGGTCAAGACGTCGGCGATGATTTCGACTGCCGCGCGAACCTCGGCTTCTCCGATATAGAGCGGCGTAAAGCCGAAGCGCATCATGTCCGGCGCACGGAAGTCGCCTATCACGTCGCGCGCGATCAGCGCCTGCATGATCGCGTAGCCATCCGCGTGACGAAACGAAACCTGGCTGCCGCGCTGCTTGCCGTCCCGCGGCGAAGCCAGCGTCAGCTCGGGACAACGTCCTTCGATTTCGCGGATGAACAGGTCGGCAAGCGCGATCGATGCATGGCGCACGTCGGTCATGCTGACGCCGTCCCAGACGTCGAGGGCGGCGTCGAGTGCGGCCATCGCAATGATCGGTGGCGTACCGATCCGCATTCGCTCAATGCCCGGCCCGGCCCGATAGTCGAGGTCAAAGGCAAAGGGCGCGTGATGACCCATCCAGCCGGAAAGCGCCGGCCGCGCCGTATCGGCGTGCTTTGGCGTTACATAGATGAAGGCTGGCGCGCCAGGACCGGCATTGAGATATTTGTAGGTGCAGCCGACTGCGAAATCGGCCTCGGCAGCTTCCAACTCGACCGGAAGCGCGCCCGCGGAATGCGCCAGATCCCAGACCGTCAGCACGCCGGCGGCATGCGCCCTGCGTGTCAGCGCGCGCATGTCGTGCAGCCGGCCGGTGCGATAGTCGACCTCCGTCAGCATCAGCACCGCGACCGTCTCGTCGATGGCGGCTTCGACGTCTTCGGGGGCCACGACCTTCAACGCGTAGCCACGGTCGAGCGATTCAAGCAGACCGCTGGCGATGTAGAGATCGGAAGGAAAGTTGCCGGTGTCTGACAAGATCACGCGCCGCGACGGATTGAGCTGGAGCGCCGAGGCCAGTGCCTGGTAGACTTTGATGGACAGCGTATCGCCCACGACCACTGTGCCGTCGGCAGCGCCGATCAACCGGCCGATGCGGTCGCCGACACGCCGCGGCTGCGTCATCCATCCGGCGACGTTCCAGCCCTTGATGAGGTGCTTGCCCCATTCCTCCGATATCATGCGGCCGACGCGATCGGCGGCTGCAACGGGCAGGGGACCGAGCGAATTGCCGTCCAGATAGATCAGGCCATCCGGGATGGCGAACCGCGATTTTGTTCGCGTGAAATCGGTCATGTCTTTCCTGGTCCGCGCCCCGCTGGAATTATTCGCGCTGATATCGATTATTTCAAGCTTGAAATTTATGGGCGCCAGGTGCGCTTCCCGGTATAGACTGGTTGCCTGCGGGTAGCGATCGGACATCCGCCCGGCCCACAAGATGAAATGGAAACCGAACCGCGTGATTTTTCATCAGATTTCCGACTGGGACGACGCCTATGCGAATGCTCCGAACATTCCGGGCGGCGAACGCTGGCCGGCGGCGTGGGTGCAACCCGCGCAGGCCTATCGCGACGCACTTCAGGGCAGCGGCCGCGCGACGCTCGATATCAGCTATGGCGAGGGCGCACGAAACCGCTTCGATCTCTTTGGACCGGAAGGCCGGCCAAAGGGCCTGGTCGTCTTCGTTCATGGCGGATTCTGGAAGGCGCTCGACAAGAGCTTTTGGTCGCATCTCGCGCGCGGATCGGTTGAAGGCGGCTATGCGGTGGCGATGCCCTCCTACACGCTGTGCCCGACTGTGCGCATCTCCGAGATCACGCGCGAAATTGCCGCGGCCGTCGAGCGCGCCGCCGCGATGGTCGAAGGCCCGCTTTTTCTGGCCGGCCATTCCGCTGGCGGGCATCTGGTGACACGCATGATTTCGGCGACGTCGCCGCTCCCGGACGATATCCGGGGGCGCATCAGCCACACCGTCTCCATTTCCGGCCTTCATGACCTTCGTCCGCTGATGAAGGCCGCCATGAATACGGACCTTCGGATTGACGAGGCCGAGGCGCTCGTGGAAAGCCCGGCGTTGCTGGAGCCGATGCAGAACGCACGCGTGACGTGCTGGGTGGGCAGCGCCGAGCGCCCGGAATTCGTCCGCCAGAACGCGCTCCTCGCCAACATCTGGACCGGGCTAGGCGCGAAAACCTGCATGATCGAGGAACCCGGCCGGCATCATTTCGATGTCATCGACGGGCTCGCCGATCCCGATCATCAACTCACCAGGACGTTGTTGTCTCCGTAGCCTGCTGAATTCCCGAAATGAACGGCGGGGCGCGGTGTGGCTTGCCACCAGGTGGTTCTGACCTGCCGATCATGTTGGCTGAAACGTCTGCACCGTCTGCCGTGCACCCAGGGCGTAGAGTTTGGTGAGCGCCTCGGTGACGGCGCTGCGCATGCGAGGATCGCTGCCAAGCGTACCGAAAATGGAATGCACCTCCAGCAGCGCGGGAGCAAGGCGCTCTGCGGATGGGCCGGCGCGCTCGGCGATATCAGCCAGCTCCCTGGCAAGCGGATCGCGCACGTCGATGGCGCGTCCTTGTTCGTCTTTTGCGGTGACGTAGCGCATCCAGCCGGCCACCGCGAGCGCATGCGTGTCGATCGAAAGGCCCAGCCGCAACCGGTCCTGGATGGTGGCGAGCAGCCGCTGCGGCAGTTTCTGCGAGCCGTCCATCGCGATCTGCCAGGTACGGTGATGCAGAGCGGCATTGGAAAAGCGCTGCAGCAGCGATGCGCTGTAGGCCGCAATATCGGTGCCTTCAGGCATCGCCAGCGTCGGCGCCGCATCGTGCATCACCTGTCGGGCAAGCGCCGCAAAGCGAACGTCCGTCATGGTGGAAGCGATGGTCTCATGGCCGGCGAGATAGCCGAGATAGGCCAGCGCCGAGTGACTGGCGTTCAGCAGCCGCAGTTTCATGTGCTCGAACGGCGTCACATCCGAGACCATCTGCACGCCTGCGGCCGCGAAATCCGGCCGTCCTGCTGGAAAGCGATCTTCGACGATCCATTGCGTGAAGGGCTCCGTCACCACCGGCCACGCGTCGGTCATGCCGAGCGCGGAGGAAACCTCTGATCGGTCGAGGTCGGTGGTCTCCGGTACGATCCGGTCCACCATGGTCGAGGGGAAAGCCACCTCGGCCTCAATCCATTTGGCGAGATTGCGCGATCGCAAGGCTGCGAACTGCGTCACGATCCGCCCGACCGTATGGCCATTGGCGGAGAGATTGTCGCACGACAGAACGGTGAAGGGGGCAGCACCCGCAATTCGCCGGCGCGCCAGCGCGGCCACCAGGAATCCGATCGCCGAGCGCGGCGTGCCCGGATTTTGCAGGTCATGAACGATGTCGGGATGATGCTCGTTCAGGTCGCCGGTTTGCGGCGTGTGACAGTAGCCCTTCTCGGTGACCGTCAGCGAGACGATGCGCGTGGCCGGATGGGTCAGGCGCGCGATCAAAGAGGCGGGTTTCTCGTTGGCAACTTCGCATGCGAGAACCGAACCGACGATCCGGTGATCGGTGCCCGCGCCGGAGCGAACGGCGAGCGTGTAGAGACAATCCTGCGGGGCGAGGGCATCGCGCGTGTCCGAACTGCGCAGGCTGGCCCCGACGATTCCCCAATCGGTGGCGCCACCGGCAAGAAGGTCGTCGATGACGACCGCCTGGTGTGCCCGGTGGAACGCGCCAATTCCGAGATGAACGATGCCCGGCGTGACGGCCGAGCGGTCATAGGCCGGGCGCCGGACCTGGCCGGGAAGCCGGGGAAGGGTGGCGTTCGAGAGGCGGAAATCGCCGTCTTTCGGGCTGGAACCGTGATTTTTCGGCGTTTCGCTTGACATGGGCGGCTCGATCTATCAATCTTTGGTCAATTGGTAAGGCCAATATTCCGATTTATTGGCGCTGGCCCAGTCAAAGCAAGAAAAATCGATCACGTAAGGGGATCGTCAGGGAGAGCTGAGCGTGCCGCTCGAAGCCGTCGAAGCGCGACGCCTTTATCGCCAGGTTGCCGATCAGCTCCGCGCTTTGATCGACAGCGGCGAATACCGCGTGGGCAGCCGTCTTCCGACCGAACGCGATCTTGCCGAACAGTTGAAGGTATCGCGGCCGACGGTACGCGAAGCACTGATCGCCCTGGAAGTCGAGGGCCGGGTTCGCATCCGCGTCGGCTCCGGAATTTATGTCAGTGAACCGGCGGCGCTCGCACAGCCCGTGCCGGCGGCGGCCGAGATCGAAGGCCCGTTCGAACTCTTGCGCGCGCGCGAATTCATCGAAGGCGCCATCGCCGAACAGGCGGCGCGGGTGGCGACACCTGAGAACATCGCGCACATCGACGCTTCGCTGGAAGCGATGGCCACCGTGCAGCACCCCGGCGAAGCCTCGATGATCCATGACCGCGCGTTTCATATAGCGGTAGCCGGATGTCTCGACAACGCCGTGCTGGTCCGCGTGGTCGGCGAGTTGTTCGACCAGCGGCTCAATCCCTACTTCGCCAAGCTCGCGCATTATTTCGAGAATCCGCAATCCTGGAATGCGGCGCTGGCCGAGCACCGTGCGATCCGCGACGCCATTGCCGCGCACGATCCGGATGCGGCGCGCGTAACGATGCGCGAGCACCTGGCGCGTTCGCAGGCCCGCTTTGCGCAAAATTTCGGAGCGGAAGCGTCGTCCACCTCCCGCGTCAGCGCAAGGAGCGGCTGAGCGAGAAGAATTCGAACGGCTCGGCGAAATGCCGGGTCGGTTGGGTAACAAAAGAAAATTGTAGCAACGGAGGAAATTCACGTGTTGAAGAAATTGACGATTGCATTCGCGGCGTCTGCCGCTGCGCTGCTGGCCGCGACCACATCAGGCATGGCGCAAGCCAAGCTGAAATGGGCCCATGTTTACGAAACCTCGGAGCCGTTCCACACCGCTTCCGTCTGGGCCGCCGGCGAAATCGGCAAGCGCACTAATGGGCGCTACCAGATCGACGTCTATCCGGCCTCGCAGCTCGGCAAGGAAACCGACATCAACCAGGGGCTCGCGCTCGGTTCGGTCGATATGATCATTTCCGGCTCGAGCTTTGCGGCCAAGAGCTTTCCGCCGATCGGCGTGACCTATTATCCCTACACCTTCCGCGACGCCGACCATCTGCTGGCCTACACCAAGAGCGACGTCTTCAAGGAGCTCGCCAAGGGCTACGAGGATAAGACTGGCCATCGCATCCTCGCGGTGACCTATTACGGCGTGCGCCACACCTCCTCGAACAAGCCGATCAAGACCTGCGCCGATATGAAGGGCCTCAAGATTCGTGTGCCCGACGTTCCTGCCTATCTCGCGATGCCGCGCGCCTGCGGCGCCAACACCGCACCGATTGCGTTTGCCGAGGTCTATCTCGCGCTGCAGAACGGCACGGTGGAGGCCCAGGAAAACCCGCTCACCACGATCGAGGCCAAGAAGTTCTTCGAGGTGCAGAAGCACATCGTGCTGACCGGCCACATCGTCGATCACCTCAACACTGTGATCTCCGGCGGACTTTGGAAGAAGCTGTCCGAGGAAGATCGCAAGATCTTCACCGACGTCGCGCAGGAAGCAGCCGCCAAGGCGACAGCCGAAATCAAGACCAACGAAGCCAAGCTGGTCGATTTCTTCAAGCAAAAGGGCCTGACGGTGACCGAGGTCAACAAGTCTGAGTTCCGCGACACCGTTCTCAAGACCGTGAGCTTCGAGAGCTTCGACTACCGCAAGGCCGACTGGGAGCGCATCCAGGCGGTGAAGTAATCGCCTAAGGCCTTCGTCCGTGCTTGCCGCGATTTTTTCACGGCAAGCACGGCGAGGCGTCCTGAAGGCCAGCTCGGGAGAGGGCGCAAGTCGATGGTTGAAGTGCACAAGCAGATCACGGCGGACGAGATCGCCCATACCTTCGAGGACGAGGTCCCCAAGGGCGCCGATCTCAGCGGATATGCGCCCGAGGACTGGCTGGCGCTGGTGATCTTCTGGATCATGGCGCTGTCGGTCTTCCTGCAGTTCTTCACCCGCTATGTGCTCAACGACAGCTATGCCTGGACCGAGGAGATCGCGACCTACTGCCTGATCGGCGTGGTCTTCATAGGCTCGGCGATGTGCGTGCGGCTGTCGCGGCACATCCAGGTCGATCTGCTGTTTCGTTACTTGCCGCATTTGCCGGCGCGCGCGCTTTCGACCGTGATCGATCTGATCCGGATCGCGTTCTTCGGCTATGCGATCACGCTGGTCTGGCAGTTCATCCAGATCATCGGCGACGAGCGGATGACCACGATCAAGTTTCAAAAGGGATTTGTTTATTACGCCGTGCTGCTCGGCTTCGCGCTGATGTTTGCACGCTCGATCCAGATCGCGGTCGAGAACTGGCGCCGCGGCTACTCGATTCTGGAGCGCCCCGGCGCCTTCGACGGAACGGAAGGGTAGGGCGATGCTGCTGCTGCTTGGGGGATTTCTGCTGCTGATGCTGGTCGGCCTGCCGGTCGCGCTGGCCATGGCGGTGTCGTCGCTGGTGTATATTCTCGTCACCGGCATCACGCCTGATGTGACGCTGGCGCAGCGCATGATCGCCGGCGTCGAGAGCTTTCCGCTGCTCGCGGTGCCGTTCTTCATTCTGGCCGGCAATCTCATGAACATCGCGGGCGTGACGGGCCGTATCTACAAATTCGCGGTGGCGCTGGTAGGCTGGATGCGCGGCGGCCTCGGCCACGTCAATATCGTCGGCTCCGTGATCTTTTCCGGCATGTCCGGCACGGCGATCGCCGATGCTGCAGGCCTCGGCACCATCGAAATCAAGGCGATGAAGGACCACGGCTACTCGACCGAGTTCGCCGTCGGCGTGACGGCGGCGTCCGCCACGCTCGGCCCGATTATTCCGCCGTCGTTGCCGTTCGTGATCTACGGCATGATGGCGAACGTCTCGATCGGCGCGCTGTTTCTCGGCGGCCTGATCCCCGGCGTGGTCATGACTTTGGCCATGATGGCGACGGTGGCCTATTTTGCCCACAAGAACGGCTGGGGTAGCGACGCGCCGTTCTCCTGGCCGCAGATCGGTTCGGCCGCTCTCGAGATCTTCATCGTCCTGGCGTTCCCGCTGGTGGTCTGGTTGCTGGTCGTCGGCGGGCTCTCGGTGAACATGGCGGTCGGCATCGGTCTCGTGGCGCTGCTGGCGCTCGACTGGTATTTCGATTTCTCCGCCGTGATGGCGCTGATGGCACCCGTGATCCTGATCGGCGGCATGACGCTCGGCTGGTTCACGCCGACCGAAGCTGCGGTCGCCGCCGTGATCTGGTCGCTGTTCCTCGGGCTGGTACGTTATCGCTCGATGACGCTGCAGACGGTGGCCAAGGCGACGTTCGACACCATCGAGACCACGGCCTCGGTGCTGTTCATTGTGACCGCGGCCTCGATCTTTGCGTGGCTGCTGACGGTGTCGCAGGCGGCGCAGACGCTCACCGACGTGATGCTCGGGATCACCCAGAACAAGTGGGTATTCCTGCTGCTGGCGAACATCCTGATCCTGTTCGTCGGCTGCTTCATCGATACCATCGCGGCGATCACCATTCTGGTGCCGATCCTGCTGCCGATCGTTCTGAAACTGGGCATCGACCCCATTCATTTCGGCCTGATCATGACGCTGAACCTGATGATCGGCCTGCTGCATCCGCCGCTCGGCATGGTGCTGTTCGTGCTTGCGCGCGTGGCGAAGCTTTCCGTCGAGCGAACGACCATGGCGATCCTGCCATGGCTGGTGCCGCTTCTGGTGGCGCTCGTCGCCATCACCTACATCCCGGAGCTGACGCTCTGGCTACCGAAATACATGGGACTCTCAAAATGACATCGATGGCTTTGGCCGCAACGCTGTTCGGCCCGGAAGATCTGCGCATGGTCGAGCGACCGCTCGATCCCTTGGCGTCGGGCATGGTGCGCATCCGTTTCGGCGCCGGCGGCATCTGCGGCTCCGACATGCATTACTATCGCCATGCCCGCACCGGCGATTTCGTCGTGACCTCGCCGCTCGTGCTTGGCCACGAGATCGCGGGCGAGGTGGTCGAGATCGCTGGCTCCGCGCCCGGCGTGAAGGTCGGCGACCGTGTCGCCGTCAATCCGTCGCGTTGGTGCGGCCACTGCAAGCCGTGCCGCGAGAACCGGCCCAATCTCTGCGAAAACATCTTCTTCATGGGCTCGGCCTCGAAGACCCCGCATATGCAGGGCGGCTTTGCGTCCTACTTCGACGCCGTTCCGGCGCAGTGCGTGAAGATTCCCGACCACGTCACGTATCAGGCGGCGGCGCTCGCCGAACCGCTGGCGGTGTGCCTGCATGCGGTCGCCCGCGCCGGCGACGTGGCGGGCAAGCGCGCCGTGGTGTTCGGCGCCGGTCCCATCGGGTTGCTGACCATGCTGGCGGCCCAGCGCGCAGGGATCGCGGAGACCACCGTCGTCGACATCGCGGCGGCGCCACTGGCCTTCGCGACAAGGCTCGGCGCCAACCAGGTCGTCGATATCTCCGGCGGCGAGGAGGCGCTGAAGGCGCAAGCCACGGCGCAGCCGTTCGATGTGGCGTTCGAAGTCTCGGGAACGGCGGCAGGCTTGGCAAGCGCCATCGGCGTCGTGAGGCGCGGCGGCGTCGTGGTTCAGGTCGGCAACCTGCCGGGTGGGCAGATCCCGGTGCCGGCGAATGCTGTCATGGCCAAGGAGATCGATCTCTGCGGCTCGTTCCGCTTCGGGACGGAATTCTTCACCGCGGTCGAGCTGATCGCCGATGGCAGCGTGGATGTGCTTTCGCTGGTAACGGCGCAACGGCCGCTATCGGTCGCGCCCGACGCGGTGCGGTTGGCGCTCGACCGCTCGCAGAGCGTCAAGGTCGTGCTGACGGCTTGAGTGTAATTCAGATTTCAGGAGATCGCCCATGATGCTGCAGGGATGGCGGTGGTACGGGCCCAATGATCCCGTATCGCTCGACGATATCCGCCAGGCCGGCGCGACCGACGTGGTAACCGCGCTGCATCAGGTGCCGATCGGTGAGGCCTGGACGCGCGCGGCCGTCGAGGAGCGCAAGAACCTGATCGAGAACGGTCAGCCCAGCCGTTCGCCGCTGACATGGTCGGTGGTGGAATCGATTCCGATCCCCGATGACGTCAAGCGGCTCGGCGGCGGCGCGACCCGCTCGATCGAGGCCTGGATCGCGAGCCTCGAGGCAGTGGCTTCAGCCGGCATCAAGATCATCTGCTACAATTTCATGCCGGTCGTGGACTGGTGCCGCACCGATCTCGAATGGGAACTGCCGAACGGCGCCAAGGCGATGCGTTTCGATCAGGAACGGTTCGCGGCATTCGACCTGCATATCCTGCAGCGGCCGGAGGCACCCGCCGAATACTCCGAGGCTGCGCGGCGTCGCGCCAAGGAGGTCCATTCGCGGATGACGCAGGCCGATATCGATGTCCTCGTCACCAACATTGCCAGCGCGCTGCCGGGCTCCACGACCGATCCGCTGACGATCCCGCAGTTCCGCGACCGCTTGCAGCAGTACCGCGGCATCGACTCCGCTGTACTGCGCCAGCATCTTACCGAATTTCTCGCGCGCGTGACGCCGGTCGCCGAATCCCTCGGTGTGACGCTGACGCTGCACCCGGACGATCCGCCGCGTCCGCTGTTCGGCCTGCCGCGCATTGCATCCTCGGCGGAAGATTATCAGGCTCTGTTCGATGCCGTGCCCTCAAAGGCCAACGGCATCTGCTTCTGCACCGGCTCGCTCGGCGTACGCGCGGAGAACGATCTGCCCGCGATGGCCAAACGCTTCGCACCGCGGATCGGCTTTGCCCATCTGCGTGCGACCAAGCGGGAAGGCGACGGTCTGTCGTTCTTCGAGTCCGACCATCTCGACGGCGATGTCGACATGATCGCGGTCTTGAAGGCGCTGCTTGCCGAGAACCACAAGCGTTCATCGAACGACCAGATCGTGTTCCGGCCGGATCACGGCCATCGCATGCTCGACGATCTCGCGGAAACCAAGCGCACCAATCCCGGCTATACCGCGATCGGCCGGCTGCGCGGGCTCGCCGAACTGCGCGGGGCGATCCGCGCCATCGAGCACACCGGCTGATCCCGTTCAGACCGGCACTCGCGCCTGCTTGGCCGCCTCGAACGCCGCCAGCCGCTCGGCGAATTTGCCGTTCGCCATGCCTGCGCGGGCGAGGATGGTGGGAATGGGTAACGTCTCGAAGAAATGACAGGCCACACGATGACCGGGCGCTGCCTCGCGCAGCTTTGGCTCCTCGGCCGAGCAACGCGGCTGCGCATGCGGGCAGCGGGTATGGAAGCGGCATCCGGTCGGCGGTCTGAACGGGCTAGGCACGTCGCCCTGCAGCATCACGCGCTTGGTGCGCAAGGCGGGATCGGGCTTGGGGATCGCCGCCAGCAGCGCCTGGGTGTAGGGGTGCAGCGGGCGGTCGTAGAGCGTCTTCTTGTCTGATATCTCGACCAGCTTGCCCAAATACATCACCGCGACGCGGTCGCTGATGTGCTTCACCACGGCAAGATCATGGGCAATGAACAGATAGGAGAGGCCGAAGCGCTGCTGCAGATTCTGCAGGAGGTTGACGATCTGCGCCTGGATCGAAACATCCAGCGCCGACACCGGCTCGTCGCAAACGATCAGGTCGGGATTGACGGCGAGTGCGCGGGCGATGCCGATGCGTTGGCGCTGCCCACCCGAGAACTGGTGCGGATAGCGCCTGGCATGCTCGGGCGACAGACCGACGATTTCCAGGAGCTCACGCCCGCGCGCAGCGCGGGACGAGGCGTCGCCGATCTCGTGGACCCGCAGCGGCTCGTCCAGGATTTCGCCCACGGTCATGCGCGGGTTGAGCGAGGCGTACGGGTCCTGAAAAATGATCTGCATGTGCCGGCGCATCCGGCGCAGCTCGCCCTTGTCGAGATTGGCGATTTCCTTGCCCTTGAAGCGCACCGAGCCTGACGTCGGGTCCATCAGGCGCAGGATCAGGCGTCCCGTGGTCGACTTGCCGCAGCCGGACTCGCCGACGAGCGCCAGCGTCTCGCCGCGGGCGATCTCAAAAGTCACATCCTCGACGGCGCGCACGAGTCCGATCACCTTGCGGCGGATCAATCCGCGCGTGACTGCAAAATGCTTGACCAGGCTGTTGACCTGAAGAACCGGCGCATCGCTCATGACGCCACCTCGACCGGAGCTTTCCAGCATGCCACCTGATGGCCGGGCACGACATCGCGCAGCGGTGGCGGATCAAGCCGGCAGCGCTGGTCCGCGAACGGGCAGCGCGGCGCGAAGCGGCAGCCCGCGGGCTGGTTGTTCGGGCTGGGCACCGTGCCTTCGATGGTCGCAAGACGCTTGCGGTCGACATCGATGCGCGGGATCGAGCCGAGCAAACCGATCGTATAGGGATGCTGGGGATCGGCGAACAGGTCGTTGACGTCGGCGCTCTCGACGATGCGGCCGGCATACATCACCAGCACCTGATCGGCGACCTCGGCGATAACGCCAAGATCGTGCGTAATGATCAGGATCGCCATGCCGAGCCGCTGCTGCAGGTCGCTCAGAAGGTCGAGGATCTGGGCCTGGATGGTGACGTCGAGCGCCGTCGTCGGCTCGTCCGCGATCAACAGCGCCGGCTCGCAACTCAGCGCCATCGCGATCATCACGCGCTGGCGCATGCCGCCCGACATGTTGTGCGGGAAATCATCGATGCGCTGCGCCGGCGAGGGGATCCGCACCAGGTCGAGCATCTCGATCGCGCGCTCTCTCGCCGCGCGCGGCGACATCGCGCTGTGGGCCAGGATCGCCTCGACGATCTGCTGGCCGACGGTGTGGACCGGATTGAGCGAGGTCATCGGCTCCTGGAAGATCATCGACATCTTGCCGCCGCGCAGCTTGCGGCGCTCGTCGGCTGAAAGCCGCAGCACGTCGCGATTGCCGAACAGCACCGCCTCGGCCTCGACCTTGCCCGGCGGGCTCGGCACCAGCCCCATCACCGAAAGCGACGTCACGCTCTTGCCACAGCCGGACTCGCCGACCAGGCCGATCGTGCGTCCGCGAGGAACGCTGAAGCTGATGCCGTCGACGGCGCGGAACAGGCCGCGATCCGTCGCGAAGTGGGTCTTCAGCCCACGAACCTCGAGGAGCGTGTCCATCAGAACGAGTAATCCAGTCCCTTGTAGAAGGTGTTCTGATAGAGCATGTGCGGCCTGACACCCTTCATCTTCTTCGAGCTGGTGGTGTACATGGCAACGTTCATGACAGGCATCCACAGATGCTCGCTCATCACCTTCTCCTGCACGCGCGCGTAGTTGAGCGTGCGCTCGGCGTCGGTTAATGCGGCGCGGCCGGCGCGCAGCCACTCGTCGGTCTCGGCGTCCTTCCAGTTCATGCGGTTGGGCGTCGGGATATTCTTCGAGTTGAAATAGATGTTCATCAACTCGCCCGCCGACAGATACGGCACCGTCACGGTCCACAGTTCGTAGTCCTGCTTGCCCATCTCGGCTGGCGCAATCGTGGAGTCGAAGCCTATGATCTTCCAGTCGATGCCGATCTTGCGCATATAGCCCTGGATCGCTTCGGATACGCGCGGGAAGTAGGACACCTGCGTGTACAGGACACGGGGCGCGAGCTTCACGCCGTCCTTCTCGCGGATGCCGTCACTGCCAACCTTCCAGCCGGCTTCGTCGAGGAGCTGCTTCGCCCGTTCGACATCCTCCTTGATGACGCCCTTGGTCTTTGCGGCGAAGTCGAGCGCCTTGGGATCGACGAAGGTGAGCGCCGGTTCGGCGTTGCCCAGCATGACGCCCTTGACGATGTCAGCGCGGTTGATCGCGATGTTCATCGCCTCGCGCACGCGCTTGTCTGATACCATCGGACGGGTGATCTTGTAGCCGTAATACATCAGCTGGAAGTTGGGCTGGGCCTCCTGGACGGTCAGGTTGGGCGCGGCCTTGACCTGCGCGATGAATTGCAGCGGGACCTGGTGGGTGAGGTCGAACTGCCCGCCCATGATGGCGGCGACGCGGCTGGCATCCTCGGGCACGATCTTGATGCTGAGCTTGTCGAATTTCACCGGGCCCTTATTCTTGTACATCGACGGGCCCCATTTGTAGGCGTCGTGGCGCTTCAGCACGATTTCCGTGCGCGGCTGCCAGCTCTCGAAACACCACGGCCCGGTGCCGTCGATTCCCTTGATGCCGTAATCCTTGCCGAGCGTCTCCACGCTTTCCTGGTTATGGATCGCGTTGGTGTACATGGTGAGCTGCAGCAGCAGTTCGGAGTAGGGTTCGTTGAGCTCGTACTCGACGGTGTAAGGATCGGGCGCGCGCAGTTCCTTGATTTCGCCGGCGCGCCAGGCGTAGGGCGCCTTGGTCTCGGGATCCTTCAGCCGCTTGAAGCTGTAGATGACATCGGCGGCGGTGAACTTCTTGCCGCTGCAGAACGTCACGTCGTCACGCAGCTTGAAGGTATAGGTTCTGCCGTCCTCGCTGATCGTCCATGACTTGGCGAGATAGGGGATGGTAGTCTGGCCATCCCAGTCGAGCGCGACCAGTGTATCCTGGAACATGTTGACGATATCTGACGTCGGCGACCAGGTCGTGCGCTGGCCGTCGTAATGCGGCGCGTCCAGCGACTTCATCACCCGCAAGGTCTGTGCCTCGGCGGCCGAGTAGATTCCGGCCACTCCGAGCAGCGCCGCAACGCCCGTCAAAATGCTGCGCATCGTGTTCTCTCCCTTGTTATTTCTGCCGCGACACGTCCAGCCCTTTGTAGAAAGTGTTCTGGTAGATCATGTGCGGTTTGGCATCGGTGATCTTCTTGTTGGCCACCTGGTCCATGTTGATGTTGAGCACGGGTATCCAGAGGTGCTCGCGCATCACCTTCTGCTGCACCAGCGCGTAGTACTTGGCGCGATCGGCCTCGGTCAGTGCCGACCGGCCCTGCTTCAGCCAGTCGTCGGTTTCGGCGTCCTTCCAGTTCATCCGGTTCGGCGTCGGGATGTTCTTCGAGTCGAAATAGATGTTCATGAGGTCGCCGGCCGACAGATAGGGCACCGTCACCGACCAGATTTCGTAATCCTGTTCGGCCATCTTGGCGGGTGCGATGGTGGAGTCCCAGGGCTGAAGCTGCCACTGCACGCCGATGCGGCGCAGGTAACCCTGGATCGCCTCGGCCACCCGCGGCGTATTGCCCGCCTGGGTGAAGTAGACCTTCGGCTGCAGCTTGACGCCGTCCTTTTCGCGAACGCCGTCGCTGCCCATCTTCCAGCCGGCTTCGTCGAGCAGGGCTTTTGCGCGCTCAATGTCCTCCTTCACGATGCCCTTGGTGCCGGCGTCGTGATCTAGCGCGTCGGGATCGACGATCGTGAAGGCAGGATCGGCGTTGCCGAGCAGGATAGCTTTGGCGATCTCGCCGCGGTTGATGGCGATGCTCATCGCCTCTCGCACCCGCCTGTCCTCCACCATCGGACGCGTCGTCTTGAAGCCGAAATAGAGCAACTGGAAGTTCGGCTTCGCCGCGGTCACGGTCAGCATCGGGGCCGCCTTGGCCTGGGCAATGAATGCCGGAGGAAACTGGTGGGTCATGTCGAACTGTCCGGCCATCATCGCTGCGACACGGCTGGACTCCTCGGGCATGATCTTCATGCTTAGCTTTTCGAACTTCACCGGGCCCTTGTTCTTGTACAGCGAGGGGCCCCACCGGTATGCGTCGTGGCGCTTGAGCACGATCTCGGTGCGCGGCTGCCAGCTGTCGAAACACCAGGGTCCGGTGCCGTCGGCGCCCTTGATGCCGTAATCCTTGCCCAGCGCCTCCACGCTCTCCTTGTTGTGGATCACGGTGGTGAACATGGTGAGCTGCAGCAGCAGTTCGGAGTAGGGCTCCTTCAACTCGTATTCGACGGTGTAGGGGTCGGGCGCACGCAATTCCTTGATGTCGCCGGCGCGCCAGGCATAGGGCGCCTTGATCGCGGGATCCTTGAGCCGCTTGAAGCTGTAGATGACATCATCGGCGGTGAACTTCTTGCCGCTGCAGAACGACACGTCGTCGCGCAGCTTGAAGGTATAGGTTCTGCCGTCCTCGCTGATCGTCCATGATTTGGCGAGATAGGGAACCGGCGTGCGGCCATCCCAGTCGAGCGCGACCAGCGTGTCCTGGAACATGTTGACGATATCGGAGGTCGGCCCCCAGGTCGTGCGTTGCGCATCGTAATGCGGCGCGTCTATGCCCTTCATCAGATTGAGCGTCTGGGCCGATGCCGGACCCGAAATGCTTACTGCCAGACACACTCCCAATGCGATCCTGATCATGTCTGTAACCTCGGATCGAGGACGTCGCGGAATGCGTCGCCCAAAAGGTTGGCGGCCAGCACGATCACGAAGATGGCACAGCTCGGGATCGTCGCGATGTGCGGCGCCATGAACAGGAAGTCGCGGCCTTGCGCCGCCATCATGCCGAGTTCGGCGGTCGGCGGCTGCGCGCCCATGCCGAGGAAGCCGAGCGCCGCGCCGATCAGGATGATCTGGCCGAAGCGCAGGGTGAGAAACACGAAGATCGTCGAAATGCAGTTGAGCGTCAGGTAGCGCCAGATCAATTCGCGGTCGCACACGCCGACGGCGCGGCCGGCTTCCATGAATTCCTGGCCCATCACGCTGATCGCAGCGCCTCGCGCCACCCGCGCGACGTCGGGTACGGTGGCGACGACGAGTGCGATCACCACGGCCGTCAGCCCGGCGCCGAAGATCGCGGCCACCGCCAGCCCGATCAGGATCGCGGGGAAGGCCAGCATCACGTCGACCAGCCGCATGATCCAGCCGTCGAGACGTCGATAGTAGGCGGCGAGGATGCCGAGAACGCCGCCGATGAAGCCACCGACGATCACGCCGACCAGCCCCAGCATCAGCGTGCTGCGCGTGCCGTAGATGACGCGGCTGAAGATGTCGCGGCCGGTGTTGTCGGTGCCGAACCAGTGCTCGGCGTCGGGTGGCCGCATTACTTTGGTGAGGTCGGTGAAGTAGGGATCGTAGGGCGATATCCATGGCGCAAACAGCGCTGCGAACACGATCACCGTAAGCACCAGCCCGGCTATCGCAGCCACGCGATCGCGCGCCAGGCGGCGCAGCACGCCGGCGCGGGCAAACACGCCGGTTTCGCGCTCCTGGACAAAGCCTTGTTCGAGGGCCTCGACGCTCATCTGCGCTGCACCCTCGGATCGAGATAGACGTAGAGCACGTCGACCAAGAGATTGATCGACAGGAAGGCGATAGCGAGGATCATGATCGCGCCCTGCGCCGTCGGAAAATCGCTGGAGACGATGGCGCCGACCGCGAGCCGGCCGACGCCGGGCCATGAGAACATGGTCTCGGTGACGACGGCGCCGCCGAGCAGGAACGCCGCCTGCAGTCCGATCAGGGTGACGACGGGGATCATGGCGTTGCGCAGCGCATGATGAATGATCACCACCCGTTCACGCAGCCCCTTGGCGCGCGCCGTGCGCACGAAATCGGCGCCGAGCACTTCGAGCACGGCGGTGCGCGTCAGGCGCGCGATCGGGCCGATCAGCACCGCGCCGAGCGTCAGCGCCGGCAGGATCAGGCTCGGCAGTCCGCCGTCCCATACCGGGCCGGTGCGGCCGGTGAACGGCAACAGTGCCCATTTGAATCCGACAAACTGGATCAGGATCAGGCCGATGAAGAACACCGGCATCGACACACCCGCCACCGAGCAGGCCATGATGATGCGGTCAGTGAGGCGGCCGCGGTTGACGGCGGCCAGTGTTCCGAGCGCGAGCCCGATCGGCACGGCGAGCAGCATGCCGCCGAGCATCAGCTCGACCGTAGGCCCGATGGTCATCGCCAGTTCCTCGCTCACCATCCGGTTGGAAATGATGGAACGGCCGAGATCGCCGCGAAGCACACGCAGGATGTATTCGAAGAACTGGACGGGAATGGATCTGTCGAGGCCGAGTTCCTGGCGGATCGCGGCGATGGTCTCGGCCTTGGCGTCGGGCCCTGCGATGATCATCGCGGGATCGGCAGGCACGACCTGCAACAGACAAAAGCAGAGGAAGAGAACCCCGAGCAAGGCGGGGAACGAAATCAGCAGACGATGGACAATCTGTTGCCCCATGCGACGCCAACGGACGGGTTGGGCCAAAAGGAACTCGCGCGCCGACGCTGACGCTTTTGTTTCCCCCTCGGCAGCCGCGCTTCGTCCGACGTGCGCGGCTTTTGCTTATCGCTGGATAGTGACACCTGTCCGTCGCGGCGTCACGCCCAATCTGCCAGTTCGTTCCGGCTGCGTCCTTTTGCGCGGACGCTGCGATGATATTTCGCAATGCGAGAATTTCGTCACACGAAAACAAGCGCTCGCGCACCAGTCGTGGCTTTGTGCTGATGGCGCGTGCGAAGGATGCAGGTCATCGCCGGCTGCAGATCACCGTCAACGCAACAAGCCGCCGTCGGCCTATCGCCGTCGAACGCGTTGCTGGATGTCGCGACAGAGACTCATCGCAACCTCAGGTACGCCCGAGCCTAACCGGTGCCCCGCTATTTTACGGGGTGCCTGCTTCCGCGCCATCGCTGCACAGGGGTTTTTCTGGTTCCGCCTTTGGCCCTTCGCTATAATCTGCGAATCCTCGATCGGTTAATCCGCAATGCCTGACGGCTCCGCCAGCGCCCATCATTACCGTCCCAAGCTCGTCACCGTTCTGTCGGAGGGCTATGGTCTCGGCAGCTTTCGAAAGGATATGCTGGCGGCCCTGACGGTTGCGATTGTCGCGCTCCCGCTCTCGATGGCGATCGCCGTCGCCTCGGGCGTATCGCCCGAGCGGGGATTATACGCCGCTGTCATCGGCGGCTTTTTAGTATCGGCGCTGGGCGGCAGCCGCTATCAGATCGGCGGTCCCGCCGGCGCGTTCATCGTCCTCGTATCGGCCACCGTGGCGCGGTTCGGCCTCGAAGGACTGTTGCTGACGGTTTTCATCTCGGGCTTCATGCTGACGCTGATCGGCCTTTTGAGGCTCGGTGCGTTGATCCGTTATATTCCGCATGCGGTCACCGTCGGATTCACCTGCGGCATCGCGGTCACGATCTTTGCCAGCCAGCTCAGGGATCTCGGCGGCTTGAAACTGCCAGCTGCCGAACCAGGGCCGTTGTTGCCAAAGCTCGCCGCGCTCGGCCAGGCGCTGCCATCGCTCAATCCTGCCGCGCTCGCTGTCGGTGTTGGCTCGGCCGCGCTGATCTTCCTGTTGCGGCGCCTGGCGCCGAACTGGCCAGGAATGTTGATCGCGGTCGTGCTGGCCTCGGTCGCCGCCTGGCTGTTGCATCTGCCAGTGGAGACGATCGGCAGCCGTTTTGGCCAGTTGCCGGATGGTTTGCCTGGGCCGCGCCTGCCGTCGATCTCTTACGCAACCGTGCTCGAAGTGTTGCCGGCGGCGCTCTCCTTCACGCTGCTGGGCGCGGTCGAAAGCCTGCTGTCCGCAAAGGTCGCCGACGGCATGACCGGGCGCAAGCATCGCTACAATATGGAGGTGGTGGCGCAAGGCATCGCCAACGTTGCTTCCGCAATCTTCGGCGGCATCAGCGTCACCGGCACGATCGCCCGAACGGCGACCAATATCCGCGCCGGCGCGTGCAGCCCGATTTCCGGCATGGCGCATGCGTTGTTCGTGCTGGTGTTCATAGTGCTCGGAGCCCGGCTGGCAAGCTTTGTTCCGCTGTCGGCGCTCGCCGGCGTGCTGGTGGTGGTGTGCTGGAACATGGCCGAGAAGGAAGAATTCTCGCGCCTACTTCACGACTGGCGCCCGGCTTGCGTGCTGATCGCGACCTTCGGCCTCACGCTGATCGAAGACCTGACAATCGGCATTATCGCCGGCTGCGTATTGGCGGCGGCGTTTGCGATCTACGATCGCGCCATGGGGCAGCAGCGCGCCGATAGCTAGCCGGCTGGCAGCTTGAGGGCTTCGGCGTTACAGTCTCTTCGCAACAAAGGGAGCTGAGCCGATGTGGCAGCGGCCATTCTATCACGAGGGCATGAGCGAACTGCAGGACCGGTTTGATGGACGGCGCGTCGCGGAAGCGATCGAGCGTCACCGCAAGCATTACGAATTCTGGGATGATGAGAAGGCGTTGATCGAAACCTCACCCTTCTTCTTCATCGGCACTTCCTGGAACGACTATATCGACTGCAGCATCAAGTCCGGCGACCCTGGCTTCGTGAAGATCGTGGGTCCAAACGTCATTGAATACCCCGAGTATGACGGCAACTCGATGTACCGGACGCTTGGCAACATTTCGCGAAATCCGAACGTGGGCCTGCTGTTCGTGCGCTTCGACGGCAAGAGCCGGAGAATGCGGATCAACGGCCGCGCGGCGATTCTGGAAGATGCCGAGGCCAAGGCCCGTCATTTCGGCGCGCAAATCGTGGTGCGGATCGAATGCGAAATCTACCCGAACTGCCCCCGCTACGTGCCTGATCTGGCTGGCGCAACATCGTCGCCTTACGTTCCCCGCGAAGGGCAGGGCGCGCCGCCGCCGCCGGAATGGAAGCGGCGCGATTACATCAGGACATCCTGCCCGCCGGTGATCCGCATGCGGAGGCTGTCAAGGCGGATGAGGGGCCGGCCTAATCCTTCGCGGCCGGCTTGGTCGCGAATTGCGGGAACATCGCGGCGACGACCGGCCCATCCGTGCGCCAGGAATGGCAGCCGCCGATGAAGAACGGACGCTCGCCGGAGTTCTGCTGGTTCTCCAGCGTGTCGCGGCCTTCCGGCTTCTTGCCGTAGGACATGGTCTGGTACAGCGTGGTCACGGCGGGGCCGAGCAACTCCATCAGATGCGTGCAGGTTTCGAGACGGCCGATTCTGCGCCGCACCGTTTCGCGCCAGCCCGGGCCGATGCGCTCGCCGATCAGGCGCTCTAGGACCGGCTCGACCTCGACGCAAGTTGGATAGGGCGTCGCGCGCATCATCGCTTCCGCCTCGCGGATGGTCATGCCGTCGTCGATCGCCAGCCGCAGGCCGATATCGTGCACGGGATCGCCCGGCTTCAGTTCGCCGCGGAAACGGTCGGCGCGCTGGGTGAAGGGCTTTGTGTCGCGCAGCCATGCTTCGACTTCCCAGAGCCCGTCGTCGCGCAGAAAGCCTTCGCATTCGACCGACCGCGTATGCATCAAGCGGCGCGATTTACTGATATTTTCCAGAGGCATCAGTTCGTATCCTGCATCGATGCGTTACTTCAGCCGAATTTGACGATCATCTTGCCGAGCGCCGATCGCGACTGCATGGTCTTGAACGCTTCGCGGAAATTCTCGAACGGCACGATCTTGCCGACCACGGGCTGCAATTTGCCTGAGGCAAGCCAGTCGAACAATTGCGCCATCAGGCGTGTATGCGTCTCCGGCTCGCGCTTCTGGATCTGGGCGAGATCGACGCCGAGCAGCGCGCCGCCCTTGAGCAGCGGCAGGTTGAACGCCAGCGCCGGAATGGTGCCCGAAGCGAACCCGACGACCAGATGTCGTCCGCGCCAAGCAATCGAGCGAAACGCCTGCAGCGCGACTTCTCCGCCCACGGGATCGAAAATCACGTCGGGCCCATGCCCGCCGGTCAGCTCCTTGAGCGTGTCCCGCCAGTCCGCCTTGGTGTAGTCGATGGTCTGATCGGCGCCGAACCGGACCGCGAAATCGCGCTTCTCCGCCGTCGAGGCCGCGGCGATCACCCGCGCGCCCATCAATTTGCCGAGCTGAATGGCGGCAATGCCGACGCCGCCGGCCGCGCCCAGCACCAGCAATATCTCGCCTTCGCGAAGTGAGGCGCGGGCATCCAGCGCGTAAAGGCCGGTCAGATAGTTGGCCTGAAACGATGCGCCGGCCTCGAAGGGAACCTGCGGCGGCAGGTTCTTGAGCGCCGCTGCCGGTACCGAGATGTATTCGGCGAGCGCGCCGGAACGGGACATGCCGATCACGGGCATATCAGGCTTGAACGCGGTGACGTCGTCGGCAACGGCATCGACGATGCCGGCAAACTCCGTTCCCGGAACGAACGGCAGGGGATCCTTGGTCTGATAAAGTCCTTGCACCTTCAATCCATCGACGAAGCCAACCGCCGCGGCGCCGACCTTGACACGGACTTCGCCTTTGGAAACGCCGGGCGTATCGATTTCCTTGATCGAGATGCCGTCGATCGAATCGTAGTTCTCGACAACCACGGCCTTCATGCGATTTCTTTCATGCGTTTTCCTGCTGTACCTCAAGGCCTTGTCGGGACATCTTGAGATGCTTGCGGATTCTTGAGGTGAACTCTACTCGGCCGCTTCGGCCTGCCGGTCGATCGCAAGCGCGCCTTCCTTGATGAGTGGAATCAAGTCGCGGCCGATCGCCATCGTGTCGTGCGGGTTTTCAAAACCGCGCAGCAGGAACGAATGAATCCCGAGCCGGTAATACTCCAGCACCGCCGCCGCAATCTGCTCCGGCGTTCCGACCAGGCACGATGTATTGCCGGGTGCGCCGGTGGCGCGTGCGATCCCCATCCACAACCGCTCGTCATGCACGTCGCCGCGCGCGGCGTAGCCGAGCAGGCGTTCGGCGGAACGGTTGGTCGGCTGCGGCGCCGCGCCGGTCTTGCGCTCGACATCCGCCAGCAGGGCGTTGGCCTTGTCCCATGCCGCGCCCTCGGTCGCCGCCATGATTGGCCGCAGCGACATATTGAAGCCGACGCTGCGCCCAAAGGCTGAGGAGCGCCGCCGGAAATCCTGGACCCGCTCCCGCGTCTCCTTCAGCGGCTCCCCGAAGATCGCGAACACGTCGCAATGCCTCGCGCCCATCTCCAACGCGCCTTCCGATGAGCCACCGAAGAACAGGGGCGGGCAGGGCTGCTGATACGGCTTGATGTCGGAGTAACCGCCCTCGACGCGGTAGAACTCGCCCTTGTGGTCGAGCGGGCTGTCGCTGGTCCAGAGCTTCCGCATCACCTCCAGATATTCGCCGGCGCGGCGGTAGCGGTCGTTCTTGGGCAGGAAGTCGCCTTCGCTGGCCTGGTCCGCGTCGCTGGTGCCGGCGATGATATGCAGCGCCATCCGCCCTTGCGTGAGCTGGTCGAAGGTCGCGATCTGCCGCGCCGCCAGCGCCGGCGCCACCGAGCCCGGCCGGTGCGCGATCAGGAACTTGATCCGTTCGGTGTGATCGGCCGCATAAAGCGCAATCGCAAAACCTTCGGCGGCGGACGCGTAATATCCGACCAGGACGGAATCATAGTTCCACTGCTCGTGCAGGCGGGTGAAATCGATCACCCATTGCCGCGATATCTGCCCCTTGATGAGGTGAACCGCGACGCCTTCCTGCTGGGTGCCGATCATTCCGATGATTCTTGCTGGCATGGGTATTCCCTAGGATCTCTTCTCACTGGGAACGATGAAACGCGGAACAAGGCGGGAAAGCAAGCAAACCCATCGAATTGCGAAATGCGCGCAGTGAATTGCTGCGCTGCGTCAGGCGGGGGACCTATCCGCTGAAGGCCGCGTTAGCGGCGGGTCAATGTCGCGCAGCGGGAATTTGCATGGACGATTTTCTGTCATGGTTGGAACAGATGTTGGGCTGGGTGCCGCAATGGATGGTGGGCCTCGGCCTCGTCGTCTGTGCCATTATCGTTGCGCTGTTCGTGCACGGTATCGCAGCGCGCATCATCAAACGCGCGCTCGGGGAGCGCTGGCCGGCGGTGGCCCTGCTGCTGCAAAGGATCGCCGGACCGGCCCGGCTGGCGCTTTGTCTGGTGGCCGTGGCGCTGGTGCTGCCGTTGGCGCCGCTGAACGACGTGCTTCGTGAACAGCTCCGGCACTTTTTCATCGTCGCCGTCATCGCGCTGATCGGATGGATCACGGTTCGCGCCGTGGACATGGGGGCCGCGCGCTATCTGCAGCGCTTTCGCCTCGATACCGACGAGAACTTTCTCGCCCGCAAGCACGTCACCCAGGTCCGCGTCTTCAAGCGCGTGATCGATACGTTGGTTGTCATCATCGCGGTTTCCACCGCCCTGATGACCTTCGAATCCGTCAAGCAATACGGCGTCAGCCTGTTCGCCTCCGCCGGCGCCGCCGGTCTGATTCTCGGCCTTGCCGCCCGGCCGCTGCTCTCAAACCTGATCGCCGGCGTCCAGATCGCGATCACCCAGCCGATCCGGATCGAGGACGCCGTCATCATCGAGAATGAATGGGGCTGGGTCGAGGACATCGCCTCGACCTATGTCGTGATCCGGCTGTGGGACTGGCGCAGGATGGTGGTCCCGCTGTCCTATTTCATCGAGGGTCCCTTCCAGAACTGGACCCGCGACACCCAGTCGCTGATCGGCGCCATCGCCTTCCATGTCGACTATTGCACCGATGTCTCGCGGATCAGGCAGCGGCTTGAGGAGGCCGTGCGCGAGACCAAATTGTGGGATGGCGCGGTGGTCAATCTCCAGGTGATCGAGGCCAGCCCGCGGGCGATCGAGCTTCGCGCGCTGGTCAGCGCCAGATCCGCGCCGCAATCCTGGGATCTCCGCTGCGAGATCAGGGAAAAGCTGCTCGCTTTCATTCGCCTGGAGATGCCCGAGGCGTTCCCGCGCGAACGCGCGCTGATATCGCCTCCGCTCGCCGATTTCGAAAACTCCTTCGGGCACGGCGATGCGCCGGCCCGTCCGGTCCCGGTGCGAACCCATAATTGAGGTCCCGCGAAGGGCAAATTCCCGGCGCCGATGCGCTCGTTGAAACCGGCCAGCGAGGCGGAATCGGCCTTGCTTCCGGTTGTTCCGGCTGTAATGGATACCGCTGAACCACATGCCTCACCTATATCCAGAAGAAGAGATCGATGAGCCAACTGATTGTCCGTGCCGGTGAATTCACTTTCCAGGCCCGCTTCGAGGAGCAACTGGCGCCCAAGACGGTCGCCGCCTTCCGCAAGGCGATGCCGTTCGAGAGCCAGGCGATCCACGTCCGCTGGAGCGGTGAGGGTGTCTGGATGCCGCTCGGCGATCTCGATTTCGGCGTCTCCTACGAGAACCACACCAGCTATCCTGCACCGGGCCAGATCATTCTCTATCCCGGCGGCATCAGCGAAACCGAAATCCTGCTCGCCTATGGCGGCGTGCATTTTGCGAGCAAGATGGGCCAGCTCGCCGGCAATCATTTCATTACCCTGACCTCGGGGCTGGAGAACCTGACCGCGTTCGGCAAGACCGTACTGTGGAAGGGCGCGCAGAAGATCCGCTTCGAGGAAATATAGACGTGGCCGCGCCGGCTTACCCGCGCGACTTCCGCGGCTACGGGCGCAACCCGCCCGATCCCAAATGGCCCGGCAACGCGCGTGTTGCCGTCCAGTTCGTGGTGAATTTCGAGGAAGGCGGCGAGAACAATGTTCTCGACGGCGATCGCGCGTCGGAGGCGTTCTTATCCGACGTATTGGGTGCGCAGCCCTGGCCCGGCCAGCGCCACGCCAACATCGAATCGATGTTCGAATACGGCTCGCGCGCCGGCTTCTGGCGGCTGTGGCGGATGTTCACCGAACGCAATTTGCCGGTGACCGTGTTCGGCGTCGCGATGGCGTTGAAGCGAAACCCGGATGTGGTCGCCGCCATGAAGGAGGCCGGTTGGGACATCGCCAGCCACAGCCTGAAATGGATTGAGCACAAGGACATGTCGGAGTCCGAGGAGCGCGTCGAGATCGCGGCGGCGATCCGCGTCCACACCGAGGCGACCGGCGCGCCCCCGCTCGGCTGGTACACCGGGCGATCTTCGATCAACACGCTGCGGCTTTTGATGGAAGCCGGCGGCTTGCTTTATCTCTGCGACTCCTACGCCGACGACCTGCCATACTGGATCAAGGCGCGCGGCTCGAAGCCGCATCTGGTCATTCCCTACACGCTCGATGCCAATGACATGCGCTTTGTGAATGCGCAGGGTTTTGGCGGCGGCGACGAATTCTTTGCTTACCTCAAGGACAGCTTTGACGTCCTTTACAGGGAAGGCGAAACCGCACCGAAGATGATGTCGGTCGGCCTGCATTGCCGCGTCGTCGGCCGCCCCGGCCGTGCGGCGGCGCTGATACGGTTTCTCGACTACATCGGACAGCACGAGCGGGTCTGGGTGCCGACGCGGCTGGAGATCGCGCAGCACTGGCACGCCAACCTGGCCCATCTCGCCGACAACGCATTCGATATTGGATGAAGCAATGCTCGGCGATGAAATCGTAAGCCGGATCAACCAGCTCGGGACGATTTCCGAGACACCTGAGCATCTGGCGCGGATCTTCCTTTCGCCTGAACATCGCATCGCGGCCGATCTCATCATGTCCTGGATGAGGGATGCCGGCATGGCCGCGCATCTCGACGCCATCGGCAATGTCTGTGGCCGTTACGAAGGCGACCGGCCGGGGCTGCCCTGCCTGATGCTGGGCTCGCATTACGACACCGTGCGCGACGCCGGCAAATGGGACGGCCCGCTCGGGGTCATATCAGCGATTGCCTGCGTCGCCGATCTGAACCAGCGCGGCGTGCGTTTGCCCTTTGCGATCGAAGTCGTCGGTTTCGCCGACGAGGAGGGCGTACGATTCTCCTCCACGCTGCTCGGCAGCCGGGCCATCGCCGGAACTTTTGACGACAGCGTGCTCAACACGCGCGATTCAAGCGGCCTCACCATGCACGAGGCCATAGTGCGGTTTGGGCTGGACCCGACCAGAATCGGCGCGGCGGCGCGCGCCCGCGGCGAACTGCATGCCTATGTCGAACTGCATATCGAGCAGGGGCCGGTGCTGGAGCAGCAAAACCTGCCCGTCGGCGTGGTGACGGCAATATCAGGCGCCACAAGGCTGGCCGCGAACCTCTCCGGCATGGCGGGACACGCCGGCACGGTGCCGATGGCGCTGCGGCGCGATGCGCTGGCCGGCGCTGCCGAATGCATCGTCGCGGTCGAGGAATTCTGCAAAGCCGATAGCGCCGGTCTGGTTGGCACCGTCGGCGTCATCACGGCGATGCCCGGCGCGACCAACGTCATCCCGGGGCGGGTCTCCTTCACGCTGGACATTCGCGCGCCGGTGGATGCCCACCGCAAGCTTGCGGTGGCCGAGATCGTGCGACGGATCGAGGCAATTGCGAAACGGCGCGAACTGTCGCTGCAGATCGACGTCACCCACGAAAACCGTACCGTGCCCTGCGCGCCGTGGCTGAAAACGCAGGTGGCGGAAGCGGTTGTGGCCGAAGGCTATGGCGTGTTCGAACTGCCCAGTGGGGCAGGGCATGACGGTATGGCGATGATCGACATCGCAGACGTCGCCATGCTGTTCGTCCGTTGCCGCGGCGGCATCAGCCATAACCCGGCCGAGCATGTCGAGCCTGACGACGCCGATGCCGGCGCGCGCGTGCTGCTGCGGCTGATTGAGAATTTTGGGCCAAGGAAAGAGGGTGGCTCTACCCATCCTGTGGGCCAGCTCCGTCCGCCTTTATGACAAAGCGGTGACAGTGCGTGTCATTTGGCAGAAAGACGAATCAATGATGTAACCACTGGCACTCGACACCACGGAACCTCGTTGATCCCTGCATATGCATCGTCATATTTCATTTTCATCACATCGCGAATACCGATTTTATCAGGGTCCGCTTGCCTCCTGTGTCGCCAACGGTATTCAGGCCGTCAATTTTCTCGGTGATCGCTTCCTGAGAAAATCTCACGCATCGGCCGGGATCGATGAGCTTTACAGGCACTCGGTCAACAGTGCCTTTTCTCCGACGGAAGCCTTTCTGGTCACGGGGGCACCGCACGCATCCGCCTATTATCCCCGGGACTTTGCCTGGTTTTATCCCGATGTGCTCGATCCCGAGACCATCACGGATTCCGAGGATGCCGTCCGCCGGGTTCGCTTGCTCGAAAAAAGCGTCCGGTTGATGCTGGAAGCCGTCCGCGCCAATGTCGTCACGACGACCATCGTTCCGGCAGGCAGCGATCGGTACATTGGCGTCAATTACTTCTCGCTGCCGTCGGATACGCTGTTAGGCATCCTCGCGGGTCTGGAACAGATCATGCTCGCGGACCAAAGGACATCTTCGTATCTGGCGATGGCGCAAGGCGCGCATGCCGGGCGCTTGTTGCTTGCCGGATATCGCGACGACCTGAAGAAGGCGATATTTCAACTTGCCAACGCGTTGGAGCCGTTCGACGACAACGGCCTCACGGCTTTGCTGTGTGACGTAAATGCACCCCGCTCCGCGGCAACGGATACCCGCGCCGAGCGCAGACGTTTTGTCACCAATGCATGCGTCTACGCGACATTTGTGCGCGGCATACGATTAGGGGTGATCGACCAGATCGAGCTGGAAGGGGTGCTCGGACGCGGGCTTTCGCAATACAAGAAGGAACTACTCGGGTTGTTCGGCAAGCATGGCCATATCAGGCATGCCCTGGATTCAAGTAGCGAACCGGCGGCGTCCTCCATTGCGCTCGATTTCGTCAATGTGCACCAGGGATTTTGGGATCTGAGCGAGGCGAGCGAACGCGCGCTGTTCGCCGCCACGACGGATCTGGTGCTTGGCGAGCCGCGGTTTCGAATCCCGGATACATTTCACTTCCTGGTATCTGCCGATAATCCGCAGAACAAGATGATCCACAAGATTGCGGCTCCGGCCTACCAGGGGCGTTCCTGCTGGCCGACGTTCAATGTCGAATTCGCCGATCGCATGCTGGAGTACGATGAGTTTTCCGGCACCGAAAAATACAGATCCTGCGCGCAGGATATCTTGAGCGACATTCGTAACGCGACCGAAATGCACGGCGGCTATCAGGAGCTTCTATCCGAAAAGGGTCAGAAATATCGCACGTGGGCCTATCAGGGCGCGGTCGCTCACTCCTGGTTTCCGCGTTTTCTGTCGGTCTGGCGGCGGGCATTCGGCGCGCCATTGCTTAACAGGAGCTAGACCGCCTCATTTCTTATCGAGATTTGCGCCGCGGGCCAGCGCGGCCGCAGTCTCGAGCCCGACATGGCGCACGAGCGGGTCGGCATGGCGGTGAACCAGCCACCACTCCGCGCCTTGCCTGCGATAGACCAGCGTCACCCGCAGCGACCAGTCCTGGTCCGGCAAGCCGCCGACCTCGCCGTGCTCACGCTCGATCACGGCAAGGACGACCAGATCGCCTGACGCGTAGGATTGGACCAATTCGACTTTGGCATCGCCGTTTCTGAAATAGCTGGCGAGCCGCGCCAGCCGCTCGGGACTCATGTCGAACCCGCGGCTGGCTTCACCGCCAAACGGCTGCATCAGGGTAAAGTCATCCGCGATGCGCGTCAGGCCGGCCCATTTGTCCATGTCACCGCGCATGAAAGCTGAAGCCCGCGCCTCGGTCTTCCGGACCAGATCGACAAGTTCCTGCTCCGAAACTGCCGAGGTCGGCTCCTGTGCGGCGCTGGTCGACAGCGGCATGGCGAGTGCGGCCTTCAGCGCCAAGTGCATCCAGCGGTTCGATTTGAACATTTCGGTGTCTTTCCATTCGGGTTGGGCCGGCAACCAACCGGCGGTGCCGCCCAAATCCCATTTCAAGGATCATGAATCCAGTGATATGATTTCAGCATTATGCTGAACCAAATTGACCTCTCCCGGATCGATCTCAACCTGCTCGTGCTGTTCGAGATCGTCTTTCAGGAAAGACACGTGGGTCGGTCGGCGGAGCGGCTCCATCTTTCGCCGTCCGCCATCAGCCACGGCCTTGGCCGGCTGCGCACGCTGCTCGGTGATCCCTTGTTTCTGAAGACCCCGAAGGGGGTCGTTCCGACGGAACGCGCACTCCAGCTCGCGACGTCAGTGGCTGAAATTCTCGCACGTGTCCGCGGGGTCGTTTCGTCGGCTACGCCGTTCGATCCACTACATTCGGCGCGGCGCTTCGTCATTGGCGCGCCCGATGGCGTGTCGTCGGTCATCCTGCCTTCGCTGCTGGAGACGTTGCGTGGGGTGGCGCCGGGCGTGGATGTGGGAATCCGGCAGCTGCTGCCGGTGCAAGGCTCCACCGTTCCTCATCTGGCGTGGAAGGATGCGTTGAAGGAGCTCGAAGACCGGACGACGGACATCGCGATCATTCCATTCGACGATATTGCGGTCCGTTTCCACAAACAGAAGCTTTACGAGGAAGAGTTCGTCATTGCGGTTAGAAAGGGGCATTCATTCCAGCGTAACCCGACCCTCAAGCGCTACTGCGAGATGGAGCATCTCGTCGTTTCGCACACCGGTGATGTTTCTGGGTTCGTGGATGTTGAACTGGCGAAGAAGGGTCTGACACGACGCGTAGCGCTCACCGTGCCCAATTTCATTTTTGCGCTCTCGGTGCTGGCCGAAACCGAGATGGTCTCCGCGCTGCCGCGACGGTTCGTGGAAATCCATGGTGCCCGCTTCAATGTCGTCGCCGTCAAGGCGCCGCTGCCGCTGCAGCGCTTCTCGATCAATGTCGTTGTTCCGAAAGTGGCGATGATGGATGCCGGCCTTGCCTGGCTGGTCCAGTTGTTGGGTCAGGTGCGAGCAGGAAATGGCGGACCGCCAGTTCTTCGTTCGGGCAAGAGCAATCGCAGCATGCACAGCTAATGAGCAACTGCCCGCTTGCGGTGCGTTCGATGACGGCGAGCTGGGATCCGCGCCCGCGAGTAACGGACTGACAATACGATTGATTTTCTCCAGACCGATCGCCTGGCGCCATTGTACACAATGGCATGCGCCTTGCTTGACTTCTCCCGAAGAGTTCTCTCGTTCGGGGCGCGTACGTCATGGCGAACTCAGCAAAGCTCGCAGCGGAGCCGGAGCCGATCGAACTCGACTGGGCGGCGACCGCGCTTCTCATCATCGACATGCAGCGCGATTTCATGGAGCCGGGCGGCTTTGGCGAGACGCTCGGCAATGACGTCAGCCAGCTTGCGCGAACCGTGAAGCCGATCGCCGCGGTGCTGGATGCGGCGCGCGCGGCCGGCATGCTGGTCGTTCACACCCGCGAGGGGCATCTGCCCGATCTCTCGGACGCACCGCCGGCCAAGGTCGAGCGCGGCGCACCGTCGCTGCGCATCGGCGATCCCGGGCCAATGGGGCGCATTCTCATTCGCGGCGAGGCTGGCCACGACATCATTCCCGAATTGTATCCTCAGGGCGGCGAGATCGTGATCGACAAGCCGGGCAAGGGCGCGTTCTACGCCACCGAGCTCGGCGATGTGCTGCAGCGCTACGGCATCGAGAATCTGCTGGTCTGCGGTGTCACCACCGAGGTCTGCGTCAACACCACCGTGCGCGAAGCCAATGACCGCGGCTATCGCTGCGTGGTGCTGGCAGATGGCTGCGCCTCCTACTTTCCCGAATTCCACGAGATGGGCCTGAAAATGATCAAGGCCCAGGGCGGCATTTTTGGCTGGGTCTCCGACTCGGCGGCCGTGTTGCATGCGCTTTCACTGGAGATTCCAAGAACGGCAGTAGCGGGGGGATTACGATGAGCACGGGCATGACGGGGACTGCAGGCACATCCACCTTTAAGCCGGCCTTGTGGACGCCGGGCGACTGGAACGCGCTGTTCGGTTTCGGTACCAACATTCTCGTCAACATGCTGGTGCTGACCGGCCTGTTGCGCTTCGTGCTGAAGATGCCTGACTCGATCGTGTTCGGCCGCATCCTGCCGGCGCTCGGCCTGATGATGTGCCTGTCCACCTTCTATTACGCTTATCTCGCCTACAAGCTCGCGCAGAAGACCGGCCGCAGCGACGTCTGCGCGCTGCCGTCGGGCGTCAGCGTGCCGCACATGTTCATCGTCACCTTCGTGATCATGCTGCCGATCACGCTCAAGACGGGCGATCCGATCAAGGGCTGGTCCGCCGGTCTGGTCTGGGTGTTCTTCCAGAGTTTTATTCTGATGATCGGCGGATTCATCGCGCCGTATATCCGAAAGATTACGCCGCGCGCGGCGCTGCTTGGCACGCTGGCCGGCGTCTCCGTCACCTTCATCTCGATGCGTCCGGCGCTGGAGATGTACATGACGCCGCAGATCGGGCTGGTGTGTTTCGCCATCATTCTGGTGGCCTGGTTCGGCGGCGTGAAATATTGGAGAGGCATGCCGGCCGGCCTCGTCGCCATCGCCGTCGGCATGATCATCGCGTGGGGATCGAACCTGTTCGGCCTCGGGCTCGGCGGCTTGAGCCTGAAAGGCGTCGGCGATGCCTTCGCGAATTTCGGTTTCTCGGTGCCGTTACCGGCCTTCGGCCTCGTCTTCTCCGGATTCGAATTCCTCGGCATCATCCTGGTGACAGCGATCCCGTTCGGCATCTACGACCTCGTCGAGGCCATGGATAACGTCGAGAGTGCGGAAGCGGCCGGTGACGAATATCCAACCACGCGCGTGCTGACAGCCGACGGTGTCGTCAGCCTGATCGGTTGCCTGATGGGCAATCCCTTCATCAACGCGGTTTATATCGGCCATCCCGGCTGGAAGGCGATGGGCGGGCGCATCGGCTACTCGGCCGCCACGGGGATCATGGTGGTGCTGTTGTCGTGGTTCGGCATCATCTCGGTATTGCTGGCGCTGGTGCCCGTGGTCGCGATCTCACCGATCCTGCTTTACATCGGCATGCTGATCGGCGCGCAGGCGTTCCAGACCACGCCAGTCAAGCACGCGCCGGCGATCGTGCTGGCGCTGACGCCGCATCTCGCCGCCTGGGCAAAACTGCAGATCGACACCATGCTCGGCTCGACGATCACGGCGGCCCAGGCGGTCGGCGGTCTCGCCGCCGACAAGGTCGATGCGGTGAAGAGCGCGGCGATATCAGCGTTGCCGCAGCAGGGCGTGCTCTATCACGGTCTCGAAGTGATGGGCGGCGGATCGATCCTTGCCGGCCTCGTGCTCGGCGCGATCGGCGTGTTCGTGATCGAGCGTGACTTTCTCAAGGCCTCGGCCTTTGCGCTGGCCGGCGCCGTCATGACCTATTTCGGCTTCATGCACGGCGAAGCCGTCGGCATCGGCGGTGGCCTCGGCGTCACACCGGGCGTGGCGCTGGCCTACGTGGTGATGGCGGCCGGGCTGTTCGCGCTGGCGAAGACCAGTCCGAGTGTGGATTACAGCGCGCAAGTGCCGGCGGCAGCGCCAGCGGAGTAGCAGGCTGTGGCGTTCCCCGGACGCTGCGCAGCGGGTTCGGGATCGCGCTTCGCGCGACTCCTACGGTGCGCAGCTGAGCCGGGGTCCACGCCGAGACTGGGTCCCGGCTCAGCGGAGCAGCGTTACCGGACGATGCTTCGCATCGCCTAGGCTGCACCGCGTCCGGGACACGCGGAATTCCTTAACCCTTAACGAACGCCAGCATCGTGCCGTTGCCTTCAGCCGGCGGTACTACCACGCCATCAGCTTTTTTCACGCCGACAGCACCCAATGCCTTCTGCGCCGCGGCGACGTCGGCCACGATCACGAGCCCCGCGCCGCCGCGTTCGGGCAGGCCGGCCAGCGACACGCCGGGATAGCGCTTGCCGAGTTGATCCTTGGTCAGGAACACAAAGTCGGCGCGGTCGCCACCGGAGGGCACCGCGATCGCACCATCGGACTCGCTGCGAACGTCACGATCGATCAGCTTGGACATATGCGCGGCCTCCCTGGCCGGCTCCGGCGCGACCATCAGCACCTGCTTCAGGCGCTTGGCGCCATTGGCATGCTTCATCAGTTCGGGAATCCACACCGTCTCGCGCGTCTTGTGCTGGCAGGCAAAGATGCGCACGCCGCCCGGCGCTTCCACCGTCGGCCATTGAAAGGTCCGGAACCTGGCTGCGGATTCGGTCCCGTCAGGCATCGTCACCGGCCGCTCGAAATCAGTGGGACCAACGGGGACATAGCCACGCGCGAGAATCTCTTCCGCGCCCTGCGCCGAATCCACGGCGGTGAAGGCGATGCGCTCGATGCCTTCACCGCTCTTTTCGAGAAACGCCCGCGCTGGCTCATTATGTTCCGTCGGCCTGAGCACGCCGAGCAATTCCATATAGTCGGGGTCGAACATGATGGTGTAGTTGCCCGATCCCATATGCGTGCTGTGGGTGCCGCGCGGCGACACGGTGAAGCCCAGCCGCTTGTAATTCTCGGCCGCCTTGTCGAGGTCCTTCACCATGACCACGGCGTGATCGATTCCGATGACGTTTTTGAGTGCCACTCTGTTATTTCCTTGGGGCTGATTAGCGGGCTAAACTAAGCAGAACGACAAGGCCCCTGCAAGGATAAGGCGCCTGCAAGAAAGGATGCCGATGAATATGAGTAACGTCCGCTGGCCCAATTCGCTGTGGGCGGCCGTGACGCCTTCAGGGCCTGATTTGCCCGAACTGACCGGCACGCAGCAGGCGGACGTGATCGTGATCGGCGGCGGTTTCACCGGCCTTTCCACCGCGCTGCATCTGCGCGAGGCCGGCGTCGATGTCGCGATCGTCGAGGCAGCGGAGCCGGGCTGGGGCGCCTCCGGGCGCAACAACGGCCAGGTGATCCCGACGCTGTCGCGGCCCGATCCGGAGGACATTGTTGCCAAACACGGCGAGGCGGGAGAACGTTTTGTCGGCATGCTGCGCGACAGTGCTTCTTATCTGTTCGACGTGACAAGGCGCTACAACATCGATGCCGAGGGGGAACAGGCCGGCTGGGTGCAGCCGGTGCATTCGCCCGGCCGTATCAAGATCGCGGAGCGGCGCGTGCGGCAGTGGTCGAAATTCGGCGCGCCGGTCGAATTGCTGTCGCGCGATCAGGCGCGGGACATGCTCGGCTCCGATGCATGGTTCGGCGGCTTCTGGAACAGGACCGGCGGCCACATCAACCCGCTGGCGCTGGCCCGCGGCCTCGCGCGCACCGTGCTTGGGCTGGGCGCGCGCATCTACGCGCGCTCGCCGGCGGAAAGCTTTGAGCGCCGCAACGACCGCTGGGTGGTGAAGACGGCGAAAGGCGAGATTTCCGGCCGCGCGCTTGTCATGGCGACCAACGCCTACAGCGGCGAATTCTCAAAATCGCTGGCGCCTGATATCGCCCGCGAGGTGATGCCGGTGCTGTCCTGGCAGATGGCGACGCAGCCGCTGTCCGACAACGTCCGCAAGACAATTATCCCCGGCCGGCAGGCGATGTCGGATACCCATGGCGAACTCTATTTCGCGCGTTATGACGCGCGAAACCGTCTCGTCACCGGCGGCGCGGTGATCGGTCCCGGCAACAAGGTGGAGCGGATCAAGGCGCGCGTCACGGAGCGGCTGCAGCGGCTGTGGCCGCAGATCGGCGAGGTCTCGTTCGACTATGTCTGGAACGGCTATGTCGGCATGACCACGGATTTTCTGCCGCGCATTCACAAGCTTGGACCCAATGCCTACGGCTGGACCGGCTGCAACGGCCGCGCTGTAGCGTTGACGATTCCGCTCGGCAATGAACTCGCAAAGGCCGTTCGCGGCGTGCCGGAAAACGAGCTGGCGCTGCCGTTCACCGAGCCGGTGCCGATCGTGGGGCATGGCATCCTGCGCAAGCTGGCCCCGCTGATGCTGCTGGTCTATCGACGTCGCGACGCGCGGGAGATGGCGTGATGCGAGCGGGGCGAGGGAGCCGCTACACCGCCGCCGTATCGTGCTCTCTCGCAAATTCCCCGCCCGGAATCGAGTCGAGCAGCGCGCGCGTATAGGGGTGCTTCGGGTTGCCGAACACCTCGCCGGCGAGCCCATGCTCCACTACTTCGCCGTCCTTCATGACAGCCACGAGGTCGCAGATTTGCGCCGCCACGCGCAGATCATGCGTGATGAATACGATGGACAGCCCGAGCCGCGCGCGCAATTCCGCAAGCAGCTTCAGCACCTGCGCCTGCACGGAAACATCGAGCGCCGACACCGGCTCATCGGCGACCAGGACGTCCGGTTTCAGCGCCAGTGCCCGTGCCAGGCCAATACGCTGCCGCTGGCCGCCGGAGAATTCATGCGGATAGCGGTCGGCGGAGGAAGGATCGAGCCCGACGAGTGCGAACAATTCCTTCGCATCCGCAATCGCCTGCGCCCGCGGCGTGCCGTGAACGATTGGGCCTTGCGCCACCAGTTCGGCCGCCTTGCGGCGCGGATTGAGGGAAGCGAACGGGTCCTGAAACACCATTTGGATATGGCGCGTCTCGCGGCGGACTTTTTCGCGCGGCATCTTTGCCCAGTCATTGCCATCGAGCACGATCGCTCCGGCATCCGGATCGATCAGCCGCACGATGCAGCGCGCCAGCGTCGATTTGCCGGAGCCGGATTCGCCGACAATGCCGAGCGTCGCGCCCCGCGGCAGGTTGAGCGAGACGTTCTTCACGGCCGGCGTCACCCGTGCGCCGCGCCCGAGAAAGCCGCCGGTGCGGTAGGTCTTCGAGACATCGGTAATCGTCAGGATGTTGTCGGCCGCAAGCGCGCGGGGCGGCGGCGCCTTCAGCGGCGGGACGGCGGCGATAAGCTGTTTGGTGTAGGCGTGCTGCGGATGGTGCAGCACGGCGCCGGCTGTACCCTGTTCGACGATGACGCCGTGCTGCATCACCACCACGCGGTCGGCGATCTCGGCGACGACGCCGAAATCATGGGTAATGAACATGACCGCGGTCCTGCGGCGCTGCTGCAGGTCGCGGATCAATTTCAGGATCTGCGCCTGCGTGGTGACATCGAGCGCAGTCGTCGGCTCGTCCGCGATCAAGAGCTTCGGATCGAGCGCCAGCGCCATCGCGATCATGGCGCGTTGCCGCTGGCCGCCGGAGAGTTCGTGCGGGTAGGCCTTGGCCGCGACTTTGGGATCGGGAATGCGGACGTCGGCGAGCAGTGCGAGCACCTTGTCGCTGATCTCGGCCTTCGACAATTCGGTGTGGATCGAAAACATCTCGGCGATCTGGTCGCCGATGGTACGGAGCGGATTGAGCGCCGTCATCGGCTCCTGGAAGATCATCGCAATGCCGGCGCCGCGAACCTCGCGCATTTCGGCGACAGATGCAGCACAGAGGTCGCGGCCTTCGAACATCACCCGGCCGCCGTCGATTGTCACTTCATTGGGCAACAGCCGCATGACGGCATTCGCCATCATCGACTTGCCGGAACCGGATTCGCCGACGACGCAGAGGATTTCGTTGGACGCGATCTCCAGCGACACATCCCTGAGCGCATGCGTCCGATCCGCGCCGCGGGGCAGGCGGACGCTCAGGCGGTCGAGCGAGAGGATGGTTTCTTGCTCGCTCATCGACCCTTCAGCCTCGGATTGAGCGCGTCGTTGAGGCCCTGGCCGACCAGCGATACCGCCAGCACGGTGACGAGGATGGCAATGCCGGGGATTGCCGAGACGTACCACTGCACGCGCAACACGTCGCGGCCGAGGCCGATGAGGTTGCCCCACGACGCCACGTTGGGATCGGACAGCCGCAGGAAGGCCAGCGCGCTTTCGAGGAGTATCGCGACCGCCATGACGACGCTGGCATAGACGATGACCGGCGGCAGCGCATTGGGCAGGATCTCGCCAAAGATGAGCTGGATATTCTTCATGCCGAGCGTCCGGCCGGCCTGGACGAATTCGCGGTTGCGCAGCGACAGGAATTCCGCGCGGGTCAGCCGCGCTGGTGCCGGCCACGACACCACGCCGACCGCGATGGTGACGGTGGTCAGCGTCGAGCCGAACACCGCGACCAGCACCAGCAGCAGCACGAAGTTCGGCAGCGTCTGGAACGCCTCGGTAACTCGCATCAGCACATTGTCGACCCAGCCGCCGTAATAGCCGGCGAAAGCGCCAACGAGGATCCCGATCAGGATCGCGATCGCGGTGGCGACGCCGCCGATCAGCAGCGATATGCGCGCGCCATAGAAAATCTGCGCGGCGATATCGCGCCCCGAATTGTCGGTGCCGAGCAGGAAGCGCGGGTTGGAGAACGGCCAGATCAGGGGACGGCCGGCCAGCGCCAGCGGATCGCGCGGATAGAGCCAGCCGGCCGAGATCGCCATCGCGATCACGATCACGAGCAGGATCAGGCCTGCGACCGCGGCGGGACTTCTGAAATAGCGCTTGATCGCATCCATCGCCTTAACCCGCCGTGATGCGCGGATCGAGCCGCGCATAGATCAGGTCGACGACGAAGTTGACTGATATGACAAGCAGCGCCGAGACGAACACGATGCCGAGCAGCGTATTCAGATCGCGCTGCACCACCGATTCATACGCAAGGCGTCCGAGGCCCGGCAGCGAGAACACGCTTTCAACCACCACCGATCCGCCCAGCATGGTGCCGGCCTGCAGCCCGATCAGCGTCACCATCGGCAGCAGCGCATTGCGCAGCACGTGCCGCGTCACCACGCGGGTCTCGTCGAGGCCTTTTGCGCGCGCGGTGCGGACATAGTCGAGGTTGAGCACCTCCAGCATCGAGGCGCGCATGATGCGCAGATAGATTGCGAGGAAGATCAGCCCAAGCGTCAGCGTCGGCAGCACCAGATGGCTCGCAATATCGAACACGCGCCAGATGCCGGTCCGAACCGTGCCAATGTCCTCGAACCCGCCCGGCGGCAGCCATTGCAGGTAAACGGAAAACACCACGATCGCCATCAGCCCAAACCAGAACGAGGGCGTCGCATAGAAGATCAGGCCAAGGGTGGAGATCAGCGTATCCGGCCAGCGGTTGACGCCGCGGGCTGCGATCACGCCGAACACGAGGCCAAAGAAGAACGCAAAGGAGAGCGACGCGGTCATCAAGAGAATCGTCGGCGGCAGCCGCTCGATAATGACCGACGCCACCGGCTTGCCGTAGATCGAGGAGAAGCCGAGATCGAGCCGCACCAGCCGCCAGAGGTAGTTGCCAAGTTGCGCCGGGATCGAGAGGTCGAGCCCGTAGAACTTGCGCAGCTCCTTGGCGGTCGCGGCGTCCCCGCCACCCATCTGCGCCATCATGGCGTCAACGGTGTCGCCCGGCGCGAACTGCAGCAGCAGGAACACGCCGATCAGGATCAGGACAAGGGTCGGGATCGAGGCGGCAAGCCGCCGCCCCGCAACGCTCAGGATACGCATACGCCTATCTTGTCGGATAAGGCGTCAGCGCGCGATGACTTTCGTCATCCCGCCTTCTTTTTTGTCTGAGCATGATCTCTTCGGAAAACCGGTGTCCACTTTTCCGGATCATGCTGTAAGCCAAAGATCGTGCCAGCTCGCCGAGCCCCAGCGCGGGGTGTTGGAATGGTTGCGGGCCTTTGCCGTAATCGTGGTGACGAAAATCTGCTCGATCGGCATCCAGACCGGCAGCTCCGTATTCACCTCCTTGACGAACTGGGCATACAGCGCCTTGCGCTTGGCAGGGTCGACCTCGGTCGCGGCATCGTCGATGGTCTTGTCGACGTTCTTGTCTTCCCAACCCCACTGGTTGGTCCAGGGCGCGCCCTTGGGCTGGCCCGAGCGATACCAGACCGTGGTCGAGACGGCGGGATCGTTGCGGTACTGGTGCCAGCCGGTGGCGATGTCAAAGGCGTGCTCGTCATAGACCTGCTTGAGGAAGCCGCCGCCATCGTTACGCACGATCTCGACGGGGATACCGATCTCGCCGAGCGATTGCTGGATGAAGGTCGACCACAGCGAAATGTCCTCGCCCCAGGGGGCAGGCAGTAGCCTCAGCGAGAAGCGCGTGCCGCCGCGGCCGGCCTTAAAGCCGGCTTCATCCAGCAGGGCTGCGGCCTTGGCCTTGTCGTATGGGTATTGCGGCGTGTTCGCACCCGGATAGAAGTCGGTCGAGGTCGAGGGGATCGGTCCGGTGCCGAGCTTGGCGAAATCGCCGAGGAAATTGTCGATGAAGAACGGCACGTTGATCGCATGCGCGATGGCGCGGCGAACCTTGATGTCGGAGAGCTCCTTGCGGCGGAAGTTGAACTCGAGCGTGTTGGTGCGGGCGTTGCCTTCATTGCCCTTGGTAGAGACGATAAAGCGTTTGTCCTTGCCGAGGCGCGCGAGGTCCGAGATCGTCAGCCCAGAATAGGGCGAGTAATGCAGCTCGCCCGCTTCCATCTGCGCGGCGGCGGCAGCGCGATCAGTGATCACGCGCCAGACGATGCGATCGAGATAGGGCGCATTGGGTCGCCAGTAATTCTCGTTTCGATCGGCGATGACATATTGCCCGCGCTCGTATTTGACGAACTTGAACGGGCCGGTGCCGACGGGTGCGAGGTTGGTCGGGTTCTGCCTGATATCGCCGCTTTCATAGAGGTGCCTGGCCGAGACATAGCCGAGGTCGGGCAGGGCGCGCAGCAGCAGGTTCAGCGGCATCGGCCGCTCGTATTTGAAGATCGCGGTCTGCGCGTCAGGCGTCTCGACCGCGGTCAGGAACAGCTGCAGCGTCGATCCGTAATTGAGGATCTTCTTCCACATGTTCATGGCGGTGAATTCGACGTCGGCCGAGGTGAACGGCTTGCCGTCGTGCCAGGTGACGCCCTGGCGCAGCTTGAAGGTCACGGTCTTGCCGTCGGGCGAGGCTTCCCAGCTCTCGGCGAGCACGCCGACCGGCTGGCCGTTGGCGTCGAGATCGACGAGGTTTTCCTGGATCTTGCCGCCGATGATGTAGACGCCGGTGGAAGCCTGGATGCTCGGGTTGAGCTGGCGCTGCTCGGCGCCGTAATGGACGTTGAACACGCCGCCCTTGCGCGGCGCCTCCTGCGCAAAGGCCCGCATCGGATTGATCACATTGGCCGCGATGGCCGCCGACGTCAGCAGCGCGGTGCGGCGATTGATCTCAAGGCGCGTCAAATCCATGCAAAGTCTCCGAACAAATATTGATGGCGGACCGTTCACGCGTCCGCCTTGGGTGAGATGTTACGATGGAAGGGGAACGCGAGTCATTTTCTAATCGTAGGGTGAAGCGGAAAATCCTTCCTGAAAACAACGTGCTCACCGGCTAATCGGCCTGCTCATTTTACGCCAGACAGGTAGAAAATCCTGGCTCGCCACGATAGCGGCGGGGCCCGGGGCGCAGTCTGAGATTGTCCGAAAAGACGGCCGATAAGGTGCCCGACAGCCCCTAAAAATAGGCTCCGGAGGCCTCCGGAGCACTCCGGAGGCCTAAAAACCAGCCAAAATTGGACGAATCAGTTCAACTCGACTAGCGAGATAGTTGTGCAGAATGTCGGAAACCCTGTTTTTTAGGCGGTTTCCGCCATATCGTCGCCTGTGCCAGAATCAATGGAGCAACCATGGCTACCCAAATGTCTAAGTCGCAGCTGATCGAGAAGATCGCGACCACCACCGAAGTTTCGAAGAAAGAGGTCAAGGGCGTGATGGAAGCGCTCGTTGACGTCGGTCACAAGGAGCTGAAGAAGAACGGGGTGTTCCTCGTCCCCGGCTTCGCGAAGTTCGTCGTGGTCAAGAAGCCGGCGACCAAGGCTCGCAAGGGCACCAACCCCTTCACGGGCGAGGAAATGATGTTCAAGGCCAAGCCGGCCCGCAAGATCGTCCGGGCCCGCCCGGTCAAGGCCGCCAAGGACGCGGTTTAAGAAAAGCGAAAAGGCCTCCGGTAACGGGTGCCTTTTTGTTTGGCGGCTGGCGTGCCCCGGATGCTGCGCAACGCCATCAGCGCGTTTACGCGATGTCTTTGACGCGCTATGACTTGCGGCGTGGTGCGCTGCTGATCGGGGGTCCAATGCGGCCCCTGGGTCCCGGCTCTGCGGAGCAGCGCTGAAGAGGCGCTGCACCGCGTCCGGGACACGAGAGACGGATTGACCAAAAGCGATCTCGGCCTACACCACCGGCGAGCGGCCGCCATCGACATTGATGGCCGTGCCGGTGATGAACGATCCCTGCTCGGAGGCGAGGAAGCAGGCGAGGTTGGCGAATTCCTCCGCCGTGCCGATGCGCCCCAGCGGCGTGCCCTTGGCGAGGTTTTTCGCGAACACCTCGAAATCCATGTCCGGCGCCTGCGCGGCGTGCCGCTTCACCCATTGATCGCTCATGATCAAGCCGACCAGCATGGCATTGACCAGGATGTTGTGCTCGCCGCCTTCGCTCGCCATCACCTTGGTCAGCGCCATGCCGGCCGCCCGCGATACCGAGGTCGGGGCCGAGGATGCCGCCGGCGCCTTGGCGTAGGTATTGAGCACGTTGATGATGCGGCCCCATTTGCGCGCCTTCATGCCTGGCCAGACCAGCCTGGAGAAGCGGATCGCCGCAAACAGTTTGAGGTCGAGGTCTTCCTGCCAGGCTTCGTCACTGATGTTCTCGAACGCCATCGTCCGCGCGGTACCCGCGTTGTTGATCAGGATGTCGACCGGGCCGAGGTCGGCTGTGATCTGGTCGTGCGCCTTCGCGATGTCGGCAGCCTTGGCGACGTCGCAGACATAGTCGCGAACCCTGAGGCCGTCCTTCGCGAGCAGTTCCCGTGCCGCCTTCAGGTCGGCGGAACCCCGCGCGAGGATCGCCACCTTCGCCCCGGAGGCAGCGAATTGCCTTGCGACGGCGAGCCCAATTCCCTTGCTGCCACCGGTGACGACGGCGACTCTATCCTTCATCGTGACTTGCATGTGGTTCTGCCTATGCGTTGAGCCGAAACGGGCCGTACGAAAATCGTTCGACCGTCGGAGGTGAGGAACAGGGAGATAAACTCTCCGTCCGTTTCAACATTCAAAATTCCATTTTATTGACGATCCCATTGTTGCCGCGCATCATCTCAAGCGTCAACTTCAGCGGAACGAGAAGCGGAAACTCTCGTCGGGACTGAGCCAAATCAAACAATTCACGGTGCCAGGCGGCAGCGCGCCCTGCGTTTGCTGCGAGCGTGGGCGTGTGCTTGCCGCATAAGGAGAAGAACAATGTCAGAAGACAAACCGCACGGCAGACAAGTGCTGGACCGCCGCACACTGTTGCGTTCCGGCGCAATCGCGGCGCTGGCGGCGCCAATCGGCGTTTTCGGCGCACAGGCATTCCCGTTTCGCGCCGCAGCACCGGCGATCGACTTCTCGGAGTTTCCGATCTGCAGGACCGCGTCGGATGCGCCGCCGATCGCAGGCGCGCCACGCAAGCTGAAGATTTCCTGGAACGCGGGCGCGGTTTGCCTGGCACCTGTGCCCGTCGCCATCGATTACGGCTTCTTCCAGAAGCAGAATCTGGACGTCGAACTCGTCAATTACAGCGGCTCGACGGACCAGCTCCTGGAGGCGATCGCCACCGGCAAGAGCGACGTGGGGCTCGGCATGGCGTTGCGCTGGCTCAAGCCGCTCGAGCAGGGCTTTGACGTCAAGATCGTGGCTGGAACGCATGGCGGCTGCATGCGCGTTCTGACGCGCACCAATTCCGGCGTCGACAAGCTCAGCGACCTCAAGGGCAAGATCGTCGCAGTGGGCGACCTTGGCGGCCCGGACAAGAACTTCTTTTCGATCCAGCTTGCCAAGCTCGGCATCGATCCGAACAAGGACGTCGACTGGCGGCCTTACCCCGGCAACCTGCTCAACCTCGCAGTCGAGAAGAGCGAGGTCCAGGCGTTCCTGGCGTCCGATCCGCTCGCCCATCTCTGGCTGAAGGACAGCCAGTACAAGGAAGTCGCTTCCAACCTGGATGGCGAGTACCGCGACAAGAGCTGCTGCATCGTCGGCGTTCGCGGCAGCCTGATACGCGAGGAGCCGCAGGCCGCGCGCGCCGTCACGCGGGCATTGCTCGATGCCGCGATGTTCACCGCGCAAAATCCGGAGAAGGCCGCAAAATCGTTCCAGCCCTATGCGCCCAAGACCGCGACGCTGGCCGATCTCGAAGCGATGGCGCGCTACCACACCCACCACCATCATCCCGTCGGTGACGTGCTCAAGCGGGAACTGAAGGCCTACGCCGACGACCTGAAGACCGTTTCCGTCTTCAAGCAAAGCACTGATACGGCAAAATTCGCGGAGAAGATCTATGTCGACCTATTCAGTGTCTGATGCGATCTCCGTTGAAGGCACGCGCGCATCGGGCTCCCGCGCGGCAGCGGCCGTCGATTGGCTCAAAAGCTCCGGCATCGGGGTTGCTGCTGCCGCCGCCTGGGTATCGTTCGGTGTGTCATCGCTGTGGTGGCAGGACCTCGGCGACTGGTCGCGGACCTACGCGCTCGGCATTGCGGCATTCGTGGTGGCAGCGTTCGCGCTGTTCGGCACGCTAAGCGCCGATTTCCTCGGGGCCGCGGGGCCGGCCCTGCGTCGCCGGGCGCCGTGGCTTGTCGCGCTCGGCCTGTTCCTGACGCTGTGGGAGGTCGCGACCGCAAAGTTTGCGTGGCTGCCGTTGCCGTTTTTTCCGCCGCCGCAGGCCATCCTCGAAGTCTATACGGACGATCTGCCAAAACTGCTCGACAGCGTCTTTGCCTCGGTGAAGCTGCAACTCGGTGGCTACATCATCGGAGCCACCGTCGGATTTTTGACCGGTGTCTCGATCGGCTGGTCGCGAAGCGTCGGCTACTGGGTGCATCCGGTGCTGCGCTTCATCGGACCGCTGCCGGCAACCGCGTGGCTTCCGATCGCCTTCTTCACCTTTCCGTCGAGCTGGAGCGCCAGCACGTTCCTGATCGCGCTGGCAACCGGCTTTCCCGTAACCGTGCTCACCTGGTCGGGTGTCGCGAGCGTGAGTAACGCCTATTACGACGTCGCGCGAACGCTGGGCGCCAAGCCGTCCTTCCTCGTGCTCAAGGTCGCGATCCCGGCGGCGCTGCCGCACGTCTTCGTCGGCTTGTTCATGGGGCTCGGATCGTCGTTCGCCGTGCTCGTGGTGGCGGAAATGATCGGCGTCAAGGCCGGGCTCGGCTGGTACCTGCAATGGGCGCAAGGCTGGGCGGCCTACGCCAACATGTATGCGGCACTCATTGTGATGTCGCTGCTGTGCTCCGGCGCCATCACACTGCTGTTCCGGACGCGCGATCGCTTGCTGGTCTGGCAGAAAGGTGTCGTCAAATGGTAGTGCAGGCTACGGCAGAGGCCGTCACCTATCCCACGAGCGGCGCGGCGCTCGATGTCGAACATGTCAGTCATGCCTTCGATATCGATGGCGCCGCACTCCCGGTGCTCGAAGACATCAATCTGATCATCGAGCCCGGCGAATTCGTCGCGCTGCTGGGACCATCCGGCTGCGGCAAGTCCACCTTGTTGCGGCTGGTGGCGGGGCTGGAGAAGCCCGGATCCGGCATCCTGCGGGAAGACGACAACCGCATCAGGGGACCGCATCCCTCCCGCGTGGTCGTGTTTCAGGACCCGACCTTGCTTCCCTGGCGTTCGGTCTGGGACAACGTCGCGCTCGGCCTGGAGGCGCAGGGCATCCTGAAGAGCCAGCGGCACCGGGTCGACGCGGCGCTCGATCTCGTCGGCCTGTCGGCGTTCCGCAACGCCTATCCGCATCAGCTATCGGGCGGCATGGCGCAGCGCGTGGCGCTGGCGCGCGCGCTCGTCAACGATCCGAAAATCCTGATCCTCGATGAGCCGCTCGGCAAGCTCGACTCGCTGACGCGCATCACCATGCAGGCCGAGATTGTTTCGCTCTGGCAACGCAAGGGCTTTACCACGCTGCTCGTCACCCACGACGCCGAGGAGGCGCTGTTCCTCGCCAATCGCGTCATCGTGCTCAGCGATCGGCCAGCCCGCGTCAAAGCGGATATTCTGGTGGATCGGCCTTATCCGCGCCATCGCGGCGATCCCTACCTCGCGGACCTCCGCAAGCAAATTCTCAGCCTGCTTGGATTGGACGCCACATGGTGACAGCTTCCAGCCATACAGCGGCGAGAGAGCCGCAACGGCAGAATGAGCCGGACCGTGTGGCACGCGCGGCGCTTCTCGCCGCGGCATTCGCGGAGCGAGCGCCCATCCACGACCGCGACGGCAGCTTTCCGTTTCAAAACTTCGAGGATTTGTCGCAAGCGGGCCTGCTGGCCCTGACCGTCCCGGTCGCGCTTGGCGGCGCGGGCGCTGGCGCGGCAGAAGCGGCGCGTATCCTCGGGATCATCGGCAAGGCCGATCCGTCGACCGCGCTCGTGCTCTCGATGCATTACATCCAGCACCTCGTGATGGCGCGCAGTTCGCGCTGGCCCGTCCGGCTGTCCCGCAAGCTGGCCCGCGAGACGGTCGAGGGCGTTGCTCTGGTCAACGCGCTTCGCGTCGAGCCGGAGCTCGGATCGCCGGCGCGGGGAGGGCTGCCCGCGACGATCGCCCGGCGTACCGAAACCGGGTGGCGGCTGAGCGGTCGCAAGATCTACTCGACGGGCGCGCCGATCCTGAAATGGTATGCCGTCTGGGCCAGAACCGACGAGGCCGAAACGCGCGTCGGAATGTTTCTGGTGCCGGCGGGCCTGCCGGGCACACGAATCGTCGAAACCTGGGATCATCTCGGTCTGCGCGCCAGCGGCAGCCACGACGTCATTTTCGAGGACGTGGTCTTTCCGCTCGATCACGAGATCGATGTCCGCCGGCCGGACGAGTGGCGAACGCCTGATTTCACCCAGGCGACGGTCCACGCCATTTTCATTGCCGCCATCTACGACGGTGCCGCCCGCGCGGCACGCGACTGGCTGATCGGCTTTCTCAGGGATCGCACCCCTGCGAATCTCGGCGCGCCGCTGGCGACCTTGCCACGGGCGCAGGAAATCCTCGGCGGCATCGAGGCGCGGCTTGCGGTGAACGCGCGCCTGATCGGCAGTTTTGCTGATGATTTCGACGACAATTTGCCGCTCAGCGCCATCGAGTCCAACATCATCAAGCTGACGGTGACGAACAACGCGGTCGCCGTAGTCGAGGATGCGTTATCGCTGGCGGGCAATCACGGACTGTCGCGAACCAATCCGCTGCAGCGGCACTATCGCGATGCCCTGTGCGGGCGTGTTCATACCCCGCAGGACGACACCACCCGAACATCCGCCGGCCGCCTCGCGCTCGGCCTGTGAACCTTCCCCAAACTGGAGCCATATTCATGTCCGTCGAGTTCATCGGATTCATCTCGAACAACAACTCCTCCGAGACCATCGTACGGTCCGGCCCCGTTCTCGATCCGACGCACATCGAGACGGTGGCAAAGGCGCACGAGCTTGCCGGCTTCGATCGCGCGCTGTTGGCGTTTCATTCGACCACGCCTGACGCGCTGCAGATCGGCCAGCACGTTCTCGGCATCACCCGGAAGCTGAAGGTCATGATTGCGCAGCGGCCGGGCTTTACCGCGCCGACGCTGCTGGCGCGCCAGCTTGCGACCCTCGACCAGCTCTCCGGCGGCCGCGTATCGCTTCACGTCATCACCGGCGGCAATGCCACCGAATTGCGCCAGGACGGCAACACACTCGACGACAAGGACGAGCGGTACGCGCGGACCAGCGAATTCCTCGATATCCTTCGCGCGGAATGGACCAGCGAAAATCCGTTCGATTACGATGGCAAATATTACAAAGTCGAAAAGGGATTTTCGCAAGTGAAGCCCCATCATCCCGACGGTATCTACACCTTCGTCGGCGGCGGTTCGGATGCGGCCATCGAGGTGGCAGGCAAGCACGCCGATACGTTTGCGCTGTGGGGCGAATCCTACGCACAGGTCCGCGACGTCACCGCCCGCGTGCGTGCTGCCGCCGCAAGACACGGCCGCCCGACGCCGCGCTTCAGCCTGTCGGTGCGTCCGATCCTGGCCGATACGGAGGAGAAAGCATGGGCCAAGGCCGATGAAATTCTCGCCCGCGCCACCGCGCTGCAGGACAAGACCGGGTATCGCAAGCCTGCCGATGGTCATGCGACCGCAGGCGCCCGGCGTCTGCTGGCACTGGCGGAGCAGGGTACGCGGATCGACAAGCGGCTGTGGACCGAGATCGCCAAATTGACCGGCGCCAACAGCAACACCACGGCGCTGGTCGGCACGCCCGAACAGGTCGCCGAAGTGTTCGGCGACTATTACGACCTCGGCATCAGCCATTTCCTGATCCGCGGCTTCGATCCGCTGATCGATGCCATCGAGTATGGCCGCGAACTCATTCCGCTGACGCGAAAACTCATTGCTGAACGCCGGTCAGCGCACGGAGTGGCCGCACAATGATCCGCCTCGCACTTGCCGCCGGACTGTTGCTCGGCTCCGCTGTTCTCGCACCTGCGCAAACCACGCTTCGGGTGGGCGACCAGAAGGGTAATTCGCAGGCCGTGATGGAGGCGGCCGGCGTGCTGAAGGACCTTCCCTACAAGATCGAGTGGAAGGAGTTTCCCGCCGCCGCGCCGCTGCTGGAAGCGCTCGGCGCCGGAGCGATCGAAACCGGTCTGGTCGGCGACGCGCCGTTCACCTTCGCGGCTGCCGCCAATGTGCCGGTGAAGGCGATCGCCGCCGTCCGGCAATCGCGGGATGGGCTCGCAGTCCTGGTGCCGGAGCAGTCGCCGATCAGGAGTTTCGATGATCTGCGCGGCAAGAAGATCGCCACCGGTCGCGGCTCGATCGGCCACCAGTTGATCCTTGCTGCATTGGAGGCGAGGGGATGGAAGCCTGATGAAGTCCAGATCGCATTCCTTGCGCCGTCGGACGCCAAGGTCGCCTACACGCAGGGCTCGGTCGACGCGTGGTCGACGTGGGAGCCTTATGTCAGCCAGGAAGAAGTGCTGTTCAAATCCCGCCGCGTCATCACGGGAGAGGGCCTCACGCCCGGCCTGGGCTTCCAGGTCGCGACGCCCACTGCCATCAAAGAGAAGCGGCCCGAGCTTGAAGATTTCGTGCGCCGTCTCGCCGCGGCGCGGGCATGGTCGGCCGGGAACGTGAGCAGCTATGCCGAGACCTGGGGCAAGCTCATGAACATTCCCACATCGGTGCCGCTCAACTGGCTGACTCGGGCGAAGATCAGGATCACGCCGATCGATGACGCTGTCATCGCGGATGAGCAGAAGACCATCGATCTTTATCTCCGCTCGGGGCTGATCAAGCAGAAACTCAACGCGGCCGATATCGTCGACCGGTCGTTTTCCGATGCCATCGGCAAAGGGGCAGGCCTGTAACGCGCCGCTCGCGGGTGATGACGGACGCGTGAAGATTGGAAATACTGTCCGGTTCGGCCGGCGCTTCAGGCAAGGATTTTCCCTTTTTGTTGCGGCCGGGAATGACAAACTTGCTATTTTCGTAAGTGCCTTGTGGTGATCGACGGCGGGTCCGAAATGAAACAGAACAAACAATGGAGTCCAGCACCATGGGCCTGCAGCAAGCAAAACTCGAATCGCTTCCCTTTGTCACTGCCGAGCTGAACTATCTCGCGCCGACACCGGGAAAGCCCCGCACCTACGCCTTCGATCCGCCGCCGGGCGAACCCAAATCCACCGCGCTGCCCGAACCGCACAACGTCCCGATCTTCGATGCGCGCCTGATATCAGGCAATCTCTCGCTGGACCGCGAGGGTTTCGCGCTGGTCCGCCATCCCACCATCGTCAAGGATTTCTACGACGACAAGGAAGTAAGAGGCGTCTACTACCCTGCCGTGGAAGCCTTCCTGAAGGCGACGCTCAAAGCCGACCGCGTCTTCATCTTCGACCACACCGTGCGCAAGCGCGTGGACGGCGCAGCCGATGTCAGGGGCGCCGGACCGCGACAACCGGCCACGCGGGTCCACGTCGACCAGACCGACAAGTCCGGCGCCAACCGCGTTCGGGAGCATCTGCCCGATGAGGCGGACGAACTTCTGAAGGGGCGCGTGCAGGTCATCAATGTGTGGCGGCCGATCCGGGGGCCGTTGCGCGATGCGCCGCTTGCGATGGCCGACGGCCAGACGGTCGAGGCGGGCGATCTCGTCGCCTCCGATCTGATCTATCCGAACCGCAGCGGCGAAACCTATTCCGTGAAATACAACCCGAACCATCGCTGGTATTACATCCCGGAAATGCGAACCGACGAGGCGTTGCTGCTGAAGTGCTACGATTCCGCAACCGACGGCCGCACGCGGTTCGGGCCGCACACGGCCTTCATCGATCCGACCACGCCCGCCGACGCTGCCCCGCGCGAGAGCATTGAGCTGCGGACACTGGTGTTCCACCGGAACTGATCGTCGCAGCCCGGCCGGATTCGCGTTCCCACCATATTGGTGATACCTCGCCCCAAACAGTTTTTGGGGCGAGACGGCTCATGGACGGCAAGGCCGATGACGCGGGGATAAACATCCGCGCACTGATTTTTGCGCTTCTGGCGCTGGCCTGCGGCCACATGCTGTCGACGCTGCTGCGGACCATTCCGGCGATCAGCCTCGACGTGATGGCGGCCGACTTCGCTACCGCCCCGCAGACGCTGGCGAGCCTCACCTCGGTCTATCATTTCGCCTTCGCCGCCTCGCAGATTCCGGTCGGTGCCGCGATGGATCGTTTTGGCGTGCGCCCGGTTTCCCTGAGCCTGCTCGCGGGAACCATCGTCGGCGCGCTGGCGTCGGGGCTGGCCACCGGGCCGGAGAGTTTTGTGTTCGGGCAATTCCTGCTCGGCGTCGCCACCTCGGGCATGCTGATGTGCCCGATGACGCTTGCCGCCAAGCAGATGTCGGCGGCGCGCTTCGGCCTGTGGTCCGGGATCATTCTCTCGATCGGCAATATCGGCATGCTGCTGTCGGCGAGCCCGCTGGCCTTTGTCGTCGAGCTCTGGGGATGGCGCGCGGGATTTTGGATCTCCGCGGGCTTCGGCGCCGTGGTGGCGGTTGCCGTGTTTGCACTGGTTCCGAACCAACCGGCTGCGCACGCGGATAATTCCTCGCCGCTGTCGCAAATGGCTGAGGTCCTTCGAATTGGCCTGTCGCGTCCGCTTCGCGGCTTGATCGCGCTGGCGTTGGTCTCGCTGGCGGCGACGCTGGTGTTGCGCGGATTGTGGGGAGGGCCGTGGCTGATGGAGATTAAGGCGCTTGGCCGCATCGAGGCAGGCAATGCGCTTGGCCTGTTCACGCTCGCGTTGATCGCAGGCCCTGTGCTGGTGGGAATTCTCGATCGCACCATCGGCCACCGGCGCGAGCTCCTGGCCGCTGCCCATTCCCTCGTAGCCTTGTTGCTCGTTCTGATGGCCGCCGGCGCGCCGCATTATCCGCTGTCGGAACTGTTCGGCGTGACCGCATTGCCGCCGCTATTTGACGGCGTGCTCCTGGTGCTGATCGGCCTCGCCATCTCGGCGCAGCCGCTGCTCTTCGGCATGACACAACAACTGGCCGGCGCGCAGAATGCCGGCAAGGCCTTGTCTGCGATCAATCTCGCGTTCTTCCTTGGCACAGCGCTGATGCAATCGACGACGGGCGTGGTCGCGACGATCTTCGGCCTGCCTGCAGTGCTGCTATTCATGGCAGCGACCTTGATCGTCGGGATAATTGTGTTTTTGATATATACGTAGGGCGGGCAAAGCGAAGCGTGCCCACCATCGCTTGCACCGGACGCTGGAATGGTGGGCACGGCGCTATGCGCCTTTGTCCACCCTACGATGAGGTAAGGAAACACGCATGTACCCGGATCCGAACTCGTCATCGCAGAAAATGTACGATCGCGCGCTGGCGAGCCTGCCCGGCGGCAACACCCGCACCACCGTTTTCATGAAGCCCTATCCGATCTACGCGGCGCGCGGCGAGGGCTGCCGGGTTTGGGATCTCGACGGCAACGTCTACATCGACTGCATCAACAATTTTACGTCGCAGATTCACGGCCACGCGCATCCCGCCCTGATAGCAGCAGCGACGGCCCAACTTGCGCTGGGATCAGCGTTCGGCTTGCCGACGGAATCCGAGGTCGACCTTGCCGAACTGCTGGTCTCGCGCCTGCCGTCGGTCGATCAGGTCCGCTTTGCCAATTCCGGCACCGAGGCCGTGATGATGGCGCTGAAGGCGGCGCGCGCGCATACCGGCCGTCCAAAAATCGCCAAATGCGAAGGCGCCTATCACGGCTCCTATGATTACGCCGAGGTGAGCCTCGATCCGACACCGGAAGCCTGGGGCCGCAACGCGCCGGTATCGGTCGCCTACGCCAAGGGTACGCCCGAAAATGTGCTGGCTGACGTCATCACCATTCCCTTCAACGATACCGAAGCGGCCGTCAGCCTGATCCGCGAGCATGGCCCCGAGCTCGCCTGCGTGCTGGTCGATCCCATGCCCAACCGTGCCGGTCTTGCGCCGGCGGACCGGGCCTATCTGGAGGCGCTGCGAAAGGTGACGCGTGAGGTCGGCGCGCTATTGATCTTCGACGAGGTCATCACGTTTCGCCTGGGCTTTCGCGGCGCGCAGGGCATCTGGAATATCGACCCTGACCTGACCACGCTCGGCAAGATTATCGGCGGTGGCTTTCCGGTCGGCGCCATCGGCGGCCAAAAAGAAGTCATGGCAGTGTTCGATCCGCGCCCGGGCAAGCCGGCGCTGCCGCATGGCGGCACGTTCTCCGCCAATCCGGTGACGATGCGCGCAGGGATCGCTGCGATGGAACTGCTCGACGACGCGGCTTTTGCGCGGCTCGATGCGATGGGTGAGGCGGTTCGCTCCGGCATCGGCGCCGCGTTCAAGCACCACGGCGTGCCCGGCGGCACGGTGGGCTTGGGTTCGCTGCTCAAGATTCATTTCGCCGACCGCCCGGTCCGCGACTATCGCTCGGCCTACCTGAGCGAGGAGGAGGCGCGGCGTCAGGCGCTATTCAATCGCGCATTTCTCAATCGTGGCGTGCTGGCCGCGGGTAACGGGCTGATGGCATTGTCAACCCCGATGACGGACACCGATATACATGCGATCATCGATGCGGCCTCGGGCGCGCTTGAGGAAGTCGCACGCACGCTCTGATGCTGCGTAGGATGGGTGGAGCGTAAGCGATACCCATCATCTGCGGCGCGTGATAGTGATGGGTATCGCTTCGCTCCACCCATCCTACGAAACGAATAATAACGGCCACGAATGTCCGCCAAGATCGATCCCATCACGCGCTCCGTCGTCCAGCACCGCCTCAGTTCGATCGTGAAAGAGATGGGCGAGGCGATGCTTCGCACCTCCTATTCGCAGATCCTCAATTCCAGCCGCGATTTTTCGCTGGCGATCTGCGACACGAGCGGCCGCCTGATCGCGCAGGCTGATCACCTGCCGGTTCATGTCGGCGCGCTGCCCTGGGCGACGCTCGCGGTCGAGGAGCGGTTCAAGGATGTGCAACGCGGCGACGTCATCCTGCTCAACGATCCCTATCATGGCGGCAGTCATCTGCCTGACTTGACTGCCTTCGTCCCGGTCTTCGCCGACGACAAGCGTCTGCTCTGGACCATCGTGCGCGCGCATCAGAGCGACATCGGCGGTGCCACCCATGGCGCTTACAACCCAGCCGCTACCGAGATCTATCAGGAAGGCCTGCGCGTCCCACCGATCAAGCTCTATGAAGCAGGCAAGCTTCGCGACGACCTGCTCGATTTGCTTGCGCTGAACATCCGCAACCCCCGCGAATTCCGCGGCGACCTTGCGGCGATGCTGGGCGCAGCGCATCTCGGCGAGCGGCGGCTGTCGCGATTGTTTGCTGAATTCGGCGCGCCGGTGGTGGAAGCCGCCATGGAGGCGATCCTCGACGCGACGGAGCAGCAGACGAGGGCTGTCGTCTCGACCTGGAAGGATGGCGTGTTCCATGGCGAGTCGTTTCTCGACGATGACGGCCATGGCCGCAGCGATATCCGCATCGCCGCCAAGGTGACCAAGAAAGGCAGCGACGTCGAGGTCGATCTCTCCGACTCCGACCCGCAGTCGACCAGTTTTGTGAACTCCTCGCACGCCAACATGCAGGCGGCGGTCGCGATGGCGTTTGCCTATCTGATCGATGCCGAGATACCGAAGAACACCGGCGCACTGCGTCCACTGAAGGTAATCGCGAAACAGGGCACGGTGGTGTGGGCCGATCCAGGCCGGCCGGTGACGCTCTGCACCAGCCATCCCTCGAACGAAATCGTGGAAGCCATCGTGCAGGCGCTGTCGGCGTCCTGCCCCGAACGCGCGATGGCCGGCTGGAGCCGCCGATTCCGGATCGCGATCCAGGGTGAGGACCCGCGCACCGGCAGGAATTTCATCTGGCACCTGTTTCAGGCGCGCCCCGGCGGCGGCGCGTCGTCGGGCGGCGACGGCTGGTCGTCGATCGGCGAGTGGCATTCGGTCGGCGGGCTGAAGTTCGGCAGTCTCGAAGTTGCCGAGGTGCGCTTTCCCCTGCATTTCCGGCAGCATGAGTTCCGCCCCGGCTCCGGCGGCCACGGCCAGTATCGCGGCGGTCTCGGCGTCTCCCTCGATCTGGTGCTGGAGACGGAAAAGATCGCCAAAGGCAACACCGCGGGCGACGGCGCGCGCCACGGTCCCTGCGGTATGCTTGGCGGCAAGGACGGCAAGCCGCATCATTATCGCCTTCTTTCCGAAGGCCGCGAGCCGCGCGTGTTGCGCACCAAGGAAGTCGGCATCGAACTGCGCCCCGGCGATTGCCTCGAAATACGCTCCTCCGGCGGAGGCGGATGGGGACCGCCCAACAAGCGAACGGAAGAGGCGCGTCAACGCGACCGCGAGCAGGGCCTGACGGACGTCGTGGCGGAGCAGGCGTCCTCATGATGTTCAGGATAGGCGTTGACGTCGGCGGGACCTACACCGATCTCGTGGCCACCGACGAGAGCGGGCGGACCGTATTCGCAAAATCGCCATCGACGCCGGCGGATCAATCGCTGGGCGTGATGGCGGGTCTGGAAGAGTTGGCGCGGCGGCTGAACGTGTCGCGCGCAGAAATGCTGACCGCGACCGACCGGCTGGTTCACGGCACCACGGTTGCCACCAATGCGCTCCTGGAGCGCAAGGGCGCAAAGGTCGCGCTCATCACCACCGAAGGCCATCGCGACGTCATCGAGATGCGCGAGGGCCTCAAGCCCGATCGCTACGACCTGCGCTCGCCGCCGCCGGAACCCTTGGTGCCGCGCGAACGGCGCTTTGGCGTCAGGGAGCGGCTCAAGGCGAACGGCGAGGTTCTGATTCCGCTCGATCCAAAATCGCTCGACGACGCCATCGCCGGCATCAGGCAATCGGGCGCGACCTCGGTCGCGGTGTGCTTCCTGCATTCCTATCTCAATCCCGTGCATGAACTCGCCGCTGTCGAACGGCTGAAGCAGGCGCTGCCCGGCATCAACATCTCGCGCTCCAGCGACGTGCTGCCGCAGATCAAGGAATATGAGCGCGTCTCGACCACGATCGTGAACGCCTATGTCGAGCCGATCGTGCGGCGCTATCTGACCAACCTCGAAGCGCGTCTCACCGAGGCCGGCTTCAAGGGCAGCCTCTTTGTGGTGCTGTCGCATGGCGGCATGGCGCCGGTCGAGGAAGCCTCGCGGCTTGCCGCGGGCACCGTGCTGTCAGGCCCCGCGGGCGGCATGTCGGGCGGACGGCGCTGTTCTGATCTGGTCGGCATCCCTGATCTCGTCCCGTTCGACATGGGCGGCACCTCGACCGACATCTCGCTGATCTCAGGCGGGCAGGCATCATTGTCCGCCGACGGCATGCTGGCCGGCCAGCGCATCGCGCTGCGCAGCCTCGACATTGCGAGCATCGCCGCAGGCGGCGGTTCGATCGCGAGCGTCGATGCCAGCCGTACGCTGCGGGTGGGGCCGGAAAGCGCGGGCTCGGTGCCGGGCCCGGCCTGCTACGGCAATGGCGGGCAGGCTGCGACCGTCACCGACGCCAATGTCGTGCTCGGCTATCTCGATGCCACAGCCTTCATGGGCGGCAAGCGCCCGCTCGATCGTGCCGCCTCGGAAGCTGCCGTCGACCGCATCGCCAAGGCGATGGATCTGTCGCGCGTCGAGGCCGCCGCCGGCATCTACCGCATGATCAATCTGAACATGGCCGACGGCATCCGCCTGATGACGTTGCGCCGTGGCGTCGACCCCAGAAAATTCGCGCTGCTGAGTTTCGGCGGTGCCGCAGGCCTTCACGCCGCCGAAGTCGCGCGCGAGTTGGAAATCAAGCGCATCATCGTGCCGACGGCAGCCTCGGTGCTGTCGGCCTGGGGCATGCTGACCAGCGATCTCCGCTACGAAGTCAGCCGCACGCATTACGGTGCGGCCGCCCGCATCACCGCCGATGAAGTGCGCGAGCTCTTTGCCGGACTGGAGCAACAGGCCGCCGGCCGGCTCCGCTCATGGTTCAACGGAAAGATTTCAATCGAACGCTCCGCCGAGATGCGCTACGGCGAGCAGATCTTTGAGATCGACGTATCGCTCGACGGTCTCGCCTGGAACGCCGCCGATCTCGTCGAGGAGATCGAGGACCACTTTCATATCAGACACGAGGAATTGTACACCTACGCCTCGCGTGGCCAGGAGGTCGTCTTCGTCAACGCCCGCGTCGCCGCCGTCGGCGAAGTCGCTCGGCAGGACGAGGGCGCGCGGGAGGCCGCGGCGTCCAGCGCCTGTTCGCCGCGCAGCCGGCGGCAGGCCTTCTTCGGCGACTGGCGCGAAGTTCCAGTCTATGCGCTGGATGCCCTGCAGCCGGGCCACACCTTGACCGGCCCAGCGATCATCGAGGCCGAAACCACGACCGTGCTGGTCGATACTGGCGACCGCGTCACGGTCAATGCATTGGGATGGCTGGATATCGCGCTGCGTTGACGTGTAGGATGGGTGGAGCGAAGCGATACCCATCAACTTCGAGCGGTGTCATTGATGGGTATCGCTGCGCTCCACCCATCCTACGGCCTGCCCAATATGTGATTTCAACAACCCGATTTTGCGGGCTATTATCGTGGACGCTGGGTTGGCGTCACAAGCTCTTGGCAGCTTGGCGTTCGAGGCCATGTTGATGCAAATAATAATAAAAGCCAGACTGGCGCTGTATCCCGTCGCCGCAATGTTGGCAGTTGCCTTGGCCGCCCTGCAGCCGGCCCACGCCGCCGGCGTGACCGACACCGAAATCCGCATCGGCAATATTATGCCCTATACCGGGCCGCTGGCCGCGTTCGCTTCGATCGGAAGGGCGGAGGCCGCCTATTTCGACATGATCAACGAGCGCGGCGGCATCAATGGACGCAAGATCAAGTTCATCTCCCGCGATGACAGCTCAAATCCGAGAACGGCGGTCGAGCACACAAGTGAACTGGTCGAGCAGGAGCGCGTGCACCTGATGTTCGGATCGTTCGGCACGCCGAGCAATCTGGCGACGCGAGCCTATCTCAATGAGAGGAATATCCCTCAGCTCTTTGTCGCCTCTGGCGACGAGGAGTGGGCGCACCCGAAGCGATTTCCGTGGACGATGGGCTGGCAGCCGACATTTCGCGCCGAAGGCCGGATCTACGCCAATTACATCCAGTCCGCCTATCCGAGCAGGAAGATCGCCGTGCTCTGGCAGAACGACCAGTTCGGCCGCGATCTGTTCCGGGGATTGCAGGAAGGGCTCGGTCTCACCGCCAACATGATCGTGGCCGACATCGCCATCGATGCCGACATGTCGATCGATACCCAAATTGACATCCTCAAGAACTCCGGCGCTGAAGTGCTCGTGCTCAATTGCGCCCCGCCGATCTCGGCGCGTGCGATCCGCAGGGCGGCTGAGCTCGGTTGGCACCCACAGTTGCTGCTGGTCAATGCGGCAGCTTCGATCGCGAACGCGCTGAGACCGGCGGGACTTCAGAATTCAGTCGGCGTGATCTCCACCTCGTTCCTGAAGGACGCAAGCGATGCCACCTGGAAGGAAGACCCCACCATCAAGGACTGGCTGGCCTTCATGGACAAATATTACCCTGATGGCGACAAGGAAGATGGCAACGCGATATTCGGCTATGCGGCGGCGGCAACCCTGGTCCAGGTCTTGACCCAGTGCGGCGACGACCTGTCGCGCGAGAACATCATGCGGCAGGCGGCGTCCCTACGGAATTACCAGAGCCCGATCGCGCTTCCGGGAATTGCGATGAATACCGGGCCAGCCGATTTCCATCCGATCAAGCAGATGCGGCTGGTGCAATTCGACGGAAACGCCTGGCAGCCGATCGGCGACGTGATCGAGAGTGCGTTCGCGAGCGCGCCGGGCGATAAATGAGCGGGGCTTGACGACGCTCTCCGTCATGGCCGGGCTTGACCCGGCCATCCACGCCTTGCTTGCGGACGTAGAAGGAAGTCGTGGATGCCCGGGTCAAGCCCGGGCATGACGACTGAGTGCGGTGGATCGAACGTCTACTTTTTCCCCGCCTGCCCGTAATTCAACAGCCCGCCCTTGCTCTTCGGCGGATGGGCGCGCAGGCCTTCCTCGTTGGGTTCGGTGCCCCAGCCGGGGCGATCCGGCATGGTGAGATGGCCGTCGACGATCTCGGGCACATGCGTGAACAGTTCATGGTCCCACGCCAGGCGGTCGATATCGGTTTCCATGATGCGCAAATTCGGCACCGCGGCGGAGAAATGCGCGTTCTGCATGGTGCAGAGGTGACCGTAGAAATTATGCGGGGCGACGTTGACCTCGAAATGCTCGGCGGCGGCGGCGATCTTCATCGATTGCCAGACCCCGTTCCAGGGCGTGTCGATGATAGCGACGTCCATTGCCTGTTCATTGAAGTAGGGCAGGAATTCGCGCAGGGCCAGCAGCGTCTCGCAGGATGACACCGGGTGCGGGCTCTGGCGGCGGATATAGCCGAGCGCCTGCGGGTTGAAGGTGTCGATCTCCACCCAGAACAGATCCATATCCTTGATGGCGCGGAGTATCTTTAAGTAGCCTTCCGTCTTGGCATTGAAGTTGAGGTCGAGCAGCAGGTCGACGTCGGGCCCGGCGCCGTCGCGGATCGCTTCCAGATGCATGCAGAGGTTTCGCAGCACCTTGCGGTCGACATTGACCTCCGGCTCGAACGGCGCGCCGAAACCGGGCCGCCAGCCCTGAGGCTTGCCGTCGGTGTAGACGAAGATGTTGGTCTTCATCGCCGTAAAGCCTTTTTCGCGCACCTCGGTGCCGATGGATTTGACGCCATCGAGGCTGGTGATGGCCGGCTTGAACCAGTCGGGATGGTTGATGCGCCAGGTCGCGCAGTGCGACCAGTAGACGCGGATGCGGTCGCGGATCTTGCCGCCGAGCAATTCGTAGCAGGGCACGCCCAGCGCCTTGGCCTTGACGTCGAGCAGCGCGTTCTCGATCGCCCCTAACGCCAGCGCCACCACGCCGCCGGCAGCCGGCCGCGTCGCGGCAAACAGTTCGGCGTAGATCCGCTCGTGCTGGAAGGCATTCTTGCCAACCACGCGCGCCGCGAGGCGCTCGATCGCCGCGGTGACGCCGGGCGCACCAAAGCCCTCGTCGTATTCGCTCCAGCCGACGATGCCGTCATCGGTCATGATCTTGACGAAGTGGTAGTTCCGCCAACCGGCGTCGCAGGCGAGCGTTTCGACGCTTCTTATGGTGGTGGCCTTTTTCATGATTTCCTGCCCGGGCTTGTTGTTGTCGTTGGCCGATAACAACAATGATTGGCGGGGCCGTCAATTGCAGGGCAGCGCATAAGGCAGAGCATGGCCTGCATGGTTCGCGCGACGACGCGAAGCATCGTCTCGCTTCTTAGTCATGGCCGGGCTTGACGGAGACTTTCTAAGCCGCCGGACGAAACAGCGTCGGCTTCCGTCGCTCGAACACCTGCCGCCCGTTCTTGAATCCCATCAGCATGTCGGGCAGTTCCGCAATCGCGTTCAGACCGCTGTCGGTGTCGAGGATGATCAGGTCCGCCGGATTGCCCGGTGCGATGCCGTAATCCCGCAAATTCATCAGCCGCGCCGGCAGCTCGGTGACGAGATCGAGGCAGGCATCGAATTCGCTGACCCCGGCATGCGCGACATTGGCGTAGAAATTCGCCATCCGCAGCAGCGAGGCATCGCCGAACGGGGTGAACGGATTGAGCACATTGTTGGTCGCGACCGAACACACGACGCCGCTTTCGACGAGCTTGTGCGCCACCGTCAGCCCGCGCGGCGCACTATGCGTGGCGTCGCGGCCCATCAGATAGAGATCGGTCGCGGGCAGCACGGTCACGGCGACACCGGATTTTGCCAGCCGCGCCGTCGCTGCCTTCAGCCGGTCCGGCGGCAGGGCGGATAGTTTCGTCGCATGACCGATCGCGACGCGGCCCTGGTAGTTGCGCCGCTCGGTCTGTCGGCAGACCTCTTCGAGATGCCACCACGACGGATCGAGATCGAAGTCGAGGTGCAGATCGACATCGACGTCGAACTCCTGCGCCAGACCGAAAACTTTTTCGAGATGCGCGTTCGGGTCGGTGTCCATGTAGGGACAGCCGCCGATTGCTTCACCGCCGTCGCGCAGGGCCGCGATCAACAGCTCTTCGGCGCCGGGATCGTTGGTCAGGCCTTCCTGCGGAAACACGCAGATGGAGAGGTCGATCGCCCAGGCATAGTCGCGCTTCAGCGCCTTGATCGCCTCAAAGCCGCGCAGCGCGATGCGCGGATCGATTTCCACATGGGTGCGCATCCGCGTGGTGCCATGCACGATGGCGCGCTCGATCACCCGCGCGCCCCGCGCGTACACGTCCTCCATTGTGAAATCGCGCTTCATGGCCGCGACCGCGGCGATGGCCTCAGCCACGCTGGCATGGTCGTGCCCGCAGCGGCCGAGCAGGCAGGCCTTGTCGAGATGAATATGGGTGTCGACAAAACCGGGCAGCACGAGCCTGCCACCGACGTCGATCTCGGCCGCTTCGCAGGCAAGCCGGGGTTCGATGGCGAGGGTACGTCCGCCGGCAACGCCGATATCGACCGGGGTGGCCGAAAACCGGGTCCTGGCGTTGCGGAAAATCAGATCAAAGGCGGTTTTTGTGTTCATCGCGCAGCGGGTTGGAGGAACCCTCACCCTAGCGGAAGGGCGTTCCCGAGGCAGCTCCAGATTGTGTGCAGTTCTGAGGCCGGATTGTTCAAAATATGTGCATGCAATTTGGAGGGCGGATTGTAGAGTCCGGCCGTCAGGAGAGGTCGTCATGTCCATTGCCGCCAAAGCCGAGCCCAAGAACGCTGCTAAGCAAATGTCCGATGCCGAGGTGGTCGAGGCCTATCTCACCGCGTCGATGATCCCGGATCCTGAGGCGGCGGCGGCCTACATGAAGCCCGGCACGATCATCACCTTCACCGGCGGCCGCGAGTTCGACCATCCGCGCGGGCCGACCGGCTTCAACGCGCGGCGCTATCGCTGGGTCAAGAAGCAGATGGACCGCTTCGACGTCTGCCCCGGTGCGGACGAGACTGTCGTCTACAGCATCGGCACGCTCTATGGCGAATGGCTCGACGGCACGCGGTTCGAAGGCAACCGCTACGTCGATCGCTTCGTGGTGAAGGGCGGCCAGATCGTGAAGATGGACGTCTGGAACGACAGCGCGGAGCGCATTCTGGTGCAGATGGGGATCGAGGCTTGAGGTGCTATCTTCGTCATTGCCTGCGACAAACGCGAAGCGTTTGTGCAAGGGAGCGAAGCGACGAAGCAATCCACTCTTTCTTTGCGCGGCGCGATGGATTGCTTCGCTGCGCTCGCAATGACGGTGCTGCCTACCGCGCTCTAACAACCTTCGGCAATTTCACTACGCGGCCACCGTCGCCTTCCTCCGCGTAAGGCGCCAGAATATCCAGCAAATCCCGGCCGCGCTGCGGGGCAGGGGCCACCAGCGCGCGGCTGGCCACCGAATCCAGATGGCTGTGCATCAGGCTCATCACCTTGGCTTCGTCGCCCTTGACGAGTGCTGCGATGATCGCGCGATGCTCGTTGATCGCGCACTCCGACGAATGCGGGCGGCTGTAGAGCGACAGCGTCAGGCAGCAGCGATAGGCGACCTCGCTGACGTAGCGCACCAGGATGGGGCTGTTCGTCATATTGGCGAGCAGGATGTGGAATTCCGTCGCCAGCCTGATCGACACCGCATCCGAACCGTCGCGGGCGCGGTCCTCGGCATCGACATGGGCGTTCAGCTCCGCAACCTGGCTCTTGGTCAGCTTGCCGGCCAGCTGGCGCACGACGAGGCGTTCAAGTTCGATCCGGATATCAAACGCATCGCGCGCTTCCTGCCAGCTCGGCGTCGCCACGACGGCAATCCGGTTGCGGCGAAGCTCGACGAGGCCTTCCGCCGCCAGTTGCCCCAGCGCATGGCGGGCAATGGTGCGGCTGACGCCAAACCTTTCGCCGAGCGAATCCTCCGGGAGTTTCGCGCCGGGCTCAAGCGCCTGTTCGATGATGGCGCGGCGAAGCGCGCGGCAGATCACGCCGACCTTGTCGGACGGTACGGCTGACTTGCTGGCGGAGCGAGGCGCCATCGGCGAATCCCTGAGACGTGCTTCGAATGGCGCTCTCTTATCACAATTGTGGACCGATTGAGCGCCTCAATTGCATGCAGTTCGACGGCCAGATTGCACAAAAGGAATCCGGCAGTTTCGGCGGTCATTCGCAAGGCCTTTGATTTCAAAGGCAAGTTCCGCTGGCATCCGGCTTGCATGCACTTCCAGCCATGATGCGTATGCAGCCACATTCCGAATTCTCTGGCTCGCCGGTTCCGGCTTCCGCCGCCCCCATCGCCATCGAGCTCTCCGAGGCCTCGGTCACCTTCGGCCGCGGCGTCCGCGCGGTGCCGGCCCTTTCCACGACGACGCTGCGGATCGCCGATGGCGAGTTTGTCGCCCTCGTCGGGCCGTCCGGATGCGGCAAGTCCACCATCCTGCGGCTGGTGAGCGGGCTGGTGCAGCCATCCACCGGCGTGGTGATCGTCGGCGGCCGGGAAGTGGCGGCGCGCGCCTTGCGCGTCGGCATGGCGTTTCAGAACCCGACCATGCTGCCCTGGATGACGATCGAGCGGAACATCATGCTGCCGCTCAAGATCGTCGAGCCGTTCCGCTCGCAATTCCGAAAACTCCGTAAGACCGAATTTCGCGACAAGGCCAACGCGCTTTTGGAGCAGGTCGGCCTCAAGGGATTTGGCAACCGCTACCCCTGGCAACTCTCCGGCGGCATGCTTCAGCGCGCCAATCTGTGCCGCGCGCTCATTCATGAGCCGCGCATGCTGCTGCTCGACGAGCCCTTTGGCGCGCTCGACCAGTTCACGCGCGAAGAGCTGTGGTCGATCCTTCAGGATCTCTGGATCGCCCACAAGCCGACCGTGCTGCTGGTGACCCACGATCTGCGCGAGGCCGCGTTCCTCGGCAGCCGCATCTGCGTGATGAGCGCGCGCCCTGGCCGCATCCTCGACGACAGCCACGTCACCTTCGAGAGGCCGCGCACGGTCGCCATGACCTTCGAGCCGGATTTCGTGGCGCTGAATCAGAAGCTGCGCGCGTTCATCGTCGACGCCCGCACGGCGTCGGCACAGGGAGCGGCCTGACCATGCCCGATTTCGATTACCGCCAGAAGGCCTGGTCGGCGGCACTGATCGTCCTGTTCTTCGTCGCCTGGGAATTGTTCTGCGTCATGACCGGGATGTCCGATCTGGTGCTGCCGCGCCCGTCGCAGGTGTTCGTCACGCTGTTTGAGAAATTCCCGATCCTTTGGCCGCACATCCTGCAGACGCTGGCGACCACGATGATCGGTTTCGTGCTCGGTGTCGGCCTCGGTGTCGTGCTCGGCGCGGTCATCGGCGTCTCGAAGACTGCCTATGACACCGCCTATCCGCTGCTGGTCGGTTTCTCCTCCATTCCAAAAGTCGCCGTAGTGCCAATTTTCGTGCTGTGGTTCGGTTCCGGCTCGGTGCCGGCGGTGCTGACCGCGCTGTCGATCTGCTTCTTCCCGATCGTGGTCAACATCGCGACGGGGCTGGCGACCACCGAACCCGAGCTCGAAGACGTGCTGAAGGCGCTCGGCGCCAGCAAGCTCGACATTCTCTGGAACGTCGGCTTGCCGCGCACCATGCCGTTCTTCTTTGCGTCCTTGAAGGTCGCGATCTCTTACGCCTTCGTCGGCGCGGTGCTGTCCGAGACCGTGGCCTCCAACCGCGGCATCGGCAACGTGATGATGACCGCGTCCTCGAATTTCAACGTGCCGCTGGTGTTCGCCGGCCTGTTCGTGCTCGCCGGCCTCGGCGTCGCGCTCTACGTGATCTTCTCGGTGATCGAGGGGCGCGTCACCGGCTGGGCCACCCGCAAGAGCGACGTGATCGCGACATGAGCAAAGATTCCGCCACCCGTCATCCAACCCAGTCGAGGAGATCGCGATGTTAGCCAGACTTAGTGCAGCGCTGTTGGGAGCCGCCCTGTTTGCCGGCGCTGCCAACGCCCAGGAAACGACGATCAAGTTCACCCTTGGCTGGAAGACGCAAGGGTCCGACGCCGCGTTCTTCTATGCCAAGGACAACGGCTATTTCAAAGAGGAAGGCCTCAATGTCGTGATCGACCAGGGCGAGGGCTCGGGAGCTACGGTCACGCGCATCATGTCGGGCGCCTATGACGCCGGCTTCGGGGACGTCAACGCCATCATCCAGAACGCCTCGACCAAGCCGCAGGACGCGCCAGTCATGGTCTACATGATCTGGAACCAGCCGCCGTTTGCGATCGTCACCAAGAAGACCAGCGGCATCAACACCATCAAGGATTTCGAGGGCCATACGCTCGGCGGCGCGCAGGGCACGCCGACCACGCGGCTGCTGCCGGTGTTTGCGCAAAAGAACAAGCTCGAGGGCGAGAAGATCAAGATCTCCAACATGGCGCCCAATCTGCAGGAGCCGATGTTGATCAAGGGCGATATCGACGCCGCGCTGGTGTTCAACATCACGAGCTACTTCAACCTCGTGCTGAACCGCCAGGATCCCGACAAGGACTACAAATGGTTCCAGTTCGGCGACTACGGGCTCGATCTCTATTCCAATGGCGTGATGGTCTCGCGCAAGCTTTTGGCGTCCAATCCGAAGGCCGTTGCGGCCCTCGTCCGTGCCGTCAACAAGGGCATGATCGCGATCGCCAAGGATCAGAATGCCGGAATGAAAGCCGCGGTGAACTACGATAATCTGATCAATGTCGAGGTCGAAAAGCGCCGCCTGCAATATTCCTTCGACAAGCTGATCGTCTCGCCCGAGATGAAGGAGATCGGCGTCGGCGACGTCAAGGATGACCGCATGGCCCGCGCCATCGGCATCATCGTCGAAGGCTACCAGCTCACCCGCGCGCCGACGCCCGCGGAAATCTTCTCGCGCGAATTTTTGCCGCCGCGCGCGGAGCGGGAACTGGTGTATACAGCGAACTAGCGCTTCCTCGTCATTGCGAGGAGCGAAGCGACGAAGCAATCCATTCTTCCTTTCTGCGGCGCGATGGATTGCTTCGCTGCGCTCGCAATGACGGGGAGGGCATGTCGTGGCTACAGATATTTCCGCACACAGCCTGTTCTCCGGCGCTGACCGCGGCCTGCTCGAAAGCGTCGTGCTGCGGTACGATGGCGGAACCATCACCTCCATCTCCGAGACAGCGCCTCCCGCCACAAGCCCGCGCTGCCTCGTGCTTCCGGCCTTCGTCAACGCCCACGACCACGCGCGCCCGACCGCATCCTCGTTCGGCGCGCTCGGCATGCCCCTGGAAAGCTGGATCCTGCGCTCCGCGCTCGGCACGCCGGTGGACCCGTACCTGACCGCAGCTTCCGCGCTGGCGCGTTCGGCGCGCGCCGGCTGCGCGGCGATGATGATCCATTACACCCGCCCGAGCGGCACCATGCCGCTGGTCGAAGAAGCCAGCGCCATCGCGCGCGCGGCTTCCGACGTCGGTATCCGCATCGCCTTTGCGTTGGCCGTCCGCGACCAGAATCCGGTGGTGTATGGCGATGAGGAACCGGTTCTCTCTGGGCTGTCCAAAGAAGATCGCAGCACGATCGAACAGATGTTCGTCCGCGCGCCGATGTCGCCCAAGGCCTACATCGAGCTGACGGATGCGATTGCCGCCGCCATCGCCGGTCCCAAGGTCGATGTGCAGCTTGGTCCGGCGGGCGTGCAATGGTGCTCAAAACCGTTGCTGGAGGCGGTCGCGGAAAACTCCGCGCAGACCGGCCGGCGCATCCACATGCATCTTTTGGAGACCATCTATCAGCGCGCCTGGGCGGACCAGCATTTTCCTGGTGGCATCGTCCGCTACCTCCGCGACATCGGCTTTCTGTCGGAGCGGCTGACATTGGCGCATTGCATCCATGCCCGCCCCGATGAAATCGAGATGATCGCCGCATCCGGCGCACGCATCGTCACCAATTTCTCCTCCAATCTTCATTTGCGCTCCGGCCTCGCGCCGATCGCCGCCGCGCACAAATGCGGCTGCGCCATCGCGGTCGGCGTCGATGGGCTGGCGCTCGACGAGGATGACGACGTGCTGCGCGAGATGCGGCTGGTGCAGATGATGCACGGCGGCCTCGGCTTCGAGCGCACGTGGACCACTTCCGAATTCCTCGCGCTCGCGATCGCCAACGGCCGGAAGGCGACGGGTGCGCCTGGAACGGGAGCGCTCATGTCAGGCGCGCCAGCCGATTTCGTCACCATCGATCTCGATCGGCTCGATCGCGACCAGATCATGCCGATTGACCCCATCGATCTTCTGTTCGCACGCGGCAATGCGTCGCTGTTGCGCGATGTGGTCGTGGATGGCCGGCTGATCGTCAACGAAGGCCGTTGCACCGGTGTCGATCTTCCAGCAATCGAGCACGAGTTGCGCGGAATCTACCGCGCCAACGCAAGGCAACTCATGCCCTTCCAGCGGGCCTGGCCGCCGCTCTCGGCGTCGCTGCAGAACTGGTTCGAAGCCCGGCTCGACTGCCGGTAGACCGCTAAGCGCTTCAGTTTGCTGTGCGAATTCCGTAACGCGGAACGAAATTCCACTTGCGCAGAATCTCGGCAAAGGTTTCATGTTCAGTAACAAGAAGCTGCCGGCGGGCCGCATCGCGCTGCTGATTGGGGTACGGGAAGCAAGCGGGGCGAGGTGAGCCGATCGCCGCATCATTTCGCTCTGACCGGAACCGTTCATGTCCTTCCATAAATTGCTGATCGCCAACCGCGGCGAGATCGCCATCCGCATTGCCCGCGCGGCGGGTGACGCAGGCCTTGCCACCGTCGCGATCCATTCCGCCGACGATGCGCAATCGCTGCATGTCCGCGTCGCCGACGCGGCCTGCGAAATCCCCGGGCGCGGCGCGCGGGCCTATCTCGACATCGAGGCCGTGATATCGGCCGCCAAGACGACCGGATGCGACGCCGTGCATCCCGGCTATGGTTTCCTCAGCGAGAATGCCACGTTCGCGCGGCGCTGCATCGAGGAAAGCATCGTCTTTGTCGGACCGTCGCCGGAGGCGCTCGACCTGTTCGGCGACAAGGCGCAGGCCAAGGCGCTGGCCAAGCAATGCGGCGTGCCCGTCATCGAGGGCACCAGCGGGCCGACCAGCCTGGAAGAGGCAAGGGCCTTCCTTGAATCCTTGGGCGCCGGCGGCGCCATCATGATCAAGGCGATCGCCGGCGGCGGGGGCCGCGGCATGCGCATCGTCGACGACGCCGACAAGCTGGAGGAGGCCTATGCGCGCTGCCAGTCCGAGAGCATGGCCGCCTTCGGCAGCGACGGCGTCTATGTCGAGCGCCTGATCCGCAACGCCCGCCACATCGAGGTGCAGATCATCTGCGACCGCTACGGCGCGATCAGCCATTTGTGGGAGCGCGAATGCACCATCCAGCGCCGCAACCAGAAGCTCATCGAGGTCGCGCCGAGCCCGTCGCTGAACGAGGCCTTGCGCGGGCGCATCATCGATGCCGCCAAGGAACTCGCGGCCGCCGCCAACTACGACAACCTCGGCACCTTCGAATTCCTCGTCGATAACGACGTCAAGATAAACGACAAGGCAAGCGACCAGGCGTTCGCCTTCATCGAGGCCAACCCGCGGCTCCAGGTCGAGCATACCGTCACCGAGGAGGTGCTCGGCCTCGATCTCGTGCAGTCGCAGCTCGCGGTCGCGGCCGGCGCCACGCTGGGTTCGCTCGGTCTGGCGCAGGCCTATATCCCAAAACCGCGCGGCTATGCGATGCAGCTGCGCGTCAACATGGAGGTGATGGACGAGACCGGCGGGACAAAGCCAACCGGCGGAACGCTGGCGCTGTTCGACCTGCCGTCCGGCCCCGGCGTTCGCGTCGATACGTTCGGTTACTCTGGCTACCGCACCAGCACCGCCTTCGACTCGCTGCTCGCCAAGGTCATCGTGCACTCGCCGGGCGGTAACTGGACCGATGTGGTGCACAAGGCCTCGCGCACCCTGCGTGAGTTCCGGGTCGGCGGCGTCGCGACCAACATTCCCTTCCTGGCGGCGATTTTGGCGCATCCGGATTTTATCGAGAACCGTGTCAGCACCGGCTTCATCGAGGCCCATGTCGCTGATCTCGTTGGCGAAGCCAAGGCGACCGCCGAGACGGCGCTGATCGAAACCGGCAACGCCGCCGATGACGAGACGCTCGCCCTTGCGGTCGCGGCATCGGCAACCGGGCCGGACGGCTCGGTCGCGGTCCCGGCGCCGTTGCAGGGCACGATTGTTGCCATCGATGTCGAGGAGGGAGATCTCGTCCGCCCCGGCCAGCAGATCGCCGTACTGGAATCCATGAAGATGGAGCATCTGGTCACCGCGCCGCATGGCGGCCGGGTGACGAGGGTCGCGGCTGAGGCCGGCGTGACGCTGATGCAGGACGAGGCGATCCTTTATCTCGAGCCTGCCGAGATCGACGCCCACGACCTCGCCGAGGAGGAGGATTTCGATCTCGATCATATCCGTCCCGATCTGGCTGAACTGATCGAGCGCCACGCCATCACGCTGGATGAAAACCGCCCCGGATCAGTCGAGCGCCGCCGCAAGACCAACCAGCGCACGGCGCGCGAGAACATCGCCCAGCTCGTCGATGAGGGATCCTTTGTCGAATACGGCTCGCTCGCTATCGCCGCCCAGCGCCGCCGCCGCACGGTCGACGATCTCATCCGCAATACGCCGGCCGACGGCCTGATCTCCGGTGTCGCCACCGTGAATGCAGACAAGTTCGGCGCGGATGCCGCCCGCTGCATGGTGATTTCCTACGACTACACCGTGCTGGCCGGCACCCAGGGCCACATGAACCACAAGAAGATCGACCGCATGCTGAGTCTGACTGAGCAATGGCGGTTGCCGCTGGTGTTCTATGCCGAAGGTGGCGGCGGGCGTCCCGGCGATACCGACCGGCTCGGCATGACCGGCCTCGACGGGCCGTCCTTCGTGCAATTCGCAAAGCTCTCCGGCCTGGTGCCGGTCATCGGCGTCGTGTCCGGCTATTGCTTCGCCGGCAACGCCGCGATGCTCGGCTGCTGCGATGTCATCATCGCGACAAAGAACGCCTCGATCGGCATGGGCGGCCCCGCGATGATCGAAGGCGGCGGCCTCGGCGTCTACCATCCGGCCGAAGTGGGGCCGGTGTCGTTCCAGTCGCCGAACGGTGTCATCGACATCCTGGTCGAGGACGAGGCCGAAGCGACCGCCGCTGCGCAAAAATATCTGTCGTACTTCCAGGGCGCGGTGGCCGACTGGAAGGCGCCCGACCAACGCCTGTTGCGGCGGGCGATCCCGGAAAACCGCCTTCGCGTCTACGACATCCGCAACGTCATCGATCTTCTCGCGGACGAAGGCTCGGTGCTGGAAATCCGCAGCGACTTTGGCGTCGGCATGATCACCGCCTTCATCCGTATCGAGGGAAAGCCGTTCGGCCTGATCGCCAACAATCCAAAGCACCTCGGGGGCGCGATCGACGCGCCGGCCGGCGACAAGGCCGCGCGCTTCATGCAGCTCTGCGATGCCTTCGACATTCCGATCCTGTCGCTGTGCGATACGCCGGGCTTCATGGTCGGTCCCGAAGCCGAGAAGACCGCGATCGTGCGCCATGTCGCGCGGATGTTCGTGACCGGCGCCAGCCTCACCGTGCCGCTGTTCGGCATCGTCCTGCGCAAGGGCTACGGCTTAGGGGCGCAATCCATGATCGGCGGCGGCTTCCACGCCTCCTTCTTCACGGTGGCCTGGCCGACCGGCGAATTCGGCGGCATGGGCCTGGAAGGCTATGTGCGGCTCGGCTTCCGCAAGGAGATGGAAGCAATCGAGGACCCGGACGAGCGCGAGGACTACTACCAGGCCAAGGTTGCCGAACTCTACGCCAACGGCAAGGCGGTCTCGATCGCCTCGGTACTGGAGATCGACGAAGTGATCGACCCCGCGGACACGCGGCAGTGGATCATGGCGGGCTTGCGATCGGTGCCGAAGCCGGAAGCCCGCACGACGAAGAAGCGGCCGTGCATCGACGCGTGGTAGCGGAAGGCGGTAGCCAAAGGTCGTAGGGTGGGCAAAGCGAAGCGTGCCCACCATTCACGGGGATCGTCGCGGATAGACGGTGGGCACGGCGAAAGGGCGCCTTTGCCCACCCTACAGCAGCGTCGCTCTCTCCACGTCATTGCGAGCGCAGCGAAGCAATCCATTATCGCCTCGCGCGCGGAAAGATGGATTGCTTCGCTTCGCTCGCAATGACGGAGGGGGCCCACCCTACGACTCACACTCGGCTGTCATCGCCCGGCTTGACCGGGCTACCCAGTATTCCAGAGACGCCAATGATCGAACCGATAAGCCGCGGCGTACTGGGTCGCCCGGTCAAGCCGGGCGACGACAGGAGAGAACTACCCAAACCTCAATTCCTCATACCCCTTCGCTGCCACCTCGTCGCACCTTGCGCGATACGCCGGTGCGCTGCCGCTGTAGCGGGCGACGATGCGGGTCTGCTTGCCTTCGACGTTGGAATTGATGCCGGTCATCCAGGAATTGACCTCGTTGGACAACAGCCCGACGCCGAGCGCTTTCACATGATCGGTCCAGGAGGCAACACCTTCCGGCGTTGCCTCCAGCCGCGTCAGCTTCCTTTCCATCGCGAAACGAACGAGACCCGTGACCCAATCGACGCTGTATTCGATGCTGCGCGGAATATTGCCGAGCGCGGTGTGCGGCCCCATCAGCATCAGCATGTTCGGAAATTCATGGACCATGATGCCGAGATAGGTCTCCGGTCCGCTTTTCCATTTATCCTTCAGCCGCGCGCCGCCAACCCCGCGAAAATCGATCTTGTCGAAGCTGCCGGTGATGGCGTCGAAACCGGTCGCGTAGATGATGATGTCGAACGCGTATTCCCGGTCGCTGGTTTTGATTCCCTTGGGCGTAATCCACTCGATCGGCGTTTCCGTGATGTCGACCAGTTCGACATTGTCCTGGTTGTAGACCTCGTAATAGAAGGTCTCGAGCGGCAGCCGGCGGGTACCAAACCCGTGATTCCTTGGAATCAGCTTCTCCGCCACGGCCTGATTCTTCACCCGCTGCCGGATCTTGCGCGCGACAAAATCGGAGATCGTCGCATTCGCCTTGCGGTCGATCAGTATGTCGCGGAAGTTGCCCTGCCAGATGCCGAAGCCGCGCTCGCCATAGAGCTTTTCATAAAACGCCTCGCGCTCTTCGTCCGAAACCTCGAACGCGCCGCGCGGGTCCGGCGTGTGCAGGAAGCAGGCAAAGGTCTCCTGGCAGCGGGCAAACATCTGGGGATAGCCCGCCTTGATCTTCACTTGCGTCTCAGCATCGATCTTGCCGTTGTGCAGCGGCGCGCACCAGTTCGGCGTGCGCTGGAACACGGTGAGATGGCCGACCTGTCCCGCAATCGTCTGGATGGTCTGCACGCCGGTCGCGCCGGTGCCGATCACGGCGACGCGCTTGCCGGTGAAATCGACGGGCTCCTTCGGCCATCGCGCGGTGTGAAACGACGCGCCCTTGAAATCGTCGCGTCCCTCGATCCGCGGCAGCGTAGGGGTCGAGAGGGGCCCGATCGCGGTAATCAGGAAACGCGTGTCGAAGCGGCTGCCGTCTTCGAGCGTGATGGTCCAACTTTGCGTCTCTTCCTCGTAAACCGCCGCCGTCACGCGGGCGCGAAACTGGATATCGCGGCGCAGGTCGAATTTGTCAGCGACATGATTGAGATAGCGCAGCGTCTCCGGCTGGCCGGCAAAATGCTCCGACCATTCCCATTCCTGCAGCAACTCCTTGGAGAACGAATAGCCGTAGGAATAGCTTTCGGAATCGAAGCGCGCGCCGGGATAGCGGTTCCAGTACCAGGTGCCACCGACATCGGTGCCGGCCTCGAATACGCGCACGCGAAAACCCTGTTCGCGCAGCCGGTAGAGCTGGTACAGGCCCGACATGCCCGCGCCGATGATGATGGCGTCGAATTCCGGAATCGGCGTCGCTCCCGCGTTTGTGGTTGGTCCCAATTGGCTCAAGGATTGGCTCAAGGATTGCCTGAAGGCTATCCGCTCTCGCGCCGGTGGACAAACCCCGCATGGACGCGTGGCAGGGTTGCAGCTTTGCCGTTGGCCGGCCCCGGTCGGCTTTACTCGCGACCGCATCTGATCCTATCGTCACGGGGCAGATCGCCCGTCAAGCGGCGAGCTCAACAGGGGAGGGAAGATTGGCAAGGGGCCTCAGACCGCTCCACTCGAGCTTTCCGCTATATCCGCGAGCCATCCGCCGTCATTGCGAGCGTAGCGAAGCAATCCATCTTTGCCGCGCCAAAGAAAGAATGGATTGCTTCGTCGCTTCGCTCCCTTGCGCAAACGCTTCGCGTTTGTCGCAGGCAATGACGGTGGGAGCAGTGAAAGAAGAGCCTCCAAGGAACAAGAATGAAGCACGATCCCGTTGACGTCCTGATCATCGGCGCCGGCGCATCCGGCGCGGCGGTGGCGTGGAGCCTGGCCGATACCAAGATGCATATCCTCTGCCTCGACCAGGGCGGCTGGATGAACCCGTCGGAATATCCGAGCACGGGCCGCGACTGGGAGGCGAAGTTTTATGGCGACTGGTCGACCAGCCCGAACATTCGCGGCCGGCCCGAGGACTATCCTGTTAACGACGACAACTCGCCGATCAAGGTGGTGAACTTCAACGGCGTCGGCGGCTCGACGGTGATGTACACCGCGCATTGGCCGCGGCTGCATCCCTCCGACTTCAAGGTGAAGACGCTCGACGGCGTCGCCGATGATTGGCCGATCGACTACGACGCGCTCACTCCGTTCTTCGAAGAGAACGACCGGATCATGGGCGTCTCGGGCCTGTCGGGCGATCCGCTGTCGCCGCTGACGCACCCGCCGATGCCGCCGCAGCCGCTCGGGCTTTCCGGCCCGCTGATCGGCAAGGCCATGAACAAGCTCGGCTGGCACTGGTGGCCGTCGGACACCACGGTCGCGACGATGGATTACGAGGGCAGGGCGCGCTGCATCAATCTCGGCCATTGCACGCCGGCCTGCGCGCAAGGTGCGAAAGCTTCGACCGACATCACCTATTGGCCGCACGCGATCCGCGCCGGCGTCGAGCTCAAAACCCATTGCCGCGTGCGCGAGATCCTGACCAACAAGGACGGCATGGCCTCGGGCGTCGTCTACTATGACAAGGATGGCGTCGAGCAGTTTCAGCCTGCCGAAGTCGTCATCATCGCCTGCAACGGCGTCGGTACGCCGCGGCTGCTCTTGAATTCGGTCTCCGGCCGCTTCCCAAATGGGCTCGCCAATTCATCCGGCCTGGTCGGCAAGAACCTGATGTTCCATCCCTATGCGCAGATCTACGGCTTCGTGAAGGAGCCGACCGACAGCAACCGGGCGCCGCCGACCTGCCTCTGGAGCAAGGAGTTCTACGATACTGATCTCTCGCGCGGCTTCGTCCGCGGCTACGGCATCCAGTTCGGCCGCGGTGCAGGACCCGTGTTCGAAGCCGTCGCGAGCGAGCAGAAGGGCATCTTGCCATGGGGGGCGGATCATCACCGCGTGTTCCGCAAGCTCAACGGCCATCGGCTTGCGGTCTCCGCGATCTGCGAGGACCTGCCCGAGGAGCATAACCGCGTCACGCTCGATCCCGTGCTGAAGGACAGCCACGGCATTCCCGCGCCGAAGATCGATTATACGATCAGCGAAAACAGCCGGAAGATGATGGAGCATGGACTGGCGCGCGGCCGGGAGATTCTGGAAACCGCTGGCGCGACCGACATCTGCATCAACGATCCGATCCCGTGGGGCGGCTGGCATCTGCTCGGCACCGCGCGGATGGGTACTGATCCTGCGCGCTCCGTGGTCAACGAATGGGGCCGCTCGCATGACGTGAAGAATCTCTTCATCGTTGATGGCAGCGTGTTCGTCACCTCAGGCGGCGTGAATCCGACCTCGACCATCCAGGCGATCGCGCTCTACGTCGCCGACCAGATGAAACAACGCCTTGCCAACCTCTTCGATTGAGACCGCCATGTCCGCAGCAAATGAACTGACCTCAGCCCAACGCGACGATCTCCGCACCGTCGCTGCGATGATCATTCCCGCCAGCGACGAATACAAGGTGCCCGGCGCAGACGATCCCGCGATCCAGGCCGACATGCTGGCGACGCTCGGCCGCGATACTGCGCTGGTCACGCAGGCGCTCGATCATCTCGCACGCCTCGCAGGCCAACCGCTGGCCGAACTCGATTCCGCGCGGCGAGACGCAGTCGCAATTGAGTTCCGCGCCACCGGCGGCGCTGCTGCGGCGACGCTCGTTCGCGTGGTCCTGCAATGCTACTACCGCGACGACCGCGTGCTGCGGTCGCTCGGGCTGGAGCTTCGCGCGCCGTTCCCGAAAGGCTACGCGCTGGAGCAGGGCGACTGGTCGCTGCTCGATCCTGTCAAGGCCCGGCCTTCGACGCTGCGGCATGCGCGCTAGCAGCACTTGCGCGAGCGGTTCCCGGCCACCATTTGAGGGAACCGAAGGACATTCGCCATGCTGGATTTTACCTCAGACAATGCCGGCGACGACCTGTCGCCTGCGCCCGAATCCACTCCTGCAAACGACCAGGCTCTGCTCGACGCCTATTCCAACGCCGTCATCGGCGTGACCGAACGCGTCGGGCCGGCTGTGGTTCGCGTCGAAACCGGACCGAAAGTGCGCAACGCGCGCGAACGCGGCGGGCTCGGCTCCGGGATCGTCATCTCGCCGGACGGCCTGGTGCTGACCAACAGCCATGTGGTCGGATCGTCGAAAGAGATCAGGCTGCGGGACAACGAAGGGTTTGTCACCGACGCCCATGTGCTCGGCGTCGACCCGGACACTGACCTTGCGCTGTTGCGGGCCGATGGCGCGCGCGATCTGCGTTATGCCTCGCTCGGCAATTCCAAGAGCCTGCGCCGCGGCCAGCTCGTGGTCGCGATCGGCAACCCGCTCGGATTCGAATCGACCGTGACGGCCGGCGTGGTGTCGGCGCTCGGTCGCTCGATCCGCTCGGTGAGCGGGCGGACCATCGAGGACGTGATCCAGACCGATGCCGCGCTCAATCCCGGCAATTCCGGCGGCCCGCTGGTGTCGTCGTCGGCTGAAGTGATCGGCATCAACACCGCGATCATCAGCGGCGCGCAGGGCATCTGCTTTGCGGTCGCCAGCAACACGGCGCAGTTCGTGCTGTCGGAAATCATCCGCCACGGCTATGTCCGCCGCGCCTATATCGGTGTCGCCGGCCAGACCGCTCCGATCCCGCGTCGGCACGCGGTGGTCGCCGGCATCGACAACAAGATGGGCGCGCTGCTGGCGCAGGTCGAGCCGGACAGTCCGGCCGCGAAGGCAGGACTATTGCCGGGCGACGTCGTGATCAGGCTCGACAGCGTCGAGATCAACGGCGTAGACGACCTGATCTGCGCCCTCGACCGCGACCGCATCGGGCGAACGCTGTCGATGGACGTGCTGCGCATGGGAAGGTTGCGCGCGATCGATATTCATCCGGTCGAGAGGAAGCCGGCGCGGTAGCAATGTTCGTCATGCGCGGGCTTGACCCGCGCATCCAGCAATCTTCGCAAGAGTCTCTTCTTGGGATGGATTGCCGGGTCAAGCCCGGCAATGACGAGCGTGACCTACTACCGCAGCGCCGCCAGCAACTCGTCCGGCGCCTCGGCCATGATCATATGGCCGGCGCCTGGCACGACAACGGTACGCGAATTCGGCGTCGCTGCTGCGAGCGTCTTGCCGGCCTTCGCAGGCGTCATCATATCGCGCTCACCGAGAATGAAGGTCGCGGGCACCTTCACCTGCGCGGCTGCGGCGAGTGCGCCTTGATAGGAGTTGCAGGCGTTGAGATCGTTGTACAGCACGCCCGGCCGCGTCTGCTGCAGCACGCGCTGGGCGCCCTGATGCATCCACAGTCCCGGCGCGAGGCTGCCGCCGAGCTCGGCCTTGAATCCGAGGCCCCAGATCGAGACCATGTCGATGGCATCGGGATTGTTGACCTCCGCGGCCTTGAGTAGATCGGGCCCCACCGTCATCGTGGCGGCGGTGCCGATGAGGCTGAGGCCGGAGACCTTGTCGGGATGCCGCGCGGAGGTCTCGAGCGCGATCAGCGACCCCATCGAATGCCCGACCAGCTTTGCCTTCGGCGCTTCGGCGGCATTGAGCAGCGCGGCGGTCCAGTCGGCCATGTCGGCGATGGTCGGAAGCGGCGCACCCGAAGAGCGGCCGTGCGCCGGCAAGTCCGGCGCCAGCACGGAATAGCCGTGATGCGCGAACCATCGGCTGTGCAGTGCCCAGGTCGAATGATCGAACCCCGCGCCGTGCAGCATCACGACTGCAGGCAGCGACGGATCGAACGGACGGCCGCCGGTGGCAACGAAGACATCAGCACCATTGACGGAAAGCTGCATGGATCAAACCTTCTGCGATGCGCGAAGCGCCTGGCCGAGATCGTCGATGATGTCGGAAACGGTTTCGATGCCGACCGACAGCCGTACCAGTTCCTCGCCGACGCCCGCCGCCTTGAGCTGCGCGGCATCCATCTGCTGATGCGTGGTGCTGGCGGGGTGAATGACCAACGTCTTGGCGTCGCCGACATTGGCGAGGTGACTGATCATCCGCAACGACTCGATGAATTTTTTGCCGGCCGCGCGCCCGCCCTTGATGCCGAAAGAGACGATCGATCCGGCGCCGCGCGGCAGCAGCCGCTTCGCAAGCTGATGGTCGGGATGATTCTCCAGCGCCGGATGCAGCACCCAGTCGACGGCCTTGTTGGCGGTCAGCGCCTCGAGCACCGCAAGCGTGTTGCTCATGTGGCGCTCCATGCGGACGCCCAGCGTCTCGACGCCCTGCAGCAACTGGAACGCATTGGTCGGCGAAAGACACGCGCCGAAATCGCGCAAACCTTCGGTGCGGGCACGCATGATGAAGGCGGCCTGGCCGAACTGCTCGTCGAAGACGATGCCGTGATAGCCGGCATAGGGTTCCGTGAGCTGGGGGAATTTACCGGAGGCGTGCCAGTCGAAGTGCCCGCCATCGACGATAACGCCGCCGATCGCGATACCGTGGCCGCCGATCCATTTGGTCGCGGAGTTCATCACGATATCGGCGCCGAGCTCGATCGGGCGGCTGAGGAACGGCGTCGCAAAGGTGTTGTCGATCAGAAGCGGAATTTTGGCGTCATGCGCGATCTGTGCGACATCAGGAATATCCAGCACCTCGAGCCCGGGATTGCCAATGGTCTCGCCGATCACGAGCCGCGTGTTCGGCTTGATCGCCGCGCGGAACTCATCGAGCTCGCGCGGCTTGACGAAGGTGGTCGTGATGCCGAAGCGCGGCAGCGTATGGGCCAGCAGGTTGATGGTGCCGCCATAGAGCGAGGCGGAGGCGACGATGTGATCGCCGGCGTTGAGCAGGGTTGCGATCGCCAGATGCATCGCGGCCATGCCGCTCGCCGTGCAGATCGCGCCGACGCCGGATTCGAGCGCCGCGAGCCGCTCTTCGAGTACCGCCGTCGTCGGATTGGAAATGCGGGTGTAGATGTGTCCGGCGCGTTCCAGGTTGAACAGTGCCGCGGCGTGATCGGAATCCTGGAACACGTAGGACGTGGTCTGGTAGATCGGAACGGCGCGGGCGCCGGTGGCGGGATCCGGGCGCTGGCCGGCATGCAGGCTCAGGGTTTCGAAAGCAGGCGGCTTGGGTGCGGGCATGCGGGGCTCGTCGGGTCAACGGGTGGCAGGAAGGTATTTGTTAGCTCAGACGTGCACGGCGGTGCGGACACGGCCGGCATTTCCGAACACGCGCAAATAACGTTCGACCTCAGCCGGGGAGCCGGTGGCCTTCTCGGGATTATCAGACAGCTTCACGGCCGGTCGTCCATCAACCGACGTCACCTTGCAGACCAGCGAGATCGGGTCGAGATCGGCGGAACCGTCCGGCGCGCAGCCGACGAAATCGTTGGTGAGGTTGGTGCCCCAGCCGAACGAGATGCGGACGCGTCCGGCGAAATGCCGGTAGGTCTCCTCGATCGAGCCGACATCCATGCCGTCGGAGAACACCAACAGCTTCTCCCGGGGATCGCGGCCCTTCTGCTTCCACCATTTGATGATGTCCTCACCAGCCGTGATCGGCGGCGCGCTGTCCGGGCGAAAGCCGGTCCAGTCGGCGACCCAGTCCGGCGCGTCGCGCAGGAACGGCTTTGTTCCGAAAGCGTCGGGCAGGGCGATCAAGAGGTTGCCGCCGTAGGTATGGCGCCACTGGTCGAGAATGCGATAGGGCGCCCAGCGCAACTCCTCATCGGAATTCGCCAGCGCCGCCGCGACCATCGGCAATTCATGCGCGTTGGTGCCGATCGCTTCGAGATCGTTGTCCATCGCCAGCAGTACGTTGGAGGTGCCGGTGAACGAAGGCCCGAGGCCTTCCTTGACGGCCTCGACGCACCAACGCTGCCACAGATGGCCGTGACGGCGGCGGGTGCCGAAGTCAGACAGGCGCAGACCTTCGAGCTTGCGCAGCCGCTCGACCTTGGACCACAGCTTGGCCTTGGCGCGGGCATAGAGCACGTCGAGCACAAAACGGCCCTGTCCCTTGGTCGCCTGGCGTGAGCGCAGCTCGTTCATGATCGCAAGCGCCGGGATTTCCCACATGGTCGTGTGGGTCCACGGCCCGTGGAAGTGCAGCTCGTACTGGCCATCAACCTTGTTGAGCTCGTATTCGGGCAGACGGAAGTTGGCGAGCCAATGGATGAAGTCGGGCGAGAACATCTGGGTTTTGCCGTAGAACGTATTACCGGCGAGCCAGATCAGCTCCTTTTTGGTGAAGCGGATGCTGCGCGCGTGGTCGAGTTGCGCGCGCAACTCGCCCTCGTCGATGATCTCGGCAAGGCGGACATGCTTGGAGCGGTTGATCACCGAAAAGGTGACGCGCTGATCCGGATAGAGATCGCGGATCATCTGCTGCATCAGGAGCTTGTAAAAATCGGTATCGAGCAGGCTGCGCACGATCGGGTCGAGCCGCCAGCCGTGGTTATAGGTTCGGGATGCAATGTCTGTAACTGCCATGGTGGAACTCTACCGTGCCGGGAGCCGGCCAACTAGAGGGTTTTGGCCCCGGCATGGCAGCTCATCGCACATGTTCCCGCCGGATGCGGCTGGTCGCAGCATGAATATCCTTCCAGACCGGCTTATCCGGGGCAAATTGTTGCCTGAGGTACCCTACCAGCTCCGCGACCTGGCCGTCAGTCAGGCTGTCCCTAAAGGCCGGCATGTAACCGAGGTCGGTTATGGCTGGCTTGGCGATGCCGTGCAGAATGACCTGAATGAGATTGTCGGGTGCGGCGCTGTGCAGATTGCTGTTCAGCGCGAGCGACGGCCGGCTTCCGAACAGCGGCGCGCCGCCGACCTCGTGGCACACCGCGCAGGCGCCCTGGTAGATCCGGGCGCCTACACTGGGCGCGGCCGATGCGCGCGTGCCGGTCGAGGATTCCAGTCTCGCGGCAAGCGCCTCCTGCGCCGTTCGATCCATCGAGGTCGCGTTAAATGAGGCGAGATAGACCGCCATGGCGCGGATATCGGAATCCGGCAAAGCGGCGAGCTCCTTCACGATCGGCGCCATCGGCCCGGCAGCGACGCCGTGAAAGCGCGACTCGCCAGTTCGCAAATACGCATACAGCTCGTCCTCGCTCCATGGGATCGGCGCTCGTGACAGCGACGTCAGCGCCGGCGCTTCCCAGCCTTCGGTAAATCCGCCGGCGAGATAGGCGTTCGCGTTTTCCGCGCCCAGCGTATTGCGCGGCGAATGGCAGGCGCTGCAATGGCCGAGGCCTTCGACGAGATAGGCGCCGCGATTCCATATCTCGGATTTCGCCGGGTCGGCCTGGAACACCGCCGGCTTGTGGAACAGCGCGTTCCATCCGGCCATCAGCGGGCGAAGGTTGAACGGAAACGCCAGCGCATTCTGCGGCGTCTCCGCGCGCACCGCCGGTTGCGCCATCAGATAGGCGTAGAGCGCCTGCATGTCGGCGTCGGTGGTCCTGGCGAAATGCGTGTAGGGAAATGCCGGATAAAGATGCCGGCCGTCGCGATGGATGCCTTCGCGCATCGCGCGCTCGAAGGCGGGATAGGACCACGCGCCGATTCCGGTTTCGACATCCGGCGTGATGTTGGTCGCGTAGATCGTACCGAACGGCGTCGGCAGCGGCTTGCCGCCCGCGTTGAGGATGCCGTTCGCCGCGGTGTGGCAGACCGCGCAGTCGCCGAGCGCGGCGAGTTGCTGGCCGCGGGCAATGGTGGCGGCCGAATAGACCGAGGCATCGGGGCGCGCGATCGGCGCGATGGCACGCCATGGCAAGACGGCGGCGCCGATACCGATCGCGGCGACGCACAGGGCTGCGGCGGTCGCGAACACACCGCGCCGTCCGTTGAATGGATTTCGCCACCGGTTGAGATCGGGCTGCGGCGCCGATGCCGGCGACGGCAACGCTTCCGGCGCCGTCTGTGCCTCGCCGCGCAGGCCCCGCAGGATGCGCTCCGGCGTGAACGGCAATTCGCGAAAGCGCACACCGGTCGCATCAAAGATCGCGTTGGCGATGGCGGCGGCACTGGGGACGGAGGCGGACTCGCCGACGCCGAGCGGCGGCTGATCTTGCCGCGGCAGCATCAACACGTCGATCTCGGGCACCTCGGGGAATTTGATGATGGGGTAGGCGCCCCATTCGCGCGCCGTCACCGACGTGCGGTCGAACGACACTTCCTCCATCAGCGCGCGGCTGGTCGACTGGATGACATTGCCGTGGATCTGGTGGCGCACGCCGTCCGGATTGATCATCAGGCCGGAATCCTGCCCGGCGACGACGCGCGTCACGCTGACATCGCCGGTCGCCTTGTTGACGGCGACGTCGGCGATCCACGCCGACCACGCCGCGCCATAGCCCGGAAACTTGCTGTGGACATAAAGCGCATAGGCAAAGCCGCGCCCGCGCACGATGTCGCCTTCGTCTTCCGGTTCCTGCCGCATCGGCCGCGGCTTCCAGCCGGCGCGCTCGGCCACCGCATTGACGAGATCGACCGCGCGTGGGTCCTTCAGATAGCGCAGGCGATACTCGATCGGGTCGACGCCGGCTTCATCGGCGCATTCGTCGATCCAGGATTCATGCGCAAACGTGTTCGGCAGCGCCGAGACCCCGCGCAGCCACGAGGCGCGCACGATCGGCGGCATGTCGTTGGCCACCACGCGCAGATTGTCGTAGTCGTAGGGCGGGATCGCGGTGCGGTCGCCCATCTCGAACACGACAGGGGTGTGCGGGATGGTGCCGGTCAGCAGCAGCGCCAACGTCGGTGCGCCGTTCGAGGGATAGCGGGTGGCAAAATCATAACCGGCGACGCTGCCGTCGGCGTTCAATCCGCCGTTGACATCCATCAACTGTGCGGTGCCCTTGGGCTCCCACGCGTGCTCCTGCTCGCGCGTCAACTGCACGCGAACGGGCCGGCCGACGGCCCGCGATAGCAGCACCGCGTCGGCAGAAACGTCATCGGCGCAGTTGCGGCCGTAGCAACCGGCGGCCTCCATCCGGATCACCTCGATCTCGGCTTCGCGGCGATGGATCAGCCGTGCCAGTTCGGTGCGCAGATGATGCGGGTTCTGCGTGCCGGACCAGACCCGCGTCAGATCCTCCTGATAATCGGCGACCGCGCAGGATGGGCCGATCGAAGCGTGCATCTGGTAGGGCCAGACATAGGTTCGCGGCATCGGTTTTGCGGCACCGGCAATCGCCGCATCGACGTCGCCCTTGTCGATCAGCGTTCGCGGCGTCGACGGATTGGCGCGCAGCGCGGTCTCGATGTCCTTCAGGTCGGGCAGTGTCGGCACCGGCTTCCAGGTGACCTTGAGCTGCGCCGCCGCCTTGATTGCGTTCTCCTCGCGCTCGGCGACGACGCCGACGAAGTCGCCGATGCGGACGACCGCGACAAGCCCGGGGAAGCCGCGTACCGAGGCCTCATCCACCGCGATCAGGCTGTTGCCGATGAAGTCGCCGACATCGACGCCCGCATAGGGCGGACGTACCACGCGGCCATGCAGCATGCCGGGAACGCGCATATCGTGGACGTACACCAGTTCGCCGGTTGCCTTCGCCGGCAGATCGATGCGCGGCACCGATTGCCCCACAATGGTGTAGGCGTCGGCGGACTTCACCGGAACATCATCCGTCAGTTCAAGTTGGATGGTCTCGCCCGCGATCAACTCGCCATAGCTGACGCTGCGATTGTCCTTGCCGCGGATCAGGCCGTCTTCAACGATGAGGCCGTCGATCGGGAGCTCCAACCGCGCCGCGGCACGCGCGACCAGAAACTGCCGCGCCTGCGCCGCAGCCTTGCGCAGCGGCACGGCGGTGATCTGGATCGTTTCGCTCGCGATCGTCGCGCCCTGATTGGGGACCAGCGATGTATCGCCGAGCACGACGACGACACGCGCAAAGGATACATCGAGCTCTTCGGCGACGATCTGCCCGAGCGCGGTGCGAATGCCGGTGCCGAGATCGACGTGGCCGTTATAGGCGGTGACCGATCCGTCGGCGGTGATCCGGATGAAGGTCTCGAACTTGACGGCCTCGACGGGGGAGGCGGGACGAACGACGGACAGCGTGCCTTGCAGCCGGTTGCGATCCTCGGTCGTGTCGGGGGCCGTCATCACGCCTGCGCCTCGACGACGTGGCCGGCAGCGCGCATTGCCGCGCGCATGATTTCGATATGCGCGCCACACCGGCACAGATGATGGCGCAGCGCTTCCAGCATTTCGGCCTCGGTCGGGTGAGGGGAGCGCAACAACAACGCCTTGGTCGCGATGATCATGCCGTTGAGGCAATAGCCGCATTGCGCGGCCTGTTCGCGGATGAAGGCTTGCTGCACGGGATCGGGATGCTCGCGCGTGCCGAGACCTTCGAGCGTCACGATGTCGCGCCCGGTGCAGCCCTCGATCGGGATCACGCAGGACCGCGCGGCCACGCCGTCGATCAGCACGGCGCAAGCGCCGCATTCGCCCAGACCGCAGCCATATTTCGGTCCGTTCAAGGCGAGGTCGTTGCGCAGGACGTAAAGCAATGCGGTGTCGGGCGCGGCGTCGACATCGCTGGTCTTGCCGTTGACAGTCAGGCGCATCGTGCTCTGCGTCATGCTCCCCTAAGCCTTCGTTGCGCTGCAAAATTCTGTGCGGAACGCCCGGGAAAGATACCGTTTGTGTACAAACGTGCAAGCCGCGCGATCCCGCGCTGCAGCGCGTGCTCGCTTTATGAACAGGGCGGCGAGGCAAATGAGGTATTATGCGGCAAGTCGGGCCTTTCGCGGCAGGGGCCGCTTGACAGGGTTTCCGTCCGCGCGCAACATCATTCGTATACGAACAAAGTGATCGGGCCGCGAGGAAACGGCTCCGATCGGCGCCTTCTCGACTGCAGGCTTGTTCATGACCGATGCGACCGTCGCCGGTGGCGACAAGATCCGCTGCGATGCCTGTCCGGTGATGTGCTACATCAAGCCGGGTGCGGCCGGCGCGTGCGATCGTTATGCCAATCATAACGGCGAGCTGGTGCGCGTCGATCCGCATATCGTGCTGGAGCAGACGGTATCGCATGGCGGACGACTGGTGCCGTTTCAGGCCGGAGGCGGCGATTGGGACGGCAAGATCGTCCGCGAGCCCAACGTGTTCGTCACCGCGATCGGTGCTGGAACAACTTATCCCGACTATAAGCCCGCGCCCTTTATCGTGTCGTCGGAAGTCGATGGCGTCGACATGGTCACGGTCGTGACCGAGGGCATTTTCAGCTATTGCGGCGTCAAGGTGAAGATCGACACCGACCGCTACCTCGGCCCCGAGACGGCAACCGTCCGCGCGGAAGGCGAGGCGATCGGCCATGTGACGACCAGCGAGTACGGGTCGCAGATGCTGTCGCTCGGCGGCGTGCATCATCTGACCGGCGGCTCCAAGAAGGAAGGCCGCGTCACCTGCGACGCGCTGATGGATCTCTCCAATTGCAAGCCGGTGGAACTGACGATCGATGGCGGCGCCACGGTCGTGGTGCAGGCCGGCTATCCGCCCATCGTCAACGGTGTTGCCGAAGAGCGCATGCGGGTGGGCTGCGGGTCGGCGACGATCGGCATGTTTGCCAAGCAATGGCATGGCAAGGTCGACGAAGTCGTGGTGGTGGACGACCACATCACCGGCGTTCTCTCGGAACACCAGGCGGGCAAACTGCTGGATATTCCCGATACCGGGATCAAGATGAAGGGGCGACGCTCGACGCCGGGCCGTTATTTCCAGGTCGCCGATCCCGGCACCGGCTGGGGCGGCACCAATATTTCCGATCCGCTGTCGGTGCTGGGACCGTTCAATCCCAAGGAGGCGCGGCCCGGCCTGACCATGCTGATGGTCTCGACCACGGGCGAGCACGCGGCCTATTACGAGCTTGATGAAGCGCTACGGCCGATCGAAAAGCAGATGCCACCCGATCTTCGGTTCTCGGTTGAGCGCATCCAGGAGAACTGCGAACCGGCGCTATGCACGGTGTTGTTCATGGGCGGCGCCGGCGGCTCGCTGCGCGCGGGCGTCACCGACAATCCGGTGCGGCTGACGCGGTCGGTCAAGGACGCGCTGACGCGGGTCACCAGCGGCGGCGCGCCTGTTTATGTCTGGCCCGGTGGCGGCATCACTTTCATGGTCGACGTCATGCAAATGCCGGCCGGTGCGTTCGGCTATGTGCCGACGCCGGCGCTGGTGGCGCCGATCGAGTTCACGCTGCGGCTGTCCGATTATGCCGCGCTCGGCGGCCACATGGATCACGTCCGGCCGCTGGCGTCGCTGCGGGACAATACCGAAACCCGTCCGATGCCTTACATCCCTGGACGGCGCGCATGAAGCGGTTCCCGCAAATCGCGCTTCTTCCTGACGGCAAGCGGCTGCATTTGCAGGACGGTCCGATCGATCTGGTCATCGAGGCAAAAGGCGGTGAGAGCGATGTGGGGGCCGCATACGAGGCCGCGGCGCGACGCTTCACCGGCCTGCTCGATGAACTCTGTGAGGAGCTGGTTGAACTCCGAAGGGCCGCCGATCCGATTCGATGCCCACTGAAAGGTGTGGTCGCGCGCCGCATGCATGCGGCTGTCGCGCCGTTTGCTGTCGATCACTTCATCACGCCGATGGCAGCCGTGGCGGGTAGTGTCGCGGAAGAAATTCTCGGCTCGATGCTCCGTGCGGCGCGGCTCGACCGCGCTTACGTCAATAATGGTGGTGACATCGCGCTGCATTTGACTGGCGGCGAGCAGTTCACCGTCGGGCTGATGGATCGACCGGACCATCATGGCGTGATGCAAACCATCAGTATCGAAGCCGATGATCCGGCTCGGGGCATAGCGACCAGCGGACGGCATGGGCGCAGCTTTTCGCTCGGGATCGCCGACGCAGTTACGGTGCTGGCGAAAACAGCGTCGCAGGCCGATGCCGCGGCCACCATCATCGCCAATGCCGTCGATCTGCCCGGTCACCCCGCCATCGTCCGTTGTCCGGCGAATGAATTGCAGCCCGATAGCGATCTCGGCGCGCGCCTTGTTACCCGAGACGTCGGCGCTATCAGGGAGAGCGAGATTGACGACGCGCTGCAGGCAGGGGTTGGCCGGGCACAGCAATTGCTTGCGGCGGGATTGATCGAGGGTGCGGCCTTGCGTCTACTAGGCGAGACGGCCGTGGTGGGTGCAACAGGGATCAAGACAGGCGTGTTGCCAGCGTTTCGTGGAAGCACAATAGAAAGAATAGCGCATGTTTGATCGGGAGCGAGGCTGACAGATGAGCGCGATCATTCGCAAGATCGTCACAGTGGTCGAGGAGACCCATCTCGAGATGGGACAAAAAGTTGCGCCACCGACGCGGCGCGCAGCAGCGATCGCCGTGATCGAAAACCCGTTTGCCGGCCGGTATGTCGAAGACCTTTCGCCGCTGATTGCGATCGGTGAGGAGCTCGGCGAACTGTTGTCCAAAAAAGCAGTGGCGGCACTCGGCATCGACGGCGCCAAGGCGCACAGCTACGGCAAGGCCGCGGCCGTCGGCGAAAACGGCGAGCTCGAACATGCAGCCGCCATTCTGCATCCGAAGATGGGTGCGCCGGTGCGCAAGGTCCTGAGCAAGGGCGCGGCGCTGATCCCGTCATCGAAGAAGCGCAGCGGCCCTGGGACGACGCTGGATATTCCGCTCGGCCACAAGGACGCGGCCTTCGTGCGCAGTCATTTCGATGGGATGGAAGTGCAGATCAACGACGCGCCCCGCGCCAACGAGATCATGGTGGCGGTTGCGGTCACCGACAGCGGCAGGCCATTGCCGCGCGTCGGGGGGCTAACGGTTTCGGAAGTCAAAGGCGAAGACGGTTTAAGATAGTTCAAAAGGACATTGGAGGTAGGGATGCGACGGAGACACTTACTGGGTGCGGGACTGGCGATTGCGGTTGCGGGCATGGCCGGCAGCGCCATGGCGCAGAGCGAAATCAAGATCGGCGAGATCAACAGCTATTCGCTGTTGCCCGCCTTCACCGAGCCCTATCGCAAGGGCTGGCAGCTTGCGGTCGAGGAAGTCAATGCCGCAGGCGGCATCAACGGCAAGAAACTCGTCGTCATCTCCAAGGATGACGGCGGCAAGCCGGCGGACGCGCAGACCGCGGCCAACGAACTGGTGTCGAGCGAGAACGTGGCGATGCTGGCCGGCACGTTCCTGTCCAACATCGGTCTCGCTGTCTCTGATTTCGCCAACCAGAAGAAAGTGTTTTTCCTGGCGGCGGAGCCGCTGACCGACGCCATCACCTGGTCGAAGGGTAACCGCTACACGTTCCGCCTGCGTCCTTCCAACTACATGCAGGCCGCGATGCTGGTGGAAGAAGCCGCCAAACTGCCCGCCAAGCGCTGGGCGACGATTGCGCCGAATTATGAATATGGCCAGTCGGCGGTTGCGGTGTTCAAGAAGCTGATGTCGGAGAAGCGTCCCGACATCCAGTGGGTCGACGAGCAGTGGCCGCCGCAGGGCAAGATCGACGCCGGTCCGGTGGTGCAGGCGGTTGCCGCCGCCAATCCGGAAGCGATCCTCAACGTCACTTTCGGCGCCGATCTCGTCAAGCTCGTGCGTGAAGGTAATACGCGCGGCCTGTTCAAGGGACGCTCGGTGGTCTCCTTCCTCACCGGCGAGCCGGAATATCTCGATCCGTTGAAGGACGAAACGCCGGAGGGTTGGATCGTCACGGGTTACCCCTGGTACGACATCAAGACGCCGGACCATGACAAGTTCCTCAAGGCGTATCAGGCCAAGTTCAACGACTATCCGCGCCTCGGCTCGATCGTCGGCTATCAGACCATCAAGGCCGCTGCGGCGATTCTTGCGAAAGCCAATTCGACCGATCCGGAGAAGCTGATTGCGGCGACCGAAGGCCTGTCGATGCCCTCGCCATTCGGCGAGATCACCTTCCGCAAGATCGATCACCAGTCGACGCTCGGCGCCTATGTCGGCAAGACCGCGCTGAAGGATGGCAAGGGCGTGATGGTGGATTCGGTCTATCGCAAGGGCGCGGACTATCTCCCGAGCGATGCGGAAGTTGCCAAGCTGCGTCCGAAGGATTGAAGCTGCACTCTCCTCCCTCTCTCCGTTCTTGCGGGGAGAGGGGCTGTCTCCATGAATCGAACTCGCAGAGACAGTCGCTCACCGCTATCGAGGCCTCATGGTTCGAGACGCGCGGCGGTGCCGCGTTCCTCACCATGAGGGACTACCAGACCTTATCCTGAGGAGGCGCGAAGCGCCGTCTCGAAGGATGAAAGTTCCGCTCTGTGCTAACCCGGACCGCCCATGGCCTTTTACTTCGCTCAGTTCCTGACCGGTCTCGCCAGCGCGGCGTCACTGTTCCTGGTCGCGTCGGGGCTGTCGATCATCTTCGGCGTGACGCGGATCGTGAATTTCGCCCATGGCGCGTTCTACATGCTCGGCGCCTATGTCGCGTTCACGCTGACGGAACGGTTTTCCGGCGCGCTCGGCTTCTGGGGCGGCATCGTCGTCGCGGCGCTGGTCGTGGCTGTCGTCGGCGTGCTGGTCGAGATGGTGCTGCTGCGGCGGATTTATCACGCACCGGAACTGTTCCAGTTGCTCGCGACCTTCGGCCTGACCCTGATGGTCCAGGATATCGTCGTGCTGATCTGGGGGCCGGACGATCTGCTCGGCCGCCGCGCGCCCGGCTTCAGGGGCGCGGTTGATTTCTTCGGCCAGAACATCCCGAGCTACGATCTGTTCCTGATCGCGCTCAGTCCGGTCGTGCTCGGCGTGCTCTGGCTGTTGTTCCAGCGCACGCGCTGGGGCGTGCTGGTGCGCGCGGCGACGCAGGACCGCGACATGGTGGCGGCGCTCGGCGTCAATCAGAAATGGCTGTTCACCAGCGTGTTTGCGCTCGGCGTCTTTCTCGCAGCCCTCGGCGGCGCGCTACAGATTCCACGCGATGCCGTGCACCATGCGCTCGACCTTCGCATCATCGTCGAAGTGTTCGTGGTGGTGGTGATCGGCGGGCTCGGCAGCATCATCGGCGCCTTCGTTGCCGCTGTGCTGGTGTCCGAACTCAACGCCTTCGGTATTCTCATTTTCCCGAAGATCTCCATCATCCTGGTGTTCCTGGTGATGGCGGTGGTGCTGATCGTGCGGCCGTGGGGCCTGTTCGGCAAGCCGGAAGCCGCTGCGCGCCGCACGCCGGGCCTGACCGTCACGCCGTGGCGGCCGCTCGCCGCGGGTGAACGCTGGGCCTCACTCGGCGCGCTGATCCTTGCGGCGATGTTGCCGCTGTTCGCCGGAAACTACGCGCTGACGGTCGGCTCGGAGATCGCAATCTACGTGATCTTTGCCGCCAGCCTGCATTTCCTGATGTCGGTCGGCGGGCTCGCCTCGTTCGGCCACGCCGCTTATTTCGGGCTTGGCGCCTATGGCGTCGCGTTCCTCGCCAAGGCGGCGGGATTGCCGATGATCGTCTCGCTGCTGCTCGGTCCCGTGCTGGGCCTGCTGGGCGCAGCCGTGTTTGGCTTCTTCGCCGTGCAACTATCCGGCGTCTATTTTGCGATGCTGACGCTGGCCTTTGCGCAAATCGTCTGGTCGATCGCGTTCCAGTGGGTGTCGGTGACCGGCGGCGACAACGGGATTTTGGGTGTCTGGCCGGATAAGTGGGCTTCGAGCCCCGCCAACTTCTACTGGTTGTCATTGGGCATCGCAGCGCTCGTTGTCGCCGTCTTACGGGTGATCGTGTTCTCGCCATTTGGCTTTGCGTTGCGCGCGACGCGGGACTCGCCGCTGCGCAGCGAGGCAGTTGGGATCAACGGCAAACGCGTGCAATGGACGGCGTTCGTCATATCAGGCACCGCCGCAGGGATCGGTGGTGCATTGTTCGCCTATCTGAAGGGAAGCGTCTTCCCCGACAGCCTCGGCATTTCGCTGTCGGTCGATGCGCTGGTCATGGTGCTGCTCGGCGGCGTCGAGACGGTTTCCGGCGCTGTGATCGGCGCCATCGTCTTCAAGGCGGCCAACATCTGGCTGGTCAGCCAGACTGATTTGTCCAAGCTGGTGCTGGGCGGCTTCATCGTGCTGATGGTGGTGGCCTTCCCGAAGGGCATCGTCGGCAGGCTGGAGGCGATTTGGAATCGCCGGCGATCCTCCGAAGACAAGAAATCTGCGCTTGCCACCTCCCGAGTAGAGGTTGCCGAATGAGCATGGTCCCAACATTGCTGTCGGTCCAAAATCTCAGCAAGTCCTATGGCGGCGTCCATGCCGTGCGTAGCGTGTCGTTCGAACTGCGCGCCGGCGAAATCCTGGCACTGATCGGCCCCAACGGAGCAGGGAAAAGCACCTGCTTCGACATGCTGAACGGCCAGAACATCCCGGACAGCGGCCGGATCACGCTCCTGGGCGAGGACACCGTCGGCCGCAAACCGCGTGCGATCTGGCGGCTCGGCGTCGGGCGCACGTTCCAGATCACCGCAACGTTCCCGACCATGACCGTGCGCGAGAACGTGCAGGTCGCGCTGGTGTCGTATGGCAGGCAATTGTTCAATCTCTGGGGCTCGACCGCGCAGTTTGCGCGCAACGAAGCTGGCCGGCTGCTCGATCTCGTCGGCATGGGCGCCTATGCCGGGCGTCCCTGCGGCGAACTCGCCTATGGCGACCTCAAGCGGCTCGAGCTTGCGATCGCGCTCGCCAACCAACCTAAACTGCTGCTGATGGACGAGCCGACCGCGGGCATGGCGCCGCGCGAGCGGATCGAACTGATGCGGCTCACCGCGCGCATCGCCCGCGAAAAATCGATCGGCGTGCTGTTCACCGAGCACGACATGGATGTGGTGTTCGAACATGCCGACCGCATCCTTGTGCTGAACCGCGGCAGCCTGATCGCCGAAGGTTCGCCTGAGGAAGTCCGCGGCAACCCGCAGGTGCGCGCCATCTATCTCGGCGAGGGCCTGGTCTATGATGCGCGCCATCGCGAGGGAGCCGGAGCATGAAGCTGCAGGTCTCCGATCTCAACAGTTTTTACGGCCCGGCGCATATCCTGTTCGATATCGCGCTCGAAGTCGGGGAAGGCGAAGTGGTGGCGCTGTTGGGGCGCAACGGCGCTGGCAAGTCGACCACCTTCCGTTCCATCGTAGGTCTCGTCGAAAACCGCTCGGGACGGATTGTCTTCGAAGGCAAGGACGTCTCCCGCGAGCCGACGCACGCGATCGTGCGCGGCGGGCTCGGCTACGTGCCGGAGGAGCGGCGCATTTTCACGGACCTGACGGTCGATGAAAACCTCGAAGTCGGCCGCCAGCCGAAACGGCCGAACGCGCCGCAGTGGACACGCGAAAAGCTGTTCACGCTGTTTCCCAATCTCGGCGAAATGCGCAACCGCCCGGGCGGGCGCATGAGCGGCGGCGAACAACAAATGTTGACCATCGCGCGGACGCTGATGGGCAATCCGTCGCTGGTGCTGCTTGACGAGCCATCGGAAGGATTGTCGCCGAAGATCGTCGAACAGATGGTCGAAGCCATCCTCGCGATGAAGCGCGAGGGCGTCAGCATCGTGGTGTCCGAGCAGAACCTGCATTTCGCGCGGCTGATTTCGGACCGCGCCTACATCATCGAGCGCGGCAAGATCTGCTTCGGCGGCACGATGGCGGAACTCGATGCGCGGCCGGACATCCGGGACGCGCATCTGTCGCTGTAAGCGGCAGGCAAGGGAAGGGGCGGGGCAGATGGCAAGGAGTGTTTCGCCGAAACGAAGCGTCAAGCCGGCGCGGCCGTCCTACATTCTCGACGAGCAGATCGGTTTCATCCTGCGCCAGGTCTGGCAGCGCCACACCACCATCTTCGCCCGTGAGATCGGCATCAATTTGACGCCGACGCAATGGGCGGCGCTGGCGAAACTGACCGAGACCGGGCCCTGTTCGCAGAACCTGCTGGGACGGCTGACGGCGATGGACGTCGCGACCATCAAGGGTGTGATCGACCGCCTTACCGCGCGCGGCCTGACCGAGACCAGCCCGGACCCCGAGGACGGCCGCCGGCTGCTGGTGAGCCTGACCCGCGCCGGCCAGCAACTGGCGGAGAAGGCCGCACCGAATGCGCTCGCGATCTCACGGGAGACGCTGGCCCCGCTGGATGCCAAGGAGCGCGAGACGCTGATTGCGCTACTCGACAAGCTGCGTTGAATGCCGACTACGGCTTCCGCGTCAGGTCAGGTTGAGCGCCAGTGCAATGGCGCCGACCAGAATGAGGCTGACGGCCCAGGTCGTATCCAGATTGAACCAGCTTTGCGATATGAATTTGAGGCCGAGATAGCGGTAGGCGAGCCACGCGCAGCACCCGCCGGCGGTGACCATCGCGGCGGCGTGGACGGTGGCAACCAGCACGGCCATGCCGAGATTGGCGTTGATGAGCGTGCCGGCGGCGGCGTGGCCGCTGTCGGTTTCGGCTTCCCGGCACAGCCCGAGATAGATTGGCACCAGCATCAGTGCCGCGCCATGGGCGAGCGCCACGGCGAAGGACCAAAGCCCCAATTGCGCCGGTGATATCCGCGCCAACACTCTCGGATGGCGCCGGTTGGCAAGCCGGTAAAGACCGAAGGCGATGACAAGGAGGCTGGCGCCGATCTGTATCGTGCGCTGCCATTCGACGACGGCAACCAATAGCGCAAAGGGAAGGATCACCAGCAGCATCGCGATCAGATGGCCGACCGTGAGCGGCCCAAGCGCGGCCACTAGCGCCCGTGGGCTCTTCTCCATCAGTCCAGCCGAAACGGCGAGCGGCCACCCCATGCCCGGGTTGACGCCATGGTAGAGGCCACTCGCGATGACAGCCAGCCAGAGCCAGGCAGGTGTCCAATCGGCTGCGCTCAAATTCAAACCGATGGGTAGCAGAACGAATCTGTCGAACAGTCACCGCCGTCGAGCCGGACTTGGTGCGCCCGGTATCCGTCGGGGAAATTGACCCAGTAATCCTTCGCCAGTTCGAGGCCGCCGTCCGGCTTCGCATTGGCCATCACCATGGCGCCGGGGACACCATCGGGATAGAACTGGTCGTCCCACGTCGAATACAGTGAGTTGGTCCAGTACACCCGCTTGCCGTCGCGGCTGATCTCGACCATCTGCGGACCGCCGCCAAAGGCCTTGCCGTTCGGGTGCGGCGAGCGCCGTGTGATGCCGCCGATGCGTACCGAGCCGGCAAGCTTCGGCTTTCGCGGATCTCTGACATTGTACTGACGCATCTCGCCGGTGCCCCAGCAGGCGACGTAGAGGAATTTGTCGTCCATCGACAGGTCGATATCAGATACCAGCGGCGGCACGGCGCCGAACCCCTGCAGAAGCGGCGGCAGTTGCTCCTTCGGCGCGGGCTCGGGCGGGATCGTCGCCGTCTTCTCGATGTGAAACTTGCCGCCCTCGCGCCACCAGGTCCAGATCGAGCCTTCGAGGTTCGTGGTGTCGACCACGACGCCGAGGAAGCCAAATTCGCGAACGGGATCGTGCGCGGGACGCACTTCCAGCGCCATCTGATGGTTGGCGCCGAGATCGATGGTCTGGACATTGCGCCGGGCGCGCAGATCCCAGAAGTGGATCCGATGGCCGTATTTGTTGGAGAGAAGGTCTTCCGGCACGATGCCGTTCTCGAACTGCGGCGGCAATGCCCACTCGCTCGTCACCATGTAATCGCGCGGTAGGTTCCACCAGAAGTCATAGTGCAATGTTTGCGGACCTCGATCGAGCTCCCACCGTCCGAGCACCTCGAACGTCTCGCAATCCATGATGAAGACGCCGGGCGGTCCATCGGTGCCGTTCTTGCCGCCGCCGCCGAGCGTAGAGACGTAAATGCCTTCCGGTCCGCAATGAACGGTGTGGGGCCGTGAGTATCCGGTCTTCCTGAAGATTTCCTCCGGCTCGATGATCTTGTGTATCGCCGCCTTGGTGGGGTCCGGCTTGGTATCGACGATGTAGATGCGGGACGACCGCATGCCGGGGATGATGAGATAGCGGCGCTCGAGGAACGCATGTCCGGTCAGCGGCGATAGTGACGACGAGCAGGCGTTCCAGCCGAAATGGTGAAACTCGTCGCCCTTGTTCGGCATCGTCACGGTGTGAACGACCTGGCCGTAGCTCGAGGAGCCCGGCTTGACGTCGATCACAGCAAGGGCGTCCGGTTTCGAAGAGTCCGGGCTGAGCAGCACGGTGTAGGCGAAGCTCTCCGGCGGAGCTTCCATGGCAAGCTTTGGCGAAGCGTGAAACGTGGGGTCGGGCCGAATGTTCATCGTACTGCCTCCCTGTTTGCCTCGATGGTAGCAACACGGCTCAGCGGCATGCAGCAGCAAGAAATCACCCGGCGCGTTGAGTTCCTCTTTGCGAGTGCCGCCGGCCGGGGTTTGCCCATCGACAATACACCGTAATACCGCAGGCGAAAATAACGATGGTGCTACCGATCCGGTTGCAGTGCCCGGCGGACATGAGCTTGCATCGCATCGTGCGGCGCTTTGCGATGGAGCAGGGCCAGCACGCCAGCAGCGACGGTGTGCACTTGCGGATCCAGAACTTTGCGAGCGGCACGAGGAAGTGCGAGAGCAAGGCTTCGGCGCTATCGGTCCTACGTCTGCGCCGCGCATGGTCAGTGTGAGGCGACCGCTCTCGGCGGCGACTTCAAGCACCGCTTGCATGGTCGGCTGATCGAGAGGCGCCCGAAGAAAACCATTGTTACCATTGACTGCGAATTGAATGAAATGATAACAATGTTATCATGAGCAAACCCTTAGCCTCTGCAAAGGACTGGTCGGACGTCGTGAAGGGCGCGAAGCGCGAGCTTCTCCTGCGCGCCGCGCGCGACGAATTCGCCGAGCAGGGGCTCGAAGGCGCCACCATGCGCGGCATCGCGGTTCGCGCCGGCTGCACCACGGGCGCGATCTATCCGCTGTTCGACAGCAAGGAGGCGATCTATACCGAACTGCTGAAACAGTCGCTGGCGGCGCTCGATGCCTACGTCGCCGAAGCCGTGGCTGCCGCGCGCACGCCGGAGGCGCAGGTCGAGGCGGCCTGCGGGGCCTTCCTGAATTACTATCTCGATCACCGCTTCGAGATAAATCTGGGCCTCTATGCATTCCGCGGTCTCAAGCGGCTGGGCGTCGGCAAACCGTCGGACGAAGAGCTCAATCAGGCGCTCTGGAAGGTGCTGGAGCGCATCGCCTTGCCGCTGACTGAAGTGCGCGGCCTCAAGCCATCAGAGGTTCGGCCGTGGGTGGCGCTGCTGACCAGCCAGATGATCGGGGCGCTTGTGCTGCAAATCGCAGGCCGGCTCGATTTTCTCGATACCGGCGCACAAACGCTGCTTCGCATGATGTTGGCGCAATGCCTTCCGCGCGCGACGGCGCCGAAGGGAACGAAGGCCGCACGCAAATCAAAACAGTAAGGGAGTGAGCGAAATGGTCCGGATCGAAAAGCAGGGCGCGGTGTGGACCGTCATTCATAGCCGGTTTGCAGAGGCCCGCAACGCGATGGATCCCGACAGCGCCGAAGCGCTCGCGGCGGCCTTCAAGGAATTCGATGCGGATGATTCCGCCAGCGTCGCCGTGCTGTGGGGCGAGGGCGGCGCGTTCTGCGCCGGCTGGGATCTCAAATTCGCCAGCACGCTCTCTGATCGCGACGTCTTTCAACGTCATGTCGTCGATGGGCTGGCGTTCCCCACCGGTGCGAACGCCGCGCCGCGCGGCCCGCTTGGGCCGACGCGACTGGAATTGTCAAAGCCGGTCATCGCAGCGGTGGAAGGGCCGGCGGTGGCCGGCGGCATGGAGCTTGCGCTGTGGTGCGATATCCGTGTGATGGCCGAAAGCGCCTATTTCGGCGTCTATTGCCGCCGCTGGGGCATTCCGCTGCTGGACGGCGGCAGCGTGCGTCTGGCGCGTCTGGTCGGGCAGGGCCGCGCGATGGAAATCATTCTCACGGGCCGCAAGGTGCCGGCGGACGAAGCGCTGCGCATCGGCATGTGCGAGCAGGTCGTCGAGACCGGCGGCGCGCGCGCCGCGGCGGAGGCGATGGCGCGGGAGATCGCGCGGTTTCCGCAAGCGGCCGTGCGGGCCGATCGCCGCTCGGTGGTGGAAACCTACGGCCTGCCGGTTCGCGAAGCCTTGCGGCAGGAATGGACCAATGGTGTCGAGGCCATCTTCAAGGAAGGCGTCAGCGGCGCCGGGCGCTTTGCCGGCGGCAAGGGCCGCCACGGCGATTTTGCCAAGATCTGATCTTGCTTTCCGAGGGAGCAACACATGGCCAAAGTCCTCTACGAGCGTGACGGTCGCATCGCCCGCATCACGCTGAACCGGCCGGAAGTGATGAATGCGATCGATGACGAGTTGCCGGGCGCGCTTGCGGATGCGGTGGCGCGCGCCGACAACGATCCGGGCGCGCATGTCATCGTGCTGGCCGGCGCCGGCCGCGCCTTCTGCGCCGGATACGACCTGACAGCCTACGCCTCCGGCGACAAGGCCAATCGCTACACGCAGGAAATGCCGTGGGATCCGATGAAGGACTACGCCGGCATGTCCGACAATACCAACAAGTTCATGAGCCTGTTCCGCTCCAAGCGGCCGGTGATCTGCAAGGTGCACGGCTTTGCGGTGGCCGGCGGTTCCGATATCGCGCTGTGCTCCGACATGATCGTGATGGCTGAAGACGCCCGCATCGGCTATCCGCCCGTTCGGGTCTGGGGCTGTCCGACGACGGCGATGTGGGTCTATCGGCTCGGCGCCGAAAAGGCCAAGCGCATGCTGTTCACCGGCGACAAGATCACCGGGGTCGAAGCGGCGGCGCTCGGCCTCGTACTGAAAGCCGTTCCGGCGGACCGGCTGGATGAGGAGGTCGACGCGCTCGCGCATCGGATGGCAACTGTGCCGCAGAACCAGCTCATGATGCAGAAGCTGATGGTCAACCAGGCGCTCTACAATATGGGGCTGATGGGCACGCAGATGATCGCGACCGTGTTCGACGGCATCACCCGGCATTCGCCGGAGGGGCTGAACTTCAAGCGGCGATCGGAGGAGATGGGCTGGAAACGTGCGGTCGACGAGCGCGACCAAGGCACCTTCGACTGGACGACCAATCAGCCCATCACGCAAAACAGGTAATTCGAAGCGCGGGGATGAAAGTCGGCGGAGAGAATTCCGCTCTATCTGATCGTGATGGTAATCTTCTGCGAGACCACTGGAGGATTGAACGGAAAGTGTTCAGCATCCCCCAGCACGAGCTGGAGCGTATGCTTGCCGGGTGGAAGCTCGATGCGCGCTTCGGTCTGGCCCGCGCCAAAATGAAGGTGTGATTTGTCCTGCGGAATCGGCTCATTGGGATTGAGCGGCTCGTTGACGTTGATCAGCAGATGGTGATGGCCGGCGTTCGGGTAATTATCGCCGGCGTGTGTCACGCCCATGTTGCGCAGACCAAAGCGGGCCCAGAATCCGCCTTTGATGACGGTGCCGTTCTGCGGCCATACGAAATAGAGAAGGGCATCCTTGTGTGCGGGCTTACCTTGAGCGAATGCTGCGAATGGCAGGCAAGTGAGCGCTGCCGACAGAACGATCCGCTGCATCACCTTCATGACTGCCTCTCGCGCTCCTTAGGGGGATAGTGCGACGCGGAACCCGTGGGTGGGATATCGCACGTTGGTGTCGTAGCTGCCGCGGCTTGACGTCCGGGCATAGTCTGAGTCCTTCCTCCACGAGCCGGAACGGATGACGTGCGACGGACATGCATTCTCGACCCACGCCGATCCGTCCGCGGGAGCGCCCTGATAGTTTCTGTGCCAGCAGTCTTCGACCCATTGATCGACGGCGCCGCCCATATCGAACAGCCCAAAAGGATTTGGCTTCAGGCTGCCCACCTTGACCGGCTGATCGATGGCTGGAATGTCGCTGCAATTCTTGCAATTGACCATGCCGGGCTGAAGCTGATCGCCCCACCAAAATTTGGTCTGCGTGCCGCCGCGCGCTGCATATTCCCATTCAGCTTCGCTCGGCAGTCGATACGGCTTGCGGGTGGTTTCCGCGAGCCAGGCGACATATTGCTTGGCATCGCTCCAGCTTACGTTTGCAACCGGCGCATCGTCCTTTCCGCTCGCAGTGAATCCGCATGCCTTTGCGGCAGCGCATGCATTCCATTCCCGCACGGAGACAGGAAATTTTCCCATCGCAAACGGCTTGACCGTTACCTGACGGACCGGCTTCTCCGAAGCGTCTTCGTTGCTGCCCATCGCGAAGCTGCCACCCCGAAGGGAAATCATCTCGGGTTCTCGAACCGACGCGGCGGCTGGCGTGGTTGGTTGAGCCGCAGGCGTGGCGGGAGAGGGAGAGGCGGGCGGCGGTAGCGGCGCGGCCTGTTGGGGTGCCGGAGAGGGGGCAGGTTTGGGTGCTGGAGACGGCTCAGGCTGAGGTGCCGCCTGCTGCTGCGTTGGGGCCACCGTCGGCGCAGGCTGGGCAGGCGTCGCTCGTTGTTTTGCGGCAGGTGCAGGCGCCTTCGGCGCTTCTGCCGGAGATGAAACGGGAGCGGGAGCTGACGCCTGTTCTGTCGCCTTGCGAGGCTGCCCCAGCGTGTACCAGAGAGTGCCGCCCGCAATGATCAGTAATGCAAGAAGGAGCAGGAGGGCCAGGATACGTTCGCGCCAGTTCCGACGTTCGTTCAGGGCGGAGGGGTCGGGAAGCACGCGGTAGACCCGGACGGGCTCGGTGATGTTCTTGACCTTTCGGTCGCCGAGCGATTCGTATCCGCAAACCAGTTTATGCTTTATCTGTTCGTAGATGCCGCCGGAGATATAGACTTCGCCGGGATGGGCAATGCCCTCAAGCCGCGTCGCAATATTGACGCCGTCGCCATAGACATCGTCGGTTTCGATGATGACGTCGCCAAGATTGACGCCAATCCGATATTCGATCCAGTGATGCTTGGGCAGCGATGCATTGCGACCAACCACATTTTGCTGGATCACGATGCTGGATCGGACGGCCTCTACGGGGCTGTCGAAAATGGCGATGAAGCCGTCGCCTGTGGTTTTGACGAGCCTGCCGTGGTGTTCTCTGATGGTGGGTTCGATGAGGTCGCGCTCGAGCCGCTTGACGCGATTGTGCGTCCCTTCCTCGTCGATCTGCATCAGTCGGCTGTAGCCGGAAATGTCGCCTGCCACGATGGCCGCAAGACGCCGCGGCGTTGGCTCGCGCGATGGCTCACCAACGCGGCCCGACTTGATGTCACGAATCTGGGCCATGGCTTGGATTGGCTCCCAACCTGCTAACACAGTGTAAGGCAAGCAATCTTTCCAGCATCCACACCGTACCATACTGGCTGTTCGCGGCAAAGCAGCCGGGCTGGTTCCACGCTGGTACGGGCAATGGCCGCATGAGAACATGAGAACGTGAGAATGAGTGTGATCCAGATCATATAGATTACCGATTTGAACTTCAGACCTGAATACCGGCAAACGAGCTGGCCGGGCATCGACCGGCCGGCCATGATCCTCGCAATTGCCTGCGCACGGCGACTAACACGGCGAGTCGAGTTCCACTGGCGAGCGCCCGGCAGTTGATTTGCTCAGCTAGTCTAATGCATCTCAACGGCAGGCCAGCCTTCAAGGAAGGGGTGGACCGGCGCCTCGCGCTTGCATGGCTCAATCCCGTCCCGGCCACTTGGCGCGATAGCGGATTTCGCTGCCGTCGATATTCGGCTGCCACGACCCGAGCTCGGACGTATGCGGCGCCTTGGCTGACAGTCCGACAGGATAGAGCCGATCGGGTTGGTTCTTGACCTTGATCTCCAACTGCCGATGCGCAGTGCGGAAGGCGAGTTCGACGTCGCCCGCGATCACCGGCCTGTCGCCGTCGCTACGGAACCGGTTGAAGCGCGGCTCACCCGGCATGCGGTTGATGTCGGTCTGCAACTCGATCGCTATGTCACGGACAGAATCCGGCAATGCCGCTCCTGCAGGGAGGCGAACTTCAAAGACGAGAAGTGGGGTGGCGGCATTCGGGTTGAGCCAGGGCGTTGCCGTCATGACCGCATAGACATAATAGGAGGTGCCGGCGGCGGCGCAGAGCGCGACGGTAACTGCGAATGCCTTCAGGCTGTTGCGGAGAAGTCCGCCGGTGTTTTCTCGGCCGCGCAACCGCGTCGCCAGCATCGTGCCGAGGACGAGACCCGCGATCGCGCCAAGCGGCGCGATCACCAGCAGCGCCAGAATGCCCGACATGATGGGGTCGGCCCGGTTTCCGAAGCCGACCAACTCGAGGATCAGCAGTGTGGCGATAAAGCCCACCACCGCACCAACGACCCCGCCCGCGACTTGCAGCGAATTTTTCACGTATCCCTCGATGACCAGAGCCCACAGACTGCCATTAAGGCAGCCCGGCTTTGTCGGGACTGGCCGGCAATTCGTTCACCGCTTTCGAGGCTTAACGCAATTTTTTCAGATGCGATTGGCGCGATTGCGCCGGGTCTGCCGGCATCAATGCCCGATGATGATCTCCGGCACCTTCCCCGCCGGCGGCGTGTTGCGGCTGCGCTGGGTGCGGACGATGCCGTCGATGATGGTCATGCCGATGCCGGGGAGGTCGCCGAGTTGCACGCTCTCCAGGATGTTCTTGCCGGGCGAGTGCTGCGCCTTGTCCATCAGGACGAAGTCCGCCGAGCGGCCGACTTCGATGATGCCGCAATCCAGCTCGCGCATGCGGGCGGTGTTTCCGGTCGCAAGGCAGAAGGCGAGTTCGGCGGGCAAGTCGCCGAGCGAGGACAGCATCGAGACCATCCGCAAGATGCCGAGCGGCTGCACGCCGGAGCCGGCCGGCGCATCCGTGCCGAGGATGACGCGGTTGAGGTCGCCCATCTCGCGCGCGATGCGCAGCGTGAACAGCGCCGAGCGCTCATTGCCGTTGTGAACCAGCTCCAGCCCGCGCTTGCAGCCCTCGCAGATGCAGCGGATCTGGTCGTCGGGGAGGGCAGTGTGGCCACCATTGATATGGCCGACCACGTCGGTGTCGGCTTCCAGCACGACGTCCTTGTCGATCAGGCCGGAGCCGGGGATCGAGGGGCCGCCGGTATGGATCGTGCTCTGGATGCCATACTTGCGCGCCCAGCCGACCATCTTGCGCGCGGTCGGCCCATCCTTGACGCCGCCGAGGCCGACTTCGCCGAGCAGCTTGACGCCGGCGGCGGCCAATTCCTTGAAGTCGTCTTCCACCATCTCGCATTCGATCACGGGCGCACCGGCATGCACCTTCACCCCGCCGGGACGCAGCGTCCAGAATGAGCGTTGCGCGAAGATCGCCATCGCCTTCAGGCCGACGACGTCGCGGGGACGGCCGGGCATGTGGACTTCGCCGGCCGAGATCATGGTGGTGACGCCGCCGTGGAGGTAGCTGTCGATCCAGTTGATCTGGTTCTGCCGCGGCGTCCAGTCGCCGGCGACGGGATGGACGTGGCTGTCGATCAGGCCTGGCGCGACCGTGGTGCCGTTGGCGTCGACGACGGTGGTGGCGCCCTCGGTATTGACGTCCTTGAAGCGTCCGATCGCTGTGATCTTGCCGTTCTCGGCCACGATCGTGTCGCCGTCCAGGATCGGCTTCTCCAGGGCCCCTGACAGCAGCAGCCCGATATTGCGGATCACCAGCTTGCTCGGGCCGGTCGCCTGGGGTGCATCGTGGGCCATGGTTTTTCCTTTTGGTTCAATGCCTTCGCCGGACATTCTGCCCGGCTTGACGATCGGATCAAGCTGGATTATTCATTTGTATACGAACGATCGTATACGAATGATTTAACCGGTCAATCCGGCTTGCAGGTCAGGGAACGGTGCGATGAGCAATTTCAACCAGGAAAGCGTTTTGAGCGTCCATCACTGGACCGACACGCTGTTCAGCTTCACCACCACGCGCGATCCCTCGTTCCGTTTCCGCAACGGCGAGTTCACCATGATCGGGCTGAAGGTCGGCGAGAAGCCGCTGCTCCGCGCCTACTCGGTGGCCAGCGCAAATTACGAGGACCGGCTCGAATTCTTCTCGATCAAGGTGCCGGATGGGCCGCTGACCTCGCGGCTCCAGCACTTAAAGCAGGGCGACGAGATCATCGTCAGCCGCAAGGCCACCGGCACGCTCGTCATCGACAACCTTGAAGACGGCCGCAACCTCTATCTGATCGGTACCGGCACCGGGCTCGCGCCGTTTCTTTCCGTGATCAAGGATCCCGAAACCTATGAGCGGTTCGAGAAGGTGGTGCTGCTGCACGGCTGCCGCCGCGTCGCCGAGCTCGCCTATGGCGAGATGATCACCGAAAAGCTGCCGAACGACGAACTGATCGGCGAATATATCCGCAACCAGCTGGTCTATTACCCCACCGTGACGCGCGATCCCTTCCGCAATCGCGGCCGCATCACCGACCTGATCAACTCCGGCAAGCTGTTCGCTGATATTGGCCTCGCCTCGCTCGACCCCGCCCATGACCGCGTCATGATCTGCGGCAGCCCGGCGCTGGTCGCCGACACCCGCACGCTGCTCAACGGCAAGGGATTTGTCGAAGGCAATCACGGCGAGCCGGCGCAGTTCGTGGTCGAGAAGGCGTTCGCGGAGCGGTAAGCGCCCACTGCTTAAGGCCGCACGGCCGGCGCTTCCATCGCCATCCCGCGTGCCCGCGACATCAGGTACAATTCAAGTTCGACCAGTTCCGGCGCGCCGTAATCATAGGCCTGCGCCCTTATGCCCGTGATGCAGGCGCGCAGGCGCCGCTGCAGCGATCCCAGCGACTGCCATTCCAGCCGGTAGAGCGGGTAGCCGGTCGGGTGTCCCTGTGTGATCGCGGAGCCGGCGAGCCGCTTGTCCCAACTGTCGTCGTGGCAATTGGCGCAGCTGAGATTGAGCTGTCCCTGCCGTTGCACGTAAAGCTCGCGTCCTTTGGCGATGAACGGCGCGAGCTGCGGATCGGCGCCGGTTTCGATTCGCACGCCCTGCGACTGCCTTGCGATGAAGGCGGTGAGCGCCAGCAACCCGCGGCTCTCGAAAGGCAGCGGCGTCGCCTGCTGCTGGCTGGTGCGGCACGAATTGATACGCTGCTCCAGATCGATCGGGCGGCCAGTTGACTTGTCGAAAGAGGGATAGCGGGCGGCAACCCCCTTCATGCTGGTGCGAGCATCGTCGTGGCAATCGGCGCAGGTCTTGTTGGCGGTGCCGGCCTTGCGCTTCCATAAGCCTTCGCCGTCGAGCACCCAGAGCATGCCGGGATTGGCGGTATCCTCGTCCTGCATCGCCCTGGTGTCCGGCTTCATGAAGTCGTAGCCGGAGCGACGGTCGGCTTGCGGGATTTCGGCGGCGAAGGCAGAGCCCGCGATCAGCAGCACAGCGGCTATGGCGCCGGCAAATCTCATTCGACCGTGATCGAGGCGGATGCGGTTTCGGAAAAGCCCTGGTCGCCGGTCCATTCGAATTCGAACTTGCCGCTCTCGGTCGCGGTGGTGAAGAAGGTGATGAAGGGGTTGGCGGAGATCGCCGGAAACAGGTCGGTGCGGAAAATCTCGCTTCCGTTGAAGCGGCACGTAAAGCTCGTGATGATGTCGCGCGGAACGACTTCGCCTGCAGTCGTATGGCGATAGCCGGTTTCCATGATGTGCGACATCAGCGTCTTGATCTCGATAATGTCGCCGCGTTTGGCTTTCGCTGGAACGTTGATCAGTGCCGAAGCCATCAGATCACATCCTCGGTGCAGGCGGCCAACGTCACCACGACGTCGACGCTGGCCGACCAGAACGATCCGTCCGAAAGCTTTGCGATCGCGACGATCTTCTGGCTGTCGGCGAGACGGATGCGGGTTGATACCTGTGCTCGGCCGCTATGCGGGCCGAGATGGAAATTGGCGATGTTGGGCTGCGGATTCTTTTCGTTGAAAACGTGGATGCTGCGGACGTGATCCTCCGGCGCCATCGGGTGCGCGACGGTGACCGTCATCGGTACGGTGTTGCCGTTCTCGACCAGCGGCGGGATGTCGAGCTTGACCTTGCCGGTGCGCACCGCCGCGCCGCCGGTGACATTCTGGATCGCCGACGCCAGCATCGCGGGTGTCGCCTCCGCGGGACGCACGATAACCACGGGCAACGCGCCGAGCACGGCTGCGCCACCGGCGAGGCCGAGGAACTGGCGGCGTGATGAATTGGGTCGTTGCTGCATCGTGCCTTCCTATTCGCGCAAGCTTACGAGATACGCCACGATATCCTCGATCTGTTCGGCCGACAGGATCGGCTTGCCGCGCCACAGCGTCCCGACGCGATCGAGGCCGTCGACGCGGTAATAAGACGGCATGATGGTCGCGGCATTGAGACGGGACGCGTCCACCAGCCGGAGCCGAAGCTGACCTTCCGACCAGCGGCTGCCGGAACCGGAAAGATCAGGCGCCAGATCGCCCTGAAATTTCTGTTCGGGAAATGGGCCGCTGTGGCAGAGGATGCAAGTGCTGGAACGTTCGACGACGAGGGCCCGCCCGCGCGTCGCATCGCCGGCCGTGTCCGTCAGCGATTGCGGAATGGCATCGCCGACGATGGTGTAGCTGCGAAGTTCCTGCGCGGCGGTACCGCCGGGCAGGACAAGGAGTGCTCCGGCAAGGATCGATGCCGACATGCGAAATCCGAGTCTAGCCAAAGACTTCCGCCGTAATCGTCGCGAACCAGGACTGCGCATAATCGGCTTCGCGCGCGCGGAACTCACGTGGCACATCCGCCGGGCTGACGCCGCCGGCGCCCTCGACATCGGCGAGCAGTCCGTTCTTCGGCTGGTACACGCCGGCAACGGAGATGCCATAGTCGGGCGCCGCCAGGCTGTAGCAGGTATTGATCAGCTTCGGCGTGGCGGGTGTTCCGCCTGATATCAGCGTGGCAATTGCGGCCGCGCAAACCTTCGCCTGCGCATTCGCCGTGAATGCGGATTTGGGCATGGCGCCGGCAAGACAGGCATCGCCGATGACATGGATGTTCGGCGCCGATTTGGATTCGAACGTGACGGGATCGATCGCGCACCAGCCGGTGTTGTCGGTCGCGCCTGCGACCGTGGCGATGCGGCCGGCCCGCTGCGGCGGAATGACGTTGGCCACCTGGGCGGTGTGGTTGCCGAAATCGGTGATCAGCGTGTTGGTCGCGGGGTCGACGGCGTTCACCTTGCCGCCCTGCGACAGCGATATCCATTCGACCATTCCCGGATAAAGCTCTTTCCAGGCATTTTGGAAAAGCCGCTGTTTGGAGAAGGTGTCCTTGGCGTCGAGGATGAGCAGCTTCGAGCGTGGCTTTTTGGTTTTCAGATAATGCGCAATCAGGCAGGCGCGCTCATACGGGCCCGGCGGGCAGCGGAAGGGGTTGGCGGGAGCCGCGATCACCACCAGGCCGCCATCGTCCATGGCTTCGAGCTGCTTGCGCAGCAGCAGTGTTTGCTCGCCGGCTTTCCAGGCATGCGGCATCTTCGCAGCCGCGGCTTCGTCGTAGCCCTGCAGCGCGTCGAAACGCAGATCGATGCCGGGAGACAGCACCAGCCGGTCGTAGGATAGCGAGGTGCCGTCGGCGAGGCCGACGGTCCGCGCCGCAGCATTGACGGCCGTTGCCGCTTGCGCCACCACGGTCACGCCGCCGGCCGCGATCTTGTCATAGCCGAATTGTTGCGCCTCGATCGAACGCAGTCCGGCGATGACAATGTTGCTGAACGGGCAAGCGGTGAAGGTCTTGTTCGGTTCGACCAGCGTGACCTGTAGTTTCGGATCGATCTGTTTCAGCGCGCGGGCGCAACTCGCGCCGCCGAAGCCGCCGCCGATCACGACGACACGTGGCGCGGCTTGCGCGAAGGCGGGCAGCGGAAACGCCAGTGCCGTCACTGTGGCCGCGCTGGCGCCCACGAACTCCCGGCGGCTCACGCGATGGCTGGTACCCATGCCGGCCTCCTACTTCTGTGCCGCGAGCCACGCCGCAATCGCGCGCAACTCGTCGTCGGTGAAACCCTTGGCGATCCGGGTCATGACCGTGGCGGGAAACGAGCCGTCGCGAAATCCGGTCATCGCGGTCGTGATCTCGCCGGCGTCGCGGCCGTACAGCCGCGACACAGAGGAGGCTGCCGCCGCCCCGGAGGTGTGGCAGCCGGAGCAGGATGCTGCGCCGGGCGGGGGCACGGAAGCCGCAAGCACCGGGGGGCTCGACGCCATGACCGTCGCAATCGCGACGGCGACAGATAGCGCTTTCATTTGGCTGATCTCCCGATAAGGGAGCGGCGGCTGGTTTCAGCCGCCGCCCGCTGTTGTCAGGCGAACGTGATGTTCTGGTCCTTCAGCGGCACTGAGCGTATGCGTTTTCCGGTTGCCGCGAAATAGGCGTTCAGCACCGCGGGCGCGGCGACACCGATGGTCGGCTCGCCGACGCCGCCCCAGAAGCCGCCGCTCGGCACCATGACGCATTCCACCTTCGGCATCTCCGCGATGCGCATCGAGTTGTAGGTGTCGAAGTTGGTCTGCTCCATCTTGCCGTCCTTGACCGTGCAGCCGCCATAGAACAGGGCGGAGAGGCCATAGACGAAGGAGCCCGCAATCTGCCGCTCGACCTGCGCCGGGTTGACGACGTAGCCGGGATCGGTCGAGGCGACGATGCGATGCACCTTGATCTTGCTGCCTTCGGTGACGGAGATTTCCGCGGCACCCGCGACATAGCTGCCATAGCCCATCACCTGCGCAATCCCGCGATAGACGCCTTGCGGCGCAGGCTTGCCCCAGCCGATCTTCTCGGCCACCGCGTTGAGCACGGCGAGATGCTTCGGATGCTTGCTCATCAGCTTGCGGCGGAATTCCACCGGATCCTGGCCCACCGACTGCGCCAGTTCATCCATGAAGCATTCCATATAGATCGCGTTCTGGTTCACGTTGACGCCGCGCCAGAAGCCGGGCGGAACGTGCGGGTTGCGCATGGAATGCTCGACCAGCAGGTTCGGCACGGAGTAGCCGATTGCCGCGTCGCCGGAGGGGGCGAGGCCTTGGAACGCAGCCGTGTCCATGCCGTTCACCAACGCTGCCGGACGCACCGTGTACAGGATCGATTGGCCCGATATCCGTACATGCAACGCCGTCAAATTATTGTCGGCATCGAAGGCTCCGGTCAGCTTGCATTGTGTGACCGGATGAAACTTGCCTTGCGCCATGTCCTCTTCGCGCGACCATAGCAGCTTGACCGGCGTGCCCGGCATCTCCTTGGCGATCAGAACCGCCTGCCGGACATAGTCAGTCATGCCGCGACGGCCGAAGCCGCCACCGAGGATGAGCTTGTGCACCTCGCATTTTTCCGCCGGCAGTCCCGACGCTTCCATGGTGGCGGCGAACGCCGCTTCGCCGTTCTGCGTGCCGCACCAGACCTCGCATTTGTCCGGTGTATAGAGTGCCGTGGCGTTCATCGGCTCCATGGTCGCGTGGTTCTGGTAGGGATAGTTGTAGACCGCTTCGACCTTCTTGACGGCACCGGCAATCGCGGCCTTGGCGTCGCCGTTCTGGTTGCCGATGTAAGCCGGCTGCGCATTGTCGAGGCCTTCCGCCAGCCACTTTGCGATCGACTCGCTGGAGACTTTGGCGTTCTCGCCTTCGTCCCAGACGATCGGCAGCGCATCCAACGCGGTCTTGGCGTGCCACCAGGTATCGGCGACGACGGCGACAGTGCTGTCGTTGACGCGCACGACCTTCTTGACGCCCTTCATGCCCATGACTTTGGCTTCGTCGTAGCTCTTCAGCTTGCCGCCGAACACGGGGCAATCCTTGATCGCGGCGTTGAGCATGCCCGGTAGCTTGACGTCGGAGCCATAGATCATCGCACCCGTCGTCTTGTCGACAGTGTCGAGCCGCTTCACTCCCTTGCCAATGATCTTCCAGTCCTTAGGATCTTTCAGCTTCACCTCGGCCGGCGGCTCGAGCTTCGCCGCAGCTTCAACTACCTTGCCGTAGGTCGTGGTCTTGCCGGACGGCGTATGGGTGATGATGCTGTTGGCGGCGGTGCATTCCGAGGCCGGCACCTTCCATTCGTTCGCGGCTGCCTGCACCAGCATCACGCGCGCGGTGGCGCCGCCCTTGCGGACATAGTCCTGGCTGGACCGGATGCCGCGGCTGCCGCCGGTCGAGAAATCGCCCCAGGCGCGCTTGCGTGCGACACTTTGACCCGGCGTCGGATATTCGGTGACGACCTTCGACCAGTCGCATTCGAGTTCTTCGGCGACGAGCTGGGCAAGGCCGGTGAGGGAGCCCTGTCCCATCTCCGAGCGGGCGATGCGAATCACGGTCGTGTCGTCGGGGCGGATCACCACCCAGACATTGACTTCGGGCGAGCCGTCGGCGGCGCGGACCACGGTCGGTCCGCCGAAGGGAATATCCAGGCCGATGGCGAGGCCGGCGCCGGCGGCAGCGGTGCCGATCACGAAGCCGCGGCGGGTGAGCTTGGGCATGACGTGCTTGTTCATGGCGTCCCCCTCAAGCGCTTGCGGCGGCGTGGATCGCCTCGCGGACCTGCTGGAAGGTCCCGCATCGGCAGATATTGGTGACGGCCTCGTTGATGTCTTGGTCGGTCGGCTTCGGCTTCTCCTTCAGAAGTGCCGCGACGGCCATGATCATGCCGCTCTGGCAATAGCCGCATTGCGGCACGTCGTTGGCGACCCAGGCCTGCTGCACCTTGTGCAGCGCGCCATTGCTGGCGAGACCTTCGATCGTGGTGATCTGCTTGCCGACGGCTTCGCTGACCGTGACGCCGCAGGAGCGCATCGCGACCCCGTCGACATGCACGGTGCAGGCGCCGCATTGTGCAATGCCGCATCCGTATTTGGTGCCGGTCAGCCCGACGTTCTCCCGGATTGCCCAAAGAAGCGGCGTGTCGTCTTCGACGTCCACGCTGATTGATTTGCCGTTGATCGTGAGATTTGCCATCGCGTATCCCCTGTTCGCTCAATCCACCGAGTGAGCTGCGCGCGGGAAGATGGCCTGCAACTTGGAATAGTTCAAATCAAGAAAATGCGTGCTTACACGCCGGATGAAACCTGATCCGCCGGTGTTGCGTGGGCACATGCCCGTCGCATGGCTGTCATGTCCGTTCTGCGCCCACGGCCAGGCGCAGGAAACTCATCAGGCTGCCGAGCGCGGCAAACCCGGCGCCGAGCATCAGCGCCACCGTCGCGCCGTGGTGCCCGGCGAGGGCAAAGCACAGAGCCGCGAGCGCAGCGCCGAGGGTTTGTCCGGTCAGGCGTGCGGTCGCGACGATGCCACTCGCACTTCCACTGCGGTGCGGCGGTGCGCTCGACATCAGTGCCCGCAAATTGGGCGTTTGAAAGAACCCGAATCCGATCCCGCAAATCACGGTGCGCCAGACGATATTCGTAATGCTCGGGTCAGGCGGCAGCGTCGCCAGCAGCGCCATGCCGATGCCGAGCAGCACCAGACCGATGCCGCCGAGGATGCCGACGGGATAGCGGTCGGACAGCCGACCGCCGATCGGCGCCATGATCGCGACCACCAGCGGCCACGGCGTCATAAAAAAGCCGGTCTCCACCTGCGACCGGTGCAACACGTCCTCGAAGTAGAAGGGCAGCGAAACGAAAGCCAGTCCCTGCACCGCGAATGAACAAACCGACGTGGCGGCCGACAGCGCGAACATCGGCCGCCGGAACAGGTCGATCGGCAACATCGGCGCCGGATGGTCCGCATCCCTGCGGGTCATGATCCAGCCGAGCAGCAATGCAGCGCCAAGCGCCAGTCCGACCAGGACGGGTGGGGCCTGATGCGCCGCGCTGCCGATGCCGATAATGAAGAGCCCGAGGCAGCTTGCGGTCAGCGCCGCGCTCGCAAAATCGAACACGTGCTTGGCGCGTGGTGTTTTCGGCAAGGTCTTCAGGCCGATCCAGATTGCGATCACGCCGAAGGGGATGTTGATCGCAAACAGCCACGGCCACGTCCCGATCGCAAGGATCGCGGAGGCAATCGTCGGGCCGAACGTGAACGCCGTTCCGACCACCAGCGCGTTATGGCCGAAGCCGCGGCCGAGCATATGAGTCGGATAAACGAAGCGGACCAGCGCCGCATTCACGCTCATGATGCCGCTCGCGCCTAATCCCTGCAGCGCCCGCGCCGCCGTCAGGCTGGGTAGCGACCACGCGAAGGCGCAACCGAGCGAAGCCAGCGTGAACAGCAGCAGGCCGCCGAGATAGATTCGCTGATGACCGACGATTTCGCCGAGCGCACCGAGCGGCAGCAGCGTCGCAACCAGCGCGATCTGATAGATGTTGACCACCCAGACCACGTCGGCCGGGCTGACATGGAGGTCGGCGGCAATGGCGGGAAGGGCCACGTTGGCAATCGCCGTATCCAGTGAGGCCATCGCTAGCGCGGTAAAGATCGCCGCGACCGCCCAGCGCCGGAGTTCCGGGGGCAAGCCGTCGATGGGCGCGGGGGCGGGCGGCTTTGCGGTTGTATCCAGTGACATTAGTTTGGGCTCTCCACGCCGGGGGCGGTGGCGCCCACCGCGGCGTGTACTACGGACGCGGCGCGGGCCACAGGCACGCCGCTGCATGATGCGTATGCGAAGCAACAGTCGGTGTCGAAAAAAGCGCCTTCCGCGCCATATCCGCGCGCCGACTTTCGGATACCTTTCCGCGCCTCGCGCAATCGACTAGGCTTCCCGCGCATCGCGACCGCAATTCCATAAAAAGACGGTCACTGGCGAGGGGAAGCGCGTTGAACGGACAGGTGAGCCGGCGCAGCGAAGTCATGCGTAGCGCCAGTGAGGGGCAGCGCGCATGGGCTGGCTTGTGGGTGACGCTCCTGCTGGCGATCCTCGGCTTTCTGGTGATCTATCCGATTCTGATGCTGCTGCTCGGCGCGCTCACCGACACCAATCCGGTGGTCGAGGGCATCTCGCTCAGTCATCTCTCGGTCACGAACTTCCTCACCGTGCTGGCGAACCCGAATGTCGCCGAGGCGCTGGCGAATACGCTGATCGCCTGTGGCGGCGGCACCCTGATCGCGGTCGTGGTCGGCTTGTTGTTTTCCTGGATCGTCGTCCGCACCAATACGCCGTTCAAAGGGGTTATCGCGGCAGCCAGTATTCTGCCGCTGTTCGCGCCGCCGCTGGTCGCGGGCGTCGCATGGGCCATTCTGGGATCGCCAAAGACCGGCCTGATCAACACCATGTTCAAATGGGTGGGTCTGGACTGGCGCGTCGATTTCTATTCGATGTGGGGCCTGGTGTTCGTGTTCGGCATCTACTATGCGCCGTATGTCTACATGTTTACCGCCTCGGCGCTGCGTAACATGGACCCCAGCCTGGAGGAGGCTGCCGAGATTTCCGGCGCCAGCGCATTCGCGACGCTGTTCACGGTGACGTTTCCGCTGATCATGCCGGCGATCGTCTCGGGCATGCTGCTGTCGTTCATCGTCATGCTCGGGATCTACGGCATTCCTGCCGTGCTGGGCGCGCCGACCAATCTTGCCGTTCTGACGACCTATATCTTCAAGCTCACCAACTGGTCGCCGCCGCTCTACAACACCGCCGCTGCGGTTGCGATCATCCTGATGGTCGTCACCGGCCTGCTCGTGTTCCTGCAGCATAAGGTGCTGAGCGGCCGCAGCTACACCACCGTCGCCGGCAAGGCGTTCCGTCCGCGCAGCCTCGATCTCGGGCGCTGGCGCTGGTTCACCTTCGGCCTTGGCATTGTCTATCTCCTGGTCGTGGTGGTGCTGCCGTTGCTCGCCCTGATCGTCGCGGCATTTCGAAAATTCATGTTCATCCGCGACGTCAGCAGCCTGTTCGACGCCAGGCAGTATTCCCTGATGCATTTTCACAGCATCTTCGACAATCCGCTGACCATGCGCTCGATCTATAACTCCGTCGAGGTCGGCATCATCACCGCCGTGGTCGGCGGCGCGCTGGCGTTTGCGATCGGCTACACCATTCACCGCACCCAGGTGACGGGCCGGCGCTGGATCGACGTGATTTCGACCCTGCCTGTCGCGATCCCTGGCCTCGTGGTCGGTGTCGCCTATCTCTGGGCATGGATCGGCATTCCCGGCGGTCTCTACGGCACGATCTGGATCCTGGCGCTGGCGTTCATCGCGCGCTTCATGCCCGATACGGTCAAGTCGTTGTCGACCTCGTTCATGCAGATTCATCGCGAGCTCGAGGAAGCCGCCTGGGTCTGCGGCAAGGGCGTGCTCGGCACCATCAGGACGATCGTGCTGCCTTTGGCGCGGCCGGGCGTGATCGCCTCGATGACGCTGTTATTCGTGCTCGCGATCCGCGAACTCGGCTCGTCGCTGTTCCTCTACACCAGCAACACCATGGTGATGTCGGTGCTTCTGCTCGACTATTACGAAGGCGGAAACCTCGGAAAGACCGCCGCGTTCAGCCTGGTGCAAACTGTTCTGCTCGGCGTTCTCATCGGCGGCGCCAATTGGCTGTCGCGCGGTGCGGCGCAGGGCAGTGTCGCCCGAACCGGATAACAAGACGAACGGGAGGATTGGCTATGACTGGAAGGATCTTCACCAACATTGCCGCAATCGCCGGTATCGCCGGTCTTGCGCTGACATGGAGCGCGGCGCAGGCGCAGGAGTTTGGCTCGCCCGAATTGATTGCGGCCGCGAAGGCCGAAGGCAAGCTGGTCTTCTACACCGCGAATTTCGCCGAAGTGGAACAGCAGGTCATCAAGGCCTTCAACAAGCGCTTCCCCGAGATCAAGGTCGAGATGGTGCGCGCGCCGGGCGGCCAATTGATCACCCGCGTGAAGACCGAGGCCGCGGCCGGCAAACTGATCGCCGACGTGGTCGATCATTCCGACCGCGCGCTGATGCAGCCGATGGCCGACATGTTCCAGGACTACGCGCCGCCGAACGCGGCCGACTACAATCCCGACGCGCAGATCGCGCCCCAGCTCTGGCCGCGCGCCACGCTGGTATGGTCGATCGCTTACAACACCGAGCTGGTAAAGAACCCGCCCAAATCCTGGATGGACCTTACCAAGCCCGAATACAACAAACTGACCGGGCAGGTGATCGCTCCGTCAGGCGGCACCACGTGGACGCGGGTGATGTTCGAACGGCAGGTGCTCGGCGAGGACTATTGGGCCAAGCAGGCGGCGACCCGTCCGGTGCTGTATCCATCGGGCGCGCCGATGTCGGATTCGCTGGTGCGCGGCGAAATCGCCATGGGGCCTTTGCTCTACAATGCGATCTATCCGAAGCAGAAGGACGGCGCGCCGATCCAGATCTTCTTTCCGCCGGAAGGCGCGCCGGTCAATCCTTATGCCACGGGCATTCCAAAGACCGCCGCGCATCCCAATGCGGCAAAACTGTTTCTGAACTGGTGCCTGTCGAAGGAGGGGCAGACGTTCATGATCAAGGAACTCGGCAACCTCACATCACTGAAAGTGCCGCCGGCCTATCCGGAAGGTTTTGATCCCAAGGTGGTCAAGGTCTGGTTCCCCAAGTTTGACGAGTATGTGAAGTTGCACACGGCCTGGGTCGCCGAGTGGAACAAGACCTACGGGTACGGGCAATGATCGTCGCATCAGGGAAATCATTGCGCCTATGACAGCGACGCTCGAAGTTACCGACCTGCGCAAGCAGTTTGCGATCGGCCGGCCGGCGATCGACGGCGTCAGTTTTGCCGTGCCGGCCGGCGAGATCGTGGTTCTGCTCGGCCCCTCCGGCTGCGGCAAGACCACGACACTGCGCTGCGTTGCCGGACTGGAGCATCCGACCTCGGGTGAAATCAGCATCGTCGGCAGGGTGGTCTCGTCGCCCGAGCGCGGCATTCTGGTGCCGCCGCGCCTGCGCGATCTCGGCATGGTGTTTCAGTCCTATGCGGTGTGGCCGCATATGACGGTGCGGCAGAACGTGGTCTATCCGCTCAAGCACCGAAAGCTTTCGCGCAGCGACGCTCGCCGCAAGGTCGACGAGGCGCTCGAACTGGTCGGCTTGTCGGAATATGCCGAACGGCCGGTGGTCGCATTATCCGGCGGCCAGATGCAGCGCGTGGCGCTGGCGCGCAGCATCGTCTACCGGCCGCAATTGCTGCTGCTCGACGAGCCCTTGTCGAACCTCGATGCCAAGCTGCGCCTGCGGCTGCGGGATGATCTCCGCGTCATCCTGAAGCAAACCGGGATGACCGCACTGTACGTCACCCATGACCAGGCCGAAGCAGTCGTGCTCGGCGACCGCATCGGCGTGATGCGCGACGGCAAGCTGCTGCAGATGGATACGCCTGACGCGATCTATAACCGTCCAGCGGATTTGTTCGTCGCCAACTTCACGGGCGCGACCAATGAACTCGCCGGCACGCTGGTGTCGCGCAATGGCGTGTTCGGCACGGTCGATTTCGGCGAGGGACGGCGGGGCGAGGTGGCATTGCTGCATTCGCTCAGCCCGGATGAGAAGGTACGCATTGCGCTAAGGCCGGAGAACATCTCGATCGGCCAACATGGCGGCGCCAACGTCTTTCCCGCCCGCGTCCTCGACCGCCGCTATCAGGGCACGCAGACGGCCTATGGCATCGAACTGTTCGGCCGGCGGCTGGAGGTGGTCGAACTCGGCACCGCGGCCCGGCATCAGGTCGGTGTCGAGACTCAGGTTTCACTGCCGAAGGAGAGTTGCTGGGCCTATCGCGATACCGGGCCTGTGGCGTATGAGTAGCGGGCTCAGGCGCCTGGGCTCAATCCCAGGCTCGCGTAAATTCGCCGCGCATAGGCGCCGAACTCGTCCGTGGTCTTGATCGGCAAGGCGCGCGGGAACGGCAGCTCGATCGGGAAATACTCCGCCATCCGCGCTGGTCCTGCGGTCAGCACGGCGCAATGCGAGGCGAGAAACACGGCTTCCTGGATCGAGTGCGTCACGAACAGGATGGTCTTGCCGCTTTCGCGCCAGATCCGCAGCATTTCGAGATTCATCTGTTCGCGGGTCAGCGCGTCGAGCGCGCCGAACGGCTCATCCATCAGGATCAGTTTTGGATCGTGGATGAAGGCGCGCGCAATCGCTGTGCGCTGCTGCATGCCGCCGGACAATTGCTGGGGATATTTGTCTTCGTAACCGGCGAGGCCGACCAGGTTGAGCAGATCGCGGGCGCGGGATCGCGCGGCTTTCATCGGCAGGCCGACGATTTCGGCCGGCAACAGCACGTTGTCCAAAATGGTTCGCCATTTCAGCAATAGCGCCTGCTGGAACACCATGCCGATATCGCGGGCAGGGTCGAACGGCGTTTTCGAATTGCCGATCTTGATCGTGCCGCCGTCGGCCTCATGCAGCCCGGCCAGGATCTTCAGCACCGTGGTCTTGCCGCAGCCGGAAGGGCCGACCAGCGAGACCAGTTCGCCTTCCTGCACGTCCATGGTGACGTCGGAGACGGCAAGGAACTCCGTGCCCTTGGACCGGTAGATCTTGCGGACGTTGCGCAGGCTGATGAAGGGGTCGTCGGCGCTCATGCCAGCCATTTCTGCAAGTTCGCCTTCACGAAGGCGTCGTCGGAGAGGTCGGCATGCTCGCGGCAGACGCGGTCGATCTCGGCCATCTGCCCGGGGCTGAGCCCTTCGGCGGGATCGAGGCACCACAGCCCCTGCATCAACCCTTGTCGCCGCAGCACTTCATGGCAACCTGCGATGCAGCCGTGAAAGTTATTGGCGACATCGAAGAACCCGCTGTTGCAGTCGGTCACGCGGGCGTCGAGCGCCAGAAGATCGGCCGGCACGCTGTCCTTGCCGCGCGCGGCCTTGCACATCTCGAACTGCTTGATCGCGCTCGCGGTCCATACCGACCAGTGCCCGAGCAGGCCGCCCTTGAAATAGGCGCGGGTGGTGACGCCCTTGTCGCGCAGGTCGAACGGCAGCATCAGGTCGAGCAGGATGTGATCGTCATTGCCGGTATAGAGCGCGACGCGGTCGAGCGCGCCGGCCGCCGCCACGCCGCGCAGAACGTCGAGCGTTCGGTAGCGGTTGAACGGCGCGATCTTGATGGCGATGACGTTGTCGATGGCAGCGAAGCGGCGCCAGAAATCGGCGCTGAGAATGACGCCGCCGACGGCCGGCTGCAGGTAGAAGCCAACCAGCGGAATTTCCCGCGCCACGGCCTCGCAATGCCCAATAATCTCGTCCTCCGATGCCAATTTCATCGCAGCAAGGCTGAGCAGGCCGGCGTGGTAGCCGATGCCACGTGCGGTTTGCGCCTCCGCGATGGCTTGTCGGGTGGCACCGGCCAGGCCTGCGACCATCGCAACCGGACGCTTGGTCCACGAAGCCGCGGTCTCCGCTGCCAGTTCCAGCACCGGCCGGTACAGGCCGACGTCGCGGATGGCGAATTGCGTGGTGTGCACGCCGACGGCCAATCCTCCGGCGCCGGCATCCAGGTAATAGCGCGTCAGAGCGCGCTGATGCCTGACATCGAGAGCGCGGTCGGCGTCGAGCGCGAGCGGATGCGCCGGGAGTACCGTGCCGTCGGCGATCAGCTTGCGAACGTCGGCTTTGATTTCGCTATGGTGCATGACGGCACTTCCTATCCAAATTCCGGGCCGGCGACCGCGAACGGCAGTTGCGCGGGCGACGCGGTGGGACGGCCAAAGCGCATGCGCTGAAACGGCCGCTCGATGTTCCAGCCTGACTGAACAAGCCCGTTCAGAAACTCTTCCTGAGAATGGACGGCGTCGATCAGCCAGGGGCCGGTCTCGGAGCTAACAATGGCATCCACCAGCGCGAGCGCCTGATCGGCGCGATCGGCCAGCAGCGGACCGATATGACGCGCGGTGCGTCCATTGCGGATGAGGGCCATAGCCCGGTCATCAGACACGATGCGAGAGCCCGGGCGCGCGGAAAATTCTGACAACAATGTGCTGCGGTCGAAGCCCATGGCGCTGGTATCGCGTGCGGCCAAGGCGTCCAGGTTGCCCGCCGACAGCGGCCGAGACGCCCCGGTGCCTTGCGGTTTCGTTAGCCGCAACCGTCTCAATTGCAGCGTCGGCGTGAAGCCGAGCGGCCCGTAGACGGCGGCGCCGGCAGGTGTCGCGTCCAGCCAGGTCGTGAGACCACGCCTTGCTGCCACGTCGAGGCACGCATCGACGAGTTTTGTCGCAATGCCGCGGCGACGAAAGTCCACGGTCACCAGCACCATGCTGATCCAGGCATTGCCTGCCGAGTAGGGCAGCAGCGCAGCAGTCGCCACCAACCTGGCGCTGTCCCGTATGCCAAGCACGACTCCCTTGCTCAGGAAAAACCGCCAGTCGGCCTCGTTCTGGTTCCAGCCCGCTTCGGTCGACAGCACCAGCCCGGCCTGCGCGTCGCCAACGCCGAGCTCGACAATGTCGATCGGCTCAGTAGCGGCCATCGCGCACCTCGTATTTGGTGGGCTTGCCCAGGCTCGGCATCGATCGCGACACCCAGTCGGCGGTCCAACTGATGAGTTGCTCGGTATCGACGATCGGCAGGCCGAACAGCTTCACCGCCTGCGAGGTGTCGGTGAGCCACGCCGTCGGCTCTTCCTTGCCGACGATCACGGGTGCGCGGCCAAAACGCTGGCCGAATTTTGCCGCGAGATCGCGCACGGCGAGAATCTCGTGACCGCTGACATTGATCGGCGATGTCGGCGTGTCGCAATGCGCCAGACAGCGCAGCGCCTGCGCGGACGCGTCACCCTGCCAGATGAAATTGACGTGGCCGAGGCTGACGTCGATCGGCTTGCCCTGCAGCACCTTGCTCGCAATGTCGTGCAGCACGCCGTAGCGCATGTCGATCGCGTAGTTGAGCCGGAACAACCGCCCGGGCGTCGAATGCTGCTTCGAGAAGTACTCGAACATGCGCTCGCGCCCGACACAGGATTGCGCGTATTCGCCGGGCGGATTGGGCGCCATATCCTCATCCGAGCCCTTGCCGTTGACAGGCACGAACGGATAGACGCAGCCGGTCGAGAACGCCACGATGCGCGAACCCGCAAAGGCCTGCGCGACCAGGGCAGGGACGTGCGAATTCATCGCCCAGGTCAGCGAGAGGTCGCCTTCGGCGCCGAATTTGCGCCCGGCCATGAAGACTATATTCGGAGCCTTCGGCAGCGCCTTGATCGCGGCCTCATCGAGCAGATCGCAATTCAACGTCTCGACGCCGCGCCCCTGCAGCCAGTCCTTGACGGCGGGATCGCTGAAGCGCGCGACGCCGATCACACGGCGCTCCGGCGCGGCCGCTTTGGCAAGGCCCGCCAGCGTCGGCCCCATCTTGCCGGCAACGCCCAAAATCATGATGTCACCATCGATTTTGCGGAGATCGTCGATCAGCGCCTGGCTTGGGCGGCACAGCAGGTCGTCCAGCGCTGCGATATCGGCAATCGTCTGCGGCAGGTTCTCGCGCGTCAGCAGCATGTTCATTCCCTGTCTTATTGCAGCCGGATGTCGCGGACGACGAACATCCGCTCCAAGCCGAGCACGAGCCCGTACAGCGCCACGCCCAGCAACGTCAGGAGCACGACGGCCATCACCATCGCCGGCGTATCGAGCGAGGATTGCACCTGGATCATGAGATAGCCGAGCCCCCGCTCGGAGGCGATGAATTCGCCGACGATGGCGCCGGCCACCGCCAGGATCGCGCCGACCTTCATCCCGGAAAACACGTAAGGCAGCGCGCCCGGCAACTGGATTTTCCGGAACAGCGTCCAGCGCGAGCCGCGCAGCGATTTTACGAGATCCAACAAGTCAGGCTCGACCTCGCTCAAGCCCCGTGCGGTCGTCAGCAAAATCGGGAAGAAGCAGATGGAAAAGGCGATCAGGATGTTCGGAAAGATGCCGTAGGAGAACCAGACGATGAACAGCGGGCCCAGCGCCACCTTCGGGATCATGTTCAGCGTCACGAACAGCGGCAGCAGCAACAGGCTGATCAGCGGCGACCAGGTGAACATCACGGCCAGCATGATGCCGACCAGCGCGCCAAGGCAGAACCCGCCGAGAATTTCGATGGCCGTCACCGCGAGGTTGGAGAGCCACGCATAGCCGGGCGTGCCGAGCGTCGCGATGGTCGCAAGCGGCGAGGGCAGAATGAATTTCGGTACCTGGAAGGCGTCGACCAGCACCTGCCACAGCACGATCACAGCCAGATGCACGATCAGGATGATCGCGAAAGACCGTGCCGATCCGCCGTCACCGCTGAACACCGCACACTCCCTTTAGACGCGCAGCCGGTTCCCGGCCGCGTGGCGGTAATCTATCGCGGCCTTTCCCGGTAATCAACCATCTGGTTGATTAGGGCCGCAGCGAGTGCATTACCAGATCGACGACATGCTTGCGGCGGGCCTGCCGCGCCGCCCGGCTCGACAAGTCCTTGCCGAAAATCGCCGATAGGGTCGGCGTGTTCGAGAAGTAGAAATAGCTGAGCCCGGCGATCGAGATATAGAGGTGTACGGGGTTGATACCCCTGCGGAATATGCCGGCCTTTACGCCCTCGCCGAGGATGGTCGAAACCAGGCTGACCAGCGGGGAATGCATCGCCTCCAGTTTGCGGGAGCCGCGCACGTGCCGGGCGCCGCCGCGGTTTTCGTCGTTCAACAGCACGATGAAGTCCGGATGCGCGGCGAGGTGGTCGAAGGAACTCTCGATCAGTTTCTTGATCGCCTGTTCGGGCGGCAATCCCTCGAGATTGAGCTTGCGCTCCTGCGCGCGGATTTCTTCGTAGACCCATTCGAGCACCGCCAGATACAGCGCGTCCTTGTCGCCGAAATAGTGATACACGAGCTGCTTGTTGACGCCCGCGCGCGCGGCGATCTCGTCGACCCGGGCCCCGGCAAGGCCGCTGCTGGCGAATTCCCGCCGCGCCGCCGTCAGCAGTTTCTTGCGGGTTGCGGCCGGATCGCGCCGCTGCGGCTTGGTATCGTCGATGCGTTTTCTGGGCATTTCCAACCAAATAGTTGACAAGTCGTCTGGTCCCTTGTTGCATTGGTAGCGTCACCGGCGTGCGGCGACAAGATCGGTTGCAAACGAGGAGGGTTGCCATGAAGGGGTTGCGAATTGCGGGATTGGCGCTTGCGCTTGCCGTACCGGCTGTGCCCTGTGCGGCCGCCGAGGCCGTCAACCTGATCCTGAACTGGACGCCGACGGCGGATCATTCGCCGTTCTATTACGCCAAGGCGCAGGGCTGGTACGAGAAGGCCGGCATCGACCTGACGATCGAGGTCGGCAAGGGGTCCGGCGTCTCCTCGCTGAAGGTCGGCTCCGGCGGATCGCCGTTCGGCATCGCCGATCTCGCGACCATGCTGGTGGCCAAAAGCAAGGGCGCCGACGTGGTGGCGCTGATGAGCATCTACGCCAACACCGGGCAGACCTTCTACTGGCTGAAGAGCTATGGCGTGAACGGGCCGAAGGACTTTCCGAACCACAAGATCGGCAATCCGCCCGGCGACGCCTCGCGCGTGATGTGGCCGGCCTTTGCCAAGGCCGCCGGCATCGCACCTGACTCCGTGAATTTCGTCAATGTCGGCCCCACCGCCAAGATCGCGGCGCTGAAGAGCCATACCGTCGATATCATCAGCGATTTCTACAACGAGCACGATCTGAAGGTGATCGAGTTCGGCGCCGACCTCGGCTACGTCAACTGGAAGGATATCGGGCTCAATCCTTACGGCAACTCGCTGATTGTCAACGGCGCGTATCTGGCGAAGAATCCGAAGCTGGTCGAGGAATTCGTCAAGATCAGCCAGAAGGCGTATGCCGCCTGCGTCGCCGACGTCGCGCCGTGCCTCAAGGCGCTGCTCGATCAGGCCTCCGGTCTCGACAAGGAAAACCAGCAGCGCCAGTGGGAGCGCATCAAGTTCCTGATGACGGACGATTTCACCACGACCAAGGCGCTGGGTTGGATCGACGCCGAGCGGATGAAGAAGGATTACGAACTGGTGCAGACTTATCTCGGCATGGAGAAGCCGTTTGACGTCAACAGCGCGTTTTCGGTCAAGATGCTGGATACGTCGATCAAGATGGATGCCAGCAAGGTGAAGAAGTAGGGGGCGCTCTCAGCCGTCATTGCGAGCGCAGCGAAGCAATCATCTATCCTCGCGTTGAGATATGGATTGCTTCGTCGCGGAGTTTATCATCGGGCCGGCCGAAGGCCGGACCCGTTGGCTCCTCGCAATGACGCGGTGAGGCTGGTGTTTTGTATCTGCAGCGCCATGCCTGAGTTTGCGATGACCTTGAAGAGATGATGTGGAGTGAGTCATGCTTGCAGGACAGCTTGCGACGATTGTCGCCGCCGCGTTCGCCGGGGCCGCATTCTACGTCAGTTTCGCCGAGCAGCCGGCTCGCCTCAGTCTTGATGACCGGGCCCTTTTGAAACAGTGGAAGCCAAGCTACGACCGCGGTCTTCAGATGCAGGCGAGCGGCGCGGTCATTTCAGGCGTGCTCGGTCTGATCGCCGCTTGGCTGACTGGGGATTGGCGCTGGATTGTCGGCGCGGTGCTTATTCTCGCCAACTGGCCCTATACGCTGTTTGGCATCATGCCGACCAACCGCGCGTTGAAGGCGATTGCCGAACAAGACGCCGGGGCGCAATCACGCGCGCTGATCGTGAAGTGGGGAGGCCTGCACGCGGTCAGAACGGCTCTCGGGATCGCGGCGACGCTGGCCTACCTGTGGGCGCTCAATTAGCGACAGGATCGGCCCGCGTTACTGTAGCGCCATGCCCGACGTCGCGATCACCTTCGTCAGCTTCTCGTAATCCGTCTTCATCAGTGCGGCGAGGTCCTTGAGCGGCATCGGCTTGCCCGGGATATTGGCGACCGATAGCTGGCGCTGCACTTCCGGGTTCTGCAGCGCCTTGTTGATGCCGTCGTTGATTTTCTCGACGATGGCATCTGGTGTCCCCGCCTGAACATAGATGCCATACCAGGGCACATAAGTGGCTTCCGGAAATCCCGCTTCCGCAATCGTCGGCACATCAGGCAGGTCGGCGACACGTTTGTCGGTCATCACGGCCAGCGGCTTCACGCTGCCTGCCTTGATGTGCGGCAATGCCAGTTCGAGCGAGACGATCTCGAAATGCATCAGGTTGGTCATCAGGTCGATCAAGGCTTGCGGCTGGCCCTTGTAGCCGACATCGGTGAGCTTGATGTTTGCCGCCTGAAACAGTTTTTGCGCGCTCAGATCGATCGATGAACCGGTGCCGGGATTGCCGAAATTAAGCTCGCCGGGCTTTTTGCGCGCGATCTCCACAAACTCGGCGATCGTCTTGGCCGGCATCGAGGGATGAACCAGTGCGACGCTTTGATTCCAGACGGCGAGGCCGACGCATCTAAGATCTTTCAGCGCGTCCCAGCCGGCGTCCTTGTAGAGCATCGGGTTGACCAGCGCCGCCGGGCCGGTGACGAGCCACGTGTAACCGTCGGGTTCGCTGCGCGCCACTGAGGCGGTACCGATATTGCTGTTGCCGCCCGGTCTTGCTTCGACGACCACCGTCTGTTTCCAGTCGCGGCCGACCTGTTCGGTCACGGCGCGCGCGACGATGTCGACGATGCCGCCGGCGGGGTAGGGCACGATGATGCGGATCGGACGGTTCGGGTAGTTGTTCTGCGCCTGCGCGGCATCGGCGAGCAGCATGGCTGGGACCAAAGCAAAACCCACGGCGAAGCCCAGCACGGTTTTGATCCGGCTCATTCTTCCCTCCCCATTTTTTCGCATCGTTCGAGACGATGCGCCTTTGCCCCTCTTTCGGGGGTATTCAGTCGTTCGCTACCAGCGAGCGGATACTGCGCGCCAGGCCCAGCATGCGCGGCGCGCATTCGCGCTCGATCTGTTCGGCGTTGAATCGAAACGACGGGATGCCGCAATTGACGGAAAGGCAGTCGCCCGAGGCCGTGCGGTACAGCGGCGCGGCGACGCCGAAAATTTCGCGCCGCCATTCGCCGAGCGAGATCGCAAAGCCGCGCTCCTTGCAAAGCTCGACATCAGGCAGGGTCCGCGCCTGCACATAGTCGGCTTCTTCCGGGCGCTCGGCTTTCACGTTCGCCAAATACGCGTCGAGTTCTTCTTTGGTGAACAGCGACAGCAGCGCGCGGCCGACGGCGGTGGGCGCCAATGAACTCGCAAAGCCAACGTCGGGCAAATGCGTTACTGCGTCGGTGGTACGCAGCGTTTCAACATAGATGAAGTCGAGGCCGAACGGCATGGCGATGGAAACCGTGCCGCCGGTATAGGCGGCGAAATCGCGCATCAGGGGCCGCGCGAGTTGCCGGACCTTCAGCGCCGACAGCACCGGATAGGCCGCGGCCAGAATGCCGAGCCCGAGCTGGAAGCGTCCTTTGGTGTCGCGCTTGAGATAGCCGAGTTGCGCCAGCGTGTAGGTCAGCCGCGACACCGTCGGCCGAGACAGGCCGGTATGCAGTGCGAGGTCCGCGTTCGACAGCGAGCCGCTGCGGTTGCGGAACGCGGCCAGCACGTCGAGCCCATGCGCCAGCGTGGTCGCGAAGGAAGGATCGGCCTGGTCCTCCGCCGTCCGGGGCTTCGGGGTATCAATACTGGAAATCGCTCCCATGACCGAATTTTGGCCATGGTTCCCTAGTTCTGTCAATATATCGAAATGAATTTGCAAATTGTGTCGATATACGCTTAGGTTCCCGAAAAAGCGGGAGGCGACATGGATTTCGATCTTTCCGGTCGATCGGAAGCATGGCTGGAGAAGCTGCAGGCGTTCTTCGATCAGGAAGTTCTGCCGCGCCACCGCGCCTGGCTTGCGCACGTCGCCAAGGGCGAGGCTGCGCCCTTCATGGCCGACCTTCAACACAAGGCGCGGGCAGCAGGGCTGTGGAATCTCGGCCTTCCCGAACTGTCCGACGACGAACCCGGCACCCGGCTTTCCAATCTCGAATATGCGCCGCTGGCTGAAGTCATGGGCCGGCTGTTCTGGGCGCCTGAGGTCTTCAACTGTCAGGCGCCCGACGTGCCCAACATGATCGCGCTGCAGAATTGCGCCACTTCTGAACAGAAGGCGCGCTGGCTGCAGCCGCTGCTGGAAGCCAAAACCCGCTCGGCCTTCGGCATGACCGAACCTGATGTGGCGTCATCCGATGCCACCAACATCGCCACGCGCATGGTCCGCGACGGCGACGACTACGTCATCAACGGACACAAATGGTTCATCACCGGCGCGGCGCATCCAAAATGCAGCTTCCTGATCGTGATGGGCGTGACCGATTCCAATGCCGACCGCACCAGCCGCCATTCATGCATCATCGTGCCGATGGAGACGCCGGGCGTTCGCCTGGTGCGGCGGCTGCGCTGGATGGGATGTGAGGATCACGTCGCCCCGATCGGCGAACTGACATTCGATAACGTACGCGTGCCCCGTTCGAACCTGCTCGGCGCCGAGGGCGAAGGTTTCAAGGTCGCGCAAATTCGGCTGGGGCCGGCCCGCATCCATCATTGCATGCGCTCGATCGGGCTCTGCGAACTGCTGATCGAACTGATGATGGTGCGCTCGTCGGAGCGCTCCGCCTTCGGGCGCACCGTGATCCAGTACGACACCGTGCAGCGCTGGATCGCCGAATCCCGCGTCGAACTCGAGCAGGCGCGCCTGCTGGCCTATCGCTGTGCGTGGCGGCTCGATCAGGCCGGCCACCAGGACGCCTGGCGCGATGTATCGCTGATCAAGGTCGCGGTGCCGGCGATGCTGCAGCGGATCGCCGACCGCGCCATGTAGGTGTTCGGCGCGATGGGCGGCTCCGACGATACGCCGATCCATCAGGCGCTGGCCTGGGGCCGCCTGCTGCGCATCGGCGACGGCCCCGATGAAGTCCATCTGCGGCAGATCTTTCGCATGGAGCCGATGCCGTCCTGGTCGATTGCAAATTCGCCGTATCTGTCCGCACATCCGTCCTGAGCGGTGGTAATGACAGGCACGCTCGTAATTTTCTGAAAGGCGCTCCGGATGACGATGACTGAACAAGCAAAGGCTTCGCAGAGCCCTGCGATCGACAAGGAGCGGCTGCGCCAAAAATATCTCGAGGAGCGCAACAAGCGGCTGCGTCCCGATGGTAACGACCAGTATCTCCGTGTCGCGGGGCAGCTCGCGCCTTATCTCGACGATCCCTATACGCCGGTTACCGCGCGCGAGCCGAAGACCGATCACGTCACCTTCGCCTTCATCGGCGGCGGCTTTGCCGGGCTTGCCACCGCCGCGCGTCTGTCGGAAGCCGGGGTCAGGGATATCAGCATCATCGAGAAGGGCGGCGACTTCGGCGGCACCTGGTACTGGAACAGGTATCCCGGCGCGCAATGCGATACGGCGTCGATGGTCTACATGCCGCTGCTCGAAGAAACCGGCCACATGCCCTCGGAGAAATATGCGCATGCGCCGGAAATCCTCGCGCACTGCCAGCGCATCGGCAAGCAATATGGCCTGTACGACAACGCGCTCTTCCACACCGAGGTCGTAAGCCTCGATTGGGACGAGGCAAAATCGCGCTGGACCATCCGCACCAACCGCGGCGATGCCTTCACCGCGCAGTTCGTCGGCATGGGCACCGGGCCGCTGCACGTGCCGAAACTTCCCGGCATCGAAGGCATCGAGTCGTTCAAGGGGCACTCGTTCCACACCAGCCGCTGGGACTACGACTACACGGGCGGCGATCCCAAGGGAGCGCCGATGGAAAAACTGGCGGACAAGCGCGTCGGCATCATCGGCACCGGCGCCACTTCCGTGCAGTGCGTGCCGCATCTCGCGCGCGCCTGCAAGGAGCTCTATGTCTTCCAGCGCACGCCGTCATCCGTCGACATCAGAGCCAATGCGCCGATCGATCCGAAATGGTTTTCGGGGATTGCGACATCAGGCTGGCAGCAGCGCTGGCTGGAGAATTTTACCGCCAACCAGGCCGGCGGCTCCGCGGAAGAGGATCTGGTGCAGGACGGCTGGACCGATCTGTCGCGGCGAATTCGCGCCAAGATCATGGATCTGCCGCGCGAGCAGCGAATCCCACAAAACATGCTGGCGGCGTTCGAGGATTCCGATTTCGAGAAGATGGAGGAAATCCGGTCGCGGGTCGATGCGATCGTCAGCGACCGCGAAACGGCGACGAAACTGAAAGCCTGGTATCGCCAGCTCTGCAAGCGGCCGTGCTTCCATGACTCCTACCTTCAAGCCTTCAACACGCCGGGCACGCATCTGGTCGATACTGACGGCAAGGGCATCGAGCGCATCACCAAGAACGGCGTCGTGGTCGCGGGCAAGGAATACGCGCTAGACTGTATCATCTACGCTTCGGGGTTCGAGGTCGGCACCGAGTACAAGCGGCGCGCCGGCTTCGATCTGACCGGCCGTGGCGGCGTCAAGCTATCGGACCATTGGGCCGAGGGCATGCGCACCAAGCACGGCATCCACGTCCACGGCTTTCCGAACGCGTTCTTCGTGCAGCCGACGCAGGGCGCCAATCTCATCTCCAATGTGCCGCACAATCTGACCGAGGCTGCGAAGACGATTGCGCTGATGATCCGGCACGCACAGGCGAACGGTTTCAAGGAGATCGAAGTCACCAGGGAAGCCGAGGACCGCTGGGTCGAACTGCTGTTGACCGGTGCGGGCCGTATGATCGGCTCGCCCGACTGCACGCCGGGCTACTACAACAATGAAGGACGTGAACCCGGGCTGGCGGCCAAGCTCAATGTCGGGCATCCCGCAGGCCCGATGGCCTACTTCAAATACATCGATGGATGGCGCAACAGCGGCCAGTTCGAGGGGCTGCAGTTCCGCTGACGTCGTTCCGATTTTTGTTTGCGCAAGGGAGTACCCAACAATGAGCCAACCAGCCACGACGGAAACCCCCAAGGAATCTCCAAAGGAGGCTTCCGCCTCCGTCATCGCGCAGCACGCAGCGACGCTGAAGGCGCTGCCGTTCTCCGACGTCAGAGATTTCGACGACGCCGCGCGCGGCTTCCTCGGCACGGTGGAGAACGCCAGGATCACGTCGCCGCAGGGCAGGGTGGTCTGGAGTCTGGAGCCATACGGCTTCCTCTCCGCAGAACAAGCCCCGCCGACTGTCGACCCCAGCCTTTGGCGGCAGTCGCGGCTCAACATGCATCACGGCCTGTTCGAGGTGGTGCCCGGCGTCTACCAGGTGCGCGGCCTCGACATCGCCAACATGACGCTGATCGAGGGCGACAGCGGCGTGATCGTGGTGGATACGCTGACTTCGATCGAGGGCGCGCGGGCCGCGATGGAGCTCTACTTCCAGCATCGTGGAAAGCGGCCGGTCGCCGCCGTCATCTTCACCCACACCCATACCGACCATTGGGGCGGCGCGCGCGGCGTGCTCGACGACAAGACGCTGGCCGGCGGCAAGGTGCCGATCATCGCGCCCAATCTGTTCATGGAGCATGCGGTCTCGGAAAACATCATCGCCGGGCCGGCGATGCTGCGCCGCGCGATGTATCAGTTCGGGCCGCTGCTGGCGAAGGGCGTACGCGGGCAGGTCGATTGCGGGCTCGGCAAGACCATGGCGGCGGGTGCGGTCGCGCTGTTGCGCCCCACTGATCTGATCATCGCAACCGGCGACAAGCGAACCATCGACGGTGTGGAATTCGAATTCCAGATGGCGCCGAACAGCGAAGCCCCGGCGGAAATGCATTTCTTCATCCCACGCTACAAGCTCCTGAACCTCGCGGAGAACTGCACGCATAATTTCCACAATCTGCTGCCGTTCCGCGGCGCCGATGTGCGCGACGCGCTGGCGTGGTCAAAGTATCTCGGTGAAGCCCTGCAGATGTGGGGCGGCAAGGCGGATGCGATGTGCGGCCAGCATCATTGGCCGGTGTGGGGGCAGGAGCGGATCGACACCATGATCCGCCAGCAGCGCGATCTCTATAAATTCTCGCATGACCAGACCATCCGCCTGATGAACCACGGGCTCACCGCGACCGAAATCGCGGAAGCCATTCGCTTGCCGGCGAGTCTGGAGGGCGCCTGGCACGGCCGCGGCTACTACGGCCACATCAGGCACAATGTGAAGGCGATCTACCAAAAATATCTCGGCTGGTACGACGCCAATCCCGTCAATCTCGATCCGCTGCCGCCGGTGGAGTCAGGCAGGAAATATGTCGAGTATATGGGCGGTGCGGACGCGATCCTAGCGCGCGCGGCCAAGGATTTTGCCAAAGGCGAATTTCGATTCGTGGCGCAGGCGGTGAGCCATCTGGTGTTTGCCGATCCCGACAACCAGGCGGCGCGCGCCATGCTCGCCGATACGTTCGAGCAGCTCGGCTACGCCTCGGAGAGCTCGACCTGGCGCAACGCCTACCTGTTCGGCGCGCAGGAATTGCGGCAGGGCATGCCGAAGGTGCCGCCACGCTCGACGATGCCGCGCGAAACGCTGGCGGCGCTGCGCACCGAGCAGCTATGGGACGTGCTCGGCGTTCGTCTCAACGGCCCCAAGGCCGAAGGCAAGCGCATCGTGCTGAACTGGAATTTCGCCGACACCAATGAGGCCTTCATCCTCAATCTGGAAAACTGCGCACTGACTTATGCCGCGGGCGCGCAAGCGTCCGATGCCGACGCCAGCTTCACGCTGCCGCGCGGCGTGCTCGACGAAGTGATCGCGAAGCTGACGACATTCCCGGAAGCAGTCGCCTCCGGCAAGATCAAGGTCAGCGGCGATGCTATGCGGCTCGCCGAGTTGATGACGTTGATGGACGAATTCCCGCGAATGTTCGAGATCGTCGAGCCGAAACGGACGGCGGTGAGTTGATGAACCAGTAGGGTGGGCAAAGCGAAGCGTGCCCACCATTCTTTCGCGTCGAGGATAGATGGTGGGCACGGCGCAAGTGCGCCTTTGCCCACCCTACGGCCGCGCAATGACGGCGACCTTTGTCACGCTACTCGGCGCTGCTCACCAGCTTGATGCGCGGCTCGGCTTCCTCCATCAGGCCGCGATACGCGGCAAGATAATCCAGCGCCATGCGACGCGCGGTGAAGCGGACCTCGAACTGCTTGCGGATCGCAGTTCGGTCCAGCGCGGAAAGGCGATCGACCACGGCAACCGCGCTGGTCTCGTCTTCCACGACGAAGCCGGTGAGACCGGGGTCGATGATCTCCGGGACCGAACCGCGATTATAGGCGATCACGGGCGTGCCGCAGGCCATGGCTTCGATCATCACGAGGCCGAACGGCTCCGGCCAGTCGATCGGGACCAGCAAGCCGATCGCACCCGACAGGAAATCGGATTTCTCGCGGTCCGAGATCTCGCCGATATATTCGACCAGCGGATTGGCCTTGATGAGCGGGGAGATCAACTCATCGTAATAGTCCTGGTCCGCGCGATCGACCTTGGCTGCGATCTTGAGCGGAATGCCGCATCTTGTGGCAATGCGGATGGCGCGATCCACGCCCTTTTCCGGCGCGATCCGCCCGAGCACGGCGAGATACGACGGCTGCACCGGCTGCGGCGTCAGCAATCCCTCCGGCAATCCATGGTGAATGGTGCGCACCCAGTTGGCCTGCGGTACCGGGCGCCGCTGCGCGTTGGAGATCGAGATCACCGGAACCTTGGAGAAGGTGCTGAATACCGGTTGATGCTCCGGCAGGTCGAGCCTGCCATGCAGTGTCGTCAGGAACGGCGTCGGCTGCCGGTAGAACAGCGAGAATGGATAGTAGTCGAGATGAAAGTGCAGAAAATCGAACTCTTCATCGTCGCATTTTTGCCGCACGCGCTCCAGCATCACCATATGCAGCGCATTGGGATCCCGCACTGAGCCGTCGAGGCGCAGCGCTTTCGGCCACATCGCGTCGAGTTTCGCTGAGGTGCGTGAGTCGCCGCTGGCGAACAGCGTGACGTCGTGCCCCAATGCCACAAGTTCCTCAGTCAGCCAGTGCACCACCCGCTCGGTGCCGCCGTACAATTTGGGGGGGACAGCCTCCGTCAGCGGGGCGACCTGCGCGATGCGCATATTTGCGTCTCCTTTTTGGAATGGTGGTTGAACAAAGCCCTTAGCCCACGATCGACACCGACGTGCCAGACACCGGCGTGCCAGTAGCGGGAACGTTCCCGCATCTGCGAAGTTCCTTCTGTCAGCACATCTTGCTTCCTCCACACGGCTGTCTTGCTGATGCCATCTGACACGAACAAAACTACGGCCGTCTCGATGCTGCAGAATTGTTGCGCAGTGATGGCCACGCGCACGGAAACCCGAAGCGGTATTCTTCACGTCGTCGTGTGCGAAGCACGTTAGGGATTCTCGTTCACTCTCAACAGGTTTGCAGAACTCATGGACAATCTCTCAGGATATGTGCGACGGCCGTTTCCATTCGTGCTGCGCTATCTGCGCCGGCGTCGCGCGGCCCATGTGGTCATCGTGTCTGCCGTCGCTGCAGCGGTTGCCTGCTCGGTGGGCACGCAATACGGTGTGAAGAATCTGGTCGACAGCCTGACGGCCGGTTCGTCGCACGCGAGCAGCGTATGGCTGGCATTCGCTTTCCTCATGTCGCTGATCGCCGCCGACAATCTCTTGTGGCGGGTGGCAAGCTGGACAGCGAGCTTCACCTTTGTTGGCGTCACCGGCGATCTCCGCCGCGACATGTTCCGCCATCTGACCGGTCACGCTCCCAGTTATTTCTCCGATCGGCTGCCGGGCATGCTCACCAGCCGTATCACCGCGACTTCCAACGCGGTGTTCACCGTTGAAAACATGTTTGTCTGGAACGTGTTGCCGCCGTGTATCGCGACGATTTCGGCAATCCTCCTGATCGGAACCGTCAGCCTTGCGATGTCCGCGGGGCTGATCGTCATCGCAGGTATCATGCTGATGGCGATGTTCCACCTCGCCGCGGCCGGCAGGCCGCTGCATGACGACTTCGCCGACAAAGCGGCTGCGGTGGACGGCGAGATGGTCGACGTCATCAGCAACCTGCCGCTGGTCCGCGCGTTCTGCGGCCTCAGCTACGAACACGATCGCTTCGACGCCACCGTCGAGCGGGAACTCGACGCCCGTGGACGCAGTCTGCGCTATCTCGAGAAGCTGCGGCTGCTTCACGCCGTCGTGACAATCCTGCTGACCATTGCGCTGCTGGCGTGGGTCATCACGCTCTGGCAGCAGGGTGCGGCGACCACCGGCGACGTCGTGCTGGTTTGTACGCTCGGGCTTTCGATCCTGAGCGCGACGCGCGACCTTGCGGTGGCGCTGGTCGATGTGACCCAGCACGTCGCTCGCCTGACCGAAGCGATCGCGACCCTGCTGCTGCCGCACGAGTTGAAGGATCATCCCGAGGCCGAGCCGCTGGTCCGCAGCGGCGCCGCCGTCGCCTTCAACAATGTCGGCTTCCACTATCCAGGCGGCGTTCAGGTGTTCGAGAAGTTCGCCTTGCGCATTCAGCCGGGACAACGGGTCGGCTTGGTCGGTCATTCCGGCGGCGGAAAGTCCAGCCTGTTCGCGCTGTTGCAGCGGTTCTATGATATCCAGCGCGGCAGCATCACGATCGACGGCCAGGACATTTCGCGGGTGACGCAGCAAAGCCTGCGCGAGGCGATCTCGGTAGTGCCGCAGGACATCTCGTTGTTCCACCGCTCGATCATGGAAAACATCCGTTACGGACGGCCGAACGCGACCGATGACGAGGTGCTGCGCGCGGCAATCGCGGCGCGTTGCGATTTCATCGAGAATCTCCCCGAGGGCATGGCGACCATGGTCGGCGATCGCGGTATCAAGGTCTCCGGCGGGCAGCGGCAGCGCATCGCCATCGCGCGCGCCTTTCTGAAGGACGCGCCGATCCTGTTGCTGGATGAAGCGACCGCTGCGCTCGACAGCGAATCCGAAGAGGCGATCCGCGAGGCGTTGTCGCGGCTGATGCGCGGACGCACGGTGATTGCCATCGCCCATCGCCTTGCCACCCTGCGCAATTTCGACCGCGTCGTGGTGCTGCAGGGCGGGCGGATCATCGAAGACGGACCGCCGGATATTCTGGTACAGGGAAGGGGCCCGTACCGCGAACTGGTCGCGCGCGAAATCGGCCGCCTGGCCACTCATGCGGCCTGATCTGCGCCAGTAGCGTTTGCGTCCCGATGCGTCCATCGCAACGCAGGAAAATCGCTTGAGGTTCAAATGACGGCCGAAGTCACTCAACTCATCACCATTGAGGCTGCCGAGCACGTCGCGGAATCGCCGTTCTACATCCCGATGACGGGCCCGGCGACGCGGCAGCGCCGCTCGCTCAAGCACGACGACACCTTCATCGTCCTGGACAGTCACGGCGATATCGGCGCCTCTGCCGGCGGGCCCGACGGCCTGTTCAATGCCGATACGCGCTATCTCGCCCGGCTGGAGATGGTGCTCGATGAGGTCCAGCCGCTGTTGCTCGGTTCCAATCTGCGCGACGACAATTCGGCGCTGACCGTCGACCTCACCAATTCCGACGTTTACCGCAACGGCAGGCTGGTGCTGCAGAAGGACACGCTGCACATCGTACGCTCGATTTTCCTGTGGCGCGGCACGGCCTACCAGCGCATCGCCCTGCAAAATCACGGCGACCTGCCGGCGAGCTTCGACCTGACGCTGTTGTTCGACAATGATTTCGCCGATTTGTTCGAGGTGCGCGGCGAGCGACGGCCGCGCCGGGGAGTGGGCTCCAGCCGGTTGCTCGGCCCCGCCGATGTCGTGCTGGAATATAGCGGGCTCGACGGCCAGATCCGCATTACCGCCCTGCATTTCGAGCCGCGGCCGACCCGGCTCGCCACCCACTCGGCGACCTTTCATTTCGAGCTGGAGCCGAAGGAAGCGACCGCATTGTTCGTTGCGGTATCCTGCAACAAGCCGATCATGCAGAAGCCGGTGCCGTTCTTCCGCGGCTTGCTGGCACACCGTCGCGAGATGCGGCGCTCGACATCGGGTGCGGCCAGCATCGAAACATCGAACGATATCTTCAACGAAGTGTTGTGCCAGGCGATGGCCGACCTCAACATGCTGATGACCGAAACGCCGCAGGGGCGGTACCCCTATGCGGGCATTCCCTGGTATTCGACCACGTTCGGCCGCGACGGATTGATCACCGCGCTGCAAATGCTGTGGATCGATCCACGTATTGCCCAGGGCGTGCTGCGGCGGCTCGCTTTCTTCCAGGCCAAGACCACAGATCCGCTCGCCGATGCCGAACCCGGCAAGATCCTGCACGAGATGCGCGGGGGCGAGATGGCCGCGCTGCGCGAGGTGCCGTTCGCACAGTATTACGGCAGCGTCGATTCGACCTCGCTTTTCGTGCTGCTGGCCGGTCTTTATGTCGAACGCACCGGCGACGACGAAACGCTGGCCGAGCTATGGCCTGCGATCGAGGCGGCGTTGCAATGGATCGACGGCCCCGGCGATCCCGACAAGGACGGCTTCGTCGAGTACCAGCGCGCGACCGAGCAGGGGCTTGCCAACCAGGGCTGGAAGGATTCCTTCGACGCGATCTTTCATGCCGATGGGCAACTCGCCGAAGGCTACATCGCGCTGGCGGAGGTTCAGGGATATGTCTTTGCCGGCAAGCGGCTGGCGTCGCGCTGCGCCCGGCGCCTGGGGTTGATCGATCAGGCGGCGCAGCTCGAATCCGCGGCGCTACTGCTTGCCGAGCGCTTCGAGGCGGCGTTCTGGTGCGAGGAACTCGGCACTTACGCGCTGGCGCTCGACGGCGCCAAGCGGCAGTGCAAGGTGCGAACGTCGAATGCCGGCCAGCTTCTCTTCACCGGCATCGTCCGCACCGATCGTGCCCGGCGGGTCGCGGCCGATCTGATGAGCCAGAAATTCTTTTCGGGATGGGGTATCCGCACCGTTGCGCGCGGCGAAGCCCGCTACAACCCGATGTCCTATCACGATGGATCGATCTGGCCGCACGACAATGCGCTGATCGCGCTTGGCTTCGCGCGCTACGGCCTGAAGCATTCGGTGGCGCATTTGTTCAAGGGCCTGTTCGATGCCGCGAGCTACATGGACCTGCGGCGGCTGCCGGAATTGTTCTGCGGATTCCAGCGCGAAAGGCGGCGCGGACCGGTGCTCTATCCCGTCGCCTGCGCGCCGCAGGCCTGGGCCAGCGCGACGCCATTCAGCCTGCTGGAAGCGGCGCTCGGTCTAGAATTCGATGCCGCGCGCGGCGAGATCCGTCTTCGCGATCCGCGCCTGCCGGAATTCCTCAACGAGGTGCTGCTGCGCGATCTGCGGCTCGGGCCTTCCAGCGTCGATTTGAGGGTTCGCCGTCACGGCGATGAAGTGTCGCTCGAGGTGGTGCGAACCCGCGGTCAGATTCAGGTGTCGATTGTATTGACGCATTAGGAGCCATGCGCGGCTCATGCATCTAAGAGTCAGGAGGGCCACATGCGCATTGGTATTCTCATTCTGTTTCTGATCGCTGGATTAGCCGGCAGTCCGGCGGTTTCGGCGGCGGAGGACTCCGGCGCGACGCAGGGTAGCCGCACCGCGCCGCAGGATGCCGTAAAGGCAAAGGAGCCTGCACCGCCGCCGTCGGTTACCGTGATCGGCGCCAAGGATGCCCACGGCATCCTCGGCCGCGAGGTCCGCAGCGCGGCGAACGAAGACATGGGGCGCATCGTCGATGCGATCGTGGACCGCGAAGGCAACGTGCGCGCCGCGGTGATCGATTTCGGCGGTTTTCTCGGCGTCGGCAGCCGGAAGATCGTCGTCGACTGGGGCGCGCTGCGTTTCGGCGGCGTTGCCAACAAGCGTGACAGCATCACGCTTGAACTGACCAAGGCGCAGGTCGCGGCGGCGCCCGAATACAAAGAGGACGCGCCGGTCATCGTTCTCGGTGCGGCCGGCCGTTTGCAGCCGTGGGATTTCGATCACTAGCGCATGGTCCGGAACAGTCGCTACCGGTTTTCCCCGGGACAAACGCGACGCATTTGCCCGGAGTTCATGCCTGAATAAGGAGGAGCAGCAGCCTGGTCGCACGTCCTTCCCAATCGTTCGATCGGATTGACGACGATCGCCGCGGGCGATCCGCCGGCGAGGGCAATGTTTTGCCGCTGCCGCCTGCGCCCGGCAGCAAACCAAAACCGTCGCGCGAAAGCCAGCGCGGCCTCGACTGGTTCATCTTCTTTCTCGCCGACGTTCAGACCGGTTTTGGCCCGTTCATTGCGGTCTATCTGACCACGCAGAAATGGACGCAGGTCGAGATCGGCTTCGTGCTGTCGATCGGCGGCATCATCGGTCTGCTCGGGCAGATGCCGGGCGGCGCCATCGTCGATGCCGCGCGTTCGGAGCGGTTGATGGCGGGTTTGGCGGTCGCCACCATTGGCTGCGCTGCGCTGGCCTATGCGTTTTGGCCGATCTTTCCGGTTGTGACGGCCGCGGCGACGCTGCATGCGCTGGCGAGCTGCGTGCTGGGTCCGGCGATTGCGGCGATCAGCCTTGGCCTGGTTGGGCCATACGCGATTGGGGAACGGCTCGGGCGCAACGCCCGCTTCGCATCGCTTGGCAACGGCTCGGCGGCGGCGCTTATGGGCGCGACCGGTTACCTGCTGTCGAACCAGGCGGTGTTTATCGTTACCTTCCTTCTGACGATCCCGACATTGCTGGCGCTCTCCCGGATCCGTGGGCAGGAAATCGACGTGGCGCAATCCCACGGCGCCGTCGTGCGTGAGGTTCCCGATCAAGAGGCCACCAGCGTTTTCCATCTGCTGCGCCAGCGTCCGCTGCTGATCTTTGCCGGCGGCGTGCTGCTGTTTCAGCTCGCGAACGCCGCCATGCTGCCGCTGATGGCCGGCGTCGTCACGACGCGATCGAGCCAATGGGCGCCGGTGCTGATTGCGGCCTGCATCATCGTGCCGCAAGCCATCGTGGCCTTGACCTCGCCGTCGGTTGGCCGCAAGGCGCAGATATGGGGCAGGCGGCCCCTGCTGCTGCTGGCGTTCGGCGCGTTGGCGATCCGCGGCCTGCTGTTTTCGGTGGTGAGCGATCCCTATGTTCTGGTCGCGGTGCAGGTGTTCGACGGCATCACCGCGGCGGTGCTCAGCGTGATGATCCCGCTGATCGTGGCCGATGTCGCCTTCGGAAGCGGCCACTTCAATCTGGCGCAAGGCGTTGTCGGAACCGCGACCGGCATCGGCGCGTCATTGAGCACGGTGCTGGCGGGCTATATCAGCGACACCTTCGGCAGCAGCACGGCCTTCATCGGGCTGGCCGGGATCGCAGCGCTTGGCTTGACGGTAATCTGGCTGTTCATGCCGGAGACCCGGCGGACCGAGGATCAAGCGTGACGCGTGCGGCTGTGACGCGATCGCCGATGGCTTACGCGATGATGGAAGGCGCGATCGTCTTGCGATACAGCGCGCTGTAGCAGGCCGCCGACAGATCCCAGCTAAAGGACCGCGCCATGGCGCTGCGCCGCATTGCATCGAGGCGGTCCTTGGCGCGGAACGTATCGAACGCGCGCCTGACGCCGCCGAGGAAGGACTCCGCGGACGGCTTCGGAAACAGGAAGCCGGTTTCGCCGTCCTGGATGGTTTCCGCCAGCCCGCCGGTCTGGTGACCGATCGGCAGCGACCCAAACCGCTGCGCATACATCTGGCTCAGCCCGCACGGTTCGAACCGCGACGGCATCAGCGTGAAATCGCTGCCGGCAAAAATCCGGCGCGCCTGGGCGTCGTTGAAGCCGATCACGACGCCGATCGCATCCGGCCTGCGGCGGTGCGCGTTGACCAGCGCCTGTTCGATCTGGGCCTCGCCGCTGCCGGTCACCACGATCTGTCCGCCGGCCTCGATGATTTCGTCGGCGGCGGACAAGACGAGATCCACGCCTTTCTGGTGAACCAGCCGGGCAACCAGGCCAAACAGCGGACCGCGCGACAGCGCCAGGCCGAACTGCTTGCGAACATAGTCGGCGTTCGCCTGCTTGCCCTCCCAGTCGCCGGGGGCGAACGTCTGCGCCAGATGCGCACAGGCGCTGGGATCCCAGCTCTCGTCGATGCCGTTCAAGATGCCGGTCAGTTGCGCGGCGTCCGAGCGCTGCTGCAGCAGGCCTTCGAGCCCGCAGCCGAGTTCGCGCGTCGTGATCTCCTTCGCATAGGTGGCGCTGACGGTAGTCAGGTGCGAGGCGTAGACGAGGCCGCCCTTGAGGAACGAGACATGGTCGTAGAACTCGAGCCCATCGATGTGGAAGGAGCTTTCGGGCGCGCCAATCCGGCGCAGCGAGTCCGGCGGGAACAGCCCCTGATAGGCGAGGTTGTGGATGGTCAGGATCGAGGGAACCTTTGAGCCTCGCCAAGCCAGATAGGCCGGTGCCAGCGCGGCCTGCCAGTCGTTGGCATGGACCAGGTCCGCTGCCCAATTCTTGTCCAGTGTGCCCGCGGCAAGCTCGGCGGCAGCCGATGCAAACCGGCCGAACCTGACGTCGTTGTCCGGCCAGTCGCGCCCGGATTCGTCGCCATAGGGATTGCCCGGCCGGTCGTAAAGTTGCGGGCAGAGCAGGACGTAAACCGGCAGGCCATCCTTGGTCGATGCCCGCCCGAGCGAACAGGCCGGCATCTCCGCCAGAGCGGGGCATTCCCCAACGATTTCAATGTGGGTGAACTGTTCGATGATGTCCCGATAACCGGGCAGCATGATCCGGACATCACTCCAGCGGCGCAGCGCCCGGGGCAGGGCGGCGGAAACGGCTGCGAGACCGCCCACCCGGACGAAGTCATCCATTTCAGTGGTGACGAACAAGACCTTCAAGACAAACGTCCTCGTACCAGCCGCGGTGATACTGATGCAAGAATGGGTCCAACTTCCTTACCCGTTACAACGCGCGCTCCGGGCCGTCGTTCCTTAGCGAACTACTTTCCTGTCGACGCTGCACAATTTAGGGTCAGGCCACCACCAAAAACGAATGGCCGCAAAAGGCCGAAGGAGTTTCACGCAATGACAATAACCGGCAATGATCAGAGGAATGCGACAGGCAGCTTCGCAGGCCTGCGGGTCCTCGATTTCTCCACCACGATTGCCGGACCCCATTGTACACGAATGCTCGCCGATATGGGAGCGGAGGTTATCAAGATCGAGACCGAGGAAGGCGAGACGATGCGGACCCGCCCGCCGGTGCGAAATAATTGCTCGACCGCCTTCGGCCAGCTCAATGTCGGCAAGAACAGCCTGGTTCTGGATTTGAAGTCGCCCAAGGGATTGGAGGCGGTCCGCCGGCTGGTCGCGACCGCGGATGTGCTGGTGGAAAATTTCCGTCCCGGCGTGATGCGGCGATTGAAGCTCGATCATGCTTCGCTGCATGAGGTCAACCCGAAGCTGATCTATTGCTCGATCTCGGGATACGGCCAGACCGGGCCGTCGGCCGAACTGCCGGCCTATGCGCCGGTGATTCACGCGGCCTCGGGCTATGAGATGGCGCATCTGGCGTACCAGCCGGGACGAAGCCGGCCGGATTATTGCGGCATCTACCACGCCGACGTGCTCACCGGCGTCTATGCGTTCGGCGCGATCTCGGCCGCGCTGTATCAGCGTAACGCGACCGGGCAGGGCCAGCATATCGACGTCTCGATGCTGGAATCCATGCTGAGCCTGACGCTGAACGAACTGCAATGGTCGCAATTCGAGGTGAAGCCGACGCAGCGGCCGATGTTCGGCCCGATCGAGACGACGGACGGCTACGTCATGATGGCGATCGCCAGCGAGAAAACTTTCCAGAGCCTGATGCAGGTGATTGGTCACCCGGAGTGGGTGAGCGATCCGCGCTTTGCGAAATATTCCGATCGGCGGGAAAACTGGACGAGCCTGATCGAAGGCGTCGAAGCGTGGTCGCGCACCGTCACGACCGAGCAGTGTCTCACAGCCCTCAATGTGCACGGCGTTCCGTCATCGGCCTACCGTACCGTCGCCGAGGCGCTGCGCGATCCGCAGATCGCCCATCGCGGCGCGTTGGCCGAGGTCGAGGACGGCGGCGGCACCTTCAAGGTGCTCAACCTGCCGTTCCGCATGTCAGGCGCCAAAGTTTCGGCGGCGAGACGCATGTCGACGCTCGGTGAGCACACGCGTGCCTATCTGAAAGAGACCGGCCTGACGGAGGATGAAATCGCATCCTTTGCCGGCAAGACGCAGACTGTCGCGCACGGCTGACGGCGCGATCCGCATAGCGAAACATGAACCTGCGGCGTTTCATCCGCGGGTTGCGAACGGCCTTGCCCGCGACAGAAATTCCAGACAATCTTGCCGCAGCGATCACGATCCGGAATACCGGACGGATGACACATCGGAGGGAACATCAATGAAAGCGGCGATCCGTTCGAGCGCGCTCGCGCGAATATTTCTTGTGGCGGGATTTGGCGTGGCGTTGTCGGCAATGCCCGCCAACGCACAGAAGCCGGGCGGAAGCATCACCGTCGGCCTCGAGCTCGATATCCCCGGTTTCGATGTGCTGAAGGTCGGCGTTTACGACGCTGCGGCACTCACCGCATCATCCGCGCTGTTCGATACGCTCACCACGCTCGATGCGAACGGCAAGCCGCAGCCGAAGCTGGCACTGTCCTGGGAGCCCTCCGAGGACTTCAAGATGTGGACCTTCAAGCTGCGTCCTGGCGTCAAGTTCCACGATGGCACGCCGTTCAATGCCGCAGCTTTCAAGGCGAATTTCGACCGGCAGAAAGATCCCGCCAACAAGTGCCGCTGCGCCTTCTATGTCTCCAACGTCAACAACGTTCAGGCACCGGACGAGCTGACGTTGGTCTATAACCTCAATGACCCGTCGGTGAACTTCCCAGCGTTGGTGTCCTACGCGAGCCAGACCAACGCGATACACTCCCCGACCGCGTGGAAGACGAAGGGCGACGATTACAACCGCAATCCCGTCGGCACCGGTCCCTACATTCTGAAATCCTGGACCGCCGGCGACCGCATGATCCTGGAGAAGAACCCGGATTACTGGGACAAGGACAAGGTCTACTTCGACCGCATCACGCTGAAGCCGCTGCCTGACGCGCAATCGCGCTTCGCCAGCCTGCAATCGGGCGAGGTCGACCTGATCTGGGATGACGAATACAGCGCCGACAATATCCAGAAGGCCCAAAAAGATTCCAAGCTGACGGTGCACACATACGAGGGGTCCGGTGCGCAGGTCTACGCCTTCAACACCAAGGTCGCGCCATTCGACGACCTGCGCGTGCGCCAGGCATTGGTAATGGCGCTTGACCGCAAGAAGATGTCGCAGGCGATCACGAATGGCCTCGCAAGGCCCGCGAGCAACCCCTATGGTGCCGGCTCCTGGGTCAAATGCAAGGACGACGGTGCGCTTCCCGAAGACCTTGAGAAGGCCAAGGCGCTGATCAAGGATTACGGCAAGCCTGTCGAATTCAAGATGCTCGTCACGGCGACGCCCCGTGGGCGCACCATTGGCCAGGTGCTGCAACAGTTCTGGAAGCGGGCCGGCGCCGAGATGGAGATCGAGCAGGTCGACCAGGCCACCATTCCGCCGCGTGCCTTCATGCGCCAGTTCCAGTTAACGCCCTGGCGCATCGTCGATCTCGCCGATCCCGATATTCAGATGTACTCCAACTTCAAGACGGGAAGCCCGGTGGCTCTCGCCAACTACTCGAATCCGGAGCTCGATAAACTGCTCGAGCGTGCGCGGGTCACCGCCGACCAGAACAAGCGCATCGACGACTATTGCGCGATCACGCGGCTGATCAACAAGGAGGCGATCTGGTTCTGGACTTTCCAGAACACCTACTACGCGATCTCGAGCGCGAAGCTCAAGGGACTGCCCAAGATGTACAGCGGAATGATCGACGTATCGCGCGCCTGGAAGGAATAGCCGCCCATGGCGTTCTTCGTCGCACGCCGGCTCTTGTATCTGGTGCCGGTGCTGATTGCGGTTTCGCTGCTGACGTTCTCGATCGCGTCGCTGTTGCCGGGCGATCTTGCGTATACCATCCTCGGTGACCAGGCGACGCCGGAGAACGTCGCGGCGTTGCGGCGTGACATGGGGTTGGACCAGCCGATCTGGTGGCGCTATCTGAGCTGGCTCGGCAATGTCCTGCAGGGCGACTTGGGCCGCTCGTTCCGCACCGGCCAGACGGTGCTGCAGGCGGTCGCCGAGCGGCTGCCGGTATCCATCGAGCTGATGCTGCTGGCGCAGCTCGGCGCGCTGGCGATCGGCGTACCCCTGGCGATCCTCTGCGCGGCGCGCAGCGGCGGACCGTTCGACCGCTTCATGACCGGCACGGCTTTCGGCATGCTTTCGGTGCCGACCTTCCTGTCGGCAATCCTGCTGATCTATTTTTTCGCGGTCGAGCTGCGCTGGTTGCCGGCGACCGGGTATGTGCCATTCGCCGAAGACCCGGCCGCAAACCTGCGCTTCATGGTGCTTCCGGCGCTGACGCTGGCGCTCGCCGAATGGCCGGGGATCATGCGGGTTCTGCGCTCAGACATGATCGCAACCCTGCAGGAAGATTATATCGCGCTGGCGAAAGCCAAGGGATTGAAGGCCTCGCGCATCCTGTTCGTGCACGCGCTGAAACCGTCCTCGCTGACGCTGGTCACGATCACCGGCATCAATATCGGGCGATTGATCGGCGGCACCGTCATCGTGGAGACGATCTTCGCGCTTCCGGGGATCGGCCGGCTCCTGATCGGCGCGATTTATACCCGCGACCTCATCATCCTGCAGGGTGTGGTGCTGCTGGTTGCCGCCGGTTTCGTGATCGTGAACTTCATTGTGGATTTGCTCTACGCCGTCCTCGACCCCAGGATTCGTCATGGCCACGCTTGAACTCACAATCGACGAAGGCGTTGCGGCGGAACCGGCAAAGCGCGGACGCCGATTGGGACTGCTGTTCTGGATGGCGATCGGCTGGATGATCTTTATGTTCGCAGCCGCGATCCTGGCGCCGGTGCTGCCGCTGCCGAGCCCGACCGATATGGACATGCTGGAGCGGCGGGCTCCGTTTTCGATGGAGCATTGGCTCGGAACCGACGGTCTTGGCCGCGACGAGCTCTCAAGGCTCGTCCATGGCGCGCGAATTTCGCTCGCGGTCGGGCTGTGCGCGCCCATCATCGGGCTCATCATCGGTGGCGCGCTCGGCATGCTCGCGGGCTATTTCCGCGGCCGGTTCGAGTCGATCGTGGTCGGCAGCATGGACGTGCTGCTGGCGTTTCCACCCCTGATTCTGGCGCTGGCCGTGACCGCCTTCTTGGGGCAGTCGATCCCCAACCTCACCTTAATTCTCGGCGTGCTCGGAATTCCCGCCTTCATGCGGGTGGCGCGGGCGGCAACGCTGACGCTGGCGCGCCGTGAATTCGTCATCGCGGCGCAAGCGCTCGGGGCCACCCATGCGCGCATCCTGTTGCGCGAACTATTGCCGAACGTCATTCTGCCGCTGTTTGCCTTCTTCCTGCTCGCCGTTGCCGTCACCATCGTGGTCGAGGGCGCCTTGTCATTCCTGGGCCTCGGCGTGCCGCCGCCGATCTCGAGCTGGGGCACCATGATCGGGGAGGGGCGCGAGAGCCTCGACGTGGCGCCAAGGCTCGCCTTCCTGCCGGCGGCAGCGATGTTCCTCACCGTGCTTTCCTTCAATCTTGTCGGCGACACGCTGCGTGCGCTCACCGATCCACGTCAGGGCGCGCTGTGACCGGGAATACCTTGCTTTCCGTCGAGGACGTTGTCGTCGATCTGCCGACGCCGCGCGGCAATCTGCGTGCGGTGGATCATGTTGACCTCACCGTCGGCGCGGGTCAGACGCTCGGCGTCGTCGGCGAATCCGGTTGCGGCAAGACCATGCTGTCGCGGGCGATCCTGCAACTGGTGCCGAAGAAGGCAAAGCTCTCCGGCCGCGTGATGTTCGACGGCCAGGACCTGCTGCAGCTCTCGCCGGAGAAACTGCGCAAGCTGCGCGGCCGGTCGCTGGCGGTCGTGTTCCAGGATCCGATGACCTCGCTCAACCCGGTGCTCACGATCGGCACCCAGTTGATCGAGACGCTGCAGGAGCATCTCGAACTGAACGACGCCACAGCCACCAGGCGCAGCATCGAATTGCTCGCTGCGGTCGGCATCCCCGCGCCCGAGCAGCGGCTGGCGCAGTATCCCCACCAGCTTTCCGGCGGCATGCGGCAGCGGGTGGCGATCGCGATCGCACTGTCGTGCGAACCAAAGCTCCTGATCGCCGACGAGCCGACCACCGCGCTCGACGTCACGATCCAGGCGCAGATCCTCGATCTCCTGGCGCGCGAGCAGCGCCGTCGCCACATGGCAATGATCCTGATCACCCACGACCTCGGCGTCGTCGCCGGCCGCACCGATGAAGTCGCCGTGATGTATGCCGGCCGTGTGGTCGAGCGCGCGCCGACGCCCGCGTTGTTCAAGAAGATGCGAATGCCCTATACCGAGGCGCTGCTGGCGGCGCTCCCCAAACTCGATGCCGCGCCCCATACGCCGCTGCCGGCGATCTCGGGGCGCCCGCCCGATCCGACCCGGCCGCTGCAGGGCTGCTCGTTCTCGCCGCGCTGCCGCTATGCGATGTCCCGCTGCCAGCGCGAGAAGCCTGCGCTGGAGGCGGCGGAGACCAGCGCACACCAGTTCGCCTGCTTCCACCCGATCGAAACCCATGCGGATGCCAACGTATGATGCTGCAATCCGCTCCATCCATTTCACCAGACGCGCTGCTCGACGTTGACAATCTCGTCGTCGAATATCCTGTCGGTGCCAAGATCGTTCATGCCGTGTCCGGCGTGTCCTTGCAGATCGCCCGCGGCGAGACGTTGGGTCTGGTCGGCGAATCCGGTTGCGGAAAGTCGACGCTGGGCCGCGCCGTCTTGCAGTTGCGCCGCCCGACCTCGGGGCGGGTGTCGTTCGACGGGCAGGATCTCACGGCCATGCACGGCGATGCCTTGCGGCAGATGCGCCGGCGCGTTCAGTTGATCTTCCAGGACCCGATCGCCTCGCTGAACCCGCGCCGCAGGATCGGCGACATCGTCGCCGAGCCGCTGGTGATTGCGGGCGTCAAGGATCCGGAGAAGCGCGAGCGGCTCGTCCACGAGGTGCTCACCGCGGTCGGGCTCGACCCGACGCTGGTCGTGGGACGGCTGCCGCATGAATTCTCCGGCGGGCAGTGCCAGCGCATCTGCATCGCGCGTGCGCTCATTCTCAATCCGGAATTCATCGTCTGCGACGAGCCGGTCTCCGCGCTCGACGTTTCTATCCGTGCCCAGATCCTCAACCTGCTGGAGGAGATGAAGGGCCGGTTCGGCTTGACGCTGCTATTCATCGCGCACGATCTCGCGGTGGTGAAAGCCGTCAGCGACCGTGTCGCGGTGATGTATCTCGGCCGGTTGTGCGAGGTCGGCCCCTCCGAACAGCTCTTCGCCCGCCCGGCGCATCCCTATACCGCGCTGCTGATCGAGGCTATCCCGGTGCCTGATCCGGATGTCCGCCCCACCGAGACCGTGCCGGTGGGCGAGCCGCCATCGCCGATCGCGCCGCCGTCCGGCTGCCGGTTTCGCACCCGCTGCCCCCGCGCGGATCAGCGATGCAGCGACGAGGTGCCGGAACTGCGCGCTGTGGCGCCCGGCCAGTTCGTGGCTTGCCATCATCCGCTGATCTAGATTCTTGTTTTGACGCGTTTTCTACCGCAGATAAGTCTACGCAATCTGCGTAAACTTGATTGCTATGCGAACCGGCATCCACTTCGGTCGAAAACGCTATAGATACCGGAAGACTGCCGCCCGCGTTTGTCTCGCTTGGCGAGACGTGGCAATGTCCGCCCCGAAAGAAATGCCTGTGCCAAGAACAAGAATGACGGGAGAGAAGCGATGAAGAGTTTTCAGGTCGCCGAGTTCAACGCACCCCTGAAAGAGGTGGATCAGGAGACGCCGCAGCCCACGGGCACGCAGGTGCTGATCAAGGTGAAGGCGGCCGGCGTCTGCCACAGCGACCTTCACATATGGGAAGGCGGCTATGATCTCGGCCACGGCCGCAAGCCGCTGTCGCTGAAGGACCGCGGCGTGTCGCTGCCGCGCACCATGGGGCACGAGACGGTCGGCGAGGTGGCGGCGTTCGGGCCTGACGTGACGGCCGCCGACAAGGGCGATCTCAAGGTCGGTGATGTCGCGCTGGTCTTTCCCTGGCTCGGCTGCGGCAAATGCGAGACGTGTCGCGGCGGCGACGAGAACATGTGCGTCGTCAAGCCGAACTCGCTCGGCGTCTACTGCGACGGCGGCTATGCCGATCACATGACGGTGCCGAATCCGAAGTATCTCCTGAACCTGAAGGGGCTCGATCCCGTCACCGCGGCGCCCTATGCCTGTTCCGGCGTCACCACCTATAGCGCGCTGAAGAAGGTCGAATTCGCCTTCAACTCGCCGATCGTCATCTTCGGCGCCGGCGGGCTCGGGCTGATGGCGCTATCGTTGTTGAAGGCGCTGGGCGGTAAGGGCGCGATCGTCGTCGACATCGACGCGCGCAAGCGCGAAGCCGCCGAAGCCGCCGGGGCGCTCGCCACCGTCGACGGCAAGGCGCCCGACGCGCTCGAGCAACTCGCCAAGAGGGCCGGCGGCCCGATCCGCGCGGTAATCGATCTGGTCGGCAACGCCCAGACCACGCAGCTCGGCTTCGACTGCCTGACCAAGGGCGGCAAGCTCGTCATCGTCGGCCTGTTCGGCGGCGGCGCGACCTGGGCCTTGCCGCTGATTCCGATCAAGGCGATCACGATCCAGGGCAGCTATGTCGGAAATCTGCGTGAAACCGAGGAATTGCTCGATCTCGTCCGCAACCAGAAGATCGCACCGATTCCGGTGACGACGATGCCGCTCGCGAAAGCGAACGAAGCGCTGACCGATTTGCAGAAAGGCAAACTGGTCGGCCGCGCCGTGCTGACGCCGTAGGCCCCCGCTGTTGCCTTCGTCATTGCGAGCGCAGCGAAGCAATCCATCTACCCGATCTGCCGTGACATGGATTGCTTCGCTGCGCTCGCAATGACGTCGCTAATTCCAGTCCGAATACTCCCAAGGAACCCCCATGTCCGCAAACAACGCCCTCCACATCGCCGTGCTCGGCGGCGATGGCATCGGCCCTGAAGTAATGACACCCGCGCTGGAAGTCCTGCGCAAGATCGAAGCGACCAGCGACCTCAAATTCCGCTTCACCGATGCCCCGGCCGGCGCCAACAATTATCTCGCGACCGGCAAATCGATGCCTGACAGCACCGTGCGGCTGTGCGAGGAAGCGGATGCCATCCTGCTCGGCGCCTGCGGCCTGCCGTCGGTGCGCTACCCTGACAACACCGAGATCGCCCCGCAGATCGAACTGCGCTTCCATTTCGACCTCTATGCCGGCGTGCGCCCGGCGCGGCTGATCCCGGGCGTGCCGAGCCCGATCGTCGGCGCCGACCAGCGCGGCATCGATCTTGTGCTGATCCGGGAATCGACCGAAGGCCTGTTCGCCTCGATGGGCAAGGGCGTCGTGACGGACACCGAAGCGCGCGAGACGCTGGTCATCACCCGTAAAACCTCGGAGCGCTTGTTCGAGTTTGCGTTCCGCCTCGCCGAACGGCGCAAGGCGCGCGGCAAGACCAATGGCGGCCTGACCTGCGTCGACAAGGCAAACGTGTTCAGGGCGTTCGCGTTCTTTCGCGAGATGTTCGATGAAGCCGCCAAACGCCATCCGGGCATCAAGGCGGACCGGGTCTATGTCGATGCCTGTTCGCTGATGATGGTGAAGCGTCCCTGGGACTTCGACGTCATGGTGACGGAGAACATGTTCGGCGACATTCTCTCCGACCTCGCCGCCGGCCTGATCGGCGGGCTGGGCATGGCGCCGTCAGCCGATATCGGCGATCGCTACGCCGTGTTCCAGCCCTGCCACGGCACCGCGCCTGATATCATGGGGCAGGGCAAAGCCAATCCCACCGCGATGATGCTTTCAGCCGCGATGATGCTGGACTGGCTCGCCGACAAGCACGGCCTCGAAAGCGCGGCAGAGGCCGGCGAGCGCATCGAGCGCGCGGTGGACAAGGCCTATGCTGATGGAATCAAGCCGATGGAATTCGGCGGCAGCAACGGCACGGCGGATATTACGAAAGCGGTGCTCGCGGCGCTGTGACGCCGACAAACGCGCCGTCATTGCGAGGAGCGTAGCGACGAAGCAATCCATTCTTTCTTTGCGCGGAGGCGTGGATTGCTTCGCTTCGCTCGCAATGACGAGAACGGGCAGCAGCCCGCGTTACCGTCCCTTGAACTGCGGCTTGCGCTTTTCCATGAAAGCCGTGCGCCCTTCGCGAAAATCTTCGCTATCCATGCAGGCCATGCCGATCGCCTTGATCGCGTCCATGTCGCGCTTGCTTTCGTCCTTCAACACTTCGGCAATCGTGATCTTGGCGGCCTTGATTGCCAGCGGCGCGTTGCCGGAAATGGTGCGCGCGATCTCCATGGTGGCGTCCCATAATTCCGCATCCGGCAGCATGCGGTCGACCAATCCGATCCGCAACGCTTCCGCGGCCTCGATCCGCATGCCCGTATACATGATGAGCCGCGCCCAGGATGGCCCGACCAGCGAGACCAGATGCTTGAGGCCGTCATAGCCATAGGCGATGCCGAGTTTTGCGGCGGGAATGCCGAACTGGCTGCTGTCGGAGGCGATACGGATGTCGGTGAGCATCGCGACCTGCATGCCGCCGCCGAGGCAGAAGCCGCGGATGCAGGCAATCGTCGGCTTCGGATAGCTCGCCAGCAGCGCACGCTGCGCCTCGCTCCGTTTCGAATATTCTTCCGAAGCCGCCGCGTTGTGGCGGGTCTTTTCGAACTGGCTGATATCGGCGCCCGAGACGAAGGCCTTGTCGCCGGCGCCGACCAGGATCACCACGCGGACGTCGGGATTGTCGCGCAGCCCGACCAGCGCATGGCCCAGGCCTTCCCACATCTCGAGCGACATCGCGTTGCGCTTGTCGGGATTGTTGAAGGTGATGACGCCGACGCCATCGCTGACGCTTTGCAGGATCTTGCCATCGGCATGGGATGTTTCGGCGCTTTTGGGGATGTCGAGCATCGGTTGCGGCTTTCAGTCGGGGACTTGGTCCATTGTCGGACGAGCGTCGCGCCGAGGTCAATCGCCGCATCTTGCATGGCGTCAAGACCGAAACAGGTGCCGGGAGGGATTAAGAGAGAGAGCGGGATTATGAGAGAGGAATGTGAGATGGGTGGCGCTGGGCCGGCCCACGCGCGAGGCGAGCATACGCGCACCGGTAGAGAGACTTTGCGGAGGTGAGAACCCGCAACTATTCGCCGGACCGTGCCGCGCAGCCTTCTTGCTGCGATACGGCCGGATTCCGCCACTTCGCGATGGCGACGAACCGATCTTGTTCCGGCCAGATCAAGATCAGGCCTAGCGCAGCAACAGGCTACCCGGCGATTTCTCGCGTCGATTGGTCGGGTCCGCGGTGCTGCGATCCAGGCGCGATAATGCCTAGCCCTCGTTGGCGGCGATCGATTCCATCAAGGACACCAGCTGACGCTGTACGGTCTGGTCCTTGATCTTGCTGTAGGCACGCAACAGCCTCAGGCTGAACGCGCTGTCCAGGAAGAGCAGGCTCTCGACTTCGCGCGCCTTGCCGTCGCCGTCGTAGAAGAACGTCACCGGCACGTCGAGCGCGGTAGCGATTGCCTGAAGACGAGCTGCGCCGACACGGTTGACGCCCTTCTCGTACTTCTGGACCTGCTGGAAGCTGACGCCGAGTTTATCGCCGAGCTCCGCTTGAGAGATTTTCTGTTCCACGCGCCGCAGGCGAATCCGCTTGCCCAATTCGATATCGGGTTTGCCGGCGCTGCGCTGTTTCATCTTTTTCGCTGCTGATCTGTTCATTCTGGTTTTACCGTCCTTCAATCGGGAAACCCTGGCAAAAGTAGGTCAGAGGTTCATCCGCATTTGCCGTGTTTAAAGTCAGTTCGAACCGTGAGGTTGTATAGAGAACCACAGGAATCCTGAGATATTACGGGATGGTAGCCAAACGCATGCGCGTATTGGAAGCATCCTGATACCGGCGCCGCCAACCACCTAAGGCTGTCGGCACCCGGGGCATTTGGCAAAAAACCCCGCCCTCTACATTTGACAAAATATTCGACAAACCACAACCACCGCGAGTTCAATGGCCACAGATTTTGGCCAGAATGCTTACTGTGTCGCGCTTAAGCACCGGATTTCTACGGGGTTTTCCGACCAATAATGCGATCGCTCGCAGCGCATGGCGGCTCGACATCAGCGTGCATCGCGTGAAATGCTCGCGGGCGGTGATGCCTGACAAAATGCAGCAACGTTCAGTTCCGGTTTTCAGATAAGGCATGACGGGAAATTGCGGTAAGCCGCGTGCTCGCACGTCATGCGTGCCTTTGTTGGAGCGGGCCAGATCCGACATCGCGCAACATTTGCGGCGTGTCGGTTGCCTGCGCAATGAACATCCCCGCCGGCGTCAAATGGAATCGCAAGACGTTGCCTAGGCAACTGATATGCCGGAAGCCGTGACGAGCGCTTGCGGCTGTTTGTGGACGGGGACACCGGTTCGGCCCGCGCTTCCAGGCGAGGTTTGCCGAAATGATTGCGATCATCGGCTCAGCCGTCTGCGGCCTATTGGCCCAGGTACTACTTAAATTGGCTTCCACAGCCGCACCGTTTTGCATACGCTTTGCGGTAGTGGCCGCATCATCGGCCAAGCCAAAGTTCCGCTTACAAGGGACGGGCATTACAGGGGAGGAACGCTATGAAGCGAAGAACCGTACTCGCGGGCCTTGGTGCGACGGCGGCTGCCGGCGTCTTGGGCATGCCATCGATCCTCAGGGCGCAAGCGCCCGTCACGCTCAACGGAGCCGTACAGTTCAACGACGACCACGCCTTCAACAGGGCGCTGCTGCGGTTCGAAGAGCTGGTGAAGAAGTACTACGGCAAGCCGATCAACTTCACGCTGCACCGCAACTCTTCGCTCGGCCTCGAAAAGCAGTATTTCGAGTACATGTCCCAGGGCAAGGCGGTCGATTACGGCATCGTCTCGCCGGCCCACATGTCGACCTTCGCCAAGGCGGCGCCGTTCATCGATGCGCCTTTTGTGTTCAAGGGCATCGAGCACATGAACAAGGTGGTCGAAGCGAATATCCTGGCGCCGGTCGCCGATGAAGTCGCGGCCAAGGCCGAGGTGGTTCTTATCGGTTATGCGGGCGGCGGCATCCGCAACATCTTCGCCAACAAGCCGCTCAAGAACCTTGCCGATCTCAAGGGTCTCAAGGTGCGCGTGCAGGGCGCCCCGATCTGGTCGAAGACGTTCGCAGCCGTCGGGATGAGCCCGACCGTGATCGCCTACAATGAAGTCTACAACGCCATCCAGAACGGTGTGATCTCGGCCGGCGAAAACGAGGCGGCCGGCGTCGAGGCGATGAAGTTCTACGAAGTAGCTCCCCACCTCAACCTGACGCAGCACGCGGTATCGATCCGGCCGATCTGCTTCTCGGTGAAAACGCTGAAGACCTTGCCGAAGGACTTGCAGGACGCGATCATGAAGGCCGGCAAGGAGGCGGGCGATTACGGCCGTCAACTGGAGTCGAGCGAGGAAGTCGTCAAGCTCGACACGCTGGAGAAGGCGGGCAAGCTCAAGCGCGTTCCGTTCGAGGAGCGCGACGCCATGAAGAAGCTCGCTGATCCCGTGATGGCCACCTACGCCAAGGAAATCGGCGCCGAGGGCATCTTCGAGAAGATCAACGTCGCGTAAGGCGTAAGGGGGCCGGCTCTTCGTTGCGACGACGCTGAATGCGTTTGCGCGGGGGCCTGAAATCGAACGACCGCCGAAAGCCTTCCGGGCAAGCCCCGCTTCTTGCCCGGATCGGCGGACTGGTATCCGAGACGGAGCCGAAATGACTGAAATGCCTGTGATGTCCCACCCGTCGCTATGGCGCCGAGCAACGGCAGCCTATGCAAAATTGCTGGAATTCCTGCTCGCCGCCTGCGTCGGCATTCTGGTCATTCCGGTCACGCTGCAGATCATCTCGCGCTACACGCCGCTCATCCCGTCCTACATCTGGACCGAGGAGATGGCGCGCTTCCTGTTCGTCTGGACGATCATGATCGGCGCCATGGTCGGCGTCAGAGAGGCGCAGCATTTCGAGGTCGACGTCTGGCCCGACCTGTCGCGACGGGCTGAGGCCGCGGTGCGGATTGCGGCCCGCCTCGGCATTTTGGCGATGGCGCTGGTGTTCGTGTGGGCCGGGCTCGAATTCACGCGCTTCGCCTGGAACCGAACGTCTGAACTGGCGGATCTGCCGCTCTGGCTGATCCATGTCGCCTGGCCGGTGGCCGGTGTGACGTGGATTGCATTTGCGGGTGAACAGATCGTCGATGAAGCGCGGATTCTGGTTGGGGCAAAACGATGAGTGGGAATATTCTTTCTGCCGGAGAGGCCGCACTGGTCCTGTTCGGGACTTTCATCGGCCTGCTCATTATTCGCGTGCCGGTCGCCTTTGCGCTCGGCCTTGCCTGTGTGCCGATCCTCTTGACCGAGCCGCGCCTGTCGATCATGACGCTCGCGCAGGAGACCTTCAACGCCTACAATTCGTTCATCCTGCTGGCGGTGCCGTTCTTTCTCCTGACCGCCAACCTGATGAGCATCGGCGGCATCACCGACCGCCTGGTCGCGTTGTCGCGCTCGATGGTCGGGCATTGGCCGGGATCGCTGGCGCAGATCAACGTCGTGCTGTCGGTGTTCTTTGCCGGCATCTCCGGCTCCTCCACCGCTGATGCGGCGAGCCAGTCCAAGATATTCATCGATGCGCAGACCAAGGAAGGCTACGACCTCTCGTTCTCCATCGCCATCACCGCGGTCTCGGCCGTGCTCGCCGTCATTATCCCGCCCTCGATCCTGATGATCGTGTGGGGCGGCCTGATCTCGACCTCGATCGCGGCGATGTACCTGGCCGGCATCATCCCCGGTCTCTTGATCGCAGGCGCGCAGATGGCGACGGTGCATGTTTATGCCGTGCGCCGCGGCTATCCGACCTATCCGAAGGACAGTTGGCGGGAGATGTGCTGCGCCATCTGGCGGTCGATACCGGCGCTGATGACGCCGTTCATCATTGTCGGCGGCATCCTGCTGGGATGGTTCACCGCCACCGAGTCCGCCTGCGTCGCGGTGGTTTACTCGGTGGCGCTGTCGGCGTTCTTCTACCGCGAAACCGGCTGGCGTGAGCTCTACAAGTCCCTGCTCGACACCGGGCGTCTGGCGGGTGTCGCGCTGTTTTGCGTCGGCACCGCGAGCGCCTTCGGCTGGCTGTTGGCCTACTACAAGATTCCGCAGGAGCTGCTGGCCAACGTCTCGACGTGGGGCATGGGCACCATCGGGGCCGGCTTCTTCATCGCCTTCTGCTTCCTGGTGGTGGGGTGTTTTCTCGACGCCATTCCGGCGATCGTCATCGTCGGCACCGTGCTCGAGCCGTTGGCGAAAGCGGTCGACCTCCATCCGGTGCAGTTTGCGATCATCTCGATCGTCTCGCTGGCTTTCGGGTTGGTCACGCCGCCCTATGGCCTGTGCCTGATGATCGCCTGCTCGATCGCAGGCGTGCGGCTGCGCTATGCGCTCAAGGACACGGCCATCATGCTGGTCCCGATGTTGCTGGTGTTGGCCGCGCTGATCATCTGGCCCGAGGTCTCGCTGTTTCTGCCGCGCTTGATCGTGCCGGAGATGCTGAAATAATATTCTTCGTGTCGAGCTATTCCTCCCTGTCGAGCGCACAGCTTATCGAGTAGACGACGCCGCGCGGCAGGAAGTCGACGGTTGCTTCGCCGCCGAGCTGGTCGCGCGCGCTGCGCTCGATCAGCCGCGAGCCGAAGCCGCGCTGCACCGGCGCCGTGACGGGCGGTCCGCCGGCCTCGGTCCAGATCAGCCGCAGCTTGCGCCCATCGCTTTCTTCGAGGATCTCCCAATCCACCGCGACGGTCCCGCTGTCGTTCGATAGCGCGCCGTATTTGGCGGCATTGGTTGCGATCTCGTGCACGATCATCGACAGCACCACGGCGAGCCGCGGCGACAGCGGAACCTGTGGTCCGAACATCCGCACCCGCTCCGGAGTGTTGAGCAGATAGGGCTGCAGCACCCGCGCAATCACTTCCCGCAACTCCGCGCCCTGCCATTTTTCCTGGCTCAGCAAATTGTGTGCCTCCGCCAGCGCGCCGAGCCTTCCCTCGAACTTCTCGCGCTCGGCCCGGCTCGCGCTGCGAAACGTCTGGGTGGCGATCGACTGCAGGACCGCGAGCGTATTCTTGACGCGGTGGTTGAGCTCCTCGATCAGGAGATTGTGGAGCATCTCGCCGCGGGCGATCTGGGTCGCCATCCGCACCGCAAAGGCGAGGCCGACCATCAGCAGAATGGCGCCCATCACGCTTGTTATCGCGAGGTTGCGCCAGAGCGGCGCGACCAGCGAGCTTTCGGCGACGCCTGCGGCAACCGTCCAACCGGTGAGCGAGGAGCGGGCGAAGCTCGTAATCAGCGGCACGCCCTCGAGCGATATCGTCGGCACGGTCGCTTCGGGAATGTGGAACATCTGCGCATAGAGCGAGGGCGATGCACGCTTGCCGATGGTCTCCTGCGGGTTCGGCACGCGCGCGAAGTTGGTGCCTTCGCCGTCGAAGATCGAGATCGTCCAGTCCTTGCTCGGCCGTTGCTGCTCGACCATGGCCTGGAAGACCTCGATCGGCGGGCTGAAGGAGATGTCGTAGAGCACCTCGTTGTCGCGAATGACAGGTACTTCGACCGTGACGATCAGCTGTTTCTTGACCGACCCGAAGAACAGGTTGGAATAGACCGGCTTCTTTTCCGCGAAGACCTTGTCGACCATGGCACGGTTGCTGCGAAGCGGCAGGCTTGCCGTATCCGGGTTAAGCGAGGAGAACACCTGGCGGCCTTCGCGGTCCGCCACCAGCACGACGCCGCCTTCGCCATACTGGTCGAGGAAGCCCTGGCAGATGCGGCGGAATCCTTCAAAATCCTGGTCGCGCAGTGCGTTTGTCAGCGACAACACCTGGAGCGCGCCGGTGATCCGCTGCATCTCCGAGTCGAGCACGAGGCGAATGCTGCGAACCGTTTCAAGCACGCGTTGTGTCGCGTTCTGGCGGTCCTGCTTGTAATTGTTGTACGTGATGCCGGCCGCGAAAATGATCAGCGGCAGCGTGGTTCCCGCAACCAGAAGGACGAGACGCACTGGCAGTGAAAGTTTTGGCAACGCAAGCCCCGGATCGGCGCCCAGTCGACGAAGCATAGGAGAAGCCGCCGAATTTCGCCAAGGAGATTAAAGGGATATCGAGAGGAATTGACCCGGCACTTTGGCGGTTGCGCCGGGCTCCGTGACTGCCTGAGTGCACCGCGGAACCCGGATTACTTCCCTCAAAGATTACTGTCGGTGATCGCGGCGTACACCATGGTGCGCAGCTCGCGGCGCAACGGATAGGCGCTCGACGGCAGCACCTGCGTCATGAAGATCGTGATCAGCTCTTCCGCCGGGTCGATGAAGAACGAGGTCGTCGCCGCGCCGCCCCAGTTGAACTCGCCGGGGCTGCCGGCGATCAGCGTCTGCGCCGGGTTCATGGTGACGGCAAAGCCGAGCCCAAAGCCGATGCCGTTGTAGGCGGCTTCCGAGAACAGCGAGCGCGACATCGCCGGCAGGTCAACGCCGCCGGGCAGGTGGTTCGACGTCATCAGCTTCAAGGTCTTCGGGCCCAGCAGCCTGATGCCGTCGAGCTCACCGCCATTGAGCAGCGCCCGGCAGAAGGTCAGGTAGTCGGCCACGGTCGAGCACAGGCCGCCGCCGCCGGAGATGAAGGAGGGCGGCTCCAGGAACGAGCTCGTCGTCGGATCGTCCTGCAACGTCAGCGTGCCCTTGCGCTCGGTGGCATGGAACGTCATGCCGCCTTGCGGATCGGCCGAATAGCAAGCCGCGAAACGATGCGCCTTGTCCTTCGGCACGAAGAAATCGGTGTCGTTCATGCCGAGTGGATCGAGGATCCGCTCTTTGAGGAACTGCTCGAACGGCTTGCCGCTGATCAGGCCGACGAGATAGCCGATCACGTCGGTGGCAACGGAGTAGTTCCAGGCCTCGCCCGGCGAAAACTCCAGCGGGATTTTCGCGAGGTCGTCGATCATGCCTTGCAGCGTGCCGGCCTTGATCACTTCGCCGATCTTGTTCTCGCGATAGGCGGCATCGACATTGCCGCGCTGCTGGAAGCCATACGTCAGGCCCGAGGTGTGGCGCAGCAGGTCCACGATCAGCATCGGCCGCGCCGGCGGACGGCTCAGGAAGGCGGGATGCGTACCGGCCACGAACACGCCGAGGTTCTTCCATTCCGGAATGTATTTGTGCACGGGCTCGTCCAGCGCGACGCGGCCTTCCTCGACCAGCATCATGAAAGCTACGCTCGTGAGCGGCTTGGTCATCGAATAGATGCGGAAGATCGTGTCGTCCTTCACCGGCGCCTTGCGCTCCACGTCGGCAAAGCCCTGCACGGTCGAATGGACGACCTTGCCGCGGCGATAGATCAGGAGCTGCGTCCCCGGGAAGCGCCCGCCGTCGACATAGCGCTGCTTTAGGTGATTTTCGAGGCGATCGAGCGCAGCCTTGGACATTCCGGCAGATTCGGGCGAGGCGGGCGTAGGGGCTAACATCGGCGCTGATCTCCGGCTGGCGAGGCGACCTTGATAGCCGAAAAGTGTGCTCCATTCCAACCAGCCGCGCTTACCCGGCGCGGGGCGCTGGTATAGGCTGACGCCAGCCTTCGTCTATCCCGCAGGACAGCAAAAATGCGCCAATTCAGCGAAACCGAACTGACCGCCGCCGTAATCAGCAGTTTCAACGATACGCCGGATCCGCGCGCCAAATTTCTGCTGCAGGAACTGGTGAAGTCGCTGCACGACTATGTCCGCAGGACCGATCTCACCTTCGAGGAGTGGGAGGTTGCGATCGATTTCCTGACCCGGACCGGCCAGAAGTGCACCCCGATCCGGCAGGAGTTCATCCTGCTCTCCGACGTGCTCGGCGTGTCGATGCTGGTCGATGCCGTGAACCACAGGGAGCGCGAGGGCGCCACCGAGACCACCGTGCTCGGCCCGTTCTATGTCGGCGAGCACAAGGTGACGCCGCATGGCACCGATATCTCGGCCAGTCTGCCGGGCGAGCGGATGTTCGTGCAGAGCCGCGTCACCGACCTCCAGGGCAAGCCGCTGGCTGACGTGCCGGTGGACGTCTGGCACGCCGATGACGACGGCTTCTATGATTCCCAGAAGCCGGCCTATGAGACGGAAGGGCCGTCGTCACGGGCGCGCTTCATGACCGACGCCGATGGAAGGTTCTTCTTCCGCACCATCCTGCCGTGCAGCTATCCCATCCCCACCGACGGCCCGGTCGGCGAAATGATCGTGCAGTCCCGCCGCCACGCGATGCGGCCGGCCCATGTCCATTTCCTGGTCGACGCGCCCGGCCACCAGCCGCTGATCACTCACGTTTTCATGGACGGCGACAAATATCTCGATTCCGACGTGGTGTTCGGGGTCAAGGACGAGCTTGTCGCGAGAATCGAAAAGCGCACCGATCCAACGATGCCGGACGGCAAGCCGGCGGCCGCGCCGTGGCACCTCATGACCTACGAATTCCGGATGAAGCCGGGCGAGGGAAGCGCGCCGAAACCGATGATGGCGAAGACCACCGAGGACGCGTAGTGCGGGATGTTCTACCGCTTGCTCAATTCTTGTGCGCCGCACAAGAATTGAGCGAATCGCAAATTTGGAAAGCTGTGACTGGTTCCTGACCGGCGCCTATTTTTTCGGCAACTTTCCGACAATGTACTGATACCAAAAAGTTTTTTACGCTGCACGAGGCTTGGCACGGAGCTTGAATAGCTAGTGCTGACGCCATCGATGCCGTCCCTTGAGACCACTCATCCGAATTGTGACGCCGCCATTCCGGGGCCTCCCTGGAACACGCCTTTGCGCGCCTGGCGCGGTGACCCAATCGGACGGCCCCGTTTCACGCACTGACGCAAAAGGACAATGACGCCCATGACGAAGCCCACCAATCCAACCTCACGCCGCGGTTTCAGCCGCCGCCAGCTCCTGAAGGCGACCGGTGGCACGGCAGCACTGCTCGCCGCCGCCAAGCTGAACTTCCCCGCCGGGGCCTTCGCACAAGGCGCGGGTCCGGAAGTCACCAAGGCGACGCTCGGGTTCATCGCGCTGAGCGACGCCGGTCCGCTGTTCGTCGCCAAGGACAAGGGGCTGTTCGCCAAATACGGCATGCCGGATGTCGAAGTCGCCAAGCAGGCGTCATGGGGCACGACCCGCGACAACCTCGTGCTCGGCTCGGAAGGCAACGGCATCGACGGCGCGCACATCCTGACGCCGATGCCGTATTTGATCTCGGCCGGCAAGGTGACGCAGAACAATGTGCCGACGCCGATGTACATCCTGGCGCGGCTCAATCTCGATGCGCAGTGCATCTCGGTCGCCAAGGAACATGCCGAGCTCAAGGTTGGCGTCGATGCCTCGCCGCTCAAGGCGGTGTTCGAGCAGAAGAAAGCCGCCGGCAAATCGGCCAAGGTTGCGATGACCTTCCCGGGCGGCACGCACGATCTCTGGATTCGCTACTGGCTCGCCGCCGGCGGCATCGATCCCGACAAGGATGTCGAGACCATCACGGTGCCGCCGCCGCAAATGGTCGCCAACATGAAGGTCGGCACCATGGATGCCTTCTGTGTCGGCGAGCCATGGCCCGGACAATTGGTCCATCAGGGCATCGGCTATACCGCGATCAACACCGGCGAAATCTGGAGCAAGCACCCGGAAAAATCGCTCGGCATGCGCGCAGCTTGGGTCGACAAGAATCCGAAAGCCGCCAAGGCGATCCTGATGGCGGTCATGGAGGCGCAGCAATGGGCCGACAAGATGGAGAACAAGGACGAACTCGCCACCATCATGGGCAAGCGGCAGTGGATCAACTGCCCGGTCGAAGACATCGCCGATCGCGCCAAGGGCAAGTTCAACTACGGCATTCCCGGCAAGGTCGTCGAGAACTCGCCGCACATCATGAAGTACTGGCGCGATTTCGCCTCCTATCCGTTCCAGAGCCACGATCTCTGGTTCATGACCGAAGACATCCGCTGGGGCAAATATGAAGCGGGCTTCGACAGCAAGGCGCTGATCGGCAAGGTCAACCGCGAGGATATGTGGCGCGACGCCGCAAAGACGCTCGGCGTCGCTGCGGCGGATATTCCGGCTTCGACCTCGCGCGGCAAGGAGACCTTCTTCGACGGCAAGGTGTTCGATCCGGAAAACCCGGCTGCGTATCTGAAGTCCCTGTCGATCAAACGTGTTGATGTCTGATCAAGCCCGGGCCGCGCGTAAAGCAGCGAGCGGCCCGCCTTTTTTGAACACGGAGATATGATTTCAATGTCGATGCCCGCGATCAAAGCCGATGCCACCACGGTGGCCATTCCGACCGCGTCGCCGACTGCGGCGGCGCCAGTGGTCACGATGACGCCGAAGCAGGCGCCTCGTGCCGAGAAGTACATCAAGATGGCGAAAGAGGCCGCGGTGCGCGTCGTGCCGCCGCTGATCGTGCTCGCGCTATTGATGCTGTTCTGGGAGCTGGTCTGCCGCCGCACCGGCTCGACCCTGCCGCCGCCGTCGCGCGTCTTCAAGGAAACCAAGGAACTGATCTTCGATCCGTTCTTCGATCGCGGCGGCATCGACAAGGGCCTGTTCTGGCATTTGTCCGCTTCGCTTCAGCGCGTCGCGTTCGGCTATTCGATCGCCGCTGTCGTCGGCATCGGGCTTGGCACGCTGGTCGGGCAGTCGGTATGGGCGATGCGGGGGCTCGATCCGCTGTTTCAGGTGCTGCGCACCATTCCGCCGCTGGCATGGCTGCCGCTGTCGCTCGCCGCGTTCCGTGACGGCCAGCCCTCGGCGATCTTCGTCATCTTCATCACCTCGGTCTGGCCGATCATCATCAACACCGCGGTTGGCATTCGCAACATCCCGCAGGACTATCGCAACGTCGCAGCGGTCGTGCAGCTCAATCCGCTGGAGTTCTTCTCCAAGATCATGATCCCGGCGGCGGCGCCCTACATCTTCACGGGCCTTCGCATCGGCATCGGCCTGTCGTGGCTTGCGATCGTAGCAGCAGAGATGCTGATCGGCGGCGTCGGCATCGGCTTCTTCATCTGGGACGCCTGGAATTCCTCGCACATCAGCGAAATCATCCTGGCGCTGTTCTACGTTGGCATCATCGGCTTCGTGCTCGACCGCCTGATCGCGGGACTGGCGAAGATCGTGACCCGCGGCACCGCGCTGAACTGAAGGAGCATGTCATGCACGCCTATCTGAAGCTCGACCACATCGACAAGACCTTCACCCGCGGCAACGCCACCACCGAGGTGCTGAAGGACATCAACCTGACGATCGACAAGGGCGAATACGTCTCGATCATCGGCCATTCCGGCTGCGGCAAGTCCACGCTGCTCAACATTGTCGCCGGCCTCACCGACACCACCCAGGGCTGCGTGCTCTTGGAGAACCGCGAGGTCAATTCGCCGGGACCGGACCGCGCGGTGGTGTTCCAGAACCACAGCCTGCTGCCGTGGCTGACGGTCTATGAGAACGTCCGGCTCGGCGTCGACAAGGTGTTCGCCTCGACCAAGACCCGGGCCGAGCGCGACGCCTGGGTGATGCACAATCTCAACCTTGTGCAGATGGCGCATGCCAAGGACAAGCGTCCGTCCGAAGTGTCCGGCGGCATGAAGCAGCGCGTCGGCATCGCGCGTGCGCTCGCCATGGAGCCGAAGGTGCTGCTGCTCGACGAGCCCTTCGGCGCGCTCGACGCGCTGACCCGCGCGCATCTGCAGGACTCGGTGATGGCGCTGCACCAGAAGCTCGGCAACACCATCCTGATGATCACCCACGACGTCGACGAGGCCGTGCTGCTGTCGGACCGCATCGTGATGATGACCAACGGTCCCAGCGCACGGATCGGGGAAGTGCTGGAAGTGCCGCTGGCACGCCCGCGCAAGCGACTGGAGCTTGCGACCAACGCCGGTTACCTCAAGTGCCGGCAGCGCGTGCTCGAGTTCCTCTACGAGCGGCACCGCTTCGTCGAAGCGGCCTGAATTTTGCTTGGTCCCGTGCGGGCGGGGCTTGGAAGAGGCAGGAGAAGGAAATGACACCTGAGCAAGTCAATCTCGTGCAGCAAAGTTTCACCAAGGTCGCTCCGATTTCCGAACAGGCCGCCGTGTTGTTCTACGACCGCCTGTTCGAAGTCGCTCCCTCGGTCAAGGCGATGTTTCCCGCCGACATGACGGAACAGCGCAAGAAGCTGATGGGAACGCTCGCCGTCGTGGTCAACGGCCTCGGCGATCTCGGGTCGGTGTTGCCGGCCGCCAGCGCATTGGCAAAGCGTCACGTCTCCTATGGCGCCAAGCCCGAACACTATCCCGTGGTCGGCGGGACGCTGTTGTGGACGCTCGAAAAAGGGCTCGGCGAGGCCTGGACTCCCGAAATCGCCGATGCCTGGACCGCCGCTTACGGCACGCTGTCCGGTTACATGATCTCGGAAGCCTACGGCAGCGCTCAAGCCGCCGAGTGAGGATGCGTCATGAGCGAACCGCTTGTCATCGTCGGCAACGGCATGGCCGCTGCCCGTCTGGTCGATGAATTGGCCAAGGTGGCGTTGGGCCGCTACGCCATCGCCGTGATCGGCGACGAGCCGCGGCTCGCCTATAATCGCGTGCTGTTGTCGTCGGTACTGGCCGGCGAGACCACGTCGCAGGACATCGAGCTTCGGCCGGCCTCCTGGTGGCGCGACCGCGGCGTCACCCTGAAATATGGCTGCACGGCCACCGAGATCGATGTCGGCCGGCGCGAACTCAAGATCGAGAATGACGAGAGCGTTCCGTTTTCGAAACTGGTGCTGACCACCGGCTCGTCGCCGTTGCGGCTCAACGTGCCGGGCGCCGACCTCGCCGGCGTGCATACGTTCCGCGACAGCCGGGACGTCGATCTTCTTCTGACGCTGGCGGCGCAGAAGAAGCGCGTGGTGGTGGTCGGCGGCGGATTGTTGGGCCTCGAAGCGGCCTACGGCCTCGCCAAAGCCGGCGCGCCGGTGACGCTGGTGCATCTGATGGACCGCCTGATGGAGCGCCAACTCGACGCCCCCGCGGCCGAACTCTTGAAATCCCTCGTCGAGCGCAAGGGGATCGAAATCCTGCTCAATGCCAATACCGCGCGCATACATGGCGAGACGCGCGTCGAAGGCGTCGAACTGGCGGACGGCCGGCGGATCGACGCCGATGCCGTGATCTTTGCAGCAGGCATTCGGCCGAACATCACGCTGGCAAAGGAAGCCGGCATTGCCGTCAACCGTGGCATCGTGATCGACGACCACCTGCGGACCGGTGCGCCGGATGTATTCGCGATCGGCGAATGCGCCGAGCATCGCGGCATCTGCTACGGGCTGGTCGAGCCGGCCTATGAGCAGGCGAGGGCGCTGGCGCGGCATCTCGCCGGCCGGGAAGCCTGCTATGCCGGCAGCATCGTCGCGACCAATTTGAAGGTCTCCGGTGTCAGCGTGTTCTCCGCCGGCGATTTCATGGGCGGCGACGGCAGCGAGACCATCGTGCTCTCGGATCTCAATCACGGCACCTACAAGAAGCTGGTGATTGCGGACGGGCGATTGACCGGTGCGGTCCTGATCGGCGATGTCGGCGACGCGCTCTGGTATCTCGAACTGATCCGCACGCGGCAGCCGACGCAAAGAATTCGCGCCGACATGATGTTCGGCCGCTCGCTCGCCATTCGTTCGGAAGCTGCATGATCCGGTTGCCACCATGACTGCCATCGATCCCGACCTGCGTGCCGTCAGCACCACCTGCGCCTATTGCGGCGTCGGCTGCGGCATCCTGGCGACGCCGGACGGGCGGGGCGGGGCGGCGATATCGGGCGATCCCGAGCATCCCGCCAATTTCGGCCGGCTCTGCTCGAAGGGATCGGCGCTCGGCGAGACGCTCGGCCTGACCAACCGGTTGCTCTATCCGATGATCCGCTGCGGCAAGGGGACCATGGAGCGGGTGGCCTGGAGCGACGCGCTCGACCATGTCGCGCACCGCTTCCAGCACATCATCGCGCGCGACGGTCCGGGCGCCGTCGCGTTCTATCTCTCGGGTCAGTTATTGACCGAGGATTACTACGTCGCCAACAAGCTGATGAAGGGCTTTATCGGCAGCGCCAATGTCGACACCAATTCGCGGCTCTGCATGGCCTCTTCGGTGGCGGGCCACCGCCGCGCCTTCGGCGCCGACACGGTGCCGGGCTGCTATGAAGATCTCGACGAGGCGGATCTTCTGGTGCTGGTCGGCTCCAACGCGGCCTGGTGCCATCCGGTGCTGTACCAGCGCATGCTTGCCAACAAGCAGAAGCGCGGCGCGCGGATGATCGTGATCGATCCGCGCCGGACCGATACCGTTGGCGACGACGATTTGTTCCTGGGATTGAAGCCGGGCACCGATACGGCGCTGTTCAGCGGATTGCTGGTGCATCTTGCCGACAACGGCGCGCTCGATCGCGACTACATGGAACTCCACACCACCGGCTTCGACGACGCCATCGCCCGCGCGCGCAATATCGCGGGCAGCGTCGGGGCCACCGCGCTGGCGACCGGCCTCCCGGAACAAGACGTCGCGGCATTCTTCCAGATGTTTGCCAATACGCCGCGCGTGGTGACGCTCTATTCGCAGGGCGTCAACCAGTCGGCCCAAGGCACCGACAAGGTCAACGCCATCCTTAACTGCCACCTCGCGACCGGACGGATCGGCCTGCCGGGCGCGTCGCCGTTCTCGTTGACCGGGCAGCCCAATGCGATGGGCGGGCGCGAGGTCGGCGGGCTCGCCAACCAGCTCGCCGCCCATATGGGCTTCACGCCGCCCGACATCGATCGCGTGCGCCGGTTCTGGAAGGCGCCGCGCATCGCCACCCATGAAGGCCTGAAGGCCGTCCAGATGTTCGAGGCCATTGCGCGCGGCGAGATCAAGGCGTTGTGGGTGATGGGCACCAATCCGGCGGTGTCGTTGCCGAACGCCGACGGCGTTCGCGACGCGCTGAAGAAGCTCGAACTGTTCGTGGTTTCCGAGAACGTGGTTTCCAACGACACGGTGGATGCGGGCACGCATGTGCTGCTGCCGGCGCAGGCATGGGGCGAGAAATCCGGCACCGTGACCAATTCGGAACGGTGCATCTCGCGGCAGCGCGCGTTCCTTTCCGCGCCCGGCGAGGCGAAGCCCGATTGGTGGATCATGAGCGAGGTTGCCAGGCGCCTCGGCTTCGGCGCGGCCTTCGGCTTCACCTCGGCGGCGGATATTTTCCGTGAGCACGCGTCGCTCTCGGCATTCGAAAACGAGGGCGTGCGCGACTTCGACATCGGCGCGCTGCAGTCGCTGTCGGACAGCGATTTCGACGCGATGGCGCCGGTGCAGTGGCCAATTCGGCAGGGCAGTGAGCCGCAAGCGCGCTTCTTCGCCGAAGGCGGTTTCTTCGCCAACGATTTCAAGGCCCGTTTCATCGCGCCGGAAATGCCGGCACTGCGGACCGAGACCACGGCGGCGCGGCCGCTGCGACTGAACACCGGCCGCATCCGCGACCAGTGGCACACCATGACCCGCACGGGGATGAGCCCGCGGCTTGGCCAGCATCTGCCGGAGCCGTTCGTTGAGGTCCATCCCGACGACGCCTTGAAGTTTGGCGTGGCCGACGGCGACTTCGCACGGGTCACGACCGACCACGGGCAGTGCACGCTCCGGGTCGTCGTCAGCGAACGCCAACAGCGCGGTATGCTGTTCGCGCCGATCCACTGGAGCGAGGCCAACGCGACCGGCGCGCGTGTCGGTTCGCTGGTGGCTCCCATCACCGATCCGTTCTCCGGCCAGCCCGAGAACAAGGCGACGCCGGTATCGATCACGCCTTACGAATATGTGTTCCGGGGCTTTGCACTGTCGCGCAAGCCGCTGGCTTTGCTGGAGCACGCCTGGAGCGCGCGCGTCGCCGTCAATGGCGGCTACGGCTATCTGTTTGCCGACAACGCTGATATTGCGGGTTGGCAGTCCTGGCTGAAATCCGTGACCTCGGATGACCTTGCCGAATACAAGGATTTCGGCGGCGGCGTGTATCGCGCGGCGTCCTTTAGCGGCGACCGCATCGAGACCTGCCTGTTCATCGGGCCTGCGCGGGACGCCGGCGACTGGAATGTGGTCAAGGACCTGTTCGCCGCGGATGCGCTCGGCAACGACCAGCGCCGCATGCTTCTGTCGGGCAAATCGGTAGATGGCCTTGCGAACACCGGTCCGATCGTCTGCGCCTGCTTCGGTGTCGGCCGCAACACCATCTGCGATACCATCGCGGGCGGCGCGCGTTCGGCCGCGGACATCGGCGCCAGGCTGAAAGCGGGCACCAATTGCGGTTCCTGCATTCCCGAGCTGAAGCGGCTGATCGCGCAGACCGGCACGAGCGAGCCTGCGCAGCGGAAGCTGGTGGCGGCGAATTAGGTCACCCTTCACGTCATTGCCTGCGGGTTTGCGCAAGGGAGCGTAGCGACCGTGCCGATCCGGCGGCAGCTTTATGCACAATGCCGCACTGCAGCGCTCCTGTTCCTGCTGGCGTGCAGGGCTCTCTCGGGACATATTCTGAAAGTAGAATGCGCAACAATCCCATCATCGTGCAAAAATACGGCGGTGCCTGTCTCGAAACACCGGCAAAAATCCGCGCGGTCGCGGGCAATCTCGCCGATCTACAGAGGCGTGGTCATCGGGTCGTAGTGATCGTTTCAGCGATGGGAAAGACCACCGATGAACTTGTTAAGATGGCTTATCAAGTAAGCCCGCATCCCAATCGGCGTGAACTCGATATGCTGTTAACCACCGGCGAGCGCATCAGTATGTCTCTGATGAGCATGGCGCTGTCCGATTTTGGCGTGCCGGCGATTAGTTTTACCGGCAGCCAGGCCGGAGTGATGACCGACGAATCCCACTCTTCCGCGCGCATCCTGGATGTGCGGCCCATTCGCGTGCGCGAAGAACTCGACCGCGGACGCATCGTGGTTTTGGCCGGCTTTCAGGGCGTGAACCCGCTGACCAAGGAAATTACCACGCTGGGCCGGGGTGGCAGCGACACCACTGCGGTTGCCATGGCAGCGGCACTGCAAGCCGAGCGTTGTGAGATTATCAAAGAGGTCGACGGAGTTTGTTCGGCCGATCCGCGCATCGTGGCGAATTCAAAACCCCTGCGTCAGCTGGATTTTGCGTCGCTATCCGAAATGTGTTTTTGGGGCGCCAAGGTCCTGCATTTTCGCAGCGTGGAGCTGGCACAAAGCCAAAACGTTCCTTTGGTCCTGAAAAAATTGGGCGGCGCTGAACACAGCACGCAAGTGATGAGAGAGGTCACGGGGATGGAAACCGGAAAAGTTCTGGCCGTCAACTCGATGGCTCGCATTGAGCATGTGGAGATCGATTCGACGGATCTCAATCAAGGCTTTGAGAAATTCGCGCAGCATCTCAAGCAAAACGGCTTGTCTTGGCCGCAACTCCTCGCCTCGGCTTTCACCGCCGGAAAAACCCGCATCATGATGACTTCCGATTCGGAGTCGCTCGACACTTTGCTGCGAACGCTGGAGGGGAGTAAAGACTTGCGCCAACAGCGCGAGACCTTGAGCTCGGTGAGCCTTACTTGCTTCGGTGGCGTTTCCTCGGACTTGCCGTTTAAGGCGATTCAGATTCTCGGGCATCACGGGATTGTCGCCGACAAATATGTCTTGTCACCGCATTCGGTAAATCTATTTGTTCCTGTCGAGAGCCGCGAGGCCGCGGTCAAGGCTTTGCATTCGCTGATCCAGGCCGAGAACCCGTGAATCTACCGAGCGGATGGCTTGTCCGCTATGCGATGATGACCACACTCCGCATCGCTGCGAAACGACGCTATGTGCCAAAACCGGACTCTCAATCCGTGATTTTCCAGTACGAATCCTTGCGGATCACCTTGCCGTTGCGGAACGTGTAGAAGTCACAACCGCGGACCTCCTTTCGCGTGCCCTCGCGGGTGGTTCCTGTGAGGGTCCATTTTGAGATGCCGGTATCGGCAGCCGCATCGACAAAATGCTCATCGTTGCCGTAGTGGACATCGGGCAAGCCTTCAAAGCGCATTGCCAGCGCTTCTCGTACATTCCGTTTGCCCTCGAAACGGGAGCCCCACGGACTGCTTCCCCTCGGCATCTCCAAAATACAATCGTCAGAAAAGAATGTCATGATGCGATCAAGGTCGTGCGCGTTGAACGCTTCACATAGCTCCTTCAGGGCAGCTCGAATGTCCATTTGCCGTCTCTATCCCAGTTGGGCAGTCTTGCCTGCCATGGCCGCGGGGGTGTTGCTCGACTGAGCCGTAGTCCAGGCATCATGGACAGGGTGATTTGGCGGCAACCCAGTTCGCTTCGCTGGCGCACTCGCATCAGAGGCCAAGCGTGATCTCGGCCCAGCGCATCACCGTATTGCCATTGAGAAACTCGATCACACTGGGCTCGATAGCTTCAGGCCGATCGTGGCCGAGCACGGCGGTCGCTGCAATCATGTCGCAGCGCTCCCTAAAAACGACCGATATCGCCGTCTTGCCAGGCGGATTGCGAGCGTTGAGCGTGTAGGCGCGGCTGCGACCTTTCATCCACGCAATGCTGATCGGACGGCCGGCGCCGAGCGGTGAAACTTCGCCGACGAGAACGAGATCGCCCATACGATCTAGATCTTCGTCATCGGCCACACCGGTCGTGCAATTGCAAAATCCTATCTTGGCACGCAGATAGAGGTTCACCTCGGCGCCGCAGTTAGCCGCCTTGCAGCGAAATGCCTTTCCCTTCCCCCACTGATCGATGGGGAAGGGCCAGGCCACCTCGGTCCATACCGGCACGGTCGCAGTTGCGGCCGTGTGCCGTGGCAGACCGAACCACGCCAACGCCGCCACTGGTACGCACCCCAGCGCGGCTGCTGCGACGGCGATAGCTACCCTTCTCATTGCGCCACCGTTCTCGCTTCTGGTCGGGCTAGTTGCTGGCGAGATACGTCTTCGCCGCCGCAACCTCCCGCCGCTCCGTGTCGGCGTTCGCCGTCAGCGTCACGAGTTGCTGATAGTTCTGCCGCGCCGCGGCCTTGTCACCGAGCGTGTCGGCTGCCTTTGCCGCGCCTGCGTAACCCTGCAAGCGGTTCGGCTCCTTGGCCTTGGTGGCCTCGAATGCCGCAAGCGCCTCCTTGGCCATGCCGCGATCGAGCAGCATAAAGCCGTAGAGCTCGCGCGCCGGCGCCAGCGGACCGGGCGTGACCACATGCTTCTCGGTCTTGTCCTCGGCGTCCGCTGCAGCACTCATGGCCTTGAGAGCCTCGTCGTACTTGCCCTCTGCATGAAGCACCCAGGCAACGGCGACCTGATGCTGGATGTCAACGATCTGCGACCAATAATTATCCTTGGCGTCGCGCAACTTGTCGCGCAGTTCTGCGAGCTTTTGAATGTCGGCCTTGGCTGCTTCCGGCTTGCCAGAGCGCGCCGCGCCGAGCGAGCGCGCGAAGTGCGTGATCGCCATCGCGTAGTTCAAGCCGCTCTGCCTGACAGATAGTTGCGAGGCGGCGTCCCAGTCGCCGCGATCGACCGCATACCGGGCCGGCGAGGCTGCCAGCGCGTAGTCGGCTGCCACGACCGTCGCCTTGAAGTCGGTCTCCTTTATCATGTCGTCCATGACGGCGCGCGCCTGCTGGTCCTGGGCGAGCTGAAGGTGGGCATAAACCATGTAATCCTGCGCGTGCAGGTAATTGCCCACCGACTTCTCGGCCTTCGCTGCTTTCACGGAGGCGGCGTTGGAGGCGATCGATTCCTTCCAATAGCCGACACGGGTGTAAATGTGCGACGGCATGTGCTGGGCGTGCGGCGCGGCCGGCGCGATCTTGGCGTAGCGGTTGGCCGCGTCGAGGCCTTTCTGCGCGGTCGCCGGATAGTCGTAGAGGTGGATCAGGTAATGCGTCACGCCCGGATGCTGCGGTAGCCGTATGGACATCGGCTCCAGGATTCCCGCGCCCTTGGTCTGCTGCGCGTAAGTCTTGTCGTTCAGGTCCGCCGATGTGTTGAGCGTGATTGCGTAGCCAATCTGGGCTTCGTCGTCGTCCGGATATTTCGCTGCGATCTGCGCCTGTTTGTCGCGCAGGGCGCGCATGCGCTGGACGTGAGGGATATTGTCGTAGTCCGTGTACATCACCATAAGCGCGTCGATGTAGTCGCGTTCGCGCTCGGTCTTGGCCCCCATCTCCTTGGCTTTCGTGATAGCGGCGAGGCCAGGCGCGAGGTTCGGCCGCGGGATTGCGGCGTGTGGGTTGTCCATCAGCGTGAGCGCGATGCCCCAATATGCCATGGCGCATGTGGGATCAGCCTTGACGGCCTCCTCAAAGACCTCCTTGGCATTGGTGTACCAGAAGGAGTGCTGATAGCGCATGCCGCGATCGAAGCGACGCTGCGCAACGTCGTTGCAGGAGGTCTTGAAGTGCACGTTGCCCAGCTGCTGATCGACATCGTCTTGCGCGGCCAGCGGCTGAGCCATTGGTAGGACAAGAGCCGCGACGGTGACCCCGAATAGAGACTTCCGCATGGATTGCTCCCTCTGCCTCATCTGAAAAGAATGGATTCAACTATACGACTTCCGCTCCTTCGCCAAAACCACCGATCATGGCAGTGCAATTGACCTTTCCGCGCTCCCAGCATGCACTTAGATTCGTCTCGGAGTTCTGCTTTGGGTTCATTCGCGACCGGGACCAACCAGTGGCAAGCCCGGCCGTATCCGCTGTTCCGCCGAAAGCGGAGGTAGATTCAGAGCACGAAGCGGGACGCACGTTCGATTTTCGGACAAGTCACATCTTCACCGCATTGGCGAAGAGCGTGTCACCCCACTCATACAAGGGCCGCATGAAGTCGGATTGGGTGTGGATTGCTCGACCTTTGCGATCGCGCCATTTTCTTCCGTAGGTATCGAACGGAAAGTGTCGCATGTAGTATTCGCAAGTCTCTTCCCAATGTTCGACCGATAGCGACTTGCCATAGTGTTGGCAATACGGACCGGTCACCACGTGTTCGACACCACCCGGCTCTCGCCCATGATGCTTCGCGAAGAAGACCTCCAACCGGTTTCGCCACAACATCAAAATATCTCGGCGTTCCGGGCCGAAGAAACGACGAAAGCCCAATAGTTCGCGATCGGCTTGATAGGGTGCATGATCGCCAGCAGTCATATAGGCGTCGAACAGTTGAACGCGCACGCCGTCGCAATCGCTGGAATGCGTTCGTTCCATGTATCCGCGTAGATCGCCGGTAACGCGCTCATCCGCATCGAAGCAAAACATCCAATCGAACTGCAAATGTTCGCGCGCCGTCTGCAGCAAAAGTCCGCGATGTCGACCCTCGGCAATCCGGCGTGCATCGATATCCGCTTCCCACGACCGATTTGTTACGATCAGAGCGACTTTCGGGTTTCCGCCAAGAATCTCCAGCGTTCGATCCGTACTCGCGTCATCATAAGCGACGATCGCATCGACGTGTTTACCGACGTAGTCCAGTGTATCCCGGAGGATAAGTGCTTCATTGCGAACGCGGGTTATTCCGATCAAAAAGTGCCTATGGCCCAAGAGGCTTCCATTGCAAGCGATGATCTGTTCACCGTCGCGGAGCGGCCAATTGCGCGTGCCCGGCATGATCATCACCTGGCTGCGAGAAAGAATTGGCACCAATGATGGTGGGCGGGCGCGGTAACCGCAAGGGTTTAGAATCGTAGGACGTATGTTGCCGGCGGGACGCCGCCGAAGCGCGGCCGAGATTTCGCATGATCAACCGGTGGCGGTGAGAGAAATCTGCCAAATGTTCAACGCAAAGCATGCGTGGTTTTTGCTTTTCGGTGGGCTACTTCACAAATGGCTACGCGAAACCGCAATAGACTCGATGGCAGGAGATTGGTTCAGGCTGCTGTTGGCGAGCGTGATCTGCCAGCACGGGCACAGACTCAGGTAAGTAGTCCTGTCGCTAACCGCTTTGCCACAGCGAGGAGGCGCAAATGGATAACCAGAACACCCCCCTCGCCACTACTGCGATAAGCGCGGCTGATGCGTACACGGTGCCGGCCGAAGGATTGCGCTCGATCGTCGTGACCGGAGACAGCGACAATCGGGTCGACATCATTTTTCTCGGCGACGGTTATACCTCTTCCGAGATCGATACGACCTTCACGTCCGACATCCTCGATTATTTGAGTTACATCTTTGACGATAGCGCCTTGACCCAACCGTTTGGCCGCTACGAAAACTTCTTCAACATCTACGCTGTCGACGTAGTGTCGAATGAATCGGGCGCGGACGATCCGACGGCCGGAATTGTGCGGGATACCGCGCTCGATGCTACTTACTTATTTGACGGGGTAACCCAGCGGCTTTTGTACGTGAACGATACGAAGGCCACGACAGCGATGGACGCCGCGTTGAGCGGCACCGGCATCGCCGCCGAGATGCGCTATGTCCTCGTAAATGACACGCAGTATGGCGGCGGGGGAGGCTACTTCGCCGTTTACGCGGCCGGCGACGTCATGGCCCAGGAAATTGCTCTCCACGAGGTCGGCCATTCATTTGCAGGGCTTGCAGACGAGTACGGCGGTATCCCACAAATGTACTTGGGCGCCGAGCCAGTCGAGATCAACGTTACGACAAATCCAGCGGGCGAGAAGTGGGCAGAGTGGCTTGGCTACGTCGACCCCATACTCGGGACCGTGGGCGCCTATGAAGGTGGCGGACAATACGATTTCGGGATCTATCGTCCGACGTTGGATTCAAAAATGCGTATCCTCGGGCAACCGTTTGATCCGATTGCCATCGAGGAGTTCATACTCGACTTCTACGCCTTGGTCGATCCACTGGACGGCTATGATGACAATGCCGGGACCAGATATGACGTGCAGAGCCTCAGTGTGGACACGATCGATCCGGCTGTAATCGATGTTGATTGGACGGTGAACGGCAAAACGTTCGTCGATGTAGGCGAGACCTTCAGCTTTGCTGCTTACGGCTTCGGGTCTGGAGAGTACACGGTCACGGCGCGTGCGTACGATCCGACCGACTGGGTACGAGGCGACCGCAGCGAGCTTGAGCAAACCGTCACATGGACGGTCGTCAATCTTGATCAGAACACAGCGCCCGTCATCACGTCGAACGGCGGCAATGACGCGGCAAGCCTTGCGGTTCCCGAGAATTCGAGCTTCGTGACGATCGTGACGGCGACAGACCCGGATCAAACAACACCGACATATTCGCTCTCCGGAGGAGCGGATCAATTCTTGTTCACGATCGATCCGGTCACCGGGGTGCTGAGCTTCAATGAAGCTCCGGATTTCGAGTCCCCTGAGGATAGCGACGTCGACAACTGCTATACCGTCGAGGTGCAGGCAACAGATGGAGCGCTGTCTGATTTTCAAACGATCTTCGTCGAGGTCACCGATGTCACCGGCGCTACGATCATGGGCACTGCCGCCAAGGATGTCATCGATGCCGTGACGACCGTGCCGGGCCAGTCGCTTCCCACCGGTGAAGAAGACACAATCTACGGCGCGGGAGGAAAGGACGCCATACAGGCGCTGGGCGGCAACGACACGGTCTACGGCGGGGCGGGCCGTGATAAGATCGACGGCGGCCTCGGCGCAGACGTCATGTACGGGGGCGCGGGCAACGACCTCTACATCGTCGACAATCCGGGCGATCTCGTGATCGAAAACTTCCACGAGGGTTCCGATCGGGTCAAGAGCTCAATCAGCTTCGTGCTCGGCAAGAACATCGAGAATCTCACGCTCACAGGCAGCGACGATACCGTCGGCATCGGCAATGGGAGCGCAAACACGATCACCGGCAATGCCGGCAATAACGTGCTGAGCGGCGAACGCGGAAAGGACACGCTGCGAGGTAAAGCCGGCGATGATATATTGATCGGCGGAGAGGGCTTCGACATCTACGCGGGCGGCCCTGGAGCGGATCAGTTCGTGTTTGCCGAACCCTTCCGCGCCAGCGCCGACAGAGTGACCGACTTCTCGTCCGCCCAGGGCGACTGCCTCGCCGTCTATGGCGACGACTACGGCCTCACAACAGGTGTGCTACCGGATTCGAGCTACTTTGCTCTTGCAAAGTCGAGTCTGGCCGATGTCGACCACGGCCGATTTCTGTACAAAGATGCAAACAGGACGCTGTACTGGGATGCAGACGGGGCGGTCGCGACATCAAATGCTGCGATTGCCACGTTCGATACTGCCGTAACGCTCTCAGAGTTAGATTTTCTCGTGCTTTAGTCCGCAAACGACATCCTCGCTTGCAGCGCTGGGTCCATGGCTGTCCTACTTTGTTTCGAGGCGGGAGAAGCGAAAATTGCAGTGGCTGGCGCCGCCAGCCAGCGTTTGGGTTCGTTCCAAACGAATGCCACGCGTTGCGTAGGCGTCGAAATCAAGCCCACAAATGTTCGGCAAGATTTCTTTATCTCCATGGCGAGCTGCGAATTTGCAAAAGCCGCAAGCTTTGTAGTTGATGCCGAATTCAAAGTTGTCACCCGGGCCCGGCTCGACGAAATCGTAGACGAAATCTTCCGGAAATTCTTGTCGATGGCTTTTTGTAGCCTGCTCGCGCAGCAGAGTCTGATTCTCTGACGACATGAATTGACGCCCCGAGGCGAGACGTTCCGCTTCGGGCACGGTGAGCAATTGCGCCTTGTAGGTTTCTCGCTCGATTTCGCCGATCACGGACAGCGACACGCCGTGTCGCCGGAGCACTCGGCTGATGGCCATAAAGCCCATGAGGCGCATGAAGAAATCGCTCATACGACTTGCCGCGCCTCCGACATAGGGCATTTGGGTGAGCACGATTTCGAATTCGTCCATCACCTCCTGCCTGATCCCATCGATATTGGATAGATGCGCGCGCTCGCACAACATCGCTTCGGCAAGGTCGAGGCGATGGCGCATGGCGGCCTCCATGGCACCGCGATGCGACTCGTAGAATGGATGGATGATCTCAGCCATTGGACACCTCTCTAACCAGTATCGCCCGCCCCATGATGCGGCCCGGTACGCATTTCATTCCGCAGCGATCGCCTCGATCTCCAGCAGCCATTTGCCATCGACGGTTTCAGCGATCATCACCGTGGACGCGGGTTCGTTTCCGCCGAGCATCTTGCGGCGAATGGCGCGGTTCGCCACCACCTGGCTTTTGTCGGTCAGGAACGTATTGATCTTGACCAGATGCTCGACGCCGAGACCGGCGGCAGTGAGCACCTCGATGATGTTGCGCCAGGCTTGCTCGCATTGCGCCTCGAAGCCTTCGGGCACGCTGCCATCAGGGTTTTCCGGCACCTGGCCGCTGACAAACAGCAACCGGCGGTGCTGACCAAGTTCCAGCCCCATGCTGTAGCCGCTGGAAGGCGCGTGGACCGCTGTGGGGTTATGCCTGACGATTTGAGACATGTTACATTATCTCCTGTTCGACGAATTCCAGCGCCAGACCATGTGACGCCGCGGGCGGAACGAGCAATACAGCGCCGGCAATCTCGAAGTCGACGCCGTTGCTTTCCAATACTCGCTTGGTCGCATCCAGGTCGGTGACCGCCAAACGCGCGGCGCAGAAGCGCGGCGACGTATCGCCGGCGAGGTCCGGCAGCCGGCGCGCGATCTCGGCCGGGCCGAGCACGGTGATCCGGTCGCCGCTTTCTCCGACCGTCAATCGCCCGGGCACAAGCTCGGCCGTGCTTTCCGTGAAGCGTTCGAGGAAACCGCGGTGCGCCGCCGGCTCCGGCGCCGACATCACGACTTCGATCACGCGCAAGGCGCCGTTGGGATGGCGTTGATATTCGGGGTTCCAGAACCGTTCCGGCGGGTGACGCTGCTGGCAGGTGAAGAAGGCGATCCCGGGCATGGCGGGATCGGTGGCAAAGGCCAGTGAAAACTCAAGGCGAGTCGTGCCTCCGCCCGGAAGCACCTTGTCACGTCCAAAATCAAGCGGAGCGTAGGCGCCGATGTGATTGGCCCTGAAGCGCGCCGCATCGGCATGGGCGTCGGCGCTGTGCAAAGCCAGCATCGACATTCCCTCCGCGGTGGCAAGAAAATCCCGGTTGTGGGCCCCGAAGCTGAATCTATCAGGGGCGACCGGCGTTACCGCCGCAGCATCGGTCACAGCGAGCAGCTCGAGAAAATTGTTCTCGAACATCGCCAGGTGGTTGCTGACTCCGAATGGAAGCACGCCGGTCGGCGTGAGGTTGAAGCCGAGCGTTCGCCAATCCAGCGCAGCCTGCGCCAGATCGCGGACACAAATGACGAGATGATCTAGTCGGCGGGGCATGGGATCTCCGGATGCTGCTGACCGACCGTAACCGGCGGCATCACCGCGAGGCAAAGCATTGTTGCTGCGGTCCAGCGCAAGAAAATCTATTGCAAGGCCAGCGCCTATCAGTGACAAACTGGACGGCGATGACCTACATCCTTCCACCGCTCAATGCGCTCCGCGCATTCGAAGCCGCCGCGCGGCATCTCAGCTTCAAGCTCGCCGCGCATGAGCTGCATGTGACGCCTGCCGCCGTGGGGCAGCAGGTGAAGGCGCTGGAGGCGCGTCTGGGCGTACGCCTGTTCGAGCGGCTGCATAAGCAACTCGTCCTGACCGAGGCCGGCCAGGCCTATCTGCCGGAAATATCCGACGGCTTTCGCCGCATCGCCGATGCAACCGCGCAATTGAAGCCGGTGGGCGCGGTGCTGTTGCAACTGGGCGTGCATGGCAGCTTCGATCTGCGCCGTCTGGATCTGGCGGAGTTTCGCGCAACCCACGCGGAAATCGGCTTACGGGTGCTGCAGCCCGCCGGCTTGCACGAGCTGATCGAGGGCAAGGTCGATTTGCTGATCGCCCGCGGGCTCGGCAATCAACCGGGGTACCGCTGCGATCGCGTCACGGAGGGATCCGGGCTCGGCGATTGGCTGATTGCGCCTGCCGGCACGGCTGATTGCCCCGAGATATCAGGCTTCCGCGATTGGCTGCGCGGTCTGCCTTCCGAGAACGCGCTCGCGCCGCATCGTCGTCGCCGCTTGGTCGGCATCGTCAGAAGTTGAGGTTATCTTGAATCAGAAAAAATTCGGCACCAACGGCCCGGACGTATCCGTGATCGGGCAGGGCACCTGGTATCTCGACCGCGGCGACCGCAAGGCTGCTATCGCGGCGCTGCGCCGTGGCATCGAAACCGGCATGACGCATATCGACACCGCCGAGATGTATGGCGATGCCGAGCTCGTGATCGCGGATGCGATCGCGGGGCTGCCGCGTGAAAAACTATTCCTGGTTTCAAAAGTGCTGCCGAGCAACGCCTCGCGGCGCGGCACCATCACCGCCTGCGAGCGTTCGCTGAAGCGGCTGAAGACCGATCATCTCGATTGCTATCTCCTGCACTGGCGCGGCTCGTATCCATTCGAGGAGACGGTGGCGGCGTTCGACGAACTGGTGGCTGCCGGAAAGATCCGTTCGTGGGGCGTCAGCAATTTCGATTCAGACGATCTCGACGAATTGCTCGACGTCGCGGGCGAGGGCAAGATCGCCTGCAACCAGGTGCTCTATCATCTGCAGGAGCGCGCAATCGAGCACGCGGTCATCCCATGGTGCCAGAACAACGGCGTTGCCGTCGTCGCCTATTCGCCGTTCGGACATGATGAGTTTCCGTCCCCGCGCAGCAAGGGCGGCGAGGTGCTGCAGGCGATTGCGGATGCGCACACGGCGACAGCGCGCCAGGTCGCGCTGGCTTTTCTCACGCGTGCGGCTTCGGTGCTCGCGATTCCCAAAGCTTCGAGCGCGGAGCACGCGGCGGAGAACGCCGCTGCCGGCGATCTGAAGCTGAGCGCCGCCGAGATCGCCGCGCTCGACAAGGCCTTTCCGCGCGGACCGAAGCCGCGAGGCTTGCCGATGCTCTGACGGAACACCGTCCTTAACAAAGTGTTGCAATCGCGCCCTCAGCGCATATCCGCATCCTGTTTTCGGGCCTAGTCGCCTCGCGCGATCTGGTGTTTTTTACAACCTCGCCCGAGTCGATCATTACTGCCTTCGAGATTGCCGTGACACCGCCTCCCGCCGCAGCCGCAAGGCTGGACAGCGCTCCAATACCTTTTCCCGAGAAGAAATCCGCCGCCGTCCGCAAGGCGCCCGCGCGCGCCGACCGGCCGTTCAAGGGCATCGCGCTGGTGCTGACCTCGACGATCTTTCTCGGCGCTTCCGACGTCACGGCGAAATATCTCTCGGCGACCTTGCCCTCGATCGAGATTACTTGGATTCGCTTCCTGGTGTTCGCGCTGATCATGACGCCCGCGATGATGCCGGGTTCCCCGCTGTTTGCGATGCAGACCAACCGGCTCGGCCTGCATATGCTGCGTGGCTTGACGATCCTGGGCTCGTCGCTGTTCTTCATTTCCGGCCTGCGATTCCTGCCGATTGCGGAAGCTTCTGCCACCGGCTTCGTCGCGCCGCTGTTCGTCACGGCGCTGTCGATCATCTTCCTCAGCGAGAAGGTTGGCCTGCGCCGCTGGATCGCCACGGCAGTGGGCCTGATCGGCGTGCTCATCATCCTGCGCCCGGGCACCGGCGCGTTTCATCCCGCGGCGTTCTTTCCGCTGGTCTCGGCGCTGGCCTGGGCCTGCACGCTGATCATCACGCGGATGATGAGCGGCACCGAGCGCGCCATCACCGTGATGGCCTATTCGTCGATCGTGGGCGTCTGCATTCTCTCCGCGCTGGTGCCGTTCGTCTGGGTGACGCCGACCTGGCACGACATCGCCTTCGGCATCTTCATCGGCGTCGCCTCGACCGCGGGGCAGTGGATCGTGGTGCTGGCGTTCCGCTATGCCGACGCTTCGGTGCTGGCGCCGTTTTCCTACATGCAGTTGCTGTGGGTCAGCGTGCTCGGCTTCTTCATCTTCGGCGAAGTCCCGGACGCCTACACCATCACCGGCGCCGCCTTCATCGTTGCCTCAGGGCTCTACACCGCCCATCGCGAGCGGGTGCGGCAGTCGCAGCTGCTGGCGGTCCCGGGCGAGCCTTCGCCGAACGCCTGATCTTGCGCGGCCACTGGGTCATGGCCGCACCCGCCCAAAACGTGGCGCGAGTGCCACAGCAGCGCCGCAAAACGCTCGGTTGTGACGCAAATCTGGCGGATTCACCCCCGCACCCGTAATTCGACGGCGGAACCCATGCTAGGGAGTCCCGATGGCGCCGCAGAGCGCCGGGGAATGGGGTTCGGGCGTTGCATTTTCAATTGCTATCGTCGGCGCAGGGCCGACGCCACCGGGTTGTGGCTGCGCGGGCAGTCGCGATGTCGGCGTTTCTCGTTGGCCTGTGCCTGTCGACGGCGCCCGCGAATGCGGCCTGCGTGCCCGATCCGGCATCCAGCGGCCAGACCGTCACCTGCAGCGGCAACACCCCGGGCGGCTTTCAGGCCGGCGGCGGCGTCGACAATCTCACCGTCAATGTGCTGGCGGGAGCGACCGCCAGCGACGGCGGCGGTGGCGTGATCATCGGCGTCAACGACTTCAACACCGTTACCAATAGCGGCACGCTCACCGCCGGGCCATCGAGCAGCGGCATCTTCGCCGGCGTGAACAACACGATCGTCAACGCCGCCTCAGGCGTCATTACCCTCGGCGACGATAGCGTGGGAATCTTCACCGCCGGCAACAGTACCGTGACGAACGCAGGTCAGATTACGATCGGCGACGCCGCCGGGCCGGCGGCCGGCATCCTGGCGATCAATGACGACAACACCGTCAGCAACATCGCCGGCGCAACCATCACCGTCGGCATCAATGCTGCGGGCATCTCGGTGCAGGGCAATCGCGCCATCGTCAACAATGCCGGCACGATCAACGTGGGCGATTTCGGCCCCGGAATCGACGTGTTCGGCGACGATGCGATGATCACGAGCAACGGGGTGATCAACGTTGGCGCCAACGCGGCCGGAATCTCGGGGCAGGGCGACCGCGCCCTGATCACGCACTTCGGCACCATCAATGGCGGGGTCGGAAGCGCCGGCGTCGCCTATAACGGCTCGTCCGGTACGATCAACAACAGCGGCCGCATCCTTCTCGGCGATGCCGCCTTCGGCATCGTCGCGCTAGGTGATTCCAACACCATCACCAACAGCGGCACTATCACCGTTGGAAATGGCGGCGCCGGCATCGACGTCAGCAGTTTCGGCGGCAGCAATTCCATCATTAACACCGGAACGATCAACGTCGGCGCGGGCGCGACGGGTATCCTCGTCAGCGGCACCGGCACCGTTTTCAATTCAGGCACGATCAATGCCGCAACCGGTTTTGCAGCGATCGAGTTCTGCGGCGGCTGCGGCATCGCCAATGTGCTGACGCTGGGCCCGGGCAGCGTCATCAACGGCCTCGTGCTCGGCACCGGCACCGACACGTTCCAACTCGGCGGCACCGGCAAGGATACCTTCAACCTCAGCCTGATCGGCGCCGGCCAGCAATATGACGGCTTTTCGACCTTCAACAAGATCGACAGCTCGAACTGGACCGTCACCGGCACCGGCGCGCAGGACTGGAACGTCCTTGGTGGTACGCTTTCGGTCAACGGCGTCATCAACGGCCTCGTGACCGTCAATGCCGGTGGCACGCTCGGCGGCACCGGCACGATCGACAATGTCATCGTCAATGGCGGCACGCTGGCGCCGGGTAACTCGATCGGCACCCTCAACGTGGCGGGCAGCCTGACATTCTCGGCGGCGTCGAGCTACATGGTCGAGATCTCGGGCGCGAGCAGCGACCTGACCAGGGTCACGGGCATCGCCACGCTTGGCGGAGCCACCGTCGTGGTCGTTCCCATCGGCACGGTGGCGAAGCAGTACACGATCCTGACTGCGACCGGCGGCGTGCTCGACACGTTCAACCCGGTGGTATCAGGCGTCTCGCCAAACCTGAACCCGACCCTCAGCTACGACACCAACAACGTCTATCTGAACTTCGCGCTGAACTATGGCGGCGGTCTCAATGTCAATCAGCAGAACGTCGCCAACGCGCTGAGCAACTTCTTCAATACGACCGGCGGCATTCCGGCCGGCTTCGCCGCGCTCTCGCCGGCCGGCCTGACCCAGATCTCCGGCGAACTGGCGACCGGATCGCAGCAGGCGACCTTCGACGCCATGAACCTGTTCCTCTCGCTTATCTCGGATCCGTTCGTCGCGGGCCGAAATGACGGCTTCGGCGGCAATGCAGGTGCGATCCCGTTCGCCGAGGAGAGCGCGCTTGGCTATGCCGCGAAGAGGAAGCCGGCCGCAGCGCGCGACGCATTTGCCAAATTCCCGACCAAGGCGGATGTCGCGCGCAGCGATCTGTTCGAGCAGCGCTGGAGCGTCTGGGGCTCGGCCTACGGCGGCGGCAGCAACACGTCAGGCAATGCCGCGCTCGGATCGAACGACGCGACCGCACGCGCATTCGGTTTTGCAGTCGGCGCCGACTATCGCCTCTCGCGCGACACGCTGGCAGGTTTTGCGCTCGCCGGCGGCGGCACCAATTTCAGCGTCAGCGGTTTCGGCTCCGGGCGCTCGGATCTGTTCCAGGCCGGCGCCTTCATTCGCCACAATATGGGCGCCGCCTATATCATCGCCGCCGCGGCCTATGGCTGGCAGGACGTGACGACCGAGCGCACGGTCACGGTGGCCGGCTTCGAGCGCCTGCGCGCCCAGTTCAACGCCAACGCTTTTTCCGGCCGCATCGAGGGCGGCTACCGCTATGTGACGCCATGGATGGGCATCACGCCCTATGCCGCCGGGCAATTTACCACCTACAGTCTGCCGGCCTATGCCGAGCAGGTGCTGGCGGGCGCCGGCACGTTTGCGCTGAACTATGCGGCGAAGGACGTCACGGCCTCGCGCACCGAGCTCGGCGTTCGCACCGACAAATCCTTTGCCGTTCCAAACGGCATCCTGACCCTGCGCGGCCGCGCCGCCTGGGCGCATGATTTCAACTCCGACCGCAACGTCACGGCCTTGTTCCAGACGCTGCCCGGCGCAGCCTTCGTCGTCAACGGCGCGGCGCAGGCGCACGACTCGGCGCTGGTGACGGGCGCGGCCGAGATGAAATGGCTGAACGGCTGGTCTGCGGCGGCCATCTTCGAGGGCCAGTTCTCCAACGTCACCAATTCCTACGCCGGCAAGGGCGTCGTGCGCTATGCGTGGTGAACCTCCGTGCTAAGGTGATGAAAAATCACCGGGAGGAACTTAAGTGCGCGCTGCCATTTTCAGAAACGGCGAGATCGTCGTCGATCAAATGCCTGAGCCCAAGCTTGGCCCGGGCATGGTGCTGGTCAAATCGCTGGCCTGCGGCATCTGCGGCTCCGACCTGCACGCGCGCAAGCACGCGCATAGGATGGTCGAACTGGCAAAACATTTTCCCGACCGCAAGCCGATGGACCTCTCCCGCGACGTCGTGTTCGGCCATGAATTCTGCTGCGAGGTGCTCGACTATGGTCCGGGCACGACGCAGAAGTTCAAGCCCGGCACCAAAGTCTGTTCATTGCCCGCGCTGCTGACGGCGGAAGGTCCGCAAGGCATCGGCTACTCCAACGACAATATCGGCGCTTACGCCGAGCGTATGCTGCTCAGCGAAGCGTTGCTGCTCGAAGTCCCCAACGGTCTCGCGGCCGAGCACGCCGCGCTGACCGAACCGCTCGCGGTCGGTGTGCACGCCGTGGCGAAAGCCAACATCAGAGGTGGCGAGGTGCCGCTGGTGATCGGCTGCGGGCCGGTCGGGCTTGCGGTCATCGCGGCGCTGAAGATCAGGGGATTGCATCCGATCGTCGCCGCCGATTATTCGCCGGCACGGCGCGCGCTTGCCGAAAAGCTCGGCGCCGACGTGGTCGTGGACCCTGCGCGCACGCAACCCTATGCGACCTGGGCCGAGCATGCCCAGATGTCGCCGGAGGAAAAGGCTGCGCGCCCGCCGCTTCAGGCCCTGTTGCCGGCGCTGAAGCCTGCGCTGATCTTCGAATGCGTCGGCGTTCCCGGCCTGATTCAGCAGGTGTTCGAGGGCGCGCCGCGCGATGCGCGCATCGTCGTGGTCGGCGTCTGCATGGAAACCGACCGCTCCGAGCCGATGCTCGGCATCCTGAAGGAACTCAACGTTCAATATGTGCTGGGTTACACGCCGGAGGAATTCGCATATTCCTTGCGCCTGATCGCGGAAGGGCAGGTCGATGCGGCCTCGATGGTCACCGCCAGCGTCGGCATCGACGGCGTCGCCAAAGCGTTCGCCGATCTCGCCAACCCGGAAGCGCACACCAAGATCATCGTCGAGCCGTGGCGGTGAACGACAGCGTAGGGCTGCGTAGGGTGGGCAAAGGAGCGTCAGCGACGTGCCCACCATCTATCCGCGTTCTCGTTGGAATGGTGGACACGCTACGCTTTGCCCACCCTACGGACCGTCACTGCGTCACCCTATGCCTCGGGTACTCTAGCTGCATGGCGACGAAGTCGGTCGTGTGCGTTCCGTAGCGGGCCGCAATCCCGTTCAGCGCGTTGTCCAGCGCTTCCGCTGGTTTCCGATTCCCCACTGACGGCAGCAGACGTTCCGCCGGCCAACTCGCCGCGACCTGATCGGGGTAGATGCGGATGCCGTTCTTGCTCTGTTGTGCACCGGCCGCGCTCGCGAACGTCACCGCCTGTGACCGAAAGGTTCGCGACCACGCGTCCGTCACGAGCGCCAGCGATACTTCGTCGACGCCGTCCTTTAGCTCGATGCCGAGCTGCTCATGCGCCCAGAATGCAGCGGTGTTGCCGATTGCCGTCAGCGCAAACGGACGTGTGAACTTGAACGCGTCGCTCTCATGCCGCGTGTCCCAGTTGGCGAGGCCGATATCCCGGCCGACCGCATTGGCCTTGTCGCGGCCGGCGATGGCCTCGATCAGCGCCAGCGACATCGGCATCGACGCCGTGACGCCGGTCGTCGTCGCCACGCCGTTGTCGACCACCAGCCGCCGGTCTTCGACGTAGCGCATCGTCGGATGCTTGCCGCGCATCTCCTTGACGGAATACCAGTGCGTGGTCGCCCGCTTGCCATGCAGCAGCCCGGCATCGCCGACGACCTTGGCGCCGGCGCACACGCCGACGATGATCGCCTTCTTGGCCGACTGGTCCCTGATCCATTGCAGCGCTACAGGATCGTTGTCGCGGCTCATCGCGGGCACGATGACATAGTCGGCGCCGTCGGGATGCTGCGCATCGAATTCAGCGATGGTTGCCTGCGGTTCAACCTTGAGCGTCGGATAGAGCGTCACCGGACCCGGTCTGGTTGCCAGCGTCACGACGTCGGCGACGTCAGCCCGCGTGAGGACGCCATAAGGCATGAGGTAATCGGTGGTCTCGGTGGCGTCGTTGATGCCGATGATGGCGATCAGCGGGCGCTGTCGCTTCGGCGGCTTCAGCGCCGCGATCGTCGCATCGCGCTCGTCTTGTGCGATCGCCGGCGGAGCTTCGGAGGAAGGCGCCGGTGGCAGCGAAAAAATCCAGGCGCCGCCGATCACGGCGACAAGTGCGACTGCGCCGAGCGCGCTCCACAATACACGTCGCGAATTCATGGCTTGCTGACTCGATGCGTTGATTTGGATCTGAGTCTACTGCCGTTATGTTCAGTTCGAAATGACGCAAAACCCGCGAAAACGGCCATGCGTCGGGAGCGCTCGTAGAACGCGCGTATGGTGGGCAAAGCGAAGCGTCAGCGACGTGCCCACCATCCATCACCGATCGCGCCTCTCGATGGTAGGCACGCTGCGCTTTGCCCACCCTACGGCCGGTGAACTGATTTGCCTTGCCCGCAAGCGCAATCTCGATGCGCAACTGCGACCAATTGGCACGACGGGCAAATCACCTAAAACCTGTCCAGTCCTTCCCGCAAAAATATTCCGCTTTCGTTCTCACCCAAATCATCTGCATAACTCCGCCCGTCTCACGGCAGATGAGGGACGCTCGCGATCGTCACGAACGTGCGGTGAGATGCGATGGACGCGAGAGGCGCGCTAGACGTACGCGCCTGACGCGTACGGCGAAGTCGTGTGGTCCTGGCGCCGCGGTGCTGGCGCTAAGTCCAAGAGAAGCGAAGCTTCTCGGGGGCGACGGTGGCAAGAAAGCCGTTCACCGGGGAGAGCACGAAGTAAGCCGTAAAGCCATTGCGCAGGGAAGGCCGGAATGCTCCCGCTGCCCTGTATGCTCGTGTGCACTTTTGTTTGCGCAAATCGCACGCGAGACCGCGGGTGCAGCAAGCACCCGGTCTTCCCTGCGCCCTCTATTTCGAAGAGGGCAACGAAGATGCAAACCTCGGGCACATTGTGCCGCGAGAATGCAAGAGCTCGTTCAGCCGTCATTGCGAGCGCAGCGAAGCAATCCACCTCTCCGCTTGCCGCGCTATGGATTGCTTCGCTTCGCTCGCAATGACGTGGAGAGAATCGTGCCCCAAGAATCCGTAGCCCGGATGAGCGAAGCGATATCCGGGACCACTCTGACACCGCCCCGGATATCGCTCCGCTCATCCGGGCTACAAGCTTCGCTCGCAATGACGTGGAGAGAGTCGTGTCACACCGGCAGCGCGATCGAATACTTCACCTGGCTCAGCGCAAAGCTCGACTCGATAGAAGCAATACCATCCAGCCGCGTCAGCTTGTTTTTCAGGAACGCCTCGTAGGAGGAGAGGTCGGCGGCGACGACGCGCAGGAGATAATCGCGGTTGCCGGTCATCAGGTAGCATTCCAGCACCTCGTCCCATTTCGAAATCGCCTTGGCAAAACGGTTGAGGTCCTCTTCCTTCTGCCGCGCCAGCTTGATCGAGATGAAGACGCTGACATGGAGCCCCAACGATTTCTGATCGACGGTCGCGATGTAGCGCGTGATGACGCCGCGCTCTTCCAGAAGCTTGACCCGGCGGTGGCAGGGCGACACGGACAAGCCGACCTTGTCGGCCAGTTCCTGCATGGTCATGCGGCTGTCGGTCTGCAGCAGGCTGAGAATCTTGCGGTCGATGGCGTCGAGGCTAGGCATTGGGATGAACTCATGGTTTCGAGGCGCGTTGTGGTAAATTATCCCAATATTGGGCGGTATGTCGCAGGAAATTGAGAATTTTGGCGCCCCACTGCCCGTTAAAATCGGCGCATACTGACCCTGTCCGGAGCATGGCCATGCCCATCGAGCCCGCACGCCTCGAACTGTTGTCCGCACTGGCACGCAAAGTTCTCTGGCTGTCGTCGTGGACGATCCATCACGCCAACCATATCAGGCCCAATGTTGACGGGCTGAAGGTCGGCGGCCATCAGGCCTCGTCCGCCTCGCTCGCCAACATCATGTCGGCGCTGTACTTCTCCGTGCTCCGGCCGCAGGACCGCGTCGCGGTGAAGCCGCATGCGAGCCCGGTGTTTCACGCCATCCAGTATCTGTTCGACCACCAGACCCGCGAGAAGCTGGAGAATTTCCGCGGCTACAAGGGCGCGCAATCCTATCCCTCGCGCACCAAGGATGCCGACGACGTCGATTTCTCTACCGGCTCGGTCGGCTTGGGAGTCGCCCAAACCCTGTTCTCCTCGCTGGTGCAGGACTACGTCACGTCGCATGGCTGGATGAAGGACCGGCCCGAGGGGCGGATGATCGCGCTCGTCGGCGATGCCGAAATGGACGAGGGCAACATCTTCGAGGCGCTGCTCGAGGGCTGGAAGCACGCGCTACGGAACACCTGGTGGATCGTCGATTATAATCGCCAGAGCCTCGATGCCGTGGTGCGCGAGGGGCTGTGGGCGAAATTCGAGTCCATGTTCCGTAATTTCGGCTGGGAGGTCGTGATCGTGAAATACGGCCGCCTGATGCAGGCGGCGTTCGCCGAGCCCGGCGGCGAAGCCTTGAGGCGCTGGATCGACAATTGCCCGAACCAGATGTATGCGGCGCTGTGCTTCCAGGGAGGAGCTGCCTTCCGCAAGCATCTGCAGGACGACATCGGCGATCAGGGGCAGGTGTCGCAACTGATCGACCGCCGCAGCGACGACGAACTGCTGGCGCTGATGTCCAACCTCGGCGGTCACGACATGGCGAGCATGATCGAGGCGTTCGAGGCAATCGACCATGATCGCCCCGTCTGCTTCATCGCCTACACCATCAAGGGTGTCGGGCTGCCGATGCAGGGCCACAAGGACAACCACGCAGGCCTGATGACGGTCGCGCAGATGGAGAAGTGGCGCAGCGCGCAGAACATCCGCCCCGGCCATGAATGGGAAAAGTTCGAAGGCCTGTCGCAGGCGCCAGCCGAACTCGAAGCATTTTTGGCGGCAGCGCCGTTCAATCAGGATGGCCGCCGCCGTCTCACCGCTGATGTCATCGAGGTGCCGCAACAGCTTGCCTTCAAGCCCGCGGCACAGATGTCCACTCAACAAGGCTTTGGCTTGGTGCTGAACGAACTCGCGCGCGGCGACAGCGAACTGGCCGCGCGGATCGTCACCGCGTCGCCCGACGTCACCGTCTCGACCAATCTCGGCGCCTGGGTCAACCGGCGCGGCCTGTTTGCCAAAGCCGAGAACCACGATCTGTTCCGGCAGGAGAAAATCCCCTCGACCTTCAACTGGGATTATTCGCCCAGGGGTCAGCATCTGGAACTCGGCATTGCCGAGATGAACCTGTTCATCATGCTTTCGGCGCTCGGGCTGTCGCATGCGATCAATGGCGAGCGGCTGTTGCCGGTCGGCACGTTGTACGATCCTTTCATCGAGCGCGGCCTCGATGCGTTGAACTACGCCTGCTATCAGGATGCGCGTTTCATGGTGGTGGCGACGCCATCGGGCATCACGCTGGCGCCGGAAGGTGGTGCGCATCAGTCGATCGCAACGCCCTTGATCGGCATGGCGCAGGATGGGTTGGCCTCGTTCGAACCGGCCTTTGTCGATGAACTTGCCGTGATCATGGGGTGGGGCTTCCGCCACATGCAGCGCGAAGCCGGCGAGGGCGGTTCGGTCTATTTGCGGCTCTCGACCCGCACGCTGGACCAGCCGCAGCGCATCATGGCGCCGGAACTGCAAAGAGACATCACCGAGGGCGCCTACTGGCTGCGCGAGCCGGGGCCGAACTGCGACATCGTGATCGCCTATACCGGCGCGGTGGCGCCGGAGGCGATCGAGGCGGTGGGCTTCATCGGCGAAAGCCACCGCGATGTCGGTTTGCTGGCGGTAACCTCGGCCGACCGGCTGCATGCCGGATGGTCCGCCGCGCGGAATTTGCGGCGCGACCGCCGTGGCATCCAGTATCTCAGCCATGTCGAAAAATTGCTGGCGCCGCTCACCCGCGACTGCGGCATTGTGACCGTCATCGACGGCCATCCGGCCGCGCTTGGCTGGCTCGGCAGCGTACGCGGCCACCGCGCCGAGGCGCTCGGCGTCGAGCAGTTCGGCCAGACCGGTACCATTGGCGACCTCTACCGCCACTACGGCATCGACGCCAACGCCATCATCGATGCGGCCGAAAGCCTGACGGTCGGGGCGCCGGTGCGGCACCGGAAGATGGCGGTGTGAGAGGGGGGTGTAACGGTAAGGGGAGGTGGAACGGTATTTGTCGTCCCTGCGAACGCAGGGACCCATACCGCGTGATCTATCGAGTAAGCGTGGTGGCTGACGCTCTGCGTTAATTAACTAGCGCTGTGGCCTGCAGAAGCAAAGCCGTCTCCCTGCGTGCCCTTCACAGCGGCCGCGGCGTATGGGTCCCTGCGTTCGCAGGGACGACGGTGAAGGGTGAGCCTTGCCACTCTGCCATCCCTGACCTTATATCCAGCGCCTGCCGCATCGCGGCACCCCGCATATGGCGGGTTCAACTGCCCTGGCTTTCGTGCAAGGATGCCTGCCGAACGCTACCGTTCCCCTCCATTGCTCCGAGATAAAGAGGTTTCCGATGGTCAATCGCATGCAATTCTACATCGATGGCGCCTGGGTCGATCCCGCCGTCAAGAAATCCACGCCCGTCGTCAATCCGGCGACCGAAGAAGCGATGTACGAAGTTGCGCTCGGCTCGAAGGCCGACCTCGACAAGGCCGTTGCCGCCGCCAAGCGCGCCTTCCTGACCTTTTCGCAGACCAGCCGCGAGGAGCGCATCGCGCTTCTCGAGAAGATCATCGAGGTCTACAAAGGCCGGATGAAGGAGATCGGCGCCGCCGTCTCCGACGAGATGGGTGCGCCGCTGCCGATGGCCGAACGGCTGCAGGCCGGCGCCGGGCTTGGCCACATCGCTTCCACTTTGGAAGTCCTCAAAAACTATCACTTCGAAGAGACGATCGGTTCGGCCGTCGTCGTGCGTGAGCCGGTCGGCGTCATCGGCATGATCACGCCGTGGAACTGGCCGCTCAACCAGATCGCCTGCAAGGTAGCGCCCGCGCTCGCCGCCGGCTGCACCATGATCCTCAAGCCTTCGGAGTTTACCCCGAGCTCGGCGTTGATCTTCGCCGAAATCCTCCATGAAGCCGGCGTGCCGAAGGGCGTGTTCAACCTCGTCAACGGCCTCGGCCCGGAAGTCGGCGCCGCGATGGCTGAGCATCCGGATATCGACATGATCTCGTTCACCGGTTCGACCCGCGCCGGCGTCGACGTCGCCAAGCGCGCCGCGCCGACCGTGAAGCGCGTCAGCCAGGAACTGGGCGGCAAGTCGCCGAACGTCATCCTCGAAGGCGCCGACCTCACCAAGGCCGTCACCGGCGGCGTGATGCACATGTTCAACAACTCCGGACAGTCCTGCAACGCGCCGTCGCGGATGATCGTGCCGCTGTCGAAGATGAAGGAAGTCGCCGCCATCGCCAAGGGCGTCGCCGACAAGACCAAGGCGGGCGATCCCCGCGCCGAAGGCACCACCATCGGCCCCGTCGTGTCGCGCATTCAGTGGGACAAGATCCAGGCGCTGATCAAGAAGGGCATCGACGAAGGCGCGACGCTGGTCGCCGGTGGTCCCGGTCTCCCCGAGGGCGTCAACAAGGGCTTCTATGTGCGCCCGACCATCTTCGCCGACGTCACCAACGAGATGACGATCGCGCGGGAGGAAATTTTCGGACCGGTGCTGACGATCATCGGCGCCAAGGATGAAGCCGAAGCGGTGAAGATCGCCAACGATACGCCCTATGGTCTCGCCGGTTACGTCACGGGCGATACAGTGGAAAGCGCGCGTCGCGTAGCCAAACAGATCCGCGCCGGCAACATCAACCTGCAGGGTGTGCCGAACGACCGCACCGCGCCGTTCGGCGGCTACAAGCAGTCTGGCAATGGCCGCGAGTGGGGCAAGTACGGCCTCGAGGAATATCTCGAGGTGAAGGCAGTCGCCGGCTACAACGCCGCGTAAGCCTTTAAACGTCAATACGCGTAAAACGAAGCAATCCACCGCCGGACAAGCGTGGATTGCTTCGTTGCTTTTCGATCCTCACAATGACGCCGCCCACCGGGCGGGCGCGAAGCAATCAAGAAAAAACAGGTTGAAGATGAAGAAAATCGCCATTGCGCTCGTCGCGCTGATGTCGCTTGCCGGTGCCGCGCAGGCCCAGACCGTCAAGGATCTGCTCGCGACGCTGCGCGCCAAGTGGAACGCGCCGACCGAGCCGTTCAAGATGATCGGCAATGTCTACTATGTTGGAACCGAGGGGCTGGCGTCCTATCTGATCACCTCGCCGCAGGGGCATGTCCTCGTCGACATGGTGATGCCGGAATCGACGTCTTTGGTCAAAGCAAACATCGAGAAGCTCGGCTTCAAGATCGCCGATATCAAATATATCCTCAATACCCACGCCCATATCGACCACACCGGCGGCCTTGCCGAGATCAAGAAGGCGAGCGGCGCGCGGATGGTGGCCGGCGAAGCGGACAAGGCGCTGCTGGAAGGCGGCTACTATCCGGGCGCGGAGAACGATGATGCGCTCAATTTCCCCCCGGTGAAGGTCGATCGCACGGTGCGCGAGGGCGACGAGGTGACGGTCGGCGATGTCAAGTTGACCGCGCGGGAAACCCCCGGACATTCGCCGGGCTGCACGAGCTGGGAATTTGCGGTGAAGGAGGGCGATGCCACGCGCTCGGTCCTGATCTTCTGCAGCGGCACCGTGGCGCTGAACCGTCTGGTCGGCGATCCGACCTATTTCGGGATCGTCGCCGATTACCGCAAGACGTTCGCGCGGGCGAAGGACATGAAGGTGGATGTGCTGCTCGCGCCGCATCCGGAAATGTACAAGATGGCGGAGAAGCGCGCCAAGCTCGCGGATGGCGTGCCCAATCCGTTCGTCAATCCCGGCGAGTTCAACGCCTACGCCGCGACGCTGGAGAAGGCGTTTGAAGACGCACTCGTCAAGCAAACCGCCACTGCACAGGAAAAGAAGGGGTAAGCCGACGCGAAGGGCGCGCGCGGACTTATCCTCCCGGCGCGCCCTGCGTGTTCACATACAGCGCGTAGATAGACTGGCTCGCGGCCATGAACAGGCGGTTGCGCTTCAATCCGCCGAAGCAGAGGTTGGCGCAGCGCTCGGGCAGGGCGATGCGGCCGATCATGACGCCGTCGGGCGCGAACACCACGACGCCGTCGAGTTCGGGATCGCCCATGCCCCAGCCGCACCAGAGATTGCCGTCGATGTCGACGCGAAAACCGTCCGGCGTGCCTGGTCCGGTATCGACAAACACGCGCTTGTTGGAAAGCTTGTCGCCGGAAGGCGAGACGTCATAGGCGAGGATCTTGCGGTTCGGCGCGCCGCGAGACTCGATGACATAGAGGATTTTTTCGTCGGGCGAGAACGCGAGCCCGTTCGGCCCCAGCACGCCTTCGGCGACGATGGCGGCTTTGCCGGTCGCGCCGTCGACCCGGTAGACATTCATGTCGATCTCGGGCTCGGCCTTGTAGCCCTCGTAATTGCCGAGCAGGCCGAACACCGGATCGGTGAACCAGATCGAGCCGTCGGACTTCACGATCACATCATTGGGCGAGTTCAGCCGCTTGCCGTCGAAGGAGTCGATCAGCACTGTGATCGATCCGTCATATTCGGTGCGGGTGACGCGGCGGCCGCCGTGCTCGCAGGTGACCAGCCGTCCCTGACGGTCGCGGGTGTTGCCGTTGGCGAAGTTCGAGGGCTTGCGGAAGATGCTGACGTGGCCCGTCTCCTCTTCCCACTTGAGGATGCGCTGGTTTGGAATGTCGCTGCAGAGCAGGTAGCGCCCGTCGCCGAACCACACCGGCCCCTCGGCCCAGCGCAGGCCGGTGGTCAGCCGCTCCACCGCCGACAGCTTGAGCCAATATTTTTCAAAGCGCGGATCGAGGGCTTGAATGGCCGGATCGGGGTAATACGTGGCCGGGCGCCAGCCGGCTGAATGCGATGCTGCATCGGACATTTGCTGTTCTCGTTGTTGCGTTCCCTGAGCGTTTGAGTTTGCTATCATTACCGGCTAATGACCGCAAATCGGTCGAGAGATAAGAGGAACGAGATGCCACGCATATTGATGACCGGTGCCGCCGGCGGGATCGGCACGAGCCTGCGCAAGCTGTTGCCGCCGATCTATCCGGACCTGCTGCTGAGCGATCTGAAGGCGCCGGCCGATCTCGGCAAGGACGAGAAGTTCAAGGCGGCCGATCTCGCTGATCTCGCCCAAGTCGAGGCGATCTGCGAAGGCGTCGACGGCATCCTGCATTTCGGCGGCTATTCGGTCGAAGGGCCCTGGGATTCGATCCTGCAGTCCAACATCATCGGCGGCTACAATCTGTTCGAGGCGGCGCGGAAGAAGGGCGTGAAGCGCGTGGTGTTCGCCTCGTCCAACCATGCGGTCGGCTTCTATCCGCGCCATCACCGGATCGGCACCGACGTCACCGCGCGCCCAGACAGCCGCTACGGCGTCAGCAAGGTGTTCGGCGAAGCGGTCGGCGCACTCTATGCCGACAAGCACGGGCTCGGCGTCACTTGCCTGCGGATCGGCAATTTCGGCGAGATGCCGCTCGATCATCGACGCCTGTCGATCTGGCTAAAGCCGGAGGATCTGGTGCAGCTCTGCCGCATCGGGCTCGATCATCCCGATATTCACTTCGAGATATTCTACGGCGCCTCCTACAACGAGCGTGCCTGGTGGGACAACCACCGCGCCTACGAGCTCGGCTACCGGCCGACCGGCCGCGGAGAAGACTTCCGCGACCACGCCATGGCCGAGCAGGCCAAGCTCAAGCCGGATCCGGTTGGCGACTACTACCAGGGCGGCACGTTCTGCAGCATGGAGTTCGGCGGCGACAAGGGTCGGATTGTGGATTGGAAAAAGCGTTAGCGCTTGCCCTCATCCCCGGCGATGCGCTCGAGATAGTCTGACTTGCTGTATTGCATGTGATCGACGCAGAGCTGCGCCAGCGCCCAGCTGTCGCGGCCCTTCAACAGCTCGATCATCAATTCGTGCTGGCGCCGCGACAGCGCCAGTCCTTCTCTGTCGGCGAGATTCTTCGCGCGCATCGGCAGCGTCAGGTTCATGTAGTCCTGCAGCGAGCGCACCAGATACGGGTTGCCGCAAGCGGAAAACAGCGCGACGTGAAAGGCATCGTTGGCCTCATGGATACCGCGCAAATCCTGCGCGTCGGCCCTTGCGCAGTATTGCCGCTGCAATTCGTTCAACTGCTCGATCAGGCTGGCGGGGGCGGGGAGTGCGATCATCAGCGCCGCCTGCCGCGTCAGCATTTCGCGCACCTCGTAGATCTGGCGCACTTCGTCGGCCGAATAGAACCGCACGGTGGCGCCGATATTTTTCTCGCGCAGCACGATGCCCTGGCGCTCGAGCTGGAACAGCGCCTGCCGCACGAAATGCCGGCTGGCGTCGTAGCGCTGCATCAGCGTGTCCTCGACCAGCCGCAAGCCGGGCGCGAAGCGGCCGAAGATGATGTCCTCCTCGAGCCGGCGGATGACCTCCGCCTGTTCCTCCTCACGCGTCGGCGCGGAAGTTTCGGTCAATGATTCCTGTGGCTTCATCGCAAAGCCTCCCAGCCCGACAGCCGATAGCAATCCTCGACCAGGCGCAAGGTCTCGAGATTGTCCTGCGGTGCCGTCTCGAAGGGCGAGACATCGCGGAGCGCGTTCACGAAATGCGCGATCGTCCGGTTATAGGAACCCTGATATTCAGTGACGAGATCGTATGTGCGCTCGCCGGGCGATGCGCCCGAGCATGTCAGCGATGGCCCGTCGAGTCTGATCGCGCCCTTGTCGCCGAGAATCTCCAGCCGGTCGACCTGTGCGGCCGGATGGCCGTGGGCGGCGAAGCTTGCAAAGACCGCAACGCCCGCGCCATTGCCGGTCGTAAGCTGGATCACCGCGCCGTCTTCGCCGGCGAGGAGATCGCTGGAACGGGAGAGCCGTGCCGCGGTCACCTGCAGCCGTCCGAGCAGCATGCGCAACGTATCGAGATGATGGATCAGGACTTCCGCGACGAGCATGCGCCGTTCACGGCGCATGAAGGGCTGTCGCTCCAGCGCCGGGCAGAGCCCGTCCGGACCCGGCAGCACGCCCGACGTCAGCAGCGTGAGCTGCGCCTGCTTGACGTTGCCGATGCGCCCCTCGCGCAGCCATGTCGCCGCGTCACGGTAATAGCCGCGAAAGCGCCAGTTCTCGTGCACCATCAGGCGCGTCAATCCCTCGACTTCGGCGGCGAGCTCGACGGCCTCCTGCAGGTTGGGCGCGAGCGGTTTCTGGCAAAGCACCGGCAATCGCTTCGCGGCGGCGAGCCGCACCAGCGGCGCGTGCATGTCCCGGGGCGCTGCGATATCGATGGCGTCGAGTTCGCATGCCGCCAGCATCGCCTCGGCGCTGGCCCAGGTCTGCAAAATCCCGAACTCGCTCGCGCGCCGCGCGGCATTGTCGCTGGAGGGATCGGCGACCGCCACGACGCGGGCCTGATCTGATATGCTCGCCCACGCGATGAGATGATGACGGCTCACCATGCCGGCGCCGATCAGGCCAATGCGCAATGGTTGGTTCATGGGCAGACGGTTCCGATCATGGTCGGAAGTCAGCACGCACTCGTATTATTGTCAATAATATCGCGCTAGATGCGGCAAAACGATCGGATTCTGTGCCAAATAATCAAGCATTGACAATAATTCGGCGGACTCCTTAAGTGGCACCCGCAACGACAGGAAGAAAAAATGGCCGACGGACTTCGCAAGGGACTGACGAGTTATGGCGACGCTGGCTTCTCGCTGTTCCTGCGCAAGGCCTTCATCAAGGCGATGGGCTATTCGGATGATGCGCTGAACAGGCCGATCGTCGGCATCACCAATACCTACAGCGACTACAATCCCTGTCACGGCAACGTTCCGCAGATCATCGAAGCCGTGAAGCGCGGCGTGATGCTATCGGGCGCGATGCCGATGGTGTTCCCGACCATCTCGATCGCCGAGAGCTTTGCGTTTCCGACCTCGATGTATCTTCGCAACCTGATGGCGATGGATACCGAGGAGATGATCCGCGCGCAGCCGATGGACTCAGTGGTCGTGATCGGCGGGTGCGACAAGACCTTGCCGGCGCAGATCATGGCCGCAGTCAGTGCCGATCTGCCGACTGTCGTCATTCCGGTCGGGCCGATGGTGGTTGGGCATCACAAGGGTGAGGTGCTGGGGGCGTGCACGGATTGCCGGAGGCTGTGGGGAAAATATCGCGCCGGCGAAATTGACGACATTGAAATCGAAGCCGTCAACGGCCGGCTCGCACCGTCGGTCGGCACCTGCATGGTGATGGGCACCGCCTCGACCATGGCGTGCATCACCGAGGCGCTCGGTCTGTCGCTGCCGATGAGCGCGACGATCCCGGCACCGCATGCCGAGCGCTTTCGCTCGGCGGAGGCCAGCGGCAGGGTGGCGGCCGTGATGGCCAAGGCAAAGGGGCCAAAGCCGAGCGAATTGCTGACGGCTACTTCGTTCCAGAACGCACAAGTGGTGCTGCAGGCGATCGGCGGCTCGACCAACGGGCTCATTCATCTGACGGCAATCGCCAACCGCACCAGGCACCGCATCGATCTCGACGCGTTCGACAAGCTTGGCCGCGAGGTGCCCGTGCTGATCGACCTGAAACCGTCAGGCGAGCATTACATGGAGCATTTCCATCATGCCGGAGGCGTACCCAAACTGATGGCGCAGCTTGGCGATCTCATCGACCTCGATGCCAAGACCATCACCGGCCAAACGCTGCGCGAGGTCGTTGCCGACGCCGAGGAGGTACCGGGACAGGACGCCATCCGTCCGCGCGACAATCCGATCAAGGCAGAAGGCGCGATGGCGGTGCTGCATGGCAACCTTGCGCCGCGCGGAGCCGTCATCAAGCAATCGGCGGCAAGCCCAAAACTGCTGCAGCATACCGGCCGTGCCGTGGTGTTCGAATCCGTGGAGGACATGACGCTGCGGGTCGACGATCCCGATCTCGACGTTAACGCCGACGACGTGCTGGTGCTGCGCAATGCCGGCCCCAAGGGGGCGCCCGGCATGCCGGAGGCGGGCTATCTGCCGATCCCGAAGAAACTCGCACGCGGCGGCACCAAGGACATGGTGCGGATATCGGACGCGCGCATGAGCGGCACCGCGTTCGGCACCATCGTGCTGCACATCACGCCGGAATCCGCCGTGGGCGGTCCGCTGGCGCTGGTCAGGAACGGCGACATGATCCGCCTCGATGTCGCGAAACGCAGCATCGATCTCCTGGTCGACGAGGCGGAGCTGGAGAAGCGGCGCGCGGCGCTTGCGCCGGCCGTCACGCCCGAATGGGCCAGGCGCGGCTACGCGCACCTGTTCAACGAGACGATTCTGCAGGCCGACGAAGGCTGCGACTTCGATTTCATGCGCGAGCAGGGCAAGGATTAAAGCGCTTCAGCACATTATGTGGTCGTCCCCGCGAACGCAGGGACCCATACCGCGTTGCTCTCTCGATTGAAGCAAGGTCGGCGACGCTTTCCCAAACAATTAATGCCTGTGGTTATGGGTCCCTGCGTCCGCAGGGACGACGATAGAGTATCCGTCCACCACCCAGTCGACCGCGCCGCCTCAGTTCTCACTTCGACTTGCTGGTGAACTTCTTCACCGCGACGCGGAAGTCGTCGGTCTGCATGGCGCCGATGATCTTCGCTTCCTCGGCATCGAGTTGCTGCCTGGTCGACGTGACCGCGGCCTGATAGACGAGCGACTTGGTGCCAGCGATCGCCGCGGGCGGGTTCTGCGCCAGCCGCTCGGCGAATTTGCGCGTCTCTGCCTTCAGCTCCGCTGCTGGAACAACGCGGGCGACCAGTCCCCATTGATAGGCCTGCTGCACGGTAAAACTGTCTTCGGCCAAAAATATCTGCAGCGCGCGGCGGGCGCCGACGGTGCCGACCATGCCGACGGTGCTGCCGCCATCCGGCGAGACGCCGATCTTGGCATAGGCCGGCGTGAAGCGGGCATCGTCGGCGGCAATGCAGAGGTCGGCGACAAAAGCCAGCCCCATGCCGGCGCCGGCGGCGGAGCCGTGGACGCTGGAGAGAACGATCTTCGGCATCCGCCGCAGCGTCTCGATAAAGGCGTGGTAGTGCTTCAGCAGCTCGCCCACCACGGGTGCAACAGTGTCGTTGGCGGCGGCTGCGCCGATGGTCTGCAGATCGCCGCCGGCCGAGAAGGCGCGGCCTTCGCCCTCGATGACCAGCACACGAATATCGTCGTTGCCCTCGACCTCCGCGCCGAGTTGCTCGAGCTTTTGCGCGATCGACAGATTGATGGAATTGAAGGCCGCGGGCCGGTTCAGGGTGATGGTGGCAATCGGACCCTCGATCCGGAGCAGGGCGGGGGCGTCGGCGGCGGTATCATCGGAGGTCGGCATGGCTGGGCCTCGGCTCGGAACAGGGGCCAGCATTTAAATAACAGAAGGTAGGAGGTGACAATCCCCGGCATGGTCCGCAAAATACCACGCAATCCCCCTGCCTCCTGGGCCACGGCGCTCTTGCGTCTCTTCGCGCCATGAGGTCAGATAGGGCCTGTCATCGTTCGGAACGGACACGAGCGCCGCTTCCAAGGGACGAGACAGGCAAGCCAAAATCAGTGGAGAGGAAACGACATGGGTCATTCCCGTGCGCTCGAACGTAGGATGTTCCCATGACCGCAGGACCGGTTGTCATCATTGGAGCGGGCCATGCGGGCTTTCAGCTTGCGATGTCGCTGCGCCAGCACGGCTTTTCCGAACGCATCGCGCTGCTGAACGATGAAGGCCATCTGCCGTATCAGCGGCCGCCGCTATCCAAGGCCTACCTGAAGGGGACCGGCGGACCCGACAGCCTGATGTTCCGGCCGGAAAAATTCTACCACGACCAGAAGGTCGACCTCATCACCGACCGTGCGGTGTCGATCGACCGCGCCGCGCGCAAGGTGTTGCTCGCCTCCGGCGCTTCGCTCGATTACGGCCATCTGGTGCTGGCGACCGGCGCGCGCAATCGCCTGCTCGACATTCCCAACGCCAATCTCGACAGCGTTCGCTACTTGCGGACGCTCGACGAAAGCCAGTCGTTGCGCGACTACATCACGGCGGGTCAACGCGTCGTCGTTATCGGAGCTGGATTTATCGGCCTGGAATTCGCCGCGACCGCGCGGGCCAAAGGCCTCGAAGTTGACGTCATCGAGCTTGCCCCGCGGGTGATGGCGCGCGCGGTGACGGCGGAAATCTCGGAGCACTTTCAATCGCGGCATACCGCGGCCGGCATCCGGATTCATCTCGGCGTGCAGGTTACCAGCATCGAGAGCGACGGCAGCAAGGTTACCGGCGTGAGCCTTAGTGACGGGCGGCATATCAAAGCCGACCTGATCGTGGTCGGCGTCGGCGTTCTGCCCAATGTCGAACTGGCGGCCGAAGCCGGCCTGAAGGTCGCCGCCGGCATCATCGTCGATGAGCATCTCCTGACCGCGGATCCGAATATTTCGGCGATGGGCGATTGCGCGCTCTATGCGAGCCCGCGCTTCGGCGGTTCGCTGCGGCTGGAGTCCGTGCAGAACGCCACTGACCACGCGCGCTGCATTGCGGCCCGGCTGACCGGGGATGCCAAGCCCTATGACGGCCTGCCGTGGTTCTGGAGCGATCAGGGGCCCGACAAGCTGCAGATGGTCGGGTTGACCACCGGCTATGATCAGGTAGTGGTGCGCGGCGACCGCGAGCAGGGGGCGTTCTCCGCGTTTTGCTACAAAGCCGGGCAGCTCGTGGGTATCGAATCCGTCAACCGCGCCGGCGACCACATGTTCGGCCGACGGCTGCTTGGCGCTCACAGGTCGATCACGCCCGAGCAGGCGGCCGATGCGGGATTCGACCTGAAGAGTGCCCTGACTTAGAACGCGCCCTGACTTAAATCGGACTTACCGCAGCGCCAGTCTGCTTGCGTCTGCCGATCATTTCGGCAACGTTGGCGCCGGAATCTAAAGAGGTCTCCGGCGGTCGTTTTCGGAGGGTATATGTCCGTTTGGACGTGCTATCTAAGATTGATAGGCGCCACCATCATCGCCCTGGTTATTGGTGGCCCGGCTTCGGCGCAGACCAAGCTGAAATGGGCGCATGTTTACGAGGTCACCGAACCCTACCACACCGAGGCGTTGTGGGCCGCCAGCGAGATCAGGAAGCGCACCAACGGCAAATTCGACATCGAGGTGTTTCCGGCTTCCCAACTCGGCAACGAAAACCAGCTCAATGAAGGGCTTGGGCTCGGCGCCGTTGATATCGTCTACGTCGGGATCAACTTCGTCGCGGCGACCTACCAGCCGCTCGGCATCACAGGCGCGCCGTTCATGCTGCGCGATTTCGATCACTGGAAGGCCTATCGCGACAGCAAGCTGTTTTCCGATCTCGTCCAAGGCTACGACGAGAAGACCCGACACAAGATCGTCGCGCTGACCTATTACGGCCAGCGCCATGTCACCGCCAACAAGCCTATCCGCAAGCCGGAGGACATGAAGGGTATGAGCCTGCGCGTGCCGGCGGCGCCGCTGTCGCTGATGTTCACCAAATCCGTCGGCGCCAACGCAACCCCGATCGCCTTTTCCGATGTCTACAACGCGCTCCAGCAGGGTTTGGTCGACGGCCAGGAGAATCCGCTGCCGACGATCATGGCCAAGAAATTCTACGAGGTGCAGAGCCACATCGTGCTGACCGGCCACATCACCGAGTCAATGGTGACGGTGATCGGCAGCCACGTCTGGAACAAGCTGACGCCGGACGAGCAAAAGCTGTTTGCGGATACGTTGAAGGAAGCCGCGTCGAGGGCGACGGAGGCGATCGAGGCATCCGAGAGGATTTTGGCCGGGGAGTTCAGGAAGCTCGGCAGGACCGTGGTCGAGCCTGATCGCGAGGCGTTCCGAAAGGCGGCGATCCCGCTGCATAATGATGCATCCGTCGGGGCCGGCTGGACCAGGGCGCAATATGACGAGTTGCAGGCGCTGAAGTAGGCATAGCGTTTTCGAGCGAAGTGGACACCGGTTCGCGTAAAGAAAACGCGTCAGAAAAAAATCTAGAGCCCGGTTCTGATTTCAAATCAGAACCGAGAAGGCTCTAGCCGCGCAATGCCGCGACCTCGGCCGCCGTCGGCATCGATGGCGCGGCGCCCATCCGCTGCACGCAGATCGATGCGGCGGCATTGGCGTATTCGAGCGCGTCGCGGATCGCCTTTCCAGCGGCAAGCTGTGCGGCGAGGGCGCCGACAAAACAATCGCCGGCGCCGGTGGTGTCCACTGCCTTCACGGCACGTCCCGCGATCAGCGAGGGCTCGCCGCCCACCAGCGCGAGCACGCCGCGCTTGCCCAGCGTGACGCAGATGATCTTGTCTGACGCGGTTGGCAGGCGCCGCGCCGCTTCGATGAAACGGGTGGGGGCGTCGGTATCACGAAGTTCGGTCTGCGCGAGAAGCCCGAGCTCGGTCTCGTTAAGGATGAGGATATCGACGAGATCGAGCAATTCTGCGCCGCAGGCAAGCGCCGGCGCCGGATTGAGGATGGTGATCGCCCCGGCCTCGCGCGCCCGTTTGAAGAAGGCGGTGATCGTAGCTTGCGGAATTTCGAACTGGCTGACGGCGACGTCGCCTTTGGCCAGGACGGGCGCGGCGACATCCTCGGCACTGACCAGCGCATTGGCACCGGGCACGACGACGATGGTGTTGTCGGCGTCGGCGATGGTGATGATGGCTGTTCCGGTGTGAATATCCGCGGTGTCCTTGACCAAGACGAGGTCAACGCCTTGGGCGGCGAGAAACGTGCGCAACTGCTGCCCAAAAGCATCCGTGCCGAGCCGGCCGATCAGCGTGACCGGCGTGCCGAGCTTCGCGGCGGCCACCGCCTGGTTTGCGCCCTTGCCGCCCGGAAAATAATGCACGGCTTGGCCTGCGACGGTTTCGCCGACCCTGGGATGCCGGCTGGCTATTGCCACCACATCCATGTTGATGCTGCCGGCGACGAAGACACGTCCCATATCTAATCCCAGAATTGCCTAATCCCAAAATTCCTTCTTGCGCCCGATCTGGAATTCCTGCCTGACGGCATCGATATCGGCAAGCGTCGGCAATCCAGCCTCGTTGCCGAGGCGCTGGATCTTATAGGTCGAGGCCGCGCGCGCAAACTCGAAATGGTCGTGCCAGCTTTTCGAGGGATTGTTGAGGTACGAAAACACGTAAGCGCCATGAAATACGTCACCGGCGCCGTTGGTATCGAGCACGCGCTCGCGCGCGATTGGCAGCGCCGGCAGCTTGCGGACCGCGCCGGTCTCGTCATACCAGAGCAGGCCTTGCTCCCCCATGGTGACGCCGCCGACCCTGCAGCCGCGGCTCTTGAGGTAGTCGAGCATGGCTTCCGGCGTCTTGTCCATCTGCTCGCACAGCCGCTCGGCGACGATGGCGACATCGATGAACTCCAGTAGTTCATGGGTGTTGGTGCGCAGGCCGCCGCCGTCGAGCGAGGTCAGAATGCCGTCCTCGCGGCAAAGCTTGGCATAATGGATGGCGGCGTCCGGCTGATGGCCGTCGACATGCAGCGCGCGGCAGCCCTTCAAATTCAGCATCGGGAAGGGATGAATGTGCTCGTCGTCGCGGCAGCGCACGATGGCGCGTTTGCCGTCTTTCGGCATGATGAACGACAGTGACGAGGAGTTGACCTTGCGCGGGTGGATCGAGATTCCGTATTTCGCGCTCATGTCCTGAAACATGCGGCCGAGCCAATCGTTCGCCACCGTTGCGATCAGGTCGGGTACGACGCCGAGCTTGGCGCAGCAAAATGCCGCGGTGACGGCGTTGCCGCCAAAGGAGACCGCATAGGCGGAGGCCACATGTTTTTCGTCGCCGGTCGGCATATGGTCGGTGATGAAGGTAACGTCGATATAGGTCTGTCCGATGAAGAGAGCCTGCATTCGTTTTCCGTCATGAGCTGAGGGGTGATCCCGGCCCGGCGCAGATACATTAGCACCGGTTATCGGATGCATTCGCTGAAATTATTCGCAACCGTGCCGTCTTTGCAGCTTGAGATGGGAGTATGAGGAGAATACGACCGTCCTTGGGGGTCTTGTCCTTAGAGGTCTTGGCCATACTGCCGTATAACGGCTGACGGCTGTCCGGGTTTCCCGGCGGCGCGACAAAAGTGGGGGAAATGATGACCGTTTACTCCGGTCCGGTGTTCGACATGGCGGTTAACCAATTTGGCGTCATCGCCAACCATCTCGAAATTCCGATGGACGAGCGCGGCCGAATCCTGATGCCGAAGCGGGCCATCACTGTTTCCTGTCCGATCCATCGCGACGACGGCACGGTCGCGGTATTCGAAGGCTACCGGGTGCAGCATCATCTCACCCTCGGCCCGACCAAGGGCGGCACACGATTCGCGCCCTCCGTTGACATCGGCGAGGTCGCAGCCCTTGCGATCTGGATGAGCTGGAAATGCGCCCTCGTCGGGTTGCCCTATGGCGGCGCCAAGGGCGGCGTCAATGTCGATCTCTCCACCATCTCCAAGCGCGAGCTGGAAGCGCTGTCGCGGCGCTACATGCAGGAGATGATTCCCTTTGTCGGCCCGCATACCGACGTGATGGCGCCGGACATGGGCACCAATGAGCAGGTGATGGCCTGGTTCATGGACACCTATTCGATGTACCAGGGCCGCACCGTGACCGAGATCGTCACCGGCAAGCCGGTGTCGTCGGGCGGTACGCTCGGCCGGCGCGAAGCAACGGGGCGCGGCGTCGCCTATCTTGCCAGGCGCGTACTGAAGGAGCTGTCGATCAATCCAGGCACCGCGACCGCCGTGATCCAGGGCTTTGGCAATGTCGGATCGTACGCGGCGCTGGAGCTGCATCAATACGGGTTGAAGATCATCGCCGTCAGCGATCACACCGGCGCGCTGCACGATCCTGCCGGGCTCGATATCCCGGCGCTGATGCGGCATGCCGGCACGCATGGCAGCATCGCCGGCTTCTCCAATCAGATGACGTTCGACCCCGAGCAAATTCTGACGTTGCCTTGCGACGTGCTGGTGCCGGCGGCGATGGAACGGGTGATCGATGCGAAGGTCGCGGAAAACCTCAAATGCCGCGTGCTGGCGGAGGGCGCAAATGGCCCGACCACGCCGGAGGCCGATCTGGTGCTGGAGAAACGCCAGGGTGAAGTGTTTTTGATTCCCGACATTCTCTGCAATTCCGGCGGCGTGGTGGTCAGCTACTTCGAATGGGTGCAAGACCTGCAGCAATTGTTCTGGGAGGAAGAGGAGGTGACGCGGCGCGAATACGCTATCCTCGATCGCGCCTTCGATACCATGGTGACGCGCGCCAAAGCGGACAAGATCCCGCATCGCACCGCGGCGATGGCGATCGGCGTGGAGAAGGTCCGCGCCGCCAAGAACACGCGAGGTCTGTTCCCGTGATCACCGGCCTCGACCACGTCGTCGTTCTCACCGGCGACATCAATGCGGCCTCGGCGGCTTACCAGACCTTGTTTGCCCGCGCGCCGGCCTGGCAGAACAGCGGCGAGGGCGCCGACCGCGTCCTGTTCACGCTGGATAACACGACGCTGGAATTGATGGCGCCGAACGGCAAGGGCGCCAATGCGGACCGCATTCGCGCGGTGCTGGCCGCACAGGGCGAGGGGCTCGCAAGCATCTGCTTTCGAACCAGCGACATCGCCAGGATGCATCGCAGGCTCGACCGGCTCACGCTGAAGCCGGACGTGATCGCCGACGTCGAAAGCCGCGACGCGATCTCAGGTGCGACGCTGTCGTGGAAGCGCACGCGAGCGGCAACGGAAGCCACGCGCGGCGTCCGCCTGTTCTTCCTCGAGCGCGACAAGGAGCGCCCGCTGTCGGTGCGAACCACGGCCGGATCGATCACGGCGATGGACCATGTCGTGGTCTCGACATCAGACCCCGAGCGGGCCGCAGCCCTCTATGGCGCCCGGCTCGGCCTCGACATGGCGCTCGATCGCTCGCACCCCGATTGGGGCCGGCTGATGTTCTTCCGCTGCGGCGACCTGATTGTCGAGGTCACGCATCGGCCGGGCAAGGAGACGGATACGTCGCAGGACCGGCTTCGCGGCCTGTGCTGGCGCGTCTCCGACATCGACGCCACCCATGCGCGGCTGGTTCAGGCCGGCGTCGACGTCTCGGAAGTCCGCACCGGCCGCAAGCCGGGGACGCGGGTCATGACGGTGCGCAGCGGGACATGCGGCGTCCCGACGCTGCTGGTGCAGCCGTCGGTGGGGAAGGACGCGTGAGGCTTACCCTCCAGGGGAGGGTAAGGAAACGCCGTACGATTTCTCAAAGCTTTCCGCGCGTGCTACAGCTTGCTTCGTGCGAGCATCGAGCGACTGATTTGGCAAAGGCAAAACGCGTTCAGAAATGGCAGCGCGACCCCGAGGGGATGCGGCTTCGCATTCTCGAGGCCGCCAAGCAGGAATTCGCCGCCCACGGCCTGGCCGGCGCGCGCGTTGACCGCATCGCGACCAATGCCGGCGCCAACAAGCGCATGCTGTACTACCACGTCGGCAACAAGGAAGACCTTTACCTCGCGGTGCTGGAAGGCGCCTATGAGAAGATCCGCTCCGAGGAGCGCGGGCTTGACCTCGAACATCTCGATCCGCCCGAGGCGATCGAACGGCTGATCGACTTCACCTGGAACTATTTCCTGCGTAATCCGGAATTCCTGGCGCTGCTCAACACCGAAAACCTTGCCAAGGCCCGCCACCTGAAGCGCTCGACCAAGGTCAAATCGATGCACTCGCCGTTCGTCGAGATGATCCGCACGGTGGTGACGCGCGGCGTCGAAAGCGGTGATTTTCGCGTCGCGGTCGATCCGGTGCAGCTCTATATTTCGATCGCGGCGCTGTGCTTTTTCTATCTCTCCAACAGCGCCACGCTCAGCGTGATCTTCGGCCGCGACCTCCTGAAGAAGGAGGCGAGGGACGAGCGGCTCGCCCATATGGTGGCGCTGGTGCTGGCGGCGCTGACGGGCAAATCCACCGCGGATTTCGGCAAGGCCGTGGGGCAGGGCGTGCGCGCACCGGCACATCAGCCGGTTTGACCCGTCGTTCCTGCGAACGCAGGAACCCATACGCCGCGGCCCCTCGATGTCGGGCGGTAGTCGTTGATCCTGCTGTAACAATTAGCTTCGGTGGTTATGGGTTCCTGCTTTCGCAGGAACGACAGCGGTAGTCCAAATTGCCGCACGAAAACCCGCTTGCCAGTATTTATCCAACGGGTTAATTTCTTCCCCGAAAGACGATCATCAGGGAGCGGGACGTGGCGGAGCTGAAGCGCGAGAGCGGCTTGTCGAAAGCGCTGAACGCGGCGTGGGTGCGGCCGTTTCTGTTCCTGCTCTTCATCGTGGTGATGTGGGACCTCACCATCCGCCTGTTCCAGATTCCGGCCTACCAGATCCCCGCGCCCGGCGATGTCGTGGCGGTGCTGCGGACGGACTGGCCAGAACTGCTGCGGCAGGCCTGGCCCACCACCTACGCCACCATCTGCGGTTTCCTGCTGTCGGCAGTGTTCGGCATTCCCGTCGCCATGCTGATCGCGGGATCGAAGACGGTGGAGAGCTACATCTATCCGCTGCTGGTGTTCTCGCAGTCCGTGCCGAAGATCGCGATCGCGCCGCTGTTCGTGGTCTGGTTCGGTTTCGGCATCATCCCGAAAGTGATCTCGGCGTTCCTGCTCGGATTCTTCCCCGTCGTGGTGTCCGCCGTGCAGGGCTTCAAATCGGTCGACCCTGACATGGTCGATCTCGCGCGAGCCATGCAGGGCAGCCGCTTCCGCGTATTTTGCGCGGTCAACCTGCCGCATGCGATGCCCGCGATCTTCTCCGGCCTGAAGGTCTCGATCACGCTCGCCGTGGTCGGCGCCGTGGTCGGCGAGTTCGTCGGCTCCAATTCAGGCATCGGCTACGTGATGCAGCGCTCGATCGGAACGTTCGATCTGCCGACGATGTTTGCAGCCCTGGTGATCCTCGCGCTGCTTGGCGTCGTCCTGTTCTGGGTCGTCGACCGCATCGAACGCCTCGTGATTCCCTGGCACGTCAGCCAGCGCGAAGACATCATTTTCGCTTCGTAACCAAACCAGAAAGCGACCCGCCTCAAGGGCCGCGCCACCACCAACGGGAGGATGACCATGATACGAGTGACAGCGGCGATCTCCGCCGCCCTGATCTGGACCGCGCTTTCAGTACTTCCGGCATCGGCGGCCGACAAGGTCGTGCTGATGCTGAACTGGTACGTCTATGGCGAGCACGCGCCGTTCTATTACGGCAAGGCCAAGGGCATCTATGCGGCCGAGGGCATCGACCTCGAGATCCAGGAAGGCCGCGGTTCGGCGGCGACCACGCAGGCCGTTGCGGCCAAGACCGCCAATTTCGGCTATGTCGACGTGCCCACCATGATGCGAGCGGCCGTGAAGGGCGCCCCGATCGTCGCCACCGGCGTATTGCTGCAGACCAGCCCGATGTCGGCGATGGGCTTTGTCGAAAAGAACATCAAGAAGCCCGAGGACATCAAGGGCAAGACGGTGGCGATCACGCCGGCCGATTCCATGACGCAGATCTGGCCGCTGTTTCTGAAGAAGACCGGGTTGAAGGAAAGCGACTTCCAGACGGTGGCCGGTGACGGCCAGACCAAGCTGAACGCCGTCATCAACGGCCAGGCAGACCTTTTGCTCGGCTACGTCATGGACCAGTCGATGAAGATCAAGGACGCCACCGGCAAGGACGTCAACGCGATCAAGTTCGCCGACTACGGCATCAACATGGTCTGCTCGGGCGTCGTCGCCAACACCGAGTTCGTCAAGGCCAATGCCGATCTGGTCAAGCGCTTCATGTCGGCGACCACCAAGGCCGTTGAAGCTGCCGAGAAGGATGCGAAGGGCGCGGCGCAGTCGATTCTCGACGCCAACCCGAAGGGCGGCAAGATCGAAACGCTGACGCAAGGATTTGAGCTGACGATCCCGCTCTATCGCACGGCGGAAACCAAGGGCAAGCGGCCGTTCCAGGTGACCGATCAGAACATGACCGACACGGTCAATCTGATGGTCGAATATGGTGGGCTGGATGCCAAGGCCAAGGATAATCCGAAGGCGTTCTATACCAACGACTATCTGCCGCAGGGCGGTTCGTGAGTGGACTTGTGACAAATCTATCGTCGTCCCCGCGCACGCGGGGACCCATAACCACCGGCCTTAGTTGTTGCAGCAGGCCTCTACCGGTCTGCTCGAACGAGGAGGCTCGGCGTATGGGTCCCTGCTCCGTGCGCAACCGCGCACTAGGCAGGGACGACAGCAACCTCCTGAATGGGCTTGGCTGAATGAGCGCTGCGACCAAGGCAACTAGTGTTGACCCATCAAGCGCGCATCTGCGCCTGGTGTCCGATCGCGCCGGCAGCCCTGCGTCGGGGATCACGCTCTCCGGCGTCTCAAAAACCTATCGTTCGCGCGACGGCGACGTGCCGTCGCTGCGGCCGCTGGATTTTCACATCAACGAGGGCGAGTTCTTTGTCGTGGTCGGCCCGTCCGGTTGCGGCAAGTCCACGTTGTTGAAAATGATCTCCGGGTTGCTCGCGCCTTCGACGGGCGAAATCCTGGTCGAGGGCGAGCAGGTGACGAAGCCGCACGGCAATGTCGGCATCGTGTTCCAGAACGCGCTGCTGCTGCCCTGGCGGAACATCCTTTCCAACGTGATGCTGCCGATCGACATGAAACGGCTGTCGCGCGAAAAATATCTGCCGCGGGCTAAGGCGCTTCTGAAACTCGTCGGGCTCGAAGGTTTTGAGAAGAAACTGCCCTGGCAGTTGTCCGGCGGCATGCAGCAGCGTGCCTCGATCTGCCGGGCGCTGGTGCACGATCCCAAGATCATGCTGATGGACGAGCCGTTCGGCGCGCTCGACGCCATGACGCGCGAGAAGATGAATGTCGAGTTGATGCGCATCCAGCGCGAAACCGGCAAGACCGTGCTGCTGATCACGCATTCGATTCCGGAAGCGGTATTCCTCGCTGACCGCGTGCTGGTCATGACCGAACGGCCCGGCGCGATCGCGGCTATCTACGACGTGCCGCTGCCGCGCCCGCGTTCGCTCGATGCGATGGCCGATCCCGCCTTCACCGAACTGGTGCAGCGCATCCGCAAGCATTTCTTCACCCAAAGCGCGCTGGACTGAGACAGGCTTTCAATGCCGCCACGCTTAGCCGTAAAAGATATCGCTTTTTTTGAACGTCCGGTCACTTTCGCCCGGCCGTTCCGGTTTGGCGCGGTCGTCATCAACGCGACGCCGCAGGCTTTTGTGTGCGTCGAGATCGAGGTCGAAGGCAAGGGCGTTGCGACAGGCGCGAGCGCCGAGTTTCTGGTGCCAAAATGGTTCGACAAGCGGCCGCACCTCTCGCCGGAGGAAACGGTCGCGGAATTGCGCCGCTCGCTGCTGATTGCGCGCGAGATCTATCCGGCAAATTCCGGCTTCGAAACAGCGTTCGGCGTGCATGCGGCCTGTATCGGCGCGCAGGTCGAGGCATGCGCGAGAGAAGATATCCCGCCGCTAGCCGCGGCGTACGGGCCGGCCGAAATCGACAAGGCGATCCTGGATGCGCTGCTGCGTTGTACGGGTGCCAATTTCTTCGACGGCATGGCGGCTAATATTGCCGGCATCGATGCGCGGCTGTCGCGCGATCTGGCCGATGCCGACGTGTCGCAGTTTCTCGCCGGCCGCAAGCGGCTGGAGCGTGTGGCGGTCCGGCACACGGTCGGCATGGATGATCAGGTCGAAGGCGAGGGCGGAGTTGCCGACAGCAGGGAAAACGCTGGCGCCCGCTACTTCAAGCTCAAGCTCAACGGCGATCCCGTCCATGATGCAGAGCGCCTGATCCGGATCGGCAACGAACTCGCCACGCTCCCCTATGACTACCGCGTCACGCTGGATGCCAACGAGCAGTATGCCGACCTCGCCGTCTTGGGCGCGCTGGTCGAACGCCTTGACCGCGACGCGGCGCTGCGGCCGATCGCGTCAAAGTTGCTCTATATCGAACAGCCGATGCCGCGTGACATCACGAAGGCCTCTCCGCTCGGCGGACTGGCACGGCGCGATTTCATCGTCGACGAGGCCGATGACTCCTATGACGCGTTCCCGATCGCACGGGCGCTCGGCTATCGCGGTATCTCCTCAAAATCCTGCAAGGGCCTATACAAGTCCGTCATTAACGCGACCCGTGCGGCCAAGTGGAGCGCTGGCGGAGAAAAATGCTTCATCGCCGGCGAGGATCTGACCTGTCAGGCGGGACTGGCGGTGCAGCAGGATCTCGCGCTCGGCGCGCTGATTGGCGTCACCCATGCCGAGCGCAACGGCCACCATTATGTCGATGGCTTTGGCGACACGCCGGCCGCCGAAGCGGAGGCGTTTCTTGCGGCGCATCCCGATCTCTATGCCCGCGACGGCAACATGATCCGGCTCACGATCCACGACGGCGATCTCCTGACGGGATCGCTGACGACACCAGGCTTCGCCACTTCAGTGCATCCGGACTGGTCCGTGATGTCGCCGCTGGCGCAGCCGGCAACACGAATTCCCCTGGAGAAAGCAGTATGACGACCAAACGCCTCGGCCTGATCATGAACGGCGTGACCGGCCGCATGGGGCTCAACCAGCATCTGATCCGCTCCATCATCGCGATCCGCGACCAGGGCGGCGTGGTGCTCGCGAACGGCGATCGCATGCTGCCCGACCCGATCCTGATCGGCCGCGACGCGGACAAGGTGGAGCGGCTCGCCAGGCGTTTCAACGTCGAGCGCTGGTCGACTGATCTCGACAAGGCACTGGCCGATAGGAACGATACGATCTTCTTCGATGCCGCGACCACGCAGGCGCGGCCCTCGCTGCTGACCAAGGCGATCAACGCCGGCAAGCACGTCTATTGCGAAAAGCCGATCGCGACCAACCTGGAAGAGGCGGTCGCGGTCCTCAAGCTCGCCAACGCCCGGGGCGTCAAGCACGGCACGGTGCAGGACAAGCTGTTCTTGCCCGGCCTGAAGAAGCTCGCTTTCCTGCGCGATTCCGGCTTCTTTGGCCGCATGCTCTCGGTGCGCGGCGAGTTCGGCTACTGGGTGTTCGAAGGCGGCTGGCAGGAGGCGCAGCGGCCGTCGTGGAACTACCGCAGCGAGGACGGCGGCGGCATCATTCTCGATATGGTCTGCCACTGGCGCTACGTGCTCGACAATCTCTTTGGCGAGGTCGAGAGCATCTCTTGCCTCGGCACGACTGATATCCCTGAACGTTTCGACGAGAAGGGCAAGAAGTACACGGCGACCGCGGATGATTCCGCGTACGCCACCTTCCGCCTCAAGGGCGGCGTGATCGCGCATATCAATATGTCCTGGGTGACGCGGGTCTATCGCGACGATCTCGTCACCTTCCAGGTCGACGGCACCCATGGTTCGGCGGTGGCGGGCCTGACGGATTGCGTGATCCAGGCCCGGCAGGCGACGCCGCGGCCGGTGTGGAATCCGGACGAAAAGCGCACCCATGATTTCTACGCCGACTGGCAGAAGGTTCCGGAAAACGCCGTCTACGACAACGGCTTCAGGGAGCAGTGGGAGATGTTCATCCGCCACGTCTGCGAGGACGCGCCCTACAAGTTCACGCTGCTGGAAGGCGCCAAGGGCGTGCAGCTTGCCGAATGTGCGTTGCAGAGCTGGCGCGAGCGGCGCTGGATCGACGTCGCTCCGATCAAGGTGTGAGGAGGCATAACCATGAATAAGCCTGTCCTGCCGATGTCATCGCTGTCGCTGAAGCTGCCCACGGCGGATCGTTCGATCGAGACCTATCACCTGGCGGCGTCGCGAACGTTTCCGGCGAAACTCGAAGGCACGCTCAATCGTGTGGCATTCTCGGCCGCGCATGTCGTGGCGGATCCTCTTGCCGATAACGACCCGTGGCTGTCATCCGCGATCGATTGGGACCGGACCATTGCGTTTCGCGAGCACGTCTGGGACCTCGGCCTTGGCGTCGCCGAGGCGATGGACACCGCGCAGCGCGGCATGGGGCTGGACTGGCCGACCTCGCTGGAGCTGATCGAGCGCTCGGTCAAGGCGGCGAAGGCAAAGGGGAATGCGCTGGTGTTTTCCGGCGCCGGCACCGACCACCTCGCGGTGGAAGATGCCAGGACCATCGACGACGTCATTCGCGCCTATGAGGAGCAGATCGCCGCGGTCGAAAAGGCCGGTGGCCGCATCATCCTGATGGCTTCGCGCGCATTGGCAAAACTCGGCCGCAGCGCCGACGACTACGCCAAAGTCTATAACCGCGTGCTGTCACAGGTCCGCGAACCCGTGATCATCCACTGGCTCGGCGACATGTTCGACCCGGCGCTATCAGGCTATTGGGGCACGGCCGATCTCGACAAGGCGATGGATACTGCGGTTGCCATCATCAACGCCAACGCGGCCAAGGTCGATGGCGTGAAAGTTTCGTTGCTCGACAAGCAGCGCGAGATCGACATGCGCCGGCGGCTGGATAAGAACGTCAAGATGTATACCGGTGACGATTTCAACTATGCCGAACTGATCGCCGGCGACGACAAGGGGTTTTCGCACGCGCTGCTCGGCATCTTCGACGCCATCGCGCCGGCGGCTTCCTACGCGCTGTCGCGGCTCGCTGCCGGCGACGAGGCCGGTTTCCAAGACGTGCTGGGGCCGACGGTGCCGTTGTCGCGCCATATCTTCCGGGCGCCGACGCGGTTCTACAAGACCGGCATCGTGTTCATGGCCTATCTCAACGGCCATCAGGACCATTTCACCATGGTCGGCGGGCAGGAGAGCACGCGCTCGACGCTGCATCTGGCCGAACTGTTTCGTTTGGCCGACAAGGCCGGACTGCTCTCCAACCCTGAAATGGCGACACGGCGCATGAAGACGGTGCTGGCAACGCGCGGCATCGAGCCCTGATGCGCGATTTTTCTTCCGATCATCGCTGGCTGTCGCTGAACACGGCGACCGTCCGCAAGCAGGGCGATCTCACAGCCATCATCGAGGCCTGCGCGCGCCACGGCATCCGCGCCATCGATCCCTGGCGCGATCAGGTCGCGGCCGTCGGCCTTGACCGCGCGGTGCGGGCCGTCCGCGATGCCGGGCTGGAATTATCGGGTTATTGCCGCGGCGGCATGTTCACGGCGGATGCGGCGCACCGCATCGAGGCGCGTGACGACAATCGCCGCGCCGTCGACGAAGCCAAGGCGCTGGGCGCACCCTGCATCGTGCTGGTCGTCGGCGGGCTGCCGCAATATTCGCGCCCGGGAAGCGCGTCCTCCAAGGACATTGTAGGCGCGCGGGCACAGGTTCACGACGCCATCGCCGAAATGCTGGAATATGCGAAAGCTGCCGATATGCCGCTGGCGATCGAGCCGCTGCATCCAGCCTACGCCGCCGATCGCGCCTGCGTGAACACGACGAAGCAGGCGCTGGATATTTGCGACCAGCTCGATCCGCAGCGCACCGGCGCGCTCGGCGTCGCGCTCGACGTCTATCACATCTGGTGGGATCCGGAATTGATACCGCAGGTCGCGCGCGCGGGAAAGGATCGCCTGCTCGCGTTTCACGTCTGCGACTGGCTGGTGCCCACAAAAGACATCCTCAATGACCGCGGCATGATGGGCGACGGCGTCATCGACATCACATCTGTGCGATCAGCGGTCGAGGCGCAGGGCTTTGCCGGCTATTCCGAGATCGAAATCTTCTCCAACGACTGGTGGAACAAGTCGATGGACGAGGTTTTAAGGACTTGCATCGAGCGGCATCGTACGGTGGTCTAACAGCCGTCGATCGAAGTCGCGTCTTTGCTGTCTCAATGGTGGACGGTGTTGTCTCGTATGTGAACTGCCATGTGCTCTTTACTCTGATAGTGTAGCGCGAAGAGACAGCGTGCGGTTCCAGATTTAACCTTTTGCGCGGCTATTTAGATTAACAAAGGGTTACCGTTGCGCCCGCGCGCGCTTCGGCGCTAGCTAATCGGACGGAGAAGTTCTCCGCGAACGATGAGCGACAACATGAAAATCCTTTACGCAATTGCGACCCTCGCCCTGCTGTCGACGTCGGCGCAGGCCTGGCAAGTCGTGGAACGCTGCACCCACAGCAAGTTCTATGGCAGCGTGTGCACGACGTCCTATCTGGATGATCCGGCGCGCAATACGACGCAGGATCAGGAAGACGCAAAGGCAAGACGCGCCAGCATCGAAAAGTGGGAAGCGTTCTGCAAGCCGAAGCGCACCTACGATGACGAAGGCGTCACCCGCCTGGTTTACGCCCGCAAGGGCTGCGAGTTCGGCCGCAGCGAGTAACCGGTCGCTTTCGCTCCTCGCAATCGGCGAGGAGTGCTCCGGGCCTTCCGCGCCCGATGGGTCCGGCGCCTTGTCGCGCCCGAAAGACCGATAAATCTTTATCGACCAGATTGCGATCCGGTTAGTCACGCCGCTTTACGCCGCCTCAATGCTTGTCGGGCATTCCTGATGTTCGACATTCATTTCAAGAGGCAGTGTCAATGCGCGTCTTCATCGCAATCTCGATTGTCGTCGCTTCGGTATCGTCCGCGTCCGCGCAATTCGCAATGGATCACGGCCACGCCGCGGATGCCGCCCAGGCCGCCCGCGCGGCGCGGGCTGCAGCGGATGCCAAGGCCTCGGCCATTGCCTCCGGCGCGCCGCTGCTTCCCAGCCAGCAAACCAACTTCTACGTCGGCAGCGGCGGCACCATAAAGATCGCGCCCCGGACGGCCGAAGAGCTGAAGGCCGATGAAGCCGGACAGGCCGCCTGGAAGGAGCGCTGCCGGCCGACCGTGGTCGAAGACCGCGAGGGTCTGCGCCGCGTGAGATATGCCGAACGGGATTGCGATCTCTCCCGCTTCAACACGGCTGGCAATTAGCACGTGCGGCGCGTAAGGCGGCAATAGCGTCACCGACTGAGGCTGCGCTATCGCGATTGAGCAAGGAAGGCGATGATCTTTTTTCTGTCGTCGCTCGATGAGAGGCCACCATACGGCTTCATGCTGTTGCCGGGTACGACCTCATCGGGGTTTGCAATGAAGCGATCGAGCTTCTCCTCATCCCAGACGAAGCCTGCTTCCTTCATCGCGCTGGAAAACCCGTAGTCCGGCAGCGATCCTGCTTTACGCCCAACAATCTTGTAGAGGTTGGGGCCCAGCCGATTGTCGCCCTCTTTTACGATGTGACATGTTCGACAGGCATTGTTGAACGCCAGCTGCCCTGAGGCGTCCTCCGCACCTTGCGACGCCTGAGGCAGGGCGGAAGGCAATGGAAGCATGTACGCCATTGCGGTCAATGCGCCTACCCGGAACATCCGGTTACGGCGCCGCCGGCTGAGCGATGGCCAGGCGAGAAGCATGATGAAGTGCCATTGCCTCATTCGATCACCTCGTCAGCAAGAGGATCGGGATCGGGTCAAGGTTGCGGTCGGGGGCTTGCGGTCTGTTGCAGCGTATTGAAGCGCGCCTTCTGTTCGTTGCTCAGCCCGGCGTAGAACTTGTCCAATGCATCTTGCACCCAATCGGCTGCCTCGAGCATGGCCTTGAGCCGCTTCTCCATCGCGTCGAGCCGTCCGATCGGCGTAAGCGGCACGTCGTCCGGGCAGGCAGCTTGCAGCCCTGCAACCGCCTTCTTGGTCACGTCGCTCAAGCGGTCGAGCGCTTCCTTTTGCTCGCCGGCCGGCCGTACGACAGCCTCGATCCGTTCGATCGGCAGCTGGGTGAGACTGGATTTCGGATCGCCGCAGCCCTCGGCCTGAGCATTCGCCTGTTGCTGCTGCGCACGCTCGCCGATGTTCGGGCCGAGCGCGTTGAAACGCGCTTTTTGCTCGTCGTTCAGCGAATTGTAAAACTGCTCGAGTGCCGGCCGTACGACCTTCACCGCATTGAGCGTTGCGCTTACGCGGTTCGTCATTGCTCGCAAGCGGCCGGGGGGCGTCATCGCATAGGAATCGGCGCAGGATTCCTTGAACACATCGGCAGCCTTTGCCGCAGCGGTTTTCAGTTCATCGAGCAGGGCGCGCTGCTCGGGTGTCGGCCGCACGGCTCGCGTGATCTCCGCGATCGGCCAGGCGGTCACGCCCTTATCCGGATCTGCGCACAATTGCCGGAGAGTCTGTGGGCTCACGCTTGCGCGTCCGCGCGCTCGAAAATCGGTGATCGCAGCGCCGGGTTCAGGATATCGGGCGTAAGCGGAATACGGACTGTCAGTGCCCCAAAACACCGTGTCGACGAAATCGTCGTAAGCGTAGGCCCAATAGCCGGGGTCGTAGGCGGTGGGCCAGAAGGTGTAACTGAAAATGTCGGAATAGGCGTAGGGCCAGAACACCGGGCCGAGCCAGGCCACAAACGCTGCGCGGTGGCCGCGCCGCCAGGCGTGGCGAGGAGCCCAGCCGTTCTCCCGGGCCGTGAGCGCGGTTCGGGCCTGCAGGGCATCATTGCTGCGGAACTGCGCGGCAAAGCGCCCGCGTGTGGCAGCCTGCATAGCGGCAGTTCGTTCAGCCGAGGGCGGTGGTGCCAGCCGCTGCAGGCGCGCCTGATCGGTCTGCTGCATGCGCTGCTCGCGCTGGAGCAGGCGGTTCTGAGTCTGCAGCACCCGTTCCTGCGCGCGCTGCGCCCGCAGGCCGTCCGGCTTTTGCGACTGCAATTGCTGCACGCGCTGCTGCAGGCGATCGATGCGGGTCTGGCGCTCCGTGCTCTGGCGCGACAGCATGTCACGCTGCCGCTCCTGCACGATTTGCTGTCGCTGCTGGATGCGCTGCTCACGCTGCTGCGCACGCGTTTCTATCTGTTCCTTTCGCGACGGTCGCGTGCCCGCCGCGGGCGATGTGCCTGGGCTCGATGGTGCGGCGATGCGCGGCTCGGGCTGTCTCGTCATCGCCGGTCGCTGCGGCGGCGCGGCACGTTGGATCTCGGGTCGTGGCCCTGCAACGCGCGGTGCGGCTGGTCGCGGTGGCGCGGCGATCCGCGGGGCCACATGCGGGGTCATCGCCGGGCGCTGTGGCGCGGGAGCCGCACGGAACGCCGGCGCGGCAGGGCGCGCCATGGCCGGAGGTGCCGCTGGGCGGGCCATCGCGGCAGGTGGTGCTGCTGGGCGGGCCATGGCTGGCGGTGCTGCTGGCGCAGCGCCGCCCCCTGGGCGGCCTCGGTCTTGGGCGAGAGAGCCGGTGTTCACCGCGATCGCGGACACACCAAGAAAAAACACGGCAACGCGAACAGGGCGCGGAAGCATGATCTCAACTCCCTCGTGCTTCGCCGCCCGGGAGTATCAACGCGCAAGCGCAGAAATCGTTCGCCTGGCCCTACGACTTGCGTTTTCGTATGTTGCGATGCGGGCTGCTGCAATTCGTCACAGCCCTAACTGATCTCGCAAGGCACGCTTAGAAATCCGCGGAAGCGCACCCGGCCGCCACGGACCGGTTCGCCGTCGAGCGCATAATCCGGAAAGCGCGCGAGGAAACGCGAGATCGCGATTGCACCCTCGAGCCGCGCCAGCGCCATCCCGGCGCATTGATGCGCGCCGGTGCCGAAGGCCAGATGCCGGTTCGGCGTGCGACCGATATCGAAGCGTTGGGGATCGGGGAATTGCGCGGGATCGCGGTTGGCGGCGCCGATGCACAGCGTCACCGGCGTGCCCGGTGGCAACGCGATGCCACCGAGTTCGAACGGCTCGACGGTCATGCGGTTGCCGAGCTGGTTGGAGCTCTCGAACCGCAGCATTTCCTCGACCGCGGTCTTGATCAGCGAAGGATCGTCGATCAGCCGGCGTTTCTCGCCTGCATGGTTCGACAGCGCGACCAAGCCGTTGCCGATCAAATTGGTGGTGGTCTCGTGGCCAGCATTGAGCAGGAAGATGCAGTTGTGCAGCAGCTCCTTTTCGGTCAGCCGTTCGCCATTGTCTTCGCCCTGAATGAGCCGGGTCAGCACATCACGTTCGGGATTGCCGGGCTTGGCCCGCCGCCGCGCCACCAGCCCTTCGAGATAGAGAAGAAAATCCTGCACCGCCTTGTTGCCGCGGGCGAAGGCGTCTGGGCCGATCACCGGCTCCAGCGCGCCGAGGATGGCCAGTGACCAGTCGCGCAAGGGCTCGCGCTCGTCCTCGGGCACGTCGAGCAGATTGCCGATCACCTCGATCGGGATCGCGGCGGCGAAATCGTCGATTAGGTCCACCTTGCCCTTGGCGGCGATGGCGTCGAGAAGGCGGTCGATCAGCCGGACCAGATCGGGCTCCATGCCGGCGATCGCGCGCGGCGAGAGCGCGCCCATGATCAAGCGCCGGACGCGGGTGTGGGCGGGGGGATCGTTGAAGACGAGGCTCGTGGTGTGGTGCTCGTAGAGCAGGGAGGCACCATACTTCGGCGCGAACTCCTTCTTCTTGTCCGATGAGAAGGCCTTGGTGTTCTTGTAGGCTGCGACCAGATCGTCGTAGCGGGTCAGGAAATACGAGCCATTCGGCAGCCGCTTGACCGGATCGGTCTCACGCAGCGCGCGATAGGTCGGGTAGGGGTTCGCATAGAACTCCGGCGTTAGCTTTTCGAGGTCGAAGGTGGCCGCCAGTTCGCGCGCATCCAAATTCATCGCTCGTCATACTCTTTGGCAAGACGGACAAGGGGCGACCGTCCAAATTAGTCGCATATGCAACTATCTTCAATGCCGCACCCGGCGTCAACTCGGATTGAAGAGATGACGAATGACCGGTGCGCGGCAGCCACGGTACCGCAGGACCGTCAGGCCATATGGGCACGACGCCCCGGCCGGGACCCCTGGCGGCGCGTTGGAGTTGCAGGCGACCGGAATGTGCCACAGGTGGTGAGAGCAGGGTTTTCGAAAAACCGGTGTTTAAACAAAGCTGTGAGGGGTGTGTTGCCGGTGCCGCAGCATGCTAGAATTCGACGGGTGCGCTGCAATAGATCCTTGACTTGGTCAAGGTGAGTAATTACTCACACGCCCATGTCTAACCTGCGCATGACCAGTGACTTGCGGCGGCAATTGATCTTGAGCGCCGCCAAGCGGTGCTTCGCCCGCAACGGCTTTGCCGGCACCACGACCAAGAGCGTGGCGGCGGCCGCGGCCATTTCGGAAGGGCTGTTGTTCAAGCACTTCCCCTCCAAGGCCGCGCTCTATGCCGAGATACTGGCGGAGGAGTGCGAGGCCGATCCGGATTTCGCGCACCTGCTCGGCCAGGAGCCTTCAACTGCCACACTGGTTGAACTGGTCAAGGGCATGGTTGGTCACTTCATGGAAGTGTCCGACGGCTCGGACCAGGAAGAAGCGCAGCGGCTGCGGCTGATGACGACCAGCCATCTCGACGACGGCGAGTTCGCGCGTTTGCTCTACGACAAGATCGGCGGCCTGATCGGGCCAGTGTTCTCCGCGTCGATCGACAGCGCGGTTGCGGCCGGCGACGCGACGCGGATCGGCAGCGATCCGCTCAACCTGTTCTGGTTCGCCCACCACACCGTGCTGATGGCGGCGCTCTCAAGGCTTCCCGCCGTGCCCTGCCTTTCCTACGGCAACGCCGCCGATCTGGAGCGACAGCTCTCTCAATTCATCCTGCGCGGCATCGGACTTACCGAGGCCGCAATTGCTTCTCATCTGGGCTGCGAGCTGTCACCGAATCCGGGACAATCGGTAACTGCAGAAAGTGCATGACATGAATATCGTGACTGAACCCAAACTTTCGGGCAAACCGATTGCCGACAAGCCGCACAAGCGGCCGGTCCGGATGGTGCGCTGGTTCATCGTCGTGGGGACGCTATTGGCCTTGCTGGTCGGCGGCCTCGTCTGGTTCAACTATTTCCGCGGAAAAATGATCGCGCAGTTCTTCGCGAACAACAAGCCGCCGCCGACCAGCGTAAACATTGCCACGGCGAAGTCCGAAACCATTCCGAATCTCCTGACCGCAGTCGGCGATCTCGCCGCCGTGCATCAGGTCAATGTGACCTCCGACGTGAACGGCCGCATCACCGACATCCAGTTCACGGCGGGCGCCAGCGTGAAGGCGGGCACACCGCTGATTCAATTGTTTGACGGTCCCGAGCAGGGCGACCTTGCCAACTTCAAGGCTCAGCAACGCGTGGCGCAGATCTCGCTGGATCGCGCCAAGCAACTGGCGGAGCGCCAGGTCGGACCGCAGGCGACGGTGGATACCGCGCAGGCGGCGTTCGATCAGGCCAGCGCCAGCATCGCCAAGACGGAGGCCATCATCTCGCAGAAGCTGGTGCGGGCGCCGTTCGATGGGGAACTCGGCGTTCGCAGGGTCGAGGTCGGACAATATCTCACTGCAGGCACGCAGATCGTCTCGCTGACCGATCTGTCGGCGCTGTATGCCAACTTCACCGTGACGGAAAAGGATTCCGCCCAGCTCAAGGTTGGCCAGATCGTTCGCATCGCCGTCGACGCGTATCCAGGGCGAACCTTCGAAGGCAAGATCACCACCATCGAGCCGCAGATCGCGACCGACACACGCAACATCCGCGTGCAGGCGACGATCCAGAATCCGGACAAGATCCTCAAGCCCGGCATGTTCACGACCACCACAGTGGTGCTGCCGGATAAGCCACCGGTCGTCACCGTGCCCGAAACCGCGGTCGACTACACGCTCTATGGCGACTCGGTGTTCCTCCTCAGCGAGAAGAAGGAAGAGGACGGCAAGACCAGCCTCATTGTGACGCGGACCTTCGTGCAGGCCGGCAAGCGTCTCGAGGGACGTGCCGAAATCCTGAAAGGGTTGAAGGACGGCGACCGTGTCGTGTCGGTGGGGCAGCTCAAGCTGCAATCCGGATCGGCCGTGACGATCTCGACCGAGCCGACGCCACCGATTCCGGCGAAGCCGCCGCGCTACTGAGGGACGATCGCGCGGCCCGAGGGCCGCGCTGATGACAAGGCGGGCAACGGTCCTTGAGATGAGGCCGTGCCCGGAAAAATGCTGAACTCAGCGGGATAAATCTGCGATGGCCTTAACCGATATCTTCATCAAGCGTCCGATCCTCTCGGTCGTTGTCAGCTTGCTGATCCTCCTGATCGGCCTCAGGGCCGCCAGCGTATTGCCGATCCGGCAATATCCGAAGCTGTCGAACACGGTGGTCACGGTCACCACCGTCTACCCGGGCGCGTCGGCCAATTTGATCCAGGGCTTTATCACCACGCCGATCGAGCAGGCGGTCGCCTCCGCCGAGGGTGTCGACTACATCACCTCGTCCTCCGTGCAGGGCACCAGCACGATCCAGGTCTACGTCAAGCTGAATTTCGATCCGAACCAGGCGCTGACCGAAGTTCTCGCCAAGGTGAATTCGGTCAGATACCTGATCCCAAAGGAATCGAACGACCCGATCGTGGTTAAGACGACCGGTCAGACCACAGCGGTGATGTACCTCGGGTTCTCGAGCGATGAACTCTCGGGGTCCGCGATTTCGGACTATCTGACGCGCGTGGTGCAGCCGGTGCTGTCGACGGTCGACGGCGTGGCGTCGGCCGACATTCTTGGCGGCCAGACGTTTGCGATGCGGCTGTGGCTCGATCCGGTGCGGATGGCGGGGCGCGGGGTGTCGCCAAGCGATGTCTCGGCGGCGATTGCCGCCAACAACTTCCAGGCCGCGGCCGGTCAGTCCAAGGGCTACCTCATCGTCTCCAACATCACGACGAATACCGACCTGCGGAACCTCGACCAATTCAAGAAGATGATCGTCAAGTCCAAGGACGGCGGCTTCGTGCGGGTCGAGGATATCGCGACCGTCGAACTCGCCGCGCAAAGCACGGATGCGAGCGTCGCGTTCAGCGGCGAGCGCGCGATCTTCATCGGCGTGCAGTCTACCCCGCAAGGCAACCCGCTGACGCTGGTCAAGGGCGTGCGCGCGCTGTTTCCAGAGCTCGAACGCAACCTGCCGCCGTCGATGAAGATGAAGGTGGCGTATGATTCCACTAAATTCATTCAATCATCGATCGATGAGGTGAAGAACACGCTGATCGAGGCCGTTCTGATCGTCGTGGTCGTGATCTTCCTGTTCCTGGCCTCGTTCCGCTCGGTCATCATCCCTGTGGTCACGATTCCGCTGTCGCTGATCGGCGTCTGCAGCCTGATGCTGGCGCTGGGCTTCAGCTTCAACCTGCTGACGCTGCTGGCGATGGTGCTGGCGATCGGGCTGGTGGTCGACGACGCCATCGTGGTGGTGGAGAATATCCATCGCCATCTGGAGGAGGGAAAAACGCCGGTGCAGGCGTCGCTGCAGGGCGCGCGCGAAATCGTCGGCCCCGTGATCTCGATGACGATCACGCTGGCGGCCGTGTACGCGCCGATCGGTTTCCTCGGCGGCCTGACCGGTTCGCTGTTCCGCGAATTTGCCTTCACGCTCGCGGGCTCGGTGATCGTATCCGGCGTGATCGCGCTGACGCTGTCGCCGATGATGTGCTCGGTGCTATTGAAGAGCGCGGACGAGGGACGGTTCGCCAGGCTGGTCAACCGGGTGTTCGGCGCGATGACGCGCTGGTACGGCCGCCAGCTCGACCGCTCGCTCGACTATCGCCCGATCACCGGTGTGTTCGCGCTGACGATCCTCGGTCTGGTGGGCTTCCTCTATATGAACACGTCAAAGGAATTGGCGCCCGAAGAGGATCAGGGCATCGTGTTCTCGGTGACCAAGGCGCCGAAATACGCCAACATCGACTATGTCGATTTTTACGGCGACAAGCTCGACAAGGCGTTTCAGAAGTTCCCCGAGACCGATCTCCGCTTCGTCCTGAACGGTATCACCGGCCCGCAGGGCGGCATCGCCGGCATGCTGCTCAAGCCATGGGACGAGCGTGAGCGCTCCTCGATCCAGCTCAAGCCGCTGGTACAGGCCGAGCTCAGCAAGATCGAAGGTGTTCAGGCGTTTGCGTTCAACCTGCCGCCGCTTCCGGGCGGGCCGGGCGGTCTGCCGATACAGATGGTGATCAATTCGACCTCCGGCTTCCAGGCCGTCTACGACGAGATGAACAAGCTGAAGGATGCTGCACGCAAGAGCGGCCTGTTCATCGTGTCCGACAGCGACCTCGACTTCAACCAGCCGGTGGTGCGCGTCTCCATTGACCGTTCCAAGGCCAGCGATCTCGGCATCAACATGGCGCAGGTCGGCGCCACGCTGCAGACGCTCCTGGGCGGCAATTACGTCAACCGCTTCAACCTCGAGGGACGCTCCTATCAGGTGATCCCGCAGGTGCCACGCGGCATGCGGCTGTCGCCGGAATCGCTCGGTGGCTACTATGTCCCGACCAACACCGGGCAGCTGGTGCCGCTGTCGACCATCGTGTCGATCGAGACCGGCATCGATCCGAACTCGCTGACGCACTACAACCAGCTCAACTCGGCGACCTTCTCGGCGGTGCCGATGCCGGGCGTGACGGTCGGGCAGGCGGTGGATTTCCTGGAGGGCGAAGCGAAAAAGTTGCCCGCCGGCTTCGGTCACGACTATCTGGCCGATTCCCGCCAATATGTGCAGGAAGGCAACCAGCTTGCGGTCACCTTCGGCTTTGCGCTGATCATCATCTTCCTGGTGCTGGCGGCGCAGTTCGAAAGCTTGCGGGATCCGCTGGTGATCATGATCAGCGTTCCCATGGCGATCGTCGGTGCGCTGATTCCGCTGTTCTTCGGCATGGCGACCATCAACATCTATACGCAGGTTGGGTTGCTGACGCTGGTCGGCCTCATCACCAAGCACGGCATCCTGATGGTCGAGTTCGCCAACGAATTGCAGCTCAAGGAAGGCCTCGACAAGCGTTCGGCGATCGAGATGGCGGCCCGCATCCGGCTGCGTCCGATCCTGATGACGACGGCGGCTATGGTCACCGGCCTGATCCCGCTGCTGACGGCAACCGGCGCGGGCGCGGCGAGCCGCTTCTCAATCGGCCTCGTCGTGGTCTCCGGCATGTCGATCGGCACGTTGTTCACGCTGTTCGTGCTGCCCGCGGTCTATGTCTGGCTCGCTACCGACCACCAGGCCAAGGCCGACTCGCAGCGGACCAAGGAGATCGCCGATTTCGATCTCGGGAGGACGGCGCTCAAGCCGACCTGAGCCCTTCCCACAGGTGGAAAGTTACGGGCGACGGCAGCGGACACCGCTGCCGTCGCTTTTTTGCGCCGGAGCGCCATGCGGCCTCGCGACGGCTCCGGCTCTCCATGCTAGGAAAGAAGAAAAACAGGGGAGCCAACATGACGAACGACTTTCCCGCCGGCAACTACCGCTTCATTCCGGCCGTGTTTCAGTATTCCGGCGGGGTGGCTGCCAACCCCGGTCATGAGATCGAGCGGGTGCGGTTCGATAAATGGGTGCCGCTGGCCGAGGGATTTGCACAAATCGCAAAATACATTCAGGCGGCGGGCAGGCCGCTGACGTCGTTCTGTGCCTGCGAGCTGCGATCGCCGGCCGCCTTCACCGACGAGGGATTCCGCAATTTCAACCTGCACTACGTCAAGACGCTGGCGGAGTGGGGCGTCTATGACGGCAAGACCAATCCGGTGGCGCGCAGCAATGTCTGTCCGGAGATCGATCCGCCGGCCGAGCCTTCGTTCTATGCCTTCTCGTTTACGCGGCCGAGCCAGAGCACTACGCCGAGCTTCGTGATCGCGGGCAGTGGCGAGTCGCAGGAAGGCAATGCCAGCTATGCCGAACGCACGGTGCGCTACCGCGATATCAGCCCGGAGGGCATTGCGGAGAAGGTCCGTTACGTCGCGGGCGTGATGGAGCGGCGCATGGACGAATTCGGGTTCGGCTGGAAAGATGCGACTGATGTGCAGACCTACACCATCCACGATTTCCACCACGTCTTCGCCGATGCGCTGGTTCGCCGCGGCGCCGCGCGCTCGGGCCTGACCTGGCATTTCGCGCGGCCGCCGGTGATCGATCTCGAATATGAGATGGATTGCCGGAGGGTGCTGCGGGAGATTATGATCTAGCGGAACAGATCCAACCCCTCATCCTGAAGACGCGTATCCCGCGCTCCTCAGCATGACTGAGGGAGCGGCGTCGGTTGTAGCAAGCGCGTCAGCCGGCGTTCAGTCACGAACGAAAAACTTCTGCTTTGTTGTATCAAAGGTCTTGCCCGCAAGCGCTGACGGGTCCTCGGCTGTGAATACGATCTCGATACCCCGAACCGTGTCGATGACGTCGGGAGGGACCTCGGTCTTCCGGTAGGCGCCAAGGGTCCAGCCGGCGCCGCTGTTGGACCATTCCCTATCGCCGGGGCGCTTTGACCTCTGTTCCCGTGCCCAGCCTATCGCTGCGATGTGCTCGCTTCCAGATATACGACGTACATCCCGCATGAACGACTGCACCAGCGCCAGCGCAGCGTCGCTCAGACTTACCGAGCCTTGGGGCGGGGCACCTTTGCGAAAGGCTGCGTCGCGCTCGGCCGTGCGGGGCTGATCCGGGGCTGCATCCAGCATCTTCGCAAACAGGTCGGGGTAGGCGTCGAGAGCGACCTTGCCGGCGAATGAGAGTTCGGCGGCAGCATCGATTAGCGGCTGCAGCGCTTTCGTGGCGGCGCTCTCATCGACGGATCGCTCAAGCCTGTCCTCGCCGAGTTTGACGATCTCTTTCTGAAGGCGCGTTATTTCGTCGTTGAGGCGGCTGGCGGACATTCGTTCAATATCGCGCGGAGTCGCATGAAATACCTTTGGAATGGACGACCGAGGCGAGCCTCGCGCAATGTCCGGATGGGCCTGATAGATCGGGCCGATAATGCTGCCGTAAAGATCGCCGCGAATGGAGTCGGATCGCGAGCTTTCGTCGCTGGCGTCGGCAAGGAGTTGGCAGGCCTTGTGAATGTGTTGGATGACGTAGACCGCACTGCGGCGGCTGACTTGAATTGGCGCGACCCGTTTGGAGCGTTCCGTGACGGTGGTTTCCACCCGGCATGGATCGTTACCCACGAGTAGCTTGCTGTTTGGAAGGTCCAACTCGGCGGCATGGGCGAACGCAGCCGATCCCCAGATCAAGATCGACGCTATGAAGACGCGCATGACATTCCCTACGGAAACTGCAACCAGCCGGCCTCGAGGGTCGCCGCTTCGCGTAAATAAATTGTGCATCTCGAAGTTGCGATTTGACCGATGTCCTACCTCTCCCTCGGATCCAGCGCGTCGCGCAGGCCGTCGCCGACCAGGTTGAACGACAGCACCACGAGAAAGATCGCGAGCCCCGGCCAGACCGCCATCCAGGGCGCGTTGGTGAGGAAGCGCTGCGCGGCGTTCAGCATGCTGCCCCAGGACGGCGCCGGCGGCTGCTGGCCGAGACCGAGGAAAGATAGCGCGGCTTCTGCAATGATTGCGGCGGCGATCGACAGCGTCGCTTGCACCAATAGCGCCGGCATGATGTTGGGCAGGATGTGAAACAGCGCGATGCGCCAGCGCGGATTGCCCATGGCGCGCGCGGCCTCGACATAATCCTCGACCTTGACGCTCATTACCTGGCCTCGCGTGAGCCGCACGAAGATCGGCGTCGCCGATATGCCGATCGCAATCATGGCATTGCCGAGGCTCGGCCCCAGAAATGCGGCCAGCGCAATCGCGAGGATCAGGAACGGGCACGCCAGCATCGCGTCCGTGATGCGGCTGATCAGGGCGTCGATGAAGCCGCCGCGATAACCCGACAAGAGGCCGAGCGGCACGCCGATCGAAAGCGCGATCCCGACCGAGATCGCGCCGGCCAGCAGCGAAGCCCGCGCGCCGTAGATCACGCGGGCAAGAATGTCGCGGCCGAGTTCGTCGGTCCCGAACCAGTGCAGCGCGGAAGGTGGCTTGCGCACCAGCGACCAGCTTGTCGCGATCGGCTCGTAAGGCGAGATCAGCGGCGCAAACACCGCGAGCAGGACGAAGATTGCGATCACGACAAGGCCCGCCACCGCGCCCTTGCGCTTGAACAGGCGCCGCAACGCGCGCCGCGCCGGGCTCTCCAGTTCGTCGGAGACGGTAATCGGCAACGCGCTGAGCGTGGTGTCGGTCATGGCTTAAGCCCTCAGCCGCGGATTGACGAGGACATAGGCGATGTCTGCAATGAGATTGAGCGTGATGTAGATTGTCGCAGTCGTCAGCACGACGCCCTGCACGACCGCATAGTCGCGGTTGAAGACCGCATCGACGATCAGCTTGCCAAAGCCCGGAATCGAGAAAATCTGCTCGGTCAGCACCGCGCCCGACAGCAGCGTGCCCAGTTCGAGCGCGCCCAGCGTAATGATCGGCGTCAGCGCGTTGCGCATGGCGTGCTTGAGGATGACGGAGCGTTCGGAAAGGCCCTTGGCCCGGGCGGTGCGGACGTAATCGCTCTCCAGCACCTGCAGCATGGCGCTGCGGGTATGCCGCATCAGGATCGCGGCAATCGCATTGCCCAGCACGAAGGCCGGCATGATGGTGGAGGCGATGCTGGCGCGCCAGTTCTCCGTCAGCGGCACATAGCCCGATGCCGGCAGCCAGCCGAGCTTGATCGAGAACAGGAAGATCAGCATGATGCCGAGCCAGAAGTTGGGTGTCGAGATTCCCCACAGCGCGAAGAAATTCGCGCCATAATCCCAGGCCGTGCCCTTCTTGACTGCCGATACTATCCCTGCGGGGATGCCGATCAGGAAGGCGATGATGATCGCCATCGACGCCAGTTGCATCGTCACCGGAAGTTTCTGTGCGATCAATTCGCGCACCGATACCTTGTTGCGCAGCGACTCGCCGAAATCGCCCGATAACACGCCCTTGACCCAGTAGACATACTGCACCGGCACCGGCTGATCGAGCCGGTATTGCTGGCGGATCTGCGCGATGACATCAGGGTCGCGTTCCTCGCCCGCCATGACCAGCGCCGGATCGCCCGGCAGCAATTGCTGCAGCGAGAAGATCAGGATCGAGACGAAGAACAGCGTCGGGATAAGCTGCATGACACGACGTGCGAGGAAATTCAGCATCGTTCAATCGTGTCCCGGGCGCAGTGCTGCGTGCAACGCTGCGCTGCAGAACCGGGACCCATGCGAGAGGGATGGAGGGTATTCGACCAATTGGGTCCCGGCTTAGCATTGCATCGCTTACGCGCTGCAATGCATCCGGGACACGAGAACGAGAGAACGCTGCTCACTTCAGCTTCAGCCCGACGACGCGCACCAGCCCGTCCGGCATCTGCTTGTAGCCCTCGAGCCTGGTGGTGTGCGCGATCAGGATGCGGCGGTGGTAGATGTAGAGCAGCGGCTTTTCCTCCAGCACGATCTTGGCCAGTTTTTCATAGATCGCCTTGCGCTGCGCCGGATCCGTCACAAGACGTCCGTCATCGAGCGCCTTGTCGGCTTCCTTGTTGGACCAGGCGCTGTAGTTCTGTGGCGCGTCGGTCTTCTGGAAAATGTAGGAGTTACCGTCCGGATCGATCCGGCCGCTCCAGGCCAGCAGATAGGCCTGGTATTCTCCGGCTTCGGCCTGCTTCAACGACGTCGCGAACTCGGTGACCCTGAGCTTCATGTCGAAACCGGCCTCCGCCGCCATCGACTGGATCACCTGCGATGCCGCTTCGGTCTCCGCGCCTTTCGACACCATGAAGTCGATGCTGACCGGCGGGGTGACGCCGGCTTCCTTCAACAGCGCCTTGGCCTTGGCGACGTCGCGCTTCGGGATCGGAAAGGCCTTCTGATAATAGGGATGATCGGGGTTGACCCACTGGTTGCCGGGCTTGAACTCGCCGTTGGACACAACCTGGCTGATCGCGTCGCGGTCGAGCGATAGATCGAGCGCCTGCCGCACCTTGGCGGACTGGCTGAGGGGGCCCTTGGCCTTGTCCTTGCCGACGTTCAGCGTCACGCCCTGATAGCCGAGCTCGATTGCGCTGGACAGTTTCAGCTTCGAGTCCGACTGCACTTCCTTGAGATCGGTCGCGAGCAGGCGTTCGATCAGATCGAGGCCACCGGATTTCAAATTGGCGAGGCGGACCGTCGCGTCCACAAGCGGGAGATAGACGATGCGGTCGATATGGATGTTATCCTTGTTCCAGTAATCGGCGAATTTCTCGAACACCATGCGGTCCTGCTGCACGCGTTCGACGAATTTATAGGGACCGGCGCAAACCGGTCGCAGTCCGAACTTGTCGCCGGCCTCCTTTGCCGCCTTGGGCGACACCATCATCCCGGCGCGATCGGTGAGCTGCGCGACCAGCGGCGAGTAGGGGGCCTTCAGTGTCAGCTTGATGGTAAGGGGATCGACGACATCGATACGATCGACGGCCGCCAGCTCCGGCTTCCGGAACGAGCCCGGGAATGTCAGGTGCCGCTCCAGCGAAAACTTTGCAGCCTCCGCAGTGAAGGCCTCGCCGTCGTGAAACTTGACGCCCGGCCGGAGCTTGATGGTGACTTCCTTGCCGTCGGCCGACGTCTCGTGGCTCAGTGCGAGCTGCGGGACGATGTTGAGCTTTTCGTCGATGTCGAACAACTTGTCGCAGAACGATGCGAAAACGATGCGGCCCACATAAGTGCGCGCCATGGTCGGGTCGAGGATATCAGGATCCTCGGCGAGCCCGATCCGCAGCGTGGTCTGGGCTTGAACGGTTGCCCCGAGCGACAGCAGCAGCGCCGCCGCGGTGACTGCCAAACGAATGATTTTCATTGCTGCCATCCCCTTATTCACGATTACGCTGTTGGCCGTGTCCCGGATATATCAACCCCGGCGCGGCCTGCACCTTCCGTGCCACCGCTGAAGGCGGCGACCAATTTTTCCAGCACCGGCGAAAAGCCGCCGTCGGCGGGAACGATATTTTCGGCCGCCGGCAATTCCGCGGTGCGATGACAGGCGGTGGCGTGTCCCGTGCCGTCGGCGAGCAGCGGCGGAATTTCAGTGCGGCAGCGCGCGATGACATAGGGGCAGCGGGTATGGAAGCGGCAGCCGGAGGGCGGGTTGAGCGCGCTCGGCATCTCGCCCTCCAGCACGATGCGGCTGCGTTTGGCCTGCGGCTTGGGCACCGGAATGGCCGACAGCAGCGCGCGGCTATAGGGATGCCGAGGTGCGGCAAACAGCGCGTCGGCGGCCGCGATCTCGACGATGCCGCCGAGATTCATCACGGCGACGCGGTCAGCGATGTGTTTTACGACCGCGAGATCGTGGCTGACGAAGATGTAGGCGAGGCCGAGCCGGTCCTGCAGGTCGCGCAGCAAATTGAGGATCTGCGAACGGATCGAGACGTCGAGCGCCGATACCGGCTCGTCGCAGATGATCAGTTTTGGCTCCACGGCGAGCGCCCGCGCAATCGCGATGCGCTGGCGCTGGCCGCCGGAAAACTCATGCGGATAGCGGCGGGCAAAGCGCGGCTCCAGCCCGACCAGCCGCAGCAGCTCCTCGACCCGCTCGCGTCGGCGCGCGGTCGGCACCAGATCGTGCAGCGCCAGCGGTTCGGTGAGGATCTGGTTGACGGTCATGCGCGGGTTCAAGGACGCGTAGGGGTCCTGGAAAATGATCTGCGCATCGCGGCGGAAGGCACGCAACGCGTTCGCGTTCAATGCGCCGAGGTCGCGGCCTTCGAAGCGCACGGTTCCGGCATCCGGCTCGATCAGCCGCAGCACCAGCCGGCTGACGGTGGATTTGCCGCAGCCGGATTCACCGACCAGCGCCAGCGTCTTGCCAGCCTCGACTGTGAAGTCGACGCCGTCGACCGCTTTGACATAGGCGGTGGGTGTTCCGAACACCGAACGCGCGGCGACGAAATGCTTCACGAGGCCTTCGACTTCGAGAAGCGCGGTCATCGCTGAAGCCTCTCGTGTCCCGGGCGCTGCGCGGCGCGAAGCGACGCGCTGCAGAACCGGGACCCATCGCGCGCTGGAACGACGGTGGGCCCCGGTTCAGCAGTGCACCACCGCGCTTCGCTTGTGCTGCGCTGCGCCCGGGGCACGAGAGCCGAAAATGAGGCGGTCATGATACCAGCCGCTCCAGCGGTGCACGGATGCAGCGTGAGGCGTGGCCCGTGCTCACGATGGCCAGCGGCGGCGGCGCGGCGACACAGTTCTCCATGACAAACGGACAGCGCGCGGCAAAGCGGCAGCCGGCGGGCGGGTTTGCCATGTTCGGCACCATGCCCTCGATGGTCGCCAGATGTGCGGCGCGGCGGCCGAGCCGCGGGATCGAGCCGAGCAGGCCGACGGTGTAGGGATGCTGCGGGTTGGCAAAGAGTTCATCGACCGGCGCGCGCTCGACGATCTCACCGGCATACATCACTGCGACCTCGTCGCAGACTTCGGCGACCACGCCGAGATCGTGGGTGATCAGGATGATCGCCGCACCACTGGCGGCCTTCAGCTCGCGCATCAGATCGAGAATTTGCGCCTGTAGGGTAACGTCGAGCGCCGTGGTCGGCTCGTCCGCGATGAGAAGCCGCGGGTCGCAGGCCAGCGCCATCGCGATCATCACGCGCTGGCGCATGCCGCCGGAGAGCTTGTGCGGATATTCGTCGATACGTTTCTCGGGCGAGGGGATGTGCACGCGCCGCAACAATTCGATCGCGCGCTCGCGCGCCTGCCGGCGCGAGCCGCCGCGATGGCGCAGGATCGTCTCGATGATCTGGTCGCCGATGGTAAAACTCGGATTGAGCGAGGTCATCGGCTCCTGGAAGATCATCGCGAGCCGATTGCCGCGCAGGTCGCGCAGGGTTTCGTCAGGCACATCCAGCAGGTCGAAGCCGTCGAAGCGGATCGAGCCGGAGACCTCGGCGGAATGCTTTGACAACAGCCCCATGATGGCGAGCGAGGTCACGCTCTTGCCGCAGCCGGATTCACCGACGAGGCCGAGCGTCGCGCCATTGGCGACGCTGAGATCGACGCTGTCGACCGCATGCGTGGTGCGGCCGTCGTCGCCGTGGAAGACGACGCGCAGGCCCTCGATTTCGATCAGCGGGCTCGCGGTCATGCCTTGCCCGTCGTCGCGGCTTCAATCGTCGCATCGATGACCGCGCGATCGGTGATCCCGGCCGGGTTCTTCCGCGTCGGCAGGAACGGGCGGAAATGCACCCAGCGCTCGCAGCTCACCTGTTCCAGCCGCTCGAGTTCGGCGAGTGGATCGACATGGTCGTCGACGCGCAGGTCGAGATCCGACCATTCCTCCTCGCCCTGGATCACAAGCGCGGCCGATTGCTTGCCGCGCTTGTCACCGCCGGCGGCTTCGCCGGCCTTCATGGCCGCAATCAGCCGCTGCGCAAAGGGCAGAGTAGCGTTGGCGATGTAAGCCTTCGCAGTATCGTCGAGCACGGCGGCGCCGGCCAGCATATTGCCGGCGAGGGAGAAGCCGTCGCCCTGGATATGTCCGCACCAGTCGACGCATTCGGTGCCGGTATGCGTGGCGATCCGGCCCTTGATATCCATGACATGAAGTTGTCGAGCCTCGCGGCCGCCGTCGGCCGCAATCAGCGTGTCCACCACTTCGCGCGGCTCGCGTCCCTCGCGCAACAGCTTCACGCCGTCGATGCCATAATAGGGATTGACCAGCGCCTGTGTCGCGATGCCGCCGATGCCGGGGGCGATATGCGGCACGCGCGCGCCGACCGCGAAAAACCTGGTCGCGACCGCAATGCCGATTTGGCCGGTGAGGGGATCGCGGGCGATGATCGACCAGGTCATCTTGTCTCTTCTCTAATTATCGTCCCGCCGCGTAGCCCTGCATGCCCCTGGGATTGGCGGCGGCACGGCGGCGGCGGCCAACTTTGGAGGCGGCAGTCAGGCGACCTTCCGACCAGTCGGGACCGATCTCGACGACGTGGCCGCGGCTCTTCAGGGTATCGATGGTCGCCTTCGGCACGCGGTTCTCGACCACGAGCACGCCGGGGCGCGCGGTGCGCGGCCAGAACGAGATCGGGAAATGTTCGGAGTGCCACGCGGGCGCGTCGATCGCCTCCTGCAGGTTCAGCTTGGCGTGCACATGCCGCAGGAAGAATTGCGTGGTCCATTGATCCTGCTGGTCGCCACCGGGCGATCCCCACGCCATGTACGGCTCGCCGTCGCGATAGCACATGGTAGGCGAGAGCGTGGTGCGCGGGCGCTTGCCTGGCGCGAGCGCCGCGGGGTGATCTTCTTCCAGCCAGAACATCTGCGCGCGGCTGCCGAGGCAGAAGCCGAGTTCGGGAATGACCGGCGAGGATTGCAGCCAGCCACCGGACGGCGTCGCCGAGACCATATTGCCGGCCTGGTCGATGATGTCAAAATGCACGGTGTCGCCGCGCACTTCGCCGAAGCGGCCGACGGTCGGCTCGCCCGCGCCCATGGCGCCAACGGCCTCGCGGTGGCCTTCTGCGCGGCGCAGTTTTACCACCGAGCCAAAACCTTCGACCGAGCCCGGGATGAAATCGAGCGAGGCCTTGTCCCTGGAGATCAGCTTGCGGCGCTCGTCATTGTAGGCGTCCGACAACAAGGTCGTGATCGGGATGTCAGTGAATTTCGGGTCGCCATAAAATTTCTCGCGATCGGCGAAAGCAAGCTTGGCGCATTCGATCTGCAGATGGATGAAGTCGGGGCCGGCGGGATCGAGCCCGTCGAGTTCAAAACCCTTCAACAGCGCGAGCTGTTGCAGCATGACCGGGCCCTGGCTCCATACACCGGGCTTGCAGACGGTGTAGCGGCCATAGTCGTAAGTGAGCGGCGCCTCGACGGTCGGCTGCCAGCGCGCCATGTCGTCGGCGCTTAGCACGCCGCGATGCGGCGAGCCGGAGACGTCCATCACTTCCTGGGTGCGGCAGAACTTGTCGATCGCCTCCGCCACGAAGCCGTGAGACCAGGCTTTGCGCGCACGCTCGATCTGCGCGACGCGGTCGGAGCCGGCGCTCTCGGCCTCCTTGAGAATGCGGGCGTAAGTTTCGGAGAGCTGCTTGTTGGTGAACAGCGTGCCGGGCCTGGGCACCTCGTTGTTCGGCAGGTAGACGGCGGCCGATGTCTTCCAGTGATTACGGAACAATTTCTCGACGACCTGGATAGTCGCCGCGGCTCGCTCGACCAGCGGATAGCCGTCGCGCGCATAGGCGATCGCGGGCTCCAGCACATCGCGCAGCCGCATCGTGCCGTAGTCGCGAAGCAGCAGCATCCAGGATTCGAACGTGCCGGGCACGCAGGCGGCCAAGAGTCCAGTGCCGGGCACCATTTCCAGGCCTTCGCTCTTGTAATGCGCGATGGTGGCCTTGGCAGGTGCGGGGCCCTGGCCGCAGATCACCTCGGTGCGGCCGCGCTTGGTGTCATGCACAATGATCGGAACGTCGCCGCCGGGACCGTTCAGATGCGGCTCGACGACCTGCAGCGTGAAGGCGGTAGCAACCCCGGCGTCGAAGGCGTTGCCGCCTTTTTCCAGAATGCCCATGCCGACCGCGGTGGCGATCCAGTGCGTCGAGGTCACGACACCAAAGGTGCCTTCGATTTCCGGCCGGGTGGTGAACGGATCGGGATTGATGTTGCTCATGGGAATCCAATGCCGTGTTGGTATCGCGGTGCGCGCGCACTTGACCACAGGCGAGGCTGGATGCCAACCACTGGGATGCCACGCATTGCACCCATCTCCGTGATCATACCAAGACTGTGGTCTCAACCGGATGGTTGACGGCATGGCAGGCGACGCCGTCGATCAGGACGGGCGCTTCCTTCCGGCAGAGATCGAACGCCAGCGGGCAGCGCGGGTTGAAGGCGCAGCCGGGCGGCGGATGGATCGGATTGGGGATTTCGCCCTTGACTGGAATTCGCTGGCGGCCGGACATCGCGAGATCGGGAACGGCGCCCAGCAGCATCTTGGTGTAGGGCATCCGCGGATTGGCGAACAGCTCGCGACCCTCGGCAATCTCGACGATGCGGCCAAGATACATCACGCCGATCCTGGTCGCCATGTGGCGGACCACGGCCAGGTTATGGCTGATCAGGAGGTAGGTCAGCCCAAACTTGTCCTGCAGGTCGCGCATCAAATTGAGGATCTGCGCCTGCACGGAAACGTCCAGCGCCGAGGTTGGCTCGTCGCAGACGATGAATTCGGCTTCAGATGCCAGCGCGCGCGCGATCGCGATACGCTGGCGCTGGCCGCCGGAGAATTCATGCGGATATTTCAGGCCGTCGTCGGGGTGCAGGCCGACGACGCTCAACAATTCGCCGACGCGCGCGCGGATATCGCGCTCGCCCTGGATCAGGTCGAAGGCGCGGATCGGCTCGGAGACGATGGCATCGACCCGAAAACGCGGATTGAGGCTCGCGTAAGGGTCCTGGAAGATCATCTGGATGCGGCGGCGCAGCCGCTGCCGCGCCTGGGCCTGCCTCGCATTCGTCATCGATACGCCATCGATGATCACTTCGCCCGAGCTTGGCGGCAGCAATCCCACCACCATCCGCGCCACGGTGGTCTTGCCCGAACCGGACTCGCCGACGAGCGCGAAGGTTTCGCCCTTCCTGATATCGAAGGTCACGCCGTCGACGGCCTTCAGGAATTCCAGATGGCCGCCTTCCAGCACACGGTTGAGCCACGGTTTTGAGACGTCGAACACGCGGCGCAGATTTCTCACATCGACAAAGGAGGCCGTCATGCCGCGGTCTCCTTCGCGGTTTCGTTTGGCGCGGTGTCGTAGAGATGGCAGGCCACCGCGTGCGAGCCTTGCTTGAGCGGTTCTGGCCGTTCGACGCGGCAACGGTCGAACGCAAAGGCACAGCGCGGATTGAACGAGCAGCCCGGCGGGATTGCCGACAGCCGCGGCATCGAGCCGGGAATCTGCACCAGCCGCTTGTCTTCGCCGGCCAGCGTCGGAATCGCGCCCATCAGTCCCTTGGCGTAGGGGTGGAGGGGGTTCTGCACGACGTCCTGCACCGGGCCGATCTCGGCGATCCGGCCCGAATACATCACGGCGACCCGGTCGGAGGTTTCGGCGATCACGCCCATGTCGTGGGTGACCAGCATGACGGCGGTGCCGTGATCGCGCCCGAGGCGCTTGATCAGCGAAATGATCTGGGCCTGCACGGAGACGTCGAGCGCAGTGGTTGGTTCATCCGCGATGATCAGCTCCGGCTCGGCGCAGATCGCGAGCGCGATCACGACGCGCTGGCGCATGCCGCCGGAGAATTCGTGCGGATAGGCGTCGATGCGTTTCTCGGGGGCGGGGATTCCGACCTCGGCCAGGAGATCGATGGCGCGCTTGCGCGCTGCCGTCTCGGACAGATTCAGGTGGGTCCGGATCGTCTCGACGATCTGGTCACCGATCCGGTAGAGCGGATTGAGGCTGGTCAGCGGATCCTGGAAGATCATCCCGATTCGTTTGCCCCGGATGCGGCGGATTTCTTCCGGCGGCAGGTGATCGATCCGCGTTCCCGACAGATAGATCTCGCCGCCGGCGATGCGGCCGGGCGGATCGATCAGCCCGATGACGGCTAGTCCCGTGACTGATTTGCCGGCGCCGGACTCGCCGACCACGCCGAGCACTTCGCCCTTGGCGATGTCGAAGGAGACGCCGTTGATCGCGTGCAGCGTGCTGCGGCGGGTGAGGAATTCCACCTCGAGATTACGCACGGAGAGGACGGGAACTGTCATCGGAGCTTTGGATTGAGCGCGTCGCGCAGCCAGTCGCCGAGCAGGTTGATGGCGAGGATCAGCCCCGCCAGCGCAATGCCGGGGAAGGCCACGATCCACCATTCGCCGGCGAACAGGTAGTTGTTGCCGATCCGGATCAGGGTGCCGAGCGAGGGCATGGTGTCGGGCATGCCGGCGCCCAGGAACGACAGCGTCGCCTCGGTGATGACGGCGAGCGCGAGGTTGATGGTTGCGATCACGAGGATCGGTCCCATCGTGTTCGGCAGCACGTGCCGGAAGATGATCTTGGGTGCGGGGAGGCCGATCAGCTGCGCGGCCGCGACATAGTCCTTGTTCTTCTCGACCATGACCGAGCCGCGCACGGTGCGGGCATACTGCACCCAGAAACTCAAGCCGATCGCGACCACCAGCACCGCCAGCGTACTCATGGCGTCCAGCCGGTTACCGAACACGGATTTGGCAACGCCATTGACCAATAGCGCGATCAGGATCGCGGGGAAGGTGAGCTGCACGTCGGCGATACGCATGATCAGCCCGTCGACCGCGCCGCCGACATAGCCCGCGATCAGGCCAAGCGTGATGCCGAGCGCGGCGGCAAAGATAACGCCGAGCACGCCGACCACGAGCGAAATCCGCAAGCCGTAAAGAATGGCGGAAAACACATCACGGCCCTGTTCGTCGGTGCCGAGCAGGAACGGGCTCTGGCCGTCGGCGGTCCACAGCGGCGAGATCCGCGAATTCATCAATTGCAGTTGCGCCGGATCGAACGGGTTCTGCACCGCGAGCTGGGAAGCAAAGACCGCCAGCAGGAAGAACAGGAGCGTCACGGCCGCCGCTACCATGGTCATTCGGGAGCGGCGGAACGAATAGAAGATGTCGCTGTCGAGCGCGCGCTTCAACCAGCCTGTGCCGGAGCGCGCTCGCGGCGCGCTGGGCTCTACTCGGTGTGGGACGACGGCGTCGGACATTGGGCGTCTCGTTTAGGCCGGACGGCTGATGGTCGAGCGCAGGCGCGGATCGACGATGGTGTAGAGGATATCGACCACCAGATTGATGGTGACGAAAATCAGCGACACCATCAGCAGGTAGGCCGCCATGATCGGGATATCGACATTTTGCACCGCCTGCACGAACAACAATCCCATACCCGGCCACTGGAAGACGGTTTCGGTGATGATGGCAAATGCAATTACCGAGCCAAATTGCAGTCCTGCCACAGTGATGACCGGAACCAGCGTGTTCTTCAGCGCATGGCCGAAATGGATGGCGCGTGTGGTCAGGCCGCGGGCGCGGGCGAAGCGGATGTAGTCGGTGCGGAGCACTTCGAGCATTTCAGCGCGCACCAGCCGCATGATCAGGGTCATCTGGAATAAGCCCAGCGTGATCGAGGGCATGATCAGCGCCTTGAGGCCGGAAAGCGTGAGCAGACCGGTGGTCCACCATCCGATCCGGACCACGTCGCCGCGGCCGAATGAAGGCAGCCAGCCCAGCGTCACCGAGAACAGATAGATCAGGAGAATGCCGATCAGGAACGTCGGCAACGAAATTCCGATCAGCGACACCGCCTGGAATATCTTGGTCAAGAACGTGTCGCGTCGCAGCGCCGAATAGACCCCCATCAGGATGCCGAACACCATGGCGAAGACGGTCGCGCAGGCGGCGAGCTCCAGCGTCGCCGGCATCCGCTCCATCAACAGGTTCGAAACCGGCTGGCGGAATTGGTAGGAGACGCCGAACTTGAACTGCGCGGCATTGGCGAAGTAGCGGGCGAACTGCACCGGCACGGGATCGTCGAGGCCGAGAGACTTGCGCACCGCCTCGCGTTCAGCGGCCGGCGTATCCAAGGAGACGATCTGGTTAACAGGGTCGCCGGCGAAGCGGAACATCGAGAACGCGATGACGCCGACCGCGATCATGACGCCGATGGCCTGGATAGCGCGGCGAAGAGTGAAAGCGAGCATGGATTCCTTTCACTGCTCTCTAGAGCATGCTTCAACTGAGTTGAATCATGCTCGTCGGTCATCTTCTTGTTTGAGCATGATCTTTTCGGAAAACCGGTACCCACTTTTCCGGATCATGCTGTAGATGCGGCGGCGTACGTCGCTGTCGCCTCGAAAGGAAAAGTCCCGGAAGCCGCTAAGCCCGCCGGGACCTGTTTGACGCCTGACTAGTCCTGTTTGGTCGCCCAGTACAGCAGGACCTGATTGTCGGCGCGCTGGCTCAGCTTGACTTTTTTCGACACGCCCCAAGCCAGCGCCTGCTGGTGCAGCGGGATATATCCAAAGTCCTTGGCGCCGATTTCGTATGCTTGCTTGATCAGGAGGTCGCGCTTGCTCATGTCGGACTCCTGCAGCACCTTGTCGGTAAGCTCGTCGAGCTTCTTGTTGCAGTAGCCACCGAGATTGCCCTCGCCGCGGCTGGACTTCGGATCGTCACGGCATCCCATGATGTCGAACAGGACGTTGTGGGAGTCGAGCGTGCCGGGAGTCCAGCCGAGCAGGTAGAATGAGGTCTGGTAGCCGCCGGGCTTCAGCACCTTGGCGAAATATTGCGCCTTGGGCTGGGCCAGCAGCGTCACCTTGACGCCAATGCGGGCCAGCATGCCGACGACCGCCTGACAGATCGCGGCGTCGTTGACGTAGCGGTCGTTCGGGCAGTCCATCGTGACTTCGAAGCCATCGGGATAACCGGCTTCGGTCAGAAGCTTCTTGGCGCCGTCGGGATCGAGTTTCGGCCGCGTGAAGTCACCGGAGAGCTTGAACAGTTGCGGCGCGATCATCAGCGGCGAGGGCGTCGACAGGCCGCGCATGACGCGGGTCTTGATCAGTTCGATGTCGACGGCCTTGAAGAAGGCCTCACGCACCTTGACGTCCTTGAACGGGTTCTTGCCCTTGACGTTGGAATAGAGCAGTTCGTCGCGCACCTGATCCATGCCGAGGAAAATCGTGCGAAGCTCCGGTCCCTTCAGCACCTGGGCGGTCGGGGTGGAATCCACCCGCGAAATATCCTGGATCGGAACCGGCTCGATGACATCGACTTCGCCCGAGAGCAGGGCGGCCACGCGCGTGGCGTCCGAGCCGATCGGCGTGAAGATGATTTCTTTCAGGTTATGTTCGGGCTTGCGCCACCAGTTCGGGTTGGCCTTGAACACGGTCTTGACGCCGGGCTGATGGCTTTCGATCGAGAAGGCGCCGGTGCCGTTGGCGTTGAGCGAGGCAAAGCTCGGTGTCGTAGCCGCTGCGGGCGTCGGGTCGATGGAATTGTTCGCCTCGGCCCATTTCTTGCTCATGATGTACCAGGTATCCCATTGCGAATTGAGAATGGGATTTGGCGAGGTCAGGACGAAGTCCACCGTGTAATCGTCGACCTTGACGACCTTGGCGTCGGTGGGAATGCGCGTCTGCAGGTTCGAGCCTTTTTTGCGAACGCGATCGGCCGAGAAAACAACGTCGTCGGCGGTGAAGGGATCGCCGTTCTGGAACTTCACGCCCTTGCGCAAATGGAACCGCCAGCGGGTCGGCTCCGGCGTCTCCCAGCTTTCCGCCAATGCCGGGATGATCTTCAGGTCCCTGTCGCGGGCCACCAAGCCTTCGAAGACATGGCCGAGATGGGCGTGGGTGGTGCTCTCGTTCAGCGTGTACGGGTCGAGCGATTTGAGATCGCCCTGGTTGGCGTAGCGCAGGGTCTGGGCCGATGCCGGCACCATTGCCAAGGCCGTCGTTAAGGCAAGGATCGTAGCCGTAGCCGCTGCAAACAAATTCTGACGTACCGACATTTGTTCGATTTCCCCACTTTGATCAGCAATTTCTGCGCCTAACGGCGGATATTGCCGAGCCATGTTGCCAAAGTCCAGCCGCCGCGCAAGCATCATTATCCCGCACCGCGTGCCAGTTTGCGCGGCGGTGCGGTATTGACTAGCTTCACCATAAGCCGTGCGCGCAAGCACGTTACATTAAACTTTCGGAGTGCCGGATGGCGGAACTGAAGGCCGACGTTCTCGTCCTGGGTGCGGGCATGGTCGGCGTGAGCGCCGCCTTGCACCTGCAGAAGCGCGGCAGGAACGTGGTTCTGATCGACCGGCATGAGGTTGCCGGCGAGGAAACCAGTCATGGCAATGGCGGACTGATCGAATGCGCCTCGGTCTTTCCGTATATGTTTCCGCGGGATTTGGGCCAGATCCTGCGCTACGCGTTCCTTCGCGCGCCCCAGGTGCGTTACCATTTCAAGGACTTGCCGGACTTCCTGCCGTGGCTGGTACGCTATTTCCTCGCCTCGTCGCCGCAGCGTGCACTGCACAGTGCGATGGCCGAATTGCCGTTGATCCAGCGCAGCCTGATCGAGCATGAGGCGTTGATCGCGGAAGCCAACGTGCCGGAGCTGTTGCGGCGGACCGGCTGGATCAAGCTGTTTCGCTCCGAGGCGACGCTTGCGAGCGCGGTGCAGGATCTGGAGCGCGCCCGGCAATATGACGTCGAGGGCGAGGTTCTCGACGCTCCGGCGATTATTGCGCGCGAGCCGCATCTGACCGGCGATTTCAGCGGCGCAATCCATTTTCCGGCACCGGGCTTCGTGCCGGATCCCGGCGGCCTGGCCAAAGCCTATTCGGCGCTGTTCGGCCGCAAGGGCGGGCGATACCTGGTCGGTGACGCACGAACGCTCGAACAATCCTCCGGAAGGTGGCGGGTGGCGACGCTGGAAGGCACGATCACGGCACGCGAGGTTGTGGTGGCGATGGGACCGTGGTCCGATCAGATCTTCGCGCCGCTCGGCTATTCAATCCCCCTGCAGGTCAAGCGCGGCTATCATTTGCATCTCAAGCCGAGCGGCAATGCGGTGCTGCACCATCCCGTGCTGGACACCGACCTCGGCTATCTGCTGGCGCCCATGAACCGGGGCATTCGTCTGACCACCGGTGCCGAGTTCGCCCACCGCGATGCGCCGCCGACGCCGGTCCAGGTCGAGCGGGCGCTGCCACGGGCGCACAAGTTGTTCCCACTGGGGGCGCCGGTCGACGCCGCGCCGTGGAAGGGCGCGCGCCCCTGTCTGCCCGATATGTTGCCGGTTATCGGCAAGGCTCCTCGCCATAGCGGGCTATGGTTCAATTTCGGCCACCAGCACCACGGCCTGACGCTCGGACCCGCAACCGGCCGCCTGCTGGCCGAAATGATGACCGGCGAGACCCCGTTTGCCGACGCCAGGCCCTTTGCCGTCGAGCGCTTTGGTTGACCATATCGGGAATTGAGAGGGCCGGTGCCCGGCTCGTGTCCTTGCGCGATCAGGGCTATCGTGGCGATACTGCAAGAAGCCAGCAAGAGGAGCGGTCATGAAAGTTAACGTCGAAATAGATTGCACGCCGCTGGAGGCCAGGCAGTTTTTTGGATTGCCTGACGTCTCGCCGATGCAGACCGCCGTGATGGACAAGATGCAGCAGCAGGTGATGGCCAATATCGAAAAGGTTTCTCCGGAATCGCTGATCCAGAGCTGGTTCACGTTCGATCCGAAGCTCGCCGAACGGTTCCAGGACATGTTCGTGACCATGGCTGGCCTTGGCGGCAAGAAGTAAGTGGCGAACGCGGAGGGCGCGGCAGTGACGGACGAGCAAAGGCTCCGGCCGCCGAGCCTGTTCCTGATGCTGGCCGAAACGAGGGCCTTGTTCGAGCTGAACTCGAGCCTGCTGCTATCGCCGCTATTGATGCGCGCGCCGAAGGGCGACGGGCATCCGGTGCTGGCGTTGCCGGGCTTTCTCGCCAGCGATCTCTCGATGGCGCCGATGCGGCGCTACCTGAAAGAACTCGGCTACGATACCTACGCGTGGAACATGGGCCGCAATTTCGGCGGCATCGCTTCCAGGCGCGGCGCGTTGCGCGAGCTCCTGCGGCGCACCCATGAATCGACCGGCCGCAAGGTCAGCCTGGTCGGCTGGAGTCTCGGCGGCGTCTATGCGCGCGATCTCGCCCTGCAGATGCCGGACATGGTGCGCTCGGTGATTACGCTCGGCAGTCCGTTTGCCAACGACATCCGCGCGACCAACGCCACGCGGCTCTATGAGGCGCTGACGGGGGAGACCGTCGACGACAATCCGGAAATCCGACAGGCGATCGCCGGCGACCTGCCGGTGCCGGCGACCTCGATCTATTCCCGTACCGACGGCATCGTGAACTGGCACACCAGCCTGTTGCGTCCCTCCGAAACCGCCGAAAATATCGAGGTGCACCTTGCCAGCCATATCGGGCTCGGCGTCAACCCCGCAGCATTGTGGGCGGTGGCGGACCGTCTGGCGCAGGCCGAGGGGGAATTTAAGCATTTTGACCGATCAGGACCATTTGCCATTGCCTACGGCCCCCCGGAAAATGCACAATCCTGAGCCAACGCCCTGTGCTTAGGGCATAATCCCGAAAGATCCCGCCCCGCAATTGATGCGGGATGGTGAGAGGTTTTCGGATATGCTCCAATAACAAAGACATTCTAGACGCCAGAAGCGCCGACAAGGCGCCGCGTTTTCTACTGCGGGAGGAAAATATGGCGGACGCCAAGAAACTGTCTTCGATGGACGCGTCGTTTCTGTATCTGGAAACGCCCGAGATGCCGATGCATGTCGGGAGCATGGCGATCTTCCGCCTGCCGGAGAACTATAACGGCAACTTCTTCGAGGACTTCAAGGCGATGATCGCCTCACGGCTGCACATCGCGCCGATCCTCAAAGCCCGTCTGGAAAAGGCCCCGCTCGATATCGATCATCCGTCCTGGGTCGAGGACGACCAGTTCGACATCGACCGACACATTTTCCGCGGCAGCCTTCCGGCGCCGTATGACCGCGCCACGCTGGAGCGCATCGTCGGCTGGATGCACGCGAAACTCCTGAATCGCGCCCGGCCACTCTGGGAGTTCTATGTCTTCGAGGGCATGAAGGACAATGAGATCGGGCTCTATTCCAAGATGCACCATGCCTGCATCGACGGCGGCGCAGGCGCGGCGCTGACCAACATGATCTATGACGTCACCCCGGTGCCGCGCGTGGTCGAGAAGCCCGTTCCGCAGGCCAAGGGCGGCAACGAGCCGCGCGACATCGCCGCCAACCTGATCGATTCCTACCAGCAGCTCTGGCGCCAGCCCTTCGATGGCTCGTCGACGCCGAAGACCCTCGACCTGCCGCGCTCGGGCAAGAGCGATCTCGGATCGATCCTGTTCGACAACGCCATGTTCCAGATCGAGAGCGCGGTGAAATTCGCCGGCAGCATTCCCTCGATGCTCAAGAGCGTCTCCGACGTGGTCGGCAAGATCTCCGATCCGAAGTCGCGCGACAGCATCGCCGGCATGGTTTCGCCGCCGACGATTTTGAACAAGGCGATTTCGTCGGAGCGTAGTTTCGCAGGCACCTCGATTTCACTGTCGCGCGCCAAGGCGGTCGCCAAGGCATCCGGCGGCAAGCTCAACGACGTGGTGCTGGCGCTCTCGTCGGGTGTGGTCCGGCGTTATCTGCTGGAACGGGGCGCCTTGCCCGCGAAGTCGATGACGGCAGCGGTGCCGATCTCGCTGCGAGAGGAGGGCAACACCGAGGCCAACAACCAGGTGTTCGGCATGATCTGCTCGATCGCCACCAATATCGAGGATCCCAAGGAGCGGCTGGAGGCGATCATCGCGCAATCCACCAAATCCAAGGAGATGTCGCATCCGTTGCGGGCCTTCATGCCGCAGGTCTCGAACGTCTCGATGCTCGGCGCGCCGATCCTGGTGCAGATCATGGCGCTGCTCTACAGCCGCTCGGACCTGTCGAACGTGTTGCCGCCGTCCGCCAACATCACGGTATCAAACGTGCCGGGGCCGCGGCAGACGCTGTACGCCGCGGGTGCGGAATTGCTGCACATCTTCCCGGTGTCGATCTCGACTCACGGGATCGCGCTCAACATCACCGTGCAGAGCTACCGCGACCAGCTCGATTTTGGCTTCATCGCGGGCGCCAACATCATTCCGCATGTCCAGCTTATGTGCGACATGCTCCCTCGCGAATTTGAAGCGCTGGAGACGGCGTTCGCGCCGCCGCCCAGCATGACCAGCGCTGCTGAATAGGGGCTGGTGATGATTGAAATGCCGCCGCTGCAGTTCGCCCAGGTGAACGGTATTCGCATGGGCTATTACGAGGCGGGGCCTAGCTCCGACAAGCCTCCGGTCATCCTGTGCCATGGCTGGCCGGAGATCGCGTTTTCATGGCGTCACCAGATCAAGGCCTTGAGCGAGGCCGGCATCCGGGTCATCGCGCCGGATCAGCGCGGCTATGGCGCGACCGACCGACCCGAGCCGGTCGAGGACTACGACATGGAGCATCTGACCGGCGACCTCGTCGGACTGCTCGACCATCTCAAGATCGACAAGGCAATCTTCGTCGGCCACGACTGGGGCGGTTTTATTGTCTGGCAGATGCCGTTGCGCCATCTCGACCGCGTCGCCGGCGTCGTCGGGGTCAACACGCCGCACTGGGATCGCGCCCCAGCCGATCCGATCGAGCTGTTTCGTCAGCGCTTCGGCGACAAGATGTACATTGTGCAATTCCAGGACCCTGGCCGCGAGCCTGACAGGATTTTCGCAAGCCGCGTCGAGCAGACCTTTGATGCTTTCATGCGCAAGCCGGTGGCGCGCCCCGAAGGTACGCCGGAGGAACAGCCGATTGCCGGCGTCGGCGCGTCGGCGCGGCTCAATCTGGCGTTTCCGCAGATGATCGCGAATTACGATGCTAAGCACGATCCACGCACGCCGATCCTTTCGGCGGAGGAAAAGAAGGTGTTCGTGGATACCTTCACCAAAACCGGTTTCACCGGCGGCATCAACTGGTACCGCAATTTTTCGCGCAACTGGCAACGCTCGAAAGGCCTCGACCATACCGTCCGCGTGCCGTCGCTGATGATCATGGCCGAGAACGATGCGGTGCTGCCGCCATCGGCTGCCGACGGCATGGAGAAGCTCGTTCCCGATCTGGAGAAATATCTCGTGCGGGACAGCGGTCATTGGACGCAGCAGGAAAAGCCGGACGAGGTCAGCGCCAAGCTGATCGAATGGCGTAAGAAGCGGTTTGGTTAGGGCACACAGGACAGCAAGCCGTCATTGCGAGGAGCGCAGCGACTTATGCGGTCATTCCGGGGCGATGCGAAGCATCGAACCCGGAATCTTGAGATTCCGGGTCTGGTCCTTCGGACCATCCCGGAATGACAAAGCAAGAGATTTCTCGCAATGACGGTTGAGGCAGGCAGGAGATACTTCGACAATGGCGTCGACTAACAAACTAAACCCGATACCGCATCCGCCGAAAAAGCCCGTTGTCGGCAACATGCTGTCGCTGGATCCCAACGCGCCGGTGCAGCATCTGGTGCGGTTGACCAAGGAGCTGGGGCCGATTTTCTGGCTGGACATGATGGGCGCGCCACTCGTCATCGTTTCCGGCCACGATCTCATCGACGAGCTCTCCGACGAAAAGCGCTTCGACAAGGCGGTGCGCGGCTCGCTGCGCCGTGTCCGCGCCGTCGGCGGCGACGGTCTGTTCACCGCCGACACCAATGAGCCGAACTGGAGCAAGGCGCACAACATCCTGCTGCAGCCGTTCGGCAACCGCGCGATGACGTCCTATCATCCGAGCATGGTCGATATCGCCGAGCAGCTCGTGAAGAAATGGGAGCGGCTGAACGGCGACGAGGAGATCGACGTTGTCCACGACATGACCGCGCTGACGCTCGACACCATCGGCCTCTGCGGCTTCGACTACCGTTTCAACTCGTTCTATCGCCGCGACTATCACCCGTTCGTCGAATCGCTGGTGCGCTCGCTCGAGACCATCATGATGACACGCGGCATTCCGCTGGAAGGCCTGTGGCTGCAGAAGCGCCGCCGCGACCTCGCGCTGGATGTCGCCTTCATGAACAAGATGGTCGACGAGATCATCGCCGAGCGCCGCGGCAATGCAGAGGCCGCCGAGGGCAAGAAGGACATGCTCGGCGCCATGATGACCGGCGTCGATCGTGCCACCGGCGAGCAACTCGACGACGTCAACATCCGTTATCAGATCAATACATTCCTGATCGCGGGCCACGAGACTACCAGCGGGCTCCTGTCGTGCACGATCTATGCGCTGCTGAAGCATCCCGAGGTGTTGAAGAAGGCCTACGAAGAAGTCGACCGGGTGCTCGGGCCCGATATCAACGCAAAGCCGACCTATCAGCAGGTCACGCAGCTCACTTACATCACGCAGATATTGAAAGAGGCGCTGCGGCTGTGGCCGCCGGCGCCGGCCTATGGCATCGCGCCGCTTCAGGACGAGACGATTGGTGGCAAGTACAAGCTGAAGAAGAATACCTTCGTCACGGTGCTCGTGATGGCGCTGCACCGCGACCCCAGCGTCTGGGGGGCGAACCCGGATGCCTTCGATCCCGAGAATTTCAGCCGCGAGGCCGAGGCCAAGCGCCCGGTCAACGCCTGGAAGCCGTTCGGTAACGGCCAGCGCGCCTGCATCGGCCGTGGCTTTGCGATGCACGAGGCGGCGCTCGCGATCGGCATGATCCTGCAGCGCTTCAAGCTGATCGATGTCAATCGCTACCAGATGCACCTGAAGGAAACGCTGACGATCAAGCCCGACGGCTTCAAGATCAAGGTGCGGCCGCGCGCCGACAAGGATCGCGGCGCCTTCGCCGGCCGGGCAGCGGTGGCCGTGGCCGCCTCGAACGCGGCGGCACCGCAGGCGCGGACCCGTCCGGGGCACAACACGCCGCTATTGGTGCTCTACGGTTCCAACCTTGGCACGGCGGAAGAGCTGGCGACGCGGGTGGCTGACCTCGCCGAGGTCAACGGCTTTGCGACCAAACTCGGCGCGCTTGACGATTATGTCGGCAAGCTGCCGGAGGAGGGCGGGCTGCTGATCTTCTGCGCTTCCTACAACGGCGCCGCCCCTGATAACGCCACGCAGTTCGTCAGATGGCTGGACGGCGGCCAGCCGAAGGATGCGCTCGCCAAGGTGCGTTACGCCGTGTTCGGCTGCGGTAACAGCGACTGGGCGGCGACCTATCAATCCGTGCCGCGCATGATCGACGAGCAGTTGGCGGCGCATGGCGCGCGCAGCCTCTATGCCCGCGGCGAGGGTGATGCCCGCAGCGATCTCGACGGCCAGTTCGAAAAATGGTTTGCGACGGCTGCACCCGCGGCGATGAAGGAACTGGGCGTCGATTCCAGCTTCGCCCGCAGCGCCGACGACGCGCCGCTCTATTCGATCGAGCCGGTGGCGCCCTCTGCCGTCAACGCACTCGTTGCGCAGGGCGGCGTTGCGCCGATGAAAGTGTCGGTCAATTCGGAATTGCAGAACAAAAGCGGCGCCAATCCTTCCGACCGCTCGACCCGGCATATCGAGGTGCAGTTGCCGCCCGGCATCACCTATCGCGTCGGCGACCATCTCAGCGTCGTCCCGCGCAACGATCCGGCGCTGGTGGATTCCGTGGCCCGCCGCTTCGGCTTCCTGCCGGCCGACCAGATCCGCCTGCAGGTCGCCGAAGGCCGCCGCGCGCAATTGCCGGTGGGCGATGCCGTATCGGTCGGGCGATTGCTGACCGAGTTCGTGGAGCTGCAGCAGATCGCGACCCGCAAGCACATCCAGATCATGTCGGAACACACGCGCTGTCCCGTCACCAAGCCGAAGCTGCTGGCCTATGTCGGCGACGACGCTGCTTCCACGGAGCGTTACCGCTCGGACGTTCTGGACAAGCGCAAATCCGTATTCGATCTGATGGAGGAACATCCGGCCTGCGAACTGCCGTTCCACGCCTATCTGGAAATGCTGTCGCTGCTGGCGCCGCGCTATTATTCGATCTCGTCGTCGCCATCAGGCGATCCGGCGCGCTGCAGCGTCACCGTCGGCGTCGTCGAGGCGCCCGCCAGTTCGGGCCGTGGCGTCTACAAGGGCGTGTGCTCGAACTATCTTTCCGGCCGCCGCGTCGGCGACAGCGTGCATGCCACCGTGCGCGAGACCAAGGCCGGCTTCCGCTTACCCGATGATCCGACCCAACCCGTCATCATGATCGGCCCCGGCACGGGGCTGGCGCCGTTCCGCGGCTTCCTGCAGGAGCGCGCGCACCGCAAGGCGCAGGGTGCCAAGTTGGGCCCGGCGATGCTGTTCTTCGGCTGCCGTCATCCCGATCAGGATTTTCTCTATGCCGATGAATTGAAGGCCTTTGCCGCCGACGGCATTGCCGAGCTGCACACCGCGTTCTCGCGCGCCGACGGGCCGAAGACCTATGTGCAGCATCTAGTCGCCGCACAGAAGGACCGCATCTGGAGCCTGATCGAGCAGGGCGCGATCGTTTACGTTTGCGGCGACGGCGGCAAGATGGAACCCGACGTCAAGGCCGCGCTGGTTGCGATCTATCGCGAAAAGTCCGGCGCCGACGCCGAGGCCGGCCTGCGCTGGATCGACGATCTCGGAACCAAGAACCGGTATGTGCTCGATGTGTGGGCGGGCGGATAGGTTTTCTTCGTAGGTGGGCAAAGCGCAGCGTGCCCACCGTCTCTCCGAAATCGTTGGCGTCCATGGTGGGCACGCTTCGCTTTGCCCACCCTACGGCCCTTCGTTAGCGGCGACATCGCGCAATCATGCTAAAAGCTCCGCATGATTCCCTGGGAAAAACTCGACACCGCCCGCATTCCCGGCACCGACGATGAACTCCGGCTCATGCGCCGCGGCAAGGAGTTCTCCATCATGCTCGGCACTAACGAGCTGATGAACAGCCGCCTTTCGGGGTCGGAAGCCGCACTTGCGACGCTTGCGGCGAAGAAGATCGAAAAGGTTGCAGAACCTCATTTGCTCATCGGCGGCCTCGGCATGGGTTTTACATTGCGTGCCGCGCTTGCTGTACTCGGCAGCAAGGCGCAGATCGTGGTGGCCGAACTGGTACCGGCGGTCGTCGCCTGGGCACGCGGCCCGATGGCGGAAATTTTTGGCGACAGCCTGAGTGATTCTCGCGTGAGTATCCGGGAAGCCGATGTTACCGAAATCATCCGCGCTCACCGGTCGAAATTCGACGCCATTCTGCTTGATGTCGACAATGGACCGGAAGGGCTGACTCGCAAGGGCAACGACGCGCTCTACAGTGCAACCGGACTGAAAGCGGCGCACGTGGCGCTGCGGCCGGGCGCTGTGTTGGCCGTCTGGTCTTCGGGCCCCAATCCAGCGTTCGCAAAGCGCCTTCGCGGTGCAGGTTTTGAGGTCAACGAAGTTGCCGTGCGCGCGACAGGACGGGGCGGCGGCGCGCGCCACGTCATCTGGATTGCTACGAAGAATTGAGTCGTTGAAATTAATTCTCGCCGTCGTCCCTGCGAAAGCAGGGACCCATACGCCGCGGCCCGGCTGATGAAAGGCGGTGGTTGACGCCTCGCTTAACTCACGACGCCCTGTGGTTATGGGTTCCTGCATTCGCAGGAACGACGAGAGAGCTCACGCCGCCTTCGCCGCAGCTCCATGCGCATGCTTGTCAATCGCCTCGATGATTTGCGGCCACATCGGGATCGGCAAGGCATGGCCCATGCCTTCGATCATCAGCAGCTTTGCGCCGGGGATCGACGCCGCGGTGTCCTTGCCGCCTTCGGGGCGCACCAGCGGATCGACCGTGCCGTGAATGACGAGCGTCGGCACCTTCACTTGAGCCAGGCGCTCCTTGCGGCTGCCGGAGGCCAGCACGGCGCGCAACTGCCGGCCGACGCCGGCCGGATTGAGGCCGCGCTCATAGGTGCGGGCCGCACGCGCCGGATCCAGCGCTTCGTCTTCCGGGAACGAGCCGACGCGCAGCACTTTCCAGGTTTTGGCGAAGCGTGCGAAATACTCTTCCTTGGTGGCGGGCGGCGGCGCCATCAGCACGGCGGCGGCTTCACGAGTCGGCGACGGTATTTTGGGATTGCCCGTGGTCGACATGATCGAGGTCAGCGAACGCACCCGCTGCGGGAACGATAGCGCGATTTCCTGGGCGATCATGCCGCCCATCGAGGCGCCGACCAGATGCGCCGACTTGATGCCGAGCACGTCCATCAGGCCGACCGTGTCCTTGGCCATGTCGATCAGCCGGTAGGGGGCTGCGACCGGAATTTTCAGGAACCGGAGCTTGAGCAGCTCGAACGGGGTCAGGCGCTTGCCGCCGGAAAGATGCGAGGATTTGCCGATGTCGCGGTTGTCGAAGCGGATCACGCGAAAACCGCACGCGGCAAGCTGGCGGCAGAAATCGTCGTCCCAATGGATCATCTGGGCGCCGAGCCCCATGATCAAGAGCAGCGGTTCCGCGGCCGGATCGCCGAAGATTTCGTAGCAGATGTCGATGCCATTGGCGCGAGCGATCTGTGGCGGCTGATGAGCGAGCATCGCGTTTTGTCTTCCCTTGGGTGACCTGAGCTTTGAGTAACTATGGCACGGTTTCCTGCACCGCAGAAGGCTTTGCGGCGGTTGACCGGCCCGCCGCAACGGTGTGGTATGGGGCCAAATACAAGCGAAGCGTGACAAGCGCTCGTAACCGTGAGGGAGAGGGCGCCTATGGCCGACAAAGGCAACGATCCTGCCGTGATCTGGCAGACCATGCTCGGGGAGATGGAAAAGGGGTTCAACTCCTTCGCCAACCAGGCGATGGCGTCGCCTGAATTCTCCAAGGTGATGAATCAGGTCGGCGGCGTATCGGCGGGCGCGCAGAAGCAGCTGGGCGAGCTGATGGAGAAATATCTGCTCGCGATGAATCTGCCGAGCCGGGCGCAGATGGTTGGGATGGCCGAGCGGCTGCAGTCGATCGAAGGCCAGCTCAACGAGATCAAGGCGATGCTGCATCAGGTGCATCATAACTCGCTGTCACCGGACAGCGGTCTTGGCACGCCGCGGCCGCCGCGCACCAAAACTCCGCCACCGGAGGGAGGGCAAAAATGAACGCTCCCGCAGGCCTCGATCTCGCCTCCATCTCGGAGCGGGTCCAGTCCGAAGTGCAGCGCGCGATCCAGCGCAGTATCAAGGGCGTCGAATACATTGCTTCATCGGGCCCAGCGCTCGGCTCGACGCCAAAGGACATTCTCGCCGTCCGCGGCACCATGAACCTCTATCACTACCGGCCGATCGCGGATGAAATCTACCGCATTCCGATCCTGATTGTGATGGCGACCACCAACCGCGGCTACATCCTCGACATGGTGCCGGGCCAGAGCTTTATCGAGTTTCTCCTGAAGCGCGGCTACGACGTTTACATGCTGGACTGGACCGCGCCGAAGCCGGAAGAAAAAAGCCTCGGGATGGAGGACTACGTCCTCGACTTCATCCCGGATTGCGTCCGTCGCGTGCAGCAGGATTCCGGCGAGCAAGACGTCAACGTGATCGGCTACTGCTTCGGCGGCGTGCTGTCGCTGTTGTACGGCTCGATCTTCAACGACGGGCCGATGAAGAACCTGATCTGCTTCACCACGCCGATCGATTTCCGCGAGATGAAGCTGTTTTCGAATTTCTCCGACCGGCGCTATTTCGATGTCGATCGCCTCGTCGACAGCGTCGGCAACGTGCCACCGGAAATGATCCTGTCCTCATTCGAGATGCTGCGGCCGGCGTCGCGCGCGGTCAGCCAGGTGCAATTGTGGGAGAACATCTGGAACGACGAATACGTCAAGGCCTACCGGATGATGGATCGCTGGGGCACGGACACCTTGCCGCTGGCCGGCGAGTACTTTCGCACTATTACCAAGGACCTGATGTGGGACAACAAGCTGTTCAACGACACCATGACCGTCGGCGGACGCGCGGCCGATATTTCCAGGATCAAAGTGCCGATCCTGCATGCGGTCGCCGAGCACGATCACATCGTGCCGTATGACGCGGCAAAACATCTGATCGCCAAGGTCGGCTCAACGGACAAGGAAGAGGTGATGCTCAAGGGCGGTCACGTCAGCCTCGTCGCCGGTGCCAACGCGATCAAACGGCTATGGCCGAAACTGGACTCCTGGCTAGGTAAGAGATCAACATGAGCGAGACACGTTCCTATCCGCGCCACGTCAAGACCGACGCCGGCGACATCGAATTTCGCCTGATGGCGCGCAGCGACGAGGCCGCGGTGCTGGCTTTTGCGCAAAAGCTCCCGACGCATGACCTGCTGTTCCTGCCGCGCAACATCAGCCAGCCAAAGGTGCTGTCGGCCTGGATCAACGAGATCGAGCGCGGTGCGATCGTGAGCCTGGTGGCGATCAAGGGCGGGGCGGTGGTCGGCTGCGGCACGCTGGTGCGCGATCCGCATTCCTGGTCGCCCCATGTCGGCGAGATCCGGATGGTGGTGTCGCAGGATGTCCGCGGGCAGGGCGTCGGCCGGGCGCTGTCCCAGGAGACCTTCGCGCTGGCCTTGGGGGCCGGGCTGGAAAAGCTGTCGGTGCAGATGACGGTCGACCAGCAGGCGGCGATCGCCCTGTTCGAAAGCCTCGGCTTCAAGGCCGAGGCCCTGCTGCGGGACCACGTCCGGGACGTCGATGGCAAGAAGCACGACATCGTCGTGCTCGGGCATAATGTGGCGCAGGTGCGGGCACAGATGGAAGCCTATGGGCTGCCGGGGGCGGTCCAGCACTGACCGGCCGGACACCGCCCGGACAAAAACTCGCAAAACAACCCCATGCAAACTAGAGGGGCGGCTCCGGCATTAGACTAAAGTGGAACTTTTGCCGGTTCAGTGGGCAAGGCGCCCATCCATCCATCAATTCACAGATTTGTGATATCGCGCTGCAACATTGATGTTGCGTCGCACCATTAACTATGGCACAACGATCTCGCCCCGGGCCAATCCGGACGGGGTGAGCCCATAGCTCAAACCTGAGGATGGAGAGACCCCCAATGACCACCGAAACCAATTCCGTGCTGAACACCGTCAAGGAAGCCTTCGCGCCCGTCACCGAGGCGTTCACCAAGCTCCAGAACCTGGAAGTTCCGGAAGCTGCCCGTGAGTTCGTGAAGAAGCAGGCCGAGACCGCCAAGGTTCGCGCCGCCGACATGCATGCCGGCTCCGAGAAGGTCACCGCCGCCATCGAGACCGCCGTTGCCGGTTCGGTTTCCGAGGCTGCCAAGATCAGCCGCAACATCCAGCAGGCGTTCTATCAGGACGCGGAAGCGTTCTTCGCCGGCATCGACAAGCTCGCTTCGGCCAAGTCGCTGAGCGAAGCCGCCCAGATCCAGTCGGACCTGGCCCGTGCGCGTGGCGAAGTGTTCGTCTCGCGGGCGAAGGCCACGACCGAATATCTCGGCAAGCTCGTCACCGAGGGTGCCAAGAACGCGCAGGACAACTTCGCCAAGGTCTACTCCAAGACCGCCTGAACGCGATCCGCCTGACAACTGCATTTTCGAAGGCCCGCTTTGGCGGGCTTTCTTTTTGTCGGGTCTCTTCATAGATCAACGTTGCATCCTCCTCCGTCATTGCGAGGAGCGAAGCGACGACGCAATCCATCTTTCCATCCGCGGTGAGATGGATTGCTTCGCTGCGCTCGCAATGACGGGATAGGCTGACACGGGCGCGAATCTTCTTCGAAAGCCGTCATGACCCTTCCCGCCACCTTCATCGACACTCCCGCCGACGCCGCCCGCGCCGCCGAGCTGCGGCGCGTGAAGTTGCTGGCGACGCTGGTGCTGGTAGCAACATTTGCCATCTTCCTCGGCGCGAAGGCGTTGGTGCCGATGCATCCGGCGTTCGGCTTCATCGCGGCCTTTGCCGAGGCCGCCACCATCGGCGGCCTCGCCGACTGGTACGCGGTGGTAGCCCTCTTCAAAAGGCCGCTGGGACTGCCGATCCCGCACACGGCAATTATCCAGAGCAACCAGCACCGCATCGCCGAAAAGCTCGGCGAATTCATCGAGGTGCATTTCCTCGAATCTGCCCCCGTCGAAGCCAAGCTGCGGCAGATCGATTTCGGCTCGTTTATCGCCGACTGGCTGCGCGACCGCAAGCGCAGCGAGGATCTTGCGCGCTTTGCGCTGCGGCTGTTGCCTGAGGCGGTCGCCGCGACCGAGAACTCTGGCCTGATGACCTTCGTCAGCCGCCGCATCACCGCGCAACTAATGGCGATCGATCTGGCGCCGCTTGCCGCCGGAACGCTGCGGGCGTTCGTGAAGGAGGGCCGGCATCAGGGGCTGCTCGACGATCTCCTGCGCGGCGTGCATCAAACGATGACGCAGGCCGAGACCATGGCGATGATCCGCGAAAAGATCCGCGCCGAATTGCCGACGCTTCTAAAACTTTATCGCGCCGACAAATTTCTCGTGAACAAGATCGTGGCATCAGCTAGCGCGTTCTTCGAGGAAGTCCGCAACGATCCCGCGCATCCGTTTCGCGGCGAGTTCGACCGCATGGTGCTGACCTTCGTCGACCGGCTCGGCACCGATCCGGTCTATGCCGAGCGCATCCAGGGCCTGAAGCGCGATCTCTTGGCGCGGCCCGAACTGACCAGCCTGGCGCGTCACATCTGGGAGAATGCGCGCACCTTCTTCGAGCGCAGCGCGTCGGGCGAGACGCAGGTGCTGGAGCAATATCTGGTGCGCATGTTCGTGACGGCAGGCGAGGCGCTGGCCGGCGACGCCGAACTACGCGCCGAAATCAACCAGGGCCTGGTTGCCGTGCTGCGAACGGTCGTCGCTGAACAGAAGAGCGGCGTCTCGACGTTCATCTCCGACCAGGTGAAGTCATGGGACATGGGGCAGTTGATCTCGCTGATCGAAATCAACATCGGCCGCGACCTGCAATACATCCGCTTCAACGGCTCGCTGATCGGCGGGCTTGCGGGGCTGGCGTTGTACACCCTCGAGTATCTGCTGCGGCTGTTGTGACTATTTAATCACGTCAACGCTTTTAGTTATCCCAAGTGTGATCTCGCCCGCTTGCAAGAGCAAAACCGGTTCCTTAGCTTTTTATGGAGCCATGTTGCGCTGCGGAACGATTCTGCTGCGTCTGCGTCTACTTAACTGAACCAGTGGCCGGCTGCCGCGACGTAAGGGGCCGACCCGAGAGGAGACATAATGTCCGTTGCTGCACAGACGCTTTCGCCGCCGTCCAGAACCCTGATGTTTCTGGAGGGGCGAGCCATTTCCGAGTTGGGTGCGTTTCTTGGTGCATTGCCGCTCCTGAGCCTCGCGCCGCGTGGCGATGGTCATCCGGTGCTGGTGCTGCCCGGGCTTGTTGCATCAGACACTTCCACGCGTCCGCTGCGCAGCTTCCTGAAGAGCCGCGGCTATGCGGTCTCGGGCTGGCGCCAGGGCCGCAATCTCGGACTGCGCCACGGCGTGCAGAACGCGATGGTCGATCTCGTGCACGAGTTGAACGACATGCACGGCCGCAAGGTCTCGCTGGTCGGCTGGAGCCTCGGCGGTCTGTACGCGCGCCAGCTGGCCAAGATGATGCCGGACCGCGTGCGCTCGGTGATCACGCTCGGCAGCCCGTTTGCCGCCGGACCGAAGGCGACCAACGCCTGGCGCGTCTACGAGATGGCAAGCGGCCGCCGCGCCGACGAAGAGGACGCCCGTTTCGGCGGAGCGCTGTCCGGCACGCCGCCGGTGCCGACCACCGCGATCTTCAGCCGCACCGACGGCGTCTGCGCCTGGCAAGGCTGCATGGAGAAGACGTCAGCGACATCAGAGAGCATCGAGGTCGAGAGCAGCCATTGCGGCATGGGCCATCATCCGGCCGCCGTCTATGCGGTCGCCGACCGCCTGGCGCAGCCGGAAGGCGAATGGGCTCCGTTCGATCGAAGCGGCTGGCGCAGCCTGGTTTATCCGAATCCGCATCGGTAGACCTCATTCCGGGCCATGGTTCGAGACGCGCGGCTCTGCCGCGCTCCTCACCATGAGGACCTCCCAAGGTTTGACCTCATCCTGAGGAGCGGCCGCTTGGCCGCGTCTCGAAGGATGAAGCCCGGCTCTTGCCGAGATTGTCGCTCTCCCGGAAAACGCGCTATGCCTTGACGCATGCCGCCGCCGCTTGCCCGCATCATCAAGCAATTGAAGCGCGAACCGTCGCGCACCGGTTCGATCGTCATCACCGTGTTCGGCGATGCCATCGTGCCGCGCGGCGGCTCGGTCTGGCTCGGCACGTTGCTGGAGTTCTTCGGGGAGCTGGACATCGACGCCAGCGTGGTACGCACTGCGATGTCGCGGCTGACCGCCGACGGCTGGTTCGAACGCAATAAAGTCGGCCGCAACAGCTTCTACCGTCTGGTGCAGAGCGGGCGGCAAACTTTTGATATCGCAACGAAACACATCTACGGCCCGCCGGCTTCCGACTGGACCGGCCGGTTCGAGCTGCTGCTGATCGGCAATGGCGGCGATCGTGACGCCGCGCGTGAGGCGCTGAAGAATGCAGGATTCGGCAGTCCGTTGCCGGGCGTGTGGGTTGCGCCTTCGGGCGTGCCTATCCCCAAGGAAGCCTCGGGCGCCATCCGCCTCGAAGTCTCCGCCGAGGACGACAGCGGCCGGCGCCTGCTCAGCGAAAGCTGGCCGCTGCATCGCACCGCCGACGCCTATCAGAAATTCATGAAAACCTTCGAGCCGCTGCACGGCTGGATCATCAGCGGCGAGCGGCTGACGGAGGCGGACGCCTTCACCGCGCGGATCCTCCTGATCCACCATTACCGCCGCGTCGTGCTGCGCGATCCCTTGCTGCCGCCCGCGCTGTTGCCGTCGGACTGGCCGGGGAGGGCAGCGCGCTCGCTCTGCGGCGAGATCTATCGGGGGCTACTTCCCGCATCCGAACAATGGCTTGATCGCAACGCCTCCAACGAAAGCGGAGCGCTGCCGAAGCCCGGGCCGGAACTTCTCAAGCGGTTCGATGGGCTGTAGATATGTTACAGAAATATATTGCATATCAAAAATTTTGTTATATATTTCCTCCCAACAAGTTCAGGGAGGTCCGCCATGTATACGCAGGCGCTCAATTCGTCCGAGGGCGAAGACCGCAACGTTGAGGACGCCGCGCGGGCCGCGCAGTTTCAGGCTCGCATCGATGCCGAGGAACGCATCGAGCCGAACGACTGGATGCCGGCGGCCTACCGCAAAACGCTGACGCGGCAGATCTCCCAGCACGCGCATTCCGAAATCGTCGGCATGCTGCCCGAGGGCAACTGGATCACCCGCGCGCCATCGCTGCGCCGCAAGGCCGCGCTGCTGGCAAAAGTTCAGGACGAATGCGGACACGGGCTATATCTCTACGCCGCGGCCGAGACGCTCGGCACGTCGCGCGAGGAGCTCGTCGACCTGATGCTGGCCGGCAAGGCAAAGTATTCCTCGATCTTCAACTATCCGACGCTGACCTGGGCCGACATCGGCACGATCGGCTGGCTGGTCGATGGCGCCGCCATCATGAACCAGATCCCGCTGTGCCGTTGCTCCTACGGCCCCTATGCGCGCGCGATGATCCGCGTCTGCAAGGAAGAGTCCTTCCATCAGCGCCAGGGTTTTGAGATCATGCTGACGCTGTGCCGCGGCACCGACGAGCAGAAGGCGATGGCGCAGGACGCGCTGAACCGCTGGTGGTGGCCGGTGCTGATGATGTTCGGTCCGCCCGATCAGGCCAGCCAGCACAGCGACACCTCGACCAAGTGGAAGATCAAGCGTTTCTCCAACGACGAGCTGCGCCAAAAATTCGTCGACGCCACGGTGCCGCAGGCCCAGTACCTGGGCCTGACAATTCCCGATCCCGGCATGAAGCAGAACGAAGCGGGCAACTGGGAATACAGCGCGATCGATTGGGAAGAGTTCAAACAAGTTTTGGCCGGCAACGGCCCCTGCAACCGCGACCGCCTGGCCGCGCGGCGCAAGGCGCATGAGGATGGCGCCTGGGTGCGTGAGGCGGCGATGGCCTATGCGGAGAAGCGCAGGCAGCGGTCGGCCTTGCAGGCCGCAGAGTAGGGGGATCCGTGATGGCAACGCCGAACATTCCGCTCTGGGAAGTCTTTATCCGCAGCCGCAACGGGCTGGCGCACAAGCATGTCGGCTCCTTGCATTCGACCGACGCGACCCTGGCGCTGCAGGCCGCGCGCGACATCTATACCCGCCGCGGCGAGGGGCTCTCGATCTGGGTGGTGCCGTCGAGCGCGATCACCGCGTCCGATCCCTCCGAGAAGGGCATGATGTTCGAGCCGGCGGAATCCAAGATCTACCGGCACCCGACGTTTTACGATGTGCCGGATGAAGTCGGACATATGTAGGTCCTTCCGTCATTGCGAGCGCAGCGAAGCAATCCATCGCGCCGCAACGGAAGAGTGGATTGCTTCGTCGCTTCGCTCCTCGCAATGACGATGACTGCTAGCAGGTGATTGAAAAAATGACCGTCGCCAACATCCAGGTCTCCGAAACCCCGCTGGTGCTCTACACCCTGCGCCGCGCCGACGATGCGCTGATCCTGGGCCACCGCCTGTCCGAATGGTGCGGCCATGCACCGATGATGGAAGAAGACATGGCGCTCGCCAATATGGGCCTCGATCTGCTCGGTCAGGCGCGGGAGCTCTATTCCTATGCCGCGAAGGTCGAGGGCAGGGATAACGACGAGGACAAGTTCGCCTACCTGCGCGACGTCAGGCAGTACCGCAATCTCCTGCTGCTGGAACAGCCGAACGGCGATTTCGCGCGCACCATGGTGCGGCAGTTCTTCTATGCGACCTTTGCTGATCTCTATTGGCGCGCGATGATGCGCTCGACCGACGCGACGCTGGCCGCGATCGCGGCGAAATCGGAAAAGGAAAGCGCCTATCATGTCAGGCACACTTCCGAGTGGATCGTTCGCCTCGGCGACGGCACCGAGGAAAGCCACGCCCGCGCGCAATCGGCGATCGACGAGCTCTGGGCCTTTACCGGCGAAATGTTCGCCGTCGACGACAGCGAGCGTGGCCTGATCGATGCCGGCATCGCGATCGATCCCGCGACGTTGCACCCGCAATGGCTGAAGACCGTTACCGGCGTCGTTGGCGAGGCGACGCTAGCCTTGCCGAAGAACGACTGGATGCAGCAGGGCGGCCGCAGCGGCCGGCACAGCGAGCATCTCGGCCATCTCCTCGGCGAACTGCAATCGATGCCGCGGACCTTTCCGGGGGCGACATGGTGATGGCTGTCCTCAACGATACCGATCTGCGCCAGCGCGCCTGGGAAGCGGCGTCGCAGGTAGTCGATCCCGAGATACCCGTGCTCACGATCGCCGATCTCGGCGTGCTGCGCGAGGTTGAGGTCCATGACGGCCGCGTCGAGGTCGCGATCACGCCGACCTATTCCGGCTGTCCCGCCATGAACATGATCGCGCTGGAAATCGAGCTGGCGCTGGAGCGCGCGGGCATCGCGGGGCCGACCGTGCGCACTGTGCTGTCGCCGGCCTGGACCACGGACTGGATGAGCGAGGACGGCCGCAACAAGCTCCGAGCCTACGGCATCGCGCCGCCGCAGGCCTCAAACTCGCGCCGCGCGCTGTTCGGCGAACAGCAGGTGGCGTGCCCGCAATGCGGCTCGCAGAATACCGAACTGCTGTCGGAGTTCGGCTCGACCTCCTGCAAGGCACTGTGGCGCTGCAAGGCTTGCCGCGAACCCTTTGATTATTTCAAGTGCCATTGAGGTCTTCCATGTCGTCATTGCGAGCGCAGCGAAGCAATCCATCGAGCCGCAAAGAAAGTGTGGATTGCTTCGCTGCGCTCGCAATGACGGTGAGGTAACACCGATGTCCCACGCACCGCGCTTTCACCGTCTTGCCGTCAACGACCTGCGCCGCGAAGCCGCTGACGCGGTATCGATGACGTTTACAATCCCGAAGGAGCTGGAAGACGATTACGGTTTCACCCCCGGCCAATACCTCACGCTGCGCACCACGATGGACGGCGAGGAGGTGCGCCGCTCCTACTCGATCTGCTCGGGGCCTGACGATGGCGAGTTGCGGATCGCGGTGAAGAAGGTGGATGGCGGCGCATTCTCGAACTGGGCCGCGGACGAACTGAAGCGCGGCGACGAACTCGATGTGATGACGCCGACCGGCCGCTTCGGCATCGCCCATGTGCCCGATCAAGCGCGGGTCTATGTCGGCTTTGCCGCCGGAAGCGGCATCACGCCGATCCTGTCGATCGTGAAGGGTGTGCTGGCGCGCGAACCGAACAGCCGCTTCTTTCTGTTTTACGGCAATCGCGCGACGGCAGGCATGCTGTTCCTCGAAGAGCTGGAGGAATTGAAGGACCGCTTCATGCAGCGGCTTTCGCTCTTCCATGTCATCTCGGGCGAAGAGCAGGACATTCCGATCCTGCACGGCCGGCTCGACGGCGAGAAGGTGCGCGTGCTGCTGCGCTCGCTGGTACCGGCCGCAAGCGTCGATCACGTCTTCATTTGCGGCCCCATGGGCATGAGCGAGGACATCGAGGCGACCTGCCGCGAGATCGGTATCGCCGACGACCGCATTCACGTCGAGCGCTTTGTGTCGGAGTTTGGCGGCAAGCCGCGTCCAAAGAAGATTATCGAAGCGTCCGCGCCGCCAAAGGCGATGGCCTCGCTGATCATCGACGGCAAGCGCCGCGAGGTGCCGGTCGCCGAGGAGGAATCCATCCTCGAGGCCGCGTTGCGCGCCGGTATGGATTTGCCGTTCGCCTGCAAGGGCGGTATGTGCTCGACCTGCCGCGCCAAGCTGGTCGAGGGCGACGCGCAGATGGAAGTGAATTATTCGCTGGAGCCGTGGGAGCTGAAGGCGGGATTCATCCTGACCTGCCAGGCCCGGCCATGTTCGGACAAGGTCGTGGTGGACTACGATCACGTCTAGGAAATCGCGGGATCGTTGACACCTCCGGTGCTTCGTCCCAACACTGACTACGTGAAGAGGCCTGTTCAAACAGGCCCGTACGCCCAGGGAGAGAACGTCGTGGAATCGTCTCGCAGAGCGGGCAACCCGCTATGAACGTCGCGCTTTCGCCCGACGATATCGCCCGTGCCTGCGCGGATGCGATGTGGAAGGAAGACGACGCCAGCAAGGGCCTCGGCATGAAAATTGTCGAGGTGAAACCCGGGCAGGCGACGCTGACGATGACGGTAGAGCCGCACATGGTCAACGGTCAGCGCATCGCCCATGGCGGCTTCATCTTCCTGCTGGCCGATTCCACCTTCGCCTTTGCCTGCAACTCCCGCAACGAGCGCGCCGTCGCCGCGCAATGTGACGTCACCTTCATCCGGCCGGGCAAGCTCGGCGACGTGCTGGTCGCGACCGCGCGGGAAATCTCGCGCAACGGCCGGTCCGGCATCTATGACGTTCGCGTCACCGCTGGCGATGTCGTGATCGCCGAGTTCCGCGGCCATTCCCGCACCATTGCCGGGACGTGGCTGCCGAGTGCGGACAACGCGGCCACACAAAAATAGCGAGAAGGGGAACGCCATGGCCATGGCAAGATTGAAATCCAGCGGGAGTGGCTACAGCGCAGAATTGGACGAGGCCGAGCGCGCCTCGCGCGACGAGATCATGGCGTTGCAGACCAAGCGCCTCGCCTGGTCGCTCAAGCACGCCTACGACAACGTCGCGCACTACAAGAAAGCGTTCGATGCGGCCGGCGTGCATCCCTCCGATTTCAGGCAGCTTTCCGATCTCGCCAAATTCCCGTTCACCGTAAAGACCGACCTGCGCGACAATTACCCCTTCAACATGTTCGCGGTGCCGCGCGAAAAACTGGTCCGCGTCCACGCTTCCTCGGGCACGACCGGCAAGCCAATCGTGGTCGGCTACACCCAAGGCGATATCGACATCTGGTCGGACGTGATGGCGCGCTCGATCCGCGCCGCCGGCGGGCGCACCGGTATGCTGATGCACAACGCCTATGGCTATGGCCTGTTCACCGGCGGCCTCGGTGCGCACTACGGCGCCGAAAGGCTCGGCTGCACGGTGGTGCCGGTCTCCGGTGGCATGACCGAGCGGCAGGTGCAGTTGATCAACGACTTCAAGCCCGACATCATCACGGTGACCCCGAGCTACATGCTGGCCATTCTCGACGAGTTCAAGCGGCAGGGCCTCGACCCACGCCAATCGTCATTGAAGTTCGGCATCTTCGGCGCCGAACCCTGGACCAATGCGATGCGCGCCGAGATCGAGCACGCCTTCGACATGGACGCGACCGATATTTACGGTCTGTCGGAAGTGATCGGCCCCGGCGTGGCGCAGGAATGCGTGGAGACCAAGGACGGCCTCCACATCTGGGAGGATCATTTCTATCCCGAGGTGATCGATCCCGAGACCGGCGCCGTGCTGCCCGACGGCGAAAAGGGCGAACTGGTCTTCACCTCGCTGACCAAGCAAGGCTTCCCGATCATCCGCTACCGGACGCGTGACCTGACGCGGCTGCTGCCCGGCACCGCGCGTCCGGGCATGCGGCGCATGGAGAAAGTCACCGGCCGCTCCGACGACATGATCATCCTGCGCGGCGTCAACGTATTCCCGACCCAGATCGAGGAAGCGCTGCTCGCGACCGATTGGTGCGGCGGACACTTCATCATCGAGCTGACTCGGGAAGGGCGCATGGACGAGATGACCGTGCTCGCCGAAGCCCGCCCGGAAAGCTGGGACGGCAGCGGCCTGCACGCGCATGCCGAAAAGGTCTCCGTCTTCATCAAGAACACCATCGGCATCACCGCCCGCATCAAGGCGGTGGCCCCGGATACGCTGGAGCGATCGCTCGGCAAGGCGAAACGTGTTTACGACAAGCGACCGAAAGTCTAGCTTTCCATCCTCATGGTGAGGAGGCGCGTCAGCGCCGTCTCGAACCATGTAGCCCCGCTGTTGCGGCAGCCGGGCTTTCATCCTTCGAGACGCCGCTGACGCGGCTCCTCAGGATGAGGACCAGGAGTGTGCGGAGGGCAAAATGACGGAAGGAGCGTTTCTCTACATCCTTCGCTGTGCAGACGGCAGCTACTACATCGGAACGACCCGGACAAATCTCGAATTGAGAATCGCTCAGCACAACACCGGAGCATTCGGCGGCTACACTTCAACAAGGTGCCCGGTAACGCTCGTCTTCTCGCAATGGTTCGATCGCGTAACCGACGCGATCGAGAACGAGCGCAAGCTGAAGAAATGGAGCCGAGCGAAGAAGGAGGCCTTCATTCGGGGCGACTTTGCAGCGTTGAAGGCACTGGCCTCGCGCCGGTCATCGCATCCTTCAACCTCCGTGGAAGATCGATAGGCCTTGCACAAAACTGGCAGCGCGGTAGTCATGGGTAGCCAGCGACTTACTGCTGCTTGATTGCCCAACTCAACCGAAGTGTCGTTGAAGCCTACCCCATGAACCAATACCAATCAGTCCAGGCCCGCTGCCTCCGTCTATTGTCGAAAGCCGCCGATGCCGCCTCGATCGCCCCCGCAGTCGAAAGCCGTCCGCTGTCGCGCGGCGAAAATGATCTGCTGATCGAGGTCAAGGCCGCCGCCGTTAATCCATCCGACGTGAAGGCCGCGACCGGCTTGATGCCTTATGCGGTCTTTCCACGCACGCCGGGCCGTGACTATGCGGGCGTCGTGATCGATGGCCCCGAGGGTTGGACCGGTCGCGAAGTGTTCGGCTCGTCCGGCGATCTCGGCATCCGCCGCGACGGCACGCATGCCACGCATCTCGTGGTAGAGGCGGAAGCGGTAGTTGAGAAGCCGAAGAGCATTTCATGGGAAGAGGCGGCTGGCATCGGCGTGCCCTTCGTCACCGCCATGGAAGGCCTGCGCCGCGCTGGCATTCCCAAGGCCGGCGAGACCGTGCTGGTGATGGGCGTGAACGGCAAGGTCGGGCAGGCGGCCACACAGATCGCGACCTGGCACGGCGCGCGGGTGATCGGCGTCGTCCGCAAGAGCGAGCCCTATGAAGGCCATTCCAATTCACACGTCGAGGTTATCAACGCCTCCGCGACCGACGTCGCTTCGCGTGTGCGCGAACTCACGGATGGCAAGGGCGCCGATATTGTCTTCAACACCGTCGGCGATCCCTATTTCCAGGCGGCGCATCAATCGCTGGCGTTGCGTGGGCGGCAGATCCTGATCGCCGCGGTCGACCGCATCGTGCAGTTCAATATCCTCGAGTTCTATCGCGGCCAGCACACTTACGTGGGCATCGATACGCTCGGCCTGTCGTCGGTCGCGACCGGCGCGGTGCTGCGGGAACTCGGCCCCGGCTTCGCCAGTGGACATCTCAAGCCATTCCCGATCAAGGCAGGCGCGATCTACCCGCTGGAGCAGGCCAAGGCGGCATTCATGGCCGTGGCCGGATCGTCGCGCGATCGCGTCATCCTGCGGCCTTAGGCCCGGGCTTGGGCTTTGCGGGCCGCGATTTTCGACTGCCGCGCGGAAAAACAAATCTCCCGTCTTGGTCGACGGCAACGTTTTTATTCCCTGGTTGTTGGGTTGTGCGAGAGATTCATTCTCTGTGCGGCAGGCCGTGGACGGGCCTATGCTTCCAACGTATTAGCAGCACGGAAACTGCATCCTATTTGAGCAACGATAGCCGTGCCCGCGGCGCCTAGAGAGCAGGAAAACGCCAGTGCTTGATGGTGGCCAAATTATCGTCGTGAGCGGATTGCTGATCGGCCTTGTCTACGGCTCGGTCGGGTTGCTGAGCGGCTTTTGCCTGCTCTCCGGCTTGCGCGGCTGGTGGGCCGATGGCGATGGCCGGCTGGTCCGCACCTATGCGCTGGCGATCGGCGTGGCGGTCGCCGCGACGCAATTGCTGGCGGCGGCCGGGCTCATCGATATCGGCAAGTCGATCTATCTGCAGGCCTCGTTCTCTGCGCCGGTGATGTTCTTCGGTGGCCTCTTGTTCGGCTACGGAATGGTGCTCTCGAACGGCTGCGGCTCGCGTGCGCTGGTTCTGCTCGGGCGTGGCAATCTGCGTTCCTTCGTGGTGGTCGTAGTGCTGGCGATTTTCGCGCAGATGACGCTAAAGGGCCTGATCGCGCCGCCGCGCATTGCGATGGTTGCCGCGTCCCAGACCACGGCAACGGCAAACTCGGTGCCGGCGCTGTTCGCGGGAGCAGGCCTGACCGCGACGGTTGCACGCATGCTGGCAGCCTCGATCATCTCGGCGGCGCTGATCATCTTCGCCTTTGCGCATCCGGCGTTCCGGCGCTCGCCGGGTCAGATCGCCGCGGGTCTCGCGGTCGGCCTGCTGGTCGCGGCCGGCTGGTTCGCCACCGGCTATCTCGGCGCCGACGATTTCAATCCGACACCGGTCACATCGCTCACCTTCATCGCGCCGATCGCGGACGCACTTCAATATGTCATGCTATCGACGGGATCGACGCTGAATTTCGGCATCGTCACCGTGTTCGGCGTGCTCGCCGGCAGCCTTGTCACCGCGCTGTTGACCGGACGCTTCCACCTCGAGGGCTTTCAATCGCCGCGTCACATGCTGCGATCCGGCGGAGGCGCGGCGCTGATGGGTGCCGGCGGCGTGATGGCCTTTGGCTGCTCGATCGGGCAGGGCCTGACGGGATTTTCCACGCTGGCGCTGGCGTCGCTGATCGCTTTCGCCGGTATTCTCGTCGGCACGGCCGCCGGCCTGCGCGGCGCACTGCGCGTCCGCCCGCTGGCGGCGGCCTAATCCGCCGCTTTGGTCACGATCCGGATTTCCGAGGTGAGGGTGCGATGCACCGGACACTTGTCCGCGATCTCCATCAGCCGCTTGCGCTGATCGGTGTCGAGCGCGCCCTCGATCGAAATCACCCGGTCGATCTGATCCAGCATGCCCTCCCGCGTTTCGCATTCCTCGCAATCCTTTGCGTGAATCTTGCTGTGCTTCAGCGTCACGGTGACACGCTCGAGCGGCAGCGATTTGCGGTCGGCATACATCCGCATCGTCATCGACGTGCAGGCGCCAAGGCCGGCGAGAACGAAATCATACGGCCCGGGCCCGCTGTCCCGGCCGCCGGCGGCAACGGGTTCATCCGCCACCATCTCATGCGGACCTGTGGTGACGATCTGCTGAAACTTGCTGTTGCGGGTTTCGCGCACCACGACGTTGCGCGGGCCCTCGCTCGCGGCAGCGGGCTGCGCTGTGGCAGGCTCGATATAGCGTTCGGCCCAGGCGGCGATGACGCCCGCGACATAGGCAGCGTCGCGCTTGCCGGATAACAGATGATCCGAGCCCGCCAGCGACACAAAGCTCTTGGGATGCTTGGCCGCAACGAAGATATTCGTGGCATTGTCGATCCCGACCGTGTCGTCGGTCGGCGCATGCATGATCAGCAGCGCCTTGTGCAGTTTGGCGACGTGCGACATCAGGCTGTGTTCGGCGATGTCGTCGAGGAATTCGCGCTTGATGTGAAATGGCCGCCCGGCGAGTTGAACTTCCACCCCACCATGCTTGCGGATGTCCTCGATGCGATCCCTGAACAGATGAGTGACATGGGCGGGATCGGAGGGCGCTGCGATCGTGACGATTGCCTTCGCCTCCGGAATCCGCCCGGCGGCGGCAAGGATTGCCGCGCCGCCGAGGCTGTGTCCGATCAGGAGAGTGGGCGCCCCGCGGGTTTCGCGCAGATGATCAGCGGCGCGGACGAGGTCGGCGACGTTCGAGGAAAAGGTCGAGTTGGCGAATTCGCCTTCGCTGGAGCCAAGGCCCGTGAAGTCGAAGCGCAATACCGCAACTCCTTTGGCGGCGAGTGCGGTCGCGATGCGTTTCGCGGCCAGCACGTCCTTGCCGCAGGTGAAGCAATGCGCGAACAGCGCGTAGGCCTGCACCGGTCCGTCCGGTGTGTCCAGCGCTGCGGCAAGCTGATGGCCGCCTTCGCCGGTGAATTGGAAGCGTTCGGTCGGCACGGGCGTTCTCCCCGGTCAATGTTGTGGCGTTAGTCGCCTGAATATCTCTGTTCTTGCCACGGGTCACCGCGATTGTGGTAACCGCGCACTTCCCAATAGCCCGGCGCATCCTCTGCACGAAATTCGATGCCCTGCAGCCATTTCGCGCTTTTCCAGAAATAGAGATGCGGCACCACCAGCCGCACCGGGCCGCCATGCTCCTGCTCGAGCGGTGCGCCCGACCAGCTATGGACGAGGATTGCATCCTCGGCGGCAAAATCCTCCAGCGCCAGGTTGGTGGTGTAGCCGTCATGCGAATGCAGCACCACGAACCGCGCCTCCTGGCGCGGCCGGCAGGCATCGAGCAGGTCGCGGGTCGCCAACCCCTCCCACTGATTGTCGTAGCGCGACCAAGTGGTGACACAGTGAATGTCTGAAACGAACTTGCTCTGCGGCTGCCCCGAAAACTGCGAGAAGTCCCAGAACAGGGGATTCTCGACCGCGCCATAAACATCAAGCCGCCAGCGCTCGCGCGAAATGTCCGGCATCAGTCCGAGATCGAGCGTCGGCCAATCCCTGGTGAGATGCTGGCCCGGCGGCAGACGCGCTTCTTCAGGCCGCGAAACTTTTCCCGTGAGAAATTTCCCCTCGCGCGCCCAGCGTTCCTTGCTGCGCGTCAGCTTGCTCTCGGGCGGCGGATTGTTCTCGTCGGCCATTATCTCGACCAGTCACTCGTGGCGATGCATTACGGACGCATGTTTGGTGTCGCGCATCGTCGCATAGATGATGAGCGAGAGGAAGATCATGCCGCTGAGATAATAGTAGAACCAGTCCTCATGTCCCAGCGTCTTGAAATAGAGCGCTACCGCCGGCGCGGTGCCGCCGAACAGCGATACCGTGATGGCATAGGGCAGGCCGACGCCGAGCGCGCGGATATTGGTCGGGAATAATTCGGCCTTCACGACGGCGTTGATCGAGGTGTAGCCGGCGACGAAGATCCAGGCGGCGCAGATCAGCAGGAAAGCCGTGAACGGCGACTTTGTGTCTTTCAGCGTAGTCAGGATCGGGACCGTCGCCAGCGTGCCGGCGACGCCGAAGAAAATCAGCAGGGGCTTGCGGCCGATACGATCGGACAGGCCGCCATAGATCGGCTGCAGCACGGTCGCGAAGATCAGCGAGCCGAAGATCACGAACGTGGTCTGGTCCTCGGTGAGGCCAACGGACAGTTTGACGAAGGTTTGCATGTAGGTGGTGAAGGTATAGAACGCCGCGGTACCGCCGGCGGTGAGGCCGACGACCAGCAGCAGCTCGCGCGGATATTTCAACAGACCACGGATCGATCCCGAGGGCTTGCTGACTTTCTTGGCTTCCTCGAACGCTTCGGTCTCGTGCAGGTTACGCCGCATGACAGCGGCAAAGATCGCGAGCAGGGCGCCGATCACGAACGGGATTCGCCAGCCCCAATCCTTTAGCTGCTCCGGGGTGAGGAAGACCTTTTGCAGCAGCAACAGCACCATGATGGCGGTGAGCTGGCCGCCGATCAGCGTGACGTATTGAAAGCTCGAATAGAAGCCGCGGTGCCTGGGATCGGCGACTTCGGTGAGATAGGTCGCGCTGGCGCCATACTCACCGCCGAGGCTCAAGCCTTCGATGATGCGCGCCAGTGCCAGTATGGCGGGAGCGGCGATCCCGATCGTGGCATAGGTCGGCGTCACTGCGATGATCAGCGAGCCGAAGCACATGCAGACGACCGACAGCGTCAGCGACAGCCGCCTGCCGTGGCGGTCGGCGATGAAACCGAACAGCCAGCCACCGAGCGGACGCATCAGGAACGTCGCCGCGAACAGCACCGCGGCGTTGAGCTGCTGCACCACGGGGTCGCTGTTCGGAAAGAACGCCGGCGCAAAATACAGCGCGAACGCGGTGTAGGCGTAGAAATCGTACCATTCGACGAGGTTGCCGATTGAGCCGATGAAGATCGCCTTGATCCGCCGTTCCACGTCCTTGATGTCAAAATGATCGTCGGCAGATTTGATGGCTTGATCGGTCATGATCCGTCTCCAAAGGGCGATCTACGATCCCTTTGTCCCGAATCACTTCGCCACGCACAACAGCGGGAAACGAGGACGGGCTATGCCGGGTTCTCCGATCACGAAACGGAGAACGCGGGGCCGGGTAGAGATTTTGCTCTGACGATCGCGCTTACTTCGGCGCCCTTGGATCGATCGGTGTCGTGCCACGCACGCCAAGAATATCCTCCAGGATTTTGCTGCCCGCCAGCAACTGCGCCTCGCCGCGGGGCGGCGCCACCACCTGAAGCCCGACCGGCAGGCCGGACGCGGTAAAGCCGCATGGCAGCGACAGCGCGGGACAGCACACCAGCGTGATCGCGTAGACGATGCCGAGCCATTCGACGTAGTTATCGAACTTCTTGCCGGCGCATTCGGCGACGTAGCGGTTCTCGACCGGGAAGGGCGGTACGATCGTGGCGGGCGCGAGCAATAGATCGTATTTTTCGAAGAATTCCAGCGTGCGTGCGGTCATGGCGACGCGCTGCGCTTCGGCGCGTTCGAGCTGCTCGACCGTCAGCTTCAGGCCCTCCTCGATGTTCCAGATCACTTCGGGCTTGAGCAGGTCGCGCTTCGAGCGCAAGAGCGCGGCCTTGGAGAGCGCAAAATCGAACGCGCGCAGTACATGGAAGCATTCGTGCGCCTCGCGCAAATCCGGATGCGCTTCCTCGACGATGACGCCCGCTTCCGCAAAGCGCTGCGCGGCCTTGCGGGTGATGGCCGCGACTTCAGGATCGACCGGCGTGATGCCGAGATCGGGCGAATAGGCGATGCGCTTCGGCTTGCTGCCGGAACGGGCGGCGGAAAGAAACGATTTCGGCAGCACCGGCAGCGACAGCGGATCGGCTGGATGCTCGCCGCTCATGGCATCGAGCAAGAGCGCAAGGTCTTCCACGTTGCGGGCCATCGGGCCCTGGACGCCGAGATTGCGATCGACCGCCGCGGCTACCGTATGCGCGACGCGGCCGATGCTCGGCCTCAAGCCGACGATGCCGCAGAAGCTCGCGGGATTGCGCAAGCTACCGCCCATGTCGGAGCCATGCGCGAGCCACGCCGTGCCGGTGGCGAGCGCCACTGCCGCGCCACCCGACGAGCCGGCGGCGGAGCGCGACGTATCCCAGGGATTGCGCGTTGGGCCGAACACTTCGTTGAAGGTGTTGGCGCCGGCGCCGAATTCCGGCGTGTTCGACTTGGCGTAGATCACCCCGCCATTGTTTTCGAGATGCTCGACCAGGATGTCCGACTTCGCCGGGATATTGTCCTTGTAGATCGGCGAGCCCTGCGTGGTCCGGACGCCCGCGACATTGGTGAGGTCCTTGATCGGAATCGGAAGGCCGGCGAGCAGCCCGCGCTCGCTGGCTGGCTTCTTCATCAGCACGGTGGCGTGCTTTCGGGCGCGATCGAAGCACAGCGTCGGCAGCGCGTTGACTTTGCCGTCGACCTCGGCGATGCGTTTTTCCAGCACGTCGAGCAGGTCGAGCGGGGTGACTTCGCCCGATTTCAGCTTGCCGACGATGGCACACGCCGTCTCATGCACCAGCCCCTGATCAGCCACTTCGCTATCTCCGTTCGTTTCCGTTTCTTGATCGCAGATGGTGCTGTAGAACATTTTCCGGCAAAGTGGAAACGCACCACAGTTGTGGCCGACCGGAGAAATTGCATGACGACTCTGTTTTCTGAGCTGGACTGGCGCGCGATGAGCCAGGAGGCGCGGGACCTCGGCCTCAATAACGGCGTAGCTGTGCCCGGCAGCGTCGAGATGGTTGCAGGCTGGGAGCAGCGCTCCGCCGAGATGCGCAAGCGTTTCCCCGGGCATCTCGACCTGCGGTATGGCCCGCGCGAGCGCAACCGGATCGATTTCCTGAAAGCCGCTGACACCGCGCCGACGCTGCTGTTCATCCACGGCGGCTACTGGCAGGCGCGGGCGAAGGAGGTTTTTACCGTTATGGCCGAAGGGCCGATGACGCATGGCATCAATGTGGCGCTGATCGGCTACACGCTGGCGCCGGAGGCGACGCTGGACGAAATCGTCGCCGAAATCCACGCCGGGATCGATTACCTCACCGGACAACTGCCGGCGCTTGGCGCCGCTGCCGGCGGCATCGTGGTATCAGGCTGGTCCGCCGGCGGGCACTTGACCTCGATGGCGCTGTCGCATCCAAAGGTGAGGGCGGGAATGGCGATCTCAGGCATCTACGATCTCGAACCGATCCGCCATTCCTATCTCAACGAGAAGCTCAAAGCCGATGAAGCAACCTCCCGCCGCAACTCGCCGATGATGCAGGAAGGCGGTCCGTCAAAACCGCTGTCGCTGGTGGTCGGCAGCGCCGAACTGCCGCTGTTGCGCAAGCAGACCGCCGATTTCGCCGGCCACCGCGCGCGATATGGATTGCCGGTAACGTACGAGGAAATCCCGGATGCGAACCACTTCACCATCATGTACGAGATGATGTCGCCGAAGGGGAGGATCACGACGCTGATCCGGCAGTTGTTCGAGCGGACGACGGGTTAGTCGTCGCGCACAGGACCCTCATGGTGAGGAGGCGCGTAGCGCCGTCTCGAACCATGCAGGCCCAGCTGTGGTCGCATCCTTCGAGACGCGCGCAAGAGCGCGCTCCTCAGGATGAGGTCGTGCAGTAGCTGTGGAGCTAACCCCACCCCGACGTATGTCCGCCGTCCACCGTAAAGATCACCCCTGATGTATAGCCCGACCGGTCAGAAGCCAAAAACGCCATGAGATCGCCAATCTCACGCGCATGCGCGGGCCGGCCGAGCGGCATGCCTTTCTGGAATTCCTTGTAGCGGGTCTCGTCGCCGAACTGGTTCTTCGCCCGCGTCTTCAACAGCGTGACGTGACGGTCGGTGCCGACGGGACCGGGATTGATGCCGACCACGCGGATGTTGTCGGCGAGGCTCTTGCCGCCGAGCCCGCGGGTGAACGCCATCAGCGCGGCGTTGCCGGCGCTGCCACAGATGTAGTTGGCGTCGAACTTTTCGCCGGCTGCACCTATGTCGTTGACAATGACGCCGCCGCCACGCGCCTTCATCTGCGCGTAGATCGCGCGGGTCAGGTTGATGTAACCGAACACCTTCAGCTCCCAGGCGTGACGCCAGGTCGCCTCGTCGATCTTGTCGATCGAGCCGCCCGGGATGTCGCCGGCATTGTTGACGAGAATGTCGATGTCGGCGGCTTCCTTGGCGAGCTTGGCGATGTCGTCCGGCTTGCGCAGGTCCACGACATGGGCGGTCGCGCTGATCTGATGCGCCGAGCGCAGCCGCTCGGTCAGCGCCTTCAACTGTTCGCCACTGCGGGCGGCCAGCATGACGTCGCAGCCTTCTTCGGCAAAGGCTTCGGCCGCAGCCGCGCCAATGCCTTTGGAGGCGCCGGTGATCAGGACGCGCTTGCCGCGCAGATGCAGATCCATGGGAATACTCGCTTGGGTGAGGGGAGATAGAAAGAGGGGGCCGCAAATTGTTAGGCTTGCGGCGCCATGGCGGTCAACATTGCAGTGCAGCGTTGCGCAAGGGGCAGGTTTGGTCCATTGCAAGGCAATCAAATAACCGGCATTAGCCGCCTGACAGTCAGCCAAGGAAACTCTCGATGAGCAGCGCCAAAAAGCAGTATCGGATCGCGGTCATTCCCGGTGACGGCATCGGCAAGGAAGTGGTCCCGGAGGGCCTGCGCGTGCTGGAGGCGGCCGCGAAAAAGCACGGCGTGTCGGTTCATTTCGATCATTTCAACTTCGCGTCCTGGGACTATTACGAAAAGCACGGCGAGATGATGCCGGAGGACTGGAAGGCAAAAATCGGCAAGCACGATGCGATCTATTTCGGCGCGGTCGGCTGGCCGGCGAAAATCCCGGATCACATTTCCCTGTGGGGCTCGCTCATAAAATTCCGGCGCGAGTTCGACCAGTACGTCAATCTGCGCCCGGTGCGGCTGATGCCCGGCGTGCCGTCGCCGCTCGCCAATCGCAAGCCCGGCGATATCGATTTCTGGGTGGTGCGCGAAAATACCGAAGGCGAGTATTCCTCCGTCGGCGGTCGGATGTTCCCGGATACCGACCGTGAATTCGTGACGCAACAGACCGTGATGACGCGCGTTGGCGTCGACCGCATCCTGAAATTCGCGTTCGATCTCGCGCAGTCGCGGCCGAAGAAGCACCTGACCTCGGCCACGAAATCCAACGGCATCTCGATCACGATGCCCTATTGGGACGAGCGCGTGGAGGCGATGGCGAAGAACTATCCTGGTGTGAAGTGGGACAAGTACCACATCGACATCCTCACCGCGAACTTCGTGCTGCATCCGGACTGGTTCGACGTCGTGGTCGGCTCCAATCTGTTCGGCGACATCCTGTCTGATCTGGGTCCCGCCTGCACCGGCACCATCGGCATCGCGCCGTCAGGCAACATCAATCCGGAAGGCAATTTTCCGTCGGTATTCGAGCCGGTGCACGGCTCGGCGCCCGATATTGCAGGGCAGGGCATCGCCAACCCGATCGGCATGATCTGGTCCGGCGCGATGATGCTGGAGCATCTCGGCGAAAAGGAAGCGGCTCAATCGATCGTCGGCGCCATCGAGCGCACGCTCGGCGAACGCACGCTGCGGACAAGGGATCTCGGCGGCAATGCTGATACGACTGCCTGCGGCAAGGCGGTCGCGGAGATGGTGGATTGATCACTGACGCGCAGCGGCAGGAATCCCGTAGGGTGGGCAAAGCGAAGCGTGCCCACCATCCATCGTTGCATTTCGGATAGATGGTGGGCACGGCGCTAATGCGCCTTTGCCCACCCTACGGCGAATGGTAAAAACTAGACATACGACCTTCGCGACGGATCGAAAATCGGCGGGTAATCATTCTCATCGAGCAGATCGAGAAACCCATCAACCCCCTCTTTCTTGATCAGCTCGTACTCACGGTCGGAGATCAGGTTGACGGTCAGGATCTCCACCGGATCGCTCGCGATCGAAAGCGCCTCGGCGATACGTTGATCCCGCTTGATGATCGGCGTGAGAAACAGGAATGTCTTGAAATCCGTGCCCGGCACTGGCGGTGCCGGCATGGGCACCCGGTGTCCGAAGCCGAACGAGGTATTGTCGGCTATTTTCCCTTCACGATCCTCCGGCAATGCTCCCACGCCGCGCGCATCAAGTTCTCGCTCGCTTCCGGCGTGCGGAACGCCGAATGCGCCGATAGCGTCACATTGTCGAGTTTCGTCAGGGGATGATCCGCCGGCAGCGGTTCGATGTTGAAGACGTCGAGGCCGGCATGACGGATCTGGCCGGATTGCAGCGCCTCGATCATGGCCTCCTCGTCGACGATGGCGCCGCGCGCGGTATTGACGAGGATGACGCCGGGCTTCATCGCCTCGATGCAGGCACGTGAGATCATGCCGCGCGTCTCGTCGTTCAGGAGGAGATGGATCGAGAGCACGTCGCTCTCGGTCAGTACTTCGTCGTAATCGAGGAACTCGACCTTCGGATATTTTTTCGGTGACCGGTTCCAGGCGATCACATGCATGCCCGACCCTAGCGCGATACGCGCCACCTCGGCTGCGATGCCGCCGAAGCCGATCAGGCCGAGCGTCTTGCCGGTCAGTTGCATGCCGTCGTCGCGCAGCCAGTTGCCGGCGCGGATGCCGCGATCCATCTTGGCAAGGCCGCGCGCGCCCTCCCACATCAGCGCGATAGCGCATTCCGCCACGGCGGTATCGCCATAGCCCTTGATCAGATGCACGTGGATGCCGGTCTCGGCGAGTTCGTCCGGGTTCATGTAGCTGCGCGCGCCGGTGCCGAGAAACACGACATGCTTGAGCCCGGCGCACTTCTTGGCGATGTCGGTCGGCAGCGCGGTGTGATCGACGATGGCGATCTCGGCACCGTCGAGGATCTCAGGGTATTGCTCCGGGCTGATGTCCGGGTCCCGGTTGATCCGCACCTCGGGATCGCCCGGCTTCTGCAGCCGCTCGAAGATCACGGCCAGCGATTCATTGGCGTCGACGAAAACTCCACGCATGGCATTTCCCCAAGTTCTGTTTATCAAGCTCTATTCATCAGGATGCGACGCCGGCCAGCGCCAGCACGGTATGCATCAGCACATTGGCGCCCGCCGCGCAATCGGCCTGCGTGGCGTCTTCCAGTTCGTTGTGGCTGATGCCGTCCTTGCACGGCACGAACACCATCGCCGCCGGCATCACGGTGTTGAGGTTGCAGGCATCGTGGCCGGCGCCGGAGGTGATGCGGCGATGCGAAAGCCCAAGCATCTTCGCGGCGTTCTCCACGGCGTCGACCAGCCGCGGATCGAAATGCGTCGGCGGCTTGCGCCAGATCAGATCGAACTGGACATCGACCTTGCGCCGTGCCGCGATCTCGGCAATCGCGCTGCGCAAATCCTTGTCCAGCGTGTCCATGATGGCGGCATCGGCGCTGCGGCAGTCGACCGTGAAGGCGATCTCGCCGGGAATGACGTTGCGCGAGGGGTTGGCAATCACCGCCTCGCCGACGGTGCCGACGGCCTTCGGCCCGTGCTTCCTGGCAATGGCCTCCATCGCCAGCACGATTTCGGACAGCGTCGCCAGCGCGTCGCGCCGCAAAGGCATCGGCGTCGATCCGGCATGGCTTTCGAAACCGGTGATCTTGCCGTCATACCAGAGCACGCCCTGGCCGGAATCGACCACGCCGATGGTCTTGTTTTCCGCCTCCAGAATCGGCCCCTGTTCGATGTGCAGTTCGACGAACCCTGAGAATTTCTGCGTCCCCACCGGGGTCGCGCCGCGATATCCGATGCCGTCGAGCGCCTGTGCCACGGTGACGCCCTCGGCATCCCGGCGCGACAAGATGTCGTCGGTGGTGAAGTCGCCCACGTAAGCCGCCGACGCCATCATCGCCGGCGCAAACCGCGAGCCTTCCTCGTTGGTCCAGTTGCAGATGCAGATCGGCGTCTCGGTTTCGATGCCGGCATCGTTGAGTGTACGCACCACTTCCAACGCCGCCAGCGTGCCGAGCACGCCGTCATATTTGCCGCCGGTGGGTTGGGTGTCGAGGTGGGAGCCGAGGCCGATTGGGGCCTTCGCCATGTCGCGGCCCTTGCGCAGCCCGAACATCGAACCCAGTGCATCGACGTGCACTTCAAGTCCTGCGGCCTCGCAGGCGTTCCGGAACCAGTCGCGCACCTGCTTGTCCTCGGGGCCGAGCGTCAGCCGCCGCACACCGCCTTTGGGCGTGGCGCCGAATTTGGCGGTTTCGTGAATCGTGTCCCACAGCCGGGCGGAGTCGATTTGCAGGTTGGAGGCGATTTTTGTCATTGGCCGTTCCGAAGTTCAGACGATATGCAAGGTGCGCATTTTCAATGACGCGCCTGCGGCGGCGCGTCAACAATGACGCCGCCTCGCGCCAGGCTGGCGGCGAGTTCGACCACGCGCTCCACCGCGACCGTATCGGGGGAGGCGAGCCAGCTTGCCGAAAACGTCAGCGGCGCCAACTGCAGATTGGTCGATAGCAATTGCAGCCGCCCGTTTGCCATGTCGTCCTCGACGATTGCGGTCGGTATCAAGGCGATGCCGAGACCTTCGATTGCCATGTGGATGACGGTTGCGAGCGAAGCGCTGGCATGCAGCCGTATCGGCGGCAGGTCAGGCCGGTTGAACAGGGAACGCACGATCTCATAGGGCTGAGTCCGGCGCGAAAAGGTGATGATCGGAAATTTCGCCAGATCGTGCAGGGTCAGCTCCTGTTTGCCGAGCCCGAGCGAGGGACTGGCCGTAAAGCCTATGGCATAATCGCACAGCGTCCGGTTATTGACCATCGGCGCCGTCAGCGGCCCGAGCACGAAAGCGAGTTCGATTTCCTGTGCGAGCAGCCGGGTTCGCAAATTCGAGGTGATGTCGACCTCGATTTCGAGCGAGAGGTTCGGGTAGGCGTGGTTGACGCTCTTGATCAGTTGCGGCAGCCAGGTGTGGACGATGGTTTCGGCGACGCCGAGCCGAAGCACGCCGCGCATCGCCGAACGGTCGCCGACGACCGCCAGCATTTCCGAGCGCAAGCCGATCAGCTTCTCGGCATAGACCATCAACTGCCGGCCGCTTGGCGTCGGCAGCACCATGCGGCGGTCGCGCTGCAGGAGTTTCACGCCCACCTCGCGTTCGAGCTGGGCGATCCGTTGCGAGATCGCGGGCTGGGTGGTGTTGAGCTTCTGCGCAGCGCCGCGGAAGCTGCCGAGCGTCACCACCCACATGAAAGTCTCAATTGCCTTGAAATCAGTCATGCATCCTCTGATCGCAGGTTGATAATGAAAATTTATTGAACTTGATTAGAAAAGACGATTAGACATTATCATAGCCATATGCGGGAGTGGATGTCGACAAGAATGGAAGCGGGGATAACGATGACCAGCTTGGCGAGGACGGAAACACGCGGCCACGATACGGCGGATTTATCGCCGAGCGTCGCGGCCCGGCATGCCTGCCGCAGCGGCATGGCCGCCACCACGGCCGGCGTCGCCAACGGTTTCGTCCAGGGCAACCTTGTGATCCTGCCCGAGAAGCTCGCAGCCTCGTTCCATCGGTTCTGCCAGCTCAATCCCAAACCGTGCCCGATCATCGGCATGTCCGATGTCGGCGATCCCAGGATCCCTGCGCTCGGCATCGATCTCGACATCCGCACCGACCTGCCGCGCTATCGCGTCTGGCGTGATGGCGAGGTGGTGGAAGAGCCGACCGACATCACGGCGCACTGGCGCGACGACCTCGTCGCCTTCGTGATCGGCTGTTCATATTCCTTCGAGGAGGCATTGCTGGCGGACGGCCTGCCGATCCGTCACATCGAGCGCAAGCTGCGCGTGCCGATGTACCGCACCAATATCGCCTGCGGTTCCGCAGGGCCGTTCGCGGGGCCGATGGTGGTGTCGATGCGGCCATTCAAGCCAGCGGACGCGATCCGCGCGGTGCAGATCACCTCGCGCTTTCCCTCTGTGCACGGCGCGCCGGTTCATCTCGGCCATCCGCATGCGATCGGCATCGCCGACATCAACAAGCCCGATTACGGTGATGCGGTGCCGATCGGCGCCGACGAAATTCCGGTGTTCTGGGCGTGTGGTGTCACGCCGCAATCGGTGATCGCAGCCGCGAAGCTGCCGTTTGCCATTACGCATGCACCCGGGCTGATGCTGGTGACCGATCTCATGAACAAACAGCTTGCCGTGCTTTGATGCACTCAATGCCACGCATTGAGGCTTTACCGTAACCATCAACCGCTTCATCGATAGTTGCCGATCCAACAGAGGATATCGCCATGAACATCACGCGCCGGAATGTCTTGCTTGGAGCTACCGCCGCTGCTGCACTTGGACCCATCGCGGCCCGTGCACAAACTTCCGAAGTGGTGATCGGTGTGATCTATCCGTTCTCCGGCGCCAGCGCCCAGATGGGCGTCGATGCGCAGAAGTCGTTCGAGACCGCGCTCGACATCATCAACAAGAACCATGATTTCGATCTGCCGCTGGCAAAGGGCGAAGGCCTGCCCGGCCTCGGCGGCGCCAAGATCCGCCTCGTGTTCGCCGACCACCAGGCCGATCCGCAGAAGGGCCGCGCCGAGACCGAACGCCTGATCACCCAGGAAAAGGTTTGCGCCGTCATCGGCACCTATCAGAGCTCGGTCGCGGTCACCGTCAGCCAGGTCTGCGAGCGCTACCAGGTCCCATTCATCTCGGCCGACAATTCCTCGCCGAGCCTGCATAAGCGCGGTCTCAAGTTCTATTTCCGCGCCGCGCCGCATGACGAGATGTTCTCGGCCGCGATGTTCAATTTCTTCGACGCCATGAAGAAGAAGGGCGCCAAGATCGACACGCTGTCGCTGTTCCACGAAGACACCATCTTCGGTACCGACTCCGCCAACACCCAGCTCAAGCTGGCTGCCGACCGCGGCTACAAGATCGCCACCGACATCAAGTATCGCTCCAATTCTCCCTCATTGTCGGCGGAGGTTCAGCAGCTCAAGACGGCGAACGCCGACGTGCTGATGCCCTCGAGCTACACCACCGACGGCATCCTGCTGGTCAAGACCATGGCCGAGCTCGGCTACAAGCCGAACGCGATCGTCGCCCAGAACGCCGGCTTCTCCGAAAAGGCGCTGTATGATGCGGTCGGCGACAAGCTGGAAGGCGTGATCTCGCGCGGCAGCTTCTCGCTCGATCTCGCCGCCAAGCGGCCGATGGTCGGCACGATCAACACCATGTTCAAGGAGAAGTCGGGCAAGGACTTCAACGACCTGACGTCGCGGCAGTTCATGGGTCTGCTGGTGATGGCGGACGCCATCAACCGCGCCAAATCCACCGACGGCGAAAAGATCCGCGAGGCGCTGGTGGCGACCGACATTCCGGGCGAGCAGACCATCATGCCGTGGAAGCGCGTCAAGTTCGACGAGCTGGGCCAGAACAACGACGCCGATCCGGTGCTGCTGCAATATATCGGCGGCAAGTTCGTCACCATCTTCCCGCCGCAGGCCGCGATCGCCGAAGCCGTCTGGCCGATGAAATAAGCATCGAACACGAGGGGGACGGGGGACATGACGGCCGAGACCATTATCCAAAGTCTGGCGAGCGGCCTGTTGATGGGGCTGCTCTACGGGCTGATTGCCGTAGGCCTTGCGCTGATCTTCGGCCTGATGGACGTCGTGAACTTCGCCCATGGCGAATTCCTGATGATCGCGATGTATGCGACGTTCTTCCTGTTCGTGTTCTTCGCGATCGATCCGTTGCTGGCGGCGCCGCTGGTCGCCGCGGCGCTGTTCGTGTTCGGAGCCTTGGCCTATCTGTTGATCGTGCGGTTTGCGGTCCGCGCCAAGGCCAACGCCGGCATGGTGCAGATCTTCTCCACCTTCGGCCTCGCCATCGTCATGCGCGGCGTGGCGCAGTTCTTCTTCACGCCGGACTACCGCAGCGTTACGCATTCCTGGCTCGGCGGCAAAACGGTTTCGGTTGCGGGCATCTTTCTGCCGGTGCCGCAACTGGTGGGCGCCCTGGTCGCGATCGCCGCATTCGGCGCGCTCTACCTCTTCATCAACCGCACTGATTTCGGCCGCGCGCTGGAGGCGACCCGCGAGGACGCCGGCGCGGTGGCGCTGGTCGGTATCGACAAGAACAAGGTGTTTGCGCTGGGCTGGGGCCTTGGTGCGGCGCTGGTGGGCCTCGCCGGCGCCGTGATGGCGATCTTCTTCTACATCTATCCCGACGTCGGCGCTTCGTTCGCGCTGATCGCCTATGTGACGGTGGCGCTGGGCGGATTCGGCAGCGTGTTCGGCGCCTTCGCCGGCGGCATCATCGTCGGCCTCGTCGAGGCCACGACCGCAATGCTCCTGCCGCCTTCGCTCAAGGCGGTCGGCATTTACGCGGTCTATCTCCTCGTCGTCTTCATCCGGCCGCGCGGCCTGTTCGGATCGATGTGATGGATACGAATTTCGCCAGAAGCCGCCGCCGCGACCTCATCGTCGCATTTTGTCTTGCCGCGACGGCAGCCGTGGTGCCGCTCTTTGTCAAGGACTCCTACGTCCAGAACATCATGGTGCTGACGCTGATGTGGGGGGCGCTGTCGCAGAGCTGGAATATCCTCTCCGGCTATTGCGGACAGATCTCGCTCGGTCACGCGCTCTATTTCGGGATTGGCGCCTATACCACGACGCTGCTGTTCACCAAGTTCGGTGTCTTGCCGTGGTTTGGCATGCTCGGCGGCGGCGTGATCTCCGCTGTCATTGCCATGGCGCTCGGTTATCCCTGCTTCCGCCTGCGCGGGCATTACTTCGTCATCGCCACCATCGTCATCGCCGAGATCGGGCTCTTGCTGTTCCACAATTGGGATTGGGCGGGTGCTGCAATGGGCATCGAGATTCCCGTGCGCGGCGACAGTTGGCTGAAATTCCAGTTCCCGCGCAGCAAGCTGCCGTACTTCTACTTCGCGCTGGCGCTGGCCTGCGTCGCCTGGTTCGTCACCTGGTGGCTGGAAGATTCCAAATGGGGCTATTGGTGGCGCGCGGTGAAGGACAATCCGGACGCCGCTGAAAGCCTTGGTGTCGTCGTCTTCAATTCCAAGATGGGCGCAGCCGCGGTATCGGCGTTCCTGGTCGCGGTCGGCGGCAGCTTCTATGCGCAGTTCGTCTCCTATATCGATCCCGAGAGTATCATGGGCTTTCACATCTCGCTGTTGATGGCGCTGCCCGCGGTGTTGGGAGGTATCGGCACGCTGTGGGGGCCGATGCTGGGCGCCGTCATTCTGATCCCGCTCACGGAATTGACGCGGTCCTACGCCGGCGGCTCCGGCCGCGGTGTCGACCTGATCGTCTATGGCGGCCTGATCATCGCGATCTCGCTGGCGCGGCCGCAGGGGCTGGTCGGTCTGTTCTCGCTGGGGCGTAAGGAGGCGGCACGATGACGACGGCGCCACTCCTCGAAACCCGCGGCGTCTGGCAGCGCTTCGGTGGCCTGATTGCGAACAGCGACGTCTCGATCTCGGTCGGACGCGGCGAAATCGTCGGCCTGATCGGTCCGAACGGCGCCGGCAAGTCGACGCTGTTCAACCTGATCGCGGGCGTGCTGCCGCCGACTCAAGGCTCGATCATCTTCGACGGTGAGGACGTCACCGCATTGCCGGCGGCGGAACGCTGCCAGCGCGGGATCGGCCGCACGTTCCAGGTCGTGAAGAGTTTTGAGACCATGACGGTCATCGACAACGTCATCGTCGGCGCGCTGGTCCGCACCACCGTGATGCGCGATGCCCGCCGCAAGGCGCATCAGGTGCTGGAATTCTGCGGACTCGGCCCGCGCGCCGACGTGCTGGCCAGCGATCTCGTGCCTTCCGAAAAGCGCCGGCTCGAAGTCGCCCGGGCGCTTGCGACCGAGCCGAAATTGCTGCTGCTCGACGAAGTGCTCACCGGGCTGACGCCGGTCGAAGCCAAAACCGGCGTCGAACTGGTGCGTAAGGTACGCGATACCGGCGTCACCGTGCTGATGGTCGAGCATGTCATGGAAATCGTGATGCCACTGGTCGACCGCGCCATCGTGCTCGATCTCGGCAAGGTGCTGGTCGAAGGCAAGCCTGCCGACGTCGTCCGCGATCCGAAAGTCATTACCGCCTATCTGGGAGACCGTCATGCTGTCGGTGCATGAAGTCACCACCGCCTATCAGGGCCTGGTCGCGATCTCGGCGGTCTCGATCGAGGTGGCAAAGGGCGAAATCGTCTGCGTCGCCGGCGCTAACGGGGCCGGCAAATCCACATTGCTGAAATCGATCGCGGGCGCGGAACGTCCGCGCTCCGGCACCGTGTCGTTCGACGGCGCCCGCATCGACGGCATGGCGCAGCACGTCATCACCTCGCGCGGCATTGCCTATGTGCCGGAAAACCGCCGGCTGTTTCCGCGGCTGTCGGTGCGCGACAATCTGCGGCTCGGCAGCTATCTTTTTCGCGGCCAGAGCAACCGCGAGGAGCCGCTGCATCTCGTGTTCCAACTGTTTCCGCGCCTGCAGGAACGGCTGGAGCAGCGCGCCGAAACACTGTCCGGCGGCGAACAGCAGATGCTGGCGATCAGCCGCGCGCTGATGACGCGGCCACGGCTGTTGATGCTCGACGAGCCGTCGCAGGGCATCATGCCGAAACTGGTCGATGAAATCTTCCAGGCGGTGAAGCGCATCCGCGACGCGGGGATGACCGTGCTGATCGTCGAACAGCGCATGTCGGAGTGTCTGGAGATTGCTGACAGGGCCTATATCCTGCAGACGGGCCGCGTGTTGATGCAGGGGAGTGCTGCGGACATCCGCGTCAATCCGGATGTAAGGAAGGCGTATCTGGGGCTGTGATGCACCGGGGAGGGCAGGCTCTCTCCACGTCATTGCGAGCGAAGCGAAGCAATCCAGAAATTTCACGGCAGAGACGGTCCGGACGGCTTTGTGGCTTATACTCTGCGAAATGACGAACTCAAATTAGATCGCCGTAAAGATCCTTCCAGCTGGGGTTAAGGCTCTCAATCAATGCCAGCTTCTTGGCGCGGCTACCTGCCTTGATTTGTTTTTCGCGCGTAATGGCCTCGACCATGCTGTCGTGAAGTTCGTACCAAACCAGAAGCTTGCACGCGTGCTTCCTTGAAAACCCAGCAACCAGCCCTTCACGATGTTCAAAAGCCCGTTTCGGCAGGTTGCTTGTTACGCCGGTATAGAGTGTTCCGTTGCGGCAGCTCGCCACGATGTAGACGCAGGGCTGTTTCATCCGATCTCTCCGCCGGCGTTGTGAGGAGCGTTAGCTCCGAAGCAATCAATTTTTCTGTGGCCCCTGGATTGCTTCGCTTCGCTCGCAATGACGTGGAGAGAGTTCGGCATACGATCGCTACGAATGCTCGTCATGTTCCGGCAGCGTCAACCCGAACGTCTTAGTCAAATCCTTCACCTGTTCTGGCGACAAATACCGCGGGTTCAGCCCCCGCAGCAGCAAATACAGTTTCGCTGTCTCTTCCAGTTCCTCGATCGCGTAAACAGCGGATTCCAGCGTGTCGCCCGACACCACCGGCCCGTGATTGGCGAGCAGCACGGACGAGTATTTCCCGGCCAGCCCCTTGATGGCGTCGGCCACCGCCGGATCGCCGGGCCGATAATACGGTACCAGCGCGGTGTGGCCGCACTTCATCAAATAATACGGCGTCATTGGCGGCAGCGCGGCGCGGGGGTCGATCTCGGGCAGCATCGACAACGCCACCGAGTGGGTCGAATGCAGATGCACCACGGCGCGTGCGGCGGTGCGGGTCTGGTAGAGCGCGGTATGCAGCGGGACTTCCTTGGTCGGGGCATCGCCGGAGACCAGCCGTCCGTCGGGGCCAAGCCGCGACATCCGCGCCGGGTCCAGCGAGCCGAGCGACGCATTGGTCGGGGTCACCAGCCAGCCGCCGTCATCGAGTTTCACGCTGATATTGCCCGAGGAGCCCGGCGTCAGCCCGCGCTCGAACAGCGAGCGGCCGAGGCGGCAGATTTCCTCGCGGATCCTGGTTTCGCTCATGAACTGACCCCGTTTTGAAGCCTTGTCTCACGCTTTGGCAGCGCGGCCAAGCCGTGATACCCAGAGGCAAGGAGCCGCCAGCCAATGGCGGCTAGAATGAAACCATGTGAGGGACCGCCGCATGCCAGAATCCGCCAAACCGCGCGTTGCCGTCATCGGGCTGGGCTCGATGGGATTCGGCATGGCGACCTCGCTGCGCCGCGCCGGGCTCGAAGTGACCGGCTGCGACGTTTCGGCGGATTCGGTGAAGCGGTTTGTGGCTGACGGCGGCAAGGGCGCCAGCACGCCAGCGGAGGCTGCCAAATCGGCCGACATCGTCGTCAGCGTGGTCGTCAACGCAGCCCAAACCGAAGCCATCCTGTTCGGCGCCAATGGCGTCGCCGAAACCCTGGGCAAGGGAGCCGTGTTCATCTCCTCCGCCACGATGGACCCCGACGTCGCGCGCCGGCTAGCGAAGCAACTCGAAGGAACCGGACGGCACTACCTCGACGCGCCGATATCAGGCGGCGCGCAGCGGGCGGCGCAGGGTGAGCTCACGATCCTCGCATCCGGCAGTCCGGCCGCCTTTGCCAAAGCCCGTCCGGCGCTCGATGCGATGGCCGCAAAACTCTACGAGCTTGGCGACGACGCCGGCCAGGGCGCCGCGTTCAAGATGATCAACCAGTTGCTGGCCGGCGTGCACATCGCCGCCGCCTCCGAAGCCATCGCCTTCGCCGCCAAGCAGGGCCTCGATATCAGGAAGGTCTACGAGGTGATCACGGCCTCCGCCGGTAATTCCTGGATGTTCGAGAACCGCATGCCGCACGTGCTCGACGGCGACTACGCGCCGCGCAGCGCGGTAGAGATTTTCGTGAAAGACCTCGGCATCATCCAGGACATGGCGCGTTCGCAGAAATTCCCGGTGCCGGTTGCCGCCGCCGCGCTGCAGATGTTCCTGATGACGGCCGCATCCGGCATGGGCCGCGATGACGACGCGTCGGTGGCGCGGATGTATGCCAAGGTCACTGGCACGCATCTGCCGGGTGAGCCGAAATAGCAGCAAGATCAAGAAGGGGACGCTCGATGCCGCGTTTTGCCGCCAATCTCTCCATGATGTTCACGGATGTACCGTTCCTCGATCGCTTCGACGCAGCGGCGAAAGCGGGCTTCACCGCGGTCGAATTCCTGTTTCCCTACGATCATCCGGCGGAGGCCGTCGGCGAACGGTTGCAGAAAAACGGTCTGACGCAGGCGTTGTTCAATTTGCCGCCGGGCAATTGGGATGCCGGCGAAAAAGGCTTTGCCGCGCTGCCGGAGCGCTTCGACGATCTGAAGCGAAGCCTTGAGACGGCGCTTCCTTATGCCAAGGCAACCGGTGTCAAGCGGCTGCATCTGATGGCAGGTATCGCCAGCCGCAGCGAACCAAAAGCCGTCGAGCAGTTTTATAAGTCGGTGACATGGGCCGCGGAATTCTTCGCGCCTCATGGCCTCGACGTCGTGATCGAGCCGATCAATGCCCGCAACGTGCCGGGCTACTTTCTCAACGATTTTGGCTTCGCCCGCGACCTGATCACCGAGCTTAAGATCGCGAACCTGAAACTGCAGTTCGACATCTATCACTGCCAGATCATTCATGGCGACGTCACCATGCGGTTGCGCGAGATGATGCCGATCACCGGCCACGTCCAGATCGCCAGCATTCCCTCGCGCAACGAGCCCGATGGCGAGGAGCTGAACTATCCGTTCCTGTTCGCTGAACTCGATCGCCTCGGCTATGGCGGCTTCGTCGGCTGCGAATATAACCCGCGGGCCAAGACCGCCGACGGCCTCGGCTGGTTCAAGCCCTATGCCGGAGCAAAATCGTGAAGTTATCGCTGGGCTGCATCGCCGACGACTACACCGGCGCCTCCGATCTCGCCAACACGCTGACCCGCCAGGGCCTGCGCACGGTGCAGACCATCGGCGTACCTTCCGACGATCTCGCGTTGCCGGAGGTCGACGCGGTCGTGGTGTCGCTCAAGAGCCGCTCGATCGAGGCGGATGTTGCGGTCGATCGTTCGCGCGCGGCGGACAAATGGCTGCGCGGCCGCGGCGCCGGCCACGTGCTGTTCAAGATCTGTTCGACCTTCGATTCCACCGACGCCGGCAATATCGGCCCTGTCATGGACGCGCTGCGCGCCGATTCCGGCGACGCCATCGTGCTGGTGACGCCGGCCTTTCCGGAAACCGGCCGCACCGTCTATCAGGGCAATCTGTTCGTAGGCTCTGTGCCGCTGAACGAAAGCCCGCTGAAGGATCACCCGCTTAACCCGATGCACGATTCCAACCTGGTGCGGGTGCTGGCACGCCAGAGCCAGACCAAGGTCGGGCTGGTGGATCTCGCCACGCTTTCGCGCGGCGCGGATGCGGTTCGCGCACGTCTCGCTGATCTCGCGGGGAAGGGCATTGGCGCCGCGATCATCGACGCCGTGTTCGATCGCGACCTCGAAACCATCGGCAGCGTCGCGCTCGATCATCGCCTGTCGGTCGGCGCATCCGGCATCGGTCTCGGCCTCGCCCGGGGGCTGGTCGCCTCCGGCAAGGTCAAATCGGCTTCGGCCGGCGCGGTGTCCGGGGCAGCGGTCGGCGGACCGGCGGCGTGCCTGGCGGGGAGCTGTTCGCAGGCGACGCTGGCCCAGATCGCCAACGCCGAGAAGTCCATGGCCGTCCTGCATCTCGATCCCGAACAGATCATCGCCGGCCCCGGCGAGGTACGTCGCGCGCTGGCCTGGGCGAGCGACCGAATCAGCGGCGGTCCCATTCTGATCGCCAGCAGCTCGACGCCGGATCAGGTCGCAGCTCTGCAATCTCGTCATGGCCGCGATGCAGCCGGGCATGCCATCGAGCAGGCGATGGCCGATATTGCGGAAGGCCTGGTGCGGTCGGGCGTGCGGCGATTGGTGGTCGCGGGTGGTGAAACTTCAGGCGCGGTCGTCGATCGCCTGCGCATTCCCGGATTCCTCGTAGGCGCAGAAATCGCTGCAGGAGTGCCGGTTTTAAGCGCTGTGGGTGCCGACAAGGGCGAGATGCTGCTTGCGCTGAAATCGGGCAATTTCGGCGGGCCCGAGTTTTTTTCCGATGCACTGAAGCTGATGCGCTAACGGCTTAGCCGGCGTTCATCTCCCGGTAAGGTCCGCCGCGTCGGTCTTCTTTGCCAACGCGCGTTAACTCAACCTGAGGACGCATCGGGTTTGATGTCGGCAAGGCATCCTCCGTCTTCCAGCCTTGCCGCCATCCGGCGTGCTCCCCGCGCGCCCAAGACCAAGAGATTCCAGCCATGCTCGCCAGGTACTCCATCCGCACCAAGATCGTCGCCGTGGTTGCCTTCCTGCTCGTCGCGATGACGGGCATGGGCCTGCTCGCCGTCCGCAACATGCGCGCCATCAACGCCAACACGGTGGACATCGCGACGAGCTGGATGCCGAGCGTGCGCGTGCTCGGTGACCTCCGCGCCGGCGTCATCACCTATCGCAACGTGATCCGCGAGCACATGCTGAGCGAGACGCTGGATGAAAAGCTGGCGACGGAAAAGACCCTGGCTGCCGTGATCGAGGCCAACAACAAGATCCGCGCAGCCTATGAGCCCCTGATTACGTCGGCGGAAGAGCGCACGCTGTATAATGAGTGGGCGCAGCTCTGGGACAAATACCGCAGGGGCACCCAGGAAGTCATGGAGCTGTCCCGCAATGCGGTCGGGCAGATTCCCACTGAAGCCAACGACCTGAATGCAACGACCGTGAACAAGATCGGGCTTCAGGCCGATGCCGTTCTGAAGAAGAATATCGACCTCAACAACGCGGGCGGCGACAAGGCGGCGCAGGAGGCGGCCGACAGCTACGCTTCCGCCTTGATCATGCTGGCCGCGATCCTCTGCGCGGCCGTGCTCATCGGCATCGCCGTCAGCTATTATCTGGTTCGCGACGTATCTGATGGCATCGCCTCCATCGTCACGCCGATGCAGGCGCTGGGCAACGGCGACTTGAGCGCGGATGTGCCGCATCAGGGCGAGAAGACCGAAATCGGCGCGATGGCGGACACCTTGCAGGTCTTCAAGCAGGCGCTGATTGCCAAGAAGGCCGCCGACGAGGCCGCAGCCGCCGACGCCGAAGCCAAGATCGAGCGTGGCCGGCGGGTCGACGGCATCACCCGCAACTTCGAAAACGTGATCGGCGAGATCGTGCAGACGGTGTCGTCGGCTTCGACGCAGCTCGAAGACTCCGCCGGCACGCTGTCGGCGACGGCCGAACGCTCGCAGACGCTGACATCAACCGTGGCCTCGGCTTCCGGCGAAGCCTCCGCCAACGTGCAGTCAGTGGCGTCGGCGACCGAAGAGCTTTCTTCGTCGGTGACCGAGATCGGCCGTCAGGTGCAGGAATCGGCGCGGATGGCGACGGACGCGGTCGGTCAGGCCCGCGTCACCAACGACAGGGTCAGCGAATTGTCCAAGGCGGCGGGCCGGATCGGCGACGTGGTCGAACTCATCAACACCATCGCCGGCCAGACCAATTTGCTCGCGCTCAACGCCACCATCGAGGCGGCGCGTGCCGGCGATGCCGGCCGCGGCTTTGCGGTCGTGGCGTCGGAAGTCAAGGCGCTCGCCGAACAGACGGCAAAGGCCACCGGCGAAATCAGCCAGCAGATTGCCGGCATCCAGGGCGCGACCCAGGAGTCCGTGAGCGCAATCAAGGAAATCAGCGGCACCATCGAAAGGCTGGCGGAGATCTCCTCGGCGATCGCGGCTGCCGTGGAAGAGCAGGGCGCGGCAACGCAGGAAATCTCCCGCAACGTGCAGCAGGCGGCCAGGGGCACCCAGCAGGTCTCTACCAACATCACCGATGTGCAGCGCGGTGCCAGCGAGACCGGCGCGGCCTCCTCGCAGGTGCTTTCGGCGGCGCAGTTGCTGTCGGGCGACAGCAATCGCCTCAGGCTCGAGGTCGGCAAGTTCCTGGAGTCGGTTCGGGCAGCCTGACAACCGGCCGGCGACAGACGAAGGGCCCGGCTCCCGGCGAGGGAGTCGGGCCTTTTCGCGTGTGACGAGAAGTCGATGGAATTACAACCAAGCTGGATATTCCGTAGCTTTACGCAAGCGGAAATTAACCGGTCGCCACTACGCTGACCCGCATCTTCGGGGTTTGCGTGCGCAGGTTGTGGGTTCCGTTCCGTCGCAAATTCCGCCTCCGGAAAAATGCTTCAGAAGAATTTGGGGTCGCCGTCATGATCAAGCTCAACCGTATCGGAAACAAACTGGGCTTGGCCGGAGCGGTCGGCGTCTTGCTGGCAATCGGCATGGTGGCCAATCAGATGGTCACCGAAACGAAAATCGAGGAAGCCGGCGATCGCGCCTCCCGATCGCAGCAGGTGGCGAATAATGCGCTCGCCGCGCATATCGACCTGCGCAAGATTCAGCTTGACGCTGGCGACGTTCGAATGGCGAGAACGCCCGCGCAAGTCGAAAAGGCCCTTGCCGATCTGCAGCGCCACAAGGCGAGCGCGGTGAAGGAGCTGGAGGCGGCGCTGGCAACGGCCCAGCGGCCGGAAGCCAAAGAACAGCTCCAGAAGACCAAGGCCCTGATGGAAGGCTTTACCGCGGCGGTGGAAGATCTCGCGAAGGCGCAGACGACGCTGCTGGCTCAAATCGAGAAGCGCTCGGCCATTTCCGAAGAATGGAACAAGTCGGTTGATTCTCAGCTGAAGCTGCCGGCTATGCAGAAGCTCGACAACCGCCTCGAGATCGAGCGTTTGCTGTTTCAGGCCGATGGCAAGGTGAACGCGCTGCGGGCTGGTGCCTGGAAGCTCGGCGCCACCGGCGATGCCAACCTGGTCACGGAGATGGCAAAGACCGAAGCCTCGCTCAAGGATATCTTCAACAAGCTGCGTGGCGAAGCCGATGACCGGGATCTGCTGGTCGTGGTCAGCAACCTTTCCTCGATCGTGAAACGCTTCCTGGCCGCCAATGAGGAGGCCGTCAAGACCGAGCAGTCGAAGAGCGAAATCATCGCCACCCGCACCGTCAAGGCTGCCGCTGACGTCGCCCACCTGATGGAGGAGACGGTCGGCGGTGCGCAGAAGGATGCGAAGATCTCCAAGGACGCGGTGATGTCCGACACCGAGAGCGCCAATCAGATCAACCTGATCATGGCGATCGTCGTGGTCGCTTCGCTGATCGCTTCGGTAATATTCTCCTTCCTCGGCGTCGCCCGTCCGATGACGCGCCTCAACGGTGCGCTAGGCGAGATGGCCGGCGGCAATATCGAGGTCGAGATTCCCGGCGCCGGCCGCGGCGACGAAATCGGCGACCTCGCCAAGACGGTGACTGTCATCCGCGAGAACGCCGAGCACAAGGCGCGCGAGGAAGCCGAAGCCAAGGTCGAGCAGGACCTGGTCGCGGCGAAGCGGCGCAAGGCCGAAATGATCAAGCTCGCCGACGATTTCGAAGGTGCGGTCGGCAATATCGTGGAGACGGTGTCGTCGGCGTCGACCCAGCTCGAATCGGCCGCCGGAACGCTGACGTCGACGGCTGAACGCGCCCAGGAACTGACCACGATGGTGGCGGCGGCTTCCGAGGAAGCCTCCACCAATGTGCAGTCGGTGGCCTCTTCCACCGAGGAGATGGCTTCGTCCATCACCGAGATCGGCCGTCAGGTTCAGGAATCGGCGCGGATGGCCAATGAGGCCGTCGATCAGGCCCGCACCACCAATGACCGGGTCAGCGAATTGTCGAAGGCGGCAGCCCGCATCGGCGCGGTGGTCGAACTCATCAACACCATCGCCGAACAGACCAATCTGCTGGCGCTCAACGCCACCATCGAGGCGGCCCGCGCCGGCGACGCCGGCCGCGGCTTTGCTGTCGTTGCCTCCGAAGTGAAGGCGCTGGCGGAGCAGACCTCGAAGGCGACCGGCGAGATCGGCCAGCAGATCACGGGCATCCAGGCCGCGACGCAGGAGTCGGTTGGGGCGATTCAGGCGATCAGCTCCACGATCGAGAGGCTGTCGGAAATATCCTCGACCATTGCGGCCGCCGTGGAAGAGCAGGGTGCCGCAACCCAGGAAATCTCCCGCAACGTGCAGCAGGCCGCTCGGGGCACCCAGCAGGTCTCCGCCAACATCACCGACGTGCAGCGCGGCGCCGGCGAGACCGGCACGGCATCCTCGCAGGTACTTTCGTCGGCCCAGTCGCTGTCGTCGGAGTCAGGCCGCCTCAAGCTCCAGGTCGGCAAGTTCCTGAATTCGGTGCGGGCGGCCTGATTTATCCGCCATCAAGCAAATTCGAGGCCCGGCGCCACTTGCAGCCGGGCTTTTCTTTTCGAGGGTGGAGCATCAGTTGGCTCAAGCCTCTTGCTGTCGCCAGCAACAACCAGAAACAAATCGATATCGGCTTCGGCAAGTAACGCGTCAGTCACCGTAGAGTTACGGAGCGTCAACTTTACATTGGATAAAGAGCCGCCGCCTAAACCCTTTGTACAGGCGTTTTTATGCCGCTGACAAAGAGGTCCCCGATGTTTCTGGCGAAGTTCCGTGTGCTCACGAAAGTATTGGCAATTATTTGTGTGCTGTCGCTGATTACGGGGATCACGGCTTGGCTCGGGATCAGTTCGCTGCATTCGGTGAGCGAACGCGCCGGCGCCATGGCGCGATCGGCGGAACGTGCTTTGCTGGCTACCCGCGCCAACAACAACGTGGTGACTATGAACCGCGCCGAGTTTCGCAGCGCTCTTGATCCTCGCGATGAAAACAGATTGGCTGCACGCGCGACGATTGATGAGCAGCTCAAGCAGCTCGAGGAGCGCCTTGCCGAAGTGAGCAAGACCCCTGACGAGAAGGCGCAGGCTCTGCTGCCGGCCGTCAGATCGGCGTTTTCCGCCTATCAGTCGCAAATGAAGCAGACACTTCAATCGGTCGACGACGCCAAATCCGTGGAGGTGACGCAGTCGGCGGCAGGGCTGCGGGACGTGACGATGAAGAGCCGCGCTGCGGCAGAGGCGCTGCAGATCGCTATCCGCGCGGTGGCGACCAGGCTTGACCAGCGGGTCATGGAAAACAACAAGGCCACTGAGGAGGAATACGCCTCCGCGTCGCGGCTGCTTGTCATCCTCGCGGTCGGAAGCATGGTGTTCGGCCTGGGGTTCGGCTTCGCGGTCGGTCAGTACGGCATTGCCAAGCCGATCCGGGCGGTGGTCGAGTTGTTGCAGCAGCTCGCCGCCGGCAAATACGACGTCGGCATTTCGGGCACGGAGCGCGGCGACGAGGTCGGCGACGTCGTCAAGACCGCCCTGGTGTTCAAGGAGAATGGCCTCGCCCGGATCCGCATGGAGCGTGAGCAGAAGGAGGCGGAAGTCCGCGCCGCCGCGCAACGCCGCACCGAGATGCTTCAGCTCGCCGACGGTTTCGAGCGGGCGGTAGGCGAGATCGTCGAAACCGTGTCGTCGGCCTCGACCGAACTCGAAGCCTCCGCCGGCACGCTGACGTCGACCGCCGAGCGCTCGCAGGAACTGACCACCGTGGTGGCGGCGGCTTCGGAGGAAGCTTCGACCAACGTGCAGTCGGTCGCCTCCGCCACCGAAGAGCTCTCCTCTTCGGTCAATGAGATCAGCCGTCAGGTCCAGGAATCGGCGCGGATGGCGAGCGAGGCAGTCGGTCAGGCCCGTCACACCAACGATCGCGTCAGCGAATTGTCGAAGGCGGCTGCTCGCATCGGCGACGTCGTCGAACTCATCAACACCATCGCCGGCCAGACCAATCTGCTGGCGCTCAACGCCACCATCGAGGCGGCGCGAGCCGGCGAGGCCGGTCGCGGTTTTGCGGTCGTCGCGTCGGAAGTGAAGGCGCTCGCGGAACAGACGGCGAAAGCCACCGGCGAGATCGGTCAGCAGATTTCTAGCATTCAGGCCGCGACCCAGGAGTCGGTCGGCGCGATCAGGGAGATCAGCGGCACCATCGAACGGCTGTCGGAAATCTCCTCGACGATTGCGGCGGCAGTGGAAGAGCAGGGCGCGGCGACGCAGGAAATCTCCCGCAACGTGCAGCAGGCGGCGGAAGGGACCCAACAGGTTTCCTCCAACATCACCGACGTGCAGCGCGGCGCCAGCGAAACCGGCTCGGCCTCCGCGCAGGTGCTCTCGTCGGCACAGTCGCTCTCCACGGACTCCAACCGCCTCAAGCTCGAGGTCGGCAAGTTCCTCAATTCGGTGCGGGCGGCCTGAGGTGCCGGCTGCGTGAAGTCAGGCTGATGGAGATCTCAGTATATCTACTGAGTAGATATTAACGGGAAGGGAGCGGCTCACCTATACGATTCCGCGTAAATGGGGCGGACGACCTCCGTCGTCGCGTGGAGATCCAGACATGTTTGCAACGATACGCCGGGCCAGGATGACGGTTGGCCGAAAGATCTATGCCCTCATCTGCCTGAGCTTCATCGGGCTCCTGGGCGTGACCTTTCTCGAGTCGCGCGAACTGGCATCGAGCCTCGACCAGCAGAAGCAGATCGAGCTGCGGCACCTCGGCGACGTCGCGCTCGGCATCATCAAGGAAGAGCATGCCGCGGTGCAGAAGAGTGGCGTTTCGGACGCCGACGCCCAGAAGCGCGCGATGGCGCGGATCGGGGCGCTCCGCTACGGCAACAACGACTATTTCTGGATCAACGACATGCATCCGAAGATGGTGATGCATCCGATCAAGCCGGAAATGAACGGCAACGATCTGTCGACCTACAAGGATCCGAATGGCAACCTGCTGTTCGTCGACTTCGTCAATACGGTCAAAAAGAGCGGCTCGGGCTTCGTTCCCTATGAGTGGCCCAAGCCGGGCTTCGACAAGCCGCAGCCGAAATTGTCTTACGTGGTCGGCTTCGCGCCGTGGAATTGGGTCGTCGGCACCGGCGTCTACATCGACGACCTGAAGGCGCAGACCTGGGCTTCGACCCAGCGCTCCCTGATCGCTGCCGGCATGATCCTGCTGTGCATGCTCGTGGTGTCGATCTTCGTGGCGCGTAGCGTCACCGGCCCACTGCAACGGATGACGGTCGCGATGAACGATCTCGCCAGCGGCAACCTTGCCGTCGAGGTGCCGGGTGTCGGACGCGGCGACGAGGTCGGCGAGATGGCCAAGGCGGTCGAGATCTTCAAGAGCAATGCCGTCGCCCGTCAGACGCTGGAGAGCGAGCAGCGCGAGGCGGAGATTCGCGCGACGAGCGGCCGCAAGGCGGACATGAACAAGATGGCCAATGATTTCGAAGCCGCCGTCGGCCAGATCGTCGAAGCGGTATCGTCGGCATCGAGCCAGCTCGAAGTATCCGCAGGCACGCTGACCGCGACCGCGGAGCGCGCGCAGGAACTCACGACCGCAGTCGCGGCAGCCTCCGAGGAAGCTTCCACCAACGTACAATCGGTGGCCTCCGCCACCGAGGAGATGGCCTCGTCCGTCACCGAGATCAGCCGCCAGGTGCAGGAATCGGCGCGGATGGCCAATGACGCCGTCGATCAGGCGCGTGTCACCAACGATCGCGTCAGCGAATTGTCGAAGGCGGCAACCCGCATCGGCGACGTCGTCGAGCTGATCAACACCATCGCGGGCCAGACCAATCTGCTGGCGCTCAACGCCACCATCGAGGCGGCGCGCGCCGGCGAAGCAGGCCGCGGTTTTGCCGTCGTGGCTTCCGAAGTGAAGGCGCTCGCCGAGCAGACCGCAAAGGCCACCGGGGAAATCGGCCAGCAGATTACCAGCATCCAGGGCGCGACCCAGGAGTCGGTGAATGCGATCCAGGCGATCAGCGGCACCATCGAGAAGCTGTCGGAGATCTCGTCGACTATCGCCGCGGCCGTGGAAGAACAGGGTGCCGCGACGCAGGAGATCTCGCGCAACGTGCAGCAGGCGGCGGCGGGTACCCAGCAGGTGTCCTCCAATATTGGCGACGTGCAGCGCGGCGCCAGCGAAACCGGATCGGCGTCGTCGCAGGTGCTTGCGGCGGCGCAATCGCTCTCGGGTGACTCCAACCGTCTCAAGCTCGAGGTCGGCAGGTTCCTCGACTCGGTGCGGGCGGCCTGATTTCGTATTGACTTATTCGGTCCGAAGCCGGTTCTTCATGCCGGCTTCGCGATAACAGATGATCCGAATCAGAGGCGCAAGCTGCCTTCAGGCAGCCTGTTGTTCGGCTGCACGGCGAGCGGGAAACATCCCTAGATCGTAAAATTGCGATTGCGGCATGGGCCGACCAATCGCCCTGAGTGAAACTGAAGGCGAATGTGGCCAACGAATTTCCGAAATCGGGAAAAATTGGTAACATACAAATGCATCGCGAAGGTTTGTGCCGGATCTGATGCCACGTGTTCTGCGTCAATGAAGACGCGCCAGGACTCAAGACGCTTCATCCGATGGCAGGGCGCATCGACGCACCCATCCGCCATGGTCAAGTTGCGCATACGATCCCTCTCAATACCGGCTAGCGCTTTTTTTCGTTGTTGCGACGATCGCTACCGACGGCTCGGATGACCGCCGCGTGTCGTTGCTTGATGAACTCGTTGAATCTGACTTCGTGAAGATCAACCGGTCTCCGGATATCGATCATTTCCGGAACATCGAAGGCCTGGGTGAGGCGAGCAGCATTCCGCTCGATCATCGGGATTTCGCCGCATCGTTCGCGTCGCTGAAGCTGAAGTCCTGCACGGTCTATCTGCAGCAGACATTTCCGCGCATTCTTCAGATACAATATTCCTCGACCGGGGCGATCGTCGGTCTGATGATGGACGATGCGGGTTCGCTGATCCTGAACGGTATGGAGGGCCGCGCGCCGGCGCTCCTGCTGGTCAAAGGCAGCGCGCAGTGTGAGATTGTGGAGCAGCACGCCAATCTGGTCGCCTTGGTGAATTTTGATTCCGTCGACGATCGCGGCTGGCCGGGCGAGATCGACCGCGCTCAGCTGATCTCAACGGAACCCGCCAAGCTCGAGGCGCTTCGGGTAACCTTGCGCGACGTCCTGATGCTCGCGTCGCATTCGCCCGATACACTCGCTCAGCCTGATGTGACCGGGAGTGTCGAGGAATCGATCCTGCAAGCGGTCGATCTGGCGATGGCTGCGGCATCGCCGGCGTCCGAAGGCAAGCGCCCGAGCCTGAGCCACTATCTGGCGCTGGTCCGAAAGTTCGATGAGTTCGTTGCCGCCAACGCCGGCAAAACGCTGTACAGCGCCGACGTGGCCCGACAGCTTGGGGTCTCGGTACGGACGCTGCATAACGCCGTGGTTGCGATTCGCGGCATGAGCGTGCATCGCTACACGCGCCTGCGGCGGCTGTGGAACGTGCGCCAGCAACTGCTGCGGGGTGCGTCGCCGCAATCGATCAAGGCGGTCGCACTCGTGAACGGCTTCTGGCACATGGGCGAGTTCTCCTCGCTCTATCGCGAGTTGTTTGGCGAAACGCCGCAGCAGACATTGTCGGCACGTAAGAATACGGACAGTCAGTCGTGATACCTGCGAAGCGAGCGGCGACACCGTAGTTTTACGCCAGCTCGATTTAGTCCCTCATTAACCATCGTATGGAAACCTTAGCGGCATGAGTGCCGCTCTGTGGCTTTGCCGCAGGAGCCCCTTCGTTCGCAACGAACCGGCTCGTCCAATCGTGTGGCCCGGCTCTCTTTCAAGCCTGATCCCGCTGTTCGGGAAACAGCCAGTATTGCCACGATTTTACTGACCTCTTTTGTCAAGGACGTTATTCATGTCGAGCCTTACTCGTCTTCTTCTGAACCTCTCGATTGGTGCCAAGCTCGGCATTGCCTCGGGCCTCGGCGTTCTGCTCGTCGCCACGATGGTGATCGTCCAGATCCGGGCCAACGCGGCGATGCGCGATCTCGATGCGCGCATGGCCGGGCAGCAGACTATCGCGCGTGATGCTGCGGAAGCCAAGGCGTCGCTGCGCGGCATGCAGATCGGCGTTCGTGACCTCCGCCTCGCCGGCAGCGCGGCCGATCTGCAGAAGGCAAAGGACTATGTGGCGGACCGGTTGACGGCACTCAACAAATTTACCGACGAGATGCTGAGACTGTCCAAATCTGCCGAAAACCGTACGCGCATCGAAAAGCTGAAGGCGAGGGCGGGAGATTATGAGAAAGGCGCGCAGCAGATCGCGGCTGTTCGCGGCGAAGCGATTGCCGCGGCGGGCGGCGGTGCTGAGGCCGCCGTGCGGGTTGCGAAGCTGAACGAGGAAGCCGTGCGCATCGCGCGCGAGGTAACGCTACCGATCATTGCCGAAATCGAGCCGATCTCCAACCAGATCGCCGATTTCGCCAAGCACAGCGTGGAAGAGCAAACCGCACAGGCTGCAAGGGAAATGACTGCGGTCGAATGGGAAGCCATGGCAATCGGCATCGGCACGATGCTGCTGCTGATCGGAACCAGCATATTCTCCTACTTCACCATCTCCCGTCCGATGCGCGCATTGAGCGCGTCGATGGAAGAGCTTGCCGGCGGCAATTTCGGTGTGGTGTTGCCCGGCCTTGGGCGCAAGGACGAGCTCGGCGCGGTCGCCGGCGCCGTCGAGAAATTCAAGGTCGTCTCCGAGCAGAAGGCCCGCGACGAGGCGGAAGCCAAGATCAGGCAGGACCAGATCGCGGCCCAGCAGCGCAAGGCCGAGATGGTCAGGCTGGCCGATTCCTTTGAGACGGCGGTTGGCGAGATCGTCGAAACCGTGTCGTCGGCCTCTACCGAACTCGAAGCTTCCGCCGGCACGCTGACGGCAACCGCCGAGCGCGCCCAGCAGGTGACGACCACGGTGGCCGCGGCTTCGGAAGAAGCATCCACCAACGTGCAGTCGGTGGCATCGGCAACGGAGGAACTGTCTTCATCCGTCAACGAGATCAGCCGTCAGGTGCAGGAATCGGCGCGGATGGCCAATGAGGCCGTCGATCAGGCCCGTCACACCAATGACCGCGTCGGCGAATTGTCGAAGGCGGCCGCCCGCATCGGCGACGTGGTCGAACTCATCAACACCATCGCCGGCCAGACCAATCTGCTGGCGCTCAATGCCACCATCGAGGCCGCGCGCGCCGGTGAAGCCGGCCGCGGTTTTGCCGTCGTGGCCTCCGAAGTGAAGGCGCTCGCCGAACAAACCGCAAAGGCCACCGGCGAGATCGGCCAGCAGATCACCAGTATCCAGGGCGCGACCCAGGAGTCGGTAACCGCGATCCAGGCAATCAGCGGGACCATCGAAAGGCTGTCGGAGATCGCCTCGGCCATCGCAGCCGCCGTGGAAGAGCAGGGCGCGGCGACGCAGGAAATCTCCCGCAACGTGCAGCAGGCCGCTCACGGCACCCAGCAGGTCTCCTCCAACATCACCGACGTGCAGCGCGGCGCCAGCGAGACCGGCTCCGCCTCGTCGCAGGTGCTCTCAGCGGCGCAGTCGCTGTCGTCAGACTCCAACCGCCTCAAGCTCGAGGTCGGTAAGTTTTTGGATTCGGTGCGGGCGGCCTGACGAGGTCGGCCGCGACTCCGGCATACGAGCTATGCCGGGGAAGTGAAGGGCGGCTGCGCCGCCGGAATTGGCCTTTTGAGCTCGTTTCGGCTAAATCAACGCAATCAGATTGGGCTTTTTGTAGCGCCCAGTCGCCATCCCGCCGCGGGGCCCCGGGAATGCCGATTACATGATTGCGCTGGTCCGTATCGCGCTGAGCCGGCCGTATACGTTTGTCGTGCTGGCCCTGCTGTTGTTGATCATCGGGCCGCTGGCCGCGCTCCGCACGCCGACCGACATCTTTCCGGATATCCGCATCCCGGTCATCGGGGTGGTCTGGAACTATACCGGCCTGCCACCGGACCAGATGTCGGGGCGCATCATCACGCCGTTTCAGCGGGCGCTGACCACGACGGTCAACGACATCGAGCACATCGTCGCCAATTCCTATAACGGCATTGGAATCGTCAAGATATTCTTCCAGCCGAATGTCGATATCCGCACCGCCAACGCCCAGGTGACCGCGATCTCGCAGACAATGATCAGGCAGCTGCCGCCGGGCGCGACGCCGCCGCTAATCCTGAACTACAGCGCATCCACCGTTCCGATCATTCAGGTCGCGCTCTCGGGTGAGGGGCTGACCGAGCAAAATCTCGCCGATATCGGCATCAACCAGCTGCGCACCCCGCTGGTCACCGTGCCCGGCGCCGCCATTCCCTATCCGTTCGGTGGCAAGCAGCGCCAGGTTCAGATCGACCTCAATCCGGCCGCGTTGCAGGCCCGCGGCCTGTCGGGACAGGATGTCGCCAATGCGCTGGCCGCGCAGAACCTGATCACCCCGGTCGGCACCCAGAAGATCGGCCAGTTCGAATACATCATCCAGCTCAACAACTCGCCGCTTCGGATGGAGGAGCTTGGCGGACTGCCGATCAAGGCCGTCAGCGGCGCGATGGTCTATATTCGCGACGTCGCCTCCGTGCGCGACGGCAACCCACCGCAGACCAACATCGTTCACGTCGACGGCAACCGCTCGGTGCTGATGATGGTGCTGAAGGCGGGCGCGACCTCGACGCTCGACATCATCGCCGGCATCAAGCAGAAGGTTATCGACGTCAGGGACCAGCTGCCGGAGACGCTGAAGATCGGCTTCATCGGCGACCAGTCGGTGTTCGTCCGCGGCGCGATCGAAGGTGTTGCCGTCGAAGGCGTCATTGCCGCGCTCCTGACCAGCGTGATGATCCTGCTCTTCCTCGGAAGCTGGCGTTCGACGGTCATCATCGCCGTTTCGATCCCGCTCTCGGTGCTCGGCGCCATCATCATGCTGTCGGCGATCGGCGAGACGCTCAATATCATGACGCTCGGTGGGCTGGCGCTGGCGGTCGGTATTCTCGTCGACGACGCCACCGTCACCATCGAAAACATCAATTACCATCTGGAGCAGGGCAAGCCGGTCGAACTGTCCATCCTCGACGGCGCCAACCAGATCGTGACGCCGGCCTTCGTATCCCTGCTGTGCATCTGCATCGTGTTCGTGCCGATGTTCTTCCTGCAGGGCGTCGCGCGCTTCCTGTTCGTGCCGATGGCCGAAGCGGTGATGTTTGCGATGATCTGGTCCTTTATCTTGTCGCGCACGCTGGTGCCGACGATGGCGAAATATCTCCTCAGGGCGCATGTCCATCATGACGGCGAACCGCCGCCGTCACGCAATCCGCTGGTGCGCTTCCAGCGTGCGTTCGAGGCGCGGTTCGAACGCGTGCGCGCCACCTATCGCGATCTTCTCTCGATGGCACTGGGGCGGCGGCCGCTGTTCGTCACCGGCTTCCTCGGCGTCGTCGCGCTGTCTTTCCTGCTGGTGCCGTTTCTCGGCCGCAACTTCTTCCCGGCGGTGGATGCCGGCAACATCCTGATGCACGTCCGCACCCAGATCGGCACCCGCGTCGAGGAGACCGCCAACCAGCTCGCCGACGTTCAGAAGGCGATCCGCAAGATCATTCCGCCCGGCGAGATCGACACGCTCACCGACAATATCGGCATGCCGATTTCCGGCATCAACATGACCTACAACAACACCGGCGTGATCGGCCCGGCGGACGGCGACATCCAGATCAAGCTCCGGGAAGGTCACCGGCCGACGGAGGAGTACGTCCAGGCTCTGCGCGAGCAATTGCCGCGGCTGTTTCCCGGCATGAACTTCTCGTTCCTTCCGGCCGACATCGTCAGCCAGATCCTGAATTTCGGCGCGCCGGCGCCGATCGACCTGCAGATCCGCGGCGCCAACCTCGAAGCGAATTTCGCTTACGCCAACAAGCTGCTGAGCCGGATCCGCCGGATTCCCGGCATCGCCGACGCGCGCATCCAGCAATCGCCCAACAACCCGACCTTCAACATCGACGTCGACCGTACGCGCGCGCAATATGTCGGGCTGACCGAGCGCGACGTCACCAACAGCCTCGTCGTCAACCTCGCCGGCAGTTCGCAGGTCGCGCCAACCTTCTATCTCAACCCTGACAATGGCGTGTCGTACTCGATCGTGATGCAGACGCCGCAATACAAGATGGACTCGCTGAGCGCCTTGCAGGCGCTGCCGATCACCGCCAGCGGCAATCCGCAATCGCCGATCCTGGGCGGCATTGCGGACGTCAAGCGCTCGACCTCGAGTGCCGTCGTTTCCCAATACGACATCCAGTCGATGGTTCAGATCTTTGCGACGCCGCAGGGCCGCGATCTCGGCGCGGTCGCCGCCGATGTCAGGGCAGCGATGGCGGATACGGCCAAGGACGTGCCGAAGGGATCGTCGGTGGTGCTGCTCGGCCAGGTCGAGACCATGAACAGCGCCTTTTCCGGCCTGCTGTTCGGGCTGCTTGCTGCCGTGGTGCTGATCTATTTCCTGATCGTCGTGAACTTCCAGTCCTGGTCCGATCCGTTCGTGATCATCACGGCGCTGCCGGCGGCGCTCGCCGGCATCGTCTGGATGCTGTTCACGACCCAGACCACGCTCTCGGTGCCGGCACTGACCGGTGCGATCATGTGCATGGGTGTGGCCACCGCCAACAGCGTGCTCGTGATCAGTTTTGCCCGCGAGCGCTACGAAGAGCTCGGCGATCCCGTCGCCGCCGCGCTCGAAGCCGGCTTCGTCCGCTTCCGTCCGGTGCTGATGACGGCGCTTGCCATGATCATCGGCATGGCGCCGATGGCATTGGGGCTCGGCGAGGGCGGGGAGCAGAACGCCCCGCTCGGGCGCGCCGTGATCGGCGGCCTGATTTTTGCAACGATCGCTACCCTGATGTTTGTCCCTGTGGTGTTCAGCATGGTACACAAGAAACAGGGCGCCGAAGCCGCCGCCCCATCGGAGATGCCGCATGCCCACTGAACCGCGCCCGCCGGTCTCGCATCGGAAACTGGGCATTTTCGGGCTTGCAGCGTTGATCGGGGCGGGCCTGATCGTCGCCACCGGCATTCGCGCCCGCGAGGATTCCAACGCGAAGCTCAAGGAATGGACCGATGCGCAGGCGGTCCCGTCCGTCGCTGTTGCGCCTCCCAGCGGGAAGGCGCTCAGTCCGACCATCGATCTGCCGGGCCGGCTGGAGGCCTATTCGCGCGCGCCGATTTTCGCGCGCGTCAGCGGTTACCTGAAGAGCTGGAGCGCGGATATCGGCGCCAGTGTCAAGGCAGGGCAGGTGATCGCCGAGATCGAGGCGCCGGACCTCGACCAGCAATTGCTGCAGGCGAGGGCCGATCTCGCCAGTCAGCAATCCAGCGCGCGGCTGTCCGAAGCAACCTTGAACCGGCGCAAGACGCTGCTCGCCTCGAATTTCGTCTCGATGCAGGAGATCGACGAACGCACGGCCGATCTCGCCAACAAGAAGGCCGCCGTCAATTCCGGGCAGGCCAATGTCGAGCGGCTGGAAGCGCTTGCCGGCTATAAGAAGATCACGGTGCCATTCGTCGGCGTGGTCACCTCGCGCGAAACCGATGTCGGCGCGCTGATCAATGCCGGCGGCGGCGCGGGCCCTGCGATGTTCGTTGTCTCCGACATCACCAAGTTGCGGGTTTATGTGAACGTCCCGCAGAACTACGTGCCCGCGATCAGGATCGGCGCCAAGGCGGTGCTGACGATGCCGGAATATCTGAACCGGACGTTTGCAGCGACGGTGGAAGCCTCGTCGCAATCGGTCGACGTATCTTCCGGCACCACGCGCATGCAGCTGGCGCTCGACAATGCGAAGGGCGAGCTGATGCCGGGCGGCTATGCCAACGTCCGCCTGCCGCTGCAGCGCGATGCCGTGCCGCTGCACATCCCCGCAAGCGCGCTGATCTTCAACAAGGACGGCCTGCGGGTCGCCACCGTCGGTCCCGATGACAAGGTGCTGTTCAAGACCGTGACCATCGCGCGCGACCTCGGCAGGGAGATCGAGCTCGCCTCCGGCCTTGCAGCCGACGACCGAGTTATCACCGCGCCTCCGGACGGTCTCGCCGACGGTGACCAGGTTCGCGTGGTCGGTGCCAAGGACGGGAAGCCCACGACCGCCTCCGAAAAGCAGGACGTGAAGGGGTAGAGGGCTTTCGCGCGAGGTAGACTTTAGGGTGGCAAAGGCGCCTTGCACCGTGCCCACTATCCATCCGGGATTGTCGCCGAGAATGGTGGGCACGCTTCGCTTTGCCCACCCTACGAATGTGCTCCCGGCAATGCCAGGCGAGGGCTACCCCACCCGCCACTCCAGCACGCTGTCTTCGGCCGTGACGATATTGCCGACCGATCCGACCGGCGTCCGTTCCATATCTAGTAGATGCACGAGCGTCGCTGTATCCGCAGCCGGGATTCGGGCCAGCGCCCGCGCGTCACCTTCGGTGCGCAGCATCACCACGCCGTGCTCGACCTCACCCTTGGCCTTGTAGATCACGGTAAAACTCTCGACCTTGCCCTTGCCTGCAGCTTCGGTGACGAAGTCCGGTACCTTACGGCGGTTGCGGTCGGCTTCGGCCTGCACGCTGGTGTCCTGCTTCAGCGCCTCGCGCGGTGCTTCTCGCGACAGCACCAGCCCGTGATGCTTGGTGACGAAACCGCCCTGGCCGTAGAGCAGGCCGAGCTTGCCGCCTTGACGAAGCTTGCGCACCATCGCGACCGCTGCGTGCGTCATATAGGTGTTGAGCGGCGCGCCGAAGAAGGTGAGACCGCCGGTCACCGTCGGCTGCACGTCCGCGCCGAGGCCGAGCGTCCGCCGTGCCATCTTGGGCACGCAGGGAAAGCAGCTATAAAGCTCGATCGCGTCGAATTTTCTGCCGTCGCCCTCGACGAGGTCCATGACTGCCTTCAGCACCGCGTTCTGCGGGTGACTTTCGTAGAACTGGTCCCTGACCAGATAATCGCGCGGCTCTTCCGCCGAGGCGCCGCCGATCGGATAGATCAGGCGATCTTCGGATACGCCGGCCGCGCGGGCCTTTGCCAGCGATGTCAACAGGACCGCGCCGCCCATGTTGACGGTAGGATTGGCCACCATAAGTTTTGTGTACGGCCAGGCGATCAGCCGGTTCTCAGGCGTGGGCGTGGTGATCTCGTCGGGCGCAAAGCGCTTCTTCAGCCACGCATTCGGATTTTCGCAGGCGACCTTCGCATAGGTCGACCACAGCGCACCGGACTCCGCCAGGGCCTCGCGCGGGGTCTGGCCCCAATGCGCCGAGGTTGCGGATTCGTACAGCGGATAGACCGTGATGGGGCGGAACACGCCGAGCTTCACCGCCATCGGCTTCTGGAACGCCGCGCCGCGCTTCGGCTCCTCGACGTCATGGGCGAACGGCGTCCACGGCAGCGCGATGCTGCCGCGCTCGGCCTTGGTTGCGGTGGATTGCGCTTCCGCGCCGCAGACCACCGCCACGCTGCATTCGCCGCGCGCAATGCGCTTTGCCGCTTCGTGAATGTAGCGGATCGGGCTCTCGCCGCCGACCGGGCCATAATAGCAATGCGCCGGATTGGCGCCGAGCCGCGCCGCAAGCTGCTTCTCGGGATCGCGATAGCGCCAGCTCAGGAAATTGACGACGTCGAGTGAGCCGAGCTCGCCGAGCAATTTTGCTCCGCTGTCCGCCTCCGCGCGCCGCACGGCTTCTTCGAGCAGCGCCAGCGGTTCGAGGCCGGCAGCGATGTCCTTTGGCCGATCGGCGATCTCGCCGATGCCGACGATGACGGGAATGCGGTCTTCGGGGAGGGGAGCGGTGGACATTTTTTCTTGCTTTGCTTTCTTAGAGATTCAATTCGTAGGGTGGGCAAAGGCGCGTCAGCGCCGTGCCCACCATCTAGCATCTTGCTCGGAAGTGGTGGGCACGCTTCGCTTTGCCCACCCTACGAGCTTTGTCCGTCATTGCGAGCGAAGCGAAGCAATCCATGGCGGCAAAGAAAGTATGGATTGCTTCGCTTCGCTCGCAATGACGTGGAGAGACCTTCACTCCTCCATCAGCATATTCATATGCTCCACCGCATCGGCAAAATCCTCCTTGAATTCCTGCACCACGGCGCCGGCCGATTTCACGCTGTCGATCAGGCCGACGCCCTGGCCGACAAAATATGTCACGAGGTCGCGCGCCTGCGCATTCCCCGCGGCGGCGGCGCGGTCGATCGAGTTGAAGGCGTCGCGGCTGATGATGCTCTGCAGCGGCATCGGCAGCGCGCCGGGACTGTCCGGGCCGCGATCCCACGCATCGGTCCACACCGAACGCAATTGCCGCGCCGGCTTTCCGGTGCGGCCCTTGGAGCGGACGGCGTCGCGCGAGGACGCCGCGATCATCTTCTCGCGGAAGATTTCGGTCGTCTCGGACTCCACCGTCGCCAGCCACACCGAGCCGGTCCAGGCGCCCGCCGCGCCCATCGCCATGCAGGCCGCCATCTGACGTCCGGTCATGATGCCACCGGCGGCCAGCACCGGCACATCACGGGTCGGCTTGATCGCCTTGATCACCTCGGGCACCAGCACCATGGTCGAGACCTCGCCGCAATGGCCGCCGGCCTCGGTGCCCTGCGCGACCAGGATATCGACGCCGGCAGCGACCTGCCGCAGCGCATGCTCCTTGGAACCAACGAGCGCTGCGACCGGCACGCCGTGCTTGCGGCCCATGTCGATCATCTGCTTGGGCGGTACGCCAAGCGCATTCGCAATCAGCTTGATCGGATGGCGGAAGGAGACGTCGAGTACGTCGAGCGCGCGCTGCGCGTCGAATGGCTGCGGCTGGTTGTCGGCGACATTGGTCGTCGTCAGTTCGACGCCGTATTTCTTCAGCAGGTTTCGGGTGAAGTCGCGATGCTGCGGCGAGATCCGCGCCTCCAGGCTTTTCCAGGTGACGTCCTTTTCACCCGCGGTCGAAATGTTTTCCGGGATCAGCACGTCGAGCCCGTAGGGCTTGCCGTCGGTGTGATCGTCGATCCATTTCAGTTCCTGCTCGATCGTCTCCGGCGAGTGCGCGGTGGCGCCCAGCACGCCAAAGCCGCCGGCGCGACTGACGGCCGCGACCACGTCGCGGCAGTGGCTGAAGGCGAGTAGCGGAAACTCAATTCCCAGCATGTCGCAGATCGGCGATTTCATGGTTGGTTGCTCCCTGTGGCGGCCGCGGGCCAGCCGCTCATTGTTGGTTTTGATTGGCGGTGTTGAACCGACGCTAGCCCATCGGGGGTATGCGTGCCAAGCGGAACGCCCATCCCGAGGAGCACACATTCCACGTCGCAAAATATGCAAGGCCATGCCGCGGATTTGCGTCTTGCGCTTTGGCGCTACGGAAGGAATGCTGGTTGCCAAATCAAAGAGAATATCAGGGAGCCCATATTCATGTCCGCAATGCCATCTTCCGCCAAATCTACTGAGACTTACGACGTCGTCGTGGTCGGTGCGGGCTTTGCCGGCATGTACATGCTGCACCGGTTGCGCGGGCAGGGAATGACGGCGCGCGTCTTTGAGCAGGGCAGTGGCGTCGGCGGCACCTGGTACTGGAACCGCTATCCCGGCGCGCGCTGCGACGTCGAGAGCATGCAATATTCCTATTCGTTCTCCGAAGAGTTGCAGCAGGAATGGGACTGGAGCGAGCGCTACGCGCCGCAGCCGGAGATTTTGAAATACGCCAACCACGTCGCGGATCGTTTCAACCTGCGGCCCGACATCCAGTTCAACACTCGGGTCGAAAGCGCCGCCTTCGACGAAGTGACCGGCGTGTGGTCGGTCTCGACATCCGACGGCAAGACAGTGATGGCGAAATTCGTCGTGCTCGCTACCGGCTGCCTGTCGAACGCGCGGATGCCCGACATCAAGGGCCTCGATCAATTCAAGGGCAAGGTCTATCACACCGGCCACTGGCCGCATGAAGCGGTCGATTTCACCGGCCAGCGCGTTGCCGTCATCGGCACCGGATCTTCGGCGATCCAGTCGGTGCCGGTCATTGCCGAGCAGGCGAGCCAGCTCACGGTATTCCAGCGCACCGCAAACTTCTCCATTCCCGCCCGCAACGCTGCGCTCAGCGAGCAGGAGCGGGAGAAGTTTCGTGCAAACTATCCCGAGATCAGGCGTTTTGCGCGCGAGGTGGCGAAGAACGGCATCTATACGGAGATGCCCGATCGCGGTGCGCTCGATGACGGCGACAACGAACGCCGCTCGAAATACGAGGCGCGCTGGAATCGCGGCGGGCTCACCTTCATGTCGGTCTACAACAACCTTGCGCTCGACAAGGCGGCCAACGACACCGCCGCCAATTTCGTCCGCGGAAAAATCGCCGAGATCGTCAAGGACCCGGAGACGGCAAAGCTGTTGCAGCCGAACAACCATCCGATCGGCTCCAAGCGCATCTGCATCGACACCGATTATTTCGCGGCCTTCAATCGCCCCAACGTGAAGCTGGTCGACATCAGATCCAATCCGATCGAGGAGATCACGGAGAATGCCGTGCGCGTCGGCGCCAGGGATTACGAAGTCGATGCGCTGGTGCTGGCGACCGGTTTTGACGCCATGACGGGATCGGTGGCGAAAATCGACATTAGAGGCCGGGGCGGCCAGACGCTGAACCAGAAATGGGCCGCGGGCCCGCGCACCTATCTCGGCCTGATGAGCGCGGGTTTTCCGAATCTCTTCGTCGTCACCGGTCCGGGCAGCCCGTCGGTGCTGTCGAACATGATCGTCTCGATCGAGCAGCATGTCGACTGGATCAGCGATTGCCTGGCGTACCTGCGTGATCGCGGCCTCGACACCATGGAAGCTGCAACCGATGCCGAAGACAAATGGGTCGCTCATGTCAACGAGGTCGCCTACACCACGCTCTATCCGCAGGCCAACTCCTGGTACATGGGCGCCAACGTCCCCGGCAAGCCGCGGATCTTCATGCCCTATATCGGCGGCGTCGGCCCCTACCGGCAGATCTGCAACGACGTCGCGGCCAAGGGTTATGAAGGGTTTGTGATGGAGAGGGCGGAAGCGCCGCGAAAGCTGGCGGCGTCGTAATCTCCCGTAGGGTGGGCAAAGCGCAGCGTGCCCACCATCGCGAGCCGAGCATTAGCGGTGGGCACGCTGCGCTTTGCCCACCCTACAAGTCAGCCCCGCAGCCGCCGCGTCAAAACCTCAACAAACCGATCGACATCAGCCTCGTCATTATAGACGTGGGGCGACACGCGCATGCGCCCCACGCGCGGGGCGACATAGACGCCTTCGCTTGCCATTCCCTCGATCAATCCCGCCGGCATTCCGCCCTTGAAGGCGAGGCACAATATATGCGGCGCCCGCAGGTGAGGCTCCGGCACGTGGACGCCGATGCCGCGCACGGCCTGCGCGATCCGCTCCGTCAGCATCGTGATACGTTGCACAATGGCGGGCGCTCCCCATTCGACCATCATCTCCATGCCGATCGAGGCCATCTCCATCGAGACGAAATGATCGCGCTCGCCCATGTCGAAGCGCCGCGCATCGGGAACGTAGCTGACATCGGTGAAATAGACCGCGTTCTCGGCGCGCACGTTGCGGCGGCCGGACGCGGTCTGCTCGAGCGGGATACCGCCTTGATGGCGTTTTGCAACATAGAGAAAGGCGCGACCGTAAGGGCCGAGCAGCCATTTGTAGGTCGGGAAGATCACAAAATCCGGGTCGAGACGCTTTACGTCCGTCGCCAGCACGCCGGCGCCTTGCGTCGCGTCGATCAGGAAAGCCGCGCCCCGCTGTCGCAGTGCCGCGCCGACCTTGTCGACATCGATCAGCCCGCCGTCCGACCAGTGCACCGATGAAATCGAGGCCAGACTGAGCGGCTGGGCGCCGGATCGCTCGATGCTTTCGAGAACCGCCGATGTCCAGTCGCCGTCGTCCGGCTGGCGAACCGTCTCGACGGTGAACCCTTCCGCCTCGGCCCGCGTCTGCCATTCGAGCACCGGCGAGGAATGATCGTTCTCCAGCACGATCACGCGCGTGCCGCGAGCGATCGGCAGCAGCTTCGCGGCGGTCGCGACGCCGTAACTGATCGAGGGAATCAGCGCGACATCGGAGGCCTCGGCATTGATCAGCCGGGCGGCGGCAAGGCGCGCGCGCTCATGCTGCTGGTTGGCGAAGGAGGCCTCGAGCGTCCACGGCGTGCCCTTGCGGAGAACGGCAGCTCGGCCGGCCTCCAGCGTTCGAAGCGGCAGCGGGCTGTAGGAGGCGGCATTCAGGTAGCAGATCTGGCGCGGTATCTCGAACAAGGCACGCTGCGATGGGAGCATTGGATGGTCTCTTTTGTAGCGACACATTCATTATGGCCGATCTCGACTGCGCCAGCCACAGGAGCATTGCTCCGAGTACACCTGCCACGCCGTGCGATTGCGGCAGGCGCAGCATGGCGCATTCCTCCCCTGACTTCTGCGCGCTTTCTGTCTGGTTGCGGTGCTGATACGAAACCTTACATGGATTGCGGCGGCCGCCGCGCGACAGATGACTTAAACCGTGAGACGGCCGAATTAAGCCTGGAGCCAACCCGAATGACCGACGCCCCCGTCACCGATCCCACCGCTTACGAGCCGCCAAAGGTCTGGACCTGGAACAAGGAAAGCGGCGGCCGCTTTGCCAGCATCAATCGCCCGATCGCAGGCCCCACGCATGAGGCCGAACTGCCGGTCGGCCGCCATCCGTTCCAGCTCTATTCGCTGGCGACGCCGAACGGCGTCAAGGTCACGGTGATGTTCGAGGAGCTGTTGGCCGCCGGCCACAGCGGAGCGGAATACGACGCCTGGCTGATCAAGATCGACGGCAACCAGTTCGGCAGCGGTTTTGTCGCGGTCAATCCGAACTCGAAAATCCCGGCGCTGATGGACCGCAGCGGACCTCAGCCGATCCGGCTGTTCGAGTCCGGGGCGATCCTGATGCATCTCGCCGAAAAGTTCGGGGCGTTTCTGCCGACAAGCGGGGCGGCGCGGGCCGAATGCCTGTCGTGGCTTTTTTGGCAGATGGGCAGCGCGCCGTTTCTCGGCGGCGGCTTTGGCCATTTCTACGCCTACGCACCGACCAAGATCGAGTACGCCATCGACCGCTATGCGATGGAGGTGAAGCGCCAGCTCGACGTGCTCGACCGCCGGCTTGCCGACAATGAGTATCTCGCAGGCCACGAGTACACGATTGCCGACATGGCGACCTGGCCGTGGTACGGCGCGCTGGCCAAGGGCTTGGTCTACGGCGCCGGCGAATTCCTGTCGGTGCACGAATACAAGAACGTGCAGCGCTGGACCGACGCGATTGCAAAGCGCCCCGCCGTCAAGCGCGGGCGCATGGTCAATCGTATCTCGGGCGATCCGGCGAGCCAGTTGCATGAGCGGCATGAGGTCAGCGATTTCGATACGAAGACCCAGGACAAGATCGGGGAGCCCGCCAAGGCGTGAGGCGAGGGGAACGTGATGAGCTTTTTCGAGAAGGGCGCCGTTCGCATCCATTATGAAGAGGCCGGCTCCGGCTTTCCGCTGCTGCTGATCGCCGGCGGCGGATTGAATTCGAACATCTCAGGGATTACCGGCGACTATCCGCCCTTCAACGCAATCAAGGAGTTCGGCGACGAGTACCGCTGCATCGCCTACGACCTGCGCAACGCGCCACCTGGCGAGTCCTCCGGCCCGCTCGAGATCGACCGCCCCTGGGATTCCCACACCGACGATCAGCTCGCACTGATGGATCACCTCGGCATCGAAAAATTCATGGTGCTTGGTTTTTGCATCGGCGGTCCCTTGATCTGGAATTTGCTCAAGCGTGCGCCGGATCGCGTCGTTGCCGGCGTGCTGGCGATGCCTTCGGGGTCGCGCCCCGAAATGCGCGACCTGTTCTACGACAACAACATGAAGGGCTGGGCGCCGGAACTGACAAAACGCCGGCCCGACATCACGATGGAGCAGGCCGAGAAGTTCCTGACGAAAATGTATCGCACCAACCCCGATTTCGTCTTCACGGTCACACGCGATTTCGTCCGCCAATGCCAGACGCCGGTGCTGATCCTGCCCGACGATATCCCGGCGCATCCATACGCCGTCGCCATGGAGAGCGCGATGCTGGCGCCGAACGCGGAAGTCAGCCTGTTTCCGTGGAAGGAGCCAAAGGAGCGCGTGCCGCTGGCGGTACGCCAGATCCGGTCCTTCCTCCGGGCGCACCGGCCGGTGCCATAGTCCGTAGGATGGGTGGAGCGCAGCGATACCCATCAATACCATTCGTGATGCCGATGGGTATCGCTTCGCTCCACCCATCCTACGTCTAGACAGCGCTCTTCGCCCCCTCGGCCGGCGGAAACACCACGCGATCGTCCGTCCGGCAATAGCGATCCGCGAACATGCGGCCGATCGGATGATAGCGCTCCATATGCACGCGCATCGCGGCGTGGTCCCAGAGATCGTCGCGGATGTGGAAGTGAATGCCTTCGCCCATCACCAGCAACCGGTCGCCGTTGACGTCGATCTCCTTCCAGGTCTTGCACTCCATCGAGAACGGCGCATCCGCCAGCCGCGGTACGGCGATTTTGGTCGAGGGTGCGAGTTTGAGTTTCAAATAATCCGGCTCGCCGATATCAGGCGGGAAGTCGCCGCTGCTCTCATGCATCGCATGCGCCAGCGCCTCGTCGGTCATGTTGACCACGAATTCATTCGTGGCGCGGATGTTGATCACGGTGTCTTTGATGCGGCCGTCGGGCCGCAGATTGGCGGCGAACATGCAGAGCGGCGGATCTTCGCAGAACACGTTGAAGAAACTGAACGGCGCCGCGTTGACCACGCCGGCAGGTCCCACCGACGTCACCCACGCGATCGGCCGTGGCAGCACGAAGGATGTGAGCACCTTGTAGCGCTCGCGGGGTTTCAGATCGCTGGGATCGTATTGCATGGAGGATTCGCGGAGCTCCCGTAGGGTGGGCAAAGCGGCTTGTCCGCCGTAGTTCGCAGAACGAAGGCGGAAGCGTGCCCACCATTGAAGATAACGGTCTGGATAGGTGGTGGGCACGGCGCAAGCGCGCCTTTGCCCACCCTACGCAGATCAGACTACGGCATGCTCAGCTCATGCCGGCCAACCACCATCCAGTGCACTTCATCGGGACCGTCGGCGAAGCGCAGGTGGCGCACGTCCTGGTACATTTCGCCGAGCGGGCTCCATTGCGAAATGCCGGTGGCGCCGTGCATCTGGATCGCCTGGTCGATGATCTTGCAGGTGCGCTCCGGCACCATGGCCTTCACCATGCTGACCCAGATCCGCGCCTCCTTGTTGCCGAGCACGTCCATCGCCTTGGCCGCCTTCAGCACCATCAGCCGCATCGCCTCGATTTCGCAGCGCGCCTGCGCGATGATCTGCAGATTGCCGCCGAGATGGGCGATCTTCTTGCCGAAGGCTTCGCGGGTGAGCCCGCGCGACACCATCAGGTCGAGCGCCTTTTCCGCCTTGCCGATCGTGCGCATGCAGTGATGGATGCGGCCCGGTCCGAGGCGGACCTGCGAGATTTCAAAGCCGCGGCCTTCGCCGAGCAGCATGTTCTCCTTCGGCACCCGGCAATTGTTGAAGCGCAGGTGCATGTGGCCGCGCGGCGCGTGGTCGTGGCCGAACACATGCATCGGGCCCAAAATCTCGACGCCGGGCGTGTCGATCGGCACCAGGATCTGCGACTGCTGCTTGCTCGGCGGCGCGTCGGGATTGGTCTTCACCATCACGATCATGATCTTGCAGCGCGGATCGCCGGCGCCGGAAATGTAATACTTCTCGCCGTTGATCACCCATTCGTCGCCGACGAGTTTTGCTGTCGTCGAAATGTTCTTGGCGTCCGACGAGGCGACGTTCGGTTCGGTCATCGCATAGGCCGAGCGGATTTCGCCCGCCAGCAGCGGCTTCAGCCATTTCTCCTTTTGCGCCTTGGTGCCGACGCGCTCCAGCACCTCCATGTTACCGGTGTCGGGCGCCGAGCAGTTCATGGTCTCGGAGGCGAGCGGATTCTTCGCGAGCTCCACCGCGATATAGGCGTAATCGAGATTCTTCAGGCCCTGGCCGGTCTCGTCGTCAGGCAGGAAGAAGTTCCACAGGCCTTCTTCCTTGGCCTTGTCCTTGGCCTTCTGCAGCACCGCGAGCTGTTCCGGCGTAAAGCTCCAGCGATCCTTCTTGCCTTCGGCAAGCCGCATGAACTCGACCGACATCGGGTCGACGGTTTCGCGGATGAATTTCTTGACGTGCTCGTACAGCGGACGGACCTCGTCCGACATGCGCAGATCGTTGAGTTCCTCGCCCGGATTGAGATTGTAGGTCGTCGTTCGCGGGATGTAGGCGTGTTTCATGGATTATTTCCTCCCATTTGCGCAAGAACGTTCATCTTGCGGGCGCGCACTCGGCTCGTTGGCCGGCAATGTAGACGGGCGGGCAGGGCTTGTACAAGCACGCGCAAAAGGGCGCGATTTTCCGCCTCGTGGGAAGCGAGGCCGGTGTCCCGTTATGGGCGAATTACGTTACCACTCTCATTTGCGCCGGGCTTTGTCGAACGCGCTGAGCACCGCGAGCGTCATGGCGGTGACGCCGGTTTCGATGGTCGGCTTTGGCACCGGCGCGAACAGCGGTGAATGATTGGACGGTATTGGCGGGCCGGCACCGCTGCGTGCCGCGTCGATACGTTCCTGGTCATAGACGCCGATGTTGAACATCATCGATGGCACGCCTGCGCCGGCGAATTCGGAGAAATCCTCGCTGGCGGTCCCCGGCGGCGAAACCCTGAACTTGTCGCCAAATACGGTCTTCAACACTTCAGCAGTGGCGGCGACCACATCGGGATCGTTCATGACGGGCTTGGTGCCCTCGGCGATCCGGATATCGGGCGCGGGTGCGCCTGACATGGCGGCAGCAGCCTTTGCCGTTCGTTCGATCCCGGCATGCATTTTAGCGCGAACCTCGGGCTTGTAGGAGCGGATGGTGCCGGAGAGCTGCACGGAGTCGGGAATGATATTTCCAGCGGTGCCGCCGTGAATGGCGCCGATGCTCACGACGCCAAATTCGGTTGGATCCTTTTCGCGGCTGATCACGCTTTGCACTTCGACGATGAAGCGCGCCGCGATCCCCACGGGATCGATAGTCGTGTGCGGCGCCGAACCGTGACCGCCGCGGCCGTGGAATGTCACCTCGAGACTGTCGGCGGCGGACGTGCCGACCCCGGTACGATAGAAGACCGTGCCATGGGAGAATGGGCCGGTATGCAGGGCAAAGGCGGCGTCGGGCTTGGGAAAGCGCGTGAACAGGCCATGCGCAAGCATGGCACGGGCGCCGGACACAATCTCTTCCGCCGGCTGGGCGATGAACATCAGCGTGCCGCGCCATTGGTCCTTCAGGCCAAGCAGCGTCTTCGCCGTTCCGACCCAGCTCGCCATGTGAATGTCGTGGCCGCAGCTATGGGCGACGAATACCTCCCGCCCGTTCCAGTTGGCCTTGTCGCGGCTCGCATAATCGAGGCCGGTTTTCTCTTCCATCGGCAGCGCGTCGAGTTCGGTACGCACCATGATGGTGGGCCCGTCGCCGTTTCTGTAGATGGCGACCAGCCCGGTCATGCCGACATTCTCGGTGACCTCGAACCCGAGCGCGCGCATTTCCGCGGCGAGCCTGGCGGCGGTTTTCACCTCCTGAAACGCAAGCTCGGGATGGGCGTGGATTTCCTTGTAGAGCGCGTCGAGCTTCGGATAGTCGCTCGCGAGCGAGGTCTCGATCGCCTTCTTCAGACTGGGGACGTCGAGCTCGGCATGGGCCGGCGCCAGACTTGCCGCGAGTAATGCGACGGACACTGCCAATGAGCTGACAAATCGATTCATGGCTCAGCGCTCCTTGATTGGGCCGTCTTTCCTTCTGCAACGAAGACGTAGATGGCCGGGACCAGCCCGGCCATGACGGAAGAAGGGCAGTTACGCCGGCATCCGGTGCATCACGCAGAGCTTGTTGCCATCGAGATCGCGCAGATAGGCGAGATACATCTTTCCGGCAGAACCCTCGCGAATGCCGGGCGGGTTTTCGCAAGTCTTGCCGCCATTGGCGATGCCGGCCGCGTGCCACGCATCGGCCTGCTCGGGGGAAGCAGCCGCAAAGCCGATGGTGCCGCCATTGGCGTGCGTCGCCGGCTCGCCGTTGATCGGCTTCGACACCGAGAACACGCCGGTCTTGGTGAAGTAGAAAATACGGTGGCCGTCGACCCTGGCCGGCCGGATGTCGAGCGTGCCGAGCAGGGCGTCGTAGAACGCCTTGGCCTTTTCGAGGTCGTTGGTGCCGATCATCACATGCGAAAACATTTCCTATATTCCTCCCGGTTCTTGGGGCGAATGGTCCACGCCGCCCGCGTTTGGGCAATGTAAACGGCTGCGTGGGTGTTGCACAAGCAGGAGAGCGAGGTGCCGGCCTGACGCAACGCTACTCAGGTAATCCGGCCAGCTTCAACCCTTCATAGAAGCGGTTGCGTCCCTGCCAGAACGCAGAATAGCGCGAAAGCTCGGAGGCCTTCAGACTGCCGATCGTATGACCGGGAAACCGCTTTTGATACTCGGCCAGATTCATCCTGGCCTGTTCGGTGCGGCCATGCAGGGCATCGATAGCTGCGAGCCATTGCCAGGCAAAGCCATTCTGCGGACTGCTGATGGTTGCCTGCCGCATGTGCTCGTAGGCGGCGTCGTCATGGTGCAGATGGAATTCCGCCATGCCGAGCGTGAAGTGACCGAGGCTCACCTGTTCGGCATTGGTTGGATCGAGGCGCAGCGACAGCGTGACCAGGGCTGCGACCTCCTCAGGGTAACCCTGCTGCAGTTTCAGGAAGCCCAGCCGCTGCAACGCCCGCGGATGATTGGGATAGAGCGACAGCGCGCGCTGGATCGCCTGTTCGGCTTCACCGATGCGGCCCTGCGTCGACAGCACGAGGCTTCGCACGTAGTTGGCGCGGGGATCGTTGGGTTGCAGCGCCAGCGATCGTTCGATCGCTTGCGCGGCCAGCGCGATCTGGTTGTGAGGCGTCTTGCTCGAGCGGTTCAGCACTTCGGTGATGTGGCTGAGCGCCAGTCCCGAGAGCGCGCTGGCGGAATCGGGATCGACCTGCAGCGCCTGCTCGAACAGGGCGCGGGCCCGCTGCGGCTCTTCATGCGCATAGACCCGCTTGAGGATACGCCAGCCCTGCAGCGTCGGGTCGATGGCGGCGAGGGGGCGGCCGGCATAAGGTTTGTCGAAGGGCGTTCCGGAATCGTCGATCCGGACTTTCAGTTGATTGGCGATGCGCGCGGTGATGTCGCGCCGCCAATTCCATCCGGCCTGTTCGGCATAGTCGAACCGCTCCGACCATAGCAGCGTGCCGCCGGCGGTGGTTTGCAATTTCACCGCGATCGAGACGGCTTCGCCCTGCCTCTGCAGGCTGCCGCTCCGGACATAGTCGACGTTCAGCCGGCGGCCGACGCTCGGTACATCGCTGTCGGGGCCGGCTGGGTGCGCGATCACGACCGTATCGGGCAGGCGCGACACTTCGATGGTCAGATCTTCGGTGACGGCCTCGGCGAGGTCGGCGGCATTCTGCCCGCCAACGCCGGCCAGCGGCAGGATGGTGATGGTGTTCTTGCTGACGACGGCGCCGCCTTGTCCCCGATGCCCAAGCCCGAACCAGAGCGCTCCGGCGAGCGCGACCGCGACCGCCATAGCAGCGAGCAGCGGCAATGACCGGCTTCGCGCGGCAGGTTGGGGCACAGCGTTATGCGGCGGGGCAGCGTTCGCGTCGATCCCGGACGCTTCATCGGCCTGTGTCGCCTCGACCGGGGTTGCGTCGAGGAGGTAGCCGCGCCGCGGAACGGTCTTGATTAGGCTTTGGCCGTCATCCCCGAAGGCGGCCCGAAGCTCGCTGACACATTGCACCAGCGAGTCGTCCGTCACGGTCACATCGGGCCACACCGCCTCGATCAGTTCATCCTTGGTCAGCAATCGGCCGGGGCGGCCGGCGAGGTAGGCGAGCAATGCAAAGGTTTTCGGTCGCAGGGAAACCGCCGTGCCGCCAACACGCAACTCGCCCCGGTCGAGATCGACCACGAAGCCTGCGAAGCGCCGTACGCCGTGAGGAACCGTGGCCGGCGTGTCGCCGTCCGCGGCCGTCGGCTTCGTTTTCGCGCCAATTTCGGCGTTCATTCGGCACTCTTTCGGGCGTCGCGGCGTCAAAGCGCCCAAGCTCTCCCAACCGAAACAGAACGGCGGCAATGCCGACGCCCTGCTTGCCCCGATCCTAGGCCAGATCGGCGGCAACGGGAATGGCGTCCACCCCGTCGAGCGGAAGGAGAGCCACCATGACCATGAACCGACGTTTCTTTCTGGGCGCCGCCGCCAGCACATTGGCGACCATGGCGGGCACGTTGCCCAACCCGGTTTCCGCCCAAAAGGCGCGCGCGACCGCTTCGGGGCAAAGCCTGGATTATCGCAGCGTGAGCGAGTTGCGGGCGCTGCTCGACGCGCGCAAGGTTTCCGCGGTCGAATTGTTCGAGCACGCCGTCGGCCGCATCGAAGCCTTCGATTTGCGGATCAATGCCGTGGTCGTGCGCGACTTCGATCGCGCCCGCGCCGCCGCGCGCGAGGCGGATGCCGCGCTGGGGCGTGGCGAGCGCCGGCCGCTGCTGGGCATACCCATGACCGTCAAGGAGTCCTTCAATGTCGGGGGATTGCCGACCACTTGGGGGTTGCCGACGGGCCGCGACTGGCAGCCGCCGGAAGACGCCGTCGCCGTCGCGCGGGTGAAGGCGGCGGGGGCCGTGATCGTTGGCAAGACCAATCTTGCGATCGCGCTCGGCGACTGGCAGAGTTTCAATCCGATCTACGGCACGACGAACAATCCCTGGGACATCACGCGTACGGCCGGCGGATCGTCCGGCGGATCCGCGGCGGCGCTGGCCGCCGGATACGTGCCGCTGGAGCTCGGTTCTGACCTCAGCGGCTCGGCCCGGATACCGGCGCATCTGTGCGGTGTTTTCGCCCACAAGCCCACATCCAATCTGGTCCCGCAACGCGGCCAGGCGCCGCCGCGCTCGCCAGCGTTGGCGACGGATCTGACAAGTGGACTTGGCGTCTGCGGACCGATGGCTCGAACCGCCGCTGATCTTTCACTGGCGCTGGACGTGCTGGCAGGACCGGACGAGTCTGATGCGCTCGCTTATCGTCTTGCCCTCCCGCCGGCGCGCCACGGAGCCTTGAAAGACTTTCGTGTCCTGATGCTCGATAGTCATCCATTGTTGCCGGTCGCGAGCGAAATTCACGCTGCGTTGGATCAACTCGCGGGCAAGCTGTCGGCGACGGGCGCGAAAGTTGCGCGGTCAAGCTCGCTGCTGCCTGATCTCGCCGAATCCGCACGTTTGCACACCCGCATGGTGCGCAACTTCGTCGCCTTCGGCCGTCCTCCGGAGTTCTTCAAGAAACACCAGGATGAAGTTGCGGCACTCAAACCGGATGATGACAGTCTGAAAGCGTGGCGAACGCGCGCGCCCTTGCTCAATCATCACCAGTGGATGGCCGGAGAAATCGCCCGCGCCCGGCTGCGCCAGCAATGGGCGGCCCTGTTCCGCGAATTCGACGTGGTTCTGTGTCCGCCGTTTTCTGTGGTCGCATTCCCGCACGACCAGAAGCCGGATCAGGAGCAGCGCACGATCGACATCGATGGCGAAACCCACCCCTACCTTTCATTGATCGTCTGGTCGACGGTTGCGACGCCGCCGGGTTTGCCGGCCACGGTGATGCCGGTGGGCCGTTCCAAAGCCGGTCTTCCGATCGGTGTTCAGATCATCGGGCCGCTGCTTGAAGATCGTACCCCGTTGGCCTTCGCAGCCATGCTGGAACGGGAATTCGGGGGGTTTGCGAGGCCACCGGAGCTTCAACTTTGATTTGACCTTCCGGAGAACGATCCGGTCCCTTACCCGTGAACAGGGGAGCGGAACCGATACGGCGGATTACGCTTTGGTAATCCGCCATGGGCCCGCCAGCCAGCGCGGCGCCACGACGCACCATGGCATCTTGAAGGCCCGCCGGGGCAATCCCTACCTCTGGGATGCCAGCCCGGCGTCCTGGCCGTGGGCTGCAGGGAGACGACGATGAGCTATTTCAAGACTGCCATTCTGCTGGCCGGTCTTACCGGCCTCTTCATGGGCGTCGGTTATCTGATCGGCGGCGCCAGCGGCGCCGTGATCGCGCTCGTGATCGCCGCCGCGACCAACCTGTTCGCCTACTGGAATTCGGACCGCATGGTGCTGTCGATGTACGGCGCCCATGAAGTCGACCGCAACAGCGCGCCCGACCTCGTTCACCTCGTGGCCGAGCTGGCCGGCCGCGCCGGCCTGCCGATGCCGCGTGTGTTCGTGATGGACGAGGCGCAGCCCAATGCGTTTGCCACCGGCCGCAATCCGCAGAACGCGGCGGTCGCCGTGACCACGGGTCTGATGCAGTCGCTGAGCCGCGAGGAACTCGCCGGCGTGATCGCGCATGAGCTCGCGCACATCAAGAATCACGATACGCTGCTGATGACGATCACCGCGACGATCGCCGGTGCGATTTCGATGGTTGCGCAGTTCGGCATGTTCTTCGGCGGCAACCGCGACAACAACCACGGACCGGGCATCATCGGCTCGATCGCGATGATGATCCTGGCCCCGCTCGGCGCCATGCTGGTGCAGATGGCGATCAGCCGGACCCGCGAATACGCCGCCGACGATCTCGGCGCGCGCATCTGCGGCCAGCCGATGTGGCTGGCGTCGGCATTGTCCAAGATCGCCGGGGCTGCGCATCAAGTCCCGAATCCGGAAGCGGAGCGCAATCCGGCGACGGCGCACATGTTCATCATCAACCCGCTGTCAGGCCATGGCGTCGACAATCTGTTCACGACGCACCCGGCGACGGAGAATCGCATCGCAGCGCTGCAACAGCTCGCGGCGGAGATGGGCGCGCAGGGCGGAACGCTTTCCGTCAACACCCGCGGCAGCTATCCGCGCCGCAGCCCGTGGGGCCGGCCCTCGGCCTCACGCGGACCGTGGGGATAGGCAAATAGAAGGCGAGACCAGGACAAGGCCCGCGGCTGTCACAGCGGCGGGCCTGTCATCGCGAAATCGCCGGCAATGGTCGTGTGGTGCGTTACCACGTCCATGTGTGGCTTCCTGCCGATATAGGCTGCCATGGTTTTGCGGATTCCGTCGGCGCCGCGCGCGACTAGGGAGCTCTTTGATACAGCAAACAAGGATCCCGGCGTGGAACGATTGGACGACCTCGAAGCATTTGTGGCGGTTGTCGAGAAAGGCAGTCAGGCCGCCGCCTCGCGCCATCTCCGGCGTCCACTGCAATCGCTGAACCGGTCGCTGATCGCGCTGGAGCGCTCGGTCGGCGTGGAACTGGTGAAGCGAACGACACGGAGATCGGAACCCACAGAAGCCGGGAAGCTGTTCTACGAACGCATTAAGCCGGCGGTTGCCGAAATCCTCGAGGCGCGCAACGAAGCCGCCAGCATTCGCGCCGAAGTATCGGGTCCGCTGAAGATCGGCGCGCCGGTGTTGTTTGCGTCATCCTACGTCGCCCCGATCATCGGCCGTTTTCTAAAACTCTATCCGAAGGTCGAGATCGAACTGAAGGCATCCGACGATCAGGTCGACCTCGTTGCCGAAGGCCTCGACTTGGCCGTAAGGATCGGTTCGTCTGTCGACGAACAGCTGACGGCACGCCGGCTGCAGGCGCTGCGCGTCGTGACCTGTGGTGCGCCATCCTACCTGGCCCAGCACGGCATTCCGAAACATCCGGACGAGCTCGAAAATCATCACTGCGTGCTACGGGCGGGGACCGGGCCATCAGACAAATGGCCGTTTCGCATCGGCGGCAAGTTGCACAAGGTCAGGGTATCCGGCCGCTTTCACTCGAACAGCGCTGCGGCGATCCGAGCGGCGGCCAGCGAAGGCGTCGGCCTCGCGCAGCTGCCGCTCTGGCAGATCAGGGAGCTGGTTGAAGAGGGTGCGCTGGCCGTCGTCCTGCAGGAGTTCGAAACCGAGGGCATGCCGATCCAGCTTGTCTGGCCACCGACGAAAGCGCCGCTGGAACGCATGCGGCGCTTCACCGATTTCCTGGCGAACGGTCTCAAGGCCGAGCTGCTCTAGCTATCATCAGAATATCTCGTAACCGGGGGCAAGCAGGTTGGCTGGATCGAGGCGCTGTTTGATTTCGGCAAATCGCGCCCAGCTTGGTCCGAAATGATCTTTCCAGTCGTCTTGCGACATCGGAAAGGCGCCAACCGGATACTGAAATGCTCCGGCGCTGCGAAGCCGATCGTAGAGCGAGCGGTTCTGTGCGACCATTCGCTGTGTCGCAGCGCGATCGTCGGAGGCCGGCATGCGGATGACATTGAACGGGAAGACGACACTCTCGTCGGGCAGACGCAACAGCGGCGTGTGGCACGCTTGCGTTCGCATGGGATAGCAGGTGATCCGTCCGAACGGTCCGATATCTGCAGGGGTCAATCCGGTGAGGACGTCGCGCGCGAGCTTTTCCGCGTTGCTTCCGGGCAGGAACGTCAGCAGCCAGGGTTTTGGCGTGGCCCACTGGCCCTTCGATCGAAGCAGGGCTTCGAATTTTGCAAATGCACCGGCATCTTCACCGTAGGTAAGGTCGGAAATGACGGCGGCGCTGCGCGTGTCCGATAACGCCTTGAGCAGGGCTTTGTCGTCGGGAGGCTCGTTACTGTCATAGAAGACGGCTCCGTCGAGCTGATATCGCCAGCCGGCGCCGTCGGGGAGGATGGCACCCTGCAACTGATCAAAACGTTCTTCCGCCAGGGCGCGCCGTTGGTCGGCGATCAGTTCGGTCAGGCCAGGGTAGAACAGTTGAAAGCGGCGAACGCGTTCCGGCGCACGCACCAGGCGCAACGTCACGCGCGTGATGATGCCGCACTGGCCGAGGCCGGCCCGAACGGCGTCGAATTCATTCGGGTTCGATTCCGCCGAACAGGTCAGTTGGCGTCCATCGCCGGTCACGACGTCCAGTTCGAGAACGTTGTCGGTCTGCATGCCGTATCGGGATGACGAGCCGCCGATACCGCCGACGGCGATTGTGCCGCCGACCGACAGGCCGAGATAATTGGTCAGCACCGGTGGCGTCAGGCCTTGCGGCAGCGTGGCATCGAGCACGCTCTTCCACGTGGCGCCGGCGCTAACCACGACGCGATCCGCCTGGAGATCGCGGATCGAACTGAGCCTGCCCATATTGACCACGATGCCGTCCTCGCTCAGCGAGCGGCCGTAAATTGAATGGCCCTGGCCGCGGGCCGCAACCTTCAGTCTCTCGCTCCTCGCCAGGCGCAACTGGCTGGCGACCTCCTCAGGGGACACCGGCTGCGCTACCGCGCGCGGCTCCCTGTGAATCAGGTGGCCGAAATCGGTGCTTGCTTCGGCGCGGATGTTTTCGCGCGACGGCATTTCGGCTGCGTTGGCTGTGAGGCCCCAGTTTCGCGAGGTCGCGGCCGCGGCGATGCCGAGGCCGGCGCCTAGAAAGGTACGTCTGTCGGATGTCATGAAGGATTCTCCATTTACCCGAACAAAGCTGGCTTCGATGATTTCAGGAAACAATCGCCGCCGGGTGTGATGGAGATTCCCGCAAACCGGGACAATCGCCGGGGGAGCTGGGGATGCTGAGATCGTAGGGTGGGCAAAGGAGCGTTAGCGACGTGCCCACCATCTATCGCCGACCGCGCATCGAAACGGTGGGCACGCTTCGCTTTGCCCACCCTACGGACTTTCACCGTCATTGCGAGCGAAGCGAAGCAATCCACGTCTCCGCAAGCCGCGCTATGGATTGCTTCGCTTCGCTCGCAATGACGCGGAGAGAGCGCTGCGCCAAAACGCCAATTTTCCAAGGCGGATCAAGCTGATTTGGGTCGTCCAGCCCTTCCCGCAAAAATATTCCGCTTTCGTTCTCACGCAAATCACCGGCATAACTCCGCCCGTCTCACGGCAGATGAGGGGCGTTGGCCATCGTCACGAACGTGCGGTGAGATGCTATGGACGCGAGAGGCGCGATAGACGTACGCGCCTGAAGCGTACGGCGAAGTCGTGTGGTTCTGGCGCCGCGGTGCTGGCGCTAAGTTCGCGAGAGGCACGCCTCTCACGGACGACGGTGGCAAGAAAGCCGTTCACCGGGGAGAGCACGAAGTAAGCCGTAAAGCCATTGCGCAGGGAAGGCCGGAGTGTTTCCGCCGAACCTGTATGCTCGTGTGCGCGTTCTTATGCGCAAATTGCACGCGAGACCGCGGGTGCGGCGCGCACCCGGTCTTCCCTGCGCCCTCTATTTCGAAGAGGGCCAAATGAAGATGCAAACCTCGGGCGCATTGTGCCGCGAGATCGCTAACGCATATTCAGCTGTCATCGCCCGGCTTGGCCGGGCGACCCAGTATCCCAGAGACGCCAAATGATTGAACCGATAAGCCGCAGCGTACTGGATGCCCCGCATGACACGTTACGCAAGCTTCGTAGCCCGGATGAGCGCAGCGACATCCGGGATCACGCTCACACCGCCCCGGATCTCGCTTCGCTCATCCGGGCTACAGTTCCACACCCAACCTTAAAACGCCGTGTACCCGCCATCGATCACGAAACAATCCGCCGTATGATACGACGACGCCTTGCTCATGATGTACACGGCGATGCCGCCGAAATCCGTGGGCTCGCCAAAGCGGCGCACCGGAATCCGCGGCATCACGTTGGCGACGAATTTTTCATTCCCCATGATCCCCGCGGTCATGTCGCTCTTGATCCACCCCGGCAGGATCGCGTTCGCGGTGACGCCGTGGCGCGCGAGCTCGACGGCAAGCGCGCGGCACAGCGCGTTCAGCGCCGCTTTCGTGCCGGCATAATGCTCGTTGCGCGCGGTACCGAACAGCGACGCCAGGCTCGAGGTCGCGACCAGCCGGCCGAATTTGTCGCCGGCCTCGGCGCGTTCGGTCATGTGGCGGGCGGCAACCTGGAATACGTGGAAGACGCCGTCGAGATTGGTTGCGAACATGCGCCGCCATTCCTCTTCGGTGCGGTCGATGAAGGCGCGGCGCCCGCCGCCGCCGATGCCGGCATTGGCAAAGCAGCCATCGACGCGGCCGAATGTATCGAGCGTCGCCTGCATCGCAGCTTTCACCGAAGCAGGATCGGAGACGTCGCAGACGAGGCTATGCACCTTGCCGGGACCAGCCGACATGGTTGCCGCCGCGTTCTTGTTCTTGTCGGTGTTGCGGCCCCAAATCGAGACGTTGCAGCCTTGCGCGTTCAGCGCCTGTGCGATGCCAAGCCCGATGCCGCCGTTACCGCCGGTGATGACGGCTGTGCGGCCCGTGAGGTCAAAGATGCTCATTGGATGTTTCCATTTGGTGTCGGGCGCGTTAAGTCGTGCGCCCAGTGACGGGCAGATGCTCTGCCGCAAGCATGGACAAGCGCGTCCGAAAAATCAAATATGGGCGAGACATCGTCCGATCTTCCGCGCAGCGAAATAGCGCGTAAACACAAGTCATGAGGAAGCAATGCAGTTCAAGCACGTCACGCTCGATTTCGATGGCCCGGTCGCCATTCTCAAGCTCGACCATCAGGAGGTCATGAACGCGGTCTCGATGGACATGCTGGGCGGTCTCGGCGAGGCGCTCGATGCGATCGACGACAAGCGGGATGAGGTGCGTTGCCTCGTGCTGACCGGCGCCGGCCGCGCCTTCTGCACCGGCGCCAACCTGCAGGGCCGGGGCAACCAGAAAGCCGGCAAAAGCAATGCCGGACAATCGCTGGAAATCGGCTTTCATCCATTCCTGCGGCGGCTGCGCAGGCTGCATTGCCCGATCGTGTCGGCGGTCAATGGCCCCGCCGCCGGCGCCGGGATGAGTTTTGCTTTGATGGGCGACATGATCGTGTGCGCGCGCTCGTCCTATTTCCTGCAGGCGTTCCGCCGCATCGGTCTGGTGCCGGATTGCGGCTCGACCTGGCTGCTGCCGCGCATGATCGGCAAGGCGCGTTCGGTCGAATTGTCCTTGATGGGCGAGCGGCTGCCGGCGGAGAAGGCGCTGGAATGGGGCCTCGTCAACCGCGTCTATGACGATGCGGTCTTGATGGAAGAGGCGATGAAGCTCGCGCACGATCTCGCCAATGGCCCGACGATCGCGCTGTCGCTGATCCGAAAACTCTATTGGGACAGCCCGGAAAATTCCTTTGAGGAACAGCTCAACCTCGAATTCGAATCGCAACGCATCGCCGGCGCGGCGGAAGACTTCAAGGAAGGCGTCACCGCATTCCTGGAAAAGCGCCCCGCCAAGTTCAAAGGCAAATGATCGAGGACCAGCTCGGACGCTGCGTCGCCTCCTGGTATCCGGGAGCGACCGGCGTGACCGGCGCCGCCAAACTTTCCGGCGGCGCCAGCCAGGAGACCTGGACGTTTGACATCGTGCACGCGGACGGCAGCGTCGGCGCCATCCTGCGCCGTGCGCCGCCGGGCTATGGCGCCTCGCCGGGGCGGGCCGCCGGGCTCGATGCCGAGGCGACACTGATGCAGCTTGCGCACGACGCCGGCCTGCCGTCGCCGCGTGTGATGCATGTGCTCACGCCTGACGACGAACTCGGCACCGGCTTCATCATGCAGCGCATCGAGGGCGAGACCATCGCGCGCAAGATTCTGCGCGATGCGCAGTTCGCCAAGGCGCGGCCGATCCTGGCGCGGCAGCTCGGCCGCGTGATCGCCGGCATTCACGGTCTGCCGGCTTTGAGGCTGCCAAAACTGCGCGAGATGAGCGCGACAAAGGAGATCGCCGATCTCGAACGCGAATACCGCAGCTTCGGTTGGCCGCGTCCGGTGTTCGAACTGGCGCTACGCTGGCTGCGCGAGCGCGATCCCGGACCGTCGAAAGAGGTGACGCTGGTGCATGGCGATTTCCGCCACGGCAACCTCATCGTCGGCCCCGATGGCGTCCGCGCGGTGCTGGACTGGGAGCTCGCGCATTTCGGCGATCCGATGGAGGATCTCGGCTGGATCTGCGTCAACTCCTGGCGCTTCGGCGTGATCGACAAGCCGGTCGGCGGCTTTGGTTCGCGTGAGGAATTGTTCGCGGGCTATGCGGAGGCGGGCCGCAAGGCCGATCCCGCGCGCGTGATGTTCTGGGAAGTGATGGGCACGCTGCGCTGGGGCATCATGTGCTGCGGCATGATGCAGCGGTTTCGCTCCGGGCCGGATCATTCGATGGAGCGCGCGATGATCGGCCGGCGCTCGTCGGAGACGGAAATCGATCTGTTACGACTGCTGGCTCCAAGGGGAGGGTGAGATGCAGGACGAACCGACACCCACCGAACTGATCAAGGCGGTCGCGGATTTTCTCCGCAACGAGATCACGCCAGCTATTAAGGGCCACAACGCCTTCAAGCTCCGCGTCGGCATCAACGCGCTGGACCTCGTCACGCGGCAACTGGCGCTGGAGCAGGGGGGCGATGCTGCGGAAGCCGCGCGGCTGAAAAAGTTGCTGGGTCTGGACGCTTCCCTGATCGAGTTGAATCGCGCGCTATCGGAGAAGATCGCGAACGGCGAGGTCGATCTGCAGACGCCGGGATTGGCCGAGCATCTCTGGCAGACCACGATGGACAAGCTCGCCGTGGATCAGCCGAACTATGCGTCGTACAAGCGGGAGCTGGGGAAATAAGTAGAGTGGTCGAAAATCCCACCACGTCATTGCGAGGAGCGCAGCGACGAAGCAATCCATCTCACCGCAAGCGGATAGATGGATTGCTTCGCTTCGCTCGCAATGATGGGGATAGAGCGTCGCGATCCCTACTTCCCCAGCCATTTCGGCGCACGCTTCTCCGCAAACGCCTTCGGCCCCTCGATGTAATCCTGCGAGGCCGCCATCGCCTTCACCGCAGGATATTCCCGCTGCTCGGCGATCGCCTGTTCCAGCGACCCGTCAAGCCCGCGCTGGATCGCCTGCTTGGAGGCGCGGATCGACATCGGCGAGTTCTTGGCAATCGTCTCCGCCCAGCGCTCGGCCGCCGCCAGCGCTTCGCCGGCGGGAACCACCTCATTCACAAAACCCAGTTCAAGCCCCTCCTTGGCCGAGACGTGGCGGGCGGTGAGGATCATGCCCATGGCGCGCTTCAGCCCGATCTGCCGCGGCAGGCGGTGCACGCCGCCGGCCAATGCCGCGAGGCCGACGCGGGGCTCAGGCAGCGCGAAGGTCGCATTCTCCGACGCGATGATGAGGTCGCAGGCCAGCGCGATCTCGAAACCGCCACCCATCGCGACGCCGTTGACGGCGGCGATGATCGGCTTGTCGCAGTCGAAGCGCGAGGTGAGGCCGGCGAAGCCGCCCTTGTCCCAGCCGCGTTTGCCGCCGGCGGCCTGCCATTTCAAGTCGTTGCCGGCGCAGAACGCCTTGTCGCCGGCGCCGGTGACGATCGCGACCCATTGCTCGGGGTCCGCGGAGAAGTCGTCGAACACCTTGTTGAGTTCGAAATGCGCGTCGATATGCAACGCATTGTACACTTCGGGCCGCGACAGCGTGATGATCGTGACCGGTCCCTTGCGCGTCACCTTGGAGAACTTCAGGTCCATGTTTGCTCCCGTTTCGATTTTCTGCGGCGAAGAATATTGACCGCGATCATAGCGCCGGCGCGGCGTCCGATACCATCCAATTACGCAAGGCCCCCGCGCGTGCCAAGGTCCATTCCCTTGCTTGACTTGGACGTGGTCTTCTCACCTAAATCGATCCGAGCAGGAGCGCGCTCGTAGCGCCTAAACGCAAATCAAAGCAAACGACATTTCCGGGAGAGACCGCCTTGGATTTCAACCTGCCTGCCGACCTCACGGCCTATCTCGATGAACTCGACCGCTTCATCGCGCGCGAGATCAAGCCGCTGGAGGAGGCCGACGACAACATCCGCTTCTTCGATCATCGCCGCGAATGGGCGCGCACCGATTTCGAGAACGGCGGTCTGCCGCGGCATGAATGGGAAGCGCTGCTGCGCAAGGCGAAAAATCTCGCCGATGCCGCGGGGCATTTGCGCTTCGCGATTCCGAAGCGTTACGGCGGCAAGGATGGTTCCAACCTCTGGATGGCCGTCATCCGCGAGCATTTCGCGTCAAAGGGTCTCGGCCTGCACAACGATTTGCAGAACGAGCATTCGATCGTCGGCAATTTACCCATCGTCACCATGCTCGATCGCTACGGCACCGACGATCAGAAGGCGATGATCGACGGGTCGATCACCGGAAAATATCGTATCACCTTCGGCCTCACCGAGCCCGACCACGGTTCCGACGCGACGCATATGGAAACTAAAGCCGTCCAGGCGACCCGCGACAACGTCAAGGGCTGGATCATCAACGGCCAGAAGATGTGGACGACCGGCATGCACGTCGCCACCCATTGCGCGCTGTTCGCCCGCACGTCGGGCAATGATGGCGACGCGCGCGGCATCACCTGCCTGCTGGTGCCCGCCAAGAGCGCAGGCGTGAAGGTCGAGGAGTATATGTGGACCTTCAACATGCCGACGGACCATCCGCGCGTCAGCTTCACGGATGTGTTCGTGCCTGACGACGCGCTGTTCGGCGAAATCGGCCGCGGGCTGTCGCTGGCGCAATGCTTCGTGCATGAGAACCGCATCCGGCAGGCGGCGAGTTCGCTGGGTGCCGCCGTCTATTGCATCAACGAAAGCGTCAAATACGCGCGCGAGCGAAAGCCGTTTGGCAAGGCGCTGGCTGAGAACCAGGCGATCCAGTGGCCGCTGGTGGAGCTGGCGACGCAGGCCGAGATGCTGCGGTTGCTGATCCGCAAGACCGCGTGGGAAATGGACCAGCTCACGCAGGCGCAGGTCGAGCACACGCTCTCCGACCGGGTGTCGATGTGTAATTTTTGGGCCAACCGCCTGTGCTGCGAAGCCGCCGACCGCGCCATGCAGGTCCACGGCGGCATGGGCTATTCACGCCACAAGCCGTTCGAACACATCTACCGCCACCACCGCCGCTATCGGATCACCGAGGGCAGCGAGGAAATCCAGAAGCGGAAAGTGGCGGGATTCCTGTTTGGCTACATGGGGGCGGGGAAACATTAAGGAGTGCGATGCGCATCTCTCTCTCTCCACGTCGTCCCTGCGAACGCAGGGACCCATAACCACAGGACGTGGTTTAGGGCATCAAGCGAAGGCAATTAACACTTCCCACATAACCGACGGTACGGCGTATGGGTCCCTGCTTTCGCAGGGACGACGATGGGGATGAAATGCCGCTCCCAAACCCCATGCAGCGGAGATCAATTCACCTGACGATCCTTCCCAGCCCAATACGGTTCGCGCAGATTCCGCCGCAATATCTTCCCCGACGGATTGCGCGGCAGCGCCTCCAGAAAATCCACCGACTTCGGCGTCTTGAATCCGGCGATGCGTTCGCGCGTAAAATTGATAATGTCGGTCGCGGTCGCTGCCTTGCCCGGCTTCATCACCACGATCGCCTTCACCGCTTCGCCCCATTTGTCGTCGGGGATGCCGATCACGGCGGCTTCGGCCACATCAGGGTGATCGCAGATCGCGCTTTCGACTTCGGCCGGGTAAATGTTCTCACCGCCGGAGATGATCATGTCCTTGATACGGTCGTGGATGTAGAGGTAGCCGTCCTCATCCATGTAGCCGGCGTCGCCGGTGCGCAGCCAGCCGTCGCTGCCGAGCGTCTTCGCGGTTGCCTCCGGCAGGTTCCAGTAGCCGGCCATGTTGGAGCCGGAGCGGGTGGCGATCTCGCCGACCTCGCGCGGCGGCAATCGCTTGCCGTCGGCATCGAGGATGGCGAGTTCGATGCCGGGCAGGGCCTTGCCGGCGGAGCGCATACGCTCCAGCCCCTCGACATGGTCTTCGGGCGGAAGGGCTACGATGGTGCCTGTCGTCTCGGTCATACCGTACAACTGCACGAAGCCGCACTTGAACACCTCGATGCATTCCTTCAGCAGCGCGGCAGGAATAGGCGAGGCGCCGTAAAGCATGTATTTCAGCCGGGAGAAATCGACCTGCCGCGCCCGCGGCTGCCGCACCACGAGCTGCATCGCGGCCGGCACCATGAACAGTTTTGTGATGCCGGACTGCTCGAAGAAATCCAAAATCCTGGTCGGATCGAACTCGCGCGCGATCACGCCCTTGGCGCCGTGGTAGAGGCCCATGACGCCCCAGCCGGAACCGCCGATATGGAAGATCGGCATCGCCACCAGCGAGACGTCATCCGTCGTCCACTTGTTCCATTCCGGCTTTTCGGCCTCGCTGCCGGCGTTCACCAGATTGAGGAAGTTGGCATGCGACAGCATCGCGCCCTTGGGCTTGCCCGTGGTGCCCGACGTATAGAGCTGGATCGCGATGTCCTTCGGGCTGATCGGCACCTTCGGGTCGCCGCCATCGGCGGCATCGCGCCAGGCTGCAAAATCCTGCCATTCCGGCGCGCCGCCCTCGGTGGTGATAACCGTGCGGACGTCAGGCAATTGCGGCTTGATGTTGCGGACCTGGGTGATGAACTCGGGTCCCACGAACAGCACCGGCGCCTTGCAGTCGCCGACGATGAACGCGACCTCGGGGCCGGCGAGGCGCCAGTTGACCGGCGCCATCACCACCTTGGCCTTCATCGCGCCCATCAAGAGCTCGAAATAAAAGTCGCTGTTCTTGCCGAGATACGCGATCCGCTCGCCCGGCTTGACGCCGAGCGCGATCAGCGCGTTCGCAACGCGATTGGTGTTGACGTCGAACTCGGCGAAAGTTGTCTGGCGTCCCTCGAACTCATAGGCCGGCGCGTTCCCAAGCGTCTTGGCGCGGTCGCGCACCATGTCGGCAAGGTTCGTCAGTTGCTCTGGTGCGGACATGTCACTCCCGTAGCGTCTTGTTTTCGTTGCGCGGAGTTTGGCGTCATCCGGCAACAAAGACAATACGGGATGATGGTCGCGACGTTTCAGCACGTCGTCCCTGCGAACGCAGGGACCCATACGCCGCGGCTTATCGGTGAGACGATGGAGCTAGTTGCCTTCGCAAAACGAACGTCGGTGGTTATGGGTCCCTGCGTTCGCAGGGACGACAACTTACCCCCGCGCGGCGCGATCCTTCTCGTTCTGCGCCTTGATCGAATCGCGCGCCGTGTTCCAGTCGTCGTCGCTCCAGTCGCGCAGCTGATAGAAATTGCCGCCCATCGCCAGCGCCTGCGCGCCGTCCATGGCGATGGTTTCGCCGTTGATCCAGTCGCAGCCGCCGGAGATCAGGAACACGGCCAGATTCTGAAGTTCCTCCATGGTGCCGACCCGGCCCATCGGGTTCTGCGCCCGGGTACGCGCGCCGGCTTCGTCGCCCGGCTTGATGCGCTTGCTCATGCCCTCGGTCGGGATTTCGCCGGGCGCAATGGTATTGAGGCGGATGCCGTGTTTGCCCCATTCGACCGCGAGCGACATTGTCATGGCATGGATCGCCGATTTGCTCATCGCCGACGGCACCACATAGGGCGAACCGTTACGCACCCAGGTCACGGTGATCGACACCACATTGCCGGGCAGCTTGGCGGCGATCCAGCGCCGTCCCACCGCATGCGTCACATAGAACGTGCCATGCATCACGATATTGGCGACCGCATCGAAGCCGCGCGGCGACAGCTCTTCCGAGCGCGAGATGAAATTGCCGGCGGCGTTGTTGATGAGATCGGTGAGGGGACCCGAGGTCCAGATCTGTTCGATCATTTCGTCGACGGCCATTGCATTGCGGATGTCGACGCCGTGGCTGATCACACGCCCGCCATGAAGGTCCATCAGTTCGGTCGCGGTCTCGTCGCACACGATTTTGCGGCGGCCGCAGATGTGGACCTCGGCTCCCAGTTGGAGAAACCGTGCGGCCATGGACTTGCCGAGGCCGGTGCCGCCTCCGGTCACGAGAATGCGCCGCCCGGCGAGAAGCTGATCGTTGAACATCGTTTCCACCCAAGGGGATTGTCTGTTAATTGGTCGATTGACTAAAACCGGCAACGGCCGTTCTGTAAAGCGCCAAGAAGGAAGTGTGGAGGAGAATTCTCATGGAACAACGCGTCTCGATATCGATTTCGGACGGCATCGCTGACGTCCGGCTGGTGCGGGCGGACAAGATGAACGCGCTCGATGCCGCGATGTTCGAGGCGCTGGTGGCCGCAACCGAGCGGCTTGCCCATGAAAAAGGCGTTCGGGCGGTAGTTTTGTCCGGGGAGGGGCGGGCGTTCTGCGCCGGTCTCGATATGGGACGCTTTGCCGCGATGAAGGAGAGCGGCGGTAACGGGATCGCCGGTGGCGAGAAACGCGACCTCACTGCACGCACGCATGGGCTGGCGAACTTTCCGCAAGCTGCGGTCTGGGGCTGGCGTCAGCTTCCGGTGCCGGTCATAGCCGCGATCCAGGGCGTGGCCTTTGGCGGCGGGTTCCAGCTCGCGCTCGGCGCCGACATGCGCTTCCTCACGCCCGACGCGCGGATGTCGATCATGGAGATCAAATGGGGCCTGGTGCCCGACATGGCCGGCACGCCGATCCTCGCAAGCCTCGTCCGCGACGATATTTTGCGCGAACTCACCTATACCGGCCGCATTTTCTCGGCGCAGGAAGCCATGAGCTACGGCCTCGCGACGCGGATCTGCGACGACCCGCTTGCTGCGGCCCTCGAGGTCGCGCGCGAAATCGCGGGCAAGAGTCCGGACGCGATCCGCGCCGCCAAGCGCATGCTCAACAAACTGTCCGTCGATCCCGCCCCGGCGCTGCTCGCCGAATCCGTCGAACAGCAGAAGCTGCTCGGCAACCCCAACCAGACCGAGGCCGTGCGCGCCAATATGGAAAAGCGCGCGCCGCGATTCGCGGACGTGGGATAATTCGCCGTCATCACCGGGCAGAAGCGCGTCTTCGCGCTAGATGTCCCGGTGAGCCACGACCTTTGTAACCGCGAGCAAGAACGTGGATGGCCGGGTTACCTAACGCGAAGACGCGCTTCGCGCTTTTGCCCGGCCATGACGATCTGAGAAGTCCTCGTAAGAAAAAGAAGGCAATGACCGAAACCTCATCACTCTTCCACGGCATCATCAGCGGCCCGCGCAGGCGCGGCCACGACGAGATCGCCGACCGCACCGACCGCATCGCCAGCGGCCTGCAAAAACTCGGCGTCAAACAGGGCGACAGCGTCGCCATGCTGATGCGCAACGACATCGCCTTCATCGAGGCCGCCTATGCCGCGATGCGGCTCGGCGCCTATGGCGTGCCCGTCAATTGGCACTTCAAGCCGGAAGAGATCAATTATGTGTTGAAGGATTCCGGCACCTCGGTGCTGATCGCGCATGCCGACATGCTGCATCAGTTGCGCGAGGCGATTCCGGACGGCGTCACCGCGCTCAGCGTGCCGACACCGCCGGAGATCCTTGCCAACTACAAGATCAATCCCGATCACCTCACCACGCCCGATTTCGCGATCGATTTCGAATCCTGGCTGAAACAGCATCCGCGCTATGACGGGCCGGCGGTGCCGCAGCCCCAGAACATGATCTACACCTCGGGCACCACGGGCCATCCCAAGGGTGTCCGTCGTTTCGCGCCGACGCCGGAGCAAACCGCCAACGCCGAACGCATGCGTAGCCTGATCTACGGCCTCAGGCCGGGCGCCCGCGCGCTGCTGCCGGGGCCGTTGTATCATTCCGCGCCGAACTCGTTCGGCCTGCGCGCCGGCCGCCTCGGCGGCGCGCTGGCAATCATGCCGCGCTTCGACGCGGAAGAATTTTTGCGCGTGGTCGAGACCGAAAAAATCGACACCATCTTCATGGTGCCGACCATGTTCATCCGGCTGATGAAGCTGCCGGATGATGTCCGCAGCAAATACGACATGTCGTCGCTGCGCCACGTCATTCATGCGGCTGCGCCCTGTCCGGCCGACGTCAAGCGCGCGATGATCGAATGGTGGGGGCCGATCATCTACGAATTCTACGGCTCGACCGAGTCCGGCGCGGTCACCTTCGCCACTTCCGAGGACGCGCTGAAGAAGCCCGGCACCGTCGGCAAGATTTCGCCCGGCGCGGAGCTGCGTTTCATCGGTGACGACGGCAAAGAACTGCCACAGGGCGAGATCGGCGAAATCTATTCGCGCATCGCGGGCAACCCTGATTTCACCTATCACAACAAGCCGGAAAAACGCTCCGAGATCGATCGCGAGGGCTTCATCACCTCGGGCGATGTCGGCTACATCGACGCGGACGGCTATGTCTTCATCTGCGACCGCAAGCGCGACATGGTGATTTCGGGCGGCGTCAACATCTATCCGGCCGAGATCGAGGCCGCGCTGCACGCGATACCGGGCGTGCATGATTGCGCGGTATTCGGCATTCCCGACGCGGAATTCGGCGAGGCGCTGATGGCGGTGGTGGAGCCGCAGCCGGGCGTGACGCTCGACATGCACTCGGTCCGCGCCCAGCTCAAGGTCTCGCTAGCCGACTACAAGGTGCCGAAGCACATCGAGATCCAGTCGAACCTGCCGCGGGAAGATTCCGGCAAGATCTTCAAGCGCCGTCTGCGCGATCCTTATTGGGAGCGGGCCGGGCGGAGGATTTGATTCTGTCGTCCCCGCGAATGCGGGGACCCATATCCACAGCCCTTGGGGCTTGCGAAAGATCTCTCCCGAGCGCGCCATAACAGAAGGCACGGAGTATGGGTCCCCGCGTTCGCGGGGACGACAGCCGTGGTGTCTTCCATCTTTATCTTGCACTGCGGCAAAAAAATTGCACACTCGGAAATCGCCGGGCAATTTCTGAGGTGGCCAGCCAATGTCTTCCCAGACCATGCCTCCCGAGATCGAGGTCCGGTTCAACCGTACCGATGAAGCACTGGCGCTGGCGTTGGAGGAAGACGCGCGGCTGCGCACGGATATTCGCCTGCTGGGCCGTATTCTCGGCGATACCGTGCGCGATCAGGAGGGTGCCGAGGTGTTCGACCTGGTCGAGCGCATCCGGCAGACCTCGATCCGGTTCCATCGCGACGAGGACAAGCTGGCGCGGCGGGAACTCGAAACCATCCTCGACAGCATGTCGACCAGCGATACCGTGCGCATCGTCCGCGCCTTCAGTTATTTCTCGCATCTCGCCAACATCGCCGAGGACCAGAACAACATCCGCCAGATGCGCGGTCGAGGCCCCGGCGGGCCGCGGCCGAGCCTGCTGACGCAGACGTTGTCACACGCCAAAACGGCCGGCATCAGCGCCGCGGAGTTGCGGCGTTTTCTTGGGGATGCGCAGGTCAGCCCGGTGTTGACAGCGCACCCGACAGAGGTTCGCCGCAAGAGCACGATCGACCGCGAGATGGAAATAGCGGCGCTGCTTGAGCGTCGCGAGCGGGTGCAGCTCACGCCGGAAGAGGTTGAGGCCAGCGACGAGCAGTTGCGCCGCGCCGTGCTGACGCTGTGGCAGACCAATCTGCTGCGCCGGACCAAACTGACCGTGCTCGATGAAGTCTCAAACGGTTTGTCATTCTACGACTACACGTTCCTGCATGAGGTCCCCCGGCTGCATTGCGCACTGGAAGACCGGCTCAACCAGGAGGAGGGCGGCACATCAGGCGAACTGGCGTCGTTCCTGACCATGGGAAGCTGGATCGGCGGCGATCGCGACGGCAATCCGTTCGTCACCGCCGACGTCATGCGCGGCACGCTGCGTCTGCAGTCGAGCCGGGTGATGAACTTCTACCTGGAGGAGCTGCACGTCCTCGGCTCGGAACTGTCGCTGGCGGCGCATCTTGCCGACGTCTCCGACGAATTACGCGCGCTGGCCGAGCGCTCGCCCGACAAATCGCCGCATCGGAGCGGCGAACCGTATCGCCTGGCGGTGTCAGGCATCTATGCCCGGCTGACTGCGACCGCGCTGCGGCTGGAGGTTGAAACCACGCGCCGGCCGGTCGGCGAGGCTGCGCCCTATGCGAGCGTCAAGGAATTCAAAGCCGATCTCGACGTGCTCAACCGCTCGCTGATCGCAAATAATTCCGGCGTGATCGCGCGCGGGCGGCTGCGGTCGTTGCGCCGGGCCGTGGATTGTTTCGGCTTCCATCTCGCCCGGCTCGATATAAGGCAGAATTCCGCGGTGCATGAACGCACGGTGGCGGAACTGTTCGACGCGGCGATCCCCGGGATGTCCTATCTGGACCTCAACGAAGAAGCCCGCGTCAATCTGCTATTGAGCGAGCTGCGCAGTGCGCGGCCACTCAGCTCGGCCTTCGTCAAATACAGCGAGGAGACGCTTGGCGAACTCGCGGTCTTCCGCGCGGCGGCCGAGGCCCATGCCAGGTTTGGCACCAATGTGATCCACCAATGCATCATCTCCATGTGCAAGGGGATGTCGGACATGCTGGAGGTGGCGGTGCTGCTGAAGGAGGTCGGTCTCATCAACCCCTCCGGCCGCAGCGCCATCAACATCGTGCCGCTGTTCGAGACCATCGAGGATTTGCAGGCGTCATCCGGCATCATGGACCGGATGCTGTCGCTGCACGATTATCGCAAGCTGGTGGACAGCCGCGGCGGCATTCAGGAAGTAATGCTCGGCTATTCCGACAGCAACAAGGATGGCGGCTTCGTCACCTCGGGCTGGGAGCTCTACAAGGCCGAAATCGAGCTGGTCGAGGTGTTCGAGCGCCACCACATCCGGCTGCGGTTGTTCCACGGCCGCGGTGGATCGGTCGGCCGCGGCGGCGGGCCGAGCTATGACGCCATCATCGCGCAGCCCGGCGGCGCCGTGAACGGCCAGATCCGCATCACCGAGCAGGGCGAGATCATCTCCAGCAAATATTCAAATCCCGAGGTCGGCCGCAGCAATCTGGAAATCCTCGCCGCCGCCACGCTGGAAGCAAGCCTGCTGCATCCCCGGCAGAGCGCGCCGCGCAAGGAATATCTGACCGCGATGGAGCAGCTCTCCGCCCTGGCATTCAAGGCCTATCGCGGGCTGGTCTATGAGACCGAGGGCTTTGCCGATTATTTCTGGGGCTCCACCGTCATCACCGAAATCTCGACGCTCAACATCGGCAGCCGCCCGGCGTCGCGCAAGAAGACCCGCGAGATCGAAGACCTCCGCGCCATTCCCTGGGTGTTCAGCTGGGCGCAATGCCGGCTGATGCTGCCGGGCTGGTACGGGTTCGGCTCCGCGGTCGAGACCTGGATCGCGGAACATCCGGAGCAGGGCATGCCGTTCCTGCAGGAGCTCTACCGCGAATGGCCGTTCTTCCGCATGCTGCTGTCGAACATGGACATGGTGCTGGCGAAAAGCTCGATCGCGATCGCTTCGCGTTATGCTGAACTGGTGCCCGACGTGAAGCTGCGCGAGAGCATCTTTGGGCGCATCCGGCGCGAATGGCATTCCTCGATCGAGACGCTGCTCGACATCATGGGACACGAGCGGCTTCTGCAAGGCAACCCGCTGCTGGACCGTTCGATCCGCAACCGCTTCCCTTATCTCGACCCGCTCAACCATGTGCAGGTGGAATTGCTGAAGGAGCATCGCGCGCAGAACCCGGACGAACAGGTGCTGCGCGGGATTCAGCTCACGATCAACGGGATCTCGGCGGGGTTAAGGAACAGCGGGTGAGAATGGACGACGACCTCTCCCCGTCATTGCGAGCGTAGCGAAGCAATCCATCTCTCCGCGTACGCAGATGCATGGATTGCTTCGTCGCTTCGCTCCTCGCAATGACGGCGGATGCCTCTTACGGCTTCATGGCGCCCTGCACACTCGTATAAACCGCGTACAGCGACGACGAGCCGCAGATATAAAGTCTGTTTCGCTGCTGGCCGCCGAAGCACAAATTGGCGACGGTTTCCGGGATGTGGATCTTGCCGAGCAGGTCGCCGTCCGCCGTGTAGCAGCGCACGCCGTCCTCGTTCGGATCGCCCCAACCCACGGAGCACCAAAGGCGGCCCTCACGATCGCAGCGCAGCCCGTCGGTAATGCTGGGCTTGGGCATGTCCGCAAAGACCTTGCTGTTCGAAAGCTTTCCGGCCCCGAGATCCACGTCGAACACGCGGATATGCGACGGGTTGTCCGGCCCATCGGTGAAGCCGGTATCGCAGATATAGAGCTTCTTCTCGTCGGGCGAGAAGCAAAGGCCGTTCGGCTGCACGAAGTCATCGACCACCATCTTGATGTCGCCGGATTTCGGATCCACCCGGTAGACGTTTTTCTTGTCCTGCTCGGCGTCGGCCTTGATGCCCTCGTAAAATCCTCCGATACCGTAGGCTGGGTCGCAGAACCAGATCGAACCGTCGGCCGCGACGACCGCGTCGTTCGGCGAGTTCAGTTTCTTGCCATTGTACTTGTCGGCGATGATCGTGATCGAGCCATCGAGTTCGGTCCGGGTCACCCGCCGACCGCTATGTTCGCAGGTGATCAGGCGTCCTTCCCGATCAATGGTGTTGCCGTTCGAGTTCATCGACGGCTGGCGATAGACGCTGAGGTGACCGTCGTCCTCCGTGAAGCGCATGATGCGGTTGTTGGGAATGTCGCTGAACAGAACGTATCGCCCAGCCGGAAAGTAGACCGGACCTTCGGCCCAGCGGAACCCGGTCGCGACGCGCTCGACCGCCATGGTGCCGGCGAAGGCCGGAAAGCCTGTCGGCCCGAACGAAACCTTCGGCTTCTTCATCGACTCCAGGCGGGCGTCCGGATAGCGGGCTCCGGAAAGCGGGCCGAGCGGCAGGGGCGGCGATGCCGTTGTTGGCGCGGCGGTCTGGCCGAGCGGCGCGACGGAAGCCGCAGAGGCCGTCTTCATCGTTACAGCCGAGGCGGCGAGTGCTGCCGCGCCGGTCAGTATCTTGCGACGGTCAAAACCGCCGCCTTGTTGTTGGGAATCGGAAAGGGTCAGCGAGGTTGTCATGATTTCCTCCCGTGTATTTTTTGTTGGGAGGAAAAACATCTGCCCGCATTCCGGCATAAAGCGGGCGGGTTGTAGCGAAACAACCGGAGATGTCGGCATAGCGGTAGCCCGGATGGAGCGAAGCGCAATCCGGGGCCGACATTCCAAATTCCCGGGTTTCGCTACGCTCCACCCGGGCTACAAGGACGTCAGATCGGATCCCAGGGGAAGATGTCCGCGGAACGATCGAGCTTGTAGAACGATCCCGCGAGCGCCGGCATGCCGTGCTCGGCGATGGTTTGCGGCGTCCAGCCTTCACTCCGCTGCACCGAGCGCAGCGGACGATTCTGGCTGAACAGGAAGATCTCGTTCATGCGCACCCCGAAGATCTGCCCGGTCACGTCCTTGGCGGCGTCGCTGAGCAGATAAGCGCAGATCGGCGCGATCTTCTCCGGTCCCATCTGCTGGATCTTGGCCACGCGCGCCTTCTCGGCCTCGGTCTCGGTCGGGATGGTGCCGATCATGCGTGTCCAGGCAAAGGGCGAGACGCAGTTCGAGCGCACGTTGAAGCGGCCCATGTCGAGCGCGATCGACTTCGACAGGCCGACGATGCCGAGCTTGGCGGCTGCGTAGTTGGCCTGGCCAAAATTGCCGATCAGGCCCGACGTCGACGTGAAGTGCACGAAGGAGCCGCTCTCCTGTTCGCGATACAGCCGCGCCGCGGCGTGGCTGACATAGAACGAGCCCATCAGGTGCACCTTGATGACGGCCTCGAACGCTTCCACGCTCATTTTGTGGAAGATCATGTCGCGCAGGATGCCGGCATTGTTGACGACGCCGTCGAGCCGGCCGAAATGATCGGTCGCCGTCTTCACGATCTTGCTGGCGGGGATCGCTTCCGCCACCGATTCGAAATTGGCAACCGCGGTGCCGCCGCGCTTCTTGATCTCCTCGACCACTTCCTCGGCGGGCGCAGCGCTCGAACCGGCGCCATCAGCGGCAACGCCGGGATCGTTGACCACGACCTTAGCGCCTTCGGCGGCGCAGAGCAGCGCGATTTCACGCCCGATGCCGCGGCCTGCGCCGGTGACGATGATGACTTTGTCTTGCAGTGATTTTGCCATGGGAGTCTCCTGTTGTTCTTCGTCATTCCGGGATGGTGCGAAGCACCAGACCCGGAATATCGAGATTCTCTGATGTGCAATTGCACATCATAGTTCGACGCGTTGCGCGCCCCGGAATGACGAAGAGGTTACTTCTCGTTCGTAAAGACGATCGTGCCTGATGCCGCGAACATGCCGCCGACGCCGTGGCAGACCGAAATCTTCGCGTCTTTGACCTGCGCCGGCGCGATGCCGCGCATTTGCCGCACACTCTCCTGCAGCGCGTACATGCCGTACATGCCCGAATGCATATAGCTCAATCCGCCGCCATTGGTGTTGAGCGGCAGCTTGCCGCCCGGGCGGGTGTTGCCGTCGGCGATGAACTTGCCGGTTTCCTCATGCGGCATGAAGCCGAGATCGCCCAGGCCAAAAAGCGGCAGATGCGCAAAGGCGTCGTAGATCATGAGATGATCGACGTCCTTGTGGGCGATGCCGGCTTCCCTGAAAGCCGTGGGACCTGAGACCTTGAAGGCGCGCGAGGAGTTGAACGTCTCCATCTGGCTGACCATCGGCGTTTCCACGCTCTCGCCGGTGCCTAGAATATAGACCGGCTTGTTCGGAAAGTCTTTGGCGCGATCGGCGGAAGTGAGGATCAGTGCGCCGCCGCCGTCGGTGACGAGGCAGCATTGCAGGATGCGGAACGGATAAGCGATCATCCGCGAATTCAGCACGTCCTCGACCGTGATCGGTGCTTTCATCGTGGCGCGCGGGTTCTTCGCGGCCCATTCCCGATGCGCCACGGCGACCATGGCGATCTGCTCATGCGTGATGCCGTAGGTCTTCATGTAGCGCAGCACGGGGATCGGGAACATGCTGGGCGGGCCGTAGACGCCGAAGGGCGATTCGAACTGGCCGTTGAGGCTGTCAGGCGGCGTCGAGCGCGGCAGCTTGCCGATCATCGACTTACCGCTTTCGGCGTGGGTGATCAGCACGGTCTTGCAGAGGCCGGCCTCGATCGCGGCGGCAGCATGGCGGACATGCAGCATGAACGAGCAGCCGCCAACCGACGTGCCGTCGACCCAGGTCGGCGTGATGCCGAGGTAGTGGGCGATCTGCTGCGGGGTTTCGACCGCGGTGGCGATGCCGTCGATATCCGACAATTTCAGTCCGGCATCGGCGATGGCGTTGAGCGCCGCGTCCGCATGGAGCTGAATCTGCGACATGTTCGGGATGACGCCGAGCTCGGTGGTCTCGGCTGCGCCGACGACGGCGACTGCATTTTTGCGCATGGTGCTTAGCCCTTCGCCGGACGGAACAAAGGAAGGGTGATCTTGTCGTCGAGTTTTTCGAACGCGACTTCGAGCTTCATGTCGAGCTCGAGCGCCTCCGGCGTCTGCGGACAGTCGATGATGTTGCTCATCATGCGCGGGCCTTCGTCGAGTTCGACGACGGCGATCGCATAGGGCGGGGTGAAGCCGGGCGCCGCCGGGCGATGATTGATGACATAGCTGTAGAGCGTGCCCTTGCCGCTGGCCTTGAACACGCTGACCTTGCGCGAGGCGCAGGAGGGGCAGAACGGACGCGGCGGGAAATAGACATTGGCGCAGGCATCGCAACGCTGCAGGCGCAACTCTCCGGCCTGCGTTCCATCCCAGAAATGCTGCGTTTCGGGCGTGGGTTTTGGTTTTGCGCGCGCAGGCTCCGCCATATCGGCTATTCTCCTTAGGGCTGCGGGCTAAGCCCGCTCGTTGCGAACTTGATGCGCCATTGACCGTTTCCCGTCAACGGTCCCAGCAACGGCGTTGCCGCATGGCCGCATTCCTCCAAGCCACAGCGCTTGTATGCCAGTAATTTTCCGCGCTAGGGTATTTCTGTTGCAAGCTGCGTGGTGCTTGTGACGACTAAGGAGACGACGTGCGAACGATACGAATAGGATCCGGTGCCGGCTATTCGGGCGATCGCATCGAGCCCGCGATCGAACTCGCCGAGAAGGGCGATATCCAGTATCTCGTGTTCGAGTGCCTCGGGGAACGAACGGTGGCGCTGGCGCAGCAGGCGCGCATGAAGAATCCCGACGGCGGCTATGATCCATTGCTCGAGGAGCGGATGCGCGCGGTGCTGCCGATCTGCGCCGCAAAGGGTATCAAGATCGTGACCAATATGGGTGCGGCTAATCCGGAAGCCGCCGCGCGAAAGACCGCCGACATCGCCAGGTCGCTCGGGCTACCCTCTCTGAAAGTGGCCGCCATCGTCGGCGACGACGTACTCGACGCCTGCAAGGCCGGCGATCTGCCGATCATGGAATTCGACGGCACGATCAAGCAGCTCGGCAACCGGCTGTTGTCGGCGAATGCCTATCTCGGCGCCGGACCGATGGCGCAGGCGCTGGTCGCCGGCGCCGATATCGTCATCACCGGCAGGGCATCCGATCCGGCACTGTTCCTGGCGCCGATGATCCATGCCTTCGGCTGGGCGATGGACGACTGGAATCTGCTCGGGCAGGGGACGGTCGCCGGACATTTGCTGGAGTGCGCCGGCCAGATCACCGGCGGCTATTTTGCCGATCCCGGTTACAAGGATGTGGCAGATCTGGCGCGGCTCGGCTTTCCGATTGGAGAGGTCGGCGAGGACGGCAGCCTTGTCATCACCAAGGTTGCGGGGTCGGGCGGCGCGGTGACGGCGCAAACCTGCAAGGAACAGTTGTTGTACGAGGTGCACGACCCTGCCAAGTATTTCCAGCCGGACGTGGTCGCGGATTTCTCGCAGGTAAGGATCGAGGAAATCGGACCCGATCGTGTTCGTGTCAGCGGCGGGCGCGGTGCGAGGCGTACCGATACGCTGAAGGTCTCGGTTGGCTATGTCGACAGCTACATCGGCGAAGGACAGATCTCCTATGCCGGCCCCGGCGCACTGGCGCGAGGACGGCTGGCGCTGGAGATCGTCCGCGAGCGGCTGAAGCTGACCAATGTCGCCGCGAGCGAATTGCGGTTCGAACTGGTCGGCGTCGATTCCCTGCACGGGCCCCAGGTTTCCGCGCACGCCGGCGAACCCTACGAGGTGCGCGTGCGCATTTCAGGGCGCACCGAAAACCTCCGCGAAGCGATCAGGATCGGCAACGAGGTCGAGACGCTCTATACCAACGGTCCGGCCGCGGGCGGCGGTGCGTGGAAATCGGCGCGCGACGTGGTGGCGGTCGCTTCCGTTCTGCTGCCGCGCGAGCTGGCAAAGCCGCAAGTCCGATTTGTGGGAGCCTAAGGTGAAATTGCGCGAGATCGCCCATTCCCGCACCGGCGACAAGGGCAACATTTCCAACATCTCCGTCATTGCCTATGACGCGAAGCACTATCCGCTGTTGCTTGAGCAGGTGACGGCCGCGCGGGTGAAATCGCATTTCGCAGGTGTTGTCCAGGGCGAGGTGGTTCGTTATGAACTGCCCAATCTGTCTGCACTGAATTTCGTGATGGACCAGGCGCTGGGAGGCGGCGTGACGCGCTCGCTGGCCCTCGATGCGCACGGCAAATCATTGAGCTCTGCGCTGCTTGATCTCGACATCTCAACCGCGCCGGATGGCAAATAACAAGAGAGCAACCGACGATCATGTCTGCTAACCCGACACTCGCCACTTTGGCCGCCGACCTCGATGCCGGACGCACCACCGCGCGCAAACTGGTCGAGGAATGTCTCGCAAGAATTGCCGATCCCGCCGGCGAGGGCGCGCAGACCTTTATCCACGTCGACAAGGACGCCGCGATATCGGCTGCGAATGCGATGGATCATTTGCGCAAAGCGCGCGCCGCGCCGTCGCCCTATGTCGGCATTCCCGTGTCGATCAAGGACCTGTTCGACATCAAGGGACAGGTGACCCGCGCAGGCTCGCGTGCGCTGGAGGATTCGCCCCCCGCCGAAGCCGATGCGCCCGTGGTGGCGCGGCTGCGCCGGGCCGGCTTCATCGTCATCGGCCGCACCAACATGACCGAATTCGCCTATTCCGGCATCGGCATCAATCCGCATTACGGCACGCCGAAAAGCGTCTTCAATCGCCACGTCGGTCATGTGCCCGGCGGCTCGTCCTCGGGCGCGGCTGTCTCGATCGCCGATCGCATGGCTTACGGCGCGCTCGGTACCGATACCGGCGGCTCGTGCCGGATTCCGGCGGCCTATAACGGCATCGTCGGCTTCAAGCCGACGCAGGCGCGCGTGCCGCTCGATGGCGGCGTGCCGCTATCGTTCTCGCTCGACAGTTTTGGACCACTGGCACGCACGGTCGGCTGTTGCGCGGTGCTGGATGCCGTGCTCGCCAATGAGGCTGTGCCACCGCTGCAGCCGAGGCCCGTCAAGGGCATGCGGCTCGCGGTGCCGACGACAGTCGCGCTCGACGATCTCGACGACGAGGTCGCGACGACGTTCGAGCGCGCGCTGGAAACGCTGTCGCGGCAGGGCGCGTCGATCGAGCGGATCGAGGTGCCGGAATTTAACGATGTCGGTGTCATGAACAGCAAGGGCGGTTTTGCCGCCGCGGAGAGCTACGCCTGGCACCGCTACCTGATCGTGAGCCATGGCGACGTCTATGACCCTCGCGTCCGAGTCCGCATCCTGCGCGGCGAAGGCATCAGCGCGGCCGACTATATCGATATCCTCAATGCGCGCCGCTCGTTCATTGCACGCACCGAACGGCGCATCGCGCCCTACGACGCGCTGGTGCTGCCGACCACAGCGAATGCGCCGCCCAGAATTGCCGATCTCGCCGATGACAAGGCCTTCGCCACACAAAATCTGCGCGCTTTGCGCAACTGTACGCTGATCAACATGCTCGACGGCTGCTCCATCTCGCTGCCGGCGCATCGCGAAGGCGAGATGCCCGTGGGGCTGATGCTGGCGGCAGCCGGCGGATCGGACCGCCGCATCTTTGAACTGGCCGCCGGAATGGAGAACATCATCCGTGTTTGATTTGACCTTCAACGTCGACGACAAGGGTATGTTGACGCCGCTGACGCTTGCGATCGATCAGGCCGTCATCGCCGGCTGGACCGGCCGCGATCCGGTGGCGCGCGACAAGCACATCGCTGAACTCGAAGCGATCGGCATCGCGCGGCCGGCTTCGACGCCGATCTACTATCGCTGCTCGGCGCGGCGGATCACGCAGGCCGACCGCATCGAGGTCTCGGGCGGGGACTCCAGCGGCGAGGTCGAGTTCGTGCTGATCGGATGGCAGGGCCGCATCTTCGTCGGCTGCGGCTCCGACCACACCGACCGCAAGGTGGAAGCCTACAGCGTCACGGTCTCCAAGCAGATGTGCGACAAGCCAGTAGCCTCGGTACTGTGGGAACTCGAGGACATCATCGCCCACTGGGACAAGATGATCCTTCGATCCTGGGCCGTCATCGACGGCGCCCGTGTCCTCTACCAGGAAGGCACGCTCGATGCGATGCTGCCGGTGCAGGATTTGATCGACCGCGGCTTCGGCGGAAAGGGCCTGCCCGACGGCTGCGCCATGTTCGGCGGCACGTTTGCGGCCAAGGGCGGCATTCGCCCGGCTGATCGCTTCGAGTTCGAGCTGGAAGATCCCGTGCTGAAGCGGAAGATCGGTCATGGGTACGATGTGATCACGATGCCGGTGTTGGGATAGCTGACGCGATCACTGATTGACCGGCTTGGCATGGCCGCCCGGAATGTCCTTCAGAAGCAGCGGCCGGCTCTTGGCTGTTGTCGCCTGCATCGCGCTGACCAAGCCGGCCGTCTGCATGCGATCGATGACGGAGTCTCTGACGCTCGTCTCGAAGGATCGGCGGCTGGTATTAGGTAGCCGCGCGCGCGATGTGATGAATGCGACCTCGTCAATATCAAGGTTCGAGAGCGGCTTTCCAAAGTACGCTTCCGCCGCGGCCGCGACGCCATACGCGCCGCGGCCGCGATAGCTCTCATTCAGGTAGATTTCGAGGATGCGGTCGCGGGACAGGGTATTCGCCATGCGCTGCATGAAGAAGACTGCACCGATGTTCCAGTCCAATCCCCTGCAGCAACCCGGAGCAAGAGATATCAGGCAATGCGTGACGGAGTGCAGGATGTGCTGTGCCCGATGGGGATTGCCACCGCCAAAAGCGAGGTGCGCAAAGGGATTCAGGGACCAGACTTCGTAGAAATCAGGTTGCTCATAAGCGATCGCGGCATTACGAAGCAAGGGCGGAATCTCGGCGAGGGGAACGTATGTTTGTTGCGTGGCAGCCGTGCAGACCGGACCGGTTGATGATAGCGCGGCGAGTTGAGCTTCGTTCGGAAACCCGAGGCCATATTCGTAGTGCCAGATCAGCCAGCCTGTGAACCATAGCAACGCCACACCTGCCAGTGAGAGCAGGGCCAGAAGGGACTTTCCGAAGATGATGAGCGCCTTGCGCATGGTACCTGTGAAGTGTGCGGGGGCTTGGCCGCACATTGTTGGCAAATAGTGCCGAGAATTAGCCGGTTCCAATAGCAGATCGTCCGGGAATCGGGTGGTGGATGTAGCCCGGAATTGCGAAATAGTCGGTCATTCCGGGATGCGCTGGTAGGCGCAGGCCCGGAATCCATAGCCACGATCGTGAGTATGGATTCCGGGCTCGTCGCTTCGCGCCGCCCCGGAATGACCAATTTCGGAGACCGACATGTCTAAAGCCAACCTCGCGACCGTCAGGGCAAATCCCGTCACCATCCCCTCCCGCGTCGACGCCATCGACTGGACGCAGGCGACCGCCGATCTCGACGCGCAGGGCTGCGCCGTCCTGAAGGAACTGCTGTCGCCAGAAGAATGCGACGGGCTGGCGGCGCTCTATCCTGACGACAAGAATTTCCGCAGCAAGATCGTGATGGGCCGCCACGGCTTCGGCCGCGGCGAATACAAGTATTTCGCCTATCCGCTGCCCGAGCTGATCGCGCAATTGCGGCCCGCGCTCTATACGAGGCTCTGCGGGACAGCCAATCGCTGGAACGAGACGATGGGGATCGACATCCGCTACCCCGACCGGCACGAGGCGTTCCTGAAACGCTGCCATGACGCCGGGCAGACGCGGCCGACGCCGCTGCTGCTGCAATATGGCGAGGACGATTACAATTGCCTGCATCAGGATCTCTATGGCGAGCACGTGTTTCCGCTGCAGGTCGCGATCCTGCTGTCGGAGCCGGGGCGTGATTTCGAAGGCGGCGAGTTCGTGCTGACGGAGCAGCGGCCAAGGATGCAGTCGCGGCCCGAGGTGGTTCCGCTAAAGCAGGGCGACGCGGTGGCGTTTGCTGTGCATCACCGGCCGGTGCAGGGGACGCGCGGGCCGTATCGCGTTAATCTGCGCCATGGCGTCAGCCGGATCCGATCCGGCCATCGCCACACCGTCGGCGTGATCTTCCACGATGCAAAGTGAGTGCGGGCTGAGTTGACTGCGGATTTGTTCGAGGCTGTTCCGGACGCGCGCCCGTCGCGTGAAGCGATGGCGGAGGGCGCGGTGTTGCTGCGCGGATTCGCGCGGCCGTTTGAAGCCGAGCTGCTTCCGGCGCTTCGCGCGATCGTCAAACAGGCGCCGTTCCGGCATCTGATTACGCCGGGCGGCCACCGCATGTCGGTCGCGATGACCAATTGCGGCAGTGTCGGCTGGGTGTCGGACGACACGGGTTATCGCTATGGCGCCATCGACCCCGTGTCCAAACTGCCGTGGCCGGCGATGCCGACGGTGCTGCGCAGGCTCGCGGCCGACGCGGCGTCGGACGCCGGGTTCAACGGCTTCGAGCCGGAAGCCTGCCTCATCAACCGCTATGTGCCCGGCGCGAAGCTGTCGCTGCATCAGGACAAGGACGAGCTGCATTTTGCCGCGCCGATCGTGTCGGTGTCGCTGGGGCTGCCCGCGATCTTCCTGTTCGGCGGCCCGAAGCGCGCCGACAAGCCGAACCGTTACCGGCTGGAGCATGGCGACGTCGTGGTCTGGGGCGGCCCGTCGCGGCTGTTCTTTCACGGTGTAGCGCCGCTCGCCGACGGCGAACACGCTATCATGGGCCGTCAGCGCATCAACCTGACTTTCCGAAAAACGCGGTGATCCACCTTCTCCCACAAGGGGAGAAGGGACGAAGGCGTTGCGTGTGGCTAGGCGTTCTTCGCCGGATGAATGAACGCCCACGGCGAGACTTCCGAATCCGTCGGCACCTCCACCGAGATCACATACGGCCCGCCGTCGGCCAGCGCCTTTTCCAGCGCCGGGCGGAAATGATCCGGCGAGGTCACGCGCGCCGCGCCAACGCCAAAAGATTCCGCAAGTTTTACGAAGTCCGGATTGACGAGGTCGGACGCGACCACGCGGCCATCGAAGCGTTCGCGCTGGTCGCGGCGGACATTGCCATAGGCGTTGTTGTTGAAGACCAGCGTCACCACGCCGATCTTGAACTGCACGGCGGTCGAGAGCTCCTGCACCGCGAACATGAAGCCACCATCGCCTGTTATCGCGACCACCGGCCGGTCCGGATTGGCGACCTTGGCGCCGAGCGCCGTCGGGAATCCCGAGCCGAGCGTGCCCTGATAGCCCGAGGTGATGAAGGTGCGCGGCTCGTAGATCGGAAAGCCGTACCAGGAGGCGAAACCGACCTGGGACAGCTCATCCGTGACGATCGCATTCGCGGGCAGCACCTCGCGCAGGATGTTCAGATACGCCATCTGCGGCTGCACCTTCTGAATCTCCTGATGCGCCGCCGCGGTGGCCTCGCGGATCTCGCCGCGCCGGCCGCTGCTCTTGCTGTAGCCGGCCTTTTTCACCGCCGTCGCCAGATCGGCGGTGCCGGCCTTGGCATCCGCGATCACAGCCGTGTCGGGCACATAACGCCGCATCTCCACGGGATCGATATCAATGCGAACCGATTTCAGTCCGTCCGGGCGATAGGGCCAGCGCGACATCGTCGGCAATTCCAGCCGCGTGCCGATGCCGATCATCAGATCGGTGGTCGGCCACAGCCTGTAGGCCGCCGCCATGGTCAGCCCGAGTTCGTGGGCGTTGGAGACGATGCCGCGGCCGCTGCGGAACGCCACCACGGGCGCATCGATCATCTCGGCGAGTTCGGTGATTTCCTCGCGCGCATGGATCGCGCCGCTGCCGACGAAGATCATTGGCCGCTTGCTGGCCTTGATGAGATCGGCGGCGGCCTTGATGCGGTCAGGGTCGGGCTGCGGGGCGGGAAGGGTGTCGAATACCTTTGAAGCGCCGACCTCCGCGCGCTGCGTGAACACGTCCCACGGCATTTCCAGCGACACCGGGCCGCGACGCCCCGACATCATTTCCTGAAACGCGCGCGATACCATCGCGGGCGCTAGGTCGGGATATTCGATGCGGTCGGCCCATTTTACAAACGTGCGCAGTGTCGCGATCTGGTCCGGCATCTCGTGCAGATGGCCGCGGCCCTTGCCCAGGAACTGCGTAGGCACCTGGCCGGTGAGGCAGAGTACCGGCTCATTGCACCCGAACGCGGTCAACAGCGCCGCACCCGCATTGAGCACGCCGGGGCCGGGTACCACGCTGAACACGCCGGGCCGCCCCGAGGACCGCGCATAACCAAAAGCCATGTAGCCGCAGGCCTGCTCGTGGCGTGCTCCGATCACCTTCAACTGCGCCTGATGGAAGGCATCGAACAGGCCGTAGGTTTGCGCGCCGGGCAGGCCGAACACGGTATCGACGCCATGCGCGACGAGGCCATTGACGATCGCTTCGCCGCCGGAGGTTGATTTCATTGCTCTTTCCACTCGCTTCTCAGGATTTATCAGGCTTCGTCGGCCACGCCGTTCTTCAGCACGCCGACGCCATCGGCTTCAACCTCGATGACATCGCCGGGCTTGAGATAGCGCGGCGGGTCGAACCGCGCGCCGGCCCCGGTCGGCGTCCCCGTCACGATGACGTCGCCGGGCACCAGCGTGGTGAAGGTCGAGAGATAGTTGATGAGGTATCGGAAGCCGAAGATCAATCGCCCGGTGCGATCGTCCTGCCGCGTCTCGCCGTTGACGCGCGTGGTCAGGCGGATATCCGCGATCTGGCTTTCACTGGTGTAGGGCACGAGCCAGGGGCCGAGGCTGCCGGTTGAATCGAAATTCTTGCCCTGGGTGACGTTGAACTTGGCGTGCCGCACCCAGTCGCGGATGGTGCCCTCGTTGCAGAGCGTGACGGCGGCGATGTGGTCCAGCGCGTCGCTCTCCTTGATATGCCGGCCGGCCTTGCCGATGATCAGCACCAGTTCGCCCTCGTAATCGAGCTGCGCGGAAGCGCGCGGGCGGACCAGCGGTGTGTTGTGACCGACGAAGGAGCGCGGCGTGCGCATGAACATGCTCGGATATTTCGGCGCGTCCTGGCCGTCCTTGTATTCGGCGTTGCGGTCCGGGTAGTTCACGCCGATGCAGATGATTTTTTCCGGCGAGGGGATCGGCGGCTGCCAGGTAATCGCATCGAGCGCATGGTCCGACGAACGCCGCGCGGCGTCTTCGGCGAGCTTCATCAATGCGCCGGCGGCAATGACTTCGCGCAGCGTCGGGTATTCTTTGCCGAAACGCGCGGAGAGATCGACGATGCCGGTATCAGTCACGGCACCATATTTCTGCGCGCCGTTGATGGTGTAGGTAGCGAGACGGGGACGGGCCATCTGTTATCCAATCAATCCGCAATCGTGACGTCGGCGACGAAAGCCGGTTCGCGCACCGCCTGTCCTGTAAAGGGCGTACCCTCCTCGAACCAGGAGCGCGGCGCGGGCGCGCCCCACAGCGTCTGCCGGCGCGGGTCCTTCAGCGACCAGCGCAGCGGTTCGTGGTCGTGATCGCCGGTGAAGTAGTCGCTGGTATAGAGTTCGAGGCGGTGGCCGTCGGGATCCCTGACATAGAGGAAGAACGCATTCGAGATGCCGTGGCGGCCGGGGCCGCGCTCGATGTTCTTCAGGTATCCGCTGGAGGCCATGACGTCGCACAGATGCAGGATGTTCATCGCGGTCGGCGTCCAATAGGCCATGTGGTGCAGGCGAGGGCCTTTGCCATTGGTGATGGCGAAGTCGTGGACATTGCCCTTGCGGTGCATCCACGCCGCGGCGATGCGCCCGTTCGGGCCGTCCTCCTCGCCATATTCGGTCAGGCGGAAGCCGAGCCGGGCATAGAAATCGACGGTGTTTTGTACCTCGGGCGCGAAGACGTTGAAATGATCGAGCCGTTGCGGATGGCACCCTTTGTAGAGATCGTAGCGCCTGAGCAGATGCGGGCGCTTGTCCATCGTCGCATAGAGTTCGAGCTGGAAGCCGGCCGGATCGGTGAACTGCAGTGTGCGGCCCTGGAACGGCTGCTCAGCGAAGGCGTAGGTGATGCCATTCTCGGAAAAGAATGAGGCCGCCTTGTCGAGATCGCCGTCATTGCCAACCCTGAAGCCGAGCCGGCTGCAGGCCGCGACAGAGGCCTTCCGCAGCACCAGCGAGTGATGCTGATGCTCCTCGCTGCCGCGCAAATACACCGCCTTGTCGTCGGCGTCCTCGACATGGAGGCCGACGGTGTTCTCGTAGAAGGCGCGGCTCTTGTTGAGGTCGACGACATCAAGCACGGCGTGACTGCAGCGGATGATGTTGAAGGGGGGATCGAAGATGTGTGTCGGAACGGGCATTTGCTTTTTCCACTCCCTGATTTGTTGATCCTCATGGTGAGGAGGCGCGCAAGCGCCGTCTCGAACCATGTGGCCCGTGGCCCATCCTTCGAGACGCGGGCTTGCGCCCGCTCCTCAGGATGAGGGCAGGCCGAGTTTCTGAATCTTATGCGTCCCGCGGGCGAGCGAGACGTGCTTGGTCTCCATGTAGAAGTCGAACGAGTAGTCGCCGCCATCGCGGCCGATGCCTGATGATTTCATGCCGCCGAACGGCGTCGGCAGATGGCGGACGTTTTCGGAATTGAGCCAGATCATGCCGGCCTCCAGCGCATCGGCGACGCGTAGCGCGCGGCCCATGTCGCCGGTCCAGACATAGCCGGTCAGGCCATACTGCACGCCATTGGCGATCTCGATCGCGTCCTTCTCGTCCTTGAAGGGGATCACAGTCAGGAACGGGCCGAACACTTCCTCCTGCGCCACCCGCATTTTTGAATTTGCGTCGGTGACCAGCGTCGGCTGCACATAATGCCCGCCGCCGGGGCCATCATGCGGCTTTCCGCCGACCGCAATGGTGGCGCCGTCCTTTTTGGCAACCTCGAAATAGCTGCAGACCTTGGCGAGATGCCGCTCATGGATCAGCGGCCCGATTTCGGTGGCGGGATCGAGGGGGTGGCCGACCTTCAACGCCTTTACCCGGGCTGTGAGCTTTTCGATGAATTTTCCGGCGATGCCCTCCTGAACCAGAAGCCGGCTGGAGGAGGTGCAGCGCTCGCCGTTCAGCGAGTAGATCATGAAGACAACCGCATCCATCGCCCGGTCGAGATCGGCGTCGTCGAACACGATCACCGGGTTCTTGCCGCCGAGCTCGAAATGCACGCGCTTCAGGGTAGGGGCGCCCTGCGCCATGATGGCCGAGCCGGTGGAGCTCTCGCCGACGAAGCCGATCGCCTTGATCGCGGGATGCTCGGTCAGCGCCTTGCCAGCTTCCTCGCCCATGCCGTGGACAGTGTTGAGCACGCCATCGGGCAGGCCGGCCTGTTTCGCGAGCTTTGACAGGAGGTCGGCGGTCACCGGCGACCATTCCGCCGGCTTGTGCACGACAGTGCAGCCGGCGGCCAGGGCCGGGGCGATCTTCCAGGTCGACAGCATGAACGGCGTGTTCCACGGCGTGATGACGCCAACCGGGCCGATCGGCACCCGGGTCGAGATGTTCCAGTGCTCCTCGCTCGGCGTGCTGAGGCCGTCCCTCGCCTCGGCGCATTTGTCGGCAAAGAAGCGGAAGTTTTCCGCCGCCCGGATCGCGGCCTTGGCCATGAAGCGGTGCGCCTGGCCGGTATCGATGCATTCCAGCACCGCGATGTCGTCGGCGTGGTCCTCGATGGCGTCCGCCACGCGATGCAGCAATTTCTTCCGCGCCGTGGCCGACATGTCGCGCCAGGATTTGAAGGCGAGCGCGGCTGCGTTTGCCGCACGGTCAATGTCTTCGGCATTGCCGCGCGCCACTGACGCCAGCACCGCGCCGTCCACGGGAGACTTCGTCTCAAAAGTCTGGCCGGAGACCGACGGCACGGTCTTGCCGTCGATCATGTGCCCGATGCCTTCGCTCTTTAACTTGGCGAGCAGGGGAGCTGCGCGGTCGTGGTTGGCCTGAAACATGTCCTTGGGGCTCACTTTATCCATGCGCAGTCTCCACCTTCAGAGCTTCGTGGATGTTGTTGCGTTTCCAGCTAGTTTCCTTGTCGTTGATCTGCATGTCGAACGACAGCGCGAACTTTTCGTTCGCAAACACCGGGTCGAGATAGGCCGACAGGGCCTTGAAAATATGTTCGCCGGCCTTCTTGCGCGTGGCGAGGTCGCGGCCCTCGCCGAGCCGCAACACCATGTCGAGAAAGCCGTAATTCTGGCGGCCGTCGGCGATCGCATAGTGCTCGCATCTGACGGCGCGGACGCGAATACCTCCGAGCGGGAAGATGCCGGTTTCGACCGCGGCCTTGCGAACCAGCTCCACGACCGCGCCGATGTCGACGTGGCGATCGAGATTGCCTGAATATTCAATCGTAAAGTGCGGCATGTTGCGATGGCTCCAATCTTCCTAACGCATCAGGCGAAGTAACAGCTCACCGAACCGTAAGGGCCGTAGTCCGCCTGGATCGTGTCGCCCTTGCGGGTCTCGATCGGGCGGATGAACGATCCCGCCAGCACCACTTGCCCGGCTTCCAGCGCCAGCCCGTTCGGCGCGATCTTGTTGGCAAGCCAAGCCACTGAGGTAGCGGGGTGGTTGAGGACGCCGGCCGCGAGCCCGGTTTCCTCGAGCTGGCCGTTGCGGAAACACAGCGCGCCGATCCAGCGCAGGTCGGCATCCATCGGCCGGATCGGACGACCGCCGAGCACGATGCCGGCATTCGCGGCATTGTCGGCGATAGTGTCGAATATCTTCCGGGTGGCTTTGGTCTGCGGATCGACGCGTTCCACCCGCGTATCGAGAATCTCCAGCGCCGGCACCACAAAATCGGTCGCGTTCAACACGTCGAACATCGTGCAGTCCGGCCCCGAAAGCCGCGACTTCATCACGAAGGCGAGTTCGGCCTCGATACGGGTCGCGATGAAACGGTCTGACGGGACGAGCCCGCCATCGGCAAAGAACATGTCGTCGAGCAGGATTCCGGAATCCGGTTCGTCGATATTGAGCGCGCTCTGCATCGCCTTCGAGGTCAGGCCGATCTTGTGGCCCTTCACGATGCGGCCCTGGGCGACCTTCATCTCGACCCAGGCTTTCTGAATAGCGTAGGCATCTTCGATCGTTATGCCGGGATGTTCGAGCGAAAGCTGCCGGATCTGCGTGCGGGTCTTTTCGGCCTGATCGAGCCGCTCGGCAGACTTGCGGATTTCGTCTCTGGAAAGGGCCATGGGCGTCCAGCTACTTCAGCAAAAAGCGGGTGCTGAAATTTGTTTAACATGTTAAGTTGTCCGCTGCAAACTGATTTGGTGCGTGTTGCGCCGCAAAACTTTATCCTTTCCGGAAGCGACGATTCCTGATGGCGGACCACTGAAGATGGCAGGCAAGAAATCGCCGAACGGAGCGCGTTCGGACCCGGCGGTAACGACGGAAGCCCGCCGCGCGCCGATGCGCGAATTCTCGCGTTCGCTGCCGATGTCGCTGCTGCGCGCCCGTGAAGCGGTCATGCGGCAGTTCCGTCCGTCCTTGCGCAACCACGGCCTGACCGAGCAGCAATGGCGCATCCTGCGCGCGCTGACGGCCGTGGACACCATCGAGGTGACCGAACTGGCCCGTGTCGCCTTTTTGCTGGGTCCGAGCCTGTCGCGAATCCTGCGTGACCTCGAAGCACGCGATCTGATCGAACGGCGAACCGCCAAGGCCGATCTGCGCCGCGGCGAGGTGTCGATCTCGTCCAAGGGGTTGAAGCTGATCGAGGCCGTCGCGCCGACCTCGGAGGCGATCTACGCCGAGATCACCAGCCGCTATGGCGCCCGCAAGCTTGCCGAATTGCAGGATATGCTGGCCGAGCTCGAGCGCGGCCTTGCGGAAATGGAAGTGGCCGGTGAGGCAGACGCCGAGGCCGACGAGTAAGCGCAAATTTGCATGATGCTAGCGGCCCGATGCATAACGGCCGGGCAAATGATTGCAATCATTTGTCTAATGGTAGACACACGCGCGATTTTTCGCTCAAAGTGCCGGCCAAGCCGGTCATCAAAACCGGCGCGGGAGTCTTGGGGTTCGCCGCCAATACACAGGCCGCCCCGGCGCTAGGACAAGGCTGAAATCCGAAAATGGTCACCATACAAGTCAACAACCTGATCGATTTTGTCGCCGAGGTTTTTTCTCATTCGGAATCCTCGCCCGAGGAAGCAAGGCGCATCGCGACCTATCTGACCACTGCCAATCTCACGGGCCATGACAGCCATGGCGTGATCCGGGTTCCGGTCTACATCCGCTGGAAGAAGACCGGCAACGTCGTCCCCAACCAGACCCCCGAGATTGTCGTCGATACGCCGTCGCTCGCCGTGGTCGATGGCAAGTTCGGCTATGGCCAGACCGTGACGCCGTTCGCCGTGCGGACCGGCATCGAAAAATGCAAGAAGGCGGGGTTAGCCGCGGTCGCGTTGCGCAACGCGGGGCACATCGGCCGTGTCGGCGACTGGGCGGAAATGGCCGCTGCCGAAGGGCTGGTGTCGGTTCATTTTGTCAACGCTGCGGGCTCGCTGCTGGTGGCGCCGTATGGCGGGGTTCAGAAGCGGCTCTCGACCGCGCCCTATTGCGTCGGCATTCCGCGCCAGGGGCAGGATCCGATCGTGCTCGATTTCGCCACCTCGATCGTGGCCGAAGGCAAGGTGCTGGTGGCAAGCCGCGGCGGCAAGAAACTGCCGACCGGTGCGCTGGTCGATGCCGACGGCACGCTCAGCGAGGAGCCGTCCGTGCTCTATGGTCCCTACACCCCGGACGGGCCGCGCGACCATACCCAGGGGACGGGGGCGATCCGCGCGTTCGGCGAGCACAAGGGCTCGGGGCTGGCCTTCATCTGCGAGTTGCTCGGCGGCGCGCTCACCGGCACCGGCGCGACGTCAGGCGGCCGGCAATTCGCCAACGGGATGCTCGCCTTCTATATCGACCCCAAGGTGATCGATACGACCAACTACTTCGACGGCGAAATCTCGCGCTATACCGACTTCATTCGGGAAACCAAGCCGATCGCCGGCGTCGAGTCCGTGCTGGTCCCCGGCGATCCCGAACGCAAGATGCGCGCCGAGCGAACGAAGAACGGCGTACCGCTGCCGGATGATACCTGGGCTGCGATCGTCAACACCGCCCGCGAGGTCGGCGTCAGCGAGACCGCCATTCAGCGCGCTACCAGCTAATCAACTCCGCGAACTCCAACAATCGTAACGATCACAAAGGGAAAGCGATCAATGGCTACCAACAACGTCAAGAAAGTATGGGCCTCGGGCAAGGCCGTGGTGAACGCGTGGCTCGCGATTCCCTCCGGCTTCTCCGCTGAAGTGATCGCGCAATGCGGCTTCGACAGCGTCACCGTCGACATGCAGCACGGCGTGCAGGATTACCTCTCGATGGTGCAATGCTTTCAGGCGATGAACGGCCACCCGGTGACCCCGATGGTCCGCGTGCCCTGGAACGAGCCCGGCATCATCGGCAAGGTGCTCGACGGCGGCGCCTATGGCGTGATCTGCCCGATGATCAACACCCCGCAGGAAGCCAAGAACCTGGTCCAGTACGCCAAATATCCGCCGAAGGGCACGCGCTCCAACGGCCCCATCCGCTCCGGCATGTACGGTTCGGCCGGCACCTATCAGCAGACGGCGAACGACGAGATCGTGCTGCTGCCGATGATGGAGACCAGGACCGCGGTCGAAAACATGGAATCGATCCTCGACGTCGAGGGCATCGACGGCGTCTATATCGGCCCCTCCGATCTCGGCTTCTCCTATGGGCTGGTGCCGAAGCTCGACCGCGACGAACCCGAAATCCTCAAGATCTACGAGAAGATCATCAAGGAGTGCGGCAAGCGCGGCCTCAATCCCGGCATCCACTGCTCCGGCGCCGAGGGGGCGGTGCGCGCCATCAACATGGGTTTCAAGCTCGTAACGCTGTCGAACGAGAGCGGGTTGATGATGACCTACGCCAAGATGCAGGTGAACCAGACCCGCAAGGATTCCGCTGGCAAGGCTTAAGTAGCGAAGACGCGATAGGGAGTGGCGAGTAGGGATCGTTCGATTCACCACTCGCTGCTCACCAACCCTGAGGAGGTACCCAATGACCCCGGCACCCGTCATTCGCCTGCACCCTGACGACGGCGTGCTGATCGCGCGCTCGAGCCTGCCGCCCGGCATGGTGGTGGCCGATGGCGTCACCACGGTCGAGCGGATCCCGGCGGGCCACAAGGTGGCGATCAAGCCGATTGCCATGGGCGAGCCGGTCCGCCGCTACGGCCAGATCATCGGCTTTGCCACCGCGCCGATTGCGCCGGGCCAGCATGTGCACACCCAGAACTGCGGCATGGGCGATTTCGCCAAGGACTATGCCTATGGCGTCGACGTCAAGCCGGTGCCGAATTTCGATCTGCCCGCGACCTTCGAGGGCATCCGCCGCGCCGACGGCCGCGTGGCGACCCGCAACTATATCGGCATCCTCACCTCGGTGAATTGCAGCGCCCATGTTGCCGGCATCGTCGCCGACATGTTCAAGAAAAATCCATTTACCGGCGACAACCCGCTGGCCGATTTCCCCAATGTCGACGGCGTGGTCGCGCTGACCCACAAGACCGGCTGCGGCATGACGCAGGACGAGCCGCTGGCGCTGCTGCGCCGGACGCTCGGCGGCTACGCGCGGCATGTGAATTTCTCCGCCGTCGTGGTGCTGGGCCTCGGTTGCGAGGTCAACCAGATCGGCGGCCTGATGCAGGAACAGAAACTCGCCGGCCGCCTGCGCGCGATGGACATCCAGGAAGTCGGCGGCACCCGCAAGACGGTGGAGGCCGGCATCGCCTTTGTGAAGGAAGCGCTGACGGACGCCAATAAGGTAAAGCGCGAGCCGGTGCCGGCGAGCGAGCTAACGGTGGCGCTGCAATGCGGCGGCTCCGACGGCTACTCCGGCGTCTCGGCCAATCCGGCCTTGGGCGCGGCGAGCGATCTCCTGGTTGCTCATGGCGGCACCGTGATCCTCTCGGAGACGCCCGAGACTTACGGCGCCGAACATCTCCTGACCCGGCGCGCGGTCAGCCGAGAAGTCGGCGAAAAGCTCGTCGGCCTGATGCGCTGGTGGGAGGAATACACCAGGCGCGAGGGCGCCGAGATGAACGCCAATCCGAGCCCCGGCAACAAAGCCGGCGGCCTCACCACGATCCTGGAGAAATCACTGGGCGCGATGGCCAAGGCCGGCAGCACCAATCTGGTCGACGTGCTCAATTACGCTGAGCCCATCACCAAGAAGGGTTTTGTGTTCATGGATACGCCCGGCTACGACCCGGTCGCGGCGACTGGGCAGGTGGCCGGCGGCGCCAACATGGTCTGCTTCACCACGGGTCGCGGCAGCGTGTTCGGCTGCAAGCCGGCGCCCTCGATCAAGCTCGCCACCAACACGCCGATGTACAAGAAAATGGAAGACGACATGGACGTCAATTGCGGCACCATCCTCGACGGCGAGGAAACCGTGCAGCAATGCGGCCAGCGCATCTTCGAACTGATGCTGAAAACGGCATCCGGCCAGCCGACCAAGAGCGAGAGTTTTGACTTCGGCGGCGCCGAGTTCGCGCCATGGGTGCTTGGGGCGACGATGTGAGAATACGCACACTCTATCGTCGTCCCTGCGAAAGCAGGGACCCATAACCACAGGCCGCGGTTTTGCGGAAGGTGGCAGCCACATTGCCTCATTGATAGATCACGCGGTATGGGTCCCCGCGTTCGCGGGGACGACGAGGAGTTAATTCCGCACTTCCCGTAGGCACTCCGTGCCCGTTGTTAATGCTTGATCCCACCCGGAACCAGTGTTCTGCTTAAAAAAGCCGCTGGAGTTTCCGGTCCGTGTCGATCTACGTCGCACTACATCACGTCACGCACTACAAATACGACCGACCGATCGATCTCGGCCCGCAAACCGTTCGCCTGCGCCCGGCGCCGCATACGCGCACGCCGATCCTGAGCTATTCGCTCAAGGTCACGCCAACAAATCATTTCGTGAACTGGCAGCAGGACCCGCAAGGCAACTGGCTGGCGCGCTTCGTGTTTCCGGAGAAGGCGTCCGAGCTGAAGATCGAAGTCGACTTCACCGCGCAGATGACGGTCGTCAACCCCTTCGACTTCTTCGTCGAGCCCAGCGCCAGTGCCTTTCCGTTTCAATACACCAGCGATCTCAAGACCGAACTCGCGCCGTATCTCGCCACGTCAGAGCAGGGGCCGTTGTTCGCCGCCTACCTGAAGGAGATTCCGCGCGAAGCCGACAGCACCGTCAATTTTCTGGTCGACCTCAACGCCCAACTGCAGAAAAAGATCAGCTACGTCATCCGGATGGAGCCGGGCATTCAGACGCCGGAAGAGACGCTGGCCTCTGGCTCGGGATCGTGCCGCGACTCGGCGTGGCTGTTGATCCAGATCTTCCGGCACCTCGGCCTCGCGGCGCGTTTCGTCTCCGGCTATCTCATGCAATTGCGTCCCGACATCGATCCGGTCGAGGGGCCGCGCGAGGTCGAAAGCGATTTTACCGATCTGCACGCCTGGGCCGAGGTCTATCTGCCGGGTGCCGGGTGGATCGGGTTCGACGTCACCTCCGGCATGCTGACGGGCGAGGGGCATATCCCCGTCGCCGCCACGCCGCATTATCGCTCGGCGGCGCCGATCTCGGGCAGCGCAGGCTTCGCCAATGTCGAATTCGGTTTCGAGATGAGCGTCAAGCGTATTCGCGAGGCGCCTCGGATCACGCGGCCGTTCTCCGACGAATCCTGGGCGCGTCTCGATGCGCTCGGCGAACAGGTCGACGCCGATCTCCGGGCGGGCGACGTGCGGCTGACCATGGGCGGCGAGCCGACCTTCGTCTCCGTCGACGATCTGGAATCGCCGGAATGGAACATCGCCGCGGTCGGCCCGACCAAGCAGGCACTGGCGGATGAGCTGATCCGCAAGCTGTACGCCCGCTTTGCGCCGGGTGGGCTGTTACATTACGGGCAGGGCAAATGGTATCCGGGCGAAAGCCTGCCGCGCTGGGCCTTCGGCCTCTATTGGCGCAAGGACGGCGTGCCGATCTGGAAGAATGCCGGGCTGATCGCGAAAATCGACAACCCGCGCAAGGCGGTAATCGAAGACGCTCAACGATTCATGGAAGGCACCGCGAAGCGGCTCGGGCTGGATGCCGGTTATGTCATGCCGGCCTATGAAGATTCCGTACACTGGCTGCAGAAGGAAGCGGCACTTCCGGTCAACGTCGATCCCAGCGACTCCAAGCTGGCCGACGCGGAAGAGCGCTCGCGCATGGCGCGGGTGTTCGATGAGGGGCTCAACAAACCCAAGGGGTTTGTGCTGCCGATCCAGCACGCGGGCGAGGACGCCCAAGGATCGATGAAGGGCTGGATGAGCGAGCGCTGGCAGCTCAAGCGCGGCCATCTGTTCCTGATACCGGGCGACTCTCCGCTCGGGCTACGGCTGCCGATGGCATCGCTGCCGCATGTCCCGCCGGAAGAATACCCTTATGTCGTCGAGCAGGATCCGATGGAGCCGCGGCTCGAACTTGCAACTGAAGACAAGGACGCTGTAGCCGACGGCGTGCCGGCGAAGCCGGCGCAGAAGCCCAAACCAAAACCGAAGCCGGTTCGCACGGCGACATCAGTTGAGGTTCGTGACGGCGTCTTGTGCGCGTTCATGCCACCGGTGGAGAAGCTTGAAGATTACCTCGAACTGATCGCGGCGGTGGAAGCGACCGCCGAAGAACTGCAGCTCCAGGTTCATGTCGAAGGCTACGGGCCGCCCTACGATCCGCGCGTCGAGGTCATCAAGGTGACGCCCGATCCCGGCGTGATCGAAATCAACGTTCAGCCGGCGCAAAACTGGCGCGAGGCGGTCGATATCACCTTCGGCCTGTATGAAGACGCCGCCAAAGTCCGGCTCGGCGCCAACCGTTTTCTGGTCGACGGCCGTCACACCGGCACCGGCGGCGGCAATCACATTGTGGTCGGCGGCTCGACGCCGCAGGATTCGCCGTTCCTGCGCCGCCCTGATCTGCTCAAAAGCCTCGTGCTGTACTGGCAGCGCCACCCGTCGCTGTCGTATTTGTTCTCCGGCATGTTCATCGGCCCGACCAGCCAGGCGCCCCGCATCGACGAGGCCCGCCATGACGGGCTCTATGAGCTGGAAATCGCGCTGGCCCATGTGCCGCCGCCTGATATCGAGGCACCGCTATGGCTGGTCGACCGCCTGTTCCGGCACATCCTCGTCGATATCACCGGCAATACCCATCGCGCCGAAATCTGCATCGACAAGCTCTATTCGCCTGACGGGCCGACCGGCCGTCTCGGCCTGGTCGAATTCCGCGCGCTCGAAATGCCGCCTGATCCCCGCATGTCGCTGGCGCAGCAATTATTGATCCGCGCGCTGATCGCCAAGCTCTGGCGCGAACCGCAGCAGGGCAAGTTCGTCCGCTGGGGCACAGCGCTGCACGACCGCTTCATGCTGCCGCATTTCCTCTGGGAGGATTTTCTGGGTGTGCTCGAAGAGCTCAGACAGTCCGGCTACGAATTCTCGCCGGAATGGTATTCGGCGCAACTCGAGTTTCGTTTTCCGGTGTTCGGCCGCGTCCATCATGGCGGCGTCGGGCTCGAATTGCGTCAGGCGCTGGAGCCCTGGCACGTGCTCGGCGAAGAAGGCTCGGCCGGCGGTACCGTGCGCTATGTCGATTCTTCAGTGGAGCGCTTGCAGGTCAAGGCGACCGGCTTCGTCGAAGGCCGTCACGTCGTCACCTGCAACGGCAGGCGGATGCCGATGACATCCACCGGTCGCGCCGGCGAGGCGGTCGCGGCCGTCCGCTTCAAGGCCTGGCAGCCGGCCTCGGGGCTGCATCCGACCATCCCGGTCCACGCCCCCCTGACATTTGACTTAATTGATACCTGGAACGGCCGCTCGCTCGGCGGTTGCGTCTACCATGTCGCCCATCCCGGCGGGCGCAGCTACGACACCAAGCCGGTCAATTCCTATGAGGCGGAAGCCCGTCGGCTGGCCCGGTTTCAGGACCACGGCCACACCCCGGGCAGAATCGAGCCCGCGCCCGAGGAACGCACAAATGAATTCCCCTTGACGCTCGACTTGAGGACGCCGCTCCTGATCTAATCGGGAGCGACGCTCTCGGGGAATCGGAATGGCAGACCAAGGCAGCAATCAGGAAAGCAAGGCCCGTCCGGGCCAGCGCCGGATTGCGCAATGGACGCGCGACTATGCGCGGCTGCCAGGCATTCCCGACGAATATATCGGCGAGGACGGCGCGCCCCGCACGGCGTGGAGCCGTTTCTTCGATGCCTTCGCCGCACTTTCGCCAGCCGATATCGAGCGGCGCTTCGCCTCCGCCGACCGCCATCTGCGCGAGGCCGGCGTCACCTACCGCGCGCCCGGCGAGACCGCCGACCGGCTGTGGCCGCTCAGCCATCTGCCGCTGATCATCGACGAGGCCGATTGGCAGCAACTGACCACGGGCATCGCCCAGCGCGCCCAATTGTTCGAAATGGTGCTGCGCGATCTCTATGGCGAGGGCCGGCTGGTCACCGATGGCGCGGTGCCGGCGGCTGCGATTGCCGGCAGCAACGAATATCTGCGCGCGGTTTGCGGCGTCAAACCGCCCGGTGGCCGCCATCTTCACCTCTATGCGGCCGATGTCGGCCGCGGCCCCGATGGGCGCTGGTGGGTGCTCAACGACCGCACGCAGGCGCCGTCGGGTGCGGGCTACGCGCTGGAAAATCGCCTGGTGCTGTCGCGCGCCTTTTCCAATCTCTACAAGTCGATGAATGTCGAGCGCGTGGCGCCGTTCTTCGAGGCGTTCCGGGATTCACTGCGCGCCAGCGCCGATCGCGACGAGCCGCGGATCGGACTGCTGACGCCGGGCGTCTTCAGCGAAACCTTTTTCGAACACGCGACGCTGGCGCGCTATCTCGGCTTTCTTCTGGTCGAGGGCGACGACCTCGCGGTCAGCGGCGATCGCGTCCACATCCGTACCGTCGCCGGCCTGAAGCGGCTCGACGTGCTGCTGCGCCGCGTCGATTCCAATTTCCTCGATCCGCTGGAACTCGACGCCTCGTCGCATCTCGGCGTGCCCGGCCTGATCGATGTGCTGCGAAAGGACGGCGTCGTCGTCGCCAACATGCCGGGCTCCGGCGTGCTGGAGGCGAAGGCGCTACTCGGCTTCCTGCCAAGCCTGTGCCGGCGTTTGCTCGGCGAGAGGTTGATCATGCCGCACATCGCGACATGGTGGTGCGGTCAGAAGTCCGCGCGCGAGGAAGTGTTGTCGCGGCTGGAGGATTTCGCGATCGAGGGCGCCTACGGCCGGCCCGTTCCGGGCTTTTCCGGCAACGGTCCCGTGCTCGCCGGCGAGTTGTCGTCTGCCGAGCGCGACCGGCTCAGAAGCGCGATCGCCGATCGCGGCATCGATTATGTCGGCCAGGAACTGGTGCGGCTGTCGACAACGCCGGTGTGGGAGCAGGGCCGGATCACGCCGCGCCCGTTCGTACTCAGGGTATTTGCCGCGGCAACGCCCCAGGGCTGGACCATCCTGCCCGGCGGTTTCTGCCGGATCGCCGAACAGGCGGATGCGCGCGCGGTGTCGATGGGTGACGGGGCGCGGTCGGCGGATGTCTGGATTGTCTCCGACAAGGCGGTCTCGGCTTCGACGCTGCTGCCAGCTGCCGAAGCCGTGCGTATCCGGCGCATCGCCGGCGTGGTGCCGAGCCGCGCCGCGGACAATCTGTTCTGGCTCGGCCGCTATCTCGAGCGTGCCGAGGCGACGCTGCGGCTGATCCGCGCGCTCGGTGCGCCGATGCGCGACCCCGTCAAGGGATCGTCGACCACGCTGCCCTCGGTCGAGCGCATCCAGCGGCTTCTGGTGACCTGGGGCGCGACCTCGCAGGCGACGCGGACCAACCCCGCAAGGGTCGTCGCCGAGGCGCTGCAGAGCCCGGACAAATTCGGCTCGGCTTTGTCATTGGCAAAATCGGCGCAGCGTACCGCGAGCTCGTTGCGCGAGCGGCTTTCGCCCGACGCCTGGCAGATCATCACCGAGATGGTGGAGCGTCTCGCCTTGCAGGTCGACGACGATGACAGCGTCGTCAGCGCCGCCGAACTGACGCTGCAGGAACTGGCAAGCCTTGCCGGCCTGGCGCAGGAAAACATGAATCGCGCCGCCGGCTGGCGCTTCCTCGACATGGGCCGCCGTGTCGAGCGCGCCATCAACACCGCGCGGTTCGCGCGGCAGTTCGCCTATGACGAAGCCGGCGAAGAAGACCTCGACGTTCTGCTGACGCTGGTGGATTGCCAGATCACCTATCGTTCGCGCTATCTGGTCGGCCCGGCACTGGCGCCGGTGCGCGATCTCGCGGTGCTCGATCCCTATAATCCGCGCTCGGTGGCGTTTCAGGTGGCGACGCTGAATGATCACATCGCCGCACTCCCGAGCCTGAAGGAGCACGGCCTGATCGAGCGGCCGCAGCGGCTGGCGGTGGCATTGCAGGCGATGTTGACGACAGCCGAGGCCGCGACGCTGGATGTCAAAACCCTGTTCGCGCTGGAGCAGGACCTGCTCAATCTCGCCGACGCCATCGGCCTGCATTACTTCCCGCACGGGCCCAATGCGAGCCGGCCGGAGAAGCTGACGGGTCTCGCGTGATCTACGACATCCGTCACGTCACGGCATACGCTTACGAAAGCCCGGTGAGTTTTGCGCGGTGCTCGCTGCGGCTGGAGCCGAAGTCGGCCGACGGGCAGCAATTGATCTCCCATTCGGTCGAGATTCGGCCGCGGCCGGCCGAACGCACGGTGCGGCACGACTTTTTCGGAACCCATACCGAGAGCGTGCTGATCGAGGCCGCACATCGCAATTTGCGGATCGATTCCCGCTCGCGGGTTTCGGTGTCGCGCCAGGTGCCCGACCGCGCCGCGCCGAGCCCGTCATGGGATGACATCCGCGATGTGGCGTTCGAGGCCACCAGTCTCGGCCCGGCTTCGCCGATAGGCTATGTCTTTGCGAGCGCGCTGGTGCCGGTGCAGGCGCCGGTCACCGCCTATGCCGCGGCGAGTTTCCCGCCGGGCGGCGGCATTCTTTCAGGCACCGCCGATTTGATGCGCCGCATCCGCAACGATTTCAGGTACGACCCGAAGGCCACGGTGATCTCGACGCCGCTCCAGGAGGTGTTCGAGAAGCGCCACGGCGTGTGCCAGGATTTTGCCCATGTGATGATTGCGGGCCTGCGCGGGCTGGGCCTGCCGGCGGCCTATGTCAGCGGTTACCTGCGCACCATTCCGCCGCGCGGGAAGCCGCGCCTGCAGGGCGCCGACGCCACCCACGCCTGGGTTTCGGTGTGGTGCGGCGCGGAACTCGGCTGGGTCGGGTTCGATCCGACCAACGACATCATGGTCGAGAACGATCATATCATTCTGGCAGTGGGCAGAGACTTCTCCGACGTCTCGCCGGTCGACGGCATCATTGTCGGCTCGCGCAAGCAGAAGCTTGGCGTGGCCGTGGACGTGCTCCCGGTGGAGTGAGCGCGGCCGGCCTCGCCGCGGCATTGTGCAACGTTCGCGCCGTGTTGCATGTCACGCCGATCCCCGCCGCCTTTGAATTCATTTCGGGAAAGGATCATGCCCCAGTATCACCGCTCACCTCTCCGCTTCGTCCGCGCATAGTCGGAGAGCGCTGCGGCCAGATGAGCGAAGAGGGTCCGTATGGGAAGGGTCGCACGTAGGTCTTCGTGCATAGCGATCCAAATTTCCAGATTAAATCCAAAATTATCGGGCAACACGCGGATCACATCTGGATCCCGTCGCGCGATGGCGGTTTGACATAAGCCGATCCCGAAACCTGCTCGGATCGCAGCAAGCTGGGCGAGGTGACTGTCGGTACGAAAAGCGAAATCGTCGCGTCTCAACTTGAGCCCGACGCGCTGCAACGCGCGGATTGATGTCGTTTCCCGGTCGAAGCCTATCATCGCATGCTGTGACAACTGCGCCATATTGCCGGGTTGGCCGCGCTCGTAGAGATAACGGCGGTGCGCATGAAGCCCCACAGTGACGCTTCCCGCACGCCGGGCAACGAGAGAGCCCTGTTTCGGTCTGATCATCCTGACCGCGATATCGGCCTCCCGTCGCAGCAGATCTTCCGTGCGATCCGACAGGGACAGCTCGACAACAATGCCAGGATGCCGGCCACGGAAATCGGTGAGAATCGGCGGCAACACTTCCGCCCCAATAATTTCGCTGGCGGCAATTCGCACCACTGTACGAGCCTCGAAACTCTTTTCCGAGATCGCTCGGATCAGGGCCGTGGCTGCACCGGCCATGGTCTGGGCATAAGGCTCGAGCGTGTGGGCCGCGTCGGTGGGCCGGAGTCCGCTTTGGCCTCGCGTGAAGAGCGCAGTGCCTAGTGACGATTCCAGTTCCTGGACATGCCGACCGACGGTGGGCTGCGCGAGCCCTAACGTGCGAGCGGCGCCCGATAAACTTCCTTCCCGCATCACTGCGAGAAACGATCGGTAAAGCTCCCAACCGGGGTCCGTCTTAGCCATACATTTTTGTATATCAATTCAACGTATTAGGCCAATTCCATTTAGGTAGCCGGGTCGCCATTTTGGAGTCGGCAAACAGCATCGATGGGGTGGAAGCTCGCGATGCTCCTGCTTAAAACCAAGGAGGTGCTTCCATGCGCATTCACGCGATCCAAACCGGTTTCGTCAAAATAAAAACTGCACAGGTCGAGGGGCAAGGACACGGCTTCGCACGCCGTCTTGCCATATTCACCGATCGGGACTGGACCGAGTGGTTGCCGACATACGCGTGGGCGATCGAGCACAAGGAAGGCGTTATCGTAGTCGACACCGGCCAAGGAGCGCATTTGCTCGAAACGGGCGCTTCGTATCACCCCTTCGCCCGATGGGAAGTCTCGTTTCGGATCGATCGTGAGGAAGAGATCGGCCCGCAATTACGTGCCCTCGGCATCGGATCGCATGATGTGAAAAAGGTCGTTCTCACGCATTTGCACATGGATCATGATGGCGGTCTGGCGCACTTCCAAAATAGCGAAATCCTTGTTGCCTCCGGCGAACTTCGAACGGCAAGCGGATGGGCAGGGCGTATACGCGGATACTTTCCGAATCGTTGGCCCTCCTGGTTCGATCCAACAGCGCTTGAACTGGCAGCGGAGCCGTTTGGTCCATTTGCTCGCAGCCGACGATTGACGCAGGCCGGGGACATTGTTGCGGTGGCCACACCAGGTCACACCGCGAATCATCTCTCAGTCCTGGTACAGCAGGAGGACGGCACGATGTTTTTTCTTGCTGGAGATACCTCCTACAATGAGCGTCTGATGCTCGCCGGTATGGTGGACGGCGTCAGTGCTGATGAGGGTATTTCCAGTTCAACATTGAACTCGATCAGAACTTTCTCCCAAGCTCATCCGACGGTATATTTGCCGACGCACGATCCCCAATCCGCCGTTCGCCTCGCAAACAAGCAGGTCGTGGGCCCTGCGAAGAGTCTTGCGCCGCATGAAACACCTGAGCTTGGGTAGGAGGGCGCGCGATGCGAAAGTCGAGCCAGGCATGATTAAAGCTCCCGAACCGAGGCCTCGGATCATGAGATTTCACTCAAGGGCTTGAGCGAACCGCCAGCCTATTCGCTTACGTGCCGGTCCGCCGCACCTGGTCGGACGAATCCGCGCGCAAATTGCGGAAGAACTTCTCTACTTCGCGAGAGAGCGTCTCGGCGGTAGCCGTCAGTTCGCTGGATGCGGTGAGGACGGATGCCGCGGCCGTGTTCGTCGTGCCGATGGCGTCGCTGAGCGAGCCGATATTGACGACCAGCGTTCCGTTGCCCTGTGCCGCCAGTTGCGCATTCGACGAGATCTCGCGGGTTGCCGCATCCTGCTGCTCGATCGCGCTCGCGATGATCGAGGTCACCTCGTTGATCTCGCGCACCGCGTTGCCGATCTCGCGGACCGCCTCGACGGAGGTTTTGGTCGACGTCTGGATCAGGCCGACGTTCTGGCCGATCTCCGCAGTCGCCTTGGCGGTCTGCTCGGCCAGCGCCTTGACCTCGTGGGCGACGACCGCAAAGCCGCGGCCGGCGTCGCCGGCGCGCGCGGCTTCGATCGTCGCGTTGAGCGCCAGGAGATTGGTCTGCTCGGCGATCGCCTGGATCAGGTTGAGCACGCCGTCGATGCGCTGGGTCGCGGCTGCAAGTCCTTCGATTTCGGCGACCGATCTCTCGGTGCGCTGGCCCGCCTGCTCGACGGCGCTGGCCGATTGGCGCACCTGGCGGCCGATTTCCTCGACGGAGGCGGAAAGTTCTTCGGCCGCGCTGGCGACGGCGGAAACGTTGCTGGAGGCCTGCTCGGTCGCGCCGGAGGCTGCTACCGCGCGCCCGCTGGCGTCAGATGAAACGCTGGCGATGGTCTGGGCGGTGCCGCGCATCGAGGTCGCATTGTCGGTGACCGCGCGCAGCACGCCGCCGATGGCTTCGCGGAAGGCGTCGACCGAGGCTTCGATGTGGCGGGTGCGTTCATCGCGCGCTTTCGAATCCTCCACCACCTGCGAATTGAGGTTGCGGTTGCGATCCATCGCTTCCTGGAAGATTTTGATGGCACGGGCCAGCGCGCCGATCTCGTCGGAGCGGCCGGTGTGCGGAACCTCGACGCCTTCGGCGCCGTCGGCGACCTGCTTGATGGTCGCGGTGATCACCGAAAGCGGCCGCGCAATCGAGCGGGCGATGATCAGCACGCCGATGACGACCACCGCCAGCGCCATGACACCGAGGCAGGTCAGTACAAAGGCCATCGTGTGGTTGGTGTCGGTCTGTTGCACCAGTCGCTTGCTGCGTTCGGCATAGACCTTGGACAGGGCTTCCAGATCCTTGTTCAGCGCCGTCCGCACTTCTCGGTTGGCGTCATTGTCGCCCCATTCGCGGCCTGCCGCCGCATTGATCTCGACACCGCGTCGAACGAGCTCCTTGCGGAAATCGACGAACTGCTGGATGCGCTTCTTGAAGGTGGCAAACTGCTGGGCGTCGTCAGCCTGGACCAGCGCCTCCCAGTTCTTGACGACGTCAAGAATGCGTTCGTTGAACTTGAGCAAGCCGTCGCCGTACTTTTTCACCACCGCCGGATCAGTCGACATGTAGACGCCGCGCGATTCCATCACGACGGCATAGACCAGCGAGTTGATGCGCTCGACATTGAGCGCGGCGCGGCTGGCGGTCGAGACCGCTTCGGTGAGTTCGGCATTCTGGCGGGTGTTGTAGTCGGACAGGGCGGTAATGGCGGCGACCAGCAGCGCGAACAGCGCGAAGATCGAATACAACTTGGCTGCAAGCGAAAACCGGGATGCCATGGCGCCACCAAAAACGAGTACGGGATTTACAATTCAGCCGTATCGGCGCGCCGGGAAGGTTTCCAGCGATTGCCTTCGGTATGGGCAAATTGTGCTGAAGTTTGATGGAGATTGTCTTAACGCGCGAAGTTCCGGGAACTGCAACTAAGTCAGGATAATCGAGTAATTTCAGTCGATTAGAAGGCTGTGGCAAGTTGCCTCGTCGGGAATATTCGGCAGCCACACGCGACTGTAACGGGCCCTGGTATGCCAGTGCAATTGGAGGTCGTGTTCTGACGGCCAACGCGCAAGGGCCGCGCCCGGCTGCCGCCAGCAAGCGGAAACCTTCTTCTGAAGGGGGTTGGCGTTGGCAGAGCATTTTTTGATCGAATCAAGCTAGACAGCGAGCACGAGGACGGAGCGGTCCGGTGCGTCTCGCCCGGACGGGCGAACGCGCAAACCCCATGCCATCGTCTGGAATCATCCTGCGCGCAGGACGCTTGCTGCAACAAGGCTCTGCGCGGCTTCGATTGTGAGTGAGAACTGGGACTGATGGCTCAAAGTGCGGCGGCCTTGCCGGCCAATCTCGATCTCTATCTTCACGTGCGCGTGCTGATCGCCCTGATCCTCGGGCTCAGCGTCACGCGTTTGGTCAGCGGCATCGCGGCATTGGTCCAGCACCCCGGTCGCTACCGGATCTGGCCTGTACACCTGTGCTGGGTCGCCTGGGCGCTCCTGAACGTGGTTACGTTCTGGTGGTGGGAGTTTCGGCTGAGCCACATCCAGCACTGGACCTATGGTCTCTATTTCTTCGTTTGCGTGTACGCATCGATGTACTATTTCCTGAGCGCCCTGCTTTTTCCTCAGGATCTCGATGAATATAAGGGCTATCAGGATTACTTTCTCTCCCGCCGCCGCTGGTTTTTCGGCTTTGCGGCCCTGACCGAAGCGCTCGATGTGATCGACACCCTGATAAAGGGCGAGGCGCATCTGCGATCGCTGGGACCGGAGTATCTCGTCGCGACCGGCGTATTCATACTGCTGTCCGCGATAGCCGCGAGAACGCGCAACCCAAAATTCCATTTGCTGTTTGCGCTCAGCGCGGTGGCCTATGAGATAAGCTTTTCCATCCGCCATTTTGGTACGCTGGATTAGCCAGAGGCGGGACACCGGCGGCTGGGTCCCGTCCGCCCCGCGCACGGCTTTGAGTGAAGCCGGATCGTGCCGACATTTGTCTGGGATCGCTGCTGTAGCGTTGGCTGTCCGTGCGGCATAGATTAGCGAGGCAACGAAGCGGGTCCGCACGCAGGAAAGTCAGCATGGTCTATCGCCAGGTCATCGGCGCCACCTACTACGTATTCGGTGACTTGCGCGAGCTGCTCGCCAAGGCGACGCCGCCGCGGTCCGGCGACCGTCTTGCCGGCGTCGCTGCCGAAAGCGCGGAAGCGATGATCGCGGCGCGGATGGCGCTTGCCGATGTGCCGCTCAAGCAATTCCTCAACGAGGCCGTGATCCCTTACGAGGATGACGAGGTTACCCGGCTGATCCTCGATACCCATGCAGCGCAGGCCTTTGCGCCGATTTCCTCGCTGACCGTCGGCGGCTTCCGCGACTGGCTGTTGTCCGATGCCGCAACCAGCGAAACGCTGGCGAAGGTCTCGCGCGGGATCACGCCGGAAATGGCCGCAGGCGTTTCGAAGCTGATGCGCAACCAGGATCTGATCCTGGTCGCCAAGAAATGCGCGGTGACGTCGGCGTTTCGCAACACCATCGGCCTGAAGGGGCGGATGAGCGTGCGGTTGCAGCCCAATCATCCTTTCGACGACGCCAAGGGCATTACCGCCTCGATCCTAGACGGCATCCTGCTTGGATCGGGCGATGCCTGCATCGGTATCAATCCGGCCAGCGACGATCCGGCCGTGATCGGAGAACTGCTGCGGCTGCTCGATGGCATCATCTCGCGGCTGCAGATCCCGACGCAGGGCTGCGTGCTTACTCACGTGACCACGACGCTCGGATTGATCGGGCAGGGTGCGCCGGTCGATCTGGTGTTCCAGTCGATCGCGGGAACGGAGGCTGCCAACCGCAGCTTTGGCGTCGATCTCGCGCTGTTGCGCGAGGCGCGCGAGGCCGGGCTGTCGCTCCGCCGCGGCACGGTCGGCGACAACGTAATGTATTTCGAGACCGGGCAGGGCTCGGCACTGTCGGCCAACGCCCATTACAACGTCGATCAACAGACCTGCGAGGCGCGGGCCTATGCGGTGGCGCGCGCGTTCGATCCGCTTTTGGTTAACAGCGTCGTCGGCTTCATCGGTCCGGAATATCTGTATGACGGCAAGGAAATCATCCGCGCTGGCCTCGAGGATCACTTTTGCGGCAAGTTGCTCGGCCTGCCGCTCGGCATTGACGTCTGCTACACCAACCACGCCGAAGCCGACCAGGACGACATGGACAATCTGTTGACGCTGTTGGCCGCCGCCGGCGTCACCTTCATCATGGGCGTGCCGGGCGCCGACGATGTCATGCTGAACTATCAGTCGACCTCGTTCCACGACGCGCTGTATATCCGCGACCTCTTCGGATTGAAGCGGGCGCCGGAATTCGACGATTGGCTGGTTCGCTCAGGCCTCGCGGATGGCGATTTCCGGCTTGCAGGCAATGCGGGTCTGCTGCCCGAATTTGCCGCGCGGCTGATCGCTTGAACGCCGGCCTGCAGCCCGCAGCCTGCAAATTTTCCTGCAACCAATTGAACCCACAGCGAGTTAGAGCCAACAATCAGTTAGAATTGACTGTCACAATGTTGAAGAATTTCTGGCCCAGCTTTCAATGTCGTGCTTAAATTCATGTCAGCCTTGAGGAAATTTGATGAGAGCTGAAGGCATCGGAGCAGTACGGCGCATCCTGTGCGTTTTCCCGCGCTATACGTCTTCTTTCGGTACATTCGAGCACGCCTATCCCCTGACCGACGGCGTGCAGGCGTTCATGCCACCGCAGGGCCTGCTGCTGATCGCGGCCTACCTTCCGGAGGACTGGCCGGTCCGTTTCATCGACGAGAACATTCGCCCCGCCACCAAAGAAGACTTCGAATGGGCCGAGGCCGTGTTCGTCAGCGGCATGCACATCCAGCGCCAGCAGATGAACGACATCTGCCGCCGCGCGCATGCCTTTGATCTCGCGGTGGCGATCGGCGGCCCCTCGGTGAGCGCGTGCCCGGATTACTATCCCTCGTTCGACTATCTCCATGTCGGCGAACTCGGCGACGCCACCAACGAGCTGATCGCACGGCTGGCGCGCGACCCGTCGCGCCCCGAGCAGCAGGTGGTGCTGAAGACCAACGATCGCTTGCCGATGACCGAGTTTCCGATCCCGGCCTACGAGCTGGCGGAGGTCAAGAAATACTTCCTCGGCAGCATCCAGTACTCGAGCGGCTGTCCCTATCAGTGCGAATTCTGCGACATCCCCGGTCTCTATGGCCGCAACCCGCGCCTGAAATCGCCGGAGCAGATCATCGCCGAGCTCGACAAATTGCGCGAATGCGGGGTCACTGGCTCCGTTTATTTCGTCGACGATAATTTCATCGGCAACCGCAAGGCGGCGCTGGATTTGCTGCCGCATCTGGTCGAATGGCAGAAGCGGACCGGCTACGTGATGCGGCTGGCCTGCGAAGCGACGCTGAACATCGCCAAGCGGCCCGAGATTCTGGAGAAGATGCGCGAAGCGTTCTTCGTGACGGTGTTCTGCGGCATCGAGACGCCCGATCCCGAGGCGCTGAAGGCGATGCACAAGGACCACAACATGATGGTCCCGATCCTGGAAGGCATCCAAACCATCAATTCCTTCGGCATGGAAGTCGTCTCCGGCATCATCATGGGGCTCGACACCGACAAGCCGGAAACCGGCGACGCGCTGCTGCAGTTCGTCGAGGAGTCGCAGATCCCGCTGCTCACGATCAATCTGCTGCAGGCGCTGCCGAAGACGCCGCTGTGGGACCGGCTGGAGAAGGAAGGCCGCCTCGTCAATGACGACGATGGCCGCGACTCCAATGTCCAGTTCCTGCTGCCCTACGATCAGGTGATCGAGTCCTGGCGCAAATGCATGGAAGTCGCCTATCAGCCGGAAAAGCTGTTCGCGCGCTACCAGTATCAATGCGACTACACCTATGCGCAGCGGATCAAGGTGCCGGTCACGGCCGAGCAGAAGAGCTGGGCCAACATCAAGCGCGGCCTGATCATGCTGCGGAACATCTTCTGGAAAGTCGGCGTGCTCGGCGACTACAAGCGGGTGTTCTGGAAGTTCGCGCTGGGACGGCTGCGTCGCGGCGATATCGAGGGCCTGATCGGCCCGGCGATGATCGGACATCATCTGATCATGTTCGCGCGGGCCGCATCGGTCGGTCAGCAGAACGCATCCAATTACTCGATCCGGCTGCGCGAAGCCTCGGTCCCCGCCGAGTAAAAGCCCATGAAAACGCCGGCGCCGCCGCCCCGCCCGCTCGAAGCCTTCTCGCTCGAAGCCTTGCGGGAGCTGACGCCGGCGCGCGTCGGGCTCGGCCGCTCCGGCGCGAGCATGCCGACCGACGCACTGCTTGCCTTCACGCTCGACCACGCACGTGCGCGCGATGCCGTTCACACTGCTTTCGACGCGCCGCATCTGGTTGCCGGATTGGCCGGCCTCGGCCTCCAGGCCAGCCAGGTTTCCAGCCAGGCGCGCAACCGGCGCGACTATCTGCGCCGTCCCGATCTCGGACGCATGCTGGATGCGGATTCACGGCGCGCGCTGGAAACGCACAGCGGCGGCGCGAGCGAGGTTGTGATCGTGATCGGTGACGGGCTGTCGCCGGCGGCCGTCAATGTCCACGCCGCCGAACTGGTTCGCCATCTAGTTCCGCGTCTGACGGAGACGCGGATCCAGTTCGGCCATGTCGTGGTCGCATCGGGTGCGCGGGTGGCGCTGGGCGACGAGATCGGCGCCGTGCTCGGCGCGCGGATGGTCGTGATGCTGATCGGCGAGCGGCCCGGCCTGTCGGCGCCCGACAGCCTCGGCGCGTATCTCACCTTTGCCCCGCGCATCGGCCTCACCGATGAGAAGCGCAACTGCGTGTCCAACATCCACAGTGCGGGCCTGAGCTACGATGAGGCTGCATTCAAGATCGCGTGGCTGGTGCGTGAAGGCATCGCGCGCCAGATCACCGGCGTGGCGCTGAAGGACGAAAGTGGAACCGCGCTGATCTCCGCCAGACCTCTCGATTGAACCCGAAAACGTTTCGACGTGTGGCCGCGTTGCCGTTGTGAGCCAACTCGCGCCTGATATAAGCGGGCGAGGAGCGGGCAGAGACAGGCTATGGAGAAAGCGGGGGCGACATCAGGCGCGGCGGCTAAGCATGCGAGCCCGGACGGGTTCCGGTTGGACATCAATGCGCTGCGGGCGCTTTCGGTAATCGCCGTCGTGGGCTTCCACTTCCAGATACCGGGATTCGCCGGAGGATTCGTCGGCGTCGACGTCTTCCTGGTGATCACCGGCTACCTCATGACGGCGAAGGTGCTGAACGAGCTGAAGCTCGGTCGCTTTTCACCGTGGACTTTCTGGATGATGCGGATGCGCAGGATCTATCCTGCGCTTGCGGTGCTCACCATTGCGTCCGTCATCGTCGGCTGGTTCGTGACCTTGCCGGCCGAATATCTGCGGCATTTGCTCCAGGCGCTGTCGGCGCTGACCTTCTTGTCGAACTTCGCCTTCAAGAGCGACAGCGGCTATTTCGCCATGGCGGCCCAGACCAAACCGCTGCTGCACACCTGGTCGCTGTCGCTGGAGTGGCAGTTCTATTTCTTCATGCCGCTGATCGTTGGCCTGGTCTGGCGGCTTGCTTTGCGCACCATGTCAGGGATCAATGCGGTGGTCGTTGCGCTGCAGGTCTTCGCGGCCCTGTCATTGGCGTGGTGTCTGTGGGCAAGCCAGCAAGATGCGACGGGATCGTTCTTCTTCTCCCTGCAGGCGAGAGCCTGGGAGCCGCTGGCTGGCGGATTGATCGCTGCAGCAGAGATCCGGCGCCGATCCGAAGGAACCGCCGATCCCTCATGGCTGCAATCGCCGCTCGTCGCGCTCGCCGGCTGGGTGCTGGTCGCGGGCTGCGTTGTCTATCCCTTGCCTGAAGCGCGATGGCCTGGCGTGCTCACGATTCCGCCGATCCTGGGCGCAGCCATGATCGTCGCGGCCCGAAAGGGGGCAGGCGAGGGCAGCCTGCTTGGGCTATCTCCGGTCCAGCGTATCGGCGACTGGTCCTATTCGATCTACCTGTGGCACTGGCCGATCTGGGTGTTCGCCCTGGGCTGGCTGGCGGTGCGCGGTTATGACGTCGGCAGCGCGCAAAAGACCATGATGGTGCTGGCCTCGCTGGCGCTCGGCGCGCTGTCTTACCGCTACGTCGAGCAACCCGTGAGAATTCGGCGGGAGTTCTGGACGCCGCGCCGGCTGCTGGCGGGTTCAGGCGTCTCGTTCGCGTTGCTGGCAAGCTTCGTGTCGCTGGCTTTCCTGAACCATGGTTTTCCAGGCAGGCTGCCGGAATATTTGCTGTCGGCTGAGCTCGCGCGAAGAACCAGCACGCCCCGCGACGAATGTTTCCGCAACGCAAATTCTACAAAGAAGGCCTCCGAGATCTATTGCAGTTTCGGCAGCGCGTCAGTCACGGGCAGGCCGTCCGCGATCCTGTGGGGAGATTCCTTTGCCAACCAATATCTCGAGCCGGTTTCGTCGGCTGCGCTCGGCAACGGAATCCATGGACTGATAGCGACGCAGAGCGCGTGCAGGGCCTTCGTCGACGATGCGGCGGTCAACGCGGGCGATCAGCCGCCGTGCCGGCAATTCAATCGCAGCACGCTGGATTTCGTGTTGGGCCAGACGGAGCCGAGCATCGTCGTGCTTGGAAGCATCTGGGGAAGTGCGCCTGAGGTTTCCGTTCTGGTGGACAGACTGCTTTCGGCGGGCAAGACCGTCGTCTTCATCATGCCGTTACTGCACATCGGCTTCGACCTGCCGCAGCGATGGATCGAAAACCAGATGCGCGCCGGCAAGGCCATCGATGAATGGAAGGTCGAGGCCAGCCCTGGGCTTACGATGAGCGCCTTCCGGAACGAGATCGCGCAGGTTCTCGATCGGTATCGGGATAATCCGCATCTCGTTGTGGTGGACCCACTGTCCGTCGTTTGCGAGCACGGCTATTGCTATCTGGTCCGGAACGGGCAGGCCAATTTCCGCGACACCGCGCACATTTCCAACGTCAATGCGAGCCAGTACCGCGGCCTGTTCGGCGCTGCGTTCAAGGCGGCGCTGCGCGCCGGGACGGAAGCGGAGAAGAAGAAGGACTGAGCGCAGCGTCACTTCAGGCGCAGGCTCCTCGCTTGAGCCGTTTCCCGAAAAATTGACCGAAACTGGTTGCGTCGCTCCGTTGCGACTGCCGCTGGCGTTACCAGCCGGAACGCCCCAAGGTCGTGCCGGCAGGTGTGGCAAATCAGAGACTTAACGCGCATTTTCGTCATCTTCGTGCCGATTTGCCGGCCCACGCGTGCTTGCCGGATGGGGTTCGGCCCTGTAAAACGGCGCCGATTAATTTACCGCGTGATTTCAATGGCTAGCGCCGATCGGATGGGGGCTGGCAAAGCCGCATTCGCGCCACCAAGCTGCATAAAACCAAGCTGCACAAACAGGCCGACGTGAGAACTGGACAGGGTATGCTCGACAAGAACTCCGAAAGTCGCGTTCACGTCGAAGCCATCGAGGAACCGCCGCCGCCGGGCAAGAGTATCGCCTTCGGGCTCGAGCGTATGGGGCTGATCGCGGTCAAGAAGCCGATCTTGTCCATGATCATTCTCGCCGCGCTGGTCGTGGCTGCGATCTTTGGCATCTACCGGATCAAGATCGACGACTCCTTGAGCCAGTTGTTCCGTTCCGATTCCAAGGACTACAAGCAATACGAGGCCGTGACCAAGCGCTTCCCGGCGACCGAATTCGACGTGCTGGTCGTGGTCGAGGGCAAGACGCTGCTGGCCCGCGAGAACCTCGAAAAGATCCGCGACATGGTCACCGACCTGCAACTGGTCGAGGGCGTGCGTGGTCTGGTCTCGCTGTTTTCGGCGCGTCAGGCGCCGGAGCCCGGCAAGCTCCCGGCCGCGCTGTTCCCGCCCGAACTGCCGCAAGGCGCCGCCTACGAGAAGTTCACTGAGACCGTCAAATCCAACGAGATCATTCGCGGCAAGCTGCTGTCGGAGGACGGCACGCTGGCGCTGATCGTGCTGTCGCTGGAGCCGAGCGTCGTATCCAGCAACGAGCTCGGCAGGGTGGTCGGCGAAATGCGGAAGATCATGGCCGACGATTTGTCGGGCAGCGGTCTCAACGCCCAGCTCTCCGGCGTTCCCGTGATGCAGCTCGAGATCCGCAACGCGGTCAAGCGCGACGGGCTGACCTACAACATCCTCGGCATTCTGGCCGGCTGTATCATTGCGATCATCTTCTTCCGCAAGATATCGTTCATGGTGGTCGCGGCCTTTCCGCCGATCATCGCAATCCTGCTCGCGCTCGGCGGCCTCGGCTGGGCCGGTTTCAATCTCAACATGTTCCTGAACGTGATGACGCCGCTCATCATGGTGATCAGCTTCTCGGACTCGATGCAGCTGACCTTCGCCGCGCGCGACCGCCTGATCGCGGGCCAGGACAAATTGACCGCGTTCACCAACGCGGTGCTGGTGGTGGGCCCGGCTTGCGTGCTCACCCACGGCACCGCCGGCATATCGTTCATCGCCCTGCAGTTCTCCGACTCCGAATTGATCCGAAAGTTCGGCGAGGCCGGGCTTGCCGCCACGATCATCGCGCTGGTGGCCGTGCTGTCGCTGGTGCCGGTATTCGGCGTGCTGTTCGTCCGCAATGAAAAGATCTTCGCCGTCAAGTTCCAGAGCGCGGATGCCGGTGTGCAGGCGCTGCGCAATTTCTGCTACTGGATCGCGGTGCGCATGGTCGGCCGCCCCGGGCTGTTCAGTCTGCTCGCGTTGCTGCTCGTCGCCGGCCTCGGCTACATCTACGCCACGCTGGAGCCGCGCTATCGCCTCGCCGACCAGGTGCCGGACAAGCGGCAGGCGGTGGCGGCGTCGAGCCGCCTCGACGCCAAGCTCACCGGCGCCAATCCGATCGACGTGCTGATCGAATTCCCCAAGGGCGCCTCGCTCTATGCGCCGGACACGTTGAAGACGATCGCCGAGGTTCACTCGATGGTCGAGAAATCGGCCGGCGTCGGCAACGTCTGGTCGCTCGAAACCCTGCGCCGCTGGCTTGCCGAGAAGGCCGGCAGCAACGACGTCGCGACCCTGAAGGAATATGTCAGCGTTATCCCCGAGCATCTGGTCCGCCGTTTCATCTCGGCCGATCAGGATGCCGTGGTGGTTTCGGGGCGCGTTCCTGACCTTGATTCCAGCGAAATCCTCCCTGTGATCGACAAGCTCGACAAGGCGCTCGACAAGGTGAGGGCCGAGCATCCCGGCTTCGAAATCGCGGTCACCGGCCTGTCGGCGATCGCCGCGCGCAACAGCGCCAACATGATCTCGAAACTCAACCACGGCCTGACGATCGAATTCCTGCTGGTCGCGATCTTCATCGGACTGGCATTCCGCTCGGTCGTGGTGATGTTCTCCTGCATCCTGCCCGGCATTTTCCCGGTCGTGGCGTCGGGCACGGTGCTGTGGATCATGGGCGAGGGGCTGCAGTTCGCCAGCGTGGTCGCGCTGACGGTGTCGTTCGGCCTCGGCTTGAGCGCCACCATCCACTTCCTCAACCGGTTGCGGCTGGAGAGCAAGCCGGGCGTCGGCTCGGCGCTGGCGGTCGAGCGCGCCACCGTGCTGGTCGGCCCGGCGCTGATCCTGACCACGGTGGTGCTGGCCTGTGGTCTCGTCGTCACCGTGTTCTCCGACCTGCCGTCGCTGCGCCTGTTCGGTTGGCTCAGCGCGTTCTCGATGATCGCGGCTCTGGTCGCGGACCTCTTCATCCTGCGGCCGACCTCGATGTTCCTGATCAATCTCTCGGAAAAGATTCGCGGGATCGACCACACCAAGCCGGTGGAGAACAAGCCTGCCGGATAACAGGCGCTGCTATAGCGCTTTCGCGCGAAGCATGCCCTCGGACGTGATCCGGGGGGTGGAATCCCGGTTCGCGTAAAGCAAACGCGTCAAAACAAAAAGCGAGAGCCTTATCGGTTCTGATTCAATCAGAACCGATAAGGCTCCAGAACAAACAATAGCTGCCGGGCAACGGCAGCCGAAGAGGGCCTGAGGAATGACGTCTGCAGGATCAGCTGTCCGCCCTGCGGCCGATGCCGCCGCCTACCGCGCGGTCGAACACGTCTATCATTCCTATCTCACCGGGCTGATCCTGATGCTGGCCTCGCGGGCCGGCGCAGCCCGCGCCGCCGAGGTGGTGTTCCGCACCTTCCGGCGGCAGCAACTGGCGCGCTTCCTTCCCGGATTGAAGAAGCTCGGCCTCGACCAGCTTCCGCATGCGGTGGCGTGCGCCCAGTACCATTATCTGTCGAACCAGGTCGGCGGCGTGAAGGTCGAGTATGTCTATGAGAGCGACCGCAAGGCCTGGGTGCGTTATCCGCCGCCGCGCTGGATCTGGTCCGGTACCGCGATCTGCGGCATCCCCTCGGAAGTATCGCGGGCGATGCTGCGCGGATGGCACGCCAACAACGGCGTCGTGCTCGGCAATCCCAGGCTCGGCTTCGTCTGCACGGGGCAGACAGTCGACGGCCAGCCGGGGCTGGAGGGGTACTACAAGGAGTGGGATCACGATCTCGCGCCCGAGGAGCGGCTGCAGTTTTCGCCCGGCGAGCGCTGTCCGCCGTTCCAGGCCGATCTCGCGCCGCGCCTGCCCGGGAACACTTGGCCGGAGGAACGGCTGCAGAAGGTGCTTCGCAATTATGCGATGGAGTACGTCACCTCGATCGTGCCGGAAACGATCAGGGTGCTCGGTCCGGAAGAGGGCGGCCATCTCGCCGGCGCCGCGGCGCGGCTCGTCGGGATGCATACTTTCGACGAGGTCGCTGCGCTGTTAGGCGGCGTGGAAGCGGGCGCAGCGGGCTTCGCCAAAGCCTTCGCCCGGCTCGCCCGCGGGCAGGACGACGATGCGGAATTGCAGCTGGAAGGTTCGACCGCCACCGTGCGCCAGACGTCGTGGCGCCTGATGGCGGAACGCGAAACGCTGTCGCCTGAAGTGTTCGATGCCTGGAACGAATTGTGGGTGGGGGCGGCGCTCGCGCATGATCGCTTCATGCGCGTCGAAGTGACGCAACGCCGCGACCGCGGCGACGCACATTGGGCCTGGAAATTCGGCTGATCCTGCGTAGCTGGCCGCAAAATGAAAAGGCAGCGCCGGGGCGCTGCCTTTCATGCTGTTTCGAAGGGGCAAGATCAGGTCTTCGTCATCGTGATCTTGACGCCGCGGATTTCGCCCTTGGAGTCGATCTGCACGGACTGCTTGTTGCCGGTGGTCTTCAAATTCAGGTTTGCGGCAAATCCGGAAGCCTCGACGAACACCTCGATCTGGCCGCCACCCGCGGTGCCCTGCAGATTGCCGAAGATGTTGCGGCTCTTCTCGCTCCAATTGCCGGAGATGCGTTCGCCCTGGCTGGTGACGTCGCTGGAGAGATCGAACTTGTAGCTGTCACTGGCGCAGTGCAGATTTTGCTTCAGGCCGAGTCCGCTGGCGTTGACCTTGTAGTCGGCCTTGCAGCGGATGTTCTCGGTGGTGCCGTTGGAGAGCGCGACCGTGCCCGAGCCGGCCCAGTTTCCGTCGAAACCGGCAAACGGGCCTCCCGCCTGGGCATGGCTTGCGGTGACCGACAACATGAGCGCGGCGCCGACGCCAGCAGCTGCGAGAGCCTGACCGAACAAGCTGGAACCAAACAGTTTCATTGTAGTTTTCCCATCAAATAGACGTTCTTTGCAAAGATACGTCTCGCCGCATCGAAGATTTAGTGTTCCCGCAGTATCTTAGGTTCAAATGACAGGGTGCTGTTTCGGCGGTAGTGGCAGGAAAAAAGGCCACACGCGGCCAAGAAGAATCAACCGTTCACACCAGTCCTGTCGGCGCAGCATCTAGCTATGCGCCGCATCGTCTGCAACAGCCAATTGCCAATGATGCTGTGACAAAAATACACGTTAAATTTCAGTCGGTTATTTAAGGTGCTGAGATCGCCGTAAATTTGGCCGCATTTGCCATGCTTGTCCTGTGCTCGTCGCTGCGCTACGCGGCGCCTGCTATCCAACAAATCCGTTCCGGCGAATGTCGACGCGCAAATCGGGGAACAGGGTTCTTGCTGCCGAAATGAAGGAATACGATGCGTAAATCTCTCCTGGCCCTCACCTTGTTGTCGATCTCGGTCTCATCGAATGCGGCATTCGCGCAGCAGCGCAGCGGAACGGCGGACGAGCAGAAGGCCTGCACCCGTGACGTGCAGAAGTTCTGTCGTCCGGTCATCGACCAGGGCGACTTCACCATCCTGGCGTGCCTCAAGGAAAACCGGTCCAAGATCAGCCCGGCTTGCAACCAGGTTCTCAAGAACAACGGCCAATAAGACGCGGCTCGCGTCCGTTAACCCTCGCGGAAAAGCCATTTTCGGCTCTATGACGCGTGTCACGGACGGGGCTGATCAGCCCATATAGCATTGGTTTTGGCGGCGTATTCCCCTATATGGGGGCGCGATCTCCTCGCGGGCGCCGAGCATCGGCGCATGCCGCCAATTCCGATTGATGTAGCCAGTTTTGATGACCAGTGCGAGCGACCTGCGATCCGGAAAGACCCACCGCGACGAGAATTTTCCGGTCGCGTCGTGGATCATTCATCCGCGTCATCGGGCGCTGATCCTGAGCTTCTATAATTTCGTCAGGACGGCCGACGACATCGCCGATCACGCGACCCTTAGCGCGGACGAGAAGCTGCGCTATCTCGACCTGCTCGAGGCGGAACTGCTGGGCAAGGGCGACACGCAACCGGAGGCGGTCAGCCTGCGTCGCGCTTTTGCCGAGCGCGCGATGGCGCCGCGCCATGCGCTCGACGTGCTGGTCGCGTTCCGGATGGACGTCACCAAGCTGCGCTACGAGAACTGGGACGACGTCATTCATTATTGCCGCTATTCGGCCATGCCGGTCGGCCGCTTCATGCTCGACGTCCATGGCGAGAGCACCTCGACCTGGGCCGCTTCGGACGCGCTGTGCGCGGGGTTGCAGATCAACAACCATCTGCAGGATTGCGCCAAGGACTACAAAAACCTCAACCGCGTCTATCTGCCGCGCGATGCGCTGGCCGCCAGCGGCGCCACCGTCGAGATGCTGGGCGAGGCGAAGTCGCAGCCGGCGCTGCTGCAATGCCTCCGTGCGCTCGCGGTGCGGACCGAAACCCTGCTCAACGAAAGCAAGTCGCTCAGCGCCGAGGTGAAGGATTTCCGGCTCGGGCTCGAAATTGCAGTGATCCAGGCCTTTGCCGACAAGATCGTCGGCATGCTGAAGGTGCGCGATCCCCTCAGCGAGCGGGTGCACCTGAGCAAGCCCGAATTGCTCGCGCAGAGCATCGGCGGCATGGTCAGCGAAATGATCCGGCGCGCCGCGGGACGCCGTCCCCTGACAAAACCGGCGGCCGGCGCATGACGTTGCAGACGGCGGCGGCCAACGCAGATTACGGCACCACCGCGTCGGGCAGTTCGTTCTATGCCGCGATGCGCATCCTGCCGCGCGCCCAGCGCGAGGCGATGTTCCAGATCTACAGCTTCTGCCGTCAGGTCGACGACATCGCCGATTCGCACGGGCCGCGGCCTGAACGGCTGGCCGCGCTGCAGCAATGGCGCAACGACATCGACGCGCTGTATCAGGGCAATCCGCCGCCGCGCGTGCAGGATTACGCTGCGTCGGTGAAAACCTTCGGCCTCAAGCGCGAGGATTATCTCGCCATCGTCGACGGCATGGAGATGGATGTGCCGCAGGACATCCGCGCGCCGGATCTTGCCACGCTCGATCTCTATTGCGATCGCGTTGCCAGCGCCGTCGGGCGTCTGTCGGTCAGGGTGTTCGGCATGCCCGAGGAAGACGGCATCCTGCTTGCCCACCATCTCGGCCGCGCGCTGCAATTGACCAACATCCTGCGTGACATCGACGAAGACGCCGGCCTCGGCCGCCTCTATCTGCCGCGCGAAAGTCTGCTGCTCGCCGGCATTACCAGCGACAATCCGCAGAAGGTGATCGCCGATCGCGCACTTCCTAAAGTATGCCTGCCGCTGGCCGAGCGGGCGAAAAAGCATTTCGAAAAGGCCGACGAGATCATGAAGCGCAATTCGCGGCGCGTGGTGCGCGCACCGCGGATCATGTCGAAATATTACCGCGCGATACTGGACTTGTTGCTGGCCCGGGGCTTTGCCGCCCCGCGCGAGCCGGTCCGCGTCCACAAATGGGCGAAGATTGCCATCCTTCTCCGTTACGCGATCATCTGATGCAGAAAAACGCTCATATCATCGGCGCCGGCGTTTCCGGCCTCTCGGCGGCCGTACGGCTGGCCAACGCCAATTACCGGGTGCACGTCCACGAGGCCACGCAGCAGATCGGTGGGCGTTGCCGGTCCTATTTCGACGCCGCCACCAATCTCACCATCGACAACGGCAACCATCTGTTGTTGTCGGGCAATCGCCATGCGCTGGCCTACGCCAGATCGATCGGCACCGAGGCGGGGCTGGTCGGGCCGAAGCTGGCGCAGTTTCCCTTCGTCGACATCTCAACCGGCCAGCGCTGGCAGCTCGATCTCGGCGACGGCAAATTGCCGCTATGGGTGTTCGACGAGGCGCGCCGTGTCCCCGATACCAAGCTGCTCGATTATCTCGCATTGGCGCCGCTGGTCTGGGCAGGCACCGGCAAGCTGGTCGGCGACACGATCCCCTGCAAAGGCACGCTGTACGATCGGCTGGTGCAGCCGCTGCTGTTGGCCGCGCTCAACGTCGATCCGCCCGAAGGTTCGGCGGGTCTTGCCGGTGCGATCGTGCGGGAAACGCTGCTGGCGGGCGGACAGGCCTGCCGGCCGCTGATCGCGCGCGACGGGCTCAGCGCGGTTCTGGTCGACCCGGCGATCAAGCTGTTGCAGGACAGGGGTGCCTCGATCCAGCTCGGCCATGAGCTGCGCGAATTCGCGACGACAGGCAACGCCGTCGGCGAGCTGAAATTCGGCAGCGACACGATTGCGCTCGGCCCCGACGACGTCGTGGTGCTCGCGGTGCCGCCGCGCCCGGCGGCGGCGCTGTTGCCGGGCCTGAAGACGCCCTCGAAATTCCGCGCCATCGTCAATGCGCATTTCCGCTTCGATCCGCCGAAAGATGCCGCGCCGATCCTCGGCGTCGTCGGCGGCCTCGTGGAGTGGCTGTTCGCATTCCCGCAGCGGCTGTCTGTCACCATCAGCAATGGCGACCGCCTCGTCGACATGCCGCGCGAAGAACTCGCGCTGGCGATCTGGCGGGATGTCTGCAAGGCCGCGGGCCTGCAGGGCGATCTGCCGCTGCCGCCCTGGCAGATCGTGCGCGAGCGCCGCGCCACGTTCGAGGCCACGCCGGAGCAGAACGCGCTGCGCCCGGGGGCGGTGACATCATTCAAAAACCTGTTTCTCGCCGGCGACTGGACTGATACCGGTTTGCCGGCAACCATCGAAGGATCGATACGGTCGGGCGACCGCGCCGCCGATCTGGTCCTGGCGAGGCCTTGAGGCCTACAGGAGTTGCGTGACCGGCTTCACAGAGCCCGCGCGCGAATAGAGGGATGCTAGCGATATGCTTTCCATCGACAAAACAATTGCAGGCGAACCCGTCGCGACAGTCGACCACGTCGCGCTGGAGAAGAGCATCTCCTCGGCGACCGAAGCGCTGCTCGGCTATCGGCAATCTGACGGACACTTTGTGTTCGAACTGGAAGCCGACAGCACGATACCGTCGGAATATGTCCTGCTGCGGCACTATCTCGCCGAGCCCGTCGATAGCGAACTCGAAGCCAAGATCGCGAACTATCTGCGCCGAACGCAAGGCAATCATGGCGGCTGGCCCTTGGTGCAGGACGGCCCGTTCGACATGAGCGCCAGCGTCAAATCCTATTTCGCGCTGAAGATGATCGGCGATTCCGTCGATGCGCCCCACATGGTGCGCGCGCGCGAGGCGATCCGCAGCCACGGCGGCGCTGCCCGCGTCAACGTTTTCACGCGCTTCCTGCTCGCTTTCTACGGTGTGCTGAGCTGGCGCGCGGTGCCGGTGCTGCCGATCGAGATCATGCTGCTGCCGACCTGGTCGCCGTTCCATCTCAACAAGATTTCCTACTGGGCGCGCACCACGATCGTGCCGCTGATGGTGATGGCGGCGTTGAAGCCTTTGGCGAAGAATCCGAGGGGCGTCGGCATCGACGAGCTGTTCCTGCAGGATCCCAAGTCGGTCGGGATGACGCCGAAGGCGCCGCATCAGAGCTGGGGCTGGTTCACGCTGTTCAGCACGCTGGACAAGATCCTGCGGGTCATCGAGCCGTTGTTTCCGAAGAAGCTGCGCCAGCGCGCGATCGATGCCGCGCTCGCGTTCACCGAGGAGCGGCTCAACGGCGAAGACGGCATGGGCGCGATCTATCCGCCGATGGCCAACATCGTCATGATGTATGAGGCGCTCGGCAAGGGACCGGATTTTCCGCCGCGTGCGATCACCCGCAGAGGCATCGACAAGCTCTTGGTGATCGGCGAGCACGAGGCCTATTGCCAGCCTTGTGTCTCTCCGGTGTGGGACACCGCGCTGACCTGCCACGCGCTGGCGGAAGCTGGCGGCGAAGATACGATCAAGAAGATGGAGCAAGGCCTCGACTGGCTGAAGCCGAGGCAGGTGCTCGACCTCAAAGGCGACTGGGCGGCGAAGGCTCCCGATGTCCGTCCGGGCGGCTGGGCGTTCCAGTACAACAATGCGCATTATCCCGACCTCGACGATACCGCCGTGGTGGTGATGGCGATGGACCGCGCGCGCCGGGCGTCCGGCAGCAAGGAATACGACGAGGCGATCTCGCGCGGCCGCGAGTGGATCGAGGGCCTGCAGAGCCGCGATGGCGGCTGGGCCGCCTTCGACGTCAACAACCTCGAATACTACCTCAACAACATTCCGTTCTCCGATCACGGCGCGCTGCTCGATCCGCCGACCGAGGACGTCACCGCGCGCTGCATCTCGATGCTGGCGCAGCTCGGCGAGACTGCCGAGACCAACAAGGCGGTTGCGGACGGGATCGCCTATCTGCGCCGCACCCAGCTCGCGGAAGGGTCATGGTACGGCCGCTGGGGCCTCAACTACGTCTACGGAACTTGGTCGGTGCTCTGTGCGCTAAATGCCGCAGGGGTGGACCATCAGGATCCGATGATTCGAAAGGCGGCGGACTGGCTGGCATCGATCCAGAACCAGGATGGCGGCTGGGGCGAGGACGCCGTCAGCTACCGACTCGATTACAAGGGATATGAGAAAGCCCCGTCGACCTCCTCGCAAACGGCATGGGCCTTGCTTGGATTGATGGCGGCCGGCGAGGTCGAGAGCCCCGCGGTCGTGCGAGGGGTGGAGTACCTAAAAGCCACACAGACGGAGAAAGGGCTTTGGGACGAGGCGCGTTACACGGCTACGGGCTTTCCGCGGGTGTTTTATTTGCGGTATCATGGCTACTCGAAGTTCTTTCCGCTCTGGGCGCTGGCGCGGTATCGGAATCTGAAAAGCACCAACAGCAGGGTGGTAGGGGTCGGGATGTGATTTTGGGGGCGGGGGCCGCCGCGACTGCGGACAATCTGGTTGATCGTAATTTGAATGATCCGCGGCCGGTTTTGATCGTAACAGGATTGGTGCAGGAGGCCCGCATCGCGGCCGGGCCAGGCATGATCGTGATCTGCAGTTCGAGCGACCCGCAGCAATTGCGCGCGTTGCTGGCAACACTGGATTCTACCACTTTCAGGGGCGTCATCTCGTTCGGCGTCGCCGGCGGGCTCGATCCGTCGCTGAAATCGGGCGACGTAGTGGTAGCGACCGAGGTTATGGCCGGCGACACCCGTTTTCTGGCTGGTCTGGCGTTGAATGAAGAGTTGATCGCCCGTGCGGCACTTCGCCGCCGGCGCGTGGTCCGCGGTGGCCTGGCCGGCGTCGAACAGGTGATTGCGGCGACCGCCTGCAAGGCCGCGCTGCATTCGGAGACGGGCGCGGCAGCGGTCGATATGGAAAGCCATATTGCCGCAGCCTATGCGGCTGAGGCCGGCTTGCCGTTCGCGGCGCTGCGGGTCATCTCCGATCCCGCCAGCCGGGCGCTTCCGGCGCTGGCCAAGAGCGCCATCAAGCCGAATGGCGACATCGACCTCGGCAAGGTTCTGCGCGGGGTGGCGCGCAATCCCACCTCGCTGCGCGCGCTGGTCTCCACGGGACTCGATTTCAATCGCGCGCTGCGCTCCCTGCGCGGCTGCCGCGGCTTCCTGCACGGTGAAGAGGGGCTCGCCACCGCGGCGATCTGATATCCGCAGGGGCACCCGGCTTCGGGATTTTCGAAGGGCGTCAAACAAAAAAGAAAGGGCCTCGGTTCCCAAAGAACCGAGGCCCTAATCTTTTATCGCCATCCCGCTCAGGCGGCGGTGGAAGCTTTCTGTTGCTGCTTGGCCGCGGCAGCGGCGGCCTCGTCGCGGCGGATTTCGGACAGGCGCTTCTGCACCTCGGCCGAGAAGATGTACTGCGCCGGGCGCTGCTTGGAGAGATCGATTTCGGGCGCCATCGGACCCGTGGTGCGGACGCCGCGCAGCGCGACCCACATCGCCTTCAACGGATTGACCAGCGCGGCGTTGGCAGCCGTCGGCTCATAGCCGCAATGCGCCATGCAGTCGGCGCACTTCTCGTACTTGCCGGTGCCGTAGGTGTCCCAGTCCGTGGTCTCCATCAGTTCCTTGAAGGTCTTGGTGTAACCTTCGCCGAGCAGATAGCAGGGTTTTTGCCAGCCGAAGATGTTGCGGGCCGGCATGCCCCACGGCGTGCATTCGTAGCTCTGGTTGCCGGCCAGGAAGTCCAGGAACAGGCCGGAATGCATGAAGTTCCACTTCTTGCCCTTGCCGAGCGCGAACACGTCGCGGAACAGCTTCTTGGTCTTGGTGCGGTTGAGGAAGTGCTCCTGGTCCGGTGCGCGCTCATAGGCGTAGCCGGGCGACATCGAGACGCCGACACCGAGTTCGGTCGTGAGGTCGAGGAACTTGGCGATTTCTTCCGCCGGATGGCCGTCGAAGATCGTGGCGTTGACGTTGACGGTGAAGCCACGCGCTTTCGCGGCCTTGATCGCGGAAACGGCGCGGTCGAACACGCCCTTCTGCGACACAGCCTTGTCGTGGTGGTCCTTCAATCCGTCGAGATGCACCGAGAAGAACAGATAGGGTGAGGGCTCGAACAGATCGAGCTTCTTCTCCAGTAGCAGTGCGTTGGTGCACAGCGAGACGAACTTCTTGCGCGCCACGAGGCCGCGCACGATTTCGCCGATCTCCTTGTGGATCAAGGGTTCGCCGCCGGGAATCGCCACCATCGGCGCGCCGCATTCGTCGGCGGCGTCCCAGCATTCCTGCGCCGACATGCGGCGGTTGAGGATCGCGTCGGGATAGTCGATCTTGCCGCAGCCGACACAGGCGAGGTTGCAGCGGAACAACGGCTCCAGCATCAGCACGAGCGGATAGCGCTTCCGGCCAAGCAGCTTCTGCTTGATCAGATAGCCGCCGATACTCAGTTCCTTGAAAAACGGTATTGCCATTGAGAGATTTTCTTTCTGGACTTGGGTCTGGGCTGGGAGCCCAGACTTGGAATCGTGAAGTGGATCAGCCCGCAGTCAGTTCGGCCGGAAGCCGGAACTCGATGTTCTCCTCCCGGCCGGGAAGCACCGATACCTTGACGGGTCCGATACGCCTCAAAGCCTCGATCACGTCGTCGACCAAAACTTCGGGCGCCGATGCGCCCGCCGTAATGCCGACCGCTTTTGCATCCTTCAGCCAATCGGGGTTCAACTCGCTCCCGTCGGCAATGAGATAACTCGCGACGCCGACCTCGGTGCCGATTTCGCGGAGCCTGTTAGAGTTGGAACTATTGGCGGCCCCCACCACCAAAATGACGTCCACCAGCTTACTTAGATCCCTTACCGCAGATTGGCGGTTCTGTGTCGCATAGCAGATATCCCGGATGTCGGGGCCTTGAATATCTGTAAATTTGGCCTGAAGGGCGGCGATTATGTCCTTTGTGTCGTCCACGCTGAGGGTGGTCTGGGTGATATAGGCCACCGGCGCGTCGGTCGGCAGGGGCAGGGCCGCCACGTCGTCGACGTTCTGGACCAGCAGAACCGGCCCGGGAACCTGGCCCATGGTTCCCTCGACCTCGGGATGGCCGGCATGCCCGATCAGTACCAGGGTACGGCCCTTGGACATATACCGCTTGCCCTGATTATGGACCTTGGTGACCAGCGGGCAGGTGGCATTGAGGACGGGCAGGCCGCGGGCGGCGGCCTCTTCCTCGACGCTGCGGGCCACGCCGTGGGCACTGAACACGGTTACCGCCCGTGGCGGAACTTCGGACAGGTCCTCGACGAAGATCGCGCCCTTGGCTTTGAGGCTTTCGACCACGTACTTGTTATGTACGATCTCGTGCCGGACGTAGACCGGCGGACCGTACTTCTGGAGCGCGCGCTCAACGATTTCGATGGCGCGCACGACGCCCGCACAAAATCCGCGGGGCTGCGCTAGATACACTTCCATGGGATGTCCAATACGCTTGTTGCACCAGGTCCAGAATTCGCAAATTCACCCGAAGGTCTCCGTGCAGCCGGTCACATCCGGATCTGCAATATCCGCACCATGACCGGAACCCGTAGGTAATCCCCACCCAAGTAGATGGAAGCGCAGGACTATGTGTCAAAAATTGTGCGGCAGGAAAAGGTGCATCGCGCAATGGTTACCAAGAAATGGGTAACTAAATACCAAAAATGCGCTGCGAGGAACCGTCGCTCCTCACCGGTTCGTCACTTTATCGCCCACAGGGACGGGCTATACCGGCCCCGAACGCCTGTTCCGATCCGTTTTGGCGGCTTCGTTTGAACCGTCGGGGAAGTAACCAAAACAACATTAGATCGGCTTCGGGAACTCCGCTAGACAGCGGGCGTTTTCGCCCAGCTCTCCTTGAGATTTAGAAAGAAACGAAGTGCTGACCAGTATTGTCGTCGCCATTGTCAGAACCTGTACGCGGTTTGCCACTCTCGTCGTCGTCCTCTCGCTGCTTCTGGCGATCGGAGCGAGCTTCTATGCCGCCCGGCATTTCGCCATCAACACCGACATCAACACGCTGATTTCACCCGACCTCGACTGGCGCAAGCGCGACCAACAGTTCGAGCAGGCGTTCGACCGCGAAAAACTGATTCTCGCCGTGGTCGAGGCGCCGACGCCCGAACTCGCCAGTGCCGCGAGCACGGCGCTCTTCACAAAGCTTTCCGGCGACACCAAGCATTTCGAATCGGTGCAGCCGCTGGGTTCCGGCGAGTTCTTCGAAAAGAACGGCCTGCTGTTCCTGCCGGTGGAGGAAGTCGGCAAGGTCGCCGGCCAGCTCGAAGCCGCAGCCCCCCTGATCGAGATCATGGCCGGCGATCCCTCGATCCGCGGCCTGACCGGCGCGCTGGAGACCGGGCTTGCCGGCGTCAAGCGCGGACAGGTCAAGCTCGACAATACCGAACGGCCCTTCAACCAGATCAGCCAGACGGTCGAGGACATCGTGAACAAGGGGACGGCGACGTTCTCCTGGCGCGAACTGGTCAGCGACAAGCCTCTGACCGACGCCGACCGCCGCGCCTTCATCGAGTTCAAGCCGAAGCTCGACTACAGCGAACTCGAACCCGGCAAGGATGCGACCGACGCAATCCGGAAGGCCGCGGCCGATCTCAATTTTGCCGGCCAGTACGGCGCGCGGGTGCGGCTGACCGGCCCGGTTCCGATCGCGAATGAGGAATATTCGACCGTGCAGGAGGGTGCGATCCTCAACGGTGTCGCAACCGTCCTCATCGTCCTCGTGATTCTCTGGATGGCGCTGCACTCGTCGAAGATCATCTTCGCGGTGTTCGTGAACCTGTTCATCGGCCTTTCGCTCACGACCGCCGTCGGCCTGATGATGGTGGGATCGCTGAACCTGCTGTCGATCGCCTTCGCGGTGCTGTTCGTCGGCCTCGGCGTCGATTTCGGCATCCAGTTCAGCGTCCGCTACCGTTCCGAGCGGTTCAAGAACGAAGATCTGGCCCTGGCGCTGGAGAGCGCGGCCAGCCGTTGCGCGGTCCCGCTGTCGCTCGCCGCGATGGCGACCGCCGCCGGCTTCCTGTGTTTCCTGCCGACCGACTACAAGGGCATTTCCGAGCTCGGCAAGATTGCCGGCGCCGGCATGATGATCGCATTCTTCACCAGCATCACGTCCTTGCCTGCCATGCTGAAGCTGCTGCATCCGCCCGGCGAAAGCGAGCCTGTCGGTTACGCGTTTCTGGCGCCGGTGGACGAATTCCTCGAACGGCACCGCGTCATCATCGTCGTTGGCACGCTGCTGCTTGTCGTGGCCGGCCTGCCGCTGCTCTATTTCATGAAGTTCGACTTCAACCCGATCAACCTGCGCAATCCGAAGGCTGAATCGATCGCGACCTTCCTCGATCTGCGCAAGGACCCCAACACCGGCGCCAACGCCATCAACGTGCTGACCACTTCGGAAGCGGAAGCGAAGAAGATCGAGGCGCGCCTGGAAAAGCTGCCGGAAGTCCTGCGCGTGATGTCGATCGACAGTTTTGTCCCCGAGGATCAGCCGGCAAAGCTGCAGTTGATCGCGAAGGCGGCGAGGGTGGTGGGGCCTGCGCTCACTCCCGATTCGGTCGATGCGGCGCCCTCGGATGAAGAGAATGTGGAGGCGCTGAAGAGTTCGGTCACCAGTCTGCGCAAGGCCGCGGGCGACGGCAAGGGGCCGGGCGCGGTTGCCTCACGAAGGCTGGCGGACGCGCTTTCGAAATTGGCCGGAAGCAACCAGGCGACGCGCGACAAGGCGCAGAGCATTTTCGTTTCCCCGCTCAAGATCGTATTCGATCAGCTCAAGAACACGATGCAGGCAGGCCCTGTAACGTTGAAGACGCTGCCGCCGGAACTGTTGAATAGCTGGAAGTCCAAGGACGGATTGATCCGCGTCGAGGCGTTGCCGAAGGGCGATCCCAACGACAACGACAATCTTCGCCGCTTCGCCGATGCGGTGCTGGCGGCCGAGCCGAATGCGATCGGCGGGCCGGTGTCGATTCTCAAATCCGGCGACACTATCGTGAAGGCGTTCATCCACGCCGGCATCTGGGCGCTTGTCGTGATCAGCCTGTTGCTCTGGCTGGCGCTGCGGCGGGTTACCGACGTGCTGATGACGATGGTGCCGCTACTGGTGGCGGGCGCTGTGACGCTGGAGCTCTGCGTGCTGATCGGGCTGCCGCTCAACTTCGCTAATATCGTCGCGATGCCGCTGCTGCTCGGCGTCGGTGTGGCCTTCAAGATCTATTACGTGACCGCCTGGCGCGAGGGCAGAACGAACCTGCTGCAGTCGAGCCTGACGCGCGCGATCTTTTTCTCGGCGCTGACGACCGCGACCGCATTCGGAAGCCTGTGGCTATCCAGTCATCCCGGCACCGCCAGCATGGGCAAATTGCTGGCGCTGTCGTTCATCATCACGCTGGCCGCGGTGCTGCTGTTCCAGCCCGCGCTAATGGGCAAACCGCGCGATGTCGGGGAGTAGGCAGATATCGCCGATATCGGCGGGCTGGCCGGCCGCCTGCTTCTGAGCGGGCGCGGCCTTCGGCGCGGTTGCAGGGCTGGCTGATGCGGGATTCGCTGCACCTGTGGTCTTCGGTGCCGCCGGCGCAGGAGCCGGTGCCGCGGTCGTCGGGTTAGCACCCGATGCAGTACTCTTGGGCGCCGCGCCGGGTGCACCCTTCGGCGCGCCCTTGGCCATGCTGTTGGCAGGGCTCGATGGAATCGGCGGCGCGACACGGGTCCAGGTTTCACCGCCGCACAGGAAGCCGAGCACGCAGCCTTGAATCTCGAGCTGATCGGTGCCGACAGGCTTGATCGTCGAGCTGTAGAGCTGTCCGTCCTTGGCGTTGTAGACTTGGCCTTCCCAGGCATCGACGCCGGGCTTCTTCTTCATGTCGATCAGAATCGGCATGCCAAGCGTCGGCCGGCTCTGCTTTGCGGCGTCCGGATTATTCTTGTCCTTGCCGCCCGGCATCTTTTCCCAGGCGACTACGCCCCACATGTTACCGCTGCATTGGGCGACGCGGATGTTGGCAACACCATCGGCCACTTTCCAGTCACCGGTGGGGTCGGCGGCCAGCGCCGCATTAACACCTGTGGCTAAAAAGATTCCCGAATAAACTATTGTACGCGCGATCGTTCTTGGGCAGTGCAACATGGTCCGAACCTATGTTTAAGTAGATGATCCAAGCGGGGGTCAAAACGCCGCATTTAGCGTTTTCAGTTGACGAAACGGCCATCAACCGACGTATGTAGCCAATGCCAGATTCATATCTAGACGTTTCCGGGCTGTTTGTAGAGCGGCAGGCGCAGCGAAGTTCCATGCATGCGCGCCACCTGAACGAGCAACTCGTCCGTGTGCTGAAGACCATCGGCTACGATGTGGGCTTTCAGAAGGGTCAAGGTCAATACCTGTTCGATCGTGACGGGGCCCGCTATCTCGATCTACTGAGCGGATTTGGCGTTTTTGCGATTGGCCGCAATCATCCGGCGTTGCGTGAGGCGCTCAAAAGCGTGCTCGACAGCAATTTTCCCAATCTCGTTCAACTTGACGTGTCCACGCTCGCGGGCGTGCTGGCGGAACGCCTGCTGGAACATGTGCCATATCTGGACAAGGTGTTCTTTGCCAATTCCGGCGCCGAGACCGTCGAGGCGGCGATCAAGTTCGCGCGCGGCGCGACCGGCCGTCCCGGCATCGTCTCCTGTTCCCATTCCTTCCACGGCCTGTCATACGGCGCGTTGTCGCTGATGGACGATGCGAACTTCCGCAGCGGATTCGAGCCGCTGCTGCCGGGATGCACGCAGATTCCTTTCAACGATCTCGCCGCGCTCGAGCAGGCGCTGTCGTCGCGCCAGGTCGCGGCCTTCATCGTCGAGCCGATCCAGGGCAAGGGCGTCAACCTGCCCACGGATGAATTCCTTCCGGGCGCGGCCGCGCTGTGCAAGAAATACGGCACCATCTTCATCGCCGACGAAATCCAGACCGGCATCGGCCGCACCGGAAAATTCCTCGCAGTCGAGCACTGGAACGTCGAGCCCGACATGGTGCTGCTGGCGAAGGCGCTGTCAGGTGGTCACGTGCCGGTCGGCGCGCTGCTGACGCGCAAGAGTATCTTCGACAAGATCTTCAACCAGATGGATCGCGCGGTCGTGCACGGCTCGACCTTTGCGAAGAATGATCTGGCGATGGCCGCCGGCATCGCGACGCTCGACGTGATCAAGCAGGAAAAGCTGGTCGAGCAGGCCGCCAAGCGCGGCGCCGAGCTGCGCCTCGCGCTGACCCGCATGGTGCCTGGCTATGAATTGCTGAAGGAAGTGCGCGGCAAGGGATTGATGATCGGCATCGAGTTCGGTCCGCCGAAATCGCTGAAACTGAAGGCTTCGTGGAATCTGCTGGAGACCGCCAACAAGGGCCTGTTCTGCCAGCTCATCACCGTGCCGCTGTTCAAGGATCACAAGATCCTGACGCAGGTCTCCGGCCACGGCAGCCACACCATCAAGCTGCTGCCGCCGCTCGTGATCACGGAAGAAGACTGCAGCTGGATCGAAAAGTCGTTCGACGACGTCATCGCCGCCAGCCACAAGGTCCCCGGCGCGATCTGGTCGCTCGGCAAGACGCTGGTCGACAACGCGGTGCGCAAGTCGGCGTAAGTCGCAAGCTCGTAGCCCGGATGAAGCGAAGCGCAATCCGGGAGTGTCTCTCCGGCCGATAGATATATCCCCGGATTACGTTGCGCTTCATCCGGGGCTACTTTCGAGCGGACGTAATGAGGAAATCATGAGCAACATCACTGGCGGCTGTCATTGCGGCGCGATCCGTTATCAGGTCGAGGGCGAACTCATCGTTCATGCGTTGTGTCACTGCACCGATTGCAGACGTCACGCCGGCGCGCCGGTTGTCGGCTGGACGATGTATGCCGAGGATGCGGTCAAGGTGACGAAGGGGCAGCCCAAGGTCTACGAGTCCTCGGAACATGGCCGCCGCCAGTTTTGCGCCAACTGCGGCACGGGCCTCTTCTACACCAATGCGAACTTCTTGCCCGGGGTCATCGATATTCAGAGCGCGACCTACGACGACCCCAACGCCGTCCCCGCAACGGTGCATATCCAGACAGCCGAGCGGCTGCACTGGATTGAGAGCGCGCACGAGCTGCCGACCTTCGAGCGCTATCCCCCGCAAGCGTAGCAGCGTTCGAGAAGCGCAAAGCGCCGCGATCAAGCCAGACGCTTGGCCGAGAAAAGACAGTTCGTCAAAGGCCGGGCAGCGATAGGCCTGTGCTTCTCCAAACCCGTCGGAAGGAAAAATCTTCGCGCCGTGCACGGATTGCACGCGATTTCTCACATCGCGGTGATGGGTGCAGGCACCGGCCTAACTTTCGCATTTGCCGCGCCCACATGAATGAGGTCCCACGAAAGGATACTCGCCATGACGAAGTTCATTCCAGCCATTGCGGCCGCGCTTCTTGCGACGGCCATTGCAACACCGGTGTTCGCGCAGGCCGCGATACAAGAGCCCGGCGCCTTCGCGTTCTATCATCCCAACGCGGACGTCCTCGCGGGCAGGTATGCGGTTCGCCCGCCCGCTTCGGCGAACGCGTATGCGTATTATGGCTCGCCCGTACCGGCACCGGATCGCCTGCCGGTCACGCCACGGCATCGTCGCACAGTGCGATAATGGACTTGCTGATACTTGTCGCGTAACAGCGGGGGCGCTATCGCTCCCGCCGTTCTCGGCAATCACGGCACGGGCCTCTTCGCCATGCCTGGGATCATCGATATTCAGAGCGCGGCCTACGACGACCGACACCGTTCCGGCCATGGGCATATCCAGACAGCCGCGCGGCTGCACTGGATGGAGCGCTCACGTACTCCCAACCTTCGACCGCTATCCTCCGCAAACATGGCGGCGCGGCAGTTTTCCTGCTGTATGGGAGTCGGCAAGAGTGATCCGACGGCGGAGCAAAGACATATGCCACCCATAACCTATTGCGACGACGAGATGATGGCCTATAGGTCGGCGAGAAAGACATTCCAGCCCGGCGAACGTGTCGTCTTCGACGAAGGGTACCGGCTTGCGCACCTTCCCCTCGTGAATGCAGGGCACCCCGCAGTCATCAGCGAGGTCGACGGGCGTGATTATCGAAACGGCACCTATGAGAAGACGCGCTATGCGCTTGTGATGCCAATTTCCGCGGATGCCTTTCTCGAATCCGACCAGGTTCAGGCGCTTGAGTTGGCCATAAAGTCATCGAGCTTCGCGCCAAAGATTGCGTGGGAGCTCTGCGAACGCCGCCGGTTGCAGTTGCATGCAACGCTTGCAGGCGGCGTTCCGGAGACCGATCTCGATCGCTACGCTGCGGTGGTTCAAGATTTGCTTGATCGAATAGGTTCGATATCCGTTTGTCTAAAAGGGCCGTTTCTGGGCACCAGGAACACGGGTCGTATCTATTTTCCAGTCTACCCGCAGAAGATCCGGAACGAAGATGCATTTGCGCTGGTGCAAAAGAGCATCGGCGTGTCCGCGACGAAACTCTACCTCGTCGGATATTATCATATGCGCAATGAACTCGATCCGCTGGAAACAACGGAGCTGGCCGAACTGATCGATCAGTGGCGGGATCGGATTGTCGTCAGGACGACCATTCCCTTCCTTGAGTTGCTTGCCACCAACGACGATCTTGCGCTTTCCGCGCGGACGCACGCGAAAATTTCAGCCAGGGGGACGCCTCGCGTAAAGCGCTGACAAGAAGAAGCAGGAGAATTGTAGCCGGAGGATCTAGCGGTCTTTCGCTTCGAATATTTGCAGGGCACCAAGCAGGAGTTTTGGATCCTCTTGGCCGACGCAGTGACCGACCCCGGCAAAACTCCATTCGCTGACTTGCGGAATCAGCGCCACGGCCCGTGACGCCATCATTTTATAGATCGGCCATGATTGTTCGGTCGTCGCAACGCAGACGGGGCAGTCGATCTCGGTCAGCCATGCGAAAGGATTGCCGCGGTCGTCTCCGGTGTAGACCTGCTCCATCGCCTCACAAATCCGGAGAGTAATGGCGGACTCGATCTCAGGCGTGCAGAGCAGTCGTACCCGGCCGTCCCTCAGAGGGGCAAAACCATGCCGGATGTAGGCCCAGAGCGAGGACTCGGACCATGTCGCAAACGCAGGCGCGGCGCGATAGCGCTGGAACGCCGTCTCGGCGCTGTCGAACTCGGCCTGGCGGCGCAGCACGCTCTGCACGGCAGCCGTCGACCTGTCGCTCAACCCGGCGCCATCGGCGCGGGTCGCACGCGGATCCATGACGGTCGGCTCCATCACGAACAGGCGCGAAAAGCGCTTGGGCAAAAGTTTCGCCGCGAGCAGGAGATCGGTGGCGCCTGCGCTGTGGCCGATACCAAATATATCCGTCAGGTCGAGCGCCTCGATCACCCGACACAAATCCTCGGCGAAATCCTGGAAGTGATAGCGGTCGGCCGCCGGCTTGTGACTGTCGCCATGGCCGCGGCGGTCGAGCGCATAGACGGTGTAACGCGACGCCAGTTCACGGGCGACCTCATCCCAGACCTCGGCGACAAAGCCGGTGCCGTGCAACAGCAGCGCGGGCGGTTTGCCCGAGCCGTCCTCGCCCCATCGGGCGAGCGCAATGTGTTCGCCGACAGGTCCGACCGAAATCCGTTTGGCGTTCGTCATGGGAGGGATTATCGCCCATCCTCCAGAATCATCGCCGCGCCCTTTTCCGCGATCATCGCCGTCGGCGTGTTGGTGTTGCCCGACGTGATCGTCGGCATCACGGAAGCATCGGCCACGCGCAAGCCCGCGATGCCGTGGAAGCGCAGGCGCTCGTCGACGACGGCAAGCGGATCGCTCGCCGTCCCCATCTTCGCGGTCCCCACCGGATGGAAGATCGTGGTGCCGATATCGCCGGCGGCCTTGGCCAGCGAGACGTCGTCGTCGCCGACGCTGGGGCCGGGCAAATATTCCTGCGGGCGATATCGCTCAAGCCGTTTCTGCTTCATCAGCCGCCGCGTGGTGCGGATGGCATCGGCTGCCACCTGGCGGTCGTCGTGAGTCGAGAGATAATTCGGCGCGATCGACGGCGCCTCGTCAGGCTTCGCCGAGCGGACGCGCACGGTGCCGCGCGAGGTCGGCTGCAGATTGCAGGCGCTCACGGTGATGGCGGGAAAACGATGCAGGGGATCGCCGAACTTGTCGAGCGACAGCGGCTGCACATGGAACTGGATGTTGGCACGCTCGCGATGCGGATCGGAGCGCGTGAAGATGCCGAGTTGCGACGGCGCCATGGTCAGCGGCCCGCGGCGGCGGAAGGCATAGTCGAGCCCCATCAGGCCGCGCCGCATCAGCGACCAGTAGGTCTCGTTCAGCGTACGCACACCCTCGACCTTGTAGATCGCGCGCTGCTGCAGATGGTCCTGCAAATTGCGCCCGACGCCTTGCTTGTCGAGCACGACATCGATGCCGAGCGGCGACAGCCAGTCTGATGGCCCGATGCCCGATCGATGCAACACCTGCGTCGATCCGATTGAGCCCGCACACAAAACGACTTCGCCTTTGGTGCGCGCCTCGACCACTTCATTGCCCTGGATGAAGCGCACGCCGACCGCGCGGCCATTCTCGATGATGAGGCGGTCGACCAGCACGTTCTTTTCCAGCCGCAAATTGCTGCGGTTCAGCACCGGCTTGAGGAAGCCGCGCGCGGACGACCAGCGGCGGCCACGCTTCTGGTTGACGTGGAAATAGCTCGTGCCTTCGTTGTCGCCGGTGTTGAAATCCGGAATGCGCTTGACGCCCATTTCCTCGGCAGCGTCGCCGACCGCGTCGAGAATGGCCCAGGACAGCCGCGGCGCCTCGATGCGCCAGCCGCCGCCGGTGCCGTGATGCTCGCTCTCGCCGAGGAAATGATCCTCCAGCCGCTTGAACAGCGGCTTGACGTCGTCATAGCTCCAGCCGGTCAGGCCGAGTTGCCGCCAGTGATCGTAATCGGCGGCCTGTCCGCGCATCGAGATCATGGCGTTGATAGCGGAGGAGCCGCCGATCACCTTGCCACGGGGATAGGCTAGCGCCCGCCCGTTGAGCCCGGGCTCCGGCTCGGTCTTGAACATCCAGTCCGAGCGGGGATTGCCGATCGCAAAGAGATAGCCGACCGGGATGTGAAACCAGATCCAGTTGTCGTTGCCGCCGGCCTCCAGGATCAGCACGCGGTTTTTCGGATCGGCCGACAGCCGGTTGGCCATGATGCAGCCGGCTGTTCCTGCGCCAACCACGATATAGTCGAAATCGCCTTCAAGCCGTTTCGGCATCTCTCAGTTTCCACCCGTTGACGCCGTCATGCCCGGACTGGTTCCGGGCATCCACGTCTTTCCTGGGCGTTTATTAGTCAGACGTGGATGGCCGGGACAAGTGTTCAGCCCGGGGACATAGCCGACGGGTGTTCGGGGACATAGCCGACACATCAAGGTGCAGGGATGGGGCTCTGCGGCAGGGTGCGTTGGTTGGACCGCACCTTGCATGCTACAGGGACAGAAGCGTTCAACCCGGAAAGCCTGTTCCGCATGCCCATCGTCAACCGCGTCGCCGAGTTTCAGCCCGACATCCAGGCCTGGCGCCGGGATATCCATGAACACCCGGAACTGCTCTACGACGTGCACCGCACGGCGGCATTGGTGGCGGACCGGTTGCGGGAATTCGGCTGCGACGAGGTTGTTACCGGTCTTGGCCGCACCGGCGTCGTAGGCGTCATCAAGGGCAACAGGCCCGCCGGCAGGGGTGACGTAAAGGTCATCGGGCTGCGGGCGGATATGGACGCGCTGCCGATCGAGGAAGCGACCAATCTGCCTTACGCTTCCAGGACGAAGGGTTTGATGCACGCCTGCGGCCATGACGGCCACACCGCCATGCTGCTGGGTGCGGCGCGCTATCTCGCCGAGACCCGCAATTTCGCCGGCGATGCGGTCGTGATTTTCCAGCCGGCGGAAGAGGGCGGTGCGGGTGCCGTCGCGATGATCAAGGACGGGCTGATGGACCGTTTCGGTATCGAGCAGGTCTACGGCATGCATAACGGTCCGGGCATTCCGGTCGGCGCGTTCGCGCTTCGGCCCGGTCCGATCATGGCCGCAGGCGATGCCGTCGTCATCAAGATCGAGGGGCTCGGCGGTCACGCCGCGCGTCCGCACAAATGCATCGATTCCGTCCTGGTCGGCGCGCAGTTGATCACGGCGCTGCAGTCGATCGTGTCGCGCAGCGTAGATCCGCTGGAATCGGCGGTCATTTCGATGTGCGAATTTCACGCCGGCAACGCCCGCAATGTGATCCCGCAGACCGCCGAGCTGGCGGGCACCGTCCGGACCCTGAACGGTGAAGTGCGGAAAATGGTGGAAAGACGGGTCCGCGAGGTCGTCGCCGGCGTGGCGCAGATCACCGGCGCCAGGATCGACCTGACCTACGATCGCGGCTATCCGGTAACGGTCAACCATATCGAGCAGACGGATGTCGCGACGCGGGCAGCCCGCGAAATCGCCGGCGATGCCAATGTGCATGTGATGCCGCCGCTGATGGCTGGTGAAGATTTCGCCTTCATGCTGGAGCAGCGGCCGGGTGCGCTGATCTTCTGCGGCAACGGCGACAGCGCAGGGCTCCATCACCCCGCCTACAATTTCAACGACGAGGCGATCGTGTTCGGCACCTCCTACTGGATCAAGCTGGTCGAGAACACGCTGGCGGCGTGAGGCCGTTCACCGACATTTCAAGCGCCGCCAAATCCCGCTGAGGCAAAACCGGGACGCAGTCTTCTTAGCCATCGTCTCGGCCAATGTGGCAAGAACTCTTCCGAGATTACCTGCCCTTTAGAGCTCAGAGAATTTTGTAGCAGGACTTCTGATCTATGACCGAGTCAGTCTGCGAACACATCGGGTACCTTCTTCCAGTCCTCCCAAGATATCGTTGGATTCTCCGGAAAGCGCTTCAGGAGACGCTTCTCACCGTTATACTTAAGTTTGGAGTTTCCAATCCAAGAAGACTCGCCACCCAAGTGAACGCCCTGGTAGATCGCAACGCGATTCGCCGCAGGTATCTTAAAGTCAATCATCGCCGCATTTAGCACGCTGTCAGCAATTTCCCTCGTGGTCGTTTGATACCAGTACAGGTAATCGTGGACGATGGCGGCCCATACGTAATCACCGTCACGGGGTAGAGCGGTCCATAGCGCACGCGGGATACTAGCAAAGTCGGTTACAAAACCCGCGGGAACTGACACTGATGGCAAAGTTTGTCCGGGGGAAGGTGTCCAGTCGATTCTCTTGTTTAAGTACCAAAAGGCATCGGCAAAACGAGTGACGCTCAAAACACCGCTCGCCACCTCTTTGCCAACGCCAGTCGCTTCGTCCATCCACTCGATAAGCTTGATTTGCTCTTCGGATAACGTCGGCATGGCCCGTGCCCACGGCACGCGCATTGCGGTAGCAACAGCGACGGAAGCGAGAAATGTACGCCGTGCGATCATGGGCTTGCTCCCTGACGAAAGGCTGACTTTGAAAAACGGTGAGTCAATGCCACGCTACGGTTATTGGAGGAGGCGTCGAACAATCGACTGTGCCCGCTATAGGGCTCAACCTCCACAACAACCTAGAATATTTCCCTTTGATTCTGCAACTCTCCAATATAGTGTTGCTACAAGTTTAGTACATATGCTCGCGCGCGGCTCGACAAGCTCCGCGCAGCGCTGATACTTTTAATCGTTGTCCGAGGGCAATGTGAATTGGCTATTGGCTCTGGCCCCGGAGTGCCAGGACGACCCCAAGTTTTGACAGAGCCTTGCGACAAGAGGGCAGGCAAATGAAGCAGCAAAGCAGCTTTCTCACGTTGGCACCGATCGCCATTGCGGTGACCTTGAGTGCCTGTTCCGCCTACGCGGGAAATGCCAACCGTCCCCAGGACGATGATGACAAGGTTCTGTGGACCTCGGCGAGTTCGAGCGCGCACGATTTCGCACGCGAGCTCTCAGAGCTTTACTCAACACTTTATACCACGGGAAGACTTTCGCTTCGGCGAAACGTAATCGCCCAATCTGACAACATTGAAGAAGTGCTGCGTGACAATGGAAACCTGGTCGGACCGGAATTTCCTGAAGCAATCGATAGTTTAGTTTGCGACTTGAACGCTAATATATGCCAGCGGAGCCACACGCTTCGCGCATCAGGATCAAGTTCTTTTGGGTTTATTGCGTCGCCTACTCTTTGGAAGCTGAAACGTGGAGATTCTTTGGTGCTTCCCGCGATTCGGCTTACCATGATTCCCAAATGGGTACCGGTACCCGTTGGACCAAAGCAGCCGATAAGTTATTTGGTGACTGAGGTTTTAGGCGGTTGCATCGACTATGATTCCGCATGCCGACAAAGTATCCTTAAATACAACCGAAAGTTGGACGAGGCGATCTTAACTAACGACTCAAAGACTTTCACTGGCAATCTCTCGCTTCCTGTCGTGGCGGCCCGCGCAACGGTCGACATTTCGTCTGCCGAGGAAGGCGTGTATTCCGGTCCTCCCGTGAGAGAGGACCGGCCTGGCCAGGCGCTAGAGCTTACGCCATCGTTCGACGGTTCATTCAAGGTTAAGAACTTCGGAGCCTCTATCGGAGCCACTATTGGATCTGATACTAGCGTGCAGGGCATCCCGGAAAAATCTGCAGTAATTAAGAATCTGCGACCAAATAGTATTGGAGGTGCAAGCAATAGTATTCGATGGCAAGCGGAAACTCCTCCCCAAGCGAAAATCAGCGCATTGTTTCCAACAGATTTCGATAAACATCAGAAGGACATTAGCAACCTTATCGTCTTCCCATACCGTACATTGGCGGAGTATCCGTCACTGCTTAGGGGCGCGACAGTTGGCATTTTTGACAGCTGGGTCGACAATAGCCACTGCGCCTTCGAGGGGGCTCGCTTCCAAGTCCATAACCTCAGCACGCGTCAGAGCGCAGCGGCAGGCAGTTGCAACGAACAGACGACAACGGGAGATGTCGATCACGGAACCCACATCGCGGGACTGATAGCCGGAAGGCTACCAGCGGGTCACAATTTCGGCTTGAACCCCTACGCAAACCTGATTTCGTACGAGGTTGACTTTTCTAAGCTGTCGGACCCTGCCGAGCTAATTGCTCTGGCCACTAACATCGAGAAAATGCCCAATGCCAATGCGGAGGTAGTGAACCTCAGTTTCGGATACATGCTTGACCCTCAGCGAGGTATTCAAGATCCGGTCCAGAGCGCGATCATTAGCCAACAGGATAGAACGTTGTTTGTGATGGCAGCGGGAAATTACGGTACAGACGTATCGTACATCTGCGATCAGCGCCCCACCTGCTTTGATCTGCCAAACGTCATCGTGGTTGGTGCACTCAATAGGAGTGTCGACTCTCCAAAACTCTACACGGCAGCCAACGGAAAACTTCAGACCAACTATGGATCTCGCGTCCATGTTGCCGCGATTGGCGAAGATGTCTTCAGTACCGTGGCATTTGGTAGATATGGGGTAATGTCAGGCAGTTCCTTTGCTGCTCCCCAAGTCGCCGCGGTCGCTTCTCTGCTGATGCGAAAGTACAGAAAGCTCAGCCCACAAGAAGTTAAGAACCGGCTCGTTTATTGTTCAGATCATGTTGGCGCGCTGGGTGACCGACTATTCGGTGGACGGTTAAACGCGAAATGTACGCTTGATGGTGACTCAGGTTCCCTACTACTTAGCACAGCAGACGCCGGAAAAGCGGTTGCCGGATTTTTTCAGGCCGGTTCAACGGCAAAGTTTCGCGATCGCGAGAATGGACGCGTAGTGCAGATGCCGGTCGAAGTTGTTCGTGCCGTACATTTCGATCAAAATCGACAAGTCTTCACTGTGTATTTCAATGCAGACAAAAGTTCGGACTCTCGCCTCCTTCGTGAAACCAATCTTGTTCCAGATAAAGACACCGATACAATGACATTTATCCTTGGCGGTGTTCCCAAATCCGTCCGGACGAGCGAAATTGTTCGTTATACCTCAAGTGTCAAATAGGTGAGCAAGTCGTTACGGAGCATACTAGCTGTTCTCGTAATCATCGCGGTGGTAGGAACGCCTTCGATTATCTGGGCAGAGCAGCCGCTTGCCGAGGGCACCACCGAAAAGGTCAATGAGCCGTTCGCAATTTCTCCCCGTGGCGCTCCCGAACCATTTTTGTGGAAGGCTATTTTTGTGAAGCCGACTGCCACCTTTTTGAGAGTGCATTTCGCGGATATTAAAGATCATTCGAGCGTGGAGTTCGAGGTAGCGGTGCTCGATCGAAATATGCGGCGGGTCCGTGCGTATAATAAGTATGATTTTGCGCGTGGGGCGTTTTGGTCGCCAGTTGTCAAGGGAGATACCATCAATCTGGAGGTTAAATCGGAAGGCTTGCCAATCGGTTTAAGCTTTAGGATCGACGAGATCGCATTTCAGGAGAAGCACGCCGTCAAATACTCGCTAGTACATGATCCACCTGAACTCGAAGAAATCATCAAGTACAAGGATGTGCCCCAAGTTTTCATGCCTAGCGGGGCTGTAGCAAAGCTAGTCTTTTCCGCAAACGGGAAGTCTCTTACGTGCAGCGGCTTTCTCATCAGTGATGAGAAGTTTTTGACCAATCATCATTGCATAGATCGAAGGGAGACTTGCGTTGACAATGCCATCGCCATCTTCGGATATCAATTGACTGATTCGGGCCTTGCCGAAGGAGAGCAGTTCGACTGTGTCGAGCTGCTAGATTTTGATGCAACGCTCGATGTCGCGTTGGTTAAGCTCAGATCGAAGCCAGGTAAGAAATACGGCTGGCTTGAGCTAACCAATCGCACCGTTGAGCAGGGCGAACAAGCCTACCTAATCCAACATCCGGCGGGTGAGCCTAAGCAAATCGCTCGTAAGCAGTGCTCAGTGTCTACTTTGAATGCGGAAGGCACTTATCCCGACACAGATATCGGCCACCAGTGTGACACCATCGGAGGCGCGTCAGGCTCTCCGCTACTAGGAAAGGACTTTAAGGTGGTGGGGCTGCACCACCGCGGCTTTAGTTCTGTTGGTCGCTGGAAAAAAGAAAACAGGGCGGTGCAGATCGGAAGAATTATGCATCGACTTTCTCAGCATCTCGACCGATGAAAAGCATAATCAACTTACAGCGAAATTGAATAAATCAGACCGCAGATTTCATCGTTATCTTTGCGAAGGGTTCATGATGCGGGGGCACATCTTGAGAACACTCCGCAAAACGTTTGCTGATCTTTCAAAAACTGACAGGCAATCGGCCTCAATTCGGCAGAATTGTTATCGAAGTGTTTTTCTCCGTATGATAAAAGAATACGTACCCATCAGTCTGCTGGATGCCTGCGTTTATCTTTGATGACGCCTTGTGGGCAGCTCAAGACAGCTCATTTCGCTCGCGTCTCGGCTAACTCCAACGGCGGGTCGCCCTCACATTCAATGTCGCCGAAGGGGCCAGGCTGTGTGAAAACGCCAGGGCGCTCGGCGGCGATAGTAGAAGTTATTCGTTCAAAGCCGTCTTAGCGGTCAAACTCGCAAACGCATTCATGGAGAACAAACTGAAGAATGTAATTCTCGCCGTGTTTCGATCTTTCGCGTTTTTGCACAGCCATGGTCATTAGCCGACAAACTTCTGTCTCGCCTGAAGTTAGGATCGATGCTTGCCGATCGTGGCTATGACGCTGACTGGATCAGAGAACTCGCTCTGAACAAGGGAGCATGGGCTAACATCCCGCCAAGCCGACCTGTTTCAGTCCTCTATCGAGCTCGCAATCTCTTCGAACGCTTCTTCAGCAAGCTCAAGTGGCGTCGCGTCGCAACGCGCGGTACACAAGCTCGCGGCGAATTACCTTGTCTTCGTCCAGCTCGCGTCGATACGGCTGTGGCTTCGCGCTAATGAATTCATGCCCCGGTCACGCCCAAATGTGCAGGCCCCTCACTTTTGGGACCCCCCAAGGCTTAGCCAGGCTTTCCAGCCCTGGTCGGCCAAGCTCCCGGTTGGATAGGGGCTCTGCGGCAGAGTGCTGGGTGGACCGCGGCTTGCATGCTACAGAAGCACTAGCGTTCCAACCTTTGAGGCCAGAGAAATCCCATGCCCATCGTCAACCGCGTCGCCGATCTGCAACCCGATATTCAGGCCTGGCGCCGCGATATCCATGAAAATCCCGAATTGCTGTACGACGTCCATCGCACTGCAGCATTCGTGGCGGACCGCCTGCGCGAATTCGGCTGTGACGAGGTGACCACTGGCCTCGGCCGCACCGGCGTCGTCGGCGTCATCAAGGGCAAGCAGCCCGGCAAGGGCGAGATCAGGGTGATCGGGCTTCGCGCCGACATGGACGCGCTGCCGATCGAGGAAGCGACCAATCTGCCTCACGCTTCCAAGACGCCGGGCCTGATGCACGCGTGCGGCCATGACGGCCACACCGCGATGCTTTTGGGTGCAGCGCGATACCTCGCCGAGACCAGGAATTTCGCCGGCGACGCGGTCGTGATCTTTCAGCCGGCCGAGGAGGGCGGTGCGGGTGCCGCCGCCATGATCAAGGACGGTCTGATGGACCGGTTCGGCATCGAGCAGGTCTACGGCATGCATAATGGCCCCGGGATTCCGGTCGGCTCCTTTGCTATCCGACCGGGTCCCGTCATGGCCGCGACCGACTCGATCGACATCAAGATCGAGGGCCTCGGCGGGCACGCCGCCCGCCCGAACAAGTGCATCGATTCCGTGCTCGTCGGTTCGCAGGTGATCACCGCCCTGCAGTCGATCGTCTCGCGGACCCTCGATCCCCTGGACTCGGCCGTGATCTCGATCTGCGAGTTCCACGCCGGCAACGCCCGCAACGTGATTCCGCAGACCGCCGAACTCCGGGGCACTGTGCGCACCCTGACCCCGGAAGTGCGCGAATTGGTCGAGAAGCGGGTCCGGGAGGTGTGCGAGGGCGTAGCCAAGATGACCGGCGCCAAGATCGATCTCGTCTATGAGCGCGGCTATCCCGTGACCAAGAACCATGCCGAGCAAACCGACTTTGCCACGCAGGTGGCCAGGGAAGTGGCCGGCGCCCAGAACGTCCACGAGATGCCGCCGCTGATGGGCGCGGAAGATTTCTCCTACATGCTGGAGGCCCGGCCGGGCGCCTTCATCTTCTGCGGCAACGGCGACAGCGCAGGGCTCCATCACCCCGCCTATGACTTCAACGACGAGGCGATCGTGTACGGCACCTCATACTGGATCAAGCTGGTCGAGAACAAGCTGGCGGCGGCGTAAAAGCACACAACGCCACTTCAACTTCGATCGCACATGAAGTGCGAGGTCACATCAAGGAAGGCCCGTATCTCCAGTGCGGGCCTTCATTTTTTTCTCTCTCAACCGCGGCTTGAAATGCGTGTAGTTGCCTCGTCTTCGTCGCGATCGAGATTTCCAGCGGCATCCGAAATGCGCAGCCGTATGTCGTCAGCCGTATCCCCGGCGCGCGCAGTCCGCCGCTCAATAGCGCTCCGGCACGTACATTTCGGGTGGAATCGGCCCGCGGCTATATTCCGGGTTGCGTACCCGCGGCGGCAGTACCACCGGCTTGCGCTTGATTTCCTGGTAGGGAATTTGCTCGAGCAGATGCGCGATGCAGTTCAGCCGTGCCTTCTTCTTGTCGTCGGCTTCGACCAGGTACCAGGGCGCTTCCGGAATGTGGGTACGCTCCAGCATCGCTTCCTTGGCCTTGGTGTATTGCTCCCAGCGGCTGCGCGATTCCACATCCATCGGGCTGAGCTTCCACTGCTTGAGCGGATCGTGAATCCGCATCGTGAAGCGCAAATACTGCTCTTCGTCCGTGATGGAAAACCAGTACTTGATGAGGATGATTCCGGAGCGCACGAGCATACGCTCGAATTCCGGCGCCGACCGGAAGAATTCTTCGACCTCGTCTTCAGTGCAGAAGCCCATCACCCGCTCGACGCCGGCGCGGTTGTACCAGCTACGGTCGAACAGCACGATCTCGCCGCCGGCCGGCAAATGCGAAACGTAACGCTGGAAATACCATTGGGTGCGCTCACGCTCGTTCGGCGCCGGAAGCGCCGCGACGTGGCAGATCCGCGGATTGAGCCTCTGGGTGATGCGCTTGATGACGCCGCCCTTGCCCGCGGAATCGCGCCCCTCGAAAATCACCACCACCTTGAGCTTGTGGTGCTGCACCCAGGTCTGCAATTTTACCAGTTCACCCTGCAGACGGAACAATTCCTTGAAGTAGACGCGCCGATCGATCGTCTCCTGTGCCGTATGGTCGGCAAATTCATTGGTCAGCGCATCGAGGCGATCGTCGTCGATTT